>NC_021252.1:0-4800000 GCF_000400635.2 Amycolatopsis keratiniphila | reverse complement strand
TCGCGGGACATCGCGTTCGCCAAGATCGCCGCCCGCGTCGAGGGCACGCGTCTCGCCGCCGAAGCACTCTGACGCCGACTGATGGGTGCCTTCGTCAGTTCTGGACCGCGACCCGGATGCCGAGTCCGACCAGGAACGTGCCCATCACCGCGTCCAACATGCGCCGGACGCGGCCGGAGCTGAAGAACTTCCGCAGCGAACCGACCAGCGTCGAGAGGACGAACGTCCAGACGACGGCCACCGTGGTGGCCAGGACGGCGAGTTGCAGGGTCTGCGCTGTCGAGGCCGAATGCGGGAGGAACTGGGGGATGAGCGCGAGGAAGAACATCGCGACCTTCGGGTTGAGCAGGTTGGTGAACAGTCCCTGCCGGAACGCCTCCTTGGGCGCGACGACCGGGGCGACCTTGTCCTTGAGTTCGCTGTAGTCGCCGCGGCGCACCGCCAGCCACGCCTTGACGCCGAGGAAGATCAGGTACGCGGCGCCGATCAGCTTCACCACGGTGAACGCGATCGCCGACGCGGTGAGGATCGCCGCGACCCCGAGCGCGATGGCGACCACCCAGACGAAGACGCCGAGCGCGATGCCGAGGCCGGCGGAGATCCCGGCCTTGCGCCCGCCGAGGATCGCGCTGCGGGTCACCACCAGGAAATCGGGGCCCGGTGCCATCGCGCCGAGCAGGCAGATGAGGACGAACGAGAGTGCGGTGGCCCCGGAGATCATGCTTCGATGCTATCCGGATCGTCGATGTCCCTGGTCATGACGGCGCCCGGCACGTCGACGCCGTCGGGCGTCGTCACCGTCACCCGTTCGACTTCGGTGAAACCGAACGAGAGGTACAGCGGGACACCGGGCAGGGTCGCCGTCAGGGTGAGCGAGCTGAAGCCCTCGGCCTTCGCCGCGAGACGGCAGGACTCGAGGATCGCGCGCCCGAGCCCGCGCCGGGTCCAGTCGCCGCGGACGAACATGGCGCGCACCCGGGCCGGCTCGGTGGCCGGATCGAGGGGACGGTCGTCGTCGGCCGCGTCGCCCGCGCCGGCGTGCGTTCGGTTGCGCCTGCTCCAGCCTCCGCACGCGACGATCTCGCCGTCGGCCTCGTGGACGAAGTAGGTGCCGTCTTCGATCAAGCGCAGGTCGAGGCTCGCGATGTGTTCGGCCGCGCTCAAGGTCTGCCGCTCGTCGTAGAACCGGGGGAACAACTCCAGCACCGAGGCCCGCATCAGCGCCGCGATGGCGGGCGCGTCGGCGAGGGTGGCCGTCCGCTGCGGCGGAGTGTAGGTCGTCATGCCGCGGAAGATAGCCAACGAAGGCGCCGTCGCCTATCGGATAATCCCGTGATGATCACCGACGACGGACGTGAGCTGTGGACCTCGGCGACCGGTCGAGGCGAACCGATCCTGTGCTGCCACGGCGGTCCCGGCCTGTGGGACATGTTCGGCACCCTCGACCTCGGTCCGCGATTCCGGTTGATCCGGTGGGATCAGCGCGGCGCCGGTCGTTCGGAAGCGCGCGGCCCGTACACGCTCGAACGGATGGTCACCGACGTCGAAGCCGTCCGGGAATGGCATAACGTGGACCGGATCCCGGTGCTCGGGCATTCGTGGGGCGCGCACCTCGCTCTGCTGTACGCGCTCGCGCATCCGGAGCGAGTGAGCGCGCTCGTTTACGTGTCGGGTGTCGGTCTCGGCCACGAGTGGCACGCGGAGTTCAAGCGGAACTTCGAGCGGGCGCTGGGTGAGGAGGTTCGCGGGGAGGGACGCGAACGCGCGGTGCGGCAATGGACCGCCGATTTCGTGACCGACGGCGAGCGCCACGCCGAAGCGATGGCGACGCCTTGGTTCTCGGTCAACTACGAGGCGAACGCGGCCTTGAGCGAGGAGATGCGGACGGTGCCGGAGGCGGAACTCGTCTCGGCCTGCCGGTCGCTGCGGGTGCCGACGCTGATCGTGGACGGGATGGCGGACAACCGGCCACGGTGGGCCGTCGACTCGCTGGAGCGGGCCTTGCCTTCGGTGACCCGGGTGCGGTTGGACGGGGTCGGGCACGTGCCGTGGCTGGAAGCGCCCGGCGAGTTCCGGGCCGCCGTGACCGATTTCCTCACCGGTCTCGTGAGTGGTAAGGACGGTTAGAACCGTCCTTACCTACCCGCGCCTGGCTGGGCGAGAGTGGTGGTTCCGCGGCTGCCGGGGGCGACGATGGAGGAATTGGGACGTTGAACGTCCCAATTCCTCCATCGTCGCCAGGGACGCCTGGTCTTGGACCTCGATCAACGGAAGGTTCGGGACACTCAACGTCCCGATCCTCCGTTGATCAAGGTCGCGCGAGGCGCGACCGGTGGCAGACGAGGTGACAGGGGAGGGTTCCGGCCGTTGAACGGCCGGAATCGTCCCCCGTCGACCGCTAATCACGCCAGTAGGTAGGTAAATCCGAGTCCGTTAGAACCGTCCTTACCACTCACGAGACGCGGGCAATTCCCGTCCCGGTCAGGCCTTGGTGATCGGCTGCTGCAGCTCGGTGACCCACTTGTCCCCGTCGTCCGGGCACTCCAGATAGAACTCCCGCGCCGGGCCGTTCGCGCGGTAGCCGTGCGCGTCGACCCACTTCGCCAGCGCCTGGTAACTGGGAAGCACGGTCTCCATCGAGCCGCGGTGCAGGATCGTCGCCGCGGTCTCGACTTCGGCGAGGCGGACGGTCGAGAATCCTTCGGTGCCGTCGGTTTCGGCCGAGATCGGGACGGCGGCGTGGATCACCACTCGTTCGCCGTCGGCGTCGTCTTCGTAGTAGGCGAGGAGCGGTCCGGACGGCGTGATCGGGCCGAGCGCGCCGAACAGGTCCTTGTAGAGCCCTTGCACGATGGGCCCGATCTCGTCGTTCACGTATCCGCCCGCCGTCGCGGTGAGCTCGGCGACGCGCACCGCGGGGAGGCTTTTGACGACGACGTCTTCGGAAGGCATGGTTCCCTCTCTTTCGATCGACCGGAGCCTCGCCTCGACGGCTTTGAGCCGAGCCTCGTCCGCCGCGATGGCCGCTTCGAGGTCGGCACGCCGCAGCCGCAGCATCCCGCGCAACTCGTCCACGCCGATCTCCGCGTCGAGGATCTCCTGCACCTGGGTGAGCGTGAAGCCGAGGTCCTTGAGCGCGATCACCCGGTTGAGCCGGGCCAGCTGGTCGCCGGTGTAGGACCGGTAGCCGCTGAACGGATCGACGTGGGCGGGCCGCAGCAGCCCGATGGCGTCGTAGTGACGCAACATCCGGACCGACACCCGGCCGTGCTTGGCGAAGTCTCCGATACTGAACATGGTCCTCCCACCAGACAGCCTGACACGGTGTCACAGTCAACGGTCACCGCACGAGCCGGAAGAACGAGCGCACCTCCTCGGTGAAGACGGCCGGCTGTTCGAAGGCCCCGAAGTGGCCGCCCCGGTCCAGTTCGTTCCAGTACCGGATGTCGGTGAACCGGCGTTCGGCCCACCGGCGCGACGGGCGCGGGATCTCGCGCGGGAAGACCGAACAGCCCGTCGGCACGGCGATCGTGTCCACGGTGGATTCGGAGAACCAGCCCGACACTTCGGCGAAACTCTCCCAATACAGGCGGGCGGACGAGGCGCCGGTGCCGGTCAGCCAGTAGAGCGTGATGTCGTCGAGCATCGCGTCCCGGCTCAGCGCGTTCTCCGGATGACCGTCGCAATCGGTCCACGCCTGGAACTTCTCGACGATCCACGCGCACAGCGCGACCGGAGAGTCGGCCAGGGCGTAGCCGATCGTCTGCGGTCTCGTCGCCTGCTGGATCGCGTAACCCGAACCGTCCGCCTTGGCGCCTTCGAGGTCGTCGAGCGATTTCCGTTCCGATTCGGTCAGCTCGCCGAACGTCGCCGGATCCGGCGCGGCCAGCGGCGGGGTGAGGTGGATCCCCGCCAGCCGCTCCGGCGCCTTCCGCCCCATGAGCGTGGTGATGCTGGTGCCCCAATCGCCGCCTTGAGCACCGAAGCGCTCATAGCCCAGGCCGTCCATGAGCTGGATCCACGCGTCGGCGATGCGCTGGATCGACCAGCCGGCGCGCGCGGGTTTGTCGCTGAAGCCGTATCCGGGCAGTGACGGGACGACGACGTCGAAGGCGTCCGCCTCGTCCCCGCCGTGGGCGACCGGATCGGTGAGCGGGCCGAGCACGTCGAGGAATTCGAAGACCGAACCCGGCCAGCCATGGGTGAGGATCAGCGGCAGCGCGCCGGGATGCGGGGAGCGGACGTGCAGATAGTGGATGCCGAGTCCGTCGATCTCGGCTCGGAACTGGGGGAACGCGTTGAGCCGGGACTCCGCGGCCCGCCAGTCGTAGGCCTCCGCCCAATAGGCGCACAGTTCACGCAGGTAGGCGGCGGGTACGCCCTGCGACCAGTCGTCGACGGTCTCGTCTTCCGGCCAGCGGGCACGGCGGAGCCGATCGCGGAGTTCTTCGAGGTCGGCCTCCGGGATCCGGGCTTGGAACGGCGTGCTGTCCATGCCGGCTGACGCTAACGAAGGGGTCCGACAATTCCCCGGTTTGGCGGTCCGCCGCCCGTTGACCGAGGACAGGTCAGCGGGCTATTCTCGATATACGAAAGAAAATTTCCGCAGAGCGAAATTGCAGAGGTTTCGATGGCTGATCTTGCCGGTTCGCGTCACGCGCTGCCCTACGTGCTGAACCTGTCGCTGGTCTTCACCGAGTTGCCGCTGCTCGACCGTGCGGAGGCGGCGCGCGCGGCCGGCTTCACCGCGGTCGAGTACTGGTGGCCGTTCGAGACGCCGGAGCCGGTCGCCGCCGACGTCGACGCGTTCGTGGCGTCGGTCGAGCGGGCGGGTGTGGCGGTGACCGGGCTGAACTTCTTCCCCGGCGACATGGCGGGCGGTGATCGTGGCCTGGTCACCTGGCCCGGTCGCGAGGACGAGTACGCCCGCGGTATCGCCTCCGCGATCGACCTCGGCGAGCGACTTGGCTGCCGCCGGTTCAACGCGCTTTACGGCAACCGGATCGACGGCGCGGATCCGGCCGCGCAGGACAAGCTCGGCCTGTCGAATCTGGCGCTCGCGTCGGACGCGGCCGCGCGGATCGGCGCGGAGATCGTCCTCGAACCGTTGTCGGGGGCGGAGAAGTACCCGCTCAAGACCGCGGACGACGTACTGAAGGTGCTCGACGAACTCGGGCGGGACAACGTGAAGCTGCTGGCCGACCTGTACCACCTGGCGGTCAACGGTGACGACCTCGACACGGTCACGACCGTCCACACCGGACGGATCGGCCATGTGCAGATCGCCGATGCCCCAGGGCGCCACCAGCCGGGGACCGGAACGCTGGACATCGAGGGATACCTGGAGAAGCTGCAGACGGCGGGCTATCGCGGGCAGGTCGGCGTGGAGTACAAACCCGACGGCCCGAGCGCGGATTCGCTGTCGTGGCTGCCTTTCGAACGAAGGGGACTGGCATGACCAAGCTGGGATTCATCGGCCTGGGGATCATGGGCGGGCCGATGGCGGGGCATCTCGTCGCCGCCGGCCACGAGGTGAGCGGATTCGACACGAACGCGGACGCGCTCGCGAGGCTGGAGGCCGCGGGCGGCCGGGCCGCGAACGGGGTGACCGACGCCGTGGCGGACGCGGAAGTCGTCATCACCATGCTGCCCAACCACCCGCAGGTCGAAGCCGTCGTGCTGGCGGCGGGCGGGGTGCTGGAAT
Source organism: Amycolatopsis keratiniphila (assembly GCF_000400635.2). NCBI lineage: Bacteria > Bacillati > Actinomycetota > Actinomycetes > Pseudonocardiales > Pseudonocardiaceae > Amycolatopsis > Amycolatopsis keratiniphila. Next base: position 4,794,296 of record NC_021252.1, on the reverse strand, counting down.
CGGCGAAACCGGGCACGCTGCTGATCGACATGAGCACCATCCGGCCGGAGACGTCCATCGAGGTGGCCGAGCGGGCCGGGGAACGCGAGATCCGGGTGCTCGACGCGCCCGTTTCCGGCGGCCAGGCCGGGGCCGAGCAGGCGTCACTGTCCATTATGGTCGGTGGTGAGGCCGACGACTTCGCCGCCGGGCTCCCGATCCTGGAGGCGGTCGGCAAGACGATCGTGCACGTCGGGCCGCACGGCGCGGGCCAGGTCGTCAAGGCCGCGAACCAGCTGGTCGTCGGCGGCACGTACGGGTTGATCGCCGAAGCCATCGTGCTTCTCGAAGCCTCGGGCGTGGACGCCGGTGTCGGGCTGGACGTCCTCGCGGGCGGCCTGGCGGGCAGCCGGATCCTCGAGCTCAAGCGGAAGTCCATGGTGGCACGGGAATTCGCGCCGGGCTTCCGGATCGACCTGCACCACAAGGACATGGGCATCGCGCTCGCCGCCGCCAGGCAGGCCGACGTCGCGCTGCCGCTCACCGGGCTGGTCGCCCAGCTCGTCGCCGCCGGACGGGCGATGGGTCACGGCTCGCTCGATCACTCCGCCCTGCTGAAGGTCGTCGAATCGCTGTCCGGCGCGGAAAACAAGGAGTGAGGAATGCCAAGAATCCCCGCCATGCAGGCCGTCGTCGACGTCCTGGTCAGTGAGGGCATCGACACCGCTTTCGGTTGCCCGGGCGCCGCGATCCTCCCGCTGTACCACGCGATGCAGGACAGCGGCATCGAGCATCTGATCGTGCGCCACGAGGAGGGCGCGACCCATATGGCCGACGGCTGGGCGAGGACCACCGGCAACGTCGGCGTCGCGATCGGCACTTCCGGGCCCGCCGGCACGAACATGATCACCGGCCTTTACACCGCGCAGGCCGACTCGATCCCGATCCTGTGCATCACCGGGCAGGCCGACTCGCGGAAGCTGCACACCGAGGCGTTCCAGGCTGTCGACATCGTCGAGATCGCCAAGCCGGTGACCAAATGGGCGGTGCAGGTCAAGGAGGCGGCCCAGCTGCCATGGGTGTTCCGGGAGGCGTTCCGGATCGCGCGGTCCGGCCGCCCGGGCCCGGTGCTGATCGACCTGCCGATCGACGTCCAGCGGCAGGAGATCGAATGGGACTCCAGCATCGACTCGCCGCTCCCGGTCACCAGGGCGACGCCGTCCCCGGCCAGGGTCGAGCGGGCGCTGGACCTGCTGCTGGCCGCCGAGCGGCCGCTGATCCTCGCGGGCGGCGGTGTGGTGCTCGGCGACGCGAGCGAGAGGCTGCGCACCGCGGCCGAACTGCTCGGCGTCCCGGTCGGCGTGACGTTGATGGGCAAGGGGAGCTTTCCCGAGGACCACGAACTCTTCGCCGGCATGGCGGGCATCCAGACCTCGCAGCGCTGGGCGAACGCGGCCTTCCTGGAGGCGGACCTGGTGCTGGCGCTGGGTGCGCGGTTCGGTGACCGGCACACCGGCGACCTCGACGTCTACCGGGGGAACCGGAAGTTCATCCACGTCGACATCGAGCCGACCCAGCTGGGCAAGGTGTTCGGGCCGGACCTCGGCATCGTGTCCGACACGGGCGCCTTCCTGGACGCGCTGATCGAGGCGGCGTCGAAACGGTCCCCGGCGCGAGACCGCGCTTGGCCGCAGCGGATCGGCGAGCTCAAGGAGAGCCTGCCGCGGCGCGAGGACTTCGAGGACACGCCGATCAAGGCACCCCGGGTGTTCAAGGAGATCAACGAGTTCTACGGCGAGGACGCCTACTTCGTCACCGCGATCGGGCTCTACCAGATCTGGTCCGGGCAGTTCCAGCGCGCGCACAAGCCGCGGCACTACCAGGTGTGCGGCCAGGCGGGCCCGCTCGGCTGGGAGATCCCGGCGGCGATCGGCGTCAAGAAGGCGAAACCGGAGGCCGAGGTCGTCGGCGTCGTCGGGGACTACTCGTTCCAGTTCCTGGTGGAGGAGCTGGCGGTGGCCGCGCAGTACGACGTCGGGTTCGTGCTGATCATGCTGAACAACGAGTACCTCGGGCTCATCCGGCAGGCCGAAACCGGCTACGAGATGAACTTCGAGGTCGACATCCACTACGACAAGATCGGCACGGACAACGTGAAGGTCATGGAGGCCTACGGCTGCTCCGGCACGCGCGTCACCGAGCCGGGCGAGATCCGGGCTTCGCTGGAGTGGGCGCGCAAGGAGGCCGAGCGGACGTCGCGGCCGGTGCTGGTGGAGATCATGATCGAACGCGAAGGGAACGCCGCGATGGGCAAGGCACTCGACAGCGTCGTCGAGTTCGAGCCGATCGCGGGCTGAACGACGGTGTCCCGGCGGCCCGCCCGCCGGGACACCGCCGTCCGGTCAGGCCTTGCCCTGGTCGTTGCTCAGCCACTTCTCCGGCCGGACGCGGACCAGCACCGAGTTGTCGCTGAGCGCGCCGTCGACGTACTTCGTGCCCTCGTCCTCAGGCAGGTAGCGGTGCGCGATCTTCAGCGCCTGCTCCCTGGTCGGCGGCGTGTCGTTCGCGATGACCGGACCCTCGGCCGTCACGTACTTGTACGGCAGCGTCTCCGACTGCGCGACCAGGCTGAGCCTGCCCGCCTTCTTGATCGCCTTGTCCTTCACCGAACCGCCGTCCATCCAGATCAGGAGTTCGCCGCCGGGCTCGTAGTCGTACCAGACCGGCACGGCCAGCGGGGCCCGTCCTTCCCGCTCCACGGCCAGGACCCCGATGTGGACCTCGCTCAGGAAGGCTTCCCGTTCCTCGGCGGTCATGACGAAAGACGACATCCGTGTCTCGCTTCTCTCGTAGGTGAGCTACGACAAGCGACAACGCGGCCCGTCTTCAGGGCATTCCGGGCGCCGACCGGGGGCGAAGGCTCCTTTCGTCGCATCAGACTCGGTGAAGGGAGCCTTCAGCCCACACGAAAACTCAGGTGAGCGCCTGTCCGGTCGCGAGCGTCACGGGGTCGGGGAAGTGCTGCTGGTCGGGGACGTCTCACCGGTGTTCCCCGCCGGAGTCGAGGACGGCGCCGCGGAGGAGGTGCTGGACGGCGGAGGCGTCGTCGAGGACGGAGGGGTGCTCGAAGGCGGTGTCGAGGAAGGCGGAGTCGACGAGGGAGGCGTCGACGAAGGCGGCGTGCTGGTCGGCTTCGAGGGTGAAGAGCTGCTCGGCGGTGTGCTGCTGCTCGGCGGGAAGGACGTGCCGGGCAACGGGTTCGGCCCCGGCGTGGTCGTGCCGGGCGGGGGAGTGCCGGGCAGGGTCGGCACCGGGACCTGGCCGTCGGGCGTGCCGGCGGCGACGTCCTGGGAGTCGGGCGCGCCGACGGGGACCTGGCTGTCCGGCATCGTCGCGACACCGCCGCGATAGGCGACGGCCCAGCGGATCACGGTGTCCACATAGGACAGTGAGTGGTTGTAGCGGTACACGGCCACGCGCTGGGTCTGCTCGGAAGTCAGGTCGACCCCGCCGGAGCAGAGGTAGCGGCCGGAGCCCAGCGTCGCGTCGTAGATGTTGTTCGGGTTCGATTCGCCGTCGCCGTTGCCGTCGGAGGCGTAGCCCTTCCACGTGGACGGGATGAACTGTGTCGGGCCGACGGCGCGGTCCCAGACCGTGTCTCCGTCGAATTTGCCGCCGTCGGTGTCCGGGATGGCCGCGAACGGCCCGGCGCCGTTGAGCTGCGGGCCGAGGATCGGCTCCAGTGTGTTGCCCTTCGCGTCGACGTAGCCGCCGCGCGCGTGGTTCGATTCGATCCGGCCGATACTCGCGATCAGCGCCCAGTCGATATGGCAACCGGGCAGTTCCTTCGCGAGGATGTCGGCGGCGTTCTTGTACGCCTTCATCATGCTCGCGGGGATGCCGAGCGCGCCCGACGGCGCGAACGAGCCGCCGACGTTGCCGGAATGCCCGGGGACGGTCAGCGGATCAGGGGTGGGCGGCTCGGGGAGGCTGCCGTCGACGGCGATCTCCGGGACCGTGCCCGCCGGCGGCTGCCAGGCCGAGGCCTGATTCTGCGGTGCGGCAGGCTTCGGCGCGGCGATCGGGGCGTCGGGGCCCGCGGACGCGGTGACCGCGGGCAGCACGGCGAGCGCTCCGCCGGCGAGCGCGAAGGCCGTCCGGTGCCGGGCGGACAACTTGTCCGTCTGTCGAGGGCGGTGCTTCGGCATGTTCTCTCCCGCAAGGTCGACTCCGCGCAAAACTATCCGATAGAGCCGGTTTTCGGGGACGACGCAACGAAAAACCCGCGATCCTGTCGAGTTTTCGTCCTGGCGGCACAAGACCTTCGTAGTGAAGTTGTCAATTTCACGCTGAGTTCACGGAATCGTCAGCAAAATCCCTCGGCCGACCCGGGCGGTGGTCTGAACCGCGTGCAAAGAGACCTTTGCACAATCTCCTTTGCACGGCTACCTTGGTGTCATGACCGGTCCGCCGCCACCCGAAGAGATCGCCGACGCCGCCGTGCTGAAGGCGGTGATGCACCCGTTGCGCCGCCGGATCATGGAGGCGTTGGGCCGTGGTCCGGCGACGGCGACGAAGCTTGCCAAGGAGCTGGGGGAGAGCTCGGGTGCGACCAGCTATCACCTGCGGGAACTGGCGAAATACGACTTCGTCGACGAGGCACCGGAGCTTGCGCACGGGAAGGAGCGCTGGTGGCGTGCCCGCCAGCGGGACATCCGCTGGCCCCGGCACAGCGAGCAGAACGACGAGATGCGCGCCGTGTTCGACGAGGCGCAGCGTGCCGCGTTCACCGAAGACCTCGAACAGCTGGCGACCTTCCTCGAACGTCGCGGTGAGCTGGGCGAATGGGGTGACGCGCTGGTGTTCTCGCGCGGCTCGGTCTATCTGAACCTCGAAGAGCTCAAGGAGTTCTTCGACGAGTACCTGGAACTGCTCCGTCGCTATTGGCGTCCGGAGCCGGGCCCGGACGCGCGGAAGGTGCTCGTGCGCTGGACCGCGTTCCCGGACGCGGACGGGGAGGTGCAGGAAGGGAACTGAAGAACCGGTGGGAGAGCGGCCACTCGACCACCGGAATCGCGTCACCACGCCGGACGGCGTGTCTTCACGAACAACTCCACATGCGAAGGGGGAGCAGCATGCTGCTCTGGAAAAGAATCGCGGCCGTCTGCGCCGCGGCGAGCCTGCTCGCGGCGGGGACCGCGGCGGCCGCGCAACCGCCGGACGGGCGATCCCGGTCGGACGCCACCATCCGCTACACCGAATACGGCATCCCGCACATCGTCGCGAACGACTGGGCGAGCCTGGGCTTCGGGCAGGGATTCGCCGCGGCCAAGGACAACATCTGCGCGATCGCGGACGTCGCGGTCACGACGCGGGCCGAGCGTTCCCGCTGGCTGGGGCCGGACGCGCCGCCGACGAGCGGGGTGAGCCAGGCGAGCACGAACCTCGCGAGCGACCTGTACTTCCAGGGTCTCAACGAAAGCGGTGCCGTCGAGCGGCTCCTGTCTGCGCCCGCGCCGCGCGGGCCGTACCGCGAGGTCCGCGAGCTGATCCGCGGTTACGTCGAGGGGGTCAACAAGTACCTGCGCACCGGCGAGATCACCGACCCGGCCTGCCGGGATGCGGGCTGGCTGAAGCCGATCACCGAACTCGACGTCCACCGGCACGCCCACGCGATCGGCATGATCTTCGGGCAGGGCGGCGTCGCGGACTCGATCACCGCGTCGCTGCCGGGCGCTCCGCCCGCGGGCCGCGGTACCGAACAGATGCTCGGCGAGACCGGGATCGGCAGCAACGCGATCTCGATCGGCTCCGCCGCGTCGGCGAACGGACGAGGTGTCTCGCTGGCCAACCCGCATCTGCCGTGGCAGCTGAGCGGGACCAGGCTCTGGCAGTCGCAGGTGACGTTGCCGGGCAAGCTCGACGTCAGTGGCGCCGGCATCCCCGGTATTCCGCTGATGTGGCTGGGACACAACGAAACCGCGGCTTGGAGCGGCACCGCCACCGACACCACGCGCACGTACACGCTGTTCGAGCTGAAGCTCGTGCCCGGCTCGCCGACGACGTACCTGGTCGACGGGAAGCCCGAGCGGATGCGGCGTTCCGACGTGAGTGTGCTGTCGCGCAAGGCGGACGGCGGCCTGGAACGCGTCGTACGTCCACAGTGGACGACACGGTACGGCCCGGTGACGACCAGGCTCGGGCAGCGCGAGTTGCCGTGGACGGCGTCGAGCGCGTTCGCCATCGCGGACGCCAACGCCACGAACCTCGGCATGACGAACTCGATGTTCTCGATCGCCCGCGCCCGGACGGCGGGGGAGATGATCGGCGCGGTCCGCGAGACGCAAGGGCTGCCGTGGATGAACATCCTCGCCACCGACGACCGGGGCCGGGTGGAGTTCAGCCAGATCCACGGGGTTCCGCACGTCACCGACGAGAAGGCCGCGCGCTGCAACACGCCGCTGGGCAAGGAATTGTTCGACGCCAACGGGGTCGCGGTGCTCGACGGCTCCAAGACGGCCTGCGCCTGGGGCCGCGACCGGGACGCGCTGCGGCCGGGCACTTTCGGGCCGTCAAGTCTGCCGAGCCTGAGCCGGTCGGACTACGTGGCGAACTCGAACGACAGCTCGTGGCTCATCAATCCCACCGAGCCGCGGACCGGCTTCCCCAGGATCGTGGGCCCGGTCAGGTACGAGCAGAACATGCGGACTCGCGCCGGCCTCGTCGAGATCGCCGACCAGCTGAAGAAGGGCGGTTTCACGGGGCAAGCGATGCGGGACCTGATGTTTTCGAACCGGGACCACGCCGCGGAACTCACGCGGACCGACGTCGTCGCGATGTGCCGCACGATGCCGGGACTGGACGACGCTTGCGCGGCACTGGCGGGCTGGGACGGCCGGTCGGACGCCGGCAGCCGGGGCGCGTTGCTCTTCGACCGGTTCTGGGCCGCGGTGGACCGGATGGGGCCGGAGATCTGGAAGAACCCGTTCGACGTCAAGGATCCGGTCCACACTCCTAACATGCTCGACACGGGGAACGCGGCGATCCGCAAGGCGCTCTCCGACGCCGTTTCGGTGCTGCGGGCGGCGAAGATCCCGCTCGACGCACCGTACGGTGACAACCACTACGTCGTCCGTGACGGCCGGAAGATCCCGCTGGGCGGCGGGACCGCGGGACGCGGTGTCTACAACACCGTCGGCGGGCCTTGGGATCCGGCCCGTGGGTACACCGAGTTCACGCACGGCGGGACGTACCTGCACGTCGTGGCGTTCAACGGGACCGGATGCCCGGACACGACGACGCTGATGACCTACTCGCAGTCCGCGAATCCGAAGTCGGCGCACCACAGCGACCAGACGGAGCTGTACTCACGCAAGCAGTGGGTCACCGAACGGTACTGCGAGAAGGACATCCTCGCGTCGCCGTCGCTCGAGGTGGTCCGGGTGAGCAGGCGATGATCGCCGCTGTGCTCGCGGCCGTCTTGGCGGTGTCGTCACCGCTGCCGGCCGCGGCTCCGGACGGCGAAGTCTCGTTCACCAGCCACGGGGTCACCCTGCGGGGAACGGTGGTCGCGCCGGTGGGCGGCGGACCGGCGCCAGGCATCGTCATGGTGCACGGGTCCGGCGAACACGACCGGGACGATTACCGTGCCGAGGCGGAAGCCTTCGCCAAGGCGGGAATCGCGACCCTGATCTACGACAAGCGGACCGAGGGTTATTCGCTGTTCGAGCGGGATTACTCGGTCTTGGCCGACGACGCGCTCGCCGCCGTGCAGGCGCTGCGCTCGCGTCCTGGCGTGGATCCCGCCCGTGTCGGGGTGTGGGGTTTGAGCGAAGGAGGCTGGGTCGCGCCGTTGGCGGCGTCGAAGTCGAAGGACGTCGCCTTCGCGGTCACCGTCGGCGCCAACGGGGTCTCGCCCGATCGCCAGCAGGCGTGGGCACTCGAAACCTATCTGCGGCGGGGCGGGGTCACCGGCTCGATGGTGGACATGGTGTCGTCGACGAACATGCGCACCCTCGCGGGTGCGGGTGCCTTCCCCGAGGCCGGATACGACCCGGTGCCGGTGCTGGAGAAGGTGCGGCAGCCGGTGCTCGGCCTGTGGGGTGAACTGGACCGGCTCACCCCACCCGGCGAGGCCGTCCGGATCTTCCGGGAAACGCTGGACCGGGCGGGGAACCGGCAGTACACGCTGAAGGTGTTCCCGCAGGCCCAGCACGGGCTCCGGCAGACCACCGACGGTTTCGACAAGCTCGACGGCTTCGCTCCCGGTTACCTCGAACTCGTGGCGGACTGGGTGAACGGAACGAAGGAGGGGCCGTCGGCCGATCCGCCTCCGGCCCAGGCGAGCCAGAGCGTCGCCCTCGCACCGCTCGCCTGGTACGAGGCGCCGTGGGTGCAGATCGGGGTCTGGGCGCTGGCGTTGCTCGCGTTCGCGGCGTATCCGGTGACGGCGTTGTTCCGCCGCCGCGAGAGCGTTCCGCTCGCCGGGCCCGCGCGCTGGCTCGCGTCGACCGGGACGCTGGCCACGGCTGGGTTCCTCGTCTACTACGTCGCCCTGTCGATGGGGGCGGCGATGGCGCCGGGGCCGGTCCTTTTCGGACGGACGTTGCCCTGGCTCGCGTTGCAACTGATCGCGGTCGGTGTCGTCGCCGCCGGTGCGGTGACCGCCGTTTCGTGGTGGCGGAGCAAGGAACGCGGGGGAGTCCGGGTCGGCCTACTGCTGGCGGGCGCGGCGTTGTTCGTCCCGTGGGCCGTCCACTGGGGACTGTTGGTGCCGTGAAAAGAGCCTGGGTGCCGGGCGGCCACCCGGCACCCAGGCGTACGGAAGCCGCGTCACCACGCCCGAGGGCGTGTCTTCACGAACGGACCTCCGGGTCAGAAGATACTCAGGATTTCGGGGTGACGGCGAACCGGCGCAGTTCCAGAGCCGGGTTCTTGGCGCGCACCTCGGAGATCCGCTCGGCGGAGACCTCGCCGGTCGCCGTCCCCGTGCGCTCGCCGAGCGAGGCGACGACCACGCCCATCGGATCGACGATCATGCTGTGCCCCGAACCGGCGGGCGCGGCCTGCCCCGCCGCGACGAGGTAGATCGTGTTTTCGATCGCCCTGGCCCGGACCAGAGTGGTCCAGTGGTCCTCCTTGAGCGGCCCGGGCATCCACTCCGCGGGCAGCAGCACCGCGTCCGCGCCTGCGTCGACCAGGCGGCGGGTGACCTCCGGGAACCTGAGGTCGTAGCAGGTCTGGAGACCGAAGGTGATCCCGTCGACCTCGAACGTCTCCGGCGCTTCGATGTCGCCGGGCCGGACCAGCTCGGACTCGCGGAAGCCGAAGGCGTCGTACAGGTGCAGCTTGCGGTAGAGCGCGGCGATGGCGCCGTCGGGACCGGCCGCGACGAGCGTGTTCGAGATCCGCTCGCCGCCGGGGAGTGCTTCGTTGATGCCCGCGACGACGGTGATCTGCCGGTCCTTCGCCAGCCCGCGCAGCTCGGTGACGAACGGGCCGTCGAGTTCTTCGGCCGAGGTCACGAATTCCCGGCTCATCGTCGGTACGGTGAACAACGAGTACTCGGGCAGCACGACCACCCGCGCACCGCGGTCGGCCGCTTCGCCGACGAGGGCGGCGACGTGGGCGAGGTTGGCCTCTTTGTCGTTGCCGGGCGCGAACTGCGCCACCGCGACGTGCACCATGGGACCCCTTCCAATAAGTGGAACTCTTGTATACATGATGGATACTTGGCCGGTCCAGGTGTAGGCTCAGTCGCGGAAAGTGACGGCATAGAGGGGGAACGAGATGACTGTGACCGCCGAAGGGGGCGGCCCGGCGCGCGAGCGGGTCTACACGTGGCTGCGCGACGGAATCATCTCGGGTGAGCTGGAAGGCGGCCGCTTTCTCGACGAGATGTGGGTTTCGGGTGTCGTCGGCGTGTCGAGGACGCCGGTGCGCGAGGCGTTCCACCGGCTGGCCGCGGAGCGGTTCATCAGCTTGCTGCCGCGCAAGGGCGCCCAGGTGCGCACCGTCACCGCGCGGGAGCTGGAAGAGGTTTACCAGAGCAGGCGGCTGATCGAAGGGCACGCCATCGCGACGCTCTGCGCGAACCGGGCGGGCGCGCCGGCCGAACTGCCGGAACTCATCGAGGCGATGGCGAGCTCCGGCGCGGAACGCGACTGGTTCGCCGTCTCGGGCTTCGACCGTCGCTTCCACCGCGCCATCGTGAACGCCGCGGGCAACACCGTCCTGACCGAGCTGTATGACACCCTGCGTTCGCGGCAGCAGCGGGTCACGGTCCGTGCGCTGGAGGCCCGCCCGGAACGGCTGACCGTGATCAACGAGGAACACCGGGCACTGGTCGCCGCCCTGAACGACCACGACGCGAAAGAGGCGTCGCGGTTGCTGGAGGAGCATTTGCGCCCGGTGTCCGAAGTGATGTCGGTGCTGCCTCAGGAAGGCTGACCCGGCTGGTCGTGCGTCGAGCAGTGGATCCCGCCGCCGCCCGAGGCGATGGTCGGGATCTTCACCGGCACGATCTCGCGGCCGGGGAAGTGCTCGCGCAAGACCTGCTGAGCGCGCTCGTCCGCTTCGGTGTCGCCGAACTCCGGCACGAAGACCGACTTGTTCGCGACGTAGAAGTTGGCGTACGAGATCACGCTGTCTTCGCCGTAGCCCTCGACCTTGTCCGGATCCGGCTGGACGAGGTCGACCACCGTGAAGGGTTTGCCGTCGGCGTCGGTGGCGTTCGCGAGCACCGACCTCGCCTGATCGGCCGCGCGTGACCAGGAATCGGGCGGGGTGCCGGGCGCCGCTTTGTCCAGGAGGGCCACGCCCGGCGCGGTGAACCGGGCCAGGCAATCGACGTGGGCGTCGGTGATGTCCTCGCCGCGTACGCCGGCGAACCAGATGACCTTCCGGACGCCGAGCAGCTTCTTCAGTTCGTCTTCGATCTCCTGGCGGGTCCTGCCCTTGTTGCGGTTGTCGTTGACGAGTGAGCTTTCGGTGACCATCAGCGTGCCGACACCGTCGGTCTCGAACGAGCCGCCCTCGGCGGTGATCCAGGTTTCCGTGCGGGCCAGGCCGTACTTGCCCAGCACGGACCTCGCGACGGCGTTGTCCTTGTCGTGCGGCTTCTGTTTGCCGCCCCAGCCGTTGAAGTTGAAGTCGACCCCGGCGACCTTGCCCGCGTCCTCGACGAACACCGGGACGGTGTCGCGTGCCCACAGGTCGTCGACCGGGATCGGGACGACCTCCACGGTGTCCCCGCAAGCCTGCTGAGCGGCGTCGGCATGCTCGGGCCTGGCGAGGAGCACCACCGGCTCGTAGCCGGCGATCGCCTTGGCCAGACCCGCGATTTCCGCGCGGACGGCGGGTAGATCCTCCGCCCAGATGGATTTCGACGCGGGCCACGACAGGTAGGTGCGTGCGTGGCTTTCCCATTCGGCGCCCAGCCTGCGAGCCGCCGCGGCGGCGGGCTCGGGCGAGCCGGCCGCCGGAGCGGGCGCGGGCGCGGCCGGGTTCTCCGAACATCCCGCGCTCCCGACGGCGACCGCGCCGACCGCTGTCAGGGCGCGCAGGATCGTGCGACGGGGAAGGGACGGATCGAACACTCTGCACTCCTTGGTCGACCGGTGTGGACACGATAGCATCCTGACTGAAAATTCAGTCAGGATGAAACCGCTAGGGTGATCACCCGTGTTCGAACGTCAGCAGAAGATCTTGGAAGCGGCCGTGCGAGTGATCGCGCGCAGCGGTGTGCGGGGGCTGCGGGTCGAGAAGATCGCGGCCGAGGCCGGGATCTCGACGTCGCTGATCTACTACCACTTCACCAACCGCGCCGGGCTGCTGCGGAAGACCCTGGAGTTCGTCAGCGATCGCGCGGCGGCGTACACCGAAGAGGCCGCGGCCGAGGCGGCGGATGCCCGGGCCGAGCTCGAACTCCTGCTGTTCGGGGAACTTCAGGACACTCAGGCGGTGCGGGAGAACAGCACCGCATGGGGCGAGTTGCGGGCCAGTGCCGTGTTCACACCGGAACTGCGCGAACCGCTGGCGGAGTCGACCCGGATCTGGGTGGACGAGGTCGCCGAGGTGATCCGGCGCGTCGACGATGCCGGGATCGAGGCCGAAGACGCCGCGGAACGGCTCACCGCCCTGGTCGAAGGGCTCAGCGAGCGATGGCTTTCTGGTTCGATGGAGCTGGACCGGGCGCGGGAGCTCCTGCGGGGCGCGATCGCGCTGGAACTGGACAGGGCGGGGACCTGATGGGGCTCGAGAAGATCGTCGGTGTCATGCGGGACAACCTCACCGTCCGGCGCGTCTACGGCGAACCGGTGGAGAAGGACGGCGTCGTGATCATCCCGGCCGCGAGCGTCATCGGCGGTGGAGGCGGCGGGCACGGCAGCGAGCAGGGCAAGGAAGGTGAGGGCGGCGGTTTCATTCTCGCCGCGCGACCCGTCGGGGCCTATGTGGTCAAGGGCGGTGACGTGCGCTGGGTGCCCGCGGTCGACGTGACCTTCCTCGGCGCGGTGTTCGCGGTCATGGTCGCCGCGATCCACCGGTCATCCCGGCGAGGAACTGCTTCCGGTCGTCGTGATCGCGGGCGCTTTCCGGAACGCCCGGCGCACTGACCCGCTGTCCGAGGGTGCCATGCCGATCGTCCTGGCAGAGCGCGGATCGGTGGCTTTCGGGCTAGTTTCCCCGTATGGCTAAAAGCTCGGCGGTGGAGATCGAGGTCGGAGACCGGACGGTGCGCGTCTCGAACCCGGATCGGGTCTATTTCCCGGCGCGGGGTGAGACGAAGCTCGACCTCGTCGAGTACTACCTCGCGGTCGGCGACGGGATCGTGCGGGCGCTGCGGGAACGGCCGTGCATGCTGCACCGGTTCCCGTCCGGGGTCTCGGGGGAGAAGGTCCACCAGAAACGGGTCCCGAACGGTGCCCCCGACTGGTTGCAGACCGTCCGCGTCGACTTCCCGTCCGGCAGGCACGCGTACGAGCTGTGCGTCACCCACCCCGCCGACGTGATCTGGGCGGTGCAGATGTCGACCGTCGAGTTCCACCCGTGGAACTCCCGCCGCGCCGACACCGAACGCCCCGACGAGTTGCGGATCGACCTCGACCCGATGCCCGACTGCCCGTTCTCCACCGTGCGGAAGGTCGCCGGCACCGTCCGCGAGATCCTCGACGAACTCGGCATCACCGGCTTCCCGAAGACCTCCGGCGGGCACGGCATGCACGTCTACGTCCGGATCGAACCGCGGTGGGGTTTCCAGGAGGTGCGCCGGGCGGCGCTCGCCTTCGCGCACGAGGTCGAGCGGCGGATGCCCGACGAGGTCACCACGACCTGGTGGCGCAAGGACCGCGATCCGTCGAAGCTGTTCGTCGACTACAACCAGAACGCCCGCGACCACACCATCGCGAGCGCGTACTCGGTCCGTGGCGTGCCCGAAGCCGTCGTCTCGACCCCGATCCGCTGGGACGAGGTGGACGACGTCGATCCCCGCGACTTCACGATCGCCACCGTGCCCGCGCGCTTCGCCGAACTCGGCGACCTGCACGCGGGCATCGACGACACGGCGTACTCGCTCGACACCCTGCTCGAATGGGCCGATCGGGACGGCCTCGATGCCGACGGCGAGTGACGGTCCTTCCCGCATTTATTGAGGGGTAAGCCAAATGTGGCGCGTTGTGTCGTCTGAGGCATTGGTGTCCACAGTGGTCACTTCCTAAGCGGCATGCGACCGCTTTGTGTCTGTAAGTCCGTTTTCGCGGGGAGTCGTGAGTGGTAAATAGGGTTAGAACGACCATCGCCACTCACGACCCCCGGGCAATACTGCGCAAAGTACTCAAATCGGACGCCTTGATCTCGGAAATTGTCCTTTTGGGACAGTCTGAGGGGCACGGTGCCGGGTCTCGGTGACGAGCCCGCTCGCACCGCCGACTCCATCACGCCACCTTTGACCTACCCCTCAATAGAGGACTAAACGCGGGTGGGAGGCCGTCACTTGTCCTGCCGGTGACGTTGCGAAAGCCACTTTCGCAACGTTGAAGGTTGCGAAAGTGGCTTTCGCAACGCCTGCGAGCCGCGACGCCCCGCATTTAAGAGGACTAAACGCGGGTCAGAGGGCGTCACTTGCCGACGTAGGCCGCCAGGTGCTCACCGGTCAGCGTCGAAGCCTTCGCGACGAGGTCGGACGGCGTGCCCTCGAAGACGATCTTGCCGCCGTCGTGCCCGGCGCCCGGGCCGAGGTCGATGATCCAGTCGGCGTGCGCCATGACCGCCTGGTGGTGCTCGATCACGATCACCGACTTGCCCGAGTCGACGAGCCGGTCCAGCAGGCCGAGCAGGTTCTCGACGTCGGCGAGGTGCAGACCGGTGGTCGGCTCGTCGAGGATGTAGACGCCGCCCTTGTCGCCCATGTGCGTCGCGAGCTTCAGCCGCTGCCGCTCGCCGCCGGAAAGCGTGGTGAGCGGCTGACCGAGGCTGAGGTAGCCGAGCCCGACGTCGTCGAGCCTGCTGAGGATCGCGTGCGCGGCGGGGATGCGCCCGTCGCCCTCGCCGAAGAACTTCACGGCCTCGGACACCGGCATCTCCAGCGCCTCGCTGATGTTCTTGCCGCCGAAGGTGTACTCCAGCACCGAAGCCTGGAACCGCTTGCCTTCGCATTCCTCGCAGGTGGTCGCGGTGCCCGCCATGATGCCGAGGTCGGTGTAGATGACCCCCGCGCCGTTGCAGGTCGGGCAGGCGCCCTCGGAGTTGGCGCTGAACAGCGCCGGCTTCACACCGTTGGCCTTGGCGAAGGCCTTGCGGATCGGTTCGAGCAGCCCGGTGTAAGTGGCGGGGTTGCTCCGCCGCGAGCCGCGGATGGGGGTCTGGTCGACCGAGACCACGCCCTCGTCGGCCGGGATCGACCCGTGCAGCAGGGAACTCTTGCCGGAGCCCGCGACACCGGTGACGACGCACAGCACGCCGAGCGGGACGTCGACGTCCACGTTCCGGAGGTTGTGCCGGTCCGCGCCGCGGATCTCCAGTTTGCCGGTGGGCTCGCGGACGCTGTCCTTGAGCGACGCCCGGTCGTCCAGGTGCCTGCCGGTGATGGTGTCGCTGGCGCGCAGGCCTTCGACAGTGCCCTCGAAGCAGATCGTCCCGCCCTCGGTGCCCGCGCCGGGGCCGAGGTCGACGACGTGGTCGGCGATGGCGATGGTCTCCGGCTTGTGCTCGACGACCAGCACCGTGTTGCCCTTGTCCCGCAACTGCTGGAGCAGGTTGTTCATCCGCTGGATGTCGTGCGGGTGCAGCCCGATGGTGGGCTCGTCGAACACGTAGGTGACGTCGGTGAGCGAGGACCCGAGGTGCCGGATCATCTTCGTCCGCTGCGCCTCGCCACCTGAAAGCGTGCCGGACGGCCGGTCGAGGGAGAGGTAGCCGAGTCCGATGTCGACGAAGGAGTCGAGCGTGTGCTGGAGCTTCTCCAGCAGCGGCGCCACCGACGGCTCCTTGAGTCCGCGGACCCAGTCGGCGAGGTCGCTGATCTGCATCCGGCAGGCGTCGGCGATGTTGATCCGCTTGATCTTCGACGATCGCGCGAGCTCGCTGAGCCTGCTCCCGTCGCATTCCGGGCAGACCGCGAAGGTGACCGCTCGGTCCACGAACGTGCGGATATGCGGCTGCATCGCTTCGCGGTCCTTGGACAGGAACGACTTCTGGATCGTGGGGATCAGGCCCGAGTAGGTCAGGTTGATGCCCTCGATCTTGAGCTTGACCGGCTCCTTGTACAGCAGATCGTCCAGCTGCCGCTTGGTGTACTTCTTGATCGGCTTGTCAGGGTCGAAGAAGCCGCAGCCGCGCAGGATGCGGCCGTACCAGCCCTCCATGGAGAAACCGGGGATCGTCAGCGCGCCCTCGTTGAGGGACTTGGTGTCGTCGTACAGCGCGGTGAGGTCAATGTCGTTGACCTTGCCCCGGCCTTCGCACCGGGCGCACATCCCGCCGGTGATGCTGAACTCGCGGCGTTCCTTGGTGGTCCGGCCGCTCTTCTCGACGGTCACGGCGCCCGCGCCGGAGATCGAGGCGACGTTGAAGGAGAACGCCTGCGGCGAACCGATGTGCGGCTTCCCGATCCGGCTGAAGAGGATACGCAGCATCGCGTACGCGTCGGTGGCGGTGCCGACCGTGGAGCGAGGGTCGGAACCCATCCGCTGCTGGTCGACGATGATCGCGGTGGTCAGGCCGTCGAGCACGTCGACCTCGGGCCGGGCCAGCGTCGGCATGAAGCCCTGTACGAAGGTGCTGTACGTCTCGTTGATCAGCCGCTGCGACTCGGCCGCGATCGTGTCGAAGACCAGGGAGCTCTTACCCGATCCGGAGACACCGGTGAACACCGTCAGCCGTCGCTTCGGCAGCTCGACGGCGACGTTCTTGAGGTTGTTCTCGTTCGCCCCCAAGACGCGGATCAGGTCGTGACTGTCGGCGGGGTGTTCCTCGGGCGCCTGCGGCCGGGAGGTCTTGCGCATCGTTTCTCCATCCTCATGGGGGCCGCGTGTACGTTCCGTCAGCCTCACCGGGCTCGATCTAACCAGCTTCGAGCCGTTCGTCCTCGACGATGGTCACGCTAGGTGAGTTCGGGGGCCTTTCGCTTCTCGATTCCTGATCCGTCTTCAGACGCTCCAGCCCTCGCTCTTGGTCGCCTTCAGGTAGTCCTCGACCGGCGGGCCGACCGGCCTGCCCTCGTACTGGGTCGACAGCACCACCGACGACCTGATCTCGCCGTGTTTGCCCAGCCGTTCGAAGAGGCCTTCGAGGTGTTCGAGCGATACGGCCCGCACCTTCAGCATGGTGCACCGATCGCCGCTGAGCCGGTGCAGCTCGACCACCTCGGGATAGTCGTCCGACTTGCTGGTGCGCAGCAGGCAGCTGCCGAGCGAACAGCGCATCTCGACGAACGCCTGCAGGCCGTACCCGGCGCGGTTCGCGTCGACCTGGGCGCGATACCCGGTGATGACGCCCGCCTCCTCCAGCCGCCGGACCCGGTCGGCGACAGCGGGCGCCGACAGGTTCACGCGACGGCCCAGCTCCTTGAACGAGAGCCTCCCGTCGGCCTGGAGCGTTTCGAGGAGCCGCCAGTCGAGGTCGTCCAGCGCCCTTTCCGATCGTAAGGTCATCGCGCCCGGATTCCTTCCATGATGCGCCCCGCACCCCCGCGAGGCCTTCGTCAGCCTATTCGCCGAAGCGCCCGGAATCCCTAGGTTTGAATCATGAAACCGATGTTCGCGCTCTTCATGGGCGTCGCCTGTCTCAGCACCGCGGTCGTCGGGCTGTCCACCACGGCCGCGTTGATCATGGTCGAGCACGCCGGCGCCGCCTGGAGCGGATTGCCCAGCGCCGTGCTGGTTCTCGGTTCCGCCGCAGGCTCGTTGTGGTCGGGCGTGCTGGCCGCGCGGTACGGCAGGCGTTTCGTCCTGGTGCTGATGTACGGGGCCGCGGTGACGGGCGCGCTGATCTCGTTCGCCGGTGTGCTCGGCGGATCCGTGCTCGCGCTGGTGGCGGGGATGCCCTTGATCGGCTTCGGCAACAGCGGGGCGCAGCTCTCCCGGTACACCGCGGCCGATCTGTCGCCCGAGCACCGCAAGGGTTTCGCACTGTCCACAATGGTCTGGGCGGGCACCGTCGGCGCGGTCGCGGGGCCAGCCCTGATCGCGCCCGCCGCCGCGCGGGCGGAAGCCGCCGAGCTCCCCGCCCTGTCCGGCCCGATCGCGGCGGGGGCGATCGTCGTGGCCATCGCCGTGGTCGCCGTCGCCACCCTGCCGCGTGGCCTCGCCGCCCCGGTGGAGGGCGTGCCCAAGCGGGAGCGGATGTCCGTGCGGAACCCCGTGGTGCTCGGGCCGCTCGTGGCGATGGTCGGCGCGCAGCTGGCGATGGTGGCGGTGATGACGATGACCCCCGTCCAGCTGCACGAGCACGGTCAGGGGCTCGATGTCGTCGGCTGGGTGCTGAGCGCCCATCTGGTCGGGATGTTCGCGCTGGCGCCGTTGTCCGGCTGGATCGCCGACCGCTGGGGCGGCCGCGCGACCATCTTCGGCGGGATCGGGACGATCACCGTCGCGGCGGTCACCGTGATCGGCGCCCCCGATTCGCATCACGTGGGAATCCCGGTCGCGCTCTTCCTGCTCGGCTACGGCTGGAACCTGGTGTTCGTCGGCGGCAGCAGCATGCTCAGCCGCGATCTCCCGGCCACTCAGCGGACGAGGGCGCAGGGCACGGTCGACGCCTTCGTCTGGGGCACTTCGGCCGGGGCGAGCCTGCTCGCCGGGCAGCTGTTCGGCCTGGGTGGCTACGTCCTGGTCGGCATCGCGGGCGGTTTGTGCGCCCTCGTCCCGCTCGCGGTGCTCGCCCGGCGGCCGGCCGTGCGGGAGGCCGGTGAAAAAGCCGGGCTCCGCTGATCTGCGAAACGCGGGCGCAGCCGTCATACTGCTTCACTCCGACGCGAACGAACCCGTGATGACGCAGATCACGTGGGTGACCGATTCGGAGGGTCCTAGGGTGAAAGCAGACAAGGTGCGGGAGATCGGGGGTGCACGATGAGCGAGTTCGCGGTGAATCTGCGGGACCGGGTACGGCAGGCGAGGGAGGACGTTCAGATCGCGAAGCAGGCCTCTGACGAGGACAGGGCCTCGGCCGTCGGCGCCGATCTGGCCAACCTGGAACGACTGGCCGCCGAACACGGGGTCGACCTGCCGGAGCAGCCCTCGGGTGACGCCCGGGCGTGACCCCGGGTTCCGGGTCGATGATCGGCCTTTGACACCCTGGGGCGTGTGACCGAAAGCCTGAACCGGATCCGCGCCTTCCTGGCGGATCGCGAGCCGCCGACGCCGTGCCTGGTCGTCGACACCGACCTCGTCGCGGAGCGGGCGGCCGCGGTCTCGGCGGCTTTCCCGGGTGCGCTGATCCGTTACGCGGTCAAGGCGAATCCGGCTCCCGAAGTGCTCGACGCGGTGGCGTCGACCGGCGCGGGCTTCGACGTGGCGGGTACGGCGGAAATCGAGCTGTGCCTGTCACGGGGCGCGCGGCCGGCGGAACTGGCGTACGGCAACACGATCAAGAAACCGGCGGACATCGCCTTCGCTTACGCGCGCGGAGTCCGTGAATTCACCACGGACTCCGCCGGTGATCTGGCGAATCTGGCCGAGCACGCGCCCGGTTCGCTGGTCTCGGTCCGCCTGCTGACCGGCGGCCCGGACTCCGTGACGCCGTTCGGCCACAAGTTCGGCTGCGAGCCGGCGGTGGCGGCCGCCCTGCTCCGTCAGGCCGTGGAAGCCGGGCTGCGCCCGGGGATCGCGTTCCACGTCGGCTCGCAGCAGCCGGACCCGGCCGCCTGGGAGATCGGGATCGCGACCGCGGCCAAGGTCGCCGCCGAAGCGGGCGTCGTACTGGAGCGGCTGAACATCGGTGGCGGCTTCGCCACCGAACACCGGGAGCCCGTGCCGTCGCTGACGAACTACGCGACGGCGATCCACGCCGCCCTCGGCGAGCATCTGCCGGAGCCGGAGCTGCTGCTGGAGCCCGGCCGCGTGATCGTCGCCGACGCGGGGCTGATCAGGACCGAAGTCGTCCTGGTGACCACTCGCGCCGCCGCCGACGAACGCCGCTGGGTCTATCTCGACATCGGCAGGTACAACGGAATGGCGGAGTGCGAGAACGAAGCCGTCGCGTATCGGCTGGAGCCCGTCGGCGTTAAGGGACCGGAAGGACCGGTGGTCCTCGCGGGGCCGACCTGCGATGGTGACGACGTGTTGTACCAGCGGACGCCGTGCGCGCTGCCGAGGTCGTTGAAGGCGGGCGACCGGCTGGACATCCCGGGCACCGGGGCGTACACCGCCAGCTATTCTTCCGTCGCTTTCAACGGAATCGAGCCGTTGCGCACCTATTGTGTGGGGAGGTTCGCCGATGCCGGGTGAAGAACCGCTCGTCGGCCGGTTCGCCGGCCGCCACGTACTCGCGGAGTTCGAGGGGATCGAGCCGTCGTTGCTCGACGACGCCGTACTCCTCAAGAAGACCCTCGCCGAAGCTGTGACCGAGGCGGGGGCGACGGTCTGCGAAGTCGTGTCGCATTCCTTTGCCCCGCAAGGGGTCACGGTGCTCGCGCTGCTGGCTGAATCACACGCGTCGGTGCACACCTATCCGGAGATCGGCTCGGTGTTCGTGGACGTGTTCACCTGCGGGGACCGGGCGGATCCGGAGCGCGCGGTCGCGCTGCTGGCGAAAATGCTGGGCGCGGGCACCGTCCGCATGTCCACTGTGGAACGAGGAGAGAACTGATGGCGCAGCGAGTGATCGTCGAGCCGATGGGCGCGGGGCTCACCCGGAACTGGGACGTCGAGGAGGTCCTGTTCGAGGGCCGCACCGCGTTCCAGAACGTCCTCATCGGACGGACCGCGCAGGGGATCTCGCTCTTCTGCGACGACGAACGGCAGAGCACCGAGCTGAGCCAGCTCGTCTACCACGAGGCGTTGATGGTCCCGACACTGCTGCTCGCCGAACGCGTCGAGCGGGTGCTGATCATCGGGTCCAGTGAAGGGGTCGCCTCCCAGCTCGCCGTCGCGGCCGGGGCGGAGGTGGTCGACCACGTCGACATCGACGCCGAGGCGGTGCGTGCCTGCGCCGAACATCTTCCCTACGGCTACACCCTCGACGAACTGGCCCGTGCCGAAGGCGGGGAGGGGAAGATCCGGGTCCACTACCGCGACGGCTGGGAGTTCCTCGCCGAAGCCCAGGAGCGCGGCGACTCCTACGACGTGGTCGTGATCGACCTGCCGGACGAGAACGACGATCCGGCGGCGCAGCACAACCGGTTGTACGGGACCGACTTCCTGGCCCGGTGCACGGCGCTGCTCACCGACGGGGGAGTGGTCGGCTGTCAGGCGGGCTGCCCGACGCTGTGGCGTAACCAGACGCTGATCACGGCGTGGCGCCGGTTCACCGAATCGTTCGGGACGGTGCTCTACTACGGTTCGGACGAGCACGAGTGGGCCTTCCTGACCGGCAGGGCCGACGCGATCGCCGATCCCGGCGCACTCGTCGCGGAGAAGATCGGCAAGGCGGGCATCGGGGAGTCCACTATGGACGAAGACGCGCTGAGGGCGAACACGGTGCCGCCGTTTTCCTTGCGGAGCCACTGAGAACCGGCGGCCGTTACCCCGCCGAGATCAACGGTCGTCGCTGTGCGTGGCGCTCGGTCACAGGATCCTCCATCTGGTCGTTGCCGGGTGTCGCGGTGCGGGCCAGAATCCTTCTAGTGGATAGCCGGGACGCGGAAATCGCCGCCAGAGCAGACAGGGAGCCTGCGGTCTGTGCCGCGTTCGCGAGTTTGACCGCGAGTGTCACGGAAGATCTCGGACCGGACCGGGTCGTGGACACGTTGTCCAGCGAATGCGCACGGCTGCTGCCGATCGATTCCACCGAGGTCTTCCTGCCGGGCGTGGAACTCGAACGCCATGCCGCGGTGGCGGAGGAAGGGCCCGCGCTGGAATCCTTCGAAACCGGGAAGGACGTCGCCGTCCACGACCTTTCCGCCGAGGTCTCACGCTGGCCGGGTTACGTCGCCAGGATGGCGGGGAAGGGCTACGCCGCGGTTTCCGCGCTTCCGTTGCGCACGACGGATGAAACCGTCGGGTCGATCGCCTTCCTCAGTGCCGAAACCGTCGTGCTGAGTGTGGAAGACCGGCGGCTGGGCCGTGCGCTCGCCGACGTCGCGACGCTGTGTCTCCTGCAGCAAAGGGAATTGCGTCATTATCGGACGCTCTCGGCGCAGCTGCAGAAGGCGCTCGACAGCCGGGTCGTCATCGAGCAGGCGAAGGGCATGCTCGCCGAGCGTGCCGGTATCGACCTCGGCACCGCATTCCACCGCATGCGCTCCTACGCCCGCAGTTCGAACAGGAAACTGTCGGACGTCGCGCGCGGCGTCGTCGAAGGAACACTCGACACCCGGAAACTCCTTCGGCCGCGAAAGCGGTGAGGCTGGTAGGGCCGTTGGTCACCGGAACTGGTGACTTGTCCCGGCGATGCGCGACCGTGCGGCCCTAGGGCGCGAGGACGTAATCGGAAAGGCTTCACCCAGAAGAAAGGTGCGGTGGAGTCATGGCGTTGTTGGGAAGCCTACTCGGGAAGAGCCGGTCGGTACGGCCGAGCCTGCTCCCGTTGCTGGAATTGAGGTCGGCGGTGCTGGCGCTGCGATCCGGGCACGCGCTCGCGCCGACGGGTTCGGGGACGGTCTGCTTCGTCGCGGAGGGACGCCCCGGTGCGGGGACGGAGGCGGAGATCATCGCCGGTCTCGCCGGGGATTCCGCCCGCCGCAACGTGGTCACCCACGACGCGCACGGCAGGACGATCGTCCGCTGCTGGCGGGAGAACGGGGACCTCGGCTGGCTGCTCGACGATCTCGTCGACGTCAACGAGAGGCTGGCTCAGGCCGGTTTCGCGTCGTGGCTGCTGCACACGACGGTCGATTTCGCCGAGTTGCGGGACATGCGTCACCCGAGGCTGACGATGGTCTACCGCCGGGAGCGCGGCACGTTCTACCCGTACGCGCCCCGCGGGACCCGCGGCCGGGACAGGGCGATGGAGCTGAAGATCCGCTCGACGCTGACCCGGATCGTGCCGATGGAGTCCGACATCGGCCGGTGGCGCCCGGTATGACAGGCGGAACTCGCGTGCTTGAGGCCGTCACTCGCGTGATTGAAGGCGAAACTCGGGAGTTCCGCCTCCAATCACGCGAGTTCCGGCCTTGATCACGCGTGTGACGGGTTCAGCCGGGTACGCCGCCGAGCCAGCCGCGCAGGCGCTGGACGCGCCGGTCCCTCGGGTTCCATCGCGGGAACCGGCGCCGGGACCGCGTGGCGAGGGCAGCGCCGTCGAGGTGCCGGATGGCGGTCAGGACGTCGTCGAGCAGGGAGGCGTGCGTCTCCGGTTTCGCCACGACCCTCGGCAGCCGTTCGAGTTCGGCGGCGAGGGGGACCCGGCGGGCGGGAGCGCGCGTGCCGGGGCGGCGGCGGGTCTCGCAGATTCTCGTGGTCACGTCCCGGTCACCCTCTTCCCGTGGTCACGGCCGTCCAATTTCGTCACCTACGACGATGAGGTATCGAGGGCCGGTCCGGTCAGCGCCGAAGGTTGTGCCATCGAGGGCACAAAGACCCCACTCGGTCGTCAGGCGGGTACGGCGGGTCACGGGTTGGCGTCGAAACGACATCCGGCTCGGCGGTGGTGGGACAATGCGCCGGCTCGGTGATCGTGAATCCGCACGCGGGTGAATACGGCCGTGGGCGGGATTGATTTCGGGGAATCTGCCGGACAATGGTCCGGCGAGACCACGTTCGACGGAGAAGGTGCATGCCGAACCCGAACTCCCCGCAGCCCATGCCCCCGGCCGCGGCCCCGATCCGGGTGCTGCTCGTCGAGGACCACAAGATGGTGGCCGAAGCCCTGGGTGCGGCCTTCGAGGAGTTCCCGGAGATCGACCTGGTGGCGTCGGTGGAGTCGTTGGCGGACGGCATGATCGCGGCCGAAGAACACTCGCCCGACATCGTGCTGCTCGACCGGCGGCTGCCGGACGGCGACGGGATCGAGGCGATCGCCGGGTTCCGCGCGGTCTCGCCGTCGAGCCGGGTGCTGGTGCTGACCGGCGACGCGAACAGCGCCATCGTCGCCAGGATCCTCGAGGTCGGCGGGGCAGGGCTGCTGTTGAAATCCGGTCTCCTCGACGAGTTGATCGCCGCGATCAGGACCATCGCGGCGGGCGACATGGTCATCGATCCGGAGTTGCTCAGCGGTGCGCTGGCCTTGCTGGGCGGTGGTCCGGGCAGGCTCGGCCCGGTGCTGACCCTGCGGGAGCGGCAGGTGCTCGGGTTGATCGCCGAAGGCGCCGGAACCGACCGGATCGCCGAAGAACTGCGGCTGGCGCGGAATACCGTGCGGAATCACGTGCAGCGGATCCTGGTGAAGACCGGGACCCATTCGAAACTCGAAGCCGTGGTGCACGCACGGAAGAATGGCCTCCTCGAACGGCCGTAGCGGGGAGACGTATCCGAGTGCCAAGCTGCACTATGGCCATGCTGCCATCGGAACAGACGCCCGATCACCGCAGCGCTGTGCTCTTCGAGTTGTTCATGCACAGCGTGGTCGACTATGCCATTTACCTCTTGGACGTCGACGGACGGGTGATCAGCTGGAACCTGGGTGCGGAACGGATCAAGGGGTACACCGAGGACGAGATCCTCGGCCGCCATTTCTCCGTTTTCTACACCGAGGCCGACGTCGCCGACGGCAAACCCGCGGCGGAACTGCTGGTCGCCGCGGAGATGGGGAGCCACGAGGAGGAGGGCTGGCGTGTCCGCCGTGGTGGGTCACGGTTCTGGGCCAACACCGTGATCACCGCGTTGCGGGACGATCAGGGCCGCCTCGTCGGCTTCGGCAAGGTCACCCGTGATCTCACCGAACGCCGGAAAACGCAGGAGGAAAGAACCGAACGGCGACAGGCCTTCGCGCATTTGGTCCGGGCACAGGAAACCGAACGCCGCCGTATCGCGTGGGATGTTCACGACGATTCCATTCAGTCGATGATCGCGGTGAGTATGCGGTTGCAGATGCTCGCCGCACAACGGCGTGATCCGGCTTTGATGCAACTCGACGAAGCGATTCAAGGGGCGATCCGACGATTGCGGATCCTCGTCGCCCAATTGCGCCCGCCCGCGCTGAACGACGAGGATCTGGTCGCCTCCGTCCGCGACTACCTCGACGAGGTCGTCCGCGGCTGGGGGCTCGACTGCACGCTGCGGCACGATCTCACCGTCGAACCGCCGCCCGATCTCGTCGTCACCGCGTTCCGGATTCTCCAGGAGGCGCTGGTGAACGTGCGTAAACACGCGAACGCCCGGTCCGTCGTGGTCTCGCTGACGGGACAGGACGGCGGCCTGCTGGTGACCGTCGCCGACGACGGCGACGGGCTGAAACCGGACGGCGAGAACACGCACGAAACCCTGTCGGGCGAGCACATCGGAATGGCGTCGATGCGCGAACGTGCGGAAGCGGCGCAAGGCTGGTGCCGGATTTCCAGCAGGCCGGGCGAAGGTACGTCGGTGGTCTTCTGGATTCCGCTCGGTCCTCCTCGACCCGCGTGAAGATGAACGAAGGAGGCACTTCGATGCCGGAACCGGGAACCAAACGCGGGTCGAGAGAAGCGGTCCGGGTGGGCGGCGCGATCGACGACCAGGGTCTGCAGCGGCTGCTGGAGGGGCTGAAAGCCGTTCGCGACGGCGATTTCAGCACCCGCCTTCCCCAGGTGGACGACGTCCTGATGGACGAGATGGCGCTCGTCTTCAACGGGATGGTCGATCAGCTGGCGCTGTTCACCTCCGAGGTCACCCGCGTCGCGCGCGAGGTGGGGACCGACGGGAAGCTCGGCGGCCAGGCGGCGGTGCCCTCGGTTTCGGGGACCTGGAAGGACCTCACCGATTCGGTGAACGCGATGGCGGGCAACCTCACGGGCCAGGTCCGTGACATCGCCGAGGTCGCGACCGCGGTGGCGAAGGGCGATCTTTCGCAGAAGATCACCGTCGACGTCAAGGGCGAGATGCTCGAGTTGAAGAACACGATCAACACGATGGTGGATCAGTTGTCGTCGTTCGCCGACGAGGTCACCCGGGTCGCGCGCGAGGTCGGCAGCGAGGGACGGCTGGGCGGGCAGGCGGAAGTCCCCGGGGTCGCCGGGACATGGCGCGATCTGACGACGTCGGTGAACTTCATGGCCGGCAACCTGACCGATCAGGTGCGTTCGATCGCCGAGGTCACCACGGCGGTGGCGAAGGGCGACTTGTCGCAGAAGATCACGGTCGACGCGCGGGGCGAGATCCTGGAGTTGAAGAACACGATCAACACGATGGTGGATCAGTTGTCTTCCTTCGCGGACGAGGTCACCCGCGTGGCCCGCGAGGTCGGCACCGAGGGCGCGCTCGGCGGACAGGCCCAGGTGCCCGGGGTGGCGGGGACGTGGCGGGATCTGACGACTTCGGTGAACTTCATGGCCGGCAACCTCACCGCGCAGGTGCGCTCGATCGCGCAGGTGGCGACGGCGGTGGCGAAGGGCGACCTGTCGCAGAAGATCACCGTGGACGCGCGGGGCGAGATCCTGGAGTTGAAGAACACGATCAACACGATGGTGGATCAGTTGTCGTCGTTCGCCGACGAGGTCACGCGCGTGGCCCGTGAGGTGGGGACGGAGGGACGGCTGGGTGGTCAGGCGGACGTCAAGGGTGTGTCGGGTACGTGGAAGGGCCTGACCGAGTCGGTGAACGTCATGGCCGACAACCTCACGGATCAGGTGCGGTCCATCGCCGAGGTCACCACCGCGGTCGCGAAGGGCGACCTCTCGCAGAAGATCCGCGTCGACGCGCGGGGCGAGATCCTGGAGCTCAAGGACACCATCAACACGATGGTCGGCCAGTTGTCGTCGTTCGCCGACGAGGTCACCCGGGTCGCCCGTGAGGTGGGGACGGAGGGACGGCTGGGTGGTCAGGCGGACGTCAAGGGTGTGTCGGGTACGTGGAAGGGCCTGACCGAGTCGGTCAATGTCATGGCCGACAACCTGACCGACCAGGTGCGGTCCATCGCGCAGGTGGCGACCGCGGTCGCGAGGGGTGACCTGTCCCAGAAGATCACCGTCGAGGCCAAAGGCGAGGTCGCCGCGCTCGCGCAGACGATCAACACGATGGTCGACACGCTGTCCGCCTTCGCGGACGAGGTCACCCGCGTGGCGCGGGAGGTCGGCACCGAGGGCATCCTCGGCGGGCAGGCCAGGGTGCCGAACGTCGCCGGCACCTGGAAGGACCTCACCGACAACGTCAACTCGATGGCGAACAACCTCACCGGCCAGGTCCGCAACATCGCCCAGGTGACCACCGCGGTCGCGCAGGGCGACCTTTCCCGCAAGATCGACGTCGACGCGCGGGGCGAGATCCTGGAACTCAAGACCACCATCAACACGATGGTCGACCAGCTTTCCGCGTTCGCCGCGGAGGTCACCCGCGTGGCCCGTGAAGTCGGCAGCGAAGGGCGGCTCGGCGGTCAGGCCGAGGTCGAAGGCGTGTCGGGCACCTGGAAACGGCTGACGGAGAACGTCAACGAACTCGCCGGCAACCTGACCCGGCAGGTCCGGGCGATCGCCGAGGTGACCAGCGCGGTGGCCACCGGCGACCTCACGCGGTCGATCTCCGTCGAGGCGCAGGGCGAGGTCGCGGAGCTGAAGGACAACATCAACGCGATGGTCCAGTCGCTCCGCGAGACCACGCGGGCGAACGAAGAACAGGACTGGCTCAACACCAACCTGGCCCGCATCTCGGGCCTGATGCAGGGCCACCGGGACCTGCGGGTGGTGGCCACGCTCATCATGAACGAGCTGACCCCGCTGGTCGGCGCCCAGCACGGGACGCTGTTCCTCACCGAATCCGGGGAAGGCGGCACCCGGCTGCGGCTGATCACCAGCTACGGGCACAACGAGGCACCGGACGCGCCGTCGGAGTTCGCGATGGGGCAGTCGCTGATCGGACAGGCCGCGCAGACCAAGAAACCGATCGTGGTCGACCGGACGCCACCGGGCTTCGTGAAGATCTCGTCGAGCCTCGGCTCGGCCCCGCCGGTCACCCTGATCGTGCTGCCGATCGTGTTCGAGGACCAGGTGCTGGGCGTCATCGAACTGGCGTCGTTCGGCGAATTCACCGCCGTCCGCAAGGATTTCCTCGAACAGCTGATGGAGACCATCGGGGTCAACGTCAACACGATCATCGCCAACGCGCGGACCGACTCCCTGCTGGAGGAATCCCAGCGGCTCGCCGAGGAACTGCAGGCCCGCTCCGAGGAGCTCCAAGCGCAGCAGGCGAAACTGCAGGTGTCCAACGCGGAACTGGAGGAGAAGGCCGAACTGCTCGCCAGGCAGAACCGCGACATCGAGGTGAAGAACTTCGAAATCGAGCAGGCCCGCCAGGAGATCGAGGAACGCGCGCAGCAGCTCGCGCTGGCGTCGAAGTACAAGTCGGAGTTCCTGGCCAACATGTCGCACGAACTCCGGACCCCGCTGACCAGCCTGCTGATCCTCGCCGGGGTGCTCTCGCAGAACTCGACCCAGAACCTGACGCCCAAACAGGTCGAGTTCGCGAAGGTGATCCAGTCCGCGGGCACCGACCTGCTGCAGCTGATCAACGACATCCTCGACCTGTCGAAGGTCGAGGCGGGCAAGATGGACATCCACCACGAGCCGTTCCCGCTGCGCCAGCTGCTCGACTACGTCGGCACGACCTTCCGGCCGCTGACCGCGGAAAAGGGGCTCGATTTCCAGGTCACCGTCGAACCCAACGTGCCGGAGCTGCTGTTCACCGACGAGCAGCGGCTGCGGCAGGTGTTGCGGAACCTGTTGTCGAACGCGGTCAAGTTCACCGAAGACGGCAGTGTCGAGCTCCGGGTCAAGATGGTCGACACCGTCGTCTCGCCCTCGGGAGGGCTCCCGCACGAATCCCTGGTGGCCTTCAGCGTCACCGACACCGGGATCGGGATCGCCGAGGAGAACCTCGATTCGATCTTCGGCGCCTTCCAGCAGGCCGACGGCACCACCAGCCGCAAGTACGGCGGCACCGGGCTCGGCCTGTCGATCAGCCGCGAGGTCGCGTACCTGCTCGGCGGCGAGATCCGGGCTGACAGCGTCCTGGGGACCGGCAGCACGTTCACCCTCTACCTGCCGGTGGCCAGGTTCACCGCGCCCGCGAGCCTCGACGAGTCCACTGTGGACAACACGGCCGCGGAGCGACGGGTGCTGGTGGTGGAGAGCGAGCAGAACAGCCTGCTGACCCTCCTCGCCCGCGGGGTCGCGGCCGACATCGCGGACAGCCACGGCTCGGTCCAGGTCCGCGCGGTGTCGGATCCGGCGGAAGCGTTCGAGGAACTGAAACGCGACAGCTACCGCTGCGTCGTGCTCGACACCAGCATCCCCGGGACGAGCGCCTTGACGTTCCTCAAACGACTCGTCGACGGGCCGGATCCGGTCGAGGTCCCGGTGTTGGCGTACGCGACCCGCAAGCTCAGCGCCGCGCAGGACCGCTTGCTGCACGGGCACGCACGGGTGCATCCCGTCGAACTCCTGCCTTCGCTGGACATGCTGCGGGAGCGGATCATGCTGCACATCTCGGCCAGCGAACTCGAAGGCATCCTGCCGCTGATGCGCCAGCCCGAGGTGTCCCCGGAGGGGACGGTGCCCGCCCTGGATCAGCCGTCCGATCCGCCGGCCGGACCGGCGAGGCTGCAGGGGCGCAAGGTGCTGCTCGTCGACGACGACGCCCGCAACGTGTACGCGATCTCGGGAATGCTCGAACTGCACGGACTCTCGGTCGTGCACGCGCCCAACGGCCGCAAGGGCATCGAGGAACTGCTGTCCGACGACGGGATCGACCTGATCCTGATGGACGTGATGATGCCGGAGATGGACGGCCACGCGACGACGGCGGCGATCCGCGAGATGCCGAAGTTCGCCGGCCTGCCGATCATCACCGTGACCGCGAAGGCGATGGAAGGGGACCGCGAGAAGAGCCTCGCCGCCGGGGCGAGCGACTACGTGACCAAACCCGTGAACGCGGAGGAACTCCTGGCTTGTATGGAACGCTGGCTCACGGACTGACGTCCTGGCTACTCGGTCCCGTTGGCGCTGTTCGCGCAGATACGGCGGATGGCCGCGACGATCTCGGTGTTGGGGCTGCCCTTCACGAGGTACTCGGTGACGCCCGCGGACGCCATCTGGGCGATGGAGCGGGTGTCGCTGTGCGCGGAGAACGCCATCAACCGCGTGTGGGGCACCCGCCGCCGGATCTCCCGCGCCATCCACGCGCCGCCACCGCCGGGAATCCGGACGTCCAGCAAGGCGACCTCGGGGGACAGCAGCTCGGCGAGCGCGACCGCTTCGCCGGCGTCCAGCGCGACGGCGACCACTTCGATGTCGGGCTCGGACTCCAGGAGGGCGCGCAGGGCATCGCCGATGACCGGGTTGTCGTCCGCGACGAGCACCCGAAGTCTGGGGGGCGGCGTACGGTTCATCACCCAGTCCGTGCCCGCGCGGTCTGCGGCGCCGGTGGTGGTCGCGGGCCCCCCTCCGAACATGGCGTGACTCAGCAGGAGATCCGGCGGTCGCCTTCGCTCGGCTGCTCGATGAGCGTCCGCGCGACGTCGTGGATCTTCATGTTGTTGTTGCGGCAGAACGAGCGCAGCAGTTCGAACGCGGCGTCGATGTCGATCTGATACCGCTCGGCGAGGATGCCCTTCGCCTGTTCGATGGGAAGCCGGTGATCCAGCGCGTACTGGAGCTGCTCGGCGCGGTTCCGGTAGAAGCGGATGCGGTCGCGCATCGCCACGAGGTCGTCGGCCGGGTCGGGTGAGCCGGACGACGGGGAAGGCGAAAGCGTGGTCTCGGACATGGAGCGATCGTCGCAGCGGCGGGACTGCTCCGGGAAGAACAGAACGTCCTGACTCGAATGATGCAAATGAACCTGGTCCGGTCGGCGGCAGCCACCCGAACGGGCGCGGAACAGGGCCCTTTGGCCTGTCGCAGTGACCGGTCGTGCACCGTACGCTCAGCCGAAGAGGGGGAACCGTGGAGGTCGGAATGCTCCGGGTGTTTCTGGTCGACGACCACGAGGTGGTCCGTCGAGGGGTCGCGGACATGCTCGAGGAGGATGCCGACCTGTGCGTCGTCGGACAGGCCGCGACCTTTTCCCAAGCGCTGGCGAGGATTCCGGCGCTGCGGCCGGACGTCGCGGTGCTCGACGTGCGGCTGCCGGACGGCAACGGCGTCGAACTCGCGCGGGAACTGAGATCCAGGATGCCGGAACTGAAATGCCTGATGCTCACGTCCTACACCGACGAGCAGGCGATGCTGGACGCGATCATGGCGGGCGCGAGCGGCTATGTCATCAAGGACATCCGCGGCATGGACCTGGTGGCGGCGGTGAAGGAGGTCGGCCTCGGCCGGTCGCTGCTGGACGCGAGGGCCGCGGCCACCCTGATGGCGAAGTTCCGCGACGATGCCGCCAAGAAGGGCCCGCTGGCAGGCCTTTCCGATCAGGAACGCACGCTGCTGGAGCTGATCGGCGAAGGGCTGACCAACCGGCAGATCGCCGAGCGGATGTTCCTCGCCGAGAAGACGGTGAAGAACTATGTTTCGCGGTTGCTGACGAAACTCGGGATGCAGCGGCGCACCCAGGCGGCGGTGCTGGCGACCGAACTGCGGCGGCAGTGACGGAACCGGGTGGTACGGCTGGTCGTGAGTGGGCTGAAGGCTCCCTTCACCGCGTCTGATGCGGCGAAGGGAGCCTTCGCCCCGGATTCGCCCTCGCTCAAGCGGAAATGAGCGTATCGAGCAGCACGTCGTCCAACGGGCGGCGCGGCGTCCACGGCAGCGGAGAGCCGTAGCCGAGCCGAAGCAGCACTTGCGGCCACACCCCGCAGCCGAGAATCCGCCGCAGTTCGGCGCGTGCCTCGCGGACCATGATCGGCGGCGAGATGAACGACGCGTCGAGTCCCGCGCCGGTCGCGGTGAGCAGCACCCGTTGCAGGGCCTGGCCTGCCTGGAGCCGGTCGAGCCGGTCGTCGGTCAGCGATCCGATCGCCACCACGAGCGGGGCGGGCCGCGGATCGCCCGCCGTTTCGCCGAATTCGTCAAGCAGCCAGCTTTCGTCGGCAGGGCTGCCTTCCAGCGCATAGGACGGCACACCGTCGCGGACGTTCGCGCCAAGTCCGGTCCAGCGGCCGAGTTCGGCGAGGAAGGCTGGGTCGGCGAGCTGCTCCCGGCGGGCGCGGGTGGTGAGGTCGCGCAGGAGGCGGCACTGCTCGGCGTCGAGGTTCGGCATCCACGCGTGCTCCAGCTCGGTGGCGTGGCGGAGCACGGCGAGCGTCGGTTTCGGGACGACACTGGAGAGGAACGGCCGACGGTTGGTCCGGCGACGGGGGATCGCGCGCGCGAGCCGCACGACCTTCTGATCGGGCATGCGTTCGGCGAGCGGGCGGACGACGGCCAGCAGATCGGGATCGGCGCGGCTGGGCATCAGGGTCGTCGCCGGGTGGAAGCCCAGTGCGTGAATCGCCGTCCGGAGCGTGAACAGGGCGGCACCACACGAGAGCACGAGTTCGCGTCCGTCCGGGTCCGTGACGGGTAAAATACGGCGCGGATCGGCGTGGAGTTCGATCCCGGTGCCGGTACACCGGAAAAGCCACGGCTGGGTGTTGTGCGTCGACGGGGCCAGCATGGCCGACCGGAGCACGGAATTCACCTGTTCGGAGTTCAAACGTCCGACCCTGGTGACTTGTATGGTCATGGTTTCCCCCGCCGCTGCGCCACGGGCAATACGGTTGTCTGATGAGACGGTCCCGCCCGCGGTGCGGGGCCGAAAGAGGAGAAAGTCACCACGGCCGGGAGTCGTCCCGATCTTCGGAGGCGGAGCAGGATGTCGGCTCATGACCGGCTGGGCGGAAGCGACGACCGGATCACCGGCGCCCTGTCCCAGCTGAGGGTTCGTGAGGTGCTGCATGACCTCCAGGACCGCATCGAACGGCTCATCGGAACGCGCGACAAGATGGACGGCCTCCTCGAAGCGGTGCTCGCGGTCGCGTCGGGGCTGGAGCTGGACACGACGCTGCATCGCATCGTGCAGGCGGCGATCGATCTCGGCGAAGCCACTTATGGCGCACTCGGGGTGATCGCGGACGACGGTTCGCTCGCCGAATTCGTCTATCACGGCATCGACGGCGAAACGAAGGAACAGATCGGGCATCTACCGAAAGGTCACGGCCTGCTGGGTTTCGTCATCGACGAGGCGAAACCGGTGCGCCTGGCCGACATCTCCCGGCATCCCGCGTCGGTCGGCTTCCCGCCGTGCCATCCGCCGATGCGTTCGTTCCTCGGCGTGCCGATCCGGGTCCGCGACGAGGTGTTCGGGAATCTCTACCTCACCGAGAAACGCGGGGAAAGTTTCACCGACGACGACGAGGTGGTCGTCCAGGCGCTCGCCGCCGCGGCCGGGATAGCGATCGAGAACGCCCACCTGTACGAGCAGACGCGGATCCGCCAGCGGTGGCAGGCGGCCACCAGCGAGGTCACCACGGAACTGCTGGGTGGCACCGACCCCGTCGACGCGCTCAACCTGATCGCCGGCCGGGCGCTCGAACTCACCGGTTCCGATCTCACTTTGCTGGCACTGCCCGGTTCCGGCAGGCTCGACGTCAGCCCGGACGGTGAGGACGAGGCCGACGAACTCACCATCGCCGTCTGCGCGGGCGCGCGGGCGGCGGAGCTGACCGGGGTCCGGATCTGCGTCGCCACCTCGTTGCCAGGGGCGGTCTACCGCGACCGCACCCCGCGTAGCGTCCCGGAGCTGGTGCTCGGTCCCGACGGGGAGATCGGCCTCGGCCCCACGCTCGTCGTGCCGCTGCGCGCGCGGGAACGGACGTCCGGGGTGCTGATGGCGGTGCGGAACGCGGGAGCGGTCCCGTTCGAGCTCGCCCAGCTGCCGGTGGTGGCCTCGTTCGCCGACCAGGCCGCGCTCGCGCTCCAGCTGGCCGCGCGGCAGCGCACCGCCAGGGAGCTCGACGTGCTCGCCGACCGCGACCGGATCGCCAGGGATCTGCACGACCACGTCATCCAGCGGCTGTTCGCGGTCGGTCTCGCCATGCAGAGCACGCACCGCCGCGCGGACTCGCCGGAACTGCGGCGGCGGATCGGCGAGAGCATCGACCAGATGCACGAGATCGTGCACGAGATCCGCACGGCGATCTTCGATCTCCACGGTGGCGAGGCCGGCCAGCAGGGCGTGCGGCTGCGGCATCGCCTCTACGACTCGATCACCGAACTCACCGACGACACCCCCATCCATCCGACGGTCAGCCTCTCCGGACCGCTCGACTCGATCCCGCTCCCGTTCGCCGAACACGCCGAGGCGGTGGTGCGGGAGACCGTCGGCAACGTGGTCCGGCACGCGCGGGCGAGCGGCGTTTCGGTGAGTGTCGCGGTGAAGGACGACGTCCTGCGGATCGTGGTCACCGACGACGGCACCGGGATCGGCGAGTCCGGTGGGTTCGGCGGGCTGGGGAATCTGCGTGAGCGCGCGGAGAAGGCGGGCGGGACGTTCCGGGCGGAGACGCGCGAAGGGGGCGGAACCAGGATCGACTGGTCCGCCCCCTTGCGCTGACCGGTGTTCAGTTCGTCGACGGGGTGGCGAGGAGCCCGTCGACTTCGATCGAGCGGGCGACGTCGGAGGCGACGGTCTCCAGCAGTTCCGCGGTGAGGTCCGAAAGCGCCCGGGTCACCGCGAGATAGGCCCCGATCTGGGAGGTCGAACCGTTTCTCAGTCCGGCCTCCGCGATTCCGACACCGACGAACTCGCCACCGTCTTCGAGACGGAGCAATGCTTCCGCGCGTACCCGGTACGGCTCGTGCTGCAGGGACACGTCGATGGTCCATTTGTCCGTCATCGTGGGCTCCGTTCCGGTCATCGAGACTCTCATCGCGGCCGTCCGTGGCACAGGGTCCTTGGTCCTCGCTCTCCGCGAATCGGGGGCGAAAGTCCTCGGAACTCGTGACCGGCGGCCGCTGCGGTCGCCGGATACCCCGGAGGATGGTGGATCAACCGTTTTCCTTGGGAGCCCACGATGAAGATCCCGCTGCCGACCCACGTCGACCAGGCGGTGGCGGCCGCCGTCCGCGCGCCGTCCCCGCTCAACACCCAGCCGTGGCGGTTCGTCGTCGACCGGAGGCGGATCGAACTGTGGCTCGATCGCGCCAGGGTGCTGCGGATCGCCGATCCGGACGCCCGCGAGGCGCGGCTTTCATGCGGCGCGGCGTTGTTCAACCTGATCGTTTCGTTGCGGTCCAACGGCAAGACCGTCTCGCTACGGGTGGTGCCGAAGCCGGAGGAGCCGGACCTGCTCGCCGAACTCGTGATCGGTGGCGACCGGTTCTCGTCGCCGGAGGAGCGGAAACTGGCCGAAGTCGTCTTCCGCCGTCACACGAACCGCCGTCCGTTCTCGGATCGGCCGGTACCCGTCTGGGCGCGGACGACGTTGCGCGCGGCGGCGCTGGTGGAAGGCGGGCTGCTGGAACTGTTCGGTCGCGGCGACCGGGCGAACGCGGTCGCGCGCGTGCTGCACCGGGCCGAGGCCGCGCAGGCGCGCAACGGCGCGTTCCAGGCGGAGGTCGCACTGTGGACGCGGCGGACGGCCCACGCGCCGGACGGTGTCCAGGCGCAGACCAGACCGCCGTCGCCGCACGGCATTCCCGCGCAGGAGTCCTTCATCGCCGCCGAACCGGAAGGCGGTGAGCCGGTGCTCGGCGCGGTCCTCACCGCCGACGGCGGGCCCGCCGCG
This sequence comes from Amycolatopsis keratiniphila, assembly GCF_000400635.2. Lineage (NCBI taxonomy): Bacteria > Bacillati > Actinomycetota > Actinomycetes > Pseudonocardiales > Pseudonocardiaceae > Amycolatopsis > Amycolatopsis keratiniphila. Next base: position 4,758,896 of record NC_021252.1, on the reverse strand, counting down.
GACCTGCGGGCGGGAATGGTGCTGCAGCGGGTACTGCTGACCGCGACGGCCGCCGGTCTCGCGACGTCGTTCGTCGGCAGGCCGTTCGAAACCCCGGAGACCCGGGCGGCGATGGACCGGGTGTTCGCCGACCTCGGCCGTCCGCACGCCGTGCTGCGCTTCGGATACGGCCGCCCGGCCCCGATGACGGCACGCCGTCCGATGGGTGAAGTGCTGTTCCGGCGGTCCGAGGCGAGCCTCTGAGCAGAGTCACCTCGTCGACATCCACGTTTCCGACCGCCGCCACCCACCGGTCATCCCGGACGGGTTCGGTCTGGGTATGAAGATCATGCGGAAATCCTTGGTGGCGCTGGCCATCGCGGGCCTTTCGGTCGCGGCGTCCGCGCCGGCGGTGGCGGACGCGGACGCCGCCGGGTGCGATCGCGGCTCGATCGTCATCACCGAGCAGGCGTCCAAGCGGATCCTGGTCCTGCCCGCCGACCGGGCCTCCTGGCGGGAGCGGAAGGTGCGCTGGGCGTGGGCACCGAACGCCGCCAACGGGCTGGCGGACCTGGCGGGCTCCTGGAGCAACCCGAGCGACGCGAAGCTCGCCGAACGAGGCGGCGAGAAGTATCTGCTGACGTCGGCGTCGGGTGGTTTCGCGGCCGTCGTGCCGTACCCGGCGGGCGACCGGGCGTACTGGGCCGCGAACGTGGGCGGCCCGGCCAATCCGCACAGCATCGAACTGCTGCCGGACGGGAACGTCGCGGTGGCGGCCAGCACCGGCGGCTGGGTGCGGGTCTACACCGCTTCACAGGGGCAGCGCTCGACGACCTACACCGAATACCGGCTGGTGGGGGCGCACGGCGTGGTGTGGGACGCCGGCCGGAACGTGTTGTGGGCCCTGGGCACGGACGCGCTCGTCGCGTTGAGCGTCGGCGGGACGCCCGCCGCTCCGGTGCTCACCGAGCAGCGGTCCGTCCCGGTGCCGGCCAAGGGCGGGCACGACCTCCAGCCGGTCCCGGACCGGCCGGATCTGCTGTGGGTGACGACGGAAGCGGGCGTGTACCAGTTCTCGAAGACGAGTGGTGGGTTCAGCCAGCGCTACGCGGGCGCCCGGGAGATTGACCGGCCGCATGTGAAGAGCGTGTCGACGAACCCGCGGACCGGGCAGATCCTGACGGCGTCGGTGCAGGAAGGTCACCTGTGCACCTGGTGCACGGACACCGTCCGGCTGGCCTTTCCACGCGCCGAGCTGGCGCTGCACGGCGCGTGGATCTACAAGGCCCGCTGGTGGATCGGTTGAGCTGAACTTCCATGTCGGTACCGGCCGTTCGGGGGGCTGCCCGGCCGGTACCGACACACCAGAGAAGAGGGGACCTCGCCGCGAGAATGACGCGTCGCCGCGTCTTTCACCTGACCGAGTGAATCGGCCTGCTCGGCGCGCGGCGTTGACCCATTCGGGGTATACGCCTCACCCGAGGAAGGTCCGCAACTCGTCGACGACGGTCCGCGGCTGCTCCTCGGCGACGAAGTGGCCCGAACCGGCCACCTTCCGCACCCGGACGTCGGCCGCCTTGGACGGCAGGACGGCGGCGAGGTAGTCGTAGTTGAACTCCGAGCCCAGCCCCAGCATGGGCGCGGTGATCTTCCCGTACGCCTTCTGATCCTCGATGTCCTGGCCGAAAGCCTGGTACCAGCCGTTCCCGGCGCGGATGGCGTCCGGGCGGTCGTACGCGGCGGCGTAGATGGCCCGGTCCCGGCTCCCGATCGAGGCCGGGTCGGCCGCCAGGTGGTCGAACATCCAGTCGACGAGGAAGCGAGACCGGCCGGCAAGCAGCTGTTCGGGCAGCGTCGCGACCTGGTTGAAGGCGAACCACCAGACGTTCACCGGCTGCCCGGGCGGCGCCAGCATCGGCAGCTGGTACAGGCTTTCGTCGGGGTGGGAGACGTCCATGAGCGTGACGGTCTTCGTGGCTTCGGCGTGGTTGGCGGCGAAGGCGAACGCGACCATGGCGCCGATGTCGTGCCCGGCGATATGCGCCTGCCGGTGGCCCAGCGCGCGGACGAGTTCGAAGATGTCGCGGGCCATCGTCTTCTTGTCGTAACCGCCTTGGGGCTTGTCCGAGCCGCCCATTCCCCGCAGGTCGACGGCGATCACGCGATACCGCTTCGCCAGCTCCGGCATGACCTTGCGGTACTGCCACCAGGTCTCCGGCCAGCCCGGCAGCAGGATCAGCGGTTCACCCCGGCCGCCGGCGACGTAGTGCAGCCGGACCCCGTTGACCTGGGCGTACTCGCTGCGGAAACCACCGGGCAGCGACCGCGCGAGTTCGGCGTCGGAGGCGGACGGCCTGCTCGCCTCGGCGATGCCACCCGACGCCACCAGCGCGGCCGCGGCCCCCGCGCCGAGGGTGAGCATGGACCGGCGGTTGAGGAAGGAACGGCTGTTTTCGGTCATGTCCTGATCGTGGCCCGGCCGCGGCACCCGCCGTGAGTGGTGTTTTCGCCAACCGGGGTCTGTTTCAGGACAGGATGGGTTCCGGCACGCCCAGCCTGGTCCCGAACGTCTCCCGATACGACACCGGCGTGACTCCGACCTGGCGGCGGAAATGCGGCCGGAGCGCTGCGGACGAGGAGAACCCGCAGTACCTGGCGATCTCGTCGACCGGGAGATCGGTGGATTCGAGCAGTTGCTGCGCGCGGATGACGCGCTGATGCGTGAGCCACGTGCCGGGTGCGGCGCCGGTGATCTCGCGGAACCGGCGGTCGTAGTTGCGCCTGCTCATATGCGCCCGCCTGGCGAGTTCGTCGACCGGGAGCGCCGTGTCCAGCCTGGTCAGCGCCCAGGCCATCGTCTCCGACACCGGGTCGCCCTCGTCGAGTTCCGGCATCGGCGATTCGATGTACTGCGCCTGCCCGCCGGGCCGGTGTGGTGGGACGACCATGCCCTTCGCCAGCCGGTTCGCCACCTCCGCGCCGCACCAGGAGCGGATCAGATGCAGGCCGAGGTCCATACCCGCCGCGCCGCCGCCCGCGGTGAGGATGTCGCCGTCGTCGATGTAGAGCACCGACTCGTCGAGACGGACGGCGGGGAACCGGGCCGCGAGCAGTGGCGCCATCGCCCAGTGCGTGGTCGCGGGGCGCCCGTCGAGCAGTCCGGCGGCGGCCAGCACGAAGGCTCCGCTGCACAGTCCGGCCACCCGGGCACCGCGGTCGTGCGCCGAGCGGAGAGCCGCCAGCGCCGCTTCCGGCGGATCCTCCATCGGCGACCGCCAGTTGGGGACCAGCACCAGGTCCGCGTTCCGGACCGCGTCGAGGTCTTCGGGGACCGGGACGGTCAGGCCGCCGCCCCGCAACGCGGTGCCCGGTTCGCCGCCGACGACCTTGAGGTCGAGGTCGGGCAGCTCGCCGAAGGCCGAAGCCATCTCGAACACGCCGAACGCGAAGGACATCGCGCCGAGCGACGCCCCGTTGAAGACCACCACGGCCAGCCGTCTCATGGGGCGATTCTAGGGAGACCCGACCTGCGATGGAGCCGGTTTTCGACTGTCCGAAGGGGACGGTAGATTCCTCGCGCACCAGCCGGCCGGGGGAAGGAACCGTCGATGTCGTATCCGCAGGGACCGCAGGGGCCGCAGTGGCATCCGCAGCAGTATCCCCAGCAGCAGTACCCGCCGCAGGGTTATCCGCAGCAGGGGTACCCGCCGCCGAAGAAGGGCAACGGTCTGCTGATCGGCTTGATCGCCGGCGGTGGCGCGCTCGTGGTGGTCGTCTTCGTGATCCTCGCGTTCGTCGCGCCCGGGTTCCTGCTGAGTGACAGCAAGTCTTCGAGCTCGGCCAAGGCGACGCAGACCCCGTTGCAGCTCAACTGGGGCCCGGTGCTCGCGGGCAAGTTCATCCTCGCGGTGTTCGGCGACGAGCCCGACAAGGCCGCCGAGTCGGCCTGTGCGGACGCCAAGGACAAGGTCCGTCAGGCCGCGAAGGAGTACGGCGACCGCAACGCGTCGCTCAGCGCGAAGGATCCTCGCGAGGTGAGCCCAGACCTGATCATGGTGACGATGACCGGCACCCTGGACCGGACCGAGCCCCACAACGGGACGATGGAGGTCCGGCGAGAGGCGGGCGACAAGTACTGCATCTCCTCGGTCTCGCCCGTTCCCGCGGGGTGAGTCAGGGGAGCAGCCCCGCCCGGCGCGCGTGCGTGACGGCCTGCAACCGCGAGGTCGCGTCGAGTTTGCGCATCGCGTCCCGCAGGTAGCTCTTGACCGTCTCCGCGGTCAGGCCCAGCCGATGTGCGATCTCGGCGTTCGTCAGCCCGAGCGCGACGAGCGAGACTGTGTCCAGCTCCCGCGGCGCGAGGCGCAGTGCCGGGGAAACCGCGCCGGTGAGGTTCTCGCATACCGCGTCGAGGCGGTCGCGGAGAACGCCGTCGCCGATCTGGCCGGAGAGCGCCCGTAATTCCGCGTAGACCTCGCGGAGGCGCTCACGCGGCGCGGCCTCCTCGCGGTGTTCGGCCAGCGGCTGTGCCTCGGCCAGCCGTTTCTCGATCTCGTCTTCGACGGCCAGCGTCTGTTCGAGGTCGCGCGCGGCGTGCAGGGCGGCGGTGATGGTCCGGTCGGAAAGGGTCGCCTCGTCGCGCAGGCCGCCGTAGAGCACGGCGCGGACGCGACGGCGCACGACGACCGGGATGGCGACCACCGAGTGGATCCCCTCGTCGCGGACCGGCTCGTCGTAGTCGTGACTGATCGTGGTGGCGCGGTGGTAGTCGTTGGCGACCACCGGTCGGGTCAGCGCGAGCGCCTTGCCGCCGAGGCCGCAGCCCGCGCGGACGGACAGGCCGTTCAGCGCGGTGCCCCGGTTGCCGAGGAACGCGGTCAGCCGCATCCGCGGCGAGGTGCCGGCGATCCCGGCGAAACCGACCGGCAGGCCGGTGTCCCGGCGCAGGTCCGAGACCGCGCCGAGCAGCTGGGCGTCGTCGACCGGCATCGGCTCACCCTCCTCGGTGATCCCCCTCGATCGGGGGTGGTGGGCAGGCCGGGCCCGCCCGCACGATTTCCGAACTGTACGCCTTCGCCACGTCCCGGGAGAAACGATGACCGAAGCTCACGTCCGGCGGTTGCTCGAGGTCTACGACGACGAGCGGGCCAGTGCGGCGACGCTGTTGTGCGACCGGCATCCGGCGGAGGGGGTCGCGTTCACCGTGGTCGAGGCGGATCTGACCAGTGTGGACCTCACTTACGGCGAGCTGCGTGAACGGTCGGAACGGTTCGCCGGGGCGCTGCTCGAACTCGGGGTCGGGCCAGGGGACCGGGTGGCGACGCTGATGGGCAAGTCCGCGGAACTCGTGGTGGCACTGCTCGCGATCTGGCGGCTGGGCGCGGTGCATGTCCCGCTGTTCACCGCGTTCGCGCCGCCCGCCATCGCGCTGCGCATCACCGGCAACGGCACGAAGGTCGTCATCGCCGACGCCGGTCAGCGTTCGAAGCTGACGCCGTCCGCCGATCTGCCCGCCGACCCGTCGCGGCGGATCGTGGTGGTCGGTGACGGCGAGGACGGCGACCTGTCGTTCCGCGAGATGCTGGCCGCCGCCGCGCCGCTGTCGGGAGCCGCGGAGACCGGTGGTGCCGGGGTCCTGGTCGAGCTGTTCACCTCCGGGACCACGGGCACGCCCAAAGCCGTCCCGATTCCCCTCCGCGCGCTCGCGGGTTTCCAGGCGTACCAGGACTTCGCGCTCGACGTCCGCGCCGACGACGTGTTCTGGAACGCCGCCGACCCGGGCTGGGCCTACGGTCTGTACTACGCGATCATGACCCCGATGGCGACCGGCAGGCGGAGCCTGTTGCTGCACGCGGGTTTCTCGGCCGAGCTGACCTGGGCGGTGCTGGAAAAGTACGACGTCACCAACTTCGCCGCCGCGCCCACGGTGTACCGCGCGCTCCGGAACTCGGCCGCCCCGGTGCCGGACGGCCTGCGGCTGCGGCACTGTTCGTCGGCGGGCGAACCGCTGACCCCGGACGTCCTGGAGTGGGCGGAGTCGAAGCTCGGTGTCGGCGTTTACGACCACTATGGACAGACGGAACTCGGCATGGTGGTCGGCAACGCGTGGCATCCGGATCTCCGCTCGGAGGTCAAGCCCGGTTCGATGGGACGGGTCCTGCCGGGCTTCGCCGTCGAGGTCCTCCGCGAAGACGCCGACGTGGTGGCCGAGCCGGGCGAACGCGGACGCGTCGCCGTGGACCTCTCGGCGAGTCCGCTGGTGTGGTTCCGCGGCTACCGCGACGCCCCCGAGCGCACCGCCGCGCGATTCAGCCCTGACGGCCGTTGGTACTACACCGGCGACGTGGCCGCCAAGGACGCCTCCGGTTACCTCACCTTCGCGTCGCGGGACGACGACGTCATCCTGATGGCCGGCTACCGCATCGGCCCGTTCGACGTGGAAAGCGTTCTGCAGCAGCATTCCGCGGTGGCCGAATGCGCCGTGATCGGTGTCCCGGACGAGCTGCGCGGCGAGGTCGTCGTGGCGTACGTGGTGGCGCGCGACGGCGTTTCCGCCGATGCCGCACTGGTTTCCGAACTGCAGCAGCTGGTGAAGACCCGGTTCGCCGCGCACGCCTATCCGCGTGAGGTGCGTTTCGTGCCGGAGTTGCCCAAGACACCCAGCGGGAAGATCCAGCGATTCCTCCTGCGGAAGCGGCACTCGAGCGCGAAACTCGCGTGATCGGAGGCGTAACTCGCGTGATTGGGGGCGGAACACCGTCTTACGCCCTCAATCACGCGTGATTCGCCTTCAAACACGCGAGTTGCGGGTCGGCTCACTGATCGATCGGCCAGGTTTCGTCCCGTAGCAACCGTTTGAGCACCTTTCCGGTCGCGTTCCGGGGCAGTTCCTCGACGAAGTACACGTCCCGCGGGACCGCGAAGCGGGCCAGCCGGTGGTGGATGTAGGCGCGGACGTCGTCCGCGCTCATCCGCGCGCCGCGTTTCGGCACGATGTACGCCGCGAACCGTTGCCCGAACTCGCGGTCCGGCACGCCGATCACGGCGGCTTCGTGGACGCCGGGCAGGGCGACGATGGCCTCCTCGACCGGGCGCGGGGACACGTTCTCCCCACCGGACACGATCATTTCGTCCGCTCGGCCGGTGACGAAGAGGCGGCCGGCGGCGTCCTGGTAACCGACGTCGCCGGTCGCCATCAGGTTCTCCGCCCGGGGCACGCTGGCGCCGTCGGTGTAGCCCTCGAACAGCATGTCGTTGCCGACGAAGATCTGTCCCTCCCAGCCCGGCGGGACGCGGTTGTGGTCGTCGTCGAGGATGGCGACCCGGGTGCCCGGCGGGCAGCGGCCCGCGGTGGTCGGCGCGGCGCGCAGGTCCTCCGGCGTGGCGATGCTGGCCCACGAAACCTCTGTGGAGCCGTAGAAGTTGTAGAGCACGTCGCCGAAGGTGTCCATGAACTCGGTGACGATCGTGCCCGGCAGCGCGGATCCGCTGCTGGCGACGATCCGCAGCGACGAGAGGTCGTAGCGGGTGCGGATCCGTTCGGGCAGGTCGAGAATGCGCTGCAACATGATGGGCACGGCGAACAGCACACCGCACCGATGTTCGGCGATGGTCCGCAGGATCTCTTCGGCGTCGAACCGGCGGATCAGCGACAGCGACGCCCGCACGGCCATCCCGATCTGCATTCCGGCGAGCCCCCAACTGTGGAACAGCGGGGCGGCCACGACGAAACGGTCTCCGGAATGGAGCGGAATGCGGTCGAGCATGGCTGCCGACGTCGACAGTCCCTTCGGCGTCGGACGGCGTGCGCCTTTCGGAGTTCCGGTGGTGCCCGAGGTCAGGACGACGAGCCTGCCGATCCGGTCCACCGGTTTGAGTTTGGTGGCGGGCACCCCGGCGATGAACTGATCGATCGTCGGGTAGCCGTTCTCGGTCTCCGGCCAAGTGGACAACCGCAGGAAATCGCCGGGGATGTCGGCGATGATCCGCGAGAACTCGTCGTCGGCGAGCACCGCGACCGGTTTGTGCAGCCCGATCACGTCCGCGACCGCGCCGGCGGAAAGTCCGGTGTTGAGCAGGATCGCGTCCACCCCGAGTTTGCTGCACGCGATCAGCGACTCGACCATCGCGGCGTGATTGCGGCACAGCAAGGCGATCCGGTCGCGGGCGCGCACGCCGCGGGCCGCCAGCGCGTTCGCGAGCTGATTGCTGCGATCGGCCGCCTGCTTGAACGTCCGGACGTTGCGTTCGTCGTGCAGCGCGACTTCTTCGGGGACGCGGGCGGCGTTGGCCGAGTAGCCGCCGGCGACGGTGGCGCCCCACTGCGAAAGCGAGGTGAGCTGCCGCGCGATCTTGTCCGGCCGCGCGGCCGCGAGCACTCCGGCCTTGATCAGCGTGCTCGCCGTGTGCAGCGTGGTGGCCTTGGTGTGCGCCGGTTCGTCCTGGGGTGACGCCGCCCGGCCCGAAAGGTGCAGATCGATCCGCCGGGCCGCTGCGCGGACTGTGCGTTTGAAGGACGCGGCGGACACGAGAGGGGAGTGCGGCGCGGGAAGCATCAGCTGCGCGAGGAGTTCCGTGCCGCCATCCGGAGCCTGCCGCAGCTCGACCGAGACCCAGATGCCGTCGTTCTCGACGCCGCACCACACGACGTGCTCGCCCGGCCGCCAGACGCGGGCCTCGATGTCGCCGACGACGAGCGTTCCCGGCCGCGGTTCCAGCCGGACAAGGCATTTCGGGCCGCGCCCGCGTTCGGCGGGACGCTGGATCTCGCACCAGCTGATCTCCGCGACGAACCTCGAGTAGGACTCGGGATCGCCGATCACTTCCCAAACCTGGCCGGGGGAATGCCCGAGAATCGAGCTCGCCTGGACCACATCGTCTCGCATGCGATTCGCCTCACCACGCGCGTTCGGGTGTTGACCGGGCAGCTGCCGGCGCCTCCTTCGTCGTTCAAGTTCGGCGAACCTACCAGCAATCGGCCGAACGCAATACTCCGAACGACCGCGGGTTCGCGTCCGCCCAAGGGAACCGTCTCGGAAGAGGGTAAGTGTTCGGACGGTGCCGTGCCCTCCGCCGACGGTGTTGATCGCGACGTCCGATTCTCGCCAGCCTCCGGTGCGCGAGGCGGCGAAGCTGACGGACGTGACAATTTCCACGACGGCGGCCGAGGCCGCGCACACCCGTATCGAGCCCGGAATCCTCTACTTCGGCACGCCGGTGGTGCTCCTTTCGACGGTCGACCAGGCAGGCACCGCGAACCTGGCCCCGATGTCGTCGGCGTTCTGGCTCGGCTGGCGAGGCATGCTCGGGCTGGGCGCGAAATCCAAGACGGCGCAGAATCTCATGCGCAACCGTGAATGTGTTCTGAATCTCCCTTCCGACGCGCTGGCGGCCGCCGTCGACCGGCTGGCGCTGACCACCGGAGCCGATCCGGTCCCGTCCCGTAAGTACGAACGCGGCTACCGGCACGAACCGGACAAGTTCGCCCGCGCCGGGCTCACCCCGGTCGGCTCGGAGACGGTCCGGCCGCCCCGTGTCGCGGAATGCCCGGTGACGATGGAGGCCGTCGTCGAGGCCGTGCACCCCCTCGCCGAGGACGATCCGAAACAACGCGGCGGCGTGCTCGTGTTCGAGGTGCGCGTCCAGCGTGTCCACGTTCACGACGACGTGCGGATGCCGGGCACCGAAGACCGGATCGACCCCGACCGGTGGCGGCCGCTCATCATGAGCTTCCAGAAGCTCTACGGCCTCGGCCCGCAGGTCCATCCGTCGACACTGGCGAAGATCCCGGAGCGGCTCTACCGCGGGCCCGACATCGAGCGTTCGCGGGCGAACGAGAACCGGTTCACCAACGGCAGCCAGCGCTGATAGGAGCCGGCGAGCAGTGGCCACGAGTCGCCGGACAAACCGCGTTCGAGCTTCGGCCGCAGTTCGTGGTCGTTCATCGACGACACGATCTCGAGGGCGCTGTCGCCGGGATCCGTCCCGTCGAGGTTGGTGAACCATCGGACGGCGTCCGGATGCCCGACGTGGACCGCGAGCAGCACCAGCACCGCGCGGAACGGTGCCTCGCGGTCGCCGTCGGCGAGGAATCCGGCCAGTTCCTCTCCGGAGAAGCGCGCTCGTAACAGGCGATACAGGTTCAGGAGTCGCTTCGCGGCCCGCGGTGACCGGATGAACGGGGCCAGCGTCGGCAGGAAGTCCAGCTCGGCCGAAGAGATCACCAGACGAGGAGGGCGAACGTCTATTGTGGACTGTTCGGACGACGGTGCCGGTGCTTCCGAGGGAAGAGGCGGAGCGACCGTCGCCGGAGGGCGGTCGCCGGTGGCCAGACCCGTTCCGGCGGGTGCGGGCGCCGGGGTGGAATCCGGGACCTCGGTTTCGGCGAGCCCGCGCACGAGCCCCGCGAACCCTGGATCGTCCATGGGGGACAACGTGAACGGCACCTGGAAGATCTTTTCGAGGTAGTTCTCGGCGAAGGTTTCCGGGTCGTCGCCGAGCATCTGTTCGTAATGCTGCTCGACGGCCTTCTTGAGCCATCGGGAGTCGACCCCCACCACGACGACGAACACCGGCAGGGCCAGCAGGAGGTGAATGGCTTCGAGGACCTGGACGACGACCTTGGGCGGGCAGCGGTCGAGGTCGTCGATGTAGAGCACGGTCCGCTCGATCTTGCCGGAACCGTGCGGCACCTCGGCGAGCATCGTCGCGAACGTTTCGAGATCCTTGCGCAGCAAGGAAACCACGCCCAGGTGCTCGACGTAATCCGAGACCCGGGACTCGGCGAACGACACGAGGTCCAGCCCTGGCGCGAGTTCGGCGACCGCCTTTTCGAGCCGGTCGGATTCCGCGTCCAGTTCGGCGAGGCGCCGCTCGGTCTCTTCGTCCTCTTCGGACGGACCACCGAGTTTGTCCAACGCCTGGTGAATCCGTTCCGCGCTGGCGCGCATCCGCAGGACGACGGTCAGCACGGAGCTCACCACCGTGAGCCCGCCGAGCACGCCGGACACCTGTGACCGGCCGACGAGCAACGTGACGACCAGTACCGTCACCAGCCCGCCGATCAGGACCAGCAGCGGGACGGGGTCCTGCCGGAGGCGTCGCCAGAATTCGGCGACGTCCGAACGCAGCCCGCCGGTTTCCTGGGCCAGCCGTTCGAGGTCTTCGGCGGTCGGCCGGTCGACACCGATCCTGGAGGCGATCCACGCCTTGTCCGCGTCGGTGAGGCTGTCGAAGACGGCGCGGACGTACTCGCGTGGTTTCCGCCGCCTCCGGCTCGCTTGTTTCTGCTGGGCCGTCAGGGTTCTGCGTTCGAGGCGGACCGCGCTGAGCCTGCCGAGCAGGGTCTTCTCGGTCTTGCGGCGCTCCGCGAGCAGATCGGCCTGGCGCTGAAGATCGTTCTCGGCGCCGCTCGCGGCGAGGTTGTCGAAAATATGAGTGGCGAGGCTGGCGAGCAGGTTCGCTTCGCTGTAGTGCCAGGCGTTGAAGCTGATCTGACGGACACTCGAACAGTAGGAGGAGACGGACTTCCCGTGCGCGCCCGCCTCGGTTTCGGCCGTCCGCGCGGAATCGGCGAGTTCGCGGACGCGCAGTTGCATCTGCCGCATGAAGAAGCTCTTGCCCGAACCCCAGCTGCCGAACAGGCCGATCGACAGGGGAGGGGTGATCATCCGGGAGACCACCAGGTCGGCGAGCATGCGCACGTCGGTGCCGATACCCAGGCGGTCGACGCCGTCGTCGGTATCGGGCCGGTAGTCGGCGACGTGGGCGGCGAAGGGGTCCGGGGATTGAATCGGCTTCGGCGGCCGTATGGCGGCGGGCAGGCCGGCGAGTTGCCCGGCCTGCCGGACAGGCGCGGCTGCGGGGAACATCTGGTCGGCGACGAGGCGCTCGCCGCCGGAAAGGCCGGCGGCGAGTCGCACGATGGTGGGGCGAAGAGGGCCGAGGGCCTCTCGCAGCACCTCGCTCTCGTACCTGTCTTCCCGGATGACTCCCAGGGCCCGGCGCACGGTGTGTCGTCCGAGCCAGGCCGTCAAGGGACGGGAGAGATCGGTGAACTTCGCGTCCAGCTCGTCGTCCAGCCAGACGACGGCGGTGGCCGCACCCCGCTGGCGAGCGAGGTCGGTGCTCCGCGGCCTGATGATCAGTTCGTAGTCCGGGTACGACGCCAGCAGCGCCTCGTAGGCGGTCCGCCGTACTCCCGAGTTGTGCTCGTAGACGATCAGCGTGAACGGGGCGGCCGACAACGCGGCCCGGACGTCCTGATCGACATCCCGCGGAAGGTACGGGTGCAGCTCCCCGCCGATGGGCAGGTTCTTCAGCAAATGCGCCGGATCGACGTCGCGCACCAGCACCATCCGTGGTCCCCTCCCAAGGCCGAACGGAAGGGCAGTCTAGAGGGCGCGTACTCAGCTGTGGGTGAAACTCCGCATCCGCTCGGTCACAGGTCGCTACGTTCGATCTCATGACTGGGGAGCGGTTGGACGGCAGGTACGTGAAGCTCTGGGCGGCGAGTACGACGTCCGCGCTGGGCAGTGGACTCGCCACGGTGGCAGCGCCGCTGCTGATCGCTTCCCGCACCGACGAGCCGCTCGTGGTCTCGGGTGGATTCGCGGTGGCGTGGTTGCCATGGCTGCTCTTCGCGCTCCCGGGCGGGGTGCTGGTCGACAGGGTGGACCGGCGGAAGCTGATGATCACCCTGGATTGGATCCGCGTACCCGTCGTCGCGCTGCTGGCCGTCGCGATCACGGCGGGGGACGTCGAAATCGCCCTGCTGTATTCGGTCCTCTTCGTGATCAACGCGAGTGAGGTCGTGTTCCGGACGGCGAGCGGGGCGATGCTGCCCGCCATCGTCCCGAAGTCGTTGCTGGAGCGGGCGAACGGACGGCTGTACGCGGGGACCACGCTGGCCCACGGCATGCTTTCCGGTCCGCTGAGCGGATTCCTGTTCGGCGTCGCGGCGAGCATCCCGTTCTACGTCAACGCCGGCACGTACGCGGTCAGCGCTCTGCTGCTCGGGCTCATCGCCGGTGCCTACCGCTCGCGCCCCGGCGACGATCCCGGCGAACCCGCCGTGCGCCGCTCGATGCGGTCGGAGGTGGCCGAGGGATTCCGGTGGCTGGCCGGTCAGCGGCTGCTACGGACCATGGTCGGGCTGATCGGCATGCTGAACCTGACGCTCGTCGCGGCGACCTCGGTGCTGGTGTTGCTGGCGAAGGAGCGGCTCCAGCTGGGTGCCGTCGGATACGGCCTGCTCTTCACCTGCATGGCGGTGGGCGGGCTGCTCGGCTCGGTCACCGGGGACCGGCTGATCGCGTGGTGCACGCCGACCTGGACGTTGCGGATCGGGCTGCTGATCGAGGCCGGGACCCATCTGGTGCTGGCGACGAGCACGAACGCGCCGGTGGTCGGGGTGACGTTGTTCCTGTTCGGGGTGCACGGTGCGCTGTGGGGCATCGTCGCCAGCTCCCTGCGGCAACGGCTCACCCCGCCGGACATGCTCGGCCGGGTCGGAAGCACCAGCCTGTTCATCATCGCGGGCGGCAATTGCGTCGGCGCGTTGCTCGGCGGGGCGGTGGCGTCGAAGTTCGGGCTGACGACGCCGTACTGGGCCGGTTTCGTGGTGGCGGTGCTCGTTTCCGCGCTCACTTGGCGGGTGTTCGACCGTGAAGTCGTCTCCGCGGCCTACGCGGAACAGCCCGCTGTCAGCCGTTGATACCGGTGAGAGCGAAGAACTCCTGTCGGGAGCGGGCGTCTTCGCGGAGCGTGCCGAGCAGGGTGGAGGTGACGGTGCTCGACCCGACGGCCTGGACGCCGCGCAACGTCATGCACGAGTGCTCCGCTTCGATCACCACGCCGACGCCGCGGGGTTCGAGCTGCTCTTCGAGCCAGTCCGCGACCTGCTTCGTCAGGCGCTCCTGAACCTGGGGGCGGCAAGCGAAGTGCTCGACGATCCTCGCCAGCTTGGACAGGCCGAGGATCCGGTCGCCGGGCAGGTAACCCACGTGTGCGACGCCGACGAACGGCAGCAGGTGGTGCTCGCAGACCGACCGGACCGGGATTCCCCTGGCGAGGACGAGTTCGTCGTAGCCCTCGTCGTTGGGAAAGGTCGTGAGGTCGAACGGCCGAGGGGTGAACAGCTCGGCGTACGCGCGCGCCATGCGGCCCGGCGTGCCGCGGAGGCTCTCGGAGTCCAGCGGGATGCCCAGCGCGGTGAGGAGATCGGCGGCCGCGGCCTCGGCGGCCACCAGGTCCGGCCCCGGCCCGGTTTCATGCACAACGCGCAAGGCGGGAGTGGACATTGGGCCTCCTAGGCTGGATGTGGTCCCCAGTGGTTATTTAACCAAGACTTTTGGGTGTTTTGCCACCCGCGGGCTCATCTTACATGGTAGATCCGTGATCCAGGGTGTTCCGACGGTTGAGATAGGCGATATCGTGGTGTACGTGACAGTGCCCGATCCGGACGGCCTCGACGTCCCCGCCATCGCCGCGGTGGCGGCTCTCGACGACGACCTTCGCCGGGGTATGTACGTCTACGCGCGGCGCGCGCGGCGCCCGGTCACCCGGGACGAGGCTGCGGCCGCGGTGGGGATCTCCCGCAAGCTCGCCGCCTTCCATCTCGACAAACTCGTGGACGCCGGCCTGCTCAGATTCGGGTTCGCGGCGGGCCCGGTGGTGAAGGTGGGCCGCAGGCCGAAGGTCTACGAACCCGTCGACGACACCATCCAGGTCCAGCTTCCCGCACGACGGCACGAGGTCCTCGCGGGGATCCTGGCCGAGGCCGTGCTCGCCGAAGAGAGCGGCGAGACGGCGAGGGAAGCGGTGCGCCGGGTCGCGGGGGAGCGCGGCTTCGCGGCGGGCGAGGAGGAGCGCGCGCGGACGCGGCCCGGCAGGCTCGGTCCCGAACGCGCGCTCACCGTGGCCGAAGGGATGCTTCGCCGCTACGGTTTCGAACCGAGCCGGGACAGCAGGACCTGCGTCCGGCTGCGGAACTGCCCGTTCCACCCGCTGGCCGCGAAGGCCCCCGACCTGGTCTGCGGGATCAACCAGGCCTTCTTGGCCGGTTTCCTGAACGGCGTCCGCGCCGGGAACGTGGAAGCGGCCCTCGTTCCCGGCGTGGCCGAGTGCTGTGTGGAGCTACGGCAGGCCGAATAGCCCGGTTCAGGCGGCGCCGGCGATCTGCCGTGTGGCGACGTTGAGCCGGTTCCACGTGTTGATGGCGGCGATGGAGAGGACCAGGCTCGAGAGCTGCTTTTCGTCGTAGTGACGAGCGGCCTCGTCCCAGACCGCGTCGTCGACCGGGTCGGTCCGGTCCGCGATGCGGGTGAGGGCCTCGGCCAGCGCGAGTGCCGCGCGTTCGGCGTCGGTGTAGTAGGCCGTGTCACGCCACGCGGCCACGGTGAAGATCCGCTCGTCGGACTCGCCCGCCTTGCGCATCTCCTTGGTGTGCATCTCGAGGCAGCCGCTGCATCCATTGATCTGGCTCGCGCGGACGTGCATGAGGTAGTGCGTGGTCTTCGGGACACCGGTGTCGCCGGCCGACTCCGACAGCGCGATCAGGGCCTTGAGCGTGGCGGGGTTCGACAGGGCGGGGTTCGGGATTCGGGTTTCCATACCTTGCTGACGGATCCCGAAGCGGAGATGTGACCGCTCAGGCGGGCACCGACGCGCGATCGCGGAGCGAGACCTCCAGTTTGAAGCCTTCCGGCTTGAGAGTGAGCAGCTCCTGCACCTTCAGCCGATAGGACGGGTCGCTTCGCAGGTCGTACCGGCTCAGCAGCATGCCGAGCACCAGCGTCGCCTCGTGCAGGGCGAACTGCCGTCCGATGCAGGCGCGCTCGCCGGTTCCGAAGGGCTTGTAGACGTGCGCCGGACGGGCACGGTTGCGTTCCGGGGAGAAGCGATCCGGGTCGAACGACTCGGGATCGTCACCCCAGACGGGATCGCGGTGCAGCGCCGGGATGAGGACCAGGGCCCACTGCCCCTTCCGCATCGGGTACTCGCCGCCGACGACGGTGTCCACCTGGGCTTGGCGGGCGAACGCGGGCGCCGTCGGCCAGAGCCGGAGTGCTTCGTCGAGCACCCGCCGGACGTAGCGGAGCTTGGCGACCTCCTCGTAGGACGGATCCGGGTTCTCGCCCCAGACCTTGTCCACTTCGGACCGCGCGCGGGCCAGGACGTCCGGATTACGGGCGAGGTAGTACAGGGCGAACGACAGCGCGCCCGACGTGGTTTCGTGGCCCGCCACCAGGAAGGTGATGATCTGGTGCCGGATGTTGTCCTCGTCCAGTGCCGCGCCGGTGGTCGGCTGCGTGGTGTTCAGCATGAGCCCGAGCAGGTCTTCGGTACTCGGATCGTTCCGGCGTGCCTCGATGACGTCGGCGACGACGGAGTGGAGGAACGCGAGGTCTGCTTCGTTGCGCTGGTTGGCTTTCCGGCTCAGGAGCGGGCCGATGACCGGCGGCTGGATCGCCGTCCGCTGCGCGTGCCGCAGCGTGCGGACCATCGCGGCGACGAACGGATGCGGTTCGGCGCGTTCGAACGACGAGAAGCTGTAGCCGAAGCCCGTCCGCCCGATGGTCTCCAGCGTCAGCTTGGTCATGTCGTCCGCGACGTCGACCTCGCCGCCCCTGTCCCACGTCGCCAGCAGTTCGCGGGTGATCGCCAGCATCGTGGGGTGGTAGCGCTGCATGGCGTTGCGGCTGAACGCGGGCGCGAGGATCTCGTGCGCGCGCCGCCAGTTCGGCTCTTCGTTGTGCGCGGTGAACAGCCCGTCGCCGCCGAGTGGGCGGAGATTCGCGATCGCGGGGGTGACGTGTTTCGCGAACCGCTTCTCGTCGGAGAGGTCGGCGACCATCCCGGCGCCGTGGACGAACACGATGCTCCGGCCGAACACCTTGCGCTCGAAGACGGGACCCAGTTCGGCGGCGTGCCGCATCGAATCCTGGACCGGTGTCTTCGGCGAGACGCCGAGCACGTCGCCGATCAGCGGGATCCGTCGCGGGGGATGGGGGAGAGCGGTGGCCATCGAGCCCCTCCAGGGTGAGCGCTGTTGAACCGGCATCCAATAGCGAGCGTGGCCTGTTACTGAACCCGTGTCAAGTAAGTACGATGCCCGGATGGCGCCGAGTACTTCCGGGAAGCCCCGCAGCAGGCTGACCACCGCCGAGCGGCGGGAACAACTGCTGCGGATCGGTGCCCGCCTGTTCGCGGAGCGGCCGTACGACGACGTGTGGATCGAGCAGGTCGCGGACATCGCCGAAGTGTCCCGAGGGCTGCTGTACCACTACTTCCCGACGAAACGAGACTTCGTCACCGAGGTCATCAGGTCACAGGGCGAACGCCTGCTCGAGATGACCAAGTCCGACCCCACGCTGCCGGTCGAAGAGCAGCTGACGGCCGGCCTCGACGCGTACCTCCGCTACGTCGAGGCCAACGAGGACGGGTACCGGGCGCTGCACTCGGGCACGTCGATCGCCGTCGACGGCGTCCGTGAGGTCCTGGACAACAACTTCGCCGAACAGGGCCGCCGCATCCTCGAAGTGCTGTGCCCGGACGGCGAGCCGCCGGAGGCCCTGCGGGTGCTCGTCCGCGGTTGGCTGGCCTTCGTCGTGGCGGTCTGCCTCGACTGGCTCAAGTACCGGAGACTGAACCGGGACGAGATCCGGGATCTGTGCGCGAAGGCGTTGCTCGACATCGTCGACCTGCCAACATGACCTCGGCGCGTTCCTCGATCAGCCTCATCCGCGCGAGCCGCTCGCCGTCGTCGTTGTGCGCCGCGGACTTGGTGACCTGTCCGGGCCACTTCCGGTAGAACATGCCGCACGTGGCGATGAAGTAGCCGTCCGAGCAGGCGTTGGCGGCGAGGATCAGCCCGGTGTCCTCCGACGCGGGCAGCGCCATCCAGCCGCCGAGGTCCAGCAGCAGTTCGCGGCGGATGCACAAGGTCCCGGCCACCACCGACGACACGTAGCCGTTGCGCTGCCAGTGCCCCAGGATCGCGCCGCGCTCGATGGGCCCCTCGTCGGGGTCGCTGTCGAAGCCGGCCGTGGTCCCGTCCGGAAGGAGGTCGAGGACCCGGCACGTGGTCCAGCCGATCGCGGGGTCCGCGAGCGCGGAGATGTCCCGCGAGAGCGCCCTGGGCGCCAGGAGGTCGTCCGCGTCGAGGGCTTTGATCAGCTCCCCGGAGGAGCGGGACAGGGCCATCATCCGCGCGACTCCGGGGCCGCCCCGGCGGCCCGAGCCGGGCAGCACCCGCGCGTCCGCGGGGAGGGCGCCGTCGAGCAGCCCGGTCTCGCCGTCCTCCTGCACCAGCCATTCCCAGGCCCAGCCCGGCGGGAGTTCCTGCGCGGCGAGGGATTCGTACGCCTCGGTCAGGTACGGCAGGCTCGGCGGATGGACCGGGGTGATCACGCTGATGGTCGGCATGGTCAGGCCGGGCGCCGGGCGGTGATCAGGAGGTGTTCCTCCGGCGGGGTCCCCGGCTCGTCGGCGGTGAAGACCTCGGAGTGCGTGCCGGTGACCTCCAGCCCGGCCGCCTCGACCCGCCGGACGAGGTCGTCCGGCGCGAAACTGGTCACCAGGAAGGAGTGGTTGAAGAACTCCGCCGGCGCGTCCTCGGCGTCCTTCGGGATTGTGATCAGAGCGAAAAGACCTCCCGGGACCAGCCAACGCGCGATGTCGGCGAGTACGGCTTCGGTGTCCTTGCGGGGCATCTGGAGGAACGGGAAGAAGGCGCAGACGGCTTCCCAGGTCTCGGGTGGCGAGGTCCACTCGCGCACATCGGCGTGCACGAACGTGGCGGCCGGAACCTGCTCGCGCGCGATGTCGATCATCACCGACGAAACATCCAGGCCGGTCACCCGATGGCCTGCGGACGACAGGTCCCCGGCGACCGGTTTGCCGGTGCCGCTGCCGATGTCGAGCACTCGCGACGACGGCGGCAGGGCGTCCAGCAGATGCCGCACCGCCCGGTCGACCGCCGGGGCCCGCCCGAAGACGTCTTCGTAGTCGGAACCGATGGCGTCGAACAGTTCCGCCGCGGTGACGGGTCGGTCCATTGCGCAGCTCCCCCGGATCGAGTGGATCTTCCTCGGGCGAATCTACCGCTGCCTCGGGTCGCCGTCTCGCGTCCTCAAAGGAAGTGGCTGTTTAGACTGGGGCGGACGGAGTTCCTGGGGTTTGGGGTTCAGATGAGCGTGTCGAGTGACGAGTTCCACCGGATGCTGAAGACGCTCGCCGACGTCGAGCGCTCCGACGCGAAGGAGTGGGAGTCGTACAGCGTGCGCGGGAAGCGGTTCGGCTACTACTGGCCGCGGACCCAGACCGTCGGCTTGAAGCAGACCCTCTCGGAGCAGGAAGCCCTCGTGGCCGAACGGCCCGACGTCTTCGAGGTGCAGTTCACGGCCGGGGGATTCGGCTGGGTGGTGGTCTACCTCGACGGCATCGAATCCGACGAACTCACCGAATTGGTCTACGAGGCGTGGCGGCTTTCCGCTCCCGAGGAACTCGTCGCCCAGGTTCCGCCGCCCTGCTGACCATTAGCGCATTCGTGTGTTGACGCGCGTCACTCTTTTCTTGGGGAACGTTTTCGGGGGCGTGGCGTTGTAGAGGGTGTCGGTACGGATGGTGCCCCCGGGCCTCACCCTTCGCCTTCATGGAATACCGGTCCGGCCGGAGCCATGTCGTGCCTTTCGCCGAGAGGCGGCCCACCGTATCGGCCTTTGCTCCCGCTCCCGCTCGCAGGTAACCCCCAGGCCTTCGCTGAGCGGGAGCGGGTCTTTTTGTTCGTTGTAGACGCGGGTCACATCGATCCGGGCTCGCCGCCGGGGAACATTTCCGGCGGTGGAGCGTTGTAGAGAGAGTCGGTACGGATGGTGCCCCCGGGCCTCACCCTTCGCCTTCACGGAATACCGGTCCGGCCGGAGCCGTGTCGAGCCACTCGCCGAGAGGCGGCCCCCGTACCGGCCACAAACTCCCGCTTCCTGCTCGCAGGAACCCCAGCCTTCGCTGAGCGGAAGCGGGACCTTTTCTTTTCTGCGGGGGATTGTCGCTGGGCTTCCGGTCGAGCGTCGACTATGGACTGTGTGGATTTTGGTGCGTTGGATGACCTGATATCCACACGGTCGCCGGCCCTGCCCGGTCTCGGGTATGCCGAGGGGCCCGTCGCCTGGGTGGCTGGCGGGCTCCTCGGGGTTCAGCGGTGGTGCAGGGTGTTGCGTCGGGGTTGTCGGAGCGGGTCCCGGTATTGAGGCGGAACGAACTCCGGCAACCCATCGGCCGCCATCCGTACTTCCCAGTCGCCGTGGTGGATCAGGCGGTGGTGGAAGCCGCAGAGCAGCACGAGATTTCGGAGGTCGGTGGGTCCGCCGTCTGCCCAGTGCTCGATATGGTGAGCGTGGCAGTTCTTCGGTTTCCGATGACATCCCGGGAACGCGCAGCCGCCGTCGCGGATGTTCAACGCCCGGCGTTGGCCGGGGGTGACGAACCGTCTCAGCCGTCCCATATCCAGCGGCTCACCCGAGCCGCTCATCACGACCGGCAACATCAGGCAGTCGCAGGCCGCGAGCCGGGCTTCCCGGGCGGTCATCGTCCCCACGAAGTCGAGACACGCGGTCCCGAGACCCGATTTGAGTTCCTCAAGCCCGACGGTGACATGGACGAGGGTGCGATAGCCGCTGGTGCCGGGCTGATCGGGGCAGGCGATGGCCAGGTCCAGAAGCTCGGCCCAGGCGTCGCCCATGCGCTCGCACTTCATCCGCAGATCCGCCTGACCGAACTCGTCCACCGGCCGTGGCTGGGCATGCGCCTCCAACGCGGCCGCGGTCCGGGCCCCGGTCTCATCGTCGAGGAGACCAGTGAGTTTCCAGAACCCGTCCTTGCGGCGCTCCAGGGTGATCTCGCGGCGCGGTTCCTTGGGCTCGGGATCCTTGGGTTCGTTGCCGTCCGGGTCCAGCCAGCCCAGCAGTTTCGTCTCAGCCTCGGAGAGCTGACGGGGACCGGCATGCGGGGCAAGCTCGGCCAGAATCTTCTCCGCCTCCGCCCGATCTTCGGCAGAGGTGTCGGCAGGGAGCCGTTTCAAGATCTCCAGGATCTGATCGATCCGCTCATCCCCGACCAACCCCTCCGCGGCAACCGCGGCGGTGCAGGGAGCGACCGGCGGAACCTCCGTGCCATCCAAGGCCCGGGTGGGGTTCAAGGCGATCGCCCGCTTCACCACCGGACCCGCCTCGCCGCGCGACAACCCCGCCATCTCCGCGAACCAGCTCGCCGTACTGCCATGCCCATACAAGTCTTTGACGCCCCGAGACTCGATCTCCGCCAGAAACCGCGACAACGCCGCGGTCGCCATCCGAATCACCTGCAACGACTGCGCCACGCCATGCGCAAGCTCCAGCTTGCCAGCGCGCCACAACTCCTGCGGCAGTTCGGGAAGGAAGGTCTCGGACACCCCTCAATAATACCGCAACTCAGTCGAACATGTGTTCGTAATTTTAGGCAACAAGCGAAACGCGTCAACAACACTGAAGAGTGATGAGGGTGCTCGGAGTGCAGGGAGTCGAGGCTGGTCGGAGCCCACGGTGATCGGCCGAGCCCGCAGTTCCCCGAAGTTCTCGATGTATAGCGGCTTTGCGCAAAGCGCTACCGCGCCCCGTCAGGACATGACGCAAGGAGAACGAGCCGCAGTTAGTCGACTAAATGCGGAACAAAGCCCTCGTGAGTGGTAAGGACGGTTAGAACCGTCCTTACCACTCACGAGCCAGTCCGCCCAGTCGCCGCCGAATCAGGACTCCACGAGAGCCCCGTCGGCCAATCGAACCCGCCGATCCACCTTGATCTCCTTCAGGAACCGCTCATCGTGGCTCACCACCACGAAAGCCCCCTGATAGGCCCCCAGCGCACTCTCCAGCTGTCCGACGCTGACCAGGTCCAGATTGTTGGTCGGCTCGTCCAGCAGGAGCAGTTGCGGCGCGGGTTCGGCGAACAGGACGCAGGCCAGCGTGGCTCGCAGCCGCTCGCCGCCGGAGAGCACGCCGACGGGAAGCTGGCTTCGCGCGCCTCGGAACAGGAAGCGGGCGAGGAGGGTCATCCGCTGCGACTCGGGGAGGCTCGGGGCGAACGTGGCGAAGTTCTCGGCGATGGTCCGGTCGAGGTCCAGCAGATCGAGCCGCTGGGAGAGGTACGCGATCCGGCCCTCCGACCGCTTCAGCACGCCGCTGTCCGGGACGAGGTCGCCGTTGAGCACCCGCAGGAGCGTCGACTTCCCCGTGCCGTTCCCGCCGGTCAGCGCGATCCGCTCGGGGCCGCGGATCGTCAGGTCGACGCCGTCTCCCGCGAAGACGTTCCGGTCGCCGTAGCGGACTTGGATGTGCTCGCCGTGGAACATCGTGCGCCCGGCGGGGACGTTGGTGCCCGGCAGGATCAGCGCGATCTTGTGATCGTCGCGAAGGGAGCGTTCGGCCTCGTCGAGACGGTTCTTCGCGTCGCTGACGCGGGCCGCGTGCGTCTCGTTCGCCTTGCCGGCGGACTCCTGGGCGTTGCGTTTCATGGTGCCGGCGAAGATCTTCGGCAGACCGGCGTTGCCGAGGTTGCGGGCCGCGTTGCCCGCCCGCCGCGCCGCCCGTTCGCGCGCCTGCTGCATCTCCCGCTTCTCGCGTTTGACCTCTTGCTCGGCGCTGCGGACGTTGCGTTCGGCGACCTCCTGCTCGGCCTTGACCGCCGCTTCGTACTGGGTGAAGTTCCCGCCGTGGTACCGGAGATCGCCACGGTCGAGTTCGGCGATCCGGTCCATCCGGTCGAGCAGTTCCCGGTCGTGACTCACCAGCAGCAGGCAGCCGGACCAGTCCTCGAGCACGCCGTAGAGCTTGCGGCGGGCGTCGAGGTCGAGGTTGTTGGTCGGTTCGTCCAGCAGCAGGACGTCCGGCCGTTTGAGCAGCTGGGCGGCCAGGCCGAGGGAGATGATCTGCCCGCCGCTCAACGTCCGCAGGCTCCGGTCCAGCGAGATGCCGTCGAGGCCGAGCCGGTCGAGTTGCGCGCGGGTGCGTTCCTCGATGTCCCAGTCGGTCCCGATGGTGGTGAAGTGCTCGTCGCTCGCGTCACCGGACTCGATGGCGCTCAGTGCCGCGAGCTGCGGCGCGATGCCCAGCACTTCGGCCACGTTCAGGTCGGCGGTGAGCGGCAGCGACTGCGGAAGATAGCCGAGGACTCCCTGGACGGAGACGGATCCGGAGAGCGGCCGCAGCTCGCCGGCGATCAGTTTGAGAAGCGTGCTCTTGCCCGCCCCGTTCGGCGCGACCAGGCCGGTGCGGCCTCCGGGCACGGTGAAGGACAGGTCGTCGAAGACCTGGGTGTCGTCCGGCCAGGCGAACGACAAGGCGGACACGACGACGAAGGCGTCTGACATGGAAATGACCTCGTGAAAGACAGCGGGCGCCTCAAGGCAGCACCGCGGTGGACGTGGTTTCGAGGGGACGACAAAGTGGCCACGTCGGCATCAACGCCGGTGGCCTGCCAACTCCGGCTCACCCGGAGATGTCGTCTTCACCTGCCACGTCTGGTCTCCCTGTTTCTCGATCAGGTCCGCTCCACGATAACAAGACCCGCCGGGACGCGGCCACCGCAATCCCGGCGGGGTGACTCAGCTCAGCCCGTTCAGACTGATCGTCCTGGCGTACCAGAGCGCACTCCGCTTCGGCGTCCGCCGCTGGGTCGCGTAG
This sequence comes from Amycolatopsis keratiniphila, assembly GCF_000400635.2. Taxonomy (NCBI): domain Bacteria; kingdom Bacillati; phylum Actinomycetota; class Actinomycetes; order Pseudonocardiales; family Pseudonocardiaceae; genus Amycolatopsis; species Amycolatopsis keratiniphila. Next base: position 4,735,203 of record NC_021252.1, on the reverse strand, counting down.
TCGACGTGCACGAGGCCGAACCGCTTGGCGTACCCCTCGGCCCACTCGAAGTTGTCGAGCAGCGACCAGTAGAAGTAGCCACGCAGGTCGACGCCCGCCTCGATCGCGTCGTACGCGGCGCGCAGATGCGAGTCGAGGAAGGCGATCCGGTCGGTGTCCGCGATGTCCCCGCCGATCAGCGCGTCGGGATACGACGCGCCGTTTTCGGTGATGTACAACGGGATCGGGCGATAGTCGCGGTGGACCTGCAGCAGGCATTCGGTGAGTCGCGACGGCTGGACCTCCCAGCCCGAGTCGGTGCGCGGCGCCGCCTCGTCGGGGACGAAATGGACGTCGGGGACGCCGAGCCAGTCGGCGCCCGCCGGTTCACTGCCGGGCAGGGGAGTGCCCGCGACCTGGTAGCCGCGGTAGTAGTTGATGCCCAGCCAATCGATCGGTGCGGCGATGGTCTCTAGATCGCCGTCCCGCACGAGTTCCTCGATGCCGAGCGGCGCCAGATCGGCCCGAAGATCCGCGGGGTAGGAGCCACGAAGCACCGGATCCAGGAACAGCCGGTTCTGCAGGCCGTCGATCCGGCGCGCCGCCTCCGCGTCCACAGTGGACGACGGGTCGACCGCCGACACCGGATACAGGTTCAGCGTCACCCCCGACGACGCAGCCGGGGCATGCCGCCGCAAGACGTCCATCGCGAGCCCGTGCCCGAGCAGCAGATGGTGCGCGGCCGCGACGGCGGCGCGGGGTTCCTGCCTTCCGGGCGCGTGGATCCCGCGCGCGTAACCCAGCATCGCGGCGCACCACGGCTCGTTCAGGGTGGACCAGCGCGGCACACGGTCACCCAGACGTGCGACGACCGTTTCGGCGTATTCGGCGAACCGGAAGGCGGTCTCGCGTGCCGCCCAGCCGCCCTGGTCTTCCAGGGACTGGGGGAGATCCCAGTGATACAGCGTCGCCCAGGGCTCCACGCCGGCTTCGAGCAGTTTGTCGACCAGCCGGTCGTAGAACGCGAGCCCCTGCGGGTTGGGCGCGCCGCCGTCGGGCCGGATCCGGGGCCACGACAGGGAGAACCGGTACGCGCCGAGCCCGAGCCGCCGCATCAGGTCGACGTCTTCGGCATAGCGCCGGTAATGATCGGCGCCGGGCTCCCCGGTGTCGCCGCCGACGACGGCGCCCGGGCGGCGGGCGAAGACGTCCCAGATCGAGTCGGTCCGGCCGTCGGCGGAAGTCGCCCCTTCGACCTGGAAGGCCGCGGTGGCGGCGCCCCACACGAATCCGGGCGGGAACAGCAGCGCGGTCTTCGCCCGGACACTGTCGGGATGAGCGGACATGGTCACCCTTTCACGGCACCTTGCATGATCCCGGCCACGATCTGGCGGCCGAGGAGGAGGAAGACGATGAGGATCGGGATGGTGGCCAGGGTGGTTCCGGCCAGCACCAGCGAATAGTCGACGTAATACCCGCTCTGCAGCTTCTCCAGGGCCAGCTGGACGGTGGGGTTGCCGGCGTCCAGCACCACGAGCGGCCAGAGGAAGTCGTTCCACGACGTCATGAACGTGAACATCGCCAGGATCGCCGCCGCCGGGCGGACCGCGGGCAGGCAGACGTTCCAGAAGATCCGGATCATGCTGCAGCCGTCGACCCTGGCCGCCTCGATCAGTTCGTACGGCACCGCGTCCAGCGTGTACTGCCGCATCCAGAAGACGCCGAACGCGGTCACCAGGTTCGGCACGATCACCGATTGCAACCCGCCCGCCCAGCCGAATTCCGACATGGCCATGAACAGCGGGATGATGCCGAGCTGGGTCGGCACGGCGAGGGTGATGACGATGAACACGAACAGCCCGTTCCGGCCGCGGAACCGCAGTTTGGCGAACGCGAACCCGGCGAGCGCCGAGAACAGCACCGTGGTGAGGGTGACCGTGCCGGACACGATCAGGCTGTTCGCGAGCGCCTTCCAGAACGGCACGGTGTCGAACACCCTCGCCGCGTTGGCGAAGAAGTTCCCGCCCGGCAGGAAGGGCGGCACGCGCTCGGTGAGCATCCCGCTGTCCCGGCTGGCCACCAGGAACGACCAGTAGAACGGGAAGAGCGAGCCCAGCACGAAGATCGTGAGCACGACATAGGTCGCCCGGCGTGGTTTGCCGAGCGCCGACACGCCCCGCTTGAGTCCATTGTGGATCGTGGTCATTTCTTCTTCACCGCCGTGAGCCTGCCGGTGAGGAAGAAGTTCACCAGCGCGATCAGCACGATGATCACGAACAGCACCCACGCGATCGCCGAGGCGTAGCCGAGCTCGTAGTTCTCGAAGGCCGTTTGGTACAGGTACAACGTCACGGTCTGGAACTGGTTGGACGAGCCGCCGTTGTTCGAGCCCGGCATGGCGTCGAACAGCTTGGGCTCGGTGAAGATCTGCAGGCCGCCGATGGTCGAGGTGATCGTGACGAAGATCAGCGTCGGCTTCAGCAAGGGCAGCGTGATGCTGAAGAACCGGCGCGCGGTCCCCGCGCCGTCGATGAGGGCGGCCTCGTGCAGTTCCTTCGGGATGGCCTGCATCGCCGCCAGCACGATCAGCGCGTTGTACCCGGTCCAGCGCCAGTTCACCATGATCGCGATCGCGACATGGCTGCTGAAGCGGCCGGCCTGCCAATCGACCGGGTCCAGCCCGATCGTCTGGAGCAGACCGTTGACCAGCCCGTACTTCGGCCCGAACAGGTTCGCGAAGATGATCCCGAGCGCCACCAGGCTGGCGGCGTAGGGGAGCAGGACGCCGACGCGCCAGCCGGTCGCCCCGCGGATCCTGGCACTGAGCAACGCCGCCAGGAGCACCGCGATGATCAGCTGCGGAACGCTGGAGAGCAGGAAGATGCTGACGGTGTTCTCGAGCGCGTTCCAGAACTGCGTGTCGGCGAACAGTTCCTTGAAGTTGTCCATGCCGATGAAGGTGGGATCGTCATCGCCCGCCTCCCAGCTGAACAAGGACACGTACGCCGTGTACAGCAGCGGGAACAACCCGACGATCCCGAACACAACGAAGAACGGGGCGATATAGAGGTACGGCGAGACCTTGACGTCCCACCGGCTCAGCCGATGGCGGAGGGTGGGCCGGGGCGGCGTGCGCGCCCCGGCCTTCTCCTCGTCCGGCGCGATCTTGTCGACGACGGTCATCGGTCAGCGCGTGATCTTCTTCGCGGCGTCGAGCAGTTGCGTCCAGCCCTCGGCCGCGGACTTGCCCTGTTCGACGGCCTGCAGTGCCGGGCTCGACGCGTTCTCCTGGATCTGGCCGTCACCGGGGCCCTTGTACTGCGGCTTCGCGACCTTCTTGGCCTGCTCGGCGAACAATTGCCCGATCTTGGCGCCACCGAAGTAGGCGTCGGTCTCGCTCAGCAGCGCCGGGTCCTCCAGTGCCTTGACCTGGCTGGGGAAGGTGCCCTTCGCCTTGAACGCCTTGATCTGCTGCTCGGGCGCGGTCAGCCAGGCGGCGAGTTCGGCCGCCTCCTTCGGGTGCTTCGACTGCGTGGGCACGGTGAGGTACGAACCGCCCCAGTTGCCGCCGCCACCGGGGAACGCCGCGGTGACCGCCCACTTGCCGGCGTTCTCCGGACCGGAGTGCTCCTCGATCACGCCGAGCATCCACGCGGGGCACACCTTTGTGGCGAAGGCACCCTGCTTGAACCCGGAGTTCCACTCGTTGCTGAACGCGGTGAGCTTGGCCGACTGTCCCTTCGCGACGGCGCCCGTCACCTTGGTCCACGCGTCCTTGATGCCCTGGTTGGTTTCCACCGCGAGCTTGTCGTCGGTGCCGATGTAGCCGGTGGGGAGCTGGTTGACCATGGCGTTGAAGTTCTGCGCGGCCGAGTCGAACCACGCCTTCCCGCCGGTCTTGGCGACGTACTGCTCACCCGCCGCGAAGTAGCTGTCCCAGGTCGCGAACAGCGGTTTGACCGCTTCGGGGTCGGACGGCATCCCCGCCGCTTCGAGCATGTCCTTGCGGTAGCACATGGCCAGCGGGCCGATGTCCGTGCCGTAGCCGATGACCTTGCCGTCCTTGGTCTTCGCCGCGTCGTACTTCCACCCGAGCCAGCGGTCGGGGGACACCTCCGCCGGGCCGATCTTGGTGAGGTCGTTGAACTTCGAACCCTTGTCGAGGACGTTCGACAGATGCCCTTCCTCGACGGCGGTGACGTCGGCGAGGCCGGAACCGGCGGCCAGTTTCGTGATCAGGTCCTGGTGGTACGGCCCGCCCTGACCGGTCTTGCGGTGGGTGATCTTGATGTTCGGGTGCAGCCGCTCGTACTCGGGAATCAGCTCCTCGTAGCCGAACTCGGTGAACGTCGCCAGTGACAGTTCGACCTTCGCGTTCGGGTCCGACGCGGCGGGCGCGCCGCCGTCGTCACCGCCGCACGCCGCCAGTCCGAACGTCGTCATCGTGATACCCAGTGCCAGCACCAGGCCGTTCCGGATGCTTCTCACGTCGTAGTCCCTTGCTGATGGGGTGAGGAGAAAATGGGAGCGCTCCCAGGATGCGCAGAGTCTGTCGCCAAGGTTTGGCCGTGTCAATAGCTTGTAATGAGAGTGTTTCCGACAGGGGAGCGCTCTCAGTGCGATGGCCCGCCGGACACTAAGCTGTCGGTGTCCGGATGGAACTGAAGAGTGAAGGTGGCGCTGGTGGGGCCTCGACCAGGGGAAGACGGCAGGCCGACGCTGGAAGACGTCGCCGCGTCGGCCGGGGTCAGCCGGTCGACGGCGTCCCGTGCGCTGAACGACGACGGCTACGTCAGCGCGCGCTCCCGCGAGAAGGTCCAGGCCGCGGCCCGCGAACTCGGGTACTCCCCGAACCAGGCGGCGAGATCCCTGGTGACCAAGCGGACCGGCGCGGTCGCGGTCGTCCTGTCGGAGCCGGAGGCGCGGCTGCTCGACGACCCGTACCGCACCGCGGTCATGCGCGCGGGCTATCGCGAGCTCGCCGACATCGGCTGTCAGATGGTCTTGATCTTCAGCGACACCCGCGAAGACCTCGATCGCACGGTCCGCTTCCTCGACGGCGGGCACGTCGACGGCGTGCTGGTGTTCGCGCCGCATCGCACCGACCCGCTGCCCAAGGCGTTGCGGCAGTTGAGGATCCCGGTGGTGTACGGCGGGCAGGCAGCCGGGCTCAAACGCGGTGTCCACGTCGTCGACTTCGACAATGAGGGCGGCGCTAAGCTCGCCGTCGCGCATCTGGTCGAGTCCGGCCACCGGCGGATCGCCACGATCGCGGGCCCGCAGGACCAGAGCGCGGCGATCGACCGGCTCTCCGGCTGGCGCAAGACCCTCCTCGACGCCGGGCTCGACCCCACGGACCTGATGGAGGAGGGCGACTTCACCCTGACCGGCGGAGCGAAGGCGATGTCGAACCTGCTCGCGCGGCGCCCCGACCTCGACGCGGTCTTCGTGGCCAGCGACATGATGGCCCTCGGCGCGCTCCGCACGCTGCATTCCGCCGGACGGCGGATCCCCTCGGACGTCGCCGTCGTCAGTTTCGACGACAACGCGACCCTCGCGCCGGAGATGGACCCGCCGCTGACGTCGGTTCACCAGGACCCGCGAGAGCAGGTCCACGCGATGGTCGAAACCCTGCTCGCGGTGATGGACGACCGGGATCTCAAGCCCCGCCAGCGGATCTTGCCGGTCTCGCTCACGCATCGCGCCTCCAGCTGAGCCGAGGGTGGTCGTGAGTGGCGTTTCGGGTTCTAACCCGAATTGCCACTCACGAAGCTCCTTGTGCGGAGCCGGCCGTTTCGCGTGACTGGACGGACGACACGCGTGACTGGATGGACGGCACGGCTTTCGCGACACGACCCGGCTGGCACACCGAGTGGGTCCGTGACCCGACTGTGACTCGGCGAGCGCTTGACCCGGCTCGTGTTATCGCTAACACTTGCGGCACTCGTCACACGGTACCGGGATTGGGAGACAGGCGATGGCGCGGGAAACCACCGAGAGCAAGCAGGCCAGTCTCACCGACGTGGCCGCGCTCGCGGGGGTTTCGCACATGACGGTCTCGCGCGTCATCAATGGCACCGGGCCGGTCCGCGCCGAGACGCGGGTCCGCGTCAACGCGGCGATCGAGCAACTGGACTACCGGCCGAACTCGGTCGCCCGCGCGCTGGTCACCGGCCGTTCGGGCACGCTCGGCGTGGTCGCGCTGGAGGCCAACCTCTACGGTCCGGCCAGCACTTTGAGCGGCATCGAGCACGCCGCCCGCGAGGCCGGCTACGCGACGACCATAACCAGCATCAGCCGCCCGGGCCGGTCGTCCATCACCGACGCCGTGGAGCGTCTCCGCCGCCAGGCCGTCGAGGGCATCGTCGTGATCGCACCGCACGTCACCGCGGCCCGCGCGCTGGAGGCGGCGCCCAGCGACGTACCGCTCGTCGCGGTCGGCGGTGGTGAGAAGGCGCCGGTCCCGGTGATCTCGGTCGATCAGTACGACGGCGCGCGCCGCGCCACCGAACACCTTCTCGGCCTCGGGCACGACACCGTCTGGCATGTGGCCGGGCCCGAAGACTGGCTGGAGGCGCTCGACCGCGAACGCGGCTGGCGCGAGACCTTGGAACGGCACGGCGCGCCGATCCCGCCCGTCGTCCGCGGTGACTGGAGCGCCCGGTCCGGGTACGCGGCGGGGCGATCCCTCGTCGGCGAAAAGGGACTGGACGCGGTGTTCGTGGCCAACGACCAGATGGCCCTCGGCTTCCTTCGCGCCTGTACCGAGGCAGGCGTGAACGTGCCGGGGGAGATGCGGATCGTCGGCTTCGACGACGTTCCCGAGGCGGCGTACTACACGCCGCCGCTGACGACGGTGCGCCAGGACTTCGTCGAAGTCGGCAGGCGCACGTTCGACCTGCTCCGCCGCCGGATGAACGGCGGTGAGAACCGAGACCGCGACCTGGTGGTCCCCGAACTGATCGTGCGGGAGAGTACCGGTCTTTCGTAGTGCCGAGGGCCGTCCCTGCGGCTCAAGGCGCGAATGTTAACGCTAACTCAATTGATCAGTGTGGATCTAGGAGTCGATGTGGCAAGAAAACCGTGGACGGCGATCGTGGCCGGAGTGGCCGGGCTGCTCCTGCTCTCCGCATGCGGCGGTGGTGGCGGGACGGGTGGCGGCGGCGCCCTCACCCTCGGGTTCGCCCAGGTGGGTGCGGAAAGCGGCTGGCGCACGGCGAACACGAAGTCGATCCAGGAGTCGGCGAAGGCGGCCGGGATCGAGCTGAAGTTCTCGGACGCGCAGCAGAAGCAGGAGAACCAGATCGCCGCGATCCGGTCGTACATCCAGCAGAAGGTCAAGGTGATCGCCTTCTCGCCGGTCGTGGAATCCGGCTGGGACACCGTCCTCAAGGAGGCGAAGACGGCGAACATCCCGGTGATCCTCACCGACCGGGCCGTCGACTCGCCGGACAAGTCGCTGTACAAGACCTTCCTCGGTTCGGACTTCGTCGCCGAGGGCAAGAAGGCGGGCGAGTGGCTGGCCAAGGAGTTCGGCTCGGCGGCGGGCGACGTCAGCATCGTCGAACTGCAGGGCACCACCGGTTCCGCGCCCGCGAACGACCGTAAGAAGGGCTTCGCCGACGTCATCGCGTCGAACCCGAAGTTCAAGGTCGTCGCGTCGCAGACCGGTGAGTTCACCCGGGCCAAGGGCAAGGAGGTCATGGAGGCCTTCCTGAAGTCCCAGCCCAAGATCGACGTGCTCTACGCGCACAACGACGACATGGCCCTCGGTGCCATCGAGGCGATCGAGGCGGCGGGCAAGGTGCCCGGCAAGGACATCAAGATCGTCTCGGTCGACGGCGTCCGTGACGCCCTGCAGGCGCTGGCCGACGGCAAGATCAACCACGTCGTCGAATGCAACCCCCTGCTCGGCCCGCAGCTGATGGACCTGGTGAAGAAGGTCGCCGCCGGGGAGCAGGTGCCGCCGCGCATCGAGACCACCGAGACCGAATTCGACCAGGCCGCGGCGAAGGCCGCGCTGCCGCAACGCCAGTACTGAGCCGATGACGGAAACCCCTGCGATGCTGCGGATGAGCCACATCCGGAAGGAATTCCCCGGCGTGGTCGCCCTCGACGACGTCTCCTTCCGGATGTTCCCCGGCGAGGTGCACGCCCTGATGGGCGAGAACGGTGCCGGCAAGTCCACGCTGATCAAGGTGCTCACCGGCGTTTACGGGGTGGACGCGGGCACCATCGAGCTCGACGGCGCCCGGGTCGCGTTCAGCGGCCCGGGGGAGGCACAGCGTTCCGGCGTGAGCACCGTTTACCAGGAAGTGAACCTCTGCCCGAACCTGTCGGTGGCGGAGAACATCTGCCTCGGCAAGGAGCCGCGACGGCGTGGCCGCATCGACTGGCGCGAGACGCGCCGCCGGGCGGCCGCGCTGCTGGCCAGGCTGGACGTCGAAGTGGACGTTTCGGCCGAGCTGGGCAGTTGCTCGATCGCGGTGCAGCAACTGGTCGCGATCGCCAGGGCACTCGACGTCGAGGCGCGGGTGCTCGTGCTCGATGAGCCGACGTCCAGTTTGGACGCGGGCGAGGTCGAGCAGTTGCTGAATGTGGTGCGTTCGTTGCGGGACCAGGGGATGGCGATCCTGTTCGTCTCGCATTTCATCGAGCAGGTCTTCGCCGTCGCGGACCGGATGACAGTGCTGCGCAACGGAAAGCTGATCGGGGAGTACCGCACCGAGGAGATCACCCCGGTCGACCTGGTGACCAGGATGATCGGCAAGGAACTCGCGGCGCTCGAAGACATCGAGGACGCGGGGCACAGCCGGTCGGACGTCGCCGGGGCGCCCGTCTTCCTCGAAGCGGGCGGCGTCGGCCGCAAGGGCGGTGTCGCGCCGTTCTCGCTCGACATCCGGTCCGGCGAGGTCGTCGGCCTCGCCGGGCTGCTCGGTTCGGGCCGCACCGAACTGGCACGGTTGCTGTTCGGCGCCGATCACGCAGACAGCGGCACGGTGCGGATCGAGGGCGAGCCGGTGTCGCTGAAGACGCCGCGGACCGGCCTCGACCACCGCATCGCGTTCTGCTCGGAGAACCGCAAGACCGAAGGCCTCGTCGAGGAACTCACCGTGCGGGAGAACATCGTGCTCGCGCTGCAGGCCTCGCGTGGCTGGGCCCGGCCGATCCCGCGGCGGCGGCAGGACGAGATCGCCGAGCGCTACATCAAGGCGCTCGACATCCGCCCGGCCAACGCCGAGGCGAAGGTCGGTGACCTGAGTGGCGGCAACCAGCAGAAGGTGCTGCTCGCGCGGTGGCTCATCACCGAACCGCGGCTGCTGATCCTCGACGAGCCGACGCGCGGGATCGACATCGGTGCCAAGACGGAGATCCAGCGGCTGGTCGCGCGGCTCTCGGGGGAGGGGATGGCCGTGGTGTTCATCTCCGCCGAACTCGAGGAGGTGCTGCGGCTGAGCCATCGGGTCGTCGTGCTGCGCGACCGCGCGGTGGTCGCCGTGCTGGACAACGAAGTGCTGACCGCGGACCAGGTGATGGCGACGATGGCCGAAGGAGTCGCACGATGACCAAGCATCGGTTGTTCTGGCCGGTCGTCGCGCTGCTGGCGCTGCTGCTCGGCGACCTCATCGCGCATCCGGCGTTCTTCGCGATCGAATTCCGCGACGGGCATCTCTACGGGAACCTGATCGACATCCTCAAGAACGGCGCCCCGCTGATCCTCATCGCGATCGGCATGACGCTGGTGGTGGCGACGCGGGGGATCGATCTCTCCGTCGGTGCCGTCGTCGCGATCAGCGGCGCGCTCGCGTGCCTGCACCTCAGCGGACTCGGCGATCAGAACAGTGTCGGCGGGACGCTCGCGGCGGTCGGGATGGCGCTGGGGCTCGCGCTCGTGCTCGGTCTGTGGAACGGCTGGCTCGTCGCGGTGCTGGGCATCCAGCCGATCATCGCGACGCTGATCCTGATGGTCGCGGGCCGTGGCATCGCCCAGCTGATCACCGGCGGCCAGATCATCACCGTCAATTCGCATCCGTACGAATGGATCGGCAGCGGGTTCACCTTCGGCCTGCCCAGCGCGATCCTCATCGCGCTGGCCGTGTTCGCCATCGCCGCCGTGCTGGTCCGCCGGTCGGCGTTAGGACTGCTGGTCGAATCGGTGGGCGGGAACCCGGAGGCGGGCAGGCTCGCCGGGCTCAGGTCGGCGCGGCTGATCTGGCTCACCTACGTCTTCTGCGCGCTCTGCGCCGGCATCGCCGGTCTGATGATCAGCGCGAACGTGCACAGCGCCGACGGCAACAACGCCGGGCAGTTCATCGAACTCGACGCGATCCTCGCCGTCGTCATCGGCGGGACGCAGCTGACCGGTGGCCGGTTCTCGCTCACCGGTTCGGTGATCGGCGCGCTGCTCATCCAGACGTTGACGACGACCGTCTACGCGCTCGGCATCGCGCCGCAGGCGATCATGCTGTTCAAGGCCGTGGTCGTGCTGGCGGTGTGCCTGCTGCAGTCGCCGGTGTTCCGCCGGAAGCTCGCCCGGCGGCGGAGAACGGCCCCGCCGTCGCCCGCGGTCCGGCCGGAGAAGGTGGAGGCCGGGGTATGACGACACTCGACCGCATCAAGGGTTACCGTCCCCGGCAGCGGCATCTGCCGATCCTGGCGACGATGGCGATGCTCATCGGCGCGTACGTCTACGGCGCTTCGAGCTACACGGCGTTCGGATCCGGCCAGGTCGTGCTCGACCTGTTCATCAACAACGCCTTCCTGCTGGTCGTCGCCGTCGGGATGACGTTCGTGATCCTCACCGGCGGCATCGACCTGTCGGTGGGCTCGGTGGTGGCACTGTCCACTGTGGTCTCGGCCGATCTGCTGCAGAACCAGGGCTGGCCGGTGCTCGCGGTGATCCCCGCGGTGCTGGCGATCGGCGCGGCGCTCGGCTTCGGCATGGGCGTGCTGGTCCAGGTGTTCGAGATCCAGCCGTTCATCGCGACGCTGATCGGGATGTTCTTCGCCAGGGGGCTCTGCTACACCATCAGCACCCAGGCGTACTCGATCGACGATCCGACGGTCGCGAGCCTCGCGCAGACGCAGATCCCGCTCGGCGGGGAGCTGCACATCTCGATCGGCGTGGTCGTCGCGCTCGTGGTGGTCGGGGCGGCGGCGTACGTCCTGTACGGAACGCGGTTCGGCCGGACGGTGTACGCGATCGGCGGGAACCCGAAGTCGGCGCTGCTGATGGGCCTGAACGTCGGCCGTACGCGGATCACGGTCTACACGCTCAGCGGGTTCTGCTCGGCGCTCGGCGGGCTGCTCCTGGTGCTGTACAAGTCCTCCGGCGATCCGCTCAACGGTGTGGGGCTGGAGCTCACCGCGATCGCGGCCGTCGTCATCGGTGGCACGCTGCTCACCGGCGGCTCCGGCTACGTCCTCGGGACGGTGCTCGGGATCATGGTGCTGGGCATCATCCAGACCCTGATCACCTTCGACGGCACGCTGAACTCCTGGTGGACCTCGATCATCACCGGTGCGCTGCTGTTCGCCTTCATCGTGCTGCAACGCCTCGTCGGGAGGCGGGCGACGTAAGACGGAACACGCGTGATCGAGGCCGTAACTCGCGTGATTGAAGGCGGACCGGCTTCAATCACGCGAGTTACGGCACCAAACACGGGTGATCGTGGTTTTCGACCAGGAATGTGAACGCTAACAATGCGGGGAGAAGAAGTGAGTACAAGGGAGCCGCTGGTCGTCGGCGTCGACTTCGGGACGCTGTCCGGCCGGGCCGTCGTGGTCCGCGTCCGCGACGGCGCGGAACTGGGCAGCGCGGTTTCGGAGTACCGGCACGGCGTGATCGACCGGATCCTGCCGCAGACCGGTCATGGTCTGCCGCCGGACTGGGCGCTCCAGGTGCCGTCGGACTACGTCGACGTCCTCCGCACCGCCGTTCCGGAGGCCGTCCGTGCCGCGGGTGCGGATCCCGCCGACGTGATCGGCATCGGCACCGACTTCACCGCGTGCACCATGGTGCCGACGACGGCCGACGGCACGCCGCTGTGCGAACTGCCCGAGTTCGCCGACGATCCGCACGCCTACGTGAAGCTGTGGCGCCACCATGCCGCCCAGCCGCAGGCCGACCGGATCAACGCGCTGGCCCGGAAGCGCGGCGAGTCTTGGCTGCCGCGCTATGGCGGGCTGATCTCTTCCGAGTGGGAGTTCGCCAAGGCGCTGGAGGTCTTCGAAGAGGCGCCCGAGGTCTATGCCCGGATGCGCCACTGGGTCGAACTCGCCGACTGGATCGTCTGGCAGCTCACCGGAACCTACGTCCGCAACGCCTGCACCGCCGGGTACAAGGGCATCCTGCAGGACGGCCGCTACCCGAGCGCGGAGTTCCTGGAGGAGCTGGCTCCCGGCTTCGGGTCCTTCGTGGACGACAAGCTCGTGCATCCGTTGGGTGCTCTCGGCGCCAAGGCGGGCGGTCTGAGCGCTCAAGCGGCGGAATGGACCGGGCTGCCCGAGGGGATCGCGGTCGCGGTCGGCAACGTCGACGCGCACGTCACCGCGCCCGCCGTCCAGGCGGTGGAGCCGGGGCAGATGGTCGCGATCATGGGCACCTCCACCTGTCACGTGATGAACGGTGCCGAACTGCGCGAGGTGCCGGGGATGTGCGGCGTCGTCGACGGCGGGATCGTGTCCGGCAAGTGGGGTTACGAGGCCGGGCAGAGCGGTGTCGGCGACATCTTCGCGTGGTTCGTCGAACACGGCACGCCCGCGTCGTATGTGGACGACGCCAGGGAGGCGGGGATCTCGGTCCACGAACTGCTCACGCGGCTCGCCTCGATGCAGGAGATCGGCGAACACGGACTGGTCGCACTCGACTGGCACAGCGGGAACCGGTCGGTGCTGGTCGACCACGAACTGTCCGGCGTCGTCGTCGGGCAGACCCTCGCGACCCGCCCCGAGGACACCTATCGCGCGCTCCTGGAGGCGACCGCGTTCGGTACCAGGACGATCATCGAGACCTTCGAACGCGCCGGGGTGCCGGTCACCGAACTGATCGTCGCCGGTGGCCTGGTCAAGAACCCGCTCCTGATGCAGATCTACGCCGATGTCACGAACCTGCCGCTGTCCGTGGCCGGTTCGGCGCAGAGTCCCGCGCTGGGCTCGGCGATCCACGCCGCGGTCGCCGCCGGGGCGCACGCCGACGTCCCGGCCGCCGCGCTCGCGATGGGCTCGGTCCGCCGGGCGGTCCACCGCCCGATCGTCGAGAACGTCAAGGCCTACAACGACCTCTACGCCGAGTACGCCGCGTTGCACGACTACTTCGGCCGTGGGGCCAACGACGTCATGCACCGGCTCGCCGCCCGGCGCCGTACCGTCCGGAAAGGACTGCACCGATGAGCCTCGCCGTGGAGATCACGGACACCTTCGAAGAACTGCGCGACACCGTCGCCCGCTTGCACAGTGAGCTGACCCGCTACGAGCTGGTCATCTGGACCGCGGGCAACGTGTCGGCGCGGGTTCCCGGGCACGACCTGATGGTGATCAAGCCGTCCGGGGTGTCCTACGACGAGCTGAGTGCCGACACGATGGTCGTCACCGACCTGTACGGCGAGGTCGTCCACGGCGATCTCGCGCCGTCCTCGGACACCGCCGCGCACGCCTACGTCTACCGGCACATGCCGGAGGTCGGCGGGGTCGTGCACACGCATTCGACGTACGCGACGGCGTGGGCCGCTGTCGGGGAACCGATCCCGTGCGTGCTCACGATGATCGCGGACGAGTTCGGCGGCGAGATCCCGGTCGGGCCGTTCGCGCTGATCGGCGACGACTCGATCGGCCGGGGCATCGTCGAGACGCTGCGGTCCAGCCGGTCGCCCGCGGTCCTGATGCGCAACCACGGCCCGTTCACCGTCGGCCGCACCGCACGCGACGCGGTCAAGGCCGCCGTGATGGTCGAGGACGTCGCCAAGACCGTCCACCTCGCTTCCGCGCTGGGCAGGCCGGAACCACTGTCCGAACAGGACGTGGACCGGCTCTACGCGCGCTACCAGAACGTCTACGGCCAGCAGGGAGAGAAGTGAGCACACAACGCAAGACCGAGGTCTGGTTCCTCACCGGCAGCCAGGCGCTGTACGGCGAGGAGACCCTCGAACAGGTCGCGGGCCAGTCGTTGCAGATCCAGCGGATGCTGGCCGACACCGGCCGGATCTCGGCGGAGATCGTCGCCAAGCCGGTGCTGACGGAGCCGTCGGCGATCCGGCGCGTGATGCTCGAAGCCAACGCGGACGACGCGTGTGTCGGCGTGATCGCCTGGATGCACACGTTCTCGCCGGCGAAGATGTGGATCACCGGGCTCGACGCACTGCGGAAACCCTTGCTGCATCTGCACACCCAGCTCAACGAGGCGCTTCCGTGGCAGTCCATCGACATGGACTTCATGAACCTGAACCAGGCCGCGCACGGCGATCGCGAGTTCGGCTACATCCAGACCCGGCTCGGGGTACCGCGCAAGACCATCGCCGGGCACGCCGCGGATCCGTCGGTCGCCGACCGGATCGACGCCTGGGTCCGCGCGGCGGTCGGGCGCCAGACCATCGGCTCGCTCAAGCTCGCGCGGTTCGGTGACAACATGCGCGACGTCGCGGTCACCGACGGGGACAAGGTCGAGGCGGAGCTGAAGTTCGGCGTCTCGGTGAACACCTACGGCGTCAACGAACTCGTCGCCCTGGTCGACGCGGTGTCCGACGCGGAGGTCGACAAGCTCGTCGAGGAGTACACCGACACGTACGCGCTCGCACCGGAGCTGACCAAGGCGGGGGAGCGGCACGAGTCGCTGCGGTACGCCGCCCGGATCGAGCAAGGGCTTCGCACGTTCCTGACGAGCGGCGGTTTCGGCGCGTTCACCACGAACTTCGAGGACCTCGGCGGACTGCGGCAGCTCCCCGGCCTGGCCGTGCAGCGGCTGATGGCCGACGGCTACGGCTTCGGCGGCGAGGGTGACTGGAAGACGTCCGCGCTGCTGACGGCGGTGAAGGCGATGGGCCGCGACTCCGAGCGCGGGACGTCCTTCATGGAGGACTACACCTACCACTTCGGCCCCGGCGAGCCGAAGATCCTCGGCGCGCACATGCTCGAGGTCTGCCCGAGCATCGCCGCCGCCAAGCCTTCGTGCGAGATCCACCCGCTCGGCATCGGCGGGCGTGAGGATCCCGTCCGGCTGGTCTTCGACGCCGCCGCCGGTGACGCCGTGGTGATCGGCCTCGCCGACCTCGGCGACCGGTTCCGGCTGGTGGCCAACGAGGTCGAGGTCGTCGCACCGGACGAACCGCTGCCGAATCTGCCGGTGGCGCGCGCGGTGTGGAAGCCGGCGCCGTCGCTGGCGACCTCCGCCGAGGCGTGGATCACCGCGGGCGGACCGCACCACACGGTGCTGACCCAGGCCGTCGGCGCCGAAGCGATCCGGGATTTCGCCACCATGCTCGACGTCGAACTGCTGGTGATCGACCAGTCCACGACGCCCGCCTCGATCGCCGACCGGATGCGCTGGAACCAGGCGTACTACCGGCTCGCACAAGGATTCTGATCGGTCCCCACCGGAAAGAAGGAACAATGAAGTTCACGAAACTGGCTGCACTGGCCGTGGCGGCCGGCCTCGGTGCCGCGCTGACGGCCTGCGGTTCGAGTCAGAAGAGTGTCGATCAGCAGGCGGCCGCGGGAGGTGCCGCGGGCGGCCTCGTCGGCGTCACCATGCCGACGAAGTCGTCGGAGCGCTGGATCCACGACGGCGACAACATCAAGGCGGCGCTGGAAAAGCTGGGTTACCAGGTCGACCTGCAGTACGCCGAGGACGACATCCCCACCCAGGTGAACCAGATCGAGAACCAGATCACCAAGGGCGCGAAACTGCTCGTGATCGCCTCGATCGACGGCACCGCGATCACCACCCAGCTGCAGGAGGCCGCGGACAAGAAGATCCCGGTCATCGCCTACGACCGGCTGATCCGCAACACGCCGAACGTCGACTACTACGCGACCTTCGACAACTTCAAGGTCGGCGTGCAGCAGGCGACTTCGCTGCTCACCGGGCTCAAGGTGCTCAAAGAGGACGGTTCTCCCGGCGAGGGCAAGGGCCCGTTCAACATCGAGCTCTTCGCGGGTTCGCCGGACGACAACAACGCGACGTTCTTCTTCAACGGCGCCATGTCCGTGCTGAAGCCGTACCTCGAGAACGGGACGCTGGTGGTCAAGAGCGGCCAGACCGCGTTCAACGTCGCGGCGATCCTGCGCTGGCAGGCGGCGACCGCGCAGCGGCGGATGGAAGACCTGCTGACCAAGACCTACAGTTCCGGCGACAAGGTCCAGGGCGTGCTCTCGCCGTACGACGGGCTCTCCATCGGCATCCTGTCGGCGCTCAAGAGCAACGGCTACGGAACGCCCGGCCAGCCGTACCCGGTGGTCACCGGCCAGGACGCCGAGGTCGCGTCGGTGAAGTCGATCATCGCGAACGAGCAGTACTCGACGATCTTCAAGGACACCCGCAAACTCGCCGAGACCACGGTCAAGATGGCCGACGCGGTGCTCAAGGGCGGCAAGGCCGAGACCAACAACTCGACGGACTACAACAATGGGCAGAAAGTCGTGCCGGCGTTCCTGCTGGAGTCGGTGATCCTCAACAAGGGCAACTACCAGAAGGAACTCATCGACTCGGGCTACTACAAAGCGGAACAGCTGAGGTAGCGACGTGACCGACGAAATCCTTCGGATGTGGGGGATCACCAAGACCTTCCCCGGTGTCAAGGCGCTGCAGGACGTCAACCTGTCGGTGCGCCGGGGAGAGATCCACGCGATCTGCGGCGAGAACGGCGCGGGCAAGTCCACGCTGATGAAGGTGCTCTCGGGCGTCTACGCGCACGGCTCGTACGACGGCGAGATCGTCTTCGACGGCGAGCCGTGCGCGTTCTCCGCGATCCGCGACAGCGAACGGCGCGGCATCGTGATCATCCACCAGGAACTCGCGCTGTGCCAGCAGCTGTCCATCGCGGAGAACATCTTCCTCGGCAACGAGAAGGCCCGCGGCGGGCTGATCGACTGGAACCGCACCAACGCCGAGGCGGGCGAGCTGCTGCGGCGCGTCGGGCTGCGGGAGAACCCGGTGACGCCGGTGCTGGACATCGGCGTCGGCAAGCAACAGCTGGTGGAGATCGCCAAGGCACTGTCCAAAGAGGTCAAACTGCTGATCCTGGACGAACCGACGGCGGCGCTGAACGACGACGATTCGGCGCATCTGCTCGAACTGTTGCGCGGGCTTCGCGACGACGGCGTCACCTGCGTCCTGATCTCGCACAAGCTCAACGAGATCGCCGCGATCGCCGACTCGATCACCATCCTGCGCGACGGCAGGACGATCGAGACGCTGGACGCGAGCACGGTGACCGAAGACCGGATCATCGCCGGGATGGTCGGCCGGAAACTGGAGAACCGGTTCCCGCCGAGGGAACCGCGGATCGGCGACGAGGTCCTCCGGATCGAGGACTGGACCGTGCACAGCCCGACGCAGCACGGCCGTGTGGTCGTCGACGGCGCGAGCCTGACGTTGCGGCGCGGCGAGATCGTCGGGCTGGCGGGACTGATGGGCGCCGGGCGGACCGAACTCGCGATGAGCGTGTTCGGCCGCTCGTACGGCAAGGACATCTCCGGCCGCCTGATCAAGGACGGCCAGGAGATCGAGGTGCGCACGGTCGGCGACGCCGTCGCGAACGGGATCGCCTACGCCACCGAGGATCGCAAACGCTACGGGCTGAACCTCATCGAGGACATCCAGCGCAACGTCTCCGGTGCCGCGTTGGGCAAACTCGCGCGCCGCGGCTGGGTGGACGAGAACGAAGAACACCGTGTCGCCGAAGAATTCCGCAAGAGCATGAACATCAAGGCACCGGACGTGCGCAGCGTGACCGGCACGCTCTCCGGCGGCAACCAGCAGAAGGTCGTGCTGTCCAAATGGATCCTCACCGATCCGGACGTGCTGATCCTCGACGAGCCGACCCGCGGCATCGACGTCGGCGCGAAGTACGAGATCTACACGATCGTCAACCGGCTCGCCGACGAGGGGAAGGCCGTGCTGGTCATCTCGTCCGAGCTGCCGGAGCTGCTCGGCCTGTGCGACCGGATCTACACCTTGTCGGCGGGCCGGATCACCGGTGAGGTCGGCCGGGCCGAGGCCACCCAAGAGGTCCTCATGCGGGCGATGACCAGGGAACAGGAGTAAGACATGAGCACCGCCTCCGCCGACACCGTCACCGGTGCCGGTGAACAGCAGGGAGCCGCGCCGGCCAGGGCGCCGCGCCGGATCTCGTTCAACCCGCGCGAGAGCGGCATCTACGTCGCGTTCGCGCTGATCGTCGTGTTGTTCTCGATCCTCACCGGCGGCGCGCTGCTGGAACCGCAGAACATCTCGAACCTGATCGTGCAGAACTCGTACGTGCTGATCCTCGCGATCGGCATGATCCTGATCATCATCGCCGGGCACATCGACCTGTCGGTCGGCTCCGTGGTGGCGCTGACCGGCGCGATCTCGGCCGTGCTGATGGTGAACCTCGGTGTGGCGTGGCCGATCGCGTTGCTCGTCACGCTGGCCGTCGGCGCGGTGATCGGGGCGTGGCAAGGGTATTGGGTCGCGTACTTCGGGATTCCCGCGTTCATCGTGACGCTGGCCGGGATGCTGATCTTCCGCGCGCTGACGCTCACCGTGCTCGGGAACCAGGGGATCGGCCCGTTCCCGGACGAGGTGCGCACGCTGGCGAACGGATTCACCGGCGGCTATCTCGGCAACATCGGCCTCGGCCCGCTCGGCGGCGCCGACGTGGTCAGCCTGCTCGTGGGTGCCCTCGCCATCGCGGGTGCGATCGTCTCGCGGTGGCGCAAGCGGACGGCCCGCCTGAACTACCTGCAAGAGGTCGATCCGCTGCCGATGTTCCTGCTGAAGATCGCCGCGGCGGCCGCCGTCGTGCTGTTCGTGGTGGTGCAGCTGGCGCGGTACAAGAACCTGCCGTGGGTGTTGATCCTGCTCTCGGTGCTGGTGATCGGCTACTCGCTGGTGACGACGCGGGCGGTGTTCGGCCGCCACATCTACGCCATCGGCGGGAACCTCCAGGCCGCGACGCTGTCCGGCGTCAAGGTCAAGAGCGTGACGTTCTGGATCTTCGTCAACATGGGCGTGCTCTCCGCGCTCGCCGGGATCATCGTGGCCGGACGGCTCAACCAGGCCGGGCCGACCGCGGGCAACATGTTCGAACTCGACGCGATCGCCGCGGCGTTCATCGGCGGCGCCGCGGTGCAGGGCGGGGTCGGCAAGGTGGTCGGCGCGATCACCGGCGGGCTCATCATGGGCGTGATCAACAACGGCATGTCCCTGATCGGCGCGCCGACCGAGAGCGTGAACCTGGTGAAGGGCTTCGTGCTGCTCGCCGCCGTCGCCTACGACATCTGGACCAAACGGCGGGCCCGTACCGCCGCCTGATGGTCGTGAGTGGCGTTTCGGGTTCTAACCCGAAACGCCACTCACGACCAACTCGACCCACTCCTCACCCTCGGCTCTCCTCGCAACGTCGCGAAAGGAAGTGCTGTGCGCAGCAGATCAGTCCGGCTCGGTGTGCTGTCCCTGACCATCACCGCCGGTGTCCTCGTGCCCGTTCAGACCGCTTCGGGCCAGACACCGGCGACCGACTACAGCCTCGCCGTGGACGCGGCGGGACGTGGTGCCACGATCGACCGTTCGATGTACGGCGTCTTCTTCGAGGACATCAACCGTGCGGCGGACGGCGGGCTGTACGCGGAACTCGTGCAGAACCGCTCCTTCGAGTACGACAAGGCCGACAACGCGTCGTACACCCCGTTGACGTCGTGGGCACCCACGTCGGTCGACGGGGGCACCGGCACGGCGACGGTGGCCGACGACGACGGGCGGCTCAACGAACGGAACCGGCGCTATCTCAAGCTCGACCTCACCCGTGGCGAGTACGGCGTCGCGAACTCGGGCTACAACTCGGGGATCCGGGTCGAGAGGGGCAAGCAGTACGACTTCTCGGTGTTCGCCCGGACCGATCGTGCGGCGGGCACCCCGCTCACGGTGGCCGTCACCGATCCGGCAGGCAAGGCGCTCGCCGATCCCTTGCGGATGCAGATTCGCGGCGACGGCTGGGTGAAGTACACCGGCGCCTTCCGGGCGCGGGAGTCGAGCGCGCTGGGCAGGCTCGCGCTGACCGCGTCCGGCGGTGGCACGCTGCGGCTGGACATGGTGTCGCTGTTCCCGCGCGACACCTACAAGAACCGCCCCAACGGCATGCGTGCCGACCTCGCGGAGAAGATCGCGGCGCTCAAGCCCGGTTTCGTCCGCTTCCCCGGCGGCTGCCTGGTCAACACCGGCAGCCACCAGGGCTACGAGGCGCCGAACTGGGAGCGGAAGCGCTCGTACCAGTGGAAGGACACGATCGGCCCGGTCGAGCAGCGGGCCACGAACGCGAACTTCTGGGGCTACAACCAGTCCTACGGCATCGGCTACTACGAATACTTCCAGTTCTCCGAGGACATCGGAGCGATGCCGCTGCCGGTGGTGCCGGCGCTGGTCACCGGCTGCGGGCAGAACAAGGCGACCGACGATCCGGCGCTGCTGCGGCGGCACATCCAGGACACCCTCGACCTGATCGAGTTCGCCAACGGCCCGGTCACCTCGGCCTGGGGCAGGAAGCGGGCCGAGATGGGGCATCCGGCGCCGTTCAACCTGACGCATCTCGGCGTCGGCAACGAGGAGAACCTGCCAGACGAGTTCTTCGCCCGGTTCACCGAGTTCCGCAAGGCGATCGCGGCGAAGTACCCGGGGATCACGGTGATCAGCAACTCGGGGCCGGACGACACCGGCACGACGTTCGACCGGCTGTGGGACCTGAACCGGAACGCGAAGGTCTCGATGGTCGACGAGCATTACTACAACAGTCCACAGTGGTTCCTGCAGAACAACCAGCGGTACGACTCCTACGACCGCAACGGCCCGAAGGTGTTCCTCGGTGAGTACGCGTCGTTGGACAACAAGTTCGGCAACGCGCTGGCCGAGGCGGCGTACATGACCGGGCTGGAGCGCAACGCCGACGTCGTCAAGCTCGCGTCGTACGCGCCGCTGCTGGCGAACACCGACTACGTGCAGTGGAAGCCGGACATGATCTGGTTCGACAACCAGCGCTCGTGGGCGTCGGCCAGCTACGAGACGCAGAAGCTGTTCATGACCAACGTCGGTGATCACGTGGTCCCGAGCAAGGCGTCGGCCACACCGGCCACGGTCGCGCCCATCTCGGGTGCGGTCGGGCTGTCCACCTGGGCGACGAGCGCGGCCTATGACGACGTCAAGGTCACCTCGGCCGACGGCGCGCCACTGTTCTCCGATGACTTCTCCGGCGACGACTCGCGCTGGTCGAAGGTGGCCGGACGGGGATCGTGGGCGGTGTCGAACGGTGCCTACGTCCAGTCGGATCAGGCGGCCGAGAACACCCTCGTGACCGCCGGCGATCCCTCGTGGAGCAACTACGACTTCTCCGTGAAGGCGACCAAGACGGGCGGCAAGGAAGGCTTCCTGGTCGCGTTCGGCGTGAAGGACACCGGCAACAACTACTGGTGGAACCTCGGCGGCTGGAACAACACCGTCTCGGCCGTCGAGAAGACCGAAGGCGGCGGCAAGCAGACCCTGCTCCAGAACGACACCAGGATCGAGACCGGCAGGCAGTACGACCTGCGGGTCGAGGTGCGGGGCCGTCAGGTGACGTTGTTCCTCGACGGGCGGAAGTGGGGCTCGTTCACCGACGACAAGGTCGCCGAGCCGTTCCGCCAGGTCGTCACGCGTGACGTCAAGACCGGGGAACTGGTGGTCAAGGTGGTCAACGCACAGGCATCGGCCGCCCGGACCCGCGTCGAACTCGGCACTCGCGTCCAGCCTGGCGCGACCGCCCGCGTGACGACGTTGCAGGGCTCGCCGGACGACGTCAACACCGCCTTCACCACGCCGATCGCGCCGCGCGAATCGCGCTTCTCCGGCGTCGCGAACACCTTCACGTACACCTTCCCGCCGAACTCCGTGACCTTCCTGCGCTTCCCGGCCCGAGTGAGGGGATGACCATGACCATCGACCGTCGTGACCTGTTCAGAGCGGGAGGCGGACTGCTGGCCGCCACGGCCGTCGGAAGCCTGGCGTCGGGCACGGCCCAGGCCGCTGACGCCGCTCCGACGTCATTGACCACCCGGAACCCGCTGGTCGAGCAGCGGGCGGATCCCTTCATCACCCGGCCGGTGAACGGGATGTACTACCTGACCGGTTCGGTGCCCGAGTACGACCGCATCGTCGTCCGCGGCGCCGCCACACTCGACGGTCTGGCCACCGCCAGGGAGACGACGATCTGGCGGCGTCCGTCGTCCGGGAAGATGGGCGGCCACATCTGGGCGCCGGAACTGCACCGGATCGACGGGCGCTGGTACGTCTACTTCGCCGCCGGTGACTCCGACGACGTGTTCCGCATCCGCACCTACGTACTTGAGTCCACTTCGGACGATCCGCGCGCCGGAACATGGGTGCTGCGCGGGCAGATGGTGACCAAGTGGGACACGTTCACCCTGGACTCGACGACGTTCGAGCATCGCGGCAAGCGGTACTTCGCCTGGGCGCAGAGCGAACCCGGGATCGCCACCAACAGCAATCTGTACCTCGCCGAGATGGCCTCGCCGCTGGCCCTCAAGGGTGATCCCGTCCGGCTCGCGGTGCCGACCCTGCCTTGGGAGATCCAGGGCTTCAAGGTCAACGAGGGGCCGGCGGTGCTCATCCGCAACGGGCGGGTGTTCATGACGTACTCGGCCAGCGCCACGGACGCCCGCTACTGCATGGGGCTGCTCACCGCCGACGAACGTTCGGATCTGCTGGACCCGCGTTCCTGGACGAAGTCGCCGCAGCCGGTGTTCACCACGAACGAGGCGACCCGGCAGTACGGTCCCGGGCACAACTCGTTCACCGTCGCCGAGGACGGCTCCGACGTCCTCGTGTACCACGCCCGCGACTACCGCGACATCACCGGCGACCCGCTGTACGACCCGAACCGGCACACGCGGGTCCAGCGGCTGTACTGGAACGACGACGGGACCCCGAGTTTCGGTGTCCCGGTCGGCAAAGGCGGACCTTGCGTGCGACTGTCCCCGTTGGACGATCCCGCGTTGTACGTGCGGCACTACGAATACCGGCTGACCGCGGACGGCAATGTCCGGGAGCTGGCCGATTCCCAGTTCCGCATCGTCGCCGGGTTCCGTGGCGCGGGCACCGTCGCACTGCAGTCGGTGAACTTCCCGGACCGATACGTCCGGGTCGTGGACGCGACGACCGTGCGGATCGATCCGTACGACGAAAGCGACGCCTACGGCCGGGCGGCGAGTTTCACCCAGGTGCCTGGCCTTTCCGACCGGCTGGCGGTGTCGTTCCGTCTCCCGGGTGAACCTGCCACCTATTTGGCCCACGACAAGGGAAGGATCTTGGTCTTCCGTCCCGGTACCGCGGTGCGGGATCGTCAACGGGTCAGCTTCCGGCTCGGCTGAACTCCCTGGGAGGTTGAACGCAGTGCTGCGAACACGCCCCATCGTCCTGGTCCTGGCGATGCTCGCCGGGACCCTCGTCGCGACCGGCTCTCCGGCGGCCGCCGACGTCCAGTCCTATCTCGACGATCCACGAAAAGTCTCCGAAGGCCAGGAGCCACCGCACGCCCACCTTCGTCCGTACGCGGACGTTTCCGCCGCGGCCCGCCGCGACGAACGCGGCCCCTACGCGATGTCGCTCGACGGCAAATGGCGGATCGCCATGGCGGACAACCCCTCGCAGGTGCCGAAGGGGTTCCACGACGACGGATACGACACGTCGGGCTGGCGCGAGGTGTCCGTGCCGCATACGTGGCAGACGGACGGTCTGGACCACCCGATCTTCCGCAACATCGCCACCGAGATCCAGCCCGACGACCCGCCGCGCGTCCCCCGCGACGTGAACCCGACCGGCGCCTACGTCCGCGACTTCACCCTGCCCGCCCAGTGGTCGGAACGTGAGACCTTCCTGCGCTTCGAGGGCGTCACGTCGGCGTACTTCGTCTGGGTGAACGGAACGTACATCGGCTACGACCAGGGCGGCTACACACCGGCGGAGTTCGACATCTCCTCCGCGCTGCGGCCGGGTCCGAACCGGATCGCCGTGCAGGTGCACCGCTGGAGCGCCGGTGCGTACCTGGAAGACGTCGACCAGTGGCGATACTCGGGCATCTTCCGCTCGGTGAGCCTGTATTCGACGCCGGGCACGTTCATCCAGGACGTCGGGCTGACGACCGACCTCGACGCGACCTACACCGACGCCACCCTCAAGGCCGCGGTCGAGGTCGCCACCAAACCCGGCGGAACCGCCGGCAAGCACCGCGTCGGGCTCAGCCTGCGCGACGCGGCGGGCAAGGAGGTCGGGACCACGAGTGCTGAGGTCGACGCGGGCGGCAAGACCGCGTTGAGCCTGCCCGTCCGGAACCCGGCGAAATGGACCGACGAGACACCGAACCTGTACACGGCCGTCCTCACGCTGGCCGCGCCCGACGGCCGCGTCACGCACATCACCAGCGAGACGACCGGGTTCCGGGAGATCGAGATCCGCGACAAGCAGCTGCTGGTCAACGGGAAACGGGTGCTGTTCAAGGGCGTCAACCGCGCCGAGACCGACCCCGATCACGGCAGGCACGTGCCCCGGCGCGCGCAGGAGCGCGACGTCGCGCTGATGAAGCAGCTCAACGTCAACGCGGTCCGTACTTCGCACTACCCGTCGGATCCCTATTTCTACGAACTGGCCGACCGGCACGGGCTCTGGATCGACGACGAGATCGACATCGAGACCCACAACCACGAGAACTGTGCCCGGTACTGCCAGGCGAACGACCCGGCCTGGCGGGACGCGTTCTTCGACCGCATGACCGGCATGGTCGAACGGGACAAGAACCATCCGAGCGTCTTCCTGTGGGACACCGGTAACGAGGCAGGCCTCGGCGCGCACCACTTCGCGCTGGCGGAATGGCTGGACGCGAACGAGCCGACCCGGCCGATCTACCACCAGTCGAACAGCCCGGACGGTGACGCGCCGTTCGCCGACGTCTGGGGGCCGCGGTATCCGTCGCCGGAGAAGTTCGCCGAGCAGGCGAAGAACACCACGAAGCCGCTGATCTTCGGCGAGTACGCCCA
The DNA here is from genome assembly GCF_000400635.2 of Amycolatopsis keratiniphila. NCBI lineage: Bacteria > Bacillati > Actinomycetota > Actinomycetes > Pseudonocardiales > Pseudonocardiaceae > Amycolatopsis > Amycolatopsis keratiniphila. The sequence continues at coordinate 4,709,952 of NC_021252.1, read as the reverse complement.
CGCGATGGGCAACAGTCTCGGCAACTTCCGGGAGTTCTGGGACACGATCCGGGCGAATCCGCAGACCCAGGGCGGGTTCATCTGGGACTGGGCGGAACAGAACATCCGGCAGCCGATCCGGCTCACCCCCGATTCGTCGGGCAACGACATCTCGGCGCATCTCAGTGGAAAGCCGGATCTGGTCGACGGTCATCGCGGCAAGGCGCTGGCGTTGTCGGGCCTCGACGATTTCGTCGAGGTCTACCGTGACCGGAAACTCGACATCACCGGGAAGGCGCTCACGTTGGACGCCTGGGTGAAACCGGGGAAGTGGACCGGTGACTTCCGCATCCTCGGCAAGGGCGACCACCAGTACGCGCTCAAGATGAAGACGCAGGACACGCTGGAGTTCTTCATCCACAGTGGAACGTGGCAGGCGGTGCAGGCGAAGGTGCCGGCCGACTTCTACGGGAACTGGCATCGGGTGAGCGGCACCTACGACGGGACGGCCCTGCGACTGTACCTCGACGGCAAGGAGATCGGGAGCAAGCCGTTCAGCGGCGCGATCGACTCGTCCTCGGCCGAGGTCAACGTCGGCCGCGACTTCGAGACGTCGTGGAACGACCCGTCGACCATCGGCTGGATGGGCCGCGGAGCCGTCGACGACGTCCGCATCTACGACAAGCCGTTGTCCGCCAAGGAGTTGTCCGGCGCGACTCCCGCGGACGGGGCCGTGCTGGCACTGGACTTCGACAGTGTCACGGAGCGGGGGAGTCACCTGTCGTATGGCTCGAGTCTGTCCGGTGTGGACGGTCTGATCGGCTCGGACCGTTCACTGCAACCGGAAACCGCGCAGATGGCTTGGGCGCATCAGCCGCTGCGATTCGTCTACTCGGGCGGCACGCTCTCGGTGACCAATGAGCGGCAGTTCAAGGGCACCGACGAGCTGAACCTGCGGTGGCGGATCCAGGAAGGCTCTCGGCTGGTTGCCCGGGGCGAGCAGCCGTTGCGGGTCGCCGCGGCATCGACCGGAAAGGTCGCCGTTCCGGTGCCGCCGAATCCCGCGGACCGCGAACGGTTCCTCACCGTCGAAGCGGTGACGACCCAGGGCGAGCCGATGCTCGCGCGAGGACACGTCCTGGCGCACGACCAGTTCTCCCTGGGCGGGAAACGGGTTCCGGGCCTGGACAGGACACCGCTCGACGGGAAGTCCGTCGGAGTCGTCGAGGACGCCGCATCGGTGACGGCGTCGGCCGCCGGCGTCACGTACCGGGTCGACAAGGCCGGCGGCACGCTGACGTCGATCCGGTACCAGGGCAAGGAACTGCTGAGCGGCGGGCCGAAGCTCGACGCGTGGCGGGCGCCGATCAGCAACGAGACCTTCGCCTGGGGCCGGGCGGAGGGCGAGGACTGGCGCAAGGCCGGGCTCGACCGGCTGAAGACCACGGTCACGGCCGTTCGGGTCGAGAAGGACGGCTCGCGCGGTGTTCGGGTGATCGTCGACAGCCGGGTCGCGGCGCCGGACGTCACCGGGGCGTGGTTCGACCAGACGATGACCTACGCCGTCGACCGGACCGGGACGCTGAGGTTCGGCAATCGGGTGGTCCCGCAAGGGAGTGTGCGCACTCTGCCGTATCTGCCGAGGATCGGTGTCTCGTTGGCGGTGCCGGACCGATATGACCGGTTCGCCTGGTATGGACGGAAAGCCGAGAGCTACGTCGACCGCAAGGACGGGACGCCGATCGACGTGCAGTCGAGCACCGTGGACGAACAGTACGTCGAGTACCACCGGCCGCAGGACCACGGCAACCACACCGACAGCCGATGGGCACTGCTCACCGACGGCCGGACCGGTGGCCTGCTGGTCGGGGGCGCGAGCGACGTCAGCGTGACGCCGTTCGACGATCTCGACCGGGCGGCGTACCCGTTCCAGTTGCAGCGCAACAAGGGCTGGTTCACGCTGCACGCCGGTCACGCGGTGACCGGGGTCGGTGACACGCCCAACCCGGTGCGGGAACGCAGCCAGGTGCGGCCGGACAGCACGTACGAATACACGCTGTCGTTGCGTCCGTTGACGTCGCAGGAGGCGCGGGCTGGGTTGCCGACCGGCGGCTGACCTTCGGACCGCGTAAGCGGGTGGTGAAGGCCTCCTTGCCTACTCTGAAGGTAGGGAAGGAGGCCTTCACTGCTGCCCGGCTAGCGGAACAACTTGTAATTGAGGACGAGGTAGCCGGAATTCGTGGCGATCTTGACGTCGTTCACGCTGAGCCACCCGACCGTTCCCTTGGATGTCCTCAGGCAATGTTGACCACCGGTGAATATCACCTCGGGCCCGGGCACCGTCCCCTTTCCCTCGGAAACGATCTTCGGGCACTGTGTCGTGGCTTCCTGTTCGGTTCCGTGGTAATAGAACAGGCCTGATCGATTGGAGGCGAAATTGCTTCCGTCGAAGTGGAGGTCGAGGTCGCCATTGGGACCGGGCGCGGATACCGGCGTGGCGCCGGGCACGTCGAGGTCGACTGCCGTATCCGCCTCGAGTTTCACCTGCTCGGGGACGGCTTCGGCAGGCTTGTTCTCCTGTTGCTGTGTGCCGGCGGCACTTTGCGATGACAACGTGGACGGCGTGCTCCGGTCGTCGGCGCCTTTCGCCTGCTGCGCACTGGTGTTGATGAGTGCCACGAGTACCGCGCTCACCAGGCCCACCACCGCGGTTATGAGGGCCGCCAGAATTACTCCACGTCGGCTGACAAATGCCGCGGTCACCGCCGGATCCGAAGTTTTGGCATTTACCGGCCGGTTGGTTTTCTTCCGGTCGCGATCATTGTTCGTCAAATGGTCTCCCCTGCCAAAAGATGCTGAAGGAGGCTACAGCAAGATCAAGGGCCAAGCGGTGTCGAGACACGTACGGGCGGCCGCTGTCCGGGTGATGCCGGGGCCGGGGCCGGGCTCTTCGTCCCGGCAGTCGCTAGTCTTGATCTTCGACTGCGAGGGAGACTGAATTCATGGCGGAATGGGCCGATCTGGTCGCGTTCGTACGACACGAATATCGGGTGGTGAAGGACGAACCGGACGAAATTCGCATCCGGTTGTCCTACGGTGACGACGACTACGAGGAGCGGGCTCAGACTGTGGTCATCGCACGGGAGATCTTCGACCGCCGCGAGGACTGGGTGCAGATCGCGACGCCGTTCGCGCGGGTCAGCGAGGTCGACCTGACGACCGTGCTGACCGAGATCGGCAACACCATCGTCGTCGGGGGACTGGTGGTGATGGGGGAGCACCTGGTGCTGCGCCATTCCCTGCCGCTGGTGAATCTCGACATCAACGAGTTCACCGATCCGCTCGAACTCGTCGCGGGTTCGGCGGAGCTGCTGGAACAGCAGTTCACCGGACGCGACGACTACTGATCCCCGGGATCTCCTCGAAGGAGGTCACGCGTTCGCATTCCTCTTCGGTGAGCTTGTCGATGGCTGCCCGGTACGCCTGCGCTTGGGCCGTACCGGGCAGTTCTCCGTCGAGGAGGAGCGGAAGCCCTAGTTCGAAACCGCAGCGGGCCCGTGCCCCATGGCGGTGCCGGGCGCGGGCGACCGCGGTGGCGACACGGAGCCCGTGCTCGGTGCCCGGTGGCGTCGCGGGACGGTCGGTTTCGATGGCCGCGTACCGGAATCCGTCGGCCTGATCGCATTTCTCGCAGCCTGTGGGACCCGAGCCGAGCCGGCTGCCGCAGTCGGCGCAGGTCAATTTGTCGTAAGCGGCGTCGACCACCCGCCACTCGAACACGGAAGTGTCGGCGACGACCGACTCGGCGAGGTCGGTTTCCTCCGTCGTCCCGGCGGTGACACCGTATTCCGCGAGGAACAGCCGCCAGCGGTCTTCGATACTCGCTTCGACGGCCGCCAAGGCCTCGGCGGGGCGCCCGCCGCGTGGAAGAGCGGTCATGGACGGGATTCTATTTCGGCCGGATCAGGGTGTCCGCGTCGATGCAGAGGCGACCGTCATGGGGGACGACCGTCAGCTCATGGGTTTCCGTGGGGGAGGGGCGGCCGTCACGGTAATGCAGGGTGATCCGGACCCGGACGGTGGTCGCGGAGGTGGCCGACGCGCTGTGCACGTCCACCGCGCTGATCCTGCCCCAATGGGCTTCGTAGTCGCGCTGGCCGCGGCGTTGGAGGTTCGGGCCGATCAGCGGCCAGCCGGCCTCGGTGTCCGGCATCAGGCGGTAATAAGCGGTGACGAACTGGGCGATGTCCTCGTTCGTGGCGGGCCGTGGCACGGTCGACGTCGTGCTGGTCGTCGGGCTCGGCTCGACCACGGCGGGAATCGGCGTCCCCGCCGTCTGGACGGACCCCGCGAAATGGACGCCCACGAAAATGGCCGCCAGCAAAGAACCCGAGACCCCGAGGATCAGGAACACCAGCCAGGCGTTGACCTGTGAGTGCCGCACGTTGTAGACGTTCGTCGTGCCGGTGGTCGTGGGGCCGCCGCCGTCGCGGCGGGTGAGTACCTGCGAGATACCGCTGATCAGCCCGGTCGCGAGGGTGAACGCGACCACCAGACCCCAGGCCAGGAAGTTGGTCTTGAGATCGGTCGCGAAATTGATCGCGGTGCCGAGAGCGGCGGCGATGCAGGCGCCGAGCAAGGACCAGAACCATATCGAACCCGCCCGGTTCAAGATCTTCTCCTTTGCCGCAGCCGTCGGCTTACAACTCGCGACGCGGGGAGGCCTTGTTACGACAGGCGGCATCCGTGGCCCTATCGTGATCGGTCTACCGGGCCGGGGCGAATGACATCTTCTCGATGGGGCGGTCTCGCGGCCCTGCTGGCGGGATTCTTCGTGCTCCTGCTCGACACGACGATCGTCGCTGTGGCGAGTCCGAGCCAATGCGATGACTTGGTCACCGCTTTCGGCCATCGCGATGGCGTCCGTCGACCCGGATGCCGCGGGCGGCGCTTCGGGTCTGTTCAACACGGTGAGGCAGGTGGGTTCGGTGGGCGGCGTTGCGGCGACCGGGGCGATTCTGGCGGGGCTGGAGGGGCGGCCGGGGCTGGGTTTTGGCGTGGTGTTCGGGTTTGTGGGACTGGTCGCGGTTGGTGGGGTTGTGGCGGCGTTTCGGCTTCCGAGGGTTGTTCGTGTTGAGGTCGGCTGATTTTCAGTTCTCTGGGGTGGACGTATTGAAGTTGGCATTAGGTTTGGTTTTGCCGCAGGGGGCCGTGAAGGGAGAGCGGTCGAGCGGCTGTGGTCGGCTGATTCGAATTGACCTTTTGTGAGGAAGACGCTGGCTGGTGATGGGTCGCGGCCTTCGGTGAACGCGGAGGTGACAGAACCGGGTGCGGTGCACTGCTTCAAATCACCCTTCAGTGGTAAATGTGCTCTATGATCGGTGCTTAAAATTACGAACACGTGTTCGACTGTTTTGAGGTATGATTGAGGGGTGTCCGAGACCTTTCTCCCCGAGTTGCCGCAGGAGCTGTGGCGCGCTGGCAAGCTGGAGCTTGCGCGTGGCGTGGCGCAGTCGTTGCAGGTGATTCGGATGGCGACCGCGGCGTTGTCGCGGTTTCTGGCGGAGATCGAGTCTCGGGGCGTCAAAGACTTGTATGGGCATGGCAGTACGGCGAGCTGGTTCGCGGAGATGGCGGGTTTGTCGCGGGGTGAGGCGGGCGCGGTGGTGAAGCGGGCGATCGCCTTGAACTCCACCCGTGCGTTGGATGGCACGGAGGTTCTGCCTGTCGCTCCCTGCACGGCCGCGGTCGCTGCTCAGGGGTTGGTTGGGGATGAGCGGATCGATCAGATCCTGGAGATCTTGAAGAAGCTCCCCGCCGACATCTCCGCCGAGGATCGGGCCAGCGCGGAGAAGATCCTGGCCGAGCTGGCCCCTAACGCCGGTCCCCGCCAGCTCGTCGAGGCTGAGGCGAAACTGCTGGGTTGGCTGGACCCGGACGGCAACGAGCCCAAGGACCCTGAACCCAAGGAACCACGCCGCGAGATCACTCTGGAGCGCCGCAAGGACGGCTTCTGGAAACTCACCGGCCTCCTCGACGATGAGACCGGGGCCCGGACCGCGGCTGCTTTGGAGGCGCATGCCCAGCCACGGCCGGTGGACGAGTTCGGCCAAGCGGACCTGCGGATGAAGTGCGAACGCATGGGGGACGCCTGGGCTGAGCTCCTGGACATGGCCATCGCCTGCCCGGATCAGCCGGGAACCAGTGGCTACCGCACTCTCGTCCACGTGACCGTCGGGTTGGAAGAGTTGAAGTCGGGGCTCGGGACAGCCTGCTTGGACTTCGTCGGGACGATGACCGCCCGGGAAGCCCGGCTAGCGGCCTGCGATTGCTTGATGTTGCCGGTTGTGATGGGTGCTTCGGGTGAGCCGCTGGATTTGGGGCGTCTGAGACGGTTCGTCACTCCAGGCCAGCGCCGGGCGTTGAACATCCGCGATGGGGGCTGCGCGTTCCCGGGCTGTCATCGGAAGCCCAAGAATTGCCACGCTCATCATATTGAGCATTGGGCAGACGGCGGGCCCACCGATCTTCGGAATCTCGTGCTGCTCTGTGGTTTCCATCATCGGTTGATTCATCACGGTGACTGGGCAGTACGGATGGCCGCCGATGGGTTACCGGAGTTCTTCCCACCCCAATACCGGGACCCACTCCGACATCCCCGCCGTAACACTCTGCATCACGTCTAGGCCCCGAGGTGCCCGCCAGCCACCCAGGCGACGGGCCCCTCGTCATGCCCGCCATACAGAACTGGGGCGTACCCACAGTGGTTGCCGTTCGGTGATCAGGTCCGCTCGGCCAGCCTGCGGGTGAGATCGTCCAGGCAGGCGCTGAGTTCCTCTGGGTTGGAGAGGTCATAATGAACGCAGTCGACGATGCCGGTGTCGAGGTTTCCGACCTCGAGTTCGGCTTCGCCGCTGGTCCAGATGCCGAACCAGCCCACCCTGTCGCCGGTCTCGCAGGCAACCCAGGCCGTTCTCTTCTCATGGTCGGCGCCGAGGGTGAGTTGCCATTGGATCGCGGTCGCTTCCCACTTCGGTGCGTAGGTATGGACGGCCGCGATGAAGTGGGCGAGTTCGATCACCTGCTGATGCTATGTCGACGCGCTGTCTTCCCTCGTCGCGTTTCGCTGACCCGCAGCCCAGCCTAAACCGCCGAATCCCACCAGTTCAGCACCCGACTCCCATACAACGTCAGCCACTTCGAAGGCTCACCCGCTGCGACATCGACTTTGAACCACACCCGCCCGGAGTGCCGGTGGGCCTGCAACCAGGTCCCGTCCGGCTGCCGCGCGGCACGGATGAGCTCGACGGCCTCGGCCATCCGCGGGTCCGGCGCGGTGCCGTCGTGCAGCGCGGCCTCGCGGAAGTAGTCGGCCGCGTTCAGCACGTCGTAGAACCAGCGGAACGGGTACGCGAAGACCGTGGTCCACGGCGCGATGACCGAACCGGTCGACAGCCGCCGGAACAGGCCGCGCTCCAGCAGGTATTCCTCACCCGAGCGCCGCGAGGCATGTGAAGCCGCAGTTCCGCCGGTCGCGATGTCGAAGGCGAGCAGACCCTTGAGTGAGTTCAGCGTCGAATGCACGGACGAACGCCGGGATCCCGAGACCCATTCGCAGTTCCAGCCACCGTCGGGCTGCCGGTGTTCCGGGAACCACGAGGCGAGCGAGGTGACGTCGGCGCCGAGCCACAGGCCGTTCGCGAGGGTCCACGCGTTGATGCAGCAGTCGACCTCGCCGCCCCAGTACGGGAGATCGTCGTACTCCCACCGGCTGTTCTCAGCGAGGAGTTCGGCGGTCCCGCGCAGGACACCTGCGTCCATGCCCCATTCCCGCAGGGTGTTCAGCGACCACGTCGTCGCCGTCCACGGCTGCCCGTCCTCCTGGCCGGTGAATCCGGCGGGGAAGAACGCGCCGCCCGCCCACTGGCCGTCCGGGTCCTGGTGGGCGAGCAGACGCGCGCCGAAGCCTTCGGTCGCGATCCGTGCCCGCGTCGCCTCCCAGACCTCGGGTGGTTCGTGCGCGAGGTCGCGTTCCACCTGCCAGCGCAGGGCGGGATCGGAGTCGAGCAGCCACGGGATCATGCCCAGACCTTAGGCCTGATGCCGCCGCGCGAGCGCCTCCGAGCCTTGGGCCAGCAGCGTGACATCGGCGCCGACAAGGACGAACGAGGCACCGGCGTCGAGGTAGCGCTGAGCCTGCGCAGGGTCGAACGCGTTGACTCCCACTGGTTTTCCCTGAGCAACGACGGCCTCGAAGGTGCGCAAGACGGCGGCCGTGACATCGGGATGCGTCTGCTTCCCCAGCAGGCCCATCGAGGCGGCCAGATCGGACGGTCCGACGAACACCCCGTCGACGCCGTCGACCGCGGCGATCTCGGCGGCGGACGCGACCCCCGCCGTCGACTCGATCTGGACGAACAGCGACGTGAACTCCTCGGCCTTCGCGAGGTAGTCCTCGACCCGGTTCCAGCGCGCGGACCGGGAGAGCGCACTGCCGACACCACGCACGCCTCGCGGCGGATAGCGGACGGCCCGCACGACGGCCTCCGCCTCCTCCGCGCTGTCGACCATGGGCACCAACAGGTTCTGCGCGCCAAGGTCGAGCAGCTGCTTCAGCGCGACCGCGTCGCCGGACGGAGCGCGCACCACCGGAGTGATCGGATAGGCGGCGATCGTCTGCAGCAACGACTGCACGGTCTCCAGCCCGGCGGGGGAGTGCTCGGTGTCGACGAGCAGCCAGTCGAGCCCGGAGCCCGCGCAGATCTCGGCGACGACCGGGCTGCCCGACGTGACCCACATGCCGATCCGCGGCCGCTCACCCAGCCGCTCCCGGAACGGCGGGTCTAGACGAAGCGGCATGTGATCGCCCCCAAATCCCGGTAGTCGGCGGTCACGGTGTCACCTGGATGCACCCACATCGGCCGCGTGAACGACCCGGCCAGCACGATGTCGCCCGGATCGAGCTTGTCACCGTGCTGGGCGAGTTTGTTCGCCAGCCAGGCGACACCGTTCGCGGGATGGTTCAGCACCGCGGCGGCGACTCCGGACTCCTCGATGGTCTCGTTGCGGTACAGCAGCGCCGAGACCCAGCGCAGGTCGACGGCGTCCACGGCGACCGGGTTGCCGCCGTAGACCATTCCGCCCATGGCCGCGTTGTCGCTGATCGTGTCCACGATGGTCCGGCCCGCCATGTCGATGCGCGACGACAGGATCTCCAGCGCCGGCACGACGTATTCGGTCGCCCGTAACACGTCGAACACCGTGGTGTCCGGTCCGGCGAGGGAATCACGGAGCACGAAGGCCAGCTCGACCTCGATGCGCACGTTCGAGAACCGGCTGTGCTCGATCACGGAACCGTTCTCGAACACCATGTCCGCGAAGATGGCGCCGTAGTCGGGTTCGGTGATCCCGGTGGCGGCCTGCATGACCTTCGAAGTGAGCCCGATCTTGCGGCCGACCGGACGACGGCCCGCCGCGATACCCCGCCGCCGCCATTCGTTCTGCACGGCGTACGAGTCCTCGACGGTCATGTCCGGATACCGCGCCGTCAGCAGCGGGATCGTCTCCCGCGCCTCCTCCGCGGCCGCCAGTTCGTCGGCGATCGCGGTGATCGTTTCCTGTTCGAGCATGTCCCCGCCTCAGAGCTGGTTGCCGAGTTTGTACTCGCCCTGTTTCCAGGCCGGCAGTTCGCCTTCGTCGTCACCCTTGCGGGTGTAGGAGAAGCCGTCGGCGCCGATGGTGACCTCGAGTTCGCTGTCGTCGGTCCGCGCGACGACCGGCTGGGGCTTGCCGTCGAGGTCGAGCACCAACGAAGCGTCGGTGTACCAGGAAGGGACCACCGGCGTGCCCCACCAGTCGCGACGCTGGTTGTCGTGCACGTCCCAGGTGACGACCGGGTTGTCCGGGTCGCCGGTGTAGTAGTCCTGCGTGTAGATCTCGACGCGGTGCCCGTCGGGGTCGCGCAGGTACAGGTAGAACGCGTTCGACACGCCGTGCCTGCCGGGGCCGCGTTCGATGTGGTCCGACATCCGGAGCGAGCCGAGTTTGTCGCAAATGGACAGGATGTTGTGCTTCTCGTGCGTGGCGAAGGCGACGTGGTGCATCCGCGGCCCGTCGCCGCCGGTCATCGCGGTGTCGTGCACGGTGGGCTTGCGGCGCATCCAGGCCGCGTAGGTGGTGCCCTGGTCGTCCTGGATGTCTTCGGTGACCCGGAAGTTGAGATCTTCCATGTGCTTCACCGCGAGCGGGACGTCCGGCGTGACCTGGTTGAAGTGGTCGAGCCGCACCAGCGCGCCCGGAACGTGCAGGTCGTAGCGCCAGCTGAGTCTGTCGACGTGCTCGACGTCGTGGAAGAACTCGAGCGGGAAGCCGAGCGGGTCCTGCACCCGCACCGAGTCGCCGATGCCCTGGGTGTAGCCGTCCGCGCGACGTTCGACCCGGCAGCCCAGCTCCGTGTAGAACGCGACGGCCTTGTCCAGGTCTTCGGGCGACCGCACCCGGTACGAGAACGCCGCGACCGCCGCGACCGGTCCCTGGCGCAGCACGAGGTTGTGGTGGATGAACTCGTCGATCGTGCGGAGGCTGACCGTCGTTTCGTCCTCTTCGGTCACCGTCAGGCCGAGCACGTCGGCGTAGAAGGCGCGTGACCGCGCCAGATCGGTGACGACGAGTTCCATGTACGCGCAGCGCAGGACGTCCGGCGGCGGCGATTTCGGGGTGGGGATCGGCTTCATTGCGTCATCCTTCGTGGACAGTGGAGGTGGGCTCAGCCCTTGCCGAAGGCGGGGTTGTGCACCTCGCCGAGATTGATGTGCACCGCCTGCTGGTCGGTGTAGAAGTCGATCGAGCGGTAGCCGCCCTCGTGCCCCAGCCCGGACGCCTTCACCCCGCCGAAGGGTGTGCGGAGATCGCGGACGTTGTTCGAGTTGAGCCACACCATGCCCGCCTCGACGGCCTGCGCGAAGTTGTGCGCCCGCTTGAGGTCGTTGGTCCAGACGTAGGCCGCGAGCCCGTACTTCGTGTTGTTCGCGAGCGCCAGTGCTTCGTCTTCACTGTCGAACGGGGTGATCGCGACGACCGGGCCGAAGATCTCCTCCTGGAAGATCCGGGCGTCCGGTTTGACGTCGGCGAACACCGTCGGCGCCACGTAGTTCCCGGTCGGGAAGCCGTCCGGGCGGCCGCCACCGGCGACCAGCCTGCCCTCGGTCTTCCCGATCTCGATGTACTTCATGACCTTGTCGTAGTGCTCGGGGTGCACCAGCGCGCCGACCTCGGTCGCGGGGTCGCTCGGGTCGCCGACCTTGACCCGCTTGGCCTGCGCGGCGTACCGCTCGACGAACTCGTCGTAGATCGCGCGCTCGACCAGGATCCGGCTGCCCGCGGTGCAGCGTTCGCCGTTGAGCGAGAACACGCCGAAGATCGTCGCGTCGATCGCGGTCTCCAGATCGGCGTCGGCGAAGACGATGGCGGGTGACTTGCCGCCCAGTTCCATCGAGAGTCCTTTGAGGAAGGGCGCCGCGTTGCCGAAGATGAGGCTGCCGGTGCCGCTCTCGCCGGTGAACGAGATCAGCGGGACGTCCGGGTGCTTCACGAGCGCGTCGCCGGCATCCTCACCGAAGCCGTTGACGAGGTTGAAAACACCGGCCGGAAGCCCGGCCTCCTCGAAGATCTCCGCCCACAGCGACGCGGAAAGCGGGGTGAACTCCGCGGGCTTGAGCACCACGGTGTTGCCGGTCGCCAGCGCGGGCGCGAGCTTCCACGACTCCAGCATGAACGGCGTGTTCCAGGGCGTGATCAGCCCGGCGACGCCGATCGGCTTGCGGTTGACGTAGTTCACCTGGCGGCCGGGCACCTTGTAGGTGTCGTCGGCCTGCGCGACGATCAGGTCGGCGAAGAACCGGAAGTTCTCCGCGGCCCGCCGTGCCTGGCCCAGCGCCTGCGAGATCGGCAGGCCAGAGTCGAAACTCTCCAGCGCGGCCAACCGCTTGTCCCGCGACTCGACGAGATCGGCGATGCGGTTGAGCACGCGCGAACGCTCACGCGGCAGCAGTTTCGGCCAAGGGCCTTCGGTGAACGCCTTCCGCGCGGCGGCGACGGCGCGATCGATGTCGGCCTTCTTGCCCGCGGCGGCCTGGACGTAGACCTCGTTGGTGACCGGGTCGATCACGTCGAAGACGGCGCCGTCGGCCGAATCGACGAGTTCGCCGCCGATGTAGTGCCGGATCCGCTCCGGGACACCGTCCGGGATCGGCCGGGGAGTCGTGCTGGTCAAGATTCCTCCTCAGTCAGCGCTTGGCGCGCTCTCGAGCGTCCAAAAAGGCCTGCATGGTGGCCCAGCGGTGATTGCGCGCGGCGAATTCGATGTCGAGCGGGTCGGCTTTCTCGGAGATCAGCCGGAGGATCTCTTCGTGCTCCTCGACCGACCGGTGCGCGCGGTCGGGGACGAACGCGAACGTGGAGTCGCGCAGCCCGGACAGCCGGGTCCAGCCCTGGTGCACGAGGTCGAGGATCTGCGGGTTGGGGCAGCATTCGAAGAGCAGCGAGTGGAACTGCTGGTTCAGCGCGGTGAACTCGTGCGCGTCGAAATGGTCCAGCAGGGCGATCATGCGCTCGTTCACCCGCCGAGCCCGCGCGATGTTCTCTTCGGACAGCTGCGGTGCGGAGAGCGCGGTGGCGACGCCTTCGACGACGCCGAGCGTCTGCATCGCGTGGACGTACTCGTTCTGGTCCACCATCGCCACACGCGCGCCGACGTTGCGTTCGAAGGTCACCAGCCGTTCGGCCTCCAGCCGCCGGATCGCCTCGCGCACCGGGACGACGCTCATGTCGAGCGCGCCGGCGATCTCGGCGAGCACCAGCCGGTAGCCGGGTCCGTACTCGTGCCGGGCGATCCGCTCACGCAGCCACTCGTAGGCGAGTTCGGATTTGCTGGTCGTCTTCACTGCTTCTTCTGCCATGCCTCATACCTTTCCCGCCACAACGGGTTCAGCGGGAAGAGCCCCTCGATCGGGCGGCCCTGTCCGACCTGCTCGGCGATCCAGGAGTCTTCGTCCTCCTGGACGAGCGCCGCGTCGGCGATCTCTTCGGCCAGCGAAGGCGGGATGACCACCACGCCGTCGTCGTCACCGACGATGATGTCGCCGGGCAGCACGGTCGCCCCGCCGCAGGCGACCGCGACGTCGGTGTCCCACGGCACGTGCTTGCGCCCGAGGACCGCCGGATGCGCGCCCTGGGAGAAGACCGGGAGCCCGGTCGCGGCGACGGCGTCGAAGTCCCGGACCCCGCCGTCGGTGATCACGCCGGCGGCGCCGAGGTATCGCGCCCGCAACGCCAGGATGTCGCCGAGCGTGCCGGAACCCTTGTCACCGCGGGCTTCGATCACGATCACCTCGCCGGCGCCGACCGAGTCGAAGAGCCGCTTCTGGGCGTTGTAGCCGCCGCCGTGGGATTTGAAGAGGTCCTCGCGGTTCGGGACGAAACGCAGGGTCCGTGCCGTGCCGACGACCTTCGAGCCCGGCAGATTCGGACGCACACCGTCGATCGCGACGTTGTTCAACCCGCGTTTGCGCAGCTGGGCGGACAGACCCGCGACGGGCGCACGCAGCAACTTGGCGCGGAGCTCGTCGCTGAGTGAGGGAGCCTTCTCTTCGGCAGGTTCCTCGACGGGAGTTCCCCAAGCTTCGGCGCGCTGCTTGTCGTCGACCTCGGGCAGGCTGCCGATGTCCGAAAAGGCCCGGATGCCCTGGGAAACGGTGGTGTGGAGCCGTCCGCTGCTCACCGAGGTGCCGGGAACGTCCACTTCGACCACGACGACGTCGCCGGGGGAGACCACGGTCGATCCGGCCGGGGTGCCGGTGAGGATGACGTCGCCCGGTTCGAGCGTGAAGTGCTGGGAGAGGTCGGAGACGAACTGCCGCAAGGGGAAGATGAGCCCGGCCGTGGTGTCCTCCTGCACCAGATCGCCGTTCACCCAGGTGCGGACGCGCAGCGACGACGGGTCGACGTCGCGTGCGTCGATGAGGCCGGGACCGAGCGGGGTGTAGCCGTCGCCGCCCTTGGACCGGACGTTGGAGCCCTTGTCCGCGGCGCGCAGGTCGTAAAGGCCGAAGTCGTTCGCGGCGGTGACCGCGGCGACGTGATCCCACGCCTGGTCCGGCTTGACCCAGCGGGCCGTGGTGCCGATGACCAGCGCGATCTCGCCTTCGAAGGCCAGCAGTTCGGTGCCGGCCGGGCGTTCGACGGTGCCGCCGGACGTGCCGATCGAGCTCGACGGCTTGAAGAAGTACGACGGGTTCGCCGGACGGCGTCCGCGCTGCTCCGCGCGTGACGCGTAGCTGAGATGGACGGCGATGATCTTGCCCGGCCGGGTGCCCAGCGGACCGGAGCCGCGGCCCGACGGCGACGTTGCCTCGTAAGTGCCCATGTTCCCCTGAATCCTCGACCCTTGCTTCGTATCTAATAACGTATATGATTCCGTGCCACAGTGGCAAGGTGGCCGACGACAAAGGAGTCCACGTGTCGAACCCAGCCCAGGATGAACGCACATCCGGCCGGACCGCTCCACCGTCCTCCGACCGGCGGCGGGTCGCCTTCGCGACCGTCGTCGGTACCACCGTCGAGTGGTACGACTTCTTCGTTTACGCGTCCGCGGCCGGTCTCGTCTTCGGCAAGCTGTTCTTCTCCGGGCTCGGGGCGAACAGCACGCTGGTTTCCTTCGCCACGGTGGGCGTGAGCTTCCTGTTCCGTCCGCTCGGCGCGTTCCTCGCCGGGCACTTCGGCGACAAGTACGGCCGTCGCGTGGTCCTGGTGCTCACGCTGATCCTGATGGGCGCCGCGACCACGCTGATCGGGGTGCTGCCGACGTTCGACCAGATCGGGGTGCTCGCGCCGGTGCTGCTCATCCTGCTGCGGATCCTGCAGGGGATCTCGGCGGGCGGGGAATGGGGCGGCGCTGTCCTGATGGCCGTCGAACACGCGCCGTCGAAGCGCAGGGGACTCTTCGGCGCCTCACCGCAGATCGGCGTGCCGCTCGGCTTGCTGCTGGCTTCCGGTGTGCTCGCGCTGACCAGCCTGCTCGTCCCCGGGCAGGCGTTCCTGGACTGGGGCTGGCGGATCCCGTTCCTGCTCAGCGTCGGGCTGATCCTGGTCGGCCACTACGTGCGGCGCCGGGTCGAGGAGAGCCCGGTCTTCCGGGAGATCGCCGAACGCCGTGAGCAGACCCGGACCCCGATCATCCAGCTGTTCCGCAAGCACGCCGTGCTCGTCGTCGTGGCCGCGCTGGTGTTCGCGGGCAACAACGCGGTCGGCTACATGACCACCGGCGGCTACATCCAGAACTACGCGACCAACCCGAAGGGTCCGCTCGGGCTCGACCGCGGTCCGGTTCTCTGGGCGGTGACCGCGTCCGCGGCGACCTGGCTGATCTCGACGTGGGCGGCGGGCGCGGTGTCCGACCGGATCGGCAGGAGGCGCACCTACGTCGTCGGCTGGATCGCGCAGCTCGCCGGCGTCGCGCTGCTCTTTCCCTTGGTGGACACCGGGAACATCGTGTTGCTGGCGCTGGGGTTGATCATCCTGAGTGTCGGGCTCGGGTTCACCTACGGTCAGCAGGCGGCGTTCTACGCGGAGCTGTTCCCCGCGTCCATCCGGTTCTCCGGGGTCTCGATCTCGTACGCGCTGGGCGCGATCCTCGGGGGCGCGTTCGCGCCGACGATCGCCACCGCGCTGGTCGACGCGACCGGAACTTCGGTGTCCGTCGCCGTCTACCTGGGCGGGATGACCGTCGTCGGCCTCATCGCCACGTTGTTGCTGCGTGACCGGTCGGGAATCCCACTCGGGCCCGACCACGAAGCCGAGCAGGCGGTCAGCCCGCTGCGCTTCTCCAAGTGAGGTCAAGCCGGACGTGGCCTGGTAGGTGCGGGTGGCACGAGGGTTCAGCATCGGCGGTGTCCCGTGATTGACCGGACGACACGCGTGATCCGGCGGACGACACGCGTGACTGGGTGGACGACACGAGCGTGCCCGGGGATGAAGGCTCCCTTCACCGCATTAGACGCGGTGAAGGGAGCCTTCATCCCACCGTCAGCCCGCTGCGGTTCTCCAAGTGATCCAGCCGTCCGTGACGCTCACCCGCCGAGAGCGTCACGGACGGCCTTCGCCGCCGCCTTGAGCCGCTCCGCGAGCTCGGCGGGGGTACGCGTGCTCGACAGATAGACGACCGCGAGGGCCGCCGGAGCGTGCCCGCGCAGGGAGAGTGGCACGGCCACTGAGCTGAGGTTCTCGATCACCTCGCCATGGCTGTCCGCGTAGCCGCGGTCGACGACTTCCGCGATTCCCGCCGGCCGGTTCTCCTCCGGCAGCTGGGAAAGAATCGCGCGGCCGGGGGCGCCCGCGGTGAACGGATGCCTGGACCCCGGGCGCTGCGCGACGGACGCGACGGCGTGCCGGGGTTCCACGCTGACCAAGGTCACGCATTCCTCGCGGTCCATCACCGCCACGAAACACGTCATGCCGAGTTCGTTCGCGACCGCGGTCAGTTCGGGCAGCGCCGCGGCCTGCAGATCGTGTTTGATCCCCGCCGCCAGCGCGGCCAGCCGCGCGCCGAGTTCGTATTTCCCGGCGGGTTCCCGCGTGAGAAGCCCGTGCTCTTCGAGGGTGCGGATTAGCCGGTACGCGATCGACCGGTGCACCTCCAGCCGTTCGGCGATCCGGTCGACGCTGAGCGGTTCTTGGGCGTCGGCAAGGACTTCGAGGACGCGGATGCCGCGGCTGAGTGTCTGGGACGTGCTCGCGGTCTTGCGGGAGTCCGAAACCATCGTATACGATCCATTTCGATAGTTGAACTGGCTGTTCGATTATAGAACAGGAACAGACGATGATGTCACGCGAAACCAGTTTTCCGCCGGGATCGAGCCTCTATCGGCCGCCGGCGCAGTTCTTCCGAGGCTGCCTGGGCCGGTTCGCGACGGGTGTCGCGGTGGTGACCTTCGACGCCGCGACGAAACGGCACGGCCTGACGGTGAACTCCTTCACCGCGGTCTCCATGGATCCGCCGCTCGTCCTCGTTTCGATCCAGCGCACCGTGAAGAGCCACGACCTGCTGGCCGACCGTCCCTTCGCGGTCAACGTCCTCGGCGCCGAGCAGGAGGCGCTGGCGATGAACTTCGCCGGCCGCCCGACTCCCGAAGGCGCGCCGACATGGGTCGAAGGGGGGCACGCGCCGCGGCTCGCCGGCGTCCTCAGCTGGTTCGACTGCACGCCGTGGGCCGCCTACGACGGCGGCGATCACACCCTGTTCCTCGGTGAGGTGCGGGAGTTCGACTACCGCTCCGGTGACGCGCTCGGCTTCGTCGACGGGCGGTTCTCGACGATCCACGAATCCGCGCAAGGTCACGAATCCCTGTTCTGACAACGACGTCCACCCGAGAAGGAGCACGACATGGGAGCCCGTACCGGACAGCAGTACCTCGACAAGCTCAACGCGATGACACCGGAGCTGTACGTCGACGGCGAGAAGGTGACCGCCAAGGTCGCCGAGCATCCGGCGTTCCGCAACAACGCGTTGACCTACGCGAAGCTGTTCGACCTCCAGCACGACCCGGCGCACCGTGACGTCCTGACCTACGAATCGCCGGCCACGGGGGAGCGGGTCGGCATGTCGTTCCTGGTGCCGCGCAACGAGGAAGACCTCAAGCGCCGCCGTGCCGCGTTCTCCGTATGGGCCGAGTACTCGAACGGATTCCTGGGCCGCACCGGCGACTACATGAACTCGTCGCTCACCGCCCTCTCGGCCGCGAAGAAGTTCTTTTCCCAGGCCGATCCCGTCTATGGCGAGCGCATCGAGAAGTACTACGAGATGGCGCGCGAGAACGATCTGCTCGCGACGCACACCCTGATCCCGCCGCAGGTCAACCGTTCGGTGTCGGGCAGTCAGCAGGGCGGTGGCAACCTGTCGGCGAAGGTGGTCGAGGAACGGGAGGACGGCATCGTCGTCCGCGGTGCCCGGATGCTCGCCACGATCGCGCCGATCGCCGACGAACTCCTGGTCTTCCCGTCGACCGTCCTGCGCGGCACTCCCGAGGACGCCCCGTATTCGTACGCTTTCGCCGTCCCGAACGACGCGCCCGGGCTGAAGTACTTCTGCCGCGCCGGGCTCGACCACGGCCGCTCGGCCTTCGACGAACCGCTGGCCTCGCGGTTCGAGGAGATGGACGCGGTCGTGGTGTTCGACGACGTCTTCGTCCCGAACGAGCGCGTCTTCCTGCTGGGGCATCCGGAACTGTGCAACGCCTGGTACTCCGAGACCGGCGCCGGTGCGCTCATGACCCACCAGGTCGTCACCCGCACGCTGGCCAAGACGGAGTTCTACCTCGGGCTCGCCAGTGAGATCGCCGCCGCGATCGGGATCGGTGGCTTCCAGCACATCCAGCAGGATCTGTCGGAGCTGATCTCCTACGTCGAGATCGAGAAGGCCGTGCTGCGCGCGGCCGAGGCCGACGGCAAGCTCAGCGAGGACGGCGTCTTCCTGCCCAAGTGGGAGGTCCTGAACGCCGCCCGGAACTGGTACCCCACGAAGGTCTCGCCGCGGCTGACCGAGATCATCCGCAAGTTCTCCGCCTCCGGCCTCATGGCGCTGCCGGGTGAGGCGGACTTCGAGGCGGAGGGCCGTCCCGACATCGACACCTACCTCCAGTCGGCCACCCTGCCGGCCAAGGACCGCGCGCGGCTGTTCAAGCTGGCGTTCGACGCGTCGGTCTCGAGCTTCGCCGGGCGGGAGTCGCTGTACGAGTACTTCTTCTTCGGCGACCCGGTGCGGATGGCCGGCGCCCAGGTGAACGCGTACCCGAGGGAGGCGCTGCAGGAACGGGTCCGGGAACTCTTGGCACGCGAAGACGGCTGAGTGCGGATTTCGCCGAAATCGCCATGAATTCGAACGGATAGCGACAGTCGGAAAGCGTCCGTCATCCATCGGGTGACGGACGCTTTTTCACGTCGTGCGGCAGGCGAGTATGTATCGACCATGATGTGTCCTGCTTTTGTCCAAATTCCCGTCATCACGAATCCGTGAGCGGGTTACGACGTTCGAGTTAATCTCCGCATTGACCGTTCAAGTCCGCCATGACCGTGCGCAAAAATCCAGGTGCTCTGCTCGGCGAAGGCCAGGACGAAGCGAGGCGGCGGGGGAGACATGATCGAAACCATGCAGTGCGCGGGTGCGGACTTCTGCGAAGAGCTTTCGGGTTCGGCTGACACTTCCTTCGCCCGTTTCTACGAAGGTGGCCCACCGTCCCGGCTAATACATTCAACGGAAAACTTGACGCTGCTGGCCGATATGTCACCGCTCGTGCTCGGGCATCTCCTGCTGCTGCCGTCGAATCACCACTTGTCGTTCGCCCAGGTGCTTTCCCGTCATCGGGACGAGGTGTGCGGCCTTCTCGACGAGTTCGTGCCGCTGTACCGGGAGACCTTCGGCGAGCCGCTGATCCTCGAGCACGGTTCGAGTGCCGGACAGGAGAGCCACGCGTGCATCACGCACGCGCATCTGCACTTTCTCCCCGTCGACGGTGACGCCGTGGACGACCTCCTGATCGGGGACGGCCTGTTCCACCGGGATCTGGATTCGCTCGGGGAACTCGCGCTCGCGCCTTGGCCGTCTTCGTCTTATTTCCTCCGTGTGTACCGGGGGCAAGTCCGGGTTTACCTGCCGACCGGTGCGCAGAAAAGGCAGTATCTCCGCTCGATCGTCGGCGCCGTGCTGGCGATCGAGGATCCGGAATGGGACTACGCGGTGGTGATGCGGAAAAGGGATCTTCGCGAGACCCTGCGAATGGTGGATTACTGGCCGGGAAAACTGAGTGGCGATGTCACGACCGCCGAGGTGGAGCTGTCCTGTGGTGAGTGAGAAATTCTCGGACGAACCGACGAGACTGGCCACGGCGATCGTGCCGTTGTTCGCCCGGCAGGCGAGCGAGTTCGTCCCGGTTTCGTTCCCGGACGGTGGCCGGGTGGACCTGACCGCGGGAGCCGACGCCCAAGACGACTGCGCGGTCTTCCGGCTGGCAGGCGAGCACGACCTCGTGGTGGGTTCCGATTACGTCCGCGGGCCCAAGTTCAGGCTTTACGAGATGGGACACCTCGACGAATACGACCTGGGGTACTACCTCGTCGCCGCGAATCTGAGCGACATCGCGGCGATGGGCGCGAAGCCGATCGGGTTGCTTTCGGTCGTGCGGTATCCGGCCGAAATGGACGACGCGCTGTTCGGTCTCGTCATGCGCGGCATCCGCGGCGCGTGCGCCGCCTTCGGCTGCCTCAACGTCGGTGGCGACATCGGCGGCGCGGAACGCCTGATCCTCTCGGCGTCGGCTCTCGGGGTGTGCCCGGCGGGCCGGGCGCTGCTGCGGTCCGGCGCGAAACCCGGTGACGTCGTCTGCCTCACCGCACCGACCGGTCCCGCCGCAGCGGCGATGGCGTACCTGCGCTCCGGCGTGCCGGACCTGGTCATCGACAGTTTGCTGCCGTCATTGCTTTCCGCCTGGAAACGACCGGTGGCCAGAGTGGACGAGGGGCTCGCGCTCGGCGCCAGCGGGGTGGTCACGAGTTGTCTGGACACCTCGGACGGGCTGAAGGCGGCCTTGCTGAGCATCGCCGAGTCGAGCGGAGTCGGGATCGACGTCGACGAGCGGTCCATTCCCATCCCCAAGGCGGTGGCCGCCGTGGCCGCGCACGTGGATGTGGAGCCGTTAAGCCTGGTCATGGGCGACTCGGTCGACTTCGAACTCGTCTTCACCGTGCCGCCTACCCAGGTGGACGACCTCGCCGAAGCACTGAGCTTCCACCGGATCGGCGTGGTCACCGAGCGGCCCGAGGTGGTCTTGACCGGGAAGAACGGCGAGCGGGCGGACCTGCCGGGCGAGGCGTGGCGGCACCAGCGCGACGGAAAGGCATGAGCCGGAAGGCGGCCAAGATCGCGGACAAGGCGATCCTGCTGTCGGCGACGCTCTTCCTGGCGGGCAAGGCGTACAACGTACCGGCGAAGGCCTTCTGGGACGGCCTCCTGAATGACCGCTCTTACCTGCTGCTGGTCGCGCTAGTCACGGCCGGGGTGTTCGGTGCTTTCGCACCGTTCGAAAGCTGGCAGCGACGGGCCTTCGTGGACCGCAACGTCATGATGCGCCGTCGCGTGTTGTCGACGTTCGGGAGATTGCTCGAGATCAGCGCGAAGATCGATCCGCCGCTGGACACCGGCGACCTCGCGCTTCATGTGTGGCGGAAGACGCGCACATTGAG
This sequence comes from Amycolatopsis keratiniphila, assembly GCF_000400635.2. NCBI lineage: Bacteria > Bacillati > Actinomycetota > Actinomycetes > Pseudonocardiales > Pseudonocardiaceae > Amycolatopsis > Amycolatopsis keratiniphila. The sequence goes on along the minus strand of NC_021252.1, from coordinate 4,688,685 downwards.
GCATCCGATCCGCGGGGTCCTGAAACGACTGTCCTCCTACCGGATGTCGTCCTTTCCGGCGACGCGGAGTTTCGCGCCGGTGCGGGGCATCGGCGCCGTGGGACTGTGCTGGCAGCACGATCGCGAGGTGACGTTCGATGTCGCACCGTTGGCGGCCCGCCTCACGGACGAGGCGAAGTTCGACGACCACGTGGCCCGCTTCGGTGCCGAATCGGTGATGAACCTGGGATGGGAGGCGTTCCAGGCCCTCAAGCATCGGACCGCCCTGTTCGTCACGCCGATCAGAAGCGGGCGCAACAAGTTCGTCGGCTGCGTGAGCGTCGACGCCGGCCGCGGCTACGAGGTGCTCGACCGGCGGGAACTGCTGGAGGAGATGACCAATCTGGGCATGGCCATCGGTCGCGAGGACTTCGAATGCACCTGAACGACGCGAAGCTGCGCGCCTTGGTGTCGAGTACACGCCGAGCCTACGACGAGAACGCCGCGGTGTACGTGCGGGCCACCGGCACGCTCGACCTGTTCCCCGGTCTGGACCATGAACTGGACCGTTTCTTCGATGCCCTGCCCGGAAGTTCGGTGCTGGACCTCGGTTGTGGCGCCGGCCGGGACGCCGAATATCTGATCGGACGCGGCGCGGCCGTGGTGGCGGCCGACCTCAGTGCGGAGTTGCTCCGGCACACCCGAAGTCGTTGCGCGGTGGACGGTGCGGTGCTCTGCGATCTCTTGGCCCTGCCGCTGGCCGCCGGAGTGTTCGACGGCGTCTGGGCCTGTGCCAGCCTCGTGCACTTACCGAGCGGGGCGCACCCGCGCGTCTTCTCCGAAATCCATCGCGTGCTCGCGCCCGGCGGTGTCACGGCGATCAGCCTCAAGGAAGGGAATGGCGAAGGGTGGGCGCGCAGTGCCCGGATGCCGTCGCCGAGATGGTTTTCGTTGCGCAGACCGGAAGCCGTGGTGGACGAATTGGCCGCCGCCGGCTTCGTCTCGGCCCGGGTCTTGCCGAGCGGACGCGGCAGCTGGTTCGTGGTGGAGGCGAGGAAGGGGTTACCGGCCGAGCCATTCGTCGGGGTTGGTCCCCGGTAGTACGTGACGGATACCGCCTCGCGGATCCGCCACGTCGCCCTCGTAGCGCGGGATCAGGTGGATGTGCAGGTGGTCGATCGTCCGGCCCGCCGCCTGCCCTTCGTTCACGCCGATGGTGTAGCCGTCCGGCTGGAACTGGTCCTGGATCCGGTGCCAGGCCTGCTTGATCAGCGCATAGATTTCGGCGTGCTCGCTCGCCGTGAGCGAGAAGTAGGACTCCACGTGTCTTTTCGGGACGACCTCGACATGTCCCTTGGCGGCGGGGAAGTTGTCCCACCGAACGTAGATCTCGTTTCCGTCGACCAGTATGTCATTCACCGATGCGTCATCGAATTGACAAAAGAGGCAATCGGTGTTCACCGGTTCGGCTACGTTTTCCTTCGCCATCGCCGGTCTCATAACCAATACTCCTCGTCATTGATCGATCACTTGAAGTCATACCCATGGTCAACTTAGCTTCGTCGCAGACAAAGCAGAAGCGTACTCGCACTAACGGTTGATCTCTAATCCTCTGTCGCGACACGCCGAGGTCATCAGCCGCAGTACCTGCTCGACGGTGAGGTCGGTGGTGTCGATTCTGATGGCGTCTTCGGCGGGGACCAACGGCGACGTCGCCCGGGACATATCGGCCTCGTCCCGGCGGATCACGTCGTCGAGAACGTGTTCGTAGGATGCCGACCGCTCTTGCCGTACGCGCCGCATCGCCCGGACTTCGGGCTTTGCGGTCAAGTAGAACTTCACGGTCGCGGCGGGAAAGATGGTGGTGCCGATGTCCCGGCCCTCGATGACGCAGCGAGGCTGTGCGCCGGCCCAAAGCCTGATGAGGCTGGTGACCCGCTGGCGGACCTCCGCGATCTTGGCGACCGCCGAAACGGCGACGTTGACCCGGGTGGCGCGCAGGTTGTCCGGGGCGTAGCGGTCGGAAGTCAGCAGGCTCGCGGAACGGCTCGCCGTGATCAATTCGTCGCAGAGGCAGGTAACTTTCGTGGCGTTGTCCACCGGAATGCGACGCTGAAGTGCTTCGAAAGCGATGATGCGGTAAGTCCTGCCGCTTTCGAGATAGCGCAGGTCGAATGATTTCGACAGTGCCAGACAGGTGGTGGTCTTGCCCGCCGCTGCTGGGCCGTCCACCGCCACGACGGTGCCGAGACCTTGTTCGGGCATGATTTTCCTTGCTGGTGGGTGAAGCCGGACTATGGGGAGCAGGGCGCAGACGCTATCACGCGAGACATGCGTCGTGGGGCGCGTATGCGAGTTGCCTCGGAGCAGCGAAGATGTCGGGAATCATGCTCTGGCAACGGATTGCGGCCTCCGGATGAAGGTGAACGTGGTCGCCGCGGCCACGCTCCGGCATGGCCTCTCACTCGTCCAGGGCATCGCGGGGGCACCGGTTTGTGTTTGGAGTACGCGGAAAACCTGCTGTGGCAGTGGAGATTCCCTTTCGTGGGTGCAAGTTTCGTCCGAATTTCGCACATTCGGGTGGGCGAGTGGTTATTGCGAGCCACTTCACATCGCGTTTTCACCCGATTGTTGACGATGGGCGAAATTCTTGACGAGAATCCGTAACGAACGCCACGAAGCCGACGTCGTCAACGATGACCACCCTTGCCGAACTCGCGTCGGAGTGATCCGCCCCGGGGCACGCGAGTCCCGGCGCCGGGCACGCGGGGGCGGAGACACGCCCGGGATCCTGCGAACTTGATTCATTCCAGAAAATGGGCCAGACTGCGGCCGTGCCCACGACCCAGGAGTTCGAGCGGATGCTGCGCGGGGCCTCCCTGCGCGTGACGCGTCCCAGGGTGGCCGTGCTGACAGCGCTACGCGACCACCCGCACGCCGACACCGACTCGATCATCGGTGCCGTGCGTACGGAGCTCGGCGAGGTCTCTCACCAGGCCATTTACGACGTGTTGCGGGCACTGACCGCCGCGGGTCTCGTACGGCGGATCCAGCCGTCGGGGTCCGTGGCACGCTACGAGTCCCGGGTCGGGGACAACCACCACCACGTCGTGTGCCGAACCTGTGGTGCCATCGCCGACGTCGACTGCGCCGTCGGTCCCGCACCCTGTTTGACCGCGTCGAACGACCAAGGCTTCGTGATCGAAGAAGCCGAGGTCATCTACTGGGGCCTGTGCCCCGACTGTGCGACCGAACCCCGTTCTTGAGCCCTGCAGTTCTGATTCCCGGAAGGATTCCCGTGTCTGACAGCCCGGACGCCGTCATCGGCGAAATGAACGAAGAGAGCGCGGGCGGCTGCCCCGTCTCGTCGGGCCGCCGCAACCACCCCACCGAAGGCGCGGGCAACCGTGACTGGTGGCCGAACCAGCTCAACCTGAAGATCCTCCGGAAGCACTCCGCCGCTTCGGACCCCATGGACGCCGGGTTCGACTACGCCGCTGAGTTCAAGACCCTCGACCTCAATGAACTCGCCAAGGACGTCGACGCCGTCCTGACGACTTCGCAGGACTGGTGGCCCGCGGACTTCGGCCACTACGGCGGCTTCATGATCCGCATGGCGTGGCACAGCGCCGGCACCTACCGGATCGAGGACGGCCGCGGTGGCGCGGGCGCGGGCATGCAGCGCTTCGCCCCGCTGAACAGCTGGCCGGACAACGGCAACCTCGACAAGGCCCGCCGCCTGCTCTGGCCGGTCAAGAAGAAGTACGGCCGCAAGATCTCGTGGGCCGACCTGATGATCTTCACCGGCAACCGCGCGCTGGAGACCATGGGCTTCAAGACCTTCGGCTTCGCCGGTGGCCGCGCCGACGTCTGGGAGCCGGACGAGGACGTGTACTGGGGTCCTGAGCGCACCTGGCTCGGCGACGAGCGCTACAGCGGTGACCGTCAGCTCGAAGGCCCGCTGGCCGCCGTGCAGATGGGCCTCATCTACGTGAACCCGGAAGGCCCGAACGGCAACCCGGACCCGCTGGCCGCGGCCCGCGACATCCGCGAGACCTTCGGCCGGATGGCGATGAACGACGAGGAGACCGTCGCGCTGATCGCCGGCGGCCACAGCTTCGGCAAGACCCACGGCGCGGCCGACCCGGACAAGTACGTCGGGGCCGAGCCCGAGGGCGCTTCGATCGAGGAGCAGGGCCTCGGCTGGAAGAACAGCTTCGGCAGCGGCAAGGGACGCGACGCGATCACCAGCGGCCTCGAGGTCACCTGGACGCCGACCCCGACCCAGTGGAGCAACTGGTTCTTCCACAACCTCTTCGAGTACGAGTGGGAGCTGACCAAGAGCCCGGCGGGCGCCCACCAGTGGACGCCGAAGGACGGCAAGGCCAAGAACACCGTCCCGGACCCTGAGGACGGCAAGCTCAACCGGGCGCCCGGCATGCTCACCACCGACCTGGCGCTGCGGTTCGACCCGGTCTACGAGCAGATCTCGCGCCGGTTCTACGAGAACCCGGACCAGTTCGCGGACGCCTTCGCCCGCGCCTGGTTCAAGCTGACCCACCGCGACATGGGCCCGATCCAGCGTTACCTCGGCCCGCTGGTGCCGCAGGAGACGCTGATCTGGCAGGACCCGGTGCCCGCCGTCGACCACGAGCTGATCGACGACGCGGACATCGCCTCCCTCAAGGAGAAGCTGCTCGCTTCGGGCCTGTCGGTCTCGCAGCTGGTCTCCACCGCTTGGGCGTCGGCCTCGACCTTCCGCGGCAGCGACAAGCGTGGTGGCGCGAACGGTGCCCGCATCCGCCTCGAGCCGCAGCGTGACTGGGAGGTCAACGACCCGCAGACGCTGTCGCAGGTACTGCGCACTCTCGAAGGTGTCCAGGAAGCCTTCAACAGCGCCCAGACCGGCGGCAAGAAGGTCTCGCTCGCCGACCTGATCGTGCTGGGCGGCGTCGCCGCCGTCGAGCAGGCGGCCAAGGACGCCGGCCACGAGGTCACCGTGCCGTTCACGCCGGGCCGCACCGACGCGACGGCGGAGCAGACCGACGTCGAGTCGTTCGCGCCGCTGGAGCCGACCGTGGACGGCTTCCGCAACTACCGGGGCAAGGGCCACCGTCTCCCGACGGAGTACCTGCTCATCGACCGTGCGAACCTGCTGAACCTGAGCGCGCCCGAGATGACCGTCCTCGTCGGCGGTCTGCGTGTCCTCGGCGCCAACGCCCAGCAGTCCCAGCACGGCGTGTTCACCGAGAAGCCGGGGGCGCTGACCAACGACTTCTTCACGAACCTGCTCGACATGGGCGTGCAGTGGACGGCCACGTCCGCCGACGCGGAGGTCTTCGAGGGCCGTGACTCGGCGACCGGCGAGGTCAAGTGGACCGGTACCCGGGCCGACCTCGTGTTCGGGTCGAACTCCGAGCTTCGCGCGGTGGCGGAGGTCTACGCCAGCGATGACGCCAAGGAGAAGTTCGTCCGCGACTTCGTGGCGGCGTGGGACAAGGTCATGAACCTCGACCGCTACGACCTGGTCTGAAACTGAGCCGAACGTCCGGGCCCGTCGCATCCGCGGCGGGCCCGGACGTTTTCACTGGTGTTGCAGATCCGGTTCCGGATAGTCGCCCGCCTTGCGTTCCAGCGCTGTCGTGAGGACACCGAGCGCGATCATGCCGACGCCGAGGCCCAGATGCAGCCAGTTGTCGGCGACGTTGAACGGGAGGAAGTTCCCCGGGCTGCTCTGCGGGATCGCCAGGCCGACGATCCACAGGAGCAGGTAGATCCCGCCGCCGACCATGAGGAAGACGCGGGAAGCGGCGCGTTTGCGCGAGGCGAGCACGCCCACGACGCCGAACAGCAGGTGCACCAGGTTGTGCAGGATCGACACCGCGAAAACGCCGAACAACCGGGCTCCGGAATGGTGTCCGGCGAACTCCAGCCCGTCGTAGCCGGTGGTGATGCCCGGGATGAAGCCGAGGACGCCGACAAGCAGGAAGGCCGCGCCGACGACGAGCGCGGCCACCTGCGGAGGACGCCGCGCGGCGCTCTCGCGTTGCTCCGCCGGGTAGGAACCACGTGCCGTGTCTTCTCGTTCCATGGCGGCCGGGTACCCCGGCTGCCATGGCGTAATCCTCCGGCGCGCGTCCTGCCATCGGGTCGTCCAGACTGAGGTGTGTCCGGGTTTCGAGCGGTGAGCGGGAGGCACGGGTGCCGGATCTGCTGGCGGCGGGTGGCTGGGGCCTCCTGGCCGGATCGGCCTTGCTGCTCGGCGCCATGGTCGGCTTCCTGATCCGGATCCCGGGCAGGGCCGTCGCAGGCGTCATGGCTTTCGGAAGCGGCGTGCTGATCTCCGCCGTCTCCTTCGAGCTGATCGCCGAAGCACACGAAAAGGGCGGTTTCCTGCCGACCGCGCTCGGTGCGCTCGGCGGTGCCCTGGTCTACACCCTCGCGAACGTCGGACTCGCCCGGCGAGGTGCCCGTCATCGCAAACGCTCGGGTGACCAGCAGCCGTCCGAAGCCGAGCAGGCGGGCTCCGGCACCGCCATCGCGCTCGGCGCCCTGCTGGACGGCATCCCCGAATCGATGGTGATCGGCACCAGCCTGCTCGGCGGCGGAAGTGTCAGCGTCGTGACCGTGGCCGCCGTGTTCATCAGCAACGTCCCGGAAGGGCTGTCCAGTGCGGCGGGGATGAAGCGGGCCGGCCGGAGCCCGCGCTATGTCTTCGCGCTCTGGGGCGGAATCGCCGTGATCAGCGGTGTGGCGGCGTTGCTCGGCTACGGCGTCCTCGGCGAAGCGTCCGGCGCCGGCCTCGCGGTGATCACCGCGATCGCGGGCGGCGCGATCCTCGCCATGATCGCCGACACGATGATCCCCGAGGCCTTCGAAGACGCTCAGCTGTGGACCGGATTGATCACGGTGACGGGTTTCCTCACCGCGTTCGGTCTTTCCCACATCGGGTGATCAGTGACCGGGCGGGGACGGAATCGGCGCTCCGGCGCAGGATCCGTCGCTCGTCTCGCCGGTCGAGAAGAACTCGACGGCCTTGCTCGCGCAGGGGAGCGAGGACAGCGAGCCGTGATGGTCGTCCTCGATGGTCAGCAGAGTGCCGCCGATCCGGTCCCGCATGGCCAGCGCCCAGCCGATCGGCGTCACCGGTTCGTACGTGTGGCCCACCAGCTGCAGCGCACTGGTCCCCGGCGTGAATTTCCACGGCTGGACAGGCAAGGTCCAGCCCGCGCAGCGGCCGTTCCAAATGCCGGGGGAGGCGACGGCCGGGTACTCGCGTATGCGGTCGAGGCGCCGCTGCCAGATCGTCTCGAAGTCGCGAGGGCCCTCGGAGGCGTTGCAGAGGATCGCCGTCTGCTGAAAGGTGTTGTACCCGGTCGGCGGTGTGTCCCAGCCGAACCCGCGACCTTGCCCGGACGTCGGCTTCGTGGCAGGGAGACCGCCGTCACGCAGGGCCGCGAGCGTCTTCGCGGCGTTCGCCCAATCGCGGCGGGGACCGGCGAGATAGCCCGTCACCGTCTCGCCGTCGATGGTTTCGCCGTTCACCGTCCGGGGATGCTCGGTGAGTTCGTCGCGGAGCCTCAGCAAGCCTTCGAGCACTACCGGCTGCCGCCCGCCGAAGTGATAGACGGCGTCATAGCGGGCGATCCAGCCGGCGAACTCCCTGACCGTGATCTCGCCCGCCGCGATCATCGCGTCGTCCATGGCGCCGACGTCGAGGGTCGGTGACATGACCGAGTCCAGGAGCATGCGATCCACCCGGGAATCGAACGCGCTGCGATAGGCGGCGCCCAGCGCGGTGCCCCAGGAAACGCCGTAGAACCCGATCCTCGCCTCGCCCAGCGCCTCGCGGATCCGGTCCATGTCGCGGGCGACGTTCTCCGTGGTCAGGTTGCGGACGAACTCGGGATCGGCCGCGATGCAGCGCTGGTTCACCGTCGCGTCGCGGTCGAACGCGAACCGCGCCTTTTCCTTGTCCGGCAAGGAAGCCGGCGGCTCGGCGTCATCACCGGGAAGCGCCGGACAGGCGATGTCGGCGCTGTAGCCGACACCGCGTGGATCGAAGCCGATCAGGTCGTGGTCGGCGCCGATCCCGGCGGCGCGGCTGTCGGCGATCCACCGTGGCTGGTGGATACCGGACTGGCCAGGGCCGCCGGGATTCAGCAGGACGACGCCCCGCCTCCGTGCCTGGTCGGTCGCCTTCTGCCGGGAGACCGCGATGTCGATCTCCCGGCCGTCGGGCTTCGCGTAGTCGACCGGGACGGTCACCATGGCGCATTCGGTGCGCTGATCGTCCGCGGGTTCCCAGCCGGCGGCGACGTCCTTGCAGGGTTTCCAGACAAGCGACGCGGAGGCGAGCGCGGGAGTCGACAGTGCGACCATCATCGTCGCGACCAGCACGGACGCGACCCGGTAGCGGGACATGAGCGGTTCTCCAAGGCTCGACGGCGGGACTCCGCCAGCCTCGTCGCGCGCTCCGGCCGTCCACATCGGCCGATCGGCCGATGATCACCGGGCCCCGGTCAGACCTCGCCCGACGCGAGCAGGGTCAGCAGTTCGGCGTGCCCGGCCTGGGTGATGAGGCTGGCGGCGTCGAAGTAGATGCGCTCGTTGGTGATCCGGTCCTCGTCGAAGAAGAACACCGCGATGATCGGCACCCGGAACGCCTTGCCGGTCGGCGGACGGCCGTAGAACTCGCCGAGGTTGGTGCCGAGCAGGTCGAATTCGACAATGACCGACTCGTCGGCGAAGTGGTACCGGACGTTGTCGTGCCGCTGGTCCGGGAACGCCGTGCGGGTCATGCGGTAGTACGCCATGACCTCTTCGTCGCCGTCGAAGATCTGCCCGGTCGCCATGATCTCGTAGTGCGGATGGCCGTTGAAGGTGCCCAGCGTCCGGTCGAACTCGTGGGCCACCTCGGTGTCCATGTGCTCTTCGATGATCTTGTGGCGGCGCTCGCGCAGGTCTTCGCTGATCACTGGTCCTCCGGCTCGTTCCTGGTCGCGATCCGGAGCCTACCGCCCGCGGCCTCGTCGTCGGTGCCGTAGAGCAGGCTGCCGCACGAGCGCGAGAGACAGGTCATGGCCTCGATCTTGTGGCCGGGGAAGTCGCCGATCCTCACCGGGGCGGGGGAGAGCGCGATCGAACCGTCGGAGCGGAGCACGCCCGCTTCGTACACGGCCGAATCGAACGGCCCTTCGTCGCCGGGGTCGGAGGCGGCCGAGACCAGGACGCGGTCGTCCGCGGTGATCTCGACGTCCGAGGTGTGCCGGACGTCCGTGGCCGGGTACGGGACCCGGAACGGGATCGACTTCGGCTTCTTGAAGGACAGCTTCGAGACCGAGAACTCCGCGGAGTACAGCGTGGCGGGCCGGGCGTCCTGACCGCGGTCCGCCCAGACCGCGAACAATCGGTCATTCACCTTTTTCAGTGCGAAACCCTCGTAATTGTCCTTCGGGTCGCCTTTCGGTGCCTGGAAAGTTCCGAGCACTTTCAGGTTCCGGTCCTTCACCTTGAAGTGAAAGCCCTTGCCGTCGCTGGCCAATGCGATGAATTCGCCGGTCCTTCCCGGCACCGGCTCGGCCGCTTCCAGGTCGACCGGGAGTTCACCCGGCCAGTCGATCGGGTCCACCTTGGACACTTTGCCGTGCTCGAGCCGGACCCGGACCGCCCGGTTCTCGCCGGGCTTCTTGTTGTCCCGCAGGACAAGCGCGTCTATCCGGTGGTCGTCCTTGTCGAGGACGGCGATGCCGCTGGCGCCGGAGGTCATGCCGGTGCCGATGGATTCCCAACCGTCGCCGGCGAGCGCGGCGGACGGCAGGAACAGGGGAATGGTCAGTGCCGGAAGGATCGCGAGGGAGGCGAATTTCATGTCGCGCCCCGTTCAGCCGCAGGAGAGGGTGCCGGCGCGGAGCGCGTGGCCGCTTTCGTTCCCGTCGTCGGCCCAGACCACCTGCTTGGTCCCGGAGGCGCACGCGGCCGAAATCGCGAAGCCTTCGTTGTTGTAGTCCGGCATGCCGCTGGGACGGTCGTACGTGGCCGTGACGGCGAACGCGCCCTGCGCATTGACGGCGAGCGTCGCCGAGTCACCGCCGCAGTTGTTGTCGCAGACCGCCCACAGCCTGCCGGTGGAAGCCTCGTACTCGAGCTCCATGATCGAGTCGAGCCCGCTCGCGAAACTCGCGACCCGGGTGTACTTCCCGCCCGCCTGGTCGAGCGCGTAGGCGTAGATCATCCCGTTGCTCTCGAGGCCGACGAGGTAGAGGCCGGTCCCGTGGCCGGGGTAGCTGCCCGGGTCGTACGGCGCCTTCGTGCGCTGGTCGACGAATCCCTTGGCGGTGAGGGCGCTGTCCGGGATCCACGAGACGGCTTCGAGGCCGTCGTTGGCCGAGACCTTCGGCAAATCCGCGGTCAGATCCCATTCGGCCTTCGCGCTGAGGGTCTTGGCCGTACCGGAGACGTCGTACCGGAGCACCTTGAGCGAACTCGTCTTGCTGTTGTCGCCGTCGCGTTCGGTGGCCGCGACCACGCCGTCCGGGGTGGCCACGACGGCTTCGGCGTCGGGGTCGCCGTTGCCGCCGCGGTAGCGCAGCTGCTTGCCCGACGACCAGCCGTTGGCGGTGTCCGGCTGCCATTTCGAGCCGTTGCGCACGAGGCGGTACAGGGTGCCGGGGCCGTTCTTGACCGCCCAGAGGACGTCGGGACCGCCGAACGACAGGCCGCTCATGTTGCCGCCGAGGACGTTCGAACCGTCGGCGTTCGTGACGGCGGAACCGCCCGGCCACGGACTGTTCGCCGTCGTGGTCGCGGTGGCGGCGGTGGCGGGCAGGACCAGCAGGGCGGCGGCGACGGTGGCCACCGCGGCGGGTCGGATCCGGCGAGGTGATTCGGGCATTCGCGCTCCTTCGGGCGGACGAAGTGGGTCGCGGCGTGTCGTCATAAGTTAAGTAAGTTTCCTTACAAACACAAGATATCGCCAGATTCTCACGAAATGAAGCAACGCTGGGTTTACAAAAGATGTCCTCTTGTCAAACCGGCTGTACATAACCTATGGTTTTGTAAACCCAGCCAATGGAGGAGGGTGCGATGAGCGAGATGACGGGCACGATCCCGGCGGGCTCGACCGAACGCTGGACCGACGGCAAGCGATATCTGTGGCTGATCGGCCTGGTGGTGCCTTCGCTCGCGTTCCTGGCCATCGGCCTGCACGCGGCCACCGGCTGGGGGGTGTGGTTCTGGATCGGGCCGATCGTGATCCTGGTGATCGTGCCGCTGATCGACCTGGTGGCCGGTCTGGATCGCAGCAATCCGCCCGACGACGTGATCGAACGGCTGGAGCGGGACCGCTACTACCGGTGGATCACCTTCGCGTTCCTGCCCATCCAGTACGCGGGTTTCGTGGTGGCGTTCTGGCTGATCGCCCGCGGTGACCTGTCCGTCGCGGACAAGATCGGCCTGGCGATCTCGATCGGCTGCATCGGCGGGATCGGCATCAACACCGCGCACGAACTCGGGCACAAGAAGGAGAGCCACGAGCGCTGGCTGTCGAAGATCGCGCTGGCGCAGAGCTTCTACGGCCACTTCTACATCGAGCACAACCGTGGCCACCACGTCCGGGTGGCCACTCCCGAGGACCCGGCGAGCAGCCGGGTGGGGGAGAGCTTCTACCGGTTCTGGCCGCGCACCGTGTTCGGCTCGCTGAAATCCGCGTGGGGGCTGGAGCGCAAGCGCTACGCCCGGCGCGACCGGCATCCGTTCCGGATCGGCAACGACGTGCTCAACGCCTGGCTGATGTCCGCGGTGCTGTGGGCGGCGATGGCCGTGTGGCTGGGGCCGGGGATCCTGCCGTACCTGGTGATTCAGGCGGTGGTCGGGTTCTCGCTGCTGGAGGTCGTGAACTACATGGAGCACTACGGCATGCGGCGGCAGATGGTCGGCCCGCCGAACCGCCGCCGGTACGAACGCGTCGACCCCAGCCACAGCTGGAACTCCAACAACATCGCCACCAACGTGCTGCTCTACCACCTGCAGCGGCACAGCGATCACCACGCCAACCCGACCCGCCGCTACCAGACGCTGCGCGATTTCGCGGAATCGCCGGTGCTCCCGACGGGCTACGCCGGGATGATCGTGCTGGCGCTGGTCCCGCCGGTGTGGCGGCGCGTGATGGATCCGCGGGTGCTCGCTCATTTCGACGGCGACATCTCCCGCGCCAACATCCAGCCGTCGAAGCGGGCCAAGGTGCTGGCGCGGTACGGAACGCGGGTCACCGCGCCGTCGCGGCACGTCGCCGACACGCACGGCGACGCGACCGAGGGCGGGATGTGCCCCGGCTGCGGCTATGTGTACGACGAGAAGCTCGGCGACCCGCGGGAGGGTTTCCCCGCCGGGACCCCGTGGTCGGCGATCCCGGATTCGTGGTGCTGCCCGGACTGCGGCGTGCGGGAGAAGGTCGATTTCGTGGCACCGGGAAGGGTCGGAGCATGATGAAGATCGAGGCGGACCGCGCGAAATGCGACGGGTTGGGCATGTGCGAGGCGATGGCGCCCGACTTCTTCGAAGTGGGCGACGACGGCACGGTCTTGGTGCTCGACGAGCAGCCCGGTGAGGAACACCGTCAGGACCTGTCGGCCGCCGTCGACGCCTGCCCGGTCCTCGCCCTGAAACTGCGGGACTGATCATGACACTGGTCGTCGTGGGCGCGTCGCTGGCCGGGTTGCGCGCGGTGGAGGCGGCGCGCCGGGACGGATACCGAGGCCGGATCGTGCTGATCGGCGCGGAGGACCATCCGCCCTACGACCGGCTCCCGTTGTCGAAGTCGTTCCTCGACGCGGAAGGCCCCGGCAAGGTCGAGCCGTTCCATGGCGAGGACGTGTTGCGCGACGAGTTCGGTGTCGAACTGATGCTCGGCGCCCCCGCGGACGGGCTCGACACCACCGCCCGCGAGGTTTCGGTGGCGGGGACGACGGTTCCGTACGAGGCGCTGGTGATCGCGACCGGCGCCACCGCGCGGCGGCTGCCCGGAAGCGAGGGGATCGCCGGGGTCCACACGTTGAGGACCGCCGAGGACGCGCTGGCGGTCCGTGCCGCGCTCGACGCCGGGGCACGCACGGTCGTGATCGGCGCGGGCTTCATCGGCTCGGAGGTGGCGGCCGCGGCACGGAAGCGCGGGCTGTCGTCGACGATCGTCGAAACACTCGACGTCCCGCTCACCCGGTCCGTCGGCGCCGAGGCCGGTGCGGTGTGCGCCGCGCTGCACCGGGAGGCGGGTACGGAACTGCGGTTGTCCACCACGGTCACCGGCCTGGAGTCCGACGGCGGCGCGGTGACCGGCGTCCGGCTTTCGACCGGCGAGGTGCTGCCCGCCGATCTGGTGGTCGCCGGCATCGGCGTAGTCCCGGCCACCGGCTGGCTGGCCGGCAGCGGGGTGCCGCTGCACGAGTGCGACGGCGGCGTGGTGTGCGACGCCACGCTCGCGACCGGGGTGCCCGGCGTGTACGCCGCCGGCGATGTCGCCCATGCCGCGAACCCGTTGTTCGACGGTGAGCTGATGCGGCTGGAGCACTGGACGAACGCCGCGGAGCAGGGTGCCGCGGCCGCTCGTCACGCGCTCGCGCCGGAAACGGCGAAGGCGCTGTCGCCGGTGCCGTACTTCTGGTCGGACTGGTACGACCACCGGATCCAGTTCGTCGGCACCCCGAGGGCGGACGAGGTGGTGACCGCCGTCCCGGAGTCCGGTGGTTTCACCGCGCTGTACCGGCGTGGGGACCGGATCGTCGGGGCGCTGACCGTCGACCGGCCGCGCGAGATCATGAAGTACCGTCGCCACATCGCGGGGCGGGCGCCGTGGCCTGAGGCGCTGGCGTTCGCCGCCGAAACGGCCGCTTAGAATGACGATCATGAGTGAGGCACCGGTTGCGGGAGGTCCGTACCGTCAACCGATCGTCGCGTCGGCGATCGAGCTGACCGTGCGTTCCGGCTGGGCCTCGGTGACGATGAGCAAGCTCGCGGAGATCGTCGGCGTCAGCCGCCAGACGGTCTACAACGAACTCGGCTCGAAGACCCAGCTCGCCGAAGCGATGATCTCGCACGAACTCGGCCGGTTCCTCACGGTTGTCCGGGACGCTTTCGAACGGCATCCGGAAGACCTCGTCGAGGCGATCCACGACGCCGTCCGCGGCGTTCTCGAACTCGCCGACGACAATCTCCTGCTGCGCGCCATCGTCTCGGCCACGCACGGCGCCGACACCGAGTTGCTGCCGCTGCTGACGGTGCGGGCCGGGAGCCTGCTGAGCGAAGCGACCGTCATGCTGCGCGGCCGTGTCCGCGCGTACGGTCCGCCGTTGGACGCCGCGCAGCTGGATGTGGCGATCGACGTCGTGGTCCGGACCGTGCTGAGCCACGTCATGCAGCCGTCGGACACCCCGGCACGCACGGCCGACGCGCTGGCGTGGATGGCTTCGCGGGTGCTCGGCGCGACGACGACCCGGTCACTGCGGCATCCTTCGGAGAATTAGGGCCGCGGTTTCCGCCGGGGTCAAGCGCGTGTTGTCGATGCGCACGTGATCGTGGCGCTCGATCAGGTCCTGGGCACAGGTGCGCCGCGATCCGTCGGTGTTCATCACGTAGTCGCGGTCGAATTCGAGCAGATTGGCGCGGGAGAACTCGAGGTCGCGCTTGCTGGGCTTGCGGTCGAGGCGGAGCTCGGTGGTATTCCGCTCGAGGCGTTCGTCGAGATCCGCGTACAACTCGACGAACCGCGTCCGGCCGCCCCGCGACCGGACGATGTCGACGTACGAGCCGATGAGTTCGGTGTCCTCGGGCAGTTCGAGACCCCACACGTAGGTGAAGACGAGGCCGGGCAGCGCGGCGTCGGCCGCCTCCTCGATGACGCGACGACGGAACTCGTTGACAAGCCTGCCGAACGGCGGCGAGCCGAACGGAAAGATGCCGAGCACCGGCTCGACGGCCATGTGGTTGTGGAACAGCTTGAACCCGGTGAGCTTGCACAGCTCCTCGCCGACGGTCATCTTGCCGACGGCGGGCGGTCCGAAGATCACGACGAAGTCCACTCGGCCACGGTAGCGGGGCGCGCGGAATCGTCGGTCCCGTGTGCGACGCTCCACCGATGATCGTCGTGTTCGATGCCGAGCTCTGGGTCTGGGACGCCCGCCGTGGGGAGACCTGGACCTTCGTCAGCCTGCCCCAGGACATCTCCGAGGAGATCCGCGAGATCACCGACGGGCCTCGCCGCGGGTTCGGAGCGGTCCGTGTCCAGGTCGGTATCGGCGGCAGCAAATGGAAGACGTCGATCTTCCCGGACTCCAAACGGGGCGCGTACGTGCTGCCGGTCAAGAAAGCGGTACGCAAGGCCGAAGGAATCGAGGAAGGTGATGTTGCGAAAGTGACCGTCGAGCTGATCGACCTGTGACCGTCAGAGCAGCCGTTCACCGAGCGGCGTCGTCAGGTAGAGGACGCCGCGGCCGGAGCGTTCGCGTGTGACGAGTCCGCTGTCCCGCAGGACCTTGAGGTGCTGGGAGACGGCGCTCGGTGTCACGCCCAAGGCGCGCGCGAGGTCGGTCGTGGTCGCGGGGGAGGACAGCGAGCTCAGGAGAGTGGCTCGCATCCGACCAAGGAGTCTCACCGTGCCAGGCCCGGGAGATCTAGTCCCTGTCGCCCACAGCGCACCGGTTCCCCGAGCCGGATAGCGGATCGTGGTCTGGGTCGACGTGTTGTTCTTGATCAGGACATACGGCGAGCCGAGGACGACCGGCATCAGCACGAGACCGCCAGGTCCTCGTGTGACAACGCTGTGCCGATTCCGCCAGCGCTCACCGGCGAGTGTCACCCGGTCGACGCCCCACCGCAGATCCGGATGCAGATCCGCGAACAGACGCTCGGCACCGCCCGCAGTCAGTTGCCGCGCGCGGAACACGACGTCGGCGTCCAGTACCGCTCGCATCCGCGGCCAATGCGGCGAGACGAGGCGATCGTGGGCTTCGCGCAGTTCGTCGGCGATTTCTCGAAGGCCGGATCGAGGATTGTCGGCCAGCGCGGCTGCGGCGCGGGGACGCTTCGCGCCGAAGACCCGGTCGAGGCTCGCCCTTACCCGGGCTTCGGGGGTTCGCCGCACCGCGTCGAGGTCCTTTTCGAGCGATGCGCCGGAATCCCGAGGAGCGGGGACGAGGAACTCGGGCCAGCTGAGCCTGCCGTTGACGAGCAGTGGCCAAGTCCGGGGAAGATCGAGCGGCGCGCGATCGAGTTCTTCCCGCGCCCACCGCAGCCAGGGCAGATTGACCGGATTCCGATCGAGACCGGCGATCTGCAGCAGACAGGCCACGGTCTCGGACAGCGGCGAGATCGCGAACCGGGTCGCGGCCAGTTCGGCGACGCCCAGCTCGATGGTCATCGGCATCGTCCGAGTATGTAGCCCAGGCCTAAATGGTGTCTCCGGAACACCGGGCGCCGCCACGATCCGACCATGCCCGACCTACCCCGCGCCTACCGACGGCTTTGGTGGGCCACCGGGATCGACAGCCTCGGCAATGGCGTCTTCACGGCGGCGCTGCCTCTGCTGGCGGTGACGGTGAGCCATGACGCCAGGTACGTCGCTCTGGTCTCCGCCGCGACGTACCTGCCGTGGCTTCTGCTGTCGCTCACCGCCGGCTCCGTGGTCGACAGGGTCGACCGGACGACCCTCATGTGGCGGACGCAGGCGCTCCAAGCGGTGATCGTCGGCGTGCTCACCGCGCTCGTCGCGGCAGGGGCCGTCACCGTGCCCGTGCTCGTCCTGCTCGCGTTCGCGCTGGGGGCGTGCGACGTCTTCTACGACAACGCGGCGCAGACGGCGATTCCGGATCTCGTCCCGAAAGGCTTGCTGCACCAGGCGAACGGCAGACAGCAGGTGGCGATGATCGTGGGCAGGCAGTTCCTGGGCCCGCCTCTCGGCAGCTTCTTCTTCGCGCTCGCCTGGACGTTGCCATTCGCCGTCGACGCCATGTCGTTCGTCCTCGCCGCGGTACTCCTGGCGAAGCTGCCGAGACGAGGCGGCCAAGCGGAAAGCGTGAAGGTCCTCGATGGACTTCGGTGGCTGATGAGGCATCGCCTGCTTCGTACTCTCGCGGTGCTGTTGGGCATCAACACCTTCTGTGGTCAGCTCGGGAACGCGACGCTCGTCCTCTTCGTGACCGACGTGCTGCATCTCGGCGCCGGGGTGTTCGGTCTGCTGCTCGCCGGTGCGGCGATCGGAGGCGTCGTGGGTGGGCTGGTGATCACACGCCTGGTCGCCTGGCTCGGCGACCTCCGCGCGCTGCTCGTCTCGCTCGCCGTGAACGCCGTCGTTTTCGCCGGAATGGGGTTCAGCCCGAACATCGCCGTACTCGGCGGGTTCTGGGCGGTGAGCAGTTTCGTGACGACCATCTGGAACGTCGTCACCGTCGGCGTCCGGCAGCAGGAGGTGCCGTCGGCTCTGCTCGGCCGGGTCAACAGCGTCTACCGGCTGCTCGGCTGGGGATTGATGCCGCTCGGCGCGCTGACCGGCGGGCTTCTCGCGCACAGGTTCGGGCTTCGCGTTCCCTATCCCGTCGCGGGCGTCGTGCGCGGCCTCGCCCTCCTGGCCGCGCTTCCGGTGCTCATCCCGGCGATGCGCGGCGCTACTCCTCGGTAAGCTCGGCCAGCTGGTCCGCGGCGTCCTGGTTCCCGCCCGCGGCCAGCCGCCGCAGCTCGTCCAGCGCACCCAGTTCGGTCGCCGTCTCGATCAGCTGGTCGGCCGCGTCGCTACTGCCGGCATCGGCCAGCCGCCGGAGTTCGGCCAGGTCACCGCGTTCGGCGGCGTCCTGGATCCGTTCGTCGACGGCGTCCTGGTCAGCGCTCATGGTGACCAGGGTACGGGCAATGCGTTCATTCCCGGCCGGTCTTCGCCAGTTTCGACGGCCACCAGATCTTCCGTCCGACGTCCACCGTCAGAGCCGGGACCAGCAGCGAACGCACCAGGAGCGTGTCGAGCAGGACGCCGAACGCGACGATGAAAGCCAGCTGTGCCAGGAAGAGGATCGGCAGGACGGCGAGGGCGGCGAAGGTCGCCGCGAGTACGACACCCGCGGACGTGATCACGCCGCCGGTGACGCGCAGACCGCGGAGCGTCCCCTCCCGCGTGCCGATCCTGCCCGCCTCTTCGCGGACCCTCGTCATCAGGAAGATGTTGTAGTCGATCCCCAGCGCGACAAGGAAGACGAAGCCGAAGAGCGGGACGACGGGGTCGGCACCGGGGAAGTCGAAGACGTGGTTGAACACCAGCGCCGACACTCCCATCGTCGCGGCGAAGGACAGCACCACCGTGCCGATCAGCAGCAGCGGCGCCAGCAGTGATCGCAGCAGCAGCGCGAGCACGAGGAAGATCACGACCAGGACGATCGGGATGATCACCATCCGGTCGTGCTCGGAGGTCTCCCGGGTGTCGAGCAGCGTCGCGGTGGGCCCGCCGACCTTGGTGCCGTCGACGGTGTGCACCGCGTCGCGGATCCGTTGCACCGTCGCGACGGCCGCGTCGGAGTCCGGGGGATCGGCGAGCACGGCGTCGATCTTCGCGAGCCCGCCCGCTTCGGGGCCTTGGCGGACGTCGGAGACTCCGGGGACACGCGCCAGCGCGGCGACGGTCTGAGCCTGACCGGCGGGGGTGATGATCACTGTCGGCGAGCCGGAGCCGCCGGGGAAGTAGCGCGAGAGGACTTCCTGTCCCGCGACGGAATCGACCGGCGTGAGGAAGACGTCGGACTGCGCGGTGCCGGAAGCCTTGAGCTGGGGGAGGAACGCGCCGCCCGCGAGCAGGACGACGGTCGTGACGATCCAGATCGTCCGCGGTGCGCGGGCGACCAGGCCCGACACGCGTGCCCAAAGCCCGCCGGTCTCGTCGCGGGGCGGCGCCACCGCCGGGCGGAAGGGCCAGAAGGCGTTGCGCCCGCACAAGGCCAGGACGGCGGGCAGGAACGTGATGGTCGTGACGAAGGCGGCGCCGATGCCGATGGCGGCGACCGGGCCGAGCCCCTTGTTGGAGTTCAGATCGCTGAACAGCAGGCACAGCACGCCGAGGATCACGGTCCCGGCGGAGGCCGCGATCGGCTCGATGGTCGAGCGCCAGGCCGTGCGGAGCGCGGCGCGGGCGTCCTCGGTCGTCCGGAGTTCTTCGCGATAGCGCGAGATCATCAGGAGCGCGTAGTCGGTGGCGGCGCCGAAGACGAGGATGAACAGGATCCCCTGGCTCTGCCCGTTCAGTGCCAGCACGTCGTGATCCGCGAGCAGGTACACCGCGAGACTCGCCGTGCCCAGCGCGAACACCGCCGACAACAGCACGAGCAGGGGAAGGAGCGGGCTGCGGTAGACGATGACCAGGATGACCGCGACCACCGCGCCCGCGACCAGGAGCAGCAGCCCGTCGATCCCGCCGAACGCCTCCTTGAGGTCGGCGACCTGCGCGGCGGGACCGGTCACGAGCACTTTCAACCCGTCCGGGGTGTCGCGGGCGAGCGACTCCCGCAGTGCGTCGACGCCGTCACCGGGGTCGGTCGTGGCGTCCAGGAGCACCACCACCTGCGCGCCCGCGTTGCTCTGCGGCGCGGGCACGAGCCGCGCGTTCGACGTCCGGTCGGCGAGGAACCGCTTGTCGGCCTCGGTCAGGCCGGACGGCCGCTCGGCGACGACGATCGCCGGGATGACGGCGGCGCTGGAGAACTGCTTCTGGAGCTCGGCCACTTCGGTCGCTTCGGCCGACGCCGGCAGGAAACTGCTGCTGTCGTTCTCCGTGACCTGGCTGAGCTTGCCCGCGTACGGGCCGCTGAAGCCGCCGAAGATCAGCCAGGCGACGGCCACCAGGGCCGGGAGCAACCACCGCAGACGTGACCGCGTGCGGGCGGGACGTTCGACTTCCGAGATCATGGACGGATGGCTCCAGTGCTACTTCGACGAGTGAATAGTTCGACCATCGAAATAGTAGAGTGGTCATCCGGACGGGGCAACGTGAGGGGAGCTACCCGACATGGCTGAGGACGCCGGACAGGTCACGGACGACCTGCTCGTACTCCTGCTGCGGCAGCTGACCGTCGAATCGGATCGGTTCGCGGAAATGTTCGGGGAGAAGCACGGCCTGCACCGGACCGACCTCAACGCGCTCGCGGTGATCATGGACGCCGCCAGGATGGGGGCGCCGATGAGTCCGAGCACGCTGGCGAGCGCGTTGCACCTGAGCGCGTCGGCGACGACGGCGGTCCTGGACCGGCTGGAGCGGGCCGGGCACCTCCATCGCGACCGGAGTGCGACCGACCGGCGCAAGGTCGAGTTGCGGATGCACGAAAAGGCGCGGGAGATCGGCGCCGAGTTCTTCATGCCTCTCGGAAAGCGCTACGCCGAAGCGTGGCGGGAGATGGGGGAGGACGAGCGTCGGACGGTCGTCCGGTTCCTCCGGGGCACCATCGCCGCGACCGTCGAAGTGCGAGGCAGGCTGGCACCGTGAACACTCGGGAGTATGCGATGTGTGGTGCTAGGTGCGACGGGATATGTCGGCGGACGGCTGGTGCCGCAACTGCTCGAAGCGGGTCACGAGGTGCGCGTGGTGGCCCGCTCACCGGAGAAGGTCGCCGAGGAGCCGTGGCGTGACCGTGTCGAGGTCGAACGCGGAGACATCACGGATCCGTCCTCGATCGAGGCGGCGCTGACCGGCTGCGAGGTCGTCTACTACCTCGTGCATTCGCTGGCGCGCAAGGATTTCGTCGACGTCGACCGCGAGGGGGCGAAGACGGTCGCCGAGGCGGCCAAGACCGCGGGCGCGCGGCGGCTGGTGTACCTGGGCGGCATCGTGCCGGACGACGAGGAGTTGTCGCCGCACCTGGCGTCGCGCGCGGAAGTGGGCCGGGTCCTGCTGGACTCCGGGGTGCCCGCGATCGTCCTGCAGGCCGCGGTGATCATCGGCTCCGGCTCGGCGAGTTTCGAAATGCTGCGCTACCTGACGGAGCGGCTCCCGGCGATGGTCACGCCGCGCTGGGTGCGCAACCGCATCCAGCCGATCGCGATCCGGGACGTGCTGCACTACCTCGTGCACGCCGCGGATCTGCCCTCCGACGTGAACGGTGCCTTCGACATCGGCGGGCCCGACGTGCTGACCTACTTGGACATGATGCGCCGCTACGCCGTCGTGGCGGGCTTGCCGAGGCGCGCCGTCGTACCGGTGCCGGTGCTGACCCCGTGGCTGTCCGCGCAATGGGTCAACCTGGTCACGCCCGTGCCGAAGGCGATCGCGGTGCCGCTGATCGAGTCGCTGGTGCACGAGGTCGTCTGTCACGACCACGCGATCGCCGAGCACATCCCCGACCCGGAGGCGGGGCTGACCCACTACGAGCACGCCGTCGAACTGGCGCTGTCCCGGATCCGCAACGCCGACGTGCCGACCCGCTGGTCGGACGCGTCGGGCGACGCGGCGCCCTCGGATCCGCTGCCGAGCGATCCGGACTGGGCGGGCGGGACCGTTTACGAGGACAAGCGCGAGCAGCTGACGGACGCCTCGCCGGAGGCGCTGTGGGACGTCATCGAGTCCATCGGCGGGGAACACGGGTGGTACTCGTTCCCGCTGGCCTGGTCGGTCCGCGGCTGGGCCGACCGGCTGGTCGGCGGCGTCGGGTTGCGGCGCGGCAGGCGGGATCCGCGACGGCTGCATCTCGGCGAGGCACTGGACTGGTGGCGCGTGGAGTACCTCGACCGGCCGCGGCTCCTGCGGTTGCGCGCGGAGATGAAGCTGCCCGGGCGTGCCTGGCTCGAACTCGGCGTCGAGTCCGATGAGGACGGTCGGACGATCTACCGGCAGCGCGCGGTGTTCGAGCCGCACGGGCTGGCCGGGCACGCGTACTGGAAGGGGATCGCGCCGTTCCACGGTGTCGTCTTCGGTGGCATGGTCCGCAACATCACCGGTGCCGCGCAAGGAGAAGCCGGCTGATCGATCGTCATGACCGGGGTGGGGCGGTGCTGGAGCGCACGACGAGTTCGGTCGGGACGCTGATCGCCCCCGCCTCCCCCGCCTCAGACATCCCGGCCAGAAGGGCCGCGACGGCTCGCTTCCCGACCTCGCCGAACGACTGCCGGACGGTGGTGAGCGGCGGCCAGAAGTGGGCGGCCTCGTCCATGTCGTCGAAGCCGACGACGCTCACCTCACCAGGGACGGACCGGCCCTTTTCGTGGATCGCTCGCAACAGTCCGAGCGCCATCTGGTCGTTGGCGGCGAACACGGCGGTGACCGCGGGATCGCCCGCCAGCCGGACGCCGTGTTCGTACCCGGACCGCGACGACCAGTCGCCGGTGAGCGGTGGCGGCACCTTCCGTCCCGCGTCCTCCAAGGTCTCCTGCCACGACTTCCGGCGGCGTTCGGCCGCGTAGGACTCGGGTGGTCCGGCCACATGCCAGACGGTCTCGTGGCCGAGGTCGAGCAGATGCCTGGTCGCGGCGGTGGCGCCGGAAGCCTGGTCGAAGTCGACCACCGGATGGTCGCGCCGCCCGCCCGCGTCGATGACGACGACCGGGAGCCCGTGGGGGAGTTCGATCTCGCTCTGGTCCAGTTCGTGTTGCTCGATCAGGATGATGACGCCGTCGACGGCCTGTTCGTCCAACCTGCTGAAGGCTCCCGACACCTCGCCTTGGGACGGCCTGCTCACCGGCATGAGGACGATCGAGAACCCTTCGACGGCGGCCGCGGACGCGACGGCGTCGAGGGTCCGGCTGTTGCCGAACGTCGAGAGCGCGGAGATGATCACGCCGATACTGCGGAAGCGGCCGTTGCGCAGCGCGCGGGCGGCGCTGTTGGGGCGGTAGCCCACCCGGCGCATGGCGGCGAGCACGCGTTCGCGCGTCGCCTCGTCGACGTTCGACCGGCCGTTCGCGACCCGGGAGACGGTCTGACCGGACACGCCGGCTTCCCTGGCGACGTCGGCCATCGACGGCCCGCGGCCGCTCCTGGACATGTTCACGTCAACACGATAGCCTCCGCCGGTCTGATGTTGACGTAAACATCTCACGAGCCGCGCCATTCTCGCCAGAATCCGGAGGGACGATGACGTCCACAGCGGTCGCGCCGACGCCGGCGCCGCCCCGCCGTGCGGCCACCGCGCGCCGCGCCCGCCGCGACTGGCGAGGCTGGCTTTTCGTCGCCCCGTTCATGCTGGTGTTCGCGCTGACGTTTCTTGCCCCGACCGGCTACGCGTTCGTCCTGAGCCTGTTCCGCGAACAGGCATTCTTCGGCGGCACGACGTTCGTCGGGGTGGACAACTACGCGCAGGTGCTCGCCGACCCGAAGTTCTGGGACTCCTTCCAGCGGGTGCTGGTGTTCCTCGCCGTGCAGGTGCCGATCATGCTGGTGCTCGCGCTGATCGCGGCGCTGGCGATCGACAGCGCCCGGCTGCACGCCGCCGGTTTCTTCCGGGTCGTGATCTTCCTGCCCTACGCCGTACCCGCCGTGGTCGCCGCGCTGATGTGGGGATTCCTCTACGGCGACCACTTCGGGCTGGCCGCCGATCTGAACCACCTGCTCGGCCGCGACGTGGTGAAACCGTTGTCGGACAACTGGATGCTCGCTTCCATCGGCAACGTCGTCACCTGGGAGTTCGCCGGGTACAACATGCTCATCTTCTACTCCGCGCTGAAGGTGATCCCCAAGGAACAGTTCGAGGCCGCGGCGATCGACGGCGCCGGCGCGTTCCGCACCATCCTGAGCGTGAAGCTGCCCGCGCTGCGCGGGGCGATCGTCATCGCCACGATCTTCTCGATCATCGGCAGCTTCCAGCTGTTCAACGAACCGAACATCATGCGCACCCTGGCGCCCAACGTGATCGGCACGTTCTACACGCCGAACATGTACGCCTACAACCTTTCCTTCGGCGCGCAGCAGTACAACTACTCCGCCACCGTGGCGATCGTGATGGGCGTCATCACCGCGGTCATCGCCTATGTCGTGCAGCTGCGCGGATCCCGGAAGGGGATGTGATGGCGACGTTCTCGGTGACGCGGCCACGGAAGTCGCGTGTCCTCACCGCCGTCATGGCGCTGTACCTGATCTACACGCTCGTGCCGCTGGTGTGGCTGGTGATCAACGCGACCAAGACGCAGCCGGCCCTGTTCACCACGTCGGGCCTGGCGTTCGGCGGGCCGTTCGCGTTGTTCGACAACATCGGCGAGACCTTCACCTACGACAACGGGATCTTCCTGCGCTGGCTGGGGAACACGCTGCTCTACGTCGTGGTGGGCGCCGGGGGAGCGACCGTCCTGGCCACCGCGGCCGGGTACGGCCTGGCGAAGTACCGTTTTCCCGGCCGCCGTGCGGTGTTCGCGGTCGTACTGGGCGCGGTCGCGGTCCCCGGTACGGCGCTCGCGGTGCCGACCTTCCTGATGTTCAGCGAACTCGGCCTCACCAACACGCCGCTCGCGATCATCATCCCGTCGCTCATCAGCCCGTTCGGCCTGTACCTGATCTGGGTGTACGCCTCCGACGCCATCCCCGACGAGCTGCTGGAAGCGGCGCGGATCGACGGCGCGGGGGAGATCCGCATCTTCCTCACCGTGACACTGCGCCAGCTGGCGCCGGGGATCGTCACGGTGGCCCTGTTCACCGTGGTGTCCACTTGGAACAACTACTTCCTCCCGCTGATCATGCTCAGCGAGCCGAAGTGGTATCCGCTCACCGTCGGGCTCAACCAGTGGAGCGCGCAGGCCTCCGGGGCGGGCGCCCAGCCGGTCTACCACCTGGTGCTGACCGGTTCGCTGCTCACCATCGTCCCGCTCGTCATCGCCTTCCTGCTCATGCAGCGCTACTGGCAGTCCGGGCTGAGCGCGGGCAGCGTCAAGCAATGATCACCGTCCCGAAAGGACATTCGATGTCGCGAATCCACAGACGCGTCAAGGCAGCCGTCGCCGTCGCCTTGACCGCGGCACTGGCCGTCGGTTGTTCGTCCGGTGCGGAGGGCCCGGCCACCGGGTCGCAGGACTCGGTCGACGCCGCGCTCAAGGCGGGCGGCACGATCACGTACTGGAGCTGGACGCCGTCCGCGAAGGACCAGGTCGCCGCGTTCGAGAAGGAGTTCCCGAACGTCAAGGTCAACTACGTCAACGCCGGTACCAACAAGGAGCAGTACACCAAACTGCAGAACGCGATCAAGGCGGGCTCCGGGGCGCCGGACGTCGCGCAGATCGAGTACTACGCGTTGCCGCAGTTCGCGCTCACCGATTCGCTGGCCAATCTCGATCAGTACGGCTTCGGGGCCTTCGAAAAGGACTACACGCCCTCGACCTGGTCCAGTGTCCGGGTGAATAACGGCCTATACGGCCTCCCGCAGGACTCCGGTCCGATGGCGTTGTTCTACAACAAAGAAGTCTTCGACGCCCACGGCATCGCCGTGCCGAAGACCTGGGACGAGTACGTCGCCGCGGCCAAGAAGCTGAACACGGCCGACCCCGGCAAGTACCTCACCTCCGACACCGGCGACCCCGGCTTCGCCACCAGCATGATCTGGCAGGCGGGCGGGAAACCGTTCACCTCCGACGGCCGGAACGTCAAGGTCGACCTGGCCGACGCGGGCACCAAGAAGTGGACGGCCACCTGGAACCAGCTGGTCGAGGGCAAGCTCCTCGCCCCGATCAAGGAGTGGTCCGACGACTGGTTCCGCGCACTCGGTGACGGCACCATCGCCTCGCTCGTCACCGGCGCCTGGATGCCGGGCAACTTCAAGTCCTCGGTGCCCGGCGGCGCGGGCAAATGGGCGGTGGCGCCGATGCCGACCTACGACGGACAGCCGGTCACCGCGGAGAACGGCGGCAGCACGCAGTCGGTGCTGAAGCAGAGCGGCAACCCGGCGCTGGCCGCGGCGTTCGTCCGCTGGCTCAACCACGGCAACGGGGTCAAGCCGTTCATCGCCAGCGGCGGCTTCCCGGCGACGACGGCCGACCTGAACTCGCCCGCCTTCCTCGACCAGGCCGATCCCTACTTCGGCGGCCAGAAGATCAACCAGGTGCTCAACGACGCGTCGAAGAACGTCGCGAAGGGCTGGAGCTACCTGCCGTACCAGACCTACGCCAACAGTGTCTTCAGTGACACGGTCGGCAAGGCCTACCTCGGCGGCACCTCGCTCGACGCCGGACTGAACGCCTGGCAACAGGCGATCGTCGACTACGGCAACCAGCAGGGCTTCACCGTCAGCGCGGGGTGAGGCGTGGGCATCGAGATTGAAGCCGACGTCTCCGACGTGATCGGGCCGGTGCCGCGACGGCTGTCCGGCTCCTTCGTCGAGCACATGGGCCGGTCCGTCCACACCGGGATCTTCGAACCCGGACACTCCACTTCGGACGGTCAGGGTTTCCGTGGCGACGTCCTCGGGCTGGTCCGCGAGCTGGGTCCGTCCGTCGTCCGCTATCCCGGCGGGAACTTCGTTTCCGCGTACCGCTGGGAGGACGGCGTCGGGCCGGTGGAAAGCCGGCCCGTCCGGCTCGATCCCGCGTGGCACAGCATCGAGTCGAACCGTTTCGGGCTGCACGAGTTCGCGGCGTGGGCGGAGGCCGCTGAGGTCGAGGTGATGTACGCGGTCAACCTCGGCACCCGCGGTGTCCAGGAGGCCGCCGACGTCCTCGAGTACTGCAACCACCCCGGCGGAACGGAACTGAGCGAGCGGCGGCGCGCGAACGGCGCCGACCGCCCGTTCGGGTTCCGGCTGTGGTGTCTCGGCAACGAGATGGACGGGCCGTGGCAGGTCGGGCACAAGACCGCGGACGAGTACGGCCGGCTGGCCGCCGAGACCGCGCGTCTCATGCGGATGATCGACCCCGATGTCGAACTCGTGGTCGCGGGGAGTTCGAACAGTGAGATGCCGACATTCGGCGCGTGGGAGCGCACCGTCCTGGAACACACCGCGGGGCTCGTCGACCACCTCTCATTGCACGCCTACTACCAGGAACACGACGGCGACGTCGCCAGTTACCTCGCCAGCTCCACCGCGCTTGACGGCTACATCCGGACCACCGGCGGGATCATCGACGACGTCCTGGCGAAGGCCGGGCTGGACAAGAAGATCGGCATCAGCGTCGACGAGTGGAACGTCTGGGATCAGCGCCACTGGAACGAAGTCGAGCAACGGGAACTGATCGACGGCGGCTGGCGTGAACAGCCGCGGATCATCGAAGACGACTACACCGTCACCGACGCGGTCGTCGTCGGATCCCTGCTCGGCTCCCTGCTGCGCAACGTCGACCGCGTCACGATGGCCAACCAGGCGCAGCTGGTGAACGTCATCGCGCCGATCCGGACCGAGCCCGGTGGCCGGGCGTGGCGGCAGTCGACGTTCCACCCGTTCAGCCTCACCTCGGCGCTGGCCGTGGGGAACAGCCTCTGGCTCAGCGTCACGGGTGACACCGTCCACACCGGACTCTGCGGCCGCGTGGACGTCGTCGACGCGGCGGCGACCTTCGACGAAGACGGCCGCTGTGCCGTGTTCCTCACCAATCGCGCGACCGGCTCCTCGACCGACGTCCGGCTGCGTATCCGCGGCGCGCGACTGGCGCTCGCGGAGACCTGGACCGTCGCGGCTCCCGACGGACACGACCGTCATCTCACGAATTCAGCCGACGCGGAGCCGGTCCGGCCCGTCCCGTTGCCCGGCGCGACAGTCGCGCACGATCCGGAAGGAACCATCATCACCGTCACCCTCCCACCCCTTTCCTGGACCGCGTTCCGGCTGACCTCGGAGGTGGTCCGGGATGCCTGAGTTCACCATCGGGGAGACCGACTTCCTGCTCGACGGGAAACCGTTCCAGATCATTTCCGGAGCGCTGCACTACTTCCGTGTGCATCCGGACCTCTGGGCCGATCGGATCGACAAGGCCCGCCGCATGGGTCTCAACACCATCGAGACCTACGTCGCCTGGAACGCGCACTCGCCGGAGCAGGGCGAGTTCGCTGTCTCCGGCGGCCTCGACCTCGACCGGTTCCTCCGGCTGATCGCCGAGGCCGGGATGTACGCGATCGTCCGGCCCGGGCCGTACATCTGCGCGGAATGGGACAACGGCGGCCTGCCGGCCTGGCTGCTGCGGGACCCCGAACTCCGCGTCCGTGAGTTCGAACCGCACTACCTCGCCGCCGTCCGCGGCTACCTGGACGACGTGTACCGCGTGGTGGCGCCGCACCAGATCGACCGGGGCGGGCCGGTGCTGCTCGTGCAGGTGGAGAACGAGTACGGCGCCTTCGGTTCCGACAAGCGGTACCTGGCCGCGCTGACCGACCACACCCGCGCCGCCGGGATCACCGTCCCGCTGACCACGGTGGACCAGCCGACCCACGAGATGCTGGCGAACGGCGGTCTCGACGGGGTGCTCCACCGGACGGCGTCGTTCGGTTCGCAGAGCACGGCACGGCTCAAGACGCTGCGGGAGCACCAGCCGACGGGTCCCTTGATGTGCAGCGAGTTCTGGAACGGCTGGTTCGACCATTGGGGCGCGCACCACCACACCACCTCGGTCGAAGACTCGGCGGCGGATCTCGACGCACTGCTCGCGGCCGGCGCCTCGGTCAACCTGTACATGTTCCACGGCGGCACGAACTTCGGGCTCACCAACGGGGCCAACGACAAGGGCGTCTACCAGCCGCTCGTCACCTCGTACGACTACGACGCCCCGCTCGACGAAGCGGGCGATCCGACGCCGAAGTACCACGCGTTCCGCGAGGTGATCGCGCGCTACCACAAGGTCCCCGACAGCGTTCCGCCCGAGGCACGGCCGGCCCCGGCGCCGGTCGCGGCCCTGAGCGACCCCACGTGGCTGCTCGACTCGCCGCGCCGCTGGGGGACCGCGCAGGAGCACGAGAACCTGCCCACCTTCGACGAACTGACCCCGGCCCCGCGCCTGGCATTCCTGCGGACGACCATCGACGCCGGGCGGCCCGGCGTGCTCATCTTCGGCGAGGTGCGGGACCGGGCGACGGTGTTCTTCGACGGTGACCGCCTCGGCACCCTGCTCCGCGAGCACCACGATCGCGCGATCCCGTTGCCCCGGGCTCGCGGTGAGCTGGTGGTGCTGGTGGAAGACCAGGGCAGGGTGAACTACGGGGAGCGGATCGGTGAGGCCAAGGGGATCATCGGCGGCGTTCGCCTGCACGGCAAGCCCCTGACGGGCTGGGAGGTCATCCCCGTCGACGTGCCCGCGCTGCCGGATCTCCTGCCCGAGGTCTCCGAGGCCGAGCGCCCGGCGGGGCCGTTGTCCGGGCCGGTGACCGTGCGGGGCGGCTTCGAGCTCGACGAGCCCGCCGACCTCTTCCTGGACACCGGGCACTGGGGCAAGGGAATGGTCTGGATCAACGGGTTCATGCTCGGCCGATACTGGCGGCGCGGTCCACAAAGGACGCTGTACGTGCCGCGGCCGGTGGTCCGGGCGGGGCGCAACGACCTCGTCGTGCTGGAGCTGGACACGATGCTCGAACCCGAGGCGAGGTTCGTGCCGCGGCCGCTGTTGGGACACACGGAGGTGTGAGCGAAGGCGTGACTCGCGTGATCAGGGACGTGACTCGCGTGATTGGAGGCCGCACTCGCGTGTTCCGCCGCTGATCACGCGAGTTCCGCCTTCGATCACTCACGAGCGGCGCCGTATGGGATCGTGAGCGGATGAGGATCTTGCTCGTGGAGGACGAGCGACGCCTGGCCGAGTCGCTCCGGGCGGGCTTGAGCGCCGAGGGCTACGCGGTGGACGTCGCGCACAACGGCCGCGACGCGCTTTGGTACGCCGCCGAACATCCGTACGCCGCGATGATCCTCGACATCATGCTGCCCGGGCTGAACGGGTATCGCGTGTGCCGGAGGTTGCGCGAACGGGGCGACACCACCCCGATCCTGATGCTGACCGCGAAGGACGGCGAGGACGACGAGATCGAGGCACTCGACACCGGCGCCGACGACTTCCTCCCCAAGCCGTTCTCCTACGGCGTGCTGCTCTCCCGGCTGCGGGCGCTGATCCGGCGCGGGGGAGCGATCCGCCCGGGCACGTTGCGGCTCGGCGACCTCGAACTGGACCAGGCGAGTCGCACCTGCCGTCGCGGTACCGCCGAGATCCCGTTGACCACCAAGGAGTTCGCCCTGCTGGCGTATCTGATGCAGCGGCAGGGCGAGGTGGTCACCAAGGCGGAGCTGCTGGAGAACCTCTGGGATTTCGCGGCTTCGGCGACCGCGAACCTGGTGGAGGTCCACGTGAGCGCGTTGCGGCGGAAGATCGACGTGCCGTTCGGCGCGGAGACGATCCGGACGGTGCGCGGCGCCGGCTACCACGTGGTGGGCTCCGGTGCCTAAGGCGTGGCGGTCGACCCGCTTCCGGGTCGCGCTGACGTCGTTCGTGACGTCCCTTGTCGCGCTCAGCGTCGTCTCGGCGTGGCTGGTGCTCGATGCCCAGAACCGGCTGGGCAACGGCGCGGTGCAGGTGGCGAGGGCACGCGCGGCGGCGATCGTGCAGTTGCTGAACAACGGCGCCGCACCGGCCGACCTGCTCCTGCTCGTCCGGGACTCGGCCTACGAAGTGGTCGACCAGTCGGGCAAGCGCGTCATCGGATGCCCCGGGCTGCGGCACGGGCTGCTCGTCCAAGCGGACGACTACCAGCGCGGGGACTCCGTATCGGTGCTTGAGGCGGGTGCCGTCGACGAGGAGATGGCGGGTTCGGTCGGCTGCCGGGGAGTGCTCGGCCGGGATGTCGAGACCACCGAAACACGGGTGCACGTCGCGGCCGACACGAGCGGGGACAGCAAGTACCGGATCTACGGCGCCGCCGTCGTCGACGAGTCCGGACAGGCCGCGCTCGATTCGGTGCGGGTGACGCTGCTGGTGGGTGTCCCGGTGATCGCGCTGCTGATCGGGGCGATCGCGTGGTTCGCGGTCCGCCGGTCACTGCGCCCGGTCGAGGCGATCCGTTCGGAGGTGGCGGAGATCGGCGCGCACGACCTCTCCCGCCGGGTCCCGGCCCCGGACAGCGCCGACGAGATCGCGAAGCTCGCCGAAACGATGAACACGATGCTCGCGCGCCTGGACACCGCGGTCACCCGGCAGAGCCGGTTCACCTCGGACGCGTCGCACGAACTGCGCACCCCGTTGGCGTCCCTGCGGACGCAGCTCGAGGTGTTGCTCGCGCATCCGGACCGGCTGGACTGGCGTGACGCCTGCCGCAACGCGCTCCTCGACATCACACGGCTGCAGGACCTCGTCGCCGACCTCGTCCTGCTCGGCAAGCTCGACAACGCCGAGCCGGAACGGTCCACCCCGGTGCGGCTGTCCGAAGTGGTCGAGTCCTGTCTGTCCGGGCGGCAGGGCGTCCGCGCCGAGATTGAGGACGATCCGACGGTCCTCGGTGACCGCGGCAGGCTCGAACGGCTGCTGCGGAACCTGGTGGACAACGCGCAACGCCATGCCCGGACCGGTGTCGAGGTGCGCACGTCCATTGTGGACGATCTCGCCGTGGTGACGGTGACCGACGACGGGCCCGGCATCCCCGCCGCGGACCGTGAGCGGGTGTTCGACCGCTTCGTGCGGCTGGACGACGGACGTGCGCGTGACGAAGGCGGCGCTGGCCTCGGGCTGGCGATCGTGGCCGAGATCGCCCATGCGCACGGCGGCACCGTCGAGGTCGCCGAGTACGACGGAGGCGCCCGCCTCGTCGTTCGCCTGCCGTTGGCGGAAGCGCGAACCTGAAGACGTCTTCAGCTTCCTTAAGCTTCGGTTCAGCGTCCCGGCCCGACCCTTCGGGCCATGTTCGCTCCTTCGCTCCGCTCTTGGTGGCGGCCACTCGGCCACGCCGACTACCTGGCCTCGTCGTGGTTCCCCGGCCTCACCGGAGTGCGCGCGCTCGCCGCCGTGGCCGTCGTGTTCTTCCACTACGGAGGCCCCGTCGTGGACCGCCTCCAGGGCTGGATCGCCGTGCAGTTGTTCTTCGTGCTGTCCGGATTCCTCATCACGACACTGGCCCTGCGCGAGGAGGACCGCGACGGCCGGATCTCGCTGCGCGGGTTCTACCTGCGCCGGGTCTTCCGGATCATGCCGGTGTACTTCCTGCTCCTGGCGCTGACCACGATCGCGGTGACGATCGGCGGGACGTATCAGAGCAGCAGGCTCGCCGACGCCATGCCGTACTACCTCGTCTTCGGCAACGAACTCGTCGACTTCAACACGCCGTATCCGACCTCGTGGTCGCTGGGGGTGGAGGAGAAGTTCTACCTGGTGTGGCCCGCGTTGCTGGTGCTGACGTCGTTCGCGCGAAGCGGGAAGGCCGCGTTGCGGCTACTGCTGGGCGCGTCGGCCGTTGTCGGAGTGGTGCTGTTCGCGCTGCCGCTGGCGCCGTCGCACACCTGGGCGAGCCTCTCGGTCCACTACTGCTCGCTAGTCGTGGGCTGTCTCCTGGCGATGGCGCTCCACCATCCGCGTGGGTTCGCCCTGGTCCGGCCGCTGACCAGCCCGGCCGTCGCCACGGTGATCGGCTGCGGCTTCGTCGTGCTGCAGTTCTCCGTCGGCCCGCTGGCGAAGGCACTCGGCGGGCATTGGCAGTTCGTTGTCCCGGTTTACGCGGCGGGCTCGGCACTGCTGCTCGTCGCCGTCGTCTCACCGGGCCCGGTGCGGACACTGCTCTCGTGCAGGCCGATGACCTTCGTCGGAGATCGCTCGTACGCGCTCTATCTCGCCCAGACCGGTGCCGCCGGGGTCACGGGCTGGCTGCTGCCCAGCGGACTGGCCAAGGCCGCCGCTACGACGGGTGTCGCGTTGGTGTTCGCCTGCGCGCTGCGCCGCTGGGTCGAGCTGCCCGCCATCGCCTACGGCCGGAAGGTCGTCGAACGACGCGCGCCCGCCGGGCCTCCGGTGGAGGCCACGACGGGCGCGCGGTAAAGCGGTGGATCAGTGGTGAGCGGCCACCGAGGCGCCGCCGGCACTCTTCTTGACGAACAGCGAACCGACGAACGCGGCCAGCCCGACACAACCGGCGACCATGAACGTGGTGCGGATACCCGCCGAGTCGGGGCTGGCCGCCCCGGCCGTGGCCGTGCTCGCCGTGGCCACCGCGATGAACACGGCGGTGCCGAGCGCGCCGGCGAGCTGCTGCAAGGTGGCGAGGATCGCGCTGCCGTGTGAATAGAGGTGCTCGGGCAGCGATCCCAGCGACTCGGTCATCAGCGGCGTCATCATCAGGCCGAGCCCGCCCATCAGGAGGACGTGGATGGCGATGGCCGCGATCAGCGGCGACTCCGGGCCGAGCAGCGCGAACAGCCACAGCGAGACCGCCATCGCGGCCGCACCGGGGATGACCAGGGGCCGGGGGCCGAAGCGGTCGTACAACGCGCCGACCGGACGGCCGAGCAGCCCGAGGACCAGACCGCCGGGAAGCACCGCGAGCCCGCTGACGAACGTGCTGGTGCGCAGCACGGTCTGCAGGTACAGCGGCAGCAGGATCGCCGCGGCGCCGAGCAGGCACATGAACAGCAGCGCCGTCAGGACCAGCGAGACGACGAAGCTGCGGTGGGTGAACGGGCGCAGGTCCAGCAGGGCGCGATCTTCCTTCTGCAGGCGCAACTGGCGCCAGGTGAACACCGCGAGGGCCGCGGCGCCGATGACGATCGGCACCCACGGCGGCACCGGCTGATGTCCGCCGGCGGACTCGCCGGACACGGACAAGCCGTACAGCACGCCACCGAAACCGACGGCGGACAGGATCACCGACAGCACGTCCAGGGGAACCTTGCGGGTGTCGCTCTCCAGCCGCAGCTGCAGCATGCCGACCACCAGGGCTGCGATCGCGAGCGGCAGCACGATCCAGAACATCCAGCGCCAGCCGAGCGAGGAGAGCACGGCACCGCCGATGGTCGGGCCGATCGCCGGGGCGACCGCGATGACGATGGTGATCGTGCCCATCGTGGCGCCGCGTTTCTCGACCGGGACCAGGCGCATCACCGTGGTCATCAGCAGCGGCAGCATCACCGCGGTACCGCAGGCCTGGATGACCCGGCCGGTCAGCAGGAGGGCGAAGCCCGGGGCGAGCGCGCTGACCAGGGTGCCGGTGCTGAACAGGGTCAGCGAGGCGAGGAAGACCTGGCGCGGGGTGAACCGTTCGAGCAGGAACCCGGTGGTCGGGATGACGACCGCCATGGTCAGCAGGAAGCCGCTGGTCAGCCACTGGACGGTGGTGGTCGGGACCTTCAGGTCGACGGTCAGGTCACGCAGCGCGACGCTCAGGATGGTCTCGTTGAGGATCATCACGAACGCGGACAGGACCAGGACCCCGATCAGGAGCCCGGCTTTGGCCGGTGCCCGTTCCTGGTCGTGGGTGGTTTCGGGCAGGGTCTCGGTCATCAGTGAAGGGCTCCTGGAAGGGCGCGGGTCCGCGTGGGCCGCCTTCGACGACGGCAACGGTGACAGCGAAGGCGAGGGTGAATTCGTCCTTCAGTCTGCCTGGGCCGGTCGGTGCCTGTCACGTGAATTTCCGTAGTGAGTACGGTCACTGCCCTTTCGGGCGCGTCCGGACCGCACGCCGGAGGAACGGATTTCCGGTGGCAGCACGGTAAAATCGGCCCGTGACCAGAGCGATCACGGCGGATCGATGGCGTTCGGTGCGGCGAGCCTATCGGGTGACGGGCGCGCGATTCGCGGAAATGGTGGGACGCGTCCCGGATCCGTCCGCCATGGTCACCGCGGAGTGGACGGTGGCCGAAACGGTCGCCCACGTCGCGATGATCGCGAAGATGTACACGTCGCTGGCGCGTCCGGACGGCGCCCCGGTGCTGGACGCCCGCGGGCAGAGCCAGGTCGAAAAGACCACTGTGGACACGGTTTCCGTCTTGAACGGCTTGGTGCTGCGGGACTTTCCCGAACGCGACCTCGGCGTGCTGGTGACCGGATTGCTCGCGGACATCGAAGAAGTACTGCGCGTGACCGAGGACGCCGATCCGGCGATGCCGCTGGACTGGCTCGGGGGCTCGAAGGTGCCGCTCGCCGGGGTGCTCGCCCATCTGGTCAACGAACTGCAGATCCACGGCTGGGACATCGCCAGGGCGCTGAAACTGCCCTGGACGATTCCGCCCGGTGACGCGGCGTTGTTCTTCGATCTCTTTCTGGTCGGTGTGCTGAACCATGACGTCGGGCACCTCCTC
The DNA here is from genome assembly GCF_000400635.2 of Amycolatopsis keratiniphila. NCBI lineage: Bacteria > Bacillati > Actinomycetota > Actinomycetes > Pseudonocardiales > Pseudonocardiaceae > Amycolatopsis > Amycolatopsis keratiniphila. The sequence goes on along the minus strand of NC_021252.1, from coordinate 4,653,538 downwards.
GATACCGACGCGCCGCCCCGAGAGCGGAGGATCGCCGTGGCGTTCCGGTCGGCGTACACGTCCCCGGTCGTGCTGGTGCTGCATCGGGGACGGGTGACGGTCGAGGAACCCGGAAGCCCCGTCGACGCGCGGATCTCGTTCGATCCGCCGTCGCTGAACCTGATGTTGTTCCACCGGGTCGGCAAGGTGCGTTCCGCGCTGACGGGCAAGGTCGTCGTCAGTGGTCCGCGGCCGTGGCTGTTGCCCGCCTTCCTGCGTGTCGTGCGTCTGCCCTGAGGGCACGGCTAGGCTTTCGCGGTGCCGAAGGATTCCATCGACCGCATGGTCGACGAGTGGGCCGCCAGCGACGGCGCGCTCGACGTCAGCGCCCTGCAGGTGGTCGGCCGGTTGTTCCGCACCGCCGGGCACGGCCAGTCGGCCGTCGTCGAGGCGCTTCGGCCGTTCGGTCTCAGCTATGCCGACTTCGACGTCCTGAACACCCTCCGGCGCCGCGACGACCCCGGAGGGACGCATCCGCGGGACCTGGCGGAGACCGCGCTGATCACCTCGGGCGCGATGACCGCGCGGCTCGACCGGCTGGAGCGGAGTGGCCTGGTGAAGCGCCACTCCGATCCCGAAGATCGCCGCGCGGTCCGGATCCGGCTCACCAAGGCCGGGGCCGACCTCGCGGCGAAGGCGCTGGACGCCGTCCTCGTCGCCGACGAAGACATCCTGTCGCCGCTCAGCCCGGCGCAACGGCGGACGCTGGCGGCCCTGCTGAAGAAGCTCCTCCTGCACGCCGAAACGGGCTAAGCGTTCTCCGCCTCGAACTCGGCCTTGTACGCGGCCGCGCGCTCGATCGAGTCGACCGGCCAGGCGACCAGGCTCACCGGCACCCGGTCGCCGACCGCCGCCGCGACGTCACGCGCGATGGTCAGTGAGGTGCCACCGCAGATTTCGATCGCTCCGGCCCCGGCGTCGGCCAGTTCGCGGGCGATCCGGACCGCGGCGGGGGAGTCCGGCACCGAGACCACCGTCGTCCTGCCGCCGCTCGCGTGCTCGCGGACCAGGCGGTGCTTCGCCGGATCGGCGCTCGGATGCCCGACGAAGACGGTGGCGGAATCGCGGACCGGCCGGGCAGCCGGCGCGCCGTACCCCGCCACACCGACCGCCGCCCGGCCGTCGACGGCCTCGATGACCTGCGCCGCCGAGGCGAGGTCGAAACCGCGGTACAGCTCCATGAGCCGGGCGCCGTCGGCCACGGCCTCGGACGCGACCTTCGCGGCGGCGGCGCCGTCGGGAACCCAGACGAGCAGGGCCTCCGCGTCGCCGAGGTCCTGCACCACCCGGTCGGTCTCGGGGTCGGAACCCGGTTCGAGAAAGAGGAACAGATCGATGTTCTCGCTCATCGCACCCACCCAGTTAGCTTGGCATTGAACTACTTGATGCCAAGGTTAACCGGCCGGGCTCGCCACGTATTCCGGAAAGCTCAGGCGGGGGCGTCGAACCGGCGTCGCGAGTTCTCGATGTGGCCGAGGAACCGGTGGGTCCAGTCGCACATCCCGTCGACCGTCGCGCGCAGGCCGTGGCCGGCCTCGGTGAGGGTGTAGTCGACGCGCGGCGGCACCGTCGGATGCACCGTCCGCTCGAGGAGGCCGTTGCGCTCCAGCATGCGGAGGTTCTGCGTGAGCATCTTGTGGCTGATGCCCTCGATGTCGTCGCGCAGCTCCGTGAATCGCCGAGTGCGGTCGCCGACCGTTTCGATGATCAGGAGCGCCCACTTGTTGGCGACGTCGGAGAAGATCTCGCGCGCCAGTGAGTCCGCCCGCAGGAGATCGGCGTCGTCCGAACCGTTGAGCTGCTTGGTCACCATCGGGTTCCCCAGTCACGAAAAAGTGCGTTCTTCCAGGTCGTCGCACACTCTCCTACAGTTCCTGGGTAACCACAAGTGACCTATGAGGAGTACGGATGAGCATCACCCTGGTGAATCCCGCGGGATTGCCGGAGATCCCCGCCTACCGTCAGGTGTCGATCGCGACCGGGTCGAAGCTGGTCTTCATCGCGGGGCAGGTCTCCTGGGACGCCGACGGCGCCCTGGTCGGCGAAGACGACCTCGCCGCGCAGGTCGAGCAGTGCTACCTGAACGTCGGCGCCGCGCTCGCCGGGGCCGGCGCCACCTTCGACGACGTCGCGAAGATGACCGTCTACGTCGTCGACTGGACGCCGGACAAACTCGCGCTGTTCCTCGAAGGCGTGGACCGGGCCGCCGCGAAACTGGGCGGAACCCCGGTCCCGCCGGGAACGCTGATCGGTGTCGCGGCACTCGATGTGCCCGAGCACCTCGTCGAGGTCGAGGCGACCGCGGTCATCGACTGACGTTCACTGACCGCGCGCGGCGCGCCAGACCGGGCTGTCGACGTAGTGGTTGTCGTACTGCTTCGAGGACGCGGCGATCTCCGCGGGGTCCGCTTCACCGCGCGCGACCCGGTCGAGGAGCCGGTAGTAATCGAAGCGGGCCATGCCCGGCGTGAAGGTGACCAGAACGTCGGCGTCCGACCCGGCGGCGGGCCCGAACGCGTGCGGCACCTTGGGCGGCACGGCGAGGAAGTCGCCCTTCTCCAGGGTGTGCAGGGTTTCCTCGACGAGGACCTGGAGCTTTCCTTCGAGCACGAAGAAGAACTCGGTCGCGCGGGTGTGGAAGTGGGCCGGGGTGCCGAAGACGCCGTCCTTCAGAGTCGCGCGGTTCGCGGTGAAGCCCCCGTCGGTGGTGTCCGAGTCGGCCAGCAGCGTGATCTCGCTGCCCGGCGCGTCGCTGACGATCTCGGCGTCGGCGGCCCGCAGGAGGAAGGGGTCGAACATGGTGGCGTCTCCTTGGTTCTTCGTGTTTCAGCAGGCTCGCTGACAGGACCAGCCTCTCTTGGGCGCAGGGGTCGATCAACGCGGAAAGTCGGACCGATCGATAATGTGGAGGTTATCGATGTGGAGCTTTGGTGGGCCTGGCATGCGATCAAGCCACCGCCACTCACGACCCCGTATCCGTCGTGGGCTGAAGGCTCCCTTCGCCGCATCCGATGCGGCGAAGGGAGCCTTCAGCCCACGCGCATCACGCATCGGCAGTCGCAACGGCTGCGCGTGAAGGACTCCTTCCCTCGGCTGAGCCGAGTGAAGGGGGCCTTCACGTACTTGGTGCGCCCATCGGTCAGGCGGCGAAGACCTGCGAGTCGTCGGCGAAAGCCTTGAACTCCAGCGCGTTGCCCGCCGGGTCCAGCAAGAACATCGTCCACTGCTCACCGGTCTGGCCTTCGAAGCGGACGTAGGGCTCGATGACGAACGAGGTGTCCGCGGCGCGCAGCCGATCCGCGAGCTTCTGGAACTCCGGGACGGTGAGGATCAGGCCGAAGTGGGGGACGGGCACGTCGTGACCGTCGACGGGGTTGTGGATCCGCTGCGGCCGCTCCGGGGCGAGATGCGTGACGAACTGGTGGCCGTGGAGGTTCCAGTCGATCCACGTGTCGGAGCTGCGGCCCTGTTCGAGGCCGAGGACCTCGCCGTAGAAGGTTCGAGCGGCGGCCAGGTCGTCGACGGGCATGGCGAGGTGGAAGCGCGGGATGGGGGAGTCGAGGACGGTCATTTCGAGGATCCTTTCCGGCGGGCGAGCACTTGTCCCAATGTTAACATTAGGACAAAGTGCGGGGTCGCTACGATCGGCGTTCCGGCGGAAGGATGAGGATGAGCGAACCCGGCAGGGTGGTGCCGGCGCGTCGTCGCGGGCTGGCGGACGAGGTGGCCGACAGGGTCAGGGACGCCATCTTCGGCGGCGCCTATCCGCCCGGTGCGCAGCTGCGCGAGGTCGAGCTTTCGGAGGCGCTCGGGGTCAGCCGAGGTCCGGTGCGCGAGGCGCTGCTGAAACTGGAGCGCGAGGGCCTGGTCCGCAGCGAATGGCATCGCGGCGCGATCGTCACGACGCTGTCCGATGTGGACGTCGCGGAGCTCGACAGCCTGCGCTCGGCCCTGGAGCAGCTCGCCGTCCGGCTCGTGGTTGCGAACGCCCCGGAGGCGGAGCTGGCCGCGATCGACGAGGTCGTCGACCGGATGGACCGGGCCCGCGACGAACACGAGATGGTCCGCTGCGACATCGACTTCCACGACGCGGTCTATGCCGCCTCCGGGCATCGGCGGCTCGTCGAGGCGTGGCAGGCGATCCGGTCCCAGGTGCACCTGTTCCTGCTGACCCGGATCGGCGTGAGTTCCGACGGCTATCTCGCGAACATCCCGGCCGAGCATCGCCGGCTCGCGTCCGCGCTTCGTGCCCGCGACGGGGAGAGGGCGCTCGAACTGTTCGCCGTCCACAGGGGGCAGGCGCTCGACGTGCTGACCGGGAAGTGACCCTGGGCGGAACCCCCTGGTGAACGATACGGTGCCGAGGCGGACGAAATGATGCCTTGGGTCTTGACGGCAAGGTGGGCCACGGCTTAACTCAAGCCATGAAATAAGGCGTGTCCCGGGTCACAGGCTCCGGACGCGGCTTGGCCACTCACCCCGAGGACCATCGATGCGAATCGGAAAGATCGCTCCCGCGCTCGTCCTGGCGCTGGCGGCCGCCGCCACGACGGCGTGCGGCGGCGGCGACACGGCGTCCAATGCTCCCAAGGAGCTCGTGTACTGGGCGTCCAATCAGGGCACCAGTCTCGACAACGACAAGGCCGTCCTGCAGCCCGAACTGGACAAGTTCGAGAAGGCCTCCGGGATCAAGGTCAAGCTCGAAGTCGTCCCGTGGACGGATCTGCTCAACCGGATCCTCGCGGCCACCACCTCCGGCAAGGGCCCGGACGTGCTCAACATCGGCAACACGTGGTCGGCCTCGTTGCAGGCGACCGGGGCGTTCCTGCCGTTCGACGACGCCGCGCTGGAGAAGGTCGGTGGGAAGTCGCGGTTCCTCGGCCCGTCGCTGGCGGCCACCGGGGCGAGCGGACAGCCGCCGGTCGGCGTACCGCTCTACGGCCAGGCGTACGGCCTGTACTACAACAAGAAACTCTTCGCCGAGGCCGGTATCACCAAGCCGCCCGCCACCTGGGAAGAGCTCGTCGAAGACGGCAAGAAGCTCACCAAACCCGACAAGGGCCAGTGGGGGCTTTCGCTCCAAGCGGGCCAGGTCACGGAGAACAGCCACCACGCCGCGATCCTCGGCGCCCAGCACGGCGCGCAGTTCTTCACCGCCGAGGGCAAACCGCAACTCGCGTCGGATCCGTCGGTCGCGGCCGTGCAGCAGTTCGTCGACCTGATGCAGAAGGACAAGATCGTCAACCCGGCCAACGCCGAATACGCCGACACCGCCAAATCGCTCAAAGATCTGTCGGACGGCAAGGCCGCGATGTTCATGAACCAGGCTTCCGCGGGGTCCTTCAAGAACATCGGGATGGACATGGCGAACCTCGGCGTCGCGCCGATCCCGCTGCCCGCCACCGCGCCGCCGAACGGGCGGAAGGTGACCAGTTTCGTCGCGGGCATCAACATGTCGGTCTTCAAGAACACCAAGAATCCCGACGCCGCCTTGGACTTCGTCAAGTTCATGGTCTCGGCACCGGAGCAGGCGCTGCTCAACAAGACCTACGGATCGCTGCCGACCGTCCAGGACGCCTACAGCGACGCGGCGTTCCAGACCGAGGACGTCAAGGTGTTCCAGAACGTGCTCGCGAATTCGGCCGAGCCGATGCCGCAGGTCCCGCAGGAATCGCAGTTCGAGACCCTGATCGGCACCGCGATGAAGGGGATGTTCGCCGACGTCGCGGCGGGCAAGCCGGTCGACGGGGCCAAGATCCGGGACCAGCTGAACCAGGCGGACCAGCAGATCGCGGCCGGTGGTTGATGCCGACCGCGCTCGACGACGCCCCGGCCGTGAAGGCGGCCGGGGCGCCCAGGCCGAGGCGTGCCCGGCGTGGCCGGCGCCGGGTCGCGCTGCCGTATCTGCTCCTGCTGCCCGCGATCCTGCTCGAACTGCTCGTCCACCTGATCCCGATGGTCGCCGGGCTCGTGATGAGCTTCTTCAAGCTCACGCAGTTCTACATCCGGGACTTCTCGTCCGCCCCGGCGGCCGGGCTGGACAACTACAGGTTCGTGCTGGACTTCGACGCCGCGGCGGGGAAGTCGCTGCTCGGCTCGTTCTGGATCACCGTCCTCTACACCGTCCTATCGGTCGGATTCTGCTGGCTGTTCGGAACGTCGGCCGCCGTGCTGATGCAGAAGAACTTCCGCGGCCGCGGCCTGCTCCGGACGCTGTTCCTGGTGCCGTACGCGCTGCCGATGTACGCCGCGGTGATCACCTGGTCGTTCATGTTCCAGAAGGACACCGGCCTGGTGAACGATCTGCTGGGCACCGATTCCTTCTGGCTCATCGGGGACAACAGCTTCTGGTCGCTGGTGGTCGTCTCGGTGTGGCGCAACTGGCCGTTCGCGTTCCTGATCGTGATGGCCGGGCTGCAGAACATCCCCGGCGAACTGTACGAAGCGGCCGCCATCGACGGCGCGGGCTGGTGGCGCCAGTTCCAGGCGATCACCCAGCCGATGCTGCGCCCGGTCAACCAGGTTCTGCTGCTGGTGCTGTTCCTGTGGACGTTCAACGACTTCAACACGCCGTACGTCCTTTTCGGAGCGTCCGCGCCGAAGGAGGCGTCGCTGATCTCGATCCACATCTACCAGAGCTCCTTCGTGACCTGGAACTTCGGTCTCGGCTCGGCGATGTCGGTGCTGTTGCTGCTGTTCCTGTTGATCGTCAGCACCGTCTACTTGGGACTGACCGCACGCAGGAGGAACGCCGTTGTCTGAGCCTCGCTGGGTCCCGTGGGCCCGCCGATTCGTCCTCGGCTTCCTCGCCCTGTTCACCCTGATCCCGCTGTACGCGATGGTTTCGTCGTCGCTGAAGCCGCTCGGGGACGTACAGGGCACCTGGGAATGGATCCCGACGACGCTGACTATCCAGCCGTTCTTCGACATCTGGGAGACCATCCCGCTCGCCGACTACTTCGTGAACAGCCTGGTCATCTCCGGTTCGGCGGCGATCCTCTCGGTGGTGATCGCGATCTTCGCGGCGTACGCCCTGAGCAGGTTCCGCTTCCGTGGCAAGAATTTCTTCAAGATGACCGTGCTGTCCACGCAGATGTTCCCCGGAATCCTGTTCCTGCTGCCGCTGTTCCTCATCTTCGTCAACATCGGCAACACCACCGGCATCGTCCTCTACGGCTCCCGGCTCGGACTGATCATCACGTATCTGACCTTCTCGCTTCCGTTCGCCATCTGGATGCTGGCCGGCTACATCGACTCGATCCCCAAGGAACTCGACGAGGCCGCGATGGTCGACGGCACCGGGCCGTTCGGCGCGCTGATCCGCGTGGTCGTCCCGGCGGCCATGCCGGGCATCGTCGCGGTGGGGATCTACTCGTTCATGACGGCCTGGGGCGAGGTCCTGTTCGCGTCGGTGATGACCGATTCGGGCACGCGGACCCTCGCCGTCGGGCTCCAGGAGTACTCCACCCAGGTCCAGGTGTACTGGAACCAGGTCATGGCCGCGTCCCTGATCGTCTCCGTCCCGGTCGTCGCCGGATTCCTGCTGCTCCAGCGTTATCTCGTCGCCGGGCTCACCGCCGGTGCCGTGAAATGACCCGCCCGTCGCTCCGTACAGAGAGGTCCGCCTTGAATCTGCACCTGCCCGCCGATTTCCTGTGGGGTGCGGCCACCGCCGCGTACCAGGTGGAAGGCGCCGTCGACGCCGACGGCCGTCTCCCGTCCATCTGGGACGACTTCGTCCGGGTCCCGGGTGCCGTCCTGAACGGCGACACCGCCGACGTCGCGTGCGACCACTACCGGCGCTGGCCTGAGGATCTCGCCATCATGAAGCGACTCGGCCTGGACGCCTACCGTTTCTCCATCGCGTGGCCGCGGGTGATCCCCGCCGGCCGCGGGGCGGTCAACGCGGCGGGCCTCGACTTCTACGACCGGCTCGTCGACGCGTTGCTCGAAGCCGGGATCCGGCCGTTCGCCACGTTGTTCCATTGGGACCTGCCATCGGCGCTGAAGGGCGGCTGGCCCGAGCGCGACACTGCCTACGCCTACGCCGATTACGCCGCCGTCGTCGCGGCTCGGCTGGGAGATCGGGTCGCGGACTGGAACACCGTCAACGAACCGCTGTGCTCGGCGTGGCTCGGCTACCTCGAAGGCCGGTTCGCCCCAGGCGTCAAAGACCTCAAGCAGGCCATCGACGCGTCGCATCATCTCCTGCTCGCGCACGGCCTCGGCGTGCAGGCGATCACCGCCAACGCCGCGCGGTCCGCGAACATCGGCCTCGTGGTCAACCTCAGCGGGATCGAGCCCGCGTCGGATTCCGTGGCGGACGTCGAAGCGGCGAAACGGATGGACGGTCACGTCAACCGCTGGTGGCTCGATCCGTCGAACGGCCGCGGCTACCCGGCGGACATGATCGAGGTCTACGGCGTCGAACCGCCGGTCGTCGGGAACGACCTGGAGGTGATCTCGACCCCGGTCGGCTTCCACGGGCTGAACTACTACTTCCGGCAGATTGTCGAGGACGACCCGGAAGGCCCCGCGCCCCGCGCCCGGCAGGTGCCGGTCGAGGGCGCGGCGACCACGGCGATGGGCTGGGAGATCCACGGCCAGGGGCTCGCGGACCTGATCCACCGGCTCGCCAACGAGTACGGCGCCCGCGCCATCTACGTCACCGAGAGCGGGGCGGCCTTCGACGACAAGGTCGCCGAGGACGGTTCGATCCACGACGCCGACCGCATCGCCTACCTGGAGGAACATCTGGGCGCGGTGGCCGGAGCCGCTGAAGCGGGGGCGCCGGTGAAGGGTTACTTCGCCTGGTCGCTGCTCGACAACTTCGAATGGGACAGCGGGCTGAGCAAACGGTTCGGGCTCGTGCGGGTCGATTACGACACGCAGGTGCGCACGGTGAAGGCGAGCGGGCACCGGTACGCGGAGATCATCGCGGCACACCGGAAACGCTGAGGGGGTTTCGGTATGTCATGAAAGGGTCGTTCAGGACATATTTCGTCCTGAACGACCCTTTCATGACAACCGACCCGGCCGGGTTAGCGGCATGGCCTCCCGTCGGGGCTGAGCCGGCAAGCGGTTCGTACGGGCGGATGGACCGAGGGGCCCGGATTCGTCGCGCGGTACGAACGGACGCCCGCTGAAACCTCCTAGGGTCGCCATAACGAGGCGATCCTAGGAGGCGAAGTATGCGGACACTCTTGCGTGGCGGTCGTGTCGTCGATCCGGCGACGGGCTTCGACGGTACGGCCGACGTGCTGGTATCCGACGGGGTGGTCACCGCCGTCGGGGAGGGTTTGACCGCGGAGCCGGGCGACGTGGAGATCGACGTCCGCGGGCTCGTCGTCGGGCCGGGCTTCATCGACCTGCACAGCCACGTGCACACCATCGCGGGCCAGCGGCTTCAGGCGATGGACGGGGTGACGACCGCACTCGACCTCGAAGCCGGCTTGATGCCGATCGAGCGGGCCTACGCCGAGGCGGCCGCGGCGGGACGGCCGCTGCACTACGGATTCTCCGCGTCCTGGGGCGCCGCGCGGGCGCAGGTGCTCGCCGGGATCGAGCCGGACGCGAACATCGACAGCGGGCTGGCGGTACTCGGAAACCCCGTCTGGCAAAGGACTTCGTCACCGAAGGAGCTCGCTGCCTGGCTGTCCCTAGTGGACAGTGAACTGACCGCGGGCGCGCTCGGCGTCGGCGTGCTCCTCGGCTACGCGCCCGACACCGACCCAGGGGAGTTCCTCGCGCTGGCCCGGCTGGCCAAGGAGGCCGGGGCACCGACCTACACGCACGTCCGTGAACTGGTCGAGGTGAATCCGGCGACGCCCATCGACGGCTCGGCGGAGATCGCGATCGTCGCGGCCGAGACCGGCGCCGCGATGCACCACTGCCACGTGAACAGCACTTCCGGCCACCAGATCGAGCGCGTGCTCGCGGCACTCGAAGCAGGCCGCGCCGCCGGATCGCGGGTGACCGTCGAGGCCTATCCGTACGGGGCGGGCAGCACGGGGATCGGCGCGGCGTTCCTCTCACCCGAACGCCTGAAGATGAAGGGCCTGTCCCCGTCCAGTGTGATCATGCTGGAGTCGGGGGAGCGGATCGCCGACGAAGGCCGCCTGCTCCAGGTGCGTGCCGAGGATCCCGGCGCGCCGTGCATTCTGGAGTTCCTCGACGAAAGCAGCCCGCACGACCTCGGCCTGCTGCACCAGGCGCTCGCGTTCCCGGACGCCATCGTGGCCAGTGACGCGCTGCCCGTGTACTGGAAGAACGGCACCAGCGAGAGCACCGAATGGCCGTTGCCGCCCGGCGGGGCGACGCATCCGCGCACGTCCGGGACCTACAGCAAGACGTTGCGGCTGATGGTGCGGGAGAGCAAGGCGTGGACGTGGCTGGAGGCGTTCCGGCGCTGCTCCTACCTGCCGGCGCGCGTGCTCGACGAGGTCGCTCCCGGGGCGCTGGCCAAGGGACGGCTGAACGTCGGAGCCGACGCCGACATCGTCGTCCTCGACCCGGAAGCCGTCACCGACGCGGCGACCTATTTCGACCCGACCAGGCCTTCGGTCGGTGTGCGGCACCTGTTCGTCTCGGGGGTCCCGGTCGTCACCGACGGGAATCTGCGCACGGACGCGTTCCCCGGCAAGCCGTTGCGGGGTGAGCCTCGATGAGCGACCTGCTCGCCGACATCGAGACGCTCGTGCGCTGCGAGTCGCCGTCGTCGGACCACGAGGCGGTGGCCCGCAGCGCCGAAGTGGTGGCCGAGGTCGGCCTGAGGCTGCTCGGTGCGGAGCCCGAGCGGATCGTGGTGGACGGCGTCACCCATCTCCGCTGGCGATTCGGTGACGGCCCGGCTCGGGTACTGCTGCTCGGTCACCACGACACGGTGTGGCCCCACGGTTCGCTGGAGACACATCCGTTCTCGGTGCGGGACGGAGTGCTGCGCGGCCCCGGCTGCTTCGACATGAAGGCTGGCGTCGCGATGGCGCTGCACGCCGCGGCGACCTTGCCCGACCGCGACGGACTGTCCATTCTGGTCACCGGCGACGAGGAGCTCGGTTCGCCCTCGTCCCGCGCGCTGATCGAGGAGACCGCGGCGGGCTGTGACGCGGCGTTCGTGCTGGAGGCTTCGGCCGACGGCGGTGCGCTGAAATGCCGTCGCAAAGGCGTTTCCCACTACCGGGTCGAGGTCACCGGCCGTGCCGCGCACGCCGGGCTCGAACCGGAGAAGGGGATCAACGCGGGAATCGAGATCTCCCACCAGATCCTCGCCATCGCCGCGCTCGCCGACCCCGTGGCCGGGACGAGCGTGACACCGACCGTCGTCTCGGCGGGAACGACGGTCAACACCGTGCCCGCCGCCGCGAGTGTGGCCGTTGACGTCCGCGTATGGGACGAGGCCGAGCAACTCCGCGTCGACCGCGCCATGCGGGAACTCCCCGCGGTCCTGGAAGGTGCCGAGGTCCGGGTGACCGGCGGGATCAACCGGCCGCCGCTCGAAGCGGCCTCGTCGGCCGGATTGTTCGCGCTCGCCCAGGACCTGGCGGGCGATCTCGGCCTCGGGACCCTGACCTCCGCGTCGGTCGGTGGCGCCTCGGACGGCAATTACACCGCGGGCATCGGCGTTGCCACCTTGGACGGTCTGGGCGCCGTCGGGGGCGGGGCACACGCGGATCACGAACACGTCGTCGTCGCGGAACTGCCGCGCCGCACCGCTTTGCTGGCCGCGCTCGTGGAGAACGTGCTCGCGAAACGGGATCCGTCCGGTGGGACGAATCGCGCGGGCGAATCTGGTACGGCACGACGGTGACTCGGCCGTCGTGCGGGGAAAGGATTGTCCCGTGACGAATCTTGCGACGAACGCGGAAAGCCTCGCGTCGGCGGAGGTGCGCGACGAAGCCGTCGCCGCCGCGCGGGCCGCCGCCGCGGCTTCGGGCGTCGAAATCCGCGAACTCACCGAAATCGCCGATCTGGCCGCGGTGGTCGGCCTGTTCGAGTCGATCTGGCAATCGGCACCCGGCGCGCGGCCGGTGAGCACCGAACTGCTCCGCGCGATGTCCAGCGCCGGGAACTACGTCGCGGGCGCCTTCGAGAACGATGAACTGCTGGGGGCCTGTTTCGGGTTCTTCGGGAACCCCGGAAAGGCGAGCCTGCACAGTCACATCGCCGGCGTCGCCAAGGCGGGGGCCGGCCGCGGGATCGGGCACGCGCTCAAACTGCACCAGCGCGGGTGGGCACTGCTGCAGGACGTCTCGGTGATCACCTGGACGTTCGACCCGCTGGTGCGCCGCAACGCCTATTTCAACCTGGGGAAACTCGGCGCGCGCCCGATCGGCTACCTGCCCGACTTCTACGGTCCGATGGAGGACAGCATCAACGGTTCGGGTGACACCGACCGGCTGATGGTCGGGTGGGACCTGAAGAGCCCGGAGGTCCGTGCCGCGGCCTTCGGTGAACCCGTCCTGATCGACGCAGAAGCGCTCGGCGCGGTGAAGGCGCTCTCGGTCGACTCCGACGGTGGTCCGAGTATCGGATCGGCCGACGCGCCGACCGTGCTCGTCGCCGTCCCGTCCGACATCGAACGGTTGCGCCGTACCGACCCCGGTCGCGGTACCGCGTGGCGCGCCGCCCTGCGTGAAGTCCTCGGTGGACTGATGGCGGACAACGCCAAGGTCGCCGGTTTCGATCGTGCCGGCTGGTACGTGATCTCGAAGGAGCAGTCGTGAAACTCAGCGGTGTGGAACTGCGCCGGGTCCGGATGCCGCTCGTGGCCCCGTTCCGGACGTCGTTCGGAACGCAGTCGGAACGGGAACTGCTGCTCGTCCGCGCGGTGACCCCGGCGGGCGAGGGCTGGGGCGAATGTGTTGCGATGGAGGCGCCGCTCTACTCGTCGGAGTACAACGACGCCGCCGAACACGTGCTGCGCACCCACCTGATCCCCGCCCTGCTGGCCGCGGAGGACGTGACCGCGTACAAGGTGACGCCGTTGCTGGCGAAGTTCAAAGGGCACCGGATGGCGAAGGGGGCGCTGGAGATGGCGGTCCTCGACGCAGAACTCCGCGCGCACGAGCGGTCCTTTGCCGCCGAGCTCGGGTCCACACGCGATTCCGTGGCCTGCGGGGTCTCGGTCGGGATCATGGACTCGATCCCGCAGCTGCTCGACGTCGTCGGCGGCTACCTCGACGAAGGCTATGTCCGGATCAAACTGAAGATCGAGCCCGGCTGGGACGTCGAGCCGGTCCGGCAGGTGCGTGAGCGCTTCGGTGACGACGTGCTGCTCCAGGTCGACGCGAACACCGCGTACACCCTGGGCGACGCGCCCCTGCTGTCCAGGCTCGACGCCTTCGATCTGCTGCTGATCGAGCAGCCGCTCGAAGAGGAGGACGTGCTCGGCCACGCCGAACTGGCGAAGCGGATCCGGACGCCGATCTGCCTCGACGAGTCGATCGTGTCCGCCAAGGCCGCCGCGGACGCGATCAAGCTGGGCGCGTGCCAGATCGTCAACATCAAACCGGGCCGCGTCGGCGGCTACCTCGAAGCACGCCGGGTGCACGACGTCTGCGCGGCGCACGGGGTGGCGGTGTGGTGCGGCGGGATGATCGAGACCGGCCTCGGCCGCGCGGCCAACGTCGCGCTGGCCTCGCTGCCCGGTTTCACGCTGCCGGGGGACACCTCGGCCTCCGGCCGGTTCTACCGCACGGACATCACCGAGCCGTTCGTGCTGGACGCCGGGCACCTGCCGGTGCCGACGGGACCGGGACTGGGCGTGACTCCGATTCCGGAACTCCTGGACGAGGTCACCACGGAGAAAACGTGGATCGGTTCGTAGCGCGCCACGAAATCCGGGGTTAGATTTGGTCGGATCGAACCAATCGGTTTGGTGAGACCGGGTTTAACTTCGGGGGGTGCTGACACCGGTGCCCAGCAAGCCGCATACGAGCTTGGGACGCGTCCTCGAAGACCTCGGGGACGTGCTCCTGGAGCCGGTCGCGGTCGGCCGGACCACCCGCAAACAGCTCGGCGGGGTGGTCATCCACGATCCGCACGACGAATCCGAAATCCCTGGCGGGGCCGTCGTGCTCGGCGTCGGGGTGCGGGATCGGGACGAGGTCGTCCGCCTCTTGCACGACGTGGGTGCGCGAGGCGCGGCGGCGCTCGTCGTCCGGTCTCCCGTCACCCCGGCGCCGGAACTCCGGCGTGCCGCGGACTCGTCCGGGGTCGCCCTGCTCGGGCTCGCGCGCGGCGCGTCCTGGGCGCAGCTCGCCGCCATGCTCCGGACCTTGCTCGCCGAAGAGGACGTCGGCGAGGTCTCGCCCCAGACGCTCGGCGGAATGCCGTCGGGTGATCTCTTCGCGCTGGCCAACGCGATCGCCGCGCTGCTGGACGCGCCGGTGACGATCGAAGACCGCAACTCGCGTGTCCTCGCGTTTTCCGGACGTCAGGACGAGGCGGACCCGTCCCGCGTCGAGACCATCCTCGGCAGGCAGGTGCCGGAGCGGTTCACCCGCGGGCTGGAACAGGACGGCGTCTTCGAGCGGCTGTACCGCGACCAAACGCCGGTCTACGTCGACCCGCAGCGGTACGACGACATCGAGATCGTCCTTCCCCGGGTGGCGCTCGCCGTCCGCGCCGGCGACGAGGTACTCGGGTCGATCTGGGCCGCGGTGCGGGAACCGCTCAGCGAAGAGCGGACGCAGGCGCTGATCGACGCCGCCAAACTCGTCGCGCTGCACATGCTCCGGCTGCGGGCCGGCGCCGACGTCGAACGACGGCTGCGCGCGGACCTGGTGAGCACGGCGCTCGAAGGCGGTGCCGGCGCGCCGGAGGCGATCGCGCGGCTCGGGCTGCTCGGCCAGCCGTCGATCGTGCTCGCCATGGGCCTGCTCGGCACACCCGAACCCGAGGACGACCTCAGACTGGTCGCGGACCGCCAGCGGGTCGCCGACGCACTGGCCATGCACCTGAGCGCCGTCCAGCCCCGCTCGGCCGTCGCGCTGGTCGGCGACGTCGCCTACGGAATCCTCCCGATGCCCGGCGGGCACGCCGACTGCCAGGAACGTTCGGTGCGGGTCGCGTCGACCTTCCTGGAGCGCACGGGACGCCGGGCGGCGGCCGCGATCGGGATCGGACCGCTCGCGCTCGACGCCTCCGGCCTGCACGCCTCCCGCGACGGCGCGGACCGGGCGCTGCGCGTGCTGCTCACCAACGGCGGCGCCAAACGCGTCGCGACCGCGGACGACGTCCACGTCGACGCGCTCATGCTCGATCTCGCCGACCTCGCCGCGGCCAGGGGAGACGTCGCGACAGGACCTGTCGCGCGGTTGCTCGCCTACGACGCGCAGCACCAGTCACAACTGGTGCACACCCTTCGATGCTGGCTCGACGCCTTCGGTGACATCGGAGCCGCGTCCGCCTCGGCGTACGTCCATCCGAACACCTTCCGCTACCGGCTGCGGCGGCTCGCGGAGGTCGGCGGGATCGACCTCGACGACGCGGGGGAGCGGTTCGCCGCGATGCTGCAGTTGCGGCTGCTGCCCCGTGACGCGCGGACCGGGCCACCGGGCGCCGAAGACTGACGTTGGTCTCCCGGCCCGAAACGACGGCCGATGTTCGTGTGATCGCACGAACTCCGCTCGGCGGCCGCGTTTCAGAATGAGTGATCGGCGCCACGCTCGCGCCGTTCTCCTTCTCTCCCAAAGTTTCGCGGAGGCGCCATGACGGCAGTGGTCAACGAGGACACCTGGACAGCACGGCGGATCAACCGGACGGCGCTCATCACGATGGTGGTGATGGTGTTCGCCTGGGCGGTCGACTACATCGACCGGTTCTCGATCGGGATGGCGCTGCCGATGATCGGCGCCGAATTCGAGCTCAGCAAGACCCAGCAGGGCTGGCTCGTCACCGTGTTCGCGCTGGTGTACATGGTCTGCCAGATCCCGGCGGGCTTCCTCGCCGACCGATACGGCTCGCGGGGGCCGATGCTGGTCACGCTGCTGCTCTGGTCGGCGTTCACCGCGATGACCGGGATGGCGGGCACCTTCGGCATGCTGCTCGTCGTCCGCGGCCTTTTCGGTGTGTGCCAAGGACTTTTCCCGGCCGCCTCGTTCAAGGCGATCGCCGAACGGACCACCCCCGGCAACCGCGCGACGGTGACCGGCGTGATGCTGTCCGCCGGTGGCATCGGCGCCGGCCTGGCGCCGTTGATCGTCGGCCCGTTGCTGATGGCGGTCGGCTGGCGGCACACGTTCTTCTGGATGGCCGGTGTCGGCGCGATCATCGGCGTGGTCGTCTGGACGCTGCTTCCCAAGGCGCTGCCGGAAAGGCTGAGCAGCCTCCCGCGTGATGAGGCGAAGACCCCGGAGGTCTCCCGCAAACAGGTGCTGAAGTCCTTTGTGGTCTGGAAGTTCACGCTGTTGTTCTGTGCCACGAACATGTTGAACTACGGCCTGATCACCTGGGTGCCCAGCTACCTGCTCGAAGCGCGGGGCCTGACGCTGAACCAGACCGGTGTGCTCGCGGCGATCCCGATGCTGGTGAGCATCGGCACCACCATCCTCGGCGGCTGGCTGTTCGACCGCTACTTCCACGACCACGGCCGGTGGTACCTCAGCTCGATCGCGCTGGTGACCGTGGTGCTGCTGATCCTGATGGTGTCCGCGGAGACCACGGCGGAGTTCACCCTCTACGAGACGCTCGCGCTCGCGGTATTCGGCATGGCGACGATGGCCGTCTTCGGCCTGCCGCTGCGCGTGCTGCCCACGGCGGTCACCGGGATCGGCATGGGCGTGATGAACTTCGGCGGCCAAGTGGCGGGCGCGGTCGCGCCGGTGGCCATGGGCTGGCTCGCCGACGCCTTCTCCTACACCGCGGCGTTCGGTTTCCTCATCGGCACGACCTTCCTCACCGCCGTGATGGCGTTCTGGGTACCGCAGAACCCGGCGCAGTTCACCTTCTCCCCGGCGAGTCCCCGCTCGGCCTCGTGAGTGGCGTTTCGGGTTCTAACCCGAAACGCCACTCACGAGCCCAACGCAGACAAGGAGTCCCATGCCCACCGCGTCCGAAGTCACCGAAACGATCAGCGAGCGCGCGAAGGAGGTCGGCGTCCGCGTCCGGCTGCACGCGGCCGAAATCGACGGCACCCGGCAAATCGGCGTCGACGAACACGCCCCGGTCGTCACGGCGTCGGTCTTCAAGGTCCCGATCGCGCTGGAACTGGCGAAGCAGGGGGCCGAGGGCGCGCTCGACCTCGGCGAGCGGATCACCGTCCCGCCGGGGCATCCCACGCCCAGCCCGTACGGCCTGGCCACCTTCCGGCACGAGATCACGATGTCCTGGTACGACCTCGCGATCCTGATGATCGGGATCAGCGACAACGTCGCCACCGACCTGATCCTCGACCGCGTCGGTAAGGAAGCGACCGAGAAAACGTTGCGCGACCTCGGCTTCGAGCACACCACCGTTTCGCAGGACTGCGGAGAGGTGCTGCGCGGCATCGGGGAGGACCTCGGAATCTCCTACGAGGACGACGAAAGGCTGCTGACGGAGCTGCCGATCGAGCGGATCACCGCGTTGCGCGCCCTGCGACCGGAGCACACTTGCGCCACGACCGCGGAGGAGATCACCCGGCTGCTCGGGCTCGTCTGGCGCGACGAGGCGGCCGCACCGGCGGCGTGCGCGGACGTCCGGCGCTGGATGGAACTCCAGGTGTGGCCGCACCGGCTGCGGTCCGGGTTCCCGGACGACGGGATCCGCGTCAGCGGCAAGACCGGGACGCTGCCGTCGGTGCGCAACGAGGTCGGCGTGGTCGAGTACCCGGATGGCGGCCGTTACGCGGTAGGGATTTTCACCGACGCGGTCGACGGGCGGTCGCGGGTGCCGGAGCGGGACGCGTTCATCGGGTTCGCCGCGGCACAGGCCGTCGAATGGCTCAGGCTTCCCGAGGCCGACCGCGAATGATTCGTCCGGCCGGATGAATTTTCCCGCCGCTCTCGTCGTTCCGCACGAACCGGTGACGCCCGTCACCGGCCTAGCATTCCGGGAACCGCCGGACCACCCTTTCCACGGACAAGAGGTGCGCATGTCGAAACTTTCCGAAATCGATACCTGGCTCGCGGAGAATTTTTCCGCCCTTCTGGCCGAGCATCAGGTGCCCGGCGCCGCCATCGCGGTCTTCTCGAACGGCGAGGTGATCGACCACGCGGCCGGCGTGCTCAACAAGAACACCGGCGTCGAGTCCACAGTGGACTCCGTATTCCAGATCGGGTCGATCACCAAGGTGTGGACGACCACCCTGGCGATGCAGCTCGTCGACGAAGGCAGGCTCGACCTCGACAAGCCGGTCCGCGAGTACCTTCCCGAGTTCAGCCTCTCGGACGACGAAGCCGCGTCGCGGATCACGGTGCGGCAGCTGACCTGTCACACCTCCGGATTCGAGGGCGACATCTTCACCGACACCGGGCAGGGCGACGACTGCGTCGCGAAGCTCGTGGCGACGCTCTCCGATGTGCCCCAGCTGTTCCAGCCGGGAGAGATGTTCTCCTACAACAATGCCGGGTACTGCGTGCTCGGCAGGATCGTCGAAGTCCTGCGTGGCAAGTCCTACGACGACTGCCTTCGCGACCACCTCTTCACGCCGCTCGGCCTGACCCACGCCGCTACCGGACCGTATGACGCGATCCGGTACCGCGCGGCGATCGGGCACCTCCAGCCGAAGCCGGACGACGAGCCGGTGGCCGCGCCCGCCTGGGCGTTGACGCGGTCCAACGTGCCGGCGGGTTCGCATCTGGCGATGCGCCCGCGCGACCTGCTGACCTTCGTGCGCATGCACCTCAACGAAGGCCGCGCGGACGACGGCACCCAGGTCCTGCGGCCCGAAACCGCCCGCGCCATGTGGGAACGCCAGGTGGAACTGCCCTACCTCGGCCTGATGGGCGGGGCGTGGGGCCTCGGCTGGATGATCTTCGACTGGGACGGCGGCCCGGTGATCGGCCACGACGGCGGCACCATCGGCCAGTCCGCGTTCCTGCGCGTGGTGCCGGGCAGCAACGTCGCGGTGGCCCTGCTGACCAACGGCGGCAAACCGTTGCACCTGTACCTGGACGTCTTCCGGAAGGTGCTGGGCGACCTCGCCGGCGTCGAGGTCCCGGCACTGCCGGAGCCGAACGCCGCGGAGGCCCCGGCGGACCCGTCGCGTTATGTGGGCGAGTACTCGTCGCAGGTGGCGGACATCGTCGTCACGCAGGACGAAGAGGGCGGCCTGTGGCTGGAACGCACGATGAAGGGCACGTTCGCCGACCTCGGTTCGGCGCCGGAGAAGACGAGGCTGCTGGGCTACAAGGGCGACACCCTGGTCGCCGAGCACGACGGCCTCGGTCTGCACATGCCGCACGCGTTCGTCGGTGACGACGGCACCGGCCGCGCGTTGTTCGTCCACACGGGACGGGCCGACCGCCGGGTGACCCGGTGACGACGATCTCCGACGAGATCGAGGCGGTCTTCGCCAAGGCGGGGGCGCGCGGATTCGTGCACGCGCGCGAGATCGGCGTCCCCGACGGCCCCGAAGTCGATGTCGGCGCGGATGATCCGGTCGTCCTCGCGTCCGTGTTCAAGATCCCGGTGGCGGTCGCCTTCGCCCGTGAGGTGGCCGCCGGGCGGATCGACGAGACCGAACGGACCCGCGTCACCGCGCGGTACCGGATCGGCGGGATCGGGACCGCCGGCTGCGCGGACGACGTCGAGATGAGCTGGCGCGACCTGGCGCATTTCATGCTGACGATGAGCGACAACGCCGCGACCGACGTCGTCTACCACCGGGTCGGGCAGGAAGCCGTCGACCGCGTCCTCGCCGACCTCGGCCTCGCCAGGACGCGGTTGATCGGCTGTTGCGAAGACCTCTTCGCCTCGGTGATCGCCGATCTCGGCGCGAGACCGGACGACGATCTGGAAGCCGTCTTCGACGCGGCGACCGAAGAACAGATGTGGAAGCTCGCGGTGCTCGACCCGGAACGCACGACGTCGTCGACGCCGCGGGAGATCACCGCGTTGCTCGACGCGATCTGGACCGACCGCGCGGGCGACCCGGCCGCCTGCGAACGCGTGCGGACGATCATGACGCAGCAGATCTGGCCGCACCGGATCTCGTCCGGTTTCCCCGCGGATGTCGCGATCGCGGCCAAGACCGGGACGCTGCCCGCCGTCCGCAACGAAGCGGGGGTGGTGACCCATGTGGACGGTCGCCGCTACGCCGTCGCGGTGTTCACCCGCGCCGGATCCCTCGCCGACCGCCTGCCCGCGGTCGACTCCGCCATCGGTGAGGCCGCCCGCCTCGCCGTCGATCACCTCCGTGCGCAGACCGTGACCCAGTAGGAGAAACCGCATGAAGAAAGCCCGGCTCACCGCCGCGATCACGAGCGTGGTGGCCTTGACCGTGAGCGCGTGCGGGGGGACGTCGCAATCCGGGCAGGACCGGACCGCGAACCAGAAATTGACCGAGGGCAAGACCTTCACGATGGCGATCGGCACCGATCCGGGAGCACTGGACCCAGCGATGACCGTGCTCTCGGTCGCGCTCGACATCGGGCGCTACCTCTACGACAGCTTGATCAACCTCGACGAGTCGGGCAAGCCGATCGCCGGCCTCGCCGAGAAGTGGGAGGCCTCCACGACCACGGCCTCCTTCACCCTGCGAAACGGGA
This sequence comes from Amycolatopsis keratiniphila, assembly GCF_000400635.2. Classification (NCBI taxonomy): domain Bacteria; kingdom Bacillati; phylum Actinomycetota; class Actinomycetes; order Pseudonocardiales; family Pseudonocardiaceae; genus Amycolatopsis; species Amycolatopsis keratiniphila. Next base: position 4,632,809 of record NC_021252.1, on the reverse strand, counting down.
TCACCTGCGACGACGGCACTCCGCTGACCGCGAGCGACGTGGCCGCCAACATCAACTTCGTCGGCGATCCCGCCAACAAGTCGCCGATGTCCGGGCTCACCGTGGCACCGGGGACCAAGGCGACCGCCGACGACGCGGCGCGGAAGATCACGCTCACCAGTGGTGCGCCGGACGCGTTCCTGCTGCGCAACGTCGGCGGCCTGCCGATCGTGTGCGGCAAGGGCGTGACCGACCGGCAGGCGCTCGCCAAGGGCAAGTACGGCACCGGAATGTTCACCATGACCGAGATCGTGCCGAACGACCACTACACCCTCACCCGGCGCAAGGAGTACGCGTGGGGCCCGGGTGACTGGCAGCGCGAGCAGCCCGGACTGCCGGAGAAGGTGACCTTCCGGGTCATCCAGAACATGACGACCGCCGCGAACCTGCTGCTGTCCGGTGAGCTCAACGGCGCCCGGATCACCGGCCAGGACCAGCAGCGCCTGCGTGCGCAGAAGCTGTTCCACGGCGAGCAGGTCGTGCCGATGGGCGAGATGTTCTTCAACCAGGCGCCCGGCCGTGCGGGCGGTGACCAGGCCGTGCGCCGCGGGCTCGTGCAGGCACTCGACCTCGCCCAGATCGGCAAGGTGCTCACCAGCGGCTCCGGGGCGCCCAGCCAGGGAATGGTCACCACCGAACCCAGGGCCTGTGCCGGGGACGCGGTGGCGGGCAAGCTCCCCGCGTTCGACGTCGCCGCCGCGAAGTCGGCCCTCGACGCGGCCGGCTGGAAGCCGGGAGCGGACGGCGTGCGGGTCAAGGACGGCAAACGGCTCGCGCTGACCGCCATCTACGGCACGCAACTCGGGCCGACGATGGCGCCCGCCGCGGAACTGATGCAGCAGTCGTGGAAGGCCGTCGGCGCCGACGTGACGCTCAAGGGACTCGACAGCCCGGGAACCAGCCAGGTGCTGTTCAACACCGGTGAGTGGGACATCTCGTTGGCGCCGGTGACCCTGCTGCTGCCGAGCCAGGTCGGCCCGTTCGTCTCGGGGCCGAAGCCCCCGGCGGGCACGAACTTCGCGCATATCGAGAACGAGAAGTACACGTCGCAGGCCGCGCAGGCGGCGCAGATGTCGGGTGAGTCGGGCTGCGCGACCTGGCTCGCGGCGGAGCAGGCGCTCATCGAGCGGCTGGACGTCGTGCCCTACGTCAACTCGGTCATCCCGACCTTCGGCAGCAACGCGCGGTTCAAGGTCGTTTTCGGCTCGGTCGAGCCCTCGTCGATCCGGATGTACAGCTGATGGCCGTCGCGCAGGCCCCGGCCGGATTGCGCGGCAGCCCGTGGCTGTCGTTCGCCGTGCGCCGCCTCGGCCGGTTCGCGATCTCGTTGTGGGTCTTGATCACCACGGCGTTCCTGATGATCCAGCTGATCCCCGGCGACCCGGTCCGCGCGGCGCTCGGGCTGACCGCGCCGGTCGAGCTGGTGAACGCGCGGCGAGCGGCGCTCGGCCTCGACGATCCGCTGTGGCTGCAGTACGTCCACTACCTCGGCGGACTGGTCACCGGTGACTTCGGGACGTCGATGACGAGCGGCCAGCCGGTCTCCGAGGTGATCGGCGACCGGCTGCCCGCCACCCTCGAGCTGGCGTTGCCCGCCTTCGTGGTGGTCATCGCGATCGCGATCCCGCTGGGCCTGCTGTTCGCCGTGCTGACCCGCGGCGGACGACGGCGGGGCGGTGAGCTGGCGTTCACCTCGACGACCGTGCTGCTCGCGGCCATCCCGGAGTTCCTGCTCGCGGTGGCGCTGGTCGCGTTCTTCTCGGTCCAGCTGGGCTGGTTCCCGGTCGCCGGGAACGCGGACGCGAGCTCGTTCGTGCTCCCGGTGATCGCGCTGGCGCTCGGTCCGGCGTCGGTACTCGCGCGCATCGTCCGGGTGGAGACGCTTTCCTTACTGGGCAACGACTTCATCCGCACGGCGCGGGCGAAGCGGCTGCCCGCGCGGCTGGTCTACCTGCGGCACGCGCTACCGAACGCGTTGACCGCGACGCTCACCATGGGCGGGCTGATGCTGACCGGCATGGTCGCCGGGACGGTGCTGGTGGAGAACGTCTTCGCCTGGCCGGGCCTCGGTTCGACCATCGCCCAGTCGATCCTGCAGAAGGACTATCCGCTGGTGCAGGGGATCGTGCTCGTCTACGGCATCGGGGTCCTGCTGGTGAACCTGACGGTGGACGTGCTGCTGGCCGTCCTCGATCCGCGTTCGACGATCCGGGAGAACTGAGATGGCGAAATGGTTCGCGGCCCTGCGCACCCCGGTGGGCGCGTTCGCGGCGGCCCTGCTGGCGCTGGTGCTCGCGCTCGCGGTGTTCGCCCCGATCCTGTGGCATGACAACGCTTTCGCGATCGATACGAACGCCATCGGGCAGGGGCCGTCGGCGGCGCATTGGCTCGGCACCGACGACCTCGGCCGCGACATCCTCTTCCGTGTCCTGGTCGCGACCCGGCTTTCGGTCCTGCTGGCCGTGCTCGCGACGGTGATCGGGGTGGTGACCGGGCTCGTGCTCGGCACGTTGCCCTCGCTGCTGCCGCGCCCCGCCGCACGGCTGGTGACGTCCGCGGTGAACATCGCGGTCGCGTTCCCGGGGCTGTTGCTGGTGTTGTTCTTCTCGGTCATCTTCGGGGTCGGGACGCACGGCGCGGTGTTCGCGGTCGGTTTCGCGCTCGCACCGGCGTTCGCGCGGCTCGCGCAGACGCTGTCCGCCTCCGTCGCCGGGCAGGACTTCGTGTCCGCCGCCCGGATCTCCGGGGTCGGCCGGATACGGTTGCTGCTCCGGCACATCCTCCCCAACATCGGCGAACCACTGGTGGTGAACGCGACCATCGGCGCGGGTGCCTCCCTGCTGGCCTTCTCCGGGCTGTCGTTCCTCGGCATCGGTGTGCAGGCACCGGATTACGACTGGGGGCGGCTGCTCGGCGAAGGGCTCAACGGGATTTACGTCAACCCGGCGGCGGCACTCGCGCCGGGCGTGGCCGTGGTGCTGGCGGGGCTCGCCTTCAACCTGGTCGGCGAGACCGTCGCCGGGGTGATCGGCGTCCGCACCGGACTGCGCAAGCTCGCCCCGCGGCCAGTCGTGCCCGCGAGGGAGGACGCCGCCGACGCCCGCGACGACGCGGTGCTGGTGGTGGAGAACCTCCAGGTGGCGTTCCCGCGTCCGGCGGGCTGGACCGTTCCGGTGCGCGGGGTGAGCTTCACCGTCCGCGCGGGCGAGGCGATCGGGGTCGTCGGCGAGTCGGGCTCGGGCAAGAGCCTGACCGGGCTGGCGGTGTCACGGCTGGTCGAAGCGCCGGCCGTGGTCACCGCGGACAAGCTCGAATTCGCCGGGAAACCGGTGCTGACGACGCCGGAACGGGAGCTGCGCGGGTTGCTCGGCACCTCGCTGGCGATGGTGTTCCAGGATCCGATGACCTCGTTCAACCCGACCAGGCGGATCGGCCGTCAACTGGCCGAAGTCGCCGAGCAGCACCAGGGTCTCCCGCGTGCCAAGGCCTTCGAGCGGGCCGTGGACCGGTTGCGCGCGGTGCGGATCCCCGCCGCCGAACGCCGTGCGCGGCAGTACCCGCACGAATTCTCCGGCGGGATGCGGCAGCGCGCGATGATCGGCATGGGCCTGATGGGCGACCCGAAGCTCATCATCGCCGACGAGCCGACCACGGCGCTGGACGTCACCGTGCAGCGGCAGTTGCTGCGCCTGCTGGCGCGGACCAGGGCCGAGCGGGACACCGCGATCATCCTGATCAGCCACGACATCGCGGTCGTTTCGCAGACGTGCGAACGGATGCTGGTCATGTACGCGGGCCGCGTGGTGGAGGATCTGCCGTCCGCCGCGACCCCGCGGCATCCCTACACGCGGGCCCTGATGGCCGCGACGCTCGACCTCGAGACCGATCGTGAGACTCCGCTGGCGGTGATCCCCGGCCGCCCGCCGGAACCGGATCGCGTGCCCAACGGCTGCGCTTTCGCCGACCGCTGCCCGGCGGCGACCGACCGCTGCCGTCTCGAAGACCCGGTGCTGGAGCGCGTGGAGACCGGCCATCGGGTCGCGTGCTGGTATCCCGCGTCGCTTTCCCAGCCCGCCAAGGAAACCGTGACCGCCGGAGGTGCGGAGTGAGCGATCTCGTGTTCGACGCGGTGAGCGTGCGGTACGGCGGCAGGCGCGGACTCACCGCTGTCGACCGGGTCGGCCTGACCGTCCCTTCCGGACAGGTCGTCGGGCTCGTCGGCGAATCGGGCTCCGGGAAATCGACGCTGGCCCGCGCCGCCGTCGGGCTTTCGCCGATCAGCGCCGGACGTGTCCTGCTGGGCGGCGTGGACGTGCGCAAGCTGCCCCGCCGTCCTCCGTTGCAGATGGTGTTCCAGGATCCGTATTCCTCTTTGGACCCCCGGATGAGCATCGGGGAGTCGATCACCGAAGCGATCCCGCGCGGCGTCCTGCCCGGCCGCGGCGCACGCCGGGACGAAGTCGCCCGGCTGCTGGAACTGGTCAACCTCGACCCCGATCGCGCGGGTCATCTGCCGGGGCAGCTTTCCGGCGGCCAGCGGCAGCGGGTGGCGCTCGCCCGCGCGCTGGCCGGGCGGCCCGAGGTGCTGATCGCGGACGAGATCACCTCGGCGCTCGACGTATCGGTACAGGGCGCGGTGCTGAACCTCGTCCGGTCCGTGCAGCGGCGGCTGGGCCTGTCGATGCTGTTCATCTCGCACAACCTCGCGGTGATCCGCTATCTCAGCGACATCGTCGCGGTGATGTACCTCGGGCGGATCGTCGAGGCCGGCCCGGCCGAACAGGTGCTGACGGACCCACAGCATCCCTACACCCGTGACCTGCTCGCCGCGGCGCCGTCGGCGACCGGTTCACTGCTCGACCTCGGTGACGCGGACGAGACCGCGGACGTCGAGCCCGCCGACCCGCACCATCCGCCCGCCGGATGCCGCTACCACACCCGCTGCCCGGTCGGCCCGCTCGTGCGCACCGGCCGCGAACTCTGCCTCCAGGCGGACCCCTCGAACGACGCGGCACACCGACGTCATTCGGCGGCCTGCCACTTCAGCGAAAACGAGAGCCACCAGCTCACGATCTCCAGAGGAGCAAGCGCATCATGACCCGACGTCTCGGTCTCGACGACCTGTACGACATCGCCGTCCCCAGCCAGCCTTCGCTTTCCCCGGACGGCGACCGGATCGTCTACGTCCTGCGCACCGCCGACCGCGACGAGGACCGGAACGTCCACACGCTCTGGGAGGTCGGCGCGACCGACGGCGAAGCGCGGCAGCTCACGCGCGGAACCGCCGACATGGCACCGAAATGGGCGCCGGACGGCACGCGGATCGCGTTCCTCCGTGCCCAGGACGGACCGCCGCAGGTGTGGTTCCTGCCGTCGTCGGGCGGGGAGGCCGAACGGATCACCGAACTCCCGCTGGGGGCGGGTGCGCCGGTCTGGAGCCCGGACGGCGGCAAGATCGCGTTCTCGGCCGCGGTCGACCTCGCGGGCGGTGAACTGGCGCCGAACGCCCCCGTGGTGTCCGACCGGCTCGACTTCAAGGCCGACGGCGCGGGGCTGATCAAGACCGTCCGCAAGCATCTGCACGTCCTCGACGTCGCCACCCGGGAAGCCCGGCAGGTGACCTTCGGCGATTGGCACGCGGGGGAACCGGCCTGGTCGCCCGACGGAACCCGGCTGGCCTTCTCCGCCGGGCGGGACGGTGACGCGGATCTGACCTTCCGCTCCGGTGCCTACGTTCTCGACGTGACCACGAAGACGTCCGAGCCGCGGCTGATCGGCTCGGGCGAAGGAATGGCGGGCACGGTCGGCTGGACCGCCGACGGTACCGCGCTGCTGGTGGTCGGCAGGCCCGACACCGAGGTCGGGCACCTGGGGCTGTGGCGGGTGCCGCTGGACGGTGGCGATCCGGTCGACTTGGCCGCCGCGCTGGACCGCAACGTGATGTCCGGCGGCCCAGGCTATCCGGGAGCCCTGCCGCAGGTGACGGCCGACGGCGCCGTGTTGTTCGGCGTCCGCGACCGTGGCTGCACCCATCTGTACGAAGTGGACACCGAAGGCGGGACGCCGCGCGCGGTGCTGGCGGGTGCGGATCGCGTGGTGTCCGGAATGGACATCGCGGGCGGGCGGGTCGTGGTCGTCCTGGCCACGGGCACGTCGTTCGGGGAGGTCACCGTCGTCGACCCGGCCACCGGCGCGGTCGACGTGCGGACGAAACACGGCGAGTCCGATATCGAGCTCTTCCGTCATGAGGAAAGGGAATTCACCATCGGCGACGGCACCGTCGTGCACGGCTGGCTGCTGCGGGACCCGGCGCGATCCGGCGCCGCCCCGCTGCTGCTCGACATCCACGGTGGACCGCACAACGCCTGGAACGGCGCGGCCGACTCGATCCACCTCTATCACCAGGAACTCGTGGCACGAGGCTGGGCGGTGCTGCTGCTCAACCCGCGCGGCAGCGACGGCTACGGCGAGGACTTCTACACCGGCGCCGTGGGCGCATGGGGTGTGGCCGACGCGGCCGACTTCCTCGAACCTCTCGACCACCTGGTCGCCGAAGGGATCGCCGACGCGGACCGGCTCGCCGTGGCGGGCTACAGCTACGGCGGGTTCATGACCTGCTACCTGACCAGCCGGGACGACCGCTTCGCCGCCGCTGTCGCCGGTGGTGTGGTCAGCGACCTCACCAGCATGGGCGGCACGTCCGACGCCGGGCACTACCTGGCCGTCGGTGAACTCGGCGGTCCGGCGTGGGACAAGGCGAACGAGCGGTTCTCGCCGTTCGCCCGCGTCGCCGACGTGCGGACGCCGACGCTCGTCATCCAGGGCGCGAACGACGACCGGTGCCCGATCGGGCAGGCCGAGCAGTGGTTCAGCGCACTACGCGTCCGGGGTGTCCCGTCGCGGCTGGTGCTGTACCCGGACGCCTCGCACCTGTTCATCCTCGACGGGCCGCCCTCGCAGCGCGTCGACTTCAACCGGCGCGTCCTCGAATGGGTCGAGCAGTACGCCGCGCCCGCCGACGGGGTGTCGCGGGTGCCGATCGAAGCGGCGCACTGGCGGCGACGACTGGCCGAGCTCGCGCGCAAGTACCGTGTTCCCGGTGCGGCGCTGGGCATCACCAGGGTCGGTGAGGACACCGAGGTTCTGGCTTCCTACGGCGTGCTGAATACGAAGACCGGGGTCGAGGTCACCGAGGATTCGGTGTTCCAGATCGGTTCGATCTCCAAGGTGTGGACCGCGACCGTGGTCATGCAGCTGGTCGACGAGGGCCTTCTCGACCTCGACGCGCCGATCGCCGACGTCGTCCCCGAGCTGCGGCTCGCCGATCCGGACGTCGCCAAGCAGGTGACCATGCGGCATCTGCTGACGCACACCAGCGGGATCGACGGAGACGTCTTCACCGACACCGGCCGAGGTGACGACTGCCTCGAACGCTATGTCGAAATCCTCGACCAGGCCGCGCAGAACCATCCTCTCGGCGAGACGTTCTCCTACTGCAACTCGGGTTTCGTGCTCATGGGCCGCGTGATCGAGAAGCTCACCGGACAGACCTGGGACGCCGCGATGCGGGAGAAGCTGTTCGCGCCGCTCGGTCTCACCCATACCGTGACGCTGCCCGAGGAAGCGCTGCTGCTCCGTGCAGCCGTCGGGCACGTCGGTAGCGCGGACGAAGACCCGAAGCCCGCGCCGGTGTGGGGATTGCCGCGGAACATGGGCCCCGCAGGCCTGATCACCGCCACCGCCAAGGACGTGCTCGGCTTCGCGCGGCTCCACCTGGTCGGCGGGCTCACCCCGTCCGGTGAGCGGATCCTGACCTCGGCGTCCGCCACCGCGATGACCGAGAAGCACGCCGACCTCCCCGACAAGCATTCGCTCGGCGACTCCTGGGGCCTCGGCTGGATCCGCGACGAGTGGAGCGGACGGCGGGTCATCGGCCACGACGGCAACACGATCGGGCAGTCGGCGTTCCTGCGGCTGCTGCCCGATCAGGGACTCGCCGTCACGTTGCTCACCAACGGCGGCAACACCCGCGACCTGTTCGAGGAGCTGTACCGGGAGATCTTCGCGGAATTGGCGGATGTGGCGATGCCGCGGCCGCTGACGCCGCCCTCGCCTCCGGTCACCGTCGACGGTTCGAGGCACGTCGGCGTTTACGAGCGGGCCGGGGTGCTGATGGAGGTACTGTCCGAAAAGGACGGACTCCGGCTGCGGCAGACCGCCACGGGTCCGCTGGCCGAGCTGATGCCGGAGAAGACGATGGAGTTCGACCTGGTCCCGGTGACCGACTCGCTCTACGTCTGCCGTGAGCCGGGCGCGCAGACCTGGATGCCGGTCACGTTCTACACGTTGCCGACCGGTGAGCCGTACATGCACCACGGCGTGCGCGCGACGCCGAAGGTGTCCTGAAAGCACTCGGCCCGCCCGGACTCCCGGGCGGGCCACGGTGTTCAGGCCCTGCGCCGGGCGACGTAACGGACGATCAGCAACACGATGCACACGACCGCGACGGCGCCCGCGATCGTGCGGACCGTCCAGTCCAGCCCCGCGAACTGGCCGATCGCGTTGACGGCCGAGCTGACGAGGAGGACGAGCCAGAGGGAGGTGGTGACGAGCGCGCTGCCGGCGTTTTTGGTGTCGTTCATGGGAAAGACGCTATGGTCCGGCGGATTCCGGGACCAGGGGAGAGACCCCCGTCGTGGGGTGGTGCCAGCGCTACCGCGCCTGCCGGGCGGGCAGGCCCTGGGTGGATCGAGCTGGCGAAGTTATATCGGCCGAAGCCCATGGTGCCCGAGCCTGCGCGTCCTCCGGCGAACACGCTGGGCGTCCGCCGGGTCATGTTCGCGGTCGACGACATCGACGAGTCGTCGGTCGTCGGCGCCTGGCACGCCGAACAGTCAACCTTGTGTCGGTCAGGTGATTCGAGTGGGGAGGATTCGGGACGTTCAACGTCCCAAATCCTCCCCACCCGACCCTGCCACTCACGAGGGCCTCAGCCCTTACCGCCCAAGTAAGCCAGCACCGCCAAGACCCGCCGATGCCCGCTGTCCTCCGGCAACCCGAGCTTCGCGAAGATGTTCCGGATGTGCTTGTGCACCGCGCCGTCGCTCACCACCAGCAGTTCGGCGATGGTCGTGTTGTTGTAGCCCTCCGCCATCAGCCCGAGCACCTCGCGCTCGCGCGCGGTCAGCCCTTCGAGCGGGTCGGTCGCGCGGCGGTGCGCCATCAGCTGGGTGATCACCTCGGGGTCCATGGCGGTCCCGCCCTTGACGACCCGGTCCAGCGCGTCGAGGAACTTCTCGACCTTCCCGACCCGCTCCTTGAGCAGATACCCGACAGCGCCCTTGCCGTCGGCCAGGAGTTCCGCCGCGTAGCCGGTTTCGACGTGCGCGGACAGCACGAGCACGGGCAGCCCGGGGTACATCTTCCGCGCCTTGACGGCCGCGCGGAGGCCTTCGTCGGTGTGGGTCGGCGGCAGCCGGACGTCGGTGATCACCGCGTCGGGCCGGTCCTTGGCGACCAGTTCGAGGAACTCCTCCACATCGTCCACCGCGGCGGCGACGTCGATGCCCGAGGTGTTCAGCAGCATCACCAGGCCTTCGCGCAGCAGCGCGTCGTCCTCGACGATCACGACCCGCATGGCAACTCCACTTTCAGTACGGTCGGCCCACCGGCGGGGCTCGACAGTTTCAAGGTCCCGTCGAAGGCCTCGGCCCGTTTGCGGATCCCGGACAGACCGCTGCCGCCCGACTCGTCGGCGCCGCCGTGGCCGTCGTCACGGATTTCGATGAGCAGGGTGTCGGCGGTGCCGTCGAGGGTTATCCAGGCGTGTTCGGCGCCGGAATGCTTGGTGATGTTGGCCAGCATCTCGGCGACGACGAAGTAGGCGGCCGCTTCGACGGCGGCGGGACGACGACTGCTGCTGCGAACGTCCACAGTGCACGGAACCGGGCAGCGGTCGGCCAGCGCGGTGACGGCGCCGTCGAGGCCCCGGTCGCTCAGCAGCGGCGGATGGATGCTGCGCACGACGGTCCGGAGTTCGGCGAGCGCGCCGGTCGCGGTGTCCTGCGCCTTGCCGAGCAACTCGCGCGCCCGCTGCGGATCCTTGTCGAAGAGCGAATCGGCGATCCCCAACTGCAGGACCACCGCGGCGATCCTCGCCTGCGTCCCGTCGTGCAGGTCGCGTTCGAGGCGCCGGAGCTCGGCGCCGTGCGCCTCCAGCGCCGCGGCCCGCGACGCGGCCAGTTCGACGACGCGGTCGGTCAGCACCACCCCGGGCGCCGGCGCGAGCAGCCTGCGCGCGATGGAAGCCTGCCAGCGGGCCACGCCGGGGAACAGGAAGATCAGCGCGATCATGCCGGCGCCGGTGATCGCGCTGAGTGCCGCCAGCGGCCACGACGTGACCATGAATCCGAGGGAGCTTTCCACCCCGCCGGGGACCGTCGGCCAGACGAACGCCGTGACTATCTGCCGGAGCCCGCCGAGCGGCAGGGCGATGGCGAAGATGCCGATGACGAAACCGGTGGCGCCGTGGAAGACGAGCCAGCCCAGATCCCGTCGCGAGGCCGGGTCGGTCACCGGGTTCCCGGACCGGTACGGCTCGGGGATCGGCTCACCGAGCAGGCGGGCGGCCCGGCGGCGTTCGAAGTTGACCGGACGCCGGATCAGCTGGAGCGCGACGGGCAACGCCGGGATCCCGACGCCGAACGGGCACATCAGCAGCACGAACAGCATGCCGACCAGGACGAACCAGGCGAACATGGAGGAGGCCGCGCCGACCGCCAGGTACCGGATCGCGGACCAACAGGACCGGAGCCGGGTGATCACCCCGTCAGTCTTTCATCCCGCCCTCTGCGGTGTCGGAGCGGAGCGCGTGAAGACCCGCTTTGCGATACTCGGGCCATGATCCTGATCGTTCTCAAAGCACAGATCCGCCCCGAGAAGCGCACCGAATGGCTCGCGGGTATCGAGCGCTACACGCAACAGGTGCGCAGCGAACCCGGGAACATCTCGTTCGACTACTACCAGAACGCCGGCGACGAGAACGAGTTCGTCCTCGTCGAGGTGTTCGCCGACAGCGCCGCCGGTGACGCGCACGTCGCCACCCAGCACGCCCAGGACTTCTTCCCGTTCATGTCGACCGTCGTCGCCGAGAAGCCCCGGATCAACTACCAGAACCTCGACGGCGACGCGTGGTCGGAGATGGCCGAGGTCACGCCGGTCGACTGACGGCGTCCGTGGCGGTGCGGTCGATGATGGCGGCCAGGGTCGTGGCCGCCTCTTCGGGGACCCAGTGGCTGACGCCGGTCAGGATTTCGAGCCGGTAGGCGGCGTCGACGTACTGGCCGGCGAGTTCGGCGCTGCGCCGGGACAGGGCGGTGTCGCCGTCGCTCCAGACGTGGGTGGTCGGCACGGTCACCCGGGCACGGAGGGCGGCCGGGTGCTGGAAGAGCATCGCGCGGTACCAGTTCAATCCGCCGGTGAGGGCGCCGCCGTCGATGATGTCCTGGCGGACCTGGCCGATCTGGGCGGGTGTCATGCCGGTGCCGGCCAGCGTGCGTTCCAGTACGCGTGGCCGGCTCCGGATGGCGAGTTCGGGCAGCCAGGGGAGCTGGAACAGGAACATGTAGTACGACCGGAGGAGCTGGTCGCTCCCGAGCATCGCGCGGAGGAACGCCCCGGGATGGGGGACCGACACGGTGGTCAGGGACCGGACCAGGTCGGGTCGCCGGGCCGCGGTCGACCAGGCGGCGACGGCACCCCAGTCGTGTCCGACGAGGTGGACCGGCCCGGTGCCGAGGGTGTCGATGAGGGCGACGGTGTCGGCCACGAGACGGCCGGCCCGGTAGGCGAAGCGGCCTCGCGGGCGTGCGCGGGGTGAGTAGCCGCGCTGGTCGGGCACGATCGTGCGGTATCCCCGCTGGTGGAGCAGGGCGGCGGTGTCGGCCCAGGACCTGCCGGTCTGCGGGAAACCGTGCAGCAGGACGACGACGTCGCCGTCGAGCGGGCCGGTGTCCCGGACGTCGAAGACGAGTCCGTCGTGGTCGAAGGTGGCGATGCGGCGGGGCGCGGTCATGGGCGGGTTCCCCTTCTTTCGTGGGCTGCTCCTATATGTTACCTTGAGTAACAGTGAATCGCGGTAACAGGTAGCCGCGCACTCTGTCGACGTCGTCAGGGAGGTCCGTATGACCAGCACCGATGTGCCACGAACGGCCGGGGCAGGCCGCCACGAGACCGCGCAGCGGCTCCTCGATTCGTCCGCGATGCTGTCCTACGACCCGGCCACCGAAGTGGACTGGGAGACGCCGCTGGACAAGGACTTCCACGGTGCCAGCCCGGAGTGGAGCACGCTCTACGGCACGAGCTACTGGGCCGAGATGAGCCCGGAGCAGCAGAAGGAGCTCACGCGCCAGGAAGCCGCTTCGGTCGCGAGCACCGGCATCTGGTTCGAGATGATCCTGCAGCAGATGGTGCTGCGCGACTTCTACGCCAAGGACCCGACCGATCCGGCGTTCCAGTGGGCGCTGACCGAGATCGCGGACGAATGCCGCCATTCGATCATGTTCGCCCGCGGTGCGGCGAAGCTCGGCGCGCCGCCGTACCGCCCGCGCAAGCTCGCCGTCGAACTCGGCCGGATCTTCAAGGCGACGGCCAGCGGCGAAGCGGCGTACGCGGCGATCCTCGTCGCCGAAGAGGTCCTCGACGTCATGCAGCGCGACTGGATGCGTGACGAGCGTGTGGTCCCGTTCGTGCGCACCATCAACAATATCCACGTGGTCGAAGAGTCCCGGCACATGAAGTTCGCCAGGGAGGAGACGCGCGAGCAGCTGGAGGGCGCGGGCTTCCTGCGCCGCCGGATCAACGCGCTGGTCATCGCGATCGCGTCGTACTTCATCGTCAGCAGCATGATCAACCGCGACGTCTACAAGCACGCGGGGCTCGACACCAAGCGCGCGTTGCGGGAGGCGAAGGCCAACGAGCACCACAAGTCGATGATGCGGTCGAGCTGCGCCGGGCTGATGGAGTTCCTCGGCTCGTGCGGTCTGCTGACCCGCCCCGCGCTGGTGTTCTACAAGCGGGCGAACCTGATCTGACATGGCCTTCGCGATCACCCAGACCTGCTGCAATGACGCCACCTGCGTGTCGGTCTGCCCGGTCAACTGCATCCACCCGACGCCGGACGAGCCCGATTTCGGCACCACTGAGATGCTCTACGTCGATCCGGCCACGTGCATCGACTGCGGGGCCTGCGCGGACGCCTGCCCGGTGGACGCCATCTTCCCGGCGGATCTGCTGACCGGACCGCTCCAGGTGTACGCGGGAATCAACGCGGCCTTCTATGCCGACCGCGAGCCCGTCGCCTCGGTGGACCCGGCGCCGAACTTCCACCGGTGGGGCCCGCCGACGTTCGACCGGGCCATCCCGAGCGACTTCGCGCCGCCGGACATCGCCGTCGTCGGCACCGGCCCGGCCGGGATGTACGCGGTGGAGGACCTGCTTCTCCACACGAACGCGCGGGTCACGCTGATCGACCGGCTGCCGGTCGCGGGCGGGCTCGTCCGCTACGGCGTCGCCCCGGACCACCCGGCCACGAAGCGGATCGGCGAGACTTTCTCGCGGCTTCACGAGCATCCTCGGCTGAAGATGCGCCTGGGCACCGAGATCGGCCGCGACGTGTCGGTGGACGAGCTGGCCGAGCGGCACGACGCCGTCGTCTACGCGGTCGGCGCCTCGTCCGCACGTCGGCTCGGGCTGGACGGTGAGGACCTGCCCGGCAGTATCGCCGCGACCACCGTCGTCGCCTGGTACAACGGCCATCCGGACGTGCCTGCGAACGCGGTGGACCTGTCCGCGGAACGTGTCGTCCTGGTCGGCACCGGGAACGTCGCGCTGGACGTGGCCCGGATCCTCACCGCCGACCCCGACGACCTCGCCGGGACGACGATCGCCCCGCACGCGCTGGAACGCTTGCGTACCAGCAAGATCCGGGAGGTCGTACTGCTCGCCCGGCGCGGTCCGGAGGACGCCGCGTACACGTCGCCGGAGCTGCTCGCCTTGGCGGGACGCGCTGGTGTGCCGCTCGTCGTGGACGACGCCGACCCGCGCACCACGGCCGCGATCGATGCGGGCAGCGGCAAGGCGGCGCTGCTGCGGGAACTCGACCGCGAGGCCGTCGACTGGACCGTGCCTCCGGAGTCGGACGCTCGCCGGATCGTTCTGCGGTTCCACTCCGCGCCCACCGAGATCGTCGGCGACACCCAGGTGCGCGGCCTGCGCGTCACAGGACAGGACGGGACGGTGGAGATCGCCGCCGGTCAGGTCGTCCGCGCTGTCGGCTATCGCGGAGTCCCGGTGCCGGGGCTTCCGTTCGACGACGACCGCGGCACGATCCCGAACACGGCCGGTCGCGTCGATGGGCGCAGTGGCGCGTACGTGGTCGGCTGGATCAAACGTGGTCCTTCGGGCGGAATCGGCGCGAACCGCACTTGCGCGCGGGAGACCGTGGCGACCTTGCTGGAGGACATCACTTCCGGCGCGCTTCCGGTGCGGGGGCGGCGGTCGCCGGTGGCCGCGTTGGCGGCGCGGTTCCGCGGTCGGTGACGCGACGGTTTCCTTGCTGTCCTGCGTGGGGTGAATATGGGTCGTGAGCGGCGATTCAGATCAGAACCGTCAGGCGCGGCGTGCGCAAAGGCGTGACTCGCGTGATCAGGCACGTATCTCGCGTGATTGGAGGCCGCACTCGAGTGTTACGCCGCTGATCACGCGAGTTACGGCTTCAATCACGTGAGTGCGGTGCCGCGGCACAGGGCTACGGGGCTGACGCCGGGCGCTTGAGCGAGACCGGGAGCGATCGATGGCCGTTGGAGATGAACGAGTCGAGATGCCGTAAAGCGTCCGGCGAGGCCGCGAGGGTCATGTCCGGGAAACGCTCGAACAGGGCCGGAAGCGCGATCGCCGCCTCCAACCGGGCCAGCGGTGCGCCGATGCAGAAGTGCGCGCCGTACCCGAAAGCGATGTGCGCTTTGTCCTTCCGTTTGATGTCGAACGCGTCGGCGTCCTGCCCGTGCAGTGCCGGATCCCGTCCAGCGGCGGCGTAGCCGGCCAGGATCGCGTCGCCTTGCCGGATCACCACGTCGGCGACGGCGATGTCTTCGACGGCGTAGCGCAACGGCAGGTTCGCCACGGGAGCCTGCCAGCGCAGGGTTTCCTCGATCGCGTCGGTCCAGGAGGCCTGTCCGGCGCGGAGCAGCGCGAGCTGATCGGGATGGGTCAGCAGCGCGGTGATGGCCTGGTCGAGGAGATTCACGGTGGTTTCGTGGCCCGCCGAGATGAACAGGATCAGGGTGTCGATCAGTTCCGTTTCGTCGAGCCGGGCGCCGTCGTCCTGTGCGGCGATGAGCGCGGTGGTGAGATCCTCGCCCGGGTTCTCCCGCTTGGCGGCGACGAGTTCGGTGAAGATCGAGTGGATGTCCTGGTAGGCGGCCAGCATCGCTTCTTGGCTGGCCGAGGTCCGGAAGAAGACGTCGACCGAATGACGCAGTCTGCCGCGGGCCGCGTCCGGTACGCCGAACAGGTGGCAGATCACTTCGATGGGCACCGGATAGGCGAAGTTCTCCCGCAGGTCGACGGGTTCGCCCTCGGGCAGCGCCGCGAGCCCGACCAGCAGATCGGTGACGATCCGGGTGATCCAGGGCTCCAGCGTGGCGATCCTGCGTGCTGTGAAGGCCTGCGTGACGAGGGATCGGAGCCGTTTGTGGTCGGCGCCGTAAGCGGTGAACATGTTCCGCACGTTGACCCACACCAGCAACGGCCAGTCCGCGCTGACCTCGGCAAGCGCCGGCCAATGCTGCCGGGCGTCCTTGGAAACACGCGGATCGCTGAGCAGGTCACGCAGCAGCTCATAACCCGTCACCGACCAGGCCACGACACCGCCCGGCAACTCGACTCGGGTGATCGGGCCTCGTTCGCGCAGTCGTGCGTTCTCGGCGTGGATGTCTTGGCCGTTCGGGTCCAGAACCAGGGGACGCGTCACCGGGGATCACCCTTTCTCGGCGGAGCGGACCGGGTCCAGCCTGCCAGCGGTGGCCGTCGCCCGGCTATTCGCCAAACGGTGGTCGCTCAGTAAAGCTCGATGACGAGCCGGTCGGTCAGCGCGCGTGAGACGCACAGCGCCATTTGGCCTTCGCGGTCGGCGGCGGTCAGGCAGTTGTCCCGATGGTCCGGGGTGCCTTCGAGCACGCCGGACACGCACGAGCCGCAAATCCCTTCCTCGCAGGACTTGAAGACCTCGATGCCGTTGTCTTCGAGCACAGCCAGGATCGATTTTCCGGCCGGTACATCGAATTCCTCGCCGGTGTCGAGTTCGACGGTGAGGGGACGGTCGCCGGAGGTGTCCACTTCGGCGGCTTCGAAATGTTCGACGTGTACATGGTCGGCGCCGACGACCGGGCCGAGCACGTCGCCGACCTGTCGCATGAAACCGTCGGGACCGCAGGTGTAGACGTGGGTCGACGGGGTCAGGTCCTCGGCGATCGTCCGCAGCACGGCGGGATGTTCGGCGCGGGGGACGCCGAAATGCGGCCGGATCCGGTCGGCGAACTCGACCCGTTCTTCGAGAAGTGCTACGAACGCCGCGGTTTCCCGTGAGCGCGCGAAGTAGTGCAGCTCGAATTCGCTGCCCCAGGTGTAGAGCTCGTAGGCGATCGAGAGCAGCGGCGTGATGCCGATACCGCCGGCGACGAGGACGTGCCGGTCCGCGTCTTCGGCGACGGCCAGCAGATTGCGCGGCTCGCTGATCTTGAGGTGATCGCCGACGGAGACTTGGTGCATCGCCACCGATCCGCCGCGCGAGTCCGGTTCCCGTTTGACCGCGATCAGGATCGAGCGCGGGTCGTCGGGGGCGCCGCACAGCGAATACTGCCGCAGCACCCCCGTCGGGCCGACCACGTCGACGTGCGCCCCCGCCCGGTAACGGACGCGTAGCGGCTCGTCGTCCTGCCGGACCAGCCGCAGGGTACGGATTTCCGGTGTCTCTTCGGTGATTTCGACGACGCGGAAGAGGACGTTCGTCATCTGGATGCCTCCTGGTCAGCGCATGAACAGGCCGCCGTTCGCGTCCCAGCAGGCGCCGGTGACGGAGGCGGCTTCGGGGGAGGCGAGCAGCGCCACCATCTCGGCGATGAACGTCATGCTGCCCAGCCGTCCGACCGGGATGCCGGCCGTCAGCTTCGCGAGGTTCTCCTCGCCGACGATGCGGTGGACCATGGGGCTGTCCTGCGGTCCGGGGGAGACCGCGTTCACCGTGACTCCCCGTGCGGCGAGCTCGCGGGCGAACACCTTGGTCGCCGTGAGGATCGCGCCCTTGGAGGACGCGTAGTGCCCGCCGGTCGAGGTGCCGCCGTTCTGCCCGGCCAGCGAGGCCAGATTGACGATCCGGCCGTATCCGGCTTCGGCCATGTGCGCGCCGAACAGCTGACAGGCGTGGAAGGTGCCGTTGAAGTTCACCGCCATCACCTCGTCGAGCTCCTGCGGCGTGATCTCCAGCAACGGTCGTGCCTGGGTGCGGGCGGCGTTGTTGACCAGCACCTGCACCCCGCCGAAGTCACCGAGCACCGACGCGAGCAACTGATCGATGTCCGGGCGGCTGGCGACGTCGACGCGGTAGCTCTGGGCGTGCGACCCGGTCCGGTCCAATTCGGTCGCGAGCCGTTTCGCGGCCGCCTCGTCGAGGTCGGCGATCGCCACCCGGTGGCCACCGCTGTGCAGGCGCCGCGCGATCTGCTCGCCTAGCCCGGTCGCCCCGCCGGTGACCACGGCGACCGGCGCGTTGCCGCTCACAGCAGGAATCCCGCGGCGGGAACGGCTTCGTCGGCGTTGACCAGCCGGACGACCTTGCGGGCGAAGCGGTCTTCGCCGGCACTGGCGCCGAGGCGGACGACGTAGTCGACGTCCGCGGCCCAGAGGTCGTGACGGCCGCGTTTGTACGCCACGATGATCTGGGCGGCCTTGAGCGTGACCGACCGGTCGTCGACGTCCGTGGGGATGAAACGCGAGACGGTCCGCACGGTGATCGCCGAGTCCACCGCGGCGATCGCGTAGCCCTCGGTCATCCGCCGCACGCGCAATCCCCGCATCCGGGCGTCGTCGTTGACCATGTTGAGGACGTCGTCGAAATCCTCGGCGTCGCGTTCGATCGGGATCACGTACCTCGCGTCTTCGGCGTAAAGCCCTTGCCAGGTCTCGTATTCCTTGGCGTCCAGCAGCGCGGCCTCGCGCCACGCCAGCTCGATCGCGCGAACCACGCGGGGATCGGTGAGGGTCTCAGTCATCGCTCATCATCCGCTTCCATTGGGCGTACGCCGCCCGCATCCCGGTCTCGTCGGTGACATGGCTGGTCGGCCAGCCCTCGGCGGAGGGCTTCTCGCGACCCAGGCCACGGTTGACCATGATCGGCAGTTCGGGGGCGCCCTGGGCGCCGCGCTGCACCCGGTCCCAGCCCTCGGAGTCGTCCGGGGTGCCGAACCCGAACGGCCCCTGGAAATGCTCGTGGGCGCGCAGCCGCTCGCGGTTGACCGGTCCGACGATCTCGGCGGGGCCGTCGCTGCCGAGGGCGACGTGCTCGATCACGGTCTCGTCGACGCTGATCGGCCGCAGCACCCGGAAGAACGAGATCGACATCGACACGTTCGGGAACAGGTTGAGGTTGAACCCGGTGCCGTGCACGGCACGGACGAGCCTGCGGATCTCGGCCTCGTCCGCCCCCGCGGCTTCGAGGCGGGCGACCAGCCCGTCGAACCGCGGCTGGAGCGGCTCGCTGCCGTCGTCCGCGTTCAGATCGGAGTGCTCGGGAACCATCTGCATCACCGAGTGGCCGTTCCCCAGATCGTGGGTGACCGCCGTCGGATCGGTCATGAACGACATCATCTCGGCGGTTTCCGCGTCGACCGAGGCCATCCATGAGCGGTGCACGATGGGGAAGTGGTACCCGTCGGTGGTGTTCTCCAGCTGGATCTTCCAGTTGCCCCGATAGGTGAACCGGTGGGTGCCCAGCACCTTCACCGGATAGCCGCCGCCCTGCGCCATGAAGCGATCGATCCACAGCTTGACGTCGCCGAGGAAGTCGGCCAGCGGTTCGGCGTCGGCGTTCAGGGTCGCGAAGATCATCCCTCCGTAGGACTCGGTGCGAAGGGTCTTCAGCCCGAGATCTGCCTTGTCCATGACGCCCTCGTACCCGTCGGGGTACGGGATGCCGCGCAGTTTGCCGTCCAGCCCGTAGGACCAGGCGTGATAGGGACAGGTAAACCCGTTGGCATGACCCGACTTCTTCTCGCAGAGCGACGCGCCCCGGTGGCGGCAGCGGTTCACGAGCGTGCGGATCTCGCCCTTGCGGTCCTTGGTGACGATGACCGGATGGCGCCCGACGTGGGTCGACTTGAAGCTCCCGGCCTTGGGCAGTTCCGATTCGTGGGCGACCCAGATCCAGGACCGCTCGAAGATCTTCGTCATCTCCTGGTCGAAGATCGCGGGGTCGGTGTACATCCGGCCGGCGACCCGGTCGCCGAGGACGAGGTCCGCGGGCGGGAGGTCGTACACGGTGGCGGCGGTGAATTCGGTCATCGCGATCAGCCCCGGTATTCGCGCGGTGTGAGGGCGCGGCCGATGCGCGCTTCGATCTTGGCGTACTTCCACAGCTTCCACGGACTGTCGCCGACCGGTGTGGTGCGCAGGAAGTCGCACGCCTTCTTGACGGTCTCCTGCGTGTCGACGTCGCAGAGCAGGTAACAGGTCCACGGCCAGCCGTCGGAAGGGCCGACCATATGCGAGTCGTCGTCGATGTCGCCGATGAAGTCCACGCCGGGCAGGCCCTTGATGCCGTCCATCAGCGCGACGAAGGCGGTCCAGACGTCACCGGCGGCGACGCCGCCTTCGGGCAGGTCGAAGAAGTTCTGGTTGATACCGATGCAGAACAGCACGCGCAGCGGGGTATCGCTCATGGTGGTGGTCCAACTCCTCGTCAGCGGTCGTGGTGGGTCACTGGAAGCCGGGAACGGTGGGCGGATGGCCCATCAGCACGGCACCCGCGGCGTCGTACATGGCCGGTCCCAGGAAGGCGTGCTGCTGCGGGACCAGGGCGTCGCCGAGCAACCACTGCAACGGATGGTCCGTGGCGATGGCACCCGTTCCGGACAGGCCGATGACCCGGTTGACGGTCTCGGCGGCGGTCTTCGCGAGATGGGTCGAGGCCAGCCGGAGATGGGCGTTCTGGTGTGGCGCGACAGGATCGCCGTCCAGCACGGTCTGCCACGCCTCGTCGGTGACCTCGTAGAAGTACGCCCGCGCGGAACGCATCGTCGCCTCGGCTTCGGCCAGTCCCGTGCGGTAGTAGGCGCGGTCGGCGAGTTTCGGCGCGCCCGTGACGCCCGAACGGCCGCTGCCGACCTCGGTCGCGAAGTCGAGTGCCGCGCGGGCGACCCCCGCGCCGACGACCGCCAGCACCTGGGAGGCGTACGCGAGCGTGGGGTAGCGGTACAGCGGCTCGTCGATGGTGGGCTCACCGCCGCGGATGAACGTCCATTCGCGTGGCACCTCGACCTTGTCGACGACCAGATCGAAGGAACCGGTGCCCTTCATCCCGACGACGTCCCACTCCTGGACGATCTCGACCTGCTCGGGCCGCAGCAGGGCGGTGCGCGGCTTGCCGTCGGTCGTGTCGTCCCCCGGGATGCCGACGCCCAGGACGTCCGCGCCCATGCAGCCACTCGCGAACTTCCAGCGCCCGTCGACCAGGAAACCGGAGGCGGTCGGCTCGGCTCGTTGCACGGGGAAGAGCCCACCGGCGAAGCACACGTCGGGACCGTCGGCATACAGCTCGGCCTGCGTCTCGACGGGCAGCGCCGCGAGATAGACCAGCGCGGAGCCGAAGCTGGCCACCCAGCCGGTGGATCCGTCGACGACGGAGATCCGCTCCACCGTCCGCAGGAATTCGGCCGGGGGCAGGGGCCTGCCGCCGAACCGTTCCGGCGTCGCGGACCGGTAGACGCCCGCCGCCTTGAGCCGGTCGACGAAGTCGCGGGAGACGTACCTCTGATCCCGGAACTCCTGACGGCGCTCGAGGAGTTCGGCCAGGACATCGTCGAGTGTCACGGCCGGGCTCTCCTGGATCTGGGCCATCGGGCGCTCCTCGCGTCGTAGGGAAGATGTCTCCGACGCTAGGGATCATCGCCGCGGGTGGCCATTGGTCATTGCCTGCCGGCGGCCGGGGATTCCCACGCAGAGGGGTAGGGGAAATCCTTACCGGAGGGTCCGGCGGCGAACTCCTATGCTGAGCCCGTGGAGGTCGACCCGATCGCGCCCGAGCTGGCCACCGGCGACTTCGTGGCGATGATGAACGCCTCGAAGGTGTGCGTGCTGGTCCACGACGCGGCGACCAAGAACATCCTGTGGGCCAATCCCGCCGCGTGCGAAATGCTCGAATTCAGTCTTTCCGAGCTGCGCCCGCTCAAGGCCAACCACATGAGCAGCTCCGCCCAGCAGTACGACCGGGTGATCGGACGGGCGTGGCTCCAGGCGGCGGTGGAACACGGTTCGAGCCGGATCGTGTGGCACTACCGGAGCAAATCCGGCCGGGTCATCCCCACCGACGCGGTCGCCATCCGGGTCGAGCTGGAGCGCGGGCCCGCGGTGATGGTCCAGTTCCGCGACATCCAGCGCGCGGAGGAGATCGAACG
Source organism: Amycolatopsis keratiniphila (assembly GCF_000400635.2). Classification (NCBI taxonomy): domain Bacteria; kingdom Bacillati; phylum Actinomycetota; class Actinomycetes; order Pseudonocardiales; family Pseudonocardiaceae; genus Amycolatopsis; species Amycolatopsis keratiniphila. Next base: position 4,611,045 of record NC_021252.1, on the reverse strand, counting down.
AGAGCTGAAGCTGACCACGTCGTACGTCGACGCGCTGGCACGGCACACCTCGACCGTGGCGTTCATGCTCGACGCCGCCGGCGCGGTGCGGTTCGCGACGGACAGCGCGCTGACCTTCCTCGGCCTGACCGGCGACGACGACCGTCTGGCAGGCGAGCCGCTGACCGAGTACGCGCGGCTTTACCTGGGCGGCAGGCCGGTGCGCTGGGCCGAGGTCGTCGCCGGCGCCGAGCCGATCGGGCCGGTGCAGCTGGAGTTGCCGGGGGAGAGCTCGACCTGGCTGGAAGGGAGCCTGGAGCGGCTTTCCGAGTCCGAGGTCGACGCGTATCTGATGATCCTGCACGACGTGTCCGAACGCGTCCGCGGCGAAGCACGGCGAGAGCTGGAACTGCGGCACGAGAACTACCTGGCGCGCTACAACGCCATGGGGGACATGGCGATGGCGATCGCGCACGAACTCGGTCAGCCGCTGGCCGCCGCCGCGAACTTCATCGCGGGTATCCGGGCGCGTGCGGCCACGATGGCGGACGGCGGCGACGTCCGCGAGCAGATGGGCTACGGCCTGGACAGCGTCGCCCGCCAGATCGACCGGGCCAAGGACATCGTCGGTTCGCTGCGGTCCTTCGTCGGGCATCTGGAACAGGTCGAGCAGGTGGTCGACCTCAACGAGATCGTCCGGGAGTGCCTGTACTTCATCGAGCTGAGCGCCGCGCCGAACTCGGTCGCCGTCGAGGTCCGGCTCGATCCGGCGCCGGTGCTGGTGCGGTGCGAACGCGTCCTCACCGGGCAGGTGGTGATGAACCTCTGCCTCAACGCGATCGACGAGACCACCGAATGCGAAGCCGTGCAGCGGCGGATCACGGTGGGCACCCGGGCCAAGGAGGGGGTCGGCGTCCTCACCGTCGACGATCACGGCCGCGGCGTCGCCAGGGATCCGTTCGCCGAGTCGTTCACCAGCAAACCGGGTGGCAGCGGGATCGGGCTGGCACTGAGCCATCGCATCATCACCCGGCAGCACGGGAGCATCTGGGCCGAGCGGCGGGACGGCGGCGGCTCGCGGTTCGGGTTCGCCCTGCCGCTGGCCACGTAAGGGAAATCCTCAGGCGGCGCGGTGGAACTCGGGATATCGCCGGTTTCGGCCACGGCTCTAGCGTCGGGGTATGCCCGATGAGCTGACCACCACCCAGCGACGGTTCCGCGCGGCGATGGCGAACCTTTCGACGGCTGTCAACATCGTCACCACCGACGGCGTCAGCGGCCGCGCCGGCATCACGGTGAGCGCGGTCTGCTCGGTCACCGACTCGCCGCCGACGCTGCTGGTCTGCGTCAACCAGTCGAGCTACACACACGACATCTTCCGGACCAACGGCCGGATGGCCATCAACGTCCTGGCCGCCCACCACGAGGATCTCGCCCTGCAGTTCGCCGGCGCGACGGACGTGCCGATGCTCGACCGGTTCCGGTTCGAGGTCTGGGATCACGACAGGTTCGGCATCCCCGTGGTCCGTGACGCGGCCGCCGTCCTCATCGGAGGAGTCGGCGCCGAGTTCACCCAAGGGACGCACACGGTGCTCTTCGTCGAGGTCGAAGACGTCTTCGTCGACGAGGAGGCCGGAGGTCTCGCCTACTTCCGGCGCGAGTTCCACCGGATCGCGCCATGAGCGAGCGCACCACGTTGATGTGTTACAACGACAACCACGGCTACGGCTGGCGCCATGTGGACCTGTTCGTGCACGACTCCGAGGGCCGTGAGCTGAACTGGGTCCATTGGCAGGCCCCGGCGGACGGTCCCGACGCCGCCGACGAGGTGACGGCGCGGGTCGAGCCCCGGCTGAAGCGGACGTCGGAGTGGCGGCACGCGGTCAGCGCCGGTGGCGTCGACTATTGGGAAGCGGATGCCGCGTGGGAGGACGAGTGAACCTCATGCGCCCGTGGTCGCTGCGGGAACTCGTCCAGGACCTGCGGCTGGGGCGGACCACTCCGGAAGCGGCCGCGAAACGCGCGCTCGCCCGGATCGCCGAGACGGACTCGCAGCTGCGCGCCTGGGTCGACCGGACGGACTTCCTGCCGGGCGCGGGTGTGCCACTCGGGGTCAAGGACATCATCGATCTGGCGGGTGTGCCCACCCGTTGCGGTTCCACACTGCGCGCGGAAGCCGCTCCGGCGGCCTCGGACGCGACGATCGTGACCGCGTGGCGCGCGGCCGGAATGGCTCCGCTCGGAAAGACGGTCACGACCGAGTTCGCGTTCTTCGCGCCGGGACCGACCCGGAATCCCGCTGCTCCCGGTCACACCCCGGGCGGCTCGTCGAGCGGGTCGGCGGCCGCGGTCGCGTCCGGTCAGGTGCCGTTGGCGCTCGGTTCGCAGACCGCCGGGTCGGTCACCAGGCCGGCGTCGTACTGCGGGGTCGCGTCGCTGGTTATGAGCCACGGCCGCTATCCGGTCACCGGGGTGACGGGATTGAGCCCCAGCCTGGACAGCCACGGTGTCTTCGCGGCCACGGCCGCCGACCTCACGATCGCGTGGGCCGCGCTGACCGAAGAGCCCGCGCAGGAAGCGCGTCCGCCGCGGATCCTGGTGTGGTCGGCCGACGCGCTCGACGTCGTCGAAACACCGATGCGGCATGCGTTGAACCAGGCGGCGAAGCGTCTGCACGAAGCAGGGGCGATCGTCGAGCCGTTCCGCGACGAACGGCTGATGGCCGAGCTCACGGCCGCGCATCCCGTGGTGATGGCCTACGAGGCGGCGCGGGAAAGGGCCGCGGAACTCGCCGTGGCTGAGCGGTTGAGCGCGCCCTTGGCACAGCTGCTCCGGGCCGGGGCCGCGACCTCGGCCGACGAGTACGAAACCGCCCGCGCGACCATCGCCGACGGCGCGGTGCGGCTCGCGGAGACGTTCGACGTCGTGCTCGGCCCGGCTGCCCCCGGCGCGGCGCCACGCGGACTGGAGGCGACGGGGAACCCGGTGCTGAGCCGGGGCTGGCAGGCACTCGGCCTGCCCGTGGTCGCCTTGCCCGGCTTCACCGACACGGCGGGGCTGCCGCTGGGTCTGCAACTCGTCGGCCGCCACGGCGGGGAGAACGAACTGCTCGGCCACGCGTGCTGGGCGGAGCGGGTGCTCGCCGGGGATTCATGATAGGGAGCTCTCCATGGTCACCACCGATTCCGCGTCCGGCGGCGAGACGTCGCCGGTGGTCTACATCGTCGACGACGACGAGGCCATCCGCCAATCCCTGGTGTTCCTGCTGGAGAGCGTCGGCATCCAGGCGCTCGTCTACCCGGACGGGCCGACGTTCCTGGAGGAGTTCGACCCGGACGAGCCGAGCGTGCTGATCATCGACGTCCGGATGCCGGGGCTCAGCGGCCTGCAACTGCAGGAGAAACTGGTCGCCCGCGAATTCCCGGCCCCGGTGATCTTCTGCTCCGCGCACGGCGACATCCCGATGTCGGTGCGGGCGCTCCGCCTCGGCGCCGTCGACTTCCTCGAGAAGCCGTACGAGCCGCAGCGGATGCTGGAGGTCGTCCAGGCGCAGCTGGTGGTCGCGGCGGAACGGTTCGCGGAGGCCGCCTGCCGCAAGGCCGTCACCGAGCGGGTCGCGACGCTGACCCCGCGCGAACGCGAGGTGCTCCGGCTGGTGATCGACGGTCTGCCCAGCCAGCTGATCGCGCGGCAGCTGGGCACGAGCGTGAAGACCGTCGATGTGCACCGGGCCCGGATCAAGGCCAAGACCGAGTCGGACAGCCTGGGCACATTGGTGCGCGATGTGCTTCAGCACCAGGTCACCGTGTAGGTGCCGATCGGTCCAGGTGGTCGTGAGTGGCGATTCGGGTTAGAACACGAATCGCCACTCACGACACGCGATCAAGCCATCAGCACCGAAGCCGCCGGAAAGTCCGAAGCGAACCCCGCGGGCAGCGGAGCGATGAAGACGTTCTCGGTCCGCGTACGGGTGATGAGCCAACGCCCGTCCTGACGCCGGAACGTGTTGTTGAGCCTGCTCGATCGCAGCAGCCCCGTCCCGTCGGCGTACAGCCAGGGCTGGACGTGGATCCACTGCCCGTCGGCCCGATCGCCGTCGACGTGGATCTGCTCCGAGGTGAGGTAGTGCGCGTTGAGGACCAGCGCCGGGTCCCGTTTCTCACCCCAGAACCGCCCGAAATGCGCCCGGATCGCGTCCTTGCCCACCGCACGGCCGAACTGCCCGTCGTAGTACTCGCCGACGCCCTCCCAGACCGCGTCCTCGGCGTACAGGTCGAGGATCAGGTCGATGCGCCGGTCGTCGTCGGTGACGCCGTACTCCGGGCACGGCGTGTCGCAGAGGAACATGTAGCGCGCTTGCACGCGGCGGATCTCCGCCTCGGCCTCCAGCACCTCGACGCGGCGCCGGAGTTCGGTGAGTTCGTCGTTCATCGGTCGGTCCTCACGGGTGCGGTTTCGGGAAGGGCCAGCAGACAGACGACGGTCAGGGCCATCCCGCCCGCCAGGTAGTAGCCGACCGACGTCGACGAGCCGGTCCATTCGATGAGCCGGTTCGCCATCGACGGCGCGAGGCCGCCACCGAGCACCGCACCGATCTGGTACGCGAGCCCGGCGCCGGACTGCCGTTGCTCGGGCGTGAACAGTTCCGTCAGATAGGTGATCAGCGGACCGAACAGGAATCCGGTGAGCGCGAAACCGCCGGCGATGGCGAGCGCCCAGGCGGTCAGCGTGCCGACCCGCGCGATCGGGAAGAGCACGAACATGTACGCCAGGACCGCGACGGACGCCGCGAGCATCACCGGTTTGCGGCCGAGCCGGTCGGAGAGCCGGGCGCCGAGCACCACCGTCACCGCGTGGATCGCGAGCCCGGGCAGCGTGCACCACAGCACGTCCTGGATGTCCAGGCCGAGACCCTTCGGCGCGGGGCCGGCGGCGTAGGAGAGCATGAACCCGGCCAGGACGAACATGACGCCGTTGAGCCCGGTGTTCGCGCCGGCCGCGAGCAGCAGCCTGCCCCAGTTGTCACGGATGACGTTCCAGATCGGGATCTTGACGATCTTTTCGTCCAGTTTGCTGGCCGCGAGCTCCTGGAACACGGGCGATTCCTCGAGCGCCCGCCGCGCCCAGACACCGATGGCGAGGACGACCGCGCCCGCGATGAACGGGATCCGCCAGCCCCAGCTGGTGACGACCCCTTGCGGCAAGTAGAAGATCAGCACGAAGGCGAGGTTCGCCAGCAACGCGCCGAGCGGTGAGCCCAAGGCGACGAAGGCGCCGAACGCCGCCCGTCGTGACGGCGGCGCGTGCTCGACGGCGAGTACCGACGCCCCGCCCAGCTCGCCGCCCCGGGAGAAGCCGTGCACCAGACGCAACAGGACGAGCAGGAACGGCGCCGCGACACCCATGGTGGCGTACCCGGGCAAGAGTCCCATCAGGACGGTGGCCGCGCCCATGAGGTAGAAGGTGATGAGCATGGCGCGGCGGCGGCCGTAGCGGTCGCCGACCCAGCCCATCACGATCGCGCCGAGCGGCGCGACGACGTAGCCGATCGTGTAGGTCGCCAGGCTCATGAACGAGGCGAACCAGGGATCGGTGTCGCCGGAGAAGAACACCTTGGGGAAGACCAGCGCGGAGGCGACGGTGTAGATGGAGAAGTCGAAGAACTCCAGCGAGGTCCCGGCACCCGCGCCGATCGCGAGCCTGCGGGTCTGGGTCGAGGTGGTCCTGGATGGAGCGGTGGATGCTGTCATGCGCGCTCTTCCTTGAACGGTGACGGGCGGTCGACGTTGCACCCCTCCCGGCAACGTTCGTCTCAAGGTAGGAAGGTCGAAGTACCGCGCCAAGTGGAGGAACCCGTTCCCCGGCTGAAGGTTTTCCCTACCCGGTTCCCGACATAGAGGAGGTCCGCGCGTGAGCGCCGTCAACGATCTGCCCGCCACCACCCAGGCCGAATTGCTGGCCACCGGTGAGTTGTCGGCGAGGGAACTGCTCGACGCCACCCTCGGCCGCGTGGCGGAGCTGAACCCGGCGCTGAACGCCGTCGTCAGCATCGACGAGGAGAGCGCGCGAGCCGCCGCCGCGGCGGCCGACGAAGCACGGGCGGCCGGGCGGTCGCTCGGACCGCTGCACGGGCTCCCGCTCGCCGTGAAGGATCTCCACGCGACGGCCGGGATGCGCACCACCTTCGGCTCGCCCGCGTTCGCGGACAACGTTCCCGACGCCGACGAACTCGTCGTCGCCCGGATGCGCGCCGCTGGTGCGATCGTATTCGGCAAAACGAACGTCCCCGAGTTCGGCGCGGGCTCCCACACCTTCAACCCGGTGTTCGGCCTGACGCGCAATCCCTACGCGCCGGACCGTTCGGCGGGCGGTTCGAGCGGGGGCGCCGCCGCCGCGCTCGCGGCCGGGATGACGTCGCTGGCCGACGGCAGCGACATGGGCGGATCGCTGCGGAATCCCGCCTCGTTCTGCAACGTCGTCGGCCACCGCCCGAGCCCCGGGCGGGTCCCGACCTGGCCGGCGCGGGACGCCTGGTTCGCCCTGGGCGTCCAAGGCCCGATGGGACGCACGGTCGCCGACACGGCGCTGCTGTTGTCGGTGCAGGCGGGTCCGGACGATCGCGCTCCGCTGTCGCTGGCCGAATCCGGCAGCGTGTTCGCGGCCGGATTGCCGACCCGGCTGGACGGGCTGCGCGTCGCGGTCTCGCCCGACCTCGGCGGCCGGGTGCCCGTCGACCCCGAGGTCGCGGCGATCGTGGAAGCCCAGGTGGACGTCCTGCGCCGCCTCGGTGCCGAGGTCGTCTCGGGCTGTCCGGATCTGACCGGGGCGGAGGAGGTCTTCCGTACCTTCCGCGCCCTGAACTACGCGCAGTCCGTCGGTGATCTCGTCGACGGTGAACCGGACAAGGTCAAGGAGACCGTCCGCTGGAATGTCGCGAAAGGACGCGCGCTCACCGGCGCGGACATCGCGACCGCCAACCGGCTGCGCACCGGACTGTTCCACCGCGTCCGCGCGTTCTTCTCCGAAGTGGACGCCGTCGTTCTCCCCGCCAGCCAGGTCCTCCCGTTCGACGCGGAGCTGGAGTACCCGAAGAGCGTGGGCGGGACCGAGGTCGAGGACTACCTGCACTGGATGCGGGCGGCCTATCTGATTTCGGCCACGGAGTGCCCGGCCACGGCCGTCCCGGCGGGATTCACCGGCGACGGGCTGCCGGTCGGGGTCCAGGTGGTCACGCCGCACCATGCCGATCTCCGCGCGCTCGGGATCGCGCACGCGCTGGAGCAGGCGAACGGTCACACCGCTCGCAGGCCGGTCTGACCGTCTCGTGGTGGTGCCAGCGCTACCACGAGTCTTCCCTCACGCGGGATCGATCACGGCCCTCGCCGCCCGTACGTTTGGCGGGACAGATCACCACCGCTAAGGGGAAACAATGACTTCAGGGGGCGCATGCGCCTTGACGCTGGAATCCGTGAGCAAGGTCTACGGATCCGGCGACGGCGCGGTCACGGCTTTGAACGGGGTGACCGTCGAAGTGCGCCGGGGCACGTTCACCGCGGTGATGGGACCGTCGGGCTCGGGCAAGAGCACCTTCCTGCACTGCGCGGCCGGGCTGGACAAGCCGAGCTCGGGCCGGGTGCTGCTGGGGGACACGGAACTGAGCAGGATGCGTGAGAAAGCACTCACAGAGCTGCGGAGGACGCGCATCGGGTTCGTGTTCCAGGCTTACAACCTGCTGCCGTCGCTGAACGTGCTGCAGAACATCACGTTGCCGATGCGGCTGGCCGGGAAGAAGCCGGACCCGCAGTGGCTGCGCGAGATCGTCGAGGGCGTGGGGATCGCGAAGCGGCTCGAACACCGGCCGTCCGAACTGTCCGGTGGCCAGCAGCAGCGGGTCGCGATCGCCCGCGCGCTGGTCACCCGGCCGGAGGTCGTCCTCGCCGACGAGCCGACCGGGGCGCTGGACACGCGTACCGCGAAACAGGTCCTCGACCTTCTTCGCTCCATTGTGGACGGTATGGGGCAGACCGTGCTGATGGTCACCCACGACCCGGTCGCGGCGTCGGCCGCGCACAGCGTGCTGTTCCTCGCCGACGGCAGGCTGGCCGGTCACCTCCCGGCGCCGACGCCGGACCGCGTCGCCGAGCGCATGACCCACCTCGGGGAGTGGTGACGTCATGTGGGATTTGGCTTGGCAGACGACGAAGACCCGTTTGAGCGGTTTCGTCGGCGCGTTCGTCGCGATCCTGTGCGGGACGGCGCTGGTCGCCGGTTGCGGCGTCCTGATGGAATCCGGTCTGCGCGCCGGTGTCCCCACCCAGCGGTACGCCGACGCGGCGGTCGTCGTGGGCGGCGGGCAGACGGTCGCACCGCCCGGTACCGGCGCGCTCGACAGCCAGCAGGTCGCCGAGCAGGCGTCGGTCCCGGTGACGCTCACCGGGGCGATCACCGCGCTGCCCGGCGTCCGTGGTGTGGTGGCGGAGCAGAGCTTCCCGGCCACCGTGGTGACCGCCGACGGCCGTGCGCTGAACGGGCCGGAAGGCGGCCAGTCGCTCGGTCACAACTGGGACGCCGCCGTGCTGGCGCCGTTCTCCCTGCGTGACGGCCGCGCGCCCGCCGGTGCCGACGAGGTGGTCCTGGACGCGGACCTGGCGTCACGGAGCGGCGTGTCGGTCGGGCAGCGGGTGAAGATCGCCGTCCGTTCGGCACCGGTCGAGTTCCGGGTCTCCGGGATCGCCGCCCCGAAGACGGGCGACGGCCTCACGCGGCAGTCCGCGCTGTTCTTCTCACCGGAGAAGGCCGTCGAACTCGCCGGGACGCCGGGGCAGGCGCACGCGATCGGCGTGCTGGCTGAGCCCGGTGTCACGCCGGGCGACCTCGCCGAGAAGATCAGCGCCGCGGTCGGCGACAAGGTGACGGTGGCGACCGGGGTCGAGCGCAGCACGGTCGAATTCCTCGACGTCAGCCAGACCCGGATGCTGCTGATGGCGCTCGCGGGCTCGTTCGGTGGTTTCGCGCTCCTCATCGCGGTGTTCGTCGTGGCCAGCACGCTGGCGCTCGTCATCAACCAGCGTCGCCGGGAGTTCGCCCTGCTGCGGGCGATCGCGGCGACACCGCAGCAGATCCGCAAGCTGATCGGCGCCGAGACGATGCTGGTCGCCTCGGTCGCCGGGGTGCTGGGCAGCGGACTCGGGGTGGCGGTGGGCTTCGGCCTGCGGAACGCCTTCGGTGCCATCGGGGTGATCCCGCCGGACTTCGAACTGGCGATCAGCCCGATCCCGCTCGTCGCCGCGCTGGTGCTGGGCCTGGGCACGGCACGGTTGGCCGCCTGGTCGGCTTCGCGTCGTCCGTCGTCGATCCGCCCGGTGGAGGCCCTCGAGGAGGCCGCGGTGGAGCGGCGCGAACTCGGCCGGGTGCGCCTCATCGTCGGCTGCGCGCTGGTGGTGGCCGGTCTCGCCGGGTCGATGGTCCCGATCTTCGTGCGCGGTGAGGCGGGGCTCGCGGCTTCGGGCAGTTCGGCGCTGGTGATCGTGATCGGGCTGGGCGTGCTCGGCCCGAAGGTGGTCGCCCTCATGACGAGGCTGATCGCCCCGGTGCTGAACCGGACTTCGCGGATCAGCGGCTACCTGGCCGCCGCGAACAGCCAGGCCAACTCGCGACGGCTGGCGGCCGCGGTGACGCCGGTGATGCTGGCGGTCTCGTTCGCGCTGACGATGTTCTACAGCCAGACGTCGGCGGCCGCGGCTCGCCAGGAGGAGACCGTCGAGTCGACCACGGCGGACTACGTGCTCGCCAGTGGCGCCGGTGGGCTGTCCCCGGAGGTCGCCGAGGCGGCACGGCGGGTCCCCGGTGTCTCCGCCGCGACGCCGGTCGTGCGCACCGAGGTGCTGAACACGGTGCAGGAGCAGGACAAACTGCGCGTCGAGCGGTACGCGGCGCAGGGACTGGACGGCGCGCAGGTCCGCGGGAACGTCGATCTGGGTGTCGTGTCGGGCAAGATCACCGACCTGACCGGGAACACCGTGGCGATGAGCGAGTCGGAAGCCGATTGGTACGAGAAGAAGATCGGCGACGAGGTCGAGTTCTTCTTCGGTGACGGCTCTCCGGCGAAGCTGCGGCTGGTCGCCACCTACACCCGTGAGCAGGCTTTCGGCCGGTACGTGCTGCCCGCCGATCTCGCGAGGGCGCACACCGGCGACCGGATGGACGATTCGGTGCTGGTGCGGCGGCAACCCGACGCGGATCCCGCCGCCGTGACCGCCGCGCTGAACGAACTCGGGGCCCGCTATCCCGGCCTGGCCGTGACGCCGGGGTCGGCGGTGGCCGCGCCCGCGAACGGGCAGCAGGACGCCCAGTTCTACGTGAACCTGGTCGCGGTCGGGGTGATCCTCGGCTACGTCGTGATCTCGGTGGCGAACACGCTGGTGATGAGCACGGCGCAGCGCTCGCGGGAGTTCGCGCTGCTGCGCCTGATCGGCACCACGAAACGCCAGGTGGCGCGGATGATGCGGTTCGAGGCGCTGGCGACGGTCGGGGTCGCGGCCCTGCTCGGCACCGTGGTGGCGGGGATTCCCCTGATGCTGCTGAACCTCGGCCTGCGCGGGACACCGCTGCCGTCGGGCACGGTCACCGTCTTCGGCGGGGTCATCGCCGGCGCGATCCTGCTCGGGGTGCTCTCGCTCGGCCTCGCCACCCGTGTGGCGCTGCGGTCGAAGCCGATCGAGGCGATCGGTCTCCGCGAATAGCCGGCCCCGTCGTCCGGTCAGCCCTCCGCGGCGGGCCGGACGGCGGGGATCTTCCCGCCGCGGAAGGCGTCCACGAACAACCGGTGGTCGTCGCGCGACTGCTCGGCGTAGGCCATCCCGAACTCGGTCAGCGTGCGGACGAACTCGTCCTCGCGGTCGCCGATGACCCCGGCGATGGCCTCTTCGCTCTGGAAATCGACCAGCGTCTGCTCGGAGTCCGAATCGGACACACAGTGCATCTTCGCGGTGGCGCGGCCGAGATAGTCGAGGACCGGCCCCATCTCCGACGGTTCGGTCAGCTCCGACCAGTCCAGGTCGTCGACGTAGGGCGACAACTCCGAGACGACGAAACCGGTCCCGTCGATCTCCGTGTACCCGAGCCACGGGTCCGCGTGCGCCTGCAACGCGCGCTGGGAGACGGCGGTGCGGTGCCCCTCGTTGGTGAAATAGCCGCGGATGCGCTCCTCGGCGACGATGCGGCTCGGCGCCGCGACGTTCCCCTGCTTCATCGACAGGACGACGTCGTTCTCGAGCGCCTGGGTCCGGCCTTCGACGAGGATGTTGTACGCGGGCAACCCGGCGGAGCCGATGCCGAATCCGGTCCGGCCGACGATGTCCTTGACCCGGTAGGTGATGCTGCCGAACCGCTTGTTCTCCGGGATGGTGTCCAGATAGGACTCGAAGGCCTTGGTGGCGATCTCGCGCTCGGCCCGGTCGAGGACCCGGACGCCCGGCCCGTGCCGGAACCTGCGGTCGTAGTCCTCCACGGTGGTCAGCTCGTCGAGCAGATCGATCCGGGTCTTGAGCCGGGCCCGGAGCAGGACGTTGTGCAGGACGCCCTCGGTGCTGTCCAGCTGGAGCCGGACGAGTTCGTCGCCGGGGCGCTCGGCGTACTCGCGGACCTGTTTGACGTAGGCACGTAGATAGGTGCCGATCAGCGCCTCGATGTCGTCGTCGGAGATCGCCTTGCTCCACGCCAGCAGCGCGACACTGGCGGCCAGCCGTTTGAGGTCCCAGGTGAAGCAGCCGAGGTAGGCCTCGTCGAAGTCGTTGACGTCGAACACCAGCGTCCCGGACGAATCCATGTAACTGCCGAAGTTCTCGGCGTGCAGGTCGCCCTGGATCCACACGCGACCGGTCTCGGCGTTCGACCACGGGTCGTCCTCGTGCGCCATGTCCGCGTAGAACAGGCACGCCGAGCCCCGGTAGAAGGCGAACGGGGCGGCGGCCATCTTGCGGAACTTGCGGCGGAACGCGTCGGCGTCCGCGCGCATGAGGTCTTCGAAAGCCTCCACCAGCACCTCGACGATCCGCGCCTGACGAGCGTCCTCGCCCTGCTCGCGGATCGACTCGACCACACCTGCCATCACGACCTCCAGACGTCGTTCACGGTGCCACAGGTCGGTTCGCCGGGCAGATCAGATCTTGCGGAAACGCGCGTCCAGCAGCGCGAAGACACCGAACGCGGCGATGCCTGCCGCGAGCGCGAGGAGCATGGGGCCGCCGTACGGCTGAGCGGAGAGCGTCTTCAGCGCGGCGTCGAGGCCGCTCGCCTTGGCCGGGTCGAAGGTGACCGCGGCGACGATCGTCAGCACGCCGATGGTCCCGTACGCGGCGGAGAGCGCGATCCAGCCGATCTGCCCGAGCCGGATCGTCAGCGTCCTGGCCGTCCCGGTGGCGCCGCCGAAGTCGAGCTCCCGCACGAAGGTCTTCCGGAGTCCGCGTTGGGCGAGGAACACCGCCACCGCGACGACGGCGACTCCGGCGACGGTCACCAGTGCAGGTCCGTAGGACTCCGCGAGGATCCCGGCCACGAGGGAGCCTTGGCCGTCGTCGGTGCCCGCGAGGGCGATCTTCACCGCGCTGTAGGAGACCAGGCCGTACAGCACCACCTCGATCCCGCTGACGATCCTGCGCACGGTCCGCCGCCGCGTCTTCACGTGCCGGTGCCCGGTGATCGCCTCGCTGAGCTGCCACATCGCCAGCACGGCGAGACCGGCCGCGATCAGCCACAGCAGCCACGCGCCCCCTTCGGCGACGACCATCTGCAGTGCCCCCGCCTTGTCCGCCCGCGCGTGGTCGCCGAGCGCGACCTGCGCCGCGAGCCACGCCACGAGCAGGTGCACGACGGCGTAGCAGACCAGCCCACCCCGGGCGATGAGGCCGAACATCTTGCTGTCGCGCATCGGGCGATCCTCGCCGAGCGGCCGTTCGCTCGCCAGGTCCGGCCGGAGCAATGTGCCCGGAATGTCGGGCAGGTCACTCTTGATCTCCACCGAGGTCGAGGGTGAAGGCTGGGCTCATCAGCTGCTTCGAGGAGTGAACATGAATGAGGACAAGGGTTTCTACTCGATCATCGAGTACGCGGTCGACGGGCCGGAGACCCAGGCGGCGTTGGTGGAGGCCTTCGCCGAAATCCAGGACCGCTGGGTGCGGTTCTACCCGGGCTACGTCTCGGCCCGGTTCCACGCGAGTGTGGACGGGACGCGGGTCGTCAACCTGGTCAGCTGGGCGAGCGAGGCGGACTACCGGCATTTCGAAGAGACGTCGGACACCGCGGGCCGGCTCGCGGCCATCCAGGCGGCACTCGACGGCCTGCCCGGCGAGGTCGAGTCGCGGGTGAGCGCGAACCCCCGTTACCGCGTCGTCCGGGAAACCGGCCCCGGTCCGCGGGTGGGCGGCTGAGGGCCGAAGGTCCCGATCCGGAAAGGACCACGGCCACTTCCGGCCCCCGCTCCCGCACGAAAGGGTGAGGTCACCCCCTCCGGCTAGGGAGCCGCGATGATCCTCACCGAAACACCGGTCGTCACCGCCGCGCTGGAGGCCGCCGTCCGGGCACCGTCACCCCACAACACCCAGCCGTGGCTCTTCGAAGTCGGGCCGGACGTCATCGGCGTGGTCCTCGACGAGGAGCGCGTGCTCCAGGTCTGCGACCCGGACCGCCGTGAGGCGCGGTTGTCCTGCGGCGCGGCGCTGCTGAACCTCGAACTCGCGATCGCCGTCGCGGGGCGGTCCTGCGACGTGGAGTTCCTGCCCGAGAAGGACCGGCCGGAACTGCTGGCCAGGGTGAGGATCGGGCCGCGGCACCGGGCGAGTGCGGCCGAGCAGCGCCTGGCGGCGTCGATCCGCGTGCGGTATAGCAACCGGCGGCCGTTCGCCTCGACCCCGGTCCCCGCCGGGGTCCGGCACGCGGTGCGGCGGGCGGCCGGGGACGAGGGCGCGAAACTGATCCTGCTCGACGAGGTGGGTCTGCTGGAGGCCGTCGCGGGACTGATCCGGCGGGCGGATCACCTGCAGACCCTCGACGACCGCTTCCAGGCGGAACTCCGGGAGTGGACCAGGGAGCAGGGGAGTCACGACGGCGTCCCGGCGTACGCAGGCGGGCCGCGACCCTCGGGTGGGTTGCTGCCCGTCCGGCATCACGGGGAGAGCGACCAGGTCCGGGAGTTCGAACAAGATCCGGTCGTCGCGGTGCTGACGACACCGACCGATGGACCGCTCGCCCAGATCCGGGCCGGGCGGGCGATGCAGCGGGCGTTGCTGACGGCGACTTCGCTCGGCCTCAGCGCGTCGTTCTACTCGCAGCCCATGGAGATCCCGTCCGCTCGGGCCGTGCTCCGGTCGCTGGTCGGGGACAACGCGCAGGTCGTTTTCCGGCTGGGTTACGGCTTCCCGGGGTCCACCACACCTCGCCGCCCGGTGGGCGACGTCCTCCGGATCCTGCGGTAGAGGGCCCGGATCCCGAAGGCCGCGAGCAGGCCGAGAACGGCCAGCCCGATCGGGCGCAGCGAGACCGTCCACGGCCATGCCTCGCCGTCCAGCGCGAGATGCCCCGTCTCGTATTCCAAGGTTCTGGCCGTCCACCGCGTGGTCGCGGTGTCGGTGGTGCGCACCAGGTCTTCGAGGACGGCGTCGAACGGGAACCCGGGCCCGGCGTGCAGGTACACCGGAGAGAGCGCGGAGTACCGGTCTGCAACGTGACTCGCGGCGGCTTCCGCGCCGGGGACGACCAGCCGGTCTTCCGGTACCGGCGTGCCGCGTGGGACGAAGGTCAGTCCGTGCCGGGACCGGATCGGCGAGCCGTCGAGCCCGACGGCCGTCGTCTCGACCGCCAGCGACTGGCCGTAGGTGTCGAACACCGCCGCGAGTTCAAGTTCACGGATCCCGGAAGTCAGCAGGACCCCCAGCATCGGCTTGTCCCACCGGAACGCGGTGTTGAACCCGACGACGGTGTCCGCCGCTTCGAAGCCGTTCTGCGTCATCGGCGCGCTCGAACCGGGGGAGTAGTGGGTCCAGCCGACGGCTTCGGCCGCCTTCCGCGCGGTTTCGGTGCCGGCGAACCGCTCGGTGACATGGAGCGCCCCGTCGATCCCGGAGAGGATCCCCGCCGTGGTCACGATGTCCCCGTCGTCGACGTAACGCGTGCCGCGGATCCAGTCCACGGCGGGGAATTCGTCGTCGAAGCCGCCGATGCGGATCCAGTGCGCGGTGGCCTTCCGCCCGTCGAGGAGGCCGGCCGAGGCGAGGACACCCGAACCGTTGCAGACGCTCATGAGCAGCGAGCCCCGCGACAACTGCCGCTTCAGCCACTCGGTCACCGGCCGCGTGGTCGGCTCGCCGAGATCCGGCAACGCGGGTACCACCACGACGTCCGGGGCTTTGGCCGAGAGCAGCCGATCGAGAGCGGCGAAGTCCAGGTCCGGGCTCAGATCGAGCCCGCCGGTCAGGGTGACCGGCCGGGCCTGTGGGGCGACGGTGTAGACGTTGAACGCGCCGGACGCCGCCAAGACCTCGTACGGTGCGAGCGCGTCGGAGACGACGGCGCCTTCGTTGCCGACGACGACCACCGCGGTCGGCTTGGCGGGATCATGAGCCTTGCGTACCGGCGGCGGCGCGATCCCGTCGGTTCTCTGCGTGTAGCGGTTCTCGAAGCTGGCGTCGAGCGTGACGGCGCCGAGCGTGACCGGCAAGGCGAGCGCGGCGACGGTGAACGCCAGCACGGTCAGCGTGACATGGACTATGGAGCGCATGGTCAGGCTCCGTACTCGGCGCGGCGGCGGAACATGGCGGCGAGCATCGCGGGCACCATCAGCACGTGCCCGGCCGTCATCAGGGCCGATCCCGAGATCAGACCGGTCCAGAAGAACGGCAGGAACAGCAGATAGGGCACGTACATCGCGGCCGACATCTCCGCGATCGAAGCCCAGCCGTGACGCCGGATCCGCATCCACAGCGCCATGCCGAGCGACATGTTCGTCGCCATCACCAGCGCGTTCGCGGTCACGTTCCCGGCGAGGTCCGGCCACAGGAACGACCAGACCGGTTCGAGGACGATCATCCCGGCCACCATCGAGATCAGCATCTCCACAGCGTGACGGGTGAAGTGCAGGACGGCCTGCTTGCGGGACTTCTGTTCGGTCGTGTGGTTCATTTCCGGCTCCCTCGGTCGTTGCGACGGGAGCAATGTTCGGCCGCGGCGGGGCACGAACGCAGGTGCCGGAAGTCATGTGCGAGGTCATGTGACCGGGTCTTCGGATCGGTCCAGGTGGTCGTGAGTGGCGTTTCGGGTTAGAACCCGAAACGCCACTCACGAGGACGTGGCACCGCACTCACGTGATCGAAGCCGCAACTCGTGTGATCAGGGGCGGAACACTCGAGTGCGGCATCCAGTCACGCGAGTTACGTGCCTGATCACGCGAGTCACGCCTTAACTCACGCCGCGCCCTGCGTTCCTAGTCCGTGAAGGCCTCCTTGAGGGAACCAGAGTCCCTCAAGGAGGCCTTCACGGACTTCCGACCGAAACGCCACTCACGACCCAACGCTCAGAACAGGCCGAGTTCCTTCGCGCGCAGGGCGGCCTGGGTGCGGTCGCGCACCTGGAGCTTGGACAGGACACTCGTCACCAGGTTCTTCACAGTGCCCTCGGCGAGGAACAGCGTCTTGGCGATCTCACGGTTGCTGCGGCCGTCCGCCAGGAGCCGGACGACCTCCAGTTCCCGGTCCGAAAGCGGTGTCACCGACGGTCGGGGTGTCTCGGCGGGCAGCCGGGCCACGCGCGCGACGAGTTTCGCCGCGACGGAAGGCTGCAGCACCGATTCGCCCCGTTGGGCCGCCACCAGCGCTTCGACCAGCCGCGTCGACGAGACGTCCTTGAGCAGATAGCCGACGGCGCCCGCGCGCAACGCGGCGAACACGTCTTCGTCGTCGTCGAACGTCGTCAGCGCCAGGACGCGCACGCCGGGTTGTTCGGCGCGAAGCCGTGCGGTGGCCGCGATCCCGTCCAGCACGGGCATCCGGAGATCCATCAGCGCGACGTCGGGGCTGAGTTCGGCGCAGAGCCGCACGGCCTCCTCGCCGTTCGCCGCCTCGCCGACGACGTCGATCTCGGGCTGGACCTCGAGGAGGGTCGCCAAGGCCTCGCGGAACAAGGCCTGGTCGTCGACGATCAGCACGCGGACGGTCATCCCGGCACCTCCACGGTGAGCGTCAAGCCTTGCCCTTCGGCGGAGTCGACGGAAACCCGGCCGCCGAGGCCGGCCACCCGTTCGCGGAGCCCGACGAGACCGAAACCCTTGTCCGGTGGGGAATCCGCGGCGATCCCGAGACCGTCGTCGCGAACCTCGATGCGCACACGGTCGGCGACGGCGTAGTCGAGCACCACGGTCGCGGTCTTGGCCCGCGCGTGCTTGCGCACGTTGGTCAGTCCCTCCTGCGCCGCCCGGAACAGCGACTCCTCGACGTCGGCGCGCGTGTCCCGCGCGGTGCCCTTGACCTCGAACCCGGTCGGCACGCCCGCCGCGGAAGCCTCGTCCGCCAGCGTCCGCAACGCGTCCGTGAGCGGCTCGGAACGCGGCTCCCGCAGCGCCGACACCGACCGGCGGACCTCCGCCAGCGCCTCGCGCGACTGATCCTGCGCCTTGGCGAGCATCCCGTCGGCCCGCTCCGTGTCCCCGGCGCCGATCACCGCGCGGGCCGCCTGCAACATCATCTGGACGACCGTGAGGTGGTGGCCGAGCCCGTCGTGGATGTCGCGCGCGAGCCGGTTGCGTTCCTGGATGGTCGCGAGTTGTTCGGCTTGGGCGGCGTGGTCGCGAAGCCGTTCGTGCGCCTCGGCCAGTTCCTCGCGCGCCCGCTTCTCCCGGACGACCAGCTCGGTCACCACGGCGGCGAAGACCATGACCGCGAGCGTCCCGAGTCCTTCACGGAGCCCGTCCATCGGCGCCATCGGCAGGTGGATGAGCGGGATCACGACCGCGACCCCGAACGCCACCGGCAACGGCAGCAGCAACACGGTGTGGCAGACGAGGACCACGAGAAGCAGGACCGCCCCGACGGCGGCGCCCGACAGCGAGAACAGGGTGAAGCCGAGCGGTAACTGAACGCAGACGTACGCGATCGCCCACGCGCGTCCGTGTTCCTGCACCCACGGGAAGCCCACGATCGCGATCGCCGCGTAGACCAGCCCGGCGAGGAGCGTCGGCAGCACGAGCGTCTCGTACTTGGCCGAGCCGAGTGGCAACGTCACGTAAGCGACGAGGGTCAGCACCGCCAGGGCCCGGTTCACGGACACACCATGCCATGCCTCCCGCATTAAGAGGACGAAATGCGGGGATCAGGCGATGGTGCTGTTCCGGATTTCGAGCGAGAAGGGGGTCTGGACGTCTTCCGGTTCGAGGTCGCTTCCGCCGGAGATACGGCGGCGGAGGAGATCGACGGCGGCCCGCGCGATCGCCGCCTTGTCCGGCGCGATCGTCGTCAGGGACGGCAGGCTGTACGCGCTCTCCTCGTTGTTGTCGAAGCCGACGATCGCCATGTCCGACGGCACCTGGACGCCGCGTTCGGCCGCGGCGCGAAGGGCGCCGATGGCGAGGAGGTCGTTGAAGCAGAAGACCGCGTCGGGCGGTTCCGGCAGCGCGAGGAGATGCGCCATCGCCTCGGCGCCGTTGGCGCGGTGATACCGCAGAGCGGGCAGGACCAGTTCCGGGACGGGCGCGAGCCCCGCCTCGGCGAGCGCGGAGTGGTAACCCTCCAAACGCTGAGCGGCGGTATGGCGCTGCGGATGCGCGCCGATCGCGGCGATCCGCCGGCGGCCGAGCGAGATCAGATGCCGCACCGCGATCCGGGCGGCCTGGACGTTGTCGATACCGACGTGGTCGATCGGGACGTCGACGACGTGCTCGCCGAGCATCACCAGCGGGACACCCGGCGCGAGGTCTTCGAAATCGTTGGTGTGCAACGCTTCCGGGCTGATGATCGCCCCGTCGATCAGATGCGGGCCCAGCGCGGACAGCGCGTTGCGCTCACGTTCCCTGGTGCCGAGGGTCTGTTCGATGAGGACGTTCCACTCGTGCTCCTGCGCCGCCTGCAGCACCAGGCCCGCCAGCTCGCCGAAGTACGGGATGCTCAGCTCGGGCAACATCAACCCTAGGAACCCGGTACGCCCGCGGCGGAGGTTGCGGGCGCCGAGATTGGGCCGGTACCCGGTCGACGCCAGTGCCTCTTCGACGCGTTTGCGGTTCTCCGGCTTGACGAAGTCATAGCCGTTGACCACGTTCGACACGGTCTTGACCGAGACGCCCGCAAGCTTGGCGACGTCCTTGAGCGTGGCCACCCTCGCTCCCCTCCACAGTGCTCCGGTACCGATCCGGCACAGCCTAGCCGCGCGAACGGCGGATTTACAACGTTGTACCAACGATGTAAATCTGGCATCGTCCCTATGAGTGACATGGGTCACCGCAGATCCGTGTGCTCGACTTCCCCGAGGAGCGATCGATGTCCCTGCCCATCCGCCGCACCCTGCTCCTGGTGACCGGCCTCGCGCTCGCGCTGACGGCCTGCACCAGCCGTGAGACCCAGCAATCCGCCCCGTCGGGGGCGGGTCCCGCCGCTTCGGCGGCGCCGAACCAGGCCGCGGGGCCGGGCTGCGCCCGCGAGAAGACCGGCTACCCGCAGGTGGACGTGAAGAACGCGGTCATCGGCTTCTCCCAGTCGGAGAAGGAGGCGAACCCGTTCCGGATCGCCGAGACACAGTCCATCAAGGACGAAGCGAAGAAGCTCGGCGTCCCGGACGACAAGCTCCTGGTCACCAACGCACAGAGCGATCTCAACAAGCAGGTCAGCGATATCAAGTCCCTGCTGGACCGAGGTGCGCAGCTGCTCATCGTGGCCCCGTTGAACTCCGACGGCCTCCAGCCCGCCCTCGACGCGGCGAAGGCCAAGAAGGTCCCGGTCATCACGATCGACCGCAAGGTGACCTCGCAGCCGTGCGCCGACTACCTGACCTTCATCGGCTCGAACTTCGTCGAGCAGGGCAAACGCGCGGCGCAGGAGATGGTGAAGGCCACCGGCGGCACCGGGAAGGTCGCGATCCTGCTCGGCGCGTCCGGCAACAACGTGACCACCGACCGCACCAAGGGGTTCAAGGACGAGATCGCCGCGACCACGGGCATCCAGGTCGTCGCCGAGCAGACCGGCGAGTTCGACCGGTCCAAGGGCCAGGCGGTCATGGAGCAGCTCATCCAGAGCAACCCGGAGATCACCGCGGTCTACGCCGAGAACGACGAGATGGGCATCGGCGCGGTCACCGCGCTCAAGGCCGCGGGCAAGACGCCGGGCAAGGACGTCAAGATCGTCTCGATCGACGGCACCCGCAACGCCGTCCAGCTCATCGCCGACGGCAGCTACAACGCGGTGATCGAGTCCAACCCGCGCTTCGGTCCGCTCGCCTTCTCGACGCTGCAGGACTTCGCCGCGGGCAAGGAGATCCCGCCGACCGTCGTGATCTCCGACGACCAGTACGACTCGGCGAACGCCGCGCAGAAGCTCGGAAACGCGTACTGACGATGGAACCGGTTCTCGAGGTCGAAGGCGTGACGAAGACGTTCGCCGGGGTGCGCGCGCTCGACGACGTGTCGTTCGCGCTGCGGCCGGGCGAGGTGCACGCGCTGGTGGGCGAGAACGGCGCCGGCAAGTCGACGTTGATCAAGGTGCTCACCGGCGTGCACGAACCGGATTCCGGCACGATCCACGCGCGGGGCGAGATCTCCACGATCTACCAGGAGGTCAACCTCATCCCGCTGATGAGCGTGGCGAGCAACGTGTACCTCGGCCGCGAGCCGAGGAAGCGGTTCGGGCTGGTCGACTGGGCGCGGATGAACTCCGATGCTGCGGCCCTCCTGGCGGATTACGGCATCGACACCGACGTCCGTCGTCCACTCGGGACACTCGGTGTCGGCGCGCAGCAGATGGTCGCGCTGGCCCGCGCGGTGTCGGTCGACGCCGACGTCGTGATCATGGACGAGCCGACGTCCTCGTTGGAACCGCGCGAGGTCGAGACGCTGTTCGAGGTCATCGGCAGGCTGCACGAACGCGGGATCGCGATCGTGTACGTCAGCCACCGCATGGACGAGCTGTACCGGATCTGCGAACGCGTCACGGTGCTGCGGGACGGCAAGCGAGTCCACACCGGACCGCTCGCCGACCTGCCGAGGCTGGAGCTGGTGTCGATGATGCTCGGCCGCAGCGTCGGTGACATCCGCTCGCACGGCGCGACGGCCTTCGAGGGCGACCACGAGGCGGGCCGGGAACCGGTGCTACGCGCGGAGAACCTCACCAGCGGCAACCGGTTGGGCGGCGTCTCGGTGGAGATCAAACCCGGCGAGATCGTCGGCCTCGCGGGGCTGCTCGGCTCGGGCCGCACGGAGACCGCGCGGGCGATCGTCGGCGACCTGCCGCTGTCGGGCGGCACGGTGCTCGTCGGCGGAAAGCAAGTGCCACAAGGGAATGTGGCGGCCGCGATGCGCGCGGGCGTGAGCATGCTCGCCGAGGACCGCAAGATCGAAGGGATCATTCCCCATCTTTCGGTGCGGGAGAACATCGTGCTCGCCGCGTTGCCGAAGCTGTCCCGCTTCGGCCTGGTCAGCCGGGCCCGGCAGGACAGGATCGTCGACACGTTCGTGAAACGCCTGCGGATCAAGGTGTCGAGCCCGGATCAGAAGGTCGCCGAGCTCTCCGGCGGCAATCAGCAAAAGGTGTTGCTGGCCCGCTGGCTGTGTACCGAGCCGAAGGTGCTGCTGCTCGACGAGCCGACCCGGGGTATCGACGTCGGTGCGAAGGCCGAGGTGCAGGCGCTCATCGACGAACTCGCGAAAGAAGGGCTCGCCGTCCTGCTGATCTCGTCGGAGATGGAGGAGCTCCTCGACGGGGCCGACCGGCTGATCGTGCTCAAGGACGGCGCGGTGGTCGGGGAACTCGCTGGGGAGCAGCTGACCCAGGACCACGTGCTGGCCGCGATCGCCTCGGGCGGCATGGATGACTAGCACCCAGCGGAGAACGGAGGAACCGGGACCCACCATGACGGACACGGCGAAAACGGTGGACCGGACCCGGGTGGCGCGGTGGCTGCAGGAGTACGGCGTGTACGTCGCCGTCGTCGCGCTCGTGCTGTTCAACATCGCGTTCACGGCGAACTTCCTGACCGTCGGCAACTTCCGCACCCAGCTCATCCAGGCCGCGCCGGTACTGGTGGTCGCGCTCGGGATGGCGCTGGTGATCGGCACCGAAGGAGTCGACCTGTCGGTGGGCGCGGTGATGGCGCTCTCGGCCGCGCTCGTCCCGCTGTACCTCGGCGCCGGGACCCTGCCGGCGGTGGCCGTCGCGCTCGCGGCGGGGCTGGCCGCGGGGACGCTGAACGGGGTCCTCGTCGCCAAAGTCGGGATCCAGCCGATCGTGGCGACACTCGCCTTGCTCGTCGGCGGGCGCGGGCTGGCGCTCGTCCTCGCCGACGGCCAGCTGATCCAGTTGCACGACCCGGATTTCCTCGCGCTCGGCAACGGCGACGTGCTCGGGATCCCGGTGAGCGTGCTCATCGCGGCCGTACTGGCCGTGCTGGTGGCGGCGCTGGTCGGGAAGACGGCGTTCGGCAGGCGGCTCGTCGCCATCGGCGGCAACCGGCGGGCCAGCGTGCTCGCCGGGCTGCCGGTCAACCGCGTCCTCATCGGCGTCTACGCGATCTGCGGGTTGCTGGCGGCGCTGGCCGGGGTGCTCTCCACCGCGCGGCTCGGCGCCGGTGACCCCGCGGACGCCGGGCTGCTGATGGAACTGTCCGCGATCACCGCGGTCGTGGTCGGCGGCACCCCGCTGACCGGCGGCCGCGTCCGCATCCTCGGCACGGTGATGGGGGTCCTGCTCATGCAGCTCGTCCGCGCCACGCTCATCAAGCACAACCTGCCGGATTCGACCGCGCAGATGATCCAGGCCGCGATCATCGTCGGCGCGGTGTACGTCGCACGGGAACGGAGCAGCCGATGACCGCGGCGCCCACGATGGCCGCCCAGGACTCCACCCGGCGCGAGCTCATGACCGGGGTCCTGCAGAAACAGGGCGCGGCGATCGCGCTCGTGCTCATGGTCGCCGTCGCGTGGCTGCTGTTCCCGCGGTTCGGCAGCCTGGACAACCTGCGCGACATCGCGTTGCAGAGCTCCTTCCTCGCGATCATCGCGCTCGGGATGACGTTCGTGATCATCACCGGCGGCATCGACCTCTCGGTGGGTTCGGTCTACGCGCTCGGCGGGGTCCTCGCGGCCTATGGGTCGCAATGGGGATTCCTCGTCGCATTGCTCCTGCCGTTGGCGGTGTGCGGGCTGATCGGCCTGATCAACGGGTTGCTCGTCGCGAAGACCGGGATGGCTCCGTTCATCGTCACGCTGGCGTCGCTGCTGTTCGCCCGCGGGCTGCTGCTCGCGATCACCACCGAGGGCGCGACGACGTACAAGATCCCGGAGGGCGAGGCGTTCGTCGAACTCGGGCGCGGCACGCTGTTCGGGTTCGGCTATCCGGTGTTCATCGCGGCGGCGCTGTGCCTGCTCGGCGGGCTCCTGCTGCGGCGGACGCGGTTCGGGCAAGCGGTGTTCGCGACCGGCGGCTCGGAACAGTCCGCGAAGCTGATGGGGCTGCCGGTGGCGCGGACCAAGGTCACCGTCTACGTGATGAGCGGGGTGCTCTCCGGGCTCGCGGGCGCGCTGACCGCGGCCTATCTGCAATCCGGTGTCACGGTGATCGGGGTCGGCCTCGAACTGGACGCCATCTCCGTCGTCGTCATCGGCGGCACCCTGCTGACCGGCGGGATGGGCACGATTCTCGGAACGGTCATCGGCGTGGGCATCCGAACGGTCATCCAGAACGTCATCAACCAGATAGGAACTCTCGACAGCAACTACCAATCGGTGGTCAGCGGTGCGTTCCTGCTGGTGGTCGTTGTGCTGCAGCGGTCGCTGGCCCGTACGACCGCCCGGAGATAGGGGAGATCGCATGCACCGAAGAACCGCGCGGGCCCTGAGCGTCGTGGCCGGCCTGCTGGCCGCCGCGACGACATTCGTCCCCGTCGCCCAAGCCGCTCCTGTCCCGCTCCCGACCCCGTGGACGGACCAGGTCTCACCGTCGAACGCGCTGCCCGAGTATCCGCGCCCACAGCTGGTGCGCTCGGAATGGCTCAACCTCAACGGAACCTGGGGTTTCACCGGCGCGCCGAACCTGAATTCGCCGCCGATCGGCAGGCCGTTGAGCGAAAACGTACTCGTGCCTTACCCGATCGAGTCGATGCTTTCGGGGATCAAACGGCATGAGGACAACATGTTCTACCGGCGGACGTTCACCGTTCCGTCCACTTGGGACGGTCGCCGGGTGAAGCTGAACTTCGGCGCCGTCACCTGGGAGACCAAGATCTGGGTCAACGGGACGCCGGTCGGCGGCCACACCGGTGGCTTCGACGCCTTCTCCTTCGACATCACCCCGGCGCTGAAGGCCGGGGAGAACGAGATCGTCGTCGGCGTCGCGTCGCCGGTCGACGGCAGCCGGTACCCGGTGGGGAAGCAGCGCAAGTCGCCCAGCGGCATCTTCTACACGGCGGCGTCGGGAATCTGGCAGACGGTGTGGCTGGAACCGGTCCGGGCCGAGCACATCACGCGGCTCGACACCACTCCCGACGTCCCAGGCGGTGCGCTCGACCTCGTCGTCCAGGGCACTCCCGGGCAGCAGGCGACCGCCGAGGTGCTTTCGGGAGGCCAAGTGGTCGGCACCGCCACCGGTGCCGTCGGGTCCCATCTGCGGATCCCGGTGCCGAACGCGCGACTGTGGTCGCCCGAAGACCCGTTCCTCTACGACCTGCGGGTGCGGCTGCCGGGTGGCGACGTCGTCACCGGGTACTTCGGCATGCGGTCGCTGGGCAAGGCGATGGTCGGCGGCGTGATGCGGCCGCTGCTCAACGGCAAGTTCGTCTTCCAGCTGGGCACGCTGGACCAGGGATACTGGCCGGACGGCATCTACACCGCGCCGACCGACGAGGCGCTGCGGTTCGACCTCGAACGCCAGAAGGCCTTGGGCTTCAACATGGTCCGCAAGCACATCAAGGTCGAGCCGGCGCGGTGGTTCTACCACGCCGACAAACTGGGGCTGATGGTCTGGCAGGACATGCCGTCGCTCGACTCGATCGACGAGGTCCCGAACGGGCGCGCGAATTTCGAGTCCGAACTGCGGCGGATGATCGAGCAGCACAAGGGCATCACCTCGATCGTGCAGTGGGTGCCGTTCAACGAAGGCTGGGGCGAGTACGACGCCGGCCGCATCGTGGATCTGGTCCGCTCGATCGACGACACCCGGCTGATCAACCACAACTCGGGATCGAACTGCTGTGTGTCCGATCCGGATCCGGGCAACGGCGACGTGATCGACGACCACGCGTATCAGGTCTCCACCGGCACGAGGCAACCCGACGCGCGAAGGATCGCGGTGCTGGGGGAGTACGGCGGCCTCGGGCGGCGTGTCACCGGGCACGAATGGGAACCGGGCAAGGGCTTCGCGTACGGCGCGCTGTACCCGGACGAGACGTCGTTGACGAACCGGTACGTCGAGATCACCAAACAGGTCGGGCGGTTCGTGCACGGCCGGGGGCTTTCCGCGTCGGTCTACACCGAGCCGTACGACGTGGAGAACGAGGTCAACGGCTTCTACACCTACGACCGTCGCGTGCTGAAGATGACCGAAGCGCGGGTGCGCGAGATCAACCAGAAGGTGCTCGCCATCGCCAAGGGCACCGAGGTCGGCCGAGGCGAACTCCTGTCGCTTCGCGTCACGACGGCCGGGTACACGGATCGCTATCTACGGCACCAGGACGATTTCGTCCGCACGGACGTCCTCGGCGAAGGCAGTGCGGACCTCGGCAAGAAGGACGCGACGTTCTGGGCCCGGCAGGGATTGGCCGACGCGTCGTGCCTGTCGTTCGAGTCGCGGAACTACCCCGGGCACTTCCTGCGGCACGCGTCGTCGCGGATCCGCAAGGACCCGAACGACGGTTCGGCGTCGTTCGCCGGTGACGCGACTTTCTGCGCGAGGGAAGGTGCCGGAGGAACGGCGCTGGAGTCGTTCAACCAGCGTGGCGCCTTCATCCGCCACTACGCCGCGACCGTCTACCTCGCGCGCAGCGGCGGGCCGAACCCGTGGGACACGCCGTCGAGCTTCGCGGCGGACACGACGTGGGCGGCGTCGGTCCCGCTCTGGCGCAGCGGCGCGGATCTGCCACTGGACCAAGCGAGGTCGTTCAAGGTGACCACGCCCGGCTTCACGGACCGCTTCCTGCGGCACCGTGACGGCCTCGCGCGGACGGACGTGGTGAACGCGGGGAGCGCGGCGTTGCTGAAGGCGGACGCGACGTTCGTCGTGCGGCGCGGTCTCGCGGATCCGTCGTGCTACTCGCTGGAGGCGCGGAACTATCCGGGCAATTTCCTGCGGCACGCGGACTTCCGGGTGCGGCTGAGCGGGAACGACAACACCGACCTGTTCCGGAAGGACGCGACGTTCTGCGCCCAGCCCGGGGCCGGCGGCGTGCGGTTGGCGTCGGTGAACGAACTGGGCACGAACATGCGGCATTACGCCGAGGAGGTCTACGTCGCCACCAGCGGCGGCGGCCACCCGTTCGACAACCCGGTCTCGTACGACCAGGACGTCACGTGGGCGGTCTCCGCGGCCTGGGCTTCGTAGCCGGTCCGGTGGGTCGTGAGTGGCGATTCGGGTTAGAACACGAATCGCCACTCACGACCCTGCCGACCACGCCCGGTAACCTTGCCCCCATGACCGGCCCGGACACCCCCGCCTCCTTCAAACTCGCGTACGTCCCCGGCGTGACGCCCTCGAAGTGGGTCCGGATCTGGGAAGAGCGGTCGCCCGACGTCCCGCTCGAACTCGTCCAGACGACGGCCGCCGACGCGGTCGCGCTGGTCCGGGAGCGTGAGGTGGACGCCGTCCTGCTGCGGCTCCCGATCGACCGCGAGGGCTTGCACGCGATCCCGCTCTACACCGAGACGACGGTCGTGGTCGTCCCGAAGGACCACCTGGTCGCCGCCGCGGACGAGGTCTCCGTCGACGACATCGCCGACGAGGTCGTGCTGCACCCGCTCGACGACACGCTGGACTGGGAAACGCCGCCGGGCAAGCCCGCGCTGGAGCGGCCCGCCACCACCGCGGACGCCATCGAACTGGTCGCCGCCGGGATCGGGCTCTTGATCGTCCCCCAGTCGCTCGCGCGGCTGCACCACCGCCGTGACCTGACCTACCGTCCGATCTCCGGCACTCCCGAGTCCGGGGTCGCGCTGTCCTGGCCGGACGACGAGACCACCGACCTGATGGAGCAGTTCATCGGGATCGTCCGCGGCCGGACGGTCAACAGCACGCGCGGGCGCCAGCAGGCTCAGGAAAAGCAAGCGCCGGTGAAGAAGACCCCGGCGAAGGGCAAACGCCCTCTGGCCGCCGGCCGGAAGCCGCAGGCCGGGAATCGCCGCGCTCCCCAGGGCGGGAAACGCGGCAAGCCCCGTCGTCGCGGGTAGCGCCTTCGGCCGGCCTCGCAGGGCCGGGGTTGCGAAAGCCACTTTCGCAACCTTCAACGTTGCGAAAGTGGCTTTCGCAACTCAGCCGAACAGCGCCTTCACCGCGTCAAGCAGGTGAGCGCCGTCGTAGCGAGCCGCCGGACGTCGCTCCAGACACTGTCCCCGAACCACGCCGCATCCGAACTCGCGGCGCCTTGACGATCCGACACGGCGACGACCGCGGCCACGACCTCGCGAATCACGTCGCTTTCATGGCTGTCACGGAGGATGGTCCCGATCGAGGTGGCCGGATCCACCAGGTCCCACGGGGTGTCGTCCACCAGCCAATGGACGGCGTTCGTGAGGTCCGGCAATCGGTCGTCCCGGCCCACGCCGTCCAGCACCGGAGGCTCTGCCGCGAGCACTCTGAGTGCGTTGAGTACGTCCTCACGCCGACCGGGCCATGCGACGTCCATGTCAGCTCTCGCTGCGGGCGGCCTTGAGGCGCGCCTCCTCCTTGCGGACCTCGGCCTGGGTCTCGCGCTCCCGCTGCAGCCAGTCGGGGTTCTCGGACTTGATGGCGTCGATCTCTTCGGTGGTGAGGGCGCCGGTGATCCCGCCGCGCGCCAGACCACTGATGGAGACGCCCAGCTTCGCCGCGATGACCGGACGCGGATGCGGCCCGTTGCGGCGCAGGTCCCGCAGCCACTCTGGCGGCTCGGTCTGCAGTGCGTTCAGCTCGTCGCGGGAGACGACACCCTCCTGGAACTCCGCCGGGGTCGCCTCCAGGTACACACCCAGCTTCTTCGCCGCTGTCGCGGGCTTCATCGTTTGAGGGGTTTTCTGCGACGTCATTGCCTCAGGGTAACGCCCTGTGATCAGGTGCCCTTCTCGGGCAGTGTGACGATGCCGAGCGCGGTGAGCACCCCGGCCACCGCGACCGCGGCGAGGACGACCCAGGCGATCGGATGCCCGAGGTTGAGCGTCCAGTAGGTCCCGACCCGCCGGTGCACCAGCAGCGCCGGATCGTTCCGGTTCAGGTAGACCATCCCGGCCGCGTACCAGTGGCGGTCGTCGTCACGCTGTTCGTAGCGGGTCTCCGGTTCGTCGCCGGCGCGCGGCAACCGATGCCCGGCGTCCCCCGTCCGCACGGTGAAACCGAGCCACGCGATGAACGCGGCGGCGAGCGGGAGGTACGCCACGATCGTCACCGGCACCGTCGTCTCGACGACACCCCACCGCTGAAGCGAGACGACGAGCAGGGTCGCGTTGACACAGCCCGCCGAGATCAGCAGCAGTGCGAGAACGCCGTGCAGATACTCCCGGTATCGCGAGGCCGAAACCGCAGGTTGTGCGGCATCGATCTCCGGCCTGGCCCGTGAGATCGCGACGGCCATGAGCGAGGTCAGCACGATGACGGCGATCGGCGCGAAGACCGTCGAGAAGCCCGCCGCACCGGCGAGCCATCCGCTGACCGCCGTGGCGACCGCGAGCACCACCGAGGGCGTCAAAAGTATCCACTGTGGACGGACTGGATCCGAGCGCAGCGAGGTGTCGGTGCTGACTGCCTGGCGCGTGCCGGAATACCAGCCTTCCTCGCGTTTCGCGGCGGCGATCGAGCGGTGGGCCAGGCCGCCGAGCAGCGAGTAGACGGCGGTGAGAGCGAGCACGACGACCTCGGGCGCGAGCCAGCCGAAGAGCACCACGGCGCAGGCCACGATCGCACCCAGCCCGATACCCCGGTTGTAGCGACGGCGAGCGAGAAGGATGACGGCCTCTCCGGACCGCTTGGCCGGAATCCGGACACCGAAGGGGAGTGTCGGCCGGGCGAGCGTGGGCGCGGAGCCGAAGGCCGCCGCGATGAACGCGATCAAGGCCAGGTGCAGCCAGATCATCGCCGCGCGCTCACCGCGAAGGAGTCCAACACCGCTTCGCATCGGCTCGTCACTTCGCGCGGGCCCACGCCGAGAGCGACGGCTTCGGCGAGCAGGGTGCGCAGACGCTCCTGCCACTCGTCCGCGTAACCGTCGTCCGCCGGACCGGAGGTCGCGTCCCGCCGGACGACCGCGCCGGTCTTGCGGTTGATGCGGATGAACCCCTGCGTCCGCAGCAGGTCGTAGGCCTTGTTGACGGTGTGGAAGTTGATCGCCAGGTCGGCGCCGAGCTGCCGGGTCGAGGGCAGGGCGCTGCCCTCGGTGAGCGTGCCGTCGGCGACGGCTTCGACGATCCGGTCGCGGATCTGCTGGTAGATCGGAACCTCGCTGTCGAGGTCGAGAGTCAGCAACACCCGCCAAGGATATCTGCTATACACTTGATATAACAACTACATCAGCTGGCTGGAGTGGAAGGTGGTCATGATGGCGACGATCGACATCGCCGATGGCGGGATGCGGGTGAGGTTCTCGTCCTGGGAGCGGCTGGCCGTGTGGCGTGACGAAGTGGTCGTGCCGCCGTCGGCGATCAAGGCTGTCGAGCTCGTCGAAGAGCCCCTGCGACGGACGCGTGGGGGACGGGCCGGGGCGCTGATCAGCGGAGTGCTGAAGGTGGGTTACTGGGGGCTGGGCACGGGGACGCGCCAGCTGGTGTCGGCGCGCAGGGGTGTGCCGGGGTTGCGGATCGAGATCGACCGCGGGCTCGCCGGGCTCCCGTTCGACGAGGTGCTCGTCAGCGTGCCGAACGCGGCGGATCTCGTCGGCGTGCTCGTCTAGAGATAGTCGAAGAACCGGTCCCACCACGAAGGCGGCCGGTCCGGTGGATACAAGGCGTCGAAACCGCTGATCCCGGTGTACTTGGTCCACAGCGGGTGTTCGGAGACGGGCAGGTAGCCGAGCGCTTCCAGCTCGTCTTCGAGCCGTCTTCGCACCGACGCCGGGAAGAACTCGCGTTCCTCGTCTTCGTCGTAGCTGCCCGGATTTCCCAAGGTCACCGCGACGAGGCCGCCGAAGTTGCTGACCGTCACGGTCACCTGGTCCAGTGCGGCGGTCGCGTCCGCGGGGATCACGATCCGGCCGAGGTGGCTGGCGTCCTGGACATGACGGTCGACTTCGCAGGAACAGTCGAAGAGTCGCTCGAGCCGTTCGGCCAGCCGCTCGAACCGGGCCCGAGCGGCCGGTCCGTCGAAGTCGTGCGGCACCTCCCAGTGGCCGGGTTCGTCCAGCTCTCGCAGCAGTGCCCAGGTCTGCTGTTCGTCGAGGGGCATCGTCGCCTCCCGGCCTCGGGTGGTCTAGTCCACTTACCGAACTGACCTTAGCCAGCCGCGTCCCGCCCGGACAATGGTGGGACGAATTCCGGTCGAAAAATTTCGTGGGGTAGCGCCTGCACCACCCCGGATTCGGGAGCCTGCACTGCTGATCTTCGCGCCAGGTTCGGCCAAGGTCGTCAGTGTCGATCTCGTCGGAGAAGGAGTGCGAATGACGGTACGCAAGGGTGTGGTGGTCCTGACGGTGGCGGGGCTGATGGGCGCCGCGTGGACGACGGCGGCGGACGCGGCGCCGACCAAGGGAGCGGAGCTGCGGAAGAGCCTCGACTCGTTGGTGCGTCAGGAGAAATTCCCCGCCGCGCTGGTCGCCGTGAGCGACGGCAGGCGGACGACGTCGCTGGTCGCGGGCTCGTCGCGGATCGACCGCCAGGTCCCGGTCCCGCGTGACGGCAGGGTGCGGGCGGGCAGCAACACCAAGACGTTCACGGCGGTCGCCGTCCTGCAACTGGCGGCCGAGGGCAAGGTCGAACTGGACGCGCCGATCGAGAAGTACCTGCCCGGCATCGTGCGCGGGGAGGGCATCGATGCCACCAAGATCACCATCCGGCACCTCCTGCAGCACACCAGCGGGCTGCCGAACTACACCGAGTACCTGGGACTTCAGGATTTCGAGCGGATTCAGCACCGGTATTTCCCCACGCACGAACTGCTCGCCGCGGCCTTGAGCCACCCGGCGAAGTTCGCGCCCGGCACCAAGTGGGAGTACAGCAACACCGGGTACCTGCTGGCGGGCATGGTGATCGAGAAGGTGACCGGGCGCCCGCTCCAGGAGCAGATCACCGAACGCGTGATCAAGAAGGCGGGTTTGAAGAACACCTACTGGCCGCAGGTCGGTGACCAGACCATCCAGGGGCGGCACCCGCAGGGCTATGCCATCGGCAACTCCGCCACCGGCAAGGTGATCGACGCGACCGAGCTGGATCCGTCCTGGGGCGGTGCCGCCGGTCAGCTGATCTCGACGCCCAGTGACCTCGGCGAGTTCTTCCGGGTGCTGCTCGAAGGGAGGCTGCTGCCCGCCGCGCAGCTGGCCGAAATGCGGAAGACGGTCGACGCGCCCCTGTTCCCTGGCACGAAGTACGGCCTCGGCCTGATGAGCAACCAGCTCAGCTGCGGCGGTGTGTACTGGGGCCACGGCGGGGACATCCACGGGTTCGAAACCCGCGGTGGCGCCACGGACGACGGCCGCACCGTCGGGCTCGCGGTGACCGCGATGCCGGGGACCTTCGGCGACGGGGAGAAGGGCTCCAACGCCGTCATGGCCACTGTGGACACCGCGTTCTGCAAGTGACGACGCGAAGGCCACTTTCGCAACGCCTCACCCCACTAGATTCCCGATCGCGGTGCGGAATCCCTCCAGCGCCGCGCGATAGAAGCGCGGGCCGTAAGACACCCGTGCCACACCGAGTTCGCGCAGCGCGGCCAGATCCAGTTCCTCGCCGACGTTCCCGTTCACCGGGCACCCGAGTTCGGTGACCAGCGCGGCGAGGTCGTCCCGGCGCCGGACCCCGATCGGGTACACACAGTCGGCACCGGCCTCCCGGTAGAGCCTGCCTCGCCGGACTGTCTCGGCGAGCCGGTCGGGCTCGGGGATCCCGCGGTCGCCCAGGAACGTGTCGACCCGGGCGTTGACGACGATCGGGACCCCGGTGCCGGTCGCGGCCGAGCGGATCTCGGCGATCCGCTCGGCGTGCGCGTCCGCGTCGGCCAGGCCGCCCGACCGGTGATCGGTGTCCTCCAGGTTGCAGCCGACGGCTCCCGTCTCCAGCAGCCGGTCCACGAATTCCCCCGGTGCCAGGCCGTAACCGGCTTCCGCGTCCACGGTCACCGGCACCGGGACCACGCGGGCGATCCGTGCCGCCGCCGCGAACATCTCTCGCCACGGCGCGCCTTCGCCGTCGGGGTACCCGAGCATCGCCGAGACGGCGGCACTGGCCGTGGCGATCGCGGGGAAGCCCGCGGCCACCACGATTTCGGCGCTCGCCGCGTCCCAGACGTTCGGCAGTACGAGCATTTCCCCGTTGTGCAGGCCTCGGAGTGTTTCGGCCAGCGTCTTCGGATCGGTCATCGGTTTCCTCCTCGATCGGTACTGGACAGGGCGGCCGGCATGCGCAGAGCGACGAGCATGCCGACGAAGGCGAACGCCACGACAGCGGCCATCGCGGCCGTGAAACCGCTGCCGAACTCCTCGGGCGACAGATGGCTTCCGGCACCGGCGAAGACGGCGACCGCCACCGCCACCCCGAAGACCCCGCCGAAGATCCGCAGCGTCATGAACGCGCCGGAGGCTTGACCGATCTCGGCGGGCCGGACCGCTCCGACGGCCGAGCGCTGTGCGGCGGGCATGGCCGACGTGATCCCGGCGCCGCTGACGATCAGCCCCGGCAGCAGGATGGCGTAACCCGCGCCGGGTTCGGCGACCAGCACGATCCAGCTCATGCCGATCGTCTGCAGAAGCAATCCGATGGTGACGAACGTCCGCGCGCTGTACTTGTCCGCCAGCTTGCCGGCGAGCGGCGCGCAGATCATCAGGGTCGCGGTCCAGGGCATCATCCGCAGTCCCGCGTCGAACGGTCCGAGACCTTGCGCGGTCTGGAAATACTGGGGCAGGAAGAACAACGTGCCGTACAGCGAGGCGAAGACGCAGAAGTTCGCCCCGTTGGCCGTCGAGAAGGCGCGCAGCCGGAAGAACCGCATCGGCAGCATCGGCGCTTCGCTGCGGCGCTCCCACCACACGAAGGCGATCACCAGCGCGACGCCGAGGGCCAGCGAGCCCAGGACCTCCGCACTGTCCCAGCCCGCGAGGTTTCCCCGGACCAGGCCCCAAACGATGCCCAGCGATCCCAGTGACACCAGGACGACGCCGCCGTGATCGAGCCGGTGGCCCGGCCCGGTGCTCTCGTCGACGCGCCGGAGCGTCAGCAGGACCGCGGCCACGCCGACCGGCAGGTTGAGCCAGAAGATCCACTGCCACGCCAGCCCTTCGGCGATGACCCCGCCGATGAACGGGCCGCTGAACGTCGCCAGTCCGGTGAGCCCCAGATACAGTCCCATCGCCTTGCCCCGCCGCTCGGGCGGGAAGATCGCGCTGATCAGGGTGAGCGACAGCGGCAGCACCATCGCGGCGCCGGCGCCCTGCACCGCCCGCGCGACGATCAGCGCGCCGATGTCCTCGGACACCGCGCAGCCCACCGAGGCGAGGGTGAAGACCGTGAGCCCGGTGACGAACATGCGGCGGCGGCCGAACCGGTCGCCGAGTGCCGCCCCGGTGAGCAGCAGGACGGCGAAGCTGAGGTTGTAGGCGTTGACGATCCATTCGAGCTGCTCGATCGACGCGGACAGATCCTCGCGGACCGTGCCCAGCGCCGTCGTCACGACCTGGCTGTCCAGCGCCATCATGAACGACGCCAATGAGGCGAGCGCCAGGACCCACGCCTGTTTCGGGGTCAAGATTTCTCCTTGGAAGGGTTTCCGGGCATGACGAGGCACACGCCCCGCGGGGCGTGGCCAGGGGAACGCGGGCGTCAGCCGCGCAGCGAGCGGGGCAGCCCGAAGGCCGCGAGCAGTGAGTTGTCGAGGAACCGGGTCACCGCGGTGACCCGGTCGCCCGCGAGCTCCAGGACGAGCACGCCGTGCGCGTGGCCGATGGGCGTCCTCGGGTCGCGGAGGTAGCAGCCGAAGGCGGGCTGGCCGTTGGCGCGGGTCGGGATCAGCGAATACCGGCGGCCATCGCAGAGCGCGACGGTCGCCAGGAAGTGCCCGACGGCCTCCGGGCCCTGGTACTCCAACGGAAGCGGGGGCATGGTCAGCCAGGCGTCGTCGGTCAGAAGCGCCACGATGGCCTCGACGTCGCCGTTCTCGAAGGCACGGGTGAACTCGTCGACGATCCGGCGTTCGCGCGGGGAATCGGGCAGGGGAGCGGACTCCCGTTCACCTGGCGGCATCTCCTTGGCCAGCGCCGAACGGGCCCGGTTCAGCGCGCTGGTCACGGCGTTCTCGGTGGTGTCGAGGATGCCCGCCACCTCGGCGGCGCGGAACCCGAGGACGTCACGCAGGACCAGCACGGCCCGCTGCCGGGGTGGAAGTCGCTGGAGCGCCGCCAGGAACGCGAGCGAGATCGACTCCCTGGCCTCGTAGCGCGCCTCCGGGCCGGGCACCCGATCGGCGATCTCGGCGAGCAGCAGGTCCGGGTACGGCTCCAGCCAGCTGGGTTCCGGGCGGCGGCGCGTCGGCTCGGGCAAGGGGACCTCCGGTCGGTAGGCCGCGTGGTCGTGCGGGCGGCGGTCGCCCGCACGCAGCGCGTTGAGGCAGCGGTTGGTCGCGATCCGGTACAGCCAGGTCCGGATGGACGCGCGTTCCTCGTACGCGTCGATCCCGCGCCACGCGGCCAGCAACGTCTCCTGCAGCAGGTCCTCGGCGTCCTGCACCGAGCCCAGGATGCGGTAGCAGTGCACCTGCAGTTCACGGCGGTACGGCGCGACGAGGTCACGGAACGCCTCGCCGTCACCGGTCTTCGCCAGGGCCAGCAGCTCGTCCACCCGCATACCGGGTTCCCTCCTCTTGTGGTGTCTCTCGAAGGGATGGACACCGCCGTCGCCGGAAACTGGTCGGTCGGCGACCAGTTTCCCCCGGAATCGCGGAAAACCGGTTCGCGGTCCACATCGGAGTGGCTACACTCGCCACGAAATCACCCCGGCGAGGAAGGACAGGACCGTGCGTCATCACCACGCCGTCGTCGTCCCCTCGGCTCGCTACGAGGTGATCCTGGTGTCTCCGCGCATCCGGTGCCAGCCGCGCGGCTAGCACCGGCCCGTCTCACGAACGCCTGCCCCCTTCCCGTTGCCGCGCAACGGTGAAAGGCGCCTGTCCGCGTTCGCCGAATCGCGCCGTCGGAGTTTCCGCCAGTTCATTTCGAAAGGCCCGCGCCATGCGCACCGTCCCGCTGTCCGCCGTCCGCAACCTGGGCATCCTCGCCCATGTCGACGCCGGCAAGACCACCCTCACCGAACGGATCCTGTACGTCACCGGCACCACCTACAAACGAGGTGAGGTCCACGACGGCACGACCGTGACCGACTTCGATTCCCAGGAGCGAGACCGTGGCATCACCATCTTCGCCGCCGCCGTCAGCTGCACGTGGGACGGCCATCGCGTCAACCTGATCGACACCCCCGGCCACGTCGATTTCTCCGACGAGGTCGAACGGTCGCTGCGGGTGCTCGACGGCGCGATCGCCGTGTTCGACGGTGTCGCCGGCGTCGAGCCGCAGAGTGAATCGGTGTGGCGTCAGGCCGATCGGCACGGCGTGCCGCGGATCGCGTTCGTCAACAAACTCGACCGTGCGGGTGCCGACCTGGACGCCGCCGTGGCGTCCATCCGGGAGCGGCTGCATCCGCGTCCGCTGGTGGTTCAGCTGCCGATCGGGGCGGAAGACGGCTTCGTGGGCGTCGTCGACCTGCTGCGGATGCGGGCACTCGTCTGGGCGGATGGTGCCGAGACCGCCGAGGAAGGTCCGATTCCGGAGTCCCTTGTGGACGAAGCGGACCGGCGACGGCGTCTGCTCGACGAGGCCGTGGCGGAAGCCCATCCGGGCGCGCTGGAGGAGTTCTGTGTGTCGTCGGCGGTGTCGACGATGACGCTGGTCTCGGCGCTGCGCGAGCTGACCCGGAGCGGCGACGGCGTCGTGGTCCTGTGCGGCTCGGCCTACCGCAACCGCGGGGTGGAACCGTTGCTGGAAGCCGTGGTGGCGTATCTGCCCGCACCGTCGGATGTTCCGCCGGTCCAGGGCGAGTACGACGGCGCGACCCAGGAACGTCCCGCCGATCCGTCGGCGCCGTTCGCGGCACTGGCGTTCAAGGTGAACGCGACCGCCACCGGGCGGCTGACGTTCCTGCGGGTGTATTCGGGCACGATCCGGACTTCGGAGGCGGTGATGGACGTGGGCAGTGGCCGTATCGAGCGCATCGGCCGCATCCTGCGGGTCCAGGCCGACCGGCACACCAGGGTGGACAGCGCCGTCGCGGGCGACATCGTCGCGGTGGTCGGGCTCAAGACGGTCCGTCCCGGCGCGACGCTGTGCACGCCGTCGGAACCGCTCCTGCTCGAACCGCCCGTCTCGGCCGATCCGGTCGTCTCGGTCGCCGTCGAACCACGGACGGGTACCGACACCGAACGCTTGATGTCGGCGTTGGCACGGCTGGTCGAGGAAGATCCGTCGCTGCTCGTCCGCACCGATCGCGAGACCGGTCAGACCCTGTTGTCGGGCATGGGCGAACTGCATCTGGAGGTGGCGGTGGAGAAGATCCGGCGCGACCACGGGCTGGACGTCGGTGTCGGGCGGCCCCGGGTCGCCTACCGCGAGACGGTCGCGCGCGGCGTGTCCGGATTCGTGCACCGGCATGTCAAACAGGATGGCGGTGCCGGGCAGTTCGCCCACATCGTCATCGACACGGAACCGTTGGAGGAAGGGGAATTCGAGTTCGAGTCCACTGTGGTCGGTGGGCGGGTGCCGCGGGAATACGTCCGTGCCGTCGAAGCGGGTTGCCGTGACGCGCTGGCGGAAGGCCCGCTCGGCGGGCATCCGGTGACCGGTGTCCGGGTCACGCTGACGGACGGGGCGACCCACCTGAAGGACTCTTCGGAACCGGCGTTCCGGGCGGCCGGGCGGTTCGCGCTCCGGGCGGCGTTGGCCGCCGGCGAGATGACATTGCTGGAGCCGATCGCTGAAGTGACCGTGACGGTGCCCGAAAGCGCCGTCGGCGTGGTGCTCGGCGACCTCGCTGCCCGGCGCGGCCGGGTGCTGGGGTCGGTGGTGCGCGCGGGAACGACCGTGGTCACCGCGACCGTGCCGCTGGCCGAACTTTTCGGCTACGCGACGCGGCTGCGCAGCCGGACCCAGGGGCGGGGCACGTTCACCGCCCGGCCGGTCGGCCACGCTCCGGCACCGGAGGGCCTGCCGGTCCGGTAGTTCGCGCCTTCGCCGTGGTCCGAAGTCCGTCATTCACGTGATCAGACACGTAACTCGCGTGATCGGGCACGTAACTCGCGTGATTGGAGGCCGCACTCGGTGTTTCGCCTCTGATCACGCGAGTTCCGGCTTCAATCACGCGAGTGCGGTGCAGTGTTCCGACGATGGCCCGCCCACGACACTGTGGGCGGGCCGTCGCCCGGATCGCTGTCACCCGGCTATCGGGCGCCGGGCGACAGCCGTCTCAGCCGGTCACACCGAAGGCCACGGAGGACGGCAGTTCTGCCGCGGCAGCGCGTGCGATCCGTTGGTGTACACGCCGTCCGCGATCGTGTCCTCCATGATCGAACGGTGATCGGTGGGACGGGCCCACTGGTAGCAGAGGTGCTGGGCGAAATAACCGCCGGGCGCCTCGATGGTGTCGAAGTGGCAGACACCGTCGGTTTCGATGCAGTAGCGGATGAACGGGATACCGCCGAAGTCGGTGCGGCCGGGCCCGAACGACACGTAGCCGCCGAACGGCGACGGCGCCCCGGTACCCGCCGGGAGCACCGCGCTGATCCCGCGTCCCGGCGGACCGACGGGCTGCATCGGGTCGGCGAAGATCTTCGCCCGGAACCGCGACTTGTCCACGGCCAGTTTCCCGTCGGCGATGTCGTTCAGCACCAGGTTCGCGACGAGGGCGCCCTGCGAGTAGCCGACGACGGTGAATTCCGCCCCCGGGTTCTCGTCGAACGAGCTCTGGACGACACGGCGGGCCTCTTCGTGCCCGCGTGCGACGCTCTGGTCCATGGGCGTCTGGTCGCAGTTCGGTGCTCCGGCGGCCCCTGCCGGGTAGTGGACCACCTTCTTGATCCCGCCCCGCAACCAGGCGTCGTTGTACACGGTCGCGGCCCCGTCGCAAGTGCCGCCGACGAGGATGTAGTAGCGCGCCTGGTCGGCTTGGGCGGACGGCGCCATGACGCTGATCAAGCCGGTGGCCAGTGCGGCCGCCGCCAAGACCCCCCTGAGTTTCTTCACATTCATCGTCCTTTCGTTCGACTACGGTGCGTGGTCGAACGCTAGGGACGAGTCATGAAATTTTGATGAAACCCCCTTCGGGCATCAGCGGTGGGACAGGACGTTGACCACGTGGCCGCTCGGATCCCGGACGAAGAACCGCCGGACACCCCACGGTTCGTCGGTCAGTTCGTGCACGATCTCGGCACCGGAGGCCTTGGCCGCCGCGTAGCGCGCGTCGACGTCGTCGACCTCGATCGAAGCGATCGGCACGACGGGTGCCGTTTCGTCATGGGTCATGAGGCTCAGCTGGACCTCCGGCCGCTCCGGATCGGCCAGGGTCACGATCCAGCCGTGATCCATCACCACCTCGAAGCCGAGAACCTGTACGTAGAAGGCCTTCGCCTCCTCCAGCGTCCGTGTCTCGAGGTCGGTGACCACTCTGTTGATCGACATGCCCGGATACTGGCACAGGGGTCCGACGGTTTCGGGGGAGCAGGAGCGGCGTCGCCAGCATGAGCGCCCCGGCGATGCCGACCGCGGCGCGCGGGCCGGTGAACATGGCGAGCAGACCCCACAGCGCGGTCAGGCCGGCGGTGGTGAGCTTCCCGGCGATCGACCAGGCCGAAAGCGTGCGGGCCGCGCGGTCGAGGGGCACTTGTTCGAGCCTGCTGGTGGCGAGTACCGGGTTGAACACACCGATACAGGTGATCAGGCAGAGTTCGACGACGATGACCAGGATCAGGCCGGGCACACCGGGCTGGATGAAGACGAGCCAAACAGGCCAGCAGACCCGCAGCCAGCCGAAGACGAACAGGACCTTGCCCCGGCCGTACCGCGCGACGAAGGGCCGGGAGAGTCGCGCCCCGATCAGCCCGCCGAGGCAGGGCACGGCGAAGGCGACCGCGTACTCCCATGGCGCGAAGCCGAGCTGCCCGAGCATCAGCACGGCGAACAGCGGCGCGGTCGCCATGATCAGGCCGTTCACCACGATCGTGTTGACGAACAGGGGACGCAGCAACGGATGGGCGAGGATGAACCGCCAGCCCTCCCGCAGGTCGCGGCCGGTCAGCCGGGGACCTTCCGGCTTCGCGGGCGGTGGTTCCGAACCGCCCACGGCACGGATCCCGAGCGCCGAAAGCAGATAGCTGACCGCGTCGGTGGCGATCGTGATCACCGGCCCGAACAGGCCGACCGCGAAACCACCGAGCGGCGGCCCGAGCACGGTCGCCGTCCAGGTCGTCGACTCGAACCGGGCATTCGCGACCAGCAAGTCTTCGCGGGGCAGCAGAGTTTTGAGGAAAGCCCCGCTGGCGGCCAGGAACGTGATGTCGGCCGCCGCGACGACGACCGACACCGCGAGAAGCTGGCCGAAACCGAGCAGCCCGAACGCGTACGCCACCGGCACGGTCAGCAGCGCCCCGCACCGGACGAGGTCCATCGCGATCATCACCGGCCGTTTGCGCCGGAACTCGACCCACGGGCCGAGCGGCAGCGCGACCACCGCGCCGACGACGAGGCCGGTGGCCGCCAGCAGCGACACCTCGGCGGTGCCCGCGCCGAGCACCACGATCGCGATCAGGCTGAACGCGTCGAACGCGAACCTGGTCCCGAACGCGCTCGCCGCGTATGCCGCCCACAGCCAGCCGAACCGTCGCCCCAGCGATCTCCCACCCACGCGCGAGATCAAAGCAAGCCGTGGCCCCGAAGTCGAACAACGCGTCGTTGGCGGGTCACAACCGCGGGTTGTGCGACCCGCTCAGAGCTCCCCGAGCGCGGTGACCGGCGATTCGACGCAGTCGGCGACGAACCGCAGGAACCCGCCGGCGGTCCCGCCGTCGCACACCCGATGGTCGAACGCCAGCGTCAGCTCGCAGATCTTCCGCGCCACCAGTTCGCCGTCGACCACCCAGGCGCGGTCGATGATCCGGCCGATACCGAGGATCGCCGCCTCCGGGTGATTGATGATCGCGGCCGAGCCGTCCACCCCGAACACCCCGTAGTTGTTGACCGTGAAGGTCCCGCCGGTGAGGCCCGCCGGGCCGAGCTTTCCCTCCCTGGCCTGTGTGGTCCGGTCGCCGATCGCCGCCGAAAGCTCCCTTGTGGACAGTGAGCCCGCGTCGCGGACCACCGGCACGACGAGCCCGCGGTCGGTCTGCGCGGCGAAACCGAGGTTGATGTCCCGGAGCTGGACGATCTCGTCGCCTTCGACACGGGAGTTCAGCTCGGGGAACTTCCGCAGGCCCGCGACGGCGAACCGGGCGACGAGGCCGAGCAGGCTGACCGGGCGATCCGGCGCCGAGGCGTTGAGCGACTTCCGCGCGGCGACGAGCCCGGTGGCGTCGACGTCGACCCAGACCGTCGCCTCCGGGATCTGCCGCCGCGAGGTCGTCAGCTTGTCCGCGACCGCCTTGCGGACCCCGGTCAGCGGGATCCGTGTCTCGCCGTCTCGCTGCTCCGGGACGGCGAGGGCCGCTTCGACGTCGGCGCGCCGGATGATGCCGCCCGGTCCGCTGCCGGTCAGCTTCGTCAGGTCGATCTTGTTGTCCGCGGCCATTTTGCGGACGAACGGCGAGATCACGCCCGGCGTTTTCGACGGCTTCTCCGGGGTGGCGACGACGGTGCGTGTCCGGCGGCGCCTGGTCGTGGTGGTCGTGCCGTAGCCGATGAGGACGTTGCCGCTGCCCTCGCTCGCGGTCGTCACGCCGGGTTCGGTGAACCCGGGGCCGATGGTGAGCAGGGGAGCGCCGACGGGCAGCGACTGGCCGGGTTCGCCGTGGAGGCGGGTGACGACGCCGGCGAACGGCACCGGCACCTCGACGGCCGCCTTCGCGGTCTCGATTTCGACAACGGGCTGGTCGACGCCGACAGTGTCGCCCTCCGCGACGAGCCAGGTGACGATGGTGCCCTCGGTCAGGCCTTCACCGAGGTCGGGGAGCAGGAAGTCAGGCACCGGCCACCACCGGTTCGTCGTTCCACTGCAGCCGGGCGACGGTGTCCAGGATCCGGTCGACGTCCGGAAGCTGATGACGCTCCAGCTTCGGCGGCGGGTAAGGGATGTCGAGCCCGGTCACGCGCAGGACGGGCGCGTGCAGCTGGTGAAAGCACTGCTCGGTGATCCTGGCGACCACCTCGGCGCCGTAGCCGCCGAACCCGGCGGCCTCGTGGACGACGACCGCGCGTCCCGTGCGGCGCACCGAGGCGGCGACGGTCTCGTCGTCGAACGGGCTCAGCGACCGGAGATCGACCACCTCGACGTCCCAGCCCTCGGCGGTCGCGGCCTCCGCGGTCTCCAGCGCGGTGGCGACCATCGGGCCGTACGCGATGAGCGTGACGTCCTTGCCCTCGCGGCGCACGACCGCGCGGTCCATGGCCGCGCCCTCCCGGGTGAAGGACACGGGTTCCTTCGACCAGTAGCGGCATTTGGGTTCGAGGAAGATCACCGGATCCGGCGAGTCGATCGCGTCGCGCAGGAGGTCGTAGGCGTCCTGTGGAGTGCCGGGCGTGACGACGCGCAGGCCGGGCGTGTGGGTGTAGTAGGCCTCGCTCGAATCGCAGTGGTGTTCCACGCCGCCGATCCCGCCCGCGTAGGGGATCCGGATGACCATCGGCAGTGACAAGGCACCGCGGGTGCGGTTCCGCAGCTTCGCGACGTGCGAGGTGATCTGCTCGAAGGCGGGGTAGGCGAAGGCATCGAACTGCATTTCGACCACCGGACGGAACCCGCCCATCGCCATGCCGACCGCGAACCCGACGATGCCGGACTCGGCCAAGGGCGTGTCGAAACAGCGTTCCTCGCCGAAGTCGGCGGTGATGCCGTCGGTCACCCGGAACACGCCGCCGAGCGGGCCGACGTCCTCACCGAAGATCAGCACACGGTCGTCGTCCTTCACCGCGTCACGCAGAGCGGCGTTGAGCGCTTGTGCCATCGAGATCTCGGACATCAGGCCTCCAGTTCGGCCGCGACCAGCGCCCGCTGGGCGGCCAGCTGACGGGTCGGGACGGCGTACACGTGCTCGAACAGCGACAACGGATCCGGCTCGACGTCGGCGTTGAGGGTGTCGCGCACTCCGGCGGCGAACG
The DNA here is from genome assembly GCF_000400635.2 of Amycolatopsis keratiniphila. NCBI lineage: Bacteria > Bacillati > Actinomycetota > Actinomycetes > Pseudonocardiales > Pseudonocardiaceae > Amycolatopsis > Amycolatopsis keratiniphila. The sequence goes on along the minus strand of NC_021252.1, from coordinate 4,568,166 downwards.
TCTCGGCTTCGGCTCGGAATCGCTCGATGTCGTTGTCGGACAACAGGTTCTCGTTGGTCAGGTAGGTCTGGAGGCGGCGAACCGGGTCGGCCGCGCGCCATTTCTCGACCTCGGCCTGGTCGCGGTAACGGGTGGCGTCGTCGGCGTTGGTGTGCGCGTCGATCCGGTAGGTGTGCGCCTCCACCAGGACCGGCCCGCGACCGGAACGCGCGTGCGCGACGGCGTCGTCCAGCACGGACAGGACGGCGAGGGCGTCGTTGCCGTCGACCTGTTCGGAGCGGACGCCGTAGCCGACGCCCTTGTACGCCAGCGCGGGCGCGGCGCTCTGCTTCTCGAACGGCACCGAGATCGCGAACCCGTTGTTCTGCACGAAGAACACCACCGGCGCCTTGAACACGGCGGCGAAGTTGAGTGCCTCGTGGAAGTCGCCCTCACTGGTGGCGCCGTCGCCGATGAGCGCGAACGCGACGGCGTCCTCGCCCCGGCGTTGCATCGCGTGGGCGAGCCCGGCGGCGTGGAGGGTCTGTGTCGCCAGCGGGGTGCACTGGGGAGCGACCCGCGTCTTGGCGGGGTCATAGCCGCAGTGCGCGTCGCCGCGGAGCAGCGTCAGGATCTCGCCGGGTTCGAGGCCGCGAGCGACCAGCGCGACCGAATCGCGGTAGGTGGGGAAGAGCCAGTCGGCGTCGGTGAGGGCGAGCGCGCTCGCGACCTGGCAGGCCTCCTGGCCGGCGCTGGACGGGTACACGGCGAGGCGGCCCTGCTTGGTCAGCGCGGTCGCCTGCGCGTCGAACCGGCGGCCGAGCACCATCAGCCGGTAGGCCTCGACGAGCCGTTCGGACGGCGGCACGGTGTAGCCACCGTGCTCGTTGACGCGTGTGCCGTCCTCGGCGAGGAACCGCACCGGGGTTCCGGACGGCAGCAACGCGGCGGCAGGGGTCTCCCGCGACATGGCGCAGCACCACCTTTCACAGACATATGATGCTGAGATGGTGGTTTCCGGAGTCCCAGTGTTCAAGAGGCGTGCGAAATGAGCGACAAACTGCCCGCAGAATCGGTTCAGCCGGACCGACCGTCCAGTAGTGGCGTGGCTCACCGGCCGGATCCGGGACGAACGGTCCTTGCCCTCGACGACATCGATCGGGCCATCCTCGCCGAGCTGACCGCGGACGGCAGGCTCGCCGTCCGGGCACTGGCGGAACGGCTGCACATCTCGCGCACCAACGCCTACGCGAGGCTGGAGAGGCTGATGTCCGAAGGCGTCATCACCGGCTTCGGCGCCCGTATCGATCCGCGGCGGGCAGGGCTCGGAACGAGCGCGTACATCCTGATCACCGTCGAGCAGACGTCGTGGCGCACGATGTCCGCCGAGCTGCGGGAAATCCCGTTCGTCGAGCACGTCTCGCTCGTCGGTGGCGATTTCGACATCCTGCTGCTGGTGCAGACGCCGGACAACGCTTCGCTGCGGGACGTCGTCCTGGAACGGTTGCAGGCGCTGGACGGCGTGCGCTCGACGCGGACCTGGCTGATCTTCGAGGAGCAGCCGGGCGTCGCCCCTCGTGAGTGGTGAGGGCGGTTCTAACGGACTCGGATTTACCTACCCACTGGCGTGATTGGCGGTCGACGGGGGAAGATTCCGGCCGTTGAACGTCCGGAATCTTCCCCCCGTCACCTCGTCGGCCACCGGTCGCGCTCGCGCCCGGCAGCCGCTGACGCTGTAACGCTCTCCGCGCTTCCGCCGAATACAGGCGGGTTCGGTGGCGGAGGCGGAGGGAACGTGGCGCGTGTGCTGGTCCTCATGGCGGTCGCGGCGGTCGTCTTCGCGACGCCTGCCTGCGCGCGGTCGGAACCGGCGTCGCGTCCCGCAACCGTCACCGCCGCACCGACCACGAGCAAGGTGCCCGTCAAAACGAAGACGGACCAGCGCAGAGCGGCCTGCCGCAAGAACAGGATCACTGCTACGAGCCAGGGACGAACACCAAATGCCGGACCGGCGGCTGCGTCAAAGCGGGACGTGGGATGACGCAACGCGACGTCGAGAAGCAGCGCGACAAGTGGCTCCGCGAGCATCCGGGTTGGTGCCCCGCGGGCGAGACCGGAGCGGTGGCACCCTGTTGACCGGCACACGCCATTCGGGTGATAACGGTTCGGCATTCGATGTATCTGGCCTGCACCCCATTGACACCTTCCTGCGATCGCGGCGACTGGGTGGAGGAATGCGGTGACGGTGGAGGACGCGGGTCAGGACTACCTGACGCGGCAGATCGGGGCGCTGCTCGAAGCGATTCGCGAGGAGGGGCCGGTCGGCGAGGGCAGACGCAGTTTCCGGATCGCCGGGCATCTCGCCGCGGAGGGCGGGTTCCACCTCGGCGACATCCTCGCCGCGACCGCGCAACTGCTGGCGGTCCACGCCTGGAACAACGGCTACCTCGCCGCGGCGGAACTGCTGACGCGCCGCATGCGGGAGTTCGGCGCCGAGTCGGCGGAGCTGGTGCGCTACCTCGTGCGGCTGGAGACCGGCTGCGAACAGGGCTGGCTCCCGCACGCGGACCGCGACGAACTCATCGCCTACGCCCGGCGCGTTCAGCGCGCGGACATCGAGGAGCGCGCGCTGTCCATCGAGGCCTCGTTGCCCGGGGTCACCGATCCCGAGCGTCCTGATCGGATGGCGAGTGAGTCGTGAGATGGTGCTCGGGGTCGGCGAGGATGCCGCGGATCACCGAGCCGGCGGCGCCGCGGACGGCGGCTCCCGTGCCGAGCGCCGAGCGGACGACGCGCACCGGCGACCACGCCGTGCTGGGCACTCGCCGCTCCAGTTCGGCGAGGAGTGGCTCACACAGCCACGGCTCCAGCCGCGCGTAGGTTCCGCCTAGCACCACCGCCGGGACGTCCATCAGATTGACCACAGTGGACAGTCCGACGCCGAGGTGCCCCGCGGCGGTGGTCACCGCGGAAAGCGCGCCGTCGTCGCCCGACTCCAGTGCGGAAACCAGCTCGTCCACGGTGTCCGCCTCCGCGAGCCGCAGGATCTCCTCCTGGCCCGCCATGCGTTCCAGACAGCCGTTCGCGCCGCAGGAACACGGCGGACCGTCGGGCGCCACCGGCAGGTGGCCGATCTCGCCGCCCGCGCCTCGGACGCCTTCGAAGAGGGCCCGGTCCAGCACGATCCCCGCACCGATCCCGATCTCACCCGACACGTGGACGAAATCCGGCAACGCCGTGCCGTGCCAGAGTTCGGCGAGTGCCGCGAAGTTCGCTTCGTTGGCGACGGTGAACGTCCCGCCGAGCCGGTCCGCGAGGTCGACGTCGCGCCAGCCCAGGTTGGGGGCTAGCCGCACGAGACCGGATTCGACCAGACCCGGCACCGCGATACCGACACCGCCGACCGGAACGCCCAGGGCGTCCGCCTGCTTCCGGGCTTTGCGCAGAAACGCCGACACGCGCTGGAAAACCCGTGGCGTGCGATTGTCCGCGTATCGGACCTCCTGCGCCCGGACGGCGCCGGTCAGATCGACGAGACAGGACGCCAGGTAGTCGACGCCGATCTCGATGCCGAGTCCGTGCGGGCCGGTGGGGGAGAGCGACACGACGGTGCCGCGCCGTCCGGGGCCGACGCGTTGCTCCGGTTCGCCTTCGGCCACGAGGTCCGCCGCGATCAACCGGTCGACCACGCTCGACACGGTCGCCTTCGTGAGGCCGGTGGCGGCCGCGAGGCCCGCCCGCGACGTGCCGGGACCGTCCGCGATCGCCCCGAGGACGAGCGCGGCGTTGTGCTGCCGCACGGTGTGCTGTCCCGCCGGGCGCGTGCCGATCATCGCGCGATTGTATTCGTTCGATGTCTGAACGAAAGCCTTGACCCGCCGGGCCGGGCGTCGATAAGTTCAGGCATCAAACTAATTGGAGGCGAGATGGCTCAGGCACCGACGCGTGAGGACAAGTTCAGCTTCGGGCTGTGGACCGTGGGCTGGCAGGCGAACGACATGTTCGGCCCGGCGAGCCGCCCTCAGCTCGACCCGGTCGAGGCCGTGCACCGCCTCTCGGACCTCGGCGCCTGGGGGATCACCTTCCACGACGACGACCTCGTTCCGTTCGGTTCGGCGGACGCGGACCGCGCGCGGCAGCTGAAGCGCTTCCAGGGCGCGCTCGCCGAGACCGGCCTCGTGGTCCCGATGGTGACCACGAACCTGTTCAGCCACCCCGTTTTCAAGGACGGCGGACTGACCAGCAACGACCGCGACGTCCGCCGGTACGCGCTGCGGAAGGTGCTGCGGAACCTCGACCTCGCGGCCGAGCTCGGCGCGTCGACGTTCGTGCTCTGGGGCGGCCGCGAAGGCAGCGAGACGGACGCCGCGAAGGACGTCCGCGCGGCGATGGACCGCTACCGCGAGGGCATCGACTTCCTCGCCCAGTACGTCCTCGACCAGGGCTACGGCCTCCGGCTCGCGCTCGAACCGAAGCCGAACGAACCTCGCGGCGACATCCTGTTGCCGACCATCGGCCACGCGCTCGCCTTCATCTCCACGCTCGACAACCACGAGATCGTCGGCGTGAACCCCGAGGTCGGGCACGAGCAGATGGCCGGGCTCAACATCGTCCACGGCATCGGGCAGGCCCTGTGGCAGGGCAAGCTGTTCCACATCGACCTCAACGGCCAGCGCGGCCCTCGGTTCGATCAGGACCTCGTGTTCGGTCACGGCGACGTGCTGTCGTCGTTCTTCCTGGTCGACCTGCTGGAGCACGGCGGCTACGACGGGCCCCGCCACTTCGACTACAAACCGCTGCGCACGGAGAACATGGACGGCGTGTGGGCCAGCGCCGAGGCGAACATGGCCGGCTATCTGCTGTTCGCCGAGCGTTCCCGCGCGTTCCGGGCCGATCCCGAGGTGCGGGCCGCGCTGGACGCCGCCCTCGTCCCCGAGCTCGCGACGCCGACCCTGAACGAGGGCGAGACGGCGGCGGATCTGCTGGCGGACCGGTCGGCGTTCGAGGACTTCGACCCGGACAAGGCGGCGGAACGCGGTTACGGCTTCATCCGCCTGTCCCAGCTGGCCCTCGAACACCTCACCGGAGCCCGCTAGAACCGGTCGACGTCGATGACGGCCTTGGCGAACTCCTCCGGCGCCTCCTGCGGCACGTTGTGGCCGATCCCGTTGAGGACGCGGTGCTCGTACTTGCCGGAGAACTTCGACCGGTATGCCTTGCCGTCGGTGTTCGGGCCGTCGAAGTCGCTGCCGATGGTGATGGTGGGCACCGAAACCGCCGGTCCCTGCGCGAGCTTCTGTTCGAGCGCGTCGAGTTTCGGGTCGCCCTCGGCGAGGCTCAGCCGCCACCGGTAGTTGTGGATCACGATGGCCACGTGGTCCGGGTTGTCGAAGCAGGCCGCCGAACGGTCGTAGGTCGCGTCGTCGAAGGGCCACTTCGGCGACGCGATCTTCCAGATCAGCTTGTTGAAGTCGTGCCGGTTCTTCGTGTACCCGAGGATGCCGCGCTCGGTGGCGAAGTAGTACTGGTACCACCAGCCGAGCTCGGCGGTCGGGGAGAGCGGCTGCTTGTTCGTCTCCCGGTTGGTCACCAGGTAGCCGCTCACCGACACGAGCGCCTTGCACCGCTCCGGCCACAGCGCGGCGATGATCACGGCGGTGCGGGCGCCCCAGTCGAAGCCGCCGAAGACGGCCTTCTCGATCTTGAGCGCGTCCAGCAGCGCGACGATGTCGGCGGCGATCGCGGACTGCTGGCCGTTGCGGAACGTGTCCTTCGACAGGAACCGCGTCGGCCCGTAGCCGCGCAGGAACGGCACGATCACCCGGTAGCCCGCCGCGACCAGGCGCGGGGTCACGTCGACGTAGCTGTGGATGTCGTAGGGCCAGCCGTGCAGGAGGACCACCACCGGTCCGGCGGCGGGGCCGGCTTCGGCATAACCGATGCTCAATTCCCCGGCGTCGATCTGCTTGAGCGGGCCGAACGAGGTGTTCCCGCCGGTCGCGGCGGGTGCCGCCGCCGGGGTCGCCGCGGGTGGGGCCGAGCAGCCCACGACGGTGGCACCCGCTGTCGCGGCGACGACGGCCTGCGCGAACCTTCTCCTGCTGAGCATCCTGATTCCTCCCGCGAAACGCCTGGTACGGGATGAAATTAGGCGGACGGCTCCGGATGCGGCGACCGTCGGACGACGTCACCGGTGTAAGTCGACCTAGGCGACTTCCGGCTCGGCGGAGACGAAGGCGGCTTCCAGCCGGTGGATCCGCGCCCAGAACTCGGCCTCCCGGCCGGATTCGAGAACGCCCAGGTAGCCGCCGGGGACGACGCGGCCCACGAACGGGCCGGACGTCCACACCCGCCAGCCGCCCGTGGCGTCGTCGCCGGAAGCGGACGCGGGGTCGTCGGCGCCGCGGATCGCCGCGATCGGGCACGAGAGCTGGGTCCGCGCAGGCCCCCGGTACGCGTTCAGGAGCTGGAGATCGCCGAGCAGCAGGTCCAGGGCGTACTCCCAGCTTTCGGGCGAGTCGCGGTAGCCCGCGACAGGGGTGAGCCCGGTACGGCCGAACACCCGCCCCATCGCCGAGGCGCCCGCTTTGGCGTTCTTGTCCGGTGAACGCCGTTGCGGGGCGCACGCGTCCACGACGATCAGCGCGCGAGGCGACACGCCCAGCCGTTGAGCCGTTTCCACAGCGACGAAGGCGCCCATGCCGAAGGCGATCGTCACGGAACGGGAGAACCATGCCGTCGGCACTGCGGCCGCCGACTGCGCGGCGAGTTCTTCGACAGTGGAAGCCGGTGGCTCCGCGAGCCTTCCGCCGTGCCCGGCGTATTCGATGCCTCGAACGTCCGCGTCCGTCGCGCCGGCGAGTTGCTCGAATGCCTGGAGCGTGCCGCCGGCGGGCGGAAACAGCAGGTAGCCGCGGCCGCGACTGTCTGATGTGGACAGTGAGAGCAGTGCGGCCGTCATGATCCGAAAGATACGCGCCATTAACCCGAATGGGGTAACGGTTCGGATTCGGCCAAGATCAATTCACCCGCGAGGGGGAGCTCTTCGGGAAAAGATGCCCGGCCGTGTCGTATCTGGCACTGCCCGTTCGACGTCTTGATAAGAGCCGGAAGGAGAAAGCGATGAACACCACGACACTGGCCTCGACCACGCGGCTGAACCCGGTGAGCCGCACCTTGCCGGTTCTGCTGGCGATGGAGGACGACGCGGAAGACATCGGCCGCCTGTCCCCGGACGACCGCCTGACCTGCCACGTGCACGGCCGCTGGATCCACCAGTGCGTGGCCTCGCCGTTGCACGTCAACCCCGTCACGCGGCATCGCTGGTGCCGTTCGTGCGCGACCGCGTTGACCGTCTCCATCGACGAACTGTCCGGTGACGTCACGATGTTCTGCCCTCGGTGCGGCCACGGCGAAAGCGCCGCCTCCGCCCGGCTGATCGCCGCGTGCCGGGCCAGCCTGGCCGCCGCGCGCCGCCGTTCCCGTGCGCTGGCCGCCTAGCCTGCCCACGCGAGGACACGCTCGATGATCCGGTCGCGATCCTGCGGGCGTAGATAGAGGTAGTGCCCGGCGTCCGGGAGGATCTCGACGTCGGCATGGGGGAGCAGGCTTTCGAGTCGTGCGGCGGCGGCGACCGGATCGTGCACGACACTGCGCCCGCCGAACAGGGCGAGCGTGGGCACTTCGATGGACCGTAGCGCCGCCTCGCTCGGGCAGACCTGGAACGGAACCCGGGCGCGATAGCACCGGATCCCGGCGAGAACGAGCCGGGCGGCGGGCTGGTCGAGAACGTCCTCCCCGGCGGACCACGCCGTGAACCGCCGCCACAGGCGATCGCTGTCGAGCACGGCCGCGGGCAGGCCGTACCAGAACACGCGCCGGGAGAACGGCGCCGAAACGGTGGTGGCGTCGAGCAAGCCGATGGACGCGAGTCTGCCGGGAGCGTGGATGGCCTGGTTGACCGCGTGCCAACCGCCGGTCGAACCGCCCACGAGATGGACATCCGTCAATCCGAGGCTCTCGAAGACGGCGTCGAGAGCGCTCGCGCGGTCACGAAGGTCTTCGAAAGGGACTTTGTGCACGCTTCGGCCCGCTTCGCCGAGAGTGTCGATCGCGTATACCGCGTGCCGCTCGGCCAAGGCGGGAATCAGCGCCGCGAAACAGGCTGAGGTGGCCATGAGCCCCGGCAGGAGGGCGATCGGCGTGCCGCCGTCGCCGTAGCGATAGACCCGTGTGGTGCCGTGACGCGTGTCGACGTCGAAGACCGCACCCGGCTCCGGGCACTCGGCCATGGCTCGGTCATAGGCGGCGAAATAGCGCTTCTCGGCCGCCGGATTTCTGAATCCCCCGATATTCCGCATGCGCCGAACGCTAGGCGGAGCCACGGTCCCGGTCTTGAACGAAAGTAAAGTGAAGGCATGGGCGGGTGGGGTCTCGTGGTGCCGCGGCTGGACATCACCCGTGCGCCCGGCGAGCGGATGCTCAGGTGGCCGCATCCCGCGCTGGCCGCCCATGTGGCGAGCTACGTGGCGCACGATCTTCCCGACGCGGGCGCGAACTCCTGGCAGATCACTCCGTTGTCCGTGCTCACCTGGGTGATCGACCTCGACGCTCCGGTCCGCGGTGCCGGGATCCCCGATTCGCCGGTGCTGGGGCTGCGGGACCGGCCGTTGCGCGTCGAACAGGCCGGGGCTTCGCGCGGCATCATCGTCACCCTGACCCCGCTCGGTTCGTACGCGTTGTTCGGGATTCCGCTGCGGGAGCTGACGAATTCGGTGGTCGCGGCGTCCGAGCTGCTGACGGCCGGACCGTTGACCGAACGGCTGGCCGAGGCCGCGGACTGGCCGGAGCGATTCCGGCTGCTGGACGACTATCTCGCGGCGAAGCTGGCTCGCGGCCCCGTGCTGGCGGCCCCGGTCCGGCACGCGTGGGACCGGCTTGCGGCGGGCCCGGTCCGTGTCGACGCCCTCGCCGGCGAGATCGGCTGGAGCAGGCAGCATCTCAACGCCCGGTTTCGCGAGCAGATCGGGCTGAATCCCCGCACGGCCGGGCGGATCGCGCGGCTCAATCGTGTATTGAGACTGCTGGACAGGGCGTCGTCCCTGTCGTGGGCCGAGGTCGCGCACCTGGGCGGATACAGCGATCAGGCGCATCTCGCCCGTGAGTTCCGGGCGTTGACCGGATGCAGCCCGACCGAGGTCGGGAAACCGGCGGGGCTGTTCGTTCACCCGATCGGAGGTAGGTTGCGGACATGACCCAGGTTTCGCCGCCTGCCGAGGCTGCCACGAGGATCACCGGACGCTCGGTTTCCGAGCAGAGAAGCCTCTCGAGCGGGGTGACCGAAGTGGTGCTGGACAGCGGCGACACGGTGGTCGTCAAACGGGGCCATGCCCGGAACGCGACACCCGCGGAGGCAGCGGGTCTGCGGTGGCTGGGGGAGCCCGGTGCCGTGCGGGTGCCCGAGGTCCGCGGTCACGACGACGAGTGGCTGGTCACGGACCTGGTCGGCGGAGGACGGCCGACGCATCACGCGGCGGAGCGGTTGGGGCGAGGGCTCGCGGCACTGCACGCGGCGGGCGCGCCCGCGTTCGGCGCGGCACCGCCGGACGGGCCCGTCGACGCGTGGATCGGCCTGGCACCGATGAGAAACACGCCGGGGGAGGACTGGCCGCGGTGGTACGCCGAGTACCGGGTCCTGCCCTATGTCCGCCGTGCCGTCGACGAGGGCACTTTGACCGCTGACGAGGCAGCCGTCATCGAGCGGGCCTGCGCGCGGCTCCCGGAGGTGACCGAACCTCCGGCGCGTCTGCACGGCGATCTGTGGAACGGCAATGTGCTGTGGGGACCCGTCGAAGCCTCGCTCATCGATCCGGCGGCGCACGGCGGCCATCGCGAAACCGATCTCGCCATGCTGCAGTTGTTCGGCTGCCCGTTGCTGGACCGGGTGCTCGCCGCCTACCAGGAGGTCGCTCCGCTCGCCGACGGCTGGACCGACCGGATCGGCGCGCACCAGCTGTTCCCGCTCCTGGTCCACACCGTCCTTTTCGGACGGTCCTACGCCGGGCAGGCGGTCGCGGCGGCGAAGGCCGTCGGCCGGTAGGTCACCGGGCGAGGCGGTCGAGCCATTCGGCGAGCATCGCGTGCTCGGCCGGCGTCAGCGCGTCGCCAGGTTCCTTTTCCAGCGCGGCTTTGAGCGCGATCGCACGGCTGGGGATGTCCGACGCCTCGTCCGTGCTGTCGGTGGTGATGGCCGCGATGACGTGTTCGCGCGCGGCGACGATGAGGTCCGGGTCGCGTTGCTCGGGCGGGCTGGCGAGGAACGAGAGGATCACGCCCATCCCGGTCGCGTGCACCAGTTGCGCGGCCTGTTCGACCGGGACGCGCAGCCGGCCGGCCTCGGCGATGCGTCCGACGATCCGGCGGAGGATCGCGTCCGCCTCGCGGCGGGCTTCGCGGACGCGAGGCTCGCCGTACATGAGCATGTAGAAGGCCGGCTGCTGAAGCCCGAACTCGACGTGCAGGTCCCAGCCTCGCCGCAGGTCGCCCACCGGGTCGTCGGTCTCGCCGAGGGCGTGTTTCCCCTCCAGGTAGCTCTTGAAGCCATACGTGGCGACGGCGTCGAGCAGGCCGTCCTTGTCGCCGAAGGTCCGGTAGAGCGTCGGTGCCTGGACTCCGGCGGCGGCGCTGACCGCACGCGTCGACAAAGCCTCGCGCCCGCCTTCCCGCAGAAGCTCGGCCGCCGCGCGGACCAACCGGTCTTTCGTCGTCATGTATCGACGATAACACTCGGTCGGTAGCACTGGTTCGATATCGGTGATACGGTGATACTGTTATCAACGGAAACGCCTGATGGGAGCATGGCATGGCACGTGTAGCGATCGTCACCGGTGGGTCGCGGGGCATCGGCAGGGAGTCCGCCGAGCGGCTCGCGTCGGACGGGTTCGCGGTCGTCGTCGGGTACGGCGGCAACAAGGACGAGGCGCAGGCCGCTGTCGACGCGATCACCGCCGCCGGCGGTCAGGCGATCGCGGCCCAAGCCGACGTCGCCGACGAGCGGGCCGTCGAGGCCGTGTTCGACACCGCGGAGAATACCTTCGGCGGGGTCGACGTCGTGGTCCACGCGGCGGGCATCATGTACCTCGCGCCGGTGGCCGAACTGGATCTCGACCGGCTGGACCGGTTGCACCGCACCAACATTCGCGGCACCTTCGTGGTCGACCAGCAGGCCGCCCGCCGCGTGCGCAACGGCGGCGCGATCATCAACTTCTCCACGTCGGTGCTCGGCCTCGCCCTGCCGGGATACGCGGCCTATGCCGCCACGAAGGGTGCGGTCGAGGCCGTCACCCTGGTCCTCGCCCGCGAACTGCGCGGCCGCGACATCACCGTGAACGCGGTCGCCCCCGGCCCGACCGCGACGGCGCTGTTCCTCGACGGCAAGGACGAGGCGACCATCGCGAGCATGGCGGCGCAGCCCCCGCTCGAACGCCTCGGCACGCCGTCCGACATCGCCGAGGTCGTCTCGTTCCTCGCCGGTCCGGCGCGATGGGTCAACGGGCAGGTGCTTCGCGCGAACGGCGGCATCGTTTGAGACTGCCCGCTTGGTAAGGCCGGTTCAAACGACGTCCAGCCGAGGCGCCGCGGCGGCGGACTGGGCGGCGTGGGCGATGGCATTGGCGTCGTTGAGGTTATTGACCCGAACGGTGAACGCGGGAACAGCCCGCTTGCTGAACTTCGTCGTGTAGACCGAGAAGGTCTTGGTGGACTGGGAGTAGAAGATGTGCTTTGTCCGGTTCCAGTCGACTTCGAGGAACTGACGGCGTACGACCCCCACGAAAAGGAACAGCAGCCGACGGTTCGTGCAGGCGAGTACGCCCTGGCCTTCGCCTTGTGCGGCGGTGAGCGCGAGCACCTGCTCTTCCGGCCGGAGGTAACCGGGAAGGAGGTTCACCTCCTTCATCGAGCCCACCAGGACTCCACGGACATTCTGCAACGCGGCCACGATGTCGGGGCGCATCGCCGGAACGGGAGCGGGTTGCGGCGCCTGTCGCGGCCGTTCGACCGCTGACGGCGCGGGAGCTGGGCGAACGGCGGTGTGGAAGGTCCAGCGATGCCCGTCCCAGTACCGCAGCAGGGCGTCGTCCAAAGGATCCGGAAACCACGAAGGAGGACGGTGAGGCACTGGCGAGGGGGCGGGCGGCTGAGGTGCGTAGGTCATGTCAGGTCGCCGTCCGAAGACAGGTCACCATCATCACCCGCGTCGGTGTTCGAGGCACCGGACAGCGCGTGCGCCGAATCGGTGTCGCGACGGGATGCTCGCCATTCGACGGCATCCGCGGTGTCCTTGTATTCGAGGATGTGGTCGTCACCGAGTTCGGTGAGGAGCTCCTTGACGCGCGCCGGCGTGGCGTAGAAGAACTCCCGGCGTGGATTCACCATGTTGACACGGTCGGCTGCCAGTCGCTGATGCAGGGCGGTCTCAAGCGCGACGGCGTCTTCGGAGAAGAAGAGCCCGTGGACGTCGAACCGGAACGGAACGGAGGCATCGCCGAGTTCCCGGACGCGGTCCATCGGTTCGAGGCGTCGGGTCATCCCGATCTTCACCACGTCGGGCCCGAACGCGCCCAGATTCGAGATGACGTAGACGTAGCCGGCACGGATGTTGGCCGCCCGCTGTTCGACCCCGGCTATGGCGTCGTCGACGGCCGCCAACTGCTCCTTCGCGCGGACCAGGCCTTCGACGTCCCCCTTGGCCTCAAGTCTTGCGAGGACCGTGGCGTAGTGGGCACGCTCCTTCGCCAGACGCGCACGTTCTCGCTCGACCTCCTTCATGACCTTCGCCTCTTCGCGGAGCCTGGCACGTTCTTCTCGCGCGGCTTCGCGTTCGACCTCGACCTTCATCAGGTAGTCGGCGGTCAGCTCGATCTCCTTGAGCCTGAGCCGGTGGTAGTCGCTGGAGACGACGATGCGCATCAGCGCGCCGAGCTTGCCGATCGTGTCCCGCGTGGTCGTCAGCCGGGTCTTGACGGATTCCACAGTGTGCGGTTTGACCACGCGGACCGCGTTGTCGGCTTCGGCGTTGTATGCCCGGAGCATCAACTTGGCCATGTCACGGCCCAGTTTCTGGCCTTCTTTGACGGAGCCGTTGACCGCCCAATCGACCTGGCAGGTCACGGCGTCGGTCTTCGCGGCGGTCTTGATCCGTGCCCGCAGCTCGGTGAGCGCGTCCTTGTACGCCAGCGCGTCCTCGAGTGGATGGGCGTATTCGTAGATGCCCACCTGCTGCAACAACGCGAGTTCACGGGTCTCCACGAGCTGGGAACGCCAAGATTCCAGCTCGGCCGCCAACTGCTCACGAGCGGCCGTTTGCGCCGAGTGCTCGGCCTTGGCCTGCTCGACCGTCGCCTTCAACCGGCGAAGGTCGGCTTCCAACACGGCGGTCTCGGTGCCCCGAAGGTGTCCGACCCAGTTCCTCAGCTCGGCGATCGTCGCGTGGGCGGCGGCGAGTTGCTGGTGGAGCGCGGCGACCTCCGCGCTCTGATTGTTGCCGAACAACGCCACGGTGCTTCCTCCCGGATCGGCGCCGGCCAAGATCGCCGGTTCCAGTGCTACTTCCGAATCTTGGAGAGACCACGCGGTGTTACGCGGATCGGCGCGGGAGCCGCCGGTTCACTGAACCGGAGTAACGGCTCTGGATGTGGCTCTGGGCCCCCTCATCGCTCCCGGGGCTCGGTGTCGTCCACACCGACCGCGCGAAGGTCGGCCGAAGTGAACACGTCGTCCGCCCGCTCACCGAGCAGGATGCCGAGTACCAGTTCCATCGTGTCGACGTAGGACGCCCACAGTCTGTCTCGCAGGTCGATACTCCGGCTCATCGACGCGAGCACGGGACCGTCCTGTCCGGCCCGTTCCAGCGCCTTGACGAGCAGTCCGCCTTCGAGGAAGCCCGATGCCTCGACTCCCAGATGGTTCCGGGCGGCGCTGCTGAACAGCACGAAGAGCACGGAGCCGTCGGTCCTGTCGGAGACGCCGTCCCACGTCAGTTCGAGTCCGAAGAGCGACTCCAACCCTTTGAACAGCCGTTCCCGGTAGGCCCTGAGGGCGTCGTTGTATTCGGAATCGTCATCGCTGAACCCATGCGAGTACTCGGGCTGGGCCGCGAGGTAGGAGAGGGCGAAGGCCCGGCGGTCATAGCTCTTGGTCACAGGCGAACGGTAGTGAAGAAGAGGGCGGGCCCGCCAAGGGTATACGGGCCCGCCCTGTCCTTTGTGGACAGAAAGATCAGACGACGGTGCCTTCGGCGTCGTCGTCCGAATCGGTCTCTTCGATCTTCCACTTCAGCTGGAACTCGACCTCTTCCTCACCGTCGCCGCGCTCGTGCTCGATCGAGAACTGTGCGCGGGCGGGGACGCGGAACCGTTCCCCGGCGATCTGGATGCGGAACGAGGTCTCGGACTCGAGCGCGTCGGCGAGCCGGCGCAGTTTCGCGACGACGTCGGCGGTGGAGTAGACGCGTTCGACGTCTCGGGGAGCGGTTCCGGTCACGGTTTCCTCCAGAGGTCCGACACCCTGGCCGGGTGTCCTGGCGTCATTCAATCGGGTGATCGACACGCACGAGAGGCCGGGGTCACAGTGACCTGGCGACGCGGAAGCCGACGTCGTCGACCCGGAAGGTCGGGTGACTGCGCCGCCGCACCGAGGCCCGGCAGCTCCAGTGCTCGTCGAACCAGCCACCGCCCTTCAGGACGCGGTATTCGCCGTACACCTCGGCGTCGTACACGTCCCAGCACCACTCCCAGACGTTGCCGAGCATGTCGTGCAGGCCCCACGCGTTGGGCGCCTTCCCGCCGACGTCGTGCAGGGACCCCGCCGAGTTCTCGCGGTACCAAGCGATCTCGTCGAGCGGCCCGTAGCGGGGACCGGTCGTGCCGGCGCGGCAGGCGTGTTCCCATTCCGCTTCGGTGGGCAGGCGGTAGCCGTCCGCGGACCGGTCCCACGTCGAGGATTCCAGCTCATAGACGGGAGTCAGCCCCTCACGCTCGGACAGCGTGTTACAGAACCGGAGGGCGTCCTGCCAGGAGACGTCGACGAGAGGAAGCCTTCCGATCTTCTGGGTGACCGGAACGGGGGCGAGCAGGAAGGACGCGACGTCGACGGTCCAGCTCCGCTGCGTCCGCCGGTCCGTCAGCCTCGCCGGGCCCGCCGGGACGGTGATCATTTCCATGGTCCGGCCGATGTTACCCAGCCCCGCCACAGCACGAGCGGAAGCGCGACAACGGCGATCGCCGCACTGATCCAGACGGCGTCCCGGTAGTCACCGGTCGACTCCGTGACGAAACCGGCGAGCACCGGTCCCACGAACGCGCCGACGTTGAACGCGACCGTCGCGAACGAACCACCCAGGGCCGGGGCTCCGGGAGCCACGTGCATGACCCGCGCGATGAGCGCGGAACCGCAGCCGAACGACAGTCCACCTTGGACGGTCGCCAGGACGAACAACGCGACCGGCTGCGCCCCGGTCATCGCCAGCGCCGCCCAGCCGGCCGGCAGGGCGCACAACCCGAGGACCAGACCGCGCCGGAGTTCGCCGTTCCCCTTGCGGCCCGCCACCGTGACACCGAGGAACGCGCCGACGCCGAACGCCGCCAGCAGGCCGGAAACCGCTCCGGCGGGAAGGTGGGCGACGTCCGTCGCGATGACGGCGAGGAAGGCGAACGTCGTGAAGGTCGCACCGTTGACCAACGCGCCGAGGAGCATCGCCTGCCGCACGGGTGGTGATTTCAGCTCGCGCATTTCGCGCCTGATCGAGACTTCGGACGGGCTCGCCGCGTCGGCCGGTGCCGAACGGAACACCAGCACCAGCGCGGGAAGGCAGAGCGCGGCGACCGCCCAGAACGCGGAACGCCAGCCCGCGAGATCACCGAGTACGGCACCCGCAGGCACTCCGGCGACACACGACAGCGTGATACCCGACAACAGGATCGCGGTCGCTCGCGCTTGTTTCCCTTGTGGCGCCAGCGCGACCGCGACCGGCATCGCCACGGCGAGGAAGCCGGCGTTGACCACCGCCGCGACGATCCGGGTGCCGAACAGCACCGGGAAGCTCGTCGTGACGGCGCCGATGACGTGCACTACGACGAAGGCGGTCAGGAACCCGGCCAACGCTCGCCGTCGGGGCCAGCGCGCGCTGAGCACGGCCATCGCGGGGGCGCCGAAGATCATTCCGACGGCATAGGCCGACGTCAGCGCGGCGGCCGCGCCCACCGGGACGGACAACTCGTCGGCGATCCCCGGTACGAGACCGGAGGCCATGAATTCGGAGGTGCCTTGCGCGAACACGGCAAGGCCGAGGACATAGACGAACAGGGGCAACGGACGACTCCCAAGAAAAAGTGAACAGGAGGAGCCGTGCGCTGGACAGGAGGAAAACCCGGCCGGACGCACGGAACAGCGCTCCGGTCACCGGGAAGCGAGCAGGCCGATGCCTAACGGCCGGACACGACGACTCGCCGCCGGATGACCGGCGGCGGGGTTCTGTCCGACTCGG
Source organism: Amycolatopsis keratiniphila (assembly GCF_000400635.2). NCBI lineage: Bacteria > Bacillati > Actinomycetota > Actinomycetes > Pseudonocardiales > Pseudonocardiaceae > Amycolatopsis > Amycolatopsis keratiniphila. The sequence continues at coordinate 4,551,644 of NC_021252.1, read as the reverse complement.
GGCTCGTCACGAGAGCGCACACTACACAGACACCGCGCGAACGGTCCAACGGGTATTGCCGGGAGCCGGGAAAACGACGCTCGTTCCGCGTACCGGAACGCTTTCGTTGCCCACTCGAATGAACCCGAGTAATGCACTCTGACCTGCGGTTTTCGTGATTGTTTCGGTACTGGGAACCGAACTCGGATTCGGTTAACCTCGACTTCATGATTCCCACGGTTGTCTGGGGTACGGGCAACATCGGCCGTGCCTCCATCCGGGCCGTCGACGCGCATCCGGCGCTGGAACTCACCGGGGTACTCGTGCACGATCCCGCGAAGGTCGGCCGTGACGCGGCCGCGCTCGCGGAGATCGACGGCGAACTGGGTGTGGCGGCGACCGATGACGTCGAAGCGGTCCTGGCGGCGGGTCCACGGGCGGTGGTGTACGCGGCGTCCGGCGACATCCGGCCCGCCGAAGCGCTGGCCGACATCGTCCGCGCGGTCCGGGCCGGGACGGTGGTGGTGACGCCCGCGCTCTACGCGCTGTACGACCAGTGCAACGCGCCGGACGAACTGCGTGAGCCGGTGCTCGCGGCGATCGCGGACGGCGGCGGCTCACTGTTCGTCTCCGGCGTGGATCCCGGCTGGGGCAACGACATCCTGCCGTTGCTGATCAGCGGGCTCGGCACCACCGTGGACGCGGTCCGCTGCCAGGAGATCTTCGACTACTCCACCTACGACCAGCCGGATTCCGTCCGATATCTGGTCGGGATGGGGCAGCCGATGGACTACCAGCCGCCGATGCTGGCCCCGTCGGTACCCACGATGGTGTGGGGCGGGCAGGTGCGGCTCATCGCCCGCGGTCTCGGCGTCGAACTGGACGAGATCCGCGAAACGCTCGACCGCCGCCCGCTCGAGGAAACCGTGACCACGCGGGCGATGGGCGAGTTCGAAGCGGGCACGCAGGGCGCTGTCCGGTTCGAAGTGCAGGGGATCGTGGACGGCGAACCCCGCATCGTGGTCGAGCACGTCACCCGGATCCACGCCTCGTGCGCGCCGGACTGGCCGATGCCGCCCAGCGGCGACGGGGCGCACAAGGTGATCATCGAAGGCCGTCCCAGGATCGAGGTTTCGGTCGAGGCCACCGACGAGGGCGAGAACCGGTCCGCCGGCGGCAACGCGACCGCGGTCGGCAGGCTGGTCGGCGCCATCGACTGGCTCGTGGATGCCAAACCGGGCCTTTACGACGCACTCGACGTCCCATTGCGACCGGCCACCGGCAAGCTCGGAAGGAGCGCGCGATGAACATCGACATTCCCGAGGGCAAGGACCCGATCGGCTACGTCTGGGGCGAGATGGTGCCCGGGATCGGTGTCGCGGCATCGAACCTGTCGCTCGCGGTGTACTCGCACACCACGCTGGGGCTCCGCGAGTTCGAGGCGGCCCGGCTGCGGATCGCGCAGATCAACGGCTGCGTCTTCTGCCTGGACTGGCGGACCGAACGCGACGGGGTGAAGGTCGAGGAGGAGTTCGCCGACGCGGTGACCGAGTGGCGCACCACCGACGCCTTCGACGACCGGACCCGCCTGGCCGCCGAGTACGCCGAACGCTACGCGCTCGACCACCACGGCATCGACGACGAATTCTGGAAGCGGATGGCCGAGCACTACAGCCAGAAGGAGATCGTCGAACTGAGCATGAGCATCGGTTCGTGGCTCGCCTTCGGACGGCTGAACCACGTTTTGGGCATCGACACCGTCTGCGTTCTTCCGAAGTTCTGAGAATAGGCCGGGGTGGCGGCCCCGGCCTATTTCGATTCGTCGTCACAGATCGGTGGCGACGATCTTTTCGATGTTCCTTTCCGCGAGCGCGGTAATGGTGACGAACGGGTTCACCGAGGTATTACCCGGAATCAACGCGCCGTCGATCACGTAAAGGCCCGGATATCCGTGGAGCCTGCCGTAATTGTCGGTCGCCTTGCCGAGCACCGCGCCGCCGAGCGGGTGGTAGGTGAGATGGTCACCCCAGATCTTGTACGCGCCGAAGAGGTCGGTCCGGTAGATCGTGCCCTCCTTCGCGTTGATCTTGTCGAAGATCGTCTTCGCCATCTCGATCGACGGCTGTTTCCAGGCGGTCTGCCAGTTCAGGTCGACCTTGTTCGCGCTCGGGTTCCAGGAGAACGTCGCGCGGTTGGGGTTCTTGGTGATCGACAGATAGAACGAGGCGTAGGTCTCGATGCCGGTCGGCAGCGGCGCGACCTCGGCGAACGCGCCACCCGCCGCCCAGTTGTCGATACCCGCGGTGGGGATGGACGATTGCAGCGCGCCGGTGGCGTCCCACATGTGGTTCGCCCGGCCGCACATGACGTTTCCGTTGTCGCCCCAGCTTTTTCCGACCTCGTTGCTGAGGTTGGGCAGGGCGCCGGTCGCCTTGAGCTTGACCAGCAGCTTGCTCGTGCCGACGCTGCCGGCCGCGAAGAACACCTTGTCCGCGGTGACCGCCTTCGTCGCCGTCACGGTGCCGCTTGTATCGAGTTGCTCCATAGCCACGGTGTAACCGCCACCGGACGCGGGCGTGACCGACGTGACGCGATGCAGCGCCGAGATCGTTACTCGCCCTGTCGCCTTGATCCGCGGGAGATAGGTCTGCTGCAACGACTTCTTGCCCGCGTTGTTGCCGTAGAGGATCTCCCCGGCCAGCGCGGACCTCGGCACGGTGCCCGCCTGTTCCTTCTTCATGTAGTCCCAGTCGTACACGTCCGGGACGAACAGGAACGGGAAACCGGACCGCTGCGCGTGCTTCCGGCCGACTCGCGCGTACTGGTAGCACTCGGCGGTCTCGAACCAGTCCGGGTCGATGGTGGCGACGCCGAGACCGGCGTTGGCGCGCGGGTAGTAGACGCCGTACATCTCGTCCGCGTCGACCGTGGGCAGGACGGACCCGAAGTTCTCGCGCTTCGGTGTGACGGCCATCCCGCCGTTGACCAGTGAGCCGCCGCCGACGCCGCGGCCCTGATAGACGGTGATGCCACCGAACTCTTCGGCGTCGAGGATCCCGGTATGGCGCGGGACGTCCTTGTCGAGCGGGAAGCCGAGGAAGTTGCTCAGCGGCTGCTTGGTCCTCGTCCGCAGCCAGAAGGAGCGATAGTCGGGCTTGGTGGTGTTGGCGAAGATCTTGCCGTCCGTGCCAGGGGTGTCCCATGCCATGCCGAGTTCGACGAGGTGGACGTCGACACCGGCTTCGGCGAGCCGGAGCGCGGCGACACAGCCGCCGTATCCGGAACCGACGACGAGCGCGGGGATACGGGCGGCGTCGGCGATCGAACTTTTCGCGGAAGCGGTCCCGCCGAGGGCGGCGGCCCCCAAGATAGAACCAGTTCCAGCAATAAAGAGGCGGCGGGATAACTGTCCGGAAGCGCTTCTCTGCATGGTTTCGTCGCTCACGTGATCTTCCTCACCGTTGAGGGATTTAGAACAAGTTATACCTGCGTCTATACCGAGTGGCAATAAAGACGACCGATAGGCCACTATGTACTGCTGTGGAGTCCACTCGAGTTGATCGCTGGCTGTGGGCCGTCCGGCTGACCAAGACGCGTCCTGACGCCGCAGCGGCGTGCCGTGGCGGCCATGTCCGCGTGAACGGCAAACCCGCCAAACCCGCGACCACCGTCGTGGCGGGTGACGAGGTCCGTGCCCGGGTGCACGACACGACGCGGATCCTGGAAGTGACGCGGGTGATCCAGAAGCGGGTCGGTGCCGCCGACGCGGCCACCTGTTTCATCGACCGGACGCCGGCGCCGCCGCCCGAGGCCGCCGTGCCGGTCGCGCGGCGGGAACGGGGCGCGGGGCGTCCGACCAAACGGGAACGCCGCGTGCTCGATCGTTTCCGCTCCGGCGAGCGCTGATCGGTCTACCCGTTGGCGCACAAGGTGTCGCCGAGCGCCGAGCGCGCGTAGAAGACCTCTCGTCCGCTGCGATGCCGGGTGATCAGCCCGTTGTCGTGCAGGACCTTCAGATGCTGGCTGACCGCACCGGGCGCCATCGAGAGCCGTCGACCCAGCGCGGTCGTCGTCACGCTCTCGGACAGGGCCACTAGAACGCGGGCCCGGGTCCGTCCGATCAGGGCGTCGAGGGCGCCGGTGGTCGGGATGATGTCTTGTGCCCACACGGTGGCGACCCCGGGAGCGGGGTAGAGGACGATCGGCTGGTACGGCTCGGCCATCACCGCGGTGTCGGGCCAGTGGAAGACGCTGGGGATCAGGATGAGGCCGTCTCCGCCGAGCGTCCCGCGGCGTTTCCACGCGCGGGTGCGCACCTTCAGCCGCCCGTCGTCCCAGGAGATGTTCGGGTGCAGATCGTTGAACAGTGCCCCAGCCCCGTCGCGGGCCAGTTGGCGCGAGCGGCGGAAGATCTCCGCTTCGAACAGGCCCCGGATCTGCGGCCAGAAGCTCGCCAGTGCCGTGTCCCAGTAGAGCCGGAGCTCGTCGGCCGCCCGAGCGACCCCGGCGGCGGGGTCTGCGAGGAACCGCTGCACGACGTCGCTCGCGGCGGCGGGCACCCGGGAGGCTTCCGCGACGGCTTCGCCGAGGTCGGCGCGGGCGATCCGGTCGAGCTCGGCGTCGATGTCGGGGACCGGGCTGGCCGGTGGCGGGGTCAGGAAGTCCGCGAAGTAGGCGCCGAGTGGGACCAGTGCGAAGAGCAGGCGCAGGTCGAGTTCGCGCAGCAGCGGCCGGACGGCGCGGATCCAGGGCAGGTGTACCGCGTGCCGCCCGGGATCCTGCAGTAGCCGCAGGCTCGCGATCGCCTCGGAAGCGGGGGAGAACGCGAACCGCAGCCGGGCGAGGTCGCTGGAGGTGAAGTCGAACTCCGCCCACGAGGATTCAGCCACAACTGAAACTTTTATCGGCTCCGGTACTTCCGGTCAACGATGGTCCGCATGATCACCCTCACCCCTCCGGCCGCCGGGCCGCTCTCGCTTCCGCGTGCGTTCTGGATGCTGTGGCTGGGCGTTCTCGTCAACCGCGCCGGTGCGATGGTGCAGCCGTTCCTGTCCGTCTACCTGACCCGCGTGCAGGGCTTCGGCGTCGGCGAGACCGGCGCGGTGATGGCCGTGTTCGGGGTCGGCTCGGTGCTCTCGCACCTGCTGGCGGGCCGGCTCGCCGATCGCTTCGGCCGGCGGGTGACCTTGACCGGCGGCATGCTCGCGACCTCGGCGTCGATGGTCCTGATGGGCGCGGCGACCGGGTTTCCGCTCGTGGCGCTGACGGCGTTCTTGCTCGGGCTCACCATCGAGTCCTACCGTCCCGCGTCGCAGGCCATGGTGGCCGACCTGGTCCCGCCGTCGGTCCGGCCGCGGGCGTACGGCCTGCTCTTCTGGGGCGTGAACCTCGGTTACGCCGTCGCGATGGTGGCGGGCGGCTGGTTCGCCGACCGCGGTGCGACGGCGATGTTCGGCGTCAACGCCGCCGTCGCCATCGCGTTCGCGGTGCTCGTGTGGCGGGCGGTGCCGGAATCCAGGCCGGCCGAGGCGGCGGAAAGCGGCGCGTGGCGCCTCGTGCTCCGGGACCCGTTGATGCTCGCCTTCAGCGTCGTGACGACGGCCTACGGGGCCATGTACGCCCAGGCGTTCACGACCCTGCCGCTCGCCATGGCCGGGCAGGGGATCGCCGGTGTCCACTTCGGACTGGTCATGGCACTCAACGGCGTCCTGATCGTCGCCGTGCAGCCCCTGGCCGGGAACCGGCTCTCGCGGCTCGATCCCAACCGGGTGCTGGCGGCCGGGGCGGCGGTCGTGGCCGCGGGGTTCGCGCTGACCGCCTTCGTGCACGACGCGAAAGGGCTCGCGCTCACGGTGGTGATCTGGACGGCGGGCGAGATCGCGGTCGCGGGGTCGATCCCGACCATCGTGTCCCTCCTGTCGCCACCCGCGTTGCAAGGCACGTACGCGGGGCTTTCCGGGATGAGCTGGTCGGTGGGCGCTGTTCTGGCGCCGGTACTCGGCTCCTTCCTGCTGCCGTTCGGGCCTGGCGCGCTTTGGGGCGGCGTCGCTCTGGTGGGTCTGGCCGCGGCCTTCGGTGCCGCGGCCCTGGGCGGCCCGGTGCGGCGCCGGGCCCGCTTCCTCTGATTCGGTTCGACAACGAGAAAGGCAATGAGCATGACCTACGAAGTCGGTTATGTGGTCGGAAGCTTGTCGCGCGGTTCGATCAACCGGCGGCTGGCCGGAGCGCTCGCCGGGCTGGCGCCACAGGACTTGCGGTTCACCGAGATCCCGATCCGCGACCTGCCGCTGTACGACCACGACCTCGACCAGGACTTCCCGTCGGCGGCCCGGGAGCTGAAGCGGGCGATCGAGGGATCGGACGCGCTCCTGTTCGTCACGCCGGAGTACAACCGCTCGATCCCGGGGGCGCTCAAGAACGCGATCGACTGGGCGACCCGGCCGTGGGGGTCGAACTCCCTCGACGGGAAGCCCGCCGCGGTGATCGGCGCGTCGCCGGGACTGATCTCCACGGCGGTCGCCCAGCACCACCTGAAGAGCATCCTGTCCTTCACCAACTCCCCGGTGCTGGGCCAGCCCGAGGCCTACATCAGGTACACCGACGGGCTGATCACGGACAACGGCAAGGTGACGGACGAGGGAACCGAAGCGTTCCTCCGCCGCTATCTCGAGGCCTTCCACACCCACATCTCGACGTTCGCCCGTTCACATACATGGACATGATTCACATCCGTTGACGGACGCCAGGGACGTGAACTATAAAGGCGGGGTCCGGGTGTACACGCCGCAACACCTTCCGTCAGTCCGTCACGGAGGTTTCGGGTGTCCCGAAAAAGTCCTCTTCGTCGTGCCGTCCTACCGGCGGTCGCCGCCGTGGTCGCCACCGCCGCACTCCTGCAGGTACCGCCCACAGCGGCGGACGCGGCGCCGGGACCAGGCGCGCTGACCGGCCTCGACCTCGGCGCGGCCAATCGCCGCGCGCCGGTCGCCGGCCTCTACGACTGGTCCAAAGCCGGGTATCGCGGTGGTGCCGCGCTACCCGGCTCGGGTGAAGTGAATCCGAACGCCACCTGCCAGGTCACCGCGGCCGAACTGGCGAGCCAGTACAACGTCAAGCCCGACGACGGCGCCGACGACACGAACGGGATCCAGGCGGCCATCGACGGGATCAAGAGCGCGTGCTCGCCGTCGGGGAGCTACACGAAGCTGAGCACGATCACCTTCCCGGCCGGCCGGTTCGACGTCACGCACGAGATCCACGTCGACGCCGACTACCTGATCCTCCGCGGCGCGGGCAAGGACGCCACGAAGTTCGTCTACAAACCGGACGCGAACACCCTTTACGACACCCTCACCCCGGACGGTTCCGACTGGGACGAGGACGGCATGACCTCGGGCGCGGGCAAGGGCGGCTGGTTGTGGCCGGGTCGCGGGCTGTTCCGCGTCCAGTCCAGGGGCGTGCACACGTCCTACGCGAGCGACTACGCCGCCGCGCCCGCGAACCGCAAGGACATCTTCGAGGGCACGATCAACGTCCACTGGAAGGCCGGGGTGAAGCTGCGGGGCAAGCCGGGCGACACCGCGTTCGCCGCGCGGACGGGGGACAAGGTCGTCCACCTGGCGAGCAGCGGCGCCCTGACCGCCCTCGCCGCCGGGAACCTGGTCAACATCCGGGCGGCCAACTCGCAGAAGTTCTACGAGCAGCAGCAAGCGACGCCGACGACGTTCCCGTTGCTGAACATGCACATGCGCCAGCAGATCTTCACGATCGCGGCGCTCGACACCACGGCACGCAAGATCACCCTCGACAAACCGCTCGAGTACGACGTCCCGGTGAACTCCACTTCGGACGGTTCGGCCCCGATCGACGGCGCCACCTACGACTCGAAGGCGGCGCCGCTGGTCGACCCGGTGCTCGGCGTCGGATTCGAGAACCTCGGCTTCACCCAGGACATGCCGGGCCTGAACCCCGCGGAGGCGAACAACAACTACGGGAACATGGCGCCCGCCGCGGAGATGCACGGGATCGTGTTCAAGTGGGCGGCGAACTCCTGGGTCCGCGGTATCCGCGCGGACATGACCGGTTCGCACCCGATCGTCACCGAGGAGGCGAAGAACCTCCAGATCGTGGACAACGAGCTCAACGGTTCGTGGAACAAGGGCAAGGGCGGCAACGGTTACTTCCGCGGCTCCCGGGTCTGGGATTCGCTCTACGCGGGCAACACCTCGACCCTGCTGCGGCACTTCACCTTCCAGTGGTCCGCCGCGGGCAACGTGGTGATCGGCAACTCGTTCGACTCGGACCTGAACCTCCACGGCGGCTGGGAACGCAACAACCTCTTCGAACTCAACACGGTCAAGGTCCCGTACGCGCACCGTTCCGGGAACTGCCGCGCCAACTGCGGCGAGGAGGGCGGCGGCGGTCCCGACGACTCGAACTGGTTCCCGATCTGGTGGGGCGCGGGCAAGAAGGCCGTCAAGTGGTCGGGTGCCTCCGGCTACCGCAACGTGTTCTTCAACAACGCCATGACCAAACAGCTCGCGGACAACGGACCGTATAACGACTTCTACGCCGACCGGCACCGCGTCTACTCCTTCGGGTGGGACGGCACCGCCTACAAGCACCTTGACATCGGTGGCACGCCGATCGCCGACTGGGCGAAGAACGAGCAGCGTGACTACACCGGCGGGCACGGGGTGGACGCCTCCAAGACCGATGCCTCGTCGTCGCTGTTCCTGAAGTCCGTCGACGGGACTCCGCCGTCGTCCCCGACCAGCCAAAGCCCGACCACGACCACACCGACGTCCACCACGACGACGCAGAACCCCAGTGCCTGCCTGAACGCGTCCTTCACCCGCAAGTCGGTGTGGGACAGCGGCTACGGCGCCGGCTTCACGATCAGCAACACGTGTTCGGCCTCCGTGGGCTCGTGGGCCGTCGAGTTCGACCTGCCCGCCGGGACGACGATCACCGGTTCCTGGAGTTCGGTGCTGACCAGGACCGGACAGCACTACCGATTCGGGAACGCCACCCACAACGGGAACGTCAAACCCGGCGGCACGGCGACGTTCGGCTTCAACGCCGCCGGCCAGGGACTGCCGTTCGCCTGCTCGATCGCCGGAACGAAATGCGGAGGCACGGAATGACCAGGAAACGGCTGCTCGCCGCGATCGCGGCCACGGCGTCGGCGGCGGGACTGTTCGGAGCCGTCGTCACGGCCGAGGCCGCCGCGCCGAGCCTGACCGCGACGTTCGCGCAAGGTTCGGTCTGGGACAGCGGATACGGCGGGAAGTACACGCTGACGAACGCGGGAGACGCGAACAGTACACAGTGGACGATCGAGTTCGATCTCCCCGAGGGCACCGCGATCACCACGTCGTGGAGTTCGGTGCTCACCAGGACCGGGCAGCATTACAAGGTCACCAACGCCGCCTTCAACGGCACGATCAAACCCGGCGGCACGGCGTCCTTCGGCTTCAACACCGCGGGTCTCGGCCTGCCGACCGGCTGCACGATCAACGGCAGCCCGTGCGGGGGAGGGACGCCGACCACGACCACCACTCCGCCGTCGCCGACCAGCACGACCACTTCACCGACGACCACCACCAGCGTGCCGTCCGGGGACGTCGTCGACGTGGGCACAGCGGCGGAACTGCAGGCCGCGCTGGCCGCGGCGAGCCCGGGCCGGACCATCCGGCTGGCCGCGGGAACGTACCGGGGCTCGTTCGTCGCGACGAAACCGGGCACGGCGGCGGCGCCGATCACGGTGACCGGACCGTCGACGGCGGTCCTGATCAACGACGGCCCGTCCGGTGAGGCGCCTTCCTGTCCTGCTCCGACGGCGGGCTGGGATTCCGGGTACGGGTTCTGGCTCTATGGCGCGCCGTACTGGCATCTCAAGGGTTTCACCGTGCAGGAAGCCAAGAAGGGGATCGTCGCCGACAACTCGCATCACACGGTGATCGAAGGCGTGCGGGTGCACCGGATCGACGAGGAGGCCGTGCACTTCCGCCGTTCCTCGGCCGACAGCGTCATCCGTGATTCGACGATCAGCCACACCGGGCTCGTGCAGGCCGGTTACGGCGAGGGCGTCTACCTCGGCTCGGCGAACTCGAACTGGGCCTGCCACGGGAACTCCGGCGGGGTCGACCGAAGCGACCGGATCCAGGTGCTCGACAACCACATCGGACCGTACGTGGCCGCGGAGGGCATCGACGTCAAGGAGGGCACCGAGGGCGGCGTGATCCGCGGCAACACCTTCGACGGTCAAGGGGTTTCCGGGCAGAACTCGGCCGATTCCTGGGTCGACGTCAAGGGATTCGGATACGTCATCGAGGGGAACACCGGCACCTTCGCCTCGCCGGGAACCTTCGCGAACGGTTACGAGACGCACAATCCCGCTACCACCCCGTCGTTCCCGAACGGCTGCGGGAACGTGTGGCGGGACAACAAGTCCGATCTCGGCGGCGTCGGCCAGTACGCCATCAAGATCACGTCGACGTCGAAATGCTCGGAACGCCCGAACGTCGTCTACGCGTCCAACACCGTGTCCAGGGCGGTGAACGGGCTGACCAACATTCCCGTCACGCCTTGACGGACGCGCCGGTGACGGGAGCGGCGCGGCTCCCGTCACCGGCGGGTCAGTCGCGGACCGCGGTGATCGCGACGGTGGCGTAACGCGTGGTGAACCGGCCGCCCATCCTGTCGATCGCCGCCCCGACTTCAGCGAGGATCTCTTGTCGCACTGTGGATTCGACCCAGGTCAGCGAACCGAACGTCGGGAGCTGGTCCAGCCATTCGTCACGGGTGTAGACCCGGTCCCAGTCGTAACGGCTTCGTTCCGGCTCGCCGAACCCGCCCGCTTCACGCAGACCGTCGGCGACCTTCACGACGAGTGGCCCGTACGGGTCAGAGGGCTGTTTCGGCACGCTCTTGAGGTCGATCGGAGCGTCCGGCACGAGCCGCCGGTAAGCCTCCGCCAAGGCGTCCGCGACCTCTTCCGGCGGTTCGGGTACGTGCCAGAACGCGGCGAAGAGCCCGCCGGGCCGTAGGACTTCGGCTGCCTTGGCGGCGCCCGCCACCGGGTCGACCCAATGCCAGGCCTGCCCGGAGACGAGCAGGTCGAACCGGCGTCCGGCGGGTTCCCAATCTTCGAACTTCGCGACTTCGACGTCGATCCCGCTCCGCCGGGAGAACTCGGCCATCCTCGCGTCCGGCTCGACGCCCAGCACGCGACAGCCCGCGGCTTGGAATTGGCGTGCTTCGATGCCGGTGCCGACGCCGACGTCGAGGGTCTCGCGGCCGGGAGCGGCGGCGATGAGGTGGCCGACGAGTTCCGGGGGATAGGCGGGGCGGGTCCGGTCGTAGCGTTCGACGTCCACGCCGAAGGATTCCGCGGCCTGTCGATAGCGATGAGGTTCCTGCCGCGACGGTAGAGTGGGCATGCGCCCACCTTAAGTGGGCATTTGCCCACTCGTCAACGCAAGGGAGCCGGATGCCGACAGGAGTGGCTTTGCGGGCCGTCCGCGCGCAGTTGTTCGACGCCGCCGAGCGGGTGCTGCTGCGGGACGGCCCGAGCGGACTCACCAGCCGGGCGGTGACCACGGAGGCGGACTGCGCGAAAGGCGTGCTGCACCGGCATTTCGACGACTTCGACGGTTTCCTCGCCGAGTTCGTGCTGGACCGGATCGAGAAGCTCGACGAGAAGGGCCTGCGGGACGCCGTCGGCACCGGGACGGTCGTGGACAACGTCACCGCGGCGCTCGCGGCGGTCTTCGAGTCGGTCGCGGTCGCGATCGTCCCGCTCGTGATCTTCCGCGACGAGCTTCGTGCGCGGCTACGTCGCGAATGGCCCGCCGGGGTTCCCGTGCTGACCCAGGCCGCCGTCATGATCGGCGGCTATCTCGAGGCGGAACGGGACCAGGGCCGGATCGCCGAAAACGCCGACGTCGAGACTTTGGCCGCCACGCTCATCGGCGCCGCGCATCTGCTGTACGCGGACCGCACCGCTCCCGCGCCGGAGGCGGCACAGGTGCGGAAGGTGGTGGAGACGGTGATCGGGACGTGACTCGCGTGATCAGAGACGTATCTCGCGTGATTGAAGCCGGAACTCACGAGTTCCGCCTCTGATCACGCGAGTTCCGCCTTCAATCACGCGAGTGCGGCGTCTGATCACGCGCCGCGACACTTTCTCCATACCAAGAGAAAGCGGCGAGTCCTCAGTGGACTCGCCGCCTCCGTCAGTGGTTCAGGACTGCGCGGCGGTGACGGTGTGCCGCAGCAGCAGCGACGTCGTCACCGGGCCGACGCCACCGGGGACCGGCGTGATCGAACCCGCGATCTCCTCGACCGCGGCCTGGTCGACGTCGCCGACGAGCCCGCCTTCGGGAGTCGGGTTCGTGCCGACGTCGATCACCACGGCACCGGGCTTGACGTGGTCCGCGCCGATGAAGTGCGCGCGGCCGACGGCCACGACCAGGACGTCCGCGGCCTTGGTGACCGCCGCGAGATCCTTGGTGCGCGAGTGGCAGACGGTCACCGTCGCGTGCTCGCCGAGCAGCAGCAGCGCGGCGGGCTTGCCGACGATCGTCGAGCGGCCCACGACGGCGACCTGGGCGCCGGACAGGGCGACCTGCTCGCGCTTCAGGATCTCCAGCACCGCGGCGGCGGTGGCGGGCGCGTAGGTCGGGAGGCCGGCGGTGAGGCGGCCGAGGCTGACCGGGTTCGCGCCGTCGACGTCCTTGCGCGGGTCGATGTGCGCGCCGACGTCGTCGAGCGTCACGCCTTCGGGCAGCGGGGTCTGGCAGATGATGCCGTGCACCGACGGGTCCGCGGACAGCTTGTCGAGCTCGCGGGTGACGTCCGCGCCGGTCGGCTTCTCGAGCTGGACCACGCGGCAGTCGACGCCGACCTTCTTCGCAGCGCGCTCGATGGAGCGTACGTACCAGGCGGTGGCGTCGTCGTCGGTCGGCACGAGCACGGCCAGCGTCGGGGCGGTGCCCGATTCGCGGAGCTTGGCGGCGGTCTCGGTGACCTCGGCGGTGATGGCGGCGGCGATCGCGCGCCCGTCGATCAGGGTCATCGGGCGAGCCTTTCGCGAACCTGGGCGATCAGGGCGTCGGCGCGCCCGGCCGCGGGGGTGAACTCGGTGAGACGGGTCTCGGTCTCCTTGCGGAGCTGCTCGTCCGCCATGGACGCGAGGTTGACCTCGACGTTGACCACGCCCGATTCGAGCGCGGACTTCGCGGACGAGGCCGCGACCGCGATGTCGGAGATGACGTTGGTGTTGGCACCGTCGAGGATCGAAGCGGCGACGTCGATCACCTCGGCGGCGAGGGCGGCCGTGCGCAGCGGCACCTCGGCGGCGCCGACCAGCGCGGCCTGGATCGCGGCCGTGCGGGCCTGCTTCTCCTCGTCGGTGGCCTTGGGGAGCTTGTACGCGGCGACCACGGCGTCGAACGCGGCGGCGTCGTCGGCGGCGAGGCCGAGAGCGCGCGCACGGAGGTCTTCGGCCTTCGCCAGCGCCTCGGTCATGGTCGCCTCGTGCTCGGCGTACTTCGGCTTGCCGATGGTCAGGTTGCACACCATGGAGACCAGGGCGGCACCGACCGCGGCGTTCATCGCGGCACCCGCGCCACCACCGGGCGTCGAGGCCTTCGATGCCAGCTCGTCGAGCCACTGACCGACCGGTTGAGCCTCCACGCGATGTTCCCTTCCCGCTGATTTCACCGTCGCGCCGAAGCCTACCCGGGGGTTCCCGGACAGCCCGAAGGCCACCTTCGCGACGATCGACGCCGGTGAAGGTGGCCCTCGGAAAGCGTGTTCAGGAGCGCAGGTATTCCTCCCAAGTGAGCTTCGGCGTGACGACGGGGCCGTCGTCGGCACCGCGCCCGGCGAGACCGTTGTAGCCGAGGTAGTAGTCGCCCGCCTGGTGCTGCGCGCCGGACGACAGGTCCGGATCGGACAGTGCGATGGCGTGGATGTGGTAAGCGAAACCTTGGGCCGGAGTCCGGACCCAAGCCGCGAAGCCCACCTGGCGCAGCTTCCGCGCGACGTCGGTCCGCGTGGTCGAGGACATGCCCTCGACACCGATGTCGAGCGCGCCGCCACCGTCGTGCGTCCCGGCCGAAGCACCGACGCCGCCGGGGTTGTACGAGCCCTGCGTGATGGTCAGCTGCCTGCCGAGCAGACCCTCGGCCTTCACCAGCATCGCCTTGGTCCGGGTGTTCATCGTCTTGCCGTGGTAGGTCAGGCGGCTACCCGCCGAGACCACTTCGGTGACGGTGTAGCGGTTCTCGCCCAGCTTCTCGAGCGACGTCTTCCCCGGCAGACCCGAGGCGTCGATCCCGGTGTAGCCCAGCGACTTCTGGTAGCTGGAGTACGCCGTGATCGTCGAGGTGCCGAAGTGGCCGTCGACGTATTGCTGGTCGAGCAGCCCCTTGGCGGCCAGTGCCTGCTCCACCAGCAGCACACTGTCCTTGGCCCCGGGGGTCAACGCGCTGTCGGCGCGGCGCGGGTCGATCTGCGCGGCCTTGAGCACCGCTTCCATGCTGGCCGCGGGCAACGCGGTCACTTCGGCGCCGGCCGGTGCGGCCACGCCGAAGGAGAGCGCGGTCGCTGTCGCGAGCACGGCTACCTTGGTCAACAATTCCTGCCTCCTGAACGGATCCGGGTTGTCCGGGCAGCATGGGCAGCGGGAATACAAGGGCCGTACAAACGAACCTTTCTCAGGTCCTTGTCGCCCGGTCGGGTGTCACTCCGGCGAAACCGGTCGTGAGCTGATAGGACTTCCGGTGGACGCCGAAAGGTCGAGACCCACATGGTGCTACGTACTCCGCCACCCTCAAGGGCTCATCTCAGACTGCTCGCGGCGACGGACACGTCCCCTCCCGCCCGGCGCCGGGACCGGTACGGCGAGATCGCCGACCGGCGGCTGGCCGCGATCCTCGCCGCCGAGGACGTGGCGGAGGAACACGGGCTGAGCGCGCACGTCCGGACGACCTGTTACGTCCACCGCCGCTGGGTGCATCAATGCATCTCGGACCCGATGCACGTCCTGATCGTCACCGGGCATCGGTGGTGCCGCCGCTGCGATCGCACGGTCGAAGTCCAGGTCGACGAGACCTTCCCGGGAACGGTCGAGCTCTTCTGCGACGGCTGTGGCGTCCCGCCGGACTCGGTCGCGAACCGCGAGGTCCTCCGCGCGTGCCGGACCAGCCTGAGCGCGATGCACGGTGGGGAAGCGTCGACGCTCTACGTCGTCCCAGACCGCTGACCAGCCCCCAAACGCTCCTGTCGATGGCGCCGAACGGTCCTGTCGCCGTGGACCGCCTGGCGTAGTCAGTGGTTTGGACCACCAGTGTTACCGAAGCGTGATCTGGACATATCGCACGGACGGCTACTTTGTTGTGGCGCGCAACGAATTGCTTCGCCCGTGGATTTCCAACGCCGGAGGTGTCACGACGTGAATCGGATCTTTGTGCAGCCCAAACGGCGGAAAGGGGTTCGGGGCGCGCTCGCCCTCGGCCTTTCCGCACTCCTGATCGCGGCGGGGATCGGCGGTGCCACCGCCGCGGCCGCCGACTACAGCCAGAGCGCCGCGTCCTTGAACGCGACCCAGGCGCAGTTCTCGTTCACGCCGGCGACCCCGGCGCGTTACGTCGACATCCACTACACGGGCGTCCCGGGTGTCGGGCAGCAGAACGTCCGCATGACCGACAACGGAGGCACGTGGCGGCACACCATCGGCTCGCTGTCGGCGGGCACGGTGCTCGACTACTGGTTCACCTACGAGAAGAACGGGCCGCAATACGACACCCCGCACTTCACCTACACCCACGGCGGCAGCGGCACGACCGTCGCGTCGCCGACCTTCGATCCGCCGGGCGGCAGTTACCCGAGCGCCCGTTCGGTGACCCTGTCGAGCGCGACCGCCGGCGCGACCATCCGGTACACAGTGGACGGTTCCACGCCGACGGCGTCGTCCACTGTGTACACCGGGCCGATCACGGTCTCCGCGTCCTCGACGATCTCCGCGATCGCGCTCAAGGCCGGCTCGGCGAACTCCCCGGTGTCCTCGGCGGCTTACACGATCGGATCGGCACAGGGGACCTGTCCGGCTCAGGCCGAGGTCCCGGACTTCGGCCCGAACGTGCGGATCTTCGACCCCGGGATGTCCGCGGCGTCGATCCAGTCGCGGCTCGACGCGGACTTCAACGCGCAGAAGGACACCCTGACCGCGCAGTTCACCGAGCGCCGGTACGCGCACCTGTTCAAGCCCGGTGTGTACAACGGCATCCACGACAACGTCGGCTACTACACCTCGGTCGCGGGACTCGGGCAGAACCCGGGCGACGTGGTGATCAACGGTGACGTCACCGTCGACGCGTTCAACGAGTCGGACAAGGGCGTGGCGCTGCAGAACTTCTGGCGCTCGGCGGAGAACCTCGCCGTCGTCCCGAGCAGCGGCTCGACCCGCTGGGCCGTCGCGCAGGCCGCGCCGTTCCGCCGGATGGACATCCGGGGCGGGCTCCAGCTCTATCCGGCCAGCTACGGCTTCGCGAGCGGCGGCTACACCGCCGACACCAAGGTCTCCGGTCAGGCCGCGTCGATCTCGCAGCAGCAGTGGTACACCAGGGACAGCAGCTACGGCAGCTGGGACGGCGGCGTCTGGAACATGGTCTTCTCCGGCACGAGCGGCGCTCCGGCGAACACCTTCCCGAACCCGCCGGAGACGACGCTCGGCACCACACCGGTGTCCCGCGACGTCCCGTATCTCTACCTCGACGGCTCCGGTAAATACCGCGTGTTCCTGCCGTCCTTGCGCACCAACGCTTCCGGGCCGAGCTGGGCCAACGGCGGCACCCAGGGCTCTTCGCTGCCGATGAGCCAGTTCTACGTCGTGAAGGCGGGGGACACGGCGTCGTCGATCAACACCGCCCTTTCCCAGGGCTGCAACCTGTTCTTCACGCCTGGCGTCTATCACCTGAACCAGACGCTCAACGTGACCAGGGCGAACACCGTCGTACTCGGTGTCGGCTACCCCACGCTGGTGCCGGACAACGGCGTCGACGCCATGAAGGTCGCCGATGTGGACGGCGTCCGGCTGAAGGGCCTGCTGTTCGATGCCGGAACTACCAATTCGCAGTCGCTGCTCACGGTCGGCCAGGCGGGCTCGACCGCGAACCACGCGGCGAACCCGACCACCTTGCAGGACGTGTTCTTCCGGATCGGCGGTCAGATCGCGGGGAAGGCGACGAACAGCCTGATCGTCAACAGCCGTGACACGATCATCGACCACATCTGGGCCTGGCGGGCCGACCACGGCAACGCGGGCACCTACGGCTGGACGATCAACACCGGCGACACCGGCGTGGTCGTCAACGGCGACAACGTGCTGGCGACCGGTCTGTTCGTCGAGCACTACCAGAAGTACCAGGTGATCTGGAACGGCCAGAACGGCAGGACGATCTTCTTCCAGAACGAGATCCCGTACGACGTCCCGGACCAGGCGGGCTGGAAGAGTCCCAACGGGCTCAACGGGTACGCCGCCTACAAGGTGGGGGACAACGTGACCACGCACGAGGCGTGGGGCCTGGGCAGCTACTGCTTCTTCAACGACAACCCGTCGGTGAACCTGTATCACGCGTTCGAGGTGCCGAACCGCTCCGGCGTCCGGTTCCACAATCTGGTGACCGTCTCGTTGAACTACAAGGGGACCATCACCCACGTGATCAACGATGCCGGGGCGGTGACGCCGCCGGACACGCGGCCGAGCAACCTGGTGAGCTACCCGTAACGCCGGGCTGAAGGGCTTCGCCACTCACGACCCGTATCCAGCCGGGCTGAAGGCTCCTTTCGCTGCATCTAATGCGACGAAGGGAGCCTTCAGCCCACGCACGACAGCGCCATGCAACGCGGGAAAGCCCCTTCGGCTTCTTGTATAACGCTCTATACCGCCCAACGCTGGGCATCCGCCGTAGTCCATGACTAGGCTCGAATCCATGACCAGCAGCGATGCCTCCGCCGTCGTCGAGGAACTACGCGCCCTCTTCCGTTCCGGTGTCACGAAGCCGGTGGAGTGGCGGCGAACGCAGCTCACCGGCCTGCGGAAGCTCCTGTCCGAGCAGGCCGACGTCTTCCTCAAGGCGCTCTACGCCGATCTGCGCAAGAACACCGCCGAGGCGAAGCGCGCGGAGATCGCGCTCGTGCGGAACGAAATCGACCACACGCTGGAGAATCTCGACTCCTGGCTGAGCCCGGAGCCCGCCGGCCTGCCGTACCCGCTGCGACCGGCCGACGGCCGCGTCGTACGTGAGCCGCTCGGGGTCGCGCTGATCATCGGGCCGTGGAACTACCCGCTGCAGCTGGTGCTCGCGCCGCTGGTCGGGGCGCTGGCGGCAGGCAACTGCGCGGTCGTCAAGCCGAGTGAGCTGTCCCCGAACACCTCGGCCGCGATCGCGGAGCATCTGCCGAACTACGTCGAGGGCGTCCGTGTCGTCGAAGGCGCGATCCCCGAAACGACGGCGTTGCTGGAGCAAAAGTTCGACACCATCTTCTACACCGGCAACGGGACGGTCGGCCGGATCGTCATGGCCGCGGCGGCGAAGCATCTCACGCCGGTCACGCTGGAGCTGGGAGGGAAGAGCCCGGCGATCGTCGAGCCTGGGGCGGACCTCGCCGTGACCGCTCAGCGGCTGGCGTACGGCAAGTTCGCCAACGCGGGCCAGACCTGCGTCGCGCCCGACTACGTCCTCGCGATCGGCGACACCGGCCCGAAGCTGGCGGAGCACCTGGCCGAGACCGTCAAAGCGATGTTCGGCGACGACCCGGCCACCAGCGAGGCCTACGGCCGCATCATCTCGACCCGGCACCACGACCGGCTCACCGCCTTGCTGGACAACGGAACCGTGGTCGTCGGCGGTCAGGCCGACCGCGAGGAGAAGTACATCGCGCCGACCGTGCTGACGGATGTCTCGCCGGACGCCCCGGTGATGCGGGACGAGATCTTCGGCCCGATCCTGCCGATCATCGACGTGCCCGACGTCGACGCGGCGCTGGCGTTCGTCAACGAACGCGACAAGCCTTTGGCGCTGTACGCCTTCACCGAATCGGAGGAAACGAAGCGCAGGATCGAGACGGAGACCTCGTCGGGCGGGCTGGTGTTCGGCGCGGCGATCATCCATCTCGCGGCGCCGGAACTACCGTTCGGCGGCGTGGGGGAGAGCGGGATGGGCCGCTACCACGGGCGCTACTCGATCGAGAACTTCAGCCACGTGAAGGCGGTGCTGGACAAGCCGCTCGCGGGTTGAGTCAGCGGCCCTCGCGGCTGCCCTCGTAGGCGCGCTCGCGCAACCCGGTGAGCCAGCGGGGCCGCAGCTCCCAGCCAGGCGGAGCGTTCAGCATCGGATCGAAGGCCGGGCGCGAGGCGTCTTCGTCCACCTCATGGAGGGTCAGCGTCGCGCAGGGATTCCGATGCCCGTTCGCGCGGACGGTTTCGACGAGATAGGTCACCGGCCCTTCCTTCACCAGCCGGCTCAGGGCGTCCAGCGACGCTTCGGCGTGCCGCGGTGTTTCCGCGCGGGCCGACAGCCAGACCAGTTCGCCGTTCGTGCGGTAGGGCAGCAACGAGGTGTAGCGGCCGGCGGTCCAGGATCGCGCCGGCCGCGGCAACACGCGGCCGGCGGAAGTGGTCAGGGTGAGGTCCCACGGGCCACCGTCCGCGGCGGGGATCCGGACCGCGAGCCCCAGCGCGTCCGGCAGGCGCCCCGGGAGACCGGCCCCTTTGGACATTCGCACGATGACGGTCACCGGCTCCTGCGGAAGTGCCATCTCGTCGCGCCTCAAGGCATGAAGTTCGCCTTTGAGCAGTAGGCCGTTCGGGTGGAACGCCCGCGCCCCGCGGAGCGCGGAGAGGGCGTGGAAACCGGCCCGGAAAAGCCTGCCGACCGGCCCTGCCTGCGGTGCGTCGCGCTCGGCCACGATTTCCGCCTCCTTGTCATGTGGGTGCTTCGCGCCGACTACCCCGGCTGCACCGGATTACACGGGAATTCCCACGAATTCGAAATCGCCGATTCCCCGGTGTGGCCGGCTCCGGCGCGGGTACTCGACCTTCCGGAAGCTCATTCCACCTGGATCGGAGGAAATCATGACTGCATCGCCGGCCACCGTTCGGCGGGCTCCGCGCCAGCTCATCGCCCTCGCCGTGGGCGCGGTCTTCCTGCTCGTCGGCATTCTCGGCTTCATTCCCGGCATCACCACGAACTACGAGCAGCTGAGCGGTGCCGGGCACGAGTCCGGCGCGTTGCTGCTGGGCGTGTTCCAGGTTTCGATCCTGCACAACATCGTCCATCTGGCGTTCGGCGTCGCGGGCATTCTGCTGGCCCGGACGGTGAGCGGTGCGAAGGCGTTCCTCGTCGGCGGCGGGGTGGTCTACCTCGTGCTGTGGCTGTACGGACTGCTGATCGACCACGGGTCGGCGGCGAACTTCGTGCCGGTCAACAGCGCCGACAACTGGCTGCACCTCGGGCTCGCCGTCGGGATGATCGCACTCGGGCTCATTCCGCTCTCCGGTTCGAAGGCGCCGATAGCCGACTCGCGCTGACCCGTTCTTCCCCATTAATCGGAGGTAATCAGTGTTCCGTCACACCAAATCGCTCCAGTTCGAGGCCAAGCCGGAAAAGCCGGACGCCTTGTACGCCCGTAAGCTCCAGGAACTCATCGGCGGCGCCTACGGTGAAATGACCGTCACCATGCAGTACCTCTTCCAAGGCTGGAATTGCCGGATCGAGGGCAAGTACAAGGATTTGATCATGGACACGGCGACCGAGGAGATCGGGCACGTCGAGATGCTCGCGACGATGGTCGCCCGGCTGCTGGAAGGGGCACCCGCCACCACGGTCGCCGAGGCGGCGAAGGATCCGGCCACCGCGGCGATCCTGGGCGGGATGGATCCCCAGCAGGCGATCATCTCCGGCGGCGGCGCGACGCCGAGCGACAGCCAGGGCTACCCCTGGAACGGCCGTTACGTCGTGGCGTCGGGCAATCTGCTGGCCGATTTCCGGGCGAACGCCGCGGCCGAGGCGCAGGGCCGCTTGCAGACGGCCCGGCTGTACAACATGACCGACGACCCGGGCGTGAAGGCGATGTTGCAGTTCAACCTCGCCCGCGACACGGTGCACCAGAAGCAGTGGCTCGCCGCGATCGAGGAGCTCAAGGCCGACGGCCTGGAAAGCGACATCGCGCCGACGGCGTTGTTCGACGAGGAGAACCAGGACCACAACAACACCGTGTGGCATCTGTCCGACGGGCCGGACGGCGCGAAGGGCGGCTGGAGCTTCGGCGAAGACGGGATCGAGTACCTGATGGAACCGGAGGCGCTCGGCGGTCCGGGTACCGCTCCGAAACCGGATCCCGCGCTGTACGGCACCTACGCGCCGCTGCAGGACGCCGTCGGGACGATCAAGGGGAAGGCGAAGGACGCGAAGAAGAAGGCCACGAAGTCACAGAAGAGCTAGTCCGGTTCGCGATGGGGCTCGTGAGTGGCGTTTCGGGTTCTAACCCGAAACGCCACTCACGACCACCTGGACCGATCGGCCACGCACGCCGCGGTTCACCCCTCACGAGGACTGCGCGGAGCCGGAGGCGGCGGGACCGTCTTCGCCAGGACGATGTCCGCCAGCCGGATCGTCGCGAGGCCGCGCTTGGTCTCCACCGTGCATTCGGTCTCGTCGCGGGAGCGCAGGTAGCCGAGAGCGTCGGTGAACCCGCCTTCGATCCGGTACCGCACGACGACCCTCGTGCCGACCGGGACGTCCGGGAGGGTCACCGGTTCAGGTGCGCGGTGAGCTCGTCGTCGCTCGGCTCGACCAGGTGGGTGCCGTCCGGCCAGACGATGGTCGGGATCCGCCGCTCACCGTTCTGCAGCGCGCGCACCGTCTCCTCCGCGCCGGAGTCCGCTTCGACGTCGATGTAGGCGTACTCGACGCCCTTCGAGTCCAGCAGGGCCCGGCTGCGTTTGACGTCGGGGCACCAGCCGGCGCCGTACACGATCAGGTCGCTCATGGCTCACAGCATGCCAGGTCGCGGTCCGGCGGCGTGTTCGGCGAGGGCGGCACGGTCGGCGAGCCCGGTCTTGGCGAGCAGGCTCGCGACATGCTTCTCGACCGTCCGGGGCGAGATGTGCAGGCGGGCGCCGATGTCCTTGTTCCCCATCCGCTCGGCGAGCAGCACGAGCACCTCGTATTCGCGCACGGTGACCCCGGCCGCGCGCAGGTCGCCGGGAACCCGGTCGACCCCGGAGCGCCGCTGCCGCACGGGGGCTCCGAGCTTGCGGAGCAGGGTCCGGCAGGCGGCCGCCACGGCCTGGATGTCCCTGCCGTGGAAGTACTCTTCAGCCTCCTTGAGCCAGCCGGCCGGATCGCCCCAGCCATCGGCGGCGGCCGGTTCGGCGATCAGCCGGAGCCCGAGGTGGCGGGCCAAGGGATAGGGCGCCGACGTCTCCAGCGCGGAGGCCACCGCTCGTTCGGCTTCGGCCGCGTCGCCGCGTCTGCCGTGCTCGACGGCCTGCGCGAATTCGACGAACTGCCGGTTCCAGCGCATCCCGCTCACCGCGGATCCGCCGTCCGGGCAGGGCGCGCCGCCGAGGGTGTCGACCAGCGTCCTGAGCCCGTGCTGGCCGGCGAGGTGGAACCGGCTCGGCCGCCGGTCCTCCAGCTCGATGACCTGGCCGAGTTCGCGGCGGGCCCGGTCGAAGTCCTCTTCGAGCAGCGAACAGAAGACCCGTGCCAGCCCGATGCTGAGCACCATCTCCTGCGCGTTCTCGCCGCCGCTTTCGCGGAAGTCGTCGAGTGCCTGCTCCATCGCGGGACGGTCCGCCCGGTGCCCGGCCGACATCGCCCTGGTCATATGCGCGTACTGCAGCAACGCGGTCAACCGGAGCCTGCCGAGCACGGCGAGGTTCTCGGCGAGCAGCGTGTGCGCGGTGCCGAAGTCGCAGCGCAGGATCGCGTGCATGGTGCGCACGGAATCGACCGCGCAATGCAGCGTGATCGACCCGGTCCGCTGGGCGTCGGCACGGGCGAGCAGCAGAGTCTGCTCGTCGCCGTTCATCAGTACGCGATGTCCGCCGAGCCGGACCAGCGCCTGGGTGCGGAGGTGATGCAGATGGTTGTCCTCGGCGGTCCGCCGCGCGAGTTGCATGTAGTGCTCGGATTCACTGAGGTCCCGGGACAGCGCGAGCATCCCGAGCACCTGCAACGCCTGGCAGACGACGAACGGCTGCTCGGTCGCCTCGGCCACCTTCCATGCCTGACGCGCGAGCCGCTCGGCCGTCCCGGTCCGGCCGGGGACGTCGAGCCAGAGGTTCGCCTCGACGGCATCGAGCGCGGCCTGCTGAGCGGGTGAGATCGCCGACCCCAGGGGAGCGCGGGCGCGTTCGATCTGGCCGAGGCATTCATCGTGCCGTCCCGCGATGTAGGCCGCCCAGGCCAGCTGGGTGCGCAGTTTCGCGGCCCGTTCGAGCGTGCCGATCTCGCCGAACGCGGCGGAAAGTTCGACGGCGCGGTCGAACTGACCGGTCTGCCCGAGCGCGTGGACCAGCGTCTCCAGCACCTCGGCCCGATCACCCGCGTCGGCACCGGCGAGCAGGTCGAGGGCCTTCGTGAGCATCGTGACCGCGGAGTCCGCGGCGCCGGCGTCGAGCGCGCGACGGCCGGTCTCCGCGAACAACCGGCCCGCCGCCCGCTCGTCCAGGGCGGTCAGCCGGAGCGACGCCACGAGCGCGCACAGGTCGCCCGGCAGCCCCGGGTACAGCTCCTCGACCGCGTCGGCGGTTTGACGGGCGAGTTCCGCCTTCCGCGCCGGTGACTGACGCGCCAGCAACGCTTCCGCGGTCAGCGGATGACGGAAGGCGTACCAGCCGGGTGTCATCTCGTCGGTGGTCACCAGGTTCGCCGAGACCGCGGCGCCGAGGTGATTGTGCAGCGTCCGGTCGTTGGTCCCGGTGACCGCCTGCACCACCGTCAAGGGGAAGCGACGGCCGATGATCGCCGCGACCGAAAGCAGCTCACCCGCCTGCTCGCCGAGTTGCTCCATCCGGACGCCGATACTGGTGACCAGCGCGGCGGGGACGCGGGCGCGGAGTTCACCGATGACGCGCCAGCCGTCGCGGCCCTCGACCAGCAGGCCGTCGTTCACCATGCCGTGGAGCAGTTCCTCGACGATGAACGGAAGACCGGCGCTGTTGCGCCACAACAGTTCCGTCGCGGCCGACGGCAGCCGGCCCGGCTCGGTCTCGAGACAGGCGGCGGCGAGCGCGTGGGTGTCGGCGAGGCCGAGCCTGCCGAGTTCGACGACGGCGCAGCTCATCCGTTGCGCTCCGGAGGTCGCCAGGCGCAGCGCGTCGGAGGGTTCGCTGCGGAGCGTGCCGACGAAGAGGGTCTGCGCCGCGGGCAGGTTGTCGACGAGGTATTCGAGGATGAACAGCGTCTCGGCGTCGGCGTCCTGGAGATCGTCGAGGACCAGCAGTGCGCCGCGGTCGCGGCTGGTGACGGCCAGCAGCCGGAACACCGCTTCGGCGAGCACCATCAGGGAGCCGGACTCGCGAGGCCGGTCTCCTCGGCTCCAATCCGGGATGAGCTGGGCGAGCACGGGGATGAACGGGTCGAGTTCGGTCGCCTCCGGCGGGCCGCCGCCGCGAAAATGCGACAACAGTGCCTGGGTGAGCGGCCGGAACGGGACGAGCGGGCCGATCGAACTGGCCCTGCCCTGCAGCACCGGGACGTCGGCGGCGACCGCCCGCGAGGCGGCTTCGATGGCGAGCCGGGATTTGCCGACGCCGCCCTCGCCCACGAGAAAGATCGCGCCGCCGCGACCCGCGATGGCGCGATCGAGAGCTCCGGAGAGCTCGGCCAGTTCGGCGTCGCGGCCGATCATCCGCGACGAACGGATACCCACCGCCGTGACTATAGCGAGCGGATTCCGCTGTCACGGCCAAAAGTCGATCACGAAGGCGGGCGGCGCGAACCCGCCTTCGTGAGCTCTACTCAGATCCAGCCGCCGGTGAAGACGCTGACGACGGACGGCGAACCGGTGTCCGTGGACAGGGTGGCGAGCGGGTTGGCGCTCAGCCGCGGCTTGCTGCCCGCCAGCGCGTGGTTGCGCGAGCCGACCTCGAGGGCACGCGGCAGGTTCACGGCGCCGAGGACGTCTTCGGTGGCGGGCAGATCTCTTTCGTACATGTGGTTCTTCTCCTCATACTCGGTTTACCGGCGGAAAAACGGTGGCCGCGGGGTGCGGCCGGTCGGGGCGGAGCAGGAGCGCGGAGGGGACCCGGTCGCCGAATCCCAGCCGCAGCAGGCCGTAGCCGATCCCCGCCAGGCCGCTCAGCAGCCCTGGCGAGGGAACCGCGCCGGGTGTGCCGCAGCGGGCACCGCGCTGATCGATGGCGGCGAGCAGATGACCGGTCCGGCGGCGTGCCGCGGCCGCGGCGCCAGTGTGCCCGTTCTCCGCCAGCACGCACAACACGTCCAGCACTCCGGACTCACCGTGGCAGAGGCTGAGATCCTTCAGCGGTGCCCGGTCGGTCAGCCGTCTGATCGTCCGGTCCAGATCCCTGGCGTGCTCGGGATCGGGCAGGTGCGCGGCCGTTCCGAGGGCGTCGCCCGCGAGGCCGTCACACCACCCGCCGGTGCTTTCCGCCCGATCGTCCGCCTTTCCGGGCGGTTCTTCGCCGGGACGTTCGTGTGCCCGCAGGACCCAGTCGATCCCGGCCGAACCACGGGCGAAGGACTTCTCCGCTGGACGTTCGCGCTCGAGCAGCTGTGTCGCGTAGCGGTCCGCCCGGGCCAGCGCCGTCTCCAGTCCTGTTTGGACATACACCGAACGCATCGAGGCGACGCCGCCCGCGAGTCCGGTCGTGAACCCGGAGGGTGTTTCGGCGGTGGCCTCGGGCATCAGGTCGACGGCCTGCTCGATGAGATCGCCCGCGGGAAGCCCGACCAGCGTGCTGAGCCGGGCGATCGTGTACGCGACGCCGCCGAGCCCGAGCAGCCCGCCGCAGCCGGCGGTGGCGGCCAATTCGCGGTCGGCGCGGAGGGTGGCGAAAAGGCCGGGGAGCGGGCTGATGGCGTACGCGGCCAGATCGCGGTAGCGCGCGATCCCGGTCAGCTCCGCGAGCTGGGCGAGGAACAACGCCACACCGCAGTAGCCCTCGCCGAGCCCCGCGCCCATCGGGAGGACGGTCCAGTACCGGTCGTCGACGAGCTCGATGCCGAGCCAGTTGGAGCGGTGCTCGTCGGAGAAGGCGTTGGCGACGATCTGGTCGGCGATCCCGCACGCGGTGACCAGCAGTCTTTCCGCGTCGGGCGCTTGATTCGGCACCGCCGTCTCCGCGGTCTCGCCGTTGCTGTGGTGGCCGTCGGCCGCCGTGCTGATGGCGAGGGTGGCGGTGATCAGCCACTCCTGGTCCCGCTGATCGAGCGGATCCATGTCGGCGACCTTCGCCAGCACGGTGTCGAGCGACGGCCGGTCGACGACCCCTTCGACGCTGTCGCCACGCGAATCCAGCAGCGACGTCGAGCCGGGGTTCGAGGTGAACATAGGCACGTCGCCCGCCCACAGATCGTCCCGCTCGTGCGGCACCAGCCGGAGCAGCTTCTCCTCCCGCACCGAGTCCTCTTCGAGCAGGTCGAACGCGCGGTCGCGGTCGGCGGCGTCGCGAAGCAGGTCGGGATGGGTGGTCTCGTCCAGCAGGCGGGAGTAGAAGTTCGTCGGCCGGATGAGCACCCGGATGGGATCCTCGGCACAGCGCCGGAGGAGCTCGGTGAGCTCTTCCCGCCCGGAGGAGATCGCGTCGTAGCCGAGCCGGAACCCGGCCAGCAGCGCCGCGCTGTGTTCGGCGGGAGCGACGTCGCGGCCGTCGAGACGCGGCAGGTTGTTGCTTCCGGCGAGTTCCCCGGGAACCCGGACCAGGCGCATCCGGTCGGTCCCCGCGTCGGCCCAATCGACCCGGTCGGTGGGCAGCTTGCCGCCGCGGCCGGCGAGCCCGGAGATGTCGACGGCACCGTGCTCGCCGGCGAAGAGCTGGGGGAGCAGCAGCGTGCGCTGCACCGAACGCGCCAGCATCGCCGCCGCGGGGTCGCCCTCCGGCGGAACGGGCGGCGACGGCTGGAACAGGGTCTCGATGTCGATCAGCACCGGCTGGTCGCCGCAGGCTATGACGTTCTCGTAGTGGACGTCGGTGGCGTCGAGCGCGTGCAGGAGCGCCAGGAGGATGCCCTGCCTGCGGTAGAAGCGGTCGACGTCGCCGAGGTCGGCGCACGGCCGGTGTTCGACGAACCGGAGCCAGCCGTAGCCGTCACGCGGCAACGCGTCGGCGGTCCGCAGTTCAAGGCCCGGCAGCCGCTTGTTGAGCTGTTCGACGACGTCTGTGAAACGCTCGTGCAGGACCAGCGGGCGGGGTTTGTAGATCACCTTGGCGCCACTGGAGAAGCGAAGCAGTTTGACCGAACGTCCGCAGGCGTGCGAGTCACCGAATCCGCCCGCGACCTCGACGAGCGTGCCGAGTGCGCCGTCGACGACCGAGCAGGGCAGCAGGGCCGCATCGGCCGAGAACCGGGCGAGCGTTTCGGCGTGGGCTTCGGCGGCGTACAGGCAGGCCTGGGCGAGGAGCCTGGCCAGCACCGGATACTCGCCGAACAACCGGATGAGCCCGGCCGGCGTCGATTGACTGCGCACGAAATCCGAGAAGCGCTCTTCAGGCGTCTCGCCCTGGAGGGTTCCGGCCTTGCGGGCACGGTGGAGTTCGAGGACCAGCGTGCGGACCGAAAGGTTGAGCAGGTGCTGATCTAGATTGGCCGCGAAACCCTGACGAAGCGCATCGACGTCGGCGCCAGGGAGATCATCCGGGACCGCGTCGCGCGAGGCGGCGTCGACGAGAGACCTGAAGACCCCGGCGAACGCCGCACGCCAGTCACCGACTGGGGGGCGCTCCGGCAGAAGCGTGGTGATGGCGTGTTCGGCGAAGTCGGCCCAGAGGGGCTTGTCCGCTGACCGCTCGCGCGGGGTCCGGCCGTGCTCCCACCACCTCGGCGGCAGGGACGTCGCCGATGGTTGGGGCGTCACGGCGGTAATGCTGTCAGCTCGGCCCGGCACGCACATGGGGGCGGCACCCCCACATTCAGCGCACGCACGAAGATGTCCGGAGAGTGACCGCCGGGCACGGACGGTGGCCGTCCGGTGCCGCACCGGAATATGGGGTCCCGGTACCCATGTGCGGGCACCGGCCCCGGTCGCACCATGGTGAGGAGGTGCCGGGCGCGGGCCGGTTTCCCTGGGGGTCCGGCCCGCGCCGGCAAGGGGCTCCTCGGGCATGATCGGCTCATGCGCGTCTTGTCGGAAAGCCAGCTCGGTTCCGTTCTCGCGGGCGTGCCCGCTTCGTGCCCGCGAGTGGTGGTGAGCGGGAATTTCGCCACGCCGATGCGGGCGCTGAAGGTGCTGGACGCGGCGCTGGCGGAGTACCGCCTGTTCGCGTTGAACGCTCAGGCGGGCATGCCGGATCGCGAGGGTGTGCTGCTGGAGACGCCGTTCGTGGGCGCGGGGATGCGCGGCCGTTCCGGGCTGCGGTACTTCCCGTCCCGGCTGTCGCTGGTGCCGCAGCTGCTCAAGCACTCGCTGCCGCCGGACGTCGTCCTGCTGCACACCTCGGCCCCGGTGGGCGGCGTGGTGTCGCTGGGTACGGAGGTGAACATCCTGCCCGCGGCCATCGAGGCGGTGCGGGCCCGTGGCGGCCTGGTCATCGCGCAGCTCAATCCCGAGATGCCGTTCACCTACGGCGACGGTCTCGTGCCGGTCGACGAGATCGACTACGGGATCGAGGTGGAGGAACCGCTGCTGTCGCCGGTCCCGCGGCCGGTGGGGGACACGGCGCGGACCATCGGTGAGCGGGTGGCCGGGCTGGTCGAGGACGGCGCGACCCTGCAGCTGGGCATCGGCGGGATCCCCGACGCGACCCTGGCGGCGGTGACCGGACGGCGTGGGCTCGCGATCTGGTCGGAGATGTTCAGCGACGGTGTGCTCGCGCTCGACCGCGCCGGGGCCCTCGATCCGGCCGAACCGGTGACCGCGTCGTTCGTGTTCGGCAGTGCGGACCTGTACCGCTGGCTCGACCGCAATCCGCGAATCCGCCTGCTGCGCACGGAAAAGACGAACGATCCCGCCGTGATCGCCCGGCAGCGCGGTCTGGTGTCGGTGAACAGCGCCCTCGAGGTCGACCTGTACGCACAGGCCAACGCGAGCCGCGTGAGAGGGGCCATCTATTCCGGATTCGGCGGGCAGACCGACTTCGTGGTCGGGGCGTTGCATTCACCCGGCGGCCGGGCGATTATCGCGCTGCCGTCGTGGCATCCGAAGGCCGACGTTTCGACGGTCGTGCCCCGGCTGACCGGTCCGGTGACCTCGTTCCAGCACAGTTTCGTGGTCAGTGAGCACGGTGTCGCGACGATCTGGGGCAACGACGCGAGCGAGCAGGCGCGGCAGATCGTCGGCCAGGTCGCGCATCCCTCGGCCAGGGAAGAACTCGTGGCGCGGGGCCGGGAACTGGGGTTCGCGCTTTAGCGGTATTCCAATCAGGGGTTAAAAACCGGAACCCGGTAAAGGGACACGAACGTGCCCCTTTACCGGGTCGCAAACACGAGGGGCCGACCCGCGCCAACAGATTGGCCCCCGTCAATCCCTGTGCTTAGAGCGTCAGACCAGCCATCCGAGCACGTGGGCCAGGTGCGCGAGCAGACCCGAAATGAGGTCGTGACCGTGGTGCACGTGCTGGGTGAACATCTGCATTGAGGGGCTCCTTGTTCGGATTTCGTGTTCGGTTGTGCTCTCGCGAGGAGCGATCGAAGATTTTCACCACGTTGGCGCCCTGTCAAAAAACGATTTCCCGGGTTTTCGGCGGGTCGTGAATCTTCCTACGATAAACACGTAAGTCTTTCGTGTTTTGCGCCAGGGGTGGGTTTTGGAGGCGGCGACACCGTGCGTAGCGGGGTTGCGGCGGGTCGATGTGGACGCTGAGCCTCCGCTACGGCAAGTGGGCGGCGGGGTGACACGAACCGGTGATCCACTTGCCACGAATGGTGAGTCGGCGAGAATCACCGATACGGGTGACGAGGCCAGGGGGAGCGCGTCCTCATCCAGGCTCGTCGCGCGAGATGATGCCTCTTGTGGGATGTCGACCAGGTGCTCCTCTTTCACGGGTCCGGGAGTTCCTGTGGTATCGCTTCAAGCACTGTGTCCGTGCGTCGGCGACTTCCGCGGTGACGCCCGAGGCGCGTTATTGGGGGGTAGGGCAAACGTGGCGTGTTGCCCGCCGAGGGCTCGCCTGCGGGACCAGCCGCACCTGCGACTGTCCGCAAAGGATGGCGGCCTCGTCATTCGTGTCCGGTTTGCGCGCTTTGCGTGGGGGTGCGAGAACCGGACATCACGACATCAACCGGGCGCGCCATTGGCGCGCATTGTCCCTTGTGGACACTGTACGCCGGGTGAGCCGCAAGCCGGTCCGGAACCCGTGCCGTAATAGAATCACCCAAATCACTCACGACCCCCGCGCGAAGTGGCCAAAGCGGGCATTTTCGCCCGAACAGCGTTCCTGTGGACAGCCTCTACCCCGGGGCGAAGCTGCGGCCCGGCACAGCGGACACCGACGCGTGGTCCGCCCGGCTGGGGCGGCCGTTCCATGAGGCGATGATCGAAGCCGACGGCCACACCAGCTCGCTCGTGTTCTCCGACCTGTCGGTCGACCGGCGTCGAGATCGGTTACTCGCCCTTCACCGCGGCCGATGACGGCGACCCGCCTCAGCCGCCGAACCGCTGTTACGGATGGATGGGCGCGCCCCAGTCGTAGAGCTCCAAGGGAATGGCTTTGACCGCTCGGGCCTTGGAATCGAGGTAGCGGCACGAGATGCCGGGAACGTAGATCCACTCGCCGACGACTGACGACCCGGACGGCCGTCGCCGGGTGGAGTCGAATCCGAAGCGCACGTGCTCGCGCATGTCACAGGCCGCGTACTCGGTGCTGTTCTGGTAGCGCAGCACCGACTCGACCTGGTCGCGGATGATCGGCCCGGCGGTGAGGTCCGCCTTGTAGGAGACGGTCCCTTGTTCGGTGCGGCCGTTGGTCAGTCCGGTGCCCTGGAATTTGATGTCGCGCAGAACGTAGTCGTAACCCTCGCCGAGATAGGTGACCGTGCAGGTCACCGTGGTGGTGCGGCCGGGGTCGAACGCGGGGCAGGACGAGCGCGCCGCGGGGTCGAGTCGATGCGCGAATCTGGTCACTTTTTGCAGTGCTTCCCAGGCGATCCGCTCCCGCAGCGGTGCGGAATCCGCGGGCTTGGGAGGCAACTTGCTCATATCCGGCTCGGGATACTTCGCCGGGACCGCGCCTTGACGCAGCGACGAAAGATCGACAGTCGGTGTCGTGCTCGCGGGTGCGGTGGTCGCCGGAGACGAGGGGGGCGTGCTGGGCGGGGGAGCCGTCGGAGAACTGCATGCTGCCGCGAACAGGAGCAGTGCCGCCCCTGCCGTGCGGCCGAGGACGATGGCTTTCACGCCGGTCATCTCCGATCTCGACGATTCGATGACCAGTTCCCCCGGTCCCTACGGGGCGGAAACTAGCGGGAAAGCAGCTGCGGAATGAGCGTAAAACTGCCGTTTTTCCACCGGCCCTGGCGGGAAGTGTGAGATCGCCGAGAATCGAACCACCGATACCGGATCGGTTTGTCCACGCCTCGCAACTTGGCCGGTGTGACGGCGGTCCGGACGTCAACCTGTGCGGTAGGGAGGTAGTCCCGGCGCCGGACGCGCGGTGATGGCTTCGACGGCTATCGTTTCGTGTGCGCCCACCGACCTGGCTGAGAAGGAACGCTCTCGAAGTGGGTGACGCGGTCCTCGCGGTGTTCATGATCGCGTTCACCATCGAGGCGGGCTTCGCTGTCGGCCTCCCCGGCTTCCGGCCGTTCGACTCGACCGGCGTCCTGCTGAGTGTGCTGGTCAACGCACCACTCGCGGTTCGGCGCCGTGCGCCGCTGACGGTTTTCGTTCTCGTGCTGGCCGGATGGGCCGGCTACCTGCTCCCGGGGTACTGGCCGGGCGTCAGCGCGCTGGCGCTGTTGCTCGGTCTGTACACCGTCGCCGCGTACCGGTCTCTTCCGGTGACGGCGCTGTGCGCGGCGGCCACGCTGGCGGGCGAGACCTATTCGGCCTGTCATGCGCAGCTGATCGGCTCGGTGTGGACGGCGGTGTTCCAGAGCGTGCTCCTGACCGGCGTGGCATGGGGTTTCGGCGCGAACGCGGGGCGGCTGGCCCAGCGCAACGGCCAGCTGCGGATGCTGACCGAGCAACTGCGCCGCGAACAGGAGGACAGGGCGCGGCGGGCCGTGACGGAGGAACGGGTCCGCACCGCGCGTGAGCTGCACGACGTCGTGGCCCACCACATGTCGGTCATCGCGGTGCAGGCGGAGATGGCGCGGTACGTGTTCGAGTCGGATCCGGCGGCCAGCCGGACGGCGCTGGACGTCATCGGCCGCACCGGCAGTGAGGGCCTGGACGAACTGCGGCGCATGCTGACGGTGCTGCGGTCCGGCGAAGACGACGACACTTACGTACCGGCCCCTGGACTGGAGGGGTTGAAGGAACTGGCGGCGAGGGTCGGTGCCGCGGGGGTGCACGTCGAGGTTTCCGTGCGGGGGACGGTTCGCTCGCTGCCGGACGGGGTGGGACTCTGCGTTTATCGCGTCGTGCAGGAGGCCTTGACCAACGTCGTCAAACATGCCCGTCCGGCCAGGGCGTGGGTGTCGCTGACGTACGGGGCGGAGGACGTGACGGTCCGGATCGCCGACGACGGCCGCTCCGAACGGTTCCACGAGGGCGCCGGACACGGCATGATCGGCATGCGTGAGCGCGCCGAACTGTATGGGGGAACACTCCTGGCGGGCGCGAGCGCGGAAGGGGGTTTCGTGGTGACGCTCGTGCTCCCGCTGGCGGCAGGGGGAGTCGGTTCATGATCGAGGTGCTGGTCGTCGACGACCAGGATCTGGTCCGGGCCGGGTTCGTCGCGCTGTTGCGGGCCGCGCCCGGCATCACCGTCGTCGGTGAGGCCGCCGACGGACAGGAGGCGGTGGACCTGGCGGCGCGGCTGCGGCCCGACGTCGTCTTGATGGACATCCGGATGCCGGGCACGAACGGTGTGGTCGCGACCGAGCGCATCCTCGCCGCGGAACGCGACCGGCCGACGCGTGTGCTGGTGCTGACGACGTTCGATCTGGACGAGTACGTGTACGCGGCCTTGCGGGCGGGGGCTTCGGGCTTCCTGTTCAAGGACGTCCGGGCGGAACGGCTGGTCGCCGCGATCCACACGATCGCGGCGGGGGAGCAGTTGTTCGCGCCCTCGGTCATGCGGCGGCTGATCGAGGCCTACGCGAACCGGCCGGGCGGCCCCACCGGCGCGCCCGGACCGGAACTGGACTGCCTCACCGCCCGGGAGACCGAGGTGCTCCGCCTGGTCGGAAAGGGCATGACCAACGGCGGCATCGCCGGCGAGCTGGTGGTGAGCGAATCCACGGTGAAGACGCACGTGAACCGCGCGATGACGAAACTCGGACTCTCCAGCCGCGCGCAGATCGTCGCGCTGGCCTACGAATCCGGTCTCGTCACGCCGGGCGCCTGAGGCTTCCGGCGAAGAGCCCGGAAGCCTCAGGACACTTCACCGTCCGGCCTGCAGGGCCCGCCAGGTGTTCGCACCGGCGATCCCGTCGGCATTGAGTCCCCGCGAGGTTTGGTAGCCCTTGACGGCCGCGGTGGTCTTGGCGCCGAACTTGCCGTCGACGGTCAGCTTCGCCGAGATGGCGGCGTTGAGCGACCGTTGCAGCCGGAAAACGGCTTCACCGGACGAGCCGTCCTGAAGCTGCGGCGTGGCGCCGCGGGCCAGCAGCGCCGTCCAGGTGTGCGAGTCCACCGAGCCCGTCTCCGCGAGCCCCACCTGCGCCTGGAACCGCTTCACCGCGGACACCGTCGCCGCATCCAGGACGCCGCTGGGATCACCGGCCCCCGTGTCCTGTCCGGCTGCACGGAGCAGGCATTGCGCCGCCTTCACCTCGGGGCGGGTCACGCCGGCGTCGAGCCGCGGATAGGGGCCGTCGACACCGGCGTT
Source organism: Amycolatopsis keratiniphila (assembly GCF_000400635.2). Lineage (NCBI taxonomy): Bacteria > Bacillati > Actinomycetota > Actinomycetes > Pseudonocardiales > Pseudonocardiaceae > Amycolatopsis > Amycolatopsis keratiniphila. Next base: position 4,517,467 of record NC_021252.1, on the reverse strand, counting down.
CGCGCAGCCACGGGAACGGGATACCAGCTCCGCCGCGGCCCGCCTGCCTTCGGTGGCCGCGTCGGCGGCGTCGTGGATGGGCGAGGCCTTGACTCCGGGGAAGACGATGTAGTCGACGACCTTGCCGGACACCCCGCCCGAACGCGGGTCGGGGTTGATGCCGAGCGCTTTGGCCAGCGCGTAGGAGCCTTCGCCGATCGCCCCCGTCGGGCCGACGTCGCCTACGACGGCGTAGGCGACCTTGCCCTGATAGACGACCGCGGCGACCGTGGCACCGGTGATGCCGGAGCCGGCGTAACTCCACGTCGAGCTGATCCCGGGAACCACGATGTAAGGCAGTTTCTCGGCGTTGAGCGGCTTGCCGTCCGGCTGCGCCCACGCGGTCTGCCCCTGCCAAGAGGGATCGGTCGAAGCGTTGCACTTCTCGGTGCGCTGCCCGTCGCAGTCGATCGTCATCCCGGACCGCCAGTGCACCGCCCCGCCGGTCGCGCAGACCGGAACCGTGCGGGTACCGCCGCTGCGTTCGGCGTATTTCCCGGCGGACACCTGCTGCGCGCAGGTCGCCACCACCGCACTCAACTCGGCACCGGTCGGATCAGCGGCCGTGGCCGCCGTCGCCTGGTTCGCCGTCGCGAGGCCGAAGGCGACCATCATGGCCATTCCCAGCGCCGCCGTCTTCACCCGCATCGCATTCCTCTTCTCCGTCCACAGTGGATTTCTCATTTGCCCGCCTGCAACGCAGCCCAGGTCTTCGGCCCGGCGATTCCGTCCGAGGTGAGCCCGTGCGCGCTCTGATACCGCTTCACCGCGGCCGTGGTGTTCGCGCCGAACCGGCCGTCGAGTTCGAGGCCCGCGTCGAGGGCGGCGTTCAGCGCACGCTGAAGACGCAGCACCGCGTCTCCGGAGGCTCCGTCCTGGAGCTGTGGCGTCGTCCCCCTCGCCAGCAACGCCGTCCACGTGTGCGAGTCCACCTTGCCGAGCGCCGCCAGGCCCAGACTCGCCTGGAACTGTTTCGTAGCGTCGGCGGTCGTCGTGTCGAAGGTGCCCGTGGGACCGTTCGCCCCGGTGGGGAATCCCGCTGCGGTGAGCAGGCACTGCGCCGCCTTGACCAGGGCCCCGGTCGCGGCCGCGGCGATCTCGGGATAGCGCGGGTGGTCGAGGCTCACCGCCGCGCAGGTCTTGGCGTCGCCTTCGACGACGTTGCGGTACCGGATCGCGGTGAATCCCGCCGTCCGGTCAGCCGACCAGGTGCGCTGTGACGCGACGGTCCCGGAGCGGTACTCCTCCCACACCACCGCCTGGGTCTTCGCGGTGTCCGCCCACCGGATGAACAGTGCCATGTGCTGGTGGGCACTGGAATGCACCCACAGGCTGTCACCCGGCAAGAGGTTCTTCTTGTCGATCCGGGTGGCGACCTGCATGATGTCGCCCGTCCAGCGAGCGGTCTTCAGGCCCCAGGCCATCGACACGTAGCCGGAGCAGTCCTGCCGGTAGGTGCCGTACTGGTTGGTGTGCTTGGCTTCCTGGCTGTAGGGCACTCGCTCGTCGAGCCAGCTCTTCGCTCTGGTGAGGATGTCGTCCCTGGTCAGTTTCAAGTCGGCGGTGGGATGCCCGGCGGCGTGGAGATCCGGTTCCGCGTGGGCGAGCCGGGAAACCGGCTGGAGGAGTCCACAAAGGACCAATACGGCGGCGAGGACGCTCGCGGCTGTGGTTCGCATGGCCCCAGCATCGGAGACCCCGGCCGGGCGAGGCAAAGGTTTTCGCCTACCCCAAAGGGGTGTTCGCCGGGTCAACCCTGGTGGTAGGTGGAAGCCGGTCCTGCGCGGTATTTCCGGCCGCGACAGTGTCGGGGCACGCAGCGGATCCCCTAACATCGGGCGTCGCAAGGGGGATTCATTCCAGGGGGGATGTCTTGTCGTTCGTGCTCGTTTCGGATCAACGGAAGTGCGGTTCTCGTGGGAGACGGCCGTGCTGAGAATTCATTTCACTCCCGAAGACCTCGCCAGGACCCGGATCAGTGCGGCACCGCAGCCGATGTGGGAGATCCTGCTCAGCATGTACCGGCTGCGAGGCCGCGAAGGCGGGGTCATCTTCGAAGAATGGCGAAGATCGGTGGCACAGGCGGCACACGTCACCACCCGGCTGCTTGCCGACCTCGCCTCGCAATCCGGCTACGCGGTCGATTTCCTCACTCCGACCCTGCGGAACCTGTCGCTGGCGGAGGGGCTCGAGGCGCTGCGCCGGACCCCGAAGAAGCGTCTTCGGACCGATCTCACCGTACTCGCCGGGAGCCGGCGGCTCCCGTCCTGGACCACCGGTCTCGCCGAGGGCAGGCCGGAGACGCTCACCCAACTCGCGGACTCGGTCGAGCGGTACTACACGGCTTGCCTCGCCCCGTACTGGGTGCGGGTGTGCGGCCGGGTCGAGCAGGTACGCGCCAGACAGGTCAAGACGATGACCGAAGAGGGATGCGAGGCCCTGCTCGCCGAGGTGCATCCCACGGCGCGGTGGACCTACCCCGTCCTGGAGCTGGACTATCCGGTCGAGCACGAACTGCGCCTGAACGGGCGAGGGCTGTGTCTCACGCCGTCCTTCTTCTGCTGGGGGCTGCCCACGACGTTCTTGGCCGGTGAGCTGGAACCGACCCTCGTGTACCCGATCGAGCACAAGGTGGGCTGGTCGGCGAACGGAGCGGCGCACCGGCCGCTGACGTCGCTGCTCGGCCGGACACGGGCCAGGGTCCTCGAGGCGATCGGGGAGTCTCCCGGCACCACCACCGAAGTGGCTTCCCGGACGAAGACCAGCCTCCCGACGGCGAGCCAGCAGGCCGCCACCCTGCGCGCCGCCGGTCTGGTCACCAGCCGTCAGGCCGGGCAGTCCGTGCTGCATTCGATCACCCCGCTCGGCCTCGCGCTCCTGGCCGAAGGCTGAGCGCCCGGGGCCCGGTCGCGAGAGATGCGCGGCCGGGCCCCGGACACCGGTCACGGGGCCTGCAAACCCGGACGGCCTTCTTCGATGACGTACGACCTCAATGTCGTCACCGGCTCGCCGCGTACGGTGACCTTCTTGACGGCGCGGAAATCGACGTCCATCTTGGTCTGGCTCACCTTCGCCCGCACGTAGCCGCGGTGCTGGGAATAGAACTTCAGGTGCGGGTTGCCCGCCTGGTCCGGAACCCCCGTGGTGTCCGCGCCGTTGCCGCCGGAGGAGACGGAACTGGTGACCAGTTCCGTGCCGACCACCGGAGAGCCCGGATTGGTGTAGTCCGCCTTGAGATCGTTCGCCCAGGCGCGGTGCACGTCACCGGTGAGCACCACCGGGTTGCGGACGCCGCGCTGGACCCAGCCCTTCTGGATACGGTCACGGGAAGCCGGATAACCGTCCCAGCCGTCCATTCCCGACGCGCCGTTCTGGTCCGCCCGCCGCGCGAAGAACACCTGCTGGCCGATCACGTCCCAGGTGCCTTGCCGCTGTGAGAAACCGTCCAGCAGCCAGTTCTCCTGCGCCATGCCGGGCAGGCTCCGCGACGGATCACCGGCCTCGGGGCAGTACTTCCAGCCGTCGCCACAAGCCTGATCGCTCCGGTACTGCCGGGTGTCGAGCATGTGGAAGGTCGCGAGCCTGCCCCAGCGGACCCGCCGGTACAGCTGGATCTTGTCCCCGTTCGGTTTCGCCCCGCCCCGCAGCGGCATGTTCTCGTAGTAGGCCTTGTAGGCGGCCTCGCGGCGCTTGGCCCATCCGTCCGGCAGAGATGGCTTGTCGTTGTCCCGCTTGCCCGCGGCGTAGTTGTTCTCGACCTCGTGATCGTCCGGTACGACCAGCCAGGGGGCGACGGCGTGCGCGGCCTGGAGATCGGCGTCCATCTTGTACTCCGCGTACCGTTGCCGATAGGCGCCGAGGGTGGTCAGTTCCTCCTTGTTCTGGTGCCGGCGCGGGCACGGATCTTCGGCCTTGTGGCTGGTTTCGTAGATGTAGTCACCGAGGTGCAGGATCAGGCCGGGCCGCTCCTCGGCCATGCGCCGGTAGACGGTGTAGAAGCCGTCTTCGTAATGCGCGCACGAAGTGAAGGCCATCAGCAGGTCGCGTCCGAACGTGTCGAACGCGGGAGCGGTGCGGGTCCGGCCGACGGGCGAGATGTGCCCCGCGGCGCGGAACCGGTAGAAGTACTCGTAGTCCGGTTGCAGTCCGTGGACCTCGACGTGCACCGAGTGCGCGTCCGCGTACACGGCGGTGAACTGGCCGTTCTTGACCACGTTCGTGAACTTGTCGTCGGTCGCGACCTCCCAGTCCACCGCGGTCGCCGTGGTCGGCATCCCGCCGTTGCCGTTCTCCAGGGGGTCCGGCGCGAGCCTGGTCCACAGCACGACACCGTCGGGCAGCGGATCGCCCGAGGCGACGCCGAGTTTGAACGGGTAGGGCAGCGCGGCGGTCGCCCGGCCGCCCAGTGCCACCGCCCCCACGGCGACGGCGGTACCGAAGACGAAGGTCCGTCGGTTGAACTTGCTCATTTCCCCATCCCTACTTCGGTGTTTCCAGGTTGTCGTCGAGTACGGCGGAGTTGCCCGCGAACGGGGCCCCCGGGCCGAAAGCCGTCGCCGTCCCGATCTCCGCGCGGGTGAGCTTGCGCGCCGCCGTCACGGTCAGGGCGTCGCCGGTGAGGCCGGTGTTCAGCACGAACATCGCCCCGGTCTGCGGGGTTCCGTTCTCCCAGGGAGCCGAGACGGTCAGTTCGGGCTTGCCGTCACCGGTGATGTCGAGGATCCGCAGGCCGTAGCCGAAGCCCTCGCCCACGGCGGCGCCGGCGTTGACCGGCGCGGTGTTCTCGCCGACCGCGGTGGCGGGGTGGGACGACAACCCGGTGGCGCCGCCGCGCAGCAGGCACAGCGCGCCGGTGCGGTTGTCCTCCTTCGGGATTCCGACGGCCAGGTCGTCGACGGTGTCGCCGTCGAGGTCGCCGACGGCGAGGGAGCCCCCGAAGTAGTCGTTCGCCTCGGGGCTTCCAGGGATCGCGTCACCGGACTGGTCGATCAGCTCGACCGCGGTGGTCAGCCCGGCGTTCCCGCCCCGCACGGAGACGAGCGCTCCCGATCCGGCCGGGCCGCCGCGGCGGCGGTCGGCCTGGATCACCAGGTCGGCGTTGGCGCCGCCGTGGAAGCGGCCGATGACCGCGCCCCGCCACTTCCCGTCGGTCGCCGCGTTGCCCACGCTGACGTAGGAGGACGCCTTGGCGGAGAGCCCGCTCGCCGAGCCGTGCAGCAGGTGGACCGACCCCCAGGCGTTGGCGGTCCCGGTGATCACCTCGCCGGACGAAACGACGGCGAGGTCGTCCCGTTTGTCCCCGGTGACGTCTCCGGCGGCCAGCGCCCAGCCCATCAGGTCGCCCGCTTCGGATGCCCCGGCCAGATCCGGGTCGTCCTGATTGAACGCGATCGCGTTCTTCGCGGTGAGCCCGGCGCCGCCGCCGTAGAGGATCCACACCGCGCCGGCGCGCGCCTTCGTTTCGATCGCCTCGCCCGGTGACCCGATGCCGAGGTCGGCGTAACCGTCCCCGTTGAAGTCGCCGGTCGCCAGGGAAGCCCCGAACAGGTCGCCGGCCTCCATCACCCCCGGCACGTCGGCGGTGTCCTGGTTGATCGTCCCGAGCGCCCCCGGAAGGGCGCGGAGATAGGGCGCCGTTCGCTGTCCGTAGAGGATGCTGACCGTCCCGGCGTTCGCCAGGCCGCCGACCGACTCGCCCGGGTTGCCGATCGCGACGTCGGCCAGTCCGTCCCGGTTGAAGTCGCCGGTCGCGAGCGCGGCACCGAACTTGTCGGAGGCCTCCATGCCCAGACCAACACCGGCGGTGTTCTGGTTCACCAGTGCCGACGGGGCGCCGGGCGGGGTGGCCCCGCCAGGCATCACCAGTACGGAGCCACCGAGGTCGTGGGGAGGGAGCGAGGTGTCGCCGCTGTAGGTCAGCCGGGCCCCTGTGGACAGCACGAGGTCGGCGATGCCGTCGCCGTTCACGTCCGCCTGCGGGACGGCCGGGAGTGCCGCGGATGTCGGCGCGGCCGTCGCCGGTGAGGTCATGAAGGTCAATGCGGCCGCGGCCGCCAATACGGGAAACCATTTGTTCGCCACGACGCACGACGGTAAGAAGCGGGAACGAGGGTGGACAATGGTTTTCGCCTGAGTGAAAAGGTCCGGCACGGCGCTCACCGCCCGGCCTGCAGCGCGCCCCAGGTGGCCTGACCGACCACGCCGTCGACACCGAGCCCACGGGAGGTCTGGTAGTCGCGGACCGCCTTTTCGGTGTTCGGCCCGAACGCTCCGTCGATGGCGAGGGTCTTGCCGGACGCGGCGGTGAGCGCGCGCTGCAGCCGGTTCACCGCGGCGCCGGTCGCACCCTGCCGCAGGGTCGGAGTGTCCCCTGTGGACAGTAGCGCGGTCCACGTGCGCGCCTCGATCTCGCCGGTCGCGGTGAGTCCGTGAGCCTGCTGGAACGCCTTGGTGGTGGACACCGTCGCTTCGTCGAAGGTGCCTGTCGGCCGGCCGGTGGGAGACAAGAGGCATTGCGCCGCCTTGACCGGAGTCCCGGTCGCGCCCGAGGCGAGTCGCGGATACGCGGCGAAGTCGAGGCTCACCGTGTCACACGGCAGCGTCGTGCCCGGCCCGACGTCCAGATAGTCACGGTCGATACCCGGGATCCTCACCCCGCCCCAGGTTTCCGCGACCTCGCCGGCGTACTGGTGGATGCGCTGATGGTTCGCCCAATAGGTGCTCGGCGCGTAGGAGCCGGTGTCGATGTCGGCCTTGTCGTTCCACCAGGCGAACCAGATGTGGTCGGGTCTGGTGTAGGAGGTGTTCGTGTAGGCGCTCGCCAGATCCTTGATCCCGGATCCGGCGCTGGTGTAGACGCCGGAAAGCCAGCCCTTCGCGTGCAGCGCCTCGGTCCAGCCGCTGACGTAGGACAGCACGCCCGCCTTGCACGCCGCCGTCGACGAGTAACCCTCGATGTCGCTGTAGATCACACTGCCCGGCCCGAAACCGAGCGCGGTGTTGGCCGCGATCGCGCTCGCCGCCGCGTCCCGGCCCTGCTGCCGGGCGACCGCGGGATCACCGGACATCTTCAGCCGGTACCCGGTGCACGGCGCCTGTCTGCCGACGTCGGTGAGGATGAAACGCCAGCCGCGGGCCGACTGGTTCGCCACCCACGCCGGGGTGAGATTGGGTTGCGCGCAGGCACGCAGGTCACCGCTGCTGTAGATGCCGACGGCCCGGTACGGAGAGGCCCGCCAGGCGTCCATTGTGGCCTGTGCCGGTGCGGCGCAGGTTTCGAATCCCTTGCCCTGGAAGGTCCCCGGCGCCACGATCGGCGCCGCGGCGGCCGCCTTTCCCTGCCTGGCGGGCAGGACGGCACGCGTGCCACCCGTGACCAGACGCGCACCGGACAGCGCTGCCCGCACCGTCTGTTCGGTCGCGCCGGTGTGGCCCGCGGTGACCAGCACGCCGGCGTCCGGGACGGCGACCCGGATCGTCCCTTCGCGGGAAGGTGCCCCGGGCGGTGGAGTGGCCGTCCCCGGTGGCGCGGTCACCACACCCTCGGGTACCTGCTCGGGCGTCAGGTCGGTGAGCGGTTCGATCACCACCCCCGCCGTCCGGCCGACGAGTTTCGCCGGACAGTCCGGGTCTACGGTCTGGTGTCCCAAGTAGACGGTCTCGGAGTCGAACCGGACGCAGGTGCTCGGCGCGGTGGCCAGATCGACCACCCGCCAGCCGTCGGGGACGTCGAGCTGGTAGCCGTGGTAGGTGATGGTGCGTGAGCCCGTGGCCGCGCCGGCGGCCGGGGTCACGATGGACAGCAGCGCGACCGCGAGTGCGGTGGCGCCTGCCCGCCGGATTCGTTTCATCGGTTCTCCTCCCGGAATCGAGGGCGGGAGGCTATCGGCGCGCGAGTGACGCCCGGAAGCGTTTTGGCGCCCGTGGAAAGGCTTTCAGCGCAAGGAATCCGCGTTCTAGGGTTCCGGCTCCGTACCAGCGCGAACAAGGAGTGTCATGCGGCGCCTACTGATTTTTCTCGCCACCGTCGTGGCCTTGGTGATGATCGGCGCGGGATCCGCGCACGCGGAGCCCGCCCCGGCGTGGCCGTTGGTGGGCGGTGATTCCACCGGCCCGGAGGTGACGTCGGCGCAGTACCTGCTCCGGCAGCGCGGCGCGCAGATCGAGGCCGACGGCATCGTCGGTCCGAAAACCCAGGCGGCGGTGAAAGCCTTCCAGACCGCGCAAGGACTGACGGCCGACGGCATCGTGGGTCCGAAGACCTGGGGCAAGCTGGTGATGAACCTCGACAACGGTGCCACCGGCGAGGCGGTGAAAGGGGCGCAACACCAGTTGGCGCGCCATGGTTACCAGGTCAAAGCGGACGGTACGTTCGCGGCGGGCACCGCGGCCGCGGTGACGGACTTCAAGACCAAGCACGGGCTCCCCGCGACGTCGCTCGTCGACGCCACCACGTGGCAGTGGCTCATCGGCGGAACCCCCTCCGTCGCGGGCTGGTCGCTCCCGCTCTCGCGGTCCGCGCTGCCGCGCGGTGAGTACGACGATCCGCATCACGACTACCCGGCGATCGATCTGCCGGTCGGTACGGGTACCCGTGCCCTCGCGGTCACCGCGGGCACCGTGGCGCTGGTCAACGACAGTTCCTGTGGCCGAGGCGTGGTGCTGACCGCCAACGGGACCCGCTTCGTCTACTGCCACTTCTCCCAGCACGCCGTGGCGTCCGGGGCGACCGTCCAGGCAGGCCAGCTCATCGGCTACACCGGGAACACCGGCAACTCGACGGGGCCGCACCTGCACTTCGGTATCAAGATCGGCACGACCAGTCATTGCCCGCAGCGGCTGCTGCTGGCGATCTACGACGGCGTGGCGCCTCCCGCGCCGTCGAGCCTGCCCACCTCGGGCTGTTCCTACTGAAACCACTGCGAAATCCGGAGAATCCCATGCGCAGATTAGCGGCGGCCCTCGCCGTCCTGGTGCTGTCGGCCGGTTCGGCGATCCTCACCGTGGAACCGGCCCACGCGTACGGAAACGCCTTTTTCCACACTCAGAGCAGCGGAAACCGGGGAGTGGAGGTGCTGGCGATGCAGCATCTCCTCGCCCACCACGGACACGCGGTACCCGCCACGGGTGTGTTCGATCCCGCCACGGTCGCGGCCGTGCGCGCGTTCCAGACCGCCGAAGCGCTCGGAGTGGACGGCATCGCGGGACCGAAGACCTGGGCCGCGCTGGCGCCGACGGTTCGGGCGGGTGACAGCGGAGAGGCGGTCAAAGCACTACAGGTGGAATTGAACGCCAAACGCAGGCTGAACCTGCCGGTGAGCGGGCGATTCGACGCGGCGACGACCACGGCGGTCCGCGGCTTCCAGGAGCACGCGGGCATCTCCGTCGACGGTATCGCCGGGCCGGCCACGTGGAAGAACCTCGTCTGGCACCACGACTATCCCGATTTCGGCCAGGGGTTGTGCGATCAGGACCCGGACGGGAACGGAACGGCGGCCAACTGGGGGACCGGCGCCGCGGTCGCACAGCTCGAACAGGCGGCGAAAACCTTCACGGCCAGTGGCCGCGGAAAAGTCCCGCTGGGCGACTTCGGTTTCGAACACGGCGGTGCCATCCCCGGGCACAGCAGTCATCGGGTGGGGCTCGACGTCGACCTGTGGCCGATCCGTACCGACGGCGCGCAATGCGGCGGAGGCAGGATCACCTGGCGCTCGTCCACCTACGACCGAGCGGCCACGCGTGACCTGGTCAAAGCCATCCGCGCGGCCGCGCCCGGACACGTGAAGCTCATCTTCTTCAACGACCCCACGCTGATCGACGAAGGCTTGACGACCAGCTACGCGAACCACGACAACCATCTGCATGTCCGCTACTGCGAAGCGGTGCATCCGAACAGCCTCTACGTCTGCTGATCGTTCACGATCGGCGGCCGCGACCCCGGTTTCGGGTCGCGGCCGCCGTCACACGCCGTCCACCAAGCGGTGGCAGCGGGTCGGACGGCTCCGCCAATGGTAGGAATGCCTGGTGACCGAACCGAATCTGATCGAAGCAGCCGCCGAAGAGGCAGTCACCCTCACCAGTGAACTGATCCGCATCGACACCACCAACACCGGTGACCCCGACACGCTCGTCGGTGAACGCGCCGCGGCCGAGTACGTCGCCGAGAAGCTCACCGACGCGGGCTACGAGATCACCTATGTCGAGTCCGGCGGCAAGAACCGCCACAACGTGATCGTCCGGCTGCCGGGCGCCGACCCGTCGCGCGGCGCGCTCCTGATCCACGGTCACCTCGACGCCGTCCCCGCCGACGCCTCGGAGTGGTCGGTGCACCCGTTCTCCGGCGCGATCCAGGACGACTACGTCTGGGGACGTGGCGCGGTCGACATGAAGGACATGTGCGCGATGACGCTCGCGCTGGCCCGTCACTACAAGATCAACGGCATCGTCCCGCCGCGTGACCTCGTCTTCGCCTTCCTGGCCGACGAAGAGGCCGGCGGCAAGTACGGCGCGCAGTGGCTGGTCGAGAACCGGCCTGAGCTGTTCGAGGGTGTCACCGAGGCGATCAGCGAGGTCGGCGGGTTCTCGATCACCCTGAAGGACAACGTCCGCGCCTACCTCATCGAGACGGCCGAAAAGGGCATCCGCTGGATGAAGCTGCGGGTGCGCGGCACGGCAGGCCACGGCTCGATGATCCACCGCGACAACGCCGTCACCAAGCTGTCCGAGGCCGTCGCCCGGCTCGGCAACCACCGGTTCCCGCTGGTCATGACCGACTCCGTCCGCGAGTTCCTGGACGGCGTCACCGAGATCACCGGCTGGGACTTCCCCGAGGACGACATCGAGGGTTCCGTCGCGAAACTCGGCAACATCTCCCGGATGATCGGCGCGACCCTGCGCGACACGGCGAACCCGACGATGCTCACCGCGGGCTACAAATCGAACGTCATCCCGTCGGTCGCGGAGGCTTCGGTCGACTGCCGGATCCTGCCCGGCCGTCTGGAGGCGTTCAACGCCGAGCTGGACGAGATCCTCGGCCCGGACATCGAGAAGGAGTGGATGGAGCTGCCGCCGGTCGAGACGACCTTCGACGGTGCCCTGGTCGACGCCATGACCAACGCGGTCCTAGCCGAAGATCCGGGCGCCCGCACACTCCCGTACATGCTCTCCGGCGGCACCGACGCGAAGTCCTTCCAGTCGCTCGGGATCCGCAACTTCGGGTTCGCCCCGCTTCAGCTGCCCGCGGACCTCGACTTCTCGGCGCTGTTCCACGGGGTCGACGAGCGCGTCCCGGTCGACGCGCTGAAGTTCGGCGTGCGCGTGCTCGACCGCTTCCTGCGCTCGGCCTGATGCCCGGACTGCTGGCCGCCGACGGGACACCCCTGCACTTCGAGCGCTGGGGTGATCCGTCGGCGCCGGTGACCGTGGTCCTCCTCCACGGGTACGCGCTCGACAGGCGGAGCTGGCGGGCCATCGCCCCGGTTCTGGCGGAAGCCGCGGAGAAGCCGGTCGCGGTGCTCGCCTACGACCAGCGCGGGCATGGCGAATCCGGTGAGGTCCGGGCGGCGTCGGCGACCATGGGACACCTCGCCGACGATCTGGCCGAGGTGCTGGAGAAGGTGATCCCCGACGGCAAGGTGGTCCTGGTCGGCCACGACATGGGCGGGCTCGCGATCCTGTCGCTAGCCCAGCGTCACCCGGATGTCTTCGCGGCGAGAGTGGCGGGGATCGGGTTGCTCGCGATGTCGGCGGGAGGGGTCACCCCGGACGCGATCTGGCCGAACGCGCTCGGGAAGCTCGGCCGCGACCTTGAGATGGTCTTCGGGACCAAGCTGATCGGTCTGGTCCGGGAGCACACGAGCAAGGCGGTGACCGCCGGGCTGCGGTGGTGGCTCTTCGGCGACGACCCGGTGCCCGCCGACGTCGAACTGACGGTGCGGATGATCCGCGGCAACTGGCCGCAGACGGTGTCCGCGTTCCGCCCGGCATTGGACGCCTACACGCGGGAATCCGCGTTGTCGCAGGTCGGCGCGGTGCCGGTGATCGCGATCGTGGGGGAGCGCGACAAGCTCGTACCGACGGCGGACGTCGAGGAACTGGCGGGCGCGGTGCGGAACGGGACGTCCGTGGTGCTGCCCGGAGTCGGGCACGTCGTCCCGCTCGAGGCGGCTCCGCAGGTGGTGCCCCGCCTGCTCGCCCTGGCGAACCGGGCTCACCGACAAGACTGACCTCCTTGACAAAAACTCTTTTCGGTGACACCTTCGTGGCATGTTCTCCGTTGCGGTGATCGAGGACGCGGAAGCGGCCGAAGTGTCGCTGGATCCGGTCCGGGCAAGGTTGCTCGCCGAACTCGCCGAGCCGGCGTCGGCCACGATGCTGGCCGCGCGGGTGGACCTGCCGAGACAGAAGGTGAACTACCACCTTCGCGCGCTGGAGAAGCACGGGCTGGTCGAGCTCGTCGAGGAGCGGCGGAAGGGCAACGTCACCGAGCGCATGATGCGCGCGACGGCGTCCTCGTACGTCATCTCGCCGACGGCGCTCTCGGCCGTGCAACCCGATCCGGCGCAGTCACCGGACCGCCTGTCCGCGCGCTGGCTGCTCGCGGTGGCCGGCAGGCTGGTGCGCGACGTCGGCCTGCTGATCACCGGAGCGACCAAGGCGCGCAAGCGGGTCGCGACCTTCGCGATCGACGGCGAGGTGCGATTCTCCTCCGCCGCGGACCGGGCCGCGTTCGCCGAAGAGCTCACCGTGGCGATCACGAATCTGGTGAGCAAGTACCACGACGAAGGCGCCGAACAGGGCCGCGATCACCGGATCGTCGTCGCCGTCCACCCGAGTGTCAGAACCGAGGAGCGCTGAGTGGGCCACGAATTCGAGATCACCGACCGCGTCGAGGTCGACGCGACCCCCGAACAGGTCTGGGACGCCATCGCGACCGGACCGGGGATCACGTCGTGGTTCATGGGCCGCAACGAGGTCGACGGCGGCGTCGGCGGCACGGTGAAGACCGCGTTCGGCGGCTACGAACCCACGTCGGCGATCACCTCATGGGACCCGCTGGAGCGGCTCGTCTACGGCACGGAACCCGCGCCGGACGGACGGTTCGTCGCCTACGAGTTCCTCATCGAAGGCCGCTCCGGCGGCAGCACTGTGCTGCGGACCGTGACCAGCGGCTTCCTGCCCGGCGACGACTGGGAAGACGAGTTCGAGGCGATGACCGCCGGTGGCGAGCTGTTCCTCCGCACCCTCGTCGAGTACCTCAACCGGTTCGCCGGCCGGAAGGCCGTGCCGGTGACCGTGTTCGGGCCGATGATCGGGGACTGGGACAGCGCGTGGCTGAAGCTGGGCCGGGAGCTCGGCCTCGCCGGGCGGCCGGAAACGGGGGACCGGGTCCGGCTTTCCACCGATTCCGTGTCCACTGTGGAGGGCGAGGTCTATCTCGCGAACGCGCAGACGGTCGGCATCCGGACCGCGGACTCGTTCCTGCGGTTCGTGCGCGGGTTCACCGGGCCGATGGTCGCGATGCATCACCTGTTCGGCGACGTCGATCCTGCGGAGCAGGACGGGCTGTGGGCCCACTGGCTGGACCGGGTCTTCAAGAGCTGAAGGGGCCCTTCGCCGCATCTGACGCGGTGAAGGACGCTTTCGTCGCGTGTGCCAAGTCCGTGAAGGCCTCCTTGAGGGACCCAGAGTCCCTTAAGGAGGCCTTCACGGACTTGCGAGTGTCACACCGCGCCCCACAAGCCCCAGCAGTCGCAGCGGCGGCGCGTGAAGGGCCCCTTCACTCGGCTCAGCCGAGGGAAGGGGCCCTTCACGTACTACAGGCGACCACCCGACGGCACGGAGCCGGGCGGGAGGGTCCACAGCATCGGCCGGCTCTCAGGTGATGAGGCCGGGCAGCGGTGTGGCGGTGCGCTTGCGGCGCAACCACACCCTCCGGGTCCCGTCCGAGTAGAGCCGGACGGTCGAAAGCTCCCAGCCGGCGAACTCGGCGTGGATCGACAGCTGCGTCGCCGCCGCCCGCCGGGAAACACCAGGGGGCAGCTGCAGCCGCCGGTACTCCCAATCCCCTTCGACCACCGCCTCATCCACCACTGTCATGGCGTGATCACCTGGATCCCTTCTCCGATGGCCGAGCCGACGACCACGCGGCCGCCCTGCTCGTCGACGGTGACCGAATCTGGCTGCCGCACGGTGGGGAACCGGTGCTTCTCGATCGGCTCTCCACCGCGGACGTCGAAACCGACGACCTCGTTGCGTTCGGTGAGCGTGACCCAGGCGAGGCCGCGGGTGCGGTCGTAGGCGATGCCGTATGCCCCGCCGGGAACGGGATAGCGCTGGCGCAGCAGCAGTGGCGTCGTGGAGAACGCCAGCAGGGCGCCCGCGCGCGCGTCGGTGACGAAGACACGGCCGAGATCGTCGGTGACGGCGTTGGCCGCGCCGTCGCCTGCGCGCAGGCCTTCGCCGATCTTGCCTTCGGTGAGGTCGACGGCGAACAGGGCGGTGCGGAGCTTGTCGAGCACGACCACGCCGTCACCGGTGCTCAGCACGTCGTCGGCGCTGTAGATCTGGCCGGTGATGGTCTTCGGTCCCGCGTTCTTCGACAGCACCTCGACGGCCTTGCGGTCCCGGACGGAGACCAGCGTCGCGTCGCCGTCGGCGAGGCCGGCCGACGGCTGCCCCGCGACCGGGACCGTCTCCAGCGCGCCACCGGGCAGGGAGACCTTCGCCAGGAGGCTCTTGCCGGGCACGCTGGCGAGCACCTGGGAGCCCGAGACCGTCAGGCGCTCGGCAGGACCGGGCAAGGCCACGGTCGTCTTCGGGGCGTCCAAGGCGGCGAGATCGTAGATGCGCAGCGACGGCGGCTCCGAAACGGCGACGACCAGCGACTTGCTCGCCTCGTCGGTCACCAGGGCACGGACGCCCGGCACCGCGAACACCGAACCGGCGGGTTTGACCGTCACGGCGGGGGAGACCGCCGCGGTCGCCGCGACGGGGTTCTGCACGATCTGCAAGGAGTCGTTGGGCGTGTCGTCCGTACTGCAGGACGAGAGCACCAGGACACCGGCGAGCGGGATCGCGATCCGGGAAACGGCGGACAGCCGACCCACCTTGGTGCCTCCACCTGCTACTCGTCGAACGGATTTGTCCAGCATCCTCCTGGAACTCCACCACGTCACGTCAGCGTCACCCAACAGTCACCTAATCCACTATTCGAGACGGCTCAAAGGCCGCGTTCCGGGTACCCGACCTCGATCGCGCTGACGTCGTCGAGCGCCGAGCGGATGGCGGGCGGGAGCGTGATGTCCTCGGCCGTCAGCGAACCGGTCAGCTGACCGGTGTCACGGGCTCCGACCACGGGTGCGACCACTCCGGGCCGGTCGCGGACCCACGCCAGCGCGACCGCCAGTGGCGAGGTGCCGAGGCCGTCCGCGGCCGTCGCGACCGCCTGCACGATCCGGGCCGCGCGATCGGTCCGGTGATGTTCGACATAGCCCGCGAAAACACTCGAAGCGCCGCGTGAATCGGCGGGGGTCCCGCTGCGGTACTTGCCGGTGAGCACGCCCCGGCCGAGCGGCGCCCACGGCAGGAGCCCGATGCCGTGGTGCTCCGCCGCGGGGACGACTTCGCGATCGACCCCGCGCTCCAGCAGCGAGTACTCGACCTGCGTCGAGACCAGCGGGGCGACGGCCGAACTGCGGGCCGCGGCGGTCGCGAGCTGCCAGCCCGAGTAGTTGGAGACGCCGACGTAGCGGACCTTTCCGCTGATCACGGCGTACTCCAGGGCGGCGAGCGTCTCGTCGACCGGCACGGTGGTGTCCCAGGCGTGCAGCTGCCAGAGGTCGATGTGGTCGGTGCCGAGCCGTCGCAGCGAGCCTTCGAGCGCGCTCAGCAGGGCACCGCGCGAGGCGCCGCCGCCGAACGGGCCGTCGGTGCGGCGGGCGACGGCCTTGGTGGCGAGCACGATGTCGTCCCGCGGGACCAGGTCCCCGAGCAGCGCGCCGAGGACGCGCTCGCTCTCTCCCTCGCCGTAGATGTCGGCGGTGTCGACCAGGGTGCCCCCGGCGTCGACGAACGCGACCAGCTGGCTGGCCGCCTCCTCCGAGTCGGTGTCGCCACCCCACGTCATGGTCCCGAGGGCCATCCGCGAGACCCGAAGTCCCGACCGGCCGAGCTGTCGCTTTTCCACGACGGGCGAGCCTAGCCGGAAGGCAAGTGCGGGTCGCGGAGCAGGTGAGCGTGTCGTGATCGAGTACCACCGTGCGGGTTATCGGCTGTCAACACCCTGAACGGAGGAGTGACACTCCGATGGATACATTCACGCCGTGCGACTCGGACTGAACTTGGGCTATTGGGGCGCGGGGAACGACGCGGCCAACCTGGCATTGGCGAAGAAGGCGGACGAACTGGACTACGCGGTCGTCTGGGCCGCGGAGGCCTACGGTTCGGACGCGCCGACGGTGCTCTCATGGGTGGCGGCGCAGACCTCCCGGATCGACGTGGGCAGCGCGGTGTTGCAGATCCCCGCGCGGACACCGGCGATGACCGCGATGACCGCCGCGACCCTGGACACGCTCTCCGGCGGCCGGTTCCGCCTCGGCCTCGGTGTTTCCGGCCCGCAGGTCTCCGAGGGCTGGCACGGCGTGAAGTTCGCGTCGCCGCTCGGCCGCACTCGCGAATACGTCGAGATCGTCCGCAAGGCGCTGAGCCGCGACCGGGTCCGGTACGACGGCGACCACTTCCAGCTGCCGCTGCCCGGCGGCCCCGGCAAAGCCCTGACCCTGACCGTGCACCCCGTGCGCGAAGAGATCCCCGTGTACCTGGCCGCCATCGGCCCGAAGAACCTCGAACTGACCGGCGAGATCGCGAACGGCTGGCTGCCGGTGTTCTACTCGCCGGAGCACGCCGGTGAGCAGCTGAAGCTGATCCAGGCCGGGGCGGAGAAGGCCGAGCGTTCCCTCGACGGCTTCGACGTCGTCCCCACCGTCCCGCTCGTGGTCGGTGACGACTGGAAGGCCTGCGCCGACGCGGTCCGCGGGTACGCGGCGCTGTACATCGGCGGGATGGGCAGCCGCGAGAAGAACTTCTACAACCAGCTCGCCTGCCGGATGGGTTTCGAGCGCGAAGCGGCCGATGTGCAGCAGAAGTACCTGGGCAAGGACTACGAGGGCGCCATGGCGGCGGTCCCGCTGGAGTTCATCGACGCGACGTCGCTGCTGGGGCCCAAGGAGCGCATCGCCGAGCGGATGCAGGCGTTCGCGGAGTCCGGCGTCACGACGCTGACCGTCGCGCCCGCCATGCCGGATCCCGAGGGTTCCGCACACGCCCTCGAGGTCGCCGCCGAAGCCGTCGAATCGGCCGGTGTCGCCTGATGGGATGGTTCGAAGCACTGGTTCTCGGGCTCGTCCAGGGCCTCACGGAGTTCCTGCCGATCTCGTCCAGCGCGCATCTGCGGATCACCGCGGCGCTCGCCGGCTGGGACGACCCGGGCGCCGCGTTCACCGCGGTGACCCAGATCGGCACCGAACTCGCAGTCATCCTGTACTTCTCGTCGAAGATCGGGAAGATCCTCCGCGCCTGGTTCTTCTCGATCTACAAGAAGGACTGGCGTCAGGACCCCGACGCGCGGCTGGGCTGGCTGATCATCGTCGGCTCGCTGCCGATCGTGGTGCTGGGCCTGCTGCTGCAGGACGCCATCGACGAAACCTTCCGTGACCTGCGGATCACCGCGACCACGCTGATCGTGTTCGGCCTGATCCTCCTGGTGGCCGACCGGATCGGGAAGCAGCAGCGCACCCTCGACCACCTGACCGTGCCGCACGGCCTCGGCTTCGGGTTCGCACAGGCGCTGGCGCTGATCCCGGGTGTCTCGCGGTCCGGTGGCACCACGAGCGCCGGGCTGCTGCTCGGCTACACGCGCGCGGAGGCGGCGGAGTACTCCTTCCTGCTGGCGCTGCCCGCGGTGTTCGGCTCGGGCCTGTACAAGCTGACCGACATCGGCAAGGACGGCGCCCCGGCGCAGTGGGGGCCGACGATCCTGGCGACGCTGGTCGCGTTCGGCGTCGGGTACGCGGTCATCGCGTGGCTGATGTCCTACATCAAGACCAAGAGCTTCGTGCCGTTCGTGATCTACCGGCTCGTGCTCGGCGCGCTGCTGTTCGTCCTGAT
The DNA here is from genome assembly GCF_000400635.2 of Amycolatopsis keratiniphila. Classification (NCBI taxonomy): domain Bacteria; kingdom Bacillati; phylum Actinomycetota; class Actinomycetes; order Pseudonocardiales; family Pseudonocardiaceae; genus Amycolatopsis; species Amycolatopsis keratiniphila. The sequence goes on along the minus strand of NC_021252.1, from coordinate 4,499,263 downwards.
CTTCACCGGTGTCCTGGACCCCCAAGAGGGCCCGCACCTGTAACCCCCGGCGCATCCAGAGGACGAAACGCGGGAGGGGGCAAAGCACGACACGTAGGGTGGGCCACGTGAGTACTGTGATCCTTCTGCGCCACGGCAAGTCCACGGCGAACGGTTCGGGTGTGCTGGCCGGGCGCACGCCCAAGGTCGGCCTGGACGACACCGGCCGGGCGCAGGCGGCCGCGCTCGTCGAGCGCCTGGCGCCGGTCCCGCTCGCCGAGCTGGTGGTTTCGCCGATGCTCCGCTGCCGCCAGACGGTCGCGAAGCTGGCCGAGGCACGCGGTCTGGACAAGGTCAAAGAGCCTGGTTTGTCCGAAGTGGACTACGGCGAATGGACCGGGCGCGCGCTCAAGGATCTGGTGAAGGAACCCCTCTGGCGGGTCGTGCAGGCGCATCCGTCGGCCGCGGTCTTCCCCGGCGGCGAAGGGCTCGCCGAGATGCAGGCGCGGTCGGTCGCGGCCGTCCGTGCGCACGACGCCCGGATCACCGAGAAGTACGGCGAGAACGCGGTATGGCTCCTATGCAGCCATGGCGATGTGATCAAGGCGATCCTCGCCGACGCGCTCGGTCAGCATCTCGATTCCTTCCAGCGGATCGTGGTCGACCCGGCGTCGGTTTCGGTCGTCCGGTACACCGAGACTCGTCCGTTCGTGTTGCGTGTCAACGACAACGGCGGCGACCTCGCCGGTATCGCACCACCGCCGGCCAAGGCGAAAGCCAAGCGTGGCAAGGGAAAGCCGAGCTCCGACGCGGTGGTGGGCGGTACCACCGGAGCGTGACGACTCCTCGTCCGCGGTGTCACGCCACGGACGGCATCCACCGGCCCCTCACTGCCCGTAAGGTGGCCTGAACAGCAGATTCGACGACCCGGGAGCAACACCGATGATTTCGCAGGACAACCCGTTCGCCGCGCCGAGTGAGCTGCCCTACGCCCTTCCGCCGTTCGACCGGATCGCCGACGAACACTTCCTTCCCGCCTTCGAGGCGGGTCTCGCCGAGCACGCCGCGGAAATCGAAGAGATCGCCAACTCCGCCGAGCCGCCGACCTTCGAGAACACCATCGTCGCGCTCGAGAAGTCCGGCAGGCTGCTGTCCCGCGTGTCCAGCGTGTTCTTCAACCTCGCCGGATCGAACGCGAACGACGAGATCCAGCGCGTGCAGGCCGAGATGGCGCCGCGGCTGGCCGCGCACGCCGACGCCATCAACCTGAACCCGGCGTTGTTCGCGAGGATCAACTCCCTGTTCGAGCGCAAGGACGAACTCGGCCTCGACGGCGAGTCGCTCCGCCTTCTGGAGCGCCACCACACCGACGTACGCCGCGCCGGCGCCGGTCTGCCCGAGGCCGACCAGAAGCGCCTGCGCGAGCTGAACGAACAGCTTTCGACGCTGTCGACCCGCTTCCAGCAGAACCTGCTCAAGGACACCAACGAGCTCGCCGTGGTCGTCGACGACGTCGCGGAGCTCGCGGGACTGGGCGAGGACGAGATCGCCACGGCCGCCGAAACCGCCGGTGAGGAAGGCAAGTACGTCCTCAAGCTGACCTTGCCGACCGCGCAGGCCGCGTTGGCCTCGCTGGAGGACCGTGCGCTGCGCGAGCGGATCTTCACCGCGTCGGTCTCCCGCGGCAACCGGGGCAACGAGTCCGACAACAACGGGATCGTGGCCGAACTGGTCCGCCTGCGGGCCGAGCGGGCCGCCGTGCTCGGCTTCCCCGACCACGCGTCGTACGTCATCGAGGACGAGACCGCGAAGACCGCTCAGGCCGCTGTCGGGCTCCTGGAACGTCTCGCGCCGGTCGCGGTCGCCAACGCCAAGGCGGAGGCCGAAGAACTGCAGCGCTACCTCGAAGCCGACATCCCGGGCGCGATCCTGCGGCCGTGGGACTGGGCGTTCTACGCCGAGCGCGTGCGCAAGGACCGCTTCGAGGTCGACACAGCGGCGCTGCGTCCGTACTTCGAGCTGAACCGGGTGCTGACCGACGGCGTCTTCTTCGCCGCGTCCAAGCTGTACGGCCTGAGCTTCACCGAGCGGGAGGATCTGCCGAAGTACCACCCCGAGGTCCGGATCTTCGAGGTCTTCGACGCCGACGGCTCGGAGCTCGGCCTGTTCCTGCTCGACTACTACGCCCGCGACTCCAAGCGCGGCGGCGCCTGGATGAACAACTTCGTCGACCAGACGAAGCTCCTGGGCACGAAGACGGTCGTGGTGAACGTGCTCAACGTCGCCAAGCCGCCGGCGGGCGAGCCGACCCTGCTGACCTTCGACGAGGTCGTCACCGCGTTCCACGAGTTCGGGCATGCGCTGCATTCGCTGCTTTCGGACGTCGAGTACCCGATGTTCTCCGGCACCAACGTCCCGCGTGACTTCGTCGAATATCCGTCGCAGGTCAACGAGATGTGGATGCTGTGGCCCGAGGTCCTGGCCAACTACGCCAAGCACCACGTGACCGGCGAGCCGCTGCCGCAGGAGCAGATCGACAAGCTCCTGGCCTCCCAGCAGTACGGCGAGGGCTTCTCGACCACCGAGTACCTCGCGGCGTCGCTCCTCGACCAGGCGTGGCACGCGCTGGGCACCGAGGACAACGTCGACGACGTCCAGCGGTTCGAAGCCGAGGCGCTGACCAAGGCCGGCGTCGCGCTGGAAGCAGTGCCGCCGCGCTACCGCACCACCTACTTCGCGCACATCTTCAGCGGCGGCTACAGCGCCGGGTACTACTCCTACATCTGGAGCGAGGTCCTCGACGCCGACACCGTGCAGTGGTTCCGCGAGAACGGCGGGCTCACCAGGGAGAACGGTGACCACTTCCGCCGCGAACTGCTCGGGCGGGGCGGCAGCGTCGACCCGATGGCCGCCTTCCGCGCGTTCCGCGGCCGCGACCCGGAGATCGAGCCGCTGCTGAAGCGCCGCGGCCTCGCCGGGGCCTGACCTCCTGACGGTATCCCCGCCCGGGCACCCCCAGTGCCCAGGCGGGGAGGCCGCGTTCAGGCGGCGAGTTCGGCGACGGCCGCGGCGACGTCGTCCACTTCCCGCTCGGTGTTGTAGTAGTGCGGGCTCAGCCGCAGACACCAGTCGACGTCCTTGTCGCCGAAGTCGAACTGCGCGAACTCCCGGTAGCTGAGCGCCGAGTTGATCCGCCTGGCGTCCATCGCCTCCTTGAAGGGCACGGCTTCCCAGCCCTTGATGGAGAACGTCACCAAGGCGCCCAGTTCCGGCCCCCGGTCCAGCACTTCGACGCCCGCGATGGCGCCGAGACCGTCCCTTAGTCTCGCCGCGAGCGCGGGGGTGCGTCGTGAGATCGCCTCCAGGCCGACCTCACGGGCGTACCTCGCCGCGGCCGCGCAGCCGAGCACGGTGGCGTAAGGGAATTCCCATTCTTCGAAGCGGGAAGCCGACTTCGCGGGTTCGTACGCGCCGGGCGCGCTCCAGCGGGCACCGTGCATGTCGATGAACAGCGGCTCGTGCCCGGCTTCGAGGAACCGGTCGGAGACGAACAGGAACCCAGAACCGCGCGGACCACGCAGGAATTTGCGGCACGTCGAGGTGAGCAGGTCGGCGCCGATCTCTTCGACGTCGACGGGGTACTGGCCGATCGACTGGCAGGCGTCGACCAGATAAAGCAGGCCGAGCTCCCGGCAGTGACGCCCGATTTCGGCGATCGGCTGGACGAGCCCCGAGTTGGTCGGGATGTGCGTGGCCGCGACCAGTTTCGGTTTCTTCGTGCGCATCAGAGCCGCCATGGCCTCGACGTCGACACCGCCCTCTCGGATGTCCGGCGCGTGCACGATCTCGACGCCGAACCGCTTCCGCAGCGACAGGAAGGCGATCTGGTTGGAGATGAAGTCGTTGCGGGTGGTGAGTACGACGTCGCCGGGTTCGAACCGGATCGAGGAAAGCGCGGTGGAGTAGGCGTGGGTGGCGCTCGCCGCGAAGGCGATGTTGCGGGGCCGGGCGTTGATCAACGCGGCGATCTCGCGATAGAAGCCCGCGACCTGATCCGACCGTGCCGCCGCGGCCTCGTAGCCGCCGATCTCGGCTTCGAGCTTCAGATGATCGAGCATGGCGGCGAGCACCGGCTTCGCCAGTAATCCACAGCCCGCGTTGTTGAAGTGGACGACCTTCTCGCTGCCCGGCGTATCGGCCCGCAGAGCGGCGATGTCCAGTAGTGATTCCGCACGGTTTTCAGTAGCACTATCATGTTCTTTCATGTCGGATAGTAGCACTTCCGCACTCGTCCTCCAGTTGCGTTCCCTGATCCGCTCGGCGGCCGCGGGGGACCGGTTGCCCAGCAGCCGTGAGCTGATCGAGCGTTACCGGGTCGGTCCGGTGACGGTGTCGCGCGCGATCGCTCTGCTGGCGGCCGAGGGTGCCGTCGTGACCCGGCCCGGGAGCGGGACGTATGTGGCGGCCAGGCCGTCGGTGGCGGAGGGGCCACTCGACACGGCTTGGCAGACCGTCGCGCTGACCGACCGCAGCGTCGACACGACGTCGCTCACCGGTGTCCTCGGCCCGCCGCCGGAGGGCGCGATCCTTCTCGACGGCGGATATCCGCATCGCTCGCTGCAGGCGACCCGCTTCCTGAGCGCGGCGCTCGCGCGGGCGGGACGCCGTCCGGATTCCTGGGATCGGGCTCCCGCCGCCGGTCTGGCCGCGTTGAGGTCGGTGTTCGCGGGACCCGCCGGTGCGTCACCGGACGACGTCCTGATCACCGCCGGCGGCCAGAGCGGGCTGTCCATGGCGTTCCGGGCGATCGCGGCACCAGGCAGCCCGGTCCTCGTCGAATCGCCGACCTATCCGGGAGCACTCGCCGCCGCGCGGGCGGCGGGGCTCCGTCCGGTGCCGGTCCCGATCGACGACGACGGGGTCCGGCCGGATCTGCTGGCCGAGGCGTTCGCGATGACCGGTGCCCGGCTGTTCTACTGCCAGCCCACTTTTCACAACCCGACCGGAACCGTGCTCACGCCGGAACGCCGCACGCAGGTGCTGGAGGTGGCGCGCGCGGCGGGCGCCTTCGTACTGGAGGACGATTTCGCCCGGCACCTCTCGCATGGGGTCACCGCGCCGCGTCCGCTGATCAGTGACGATCGCGACGGCACGGTCGTCCATCTGACGTCGGTGACCAAAGCCGCCGCGCCGAGCCTCCGGATCGGGGCGCTGATCGCGCGTGGTCCCGTTCTCGACCGGATGAAGGCGATCCGGCGGGTCGACGACTTCTTCGTCTCCCGTCCGCTGCAGGAGGCGGCTCTCGAACTGCTCAGCGCTCCGTCCTGGGAACGCCACGTACGGAAACTGGGCTCCGAACTACGGCAGCGGTGCGTAAAAGCAGCCGCGGAGCTGGCGGGGGAGCGTCCAGAGTGGACTGTCGCGCGGCTGCCCGAGGGTGGGCTGCACCTGTGGGTGCGGTTGCCGGCGGGGAGTGACGCGAACGCGGTCGCCCGCGCGGCGAGGGAACGGGGAGTCGTCGTGGGGGCGGGGGACCGGTTCTTCGCCGCCGAACCGGCCGGTCCGTTCCTCCGGCTCGGCTTCGCCGCCGCGGCGGACGTCTCCGAACTCGCCGAAGGCATCAGGCGGCTAGGAAGTGTATAACGACCTATACCGCTTGGCTCAGGACAAAACCGTATCGAGCAACAGATAAACCCCACCGCCGAGGACGACACCGGCGGCCATCCCGGCCGTGACTTCGGCTTTGGTGTGATCACCGAGCTCGACGCGGGACCAGCAGACCCAGGCGACGCCGAGGAAGACCAGTGCGAGCCAGGGGCCGTAGACACGGATCAGCATCACCGCTGCACCCGCCGCCACCATCGCGTGCATCGAGATCTTGAACTCGAGCCCGAAGGTGATCGCGAGCGCGGCGATCAGGCAGACGAGCTCGGCGGCCGCGAGCGCGATCATCTCGTGCGGGGCACCGCCGGCGATGAGGCCGACGAAGCCGGCGGTCAGCGAGCCGATGCAGACCGCGAACGGGACGAGCCGTCCGGCGCGATCGGTGACATGGTGGCTGTCCCACTTGCCCTTCCTGGCGCCGCGCACGATCACGGCCATCGGGATCAGCGAGCCGGTGACGCCGACGACGAGACCCCAGAGCACCGTCTCGCCGACGTGATATCCGGTGACCTTCCAGGCGACGATCAGCGGGAGGCCGAGCACCCAGACCCAGGGAGCGAGCACCTCGGTCGCGATCCGCGCGAGACGTCGGCGGGTCTCGGGGGCTTCCGTGGTCTGGGTCGGCATCGCGCGTGGTCTCCTCGGGAATCGTGGCCGGAGCGGCTCCTGCCGGACTCGCGCCCGGCAGGAGCGGTGATCATCGTTCCAGACCCCGGCGGCCCGCCCGCGCGAGGATGTCCGCGCCCGCCGGATCCGCCCGGACGGCCTTGTCGAAGCTCTCCTTGGGCAGCACCGTGTTCCCGGCCACGGTCACCGTCTCTGGTGGGGTGTCGTAGCCGTCGGGCAGGGCGTCCCAGAAGTTGCCGACGAAGGCGACGTTCTCCATCGGTGGCCCCACCTGGAGCGCGATCGGGGTGTCGGCCCGGTGGACGATGTTGCCGAGGACGGTGACCCACGCCGCGCCGTAGTCGGTGTAGAGGCCGAAGTTGTACGAGGTGAGGACGTCGCGGATGACGTTGCCGCGGACCAGCGCCCCGCCGGCGAACGACGAGCCCTGCGGGGCCGACAGGTAGATCCCGCCGCCGTCCATGAGCTTCCCCATGCTGCGTTCGACGAGGTTCGAGATCACCTGCGTGCCCTTGGCGCGCTCACCGCCGGTGATCACGATGCCGTTGTGCGGTACGTCGTGGATCTCGTTGTGTGCCACGGCGGTCTCCGCGGACTCGACCACGAGGACGGCGGGCGAACCGCGGTACTCGGTGCCGATGTGGTGGACCAGGTTGTCTTCGACCGCGACCCGGGTGCTCGTGTGGACGGCGATCCCGCTGCCCGAGATCTCGTCGAAGACGTTCGCCCGGATCCGCACGTCGGTGGCGTCCTCGATCAGCAGCCCTCCCGCGCCGAGCCGGGTGAAGTGGTTGCCCTCCAGGGAGACCCGGCGGACAGAGGTGAGACTGACGTTCGCGGGCAACTGGACCGGCTCCGCGGGCACGTGGACGTAACCCACGTCCGCGCCGAGGTCGATCTTCTGGAAGTCGCCTCGTTCGTAGCGTGCGTTGCCGTGATAGTGCAGGTAGCCGCCGGTGCGGGCTGGGCCGGTCCAGGTCGCGTCGGTGAAGGTGAAGCCGCGCAGCACGAGGTCGTGTACGCCTCGCGCGTTGATGAGCGTTTCGAGCACCGGAGCGACGACGCTGGTCTCGCCGATCTCCTCTCCGGGACGCGGACGGTAGTGCAGGACGTGCTCGCCTGTGTCGGTGCGGCCGACGGCGAAGGTTCCCGGTTCGGTCAGGAAAGCCACGTTGTTCTCGAGCGTGGACGGCGCGGCGAGGCCATCCCAGGCGCCGTCGCCACCGGCGCTGTACCACTTGGCGTCGTAGAGCGATTTGGCGTGCTCGAACGCCGGCTGAGCCATGGTGATCGTGGTCGAGGAGGCGTCACCGGAAATCGACGCGACGGCGAGCCGGGCTTCGGACCACGGGTAGACGCCCGGATACACGAACTCCAGCCCGGAGGGGTCCGGCCACGTCTGAGGCTCCGTGCTGTCCGTGACGTAACCAGTCGCTGTTTTCGTCACGATTCCCGGGAGTCCGTCCGTGCGGGCCGCTCGCGCCGCGGGCTCGCCGTCGACGGTGAGCCGTCGTGGCGCCAGGTCGCCGATCGGCGCGGTCCAGACGCCGTCGTCGCCCGTCGTCCAGCCGGTGATCTCACGGCCGCCGCTCAGTTCCACTTCGGCCTGGTCGACCGTTCCGTAGCCGTGTGCCTGGTAGATCACGCGGAAGCCGTTCGAGCCGGAATCGCCCTGCGTGTCAGTGAAGACAACAGGTTCGTCCAGGTGGTGGACGCCGGCCGCGAAGGACACGATGACGTCGCCGGTCATGGTGGCCGTCGCAGCTCGGACGGCCTTCTGAGCGGCTTTCGGGCCGGCGAACGGCTGTTCGGCGGTGCCGGGCCAGTCGTCTCTGCCGTCCGGGGATACGAAGAACCTGATTTCGGGCATGCTGAAGCGCTCCTGCGAGAGGTATATGGGATATACTGAGGTTTATCAGCTAAACACGAACGAGCGAAGAGCGTCAAGGGAGTAGCGGGTGGCGGAAGACGACGCGCAGCCGGATCCGGAGCGCGCGATCGAGCTGCTGTGGGGGACGTCCGAGCCGGAGCGGCCCGGGTTGAGCCTGGGCCGGATCGTCGCGGCGGCCGTCGAGGTCGCGGACGCCGAAGGGCTCGCCTCGCTGTCGATGCGCAAGGTCGCGGAACGGTTCGGCACCACCACCATGTCGCTCTACCGGTACGTCCCCGGCAAGGCGGAACTGGTGGAGCTCATGCGTGACGCGGTGTACGGCGAGTTCCCGATGGGGTCTTCGGACGGGCTCGGCTGGCGAGCGGGTCTCGAACGCTGGGCGCGGCGAGCCTGGGAAATGCACCACCGGCATCCGTGGCTGGTCCACAGCGCCGGTTCCCGCCGCCTCCCGGGGCCGAACATCATGGCCGGCTACGACCACGCGCTGGACGTGGCTTCGCGCAGCGGTTTGGCACCGGCGGAAGTGATCGCGGTGGTGAACCTGGTGGGCGGATTCGTCGAGTCGGCCGCGCGTCAGGCGGGGGAGGCCGCGGAGCTCCAGCGGCGCACGGGGGTGACCCATGAGCGCTGGTGGAGCGAACGCGAGTCCCTCTTCGAGCGCCTGGACCGTTATCCGGCGCTGGAGCGGCTGTGGAAGGCCGGGGGAATGGATGCTCCGCTGGACACCTTCGAATTCGGGCTGCGGAGGACCCTCGACGGTATCGAGGCGCTCGTCCGAAGCCAGGGGAGTGAGGTAATCAGTGACGAAACCGGGGGAGGGGAGTGCGTCGTCTGCGGTAAGCCGTTGGACGGGGGAGGACGGGGCAGGCCTCGGGACTACTGCTCGCGGGCGTGCCAGCAACGCGCCTACCGGCGTCGTCAGGCTCAAAGTGTATAACGACCTATTCAGTCGGGCAATTGACAAGATCAACTTGAAGCCGATGAGAAAACCCGCAAAGACTGTCGGAGACCCTGGCTAGGGTTGCCCGGTGGTCACCGAGGTCTTGCTGGAGCAGCTGGAAGAGGACGCCCCGACGTCCGTGCTTTTCGAGGGTTTTCTGGAGCCCGGAGCGCAGGCGGCCCAGGCGCTGCTCGTGCTGGGGAAGGTCGCCCGGACCCGGTTCTGGACGCCGCCGTCCATGGTGAAGCGGTTGATCGCCGAGTCCGATCCGGTCTTCACCGCGGACCGGACGACGCTGCGAGCGGAGGCTTTCTCGCCGTGCTGCGGCGTCTACGCCAGGCTCGATCTGCCGGAGGCGGGTGAGCTCGGTGAGGGTTGCACCAATGTGGACCTGTCCGAGGCGACGCGGACCGTTCTGGCCGGGGTCGTCGCACAGGATCCGTTGCACCTGACCGTTCGCGGCGAGGGAATCCGTCTCCGCACAATCGACGGGCAGAACGACGAGTCCGTGGTGCCGTTGCCGGATCGCTGGGTGTCCGGGTTCGCCGAGGTCGCCGCTGTCACCGCGGGTGCGGTCGAGAAGGCGGAGCTGGACAAGACGGAGGCGCGGAACTTCCTGCGGAAGCTCCCCACTTCGGTCGGGAAGTCTTGGGCGGTGGCGTCGGGCCGTGGGCTCCGGCTGACGTCAAGGCCGGGCCGGGACTCGATCCCGGCGACCGGGCTCCATCGGTTGCGGATCGTCGAGCCGCTCGTCCGGTTCGTCCAGGGGCTGACCGTCTACACGCGACTGGACAGCGAGGTCGCGACTTGGGTGCTCCGGTTGGAACGAGCGCGGCTCGTCGTCACGTTGTCCCCGGAGCCGTCCCGCGGTTTCTCGGGCGAAGGCGGCTGGCTGAACGCTCTGGCGGCGGGGCTCGAAGCGCCGGACCTCGTCGCGGGTCGCGCCGGGCACGACGTCGTCGACGGCACGTGGTTCCCGCGCGAGCTCCCGAGCGGGGCCGCTCCGGCGAACGGCCGGCTGGCGAAAGCCCGGGAGCTCGTTGCCGCCGGAGCCGTCCGTATGTTGCCGGACGGTGGTTACGAGATCACCCGCGCGGGCTCGGTGCAGCGTGTCCGGCTTTCGCCCGCCGGGTGCACGTGTGCGTGGTGGGCCAAGCACCAGGAGAATCGAGGGCCTTGTTCGCACGTGCTGGCGGCCCGGATGTCAGCCGCCGAGTCGTGACGCCGCCTTCGCCGCTTTCGAGCTGCCCTTGAAGCCTGTGAGCCATTCCTTCGTTTCGGCGCTGATCGTGCCCGCTCCACGGTCCACGAGGTCCGCGGCGAGCTCCAGCAGCGCGAAGATGCCACGATGGGAGGGCGCCAGCTTCGGCAGCAAAGTGTCCAGTGTGGACAGTACGGCGATGGGGTGTTCGTTCGCGACGGTCGCGAGCCGGGGTGCCAGCCGCGTGATGATGAGCTGCGAGCCGAGTACGCCCAGCGCGTCGCCGAGCGCGCGGGGGCCGAGCATCCGCTGCTCCAGCAGGGTGAGCACGGCGTCCGTCCCGAGTTGGACGGCGGCGGGGCGTTTCAGCGCGAGAGTGGTGGCGAGGAGCATCGTGCCGGGGAGGCCCGGCGCCGAGGGGCTGTCGAGGAACGGGGGCAGCGCGGCCTTCTCCACGGGATAGCCGACTTCGATGTCGTTGAAGTACAGGTTCCCGGCGACGGTGGCTTCGAGGTGGTCGCGGTCGTACGGCGAGGCGACTGCTTCGTGGCATTCGGTGAAGCCGAGCCACTCGGGGGCCCGGCCCTCGAACGGGATGCCCAGCCACGGAACTCGCGGTGAGACGGGTTCCGGGGTTTGTTCGACGTTCAGTGTGTTCGAGCCGTAGTGGGTCAGGCCGGCTTTCGCCGTCCAGGTGACGGGCGGTCCGGGTTCGCCGCGGAGTGCGGCGGCGGGGTCGGCGGATTCGGGGTGCCGGGCGCGGGCCGCGGCGAGGGCGGTCCAGCCCGTGTGGTCGATGGCCGGTCCGCCGAGGGCGTAGCGGATGGTGTCGGCGTGCGGTCCGGTGAGATCCGTGGCGAGCGCGAGGGCTGCCGATCTCGTGTCGGGGGCGAGCCGGAGCAGTGCGTCGGCGACGTCGTCTTCGGCCGCGTCGGGGTGTTCGAGCATGCGGGCGACGAAGACGACCGGGTCGAGCCAGCCGCCATGGTGGGTGGCGGCGGAGACGGGAACGGCGGTGCCTTCGAGGAGGGTGGTGATCCGGTGGTGGAGGGGGCGGCGCCAGCCGTCGACCTGCGGTAGCGGGGCGACGTCGCGGCCGGTGAGGCCGAGGACGAGGGGGGCGATCATCTTCGGTACCGCCGCGCTGTACTGCTGGCCGGCGATTCGGGCGGCGCGTTTCACCAGCGGTTTGAGGGCGTCTTGGAGCTCGCCGGCGACGCGGTGGGCGCCGTCGAGGGCGGCCAGGAGGAGGTCGCCCTGGTCGGGGTCGGCGAGCAGGGAGGAGAGGGCTTCGGCGACCGCGGCCGGGGTGTCGGGGATTTCGAGCGGGACGGTCAGCGTTTTGCGCTGGTCCCACGGTGTTCGGGTGGGTTCCGGGTACTCGGTGGTCTCGATGACGGGTGGCGCCTCAGGGGTGACACCGAGCCGGGCGGTGGCGATGGCGCGGACGTCGGAGGCGTCGTGGGTGAGTGCCGCTTCGAAGACTTCGTTGGCGAGGTCGGTGAGTTCGGGGCGTCGGTCGGCGATGCGGCCGGCGAGTTTGAGGGCGAGTTTGGCGGTGGCGGCGCCGCGTCCGGCGGCCGCGGCGGGGAGGTGCTGGAGTGCGACTTCGGCGTCCAGCGTGCCTTGTTTATCCACAAGAGACAGAGCTTTGACGGCGAAGGAGACGGTGCGGGGGAGGCTGCTTCCGCACAGCCGGGCGTAGCGGTGCTGAGCCGCTGTGCGTTCGTCCGGGGTGGGGGCGAGCGCTTCGTGGAGCGCGGAGTACCACTGGGCGCGGAAGGCGGCGAAGTCGCGGGCGAGGATGTCGAGGGTGAGGTCGAGGAGCCGGGTGCGGTCGAGTTCGCCGGCCTCGGTGAGTTCGAGCAGCGCGGTGGACCATTTGTCCTCGTCGCGAACGTACTTGTCGAAGGCGGCGAAGCTGGCGTCGCCGTTGCCTTCGATCGTGAGCAGTTCCCAGATCTCGGTGAGGGCTTCGCGTTCGGTCCGGAGCCGTTCGGCGAGTGGTTTCCCGCCGAAGCGTCCGGCCCAGCGGAACCAGCCGGCGTGGTACTCCGGTGTCCGGATGGGTTCGAGGTCGCCGTCGAGGATCATGCGGCGGATGGCTTCCCAGGCGGTGTGGTGGCCGATCATGCGCAGCGCGATCGTCTTGCGTTCGGTGAGCGAGCGGTCCTGCAGGACACGTTCGAGGATCGTGGGCGAGGCGATCCAGAGTTTGCGGAGCAGGGGGTCGCTGGCGGGGAGGGCGGTCCAGAGGGCGGTCGCGGCTTGCTGGGCCCTGAGCGGGTTGCGGGCGCCGTAGGTGTCGGGCTTGACCTCGACGAACTCGCGACTGTCCTTGAAGGCGGCCAGGAGTTCGGGGACGAGGGCTTTCCGCTCGGTGGGGGAAAGCTCGAGGGCCCGGGTGAGGACTTCCGAGGGCTGGCCGGTGAGGAGCTCGTCGAGGTGCACGGGCCCATTGTGTCGTGAGTGGTGAGGACGTATCACCGCACTCGCGTGATTGAAGCCGGAACTCGCGTGATCAGGGGCGCAACACTCGAGTGTGGCCTCCAATCACGCGAGTTACGTCCCTGATCACGCGAGTTACGCCTTCTCTCACGAAGGCGGCCGTGTCCCCCGGGGGACGCGGCCGCCTTCGTGAGGTGGTTCAGGCTCAGATGAGGCCGAGCTTCTTCACCGCGTCGCGCTCTTCGGCCAGCTCGTTGACCGAAGCGTCGATGCGGGCACGCGAGAAGTCGTCGATCTCCAGGCCCTGGACGATCTTGTACTCGCCGTTCGCGGCGGTGACCGGGAACGAGGAGATCAGGCCCTCCGGGACACCGTAGGAGCCGTCGGACACGACCGCCGCCGAGGTCCAGTCACCCTCCGGGGTGCCGTTGACCCAGGTGTGGACGTGGTCGATCGCCGCGGAGGCGGCCGACGCCGCGGAGGACAGGCCGCGGGCCTCGATGATCGCCGCGCCGCGCTTGGCGACGGTCGGGATGAAGTCGTCGGTCAGCCACGCCTGGTCGGTGATGACCTCGGTGGCGGCCTTGCCGGACACCTCGGCGTGCGCGATCGACGGGTACTGGGTCGCGGAGTGGTTGCCCCAGATCGCGACCTTCTTCAGCTCGGTCACCGGTACGCCCAGCTTCTTCGACAGCTGCGCGAGGGCGCGGTTGTGGTCGAGGCGGGTCATCGCGGTGAAGCGGTCGGCCGGGACGTCCGGCGCGTGCGCCTGCGCGATGAGGGCGTTGGTGTTGGCCGGGTTGCCGACCACGAGGACCTTGATGTCGCTCGCCGCGCCGGCGTTGATGGCCTCACCCTGCGGCTTGAAGATGCCACCGTTGGCCTCGAGCAGGTCGCCGCGCTCCATGCCCTTCGCGCGGGGACGGGCGCCGACGAGCAGGGCGACGTTCGCGCCCTCGAAGGCCTGCTTCGGGTCGTCGAAGATGTCGATGCCCGACAGCAGCGGGAACGCGCCGTCTTCGAGTTCCATCGCGGTGCCCTCAGCCGCCTTGACCGCCTGCGGGATCTCCAGGAGCCGCAGCTTCACCGGGGTGTCCGGGCCGAGCAGCTGACCGGACGCGATGCGGAAGAGCAGCGCGTAGCCGATCTGGCCGGCCGCACCGGTGACGGTGACGTTGACAGGGGCTTGGGTCATTGCGGTTCTCCAGCTTGAGGCGACATCGACTTTGTACCGCGATGCTAGTCCTGTCCCGAGTCGCCGTCCGGGTGCGTCCAGTCACTGTTTTCTTGATCGATGCCGTCGGCGGCCACGTTCGCGGCGAGTCGCGAGAGCAGCCCGGCCAGCATGGTGATCTCGTCGTCGCTGAATCCGGCCCGGATCCGTTTGTCGTGCGCGATCGCCGCCTTCGCCAGCCGGTGGAAGACGGTTTCACCCTCGTCGGTGAGTTCGACCACGTGCACCCGCCGGTTGTCGGGAGCGCGCCGGCGGGTGATCAAGCCCGCACTCTCCATGGCGTTCAGATGGTGGGTGAGCGTGGCGCCCTGGATGCCGACCGCGGCCGCGAGTTCTCGCTGGTTGGCCACGTGCCGGGTCTTCAGCGTGATCAGGATCTGCCAGACGGGCTGTGAGCCGCCGCCGGCGGCCAGTGCCTGATCGAAGGCGCGCCCGACGGATTTGGCGGTCTTGGCGAGGACGACCCCGATGGGTGCCGCGGTGGGTTTCTGCACGTCAGGAGCATAGTGCATGAATCTAAGGGTTCGATGTCTAATCGTGGGATACCTAACCTTCAAGGAGTCGAACGAAACGGACGGAACACCATGCGCAGTACGGAGAGCGAGATCCGCGACGGCGACCGCCGGCTTGTCTCCACGAAATCGTCAACGCGAAGCCGCGAAAGCATTTTCCATATCGTGCGAATCCAATGGTGTTTTCCGGTGTCGACGGTGTTCTCAATGGCTCCGGAAAACGGTTACAGTCCATAATACGTTTTCATGAACCGATTGCCGAGACGGTTTCGTCCGATCGGCGGGCGGCATCGTGATGATCGACTCGCTAACATGAGTCCGCCCAGTTCCCCGCCCCCCGTGTGGAAGTTTTGGGAAGGACCCCATGCTCAATGCAGTGGTTGCCGCCGTATCTCTTTTCTCGTCGATAATAACGCCGAACAGTATGTCCCCGCCGCCCGGGCCGCCGCCCGATCGGGTCGTCATCGACGTCGTCACCGTCAATGGCTCCGGCTGTCCGCCGGGTTCGTCCGCGGTGGCCGTCGCCAGGGACAACACTTCCTTCACGGTCACCTACAGCGAATACACCGCGCAGGTCGGCGTCGGCTCGAAGCCCACCGACTTCCGGAAGAACTGCCAGCTGAACCTCAATATCCACGTACCGCAGGGATTCACCTACGGTATCGCCAGCGCCGATTATCGCGGTTTCGCCTCGCTCGAAGCCGGCGCCAAGGCATTGCAGCGGGCGAATTACTACTTCCAGGGAAATTCGCCGACCGCGCAGGTGAGCCATCCCGTCAACGGGCCGATCTCGGACAACTGGCAATTCCGTGACGAGGCCGAAGGTGGCGTCATCATCTACAAGCCGTGCGGTGAGGATCGGAATCTCAACGTGAACACGGAACTGAGGGTCGGCGCGGGTTCGTCGGATCCGAAGAAGACCACCAGTTTCATCACGATGGATTCCACCGACGGCGCCTTCAAGACCACCTACCACTTCTCGTGGAAGACCTGCCCGACCTCCTGACCTCTCCTCCAGGGTGACGGCCTGCTTCCCGGTCCGGAAGAAGGCCGTCCCACCCATGCCCGGTCAGGGCCTTGGCCGCTCTGAACGAGGACTTCACCGCTCGTCGCCGCCCTGCCCGGCGGCGGCGAGTCTTCTCGACGACCCCATTTCCGGCGGACGGCAGAGAAATCGCCTCGCTGAATCCGCCGATCCCGCCGTGTCGAAGCTTTGGGAAGGATCCCATGCTCAACGTGCTGGTCGCTGCCGTAACGCTTTTCTCCTCGGTCGTCACCCCGAACGCCTGGGTGCCGCCCCCGTTACCGGCCGACAAGATAGTCATCGATGTCGTGACGGTCAACGGAACCGGATGCAAACCCGGTACGGCGGCCGTTTCCGTGTCACCGGACAACACCGCGTTCACGGTCACCTACAGCGAATACACCGCGCAGGTCGGCGTCGGCGCGAAACCGACCGATCTGCGCAAGAACTGTCAGCTCAACCTCTATGTCCACGTACCGCAGGGATTCACCTACGGTATCGCGGGCACCGACTACCGCGGATTCGCCTCCTTGGCGGCGGGAGCCACCGGACTGGAACGGGCCAACTACTACTTCCAAGGCAATTCGCCGACGTCGTACGTGAACCACAGCCTCAAAGGCCCGTTCGAGGACAACTGGCAGTTCACCGACAACATCGAAGTCGGCGCCATCGTCTACAAACCCTGTGGTGAGGACCGGAACTTCAACATCAACACGGAATTGCGGGCCGCGGTCGGCACTTCCGATCCGAAGAAGACCACCAGCTTCGTCACCATGGACTCGACCGACGGTTCCATCAAGACCACCTACCACTTCTCGTGGAAGAACTGCCCGAAACCGAAGAACTGATCCCTGAACCTCGTGACCGGTAAGGACGGTTAGAACCGTCCTTACCGCTCACGAGACGCGCCCCGGATCCGTGGCCTCCACCCCGAACACCCGCCCCAGCGCGATCACCGTCTCGTCGAGATGCCCGAAACTGGTCAGCACCGAACGCGCCCGCGGATCGTCGATCCGGTCCGCCACCGGCGTCCCGTCGTCCCGCACCAGCGTCCCGTGCCCCGAACCGCCGGGATCCCCGATCGCCTCCCGCAGCACGGCGATGTTCGCCCGGATCCGCCCGGTGTACAGCAGGAGCCGGTCCGCCTCGTTGAGCAGCAGGCCCGCCTGCGACCGCGCCGCGACGTGCCGGGCGCGGAAGGCGATCGTTTCCACCGTCGTGAGCACGTGCCAGCCGTAGTCACGGCGGCTGCTGAGGTTCACCGGATGCGTCAGAGGCTCGATAGTCGTGCGGACCTTGTCCACCGCCCGGTCCAGATCACGCGACTTCTCGATCACGCTCACGTTCTCCGCGCCGGACAACAGGCCCGCGGTCTTCTCGACGAACTCGTCCAGTTCCTCAAGCAACGCCGAGACGTCGTCGAGCATCACCGCGCGCGTGCGCACCGGCACGATCACCACCGCCGCCAGCACCCCGGCCGCCGCGCCGACGGCGGTCTCCGCGACCCGGATCCACAGCACCTCGAGGCTGAACGTCCCCAGCAGGCTGTACAGCAGCCCGAGCATGCTGGTGATGAAGAACGCCATGATCACCTGCGACACCCGCGCCATGTAGACCATGCCGAACACGCACACCAGGATCAGCGCCAGCGTCGCCGGCACACTGCCCGACACCAGCAGCGTCAGCACCAGCCCGCCCACGATCCCGATCAGCGTGCCGCCGATCCGCCGGACCCCCTTGACGAACGTCGCCCCCGCGGTCGACGAGCCGATGAACACCACGAACACGGTCAGCACCGCCCAGTACCACCGCTGGCTCGACACCAGTTCCCCGCCGAGCACAGCGAGCCCGCCGCCCACCACGGCCTGGATGGCGCTGCGTGTCTGGTTGTCGTAGGCGAACGCCGACGACTTCTCCTCCTCGGGGTCTTCGGGATCGTCGACGGCATCGGAGACGTCGTGCTCGGCGACCCGCTGCGCGCGGACGTCGGCCAGCGCGAGTTCGGCGAGCGCGCGCCGGACGCCGTCACCGGGCGCGGCGTGCTCGTCGATCCGGCTGCCTTCCACCAGCATCTTGCTGAACTCTTCGGTCTCGCTGATCAGCGGCAGCTCCCGCGGGTCACGCTCGATCAGCGACCGGAACCGCCGCATCCGCGCGATCAGATCGTCGCGGACGTCGTCGTCGAGATCCTCCGCGCAGGTGCGCTGCACCGTGATGGTCAGCCACTGCACCGCCAGCTCGACCTCGATCGCCCGGCGGCGTAGCCGGTTCACCGAATCCGCGCCGGTCACCTCCGGCGCCGTGTCCTCGATGAGCAGCACCGACTCGTGCATCCGGGCGTTCGTCGTGCGGAGCCGCTTGCGGGTGCGCTCACTGCCGCCGACCGCCAGGTGGTCCTCCGCCGCACGCACCACGGCGGCGAGCCGGGCCCGGAACGCGCGCCGGATCCGCAGGAATTCGGCGTCGGTATGCCGTCGCAGCAGCACGAACCGGACCACCGCGTTGGCCGCGATCCCGATGGTCAACGCCAGCAGCAGCACCGGGACCTGCTTCAAATGCGTCTGCAGGAACATCGCGAAGAAGAACAGGAAGAACGACAGCGAACCCAGCGCGATCCCGCGCGAGCCGAATCGCTGCGCGTAGACCGCGACGAAGATCAGCAACACGAACACGATGCTGTCCAGCGGCGGCACCGCCGAACCCACACTCGCCGCGGTGAGCGACGCCGCGCCGAGCACCAGTCCCAACGCCAGGGTCACCGCCTGCTGTCCCGGGGTCTCGTCGTTGACGGTGAAGGCGGACGTCATCGCGGCGATCGCGGCGACGAGGACGACCGTGAGCGGCTGATGGAACGGCAGGATCGCCAGCACCGCGACCACGATGCTGAGCACGGCCGAGAAACCGAGCCGGAGCCGGACCAGGCCGGGATCGGAGGCGACCAGACGGTCGGTCGTGGCCTGGGTGATGCGGGAGATCATCGGGCGAGCAGCTCTCCTTGGGCGAGGGTGACCCGCCGGGCGGTGGACGAGGTGACGCGAAGACGGTATCGGGCGTGCTTCACCGGCCCGGCGAGGGCGAACGGCCGCGTCTGACGGCGCCAGCGGAACTTTTCGCCCTCGCGCTGGTCCAGCAGCGTCCAGTGCTCGCCGTCGTCGGAGCCCTCCAGCACCCACGACCGCGGATCACCCCGCCGGCTTCCCGAGGTCAGCGTGTACATCACGACCTCGCGCGAGGCGTCCTCGACGGGGAACTCGATGACGGGTTCGCGCCCGGGGAAGGTGATCTCGGTCTTGGTGGTGTCGTCGAACAGGGGGCCGTCGGTCACCGTGATGTCGGTGAGCGGGCTCGGCGCGGCGGGCTCGGCGGGGGAGCGGCCCCACTCCGACGGCTGCTCACCCATCGTGAACTTCAGCACCGCGCCCTCGGCCAGTACGGAATGTGCGAGCGTGCCGCTGTCGTGCGGTTGCCCGTCGATCGTCAGCTCCTGGACGTACACGGTGTCCTCCGTGTTGCCGGGCGCCTCGATGACCAGGTCTTTCCCGTTCTCCAGGTGGACGGTCGCCTTCGTGAACAGCGGCGAGCCGATCACGTACTCGGGGCTGCCCATCGCCAGCGGATAGAACCCGAGCGCGGCGAACACGTACCAAGCGGACATCTCGCCGTTGTCCTCGTCGCCCGGATAACCCTGGCCGAGGTCGCTCCCGACGTAGAGGCGCCGCAGGATCTCCCGCACGATCCGCTGCGTCTTCGACGGCGCGCCCGCGTGGTGATAGATCCAGGGAATGTGGTGCGACGGCTGGTTGGAATGCCCGTACTGTCCCATCCGGACGTCGCGGGCCTCCGTCATCTCGTGAATCAGCCCGCCGTAGGAACCCGGTTTGCGGCCGGTCTCCGGGGTCGCGAAGAAGGTGTCTAGTTTGGACTCCAGTGCTTCGGTGCCGCCGTGCAGCGCGGCGAGCCCGGCGCCGTCGTGGGGGACGGAAAACGCGGTGTTCCAGGAGTTCGTCTCGGTGAAGTCGCCGCCCCACGCCTCGGGGTCGTAACCCGCGGCGCCGAAATGCCGGCTCCCGTCACGGTTGCGGCCCTGGAAGAACCCGATCAAGTGGTCGAAGTGGTTCGCGTACTGCTGCGAGCGCTGCCGGAAGTACGCGGCGTCGTCGCTCCGTCCGAGCGCTTCGGCGAAGTTGGCGAGGCCGAAGTCGTTGACGCAGCCCTCCAGCGCCCACGACAGGCCTTCGTGGACCGACGTCGGCGTGAACCCGAGGAAGATCGACTCGTGCAGCCCCTTCCGGCCGACGCTCTGGCCGCCCGGTGTCACGGTCGCGTTCTTCAGCGCCGCTTCATAGGCGGCCTCGACATCGAAACCGCGCACACCCTTGAGGTACGCGTCGGCGAACGCCACGTCGGAACTGGTGCCGGTCATGAGGTTGGCGTAGCCGGGGGAGGACCAGCGCGAGATCCAGCCGCCCTCGCGGTACTGCTGGACGAACCCGTCGATCATCCGCCCGCACCGGGCGGGCGTGAGCAGGGCGTACGCGGGCCACGTGGTGCGGTAGGTGTCCCAGAAGCCGTTGTTTACGTACATCTCGCCGTCCACGACCTTCGCGCCGGTCCTGGTGCGTGAGCTGGGCCAGAGGCGGCGGATGACCGGGCTCGCGTGACGGACGCCCTTCGGCGTGTCCTCGTGCGCGGAGTTCGGATAGAGGAAGAGCCGGTAGAGGTTGGAGTAGAACGTCGTGCGCTGGTCCTCGGTCGCGCCCTCGATCTCCACCCGGTCCAGCACCTCGGACCACCGCGCACGGGCCTGGTCACGGACCTGCTCGAAGCTCGTGCCTGCCGGGATCTCCTGGTCGAGGTTCCGCTTCGCCTGCGCGAGGCTGATCAGCGACGTCGCGATCCGCATCGTCACCTCGCCCGCCGCGAACTCCAGGAACCCGGTCACCGTGCGCCACACCGGACGCCGGATCCTCCCGCCGCGTTCGGCCGGGACGTCGAACTCGGCGTACACGAACATCCGCCGCGCCCCGGCCGACAACCGGCTGCGGACCCAGGTGTGCCCGGTGACCACGCCGTTCGCCGCGTCCAGGCGCAGGCCACCACGGTTGCGGGCGTTGTCGAACAGCAGCCAGCCGCGATCACCCGGGAAGGTGAAACGGAACAGCGCCGCGTGATCCGCCGGGGCGATGTCGGTGGTGACACCGTTGGCGAACCGGACACCGTAGTGATGCGGCCGGTCGATCTCGTCGTCGTGGGAGAACGCGAGCGCGCGGCGGGACCGGTCGGCCTCCACCTCTCCGATGCCCGGCATCACCTGGAAGGTGTGCCGGTCGCCCATCCACGGGCTCGGCTGATGCGACAGCGCGAACGCCTGCAGCGCCGGCCGGTTCGCGGCGTCGTTGTGCCGGTGGTAGCTGTAGATCCAGTTGGTGGCGCTCGCGTCGGTGACCGGGGTCCAGAAGTTAAAGCCGTGCGGAATCGCCGTCGCGGGGAAGTTGTTGCCCCGCGAGAACTTGTCACTGGAATGCGTGCCGCGGGTGGTGCGGACGTGGTCGACGGGATCGCGGCTCTCGATCGTGCGCTCGGTGAGCCGGACGTCGTCCACCCAGCCCGCGCTCTCACCGTCCGGCGGTTCGCTGACCAGGACGATCCGGGTGATCCGCCGTCCGGCGAACTCACCCAGCCGCCGGCGCACGAGATTCCACTGGTCCACGTACAGCGTCTTGCCCAGCCCCTGCTCCGTGGCGCTGAACCCGGCCGACGTCCCGTCGCCGAACTCGACGTCCAGCGCCACGAAGGTGCTGCGATAGCCGGGCACGTCGGACTCGGCCTCGGGGAAGACCACATAGGACAGTTCGGTGTGGCCGGTGACCTCGACGTCCACTTCGAACAGCGTCGCGCGCAGCGTGTTCTCGTAGCGGAGCGCGTGCGCGCCCGTGAACCCGACGCCAGGCTTCGCCGTCGGCGACGAACGCGGCCCGGTACCGACGCGCAAGGCCGGATCCACCGGCTGCGGATCACCCGTTTCGAAGGAGGAGAAGAACCCGGTGATCGTCACCAGGCCACCGTAACTCCCACGCGTGCGCCCGGCTCGGTGTGTCGCATCCAGAGGACTAAACGCGTGAGGAGAGGAACTCCTCGAACGTGCCCACACCGGTCGCGTTCTCCGGGGCCAGGTTGCCGCCCGCCCGGAACGCCCTGGCCGCCTTGCCCGGCACCCACAGCGACAAGATCGGCTTCCGGCGCCCCACCGAACGCTGATACGCCTCCGCCAGGTCACGCGCGGTCCGCACCTCCGGACCGCCCATGTCCGGCACCCGCCCCGACGGCTCACCGGACGCCAGCGCGACCAGCCGGTCCGCGACATCGCCGGTGCTGACCGGCTGGAACCGGAAGCCCGAGGGCATGATCGTCACCGGCAGCCGCCGCTGCGCCGACGACGCCCGTGCGACGAGTTCGTGGAACTGTGTCGCGCGCAGCACCGTCCACGGCAGACCGGACTCCTCGATCACCTTCTCCGAGGCCAGCTTCTCGTTGTAATAGAAGAATCGGATCACGTCGATACCGACGATCGAGATGTACACCACGTGCGGATTTCCCGCCCGCTTCGCGGCCTCGACCAGGTTCCGCGTCACCTGCTCGTCCCCGCGGCCCAGCGTCGACGCGCAATGGACGATCGCCGACACCCCGTCGACCGCTTCGGCGAGACCGTCACCGGTCTTCAGGTCACACCGCGCCCACTCGTGCCGCTCGTCCGCGGGCCGAGGCCGCCTGCTCATGATGCGGACCCGCCGCCCTTCGGCCGCCAGCCGCCCCACCACCTCACGGCCGAGGTCGCCGGTCCCACCGGTCACCAGAATCGGGTTCGTCACCTTGGTCCTCCGTTCACGAGAGCTTCCACCCTCAAGAACCAGCGGGCCACCCGGAACGTGACAGCTGTCCCGACAGGAACGCGAGCTTGTCCGGATTCCCGACCGCGCGCAGCCCGCGGATCCGGCCATCCACCACCTCGAACCCGAGGATGCCGAACAGCACGTCACCGGCCGTCGCGACCACCGCCGGGCCGCCGTTGACCTCCAGGATCTCGATCGACACCTGGCCGGCACCGGCGAACATCCCGGCGTACAGCCGCGCTACCTTGGCGGCGCCGTGCACCGGACGCCGCGCCGCGGTGACCTTGCCGCCACCGTCCGACCACGCTGTCACGTCGGCGGCGAGCAGACTCTCCAAAGCGGGCAAATCGCCGTCCCGCGCCGCGGACAGGAAGCTCTCGACCAGCTTCTCGTGCTGTCGCGGGTTCGAAACCCGTCGCTCATCCGAGCGGTCCAGCGCCTTTCGCGCACGGCTGTGCAGCTGGCGCGAGTTGACCTCGGAGACGTCGAGGATCCCGGCGATCTCCCGATGGCTGTAGGCGAAGGCCTCCTTCAGCACGAAAACCGCGCGCTCCACCGGGCTGAGCTGCTCCAGCAACACCAGCATCGCCAGCGACACCGAATCCCGCTGCTCCGCCGTCTCCAAGGGACCGAGCACATCGGTCGAGGTCAGAACCGGCTCGGGCAGCCACGGCCCGACGTACCGCTCGCGCTGCACCCTGGCCGACGTCAGCCGGTTCAGGCAGAGATTGGTGACCACCTTCGCCAGCCACGCCCGCGGTGACGCGATCGACTCGCGATCGGCGCCCGCCCACTTCGGGTAGGCGTCCTGCACGGCGTCTTCCGCCTCCGCCGCCGAACCGAGCAGGCGATACGCGAGCCCGAACATGGCGGGCCGCAGCCGCTCGAATTCCGTGGCGCTGTCCATCGTCCCCTACGAATCCCTCTTGAATCCACTGTGGACACCATCCTGCCGGGGGTACCGCTCACCGGGATTGCGGTACCTGATCGGCGCTGACGTCCGCTGTGACTGTATCGGTACGAATGGAACGTCTGCGTCACCACCGAGAGAGGGGTCTGGAGTGACGTCACGTTCGTCGCGTTCGCGTGCCTCGCTGTGCGCCGCGACCGCCATCACCGTATTAGCGCTGGTCACGGCGCCCCAAGCCGGTGCGGCACCGGCACCGGGCGCCGTGCACACCACACCGGACAGATCCGGGAAGGACGTCGATGTCCGTGACACGGCGAGAACCAGTCCGCGCGTGCTGGCCGCGCACGACCGGCTCGCGGCGTCGCGGGCGAACTCCGTGGCGACCGCGCGGGCGGAACTGGGCAATCAGGCCCTGCTCGATTTCGACGAGTTGACCGGCACGCCCCGGGTGCTGGCCCGCACCGACGGTTTCCTCACCGGACCGAGTGGAAAGTCACCCCGTGACGTTGTGCTGGGCTACCTGCGGGACAAGGAAGGCCTCGTCGGTCTCAGCGCCGCCGACACCGCGAAACTGAACCTGCGCAAGGATTACGTCGACGTCGAAGGTACGCATCATCTGTCCTTCACCCAGGCCGTAGGCGGGGTTCCGGTGTTCGGCAACGGGTTGAAGGCACACGTCACCAAGGACGGCAGGCTGATCCAGCTGGACGGCGCGCCCGTGCGCGACCTTCCCGCGTCGCTCGGCGCGGCGACCCTGGCCGCACCCGGCCCCGACTCGAAGCAGGTCGCGTTCCTGACCGGCGACGGCATCCGTCCCGCCTGGTACACGCTGGCCAAACCCGCCGTGGACCAGATGTTCCAGGAAGTGACCGACGCCGGCACCGGGAAACTGCTCTACCGCAAGAACCTGGTGAACCACGCCAATGATGTTGACGACGCTGCTGGTGCCAAGGGCCTCGCCTGGGAGGCTCAGCCCGGCCCGCAGAAGCAGGTCGACCTGAGCCGGAAGGGCTGGCTGCCCGCCGACGCCAAGACACTGGACGGCAACGTCGCGCACGTCGCCGCCGACGTCAACGGCGACCAGAAGTTCCAGCCGCAGGAAGAGATCGGCCGGAACACCGACGGAACCTTCCGCTACAAGTTCACCGACTTCAACGCCGTCGTCGGCCCGCCGTGCTCGACGGCAAGGCCCTGCTCTTGGGACCCGAAAACGCCTGGTTCGTGGGCGAAGAACCGCGAACAGAACGCCGTGCAGGCCCTGGCCTACGTCGGCAGCTTCCACGACCACCTCGCCTCCTTCCCGATCGGTTTCACCCGTGAGGCGGGCAACTTCGAGAAGGTCGACGGCGACGCGATCCAGGTCCACACCCTGCTCGGCGCGCAGACGCCGGGCTACTACAACAACGCGTTCATGGGTACCCCGCCGGACGGTCAAGCGCCGACGATGGGGATGTTCCTGTTCCGCGACCCGAGGGATCCGACCGATCCGTTCCTCGCGGCGAACTCCGCGGACGACGCCACGATCATCCACCACGAGTACACCCACGGCCTGTCCAACCGGCTCGTCGTCGACGCACAGGGCAACTCCACCCTGAGCTCCCTGCAGTCCGGCTCGATGGGCGAGGCCTGGAGCGACTGGTACGCCTTCGATTACCTCGTCGGGCGTAACGCGATCAAGGACACCTCGGCACCCGGTGAACTCCTCGGCGGCGATTACGTCAGCAACGGTGTCCCTCTCGCCCGCACCCAGCCGCTGGACTGCCCGGTCGGCGCCGGTGCGCCGCAGTGCCCCGGCACGCCCGGAGCCGGTCCCGGCGGTTACACCTACGGCGACCTCGGCCGGATCATCGGCTTCCCGGAGGTCCACGCCGACGGTGAGATCTGGGCGAGCACGCTGTGGGACCTCCGCTCGGCGCTCGGGGTGCAGCTGACGCGAGCGCTGGTCACCCGCGCGATGGAGCTCTCGCCCGCGGCGCCGTCGTTCCTCGACATGCGGAACGCGATCCTGCAGGCCGACACGGTGATCAACGGCGGCCGCGCGCACGCCAAACTGTGGAAGGCCTTCGCCGCCCGTGGCATGGGCTACTTCGCCGCGTCGATCACCGGCGCCGACACCGCGCCCGCCGAGGACTTCTCCAACCCGCCGCCCGCCGGCACCCCGACCGGGACCGTGACCGGCAAGGTCACCGACTCCGAAAGCGGCACCCCGATCGCGGACGTCGCGATCCGGTTCAGCGGGCACGACTCCGGTTTCGCCGGTTCGCTGTCCGCGGTCACCGACGCCGCGGGCGGTTACACCATCCCCGGCGTGCTTCCCGGCACCTACCCGAAGGTCTACGCCTCCGGAGGCGGTGCGGACAGCGAGACCCGCGCGGTCTCGGTGCGGTCGGGAACCACCAAGGTCGACTGGGCGCTGCGGTTCAACTGGGCGTCCCGCGACGCGGGCGCCGGCGTCACCGCGTTCAACGGCGAGGACTTCACCCCGTACGGCTGTGGCCCCGGCGACCTCGCAGCCTCGTCGGCGCTCGGCGGTGGCGGCTGGTCGACCGACAAGGTCGTCGGCCCCGACGGCAAGATCGAGACGCGCTTCGTCACGCTCAAGCTGGGCAAGCCGGTCAACGTCAGCGCCATCGAAATCGACCCGGCCAACGTCTGCGGCGACGACCCGCCCGCCGCGGCCAAGGACGTCACGGTCGAGACCTCGGTGGACGGCACGACCTGGGTGAAGGCCGGCACAGGCGACTTCAAGCCCGCCGACCTGAACAAGCTGACCGCGCTCCAGCTCGCGCCGGGCAGCGCGACCGGCGTGCGGTTCGTGCGGCTGACCGTTTCGTCCAACCAGCTGTCGTTCTATCCGGACAGGCCCTGCTCGCCGCAGCCGACGACGGCCGGGTGCCTGTATATGGACGTGCAGAAACTGGCGGTGCGGGGCGCCGCCGCCTGACGGCCTCACGTGATCGAAGGCGTAACTCGCGTGATTGAGGGCGGAACTCGCGTGATCAGGGGCGGAACACCGAGTTCCGCATCCAGTCACGCGAGTTACGTCCCTGATCACGCGAGTCACGCCTTCAATCACGCCGCGCCTGTCTGCCCAAGTCCGTGAAGGCCTCCTTGCCTACCTTGAAGGTAGGGAAGGAGGCCTTCACGGACTTCCGACCAGTAAGTGCGTCGGCCCTAACCGTCCGTAACACTCACGAGTGCAGTAAGCTGGAGCCATCGGGGTAGAAACGTGCTCCTCGCCGAGCACGCGCATACGCGGTATCGAATGAACCGTCACTCCTTCTTTCCGAAGGAGTAGACCCCTTGCGTACCCCTGTTCTCGCCGAGAAGTGGCCCGCGCTGGCCGGGCTTTCGGCCGTGTTCCTGTTCGAGATGCTCGACAACTCGATCCTCAACGTCGCGCTTCCGACCATCGGCCGCGAACTCTCCGCCTCGACGACGACCCTGCAATGGGTCACCGGCGCGTATTCCGTCGTGTTCGGCGGCCTCATGCTCGCGTTCGGCGCGCTGGCCGACCGGGTGGGCAGGCGCAAGACCATGCTCACCGGTCTCGTCCTGCTCGGCATCGCGAGCCTGGCCACGATGTTCGTCACCGCCGCGTGGCAGCTCATCGCCGTCCGGGCGCTCATGGGTGTCGCGGCCGCGATGACGACGCCCGGTTCGCTCGCCCTCGCGTTCCGCCTGTTCGACGAAGACGTGCAACGCGTACGCGCGACCACGCTGATCTCGACGGTGGGCCTGATCGGTCTCGCCGTCGGCCCCACCGTCGGCGGGCTGGCACTCACCGTCGCGCCATGGCAGGCGCTGCTGCTGGTGAACGTGCCGGTCGCCGCGCTCGCGTTCCTCGGCATCCGGACCGGTATCCCCGCCGACGATCCCGCCGGCCTGCACCGCGAACCGATCGACGTCGCGGGAGCCCTCCTGGCAACCGCGACGATCGTTCTCGCCCTGCTCGCCCCCACGTTCTTCGTCGAAGCCGGCACCGCCTCGCCGCTGCCCTGGGGTGCCGCCGCGGCCGCCCTCGTCGCCGGAGGCTGTTTCGTCCTCCGCGAGAAGACCGCCCGGCACCCGCTGCTCGATCTGGCCCTCGTCGCCAGGCCGCTCGTGTCCAGCGGTCTGGCGATGAAGGCCGCGGCCGGATCGGCGACCGCCGGGCTGAGCTACCTCGTGACGCTGCACCTCCAGTTCGGCCTCGGCTGGGCGCCAGCCCAAGCGGCGCTTGGGATGCTGCCCCAGGTCGTCGTCCTCATCGCCGGCGGCGCCCTCATCACCCCGCTGATCACCCGCGTCGGTCTCACCAAGGCCGCTTGGCTCAGCGCCGCCGCCGTCGTGTGCGGACTCGCGGTCTACACCGTGTTCGGCGGGTTCGGTTACGTCTGGATCGCCGTCGCGCTCGCCCTGGTCGCGGCGGGGATGCGGGTGGTCGGCGTCGTCGCGGGCACCAACGTCATGCGGGGCCTGCCCGCGAACCGGACCACCATCGGAGCCGCGCTCGTCGACACCTCCGGCGAGGTCACCACCGGGATCGGGATCGCGCTGAGCGGCACCGTCCTCGCCCTCGCTTTCCCCGAAGCCCTGACCGCGGCCCTGCACTCGGCCGACTTCCTGACGGCGACCACCTACGCGGGTCTCGCTCTCACCGTGCTGTCCGCGGCACTGGTCGGGTTCGGCATCCTGCGCTCCTGAAGTACGTGAAGGCCCCCTTCACTGCGCTAGACGCAATGAAGGGGGCCTTCACGTACTTACCGGAGGACTACAACTTCGCGCACTGACCGGCGGCCGGGCCGCGGACGGTGTTCTGCAGGTCGTAATCCGTCGGAGCGGGGGAGTTGGCCGCGCACGCCAGGGGGCCGCCGATCGTGCTGGATGTCAGCACCGGTCCCTTGTTGCCCGTCAACGCCACCGGTCCGCCGATCTCGGTCAGCTCGATCGAGACCGTCCCGGTCGTCCCGGTGATCGCCACCGGGCCGCCCACCTTCGTCCGGTCCAGCACCACCTGCGTCGCACCGTTCGCGGTCACCGGTCCGGAGATCGAGCCGCCGCGGACGATCAGGCTCGCACCCGCCGTGACCGACACCGGACCGGACACCGTCGCACCGTCCACACAGGTCACCCCGCTCTGCACGGTCAGCGGACCCTTGCGCTCGCCGGTGATCGTCTGGGCGCACGCCGCGTCGGGCTTGCCCAGCACCTCGAACTCCGAAAGCGACGCCTCGCCACCCGTGGTCGCCGTGACCTCGAGCCGGTAGTAGGCGTAGTGCGCCGGGTTCGCGATCTTGAACGCCCTGGTCTGCTGCCGCCACGTGAACTTCTGATCGGTCCGCTGATCCGCGACCGCCCAGTTCTTCCCGTCGTAGGAGCCCTTCAGCACCCAGCTCTTCGCGTCGCCAGCACCCTTGCCCGAAGTCAGCGTGTAGAACGAACCCGCCTCGTTCGTCGAGGGCACCTGGTACTGGATCGGCGCGGTGACCTTCGCCTCGGTCCGCGACGTGTTGTCGAAGAACGCCGCGTCCGCGCCGGCGACCGGCTTGGTCAGGTCGTGCACCGGCGTCGGCACCGCGTCGCCCTTGGTGATCGACTTCGGCGCGTCGTCCGGGCCGGTACCCCACGACGACGGGTTCGGACCCATGTCGAAGTCGAGCGTCCCACCGTTCGCGATCGCCGAATGTGCCAACGACGTCGAAGTCTGCGCCTTGCCGTTCACCTTCAGACCCTGCACGTAGACGTTCTTCGCACTGTTCTTCGGCGCGTTGACCACGATCTTCTTGCCGCCCGGCAGGTTAACGGTCGCCTTGGTGAACAGCGGCGAGCCGATCGCGTAGTCCGAGCTGCCGACCTGCAGCGGGTAGAACCCCAGCATGCCGAACAGCCACCAGGCCGACTGCTCACCGTTGTCCTCGTCACCGCCGTAGCCCTGGCCGAGCTCGCTGCCGACGTACAACCTCGCCAGCGCCTCGCGGACCTTTGCCTGCGTCTTCGACGGCTGACCCGCGTAGTCGTACATGTAGAGCGTGTGGTGCGCGGCCTGGTTCGAATGCGCGTACATGCCCATCCGCACGTCCCGGGCCTCGGTCATCTCGTGGATGACCCCGGGGTAGGTGCCGAATTTGAGCCCCTGCTCGGGTTTGGCGAAGAATTCGTCCAATTTGGACGCCAGCCCCGCCTTGCCGCCGAAGAGGTTCGCCAGACCCTGTCCGTCCTGCGGAACCGAGAACCGCATGCCGTACGCGTTGGTCTCGGTGTAGTCGATACCCCAGACCTCCGGGTCGAACTGCTCCTTGCTCCGGGTGAACTTGCCCGCCGCGTCACGGCCCTGGAAGAAGCCGACACTCGGGTCGAACACGTTCACGTACTGCGTGGCCCGCTCGGTGAAGTACCCGTAGTTGTCCAGGTACTCCTGTTTGCGCGGGTCGTTCGCCGGGGCCTCGTCGTAGAGCTTCTTCGACATGTTCGCGATGGCGTTGTCGTTGACGTAGCCCTCGATCGCCCACGAGAACCCGTGATCCGCGGTGTTCGGCGCGTACCCGAGGAATGTGCCCTCGTCGATGCCCTTCCGGCCGACCGCGCCGTTCGGCGGGGTCACGGTGGCGTTCTTGATCGCCGAGTCGTAGGCCGACTGGACGTCGAATCCCTTGACTCCCTTGAGATAGGCGTCCGCGAACGCGGCGTCCGAACTGGTCCCGGTCATCAGATCCGCGTAGCCGGGGGAGGACCAGCGCGAGATCCAGCCGCCGTCGCGGTACTGCTGCACGAAACCGTCGACGAGCTTGCCGGTGGTTTCCGGGCTGAGCAGCGAATACGCCGACCACACCGTGCGGTAGGTGTCCCAGAACCCGTTGTTGACGTAGAACTCGCCGTCGACCAGTTTCGCCCCGGTCTGGGTCGGGGTGTCCTGACCGGCCTTGGGCGACACCGGGCTCGCGTACTTCTTCACCGGCTTCTCGACCGTGCCGACGTTCTCGAAGCCCGAGTTCGGGTACAGGAACAGGCGGTAGAGGTTGGAGTACAGCGTGATCAGCTGGTCCTTCGAGGCGCCTTCGACCTCGACGACCTTCAGCTTCTGATCCCACGCGTTCTGCGCGGCGTCAGCGACGGACTCGAGAGTCGCGTTCGGTGCGAGCTCCTGTTCCATGTTCTTCTTCGCCTGGTCCGCGCTGATCAGCGACGTCGCGATCCGCATGTTCACCGTCTTGTCGGCACCCGCGTCGAACTTCAGGTAGCCGAGGACGTTGTCCCGCTTCTGGTCACCGGAACCGGTGGACAGCTTCGAACCGGCGGTCACCGGCTTGTCGAAGGTGGCGTAGACGAACATCCGGGTCGCACCGGCCGAAAGCCCGCTCTTGACGTCGCTGTAGCCGGTGATCGCCCGGCCCGCCGGGTCGAGGGTGAGCCCGCCGTTGTTGTTGACGTTGTCGAAGATCAGGTTCGAGTCCGCTCCGGGGAACCTGAAGCGGTACAGCGCGGCGTGATCGGTCGGCGCGACCTCGGCCTTGATCCCGTTCTCGAAATCGACGCCGTAGTAGTGCGCCCGCGCGGTCTCGTTGGAGTGCTTGAAGGGCAGTTTCCGCGCTTCACGGTCCGGGTTCGGCACACCGCTCGCGGTCGAGGGCAGGAACTGGAAGGTCTGCCGGTCGGCCATCCACGGGCTCGGCGCGTGGCTCGCGGAGAACGCCTGCAGCGCCGGGAGGTTCTGCTCGTTGTTGCGCGAGTGGTAGGAGTACATCCAGCTCAACGTGCCCGCGTCGGTCGTCGGGATCCAGAAGTTGAACCCGTGCGGGACCGCGGTGGCGGGCATGTTGTTGCCGCGCGAGAACGACCCGTTGGACAGCGAACCGCGCGTGGTCAGCACGTTGTCCGACGGGCGCAGGCTCGCCGGCGGCGTCGGAGTCGCCGACACCTTGATGTCGTCCAGCCAGCCCTGCAGCGAACTCGGACCGTCGGCGTTGTCGTAGCCGACCAGGATCCGGTCGATCGTCTTGCCCTTGGCGACCACGCCGATCTGCGAGCGCACCAGGTTCCACTGGTTGGTGTAGAGCACCTTGCTCGCACCCTGGCCCTGCGGGGAAAGACCGAAACCGTACTGGTCGACGGCGCCGAGCTGGCTCAGGTACGTGCCATCGGTGAACGCCAGGTCCACCGCGACGTTCGTGCTCGGGTACTTCAGATCGCCGCGGATGAACTCCGGCTGCACCTTGTACGACAGCTCCGAGGTCGCCGCCACCGGGATGTCGACGTCGAAGATCTTGTTGTACGACCAGCCGTGCCCCTGCGCCTTGTGGCTGCCGGAGTAGCGGAACGCGCGCAGGCCGGTGAACCCGACGCGGTTCTTGCTGGTGTAGCCGCTGCCGGGGCCGCTGTCGGTGAAGCTGCGCATGTTCGGCAGCGCCGGCGGGGCCGGGTCCTCGTTCGCCAGAAGCAGCTCCGAGAGCTGCATGATCGGGCCGCCGTTGTTCTTGGTGACGTCGAGCCGGAAGTACTTGTACGCGGCACTCGCGGCGGCGAGGCGGTACTCCTTCTTCTGGAACGGCTCGCTGAACTTCTGCCCGGTCTGCTTGTCCAGATCGGTCCAGGACTTCCCGTCCGCGGACCCCTGGAGCGTCCAGTCCTGCGGGTTGCGGTTGTCGAAGTCGTTCGCCGAGGACAGCGCGTACCGGGTGATCGACGTCGGCTCGGACAGCGTGACCTGCGCCCAGCCGGTCGGGGTCCAGGCCAGCCACTTGGTGTCGGTCGAACCGTCGACCAGGTTCGCCACGCCCTCGTTCGGGGTGTTCTCGCTGTTGGCGGAGACCTCGGTGACCTTGCCGCGGATGTCACCGGGGATGGTGGTGGCGCTCGCGCCGTCGACACCGAACGCCTTGGGCTTGCCGGACGGGTCGACGTCGACGGTGTCGCTCCACGTCGGCTCCGGCTCGTCTTGTTCGAAAGAGGAGTAGAAGTCCGGTGGGAGCTCTTCGGCCGAGGCGGTGGCCGGGAGGGCTACCAGCCCGGACGCCACCACCGTGGCACTCAGGAGGCTGCAGACCCAGGGTCTGACGCTTCGGGGCATCGTTGCACCAATGCTTTCTCGCAGGGGGACCGGTGACGCCAGGAGAGAAAAACTCGGTTGTGACATCGATGTCAAGACACTCGGACAAACCTGGCCCGAACTGGACAACCCGGATGCCGCGAAACTTGGTGGACAACCGACGGGCCCGGGGCCAGGGTGAAGGCACGACTGAAGCCGATCCGGGAAACTGGGGTGGGGACATGCGGCGGTTGTCCATGCTCGGCGTGGCAGCGCTCATCACGGCAGGCTCGATACTCACGGCACCGGCGGCCACCGCCGGCGAAACGACGTTCCGCCCGGTGCGCACGTGCGCCGAACTGGTGCGGACCTACGACGTTCCCGGCGCGACCACACACGTCGAGACGGCGACCGTCGTACCGGCGACGGCGACCGAACCGGAGAACTGCGACGCCCGCGGCTACGTGGAGCCGGCGGTGCGGTTCCAGCTGCGGTTGCCGACCAAGACCTACGCCGGCCGGTACCTGCAGTTCGGCTGCGGAGGCTTCTGCGGAGTGGTCACCACTCCGCCGTTCGCCGACTGCGGTCTCCCGCACGGCCGCGACGTCGCCGTCGCGGCCACCGACGACGGGCACGTCGGCAAGACCCCCGCGATCGTCGACGACGGCAAGTGGGCCGAGAACGACCAGGCCGCCCGCGACGACTTCGCGTTCCGTGCGCCGCACGTGGTCTCGAAGGCGTCCAAACGGCTGATCACGGCGTTCTACGGCGCTCCGCCGAAGAAGTCGTACTTCAGCGGCTGCTCCGACGGCGGCCGCGAGGCGCTGCTACTCGCGCAGCGCTATCCGCACGACTTCGACGGCATCATCGCGGGCGCACCGGCCGGATACTGGGGGCCGCTGCTCGGGGTGTACCAGACCTGGCTCGCCAAGGTGAACACCGGCGCCGACGGCAAGCCGATCCTGACCGCGGAGAAACTCCCGGCGTTGCACGCCGCCGCACTGTCCTCTTGCGACAAAGCCGACGGGCTCGGCGACGGCGCCATCGACGACCCTCGCACCTGCCGGTTCGACCCGGCCACGATCGCCTGCCCGCCGGGCACCGACAACCCCGGCTGCCTCACCCCGGCGCAGGTGAACGCCACGAAGAAGATCTACGCGCCGCCGACCGACGAACGCGGCCGCAAACTGTATCCGGGCGGCCAGACCGTCGGCTCCGAACTGTCCTGGTACGGCTGGATCATCCCGTCGCCGGAAACCGGCGGCATCCCGTTCGCGCACGCGCTCGCCGACAACTACCTGAAGTACATGGCGTACCCGATCGGCACGCCGCATTCGTCGGTCGAGAAGTTCGCCTTCGCCGCCCGCGAATTCGACCGGCTGACCCCGGAAGGCGTCCGCTCCAACGCGATGTCGACGGATCTGCGCGAATTCCGTCGTGCGGGCGGGAAACTCGTGATCTGGCACGGCTGGGCGGATCAGGCGATCCCGGCCGCGGGCAGCATCGACTACTACGAGCGGCTCACCCGTGCCAACGGCGGCCCGGCCGCGACGCGGGACTGGGCGCGGCTGTTCATGGTGCCCGCGCTGTACCACTGCGCGACGGGCGACAAGCTGACCGAGTACGACCCGCTGAAGGAGCTGGTCTCCTGGGTCGAGCGCGGCACCGCACCGGACCGGACGATCGCCACCGGCCGCGACGCCGACGGCAAGGTCTTCCGTACGCGGCCCGTGTTCCCGTATCCGCTGCAGGCGAAGTACGACGGCACCGGAAGCGTCGACGACGCCGCGAACTTCGTGCCCGTCCCGCCTTCGCGGCCTTCGCACGATCTCGTGAACTGGGCGGGGAACGGGTTGTACGGCAAGGCGGGGCCGGTCGCTCCCTAGCCGCGCCAAATGTCATGAAAGGGTCGTTCAGGACGGAAAACGTCCTGAACGACCCTTTCATGACATCCGGAAGCTACGAAAGGACGCCGTCCAGCAGCCGTACCCGCCGGTCCGCGATCCGGTGCACCTCGTCGTCGTGCGTCGCCACGATCACCGCGGCACCGTCCTCGGCACAGCGCCGCAACAGCCGCAGCACCCGCGGCGTGCTCCCCGCGTCCAGGTGCGCCGTCGGTTCGTCGGTGAGCAGGACCCGGGGCCGCCCGCTGACCGCCCTCGCCAGGGCGACCCGCTGCTGCTGCCCGAACGAGACCTCGAGCGGGTAGCGGTCGCCGAGGTCGCCGATCCCGAGTTCCTCCAGCAGTTCCGAAACCCGCGCGTGGATGTCCTT
Source organism: Amycolatopsis keratiniphila (assembly GCF_000400635.2). NCBI lineage: Bacteria > Bacillati > Actinomycetota > Actinomycetes > Pseudonocardiales > Pseudonocardiaceae > Amycolatopsis > Amycolatopsis keratiniphila. The sequence goes on along the minus strand of NC_021252.1, from coordinate 4,464,665 downwards.
CGCGCTGGGCTTGGGGACGTCGGACCGGAGCCGCAGCGGCAGCGCCACGTTCTCCGCGATCGTCAGCTCGTTCGCCAGGCCCAGCGCCTGCGGCAGGACGGCGCAGGTGTGCCATGGCGGCGCGCCCGCTATCGGGACGCCGTCCAGGAGGACACTGCCGGAATCGGGCGAGTCGAAACCGCACAGCAGGGCCAGCAACGCGCTCTTGCCGGAGCCGGACCGGCCGGACACGGTGACCAGCTCACCCGCGGCCACCCGCAGTTCGAGCCCGCGCAGGACTTCGACGTCCCCGCTGGGATGGGGGAACCGGCGGCGTAACCCGACGGCCTCGAGGGCGGGTTCCGCCATCACGGCACGACCTCCCGTTCGTCGACCTTCTCCAGTCTGCCCTTGTGCATCCGTGCCACCCGGCTGCCGAGTTCGATGAGCCGGTCGTCGTGCGAGGCGACGATGACGGCGAAATCCTGACCCGCCAGGTACCTCAAGGTGTCGAGCACGCGGTCGGCCGAGGCTTCGTCCAACTGGGACGTCGGCTCGTCGGCGAGTACGACGGTCGAGCGGCGAGCGAGCGTGCAGCCGAACGCGAGACGCTGCTGCTGCCCGCCCGACAACGCGGAGATCCGCCAGTCGCCGGTGCCGCCGAGCCCCAGCTGATCGAGGATGTCGTCGGGAAGGCATTCGGTTCCGGCCGATTCCGCCGCCGCGCGGAGGTTGTCGGCGACGCTCAGATACCCGAGCAGGTTGTCGGTCGGGTTCTGGAACACCAGGCCGAGGTGGTGCCTCCGCAGCGCCCGCCGGTCACGATGCCGGAGTTTTCCGGTTTCGGTGCCCTGGAAGGAGATCGTGCCCCGTACGGGCTGCTCGAACAGGCCGAGTGTCCGCAGCAGGGTGGACTTCCCGGAGCCGGACGGCCCCGCCAGCACGGTGATCCCGCGTGCCGGGATGTCGATGGTGACGTCGTCGACGCCGGTCACGGTGCCCGCCGGCGTCTGGTAGTCGACGCCGATCCCGCGCAGCCGGAAGATCGGTTTCTCAGGCACGGATCAACTCCGCGGTCCGGGCGGTGCGCACCGAGCGCATCGCGATCCAGCCCGCCAGCGCCACGACGAGCACACCGACGGCGAGCACGGTCAGGGCGAGCGGGGTCGGGTCGGGCAGCGCCGACTGTGGCGGGAGGAACGTCGCCGGGTCGAAGCGCGGCACCGAAAGTCCCGCGACCGACACACCGCAGACGACGCCGATCACCACGGCGAGCCCGCTGAGCGCGCCCAGCTCCATCAGGTGGCTCGCCAGCAGGGCACGCGGCCGCATCCCCATCCGCAGCACCAGCGCCCCGGCCAGCGCGTTCTGGCGGCGGCGGACTTCGACCGCGACCAGCAGCGACAGCACCGCCACCACCCCGAGCACGGCACCGAGCAGGGCCATGAACGAGAACGTCCACGACACCACGTAGAACGGGAGCGCGTCGAGCGCGGACTCGCGGGTCACACGGTTGACCGCCGTCATCACCCCCACGGACGCCAGCGCCTCGGTCACCTGCGTCATCGACGAGCTGGACAGCAGGCTCCACTTGGGAACCGTGCGGAGCTGCGCCTCGGTGAACGAATCCCGGGAGACCACGTACCCGGCCTTGGTGCCGATGATCGGGAACATCGGCAGCTCGCCGACGGCCCTGGCTTCCCCGAGGCCGACCGGCAGCGTGGCTTTCTGGGCGGGATCGTTCCCGATCCGGATCGCCGGGACACCGGCGCCGGGGCTCGACAGCTCGCCGAGCAGCCGGTCGACCTCGGCTCCGTCGAGCGGGCCGAACGTGGCCGCGTGCCGGAACGTCCGCGGATCCACGACCAGCACGACGTTGCCCGCACCGGTCAGTTCGCCGACGATCGCGGTGCTGTCGGTGATCGAGGCGGGCAGCCCGACCTTGCCGGTGCCGACCACGCTTTCGGTGTCGACCCTGGTCTCGGCCCCGACGAAGATGGCGGACTTCGTCTGCAACGCCTCTTCCTGGCCACGCGCGATGCCGATCCCCGTGGCCAGCGTCCCGATTGCCAGCGTGCCGATCACGAGTACGCCGGTGACCGGGGCGCGGGCGCTGGCGAGCCGCCGGATGGCCAGCTGCAGCGCGGGCCGGGACCACAGCCGCGCGCGATGCGACGCGTGCAGCGCGAGCCAGGCCAGCCGGGCGGCAACGAGCCCGACGGTGAGCACGACGAACACCGGATACGTGAGCGCGAGCGGGTCGACCTGGGGGAGCGGGTTGCCGATCCGCGATCCCTTGCTGTAGTCGACGAGCCGGTTCCAGCCGAGCAGGGCGACAGCGGCGGTGAGCAGCTCCCACGGGAAGAAGGCCAGGACCTTCACCTTCTTGCGCCGTCCGGAGCGGACCCGGCCGAGTTCGAACTCCCGGTGAGTGCGGACGGAGATCACGCCGGCGAGCAGCGCGAGCGAGACGAGCAGGATCGCGGCCGCGACGAGCGACCCCCACAGTGTCGCCCCGTCGTTCAGTTCACCCGGTGGTCCGTACACGCCGAGCAACAGCCGGGCGAGCACCGCGCCCGCCGCGCCGCCCGCGACGATCGGGAGCCCGAGCTCGGCCACCGCGAGCAGCCCGAGGGCTCCCGGGCCGCTGCCGCGGGCCGAAAGCAGCCTGAGCTGCGGATGCCGCCGCTGGTACCACTGCAGGGCGACCGTGCCGATCCCGGCGCAGCCGACCAGGATGCTGATGGCCGCGAGCGGCAGGATCGAGATCAGGACGTTCGATTCCGCCTGGTTGCTGATCTCCACGGAACGCTCGAACGGCAGCGACCCGATGATCGCGTCGCCGAGGCCGCGCGAACCCAGGTCCGCCTTGACCGCGGCGATGAGCGCCTTCCCGCGTTCCTGGAGATCCTCGGCCTCGCCCACGGTCTTGGGCGGGGCGTCGTAGAACGACATGTGGAGCGTCTTGATCGTCGGGATGTTCAGCGCGCGGACCGTGTCGTCGAAGGTCTTGCCGTCGTTGGCGAACATGACCGAGTCGAGCGGGTCGTTGGCGAGCCTGCTGACGACGGCGTTCCGCTGTTGCGAGCACCACCAGCGCGGCGCGGGGTCGGGGAGATCGCGATACAGCCCGGTCACCGGCGGTATCGGGGTGCCCTTGATGCTCGGGGTGGTGCCGACCTTGATGTTCTCCGCCCCGGCCACGACGGTGCCGAGCACGAATCCGGCTCCCGTCGAGCCGCCCGCCACATCGAGATGGCCCTGAATCGCCTGATCACGATGAGCGAGGACGACCTTGTAGTTGGGGTCGCCGTTGAACTCGGTGCCGAACAGGTACGGCGTGTAGCGGGAGGTGACCGGCGTGGGGAAACCGTGTGCCGGCGCGTTGCGGCGGACCGAGTCGATCACCTGCGGAGCGACCGCGGCGGGGACGTTGTCCTTGCTGAACACGGGCCCGTAGTAGTCCGGGCACACGATGTCGGACTGATACGTGACGGCCGCGCCGCCCGCGGCCGAAGCCTGCAGGACGGCGGCCGTGCCCAGGAAACACGCCAGCAAGGCGGTCACCGCGGCGATGATCAAAGTCAGCGGACTGGTCAGCGCCGCCTTCGGAGCCGCTCGCCACGGCATTGTCACCCTGGGCCCGCCGGGAGCCCCCCACCTCACCCGCATGGATACGCACGCTACCGGTCGAGGCGCCCCGGCGACAGAAAGAAATCACCGTTTGTTGCGGACGTGAAGTAAGGCATGGTCCATTGTGGTGATACGGGTGCCTGTCTACTGACTGTCCGTCACCAACTGATCGATCGGGGTGGCTTCACCGGCCTCGTTCTCCGCCGAGAATGCGGTTTCTCCGAGCGCCGCGACGACGACGCCGGTGATCCGGTCGACGTCACCGCGTTCGGCCTTCGGCAGGGGAGCACCCACGGAGCGACGGCAAGCCGCCGCCGCACCCAGCAGCCGTGCGGCCAGATGATGCGCGCCCGCCGCCGCTTCCGCGCCGGCGAGACCTTCGAGGCCGAGCGCGATCGCGCGCGGATCTTCGCTCTCGCGCGCGATCGCCAGGCCTTCGAGCTGGAGCCGTTTCGCCGCCGCCGCGTCTCCGCGCTGTTCGGCGATGAATCCGAGCTCGGCGAGGATCAGGGTGCTGCCCGCTTCGGACTCCACCCGGCGATGCCAGTCCAGTATGGACAGCAGGCGCCGCTCGGCCTCGTCGAGCAGCCCTTCGCGCCGCGCGCCGAGCGCTAGCCCGGTTTCGGCGTAGACCTCGCCGGGTTTGAAGCCGTGTTCGACGGCCAATGCCCTTGCTTGCTCGTGGAACTCCTTCGCTTCTTCGAAGTGGCCCGTGAGCAACGCCGTCCGGCCCAGCCACGACAGTTTGTAGGTGACCTCCGGCCACAGTTCGAGTTCCTCCGCACGGCGAAGGCTTTCTCGATGGACGCGCGCGGAGTGGTCGTAGTCCCCGGCGATCGAGGCCAGCATGCCGATGACGAACGACGCCTGCAGCCAGCCCCAGCGTTCGCCGAGTCCGTCGAAGATCGCGGCGCTCTGCGCGGCGATCCGGCCACCTCCGGTGAGGTCGCCGCCGGAGATCAGATGGGACGCCCGGTCGCTCAGCGCCGCCGCGGCGCTCCAGTCGTCGCCGATGTCACGCGCGGTTTCCAACGCGTCGAGCGTGAGCTTCTCCGCCCGGCACAGGTCGCCGACCGTCGACCACGCGTAGCCGAGGAACCACGACATCCGTGCCCGGACACCGGCGTCGGCGATGCCCCGCACGGTCTCTTCCACGGCGGCGTCCGTGCCGGTGCCGTCGAGCACTGCGATCCCGGTGCGCCAGCCCAGAGCCTGGGCGTACTCGTCGCCGGTGTCGATCTCCGTGGCGAGCACGAGGTCCAGCGAGCGCCGGGCCTCGGTGAGCCGCCCGCGCAGGAACCAGAACCAGGTCGTCGCGTTCACCAGCCGTGCCGCGAGCCGGTGTTCTCCTTGCCTCAACAGCGTTTCCAGCGCTCGCCGGGTGTTGGCGCCCTCGGCGTCCAGCCTGTCGAGCCAGCGGCGCTGCTCCCGGCCGCGCAACCCCGCGTCACCACGTTCGGCCAGCTCGACGTGGAAGCGGGCGTGCCGCAAGTACAGGTCTTCGAGTTCGCCCGCTTGCTCGGCGTGATCCAAGGCGTACGCCGAAACGGACTCCAGCAGCCTGAACCGTGGCTCGCCGGCCCTGCCCGGCCTGCTGACCACCAGGGACCTGTCGACGAGCCGGGACAGCAGATCCAAGACGTCGCCGGCGGCGATCTCGCCGCCCGCGCAGACCGATTCGGCGGCGTCGAGCCCGCACCCCTCGGCGTGCACGGCGAGCCTGCGCAGCACGATCTGCTCGGGCTCGCTCAGGAGGCTCCAGCTCCAGTCGATCATCGCGCGGAGGGTCTGCTGGCGGCGCGGGCCGCCCCGTCTGCCCGAGGACAGCAGGCCGAACCGGTCGTCCAGGCGGGCGAGGAGCTCGTGCACGCCGAGCGTCCGGACCCGGGTGGCGGCGAGTTCGAGCGCCAGCGGGATTCCGTCGAGGGTGCGGCAGATCCGTGCGACCACCGCCGCGTTCTCGGAGTCGAGCGCGAACCCCGGCGCGGCCGCCTCGGCACGGGCCGCGAACAGCCGGACCGCGCTCGACTCCCGCACGGCGGCGAAATCCGGATGCTCGGGCAGTTCGAGCGGCGGCACCGCCCAGACGTTCTCTCCGGGCAGCCCGAGCGGTTCCTGGCTGGTGGCGAGCACACGCAACCGGGGCACCGCCGCGAGCAACCGCTCCACCAGCGCCGCGACCGGCTCGACGACCTGCTCGCAGTTGTCCAGGACGAGCAGGATCTCCTTGTCCCGCAAGGCGGCGGCCATCGACTGGGTCAGCGTTCCGGTGGACGTCGCCTCCTCGCGAAGATCCAGCACGGCCGCGACGACCACGGCGACGAGATCCTCGGGCGGGCACGTCGGGCACTCGACGACGTCCAGGCCGGCCAGCTCGACGAGCCAGGTGCCGTCGGCCATCGCAAGCTTCGACGCGGCCTCGATGGCCAGCCTGGTCTTGCCCACACCGCCGGGGCCGGTGAGGGTGACCAGCCGCGTGTCGGTGACGAGCGCCTCGACCTCCTTGACCGCGGTCGTGCGGCCGATCAGCTCGGTCAGCGCCTCCGGGAGGTTGCCGCGCACCGGCTCGGCCGCACGAGCCGGCTCCAGCTCCGGGCTGCGGGTGAGGATCGCCTGGTGGAGCGCCGCGAGGTCCGGGCCCGGTTCGAGCCCGGACTCGTCACGCAGGCGGGCACGCAGCTCGGCATAGGTTTCGAGCGCCTCGCTGTGCCGCCCGGCCGCGTACAACGCGCGCATCAACAGGCCACGCAGCCGCTCTCGCAACGGGTTCCGCGAGACCAGACCGGCCAGCTCCCCGGTGAGGACGCCGTGTTCGCCAAGCATCAGCCGGGCTTCGGCACGGTCCTCCTCGGCGAGTAGCCTTTCCTCCTCCAGCCGCTGGGCGGCTGCGACGGCGAAGAGTTCGTCCTCGAAGCCGGCATAGGCGGGCCCTCGCCACAAAGCCAGCGCGTCGGCCAGCAGCGCCGCACGGGCGCGCGGATCGACCGCGTCGCGAGCGCGGGCGGTGAGCGCGCGGAACCGATGGACGTCCAGGTCGCCGGGCTCCACGGCGAGGACGTAACCGGCCGGCTGGTGCGTCACGAGCTCCCTGGCGCCCGGCTCGGCCTTGTCCAGGGCGCGGCGCAACTGGGAGACCTTGGTCTGCAGGGTGTTGCCGGGATTACCCGGCGGATGCTCGCCCCAGAGATCGTCGGTCAGCGACGACACTGACGCCGCCCTTCCCTCGCGGGACAGCAGCGCGGCGAGCAGGAGGCGGACCTTCGCCTCAGGCACGGCGACGGGCTCGCCCGCGGTCGTCCACGCGGCGAGCGGCCCAAGCACTCCGAAACGCACGAAACCGACGTTAGCGTGGACCACCGACAAGACCGTGCGTGAACCCGCAGCGATCCGTGCGCGGGGCGCGTCACGGTGGTCCCATGAGCGAACACGGCAAGACCCCGGTGACGGTACTGGGGCTGGGCGCGATGGGAACCGCGCTCGTAGAAGCACTACTGACGGCGGGCCATCCGGTCACCGTGTGGAACCGGACCGCGAGCCGGACCGAGGCGGTGGCGGCGAAGGGAGCTTCGGTCGCTTCGACCGTCTCGGAGGCTCTCGCGGCGGACACGAACGCGATCGTGCTCGCCTGCCTGCTGGACTACGACTCGGTGCACGAGGTCCTGGACCCGGTGGCGGCGGAGCTCGCGGGACGGCAGCTGATCAACCTGACCAACGGCACCCCCGGCCAGGCGCGCGAAATGAGCGCCTGGGCGGAGGAACTGGGCGCGGCCTACCTGGACGGCGGCATCATGGCCGTCCCGCCGATGATCGGCACGCCCGCTGCGTTCATCTTCTACAGCGGATCGGGCACCGTCTTCGGCCGGGCGCGCACCGCGCTCGAGACCTTCGGCGGCGTCAACTACCTCGGTGCCGACCCCGGCCTGGCGCCACTGCACGACATCGCGCTGCTCAGCGGGATGTACGGATACTTCGTCGGCGTCATCCAGGCGTACGCGCTGGTCGGCTCCGCCGGAATCAAGGCACGGGAATTCGCGCCGTTGCTCCGCGGCTGGTTGGACGCGATGGGCGGCTTCCTGGAGCGCTCGGCCGAACAGATCGACGACGGCGACTACGTGACCGATGTCGTGTCGAACATCGAGATGCAGGCCGCGGCCTTCCCGAACCTCGCCAAAGCCGCGGCGGACCAAGGCATCAGCGCCGAACTGCTCACCCCGTTGCAGCCGCTGATGGACAAGCGGGTCGCCGACGGACACGGCGCCGAAGACCTGATCGGCGTCATCGAACTCCTCAAGAAGTAAGGAAACACAATGATCACATTGATCGGGCTCGGCCCGATGGGACAGGCCATGGTCCGCGTGCTGCTGGAGAACGGCCACGGAGTGACCGTCTGGAACCGCACCGCCGCCCGCGCGGACGGCGTCGTCGCCGCCGGTGCCGTGCGTGCGGAAACCCCGGCGGACGCGGTGTCGGCGTCGGAACTGGTGCTGCTGAGCCTCACCGACTACGCCGCGATGTACGACATCCTCGGCAAGGCCGAAGACGCCTTGGCGGGCAAGGTGATCGTCAACCTCAGCTCGGATACCCCGGAGAAGACCCGCGAAGCCGCCGAGTGGGTCGAGGCCCGCGGTGCGCGGTTCGTCGCCGGCGGAGTGATGGTGCCCGCCGAACTGGTGGGCAAGGACGAGGCCTACGTCTTCTACAGCGGCCCCACCGACGTGTTCGAGAAGCACCGCGACACCCTGAAGCTGATCGGGCGACCGGACTATCTCGGCGAGGACGTCCGGCTGGCGCAGCTGTTCTACCAGGCGCAGCTGGACATCTTCCTCACCTCGCTCTCGGTGTTCCTGCACGCGAGCGCGCTGGTGCGGTCGGCAGGGGTGCCTGCGGAGAAGTTCCTCCCTTACGCCAAGGACAACTTCAGGATGATGGATTTCTACCTGGACGCCGCGGCCGAGCAGATCGAGAAGGGCGATCACCCGGGCGACGACGCCAACGTCACGATGATGGGCGCGACGGCCGACCACATCGTCCAGGCGAGCCGGGACGCGGGCGTCGACGTGCTCCTTCCGGAGGCGATCAAGTCCCACTACGACCGGGCGATCGCCGCGGGCCACGGGCGTAGCTCGTGGACGAGCCTGTACGAGATCATCAAGGCGGAGGGCAAGTAGGCGCCCGCGCTCGTGAGTGGTCAGGACGGTTCTAACCCGAATTGCCACTCACGAGGACGTGGCACCGCACTCGCGTGATCAGCGGCGAAACACGCGAGGTCCGCATCTGCTCACCCCGCGGCTGTGTGCCCAGTCCGTGAAGGCCTCCTTGAGGAAACCTGGGTCCCTCAAGGAGGCCTTCACGGACTTCCGACCAGCAGGTACAGAGGACACGGTTGGCGCATACCGTCCCCGCCACGCCACCGCCCTTCGCTCGCAGCCGCAGTCCGTGAAGGCTCCCTTCACTGCGCTAGACGCAGTGAAGGGAGCCTTCACGGACCTGCGACTTGGCTCTAACCGTCCTCCCCACTTGCGACCCCCAGCACCTCCAGGAAGGCCTTCGCCGCCGGAGTGACGGTGAAGCGGTTCCAGACCAGGTGCTCGATCCGCGCGGGCGCGTCCCGCACCGGCACGGTGACGACATCGGTCAGGTTCGGCACGTACTTCGACGGCAGCAGCGCCACCCCCAGTCCCTGATGGATGAGCCGCGCCATGAAGTCGGCGGCCGTCACTTCGAACGCGACCTCCCGGGTCACGCCGGCCGCGGCGAACGCCTGATCCGTCTGGGCCCGCCCCGCCGATCCCGACGGGAAGTCCACGAACACCTCGGACGAAAGCCGCTTCAAGTCCACTTCGGACTCGACGGCGAGCGGATGCCCCGGAGCCACCACGGCGATCAGGTCGTCGCGGCCCAGTTCGCAGGTGCCCACGCCGTCCGGCCGGTCGGTCACCGGGAGGCCGAGGAACGCCACCTCGATCGCGCCCTCCTTGATCTGCTCGACCAGTTGGCCGCTCGCCCCGACCCGCAGCCCGATCCGGACGTGCGGGTACCGGCTGCGGAAGGTCTGCAGGGCGGCCGGGACGTCGACCGCCGCGACGGTCGGGATCACTCCGACGGTGAGCCGCCCGCGGATCTCGCCGACGGCCGCGGCGACCTCCGAGCCCGCTCTCTCGGCGGCTTCGAGGCATTGCCGGGCGGCGGGCAGGAACGCCTCGCCCGCGGCGGTGAGGCGTACCCGGCGGCTCGTGCGCTCGAACAGCCGCGCGCCGAGTTCCCGTTCCAGCCGGGCGATCTGGTGGCTGAGCGCCGACTGCACGACGAGGCACTGTTGCGCGGCCCGCGTGAAGCTGTTCGTCTCCGCCACGGCCACGACGTACCGCATCTGCTGAAGCTCCATGGATCCATCTTGAATCACGATGGATCAAGTGACAAACATGTGTTGGACTCATTGATCGGCAGCGTCGAAGCTGAGAAGCGTGAAAACGCTGACGACCACACCGCTCGCCGCCGGTCTCGCCGGTACCGCGCTGACCGCCTTCGCTCCCATGGTCTGGGGGACGACCTACGTGGTCACCACCGAACTCCTCCCGCCGGGACACCCGCTGTTCGCCGGGCTCATGCGCGCCCTGCCCGCCGGACTCATCGCGCTCGCCATCACCCGCACCCTCCCGCGCGGCACCTGGTGGCTGAAGGCCGCCGCGCTCGGTGTCCTCAACATCGGGATGTTCTTCCCTCTGCTGTTCGTCGCCGCCGAACGGCTGCCCGGCGGGGTCGCCGCCACACTCGGCGCCGCCCAGCCGCTGCTCGTCGCGATCCTCGCCGTGGCCGTGCTGCGGCAGAGCCCGTCCGCGTGGCGATTCGCCTGGGGCGTCGTCGGGATAGTGGGTGTCGGACTGGTGGTGCTCGGGCCGGCGGCGGGCTTCGACTTCATCGGGGTGATCGCGGGTCTCGGCGGCGCCGCGACGATGGCGCTCGGCGTCACGCTCACCAAACGCTGGGGACGTCCGGCGGACGTCGGGCCGACGGCGTTCGCCTCGTGGCAGCTGACCGCGGGCGGCTTGTTCCTGGTGCCGGTGACCTTCCTGTTCGAAGGAGCACCGCCCGCCATCGACCTGAACGCCGCCCTCGGTTACCTCTGGCTCGGCCTGGTCGGCGGCCTGCTCGCCTACGTCCTGTGGTTCCGCGGCATCACGTCGCTGCCGGTCACCTCGGTCGCCGTCCTCGGCCTGCTCTCGCCGATGGTCGCCGCACTGCTCGGCGCCGCACTGCTCGGTCAGTCGCTCGGCTTGATCCAGCTCGTCGGCTTTGCGCTCGCACTCGCCTCGATCGTCGCGGGGCAGATCACCCCGAAGAGCGCCATCCGATGAAGATCGCCGTCGTCGCCATCGTCGGCGAACTCGAAAATCCGGGGCGGGACGGGCATTTCACCGTCGGATACCGAGGTCGGGCGGATCACCGGGGGACGGCGTCTCCGGACTCCGTTCGGCCTCGATCTGGATCTCGATGTTCGTCTTGTGCGCGATCGGATCCCAGATCTCCTCGATCGGCGCGAGCAAGGACTGGCTGACACCGCAGCGCCGGGCACGGACGGCATACCAAGCGAACCCGGCCAGGAAGAGGGGAAGGCTGAGAAACGCCGCCACGGGTGCCAGGAGGTCCATGCGTACGACGGTACAGTAACGTCGCGTTTCCAGAAACACTCTGTTACTGAATGGGAGTCGATGACCAGGCTGACGCGGGCTGAGCAGCAGCGCCGCACCCATGAACACTTGCTGGCCGCCGGACGCCAGGTTTTCCTGCGGCGTGGTTTCCTCGCGGCGACGGTGGAGGAGATCGCGGCCGACGCCGGGTACACCCGCGGCGCCGTCTACAAGCACTTCGGCGGCAAGGAAGGGTTGTGGCTGGCGATCATCGAAGCCGACGCGGACGGCCATCTGCGGGGACTGCGCGAAGCGCTGGCCCGAGCCACTTCGCGCGACGAGGTGATCGCGGCACTGAACCCCGTCGACGTGGCGGACAAGGACGCGGCGAGGTGGAGCGCGGCGGCCGCGGAGGTGCTCGCGGCGACGGCGCAGCAGCCGGAAACCGCCGCGCTGATCGCGGCGATCCAGCGACGGCACGACGACGAGGTGGTCGCCCTGCTCGCCGAACACACCCGGCGTCTGCGTCTCGAACCCGCGATGCCACTGGATCAGGCCGTCGTCATGCTGGGCGCGCTGGGCATCGGGCTCGCGCTGCGGCAGACGGTCGCTCCCGCCGCGGACCCCGCCGCCATCCTCACCCACGTTCTGGACACGCTTTTCCCGCCCTACACTCGGGAACCGTGATCGATTCCTTCACCACCGCCGACCTGGTCGACGAACACGGCGACCGGCTGCGCGTCTGCGACACCCAGTTCCGCCAGTTCGGCGGGCACCGGTCCTTCTCGGGCCCGATCCGCACCGTCTCCTGTCACGAGGACAACGGCCTGGTCAAGAAACTCCTGGCCACCCCGGGTGACGGCGCTGTCCTGGTGGTCGACGGCGGCGGTTCCCTGCACAGCGCGCTCACGGGCGACATGATCGCGAAGTCCGCCGTCGACAACGGCTGGGCGGGCATCGTCGTCAACGGTGCGGTGCGCGACAGCGCCGAGCTCGCCGGGCTCCCGCTCGGGGTGAAGGCGCTCGGCACCAACCCGCGCAAGAGCTCCAAGGCGGGCGCCGGCGCTGTCGACGTCCCGGTCGGCTTCGGGGGAGTGACCTTCACTCCCGGCGACACGCTCTACTCCGATGACGACGGCGTCGTCGTTCTTCCCGCCTGAACCCAGTTAGACGACGATGACCCGGCGGCCGCGAGTGTGCCCGGCATGGCTGTCGGCGTGTGCGGCCGCGGCGTCGGCGAGCGAATAGGACCTCTCGACCGGGATGTGCAGCTTCCCCCGCGAGATGAGGTCGACGGCCTCGGCCAGCGCGTCCGGCACGCTCCCGGCCACGCCGGAGAAGCGGACGTCGAACGCGGGCGCGCCGAGGTCGGCGATGGAGAGCACCTTCGCCGGATCACCGGTCAGCTCGACCAGTTCCGCGATCACGCCTGACCCGGCGAGGTCGAGGGCTGCGTCGACCCGGCCGAGCCGCCGCACGCGGTCCACCCAACCTTCGCCATAGGTGGTGGCGAGCGCGCCGAGTTCACGCAGATAGTCCTGGTTCGCGGCGCCCGCGGTGCCGATCACCGTGATGCCACGTTCGCGCGCGATCTGCAGTACGGCCGAGCCGACCCCGCCGGACGCGCCGCTGACCAGCAGTGTCTCGCCCGGCCGCACATCGGCTTCGCGGATGAGCCGTAGTGCGGTCTCGACGACGGACGGATATCCGGCCGCCTCCTCGAAGGCGAGCCCGTCGGGCATTACCGCCCAGGCCGACAGCACGGCGAGCTCGGCGTAGGTGCTCACACCCTCGCCGAACACGGAGTCGCCGACCGCGACTCCCTCGACGCCTTCGCCGACCTCGTCCACCACGCCGGCGGCGTCGATGCCCACCCCGGACGGCAGCACGGTCGGATGCGCGCCGAGGACCTGGCCTTCGCGGATTCTCCAGTCGACGGGGTTCACTCCTGCCGCTCGCACGGCGATGCGTACCTGGCCTGGCCCCGCGTGCGGCTCTTCGGCGTCGACGAGTCGCAGGACTTCCGGTCCACCGAATTCGGTGAAGATCACTTGCTTCATGCGACCGACCGTAGCACTAACGGTTAGCGTTTTGGAACGGTTGTTGTTTCGTATCTGGTAGCTTCACCGCATGACAGCGCCGACCGGACGTCGCGAGCGGAAGAAGGCCGCGACCCGTCAGAAGATCGCCGAGACCGCCCTGCGGCTTTTCCTGGAGCGCGGGTACGACGCGGTGGGCATCCGCGAGGTGGCCGCGGAGGCCGACGTCGCCGTCACGACGCTCTTCTCCCACTTCGCCTCGAAAGAGGCTTTGGTGTTCGAGCAGGACGCGAACTTCGAGCAGGGCCTCACGCGGGCGGTCACCAAAAGGGCGCCAGGAGAGCCGCTCATCCCCGCGCTGTGCCGCGAGGTCCACGCGATGGTGCGGCATTGCACCGCGGACGGCGCCGCCCCGATCTGGCGCATGATCGACGGATCGCCCGCTCTGCGGGAGTACGAGGACTCGATGAGGCTGCGCCACGCGGAGTCCCTGGCGGCGGCCATCGCGGCCGATCCGGAGTCGGCGCGGTCCGCGATCGCCTGCCGGACCATCGCGAGGTTCGTGATCGACGCCTACTCGATCGGCCGGGAGGCGGCCGATCCGGAGGCAGCGGTGGACGAGATCTTCCGGATGATCGAAGCGGCCTGGGAGGTGACCGGAGCATGCTGACCCAGGTCGCGGCAGGTGTACTGGTCCACCAGAGCGCGTTGCTCCGCAACAACACGGTCGTCGTCGAGGGCGAGGAAGGCGTGCTGCTCGTGGATCCCGGGATCACCGAAGACGAGATGGCCTGCCTCGCGAACGACTTGGCCGAGTCCGGCCGGACCGTGGTGGCGGGTTTCGCGACACATCCCGATTGGGATCACGCGCTCTGGCATCCCGCGTTCGGTGACGTGCCGCGCTACGGCACGGAACGCTGCGCGGCCTATCTGCGCGATCTGCGGTCGAAAGCGAGCTGGAAGGCCGACTTCGCCGAGGGGCTGCCGCCGGAGATCGCCGGCGAAGTGCCGGTGGATCTGTTCGGCCTCATCACCGCTCTACCGGCCGGAAGCACGCGGATTCCTTGGCGCGGCCCGGAACTGCGGCTCATCGAGCATCCGGCCCACGCCCCCGGCCATGCGGCGCTGGTGATCGAGGAAAGCGGGGTCCTCGTCGCGGGCGACATGCTTTCCGACGTCCTGGTCCCGATGTTCGACGACACCGCCGACCCGCTCGCGGACTACCTGGCCGGGCTCCGGCTGCTCGACGAGGTCGCGGACGACATCGAGGTCGTCGTGCCCGGCCACGGGGCGGTCGGCGACGCCGGCGAGGCGCGCGCACGGATCGACCGCGACCGGGCGTATGTCCACGCCGTGCGCGACGGCCGGACTCCCGAAGACCCGAGGATCGGCTCGTCGGCCGAACCCGGATGGGAGTGGGTGAGCGATCTGCACGCCGGGCAGGTACAGCGCCTCGCTCAGCCCTTGGGCATGACGCAGAGTTCCCGCGACTGCCCCGACGTGAAGTCGTAGACGACGGGGTTGCCGTACTCGTAGCCGGGCACGGCGTTGCAATCCGAACCGGACCCGCTCGAAAGCTGCGCCATCACCGTGTAGTTGGCGGAGCTGTCCGAACAGTGCACCCGCACGGCGCTGGAGCTGAACGCGCCATTCGAGCCGGCGTCTTCGTCGGCCGAGAGGCAATCGCCTGCCTGCGCGGAAAACGGGTCGGGGTCGACCTCGGGAGCGCTGCCTCCGGTGGTGAGCGCCACGGTCACCGCGATGGCCCCGCCGGTCACGACGAGCGCCGCGGCGGCGATCCCGGCGATCAGTGGGGTGTTGAGCGTCTTCTTCGGCGGGGCGACGGGGTACTGCTGCCAGATGGGCGGCTGCTGCTGGGGGTAGGTCACGTCATCAGGATCGTCCGTGTCGATGAAATTTCGATGACACGGCTCATTTGCGGGCGACGAGCCGTTCCACCAGCCCGAGTTTGAACCGCTCCCGCTGTTCGACGGCCAGGCCGAGGTCGCCGATCCTGTCGAAGGGCCGCCGGAGGAAGTGCTCGCCTGCCATCGGCACGGTGATCTTCTCGGCGATCCATTGCAGACCGCGGACCGCGCGGGACGAACTCACGATGTGGTCGAGCAGGATGAGCCTGCCGCCCGGCCGGAGGACCCGGGCCATCTCCCGCAACGCCTTGCCGTCGTCGGGGATCGCGCAGAGCCCAAGGGTGCAGACGACGGTGTCGAACGAATCGGCGTCGAAGGGCAGTTCGTGCGCGTCGGCGCGTCGTAGCGTCACCGGATGGCCGAGGCGTTCGGCGCGGTCGCGGGCGATGGCGAGCATGCCGTCGCTCAGGTCGATGCCGGTGAGCGTGACCTCGCTGGGATAAAGCGGCAGGTTCAGGCCGGTCCCGACGGCGACTTCGAGGACTTCACCGGTGGCCTGTCCGCAGGCCCACGCCCGCGAATCGCCGAAGAGCTTCCGGTCCATGAACTGCATTTCCCGGTCGTAGTTCCGGGATTTGCCGTCCCAATACCGGTTCCACCGTGCGGGCGGGGTCATGGCGCTCCTTTCAGCAGCAGTGCTCGCCGCGCCAGGCCTCGCGGCCTTCCTTGATCGCGACGGCGGCGATGACGAGCGCGACCACGGGATCGGCCCAGTACCAGCCGAAGAGGCTGTTGAGCAGCAACCCGACGAGCAGCACACCGGAAAGGTAGGTGCAGAGCAAGGTCTGCTTCGAGTCGGCGACGGCGCTCGCGGAGCCGAGTTCGCGCCCGGCCCGGCGCTGAGCGTAGGACAGGAAAGGCATCACGAGCAGGGAGACCGCCGCCAGCACGATGCCGACGGGGGAGTGCTCGGCGGGGTCGGCTCCGAACAGGGCGCGTACCGACTCGACGGTGACATAGGCGGCCAACGCGAAGAAGGACACCGCGATGACCTTGAGCGCGGTGCGTTCACGGGCTTCGGGGTCCTTGCCGGAGAACTGCCAGGCGACGGCCGCGGCCGAGGCGACTTCGATGACCGAGTCGAGGCCGAAGCCGATCAGGGCGGTCGAGGACGCGATGGTGCCCGCGGAGATGGCGACGACCGCCTCGACGACGTTGTAGGTGATCGTCGCGGCGACCAGGAGCCGGACGCGCCGGGACAGCACCGCGCGCCGATCCGGGGCCACTGTGGAATCCTTGGCGCAGCAACCGTCCGTGCAGGAGCCGCTCTCCGCACTCATCGGAGCGCCTCGTCCACACAGGGCTCGGCGGTGTCGACGGCCAGCACGACCTGGACGAGCTCCCGCAACGCGCGGGCCAGATGCGCGTCCGCCAAGGAGTAGCGGACCTGCCTGCCTTCGTAGGTCGCCACGACCAACCCGCAGCCACGCAGGCAGGCGAGGTGGTTCGACACGTTCGAGCGGCTCAGGCCGAGTTGATCGGCCAGCCTGCCCGGATAGCTCACCCCGTCGAGGACGGCGACCAGGATCCGGCACCGATTCGGGTCGGCGAGGGCACGACCGAGCCGGGCGAGCGCGGCACCCTGGGTCTCACATGTCAGCACGCGCGGGACAGTACAGCCATCGCTGATATGTCAGCAATGGCTGAACCATGACCCGACAGAGTGTCCGGACGCGACCCTCTGTTTCGTCGCTGTCTGTCAAGCCACTGTCGAACGAGGACGCGGAGGCGACCCGAAAGAGTCCCGGGTGGCCACTCCAACGGCCGTGTCGCGGGCACGCGGGGGAGTTTCGGCGCGGCCTCGCGTGACACCTCAGAACAATTACTGGCCCGATTGCGTGTCCGCCATAAAGCGCCGAGTGACATGAACAAAAGCTTTCCTGCGCAATGGGAAAATCGGCATTCGGGTGGCCTTGTCGCATTACCTGAAAGTGCGCTTGTGTGGGAAAAACCCCTTGCTATGTTGATCCTGCGGGGCCGCACTTCGGGGCATGACCGGCACGCCGCGATTTGTGGATCTTGTTTGTTCACACGACTATCGAAGGGTGGACCTTGCTGTGACCGTGACCGAATCGGGCACTTCCGCCGAAGGTGTCCAGGGGTCGGAAAACCCGCAGCTGAGTTTGGGGCGCGCCGCCGCGCGCAACCTGGCGACGACGACCAAATCCGTTCCGCAGATGCAGGGAATTTCGTCCCGGTGGCTGCTGAAATCCCTCGAATGGGTTCAGGTGAACGGCGGTGCCTACCGGGTCAACCGGCGGCTCAATTACGCGGTCGGCGACGGACGGGTGACCTTCTCGAAGGCCGGCGCCGAGGTCAGCGTGATCCCGGCGGAACTGGGAGAACTGAAGCCGCTCAAGGGTTACGACGACGAGGAAGTGCTCGACGAACTCGCCCGCCGATTCGAACAGCAGGAAGTGGCGGCAGGCGATGTGCTCGTCGAATTCGGGCACCGGGCCGACCGGGTCTACCTCATCGCACACGGCAAGATCACCAAGACCGGCCCTGGCCCCTACGGTGACGAGACCGCGCTGGGCGTGGTCAAGGACGGCGACTACTTCGGCGCGCAAACCCTCGTGGACGGTGACGGCATCTGGGAGTTCACCGCCAAGGCGGCGACCGCATGCACCGTGCTCACCCTGACCCGCCAGGACTTCGAGCAGGTACTCGAACAGTCCGAATCGCTGCAGGCGCAGATCGCACAGGCCACACAGGATTCCGGGCGCGCCAACGACTTCGGTGAGGCCGAGATCGACATTTCCTCCGGGCACGACGGCGAGCCGCTGCTGCCGGGTACGTTCGTCGACTACGAGACCTCACCGCGCGAATACGAACTGAGCGTCGCCCAGACCGTGCTCCGGGTCCACAGCCGGGTGTCCGATCTCTACAACCAGCCGATGGACCAGACCGAGCAGCAGTTGCGGCTCACCATCGAGGCGCTGCGTGAGCGGCAAGAGCACGAGATGATCAACAACACCGACTTCGGCCTGCTCCACAACGCCGACTTCACCCAACGCATCGCGACGCGCACCGGCCCGCCCACGCCGGATGACTTCGACGACCTGCTGGCCTTGGTGTGGAAGGAACCGGGCTTCTTCCTGGCGCACCCGCGCACGATCGCCGCGTTCAGCCGCGAATGCAGCAAACGCGGCATCTACCCGACCGGCACCGATCTCGGCGGGCACAAGGTGCCGTCGTGGCGCGGCGTCCCGATCCTGCCGTGCAACAAGATCCCGGTGAGCCAGACCAGCACCAGTTCCGTGCTGCTGATCCGCACCGGGGAGAAGAACCAGGGCGTCGTCGGTCTGCGCCAGATCGGCCTGCCGGACGAATACGAGCCCGGGCTGAACGTCCGGTTCATGGGCATCTCGGAGCAGGCGATCATCTCCTACCTGGTCAGCACCTACTACTCCGCCGCCGTGCTCGTACCGGACGCGCTGGCCGTCCTCGAAGCCGCCGAACTCGGCCGCGAAGGATGACCGCCGCGACGCCGGAGGCCGACCGGCGGCTCAGTCTCGGCCCCGCCGCCGCGCGGAACCTGGCGACGACCACCAAGACGCGGCCGCAGATGCAGAGCATCACGCCGCGCTGGCTGCTGAAGATGCTGCCCTGGGTCGAGGCGACCGGTGGCACCTTCCGGGTCAACCGCCGGCTGACCTACGCGATCGGCGACGGACGGGTGAGCTTCACCAACGTCGGCACGGAGGTCCGGGTCGTCCCGCAGGAACTCTCGGAATTGGCTCTGCTGCGTGGTTTCGACGACGAGGACACGCTCACCGCGCTCGCCGACCGGTTCGTGCAGCACGAGTACCAGCCCGGCGAGACGATCGTCAGCCACGGCGCTCCGCTCGAGGAGGTCGTGCTGGTCGCGCACGGCAAGATCGCCAAGGTGGTGCCGGGTGAGTACGGCGCGGAAGCTTCCGTCGGCAGCATGGCCGATGGCGACCATTTCGGCGACGAGATGCTCGCCGGCATCGACCGGAACTGGCCGTTCACCGCCAAGGCCGTCACCCCGGTGATCGTGCTGACCCTGCGCGCCGAAGACTTCGCCGACCTCAACGGCCGGTCGGAGGCGATGCGCCGCCATGTGCAGGACATGCTGTCGCACAAGGGAAAGCCGCAGAACGCCAAGGGCGAGGCCGAGATCGGGATGTCGTCCGGACACGACGGTGAGCCATTGCTGCCGGGCACGTTCGTCGACTACGAGATCTCGCCGCGCGAGTACGATCTGGCCGTCGCGCAGACGGCGCTCCGGGTGCACACGCGGGTGACCGATCTCTACAACGGCCCGATGGACCAGTTCGAGGAGCAACTCCGGCTGACCATTTCGGCGCTGCGTGAGCGGCAGGAGTACGACCTGATCAACAACCGCGAGTTCGGCCTGCTGCACAACGCCGACCTCAAGTCGCGGTTCCAGACCCGGTCCGGTCCGCCGACTCCCGACGACATGGACGAACTCGTCAGCCGCCGCCGCAAGACGAAGTTCTTCCTCGCCCACCCGCGCGCGATCGCCGCGTTCGGCAGGGAATGCACGCGCCGCGCCCTGTATCCGGAAGGCACCACCGTCGACGGCAAGGTGGTCGCCGCGTGGCGCGGGGTGCCGCTGCTGCCCTGCGACAAGATCCCGATCACCGACAGGGGCACGTCCTCGATCCTCGCCATGCGGACCGGCGTCGAGGACAACGGCGTGATCGGGCTGCACCAGACCGGCCTGCCCGACGAGTACGAGCCGGGCCTGAACGTGCGCTTCGACGGCATCTCCGATCAGGCGGTCGCCAGCTACCTGGTCAGCACCTACTACTCCGCCGCCGTGCTCGTGCCCGACGCGCTCGGCGTCCTGGAGAACGTCGAGGTCGCGCGGTGACCCCTCGCCCCGCGACGACAACGAACAACAACGTTCCAGAAAGGACCACCCACGTGACCATCGCCCGCACTCCCGCTCCCGCAAAGGTTCTGCGCACCGAGTACCAGAAGTCGGTGGCGTCGTACTGGAACAAGGAGAAGGACCCGGTCAACCTGCGGCTGGGCGATGTGGACGGGCTCTACCACCACCACTACGGGGTCGGCGAGGTCGACTGGTCGGTGCTGGAAGGCCCCGAAGACACCCGCGACGAGCGGATCATCGCCGAAATGCATCGCCTGGAGACGGCGCAGGCCGACGTCCTGCTCGATCACCTCGGCGACGTCAAACCGGACGACCGGCTCCTCGACGCCGGCTGCGGGCGCGGCGGGACCAGCATCATGGCCAACGCGAGGTTCGGCTGCCACGTCGACGGGATCTCGATCTCGGAGAAGCAGGTCGAGTTCGCCAATCACCAGGCGGATATCCGCGGCGTCGCCGACCGGGTGCGCTACCACTTCCGCAACATGCTCGACACCGGCTTCGAAACCGGCTCGCGCAAGGCGATCTGGAACAACGAAAGCACCATGTACGTGGACCTCCACGAGCTGTTCGCCGAGCACGCGCGGCAGCTGGAGTTCGGCGGCCGCTACGTCACCATCACCGGGTGCTACAACGACGTGACCGGCGGCCGGTCGAAGGCCGTCGCGCAGATCGACCAGCACTACACGTGCAACATCCATCCGCGCAGCGAGTACTTCAAGGCCATGACGGCCAACTCCCTGGTGCCGATCTCGGTGGTGGATCTGACGCCGGACACGATCCCGTACTGGGAGCTGCGGGCGAAGTCTTCGGTGGCGACCGGGATCGAAGGGCCGTTCCTGGACGCCTACCGCGAAGGCAGCTTCCACTATCTGCTCATCGCCGCGGACCGCGTCTGAATCTGGAGAGCGAAGCGATGACCGAACAGGGTGCGCTCGCCACGCTACTGGCCGGTCCGAGGGGGCTGGGCACGTCGGCCGCCCGGCTGGCGTCCCGGCTGACCGCGGTTCCTCAGGAGGCTCCGTCACCTGAGGAACCCGGTCTCGACCCGGCCTACGCGTACCGGCCATGGGGTGATGGGTCGGCCCCGCCCCTGTACTGCCCCGTCACCGAACGGATCAACGACCCGCTCGCCGTGGAGGTCGACCGGCGGCTGACGCTGTGGGCGGGGGAGTGCGGGTTCGACGAGGAGGAGTGCGAGCAGATCGGGAAGGCGGGCTTCGGCAGGCTCGTCATGCTCGCTCATCCGGACTGCGAGGATCCCGAGCGGCTGTTGATCTCGGCGAAGCTCAACGCCGCCTGGTGGGCGGCCGATGACCTCTACGCCGACGACACGTCGCTCGGTGCGGTGCCGGCCGAGCTGCCGCCGAAGCTCGCGCTGGCGATGGCCGCCATGGACCCGGTGCCGTCGCTGGGCGAATTCAGCCGAGACCTCGACGAAACGCTGCGGAACGACCGGGTCCTGGTGGCGCTGGGCTCGGCGACGGACTTCCTGCGGCGATCCGGGACGGCCGCGCAGGTCCAGCGTGTCTGCTACTCGACCTTCGCGATGTTCGTGAGCTGGACGGCGTACGCGGCGTGGCGGCACAGCGGGAAATACCCGCCCGCGTGGGAGTATCTGGCCGCCCGGCAGCACGACAGCTTCTACACCTCGATGACGTTGATCGACGTCCTCGGCGGCTACGAACTGACCGCGAACCTCTACTACGACCCTCGGGTCCGCGAGGCGGCGATCCAAGCGGGTACGGCGGCCGTGCTCGTCAACGACGTGCATTCGGTCACCAAGGATCTGGAGGACGAGTCGCCGCCCTGCAACGCGGTACTGTTGATCGCCGACGACCGGAAATGCACGATCGAAGAGGCCACGGCGATCACCGTCGAACTGCACAACGACGTCGTCCGGGACTTCCAGGCCGCCCACGAGAAATTGAGCGGCGTTCCCTCCGTTGAGCTGCAACGGTTTCTACGCGGGTTGCGGGGCTGGATGGGTGGCGGTTTCGAATGGCACTCGACCAGCCCACGCTATCGGACGAAGCCCGCGGATTGACGGCTCACGGCTGGGCCGGGATCGCGAACGCGTCTTTGGGCTGGAGATCTGGATGGAGGTCGCTTCCGTAGGCAAGCTTCCTGCCGACGCGCATGGCGAGAAACGATGGCGGGTCCGCCGAACGATTGACCTCCTCCTGTCGCCTGGTCAGTTCTTCGAGGGTGCGCCGTGCGTCGGAATACTCCATCGTCTCCAGATCGATCCGCGCGAGCCGCCTAGCCGCGTTGCGGACTTCCAGGTAGGAATTCCCGCAGCGCTCGGCGTTCGACTGGCGTCGTTGCGAGCCGAGCACCGTTTGGAACGATCCCAGTGTCGCGGAGACCAACGCGAGCACACCGACCAGGCCGGCGCGGCTCGCGCCCGACAGCGCGAGCCCGCCTGCTGCGGCGGCCACCCCAGCGGCGGGCAGGCCGACGAGCAGATTGATGGTCCACCAGATCCGTTACTGCACGAACTGGGTCCTGGCTATCTGGTGGGTCTGCTGTTGGATCAAGACGAGTTCGCGAACAAGAGGTTCGTAGCGCTCGTCTTCGATCCCCGTGGCTTGTCCCTGATCGCCCAACGTTCGTCTCCTGTCCGATGCGGCCGACGCTCCCCCGGATATCGCTGGCGGAACGGTAGGTCTTACAACCGAAACCGCGTTAACGAGCCAGGACCCGCCCACGACTAGCAGTCATGAACTGGCTTCTGGTGGTGGGGACCTTGCTGGGAACGGCGATCGGCGCCGCGGGCACGATCGTGAGCCAGCACGTGGCGGGGCGGTCCGCCGAGCGCCGGGAACGCCTGGTGCGTGCGGCGGACCGCCGAACGGAATTGCGTCTCGCGGTGGAGGGATATCTCGAGGTCTACCAGGAGATGGAGCGCGCGACCGCAGACGGTGAAGAGCGGTCGACAGAGCTCTCACATCGCATGTGGTTCCTGCACAACCGGCTGGCGTTGATTGCGCCGACCGGTCTCGCCGGTCCGCTCGGTGAACTGGCCGACCGGCTCAACCGTGCCTACTGGGAGGGGACACCCGATGGGCAGCTTGTCTGGGACTACCTGCACGAGCACTGGGCTCGGTTTCGCGAAGCCGCGCACGCCGAGCTTCAGGCCTTGGACCCGCCCGTCAGCTAGACGACGCCGGCTTCGATCAGCTGACCCCAGATCACGCCCTGGTCGACGACCTCGACTTCGAGTTTTTCGGCCTTGGTGAGCTTGCTCGCGCCGACGTCCGCGCCGGTGATGAGCAGGTCCGTGTTCGCCGAGACGGACGACGCGATGGTCGCGCCCGCCTTTTCGCACAGCCGCTGGAAAGTCGGGCGCGGCACCTTCTCGCCGGAACGCGGATCGCTGATCGATCCGGTGACCACGACCGTCTTGCCTTCCAGCGGAGCGCCGGCCGCGACGACCGGCGGGAGGTCTTCTTCACGTACGTCCAGCGAGACGCCGACCTCGCGCAGCCGCTCGAGCTCGGGGCGGAGCCGCGTGAGGTGCTCGATCAGGGAGGCGGCGACCTTCGGGCCGATGTCCTCCACGGCGACAAGCCCCTCTTCACCCGCATCGGCGACGGCTTCCAGGGAACCGAACCCGGCCCGGCACAGCCGCGCGGCGGTGCCTTCCGAGGCCATCGGGATCGCGAGGCCGATCAGCGCCCGGCGCAGGCCGACGGCCCGGCTCGCGTCGATCGACTCGATCATGCGGGTGGCGGAGATGTCGCCGATGCGATCGAACTCCAGCAGCTTTTCCTTGGTGAGACGGTAGAAATCCGACGGGTGTTCGAGAATCCCGGCCTCGGCGAGCCGCTCGATCCAGACGCCGCCGATCGCGTCGATGTCCGCGGCCGCGCGCGACGCCCAATGGATCAACCGCCGGACGGTCTGGGCGGGGCAGGCGACGTTGGTGCAGAACAATTCCCGGCTGTTGCCCTGTTCGGTCAACGGCTCTTCGCACGACGGGCACACCGACGGCGGCACGATCTCCCGCTCCTCGCCGGTGCGCTTGGCGGCGTCGAGGACGCCCGCCACGAACGGGATCACGTCACCGGCGCGGCGTACGAGGACGGTGTCGCCGATTTTGATGCCGCGGGCCTTGATGACCTCCTGGTTGGCCAACGTCGCCCGCGTGACCGTGGTCCCGCCGACGAACACCGGCTCCAGCCACGCGACGGGCGCGATCTTGCCGGTCTTGCCGACATCCCAGACGACGTCGGCGAGCACGGTGGTCTTCTCTTCGGCGGCGAATTTGAAGGCCAGCGCCCCGCGCGGTGAGCTGGACCTGGTTCCCGCGGCGGCGTACGCGTCGCGATCCGCCAGGCGCAGCACCGCGCCGTCGAGGTCGTAGTCGAGGTCGTTGCGCTGCTGCTCGATGGTCGTGATGACGGCCTGCGCCGACGCGGCGTCTTCGCAGTGCCGCATGTCGGCGGCGGCGAAACCGAGCGTCCGCAGCGCACCGTCGAGATCGGTCTCCGCGCTGTCGGGCTCCGTGGAGAGGTCGAACGCGAAGAACTGGAGACGCCGCTCGGCGACGGTGGCCGGATCCTTCGCGCGCAGGGTGCCGGCGGCGGCGTTGCGCGGGTTGATCAGCGGCTTGTCCGGGTGGACCTTGTTGTAGGCGGCGAAAGTGGACCGCAGCATGACGGCCTCGCCGCGGACCTCGACCCGGCCGGGCGCGTCGACCTTGTCCGGGACGCCGTCGGTCAGCGCGCGGACCAGCATCGTCACGTCGTCGCCCGTGGTCCCGTCGCCGCGGGTGACCGCCCTGGCGAGCCGCCCGTTTTCGTAGACGAGGGCGAGCGACAGACCGTCGAGCTTCGGCATGACGACCACCGGCTGCCCGGGAAACCGGGCGAAGAACGCCTCAACCTGCTCGGGCTTGGTCGCCTTCTCCAACGACAACATCGGACGCGAGTGCCGGATGGGCGCGTGCAGGACGGCGGGCGCGCCCACCTGGTCGAGCGGGTTCGGCTCCGGGGTCAGCTCGGGATTCGCCTCGATGAGCCCGCGCAATTCGTCTTCGATCGCGTCGTAGTCGGCGTCGGCCACCTTCGGCGAGCCCCGGTAGTAGGCGTCGCGAAGGACGACGATCTGATCGGCGAGTTCTTGGATGCGGTCCCGAGCGTTCACGGGGCTGAGATTACCCGGGACCCCCGACAGAACACGGTCCGAAGAGGACTCGTGTCACGGGTTGATGGCGAGCACCAGGAACGAGGCCAGCAGGACCAGATGCACCCCGCCCTGCAGCCGGGTCGCGCGGCCGGGCACGACGGTGAGCACGCTGACCGCGATCGTCAGCGCCAGCAGCACGATGTGGGTCGCGCCGAGGCCCAGCAGTAGAGGCCCGTCCAACCAGATCGACGCCAGCGCGATGGTCGGGATGGTGAGCCCGATGCTGGCGATCGCCGAACCGTAGGCGAGGTTGATACTGGTCTGCATCCGATCGCGCCGCGCGGCCCTGGTCGCGGCCAGCGTTTCCGGCAGCAGCACCAGCATGGCGATCACGACGCCGACGAACGACTGCGGGAAGCCCGCCGCGCTGACCCCCGCTTCGATGGCGGGGGATTCGACCTTCGCCAGGCCGACGACGGCGACCAGCGCCACGAGCAGCAGCCCAAGGCTGGTGAGCGCGGCCTTGTTGGTCGGCGGCTCGGCGTGTTCCTCTTCCTTGACCGAGCCCTCGCTGTCGACCGGCAGGAAGAAGTCCCGGTGGCGCACGGTCTGCGTCAGCACGAAAAGGCCGTAGAGCAGCAACGAGGCGACGGCGGCGAAGGTGAGCTGCGTGCCGTTGAAGGCCGGGCCCGGGGTGCTGGCGGTGAAGGTCGGCAACACGAGGCTGACTGTGGCGAGCGTCGCCACGGTGGCGAGCGCGCCGCCGCTGCCCTCGGGGTTGAAGTGCGTCTCGCCGTAACGACGGGCGCCGACCATGAGCGAAATGCCGGCGATGCCGTTCATGGTGATCATCACCGCGGCGAACACCGTGTCACGGGCCAGCGTCCCGGCCTCGGGGCCGCCGGAGGACATCATCGTCACGATCAGCGCGACTTCGATGACGGTGACGGCGATCGCCAGCACCAGCGAGCCGAACGGTTCCCCGACGCGGTGCGCCACCACTTCGGCGTGGTGCACCGCGGCCAGCACCGTCCCGCCGAGCGCGAGCGCGACGATGATCACCGGCACCGCGCCCAGGTCACGGCCCCAGCTCAGCGCCAGCACGACGATGGCGACGACCGGCATGACGGTGGTCCAGGACAGCGGGAATCGCCTTGGGGAAGCGGCCATGCCGCCACCTTCGCACACTCTGCGTGACGTCGCCGCTCCATGAGGGGCGCGGGGTGACGAAGTTCTTAGCGAGCGCCGATCCCGCTCAGGAAGGTCTCGACGAGCAGATCGGCGGCACGCGGGGCGTCCATGTCCTCCTGGGATGCGAGGTGGAGAAGCTGGATCAGCAGCCTGCCCGCCCAGCCGTCCGGGACGTCCGCGCGGAGGAATCCTTCGTCTGTGGCCCGTTGGAGGAACGTGTCCA
Source organism: Amycolatopsis keratiniphila (assembly GCF_000400635.2). NCBI lineage: Bacteria > Bacillati > Actinomycetota > Actinomycetes > Pseudonocardiales > Pseudonocardiaceae > Amycolatopsis > Amycolatopsis keratiniphila. The sequence continues at coordinate 4,438,029 of NC_021252.1, read as the reverse complement.
CCTCGGCGGAGAGCCGGTTCCGGCGGTCCTGGATGGCGGGTTCGGCGCGCATCCGGGTCAGTTCGACCGGCCAGGCGCGGTTGACCTCGATGATGCCCTCGACGTAGCGGTGCAAGGCCACAGGGACCGCCGTCTCGCTGAACCGGGCGGCGCGGACGACCTGCTCGACCGCGTTCAGTCGCGAGTCGTAGATGGCGGCCAAGAGCTCTTCGCGGGAGGCGAAGCGGCGATAGACGGTGCGCCTGTCGACACCCGCTTCGGCGGCGATCGCGCTGATGCTGGCCGAGGGATCGTGAGCGAGCATGCGCGCGCCGGTGGTCAGGACGGCTTCGAGATTGCGCGTCGCGTCGGCTCTCACCCCGGGAATGTATCACGCGACTGTGCCGTTAACCGTCATAAGTGCTACTTTGCTGTGACATTTGTGGAGGCGAAACGATGATCACGAACGACAGGCTCTTCATCGGAGGCGAGTGGACGGCGCCGAGCGATCCGACACGACTGGACATCGTGTCCCCGCATGACCAGTCGGTTCTCGGACGTGTCGTCCAGGCGCTTCCGGCCGACATCGACCGTGCCGTCGCGGTGGCAAGGGCCGCCTTCGACAAAGGTCCGTGGCCGCACACTCCGCCGGAGGAGCGCATCGCGGTGCTTCGGCGGCTGAACGCGCTTAGGGCGGCCCGCGCGGACGAGATCGCCGAGCTCATCTCGGCCGAGAACGGCTCCGCGCTCTGGTTCACCAAGGCCGGACAGCCCGGAGTGGGGCGGCTCGCCGTCTCGTATCTGAAGGCGGCGGAGGAATTCGGCTGGGAGGAGACGCTCACGCCCTCGGACCCGTCCGCGCCGTTCCGTTCGATCGTGCGCCGGGAGCCGCTCGGAGTGGTCGCCGCGATCATCCCGTGGAACTCGCCGTTTTCGGCGTCGATGGCCAAGATCATCCCGGCGCTGCTCGCGGGGAACACCGTCGTCCTCAAGGTCTCGCCGGAGAATTCGCTCAGCATGAGCCTGCTCGCGGACCTCCTCGCGGAGGCCGGGCTGCCGTCCGGGGTGATCAGCGTCCTGCCCGCGGACCGGGAGACCAGCGAGTACCTGGTCAAGCACCCCGGCATCGACAAGATCGCGTTCACCGGCTCGACCGCCGCCGGTCGCCGGATCGCGTCACTGGCGGGGGAGCGGCTGAAGCGGGTCAGCCTGGAGCTGGGCGGGAAGTCCGCGGCGGTGATCCTGCCCGATGCCGTCCTCGAGGACGTGATCGCCGGGCTGAAGTTCGGATCGCTGCTCAACAACGGCGAAGCCTGCATCGCGCAGACAAGGATCCTCGCGCCGCGCAGCCGGTACGAGGAGGTCGTGAACGGGCTCAAGGAGATGATGGAGTCGCTCGTGGTCGGCGACCCGGCCGACGAGAAGACCTTCATCGGCCCGATGGTGCGGCCGGGCCAGCAACAACGGGTGCGCGACTACATCGACATCGGAATCGCCGAGGGCGCGCGGCTTGTCACCGGCGGCTCCGAGATCCCCGAAGGGCTGGAGAAGGGCAATTACGTCACGCCGACGTTGTTCGCCGACGTCGACAGCACGATGCGCATCGCCCAAGAGGAGATCTTCGGGCCGGTGCTGGTCGTCATCCCCTATACGGACGAGGACGACGCGGTCCGCATCGCCAACGACTCCGAGTACGGGCTCTCCGGCGGCGTCTGGTCGGCCGACGAGGACCGCGCGCTCGCCGTCGCGCGGCGGATGCGCACCGGGACGGTCACCGTCAACGGGGCGCCGATCGGCTTCGACGGGCCCTTCGGCGGCTACAAGGCCAGCGGCATCGGCCGCGAATACGGTGCGGCGGGCCTTGCCCAGTACGTCGAACTCAAGACCATCACAAAAGGCGAGCGCCGGGAATCCTGACCGTGATCCGCTCGTCCGCGGCAAGGATCCGCTGAAGCCGGAAACGGCAGAGGGTATGGAACATCTCGCCCAGCTCTTCGGGGTCGATGCGGCCTTCGAGGTCGCGCTTGCTCGCGTTGAGCACCCGGCTGATCACGTTCGCGGGCAACCGGCCGCCGAACTCGCCCATCAGCCAGACACCGATTTCGCCGATCTCGTCCGTGATCGTGCGCTGCGCGGTCATCAGCCGTACCCCTCTGCGTCGGAGTGTCGCCGGTTTGCCCCGGCGACACTCCGACGGGCGGCCGGATCACCCATGACGGGGATCCCGCGAGATTGCTCCGCTCGGCCTAGCCGCCGGCGCCGGTTGCACCGAACCGTGCAGTCGGCGGAGCGATCTCCGGGGAAACCCCGATGTTACCGACATCGGGGTGTGTCAGCCTCGATGGTGACCATTGTGGACAGTCGGAGAGGAGGGCACACGCGTAGTGGCCCCGGCAAGTGATGAACGAACCGACCAGTGGATCGCGGAACTGACGGCCCTCACCGAGCTTTGCCGGTCCTCGGGATCGGCGGAGCAGGTGTCGTATGAGGGGTGGCACACCGGAGCCAGGATCGGGACCAGCACCGGGGACGGGCGGATGCTGGCCTACAAGGATTCGGGCGTCGAGGCGGAGTGCGTCTTCCGGGCGGGAGAAAGCACGCTGTTCAACATCATGAGCACCGGATACGGGAGTGACACCACAGAGCGAGGGTTCGCGGTGTGGAGCGCGCGGCCGGGCGCGCTGGGCGCGATCGACCCCGGGGTGACCCGGCTGGAGGTGGCCGACGCGGACGGCGCCGTCGTCCAGGCCGAGATCGTGGCGCACACCTTCGCCGTGGACGTGGACCTGGGGCCGGCGCCCCGGACGATCGACGAAGTGTTCGCGCCCTGGGAGCCGCCGGAGCTGACGGTCCGGGTGTACGGCGAGGATGACGCGTTGCGCTACGAAGGTCCCTTGCTGACCAGGTGACGCGAAGGCCCCCTTCACCGCGTCCGCGATGAAGGGGGCCTTTCGGGAAATCAGCCGTTCGGAGTCGTGATCACCGCGAAGGTGGATCCCTGGCTGGCGATCCGCTCGCTGAGATCGGTGGTGATCGTCTCGATCGGCGCGTAGTTGTTCAGCTCACCGGCCTGGCAGGGGCCCGACCGGGACTGCTGGTTGCCGACCAGGATGCCCAGCGCCGCGTGGTCGGCCTGGCTGAACAGCGGTCCGCCGCTGTCGCCGGGACGAGCGCACAGGTCGGTGTTGATGCCGACGTCCGTGGAGAGGACTCGCCCGCAGCGGGTCCCGACGAGGTAGCCGGCACCCGCACCGCTGTCGACGGAATCGGGGTAGTTCACCTTGCTCGACGCCGTTCCGGACGCGCAGACGACATACCCGGCCTTGATCTCGGCGAGCTTGCGCGCGCCGGTGATGTACTCGTCGACCGAGGTGGCCTGCGCGCCGCACGGGGTGTCGCCGTTGCTGTCCATGCCTCCGTTGCGGCAGTACTTCAGCACCCGGTTGCGGCCGGTCTGGCCTTCGAGCCACTTCGTCGACGCCGCGTCGTTGACGTACGGCAGGGCCGCGTAGTCATACGGATACGAGCTCTTCTCGATGCCGTGCTGCTGCAGGACGTCATTGCCGTTGTGCTGGGTCGGCGTGTTGTTGGTCTTCGTCCGCATGCAGTGGCCGGCGGTGAGCACCCAGCCCTTGCCAGGGAAACCGCCTCCGGTGGACCGCAGGTTGAAACCGCTGGTGCAGCCGCCCCAGGTGCCGTCGTCCCGCTTCATGTCCAACCGGAGACCGCCCCGCATCGGACCGTAGTTCGTGCAGTAGAGCGGATGGCAGAAACCGAGATCCACGTTCGGCGTGGCCAGCGCGTTCGGATTCTTCAGTACCCGGGAGACGACCATGCCGGATTCCTCCGCCGCGGCCCGTTGCGCGGTGTTCGTCTCGGTGGCCGCGGCGATCTTTTCCCGCGCCACCCAGTCGCGTTCCCAAAGCACGACACGGTTTTCCGACTCGCTCACCGACGGCAGGTAGACCGCGTCCGGTCCCGCGCCGACCTTCGCGGCAACGCGTTCCTTCGCCGCCGTCAGCTGCCGCAGCGAATGCTGGACCTGTTGCGTGCGAACGGAGGAACGGGCGGGCATCGCCCGCAGATAGGGCTCGGCCGCGGCGGGCTTGGTCATCGCCACGACCAGCTGCCCCTTGTCCTGGTCGAGCCACATGCCGCCGTACTCGGCGCCGCGATCGCGGCGCAGCAGCTCGTCCAGCTTGCCCCCGTCGGTCTGCAATTCCAGGCGGCGCAACGCCTCCTGTTCGCTCACTCGGTAGTTCTCGACGAGATAGCGCACCGACTCCCGAACCGAAGCGGGGTCGAGCGAGGTGTGGAACGACTGCACGGTTTCGGCCGACGCCGAGCCGCCCAGTGCCGTGGCCGCTGCCAGCACCGAAACGGCCAGGGCCCCCAGTCTTCTAGCTCTCCGCACGAGATCTCCTCACATGTCGGGACTTCGCGATCATTCAACCGGAAGACACCGAACGGGCGTGGAGATTTTCCGACATTGCCGCGCCCCGTGCCCGCGATACGGCGGACACGGGGCGGAATTCGGCTACAGACTCGGCTCTCGCCGCTGTTTACCCTGTCGGGCCTTGACAATCCAGGCGCAGAAGAGAGTCAGGAGACCGACGCTGGTCCCCGCCGACACACCGACCTCCGGCGTGCTGATCTCGACGACGCCGACGACGATCGCGCCGCCGATCGTCAGCAGAAGGCACATCCGCAGTGTCGGCGCCCAGCCGGCGAGGACCGCCATCGCCAGGCAGAGCCAGCTGTCGCGGCTCTGTACCTTGCGATGGCGTCCCGGCGTCCTGAGCAGTGGCCGCGCCGCGCGGATCATCTCCGCGGACGTCGCGACTCGCCGGGCCGGCTTTTCGACGTGTTCGATGACGACTTTGACCCGTTGGGGAGGTCCGTTGTCTGGTGTCTTCGTGTTATCAGGCTGTATGGTCACGACCGTCCTGTCCTTGTTCTTGCGAGCTTGCGTACGGACATCCGCGTGGCCTCCTGTGACAGCAGGGGGCCACGCGTGCGTTACCGGTTCTTGACCGGTGCGGCTGAGGACATCTTGGCGAAAGCGGACGGTGACCGTTCAGTCGTACAGCGTGTGTCGCGCTGAACGGTATGCACGCGTCGCTCAACGGTCTGGGTGACCCCGAAAACTACTAAAAGTAGCGGGTGAGGCCGAATGGACCAGTGCCGTCGAAGGCCCGGCAAGTTGCCATTCCGGGATCGGCGCGAAAGGCGCAGCTGTGGTCCACTTCCCTGGTGGAGACCAAGATATTCCGCTTCGTGCGTGCCACTATCGCCGAATGCGAAATGCTGATCGCAACTGCCGGATACGGTCGAACTTCGGGCAGTCTCGACGAGGTTTGAGCAGCCATGCTCACGTTCGGTTCACTCGTTCAGGTGTTTGGTCGCCCATTGTCGACCCGCTCGGCTTACCAACAGCGAGTGACTGGTCTGAACGGGTGGACACTTCGACGCCGTTCTGCTGCCGTGGTGGAGTCGATGTCGGCGAGCGGGGAGAGTTGGGGACGTTGAGTGGCTGGAATCCTCCCCACTCGGCATGACCCTGATCAACGGAGGATCGGGGACACTCAACGTCCCAAATCCTCCACGCCCGCCCGTGGCGCGGCGAGTGTCCAATGTCTAACCGGCTTTGCCACTCATGAGATCGATTACGATGCGGAAGTGGACGAACGACCGATCACCACGGCGCAGCGTAACTTCCGGCGGGTCGCCGGCGAGCTGGAAAGCATGGGGACCCAGGATCGTTTCACCTACATCTTCCGCTCCCGGTTGTGGAGTTCCTCGTCAGCCTCGGGTCCCGGCTCCGAGGCCGTCCAGACGCGAGAGCTGAGCGATCAGTTGCCGCTACTCCTCGATCGCTTCGGGGTCCGGACGTTGCTGGATCTCCCGTGCGGCGACTACGGCTGGCTCAGCGAGGTGGATCTCGATCTGGACCGGTACATCGGCGCGGACATCGTGCCCGATCTGATCGAGCTGAACGCCGAGCGGTTCCGGGACGATCCGGTCCGCGACTTCAGGGTGCTCGATCTGACTTCCGATCCGCTGCCGCGGGCCGATCTCGTGCTCTGCCGGGATTGTCTGGTCCATCTGAGTTTCGCCGACATCGAGCGGGCGTTGCACAACCTCCGGCGGAGCGGTTCCCGGTACCTGCTGACCACGACTTTCACCGACTTGGGCACCAACACCGACATCGTGACCGGTGACTGGCGGCCGCTGAACCTGTGCCGGGAACCGTTCGGGTTTCCCGAGCCGCTGGCGGTACTGGTCGAGAGGTGCACCGAAGAGGGTGGTGCCTACGCCGACAAGTCCCTGGGGCTGTGGGAGATCTCCGCGATCGTGGACTAGCGGAGCGGGAATTCGTCGCCGTGTTCCTCCTGCGGGCGCGGGCCGAAGATGCGTCGCTCGGTCTCGGGAATGGCGACGTCGTTGATACTCGCCTCCCGACGACTCATCAGGCCGCGCTCGTCGAACTCCCAGAGCTCGTTGCCATAGCTGCGCCACCACTGCCCGGCCCGGTCGTGCCATTCGTACTGGAAGCGGACGGCGATCCGGTTCTCGGTGAACGTCCAGAGGTTCTTGCGCAGCGCGTAATCCAGCTCTCGTTCCCACTTCGCGGTCAGGAACGTGACGATCTCCTCGCGGCCCCGGACGAAGGTGTCGCGATTCCGCCAAACGGAGTTTGGCGTGTACGCCGATGACACCTTCCGGGGATCGCGCGTGTTCCAGGCGTCCTCCGCCGCTTGCACTTTCCGCAGCGCCGTCTCCCGGGTGAACGGTGGGTAAGGCGGGCGATCTTCCGTCATGGTCGAACCTCCTTGGGTGGAGAACGTGCGTTCTCTACGTCTGGCGCCTACAGTAGGGAACGACCGTTCTCGACGTCAAGGGAGTACCGATGCCGGCCGCCGTCACCGACGAGCAGAACCGCGTGGACCGCGAAGCCCTGCTCGATGCCGCCGAGAAACTCTTCTACGAAAACGGCATCCAGGCGGTCGGCATGGATCAGGTCCGAGCGGCGTCCGGCCTCTCACTCAAGCGGATCTACCGGTTCTTCGAAGCCAAGGAAGACCTCGTGGTGGCGATGCTCAAACGCCGCGATGAGCGCTGGCGGGGCAGCCTGGCCGCCCGGGTGGAACAAGTCGAGGACCCCCGGGAGCGTGTGCTCGCGATCTTCGATTGGCTCGCCGAGTGGTTCGCCGAACCCGGCTTCCGCGGCTGCGCCTGGATCAACGCCCACGGCGAATTCGGCCCGTCGTCCGCGGCGGTACTGGCCGAAGTGCGGGCGCATAAGCAGGCGTTCCACCAGCAGATCGAGAATTGGGTGCGGGCCACCGGGCAGCCGGTCGCGGAAGTGGTCTACCTGCTCGCCGAAGGGGCGATCGTGACGGCGGGCATCAGCGGCGACCCCGCGCCGGCGCGTCAGGCGCGCGAGGCCGTCAAGACACTGCTCGGCGAATGAAGGTCACTGTTCGCTGTCGAGCCGCTCGGCGATCTCGTCGAGGATCTCGGTGACGCTTGCCCAGTCGGAGTCGTAGATCCCTTCACTGGCGTACCACTCCATGACCACGCCGTGGCGCTCGCCCTGTCGGAGATCGACGCACAGAAGGCCGCCGTCGATGGCCCGGCCGATGGGAAGAACCGCTGTGCAGTAGGGAAATCCGTCTGCGCCTGCCTGCTTCCGGTGCGTTCCTTCGGGGGTGCAGCAGCCGGGGTCGGGGTACTGCGATTGCCTGGCGTACTCCTCCTCAGCGCGCGCCACCGACAGAGGCAGGTAGCCCTTCGGGATCAACTCTACGGATCGGTTCCCTGCTCCGTGGTCGTCGAAGCCGTCCATGAGGGTCCACCAGGTGAGCAGTTCGGGCGGGAATTCGAGGCCGACGCGGGTTTGGAGGCGCTCGAGGTGCTCAGCCAGCGCCGGGGGCCACGTCGCTTCCACGGGTACACCCTAGCGGGCATCGGCGACTCCTGACCGGATGCCGGCCGGAAGACCCCAGGCTTCCGCGACCCGTTCAGGCGTCAGTACCGATGCGGGCGCGCCCTCGCCGGCGAGCCGGCCGTCCTGCAACAGCAGGCAGTGATCGGCCCGGCCCGCGACTTCGAGGTCGTGCGTGACCCGCAGAACCGTCGTGCCCTCGGCGAGCGTGGCGCGCAAGGCCTCATCGATCAAGCGGCGGGCGTGCAGGTCGAGACCGGCCGACGGCTCGTCGAGCAGTAGCAGCGCGGATCGCTGGGCGAGCCCCTGCGCGACCAGCGCCCGTTGCCGCTGTCCGCCGGACAGCATGCCGATCGGCCGGTCCGCGATCGACGTGATCTCCAGCAGTTCCAAGCATTCTCCGACGATCTTACGATCCAATTTGGACAATCGCCGCCAGTGGCCTCGGTGTGCCCAACGGCCCATCGTGACGGTGGCACGCACGGTGATCGGCAGCGATCGCGACACCTCGCTCTGCTGGGTCACGTAGGCAACGCGACCCGGATCCCGGCGGGTCACCGAACCGCTGGTCGGCGGGAGCACTCCCGCGACAAGGTTGAGCAGCGACGACTTGCCCGCGCCGTTCGCTCCGGCGACCGCGGTGAGCCGCGCCGACGGGATCTGAGCGGTGATCCCGCGCAGCACCTCGCGAGAGCCGTAATGGGCGTGCGCACGGTCGATCGTGAGCGCCGTTGTGTCCGGGGTCATCCCACCCTCTTTCAGATAATGACAATCATTACCACTATAGTGTGACGGGTGGAGTGGTTGCTGATCCCCTTCGAGGTCTCGTTCGTGCAGCGTGCGCTGGTGGCGGGAGTGCTCGTTTCGGCGGTGTGCGCGGTCGTGGGCACCTGGGTGGTGTTGCGCGGCATGGCGTTCATCGGCGACGCGATGTCGCACGGCATGTTGCCCGGCGTGGCGATCGCCTCGCTGACCGGCGTGAACCTGCTGATCGGTGCGGCGATCAGTGCCGGTGTGATGGCCCTCGGGGTGACGGCGCTCGGGCGTTCGCGGCGATTGTCGGAGGACACCACGATCGGGCTGCTGTTCGTCGGCATGCTCGCGAGCGGCGTGATCATCGTGTCGCACTCGCGGTCGTTCGCCGTCGATCTCACCGGATTCCTGTTCGGTGACGTACTCGCCGTCGGATCCGGCGACCTGGTGGGCCTCGCGGTCACCCTGCTCGTCGTGGGAGTGGTGGCGCTGGTGGGACATCGCTCGTTCACCGCACTCACCTTCGACGTGCGCAAAGCGCACACCCTGGGGCTGCGGCCACGGCTCGCGAACGCCGTGCTGCTCGGGCTGGTCACGCTGACGATCGTCGCGTCGTTCCGCGTGGTGGGGACTTTGCTGGTGTTCGGCCTGCTCATCGCCCCCGCCGCGGCGGCGCTCTTCTGGTCGCGGCGGATCACCACGATCATGCTCATCGCGGCGCTGCTCGGCATCGCCGCCACGGTCGGCGGCCTGCTCGTGTCCTGGCATTGGGGCACCGCGGCGGGCGCGACCATCGCCGCCGGCGCGGTCCTCCTGTTCTTCCTTTCCGCGTTCCTGTCCTTCGTACGACAGCGATTCCGTTCCCTGACACCGGAGATCGAGTGCTCACGATGAAACTGAAAGCAGTGACGGCCGTCGTCGCGGCGCTGACCTTGGCGGCGTGCGGCGGGGAGCAGCCGAAGGAGGTGACCCCGGAAGTCCCTCATGGCTATGTCGAAGGTGCCGAGGAGGCGGCCGAGGCACAGTCACGGCTGATCGTCGCCGACTCGGACACGGGGGCGGTGCGGGTCGTGGACCTCATCACCGAGGAGGTCCACGAAGTCGGACGCGTCGACGGCGTGCGAGCGGTGACCGGAGACGGCCGCTTCGGCTACCTGACCGCGGGCGACGGCACGATCCGGGTGATCGACAGCGGATCCTGGATGGTCGACCACGGCGACCACGTCCACTACTACCGGGCGAAGGTCCGCGACGTCGGAGTGGCGCCGGGCAAGCAGCTGTCAGCGGCATACAGCGATCCCGCCGTCTCCGCACTGTCCTATTCGGACGGAACAACCACCCTGCTCGACCGGGCCGCGCTGGACAAGGGGACCGTCACCGAACTGGGGAAGATCACGCATGCCGGCGTCGCCATCCCATACGGCGAACACATCATCGCCACGGTGACGGACGACGGAAAGCCGTTCGCCCGCGGGGTGCGTGTCCACGACCGCCAGGGCAAGGCCGTGGCCGAGATCGACCAGCCGTGTCCGGAGCTGCGGGGCCAGGCGGTGACCAGGCGTGGTGTCGTCTTCGGATGCGCTGACGGCGCCCTGCTGGTGACCGAAAAGGACGGTGCGTTCGCCGGGGCGAAGATCCCGTATCCGCGCAGCGTCACCGCGCAGGAACGCGCCACGGCCTTCTTCCATCGTCCGGGTGGTGCCACGCTGGCCGCCCGAGCGGGTGACTCCGCCGTGTGGTCGTTGGACGTCGGGCGCCGGAGCTGGCAATACGTCGAGACCGGACCGGTCGCCGCGGTGAACGCCGTCGGTGAGGGCGGCCCGCTACTGGTCCTCACCCGGGACGGGAAGCTGCGCTCCTTCGACAGCGCCGGAAAGGAACAGACGGCGATCCCGCTCCTGACCCCGGAAGGGACCGCCGCCGGCGCCGCCACGATCCAGGTCGATTCGACGCGCGCCTACCTCAACAACCCGCTGTCCGCGGAGGTGTACGAAATCGACTACAACGACAACCTCCGGCGTGCCAGGACGCTGAAGGTCGGCGGCAAGGCGGGCCACATCGTGGAGACCGGCCGATGAAGCGCCGCGTACTCACCCTGTTCGCGGTGGCGCTGCTGGCGGTGGCGGGATGCTCCGGAAGCGGCGGGGGCGGAAAGTCGGTCGTCGTCACCACGAACATCCTCGGCGACATCACCCGCGCCATCGTCGGCGATCAGGCCGAGGTGACCGTGTTGATGAAGCCGAACGCCGACCCGCACTCGTTCGGTATCTCCGCACAGCAAGCCGCGCAGGTCGAGCGTGCCGGCCTGATCGTCTACAACGGACTCGGGCTGGAAGAGGGGATGCTGCGCACCGTCCGCACCGCCGAGGAAAACGGCGTACCGGCGCTGCCCGCCGGGGAGCGGGTGAACCCGATCAGTTACGCCGACAACAAGCCGGACCCGCATTTCTGGACGGATCCGGCACGGGTGTGCGACGCGGTGAAGACGATCGCGGACGAGGTCGTCGCCCATGTCGGCGGCGTCGACGAGTCGGTCATCCGCGCGAACGCCGAACGCTATCGCGGGGAGATCGAAGCGCTCGACCGCATGATGACCGAGAAGTTCGGCGGGATCCCTCGTGAGCGCCGGAAGCTCGTGACGAATCACCACGTGTTCGGCTACCTGGCCCAGCGGTTCGGCTTCGAGGTCGTCGGCGCGGTGATTCCCGGCGGAACGACGCTCGCGTCGCCCAGTTCCTCGGATCTCAAAGCGCTCGCCGACACCGTCCGCGCGGCGGGCGTGCCGGTGATCTTCGCGGACTCCTCCCAGCCGGACCGGCTCGCGCGGGTACTGGCCGAGCAGGCGGGGCTGCACGTCCAGGTGGCCCCGTTGTTCTCCGAGTCGCTCAGCGAACCGGGCCAGGGCGCGGCCACCTACCTGGAAATGATGCGCGCCAACACCGAATCGATCACCACCGGTTTGACCCGTTCCTGATCGGAACAGACGAAAGGCACAGTGAAATGGCACGGAAGACCCGATATCTCGCGCTGATGGCGACGACGGCGAGCACCCTCGCACTCGCCGCCTGCGGGACCGAACAGCCGGCGGCGGAGCCGGGGAAGAACGCCGCTCCGGCTCCGGTCGTCGCGAATCCGGTGGCCGTCACCTATGACGGCGGAATCGTCCTGCTCGACGGGAAGACCCTGCAAGTGGCGAAGAACCTTCCGCTGGAAGGCTTCAACCGGCTCAACCCGGCCGGGAACGACCGGCACCTCATGGTCTCGACCTCCACCGGGTTCCGGGTCCTCGACGCCGTCGGCGCAGTGCTGACGGACAACGAGGTGAAGGCGGCCAAGCCCGGGCACGTCGTCCGCCACGCCGGCAAGACGGTGCTGTTCGCCGACGGAACCGGCGAAGTGACCGTCTTCGATCCGAAGACGATCGGCACCGCGGCCTTCCCCGCACCGAAGCACAAGACTCCGGAAGCGCACCACGGCGTGGCCGTCGAACTCGAGAACGGCGAACTGGTGACCACCGTCGGGAACAAGGACAAGCGGTCCGGGATCGTGGTACTGGACAAGGACAAGAAGGAGATCGCGCGCAACGAGCAGTGTCCCGGCGTGCACGGTGAAGCCGCCGCACGCGGGGAGGCGATCGTGGTCGGCTGCCAGACCGGCGTGCTGATCTACCGGAACGGTGTGATCACCAAGGTGACCAGCCCGGATGCCTACGGGCGCATCGGCAACCAGGCGGGTTCCGACGTCTCGCCGATCACCTTGGGCGACTACAAGGTCGACGAAGCGGCCGAGCTCGAACGCCCGACCCGGATTTCGCTGATCGACACCGAGAAGGCGACGCTCAAGCACGTCGACATCGGGACCAGCTACACCTTCCGTTCGCTGGCCCGCGGCCCGCAGGGCGAGGCGCTGGTGCTGGGCACCGACGGTCAGATCCACGTGATCGACCCGGTGACCGGCGCGGTGACGAAGAAGATCGCCGTCATCGGCACCTGGCAGGAGCCGATCGAGTGGCAGCAGCCGCGTCCGGCGATCTTCGTCCGGGGCGGGACCGCCTACGTCACCGATCCCGGCAAGAAGGAGATCCACTCGGTCGACCTCGCCTCCGGCACGAAGACCGCGACCGGCACGATCCCGGGAACGCCGAACGAGGTCAGCGGCGTGCTCGCAGGCTGATCGAGCCATAGCGGCCCCGCACCGGTCGGGTGATCCGAGTGTGGAGGATTCGACGTCCCGAATCCTCCACACTCGTCAACGGCGGATGAGTCCCAGGTCGGTCGCGGTGGCGACGGCGGACGTGCGCGAGTCGACGCCGAGTTTGGTGTAGCTGCGGGCGAGGTGGGATTTCACGGTGCCTTCGGTCAGGTGGAGCCGTTCCGCGATGGCCCGGTTGGAGAGGCCGTCGGCGACCAGGACCAGGACTTCGATCTCGCGCAGCGTCAGCGCGGCGGTGGGCATTCGCATCCGGTTCATCAGCCGGTCGGCGACGGTCGGGGCGAGTGTGGTGCGTCCGGCGGCGGCGGTCCGCACGGCGGCCACGAGTTCTTCGGGTGGAGCGTCTTTGAGGAGATAGCCGGTGGCGCCCGCTTCGATGGCGGGCAGGGTGTCGGCGTCCGTGTCGTAGGTGGTGACGATCAGGACGCGCGGAGCGCCCGGCCGCGCCGTGATCACCGCGGTGGCTTCGGCGCCGGTCATGCCGGGGCCGAACCGCAGATCCATCAGCACGACGTCGATGCCGCCTTCCGCGGCGCGGGTCACCGCTTCCTCCGCGGTCGCGGCTTCGGCCGTGACGACGAGACCGGGTTCGGTTTCCAGCAGGGCGCGGAGGCCCGCCCGGACGATCGGGTGATCGTCGGCCACGAGGAGCCGGATCGGCGGTTCGGTCACAGACGTTCCTTGGGTTCGACGGGCAGCCGCACGGACAACCCGGTGCCGTGGCCGGGGGAGGACTCGACATCGAGGGTGCCGTCCAGGGCTTCGGCGCGGGTGCGCATCGCGCTCAGACCGAAGCCGCTGTGCTCCGGATGGAAACCGACACCGTTGTCGACGACCTCGAGGGTGACGTGCTCGTCGAGGTAGCACAAGGTGACCTCGGCGGTGGACGCGCCCGCGTGGCGGACGGTGTTCGCGAGTGCCGCCTGGCCGATGCGCAGCAGGGCGACCTCGTGCGCGGTCGGCAGGGGAGTCGGAGTGCCGGTGAATCGGAACCGCGCGGCGATGCGGTGCCGGGCACTGGTGGTGGCGCACAACCGTTCCAGCGCGTCGGCGAGCGTGGTGTCGTCGAGCGCCGGCGGGGACAGGGCGACGACGAAGCGGCGGGCTTCGGCCAGGTTGTCGGCCGCCGCTTGCCGAGCCTGCTCGACGTAGCGGGCGGCGTTTCCCGCGGTGTCGGGCAGGGTCCTTTCCGCGGCGCGCAACAGGAGTTGAATGCTCGACAGCCCTTGGGCCAGGGTGTCGTGGATCTCGCGGGCCAACCGTTCCCGCTCGGCGAGCACTCCAGCGGTGTGCTGGGCTTCGGCCAGATCGGCGCGGGTGATGGTGAGTTCGTCGATCAGGTTCCGCCGTCGTTCGCTTTCGCGGTACAGCGCCTGGTACCCCCAGACGACGGCGACCGCGACCGCGGCGCCCAACGCCGGGCCGATCGCCGCCGCCGGGACGAAGGTGCCCTGGTGGGCGGCGAAGGCGGTGATCGCCGCGAGCGCCGTCGCGATCACCGCGACCAGGCCTTGGCGGCGCGGCAACAGATGCAACTGCAGGAAGTACAGCGGGAAGGCGACCCAGACGCCGTCGGCCGTGAGCACCAGCAGGGCCAGCCACACGAGACCCACCGCGATCAACCACCACAGGGCGGCCCGCCGAGACGTCCTGACGCGCGGCAACAGCGGGCCGACCGCGTACACGACGGCGCACAGCAGCGCCGTCGCGACGATCGCTCCCGCGTCCGACGAGCCGCCCGCGACGGCCCGGACGGCCGCGAGGGCGAGCAGGGCGACGAGCAGCAGGTGCAGACACCAGGTCAGCACCCGGCTGGTCGGGGTCAAAGTGGGCGAGGTGGTCACAGTGCGTCCAGATTACGGAGCGGAACCAGTGGGCGCCTCTATCCAAAGGTAGAAGCGGCGTGCCGTCTTCCGGCGCGCGAAGTGCCATCTCCGGTCAGATGTCGTCGCGGTCCCAGGAGGCGATCGTGGAGGGGTCACCAGCCCACCCGCCGGAGAGGACAGAGCGGAACCGTGTTCGTCGCCTGGAGAGATCTGAGATTCGCCAAAGGGCGGTTCGCCCTGATGGGGGCCGTGGTCGTGCTGATCACCCTGCTGGTCGGCCTGTTGTCCGGGCTCACCGCGGGGCTGGGGGAGCAGAACATCTCCGCGATCACCGGCCTGCCCGCCGACAAGATCGTCTTCGCCGCTCCCGGTGACGGGCAGAGCCTGTCCTATGCCAACTCCGCGATCACCGAGACACAGCGGCGGCAGTGGGCCGAAACCCCGGGCGTCATCGATGCCGAGCCGCTGGGCATCGCCACCACCAAGGCCACGGCGGGAGGCCGCAGCGCCGGGGTCTCCGTCTTCGGAGTCCGGCCCGGTTCGGCACTCGCACCGGACGGCGGGACCATCGCCGACGGCTCGGTGGTGCTGTCGACGTCCGCCGCCGACGATCTCGGTGTCCGAAGCGGGGACACCATCACCGTGGCCGGCCGCCCGCTGACCGTCGCCGCCGTGACCGGGGACGCCTGGTTCAGCCACACACCCGTGGTGTGGGCCGGTCTGGACGTTTGGGCGAAGACCGTGCCACCCACGGGCGGCGTGCCGAGCGCGACCGTGCTCGCGCTGACCGCGACGGCCGACGCCGATCTCGCGGCCGCTGACCTGGCCGCGGGCACGAAGACGGTTTCGAAGAGCGACTCGCTGTCCGCCATCGGCTCCTACACCTCGGAGAACGGTTCGCTGCAACTGATGCGAGGCTTCCTGTTCGCCATCTCCGCGCTCGTGATCGGCGCCTTCTTCACCGTCTGGACGATCCAGCGCAGCGGCGACATCGCCGTCCTCAAGGCGTTGGGTGCGAGCACCCTCTTCCTGCTGAAGGACGCGCTCGGCCAGGCTGTCGTCCTTCTCGTCGGCGGTACCGCCATCGGTACCGGACTGGCCGTCGGCCTCGGCGCGGTCGTCGCCGGATCCGCCGTGCCCTTCCTGCTGACGCCGGCCACCGTGCTGGTCCCCGCCGCCGTGATGATCCTGCTCGGCGCTCTCGGGGCCGCGCTCTCCGTCCGCCGCATCACTTCCGTCGACCCGCTGACCGCACTGGGGAGTGCCCGATGAGCCTGAACCTGACCGGTGTCACCCTCACCTATGCCGACGGCGACTCCCGCCTCACCGCCCTCGACGATGTCACGCTGGACGTCCCGCCGGGCACGATCACCGCTGTCGCCGGGCCTTCCGGCTCGGGCAAATCCAGCCTGCTCGCCGTCGCCGCCACCCTCATCTCCCCGGACCGCGGGACCGTCACGATCGACGGCACCGAGACCACCGGACTGACCCGCGGTGAGCTCACCGGGCTACGCCGCCGCAAGATCGGGATCGTCTTCCAGCAACCCAATCTGCTGCCCTCCCTCACCGCCGCCGAGCAACTCCAGGTCATGGCCCGGATCGACGGTCGCTCTCCGGCCGGAGCACGCGGTGTGGCCATGGACCTGCTCGACGCCGTCGGGCTCGGACCGCAGGCGGGGCGGCGCCCGCACCAGCTCTCCGGCGGCCAACGGCAACGGGTGAACATCGCTCGCGCGCTGATGAACGAGCCCCCCGTGCTGCTGATCGACGAACCGACGAGCGCCCTCGACCACGACCGCGGCTCCGCGGTCATCGACCTGATCACGCGCCTGACCCGCCAGCGGGCCACCGCCACGGTCTTGGTCACGCACGACCGCGCCCACCTCGCCGGGGTCGACAGGGTCGTCGAAGTCCACGATGGACGGTTGGGCAGTCCCTCACCGGTCGGCTGAGCCGCCTCCGGGCATAGGGCCTTTCGCCCCTGCCTCGTGGGCCGGACGGCGGCGTGGCCGGGACTCGGGAGCGGACGCCGGGGGACTTCGTCCTCTGCGCTCACGCAGCGCCGCCATTCGAGACTGGGACCGGCTGATGACAGCGGGTC
Source organism: Amycolatopsis keratiniphila (assembly GCF_000400635.2). Taxonomy (NCBI): domain Bacteria; kingdom Bacillati; phylum Actinomycetota; class Actinomycetes; order Pseudonocardiales; family Pseudonocardiaceae; genus Amycolatopsis; species Amycolatopsis keratiniphila. The sequence continues at coordinate 4,421,210 of NC_021252.1, read as the reverse complement.
CGACCTCGAAAGGAGCCGGAATGCCGATCGCCACGGATGGTCCGCTCGTCGCCGGGATAGACGGATCCCGGTCGGCGAGGACGGCGGCTCTTTGGGCGGCGGGCGCCGCTTCACGACGAGGTATGCCACTTCGGCTCGTCCACGTTTACGCCGTGCCGCTCGAGAACGTCCCGAGCGTGCTTCCCCCGGCCGAGGAGATCCGAGCGGGGTTCGCCAATCTGGGACAGGGGTGGGTTTCCCAGGTGCGCGAGGCAGTGCTGGCCCGCTTTCCGGGCCTGGTCGTCGAGACCGTGGTCAGGGAGTGGAGCGCGGTGCCCGCCCTGGTCGAGGAGTCCACGGGCGCGACGATGCTGGTGCTGGGATCACGGGGGCTCGGCGGGTTCACCGGACCGTTGATCGGCTCCACCGCGGTCGCCGTCGCCCAACGCGGCCAATGCCCGATCGTCGTGGTCGGCGGCGCCTGGCGCGACGACGACCGGATCGTGGTAGGCACGGACGGTTCTCTGATGAGTGAAGGCGCTCTCGGGTTCGGCTTCGACGAAGCGAGTTCCCGGAACACCGGGCTGACCGTCGTCCGGGCCTGGTCCGAGCCGTCAGGCCGGGTCGAGGACGACGAGCGGAGGTCGGTCGAAGAGCAAGTGGCACCGTGGCGGGACAAGTACCCGGAAGTGGCGGTCGAGGTCGTCCTGTACCGGGGGCGGCCTATCCGCGCCTTGCTCGAACTAGGCAAGCGGGCGGGCCTGCTCGTCGTCGGCTGCCGTGGCCGCGGCGGGTCCGAAGGGATGCTCCTGGGCTCGACGAGCAAGGCCCTGATCGCCCATGCGGAGGGCCCTGTCGCCGTCATCCGGCCCGCTGAGCCGGGCGAAAACGCCGACCTGTAATCGGAACTCCACAAAGGACATACGACGACTCGGTCCACGATATGGGACCGAGTCGTCGTCATGTCCTCTTTCCGAACAGTGGGAAAAATGCTGGGTTTCGGCCATCGCGCGCGGCATGGTCACTTTGACGGGTTCCTCCTCGGCTTCGGCACGTAAAAGGATCTCGTAACTTGCGGCGAGTGGGGAAATTCGTTCCGTTTTGTCACGCCGTCGTTCTCCCGAATTTCGAAGCCACTGCGAATACGTCATTCTTCTGCCCTAATTCCATTGAACTCGGCTGTTCGCCGTCATAACCTCGCACGCTGCCGCCGGGTTATGGCCTGGGAGGAACGGGCGATCGATCTTTCGTACTTACGGAGGTACCCGTGGAAAGTGTCCCGCACTACTTTCCAAAGCTGTCACCTCCGCCAGGGCATCTTGTCCGGCAGGCACTTCCGAACTCCGCCGTATACCCCACCACGAATGCGGCCATTCGCAGCGGGTCTGTTCTCCGAACGCGAACACGGCCGCCGTGGCGACCTATTAAGGAAAATGGTGAATTTCTCCCCGAAACTGGATGTCAGCCTGGATCCACCCTTACCGAAGACGCGAAACGAAGGGCTTGTCATACGAAAATACGGTGGCTCGTCGCTGGCCACGCCGGAAATGGTGAACGAGGTGGCCGACGAGGTGGCCGCCATCGCCGAAGCGGGGGACCGGGTGGTCCTGGTCGTGTCGGCGATGGGGGACAGCACCGATCGGTTGATCGACCTGGCCGGGAAGTTCGCCGAACCGCCCGCGCCCCGGGAGCTCGATCAGCTGATGGCGACCGGTGAACAGGTGTCTGCGGCGGTGCTCGCCATGGCCTTAACCGAGCGCGGGATCGAGGCCGTCTCGTTGTCCGGTGACCAGGCGGGAATCGAGGTCGCGGGCGAACCGGGCGCGGCGACCATCGTGCGGGTCGATCCCGGCAAGATCGCCGCCCGGCTGCGTGACGCGCGGGTCGTCGTGGTCGCCGGGTTCCAGGGGCGGGACGCCGACGGCGAACTGCTGACCTTGGGCCGAGGTGGTTCCGACACCACCGCGGTGGCGCTCGCCGCCGCGCTCGGCGGTTCCGAATGCGAGATCCGGACCGACGTGCACGGTGTTCGCACGGCCGATCCCCGCATCGTGCGGGACACCCGGGTGGTCCGGACGATCTCGTACGACGCCATGGTCGAACTCGCCGGGCTCGGCGCCCGGGTGCTGCATCCCAGATCCGTCGAGCTCGCGCGGCGTCACGGAGTGGCGGTGCGGGTGACGCACGCGTCGGATCCAGGCCCCTCGACCGTCGTGACGGCCGGAGAAGCGTCGATGGAAGACGTTCCCCGCGTCATCGGCATCGCACACGAACGCGACGTGCGGCTGGTCCGGGTCGAGGTGTCCGCCTCCGGCCCGGACCATTACGCGCGTGTCCTCGCGACGCTGGCGGCCTGCGGGGTGCGGCCGGACAACCTGAGCTGGCCCGATCCCGGCGAACTGCGGTTCACCGTCCGGGGGACGGAGCCGCTCGGTCTGCCGATCGCCCGGCTCGCGATGGAGTTGGACGCGCGTTCCACGGTCTTCGAGGATCTCGGCTCGGTGTCCGTGGTCGGCACCGCGCTGCTCGATCCGCCCGGGTTCCTGCCCGGGTTGCTGCGGGTCCTCGCCGATCACCGGGTCACGGTGCCCGCGATGACGACGTCGCCATCGCGCCTCACCGCCGTGATCCCCGCCGACGCCGTCGACATGACCGTCCGCGCCCTGCACGACTCGTTCGGCTTGGCGGTGGACCGACCATGAGCCCCTACGGACAGCCGTCGGGCCAGTTCACCACCGACGGCCTGGTCCTCACCTGTGACGGTCACGACCAGCGGGTTCGATGGCGGGTCGGCGACCGGTTGGAAGAGTTGTACGAGCGGCTCTGCGACCGGTTGCGGGCCGACGGCCTCGGCGACCGCCTCGCGGTCGACGCCGAGGACGAGAAGCTCACGTTCGACGGCTTGGACGAGCGGGCCAATCGGCTCGCGCGGCATCTGCGAGCACACGGGGTGCGGCCCGGCGACCGCATCGGGCTGTTGTTCGGCGAACCGGTTCATCCCTACGTCGCGATGCTCGCCGTGCTCAAGGTCAACGCGGCGTATGTGCCGCTGGACGCGGGTTTTCCCGACGACCGCTTGGCCTACATCGTCCAGGACGCCGGCGTCCGGCTCGTGGTGTCGACCGCCGCCCTGCGTGGTCGGTTCGAGCCTGGCAGCGTCGAGCTGATCTGCCTCGACGAGGACTCGGATCGCATCGCCGGGCAGCCGGGCGAGCGGCTCACCGCGGCCGAGAAGAGCGCTCCGGCCGACGAACTCTGCTACGTCGTCTACACGTCCGGCTCGACCGGGCGGCCGAAAGGCGTGACGATCGATCACGCCTCGATCTGCAATTTCGTCCAGGTCGCCACCGAGGTCTACGGCATCCAGCGCACCGACCGGGTCTATCAGGGCATGACGATCGCGTTCGATTTCTCGGTCGAGGAGATCTGGGTGCCGTTGCTGAGCGGCGCGACGCTCGTGCCGAAACCCGGCGGCGTCGCGCTCGTCGGCCACGACCTCCTCGAGTTCCTGCAGGAGAACAAGGTCACCGCGTTGTGCTGTGTCCCGACCCTGCTGGCCAGCCTCGACGAGGACCTGCCGCTGCTGAGGTTCCTCCTGGTGTCCGGTGAGGCGTGTCCCGAAGACCTCGTGCGCCGCTGGTATCGCCCGGACAGACGGTTCCTCAACGTCTACGGCCCGACAGAGGCCACTGTCACCGCGACGTGGTCGGTGCTGCGGCCGGATCGTCCGGTGACCATCGGCGTGCCCCTGCCCACCTATTCGGTCGTCATCCTCGACCCGGACGAGCCGAGGGCACTCGCCGCCGGCGAACTCGGCGAGATCGGCATCGCCGGGATCGGGCTCGCCGGCGGCTACCTCAACCGGCCCGACCTGACCGAGCGCGCGTTCGTCCCGGACTTCCTCGGCATCGGGCACAACCCGTCCCGGCGTATCTACCGCACCGGTGACCTGGGCCGGATCACCCCGGACGGGGAGATCGAATACCACGGCCGCGCCGATACCCAGGTGAAGATCCGTGGCTATCGAGTCGAGCTCACCGAGATCGAATCGGTTCTCCTGCAGATCCCCGGAATCGCCCAGGCGGTGGTCGAAACCCATCGTCCGGAACCCGGCACCGTCGAGCTGGTCGCCTACTACAGCCTGCGACGCGACCAGGCCGACGTCGACCCCGGAGAGCTACGTCGTCGCCTGGCGGAGCTCCTGCCGGGCTACATGGTGCCCGCCTACCTTGAGAGGCTCGACCACATCCCGCTGACGCCGGCGGGCAAGGCCGATCGCCGACATCTTCCGGCTCCCACCGGTCCACGCCGAGCGGGGAACGAAACCGGCTACGTGGCACCGGCGACCGAGACCGAACTCCACTTGGCGGAGGCCTTGGGCGGTGTCCTCGGGATCGAGCGGATCTCGGCGACAGGGCACTTCTTCGACGATTACGGCGCCGACTCCCTGCTGCTCGCCAAGTTCTGCGCCGTGGTCCGTGAACACGGCGACCTCGCATCGTTGTCGGCCAAGGACGTGTACCTCAATCCCACTGTTCGCGGTCTCGCCGAGTCGACCGTCGCCGCGGCCGAGGTCACGGTCGTTCGTGCCGAAGAGCCGCGCCGGGCGTCGACCGTGTCATACGTCCTTTGTGGAGTGTTCCAGCTCTTGGCCTTTCTGGCCTATGCCGCCGGTTCGAGCTGGATCCTGGACACGGGATTCGCCTGGATTTCCGCCGCGACGGGTTTCGCCGAGAGCTACGCACGTGCCGCCGGACTCGGCCTCGTCGTCTTCGTCGTCCTGTCCGTGGTGCCGATTCTGGCGAAGTGGGCGATCGTCGGCCGGTGGAAGCCGGGGGAGATCCCGCTGTGGAGCGTCGGCTACCTGCGCTTCTGGACGGTCAAGACCTTGGTCCGGTTCAGCCCGCTGATGTTGTTCATCGGGACGCCGCTGTACTCGTGGTACCTGCGAGCGCTCGGCGCGGACATCGGCAAAGGTGCCGTGATCCTGTCGCGGAACCCGCCGGTCTGCACCGATCTGTTCAGTGTCGGCGCCGGGGCGGTCATCCGGAAGGACGCGTACTTCTCGTGCTATCGCGCCCGAGCGGGGCGGATCCAGACGGGGCGGGTCACACTCGGCGACAACGCCTTCGTCGGTGAAATGACCGTGCTCGACATCGGCACGACGCTCGGCCACGACGCGCAGCTCGGCCATTCGTCGTCGCTGAACGCCGGGCAGTCCGTCCCCGATGGCGAAAGCTGGCACGGGTCGCCCGCCCGTCTCTCCACTGTGGACTACCGGGCGCTGGGGACGGTCCCGCGCGGGAGGCTGAGGCCGATCGTCTTCTGCGCTTCCAGCCTGCTGCTCCTGCTCTCGGTGACGCTTCCCGTGACGTTGGGCGGGGCCGACGTGTTCGTCGATCGCTGGCTCACCACGACGACGGACTTCACGAGCTGGGCCTTCTATCGCGGCCGGATCGCCGACTCGGCACTGCTGTACTTCGGGGCGTTGCTCGCCGGGCTCGCGGTCGTTCTCACGATCCCGCGCCTGCTCGGCTTCTTCCTCCGGCCGGACCGCGTCTATCCGCTCTACGGCACGCATTTCGCCATCCAGCGGCTGATCGCGCGGCTGACGAACATGCGTGCGTACACCTACCTGTTCGGCGACAGCAGCTACATCGTGTACTACCTGCGCGCGCTGGGGTACGACCTGTCGAAGGTCCGGCAGACCGGATCCAACTTCGGGGTCGAGGTCAAGCACGAGACGCCGTTCCTCAGCACGGTCGGCACCGGGACGATGGTCTCGGACGGCCTTTCGATGCTCAACGCCGACTTCTCCGCCTCCTCGTTCCGCCTGCGTAAGACGTCCGTCGCGCCGGAGGCGTTCCTGGGCAACGAGATCGCCTTCCCGCCGGACGCGCGGGTCGGCCGGAACTGCCTGCTGGCCACCAAGGTCCTGGTCCCGCTGGACGGACCGGTCCGGGAGAACGTCGGGCTGCTCGGGTCGCCCGCGTTCGAGATCCCCCGGACCGTCCGCCGCGACACCGGATTCGAGCACCTCCACACCGGCGACGCGCTGCGCCGGGGCTTGCGGGCGAAGAACCGCCACAACACCGTCACCATCCTCGTCTATCTGCTCGTGCACTGGCTGCATCTGTTCGGAATCCTGCTCATCGGCACGGCGGCCGGCGCCCTGCACGAGCGGGTCGGCCCGCTCGCCGTCGGTGGCGGCATCGTGGCGACATTGGTGTTCTCGGTCGCGTTCCTCATGCTGGCGGAACTCGCCGTACAGGGCTTCCGGGCGCTGCGGCCGAGGTACTGCTCGATCTACGATCCGATCTTCTGGCGGCACGAGCGGTTCTGGAAGCTCAGCCCCGCCCGCTACCTCGCGCTGTTCAACGGGACGGCGTTCAAGCCGTTCCTGCTGCGTCGTCTCGGCGTCCGGATCGGCCGCCGTGTCTTCGACGACGGGTGCGCGATCCCGGAACGGTCGTTGGTGAGCATCGGCGACGACTGCGTGCTCAACCTGCACACCGTCGTGCAGGGACATTCGCTCGAAGACGGCACGTTCAAATCCGACCACATCGACATCGGCGCGGGGTGCACTCTCAGCACCGGCTCCTTCGTCCACTATGGAGTGGCGATGGCGGACGGGGCGATCGCCGAAGCGGACGCGTTCCTGATGAAGGGCACCACGGCCCCGGCCCGTACCCGCTGGCACGCCAATCCGGCGGTCGAACTCGACAAGGCGGAAACCATCACCGCGGCAAGGAGATTGCCATGACGAGGACATCCACGGCGAGGCCGGCACTGGCCCCTCGCGTCGAAGGTGCGCTGCCCGGTCCGCGCTCGGCCGAGTTCCTCGAACACCAGCGACAGTGGGAATCCAGTGCGCGGGCGTATCCGCGTCACCTGCCGATCGCCATCGCGGGCGCGGAGGGCAGCTACCTGTGGGACATGGACGGGAACGTCTTCGTCGACTTCCTGGCGGGCGCGGGCGTGCTCTCCCTCGGCCACAACCATCCCGAAGTGGTGCACGCGGCCACCGAACAGATGCACGTACTCACCCACGGCCTGGACTTCCCGACGGCGGCGAAACGCGAGTTCGTCGACGCCCAGCTGTCCATGTTGCCGCAAGCCCTCCGCTCGCGGATGCGGATGCACTTCTGTGGCCCGGGCGGCGCCAACGCCGTGGACGCCGCGATCAAACTGTGCAAGACCGCGACCGGGCGCGGTGACCTGGTGTCCTTCCAGGGCGGGTTCCACGGCTCGAGTCACGCCGCGATGGCGCTGACCGGGCTGGTCGCCCAGAAACGGCCGATCGCCAACGGGGTGCCCGGCGTGCACTTCTTTCCGTACTCCTACTGCGCCCGGTGTCCGGTAGGGCTTTCGCGGGACACCTGTACGACCAACTGTGTCGGCCTGCTGGAACGGTCGCTGCGCGATCCCAATGGCGGCATCCACCTTCCCGCCGCGGTGATCCTGGAAATGGTGCAGGGCGAAGGCGGGATCATCCCGGCGGACCGCGACTTCGTACGCCGGGTCCGCGCGCTGACCGCGGAGCTGGACATCCCGCTCGTCGTCGACGAGGTGCAGACCGGTTGCGGCCGCACCGGCACCTGGTTCGCGTTCGAGCACTACGACATCGAGCCCGACGTGATCATCGCCTCGAAGGCCTTGAGCGGGATGGGACTTCCGGTGGCGGTGATCTTCTACGACCGGCGGCTGGACGGCTGGGCGCCCGGCGCGCACACCGGCACGTTCCGAGGCAACCAGGCCGCGTTCGCCGCCGGCACGGCCGCGGTCCGCATCGTCCGGCGTGACGACGTGCTGGGCAATGTCCGGCAGCGCGGGCGGCAGCTCGCCGAGCGGCTCGGCACACTGCACGGTGACGTCTGGGTCCGTGAGGTGCGCGGCCTCGGCCTGATGTGGGGGATCGAGCTGGCCGATCCACGCGATGGCCGCCCGGCAGGCGGATACGCCCGTGCCGTGCAGGCGTACGCGTTGCAGCACGGGCTGATCGTCGAACTCGGCGGCCGCGACGACAGCGTGATCCGCCTGATGCCGCCGCTCACCGTGACCGCCGAGGAGGTCGACGTCGCCTGCGCGATCCTGCTCGACGCGATCGAGCACTGTGGTCCGCCGGGGTAGGAAACCGCAGGTCCCGCCTCGTGAGTGGCGTTTCGGGTTCTAACCCGAAACGCCACTCACGAGGACGGCACCGAGCACTCACGTGATCGAAGGCGTGACCCGCGTGATTGAAGCCGCAACTCGCGTGATCAGAGGCGGAACACTCGAGTGCGGCCTTCAGTCACGCGAGTTACGTGCCTGATCACGCGAGTTACGCCTTCGCTCACGCCGCGCCTGTGTGCCTAGTCCGTGAAGGCCTCCTTGAGGGAACCAGAGTCCCTCAAGGAGGCCTTCACGGACTTCGGACCGGGTGGGTACAGAGGACAAGGTGCGCATCTGGTGACGGTCGCCTCCGCGAAGCGACCAAAACGCCGAATACGGCCCGTGATCGGCATCCGGCCGTTAGAGTGAACAGTCGCTGTAGTTGTCACCCCTGAGGAGTAGCAGTTCATGATCGCCGAGAGCGCGAACCAGCAGAGCGTGACCTTCCCGCAGGAAGCTACGCCGATCTTCGACCTGGTCGCGAAGATGGTGGCGCGGACGCGGACTGAGGACGAGCACGACTTCGACCGCGAAGCCGACCTCGCGACGTCGGTGTAGCTTCCTGCAGCGGCAGTCATTCAGGCGGTGCACCGGCATGGTCGCGGAGATCCGCGGCCGTTCGGCGGGCGTGGGCCAGGCCGTCGAGGATCCACTGCGGCGGCTGCCGGTCGTTGGTCGCGATCCGCTCGTAGGCGGCGACAAGCCGCTCCGCGATCTTCAGCCGGGCGTCCACGGCCGCCGGTTCGGGGTCGCTCTGTTCGGCCGGGATCGTGACCAGGGCGAGGTGCCCGGTCGGCGAGGGAGGCGCGGACTCGGCGGGCGTGTCCGGTCGCTGCTCCGGGGTGGGCAGCCGCCGAAGACGAAGCGGCGCACCCTCGTGACGGGAGCCCTGCGCGGGGAAGGGATCCGCCCGGAACCGCGCGACCGAGGGCCAATACCGGGTGCGCGCGGACTTCGGCGTCTCCCCGTCGAGCCCGCACGCGATCTCCTGCCAGGTCTTTCCGTCGAGCCGTGCGGCGACCACCGCCGCTTCGACGATCTGCTGCGCCATCCCGATCAGTCCGGCGTGGTCCGGCGGGGAGCCCTCGTCCTCCCTGGCGGCGTTCGCCGCGAGATCGGCCAGTTCCGCCGCATGCGCGGCGAGGGCCAGATGGGCCCGGGTCGCCGCGGCGGGGGTGGAGTGGCGTGTGGTCACCGTCCGCTCCTCGTGGCAGGCCGGGCGCTCGGCAAGAGGCTCGCGGATTCCCGCATGCCGTGACTCACAGGTGTTCTCACCTTTCTGATATGCAAACTTGCATAAATATGCAATTTATGGATGTGCGATGGCGCGGACGAACCGGGATTTGTGCCCTGATCGGGTGTGGTCACGACCGTTCTGTGTGAGGTGACGTTCGGGCGCCCTTGTCGTCGGGCACGATCAGGGATGTGTGCACGGCCGGCTCTGCGGGGAAGGGATGCCGATGAACAGTCCCCTGTATCAGGCGACGGCGGAGTTCTTCAAAACGCTGGGGCACCCCGTCCGGATCCGCGTGCTCGAACTGCTCAGCGAGCGGGACCATCATGTCTCGGAGCTGCTGGCCGACCTGGGTATCGAGCCGGCCAACCTGTCTCAGCAACTCGCCGTGCTGCGCCGGGCCAACCTGGTGGTACCGAGCAAGGAAGGGACGACCGTCTCCTACTCCCTGACCAGTCCGTCGGTCGCCGAACTGCTCGCCGTCGCGCGCGGGATCCTGACCGGGGTCATAACCGGCCAGTTGGAGCTGCTCGACGATTTGCAGAATTCCACCGGCGGGGATTCGCCTTGATCAGGATGAAAAGCAATTTCGGATATTCATGACCTCGCGGCGGCCGTCATTTGTTTTCCTGGTCGGAATCGGCATGCTTCCCATTCGATTCGGAATGGTCATCGCCGTCCCGGGTTCGCCGTGTCTCCTCGACGAGAGAGTCGAAGATGGGGGTTCCGCACAGCTCCACATGGTCCTCCGTCGCGCCGGTCCTTGTGCCGATCATCTTGCCCCGGAACGGCTTCTTCGATCCAGTTCCGCAGGGCAATGCACTCGATTGAGCTCACCCTCGGGGGTGAGCTATTCATCGATGTGAAAAGCGAAGTGTAGGACACGACCCTTTCGACGGTGTCGCCGGGTTTTGCGGAAATAATGATTCCGCTTGTTCCTTTGCGGGCGGGAAAAGGATTGCTCACCCGTCTCGTGGCTGGTCAGCGCGGGGCGGAGAACTCGGTCCGATAGCGGGTCGGTGTCGTGCCCAGTGCGGTGGCGAAGTGCTCACGAAGCCGGGCGGGGGTGCCGAAGCCGGACTGTGCGGCCACGGCGTCGACGCCGAGAGCGGTCGTCTCGAGCAGGTGCCGCGCCTGCGCGAGCCGTTGCGCGACAAGCCAGTGGTGGACGGTGGTCCCGGTGCGGGCGCGGAACGAGCGGGTGAACGTACTGCGGCTCATATGCGCTCGGGCGGCCAGGCCGTCGATGCTGTGCTGGATGCCCAGATGGGATCGCGCCCAGTTCATCACCTCGGTGAGCGGATCCTCGTCCGCGGCGGGCACCGGGAGCTCGATGAACTGGGCCTGCCCGCCGGGACGATGTGGTGCCGCGACGATCCGGCGGGCGACCCGGTTGGCGACGACCTGCCCCGCCGTGCGGGCGAGCAGATGAAGGCAGGTGTCGATCCCGGCGGTCGCACCGGCTCCGGTCACCACGTCGCCTTCGTCGACGTACAGCTCCTCGGGGCGCAAATCGACCGAGGGGAAGCGACGCCGGAACGTCTCGACCCATTTCCAGTGGGTCGTCGCGGCGCGGCCGTCGAGGACACCGGCGTCCGCGAGGGCGAAGACCCCCAGGCAGAGCCCGACGACGAGGGCTCCGCGTTCGTGCGCGGCCCGGAGCGCGGCGGACACCGGCGCGGGTGTCGAGGTTTCCGGGTCGGACCACCACGGCACGACGACGATGTCGGCGTCCGCGAGGGCATCGAGCCCCGCGGAGACGTCGATCGCGTACCCGGCGCTCGTGGTGAGGCTGCCCGGTTCGACGGCGACGACCGTGAGCGGCCACGGGTCCATGTCGCCCGCCGGGGATTCCGGGCCCCACACCAGCGACGGCACAGCGAGGTGGAACGGGCTGATCCCCTCGAACGCCAGGACGGCCACTCTCGGAGCACTCATCGATCCCTCTTCCCGCGGATGTCGGCCGATCTCGACGATGACTGACCCGAATCCGTATCTCGATATCGGATCGGGTCAGTCAGGATGGTAGCCGCACCCACGGAAAGCGAAGGAAACACGATGACCAGCACCACTCTCCGCGAAATCAGCACCCTGCCGACGGCTCCCGCGGCGCTCTCGGACGCCACGGTGATCCTCGTCGACTACCAGAACACGTACACGCGCGGCGTGATGGAACTCGACGGCTGGGAAGCGGCGCTCGACGAGGCGGCCACGTTGCTGGCGCGCGCCCGGGCAGCGGGCGCGACGGTCATTCACGTCATGCACGACGGGGGCGAGGGCAGCCCGTACGACCTCCAGCAGGACATCGGCCGGATCCACGAGCGGGTCGCCCCGGCCCCCGGCGAGGAGGTCGTAGTGAAGACCGCGCCGAACTCGTTCGTCGGAACCCGGCTGGGGGAACTGGTCGACGCCGCCGGGCACCGGAACGTCGTCGTGGCCGGGTTCATGACCCACATGTGTGTCACGTTCACGGCGGAGGGCGCGTTCCTGCGCGGGAACAGCCCGACGGTGGTGGCCGCCGCCTGTGCCACGCGCCCGCTCCCGTCGGTCGACGGCCCGGTGACCGCCGCGGAACAGCACCGCGCGGCGCTCGCCACGATCGGTGATCTCTACGCGGTCGTCGTCGGTTCCTCGGCAGAGCTCGGTTAGGACCTGCGCGGCCGCGCTCGCGCGTGGATCATGAAGGTGTTCCCGCCGCCGAAGCATCGAAGGGGTCCTGATGGCCAAGCCCAACGTCGCCGAGCAGTTCGTCCAAGTCCTGGTTCAGGCCGGGGTCGAGCGGATCTACGGCGTGGTCGGAGACAGCCTCAACCCCATCGTCGACGCGATCCGCCGTACTCCGGGCATCGAATGGGTGCATGTCCGCAACGAGGAGGCCGGCGCGTTCGCGGCGGCGGCCGAGGCCCAGCTGACCGGGCGGCTCGCGGTGTGCGCCGGTAGCTGCGGCCCCGGCAACACCCATCTGGTGCAAGGACTCTACGACGCGCACCGCACGGGAGCCCCGGTTCTCGCGCTCGCCTCGCATATCCCGTCCGGCCAGATCGGGACCGGGTTCTTCCAGGAGACCCATCCCGAGCGGCTGTTCGTCGACTGCAGTGGCTATTGCGAGCAGATCAGCAGGCCCGCCCAGATGCCGAGGGTGCTGCGGATCGCCATGCAGCACGCGTTGTCCCGCGGCGAGGTGTCGGTGCTGGTGTTGCCCGGCGACGTCGCGCACCTCGACGCCGTGGCGCCCACCGGGAACGGCGTGCCGGTCACCGAGCACGGGACGGTCGTGCCGCCCGAACCACAGGTGGCACGGCTCGCCCAGCTGATCAACGACGCCGAAACCGTCACCGTGTTCGCCGGTGCCGGCGTGCGCGGCGCGCATGCCGAGGTGATGGAGCTGGCCGAGACCGTGCAGGCGCCGGTCGGCCACAGCCTGCGCGGCAAGGAGTGGATCCAGTACGACAACCCGTTCGACGTCGGAATGAGCGGTCTGCTCGGCTACGGCGCCTGCTACCGGGCCATGCACGACGCGGATCTGCTGGTCCTGCTCGGCACCGATTTCCCTTATGACTCCTTCCTTCCCCAGGCGCGGACCGTGCAGGTCGACCACGACGCGACCCGCCTTGGCCGTCGCACCCCGCTGGAGCTGGCGGTGCACGGCGACGTGCGGGAGACCCTGCGAGCCGTGCTGCCGCTCCTGCGGCGCAAGACCGACCGCACCTTCCTGGACCGGATGTTGCGTGATCACTGCAAGACGCTGGAACAGGTCGTCGACGCCTACACCCGCAACGTCGAGCGGCATGTGCCCATCCATCCGGAATTCGCCGCGGATCTCCTCGACGAACTCGCCGCGGACGACGCGATCTTCACCGTCGACACCGGCATGTGCAACGTGTGGGCGGCCCGGTACCTCACGCCCAACGGGCGCCGCCGGGTGATCGGATCGTTCCTGCACGGCACGATGGCCAACGCCCTGCCGCACGCCATCGGCGCTCAGTTCGCCTACCCGGGACGCCAGGTCGTCTCGATGTCCGGCGACGGGGGACTGGGCATGCTGCTCGGCGAACTGCTCACCGTGGCCTTGCACGATCTGCCGGTCAAGATCGTGACGTTCAACAACTCCTCGCTCGGCATGGTGAAGCTGGAGATGCTGGTGGACGGCCTGCCCGACTACCAGACCGACCACCGTCCGGTCGATTTCGCCGCCATCGCCAGTGGCGCGGGCCTGCGTGCCGAACGGGTGACCGACCCGACCCGGCTGCGCTCGGCGCTCAAAGAAGCGCTCAGCCACGACGGGCCCGCACTGGTGGACGTCGTGACCGACCCGAACGCGCTGTCGGTCCCACCGCATATCACCGCCGGGCAGCTCGGCGGATTCGCTTTGGCGGCGAGCAAGGTCGTGCTCGAAGGCGGGGTCGGCCGGATGATCGACCTCGCCCGGGCGAACCTCCGCAACATCCCGCGGCCGTGAGACCGCCTGCTCAGCGCAGTGGGCGGAACGTGGCGCGCAGGTCTTCGATCCACGCTTCCGGGTTTTCCCACGGTCCGAAGTGGCCGCCCTTCTCGTGGACGTTCACCTGCCGCACGTCCGCGTAGACGGGACCGGCCGCTTCCTTGAACGCGGCGACGCGGCGTTCGCGGTCGTGGGCTCCCGGCGGCGCGGCGTCCCCGAGGTGGAAGGTGAACCCGGCCGGCGCCTCGACCGCCGGCGTCCGGTCGTGCGAGGGCCGCCACGGATGCCGGTTGACGTTCTTGTAGGCGCGGATCGACGAGCCGATGGCCTGGTTGACCCAGTAGATCGTCGCGTTGGTGAGGATGTGGTCGACCGGATAGGAGTCCTCGAAGACCCCGTTCTGGTCGCTCCACTTCTTCCACCGCTTGAGGATCCACGCGAGCATCCCGATCGGGGAGTCGTTCAGGCCGTGCGTGATCGTCTGCGCGTCGAGCATATGCGTCGCGACATGGGAAACGTAGGTGTCGACGAAGTTGACCATGTCGGGCAGGCCGTCGATCGGCGCACCGCCGGTGAGATCCCAGTGGCGTTCGCCCTGGAAGATCGTCAGCGGCATCTCGTTGCCGAGGTGGATGCCGTGGAGCGAGCGGGCGTATTTGTGGCCGAGCTGCGCTCCGACCAGCGCGCCGTAATCGGCCGCGCCGACCCCGAAACGCCGGTGGCCGAGCACATCGGTCATCAGCGTGTGGAACCGATCGGCCATGCTGACGAAGTTCTCCTTGCCGTTCGTCAGCGGAGTGGAGAACGCGAAGCCGGGCAACGAAGGGACGATGACGTCGAAGGCGTCCGCGGGGTCGCCGCCGTGCGAGGCCGGGTCGGCGAGCGGGTGGATGACCTTGCTCCAGTCCCAGAAGGTCCACGGCCAGCCGTGCATGAGCAGCAGCGGGATCGGCGCGGGACCTTTTCCCGGCTCGCGGATGAAATGCACCGGGGTGCCGTCGACGTCGACGCGATGGTGCGAGTACTCGTTCAACCGGGCTTCGACGGCTCGCCAATCGAAACCGTCGGCCCAGTACTCCACGATCGGCTTGAGATAGGCGGTACTCAGCCCGAAGGCCTCGTCTTCGTTGTCCAGATCGGGCGCGAACCTGGTGGCCTTGAGTCGTCTCCGGAGATCGTCGAGGACGTCCTGTTCGACGTCGATGACGAACGGGTCGAGGGTCATGATCGGTTCTCCTTGTCCGGGTGGGTCCAGTCCAGGCGGAGCCTGGTGATGTGAAGTTCGGTGATGAGCCATCGGCCGTCCGAGCGGGTGAAGCGCACCCGGTAATGGCCATAGCCGTGCATTTCGCCGTCGTGCGGCGTGGTGACGATGTCCTCCATGGCCCAGACACCGGCCACCGAATCCGGCGACTCGATGTCGATCTCGCTGGAGAACAGGTGGTGTATCAGCACGGAATCGGCTTGATTGCGGGCTTTGAGCCGGTCGGCGATCTCGGCGCAGCCGGTCATTCGCGCCTGGATCGATCCGTCCACTGTGGAGGCGACGAACGGCGCGTCGGACGTGAACAGGGCCGCGAGGTCGTCCCATCGATGATGGTCGGCGCTGTAGACGTAGCGAGCCATCAGGCGTCGCACGTCCTCCACCGCCACCAGCCGGGTGAGGTCGTCCATCGGCTTTCCTTCGTTCGGTGAGGTTGACCCGGCCGAGGATGCCGACGAAAAAATGGACCGGCAAGTACAGTCTCGAGGGATCGCTTCTGTACTTGCCGGTACATTTTTTCGGACCTACGTTGCCCTCATGCACGCGATCCACATCAGCGAATACGGCGGCCCGGAAGTCATGACCTGGGCGGAGTTCCCGGACCCGGCGCCGAATGACGGCGAGGTCGCCGTGCGGCTGGGCGTGGCCGGGGTGAACTTCATGGACACCGGCGCCCGCAAGATGCCGCTGCCCACCTGGTCGGTCCCGACCGTGCTGGGTGTCGAAGGTATGGGCATCGTCACGGCGCTGGGGCCGGGCGTCGAAGACTTCGCCGTCGGCGACCGTGTCGCTTGGCGCTACCACAAGGGCAGCTACGCCGAACGGCTCGCCATCCCGGCGCGGTCGCTGGTGCGGGTGCCCGGCGACATCGACGACGAGACCGCGGCCGCCATCCTGATGCAGGGCTTGACCGCGAACCATTTCACGACGGAGACGTACGCGATCCAGCCGGGCGACACGGCCGTCGTGCACTCGGCGGCGGGCGGGGTCGGGGTCATCCTGACCCAGCTGATCAAGGCTCGCGGCGGCACCGTGATCGGGCTGGTGTCACGCGAGGAGAAGACCCCGGTGGCGAAGAAGGCCGGCGCGGACCATGTGCTGGTGTCCGCCGGGAGTGGCTTCGAGCGAAAGGTTCGAGAGCTGACCGGCGGTGAAGGCGCACACGTCGTGTACGACGGCGGCGGCACGGCGACGTTCCACTCGTCCCAGCTGGCGTTGCGCCGCCACGGCGTGCACGCCTACTACGGCGTGGTGAACGGCAATCCCCCGTTCCGTCCGGCGGATCTGCCGAACAGCATCCTGCTGTCCTATCCGTCCGTCGTCGACCACGTGCCCACTCGCGAGGCACTGGTGCGGCGGGCGAACGAGCTGTTCGAGTTCGTCCGGAAGGGGCAGGTGACGCCGTATATCGGGGGTCGCTACGCCCTCGCCGACGCGGCACAGGCGCACCGCGACATCGAGTCCCGTCGTACCTCGGGGAAGCTGCTGCTGATGCCGTGATGCCGACGAGGGACAATGGACCGCCGAGTACATTCCGGGAGGCTTTCGTGCTCACGAAGAAGGGCGCCGCGACGCGGCAGCGGATCATCGAAGCCGCGGCGGACGAGATCCGTGAGCACGGCGTCGCTACGGCGACCCTCGACGACATCGGCCGCCGTAGCGGAACGGGCAAGAGCCAGCTGTTCCACTACTTCCCCGAGGGCAAGGAACAACTGCTCCTCGCCGTGGCCGAATGGGAAGCCGGGCAGGTGATCGAGGACCAGCAGCCCTACCTCGGGCGGTTGACCTCGTGGGAGGCGTGGGAGAAGTGGCGTGACGTGGTGGTCCGGCGCTACCGGCGGCAGGGGGTGCACTGCCCGCTCGGGGTGCTGATCACCGAGATCGGCAGGCATACTCCCGCCGCGCAGGCGGTCACGAAGCAACTGCTGGAGCAATGGCAACGTCAGGTCCAGGCCGGTATCGAGGAAATGCGGGAGAGCGGGGACATCGGCCGTGACGTCGACCCGGTCCGCGCCGCGGCCGCGTTGATCGCCGCGATCCAGGGCGGGGTGACGATCCTGATGTCCACCGGCTCCGCGGACCACCTCGAGGCGGCGCTCGACCTGTACCTGGACTACTTGCGCGGCTGACGCCGTCCACTGTGGACGATCAGGCCCGGCCGGTGCCCATCCCGCGCCAAAGCAGGTCGAGAAGGCTCGCGACGTCGTGCCGCCATTCGCCTTTCGGGTCGAGGTAGAGCAGGCCGCCGAGTCCGCGCAGAACGGTCTCGGGCTTCAGGTCCGCGCGGACGGTGCCGGCGTCGACGTTGGCCTGCAGCAAGGTGGAGACCGCACGGACCATGTCCTGATAGGCCCCCGCCGGCAGCTCTCCGCGTGAGGCTCCCGCGGCACGCAAGGCGTCGGCCAAGCCGCGTTTGGTCATCATGTAGTGCGCCAGGTGGTCGGTCGTCCACACTCGGAACGCCTGTTCCGGCGGGTACTTCTCGAGCAGGGTGGGCACGATCTCGACGAGCTGGCGCACCTCGCGCCGGTACACCGCCAGGATGAGGGCTTCCGGGGTGGGGAAGTGCCGGTACACCGTGCCGACGCCGACCTCGGCCTGCTTCGCGATGGCGTTGAACGAGACTTCGCCGGAGCAGGCCAGTGACTTCGCGGCGGTGGCGAGGATGCGCTCGTGGTTGCGCCGGGTGTCCGCGCGCCGGGGATTGACCGAACCCGTCGTCATCCGCCCCTCCTGTCCGCCGATCCCGTTCTCCGCTGAATGTAGCCGAGGGGACCGGAAAACCTGGAGCGACTCCAGGAGTGGGCACGACCTTGCCGGGTGGATCGTGTTCCGCTAACTTGAAATCGAAGCGGATGAATATCCGTTTCGATTCACGAACGGACTCCCACCACCTCAACCTACGCCGTCCGGGCCGCGGCCGGGGCGATCTGCGGAAAGAGTTTCAGTGGACATCTCACTCGAAGTCAATGGCAGGACGGAACACCTGAGCGTCGATCCCGGGGTGACCCTGCTGGACACGCTGCGGGAGCGGCTCTCCGTCACGGGGCCGAAGAAGGGCTGCGACAGGGGGCAGTGCGGCGCCTGCACGGTGCACGTCGGCGGACGGCCGGTGCTGTCGTGTCTCACCTTGGCCGCCACCGTGAAACAGCCGGTGACCACGGTCGAAGCACTGTCTACTGAGGACGGTCTGCATCCGGTTCAGCAGGCGTTCGTCGACCAGGACGCCCTCCAGTGCGGGTTCTGCACCTCCGGGCAGATCATGTCGGCGGTCGCCGCCGTCGAGCAGGGCGTCGAGGACGTCCGCGAGTTCATGTCCGGCAACCTCTGCCGGTGCGCGGCGTACCCGAACATCGTCGCGGCGGTCGAGCAGGCGAGGAGGGCCGATGCGTCCCTTTGAGCTGCTCGCACCCGAGACCGTCGAAGACGCGGTCGCTTCGCCAGGCACCTTCCTCGCGGGCGGCACCACACTCGTCGACCTGATGAAGCTGAACGTCCTGACCCCGCGACAGGTCCTGGACATCAACGCGGTACCGCTGCGCGGCATCGACACCACCGACGGGCTGCGGTTCGGCGCGCTGGAACGGATGAGCGACATCGCCGGACACGCCGGGGTGTACCCGGTGATCTCCCGCGCGCTTCTGCTCAGCGCCTCCCAGCAGATCCGGAACATGGCCAGCATCGGCGGCAACCTCATGCAGCGCACGCGCTGCTCGTACTTCCGAGACGTCGCCATGCCGTGCAACCGGCGAGACCCCGGCAGTGGCTGCCCGGCCATCTCGGGCGCCAACCGGATGCACGCGGTGCTGGGTACGAGCGATTCGTGCGTGGCGACCCACGCCAGCGACGTCGCCGTCGCCCTGGTCGCCCTCGACGCGCAGGTTCGGCTGGTCAGCGACACCGGGACTCGCACCGTCGAGCTGGCCTCGTTCTATCGGCAGCCCGGCGACACTCCCGAGGTCGAGACCGATCTGCGGCCCGGTGAACTGATCGCCGAGGTCGTGGTCCCTCGGCTGGACTGGGCGACAAACTCCACGTACGTGAAGGTTCGCGACAGGCAGTCCTACGAATTCGCGCTGTGTTCCGCGGCGGTCGCGCTGCGGGTGGAGGACTCGCGCATCGTCGACGCCCGGGTCGCGGCCGGCGGTGTGGCGACCGTGCCGTGGCGGCTGCCCGCCGTCGAGGAGGCCCTGCGGGGTGCGCCCGCGACCGTGACCGCTTTCGAAGAGGCCGCGTCGCTTGCCGCCGAGGGCGCGCGCCCGCTGGCGGCGAACGCGTTCAAGCCGTCGTTGCTGCGGCGGACCATCGTCCGCGCGCTGCTCGAACTGACCGAAGGGAACCGCTCATGACCAGCAGGGTGGACGGGCCGCTGAAGGTCACGGGCCGGGCCGAGTACGGGGCGGACCACGCCTTTCCCGGGCTGGTCCACGGCTACGTCGTCCTGAGCACGATCGCCCGCGGCGAGATCGACACGATGGACGTCACGGCGGCGAAGGGCGCTCCGGGCGTGGTCGGTGTGTACACCCCGTTCGATCCGCTGGAGTTGCACACGCCCGCGACGCCGGTCATGGGTGAGACCTGGGTTCCTTTGCAGGACAAAGAAGTCACCTACTACGGCCAGCCGATCGGCTTCGTGGTCGCCGAGACGTACGAGCAGGCGCGTGACGCGGCGATGCTGGTCGAAGTGTCCTATCTGCCCCGGCCTGCCCTGACTTCGCTGCAGGACGGCCTCGCCTCGGCCGAAGAGGCGCCGGAGGGGAGGGGTGGCCCGTCGACCCTCGCGATCCTCGCCGACGGTGTCGAGTCGATCGAAGACGCGCTCGCGGCGAGTCCAGTGGTCGTCGAGGCCACGTACACCACCGCGACGCAGCACCATGCCGCGATGGAACCGCATTCCGCGGTCGCGGTCTGGGGGGCTGACGGCCTCACGATCCACAGCGGCAACCAGGGCTCCGATCTGCAGGCGGCGGAGCTGGCGATGGCGCTGGGCGTGGAACCGTCCGAGGTGCACGCGGTGAACCCGTTCGTGGGCGGTGCGTTCGGCGGCAAGGGGCACACGTCCACCCCGGCGTTCCTCGCCGCAGCCGCGGCGAGGGCACTGGACAGGCCGGTGAAGGCCGTGCTCAGCCGGGAACAGGTCTTCACCGCGACCGCGGGCCGTGCCGCGACGGTGCAGAAGATCTCGCTCGGCGCGGAACACGACGGCACGCTGAACGCGCTCCAGCACGACTCGTGGTGCAGCACGCCCATGGACCGGTCGTTTGTCGAGCCGACCTCGCACGGTACTTCGCGCGAGTGGTACGCCACCCGCAACCTGGCCATCAGCCAGAAGATGGTGCCGCTCAACATCCCGCCGACGACGTTCATGCGGGCGCCGGGGGAGGCACCCGGCTCCTTCGCGCTGGAAAGCGCGATCGACGAACTCGCGATCGCGCTGCGCATGGACCCGATCGAACTGCGGCAGCGGAACAATTCGACCGCTCCGCCCGGCAAGGACCTGCAGTGGTCGAGCAAGCACCTCGACGAATGCTTCCGGATCGGCGCGGAACGGTTCGGCTGGGCGGATCGCTCACCCGAAGGACGGACCGACGGCGATTGGCTCGTCGGCATGGGCACGGCCACCGCCATGTTCCCCGCGCTGAGGTTCCCGGCCACCGTCGAGATCACCCTGCTGCCCGACGACACGGCCGCCGTCGCGACGAGCGGGGCCGACCCGGGAACCGGTCTGCTGACCGTGCTCTCCCTCGTCGGCGGGGAGTCGCTCGACATCTCGCCGGATCGGGTCAAGCCGCGGCTCGGTGACTCGCGCCTCCCGTCCGGAGGCATGTCCGGTGGTTCGACGGCGACCGCGAGCGCCGGAACGGCCATCATGGTCGCCGCCGCCAAGGCGATCGACGAACTGCTGGCACTGGCGTCGGCTCCGGGCGCGCCGTTCGAAGGCATGGAGGTCGCCTACGCGGACGGTCGCGTGCAGGCCGGGGAACGGATGATGACCTTCGGCGAGCTGTTGCGGGCTCTGGACCGGCCGTCGCTTTCCGTGACCGGCTCTTCGGCGCCCGGCGAGGAGCTGACGAAACATTCGTTCAGCTCGTTCGGCGCCCAGTTCTGCGAAGTCCGCGTGCACAAGTGGACGCGCGAGATCCGGGTGTCCCGCATGCTCGGGGTGTTCGACGCCGGCCGGATCATCAACCCGACGGCGGCTCGGAGCCAGATCATGGGCGGCATGATCTGGGGTGTCTCGGCCGCGCTGCACGAGGGGCTGGAGATCGAGGAAAACGGTCGGCTCGCCAATGGGGATTTCGCGAGCTATCTGATCCCGGTCAATGCGGATATCCCCGAGGTCGACGTCCAGTTCGTCGAATACCCGGACACGTTGCACAACTCGGTCGGTGCGAAGGGGCTCGGCGAGATCGGCATCGTCGGGATGGCGGCGGCGGTGGCGAACGCCGTCCACAACGCCACCGGCATCCGGGTGCGGCACATCCCGATCCTGATCGAAGATCTGCTCGACGAGTCGTAGGGGTGCGGTGGTAGTCGTTCCGGTCAGTTGATTCGGGTGGGGAGGATTAGGGACGTTGAGTGTCCCCGATGCTCCGTTGATCAAGCGCTGATGTCCGATCGGTCCCTTGACGATGTGGGAATCGGGACACTCAACGTCCCGATTCCCACATCGTCGGCATCCGGCTCGCCGAGTGGCGGCCCCTCGTACAGGTGAGTCGATTTGAGTGGGGAGGATTAGGGACGTTGAACGTCCCAAATCCTCCCCACTCGGCTGCAAGCCTGGGGATCGTGGGTTGATCATCGGAGGATTTGGGACGTTGAGTGTCCTCGATGCTCCGTTGATCAAGCGCTGATAACCGATCGGCATCCGACGCACCGAGCGGCGCGCCCTCATACCGGTCAGTTGATTCGATCCTCTCGGCGAAAGACCATTTCCTCCCTCGATTTGACAATTCCGGCGCGACCGAACGGTGGTTGCGCCGGTCTTCGGCGTGGCCAGACTGGAAAGATCGGGAGACGAGCGCTGTCGCCGTCGTGCCCACACCGGTAGGCCGTTCCGTGGTCGTCCCCCTCGTGCCGGGCGGGAGTGAAGGAGGACGGATGAGACTCGACCGAAAGGTGGCCGCCGTCGTGGCCGCCGTTGTGCTGATGACGCCGTTGGCAGGGTCGGCGTCCATTGCCGGTGATCTACGCGAAGCGAACCCACCCTGTTCACCGGGTACCACGGTCACGACCGATGACGGCCCGGTGTGCGGTGTCGCGGGCGCCTCGGTCACGTCGTGGCAAGGGATCCGTTATGCCGCACCGCCGACGGGGGAACTGCGGTGGAAGCCGCCGCGGCGGCCGACCCCGTGGACCGAGCCGTTCGTCGCGACGACCGAGGGCACTCAGTGCGCGCAACCGGCCGGTGCGGGGCCGGGATCGGACGACGAGGACTGCCTCAACCTGACCGTTCGGGTGCCTGCCAAGCGCGATCCCGGTCCGCTCGCCGTGATGGTGCAGCTCCACGGCGGCGGATTCCTGCTGTGGAAACCGCAGGACGCGAGTCGTCTGGTGACGGCGGGCAACGTGATCAGCGTGGAGGTCAATTACCGGCTGGGGATCTTCGGCTTCCTGGCCCACGAGGCGTTCGGCGCGCAGGCCGGGAACTACGGGTTGCAGGATCAGCAGGCCGCGTTGCGCTGGGTGCAGCGCAACATCTCGCGGTTCGGCGGCGACCCGCGCAACGTCACGATCTACGGTGCTTCCGCCGGTGGATCCAGCGTCTGCGCCCATACGATCTCGCCCGCGTCGGCGGGATTGTTCCAGCGCGGTATCAGCGAAAGCGGCGAGTACAACTCGCTGCTCGGCGTCGACACCGTATGGCAGGCACAGGACTGCAAGGCGAAGCTGCCCACCGAAGCGCAGGCTCAGCGCGCCGGGGCCCGGTTCGCCGCCGCTGTCGGCTGCGGCGACATCGTCGAAGCGGCCGCCTGCCTGCGCAAGGCGCCTGCCGCGGCGTTGCTCAAGCAGGCGGATCACGGCAGGAATCCCGACAACGGGACGGTCGCGCCGATCGTGGACGGGAAGACCTTGCCGATGTCGCCGGGGGAGGCCTTCGCCACCGGGCGGGTCAACGACGTCGCACTGATGCACGGGGTCGCCCGCGACGAGACCCAGCTGCCTTCCGCCTCGACTCCGGCCGACTACGAGACGCTGGTGCGCCAGCAGTACGGTAAGCACGCCGCGGCGGTCCACCGCACGTATCCGCTGGTCCGGTTCCCCGCGCCCGCCCCGTTCCTCGCCTTCCGGACCATCGTGGCCGACTCCAACTCGGTCTGCCCCTCCATGCTGAACAACCAGCGGCTGGCCCGGCACATCCCGGTCTTCACCTATCAGATGGACGACACGGACGTCCCGCCGCAGTTCTTCCTCGACCCCACCAAACCGAACGGCGCCTATCACATCGCCGAATGGCTCCTGCTGTTCCCGGACGGCGTCGAGCTCGATCCGAATCAGCAGGTTCTTTCCGAGCAGCTCGTCGCCCAGTGGACCGGGTTCGCGCGCACCGGTGACCCGACCGTGGACGGCACTCCTCGGTGGGATCGCTACACCGACCGGAATCCCGTCGTCATGTCGCTCAACGCGGCGGGCGACAGCAGGCTCACGACCGACATCCCGCGTCAGCATCATTGCGGATTCTGGAACAAGCTGACCCCGTTCGCTGAAGAGCGCTGACCGGATTCCCGGTATCGAAGGTGTTGCCCCCGGTCGCGCTCCGCCACCGGATCCGGGCCCGGGCTGGGCCGATTCGGGGGCACCACGGCGATCCCGCGCCCCCGGATGGTGGATTCGGACGGCACCTGCTGGTCTTCACCCCGGTCGCGGACCACAATCGTCCCCCTGTGCGTGCACTGACGGTGGGGAGGATCGGATGTCGCGCCCACGGGCAGCCGTCGTCGCGACGGTGGTCATCCTGCTCGCCGTCGCCCTCCCGGCGTCGGCGCAGCAGGACGTCCTCCCCGCGCAGGTTCGCCCAGGCTCCGCTCACGACATCGTCAAGTACGGCGTGGCCGCCGACGAAAACTGCATGCTCTACTTCGGCGGGCAACCCAGCGCCCCGTGCTCGAGTGCGAGCCGGGGGCCACTCCGGGGCAGGCTCGAGGTCGCCTCCGGGCAGCCACCGGGCCCCACCGAACTCCATTGCCAGCCGTGCCACCGCGTTGGTGCTCCGTCGACGTCGACGCGGAAGCCACCCACCACCACGACCGGGCCGGTGACCACGAGCCCGCCCGCCACGTTCACGAGCCCGATCGTCGAAGAATCCTCCCCCGAGCCGACCTCGAAGTCGCCGACCGGGTACGCGCGGCGCCCCGCGGGCACGCGGATCCTCCTCGCGACCGTCACCGTGCTGGCCACCTCCGAGACGGCCCAGCCGACACCGGCACAGTCCGCGGAGAACACCACGCTTCTCGATCTTCCACGGCAGACGTGGCTCGCGATCCTCGGCGGCCTGCTGCTCGCCGCGGCCGCCCTCGCCGGGCTGCGTTTCGTCCGTCGTCGCGGCGACAAGCCGCCGCCCCCTCAGCCACCGCGCGGGCTGCCGGAACCCGGAATCCGGCCGGTCCGTGTCGGAATCTCGGATCTCGCCGGAGGGCAGGCGCCGTCGGACGTTTCGTTGACTCCGGACACCGGATACGTGCTGTGGGTGGACATCGGCGAGCTGCCCGGCGCGGACACGAGCAGAGAGGTGCCTCTCGACGTAGTGGCCTTCGACAGCACCCCGGCCGGGCTACGGCCGATGGTCACGGGGGCGCTGACCCGGCGCGTCAGGCTCGGCGCCGGGGACGCCGGACGTATCGTGTTCGACCTCCGCACCCCGGTGCGACCGGCGCGGAGGCGGCTGCGGGTCGGCCTGTATTGCCGCGGCGTCCTTTGGCAGTCGTTCGCCGTCGATGCGGACATCGGTTGGCCGGAGGACCGTGGCGGCTGGCGAACAGAGCTGGACTATGCGGCCGGATACGGCCTCGATCCGTCTCTTTTGGACACCGTCGCACCGCATGCCCTGAGCATCATGGTCAATCACAACACCGCCGACGAGCATGGGATCCATGTCTTCTTCGCCGACGGGGCGGTGGCGATGGCCGCAGGCATCCCCGCTGCGCATCTGGACCGGCTGCAAGCCCGCGCCCGTGACCTGTATCGGCGGCTCGAAGCGGCGCAGGGATCGATCGATTCCGCGCTCGGCGCTTTGGCGTTGCACGGCCGGAACGTCTACACCGCGATCCGGCCGCGGATCGACCCGGCGCTCGTGCGGGCCGGGCTGGATCCCGTGCCGCTGTGGCAGCGGCTCCGGGACCGGGTCCGCGTGCAGGTGGTCTGGCCGGACGGCTGCGCGCAGCCCCTCCCCGCCGCGATCGTCTACGACTTCCCCCTGGCCGAGGTCGGTTCGGCCGAACTGCGTGCCTGTCGCGCGTTCTTCGACGACTTGAACGCCCGTATCGAGCCACGCTGCTTCGGCGGGCGTTGTCTCTCGGACTCGGACACGGTGGTGTGCCCGGCCGGTTTCTGGGGATTCCGGCTTCTCCTGGGCAGCCCACCGTCGCTGGGAACGGACCGCCCGGTACCGGACCGGCCGGCGGAATCCGCGGATCCGCCCGCCCTCGTGCTGGGAAAGGCCATGGATCCCGCGTTCGTCCTGCGGGACAGGCATTTGCGCCGGCTCCGGGAGCTGCTGCCGGGAGTGACTTGGTACGAGGAGAACCGGTGTGCCGGGCTGCTCGCCCGGCTGCGAGCCGTGCAGCCCAGCCTGATCTACCTGTACTGCCACGGCGGCGTCGACGAGGAACAGGGCATCGGCTGGGTGGAGATCGGCGACGGCGAACGGCTGTCCGCGCGCGGCCTGCCCGACGACCTCTACCGGCTGTGGCGCTCGCGGCCGCTGGTCCTGCTCAACGGGTGCAGTACCGCCGCGCTGGGTGACGACCAGCCGAATCCGTTGACGCAGCGGCTGTTGTGGGCGGGCGCGGGCGGGATCGTCGGTACCGAGATCGACGTGGGGGAGACGACGGCGTGCCGGTTCGCCGATCATCTCGTGCCGCTGGTGCTCGGCGCGGACCGCGAACTCGGCGACGCGATCCGGGCGAGCCGTCTCGAACTCCTCCGGACCGGCAGCGTGGCGGGGCTGAGCTATCTAGCGCTGGCGCGTCCTGATCTCCGTCTGACGCTCAAGGAATGAGGAAGTGGCGATGTGGGAGTTGATCGGTGCCGGCGCTTTCGGCTTCGTGCTCGGCTGGAACCTGTACTTCGTCAACAGGTACCGGACCGGCGAGATCGGCTTGTCCGATCTCGCCGCGCTGCTCGGCGCCGTCGGCGGTGGGGCGGTACTCGCCCTGTTCCCGGCCGGGAGCCGGCTGTTCGGTGCTTACGGTGTCGGCCTCGCGGCGGGTTTCTTCGCCTATCTGGTGGTGCTGCTGATCATGGTGGCCCGCTCTGACGACTTCGGCGTCGAGTGGTTCCTGGACGGACGTCGCCGGAAACCCGCGGACGAGGAGCACATCCCCGCCGAGACCCGTGCCTCCGGCGCGCCGATGTCCCGTGAGGACACCCGGTTGCCGAGTTGACCGACCATGCCGCCTACTGCGCGAGAAGATCGGCGATCGCCCAGTCCTGAGCGGCCACCCCGACGGACTTGAAGACCGTACGGCCGCCTGACTTCACGACTCCTTCGGCCAGCGCGGATCCCAACTCGATGAGGTCGTCCTCGGTGATGGCTCCCGACGCGAGGGCGTGGATGATCTCACCGGATTCCTCGAGGATCGCCTCTCGTGCGTCGATGACGACGGTCGCGTCGGCGAGCAGGTCGTCCGGGAGTTCCCGCATGGTGGGGCGGTACGCGCCGATGGCGTTGACGTGGGCGTGTTCGGCCAGCGATTCGAGGGAGAACAGGGGCATGGTGGACGTCGTCGCGCAACAGACGATGTCCACGTCGCGAACGGCCTCATCGGGATCGGTGAGGACGACGGCGCCGATCCCCAACTCCGCGCCGAGTGTCTTCGCGAGCGCTTCGGCGCGTTCGCGTCCGCGGCTGACGATCCTGAGTTCGGTCAACGGCCGGACGGCGTGCACGGCACGGACCTGGTCGGCCGCCTGCCCGCCCGCGCCGACGAGGGTGCAGGTCTTCGCGTCCGGCGGGGCCAGCAAGTCGGTCGCGACGCCGGTGGCGGCGCCGGTGCGGATGCGGGTCACCTCGATGGCGTCGGCGACGAGCTGACGGCCGTGGCCGAGCTCGCTCCGGACGACCGTACCGACGATGGCCGGGTCGCGGTCGAAATCGAGGCTCAAGGTCTTGATCATCGCCGACGCGGTCGGGCGGTGGTGCGCCGACATCACGAGGAATCCGCCGTCGCGCAGCACGGTTCGCGTCGGCATTTCGAATTCACCGCGGTGCAGGGCGAGAAACCCGTTACGTACCGCGGCGATCGCGGCGGGCATGGACACGGCGGACCGGATCTCGTCCGGGCCCAGGGTCACGACGTCCACGATCCTCCCCACTCGAATCAACTCACCGGTAACTCCGCCACCGCGAACCTACTAGCGGGCATCGTCGAGAGGCTAGCCCGCACCGGATGGCTTTCGCGTCAGTGAGCGGTCTCCCGATGCCGCCCGTACGGCTTGGCGTCCAGCAACGTGACGTGGACCGCCCCGCCGCTCGGCACGCGATATTCCCGCCGGTCACCCGGTTTCGCGCCGTGCAGGGCGCGGCCGAGCGGGGAATCGGGGGAGTAGACCTCGAGTTCGCCGTGTCCGGCCTCGTCGCGGGTACCGAGCAGGAAGGTCTCGGTGTCGCCGTCGTCGTACCGGACGGTGAGCACCATGCCGGGCTCGGCGATCCCGTCGTCGGGCGGATCCTGTCCGACGACGGCACCGCGCAGCATGTCCTCGATCTGCCGGATCCGGGCCTGCCGATGGGTTTTGTGCGCGATTTCGTCGTCGCCGTACCGGTCGTCGGTGCCGGGGCGTCGCAACGTCGCGAGCTCCCGCACCAGCCGAGCGTGCGCTTCCTTGGTCAGCCAAGGGCCTGACATGGTGATGATCGCCTTTCGGTGGGTACGTCTGTGGGGGCCGGGCGCGGAAAGGACCCAGCCCCCACAGACCTTCGATGAGTCCCGCTTCGGTCAGCGGGTCTCGGGTTCACGAGACCGCCGCTGGAAGGCACCCGCGTCGGTGGCGAATCCGATCGCGGCCTTCAGCAGCAGGTCCTTCTCTGCGCGCAGCAGCGCGTTCTCGGCGCGGAGCCGGTCCACTTCGGACTGTTCTTCGGCCGGTGTTCCGTTGTCCGGGGCCATCAGCGGAGGGGGTCGAAGGGACGCAGGGCCTCCGGCTGTTTGCCGGTGGTGATGTGCTCGGCCAGCAGGCGTCCGGTGATCGGGCCGTGGGTCAGTCCCCACATCCCGTGTCCGCCCGCGACGTAGAGCCCGGGTGTGCTCGTCGCGCCGATGACGTGCCGCCCGTCGGTGGTGACGGGACGGGAACCGACCCATTCGTCGGTGCGCCGCTCCCAGTCCAGTCCGGTGAGGAAAGGCCGCGCCGAGGCGATGATCGCGGCGATCCTGGCCGGATCCAGCCGCGCGTCCGGTTTCCGGAACTCCATCGTCCCGGCCACGCGGAGCCCTTCGCGGTACGGCGTGCACGCCACGCGGATGTCCGGCAGGTAGAGCGGTCCGGGCACCGGTTCGTCGGTCGGCACGGTGAAGGAGTAGCCGCGTCCGGCCCGGACTGGGACCTTGACGCCCCGCTTCCGGCCAAGACCTCCGAGCCAGGCCCCGGTCGCCAGCACGACCGCGTTGGCGTTCACGGTCTGTCCGGACTTCGAGCGGACGCTCAGCGCGTGACGGTACGCGCGCAGGGATGCGACCTCGAACTTGTGGCGGATCGTGCCGCCCCGGCTCACCACCGATCGCGCCAGCGACTCGACGAACCGGCCCGGGTCCACGTAGCGCTGCCCGTCGATCCGGACGCCCGCGCCGAGCCTGGCCGTGGCCTGGGGAAACCGTTCGGCGAGGTCGGCCGCGGTGAGGCGGGTGCAGGAGATGCCTTGGCCTGCTTGCTCGATCCGCCGCAGTTCGCCGATCAGCCCGGCGGCCTGGTCGGCGGTCTCGAACGCCGCCGTGATCGGCGCTTCGATGGTCGGCGCGTCCACCCCGTTCGCGGTGAGGACGTCGAAGGCTTCCAGGCATTCGTCGTTCAGCGGTGCGTTCGCCTCGACCGCGCGGGTCCAGGAGCGACCGGTGCAGTTCGCGGCGAACCGGGCGAGGAACGACCACAGCCGCGGATCGGGCGACGGCGGAACGTGCAGCGGGGCCTGGCGGTCCAGCAGCGTCCGCAGCCCGTAGCGCAGTACGCCGGGTTCGTTGAGCGGGATCGAGAGCCCGGGCGAGAGCCAGCCCGCGTTGCCCCACGACGCGCCCGCCGCGATGCCCGCGCGGTCGACCACCGTGACACTGACGCCGCGTTCCTGCAGGAACCACGCGGTCGACAGGCCGACCACGCCGGCCCCGATCACGATCGCCGAACGCGGGCCGCCGTCGATCCGGTCGAGATCGCCCATGAATTCCTCCGCTACGAGTGGTGCTGTCGCGGTCAGGATGGCTCGAATCCGGGCGGTGTCGATTGTCCGGATCGGACAACCTGGGCGGATCGTTTTGGCCGGAACGGTCAAGGGGCGGGTTCGGACACGGCCAGTTCGATGATCATTGCCAGCCGTTTCGCGGGCTGGTCGAGGCGCAGTTCGGTCACTTCGGCCATCTTCCGGAGCCGGTAGCGGATCGTGTTGGGGTGCACGTTCAGCCGCTCGGCCGCCTCCGCGAGATCCCCCTGCGCTTCGAGCCAGGCGCGCAGTGTCGCGACGTAGCTGGTGGCGTTCGCGTTGTCGTGCCGCCGCAACTCGGTGATCGGGCCGCGGGCGGGCGCCCGGCCGGACGCGGCGGCCGCCCGCAGCCGTTGCACCAGGATGTCGTCCCAGGCCTCGTCGTAGGCGATCGCGGATTTCGTGCCGGGACGCACGCTGTGCAGCGCGAGACACTCATCGGCTTCCAGTCTGCTGGCGGGCAGCTCCGCCGACCCCGCACCGGCCCCGATGCCGGCCAGCATCGTCACCTGCCGGGGCAGCGCCTCGCGGATCGAGGCGACCCACGCCCTGGCCGCCTCGACGTCGTCCCCGGGCAGGACGGTGTAGACGGTGTTGCTGAACAGCGTGCTGCGGCCCGGACGTGACCAGCCGAAACCGGTGGTCGCCCGCTCGAACGCGAGCAGCAGCGCGGCGTGGCGCTCGTCGCCGATATGGGCCTGCAGCGCGATCACCCGGAACCGCCCTGGCGGAAGCCCCAGCCTGCTGAGCACGGCCGCCGCGTCCGGTGTTCCCTCGACCAGCCGGATCACCAGATCGGATTCGACCTGCCGCTCCAGATCCGCGCTCGCCCGTGAACGCAGCAGATGCAGGCCGACCGTGCGCGAGCTGTCCCGCAGGACCGCGCGCCGGGCGTCGGACAGCGGCCGGTCGCATTCCACCCAGATCGAGCCCAGCAGCTCGCGGCCCGCGCGGACCGCGACGACCATGCGCCCGGTGAGCCCGTGTTCGGGATCGGCCTCGACGAACAGCGGCTCGTCGGATTCGGCGAGGTGCCGGAACACGCCCCGCCGTTCGAACAGCTCGCGGACCGGCTCCGGGACGAGCCTGCCGAGGATCGTTTCCAGCCGTGCCCGGTCGGCCAGGTGCTGGCGGCTGGAGTAGGCGAGGACCCGGGACAGCCGGTCTTCGATGGTCACCGCGCTGCCGAGCGCGTCCGCCAGGCTGTCGGCGAGCGCGAACAGGTCGGTCGGCCCCCGGCCGGACTCGGTCTCGCGTCCCTCCAGCACGAGGCCGTAGACCACGCCGGCGAGCTGGCCCCAGGACACGTCCGGGTCCACCAGCAGCACGGCGACGCCGCCGCGTTCCGCCCGTTCGGCGGCCTCGGGATCCGGCGACGAGCCACGGACCAGGACGACCGAGGCCTGTGCCGCCGCGGCCAGGTCGACGGCCGCCGCGACCGAGTCCGCGCCGACGGCGAGGTACACGTCCCCGCGCAGGTCACGGGGATCGGCGGCGTCGTGCATGACCACGTCGCGCAAGGCCACCTCGCGCGACACCGGGCAGTACCACAACCGCGCCCCGTACCCACCGAGGACGTTCACGAGCCGATCCAGCGTCACCATGGCCGCGACCCTGCCATCAAATGGTGCCGGGCACCGCGCGATCACCCGTTGACTGTGACTTTAAGGACCTTTTACACTGCGATCGTTAGGAAACTTACTTAACTAAGCGACTCCGGCTGACAGTCGCCGCCCACCGCCGGTACTCGCCGACTCCGCAACGTCGAGGAGTTCGCATGAAACGGAGAACACCCCTGGCCGGTGTCGCGGTGGCGACCCTGGCCTTGCTGGGGCAGACATTGATTTCTTCGGGTTCCACCGCGCAGGCGGAATCCCTGCTGTCGGCGGGCAAACCGACCACCACGTCGTCGGTCGAGGGCGCCGAGTTCGGCGGGGCCAACGCCGTCGACGGCAACACCACGACCCGATGGGCGAGCGAGGAGATGGTCGATCCGCAGTGGATCGCCGTCGACCTCGGCGGCACCGCGACCGTCACCAAGGTCAGGCTGAACTGGGAAGTCGCCTACGCCAAGACCTACAAGATCCAGGGCTCGGCCGACGGCCGGACCTGGACCGACATCAAGTCGATCGTCGGCGGCGACGGCGGCATCGACGAGCACCTCGGCCTCAACGCCTCCGCCCGGCACATCCGCATCCACGGCACGGCCCGCGGTACGACCTACGGCTATTCGCTGTGGGAGCTGGAGGTCTACGGCGACCGCGTCGGCGGCGGCGACACGCAGGCGCCGACGGTGCCCACCGGTCTCGCCTCGACGGCCACCACTGCCGACAGCGTGACCCTCAATTGGACCGCGTCCACCGACAATGTCGGGGTCACCGAGTACGAGGTGCTCCGTGACGGGAACGTCGTCGGAACCACCGCGACGACCTCCTACACCGACAGCGGGCTGGCGTCCGGAGTGGAGTTCGGCTACTCCGTGCGGGCACGGGACGCGGCGGGCAACGTCTCCGCGGCGAGCGCGGTCGTCAGGGCCGCGACGCAGCCCGGCGGCACCGGCCCGGTCACCCTCGCGCTCGCGGGTGACATCGCCAACCCGGAGCTCTTCTCCACCCATCAGGGGACGGCGAACCAGGTCGCCAGGATCAACCCGCAGTACGTGCTCACCGTGGGCGACAACCAGTATCACAAGGGCACGATCTCCGAGTACCGCGCGCATTACGACAAGACGTGGGGCAAGTTCAAGAGCATCACCAAACCTACGACGGGCAACCACGAATGGGACGACCAGCTCAGGGGGTACAAGGAGTACTTCGGTGCGATCGCGTACCCGCAGGGCCTGCCGTACTACAGCTACGACATCGGTGACTTCCACTTCGTCGCGATGGACTCGAACCCGATCTACACCGGCGGCGGTTCCGAGCAGGTGACCTGGCTGCGCAACGACCTGGCGAAGAACACGAAGTCCTGTGTCATCGGGTACTGGCACCACCCCCGCTTCAACTCGGGGAATTCCGGTGACAAGAAGCAGATGGCCCCGCTGTGGAACGAGCTGGCCAGGGTCAAGGCGGACCTGGTGATCACGGGGCACGACCACCATTACGAGCGGACGAAGCCGCTGGACGTCAACGGCCACATCGACGAGGCCAACGGGGTGCGCTCGGTCATCGCCGGTATCGGTGGCGACTACCTCTACACGGACTACAAGGCCCGCGAAGGGGTGGAAAAGATCCTCGCCAAGCACGGCGTCATGAAGCTGATGCTGAACGGGAAGTCCTACTCCTGGGAGATCCACGACACCAACGGGAACGTGCTCGACAAGGCGGGTCCGTACACCTGCCGCTGACGGATGGGGCCCGGTGCCGCGTACGGCACCGGGCCCGGTCCGTGTTCCACCACGACGTAGGCCCAACCAGGAGTAACAGGTGAATCGAATGGTGAAGCCGGGCACCGCCGCGATCGCGGCGATCGTCCTGCTCGCTCAGCCCGTGATCGCTTCCAGCGCCACGGCCGTACCGGTGGAATCACTGCTGTCGGTCAACAAACGGACCACGACCTCCACCGTCGAGAACGAGGGTTTCAGCGGCGCTCTCGCCGTCGACGGCGATTCGACGACCCGGTGGGCGAGTCTGGAGGGCGATCCACAGTGGATCGCGGTCGATCTCGGCGGCCCGGCGGACATCAGCCGGATCAAGATCTTCTGGGAATCGGCGCATGCGAAGGACTACCAGGTCCAGGCGTCCGACGACGGCCAGAACTGGCGGGACGTGAAGACCGTGGCAGGTAGCGACGGCGGCCTGGACGAGTTCACCGGGCTAAACACCTCCGCCCGGCACGTCCGGATCCTCGGCACGGCACGGGCGACCGTTTACGGATACTCGCTGTGGGAGCTGGAGGTCTACGGCGTCCGGACCGGCGACGGCGACATCCAGCCGCCGTCGGTGCCGACCGGGCTCCGGCAGGCGTCGTCCACCACCGAGACCATCACGCTCGGCTGGGATCCGGCGAGCGACAACGTCGGGGTCGTCGAATACGAGATCCTGCGCAACGGCAACGTCATCGGCAGGTCCGCGACGACGTCCTACACCGACACGTCGCTGGCGTCGGGCTTCGACTTCCAGTACGCGGTGAGGGCGCGGGACGCGGCAGGGAATCTTTCCGGGTCGACCGCGCCGGTGAAGGCGGCCACCAGGCCGACACCGTCCGACGGCATCGTCATCGCGCTCGCCGGCGACATCGCCAAGCCGGAACTGCCGTCCGAACACCAGCAGACGGCGGAGCTCGTCGCCAGGATCAACCCGCGGTACGTGCTCACCGTGGGCGACAACCAGTACGTCGACGGCACCATCGAAGAGTTCCGGACCTACTACGACAAGACCTGGGGCAGGTTCAAGAAGATCACCAAACCCACCCCGGGCAACCACGAGTGGAACAACGAGCTGGCGGGGTACAAGCAGTACTTCGGGAAGATCGCGACGCCGAAGGGGAAGCCGTACTACAGCTTCGACGTCGGTGACTTCCACTTCGTCGCGCTCGATTCGGACCCGGTGTACAACGGCGGCGGCGCCGAGCAGGTGGCGTGGCTGCGCAAGGACCTCGCGAAGACCAAGAAGTCCTGTGTCGCGGGCTACTGGCACCACCCGCGCTTCAATTCGGGGAACTCCGGTGACGCGAAGAGCGTGGCGCCGTTGTGGAACGAGCTGGCCAGGGCGAAGGCGGACGTCGTGTTCGCCGGGCACGACCACCATTACGAGCGGACGAAGCCGCTGGACGTCAACGGTCACGTCGACGAGGCCAACGGGGTGCGTTCGGTCATCGCCGGTATCGGTGGCGACAGCCTGTACCTCGATTACAAAGCCCGTGAAGGCGTCGAGAAGATCCTGGGTAAGCACGGGGTGATGAAGCTGGTCCTCAAGGGGAAGACCTATTCCTGGGAAATCATCGGCACCAACGGCGAACTGCTCGACAAAGCAGGCCCGTACCGCTGCCGGTGACGGGAAGGAGACGGGTGAAGCTTCCGGTGAAGTTCGTGGTGGCGCTGGCGGGCGTCGCCGCCCTCGTCGCCGCCTCGGTGGTGTACGTGGTGCAGGCCAAGGCGAACAGCCCCGAGCGGCAGGCGGCCGACGCGACGGTCGCGGTGGACACTTCGGGGCAGATCGTGCTGGGAGAGCAGGGAAGACTGCTGTTCCGCAACGGTGCGCCGGGGCCGGGCTACGGCAACGTGGCCTCGGTCCCCGTCTCCGATCCCGGCGGGCCGCGGCGGATCAGCTCGCTCACCTGCGAACGGTTCTACACCGCGGCCGCGGGCGGCCTGTGCCTGGCGAAGGAGTCGACGCCGATGGCGGGCGCGGTCGCCCGGTTCGTCGATCCCGCGCTCGGCGAGGTCAAACGGGTCGATGTGCCAGGGATCCCCAACCGCGCGAAGCTCTCACCCGGTGGCCGGATGGGCAGCTGGACCACGTTCGTCACCGGTGACTCCTACTCGACGCCCGGCACCTTCTCGACGCGTACGGCGATCATGGATCGCGAGTTGAACGAGCTGTCGAGCAACATCGAGGGCATCCCGCTGCGGATCGGGGACGTGTCTCATCGTGGCGAGGACGTCAACTACTGGGGCGTCACGTTCGCCGCGGACGAGCGGACGTTCTACGCCACGGTCGCCACCGGCGGGCGGACCTATCTGGTGCAGGGCGACAACGCCGCGTGGAACGCCCGCACGCTGCGGGAGAACGCGGAATGTCCTTCACTATCGCCGGACGGGAAGAAGCTCGCGTTCAAGAAGAGGGTGGCGGAGGGCGACGTCAACCCGTGGCGGGAACACGTGCTGGACCTGGCCACGATGCGCGAAACCCCGCTCGCCGAGACGCGCAGTGTGGACGACCAGGTGGTGTGGCTCGACAACGACACGATCGGGTACAGCCTGCCGCGCGGGGACGGGAAGGAAAGCGACATCTGGGCCGTGCCCGCGGACGGAAGCGGGGCGGCGCGGCTGCTGGTTCCGTTCGCTTCATCGCCGTCGGTCACGGGTGCTTCCCGGTAGGCAGGTGACGCGAGGCTCAGCCGAGGTGGAGGGCGGTACCGAGGCTCTCCGCCCGGGCCTGCGCGGAGACCGCCGCGTACAGCGCGACGTCGAGGACTCCCATACCGAACGGGTTCAGCACCACATACGGCGACGCGACCCCGTCCACGCGATGCCGTCCCGTCAGGATCCCGCCCAACGTGCCGTCGAGGGGGCGTGCCGTCCCGGCGGAATCGGGGTGCCCGAACAGGCCTTCCGCCATCAGGCGGCCTAGCGGCCGGCGCGGGTTGCCGGCCACCAGGTCCACGTCGTCGACGTACACCGCCGCCGCGTCGCGGAACGCCGCGTCCGTCAGGTCGCCGAGGGAGACGTTGATCAGCAACGCCCCCGGCGAGGCCCAGTCCGGCTCGACGTAGCCTGCGTCCATTGTGGTCGTGAATACGGCGACCTCGGCCGCGGACACCGCTTCCCGCGCGTTCGAGCAGACCTGCGCCGAGATCCCGGGCAGGGTGGCGGCCAAGGCCGACGCGGCGTCCGGAGACCGGTCGTACAGCGTGACCTTGCGCAGCGAGGGCAGCCGTTCGGCGAGCAGCGCCGCGTGCATCCGGCCCTGCGCGCCGCAACCGACGACGGCCAGGGAAACCGCTCCGCCGTATCCGAGCGCGTCCACCCCCACCGCGCTCACCGCCGCCGTCCGGACCGCGCTCAGCAGACCTGCCTCCATGATCGTGGTGATCCGGGCGGTCTCCGCGTCGAAGCACAGGCCGATCCCGCCCGCGCGTTCCAGCCCGATGGCGGGATTGGACACGCTGGCGTTGATGATCTTCATCCCGTAGGCCGACCGCACCGCGCCCGGCATCCCGATCGACCGGGTGTAGGCACCTCGGGAGTTCTCCCAGCGCAGGTACGCCTCGGCGGGCAGGAGACCGATGCCGCGGTCGTGGTCGGCCAGTGTTTCGCGGACGACGTCGACCGGGTCGAGGGTCGTCAGGCACTTGCGGACCTCTTCACGGGACAGCAGGGTCACCTCGCCCGCACCGGACAGGCCGCTCTCGGCCACGTCGAACCAGCTCACGCCAAGTCCTCCCCACCGCACCATTCGAGCGCGGCCATCGCGCTGTACAGCTTGTTCTCCGCCTGCGCGAAGGCGGCGGAACGCGGCCCGTCGAGCACGTCGGCCGTGACCTCCTCGCCCCGGTGCGCGGGCAGGTCGTGCAGGAACAGCGCGTCCGGACTGGCCCGCCACAGATCCGCGGTCACCTGGAAGGGCGCGAACACCGTGCGCCAGCGGGGGTCCGGTTTGGACGTTCCCGTGGTCTGCCATCGGGTGGTGTAGACGATGTCGACACCACCGGGCAGGTCGAGGACGTCATGTCGCTCCACAATGGACGAACCGTGCCGGGCGGCGTGCTTGCCCGCGCGCTCCAGGACGTCCGGGTCGACGCCGTAGCCCGGCGGAGTGCGAAGATGCAGCTCCGTG
Organism: Amycolatopsis keratiniphila; assembly: GCF_000400635.2. Classification (NCBI taxonomy): domain Bacteria; kingdom Bacillati; phylum Actinomycetota; class Actinomycetes; order Pseudonocardiales; family Pseudonocardiaceae; genus Amycolatopsis; species Amycolatopsis keratiniphila. The sequence goes on along the minus strand of NC_021252.1, from coordinate 4,384,013 downwards.
CCGGGGAAGCGGCTGAGCGCCAGTGCCAAGGCCGCCACTGTGTTGTTGCCCTCGCCGAGGTACAGCATGCGGATGCCGTCGACGCGGCCGAAGCGCTGGACGATCGTCGTCAGATCCGCCAGCGCCTGGGTCGGGTGCTCGTCGGCGCTCATCGCGTTGACGACGGCCATCCGGTCCTGCGTGGCGATGGCCCGGAGCTCTGCCGGATCGGCCGCCGTGCGGGCCACCAGGAAGTCCAGCATCGACGACAGCACTCGTCCGGTGTCCTCGATGGACTCCCCGGTGTTGGTCTGGAGATCGTTCGGGCCGTAGGCGATGATCCGGGCGCCCAGCCGCAGCGCGCCCGCGGAGAACGCGGTGCGCGTACGGGTGGAGGTCTTCCGGAAGTGGATCCCGACGACCGCTCCGTCCAAAGTGGAATATGTCGCGCGCGGCCGTTCCGCCAGTAGGACGGCTCGGCCGACGATGGCGCGCAGGTCGTCGTCGGTGAGGTCGTCGAGTGAGATGAGGTGACGCAAGGAGAGCTCCTCAGGAAATCGTGGCCAGGGCGCGGGCGGGCACTTCGCCGAAATGACCGAGGACCCACGCGTCGGAGTAGATGGTGTCGAGATAGCGGTTGCCGTCGTCGGGGAAGACGAGCACGCACCGGGATCCCGGCGGGATGCGGTCGCGCAGCTTCGTCAGCGCGGCCACGGTCGCGCCGGAGGAACCGCCCGCGAGGATGGCTTCGCGGGCGACGAGCGTCCGGCAGGCCCGCACGCATTCGAGATCGGTCACGTGCACGACCTCGGCCATCGCGGAGGTGTCGACCAGCGGCGGCCGCCGTCCGGCGCCGTGGCCCGGGATCCGGCGTTCTTCCGTCGGCACGTGGAAGATCGCGCTGCCGGCGGCGTCGACCGCGATCAGCTTCGTGGCCAGCCCTTCGCGCCGGATGTAGTCGGCGCATCCGCGCATCGTGCCGCCGGTGCTGACCGCGCAGAACAGGTAGTCGACGCGGCCGTGGAGCGCGTCGGCTATCTCGCGCATCGTGTGCTCGTGGGCGGCCGGGTTGAGCGGGTTCGCGTACTGATCGGGCCAGAACGCGTCCGGCAGCAGGGCGAGGAGTTCCCGGACGCGGGCGATCCGGGCACCGAGCAGGTCGCCGTCCACCGGGGCGGTCACGACCTCGACCGTGGCGCCGTAGGCCCGCAGCAGTGCGAGGGTCTGCGCGGTCGTGCGGGTGTCGACCACGCACACGAGGTCGAGCCCGAAATAAGCGCACATCTGGGCGAGCCCGACGCCGAGATTGCCCGACGTGGACTCGACGACCACCGATCTTCCCGGTACGAGCCTGCCGGACCGGATCTCGCCATGGAGCATGTTCAGCGCGGTCCGGTCCTTGACGCTGCCGCCGGGGTTGAACTTCTCCAGTTTCGCGAACACCCGGGAGCCCGTCAGTGGCACGACCCGGTCCAGGGCGACCAGCGGTGTGTTCCCGATTGTCGCGAGCACTCCGCCGATCTCAGCCGTGCTCAACGAACACCCGCTCTCTCGTGGCCCCCAGTGGCGGCGCGGCGACGTTCCCGCCGGAGACGACGGCGACCGTAACCCTTCCCGACGGCCCGGCGCGCCCGCTCAGGTGGGCGGCGGTCGCCACCGCACCGCTCGGCTCGGCGACCACGCCGAACCGAGCGGCCAAGAACGCCTGCGCGGTGACGATGCTTTCCTCGTCGACCGTGACGACGTCGTCCACGAGCGTCTTGACGTGCTCCCACGCCAGTTCGCCGAGCACCGGGGCGCGCAGGCCGTCGGCGATCGTCCGGTAGGTCCGCGACACCGGCCAGCGGGTGAGGCGGCCGGTGCGGAACGAGTCGGCCGCGTCGGCGGCGAGTTCGGGCTCGACACCGACGACCCGCGTGCCCGGCGAGTACGCCTTGACCGCGACGGCGACGCCGGCGAGCAGGCCGCCGTTGCAGACCGGGACCAGGACGGTGCCCGCGTTCGGCAGATCTTCGACGATCTCCGCGCCGACCGTGCCGTGGCCGGCGATCACCGCGAAATCGGCCGACGTGATCAGGGTGGCGCCGGTGCGGGTCAGGAGTTCGGCCGTCGCGAATTCCCGTTCGGCCGGTGGCACGACGAGCACTTCGGCGCCGAGTGCGCGGACCGCGTCGACCTTCAACGCGGGCGCCGTTTCGGGTAGTACGACCGTGGCCTTCAGCCCTTGGCGGGCCGCGGCGTAGGCGACCGCGCGGCCGTGGTTGCCAGATGACTGGGCCAGCACGTGGCCCGTCAGCCCGGCGACCGCGTTGAGCGCGCCGCGGACCTTGAACGAGCCGGTCCGCTGCCGGTTCTCCGGTTTGATCCACAGCCCGCCGACCGGCCCGAGCACGGGGGTGCGGCGCACGGAGCACCGGATCCGGTCGGCCGCCCGTGCGACGTCGACGCAGGTCACCAGGCGCGTCATCGGATCACTCCGCCGAACTCCTTCACCCCAGCCGGTCCGAAGTGGACCTCGGCCGATTCAACTGGGGCCGGACCGGTGCGGTCCATGAAGAACCGACCGGAACTTCGGGGGCGGAAGTTCCGGTCGGCGGATCTCGTTCACCGACCGGAACGGCGGGCACACGGACCGCGATCGAGCTGCGTCAGCCCATGACCTTCGACGGATGCGTCGCCAGCGGCGTGACCTCGATGTCCATGTACGGGAACAACGGCAAACCGGACAGCAGCGTGTGCAACTCGTCGTGGTCGGCGACGTCGAGGATCGAGAAGTTGGCGTATTCGCCCGCGATCCGCCAGAGCTGCGGCCACTTGCCTTCGCGTTGCAGCCGCTGGCTGTACGCCTTTTCCCGCGCGATGATGTCGGTCCGCTCCGCCGGGTCGAGGTCCGGTGGCAGGCGAACGTCCATGCGAACGTGGTAGAGCATCGATCACTCCAAAAAGGACACTCGGTCAGGGGCGCTCGGGGTCGAGGACGAAGCCGTACTCGATGGCCTCGCCGTCACCCGCCGGGCGCGGGTCCAGCACCAGCTCCGGCTTGACCGCCGAAGCGATGTCGTCGTCGTTGTGTTCGTCGCCGGGGAAGTACAGCTGCGCGGTGAGCAGTTCGTGGCCGGGCGCCGAGACCTTGACGTGCAGATGCGCCGGGCGCCACGCGTGCCAGCCCGCCGCGGCGATGAGCTTGCCGCAGGCGCCGTCGGTCGGGATCTGGTACGGGGCGGGGCGCACGGTGTGGATCTCGAACCGGCCTTCGTCGTCGGTGGTGAAGCTCGCGCGCAGGTTCCACTCCGGGATGTTGGGCGCGAACTGGGAGTAGAAGCCGTCGGCGTCGGCGTGCCACAGCTCGACCTTCGCGCCCGCCAGCGCGGAGCCGTCGGTGGAGGTGACCTGGCCGGTCCAGCTGAGCGGCGTACCGGCCTCGTCCTCGCGCATCGGGACCGAACCGCGAGCACCCTGCTCGGGCGCGCCGGGAACGTAGTACGGGCCTTCGATGGTGCCCTTGTTGCCCTCGCGGTGCTCGGTGGCGACCTCTTCGACGACGTGCTCCACCCACACGTCGAGGAACAGCGGCCACTCGCCGTCCTCGCCCACGCTGATCAGCCACGATTTGAGCGCGTTGTACTCGTCGTAGGTGACCTTGTGCTTCCGGATCGTGCCGTGCACCGCCTCCAGCACCTCGCGAGCCAGCAGGCTGACCCGTTCCTTGGGTGTTCCGGCGACACCGGCGAACTTGTCGCTCTTGAACCGCTCGGTGGCGTTGGCGCCGGACGCGGCCGCGGTGGCGGTCTCGTGGATGGCGGTCATGAATCCTCCTTGATTCGTGGTGGGCGTCAGTGGTCCTGGCGGTAGCGCCGGAGCTTCTCGGGGTCGATTTCGGCGCCGAGGCCGGCGCCGGGGCGGACGGTGAGCTCGCCGCCGGTGATGCGCAGCGGCTCGGTGAGCAGGTCGTCGCTCATGTCGAGGAAGTTCGAGAGCTCGCCGGGGCGGCGGGACGTCAGCTCGTAGGCCGAGCCGAACGCGACCGTGCACAGCGAGCCGAGCTGGCCGTCGATCTGGTTGCCCATCACGACCTCCAGGCCGAGCCCCTCGGCGAGGTGGTGCGTGCGCTGCGAACGGGTGAAGCCGGTCCGGGCGGTCTTGATGCTGATCGCGGTGGCGGAGCCGCCGAGCACCTCACGGGTGACGTCGGCCGGGGTCACGGCGGATTCGTCGGCGATGAACGGAACGCCGATCTGCCCCACGAGCCAGCGCCTGCCGAGGACGTCGTCGGCCGGGCACAGCTCCTCGGCGAAAAGCAGGTCGAGGTCGGCCATCTCCCGCATCGCACGGGCCGACTCGGCGGCGGTCCAGCCGCGGTTGCCGTCGATGTAGAGGTCGACGCCGTCGCCGAAATGCTCCCGCAGCGCGCGCACGACGGCGGTGTCGAGCGACACGGGACGGCGGCCGACCTTGACCTTGAAGGTGCTGATGCCGTGGGTGTCGCGCATCTTCTCGGCTTCGGCGACCATCGCGGACGGCTCGTCGAAGCCGAGCATGTGGGACACGCGCATGCGGTCGGTGTAGCCGCCGAGCAGTTCGGTCACCGACACGTCGAGGCTGCGGCCGAGCGCGTCCCAGACGGCCATGTCGATGGCGGATTTCGCGGTCGGGTTGCCGACCGTGCGAGCGAGCCGGGCGTGCACCGTTTCCCGTTCGAGCAGGCTGAGGCCGACGATCTGCGGGGCGAACAGGGAGTCGATCACCGCGATGATTCCCGCTTGGGTCTCGCCGTAGGTGAACGGCCGCGGGGGTGCCTCGGCCACGCCGACGACGCCGTTGTCGGCGTGCACCCGCACGAGAACGTGCTCGGCGACGTGCACCTCTCCCGAAGCGAACTTCAGCGGTTTTCGGTACGGGATGGCGAACGGGATCGCCTCGACCCGCGTGATCTTCATCAGGTGCCCCCTGTGGACGGTGCGACGGAAGGGAAGACGTCCTCGAGCGCGTCGAGGACGGTCGTGACGAGCGGTGACGGGGTCTCGCGGTGCCAGGCCAGCGCCAGCTCCACGGTCGCCGCTCCGGCGAGGTCGCGGAACACGACACCGGCCAAGGGGAGGGCGCGGGCCGAGGCGGGCACCACGCCGACTCCCAGCCCGCCGGCGACCAGGGCCAGCAGGACCGCGGTTCCGGATGCCTCGTGCAGTTGATGGGGCGTGAGCCCGGCCTCGCGGCAGCTGCGCGCGACGGCTTCGTACACGACGGAGTTGCGCCGGTCGTAGGTGACGAGCGGTTCGTTCCGCAGGTCCGCCATCGCGACCACGGGTTCGACGGCCAGCCGGTGGTCGGCCGGGACGGCGAGGATCAGCGGTTCGCTCTCGATCACCCGGAAGCCGATGTCGTCCCCGGTGACCGGAGGGCGGAGCACCCCGATCCCCAATGTGCCCGTGCGCAGGCGTTCGCACTGCTCGGCGGTCAGCAGATCGGCGCGGATCTCCAGCTCCACCTGTGGCACCCGCTGCGCGAGCGCCCTGGCCAGATGTGGCAGGTGGGAGAACGCCGCCGTGCCGGTGAACCCGACCCGAAGCAGGCCCAGCTTGCCTTCGCCGATACGCCGCACCCCGCGGACACCCACGTCCAGCCCGGCGAGCACGCGCCGGGCCTCGGCCAGGAAGAACTCACCCGCCGGCGTCACCCGGACCTGGCGGGTGGTCCGGGCCAGCAGGACGACGCCCAGTTCGTCCTCCAACTGCCGGATGGTGTGCGAGAGCGCCGGCTGCGCGACGTGCAACTGCTCCGCCGCCCGGCCGAAGTGACATGTCTCGGCGACGGTGACGAAGTAACGCAGGTGACGAAGTTCCATGAGACGCCTCCTCCCTGCCTCTGTCGCCGATTCGTTCACGGTAGGAAGCGAAATCATCGAAGACAAAGACTTTATTGCGGTCTATTGATAAACAGAAGTTATCAATAGCACCCGCCGGGGTGTCTTAAGTACCGACGCGGAGCGCGGCTGCGGCTGATCCAACGTGCGTCAGTAGGTACTAGCGGAGTGGTGTGGGCTGAAGGCTCCCTTCACCGAGTCTGATGCGACGAAAGGAGCCTTCGCCCCCGGTTGGCTACGGGGAGCGGCGGTTCGGCCGTAGGTGTCGCCTCGTGAGTGTTTTGGGTCGTTAACGAGGCCGACGTCGTCGGCCCACGGGGTTGACTGGGCGTACGCGAGCGCGATCCTCGACGTCGGGAAGCGACGGAAGATCGGCTTCGGTGCTGGGTCGGGGCATGCCCGGTTTCGTTGTCGACCACCCGCGAGGGGGCATCGTGCGACGACTCAGGATCGAGACACGCTATAGCTCATCGCGAAGCGTGGATCGCGGAAACCGGGTTCGGCAGCTCGACATATGTGCGCATGTGCTGCACACCTCCCTTTCCGTGATGGTCCGTCCTGATGCCGTCGGCCGGACCCTAGCCAGGCGAGAAACGGGCACGCAATCGAGACTTCGACGGCCCGCCCGGCTCACATCCGGCGAGGCGGTTTCGTCGTGATGCCGAGAACGCTTCAGCCACGAGCCCAGCATGACGACCGTGGCCCCCCTCATGATCGGCTCGAAGGTGACCTTGCAGCTGACCGTCGCCGTGAGCCGGCCGATACGCCGTTCGCCGTAACACCCGGTCGCGGGCGGACGACAACTCAGGCACGAAGAGCCGATCGGTGCAGGCGACCGCGGTGGAGGTCACTGATGCTTACGGACGATGTGACCGGCACCGTCAGGGGGATTCCGATGGGCATGGCACGCGTGCCCGGTCGCTCGGTGCTCGAGGGCGCGTTCGCGTTGCTTGAGGTGCTCGCCGCCGCCGACGCGGGCGCGGGTCTGGGGTTGACCGAGGCGGCTCAGCGAGCGGGCCTGCCCAAGTCGACGGCCCATCGGCTGCTTGAGCAGATGTGCGGGATCGGCGCGGTGGAACGGCTGTTCCGCGGCTACGTCGTCGGCCCGCTGGCGGGCAGGCTCGTCCAGGGCCGGGGACGGCTGCACGCGCGGATCCGCGCCGCCGTGGGGAAACCGGCGATCCGGCTGGCGAAACTGACCAGGACCGACGTCGCGGTGTGCGTACTGGCGGGATCGGACGTCGTGGTCGTCGCGGCCGTCTCGGGGCATTCCGCGAGCGTGCCCGTCTTCTCGCCGGGCACGGTGCTGCCGTCTTCGGCCGCGGTGGCCGGAGTGCTGCTCGGTGGTGTCGCGCATGGTGCCGCCGCGCCGATCCGATGCGCGGAAGGCCGGATCGTGGCCGCGATCGGCCTGTTGACCATCCCGGCGAGCGACCTCGCGGTGATGCGGCGGCTGGTCGACGCCGCCGCGCTGGAGGCCGGTCGCGAGTTGACCGAATCCGCGCACTGATGGCCGGGAAGTCACCAGTCCGCTGAGCGGACCGCCCTCTTCACGCGGATTTCACCTTTGGTCAGCCTTCTCCGAGGGAACGGCGCGTCGTCGCGCGCCCGTGGACGGGGAGGTGCCCGATGGGCTCACGGACCGGCTCAAGGTGGCTCGCGTTGGCGACGGCGTTCGTCGTTTCGATCGGGATGGGCGTGGCGGTCACCCCGCCACCGGCCCGGGCGGCGAGCCCTGGCGTCGGCACGCTGGTCAACGCGTTGGCCGGGCCCACCAATAGCTTCGCCACCTGGAGCAAGGGCCTCGGCGCGATCGGCCAGCTGGCGAAGGCGCTGCCCGCCGTGCAGACCAGCCCCGGCGCCGCGCTCGGGTTCGACACCCTGGCCCAGGAGGCGTTCAACACCGGCGCCAAGAAGCTCTCCGCCGCGGTCGACGACGCCGATCTGGACATCGACCAGCCGATCACGTTGTCGGCCGACCGGACTGGGACGCTCAAGACCACGTTGAGCACCGTCGGTGAGGACAAGAGACTCGATCTCACCCTGACCGTCTCCCGCGTGCTGCTGAACCAGGCGCTGAACATCCCGGTCCCGATCGGGGAGGGCGGGAACGCCCCGCAGTCGGCGTTCTCCTCCACCGGCGGTGTGCGGCTCACCGTCGGCACCACGGTGAAGCTGACCTTGATCTGGGACAAGGCGCACGACAAGGCCTACATCCTCAACGACGGCACGACGCCGGCGTTCACCGTCGACGCTTCGGCCGATTTCCCCGACGCGAACGCCATCAAGGCCGCCAACGCCGCGATCGGTGTCCTCGGGGTGAAGCTCGTCGAGACCGACACCTCGCTGGACCTGAAGGCGCATTTCGCCGCCACGATCAACGACCCGGACAACGACGGGCGGCTGGCGTTCCTCAACAACGACGGTACCGCGGGCGAGCTGGCCCAGAACGGTTCGCTGGCCGGTCTGGTCAGCTTCGGCTTCGCCAGCCCGGCGGGGTCGCTGAACGGTTCGCTGCACCTCGCGGCCGCGCCCGCCGCTTCCTTCTCGCTGAACCTTCCCTCGGTGGACGCCAAGATCGGCCTCAGCTGGCCGGACATCGCCACCGGGACGCCGGAGATCAAACCGGAAGGCATCGGCACCGTCGGCCCGTTCCTCAACCTGACCCCGCGTGATCTGGCCACCGGCCTCGCACAGCTGGCGACGACGCTGACCTCGATCCAGCGCGCGAAGTGGGGCGACGCGGCGAACCCGATCGGCAACCTCGACCTGCCGTTCCTCAAGGGCTCCCTCGCCGACGCGATCCAGCTCAACGAGTCGATCAAGAAGTTCCTGCAGGACAACACGAAGACCGCGGCGGACCCGACACAGGCCGGTGAACCGCTGTTCGTTTCGCTGCAGCAGATGCTCGACAAGCTCAACACCGCGGCGAACCTGCCCGGCGGCGGCAAGATCGGCATCTCCGACGTCCACTTCCCACCGGGCTCGACCAAGCTCGACTTCAAGATCACGTTGTCCCGTAAGGCCCCGGCGACGGCCGTGGATCTCAACGCGGCCGCCGCGGCGGCGTCCGGACCGGCGGGCAGCCCGGCGAAGACCAGCTACACGCAGACCACCCTCAAGGACGAGAACCAGAGCTGGAAGCCGGGGGACTTCGCCGGACGGCGCGTCGTCGCCGGTGCGGCGGGGGCGACCATCGAGAACAACGACGGGAACACGCTGTTCCTCCAGGCACCGGGCTGGACGCCGGTGATCCCGGCCGCCAACGCGCCGTACACGATCTCCGGGATGCAGGGCGACGTCGGCGTCGTCCAGCTCGGCAACGACCTGAAGACCGGCGGCCGCGGCGTGGGCGAGGCCAACGCCGTCAACGCCACCGCGAAGGTCAAGCCCAGTTACGACGCCGCGGTCACCCTCGTGCTCGACCTGCAGAACCCGACCGTGCACAACCCGCCGATCGAGCAGAAGAACCCGGACGGCAGCACGATCCTCGTCGGCGCGACACCGACCGGGCCGGACCGGGTGCTGCTGCGCACGTCCGGCGCTCCGACGCTGTTCACCGCCGACTTCCCGATGGACGCGGGTATCGACCTGTTCGCCAACGCCGGCTTCCTCCAGGTGCAGTTGAAGGGCGCGGCACACGTCTGCCATCCGAACGCGGGCGCCGACTGTGCCGGGACACCGGGTGCGGACGACCACATGGCGCAGGTGAAGTTCAAGGACCTCGGTGACCTGACCTTCGGCGCGGTCGTGGACAAACTGCTGCACGATCCCGGCGCGCTGCTCGATTTCCAGGTGCGTGTCCGCGGTGCCGGTGGCGTGGACGCCAGCGCGCCGGGTACGGGTGACTTCTTGAAGGGCGCCTCCGCGCACGCGGGATTCACCTGGAACGACCTCACCAAGACGACCGGTCCCGACGGCCCGCAGTTCAGCACGAGCGACCTGTCGGAACTGGTGAACTTCGACTTCGACCCGGCCAACCCGAAGGCGCTCTTCTCGATTCTCCTCAAGACACTGCAGACCCTCGACGCCTCTCTCTCCGACGCTTCGCCGTCGGGCGCCGCGGTGTTCGGCACGAAGATCCCGCTCGTCGGCCGTTCGCTCAAAGACCTGTTGCGGGCCGACGAATCCGGCTCCGGCCCGACCGTGAGCTACGGCCCGAATTCGGTGAAGGACACCGCGCGCACCGTCGAGAAGGGCAACGCCTTCCCACCCTCGCTCGTCGGCCGCACGGTCGTCGCCGGTACCCAGGTGGGCATCGTCGGCAGTGTCACGCCGGACACGCTGGTCCTGGCCGGACCTTGGGCCAGCCAACCCTCCCCGGCGACGTCGTACGTGATCCGGTCCGAACTGGACGACGTGATCTCGTTGCTGGAGGCGGCGCCCTCCGACAACCTGCAACGCCTCGTCCAGACCATCAACACGCGGTTCAAGGACAGTGTCCCGGTGACGTTCGAGTACGCCGAACCCGGCGGAACGCCGTCGCTGATCATCCGGCTGGACTGGAAACGCGCGTACCACACCAGCACGCCGGTGCAGTTCGACTTCAGCCTCCCGTCCGGCGGCCAGCGGGTCGCCGGGGTGCAGGGCGACGGCTCGGTCTCGCTCGGCGTCGGCGGTCAGGTCAAGATGGGTCTGGTCGTCCCGTTGCAGCCCGGTGCGGGCCCGGCCGACGCGAACGCGCTGCGCGTGCTCGACGATTCGAAGATCGGCGTGAAACTCGACGCCACCGTGGAGAACGCCACCATCGCGACCACCCTGGGCCCGCTGAGCGTGTCACTCGGCGACCCCAAGTCGGCGGACAAGGCGACCGCGAAGGCGTCCTACTCGATCGACCTGGCCAAGAGCGGCGGCACCGGTGCGCCGGTCAGCTTCACCGACTTCCTCGGCGCCGTCGGCCCGACGATCAACGCCGGGAGCACCGCGGTGGGCTGCGGGCTCGACGGCGGGACACCGCTGGCCCTGTGCGCCAAGCTGCCGCTGTACATCAGCGAGGACGGCGGTGCGACCTACAGCAAGGTGATCACCGACGCCACGAAGTCGAACAACTTCGCCTTGCGCCTGCCCAAATCGACCGCGGTCGACGACTACTTCAACCTCGGCGGCGCGGCGATCGACGGGCATCCGCGGCTGGAGACCCCGGACCCGGCTTTGCTGGCCGAGGCGCTCGCGGCCAAGCTGATCGACTTCGGCAGGCTCGACGGCCTCGACAGCTACCTCAACTTGGTGGAGCAGGCGCTCAACACCGCCAGCTTCGGCGGCAAGCTGCCGCTGCTCGGTGACGACCTCCAGCAGGGCGCGGACTTCATCGGGAAGCTCCGCACCGCGATCCACAACGCGCTGGACCAGCTGCCGGCGAACGGCCACTTCACCGACATGGCCGCGGTGCGCGGCTGGGTCAACGACCAACTCGGCGGGAAGCTCGCCGCCGCGGGCCTCAACCCGGACACGGTCACCGTCGACACCCTGTGCAAGACGCCGTTGGGCACCGTCGGCGCGCCGACGGTGAAACTGCACGAAGGTGCCACGGCCGCGGATAAGACCTACCGTTACGTCATCGCGTCGTACGTGACGATCGACGGCGCGAAGAAGCAGGCCAAGGCGAGCGACCCCGGCGAAATCACCACCGGCCCGACCGCACTGTCCACAACGGACTCGCTCGACATCGCGTGGGAACCGGTCACCAACGCGGCCGGCTACCAGGTGTTCCGTGAAGAGGGCGGCGCCTTCAAGCTGATCGCGGACGTCACCGACGCCAAGTTCACCGACGTCGGGGCCGCCGCGATCGGCGGGGCACCGGAGAACCCGGCCGAGAACCCGCGACCGCACGACTGCTCGTACAACGACCTCGACGCGGTCACGATCAGTCTGAACGTCAGTCAAGGCGACTTCAGCGGTGACCTGTTGAACTGCGCCGGGCTGCCGTCCGGCCACGAATGCCTCAAGAAGACCGTGCCGCTGGATCTGGGCATCCCGGGGTTCTCGTTGAAGGCCGACGGCGGCGCCGGTCCGGAGGTCCAGCTCGGCTGGCGGCTCCATCTGGCCATGGGTATCAGCCGGAGTGAGGGATTCTTCGTCAGCACCAAGGACTCCGCGCAACCGGAGTTCGCGGTCGGGCTGAACGTCACGCTGCCGAACAAGATCAACGCGCAGCTCGCGTTCATCAACATCACCGCGGAGAACTGCACGAAGCAGAAGAGCGCGGACGACTGCAACCACGCGGCCGCCCCGGCGAACGACGCGGGTGTCCTGCCGTTGTTCGGCGGCGCGTTCAAGATCGACCTGGTGGCGCCGGACGACCCGACCAACGGCAGGCTGCACCTGACCGATCTGCAGAACGCCGGGCTGGACCGGCTCGCCGACGTCAAGCTGCACGCGAGCGCGGACATCAACTGGCTGCTCAAGGCACGGCCGGGTGAGGACGCCGGGTTCCCCGGTATCCAGGCGAACTTCCGGTTGCACTGGGCGTGGAACAACGTCAAACCGGGGACCAACAGCGCCGACGGCGGCAACTCCCCGCTGACGCTGGCCTTCGACAAGGTGGCCATCGACAGCGGCGAGATCTTCGGCAAGATCCTCGGCCCGATCGTGAACAAGATCAAGCAGGTGACGGGTCCGCTCGATCCGGTGATCAAGACGCTGTACGCGCCGATCCCGGTGCTTTCGGACCTGTCGCATCTGGCGGGCGGGGGCGACGTCACGATCGTGTCGATCGGCAAGGCGTTCAGCACGATCGCCGGTGGCCCGGACCTGAAGTTCGTCGACACCATCGCCGGGGTCGTGAACTTCATCAACCACTTCCCGAGTTGCACCACCACCTGTCTCATCCCGCTCGGGTCGTTCGAACTCGGTGGTCAGAAGGCGCTCGACACCACGGTGACGCCGGACAACACCAAGAGCCTGATCAGCGCGAAGAAGGACGCCGGTGGCGGTACCGACTTCGCCCCGATCCTCGGCGCGATCAACGGCAAGAACCAGAACGCCGACCCCGAGGCGGCCAACCCGATGACCAGCAAGGCGTCGGCGGCCGGGTTCAGCTTCCCGGTGTTCGAGAAGCCCGCTTCGCTGTTCAACGTGCTGCTCGGCGGGGACGTGGATCTGGTGAAGTTCGACTCCGGTCCGCTGCGCCTCGGCTTCGACTGGCGCCAGCAGTTCGGGCCGGTGTACGCGCCGCCGCCGGTAGTGATCACCTTGCACGGTTCGGCGTCGGTGACGCTGCGCATCGTCGCGGGCTTCGACACCTTCGGCATCCGCAAGGCGTTCGAAGCGGCTCGTGCCGGCCAACTCGACCTCGGGACCGTGGGGCAGGCGTTCCTGCAGAGCCTGTTCTTCTACACCACCGAAAACGGGAAGCCGATCCCGGTGGTGTCGTTCACCGGCGAACTCGCGGCGGGAGCGGCCGTCACGGCGGTGATCATCACCGTCGGCATCGAAGGCGGCGTAGGCCTCACGGTCTCGTTCCTGTGGAACGATCCCAACCACGACGGGAAGTTCCGGATCACGGAGTTCCTGCAAACGGCGCTGAACAACCCGATATGCCTGTTCACCGTGTCGGGGCGGCTCTATGTCTTCCTCAAGCTCTACGTGACGGTCGGCTTCGGCCCGTTCTCGGTGTCGTTCAGCTTCACGATCGTCGACGTCACGCTGCTCGACTTCACCGCGACACCGAATTGCACGCCACCACCACCGAAACTCGGCGGGCTCAGCGGTGACGGCAAGACACTCGTGGTGTACGCGGCCGCGCTCGGCCACACCGCCCAGCGCGGTGGCGGCGCGGGTGACCCGTACGAGTCGGACAAGCAGGAGAAGGACACCGTCAAGATCACGTCGCTGCACGACTACGCGAACCCGGCGAACCCCGCGTTCACCGGCGTGGCCGTGGACATGCTCGGGATCCGGCGCGAGTTCCGGAACGCGAACATCGAGCGGGTGGTCGTGGACGGCCGCGGCTACGGCAAGCCGATGAGCGTGACCTTCATCGGGGACGCCAAGCAGGACACCGCGAAGGGCGGCCCACCGCCGCCGACCGCGCAGTTCGACCGGGACGCGATCGTGTTCGGCGGCGAGAAGAACGACCAGATCAAGACCGGTATCGGCAACTCGTGGGTCGATGGCGGCAAGGGCGACGACACCATCGTCACCGGCGACCGCACCGTGCTCGCCGCGGACCGGAAGAGCTATGTCCGGAACGAGGCGAAAGCGCGCGTCGCGGGCGGCCCCGGCGTCGACAGCATCACCGTCGGCAACGGCAAGAACGTCGTCGCGGGCGACTCGAGCCTCGGCGCTCCTCCGGTGACCTCGATCGGGCTGAAGGAGCTGAAGAACGACGGCCGCGACGGTGGCGACCCGCTCGCGGACGGCACCGGCGGTCCGACGGTCTCCGTGCCGAACTGGGCGATCCTGCCCGATCCGGCGGGCGGGACCGGAAGCGGCGACGCGGGCGACACGATCAAGGTCGGGCTCGCCAGGTCGACCGCGTTCGGCAACGGCGGCGACGACACCCTCGGTGTCGCGGCGGACGATCCGCTGAAGGACGTGCCGACACTTCCGCGGGAACTGTTCGTCTCCCCGGGCGCGATCCTCGTCGGCGGTGACGGCAGCGACCGCTTCGCCGGCGGCACCGGGCCGGACGAGATCTACACCGCGGACCAGGTCGACCCGGGAATCGACGGCTACGGCTCGGCCGACGCCAACACCACGGGCGGCCCGGCGGGCGGGCCGATCAACACCGTCGACACCGGTTCCGGTGACGACAAGGTGTTCGGCGGCAAGGGACAGGACCGGGTCACCGGCCACTCGACGAAAACGCAGAAGGACCACTTCCGCGGTGGTGGCGGCAACGACATCCTGTTCGGTGGCTTCGGGGCGGACACCCTCTACGGCGGTCCGGACGACGACTACGTCATCGCCGAACCGTCCACCTTGGAGTTCCCGAACCCGGCGAAGACCGACGACTACGGGCCGCTCTATTTCGTCACGCACACGCCGCTCCCGCAGGGGGTGAGCCCGTCGCACAAGACGCTGGTCGGCGGCCTCGGCCGGGACCACATCATCGGCGGCGACGGCGGTGCGGACGTGTACGGCGACAAGCAGACGTCACCGTGCAAGGCCGGTTCGCCACTTCCGTCGACCCCGGTCGACGAGACGGTGAACGACGCGCTCGACGGCAACGACCGGGTCATCGGCGGTGCCGGAGTGGAGAACGTGCGGGCAGGCGGCGGTGACGACAATGTCGACGCCGAGGCGAACGAAGACCTGGTGTGCGGCGAGAAGGGCAAGGACGTCCTGCACGGCGGCCGCGACGCGGACCAGGTCTGGGGCGGCTCGGACGACGACGCCGTCTACGGCGACACCGGGACCGACACCCTGTACGGCAACGACGGCGTCGACACGATGTTCGGTGGCGACGACCCCGACACCATCGAAGGGAACAACGGCAAGGACTGGATCTCCGGCGGCCTGGCCGGCGACGTGATCGTCGGCGGCACACGGGCGGCGGGCCAGCCCGACGACGGCGACAAGCTGTTCGGCGACGGCGGCACCGACACGATCATCGGTGACAACGGCGATCCGGCGGCGGCGGGCGGACCGGTGTTCGACCTGGCCACCAGCGCGGACGCCACGCTGGGCGGCGACGACACCATCGGCGGCGGCATGGACACCGACGCGCTGTACGGCGGACTGGAGAACGACACCGTCTCCGGCGGGAAGGATCCGGACCGTATCGAAGGAAACCCCGGTGCCGACACGCTGAACGGCGAGACCGAGGCCGACGACATCATCGGCGGCAGCCACCAGACGCCCGGCGACCCGGCGGCGAAGAACGCGGCGGGCTATCCGGACGCGGGCGACACGATCTCCGGCGGCGACGCCGACGACGTGATCACCGGTGACAACGCCACGATCACCGGTACGGGTGGCGCGGACTCCGGCGACCCGGTCACCCGCGGTCGCGGGCTGTCGGCGGGCAGGCACGTGGTCCTGTTCGACCTCGGCCACGCCCCGAACCCGGCGAACTCCGGCGGCGACACCATTTCCGGCGGTACCGCCACGGACGTCGTCTACGCACAGTCCGGAATGGACACCGTCCACGGCGACGCCGGAGACGACTACGTGGAAGGCGACCAGGACGCCGACAAACTGTTCGGCGACTCCGGGCAGGACGATCTCGTCGGCGGTTCCTCCGCCGTGGAGATGGGCGGCGGCCAGGGCACCGTGGGCCAGCTCGACACCGGGGACACCATCTCCGGCGGCGAGGACGCGGACGTGATCACCGGCGACAACGCGCTCGTGACCAGGGACGCGGGTATCCCGAAGAGCCCGATCACCCAGGGCCGGTTCGACACGGACCTGCCCGGCGCGCTCCCGATGACGCACCGCAGCATCCAGCTGTACGACCTCGGTGACACGCCGGTGCCGAACACCTCCGGCGGCGACGACATCACCGGGGACAACGGATGCGACGCGATCCTCGGCCAGTCCGGGAACGACCGGATCAAGGGCGGCAACGACGGCGACCACGCCGAAGGCGGCCCCGGCCGGGACTGGCTCGAAGGCAACAACGGCGACGACGATCTCGTCGGCGGCAGCTCGACGATCCACGGCGACGACACCGCGCTGACCACCCAGGGCCAGCCGGACACCGCGGACGTGGTCTTCGGCGGCACAGGTGACGACGTCGTCCTCGGCGACAACGCGATCACCGACCGGATCGCGCCGCCGTCGCCGTACCTGCTGCGGGTGGGCAGCAACGGGACGTTCGAGACGCAGCGTTCCCTGCGGCTGCTGGACCTGTCGTGGAGCAACGGCTTCCTCGGCGCGCCGGCCCGTCCGGTGGCGGGCGGGGACCAGCTGTCCGGTGGTGGCGGCGTCGACGTGATGTTCGGCCAGGACGGCGACGACCAGATCTCCGGTGGCGCGCACGACGACTACGCCGAGGGCAACGGCGGGCACGACACGATGTTCGGCGACCGCACCCTCGCGGAGGCCGGGATCGCGCTCAGCCCACCGGATCCGGCGTGGCCGGGTGCGGCGTCGGACGACCTCGGCGACGTCTCCGCCCCGAACGGCCAGGACGACCTGATCGGCGGCAGCTCGCTGGAGGTCTTCCGCGACACGGCCGACGACGTGCACGGTGACGGCGGCGCCGACTTCATCCTCGGCGACAACGGCACCGCGGTGCGGGACATCGTGGACCAGACCGGCAAACCGGTGGCACTCGGCGACGACCTGTCGAAGGTCTCACTGCCGCTGACGAACCGGATCTACGCGAAGCGCTACTCGGCGTCTCCGCCTGCCGGTGCGGCGTTCGTCCGCCACGGCGTCAACGGCGCACCGACCCGCTTCTGCACCACCACGCAGGCCACCTGCGAGACACTCGGCGCCTCCGGCGGCGACAACCTGTGGGGTGACGCGGGGGAGGACACGCAGTACGGCCAGGACGGCGACGACCTGATGTACGGCGACACCGGCACGGCGACGGCTCCGGGTGACGGCGCCGACGACATGTACGGCGAGCTCGGTGGAGACCGGATGTGGGGCACCGGCGGCGAAGACGCCATGGTCGGTGACCGCGGCGGAATCGTGGACGTCTACCAAAACGGGTCGAACCACTTCGTGATCGACAACCCCCAGGTGCCCGCGATCCACTACGAGGGCTTCCTGGCCGGCTCGGTCACGAGGCAGGTCGATCTGCAGCACGACGTCAACGGCGACGCCTTCGCCGCGCCCGGCAACGCCCCGGCGATGCCGCACCGCGGCGACCTCGAAGGCGGCGACGACCGTATCCGCGGCGGCGACGACCACGACTCGATCCACGGCGGCTTCGGCGACGACCTGGCCAACGGGGATTCGGGCGGTGACATCGTCTTCGGCGACGACGGCGCGGACGTGCTGTGGGGCGGCAAGGGCGGCACCGACCCGGCCAACCCGAACGACCGGGGTGTCAACGACTCGCTCGTCGACCACATCGCCGGCGGCAAGGGCGCCACGTCCGGTCCGTCGGTCGACCCGAACACCGGCGCGCTGGGTTCGGACATCCTCGACTGGCGCCCGCGCGGCACCTACGGCGCACCGGGGCAGACGACCTGCACCGCGAACCCGTGGCCGCAGACGTTCGGCAACGGCAAGAACGCGGTGACGGTCGACCCGTGCTCGTGGTTCGAGATGACGAACCTCGACAACGCCGATGTCGCGGACAACCAGCACCACCAGGGTATCGACTGGATCTACGGCGGCTGGGACCGCGACGTGCTGCAGGCCGACGTCGCCGACAACGGGCCGAACCCCGGTGACCGGCTGCTCGACTGGGGCGGTGCGTACAACCTCTACACGCACTGCAACGCGGCCTACGGCGGCTACAACGACGTCCGGCAGCACAGTCCGACGCATCAGGAATTCCTGCAGCGGTGGGCGTACTCGCTGGGCGCCGGTCAGGTGGCCGGGGACGTGACCACGGCGGGCACGTCGGCGTACGACGAGCTGGCACTGGTGTACCAGCCGGACATGAAGGACCACGGCACGGGACCGGCGTTCCCGACCACGCCGGGGCACTTCGACAACCCGAACGCGTGCGCTCCGTGAGGCCGGCGCGGGTCGTGAGTGGCGTTTCGGGTTCTAACCCGAAACGCCACTCACGACCCACCCGACCGCCGGACCACCCTCAAGAGAAGGTGACCACCTGCCGGACCGCGGCACCGCGCCGCAGCCGGTCGAACCCCGTGTTGATCTCCTCCAGCCCGATCCGGTGCGTCAGCAACGCTTCCACGGGCAGCAGCCCCGACCGGTACAGGTCGGTGAACCGGGGGATGTCGCGCCGGGGGACACACGAGCCGAGGTAGCTGCCGCGCAGCGTTTTCTCCTCCGCCACCAGGCTTTGCGCGGGCAGCGCGACTTCGGCGGCGGGATCGGGCAGCCCGACGGTGACGGTGGTGCCGCCCGGCCGTGTCGCCCGGTATGCCTGCTGCAGGGCGGCCACGACGCCGGTGGTGTCGATCGCGTGGTCGGCGCCGCCGCCGGTGAGCTCCTTGATCGCCTCGACGTCGCCTTCGAGCGCGTGGGTGGCGCCGAGGGACAGAGCCAGCTCACGCTTCTCCGCGACGACGTCGACGGCCAGCAGCGTGGTCGCGCCGGCGGCTTTGGCGGCGAGCAGCGCCGCGAGGCCGACACCGCCGAGGCCGAACACGACGACGCTGTCGCCCGGACGCACGTCGGTCGCGTTGAAGACGGCACCGGCGCCGGTGAGCACGGCGCAACCGAACAGCGCCGCGACGTCGAACGGGAGGGTCTCGTCCACGGCGACCACCGAACGCGCCGAGACCACGATGTGCTCGGCGAAGGCGGAAACGCCCAGGTGATGCTTCGGCCGTCCGCCGGGTGCGGACCAGCGGGTGCCGCCACCGAGCAGGGTGCCGTTCCGGTTGGCGTCGGCCGCCGGGGCGCACAGGGCGGGTCGTCCGCTGAGGCACGGGCGGCAGTCGCCACACGAGGGCACGAACGACAACACCACGTGCTGCCCCGCGGTGAAGCCGGTGCCCGGTCCCGGCTCCACGACCTCGCCCGCGGCCTCGTGCCCCAGGACCATCGGCAGCGGCCGTGGCCTGCTGCCGTCGATCACCGACAGATCCGAGTGACACAGCCCCGCCGCCCGCACCCGGACGAGCAGTTCACCGGGCCCGGGTGGGTCCAGCGTCAGGTTCTCGATCTCCAGCGGACGGCCGACTTCGCGGAGCACCGCGCCCCGCACCGGCGTCACCGCTCGCTCCCGGCCGGAACGCAGGTGGTGACCTGGCGTTCGGACAGCAGCGGTACCACCTCGCCGAGCACGATGCGCTGGAAATGTTCCGACGCGCAGTGGCCGGCGAAGTCCTCTTCGGACTCGTACTCCTCGACGATCACCACCACGCCGTCCTCGGTTCCCGTGTGGACGGTGTACCGGAGGCAGCCGGGTTCGCGCCGTGAGGCGTCGACCATCGGCTCCAGCAGTTCGAGGACGCGGTCCCGGTACGCGGTCACGTACCTGGCCACCACGACGAAGCTCATTTCTCTCCCGCGCTCAGCTGGGACCGGGTCAGCGACCACAGCCCCGAATCGGACGATGCGGCGGCCAGTGCGCCCATCGCGAGTGAATGGGCCACCCCGGCCCGGTCGGTGACGAAACCGGCCGCCACGAACGGCGACATGACTTCGCGGGCCTGGGCCGACATCCACGGGATGATCGGCGCGGGCATCAGCTCCACCAGGTCCGGGCGGCTGCGTTTCACCGCCTCCAGGCTGCGGTTCAGGTTCGACCGGTCGGTGACGAACACCTTGTGCATGGTCAGCATCGACACCGCGCGGGCCCGTTCGATCGGGGCGACCCGGGTGCTGACCACCCCGGTCGCCCCGATCTCGTGGAGGAAGTCCACGCCGCCGCGATCGGTGGCCAGCCCTGGGCAGGAGTCGATGTTCACGAAAAGGATCTTCTCCAGCCCGGTCAGTACCGGGACGATCTTGGCCAGCTGCCCGACCGGGACCGCGGCCAGGATGCCGACGCGGGACGCCGCGTTCGCGAAGTCGGCGACCTTGGCGGTGCCGACCACCGACGCGCATACCGGGACGTCCGCGAACGCCGCCGTGATCCTCTCGTTCATACGGTCCACAGTGGTCGATCAGCTCGCGGAGTCAAGGGGATTCGGCCCGAGGTCACTGGGCAGCCCGAGCTTGCCCGGGTTGAGCAGGCCCTGCGGATCGAGCGCCCGCTTCACCGCGACGAACGTGCCGAACCCGGAGCCGAGCGTGTCCGCGAGATACGGTCCCCGGAGCAGGCCGGAACCGTGGTGGTGGCTCAGCGCGGCGCCGTGGCGCACCAGCACGGCGTTGGCCGCGTCCCAGGCCGAGCGGTACCAGTGCCGCCGCTTCTCCGGTTCCACGTCGCCGCGGAGCGAGAAGTACAGGCAAGCGCCGTCGGTGTAGGCGTGGGACTGGTGCGCGGACGCGGCCAAGGTGCCGGGGACGGCCTCGATCGCGGCCACGACCTCGTCGTAGATCGCGGGCAGCGCCGACCACGCGCCCGCCATTTCGAGCGTGTCGGCGACGAACCCCGGGCCGGGCGTGAACCCGTCCGCCGACTTCCCGACCAGCATCCGCTCGTCGAGCCAGCGCTCGAAGACGGCCTGACCGTCCAGTTCGGACCCGGTCGCGGCGCAGACCTCGGAGCTCACCTTCAGCATCGCGTCGACCAGCACCGGGTCGCCTTCGTCGGCGATCAGCAGCAGGTTGGTGTCCGGCAGGCCGAAATGTGTCCCGCTCTCCAGCTTGTCGTAGAGCCGCATCGCCGCCGGGGTCGCGCCGCGCTGCATGATCAGCCGGCACGCCTCCAGCCCCGCGGCGAAGGTTTCGAAGCCGTAAGCGACGGCCTTGGCGTAGCCGGGCAGCGGGTGCGTGCGCAGGCGCACGGAGGTGATGACGCCGAGCGTGCCTTCCGAGCCGACGAACAGCTGGCGCAGGTCGGGGCCGGTGGCGGCCCGCGGATAGTCGCCGAACCGGGCGAGCGTGCCGTCGGCGAGCACGACGTCGAGGCCGACGACCATGTCCTCGATCTTGCCGTAGCGGGTGGAAAGCTGCCCCGCCCCGCGGCAGGCCACCCAGCCGCCCACAGTGGACAGTGCGAACGCGGACGGCCAGTGCCCCGTGGTGGCGCCGTGCGTCTTCTGCAGCTCTGCCTCGAACAGGTCGCCGAACATCCCGGCCTGCACGTCGACGACCTGGGAGTCCGCGTCGAAGGACAGGATCCTGTTCAGCCCGCAGACATCCAGCACGACGCCGCCGTGGACCGGCAGGGCGGCGCCGGTGACGTTGCTGCGACCGGCCGACACCGTCAGCGGCACCTTGTGCTCGCCGCACAGGCGGACCACGGCTTGCACCTGTTCCACCGTGCTGACCTCGGCGATCACCGCCTCCGGTGTCGCCGGGTTCCCCGCGGTCTCGCCGATCATCGAACCGGCCCACCAGTCGCGGGTGCGCAGTACGACCTCGTCGTGCTCGGTGTGCACGGCGTCCGCGACGTCTCGCAGCGCCTCGGTCAGCGCGGCGGGCACGGGGACGACGGTCGTCTGCAGCGACGCCGGGCCCTGTCCCGGAGGTGTCCGGTCGCCCCAGCGGGGCGGCGTCGGCGCCCCGACCACGTACTTCCCCCGGTTGAACGGGTGGGCGATGGTCTGGCTGCTGATCATGCGTTGTCTCCCAACAGAATCGACTTCTCCCGGGCGACGTCCGCCCGATAGTCCTGCACTTGCGACGCCACGGTCTCCGAAGGCAGGCCGAGTTCGGCGCCGAGCAGTTCGCCGACGAGCGGCGCGGCCTCGGCGGAGGCGTCCCTGGCGAACAGCCGCAACCGCGTGCGCCGGGACAGCACGTCGTCCACCGAGCGCGCCATCTCGGACCTGGCCGCGAACACGACCTCAGCCTTGAGGTGCGGCTGTCCGGGGATGAGCGGCTCACCGAGCGTCGGGTCCTCGTCGACGAGAGCGCTCACAAAGCGGGCTTCGGTCCCGTAGCGGCCGCCGAGGTGCGCGGCGATCCCGCCGGTCGCCGCGGTGGCTTCGGCGTCGTAGCCGGCACCGCCGAGCAGGGGCAGGTTCTTGGTGCGGCAGCGGGCCTTGCGCCCCAGCAGCCCGAGCGCCTCGTCCACGACGAGTTCGCCCATATGCCTGCTGGTGGTGAGTTTGCCGCCGGTCACGGTGACCATGCCCGAGGCGACGGTGATGTGGTGGTCGCGCCGCATGTCGAGGGTGGTCCCTTCGGAGCCGCCGACCAGCGGCCGCAGGCCCGCGTAGCTGCCGAGCACGTCCTCGGGACCGAGCTTGGTGTCGAAGGCGATCGTGGCGCCTTCGAGCAGGAACTCCATCTCGTCGCGGGTGCAGTGCACGTCGTCGGTCGAGCCGTCATAGTCGGTGTCCGTGGTGCCGACCACGACCACGTCACCCCAGCGGGTGCAGGTCGCCCGCCGCGCGCGGCCCGGGATGGGCACCGTCACCGTGCAGTCGTTGCGGATCTTCGACCAGGGCAGCACGATGTGGACGCCCTTCGCGGGGCGCACCTGCGGCCGGTGTCCCCCGGAGGCCATGCCGTCCACGTCGTCGGCCCACACCCCGGTCGCGTTGACGACCACCCGCGCCCGGACGTCGATCCGTTCGCCGTCGGCCTCGACCGTCGCGCCGGTCACCCGCCCGCCCGTGGTGCGCAGGCCGGTCACCTCGGCGCCGTTGGCCACGACGGCACCGAGCCGGGCCGCGGTGCGCACGATCGCGAGGGTCAGCCGGGCGTCGTCGGCGCGGCTGTCGTAGTACATCAGGCCGCCACGCAGGTGGTCGGCTCGCAGGGTCGGGGCGTGCGCCAGCACTTCGTCGACCGTGAGCCGCTGGTGCAGTTTGCCGATCCGCCAGCCGCCCGCGAGGTCGTATGTCCACAAGAGACTCTCGAAGGCGCGGGCGATCCGGGCGTCGAAAACCCCGTCCTTGGCCAGGATCGGGAACAGGAAGGGCAGCCGCTGCACCAGATGCGGGGCGTTGCGGCGGAATCGCTGGCGTTCCAGGAGGGAATGCCGGACCAGGTCCAGGTTGCCCTGCTCGATGTAGCGCAGGCCGCCGTGCACCATCTTGGAGGATTTGGACGAGGTCCCGGATGCGAAGTCGTCCCGCTCGACCAGCGCGACCGACAGGCCGCGGGCGGCGGCGTCCAGCGCGGTGTAGGCGCCGGTGATCCCGCCGCCGATCACGAGAAGGTCGAACTCGCCGGCGTCGAGTCCGGTCAGTGCGGTGCGACGATCCAGCCGCAGCAACGCCGAAGGGGTCGCTCCCGCTGCGACGGCATTCGGCCGCCGGGACGGCAGTGTGAACATGGTTGAGGAACCTCTCCACTCAGAACTGGGGTTTCACGACAGCGAAACGGCGAGCACGTCTTGCCAGCGCGCTCGGAGCTTCAGCCGGTCGGTTTCGGCGATGGCGGGCTCGAAGACCCGCCCGGGTGGCTGGTGGGCGACGGCCTCGGCCAGCGAAGGCCACAGTCCCAGCCGGGTGCCGGCGAGATAGGCGGCGCCGCGCAGGCTGGCGGTGGCCGAATCCGCCACCCGTTCGATGGCGAGACCGGTGAAATCGGCCTGGCTCTGGAGCAAGGGGTCGCTCGCCGCCAGACCGCCGCCGACCCGCAGATGGGTCATCGGCCGGTCCATGGTGGTGCGCAAGGCGTCGGCGGTGTCGCTCACCGCGTGGGCGATCCCGTCGATCACCGCCCTGGCCAGGATCTCCCGCGTGGTCGCCAGGTTCAGCCCGGCCAGCATGCCGCGGGCGTCGGGCCGCTGCACCGGGGTGCGCAGTCCGGCCAGCGTCGGCACGAACCACGTCGCCTCGCCACTGGGCTGCGCCGCGGCCAGCGCGCTGATCTCGGCCGCCGAAGCGAACAGGCCGAGGTCTTCGATGAGCCATCGCAGGGCGGAGCCGGTGGTCGAGGTGTAGGACTCCAGGCTGAACCGGCTGTGGCCGCCGCTGCGCCAGGCGACCAGGCACAGTACGCCGTCGAGACCGCCCACCGCTTCGGGCGGTTCGTCACCGGCGAGCGCGCCGACGAACGTCCCGGTGCCATGGACGCAGGTGGCCTGGCCGGGTTCGAGCGCGCCCAGCGCGATCAGCGACGCGTGCTGGTCGCCCATCACCGCCGCGATCGGCACGCGGATGCCGAGCAGTTCCGGGTCGGTGTAGCCGTAGTCGCCGTCGTCGTCCAGCGGCGGCGGCGCCGACTCGGCCGGAAAACCCAGTGCCTCCAGCCATTTCGCGTCCCAGGCGTGTTCCCGCAACCGGTAGCCGCCGAACGCGACGGCGTTGGTCGCCGAGATCGCGTACCGCTCGCGGCCGCTGAGATGCCACACCAGCCAGGTGTCCACCGAGCCGAAGAGCGCCCGCCCGGCCGGAACGCCGAGCGTCTCGAGTTGCCTTGCGGCCCACAGGAACGGGGCGCGGGTGCCCACCGGACGCCCGGTCGCGGCCCACAGGTACCGGTCCCATTCGGGCGCGAGCTTCGCCAGCTCGGCGGCGTAGCGGCTGTCCTGCCACACCACGGCCGGTGCCAGCGGACGCCCGGTCTCGCGGTCCCACAGCACGGCTGTCGCCCGCTGGGTGCAGATCGACATGCCTGTGATCTCCACGCCCTTGTCGGCGGCCCACGTCACGGCCTGGCGGGCGACGTCGACGGTCCGTTCCAGCAGCTGCATGGCGTCCTGTTCGACCTCGCCCGGCCGGGGATGGCTCACGTCGATGGCGGTGTAGAAGGAGGGCCCGCACTGTCCGTCCTCGCCGACGACGGCCGCGCGAGTGCCGGTGGAACCCTCGTCGACGGCCAGGATCCCGCGCCGCATCACGCGCTCCTACGCTTGAGGTCGATGGTCTCGTCGTCGGGGTCGACGCCGCTGCGGGTGGGGTCCCAGCGGACGATCAGGCAGGAGACCAGGCCGAGGAACGGCACCACCGCGAGCAGGGCGATCGTCGGGCCGAGCCCCATCGATTCCTTGATCTGCGGGAACACGTAGAGCCCGATGACACTGCCGAAGCTGCCGAGCATCCCGGTCACGCCGGTGCCGAGGGTGCGGATGTCACTGCGGTAGGACAGCGCCGCGATCGATTTGCCGTTCGCGCCCGGTCCGGCCGAGTGGAAGAAGATGAACAGGAACGGCAGCAGGAAGCCGACGGCGATCGGCAGCTTCCCGAAGCCCAGCCCCATCACCAGCAGGATGGCGAACGCGAAGGCGTAGCCGATGGCGGAACTCGTCCGCAGCCCGATCTTCCTGCCGAAGTACGCCGAGAGCGCGCCGCCGATGATCCCGGCGATGTTGAAGATCATCGATCCCAGGGTCGCGGTCTGGAACGCCTGCCCGAAGATCGCCAGGCTGATCACCGGCAGGTACCACCCGACGGCGAAGTACTGCATCGACTGGGTCAGGGAGATGGCCGTGGACAGGAAGGTCCGCGGCAGATACGGCTTGCGGAACAGCACCCCCGCGTGCCGGAACCCGATCTTCTGTTCCGTGGCGGGATCCGGCCCGCTGCCGGTGCCCGGGGTCACCTGGAAACCGTAGATCCGGCGGAGGCTGACCGCCGCTTCCGCGAGCCTGCCCTTCGCCGCGAGCCACGACGGGCTTTCGACGAGGAACAGCAGTTGCAGCACCAGCAGGACGATCGCGAAGACACCGGCCGAGCCGACGGACCATCGCCAGATCCCCACTCCGGCGTCGAGCTGGAAGAACACCAGCGTCAGCCCGAGGTTCACGGTGGTGGCGACGTACCAGACGGACTGCCAGAGATTGAGCCGCCCGCGCAGCTTCGCGGGGGTGTACTCGGCGAGCATCGCCATGGCCACCGCGAAGTCGATCCCGTAGGCGACGCCGACGAGGCCGCGTCCGAACCAGACCTCGCCGAACCCGCCCGCCGTCGCGGTGAGCACGGCCCCGATCGCCGCGATCGCCTTGGCCGCGATCAGCGGTTTGACGCGGCCGATCCGGGCGGCCAGCCAGCCGCCGATCGGGTTGAACAGGATGGCCACCGCCGGTGCGGTCGCGGTGAGCACGCCGACCTGGGTGGAGCTGAGGCCGAGCTCCTTGATCATCGGGGACAGGCCCGCGCCGAGCGCGGCGTTGGAGTAGGCGTCCAGGAACAGCCCGCCCAGCACCAGATACCACAGCAAATTGGCCTTGCGCGGCAACCTCGAAAGCCCGTTGACGAGCGCGGCCACCTGGGAGACGTTCGAAATAGAGCCTGTCGGGCTGAGCGTCGATGAACTCATGGACCGCCAACTTTCTGCGCTGGCTGTCAGCGATCCGACACAAAAAAAACAGACACGACGAAGACCGCTGACAGTGGCTCTTCGTCTGTGCCTGTCTGAAGGGAGAAGAGTAGATCCCGATCCGTGGTCCGTCAAGACAGTGCCTGGTCCGGCCACATAGGACACTCGCGCGGAAAGATCTTCGCTGAGTGCCGGGGATTCCGGTCGGAGATCGGCGGGGGAATGCGTGCCGTGCCTTCCGGATTTCGGCCGCGGCTGATCGCGGGGCAGGTCCGTGAAGGCCTCCTTACCTACCTTGAAGGTAGTGAAGGAGGCCTTCACTACCTTCAAGGTCGTACGGACGCTTACGCCTTCGGCTGATCCCGCCACCAACGCTGACCGGCTTCGGGCAGCGTCGAGATCGGGTCGTAGTACGGGTACCGCCGCTGCAAGGCTTCCGGGTCCTCGTGCTCGATCCCGGTGCGGTAGTTCTTGGTCCAGTACGAAATCCCGAGCTCGCGGTCGTACTCGGCGAGCTGGTGCACCCAGCGCTTCCCGACGTACGGCACGTCGCAGACGATGCGCGGAGTCGCGTAGCCGGGCAGGTAGCCCATGATCGCGTGCTGCAGTTCCTGCGCCTCGTGCACGGAAACCCGCCAATGCTCGGCATTGGGGATCATGTCGCACATGTAGAAGTAGTACGGCAGGATGTTCGCCTCGCCCTGCAGCGCGAAGCACAGGTCCAGCAGGTCGGCCGGGGTCGCGTTCACGCCCTTCATCAGCACGCCCTGGTTGCGCACGTCGCGGACGCCGACGTCGAGCGCGGTCCTGGCGGCTTCCGCGACCAGCGGGGTCACCGACTGGGCGTGGTTGACGTGGGTGTGGATCGCGAGGTTGACGCCGCGGCGCTGCGCGGTGCCGGCGACGCGTTCGAGGCCTTCGACGACCTTCGGCTGGATCCAGTGCTGCGGCAGGGCGGCGAGAGCCTTGGTGGCGAGCCGGATGTCGCGGACGGTGTCGATGTCCATCAGTCGCATCAGGAACGACTCCAGCTGCGGCCACGGCACGTTCGCGACGTCGCCGCCGGAGACCACGACGTCACGCACGCCAGGGGTCTTCTTCAGATACTCGATCATCGCGTCCTGGCGGTCGACCGGTTTGAGCGAGAGCTTGTGCTTCTCGATCTGTTCGGTGGAGTTGCCGACCAGGTCCATCCGGGTGCAGTGCCCGCAGTACTGGGGGCAGGTGGAGATCATCTCGGCGAGGACCTTGGTGGGGTAGCGGTGGGTCAGCCCCTCCACGACCCACATCTCGGCCTCGTGCAGCGAGTCCCGCTCGGAGTGCGGGTGGCTCGGCCACTCTGTGTCGCGGTCGCTGCGCACCGGGAGCATGTAGCGGCGGATCGGGTCTGCGTACCAGGCCTCGGTCACTTTTGCCGGGTCGGTGCCCGCGTTGGGCGCCATCGTGTTGATCATCTGCGGCGGCAGGAGCATCGACATCGTGGCCATCTCGCGCTGGTCGGCGAGCATGTCCTCGTAGAAGCGCTCCTCGAGCTGATCGCCCATCAGGGCGCGCAGCTGCTTGGCGTTACGGATGCAGTGCACTCGCTGCCACTGCGCGTCGCGCCACTCTGCCTCGGTCACGTCGTGCCAGCCGGGGAAGCGGCGCCAGTCGGGTTCGATCAGCTCGACCCGGGTGTAGTCGTAGGGCTGATCGTAGGCGGCCACCGGCGAGGTCGGTTCCTGGATCGCAGTCACTTGTACTCCTCGTCGTCGGAAACGCGTGAAAATATCCTGTCACATCGTTCGGAAGACGTAAATATTCCTGTCCTGCGTGGTGTGTCGAAATCTCCCCGACCCGCCGGTCACGTGGTCGTCCGCACGCTGCAAACTCAGGAGGGTGACGAACGCGCGAACGACACTCCTGCTCGGCGGGCGCATCTACAGCCCCTCGGCTCCCGACGCCACCGCCATGGCGATCACCGACGGCATCGTCGTCTGGGTGGGACAGGACGGCCCCGCCAAAGCCCTTCATCCCGACGCCGAACCGGTCGATCTCGACGGCGCCTTCGTCGCCCCGGCCTTCGTCGACGCGCACGTCCACGCCACCGCGACCGGCCTGCACCTCACCGGGCTGAACCTCGCGAACGTCCGCGGTGCCGCCGAACTCCTGGCCGCGGTCCGCGACGCCGTCCGCCCCGGCCAGGTGCTGGTCGCGCACGGCTGGGACGAATCCCGCTGGACCGACGGCAGGCTGCCCAGCCGCGCCGAGATCGACGAGGCCGCGAACGGCGCCCCGGTGTACCTGAGCCGGGTCGACGTCCACTCGGCACTCGTCTCCAGCGCCCTCGTCGCACTGGCCACCGGGGTGCACGACGCGCCGGGCTGGTCGGCCGACGGACCGCTGACCCGCGACGCCCACCACCTCGTGCGCGCCGCGATGCGCGACGCGATCACCCCGCGGCAGCGCCGCGAGGCCCAGCGCGCGTTCCTCGCCGAAGCCGCCGCGCGCGGTGTCGTGAGCGTCCACGAATGCGCCGGTCCGGACATCTCGGGCGCCGAAGACCTCACCGACCTCCTCACGCTCGCGTCCGGACCGGGCCTGCCGGAGGTCGTCGGCTACTGGGGCGAGCGCGGCGGAGTCGAGACCGCCCGCGCGCTCGGCGCCAGGGGAGTCGCGGGCGACCTGTTCGTCGACGGCGCGCTCGGCTCGCGCACGGCCGCGCTGCACGAGCCATACGCCGACGCCCACGG
This sequence comes from Amycolatopsis keratiniphila, assembly GCF_000400635.2. Lineage (NCBI taxonomy): Bacteria > Bacillati > Actinomycetota > Actinomycetes > Pseudonocardiales > Pseudonocardiaceae > Amycolatopsis > Amycolatopsis keratiniphila. The sequence goes on along the minus strand of NC_021252.1, from coordinate 4,354,634 downwards.
CACCTCCGGAACGCTCTACCTCGACGCGGCCGCCATCGCCGAGCACGTCGCCGCCTGCACCGAGGCCGAACTGCAGGCCGGTTTCCACGTCATCGGTGACGCCGCCGTCGCCGAGGTCGTCGAAGGGTTCCGGCTCGCGGAGAAGACCGTCGGCCGTCGCGCGCTGGCCGCACGGCACCACCGGCTCGAGCACGTCGAGATGATCGACGCCGACCAGGCGAAGGCGCTCGCCGGCTGGGGAGTGGTCGCGTCGGTCCAGCCGCAGTTCGACGCGGAATGGGGCGGCGAGCACGGCATGTACGTCGACCGCCTCGGCGGCGAACGAGCCCCGAAGCTCAACCCCTTCGCCGCCATGGCCGCCGAAGGGCTCCTGCTCGCCTTCGGCTCCGACGCTCCCGTCACGCCTGTCGACCCGTGGGCCACCGTCCGTGCCGGGACCTATCACCGCACGCCGGGTTCGGGACTGTCCGCTCGCGCGTCCTTCACCGCCCACACCCGCGCGGGGCACCGAGCCGCCGGGGTGAACGACGGTGTCACCGGCAGCCTGGTCCCGGGCGCTCCCGCGCACTACGCGATCTGGGACGCCGAGGATCTCGTCGTCGCGACGCCGGACTCGCGGGTGCAGCGCTGGTCGACCGACCCGCGCGCGGGAGTGCCCCCGCTGCCGAACCTGGCCGAAGGGGCGACGCTGCCCCGGTGCCTGCGCACGGTGCGCCACGGAGAGGTCATCCACGATGTGTTCACCCGCACGGCCTAGGGTTCAGGAGTGCCCTCGACCGTGACCGATCCGGACCCCGAAGCGGTGCCCCGGAAGCGGTTCTCCCGCGCCTGGCTCCTGCGTTTCCTCGTCGCCGCGGCGTCGGGTTTCTCGCTGTACCTCAGTTTCGCGCCGCGTCCGCTGTGGTGGCTCGCGCCGCTGGCGTTCACCGGTTTCGCCCTCGTGGTGCACGGACGCAGGTTCCGGGGCGCGTTCGGTTACGCGTTCGTGTTCGGGATGGGGTTCTTCCTGCCCCTGCTGACGTGGCTGCTGGACTTCCTCGGCCCGGATTTCGGGCCGTGGCCGTGGATCGCGTTGTCGATGGCACTGTCGGTGTACCTCGGTTTCGGTGGCGCGTTCGCCACCGTGGTGTGGCGGCTGCCGCTCGGGCCGCTGTGGGCCGCGTTGGTGATCATCGCGTTGGAGACACCGCGGGCCTGGTTTCCCTTCGGCGGTTTCCCGTGGGGCCGGGTGGCGTTCAGCCAGCCCGAGGGCGCCTTCGTGTCGCTGGCCTCGATCGGCGGAGCTCCGCTGGTAGGCCTCGCCGTCGTGGCGACTGGTTTCGGGCTCGCGGCGCTGTGCCTGCGGCTGAGGGGCGCCGATCCGCGACGGTCCCTGGTGGCCGCGGCGGCGGTGACGCTGGTGCCGGTGGTGGCGGGTCTCGCGGTGTGGCCGACGATCGGCACCGAAGCCCAGGATGGTGAACTCACCGTCGCCACGGTGCAGGGCAACGCCCCGGACATCGGCCTTGCGCTGGAGGGTCGCCGCGACGAACTGCGGAGCAACCACCTCGCCGAGAGCGCCCGTCTGCTGGAAAAGCTGAAGGCGAGCAACTCCAAGGTCGACCTGCTGGTGTGGCCGGAGACCGCGATGGCCATGCGCACCGGTGACACCGGCGTCGATCAGATGGTCCGCGACTACGGCACGCAGGCGATCATCGGTGCGCTGGTCCGGCTGCCCGACGGCACCGCCCAGAACTCCGCTTTGGTCTGGGATCCGGCGACCGGCCCCGGCCAGCGCTACGCCAAGCAGCAGCTGGTCCCGTTCGGCGAGTACGTCCCGGCCCGTGAGGTCGCGAAGCTGGTGACGCCGTTCGTCGACAGCGTGGCGAACATGACACCGGGTGACGGCGCCAACGCCGCGCTGTCGGTCGCGGGCACCAAGGTCGGCGTCTTCATCTGCTACGAGACCGCGTTCGACTACCCGGCCCGCGAGTCGGTCGCCGACGGCGCGGAACTGCTCGTCGTGCCGACCAACAACGCCTGGTACGGGCCGGGGGAGATGAGTTACCAGCAGCTGGCGATGTCGCGGCTGCGGGCGGTCGAGCATGGGCGCGCGGTGATCGTTTCAGCCACCAGCGGGGTCAGCGCGATCGTCGCTCCCGACGGTTCGATCACGGCCTCCACCAGCCTGTTCACCGCAGACTCCCTGGTGGGGCGCGTACCGCTGAGGCAGCAGACTACGCTGTCGGATCTACTCGGTGTGACGACGGAGTACGGACTGCTGGCCCTGGCGATCGCCGGGGTTACCGGCGGGTACGTGCTCCGTTTCCGCACCCGGCGCGCGAGCGCCGCCAAGGCAACGAGGGAAGCGGCGGGCTGACCCGCCGGAACACGGAGGAAAAGCGGATGGCGCAGGCGCCGCGGGGGGCCCAGGGAATCGACCCGGTGCTGGTGGTGGTCCCGACGTACAACGAGCGGGACAACATCGGCCCGATCCTGGAACGTCTGCTCAAGGCACTCCCGGACGTGCACGCCCTCGTCGTCGACGACGGCAGCCCGGACGGCACCGGTGACGTCGCCGACGAACTCGCGAAGGCCGACGAGCGGATCCACGTCATGCACCGGACCGAGAAGGCCGGCCTCGGCGCCGCGTACGTCGCGGGGTTCCGCTGGGGGCTCTCCCGCGACTACGCCACCATCGTCGAGATGGACGCCGACGGCTCGCACGCGCCGGAGGATCTGCCCCGGGTGCTGGCAGCGCTCGAGGACGCGGATCTGTCCATCGGCTCCCGCTACGTTCCCGGTGGCAGCACGGTGAACTGGCCGTTCCAGCGCAAGGCGCTGTCCTGGATGGCCAACTTCTACGCGAGGGTCGCGCTCGGCACGAAGATCAAGGACATCACCGCGGGCTTCCGCGCGTATCGCCGCACGGTGCTGGAGAAGCTCCCGCTCGACGAGATCGCCTCGCGCGGCTACTGCTTCCAGATCGACCTGGCGTTCCGCACGGCGCTCGCCGGGTTCGAGGTCGTCGAGGTGCCGATCACCTTCACCGAACGTGAGGTCGGCCAGTCGAAGATGAGCGGCTCGGTCGTGCGCGAGGCGATCGTCCTGGTCGGGCTGTGGGGCGTCAAGCGTCGCTGGCAGCAGCTTCGCGGGCTGGCCAAGAAGGGCTGACGCCCAGCACGCTCACCCCGAGTTTCCCCAGTTCCTGCACCGTCGGCTCGTCCGGCGCCGCGTCGGTGATCACGCCCGCGACGTCGGACAGGGGGAGCACGGTGAACGGCGAGGCCGCGCCGATCTTCTCGGAACTGGCCAGCACGTAGGTGTCGGCGGCCCGTTTGGCGAGGGTGCGTTTCATCGCGGCCTCGTCGGAGTCGCCGGTGGTGAGCCCGGTTTCGGGGTGCACTCCGGTGACGCCGAGGAAGAACAGGTCGGCGTTGATCCCCATCGCGGCCTCCGCGGCGGCCGCTCCGCAGGTGACGGCGGAGTGTTTGAAGAGCCGTCCGCCGATCAGGAACACCTCGACCTTCGGGTGCGTGACGAGCGCGGCGGCGACCGTGGGGCTGTGCGTGACGATCTTCGCTTCGAGATCGACGGGGAGCGCCTTCGCCAGCGCGAGCGTGGTCGTCCCGCCGTCGAGGATGACCGTCGAGCCGAGCCGGATCAACGCTGCTGCACGTTTCGCGATCCGTTCCTTGCCCGCGACGCTGACCGCCATGCGCGTCGCGTAGTCCGCGGTGGCGGGAGAGATCGGCAAGGCTCCGCCATAGACCCGTTGACAGAGTCCGGCGTCCGCGAGTTCCCGCAGGTCACGGCGGATACTGTCCTCTGATACGCCGAGTTCGGCGGCGAGGTCCTTGGCCACGATCCGGCCTTCGGTCTTGAGTCGTTCCATCAGCAGGTCTCGTCGTTGCGCAGCCAACATGTGCACGTTCCTCCTTGTTCCTGCCGATTGTTGCACATTATGCTTCGTCGCATGAGCAAACCTCTGATGATCCTCATCGCCGGACCGTTCCGTTCCGGCACCGGCGACGACCCCGAACTTCTCGCCCGCAACCTCACCCGGCTCGAAGAGGCCGCCTGGCCGATCTTCCGCAGCGGGCATGTGCCGATGATCGGCGAGTGGGTCGCGCTCCCGGTGCTGCGCGGGGCGGGCGGGAAGACCGTCGCCGATCCGATCGCCAAGGAGGTCATGTACCCGACGGCCGACCGCCTGCTGCACCACTGCGACGCCGTCCTGCGGCTGCCGGGCGAATCCACGGGAGCCGACCAGGACGTCGCCATCGCCCTGTCCCGCGGACTCGACGTCTACCACCGAGTCGAGGACATCCCGGGGTATCAAGCCGCATAATGCGTCACTCGATCGAATGTGACGTTTTCGGGGGAAGGTGAGCCGTGACCGGGAAGGTCTGCGGGATGTGCGGAGGCCCGCTGCCGTCGAAGGCGGATTCACGCGGGCGTGCGGCCGTCTACTGCTCGGCCGCGTGCCGCCAGCGGGCCTACCGGTCACGGCGCGACCCCGCCCCCGATGTGCAAACCCTCATCGCCGAGGTCGGCCGCGTCGCGAACCGGCTGGCACCTCAGCCGCCGGAGGCGTTCCTCACCGATCTCACCTCGCTCACCTCCGACATCGGCAGGCTGCGGCGCATCGCCCAACTGGCGCTGAGGACCAAGGACGAAAACGTCACGCAGGCGCCCGTGACGGAAACCGTCGACGAGGTCACCTTCGCCGGGAGGATCGAAGAGCACCAGCGCGAGCTGCGCGTGCACTGCTACCGCATGGTCGGGTCCTACGACGACGCGGAGGACCTCGTCCAGGAGACGTTCCTGCGAGCGTGGCGCGGCCGCGAAGGGTTCGAAGGCCGGTCGAGTTTCCGCGCCTGGCTCTACCGCATCGCCACCAACACCTGCCTCGATTTCCTGCGGCGCAACAAGAGGGTTCCACGTCCCTACGACCCGTTGCCCGACGTCGAACAGGGCGAACCGCCGCAGTTCCTGCCCTGGTTGCAGCCGTTCCCGGACGACTCCGCGGAGATCGCCGAGGCCAGGGAAACGATGGAGCTCGTCTTCCTGGCCGCCATCCAGCACCTCCCGCCGAAACAGCGAGCCGTGGTGATCCTCAACGACGTCCTCGGCTGGAAGGCCGCCGAGACCGCGGACCTGCTGGAAACCACCGTCGCGTCGGTCACCAGCGCCCTTCAGCGCGCACGCCCCACGCTGCGCGAACGCCTACCGGAACGCCGCACCGACTGGGCAAGGACCGTGCGGCCGACCGAGGAGGAGCAGGCGATCCTGCGGCGCTACATGGCCGCCGCCACCGCCAACGGGGACAGCCGGATCATGGCCGAGCTGCTCAGGGAGGACGTGCTGGTCACGATGCCGCCGAACCCGCTGTGGTTCTCCGGTCGCGACGTCTTCCTCGAGTTCGTCGCCCAATCCCTCGATCCCACCTCGCCGACGTACTTCGGAGAGTGGAAACACCTTCCGACCGTGGCCAACGGGCTCCCCGCCGCAGCAGGCTACGTCCGGCGACCGGGCACCCGGATCTACCGCGCACAGGTGCTCGACGTGCTGCGCATCGAAGACGGGAAGGTCGCCGAGATCACCGCGTTCGAACCGCATCTGTTCCCCGCGTTCGGGCTGCCGCTGACGCTGACCTGAGGACCGATGAGATCTCCGGGCCTTCCGCGTCTCAACCGTCGTAACCGACAACGCGGAAGGAAAACCCATGAGCCTCCAGAACAAGAACGCGATCATCTACGGCGCCGGCGGGGCGATCGGCAACGGCGTCGCCAAGGAGTTCGCCGCGCGCGGGGCCCGCGTCTTCCTCACCGGCCGCCACGAACCGGCACTGACGAAGCTCGCCGGCGAGATCAAGGAGACCGGGGGACAGGCCGAAGTCGCCGTCGTCGACGGCCTCGACGAAGCCGCGGTCGACGCGCACGCGGCTTCCGTCGTTGCCGAGGCGGGCAGCATCGACGTCTCGCTCAACCTCGTCCCGCGTGGCGACATCCAGGGCATCCCGCTCGTGGAGATGTCGGTCGAGGACTACGTCCGCCCGATCACCGACGGCATCACGACGAACTTCATCACCGCACGGGCCGCCGCCCGGCACATGGTCGCCCAGGGCTCCGGCGCCATCCTCGCCCTCGACAGCGGCTCCGCCCACGGCAGCCCGATGATGGGTGCCACGGGCTCGATCGACGCCGCGCTGGACACCTTCATCCGCAATCTCGCCGTCGAGATCGGACCGCACGGCGTCCGCGCGCTCGGCATCTGGGTCGCGGGTATCCCGGAGACCTTCACGCCCGAGAAACTCTCCGCGGTGAACAACCAGCTGCCGGCGACCCCCGAAATGGTGCAGAACGTCCTCGACGGCCTCACCGAGGCCCGCATGACCAAACGCTCACCGCGCCTCGCCGAGGTCGCCGCCACGCTGGCGTTCCTCGCCTCCGACGACGCCATGGGGATCACCGGCACGTTCATCAACGTGACCAGCATGTACCCCAGCTGACCGAGCCGCCCCCAGCTCCGCCAGCACCGCCCGGATCGCGGGACTCGACTCGGCACTGCGGCGCCACGCGGCATGCACCTCGCGCGTCGGCGGGCGCCGCAGCGGCCGGGTGACCAGCCCTTCGGCCAACGGCGGGCGAGCCAGCCGCGGGATCAACGCGACGACCTCGCCCGAGGCGACCAGCGACAGCTGCGTGGAGAAGTCGTCGATCAGATGCCGCACGTCGGGTTCTTCGGGAAGGCCGGCGAACACGCGCCGGAACCACTGGTGGCAGACCGTGCCGGGTGGACTGGTCACCCACGCGTGCCCGGCCAGGTCCGCGCCGTCCAACGGCGGCTCGGCCCGCGCCAGGGGATGGGTCGCGGCCATGACGACGTCGCCGAGGTCGGTGTGCACCAGGCGCCGCGACAACGCGGGGGACAGCGGCACCGGCAGGCCGTCGGCGTCATGCAGGAGCGCGAGGTCGGCGGTCCCGGCCTCGACCGAATGCAGAGCCTGGTCGGGGTCCTGCTCAGTGATGTGCAGCCGGAGGTCGGGGTAGCGGGTCAGGAGCCGGGGATGGACCGGGGCGAGCAGGCCGCGGATACCGGTCGAGAACGCGGCCACCCGCAAGACCCCGCGCGGCGCGCCCTCCGCGACCGACTGAGCGGCCTCGGCACACCGTTCGAGCGCCTGGAACACCTCCAGCGAGGAGTCGACGACGGCCTGGCCCGCCGGAGTCAGCACGACGCCGCGGCCGGCCGGAGCGAGCACCGGCATCCCGATCTGACGTTCCAGCCGCTTGATCTGCTGCGACACCGCCGACGCCGTGAAACCCCAGCTCGTCCGCCGCCCGCGCCAACGTCCCCAGCGCGGCCACCGACCGCAGTGCCCGCAAAGCCCCGACCTCGATCATGAAGCCAGGCTACGCAATATCGTCCAAAAACCATCGCTGGACCGCAGGTAACAGCGCCGACAGGATCGACCGCATGACACCCTTCGGCTCCAACCTCGTCGCCATGGTCACCCCGATGGAACCCGGCGGCGCGCTCAGCGAACCCGGCCTCACCGGCCTGGTCGACCACCTGCTGAACACCGGCTGCGACGGCATCGTCGTCGGCGGCACCACCGGGGAGTCACCCACCCTGACCGACACCGAAGCCGCACGACTCGTCCACACCGTGGCGAACCACGCCGGCGACCGGGCGCGCGTGATCGCCGGCGTCGGCACCTACGACACCACCGCCTGCATCCGGCGAGCGAAGGAAGCCGAGGCCGCAGGCGCCGACGCGCTCCTGCTCGTCTGCCCTTACTACTCCAAGCCGACACAGGCCGGGATCGTGGCGCACTGTCAGGCGGTCGCCGACGCCACCGACCTGCCCGTGATGCTCTACGACGTCCCGGCCCGCACCGGGACGGCCATGGAAGCGGCCACCCTGATCGAACTCGCCAGCCACCCCAGGATCCGGGCCGTGAAGGACGCCAAGGGCGACCTGTTCGAAGCGATGACCGTCATGGCGCACACACCGCTGGCCTATTACTGCGGCATCGACGAGCTCAACCTGCCCTACCTCGCCGCCGGCGCCACCGGTCTGGTCAGCGTCGTGGGCAACGCCGTCGCCGACCGCAACGCCGCACTGATCGCCGCCGTACGCGGGGGAGACCTCGACACCGCGCGGATCGCTCAACGCCGGGTTGCTTCCGCTGGCGGAGGCCGTCATGCGCACGTCGCAGGGGGCGATCATGGTCAAGGCCGCGCTGGCCGAACTCGACGTCATCCCGCACGCGACGGTGCGGCTTCCGCTGCTCGAATCGCCGCCGGAGCACCTGCTGCGCCTTCGCGACGCCTTGATGTCCCTCGGCGCCGGGTTGCTCCCCGCCTGATCGGCCGCGGGATGTCAGGAAAGGGTCGTTCCTGACGTTTCCTGTCCTGAACGGCCCTTTCCTGACATCCCCGAGACACGGCGAAGCCCCCGCGGAGGGAGGTCGCGGGGGCTTCGCCGGTTCGTGGTGGGGCTAGCTACTTGTGCCGTGCGTCAGGCGGACCGGGTGGTCCTGCGTCCCTTCAGCTCGGCGAGACGTTCGTTGAGCAGATCTTCGAGCTCCGGGATCGAACGGCGCTCCAGGAGCATGTCCCAGTGCGTCCTCGGGGGCTTGACCTTCTTCTGCTCCGGCTGCCCGCCGTCCACGATCTCGGACTCGCTGCCGTGCAGCCTGCACTCCCACACCGAGGGGATCTCGGCGTCGTCGGAGAAGGGCACCTCGAACTCGTGGTTCTTGGGGCAGGCGTAGCGCACGGTGCGCCGAGGCGCGAGGTCGTGGTTGCGGTCGGTCTCGTAGCTGACCGCTCCCAGCCGGCTTCCACGGAGAACACGGTCGGCCATGATGGGGGTCCTTTCAGTCAGCTCCGGGTGGAGCCAGGGTGATGCTCACCCTATGCAACGACGATGAGGCCCAGGAGATTCCCTGGACAGCATGTCCTTGCTCACGATGAGCTGTGTCACCCGGTGGCAACAGCTTCTCCTAGTAGGAGTGGTTTCGCGCTCTGGCGTGACGTCAATACGGCCATCTTGGTGCGGATATCCCCCAGATGGGCTAGTAGTACGCCTGTCACGTCAACCGTAACTGACCGTGTTGGGCTGAGGTGGGCCCCAGGTCGCCCAGTCGAAAGTGCCGACGGCACAATACCTGATAACGGACCGTGTTCGACTCACCCTCGGACCGTGATGCCGGTGAACTTTCAACTAGCGACTGCTCGGTATCCGCGACCACCACGGTGTCCCCGGCCCGCAGCACCTCACCGTCGGAAACCCGCGCGTTGAACCGTCCCGTCTGCCCGCACCAGCACAACACCTCGACCTGCACCGGCTGCAACTCGTCCGCCAGCTCGAACAACCGCGCGGCCCCCGGGAACAACATGCTCCGGAAATCCGTCGCGATCCCGAAGCAGTACACGTCGATCTGGACGTCATCGGCCAGTTCAGCCAGCTGATCCACCTGATCGGGCGACAAGAACTGCGCCTCGTCGACGATCAAGTAGTCCACATGCCGCCCGGCCGCCCACTGCTCACGCACCAGCAACCGCAGATCGGTCTCGTTCCCCACCTCGATCGCCTTGCGCGTCAACCCGATCCGGCTGGTGATCTGCGGCTCCCCGGACCGGTCATGCCGCACCAGCACCATCCCGCGACGACCCTGCCGCGCGTGGTTGTGGTCGATCTGCAACGCCAGCGTCGACTTCCCGCAGTCCATCGGCCCGTAACAGAACTTCAACTTCCCGACGACCGGCACACCCCGCCGTGAACCCGCCACCGGCACCGACGACAACGCGTCCGTGGGATCCGGGCCACTCTCCTTCAGTACGGTCACGACGCCCGACCCTATCGGCACGCTCCGCCGTCACAGCACCGCCGGTGGTCGGTTACCCGCCGCCTCGATCGCCCGGCGCACCGGGACCAGCCACACGAACACGAAACCGAGCACGAAGAAGATCACCAGCGCGATGATCGCGTACCGGAACGAGCCGGTGATCTGCCCGACCGCGGCGAACAGCAGGGGACCGAGCCACGACGTCCCGCGCTCACCGACCACGTACAGCGAGAAGTACTGCGCGTCCTTGCCCTCCGGGATCATCTGCCCGAACAACGACCGCGACAACGCGTTCGTCCCACCCAGCACCAGCCCGATCCCGACCGCCACCGCGTAGAACTGCAGCGGCTGACCGGCCTCGATGAAGAACGCGAAGCACAGCACAGCCACCCACGCCACCAGACTGCCCAAGATCGTCTTCTTCGCCCCGATCCTGGCCGCGATCGCACCATGGATCATCGCGCCGGCGTACGCCAGGAACTGGATCACCAGGATCGTGACGATCAGCACCTGGGTGCTGTACTTCAGCTCGTCCTTGCCGTACTGCGCCGACACCGCCACCACCGTCGTGATCCCGTCGGTGAAGACCAAGTAGCTCCCGAGGAACGCCAACGTCAGGGGATAGGCCCGCGCGTCCTTGATCGTCCGCTTCAGCTCCTTGAACCCCGCCGTCAGCACCGACAGGCCCCGCTCGCTCGACTTCGGCACGTGAGTCTGGGGGAGCGCCCGCACCGCCGGGAACGTGAACACCGCCCACCAGATCCCCGACGTCAGGAAGCAGATCCGGACGGCGAGCGACTCGCTCACGCCGAAAGCCTCGTGCCCGAGGAAGAACCCGAGCTGCAGCGCCAGCGCCAGACCACCGCCGAGATAGCCGAAAGCCCAACCCTTCGACGACACCGCGTCCCGCTCGTCCGGCTCCGCGATGTCCACCAGGAACGAGTAGTAGACGACCAGCGCACCGCCGTAGCCGATGTTGGCCAGGATGAACGTCCAGACCCCGACCTCCCAGTCCGTCCCCGCGATGAAGAACATCAACGCCGACGCCGCCGCACCCAGGAACGCGAACCCGCCGAGGATCCGTCGCTTGTGCCTGCTGCGGTCCGCGATCGCACCGGCGATCGGCAGCACCAGCACCTGGGTCACCGTCGCGACCGACAGCAGATAACCCCACAGCGACCCCGCCGGGAACTGCAACCCGAACAACGAGACGTCGCAGCTCTGCAGGGTGCTCGAAGCTCCACTCGAATCGGTGCACGCCCTGTCCCCGTTAAGGGTGAAATTCGCCTTCGCGTCCGCGGACGCGATCTCACTCAAATAGAGCGCTCCGAAGACGGTGATCACCGACGAATAGAACGGCGAATTGGCCCAGTCGTAGAGGTACCAAGCCCGCCACACCCGCTTGCGTTCACGGGTCACGGCCACCGTCATGCACAGCTCCTGAAGTCGAGAACGTCGAGGTCAGCGGGAGACTACTGGCGATCACACCCACGTGTCCGGCACGAGTCCGGACCGTGTTCGTTTCGACGCGAGACGAACCCTTCCCGGACACCTTCTCGACCATCGTCGGCGTGTCGCTGCCACGGTCCCCGTGTGTTTCGTGTGAGGCTGGTGAGCGAGCTGTGACTCTTGTGAAGCAAGTGTCCGGTATTTACTGTTCCGCTCATGAGGACCCATCGCCTTCGCACAGCACACCGCGTAGTGGCGAGAACGCTCCTGCTCGCCCTCGCCGTGACGGGCCTGCAGATCGCCACCACCGGATCCGCCGCCGCGGATCCCCACGGCTCCTACTGGGCCAAGCTCCGCATGTGTGAATCGAGCGGGCGCTACAACATCAACACCGGCAACGGCTACTACGGCGCCTACCAGTTCGACCTGCCCACCTGGCGCAGCGTCGGCGGCCAAGGTCGACCCGACCAGGCCACCCCCCGCGAACAGGACTACCGGGCCCTCTACCTGTACCGCATGCGCGGCTGGCAACCCTGGGAATGCGCCGGCAAACTCGGCTTCCGCAACGACAGTGACGCCCGCAGCAAACGCGTCCCGTCCTACGCCGAATCGGCCTACATCGGCGGGGGAGGACAGCCCGCCCCGCCGCCCGCACCCAAACCGAAGCCCACCCCGCCCGCTCCGCCCGGCGGCCCCAAACCCGCCTGGCCCGGCGTCGTCTACGCCTACGGCGACTGCGCCGTCCCGCTCAAGCAGTTCCAGCTACGGATGAACGCCTTCGGCTACGGCTTCACCGGAACAGGCTGCTACTACGACAAAACCCGCGAAGCCGTCCTCGCCCTCCAGCGCGCCAACGGCATCAACGACTCCGGACGGCTCGGCCCCAAGACCTGGGACGCCGCCTGGAACGGCAAACCACCCCGCTGACCCCCTCGCGTTTAGTCCTCTGAATGCGTGTGAGCGCATTCAGAGGACTAAACGCGGATCAGGAAGGCCACGAGCCCCGCTCCCGAAGCACCTCACGCAGCAGGTCCGGCCGATCCGTCACGATCCCGTGCACCCCCAGATCCAGCAGCAAACGCATCTCCGCCGGATCGTCCACCGTCCACGTGTGCACTTCGAAACCCCCACGCGCCGCCTGCCGCAGGAACGCCCGGTCCACCACCTTCAACCGGCCCTGCCGCACCGGCACCTGCGCCATCGCACCCCGCGACAACGCCCGCAGGGAGAACAGCGGCAAGAACCCGTTCGCCCACATCACCGCCACCGACCGCGGCCCCATCGCCGTCACCAGCTTCGGCCCCGCCAGCTTCCGGATCCGCGCCAACCGCGCGTCGGAGAACGACGCCGCCGCCACCCGGTCATGCGCCCCGGACCGCTCGATCGCCCGAACGAAGGGCTCCACCGCGTCGTTCGACTTCACGTCGATGTTGAACCGCGCCTCCGGCAGCTCCTCGAGCACGTCCTCCAGCCGTGACAACGGCGCACGACCGCCGATCTTGACCGTCCGCAGCTGGGCCCACGTCTGCTGTGAGATCAACCCGGTGCCATCGGTCGTCCGGTCCAACGACGCGTCGTGATGCACGACCACCACGCCATCCGACGTCGCGTGCACATCCGTCTCGAGATAGCGGTAGCCCTCCGTCACCGCCTGCTGGAAGGCGGGCAACGAGTTCTCCAGTCCTTCCAGGTCACCGAGGTGCCAGCCCCGGTGGGCGAAGGCACGCGGAAGCGGATCGGCGAGGTACGGAAACAGTGTCGGCACCCCACTAGTGTGCACTTCGGTCGTGGCCCCGGCATGATCGTCGGGTGGCCAGCTAGGGTCTGAACCGTGAGGGAAGTGGCCGAACACCCGAAGACGTCCGCCGAAGAGGTGTCCGAGCTACGCCGCGCCGGGGCACCCAAACACTGCGGATGGTGCGGCAGGCGCCTCGAACAGGGCGGCAACGTCGGCAGGCGCCGCCGTTACTGTGGGCAATCGTGCCGCCAGCGGGCCTACGAACGGCGAACCGCCCTGCAGCGCAGCGGTCTCCCCGAAGACGCCGTCGTCCTCTCCGACACCGAGATCGCCACCCTGCAGGACCGGCTCTTTCAGCTCCGCTGCGCCGCGGAGGACGTCGTCACCGCGGCCGACGACGGCGCCTCCGTCGCCGAACTCCGCAGCCTGGCGGGCGAAATCGCCCAGGCCGCCAAGGACCTCGAACAACTCCGCTGACCTACACGATCCCGTCCAGCGCCCGGTACGTCCGGTTGCTCGCGGCCGCCGCCCGCTGCTCACGACCGGTCGCCTCGATGTAGTTCTGACTGGTCGCCAGGCTCGCGTGCCCCAACAGTGCCATGATCTCCGACGCGGTCGCGCCGTCCTCCGCCAGCCGGGTCGCGAACGTGTGCCGCAACGCGTGGAGGTTCGCCCCGACCGGCACCCTGTCGTGCAGGCCCGCCCACCGGTAGCAGGACTTGACCAGGTACTCCAGCGCGCCCCGGCCGATCGGCTCGCCGGCACGATCCCGGAGGAGGGGAGTGGAGGGCCCGAACCGCTGCTGCGGGAACCGGCGGCGACAGGAGGCGAGGTACTCCTCGATGATCTTCTCCATGATCGGCTGCACCGGGATCGACCGGTCCCGGCTTCCCTTGCCGTGGACGTGCAACCGCATCTCGCCCTGACGGCCGACCAGCGACCGCGCCGTCAGCGCCCGCATCTCCGCGGCACGCAGCCCGGCGACCAGCCCGAGCGCGATCACCAGGACGTCCCGCTCCGGCCACGGATCCCGGGTCCGGCGCGCACCGTCGGCCGCGGCCGCGAGTAGCTGCTCCGGGGTTTCCTCGCCCCGCAAGGGTTTCGGCGTCAACGGAGGCGCCTTCGGCCGGGCGACGGCGCCCATCGGATTGCCCGCGAGCAGCCCGTCGGACACACAGAACGTGAGGAACTGGTTCCAGGTCGACCACGCGCGCAGGACCGAACTCTTCGCGTGAGTGTCGGCGAAGGCACCGAAGGCGTTGCGAAGTGCCTGGGCGGTGAGCATCTCGACCATGAGGTCGTCAGGGGAGCGGTCCAGCTCGCGGAGCAGAAGAGCGGTGATGCCGGCTAGGTCGCGGCGGTAGGCGTCGGTGGTGTGAGGAGAATCCTTACGGGGACGACGTGCGGCGAAAAAGGCTTGCTGTGCCTCGGAAACCCTCATGAACATCTTGTACCGCATGGCACCGACAGTCTTACACTGGGTTATATTCCGTTTCATGCATAATAGTGATTATGCATGAAACGGAGCGATGGGTCCGGACACCCCTCGCGGGGGATCTCGGTTCTCCTGTCGCTCTCTGAGATGTCATGAAAGGGTCGTTCCTGACGTTTTTCGTCCTGAACGACCCTTTCATGACACATCCGGCCCCAGGGGCCGCGGACATCGTCGACCTGGCCGACTCGGCGGGATCTGCCCGCGACTGACGCCTCCATTGATCATCTTCGCTCCGAGGCGTCCGGATCGATTCGTCACAGTGACGTATTGAGGTCGAGTGATCGGGCATCGGTTCTTCGCCCTCGGGGGTGTCCTGAGGCACCCTGGAGCCTCAGGACACCCGGCACCGCAGAGAGAACGGGAGGGGTCCTGTCGGCGTCGGACGTGGCGAAGGACGCTTTCGCTGCGTGACATGCGGTGAAGGACGCTTTCGGCCCACCCTGGAGGCCCCTCTCAACCGCCGTTATCCAGGTCGTCCAAAGTGCCGATAATGTACATTATGTCAAGTAAGCGGCATGTGGTTCGATCCCCCCATGACCCCGACCGAAACCGACCTCGCTGACGCCTTGACCGCGGCCAACCGTGCGGCCGTCACAGACCTGTTCCGCGACAACCCCGGCCACACCTTCTACTACGTCACGCTGACGACGCCCGGCGAAGCGTTCGGTCCGGCACTGTCGGCGTGGTCGCACGAAGCGCTGGCTCAGCGAACCGACGCTGACGAGGTCCGCTATTCCTACGCCGATTCGCCGTTCTCGATTTTGGGTGAGAACCATCTGAAGCCGGTCCGCGATCTGTTCGCCGCCCGGCCGGCGGTGTACGACCTTGACGACGAAGCCTCCGAGGCCGAGTTCGATCTTCGACTGCGCGCGATGGAGACGGCACTGCACAGGCTGGCCGACGAAGGACTGTTCGGTGTCGGCGTGGCTCGCGGGGAAATCCTGATTCTGGCCGAGGTCGTTCCCGAGGACGAGGACAACGTCGCCCGGGCTCGGCGGCTCAACCCGTCTGGGCCGGCGCTGGATGCTTGGCTGGCCTACTGGGGCGTCGGCTGATACACGACACAGGATGTCGCGTATTGGGTGGAATGGTCCTGTCATGGAATCTCGGCTCAATCCGTACATCAGGTTCAACGGGCGCGCGCGACAGGCGATGGAGTTCTATCAGGAGGTCTTCGGCGGCAAGCTGGAAATCCGCACGATCGCGGACTTCGGTTCGCCCGACTCCCCTGCCGCTGACAAAGTGATGCACGCTCGTCTCGACACCGCGGACGGATACACGCTGATGGCTTGCGACGTCGATGGCCAGGTCGAGGACGTGCCGCACTCCCCTGGCAACAATGTTGCAGTTTATCTCGGCGGCGGCGGCAAACTTCGCGAATACTTCGAAAAGTTGTCTGTCGGCGGGACCGTGACGATGCCTTTGGAGAAACAGCTTTGGGGTGACGAAGCCGGGGCGCTCGTGGACCTGTTCGGTATCTCCTGGATGGTCAACATCACCTTGGACTGAGCTAGGGTGATCCCCGAATACCGATTCTGGGGGTTGCCGAAATGTCCGAGAGCACCGCTGTGCGTGTCGATCCGTCCAACGAGCGGATGTTGAAGGCGTGGGACGGGGACGACGGCTCGTTGTGGGCGAAGCGCGCGCAGCGTTTCAACGACGGTGTCGCCGCGTACCGGGACCTCTTCTTCGCCGCGGCCGATGTCCAGTCGGCGGATCGGGTCCTCGACGTCGGCTGCGGTGCCGGTCAGACGACGCGGGATGCGGCCCGGCTGGCCGTCGCGGGTTCGGCGCTGGGTGTTGATCTCTCGAGTGAGATGCTCGGTGTCGCTCGTCGGCTCGCCGAGGAGGAGCATGTTCCCAACGTCGCGTTCGAGCAGGCGGACGCGCAGGTCCATCCGTTCGCCGAGGCGTCGTTCGACGTGGTGATCAGCAGGCATGGCTCGATGTTCTTCGGTACTCCCCTGGCCGCGTTCGGCAATCTGGCCAGGGCGACCCGGCCGGGTGGCCGCCTGGTCCTGCTGACGTGGCAGCCGTTGCGGCTCAACGAATGGATCACCACGTTCCGGACGATCTTCGCGGCGGGCCGTGAGGTTCCGTCGGCGGATCTCGCGCTCAGCCATCCGCGAGAGATCGAAGAGTTGCTGACCTCCGCCGGGTACGTCGACATCGGGTGCACGGCGGTGAACAAGCCGATGTACTTCGGTGCGGACGTCGACGACGCGGCCGAGTTCATCGTCGAGCAGCACGGTGGTCGGTTGGCTGACCTGGATGACACCGCGCGGGACGGTGCCATCCAGGCTCTGCGTGCGGATCTCGCTGAGCACCAGGCCGACCGGGGCGTTTTCTACGGCTCGGCGGCCTGGCTCGTCGAGGCGCGGCGTCCTTGACCTACTGCTTGCGGGCGATCAGGTAGGCCTGCGGGGTGTTCTCGAACTCCTCGGACGGCTCGCGAACGAGGGTGGAGAGCAGGCTGAAGCCGGCCTCCCCCAGTTGTGCGGCGATCTTCTCGGGCGTCAGCCGGTAGGCGTCGCAGGAGATGTCGTGGCCGTACGCGTGCTCGATGTGGCGTACCTCGTCGCCTACCTGGAAGGCGAGCAGCAGGTGGCCGCCCGGGGCGAGGATCCGGTGGAAGTCGGCGAAGATCTCCGGCAGTCGCTCCCGCGGTGTGTGGATGATGGAGTACCAGGCGACGACGCCGGCGAGTGAACCGTCCTCAAGGGACAGTCCGGGCATCTCCCCCAGCTGGAAGTCCAGATGTGGGTACCACTTCCGGGCGACGGCGAGCATACCCGGAGAGAGGTCGACGCCGTGGATGTCGAGCCCGAGCTGGTGGAGGTACTCGGTGATGCGGCCGGTTCCGCAGCCGATTTCGGCGACGCGGCCGCCGCCGGCGGCCTGGACGAGCTCGGTGTACGCGCCGAGGACGGCTCGGTCCCAGGTGGATCCGGCGAGGTGGTCGCGGAGGAGTTCCGCGTAGTCGGCCGCGACCGTGTCGTAGGCGGTGCGGGTTGTTTGGAGGTAGTCGGTCACGGCGGTGACCCTAGACCCGGGCACCGACAACAATCGTCGCGTACAGCTCTTCGTCGGTGATCACTTCGGGGGTCAAACCGTTGTGTGCCATGGCTTCCGCGGTGCTCGCGGCTTGGCTTTCGCCGGTTTCGATCAGCAGGTGCCCGGTCGGTGAGAGCCAGTGGAGGGCTTCGGCGGCGACCCGGCGGTGGACGTCGACGCCGTCGTGGCCGCCGTCGAGTGCGACGCGGGGTTCGTGGTCTCTCGCCTCGGGCGGCATCATCGCGATGGCGTCGCTGGGGACATACGGGGCGTTGACGACCAGGATGTCGACGCGGCCTCGTAGCGATGCGGGAAGTGGTGCGTACAGGTCGCCTTCGAAGACCTCTCCCCCGGCTTGGGCGACGTTCTTGCGTGCGCAGCGGACGGCGGCGGGTTCGATGTCGGCCGCGTAGAGCCGGATTTCGCCGAGTTCGGCGGCGATGGCGGCGCCGAGTGCGCCGGTTCCGCAGCAGAGGTCGAGGACCACCGCTCCTGGTCCGGCGAGGGTGACGGCGTGGCGGACGAGCAGTTCGGAGCGTTGCCGTGGCACGAAGACGCCGGGTTCGACGGCGATGCGGAGCCCGTGGAATCCGGCCCAGCCGAGGATGACTTCGAGTGGTTCGCCGTCGACGCGGCGTTGGACCATGGTGTCGAGCTCGGCCGGGGTTCGGGCTTCGGCGGTGAGGAGCCGGGCTTCGTCTTCGGCGAAGACGCACCCGGCCGCCCGCAGTTCGTCGATGATGGTCACTTGTCCCGCAGTCTGGTGAGGATTGCGTCGAGGGCCTCGCGGACGGTGTCGGGGACGCCGTTGGTGCGCAGGTCGGTGAGGAACTGTTCGTTGAGCCCGCCGGGGGTCATGTGTTTGCCGGTGAGGGTTTCGAGGGAGCCGTTCTGTTCGGCGAGGGATTGGCCGAGCTGGCCGAAGATGTGGCTGGTGAAGGCGGTCGCGGTGGTG
Organism: Amycolatopsis keratiniphila; assembly: GCF_000400635.2. Classification (NCBI taxonomy): domain Bacteria; kingdom Bacillati; phylum Actinomycetota; class Actinomycetes; order Pseudonocardiales; family Pseudonocardiaceae; genus Amycolatopsis; species Amycolatopsis keratiniphila. Next base: position 4,336,102 of record NC_021252.1, on the reverse strand, counting down.
TCGTCGATGCCCTGGTCGGTCATCCAGGCGGCGATGGTGCCGAGGTAGTCGAGGTGGGCGGCGAAGGTGGCGGTGGCGCCGCTGAAGATGTCGAGGTCCTTCTCGGCGGCGGGGACGACGCTGCCGCCGATGCTGTCGAAGAGGGCGCGTGCGGCGGGGTTGTCGGGGTACATCGCGGTGAGGCTCTGGCGGCGTGCGGCGGGCGGCAGCGGGATGCTCCGGACGACTTCGCCGGCGGGGGCGGCCCAGTCGCGCAGCCGGTCGAGGGGGACGCCGGCGAGGGCGCTGATCAGGACGTGTTCGGGGCGGAAGGTGAGGTAGCGGAGGACTTCTTCGGCGATCGGCGGGCGGACGGCGAGGATGATCGTCGTGGCGCTGTCGACGACGGCTTGGTTGCTGTCGCGGACTTCGACGTTGGCGAAGCGAGCGGAGAGTTCTTGTCCGACGCTGCGGCTGCGGGGTGAGAGGAAGATCCGTGGCGGGTCGGTGATGTCCTTGCTGAGGCCTTCGACGATGGCGGCGGTGATCTCCCCCGCGCCGATGAATCCGTAGTCCATGGTCAGGCTCCCGTGTGGCCGTCGACGCGTTCGCGGATGAGGTCGGCGTGCCCGTTGTGGCGGGCGTATTCGCCGATCATGTGGAGGTAGAGCATGCGGAGTGAGAAGGGGTTTCCGCCGAGGTCGAAGGTGTCGTCGAGGGATCCTTCGGCGGCGGCCTCGTCGGCCAGCCGGATCTCTTCGAGGAGGATGTCGTAGGCCTCTTCGGCTTTGGCGGCGTCGAGGACTTCGAAGTCGTGGTCCTTGCCGAGGGCGGGGTCGTAGAGGGGTTCGATGTCCTGTGCGGCGTAGCGCAGGCGGAACCAGAAGCGTTCGACCTTGGCGAGGTGCCGGACGAGGCCGAGGAGGGTCATGTTCGACGGCGGGACCGACGCCGTGGCGAGTTGTTCTCCGGTGAGACCGGCCAGCTTGTGGAGGAAGGTGCTGCGGTGCCAGGTCAGCAGGGAGGGCAGGAGGATCCGCTCGTCGGCGGCGGTGTCGCCGGACGGTCGGGTCACCTCGGGGGCGGTCCATGTCATAGCGGCGATCATGCCATCGGGTGACGTGGGGTTCGTGGTGCGCCGGCTGGGGTGAGCGGGGTCACGTGAAAGGGGCTGAATCCTTTTGCGGGGTTCCCGGCTCTTGTAAGGGCCGGGACAAGCCCGGCGCGGGAGGAGGTTCGTCGTGGAGGCCGATTGGCCGCGGGATTCGCTGATCGTGGCGGCGCAGGGCGGGGACGCGTCCGCCATCGCCGCTTTGGTTTCGGGTTCCCATCCGCATGTGCAGCGGTTCGCGCGGTCGTTGTGCGCTTCGCCGGAGGACGCGGAGGATTCGGCGCAGGAGGCGCTGATCATCCTGTACCGGAAGATCGGCTCGCTGCGGGCCACCGGTGCGCTGGCGTCGTGGATGTTCCGGATCGTGCGCAACGAATGTCTCCGGCGGGCGCGCCGGGCGTGGCGTGGTGACGGTCTGGCGGATTCCGTGGTGATGGTGTCGGCCGAAGAGGACGCCTTGGATCGGCTGGAGGCGCAGCGGGTGGCCGCGGCGATCGCCGAGTTGCCCGCCGATCAGCGTCGCGTCTTGATCATGCGTGACATCCAGGGCCATTCGGGCCGTGCGGTGGCCGACGCGCTCGGGCTGAGCCCGGCCGCGATGAAGTCCCGGCTGCATCGCGCGCGGGCGGCGGTTCGTGCCTCTCTCGACATCCCCTCTTCCTGACCTTCTGTTGAGGAGTCTTCAATGCTCGAAATCGGTTCCACGGTGCCTGATGTCGTTCTGGTGGACACGTCCGGGCAGGCCGTGCGGCTTGCGGAGTTCCGTGGCACGGGCGCCGTGTTGATCTACTTCATGCGGTCGACGTCGTGCCCGGTGTGCAACGGCCATGTGAAGGATCTCGTGGCGCGTGCGGAGGAACTGGCCGCCGCCGACGTGCGGGTGCTGGTCGCCGTCCCGGAGGACCGGGCGGAGGCCAAGGCGTGGCGGGCGAAGCGCGGGGTGCCGTTCCGGGTGGTGACCGGTCGGGGCGGTACGCCGCACGAGGCCTTCGGATTGGGGAAGAAGCTGCTGCAGCAGTCGGGCAGTGTGCTGTTCGACCGGGACGGGGTGGTCCGTCACGCTCATGCGGCGACCATGCCGACCGGCGCTTATGACAAGAAGGGCATCGCCAAGGCCGTCGAAGGGCTCGCCAGGGTGCGTTGACTGAAGGTGTGAATCGGTGCTTCACTTCTTGGGTGCCGTATCGACGTACACCGAAGGTCCAGGAGCGGTTGGACGCTCAGCGCGACGCCGTCCTGGCCGCCGCCATGGAGCAGTTGGCCGAGCGCGGGTACGCGGGCTGCTCGGTGGCGGCGGTCGCGGAACGCGCGGGCGTGGCGGTCGGCAGCGTGTACCGCCACTACCCCACCAAGGCCGCGCTGGTCGTGGAGTTGTTCCGCAAGGTCGTCACGCGTGAGGTCGAGGCTGTGCGCGAGGTGTCGGAGCGGCCCGGTACGCCCGCGGAGCGGGTCGTGGCGGTCTTCGACACCTTCGCGAGCCGGGCGTTGAAGACCCCGCGGATGGCGTACGCGCTGCTGGCCGAGCCCGTGGACGCGCCGATCGAGGCCGAGCGGCTGGTGTTCCGGCGTGCGTTCCGTGACGTCGTGGCCCAGCACGTGGCCGACGGTGTCCGGTCCGGGGTCCTGCCGGCCCAGGACGCGGACGTCACCGCGGCGGCGCTCGTCGGCGCGGCCGCCGAGGTGCTGATCGGCCCGTTGACCACCGGCGGCGCGGACGAGGTGTCCGGGCTGCGCACTTTCGTCCTGCGTTCCTTGGGAGGTTCCGATGCCGGTCACTCATGAGGTCACCAATCAGGTCCCGCCGCTGGCGGAGTACGACGTCGCCGCCGATCCGGCCCTGCTGGAGGGGCTGGAGCGGGCGGGCGCGGGCTGGGCGGTGGCCGAGGTGCACGCGCTCGGCAGGCTCGCCGGGAGCGAGCAGGCGCAGGAGTGGGGCAGGCTGGTCAACGAGAACGAGCCGGTGTTGCGGACGCACGACCGGGTCGGGAACCGGATCGACGAGGTCGAGTTCCACCCGTACTGGCACGAGCTGATGGACGTCGCGGTGTCCTATGGGCTGCACGCGGCGCCGTGGCGGGATCCCCGTCCGGGCGCGCACGCGGCGCGGGCGGCGAAGATGTACGTGTGGGGGCAGGTCGACGCGGGGCACACGTGCCCGATTTCGATGACGTACGCGGCGGTGCCCGCGTTGCGGTTCAACCCTGAGCTGTCCGAGCGATACGAGCCGTTGCTGGCGGCGACGGATTACGACTTCGGGCTGCGTGAGCCGAGTTCGAAGCGCGGGCTCATCGCCGGGATGTCGATGACGGAGAAGCAGGGCGGTTCCGACGTCCGGGCGAACACCACCACGGCGCGTCCGCTGAGTGACGGCAGCTACGTGATCGTCGGGCACAAGTGGTTCACCTCGGCGCCGATGTCGGACATGTTCCTGACGCTGGCCCAGGCGCCGGGCGGGCTGTCGTGCTTCCTGCTCCCCCGTGTCCTGCCGGACGGCTCGCGCAACGGGATCCGGCTCCAGCGGCTGAAGGACAAGCTGGGCAACCGGTCCAACGCGTCGTCGGAGATCGAGTACGACGACGCGATCGGCTGGCTGATCGGCGAGGAGGGGCGCGGGGTGCGCACCATCATCGAGATGGTGAACAACACCCGGCTGGACTGCGCGGTCGGGAGCGCCGCGGGGATGCGGTACGGCGCCGTGCGGGCGATCCACCACGCGCGGCATCGTCGCGCGTTCGGGGCGAATCTGGTGGATCAGCCGCTGATGGGCAATGTGCTGGCGGATCTCGTCGTGGAGTCCGAGGCGGCGACGACGGTCGGGATGCGGCTGGCGTCGGCCACCGACCGGCCGGATGACGAGCAGGAGCAGGCGTTCCGGCGGCTGGGCTTGGCGGTGACGAAGTACTGGGTGTGCAAGCGCGGTCCGTCGCACGCGGTGGAGGCGCTGGAATGCCTGGGCGGGAACGGGTACGTCGAGGAATCGGGGATGCCGCGGCTCTACCGTGAGGCTCCGCTGATGTCGATCTGGGAGGGCTCGGGCAACGTCGCGGCGCTGGACGCGCTGCGGGCGATGGCGAAGCAGCCGGAGTCGGTGGCGGCGTATTTCACCGAGGTCGAGCAGGCGTCCGGTGCCGACGCGCGGCTGGACGACGCGGTGGGCAGGCTGCGCAAGGAGCTGTCCGATCTGTCGGACATCGAGTACCGGGCGCGGCGGCTGGTCGAGTCGATGGCGCTGGTGCTGCAGGGTTCGCTGCTGGTGCGGCACGGGACGCCGGCGGTGGCCGACGCGTTCTGCGCGTCGCGGCTGGGCGGCGACTGGGGTGTCGCGTTCGGGACGCTTCCGTCCGGAGTGGACACGCGGGCGATCATCTCCCGCGCGGAGGTCTGAGCGGAGGCGTCGTGCGCGATCGGCGATCTCGCGTGATTGGACGGCGCACTCGCGTGATTGGAGACGTATCTCGCGTGATCGGGCGGCGAACACATTCCGGACTCTCGGTACCCGTATGACCACGTGCAGCGGCGGTCCGGCCGATTCACCCGGCCGGACCGCCGCTCAGCACTGCGAACAGCCGCAGGATTGCGGAATTCGGGTGCATGCAAGGGCTCTTGGGTCGGCTACGTTCCTCGGTCATGGTTTATCGCCGAAGATGCCTGGTCCTGGTTCCCGTGGCGCTGTTCGCCGCCGGTTGCGCGACGGCCGCCCCGACGCCGATCTTCTCGGCGGCGAGTCCGGAGACTTCCGCGGAGAGCGCGCCGATGTTGGGGGCGGCGGCCCCGTCCGGCGCGCCGTTCGTGGCGGCGGACGGACGGGATCTGAGGTCCTGCGCCGACGGTGAGTGCGAGGTGGTCGTCCGGACCGGGGACCAGATCCCCAACGACGGCGGCGCCGGACCGCTCTCGGTCACGGTCCAGGCCGGGAAGGTGGGGCTCGCCCCGGCTTCGGGCGGAATGGGCGCCGCGGTGTCCGGTCCGCCGGGGATGGCCCATCAGATCAACCGGCAGGTGATCGTCGTCGTCGCGGTGCAGGGCGACGAAGGGATCGTCCGGCTCAGCCGGAAATAGCCACGCGCATCACGGAGAGCGCCAAGGGGCCTCTCAACGGCCACCACGGTTTGGGACGAAGGTGCGTTCTGTACCTACTAGTATGTACGCCATGCATGCGATGCAGTACGAGATCACCCTCCCCGCCGACTACGACATGGGCATCATCCGCGACCGCGTCGCCACCCGCGGACATCTGCTCGACGACTTCGGCGGTCTGGGGCTGAAGGTCTACGGGATCCGTGAGCGCGGCGTCGACGGCTCGACGCTGAACCAGTACTCGCCCTTCTACCTGTGGCACGACGAAGCCGGGATGAACGCCTTCCTCTTCGGCGGCCCGTTCAGCGGCATCGTCGAATCCTTCGGGCGTCCCGCCGTGCAGCACTGGACCGTGCTCGGCTTCGAGGAGGGACCCGCGTTCGGCGCTTCCCCGGTCGCGGCGGGAAAGCACGTCATGCGGATCCCCGACGAGACCGACCCCGTGGCCTTCCTCGGCGAAGCTCTCGACGGGCTTCACGAGCACCTGCGCCAGGACGGCGCGCATTCGGGCGCGCTGGCCGTCGACCCGCGAACCTGGCAGGTCGTCCGCTACACCCTCTGGGCAGGCGAGGCACCGGAGTCGGACGAGGTCCGGTACCGGATCCTCCACCTGTCCTCGCCGCACCTGGATCGGCTGCGGCGAGGACGGCAGTGGGATCAGCCGAGCAGCGCGGCGAACAGCGCACCGGGATCGGCTTCAGGCGGACCGGCGGGCCACTGATCCCGGTACGGGTACCAGAGCCCGTCCTTGCCCAGCCGCACCTGCACCCCGGTTCCGTGGACGGTGCAGTGGTTGCGTTCGACGTCCAGGCCTTCACCCGGATTGTCCACGACCTCGGCGAAGGCGGCCCGCGCCCGGCCCATCGCCTGTGACGGCGGTGTCCACGCGGTCTCCAGGACCTCGAGACCGGCTCGGCCACCGTGCCGCCAGGCGAGCACCGAGCGGTCGAAGTCCTCACCGTTCTCGGCCGGGCGCAGCCTGTCGGCGGCCTCCGGACGAGTCGCGGCGAGCCGGACGGCGTCCTGCTTGCGGGTGAGCTTCGGCTGCGACTCCAGCAGCGCACCGGCCATCTGTCCCGCGTTGGCGACCAGCAGGGCGAAGGCCTCGGCCGGGATGCCGGGTGCCCCGGGCACGGTCGGGCCTCCGGTGGGCGCGAACGCGGCGAGATCCGGCAACGGGCCGGGCTCGTCGGCGTACGCCCGCTCGGCGTCGATGTCGTCGTCACCGGTGCGCACGAACCGGGGCGCGTTGCGCCGCTGCAACTCGTCGAGCAGCTCCCGCTCCCCCTTGCCGCGCATCAGCAACAGCACGAAGGGGTCGGCGTCGAGCAGCCACGACGCCTGGAACGACAGCGCCGCGGCGTGACGGCACGGCAGCTCCCAGCCGGGGCAGTCGCAGTCCGGATCGAGGTCACCGATCCCGGGCAGCAGATGCACCCCGGCGTCGTCGGCGGCCTCGACGAGGTCGTGCGGCATGTCCCGGTCCAGCAACGCGGCGAGATGCCCGGCACGCGAGGCGACCCGGTCGAGGAACCGGTCCCATTCGTCCCCGGTCAGCTCCGCGAGCCGGACCTCGGTGCGGTACTGGCCCTCCTGATCGTCGACCACCGCCGCGATCCGGCCCGGGCTGACCGTGATCGGGCCGACCCGGCCCGCCGCGGCGTACTTGCGGCCCTGTTTGAGCTGCTGGAGGTCGAGCGCGGTGTCCTCCATCGCGCTGATCCAGGCGCGGCCCCACCACGAGCGGGCGAACTGACCTCGTCCACCCTGGGCACCGAAAGCGGGGAAACCGCGGACGCGGTCATCTGGCGTGCTCATCGGCGGCTCCTCAACTCGACCAGATCGGCCAGCTCCTCGTCGGTCAGTTCGGTCAGGGCGGCCTCGCCGCCGGCGAGCACCGCGTCGGCGAGCGCGCGTTTCTCCCGCAGCATCGCCGCGATCCGGTCCTCGACGGTGCCCTCGGCGATGAGCCGGTGCACCTGCACCGGCCTGGTCTGCCCGATCCGGTACGCGCGATCGGTCGCCTGGTCCTCCACCGCGGGGTTCCACCAGCGGTCGTAGTGCACGACGTGATCGGCGCGCGTCAGGTTGAGCCCGGTGCCCGCGGCCTTGAGCGACAACAGGAACACCGGAACCTCACCGGCCTGGAACCGGCGCACGAGCTCCTCGCGTTTGGGCACCGGGGTGCCACCGTGCAGCAACTGCGTGCCGATCCCGCGCTGCGCGAGATGCCGTTCCAGCAGCCGCGCCATCGCGACGTACTGCGTGAACACCAGCACCGCGCCATCCTCGGCGAGGATCGTGCCCAGCAGTTCGTCGAGCAGCTCGAGCTTGCCCGACCGGCCGTCCAGCACCGCTTCCGACGGCTCCTTGAGGTACTGCGCGGGATGGTTGCAGATCTGCTTGAGCCCGGTGAGCAGCTTGACGATCCGGCCGCGGCGCGCGATGCCCTCGCTCCCGGCGATCTCGGCCATCAGCTCGCGCACCGTCGCTTCGTACAACGCCGCCTGCTCGGACGTGAGCGTCACCGGCCGGTCGGTCTCGGTCTTGGCCGGCAGCTCCGGCGCGATCCCCGGATCGGATTTGCGTCGGCGCAACAGGAACGGGCGGACGAGCCGGGCGAGGCGTTCCGCGGCGTCCGGGTCCTTTCCGGACTCGACCGGTTTCGCCCACACGCGGCGGAAGTCGGCCATGGTGCCGAGCAGGCCCGGTGTCGTCCAGTCCAGGATCGCCCACAGCTCGGCGAGGTTGTTCTCCACCGGGGTGCCCGTGAGCGCCACCCGCGCCGACGACGTCAGCGTCCGCAACGCCTTCGCCGTGCCGGAGCGGTGGTTCTTGACGTGCTGGGCCTCGTCGGCCACCAACAGTCCCCAGTGGACGGACCCCAGCGGTTCCGGGTCCACCCGGAGGGTGCCGTAGGTGGTGAGCACGAAGCCGTCGCCGAGGTCGTCGAGTGAGCGTTCGGTGCCGTGGAACCGCCGCACCGGGACACCGGGGGCGAACTTGGTGATCTCGCGTTCCCAGTTCCCCAGCAGCGAGGCCGGGCAGACGACCAGCGTCGGGCCGTCCGCGCGGTGCAGATGCAGCGAGATCAGCGTGATCGTCTTGCCGAGCCCCATGTCGTCGGCGAGACAGCCGCCGAGCCCGATCGAGGTCATGGCGGTGAGCCACTGCAGGCCGCGCATCTGGTAATCGCGCAGCGTCGCGGCCAGGCCTCGCGGCGGAGCCTGCGGTTCCGGTGGGGCGAGCAGCCGCTCCCGCAACGCGGCGAGCCAGCCGTCGGTGAGGACGTCGACGCGTTCACCGTCGATCTCGGTGGTCCCGCTCAGAGCGGCACCGAGCGCGTCGATCGGAGTGAGCGGCTTCAACGCGCGATCCCGCGCCTTCGCCGCGAGCGCCGGGTCGACGAGCACCCACTGATCCCGCAACCGCACGACGGGACGGTGCGCCTCGGCCAGCGCGTCCATCTCGGCCGCCGTGAGCGGCGCGCCACCGAGGGCCAGCTGCCAGTCGAGCTGCAGCAGCGTGCCGCCGGCGAAGAACGACGGAAGATCGGCGGGCGGGGCGTCCCCACCGCCGACGACCGCCTTCGCGCTCAGGTCGCGCGCGAGATCGGCGGGCCAGTGCACGTCGATGCCCGCCGTGGCCAGCAGCGGGGCCGCGGTGGTGAGCAGTTCGGTGATGTCGGTGTCGCCGAGCCCGACCTCGTCGGGGACCGCGGCGCCGAGCAGCGGTTCCAGCGGCGGCCACAACTGCGCGGCTCGGCGCAACGCCAGCATCACGTCGATTCGCGCCCGCGGGCCGAACCGGTCGTCGCCTGCCCAGAGCGCGGCGGCGTCGATCAGGACGCCGGGGTCGGCGAGGCTGTGCACCTGGACGACCCCGCTGAACCGGCCGATCGTGAAGTCGTCTTCCGGCGCTTCGATCCGGATCGAGACCCGGACGCCGGAATCCAGCCCGGCCGCGACCTCGGCCGCCCAGTCCCGCAACTGCGGAACGCGGTGCGAAGGCGCGGCGGCGAACGCCTTCACCCCAGCGGCTTGAGCGGCGGCGGGCGTGCGGGGAAGGGTGTCGGCCACGGCGTCCAGGAACGCGCGCAGCAACGGATACCGTGCCGGAAGCAGGTTTCCCTCACCCGGGATCGCCCGCGCTCGCGCGGGCATCGCTTCGGACAGCTCGCGCAGCCAAGCGGCGTCAGCCGGTTCCAGCGGGCCTGCGCGCCAGGCGTCCACATCGGACTCCGTGAGCCCGGGAAGCAGCCTGCCCGCCTCGGCGAGCTTCAACGCCGCCGTGGCGGCCGTGCTCCAGAAACGCGCGGAGGGGTCGTCGCTCTCGTTGAGACGCAGCAGCGCGGGGAGCGCTTCGGCCATCGGCAGCCGGACACACGGCACGGTGACGACCTCGGGGAGAGCGACGGTCACCTCCCCGGTTCCCGGCGTGTTCCCCTCGGCGTTCCAGAAGACGAATCCGCTGGTCCGAGGGGGGTTTTTCGGTTCGAAAGCGACACTGCCGAAGCCGTCGTGAGACGCCACTCAACCCCAATCTCTGTACGGTGTACAGTTCAGGATAACACAACTCCGTACACCGTAGAGAGAATGTGATGACGGACGCGGAACACACCGGAGCGGGGGATCCACGGCGGACCATCGAACTGCTCTGGGGCGTGCGCGAGAAACCCCGCCGCGGCCCCAAACCCAAGCTCACCGTCGACGAGATCGTCACCACGGCGATCGAGATCGCCGACGCCGAGGGCATCACCTCGCTGTCGGTGCGCCGGGGCGCGGACAAGCTCGGCGTCTCCCCCATGACGATCTACACCTACATCCACAGCCGCGCCGAACTGCTCGACCTGATGATGGACCGGGTCCACGGTGAACTGACCGACCCCCCGGCCAGTCACGACTGGCGGGTCACGATGACGATCCTCGCCGAGGACGCCTGGGAGATGTACCACCGGCATCCCTGGATGCTGCAGCTCACCACCGGCCGTCTCCCCCTCGGCCCGCACACCTTCGCGAAGCACGAACGCGAGCTGAAAGCCGTCGACGCCATCGGGCTCACCGACCTGGAGATGGACGCCGTCGTGGCGATGGTCAACGGCTTCGTCCAGGGCATCGCACGCGGCTCGGTGGAATCGGCGAGTCTCGTGCGACGCTCCGGCCTGACGGACATGGAATGGTGGACGGCCAGCGCACCCGTCCTCGCGGAGATCCCCGAAGCCGACGCCGGCCTGTTCCCGCTGGCGGCACGCATCGGGCAGGCCGCCGGGGAAGCCCACGGTGCGGCGAGCGCGCCGCTGCACACCTTCCGGTTCGGGCTGGCGCGGATCCTGGACGGGGTCGAGCAGCTGGTCACCGGTGGTTCCGGTACCTCGGGGACCGAGCTTCCCTCCTGAGCGTCGTCGCAGGTGTCGATTCGGATGCCGGTGGTGGGCTGAAGGCTCCCTTCGCCGCGTCTGATGCGATGAAAGGAGCCTTCAGCCCACCACCGGCACCGCGCACGAACACGACACGTTCGACCTTCTCATCAGCCCCAATATTCGGTGCTCGTGAGTGATTTGGGTCGTTCTAACGACCCAGATCACTCACGACCAGCCCTCCCGGTCGGCAAGCCCGACGCAGGCCGTGGCCGGGGTCAGTTACCGCGTCGTCGCAGCCGGCGGTAGAGCAGCCACAGCGCGAGCGCGACCGGCGTCAGGACCGCCGTGAACAGGATCCCGGCGAACATCCCGTACCCATGCGGGTCCCACGACAGCCCGGTCGCGCTGAGCACCACCCTGCCGACGAGCAGCACGATCACCGCCACGACACCGACGAACGCGCCGAGCACGACGCGACGCACCACCGCCCTCGTGGCTGTCACTTCGGATCGGGAGTGCAGACGGTCAGGAAGGACTTCCGGTTCTCGCGCTGCACGTCCGCAGCCTCCATCCAGCCGCTCCGGCCGAACAGGTAGCTCCCCGCCGGATGCCCGGCCGACTCACGCAGTACCTGGGCGAGGTCGGCCTTGGCGCCGAAGGCTTTCGGGCCGTCGACGGCGATGTTGACCGAGCCCGCCTTGGTCCAGTCGTACGCCGCGGGCAGCGGTGTCCGGACCTGGAGGCCACCGGCGTCCGCGGCGGAACCGCCCAGCAGGTCCAGCCGCTCGACCCGCACGCCTGGCTTCGGCGCGGCCCACACCTGTTCCGTGCTGTTCCGCGTGCCAGAGTCGAAGGTCAACCTCAGCCCGGTGACGCCCTCGCATGGGGTGCCCGTCCACAGTTTCAAGACGCCGCCATCGACGCGGAACCCGGCCTCCGGCGGCAGGGACGGCGCGAACTGCGCCTTGGTGTCGCACGCCGCGGTCACCGCCACCACGAGCAACGCGGCGCAGGCCCGCTTAGTGATATCCGCCATCGGTGAGCCCCGCGTCTTCCTCGGTTTCGTTGCCGCCGGTGACCTGCTCCCACGCGTAGGAGGCGAGGAAGCCGGCATAGCCTTCGCGTGCCCATTGCTGGGAGTGGCGCTCCTCGTGGTGCAGCAACCGGTCCAGGTCGAGCGAGCCCTGGGACGCGCCGTTGTCGTCCTCGTACCAGGCGTGCCCCGACTTCACCACCTCGCGAAGTTGCTGCGCCGGATCCTTCGCGTCGTCGATGTTCAGCATGAACGTGTCGCCCCAGGCGGTCCCGCCCTGTTGGCTGAACTGGTCCTGGATGAGGTTCCCGCCCAGGCCCATCATCATGCCGTTCGGGGTGGTCACCAGCCGACCGCCGTTGCCGTGCACGAAACCCACGTCGTCGTCGTAGCTCCAGGAGTTCTCCCGTTGCCGGTCGGTGATCCGCCGCAGTTCCTCGGATCCGTACGGGGTCGGCGCGAAGTCGGTCTTCTCGCCTTCGGTGCCGTAGTCGGTGCCCGCGTTCAGGATGTAGGTCATCCGTACCGCCTTGGCGGCGTCGTCCCCGCTGATGTCGGCCGGCATCAGGAAGTACGACTTGTAGGTCCCGTCGCCGTCCTCGTCCTCGCGGATCTCTTCCATCCCGTCGAGGACCTTGAAGTCCTCCGGCGTGATGTCGTGCTCGTCGGCGATCTTCTTGATGGTGTCGATCGATACGCCCCGGCGTACGGCGTTCTCGAGCCACTGCCGGTAGTGCCCGGACGCGGGTGGCCCGCTCAGCAGCCCGGCGTCGCGCAGCGCCTGCTCCATCTCGACGACTCCGGCGTCGATCTGCCCGGCCTTCTTGGCGCCTGCCAGATCGGTCGCCTCGTGGTCGCTGATCTGGCCGTCCTGTACGAGCCCCATCACCCGGGCGAGGGCCGCGTCGATGCTGGTCGCCGCGGTGAGGATCGCCTTGGTCTCCTGCTCCAGCTGCTTCCGGATGGTTTCGCGGTGCCGCTGGGACTCGGCACGCTCCTCGGCCTCGAACCGTGACTTCGGCGGTGGGTCGGCGGGTTTGCCGTCCACGATCGCGCCGTCGGCGGCGATGCTGAACTGGTAGGTGCCGGCGAGGGAGTCGTTGTTGGCGACCCTGGTCTTCAGCGCGGACACGTCGTCCGACGCGTTCTGCAGGGCACGTTCGACGGCGGACAGTTCCGCGATCAGGATCTCGGCCTTGTTCCGTGTGTCGCCCAGCGAACCGCGGGCGCGCTCGCCGGCGGGGCCGCGCCAGTCGGGCAGTTTCCTGGCGTCGTCGAGTTCGTCCTGCAGCCCGATGAGTTTGTCCCGACGACCACCCAGGTCGGTGGCCGTCGCGTTGAGTGCCTCGGCGTCCCACTTGCGGACGTCGTGGTAGCCGACCGTCATCCTCCGAACGCCTCCTCCGCGGAGTTCTCGTTTTCGGAGTACGCCTTGGCGGCTTTGGTGATCGATTCGCTCCAGCGGTCGATCTCGCCGGCCCAGCCCTTCGCGCGCTCGGTGCACGTCGATGCCAGCGTGGGCGCGCTCTTCGCGGCCTCTCCGCCGGGCAACGCCGTCGCTATCGCGCCCAAACCGGTGCCCGGTTCCACGGCTCTGGCCTGGTCCGCGGCGGATCCCGCCGCCTTGGCCGCGGCCCGCAACTGACCGATCTCGACCTCGTATCCGCTCACAGCGGGACCTTACGTCAGCTCGGAAGGCTCCACAGCCGATTCGCGCGAAGGGATGGCAAGCCGCCGGACGACGTCGTCGTACCGCGCCTGATCGGCGGCCGCGCGGGCGTGCGCCCGCTCCAGTTCCTCGGCGAGAGCCGTCGCCCGGGCTTCGGCGAGGCTTCGGGCCGTGTGTTCTTCCGCGAGCGACGTCCGAAGCCCGGCCGAGTCCTTTTCGGACACCGTCGCCCGCGTCTTGGTCTCGTCGAGCCGGTCCCGCAGTGCCGCGAGTTCCGCGGCCGCCCTGGCCAGTGCCGTGTCGCGCTCGGCCAGCTCCGTGGTCAGCCGTGACTTCTCCGCACGCAGTGTCCGGAGCTCCGCGAGCAGCTCATCACGGGCACGTTCCGCCGCGACGGTCGCGGCTTCCGCGGCACCGCGGGCTCGTTCGTGGGCGGCGACCTCGGCCCACGAACGCTGCCGGGTCTCCTCCGCGTCCTTCAAGGCCTGTTCGGCGGCACGTTCCGCCTTGACCTTGGCCGCCTTGTCGTCGCGGGACGCGGCCACCGCGGCCGCACGCGCGGTGTCGGCCTTCGCCATCGCCTGCTGTGCGTCCTCCGCCTCGCGCCGGGCCGCCGCCGCGTCGGACTCCGCTTCGGTCACCCGGCCCAGCGCCGCCTCTCCGGCGTCGTCGAACCGCGAACGCATCGCGTCCAGCAGTTCCACGAGCGACGCCGCCGTCGGCGTGAACTCGTCGGCGATCCGGCGGACCTCCAGCAGCGGATCGGCCACGCTCGCCACCGCGGCCGCCCGCCGGGCCCGCGAGGCGGCGTCGGCGTGGGCCTTGCCGCAATAGGCCGAGGGACGGCCACCCTTGCGTTTCCCCTCGGCGTCCACCGCGGGTGGGGGCAGAGGATTCTCGCAGCCTTCCAGCGCGCACAGCCGGACCTCGTCGGCGTCCGTATCGATCACCGCAGCAGGGTAGCGCCGCCGCTCCGCCGATAGGGTCGCTGACATGCGTGTCCTGTTCACCTTCGCGGGCGGTAACGGCCACTTCCGGCCGCTGCTCCCCCTCGCCCACGCGCTCGCCGGGGCGGGGCACACGATCGCGTTCACCGGCGAGCCGCTGATGGTCCCGATCGTCGAGGCGGCCGGGTTCACCGCGTTCCCGTCGGGACCGAACCTCGGCAGTGACGGCGCACGCCGCCCGCTGCTCCCCGTCGACAGGGACCGCGAGGACAGCGACCTCCGTGACGGTTTCGTCCGCCGCACGGCGCCCCAGCGCGCGAAGGACGTCATGGCGCTCTGCCAGAGCTGGGAACCGGATCTGCTCGTATGCGACGAAGCCGATCACGGCGCGATGATCACCGCCGAACGCCTCGGCCTCCCACATGTCACCGTCCTGGTGACCGCGGCCGGCGTCCTCATCCGCGCCGGACTGATCGACGACGCGCTCAACGAGGTCCGCGCCGCACACGGCCTCCCGCCGCAGCGAAATCTGGAGATGGCATACCGCCACCTCGTGCTTTCGCCGTTCCCCGCGAGCTTCCGCGATCCCCGGTTCCCGCTGCCGCCGACCGCACGCCCGTTCCACAGCCCGCTTCCCGCTCGCGGACCGGCGCCGGAGTGGTACGTCGAAGACCGCCCCACCGTCTACTTCACCCTCGGCACCATCTTCAACACCGAATCCGGCGACCTGTTGGCCCGGGCACTGGCCGGACTGCGGGAGATCGACGCGACCTGTGTGGTCACCGTCGGGAACCTCATCGATCCCGCCGAGTTCGGCCCTCAGCCCGAGCACATCCACCTCACGCGCTACCTGCCGCAGGACGACGTCCTCCCGTACTGCGACGCCGTCCTCAGCCACGGCGGTTCGGGCAGCCTGCTCGGAGCGCTCGCCCACGGGCTGCCGATGGTGCTGCTCCCGATGGGCGCCGACCAGCCCCACAACGGCGATCGGGTCACCGAACTCGGGCTCGGCACCGTCCTCGACGTCATCGGCGCGACACCGCAGGACATCCGCGACGCCGTGACCACGGTGCTGCGGGAACCGTCCTACCGGGAGGCGGCCGGGCGGTTGCGGGACGAGATCACCGCGTACCCGGCGCCGGAGACGATCGTGCCGCTGCTGGAAGGCCTCCTCCGGTGACCGCCGAACTCGACGCCGCGATCACGCGGGCGTTCCGTGTGGAGTCGGGACAGGTGATCGCCACCCTGATCCGGGTCACCGGCGACTGGGACCTCGCCGAGGAATGCCTCCAAGAAGCGTTCGCGCTCGCGTTGCGCACCTGGCCCCGCGACGGAGTCCCGGCGAAACCCGGCGCCTGGCTGACGACGGCGGCGCGCAACCGCGCCACCGACCGGATCCGGCGAGAAGCCGTCGGCGCGGCGAAACTGCGCGAGGCCGCCGAACTGCACGTCCCCGCCGAACCGGAGTGGGACGAGAGCGGTGTCCACGACGACCGGCTCCGGCTGATCTTCACCTGCTGTCATCCCGCGCTGCCGCTCGAAGGACAGGTCGCGCTCGCGTTGCGGACCCTGGCCGGGCTCACCACCGCCGAGATCGCCCGCGCCTTCCTCGTCTCCGAGGCGACGATATCGCAGCGCCTGGTCCGGGTGAAACGGAAGATCCGCACGGCGGGCATCCCGTACCGGGTCCCGCCCGCGGAGCTGCTGCCCGAACGCACGGCCGCGGTGCTCGGGATGCTGTATCTGCTGTTCAACGAGGGCTACTCGGCCAGCGCCGGCACCGACCTGCTCCGGCCCGACCTGTCCGCGGAGGCCATCAGGCTCGCCCGGATCCTCGCGAGTCTGATGCCGGGTGAACCGGAGGTCCTCGGGCTGCTGGCCCTGCTGCTCCTGCACGACGCCCGCCGTGCCACCCGCGTCGACGACCAGGGCACGCTCGTCTCGCTCGAAGACCAGGACCGTGGCGGCTGGAACACCGCCGAGATCGCCGAGGGCACGGAACTGCTGGAGACCGCACTGCGCCGCGGTGTCGCCGGGCAGTACCAGATCCAGGCCGCCATCGCCGCCTGCCACGCGACGGCCGCCCGCGCCGCCGACACCGACTGGGCGCAGATCGCCGCCCTCTACGGGGAACTGCTGCGGTTCGTGCCCTCACCCGTCGTCGAACTGAACCGCGCGGTCGCCGTCGCCATGGCCGAGGGCCCCGAAGCCGGGCTCGAACTGGTTGACAAGCTCGCCGCGGACGGCGCTCTCCCCGGATACCACCTGCTTCCCGCGACCCGCGCGGACCTGCTCCGGCGGCTCGACCGGCTCGGCGAGGCCGCCGACGCGTACCGCGAGGCACTCGCGCTCGCCGGCACCGACGCCGAACGCGCCTACCTGTCGGGAAAACTCGCCGACATCTCCTGACGCCCGGTTGTCTGTCCGCGGCGTCACCGTTCGTCGGTGGGCGACAAGTCCTGAATAGAGGAAGGGGCCATCCGATGGCCGTTCTCGACGTCCCCGGCGCCCGGCTGCACCACACCGTGACCGGCAGCGGTCCGGTGCTGCTGTGCATTCCCGGTGGCGCGGCCGATTCCGCCATGTTCGCGCCGATCGCGAGCCTGCTCGCGGAGCACTACACGGTGATCACCTACGACCCGCGCGGGATCTCCCGCAGTACCCTCGACGATCCGGATGGGGAGCAACGGATCGAGGCCCACACCGACGACGCGCTGCGCCTGCTCGACAGCGTGAGCGCGGAACCGGCGGTGATCTTCGCGTCCAGCGGTGGGTGCATGCAGGCGTTCGATCTCGTCACCCGCCATCCCGGGCGGGTCAAGACGCTCCTGGTGCACGAACCACCGCTGACGGCCCTGCTGCCGGGCCAACCCGAGGGTGACCCGGACGAGTTGCAGCGCCTTCATCGTGAACACGGCATCGAGGCGGCGATGGCGAAGTTCATGGCCGACGCCGGTTTCGAGCTGGACGTGAGCGCGTTCCCGCCGGAGATGCGGAAGAACATGGAATTCTTCGTCGTGCACCTGATGAACATGATCGGGGACTACACCCCGGACTACGAGGCGCTGAAGGCGTCGGACACCCGCATCGTCGTCGGCGTCGGGAAGGACTCGGCCGGGCAGCCCGCGCACGAGGCGGCGGTGCTCGCGGCCGCCCGACTCGGCGTGGAGCCGACCTACTTCCCCGGCGACCATGGCGGTTTCGCCGCCGAGGCCGCCGCGTTCGCTCCGCAGGTCCTGGCACTCCTCGACGCCTGATGTCAGGCGCGGACGTGCACGATCAGCCCACCCACCAGAGCGCCGAAGCCGCCGATCGCGGCCAAGGTCCGGACGAGGTTCCAGCGTTCCCAGACCCCCTCGAACTTCGCCCGCAGCGCCGCGAAGTCGGTGTTGTCGCGGTCGAAACCCGCTTCGAGCGCGTTGTTCAACGGCACGTTGATCGCCATCGTCACGATCAGCATCACCAGCAGCAGGGCGAACCCCGTGATGAGCCACGGCAGCGCGGGCCGCAGTTCCGCCCGGAAGTGCAACGCCGCCGCGACCGCCGCGAGCAGCGGAGCACCGCCGAAGCTCAGCCCGAACCAGCCGTTGAGGATCGCGATGTTGATCTCCCGCATCCCCGTCACGTACGTCCTGGCGTCCGCGCGCCCCAGCCCCGGCATCACCGAGCACGTGTAGGCGTAGAACAAGCCGGCGATCAACCCCGCCGTGATGACGGCCGCGATCAGGACGATCTCGCTCAGCGTCGCCATTCCTGTCGCCTCCCTTCCGATTCCAGCTCGTCTCATCGATTCCAGGCCCCGGTGGCCACCGCTTTCGCGGCGTATTCGGAGAAGTCCTTGGCGGGCCTGCCCAGCACCCGCTCGACATCACCGGTGAGCGAGGAGTTCCGGCCGTCGAGGATGCGCGTGAACAGGTCGGTCAGGCCCTCGATCTCCTCCTCCGGCACGCCCTGTTCGGCCGCGCCCGCGGCGAATTCCGCGGCGGAGACCGGAACGTACCGGACATCCCGCCCGGAAGCCTTGCCGATTTCCGCCGCCACGTCCGCGAAACCCAGCAACCGGGGGCCGGTCAGCTCGTACACCTCACCGCCGTGCCCGTCGGTGGTCAGCGCCGTCACCACCACGTCGACGATGTCCTCGACGTCGATGAACGGCTCGGTCACCGCCCCGGCGGGCAGCACGATCTCCCCGGCGAGCACCGGCTCCAGCAGGAAGTGCTCACTGAAGTTCTGCGCGAACCAGCTGGCCCGCACGACCGTCCACTCGGCACCGGAGTCCCGTACCCCTTGTTCGCTGACCACGGCTTCCTCTTCGCCGCAGCCGGACAGCAGGACCAGCC
This sequence comes from Amycolatopsis keratiniphila, assembly GCF_000400635.2. Lineage (NCBI taxonomy): Bacteria > Bacillati > Actinomycetota > Actinomycetes > Pseudonocardiales > Pseudonocardiaceae > Amycolatopsis > Amycolatopsis keratiniphila. The sequence goes on along the minus strand of NC_021252.1, from coordinate 4,317,587 downwards.
GCCGGACACCGTGGTCCACGGCCAGCTTGGAGAAGTCGCGAATCGCTTCGGCGGCACCGGGGAAGGCGAGGTCGGGGTAGTAGGTCAGGTAGGCGGCGCCGATCCCGGTGACCGCGGCCGTCCAGGTCGAGCGGTCGTCCCAGTCGAACACCGGCCGCGAGGCCTTCCGGACGTCGATCCCGAGGTCGGTCAGCCGCTGCGCGACCCGGCTTCCGGTCTTGCCCGTCGCGCCGAGGACCAGGACCGTCTCGTTGTTCTTCGTGTTCGTCATGGCACTAGTCAAGCGCCTACGAATGAGACGGAACATAGTTCAAAGCCTCTGTTCCATGTTTCATCGTCTAAACTTGCGGCATGGATCCCCTCGCCGGCCTGCTCGACGGACCCCGCGCCCGCGGCGCGTTCCTGCTGAAGTCGGTCATGACCCCGCCGTGGTCGCTGCGGATCGAGGACGAGGCGCCGCTGACGGTGATGGCGCAGGTGCGCGGTGAGTCCTGGGTGGTGCCCGACCACGGGGACGCCGTCCACCTCGGCACCGGCGACATCGCCATCGCCCGCGGTCCGGACCCGTATCTCGTCGCGGACGACCCGGCCACCCCACCGCAGGCGATGATCCTGCCGGGACAGGAATGCCTGACCCCGGACGGGAAACACCTCACCGAGCTGTCGGATCTCGGCGTCCGCACCTGGGGCGACGATCCGGACGGCCCCGTCGTCCTGCTCACCGGCACCTATCCGCTGGAGGGCGAGATCAGCAAACGGCTCCTCAACGCGCTTCCGTCGTTGCTGGTCGTCCGGGACGAGGAGTGGGACAACCCGCTGGTGACGCTGCTCGCCGGCGAGATCGTCAAGGACACGCCCGGCCAGGAAGCCGTCCTGGACCGCGTGCTCGACCTGCTTCTGGTCGCCGCGTTGCGGACCTGGTTCGACCGGTCCGACGCCGCGGCACCCGCCTGGTATCGCGCGCACAGCGACCCCGTCGTCGGACGCGCGCTGAAACTGTTACAGCACAAGCCTTCCGAGCCGTGGACCGTGGCGAGCCTCGCGGCCGACACCGGGGTGTCCCGGGCCGCGTTCGCCCGGCGGTTCACCGCCGCGGTCGGCGAGCCACCGATGGCCTACCTCGCGAGCTGGCGGATCGCGCTCGCCGCGGATCTCCTGCGCCAGCATCCCGACGTCACGATCGGCGCGGTCGCCCGGCAGGTCGGCTACGGCAGCTCGTTCGCACTCAGCACCGCGTTCAAACGCGAACACGGCGTCAGCCCGCAGCGTTACCGCGCCGGCGTCGCGTAACGCTCGACCAGTTCCGCGCCGATGCGGGCGAGTTCCTCCTGGACCGACTCCGGGCCCAGCACCTCGATCATCGAGCCCCAGCCCGCGAGCTGCTGCGCGATCATCCACGCCACCGGCGCCGACACCGTCACCCGCACGCGCCCGTCTTCGAGCTTCTCCTCGACACGTGCCTGCCGTCCGAAATGGTCCTGGAGGATCGGCAGATGCCGCTCGGCGATGAGCACGGTCGCGTCCAGCCCCGCCCGGCGTTGCTCGACCTGGTCGACCACCTGCTCCCACGCTTGCGACAGTTCGAAATCGTCCGGCCGTCCCGCGGGCAGGTCGCTGACCTCGGCGTCGGACATGCGATCGACGCGGAAGGTGCGCTGACCCTTCTCGGTGCCCGCGATGAGATACCAGATGTCGTCCTTGTCCACGAGCCCCCAAGGATCGACGACCCGCTCCACCGGTTCCGCGCCCTTCTTCGCGTAGCCGAACCGGACCTTGCGGCGGCGCACGATCCCGGACTGCAGCACGGTGAGCAGTGCGGGCCGCTCCTTCTCCCGCTCACCCCACCGCGACGGATCGACGACGACCGCGTCCGCCGCGGCTTGCGCGTCGGCGCGGAACGTGTCCGGCAGAGCCCGGACCAGCTTCCGCAGCGCGGATTTCACCTCGGGCGAGATCGACGCGGCCGGACCGGCGAGCAGGAACAGCGCCTGAGCCTCCGACGCCGACAGTCCACTGAGGTCGGTCCGCGCGCCGCCGACGAGCGACCATCCGCCGCCCCGGCCGGGCTGCGGGTACACCGGGACACCCGCGGCCGACAACGCCTCGAGGTCACGCCGGGCGGTGGCGACCGAGATCTCCAGCTCGTCCGCCAGTTCGGAAGCCGTGACGCGGCCACGCGCCTGCATCAGCAGGAGGGTGGCCACCAGGCGATCGGCACGCATGGCGCCCAGTCTCGCAGGCAAACCGCTCACCCGGTGAACACTTTGCGGCACCGACTTGACCTTCACACCGATGTCAGGCCCTACGGTCACCGCACCCCACCCAGAAGGAGAAGCACATGGCAGGCGCAGTGATCATCGGCGCGGGACCGGGCATCGGCCGCTCGGTCGCGCACCGCTTCGCCAAGGAAGGGCTGCCGATCACCCTGCTGGCCCGGCAGTCGGCGACCCTGGAACCGCTGGCCGCCGAGCTGGGGGCCGCGCTGGCGCTCACCGCCGACGTCACCGACGAGACTTCCCTCAAGGCCGCACTCGACACCGCCGCGCGGGAGCACGGCACACCCGACGTCGTGGTCTACAACGCGGCGATCATCCAGGCCGACACCCCCGGCGAGCTGTCCGTCGAACGGCATCTCGCGGCGTGGTCGGTCAACGTCGTCGGAGCGATCACCACCGCCGCCCACGTCGCGCCGGGGATGGCCGAGCGCGGATCGGGCACGATCATCGTGACCGGCGGGATGCCCGAAGCCGTACCCGCCTACACGAGCCTCTCGCTCGGGAAAGCGGGCGTGCGAGCGCTGGTTTCCCTGCTGGACAAGGAATTCGGCCCCTCAGGTGTGCACGTCGCCACGGTGACCGTCGCCGGTCCCGTCGCGAAGGGAACCCCGTTCGACCCCGACGACATCGCCGAGCACTATTGGCGGCTGCACACCCAGGCACGAGGCGACTGGGAGCACGAGATCGTCCACACGGGGTAGCGGGCCTACCAGTGCGCCGGATGGGACAGCGAGGCCGGCAGTTTCGTCGTCGCGTCACCCTTCGCCGCGTCCAGTTGCGACTGGAGCAGGAAGAGCGTGTCCCGGAAATCCGCGCCGCGCAGGTCGGCGTCCCGCAGGTCCGCCCCGGTGACGTCGGCCTGCCGGAGATCGGCTCCCCGCAGGTCCGCGCCGATCAGATACGCCCCTCGCAGCAGCGCGCCACGCAGATTCGCTCCCTTGAGCTTCGCACCGATGAGGTCGGCGCCGCGCCGGTCCTTCTTCTTACCCGGCACCGCGGCACGGACGAGTTCGCTCGCGCGCAGCAGCAGCCCGTTCACCGCGCCCCGATGCGAGTGGACGTCCAGCTTTCGCAGCACGCCGGGCGTGTCCAGCGTCATCCGCTCGGTCCGGTCGATCATCTCGGCCAGGTCGTCACGGATCGACGCGGACGTCGGCAGCGAAGCCGCCTCAGTGAGGTAGTAGAGCAGTTCCTGCAGATCCCGCATCACCGGGAAGACCGCGAACATCGTTTTCGCCGTCTTCGGCGACTTCCGCCAGTCCTCACCGTCGAAGGTGACCTGGGAAACCTTCTGGCCCGCGCCGAAGCAGTCATAGACCGTGCAGCCGGTGAAGCCCTTCTTGCGGAGCTTGTCGTGAATGCCGCACCGGGAGTCCTCGCCCAGGTTCGGGCACGCCTGGCCCGCCGGTTTGGTGATCGCGAAGTCGGCCGAAGCCGCGAAGGCCGGGACGACACAGCACAGGCCGAAGCAGTTCTCGCAGTCGGCTCGCAGGCTGGAAAGGGCTGGCACGGTGGTTCGGACTCCAGAAACTCGGCAAGGTGTTCCAGCCACAGGGTACGGAGAGCACTTTCCGTGCAGGGCACCCGCCGCCAATGGCCGCCAGACGAAGGTCGGGCCCTGCCCCATTCAGTCGATTCGGACATGTCACGCGCTCAATAACCTCGATCCCCGTGGGATTCGGCAGGTGCCGTCCCATGCGGTCGAGCTGGACCGCCTTTCCGCCGCTGTGGTCTTGACCGGCCGGTCCCCTGCGAACGACAGGACGAACACATGCGAGAGACGAGACAAGCGCGTTGGCTGTCACGCGCCGGAATGGCGAGCGCGGTCGCGGTGGCGATCAGCGTCACCGCCGCTCCCGCGCAAGCCGCCGAAGGACAGATCCTCGCCGCGGGATCCGCCGGAGCGATCCCGAACAGCTACATCGTCACGCTGAAGGACACCGGCGTCGTCGCCGCGCTGGCGAACCGCTTCGGCGCGAAGGTGGAGCAGGTCTACAGCAGCTCGCTCAAGGGCTTCTCCGCGACGCTGTCGGAGCGGCAGGCCAAGCGGCTCGCCGCCGACCCGTCGGTGGCGTCGGTCGAGCAGAACCAGGTCGTCCACGCCGACGCGACCCAGAACAACCCGCCGTCCTGGGGTCTCGACCGCGTCGACCAGCGCAACCTCCCGCTCGACAACAAGTACAGCTACACCAGCACCGGCGCGGGCGTGAACGTCTACGTCATCGACACCGGCCTGCGGATCAGCCACCAGACCTTCGGCGGCCGCGCCCGCAACGGCTACGACTTCGTCGACAACGACGCCGTCGCGCAGGACGGCAACGGCCACGGCACCCACGTCGCCGGCACCATCGCCGGTTCGCAGTACGGCATCGCCAAGGGCGCGACCGTCTACGGCGTCCGCGTGCTCAACAACTCCGGCAGCGGCACCACCGCCGGGGTCATCGCGGGCATCGACTGGGTCACCAAGAACCACGTCAAACCGGCCGCGGCCAACATGAGCCTCGGCGGCGGCGCCTCCAGCACCCTCGACGACGCCGTCCGCCGGTCGATCGCCGCGGGTGTCACCTACGGCGTGGCCGCCGGGAATTCCAACTCGAACGCGTCGGGCTTCTCCCCCGCCCGCGTGACCGAGGCGATCACCGTCGGCTCGGCCACCAACACCGACGCGCGCTCCAGCTTCTCCAACTACGGCAGCGTCGTGGACATCTTCGCGCCGGGCACGAACATCACGTCGTCGTGGAACACCAACGACACCGCGACGAGGACGATCAGCGGCACTTCGATGGCGACCCCGCACGTGGTCGGCGTCGCGGCCCGTTTCCTGCAGAACAACAAGAGCGCCACGCCCGCGCAGGTGGCCACCGCGTTGATCAACGCGGCCACGCCGGGCAAGGTGACCAACCCGGGCTCCGGTTCGCCGAACCGGCTCCTGTACTGGGCGCCGACCGCGTGACCTGAGTCCTCGTGAGTGGTAAGGACGGTTAGAACCGTCTTTACCACTCACGAGGGGCGTGACTTCGCCGTACGAGCCTGAGTGATCAACCCTTGTGCCGGTCAGATGCCTCGAGCGTGGCGGCACATGCCTGCTTTGTGCCTATAAGTCCAGTTTTGCGCGGGGTCGTGAGTGGCAAAGAGGGTTAGAACGACCATCACCACTCACGACCCCGCGGGCAATACTGCGCAAAGTGCCCGAATCGGGCGCTTTGATCTCGAAGAGTGACCTTTTTGGACAGTCCAAGGGGCGTGCCAGGCATCGGTGGCGAGCCACCACTCACAAGACGTGCCCCAGCGACGCCGCTACAGCACCTTCCGAATACTCGGCACCACCGCCGCGAGCCCGGCGGCGTTCGGGTGCAGCGGGGCGAAGCTGTTGTTCACCACCGACGGAATGAGCCCTTCGATCCACTTGACGCCGATCGGCTGGCAGGCGTCGTGCCCGATGCTCGGCGTCCGGATGTCGACGTACTTCGCACCGTGCGCGGCGGACTGCTCGGCCATCCGCGCGTTGAGCCGGTCGATGTTGGCCTGGATGTAGTCGGCGTCCTGCGGCAGGACCGGGACGAGCGGCCAGCAACCGCCGGACTTGATCCCGGTCGGGTAGCCGACCATGACGATCTCGGCCCGCGGGGCGCGCTGGCGGATCTGCTCGATGACCGTGCCGTAGGTCGCGGCGAAGGCGTCGATCTTGGTGGCGTACTTGTCCACCCCGCCCGTGGTGTTGGCCGCCTTGCACGACGCGCCCACCGGCAGCAGGTTCACGCACGACGTCGCGAGCCCGACCAAGCCGACGTCGTTGCCGCCGATGCCGACGGTCACCAGTGTCGTGTCGGCCGAGAGCGCGTCGTACTGCGGTGGGTTCGTGCCGGAGATGATGCCCTTTTGCGGATTCCTGAAATGGGATGTGGTCGCGGCGCCACAGGTGACGTCGCGCAGTTCGTCGACGTCGATCTGCTTCGCCAGCAGGCCCGCGTAGTTGATCGCCGACCGGGCGCAGGTGAACAGATCGGACTGCGGCAGCACCACCGAGCCCGCCGAGAACGAGTCACCCATCGCGACGTACACCTGCCGCTCCGCGGCGAGGGCCGGTGTCCCGATTCCGACGAGGGTCAGTGCGGTGCCCGCCACCGCGGCGATCCGGGCGAGTCTTCCCCAGCGTGTCATGCCGCCTCCTGCATGCGTCGTCGAATGCTGCGGTCAGCGTCCGCCGCGCCGGGGAGAACCACTAGAACGGAGGCGCGCGTTCTTGATCGGAGTTTTGTAGGTTCCCTCTATGACGAAGGCGTCGGCACAGCCCTGGCGCGGACTCGACGCCTCGGTGCTGACCCGGCTGGAGCCCGACACCGCCGCGATCGCGTCCGCCGCGATGGACCAGGTCCGTGCCGGGCTGCGGACCCCGCTCGACGACCGGACCGCGGCGAACCTCCAAGTCACCCTCGACGTCGCGTTGCACGCCTTCTTCAGCGAGATCGGCCACCCCGACGTCACCACCGACCGGGAGCTCTACCGCGCGCAGGGCCGGGCCCAGCACACCGCGGGCCGCAGCCTCGAGGAGATGCTCGGCTTCTACCAGTCCGCCGCGCTGGGCGTGTGGCGGCAGCTGGCCTCGGCGGCGCCGGCGGTGGATCTGCCGACCCAGGCGATCGTCGAACTCGGTGAGGCGCTTTTCGCCTTCATCGCCGAGCTCTCCGCCGCGGCGGCCGACGGATACGCCGAAGCCCGCTCACAGGCGGCGCGGGCCGGGCAGGCGCGGCGGGACCGGCTCCTGGGTCTCCTGCTCGCCGAACCGGCCGCGTCCAGGGACCTGCTCGACGACGCCGCGAGCCAAGCCATGTGGGTCCTGCCCGGCAGGCTCGTCGTCGCCGTCACCAGCGCCGACGTCGCCCCGCAGCTGCTGGACCGGATGCCGGGGCGGGTGCTGGTCGGCCGCCACCACGACCTGACCGCCGTGGTCATGCCCGCCGACCGGCTCGAGTGGTACCTCGGCCGCCTGCGGGACCTGCTCGGCCACGACCAGGCCGGGGTGGGCCCGATCGTGCCGCTTCGCTCGGCCGCGCTCAGTGCCCGCCGGGCGAGCGCGCTGTGGCGGCTGACCCGCACCGGCGCACTCGGCGACAGTCCCCTCGTCCACACCACCGAGCACCGCATCGATCTGCTGCTGACCGCCGATCCCGAACTCGCCGCCGAGTTCTCGAAAGACGTCCTCGCGCCGTTGGCCGGTCTGCCGGAACCGGCACGGCAACGGCTCACTTCGACCCTCGCCGCCTGGCTCGCACGTCCTGATCAGCCGCAGGCGATCGGCGTCGAACTGCACGTCCACGTCCAGACCGTCCGCTACCGCATCCGGCAGTTGCGGACGTTGTTCGGCGGCACGATCGACGATCCGGCCGGCCGCTTCGCGCTCGCGATCGCACTCAGGATCGACCCGCTGGTATCGAGGGAACCTACAAAACCATCAGAGCGGAGCGTCCATCCGCTGCGTCCCGACGACCGATAGCAGCCGCAACGCGTTCTCCGACGGAGTGCCGGGGTCGGCGGTGTAGATCACGACCTGCTGGTCACGGTCGCTGATGTCGAGGACGTCGCAGTTCACGCTGACCGGGCCGACCACCGGATGCCGGAACGTCTTGCACAGCGTGGGTGCGGCGCATACGTCGTGAGCGGCCCACAGGCGGGCGAACTCCTCGCTGCCGTCGAGGAGTTCCCGGATCAGGCCGGCGACTTCGGGGTCGTCGGGATACCGGGCGGCGGTGGCCCGCAGGTTCCGGACCGCGCTCGCCGCGAATTCGTCCACATCGGACACCCCGTACAGCCGCCGCCCTTCGGGCCGCGGCCCGAGGAACGCGCGGCGCACGAGGTTGCGGTCCCGCCGCGGCAGCGCGGAAAAGTCCTCCATCAGCGCCGCGGCGAGGTCGTTCCAGGCGAGCACCTCGTAGGTCGCCGACAGCACGATCGCCGCTGCCTGCGGAAGGCGGTGCAGCAGCGCGAGAATGCTCGGCCGGACCTCCCGTGACGGGCCGGGCGGCGGCCCCGGCGGCGCGCCGGCGAGATGGTGCAGGTGATCCCGTTCCACATCGGACAGCCGAAGCGCCCTGGTCAGCCCGCTCAGCACCTCACGCGAGGGCCGAGGACCGCGCGCCTGCTCCAGGCGCGTGTAGTACTCGGTCGAGATGAACGCCAGCTGCGCCACCTCCTCGCGCCGCAGGCCCGGGGTGCGGCGGCGGGGCCCGGCGGGAAGGCCGACGTCGGCAGGGGTGATCCGTTCGCGCCTGCTGCGCAGGAACTCGGCCAGTTGTCGTCTGTCCACCACTCCAGTGTGGACGATGGCGGTCCGTCAGCCAGGTACCGCCGATGCCTGGATAAGCGCCGAGGGCGGGAGAACTCTCGGTGCCATGACCAACACAACGACTGTTTCGGGCCTGCTCGACGGCAAGGTCGCCTTCGTCACCGGTGCCGGCCGCGGGATCGGCGCCGCCGCCGCGCGGCTGTTCGCCAGGGAAGGCGCCCGCGTCGTGCTCGCCGCCCGCACCGAGTCCCAGTTGAAGGCCGTGGCCGAGGAGATCCGCGCGGAGGGCGGCGTCGCCGACCACGTGGTGTGCGACCTCGGCGACGCGTCGAGCATCCGCGCGGCCGTCGACCGCACGGTGGAGCTGCACGGCAGGCTCGACGTCGCGTTCAACAACGGCGCGACCAACGTGCCGCCCGGCCCGATGCACCAGGTGACCGAAGCCGATTTCGACCGTATCTACGCGGTGAACCTGAAGGGTCCGTGGCTGGCGATGGTCGCCGAGATCGAGGCGATCCGGGCCACCGCGAAGACCGGGGCCATCGTCAACAACACCAGCGTCGGCAGCCTGATGGCCAACCCGGAGCTCCCCGCGTACGGCGCGATGAAACGCGGCGTAAACAGCCTCACCGCCTCGGCCGCCACCACTTACGGTCCGGAAGGGATCCGGATCAACGCCGTCGCGCCCGGCACGACGCTGACGGAGATGTTCAACGAGTGGGTCGAGAGCTCGCCGGACATCCTGCAGCGGCTCAACGCGCAGACCCCGCTGGGTCGCGTGGCCGAGCCCGAGGAGATCGCGCAGGCCGCGGCGTGGTTGCTGAGCGATCGCGCCTCCTACGTGACCGGGACGGTCCTGCGGGTGGACGGCGGCATGCTGTCCTGAACCCCGGGCAGGGGTGGGTGATGCGGGGGAACCGGCGTCGGCCTTCCGGCGTCTGAACGCGCACGACCCACCCTGACCTGGGGTTGCCCGAGGAGAAGCCGATGCCGTTCCTGGATCCCGAACCGCTCTACGCCAAACTCACGTCGGGGGACGCGGCGGGCATCGCCGAAGTCGGCGCCACCATCGCCGACGCCAAGACGTCGTTGCAGACGGTGGCGGACGGGATCTCCGACGGCGCCCTGCGAGCGGCCCGGTCCTGGCGCGGCACGGCGGCGGCGGAGTTCGTCGGCAAGGCGAAACAGTCCTCGCACACCGTCGCCGAGGTGTATGCCCAGCTCAACACCGCAGAGGCCGCGGTCAAAGGCGCCGCGAAGGCGTACTCCGCGCTGCGGACGTCAGCCGACACCGCGATCGGCCCCTGGCGCAAGCTCGGCCTGATCGACCTGCTCGAAGCGCCGGAGATCGCGATGAAGACGATCCGGGCGCTGACCGCCGCCCAGCAGACCTATGAAAGCAGGCTCACCGCGCTGGCGGCCACGACCGACGGCGGCGGAAGCGAGGGCTGGGACAGCGACGGCAACGCCGACATCAGCGGCGTCAACCCAGGCGAGCCGTGGACGTCCCAAGGTCTGGCCTACGACGGCGAGAACCTGTTGCTGGGCTCGTACCACGACGGTGATGGGGACGGCTCCGGCGACAACCCCATCGGGCCCGGACTGACGCCGAGCAGGCTGACCTACGTCGACTACGAGACCGGAGTGGAAACAGGGAACGTCTACCTCAACGGCAACGGCGAGGTCGGCTCGCCCACCCACACCGGCGGTGTCGCGACGGACGGCAAGCACGTCTGGGTGTCGTCCAACGGATACGTGTACGTCTACGACAAGGCCGAACTCGATGCCGCGCAGAACAGCGGAAAACCGGTCGACGCCGTGGACGTGGTCGACACGCCCGCCCACAGCTACGTCACCTACGCGCAAGGCAAACTCTTCGTGGGCGACTACGGCAACAACCGGCTCTACGAAGTCCCCGTCGGCCCGGACGGTTCACCCCGGCCGGACGAGGCAGGGGATCCGATCGAGACACCGAACAACGTCCAGGGCGTCGTGGTGCGCGACGACGAGTTCATCTTCTCATCCTCGGATGGGCACAGCGGCAAGTTCTACCGGCAGGACCGGACGCCGGAGTGGTACGACTTCAACGATCGCGAAGAGATCGAGCTGAAGGGCGGCGAGCCGGGCAACGAAGACGGCTACGACTCCCACGGCGTCGAAGAGGCCGTCGAGATCGACGGGGAGATCGTGCTGGCGCACGAATCCGGCGCCTACGGCTACCAGAAGAACCCGGGCTCGAAGTGGGACGAACCGGAGCTGACCAGGATCTCCCTGGACGAACTCGGGCTCGACCCCGACGGCGCGCTCTCCCCCGGCGACGCCGGATACGAAACCGATCCCGACTCGCTCGTCGGTGCCGCGGGCGTGCTGGACGGCGCGACCTCGACGTTGAGCACCGCGGCCGGCGCGATGTCGCGGCTGCAACTGGTGCCGCATCTGCTCGGCGACGTGCCGGCTGCCACCACCTTCAGCGACACGCTCACCAAATACGTCACGGCGGCGGGCGACCGGCTGACGGCGGGAGTGGAGGCGGTCGGCGGCATCGCGGACAGCCTGGTCACCGGGGCGGATACGTATCGGCGCGTCGAGGACGGAGTCAAGGAAGGGCTGGAAAGGCTCGGCGGTCTGATTCCGTAGATCGCTTCCGGCGATCACTCGGGTGACTTCGGGGCTGTTTCGCCGTCGCCGAGGAGAATCGTCAGAAGGTCTTGCCGCAGTGACGTCGACGGTTCCTCTGTCGCGGCGAGGGCACGGTGACGGATGAGGGTCAGCGTCCTCGCGGCCTGGTCGCGCGATACCTGGGATTCGGTGATCTGCTGCTGAGCCGCGGCGAGTTGTCCGCGCGTGGCGGTCAGCTCCGCCTGAACGTCCGCGAGCCGTGCTCGGGATGCGGTTTCGTGTGCGGTTCGCTCGGCGAGAGCCTCCTGGTAGCGGGCATCGAGGGCTCGGAGTTGCTCACGCACGGCGTCCACCTCCGCGGTCAGCTCGCGCTTCTGCGTTTCCAGGAGCCGCTCCCACGTCTTCCGACGCTCGTCCGATTCGGCCAACGCGGTCCGTGCCGCGTCTCGTTCCGCGGTCCGCGTCGCCAGCTCCTCACCGCGAGCGGCGAGCGTGGCAGCCAGCTTGTCGGCGCGTGCTCGCTGTTCCTCTGCCTCCTCGGTGACTTCCTTCGCGCGCTGGGTGATCACCGCGGTGGCCGACTCCGCTTTCGCCTGAGCCAGCTGAGCTGTGGTCCGGGCCGTGACCGCCTCGTCCGCGGTCGCCTTGGCCAGGAGCTCGGCTTGCTGAGCCGTCCGGGCCGCTTCCGCCGCTGCCTCGGCGGCGGCTTCGGCATCCGCTGCTCGTGACAGTGCGGCGTCCCGTTGCCGGTCGGCTTCTGCCGCGGCTTCGTGGGCGGCGTCGGCTTGACCGACGGCCGCCGCGATCTCGTCCCGCAGATGGGCGGTGACCGCGTCGAGCGCGTTGCTCAACGTACGGAGAGGGCCGGTGAGCGCGGTGGCGGCCTGATCGAAGGCCTGCCCGGCGTCCGTCAGCGCCGCCGACGGCACACCCTCGTCGCCCAGCGCCTCCCGTAGTGCCTGCTCGGCCGCGGCCAGCTGCTTGCAGCTCTTCCCGCCGGGCCACGTCCGGTCCGGGCAGAACTCGTACGGCCTTCCGCCGCGCGGCCCGGGCGGAGGCAGCGGCTCCCGGCACTTGCGAAACCCGCATCGCGCCTGCTCCGGCGCTTGTTCCTCCGCGTACTCGATCATGCCCGAAGCATACCTTGTATGTTACGTAACCCCTAACTGAGGTATCAATATCCATAACCTCAACCTAACTTAGCTACAGAAGATGCATTTTGTAGCTAAGTTCGGATTCAGCTCTCAGGCCTTCGAAAACCGGCCGTGACCCCCCTGAAAATGGGCCGGATTGGCCGACCTGAAAACGCGTTTGCCGTTACCGCCGGTAACACGTTCTGTCGGGCATGTCAGGTGACCACCTCGTTTCGTCACGGTGACGATGGGCTCGGTTCCTGCGTTCTCGTGTACCTGGCACAACCACTACGGTGATCCGCATGATCGACCGGAGCCCGGAGGGCAGCCGACAGTGAAACTCCTGTCCGGCCCCGATTCCACCGCCGTCTCCCCCGGAGAAACCGTGGGAGACGACGCAGTCTGGCCGGGAGTCGCGGATCCGGCCGGTCTGCTTTCCGGCATCACCGAGTGGCTGACCGGATACGGCAACCACCAAACCCGCCGCACCTACGCGGAAGGTCTTGGACTGCCCGTGACCACCGCCGACATCGGCGCCTGGCTGCGGCCGCGGACCGGCGCCCAGGATCAGTGGGCCGACGCCGTGGCCGACTACGCCCAGGCCGTCATCATCCCGCCGGCGGCCAATCCGGCGGGCCGGGCTGGACCTCCCCCAGCGAGCCGGGGCCGGTTACGGGCCTGCCATTGGCTGCGGTGGTGCGCGGCCAACGGGGTGGACCCGGCGGTGGCGACATCGGCACAGGTGAAGACGTGGCTAAGGGATCTGGAGTCGGCGGGAGCGGCGCCGTCGACGCGGGACCGGATGCTGGCGACAGTGAAGACCATGTACTCGTCGCTGGCCGACGCGGGTCTGGTGGCGGCGAATCCGGCGGCGCTGGACCGGAGGCGGCTGGGGCTGACTGCGGCGGCGGCGAGCACGTCGACGACGGTCACCTTGACGACCCGGCAGGTCGCGGCATTGCACCAGGCGGCGGGGACACCGCGGCGGGGCGCGAGTGCCTGCGATGTCGCGCGCTCGGTCGCGATCGTCGCGTTGTTCACGCTCGGATTGCGGGTCAGCGAGCTGTGCGGGCTCGACGGCGCCGACCTGCACGTCACCCGGGGGCGGCGGGCGCTTCGCGTACACGGTAAAGGCGGGAAGGTCCGCGTCGTCTATCTGAGCGTGCCCGCAGAGCGCGCGCTGATGGACTATCTGGCGCTGCGCACGGACGGCACTGGGACCGAGGTGGTGACCGGTGCGGGCCGTCGCACCCGGAACTCGGACCTACCCCTGCTGGTGACCCGTGGCGGACGCCGGTTCTCCCGGCAAGCGATCTGGCAACTCCTGCGCCGTATCGCCGCGGCCGGCGGCCCGGACCTGGCCGACGTCGCCGAGGCGATGCACCCCCACGCGCTGCGGCACTTCTACGTGACCGCCGCGGTCGAGGCCGGAGCCTCGCTCGAACACGTGCAGGCCGACGTGGGGCACGCCAGCATCGACACGACCAGCGGCGTCTACGACCACGCGGCCCGTGACCCGGCGCGCAGCGCGGTCGACCTTGTCGCCGACGCCTGGCACGTCGAGGGCGCCTGACCTGGCTCTGTCAGCCGAGGGACGCGCTCGCGGCGCGCAGTTCGTCGAGAGCCTTCAGCAGATAGGTGGCGAAGTCGTCCTCGGGTGGGCGATCACCTTCGGACCATTCGGCGTACCCCCGCTTGAAAGCGAGGACTCCGAGTTCACTGGCGAGGGCGGCCGTCGGATCGGGCACGCCGCGGGCAACGAGGGCGGTGGTCATGGCGGCGGCGAGGCTGACACTCTTGAGGGCGTCTCGTTCCTGAAGCTCGGCGCTCGCGGCGACCGCGGCCTTCAGTCGCGGGGCGACCTCCCGGCTCATCGGGCCCATCGCGGTCGACGCGCGGACGAGACCCGCGGCGACCGCCTCGAGCGGACTGGCTTCGGCGGGCGCCTCGGCGATCCCTTCGGCCAGTAGCCGGCTCAGCGTTTCCTGTCCGGCGACCAGCAGTTCCCGTTTGTCGGGGAAGTGCCGGAAGAAGGTGCTCTTGGTGACGCCCGCACGCTCGGCGATCTGCACGACCGTCGTGGCGTCGTAGCCCTGCTCGGTGAACAGGTCGACGGCCGCCACGACGAGGCGTTCGCGCGCGTCCGGCTCCCATCGGCCCATGGCGTCATTCTATGTGATGGGACTCTTATCCCGTCAGGCTGGTATGGTGATGAGACAAGAGTCCCATCACTTACGGGAGAGTTCATGCACGTCTTCGTCACCGGCGGCACCGGCCTGATCGGATCCGCCGTGGTCGCCGAACTACTCGGCAACGGTCACACCGTCCTGGCACTCGCCCGCTCCGAGGCTTCGGCTCAGGCCGTCTCGGTTGCCGGCGCCGAGCCGATCCGGGGAGGTCTGGCCGATCTCGACGTTCTGCGGACCGCCGCCGCCCAGGCCGATGGCGTGATCCATCTGGCTTTCGCCAACGACTTCAGCAGCCCCGAAGCCGTGGCGAGCGCAGTCGCCGAGGAAAGCGCCGCCCTCGCCGCTCTCGGCGAGGCACTCGTCGGCACCGGCCGCCCTTTCGTGACCTGTTCGGGTACGCCCGCCACACCGGGGCGCGCCTCCACCGAGATCGACCCGATTCCGACCGACGGGCCGGTCGGCGGTCGCGGTCGCGCGGTCACCGGGGTCCTGGAGCTGGCTTCACGCGGAGTCCGGAGCTCGGCCGTCCGCCTGCCGAGAACGGTCCACAACGAGGGTGCGGGCGGGTTCGCCGGCGTGCTGACCGGGATAGCGCGCCAGAGCGGAGTGTCGGGTTACCCGGGTGACGGCAGCCAGCGGTGGCCTGCCGTGCACGCCCTCGATGCAGCAGTCCTCTTCAGGCTCGCGCTGGAGAAGGCCGAAGCCGGTACCGCCTGGCACGCCGTTGCCGACGAGGGCGACCAAGTGCGCGACATCGCGGCGGTCATCGGCAGGCGTCTGGGGCTGCCCGTCGAGTCCGTTCCGGTGGAGACCTACGGCCCCCTCGGCGTCATCTTCGCGGCCGACCAGCCCTCATCCAGCGCCCACACCCGCGAGGCGCTCGGCTGGACTCCCCGGCACCCGAGTCTGCTGAAGGACCTGGAGAACATCCGGCCATCCGGCTAGTCGGCATCGAGGACGAAGAACAGGAAACTCAGGAAGGCGGTCTTGCCCGCGAGCTCTTCCGGGAAGCGTTCCCGCGCGCCCGGCGCCGGAGGCGGCTCGCTGACGACGGCCGTCCGGAAACCCGCCGCGGTGAAGGCGTCGGTCATCGCGTGCAGCGGCCGGTGCCAGTACGTCAGCACGGCTTTCTGGCCGGCGAAGGTGTATTCGTCCGACCACTTCACGGTCTTGAAGTAGTCCGCTTCGGGGTCGATCAGCTTGTAGATGATCGGATGGTTGACGGCCATGATCAGCCTGCCGCCGGGTTTCAGCACGCGCCGGATCTCGGCCAGCGGCGCCGTCCAGTCTTCGAGATAGTGCAGGACGAGGGCGGCGATGACGTCGTCGAAGGCGCCGTCTGGGAAGGGCAGCGGCTTGCTGATGTCGGCGATGCGCAGTTCCGCGTCGTCGCCGAGGCGTTTTCGGGCCAGCTCCAGCATTTTGGCGCTGGAGTCGACGCCGGTCACGATGGCGCCCCGATCGCGCAGTGCCTCGAACAGCGGGCCCGCGCCGCATCCGGCGTCGAGAATCCGCCTGCCGGTCACGTCACCGGCGAGATCGAGAATGGCGGGCTTTGTGTAGTAAGCGTTGACAAGGCTGGTCTCGTTCTCGGCCGCGTAGGCCTCGGCGAAGGTGTCGTAGTCGTTTTCCACGGGAGTGCTCGACATACAGACCAATATGGCAGTGCTTGTGGTGCCAGCAGCTGTTCGCAACGCGCCACCCTCGCGTGCGGCTCAAGACTTCAGGGTGCTCTCCAAGAGCGCGAGCAGCCGCTCCCAATGGCGTCGTGATCCGTCAGCGTTGAAGGCGTCGGTGTCGGACATCGTGTACCCGTGGACGGTGCCGGGATAGATCTCGCAGCTGTACTCGACTCCGGCGGCGTCGAACGCGTGGCTGATCTCGGTGATCGCCTCGGGTGTCATGTCGCCCTCGGCGAGTCCGAGGTGGACTTTCGCGGTGAGGCCCGGGATCTGCCGGTGCGGGCTGTCGGGTTGGTCAGTGACGAGGGCGCCCGGGTGGAAACCGGCGACGGCGGCGACCTGGTCCGGGTAAGCCGTCGCGGTGCGCATCGCGAGGACGGCGCCCAGGCAGTAGCCGATCGTGGCGACCGGTCCGGCGGCGATCTCGGGCTGGGCGGTGAGGAAGTCGAGGTAGGCACGGGCGTCGCTCAGCACGCGTTCGGTGGTGTGTGCCTCGATGAGCGGCATGATCTGGCCGAACAGCTCGGGGCGATGTTCCGCGGTGATGTGCTCGGGAAGGTCGAACACCGGTGCCGGGCGGTGCCGATAGAAGACATTGGGGACCAGGACGTAGTAGCCGTGATCGGCCAGTTCGCGGGCCATGTCCCACAGGACGGGGCGAGGGCCGAACGCATCCGGGTACAGCAGGACACCCGGATGCGTTCCGCCCTCGCCGGGGTACGCGGCGAAGGCGTCGGACCGGCCGTCGGAGGTGGGGATGTTCAGCGTGATGGAGGGAATGGCGGTGCTCGCTTTCTCGTCGACGTACCTCGAACGTAGACGATCAAGCCCGGCTCGGGCGCAACCGATCGTCCAGCCCGGCCGAGGCGAAAGCGGCCTCCAACTCCTCACGGCCTTCGGTGAAGTGGTTCCAGCTGTCGATGTGCACCGGGACGACCGTGCGGGCGCCGAGGATGCGCGTCGCCTCGGCGGCCAAGGCGCTGTCGAGGACGAGCAGGGCGCCGTCGAAGACCGGCTTCAGACGCGGAGCGCCTGCGAAGAGCACGGCGGTGTCGACCGGCCCGAACCGATCCGCGACCTGCCGGACGACGTCGAGCGAGGCGTTGTCGCCACTGACGTAGACCGTCGGCAGGCCGTCGCCGGTGAGCACGAAACCGACGACGTCACCGCTGACCTTGTCCGCCGCAGGACCGTGGATCGCGGGTGCCGCGGTCACGGTCACGACTCCCCCGCCCGGCCGGTCCAGCTCGACGGTCTCCCAGTTTTCCAGCCCTTTCGCGGTGCCGCCGAGCCGTCCCGCGCCGCTGGGCGTGGTGAGCGTCAAAGGCACGTCCTCCAACAGTTTCCGGCCGGAGTGATCGAGGTTGTCCGGGTGCTCGTCGTGGGAGAGCAGGACAGCGTCGACACGGCCGAGGTCCGCTGGGTTCGCCGACGACGGCGCCGTCTTGGTGAGGCCGGGTCTCCCATTGGGCCTCGGGTAGTCGCCGGGCTCGTCGAAAGTCGGGTCGGTCAGGAACCGCAGGCCGCCGTAGTCGATCAGTGCGGTCGGCCCGCCGAAGACCTGGACGGAGAGCTGGTCGCTGATCTGGTCCATCATTCACCTCACGGATAGGTATCGTTCTTTCCGTGAGCAACACTATCCAGTTGTCACGGAAGACTGCAACTACTTCCGTGAGAGAGCCCAACGCCTACCATGAGAACGTGGACGACACCGCTGCCCTTCCTCCTGCCCCGGGCGCCGAGCAGTACGTCGCGCTGGCGCTCGCCAACACCACGATCGCGCTGCCCGGCGGCCAGTTCACCGATCTGCTCGGCACTCCGGCCACCGCGACGGACTGGCTCGCCGAACAGGGCCTCGCCCCGGTCGACGCCGGACTCCAGGAGATGTGCGCCGGACTGGTCCGCTCGTTGCGCGAACAGGTGCGGGTGCTGCTCGCGTCGCGCTCCTGTTCGGGCCCGGCGCCGCAGAGCGCCCTCAACGCCATCAACGAGGCGCTGAGCAAGGCACCCACCGCCGAGCTCCTGCGCTGGGACCCGGTCCGCGGGCTGTACCGCACCGCGTCGCATCCGATCACCCAGATCGTCGAGCACGCGCTGGCGACGCTCGCCGCCAACGCCGCCGACCTGGTGACCGGGCCGGACGCGGACCGGATCGCCGCCTGTGGCTCTCCGCCGTGCACCCGGTTCTTCCTGCGCAACGGACGACGCCAGTGGTGCTCCGTGCGCTGCGGCGACCGGGCCCGTGCCGCCCGCGCCTACGCCAGGCGTGCCCAGCCGGCGGGGTCGTCTCAGCGGTAGGACGCGAACCGCTCCAGCAACGGTTTCGGGGAGTCATCGGCGAAGCAGAGGGCGAGGTTTTCGGCGGATTCCGTCGCCGAGGCCTCACTGCGCGGGAACAGCTCCGTCTCGTAGGCCTTGAGCGCGGCTTCGACGTCGCCGGGATGCGCGGCGAGGGCGAGGCCGAGTTCGGCGCCGTCGAGCATCGCGAGGTTGGCCCCCTCGCCGGCGAACGGCGACATCAGGTGAGCGGCGTCCCCGATGAGAGTGACACCGGGTACCCGATCCCAGCGGTGACCGATGGGCAGCGCGTGGATCAGCCGAGGGATCAGTTCGCCGTCGGCGTCGGTGATCAGGGCGCGCAGACGGGCATCCCAGCCGTCGAATTGGTCCAATACGGCGGCCTTCGCGGCAACGGTGTCGCTGAAATCGATGGTGGCGATCCAGTCCTCGGCGATCTTGAGCGCGATGTACACGTGGAGGCTGCCGGTGCTGTCGTGATGCCCCAGCAACCCTTTGTCCCCACCGAGCGCGAAGAACATCCCGTCGCCGGCGAGCGCGGCGCTCGCGGGGTGACGTTCCTTGGCGTCGTGCAGGTGGACATCGACGAAGGAGATGCCTTCGTAGGCCGGTTCGGCGTCGGAGACCAGGCGGCGGACCTTGGACCACGCGCCGTCGGCACCGATCAGCAGATCCGTGGTGAACGACCTGCCATCGGCCAGGGATACCTCGTACCTGCCGTCGCCGAGCGGGTGTGCGCCGACGGTTTTGGCGCCCCAGTGCACCGTGCCCTCGGGCAGGGAGCCGAGCAGCAGGTCGCGCAGGTCGCCCCGGGCGATTTCGGGACGGCCGCCGTCGCCGTCGTCGGTCTCGTCGAGGTGCACGACCGCGTGCCGGTCGATGATGCGCATGGCCTCACCGCCGGAGTGCACCAGCGCGCGGAATCCGTCGTGGAGACCGGCGGCCCGCAGCGCGACCTGTCCGGAATCCTCGTGGATGTCGAGCATGCCGCCCTGTGCCCGGGCGGACGGCGACGCGTCGAGGTCGAAGACCGCGGCCTCGACGCCGTTGACGTGCAGGACGCGGGCCAGGGTGAGCCCGCCGAGGCCGGCGCCGATGATCGCGATGGGGTGGTGTGTGGTCATGTCGGGTTCCTTTCCGGCGGCAGGCCGGTGTGCGTGATTCCGGTGATCAGCACCTGCAATCCCCACGACATCCGCTGCTCCGGCCGACCGGTGAGCAGGTCGGCGGCGTGCGCGGCGATCTGGGGGTGGGTCGTCTCGTCGGCGTCCCGCACGGCGCGGGCCAACGCGTCCCAGTCGTCTTGCGATTCCTCCTCGGCGTGCTCGGCCGCGGTCGAGGTCGCGTGCTGCAGGAGGATGTCGATCCCCCAGGCGCGTCGTTCGGCGGGAACCTCGCCCTCGGCGAGCAGGGCGAGCAGGTTCTCGACCAGTCCGAGGTAGTTCTCACCACTCGGACGGGCCACCAGCGCGGACAGGGCGAGACCGGGGTACTCCAGCAGCGTCGCTGTGTAGGCCGTGAGCAGCCGTTCGAGCCGGTCACGCCAGGAGCCTTCGGCCGACGGCGGGGCGATGGTGCCCAGGAGTTCGTCGAGGATCGCCGCGTGCAGTTCCGCGGTGTTGCGGACGTAGACGTAGAGCGAGGCCGCGCCGGTGTCGAGTTCCTGCGCCAGCCGGCGCATCGTGAGCTTCCGCAGGCCTTCTTCGCGCAGGATCGCGACCGCGGCGTCGACGATGCCGTCGCGGGTCAGCGCGGGTTTGGCCGGTCGCTCCCGGCGGCTCTTCTCAGGTGCCATGCCACCACCCTAACGAACATGTTCGTTACGAACAAGTTCGGCGAGCCCGGAAACGACAATGGCAGGGAGATCGACTCTCCCTGCCACTTCTAACGTATAACGCACCTGGGGGCTTGCGGCAAGACCCCGGTCATGCCGCAGAATCCTCCGCCGGACAACACGAGCTCGACAATCGGGGGAATTTTGATCGACGTGATCATCGCCGGCGGCGGACCGACCGGCATGATGCTGGGCGCCGAACTGCGGCTGCACGGCGTGCAGGTCGTCGTCCTGGAAAAGGATCTGGAACAGTCCAAGGTCGTCCGTTCGATGGGCCTGCACGCGCGCAGCATCGAGGTGATGGACCAACGCGGCCTGCTGGAGCGCTTCCTCGAACACGGCAAGAAGTATCCGGTCGGCGGCTCCTTCGCGGGCATCATCAAACCGGCGCCGGTGCTGGACAGCGCGCACGCCTACATCCTCGGCATTCCGCAGACCGTCACCGACCGCCTGCTGATCGACCACGCCGCAGAGGTCGGCGTCGACATCCGGCGCGGCTGCGAAGTGGTCGGCCTGGCCCAGGACGAAGACGGCGTGGACGTCGAACTGGCAGACGGGACGAAGCTGCGCTCGCGCTACCTCGTCGGCTGCGACGGCGGCCGAAGCGCGGTGCGCAAGCTCCTCGGGATCGACTTCCCCGGCGAGCCCGCCACCGCCGAGACACTGCTGGGCGAGATGGAACTGACCGAGGACTGGGAAACGGTGCTCGCCGTGATGACCGAGGTCCGCAAGACCCAGCTGCGGTTCGGCCTCTCCCCCATCGGCGACGGGGTGTACCGGGTCGGCGTGCCCGCCGAAGGCCTGGCCGAGGACCCGCGGATCCCGCCGAGCTTCGACGAGATCAAACGACAGCTCGTAGCGGTCGCCGGAAGCGACTTCGGCGTGCATTCACCGCGCTGGCTCTCCCGTTTCGGCGACGCCACACGGCTTGCCGAGCGCTATCGGGACGGACGTGCGTTCCTGGCGGGCGACGCGGCGCATATCCACCCACCGGTCGGCGGGCAGGGGCTCAACCTGGGCGTCCAGGACGCCTTCAACCTCGGCTGGAAACTGGCCGCCGCGGTCAACGGCTGGGCACCGGACGACCTGCTGGACACCTATCACACCGAACGGCATCCGGTGGCCGCCGCGGTCTTGGACAACACCCGCGCGCAGATGCAGCTGATGTCGCTCGACCCGGGTTCGCAGGCGGTCCGGCGGCTGCTGGCGGAACTGATGGACTTCGAGGACGTCAGCCGCTTCCTGACCGAGAAGATCACCGCGACCGCGATCCGCTACGACTTCGGCGAGGGACACGAACTGCTCGGACGCCGGATGCGCGACCTCGAGCTCAAGCAGGGTCACCTCTACGGGTTGACCCACGGCGGACGCGGCCTGCTGCTCGACCAGACCGGTTCGCTCTCGGTGCGGGGCTGGGCGGACCGGGTCGACCACGTCGTCGACGTCAGCGAGGAACTCGAGGTACCGGCGGTGCTGCTGCGCCCGGACGGTCACGTGGCGTGGGCGGGCGAGGACCAGGACGAGCTGGTCGGGGCGTTGCGCCGGTGGTTCGGAGAGGGCGAAGTCCTCTAGCGCGCCGGGTCCGGCGGTTATTGGCTGGTGGCGTTCCGAACCCGACGCCACGACAGGAGTTGATGACCATGACCGGACGGGTCGTGCACTTCGAGATTCCGTTCGAGGACGGCGAGCGCGCACGCGGCTTCTACCGGGAGGTGTTCGGCTGGAAGGCCGACACGATGCCGGGGATGGACTACACGATGGTCGCTTCGGGGCCGACCGCCGAGACCGGCATGCCCGCGGAGCCGGGGTACATCAACGGCGGCATGCTGGCGAAGGAACTCAGCCCCTCGCCGGGACCGGTGATCGTGCTCGACGTCGAAAGCGTCGACGACACCCTCGCGGTCATCGAGAAGCAGGGCGGTTCGACGCTCGTCGGCCGCACCGCGGTCGGCGACATGGGTTTCTCGGCCTATTTCAAGGACACGGAAGGCAACGTGATGGGGCTCTGGGAGACCGCGTGATCCCGGGGGCCCGTGGCCTGCGTGGTCACGGGCCCTGCGGCCCGCGATAGGGCAACGTCTGGTTGTAGACGATGTTGGTGTTGGTGCTCCCGAACAGCGCCAGTTCGTTGACGATCTCCTCCAGCCGTCCCATCGACGGGGCCGCGATCTTCAGCGAATAGCAGTCGTCGCCGGTCGTGCGGAGGCATTCGAGGATCTCGGTCCGCTCGGCCAGGAGTTTGTGCAACGGCGCGTGCTTGCTGCCCGGGTACTTCAACCGCACCACCGCGAGCACCACGTATCCGGCCTTTTCCAGGTCGACCTCGGCGCGATACCCGGTGATCACCCCGGCCGATTCCAGCCGCTTGACCCGTTCGGTCGTCGCCGACGCGCTCAAGCTGACCCGCTTTCCCAGTTCGGTGAGCGGAAGGCGCCCGTCCTTCTGGAGCTCCACCAGGATCGCCCAGTCGGTCGCGTCGAGAGTCTCGGCCATCCGGGCAGAATACCGGCAGATCCACGGCGGAAGCCGTCATACGCCGGGAAAGATCCCTTCCCGGGTTTCCGCCTCGCCGATAGCCTTGACCTGTGCGAATAGGTGTCAACGTCCCGAACTTCGGCCCGGGGACCGACCCCGGGATCCTCCGCGGCTGGGCCACCACGGTCGAAGGCCTCGGCTACGACCTGCTCATGGTGTCCGATCACGTCGCCATCACCCCCGACGTCGCCGAGCAGTATCCGGCGCCGTTCTACGAACCGTTCACGACGCTGTCGTGGCTCGCCGGCGTGACGAACCGGGTCCGGCTGGGCACTACCGTGCTCATCGTCCCGTACCGGCATCCGCTGCTGATCGCCCGGATGGCCGCGAATCTGAACCAGCTCAGCGGCGGACGGCTGGTGCTCGGTGTCGCGTCCGGGTGGGCCCGTCAGGAGTTCGAGGCACTCGACGTCCCGTTCGAGAAACGGGGACGGCTGACCGACGACCACCTCGACGCCGTCCGGAAGGCCTGGGCCGACGACGCCGACTACCGCGCCGGCGACATCCCGATCTGGGTCGGTGGCAACAGCGACGCCGGGATCCGCCGCGCCGTGCGGGTCGGGGACGCCTGGCATCCGCTGCGGGCCACCCTTCCCTGGCTCACCGAGGCGCTCACCAGGGTCAAGACCATCGCCGACGCACACGACCGGCCGGTGCCCGCGTTCACGCCGCGGATCCTCCTGAATGTCACCGAGCGCCCGGTCACCACACCCGAACGCGCCGCCGGGGAAGGCACGATCGAGCAGATCGTCGACGACCTCGGCCGGCTTCGCCACCTCGGCGCCGAGACGGTCGTACTCGACCCGTTCTCCGGCGACCCCGACAAGACCCTCCGCCCGGAAGCCGCCTGGCAGGCCTTGGCGACCGTGGCGGCGCACTGGGAACTGGGCCACTACCGAACCGAACAGGACCGACCATGACCGACGAAGACGAGAAGTTCCTCCGCCGCGCCATCGAGCTGGCCGCGAAGTCCCGCGAGGACGGCGACCCGCCCTTCGGCTCACTGCTCGTCGGCCCTGACGGTGCGGTGCTGGCCGAGGACCACAACACCTCGGTGTCGCAATCGGACATCAGCCTGCATCCGGAGCTGAAGCTCGCCGTGTGGGCCGCCCGCGAACTCGAACCCGCCGTCGCCGCGGCGACCACCATGTACACCAGCTGCCAGCCGTGCGGGATGTGCCAGGGCGCCATCGAACGCTCGGGCCTGGGTCGCGTCGTGTTCGCCCTTTCCGGGGAACAGGTCACCGCGCTCAAGCCGCCCGCGACCGGACCTGGCGTACGGCTCGAAGGCCCCGCGTTGTACGACGAGGCTCGTGTGCCCGTCGAGGGCTACTACACCTAGAGCCGGGCGCGGTTCTCGATCGGGGTCGTGAGTGTTTTTGGTCGTTAGAGCCAAGGGCGTCTTGAGTATCTACGCGGAGCGCGGCTGCGGCTGATCCAACCTGCGTCAGTAGGTACTAGCGGAGTGGTGTGGGCTGAAGGCTCCCTTCGCCGAGTCTGATGCGGCGAAAGGAGCCTTCGCTCCCGGTCGGCTACGGTGAGCGGCGGTTCGGTCGCAGGTGTCGCCTCGTGAGTGTTTTGGGTAGTTAGAACAACCAAAAACACTCACGACGCCGTCAAAGCCGAGCCGACCCCAGCTGGGACTTCGTCGCCCCGATCACCACACCGTCCACCCGCGCGAGCCAGCTCCCGCACAGGCACCGGACGTACTCGAGCCTCCCCTGCGACACCCGCTGGGACGTCGTCGCGCTTCCAGGCAGTTCGGCCAGCGGCCAGCCGCACCGCGGGCACTTGTTCGCTTCCATACCCCGATCGTGCTGTAATGAGTCAATGCACTTCAACCCTTACGGCGGGGCGGCCGCGCAGATCGCCGCCGAATTGGTCAACCTGGGCGACGCCGCCGACCCGGCCACGCTCACCGCGATCTTCAAGGACCGCATGACCGTTTCCGCCGTCGAGGACCACGAAGCGACCGAGATCATCGCCTGGACCAAGCGGCTCCGGCGCGTCTTCGAAGCCGACCCGGACACCCGCGTCGACCTGGTCAACGCCCTGCTCCACGACTCCGCGTCCAAGCCCTACATCTCCACCCACGACGGCAAAGCACCCCACCTGCACTACGTCGACGCACAGGCGGGCACCACGCCCCGGGTCCGGGCCTACACCGCCGGCGGGCTCGCGCATCTCGTGTGCGACGCCCCGGACCGCTTCGGTGTCTGCTCACGCGAAGGCTGCGACACCGTCTACGTCGACGTCTCCCGCAACGGCCGCCGCCGATTCTGCTCGACCCGCTGCGCGACCAGGGTCCACGTCGCCGACCACCGCACCAGGCAAGCGAGCTAGATCGCGTACCGCCACGCCGTCAGGGCGTGCGCCGAGAACCACGCACCCAGCACCACCCACGCCACCGCGGCCGCCACCGCCGTCACGGTCCGCCGCTTCGACAACCCGATCGCGATCGGCACCAGCACCGGGAACGCCGGCAGGATGAACCGGATCTTCGCGTCCGGCAGCCCCCGCGTGCCGATGGCCAGCAACAGGACCCCGGCCCCGTAGAGCGTCAACGGCCACGGGACCCGGGTGAACGCCGCCACCAGCACCAACGCCACCGCTCCCAGCAGCAGTAACACCGTCAGCGTGCTGAACACCGACTCGTCCCCGGTCAACCGCGCCAGCACCGAATCCGCGGTCTCCGCGCCGAAGTCGAACTCGGTGTTCCAGCCCCGCAACTCGATGTCCTGCCAGCCGGTCCAACTCCCCGTCCGGTACGCGACGAACCCGAGATAGCCCGCCACCCCCAACGGAGCGAGCACCGCTCCCGCGAGCGCCCACCAGCGCTTCTCGTCACGCCGGAACACCGCGATCAACGCCGCCACGACGACCACCGCGACCAGTACCACCGCCGTCGACCTCGACAGCCCGGCCGCGAAGGCGCACAAACCGGCCAGCAGCCAGCGACGTTCCAGCACACCCACCAGCGCCCACACGGCGAACGCGCAGAACACCGCCTCCGTGTAGGCCATCGAGAACACGATCGCCATCGGCGCCCCGGCCCACAACGCCACCAGCAGCAGCCCGGTCCGGTCGCCCCGATCCGGCGACACCGCCCGCCCGATCCGGATCAGCCCGCACGCCAGCACCAGACCGGCCAGCACCGACACCGTCAACGCCGCTGTCACGACATCGGCCCCGAGCCACATCACCGCACCGACGAGCTTCGGATACAGCGGGAAGAACGCCATCGGCGCGTCCGAATACGGCTGCCGCGCCGCGTCGAGTGTCCCCGGCAGATCCGCGTAGCCGTGCACCGCCAGCCGCAGGTACCACTGCCCGTCCCATGCGGTCAGCCGATCGGTCAACGTCGTACCGCGCCGGGCGGCCAGGAGATCGAGCAGCTGGACACTGGCCGTGCGGATCACGAGATACAGCAGGATCGCCCTGGGATAAGGCGACCGGGCCAGTCTGTCGAGACCTCTGTCGAGCACACGCGCCGGACGCCCCTGCCGGGGCGCCTTCTCGGGAGCGGCGGGCTGATCAAGGTCGTCGACTTCTCGGAGCACGATCAGAGTGTCCACAATGTGAGGTCAGCTCGCCGTTCGATCCCGAAGATTCCCGGCTCCGCGCAGGTGGGGAAGCCCACAAGCCGGGCTTGTGACCTCACCTCGATCTTGTGTTTCCCAGCCCCCGCTCCCCGCTCCTACGTTCGAAGTCATGAGCGAACAGAACCTGAACGGAACAGTGGCGATCATCGCCGGCGGGGCGAAGAACCTCGGCGGACTCCTGTCCACCACGCTCGGCGAAGCGGGCGCCAAGGTCGTCGTCCACTACCACGGCGACGCCTCCGCGGCCGACGCCGAGAAGACCGTCGAGGCCATCCGCGGCGCCGGCTCCGAAGCCGTCGCCGTCCAAGGCGACCTGACCAAGGTCGCCGACGTGCGCCGCCTCTTCGACACCGCCGTCGACACCTTCGGCGGCGCCGACATCGCGGTCAACACCACCGGCATGGTCCTGCGCAAGCCGATCCTCGAAACCACCGAAGAGGACTACGACCGCATGTTCGCGGTCAACGCGAAAGCCGCCTACTTCTTCATCCAGGAAGCCGGACGGCGCCTCTCCGACAACGGCAAGATCATCAGCCTCGGCACCTCGCTGCTGGCGGCCTTCACCGACGGCTATTCCACCTACGCCGGCGGCAAGGCCCCGCTGGAGCACTTCACCAGGGCGGCCGCCAAGGAGTTCGCCGATCGCGGCATCTCGGTCAATGTCGTCGCACCCGGCCCGATGGACACCCCGTTCTTCTACCCGCAGGAAACCCCCGAGCGGGTCGAATTCCACAAGTCCCAGGCGAAGGGCGGAAGGCTGACGAAGATCGAGGACATCGTGCCGATCATCCGCTTCCTGGCCACCGACGGCGGCTGGTTCACCGGCCAGACGATGTTCCCGAACGGCGGCTACACCACCCGCTGACCCTTGACCCTTACCCTGACCAAGACGCCGTAGCCGAAACACGAAGGGGAACCCCGGGGTGGGCCTGGACCTGTACAAGCTGAACCACCTCATCGCCGTCGCCGAAGAAGGCAGCTTCACCCGCGCGGCGACCCGGCTGCACCTGAGCCAGCAGGCGCTGTCGACCTCGGTGCGCACGCTCGAGCGGGAAGTCGGCGTCCCCCTGCTCGAGCGGAGCGCCACCGGGGTCACCGTGCTCCCCGCGGGACAGGCGCTGATCGCCGACGCGCACCTCCTGCACGGCATCGCCGACTCCGCCGTCCAGCGCGCCCGCCGCATCGGCCGGAGCGAACCGGAACGACTCCGCGTCGGCCACACCCCGGCCGTCACCGGCGACGAGGTCACCGCCCTGCTGCGCAAGCACCAGACCGACCCCGGGCTCATCATCGACGTCAACCAGCGCTACCCCGACGAGCTCATCGCGCAACTGCTCGGCGGGCAACTGGACCTCGGCCTCGGCCGCGCGCTGACCCTCGCGCACGGACTGGTCGGGACCACCCTGATCCGGCAGCGGCTCAACGTCGCCGTCGCCGCCGGTCACCGGCTGGCCGACCGAGAGAATCTCGGCCTGAGCGACCTCGACGGTGAAGAGATCACCGTCTGGGGCCACCCCGGCCGCTCCGGCTACACGGATCTGCTGGTCAATCTCTGCCGCGACGCGGGATTCGAACCACGCGTGCGCCGCAATCCGATCCAGGGGACGCCGCCGGTCACCGCCGTCCTCGACACCGATGGGGTCGCCTTCGTGACCGCGCCACCCGGCCCGGCCGCGGGCGGCGCTGTCCTCGTCCGGGAACTGAACCCGGCCGTCCATGTACCGCTGCAGGCCCTTTGGCCGCAGCACAGCACTTCCGACGCTCGTCAGGCGTTTCTGGCTTCCACTCAGGGGTTCTAGTGTCCTGAGTGGGTGAAGGGGACTTTCACCGCATGCGATGGGGGTAAAGCGTCCTTCATCGCGTGGGTTGAGGGGGCCCGGCCATGAATGTCCACAAGGGACACCATTCAGCGGCCGGATGTCCGGTTGATACCTGTATGTTCGGTTTTCGATGGGGTCGTGAGTGGCGAGGACGGTTCTAACCGTCTTTGCCACTCACGACCCCATCGAAAAGCCCGCCCGGACTTACGACGCGAACCGACGACTCAGGGCGCTAGCCGGCCTCGCCGCTTCGCCGGTCGTGGTGATCCAGCAGCTTCGACAGCAGCTCGGTCAACCGCTTCCGCTCGTCGGGCGAAAGCGGTGCCAGCAGTTCGTCCTGGCGCTCGGCCAGCTGCTTCTCCAGTCGCCGTAGCTGCCGCTTGCCCGCCGTGGTCAGCGAGATGACGTTACGCCGCCGATCGGCCGGGTCCGGGGCACGCTCGACCAGTTCGCGTTCGGCGAGCTCGTTGATCGTCGCGACCATCTCGCTCACGTGGATGCCGCTCCGGCGGCCCAGCGCCGCTTGGCTGGCGGGACCGAACTCGTCCAGCGTCGCCAGCACGCGGTAGTGGTAGCCGCGGGCGTCGGCCGCGGAAAACCCGTCGGTCACCAGGCGATGCGCATGGTTCGCGGTCTGGGTGAGCAGCCAGCTGGGCAGCTTCCGCCAGCCGCCACGCGGCTCCTGCGAGGGGTCGTCCATGTGAGGAGTCTAACGAATCGTTGGGTGCCCGAACGATTGCGGTATCGTTGGGTCACCAAACGTTTAGTTGCCCAACGAACCGAGGAGCCGCATCGTGATCAAGCCCTTCCGCATCGACATCCCCCAGGCCGACCTCGACGACCTCGCCGACCGGCTGGCCCGCACCCGCTGGCCCAACGAGGTCGCCGACGCGGGCTCGGACTACGGATTCCCGCTCGCCCGGCTCAGAGAACTCGCCGAGTACTGGCGGACCGGCTACGACTGGCGCGCCCAGGAAGCCGAACTCAACAAGCTGCCGCACTTCACCACCGAGATCGAAGGCCAGAACATCCACTTCGTGCACGTCCGGTCGGCGAACCCGGACGCACTCGCGCTGGTCCTCACGCACGGCTGGCCCGGTTCGTTCCTGGAGTTCCTGGGCATGATCGAGCCACTGACGCACGATTTCCACCTAGTGATCCCGTCGATTCCGGGGTACGGCTTCTCCGGGCCGACTCACGAACGCGATTGGAGCGTGGAGCGGATCGCCCGGGCGTGGGCCGAGCTGATGCGCCGCCTCGGTTACGAGCGCTACGGCGCCCAAGGCGGCGACTTCGGCTCAGGTATCTCGACAGCGCTCGGCGCGGTGGCACCGGATCACGTTGTCGGCGTGCACGTGAACTACCTGCCGACCCGGCCGGCTCCCGATGCGGGCATCGAACTGTCCGAAGAGGACGAAGCCCGCCTCGACAAGGTGAAGCAGCTCATGGCGAATCGTCCGCCGTATCAGGCCTTGCAGGTCGCCACCCCGCAGACCATCGGCTACGCGTTGACCGATTCGCCGGTCGGGCAGCTGGCGTGGATCGCCGAACGCTTCGCGCAGTGGACGGACCCGCGCACGCCGGTCGACGACGACCGGATGCTCACCGACATCTCGCTGTACTGGCTGACCGCGACCGCGGCCTCGTCCGCGCGGCTGCACCACGACGCCGGAAAGGTGGACATCCCCTGCCGCGTGCCGCTCGGCGTGGCCGTGCTCCCGTACGACATCACACGATCGGTGCGCCCGCTCGCCGAGCGGTTGTTCGACATCAGGCACTGGTCGGAATTCGAACGCGGCGGCCACTTCGCCGCGATGGAGGTTCCGGATCTACTCGCCGCGGACATCCGGGAGTTCTTCCTCGGCCTCGACAAGTAGTCGCATTTCGGCCACAGGCCGCTCTGCTGGAGGGTCAGTGCGATTTGTCCGTCGAACTGTCGCTCAGGGCCACGGAAGCCCTGCTGTGGGGCATACTTGAGTTAGGGGGGCGGTGCGGGTGGCAACTACAGGAGTCCGGGTTCCTGAACTGGTGGGGTTGTCTGTCCCTGATGCTCGCATGGTGGCGCATCAGCTTGGACTTGTGGTTGCGTCCAAGGATCTCGACGGGCCGTCGCTGGGGGCGTTGACCTGGCCGGGGACCTGGGTTGTCGTAGCGCAAGAACCCGCCTGCGGGGCGGTGGTCGCCCGCGGCGGGTATGTACGGATCGAGTTCAGACGGTTGCCCGATGAGGGCGGCGGTGCTGGTGATCGGGAACCGCGGGATCCGCTTCCTCGACCGCAGGCGATCGAAGAAGCCGCGGAGCCGACGAAGGAGCGGCGAGAGCCTCACCCCGGTCGGCGCGTTCGCTGAACCACTAGAGCCGCACCCGCAGTTTCCGTGCCAGGCAGGGGTAACCGCAGCTCGCCATGACTGAGCCGGGCCGCACCTGAACCCGCGGGAGGTCACACCCGGCGGGTGTAGAAGTCCTCGGGTGTGGCGGCGCGCAAGCGCACGGTGTCGATGTCGGCTGCCGGTCACGGGTATGTCGTCGAACGGAACGGTGACCGTGGTCGGGGTGATGCCGCTCGGCGGCTGGTCGAGGTTGTGGGACTGCACGAACCTGGAGCCGGGCCCCGGCCGCCCGGGGGCGGACCGGTATTTCTCGGGATGAGCGATGACGTCGGCCCGGTCGAGGTAGTTCACGATCTGAACGAGCGGATTCTCCACCGGGACGTGCCGGGTGCGCGACAGCGGTCGTACGGTCTTGACGGCCAGGCGATGCAGACGGGGCTCGTCACTATCGTGGTGCTCGGCGATGCGGGACGACGCACGAGCCGCAGCAGAGCAACGACGGCGATCTACCGCGGAATTCGCAGACGATTGGGCAGAGTGCATCAGGGATCCATGCGCCAGCTCAGCGAATGGAGTGATTCGCTGATCGTGGTAGGGGTGAATCCAGTTCTGTCGGCCGATCAGGCAGAGCTCGATGTCCCGCACGCGCGTCAGTCCTCGGTGAACGACCACAGCCCGGCCATCTGCAGCCCGGTATCAGGGCGTGTTCCCCGGCACGACGAGCCCAGCCTCGTACGCGACCATGACCGCTTGCGCGCGATCACGAACGCCGAGTTTGGTGAAAACCCTGCTGACGTGGGATTTCGCCGTCTGCTCCGCGATCACCAGCGCTTCGGCGATCTCCACGTTCGAGAGGCCACGCGCGATCAGCCTGAGCACTTCAGTCTCTCGCGCGGTGAGCTCGGCGACGAGGGAGTGACCCGTGTGCGCCGAGGCGTGGGTGCGGGTGAACTCGCCGATCAGTCGCCTGGTGATCGTCGGCGCGAAGAGCGCGTTGCCCGCGGAGACCACCCGGACGGCGGTGACGAGGTCGTCCAGCGGCGAGTCCTTCAGGAGGAAGCCGCTGGCACCCGCCCGCAGCCCGCCGAACACGTACTCGTCGATGTCGAACGTGGTGAGGATCAGCACGCGGACCTCCGGCAGGCCCGCCACGATCCGCCGGGTCGCCTCGAGACCGTCGAGTTCGGGCATGCGGACGTCCATCAGCACGACATCCGGTTCGAGTTCGGTGCACAGCGCGACGGCGGTGTTCCCGTCCGCGGCCTCGCCGACCACCCGGATGTCGTGCTGCGCGTCGAGTACCGCGCGGAAACTCTGCCGGACCATGGTCTGGTCGTCGGCGATGACCACCGAGATCACGGTTCCAGGCGCCCCTCACGATCGAGCGGAACGGTCAGGGCGACGCGGAAGCCGCCGTCCGCGCGCTCCCCTGCCTCAAGATCAGCCGCGAGCATAGCGGCCCGCTCCCGCATTCCCACCAGACCGTGCCCGCGACGCGGCGGCTCCGTCCTCTTCGGACCGTCGCCGGGGCCGTTGTCGATGCGGAGCCGGACCGTCCCCGGGCCGGCCGTGAGTTCCACGGAGATCGCCGCTCCGGGAGCGTGCTGGATGGCGTTGCTGAGGGCTTCCTGCACGATCCGGAACACCGACAGCGCGACGCCGACCGGAACGGTGTCGAGGTCGCCGCGCAGATCGAGCTCGCACTCGGTGCCCGCGGCCTTGACCCCGTCGACGAGTTCGACCACCTTGCCCAATCCCGGCTGCGGAGCGACCGACGGCACGTGCTCCTCGGCCCGGAGCACCCCGAGCAGCCTGCGCAGTTCGGTCAGGCCTTCGCGGGCGGTTCCGGCGAGGTCGGCGAACTCCTGCCAGATCTCGGCTTCGCGATCGGCCTTGCCGTGATCGGCGAACCGGAACCGCGCCGAGTCCGCGCGCAGCGCGAGCACGGACATGTGGTGTGCGACCACGTCGTGCAGCTCCCGCGCGATTCCCGCGCGTTCCTCCAGCAGGGCAGCCCTGGTCTCCTCGGCGAGCCTGCGTTCCTGTTGCGCCGCGCGTTCTTCTTCGGCGAGCCTGCGCTGATGGACCGTGTTGCCGAGGAAGAACAGGATCCCGCCCAGCAGCACGAGCAACGCCGCGTCCCGCCAGTCACGGAGGAACGGGGCGGCGGCACCGAACGAGATCAGCCCCGCCCAGGCGAGTTGCGGCTGATCGTTGCTCTCCCCCACCAGGTAGAAGACGAGCGCCGCGGTGACCGCGAGGCCCGGCGCCCACGGCCAGCCCCAGGATCCGGCGATTCCGGGCAAGGTCAGTGGAGTGCTCACGATGCCGACGATCAGGAGGCGCCATCCCCACAGGGGTGAGCGCACCGCCAGCAGACACGGCAGCACGGAGATGAGGACGTTGAACGTCTTCGCGGGTCCCGGCACCGAAACGGTCGAGAACGTGACGAAACCCGCCCACAGTCCGCAACCGATGAGGGTGAGAGCGCGCAGCCAGCGCAACCCCGCCGATCGCTTCGGCGGGGCATCCGTTCCGGCGTAGGCCGTGTAGCGCAGGGCATCCCGCCACACCCGCAGGCGCTGTCGGTCGATCATCAGGCGTCACCCTACCTGCAGATCGACTCACCGTGCGTAGTCAGAGCTTGCATGGCACTGAGTGCCAGACGATGCTCAAGACTCGTTCAGGGCGGCGTTGAGCTTGGCGATGACGGCGTGCAGTGGCGTCGCCGTGGTCATCACCGCCACCACCGTCGTTTCGTCCGAGGGCCCTTCGACCCTGAACGCGTCGATCACCAGCGCGAAGGCTTCCGCCGCGCTGGCGGTGATGTCGTCCTGCCCGCCGCTGCGCAGCCAGCGCCGCAGCACGTGGTTGTTCGCGGCCGCGATCGCCGCCGCGGCCACCGCCGCCCGCAGGCTCGACGTCTCGTCGCCCTGTTCCGTGAACCTCGCCCGCAGGTACCGGGCGAGCACGCGCTGATAGCGGTCGACGGTCGCGACCTCCTTGTCCCGCAAGGAGGGAACCGTTCGCGTCAGGGTGAACCGCTTGAGGGAGACGTCCAGCTCCGCGGCGTAGGAGTCGAGGACCAGACCGACGGCGGAACAAGCCACCTCCACCGGATCGCGATCCGGATCCGCGGCGGCGAACGTCTCCTCCATCTCGGCCACGATCTCGTCGTGGTTGGCGAAGAGCACGTCGTCCTTGGCGTCGAAATACCGGAAGAACGTCCGGCGGCCGACCCCCGCGGCCGCCGCGATCTCGTCCACGGTGGTGGCCTCGTAGCCCTTGGCCACGAACAGGTCCACGGCCGCCGCGGCGAGCGCGCGGCGCAGGCGGCGCCTGCCCGCGGGGGTCGCGCCGGCACGGGTGGCCGGGGCTCGGCGCGGCGAATCGGTCATAGCGGGACCGTAGCAGTCACTTGCTAGTGGCACTGAGTGCCGTTACGCTGGGTGGAGTCCTCACTCCCCGCTCGGAAGGCGCCGACGATGTCGCTGGACCACCAAGTGCTTCCGATCGAGTCACGCTCGATCCGCCCCCGCGGCGACGCCTTCTACGGGCGCCTCTTCGGCTGGTCGCTGAAATGGCGGGGTCCGCAGCCGTTCCTGGTGCTGGAAGGCGGGATCTGCGCGGTGACCCTGCCCAAGATCAACGGCGCCCAGGTCCTCTCCCGGCTCGCCGACACCGGCTGCGGAGGTCCCGCCATGGCGGTGCTGACCCAGCAGGGTCCGCGCGTGGCCATCCTCGCCGAGACCGACGGCCTGATTCCCCCGCGGATCTCGCTGCCGCAGCACGTCGAAGTACTCGCCTGGGGCACGCTGCTTCCCTTGCCCACCGACTCCGGGCGTGCCGAGGCCCATGCGGAATGGCTCTCGGCGCCGGATCCCCGGGAGCGCTGGCTTCCGAGCCTCGACGCGGTTCTCGCCGCCGTCCGCCCGAGGTAGCGGCCGCGGTTCACGCCGCCACCGACGCCTGCGCGGAAACGAGGAGGGCGCCACCGTCCGATTCGGACAGGGTGATCTCGAGGGTCGCGCCTTCGGCCAACGGTGGCAGGTCGCTCAAGGTCACGCGGCCGATCAGCCGTTGCCCGCGGCGCGCGGACACCACGCCGGAGCGCCGGACCTCGATCCCCGTTCGGTGCCACACGCGGACACTGCCCGCCGTCGCCGTCCGGCCACGCCACCGGTTTCCGCACCAGGCCGCGAGCGCGGCCCCCGCCGTGTTGCACAGGACGTCGTCCAGTGAGCCCACGCGGCCGGCGTCCTGCCAGACCTGAAGGCATTCGATCGACACGGACACCAGGAACGCCGACAGGACGATCCGCGGCACGGGTTTCGCCCAGCCGAAACGCGTCGGCAACAAGATCGCGAGTGGCATCAGCAGGAAGACGTTGCCCGCCAACTGGATCATGGCGAGTTCCGGGCGGTCGCTGAAGACGGGCAGGACGTCCGCCAGCAGGTGAAGACTCACCGACGAACCGTGTGCCGCCGTCGGCGCCGGGACGAAAACGATCAGAAGCACCGCGAAAAGCGCTGCCAGTAAAGCGAAATCCAGGGCGACCACGACCAGGCCGCGTCGTTTTCCGTTCAGGCGCGCGATGAATTCGGCGACGCCCGCACCGGCCGCGGCGACGAGCAGCGACCACGGTGCGGCGTCGAAGAATGCCTGCCACCACCATCCCATGCACTCCCCTTTCGCCGATGATCGTCTTCGGCGAGGGTGGCAGCATCGTGAAGGCCAGACAAGAACCCCGGCTATTGTCGGTGAATTACTACCATCCGCGTTGATACTTCACGGACTTCCATTGTCACGGCCGTGCGGTCAGCGCGGGGCCGATCCAGCGGCGGACCATCGAGCGCAACCGCTCGTCGGTGTGCGCCGGTGTCGACGGGTACTGCAGGAACGACAGGAACAGCCGCATCAGCATTTCGGCGAGCCCCTCGAAGTCCTCGTCGGTCGTGACGCCCACTGCCGCCCAGTCGACCGGCACGTTCCGGAGGATCCGCGCGCCGAGCGTGAAAGACTGCGCCGAAGTGACCGCGACGGTGAAGACGTCGGCCTCGCCCGCTTTCAGGAGCAGGCCGAGATACGGCTCGTCGGGGACCGCGCGGACGCCGAACACCACCGATTCCACGGCGACCTCGGCGGGGTCGGCGAAGGTGGCCAGATGCCGTTCCATCCGTCCGGCGAACTCCTCGACCCGGTCCA
Organism: Amycolatopsis keratiniphila; assembly: GCF_000400635.2. NCBI lineage: Bacteria > Bacillati > Actinomycetota > Actinomycetes > Pseudonocardiales > Pseudonocardiaceae > Amycolatopsis > Amycolatopsis keratiniphila. Next base: position 4,281,780 of record NC_021252.1, on the reverse strand, counting down.
GCGCGACCGCGCTGAGAATGTCCGCGAGGCTCGGGAAGTAGCGGTAGACGGTCTGCCGGGTCACGCCCGCTTCCGCGGCGACGTCCGAGAGGCTGGTCTTGGCGAGACCGACCCGGTCGATGCACGCCGTCGCCGCCTCGACGATCCGGCGGCGCGCCTCGCGCTCGGTTCCGGGCGGGTTCCCCCGCCATCCGTGGTGCCCCATGCGTCTCATCTTCCCCGAACGGAGAATCTCAGACGGTGGCAGGTGCCGCGCGGCGCACGCGGTACAGCGCGGTCAGCATCAGCCCGGCGGTCACGAAGCAGGCCAGCGCGTACAGGCCGCTCCCGGTCGAGGTGCCGTTCTCGATGACGCCACCCACCCACAACACGGCCATCCCGCCCAGATAGACAGCGGGATAGAACCGGGCGAAGGGCGCCAAAGGCTCTTCGGGGCGTCCGTGCCGGACGAAGATCCAGATGCCGGCCAGCCACAGCAGGGTCAGCTCGACGCCGAGAACCCACGCCTGCGCGGTCACGTTCCCGTCGAGCAGGCTCGACGGGAGCCCGGCGATCGCCATGCTCGGCGGGGTGAGGACCCCGGCCAGCCCGATGCGCGCCGCCAGTGACCACCCTCGCCGTGCTCCGCCCGCCAGCCGCACGACCAGATAGGTCATGGCGCCCATCGACACGGAGGCGAAGAGCAGCATGCTGGTCATGGGGACCGAATCCAGCGCCGGGTGGTTGACGATCCGGTTGTTCCCGTTCCAGTCCCACCATTTCACCTGTGGGCCGAGATGATCGAAGACCTCGTAGAAGACCTGACAGGCGAAGGCGACGGCCACCGACCCGATCAGTGCGCCGCGGGCGCGGAAGATGCCGAGGGACCGGACGAGTTCGTAGGCGAGCTGGCTGATCATCGGGTAGAACGCCACGATGTAGAGCGGCAGCCGATCCCACATGAACTGCACGGTGAACCGGTTGTGGGCGAAGATGAAACCGTACTGGCGCTCCAGGCCGAACCACTCCGGGAAGTACAGCGGCGGTTCGATGACGAAGAGATAGACCAGCGAAGCGCACCACAGCGCCAGATTCGCCGAGTCGCCCTGGCGATGTCTCCGGATGGCGTGCACCAGCGCGAACACGGCTCCGGCGAGGACGAGCAGTTCCAGCAACGGCATCGTCCAGTGAGCCTCCGCCCACGGCGGGCGGATCGAGAGCCATGGTGAGACGTCATGGCAGTCGAAGCCGAGTTCGCGGGTGACGGCTTCCGCGTCCGGCCCGCAGACGGCGCTCACCGCGAGACCGCCGCTTCGGCGGCGCCGCCTTTCGGCGAGTAGTCCGTGACCGGTGGTTCGGCCCGGGCGTCGAAGTCGAACGGGACCCGGTGCCGCCCCAGCGCGGCCCGGATCCGGTAGCGCACGAGCCCCGCGATCACCCGCGGGTTCGTCATCATGTCGCGCAGCGATTCGTCGAGGTTGAACACCTTCGCGAAGTGCTCGTCGACGACGTCGTCTTCGCGGGCGGCACCGACGATGAGCCGGAACGCCGGGCCGGACACGGCTTCGATCAGCCGTCGCCGCCACTCGGGTGCCTTTTCGGTGCCGACCGCGCAGGCGTAGCCCTGATCCCTGGCCATCGCCAGGCTCCACGGCACGTTGAGCAGCTTCCGTTGCGCCGCGAGGAATCGTGCGGAGAATTCGGGGCCGAGACGCTCGGCGCGGGAGAGGTGCTCTCGCAACAGCAGTGCCGAACCGGCGGCGGAGCTGATGCCCTGCGCGTAGAACGGGTTGAACGCGCAGATCGAGTCGCCGACGAACGCCAGGCGTTTCGGCGGCGTGCGGAGGCGGTCGTAACGGCGCCATTTGTTCCCGGTCGAGCGGGTTAGGTGCACTTCGGAGGTCGGGGTGGACCGGTCCATCGCGGCCGCGAACAGCGGCGCCCGCACCCGGCGAGCCGACTCGACGAACGCCTCGGTCGTGCGCGGCATCTCCAGGCCCCACGAGCCCATGCACGCGATGACACGGTTGTCCTCGATCGGGAAGAAGTTCACCAGGAACTCGTGCTCGTCGGGATGCGCACCCTTGTCGGGGGTCGGCATGATCACCAGATGCCGCCACCACCAGGACGGGGGCCGTTCCTCGGGTGAGGGCAGGTCGTACCAGCGCGAGGTGTAGGTGACTTTGGCGTCGAGGGTCCGCACTTCCGGTTCGGGCCAGCCAGCCGCGACGAGCCAGGCGGCGACGGAGGAACCGCGGCCCATCGCGTCGACCACGAAGTCGGCGGCGATGTGCTCGTCGCGCTCGGAGAGGGTGACCCCGGTGACTTCGCCGTCGCGGGTGGTCAAGCCGCTCACCGCGACACCCTCGCGGATCACGACGTCGGGCAGCTCCCGGACCTTGTCGCGCAGCACGCGTTCGATGAGGATCCGCGAGCCGTAGATCATCGTCATCGCGCTGCGTTTCCGCGCCGACCAGCCCTTTCCGTCGAGATACGCCGCGTCCATGGACGGCATCAGATGAAGCCCGCCGGCGGCGATGAGGTCGTCCTCGAATCCCGGGAACAGCGCGCCGATCGCGCGGCGGCCCGAGTTCAGCAGGAAGTGCGGATGCTTGCTCTGCGGCACCCCGCGCCGATGTTCGGCCCCGGCAGGCAGTTCGTCGCGTTCGAGCACCAGCACCTGGTCGAAGTACGGGGCGAGGGCTCCCGCGGTGCAGAGCCCGGCGGCGCTGCCACCAAGGACGACGGCGGTCTTGCCGAGTCGCATGCGGACCAACTCCCAGCGTCATTCATACAGATTGACATTGGCTGTATGAATGTATGAACCCTCGGCTGAGGCTGTCAAGGGCCGCACGCCGGCTCCGGCAAGGACAAGCGACGTCCTCACCACCACGGCGCCACTCCGCTCGGTGACGCGGTCGAGTCGACGATCAGGGGCCGGTGAACGCCCTGAGCTTTCTCGACCACACCGGTTCAGTAACATCGAGGTATGACCAAGCGCTTAGTCAGTCTCGGCGATTCCTTCACCGAGGGTGTGGGCGACGAGGACCCGTCGTCCCCTAACGGCGTCCGTGGTTGGGCGGACCGGGTCGCGGGCGCGCTCGCGGCGAACCACCAGGACTTCCGCTACGCCAACCTCGCGATCCGCGGCAAGCTCCTCGGGCAGGTCCTCTCGCAGCAGCTCGATCCGGCGCTCGCGCTGAACCCGGATCTCGTGACTCTCTACGCCGGCGGCAATGACCTGATGCGGCCGAAGGTCGACATCGACGCCCTCCTCGAGGATTACGACGCCGCGGTCGGCAGGGTGGTCGCCACCGGGGCGCGGGTCATCCTGTTCACCGGTGTCGACGGGGTCGAAGACGCGTTGTTCCGCACGATCCGGGGCCGCGTCGCGATCTACAACGAGCACGTCCGCGGGATCGCCGCGCGCCACGGTGCGCTGCTGGTGGACATGTGGGCGATGCGCCAGCTGCGGGACAGGCGACTGTGGGCACCGGACCGTCTGCACCTGAACTCGTTGGGGCACAACGAGATCGCCATAGCGGTGCTCGACGCGCTCGGCGAGCCGCACAAGCTGACGCCCGCCGTGCTCGGGCCGCGGCCGTCGCTGAGCCCGCAGGCGCGGCGAACCGAAAACCTCCAGTGGGGCAAAGAGCACGCAGTCCCGTGGATCAAGCGCAGGCTGCGTGGCGAGTCTTCGGGCGACGCGCTTTTGCCGAAACGGCCGACGATGGAGCCTTACGCCTGACGCGGCCGAAGCCCGTCGAAGAGGATGCAGATCGTCCGGGCCCGGAACTCGGGCCCGGCATGCTCCGCCGCCTTCGCGGTTCCGATGATGACCGCGATGAGTTCTTCGACGCCGAGGTCCTTGCGGACGTCTCCGGTGTCCTGTGCCCGGCGGAGCAGCACGCCGAGCGCGTCCTTCAGGCGGACGCCGATGACCGACCCCGCCGACGGCACGCTGACACCGGCCGCCGACAGGGCTTCGAAATAGGCGTTCTTGGCACCGGACATCTCGATCCAGCCGGTCAGGAAGCCGAAGAACGCGGCGCCCGGGTCGGGTGAGTCGGCGGCCACCGTGGCCTCCGCTTCGTCGACGAAGCGGTGCAGGCGCGCGAAGAGCACCGCTTCCAGTAGCGCTTCTTTTGTCGGAAAGTGCCGGAACACCGTGCCGACGCCGACGCCTGCTTCGCGGGCGACTTCTTCGGTGGGCGCACTGGTGCCTTTGGCCGTGAAGACGCGCTCCGCGGCCTCCAACACCCGTGTGCGGTTACGGCGGGCATCGGCTCGGAGCGGTTTCTCGTCCGTCACAGCGGGGATCCTAGACCCGTTGTCGAGTGCCTAGTCGGGCATCTCGTCCAAGACGCGGGCGAGAGCCTTCGGGACCCCGGTGCGCCAGCCGCCGCCCATGATCCGGCGGGACATACGTTGGAAATCGTCGTCCGGGTCGAAGCCCTCGTGACTGAGGAACAGCCGGGTCCCGTGCCCCTCGGGTTCGAGCCGCCAGGTGACCGTCCACTCCGGACCCCAGCTGATGCTGAGCAGCCGCTCCGGCTCCACGGCCAGCACTTCACAGGCGACCGGACCGCCCGCGAAGCCCGCGGCGGGAACCGGATCCGCGAGCAGCTGGAACCGGTGTCCCACAACGGGTTTGATGTCGTTGGGCATCCGGAGCCACCGTTCCAGCAGCTGCGGTTCGGTCAGCGCGCGCCACACCTTGCGCGGCGGATGCGCCAGGAACTGGTCGACGTGGACGGCCGTCGGATCGTCGTCGTTCAGAAGTCCTCCTCGTCCAGCAGGTCGCGCAGGTTGCCCAGTTTGCCGCGCCAGTACTGCTCGTACGGCGAAAGCCAGTCGGAGACTTCTCGCAGCGGCGCGGCGTCCAGAGAGTAGACGCGATTGCGGCCCCGCCTCTCTTCCCGGACGAGCCCCGCCTCGCGAAGCACACGAAGGTGTTCCGACAGGCTCGGCCGCCGCATGTCGAAGCGTTCGGCGATCTCCCCCGCCGCCCGCGGACCGTCGAGGAGGATGCCCAGCACTTCACGCCGGGCTGGGTTGGCGAGTGCGGCGAAGACGTCGTCGTTGACCGGCACTAGCGCGGCCAGTTCCCGTAGCCAGAAGCTTCGAGCATCCCCAGCGCGTTGCCGTCAGGATCCTTCAGGGATGTCACCCGGCCCCAGGGCATCTCCTCCGCGTCGTCGACCTCGACGCCTTGTGCGCGGAGCTCCGCGATGTCGGCGTCGATATCCGTGGTGGTCAGCTGGAAGTGCACACGCGTGTCGTGATCCAGCCCGCCGACGGGGCGATCGACAAGAACGATTCCGGTGTCCGCGCCCTTGGGGCCGACCATGACGAACGGGCCGTGCGGGCCACTGACGTCGACGAGCAGGTCGAAGCCGAGCTTGCCGAGATAGAAGCCCCGCGCCTCGGTCAGGTCGGAGACCGGCACGGTGAGGAACTGGATGCGGTCGATGTTCATACCGCGACAATACGTAGGAGATTTCCTACATGTCAACATTCGGCGTCCGTACAACCTAGACATAGATAGAGGTCCAGGTTTCGTGACCAGTGCCGCAACGCCTTGAGTTCGCCTATGGACGAACTTTTAGCGTCGTCGGCATGAGCACAGAAACCACCACGCAGTCCCCCATCCGCCTCGCCGTGATCATCGGCAGCGTCCGGCACGAACGCTTCGCCGACGCCATCACAGGCTGGCTCCAGGCCGAACTCGCCACGATCGACGGCGTGGAGGTCGATCCGATCGACCTCGCCGACATCGATCTCCCGTTGCAGGGAACGCGGCCCGGTGGCACCGAGACCGTGATCAGCGACAGGCTGCGTGACGCCGACGCCTTCCTCGTCGTCACCCCGGAGTACAACCACAGCTTCCCCGCGGCGCTGAAGAACGCGATCGACTGGCATTTCACCGAATGGGCGTACAAGCCGGTCGCGTTCGTCGGCTACGGCGCGGGTTCGGGCGGCATCCGGGCGATCGAGCAACTGCGGCTGATCTTCCCCGAGCTGAGGGCCACCACCATCCGCGACGCGGTACTGCTGAACGCTCCGTGGACCCGCCTCGGCCCGAACGGCTACGAAGGGACCGAAGGCGAACGCGCGGCGCTGGCCGCGACGATGACGGAACTGGGCTGGTGGGCCCGCACCCTGCGCGCCGGACGCGTCGCGGTTCAGGTGAGTGCGGCATGAACCGCCTGACCGGGCGTGAACTGCGCATCGCGGCGGTGATCGCGCTCGGCGGGTTGATGGCCGTTCTCGACACCACGATCGTCGCCGTCGCGCTGCCGCGGTTCATGACCACCTTCTCCGCGTCGCTCACCACGATCCAGTGGATCGCGACCGCGTACGCGCTCGGCATGGTCGCGGCGATGCCACTCGCGGCGACCTTCGCGCAACGGTGGGGAGCGCGCCGGGTGTACCTGGCCGCGCTGCTCGTGTTCGCGGTGGCGTCCGCGGGCGCCGGAGCCGCCGGTGATCTGGGCTGGCTGATCGCCGCTCGGGCGGTGCAAGGTCTCGCCGGCGGTTTGATCAACCCCTTGGGGATGACGATCGGTTTCGGCGCGGTGGCCCCGGAACGGCGGAGCCGGATGACCACGATCACCGGTCTTCCCTTGCTGATCGGGCCGATCCTCGGCCCGATGCTGGGCGGGATCCTGCTCGACGGGCTGTCGTGGCGGGCACTGTTCTTCATCACCGTCCCGCCCGCCCTGCTCGCCGTCGCCGGTGTGCTCCGCTGGGTGCCCGCCGATGTCCCGTCGACCGAACGCACACCGATCGACGTCGCCGGCGGCCTGCTGCTCGTGCCCGGTGTCGTCGCGGTGGCGTACGGCTTCAGCGAAGAGTCGGCCGGTCTCGAGATCCGGGTGGCGATCGTCGCCATCGGGCTGGCTCTCATGGCGGTGTTCACGCGCCGCTCGTGGCGTCATCGCGCACCGCTGCTGAACGTCCGGCTCCTGCGTGACCGGACGTTCGGGCGCAACGCCGCCGTCCTCGTCCTGTACGCGGGGCCGTACTTCGGTTCGATGCTGCTGATGCCCGCCTACATCCAGGTGATCCGCGGCGACTCGGCACTGGTCAGCGCGGCGATGATGGTGCCGGGCACGATCGGGATGAGTATCAGCATCCAGCTCGCCGCCCGTCTCCTGGAACGCTTCGGCCCGCGGATCGTCGTCGGCACCGGGCTGAGCCTGGCGGCCGTGTCGACCGTGCTGACGGTCCTCGTCCTCGCACCGGATACGTCGTACACGACGTTGGCGATCTTGGGCGCGATCCAAGGAGCGGGCACCGGGGCGATCATGATGCCCACCATCGTGAGCGCGGGCCGCGATCTGCGTGGGCCGGATCTCGCGTCCGGTTCCGCGATCCTCCCCCTGGCAAGCACCATCGCGAGCGCGGTCGGCACCGCGGTGGTGAGCGCGGCGTTCACCGGATTGATCGCGGCGTCCACCGCGGGCCGGGGGCTGGCCGCGCTGAGTGATCCGGCGGCGGACGCGGCGCTCACCGGGCAGATCGTCGACGCGTATCGTCTGACTCTCGTCGGCGTGCTCGCGGTCATGGTGCTCGCCTTGGTGGTCAGGCTGCGGACCCGGCCCACCACCCCGACAACGGAACCCACGAAGGTACGGAGCGCGGCATGACGACATCGCTCACCGCCCAGCTGACCATCAGCGAGGTCGCGAGCAAGGCCGGGGTCTCGGCGAACGCCGTCCGGTACTACGAGCGCTACCGCGTCATCACCGCCGAGCGCACCGCGGGCAACGCGCGCCGCTTCACGGTCGACGCCATCTGCCGGATCCGGCTCGCGGTCGCCGCCCAGCGGGTGGGGCTCAGCCTCGCCGAAAGCGCGGAGATCCTGGCCGAGATCCCGCCGATGTCCCCGGATCTGGAGCAGTGGTCCCGCGCGGGGCAACGGCTCATCGAAGCCGGACAGGCCCGCATCGCCGAGCTCGCCTCGGTGGTCGACGAGTACCGGACGCTCGAGTTCCTCAGGAGCTGAACGGCGCTTCGGCCGGGTTCGTCCAGCGGAACACCGGGCGGTTCTCCAGACCGGGGTAGGTCACGGCCATACCCCGGTCAGGGGACATCGACCACAACCGTGCGTCCGGCGACGCGGCGTGCTTCGCCCAGTCCGGCGACCAGCCGGGGATGTAGCGCTCGTAGATGCGACGGATCCGGGCCAGATCCTTGGCCTCCAGCCTGGCGGGGCCGCTCGTCCGTAGCTGACGGACGTCATCGGGTGGAGCAAAGGTCGCGACCATGACGGCGACTTCCCGATTGTCGCGAGCGGCCGCAAGGAATGGTGACGGGGCGCCGTCCGACACCGGGGTGTGGAACCAGAATCTGCCTTCCTCGGCAACGAACCACATCATCGCCAGCGCCGGATTTCCCCGGCCGCTCGTGGTGGCGACGCTGGCAGGCAGGCGCGACTCGTCGAGAAGATCTTGTACAGCGAAAGTCGGTCGGTCCATGAGGCCAGCCTGCAACTTCGACCGCGATCGAGGTCCAGCGCCTGTGGGCCAAAGTCCGTGAAGGCCTCCTTACCTACCTTGAGGGTAGTGAAGGAGGCCTTCACTACCCTCAAGGTCGCCACGTGAGCCCAGGTAACGACCTTCACACCTTGCCGAGTACGTGAAGGGGTCCTTCACTGCGCCAGACGCAATGAAGGACCCCTTCACGTACTCGCCGTACCCGCCAGAAACACGAAAGAGGGCCGCCCGGACGGGACGGCCCTCTTCCTCGACTGACTCAGCGCTGCGGCGGCGGACCACCCTGCGGACCACCGAACGGACCCTGCTGCGGGAACGGCCCACTGCCCGGCCCCTGCGACGGCGGCCCCTGGTACGGACCACCCTGCGGCCCCGCCGGGGGCTGCGGCTGCGGCAGCCGCGAAGGCGGCGGGGCCTGCGGCGGCTCCGGAGCCGCCTCCGGCTCGGGAGCAGGCGCGGCCTTCGGGACCTGACGCGGAGCGGGCGGCTCCTGCCGCGGCGTCGCGACACCCAGCGCCGGAACTTCCTTACGCGCCACGGCTTCCGCGGCTGCGACGGCCTCGGCGACCTTCGGGTCGCTGGAGGTGTCGAACCAGCCCTGGACCTCTTCGTCCTCCAGGTCCGGCTTCTCGACCGGGTCTTCCTTCGGCGGCTCGTAGCGGAACACGCCGTCGTCGCCGGGGGCGCCGAGCGCGCGGGCGAAGCCTTCCAAGGCCTTGCCGTAGTCGCTCGGGATCATCCAGACCTTGTTCGCGTCGCCCTGCGCCATCTGCGGAAGGGTCTGCAGGTACTGGTACGCCAGGACCTCGGGCGTCGGGCGCCCGGCCTTGATCGCCGCGAACACCTTCTCGATGGCCTTCGCCTGACCCTGCGCCTGCAGGTACCGGGCGGCGCGTTCACCCTGCGCCCGCAGGATCCGTGACTGCCGCTCGGCCTCGGCGCTCAGGATCGCGGCCTGCTTGGCACCTTCGGCCGCGAGGATCTGGCTCTGCTTCTGACCTTCCGCGGTCTTGATCGCCGATTCCCGCTGACCTTCGGCGGTCAGGATCATCGCGCGCTTCTCACGGTCGGCACGCATCTGCTTCTCCATCGAGTCCTGGATGGAGGGCGGCGGGTCGATCGCCTTCAGCTCGACACGGGCGACGCGGATGCCCCAACGACCGGTGGCCTCGTCGAGCACACCGCGCAGCTGGCTGTTGATCGAGTCACGCGAGGTCAGGGTCTGTTCGAGGCTCATGCCACCGACGACGTTACGCAGCGTTGTGGTGGTCAGCTGCTCGACACCGACGATGTAGTTCGAGATCTCGTAGACCGCGGCACGCGAGTCGGTGACCTGGAAGTACACGACCGTGTCGATGGACACCGTCAGGTTGTCCTCGGTGATCACGGGCTGGGGCGGGAACGAGACGACCTGCTCGCGAAGGTCGATCCGCGCCCGGACCTTGTCCAGGAAGGGCACCAGAAACGTCAGGCCGGGAGAAGCCACCGTCCGGAACCGGCCCAGCCGTTCGATCACTGCGGACTGCGCCTGCGGCACCACCATGATCGCCTTGACCACGACGACGACCACGAACAACGCGAGCAGTCCGACGACGATGAACACCACTGTCTCTGACAACTACCTTCCCCTTACGTAGAAACCTGCTGCTGTGCGGCCGTCCGGCTCACAGCTCGGCCGAGACGACCGCAGTGGCACCCGAGATCTCGACGACCGTCACCGACGTCCCCGGGGCGATCGGGTCCCCTTCGGCCATGGTCCTTGCCGACCAGACGTCGCCCGCCAGCTTGACCTGGCCCGCATCGCCGTCCACTGTGGACACTACTACCGCTCGCGCGCCGATGAGCGCGTCGGTGTTGGTCTTGATGTCCGGCCCCGCGAGGAACCGGCGTTTGAGGGTCGGGCGGACGAGGACGAGCATCCCGACCGAGGCGACCGCGAACACCGCGACGTCGATGAACGGGTTGCCGGTCAAGGCGGCCGAGCCCGCCCCGAACAGGGCTCCGACGCCGACCATGAGCAGGAACAGATCACCCGAGAGCAGCTCGGCGATGATCAAGAGGATGCCGGCGATCAGCCAGATGAGAGCGCCTGTCATGCGTTCATGCTCCCAGATCGCGTCGATTCATACCGGAGAAGCGAAACCGACGTGACCGACGCGTGACCTTGAGTGACCTCGCGCAAATCGGTCATTCAGGACTCTTCGCCCGGGTCGGAGACGAAGTCGATGAGCCGTTCCACCGCTCCGATCAGCGGCGTTTCCAGATCCCGGTAGCTGCCGACCGCCGCCAGGATCCGCTGCCAGCCCTCCCACGGCTCGCCCCAGCCGAGCGCCTCGCAGACGCCCTCTTTCCACTCCGTGCCGCGCGGGATCTTCGGCCAGGCGCGGATACCGACGACCGAAGGCTTCACCGCCTCCCAGATGTCGATGTACGGATGCCCGGTGACCAGCACGTTCTCGTCGCGGATCGCGTCGACGATCCGCGACTCCTTGCTGCCCGTCACCAAATGGTCGACCAGCACACCGAGCCGCCGTCCGGGACCGGTGCCGAACTCGCCGATGCGATCTGACAGCACGTCCACACCATCGAGTGGTTCCACGACCACGCCTTCGACGCGCAGATCGTGTCCCCAGACCCGCTCCACGAGTTCGGCGTCGTGCTTGCCCTCCACCCAGATGCGCGAATCGCGGGCGACCCGCGCCTTGAGTCCCTGGACCTGCACCGACCCGGACGCGGAGATCCGGCGCGCCGGGGCCTTCGGGACCACTTTCGCCGGCACCAACGTGACCGGCTTGCCTTCGAGCAGGAAACCCGCAGGGTTCAGCGGGAACACGCGATGCTTGCCGTGACGGTCTTCGAGGACGACATTGCCGTACTCGATCTTCACCACGGCACCGCAGTAGCCGCTGGCCGGGTCTTCGACCACGAGCCCCGGTTCCGCGGGCACCTCGGGGATCTTCCGCTTACGCGGACCGGACAGCACGTCGTCGTACGAATGGGAGCGCACGGCGCACGACGCTATCGGCGCCCGGGGCCCGGCGTCTCCCCGCCACGCCGGTCAAGCGGTCATCGACAACATGGCTTCGACGAACGGGGTCCGCTCGCCCCGCTCCAGCGGGCGCATCACGAACAGCGGAGCGAGCGCGACACACCACGCGCGCACCCGTCCCGCGTCGAAACCCGGCACATACGGCGCGATCGCGTCGAAACCGTCTTCGAGCGTTCCACCCTCGCGCATCAGGAGCGTGACCCAATCGGCCAGATCGAACCACGGATCACCGACACTCGGACGCGGGTCGATCGCGACCGCACCCCTCCCGGGCCCGCCGTCGAGGACGTTGCCCGGATGCAGATCGCCGTGCACGATCGCGGTCCCTGCCCCGCCGGTCGCGAGTGCGAGCGCCCGCCGCCGCGCCCGATCGAGGGTCTCCAACGAAAGCGTGGCCTCGGCGACCGAACCCCGCAGCCCGCGCTCGGCGAGGTCGTACATGAAGACGACGCGCTCTTCCAGCGTCGAGAACTCCGGCGGCGGGGCCACCGCGTGGATCTGAACCAGCAGGTCACCGACCTCGGCCCACGGGACGTCCGCCCCCGCGTCCAGCAATTCCGTGCCCGGGTCGATGCCCTCCAGCAGGATCGCGCCGTCGCCGAGTTCGGTGTCCAGCACCTGCACGACCCGCGAGCAGCCGTCCCACGCCCGCAGCGCGGCGGCCTCCGACGCGGCGATCGCGTGATCGGGCGTCAGCTTCAGGACCTTCTTGACTCCGTCGTTCCCGGCGCAGATCAACGTCCGGCCGGTGTTCCCCGGTTTCGCGTCGACGACGGTGAGCCCCCACCGTTCGGCCAGCCGCGCCACGAGGGCGGGCAACTCGTCGCACCACGCCGCGACCCCGTCACCGAACCGCGTGATCAGCCGTGCACGCGCCTCGTCGTCGATCAGAACAGCGGCCACGGGATGGCACGCCAGTCGTCACCGGGCTCCGGGAACACGGCCTCCGCCACCAGCAGCTCGGTCCGCTCGGCCAGCGCCCGGATCTCGAACCCGGTGAGATGCTCGCCGAGCGCGTCACCGAGTTCGCCGTCCAGCTTCTCGCGCAGACCACGCAGCTTGCCGATCTCGTCCTCGGTCAGCCGCTCGCCGATCCAGCCCCAGAGCACCGTCCGCAGCTTCGGGTCGGTATGCAGGCAGATCCCGTGATCCACGCCGTAGACACGACCGTCGGCACCGGCCAGCACATGGCCGCCCTTGCGATCGGTGTTGTTGACCACGATGTCGAGCACGGCCAGCTCCCGCATCCCCGCACGGTCCGCGTGCGCGAGCACCGCGGGTTCACCGTCGCGATCGTGCGCGTGCAGCACCACACGCCAGTCGTCCGGCACGCTCTCCGGGGACCGTACATCGACCAGTTCCTCGTCACTGGTCTCGATCCACAGCTGCACCATGCCGGGCCCGAACGGCCCATCGCGCAACACCGTGGGCGGAATCGCGCCGAGCCCGGAGGCGTCCGCGATCATCGCCGTCGCGACCTCCCGGCCGGCGAGCGTCCCATCCGGGAAGTCCCACAACGGCCGCTCACCGGAAACCGGCTTGTACACCACGTTGCCGGTGACACCGTCGAGCTCGATCGTGCAGAACAACGTGACATTGGAGGCATCGACGAGCCTGCCTTCGACGTCGATCTTGCCGCGCGCCACCAGCTCCCGCGAAGTCTCCGTCACCCGCTCAGTCCTCGAGGACGTCGACGTCGCGCCGGTACCCGTTCTGACGCGGGCAGATATGACCCGCCGGGTCCAGCGGTTCCGCGCACAACGGGCACGGCTTGCGGCCGGCGTTGACCACCCTGTCCGCCCGCTCCGCGAAAGCGCGCGCAGCGCCGGGGGTCAGGAAGACACGGACGGCGTCCGGCCCCTCCTCGGTGTCGTCCAGAACGACCGTTTCGTCCACCTCGCCTTCCGTCATCGCGAGCAGCTCGATGACGACGGCACTGCTGTCGGCGTCCCAGCCGAGCCCCATCGTGCCGACGCGGAACTCCTCCTCGACCGGAACGGTCAGGGGGTCGACGTCGAGGAGCTCATCGGGCGCGTCGTCCGGTACGTCCGCGCCGAACCGGCTGGCGACCTCTTCCAGCAGCGAGCTGAGCCTCTCGGCCAAGACCACGACCTGCTGTTTTTCGATCGTCACACTGATCGTGCGGACGTCCTCGGACGCCTGGAGGTAGAACGTGCGGTCGCCGGGCTCACCGACGGTTCCTGCGACGAACCGGTCGGGCTGGCGGAAGACGTGGATTACGCGAGACATGGCACCTTTGACCCTAGGCCACGACCACATGATCGGCATCCGCCGCCCCATGGTTCAGCCCAGGGCGAAACCGCCGCGCCCCGCGCAGGCACGGGCAAAGAGACGAACCTAGTCTTCCCCTGTGGTTGAGATCGCCCCTTACGGCACCTGGACGTCTCCCCTGTCGGCCGCCGACGTCGCGGCCTCGGGAGTCAGCGCGCAATGGCTCGGAACGGCGGGAAACGAGGTCTGGTGGGCCGAAGCGAGAACAGGTGAAGGCGGCCGCGTGACCCTCGTGCGGTCACGCGCCGACGGCACGGTCGAAGACATCCTTCCCGCCCCGTGGAACGTCCGGAACCGCGTCCACGAGTACGGCGGCCGCCCCTGGCTCGTCCTCGGCGACGTCCTGGTCTTCACCCACTGGACGGATCAGCGCGTCTACCGCCGCGACCTGACCACCGGCGAGACGACACCACTGACCCCGGAACCGGCGACGCGGCACCAGATCCGCTACAGCGACCTCCGGCCCGGCCGACCCGGCGAAGTGTGGATGGTCCGCGAACGCAGCACCGGCCCCCGGCGCGTCGACATCGCCCGGGACCTCATCGCGGTCCCGCTCGACGGCGGCCCGGAACGCGTTCTGACGGCCAGCCATCACTTCCTCACCGCACCACAGCTTTCCCCCGACGGGACGCGCGCCGCGTGGCTCGGCTGGAACCACCCCGCGATGCCCTGGGACGGCACCGAACTGTGCGTCGCCGAACTCCGCGAAGACGGCACCTTCGGCCCGCACCGCGTGCTCGCCGGCGCCGCCGACGTCTCCGTCTGCCAGGTCGACTGGGAGTCGGCGGACAGCCTGCTCGCCCTGCTCGACCCGAACGGCTGGTGGAACCTGCACCGCGTCGGACTCGACGGCAGCCTCACGAACCTGGCCCCGGCCGAACAGGAGATCGGCGGCGCGCAGTGGAAACTCGGTGCCCGCTGGTTCACGCCGCTCGGTGACGGCCGGTTCGCCGTCATCGCCTCGGGCAAGCTCGCCGTCCTCGACGAGACGACGCGGGAACTGAACCCGGTGACGGCCGCCGCCGACCTCACCGCGTGGTCCACCAACGGCTTGGCCGTCCACGAAGGGTGTGTCGTCGGCGTCGCGGCGGGCCCGAAGCGCGAAGCCGCCGTCGTGAAGGTCGATCTCGCCGCCGGGACGGTGACGGAGCTCGCTTCGGCACCCGAACCGCCTTCGCCCGCCTATCTGTCGACACCCGTCGAGCGGATCTTCAAGACCGACGACGGTGACCGGATCCCCGCCTTCCTCTACCTCCCCGCGAACCCCGACTTCGCCGCACCGGACGGGGAACTGCCACCACTGTTCGTGTACCCGCACGGCGGGCCGACCGGCCGGGACAGCGCGGTGCTCGACCACGAGATCGCCTACTTCACCAGCCGCGGCATCGCCGTCGTCACGGTCAACTACGGCGGCTCGACCGGATACGGACGCGCCTACCGCGAACGGCTGCGGGAACAGTGGGGCGTCGTCGACGTCGCCGACTGCGTCACCGTCGCCGAAGCCCTTGCCGCCGAAGGCACCGTCGACGGCGACAGGCTCGCGATCCGCGGCGGAAGCGCGGGTGGCTACACCTCCGCCGCCTCGCTGACCACCACGACGACCTACCGCGCGGGCACCGTGATGTACCCGATCCTCGACCTCACCCAGTGGACCGGCGACGGCGGCGAGACACACGACTTCGAATCCCGCTACCTCGACGGGCTGATCGGGCCGCTGCCGGAGGCCGAGCAGCGCTACCGGGACCGGTCGCCGATCAACAACGCGGACACGCTCGCCGGCCCCCTGCTGTTCCTGCAGGGGCTGGAGGACGAGATCTGCCCACCCGAGCAGGCGGACCGGTTCGTGGCGGGACTCGCCGGGCGCGGCATCGACCACGCGTACCTGAGGTTCGAGGGCGAACAACACGGATTCCGGAAGGCGGAGACGATCGTGGCCGCGCTCGAAGCGGAGTTGTCGTTCTACGGCCAGGTCTTCGGGTTCGAGACACCCGGCGTGCCGAAGCTCCGGTTCAGCCGGTGAGGCCACCGAAGACGCGACCGGGCGACACGATCGCCTTGGTCGCCCCGGCGGGCCCCGTCCCGCCGGACCTCGTCGAGAAGGCGCTGCCCGTACTCCGCGGCTGGGGCGTCGAGGTTCACGTCGGCGAATGCGTCCGGGCCGCCTCCACCGGCTACCTGTCGGCTTCCGACGAGCAGCGGGCCGCCGAGTTCACCCGGGCCTGGCTGGATCCCGGAGTGACCTGCGTCCTCGCCGCCCGCGGCGGCTACGGCTCGCAGCGCATGCTCGACCTGGTCGACTGGGCGGCGCTGAAGGCGGCCGGGCCCAAGATGTTCGCCGGATCCAGCGACGTCACCGCACTGCACGGGGCGGTGAATGTCCACTTGGGACTGGAGACGCTGTTCTCCCCCATGCCCGCGACAACCCTGTTCGACGCGGTGGCCGCCGAACACCTGCGGCTGTCGCTGTTCGAACCGGAAGGCGTGCGGCTGATCGCCTCGCCGACGTCGTCACCGCTGGTGGCGGGCACCGCGACCGGCACACTCGCCGGCGGCAACCTCGCCCTGCTGACGGCCGGCCTCGGCACGCCGGAACAGGGCTCGGCACGCGAGTCGATCGTGCTGCTGGAGGACGTCACCGAGAGCCTCTACCGGATCGACCGGATGCTCACCCAGCTGCTGCGTTCCGGCTGGCTCGACGGTGTCCGGGGCTTCGTGCTGGGCTCCTGGAAGTCCTGCGGTGATCCCGACGACCTCCGGGCCCTGATGCTCGACCGGCTCGGGCCACTCGGCGTACCCATCGCGTGGGATTTCGGCGTCGGACACATCCCGGCGTCCCCGACCATTCCCCTCGGAGCGCGGGCCACTCTCGACGCCAACGAGGGGACCCTCCAGGTTTTGCCATAACGGCAATGGAACTTGCGAACACGGCGGAACCGCGGGCATCTTGCGGTCATGGATTCGACACAGCAGTTCTGGGAAGACTTCTACCGGGACAAGGACCAGGTCTGGAGCGGGAAGGCGAACCCCATCCTGGTGAACGAGGTCGCCGCCCTCACGCCAGGCACCGCACTCGATCTCGGGTGCGGCGAGGGCGGTGACGCCATCTGGCTCACGCAGCAGGGCTGGCGCGTCACCGCCGTCGACATCTCGGACGTCGCGCTCCAGCGCGCCGCCGCCCACGCGGCCGAGGCCGGCGTCGAGGGCATCACCTGGGAGCGTCACGACCTGGCGAAATCGTTCCCGGAAGGTCGTTTCGACCTCGTCTCGGCACAGTTCTTCCACTCACCCGTCGCGGAGGACGGCGAACGGGACAAGGCACTCCGCCGCGCCGCCGAAGCCGTCGCCCCGGGCGGGACCCTGGTGGTCGCCGGCCACGCGGGCTGGCCGACGTGGATGGACGAACCGCCGCACAAGGACGTCCACTTCCCGACGACCGCCGAGGTCCTCGAAGCGCTGGCGTTGGCCGACGGCGAATGGACCGTGGAGCGGCAGGACCTGATCACGCACGACTTCCCCGGCCCGGAGGGACAGCACGGAACACGGTCGGACAACGTGCTCCGCGTGCGCCGCTCGGGCTAGGTACCTTCACGGCATGCGGATGACGCCTGCCGAAGCCCGGTCACGGTTCGAAGGCGAGCGGATCGCGCGACTGGCGACGGCCGGTTCGGACGGCGTCCCCCATCTCGTGCCGGTGACGTTCGTCGTCGAAGGCGACTCGGTGGCCTTCGCGATCGATCACAAGCCCAAGAGCACCACGGCGTTGCGGCGGCTGAAGAACATCGCGGAGAATCCCGTCGTCAGCTTCCTGGCCGACCGTTACGACGAAAACTGGGCCGGGCTTTGGTGGGCTCGGGCGGACGGGGTCGCCCGCGTGCTGACCGATCCCGACGAGCAGGCTCTCCCAGTGCGACTGCTGCGGGAGAAGTATCCGCAGTACGAGGCACAGCCCGCTCCGCACGCGGTGGTGACCACGCTCGTTCACTCCTGGAGCGGATGGGTCTCTTCTTGAGCTTCTTTTTGGCCTTGTTGCCGTTTACGGCAACAAGGCCTTCGCCATGCCGTATAGGTCGTTATACACTTTGGTGAGGTTCCGTGAAGGCCTCCTTGAGGGACTCTGGGTCTCTCAAGGAGGCCTTCACGGAATGTCAGATCGCCTCAGGAGTTGCAACCCCATGGGGGTGTCCCACCAAGGCCTAAGTACTTGAGATCAGGACGACCGAGGAGCCTCAGCAGGCAGGAACTGCTCCGTCGGCTTCCCCCGCCAAGCGGCGATGATCCCCAGCGGATCCGGCCGCAGCAGCGAAGCGGCCGCGTACACGCTCGCCGCGACGACACCGGCCATGAACCACCAGTCGTACAGGGCCTGCTCCCCCGTCGGGTAATAGACCAGCGTCACGAACACCGACACCGCGACGACCACCGCGAGGTTCCGGCGGCGCCATTCGAAGGCTGACAGGACCACGAAACCCCAGGTCAGGTACCACGGCAGCGACGGCGGCGGGACGATGGCACCGGCCAGCAGCACGATCGCCATCCGGTGGATCGCCGGGTAGCCGCCGTCGCGCGCCAGCCACCACTGCCAGCCGGCGAAGACGAACAGCCCGACCATCGCGATCGCCCGGAACACCGTGACGAACGGCGAGACCTCGACGTCGATCACCAGGTTCACCAGCGAGTAGAAGATCTCGCCGATCCCGGTCGGGAAGTTCATCCAGTTCGCGATCAGCGTCGGCGCCTTGAGGCCGGTCAGCCAGCCCAGGTTGACCGAGCCGAGCGAGAGCCAGGTGCCCGCGACGAACACCGGCAGGAAGATCCCGACCGACGCCGCGCCCGCGCGGAAGAAGTTGACCACCTTCCGGTCGCCGGGCAGGTGGTTCGCCCACACCCAGACCAGGAACGGCAGCGCCCACGCCGCGGTGGGCTTGATCAGCATGCCGATGGTGACCAGGACGATCGCGACGACGTGCTTGCGCTCCAGCGCCGCCAGCACACCCACGGTGAGGAAGCCCAGCATCAGCAGGTCGTTGTGCGGGCCGCCGACGAGGTGGATCACCGTCATCGGGCTGGCGATGGCGAGCCACAGGGTGATCGGGAGCTTGCCGCCGAGGTGCTTGACCAGCCGCGGCAGCGACCACAGCATCCCGACCAGGCCGATCATCAGGACCAGCCGGGTCGCGATGACACCGGCGATCATGTCGTTGCCGGTGACCGAGACGATCCCCTTGGCGACCAGCAGGAACAGCGGGCCGTACGGCGCGGGCGTGGTCTGCCACAGCGGGTGGACGTTCTGCACGACGTCCGGCAGCACGACCAGCTCGGCAGGACCATTGGCGTACGGGTCGAGGCCGTTGAGCAACTGCGCGCCCTGCGCGAGGTACGAGAAGACGTCGCGGGTGAACAGCGGCGGCGACACCAGCAGCGGCGCCATCCAGCAGGCCGCGGCGATGACGATCGGGCGGCTTCCGATCCGGCCAGCGAGCGCGTAACGGCCCAGCCGGACCCATGCCCAGATGATCAGCGCGAAGCCCGTGTACAGCATCGCGTTGGCGAGGATGCGGCCGTGGCCGTAGCGGATCCACGACAGTGGTCCGTGCCCCAGGATCGGGTCACGGATGAGGATGCCGCCGGCGCCGAGCGCCGCCAGCATCAGCAGCGTGCTGCCTATGGTTCCCATCGCGATGGTGCGGTACGGGAACCGGGAAGGCACCCGTAGCCGCTCGCCGAGCGAACCGGCCGAGGGCGTCTGCTGGGGGTCTGTCGTGGTCGCCATTTCGAGATTGGAGGTTACACACCGCGCCTGTGCGAGTGCGCGGCAATGGGGGTTTCCCGCGCGGTTCCACCGGGCAACGCGGCGAGCAGCGACTTCGTGTAGTCGTGCTTCGGATCCAGCAGGACCTCCTCCACGGTGCCGACCTCCACCAGCTCCCCTCGGTACATCACGGCGACCCGGTCGGCGATGTTCCAGGCCAGCCCGAGGTCGTGGGTGATCACGAGCCCGGCGAGACCGAGTTCACGCCGCAGGCGCAGCAACAGCGCGAGGATCTCCCCGCGCACCGACGCGTCGAGCGAGGCCACCGGTTCGTCGGCCACGATCACGCCGGGGTCCAGCGCGAGCGCGCCCGCGATGACGACCCGCTGCCGCTGCCCGCCGGACAGCTCGTGCGGGAGCCGGTCGAGGAACTTCTCCGCGGGCCGCAGTTCGGCCGCTTCCAGTGCCTTGACGACGATCTCGTGCTCGCTCGCGCCCATCCCGTGGATGCGCGGGCCTTCCGCGACGGCTTCGTACACCGTGTGATTCGGGTTCAGCGCGCTCGTCGGATCCTGCAGCACGAGCTGGACCTGCCGCCGGTACGCCTTGAGCCCGGCGCCACCGAGCGGGACCGGTTTGCCGTCGTATCGCACCGCGCCGGAATCGGGTTTCTGCAGCCCGAGCAGCGTCCTGGCCAGCGTCGTCTTGCCGGAGCCGGATTGGCCGACGAGCGCGACGATCTCGTCCTTCCGCACCTGCAGGCTCACCCCGGCGACGGCGTTGATGCGCTTGCCGGTGCGATCGCGGAAGCTGACGCGCAGGTCTTCGGCCTCCAGCAACGCCGGCTGATCGGCACTGCGTTCCGGCTCGGGCGGCAGCGGTGTGCTGGTCGCGGGCGCGAACCGGGACACCGGGTCGCCGACGGTCGGGAACGCGGCCGCCAGCGCCTTGCTGTGCTCGTGATGCGGCGCGCTCATCAGCTCCGCGCTCGGCCGCTCCTCGACGATCTCGCCGTCGTACATCACCGCGATCCGGCGACAGGTCGCGGCGAGCACCGACAGATCGTGACTGATCATGATCAGCCCGATCCCCTGTTCGGCGACGAGCCTGCCCAGCAGATCGAGCACCTGGGCCTGGACGACGACGTCGAGCGCGGTCGTCGGCTCGTCCGCGATGATCAGCCGCGGCGAGCAGGCCAGCGCCATCGCGATCATGACACGCTGCTTCTGGCCGCCGGACAGCTCGTGCGGGTACGCCCCTGCACGGCCGGGCGGCAGGTCGACCTGTTCGAGCAGTTCCTTGACCTTGGCCTGGATCTCGCCGTCCGAAAGCGCCTTGCCGCCGGGCGGGTGCAGCCGGATCGGCTCCGCGATCTGCTCGCCGATCTTCCGCACCGGGTTGAGCGCGTGCATCGCACCCTGAAACACGACCGAGGCCTCGGCCCAGCGCACGGCGCGCAGCCTGCCCCACTTCATGGCCGTGACGTCCTCGCCGTCCAGCAGGATCTCGCCGCTGACCTTCGCCGAACGCGGGAGCAGCCGCAGCACGCTCATCGCGACCGTCGACTTCCCCGACCCCGACTCCCCCGCCACACCGAGGGTGTCGCCGGGTTCGAGCACGAGATCGACCCCGCGGACGGCGGCGACCTCACCGCTGCCAGTGGCGTACGTGACGCCGAGGTTCTTCAGTTCCAGCAACGGGCTCATGAGTGCTGTCCCTTCAGGCGCGGGTTCAGCACGGTCTCCAGCGCGCGTCCGACGAGGGTGAAAGCGAGGACGACCACGACGATCGCGACACCCGGCGGCAGCAGGTTCCACCAGGCGCCCTTGCTGATCGCGCCGTTGTTCAGCGCGGTCTGCAGCATGGCTCCCCACGAGACGGTGTTCGGGTTCCCGACACCGAGGAACGCCAGCGTCGCGTCCGCGATGACCGCGTTGCCCACGACGAGCGTGGTGTTGGCCAGCACGAGCGGCATGACACCGGGCAGGACGTGCTTGCCGACGATATGCAGATGACCGCCGCCGAGCGCCTTCGCGCGCTCGATGTACGGACGGCCTTCGATCGTCAGTGTCTGCGCGCGGACCAGCCGGGCGGTGCTCGGCCAGGCGGTGACGCCGATGGCGACGATCACCGTCATCGCGCCCTGCTCCAGCACCGACGCCAAGGCCACAGCGAGGACGAGCGACGGCAGTACCAGGAAGAAGTCCGTGAACCGCAGCAGCAGCCCGGACAGCCAGCCGCCGAAGTGCGCGGCGGCGATCCCGATGATCGTGCCGATCAGCACCGAGAGGAAGGCCGCCGAGAACCCGACGAGCAGGGAGATCCTCGCGCCCCAGAACGTCATCAGCAGCACCGAACGGCCGTCGATGTCGGTGCCCAGCCAGAACTCCCCGCTGGGCGGGTTCAGCGAACCGCCGTGGGCCTTGGTGACATCGAGGCCGGACTCGTCCGAGATCACCGGCGCGAGAATGGCCAGCACAGTGAGGATGCCGAGGAAGGCCAGTCCGAAGACACCGGCCTTGTTCGTCGTGAACTCGTGCCAGCGCTTCGCCACGGCCTCGCGGCGGCGCCGCCAGACGATCGAACCGGGTTTTTCCGCAGTGGTCATGCCGTCCGCACCCTGGGGTCGAGCACGCGGTAGAGCAGCTCCGCGAGCAGGTTCATCAGCACCACCGCGCCGGCCAGGGTGACGAAGACTCCTTGCAGGACAGGCAGATCAGGCCCGCGGAGCGCTTCGTAGAGCAGCTGCCCGAGCCCCGGCCAGCTGAACACGGCCTCGACCGAGACCGCGCCCGAGACGACCATGCCGAACTGCATGAAGACCAGCGTCACCGTCGGCAGGAGGGCGTTGGGCACGGCGTGCCGCTTGCGCACCAGGTCGTCGCGCAGGCCCTTGGCCCGTGCGGTGGTGAGGTAGTCCGAGTTCATCTCGCCGATCAACGACGACCGCATGACCAGCATGTACTGCGCGTAGAACACCACCAGCAGGGTCACGCACGGCAGTACCAGATGGTGGAGGACGTCGAGACCCTCACTGAAGAAGCCCGGCTCGACGTCCGGGGAATGCATGCCCCGGCTGGGAAAGAGCCCGTCGGTCGCCACGAGCAGCATCAGCCCGAGCCAGAACTGCGGGACCGACCACAGGGTCAGGGCGAGTCCCGTCTGAGCCTTGTCGAACCCGCTCCCCCGCCGCCAGCCCGCGCGGATGCCGAGCCAGAGGCCGAGCGCGACCGCGAGCACCGTGGCACTGCCGACGAGCAGGATCGTCGGCCACAACCGCTCGCCGATCATGTCGAAGACCGGACGCCGCTGCAGGTACGAGACGCCCATGTCGCCCTGGAGCAGGCCGACGAGGTAGTCCCAGAACTGTTGCAGCAGAGGCTTGTCGACGCCCATCTGGGCGCGCAACTCCGCCATCATCTTCGGATCGGTCGGCCGGTCGCGGACCATGAACCGCACGGGATCGCCGGGCAGCGTCCGGAACAGGAAGAACCCCAGCACGACGACGAGCGCGAGGCTCGCCAGCGCGCCGCCGATCTTGGAGAGCACGAACCGGGCGGTGCCGGTCCCGCCCCGGCGCTCGTCGGGATCGACGAGCGCCGAGGACTGGTCGAGGGAACTGAGTGCTTCGGTCAACGCTGCTCTTACTCCCGGTCGTCAGCCGACTTGCCGCGCCGCCCGAGCAGCACGCCGCCGCCGACGAGCACCACGAGCACGACCGCGCCGATGCCGATCCACAATCCCGTGTTGCTGCCCTCCTCAGCGCCGGCCGCCGCCGCGTCGGCCGGGGTGGCACCGTAGACGCCCCAGTAGCCGGACTGCTCGAGAATCGCGCCGTCGGGCTGCGGCTGCTTGGTGAACGAGGAGAACTTGTCCGAGCGGTAGGCCTCGAGCACGTTGTCGTAGTCCAGGACGACGTCGACGTACTCGCCCGCCAGCACGGCCTGCGCCTGCTTGACGAGCTCGGCGCGCTTCGCCGGGTCGAACTCGGTCAGCTGCTTCTTGTACAGGTCTTCGTAGCGCGGGTCGCAGAAGAACGTCGCCGAGCTGCCGCCGTTGCCCTCGGCGTTCGGGCGGCCGGCGCAGGTGTTCAGGCTCAGGGCGTAATCGGGGTCGGGCGAGGTGCCGTAGCCGGAGATCGCGAGGTCGTAGTTACCCGCCGTGGTGCGCTCGTCCAGCTCGTCGTCGGAGACGAGTTCCTGCTTGACACCGATACCGGCGTCCTTGAGCCAGCCGGTGACGAACTGCGCGACACGCTGGTCGAACGGCCGGTTCGCGTGGCCGGCCAGGCGGAACTCCAGCTTCGCGCCACCGGGGGCGACACGGATGCCGTCCGCTCCCTTGGCGTAACCCGCCTGGTCGAGGGTGGCGTTCGCGGCCGCGATGTCGAACTTGGTCTTCTCGGCGTCGGACGGGGTCCAGGTGTAGGCCTTGTAGATCGCCGGTACGACGCCGGTCCCGGGCTGGCCGTAGCCGTTCATCACCTTTTCGACGATGGTGTTCGTGTCGATGGCCTGCGCGATCGCCTTACGGACGCGGAGGTCCTTGAGGATCGGGTTCCCGTCACCGATCGGCTGGTCGAGCACGTTCTTGACGCCGAAGTTGATGATGAGCTCGTTGTACCGGCGGCCCGGCGCCTTGTTCGTGGTGATGTTCTTCTCGCTCTTGAGCGCGTCGAACTGGGTCGGCGTGAGACGGTTGATGACGTCGACCTCGCCCTGCTTCAGCGCGTTGACCGCGGCCTCGGCGTCCTTGAACTGCAGCAGCTGCAGCTCGTCGACCTTGGGCGCCCCGCGCCAGTAGTCCTTGTTCGCCTTGAACTTCACGAACTCGTTCTTCTTGTACTCGGTCAGCAGGTACGGGCCGCTGCCGACGCCGACGACGGCCATGTCGTCGGTCGAGGGGGCGTTGAGATCCTTGATCGGCTCCCAGATGTGCTTGGGCACGATCGGGACGTCGAGCGAGGTCATGCTCGACTGCGGGGCCTTGGTCTTGATGACGAGCGTCTTGTCGTCCGGCGCCGACACCGAGGCGAAGTTGGTGACGTAGCTGCCGTTCGCGGTGCGGGCGTTCTCGTCGTCGAGCATCCGCTGGAAGGTGTACGCGGGGTCCTGCGCGGTGATCGGCTTGCCGTCGGACCACTTCATCCCCTGACGGATGGTGAAGGTCCAGGTGAGCTTGTCGTCCGACGTCTTCCACGACTCCGCGATCCCGCCCGTGGGCTGGGTGTCCTCGGCCGAAGGCAGGGTCAGGAACTCGTAGTTGAACCGGCCGACCTGGGTCGACGCCGCCAGCTGGGCGGTGAAGGGGTTCAGGTGGTCGATGCCGGTCG
This sequence comes from Amycolatopsis keratiniphila, assembly GCF_000400635.2. NCBI lineage: Bacteria > Bacillati > Actinomycetota > Actinomycetes > Pseudonocardiales > Pseudonocardiaceae > Amycolatopsis > Amycolatopsis keratiniphila. Next base: position 4,256,878 of record NC_021252.1, on the reverse strand, counting down.
TGAGCGCCACCCGGAGGACCTTGCCCTGCTGCTGTGCCGCCGCGGCGGGCACGAAAGGCACCGTCGCGACCGCCGAAGCGGCGAGGACGGCGACCACGCGAAGACCACGCCGTCGCCTCGGAAAACGCTCTGTGCGCACGAAGACCACCCCATCGAAACTCGCTGTAACCCAACCCCCGAGGCGGAAAAGTAACCACATGTCGCGGTAACCGCGCAATGACTCGCCAATACCGATCGTGCACGGCGGATGTCGTCGCGTGGTCGACAGCTACTTTACGTCTCGCCGACGTCGCACTGCGTCACCGTTTCGGCGCGCGAAACGGCGACACGTGCAGTGTCCTGGGTATTCAAGGGAAGCGGGCTTGCAGAAGCCTTGCGCGCGATGATGCCCAATCGATACGTGCGACGAAGTGCGAGCAAAGCGTTTCGTCCTCTGGATGCGGTCGTTGCACGCGCAAGTACCGCATCCAGAGGACGAAACGCGGGGCGTCAGCCGACGGAGACCTCACGCCGCCGCGCGGTGGCCGCGGCCGCGTAGAGCCACGCGAACAGCGCCCACATCCCGGCGAAGATGAGCCCGACGGTCACGTACGCGACCGTCCACAGCACCGCGGGCGTCTCCGACTTCCGCTCTCGTTGCAGGAACTCGATCTCGGACATGAACGGGCGCGTGCCGGACGTCGCGTCGATCGACGGCGCGTTCGCGGCCGGGTCGGCGGGCGCGTAGATCGGGGCCAGCCCCATCACCCGGTTCGGGACATGCACGCGGATCCCGGTCTTCCACTGGCCGAACACCGGCAGCGGCTGGGCCGTGCGGTACACCCCGTCGCCGATCTTCTCCAGCGGCGCGGTGAAGAAATCGCCGCCTTGCCAAGCGAAACCGTTGAGCCACACGGCGTCGTCGGCCAGGTCGGGCCGCGAGATCGTGACGGTCGCGTCGACCCAGCGGGGCGTGCCGCCACCGTGCGGGTTCGAGATCGGCAGCCCGGTCGCGGCCTCGGTCAGCCGGACGTCGGCGGTGAACCCCGGCTCCGGATCGGCCGGGACGGCGACCGCCGACATCAGGGCGACCGCGCCCAGCGCGCCGACGAGCCCGACCGAGTGCCGGGGCCTGGCCGCGGGCACCCGCGTCGCCGTCTCCTCCACTCGCTGGTACTGCCAGACGCCGATGAACGCACCAGCGAGCGCCGCACCGGTCCCGAACAGGACGAACAGCGGCAGATGCGCCGTGGGCCAGGGATTCGGCATCAGCCAATGGGTGAACGCCGCCTCGGCGAGCATCCCGGCCGTCCCGACGAGGAGACCGGCGACGGCGGCGAACGTATAGCCCTGCCGGTTACGCATCGCGAAGGCGACGACCTCGATGATCACCGCTTCGGCGACGTACGGCAACAACGACGCCACGTGCAGGTCGGCGAACAGCGGGATGACCGCGAACGAAGCACGAGAAGCGAGGAAGACCGCGAGCACGATCAGCGCGCCGCCCGGGCCCCAGGACAGCCGGCCGTAGGTCAGCGTCCAGGCACCGATCAGGCCGACGAGCACGACCTGCGACAGCATCGGGAACTGCGGCACACCGAGATCGAACTCCATGAGGAACGCCGAAGCGCCCATCATCCAGGCGCCGGCGAGGACCGGGCCGAGCAGGCGCACGACCGGTCCGGTCGCACCGACCTGGCGCGCCTCGCCGAGCAGCAGTTGCAGACCCAGCACGACACAGACACCGCCGCCGATCATCAGGACGTGCGTCGGCCCCCATTCGGTGACGTCCTGGCCGAACAGGCGGTGCCAGACGTCGTCGAGCGGAAAGCCCGCGATGCCGACGAGCCCGGTCGCCATCATCTGGATGGATCCCATCGGCGCCCGCCAATGCGGGCCGATCTTGAACGTGCGCTTGGGCAGGTCCTTCGTCGCCAGGGTCGCGCTCAGCACACCGCTGGCGAAGATGCCCATCAGTCCGAAGTAGATCGGGTAGTGCGACGGGTTCGCGAGCGGGCCTTCGTCGCGGCCGAGCTCCATGTGGATCGGCACGTCCCAGTAGACGCCGATCAGCGCCGACATCCCGGAAAGGAAGGCGACGAACATCGGCAGTGCCGCCCAGCGCGGCAGGCCGGTGAGCTCGCCCATCCAGTCCGCCACGCGACCGAAGACCGTCCGCTTCCCCGCCCGCTCGCGAAGCACGAAAAGCGCCAAGGGCAGGAAGACCGCCGTGAACATCAGGCCCGCGATGACGATCTGCCCGAATTGCGCTCCGCCGGCAGGCGGGCTCTCCTGAGCCATGAACACCGTTCTCGCCTTCCTGCTAACCTGAGTAACTGTTACCTTGGGGTAACACGATAGGCGCAAGGTCCCGGCCGGGCAAGCCGGGGCGTACGACTTGGAGGAACCTCGATGCGGAGGATCTGCGGGATCACCGTGGCCGCGCTGCTCGCCCTGACCGGCTGCTCGGGATCGGCGCAGGACCCGGCGCCGAGCACCGGCACCCGGACCGTCAAGTTCTCGGTCACCGAGGGCAAGCGCACGGCAGGCCCCGAGGAGGTCGCCGTGCGCACCGGCGAGAACGTCGCCCTCGAAGTCACCTCGGACCAGCCGGACGAACTCCACGTACACGGCTACGACAAGGCCGCCCAGCTCGCCCCCGGCGTTCCGGGAACGGTCTCTTTCACCGCGAACATCGACGGGATCTTCGAGGTGGAACTGCACAAGAGCGGCGCGGCGGTGACCAAGCTCCGGGTGAGCGGATGATCCTGGCGCACGGGCTCGGCGGCCGGTCCGATCTGCCGGTCCCGCTGTGGCTCGCGCTCTACGCGGGAGCGGCGGCCGTCGTGGTCTCCTTCTTCGCGCTCACCGTGCTCTGGAAGAAGCCCAAACTCCGCGGCGCCGACGCCGGTCGACCTCTCCCCCTTGCCCTGCAACGGTTCGTCGACAGAAGGTTCTCGCGAGTCGCTTCAAGCGCGCTCGGCGTGGTGTTGTTCGCGGGCTTCCTGGCGACGGCGTGGGCGGGCCCCGACAGCTCGGCCGACAACCCGGCCCCAGCCTGGTTCTACGTCTGGTTCTGGGTCGGACTCGTTCCGCTCTCACTCCTGTTCGGCCCGGTCTGGCGGCGGTTGAATCCACTGAGGACGGTCGCGTCGCTGATCCCGTCCCGGCATCGCGAGCTCCCGGACCGGCTCGGCTATCTCCCCGCGATCGTCGGCCTCCTGGCGTTTTTGTGGCTGGAACTGGTGTTCCCGCATTCGGATTCGCCGCAGGCGATCGCTCTTTTCGCCACCGTATATGCCGTTATACACGTTGCACTCGGCGTCGTTTTCGGCCCGCGCTGGTTCGACCGCGGTGACGCTTTCGAGGTCTACGCACGCTTGATCGCGGCCCTCTCCCCTTTCGGCAGGCGCGCCGACGGACGCCTGGTGGTCCGCAATCCGCTGGACGGCCTGCTCACCATCTCCCCCGCGCCGTGGCTGACCGCGCTGGTGCTGGTGGTGCTCGGCTCGACCGCGTTCGACGGCCTGACCCGCCTCCCCTTCTGGACATCGCTGGACGCCGGCGTCCTCGGCGGCACCGCCGGGCTCGCGGCATGTATCGCGCTCACCTATGGCGCCTACGCGGGCGCCATCAGCCTGACCAGGCCGTACCTGCGTCGAGGATTCGACCCGTATCCCGCGTTCGCGCCTTCGCTGATCCCGATCATGGTCGGGTACACCGTCGCGCATTACTTCTCGTTCGCCGTGTTCTCGGGGCAGCAGGGCTTCGGCCGCGCGATCGACTACACGATCGTGTCGACCGGCGTGATCGCGCTGGTGCAGATCGCCGGAATCGTCGCCGGGCACGTGCTGGCCGTAACCTCGGCACATGACCGTTCCGTCGGCGTGCTGCGCGCGAACTACGTCAAGGTGGGCCAGTATCCGATGCTGGCGCTGATGATCGGCTACACCGCGCTCGGGATCGCGCTGGTCTCCGGCTCATGAGCATCGCGGCGCGGGTGGTGATGATGCACCAGGGCGGCTGGGACGAGATCCTGATCTTCGTCGGCCCCGTGGTGATCATCGGTCTGCTCATCTACGTGGCGCGCAAGCAGGTCCCGACCACGCCCGAGGAAGACGACGAGTAACCCGTCATCCGACGGGTCCGCCGCCGAGAAGCAGCGCCCCGGCCAGTTCGGTGACCTCGTCCCGCGACCGGCCGTCGTGGTCGGCGGCCATGAAGTGCTTGCCGATCAGGAGCGAGAACGCGAGCAGGCAGCGGGCTTCGACCTCGTCCTCGTCGGCGAAGATCTCGCGCATGAGGGAACGCAGGTAGTCCATCCGCTGGTTGTCGACCCTCCGGAGGCGTTCGGCGACCGCGGCGTCGCGCCGGGCCCAATCCCGGATGGCGAGGTCGATCGGCAGCAGACGCTCGCCGGCGAGCAACCCCGCGCGCCGGATCTTCGCCCTGGCGTCGCCGCCTTCGCTCTCGACACTCTCGAACAGCAGCTCGGTGCTCATCCGCTCCCAGGTGGCGAGCATTTCCTCCAGCAGCGCGCCCCGATCGGCGAAATGACCGTAGAACCCGCCTTTGGTGACACCCAAGGCTTTCGCGAGTACCTCGACGCGAACCGCGTCGGGACCTCCAGCGGCGAGGGCGGTCAGCCCCGCGTCGATCCAGGCGCTCGGCGGGGTCCGGGTTTCGGCGGCCATGGGATCACCGTATCTCGCGTCACTCCAGCACCACGAGGACGATATATACGCTACCGTACAGATGGCGGAAACGCACTGGGAGGAACAACGACGATGACTGTCGGATTCGAGGTCTCGGCATGAAACTCGCGGAAACGGCCCACACCGCTCACACCTGGCGGATCCACGAGATAGCCGGGACCTTCGACCTCGAAGACGTCTGGGCGCTCGACACACCCGGCGGGCCGGACGACTTCGGCAAACTGGTGAAGCAGTTCTCGTCGGGGAACTTCCCAGACGGGTCTCCGCTCCCCGTCCGGGCGCTGTGGGCGCTGCGGTGGAAGCTCGGCGGACTACTTGGGCTGGACAAGCGGGATTCGGGGCTCGACACACGGGTGGGATCGCTCCGCGGCAAGCTGCCGCAGGACCTCCGCGACACCCCCACCGGCCCAGAGGAAGACTGGTTGCCGTTCACCCCGCTCTACCGGCTCGAAGACGAGTTCGCCGCCGAAATGGCGAACCGGACCATGCACGGCGTCCTGCACATCGCATGGGTCGAGGACGGACAGGGCGGATACCGCGGTCAGATGGCGGTGCTGGTCAAGCCCAACGGCCTGTTCGGCCGGGCGTACATGGGCTTCATCAAGCCGTTCCGGTACCTGATCATCTATCCGGCGCTCATGCGGATGATCGCGCGGGAGTGGAAGGGTGACTCCTAGTTCCAGCCTCGAGTGTCCGCAAGAGACATATCGCGTCGATCAGGCGCCCACTTGATACCGCTATGCCTGTTTCTGGACGGGGTCGTGAGTGATAATGAGGGTTAGAACCACCCAAATCACTCACGACCCCCGCACAAAGTGGCCAAATCGGGCGTTTTCGCTCGAACAGCGTCCCTTGTGGACAGTCAGGGGCACACGCCAGGTCTCTATGGCGAGCATGCTCTCCCCACCAACTCCACACTCGCGTGATTGAAGCCGCAACTCGCGTGAGCAGAGGCGGAACACCCGAGTGCGGCCTCCAATCACGCGAGTTACGCCCCTGATCACGCGAGTCACGTCTTCGTTCACGGACGGCTCAAGATCGGCGCGTGCTCCGCACCAGCGTCATGTCCTTCTCCCGCACCGGTTCGTGGCAGTGCGCGCACACCGTCTCCGGCGCGAGCACCTCACCGCACGAATGCCGCCACACCGTCGGCGGCGGCCCCTCGGTGACATACGTGTCGCCCCACGCCATCAGGTTCAGCAGCACGTGGTTTAGCGCGTGCCCCGCCTCCGTGAGCACGTACTCGTAGCGCGGCGGATGCTCCTCGTAGAGCCGTTTCTCGAGGATCCCCGTCTCGACGAGCTTCCGCAGCCGCGCGGTCAGGATGTCCCGGCTCGCCCCGGTGTTGCGGACGATCTGGTCGAACCGCCGCGCCCCGAAGAACACCTCACGCAGTGCGAGCAGGCTCCAGCGCTCCCCGATCACCTCCATCGCGTTGGCGATCGAGCAGTCCCTCGGTCCTTCAGTCATACGACCAGCGTAAACCCAGTGAGTCTTGATTTCCAACCCACTCGATGCGACAGTGAGTTGGAGATCCCAACTCACCACTGGAGGCAGCCGTGCACGACGCGGTCATCGTCGACGCCGTCCGAACCCCGATCGGCAAGGGCAAGCCCGGGGGCGCCCTGCACGAGATCCACCCGGTCCAGTTGCTCGCCCACACGTTGCGGGCACTCGTCGAGCGCAACGGGCTCGACCCCGAGCTGATCGACGACGTCATCGGCGGCGCGGTCGACCAGGTCGGCGAGCAGGCCCAGAACGTCACGCGGTGGGCGGCGCTCGCCGCCGGGCTGCCGGAAAGCGTGCCCGCGACCACCGTCGACCGGCAGTGCGGGAGCAGCCAGCAGGCGGTCCACTTCGCCGCGCAAGGGGTGATGGCCGGCGCGTACGACGTCGTCATCGCCTGCGGCGTCGAGTCCATGAGCCGGGTCCCGATGTGGTCGAACGTGCTGCCGGGCACCGATCCGCTCGGCCCCGGCGTCGCGGAGCGCTATCCGGAAGGTCTGGTGCCCCAAGGGATCAGCGCCGAACTCATCGCCGCTAAGTGGTCGCTCAGCCGGGAAGCGATGGACGAGTTCGCGATGTCCTCCCACCGGAAGGCGGCGCGGGCACACGAACTCGGCCGGTTCGCGAGCCAGATCGTGCCGATCGAGACGCCCTCGGGCCGGGTGTCCACCGACGAATCCGTCCGGCCGGGAACCGACCTCGCGGCCCTCGCCAGGTTGCGCCCGGCGTTCCAGGACGCGGACGTGGCCGCGCGCTTCCCGCAGATCGACTGGTCGGTGACCGCGGGCAACAGCAGCCCCATCAACGACGGCGCCTCGGCCGTGCTCATCACTTCCAGCGAAACCGCGGCGAGGCTGGGCCTCCGGCCGCGCGCCCGGCTGCACAGTTTCGCGGTCACCGGATCCGACCCTCTGCTCATGCTCACCGGCGTCATCCCGGCGACGGAGAAGGTGCTGCGGCGCGCGGGGCTGAGCCTCGCGGACATCGACCTGTTCGAGATCAACGAGGCCTTCGCCAGTGTCGTGCTGGCGTGGCAGCAGGAGACCGGCGCCGACCCGGCCAAGGTGAACGTCCACGGCGGCGCGATCGCGCTCGGCCATCCGCTCGGCGCGAGCGGGACCCGGCTGATGGGCACGCTGGTCAACGCGCTGCACCACCACGGCGCCCGGTACGGCCTGCAGGCCATGTGCGAAGGCGGCGGCCAGGCGAACGCGACCATCCTGGAGGCGCTGTGACCGACCGGCTCCCCAGGAAACTGAAGGATCACCCCTCGGTACAGGCGGTGCTCGCCAAGCCGCGCGACAAACCGTCGCCGGTCATCGACGCCGCCTGGCTCAAGGAGATCTGTCTCGCCGCAGGCGCCGACGACGCGGCCGCCGTCTCCCTCGACCACCCGGATCTGGCGGGCGAGCGCGAGCACGTCGAGCGCGCGCTGCCCGGCACGAAGACCCTCGTCTCGCTCGTGGTGCGGATGAACCGCGACGACGTCCGCTCCCCCGCTCGCAGCGTCGCCAACCAGGAGTTCCATCGCACCGGCGAGATCATCAACGAAGCGGGGCACACGATCGTCCGGACCCTGCAGGACGCCGGGTACCGCGCGATCAACCCGTCGGCGACGTTCCCGATGGAGATGGAGCACTACCCCGGCCGGATCTGGGTCGTCGCGCACAAGACGGTCGCCGTCGCGGCCGGACTCGGCGCCATGGGGCTGCACCGCAACGTCATCCACCCGAAATTCGGCAACTTCGTGCTGCTGGCGACCCTGCTGGTCGACGCCGAGGTGTCCACCTACGGCGAGGCGATCGACTACAACCCTTGCCTGGAATGCAAGCTGTGCGTCGCCGCCTGCCCGATCGGCGCGATCTCGAAGACCGGCGAGTTCGACTTCCTCGCCTGCTCGACGCACAACTACCGCGAGTTCATGAGCGGCTTCACCGACTGGGCGCAGACCGTGGCCGACAGCGAGGACGCCGCCGACTTCCGCTCCAGGGTGTCCGACTCGGAGAACGTGTCGATGTGGCAGAGCCTCGCGTTCAAACCGAACTACAAGGCCGCGTATTGCATGGCGGTCTGCCCGGCGGGCGAAGACGTGCTCGGGCCTTACCTCGAAGACCGGCGCGGTTTCCTCGGCACCGTGGTGAAACCCTTGCAGGACAAGGTGGAGACGCTGTACGTGCGGGAAGGTTCCCCGGCGAAGGCCTACGCCGAACGCCGCTTCCCCCACAAACCGGTGAAGGAGGTCGACGGCGGCTACCCGCGGCGGTAGGGCCGCCCCTACCCCGCGGCCGGGGGCCTGTCCCATGTCCGGCGCCGCCGGTGCTCCCTAACCTGGCGGCAAAGCCTGGGGAGGACCTTCCGCATGATCGCGACCAAGCTGGCGTTCTCGTCGCTCCGCCACCGTCCCACCGGATTCGTCGCGAGTTTCGTCGCGATGTTCTTCGGCACCACGATCCTGATGACGTTCGCGTCCCTTTTGGACACTCGGGCGACCGCCGATCCGGAGACCGCGAAGACCCTGCTGATCATGGCGAGTGTCGTCGGCGGCTGGGGGCTGGTGATCGTCCTGTTCGCCACGCTTTCGACGCTCTCCCTGCTGACTCGGCAGCGTGCGCCGGAGATGGCGTTGCTGAAGAGCGCGGGCGCGACGCCGTCGCAGATCGGCCGGATGATCGTCGGCGAAGCGGCGGTCGTCGCCGTCCTCGCCGCGGCCACGGCCGTCGTCCCGTCGGTCTTCGCGGGGCGGTGGCTGGTCACGCTGCTCGGTGAAACCGGCCGCATACCGGCCGGGCTGGAGGCGCGGTTCGGCCTGATCGCGGTGTCCATGGGCACCGGCATCACCCTTTTCGCGGCACTCGTCGCCGCGACGATCGCGGCACGGCAAGTGACCCGGCGCGGGACCACCGACGCGATTCGCGACGCAGGGATCGACACCCGGCCGACCGGCCGGCTCCGGATGATCGCCGCCGGGATCGTCCTGGCCTCCGGGCTCGGCTGCGGGGTGCTGACGATGACCGTGTTCACCGGGACGGAACCCGCGTTGATGGCGGTCGGCGGCCAGGGCGCGATCCTCGCGGCGATCGGTTTCGCGCTCCTCTCCCCCGCGCTGCTCGGCCCGATCGCCGCGGCACTGGCCGCTCCGCTGCGGCGGGCGGGCGTCAGCGGTCAGCTGACGGCGGCTCACCTGCGCGTCCGCGGACGTCAGCTGGCCGGGGTGCTGGTTCCGATCATCCTGTTCACCGGCATCGCGACCGGGACGCTGTACATGCAGGCCATCGAGAATTCGGCGGGCACCGCGCCCGCGACGATCGCGAACAGCATCGAGACCCTGAACTACGTCGTCGTCGGCATGATCGCGCTGTTCGCCGCCGTCATGCTGGTGAACACCGTCGTGGCCGCACTCATCGGACGCCGCCGCGAGTTCGGGCAACAACGGCTCATCGGTTCGACACCTGCGCAGGTCCTGCGGCTCGTCGGCACCGAAGGCACCGTCCTAGTGGCGGTCGGCGTCCTGTTCGGGTCGCTCTCCGCCGTCGTCACCGTCGTCCCGTACAGCGTCGCCAGGACCGGAAGCCCGGCTCCGGACGAGACGATCGGGGTCTATCTCGCCGTCGTCGCGATCACCGTGGTCCTGACGCTCGGTTCGCATGTGGGCGCGGCGGCGAAGACGATGCGGACGCCGGCGATCCAGGCGGGCACCCGCGGCTGAAGGCCTGTCACATCTCCGTTCCCCCACGCGTCAGGGTTACGACTGAGCGATGAAGGATGGGGACCGTGGACGAACACGACTGGCTGGCGCGGCGCTTCGAAGGGCACCGGACGCATCTGAGGGCGGTGGCGTACCGGATGCTCGGTTCGCTGAGCGAGGCGGACGACGCCGTGCAGGAGGCTTGGCTGCGCCTGAGCCGGTCGGACTCCGGCGAGGTGGACAACCTCGGCGGCTGGCTGACCACCGTCGTCGGCCGGATCTGCCTCGACATGCTGCGCTCGCGCAAGTCCCGGCCGGAAGAGCCGGTGGGCGCCCAACTCCCCGACCCGATCATCGGCCGTGCGAGCGGGATCGACCCGGAACACCAGGCCCTGCTGGCGGATTCGGTCGGGCTGGCGCTCCTGGTCGTACTCGACACGCTGGACCCCGCCGAGCGGCTGGCGTTCGTCCTGCACGACATGTTCGCCCTGCCGTTCGACGAGATCGCGCCGATCGTGGGCCGGTCTTCCGCCGCGACCCGGCAACTGGCCAGCCGCGCACGCCGTCGCCTGCAGGGTTCGCCGACGGTCCCGGACGCCGATCTGAGCCGTCAGCGGGAAGTCGTCGACGCGTTCTTCGCCGCCGCGCGGGGCGGCGATTTCGACGCACTGGTCTCGGTGCTCGACCCGGACGTCATCCTTCGCGCCGAGGGCGGCGCGGCTCCGGCGGGGACCTCGCGGTTCGTGCGCGGGGCGGCCAAGATCGCCAGCCAGGCGCTCATGTTCCGCGCCGCGGGCGAGGGCGGGGAGCTACGGCCCGCGCTGGTCAACGGCGCGGCCGGGATGATCGTCACCAAGGACGGCGTGCCGGCGACGGTCTTCGCGTTCACCGTCGTGGGCGGGAAGATCGCGGCGATCGACATCCTCGCCGACCCGGACCGCCTCGCCGCGCTGGACTTCGAACCGCTCGGCTGAAATGTCAGGAAAGGGTCGTTCAGGACGTTTTCCGTCCTGAACGACCCTTTCCTGACGTGCGCGCTGCCGGGATCAGGAGGTCGGGAAGTTGTCCGCGGTGCGGATGCGGTCCCGGATCCAGACACCGGCGGGCTTCAGCGGAGCCGTGCCGGTGAACGAGCTGCCCGAGCAGGTGCCCGGCTTGAACACCGCGCCCGAACGGCTGTCGTCGGAGAAGTTCCAGTTGGTCCAGCTGATCTTCTTCGACGCCAGGAAGTCCAGGTACTTCTGGGAGTTGGTGAAGTCGTTGCCGCCGTCACCGCTGGCGGTCTGGGTGCCGAACTCGGTCACGAACAGCGGGATCTTGCTCGCGGCGCGGCTCAGCGCGTTGAAGTACTCCGTTTTGTGCGACGCCGCGTAGAAGTGGAACGTGTACATGAAGTTGCTGGCGCGCACCGGGTTGTTGATGATGTCGGTCTCGTTGCGGCCGTCGGAGATGCCGAGCGAGCCCCAGCCGTGGGTGCCCACCAGCACGACGCCGTCGGAGTCCTGGGCGCGGATGACCGGGATCATCTGCTCCGCGTAGCTGCGGACGCGGTCCCAGCTGACGTTGTTGGGCTCGTTGGCGATGTCGTAGATGATGTTGGTCTTGTCCTTGTGCCGCTGGGCGATCTCGGTGAAGAACGTCTTGGCGCGGCTGAGGTTCGCGTTCGGGTCACCGGGGGTGAGCTGGTGCCAGTCGACCAGCGCGTACATCCCGCGCTTGGTGGCCTCCTCGATGTACCCGTGCACCATGTCGGTGAACTTGCGCGGGTTGGTCTCGTAGCCGCCCTCCTGGATGTACATGGAGATCCGCAGGACGTCGGCCTTCCAGTCGTTGGCCAGCGCGTCGAGCGAAGCGGTCTTCACACACTGGCTGAACCACTGGATCCCGTGGGTGCTCATGCCCCGGAGCTGGATCGGCTTGCCGGCGGAGTTGCAGAGCTGGAGGCCGCAGACCTTCAGCTGCCCGTTGATCGCCGCCGGACTGCCCGGCGGCAGCGCGGCAACGGCCTGCGTCGCGGGTTCTGCCGCGGTCTCGGTCGCCATCGAGGTGCTCGCGGCGGCGACCGGGGCCAGCAGCCCGGCGGCCAGTGCGGCCGTCACCCGGAGTCGGATCTTGTCCCAGCGCATTCGGCTTCTCCTCTCGCGTCGACGGCACCGACGTTGGCGCGCCGACGGTCAGGGCGGCGGAGTTAAATAGGAAACTTTCCTTACTATTGGAAAGTAAAGGGAAGATTACCCACAGGGTCGACGCACGGTCAAGACTTGACCACCGACGGTTCCGGCGACCTCGGGCATGCTCGGACCGTGACGACCATCGTGGCCTTCCACGCCCATCCCGACGACGAAGCCCTGCTGACCGGCGGCACCCTCGCCCGCGCCGCCGCCGACGGCCACCGGGTCGTCCTCGTGGTCGCGACCATCGGCATGCGGGGCGCGGACCCGGCGCGCCGGGCCGAACTCGAAGCGAGCGCGAAGGTGCTGGGCGTCGATCGGGTCGTCCATCTCGGCTACGCGGGCAGTGGCCACGGTGCGATCCTCTATCCGGATCCGCCGGGCTGGGTCCGCTTCGTCCGCGCGAGCACCGACGAAGCGGCGGCGCGGCTCGTGGCGATCCTGCGCGCGGAGAAGGCGTCCGTTCTGCTGAGCTACGACCGCAACGGCGGCTACGGTCACCGCGACCACGTGAAGGTGCACGAGGTCGGAAAGCGCGCGGCCGAACTCGCCGGCGACGTCCGGCTGCTGGAGGCCACGATCCCCCGCGATGTCGTCGGACGCCTGGTGTGGATCGTGCGCCTGGCGCGGATCCCGTTCCGCTACGACGTCGACGCGCTTCTCGGCGCGTACAGCGCCCGCTCGGAGATCACGCACACCTTCGACGTCCGGCGTTTCGCCCGCCAGAAGCAGGCCGCGATCGCCGCCCACTCCTCACAGGTGAAGGGGAACGGCAGGCTGGCGCCGCTGATGCGCGTCGTGACCCGGCTGCCGGCGCCGCTCTTCGGCCTTGTGTTCAATCGCGAGTGGTACGTCGACGCGACGCCGCGCGGATCACGATCTTGACCGACGGGCGCGGTACGCGGCGGCCTTCACCCGGTTCTGGCAGGCGAGCCCGCAGAACCGCTTGATCTGCGCCTGGCTCGCGTCGATGTACACCTGATCGCAGCGCGGCGCCGCGCACAACCCGACGCGATGCGGGATGTGCTCGCCGAACGCCGCGGCCACCGACACCGCGAGCCCGGCCGCCCACTGCTGGACGAGGTCGGCGTCGGGACCGTGGAAATGCAGATGCCACGACTGCTCGCCGTGGCGCTGCAGGGACGGGCGGGCCTTGCTGTCGACGAGCATCCGGTTCAGCAGGCCGGCCGCCTCGTCGTGCTCCCGCCGCGACAGCGACTCGATGATCTCCCGCAGCCGCGCCGCGAGATTCCGCAACCGCTCCGCGGTGAGCAGGTCGATCTGCCCGTTCGCGGTTCCGTCGCCGCCGAGTGCCTCGGTGGCGACGCGGACGAGATCGTGGCCACCGAGCGCGGGTTTCGCCCTGCCGTGGACGTGCTCGCCGGTCAGCGCGTTGATCAGCGTGACCCCGGCCTCCAAGCGCATCGCGTGATGCCCGTCGGGCTCGTCGACCATTCGCCCCTCCCCGTGCGTCACTGGTTCGCAGGACGCCCGCGGTGACGCTATCAAAGGCGAGCGGGGCCGCAAGGGCGATGAAGTCGTTCGGAGCAGCGGAATCCTGCGGACGGCGCAGCGTCGGTCCACTATGGACAGACCTGCCTGCCCGGCCAGTCCGTGAAGGCCTCCTTGAGGGACCCTGGGTCCCTCAAGGAGGCCTTCACGGACTCGATGATCGCCACATACGCCCCACCTGCACCAGCAGTCACGACAGCCGCGTGAAGGACCCCTTCCCTTGGCTCAGCCGAGGAAACTCGACCTTCACACCTTCCCCAAGTACATGAAGGCCCCCTTCCTTGCGCCAGGCACAAGGAAGGGGGCCTTCATGTACTTCAGGGACCCAACCCGGTGCTCGTGAGTGTTTAGGACGGTTAGAACCGTCCTTACCACTCACGAGACCGAGCAGCCGCTCACCACCGAGGCGGACCGGCGTCCACGATCTTCTGCGAGAGCTCCAGCGGGTCGAGGTGCATCAGCGACTCCATCCACCACGTCATCCCGGCCTGCCCCAGCGCGGGCAGATCGACCTTGATCGGCTCCTCCCACGCCGGGCTCGCGTTCCCCGCCACGGCGACGTCGAAGGGACGGCCCGGTTCCAGCCCGGCGAGACCGAGCGCGCGGTGGGTCTCGGCGATCTCCTCCGCGGTCGGCGTGTGATCCTCCGGGTTCGGGAAGATCCCGTCGCACAGCGCCGCCCGCCGGACGACGCGCGGGTTGTCGGTGGAGCTCGCCACCCAGACCGGGATAGGGAACGGTTCGGGCGGCGCCTCGGCGAGCGCGACCTGGTAGTGCGCGCCGTCGTGGTCGAACCGCCTGCCGGACCAGATCGCGCGGATGACGTCGAGGCCTTCGTCGAACATCGCCGACCGGGTCAGCAGGTCGGTCTGCTCACCGAATCGGCTGAAGTCACCGGATTCGTCCGAACCCAGGCCGGTGCCGAGGATCAGCCTGCCGCCGGAGAGACGGCTGACCGTCGACGCGTGCCGCGCGACCACCCACGGGCGGCGCCGGGCGGGCGGCGTGATCATCGGGCCGAACAACAGCTTGCTGGTCGCGTGCGCGATGGCGCCGAGCGTCGTCCACGGATCCGCGATGGGCATGGTGTCCGCGACCACGTGGTCCCACAGGAAGAACCCGTCCCAGCCCGCCGCCTCGGCGCGCACGGCGAGGTCGACGAGCACTCCAGGCTCACCGAACGGGCCGAAAGGCGGCAGATAGACGGCATGGCGGACCGTGCTGCCGGTCAAGTCGATCATCTCCCCAACGTCATCGTCGAAGTCCCCGGACGGCCGCTTGTTTACGCCGTTCACCCACGTTAGCGTCCGGAAGATGGCGGACGACGGTGAAGGATCGACGAAGTGGCCGGAGCATCGGAGAAGGTTACGCCGGGCGTTGTCCTCGGTGGTCGCCGTCTCACTATGCGCGACACTTTCAGCCGTGAACGCGTCCGCATCGCAGGATGACGGCTGGTCCCGTGACTTCTACTGGGGTGTCGCGTCATCCGGTTACCAGTCCGAGGGCCATGCCCCGGACAGCAACTGGAAGCGGTTCGTGGACCGCTCCGCCGGCAAAGACGGCGTCGACGAGTACCGCGACTCCGTGGACTTCCGGCACCGCTACGCCGACGACATCCGCCTGGCGGCCGGTCTCGGTGTCAACACCTACCGCTTCGGTGTCGAATGGGCTCGCGTCGAACCCTCACCCGGCCGGTGGGACGAGACCGAGCTGGCCTTCTACGACGACGTGCTCCGGCAGGTGCGCGCCTCGGGCATGACGCCGATGATCACGCTCAACCATTGGGTGTACCCGGGCTGGGCGCTCGACCAGGGCGGCTGGGCCGAGCCGCGGACGGCCGACGCGTGGCTGGAGTTCAGCCGGAAGATCGTCCAGCGCTACGCCGGGCAGGACGTCCTCTGGGTGACGTTCAACGAGCCGCTCATCTTCCTCCGGAACGAGCAGAAGGTCGGCGCGCTGGACGCCACGCGGTACTTCGCGGCGCAGTCCAACGTCGTCCAGGCGCACCGCCGGGCCTACGACCTCATCCACGAACTCGACCCGACGTCGAAGGTCACCAGCAACCAGGCCTACATCACCGGGGTCAACGGGATGGCCGACTGGTTCTTTCTCGACCAGGTCAAGGACAAGCTCGACTTCATCGGCATCGACTACTACTACGGCCTCAGCATCGACAACTGGACGGTGTTCGCCGCCGCCAGTGACAAGTTCTGGGACGTGAAGCTCCAGCCAGAAGGCATCTACTACGCGTTGCGCAGCTACCACAACCGGTTCCCGCGCATGCCGCTCTACATCGTCGAGAACGGCATGGCGACCGACAACGGGGAACTCCGCGACGCGGATTACACCCGCGGAAATCACGTGCGCGACACCGTGTACTGGCTCCAGCGCGCGAAGGCCGACGGGATGAACCTCATCGGCTACAACTACTGGAGCCTCACCGACAACTACGAATGGGGCAGCTACCGCGCCCGGTTCGGACTGTACACAGTGGACGCTCTGACCGATCCGGCGCTGACCCGGCGCCCCACGGACGCCGTTCCCGCGTACCAGGATCTGGTGACCGCGGGTGGCGTACCGCAGGGCTACCGGCTCAAACGCGGGCCCGGACTCTGCTCGCTCGTGGACGGGCTGAACAGCTGCCTCAACCCGGCCAAAGTGGATGGACCACTCACGCCGCTGAAGTGACCAGTTCGAGCCGCCTGCCCTCGAACGTCCGCCGCATCCGCCGGTCGTGGGTGACGACCACGAGCGCCCCTGAGTAGGCGGCGAGTGCCTGCTCCATCTCCTCCACGAGATCCGGGGAGAGATGGTTGGTCGGCTCGTCGAGCAGCAAGAGGTCGGTCCTGGCCGTCACCAGCCTGGCCAGTTCCAGCCTGCGGCGCTGCCCGATGGACAGCTCCCGGACCGGCTTGCGAAGATCCGGCGCCCGGAACAGGCCCAGCGACAGCAACCGCTCGGCCGCCTCGTCCTCGTCTCCGTCTCCGGCGAAGACCGTCAAGACGGTCCGCGCGTCGGCGGCGAGCCCGCCGTTCTGGTGCAGGAACCCGATCCGGCCCGCCCGCTCCGCCGATCCCGTCGACGGCGCGAGCTCACCGGCGAGCACCCGCATCAAGGTCGTCTTGCCGGCCCCGTTGGGTCCGGTCACGAGGATCCGTTCGCCGGGCAGCACGCTGAGCGACGTCCGCGGGAGACGGCCGTCGACCGACACGTCGTCCGCCTTCACCACGTACTGACCGGCCTCCGTCTCGCCCGCGGCGATCCGCGCGGTGAACCGGAGCGGCTCCGGCGGCGGCGGGACCGGGTTCGTCTCCAGCCGCTGGATCCGCTCGCGGGCCGACCGGATCCGGCTCATCGCCCCGTGCGCCCGCGAGCGGGCCCGGAACGCGCCCGCTCCGCTGAACGCGGCCGGGGCCTTCCGCGGGATCGCCGAAAACCGGTCGATGTTGACGTCCGCCAGCCGTTCGTAACGGGCCTTCTCCAGCCGCCACTCCTCGTACTCGCGGACCCACCTCGCTCGCGCGGCCTCCTTCGCCGCGAGGTAACCCGAGTACCCGTCGCCGTGCCGCTGGACGGTCCGGCGGTCGGCGTCGACCTCGAGGATCGTCGTGGTGACACGGCTGAGGAACATCCGGTCGTGGGTGATCGCGACGATCCGGCCGCGATGCCCGCGAAGGTGGTTCTCCAGCCAGGCGACGGCGTCGTCGTCGAGGTCGTTGGTCGGCTCGTCCAGCAACAGCAGTTCGGGTGACGCGGCCAGGGTGGCCGCGAGCGCCAGCCGGGAGCGCTGGCCACCGGAGAGGCTGCCCAGCGCGCGGCGGCGATCGAGACCCGGTTGCCCGAGCCCGTGCAGGGCGACCTCCACTCTGGCGTCGGCCTCGTAACCGCCGCGGGCTTCGTACGCGGTCATGAGATCGCCGTACGCGGCCAGGTCTTCGGCGGTTTCGAGCGACTTTTCAGCCGTCCGCAGCCGGGATTCGAGCTCCCGGATATCGGCCAGCGCGAGGTCGATCGCGTCGCCGACCGTGGCGGTGTCGGGCAGGTCCAATGTCTGCGGGAGATACCCGACGCCGCCGGGCGCGGTGACGGTCACGGTGCCGTTGTCCGCCCGGTCGCGGCCGGCGATCAGCCTGAGCAGGGTGGACTTGCCGGAGCCGTTGTCGCCGATGACGCCCGCCTTCTCCCCCGGTTTGACGGTGAAGGAGATCTGGTCGAGCACGACGTGGTCGTCGAAGCGTTTGGTGAC
Source organism: Amycolatopsis keratiniphila (assembly GCF_000400635.2). NCBI lineage: Bacteria > Bacillati > Actinomycetota > Actinomycetes > Pseudonocardiales > Pseudonocardiaceae > Amycolatopsis > Amycolatopsis keratiniphila. Next base: position 4,239,064 of record NC_021252.1, on the reverse strand, counting down.
ACCGGAGAGCACGAGTTGTGTCCCGGGATTTCGATGCGGGGTACGCACAGGGGCGTCCTCCTGATTCTCGCGAGGGAAGGACATGAGGAAGGACGCGACCCGGCGGAGCGAAGGCTCTACGCCAGGGCCGCGTCGAAGGCGAGAATCACAGAGTGAACAAAATCCCCATGCCGAAGACGGTAGCGGGAGAACCCGGACGGGCAAAACGAATAAAAGGTTGTGTACGGGTTCACAGAGTGGTCTGTGTCCCCATACCGCGACAGCGGCGCCCCGGTGACCGAGAATCGACCATGGAGGTTTTCGCGGTCTGAGGGAATGGGGTTCCTCGTGCACGGGTCCAGCGGTCCGATCGCCCGGTTCCGGCGACGGCTCTTCCCTGGTCGCAATTCGCTGGCTCGCGGCTCCGACCGCTTCGAAGCCCTCCTCCTCAAACTCGTGATCCTCGCGGCGCTGCTCGCCATCCCGGTCGCGGCCGCCGTCGGCTCGGCCAACCACGGCAGGCAGGTCGCCGCGGCCGCCGCCGACTCGACCGGCCGTCACCCCGCCACCGCGTACCTGCTGAAGGCGGCGCCCGTCCGCATCGTCGACAGCGAAAGCGTCGGGACCGACACCTCCACGACCGAGGCGACCTGGACCGACTCGCGCGGCGCCCGGCACACCGGCGGCGTCCTCGCGGCGCCGGGCAGCCCCGCCGGATCGGCCATGCCGATCTGGATCGACGCCCGCGGCGAGCTCACCACCGCCCCGAGGAACGCGTCGACGGCGGTGTTCGATTCCGTGCTCGTCGGCCTGTGGCTCTGGTTCGCGGTGGTCGCCGCACTCGTGCTGGTGCAGCGGGTCGTCCGGCTGGTGCTCGACCGGCAGCGGGCCGCGGCCTGGGAGCGCGCTTGGGCGGCCTACCCGCGCTCCGGTTCCTGGCCCTGAGCCCGGGGGCGGGGGCAAAGAGCCTCGGCTAGGGTGCCCGGCATGCGCATCATGATCTCGGCGGACATGGAGGGCGCCACCGGCGTCACCTGGACCGAGGACGTCATTCCGGGCACCGAGCAGTGGCAACGATTCCGCCGCCTGTTCACCGGCGACGTCAACGCCACCATCGCGGGCCTGTTCGACTCCGGCGCCACCGACGTACTGGTCAACGAGGCGCATTCCTCGCAACGGAACCTGCTGCTGGAAGACCTCGACGGCCGCGCTCGCATGCTCACCGGCAGGCACAAGCCGCTCTCGATGATGCAGGGGATCGACAGCGGCGTGGACGGTGTCGTCTTCCTCGGCTACCACGCGGGCGCGGGTTTCGACGGCGTCCTGTCCCACACGTACCTGGAGAATCAGATCACCGGCGTGTGGCTCGACGACGTCCCAGCCAGCGAAGGCAGGCTCAACGCGGCGATGGCCGCCGAGTACGGCGTCCCGGTGCTGGTCGTCTCCGGTGACGACAAGGCCTGCGACGACGCCCAGGACTACGCACCCGAAGCCGAACTGGTCACGGTGAAGGAGTGCGTCAGCCGCTACGCCGCGATCTGCCTTCCGCCCGCCAGGACGGCCGAACTGCTGTCGTCCGCGGCGGCGGACTCGATGAACCGGGCGGGCCGGGTCGAGCGGTACACCACTCCGCACCGGATCGAGGTCGAGTTCGACGCGAGCCATCTCGCGCAGGCCGCGGCCGTGATCCCGACGGTGGAACAGATCGGCGTGCGGCGGGTGGGCTTCGACGCGCCGGACATGACCGAAGCGATGAAGGCGTTCAAGATCGTCACGGCGATCGCGGCTGGGGCGGTGCAGGGTATCTATGGCTGAGCTCGATGTGGTCGAGGTCTGTTCGCGGCTGATCCGGTTCGACACCACGAACCGGGGCAACGGGGACTCGGAGGGCGAGCGCGAGGCCGCCGAGTACGTGGCGTCGCTGTTGTCGGGGCTCGGGATCGACTCGAAGATCATCGAGTCCGCGCCCCGCCGCGCGAACGTGATCGCCCGGGTCCCGGGCACCGACCCGAGCCTGCCCGCGCTGCTCGTGCAGGGACATCTCGACGTCGTCCCGGCGGACGCCGCCGACTGGTCGGTGGACCCGTTTTCGGGCGAGATCCGCGACGGGTTCCTCTGGGGCCGCGGCGCCGTTGACATGAAGGACTTCTGCGCGATGGTGCTCGCCGCCCTCTCCACCGGCGTCCGGCCGCGGCGGGACATCGTCCTGGCGTTCGTGGCCGACGAGGAGGACAAGGGCGAATACGGCGCGCACTGGCTCGCCGCGGCGCACCGGGACCTGTTCGACGGCTGCGCGGCCGCGATCAGCGAGTCGGGCGCGTACACCTACCACGTCCCCGCCGCCGACGGCCGGATCGTGCGGCTCTATCCGGTGGCGACGGCCGAACGCGGCACCGCGCATCTGCGCTTGACGGCCAAGGGCCGCGCGGGACACGGCTCGCGCCCCAACGACGAGAACGCGGTCACCCGGCTGGTCACGGCGCTCGGCAAGATCGCCGCGCACCGCTGGCCCGTCCAGTTGACCCCGACCGTCCAGGCCTTCCTCGAACGCACCGGGGAAGCGCTCGGCGTCCCGGTCGATCTGTCCGATGTGGACGCAACGATCGCGCGGCTCGGGCCCGCCGGGGCGCTGGTGGTGCCGACAGTCCGCAACAGCACCACGCCGACCATGCTCGGCGCCGGCTACAAGGTGAACGTGATCCCGACTTCGGCCGAGGCCCAAGTGGACGTCCGCGTCCTTCCCGACGCCGAACCGGAACTGCTCGCCGAGATCGACGCGATGCTCGGCGAAGGCGTCACCCGCGAATTCGTCGCGCACCAGCCGCCGGTCCAGGCGCCGGTGGATTCGCCGTGGTTCGACGCGATGGCGGACGCTTTGCGCTCTGAGGATCCCGAAGCCGTCGTCGTCCCCTACTGCATGGGCGGCGGAACGGACGCGAAGGCGTTCAGCCCCCTCGGGATCGACTGCTACGGCTTCGCGCCCCTGCTGCTTCCGGAAGGCTTCCCGTACCGGGCGATGGCGCACGGCGTGGACGAACGGGTGCCGGTGGAGGGGCTGCGGTTCGGCACGCGGGTGCTGCGGCACTTCCTGGAGAACTGCTGAGCCCCACCTTGCCAAGTACGTGAAGGCCCCCTTCACTGCGCTAGACGCAATGAAGGGGGCCTTCACGTACTTGCGCCGACCACCCAAACGGCTTTCATTCGAATTTCATGAAGGCCTCATAGCGTCGCCCCCGTGAGACCTTCGACTTCGCGCGCCCGCGCGTGCGTGCTCCTGATCGGCCTCGGCATCGCGCTCTCCGGCTGCCGCGGCGGCTTCCCGATCTCGCGTTCCGACCTCCCACCCGAAACGACCACGTCTCCCCCGGCCGAGACCCAGACCCTCACCGTGACGACGTCCGCGCCGGCAACGTCGTCGACGCCATCCGCGCCGAGCCTCGAACCCGCCGCGATCGACCGCGTGTTCCAGGTCTACATGAACGGGCTCGCCAATCACGACATGACCGCCCTGCGCAGCGGGACCTGCCCGCGCCTGAGGTCGACGCTGCTCGGGTTCGAACTCCACGGGCATTACGTCGAGCGCTGGGAGATGCTGCCGTACTCCGTCCCGGCGGGACAGGAGTTCGTGACGGTCCAGGCCAAGGTCACCCAGCGGAACGCGCGCAGCGGCAAACTCGCGGGCGACGTCGTCTATTCCTGGTATGTCGAGCGGAACGAGGACACGAACTACTACGTTTGCGGGTGGCTCGACCACGAATGACCACAGGAGGCCGCCGATGAACACGGTCGCGCGACTCGCCAGGGACGAACGGGCGGACTTCGCCGCGTTCCTCCGGACGCTGTCCCCGCGAGACTGGGACGCGCCGACCTTGTGTTCGGAGTGGACGGTCCGCGAGGTCGTCGCTCATGTCGTCGACTACGACACCCAGCGTTTCCGCGATCTGGTCGGCCAGGCCGTCCGCGGCGGGCTGCGGCTCAACCGGATGAACGCGCTCGGGGTCGCGCGAAAGCCGGACCGGACACCGGAGGAGCTGATCGCGAGGATCGAGGAACACCTCGAACCGAGTGGCCTGACCTCGGCCTTCGGCGGACGGGTGGCGTTGCTCGACGGGCTGCTCCACCACCAGGACATCCGGCGGCCGCTGGGGTTTCCGCGAGAGGTACCGCCGGAAAGGCTGCGTCATGCACTGGCCTTCGCCCGCTATGCGCCGCCGATCAAGGCCGGCAAACGGGCGCGCGGACTCCGGCTCGTCGCCACGGACGTGAACTGGGCTGCCGGATCCGGACCGGAGGTGCGCGGCCCCGGTGAGGCGGTCCTGCTGTCGATCGCCGGCCGGGACGTGGCACTGGACGAGCTTTCCGGTCCGGGCGTGGCGATCCTCGCGTCCAGAATGGACGGCTGAAGCCCGCTCAGCCGACGGCCGCGACCGGAACCGCCGTGGTGGCCATCCGGCGACGGACGGCATTGCCGAGCAGGAGCTGACCGACGGCCGCGGCCACGCAGAGACCGAAGCAGACGCTCCACAACACGGGCGCGCCCAGCACCAGGAGCTGCGTACCGCCGAGCGGAGCGACGAACGCGGCGAGGCCCGCCGCCGTGCCGTAGGCGCCGTTGTACCGGCCGCGCAGATGCGGCGGGGCGAGTTCGGCCACGATCGCGACACCCACCGACTGGATCACGATCTCGCCGAGGGTCCAGAACACCGCGCACACCGCGTACACCGGTGTCGTCGACGCGAAGGCCGTGGCCCCGAAACCCAAACCCGTCAACAGGATCCCGAACGTGAGCACCCGCGACGGATCCCACCGGCCCAGCCGATGCCCCACCAGTGGCTGCACGACCACGATGACGATCCCGTTCACCGCCATCACCAGCCCGTACCCCGCCGGGGAAAGACCGTCCTCGCGCATCGCCAGCGGCAACGTGGCCAGGCTCTGCAGGAACACGAACGCGACGACCAGTGACACCAGCATCAGCCCGGCCATGACCCGGTCGCGCAGGACGACGGTGAAACCGCCCCGTTCCCTGGGTCCGCCGTCACCACGGGTCTCCGGCACCGCCCGCCAGACCAGCAGCCCGAACAGCACGCACGTCGCCGCGTCCACCCAGAACAGCGTCGTGAATCCCGCGCGGGCCAGCGTTCCGCCCAGCACCATCGCGATCGAGAAGCCGAGGTTGATCGCCCACAGGAGCAGTCCGAAAGCCCGCGTGCGGTCGGCACCGGGCACCAGATCCGCCACGATCGACTGGGTGGCCGGGCGGAACACGTCGAGTGCCAGTCCGAGCAGCAGCGCGGCGACCGCGATCAGTTCGAGGCGTTCGACGTAACCCAGCACCAGCATGATCGCGCCGGTCGCGAGCATGCCGCCGGTCAGCGTCGCCCGCCTGCCGATGCGGTCCGCCAGCATGCCGCCGATCAGCTGCGAGAACACCTGGCCGATGCCGAGCAGCGCCAGCACGGTGCCCGCCGTCGCCACCGAAAGGCCGCGTTCGCTGGTCAGGTACAGCGCCAGGAACGGCAGGACCATCGTGCCGAGGCGGTTGACGAGCGTACCCGTCCACAGCACCCAGAACGATTTCGGCAGGCCGCCGAGCCGGGTCCGCAGGAACCCCGGCGCCGTCATGGTTCGAGCTCGTAGCAGCCCACGCCGTCGAGGTACCGCAGCGTGCCGAGATCGCGCAGGACGTACTCCTCGATCTCGTGCATGAAGGTGACGACCACCGGGAACGTCGTGTCGTCGACGGTGCGGCGCAAGGGTTTCCCGGGCTGGGTCAGCACGAACATCTCGTGGAAGCTCTCCAGCCGCTCGATCTCGTCGAGCACCGTGTACCGGCGGAGCGTGCCTTCGACCGGCGAGAGCAGCGCGGACCAGGCGTAGTGCCGCCGGATCCGGTAGTCCTCGCCCCACCGCTCGCGGAACCGCTCCGGCCGCAGCACCGCGTCCGCCATCCAGTCCAGCTGGGACTCGCCGATCGCGAGCCGCGCCAGATGCGGCAGGTCGCCGCCCGAGAGGCGGGAGCCCACCTCGATCAGCCGTGGGCCCTGCGGGGTCCGCTTGACCTCGACGTGCGCGGCGCCGTGCCGGATGCCGAGGGCGTCGAGTACCGCGAACGCGTAGTTCACCAGTTCGTCGTGGCCCGGCCCGCGCCTCGGCACGATCTGGCAGGCACCGAGCAGGTCGGACACCCCGTTGACGGCGAAGCGCGAGGTCTTCCAGATGTCGCACACCTGGTGCAGGCCGTCCATGCTGACCGTGTTGATCATGTACTCGGTGCCCGCAAGGTATTCCTGCGCGATGACGAGGTCGTTGTCCTCGGAGAACACGTTCTGGCGGCCGGTGATCGTGCGCAGCGCCTCGACGGACCGCTCCGGAGTGTCGCAAAAGGACACACCGTCGCCGCCGGCGCTGCGGTTCGGCTTGACGACGATCCGTCCGCCCACCTCCCGGTGCCATGCGGCGAGTTCGGCCTCGTCGGAGGTCGACAGCTGCCGCGCGACGGGCAGATCCGCCGCGGCGACGGCCTCGCCCATGGCGGCCTTGTCCCGCCTGGCAAGGGACAGCGCGGTGCCGTTCGACGGCACTCCCAGCGCCTCGCTGAGCTCGTCGGTGAACGCGACGGCGTATTCGCCGCCTGCCACGACCGCGACCGGCCGGTGCACCGCAAGCGCGTCCAGTGTCTTCGCGAGATCACCGTCGTGGACGATGTTCTCGCGATAGTTGCTCATAGTGGGCGACGACTTCCGGTACTGCCCGGGTGCGTCCGGCGCGCTCTGCACACGCACACACTCCGCGCCCAGCGCCAAGAACGCCGGCGCGATGTGCCGGGCGGTCTGCGGCAACCCGTGGTCGGCCGTTTCGTAGGTGTCCACGAGCACGACACAGGGCTTCGTCGACAAGGGGGTCACCTCTCAACCGGTGGATCGGGAAACCGACGGTCCCAGCATCGCGATCACCGGGCATCTCCCCGCTTGCGCTCTCGCGCCGGGCTTCTTCCGGCGCGCGATTCGGCGCACGAATGGAGAGGAAATGACCTTTTCGAAGATGCGACGGTTTCGGCACCCGCCCCAGTGCCCCAGAACCGAAGCGAGGTCACATGACGTCGACGTCCACCTTGGAACCTTGGGAGAGAAATGCGGTAAAGCACTCCGACGAGCGGCTGAACGGAGCCCGCGACCCACAGTGGTGGTACACCGGGGTCCGCCCCGAACCCGGCCGCTGCCCCGGCGTGGCCGAATCCGGGGAGATCAGAGCGCTGCCGCTGCCCGATCTCTCCGTGTGCAGCAGGGAAGAAGTGCTGGATTACTTCGACAACGCGTGGACGCTGCACGAGGTGCTGTTCGCCGGACTGAAGGGCGCGGAGGCCTTCTACCGTCCTCCGGACCACAACCTGCGGCACCCGATGATCTTCTACTACGGCCACACGACCGCGCTGTACGTCAACAAGCTGCGGGTCTCCGGGCTGCTGGACGCGCCGATCGACGCCTATCTCGAGCACGTCCTGGAAATGGGCGTCGACGAGAACTCGTGGGACGACATGTCGAAGAACGACATGGTGTGGCCGTCGGTTTCGGAGGTGAAGGACTACCGCGCCGAGGTGTACCGGACGGTCGTCGGCATCATCGAGCGCACGCCGTTCGCCCCGGATCTCGGGCGTCCGGTGACGATGGACGACCAGGCCTGGGCCCTGCTGCTGGCGATCGAGCACGACCGCATCCACCTGGAGACCAGTTCGGTGCTGATCCGCGAAATGCGGCCGAGCCTGGTCGAACGGCCCGCCGAGTGGCCCGCGCCGTCGCCGCTGCGCCGCACCACCGAGACCGGCAAGCCCGAGCCGGGTTCGGTGCCCGCCAACGACACCGTCACCGTGCCCGGGCGCACGGCGCGGCTGGGCAAGCCGCAGTCCTTCCCGTCCTACGGCTGGGACAGCGCGTACGGCTCACGCCGTCAAGAGCTGCCCGACTTCGAGGCCGCCCGCTGTCTGGTGAGCAATGGCGAGTTCCACGGCTTCGTCGCCGACGGCGGCTACCGGCGGCCGGAGTTGTGGTCGGCGGAGGGCGAGGCGTGGCGTCGCTTCCGCAACACCAAGTGGCCGCGGTTCTGGGTGCCCACCGGACCGACCGGGCTGCACGCGTTCCGGTTGCGGACGCTGTTCGACGAGATCGACATGCCGTGGGACTGGCCGGTGGTGGTGAACTACCACGAGGCCAAGGCCTTCGCCGCCTGGCGGTCCGAAAAGGACGGACGGGAATACCGGCTGCCGACCGAGGCGGAGTACTTCCTGCTGCGCGACCTTCCGGAACGTCCTGGCGTCGCGGACGACGTCGTCATGCGGCTCGACGGCGCGCAACTGCGTGAGACAGGCATCAACCTGGGCCTGGCCTGGGGTTCGGAGGGCCCGGTCGACCACTCGCCGACCACGTCGCAGGGCCTGCACGACGCGGGCGGCAACCTGTGGGCGTGGAGCGAGGACACCTTCAACCCGCTCGACGGCTTCACCCCGCACCCGTACTACGAGGACTTCTCGGTGCCCAGTTACGGCGGTCAGCATCAGCTGATCCTGGGCGGTGCCTACATCAGCACCGGCGAGCTGGGCAGCATCTGGGCGCGGCACTTCTACCGGCCGCATTTCCTGCAGCAGGCGGGGATCCGGCTGGTCGTCGCACCGGAGTCCACTGAGGACGGTGCGGCCAGGACGGAACTCGACCGGGCCCTGCTCAGCCAGTACGGCACCGCCGAACAGGTCTTCGGCCGGGCCGGGCATCCGCTGGCCACGACCGTCGGCCATCCCGACCGGCTGGCCCGGAGGTTCTTCGAAGCCGCCGACGAAGCCGGCGTCGAGCTGCGGCGGGTCGCGGACCTCGCCACCGCCGCCGGTGGGCTGGCGTTCTCGCTGGCCGGGCGCCCGATCGAGGTCGTCGGCCTGGACGACCGGCCGGCGTTCGTCGCGGCGGCGGACCGGCTCGCCGAGGGCTGGGACGTCGGCTACCGAGTGCCGGGACGCGGGGAGCCGCACGCGCGGCGGCCGTCGATCGCGCCCGGCGGTGGCGTGTCCTTCACTCTCGCCGAGGCCGGTCGCCCACCCGCGGCGCTCGGGACGTTCGACGGCGTGGTCGTGGCGGACGCCTTCGACCGGCTCGGCGGCGCCGCGGGCTACCTGCGCCCGCTCGCCGGCTCGGAGAACTTCCTGCGCACCGGAGGGCTCCTGCTCGTGGCACTCCCCCGGGCGTCGGCCGCCGAGCTCGCGAACGTCCTCGGTGAGGCGTTCGAGCTGCTGTCGGAAGACACGGAAGCGAGCCTGACCAAGGCCGACGGGCACCGGTACGAGATCACCGACCTGGAGGTCTCCGTCTGGCGCAAACGCTGATTCAGAGGGCGGTGGAGCGGCTCAGCTCTTCCCAGGCGGCCAGCTCCGCCGCCCTAGCCTGGTGCGTGGCTAGCAGCCCGTCGACAGCGTCGTCGCCGAGCGCCAGCCGTAAGGGCGCGTCGTCGCTGTCCAGCACTTTCAGGATCGCGGCGGCGGCCTTCGCCGGGGCACCGGGCTGCGAACCGTCCATCCCCTCGACGAAATCCCGGATTTCACCCGTCGATTCGCGATAGGCGTCGATCACCCGGGAGCGGTGCAACCGGTTGCCGCCGAACTCAGTCCGGAACGCGCCGGGCTCCACGATCAGCACCTTCACGCCGAACGGTGCGACTTCGGCCGCCAGGGACTCCGACATCGCCTCCAGCGCGAACTTCGCCGAGCAGTAAGCCCCGAAGCCGGGCGGGCTCTGCTGACCGCCCATCGAGCTCATCTGCACGATCGCGCCGCTTCCCTGCGACCGAAGGTGGGGCAAGGCTGCTTTCGTCATCTCGACGGCACCGAAGAACATCACGTCCATCAGCGACCGCAGCTCGGCCATGGTCAGTTCCTCGACCGCACCGACCGAACCATGGCCGGCGTTGTTGACCAGGACGTCGATCCGGCCGAACTCGGTGAGCGTCGCTTGTACGGCGGCCTCGATCTGTGCCGGGTCGGTGACGTCGAGCGCCGCGGTGCGCACCCGGCCCTGGCCCAGTTCTTCCAGTTCCGCCAGCGTCTCCGGACGGCGCGCCGTCGCCATCACGCGGTCACCGGCGTCGAGCGCGGCCAGCACGAGATGCCTGCCGAACCCGGACGAGCAGCCGGTGATCAGCCAGACGCGGCCGTCGGTTTCCTTCGTCATTCCTGTTTCCTCCAGTGAAGTTCCTGCGACCCATCGTGCGAATGCCGCGCCTGTGCCGCCAACACCGGTTCCCTGATGCGGCTACAGTCAGAGCCTGTGACCCCCGAGTTGCGACAGTTGCGCTATTTCGTCGCCGTCGCCGAGGACAAGAGCTTCACGAAGGCCGCGCGGCGCCTGCACATCGCCCAGCAGTCGCTTTCGCAGCAGATCTCCGTGCTGGAACGGGTTCTCGGCGCGAGACTGCTGCGGCGCGACAGCCGCGGGACCCGGCTCACCGAGATCGGATCGCTGTTCCTGCCGGAGGCCCGCGCGGTCCTGGCCCGCAACGACGAGGCGTTGGCGGTACTGGACCGGGCGGTACGCGGCGAACTCGGCACGCTGCGTCTCGGGTTCCTCACCACCACGGCCAACTACCTGCTCCCGCCGGTGGTGCGCGCGGTCCGCGAGCGGCTCCCCGATCTCACCCTCACCACGGACGACATCCAGATCGCGCCGCTCGTCGACGGGCTCGCCACCGGGCGCTACGACCTGATCTTCACCCGGCCTCCCCTGATCGAGGGCTTCGAGACCCGCACCCTGACCACCGAGGAGGTCTGCGCCGTCCTCCCGGAGGGACATCGGCTCGCGGCCGCGGCCGAACTGAAACTCGCGGACCTCGCGGACGAACCGTGGGTGCTCACCCCACGAAGTTCCTGGGAGCCCTGGCATCGCCGTTACGACGACGAATTCGAGGCGGCCGGCTTCACGCCGCGCGTCGTCCAGCGGGCCGCGACCGTTCAAGGACTGCTCGGTCTGGTCGCGGCAGGCATCGGCGTGACCAGGCTGGCCCGGTCTTCGCACAGCCTGCGCCGGAGCGGGGTGGTGTTCGTGCCGCTGGCGGACGACACTGCCCGGACGGTGGTGGCCTGGTCGCCGGAGAACGACAAGCCCGCGTTGCCCGGCGTGCTCGACATCGTCACGGAGCTGGCCGCCGGAACGGACCTGACGGAGGCGGGCTGACCGGGCATCGCGACCGTCACACCGCCATGATCACCCTCTCGGGCCACGGGGTCCGTAGAATCCGGTGACGATGCGACGTTTCCGGTGGTGGTGGGGTGCTCTCGCGCTCACGTTCGTGGTGGTTCTCGTCGGGTTCATTGCCTTTACCGGGTCGGAAAGCCGCCCAGGGCAGCCGTCCCCGCGCCAAGGGCCGCCGGGGACGGGGCCGCTGACGGTCGTCTCCATCGGCGACAGCACCGTTTCCGGCGAGGGCGCGGGCGACTACACGCCTGCCACCAACGGGCAGGGCGGCAACTGGTGCCACCGCTCCCCCAACGCCTTCGTCGAACAGATCAAGATCCCCGACGTCACCGCGCGCGTGAACCTCGCATGTTCGGGAGCGCCCTCCGAGCAGATCGCCTTGGGCGAGGCCAAGCAGTGGACGGAGCCGTCGCAGGCACAGCAACTCGCGAACCTGCTCAAGGATCACCGGGTCGCCGCGGTGGTGATCGCGATCGGCGCGAACGACGAGCCGAAGTTCTCCGCTCAGGTCAACGAGTGCTTCAAAGCGTGGTTCTCCCCGCAGAACCCGCCGTGCAGCGCGGCGCTTCGCACCACCTGGAAGTCCAAAGTGGACGCCATGGTGCCGAAGGTGACCAACGCCGTCGCCGACGTCAAGAAGGTGCTGGCGCAAGCGGGTTACGTCCCGGCGGACTACCAGCTCGTGCTGATGTCGTACGCCTCGCCGGTCGGCCCGCAGATCCCGGAGGCGCTACGCAGCCTGAACGGCTGCCCGTTCCGCACCGAGGATCTGGAGTGGATGCGCCGCGACGGCGTCTCCGTCCTGTCGGACGGGCTCAAACAGGCTTCGCGGGCGACCAGCGCGCGGTTCCTCGACCTCTCGCGAGCCGGCGCCGGGCGCGAAGCGTGCAGCAGCGAACCGGCGAACGAGTGGTTCAGCAGGCTGACCCTGCAACTGCGCGACCTCGGTCAGGTCGACCGCGCGAGCCACGCTCTGCAGGAGTCCTTCCACCCCAACGCCAACGGCCACGCTCAGATCGCGAACTGCCTCAACGAATTCCTCGCCGCGCGCACGGGCAACGCGTCGTGCCTCTCGGGTCCCGACGGCAAACTGCACGCGGCGCCCGAGGTGGTCGCGCGTTAGAGGTCGAGAGCGGCGCGCAACATGAGCTAGGCCCCCTCGTCGCACGCGGTGAAGGACGCTTTACCCGCGTCGCATGCGGCGAAAGTCCCCTTCAGCCGCCCCGAAACCAGGAGAACTGAAGGCCCGCGTTAGAGGTCGAGAGCGGCGCGCAACGCGATGTCGATGCGCTCCTGGACCTCTTGGTCGATCTCCGCGATCTTCTCGTCGAACCACGGCCGGTACAGGCGCGTGAGGTTCAGCGTGGAGACCCAGTACCGCGCGTCGACGGCGACGCCGAGGATGTCCTGCGGATCACGGTCCAGCAGTTCGGTGCCGAGCAGCCACGGCCGCTCGGATTCGTTCACCCCGTCCGAGGACAGCAGGACGACGGTGCGCTGCCGTGCCGGTTCGGTCGGGGGGTGGTACGTCCAGACTTCACCCCTGTGCACGCAGATCCTTCTCCGCGGCGGTCAGCTCGGCCTCGTCCGATTCGGCGGACGGTTCGACCGGGGCGCGCTGCGGGGTGTATCCGGTGCGCACGGCCTCCCTGCGGGCCGCTTTGGACAACCACGACGAGACCGAGATCCCGTGTGCCTTCGCGGCCCGCTCGGCGAACTCGAGCGCACCACTGTCGAGTGAGAGAGTGACCTTACGTGTTGCCATACCTTTTATCGTACCAGCGCCGCGCAAGCCCACCCCTTCTCTCGTCTCACAGGGTGGGCGAACGCCCCTCGAACGGCGTCGAAAGCACCACCGTGGTCCGGGTCGAGACCTTCGCGGACTCGCGGATCCGGCGGAGCAGATCCTCCAGGCCGAGCGGCGACGCCACGCGGACCAGGAGGATGTACGACTCGTCCCCGGCGACCGAGTAGCAGGACTCGATCTCCTTGATGTGCTCCAGACGCTGCGGGTAGTCGTCCGGCGCGGCCGGATCGTTCGGCGTCAGCGAGATCAGCGCCGTCAGCGGCAGGCCGATCTGCTCGCCGTCCAGCCGCGCCGTGTAGCCGAGGATGACCCCGCGCTGCTCCAGGCGGCGCACCCGCTGGTGCACCGCCGACACCGAAAGCCCGACCCGTTCGGCCAGATCGGTGAAACTGCGCCGCCCGTCGGCGGCCAGTTCCTGCACGATGGCCTGGTCCAGCGGCTCCAGGGAACCGGTCATGCGTCGAGCACGATCAGGTCGTGCGGGCGCTGGTTGACCGATTCGACGCCGTCCTCGGTGACCACGACGATGTCCTCGATGCGGGCGCCCCAGCGGCCGGGCTGGTAGATGCCGGGCTCGACGCTGAAGGCCATGCCCGGCTCGAGCGGCAGCGCGTTGCCCTTGATGATGTAGGGCTCCTCGTGCACGTCGAGGCCGATGCCGTGACCGGTGCGGTGGATGAAGTACTCGCCGTATCCCGCCTCGGCGATGATGTCGCGCGCGGCGGCGTCGATCGACTCGGCGGTGACACCCGGACGGACGGCGTCGACGGCGGCCTTCTGGGCGCGCTGCAGCACGGCGTACGTCTCGGCGACGTCGGCGTCACGCGGCTCGCCGACCGCGTACGTGCGGGTGGAGTCGGAGTTGTAGCCCTCGGCGATCGGGCCGCCGATGTCGACCACGACGACGTCGCCGCGCTCGATCACCCGCTCGGAGACGTCGTGGTGCGGGCTGGCGCCGTTGGGGCCCGAACCCACGATCACGAAGTCGGCGTGGGTGTGGCCCTCTTCGACGATGGCGGCGGTGATGTCCGCGCCGACCTCGGCCTCGGTGCGGCCGGGGCGCAGCCATTCGTGCACGCGGGCGTGCACGCGGTCGATCGCCGCTCCCGCGTCGCGCAGCGCCTGGATCTCGGCCGCGTCCTTGCGCATCCGCAGTTCGCGCACGATCGGCCCGGCCAGCGTCTGGTCGGCGTCGCCGAGCGCGCCGCGGAAGGCGAGCACGTGCAGCGCCGGGGTGAAGTCGCTGACCGCCACCCGGCCGGGCTTGCCCAGCCGGTCGGCGACGAGTTCGTAGGCGTTGTCGCCGTCGACCCAGGTGACGATCTCGATGCCGAGTTCGTCGGCGGGGACGTCGGCGTAGCCGGGGGCCTCCAGCTTCGGCAGGACCAGCGCCGGAACGCCGTCGGCCGGGATCACGAGCGTGGTCAGCCGTTCGAAGGAGCCCCCGGCCTGGCCGATGAGGTAGCGCAGGTCCGAGCCGGGTGCGATCAGCAGGGCGTCGGTGTCGGCGGCGGCCGCCGCGGCGCGGGCCCGGTCGAGGCGGGCGCGGAGGCTGGCGGCGTCGGGGGCTGGGTTGTGAAGGGAACGGCGCGACATGATGGCGAGCCTAGTCGGTCCGCGCCCCTTGGCTCACCGGCCGGTCACCCCCGATCGGGGCGGGATCGTCGAGTCCGCGCCAGACCCGGAAGATCGCCGGGAAGCCACCGGCGATCAGGTACAGACCACCGAACACGGCGAGCGCGCCGACGAGTCCGATCCCGTCCAGCAGCAGGCCCGCCGCCATCGAGCCGAGCGGCATCGCGGCGAGCACCCCGCCCACGAGGAGGCTGAGCACACGGCCGCGGACGGCTTCGGGAACCCGTTCGTAGACCACGGGCAGCAGGATCGGATTGAGCGCGCCCGCCCCGATCCCGGCGACCACCAGACCGGCGAGCAGGACCGGCGGCGCGGGTTCCAGCGCGAGCAAGGCGAACCTCGGCGCGCCCTCGATGCCGACGGCGACGAGGATCGCGGTCCGGCGGGAGAACCGGTGGCCGACCCAGCCGTAGAGCGCCGAGCCGAGCAGCGCCCCCGCCGCGACCGCCGTGATCATCGCGCCGATGAGGGCGGTGCTGTGCAGGACCTGGTCGCCGTAGGCCGGATACAGGACGCCGAGCAGCCCGAAGTCGAGGCTGTTGGTGAGCATCAGCATGCCGACGATCGCACGCAGCACCGCGTCGCGTTTGACGTATCCGAGCCCTTCGCGCAGTTGCTTGAGGTAGCCGCCCGACGGCGGCCTCGGCGGACCGGCCGCGACCGGGGTGAGCGCGAAGATCAGCGCCGCGGACACCAGGAGCGCGCCCGCGTCGACGAACAGGACCGGCATGGGCCCGATCAACGCGATCAGCGCGCCGGCGGCGGGTCCGCCCGCCATCCTGCCGGTTCTCATCGCCGCCTCGACCGCGCTCGCCGCCCGGCTCACGCGGACATCGCCGAGTTCGGCGACTCCGGGAAGCAGCACCTGTTTCGCCGTGTCGGCGGGGCCGCGGGAAACGCCCATAACGAACGACAACGCGATGAGCCCGGGCAGGCTGAGCCCGGTGGTGGCCGTCGCGAGCGGGATCAGGAGCACCGTCACGGTGGTCAGCAGATCGGCGCCGACACTGGCCCGGCGTGGGCCGACCCGGTCCACGACCGGCCCGCCCAGCATCGCGGCGACCATCAGGCCCAGCACCTCGGCCGCGGTGACCATGCCGGTCTTGGTGCCGCTGCCGGTGCTCTGCAGGACGAACCAGGGAATCGCGAGCAGCGTCATCATCACCCCGGCCGACGAGAATCCGGACGCCACGACCAAGGCCCCCAGTGGCATCCGGCTCATGGCGTCTCCGGCCGGGATTTCCTCGGGAAGGCCGCCCAGTGCACCCGGACCTGGGTGTCACCGTCCCTCTCCGGGCGGCGATAGCGGCCGATCACCTCGAGGATCTCGTCGCTCAGCGCGGCGGCCTCGTCCGGTGTCAACGCAAGAGGCGAGTCATGGAAGCTGACCTTGTCGATCCACTCGTCGGCCCAGTCCCGCACTTCGGCGACGAACTGCGCTTCGGCTGCGTAGCGGCGCTCGATCATCGTGTGGGCGTATGCGTTGAACGGACCGGCGAGATCGGGATCGTCGATGAAGTCCCGAGCGCGCATCTGGTCGCCCTCGTGCACCGCCTTCCACCACCGGTCACGCCTGCTGCCGCGATCGGCGTCTTCCACGATCAGCCCGGATTCGGCCAGCTGCCGCAGATGCCAGCTCGTGGTCCCGGAACTCTCCCCCACCCGTTTCGCCAGCCCGGAGGCCGTCGCCGGGCCGTCCTCCCGCAGCAACTCCAGGATCTTGACGCGCAGTGGATGCGACAGCGCCCTCAGGATGCGGCCGTCGACCCGCGCGAGATACCTCTCGTTCTCCCCCATGAGCTACACCCTAAGACCGCAGAGAGTTCTTTGCAAAGAGTTCTCTGCGATTAGACCCTGATATTCGGTGGTTCTGGAGTTTGACTTCAAGTTAAGTACAGGTTTTACGGTCTTCCCCATGACAACGAACCCGCCTTACCAGCTCGCCGTCGTGATCAGCAGCGTCCGCGAGGGCCGCTTCGCCCCCGTCGTCGCGAACTGGTTCCTCGACCGCGCCAAACAGCGCGACGACGTCACCCTGTCCGTCATCGATCTCGCCGAATCCCCCGGCGACCTCTCCCCCGGCGTGGCCGGCGCGGACGCCGTCGTCGTGATCGTCCCCGAGTACAACCACAGCTACCCCGGCCCGCTCAAGACCGCGCTCGACGCCACCGGCCCCGAGTGGCACGGCAAGCCGGTCGCCTTCGTCTCCTACGGCGGGATCTCGGGCGGCCTGCGCGCGGTGGAACACCTGCGCCCGGTCTTCGCCGAGCTCCACGCCGCCACCATCCGCGAGACCGTGAGCTTCCCCCACGCCTGGAATCACTTCGGCCCGGACGGCGCGCACGACGACTTCGAAGGCGCTTCCGCCGCGGCCACCACGCTGCTGGACCAGCTGAACTGGTGGGCCAACGCCCTCCGCGACGCACGCCGGGTGCGGCCCTACGCGGCATGACGCTGCCCGTGGAGGACCCGGCTGGGGGTCGGGTCCTTCACGGACATCCGGCGCGGGACATGGCAGGCTGTCCGCGTGACCGGACCACTCGCTCTCCTCGATTCCGCGAGCCTCTACTTCCGCTCGTTCTACGCCCTGCCCGACTCGATGACCGCCCCGGACGGGACACCGGTCAACGCCGTGCGCGGGTTCACCGACACGATCGCGCGGATCCTCGTCGACCGGCGGCCTTCCCGGCTCGTGGCCTGCCTCGACGCGGACTGGCGGCCGAAGTTCCGCACCGATCTGCTGCCCAGTTACAAGGCGCACCGGGTGGCCGAAGAGGTTCCGGAAGGCAGTGACGTCGAAGAGGTGCCGGACACGCTGACCCCGCAGGTGCCGATCATCCTCGAACTGCTGGAGGCCTTCGGCATCGCGACGGCCGAGGCGGCCGGATACGAGGCCGACGACGTCATCGGCGCCCTCGCGATCCGCGAGCAGGACTCGCCGGTCGAGGTCATCACCGGTGACCGCGACCTGTTCCAGCTGGTGCGCCGTGAGCCGACGTCCACTGTGGTCATCTACGTCGGCAAGGGCTGGAACAAGGCCGAAGTCCTCGGCCCGGACGAAATCGCCGAGAAGTACGGGATCCCGGCCGGGAACGCCGGTCCCGGATACGCCGACATGGCCGCGCTGCGTGGCGACCCGTCCGACGGGCTGCCCGGTGTCGCCGGGATCGGGGAGAAGACCGCGGCGAAGCTGATCACCCAGTTCGGTTCGCTGCAGGAGCTGATCGAGGCGTCGAACGCGGGCGATTCGCGGGTCCCGCTCAAGACCAGGCTTCGGCTGACCGACGCCGCCGACTACCTCGCGGTGGCCCCGACCGTCGTCCGGGTGGCGGCCGACGCGCCCGTCGAGCAGTCCCGTCCGGACACCGTCCCGTCCGAGCCCGCCGACCCGGACAAGGTCGCGGAACTCGCGGAACGCTGGAATCTCGGCCGTTCGGTGGAGCGCCTGCTGGCCGCGCTCCCGAAGTCATGAGCAACACCGAGGCCGACCCGGCCGAGCTGCTGTGCAAGGAACGGCCGGGCGAAGGCGTCACCGTGCTGACCCCGCGCGACGTCCCGCTCGGCGGCCCACGCGCGATCCGGGTCCGCCGCACCCTTCCGCAGCGGCAGCGGTCGCTGATCGGCGCGTGGTGCTTCGCCGACCACTACGGCCCGCAGGACGTTTCGGCATCCGGCGGGATGGACGTCGCACCGCATCCGCACACCGGATTGCAGACCGCGAGCTGGCTGTTCAGCGGCGAGATCGAGCACCGCGACAGCATCGGCACCCACGCCATGGTGCGGCCGGGCGAGCTCAACCTGATGACCGCCGGGCACGGCATCGCGCATTCCGAAGTGTCCACACCGGACACCACGACACTGCACGGCGTCCAGCTCTGGATCGCACTGCCCGGCGAACACCGTGACACCGCACGGGATTTCCGGCATTACGCGCCGCCGCTGCTCGACCTGGCCGGCGCCACGGCGCGGGTCTTCCTCGGCACCCTCGCCGGGACCACCTCACCGGTCCCGGCGTTCACTCCCCTGCTGGGCGCCGAAGTCACCGTCGAGCCCGGCGCGACCTCGGCCCTCGACGTCGATCCGGCCTTCGAACACGGTGTCCTGCAGGACATCGGCTCCGTCACCGTCGCCGGCGTCGCGCTGGGTACCGGAGAACTCGCCTACCTCGCGCCCGGAGCCGGGCGGTTGGAGCTGACGAACTCCGGCACCGAACCCGCTCGGGTGCTCCTGCTCGGCGGGACGCCGTTCACCGAGGAACTCGTGATGTGGTGGAACTTCGTGGGCCGCAGCCACGAGGACATCGCCGAGTACCGCGAGGCTTGGCAGGCGCAGTCCGACCGGTTCGGCCAGGTCGAGGGCTACCAGGGCGGCACGGCGTGGCTGCCCGCACCCACGTTGCCGCAGGTGCGGATCAAACCGCGACGGAATCCGTCCTGACCGCGGGAGAGCAAGCTCGATCGGTGCCGTAGCGCTGACGGTCCTTACCATCCGGGCCTAGAAGAACGTCCCGCACCACGGCGAGCGCGCGGTGTGGAACAGGGAGTCGGCACGGGCGACCGCCGCCTCGTCCAGCACCTCGACCCGTCCGGACAACGCCAGATCGCTGAAGAGACCGTGGCCGAGATACAGCGACGACAAGGTGGCCACGTCCAGCCGCAGATCGGCCTCGGCGGTCGTGCGTTCCACGCCGTCCGGGCTCACGATGTAGCGACCGTTGTTGTCCGGAAGCTGCTTGTCGAGTACTTCGAGCACCACGGGTTCGGCGCTGCCGTAGGAGCGTGCCCGCAAGGCCGCGAGGACGTCGACGAGCCGCAGCCACAGGTCGTCGATGATCTCGGTGGTGTTCACCGCCCGCGGGTCGGTGAGCAGTTCGGCGATCGGCTCGTCCAGCGGGCGGCCCCGTCCGGCGACGGCCGACACCAGGTCGATCGACAGCAGGAAACGCCACAACGCCGCCCAGGCCTGTGGTGTCGCGGCATGGAGTTCGCGGATGTCCAGGATCGCCCCACGCTCCGGCGCCAGCCGGTCACGCGCGTCGATGCTCTGGTAAACGACGAAACCGTCGTCACCGTCCGGTCCACTGTGGACCGCCACCCGGTAGCCGTCGTTCCCCTTCACCACCCGCTCGAAGAAGCCCGGCCACCAGGCAGGCGGACGGGAGACGAACCCCGGTCGTGTTCCTTCGAAGCGTTGGTACAGCGCGGGAACGCGCTCCACCGCTTCGGCGGGGGTGATGAACCTGACCTCGCCGTCCCGGCCCACGCCGTCCCGAAGCCGGGCTCGCGGACGCTCGATGGACACGCCTTTGCCGAAAGTCGCCGGGCCGTACCCGAAGCGGCCGTAGATGACGGCTTCGGAAGCGTGCAACGCTGCCAGCGGGACACCTCGCGCCGCGAAGTCCTCCAGCTGTACGGCCATCATCTCGGTGAGGATGCCGCGGCGCGTCCAGTCGGCACGGACGCCGACACCGTCGACGGCCGCCGTGACCAGCTTCTGTCCACCCGGGACGGTCAGCTCGACGTCGAACGAACTCGCGATTCCCACCGGGATGCCGCGCTCGTCGAACGCGGCGAATTTACCGGCGGCGGTCCAGGATGGAGCCATCTTCGCCCAGACCTCGTCCGTGGCGGGCTTGCCGTGCAACGACTCCGACAGGACGTCGAGACAGGCTCGCTGTTCACCTTCGGCCACGGCACGCACAAGGAATTCGCTCATACCGTGGATCCTGCCGTCCGGACCGGGGAGCCCCAACCGGTTTTTCAGGCGGGGGCGCCGACTTCGTAGCGCCCGTCTTCACCGGTGACGGTGATCGTGACGGTCTTGCCCTCCCCGCCGACCTGCACGGTGCAGGTGAACGTGCTGCCG
Source organism: Amycolatopsis keratiniphila (assembly GCF_000400635.2). Taxonomy (NCBI): domain Bacteria; kingdom Bacillati; phylum Actinomycetota; class Actinomycetes; order Pseudonocardiales; family Pseudonocardiaceae; genus Amycolatopsis; species Amycolatopsis keratiniphila. The sequence continues at coordinate 4,218,550 of NC_021252.1, read as the reverse complement.
TCCTCGACCTTTTGGTTCGACGGGCAGAGCACGTCGCCGACCTCTCGCACCTGATAGGTCTCAGTGAGGATCTTCCGCACGTCCGCCTGCATCGTCCTCGGGTCGAAGACCCTGCCCGGAGCGTTGAAGGAGGACGAACCGCCGGAGGTCGCGGGCGCGCTCGACGAAGCTCTCGACGTCGGCGGGACCGTCACGGTCTTCGTCGCCGGTGCGGGTGCCGGCGTGTCCGAACACGCCACCAGCACGGCGAAAGCGGCACCACACAGACCGACCGTCGCGACGGCTCGCCTGCTCAAGCTTCTCCACCCCCACCGGTGTGATCATCCAACGTCAGAAGAAGGTACCGCACCAGGGGTTCACCCGCGTGCCGAACAGCTGGTCCGCTCGCTCCAGGGCGCTCTCACCCGTGGCGCGGACGCGTCCGGCGAATGCGAGATCCGAGGGACGCCAGCCGCCGAGGTACACCATCGACAGGGTGTCGGCGTGCAGCTCGAGATCCGCCGGATCGGTGGTGCGGACGGCGCCGTCCTCGGACAGGCGGTAGCGGCCGGAGTTGTGCTCCAGGAAGGGATCGGTGACCTCGATGACGACCGGCTCACCCCGGTACGTGCGGGCGCCGAGCATCCGCTCGACGTCGACCAGCCGGAACCAGCCTTCGTCCTGGACCTTCTGCACCGCCACGTCACGCGGATCGGTGAACAGCAGCTCGACCGGTTCGTCGAGCGGCCGCTTCTCGGCGGTGACCTGGTCGACCAAGTCCACCGACAGCAGGTAACGCCACAACCCGGCGAACGCGTCGGGATTCGCGTAGTGGAAGGACTGGACCTTCAGCAGTGCCGGGGCGCCGAAATGGGCTCGCTCGACGGTGTAGGTGACGAAGCCGTCGGTGCCGTCCGGACCGCTGTGCACCGCCGTCGTGACCGGCGTTTTCGCCCGTCGCACTTCGCGTTCGTAGCCCGGCCACAGATGAGGACTCCGCGAGATCATGCCGGGCCTGGCGCGCGGGACCGCGTCGAAGAGCGCGGGCCATTGCTCGATGGTGTTCTCGAGATCGAGGAGGGAGATCTGCCCACCCACGGGCGCTTCGGGACGGAACCGGGCACGGCGCCGATCGACCTCGATCGACTTGGCCCGCACCGCGACGCCGTACCCGAACCGGCCGTAGATGGCGCCCTCGGACGCGTGCAGCATCGCCGCGGGAACCCCGCGGGCGGCGAAATCCTCGAACTGGGCGCGCATCAACGCGGTCAGCACGCCACGACGGATGCGATCGGCGCGGACGCCGACCAGGCTGACCGCGGCGAGCGGCGTGGTGCCGCCGCCGGGCAGCGTCACTTCCGAATCGAAGGACCGGAGAGTGCCGATCAGCTCCGAGTCGAACGCGCCGAACCCACGGTCCGGCTGCATCGACGGGGCGATGGCCGACCATTCCTCATCGGTCATCTCCTTGACGTGCAAAGCCCGCCTGAACAGATCCGTCGCGGCCCGTTCCTCGTCGGACCGCAGCAGCCGCACTGAAAAGTCGCTCATGGCACGATCATGCAGGATCGACCGTGCCCGGCGCCCGCGGTTTACTTGGTGGTGGCGGGTGGCGAGACTTCGTAGTTGCCGGTGTCACCCTTCACGGTGATCGGCACCTCCTGCGGCTTGCCCTCGATCGTGGCGGTGCAGGTGAACTTCACACCGTCCTTGACCTCCTGGCCGGAGGGGCACGTGACCGCGCTGATCTCCTTGATCCCGTAGGTCTCGGTGAGCAGCTTCTGCACGTCGGTCTGCATCTGGGTGTTGTTGAACACCTGGGTGTTGAACCAGCCCGGCGTGACGAACCCGAGGATGCCCACCGCGGCGATGATCACCACGAGCGCACCGATCCCGATGAACAGGCCTTTCTTGGACTTCGGCTTGTCCTGCGCCTCGCCCTGGGTGCCCGGGAACTGGCTCTGGCCGTAGTCGTACTGGCCTTGCTGCTGACCGTACTGCGGCTGCTGCTGCGGGCCGCTCTGCGGATAGCCAGGCTGCTGCTGGGGCCCGCTCTGCGGATACCCCGGCTGCTGACCGTACTGCGGCTGCTGGCCCCACTGAGGCTGCTGTTGCTGCGTCTGGGAAGGATCCTGCTGCGGATACCCGGACTGCTGCTGAGACGGGTCGTACGGCGCGGGCTGCTGACCCCACTGAGGCTGTTGCTGCTGGGTCTGCGACGGGTCGTACTGCGGCTGCTGGCCCCATTGCGGCTGCTGCTGCGGGCCGCTCGGCGGTTGAGCGCCGCCCGGCTGTTGGCCGTAGCCCGGCTGCTGCCCCCACTGGGGCTGCTGCTGCGGGTCGTTGCCGCCATACGGCGTGCTCATCGTTCGCCTCCGCCTTTTCCGCCATCGTCACCGGCCGACCTGCATGGCCGTCGTGGGCGATCCAACCACAGCTCGGCGCCCCTGCCCACTGTTCCCGGGTGGTGTCGGGCCAACTCTCCGCGACCGTGCTCACACCGGAGGTGCGTCCGTTCCGCCGGTCAGCCCAATACCTCGTGAATGGCAAGGACGGCTCCGGTCGGCCTGTGTTCGCCTGCCCGCGGGAATCCGCTTCGTCCCGGTGCTCTTCGCGCTCGTGTCGAGTGGGGAGGATTTGGGACGCTCAACGTCCCAAATCCTCCCCACTCGGCCGCGAACCGGGTCGCACGAGCTTGATCAACGGAGGATCGGGGACGTTGAGTGTCCCCATTCTTCCGTTGATCAAGCTCCGAGACTGGGAGATCCCTCGACAATGTGGAGATCGGGACGTTCAACGTCCAGATTCCTACATCGTCGACCCCTCCCTACTCGAGGCCCCGTATCGCTTCGGCGGTTCCGCGTGTTCCAGGGGACGGCGCGCGTGATCAGACGGACGACACGCGTGACTGGACGGACGACACTCGTACCGTCCGTCTGATCACACGTGTCGGCCACCCGGTCACGCGCCGCCGGCCGCCACGACCCCGCGGCGCAAGGCCTTCACCGCGTCCGAAGCCGCCGCCCCGACCGGATCCGCCTTGCCGAGCACGTCGCGGATCTGGTCGAGCAGGTCGATGACCTGACGCGACCACCGCACGAAGTCACCGGCCGAAAGCTCCTGCCCGTTCGCTTCGGCGGCGGTGAGGACCTTCTCCAGCGATTCGCCGCGCGCCCACCGGTAGACGGGCCAGGCGAAACCGGCGTCGGGCTCGCGGGTGCGGTCCAGTTTGTGCCGCCGCTCGTCTTCGGTGAGCTCCATCCACAGGCGCGTGGTCGCCTGCCAGGCGTCGACGACCTTGCCCGCGGGCAGGCGAGGCTCCCCCGCGGTGTCCCGGCGTGCCTCGAAGACCAGCGTCGAGACCACGGCCGCGAGTTCGGCGGGAGCCAGGCCCTTCCAGACGTCGTGCCGGATGCATTCGGCCGCCAGCAGATCCGACTCGCTGTAGAGGCGGGTGAGCCGCTTGCCGTGTTCGGTGACCCGGTCCTCGCCGTCGCCCTTCGACGCGGGGCCGAGGTAACCGCGCTCGCCGAGCAGCCGCAGGATCCGGTCGAAGGCGCGCGCCAGCGAGTGCGTGGTCGCGGCGACCTTGCGTTCCAGTTGCTCGGTCTCGGCCGTGAGCCGCTGGTACCGCTCGACCCAGCGCAGGTTCGCCTCGCGTTCCGCCAGACCGTGGCACGGATGCGCGCGCAGCGCCCGCCGCAGCGCGGCCAGCTCACCGTCCTCATTGGCCCCGGCGCGGCGCTTTTGCCTGCCGGGCAAGGAGATTCCCGCGTTGCGCAGGCTCGAAGCGATGTCGCGCCTTGTCTTGGGCGAACGCAGCTCGATGTGCTTCGGCAGCTTGATGTTCCCGAGTGCCTCGACCGGCGACGGGAAATCCGAGACCGAGAGTGGTCCGGACCAGCGGTCTTCGGTGACCACGACGGGCCGCGGCTCGCGGATCGGGTCGAGCCCCGGGTCGACGACGACGGCCAGCCCGGCGCGCCGTCCCGCGGGCACGGCGATGACGTCGCCCTTGCGGAGCTTCTCCAGCGACTCGGCGGTGCCCGCCCGGCGGGCGGAGGTGTTCTGCCGCGAAAGCGCCTTCTCCCGCGCCGAGATCTTCGCCCGCAGCTCGACGTACTCCAGCATCTCGTCGAAATCGCCGGTGATGGCGGAGGTGTAGCCCCGCAGGGCCTCCTTGTTCCGCTCGATCCGCCGTGCCGTCCCGACCACCGACCGGTCGGCCTGGAACTGCGCGAACGACTGTTCCAGCAGATCACGGGCGGACTCGGCGCCGACCTGGGCGACCAGGTTCACCGCCATGTTGTACCCGGGCCGGAACGACGACCGCAGCGGGTACGTCCTCGTCGAGGCCAGGCCACCGACCTGCTTCGGGTCGATCCCCGGCTGCCAGACGACGACCGCGTGGCCTTCGACGTCGATCCCGCGCCGCCCGGCCCGGCCGGTGAGCTGCGTGTACTCCCCCGGGGTCAGGTCGACGTGCGCCTCGCCGTTGTACTTGACCAGCCTTTCCAGCACCACGGTGCGCGCGGGCATGTTGATGCCGAGCGCGAGCGTCTCGGTGGCGAAGACGACCTTCACCAGCCCTTGGACGAACAGCTCCTCGACGGTCTCCTTGAACGCCGGGAGCAGCCCGGCGTGGTGTCCGGCGATGCCTCGCTCGAGCGCCTCGCGCCACTCCCAGTAGCCGAGGACGCCGAGGTCGCCTTCGGGCAGGTCCTTGGTGCGCTCGGCGACGATCCGGCGGACCTTCTCGACCTCCTCGGGGCCGTTGAGCCGCAGGCCGGACCGGACGCACTGACCGACGGCGGCGTCGCAGCCGGCGCGGGAGAAGATGAACACGATGGCGGGGAGCAGACCGGCGTTGTCCAGCCGCTCGACCGTGTCCGTGCGCGACGTCGGCCGGAACCGCGGCATCCGTGACGGCGCGCCTCGCCGCCCGCGCGGTCCGCGCAATCCCGCCGGGGCGAAACGTCCGCCGACCTCCTCGGTGCGCCGCAACAGGCCGGGGTTGATCCGCAGTTCGGTGCCCGGCGCGTGTTCCTCCTGGCCGGCGAACAGGTCCAGCAGCCGGTTGCCGACGAGCATGTGCTGCCACAGCGGCACGGGGCGGTGCTCGTCGACGACGACGGTGGTGTCACCGCGGACCTCGACGAGCCACTCGCCGAACTCCTCGGCGTTGCTCACCGTGGCCGACAGGCCCACGACGCGGACGTGCTCGGGCAGGTGGAGGATGACCTCTTCCCAGACGGCGCCGCGGAACCGGTCCGCGAGGTAGTGGACCTCGTCCATCACCACGTACGCGAGCTCGCCGATGGTCGAAGACCCGGCGTAGAGCATGTTGCGCAGGACCTCGGTGGTCATGACCACGACCTGCGCGTTGCCGTTGATCGACGTGTCGCCGGTCAGCAGGCCGACCGCGTCGGCTCCATAGCGGCCGACGAGGTCGGCGTACTTCTGGTTCGACAACGCCTTGATCGGCGTCGTGTAGAAGCATTTGCGCCCCTCGGCGAGGGCGAGGTGCACCGCGAACTCGCCGACCACGGTCTTCCCGGCGCCGGTGGGTGCGCAGACGAGCACACCGTGACCGTCTTCGAGCGCCTCGCAGCCGCGGACCTGGAAGTCGTCGAACTCGAACGACGACTCGGCCGCGAAGCGGGTCAGCTGGGGGTATTGAGCGCGGCGCTGGGAGGCCGCGTAGGCCTCGGCCGGGGTCTGAGAAGGGCTATTGACCACTTCGTCAGGGTTCCATACCCCACCGACAGTTCGCACTCGGTGTGACGATCTCGGGAACGGCCGCCACGTCTCTGTCATCCAAGGGGCCGATTCGAGATCGAGAGGGGACGCCATGGAGATCGCTTGCCCGCAATGCGCGCAGGTCGACCAGGTGCAAAGCGTTCCGGCGGTGTTCCAGAGCGGGCAGACGACCTACCGCGTGCAAGGCGGCATGACGGCCGTCCCGGCCGGTGACGGCGTGGCCTACACCGCGACGACGCACACGGGTGTGTCGGTGACCGCGACCGCGGCGTCGCTCAACCCCTATCCGGTGCTCCGCGGCGGCGGGTGCTTCCTGGCGCTCGCGCTGGTCCTGCTGATCCCGGCGTTCGCGTTCGTCTCCTTCGCCACCGACTCGCTCGCCGAGAACCCCGCGCCGACCGCGAGCGGCCGGGTCGGTGCGGCCATCGGTGCCTGGATCTTCCCCCTTCGGCGCCTTCGCACTGGTCGCCTTGTTCGCCGTGTTGTTCGTGCTCAGGCTGCGGCGCAACGCGCGGATCCGGCGAGGTATCCCGGACGCGCTGGCGTACTGGCGGCAGGCGTGGTTCTGCCATCGCTGCGGCGGGGTGTTCTTCCCGCGCGGCGACCTGATGTCGGCGGCGACGTTCCGCGGGCAGGTGTGGCGGGCGGGCGACTACGCCGGGCTCACCCGACGACGGTGAGCGCTCCGGGGACGCAGGTGACGTCGAGCGGCAGCCTTCCCAGTGGCTCGCCGTCGGCGTAAACGGGCAGGTCGCTGCCCGCCAGGTGGATCTGCGCGGCCTTGAGGGACCGGACCGCCGGATGCGCGATGTGCTGCCCGGAGCGGACGCCGGGCAGCATGCGGAGCAGGTCGCGCCGGGTCGCCTTGCCCACGACGGTGACGTCGAACAGGCCGTCCTCCGGATCGGCCCCAGGACAGATCCGCATGCCGCCGCCGTAGAACGGGGTATTGCCGACGGCGATCATGGTGGCGTCGAGTTCGATCGTCTCGACGTCCGTGCGGAGCACCACCGGCCGGGGCCGGAACGCGGCGAGCTCGGCCAGGATGGCGACGTCGTACCGGCGCGGGCCACGCGGCCAGGTCAGCCGGTTGGCGCGTTCGGTGACCAGCGCGTCGAAACCGGAGCACAGCACGGTGGCGAACCATTCGCCACCGGCCCGCCCGAGGTCGACCCGGCGCCGTTTCCCCTCCGCGATCCGCCTGGCGACGAGATCGACGGCGGCGTGCGGCCGTTCGGGGATGTCCAGCGCCCTGGCGAAGTCGTTGCCGGTGCCCGCGGGGACGAGCCCGAGCGCGACACCGGACTCGGCGCAGAACTGAACGCCCTGGTGCGCGGCGCCGTCACCGCCGAGCACGACGAGGACGTCCAGACCGGCCGCGCGCGAGTCGGTCATCAGCGCGCGGGATTCCTCGACCGTGTGGGCCACGAGGACGTCGAGCCGGTCGACGACGGGCCGCAGCCGCGCCGCGACCGACTCCATCAGCCGTTCCGCGGCCCCGTTACCCGAGGCGGGGTGGACGGCCAGCGCCGCGTGCATCCCCGGCTCAGGTGACGTCGTCGGTGCTGGTGCGCTTGCCGTTGGTGGCGGCCGACGGCTCCTCGTCGATCGTGCTCGGCGTGTAGTCGAACGGCGCGGCCTCGTCGTCGGCGAGCTGGTCCCAGCCCTCGGTGCCGCGTTCCTTGTCGAGCTTGCGGTCGTGGAAGCGCGCGATCTGGATGGAGAGCTCCAGGAGCACCACCAGCGCGCCCGCCAGTGCAAGCATCGAGAACGGGTCCGAACCGGGCGTCGCGAAGGCGGCGAAGACGAACACGACCATGATCAGGCCGCGGCGCCACTTCTTCAGCGTCTGGTACTTCAGGACGCCGACGCGGTTCAGCATCACCACGAACAGCGGGAGTTCGAAGCTGACGCCGAAGATCAGCAGCAGCGACAGGATGAACGAGATGTACTTGTCACCGGTGAGGGCGGTGATGAACTGGTCGCCACCGAAGTTCATCAGCAGTTCGAGAGCGTGCGGGATGAGCAGGTACGCGAGCACCGCGCCGCAGGCGAAGAGGATCGAGGCGAAGAAGACGAAGGTGAGCGCGTACTTGCGCTCCTTCGAGTAGAGGCCGGGAGCGATGAACGCCCAGATCTGGTAGAGCCACAGCGGCGCCAGCAGCACCGCGCCCGCGGCGAGACCGACCTTCAGCTGGATCATGAAGGCTTCGAACGGCACCGTCTGGAGCAGCTGGCAAGGACCGTTGGCTTCCCCGCCGAGCCTGCGCTGGTACGGAATCCCGCAGTACGGGCCGGTCATGATCTGGCCGAGTGACGGGATCGGGCCGACCCTGGTCTGGAACCAGATGAAGCCGATGATCCCGCCCGCGAGGATGGCGAGCAGCGCGAAGCCCAGACGGCGGCGGAACTCGTAGATGTGCTCGATGAGCGTCATCGTGCCGTCGGGGTTGGTCCGACGGCTGCGCTTGCGCCGCTTAGAGCCGCGGCGCTCCTCACCGGAGGCGGAATCCGCCACTGGACAGTCCGTTCTCGTCAGGGTCCACCATGAGCGCGCCGGGTCTCCGGCGCGCTCATCCGCGAACAGGCTCCGCTTGGCTAACTAAAGACCGCTCAGCTGGCGTTCTTCTGCGCCTGCTCGGCCGGAGCGGGCGCGGCGGCCTGCTGCTTCTTGAGCTCGTCGAGCTGACGCTGGAGGTCGGCGACCTGCTTGTCCTGCGCGCTCGCGGCGGGCGCGGGCGTGGTGGCCTGCGGCAGCTGCTTGGTCTCGACCTCTTCGGTCTCGGCGGCCTTGTCCTTGTCCCCGGCCATGTCCTTGGTCTCGGCCTTGAAGATCTTCATGGACTTGCCGATGGACCGCGCGGCGTCCGGAAGCCTCTTGGCGCCGAACAGCAGGACAACGACGAGCACCAGGATGATGATGTGCCACGGCTGCAGCGCGTTCATCGTTTGCGGCCTCCTTCTCGAGTCTGTCGTAGGTGATGTTACCGGTCTTCGAGCCCACGCCGTTGCGCGATCGCCACGCGTAGCGCGGCCGACCTGGCACGAAGGAGCCCTGTCCGTTTTCGGGTGTTCGTAGCCACCATGCTCATCGTATGGGTGAGCACGCGCAAGACTCTGCGTAATTTGATTAGCAGAACAAAGAGCAGGATCAGCCCGGCGACGGCGAGCGCGATGCTCGGCAGGTACGACACGGCGTCACCCTACTGCTCGTAGGTTGACGTTAGGTGACGAGCCCGGGCCAGTGCGTCGGCCGCTCGTCGACGAACTGCCTCTCCGAGCGCGGCCGGGCTCTCGACCTGCGCGTCTCCGCCGAGGCCGAGGATCAGCCGGACCATCCAGGACTCGTCGGCGTAACGCATCCGGATGCGCAGCCGCCCGCCGTCGAGCTCGTCGAGTTCCTCGCAGGGGTAGTACTCGGCTACCCAGCGTGTGTCGGGATCGAGGACGAGGACGGCTTCCTGCTGATCGGGACGCGGCCGGAAAACACCATCGGAAATGTCGGTGGGCTGGGCGTGTGCCGGCGGGACGGCGGGCTCGTCGAGCACGGTGAGCTCGTCGATGCGGTCGAGCCGGAACAGCCGGACACCCTCCGCGCGGCGGCACCACGCTTCGAGGTAGCCGACCGCCTGGACGATGAGCAACCGCATGGGATCGACGGTGCGTTCGGTGATCTCGTCCTTCGACGCGGTGTAGTACCGGATCCGCAAAGCGCGCTTCGCGGTGAGAGCGGACCGGACGGCTTCGCGCGTCCCCGCGGTCTTCCTGCCTTCGCGTACTCCCCCGCCGACGACGATCCCCGACGGCTGCGCCTGCCCCGCGGCGACCTCGATCTTCGCGATGGCGCGGCGGACCGCGTCGGCGTCGACCACACCGGGTGTCTCGGCAAGGGCTCGCAGCGCGACGAGCATGGCCGTCGCCTCGCCGCCGGTGAGCCGCAGCGGACGGTTCATCCCGGCGTCGTGCGTGACGACGATCGTGTCGCCCTCGAAGGAGAGGTCGATCAGGTCGCCGGGCCCGTAGCCGGGCAGCCCGCACATCCACAGCAGTTCGAGGTCCTTGCGGAGCTGCTTGGGCGTGACGTCGAAGTCGTGGGCGGCGTCGTCGATCTTGATGCCGGGCCGGGCGAGGAGATAAGGCACGAGCGCGAGCAGGCGCGGCATCCGTCCGGTGGTGCTCATCGGGCACCGCCTGCGTGCGCGATGGCTTCGAGACGGCTGAAGACCGATTTCGCGAGGACCTCGGGTTCGAGGACGAGGACGTCCGGGCCGTGGGCGGTGAGCCAGTCCGCGGCGGATTCCGGGTAGTACAGCTCGATTTCCACGAGGTCGCCTTCTTCTCCCCCGGCGTCGCTGCGGCCGACCACCCGGCCGCGACGGCGGACCCCGGCGGCCCGGCCGTCGGCGACCCAGACACTGGCGATGGTCGGCGCGGACGGGTCCTCGCCGCTGCTGGCGGAGACCATCTTCAGCAGGTTGACCCCTTCCGGGCGTTCGACGACGCCGGTTTCCCCGAAGGCGTCGACCTTCCCGGTCACGCGCGAGAGGCGGAAGCAACGGGACGCGCCACGGTCCCTGTCGTGCCCGACGACGTACCAGCGGCCCTTCCATGACACCACGCCCCACGGTTCGAGGGTGCGGATCTTGCGCTCGGCCGAACCACTGCGGCGGTACTCGAAACGCACCGCCTGTCCGGCTTGGACGGCGGCCAGCAGCGGGCCGAACGCCGGCTCGGCCCGGACACGGGGTTCGACGACGGTCGGGGCGTGGTCGTCGACCTCGACGCCGGCCGCGCGAAGTTTCACCAGCGCGCCTTGGGCCTCACCGGTCAGTTCCGGGGAATCCCAGAGCCGGACGGCGAGTCCGACCGCGGTCGCTTCGTCGGGCGCGAGGTCGATCTCGCCGAGTTCGTAGTCGCGGCGCGCGATGCGGTAGCCGTCGATCGCGTCGAACGCCGAGTTGCGGCCGGTCTCCAGCGGGATGCCGAGCTCGCGCAGTTCGGTCTTGTCGCGCTCGAACATGCGGAAGTACGCCTCGTCGCTGGCCGCGTCGGCGTACCCGGGCACGATGCCCCGGATCCGCTCGGCGGTGAGGTACTGCCGGGTGGACAGGAGGGCCAGAACCAGGTTGACCAGACGTTCGGCGCGTGCGGTGGACACCCGGCTACCCTAGCCCGCGCCGTCCGACCCGATGGTGACAGCCGCCGATCGCGCGTCGTAACGGTCCCTGGCGGTCTCCACCTCGTCGAACCGGGTCTCCGCCCAGTCCTTGATCCCGGCCAGCAGCTGCCGGAGACTCCGGCCGAGCTCGGTCAGTTCGTAGTCCACGCGCACCGGCACGCACGCGGTGACGGTGCGGGTCAGCAGGCCGTCCCGCTCCAGGGTCCGCAGGGTCTGCGTGAGCATCTTCTGGCTGACACCGGCGATCCGGCGGGAGAGATCGCTGTAGCGCTGAGGCCCGTCGCCGAGCGCCACGAGGACGAGACTGACCCATTTGCCCGAGACCTCGTCGAGCAGCTTTCGGGCGGGGCAGGCCGCGAGATAGGCGTCGTAAGCCCGTTTCTCCTCGTCCCGCCGTTCCTGTGCCGTGCGCGTGACCACGGTGCGCGTACCTCCGCGTGGGTTGGGCACCTCGAGGTGCGTACTTCCCGATGGAGAGTAACTCCCCATACGTTCGCAGGGAACGATCCCTGGAGGAGAAACGATGCGTGCAGTGGTGGTCCGCCGGTTCGGCGGCCCGGAAGTCCTGGAGTTCACCGAAGTCCCGGTGCCGTCACCGGGCCGGGGCCAGGTGCGGGTGAAAGTGGCCGCGGCCGGGGTCAACCCGGTCGACGCCGGGACCCGATCGGGGTTCCTGACCGAGGCGGGGATCGTCCCGCCGCGTGAGGTGCTCGGGATCGGCTGGGACGTGGCGGGGACGGTCGACGCCGTGGGCGACGGCGTCTCCGGATTCGCCGTCGGAGACAGCGTGATCGGCGTGCAGGACCGGCCGTCGTCGGCGCTCGGCACGTACGCCGAGTTCGTCGTCCTCGACGTGGACGCGCTCGCCGCCGCACCGCGGACGGCGTCTCCCGCGGAGGCCGCGACACTGCCGTTGAACGGGCTCACCGCAGTCCAGGCGCTCGATCTTCTCGACCTCCCGCCCGGAGCGACGGTCCTGGTGACCGGTGCGGCGGGGGCCGTCGGCGGCTACGCGGTCACCTTGGCCAAGGCACGCGGTTTCCGGGTCGTCGCGGTCGCCAGTCCCGCCGACGAGACGCTGGTCCGAGGGTTCGGCGCGGAGATTTTCGTGCCCCGCGGGGATTTTCTCGCCGATCGGGTGCGGGCGGTGATCCCCGGCGGTGTCGACGCGGTTCTCGACACCGCCCTGCTCGGCCTCGAAGCGCTGGACGCCGTGACGAACGGTGGCCGGTTCGTGGTGTTCGCGGCCGGAGCGGCCCCGATCCCCTTGCGCGGCATCAAGGTCGAGCACGTCTGGATCCGTGCCGACGGCGCCGCGCTCGCCGGACTGGCGGCCATGGTCGACGACGGCACACTCGCTCTGCGGGTCGCGGACACCTTGCCGCTGACCGAGGCGGTGAAAGCCCACGAACGCCTCGCGGCGGGCGGTCTGCGCGGACGACTCGTGATCATAAGTTGACGCTTAATTAAGCCCATGGTTATCTTCACAATATGGACAACGACGAGATCCGGCTCGAACTCCGGCGCGAGTACCCGGACGCGATCGAAGACGTGTGGTCGGCACTCACCGAATCAGACCGCACGGCCCGCTGGATCGGGACCTGGACGGGCGAGCCCGGGGTCGGCAACACGATCATGCTGACGATGACGGCCGAGGAGGGTTCCGAACCGGGGCCGGCCGTCATCCGCGAATGCGATCCGCCGAAGCGCCTGGCCATGGATCTGCACAACACCGACGAGCCCACTTGGCGGGTGGAGCTGACCCTGACCCCGCACGGCGACGGGACGGTGCTCGACTTCGTGCACCGGATGCCCCGGCCCGACTGGGACACCTCGGACATCCTCAAGGGCTGGCATTTCTACCTCGACCGGCTGGGCGCCGCGCTCGTCGGCGAACCGGTGCCGGAATGGGACACCTACACGCCGCCTAGTTTGGAGGCATGAACGATCGAGTACTGCTGATCACCGGCGCCTCCCGCGGCCTCGGCGAAGCCACCGCACGCCGGGCCGCGGCGGCCGGGTTCCGCCTCGCGCTGCTCGCCCGCGACCGCGAGGCGCTGCTCCCGCTCGTCGCGGAGTTCGGCGAGGATCGCGCTCTGGCGCTCGCGGCCGATGTCACCGATTGGGCTTCGCTGTCATCGGCGGTTGAAACGGTGAAGGAGACCTTCGGCGGGTTGGACGCGGTGTTCGCCAACGCGGGACAGAGCGTCGTCGTCTCGTTCTTCGGCGACGGCGGCGCGGACCCGGAACAGTGGCGGGACATGGTGCTGACGAACGTCTACGGCACCGCCCTCACCGCACGGGCGACCCTGCCGTCGCTCGCGGAATCGAAGGGGCACCTCGTGCTCACCGGTTCGGTCGCCGGGCGCTACCACCGCCCGGGGAACCTCTACTCGGCGACGAAATGGGCGGTGACCGGGCTCGCCGGCTCCATCCGCGAGGAGGCCGTCGGCACCGGCGTCCGGGTCACGGTCGTGCAGCCGGGCCTGGTCGACACCTCGATGATCCCCGAGGACTCGAAGACCAAGCCGAAACTGGAACCCGACGACGTCGCGAGGGCGGTGCTCTACGCGCTGGAGCAGCCGCCCTCGGTCGACGTCAACGAGATCGTGGTCCGCCCGACGGGCCAGGTTCGCTAGCGCGGCAGCAGGGCTTCGGCCAGCCGCCGCCAGTGCGGCATGGCCGACTCGCCGGGTTCGACACCGATCACCTGGATGCCCACATGGTCGGCGCCGGCGTCGAGGTGCCCGTGCAATTTCGCGACGATGGTGTCGAGGTCGCCCCAGAACACGAGATCGTCGACGAGCCGGTCGCTGCCGCGGCCGCCGTCGATGTCGGCTTCGGTGTAGCCGAGACGGCGGTACTTGGCGACGTTGTACTCCGACGTCAGGTACACGTGCAGGTGTTCGCGGGCGATCTCGCGCGCCTTGCCCGGGTCGGTTTCGAACAGCACGGCGTGCTCGACGCCGAGGAAGGCCTTCTCCCCCAGCACTTCCCTCGCCTGGGCGGTGTGCGGCACCGTCACGTGGTAGGTGTGCGCACCCTCGGACCGGTCGCGGGCCAGGCCGAGCATCTTCGGCCCGTACGCCGCGAGAAGCCGCTGGATCGGCGCGTCAGGCAACGGGTTCGAGCTGGTGACGGTGTCGAGTTCGTCGAGGTATTCGCTCATCGCGTCGAGCGGCTTGACTCCGAGCTGCGCTCCACCGAAACCGAGCCCCAGCACGTGCCTGCCGGGATACGCGTCGGCGAGCAGGAGCGCCGCGCCATGGGTCCAGCGCGCGCCACGGGAGCCGATGCGCGCGATCCCGTTGACCACGGCCATGCGCTCGGTGGACGCGAGCAGGAATCCGGCGTGGGTCAGTGCTTCGCGCCCGTCCCGTTCCGGGATCCAGATCGCGGGCCAGCCGAGTTCTTCCAGTTCCCGCACGGAATCCCGCAGCATGCCAGCGGGCTGATCCTCGAAGTCGAACGTCCAGATCAAGAAACGCCCCAGTTCCATCTGTCTCTCCTCAGGTCGAGTCCAACATATCGAAGTATCGCAGATCCTCGATATGTTATTCCCGGGCGAGCTCAGATGGAGCGCCCCAGCAGGTCGACGAGCTGCGCGATACGCCGCTCGTCGCGACGGTAGTGCGTCCACTTCCCCACCCGGGTGGACTCGACGAGCCCGGCGCGCTGCAGCAACGCCATGTACGCGGACACCGTGGACTGCGCGAGCCCCAGCTTGGCCTGGAGATGACTGACGCAGACGCCGACCTCGTTCTGGTCGGCGATCGCCTTCTCCGGCGGGAAATGCCGGTCCGGCTCGCGCAGCCACCCGAGCACCTGGAGCCGGATCGGGTTGGCGAGCGCCTTCAACACCTCGACCAGATGATCGGTGGTCTCCGGGACTGGTTCGGCTTCTGCGGTCATAGTCCTTCGAGCTTAGGCCGTGCCGAGCCGAGCGGCCCGTCCCTTCGCCCCGCTCGCCCAGCAGGCGCCACGAGCGCAGTCGACGGAGTCCAGCGATCCGGTGTCGAACGACTTCCAGTGCCGCCCGCCGTCCGGGCTCACGTCGCTCCCGCCCGGGCCGACGGCGAGCACCGTGTTCCCCAGCCACGCCAAACCCGAGCGATAGCCGACCGGCGCCTCGGGCGGCGTCCGCCAGGTGCGGCCCTTGTCCGCGCTGAGCGCGACCGCCGGGCCGGGTGCGTTCGGCGCCGCGTAGTCGCCACCGATCGCCACGCCGTGCCGCGGATCCCGGAAAGTCACCGAAAAGACGCCGGCCGAGGCGCCACTGGGCAACGGGGTGTCGGCCGCCTCCCAGGTCTTCCCGCCATCGCCGGAGTGCAGGACCCGGGCGCGAGCACCGCCGCCGGTGGCTATCCAGGCGTCACGCGGCCCCGACGTCGTGAGGCACTGGCCGCTCGCGGCGAAACCGAACTCGCCGTCGAGCGCGGGGACCATCCCCTCGGCGGGCACGGGCTTCCAGGTGCGACCGCCGTCCGAAGTGGACTGCAACCGGAACTTACCGTCCACCGGATCGCTCATCGCGAGGCCCCGCCGGTGATCGAAGAACGCGAGACAGTCGTAGAAGGCGGCCGGATCGGTGTTCTGGAAGGACAGTCGCCAGCTCGCGCCGCCGTCGTCGGTGCGGTAGATCCGGGACGCGTCGCCGGGCCCGATCGACAGGGCGACCGCGTGCTCGGCGTCGAAGGCCTCGATGTCGCGGAAGTCGAGCGCCTCCGTCCCGGCCGGGGCGCTCGCCTTCCAGGTGCGGCCGCGGTCGGTAGTACGCAGGATGGTGCCCCTGCTGCCGCTGACCCACGCCGTACGGGAATCCACCGCGGAGAGACCGCGAAGCTGAACGTCCGTGCCCGTCGGGGTCTCGACCCACGCGGGATCGGGACACTCCGGCGCGGCGTGCGCGACGCCGGTGAACGCCAGCGGGACGACCGCTCCCAGCACGACCAGCAACGCACGGCGCATCGGCGCACCTCTCCCTCGGTCGAAGAATCGCGCCGGTCACCCTAGCCCGGCCGACGGCGACGTGGCGAGACCCGAGTCAGCCGGACCCCTGCGCGAGATGCTTCCGCACCTTCTCGACGGTCGGAAAGAACAACCGATGGGATACGACGAGGTTGACGGCCGTCAGGGCCACGGCGAGAACCGGCAGGAGTGTGTACATCACGATGCCGGGCGTCACCTCGATGCGATCCTGCGGAGAGTCTTCGTAGGACGAGGTGATCCTGGGAACGTAGAAGAACAAGAAGACTGCCATCGCGAAAGCCGCTCCTGCGCACAACCCCGCCTCGACTCCTCGCAGAATGATGGCACCCTTCGTCTCGACACAGCCTGTTCTCACGAGCGTCCGTGAAATCACCATGGCGAGTCCCGACAACAGCGACGCACCGGCCGCGAAAGTGGCCATCCCCATGGTGACGACATTGGCGCCATCACTCGCAGTCGGAAGAACCCGCCCCGAGATCTGTATGACGATCACCATGACCAGGCCGACGACGCCCGTTCCGGCCCCGAGACTGGTGGCGATTTCCCGAATGTTTCCGATCATGCCGGGCGGTAGCCGCCGGTAAGGCTCCTCCGGCCACACGGTCGGGTACGTCACGAGTGCCGCTTCCAGTCCGACGAATGCGACATCGACTCGGTGTTGGCCTTGGGCCACGCGGCACCCAGAGAGTTCACCTTGTCCTGAATCGCGGTTTGTTCCACTCCGATGCTGTTGGTAAGCGAATCGACCGCGCTGATGGTCGTGAAGATGGACGCGATGCCGGCGCCGATCACGCCGATCAGAATCACGATCGCGGCCGGGAGACCGACAATGCTGATGGCGCTGACGGCCGCCGCGGCGACAGCGATGCCCAAGCCCGCAAGGGTTCCGTACATCTGGGTCCAGAAACTGTCGAGACCGTTGGCGAGGTTGACCAGCGAGTTCCGGATCTGGAGCCCCAGTTCCTTGAGCGAGTTCAGCCCCGCGACTTGAGCGGGCACGGTCGCCTTGTACGCCTCGGCCGCCTTACCGGTCCATTCGATGTTCGTCTTGAGCTTGTCCAGGGATACCGAACCTGCGATGTCCCCGACGCTGTTTCCGAACCGGTCCGACCATTCGGCAGCTACTTGCCTGAGTTTGGCAGGGTCACCTTTGTACTTGATGAACCTGTTGACCGCGTCCCAGAACTCCGTCATCTTCGCGTTCAGCGCGTTCATGCCCCGGCGGACAGGTTCGATCAGGTCCGAAAGAATGTCCGGAACCCAGCTCATCACATCGTTCACTTTGTCGAACAGCTCACGGATCTTGTCTTCGATCTCACGAAGCTTTTCCATCGACTGATCGATGACCGGATTGGCTCCAGCAGCCGTCATGGTGGATTCCCCTCGGAGGTGTCGCTAGCCGCGGCCGGCGCGATCGATGTCGAGCACATGCTGGTCCTCGTCGTGGGCATAACGGTCGGCCGCCGCTCGCAACGAGGTGGACAGTGCACGGAAATTGCTTCCGGCCTGATCGATCATGTCCTGGATGAGGGCGCGGACCTGGTTGTACTGCTTGTCGAGTCCTTTCGCCGCCGCGTAGGACATGACGTCACCTGACGTCAGGCCGAGCGGGTCGATCGCCGCGCGAGGAGGGGCGAGGTCGTCCGCGGCGGCGTCCCACAGGTCCGCGTCCGAACGAAGCGCGTCCAGCGCCAGCGCGATGTCGTAGGCGTCCGCCATTACGGCTGCTCCTTGCTGATCGACGGTTCGAGACGACACGACGGGCCATCCGGTGCGGGTCGAAGAGCAGCCCCATGATCTCGGCGATCGCGGGACCTTGCGGGCCGTCGGCGAGGTCCGGTGGAGTACTGGCCTCACGAAGCTGACGGAGCACATCGAGGATTTCACTCTCGATCTCGCCGGCCCGCACCTGCGCGGCCCACGACGGGTCGATTCCCACCTCGACAATCTGCCCATTGGCCACAGTGCCGTGGACATGGCCACCGCCACTCTCAGCGGTGATGCGGCGGTCGACGACCGCGGCCGCCTGTCGGGTGAACTGGTCCAACTCGGCGGTCGCGGCTTCCACGAGCCGGAGCATGTCTTGAGTGCCCAGAGGCGACTCGTCGGTGGTGGACGCGGGTGTCGCGCCGAAGGTCGGCATGGCAGGCGGGTTCCGGGCGACATCGTCCACTTGCCGGGCCAAAGCGGCGATGGTGGCGGCATTCGCGGCGGCTACCACAGCACCGTGCAGTCCACGCGGGTCGACCGACTGTTTCCACTCTCGTACGAGGGTTACCGACAACACGGCCGCGTTCGGCGAGACGGTTACGGTGACGACACCGTCCTGGTCCTGCCCGCTGATCCGGTCTTCCGCTGGGACCGGATCAGCGGCGGATGACGGCGGCGGATCGTCGTCCTGTTCCAGCTCGTCCTCGAAAGCCCACCGATCGTCGTCCATCCTCGCCCTCCCCGGCTCAGAACCCACAGCGACGTCCACGGTACCTGGAGTGACAACCGCGTGTCGGCCGGTTCTGAGCCGGGTGTCGATCAGAGCGAGGAGATGAGCCTCTCGACGCGTTCGTCCACCGAGCGGAACGGGTCCTTGCACAGCACGGTCCGCTGCGCTTGGTCGTTCAGCTTCAGGTGCACCCAGTCCACGGTGAAGTCACGCCCGGCGGCCTGCGCGGCGGCGATGAAATCACCGCGCAGCTTCGCCCGCGTGGTCTGCGGCGGGGTGTCCTTGGCCAGTTCGATCTCGCCGTCGTCCGTGACCCGCCGCACGAGCCCCTTCCGCTGCAGCAGGTCGAAGATGCCACGGCCGCGCCGGATGTCGTGGTAAGCCAGATCGAGTTGGGCGATCCGCGGGCTCGACAGGTCGAGGTCGTGCTTGTTGCGGTAACGCTCGACCAGCCGGTGCTTGATCGCCCAGTCGATCTCGGTGTCGATCTTGCTGAAGTCCTGCTGCTCGACCGCCTCCAGCGCCCGGCCCCACAGCTCGACCACGCGCTCGGACTGCGGCGACGAACCCGTCTCCTTGACGTGCTGGACGGCGCGGGCGTGGTACTCGCGCTGGATGTCCAGCGCCGACGCCTCGCGGCCGCCGGCGAGCCGCACCTGGCGGCGGCCGGTGAGGTCGTGGCTGATCTCGCGGATGGCCCTTATCGGGTTGTCCAGCGTGAAGTCACGGAACTGGACACCGGCCTCGATCATTTCGAGCACCAGGTTCGCCGAGCCCACCTTGAGCATCGTGGTCGGCTCGGCCATGTTCGAGTCGCCGACGATCACGTGCAGGCGCCGGTAGCGTTCGGCGTCGGCGTGCGGCTCGTCGCGGGTGTTGATGATCGGCCGCGAACGCGTGGTGGCGCTCGAGACGCCTTCCCAGATGTGTTCCGCACGCTGGGACAGGCAGTACACCGCGCCGCGCGGGGTCTGCAGCACCTTGCCCGCGCCGCAGATCAGCTGCCGGGTCACCAGGAACGGCAGCAGCACGTCGGCGATCCGGGAGAACTCCCCGGCACGGGTCACCAGGTAGTTCTCGTGGCAACCGTAGGAGTTGCCCGCCGAGTCGGTGTTGTTCTTGAACAGGAAGATGTCGCCGCCGATGCCCTCGTCCGCCAGCCGCCGCTCGGCGTCGACCAGGAGATCCTCGAGGATGCGCTCGCCCGCCTTGTCGTGCGTGACGAGCTGGACGAGGTCGTCGCATTCGGCCGTCGCGTACTCGGGGTGGGAGCCCACGTCGAGGTAGAGCCGCGAGCCGTTCGACAGGAAGACGTTCGACGAACGCCCCCAGGACACGACACGCCGAAACAGGTAACGCGCCACCTCGTCCGGGGAGAGCCTGCGCTGCCCGTGAAAGGTGCACGTGACCCCGTACTCGGTCTCGATGCCAAAGATCCGCCGCTGCATCCCACCAGAGTAGGCGGTGAGGCCCCACTGAAGGTGCGCCGTTCGGGCGGCGACACGCGGTCGGTACGTTGCATTCGGTGAAAGGTGTGCGGGAAGTCCCGATCGGGTATCACGCGCATGACGTCCCGGCCCGGAAGTGGGGAACCCGTGTTAAAGCAGCTCAAACGCCCTTTCCGCAAGGTCGGACGGACCGATCGGCGGCTGATGGCACGCAGTGCGGCCCTGCCGAGGACCAGGGCCGACGACGTGATCACCTCACTCTCCAAAAGTGCGGACAAGTCCAAGCTCTGGTGGTGTGTCGCGATCGCCCTCGCGGCGAAGAAGGGCCCGACGCGGCGGGGTGCGCTCCGCGGCGTGGCCGCCATCGCCGGGGCGAGCGCGGCGGCGAACCTGATCGGCAAGCCGCTGTTCCCGCGCCGCCGTCCCGCGGCCGAGGAGGTGCCGATGCACCGGCGCCTCGTCCGGCGGCCGACCTCGTCGTCGTTCCCGTCCGGCCACTCGGCGTCGGCGGCCGCCTTCGTCACGGCCGTCGCGATGGAATCGCCCAAGACGGGCGCCGCGCTGGTGCCGCTGGCCGCCGCGGTCGCCTATTCCCGGGTCCACACGGGCGTCCACTGGCCCAGTGACGTCGGGGTGGGGATCGGCATCGGCGTCGGCGCGGGCCTGCTGACGCGGCACTGGTGGCCGCTGAACGACGACGTGCCCGGTCGCACCGCGCACACCGCGGAGGCGCCCGAGATGCGCGATGGCGAGGACATGCTCGTCCTGGTCAACCCGCATTCGGGGATCGACGGTCAGGACCCGACCGAGGAAGCCCGCTTCGCCTGGCCCAAGGCCACCATCCTGTACCCGGACGCGAAACGGGACCTGCGCGATCAGCTCTGCGACGAGATCGCCGCCCGCGACAACACCGTGCGCGCGCTCGGTGTCGCCGGTGGCGACGGGACGGTCGCCGCGGTGGCCTCGGTCGCGGCCGACCACGACCTGCCGCTCGCGCTCATCCCGGCGGGCACGCTGAACCACTTCGCCCGCGACGTCGGCATGCGTTCGATGCCCGACGCGGACGCCGCGACGGAAGCCGGCAACGCCGTCGGAGTCGACCTCGGCGAGGTCGAGATCAACCACGACGACGACCACCGCTATTTCGTCAACACCGCCAGCCTCGGCGGCTACCCGGAAATGGTCCGGATCCGGGAAAAGCTCCAGAAGCGGCATCCGAAGTGGCCGTCCGCGGCGATCGCGCTCGCCCGCACCCTCCGGCGCGCCAAACCGCTGGAAGTGACCCTCAACGGCAAGCACACCAGCATCTGGCTGCTCTTCGTCGGCAACGGCACCTACTCGCCGAAGGGGTTCGCGCCCTCGCGCCGCCCTGCCCTCGACACCGGCCTGCTCGACGTGCGCTACCTGCGCGCCGACGTGCCGTATTCGCGGGCGCGGTTCATCCTCGCCACGATCACGAACAGCCTCAACGCCAGCCACGTCTACCAGGAACTCGACGTCCCGGAGCTGCACGTCCGGCTGCTCAACGGCAACCGCCGGGTCGCCACCGACGGCGAAGTCGGCCCGCTGGGCAACGACTTCCGCTTCCGGTCGCGGCCCAGCGCGCTCACCATCTATCGGCTCTAGTTGCCGAGCAGGGCGGTGCCCAAGGGAGTCAGCGCGTGGAGCACGGCGTTGCGGTCCCGCTCGGTGGTGATCAGCCCGGCGCGCCGCAACACGGCGGCGTGCTTGCTGGCCGCCGACGGCGTCACGCCCAGCCGGGCGGCCAGCTCCGACGTGCTGCAGCCGACCGCCAGGACCGCCAGTGTCGCCGCCCGGGTCGGGCCGAGCAGGTCGGCGAGGGCGGTTTCCGGCGATCTCCGCACGTCACGGCCGTATCCGGTCGACGGGGCCGCCTGCCGCACCGACGGGTAGAGCAGCCGGACCGGTGATCGTCCCGCCGCCGGGATGATCACCGGGCACACCGCGAAGTACGTCGGCGAGACGATCAACCCGGCGCCGTCCGCGCCGCAGGAACCGACGATGCCGTCGCCGACCTCCAGCATCGGCGAGGACCAGCGCACCAGCGGCCGCAGGCTCGTGAGCATCGCGTCCACCCCCTCGTGCAGGAGCAACTGCGCCCGCATCCCGCGGTCGGCGTCGACCTGCGCCCGACCCGACTCCCAGCCCGGCGCCAGCGACAGTTCGAAGTAGTCCTGCATCGCCTGCACGAGCTTCGGCAGCCCGGCCGTGTCCCCGTCCGGCAATCCCGCCGCCCACGACGGCAGCTCCCGGTTCACCGGGAAATCCCGCAACGCCGATTTCAACCCCACCGGGTCGGTGCGGGCGACTTCCGCCAGCCCCGCCTCCAAACCACTTTCGTCGACGCCCGGCACGAGGAACGACGGGATCGGGGCATACGGGCGGCACAACCACAGCAGCACCGAAGCCGACTCCGCCAAGCCGAGCCGCACCCGGTGCCGCCACCGATTGAACAACGCCGAGCCCGCGTCACGCCGTTGCAGGATCTGCAGACTCGAAACCAGCTCGGCCAAGGGATCGGCTTCGGGCGCGAGCCGAACGCGCGTCAGGTCCTGCAACGTCAGCTCGATGCGCACGGATGTCCTCGCCTTGATCGGAGTCGTCGCCGTGTGATCGCGAGCCAGGCCATTCCGTTACATCGCTGAACAGCATTATTGCCGCCTTCGGAAATCTCCTCGACGACCGTGGTTCAGACCTGAATGATGTTCGGAGAAGGCCCGCTTCTCGGGGGTTTACGCGGCGCCTTCCACGAGGGGGATTCACCGGCTTGGCCTGCGGGCCGCGTTTCGTCGCGGCCTGTCGTCTTCTGCCGTTCTCCTTCAGCTCACTGGGAGAAAACGCTTTCCACAAAGGGGAAAGAAAATGACGAAAATGAAGCGTCTGGCGGGAATCATCGCCGCCGCCGCGGGTGTCCTGACCCTGGTCACCGCTCCGGCCGCGACCGCGGCCCCGAAGCCCACCGGCGACGGGTTCAACACGGTCACCGTGCACGGCATCAAGCTCATCCCGGTGAAGCGCACCTCGACCGGTGCGCGCACGCAGGCCGCGGGTGTCGCCGACGCGGACATGTACCTCATCCCGTCCGGGCTCGACCCGAACAAGTGCTGGGACGCCGACCTGAACACCATCAACCGCAACGGCACCAAGATGCAGCTCTGGGACTGCAACCTCGACGCGGACCACCAGGCGTTCTACATCACCGACAACCCCGAGGGCTACTCCCGCTTCCAGAACGTGGCCAGCGGCCGCTACCTGGACGCGGACCTCAACAGCATCAACCGCAACGGCACCATCGTCCAGCTCTGGGACTTCATCGCCGGTGCCAAGAACCAGTGGTGGGGCGGCACCGTCAACCCCGAGGGTTACGTGCGCTTCCAGAGCCCGGCCAGCGGCCGCTACCTGACCGCTGAAGGCAACTCGTCCACCAACGGCACGCGGCTCCAGCTGTGGAGCTTCATCGCCGGCAGCCGCAGCCAGTGGTGGGGCGACACCCCCGCCTGATCTCGGCTGACTGATCCGTGAAGGCCTCCTTCCCTACTCTCAAGGTAGGGAAGGAGGCCTTCACGGCTTTCTGGCGTCCACGTCGCTCAAGTGATCCTTGAGTCGGTCACCGGCGGTGAGGGCGGTTTGTCACGGAAGTCGTGAGTGGCATTTCGGGTTCTAACCCGAATCGCCACTCACGAGGCGGCACCTGCGACCGAACCGCCGCTCCCCGTGGCCGACCGGGGGCGAAGGCTCCTTTCGCCGCATCAGACTCGGTGAAGGGAGCCTTCAGCCCACACCACTCCGCTAGTGCCTACCCGCGCAGGCCCAGTGGCTGCTGGTGGGACCATCGCGTCCGTGAAGGCCTCCTTGAGGGACGCTGGGTCCCTCAAGGAGGCCTTCACGGCGTTCCACTGTGTACAAACGTGGGGCGAGAACGCGAAGGGCCCCTTCCCCACGCGGGAAAGGGGCCCTTCGCCTACAGAGGCTCAGTCCTTCTTGGACTCACCGTCGGGCTTGTCGCCTTCGGCTTCGTCCTTCTTCGGCGCTTCCGGCTCGGCGGGCAGCAGCGCCTCCAGCGCCGCACCGGCGACCCGGCGGAACTTCCGCCCCCGCCGCTCCCGCTCCAGCACGGCGACCTCGAGCTTCACCGGGTCCGAATCGCCGTTCGAGGGCGTGGGGGTGTTGTCGCGCAACGCCTTCACCGCGACACCGAGCGCCGCACCCAGCTCCATGTCCGGCTCGAAGCTCTCCTTGAGCTTCGTGGTGAGCGTGTCGGCCTGACCGCCCATCACGACGAATTTCGGCTCGTCGAAGATCGAGCCGTCGTAGGTCAGCCGGTACAGCTGGTCTTCGGCGGCGGTGTCGCCGACCTCGGCAACACAGACCTCGACCTCGAACGGCTTCAGCTGCTCGGTGAAGATGCTGCCCAGCGTCGCGGCGTAGGCGTTCGCCAGCGCACGTGCGCTGACGTCCCGCCGGTCGTACTGGTAGCCCTTCAGGTCCGCGTGCCGGATGCCGGCGACACGGAGGTTCTCGAATTCGCTGTAGCGGCCCACGGCCGCGAAACCGATCCGGTCGTAGATCTCCGACACCTTGTGCAACGTCGCCGAGGGGTTCTCGGCCACGAACAGCACGCCACCGCGGTACTTGAGCACGACCACGCTCCGGCCACGCGCGATGCCCTTGCGCGCGATCTCGGAACGCTCCCGCATCAACTGCTCGGGAGAGGCGTACAACGGCATCGTCACTGTGGTGCTCCGCTCTTTCGGGCTCTCATCGGAAAGGGAACAGGGAAGGACGGCTAGCGCCCGCGCTCGGCTCGTCCGGCCACGACCGCCTCGGCCACCGCCGTCGTCTGCTCGGGCGGCAACGCCACCGCACCCTGCTCCGCGGTGACCGTCACGATCGTCGGGAAGATCCGGCGCACCAGATCCGGCCCGCCGGTCGCGGTGTCGTCGTCCGCCGCGTCGTACAACGCCTCCACCGCCGTCCGGATCGCGCCTTCGGCGTCCGCGTCGGGGTCGTACAGCTTCTTCAGCGAGCCCTTGGCGAACAGCGAACCCGAACCGATGGCGTGGTAGCCGGCGTTCTCCTCGTAGCGCCCGCCCGTCGCGTCGTACGAGACGATGCGGCCCGCGTGCTTCGCGTCCTCGGCGTCGAGGTCGTACCCGACGAACAGCGGCAGCACGGCCAGCCCGGCCATCGCCATCTCGAGGTTGGACTTCACCAGCCCGGCGAGCTTGTTCGTCTTGCCGTCGAGCGAGAGCGAAACACCCTCGATCTTCTCGTAGTGCGCCAGTTCGACCGCGTACAGCCGCACCATCTCGATCGCCAACCCGGCCGAGCCCGCGATACCCACCGCCGAGTACTCGTCGGTGACGTGGACCTTCTCCATGTCGCGTGAGGCGATCAGGTTGCCCGACGTCGCCCGCCGGTCGCCGGCGATCAGCACCCCGCCCGCGAACTTGACCGCGACGATCGTCGTGCCGTGCGGCGCGTCCAGCCCGCCCGCGCCCGTCGCGACCCGCCGCTCCGGGAGCAGTTCGGGCGCCTGCGCCCGAAGGAAGTCCGAGAACGACGAGGTCGCCGACGAGAAGTACGCGGCGGGCAGCGCCGACTTACCCGAGGTGTGTTCCATACGTGCTCAAAGTTCCAATCTGTGTGATCCGCGGGCTCCGCACAGGCGGCCCCGGGCAGGGGCCGCCGGGAAACGAGCTACTCGCCGCCCTTTTGCACGTACGCGCGGACGAAGTCCTCGGCGTTCTCCTCGAGCACGTCGTCGATCTCGTCGAGGATCGTGTCGACGTCCTCACCGAGCTTCTCGCGCCGCTCCTGGCCCGCCGGACCGCCGCCCTCGAACTCTTCGTCCGAGTCGCCTCCGCCGTGCTTTTCGATCTTTTCCTGAGCCATCTCGCCTCCCGGTGTGGCCGATGTTTCCTAGCCTACCCAGCGGTCCCGACATTCCGTGGGATCCGTGATCGCTTAACCCCGATGAAAGGAAATCCCGCTAGTCCGAACCGGTGAGCGCCTCCACCAGCTCCTCGGCGGTCGCGGAGTCGTCCAGCAACTTCCCCACGTGGGCCTTCGTGCCCCGCAACGGCTCCAACGTCGGGATCCGCACGAGCGATTCCCTGCCGACGTCGAAGATGACCGAATCCCACGACGCCGCGGCGATGGAGTTGGCGTACTTCTCCAGCGTGCGGCCCCGGAAATAGGCCCTGGTGTCCGAAGGCGGGGTCGTGACCGCCTCCAGCACCTCCTCCTCGGTCACCAGGCGCTTCATCGAACCCCTGGTGACGAGCCTGTTGTACAGGCCCTTGTCCAACCGGACATCCGAGTACTGCAGGTCGACCAGCCGCAACCGCGGCGCGCCCCAGGCCAGCTGGTCCCGCGCGCGGTAGCCCTCGAGCAACCGCAGCTTCGCCGGCCAGTCCAGCCTGTCCGCGCATTCCTGGGGGTCCCGCGCCAGCGCGTCGAGGATCTCGCCCCAGACCCGCAGGACCTCCTTGGAGGCCTCGTCCGCGCCGGTGCGCTCCAGGTTCGCCGACGCGATCTCGTGGTAGGCGAACTGGAGGTCCAGCCCGGTGTACTTGCGCCCGTTGGCCAGCGACACCTTCGCCTTCAGCGTCGGGTCGTGGCTGATCTGGTGCACGGCGCGCACTGGCTCGTCCAGTTTCAGGTCGTCGAACCGGATACCCGCCTCGATCAGGTCCAGCACCAGCGCCGTCGTGCCGACCTTGAGATACGTCGAGTACTCGGCCAGGTTCGCGTCGCCGATGATGACGTGGAGACGGCGGTACTTGTCGGCATCGGCGTGCGGCTCGTCGCGGGTGTTGATGATGCCGCGTTTGAGCGTCGTCTCCAGGCCGACCTCGACCTCGATGTAGTCGGACCGCTGCGAGAGCTGGAAGCCCGCTTCCTCGCTCTGCTGCCCGACGCCGACCCGGCCGGAACCCGTGATCACCTGACGGGAGACGAAGAACGGCGTCAGTCCCCCGATCACCGCGGTGAACGGGGTCGACCGCTGCATCAGGTAGTTCTCGTGCGTGCCGTAGCTCGCACCCTTGCCGTCGACGTTGTTCTTGTACAGCTGCAGCGGGGGCTGCCCGGGGACGGTGGCCGCCTTGCGCGCCGCCTCCTCCATGACCCGTTCGCCCGCCTTGTCCCAGATGACGGCGTCGCGCGCGTTCGTCACCTCGGGCGCCGAATACTCCGGGTGAGCGTGGTCGACGTACAACCGCGCCCCGTTGGTCAGGATCACGTTCGCCGCGCCGAGGTCCTCGACGTCGGGGTCGTGTCCTGGGCCGCTCGGGCCGGTCAGGTCGAACCCGCGGGCATCGCGCAGGGGTGATTCCACCTCGTAGTCCCAGCGTGCCCGCCTCGCCCGCGGGATGTCCGCCGCGGCCGCGTAGGCCAGCACGACCTGGGTCGAGGTGAGTACCGGGTTCGCCGTCGCGTCGCCCGGCACCGCGATGCCGTACTCGACTTCGGTTCCCATGATCCGCCGCATACCCACCACCCTACGGGGTCGGAGGCGTGCGACGATGCCCCCCATGTCAGGCAGTGACGAACTCGTTGCGCTCTATGACCTCGACGGAACCGCGGTGGGAGCTGCCACGCGCGCCCGGGTCCGCGCCGAAGGACTCTGGCACGCGGCGGGCGTGGTGTTGGTCCGTTCGAGTGACGGAGAGCGTGTCTACGTGCATCTCCGCACGGCCACCAAGGACGTCTATCCCTCCACATGGGACTGCTGGGCAGGTGGCATCGTCGCAGCCGGCGAGACCCCGGAGGAATGCGCGCGCCGGGAACTGGCCGAAGAACTGGGTGTTCACGGCGTGGAACTGCGCCCGCTTTTCGTCCACGTCACCGACGACGACACGATCCGTGCCCACAACTTCGCCTTCGAAACGCGCTGGGACGGCCCTTTCGTCCATCAGCCGTCCGAAGTGGTCGAAGGACGCTGGCTGACGCTGAGTGAGTTGCGTTCGTGGCTCGAGGATCCGGAGAGCCGGTTCATCCCGGACGGGCGTCTGGGCGCCTTGGAGTGGTTCCGGCGACGAGAGGCCTAGGCCGAACGGAGGCGTTGCGCGACGATCGGCAGCAACCGCTTCGCCGCGTCCGTCGCCCGCGCCTCGGTCCCGGCGGTCACGCTGAGGGCGGAGACGAGCTTCCCCTTGGCGAGCAACACGGTGCACGTCTTGTCCTCGCACCACGCGCGCTGGACCTCGATGCCGGCCTGCTTCGGCAGGGTGAGTTTTCTGCCTTCGCAGTCCGCCTGGGTGACGACGTCCGAAGCGTCACGGTCGGTGTACTCGGTGACCTGGTGTTCCAGCGTCGAGCCGCTCGGGTACGCCCACGACGCCGAACGGCTCGTGCCGCGGGTGAGACCGGTCAGGCAGCCGGACACCTTGCTCTCGCCGGGAACGACCTCTTCCTCGGCGACGTCCTCGTCGGTCAGCAACGCGGCGGAGACGGCCGCGGGAACGGGAGCCTGGGTCGTCGGTGGCGGAACCGGGTTCGCCTGCGGCTTGACCGAAGGCTGTGCTGGCTCGACCGTGGGCGTCGGTGTCGGGTCGTCGTAGTAGGTGTCGAGATCGTTGGGACGGTCGGCGCAGCCCGACAAACCGAACAGCGCGACCGTCGCCACCGCGAGCACCTGCCGATGACGCACTCTCGAGTCCTCCCCGATGTCCCGCGTGACGTTTGCCGCGAGACTAGTCCAGCCCTTCACTGCCACCCGAGGCAGGACCTGTGCCGCCAGTAGGCGGACGGCTCCTCGGCGAGCGTCGCGAGTTCCGCGAGCTCATCGGCGGTCAGCTTCGCCTTCGCGGCAACGAGATTCTCCCGCAGCTGCGCCGTACTCGACGGGCCGATGACCGCGACCGGCCGCCAGTCCTGCGCCAGCACCGCCGCGATGGCCACCGCGTCCGGCCCCGTCCCGTGCTCCCGCGCGATCCGCGCGAGCGATGACGGCGGCTCGACCACGAGCCGTCCGTTCGCGACGGTTTCCTTGACCAGCACCCGTTTCCCGGCGGCGTGCGCTTCCGCGAGCGCCGGGCCGACGGAGGGTTCTAGCAGGTTCCACGTCGACTGCACGGCGCTGAAGACCGGGATTCCGGCCACCTCCAGCTCGAACGCGCGGCGCACCGCGTCCGCCTGGGCGGGCCCGGACGTGGAGAAGCCCACCGGGACACCGTCGGCGGCGAGTTCGGCGAGCGCGCCGATCAGCCGGTCGTCGGCGAACAGCGGACTGTCCACAGTGAGCGAGTGGACCTGGTAGAGCGAGACCGCCTTCCCCAGCAGGTCAACGGTTTCCGCCCACTGCCCGGCGAACCGCGCCGCGGTGTGCTCCTTGACCTCGTGCACCGGCGCGTCGAGCTTCCACTCCCCCACGTAGCGGTAGCCCCATTTGCTCGACACCGTCACGTCCGCGTGGCCGCGGTCGGCGAGCCAGCCGGCCAGGAACTCCTCCGAAGAACCATACGAACGGGCGACGTCGATCCAGCGGACGCCTGCGCGGTACGCGTCGTCCAGCACGTCGTAGGTCGCCGCGCGCATCGCCTCGAACTCACGCCCGGGCGGCAGCGCCTCGGTCCGGCCGAGGTTGATGTACGCGGGCCTGCCGAGTGCCGCCAGCCCGACGGCGATCCGGTCGCCGACGGGGATTTCCGTGTCCGTCACAGGGCTCCTTCGTTCTTGTGGCGGAGGATCGCGAGCCACTGGCTCGAATTCTGTGCCTGCCGGTGGAGCTTCTCGAGGCGGGCCGCCGGGGCCCGAACGTAACCCTTGCCGAACACCGGCGCGATCTGACGGAGGCTGGCGCCCTCCTCCCTCGCGGCGAGCAACGCCCAGTCGGAGGCGTCGGCGCAGGCCGCGGAAGCCCTGCGCAACTCGCCCAGCAGCTCGATCAGTTCGGGCGCGCTCACGTCGCCCGCCCGGACGGCGGCGGCCGTCGTTTCCAGCCAAGCCAGGACATCGGCTTCGGTGATCGGCGCGCGCGGGCGCCCGGAGGATTCGCTCACAGCCCGGAAGTATAGGTCGTTATACGGCCGGTTCGGCCGAGCGCCACGCGGGAGGCGTCGACCACATCGTCCGAAAACCGCTGGAGCGCAAGGGGGATGCCGGGATTCACTGAGCGCGGACTTGTGGAATCAGGAGAAGGACAATTGGGACGTTTCAGTATCGCGATCCGGTTCGCGGCGCTCGCGATCGTGTGGGGTGCGAGTTTTCTGTTCATCAAGGTCGGTCTCACCGGCCTGTCGCCCGCTCAGGTGGCGCTCTCCCGCGTCTGCCTCGGCGCGGTGGCGCTGATAGCCATCGCCGCGTGGCGTCGTAAGCCACTCCCCCGCGATCCGGCGCTCTGGGGCCATCTCGCGGTCGTCTCCGTGCTGCTGTGCGTCATCCCGTTCCTGTTGTTCTCCTGGGCCGAGCAGTACATCTCCTCCGGGCTCGCCAGCATCTTCAACGCGACGACACCGCTGATCACCATGCTCATCGCCGCCGCGGCCCTGCCGTCGGAACGGTTCACGAAGGCCCGCACGACCGGGCTGATCCTCGGCTTCCTGGGAGTGCTCACCATCGTCGGGGTCTGGCAAGGGATCGACGTCTCCCACGAGCTGACCGCGCAGCTGGCCTGCCTCGGCGCGACGACCTGCTACGGGATCTCGTTCGTCTACGTGCGACGGTTCATCTCCTGGCGGAACCTCGACGCGCCGACCATCGCGCTCGGGCAGGTCAGCTGCGGTGCCGTGGTGATGCTGGTGCTGGCGCCGTTCATCGCGACGACGCCGGTGCGCCTCGACACGCCGATCGTGCTCAGCATGATCGCGCTCGGGGCGCTCGGCACCGGGCTGGCCTACGCCTGGAACGCGTCGATCATCGCGGCGTGGGGCGCGTCGAACGCTTCGGCAGTGACCTACCTCACACCCGTTGTGGGTGTCCTGCTCGGCGTCATCGTGCTCGACGAACCCCTGGCGTGGAACCAGCCCGTCGGCGCGCTGCTCGTCGTTCTGGGGATCCTGGCCGCGCACGGGCGGCTGAGCCCGCGCAAGAAGGCCGAAGAAGCCGTAGCCGTGTGACGCGAAAGGGCCCTTCACCGCAACGCATGCGGTGAAGGGCCCCTTCGGCTCGTGCTACAGGTACTGACCGGTGTTCGTGGCGGTGTCTATCGCCCGCCCCGAATCCTGGTTCTTGCCGGTGACGAGCGTGCGGATGTAGACGATCCGCTCGCCCTTCTTGCCGGAGATCCGGGCCCAGTCGTCCGGGTTGGTGGTGTTGGGCAGGTCCTCGTTCTCCGCGAACTCGTCGACGATCGCGTCCAGCAGATGCTGCACGCGCAGGCCGGGCTGCTTGGTCTCCAGCACCGACTTGATCGCCGACTTCTTCGCCCGGTCCACGATGTTCTGGATCATCGCGCCCGAGTTGAAGTCGCGGAAGTACAGGACTTCCTTGTCACCGTTGGCGTAGGTGACCTCGAGGAACCTGTTCTCGTCCGTCTCCTCGTACATCCGCTCGACGGTGTGCTGGATCATCGCGTCGAAGGTCGCCTTCACGTCCCCGCCGAACTCGGCGAGGTCGTCCGCGTGGATCGGGAGACCGTCGGACAGGTACTTGGAGAAGATGTCCTTCGCGCCTTCGGCGTCCGGACGCTCGATCTTGATCTTGACGTCGAGCCGGCCCGGCCGCAGGATCGCCGGGTCGATCATGTCCTCGCGGTTGGAGGCGCCGATGACGATGACGTTCTCCAGGCCCTCGACACCGTCGATCTCCGAAAGCAGCTGCGGGACGATCGTGGTCTCCACGTCGGAGGACACGCCCGAACCGCGGGTGCGGAAGATCGAGTCCATCTCGTCGAAGAACACGATCACCGGGGTGCCTTCGGAGGCCTTTTCCCGAGCCCGCTGGAAGATCAGGCGGATATGCCGCTCGGTCTCCCCGACGAACTTGTTCAGCAGTTCCGGACCCTTGATGTTCAGGAAGTAGGACTTCCCGTCCGCCGAGTCGCCGCGGGCTTCCGCGACCTTCTTGGCGAGCGAGTTGGCCACCGCCTTGGCGATGAGGGTCTTTCCGCAGCCAGGAGGCCCGTAGAGCAGCACGCCCTTCGGCGGGCGCAGCTGGTACTCCTGGTACAGATCCGCGTGCAGGAAGGGAAGCTCGACGGCGTCGCGGATCTGCTCGATCTGCCGAGTGAGGCCACCGATGTCCTCGTAGCGGACGTCGGGCACCTCCTCCAGCACGAGATCCTCGACCTCCGCCTTCGGCACGCGCTCGTAGGCGTAGCCGGCCTTCGAGTCCACCAGCAGGGAATCGCCCGGCTTGAGGGGCTGTTCGGCCAGCGGATCGGAGAGCAGGACGACCCGCTCCTCGTCCGCGTGCCCGACCACCAGCGCACGGGGGCTGCCGCCCTCGACGTCCGGGGCCAGCACCTCGCGCAGCGCGCAGACCTCGCCGATCCGCTCGAAGTCACCGCCTTCGACGACGGTGAGCGCCTCGTTGAGCCGCAACGCCTGTCCGCGCTGCAGCGACGAGACCTCGACCGCGGGTGAGACCGAAACCCGCATCTTGCGGCCCGCGGTGAACACGTCCACCGTGTTGTCCTCGTACGCGGTGACGAACACGCCGTAACCGCTCGGAGGCTGGGCCAGCCTGTCGACCTCCTCCCGCAACGCGAGCAACTGGCCACGCGCCTCGCGGAGCGTCTCGACCAGTTTCGTGTTGCGTTCAGTGAGTTGGCTCACGCGTTCCGACGCCTCGGCGAGTCGCTGCTCCAGCACTCGGTTCTGACGTGGGGAATCGGTGAGCTTCCGGCGCAGCAGGGCTACTTCCTCCTCGAGGAAGCGGATTTGACGTGCCTGCTCGTCGGACGTGGTTCCAGCTCCGGTCGTTTCTGAAGGGTCGGCCTCCTCGCGCCGACCTCCGGGAAGGTCATGATGCATCGGGCACCTCCTCGGAGTGCTTTTCATTCCACGGTACCGGCGATCACCGACAATAAAAGGCCTTTCCGCATCACAAGATCGGCGCGTCGCGTTCCGGACGACCCGCCAGCACGTACCTTCGCGACGCGCAAGGGGCCATCCCGGTGCCGGGTCCGGCACACTCATGGTCACAATCCGTCCACCTGGCCTGACCTGCGACGGAATACCCGGCTCCGTCCGGGTGCAAACGGGTTTCCGGTCTCAGTTCGGCCCTAATCGAGCGGCGATCCGGCTCGATGGCTAGCATCGGGCGACGTTCGCCGGGGAGGCGGACCCGCAGGTCATGTTGAGCATTTTCGCAGAACAGCTAGGGGGCACCAGCCATGACATACCCGCCGCAGCAGCCCGGCGGCTACGGACAGGATCCGTACGGCCAGCAGGGCGGGTACCCGCAGAGCGGCCCCCAGCCGCAACAGGGATACCCCGGCGCCGGCCAGTACGGACAACAGGACCCGTACGGCCAGCAGCAGGGTGGTTACCCGCAGAGCGGTCCTCAGCCCCAGCAGGGATACCCCGGTGGCACGCAGCAGTTCGGCCAGCCGGATCCGTACGGGCAGCAGGGCGGCTTCAACGCGTACCCGCAGGAAGGCGGCTACGGCGGCGGAGAGCCACCCAAGAAAAAGAAGACCGGCCTGATCGTCGGCATCGCGATCGGCGCGGTCGTGCTGGTCGGTGGCGGTGTCACCGCCCTGGTCATCGCGCTGAACTCCGGCGACGACAACCCGGTCGCCGCGCCGCCCTCCAGCAGCGCCGCCCCGTCGGAGGCCCCGTCCTCGTCGCAGAAGCCGAGCTCGACGCGCACCAGGTCGAGCTCGCCGAGCACGTCGTCGACCAAGAGCTCCGGTCCGGCGCCGGGCGGCAAGGCCACGCCGCAAGAGGTCTTCGAAAGCGCCGCGACCTCCTACAGCGCGGGTGACAAGCAGACGTTCCTCAACCTGATCTGCCGTAGCGAGAACACCAAGGACGAGGGCAAGCCGCTCGACCCCATCAAGCTCGAGATCATCGAGCCCGCCAAGGAAAGCGGTGACCGGGCGACCGGGCGCTACCGCGCGACCCAGGGCACCAAGACGGCGGAAGGCACCATCACCGCGGCCAAGGAATCGGAACTGTGGTGCCTCAAGGACATCAAGGCCGACAAGAAGTGACCCACCCGTGACGGTGAGCCACAAGCTGACCGCCGTCGCGGTGGTTTGCGGCGCGGTCGTGGCCGGGGTCGTGGTGGGGCTGCTCCTGGTGGCCCCATCCGGCTCCGACCCGGCCGCGTCGAGCAGTTTCACGCCCTCGCCGACGCCGGGTTCCTCCCGTCCGGTGCCGGTGGATCCGGACGTGGCCGCGGTCGAGGTCGTCGGCAAGGCGATCGCCGCGGCCATCGTCAATCACGACGCGACGGCGTTCGGGAAGCTCACCTGCGTCCAGCAGTCCTCGGCCGATCTGGCCGAACTCGGCCGGAAGTGGGCGGCCGCGGGGAAGGTCACCGCGACCGTCCCGGACCCGCCGTCGGTCAGCGGCGACTCCGCCTCCGTGACCGTTCACGTCGAAGGCGCGGGCGGCCAGAAGGACACGCCGTTCCCGCTGAAGAAACGCGACGGCAAATGGTGCGTGAGGTGATTCCCCGCTAGCCCTTGCCGGAGCGCCGGTGCACCCGAGGCGACACGGTCCCGTCCGCCAGGCGCCGCGCCGTCAGCAGGAACGCGGTGTGCGCGACCATCCGGTGATCCGGCCGCACCGCGAGACTCACGACGTGCCACGGGCGCATGAGGGTTTCCCACGATTCCGGCTCGGTCCAGCACTGCTGATCCCGCAAAGCTTCCGTGATCCGCGAAAGCTGTGTGACCGTCGCCACATAGACCGTGAGCACGCCGCCCGGCACCAGATGCGCGGCGACCGTCTCCAGCTGGTCCCAAGGCGCCAGCATGTCGAGGACGACGCGGTCGACCTCGCCGGTGTGCGTCGACAGGTCCGCGACCGTCAGCGACCAGTTGTCCGGCTTGTGGCCGAAGAACTTCTCCACGTTCCGCTCGGCGTGTTCGGCGTGGTCGTCCCGGATCTCGTAGGACTGCACGGTGCCTTCCGAGCCGACCGCACGCAGCAGCGAGCAGGTCAGCGCGCCGGAGCCGGCGCCCGCCTCGAGCACCCGGGCCCCCGGGAAGATATCGCCCCACATCACGATCTGCGCGGCGTCCTTCGGGTAGATCACCTGGGCCCCACGCGGCATCGACAACACGTAGTCCGGCAGCAGCGGGCGCAGCGCCAGATAGTGGCTGCCGCCCGCCGAAGTGACGACCGAACCCTCCTGCGCACCGATCACGTCGTCGTGCGCCAGCGCGCCGCGGTGGGTGTGATACTGCTGTCCCTCGGCCAGCACCATGGTGTAGTGCCGCCCCTTGGAGTCGGTCAGCTGAACCCGGTCACCAACACGAAACGGCCCTCGGACCGACACTGAACCTCCATACCCGCGAATGATCGATGACCGATCCTCGCAGGTGGCCGTACCGCGCTACGCCGGGGGTCGGCTCCGGGTCATCGCGGCGCGCAGGTCTTCCCGCCGGAGCACCCCCGCGGGCCTGCCTTCGTCGTCCACCACGAGGAACTGCCACGCGGCGGTTTCCCTGACCCGCTCGGCGATCTCCTCCCCCGACTCCGAGGAGAGCAGCACGGTGTCGGCGCGGATCGGCTCCGCGGCCATCTCAGCGGGCGCGTGCGGCGACGTCCCGGCCAGCTGCGCGGCGGCCGTCTCGTCGAGCAGCCCGGCCGCGACGCCGTCTGCGCGCACCAGGACCACCCCGCGGCCCGCCGAAGCGGCCAGCGCGTCCGAAACGGGGCTTTCCGCGGGAAGCTGGAGAACGGGCCGGACGAGTTCGCTGAGCCGTACGCCTTCCGGCCACCCCCGTCGTGTTTCGGCGGCGAGTTCGCTTCGCGCGCCGAGGACCACGAACCACGCCGTCACGACGCAGACACCGAGGCGGAGCCAACGATCCTCGCTGCCAGCCGCCAACCCCCACAGCGCCCAGACGACCAGGCCCGCCGCGACGACACCGCCGCCAACGACCGCCGCGCGCGTGCCCTTCTCGCGGCGTCCCGTGGCAGCCCAGACCCCGGCGCGGACCAGCCGTCCGCCGTCGAGCGGAAGTCCGGGCAGGAGGTTGAAGATCCCGACGGCGAAGTTCGCGACGGCGCATTCGGCGATGAGCAGCCAGGCGGCGCTCTCCGGCGGGACGGCGAACATCAGCAGCCCGCAGAATCCGCCGAGCAGCAACGAAACCACCGGTCCCGCGGCGGCGACGAGCCCTTCCTGCCGAGGCTGGCGGGGAGTCCTGGCGACCTCGGACAGGCCGCCGAGCAGGAACAACCGCAGGCGCCGGACCGGGATCCCGAGGCGCAGCGCGACCAGGCAGTGCCCGAGTTCGTGGGCGAGCACCGAAAGGCCGAGAAGGACCGCGAACGCGGCAGCCAGCAGCCAGGAGGTCAGCGTGGTGGCGCCGGGCAGGATCCGGCCGACCAGCGGGGTGTAGAGCACCACGATGATCAGGGAGCCGATCCACCACGAAGGGGCCAGCAGCACGGGGATCCCGGAGACCCGGAACAGCAGGAGACCACCCTCTGGTGCCACGCCTCGTCGAGGCGGGCCCTGCTCACCCGTCACCGCCATGTGTCGAAGCGTAGATGCCCGGTTGTGGGGTGCCGGTAACCCGCCCTTCCCGTCCGGGTGGTGTCGGTCATGTCGCTCCGGTGCGTTGCGGTCCCGAAACTGTCGGTGCCCGGCGATACGCTCCTCCCATGCCCGACACCGACACGGTCACCGCCGATCCGCCGCCCGGCGCCGAAATCCCGCGCCGTCGGCCGGCCCTGTCCCCGTCGCGTGCCAGCGACTTCAAGCAGTGTCCGCTGCTCTACCGCTTCCGAGCGGTCGACAGACTGCCCGAGATCCCGACGAAGGCCCAGCTGCGCGGCACGCTGGTGCATTCCGTACTGGAGCGCCTGTTCTCCCTTCCGCAGGCCGATCGCACCCCTCCGCAGGCCAAGGAGCTGCTCGCGCCGGCGTGGGAGGAGCTGTCCTCGGAACGTCCGGAGTGGATCGAGCTGTTCGACCAGGAGGATCCCGAGGCCGTCACGTCGTGGCTCGCGTCGGCCGAGCAGCTCGTCGACACCTACTTCGGCCTGGAGGATCCGCGCCGTCTGGAGCCGGAAGCGTGTGAGCTGCACGTCGAGATCGAGCTGGGCTCCGGAGTGCTGCTCCGGGGCTACGTCGACCGGCTGGACGTGGCGCCGACCGGCGAGATCCGCGTCGTCGACTACAAGACCGGTGCCGCGCCCCGCGAGATCGGCGAGGCCAAGGCGATGTTCCAGATGAAGTTCTACGCCGTGGTCCTCTGGCGGCTTCGCGGTGTCGTGCCGCGCCAGCTGAAACTGATGTACCTCACCGACGGGCAGTCCCTCGCCTACACGCCCGACGAGGGCGAGCTGATCCGCTTCGAGCGCACGCTGGAGGCGATCTGGCAGGCGATCCTCAAAGCGGGCAAGACCGGCGATTTCCGGCCGAATCCGAGCAAACTCTGCGCGTGGTGCGATCACCAGGCGCTCTGCCCGCAGTACGGCGGCACTCCCCCGCCGTATCCCGGCTGGCCGGAGCCGGATCCCGGCGAGGAGTCCGTATTGGACCGTGCGGACTAGGCCGTGTCCGGTGAGTCCGTTCGATGGGCTTCGTGATCCAGGTGGTTCCTGGCGGTGCGGGCGGATCGGCCTCGTACCGGGTCGTACTCGGCCGTATCCGCCCGTGCCGTCAGGGAGCGCCTGGGCGCGGAGACCGCGAACGGCCTCATCGGACACGGCCTAGGGTGCTTATGTGACAGAAGCCTTCTATGTACCGTCGGGTGACGGCGTCTTCCTCCCGACCCCGCACACCGCCGGCCCGTGGACCCCGGACGCGCAGCACTTCGGGCCGCCCTCGGCGCTGCTGGTCCGCGCGCTCGAAGAGGTCGAGGCGCCGCACGCGAGCCAGCTGGCACGGGTGACGGTCGAGATCCTCGGGCCCGCGCCACTGAAGGAGCTGTCGGTACGGGCCCGGGTGGAACGGCCGGGCCGGTCGGTCGAGTTGCTGACAGCCGAACTCTCCCACGGTGAGCGGGTCATCGCCCGCGCCTCGGCGTGGCGCATCGCGACTTCGGACACCACGGCGGTCGCCACCGCGGAAGGTCCGGCGCTGCCGTCGCCGGAGGGGCTGCCGACGTCCTCTTGGCCGGAGAGCTGGCACGGCGGGTATCTCGACGCCGTCGAGTGGCGCCGCGTCAAGGGCGCGCTGGACGAACCCGGCCCCGCGACCGTCTGGGGCAGGCAGCGCGTCGCGCTCGTCGACGGGGAGAAGCCGAGCCCGCTGCAGCGGCTGTTCGTGCTGGCGGATTCCGGCAACGGGATCTCGAACTTCCTGGACCCGCGCGAGTGGTGGTTCATCAACTCCGAGCTGACGGTGCACCTCCGCCGCCCACCGCTCGGCGACTGGATCGGCGTCGACGCGGCCACCCTGGTCGGCCCGAACGGGATCGGCACGGCGACCACGACACTGCACGACGCGTCGGGGCCGATCGCCTCCGGGGCGCAGGCCTTGCTGGTGCGACCGCGACAGGCGGGCTGATAGACGCGCTTTCTCGGCGTGTTTCCAATAGCCTTCCCGGAACAACAGACACAGGGAGCGCTTCGGCATGCAGATCACCTCGGTGGTCAACCAGAAAGGCGGGGTCGGCAAGACCTCACTCAGCGTGGGCGCGGCGGCCGCTTTGGCCGAACGCGGCCGCCGGGTGCTGCTGATCGACCTCGACCCACAGGGCCACGCGACCACCGAACTCCTCGGGCTGGACGAGGTGGCGCCGGACATGCCCAGCCTCGCGAAAGCCCTGACCAAGGTGTGGAAGGGCCCGATCGAGGAACTCGTCGTCCGGCATCCGCGCAGCAACCTCGGGCGGGGCGGCGCGTTCGACGTCATCCCGACCTCGCCGGGGATGTTCGACCTGATCCGGCGGCTGGACCAGTTCCGGGTGCCCGGGTGGCAGCTGGCCAGGGTCATCCAGTTCGCCAACTACGACCACATCGTCATCGACTGCCCGCCCGCGCTCGACGTGCTGACCAACAACGCGCTCGCCGCTTCGCACGGGATCCTCGTGCCGGTGCAGCCGGACCGGACGAGCATCCGCGCGCTGCGCCTGCTTTCGGACCAGGTGCGTTACGTCGAACAGACCGTCGGCCGTCCGCCGATCGCCTACTACGGCCTCGTGCCAGGGCTGTACCGCCGCCCGATCTCGCACTACGCGGCCGCGGCGTTGCAGGAGCTGTACGCGTTCGGGATCCCGATGCTGTCGCACGTCCCGCTCGGTGTCGTGATGAACGAAGCCGCCGCGCACGGCGTGCCGGTGACGACGTACGCGCCGGAAACGCTGCAGGCACTGTCGTTCCGGGAGATCGCGGAGACGCTGGACGGCTATCTGCAGAACCATCCGGCCTCGGCGATCGTGCCCGCGGACGAGGAGTTCGTCTTCGAGGACTTCATCACCGAGGTCTCGGTGACTCGCAGCGCCAAGGACAACGGAGCGCGCAAGAAGCTCTACGACCTGATGCCCAAGAAGCCCAACCGTCCCCGCTAGCCACTGCCATGAAAGGTCCTTTCCTTGCAAAATTTGCAAGGAAAGGACCTTTCATAGCGTCTTAAGCGGGGTCAGAGGCGGCAGGCCCGGATGTCCGAAGCCAGGACGGCCTTGGCACCGGTCTCGGCGAGCTCGTCCATGATCCGGTTGACCTCCTTGCGCGGCACCATCGCCCGCACGGCCACCCAGTCCGCGTCGGCCAGCGGCGCGACGGTCGGCGACTCGAGGCCCGGCGTGATCGCGATGGCCGCGTCGAGCAACGACCGCGGGCAGTCGTAGTCCAGCATCATGTAGTGCTGGGCGAAGACGACACCCTGCAGCCGCGCCTTCAGCTGGTCCTTGGGCCGGGTGTGCTCGGTACCCGCCCGCTGCAGCAGCACCGCCTCCGACACGCAGATCGGGTCCCCGAAAGCCACGAGGTTGTGCTGGCGCAACGACCGCCCCGACTCGACGACGTCCGCGATGGC
Source organism: Amycolatopsis keratiniphila (assembly GCF_000400635.2). NCBI lineage: Bacteria > Bacillati > Actinomycetota > Actinomycetes > Pseudonocardiales > Pseudonocardiaceae > Amycolatopsis > Amycolatopsis keratiniphila. The sequence continues at coordinate 4,178,676 of NC_021252.1, read as the reverse complement.
GTCGGCCACGCCGAGCTGGATCGAGATCTCGACGGCGCCGTCGAGGCGGATGACCTCCGCCTCCACCCCGTGCTGCTTCAGGTTCTCGCGCACGAGCCGCGGGTACGACGTCGCGAGCCGCTTGCCCTGCAGGTCTTCGGCCCGCCACTCGCGGCCCGCCGGCGCGGCGTACCGGAAGGTGGAACCGCCGAAGCCGAGGCCGAGGATCTCCTCGACCGGGGCGCCGGAGTCGAGCGCGAGGTCGCGGCCGGTGATGCCGAGATCCAGCTCGCCGGATCCGACGTAGATCGCGATGTCCTTGGGACGCAAGAAGAAGAACTCGACCTCGTTGACCGTGTCGAGCACGGTCAGGTCGCGGGCCTCATGTCGCTTGCGGTAGCCGGCCTCTCCGAGCATCTCCGTCGCGGCGGCGGCGAGGGCTCCCTTGTTCGGCACGGCGACACGCAGCATTGCTTCTCCTTGGTTCTCCGGACGCGACCGCGTCACAGGTACCGGTACACGTCCTCTGTCGACAGTCCTCGGCCGAGCATGAGCACCTGCACGCGGTACAGCAGCTGTGAAATCTCCTCGGAGAGCCTGTCGTCGGATTCGTGCTCGGCGGCGATCCACACCTCGCCCGCCTCTTCGAGCACCTTCTTGCCCTGCGCGTGCACTCCCGCGTCCAGCGCGGCGACGGTGCCGGAACCGTCAGGGCGCGTACGGGCGCGCTCGGCAAGCTCGGCGAACAGCTCATCGAAGGTCTTCACGGTCTGGAGATCCTTCCATCCGCGCCCGCGTCGCGCTGCCCCGGGCCGGTGTGTTGCCGCTCGCGTCACACTTCAGAACAGCGCGGCGCCGCCCCGTTCGAAGTCGAGCAGGTGCCGTTTCCGTTCGACACCACCGCCGTAACCGGTGAGATCGCCGTTGGAACCGATCACGCGGTGGCACGGCACGATGATGCTGATCGGGTTCTTCCCGTTCGCGAGCCCGACCGCGCGCGACGCGGTGGGCCTGCCGAGACGGTCGGCGAGCTGGCCGTAGGAAACCGTCTCGCCATATGGGATGCCGAGCAGGCCTTCCCAGACCATCCGCTGGAATTCGGTGCCGCCGAAGCTCAGCGGGAGATCGAATTCCTTCCGCTGTCCGGCGAAGTACTCCTTCAACTGCTTCTCGGTGTCGACGAAGACCGGCGCGCCCGGGTCCGGATGGCCGAAGCTCTCCTCGGCCGGACGGTGCCGCTGCTGGACCATGTAGACCCCGCAGAGGCTCTCGCCGTCCGCGACCAGGGTCAGCTTGTCGTACGGGCTGTCGATGACGGTGTGCGTGCGCATGGCGCTCCTCGAAGTCAGGCGGCGGGCAGCCGGTTGATCGGGTGATCTCCGGTCGCCCAGAGGTGCTGGACGGCGTAGGCGCGCCACGGGCGCCAGCGTTCGGCGTGCGCGGCGAACGCCGCCGGGCCGAGCCCGAGCCCCTTGGCGGCGACTTTGACGCCGAGGTCGGTCGGCAGGAAGGCGTCGGGGTCGCCGAGCGAGCGCATCGCGATGCTCTCGACGGTCCACGGGCCGAAGCCGGGCAACGCGTGCAGCCGTTCGCGGGCGCGCTGCCAGTCGCTTCCCGCGCCGAGATCGAGTTCCCCGCCGTTCAGTTCCGTGACGAGGCCGAGCAGGGTCCGCTTGCGGCTCTGCGGCATCGCGAGGCTTTCCGGGTCGATCTCCGCGAGCGCGGCGGCGTCCGGGAAAACGTGGGTGAGGCCGCCGTCCGGATCGTCGACGGGATCACCGTGCGCGAGGACCAGCCTGGCGGCGTGAGTGCGGGCTGCCGCGGTGGACACCTGCTGGCCGAGGACCGCGCGGACGGCGAACTCGTCACCGTCGACCGTCCTCGGCACCCGCCTGCCTGGCGCGGCGGCCACGAGGGGGCCGAGCAGCGGGTCCGCGGCCAACGCTTCGTCGACCGCGGCCGGGTCGGCGTCGAGGTCCAGCAGGCGGCGGCAGCGGCTGATCGCGGTCGAGAGATCACGCAGGTCCGACAGGGTGAGCCGACAGCCGATGTAACCGTCTTCCGGCTTGAGCGCGACGACGGCGGCACCGTGCGGGAGCCGCAGCGTGCGGCGGTACGCGCCGTCGCGCCATTCCTCGACGCCGGGGACGCCGGTCGCGACGAGGTGCCCGAAGAGGTTGTCCGGGAACAGCGGCTTCCGGTACGGCAGGCGCAGGTTCAGCGTCCCGGGCGCGGTTGCCGGTGCAGTGCGGACGCGGGCCCGCAGTTCCGTCGGGGACAGGGCGAAGACCTCGCGGACGGTGTCGTTGAAGGTCCGGACGCTGCCGAACCCCGCGGCGAGGGCGACGTCGATCATCGACAGGCCGGTCGTCTCGATCAGCAGCCGTGCCGTCTGCGCCCGTTGCGCACGGGCGAGGCTGAGCGGGCCGGCGCCCAGTTCGGCGCGCACGTGCCGCTCCACCTGCCGGACGCTGTAACCGAGCCGGGCGGCCAGCCCGCTCACGCCGTCGGTGTCGACGACGCCGTCGGCGATCAGCCGCATCGCCCTGGCCACCAGATCCGCGCGCTCGTTCCACTGCGGCGACCCGGGGCTGGCGTCCGGGCGGCACCGTTTGCAGGCACGGAACCCGGCCTCCTGCGCGGCCGCCGCGCTCGGGTAGAACGTCATGTTCTCCGGCTTGGGCGGGACGACCGGGCAACTCGCCCGGCAATAGATCCGCGTCGTCAGGACGGCGGTGAAGAACCAGCCGTCGAACCGGGCGTCCTTCGCCTGGACCGCCCGGACACAGCGTTCGAAATCCTCATGCACCGGGCAAGCATCACCGACCGGACGGGGCGGGGTCTAGCGGAAATGCGACATGGCGGTCAGGGCAGGAGCGCGGTCAGCGCCGGCACGTCGAGCCCGACCAGCGTCGAACGGAACACCCGCCGCTCTCCCGGTTCGACGTCGACGTCGTTCGGGATCACCACCACCGTGCAGCCCGCGGCGGCAGCGGAAGCCGCGCCGGGCGGTGAATCCTCGATCGCCACGCACCGGGAAGCCGGGACTCCCAGCAACTCCGAGGCCAGCTGATACGGCCTCGCGTGCGGCTTGTTCAGACCATCGACCTCGTCACCGCAGACCGTGGCGGCGAAGTACTCGCGGCCGATGGTGTTGAGCGCGAGTTCGGTCAGCGACCGTTCCGTGGAGGTGACCAGCGCCATCGGGACCCCGTTGGCGCGCAACAGTTCGAGCAGCTCCTGCGCGCCGGGACGCCACGGGAGCGGACCGTCGAAGAGGTTGGCCGTGCGGCGGCGGATCCACTCCCCCATCTCCGCGATCGACTCGGGCGTCACGGGCCTGGCGCACACTTCGAGCAGGAACGCGGCCGTGTCGTCCATATTGGACCCGACGAGACTCAGGCGCTGCTCCTCGGTCAGGCTGCCGCCGAGGCTCTCGACGGCCTCATACAGCGCGACGTCCCACAGCTTCTCCGAGTCGACCAGCGTGCCGTCCATGTCCCACAGCACGGCGGCGAGTCCGTCCGGTGTGGACGGTTCGGTCACGGCTCCCCCTCACGTTCGGTCAGGCCTTCCGGAGCCCACGGTAGCCGAGACGGATTCACGTCGGCGGCCAGGTGGTTGCCCGAAATGTCGCATTGCGTCGGCTCCGCGCGGTTCGCGCCCGCGAAACGCCACCGGACATGCCCAACGGCGCACGGCCGCCTGGTCGTAGGCTGGTCCGGTGAGTGAGCCCGTCGACGAGACCCAGCGGCCCGGCCGCGACCACTTGGATGACACCAAGCCGATCATGATCGTCGCCTTCGAAGGATGGAACGACGCAGGTGACGCGGCCAGCCGGGCGGTCGAGCATCTCCAGCTCAACTGGGATGCGACCCCACTGAGCGAGCTGAGTCCTGACGAGTACTACGACTTCCAGGTCAGCAGACCGACCGTGCGCATGGTGGACGGCGTCACCCGGCGGGTCGACTGGCCGACCACGCGGCTCTCGGTGTGCCGTCCGGAGGGCTTCAGCCGGGACATCGTGCTGGTGCAGGGGCCGGAACCGAACATGCGCTGGCGCGCCTTCTGCGCCGAACTGCTGGAGCACATCCAGCAACTGGAAGTCTCCACCGTCGTCACCCTCGGCGCGCTCCTGGCCGACACCGCGCACACGCGACCCGTCCCGGTCACCGGGACGGCGTACGACAAGGACACCGCTTCCCAGTTCGGGCTGGAGCTGAACAACTACCAGGGACCGACCGGCATCGTCGGAGTCCTGCAGGACTACTGCGTGCAGGCGGGTGTCCCGGCGGTCTCGATCTGGGCGGCCGTGCCGCACTACGTCTCGCATCCGCCGTCCCCCAAGGCCACGCTGGCGCTATTGCACAAACTCGAGGACGTCCTCGACGTCGAGATCCCGCTCGGCGCCCTTCCCGAGCAGGCCGAGGAGTGGCAGCGGACGGTCACCGAGATGGCCGAGGAGGACGAGGAGATCAGCGAGTACGTCCGGGGGCTCGAGGAGCGCGGCGACGCGGAGACCGAGTTCACGCTGGACGACGTCAGCGGGGACAAGATCGCGGCGGAGTTCGAGCGGTACCTGCGGCGTCGCCGTCCCGGCCAGGACGGCCCCGGACGGGTCTGATCGCGTCCCTTCAAGCGCTATGAACGGTCCGTTCCTTGCAAATTTTGCAAGGAACGGACCGTTCATAGCATTCGGCAGGGGGTCAGAAGATGCGCCGCAGCGGGATCGGCCCCCGCGCCCGCTTCCGCCACTCACGCGGATAGCCGAGCGACACCTCCTCGAACCGCACACCGTCCGCCTCCGTGGAGCGCGGGATGTGCAGATGCCCGTAGACCGCGACCTCGGCACGGAACCGCTGGTGCCAGTCCTCGGTCTCGGTCGTCCCGCACCACAGCGCGAACTCCGGGAAGTACAGCGGTTCGGTCGGGTGGCGGTGCAGCGGCCAGTGCGACATGAGGATCGTCCCGTGGTCCTCGGGGATCGCCTCCAGCCGCTCCGTGCTGATCTTCACCCGGTCGGCGCACCACGCCTGCCTGCTGGGATACGGATCGGGGTGCAGGAAGAACTCGTCCGTGCACAGCACGCCCGCCTCGCGCGCCTGCTCGATGGCCGTCAGCATCGGCAGGCCTTCGGCCGCGGGGGTCCGCCAGCTGTAGTCGTACAGGACGAACAGCGGCGCGATCGTCAGCGGCTTCTCCTGGTGCTCCCACACCGGGTACGGGTCCTCCGGGGTGAGGACGTCGATCTCGCGGCAGCGTTCGACCAGATGCTCGTAACGCGCTTGCCCACGCAGCTGGCATTCGTCCTTCTGGGTGGTCCACAGCTCGTGGTTGCCGGGTACCCAGACGACCTTCGCGAAGCGTTCACGCAAGGTCTTGAGCACCCCGATCACGGATTCGGCGCGTTCGGCGACGTCACCGGCCACGAGCAGCCAGTCGTCGGGGGTACGGGGGACGACCTCGTCGACGAGCGGGGCGTTGCCCTCATGGGTGACGTGGAGGTCGCTGGTGGCGAAGAGATGCGGCACTCCACCACCGTAGCTTCACCCGGTCCGGGGGATCGCCGGAACGGCGTCACCGCGCAGCCTGCCCGACGCCGACACACCGAGCACGATCAACGCCGAGACGGTGTGCAGACCCGCTTGGACGTTCAGCAGGACCGCTGTGCCCAGCACGCTCAGCAGCCAGCCCGTCAGCAGTGCGCCCACCGCCGTGAACCCCGCGGTCCCGGCGAAGACGGTGCTCAGCACGCGGCCGGAGCGTTCCGGGGACGCGGCGGTCTGGACCAGCGAGAGCAGCCCCGAGCCGGCGAGTACCCCGGGCGCGCCGACCAGGCCGAAGAGCCCGATGAAAACGCCCAGCGAAGCGGTCAGCGCGGGCAGGTTCCAGATCACCGCCGACAGCAGGCCGAGCGCGAGCCCGCCCCAGCCGAGCAGTGCGGCGGGCGCGACCTTGCGGGCGACGGTGGCGACGGCGAATCCCGCGGCCAGCCCGCCGAGTGCCTGTACGCCGCGCAGCAGGCCGACGTCGCCTTCGGTGCCGTCGAGGATGTCGAGCACGAAGACCACGAAGAGCACCAGGAACATCCCCTGTGCCAGTGACGTCAGCACCACGACGACACCGGCGAGGCGAAGGCGTCCTTCGCGGCCGATCTCCCGAAGCCCGTCCAGCCACGCCCGCACCACCGGTTCGTGTGGTCCGGCCGCTTTCGGTGCCGCGACGCGCCGGAACGGGCGCGCCAGCAGGGCCGAGCCGATCACCAGTACGCCGAGATAGGCGACCACGACCCAGCCCAGGCCGCCGAACCCGAGCAGGAGACCGCCCGCCCAGCCGCCGGCGAGCCGGGCCACGCTGCCGTTGATGCTCATCAGCCCGTTGGCGCCGATCAGCTCGCGGGGAGGGACCAGTTCGGGCACGAGCGCGTTGCGTGCGGGCTCGAACAGTGAAGCGAGGCCCGCCTGCGCGGCCATCACCGCGTAGATCACGTGGACCGGGCCGCCGGACGCGACGAACAGCAGCGGCAGGGCCACGAACGCCTGCCCAGCACACACCACGCACAGCACCAGCCGCCGGTTCCAGCGGTCCGCGACCACGCCGGCGACCGGGCTCAGCAGCAGCGCGGGCACCAGGCCGAGGACGATGCTCAACGCCGTGGTGGCCGCCGAACCGGTGGCCTGGAAGACGAACACCGGCAACGCGATCTGCAGCATCCACTCGGCGGTCTCGGAGAAGAACGCGGCGATCCACAACCGCGCGAAGGCGGGTTCCCTCAACGGTTTCATTTGCTCGGCTTCCCCTCGGCGTCGATGCGGAGGAACGCCCGCAGTCCCAAGTGGACCGGGAGCGCCCCCGCGGGAGCGTCTTCACGGATCGCGCCGACGTAGGGCCGCACGAGCGCGTCGATCCGCTGGACCAGCTCCTCCAGCTCGCCGGCGGTCACCCGTAGCGAGTAGTTGCTGATCCCCGACGCGTCCCGCCACTCCTTGCCGAGCCGGTCGGCGGCGTCGAGATAGCGCTCGGTCAGCTCCTTTTCCCGCGCGAGAGTGGTCCCCACGACCGCCAGCTGCGCCCCGTGCAGCTCCGGGTCGTCACCGAACTCGATGCCGACCTGGCACGCCCGCCACGGCCGTTCCCGCCCGTCCTCCCCCTCGACCCGCTCCACGAGGCCGTGCCGCGCCAGCTGACGCAGATGCCAGCTGCAGTTCGAGGCGGTCGAGCCGACGGCCGCCGCGCACTCGCTCGCGGTGCGCGGGCCGACGGCCATGAGGTGGTCCACCAGCGCCGAACGCAGTGGATGCGCCAGCGCCCGCATCAGCTCGACGTCTTCGACCCGCTTGCGCGGCGGTAACCCGGCCATCGCCGATCCAATCTGAAAGGTTTCTTTCGAAATTTCTCTTTCAGATTTACAGGTGACCGGACCCCTGTCAAGCAGATACCCTTGCCGGAGAAGTTGCTGCACAAGACAGCAGCTGCACAGCTCACTTACTGCGCAAAGGAAGCACGTGCCTGACCAGCGAGAACTCGCCACCGCGGCGGCTTTGGAGATCCCCCGGTTCGTCAGCGCGACCGTCCTGTTCCAGACGGCCATGGCGGAACGGCTCGGGATCAGCCCCACCGAACTGCACGGGCTCCAGCTGGTCATCAGCGGCGCCGCGACCTCGCCGACCGAGCTGGCACGGGCGCTCGGCATGACCACCGGCGCGGTGACGCGGATGCTCGACCGGATGGAGACGCGGCGGCTGGTCGAGCGCGTCCCCGATCCGGCCGACCGCCGCCGTCTCGCGATCCGCCCGCTCCCGGACCGGCTCGACGACGTCGCCGACCTCTACTCCCCCATGGCCCGGTTCTTCGGCGACCGCCTGGGCAAGCTGGACCGGCGCCAGCTCACCGCGCTGCTCGGCGTCCTGGCCGACGGGCGCGCGTTCGCCGAACGAGAGGCCGCTCGCCTGCGCTCCGAAAAAGGGGTTGACTAACGCTACAGCTGTTGCGTTAGACTCTTCGCATCATGGACAGCTGACATCACGCCTTCCCCGCCCCGAGGCGGCTTCGGTCGAGCACGGCTCCCGTAAGCCACGAGGCCCGGCGGGGTCTCCCATGTCCGAAGAAGCACGGTGATGTCGTATGTCTCTTTCCCTGATCGCCAAGGACCTCGTCCACTCCTACGGTGCCCGCGTCGTCCTCGACGGCGTGAACCTGGCGGCTTCGGCCGGGCAGCGGCTCGGGCTGGTCGGCGAGAACGGCGTCGGCAAGTCCACGCTCCTGCGCTTGCTGGCCGGGGTCGAAGAGCCGCAGGGTGGCGAGGTACTCCGAGGCGACGACCTCGGATTCCTCTTGCAGGAGTTGCCTTTCCCGCTCACCGCGCGGTTCTCCGACGTCATCGACGACGCCCTCGCCGAGATCCGGCAGGCGTCGGCGAGACTCGACGAACTGACCGCGGCGCTCGCCCGGCATCCGGACGACGCTGCCGTGCTCGACGACTACGGCACGGTGCTCGAATGGGCCCAGGCGCACGACCTGTGGGACGCCGACCGGCGCGCCGAGGTCGTGTGCGCGGGGCTCGGACTGGCCGGGATCGACCCGGCGCGCGAGCTCGGCACGCTGTCGGGCGGCCAGCGGTCGCGGCTCGGCCTCGCCGCGTTGCTCATCCGGCGGCCGGGCACCCTGGTCCTGGACGAGCCGACGAACCATCTCGACGACGCCGCGATGGAGTTCCTCGAACAGCATCTCGCTTCGCTGACCGGCGTCCTCGTGCTGTCGTCGCACGATCGCGTGTTCCTCGACGCGGTGTGCACCGACATCGTCGACCTCGACCCGGCGCTGGGCGGCCCGACCAGGTACGGCGGCACGTATTCCGACTACCTGGACCAGAAACGGGCCGAGCGGGCGCGCTGGGAACAGCGCTACGCCGAGGAACAGGACGAGCTCAAGGAACTGCGCGAAGCGGTGGCCGTTACCGCGCGCAACGTCGCGCACAACCGGCCGCAGCGCGACAACGCCAAGATGCTCTACGACTTCAAGACCGGGAGGGTGCAGAAGCAGATCTCACGCCGGGTCCGCAACGCCCAGCTGCGCTTGGACGAACTGGAACGCGATCAGGTGCGGAAACCACCCGCGCCGCTGCGGTTCCAGGGCGATCTGACCGGCGAGCCCGGCGAGGGGAAGACGGCGATCTCGGTACGGGACATCGAGATCGCGGGCCGGCTGCGGCTGGCGACCCTGGACGTCACGACCACGTCGAGGCTCCTGATCACCGGTGGCAACGGCGCCGGGAAGTCGACGCTGCTGTCCGTCCTCGCCGGCTCGCTGACCCCGGACTCCGGCACCGTCCTTTCCGGACGCGGGGTGCGGATCGGCCTGCTGGCACAGGACGTCGTGTTCGCCGAGCCGGAGAAGACCGCGCAGCGAACCTACGTCGAAGCCCTCGGCGAGGACGCTCCACCGTTGCGCGGGCTGGGATTGCTGGCTCCGCGTGATCTCGGGACCCGCGTCGGCGCGTTGTCGGTCGGGCAGCGGCGGCGGCTCGCGCTGGCGTTGCTGATCGCCGACCCGCCGGAGGTGCTCCTGCTGGACGAGCCGACGAACCACATCTCGCTCACCTTGGCCGAGGAACTGTTCACCGCGCTCGATTCCGCGCCGGGTGCCGTCGTCATCGCGTCTCATGATCGATGGCTGCGGCGGGATTGGGCGGGTGACCACCTCCGGCTGGAAGCCGGTCGCGTGGCCGTGTAGGGCGTTATACGGATGTCAGGAAAGGGTCGTTCAGGACGAAAGATGTCCTGAACGACCCTTTCATGACGTTCCTCAGAGCTCGATGCCGAGCAGTGCGTCGACCGCGTTCCGGATCAGCCCGGGCGCGGCCGGGTCGGTTCCGGAACGGTTCAGCGCCTGCTCCACCCACGCGTCGACGGCCGCGAGCGCCTTGGGCGTGTCGAGGTCGTCGGTGAGGTGGTCACGCAGCCGCGCGACGGTGTCCTCCGCCGCCGGGCCTGTGGCGAGCGAGACCGCTTCGCGCCAGCGTGCCAGCCGTGCTTCGGCGTCCGTCTGCAACTGCGCGGTCCACGGCCGGTCCTCGCGGTAGTGACCGGCGAACAGCGCGAGCCGGATTGTGCCGGGGTCGACCTTGTCGGCGCGCAGCCGCGAGACGAACACGAGGTTCCCCCGCGACTTCGACATCTTCTCGCCGTCGAGGCCGATCATCCCGGCGTGCACGTAATGCCGCGCGAACGGCCGGTCCCCCGCGACGGCCTCCGCGTGCGCGGCGCTGTACTCGTGGTGGGGGAAGATCAGGTCCGAACCACCGCCCTGGACGTCGAAGCCGAGGCCGAGCCGGTTGACCGCGATCGCGCTGCACTCGATGTGCCAGCCCGGCCTGCCCGCGCCCAGTTCGGACTCCCACGACGGCTCGCCCGGCCGCGCCATGCGCCACAGCAGCGCGTCGAGCGGGTGCTGCTTGCCGGGACGGTCCGGGTCGCCGCCGCGTTCGGCGAAGAACTTCGCCATGGTCTCGGCGTCGTAGTTCGACTCGGACCCGAAGTGCCCTGTGGCGTTGTGGTCGAAGTAGATGTCCGGGTACTCGGCGTCGTCCGCGCGGTAGGCGCTGCCGTTGGCCAGCAGCTTGGCGATGACCTCGACGATCTCCGGGATGCTCTCGACGGCCCCGACGAACTGCCGCGGCGGCAGCACCCGCAACGCGGTCATGTCCTCGCGGAACAGCGCCGTCTCACGCATGCCGAGGACGACCCAGTCGTCCTTGTCGCGCTCGGCGCGCTCCAACAGGGGCTCGTCGATGTCCGTCACGTTCTGCACGTAGTGGACTTCGTGCCCGGCGTCCCGCCACAGGCGGTTCACCAGGTCGAACGTCAGGTACGTGGCGGCGTGCCCCAGATGGGTGGCGTCGTACGGCGTGATGCCGCAGACGTACATCCGGGCGGTCGACCCGGGCGCCGTGGGGCGGATCTGCCCCGTCGCCGTGTCGTGGAGCCGCAGCGGACGGGGGGTGCCGGGGATACGGGGCACGTCGACCGATGACCAAGTCTGCATACCCCGACTGTAAGCGGAGCCGCCGCGCCGTTCCCGCCCGGTGGGAGACGAACACGGCCGGAGTAACCGGAATCGCTATCCGGCGGCCCGGTCCGCGTTGGCGTTGACGGCGTCCCGGATGTACTCGCCGAGGCCCGGCCGCTGGTCCGGCTCACGCACCAGGAAGCCGAGCTGGACCGGTTCGGTCGCGTACAGCCCGGCGAGCTCACGGTGCGTGGCGAGGTCGCAGTCGCCCATGAACTCCGCGAGCATCCGGCGATGTTCCTCGGCGAGGTCCATCGCCGGGACGCTGACGGCGGGCGCGCCGGAGTCGAAGACGGCGAGCAGCCGCCGGACCCAGTCCTCCCGGACCTTCTCCGCCTCGATCCAGTCCTCCTTGGACCGCGGCACGGCCGCCGCCCGCCACTGCGGCGTCTCACCCCATCGACGGACGGCCTCCTCCGCGTAGCCCTCCGGCTCGCGGAACTCGCCGAAGACCTCGAACCGCTCCTCCGGGGTCAGCGCGTTCCCGACCTCCTTCGCCGCGATCACCCGCTCGACGGATTCGGCCATCCGCGTCAGCTCGCCGATCCGTTCGGCGAGCAACGCGCGCTGACGCCGCAGGTGCTCCAGCGCGTCGACACCCGGGTCTTCGATCATCTTCGCGATCGTGTCGAGGCCGAACCCGAGCTCCCGGTAGAACAGGACGCGCTGGAGCCGGTCGAGGTCGTCGTCGCTGTAGCTGCGGTACCCCGCCGCCGTCCGCCCGCTCGGGGACAGCAGGCCGATCTCGTCGTAGTGGTGCAGCGTGCGCACGGTGACGCCCGAGAGCGCCGCGACCTTCCCGACCGAGTACCCCATCGGGCCAGCGTAGGCGAGTTCAGCGCTTCCTCGTCCGCAGGTAGTCGCCGACCACGGCGGCACCGAGCCCGTCGAGGTCCGGAGCGACCACCCGGCCGCCGGAGCGGCGGGCGAGCAGGTCGACGAACTCCGTCAGCCGCGGGTCGTCCCCGAGCCGGAACACCGTCACCGACGCACCCAGCTTCGCCATCCGGTCCACTTCGGACAAGGTCTTCAGCAGTGTCCTCGGCTGAGGCGGGTAGTCGAATTCCGCCGATCCGTCCGGTTCCAGGTGTGCGGTCGGCTCGCCGTCGGTGACCATCAGGACCACCGGCTGCGCGTCGGGATGCCGCCGCAGATGCCGTCCGGCCAGGAGCAGGGCGTGGTGGGCGTTGGTGCCCTGTTCCCAAGCGCCTTCCAGGCCCACCAGTTCGGCCAGTTCGACCGACGTGGCGTACCGGCCGAAGGTGATCAGCTGGAGAGCGTCGTTGCGGAACCGGGTGCTGATCAGCTGGTGCAGCGCGAGCGCCGTCCGCTTCATCGGCAGCCAGCGGCCCTCCTGCACCATCGACCACGAGGTGTCCACGAGCAGCGCCACCGCCGCGCGCGACCGGTGCTCGGTCTCGATCACCTCGACGTCGGAGACGTCCATCCGGACCGATCGCTCCCCCACCGAAACCGAGCGGAGGACGGAGTTGCGGACCGTCCTGGAGACGTCCCACGGCTGCATGTCCCCGAACCGCCACGGCCTGGTCGCCCCGGTCGGCTCGCCCGCGGCGCCGGCGGACTCGGTCTCCCGCTGCCCGGTCTTCCCGCGCAGCGAGTTCACGACGTCCGCGAGCGCGGTCTCGCCCAGTCGGCGCAAAGCCTTCGGAGACAGGCGAAGCGTGCCATCGGGAGCCCGTTCGAAGAGCCCTTGCCGCCGGAGTTCGCGTTCCAGTTCGGACAGCCGCCGCGCGTCGACGCCGGCTTCCGGCCCGAGCTGGCGCCTCAGCGCGTCGACGTCGATGTCCTCCAGCCTGGCGCCGGGATACGACTGGCCGAGCTGTTCGGCCAGCGCGTCCAGCTCGGCGAGATCGGACATCGCCCGGGCACCTTCGCCGAGGCCCATCGGATCGTTGCCGCGGAACCGTTCCGAAGACGTCCAATCCTCACCGGGCCGCAGCGCCCGCAGCTGAGCATCCAAAGTGGACAGTTGCTGCGCGAGCCTGGGGTCGCCGAACGCCTGCTGTGACAGCTCGGCCAGTTCGGCCCGCTGTTCGGGAGTCATCGAGTTCAGCATCCGCTGCGCGGCCGCGGCACGGGCGGCGAGGACGTCGATCAGCTCCTCGACGTTCTTCGGGTTCTCGGGGAAGAACTCGCCGTGCTGACGCATGAACTCCGCGAACCGCTCCGGGACGTCCTCGCGGCCTTGGGCGTGCGCGGCCAGGAGGTCGTTGAGGTCGGCGAGCATGCGGTTCGCCTGCTCGACCTGTTCGGGCCCGGCGTTCCGCAGTGCCTCCTTCATCCCTTCGAACCGGGAATCCAGCAGCTCACGGCCGAGCAGATCGCGGATCTTCTCGTAGTTCTCCCTGCCCTCCCGCGAACGCCAGTCGTACTCGGCGAGTTCGCGCACCGCCGCGGCCGTCCCCGGCGGCAACGCGTCCAGCTGTGCCTCGCGGAACCGGGCGTCGTCGTCCGGGTCGGGGAACAGCTCGCGCCGCTCGGCCTCCAGCGCCTGGTCGAGAAGCCATTGGACCTCTTGGAGCGTGCCGTCGAGCCGGTGCCTGCGCTGGATCTCCGACCGGCGCTGCCAGAGCCGCCTGGTCAGCTCGTCGAGCCCCGCGGTGCGAGGTGTTCCGCGCCGCAACAGCTCTTCGAGCGCGGATCGGGGCGAGGCGCCCGCCATGACGTCGCGGCCGATCTCGTCGAGCGCGTCGCGCAGGTCGGCCGGCGGCGCCAGCGGATCGGGGCCGTCGTGCCACGGCCCGTACGAGTAGCCCTCCGGGAGGAAGCTCATCGGCCGTAGACGGTGGTCGAGTCGTCCGAGTCCTTGGCGAGTCTCCTCGACAGGAACAGGGATTCCAGCGCCAGTTCGACCGCGGCCGCGATCCGCCCCGCCGGTTCGTCCGGCGCGACACCCGCACGCGCCGCGACGTCGTGCAGCACCGGCAGTTCGGGCAGCGCGGCGAGGACGTCCTTGCCGGGCACGCGTTCCCCGGTGGCCACCAGATGCCCGGACTCGACGGCGTCGGCCAGCGGCAGCAGGTCCAGACCGGCGAACCGTGAGCGGGCCGTCTCCGCGACCGCCCGGCGCAGCAGGTGCACGAGGTGTTCGGTCTCGCGCCCCTCCTCCCCCGGCTCGAATTCGACCTTGCCGCGCAGGACGGCGGGCACGGCGTCGAGATCGACCGGGCGCGCCACCGCGGGCTCCTCACCGGTCAGCGCGGAGCGGCGCAACGCCGCGGCGCCGACCGTTTCCGCCGCCGCGACGGCGAACCGGGCCGAAACCCCGGACCGCTGGTCGATCGCCGGCGACTCGCGCAGATTCCGCACGAACCGCGCGAGCACCTCCAGCAGCGGCTCGCCGACCTCGGCGACCAGATGAGCCTCCTGCCGGACGACCGCGATCTCCGCCTCGACGTCGAGCGGGTAGTGGGTGCGGATCTCGGCGCCGAACCGGTCCTTGAGCGGGGTGATGATGCGGCCGCGGTTGGTGTAGTCCTCCGGGTTGGCCGTCGCCACCAGCAGCACGTCCAGCGGCAGGCGCAGGGTGTAACCGCGCACCTGGATGTCGCGTTCCTCCATCACGTTCAGCAACGCGACCTGGATGCGTTCGGCGAGGTCCGGCAGCTCGTTGATCGCCACGATGCCGCGGTGGGCGCGCGGGACGAGTCCGAAGTGGATGGTCTCCGGATCGCCGAGGCTGCGGCCTTCCGCGACCTTCACCGGGTCGACGTCGCCGATCAGGTCACCGACCGAGGTGTCCGGTGTGGCCAGCTTCTCGGTGTACCGCTCGTCCCGGTGGCGCCAGGTCACCGGGAGGGCGTCGCCGAGTTCGGCGGCACGGCGGCGCGACTCCGGGGTGATCGGGTCGAGCGGGTGCTCGCCCAGCTCGGCACCCTCGATGACAGGCGTCCATTCGTCGAGAAGTCCCGCGAGGGTACGCAGCAGCCTGGTCTTGCCCTGGCCGCGTTCGCCGAGGAGGACGACGTCGTGGCCGGCCAGCAGCGCGCGTTCCAGCTGGGGCAGCACGGTGCGCGAGAAGCCGACGATCCCGGGCCAGGCGTCTTCGCCGGCACGGAGCTTGGCCAGCAGGTTGTCGTGCAGTTCTTGGTTGATCGACCGCGGCAGGTGACCCGCCGCGCGGAGGTCCCCGGCGGTCCGGGGCAGGTTTGCGGGAACATCGTTCACCCGTTCGACGCTACGTCGCGGGCGTGGTCGCTGTCGACGTGAACCAACTCCAGCTCCGCATCAACCGTTCGATGGAGAGATCTTCGAGAGATCGGTCGATGTGGCGGCGGCGTCCGTCCTGGAGGCTTGACGCATACCCGAAACCGCCCGTTCCGACCGCACGTCGAGGAGAGGAGAAGTCAAGCCGGGGTTAACCCGCCCATTTCCTGGTTTCGCCGAAAGCACGACTAAAATCAGTCCGGTGTGCCGTCCTAGTGCGACCCTCGCGGTCTGGTCTTCGGCGTGGCTGAACGGAGCCGCGGCCTCCGACGACGTCCTTGACGCCCTGCAGGTCTGGGGCGAAGCCCACGACTTCGTCGCCGCGGACGCGGCGGCCGCCGAGGCGTTCGACCTGCCGCTCGCGTTCAACCGGGCCGCGACCCCCGTCCAGCTGCTGCTCGCCCTGCGCGCGCAGGGGGCCAAGAGCATGCAGCTGCTGCTCCCGGTGCCCGGTGACGTCCGCGGGCTGGGTGGCCGCGGGCCGTTCGCCGAGGCCGCGCTGCGGACCGGTGAGGCCGTCGTGCTGCCGGATCTCGGCTACGGCGTGGTCCCCGAGGCGATCGCCGAAGGTCTCATGCGCTGGACCGTGTACTCGGTGCCCATGCCGGGCGTCCTCGAATACCGCCCGCTGGGCGAGGCCGAACACGGCCTGACCGACGCGATCCGCGCGAGCGCGGGCGCGCTGCAGGCGTTGGACGTCGCCAGCGAACGGCCGGGGGTGCGAGCCGAGCTCTCCGCACGGCTCCGGGCGGCCACCGACGCGCCCTGGCCCGCCGGAATGCCCAGCCGGGCGCTTCGGGTGCTTCAACGATCCCAGGAGATCGCGGCGATCCTCGCCATCGCGGAATCCGACGATCCGGGCGGCGCGCTCTCCTCGTCGGCGGCGCTGCGGCGGTCGGAGGCCTTGCGCCCGCTGACCGAAGCCGTCCGCAACGCCCGGTGCGCGGCGATCAACGAAGCGGTGCGGGTGTTCGCCGAGCAGGCGGACAGGCACCCGTAGGTCCTCAGGTGGCCGCCATATGCCTTTTCTGGATTTTTTCGGCATAGCGGACGGACCATAGGGAAAGCCCCCCGATGACGGCGAGCAGCAGGATCACGCTGAGCGCATTCATCACGTCGGCCGACAGGGTGTAGACCAGCGGCACCCGGACCGCGGCCTCCACCAGCAGCGCGATCCCCCACACCGCCGACATCCGGGTGAACGCCCGCCGGAAAGCGGGGACCGCGTCGCCGAGGCGGTCGATCTCCGCGCGCTTCGCCGCGCTGGAACCGGCCCGCACGGCGACGAGCACCATGGGCGTGCGGCTGAAGCAGCTCAGCAACAGCACGATCGCGGCGGTCGCGGTGGCGAAGGATTCCTTCAGCAGCAGGAACTTCGCGTCACCGGTGACCAGCGAGAGCACGAGCCCGACCCCGAGCACACCGGCAAGCAACGCGGCGAAGCCGTCGAAAGACCGGTCGCGGACGGCGACCCACGCGATCCGCGCCGCGGCCACGCCCGCTCCGGCCAGCAGCGAAATCTGCTCGCTCTGGCCGGCGAGCCGGAGCCCGTAGTAGGCGGCCAGCGGAAGCGCGACGTCCCAGAGCAGCAACGACAGCGTGGGGTTCTTGCCGCGCGCGGTCACGAGCCCGCTTCGCAGTCGGCCAGGAACTTCAGGACGCGCGCGTTGACCTCGGCCGCGGACTCGCCGGCGATGGCGTGGGTCGCCGACGGCCACAGTTCGACCTGTCCGCGCGCCAGGAGCTCGCGGGCACGGGCGGCGGCGCGGGCCGGATCGTGGATGACGCTGCGCCCGGCGATCAGGGCCAGCACGGGCATCCGCAGTGAGCGCAACTGCTCGTCGGTGAACAACCTGGGCGACGGCAGGGCGATGCGGTAGGTCCGCATCCCCTCGTCGATCACCCGCGCGACGGGATCCGTCGCGTCGACCTCCGCGCCGCCGGAAATCCACTCGAGGAACGAAGGGCGGGCCCATCGGTTGATGCCGGGGATCGCGGCGAGGGTGGCTCGGACGACGAGCCCCGGCGTCAGCCCGCCGAAGGTCAGCACGGGGTCGATCACGGTGAGCGACCTCAGCCGTTCCGGCGCCCGCACGGCGAGGTTGGCCGCGAGCCATCCACCGAACGAGTACCCGATCAGGTGCACGGACGTCAGGTCGAGTGCCTCAAGCACCGTCGTCAACCACGCGGCTTGATCCGCGCCGTCACGAATCGGCGCGGTCTGCTCACTGCGCCCCGCCTCGCCGATGAGGTCCACCGCGTAGACCTCGCCGTGCCCGAGCAACGCCGTGAGGTTGGGTTCCCACATCACCGCGGTCCCCGCGCGACCGGGCAGCAGCACGATCGGTGTCCCACCCGGCTGCCCGAACCGGTACACGCGCGCCACCCCGAACGCCGTCTGGATGTCGTGCACCCCGGCCGGTGCGGGCAAAGCCGCCAAACCTCGGTCGTAAACGGCCTCGTACTCGGCTCGCGCCGCCGACGAGGCGAAACCGCCCACCTTCATTCGCACCCCTCCTTTTACGGTACGATCGGATTGTAAACAGGTTCGCGAGAAGTTTGCAATCCGATTGGACTGCCAAAAGGAGGAGTGGGTGCCCAAGCGAGTCGATCACGAGGACCGGCGGCGGCAGATCGCCGCGGCCGTCCGCCGCATCGCGGCCGACCGAGGACTCGAAGGGGTCAGCCTGAACGAAGTCGCGGCCGAAGCCGGTATCTCGAAGGGGTTCGTCCAGCACTACTTCGCGTCACGGGACGACATGCTGCGCTTCGCGGCGACCACCCTGCGAGGCGGAGTCGAGGAGCGCATCGCCACCCCGCATCGTGTCCGGGACCTGCTCATCGCCTTGCTCCCCCTCGACGACGCGGGCCGGGACGACGCGCTGGTCGCCAACGCCTTCCTGGTGCGCGCACTGAAGGATCCGGAGATCGCCGGTCACTTCCGGACCGGCCACGGGCTGCTTCGCGACGCGGTGGCGGCCCTGCTCTCCGCCGCCCAGGCGGACGGCGAGCTCGCTCAGTCCGTCGACCCGGCCGTGGAAGCCGTCCTGCTGCTGTCCCTGGTTTCGGGTCTCGGTGACGCGGTGTTGCTCGGCTACCAATCCGGCGACGAGGCCATCGCCCTGATCGATCTGCACTTGTCGAGGATCGCCGCCTGACCATGGCAGATCACTGGTCGGGTCCGCCGCAGCTCCCATCACTCGGCTCAGCCGAGGAAACGCGACCTTCATGCACTTCAGGAACCCAACCGGTGGTCGTGAGTGGCGAGCTGCACGCCGACGAGGGCTACGACTACCGCCGCTACCTGACCCGCCGCGGTATCAAGGTCCGTATCGCCCGGCGCGGGATTGAGGGCAAGTCCCGCCTCGGCCGGGTCCGCGCACTCTCGTCGGGAAGTGAATCAGCCATCGGCGGGGCCGCCTCTTCAGAGGCGTTCGACGCGGTCGGCCTGCGGGCCCCGGTCGCTCTGACGCACCGCGTACCGGACCCGGTCACCCTTCTGCAGCGGCTCCGACCCCATGATCACGGACGCGTGGGCGAAGAGATCGTCGCCGCCCGCGTCCGGGGTGATGAAGCCGAAGCCGCGGTCGCCGTCGTAGCGCGCGACGACGCCCTCGCCGCCTCGTACGGGCACGTCCCGGGCCCCGGCAGGTGCCGACCGCCGCGGCGCCGCCTGGGCCTCGGCACCCCGGACCAGGTGCACGTCGCGGGCCTGCGGGCCCTTGTCCCCACTAGTCACCTCGTAGGCGACGCGGTCGCCCTCCGCGAGCCACGTCAGCCCCTCGGCCAGGGCCCGGGCGTGAACGAAGACGTCCCCGGCGCCGGAGTCGGGGTTGATGAAACCGAAGCCCTTGTCCTCGTCGTACCAGGCCACCGTGCCGTCGGCACCGTCCGCGATACCAGCCGCAGCGGGCGAGCCTGCCCCCGCCCCCAGCGGGATCACGTGCCCGGCCTGCGGGCCGCGCTCGCCTTCGACGATCAGGAAGGCCACCCGCTGCCCCTCGGTGACCACGCCGCCGGTCACGATGGCGGAGCTGTGCACGAAGACGTCGGCGCCGCCGCCGTCCGGCGACGCGAAGCCGTACCCCTTGCCCGGCTCGTACCAGTTGATGGTGCCGAGCAGGCCCACGGTGCTGCCGGTGGCCGCATCGGCGGTGACGCGAACGCGCAGCGCCTGGGGCCCGCGGTCGTTCTCGCCGACCTCGAACACGACTGCCTGACCCTCGCGGAGCACTCTCGCGCCGCCGTCCTCGACGATCTCGGAGGCGTGCACGAACACGTCCGGCGAGCCGTCCTCGGGCGCGAGGAAGCCGAAACCCCGTTCGGCGTCGAACCAACGGACGGTCCCTTGCGGCATAAAAGACTCCAGGTCGAGAGGGCGGGCACTAACCCACAGTCTCCCTGACAGACCTCCGGTCCATCAGACCGGGCCCACAGGTGGGCGGTACGGAGCCAGGGGCAGGCCATTGGTTCACCTGGCGACACGCCGCGTTTTGAGACCAGGTCTGCGACGTGAGTCCGGACTGGCGATTCAGACAGGCCTGATCCCGAGTGTCCACAAGGGACATATCGCGTCGATCGGGCGTCCAATTGATACCTTTATGTCCGTTTCTGGACGGGGTCATGAGTGATAATGACGGTTAGAACCACCCAAATCACTCACGACCTCTGCACAAAGTGGCCAAATCGGGCATTTTGCTTCTGAATGTGTCCCTTGTGGACAGTCACGAGCGCGCCAGGTCTCTGAGGTGAGCATGCTCTCGCCACCATCTCCATCACGCCATGTTCGACTTACCTCTCAAAGAGAACCGTCATTCCGTTCACGAGGGCTGAGCCCTTACGGACGCGCGGGCCTCTTCGCGGGCTCGCAGCAGCCCACCGCGCAAGGCGCCCCGTTGATCGTGCACCCGGCCGCCGGGAACGACGAAAGCTTCCGCGCCGGCGCCCCTTCGATCTGTTCCCGGATCAGTTCCACGACGAGTTCGGCGAACCGCGGGTCGGTGTCCGGCGTGGCGGCCCGCGCGAAGCCCATGCCGTGCTCCGCGGCCCGCTCGGCGGCTTCGTTGTCGAGGTCCCAGATCACCTCGAGGTGGTCGGACACGAAACCGACCGGGCAGACCACCACCGAGGTGACGCCTTCCTCGTGCAGCGCGTCGATGTGGTCGACGATGTCCGGCTCCAGCCACGGCACCTGCGGCGGGCCGGAGCGCGACTGCCAGACGACGTCGTAGGTCTCGATCCCCGCTTCGGCCGCGACGAGCCGGGCCGCTTCGGCGATCTGGCGCGAGTAACGCCGTCCGCCTTCCGACGGCGGGCCGGACGCCTTGTCGGCCGACTCGGGCACCGAGTGCGCGCAGAACACCGTCCTGGTCCCGGGCTGGTTCCCCAGTTTCGCGTGCGCGGCCCGGACGGCGTCGGCGAAGGCGGCGATGAACAGCGGGTGGTCGAAGAACTGCCGCAGCTTCACCAGCTCCGGCGCACCGTCGCCGACCGACGCACGGGCACGCTCGATGTCCTCGTCGTACTGGCGGCAGGCGGAATAGCCGCCGTACGCGCTCGTGGGGAACACCAGGACGCGCTGGGCACCCGCCTCGGTGATTTCGGCCAGGGTGTCCTCGACCATCGGCCGCCAGTTGCGGTTGCCGAAGTGGACGGGCAGATCGATCCCGGCGGCCGCGAGTTGCTTCTCGACCGCGGAGATCGCGTCCCGGTTCAGCCGGTTGATCGGCGAGACCCCGCCGAAGTGCTGGTAGTGCTCGGAGACTTCGAGCAGCCGTTCCCGGGGGACCCCCCGTCCCCGCGTGACGTTCTCCAGGAACGGCATCACCTCGTCGGGTCCCTCGGGACCACCGAACGAAAGCCAAAGCAGCGCGTCGTAACCCACCCTGCCATCTTGCCGCTGTGGCGCCCCGCACGCTGACCCGGCCCATTTTGAACCAAACGATCCAAAACCTGGTACGGTCACTTCCATGGCCAGGCCGAAGGAATTCGACGAGCGCGCCGCGGTCGGGCGCGCCATGGACGCGTTCTGGGCACGCGGTTACGAGGGCACGTCGACACAGGCCCTCTGCGAAGCCACCGGTTTGGGCCGCAGCAGCATCTACAACACCTTCACCAGCAAGCACGCGCTGTTCATGCGCGCGCTCGACCACTACGCCGAACGCGGAATCACGGCCAGGACCGCCCTGCTGGGGGAATCCGGGACCGGCGTCGAGCGGTTCCGTGCCCTGTTCGCGTACACGATCGACGAGGAAGTCGAGCATCACGGCCGGGGCTGCCTCGTGGTCAACACGGTGGCCGAGTTCGGCGAGCGCGATCCCGAGATCAAGGCGCGGATCGACGCCGACACCCGGCGGCACCTCGCCCTTCTTTCGGCCTGCGCCAAGGAAGGACAACTCGACGGGACGATCGACGGCCGTCGCGAACCCGGCGCCGTCGCCGAGTTCGCGCACAGCACGGTCGCCGGGCTCCGGCTGATGTCCCGTCGTGGCGCCGGTCGAGCGGCCATGGAGGCCGTCGCGGCCATCGCGCTGGACGCGATCGCCGCGAAGTAGACCGAAACAACCCTTGTGCGCAACGCTGCCCACATTTTGGACTGAAAGATACAAAACTGGAGGGAATTCCCGTGCCTTTGGCGGTCTGCGTACTCGGGCTGAGCGTGTTCGCGCTCGGCACTTCCGAGTTCATGATCACCGGCCTGCTACCGGGGATGGCGGCCGATCTGGACGTCGGCATCCCGGAGGCCGGGCTGCTCATCTCGGCCTTCGCGATCGGCATGGTCGTCGGCGCTCCCCTGCTCGCGATCGCGACGCTGAGAGTGCCGAGGCGCGCCACCCTGATGGCCCTGCTCGTCGTCTTCGGGCTCTCGCACGTCGTCGGCGCACTGGGCTCGGGGTATGCCCTGCTCTTCGCGACGCGCGTCGTCAGCGCGGTCGCCTGCGCCGGGTTCTGGGCGGTCGCGGCGGCCACCGCGGTCGCGCTCGTCCCGGTGGAGCGCCGCGGCCGCGCGCTGGCCATCCTGGTCGGCGGCCTCACCGTCGCGAACATCGCCGGTGTCCCCGCCGGGACCTTCCTCGGCCAGCACGCGGGCTGGCGGGCGGCGTTCTGGGCGGTCACGGCGCTGACCGTGATCGCGCTGATCGGGGTCTTCGCCCTGGTCCCGGAAACCCAGAACGGCGAGGGCAGGACCGACGTCGCGACCGAACTGCGGCTCTACCGAGGCGGCCGGTTCTGGCTGGCGCTCGGCGTGATCGCGCTCGCGCAGGCGATGATCTTCGCGACCTTCAGCTACCTCGCGCCCCTGCTGACCGAGGTCGCCGGGCTGCCGGAAAGCTGGGTGCCGGGCGTGCTCTCCCTGTTCGGGCTCGGCGCGCTGATCGGGATCACCGCAGGCGGCAGGCTCGCCGACGCGAGGCCCTTCGCGGCCCTCTACGGCGGCCTCGCCATCGCCCTGGTCGCCCTGATCCTGCTCGCGCTCTCCGGCCCGGCGACCCCGCTCGCGATCATCGCCGTGTTCCTGTTCGGCGTCGCCGGATTCGGGGTCAATCCCGCCTTGAACGTCCGCGCCTTCGCCGTGGCGGGCAACGCGCCCACGCTCGTCGGCGCGAGCACGACCGCCGCGTTCAACGTCGGCAACACGGTCGGCCCGTGGCTCGGCGGCGAGTCGATCGACGCCGGTCTCGGCTATCCGAGCGTGGCGTGGGTGAGCGTCGGGCTCGGGGTCGCCACCGTCGTCGCCCTCACCTTCGCCGCCGGTGTCCAGCGCACCGACGACACCCGCCTGCTCCGCGAACCCGTTACCCAGTAAGGAGAAATGATGTCCGAACGAACCAAGGCCACCCTCGACGAGTTCTTCCGCCGAATGTCCACAGGGGACGCTGACGGCGCCACGGAACTCTTCGCCGACAGCGTCGCGTGGGACATCCCCGGCGCCACCGAGCTGGTCCCGTGGATCGGCCCGCGCCGGAACCGCGCGGAGGTCCGCGAGTTCTTCGACCTGCTCGACAAGGGGCTCGTCAAAGACCGGTTCGACGTCGAGCGCGTCTTCGTCGACGGTCCGCACGCGGTCGCCACCGGCCGCCTGCGCTCGACGATCCGCAGCACCGGCAAGGTGATCCAGACGGCGTTCAGCCTCGAATTCGAGGTGGACGACGACGGCCGGATCACCAAGTACCTGATGCTCGAGGACTCCTGGCACGTCGCGAACGCCGTCCTCCCCTGACACGCGTGAAGGCCCCCTTCCCGCGGCTGAGCCGCGGGTAGGGGGCCTTCACGCGCATCGAGAACTAGATGCCGAGGGCGTGCACTCCGCCGTCGACCATGATCATCGAGCCGGTGGTGGCGGGCAGCCAGTCCGACAGGACGGCGCAGACGGACTTCGCCGTCGGGTCCGGGTCGGAGCTGTCCCAGCCGAGCGGCGCGCGGTCGCCCCAGCCCTCCTCCAGCTCGGAGAAGCCCGGGATCGACTTCGCGGCCATGGTCTTCATCGGACCGGCGCTGACCAGGTTGACCCGGATACCCTTCGGGCCGAGGTCGCGCGCCAGGTACCGGTTCACCGACTCCAGCGCCGCCTTCGCCACGCCCATCCAGTTGTAGACGGGCCACGCGACGCGCGCGTCGAAGTCCATGCCGACGATCGACGAACCGCGCGAGAGCAGCGGCAGCGTCGCGACGGCCAGGGCCTTGAAGGAGAACGCCGAGACGTCGACGGCCACCTTCACGTCCTCGCCCGGCGCGTCCAGGAACGGCGCGCCGAGGCAGGACTGCGGGGCGAACCCGATCGAGTGCAGCACGCCGTCGAGCCCGTCGACGTGCTCACGCACGCGGTCGGCGAGCGAGTCGAGGTGCTCCTGGTTGGTGACGTCCAGCTCCAGCACCGGCGCCGGCTCGGGGAGCCGCTTGGCGATGCGCTCGACGAGCGACAGCCTGCCGAAGCCGGTGAGCACGACCTTCGCGCCCTCCTGCTGCGCGATCTTGGCCGCGTGGAACGCGAGCGAGGCGTCGGTGATGACGCCGGTGATCAGCAGGCGCTTGCCTTCGAGCAGTCCTGGCACGGGACCTCCAGTCCGGAGTGGTTTTGCGATCGGTACGGGAAAACGGGGACGTCAGTGGCCCATGCCGAGGCCGCCGTCGACCGGCAGCACCGCACCGTTGACGTAACCCGCCTCTTCCGAGGCGAGGTAGCGGACGGCGGCGGCGATCTCCGACGGCTCGGCGTACCGGCCGGAGGGAACCTGGGCGAGGATTTCCTTCTTGCGGTCCTCGCCGAGCTCGTCGGTCATGTCCGTGGCGACGAAGCCCGGCGCGATGACGTTCGAGGTGATGTTGCGCGAGCCCAGCTCACGCGCGAGCGAACGGGCGAGCCCGACGAGGCCCGCCTTGCTGGCCGCGTAGTTGACCTGCCCGGCCGAACCGGTGAGGCCCACGACGGATGAGATGAAGATGTAGCGGCCCCACTTGCCGCGCAGCATGCCGCGGGAGGCGCGCTTGGCCACCCGGTACGCGCCGGTGAGGTTGGCGTCGACCACGCGGGTGAACTGCTCCTCGCTCATGCGCATGAGGAGGGTGTCGTCGGTCATCCCGGCGTTCGCGACGAGGACCTCGACCGGGCCCTGGTGCTCCTCGACGAGCTTGAATGCGGCGTCGATCTGCTCGGCGTCGGTGACGTCGGCCTGCACCCCGAAGAGGCCTTCGGGCGCGCCGGAACCGCGGTGCGTGATCGCGACCTTGTGTCCCTGCGCCGCGAGGTCCTTCGCGATCGCCAAACCGATGCCGCGGTTGCCGCCGGTGACCAGTACCGACCGTCCCACTTCAGCTCTCCTCGCCTCGTCTTGTCGCGCTGCCGGCACTGAGGTTATCGGCTCGCCAGGTTCGCGCCGGAGCCGCGCCACCCCTACCTCCGGGTAACCGCGACCGTCCTAAGCGGATGTTAGGAACCGCGCCGAAACCTTGCCCGGCGGTCACGGATTGTTCACCGTGAGCCGGAACACAGGAGGTCAAAGATGACAACCCGGATCGGCGAATCCATGCCGCCCGTGAGCGAACGTCGAGTCGTCGGCAACGTGCTGCGCGGCTCGATCGGCAACCTGGTCGAGTGGTACGACTGGTACGCCTACGCCGCCTTCACCACGTACTTCGCGAAGTCCTTCTTCCCCACCAAGGACACGACGGCGGCCTTCCTCGGCACCGCGGCGGTCTTCGCCGTCGGCTTCCTCATGCGGCCGCTCGGCGGCTGGATGCTCGGCCGGTTCGCCGACCGGTTCGGGCGACGAAGCGCACTCGTGCTTTCCGTCACGTTGATGGCGACGGGGTCGCTGATGATCGCCGTGACACCGACCTACGCCTCGATCGGGATCGCCGCGCCGATCCTGCTGCTGGTGGCCCGGCTCGTCCAGGGACTCTCGGTCGGCGGCGAGTATTCGACCTCCGCGACCTATCTGTCCGAAGTGGCCACTCCGGGCAAGCGCGGCTTCTACTCCAGCTTCCAGTACGTGACGCTGTACGGCGGCCAGCTGCTGGCGCTGGGTCTCCAGTTGCTCCTGCAGGCCGTGCTGACCGAGCAGCAGCTGACCTCGTGGGGCTGGCGGATCGCCTTCGTCGTCGGCGCGCTCGCCGCGGTCGTGGTGATGGTCCTGCGCCGCGGGATGGACGAGTCGGCCAGCTTCGAGGAGACCAAGGCCTCCGGCACCGGCAAGGACGCGGGCGACAAGGGCACGCTGCGCGCGCTGATCAAGTACCCCAAGGAGATCGCGCTCGTCGTCGGCCTCACCCTCGGCGGCACGGTGTCGTTCTACACCTTCGCCACCTACAGCCAGAAGTTCATGGAGAACACCGCGGGCATCCCGCGCCGGACGGTCACGCTGATCCTGTTCTGCGCGATCCTCGTCGCCGCGATCCTGCAGCCGTTCGCGGGCAAGCTGTCCGACCGCATCGGCCGCCGTCCGCTGCTGATGTTCTTCGGGATCGCCGGCACGCTGCTGACCGTCCCGATCATGACGCTGATGGGCGGGACGAAGCAGCCCGTGCTCGCCTTCCTGCTGATGCTGGCCGGGCTGGTGATCGTCACCGGGTACACCTCGATCAACGCGATCGTGAAGGCCGAGCTGTTCCCGACGAAGATCCGCGCGATCGGCGTCGGTCTCCCCTACGCGCTCACCGTGGCGATCTTCGGCGGCACCGCCGAGCTCATCGCGCAGGCGCTCAAGGGGGCGGGCCACGAATCGGTGTTCTTCTACTACGTCGCGGGCTGTGTCCTGGTCTCGCTCATCGTGTACGGCACAATGCGGGAAACCTCGAAGACCTCGGAGCTGGACAAGAAGAAGCAGCCCGAGCCCGAGCTCGTGGCCGGCCGCGAAGGCTAGGCGGGAAGGTGTGGCCGTGCGGGTGCTGCTCGTCGAGGACGACGCCGGTGTCGCCGACGCGCTCGCCGAAGCGCTGCAGTCACGCGGCCACACCGTCTCCCACGCGATCCGCGGCAGCGACGCGCTGCACCGGCATCGAGCCGCCGACGTGATCCTGCTGGATCTCAACCTGCCCGACATGCACGGGCTCGACGTGCTCAGGAAGGTCCGTCAGGTGTCGCCGGTGCCGGTGCTCGTGCTCACCGCGAGCGGGGACGAACGGTCCGTGGTGCGCGGGCTGCGGCTCGGTGCCGACGACTACCTGACGAAACCGGTCCGCCTCGCCGAACTGCTGGCGAGGATGGACGCGGTCGTCCGCCGCGCCACCGTCTCCGCCGCACCGCAGGACGGCGTCGTGCGCGTCGAGGACGTCGAGATCGACCTCGGCGCGCGGCGCGTGCTGGTGGACGGGCACGACATCGGGCTCACCGCCAAGGAGTTCGCCGTCCTGGCGGTGCTCGCCGCCCGGCCGGGTACCGCGGTGAGCCGCCAGCAACTGATGGACGAGGTCTGGGGCGACGCGTACCTCGCCGTCTCCCGTTCGCTCGACGTGCACCTGACCCAGCTGCGCGCGAAGCTCGACCGGCCGGGCCTGCTGACCACCATCCGGGGCTTCGGCTACCGGCTCGGCCGGGACTGACCGGTGCGCACCCGGCTGCTGGTCGTCCTCGTGGCCCTCGCACTGACGGTGGTCGCCGCGTTCGCGATCCCGCTGTTCGGTTCGACCGCCGCCCAGCGCACGCAACAGCTCGTGATCGCCCGCAACGCCGACGTCGACCGCTTCGTCGTCCTCGCCCAGCAGGCGGTCGACGCCGCCGACCCGACCGCGCTGGCGGTCGATGCCGCGCGGTATTCGTCGTTATACGGCGAAGCGGTCGTGGTGGTCGACGCGCGGGGCGTGCCGCTGGTCGAGACCGGCGGGATGACCGCCGCGGAACCGGTGGTCCGCTCGCTCGTCGAGGCCGCGCTGCGCAACCAGCCCGCGAAGGGGCCGGAACAGCTCAGCCCGTGGTCGGCCGATCCGGTCCATTTCGCCCGTCCGGTGGGCACCGGGACCCGCGTGGCCGGTGTGGTCGTGCTCCGCGCGTCGGTGACCACGGCGGCGGCCGACGTCGCCGCCCGCTGGGCCGCGATCGTCGCGGGCGCGGTGCTGGTCGCGGCGGTGTTCGTGCTGCTCGCGGTCCTGCTGGCCCGCTGGATGGTGCGGCCGCTGCACGAACTGGAGACCGGCGTGCAGGCGGTGACCGAAGGCCATCGCGCGCAGGTCCCCGACCGGGCCGGGCCCCGTGAGCTGCGATCGCTCGCGACATCGTTCAACCGGATGTCCGACGCCGTCGTCGAGGCGTCCGAACAGCAGCGGCGGCTGGTCGCCGACGCGTCGCATCAGCTGCGGAATCCCATGGCCGCCTTGCGG
The DNA here is from genome assembly GCF_000400635.2 of Amycolatopsis keratiniphila. Lineage (NCBI taxonomy): Bacteria > Bacillati > Actinomycetota > Actinomycetes > Pseudonocardiales > Pseudonocardiaceae > Amycolatopsis > Amycolatopsis keratiniphila. Next base: position 4,150,590 of record NC_021252.1, on the reverse strand, counting down.
TTGCGGGTGGATTCGCTCGCCGCGCAGGTCGACGGCGACGGCCAGCGGGCCTACCGGGCGACCGTCGCGGAGGTCGAACGCCTGGAGTCCCTGCTCGACGGGTTGCTCGCGCTGGCGCTCGCCGAAAGCGCCGCGACCCGGCTCGCCGCGGGTGAGTCCGGCGACGAACCCTGCGATCTTCCCGCCGTCCTGGCCGAACGGGTCGACGCGTGGCGGCCCGCGGCCGAAGACGCCGGCGTGGGACTCGCGGCATCCGAAGGCCACGACGAGCCGGTGCCGGTGCGGTGTGAGGAAAGCGAACTGGCGCAAGTGCTGGACGTCTTGCTGGACAACGCGGTGCACTACGCCGGCCGTGGCGCCACGATCACCACCGGCTACGAAACCGGAGCCACGACGGCGACGCTCTTCGTGTCCGACAACGGTCCCGGACTGTCCAAAGAGGACCGGGAACGCGCGACCGAACGCTTCTGGCGGGCCGGTGGCGACGGAGCCCCGCGCGGCACGGGCCTCGGCCTCGCGATCGCGAGCCAGCACGTGCTCGCGAGGGGCGGGAAACTCGAACTGCGCGAGGCGGAACCACACGGGCTCGAAGTCCGCGTCGAACTCCCTCTCGCGGCGGAGGAAAAGCCATGACCGTCACCAGGCGCACCGCGCTTCTCGCCGGGCTCGCGACGCTCGCGGGCTGTTCGACCGCGGGCTACCGGGGCGAGGATCGAGAGGTCGTCATCGCGGCGGGCGAGAACGGCGGTTTCTATCTGGCTTTCGCGGAACTCCTCGCCCAGCAGTTGAACCGGGCGGAACCACGGCTGCGGGCGACCGCCGTCGCCACCGAGGCCAGCGTCGAAAACCTGCGGCGGTTACGGGACCGCAGGGCCGATCTCGGGCTCGTCCTCGGAGACGTCGCCGAGTCCGCCTTCCTCGGCGCGGAGCCGTTCTCCGTCCCGATCGCGTTCTCGGCCATCGGCCGCGTCTACGAGAACTACCACCAGCTCGTGGTCCGGGTGGACGGCGGAGTGCGGTCGCTGGCCGACCTGTCCGGGCGGCCGGTCGCGATGGGCGCGAGCGGATCCGGTGTCGCGGTGTTCAGCACGCGCCTGTTCGCACGTGCCGGGGTCCCGGTGAAAGCCAGGAACCTGCTTTTGGGTGAAGCGATCAACGCGCTGGCGGCGCACGAGGTCGACGCGCTGCTCTGGTCCGGCGGGATCCCGACACCCGCGCTGACCGAACTGAACCGGACCACCCCGATCACCCTTCTCCCGCTCGACGCCCATCTCCCCGCCCTGCGCGCGGGATACGGCCCGGTGTACGACCAGGTCCACGTCCCGGCGCAGGCCTATCAGGGAGTGGGCGAGCTGCGGACGATCGGCGTCGCGAACCTGCTGCTGGCCGCTCCTTCCCTGCCCGACGACGTCGCGGCCGCGGTGGCGCGGGTGCTGGCCGGGCACGCCGCCGATCTCGTCCCCGCCGCCGCGGTGGGGACGCAGTTCCTCGACGTCCGGACGCTGATCGGCACGGGAAAGGTCCCGCTGCATCCCGGAGCCGCTTCGGCCTACCGTGCCCTGCACGGGTGATCACGGCTCCATCTTCAGAGGGATGCGCGTCGCACCGGGGCGCTGCCAGGGTCGGAAGCAGGCGGTCACCGGGCCGCCCCGATCCGGAAGGACTCCCGCAGTGGGATTGAGACACACCAGGGTGGTGCGGGGTTCGGCGCTGATCGCGGGCCTCGCGCTCGCGGGCGGGCTCGCCACGGCGGCCCCCGCCGTCGCGGCCGACCAGGCCAAGCTCACCGCGCCCGCCCTCACCGGCCCCTACGAGGTCGGCACCACCGACCTCCACCTCGTCGACCCGTCCCGCGCCGATCCGTGGAAACCGGAGCGGCGCCGGGAAGTCATGGCCACCGTCACCTACCCGGCGGAGAGGTTCGCCGACGGACCGCGGGCGCCCTGGTTCACGCCCGGGATGAGCGCGGTCATCGACCAGGTGCTGGCGAGCGACGACTACCTCGGCCTGCCGGCGGGCTCCATCGACTGGGCCTCGGCGAAGCGGCGCGCCGAACTCAGCGTGCCCGTCGCGCACGGGGCGCCGAAGCCCGTGACGCTCTTCTCCCCCGGCTTCGGCGCACCTCGCGAGACGTACACGGCGATCGTCGACGACCTGGCCAGCCGCGGGTACGTGGTCGTCTCGCTTTCGCACACCTACGAGAGCGCCGCGGTCGAGTTCCCCGGCGGAAGGCTCGAAACGGCCGTCCAGCAGGGCGAAGGACCCGAGTTCATGAAGAAGGCGCTCGACGCCCGGGTCGGTGACTTCCGCTTCGTTCTGGACCAGCTCGCGAAGATCACCCGTGGCGAGAATCCCGACGCGGAGAAGCGACAGCTCCCCCGCGGCCTCGGCCGGTCACTCGACCTGTCCCGGGTCGGTGCCTACGGGCACTCCTACGGCGGATTCACCTCCGGCGAAACGATGGTGCACGACCGCAGGATCGACGCCGGGATCAACTTGGACGGCGCGATGGCGACCGCGTTCGGCTACCCGCCGGGCAGCGCCTACGTACCCGGGGAGGTCACCAAACGCGGTCTCGACCGGCCGTTCATGCTGATGGGCGCCGAGGGCGTCGACGAGAACGGCAAACCGCTCGAACACACGCACCGGCAGCCCGGATTCGACCGCAGCTGGGCGGATTTCTGGGCCAACCAGCGCGGGTGGAAGCGGGACCTTCTGCTGCGCGGCGGCAGCACGCACATGGCCTACAGCGATCTGCAGGTCGTCGTGCCGCAGCTCGGTTCGCGAGTGGCGCCGGAGAAGCGGGAGGCGGTCATCGGCACCATCGATCCCCGCCGTTCGGTGGCCGCGCAGCGGGACTACATCGGCGCGTTCTTCGATCTGCACCTGAAGGGCCGCGACCGGCATCTGCTCGACGGCGAGTCGCCGCGTCATCCGAACATCGACTTCATCGACTGATCGGACGCGCGTGAGGGCCTCCTTCCCTACCTTCAGCGTCAGGGTCCCGGCAAAGTCGGATGATGTCCACAAAGGACACCAACCGACAGGCAAATGTCCGTTTGATTCATATTAGTCCGGTTTTTGATTGGGGTCGTGAGTGTTTTTGGTCGTTCTAACGACCAAAAACACTCACGACCCCTTCACAAAACTTGACCAGGAGGAGAGGCTTCAGGCACTGCCGCTCAAGTTCCTGGCATTGACTCCCAAGGTAGGGAACAGGGCCTTCACGTAGGTTGGAACCGTGACAGAGCCACGGAAACCGATCGTCGAGATGCCGCTGCGCGTGCGCTACCACGAATGCGACGGGCAGGGCATCGTGTTCAACGCGCACTACCTCGCCTATGTGGACATGGCCATGTTCGAGGTCGAGAAAGCCCTCTTCGGCTCCCACCAGGAGGCGGTGGCCCGCGGTGTCGACGTCGTCGTCGCCGAATCGAACCTCCGCTACCGCGCGCCTTGCCGCTACGACGACGAACTGGTCGTCGCCGTGTACCTGAACCACCTCGGCACGACGTCGCTGATCATCGACTTCGAGATCACTCGCGACGGCCGCCTGTGCGCGGAGGTCAAGACCCGCTACGTCTTCGTCGACCCGGCGACCCTCACGAAGGCGGCGCCGCCCGCGGCTGTGCGCGAGGCGTACGCCGCCTTCGTGCCCACTCAGGCGGACTGAACGCCAGGCCGCCGGTCCTCGACGACGTAACTGGCCCGCGTGCTGATCGGCGCTCCGGGGGTGTTGACGTACGGCACCACCCGGAAGTCGCTGCGCCAGCGCTGCCGGTTGACGTTCACCCGGACGTACCCGCGCTGGCTGTTGAAGAACTTCATGTGCGGGTTGGCCTTCAGCAGGTTCTCACCGCCGGGCGTCATGTCCGCGCCGTTGCCGCCGCTGGTGATCGACGTCCCGACGAACTCGCTCGCCACGGTCGGCGAACCGGGGTCGGCGAAGTCGCGCTTGAGGTCCCAGGCGTAGTTCTGGTGCCTGTCGCCGGTGATGACCACCAGGTTCCGCACCCCGCGGTCCTGCGCCGCGGCGAGCACACGGTCGCGGTCGGCGACGTAGCCGTCCCACGGGTCGAGGTAGACGTTCGTGGCCTCGCCCGCGTCGGTGTCGGTCTGGCCCATCGGCGCCTGGTTGCCGAGGATCTGCCACCGCGCGCGGGACCGCGAGAACCCGTCGAGCAGCCACTTCCGCTGCTCCGAGCCGAGCAGGGTGCGGTTCTCGTCGAACCGCTCGGTGCAGTTCGCCGACTGACCGTCGCCGCACGGCTGGTCGTCGCGGTACTGGCGGGTGTCGAGCATGGTGAAGTCGGCGAGCGTGCCGTAGCTGAGCCGACGGTGAAGCCGCGCGTCCGGCCCCTTCGGCAGCTGGGCGATGCGGTACGGCAGGTGCTCGTACATCGCCTGGAACGCCTCGGCCCGCCGCTGCCGGAACACCGCGCGGTCCTGGTCCGGTTCCTTGTCGATCTGCGAGATGTCGCCCGCCCAGTTGTTCTCCACCTCGTGGTCGTCGTTGACGTGGATCCACGGGAAGGCGGCGTGCGCGGCCATCAGCGGCGCTTCGGACTTGTAGAGCGCGTACTGGAGCCGGTAGCGGGCCAGGTCGAAGGTCTCGCCCTTGAACTGCGGTCCCACGGGCGTGCCGCGGCCGACCCCGGTGACACCGCTTTCGTAGAGGTAGTCGCCCAGGTGCACGACCAGGTCGAGATCCTCGGCCGCCATGTGGTCGTACGCGGTGAAGTGCCCGGCCTCCCAGTTCTGACAGGACGCGAACGCGAAGTTCAGCTCGCGCGGCGACGACCAGGCGACGGGCGCCGTCCGGGTGCGCCCGACCGGGGAGATCACGCCGCCCGTGCGGAAGCGGTAGAAGTACTCGTGGTCCGGCGCGAGACCGTGGACCTCGGGGTGCACCGAGTGACCGAGTTCCGCCGTGGCCACCACGGAGCCGCGGCGGACCACGGCGCGGAAGCGCTCGTCGAGCGACACTTCGTACTCGACGCGGACCGGCGTGCGCGGCATGCCGCCGAATCCGTCGGCCTCGTAGGGCTTCGGCGCGAGCCTGGTCCAGAGGACGACACCGCCGGGCAGCGGGTCGCCCGACGCGACACCGAGGGTGAACGGGTCGCCGGCACCGCGGGCGAGCGGCATCGCGCCGGCGGCGTTCCAGGCACCGGTCCCCAGCAGGACGGCGGCAGCGCCGGCGGAGCCATAACCGAGGAAGCGACGCCGCGACAGGGGGTGAGGGAGCGAAGGCATGTAAGCCCTCCTGTGGTGGGATGGTCACGGGCGGGCCTCATGCTCGTCCGGCTTGATGGCCGCCCGGCCGCGCTCAGGCGAAGCGCCCGTGAACGAAAGACGATCAACCCTCGTGTTCCGCATCCTGTTCTACCGCCCCGAAATACCGCCCAACACGGGTAACGCGATCCGCTTGACCGCGAACACCGGCTGCGAGCTCCACCTGGTGGAGCCGCTCGGTTTCACGCTGGAGGACAAGCAGTTACGGCGCGCGGGGCTCGACTACCACGACCTCGCACGCGTCCACGTCCACGCGGATCTCGACGCCGCTTGGGCGGCATTGTTGCCCGCCCGGGTCTACGCGTTCAGCGCGTCGGCGACGCGGCTGCACACCGACGTCGCGTACGAGCCCGGTGACGTCCTGATGTTCGGGCCGGAGTCGGCGGGGCTGCCCGCCGAGATCCAGGAATCCGCGCAGGTGACCGATCGGGTGCGGCTGCCGATGCTGCCGTCGAGCCGGTCGCTGAACCTCTCGAACACCGCTGCGATCAGCGTGTACGAGGCTTGGCGGCAGAACGGCTTCGCGACCCCGTAGCTACCCAGATGTCATGAAAGGGTCGTTCAGGACATATTTTGTCCTGAACGACCCTTTCATGACACGTCGCGAGCCGACTCAGGGCAGGCGCTGCCCCAGGAAGAGCGAAGCCGCGGCACCGATCATCAGCACCAACGTCCCGAGAATCACCCAAGGACGACTCGCGTCGGCGTCCTTCAGCTCGTACCCGATCTGCTCGCCGAGGTCGTCATAGACGCGTTTCAGCTCGTCCGCGCTCGCCGCCTTGTAGAAGTCGCCGCCCGAAAGCCGCGCGATCTCCTCCAGCGATTCGTCGTCGACCTTCACGTCCTGCGGTTTGCCGTCGATGTCGACCGAACCGTGCGTGGTGCCGAACGAGATCGACGAGATCGGCACCTGCGCCTGCTTCGCGGCCTGAGCGGCCGTGTAGCCGCCTCGCGGTGCGTACAGGTCGTCCGGGACGGTCTGCTTGCCGTCACTCATCAACACGATCCGCGCGGGCGGCGGGCCCTCCGCGCCGCCGACGATCGCCGAGAAGCTCTCGATCGACTGCAACGCGGCGAAGATCCCTTCACCGGTGGCCGTCGACTGCGCCAGCTTCAGGTTGTCGATCGCCTTCACCACGCCACCGCGATCAGTGGTCGGCGCGACCAGCACGGTCGCCGTGCCGGCGAAGGAGATCAGCCCGAGGTTCACGCCCGGCGTCATGTTCTGCGCGAACGACCGCGCCGACTCCTGGGCCGCCTTCAGCCGCGTCGGGGCGACGTCGGTCGCCTCCATCGACAGCGACGTGTCGATCACCAGCATCACGGTGGCCCGGTTGCGGGGCACCTTCTGCTCGGCCGTCGGCCCGGCGAGCGCGACGGTGAGCACCAGCAGCGAGAGCACGATCAGGATGGCGGGAACGTGCCGCACCCATCCCTGGCTCTTCGGCGCGACCTTCTCCAGCAGTTCCAGGTTGGCGAACCGCATGGTGCGCTTGCGCCGCGCGCGCTGGGACAGCACGTAGCCCACGGCCACCGCGGCGACCGCCAGCAGCAGCAGGAACCACCACGGCGACGCGAATCCGGTGAGGCTCACGCGACACCACCGGACCAGCGGCGCTTGCGGGCCACCACGAACCGGACCATGTCCGCGATCCAGTCCGAATCGGTGCGCAGCACCAGATGCGCGGCACCGGCGCGGCGCAGCGCGGCCGCGACCTCCTGCCGGTGTGCGTGCGCCGCGGCGCCGAATTCCTTGCGCAGCAAGGCCGAAGCGTGCACTTCGCGCTGTTTCCCTGTCTCCGGGTCGGCCAGCACGACGGTGCCCACGTCGGGCAGGTCGATGTCGCGCGGGTCGAGGACTTCGATGGCGATGAGGTCGTGGTGCCCGCCGAGCGCCCGCAGCGGACGCTGCCATTCGGTGTCGCCGAGGAAGTCGGAGATCACGACGGCGAGCCCGCGACGACGCGGCGGGCGACGCAGTTTCTCCAGTGCCGCGGCGAGATCCCCGCGGACGCCTTCCTCGGCACGCGGGGTCTCGGCGATCTTGCGGACCAGCCCCCGCGCGTGCGGGAGCCCGCCGCGCGCCGGGATGCGCGTGATGTTGCCAGCCCCGTTGGAGACGAGCGCGCCGATCCGGTTTCCGCCACCGCCGGTCAGATGGGCGACCGCGGCTGTCGCGCAGACGACCAGGTCGCGTTTCTCGCACAGCGCGGTGCCGAAGTCGAGGCTCGCGGACACGTCCGCCACCAGCCACGTCTCCAGTTCGCGGTCGGCGACGGTCTCCCGGATATGCGGGCTCGTCGTGCGCGCGGTGACCGCCCAGTCCATCCGGCGGACGTCGTCACCGGGCTGATACGGCCGGGCCTCCCCCGGTTCCGAACCCGGCCCCGGCACGAGGCCGAGATGGTTTCCCTGCAACAGACCGTCGAGACGGCGGCGCACGTCGAGTTCGAGCGTGCGCAGGCCCGCCTCCATCCGCTCCCCGCGGAGTACCGGCGGAGCCCAGGAAGGACGTTCGCCCTTCTCGTTCTTCACGCTCGCTTCCCTACCTGACCGGTGCGCCGGCCGGGACCGGGCCGCCCTGCCCGGCGCCGCCCTGCGGACGGGCCGAGACCTGCGGCAGCGGCACGGTCTGCAGCACCCGCGTGATGATGTGGTCGATGGGCACACCGTCGGCCAGCGCGTCGTAGGACAGCACGAGCCGGTGGCGCAGCACGTCCGGAACGACGTCGACGACGTCCTGCGGCAGCACGTAGTCCCGCCCGCGGACCAGCGCCAGCGCGCGGGCGGCGGCGATGATGCCGAGGCTGGCACGCGGCGAGGCGCCGTAGGACACCCAGCCCGCGACGTCGGCGAGGCCGTGGTCGTTCGGCGTACGGGTGGTGAGCACGAGGCGCACGACGTAGTCGACGAGCGCGTGGTGCACGAAGACCTGCGAAGCGACGTTCTGCAGCCGCACCAGCTCCGCCGGGCTGAGCACCTCCTGCGGGGTGGGCGGGGTGACGCCCATCCGGTAGATGATCTCGCGCTCTTCCTCGGCCGTCGGGTACTCGACGACGATCTTGAAGAGGAAGCGGTCACGCTGCGCCTCGGGCAGCGGGTACACACCCTCGTTCTCGATCGGGTTCTGCGTGGCGAGCACGAGGAACGGGTCGGGCATCGGGAAGGTCTGGCCGCCGATCGACACATGCCGCTCGGCCATCACCTCGAGCATCGCCGACTGCACCTTCGCGGGCGCGCGGTTGATCTCGTCGGCGAGTACGAAGTTCGCCACCACCGGGCCGAGCTCGACGTCGAACCGCTCGGCGCCCTGCCGGTAGATCCGGGTGCCGAGGATGTCGGCGGGGACCAGGTCCGGGGTGAACTGCACGCGCGAGAACGAGCCGCCCACGACACGCGCGAAGGTCTCGACGGCGAGGGTCTTCGCGACACCGGGCACACCTTCGAGCAGAAGGTGCCCCTTGGCCAGCAGGCCGACCAGCATCCGCTCGACCAGCCTGTCCTGGCCGACGATGATCCGCTTGACCTCGAACACGGTTCGCTCCAGCAACTGGGCGTCCCGCGCCGGCGTTCCGGGCTGCTGCGCGCCGTCGGCGTAGCCGGGCTCGGTCACTCGTGCCTCCTGTGTTCCCCGCTTGCGTTCTTGCGTCCGGATGTGACCGTAGTGGTCGGTGACACAGCCGTTCGTGACGGTAGCCAACCCGATCAGCGGTATGACGGCTGTGAAGGGGCCTCGTCCCGGAACTTCACCAGGTCGTCCCACGCCTGTTTCGGGTGCATCGCCATCCGCTGCCGGACGACGGCGAGCCCGTGCAGACGGGGTGTCAGCCGGTCGGCGGTCAGCGTGTCGTCGAAGACCTCCAGCACGGTCGCGCAGAACAGCACGAAACAGCCGCTGTGCCAGCGCAGATCGCTGATCGCGGCGGCGTCGGTGTCGCCGCCGGCCACCAGTCGTTCGGCGATCGCGGCCAGTGCTTCCGGCTCCTCCGTCCCCGGGATGCCGAGCAGTTCCGTGGTCAGCGCAACCAGTTCCGGCGAGCGGTCCAAGGTGGCCGCGGTGGCGATGAAGGCGCGGGCCTTGCCCGCCAGTTCCCCCGTGACGAGGCTTCGCGCGACGATCTCCAAAGACGGCTGATAGACCTCGTTCGCGAGATCGACCATCTCCGTGGCGCAGCGTTTGAGGTCGCGGGGCAGTCCTCCCGACAGACAATGGGCCAGGTAGCAGAACTGTTCGGAGATCCCCCGCAACCGCAAGGCGATCCAGAGCCTGCTTTCGTCCAAAGTGAACGGTTCGAGCCGCACCATCTCCGAGAACGCGCTGTCGAAGGCATCCCGGACGCCGAGCCCCCGCTGTTCGAAGCCGAGGACGGCGTCGTCCGAGACGGACACGAAGAACAGGCACCCCGGGACGTCGAAGACACCCTTCACGTCGTTGATGAACTGGTGCGCCTTGTCGGGTTCGCCGATCTTGTCCAGTTCGTCGATCGCGATCACGACCCGGCCGGCGATCCTCTCCGCGTCAAGCCGCCGAGCCACCTCTTCGGCGAACTCGCGGAACTTGTCGACGACCTCCGGATGGGTGAGCTGCTGTTCGGCGCGCTGGGTCGACCAGGTGCGGCCTGCCTCTCCCTTCAACGGCATGGAGAGCTTCCCGGACCATCCGGTCGTGTAGGTCTGCAGGAACCGGATCCGGTCGAGTTGCTGTTCGGTGAGGCGGCGGAAGCCCGCCAGGCGGAGGTCCCGGCGGCGCGCGACGAGGAACCGGACGGCCGCGATTCCGGTCGCCACCACGCCGGACACCAGCCGCAGCAGGAACAGTGACACCACTCCGAGCGCCAACAGCTTCGCTGTGGGCTGTCCCGTCCACACCTGCTGGGGCGTCACCCGCCCGTTCACGACATCGAGCGCGAGCGTCCAGAGGTCCCGCCACGGCGCCCCGCCCCACAGCAGCCACACGGCCGACGCCGCCACGCCCCAGAACACCAGGAACGCCGACGCCTTCCGGAGTGAGCGCCCGAGCATCCGCCGCCGCCGAAGACGGCCGGACACCGTTCGCGACCCCGTCGAGATCTTCGCCAGCACCGTCTTGCAGAGCAACGCGTGCAGGTGCAGCACGAAGTCGCGGGCCTCGTAGGCGGCGGGCGCGGAGGCGACCACGACCAGTGGCGCCGCCCGGTCCGACCGGCTCAGCAGCCCTTGCTCCAGCGAGCGGATCGACGTGGTCTTGCCGGTCCCCCGGTGCCCGGCGAGCGCGACGGCCACCGAATCGGCCCGGTCGACGATCCGCCGCAGCCGTTTCACCGCGGCCGTCCGCACGAGGCTCGCTTCCAGCTCCGCCGAGGCGTCCGGATCTTCGAAGACGAGATTCACGCCCGAGCGGATCCGCCGGTGATCCCGCAGATGGCCCCGGAGGGCGGGCAGGACGATCTCCCGCAGCGCGAACTCCCACCGGTCGCCCAAGCCGATCATCTCCGGATGTGCCCACTCCCCGGTGCGTTGCCAGCCTTCGGTGACGAAGAGCCTGGGGACCCGCCGGCCGATGACCAGGACGGCCATCCCGATCACCCCACCGAGCCCCAGCACGCCGACCAGCTGGAACGGCAACGGCATCGATGACCACGTCAGCTGCAGGATCCGGAGGTACCCCACGAGAAGCGCGCAGGTCACGAGCAACCAGCCCGCCTCCCGGACGGTCACCCGCCGGAACGGGAGGCGCCGCGGCCGTTCGAAGACCACGCCCGCCCGTTCGCGCTCCATGCGGATCCGCGCGAGCGCGGTGACATCGCCGAGCACGGCCGTGCGGGCGTCTTCGGCGCGCAGCCCCTCCCTGCGGAGTCCCGCGGCGATCTCCGGTTCGGTGAGCGCTTCGTCGAGCACGGCCTCCAGCGCGAGCAGCGACGACCACGTGTCGAAATCCTCGACGAAACCCCGGCCGTCGCGCAGGAGGTCCGACTCGTACTCGTCCGGCTGCAGGTCGCTCACCGGCTTATGATGCCGAACCGCCCGGCCGCGTTCCCCGGCTCCGGTCAGGAAAACCGGTCCAGATCCTCCGGCGTGTCGATGTCGGCGCTCTCCCCCGGCTCTTCGGGCACCTCGACGATCTCCAGCCCGCCCAGCGTCCGCCGCAACGACGCGTTCTCCACCGGTTCCGGCAGGGCGCCGCGCAGGGCCTCCGCGCGCCAGGCGCCGAGCAGCCACTGCCGCTCCCCCGAGGCGTCGACCAGCACCGCCCCTGAGGCGTCACCGAGCCCCGCCAGCAGGCGGTCCACAGTGGATTTCCGGACGCCGGCGAGGTCACCGGCCAGCACCACGACGATCTCCGTGCGCACCAGCGCGAGCCCGGCCGCCAGCGCGGCCACCGGACCCGATCCCGGTGACGACTCCCTCGTCCACACGACATCGTCGAATCCCGGCCGTTCCGGGCCGACGACGATCACCGGGTCCGCGTCCGCGAGCGCCGCCAAAGCCCTGGCCAGCAACGGTTTTCCACCGACGGGGAGCGCGGGTTTGTCCACCCCGGACAGGCGACGCGCGGCACCGCCCGCCAGCACGATCCCCGCGTACGCCACCCCTAGCCTCTGCTTCTCGAAGCGCGCTTTCGGATTTCCGCAGCCGGGCCGCGGCATGGGGAAGCTACTCGCTCAGCCGTGTCAGCGGCCCGCCTCCGCAAATCCGAGGCCTCCGGCCGAAAAGAAACGCGCGCGCGTGTCCTCGCCCGACCTGCCGCCTTCAGTTCGGGAGACACGCTCTATCCGATCAAGCGGGTCGCGTACGGCATGATGCCGCCGTACCGCACCGGCGCGATCCGGACCCGCAGGCCCGACTGCGGCGCCTCGACCATCTGGCCGTTCCCGAGGTACATCGCGACGTGGTGGATGCCCCGCGCGCTGCCGCCCCAGAAGAGCATGTCGCCGCGGCGCATCTGGGAGAGCGGCACCTTCCGGCCGGCGTTGTACTGGTAGCCGCTGTAGTGCGGGAGCGACTTCACCCCGGCGAACGCGTAGATCATCAGGCCCGAGCAGTCGAACCCGATCTTGTTGTAGTCGCCGTAGCGGTCCGCCGTGCCGCCGTCGCGGATACCGCGGGTCGGACCGGAGGTGTTGCCGCCACCCCACGCGTAGACCACTCCGAGCTGCGACAGCGCTCGCCGGACGACGGCCTCGACACTCGCCCCGGCGGGGGCGGACTGGACGGGCCTGGCGGACGGACGGCCACCGCCGCCCTGGCTGGGCCTTTCCGCGGCGAGAGCGGCCTGACGAGCACGCTCCTCGTCCTCACGGGCCTTCTGCGCCTTCCAGTCCTCGTAGCGCTGCCGCTGGCCCTGCAGGCCGTTGACCTTCTGCTGCGCTTCGAAGAGTTGCTTCTCGACGCTGGCCTTGTCGGCTTCGAGTTTCTGGTTCTGCGCGGCCTGGGTGTCCTGGGCGTGCTGCGCGGCGCTCTGCGCGTTGTCGGCCTCGTGTTTGGCCGCCTCGGCCGCGCGCTTGCGCTCCTGCGCGATTTCCAGCTTCTTGCGCGCGGTCGCGTCCTTGTTGGACTTGTCCGTCTGCGCGCGCTTCATCGTGTCGAGCGCGTTGAGCCTGCTGCCACCGACCGCGTCGAGCATCTGGGCGCGGCCGAGGAGTTCCTTCGGGCTGTTGGCGGTCAGGTACGCCGACACCGAGCCGATCGTGCTGCCCTGCTGGAAGCTCGCGGCGGCGAACTTGTCGAGGTCGGCGCGGGCCTTGTCGATGGTCGCCTGCGCGGCGTCGGATTCGGTGCGCGCGGACCGCGCCTCGCGATCGGCCTGCGCGGCTTCGTCCTGCGCGGTCTCCGCGTCGACCCGCGCCTTGTTGGCCTCTTCCATCTTCAGCTCGACGTCGTCGTTGAGCTGGGCGAGCTTCGACTCGGCCTGGGCCAGCTGGTTCGTGAGCCTGCCGACGTCGCCCGCCTTGGCGTTGGCGTCGGCCTTGCTGGAGTTGATCTCGGAGTCGCTGGGATTCGGCGGAGGCGGCGGTACCGCAACGGCGGTACCGGTCACCCCGAGCAACAGGGCGATCCCGAGGGCGCCGATGGTCATGCCACGGCGGGCACCGGTCCCCGACCCGGCTTCACCACGCACGATCCACCCACCTCCTGATCTTGAACAATGAGCTCACTGTGCCACTGCCGTCACAGCATTACCAGAAGCACCACCAGGAACTTACACACCGTAGGCACCATTTCCCCTCAACGGGGGACGAACAGACGAACGTTTCGTCACTCGAACGGACGCAGACGCTGAGACCTTCATGACCCGCGTGTCGGCTTGCCAAGCCAAACAGGACGGGCGTACTGTTTGAAGGGACGAACGAGGTGTGCCATCCCGGGTCCGGACCTACGGTGGGGGTGCGCAACACTCGCTCCGGGTCGGCCCGAACGACCTGGAGAACACACCGAACTGACCCGCCACTGGAGTTAGAAGTGACCGCACCCGCCAGCAAGGACAGCTTCGGCGCCAAAGACACGCTGAAGGTGGGCGACGCCTCCTACGAGGTGTTCCGCCTGAACAAGGTCGAGGGCTCCCAGCGCCTTCCCTACAGCCTGAAGATCCTGCTCGAGAACCTGCTGCGGACCGAGGACGGCGCGAACATCACCGCCGACCACATCCGCGCGCTCGGCAACTGGGACGCCAAGGCCGACCCGTCGATCGAGATCCAGTTCACGCCCGCCCGCGTGATCATGCAGGACTTCACCGGCGTCCCCTGCGTCGTCGACCTCGCCACCATGCGCGAGGCCGTCACCGACCTCGGCGGCGACCCGGACAAGGTCAACCCGCTCGCCCCCGCCGAACTGGTCATCGACCACTCCGTCATCATCGACGTCTTCGGCCGCGCCGACGCCTTCGAGCGCAACGTCGAGATCGAGTACGAGCGCAACCGCGAGCGCTATCAGTTCCTGCGCTGGGGCCAGGGCGCGTTCGACGAGTTCAAGGTCGTCCCGCCGGGCACCGGCATCGTGCACCAGGTCAACATCGAGCACCTCGCGCGCACGGTGATGGCCCGCAACGGCCAGGCGTACCCGGACTCCTGCGTCGGCACCGACTCGCACACCACCATGGTCAACGGCCTCGGCGTGCTGGGCTGGGGCGTCGGCGGCATCGAGGCCGAGGCCGCCATGCTGGGCCAGCCGGTCTCCATGCTCATCCCGCGCGTCGTGGGCTTCAAGCTCACCGGCGAGATCCCGACCGGCGTGACCGCCACCGACGTCGTGCTCACCATCACCGAGATGCTGCGCAAGCACGGCGTGGTCAGCAAGTTCGTCGAGTTCTACGGCGAGAGCGTCGGCGCGGTGCCGCTGGCGAACCGCGCCACCATCGGCAACATGAGCCCCGAGTTCGGCTCCACCGCGGCGATCTTCCCGATCGACGAGGAGACCGTCCGCTACCTCAAGCTCACCGGCCGCTCCGAGGAGCAGGTCGCGCTCGTCGAGGCCTACGCCAAGGAGCAGGGCCTCTGGCACGACCCGTCGCACGAGCCGGAGTACTCCGAGTACCTCGAGCTGGACCTGTCGACGGTCGTCCCGTCGATCGCCGGCCCGAAGCGCCCGCAGGACCGCATCGAGCTCACCGACGCGAAGAACTCGTTCCGCAAGTCGATCCACGACTACGTGGGCGGCGAGCAGGTCCCGCACACCAACGTGGACGAAGCCGTCGAAGAGTCCTTCCCGGCCAGCGACCCGGCCGCCCTGTCCTTCAAGGACGAGGGCGCGGTCGACATCCAGTCGGCGGCGAACGGCCACACCGGCCGCCCGACCAACCCGATCAAGGTCAGCACCCCGGACCGCGGCGAGTTCATCCTCGACCACGGCGCCGTGGTGATCGCCTCGATCACCTCCTGCACCAACACCTCCAACCCGTCGGTCATGCTCGGCGCGGCGCTGCTCGCGCGGAACGCGGTCGACAAGGGCCTCGCGGTCAAGCCGTGGGTCAAGACCTCGATGGCGCCGGGTTCGCAGGTCGTCACCGACTACTACGACAAGGCCGGCCTCTGGCCGTACCTGGAGAAGCTGGGCTACCACCTGGTCGGCTACGGCTGCACCACCTGCATCGGCAACTCCGGCCCGCTCTCGGACGAGATCTCCGCGGCGATCCAGGAGAACGACCTCACCGCGGTTTCGGTGCTCTCGGGCAACCGGAACTTCGAAGGCCGTATCAACCCCGACGTGAAGATGAACTACCTCGCGTCGCCGCCGCTGGTCATCGCGTACGCGCTCGCCGGCACGATGGACTTCGACTTCGAGACCCAGCCGCTCGGCCAGGACACCGACGGCAACGACGTCTTCCTGAAGGACATCTGGCCGTCGGCCAAGGAGATCCAGGAGACCATCGACTACGCGATCACGCAGGAGATGTTCACCAAGGACTACGCCGACGTCTTCGACGGCGGCGAGCGGTGGAAGTCACTGCCGACCCCCGAGGGCAAGACCTTCGACTGGGACGCGGAGTCCACCTACGTCCGGAAGCCCCCGTACTTCGAGGGCATGCAGGCGGAGCCCGCCCCGGTCACCGACATCTCCGGCGCGCGCGTGCTGGCGAAGCTGGGCGACTCGGTCACCACCGACCACATCTCCCCCGCCGGCGCGATCAAGCCGGGCACCCCGGCCGCGCAGTACCTGACCGAGCACGGCGTGGAGAAGAAGGACTTCAACTCCTACGGCTCGCGTCGCGGTAACCACGAGGTCATGATCCGCGGCACCTTCGCGAACATCCGGCTGCGCAACCAGCTGCTGGACGACGTGCAGGGCGGCTACACCCGCGACTTCACCCAGGCCGACGCCCCGCAGGCGTTCATCTACGACGCGGCGCAGAACTACGCGGCGCAGGACATCCCGCTGGTCGTCCTGGGCGGCAAGGAGTACGGCTCCGGATCGTCGCGTGACTGGGCGGCCAAGGGCACGCGCCTGCTGGGCGTGCGCGCGGTGATCACCGAGTCGTTCGAGCGCATCCACCGGTCGAACCTGATCGGCATGGGCGTCATCCCGCTGCAGTTCCCAGCGGGCGAGTCGGCCTCGTCGCTCGGCCTCGACGGCACCGAGACGTTCGACATCTCGGGCATCACGAAGCTGAACGACGGCGAGACCCCGCGCACGGTCCACGTCACCGCGACGAAGACCGACGGCACCAAGGTGGAGTTCGACGCGGACGTCCGCATCGACACCCCGGGTGAGGCGGACTACTACCGCAACGGCGGCATCCTGCAGTACGTCCTGCGGAAGATGACGCAGGCGTAAGCACCACACGCGAAGGCCCCTTTCCCCGCACTTTCGGGAAAGGGGCCTTCGTGCGTCCTTCGGTAGCGTGGACGTATGACCCACGGTCGAATCCAGGTCGAGAACGGCGAACTCGCGTACGAGATCCGAGGCGAGGGTGATCCGGTCATCCTGCTGCACGGCGGGATTCTCGACTCCCGGATGTGGGACGCCGAGATGAGCGAACTCGGACGGCACCACGCCGTCGTCCGGTACGACGCGCGCGGACACGGCGAATCGTCCACGCCGACAGAGCGGTTCAGGCACTACGACGATCTCCGCGCGCTGATGACCGCGCTGGAGCTCCCCCGCGCGTCACTGGTCGGGTTGTCCGGCGGCGGGCGGATCGCGGTCGATTTCGCGCTGACGTATCCGGAACTGGTCGAGAACCTCGTCCTCGTCGCCACCGGGCTCAGCTCGATGGTGCCGAAGGATCCCTTCGTCCTGGAACAGACCAAAAACCTCGAAGAGGCGGGCGCCCGGGGCGATCTTCCCGCCGCCATCGAAAGCATCCTGCGCATGTGGGTGGACGGTCCCCGGCGCTCGCCGACGGACGTCGATCAGCGAGTCCGGCTGCTGTGCCAGGAGATGTACACCCAGACCGTCGTGCGGCACCGGCTCACCGGCTTCACGCTGATGGACGAACTACGGGCCATCGAGCGCACCGGCGAGCTGACCCCGCGCACGTTGACCTTGGTGGGAGATCTGGATTCCTCGGACATCGTCGCCATCGCGGACCAGATCGCAAGCGAGGCACGCGACGCCCGGAAACTGGTCGTCCCCGGGGTCGCGCACATGATCAATCTGGAGAAGCCCGCCGAGTTCTCCCGGATATTGCTGGACTTCCTGTCCTGCTCGTGAGTGGTGCGGCGTGTCTCGTCCGCCTGGACACGCGTGTCGTCCGTCTGATCACGTGTGCCGTCCCTACAGTCACGCGAAACCGCCCGACTGTAGGTAGCTGAGACGCGAAGGGGACCATCACCGCATCAGATGCAGCGAAAGCCCCCTTTACCCAGCTGACGAGCGCCCTTCGCGCTAGCCGTCCTTACCACTCACGAGGTCGTCTTCCCGCTGTTCCGGGCGCCGGTCGACGACGCGGCCGAGCGGGCGCAACAGCACGTTGACCCCGACGATCACCGCGGTCCCCGCGAGCGCGACGACGTAAAGTCCCGCTCCCGCAAGGGATCCGACGGCCGCGGAGCACCAGAGGGTGGCCGCGGTGTTGAGCCCGCGCACGTTCAGGCCGTCGCGCAGGATCACCCCGGCGCCGAGGAAACCGATTCCGGAGACGATCTGGGCGGCGACGCGTGTCGGGTCGGCGTCACCGCTGGTGTTCAGCCCGCCGAAACCGTGGGCGGACAACAGGACGAAGAGCGTCGCGCCGACGGCGACGAGGGCGTTGGTGCGGAGTCCGGCCATCCGGGCGCGGTACTGGCGCTCGATGCCGATGACGGCGCCGAGGCCGACGCCGGTGCCGACCCGGAGCAGCATTTCGAAGGTGTTCATGATTCCGGCTCTTTTCTGGCGTGCGTACACAAAGCCAGACAGGGAAAGGAGACCGGAGAAGGTCAGCGCACCGCGCACACGGGTGAACGGCGACCACGTCCGGTCGGTCCAGAACTGTCTTCCGGCATGTGCCGCTCACCTCGCTTTCGTACTCGATCGGTGTTGATCAACCTTCGGGACTCTACCACCGGACGGCCCGAGCGCGGCGTGGATCGTGTCACGTAGCCAGCGCTGGGCCGGATCGGCGTCGAGCCGCGCGTGCCAAAGCTGGCAGACCTCGATCCGCGGGAGTTCGGCGGGGATCGGGAACCAGCGGATGCCGAGCGACCGGCCGTACTGCTCGGCGAGCCGCTGGGGCGCGAGCCCGATGTAGTCGCTCGACGAGACCAGGAACGCGGCGACGGCGGAGGTGGGGACGACCGCGGCGACCCGGCGCTGGAGACCGGCCGCCTCGAGCACATCGTCGAGCGGTCCCCTGCCCCGGCCACGCCGCGACGCGGAAACGTGGGGATGGCGGCAAAGCTGTGCCAGCGTCGGACGCCGCACTCCGCCGAGCGGACCGTCCGCCCTGACGATCGCGACCACGCGTTCGTGGTACAGCAGCGCCGAGTGGATGTCGGGGGCCGTGATGTCGCCCGCGCCGATGTCCAGATCCACCGAACCGTCTCGCAAGGCTTCGGTGCTTTCGCTGCCTTCAGCGACGAAGCGCAAGACGACGCCTGGAGCGACGGCGGCGGTCGCCTCGACGACGGCTGTCGCCAGTGTCGCGGCGACGCCGTCGTTGATGCGGATGGTGAAGGTGCGTTCGAGGTCGCCGAGGGACAACTCGCGGTCGGCGCTGATCAGCGCCGACGCCTCGTCGAGCAGCGATCGCACCCGTGGGGCGGTCCGGAGGGCGAACGGCGTCGGCACCATCCCGCGGCCGGCGCGCACCAGGATCGGATCCCCCATCGCGCGCCGCAGCCGGCCCAGCGCCCGGCTCGCCGCCGGGATCGACAGATGCAGGCGTTCGGCGGCCGCCGTCACGCTGCCCTCCCGCAGCAAGGCGTCGAACACCCGCAGGAGGTTGAGGTCCAGCTGATCGACCATAGTTGCATCGTACACAACTATCTCTTGTCAATGTTGCGTCGCACGAAGAACCAGCAGGCCCATAGCGTCGTGGACATGCCACTCCGACTTCAAGTCCGCGACGCCCCCGAAACCGCAGCGGACCGACGCGGCCTGCTGCCCGTCATGTGCGCCTGTGTCGTGCTCATGGTCGGGATGGTCGCCGCGATCAACCTCGCCGTCCCGATGCTCGCCGCGAGCGATCTCCGCCCGTCCGCATCGGCGCTGATCTGGATCGTCGACACCTATGTCGTCTTCTTCGCCTGCCTGGTGATCCCCGGCGGAGCGGCGGGCGATCGCTTCGGCCGCAAGGGTGTCCTGCTCGCGGGCGTCGCGCTTTTCGCGCTCGGCGCGCTGCTGTCGGCGATCGCGCCGAACGTGCCCTTCCTGCTGGCGGGCCGGGCGATCACCGGGATCGGGGCCGCTGCGGTGCTGCCCAACACGCTCGCCGTCCTGCTGCACGCCGTCCCCGCCGAGCGCAAGGGCGTGACCATTGCGACCTGGGCTTCGATGACCGGGATCGGCGGTGTCGCGGGGAATGCCGGCGGCGGCGCCGTGCTGGCGGGCGGCTCGTGGCGATGGCTGTTCGCGGCCGCCGTCCCGATCTCGCTGGTGCTCGTGGCGCTCGTCGCCCGGATCGCGCCGGTGTCCCCGCGTCACGAGCGGCCACTCAGCCCGCTCGGCGCCATCCTGCTCGTCGGCGCTTCGGTCGCACTGCTGCTCGGCATCGTCGAAGGTCCCGAAGCGGGTTGGACCAGCCCGATCGTCCTGGCCGGATTCGCCGGTTCGGTCGTGTTGTTCGCGCTGTGGACGTTCGTGGAGCTGAAGGCCGAGCACCCGCTTCTCGATCCCCGGCTGTTCCGGGTGCCCGCGCTGCGCAGTGCGTGTCTCGGCATGACGGCGATCTTCTTCGGGATGTTCGCGCTCTTCTACGTCAACGCGTCGTTCCTCCAGTACGGCAAGGGTTTCGGGGTACTGCCGACCGGCCTCGGGATCATTCCGCTGACCGTGCCGGTCATCCTCGGCGCGCGGCACGTGGGCAAGCTGGTCCAGCGCTTCGGGGTCGACGTCGTCGTCGCCATCGCGTTCCTCCTCTGCGGCAGCGGTCTCCTGGGACTGTCCACAAGCGACGCTTTGACGCCGTATCCGGTCTACGCGGCCTGGCTCGTGCTGACCGGGGTCGGTGTCACCCTGGCCCTTCCGACGCTGTCCGCCGCGATCTCCGGCTCACTGCCTCCGGCACAGGCCGGTGTCGGTGCCGGGCTTCAGGCCACCACGCGCGAATTCGGCAGCGCGCTCGGTGTCGCGGTCATCGGCACCGTCCTCACCGGACGCTTCGTCGCGGCGCTGCCGGAAGACATCCGCGAGACCCACGATCCGCACACCGTCGCGCAGGCGCTGGCCGTCACCGCGCCCGGCCGCTCCCCCGAGGTGATCTCCGCCTTCGTCACCGGCGCGAGCACGGCACTCCGGGTGATCGGGGTGAGCGTGCTCGTCCTCGGTGCGCTCGTCGTCCTGCAATCACGGCTTTCCCGCGACACCAAGTAGAAGGAGTATTCCCATGCACGTATTCGTCACCGGGGCGACCGGCTGGATCGGCTCGGCCGTCGTGGACGAACTGCTCGACGCCGGGCACGAGGTCACCGGCCTCGCCAGATCGGACGCCTCAGCCGCCACACTGGAGCGGAAGGGCGCCCGGGTCCGCCGCGGCGACCTGGACGATCTCGACGGCCTTCGCGACGGCGCCGAGGCTGCCGACGCCGTCATCCACCTGGCGAACAAGCACGACTGGGCCAACCCCGCGGAGTCCGACCGGGCCGAGCGGGCGGCCGTCCAGACTTTTGCCGACGCCTTGACCGGTACCGGACGGCCTTTCGTTCTCGCCGCGAGCCTCTCGACCCTGGCCACCGGACGGCCCGCCACCGAGACCGACCTCTCCCCCGCCGTCGGCCCCGCCTCTCACCGTGGTGGCGCCGAGAACCTCGCACTCGAGTACGCCGAAAAGGGCATACGGGTGATCAGTGCCCACTTCGCGCCATCCGTGCACGGCGTGGGCGACCACGGTTTCGTCGCCGCCCTCGTCGCGGCCGCCCGCAAACACGGCGTTTCCGGCTACCTCGGCGACGGCAGCGCGGCCTGGGCCGCCGTGCACCGCGCCGACGCGGCCCGGCTCGTCCGGCTGGCGCTGGAAGGCGCGCCCACCGGCTCGCTGCTCCACGCGGTCGCGGAAGAAGCCGTCACCACGAAGGAGATCGCCGAAGCCATCGGACGGAAACTCGACGTCCCGGTGGTGTCCGTGGCACCGGAGAACGCCGCCGAGCACTTCGGGTTCGTCGGCCGGTTCTTCGCTCTGGACATGTCCGCGTCCAGCGCGCGCACCCGCGAACTCCTGAAGTGGACCCCGTACGGACCGAGCCTGGCCGAGGACATCGAAGCCGGCGCCTACGCCTGATCGAGAGGAGACACCATGTCCGAAGTGACCGCCTTCATGCTGGTGAAGACCACACCCGAGTGGCTCGGGCTCACCGCCGAACAGCGCGTGGAGGCCTTCAAGACCGAAATCCTCCCCGCCATCGAGAGCAAGGTGAAGGGCGTCCGGTCCCGGTTCTTCGACACCGAGTTCTACTCCGCGCGAGTGACCGACGTGTGGGTGTGGGAGGCCGACGACCACCACTCGTACCAGCTGCTCGTCGAGGCACTGCGCGAGACGCCGTTCTGGGACCGGTACTTCGAGGTGGTCGACCTGCTGGTCGGGGTCGAGAACGCGTACGCCACGAACTACGGTCTGAACGCCTACGCGAGCGTCCACATCTGAGGCCGATGGGTGAGCCAGGCGCACCGGCGGCCGCGACCAGGCCGAAGCCGGTGCCCTGGTTACCCACCCGGATCTCCTGGACGAGCAGTTCGCCCAGGGGCCGATCCGGCCCTCCCCGTCCGGAACCCTAGGGCCGGGAGTTCGGGACCGGTCCCCGGACGCCACGAAGGCCACCGCCGAGACGATGGCCTTCGTGTCCTTCAGCCCTGGATCAGGCGGTTTCGAACGGCTGGACGTTCGGCTGGAAGACCTGGCCGTTGGACGGGACCTTCAGATCGATCAGGTAGTCGGCCGTCACCTTGTCCACCCCGAGCGAGTCGCCCAGGATGCAGTGCCCGAAGGCGTCGACCGAGAGCAGCCGGGCGTTGCCCAGCTGGTCGGCCATCCGCTTCGAGAACAGGTACTGGGTCGCCGGGTCGTAGTAGTTGCCGATGACCAGGACCGGGGTGTCGGTCTTGGCCTGCCACGGGCCGCGGTAGACGTCCGGCTTCTTCACCGGCCACACCGGGCAGCCCGCCACGTCCGAGAACGCCTGGTAGCGACCGAAAGTGGGCGATTCCTTCTCCCACTTCGCGGCGATCTCGGGGACCTTCTCCTGCTTGATCGTGATCTTCTTGTCCGAGCAGTTCACGGCGAAGTACGAGTCGTCGCCGGTGTACGGGCTGTCCGGGTTCGCGTCCGCGCGCCCGTTCGCCCCGGACCGCAGCACCTTCAGCTCGACGGCCTGCGCCGCCTGAGTCTGCGCCGCGGGCGGGTGCACGACGTTGTACAGCGCCTGCAGGTCGTCGGCCAGCGGCGGGAACGACGTCGGCGAGTACAGCACCCCGGCCACCGTGCTGGTGAACGCGTTGATGTCGTAGCTGCTCCCGTCCGGCAGCTTGATCGGCTGCTGGCGCAGGTGGTCGCGGATCTCGTCGAACTTGTCCCGCGGCGTGCCCGCGCTGAACGAGCACTTCGGCCCGACCTGCGCGCACTTGCGCAGGAAGGCGTCCAGCGCGATCTCGAACCCGCGAGCGCGCTCGCGGTCGTACTGCACGCCGTCGCTGGTGCGCAGCGCCGGATCGACGTTGCCGTCGATGACGATCGCCCGGCTCTGCTTCGGGAACATCGACGTGTACGTCGACCCGATCAGGGTCCCGTACGAGAAGCCGACGAAGGTCAGCTTCTGGTCGCCGACGGCCGCCCGCATCTTGTCGAGGTCACGCACGACGTCCTTGGTGGACATGTGGTTCAGCAGCACGCCCGCGTTGTTCTTGCAGAACTGGCCGTAGTCGCGGTACGAGGCCAGCGTTCCGGAGATCTCCTGCCGCGACAGCGGCACGGGGATCTGCGCGGCGAAGACGTCGTCCGCGTCCTCCTGCGTGGTGAAGCATTTGAGCGGGTTGCTGGCCCCGACGCCGCGCGGGTCGAACCCGATCAGGTCGAACCGGTCCAGCACCTGCGGCTGGAAGTAGTTCGCCGCGCCGATCGGCATCCGGAACCCGGAGCCGCCCGGACCGCCCGGGTTCAGGAACAGCGAACCGACCTTCTTGTCGGGCGTCTTCGCCGCCCGCTTCAGCATCGCGATGTCGATCGTGCCGAGCGCCGCGTTGTCGTGGTCGACCGGCACGCGATACCGCGCACAGCTGTAGAACTTCACCTGATCGGCCGGAACACCGCGGAGCTGGTCCGCCGTGCAGGCACCCCAGTTCACCGGCGCCGTCGCACCGACCTGGGCGGCGGGCGGCCCGGCTTCCTGGGCGGCGACCGCCGTCCCGGACGCCCCGGTCAGCGCGGCGCCGGCCACGAGTGCCCCTACCAGTGCGAAACCGCGCACCGGCCTCCTTGTGGATCTCGGCAAAACGACTCCTCCCTCGGCTGGCGACGTGACGGACCACGTCGCACGATGCGCCGCCGACGTCACGGCGCGTAACACCAAAGGAGCCTCGCACAGGCCGGTAACCCAGTCACCGGCCGAAAGGATGGTACGAACCTATCGAGTGGTTGTCTTCAACTCGAAAATCGGTAACACACGGCGAGCGGCGTCGGCCTCCATGGAGTAACCGGGCCAGAACTCCAGCAGCAGTTTCCACATCGCTTCGTACTCGTCACCGAGCAGTTCCCTGGCCCTGACCGGGATCTCCTTGCCGGCCAGCGCGACGACCGCCTCGGGATGCGAGCGCAGGTTGTGTGTCCACGCCGGATCGTTCGGCTTCCCCCAATTGGAGCCGACGAGCACGAAATCCTCCCCGTGCGGGAAGTACAAGAGATTCGTAGCGCGGGGCAGCCCGCTCTTCCGCCCGGTGGTGGTCAGCCGCAGGGAAGGGAGCCCGGCCAGCGCGACCAGGCTCACCTTCCCCTTGAACAGCCGGTGGAGCCTCTTGTCCACCCAGATGATCCCGCCCGCGAGCCCCATCAGCCACGGTTTGGTGCCGAGTACGCGGGCGAGCGACGTGAGAGGGTTAGCCACGGACAGATCTTGCCAGGCTCACCCCGAACCGCGATTCCGAGTCCGTCCACCATTTCTCCACGGAGAAACCGGCTTCGGCCAGTTCCGCGGCGATTCCCTCCCGCCGGAACTTCGCGGAGATCTCGGTGCGCACGTATTCCCCCTCGGCGAACTTCACCCGCAGGTCGGCGCCCGGGATGTCGACGGTCAGCGGCTCACGCGCACGCAGGCGCATTTCGATCCATTCGTTCTCTTCGTCCCAATACGAGACGTGGTCGAACGCCGCCGGGTCGAAGTTCGCGCCGAGGCCGTTGTTGATCACATGGAGCATGTTGCGGTTGAACTCGGCGGTCACCCCGGCCGCGTCGTCATACGCGCGCTCCAAGGTCTCCCGGTCCTTCACCAGATCCGTCCCGAGAAGGAACCACTCCCCTTCGTCGAGCACCTCCCGGACCGAGCGCAGGAAGGTGGTGCGGTCCGCGGGGAGGAAGTTCCCGATCGTGCCGCCGAGGAAGACCACCATCCGCGGCCGGTCGCCCGGCAGCAGGTCGAGGTGCTGGGTGAAGTCGCCGACCACGCCGCGGACCTCGAGCGACGGGTAGTCGGCGGTGATGGCTTCCGCCGCCTCGGCGAGCGCGGTTTCGGAGACGTCCAGCGGGACGAACTCCTTCAGCGTGCCGTGATTCGTGAGCGCGTCGAGCAGGAGCCTCGTCTTCTCGCTCGATCCGGAGCCGAGTTCGACGAGGGTGTGCGCGCCCGAGCTCGCGGCGATCTCGCCACCGCGCGCGGCGAGCACCTCCCGCTCGCTCCTGGTCGGGTAGTACTCGGGAAGGGTGGTGATCTTCTCGAACAGCTCGCTGCCGCGCGCGTCGTAGAACCATTTGGGCGACAACCACTTCTGGTCCGCCTCCAGGCCGGTGCGGACGTCCGCGCGCAGCTGCTCGGTGATATCCGATTCGCTGTGGTGTACGTCGAGGTCGAGTTCGGTCATCGTGCCTCAGGGCTCCGATCGGCTTCGAGGGGCAGGATCTCCACGCCCGCGCGGGTGACCCGGACGGCGTGGTGGTCGGGAACGGGAGTCCACCCGGGATCGTCGTCGCACGGTTCCGACGCGACGAGCACACCGTCTCCGGTGTCCCGATAGGACAGGGAATGCGTCCACGCGGTACCGATGAGCGTCCGGCCGTCGGTCAGCAGGAGGTTGAGCCGCGAACCCGGCCCCGCCTCCTCGACCGCTCCGGTCAGCCAGGTGACGGCCGCGAGCGGGTCTTCGCCCGCCTCCAGCCGTTCACGCAGCAAAGCCCACAGCAGTACCGAATCCGTGGTCGCCTCCAGGGTCAGCATCCGGGCGATCGACAGCTTCGCGGCGAGCTCGGCCATCGAGTCCGGCCAGCCCCGCACCAGCCCGTTGTGGCTGAAGAGGTAGCCGCCGCCGGTGAACGGCGCGTTCGCCGCCTCGACCACGGGCATCCCCGTCGTACCGTTCCGGACCGCCGCCAGGAAGGCGTGCGAGCGGACCGATCCGGCGAGGGCGGGCAGGTCCCCGTCCGTCCACAAGGGAGCGGACCGGCGCAGGCGCAGCGGTTCGGGGCCTTCGGCGTACCAGCCGAGTCCGTACCCGTCCGCGTTCACCGAGCCGCCGCCCCGCATGTCACGGGGGGCGTACGACTGCACGAGCAGCGAATGAGGGGCGTGAAAGAGCGTCTCGGCGGGCGAACGCGGCTCGCCGAGATACGCGACGTGACGGCACATGCCGCTCAGGCCACCTCGCTCGGCCGTGCGTCCCGGGCACAGCGGAACCCGGAGAAGATCTGCCGCCGGATCGGGTGGTCCCAGTTGCGGAACGTGCCGCGGATGGCCGCCGCGTCCGTACCGAACGAGCCACCGCGCAGGATCCGGTAGTCGCCGCCGAAGAAGACCTCCGAGTACTCCTTGTACGGGAACGCGGCGAATCCCGGATACGCCTCGAACCCGCTGCTGGTCCATTCCCAGACGTCGCCGATCAGCTGGTGGACGCCCAGCGGCGAGACACCCGCCGGGTACGCGCCGACCTCCGCGGGCCGCAGATGCCGCTGCCCGAGGTTGGCGTGGTCGGGGGTCGGTTCCTCGTCGCCCCAGGGGAACCGGCGCGAGCGGCCGGTCGCCGGGTCGAACCGGGCGGCCTTCTCCCATTCCGGCTCCGTCGGCAGGCGACGGCCCGCCCAGGCGGCGTACGCCTCGGCCTCGTGGAAGGAAACGTGGACCACGGGTTCAGCGGCGGGCACCTTCTCGTAGACGCCGAATCGCGTCCGCCACCAACCGTCCTGCTCCCGTTTCCAGAAACGCGGCGCGTCGATGCCGTGCTCGCTGCGGTACGCCCAGCCGCGCTCGCTCCACCACTTCGGCTCTTCGTAACCGCCGGAATCGAGGAACTCGGCGTACGCCCCGCAGGTGACCGGCGTGGTGTCGATGAAGAACGCCTCCACCGCGACCTCGTGCGCCGGACGCTCGTTGTCCAGCGCCCATGGCTCCGCGGAGGTACCCATGGTGAAGGCACCGCCGGGCACGAACACCTCCGCGGGCAGCGGCCCGGACCGCGACGGCGGCGGGGCAGGCGCGTGCAGCACCGGATCGCCCTTGCGCAGCTGATGGGT
The DNA here is from genome assembly GCF_000400635.2 of Amycolatopsis keratiniphila. Taxonomy (NCBI): domain Bacteria; kingdom Bacillati; phylum Actinomycetota; class Actinomycetes; order Pseudonocardiales; family Pseudonocardiaceae; genus Amycolatopsis; species Amycolatopsis keratiniphila. Next base: position 4,123,541 of record NC_021252.1, on the reverse strand, counting down.
GGCCAGCATCGTCTCGTCGTGCTGCTGCTCGTGCTGGGTGATCATGCCGAAGGCGAAGGCGTCCTCGGTGAGCCGCCTGCCTTGCAGGGGAACGGTTTCCAGGATGTCGAAGGATTTCTCCCTGACCTCGCGGACGTACTTGCGCGCTTCCTCCGGGCCCAGCAACGGCAGCGCCGGGCGGTCCGCGCGAGCGTGCTGGAACGCGTCGTAGATGTCGTCGATGTCGGGCCGGAGCGCCTCGCGGCCGCCGACGTCGCGTACCAGCCAGAGCTCCTCCTGGCTGCCGATGTGCGCGAGGTCCCAGACCAGCGGCGACATCAGTTTCGAATGCTGGCGGACCAGGTCTTCGTCGTCGACGCTCGTCAGCGCGACACTGCGCTCACGAGCCCTGGTGAGCGCCTCGGCCGCGTGAGCCCGCAGGTCTTGCGGGCTCAGCGCGCGAAGCGGGTTGGTCTCGGTGCTTTCCACGCTCATGACTGGTGGCTCCTCGAACCGCTCACGAGAGACAGCACGCCCTCGCTGATCTCGGTGATGGTCTCCGGTGGCAGACCGGTCGTGCCCAGTTCGGCACAGCCGAGGTCCACCACCTTGCCCGCGACGTCGGCGATCGCCCGGTCGGCGAGGCCGAACCGGGCCGCGCACTCCCATCTGCCCATGACCGGTTCGCACAGTTCGAGCACCTTGTCCACTGTGGACGGACGCGCGAGCAGTGCGGCCAGCAGGGCCACCGGATGCAGCCACCTGGCGGCGGGCTGGGCGTCCAGGTAGCGGATCTCCAGGTACCCCTGTGGACGGACCGGGGTGAAGAACGTCGTCAGGTGATAGGCCAGGTCTTCCTCGGTCGGCTTGCCGAGCCCCGCGCCCTCTCCCCGTCCTTCGATCCAGTCGGCGAAGGTCAGGGAATCGGGCGCGTCCCAGCGGCCGTCGGAGCCCGGAAGCACCATCAACGGGGTGTCCAGGATCCTGTCCGCCCACTCGGCGGCCGGATCCTTGCCCGGCTGCGCCGACCGGGTGCGGGCCTCTTCCGTCTCCATGACGGCGAGCCAGCGCGCGGACGCGTGGCCGGTGTCGCGCCCGGCGTGGATCCGGGAATTGGCGAAGGTGGCGAGCAGCGGCGGGCCGAGCGCGTGCACGGCGGCCCAGCGGACGGCCAGGTCGTGCGCCTCGCCGGCGTCCACACAGACCTGCAGGCCCGCGGTGCTGCACATCATCGTCGCGCCGCCGGCGCCCATCGGGGCGAAACGGCGTTCCATCGCGGCGTAGCGAGGGGTGCCCAGCTTGCGGGCGGGCGCGCGATGCCTGTCTATCCCGGTGTCCCCCAGGTACAGGCCTTGTGCGGCGAGAAGACTTTCGAGGTGGGCCAGATCGGCCGAGACGACGGCGTCCAGGTGACGCAGCGTGGTCTGTGGCTGAGCGGAGATCTCCACCTGGCATCCGGGCTCGAGGCTCAGCGGTGAACCTGCCGGAAGCGGGAGGGCGGGGCTGTCGGGGCGCAGTGTCCGCGGCGTGTGCGGGCCGAGCGCGGTGGCGAGATCGTCGGGATCGAGGGGCCGGGCGGGATCGTCGGCGTAGTGCACGGTGAATTCCAGCTCTACGCCGAGAAGTCTCGGCGGCCCGTGTTTGAAGCACACGGAAGCCACATACGCCTCGCCTTCGGCGCGGTCCGACAGGACCTTCGCCGTCGCGTTCGACGCGCTCCCGGACTTCTCGGGGAAATCATGAACAGTAGTCATCTTTCCGCAGTCCAGTCGGTTGTCCGATACCTGAGATACCTCGACTTCGGACGCTACACGCGAGGTCCGACAAAATCAGTCCGGTTCTTGCCGGGCAGGATTCCCGGACCACCGTCCGGGACGGGACGATCAAGGCAAAGCGGGCTCCGTCCCCAGCCCCAGTGCCGCCGCCGCGTTCCGCACCGCCTCGATCACCAGCTGCAGCGCCGGCCGCCGTGACGAGGTCGTCCGGTAGGCGATCGAAACCGTCCGGAGCAAGGGTGTGGTCAACGCGACGACGTCGATCCCCGGCGGCCGCAGCCCGAGCCCGAGGTCGGAAACGAGGGTCACCCCGAGCCCGGCCCTGACCATCGCCATCGCCGTGGACTGCTCCTCGACCTCGTGGTTGATCTTGGGTTCGAACCCGTGCCGGTGACAAGCCGTGCGCACCGCGCGACCGAAATGACTCTTCGGGCTGGCGAGGATCCAGGGATGCTCACCCAGTTCGAGCAGGGAAGCACTTCCGGCGGGCACCGCACCGGCGGGTACGGCGGCGTGCAGCCGTTCGACCGCGATCACCGCGCGTTCCAGGCCCGCGTCCCACGGCATCGGCGCGTCGGAATAGTCGAGGACGAACGACAGGTCCAGTTCGCCGTCACGGACGGCGTCGGCGGTATCCTCGGGAGCCAGCTCACGGGTCCGGACCTGGATGCCCGGATGCTCATCCTCGAGCGCGGCCAGCGCGTGCGGCAACAGACCGGAAGCGACCGACGCCCACACCCCGGCCATGAGGCGGACCGAAACGGTCTCCTGTGCCTCCTCCAAGGCCAGTGTCGCCCGTTCGACCGATCCCAGGATCTCCTCGGCGTGCTCGGTGAGCAGTAACCCCAGTTCGGTCAGCTGCACCCGTCTGCCGAATCGCTCGAACAGCTTCGCGCCCACGTCCCGCTCCAGCTGAGCCAGCTGCTGCGATACCGCCGAAGCGGTGTAATGCAGCGAAGCGGCGGCCGCCGTGACGGTGCCGCGCCTGCTCAGCTCGCGGAGCATCCGCAGGCGATGCAACGAAAGCTCCATGGCCCCAACGTAATCGGGTGCGGTCGCGGACGCCCGGTGACGCGTTACACCAGTTTCTCTGCACATCATCGTTCAGATTCGGTAAATGGACGCGCGCGCCGGCGTGGGCGCACCCTCGGAAGTGGCGCAGGAACGACCCCGAATCCACGAAGGAGGTGGCCGCATGGCCGCGAGGAACGCCGAACCGCTGATGAGGCTCGTCTGGACCGACCCCGTCACCGGTGCCACCGGCTACCTCGTAGTGCACAGCCTGGTCTCCGGCATCGCGACCGGCGGGACCCGGATGCGCGCGGGCTGCACGATGACCGAGGTCGAGGACCTGGCGAGGGGGATGGCGAACAAGACCGCGACCTTCGGCCTGCCGGTCGGCGGGGCCAAGGGCGGTATCGACTTCGATCCGAAGGACGAGCGTGCTTTCGGTGTGCTGGAACGGTTCTGCTCGTTCCTGCGGCCGTGGATCGACAACCACTGGGTGACCGCCGAAGACCTCGGCGTGCCACAGCACCTGATCGACGAGGTGTTCGCGAAGCTCGGGCTGGAGCAGTCGTACCACGCCGCGATCCGTCGTTCGGCCGATCCGGCGCACACCCTTCGCCGCGTGCAGGCCGGGCTGAACACACCGGTCCCCGGCGGGCTTCTGCTCGGCGACGTGATCGGCGGCTACGGCGTCGCGCAGGCCTGCCTCGGTGTCGCCGACGCGTGGGAATGGGCCGCCGACGAGACCACGGTCGCCATCCAGGGCATCGGCACGATGGGCGGCGGCGCGGCCTGGTACCTGCACGAAGCCGGGATGAAGGTCGTCGCGGTCGCCGACGCGGCCGGCACGCTGTACCGGCCCGAAGGTCTCGACATCCCGGCGCTGCTGGAACTGCGCGACTCCTACGGCGAGGTCGACCGGAGCCGGCTCCCCGCCGACGTACAGCTTCTCCCCCGCGACGAGATCGTGGGGACCGAGGCGGACATCCTCGTCCCGGCGGCCATCTCCTACGCGTTGCGCGCCGGGAACCAGGGCGTCGTCAAGGCGAAGGTCGTCATCGAAGCGGCCAACGCGGCGACCACACCCGACGCGGAAGCGGGGCTGGCGGCCCGCGGCATCCCGGTGATCCCGGACTTCGTCGCGAACGCCGGCGCGGCCGCGTGGGCCTGGTGGCTCCTGCTCGGCGAGGTCGGCGCCGATCCCGCCGATTCGTTCCTGCGCCTGCGGACCGAGATGCGGGCGAAGGTGGCCCTGCTGCTGAGCTCGTGGAACCTCGACCGGATCGCACCCCGCACCACGGGATTGCGACTGGCCGAAACCACCCGTTCGGACGCCGCCACCCCGGAAACCGCCCCCGCGCTGGTCATCCCCTGAAGGCACGCGTGAAGGCCCCTTCCGCGAAGGGGCCTTCACGCGTGTTCAGAAGGCGAAGCGGTCTGTCGCGCCGATGAGGACTTCGCGCATCGGCTCGTCCTGGGTGCTGTGGCCGACCTCGTCGATGACCACCAGCTCGCTGCCGGGCCACGCGTGCGCCAGCTCCCACGGCGTGCCGATCAGGTTGCCCAGGTCGAGACTTCCTTCGGCGAGCACTGCCGGGATGTGGGCCAGTTTCCCGGCCTCCCGCAGGACCACGCCTTCGTCCAAAAAGGACCCCTGGCTCCAGTAGTGCGTGACCAGCCGGGCGAAGGCGAGCCGGAACTCCGGCGTTTCGAAGCTCTTGTACGGCGGGGAGGTCGGGATGATCGCGTCCTCCCAGGCGCACCAGTCGGCCGCCGCTTTCTGGTGCACCGCGGGATCAGGGGCCATCAGCAACTTCAGGTAAGCCGCCGCCAGGTCACCGTCGCGATCCTCTTCGGGAACGCCGTCACGGAACTTCGCCCATGCCTCGGGGAAGACGCCGCCGAGGCCGCGGGTGAGCAGGTCGGTCTCGCTCCGCCGTCCGGTCGCCAAACCCATCAGGACCATCTCCGAGACCCGGCCCGGATGGCGCTCGGCGTAGACCAGCGCGAGCACCGAGCCCCAGGAACCGCCGAAGAGCAGCCACTTCTCGATGCCCAGATGCTCGCGAAGCCGTTCCATGTCGGCGATCAGGTGGTCGGTGGTGTTGGTGGAGAGGTCGGCCTCGGGCTCCCCCGCGTGCGGGGTGCTCCGGCCGCAACCCCGCTGGTCGAACAGCACGACGCGGTACTTGGCCGGGTCGAAATACCGGCGAAGGCCGGTGCTGCAGCCGGTCCCGGGGCCGCCGTGCAGCGTGACGGCGGGTTTGCCGTCGGGATTACCGCAGACCTCCCAGTACACGAGGTGCCCGTCGCCGACGTCGAGCATCCCATGGTCGTACGGTTCGATTTCCGGATACAGCCGTGTCACGTTCTCGTCCTCCCAGGCCCCGCCAGAAATACAACAGCGCTGTCACAATAGCGGGGGTGGGTGTCCGAGCGCGCGTTTTTTGTTGGCATCCGAAGTGGGGTGAAGGGGACTTTCCTCGCGTCGGATGCGGGGAAAGTCCCCTTCACCCCACTTTCCCTAATTCCCGTCAGCCAGAGTGTCTGTTCCGGCCTTGGACGTTCGTGGACAAGATGAGTGGCTCCCACGAGGGGTGCCGCCACGAACCTCAGGGGATGAGATGGCACACGCCCGCCGCATGTACGACCTGGTCGAGCCCATCGGCCTGGTGCCCTACTTCGCCGACGAGTCGGACGAGGCGCTGATCGCGCTCGGCCTGCGCAACCAGTGGGACGCCTACTTCGCGGGCCGGGCCGCGCCGCTCGGCCGGTCGGTGCCCGCCGAGGTGATCCACGCGATCTTCTACAACTTCGCTCCCGGCGAGGTGGCCCGCCACATCCCGAAGGTCTGGGAGCTGACCACGCCCGAGGCGGCATTGGCCGCCCGCGAACGGGGCTGCGTCGCGGGGATACGGCGGATCCTCGGCGAGCTCGCCGATGCCCCCGAAGTCACCCGAGCAGGTGACCTCTTGCTGAAAGCGGCGACCAGTGCGCCGGTGGAGGGACGTGCCCTCTACGCCGCCCTTCGCACCCTTCCGGTCCCGCAGGAGCCCGTGGCCAGGCTGTGGCACGCCGCCACCCTCCTGCGGGAACACCGCGGCGACGGCCACACCGTCGCCTTGCTGGCCGAGGGCATCGGCGGCACCGAGTCCCACGTGCTTCACGCCCTGTCGGCCGGCACCCCCGCGAACAAGTTCGGCCGGGTCTGGCACCTCCCCGCCGACCGGTTGACCGCGGTCGTCGACGGTATGCGCGACCGCGGCCTCATCGGGACGGACGGCTGGCTCACCACCGACGGCCGCGCTACGAAGGAACGCGTCGAGGCCATGACCGACCGGCTCGCGGAGACGCCGTACGACGCCCTGAGCGCCCACGAACTCGAGCGGCTCGTCGCCGACCTCGAACCGATCTCGGCCGCGCTCCGGGCGGTGTATCCCTGGTGACGGCCTAGCCGGCCAAGGTGCTGGAGACGTGCCGGAGCGCGTCTACCAGCTCCGGCGGGCCGGCGGGTCCGATGTGGACGACGGCGTCGTTGCCGTGGCCGGTCGTGTAGCTGAGGTACCGGCCCCAGTCGGTGTCGGCGAAGTGGAGCGGATCCTCGGCGGCCACATGCCTGCCGACTTCGTCCCGCTTGCCGACGTAGAGCTCGCCACTCCCCTCGACCGGCCGCTGCACGAGGCTGACGATGTCCGCGATCACCGGCGGCAGCGAATGCGTGTCCGGGCCGCGGCGAGCCGCTTCTTCGAGCTCGTACGCGCGGACCGTGCGCAGCCTGCCGCCGCCCGCCGGGACGGGCGGCAGCTGCTCGATCAGCGTTTCGGGCAGCCGTCGCCGATCGATCTCCTGCAACCCGACCCAGTCGCCGGACGCCACCGCCAGGACCGCCTGCAGCCCCAGCGAGGCGGCGAGGACGCCGTAGGTCTGGCCTCCGGTGTTCACCCAGCCGTAGTACTCGATGGCCGGTTTCGTGAGCACCGGAAGCCAGTCCAGGAAGTCGACCGACGCGCGGCCGCTCGAATCCAGCAACCCGGCCTGTGCCAGCGCCGCTTCCACTCGCTTGTCCGCCTCCGCGCGGGCCGTCCTGGACAGCCAGCGCGGTTCGGGACGCAGCGTGATGTGCAGCTCGCCGACGCGTTCGCGTTCGGCGAGCGCCGCCAGGGCTTCGACCGGGACGTCCACCCGGCCTGTTCTCACGGTCATCCGCTACTCGCCGATGACCGGCGGGCTGGTCCGCTGGTCGGTGCCGAAGATCGCGTCCGGGTCGGCCTCGATCAGGTAGTCGGGACGCTGGTGCTCGTCGTCCTCGTCGCCGTCCGCGCGCCTGCCACCGGCACCCATCGGGCCGCCCATCGCACCCGCGCCACCACGGCCGGCGCCACCACGGCCACCCGCCAGGTGGTCGGCACCGCCCAGGCCTCCGATGCCGCCCATACCGGAGCCCCTGCCCGAGCCGAGACCGCCGGAACCGGGAGCGCCGGCCCTGCCGCCGGTGCCGCCCTCGCCACCGAGCAGCCTGCCCGCGGCGCTGTTGGACGGGGGCACGTTGCGACCGCCGCTGGTTCCCGGCGGATTCTGGCCAGGACCATTGGGGTTGTAGTTCTGGCCGGGGCCGTTCGGCAGGCCGATGACGTTGTCCGAGTCTCCGCCGGGACCACGTCCGGGGATCCTGCCCGGGATATCGGTCGTCGGGCCCGGCTTGCCCTTGCCACCGCCGGACGGCCGCGTGGTGTCGTCGTCGCCGGTGCCCGGCCTCCGCGGCGGGTTCGTGATGTTGGTGTCGGGCCTGTCCCTGGAAGGCACCGGACGGTCCTCGTTGGTGCCCGGCCTGTTCTGGTTCTGGTCGCCGCCCGGCCTGTTCTGGTTGGTGCCGTTGTCGTTCGTGCCGCTGGTGTCGGTGCCGTCGTTGTCGTCCCCGCCGCCGTTCCTGCCGGGCCTCACCGGGATGACCGGCGGGATGACGACCGGGGGCGTACCGCCGGGGGTCTTGACACTGACGTTCGCGCCGTCGTTCTTCAGCACGCCGTAGTCGGTCGGCAGGCTGGAGCTCGTGCTGCTGGTGACCGAGTCGTACTGGTCCATCACGCGGACGTTGTTCTGGTTCGCCGCCTCGTGCTTCGCGACGCCCTCTTGGTAGTTCTTGATGTCGTTGTTGACCATGAACGGCCCGGCGATCGGGATCGCGCCCTTCAGGCCGGTGGTCCAGGGGTTGGGCTTGTCCGGCTTCGGCGGCACGGGGACGACGGACGACCCCGAATCGTCGAAGCTGTCGGCCTGCGTCGTCACCGAGTCCCTGGTCTGGAACAGCGGATCCGCGGTCTCCTTGAAGGCCTGCTCGAGCGGGCCGGCACCGGCGTTGGCCGCGTCGGCGGCGGACCCCGTCCAGGACGCCGTCATCCGCGTCTGCAGGGACTTGATCGCCATCCCGCGCTCGACGTAGGCGTTCGAGAGTTCGGCGATGCGATCGGCCGCCGAACGCAGGTTGCGGGTGTCGCCCTGGGTGAAGTTCTCGAAGATCTGTTTGCCGTCCACCCTCATGCCCCCTTGAGTGTCTTGATCACGGCCGACGCGAGTTTCTGCGCGGTCCCGCACGAATCCTGTTCGTTGTCGTATCCCTTGGCGAGGGTGCTGATCGCCAGATCGTCGGCGACGCCCACCGCGAGATCGCAGCTGCCACTCGCTCGCCGGTCCTGCAGTCCGTAGTAGACGGTCGGATAACCGTCGACCTCGGGGCCGGGCTCGAGGAACCTCAGCTGTCCGGCTTCCTTGGCCTTGTGCAGACCGGCGATGCCGCCCATGCCCTTTTCGCGGTTCCCGCTACCGAGGATGATCAGCAAGCTGTCGGCCTTGCCGCGAATCTGCCAGCTGCAACCGGGATTGCTGCCTTCACCCTTCGACTCGCCGGGCGCGGTGAACCCCAGTTCCGCGGCCGCGGCGGCCGGAAGCAGCTTGCAGACGTCACCAACGAATGCCGAGGCGTCCAGCGGATTCGCTACCTTCGGGACGTTCGGATCCTCCGGCGCGGCCGACGGAGCCGACGACGGCGACGTTCCCGGGGTGGGCGTAGCTGTACCAGGGGTCTCCCCTGTGCAGCCCGCGACCGCGACGGAAACGAGCACGAGCGCCGCCACCGCGGCGCGATTCCTCAACACGTTCGGCATCCTCAGGTAGTGCGCAGGGTGTTGGCCTGGTCGGTCGCCATCGTCTTCGTGCGAGCGATCTCGAGCTTCTCGATGTAGCCCTCGATGTAAGCCCGCATCGACTCGTTCTGCTTCTGCAGGGACAACAAGGAGTCGAGCCCGGAGTTCACGTAGCTCGTGCTGGCCTCGTCCTTCCCCGGGGGCATCAAGTCACCGACGATCATGTCGATCTTGTCGCCGTCGTCGACGACCTTCTTCAGCTCGTCCTGCCACAGCCCGATGACGGTCTTCAGCTCCTCGGGGCTCATCTCGAACCCGCCGCCACCGCCGCCCCCACCGCCGTAAACGGTCGGTTCCTTCGGCGTGGTGAGGTCACCCCAGACGGCCTTGATCGCGCTCGCGGCGTCGCCGATGATGTTCACACCCGCACCTTCCCCTCAGCACTCACACACGGTGATGGACAAAGAGTAGCCAAGCGGCGGACGGCGTGTCAGCCGATCCGGCCGAGTGATCGGACGTGTCTCGGAGCCGTCCGGTTCCCGCTGAGGGTGGTTCATCCCGCGAACTGGTCACAGTACGTACGTACGGATTGCATTAACCGGGTTCCCGGTGACAGGATTCCAGGATGCCACGGGTCAGCCAGGATCACCTCGACGCACGCCGGCGCCAGATCCTCGACGGCTCGCGCGTGTGCTTCGCACGCCATGGTTACGAGGGTGCCACCGTCCGGCGGCTGGAAGAGGCCACCGGCCTGTCCCGTGGTGCGATCTTCCACCATTTCCGCGACAAGGAGTCCCTCTTCCTCGCCTTGGCCGAGGACGACGCGGTGCGCATGGCCGACATCGTCGCCGAGCAGGGTCTCGTCCAGGTGATGCGCGAGCTGCTGACGAACCGCAGCGAACACCCCGCCGACTGGCTCGGCACGCGGCTGGAGGTCTCCCGCCGGTTGCGCACCGACCCCGAGTTCCGTGCCCGCTGGGCCGAGCGGTCCCATCAGCTGACCGCCGCGACCCGCCGCCGTCTGGAGCGCCAGCGCGAGGCCGGGATCCTGCGTGACGACGTCGACGTCGACATCCTGACCGCGTATCTCGAACTGGTTCTCGAAGGCCTCGTCTCCCACCTCGCGATGGGGCAGCCGGGTGACGATCTCGGCCCGGTGCTCGACCTGGTCGAGGAGAGCGTGCGGCGGCACCGTGCCCACGCGGCCGGGGGAACGCGTTAAGATTGTCCCATCGCCGCAGTACAGCGGCGGTGTCAGTTGATTCCGATCGAGGAGTGACTCTTTTCGTGCGCGACGCGCAGTCACCTGGTGACAGTATCGAGCCGGGTGGCACACCCGGCTGTTCCGCGGCTCTTCCCGCCGACCCCGCCGGCAGGAAATGATGGAAATCCTGCTCGCCGTTCTCGGCATTCTCCTGTTCCTCCTGCTGACCGTCGGCACCGGCCTCGCCGTCGCCGCCGAGTTCTCCCTCACCGCGCTCGAGCGCAGCACGGTCGACGCGAATGTCCGCCAGGTCGGCGACAAACGTGCGCACACCGTGCAGAAGGCGCACCGCACGCTCTCGTTCCAGCTCTCCGGCGCCCAGGTGGCGATCACCATCACCACCCTGATCACCGGTTACCTCGCGGAACCGGTGATCGGTGACCTGCTGCACCCGCTGTTCACCGCCGTCGGGTTCTCCGAAGGTGTGGCGAACGGCGTCTCGCTGGCGGTCGCGCTGATCCTGGCCACGTCGCTGTCGATGATCCTCGGCGAAATGATGCCGAAGAACCTCGCGATCGCCCGGCCGCTGGAGACCGCGCGTGCCGTCGCGGGGTACCACTCGCGGTTCTCGTCGCTGTTCCGCTGGCTCATCACCCTGATGAACAACAGCGCCAACTTCCTCGTCCGCAAGTTCGGCGTGGAGCCACAGGAGGAACTGCGGTCGGCCCGGTCGCCGCAGGAACTCGGCTCGATCGTGCGCTCCAGCGCGGAAAGCGGCACGCTCGACACGTCGACGGCCGAACTGCTGGACAAGTCGCTGCGCTTCGGCGAGCGGACGGCCGACGAGCTGATGACGCCGCGCGTCCAGCTCGAATCGCTGACCGTGGACGACACGATCTCCGACCTCATCGAGATCTCGCGACGCACCGGCTTTTCGCGTTTCCCGGTCTACACCGAGGATCTCGACGACGTACAGGGTGCGGTGCACATCAAGCAGGCGTTCACGGTCCCGGCCGCCCAGCGCGCCACGGTGCGGATCGGTTCGGTCATGCGGCCGATCCCGACGGTTCCCGAATCGCTGCCGGGCGACTCGCTGCTCAACCGGCTGCGCGATTCCCGGTTCCAGCTCGCGATCGTCGTCGACGAGTACGGCGGCACCGCTGGGCTGGTGACCCTGGAGGACGTCGTCGAGGAGATCATCGGCGACGTCCGCGACGAGCACGACGAGCGTGAAGCGCCGTCCTCACAGCAGGTCGGCGCCGACAACTGGCTCGTGTCCGGACAGCTTCGCGCCGACGAGGTCACCGACGAGACCGGGTTCCGGATGCCCGACGGCGACTACGAGACCATCGCCGGGCTGATCCTCGAACGCCTCGGCCGGATCCCCTCTCCCGGCGACGCCACCGATCTCGACGCCTGGCGGCTCACGGTGACCAAAATGGACCGTCTCCGCATCGCCGAGGTCGAAGTCCGCCGGGTGAGCGAAACCGCGACTTCCGCCGAGCAGGAGCCCGCCCGATGAGCGACTGGTTCAACATCTTCCTCGTCGTGGTCCTGTTGCTGGCCAACGCGTTCTTCGTCGGCGCCGAGTTCGCGCTGATCTCGTCGCGGCGTGACCGGCTGGAAGCCTTGCTGGAGCAGGGAAAGACCCGCGCCAGGATCGTGATCAACGCGAGCAGGAACGTCTCGCTGATGCTCGCGGGCGCGCAGCTCGGCATCACCATCTGTTCACTGCTGCTGGGACGGCTGGGCGAGCCCGCCGTCGCGCACCGGCTGGCCGGGTTCTTCGAGCTGCTCGGGATTCCCGACGTGCTGCTGCACCCGATCTCGTTCGCGATCGCGCTGGCGTTCATCACCATCCTGCACGTGCTCATCGGCGAGATGGTGCCGAAGAACCTCGCGATCGCCGAGCCGGAGCGGCTGGCGCTGTGGCTGGTCCCGGTGCACGTGGCCTGGGTGAAGCTCGCCAACCCGTTCATCTGGCTGCTGAACTTCGTGGCGAACTCGCTGCTGCGGGTGGTCAAGGTCGAGCCGAAGGACGAGCTCGAAACGGCCTACACCTCCGACGAACTCGCCGAACTGCTCAGCGAGTCGCGGCGCGAGGGGCTGCTGGAACACTCCGAGCACCAGCGGCTGAGCAAGACGCTGTCCTCGGTGGAGAAGACGGTGGCGGACGTGCTGGTCCCGACGGCTCAGCTGACCACGCTGCCGTGCTCGCCCACGCTGGGCGATGTCGAGCGCGCGGTGTCCTCGACCGGGTTCTCCCGCTTCCCGGTGTGCACCGACGACGGGACGCTGACCGGCTACATCCACGTCAAGGACATCCTCGACCTCGTTGGCGAGGATCCGACCACCGTGGTGCCGTCGGACAAGACGCGGGCGCTCACCGAACTGCACGCCGACGCCCGGCTGGACGAGGCGTTGTCGGCGATGCGCAAGGAAGGCAGCCACCTGGCGCGGGCGCTGAGCCCGGCCGGGACCGCGGTCGGCGTCGTCGCGCTGGAGGACCTCGTCGAGGAATACGTGGGAACTGTCCGCGACGGCACCCACGTCATGTCATGACCGGCCCAATCGTCCTTCCCGAGCCCGTGTGGCGGGCTCGGGAGGACGAGCACGTGACGCGGATGCGGCGCTGGACGACACCGCACCAGCGCCGCCGCTCGCGGGGCGAGAAGCATCCGGTGCTCGACTTCCTCTTCAGCTACTACTCGCACCGTCCAGGGCACCTCGAGCGTTGGCAACCGGGTCCGGGTGTCGTGCTCGAAGGCGCGTCCGCGCGCCGTTTCCTGGAGCGGAAGGGCTACCTGGAGACACCGGACGGCGTCATGCTCGATCCGGCGGGCTTCACCGAGGGCCGGGCCAAGACCGCCGAGTTCGTCCTCCGGCTGCTTTCCGCGACCGCGTCCCGTTCTCCGAGACTGAGTTGTTTCGGGCTTCACGAATGGGCAATGGTTTACCGGGAATCGGCGAATGAGGTTCGCCACTCACAGCTTCCGCTCCGGCTCGGTTCTGCCGGGACCGACGGCGTCGTCGAGTCGCTGGAGATCCGATGCGGACATTTCGACGCATTCCGGTTCTTCACCGAGCCCGCCCGGCCGCTCAACAGCCTGCGGCCGGCGCGGGAGGACCAGGTCGACTTCGAGCAGCCGGGCTGCCTGCACGCCAACATGGACTTGTTCAAATGGGCGTACAAACTCGACCCGTTCGTCCCCGCCGAGCTGGTCGGGGACTGCTTCGAGCTGGCCGCGGACATCCGCGAGCTGGACATGCGGGCCAGCCCGTACGATCTGGCGTCGTTCGGGTACTCGCCCGTGCGGATCGAGACCCCGGAAGGCCGCGCCGCGTACGCCCGCGCGCAGGCCGGTTTCGCCCGCCGGGCCGCGCCGCTGCGTGAGCACCTGATAGCGCATTGCCAACGACTCCTGAGCGAGTTAGGGAAAGTTCCCACGACACGCGGAAAACAACTGTGAGTCGTCGCATTCCCCGTAACATCCTCCCCTGTTAGAGTGATAACGGTTTGATTGCATACGCAGCGCGAGCGCGCACGTTTCGAAAGGACAACGATGGGGCGACACAGCGCGGTCGAGGAGCCGGTGCCGCATCCCCTCGACCCGCCGAAGCGGCCTCAGGGTCGCGGTGAGGCGACCGGTTCGCACCGGATCGTGGGGAAGAAGGCCCCGCGGCGGCGGATCGCCAAGTGGCCCATCGCCTGCCTGGTCCTCGTGGTCCTGGTCGCGATCGGCGTGCTCGGCTGGAACTGGGCGGACGGCGAGCTCAACACCCGCGCCGAAGCCCAGGCCAAGGCGTGCAGCGCCGGCGACACCCCGATGCGGGTCATCGTCACCCCCAGCATCGAGAAGCCGGTCCGCGCGGCGGCCGAGCGGTGGAACAACGCCGCGACCGTGGTCCGCGACCACTGCGTGATCATCCAGATCGACGCGCTGTCCTCCGCGTCCGTGCTCGACGGCCTCGTCGGACGGACCAACCTCGACTCCATCGGCGGCCTTCCCGCCGCCTGGATCCCCGAGTCCTCCTACTGGGTGACCGAGCTGAACACCGCCAAGCCCGAGCTGGTCGGTTCGCCCGCCCAGTCGGTCGCGACGGCGCGTTCGGCCGACTATCCGCTCGTCGGGCTCGCCGGCAAGACCATCGACGAGGTCCAGATGCGCGCCGCGCAGACGTTCCGCCAGTACCTTCAGCAGCCCGCCCAGCAGGCCGACTTCGCGGCCGCGGGTATCAAGGCCACCTGAGGCCCCGAACCACGGGAAAGGCCCCTTCGCCGCTCGGGAAGGGGCCTTTCCCGTACCTCGTGAGTGGTGAGGCCGGCGTGCGCGCAGCCGTGACTCGCGTGATCAGACACGTAACTCGCGTGATTGAACACCGCACTCGGGTGTTCGGCGCCTGATCACGCGAGATCGGTCTCTGATCACGCGTGTTCGGTCTCTGATCACAAGGAGAAGGTGTCCGGGTCCGGGCCTGTGCGCGTCCCGTCGTCGAACTCGGCGAGCGCAGCGAGGTCGTCTTCGGCGAGTTCGAAGTCGAAGACGTCGAAGTTCTCGCGGATCCGGGACGGGGTCACGGATTTCGGGATGGAGACCGTGCCGAGCTGCAGATGCCAGCGCAGCACGAGCTGCGCCGGGCTCTTGCCGTATTTGGCCGCGAGGGCGGTCAGCGTCGCGTCCGAGAGCAGGGATCCCTGCGCGAGCGGGCTCCACGCCTCGGTGACGATGCCGTGCTCGGCGTGGAACTCCCGCAACGCCTTCTGCTGAAGCCGGGGGTGCAGCTCGACCTGGTTGACCGCGGGCACGATCCCGGTCTCGTCGAACAGCCGCCGCAGATGCGGCACGTGGAAGTTCGACACCCCGATGGCCCGCGCCCGGCCGTCCGCGTAGAGCTTTTCCAGCGCCCGCCAGGTTTCGACGTACTTCCCGCGGGCGGGCATCGGCCAGTGGATCAGGTACAGGTCGACGTGGTCCAGCCCGAGCTCCGCGAGGCTCGCGTCGAACGCCCGCAGCGCCTCGTCGTAACCGTGGCCCGGATTCGGCAGCTTCGTGGTGATGAACAGTTCGTCGCGGGGTACTCCCGCCGAGCGGATCGCCTCGCCGACACCGGCTTCGTTCCGGTACGACGCGGCGGTGTCGATGCTGCGGTACCCGGCCTCGATGGCGGTCCGGACGACCTTGGCCGTATCGGCTGCGGGCACCTGCCAGACGCCGAAACCGAGCTGGGGGATGGCTACCTCGTTGTTCAGGACGACGGAAGGCACGGCCATGGAAGGGAAATCCTCACTGGGGTCTGCGGCAGGGCTTCTTCCCCCGCATCATTCCATCCCGCGCGCGGCGTACGCGCGCAAATACTCCGCCGTGTCCGCGTCGGCCGGGAAGAAGGACTCGATCACCAGCTCGGCGACCGTGACGTCCAGCGGCGTCCCGAAGGTGGAGACCGTGCTGAAGAACGTGAGTTCGGCGTCCTCGTGCCGCAGTTTCAGCGGGACGAAGATGTCACCCGGCCCGGGGACCTCCACCTCGGGAACGGGATCCGCGCACGGGTAGGTGAGCAGTTCCTCCAGCAGCTCGGTCAGCATCGGGTCGGCGGTCTGGATCACCTGCCGCCGCAGCCTGCCGAGCAGATGGGCACGCCACTCCCCCAGGTTCAGCACGTACGGCGCCATCCCGTCCGGATGCAGTGTCACCCGCAGGACGTTGACCGGGGGCGCCAGCAAGGCCGGCGAGACCAGGCCGGTCATAAGCGAGATGCTCGCGTTGGCGTCGACCAGGTTCCACCAGCGGTCGACGACGGCGGCCGGGTACGGCTCGTGGCCCGTCATCAGCTGGCGCACCGCCTTGCGGACGGCCGCCAGCTCCGGGGCGGCGAGCCCGGTTTCGGCGTACGCGGGCGCGTACCCCGCGGCCAGCAGCAGCTGATTGCGTTCCCGCAAGGGCACCTCCAGATGTTCGCCGAGCCGCAGCACCATCTCGCGGCTGGGCTTGGACCGGCCGGTTTCGACGAAGCTCAGGTGCCGAGTGGAGATGTCCGCCGAAATGGCGAGATCCAGCTGGCTGATCCGGCGGCGGTCACGCCATTCACGGAGGAGTTCCCCGACGGGGCGGCCCGCGCTCACTGTGGTCGTCACGATCACGAACCTACGGGCCCGGGTGCCGCGCCGCCATTACCTCCCGCGTAATCGACGGGACCCGCCCCCGGCCGACAGAGTTGCGGCATCGGTTACCCCACAACGAAACGAGGAGACACCATGTCGGACATCCAGCGCGTCGCCGAGCAGTACATCGCCGTGTGGAACGAGACCGACGCGGACAAGCGCCGCGCCCTGATCGCCGAAATCTTCACCGAGGACGCCGCCTACACCGACCCGCTCGGCGCCGTCACCGGCCACGACGGTGTCGACGGCTTCATCGCCGGCGCGCAGGCCCAGTTCGCGGGGCTGAAGTTCAGCCTGCCCGCGGCGCCCGACGCGCACCACGACATCGCGCGATTCCAGTGGTACCTCGGCCCGGAGGGCGCGGAGGAGCCGCTGGCGATCGGTTTCGACGTCATCACCGTCGAGGACGGACGGATCAAGCAGGTGCTGGGCTTTCTCGACAAGATGCCCGGCTGACGATCACGCGAAGGCCTCCGGTGGCGGACAGGAGCAGACGAGGTTGCGGTCCCCCGCGGCCCCGTCGATCCTCCGCACCGGGGGCCAGATCTTCGACGCGGTGAACCCGGCCGGGAACACCGCGATCTCCCTGCTGTACGGACGATCCCACTCGCCCGCGAGACAACGCGCGGTGTGCGGGGCGTTCCGCAGCGGGCTGCCCTCCAGCGGCCACTCCCCCGCGGCGACCTTCTCGATCTCGCCGCGGATCGCGATCATCGCGTCGCAGAACCGGTCGAGTTCGCCGAGATCCTCGCTCTCGGTGGGCTCGACCATGAGCGTCCCCGCGACCGGGAAGGACATCGTCGGCGCGTGGAGCCCGTAGTCGGCCAGCCGCTTGGCGACGTCGTCCACGGTGACGCCGGTCCGTTTGGTGAGCGCGCGGAGATCGAGGATGCATTCGTGCGCGACCAGGCCGTCGTGCCCGGAGTACAGGACCGGGTAGTACTCGGCGAGCCGCTTGGCGACGTAGTTGGCGTTCGCGACCGCGGTCAGCGTCGCCCGCTTCAGGCCCTCCGCGCCCATCATCCGGACGTAGGCCCAGGAGATCGGGAGGATCGACGCGCTCCCCCACGGCGCGGCGCTGATCGGCCCCACCCCGGTGGCCGGGCCCGCGTCCGGCTGCAGCGGATGGTTCGGCAAGTACGGCGCCAGATGCGCGCGGACCCCGATCGGGCCGATGCCCGGTCCGCCGCCACCGTGCGGGATACAGAAGGTCTTGTGCAGGTTCAGATGGGAGACGTCCGCGCCGAACTTCCCGTACTGCGCCACCCCGATCAGGGCGTTCAGGTTCGCGCCGTCGACGTACACCTGGCCGCCCGCGTCGTGCACCAGCGCGCAGACTTCGCGGACGGTGTCCTCGTACACGCCGTGCGTGGAGGGGTAGGTGATCATGATCGCGGCGAGGTCGTCCGCGTGCTCGTCCACAGTGGACTTGAGGTGCCCGAGGTCGATATTGCCCTCGTCGTCGCATTTCACGACGACCACGCGCATCCCGGCCATGACCGCGCTGGCCGCGTTCGTCCCGTGCGCGCTGGACGGGATCAGGCAGACGTCACGGGCGGCGTTCCCGCGTTCGCGGTGGTACGCGCGAATCGCCAGGAGACCGGCGAACTCGCCCTGGCTTCCGGCGTTCGGCTGCAGGGAGACCGCGTCGTAGCCGGTGATCCCGGCGAGCCACCGCTCCAGATCCTTCACGACGGTGAGCAGACCGGCCGCGTCCTCGGCGGGCGCGAACGGATGCAGCCCGGCGAACTCGGGCCACGTGATCGGCTCCATCTCGGCCGTGGCGTTGAGCTTCATCGTGCAGGAGCCCAGCGGGATCATGCTCCGGTCGAGCGCGACGTCCTTGTCGGACAACGCCCTCAGGTACCGGAGCAGCGCCGTCTCCGAGCGGTGCGCGTGGAAGACCGGATGGGTCAGGTAGTCGCTGGTGCGGCGCAGATCCGGCGGGAAGCCGTCCGCGGTGTCCGCGTCAAGCGAGTCCACATCGGACACCGCGACCCCGAACGCCTTCCACACCAGGGAAAGATGCTCACGGGTGGTCGTCTCGTCGCAGGCGACGGCGACGTGGTCGGAGTCCACGAGCCGCAGGTTGACCCCGAGTTCCCGTGCCGTACCGACGATCCCCGCCGCGCGGCCCGGGACGGAAACCGTGACGGTGTCGAAGAATTCGCAGTGCACGACGTCGACACCGCTTTCGGCGAGGCCCGCCGCGAGCACCGTGGCCATCCGGTGCGCGCGGTTCGCGATGGCGCGCAGCCCTTCCGGGCCGTGGTACACCGCGTACATCGACGCGATGACCGCCAGGAGCACCTGCGCGGTGCAGATGTTGCTCGTCGCCTTCTCGCGGCGGATGTGCTGTTCGCGGGTCTGCAGCGCGAGCCGGTACGCGGGCGCGCCATCGGCGTCCTTCGAAACCCCGACCAGCCGTCCGGGCAGCTGCCGTTCGAGCCCCTGCCGGACGGCGAGGTACGCCGCGTGCGGGCCGCCGAAGCCCATCGGGACGCCGAAGCGCTGCGTCGATCCGATCGCGACGTCGGCGCCGAGTTCACCGGGAGGCCGCAGCAGGGTCAGTGCGAGCGGATCCGCGGCCATCACCACGGCCGCGCCCAGCGCCTTGACCTCGGCGATGGTGTGCTCCCATTCGCGGACGACCCCCGAAGCGCCCGGATACGACAGCAGCACGCCGAAGAAGTCGCCGCCGAGCCCGAGTCCGGTGATGCCCTGGGACAGGTCCGCGGTCACCAGGTCGATGCCGAGCGGTTCGGCGCGGGTGCGCAGCACCTCGATCGTCTGCGGAAGGGTGTCCTCGTCGACCACGAACCGGTTCGACTTCGCCTTGCCCGCCCGGCGGACCAGCGTCATCGCCTCGGCCGCGGCGGTCGCCTCGTCCAGCATGGACGCGTTGGCGATCGGCAGGCCGGTCAGGTCGGCGACCATGGTCTGGAAGTTGAGCAGCGCTTCGAGGCGCCCTTGCGAGATCTCCGGCTGATACGGCGTGTACGCGGTGTACCAGGCCGGACTCTCCAGCACGTTGCGGCGGATCACCGGCGGGGTCACGGTGTCGTGGTAACCGAGGCCGATCATCTGGACCATCGGCCGGTTGCGCGCGGCCAGCGTGCGGAGTTCGGCGAGCGCCCCGGTCTCGGTGGCGGGCGGCGGCAGGTCGGGCGGGGTCGCGGACTCCCGCAGCGACGCGGGGACGGCCCGCTCGGCGAGCTCTTCGAGGGAGGCGACGCCGACGACGTCGAGGATGCGCGCGAGCTCTTCGGCATCGGGGCCGATGTGCCGGTCCGCGAAGGGGGTTCCGGATTCGAGAGCGGCCAGTGACACGGGCTCCATCGGGGACCTCCCAAGACGCGGGGGTGGGGCCGGGACGGATTGTCCTGGCCCTCCCCACTCTGTCCGTACCCCCGAGGGGGCGCCTGAGAGTTTCGCCCGAGTGTTGAGCCGGGCTTGCACCGTCGGCGGGGCCGCCAGGCTGTGACCTGGCGAACCACTTTCCAGAGGCGTCTCTTCCGCGCGGTCCAGGGTGCCTGAGAGGTTCCGGGGAGGACTTGCTCCTTCGGCGCCGAGCTCAACGGTTATCGACTCGGTCTCTCCCGCGCGGATTCGTCGACCGCGGAAGTGAGCCTACCCTGCCGCTCCCGCGGCCTCATGATCAGCCGGTGCGTCGCGCGTTACGGCGCTGCGTGAGCTCGTCCGGCGTGACCGTTTCGATCACGCCGCCGTCGGCCCGCTCGGCCGGGAACTCGTGGATGGTGCCGCTGATCTCCTGCATCGCGCCGCTGACCGCGATCCCGAAGACGCCCTGCCCGCCCTGGAGTAAATCGACGATCTCTTCGGGCGAGGTGCACTCGTAGACGGTGGTGCCGTCCGAGAACAGGGTGACCTTGGCGAGGTCGCGGACGCCACGCAGGCGCAGGTGGTCGACGGCGACGCGGATGTTCTGCAGGGAGACGCCGGTGTCCAGCAGCCGCTTGACCACCTTCAGGACGAGGATGTCCTTGAACGAGTAGAGCCGCTGCGAGCCGGAACCGTGCGCCGTGCGGATACTCGGCGCGACCAGCTTCGTGCGGGCCCAGTAGTCGAGCTGCCGGTACGTGATCCCGGCGATCTGGCAGGCGGCGGGACCGCGGTAGCCGACGAGTTCGTCCGGAAGGGAAGAGTCGGGGAACAGCTCGCCCTGCTCGCCGTCAGCGACCGGAACGAGCGGCTCTTGAGGGCTACCAGCCTCGACCACGCCATGCCTCCCCTCGCCCGACCTGGCGGCCGGCGAACAAAGCCGCGCGGACCCACGGGAGTCCGCACCGGAGTTCCTCGTCAAGACGAATGCCCCAGACATCCGAATCACACCTTGGCGATTCACCTTCATTGACGGTAAGCGCGTCCGGCAAACCGGTCAACGCGACGCGCGGTCGGCCTCAAGCTCTTCTTGAGGCTTGTCGAGGACAGTCCCCCGTTCGGCCGCATGCTTGCCGGATTTACTCGGCCGTGTTAATTTTTACTCATGCAAGTAAATCCCTCCACCCAGAGTGCCCTGCAAGAGGTCCAGGCGGAGCTGGGGCTGTCGGTCACCGAGGCGGCCCGGCGGGCCCAGATCGTCGGGGCCGCGATCGCGACGATCGCCGACTTCGGCTACCACAAGACGTCGTTCGCGAAGATCAAGGAGCGGGCCGGGCTGTCCAGCACCCGGATCATCTCCTACCACTTCACCAACAAGGCCGGCCTGATGCAGGCCGTGGTCACCACCGCCACCGGGATGAAGGACAAGTTCCTCGAAGAGCGCATCGAGGGCACGACCGACCGTGCCGGGCTGCTGCGCGGCTACATCGAGGCGGAAATCGCCTTCCTCGGCTCGTACCCGGAACTGGTGCGGGTCATGGTCGAGATGGCGTCCAGCGGCTCGGACGCCGAGGGCTGGTTCATGTCGGCGCCGCTCGTCGAGGAGTTCCGGACCGGGCGGCTCGAACGTCAGCTGCGCCAGGGCCAGCAGGAAGGCGCTTTCGGCGACTTCGCGGCGGACGTGATGGCGTTGTCGATCGCGCAGGCCATCGACGGCGTCGCGGCGAAGTTCGCGGCGGATCCGAAGCTGGACCTGGAGCGGTACGGCCGCGAGCTGGCCGACCTGTTCCTCAAGGCGACCGCGGCCTGATCCGCATTCAGAGGACTAAACGCGTACGAAAGAAGGGGCGGCACCGGCAGGCGCCGCCCCTTCGGTCAAGTTCCCGGGATCAGGTGTCCGCGCCGCGGAAGTCCTCCGGTGAGACCGAGTCGAGGAACTCGCGGAACTTCTCGACCTCGTCCTCCTGCTCGTCGGGGATGATGAGGCCCGCTTCCTCCAGCACCGCGTCGACGGCGTGGATGGGCACCCCCACCCGCAGCGCCAGCGCCACCGAATCGCTCGGCCGCGCCGAAACCCGGATGTCCCCGTCGAAGACCAGTTCCGCGAAGAACGTGCCTTCCTTCAGGTCGGTGATCACGACCTGTTCCAGCTCACGGCCCAGCGCGCCGATGACCTCCTTGAGCAGGTCATGGGTCAGCGGACGGGCCGGGCGGACTCCCTGCTGCTCCAACGCGATGGCGGTGGCCTCCACCGAGCCGATCCAGATCGGCAGGTAACGCTCGCCTTCGGTTTCCCGCAGCAACAAGATCGGCTGATTCGCGGGTAGCTCCACCCGCACGCCGACGACGCGCATCTCGCTCATCGGGCTTCGCCTCCCTCTCGTGCGCACGGGCCGCAACGCTTGTCTCGACGACCAAGCGACGGTAGTCCCGACGCTACCCGTCTTCCGAGCGCTGTGCTCGCTGTCTCCGACATTCTCGGTTCGCCCGTGGCAAACCCGACTCTCACGGTACGGCATAGGGTGCCGAACATTCAGGCATTGACAAGTGGCCTCACAACGGCTCCCGGTCCCCTGGAACCGTTCAACCGCCCGTGACAGCCCGTATTCCGGCCTTCACCAAGAGCGTGTGCAACGCCACGGTCAAGGCCGCGAGCTCCCGGACGACCTCGTCGCCCCTCGCTTTGGCGTCCTCGTCACGATGCCGATACACCGGGGTCACGATCTGCTCCAGCAGGCCGACCTCGCGGTCGGCCGCCGCCCGGAAGGCACGCAGATGTCTCGGCTCGATACCGAATTCGGTCATCGCCTTCACGGTCTTGGCCACGAGGACCGCGTCGGGGTCGAAGAACCCCGCCGCACCTGGGCGCACCAGACCGTATTGCCGCAGCTCAGCCAGGGTGGCGGCGTCGATGCCGGCCTGGCGGAGCAGATCTTCCTCGGTCAGCCTGATCTCGCGATCGGTCTCGAAGTCCCCGGGGGACGGCAGTCCGCCGTTCTCCCCGGGGGCTTCGAGCGAAACGAGTTTCCGCGGCAGCCTCGGCATCGCCGCTTCCGGCGCGGCACCCCGATCCGCCGCGTCCAGCTGTTCCTTGATGACCTTCAGCGGCAGGTAGTGATCCCGCTGGGCGGACAGGACGAACCGCAACCGCTCCACGTCCGCCGGAGCGAACTGCCGGTACCCCGACGGGGTCCGGCCCGGCTGGACCAGACCCTCCGCCTCGAGGAACCGGATCTTGGAGATGGTGACATCGGGGAAGTCGCCGCGCAGCTGTGCCAGCACGGCCCCGATGCTCAACCCATCGCGCTGCGACGCATCCCGATCAGGCCGCCCGGCCGCCGTCACCGTGCCCCCTGGCCCCCGGATCCCGGGCCGGTCAGGAAGACCAGGCGGAACTTGCCGATCTGCACCTCGTCGCCACCGGCGAGGACGGCCTGGTCGACCGGCTCGCGGTTGACGTAGGTGCCGTTGAGGCTACCGACGTCGATGACGACGAACTCGCCGCCCTCACGGCGGAACTCGGCGTGCCGCCGGGAGACCGTGACGTCGTCGAGGAAGATGTCGCTGTCCGGGTGCCGCCCCGCGCTGGTGGTGTCGCGGTCCAGCAGGAAGCGCGAACCCGCGTTCGGGCCCCGCTTGACGACCAGCAGCGCGGAACCCGCGGGCAGCGCGTCCACGCCCTGGACGGGGGCCTCGGCAGCCGGAGGAGCCTCAGTGCCTTCGACGTCGGCCAGGAAGTCGGCCCGGAAGACAGAAGTCCGCTCCGGAGACTGCTCCGGGGGAACGCCGGGCCCGTCGTTCGTGCTCACCTGAGCTCTCCTAACGCATGTGTGTTGCCACTACTCAAGAACGTGTGGAGGTCAAACGTACCGTGCCTGATCGAATCTCCGGCCCGCGGCTCCCCCTTGTCTTCCCGAAGGGCCACGGCCTGCGGCTATTCCTTGATCAGCGCCTGATACGCCTCGGCCTCCAGCAGGGATTCCACCGAGCTCGCGTCGTCGAGACGGAGCTCGATCAGCCAGCCCTCGCCGTACGGGTCGCTGTTGATCAGCTCGGGCGACTCGGTCACCGCGTCGTTGACCGCGACCACCTCGCCGTCGAGCGGGGCGAACAGCTCCGAGACGCTCTTGGTCGATTCGACCTCGCCGAACGCGTCGCCCGAACCGACCTGCTTGCCGACCTCGGGCAGTTCGACGAACACGACGTCACCGAGCTGGTCCTGGGCGTACTCCGTGATGCCCACGCGCACGAGCCCGCCGTCGCGCACGGAGACCCACTCGTGCTCCTCGGTGTACCGCAGTTCTTCTGGAGTGGACAACGCCGCTCCCCTTTCTGATGCCCTCACTCGAAACCGACGCGCGCAGTTTCGCATCCCGCCGGGTCACGCGCCCGGCGCCTCCCGCAAGGCGCGCACGGTCTGGACGATGTACAGCACGCCCGAATAGACGTACAGGACCGCACCCCACGCCGTGAAGGCGTAACCGATCGGCCGGGCGATCGCGGCGATGTCGGACCCGCCCTGGGTGAGCAGCAGGAACGGGAAGGCGTACATCAGCACGAAGGTGGCGCCCTTGCCGATGTAGGTGACCTCCGGCGGGGCGAACCCCCGGCGGCGCAGCAGCAGGACGCAGACGCCGAGGACGGCCTCCCGCACGACCAGCGGGACCACCAGCCACCACGGGATGATGTCGCGGATCAGGAAGGCGATGAGGGTCGCGAGGATGTAGAGCCGGTCGGCGGCGGGGTCGAGCAGCTGGCCGAGCCGCGACATCTGGTTGAGCCAGCGGGCGAGTTTGCCGTCGAGCCAGTCGGTGAGCGCGCTGAACACGAGCAGCGCGAGCGCCCAGCCGTCCTCCTTCGGGCCGAGGAGCAGCCACAGGAAGACCGGCACCCCGGCGAGCCGGAGGATCGAAAGCATGTTGGGGACGTTCAAGGCCTGCCGCAGCAGGGAAGGCTCTTCGCTGGTCACGCTCGGTTCGGGGGGCGTACTCACCCGCTCAGCCTAGCCAGCGGCGGCAGGTCCTCCCGCGTCAGCTGGCCCGGGTGTGCGTCCAGCCGCGGCGTTGCAGGTCCGCGCTGGTCAGTGCCACGGGCCTGCCTCGGTGGTCGGTGCCCATCCAGCGATGGTGGCCCGCCGAGTTCTCCAGGACGTACGGGCGGCCGCCACACCAGACGACGGTGCACGGGGCCGTCGGGGGAAGCTCCGTGCTCGCCGGTGCGGTGGCCTGGGGTGACGCGGGGTCGGTCTGTTCGTCGGTCTTCATCGCTCTCACGGTTTCGGTGACGGGGACTGGGACACGCCGGAGCGCTACTTTCCTTTTCGGCAGAACGGGGCCGCGCGTTAACGGCTCGGCGCCGGATTCGTCCGATCGGTTCGCGACGACAGCAGGGTGTTGCCGCGCCGTGAACGGCATATTAATTGTCCACAGTGGACAGTGATTGGGCGGTCCTCGCGTATCGCGGCGGCGCGGCCGCGATAGCCTCCCGCGAATCGAACGTGGCTCAATGCCACGACATCGGGCCCGGCCGGGTCAGAATGGGCCGGCCACGACCGGCCGACGAAAGGATCGCCTTGCCCGTCTCGACGACCACGGGAACGTGGCGGCGCCTGTTCGCGGTCTGTGCCGTCGCCGGAACGCTCGCCGCCTGTTCGGGCGAAGCTCCGCCACCGCCAGTCACTTCGATGTCGGTCTCATCGCCCGCGCTCTCCTCGAGCGCGTCCAGCGTGTCACTGCCGCCGATCCCGTCCCCAACCGCGCCGAGTCCGTCCGCCGCCCCGACTTCCGCCCCCGCACCGAAACCCGCTGAACCGGTACAGGGTTCCTGCGGAACGGTGACCGCGGCGAGCGGGCTGACCCTGCAGGTGCTCAACGGGCCGGGTGTCTCGTGCGCGGACGCGACCGGGATCGTCGATTCGTTCCACAAGAGGATCGCCGGACGTCAGTCCGCGGGCTCGGACGAGCCGGTCAGCGAGACCGTGGACGGCTGGCTGTGCGTCTCCGGCGCTCCCGCCGCCCAAGGTGGCACCAGTTGCAGCAAGGGCGAGCAGAACGTGTTCGCCGCCGTCGTCCCCGTCGAATGAACCATCCCCGAGAAGAAGGGCCCATGAAGAGCCTCGCCGTGCTTCCCGCCGCGCTCGCCGTCGTCCTGCTGAGCGGTTGCGGCGCCGATCCCGCGCCCGCGGCCGCGCCGCCGCCGTCCTCCCCCGCTTCCACGCCGGCACCCGCCGGAACACCCTGCGGCGAGATCGCCGGACTTCAAGGCGCGAAGAACAAGGTCGTGGCACGCGGGAAAACCGACTGCGGCGAAGCGACACAGGTGCTCACGGACTACTTCGCCAAGCTGACACCCGCCGAAGCGGCGTCGCCGCAAGGCCCCGGGCCGGTGGTGATCGGTGCCTGGACCTGCGGCAGTGGACCGAACGATCCGGTGACGAGCTGTTCGACCGAGGACGACCGGCAGATCGACGCCACCAGGAGCTGAGCACGGCCGGCGGCGTCACTTCCCGCGAAGCCGCCGGTACAGGACGCCTAGCCCGATCAGCATTCCGAACAGGACCAAGCCGACGAGCGCGACGACCACCAGGCTCAAGACCCGCGAAGTCTTCGACCGGTAGGCGAATCCGTCACCGGCGAAGATCCTGTCGCCCTCCGCGACCCTTTCACCGTCGATCCTCCCCTGACCGGTGCGCCCGTCGTCGAACCGCCACCCGGTCTCGCAATAGGGAAACCGGCCGCTCATCGGCGGCCCTTCCTCGACGCATCCGGAGACGGCGGTGACCGTGACGTCCTCTCCGGTGTTCAGCTCGCGCACACGGTCGCCGAGGGCTCCCCCGGTCACCCACAACAGGAAGACGAGCGGGATCCCGCCCAGCAGCATCTGCCAGAGAAACCTGGAAGTCCCCGGTCCACCTGACAAGAAAGTCCCTTCTTCCCGACCGTTCCAGGCTATTCGCCAAGGCGACGGAGCGGCACGGGATTTGTACCCACCCCCTTGCCGGCCGAAGTAAGAGTCGTCTAGACTCAAACTATGCTCACCAGGGAAGACGCCATGAAGGCGGTCGAGGACGCGGCCGACCCGGCCGCGCTGTTCGCCCGCCATCGCTACCGCGAACTGGCGGCCGTGCTCCACCCCGACCGCAATCCCGGCGACGCGCGGGCCCACCGCGCGGCGGCCATGCTCAACCGCCTCCACGACGAGTGGAAACGGTCCCGGCGTCAGACGGTCACCACGGCGACGTCGGCGTACACGCTCGTCGCGCCGCACGCGGTCGGCAGTGTCGCCACGACCTACCGGACCACCGGCCCGCATCTGGTCAAACTCGTCCGCGATCCGGCGCTCAACCCGCTGATCCACGCCGAATGGGAGGCGTTGCGCGCACTCGACGGCTTCACCGAACGGCACCGGTGGCTGCGCCCCTATTACCCGCGGCTGCTCGACACGTCGGGCCCCGTGGCCAGGGGCGATCGGGCGTTCAGCGTCCTCGATCCGCTCGTCGACGGCTTCCTCACCCTCGCCGACATCGGGAAGGCCTTCCCCGGCGGGCTCGACGGCCGCGACTACGCCTGGATGCATCGTCGCCTCCTGCGTGCCGTGGCAGGCGCGCATCGGGCGGGCGTCGTCCACGGCCACCTGACAGCGGACAACGTGCTCGTTCATCCGGCACAGCACGGCATCGTCGTCGTCGGATGGTCCTTCGCCGTCGAAGACGGTGCGCTTCCGCTGGCGGCCGACAAATCCGTCCACTACCCACCGGAAGTCCACAAAGGACTGCCGATGACCGCGGCCACCGACGTCCACATGCTCCACAGCTTGATGCTGGAACTGCTGGCACCGGACGAAACCCGTCAACGCCAGTTCGCCGAGGGATGCCTCCAGGACATCCCGGCACACCGGCCCGAGGCCGTCGATCTGCTCGACGAGTACGACGAACTGCTCGCCGACCTGTACGGCCCCCGCACCTTCCGACCGTTCATCATCCCCGAGACAGGAGCCTGACCATGGGACACGGACACTGGGACGACAACGCCTACGCCGCCGCGAAGACCTTCCGCGCGGCCAAGGGCGAGGACGACTTCGGCTACACCGCCGATCTCCGCTCCAAGCCCGCGAAGGAATGGAAGGTCGCACCCGCGCTCGACCCGTTGAACGCCGTGCGGGAATGCCGGGATTCGGCCGACCACACCGATTCGACGCCGATCGCGGTGCTGTTCGACGTCACCGGGTCGATGCGCCGGGTGCCGCGGATCATGCAGGGCAAGCTCGGCAAGCTGCACGGTCTGCTGAAGCGCCGGGGCTACCTGGCCGACCCGCAGGTGCTGTTCGGCGCGATCGGCGACGCCGACAGCGACCGGGTTCCCTTACAGGTCGGGCAGTTCGAATCGGACAACCGGATGGACGAGCAGCTGCGCACGATCTTCCTCGAAGGCGGGGGCGGCGGGCAGAAGAGCGAGTCCTACGAGCTGGCCGCGTACTTCATGGCGCGGCACGTCGTGACCGACGCGTGGCAGAACCGCGGTCGTAAGGGCTATCTGTTCATCATCGGCGACGAGCTGAACAAGCCCGCGCTGGAGGCCCGTCACATCCGCCGCGTGATCGGGGACGACGTGCGGGAGGACATCGACCCGGCCTCGGTGTACCGGGAGCTGGCCCGCAAGTGGCACGTGTACTTCGTGCTGCCGAACCAGTCTTCGTACTACAACGACCCGCAGATCGGTGAGCACTGGAGCGATCTGCTTGGCCAGAACTTCCTGAAGCTGGACGACCCGGGCGCGGTATGCGAACTGATCGCCGCCACCATCGGGCTGGAAGAGCGGGTGGTCGACGTCGACCGCGCGCTCGCCGACCTCGCGGACGTCGGCTCGGTCGCCGAAAGCAAGGCCGTCGGCAAGGCGCTGGCGAGGCTGGGCACCAAATCGGTCGTCACGTCGGCGGTGCCCGAGGCCGACGGGCCGAGCGACGTGGTGCTGCGATGAGTCTCCTGGACGGTCACGTGGTGGTGGTCGGGCTCGGCTTCGGCGACGAAGGCAAGGGCGCGGTGGTCGACGCGCTCTGCGCCGCCCGGCCCACCACCGCGGTGGTCCGCTTCAACGGCGGCGCGCAGGCCGCGCACAACGTCGTCGTGGACGGGCGGCACCACACCTTCAGCCAGTTCGGGGCGGGCACGTTCGCCGGCGTGCCCACCCATCTGTCACGGTTCGTGCTCGTCGAGCCGTTCGCGCTGGCCGCGGAAGCCCGGCGGCTCGAAGCGGTCGGCGTCCGGAATCCGCTCTCGCTGCTGAGTGTGGACGGCCGGGCTCTGCTCACGACGCCGTTCCACATTTACGCCAACCGGGCCAGAGAACAGGCCCGCGGCGTGAACCGGCACGGTTCGTGCGGCAAGGGCATCGGCGAGACCGTCTGGTACTCGCTGTTGCCCGGGGCCGCGCCGGGGGACGTCGTGGAGAGCCAGGAGGTGATCGGGACGCCGGGGGAAGCGCCCACGGTCGCCGACTGCGCCCGGCCGTCGGTGTTGCGGCGCAAGCTGGACGCGCTCGCGCGGTTCTACGCGCCGCTCGCCACGCCACCGCACAGCGTGGACGAACTGGTGGCGCTGTACCGCGATTTCGCGGGCGCGGTGCGGATCACCGACGGGGACGAAACGGGGCGGCTGGCGGATTCCGGGCGGCTGGTGTTCGAGGGAGCGCAGGGGGCTCTCCTCGACCAGTACCACGGGTTCCATCCGCATACGACCTGGTCGACGACCACGCCGCACAACGCCCGTGCCCTGTTGGGCGGGCGTCCGCACACCGTCGTGGGGGTGACGCGGACGTACCTCACCCGGCACGGCGCGGGACCGCTGCCGACCGAATCCGCCGCCGTACTCGCCCGCTTTCCCGAGGCGCACAACGAAACCGGCGAGTTCCAGGGCGCGTGGCGGGCGGGCCATCTCGACGCGGCCCTGCTGGATTACGCGATCGCGGCCTGCGATGGCGTGGACGCGCTCGCGGTGACCCATCTCGACGCGACCGGGCTGAAGGTCGTGCCCCGGGACGGTTCGGCCGCCGTCGATCTGCCGGATCCGCTGGCGTGGTTCGGCGCGCGGCTGCCGGTGGCCGTCATGGGGTACGGCCCGGACAGGGCGGGTTACCGGGTCGCGGAGGCAAGGTCGACAATCAACGCGTGATCGATTCGACGCCGGTGTCCGTTGACGTGCTCGTGGTGCGGTTCGCCCCCGGCACCCGGAACGTGCTGCTGGGAATCGCGCCGCGGGCGGCTGAGCCCTTCGAGGGGGAGCTCGCCCTGCCCGGGGTGCTACTGGGGCTCGGGGAACGGTTGCGGGAGGCGGCGAGCCGGGCGGTGGTCGGCAAACTCGGCCTCCCGCCCGACGCGGTCTCGGCGACCGGACAGCTCGCCACCTTCGACGAGCCGAACCGTGATCCCCGCGGCCCCACGCTCTCCATCGCCTTGTGGGCCACGGTGAGTCCCGCGCTCGACGATCCGGGGAACGTCGTCTGGGTGCCGCTGGACGAGGTCCCGCCGCTGGCGTTCGACCACGACCGGATCGTCGCGGACTGCCGGCCGATGCTGGCCGAACGGCTGTGGCGGGACGTCGCCTTCACCGCCGGGCTGCTGGGCCCGATCTTCACCACGGCACAGGCGTTGGACGCCACCGAAGCGCTGACCGGGGACCGCCCCTATCCGGCCAATCTCGGCCGGACGATGGAGCGGGTCCCCGGTCTGCGGCGTACCACCGAACACGCGGCCGCCCTCCCCAAGGGAGGACGGCCGCCGTCGCTGTGGCGCTGGGAGTGACTCAGATCCCGCAGGAGGACGCCGACCAGAACCGCGTCGACCGGTGTGCCACGTGCGTGTGATCGTTGTGACCGGGGTAGCCCGGCCCGAGGATCTCCGCGAACCCGTGGTTACGGGCCTGCTTCGCCAGCCCGCAGAAACCCTGTGAGCCGGCACCGAGATCGACGGCGTCACCGTAGAGATGACGGCTGTTGGTCGCGCCGCCGACCGCGTTGTTGCAGGCGACGCTGCGGAAACCGCCGTTGACGTCGATCGGCCGGTCGCCCATGGCGTGCCGCATCGCCTGCAGCTTCCACATCGAGACCAGCGCGTTGGCCTTCGCCGTCGCCGGCGGGACGTTGCCGCCCGACCAGTCGGAGTTGCACCGGTTCAGTTCCGCGTAGGTGAAGTTGATCGGCGTGCAGTCGTCGTCCTGCAACGCGTAGAGCTTCGAGAACGTGGCCGGACCGGCGATGCCGTCCGCCCCCAGCCCGTACGCCTGCTGGAAACGGGTGACCGCGGCCTTGGTCCCCGCGCCGAACTGGCCGTCGAGCGCGAGCACGCCACCGTAACCGGGGTACCCGGCCACGCGGATCTGCAGCTGCCGGACGTCCTCACCGGACGCGCCTTCCGACAACGTGCGTCCCCAGGAGTAGCAGGCGTCGGCGACGGACACTTCGCCCGCTGTCACCGGGCCTGGATCGGCGGCGGCCGGGGTGGCCACCACCGCGGTACCGAGCCCCGCCACCAGGGCGAGCATCGGCAGGAGGAAACGAATGCGCATGACAGGAACACCTTTCGAAGCAGGGAAGGTGAGACCCGTGACCCCCACGGGTTGTCAACGATTCACTGCCGAGGATGCTAACGCGGTTCCGGTTACCGCGCTGTGGGTCGTTCGACCCACACGCTCGAACCCGGAACTCGCGTGATCGGAGACGTGACTCGCGTGATTGAAGGCGGAACGCGCCGGATCACGCGAGTTCCGCCCCCGATCACGCGAGTTCCGTGTCCAATCACGCGAGTTCGGAGTTCAGGCCCCTGTCATCAGCCCTTCAGCTGGGGGAAGTCCTCCTCGCGGAACTCCCCCGCCGGGCGCCCGTCGGCCTCGTTCTCGCGGCCTCGCAGTTCGACCCGCCGGATCTTGCCGGAGATCGTCTTGGGCAGCTCGGTGAATTCCAGCCGCCGGATTCGCTTGTACGGGGCCAAATGTTCCCGGCAGAAGGCCAGGATGGACACCGCGGTGTCGGCCGTCGGTTCATGTCCGTTCGTCAGGACGACATACGCCTTCGGTACCGCGAGGCGGATCGGGTCGGGTGCGGGAACGACGGCGGCTTCGGCGACCGCTTCGTGTTCCAGCAGGACACTTTCCAGCTCGAACGGCGAGATCCGGTAGTCCGACGCCTTGAAGACGTCGTCCGTCCGGCCCACGTAGGTGATGTAGCCGCGTTCGTCGATCGAACCGACGTCACCGGTGTGGTAGAAGCCGTTCGCGAAGGCCGCGGCGGAGCGTTCCTCGTCGTCGGCGTATCCGGCCATCAGCCCCACCGGCCGCTTGTCGAGGTCGAGGCAGATCTCGCCCTCCTGCGCGCGCTCCCCGGTCACGGGGTCCACGAGTGCCACGGTGAAGCCCGGCAGCGGGCGGCCCATCGACCCCGGCACGACGTCCTGTCCGGGGGTGTTGGCGATCTGGACGCTGCTCTCCGTCTGCCCGAAACCGTCGCGAATCGTGACACCCCAAGCCTTTTCGACCTGGTCGATCACCTCGGGGTTGAGCGGCTCGCCCGCGCCGACCACCTTGCGCGGCGGCGTCTTCAGCACGGTCAGATCGGCCTGGATAAGCATCCGCCACACCGTCGGCGGGGCGCAAAAACTGGTGATGCCGCACCGTTCCATCTGCGCCATCAGCGAGACCGCGTCGAACCGCGCGTAGTTGTAGAGGAACACCGTCGCCTCGGCGTTCCACGGCGCGAAGACGTTGCTCCACGCGTGTTTCGCCCACCCGGGCGAGGAGATGTTGAGGTGGACGTCGCCCGGCTCGAGGCCGATCCAGTACATTGTGGACAGATGGCCGACCGGGTACGAGACGTGGGTGTGCTGCACCAGTTTCGGCTTCGCGGTGGTCCCCGAGGTGAAGTACAGCAGGAGCGGGTCTTCCGCCGCCGTCGGGCCGTCGGGCGTGAAGGTGTCCGCTTCCTCGTAGGCGTCCACGAAGGACTCCCAGCCCTCGACGCGCTCACCGACGGCGATACGTGTGTAGTCGCCCTCGACGTTCTCGAACTTGTGCGCGTCGACGGACCGGATCACGACGTGTTTCGCCGCGCCCCGCTCGACCCGGTCGGTGAGGTCCGCCGGGCCGAGCAGGGTCGAGGCCGGGATGATGACGGCGCCCAGTTTGATCGCGGCGAGGATCGTCTGCCACAGCTCGCCCTGGTTGCCCAGCATCAGGATCAGCCGGTCGCCCCTGGTCACGCCGAGCGAGCGCAGCCAGTTCGCGACCTGATTGGACCGACGCGCCATCTCCGGATAGGTCCAGCGGTTCTCGATGCCGTCCTCTTCGACGATCCACAGCGCGTACCGGTCCTGATTGGCCGGATCCGCCGCGACCACGTCGAACCAGTCGAGCGCCCAGTTGAACTCGGCGGGCCGGGGCCAGGTGAAGTCCCGATAAGCGGTTTCGTAGTCCTCGCGATGGGCCTGCAGATAGTCCCGTGCCTCGCGGAACGTGCGGTATGCCTCCGAAGCGCTCACGATCGTCCTCCTGGTCCGCTGGTTGGGCCGCCGGTTCTTTCTACTCTCCCTTGAACTCGGGCGCGCGGCGCTCGAGGAAGGCCTGCACGGCCTCGCCGAGGTCCTTGCTGGGCAGGAAGGCGGCGTTCCAGGCCGAGACGTAACGCAGGCCGTCCGCGACCTGACGTTCGGTGTTGGCCGAGAGGACGTTCTTGGTGCCCTGCACGACCAGCGGCGGGTTCGTGGCGATCTCCGCCGCCAGCTTGCGGGCCTCGGCCAGCAGGGTGTCCTGATCCGCGTAGACGTCGTTGACCAGTCCGATCTTCTCCGCGCGGGCGGCGTCGATGTCCTTGCCGGTCAGGGCCAGCTCGCGCAGGTGTCCCTCGCCGATGATCGGCGCGAGCCGCTGGAGGCTGCCGAGGTCGGCCACGATCGCGACCTTGACCTCGCGCACGCTGAACTTCGCGTCGGCGCTCGCCAGCCGGATGTCGGCGGCCGCGATCACGTCGACGCCACCGCCGATGCACCAGCCGGAAATGGCCGCGATGACCGGTTTGCGACATTCCGCGATCGAGGACACGCTCGCTTGGAGGGCCCGGACCTCGTCGAGGAACTTGGTCCGCGGGCCCGCGAGCGCGTCGCCGCCGAGCATTTCGCCCCAGCTGGGCATCATGGCGGGCAGGTCGAGCCCGTAGGAGAAGTGCTTGCCGCTCCCGGTCAGCACGACCGCCCTGACCTGCGGGTCCGCGTCGATCGCGCGGAAGACGATCGGCAGCTCACGCCAGAAATCGGGGCCCATCGCGTTGCCCTTGGACGGACCGAGCAGCGTCACTTCGGCGACGTGCCCGTCGATCTCCACCTTGAGCGAAACGAGATCGGGAAGACTGTCAGCTGTAGCGGTCATGGGGTCATCTTGACTCATGTGATTGACAGGCTGCCAACGGCCACTGTGCCCGGCCGCCCCTGAGATGCTTTCCTGGTACCAGCGAGTACTACCGGTGAGTACCGACGATCGACGAAGGACGGTGGGATATGAGCCCGGCCAGCAGCGCCACCGCGGTCGCCGACCTGCCCGCGCCGACCCCCGGACGGCGGCGGGAACGATCCTCCCGGCCGATCGAACTGTCGGGATCCTTCACCCATGAGGGTCACCGGCTCGCCTACACCGAGTTCGGCTCCGGCGACCGGGTGGTCGTGCTCACCCACGGCATCATGCTGACGCGGCGGATGCACGCCCCGCTCGCCCGCAGGCTGGCCCGCGCCGGTTTCCGGGCGGTGACCCTCGACCTGCTCGGGCACGGCGATTCGGACCGGCCCACCGAGTCCTGGCTGTACTCGATGCCCGCGTTCGCCGAGCAGACCGTCGCGCTGCTCGACCACCTGGACATCGACGCCGCCGTCATCGGCGGGACGTCGCTGGGCGCCAACGTCGCGCTCGAAGTGGGCGTCGCCGCGCCGGAGCGCGCGCTCGGCCTGGTCGTCGAGATGCCGGTGCTGGACAACGCGATCGTCGCCGGGCTGATCACGTTCGCGCCGCTGCTCATGGCCGCCCGGTTCCTGCCGGTGACCGTGCAGGGTGTGGCGCTGGCGGCGAAACTCGTCCCGCACGGCAACCAGTGGGTCGACGTCGTCACCGACACGCTGTCCCAGCGGCCCGCGCCGATGGCCGCGCTCCTGCACGGTGTGCTCTTCGGCCGGATCGCGCCGCCCAAGTCGGTCCGGTGCAAGATCGAGACCCCGGCGCTGGTCATCGGGCACGAGCGCGACCCGATCCACCCCTTCGGCGACGCGGACACGCTGGCCGCGGACATGCCGGCGGCCGAGTTCGTCCAGGCCCGCAGCCCGGTCGAACTCCGCTTCGACCCCACGCGCCTGACCGACACCATCGCCGACTTCTCCGCGCGCTGTCATGACCGTTGAGCCTGCCCCGGCCCGGGACGCGGGCGCGGAAGAACTGCGGACCGGGCGGCTGCTCCTGCGCCGCCCGGATCCCGGAGACCTCGACGCGATCTTCGCCCTTCACACCGATCCAGAGGCCTGCGCCCACAACCCTTCGGATCTGCTGGAGACACGCAAGGAAGCGGAGCTGCTGTTGCTCCGCTGGTCGCACCAGTGGAACCGGTACGGCTTCGGGTACTGGACGGTCCGTCGCCACGACTCGGCGGAGCCGCTGGGGTTCTGCGGGGTCAAGATCGTCGGCTTCCGGAGCCGCCCGGTGCTGAACCTCTTCTACCGCCTGTTCCCCGCTTCCTGGGGTTCCGGATACGCCGGCGAGGCCGCCACCGCGGCGGTGGACTGGGCCCGGGCCCACCGGCCGGACGACCTCGTGATCGCCCGCGTCCGGCCGGAGAACGTCGCGTCACAGCGGGTGGCGCTGCGGGCCGGGCTGGTCCGCGCGGAGCACCTCGACACCCCCGGCGACGACGGGACCGACTGGTTCTTCGTCTCGGACCCCGGTTACGAAGGCTGAGCCAGCCCCGCCACCGGGCCGAAGACGATCACCGCGGGCGGCCGCACCCCGGCCGTCGCCGCGTCCTCGACCACCTTGTCCAAAGTGGAGCGGAGAACCCGCTGCGTGCGCATGGTGCCGTCCTCGATGATGGCCACCGGCGTGTCACCCGGCCGCCCCGCCTGGAGCGCCTTGGCGAACAGCGGCAACCGCTCGACCCCCATCATCAGCACGATCGTGCCGCGCATCTTCGCCAGCTGATCCCAGTCCACCAGCGACTTCTCGTCGTCCGGCGCGACGTGACCGGACACCACGACGACCTCGTGCGCGACACCGCGGTGGGTCACCGGGACGTCCGCCGCGGCGGGGACGGAGAACGCGCTCGTGATCCCGGGGACCATCGTCACCGGGATGCCCGCTTCGGCGCAGGCGAGGACTTCTTCGAAGCCGCGGCCGAACAGGTACGGGTCGCCGCCCTTGAGCCGCACGACGAACTTCCCGGCCTTGGCCCGGTCGATCAGGGTGGAGTTGATCACGTCCTGGCTGGCGGCGCGGCCGTACGGGATCTTCGCGGCGTCGACGATCTCGACATGGGGCGCGAGTTCGTCGAGCAGTTCGCGCGGGGCCAGCCGGTCGGCGACGACGACGTCGGCCCTGGCGAGGAGGCGGCGGCCGCGGACGGTGATCAGTTCCGGGTCACCGGGGCCACCGCCCACGAGGGCGACGCCGGGGAGGTCGTCGTGGGCGTCCGGCACGCGCCCGTCGGCGACGGTGCCGGCCCGGAGGCCGTCGAGGATGCTGTCCCGGACGGTGGCCGACCGCAGCGGCTCACCGCCGGAGAGCACGCCGACCAGGAGCCCGCCGTGCCTGCCGGAAGCCGGAGTGACCGCGCTGCCGAGATCGCCGTCGTCGGCGCGGACACAGAACACCCGCGCGCGTTCGGCCTCGGCGCAGACGGCGGCGTTGACCTCGGGGTCGTTCGTGCACGCCAGCGCGTACCAGGCGTCGGTGAGGTCGCCCTCGGTGTAGCGGCGTTCGTGCCAGACGATCTCGCCGGCGCCGGCCATGGCGCTCACCGACGGCGTGGTGTGCGGCGAGACCAGTTCGACCCGCGCGCCGGCACTGATCAGCCGGGGCAGGCGGCGCTGGGCGACCGTCCCGCCACCGATCATCACGACACGACGGCCGGCCAGGTCGAGGCCGGAGAGGTAATGCGGGTCATCCATGCGGGGCAGTGTAAGGATTCAGCGCCCCGGACCGCGATCCGAGTGAGAACCGCCTCAGCTCTCCAGCAGCGCCAGCAGTTCGGTGTTGCCGAACATCCTGGCCGCGTCGATCGCCGACGGCTCCCCCGCCGTCGCGTCCGCGCCGCCCTTGAGGAGCGCCTTCACGACCTCGGGCTCGTTCTTGAAGACCGCGCCGGCGAGCGGGCTCTGGCCGCGGTCGTTCTCGCGGTTCGGGTCGGCGCCGCGCTCGATCAGCGCCGCGACGGTCTCCGCGTGGCCGTGGTAGGCGGCGAGCATGACCAGCGTGTCGCCCCGGTCGTTGGTCAGGTTCGGCGAGATCCCCGCGTCGACGTACGCGGCGAGCTCGGCCGTCGCGCCCGAACGGGCGAAGCCGAACACCTTGGCCCACAACTCCAGCAGTTCGGGATCGAATTCCTCGGCCTGTCCGGGGCTCTCCGTCATGAAGCCGATTCTTTCACAGGCCCGCGGTCCGGGCGGCGCGTCGCACCACCCGGACCGGTGGCGTCAGCGCCCCGCGTTGGGGTAGGGCAGCAACGCCATCTCGCGGGCGTTCTTGATCGCCGTGGCGACCTGTTTCTGCTGCTGGGGCGTCAGCCCGGTGACCCGGCGGGCGCGGATCTTGCCGCGGTCGGAGATGAACTTCCGCAGCAGATCGGCGTCCTTCCAGTCGACCTCGGTGATCTTGTTGGCGTGCAACAGGTTCGTCTTGCGCTTGTACGGACGGTCGCGGTTCGGCTTGCCCATCGCGCTCACCAGCTCGACTTCGTGACGCCGGGCAGTTCGCCGTTGTGCGCCATCTGCCGCATCCGGACGCGGGAGAGCCCGAACTTCCGCAGGTAACCGCGAGGACGGCCGTCGGCGGCGTCGCGATTGCGGATCCGGGTCGCGCTGGCGTCCCGCGGCATCGCCTGCAGCGCCGACACGGCGGCCGCCTTCTCCTCCGGCGACGCGGAGGGCGAGGCGATGGTGGCCTTCAGCTCACGACGCCGTTCGACGTAGCGGGCGGCGACGACCTTGCGCTGCTCGTTCTTGGCGATCTTCGACTTCTTGGCCATCAGCGCTCCTCCTTGAACTCGACGTGCTTGCGCGCGATCGGGTCGTACTTGCGCAGCACCATGCGATCCGGGTCGTTCCGGCGGTTCTTCTTGGTGACGTAGGTGTAGCCGGTGCCGGCGGTCGAGCGGAGCTTGATGATCGGCCGGATGTCGGTGCTCTTGGCCATCAGAGCTTCACCCCTTTCGCGCGGAGCTCGGCCACGACGGCTTCGATGCCCCGCTTGTCGATGGTCTTCATGCCCTTCACCGAGACCCGCAGCCGGACCCAGCGCCCTTCGCTCGGCACGAAGTACCGCTTGGCCTGCAGGTTCGGCTCCCAGCGCCGGGACGTGCGCCGATGCGAATGCGACACCTGCTTCCCGTAGCCCGGCTTGCGGCCGGTGACCTGGCACACGGCGGACATATACCCTCCCAAGTTGATATCGGTTGTCGTTTTCATTTACTCTACACAGCCGAACCAGAACGCCCTCGACGCCCCGGAGCTTCAGTGACCGACAACCCCCGCGTGCCCCTCGTCCTGATCAGTGGCCTCGCACCGGGACCGAACGCCGACCTCGCCGAGCGGCTGCGCCTCGCCGAACCCGGCACCGCCGTCGTGCATCACGACCTGAGGCAGATTCACTCCGGAGTGGTCCGACGGCGCATCCGGCTCGCCGACCGCGACCAGCTGACGGTTCTCGAACTGGCACACGGCTGCGTCTCGTGCACCCTGCGCGAAGACCTGTTGCCGTTGCTGCGCAAGCTCTCCCGGATGCCGCAGGTGCGGCGGATCGTGGTGCGGCTCGACGAGGCGATGGAGCCCGAGCCGGTCAGCTGGGCGCTGCACAACGTCCTCGTCGGCGAGCGGCCGGTGATCGAGGACGTCGACCTGCGTGCCGTGCTGACGGTCGTCGACTGCGCGGGCTGGCTGGCCGACAGCACCGGCGACGACACGCTGGCCGAGCGGAACCTGCTCGCCAGCCCCGAGGACGAGCGCACCGTCGCGCAGGTCGCGCTGTCCCAGGTCGAATTCGCCGATCTCCTCGTCCTCGCCGGAGCGGCGACCGACGCGTGGTCCGCGGCGAAGGCCTCGGCCGTGCTCGACCGGGTCGCGCCGTCGATCCCCCGCGTCGAACTGTCCTCAGTGGACGGGAGGACCGTGCTGGACGCCGTCCCCGCCGACGCCCGGCGCGGCGAGGTCACCGACATGCACGGACCGTTGTTGCGCGGCCAGCCGCCGTTGCACACCGACTGCGGGATCGGGCTGCTCACCTTCACCTCGCAGCGCCCGTTCCACCCGGAACGCCTCCACGACGCGATCGACGTCCTGCTCGACGGCGTCGTCCGCACCCGGGGACGGCTCTGGGTGGCGAGCCAGCCGGACATGGCGCTGTGGATCGAATCCGCGGGCGGCGGCCTCGGGGTCGGGCACGCCGGGCCGTGGCTCGCCGCCCCGGACGGCCCGGACTGGGCCACCGTCTCCCCCGAGCGCCGCACCCTCGCGTCCCTGCGCTGGGACCCGCTGTTCGGCGACCGCGCGCAGGAACTGGTCGTCGTCACCGATCAGGCCACCCCCGACGAGATCGAGGCCGCCCTGAACGGGGCACTGCTGACCGAGGAGGAACTCGCCGCCGGTGAGCAGGAATGGCTCCGCTATCCGGATCCGTTCGGCGAGTGGCACGAAGAACCGTGCGAGGACACGGAAACCGACCCCGAGAAGCACGACGTGAACGCGTCGAACCGAAAGGACGAAACGCAGTGAAACCGGGTATCCACCCCGACTACCACCCTGTGGTGTTCAAGGACCTCTCCACCGGGGACGCCTTCCTGACCCGCTCCACCGCCACCTCGGAGCAGACCATCGAGTGGACCGACGGCAACACCTATCCGCTGGTGAACGTCGAGATCAGCTCGTGGTCGCATCCGTTCTGGACCGGCAACCAGCGGATCATGGACAGCGCCGGACAGGTCGAGAAGTTCCACCGCCGCTACGGCCGTCGCGGAGGGTCGAAGTAATGGCCGTCCCGAAGCGGAAGATGTCGCGCAGCAACACCCGGTCCCGTCGTTCGCAGTGGAAGGCGGCCGTGCCGGATCTGGTGCCGATCAAGGTGAACGGCGAGACGAAACTCGTGCCCCGCAAGCTGATGAAGCATTTTCACGAAGGTGGGAAGTGACGACGCCGGTCACGGTGCTGTCCGGGTTCCTCGGTGCGGGCAAGACGACCGTGCTCAACCACGTCCTCGCCAACCGCGACGGCCTGCGGGTGGCGGTGATCGTGAACGACATGAGCGAGGTCAACATCGACGCCGCGCTGGTGCGGGACGGGAACAGCCTGTCCCGCACCGAGGAACGGCTCGTCGAGATGACCAACGGCTGCATCTGCTGCACCTTGCGCGACGACCTCCTGGAGGAGGTCTCGCGGCTCTGTGAGGACGGCCGGTTCGACTACCTGCTCATCGAATCGAGCGGGATCTCCGAGCCGATGCCGGTGGCGGCGACGTTCTCGTTCCTGGACTCCGCGCGGCTCGACACGATGGTGACCGTGGTCGACGCGGTGAACTTCGAGCGGGAACTGGCGGCCGGGGACGGGCTGACCGAACGCGGGCTGGACCAGTACGACGGGGACGAGCGGACGGTCAGCGACCTGCTGATGGACCAGATCGAGTTCGCGGACGTCCTCCTGCTGAACAAGGCGGACCTGGTCCCGGATCTCTCCCTCGACCGGCTGACGGCGGTGTTGCGGCGGCTCAACCCGGCCGCCGAGGTCGTCGTTTCCACGCACGGCCGCGTCCCGCTCGACCGGGTGCTCGGCACCGGGCGCTACGACATCGAGCGGGCGCAGGAAGCACCCGGGTGGGTGGCGGAACTCAACGGTGATCACGTGCCGGAGACGGAGGAGTACGGGATCTCCAGCGTCGTGTTCCGTGCCCCGCTCGCCTTCGACGCCGAGCGGTTGTGGGATTTCGTCGGGCGGCTCGACACCGGGGAGTTCGGGACGGTCCTGCGGTCGAAGGGGTTCTTCTCGCTGGCGTCGCGGCCAGGGGTGACCGGGCTGTGGTCGCAGGCCGGTTCGGTCGCCCGGTTCGAGCCGCAGGGGGTCGAGGAGGCGCCGCGGCAGGAACTCGTGTTCATCGGCGTGGGGCTGGAGAAGGACGCGCTGCTGGACTCGCTTCAGGCATGTTTGGCGGGCGGCCCGGCGGGCGCGGATCCGTTCCCGGAGTGGGAAGCGGTACACGTCCACTGAGCGTACGCCTCGTGAGTGGTAAGGACGGTTCTAACCGTCCTTACCACTCACGAGGACGAGAGTCAGTGGTCGTCGTAGTGGTCCCCGTGCACGGCGTGGCGGTGGCCGTCGTGCAGGTAGTCGACGTGGTCGCCATGCGGCACCGCGACATGGCCACAACCCTCGCCGTGCGCGTGGTCGTGACCCTGGTGCGGGACGTGGCCGCCGGCCTCACACTCGTCGAAATGCCCGTCGTGAGCGCGGTGCAGGTGTCCATCGTGCACATAGTCGACGTGGTCTCCGTGGGGTACGGCGACATGGCCGCATCCTTCGCCGTGAGCGTGCGAGTGGCCGGTGTGTTCAAGGTGTGCGGCGGTCATCACCGGGTCCTTCCTGATCGGAAATGCCTGATCAGGCGG
Source organism: Amycolatopsis keratiniphila (assembly GCF_000400635.2). Classification (NCBI taxonomy): domain Bacteria; kingdom Bacillati; phylum Actinomycetota; class Actinomycetes; order Pseudonocardiales; family Pseudonocardiaceae; genus Amycolatopsis; species Amycolatopsis keratiniphila. The sequence continues at coordinate 4,082,061 of NC_021252.1, read as the reverse complement.
ACCGTAACACCGGCATACGGGCCCAGCAGCACTCTCACCCGACCGAGTTCCCCCGGCTCAGGCGATACGGCGGCGGTGCCCGCTCCAGAACGGTGCCCGCAGCGCCCGCTTGTCGATCTTGCCGATCGCCGTCAGCGGCAGCGCGCCGGTGAAGTCCACATCGGACGGTACGAAATGCTCCCGCCCGAAGAAATCCCTGGCATGGGCCCGGACCTCGTCGGCCGACAGCGCCCCCGGAGCGACCGGAACCACCACGGCGTGGACCCGCTCGCCCTCGCCGTCGTCGCCCGGCACACCGAACACGGCCACGGAACGGATCAGCGGATGCCGCGCGAGCGCGTTCTCGACCACGGTCGAGTACACCTTGGTGCCGTGCTCGCCGGTGATGATGACGTCGTTCGCCCGGTCCAGCAGGTAGAGATAGCCCTCGTCGTCGAACCGCCCGAGATCACCGGTCCGCAGCCAGCCGTCCCCGATCGGCACCGAACCGTGGTAGCCGTCCATCATGGACAGTCCGCGCACCAGCACCTCCCCTTCGTCGATCCGTGCCTCCATGCCGGGGACGATCCGGCCGACGGACTCGAGCCGCTCCGGCCGCCCGTCGAGTTCCGCCGCGGAGATGCTCGCGATCATCGGCGCCTCGGTGAGCCCGTATCCCTGCCCGACCACCGGTCCGAAGACGTCGAGCGCCTGGGCCAGCCGCCGCGGCGGCAGCGGGGCGGCCCCCAGGGAAAGCTGCCGCACACTGCCGACGTCGGTCGACGTCATGGCCGGATGGTCGAGCACCGCGGCCAGCCGCGCGGGGGTGAGGGACAACGAGGTGATCCGGTGTTCCGCGATCGCGTCCAGGACCGCGCCCGCGTCGAAGCCCCGCAGCAGCACCACGCTTTCCCGCCGCAGGATCGCGCCCAGCACGGTGGCGTTGCCGGTCATATGCGTCATCGGCGCGATCAGCAGGGTGCGTCCCGGCCCCGCCGGATCCGGCGCGAAGATATGGGCCATCCCGTCGTAGATCCCGCTGTGCCGGATGAGTTTCGGCGTTCCGGTGGTGCCGCCGGTGGGGAACACGACGGTGACCGACCCCGGCAGCCTAGCCGGGTCGGCACCGTCACGATCCACCAGTTCGTCGAGCGTGGTCACCCCGTCCGGCCAGTCCGCCGCGTGCTCGGCCACCAGGGTCGTGACCCCGGCCGCCTCGACCGCGGCGAGGCGATCCGGCGCACTCGCCGACGCGGCGACGAGCAGAACCGTCGAACCCCGCAGCTGGGCGGCGATCTGCAGGAGGACGGTTTCGGGCCGGTTGCCGGCGTCGATGGCGACCACCCCGCCCTCCGGCAGCCCCGCGTACATCCGGCGTACCAGTTCGAGCGCCTGCCCGTAGCCGGTCTCCACGCCGTCCTGGACGAACAGCACCTCGTCGCCACCCGATCGAAGCGCGTCCAGCACCCGGGTCAGAAACAGACTCTCCACCGGCCGGACCCTAACCCAGGCTCACGACCCCGAGCAGCACCCGCCACCGGACGACGCGGGTTCCTCGTACGCGTCGTGCCAGTTCCACCATTCGTACGGCGGCGTCTGCGGGTAGCCCTCAGGCGAGTCCTCCCACTCCTCCTGCCGCCCCAGCGCGGTGATGTCGAGGTAGCTCCAGGTGCTGCCCATCGTCTCGTCGCCGCGATCGTTGACGAAGTATGTCCGGAACACCTGGTCGCCCTCGCGGATGAAGGCGTTGGTGCCGTGCCATTCGTCGACGCCGAAATCGACGTCGAAGTCACCGGTGATCGTGTACCACGGCATCGTCCAGCCCATCCGCGTCTTCAGCCGCGCGATGTCCGGCTGCGTGCCTCGCGAGGCGAAGGCCAGCGTGGTGTCGCGGGCGTTCAGATGCGCGACGTGCGCGACCTGGTCGGCCACCAGCGAGCAGCCTTTGCAGGCGTGGTCGGGGAAGCCCTCCACGCCGGGATCGAAGAAGGCCCGGTAGACGATCAGCTGACGGCGTCCCTCGAACAGGTCGAGCAGGTTCACCGTCCCGGACGGTCCTTCGAACTCGTACGGCTTCTCGATCGCGAGCCACGGCATCCGCCGCCGCTCGGCCGCGAGCGCGTCGCGGGCACGGGTCAGTTCCTTTTCCTTCACCAGCAACCGAAGGCGCGCTTCTTCCCATTCCGCGGCGGACACTGTGTTCATCGCGCCGACTCCACTGTGAAGCTTGTCGTGAAGCTCATGCTGAACCCTCCAAATGGTCTTTCAGAGCCGCGAGCGGCCCGTCCCAATCGCGGGCGAGCGCGGCGAGGAACTGCTGGGCGACCTGCATCGGCGCCGAGTGCAGCCGGTAGCGGACGCGGCGCCGCTCCCCTTGTTCCGGGGTCACCAGGCCGGCGTCGGTGAGCAGTGCGAGGTGCTTGGCGATGGCCTGCCGAGTGATCGGCAGGCGTTCGGCCAGGTCGGTCGCCGTGGCCGGGCCGCCCGAGGCGAGCGTGGCGAGGATGCTCCGCCTGCTCGGGTCGGCCAAGGCGACGAAGACCTGTTCGGCGATCGCTTCGATGTCAGGCGGCATCGAGGTATTCGATCAGTTCGCCCAGCTCGGCCGCCCACCCCTTCGTGTTTCCCTCGAAAGCGACCTGGTGCGCGTCGTCAGGAAGCTGCGAGAAACCGGACTCGACGACGGTGAGCCGGGTGCCTTCGCCGTTCGGCACCAGGGTGAACTCGACGTAGGTGCGGCGAGGGTCGTCGTCGGGCAGACCGTAGATGTTCCAGGTGAAGCCGAAGATCTCCGGCTCTTCCACGCGCTCGACGCGCATGACCGCCTTGTGCCCCTCGTCCCATTTCATCTCGGCGTCGCCACCGGGCCGCAGGTCGATGCTGGCCTGGTTGCCGAACCAGGTGCCCAGCCCTTCAGCCGTGGTCAGCGCGGCCCAGACCTTCGCGGGCGGGTGGGCGATCTCGACGGTGCGTTCGATCCGGTCGGGGAATCCCACGACAAGCCTCCTCAAGTAGCAATCAATCGGTTGCTATAACTTTGTATAGCAACCGCCTGATTGCGTCAAGGGGAGGTCAGGAGGCCGTGTACAGCGCGCCGAGGAATTCGAGCAGCAGCCGCTCCCGCAGCGGACCGGGCGCCGTCGCCAGCAGGGCGTTGATCTCCGCCATCCGGGTGGGCAATCCCGCGCCGCCGCCGAGGCCCGCCGCCGCCAGCAGTCCGGCGAACTGTTCCGGCGTCAGCGTCGCGGGATCCAGCGCGGCGACGAACTCGGCCACCTGCGGATCGACGACGACCGGCCCCGCTTCACGGGCGGCCGCGACCGAAGCGCCCAGGTCGGCGACGAACTCCCTCTCGCTCCCCCGGTTCGCGGCCGTCACGGTCAGGTGCAGGTTCGCGGGCGACGACTCGTGGGCGAACTGCGGCTGGACGTACCAGCCGCGCTCGCGCATCTCGTCCGCGACGGTGAACAGGTCGAATCCGGCGTCATCCGCCACGGTGAACGCGAGCAGGGTCGACACCGGATCGCCGAGGACCCGCAACCCGTCCAGCGCCTCGATCCCGGCACGGAGCTCCACGGCCGCCTCGCGCGCCGCGGAAGCCAGCTTCCGGTAACCCTCTTCGCCGACATGACGCACGACGGCCCACGCGGCGGCGAGCGGTCCGCCGGAGCGGGTGCTCTGCAGCGTGGTGTTCAGCATCGTGTAGCCGGGCCAGTCCGCGCTGGCGAAGTACTGCGAACGGCGCAGCCCGGCGTCGGCGTGCAGCAGGACCGACACGCCTTTCGGGCAGTACGCGTACTTGTGCAGGTCCACCGAGACGCTGGTGACACCGGGAACGTCGAAGCCGAACGGGCCGAGCCCCAGGTACGGCAGCACCCAGCCGCCGATACAGGCGTCTACGTGGAACCGGACGCCGTCCAGCAGGGCGGCGATCTCCGGGATCGGGTCGAGGACGCCGTGGGCATACGACGGCGCGCTCGCGACGACGAGCACCGTGCTCTCGTCGACGGCGGCGGCCATCGCCCCGGGGACGGCGCGGAAGCTCACCGGATCGACCGGCACCGCAACCACGCGTACGCCGAAGAAATGCGCCGCCTTGTGGAACGCGGCGTGCGCGGTCGTGGGCAGCACGATGTTCGGCGTGGCCACGTCCGGACGCGCGTCGCGAGCGGCCAGGACGGCGAGCATGCACGACTCCGTGCCACCCGACGTCACCGAGCCGACCGTCTCCGCCGTGCCGCCCAGGAGCCGCGCGGCGGTGCCGACGAGGTCGTTCTCCATCCGCAGCAGGCTCGGAAAGGCCGTCGGATCGAGCCCGTTGGCCGACGAGGCCAGCGCGTGCGCGGCCGCGCCGAGTTCGTCCACTTCGGACAGACCGCTGTCGTAGACGTACGCGAGCGTCCGGCCGCCGTGGGTCGGCAGGTCGCCCGCCCGAAGTTCCCGGAGCTCCTTCAGGATGTCTTCGGCGGTCACGACCGGCGCTCCAGGACCGACCTGCGAAGCAGTGGGATGCCGAACAGGATCAGCACCGCCGGGAGGATCGACGCGCCGAGCAGGATCGCCGTCAGCGCGCTGTCCGGCTGCGCGGCCCCCGGGGCGAGGCTGGACTGGTAGCCGCCGAACTGCAGCACCAGTCCCCAGATCCCCGGGCCCAGCGCCAGTCCCAGCGTTTCGGACGCGGTCCACACCCCGGCCGCCACCCCGGCCCTGGTCTCCCCGGTCCGCTCCTCTTCGTCGCTGATCAGATCCGGCAGGATCGCCAGCGGGAACACCGAGATCCCCGCGTAGCCGACGCCGCAGAAGGCGACGAACACCATCGTGACGGGGAACGGGAACACCTTCGCGCCGAGAAGCCCGAACAGACCGACGCCGAACGCCGCGGTGGCGAGCCGGAACCCGACGAGTTTCCCGACACTCGCCCCGAGCTTGGGCCACAACGGCATCGTCAGCAGCGCCGGACCGACGAAACCGACGAACAGAACCGTGGCGTAGCCGGAGCTGCCGAGGATCCGTTCGGCGAAGAACGGGATCGCGGCCAGCACCGTGCCGATACCGAGCGCCTGGACGAAGTAGACCCCGAGCAGCCAGCGGAACGGCCGCCACTGCGCGAGCGTCCGGAGCAGCTCACGCGGGCTCACCGTGTTCGGCCGCAGCGCGCCGACCGGCGCGTCCTTCAGCCCGAAGTACACGCCGAGGGTCGCCAGCAGGATGATCACGGCGATGAACACGCCCATGACGCGGTAGCCGGTGACGCCGCCGACGAGTTCGGTGATCGCCGGGGCCCCGCCGCCGCAGATCAGGATGGCGACCGCGAGGAAGCCGATCCGGATGCTGGTCAGCTTCGTGCGTTCGTCGGCGTTGTCGGTCAGTTCGGCGGGCAACGCGTTGAACGGCACCTGGAAGAACGCGTACGCGGTGGCGCACAACAGGAACACGACGACGACGTAGATCGCGTCGGGCACCGGGCCGCCGAAGCCGGGGTGGGCGAACAGGGCCGCGAAGAGGATCGACACGCCGATACCGCCGAAGAGCAGGAACCGGCGGCGGCTGCCGGTGCGGACCATGTCCGCGTCCGACAGCCTCCCCGCGATGGGGTTGAACAGCACATCCCATGCCTTGGGAATGAACACGATCGCGCCGGCGACGCCCGCGGCGACGCCCATCGTGTCGGTGAGGTACTTCAGGAGGAGCAGGCCGGGAACCGTGCCGAAGGGGCCGGTGACGAACGAGCCGAGCGAGTAGCGGTACCTCGTCCGTGCTGGCAGGGCTGCCATGATCCTCCTCGAGGCGGTTCTCCCGATGAAGGCCTCAGTATTGGATCTTGGCCACCACCGGGTAGTGGTCGGAGGGAATCGTGCCACCGTCGTAATGCACGAGCTGTACCGGGCCGACAGCGGCGAGTGGACGGCCGCCCGCGCGTACGGCTCCGACGTAGTCCAGCGAATCGCGGTAGGTCGCCGGAACGGACTTCGCCGCGTTCGGGTTCGTCGCCGCGTCGAAGGTGTACGCGCCTTCGCCCGTCGTGCGGAGAACGCCGTCGAGGAAGGCCTCGCCCTGCTGGACCTGGGTCCGGCCGAGGGAATCCTTGCGCGCTTGACCCGCCCAGTACTCGATGTTCAGGTCGCCCGCGATGACGACCGGCTCGCGGGCGGGGGCGTATTTCGTGACCAGGTGCCGGATCTCGCCGAGCTGCGCCATCCGGACGTCATGCGCCTTCGGCAGCGTCTCCGGCCCCTCGTCGGCCTGCATGTGGGTGCCCGCGATCCAGACCGGCTTCCCGGCGACGACAAGGCGGGCGAGCGCGGCGCCCTTGTTGGACAGATAGTCCGCGGTACCGGAGTAGGAATTGCGGAAGACCAGCTGGTGCTGTTCGGTCACCGGCGCCTTGCTCAGCACGGTGACCCCGCCGTTCACCACGACCGGGGAATTCGAGCAGTTGCCGTTCACCGTGGTCCAGCCCGGCGACGTGGAGCAGTACTGGCCGACGAGCGGGGTCTGATGCGGCCAGACGTCCTTCAGCCGGTTCCGCAGTTCCTCCGCCTGGGCGCTGAACGCCTCGTCCAGGACGACGACGTCGGCGTCGTTCGCGCGGATGACCTCCTCCGCCGCGCGAGCCCTGGCCTGTTTGTCCGAAGTGTTCGGGCTGGCGATCCAGGGCAGCTGCCAGATGTTGAACGCCATGACCTTCACCGAGACCGCCGCCTGGGCGGGGACGGCGGATCCGGCGAACAGGGCGGCGGCGATGGCGAGTACGGCGAGCTTCCGCACGAAAGACCCTTTCGGTGTCAGGAAACGACGAATGTCCGCGAAGTCCCGCTGAACGCGGAGATCGCCCCGTTCCAGCCGTTCTTCCAGTTGCCGAAGTGGACCACGCGATACTTGCCGATCGGGGCGTTCGCGGGGATCTTCCAGTGGACGACGGCTTTCGATTCGGCGACGAACGTCCGCGCCCAGTGGTACTTCGTGTCCCAGTCACCGTCGTCGGCGTGGCGGACCCACTTGCCGTCGACCAGCCGCTGGATCTCCAGGAAGGTGCCGCCGCGCCGGAGATCGTTCTTCGGATGCCCGGTGACGAACTCGACCGCGACCTGTTCGCCGCGCGCGTAGGTGCTCTTCGCGTCGGTCAGGACGTCACCGAAGCTCTTGAACGCGGGTGGGCTGTCGAAGACGACGCCCGGCTGGAAGTTGATCAGCTTGCCGCGCAGATCGCGCGGCGTCGGGCCGTGCGGGACCGATGTCCCCGCCTTCATCGCCGCCGCGAGTTTCGCGAATTCCTGCTGGTACGCCGGAAGCGTGTAGCGGCCGTAGAGGGTCGACGCGCCTTCGTACTGCTGCGAGTCGTACTCCTCGGGCGTGGTGACGTACTGGCTGTACGCGTTGGCGTAGCCCTGGATGAGCACGTTCTCCAGCGGGACACCGAGTTCGGCGGCGACGGTCCGGCGCAGGCGCAGCCCGGCGACGATGGTCAGCTCGGCGGGCACCGCCACGAGGTGCAGCTGCCCGATCCGGACGAGTTGCAGCGGCAGGACCTCCGGCGTCCACGGATACGGCTTCATCGCGCCGAACGGCACCGCGATCACCTTCGGCGCGTGCGCGTCGGCCAGCGCCTGCGGGATCGGCGCGTCGATGCCGCCGAGCCAGTCGATGAACGGGTTCTTGACCCCTTCCGGCAGCGGCAGGCCAGGCCCGTCCTCGCGGCTGCCCGCCAGCATCGAGACGCCGATCGCGGCGGTGCAGGTGCGCTGCGGCCGCCCGTTCGGCGTGTACTTCGCGTCGACGGCCACGTCGGACATGTCCACGTAGCACATCCGGTGGTCGACGCCACCCGTCACGGCCTCGGCTGCGGCGTCGAAGGCGCTCTTCGCCGCGCGGAACTGGAGATCGCCGATGGTGCGGGTGTTCTCGAACTCGGTTTCGGGCGTGCCGGGTTCGAGGTTCAGGTTCGGGCTCATGTCGCCGGTGTTGGTCTGCGGGAAGGCGGCGACGAACCGCGGGTTCCCGTCGAGGTAGCGCACGCCGGCGTGGTCGTGCTCCCACTCGTAGGCGGCGTAACCCTTGTTGTCGCCGCTGATCAGGTGGTTGCCGTTGCTCATCGACGTCCCGTGCGTGGCGAACCAGCTGATCGCGCCGACGTCGACGCCGTTCCGGCTGAACCGCAGCACCGTGACGGCCGGGTCGATCGCCTGCGGGAAGTGGTCCTTGTCGGCCTGCGGGTTCAGGTCGAAGGCCTTGCGGGACCGGTTGACGCTCGCCTTGGTGAGCTCGGCGCGGCCGAGCCGGATCGACCCGGGCGCGAGGTCCGCGTGCGCGCGGCCGATGGCCTCGACGATCCCGTCGACGTGCGCGTCGTACACCTGCTGCTGGAAGCCGAGGATCGCCAGATCGTAAGCGGCGTAATGGGAATCCCCGCCGCACGCGGAATGGGTGTGCGTGGCGTTGAGCAGCACGTTCTGCTCGGTGTACAGGTCGCCGTACGCGGCCTGGAGCTTGCGCAGCACGCCTTGGTGGACGGACTGGAACAGCGCGCCGAGGTCGGCGGTGACGAAGGCGATCCGCTTGGCCCCGTCGTCGACCACAAACGCCCGCGCCCGGGTGCGGAGGTGGATGCCGGCGGTCTGCTGCTGCGGCATCGAGTAGCCCATCATGCCGTTCTCGGCCGCCGGGCCGGTGACGTCGGAAAGGCCGACGCCGACGCGGAAACCCTTCGCCGGCGCCGCTTGCGCCTGCTGGGCGCCGAGCACGCTCGCCGCGACGGGCAACGCCGCCGCGCCCGCGAGTACCCGCCTCCGGCTCACCGTCATGAGTCGCACCTCCCGGCCACGAACATGAACCGACTTCATGTTCGTGGCCGGGACGCTACGTGATGGGGCTCACTGCCGCAACCCCACAAAAGGCGGGCGCCTCACACCCTGCTCAGCATGTCCACAAAGGATGTTCCACGACGGTCGAGTGTGGAGGATTTGGGACGTTCAATGTCCCCAATCCTCCACACTCGAGCCACCTGACGGGCACGAGGGCCGACTGCTCGGCATGCCGAGTGTTGACGATGTGGGAATCGGGACATTCAGTGCCCCAATTCCCACATCGTCAAGGGGACGCTCGCGTCTCGAATCTTGATCAACGGAGCAGTGGGGACACTCGACGTCCCTGATCCTCCCTTGATCAACGTCGCAGCCGAGCGGGGAGGATTCCGGACACCGAACGTCCCAAATCCTCCACACAACCTTTCGCATTTAGAGGAATAAATGCATGCCGGGCATTACCCGAGGGTCTCGGCGACCTTCGTGAGCGTCGCGGCATCCCCCCGCAGCAGCAACGTGGTCACCACGGTCTCCTCCCACGCCGCCAGTTCGTCGCGGATCTTCTCCGCCGGCCCGATCAGCGACGTGTCCTCCACCAGCGACGTCGGGATCGCGGCCGTCGCCTCGTCCTTGCGCCCGGCCAGGTACAGCTCCTGGACCTTGTCGGCGACGTCCTCGTAACCCATCCGAGCGAAGACGTCGTGGTGGAAGTTGACCGATTTCGCCCCCATACCGCCGATGTAGAGCGCGAGCGACGGCTTGATCCAGCTCGCGGCCTCTTCGACGTCGTCGTGCACGAGCACCGGGACGGACGCGGCGACCTCGAAATCGTCGAAACCATGCCGGGCACCGGGGCGCGAGAAGCCTTCCTCCAACGCCGTCCGGTAGAAGGCGTCGCTCTTGGGAGAGAAGAACAACGGGAGCCAGCCGTCGCAGATCTCCGCCGACAGCGCCACGTTCTTCGGCCCCTCCGCGGCGAGGAAGATCGGGACCTCCTTGCGGAACGGGTGCACTGTGGACTTCAGCGGTTTGCCGAGCCCGGTGCCGCCTTGCAACGGCAACTGGAAATGCTGACCGTCGTGCGTCACCGGCGCCTCACGCGCGACGACCTTCCGCACGATGTCGACGTACTCGCGGGTGCGAGCGAGCGGCTTCGGATACGGCTGCCCGTACCAGCCTTCGACCACCTGCGGCCCGGACGCGCCGAGCCCGAGCACGAACCGCCCGCCGGACAGATGGTCCAGCGTCAGCGCGTGCATCGCCGTCGCGGTCGGAGTGCGCGCCGACATCTGGACGATATTGGTGCCGAGCTTGATCCGGCTGGTCGACGCGCCCCACCAAGCGAGCGGGGTGAACGCGTCCGAGCCGTAGCCCTCGGCGGTCCACACCGAATCGAAGCCGAGTTCTTCGGCCCGCAGGATCGCGTCCAGCGCGCCCTCGGGCGGGCCGGAGGACCAGTAACCGAGGTGGTAACCAAGCTTCATCGAGGCTCCTCGTGTCTGTAGGTGAACCCGCGACCGCGATCGACGTCGGCAGGGCACGGCTGGGTAATCACGTCACGATGGGTGGACAGGGTGCCCTACCACCGCGATAGCGGGGCCTTCGGCCGGGCGGGTTCACACGTTTGGTCGCTTGTCGGGTAAATCTTGTGCTCCGCCAACAGGCTCCTCGTCAGACGTTCGGTGAGTAGTGCTCGGGTTTGCCCCGCTCCGAAAGCGGCGGAAGGTTCCTCGCGGGAGTCTCGACCAACGGCGCGTCCGGGGCCAGTTCGCCACGCTCGCGCCGCCAGCCCGCCCTGGCCCGCGGGTGGTAGCGGCGATCGCGCGGGACCAGCTTGAACGCCGCGTTGATGAGCTTCCCCACCCGGCGGTGCCGTCGCTCGTCGCGTTCGGTCCAGGTGTAGCCGAGCCGCTCGCGGATCGGCGGGTCGTACAGGCCGATCGTCAGCCAGACGAAGTTCCGCGCCACGTGCCCGCGCACGAGGTTCCACGCGAAATCCGGCAGCCAGGGCAGGAAATGCGGTTTGGCGATGTCCTGGATCTCGAGGACGTCGCGCGTGGCCTTGTTGTCCTCCAGCACGTCCTCGCACATGCGCTTCCAGTAGAGCTGGAAGTCCTCCCACGACTCCGGCACCGGGCGCATGCTCATCCCGTACATTTCGTACCACTGCACGTGCTCTTCGAAGAGTTTCCGCTTCTCGGCCTCGCCGATGCCGCCGCAGAAGTTGTCGGCGATGAGGATCGCGCTCACGAAGAACGTCGAATGCGCCCAGTAGAACGTGTCCGGGTTGAGCGCGTGATAGCGCCGCCCGTGTTTGTCGACGCCCTTGATCCGATCGTGGTAGCCGCGCACCTCCAGCGCGGTCTGCCGGGCGCGCGGGCCGTCGTAGATCACTCCCCCGATCGGGTACAGCGAGCGGAACAGCCGCTGCCAGCGCTCCTCGAAGAACCGCGAGTGTTCTTCGACGCCCGCGCCCAGCTCGGGATGCATGTTCTGCATGGATCCGGCCCAGAGCGCGATGAGCAGCCCGCGCCAGTCACCGAAGTACTTCCAGGTCAGCGAATCCGGTCCCAGCGGCCGTGGCTGCGTCATCCCCGGTCTCCTCAATGAGCTGGTTAAATTGACCACAACTGTTGTCAGGTTAAAGTTGACAACGGCCGTAGTCAACAAGAGGAGCCGATCATGGCCGGCCGGAGCTGGGCAGGCACGACCCTGGACGACCGCAAGGCCGCGAGGCGGGGACAACTCGTCGACGCGGGCCTCGACCTGCTCGGCACCCAGGGCAGCGCGGGGGTGAGCGTCCGCGCGGTGTGCCGCCACGCCAAGCTGACGGAGCGGTACTTCTACGAGAGCTTCACCGACCGCGAGGAACTGGTCGTCGCGGTCTACGAGCACATCGGCGAGCAGGCGCGGCAGGCGCTGGTCGACGCGGTCAGCGACACGGCCGAACCCGCCGAACGGGCGAAGGCCGCCGTCCGCGCGTTCGTCGAGTTGATGCTCGACGACCCGCGTAAGGGCCGGGTGCTCCTGCTCGCGCCTATCACCGATCCCGCGCTGACGACGCGCGGGATCGCGCTCCTCCCCTCGTTCGCCGAGCTGGTCAGCGGGCAGCTGTCGCACGGTGACGCGGCCGAGCGGCAGATGACCTCGATCGGGCTGGTGGGCGCGCTGAGCAACGTGTTCATCGCCTACCTCGACGGCTCGCTCAAGGTGAGCCGCGAGCGCCTGATCGAGCATTGCGTCCGCCTCGTGCTCGGCGCTGACCGTCAGCCCTGACCGCGTTCGGCGACCAGCTGCAGGGCGATGTCGATGATCATGTCCTCCTGCCCGCCCACGTACTTCGCGGCGCCGACGCGGTAGAGGATCTCGTGCGCCGGGACGTCGTAGCGTTCCGCCGCGCGTTCGGCGTGCAGGAGGAAACTCGAGTACACCCCGGCGAAACCCTGCACGATCGACGACCGGTCCATCACCGGCAGCCGGGTGATGTAGGGCTTCACGACGTTCTCGGCCGCGTCCATCAGCACGTCCTTGTCGACGCCCGTGCGGATCCCGAGCCGCTCGAAGGTGGCCGCGAGGACCTCGGTCGGCGAGTTGCCGGCGCCCGCGCCGAGCGCCACCAGCGAACCGTCGATCTGCCGCGCGCCCGCCCGGTACGCGAGCACCGAGTTCGCGACGCCGAAGCTCAGATTCTGGTGCCCGTGGTAGCCGACCTGCGCCTCGTCCCCGAATTCCGCGACCAGCGCGGCGACGCGTTCGCTCGCGTCCTCCAGGATCAGCGCCCCGGCGGAGTCGACGACGTAGACGCACTGGCACCCGGCGTCGACCATGATCCGTCCCTGTTTCGCCAGCGCCTCGGGCGTGGACATATGGGACAGCATCAGGAAACCGACCGTCTCCAGCCCGAGTTCGCGCGCCGCGCCGAAGTGCTGGACCGAGACGTCGGCCTCGGTGCAATGGGTCGCGATCCGGACCGCGCCCGCGCCGAGGTCCGCGGCCACCCGCAGGTCGCCGACCGTGCCGAGTCCCGGCAGCAGCAGCACCGCGATCTTCGCGTGCCGCGCCTCGTCGACCGCCGCCTCGATCAGCTTCCGTTCGTCCACAAGGGAAAACCCGTAGTTGAACGTCGAGCCGCCGAGCCCGTCGCCGTGGCTGACCTCGATCAGCGAGACCCCGGCGTCGTCCAGCGCCCGGACGGTGTCGCGCACGTTCTTCTCGGTGAACTGATGCGCCATCGCGTGGCTGCCGTCGCGCAGGCTCGTGTCGACGATCCGGACCTCTCGGCTCACGTCGTCCCAGCTCATGCCGCCACCTCCTGAGTGGCCAGAAGGTCGCCGATACGGGCGGCCGCGGCCGTCATGATGTCGAGATTCCCGGCGTATTTCGGCAGGAAGTCCCCGTTCCCGGCGACCTCCAGGAACACCGCGACCCGCGCCTGCCCGCTCCACCCCGGCCGTGGTGGGTCGTACTGCGGATCCGCCTTGAGCGTGTAGCCCGGCACGTAACCTTGGACGGTCTCGACCATCCGGTGGATGGATTCACTCACCGCGTCGAAGTCCGCGTCCGGGTCGATCGCGCAGAACACGGTGTCGCGCATGATCATCGGCGGCTCGACCGGGTTGATGATGATGATCGCCTTGCCGCGGCTCGCTCCCCCGACGAGTTCGATCCCGCGCGCCGTCGTGGCGGTGAACTCGTCGATGTTCGCGCGCGTGCCGGGCCCGGCCGAACGCGACGAGACGGACGCGACGATCTCGGCGTAGGGCACCGGCGTCACCCGCGACACCGCGTGCACGATCGGGATCGTGGCCTGACCGCCGCAGGTGATGAGGTTGACGTTGGGCACGTCGAGCCGGTCGGGCAGGCCCACCGCGGGGCAGGTGAACGGGCCGACCGCGGCCGGGGTCAGGTCGATCGCGCGGATCCCGGCGGTGGCGTAGCGCGGCGCGTTCGCCAGATGCGCCTTCGCCGAAGTCGCCTCGAAGACCAAGTCCGGCAGTTCGTCCCGCGAAAGCAGCCAGTCCACACCGCCGGCGGATGTCTCCAACCCCAGCTCCGCGGCCTTCGCCAGCCCGTCCGACTCCGGGTCCACGCCGACCATGTACCGCACCTCGACGTGCTCGCTGCGCCTCAGCTTCGCGAGCAGGTCGGTGCCGATGTTCCCGGGACCGACGATCGCGGCCACCGCTTTCCGTTGCGCCATGCCAGGTGACGCTCCCCGAGCGGATAGGGCACACTCAACCCATGCGTGCCGCTGGGCGGAACGACGACACCGAACGAACCGGAGCGGACGGCCTCGTCGCCGCCCGGATCTCCGCGCTGCTCTCAGCCTTCCGGCCCGGCGACGACGCGCTCGGCGTCTCCGAGCTGGCACGGCGGACCGGGCTGGCGAAGTCGACCGTCCACCGGCTCACCGGACATCTGGTCGCGACCGGACTGCTCGAACGCGAGGGCGCGGCGTTGCGGCTCGGGCTCAAGCTGTTCGAGATCGGCCAGCTGGCGGTCCGGCGCCGAGGTCTGGTCGAGGCGGCGCGGCCGTATCTCGCGGATCTGCGCGAGGCGACCCGCAACACCGTGCACCTCGCGGTGCTGGAAGGCACCGAGGTGGTCTACCTCGACATCCTGCGGGGACCCGACGCGCCGTCACTGCCGTCCCGGATCGGTGGGCGGTTCCCCGCGCACGCCACCGGCGTCGGCAAGGCGATCCTCGCCTTCTCGCCGGAATCCGTGGTGACACAAGTGATCGAAGCCGGGTTGCCCCGCGTCAGCGTACGGACGATCACCGCGGCCGGCCTGCTGCGCCGTCAGCTGGCCAAGATCCACGGCGAAGGAATCGCGTTCGAGCGGGAGGAGTCCGGCGTCGGCGTCGTCTGCGCCGCGAGCCCGCTGCTCGATGCGCACGGTGTCGCGGTGGCGGCGTTGTCGATCTCCGGCTGGGCGAATCGCATGCACACCAACCGCGTCGCACCGGCGGTCCGGACCGCGGCATTGGCTCTTTCCCGCACCCTGTAAGGGCTTTACGCGACGAGCCCGCGGCGGACCAGCTCCGGCCGCACCCCTTCGCCGAACCAGTACGCCTCTTCCAGATGCGGGTATCCGGACAGGACGAACTCCTCGATGCCGTGCGCGTGGTACTCCTCGATGAGGTCCGCCACCTCGCCGTGGCTGCCGACGAGCGCGGTGCCCGCCCCGCCGCGGACCAGGCCAACCCCGGCCCACAGGTTCGGGTACACCTCCAAGCCGCGGACACCACCGTCGGTCTTCCCGCCGTGCAACGCGGCCATTCGTTGCTGGCCGACGGATTCGCTGGCGGACAACTGCTTCTGGGTGTGGGCGATCCGCTCCGGGTCGATGGCGTCCAGCAGTTTTCCCGCCTCGGCCCAGGCTTCCGCCGACGTGTCCCGGGAAAGCGTGTGCAGCCGGATGCCGAAGCGGATCTTGCGGCCCTGGTCCTCGGCGAGTTCACGGACCTTCGCGATCTTCTCGGCGACCTGCGCGGGCGGCTCGCCCCAGGTCAAGTAGACGTCCGCGTGCCTCGCCGCGACCGGCAACGCCGCCGCGGACGACCCGCCGAAGTAGATCGGCGGGACCGGATCCGGCGCCGCGCGCATGGTCGCGCCCTCGACCTTGAGATGCTCGCCGTCGAAATCGAACGGCTTGCCGCTCCACACGCCGCGCACGATCTCGAGGAACTCGCCCGTGCGGGCGTACCGCTCGTCATGGTCGTGCCAGTCGCCGAACCGGCGCTGCTCGACGGCATCGCCGCCGGTGACGACGTTGAGCAGCACGCGCCCCTGCGAGATCCGCTGGAACGTGCCTGCCATCTGCGCGGCCAGCGTCGGCGAGATCGTCCCAGGACGGAACGCGACCAGGAACTTGAGGCTTCGCGTTTCGCGGATCAGCGCGGCCGTCGTCAGCCAGGCGTCCTCGCACCAGGTGCCGGTCGGCGTCAGCACACCTTCGAAACCGTTGGCCTCGGCGGCGCGGGCGACCTGCGCGAGATAGTCGAGGCTCGGCTCACGGGCGGAAGATGCTCCGGCGGCGCGGCTGGCGTGGAAGTGCTCGACGATCGTCCGGCCGTCCCCGGTGGTGGGCAGGAACCAATGCAGCTTGAGCGTCACGGTCCCGAGCTTCGGCTTCCGGGGCGGGCCGGGTCAATCGGCGGGCTCGGCGTCCCGCGATCTGGACGCGTTGCTTGCTTCGGGCGAGCAGGAAGGCCCATAGGGCGTGAGTCCGGACCGGCGGCTCGGGCCGACCGGGACCAAGTGTCCACAAGGACATCTTACGTCGATCAAGTGTCCGATTTATGCACATATATTCGTTTCTGTGCTGGGTCGTGAGTGATAAAGAGGGTTAGAGCCACCTGTCTGAGTTCAGGACATGTCGGACAGTTGATGTTTCAGGACCTCACGGACACTGATCGGCCTGTCGGTGTGGTGACCAGGGTGTTCGTGGTGATCATGCGACGATGGGCAGTACAGGGTTTTCGATGGATCCTGAGTTCGTCGCCGCGGTCGCTCGGGCAGCCGTGGGCGAGAAGGTCAACGTGTCGCAGTTCTGCCGTGAGCACGGGGTTTCCCGGGACACGTTCTATCGGTATGTGGCCCGGGTGCGGAGCGAGGCGGCGAACGGGTTCATCCGCCGCAGCACCGCCCCGCGCCACCGTCCCACCGCATTAGGCGCGGAGGTGGCCGAGGCGGTGCTGCGGGCCCGCAAGGAACTCGCGGACGAGGGCTGGGACAACGGGCCGATCTCGATCCGCTGGCGGCTGGAGAAGGCGGGGTTCGCGCCGGTGCCGTCGAAGTCGGCGATCTACCGGATCCTGTGCGAGCACGGCCAGATCGAACCGGAGCCCCGCAAGAGACCCCGCACGAGGCGCCGGTTCGAGTACTCCGATCCGAACGGGTGCTGGCAGATCGATGGCATGGAGTACTACCTGGCCGACGGCCAGAAGGTCTGCATCGTCCAGATCCTCGACGACCACTCCCGCCTCGACGTCGGCTCCTACGCCGCCGCCAGCGAGAACGGCACCGACACCTGGGCAGCGCTGCAACAGGCCTTCGCCGGCCACGGTCTACCGGTCAAAGTGTTGTCCGACAACGGATTAGCTTTCTCCGGAAAACACCGAGGGCAGAGGGTCGAACTCGAACGTCACCTCGCCGAACACGGCGTTACCGCCATCGCGTCCAGGCCCTATCGCCCGCAAACCTGCGGCAAGAACGAACGTGTCCACCGAACCCTGAGGAAATGGCTCGCCGCCCGCCCTCCTGCCGAGAACCTTGCCGTCCTGCAACAGCTACTCGAGGACTACCGCCACATCTACAACAACCACCGGCGCCACCAAAGCCTCGACGGCCACACCCCACGGCAACGCTACGACGCCAGCCCCAAAGCCACCCCCGCCACCGGCCGCAACACCCCCAGCGGCCGCACTCAACGCACCGTCTCAGCCACCGGCGTCATCGCCTTCTCCGGCTACTCCATCGTCCTGGGCCGAAACTGGACCGGACACACAGCCACCGTGTTCTGGCAAGGCGACCGTGTCACCATCATGATCGGCGACACCATCGCCCGCCAGCTCACCCTCAACCGAGCAGTACGCTACCAACCACTCAACACCAAACTGTCCGACAAGTCCTGAAACACATCTGTCCGTGAGGTCCTGAAACAGCACAGAGGGTTAGAGCCACCCAAATCACTCACGACCCCCACGCACAGTGGTCAAATCGGGCATCCTTTGCCGAACAGTGTCCCTTGTGGACAGTCACGGGTGCGCGTGGCAAGCATGCCCACGCCGCCACCTCCATCACGCCACGTTTGACTTACCTCTCAATAAGTCCTCTGGATGCGTCTCAGCCGCCGAACATCAGCCGCCATTCCTCCAGCGACTTCGGCTGGAACACGAAGTTCGTGTCCTTCACCCGCGACAGGTTCGCCGACGGATCGGCGGAGTACTGGTGCCCCGGATAGACGACCGGATCCCCGTCCAGCCCGGCAAGCCACTGCAGGCTCCGGTAGATGGCTTCCGCGTCGCCGCCGGGGAAATCGGTCCGGCCGCAGCCTTCGAGGAACAGCGTGTCCCCCGAGACGAGCTTCCCGTCGACCAGGAAGCACTGACTGCCCGGGGTGTGGCCCGGCGTGTGCAGCAGCCGGATCGGCACCGTGCCGACCTCGAGAACCTCGTCGTGCTCGTGCGAACGCAGATCGGTGCCGGACACGCCCGTGGTGCGGCGGACCCACTCCGCTTCGGCGCCGTTGACGTGGATCGGCACCTGGACGCGCTCCAGCAGTTGCGCGATCCCCGGAAGCGAGAACCCCATCATCTCGCCGCCGACGTGGTCGGGGTGGTGATGCGTGGCGAGGACGCCGGTCAACCGCATGCCGTCGGCTTCCAGGAGGTCCAGCAGATCCCCGACGGCGTACGCCGGGTCGACGACGACGGCCTCGTTCGTCTCCCGATCGCCGATCAGGTACGCGAAGTTGACCATCTGCGTCGCGATGGGATCCCCGACCGCGAAGTCACGGCCCGCGAGCAACTGCCGGAAGTACAGCCTGTCAGCCATGGCGCACACCTTACGGCGCTACTCCCCCGTGGTTCCGTCGGCCAGCTCCCGCAGGACGTCCAGATGCCCGACGTGGCGCGCGGTCTCCTGAAGCACGTGGGCGAGCACCCAGCGCACGGTGAACTTCCCCGACCTGCGCGCCCGGTCGTCCGGCGAGACGCCGGCCAGCGACGACTCAGACAACGTCCACTCGGCGCGGTACGCCTCGACGACCGAGCGCGGGTCGTCGTCCTCGGCCAGGTCCCAGCTCGGATCCGGTGAGCCTTCCCACAGCGACGGCAGATCCGCGCCGACCGCCTCGATCGAAAGCCACCAGCGTTCCACCGCGGTCAGATGCTTGAGCACTCCCAGCGCGCTCATCCGCGGGGACGACGGCAACGGTGTCGCGGCCGCCTGCTCCCTGGTCAGCCCGGCGACCTTGTTGACCGCCGTGGCGCGGAGGAAACGCAGGAAGTCCCACTGGATCCCGGTTTCGTCTTCGGCGATCCCGTCCGGCCAAGCCCGCTCCACCGGCTCGGCGCGACTCGAACCCGTGTTCGACATGGACTCACTCTACACATACGGCGATCTCGCGTGATCAGACGGCGATCTCGCGTGATTGAGCGGCGATCTCGCGTGATTGAAGGCGGAACTCGCGAGATCTCGGAGTGGGCGCCGCAGGGCTAGGCTCAGGATCCATGTGGTGGGGATTGATTTGCGCGTTCTTCGCGGCCTGTGCCTACGGCGTCGCTTCGGTGATGCAGGCGATCGCCGCGAAGGCGACTTCGGGCGCCGAAGACCGCGTCGATCCCCGGCTGCTCGTGCGGGTGCTGCGGCAATGGAAGTTCGTCGCGGGACTGGCGCTGGACGTCATCGGGTTCGTCGCCCAGGTGGCCGCCTTGCGCGTGCTGCCGCTGTTCGTGGTCCAGGCGGCGCTGGCCGGCAGTCTCGCGGTGACCGCGGTCGCCGCGCGGACCCTCGGCGTCCGGCTGGGCCGTCGCGAGTGGACGGCGGTCGCGGTCGTCTGCGCCGGGCTCGCGTTGCTCGGGATGTCGGCGGAGAGCGAGGGCTCGGAGCCGACCGGGCTGGGTTTCCGGCTCGTGCTGATCGGTGCGGTGGTCGTCCTCGGCACGGCCGGGATGTTCGCGGGCCGCGCGTCGCGGCGGATCCGGACACCGTCGCTGGGCCTGATCGCCGGACTGTGCTTCGGTGTCGTCGCGCTGTCCGGCCGCGCGCTCACCAGCCTCGCCCCGCTGGATCTGCTGGCCGACCCGGCCACGTACACGCTGGGTGTGGCGGGCGCGCTGGCGATGTTGTTCTACGCCACCGCGTTGCAGCGCGGCAGCGTCACCACCTCGACCGCGATGATGGTGATCGGCGAGACCGTCTTCCCGTCCCTGATCGGCGTGCTCGTGCTGGGCGACACCACGCGACCGGGTTTCGCGGCCGTGGCGGCGGTCGGCTTCGTGCTCGCCGTTTCGGCCGCGCTCGCACTGGCCCGCTTCGGCGAGCCCGCCCCGATCGAGCCGGTCAGCGCGCAGCCGGGCTGACCCCGCGCCGGGACACCAGCAGCCAGGCCAGGTACAGCCCGCCGATCGCCCCGGTCACCAGGCCCACGGGCAGTCCCGCGAAGAACTGCTGCGTGACCAGATCGCTCGTGACCAGCAGGAGCATGCCCATCAACGCGGCGGCGGCGAGCCCCGGCCCCGAAGAGCGGGTGAGCCGCTTCGAAAGCTGCGGCGCGGCGAGGGCCAGGAACGCGATCGGCCCGGCGGCCGCGGTCGCGATCGAACACAGCCCGACACTGACGGCGAGCAGCACGATCCGGCTCCGCTGGACCGGCACGCCGAGCCCCATGGCCGAATCGTCACCCATCTCCAGCAGCGAAAGCCTTCTGCCGTAGACGAACCCGGGCGGAAGCAGGACCGCGAGGGCGATCGCGACCGGGACGACGTGCTCCCAGCCGCGTCCGTTGAGCCCGCCGACCAGCCAGGCCTGCGCCGCGAGCCCGTCCTGCCAGGAGGCCCTGGTGATCAGGTAGGAGTTGAACGCGATGAGCATCGCGTTCACGCCGATGCCGACGAGGATCAGCCGGAAGGTGTGCACGCCGCCTTTCAGCGCGAGCAGCGCGATCAACGCCGCCGTCGCGACGCCGCCGACCAGCGCTCCCAACGACACCTGGAGCATGCCGCCGTGCACGACGATGATCGTCAGCAGCGCACCGGCCGCCGCGCCTTCGGTGAAGCCGATGAAATCGGGGCTGCCCAAGGGATTCCCGGACAGGCTCTGCAGGATCGCGCCGCTGACCGCGAGCGCGCCGCCGACCAGCAGGGCGGTCAGCAGCCGGGGCAGCCGCAGCGTGGTCACGATGAACTCGGTGGCCCGGTCGCCGAAGCCGAACAGCGTCTGGATCACCTCGCCGACGGACAGCGGGTAGTCGCCGGTGGTCATGCTGACCGCGCCGACGAAGAACACGGCGACGGCCAGCAGGGCGACGACGATCGCCGCCCGCGGGGTGACGCGCAGGGAAAGCCCGCCGCCCGGGGTGCGCAGGACGCGGGTGCTCATCCGTGGGTGCTCCTTGATCGCGGTCACAGGCGGGCCAGCTTCCGGCGGCGGCAGAGCGCGATGAACACCGGCGCCCCGAGGAACGCGACGACGATCCCCGCCTGCAGTTCCTCCGGCGGGTTCAGCACGCGGCCGACGACGTCGGCGCCGATCAGCGCGATCGGCGCGAGCAGCATCGAATACGGCAGCACCCAGCGCTGATCCGGGCCGACCAGCATCCGCGCGGCGTGGGGCACGGCGAGCCCGAGGAACAGGACCGGTCCGATCGCCGCGGTGCCCGCGCCGCAGAGCAGCATCACCACGACCGCGCCCAGCACCCGGGTGCGGCCCACGTGGGCGCCGAGCGCCTTGCCGGTCTGATCACCGAGCGCGAGGACGTTGAGCGGGCGCGCGAGCAGCAGCGCGATGATCACGCCGAGTACGACGAACGGCGAGATCTGCAGGAAGACGTCCCATTTGCGGCCGCTGAGCGAGCCGACGTTCCAGAACCGGAACTGGTTGAACGTCTCCGGCATCAGCAGCAGCACACCGACGATGTACGCCTGGAGCACCGCCATCACGGCCGAACCGGCGAGCACGAGCCGGTCCGGCGTGGCGCTGCGGCCGGCCGAGCCGAGGAGGTAGACCACGACCGAGGCGATCGCGGCGCCGGCGAAAGCGAACCAGATGTAGCCGAGCACGCTGGTGACACCGGCGAAGGCGATCCCCGAGACGACGGCGGCCGCGGCACCGGTGTTGACACCTAGCAGGCCGGGGTCGGCGAGCGGGTTCCTGGTGAGCGCCTGCATCACCGCGCCCGCGAGCCCGAGCGCCGCGCCGACGACCAGGCCCAGCAGGGTCCGCGGGATACGGAGGTCGTGGATGATCACCGCGTCGGTCGAGCCGTCGTTGTGCCACAGCACCGACCAGGTGGAGGTGAACGGGATGCTCTTCGACCCCACCCAGATGCTGAGCAGGAAGACGAGCGCCAGCAGCGCGAGCCCGACCACCAGACCGCCGGCGCGGAACGTCCGTGCCGCCGTGCTGGGCGGGGACGCCGCTTCGGGCGGGCGTTCGGTGACGACCACGGGACCTCCTTCGAGTGAGGCGAGGCTAACCGAACGCCGGAGTTCACCTCAACGAGCTACCTACTTAGACTAGCCTTACCTACCCCGAACTAGGAGGCGCCGGTGACCGCAACGGCCACCACCAGCCGAAGCGTCCTGCGCCAGGCGATTTCCGGGCAGCGACGGCAGGTCACGCTCGCATCCGTGCTCGCGGCCGGGCACCAAGGCGGCGAAGCACTCGTTCCGGTGATCATCGGCGTGGTGATCGACCAGGCGGTCGACGGCGGGTCCGTGGGCACGCTCGTGTTCTGGCTCGCCGTGCTCGCCGTGGTCTTCGCGGGACTGTCCTACAGCTACCGGTTCGCCGCGCGCGCGGCCGAAGGCGCGTCGCTGCGGGCCGCGCACGAACTCCGCATCGCGATCAGCCGTCGCGTCCTGCATCCCGGCGGCGGCGCCGAGAACGGCAAGCTCGCCGGGGAACTGGTCAACATCGGCACCAGCGACGCGCAACGCGTCGGGGTGGTGAACGCGGTGCTGCCGTTCGGGATCGCGGCGCTGGCCGGGGTACTGGTCAGCGCGGTGGCCCTCCTGCGCATCTCGCTTCCGCTGGGGCTCCTCGTGCTGCTGGGCACGCCACCGCTGCTGTATCTCGCGCATCTCATCGGCAAACCGCTCGAACGCCGCAGCGAGGCGGAACAGGAGCGGTCGGCGCACGCCTCGGGGGTCGCCACGGATCTGGTCTCCGGCTTGCGGGTGCTCAAGGGCATCGGCGCCGAACCGGCCGCCGTCGCCCGCTACCGCGACACGAGCCAGGACTCGCTCAAGGCGACACTGCGTGCCGCGCGGGCCAAGGCCTGGCACGACGGCGCGGTGCTCGCGCTGACCGGCGTCTTCATCGCGATCGTCGCCCTCGTCGGCGGACATCTCGCGTCGTCGGGATCGATCAGCGTCGGCGACCTCGTCGCGGCCGTCGGGCTCGCCCAGTTCCTGCTCACGCCGTTCCTGATCTTCTCGTGGGTCAACGGCGAACTGGCGCAGGGCCGCGCGTCCGCGTCCCGGGTCGCCGACCTGCTGACCACGCCCGCGGCGGTGGAACCGGGCGACGGCGAACTCCCGTCACCCGCCGGCGGGAACGTGCGGCTCGACGCGGTCTCATACGGCAGCCTTCGCGATCTCGACTTCGACATCCCGGCCGGACAGCTGATCGGCGTCGTCGCCGCGGATCCGGCCGCCGCGACCGATCTGCTCGACTGCCTCGGCCGCGCGGCCGACCCCGCCGAGGGCCGGGTGCGCGTCGACGGCGTGGATCTGTCCACTGTGGACCCCGAACGGGTACGGGAGGTCGTTTTGGTCGCGGCGCACGACGCGGACCTGTTCGAAGGGACGCTCGCCGAGAACGTCCACGCCGGGGACCGCCCGCTCGACGAGGCGCTGGCCGCGTCGGCGGCGGACGAGGTCGCCGCGGCGCTGCCGGACGGCACCGGGACCGCGGTCACCGAACGCGGCCGTTCCCTCTCCGGCGGCCAGCGGCAACGGGTCGCGCTCGCCCGCGCGCTCGCCGCCGACGCGCCGGTGCTCGTCGTCCACGACCCGACGACGGCGGTCGACACGGTGACCGAGGCGAAGATCGCCACCGGGCTCGCCCGGCTACGACGAGGACGGACCACGATCCTGGTGACCACGAGCCCCGCCCTGCTCGCCGTGGCGGACCGCGTCGTCGTACTCGACGGCGGCCGGATCACCGGCGAGGGCGGCCACGCCGAACTCGTCCGTGATCGCGCCGACTACCGCGCGGCGGTGCTGTCATGACCCGCGAACTCCTGCCCACCGCCGACGGCAAACGGATCCGGGCGGTCCTCGGCGAGCTGCTCCGCACATCGAAGGCCCGCGCCGCGGGCGCGCTCACGATGCTCGTCGGCGCCACCGCGATCGGGCTGCTCACCGCCCGCCTGCTCGGCCACATCGTCGATCTGGTCATCGAGAAGCGGCCCGCGACCGAACTGGCGACGCCGGTGGTCGCGCTGGTCCTGGTCGCCGTGGCACAGGCGATCGCGACGGCGCTGGGTGTCTCGCTCACCGCGAAGCTCGGCGAAACCCTGCTGGCGGAACTGCGTGAACGGTTCGTCGACCGCGCGCTGGGGCTCCCGCTGGAGCAGATCGAACGCGCGGGGTCCGGCGATCTGACCGCCCGCGTCACCAACGACGTCACGGTGGTCGCGCGGGCGGTCCGCGAAGCCCTCCCCGAACTGGGCCGTTCGGTGCTCACCATCGTGCTGACCCTCGGCGCGCTCGCCGTGCTCGACTGGCGGTTCCTGCTCGCCGCGCTGCTGGCGGCACCGATCCAGCTGCACACCGTGCGCTGGTACGTCCGCAACGCCGTCCCGTTGTACGCCAATCAGCGGATCGCGACGGGTTCGCAGCAGCAGCAACTGCTCGACACGATCGGCGGTGCGAAGACCGTCCGCGCGTTCCGGCTCGCGGACGCCCACGTGGAGCGCGTCCGGCAGCGGTCCGAGGGCGCGATGGACCTGATGCTGCGCGGTGTCCGGCTGATGACGAAGTTCTTCGCCCGGCTCAACCTCGCCGAGTTCGTCGGTCTCTCGGCTGTGCTCGCGGCCGGTTTCCTGCTGGTGGGCGCGGACGCGGTGACCGTCGGTGCCGCGACAGCGGCGGCGTTGTACTTCCACAGCCTGTTCGGCCCGATCAACACCGCGCTCGCGCTGGTGGACGACGCGCAAGCGGCCGCCGCGAGCCTCGCCCGGCTGATCGGGGTCGCCGACCTGCCCGCGCCACGCGAACCCGAGCGCCCCGCGAGGCCCGTCGACGCGTCGGTGAAGGCGGCCGGGATCTCTCATTCCTATGTGGACGGACATCCGGTGCTGCGGGACGTCCACCTCGACCTCTCCCCCGGTGAGCGGGTCGCGCTGGTCGGGGCGAGCGGGGCCGGGAAGACGACGCTGGCCAAGCTGATCGCCGGGATCCACGCCCCGGCTTCGGGAACGATCTCCGTCGGCGGGGTCCCGCTCGACGAGCTCGGGCCGTCCGCCACGCGGCGGGCGGTCGCGCTGATCAGCCAGGAGGTGCACGTCTTCGCCGGTTCGCTGGCGGACGACCTTCGTCTGGCGCGCCCGGCCGCGTCCGACTCGGATCTGTTGGCAGCACTGGAAAAGGTCGGCGCACGGGGCTGGGCGGAGGCCTTGGGTCTCGCGACGATCGTCGGCGAGGGCGGTCATCAGCTGACGGTCACCCAAGCGCAGCAGCTGGCGCTGGCGCGGCTGGTGCTCGCGGACCCGCCGATCGCGATCCTCGACGAGGCGACCGCGGAAGCCGGGAGCGCGGGCGCGAAAGTCCTCGAAGCCGCCGCGGCCGCCGCTTTGGAGGGACGGACCGGTCTCGTCGTCGCGCACCGCCTGACGCAGGCGGCGGCGTCGGACCGCGTCGTCGTGCTCGACGCGGGCGCGATCGTCGAAAGCGGGACACACGACGAACTCGTGGCCTCGGGCGGTCAATACGCAACGCTTTGGGCGGCCTGGTCGGACAACCGTTCACAGACGTGACCCGGGACGCACCGTCACCGGTTGCAATCGGCCCCTCGGCGTCTTAGGTTAGCCAAACCTGATTCTCGATTAATCCGGCATCCTGCCGGACCTCCGATCACGAAGGACGGATGATGGCCCGAATCCCCACCCTCTCCGCCGTGCGCGGGCGCCTGAAGACCGCCGGCCTGCTGGCGTCCACCCTGGTGCTGGCCGCCTCGCTCACCGCGTGCGGAGGAGGCGGCGAGTCGGCCAGCCCGGCCGCGCAGAACTCCGCCGGCTCCGCGGTCGACGCGAACGCGTTCCCGACCACCATCGAGCACAAGTACGGCAGCACCACCATCACCCAGGAGCCCAAGCGCGTCGTCACGGTCGGCCTGACCGAACAGGACGCGCTGCTCGCCCTCGGCGTGGTCCCGGTCGGGGTCACCGAGTGGCTCGGCAAGTTCCCCGGCACGATCGGCCCGTGGGCGACCGACAAGCTCGGCGGTGCCGCGCTGCCCGAGGTGCTCAAGGACGTGGACGGGCCGCAGTACGAGAAGATCGCCGCGCTGAAGCCGGATCTGATCATCGCGCTGTACTCCGGGCTCACCAAGGAGCAGTACGACAAGCTGAGCCAGATCGGCGTCCCGGTCGTCGCGCAGCCCAAGGAGTACAACGACTACGGCATCCCGTGGAACGAGGCGACCAAGAAGGTCGGCCAGGCCGTCGGGCGCGCCACCAAGGCGAACGAACTGGTCAAGGCCGTCGAGGACAAGTTCGCGCAGGCTCGCAAGGAGCACCCGGAGTTCGCGGGCAAGTCGGCGCTGATGGCGTCGACCTACGAGGGCTACTTCGTCTACGGCAGCCAGGACGGCCGCTCGCACATCCTCGAATCGCTCGGCTTCAAGCTGCCCGCCGACCTCGACGCCGTCATCGGTGACAAGTTCGGCAAGAGTCTCAGCGCCGAACGGACCGACCTGCTCGACCGCGACGCGCTCGTGTGGCTCATCGACACCCCGGCCAAGGCGCAGGAGATCCTCGGCAAGGACGCGCTCTACACCGGTCTCAAGGTGGCGAAGGAAAAGCGCGAGGTCTTCATCGAGAACGAAGGCAACTACGGCAGCGCGGTCTCCTTCGTGACCGTACTGAGCCTGCCGTACGTGATCGACCGGATCGTCCCGCAGCTGGCCGCCGCGGTCGACGGTGACCCGAAGACCGAGGTCAAGCCGGCCAGCTGAGGTTTCGGCCGTTGCGCGTGAAGGCCCCTTCCCTCGGCTGAGCCGAGGGAAGGGGCCTTCACGCGATATGGGCATGTGCACGGCCTGAACCTTGATCAACGGAGGATCGGAGACGTTGAGTGTCCCCGATCCTCCGTTGATCAAGATCCGGACCGGGTCACGTCGCGTCCGGCACTCGACGATGTAGGAATCGAGACACTCAACGTCCCAATTCCTACATCGTCGGCTACCTAGGCCAGGTCCGGTATACAGATAGCGAATCCGGTCCGCTCTAACCGTCGTTACCGCTCACAAGGCGACGGGCCGAACCGGCGCTTTCGTGTGTTTGAGCGGACGGCACACGTGATCAGATGGACGACACGCTCGCGCCGCCGATCGTCGTCCGTCCAGTCACACGTGTCGTCCGTTCGAACACGTGTGTCGTCCCTCCGGTCACGCGAAACCCCGGGAGTTGTGCAGCGGCACGGTGATCTGCTTCAGCCAGGTCTTCGTGGTGAAGTCGCGGGCCTTGATCACCACCGAGCCGGGCGAGACCTCGACCTGCAGTCCCTGGTTGAACGCGCCGCCGAGGGACACTTCCCCGCCCTTGCCGTCGTCCGTCCAGCCGGTCTGGACGGCCGCGGTGTTGACCACGGTGAACCCTTCGAGGTTGCCGGTGCCCGGGACCACCCGGCGGACCACCCAGTCCGACAGGTTGAGATCCCAGTGCGTGTGCCCGGAGAACAGGAACACGTCGCGGTGACGGCCGAGGATCGAAAGCAGCCTGTCGGGCTGCAGGTAATCGGACCGGTAGAGCTTGTTGTGCGTACCGGAAACCGTGTTGGGCAACGGATGATGGGTCAGCACCATCACCGGGCTGCGCCGGTTCGACCAGTACCGGAGCCGCTGCTCCAGCCAGGTGAACTGGCCGTCGCTCATCCAGACCTCGTCCCACAGCTTGGGGTCGTGGTACTTCGCGTACCGCTCGGTCCCGAGACACAGCACCGGAACCCCGCCGAACGACGTCTCGCTGTAGACGGTGTTGCGGCCCGCGAACCGGTAGAAGCTGCGGAACAGCGAGTCCTCGGTCGTCCCGTTGGGCCAGGTCTCCTGGGCGAGCGTGTCGGGGTCCCGCCATTTCGGGACGTAGAACTCGTGGTTGCCGATGGCCCACGCGACCTCGCGCGGATGCGGATGCTTGTCGAAGGTCGAGCGAAGCTGGGCGTACTCGAAGTCGTAGCCGCGCGGGGTGAGATCACCCGCGATACCGAGGCCCGCACTGCGCGGGTTGACCGCGTTCAGGTCGTCGAGCGCCTTGCCGAAGTCGGTGAGGTCGCCCTGGATGTCACTCAGGATGTTGAAGCGGACGACAGGCCCGCGCGGGCCCCACTTCTCCTGTGCCTCGGCCTGTCCCGGCAGCATCGCCGCCCCCGCCGCCGCGCCACCGGCGGCCACCATGAACGCTCTTCGATCCATAACCCGAACGCTACTCACGTTTTATGGCCGGATTCGGTCATGCTTCTGAACAACGCAAGTCCGTGAAGGCCTCCTTGAGGGACCAGGAGTCCCTCAAGGAGGCCTTCACGGACCGAAGCGGGTCAGGACTCCATGGCCTTGACGAGCGAAGCGGGCCGAAGGTCGGTCCAGTTGGTCTCGACGTATTCGAGGCACTCCGGACGCGAGGCCGGGCCGAACTTCGTGGTCCAGCCCGCCGGGACCTCGACGAACTCGGGCCACAGGCTGTGCTGCCCTTCGTCGTTGACGAGCACCAGGTACGTGCCGTCGGGGTTCTCGAACGGGTTCGTCATTCCTTGTTCTCCTTCTGTACGGCCGGTGAATCAGCCCGGCGAGTGAGCGCGTCCAGCGCGAGGAACCAGCCTTCCGCGAGTTCCCGCACCGCGTCTTCGGTGAGCACGGCCTCCGGCCACGACCAGTGTGCGCTCAGTTCGGGACCGCCGGGGCGGTCCTCGGCCACGACGTTGACCGTCAGCGCGTGCGAGACCGGCATGCCGTCATCGGCGCCGAGTTCGGCCGCCTCGGCCTCCGCCGCGTACGACCAGTCGGTCGCTTCGGGGACGCCGATCCGGCCCAGGTAGTTGAACTCGATCTGCGGCTTCGCGAACTTCGCGAGTTCAGGCCCGGTACGAGGGTCGAGATAGCGGAGCACGCCATGCCCGATGCCGCCGTCCGGCACCCCATCGAGGTGAGCCTGGACCCGCTTCAGCGCGTCGTCGGCGGCGGGACCGCCCGCGAACGCGTCCTCCACGTCGACGTCGCCCAGGTCCAGGCACATCGGGACGACGCTGGTGAACCACCCGACGGTTTGCGAAAGGTCCGCCAGTTCCTCTTCGCGGCCGTGCCCCTCGACGTCGACCAGCACCGCCCGTCCCCCGTCCCGCCGCCAGCGGGCGACGGCGAGGGCGAGACCGGTGAGCAGGACGTCGTTGATCGTCGCCCGGGACAGCAGCGGGGCCGTCCGCTCGGCGGGCAGCCGCAGCGACACCTTCCGCACGGTCGCCTGCACGTCCCGGGCCGGGTCGAGCGGCCGGTCCAGCGGGATCGGATCCCCACCGCCCAGCACCGACTTCCATCGGTCCAGCTCACGTGAACGGTCCTGTGTGGACAGTGCTCGCGACCATCGCCGGAACGAGGTCTCCACAGTGGGCAACGTCGGCGCTTCACCGCGGGCGACCGATTCCCACGCGGAAGCGAGGTCCGGCAGCAGGATCCGCCACGAGACACCGTCGACGGCCAGGTGATGGATCATCAGCAGCAACCGGCCTGGCCCCGACGAGCCCGCATCGAACCAGGTCGCGCTCAGCATCACGCCGTCGTCCGGGTTCAGCCGGGAACGAGTCGGCACCGCGTGCTTCTCGATCAGAGCGAACAGATCGCCGTCCTCGGCGTCGACACGCTCGACGTGCACCTCGGCCGATTCGGCCCCCCGGAGCACCCAGCCGTCGCCCGACCGGTCGAGCCGCGCGCGCAGCATGTCGTGCCTCGCCACGAGCGCGCCGAGCACGGTCTTCAGCTGCTCGCCGGTCATCCCGGCGGGTGTCCGAACCAGAGCGGCCTGGTGGTAACCGTCGATCGGACCGCCGAGCTCCCGGAGCGCGTGCATGATCGGCGTGAGCGCGATCGCGCCGTCGTCCTCGATCCGTTCCGCGACCTCCGCCAGCGCCGCGACCGTCCGGCCCGCGAACACGTCGTGCGGCGTGATCTTCAGTCCGGCCGCGCGCGCCCTGCCGACCAGCCGCATCGCGACGATGCTGTCCCCGCCGAGGGCGAAGAAGTCGTCATCGGCACCCAGCTCCGGCACATCGAGCACCTCGGCGAAAAGCGCGCACAACGTCTTTTCCAGCGCTGTCTCGGGCGCGCGGCCACCGGCCAGCTCCGAGTAGTCCGGCGCCGGCAACGCCTTGCGGTCCAGCTTCCCGTTCGACAGCGTGGGAAGCGCGTCGAGCGTGACGAACGCCGCCGGGACCATGTAGTCCGGCAACGTCTCGGCCGCGAACCGCCGCAGCTCGTCCCGCTCCACAGTGGACACGACGTACGCCACGAGTTGCTTGACGCGAGGGCGATCCTCACGGACCAGGACGACAGCCTGCGCGACGCCGTCGTGCCGTTCGAGCACCGCCTCGATCTCACCGGGCTCGACCCGGAACCCGCGGATCTTCGCCTGGTCGTCGGCACGCCCGCCGAAGTCCAGACGCCCGTCCGCGGTCCAGCGGGCGAGGTCACCGGTACGGTACATCCGGGCACCCGCGGGGCCGAACGGATCCGCGACGAATCGCTCCGCCGTCAGCGCCGCCCGCCCGAGATAACCACGGGCGAGCCCGGCACCGGCGAGGTACAGCTCACCGGTGATCCCGGGCGGCACCGGCCGCAGCGCCGCGTCCAGCACGTAGGCGTGGGTGTTCGCGACCGGACGGCCCACCAGCGGCTTCTCGCTGTCGGCGATCCGCGCGACCAATGCGTCCACTGTGGACTCGGTAGGTCCGTACAGGTTGAAGGCCTCGGTGCCGTCCAAAGTGGCCAGACGCCGCCACAGGCTCTCGGGCACCGCCTCGCCGCCGACACCGATCACCGCGAGGGGGCACCGGTCGCCGTCGAGCAGGCCCGCGTCCGCCATCTGCGCGAAGAACGACGGCGTGACCTCGATGAAGTCGAAGCCCTCCCGTTCGATCATCGCGGCCAGCAGTTCGGGGTCGCGCCGCGTCTCCTCGTCCACGATGTGCACGGCGTGCCCGTCGAGCAGCCACAGTTGCGGCTGCCAGGACGCGTCGAAGGAGAACGACCACGCGTGCCCGACCCGCAGATGCGGTTTGCCGGTGGCCTCGACCGCGGGCCGGTGCAAGGTGGCGCGGTGGCTGTGGAACAGGTTCACCACGCCGCGATGCGGGACGACGACACCCTTGGGCGTGCCGGTCGAGCCCGACGTGTAGATCACGTACGCCGGATGCTCCGGGACGAGCGGGCGGACGCGGTCCCGGTCGGTCAGGTCGTGTGCCTGCCGGTCTTCGGTGACGAGCGCGCAGAGCGCCAGCGTCTCGATCCCGGTCCGGGGCAACGCCTCCAGCAGCTCGGGCTCGGTCAGGAGCACCTTGGGCCGCGCGTCGGCGAGCATCGCGGCCAGCCGTTCGGCCGGGTAGTCCGGGTCGAGCGGCAGGTATGCCGCCCCGGCCTTGTGGACCGCGAGGATCGCCAGCAGCACGTCGGCCGAACGCGGCAGCGCCAAGGCGACGAAGTCCTCAGGCCCCACTCCGTGGGCGACCAGCGCCCTGGCCAGCCGGTTGGCGCGTTCGTTGAGTTCGGTGAAGGTCAGGGTGACCACACCGGACACCACCGCCGTCGCGTCGGGCGAACGCCGGACCTGAGCTTCGAACAGACCGGCCACGGTGGACGGTTCGACGACGAGGGCCGTCCCGTTCCACTCGCGCACGATCAGGTCCAGGTCGGCCTCGCCCAGGATGTCGGCCCGGCCGACGGGAGCGTCCACATCGGACACCATCGCCGCGAGCACCCGCTCCATCGCGGGCAGAAGCCGTTCCGGCAGGCCGGCGTCGAACAGGTCGGCGCGGTACTCCGCGGTGAGCTTCAGCCGTGCTCCCGGCTCCACCGCCCAGGTGAGCGGATAGTGCGTGGAGTCGTCGTGGCGCACGATCTCCCCGCGCAACCCGGCGCCCGTCTCGTCCTCGTCCGCGCCCGGGTAGCTCTCGAACACCATGAGGGTGTCGAACAGCTCCCCCAGCCCGGCACCGCGCTGGATGTCGGCGAGCCCGAAGTGCTGATGCGCGAGCAATCCGGACTGCTCGTCCTGGACCCGGTCGAGCAGGTCGCCCAGCTTCTCGGCCGGGTCGAGCACGATCCGCACCGGGATGGTGTTGATGAACAGGCCGATCATCCGCTCGACCCCGGCCAGTTCGGGCGGGCGTCCGGCGACCGTCGCGCCGAAGACGACGTCCGCCCGGCCGGTGAGCCTGCCGAGCACGATGCTCCACGCCGTCTGGACCAGCGTGTTCAGGGTCAGGCCGCGTGAGCGGGCCAGTGCGGTGAGCGCCTCGGTCGCCTGTTCCGGCAACTCGAGTGACAGCCGCTCCGGTAGGGCAGGGATCCGCTGCGGGTCGTGCGGGACGAGATGTGTCGGCTCGGTCAGGCCGTCGAGCGCCTGCCGCCAGGCGGCCTCCGCCGCGTCCCGGTCCTGGCCTCCGAGCCAGCCGAGATGGTCGCGGTACTGGCGGGCCGGTGCCACGTCGGCTCCGGCGTAGAGCTGGGACAGCTCGGCGAACAACTGCGGCACCGACCAGCCGTCGAGCAGTACGTGCTGGTGGGTGAACACCAGCCGGTGCCCTCCGTCCGGCAGGGCGAGCAGCAGGAAACGCAGTACCGGCGCGGCCGCCGGATCGAAGCGGCGCCTGTCGTGGGCCATCTCCGCCTCGACGGCGTCCGGCGCATCCGCGAAGCGCCAAGGAACCGTGACCGAACGCGCCACCAGCGCGACCGGGCGCCCGGACGCGAGGTAGCGGTAGCCGGTCCGCAGGACGGCGTTCCGGTCGACGAGCGCCTGAGCGGCGTCGCGCAACCGAGCCCGGTCGAGCGGCCCTTCGAGATCGAAGGACACCTGGACGGTGTAGACGTCCGGTCCGTCGCCGTCCATCGTCGCGTGGAAGAGCAACCCGGCCTGCAACGGCGTCAGCGGCCACACCTCGGCCGTGTCCGGCGCGACGTCGAGGATCTCCGCGCGCTCGCTCGCGTCGAGCTCCACCAACGGCTTCCCGCTCTCGGGCGCGGATGCGTCGAGCCGCACCGCGCTGACCTCGGCCAGGGCCGCGACGGTCCGGTGCCGGAAGACGTCACGCGGGCTCAGCAGCAGCCCGGCATTCCGCACGCGGCCGACCAGCTGCATCGCGACGATGCTGTCGCCGCCGAGGCGGAAGAAGTCGTCGTGGACACCGACCTTCTCCAACCCGAGCACCCCCGCGACGAGCGACGCGAGCAGTTCCTCGCGAGGTGTGCGCGGGGCGTCGTCGGTGACCTCGCCGGAGAAGTCCGGCGCGGGCAGCGCCTTGCGGTCGAGCTTCCCGTTGGGTGTCAACGGGAACGCGTCCAGTACCACGAACGCGGACGGCACCATGTACTCCGGCAGGGTGGCCTCGGCGAGCCGCCGGGCCTGCTCGACGTCGGCCTCCCCGGTCAGGTACGCGACGAGCCTGCCCTCCCGCAGGACCACCCGCGCGGAAAGCACGGACTCGATCTCGCCCAGCTCGATCCGGAAGCCACGCAGTTTGACCTGGTCGTCGGCGCGGCCGAGGTAGTCGAGCGCGCCGTCGGCCCGCCACCGCGCGAGGTCACCCGTGCGGTACATCCGCTCCCCCGCGGCGAACGGGTTCGCCACGAACCGTTCCGCGGTGAGCCCGGCCCGGCCGAGATAGCCGCGCGCGAGCTGCTTGCCCGCCAGGTACAGCTCGCCCGCCACACCCGGCGGAACCGGCCGCAGCCGGGAGTCGAGCACGTGGACCTGGGTGTTCCACACCGGACGTCCGATGGGGACGGTGTCATCGACGATCTCCCACGAGGTCACGTCCACCGAGGCCTCGGTCGGCCCGTAGAGGTTGTGCAGCGGCACGGTCACGCGAGCGGCCAGTTCCGGCGGCAGCGCCTCGCCACTGCACAGGACGCGGCGGACGCCATGCCACTCCGGCTCTTCGGCGAGGAACGCCTCCAGCATCGACGGGACGAAGTGCAGCGTCGTGATCCGCCGGTCGCGGATCAGCTCCGCGAGATACCGCGGATCCCGGTGCCCGTCCGGTTTGGCGACCACCAGTGTGGCGCCGGTGATCAGCGGCCAGAAGAACTCCCACACCGACACATCGAAACTCGACGGCGTCTTCTGCAACACCCGATCATCAGCCGTCAGACCGTACTCGTCCTGCATCCACAGCAACCGGTTCACGATGCCCTCATGCGGCACCACCACACCCTTCGGGCGGCCGGTTGATCCGGACGTGTAGATCACGTACGCCGGGGACGCGGGGTCCACGGCACGCCGCAGGCTCTCTCCCGAATAACCGTCCAGGACCGGCAGCTCGTCCAGAACGACCGTGGGGGCGGCATCTTCGAGCATGAACGCGATGCGATCGGCCGGATAGTCCGTGTCGAGCGGCAGGTACGCCGCGCCCGCCTTGTGCACCGCGTACAGCGCGACGACCAGGTCGATCGACCGCGGCAGCGACACCGCCACCACCGACTCCGCACCCACACCCTGCTCGACCAGCCACCACGCGAGCCGATTCGCCCGCGCGTCGAACTCCGCATACGACAGCTCGACGCCCTCGAACACCACGGCAGGAGCATCCGGCGTCCGCGCCACCTGAGCCTCGAACAACTCCGGCAACGTACTCGCCGGGACGTCGTGCGCGGTGCCGTTCCAGTGCCTGAGCAGCGCGCGCTCGTCCTCGCCGAAGACGTCCAGCTCACCGACCGGGATCGCGGGGTCGGCGGCCACCTGCTCCAGAACGGTCACCAGGCGCCGCGCGAACGACTCGGCGGTGGCGTGGTCGAACAGGTCGGCGCTGTACTCGATCGCGCCGGAGATCCCGTCGCCGTGCTCCAGGAAGCCGAACTCGAGGTCGAACTTCGCGACGCCCTGCGCGAAGTCCTCTTGCTCCGCACGAAGTCCGGGCAGTGTCAGTCGGTCCTCGGCCTCGGGCAGGTACACCACCATCACCTGGAACAGCGGGTGCCTGGCCAGCGAACGTTCCGGGTTGACCGCGTCGACCAGCCGCTCGAACGGCAGCTCCTGGTGTTCGAAGGCGGCGAGGTCGGTCGCGCGTACCCGGGAGAGCAGTTCGCCGAACGCCGGCTCGCCGGACAGGTCGGTGCGCAGCACGAGCGAGTTCACGAAGAAGCCGATCAGCGGCTCCAGCCGCTCGTCCAGGCGGCCGGAACTCGGTGCGCCGAGCGGGATGTCATCCCCCGCGCCGAGCCGGTGCAGCAGTGCCGCGACCGCGGCCTGGGCCAGCATGAACATGCTGACGTCGTGCCGCTGGGCCACCGCACGCAGCCGTGCGGTGAGCGCGGCGTCGATCGGGAAGGTGACGAGACCGCCGCGATGGCTCGATTCGGCCGGACGCCGCCGGTCCGCGGGCAGCGGCAGTTCGTCCGGCAGGTCCGCCAGCGCTTCCTGCCAGAACCGGAGGTGCCCGGCGGCCGTCGAATCGAGCAGTTCGCGTTGCCACAGGGCGTAATCCGCGTACTGGACCGCCAGCTTTGTCCACTGTGGAGCGGTTCCAGCAAGGCGCGCCTCGTAGGCGGTGGCGAGGTCGGCCATGAGCGGTCCCTGCGACCACTCGTCCGTCGCCACGTGGTGGATCACCAGCAGCAGGACATGTTCCCGCGGCGACACGGCGAAAACCGTGGCCCGGATCGGGAGTTCCTCGTCGAGGGCGAATCCGCGACCGGCCTCCGCGGCCAACTGCGCCGAAAGGTCGCCCGCTTCCTCGAAACGGACCTCCGGGCGAGCGTCGGTCAGGATGCGCTGTGCCGCGACGCCGCCTTCCTCGACGAACACCGTGCGGAGCGGCTCGTGCCGCTCGACGAGGTCGCCGATCGCCGCGCTCAGCGCCTCCGCGTCCAGCTCGCCGTGCAGCCGCCACGCGAGCGGGATGTTGTAGGTGGGCGTGACCCCTTCGAGCCGGTACAGGAACCACAACCGTTGCTGGGCGGGCGAAAGCGACAGCAGCTCCGGCCGGTTCCCCGCGCTCAGTGCCGGCTGGGCCGACGGTTCCGCGAGGCGTTCGGCCAGTGCCGCGACCGTCGGCGCGTCGAAGACGTCACGGACCGACACCGTGGCGCCCAGACTCGCCGAGATCCGGCTGACCAGGCGCATCACCAGGAGCGAATGGCCACCGAGGGCGAAGAAACCGTCGTCGATCCCGACCCGTTCGACGCCGAGCACGTCGGCGAACAACGCGCACAGGGCCTCTTCCCGCGCGTTCCTCGGCTCGCGTCCCTCGATGGTCGCGAACTCGGGTGCGGGCAGGGCTTTGCGGTCGAGTTTGCCGTTCGGGGTCAGCGGGATCTCGTCGAGCACGACGAACGCCGAGGGCACCATGTGGTCCGGCAGCTTCGCGGCCACCGCCTCCCGCAGTCCGTCGACCGAGCCGACGACGTACGCCACCAGCCGGTCTTCACGCGCGACGACCACCGCGCGCGTGACGGACCCGGACGCGGTCAGCGCCGCCTCGACCTCACCGAGCTCGACCCGGAAGCCGCGGATCTTCACCTGATCGTCCACGCGGCCCAGGAACTCCAGCACGCCGTCGTCCGACCAGCGCACGAGGTCCCCGGTGCGGTACATGCGCTCCCCCGGGCCGCCGAACGGGTCGGCGACGAACCGTTCGGCGGTCAGCCCGGGCCGGGCCAGATACCCGCGAGCGAGCTGCACGCCGGCGAGGTACAGCTCGCCGGGGACACCCGGCGGGACCGGGTTCAGCCGCGCGTCCAGCACGTACGTCCGCGTGTTCCACACCGGACGCCCGATCGGGACGGACGGCGTCGTCTCGGCACCGGCCCGCCAAGCGGTCACGTCGACGGACGCTTCGGTCGGGCCGTAGAGGTTGTACAGCGGGACGTCCACGCGGGCCGCCAGTTCCGACGGCAGCGCCTCGCCACTGCAGATCACGCGCCGCAGCCCGGCGCATTCGGCGGTCTCGAGGAAGAGCGCGAGCATCGACGGTACGAAGTGGACGGTGGTGATCCCGGCGGTGCGGATCAGCTCCGCGAGATACGCCGGGTCCTTGTGCCCCTCCGGTTTGGCGACCACCAGCGTCGCTCCGGTGATCAACGGCCAGAAGAACTCCCACACCGACACATCGAAACTCGACGGCGTCTTCTGCAACACCCGATCATCAGCCGTCAGACCGTACTCGTCCTGCATCCACAACAGGCGGTTCACGATGCCCGCATGCGGCACCACGACACCCTTCGGACGCCCCGTCGAGCCCGACGTGTAGATCACATACGCCGGAGACGACGGGTCGACGATCCGCCCCAGGCTCTCGGAGGAGTACCCGTCGAGAACGGGCAGTTCTTCGAGCACGACCGCGGGGGCGGCGTCTTCGAGCATGAACGCGATGCGATCGGCCGGGTAGTCGCGGTCGACCGGCAGGTAAGCACCACCGGCCTTGTGCACGGCGTACAGCGCGACGACCAGGTCGATCGACCGCGGCAGCGACACCGCCACCACCGACTCCGCACCCACACCCTGCTCGGCCAGCCACCACGCGAGCCGATTCGCCCGCGTGTCGAATTCCGCATACGACAGCTCGATGCCCTCGAACACGACAGCGGGGGCGTCCGGCGTCCGCGCCACCTGCGCCTCGAACAACTCCGGCAGGGTCGCGGCCGGGACTTCCCGGGCCGTGCGGTTCCACTCGTTGACCCGCGCCAGTTCGTCACCGACGAGGACGTCGAGCGTGGCGACCGGCCGTTCGGGCTCGGCGGTGACCTGCTCCAGCACGGACGTGAGCCGGTCCAGCAAACGCGCGGCCGTCGCCTCGCCGGCGAGGTCTTCGGCGTACTCCAGCATCAATGTGGCGGTGGTGCCGTCGTCGACCATCGTGAAGTGCAGATCGAACTTCGCCATGCCGGTGTCCATCTCGAACCACTCGGCGGGCAGTCCGAGCACGTCGTGCGCGTCGCTCTGCCGGTGGTAGCCGACCATCACCTGGAACAGCGGGTTCCGCCCCGGCACCCGGGGCGGGTTCAGCCGCTCGACGACACTTTCGAACGGCAGGTCGCCGTGCGAGAACGCGGCCAAGTCGGCCTCGCGCACCCTTTCGAGCAGGGCGGCGAACGTCGGCTCACCCGAGAGGTCGGTGCGCAGCACCAGCGTGTTCACGAAGAACCCGACGAGGTCGTCGAGCGCCGCGTCGGTCCGCCCGGCGATCGGCGCGCCCAGCGGGATGTCCTCCCCGGCGCCGGTCCGGTGCAACAGCGCGGCCACCGCCGCCTGGAGCACCATGAACGGGCTCGCTCCCGCCTTCGCCGCCAGGTCACGCACCGCGGCCGACAGTTCCTCGGAGAGCGGGGATTTCACCTTGCCGCCCTTGCCCGTCGGCTGGAGCGGACGCGGCCGATCCAGCGGCAGGGTCAGCTCGTCCGGTGCCCCGCGCAGCGATTCGGCCCAGTAGGCGACCTGCGCGGCACCGTGCTGAGCGAGGAAGTCCTTCTGCCACAGAGCGAAGTCGGCGTACTGCACCGGGAGCTCCGTCCACACGGGACTGTCACCGGCGAGCCGCGCCTGATAGGCCGACGTGAGGTCGCCCAGGAACGGCCGGTCGGACCATTCGTCGGTCGCGCTGTGGTGCAGAACCAGCGAGATCACCTGGTCGCCTTCACCGAGCCGCAGCACCCGCAGCCGGACGGGGATCTCCCGCGCCAGGTCGAAGGGTGTCCGCGAGAGCTCGGCGATCCGGGCATCCAGCTCGGCCTCGTCGCAGTCCTCGACAGCGAACGGGATCTCCGGCGCGTCGAGAACACGCTGGTAGGGCTCGCCGTCGTGCTCGTCGAAGACAGAGCGCAGGACTTCGTGCCTGCCGAGCACGTCGCCGAGCGCGGCCCGCAGCGCGTCGAGATCCAGGGCTCCGCGCAGACGGAAGGTCAGCGGGAAGTTGTAGGCGACCGCGTTGGCTTCCATCCGGTCCACGAGCCAAAGACTGCGCTGGGCGGCCGAAAGCGGGATCCGGTCGGGGCGCTCGGCGCGGACCACCGCGGCCCGCGCCGGTTCGCCGCCGCCCGCGCGAGCGGCCAGCTCCGCGACCGTCGGCGCCTCGAACAGGTCACGGATGGCCAGTTCGGCGCCGAGTTCGGTACGGGCCCGGCTGATGAGCCGGGTGGCGAGCAGGGAATGGCCACCGAGGTCGAAGAAGTTGTCCTCGACGCCGACCCCCTCCACGCCGAGGACCTCGCCGAAGAGCGCGCACAGCGTCTCTTCCTCGGCGGTCTCGGCCGGACGGCTTTCGGCGAGCCGCACCGTCTGCTCGGCGTCCGGGAGCGCGCGGGTGTTGAGCTTGCCGTTGTCGGTCAAGGGCAGGGCGCCCAGCGTGACGAACGCGGCCGGGACCATGTAGTCCGGCAGTTCCGTCTTGAGCCGGTCCCGCAGGCGCTGCACGAGTTCGCCGCCACCACGTGCCGCCGTCGGGCTCGTCGCGTACTTGGCCAGGCTCGTACCCACCGAGACCGGCTGATGCACCCCGGTGACCAGCGCATCCGTCTGTCCCTTGTGGACGAACACGGCCTCGAACGCGCCGTCGGCCGACCAGGTGCAGTACACCCGGAACCCGAGCCGGTCGCCGAGTTCGTGCACGTCCTCGGGCTCGACCCCGGCCGGAGCACGGAAGAGGTCCAGGACGTCGATGAGCGGCGCACCGGCGTCCAGCGCCCGCGTCGCCTCGACCTCGGGCGTCTGGCGGGCGTCCGGGATCCGGCTCACCCGCAGCGTCTCCGCACCGGTGAGGCGGTCCTCCAAAGCGGCGAGCGAGCCCACTTCGTCCCAGGACAACCGCGGTGCTTGCGCGACCGAGAAGGTCTCGGCGGGCTCTTTCACCAGGACCGCGTCGTAGCGGTACCGGCTCAGCTCGTTGTGCAGCCGGGCGCGTTTGATCCGGACCTGCGCCGCGACGTCCGGGAGCCGCCGCGCGAGCGCGGTGAAGTAGTCCGGGTCGATCAGCAGTTCCTTCTCCAGCGCGGCACCGCGTTCGATCGCGCGGCGCACCTGGGCGACGTCGGAGGTGGCGTCGGCGCGGGTGAGCTGGATCGCGGTGTGGAAGGCGCGGGCGAGCCGCAGGTTCCGGACGTCGCCGACGAACAGCGCGCCGCCGGGGGCGAGCAGGCCGATCGCCCGCGTGATGACGTTGGTCAGGTAGTCGACGCTCGGGAAGTACTGGATGACGGAGTTGATCACGATCGTGTCGAACCGGCCGGCGGGCAGGCCGTCGAACACGTGCGCCGGCTGGGCCCGCAGGTTCACCTTGGCCGCCAGCGCCGGATCCTGTTCCAGCTCGCGGTTCAGCTTCGCGATCACCGGCGCGGCGAGGTCGGTGCCCCAGTACTCCTGGACCAGGGGCGCGATCTGCCCCATGAGCAGACCGGTGCCGACGCCGATCTCCAGCACCCGTTCCGGTTTCAGCTCGGCGATCCGGTCGACGGTCGCGCGCCGCCATTCCCGCATGTGCTCCAGCGGGATCGGGTCGCCGTCGTAGCTGGAGTCCCAGCCCGCGAAGTCCTCGGTGAACAACGCCGTCGGGATCTCGGTGTACTCGTCCGAGTAGATCTGCTGCCATTCGCCGACCTGGTCGGCTTCCGCTTCGGCGCGCGCGTCCCCGCTCAGCTCTGCCGGGACGACGTAACCGATCAGCCGCTGCAGACCGGGCGCCGACGGATCCGGGCGCGCGATGACGGCGGCCTGCGCGACCTCGGGGTAGCGGCTGAGCGCGGTCTCGATCTCGCCGAGTTCCACCCGGTAGCCGCGGATCTTCACCTGGTCGTCGGTGCGGCCGAGGAAGTCGAGGTTCCCGTCGGGACGGCGGCGCACCAGGTCACCGGTGCGGTACATGCGCCCGCCACCGGGCACGAAGGGATCGGCGACGAACCGTTCGGCCGTCAGCCCGGGACGGCCGAGGTAACCGCGGGCCAGGCCTTCGCCCGCGATGTAGAGCTCGCCCGCGACACCGTCGCGGACGGGCCGGAGCCAGGCGTCGACGATGTACGCGCGGGTGTTCCAGATCGGCTTGCCCACGGTGGGGGTGTCGCTGTCGGTCGTGCCGCCGCCGAGCGTGTTGATCGTGTATTCGGTGGGGCCGTAAAGGTTGTAGCCGTAGGTGCCGTCGGTGTCGCGCAGCCGGTTCCACACCGACTCCGACACCGCCTCGCCGCCGAGCAGGACGAGTGCGGGCCGGTGCCCCTCCAGCAGCCCTTCCTCGATCAGCAGATGGGCGTACGTGGGCGTCACGTTGACGACGTCGACCTCGTGCTCGTCGCAGTACGCCACGAGCGCCCGGGCGTCGCGGCGCAGTTCCTCGTCGCAGACGTGGACCTCGTGCCCCTCCACGAGCCACAGCAGTTCTTCCCAGGACATGTCGAAGGCGAACGACACGGTGTGCGCGATCCGCAGCCGCCGTCCGCCCGCCGACGCGATGGCCGGGGCGAAGATCGCGCCCTGGTGGTTGAGCTGCATGTTCGTCAGGCCCCGGTACGGCGTGACGACGCCCTTCGGCTTCCCGGTCGAGCCCGAGGTGTAGATGACGTACGCCGGGTGTTCCATGCGGTCCGCGCGGCTCCGCGCGAACAGCGGGCGCTCGGCGTCGGAGATCGGGCCGTCGCCGAACGCCCTGTCTTCGTGGTCGTCCACGAGCACCCGGGGCGTGTCACCGGGCAGCGTCGCCGAAACGTCCTTTGTGGACACCAGGCAGAGCGGCCGGGCGTCTTCCAGCATCACCGCGAGCCGCTCGACCGGGTAGTCGAGTTCCAGCGGCAGGTACGCCGCACCCGTCCGCAGCACGGCGAACAGCGCGACGACCATGTCGATCGAACGCGGCAGGCCGAGCGCGATCACCTGTTCCGGAGCGGCTCCCCTGGCCAGCAGCAGCCGGGCCATCCGGTTGATGCGCGCGTCGAGTTCGGCGTAGGTCAGCTGTTCTTCGCCGAACACCAGCGCCGTCTCGCCGGGAGTGCGCTCCGCCTGCACGGCGAGCAGATCCGCGATCGTGTCCTCGATGACGGGGTGCTCGGCTTCGGCCCAGCCCGCTTCCAGCGCGGCCCGGTCCTCGGCGGACACCGTGGCCAGCGCGGCGACCGGTTTCGCCGGGTCGTCGACGATCTGCGCCACCAGCGACGTGAACCGGTCGAGCACCGACGCCGCTTCGGCGGAGTCGATGACGTCGTCCCGGTAAGACAGCGTGACCCGCGTTTCCTCGCCCGGCGTGACCACGAGCGTCAGCGGGTAATGCGTGGCGTCGATGTTCAGCAGGTCGGTGATGCCGTGCCGGTGACGGAGGCCGTCGCGCCGTTCGTCGCCATCGGCGTTGCGCAGCACGAACAGCGTGTCGAAGAGGACACGGTGCCCGGCCTCGCGTTGCAGCACCCCGAGGCTCATGAACTCGTACGGCGTCAGGTCCATCCGCTCGGACTGCAGGCGCCGCACCAGGTCCAGCACGGATTCGGCCGCGTCGAGCCGTACCCGGGTGGGCACGGTGTTGAGGAACAGGCCGATGGTGTTCTCGATCTCGGGCACGGCGGCGGGCCTGCCCGCGACCGCGGCACCGAACACGACGTCGTGGCGCCCGGTCATGGTCGACAGGACCAGGCCCCAGGCGGCGTTGAGCACGGAGTTCACCGTGAGGCCGTGCCTGCGGGCCTGCTCGCGCAAGGCCCGGCTGAGCCCGGAGGGCAGCACGGTGTCGAGGTTGACCGGGGTCGCCGGAGCCAGGTCGCGGCCTTCGGGCCCGACGACGGTCGGCTCCGCGAGGCCGGACAGCGCCTCGCGCCACGCGTTCGTCGCGGCCTCGATGTCCTGCCGGTCCAGCCAGCGCAGGAAGTCCACATAGGACCCGGCCGCGGGAAGTGTCCGGTCGTCGCCGCCCAGGTCGTACAGTGCGAACAGTTGCTCGATGAACAGCCAGGCCGACCAGCCGTCCCAGAGCAGCAGGTGCCGGTTCAGCACCACCCGGTCGCGGCCGTTCCCGAGCCGCACCAGTTTCAGGCGGAACAGCGGCGGGGCACCGAGGTCGAACCGCGTCGCGCGATCCTTGGCCATCAGCTCGTCGAGCTCCGCCTGTTGCTCGTCTTCGGGCAGCGCCGAAAGGTCCACTTCGGACACCGGCGGCGCGACCTCGGCCGCCACGAACTGGACCGGACCGCGCAGCCCTTCGCTGGTGAAACCGGCGCCGAGGCTCGGGATCCGCCGCAGCAGCGCGGACACCGCCGCCCGGAGCCTGCCGGCGTCCAGGCGGTGATCGAAGTCGATCGCCTCCTGGATCGTGTAGATGTCCACCCGATCGGAGTTGTAGCTGGAGTGGAAGAAGAGGCCTTCCTGCAGCGGCGACAACGGCCAGACGTCGGCGACCGGCACCGGGCTGGACCGCTCGACGCGGTCGATCTCCTCCTGCGTCAGCGACACCAGTTCGAGGTCGGACGGCGTCAGCCCCACCGGGGCGTCGGTGTCCACGGCCGCGAGTTCGACCAGGGCGGCGGCCCAGCGTTCGGCCAGGTCTCCGCCCGGACCCACGAACGTCGCGGTCAGCCTCGGGCCTTCCTCGGTCTCCTCGCAGGCGACGCCGATACGCACGACCTGGTCGCCGGACGGCGGCGTGGCCGCGTATCCGGCGACCTGCCACTCCCCCGGTCCGGCCGGGACGAGGCCGTCGTATCGCAGGGCGATCCGCGGCTTCGCTAGCCCGGCGAGCAGCGGTCCGGTCTGGGCGTCGAGGTACCGCAGCGGGCCGTAGCCCTCGGGGGTCTTCCGGACGGTTTCCTTGATGGCCTTGAGCATCGCGAGCGGCTCGCCGGACGCGGTGATCCGCACCGGGCGGACCGAGGTCAGCGCGCCGATCGTGGCCGACGGGTCGACCCGGCCGTGCAGATCGACGAGCAGGTCACCGTCGACGGCGATCTTCAACGCGGTCAGGAGGACGTCGGTCACGTCGCCGTGCACGGCGGACGGCAGCGCGCCGACGAGCGTCCGGGTGTCCTCGACGGACAGCGTGATCCGGCGTTCGCTGACATCGCCGCGGACCTCGAAGGAAACGGGTGCCAGCGTCCCGACCCAGTGCTCGACCTCGCCGAGCAGCGCGGGATCCTGTGCCGCGCCGGTGATCCGGCGGGCGATGGCC
Organism: Amycolatopsis keratiniphila; assembly: GCF_000400635.2. Classification (NCBI taxonomy): domain Bacteria; kingdom Bacillati; phylum Actinomycetota; class Actinomycetes; order Pseudonocardiales; family Pseudonocardiaceae; genus Amycolatopsis; species Amycolatopsis keratiniphila. Next base: position 4,038,003 of record NC_021252.1, on the reverse strand, counting down.
CGCAGCGACGTCCGCGCTCGCGTGAACGCCGGCGGGCGGCCGTCGGTCACGGCCTGCCAGGCGATCGCGAGATCGGCGGACAGCGTCGTCAGGCTCCGCGCGTCCAGCAGGACCGGATGCGCGATCAGCAGCAGCCTGCCCGGTTCGTCGAACCAGACGGCCTGCAGGAGGTTGTCGGTCAGCCTGCCCTCGGCGTCCCGGTACTCGTCTTCGAGGGCTCCGGATGCGTGACGGAGCAGGTCCGCGGCCTGGACGGTCCCTTGTGGACGGACTTCGAGCGACCAGAGCACCGAGGCGACCCGCGACAGCGTGAGCCGCAGGCCGTCGTGGTGGTCGAGCACGAGCTGCAGGGCCTCGGCGAGCGTCTCGAGGTCGGCGCCGGAGGGCACGGTCAGCAGTACGGACTCCGGCTGGACCGCGTCGCCCAGCTCACGCAGCCGGAGCATTTCCGGCAGCAGGGGGACGGCACCGATGCCGTCAGCGTCGGCCATCGGCTCCGCCGGCGCGGCGGACGCGGCGAGCGCCGCCGGGGTCCGGAATTCGAACACGTCCTTGGGGCTCAGCTCGAATCCGGCCCGCCGGGCACGGCTCGACACGGCGATCGACGAGATGCTGTCGCCGCCCAGCAGGAAGAAGTCCCCGTCGACGCCGACGGTCTCCAGGCCGAGGACGTCGGCGAAGATCCGCGCGAGCGCGCGCTCCTGCTCGTTCCCGGGTGCGGCTTCGGCCCGGCCGGCCTCGGGCGCGGGCAGGGCCCGGACGTCGAGCTTTCCGCTGGGGGTCAAGGGGAATTCGTCGAGGACGACGAACGCCTGCGGGACCATCGGTGCGGGCAGTGCCTCACTGAGGGCGGTTCGCAGATTCTCCGGATCCGCGCTCCCGGCGACGTAGCCGACGAGCGCGCCGTCCTTCGCCACGACCGTCGCGGCCGTGACCTCCGGCTGTGCGACGAGAACCGCTTCGATCTCGCCGAGCTCGATCCGGTTGCCGCGGATCTTCATCTGCCGATCGGTGCGGCCGAGGTACTCGATCTCGCCGTCGGCGCGGCGGCGCACCAGGTCGCCGGTCCGGTACAACCGCTGCCCCGGTTCGCCGAACGGGTCGGCGACGAAACGTTCGGCGGTCAGCCCCGGCCGTCCGTGATAGCCGCGGGCCAGCTGGACACCGGCGAGGTACAGCTCGCCCGCCACGCCGTCGGGCACCGGGCGAAGGCAGCCGTCGAGGACGTGCAGCCGCGTGTTCCACACCGGACGTCCGATGGGGACGGTGGCGCCGTCGGCACCGGTGCTGGCGAAGAAGGTCACGTCCACGGCCGCCTCGGTGGGGCCGTAGAGGTTGTGCAGCGGGACACCGGTGAGCGAGCGCCACCGTGCGGCGGTCTCGCCGGGCAGTGCCTCACCGCTGGAGAACACCTGACGCAGCGATCCGAGATCGCCGGTGGCCTCGTCGCTGCCGAGGAAGGCCGCGAGCATCGACGGGACGAAGTGCAGGGTGGTGATCCGCCGGTCCCGGATCACTCGCGCTAGATAGGCGGGATCGCGGTGGCCGTCCGGTTCGGCCAGCACCACCGTGGCGCCTTCGCACAGCGCCCAGAAGAACTCCCACACGGACACGTCGAAACTCGACGGCGTCTTCTGCAGCACGCGGTCCGAGGCCGTGAGCCGGTACTCGTGCTGCATCCACGCGAGCCGGTTGACGATCGCGCGATGCGTGACGGCCACGCCCTTCGGCCGCCCGGTCGAACCCGACGTGTAGATGACGTACGCGGTGTTGTCCGGTCCGGCTGCCGCACCCTCGACATCGTCGACGGGCTCGCCGGTCACGGGGACCCGAGTCAGCCCGGCGACATCCGGGATCCGCGCGGCCGTCCCCGGTTCGGAGACCACGAGACGCGCACCGGAATCGGCCAGCATGTATTCGAGCCGGTCGGCCGGATAGTCGAGGTCGATCGGCAGGTAGGCGGCCCCGGCCTTGAGGACACCCAGCAATGCGACCATCAGCTCGGCCGACCTCGGCACGGCGACGGCCACGATCTCTTCGGGACCGGCTCCCAGCGAACGCAGCCTCCGTGCCACCTGCTCCGCGCGGGCGTCGAGGTCCGCATAGGACAGTTCGGTGTCCTTGAACATCACCGCCGTCGCGGACGGGGTCTTGGCGACCTGCTCGGCGAAGGCCTCGGCCAGCGTACGCTCCGGCACGGGGTGCGAGGTCGCGTTGAGTTCGGCGAGGCGGCCGCGTTCGGCGGGCGACAGGAGGTCGAGCGCGGCGACCGGCAGACCGGGGTTCGCGCTCAGCGTCTCCAGCAGCCGCGCGAACCGTTCCGCGAGCTGCCCGGCCGCGACCGCGTCGATCCTCGCCGCGTCGAACTTGAGGCTGAACGCCAGATCGTCCCCCGGTGTCGCGATCACCGCGACCGGGAAGTGCACGGCGTCGGTGACTTCGACGCCGGCGAGGCGGAGGGTTCCGGAGGCGCGCTCGTCGTCGCGCGGGAAGTTCTCGACGACGACAAGGGTGTCGAACAGTTCTTCCTGCCCCGCGCCCGCGAGGCGCTGCAGTTCGCCGAGGCCGAGATGCTGGTGGTCCAGCAGGGCCGCCTGCTCGTCCTGCAGCCGTCGCAGCACGGCGGCGACGGTCTCGGCCCCCGACCAGCGCAGCCGCACCGGCACCGTGTTGATGTAGAGGCCGACCGCCGATTCGAGACCGGTGGCGCCGGTGTCACGGCCCGAGACCGTGCTCCCGAACAGGACGTCGTCCCGTCCGGTGAGGCCGCCGAGCAGGAGTCCCCAGGCACCGTGCAGGACAGTACCGAGGGTGAGCCCGTGCTCGCGGGCCATCGCGGACAACGCCGCCGTCGCCCGCTCGCCGAGGCTCAGGTGCAGCCGCGACGGCCGTCTCGCCACCCCGGCTCGTTCGTCGATCAGCCGGGTGGGTTCGTCCACTTCGGACAACGCCGTCCGCCAAGCCTCGCGTGAGACCTCGTGATCACGTGACGCGAGCCGCCGCAGGTGATCGGCGCGGGTGCCCGCTTCCGGCAGTACGGGTGCTCCCCCGTACGCCGCGAGCAGTTCGCGCAGCAGCACCACGACCGACCAGCCGTCGGCGATGATGTGATGGAACGTGAGCGCCAGCTTCGCGCGATCCACGCCGAGCCGGGTGAAGGTCGCCCGCAGCAGCGGAGGCCGGGCGAAGTCGAACCGGCGCGCACGATCGGCCTCGAAGGCCGCCTCGGCGTCTTCGGCGGCCACCTCGCGCCAAGGCAGTTCGGCGTGCCGTGCCACCGTCTGGACGACCCGGCCGCCGTCGAGCTGGCGGAAACCGGACCGCAGCGACGAATACCGGTCCAGCAGCGCCTGCGTCGACCGGCGCAACACGTCGGCGTCGACATCGCCTTCGAGGTCCAGCACCTCCTGGACCGTGTAGATGTCGGCGGCCGCACCGCCTTCGAATTCCGCGTGGAAGAAGAACCCTTCCTGCAACGGTGTCACAGGCAGGATATCGGCGTACTCGGCGAGCGACGCACGTTCGGCGTCGGTCAGCTCCAGTAGCGGTCGGTCGTCCACAGTGGACTCGGCGCGCACCGCTTCAGCGCAGGCGGCCAGCGCTTCGGGAGTCCTGTGCTGGAAAACCTGGCGTGGGGTGATCGCGAGACCGTGTTCCGCCGCGCCCAGCACCAGCCGGATGGACAGGATGCTGTCGCCGCCGAGCGAGAAGAAGTCATCGTCCGCGCCGATCGTGGCCAGGCCGAGGACTCGTGCGGCGACGTCGCAGAGGATCCGTTCCCGTTCGGTGGCCGGCGCGCGGCCGGTCGCGGCGGCGCCGAAGTCCGGCAGCGGCAACGCGGTCCGGTCGAGTTTGCCGTTCGGCATGATCGGCAGCCGGTCGAGTTCCACGAAGGCCGACGGCACCATGTAGTGCGGCAACGCCGATTCCGAGTGGGCGCGCAGGTCTTTCAGCAGTGACGGCGATCCGTCCGCCTGCGGCACGACGTACGCCACCAGGCGCCGGTCCCCCGGTTTGACCTCGCGGGGCACGACGGCGATCCGCTCGACCCCGGCGTACGCGGCGAGTGCCGATTCGACTTCACCGGGTTCGATCCGGAATCCGCGGATCTTGACCTGGTGATCGGTGCGGCCGAGGAAGTCGAGGTTCCCGTCCGCGCGCCAGCGGACGCGGTCGCCGGTGCGGTACATCCTCTCGCCGCCACCGGCGAACGGGTCGGCGACGAAACGCTCCGCCGACAGCCCCGGACGTCCCGCGTAGCCCCGGGCGAGACCGCGTCCGCCGACGTACAGCTCCCCTTCGACACCGACCGGAACCGGTCGCAGGGCGGTGTCGAGGACATAGCAGCGGGTGTTCGGATCCGGGACACCGATCGGGATCGGCCCGCTCCAGCCGGGCTCGGCCGCCCACAGCGTCGAGTTCACCGTCGCCTCGGTCAGCCCGTACGCGGCGACGACCTTCAGGTCTTCGGCCCAGCGCGCGATCAGTTCCGGCGGGACGGTCTCGGTGCCGACGATCAGCACCGCGCCCTTCGGCAGCTCGCAGTCCGCCGGGAGGGCCGCGACCAGCGACGGCGGCAGGATCATATGCGTCGCCGCGTTGGCGGCGATGTACCCGGTCAGCTCCACACCCGCGACGCGGCGGTGCGACGGCACGACGATCAGCGTCCCGCCGACGCACAGCGACATGACCAGATCCCAGACCGTCACGTCGAACCCGGTGGAGGCGAACTGCACGACCCGGCTGTTTTCGCCGATGCCGATCCGCTCTGTCGCCGTGCTGATCAGGCTGCCGATCCCGTCGTGGGACAGGACCACGCCCTTCGGCTTCCCCGTCGAGCCAGAGGTGTAGATGACGTACGCGGCCTGGCCCAGCGCGATCCCACTCACGTCCACAGTGGACGAATCGAGCGCCGCAAGCTCGGCGGTGATCGCCGGGTCGTCGAGCAGGATCCGCTCGACGTCCACCCCGGACGGGAGCTGGGCCGATTCCTCCACAGTGGACACCACGATCCCCGCGCCCGCGTGCGCGAGCATGTACGCGAGGCGGTCCTCGGGGTGGTCCAGGTCGAGCGGGAGATACGCGGCCCCGGCCTTCATCACGCCGAGCAGGGCGACCACGAGATCGGCCGAACGCGGCATGGCCACGCCGACGACGTCCTCGTGACCGACCCCGCACCGGCGCAGCAGCCGCGCGAGCCGGTTGGCGGCGGCGTCGACCTCGGCGTAGGTCATCCGGACGTCCTCGCAGACGACGGCCTCGGCGTCCGGCTTCCGCGCCACCACCCGGGCGAACGCCTCGGGCCAGGACACCTCGGGCGACTCCGCGACCGCGGTCCCGAGCTCCAAGACCCGGGACCGCTCCTCCGCCGAGAGCAGGTCGATGGCGGCCAGCGGCAGGTCCGGGCCATTCAGCAGGGCGTCCAGTACGGCGGCGAACCGGCGGCGATGGTCGGCGAGTTCGTCGTCGGACGAGACGGCCTCGTCGGCGTCGAAGTCGAAGCGGAGACCCCGGCCCTCGCCGGCGTCGTACACGGCGATGGCGACGTCGCTGATCGGCCCGAGTTCGAGGTTGTGCACCGTCGCGCTCGCGTCACCGAACGCGAGTTCGCCGTCCACGGCCATGTAGTTCACGCTCAGCCCGACGAGTTCGTGCACCCCGCCGCTCGCGCCGAGTTCGCGGGCCAGGTCCTCCCCGCGGTACCGGCTGTGTTCCAGCAGCGCGGACACCTTCTCCGCGACCTGGGCGACGAGTCGCGACGGCGTCGTCTCCGGCCGCACGGTCAGCCGCAGCGGCAGGACGTTGGAGACCATGCCCGGCTGTTCACGCAGGGCGCGGGTGGTGCGCGCGGTAACGGGGATGCCTAGGACGAGGTCTTCGGCGCCTGTCACGCGGTGGGCGTACGCCGCCACGGCGGCGATGGCGACCCGGGACAACCTCGTCCCCGCGTCCAGCGCGAACTTCCGCAGGCGGCCTGCCTCGGCCGCGGGCAGTTCCCACGAATGCCGCCGGAGCCGGACCCGGCCCGCCGACGCGCGGCCGAGCAGCCGCACCGGGTTCGGCCTGCCCGCGAGTTCACCCAGCCAGTACTCCCGGTCGGCCGTCCCGTCGTAGCCGGACTCGGCCAACCCCGCCAGCGGCCAAGAGACCTCCTCGGCGGTACCCGAATAGAGCGCCGCCGCGCGGCGGGTCAGGACGGCCTGCCCGTGCGCGTCCATCACGAGATGGTGGTAACGCTGGAACCAGCGGACCCGGTCCCCGGCCAGGATCAGCAGCGTGTGCGCGGTGAGCGGCCCCCTGGCGGGGTCGGCCACGACGGCGAGTTCGGCCCGCGCCCACTCGTCGGCGGCGCGCTCCGGATCCGCCTCACCACTGAAGTCGAGCACGGCGACCTCACCGGGAGCGGCCGGACGCTGGACCGGCGTGTCACCGTCCAGCCCGACCGTCACGTGCAGGCATTCCGCCTCCGCGACCGCCCGCCGGACGGCGTCACCCAGCCGGGCGAGGTCGACGGCGCCGCGAAGCTCCACGACCCAGCCGATCGTGTAGACCGGATCGGCCGGGTCGAGCTGCTGCGCGAGCCAGATCCCCTGCTGTGCCGGGGTCAGGGGAATGCCGCGGTTCATCGGGTTTGCCTCCACCGTTCGGAAACGCTTGGGATCGTCCTGGCCTCAGGCGGGCCGGGACCCGCTCACCGCGTACGCGGGCCGGGACGCGCCGGCCGCACGCCTGTCCACAATGGACTGGAGGATCTCGCCGACCCGGACCGCGGTGTTGGACAGCAGCGAAGACGTGATGCCGTGCGTGTGCTCGGTGCCGCCCTGCAGGTAGATCCCGCCGTCGAGCGGCGGCTCGGTGACGATCCGGTAGTCGCGCTCGACGCGGAGCCTGCCCTCGTCGTCGCGCGCGCAGGTGGAGGCGAGCTCGCCGAGCAACGGCGTCGGGTCCGCCGGGCTGTACCCGGTGGCGTACACGACGAAATCGGCGTCGAGCCTGGTCCGCGCCCCGGTCTCCAGCGCCTCGACGGTGACCCGCACTTCGGAACCGGTGTCGGTGACCTCGGTGGGCCGGGAGACGTTGATCAGCTTCAGCCGCTCGATCCCCTGCACCTTCTCGCGGTAGACGCGCCGGTACAGCTCGTCGATGAGCTCGATGTCCACGGCCGAGTAGTTGGTCGCGCCGTGGTAGCGCATGAGGCGGTCCTTGACCGCTTCCGGCGCCTCGTAGAACCGGCCGACCGCCTCGGGGTCGAAGATCCGGTTGGCGAACGCGCTGTCGTCGGCCGGGCTGTAGCCGTACCGCGCGAACACCGCGCACACCTCGGCGCGGGGGAAGCGGTCGTGCAGCAGCGCGCTGACCTCCGCCGCGCTCTGGCCGGCGCCGACGACGACGAACCGGCGCGGTTCCTCGGCGGCCATGCCCTCGAGCCGGTGCAGGAGTTCGCTGTTGTGCCAGATGCGTGTGCCCGGCGTCACACCTTCGGGGAGATTCGGGCGCAGACCGGTGCCCATCACCAGGTTGCGGGCGCGCAGGTTCACCAGCTCGCCGTCGGTGCGGGCGTGCACGTCGAAGAACACGATCTCGTCGCCGTCGAACACCGGCGTGACGGAAAGCACTTCCGTGCCATAGGAAACCAGGTCGTCGACCTTTTCTGCCGCCCATTCGAAGTAGTCGTGGAACTCGATCCGCAACGGGAACAGGTTCTTGTGGTTGATGAAATCGACCAATCGGTCCTTGCTGTGCAAATACGACAGGAAGCTGAACGAACTGGTCGGGTTCCGCATCGTCGCCAGGTCCTTGAGGAAGGAGACCTGCATGGTCGCGTTGTCGATCAACATCCCGCGGTGCCAGCCGAAACGAGCCTGACGCTCGAGGAAGTGGGCCGTGACGGTCTCGACCCCGGGCGCGGCGTTGTGCTCGGTGACGGCGATGGCGAGCGCGAGGTTCGAGGGACCGAACCCGACCCCGACCACGTCGTAGACCGGAACCCGTTCACCGACCACTGCTCGTGCCATCTTGAACCCCTTGCGCGGCTCAGCCGCATCTCGGTACTTCGCAACAAAGACCAGGGAACCCTAACCTAAGTTAGGTGAGGCTCAACTAGTACTTTCAGTGGTGATGTTCATCCCTCGACCAGGAGGAGGCCGGTCCCATGCGGGTCGCCATGTTCGGATACCAGACCTGGGGACACCGCACCCTGCGGGCGTTGATCGACGCGGGCCACGATGTCGCCCTCGTCGTCACCCACCCGAAGAGCGACCACGCCTACGAGAAGATCTGGTCCGACTCCGTCGCGGACCTCGCCGAGGAGAACGGGATCCGCGCGCTGCTGCGGCAGCGTCCCGACGACGCGGAAATCCTGGCGGAGCTGAAGGAAGCCGATCTCGACCTGATCGTCGCCAACAACTGGCGCACCTGGCTGCCGCCCGAGATCTTCGAGATGCCGCGGTACGGCACGCTGAACGTCCACGACTCGCTGCTGCCCGCCTACGCCGGCTTCTCGCCGCTGATCTGGGCGCTCATCAACGGCGAGAAGGAAGTCGGCCTCACCGCCCACATGATGGACGCCGACCTCGACGCGGGCGACATCGTGCTGCAGCGCTCCGTCCCCGTCGGACCGAAGGACACGACGACCGATCTGTTCCACCGGACGGTCGACCTCATCGCGCCGATCACCACCGAAGCCATCGAGCTGATCGCGAAGGGGGACTTCACCCCGGTCAAACAGGACAGGTCGAAGGCCAGTTTCTTCCACAAGCGCGCCCTCGAAGACAGCCTCATCGACTGGTCGTGGCCCGCGGACGAGATCGAGCGGCTGGTGCGCGCCCAGTCCGACCCGTACCCCAACGCCTTCACCTACCACCGCGGCAAGCAGCTGCGCGTGATCCGCTCCTCGGTGTCGGTGGGCCAGTACGGCGGCACCCCCGGCCGGATCTTCATCCGAGAGGGTGAAGGCGTCGTGATCGTCGCCGGCCCCGAGTCGCGCCGCGGCCGTTCGCACGGGCTCGTCATCGAGCGGGTGCGGACCGAGGACGGCACGGAACTGGCCGCCACCGACTACTTCCGGACCATGGGCGGATACCTCACGACCCGCCCCTGACCTGCGGTTCCATCGGTCCCGCGAGAAAGTCATCGCGGGACCGATGAGTTCCGGCGAAGGGCGCCGTTACATCGGGTAAGAACACTCGATGGGAGGCGCCATGACCGACACGATCGCCGCGGCGAAGGCGGGAGACGAAACCGCCTTCGCCGCGCTCACCGGGCGGCACCGCCGGGAACTCCACGTCCACTGCTACCGGATGCTCGGCTCGTTCGACGAGGCGGAAGACGTCGTCCAGGAGGCGTTGCTCAACGCGTGGCGCGGGCTGGACACCTTCGACGGCGGCAACTTCCGCGCGTGGCTGTACCGGATCGCCACCAACGCCTGCCTCGACGCGATCCGCAAGAAGGACCGGCGGGTGCCGTCGGTCCGCTCGTTCGCCGAAGTCCCTTGGATCCAGCCGTATCCGGACCGCCTGCTGGACGAGATCGCGCCGCCCGAGGCCGAACCGCACGCGCTCGCCGTCGCCAGGGAGACCATCGAACTCGCCTTCCTCGCGGTCTTGCAGATGCTGCCGCCCCGGCAACGCGCGGTGCTGATCCTGCGCGACGTGCTCGGCTGGCAGGCCGCCGAAACCGCCGAACTGCTCGATCTCTCGGTCCCCGCCGCGAACAGCGCCCTGCAGCGGGGCCGCGCGACCCTGCGCGAACGCCTCCCGCAGCAGCGCGGCGAATGGTCGGTCCAGGCTCCCTCCGAAGAGGAACGCGCACTGGTCCGGCGGCTCGTCGAAGCCCACGACAACGGCGACTTCGGCACATTGAGCAGCCTGGTCCGCGACGACGTCCGCGTGACCATGCCGCCGGAGCCCCACTGCTACATCGGCCTCGAACACCTCGCCCGGCACGGCAGGATCGCCGAAGAGATGGGCGAATGGCGTGCCGTCGCGGTCGACGCCAACCGGATGCCCGCCTTCGCCTCGTACCTGCGGCGTCCCGGCGACACCGTCTTCCGCGCCTTCAAGCTCGACCTCGTCCGCGTCGTCGGCGGCAAGGCCGCGGAGTTCACCACGTTCGACAGCCACCTGTTCCCGGCCTTCGGCCTGGGCGCCGTCCTGGAGGGAAAGTAATGCCCGAGAAGATGACCGACGACCAGCGCCGCGCCTTCCTCACCGAGGGCACCCGCACCGCCGTCTTCGCGACGGTCCGCCCGGACGGCAGGCCGCACGCGGTGCCGGTCTGGTTCGCTCTCGACGGGGACGACATCCTGGTCAACCTCGGTGCGGACACCGTCAAAGGCAAGGCGCTCAAGGAGAATCCGCGGGTCTCGGTGGTCGCCGACGATCCGCTCCCGCCGTACTCGTTCGTCAGCGTCGAGGGTGTCGCGGAGATCGTTTCGGATCCGGACGGCGTGCGTCTCGGCTCCGAACGGATCGCCCGCCGGTACCTCGGCGAGGCTGGGCAGGAGACCATCGACGGCTGGCTGGCGTACGCGACTTCGCCGGGCAAGGTGATCGTGCGGGTGCGGCCGGAGCATTTCGTGGCGATCGCGAAGGTCGGCGGCTGACCGCTTCGACCTCGTAAGTGGTCAGGCCGGTTAGAGCCAGCCGTGTCCTCTGTACCCCTGCTGGCCCGAAGTCCGTGAAGGCCTCCTTGAGGGACTCTGGTTCCCTCAAGGAGGCCTTCACGGACTGGGCACACAGGCGCAGCGTGAGCGAAGACGTGACTCGCGTGACCAAGCACGTAACTCTCGTGATTGGAGGCCGCACTCGATGTTCCGCCGCTGATCACGCGAGTTCCGTCTTCAATCACGCGAGTTCCGGCTTCAATCACGTAAGTGCGGCGCCAGGCGTCATGTACCGGCGAGCGGGAGCCACTGGTCACCGCGGGCGTTCGGCGTAAGGATGGGCCCGTGGCCGAGATCGTTTTCGACGACAGCACCCGTTCCTGGCTCATCCGCACGGCAGCCACGAGCTACGCGCTCAGGCTGACCGACGACGACGCGCCTTCCCACGTCTACTGGGGCCCGGCGCTCACCGCCGGCCAGCTCGCCGACGTCCTCGGCCGGACCGAGGAACGCTGGGACTCCTTCAACGATCCCAACGAGGGACTGGACGAGCTCGCAGCCGACGGCGGCACCCGATACTGGACCCCCGCCCTCCAGGTCCGGTTCGCCGACGGGACCCGCGCCCTCGAATGGCGCTACCTCGGCCACGACATCGAAGGCGGACTCCTGCGCGTCCACTTCCGCGATCGCCACTACCCGCTGCGGATCACGCTCGGCTACCGCGTCCCGGCGGGCACGGACGTCATCGAACGTTGGACCGAACTCGCCCACGACGGCACGGACGGCCCGATCGAGATCTTCCGCGCCGACTCGGCGACCTGGGTCGTGCCGGTCCGGCCGGACTACCGGATCAGCCACGTCATCGGCGGGTGGGCGGCCGAAAGCCGGCTGCTCCGCGAGCCCGTCCCCCACGGCGAGACCACGTTCGGCAGCAGGCGGGGCATCACCAGCCATCACGCCAACCCATGGGTGATGCTCGACGACGGCGAAGCCACCGAGCGGCATGGCGAGGTCTACAGCGCCGCGCTCGCGTGGAGCGGGTCGTGGCGGATCACCACCACCCGTTCCTCCACCGGACGGCTCACCGTGACCGGTGGCTTCGGCCAGGACGGCGTCGTCCCCCGGCTCGCACCCGGCGACACGCTCACCGCGCCGGTCTTCGCCGGGTTGTACACCGACGGCGGATTCGGCGCCGCGAGCCGTGCCTGGCACGCGTACACGCTCGACCACGTCCTCCCGCATCCCGGCGAGCTCCGGCCGGTGCTCTACAACTCCTGGGAGGCGACGGGTTTCGACGTCACCGAAGCCGGTCAACGCGCGCTGGCGGAGAAGGCCGCGGCGCTCGGCGTGGAGCTGTTCGTGATGGACGACGGCTGGTTCGGCGCCCGCAGCGGCGACCACGCCGGCCTCGGCGACTGGCAGGTCAACCGCGACAAGTTCCCCGACGGTCTCGAACCGCTCGTCCGCGAGGTGCATCGGCTCGGCATGAAGTTCGGGCTCTGGGTCGAACCCGAAATGGTCAACCCGGACAGCGATCTGTACCGCGCCCACCCCGATTGGGTCCTCCACTATCCACATCGGACACGTTCGGAACTGCGGCGGCAGCTGGTGCTCAATTTCGCCCGGCCGGACGTGGCCGAATGGGCGTTCGGCACACTCGACTCCCTCGTCGCCGAGCACGGGATCGACTTCCTGAAGTGGGACATGAACCGCCCCTTCAGCGAAGCGGGCTGGCCCGGCGACGGGAATCCGGACACGCTCTGGGTGGAGCACACCCGCTCGGTCTACGCGATCATGGACCGCCTGCGCGCCCGCCATCCCGGGCTGCGAATCGAGGCGTGCAGCGGCGGTGGCGGGCGGATCGACCTCGGGGTGCTGGCCAAGACCGATCAGGTCTGGACCTCCGACAACACCGACGCGCTCGACAGGCTCGTCATCCAGCACGGCTACGGCCAGGTGTACCCGGCGCGCGCGATGTCGGCGTGGGTCACCGACGACCCCAACTTCGTCACCCGGAGGTCCACTCCGCTGCGTTTCCGGTTCCACGTCGCGATGGCCGGTGTCCTCGGCATCGGCGGCGACATCGTGAAGTGGACCGAGGATGAGCTGACCTACGCGCGCGAACAGATCGCTCTGTACAAGGACATCCGGCCGGTCGTCCAGCACGGCAGGCTCCACCGTCTCGTGCCGCCTGCCACCGACGGCGTCTCCGCGCTGCAGTACGTGGCGGCCGACGGCGGCCGCGCGGTGGTGTTCGTGTTCCGGCAAGCGGCACATTTCCACACTCGCGAACGGCCGGTCCGGCTGGAAGGTCTCGACCCCGCCGCCCGTTACCGCGACGAGGACACGGGAAAGGTGTGGCACGGTGCCCCGCTCCTGGCACACGGCCTGTTCCCCGGCCTTCCGGACGGCGATTTCGCCAGTGCGGTGATCCGGTTGACGAAGGTCTGAGCCCGGCGATAGATCAGATGTATCGCCACTTTTCGCCCAGTAGAGCCCGCTGGAGCCGCTTGACATCCCTTTAGACATCCGATCGAATGCCGTCGTATATGAGACGTCGTGCATCTCCGCGAGAAGGGTGACTGGGGCATGAGAAGGTCCTTCGCGTTGGGAGCCGCTCTACTCCTCGCCGCGAGCCTCACCGGATGCACCGTCGGCGGCGGGACGGGCGCCTCCGGCGGCGAGATCACCTTCCTGACGTTCGAGACGCCGAACCTTCCACCGTCCTATTGGGACTCCGCCATCAGACGCGTCACGGACCGCAACCCCGGCCTGAGCGTGAAGAAACTGGTCGCCCCGTCGACCGACCGCACCGGCTACGCCAAACAACTCCTGCAGTCCGGCCAGTTCCCCGACGTCGCGATCGCCGTCGATTCGGCCGGGTTCGCCGAATCGGGCAACCTCTACGCGTGGACGCCCGAGGAACTCAAGGATTTCCAGTTCCCCGGCGCCAATCCGATCAAGGGCGGGCACCACCAGCTGCCCGCCAACACCCAGACCATCCCGCCGGTCTACTACAACAAGAAGCTCTTCGCCGACGCCGGGATCACGTCGCCGCCGTCGACCTGGAACGAGCTCCTCGCGGCGTCGGAGAAACTGAAGGCCAGGGGCATCACGCCGTTCACGATCGGTGGCGGCAAAGAAGGGTTCCCGTCCGCGATGCTGCTGGACGGCCTGGTCAGCGTCGACGTCTACGGCAAGACACCGGACTGGCTTTCCCAGCGGCGGGCCGACAAGGTCAAGTTCGCCGACCCGGTCTTCCAGCAGGCGTTCGGCAAGTTCGCCGATCTGGTGGCCAAGGGGTACATCGACAAGACCCAGGTGTCCCGGGACTATTCGGCGACCGAGGCGGCCTTCCTCAACGGCGAAGGCGCGATGTACCCGATGGGCAACTGGTTCGCCGCGAGCGCCGACGCCAAGAAACCGCCGTTCGAGATCGGCGTGTTCAATTTCCCTTCCGAGGACGGGAAACTCGTCGTGCCCGCGTACACCGGTGGCGGCATCGTCGTCAACGCGAAGTCGCCGAACCTCGACGCGGCGCGGAAGTTCGCACTCGCGTTCCAGTTGGACAAGGAACAGATCGACGCCTCGGTCAAGGCAGACGGCCTCTTCCCCGCGATCAAGGGCTACACGCCGCCCGCCGACGTCGGCCCGGTCTTCAAGGCGGGATACGAGCTGTACAAGGAAGCCGTCGCGAAGAACGCGGTCGTGAACGCCTTCAGCTGGGAGACCGCGGACGACGGGCTCCTGCCGGGTATGAAGGACAAGGTGTACCAAGCCGCGCAGGATGTCATCACCGGCCGCCGAACGGTGGCCGACGCGTGCGCGTTCCTGGACACCGAGTGGGCGAAGGCGCGCTGACACCACGATGGCGAGAAAACCGATCTTGCCGCGGGTGTGGCATTTCGCCTCGTTCGGGGCCCCCGGCGTCGTCATCTACCTGTGCTTCGTCATGGCGCCGATCCTCATCAGCTTCGGCTACAGCCTGACGAACCACAACCCGTTCAACCCGCCCGCGGAATTCGTGGGCCTCGAGAACTACCGGCTGCTGTTCCAGGACGAACAGTTCCTGAACGCGCTCCGGGTCACCACGATCCTGACCGTGATCGTCGTAGTCGTGCCGAACGTGCTCGGGCTCGGCGTCGCGGTGCTGCTCGACCGGAAAGGCCGGCTGTACAACGCTTTGCGGAGCGTGTTCTTCACGCCCGTGATCCTGAGTTCGGTCGTGGTCAGCATCATCTGGACGAAACTGCTCGACGACCGGGGCCCGGTCAACGACGCGCTCCGCGCCCTCGGCGTCGAGCATCCGCCGGGCTGGCTTTCCGACCCGGATCTGGCGCTGTACTCGGTCGCGTCGATCGTGTGCTGGCAGATGCTGGGGTTCTGCGTGGTCGTGTACCTCGCGGGCCTGCAGGGTGTCCCGGCCGAACTGCTCGAGGCCGCGGAGATCGACGGTGCCGGGCCGGTCCGCCGGTTCCGCGCGGTGACCTGGCCGCTGCTCGCGCCGTCGCTGACGATCAACACCGTCGTGCTGCTGATCTCGGCGTTCAAGACCTACGACTACGTCAAGGTCGTCACCAACGGCGGGCCGGGTTCGGGGACCACGGCGACCATCGCGTTCGACGTCCTCGCCACCGGCCTCGACGCGAACCACGTCGGCTACGCGTCCGCGATGGCCATGGTGATGCTGGTGATCGTCGCGACGCTGACCACGATCGTGCTGCGTTTCCTTCGGCGGCGGGAGGTCGACCTGTGAGCACGAAACTCCGGCCCATCGCCGCGATCCTGGTGGGCGCGCTGTTCGCCGTGCCGCTGTACTACGTGCTCGTCAACGTGTTCAAACCCGGCGACCAGATCGCCCGGACGCCGGCGTCGGTCCCGCTGCCACCGACGCCGGCCAACATCCACGCCGTCCTCACCCGGCCCGACGGCCTGTTCTGGGTCAGCCTGGCGAACAGCCTGCTCGTCACCCTGTTGTCGATCCTCGTGCTGATGGTGCTTTCGGCCATGCTCGGGCACTACCTGGCGCGTTCGGCCAAGCGGTGGACCAAGGTGCTCGCGCTGATCCTGTTGGCGGGCTTGATGATCCCGCCGCAGGTGATCCTCATCCCGGTCACCGAGGTGCTGCGCCTGACCGGGTTGATGGCGACGATCCAGGGGCTGGTGCTGTTCAACGTCGGCTACTACGTGCCGTTCGGAGTCTTCGTGTTCACCGGGTTCATCCGCGGGGTGCCGGTGGAACTCGAAGAAGCCGCGCTGCTCGACGGTGCGAGCCGGGCACAGGTGTTCTGGCGGATCGTCTTCCCGCTGCTGCGGCCTGCCACGGCGAGTGTGCTGATCTTCCTCGGCGTGTGGATCTGGAACGACTTCATCGACCCGCTGATCATCCTCGGCCCCAGCCAGGGGACCACGGTCACCACCGGGATCTACCGCTCGATCGGGCAGTACCAGGCGGATCTCGGCAGCGTCTTCGCGCTCATGTTCCTGGCGACGCTGCCGGTGCTCATCTTCTATCTGGCGCTGCAGAAGCAGTTCGTGAAGGGACTCACCGGCGGCGCGACCAAGGGCTGACCCTCACTTATTGAGGGCAAGTCAAACATGTCGTGTTCGTGATCGAGGCCTCCGCCGGACCGAAGGCTCCCTTGGCCGCGTCCGACGCGGCCAAGGGAGCCCCCGACCCGGGGTCGTGAGTGGCGATGCTCGTTCTAACCCTCTTTGCCACTCACGACCCCCCGCGAAACCGGACATACAGGCACAACACAGGCGCATGCCACCTGGAAGTGACCACTGTGGACACCAAAGGCCCCAGGCGGCCCAACGCGCCACATTTGACTTACCCCTCAATAGTCCTCTGAATGCGCACGCATTCAGAGGACTAAATGCTCAGAGTTCGGTGACCTTCCCCTCGGCCACTTCCAGCCGCCGGGTCGTCGCCACCGCGTCCAGCATCCGCCGGTCGTGCGTCACCAGCAGCAGCGTCCCCGGATAGTCCGCGAGCGCCGACTCCAGCTGCTCGATCGCGGGCAGGTCGAGGTGGTTCGTCGGCTCGTCGAGCACCAGCAGGTTCACCCCGCGCGCCTGCAGCAGCGCCAGCGCCGAGCGGGTCCGCTCCCCCGGCGACAACGTGGCCGCCGACCGCAGGACGTGCGCCGCCTTGAGCCCGTACTTCGCCAGCAGCGTCCGCACGTCGGCGTCGGCGAGTTCCGGAACCTCACGGGCGAACGCCTCGACGAGCGGAAGGTCGCCGAGGAACAGCTTCCGCGCCTGGTCGACTTCCCCGACCACGACACCGGAACCGAGCGAGGCGGCGCCCTCGTCGACCGGGACCCGCCCGAGCAGCGCCGCGAGCAGCGTCGACTTCCCGGCGCCGTTGGCCCCGGTGATCGCGACCTTGTCCGCCCAGTCGATCTGCAGGTCGACCGGGCCGAGGGTGAACCCGCCCCGCCGCACCACCGCGCCGCGGAGAGTCGCCACGACCGCGCCCGCCCGGGGTGCCGCGGCGATCTCCATGCGCAGTTCCCATTCCTTGCGCGGTTCTTCGACGACTTCGAGCCGCTCGATCATGCGGTCGGTCTGACGCGCCTTCGACGCCTGCTTCTCGGTCGCCTCGCTCCGGAACTTGCGGCCCACCTTGTCGTTGTCGGTGGCCTTGCGCCGGGCGTTCTTGACGCCCTTCTCCATCCACGAACGCTGCATCGCACCACGGGCTTCGAGCGACGCCTTGGTGTTCGCGTACTCCTCGTACTCCTCCCGGGCGTGCCGTCGCGCGACGGCACGCTCCTCCAGATACGACTCATAGCCGCCGCCATAGGTCCGCACCTGCTGCTGCGCGTAATCGAGTTCGACGACGCGATCGACGGTGCGGGCGAGGAATTCCCGGTCGTGGCTGACCAGCACGGTCCCCGCGCGCAGCCCGGTCACGAACCGCTCCAGCCGTTCCAGTCCGTCGAGGTCGAGGTCGTTGGTCGGCTCGTCGAGCAGGAAGATGTCGTACCGGCTCAGCAGCAGCGACGCCATCCCGGCACGCGCCGCCTGCCCGCCCGACAACGAAAGCATCGGCTGGTCGAGGTTGACGGTGAGGCCGAGATCCGCGACGACCTCCCCCGCCCGGTCGTCCAGATCCGCCCCGCCGAGCGCGAGCCAGCGGTCGAGGGCGAGACCGTAGGCGTCGTCCGCGCCGGGTTCGCCCGCGGTGAGCGCCTCCGTGGCGGCGTCGAGCGCGGCCTGGGCGGCGGTGACGCCGGTGCGCCGGGAGAGAAACGCGCGGACGGACTCACCCTCGCGGCGTTCCGGCTCCTGCGGGAGGTGACCGACGGTGGCCGTCGGCGGGTTCAGCCGGACACTGCCCTCTTCCGGCGGCACGAGGCCGCCGAGGGTCTTCAGCAGGGTCGACTTGCCCGCGCCGTTCACACCGACGAGACCGATCACTTCGCCCGGGGCGACGACCAGGTCGAGACCGGAGAACAGAACACGGTCGCCGTGGCCGGCGGCGAGATCCTTGGCAACGAGTGTGGCGCTCATGAGATCGGTAAGTCTACGGGGCCCGATTGAACAGCTCGTGGTCCCTCGGAAGAGTGGCAAGTATCCAAGCGATCACGGAACGTGGGTAACCTGGTTGTTCTTCTGGACCCGAACGAATCCCCCGAGCATTGAGGTCGGTGACAGCAAATGGCGGACTCCGCCACCCCGGTCCCCGTCGTCCACCAGCAGAAAGGCGGTACCCGCAGGCCGACATTGAGCAGGCGGCGGGAAGTCGGTCATGCCAGCGCGCGGTCGCTGCTGATGACGATCCTCGGCGAGTACGTCCTGCCCCGCGACCAGGCGATCTGGACGTCGACGCTGGTCGAGGCGCTGCGCGTGCTGGACATCGAAGAGAAGTCCGCACGGCAAGCGCTGGCCCGTTCCTCCGCCGAAGGCTGGGTGGTCTCCGAACGCGTCGGGCGAAGAGTGCGCTGGTCGCTCACTCCACCAGGCAGGCGCCTCCTGACCGAAGGCGCGGAACGGATCTACGCCTTCGGCAACGAGGAAAAAGCGTGGGACGGGCGCTGGCTGATGCTGATCGTCTCGGTCCCCGAAGCGAAGCGGGATCTCCGGCACCGGCTCCGCACGCGCCTGACCTGGGCCGGGTTCGGTTCCCCGGTCGCGGGGGTCTGGGTCAGCCCGGATCTCAGCCGCCAGCGGGAGGCCCAGCAGATCGTGCAGGATCTCGGCCTCGACGCACAGGCGATGTCGTTCACCGCCGCCTACGGCGACGTCGGCGACCAGGAGACGATGGTCGCGCGGTCCTGGGACCTGAGCGATCTGAAAGACCGCTACGAGGACTTCATCGACCGGTTCACCGGCGCCCGGCCCTCCGGCGAAAACGGCGTCCTGCGCGCGCAGACCGAACTCGTACACGAATGGCGCAGCTTCCCGTTCCTCGATCCTCGGCTACCGCTAAAACTTCTCCCCGACGGTTGGAGCGGCGTGCGCGCGGCGGACCTCTTCCACCGCAAGCACGTCGAATGGCGACCGGAAGCACAGGCGCAATGGGACGAACTCGCGGCAACCTCGGGCTAGGGTCACGGGAAACCGACCCACCGGAGGGAACCCGCCTTGGCCACCTCGATCCGCCTCGACCGTGAAGCCGACCTCGCCGTCCTGACCATCGCTTCGCCGCCGCTGAACCTCTACACAGCGGAACTGCAGCGCGAACTGGGCGAGGCGATCGGCGAACTGGAGGCCACGCCGCCGCGCGCGGCGCTGATCCGCGCCGAAGGCAAGATCGTGAGCGGCGGGGTGGACGTCTCCCTGTTCGACGCCCAGTCGAGCGCCGCCGAGGCGAAGGTGCTCTTCGACGAGATGCTGGCGATCCCCGACCGGATCGCCGCACTCCCGTTCCCCACCGTGTTCGCCGCCCACGGCCTGTGCCTGACCTGGGCCTTCGAGGTCGCGGTCGCCTGCGACATCATCCTCGCGAGCGAGAAGGCCAAGTTCGGCCTGGTCGAACGGGTCGTCGGGCTGACCCCGACCATGGGCGGCACGCAGCGGCTCGCCGCCCGCGCCGGTGTCGGCCGCGCCAAGGAGTTCGTGATGACGGGCGCGACCTACGACGCGGCGACGCTCGAGCGCTGGAACGTGGTGAACCGGGTGTTCCCGGCGGACGGCTTCGACGAGGCCGTCCGCGCGTTCACGACCGACCTCGCGCAGGGGCCGACGCGGGCGCACGCCGCCACCAAGAAGGTCCTGGAGCACTACGAGCACGGTGGCGTCGCCGAGGCGAACGAGCACATCACGACCATCGCCGCCGGGCTCTTCGAGACCGAAGACCTGCGCGGCGCGGTGAAGTCGTTCCTCGCCGACGGCCCCGGCAAGGCGACCTTCACCGGCCGCTGAGCCTCCGCACCACCGCGAAACCGCGGCGTCGCCACCGGGCGACGCCGCGGTTTTCGTTTCCACAGGGCGGTTTCGGCGCCGGATTTCGCCGAGCGCCCGGCAGGGCGATTCACAACCGACGAATCGGTCTAGACCTTTTATGCGCCCCGCGCTACATTCATCTGTGGTCTAGACCACACGCGCCATTAATCGAGCAGGTCAGTCTCGCCGCCTCTTTTGGAGAGAACCGCCATGAGACGCACCAGAAGAAGACTACTCAGCGCACTCACCGTGACACTCCTCGCCGCCGGGCTCCTCGTGGCCGCAGGTAATCCGGCGTCGGCGGCGGGCCGCCTCCGCGCCGCCTTCACCTTGGCCGGGAACACCGGTGAGTACACCGTCACGAACCCCAGCAGCGAAACCGTCGCCGACTGGTCCATCACCTTCACCGTGCCCGCCGGCGTGACCGCCACGAGCGGCTCGCACGCCACGGTTTCCCAGTCGGGCAACCAGGTCACCCTCACCCCGGCGTTCTACATCAAATCGCTCGCGCCGGGCCGTTCGACCTACCCCTACAGCCCGTCGTTCCAGCTCAGTTCCGGGGTCAACCCGACCACGTGCCGGATCGACGACGCCAACTGCGACGGCTCCGGCGACACCCCGCCGTCGACCCCGGCCAACCTGCGTCTCGTGGCGAAGACGACCACGACCGCCGCGCTGGCGTGGAACGCCGCGGCTCCCGGCTCGCTGCCCGTCGTCGGCTACGACGTCTACCAGGGCACCACGCTGGCGGCCTCGGTCACCGGAACCGAAGCGAGGATCACCGGGCTGACGCCGAACACGGCCTACAGCTTCACCGTCGTCGCCAAGGACCGGAAGGACGCCAAGTCGCCGCCCACCCCGGCGCTGGCGGTGACCACCAACAACCCGAGTGACGACACCCAGGCTCCGACGGCGCCGTCGAACCTCCGCTCGACCGCGGTCACCTCGGGTTCGATTTCGCTGGCGTGGAACGCGTCCACCGACAACACCGGCGTCGTCTCCTACGACGTCTACCGCGGCACGACCCTCGCCACCACCGTCACCGGCACGACCGCGACGGTCACCGGGCTTTCACCGTCCACTTCGTACTCTTTCACGGTCAAAGCCCGTGACGGGTACGACAACGTCTCCGCGGCGAGCGCGGCCGTCAGCGCCCGCACCGGCGACATCGTGAACGGCTACGCCCGGGTCGGCTACTTCGTGCAGTGGGGCATCTACGGCCGCCAGTTCTTCGTCAAGAACCTGGTGACCAACGGCTCGGCCGCCAAGCTGACTCATCTGCTGTACGCCTTCGGGAACATCGACCCGGTCAACCACACCTGCCTTTCGGGTGTCACCAAGGGAACGACGTCCAACCCGCAGGACCCGAACCAGGGCGACGGCGCGGGCGACGCGGAAGCCGACTACTCGCGGCCGATGTCCGCGGCCCAGTCCGTCGACGGTGTCGGCGACACCGGCTGGGAGACGCTGCGCGGCAACTTCAACCAGCTGAAGAAGCTCAAGGCCAAGTACCCCAATCTGAAGGTGCTCATCTCCCTGGGCGGCTGGACCTACTCGAAGTACTTCTCCGACGTCGCGGCCACGCCCGCCTCGCGGCAGAAGTTCGTCGCGTCGTGCATCGACACGTACCTGAAGGGCAACGTGAAGGCGTACGGCGGCGCCGGCGGGCCGGGCACGGCCGCGGGCATCTTCGACGGTATCGACATCGACTGGGAGTGGCCGGGCAGCCCCGACGGGCACCCCGGGAACCACTGGAGCGCCAACGACAAGACGAACCTGACCGCGCTGCTGGCCGAGTTCCGGACGCAGATGGACGCCTACGGCGCGACCACCGGCAAACGGTACGAACTGCAGGCGTTCACCCCCGCCGACCCGGCGAAGGTGAAGGGCGGCTGGGAGATCCCGAAGATCTTCGATTACCTCGACGTCGCGAACGTGCAGGGTTACGACTTCCACGGCTCGGGCAGCGACAACTCGTGGGAGCCGAACCGCACCGGCCATCAGGGGAACCTCTACGCCGACGCGGACGACCCGTACAACTTCAAGTTCAGCGTGGAGTCGGCGATCAACGCCTACACCGAAGCCGGTGCCAATCCACGGAAACTGACCCTCGGGCTCGCCTTCTACGGCAGAGGCTGGCAAGGGGTCGCGGACGGCGGGAAGAAGGGCGAATGGCAGAGCGCGACCGGTGCCGCGCCAGGCCAGTTCGCCGAGGAAGCAGGTACTCGTGGCTACGCGAATCTCTTGGCCAGTGTCCCCAACTGCGCCGTCCAGCACGACACCGCGGCCGTGGCCACGTCGTGCTACACCGGCAACGGCGGGCAATGGTGGACCTTCGACGACGCCTGGTCCATCCAGCAGAAGGTCGCCTGGCTCAAGACGAGAGGACTGCTCGGGGTCATGGCCTGGGAGATGTCCGGTGACACCGGATCCCTTATGACCACAGTGGACAACTCGCTGAAGTGACGCACCCGGCCCTCGCGCGTGGTGAGCCACGCGCGAGGGCTTCACCTCCGCCCCAGCTTGCTGCACAGTGTGCTTCGTGACTACAGCGAACCAGGTGCTCATCGTCGGCTCCTACACCGCCGCGAGCGACGGTCGCGGCGAGGGCATCGGCACGTTCCGGCGCGACGCGTGGACCGGGGAACTGACCCCGGCGGGCTCGCTCGCGCTGGATTCGCCGAGCTGGCTGACCCCGCATCCCACCCTCCCGGTGCTCTACGCCGTCAACGAGACGGCCGAAGGCGCGATCACCGCCGTGGCGGTCGCCGAGGACGGGACCCTGTCGGTCCTGAACACGCTGCCGACCGGCGGGGCGGATCCATGCCATCTGTCGGTCACGCCGGACGGCCGGTTCCTGCTGTGCGCCAACTACAGCGGCGGCAGCCTGGCCGCGTTCGCGCTGGGGCCGGACGGGGTGCCCACCGTGCGGACGGCGCTGGTCCAGCACGAAGGCGGCGGCCCGAACACCGACCGGCAGGAAGCCGCGCACGTCCACATGGCCGTCGTCGACGAGACGGGCACGCTGGTCAGCGCGGTCGACCTGGGCACCGACGAGATCCGCAGCTATCGCCTCGGCGAGGAAGGCGAACTGATCCCCGTGTCGGTGTCGACGCTGCCCGCCGGGACCGGCCCACGGCAACTGGTCCGGCGTCCCGGCACGAACCACGCGTACGTCGTCGGCGAACTGGCCGCCTCACTGGTGACGGTGCGCGAAGAGCCGCCGGGCACGTTCACCGTGGAGAGCTCCGTTCCGGCGACGCTCGAACCCGGCGGCGAGAACCTCCCGGCACAGCTCGTCCTGCACGAAGACCGGCTGTTCCTGTCGAACCGGGGCCCCGAGAAGATCACGGAGTTCGCCTTCGACGGTGTGGCTGTGGCCGACCACGGCACCGGCGAATGGCCACGGCACTTCTCCATCGTCGGCGAACACGTTTATGTCGCCGCGCAGAGCGGGGACGCGATCCAGGCCTACGAACGCGCGACCTGGCGCCTGATCGGCACTTATCCGATCGGGAGCCCGGCCTTCGTCGGGCTTTGGCCGCATTGATTCATTCAGCCCGCTGAACGGGGCGGGCCTTCTTTATTTTTGAGGCGAATAAAGGTCTTGACGCAACTGGTTCAGACCATGACACTGAACCCACGCCGCCGGTGACCTGGCTCACACCCGTCCGAGGAGAACCATGTCCCTACCGAGGAAACTGCTCGCCCTGGCCACGCTCGTCCCGTTGGCGCTAAGCCTTTTCAGCGCTCCCACCCAAGCCGCGCCCGCCACCTTCACCCACCCCGGCGTGCTGGTCAGCCGCCCGCAACTGGACTTCGTCCGCGCCAAGGTCCAGGCCGGTGCGCAACCGTGGAAGCAGGCCTACGACGCGATGATGTCGAGTTCGTACGCCTCGTTGTCCCGGTCACCGAAACCGCGCGCCATCGTCGAATGCGGTTCCTATTCGAATCCGAACATCGGCTGTACCGATGAACGGCAAGACGCGATCGCCGCGTATTCCCTTTCGCTGGCGTGGTACATCACGCGCGACGCGAAATACGCGACCAAAGCGATCGAGATCATGGACGCGTGGTCGGCGGTGCTGAAGGATCACACGAACAGCAACGCTCCCCTGCAGTCGGCGTGGTCGGCCTCCTCGTGGCCGCGCGCCGCGGAGATCATCAAGCACACCTACACGGGCTGGCCGAACTCCGGCCGCTTCGGCACCATGCTCCGGAACGTGTACCTGCCCGAGGTGATCAACGGCAGTCACAGCAACGGGAACTGGGAACTCAGCATGACCGAGGCCGCGATCGGCATCGCCGTGTTCCTCGACGACAAGACGGTCTACGACAAGGCCGTCGCGAAGTTCCGCACCCGCGTCCCCGCCTACCTCTACCTGACCAGCGACGGCGCACTCCCGAAGACCGCGCCCGGCAGCGGGCTGGACACCCGCGACAAGATCGTGAAGTACTGGCAAGGCCAGACGACGTTCGTCAACGGTCTCTCCCAGGAGACCTGCCGGGACTTCACCCATACCGGTTACGGCCTCGCCGCCATCGCGAACTTCGCCGAGACCACCCGCATCCAGGGCCAGGACCTCTATCCCGAGATCGCCGACCGCCTTCGCGAAGGCCTCGGCTTCCACGCGAAGTACCAGATGGGCGCCGCGGTCCCGTCATGGCTGTGCGGCGGCAGCCTGAAGCTCGGCCTCGGCCCGATCACCGAGGTCGGGTACAACCACCTCCACACCCGCCTCGGGCACACCATGAGCAACACGGAGGCCCTCACCCTGCGTCAACGCCCGGCGGGCACCAACAACCTGTTCGTCGCCTGGCAGACCCTCACACACGCCGGCAACCCTCAGTGACCCCGTGAGGGCCGCCCGAATGCGGCAGGGCGGCCCTCACGGACCGTTTTCCCAGCTCAGGCACACAGTGACCCCTGGTTGCAAGCCCCTGTTCGGGACCCGCTAAAGTACTCACATCGCACTCCACGGAGCGCGGGTCCGGGCTGTGGCGCAGTTTGGTAGCGCACTTGACTGGGGGTCAAGGGGTCGCAGGTTCGAATCCTGTCAGCCCGACGGACGAAGCGGGTTTCCGCAGCTCACCAGCTGCGGGAACCCGCTTTTTCATGTGGTCGGCTCAGACGACCGCGGCGTGTTTCCCGCTGGGCTGGTCTTCGGCGGCTTGATCCAGGATGCGGTTCGCGACCCGGCCGAGCGCCGCGTCCAGTTCGTCTTGCCCTTCCAGGCCCCAGTCCCGCAGCCGTTCGGCCAGCCAGGCTTTCCAAGCCCGGATGAGCTTTTCGAGTTCGGCGCGTCCTGCCTCCGTGGTGGCCCATCCCCCGGATTTGAACGTCAGGTGGCCGGTGAATTCGAGGCGCGCGAAGGCGGCTTCGAACACCTCTGGCGGGACGCCGTAACGATCGCCGATCGCGGACAGGGACGTCGGTTTGTTCCGGCGTTCCCGCAGGCGAACCTGCCCAAGGCACCACAATCCGCCGGCGTCGAGCTCGCAGCCGGACTTCATGATGACACCCGCCGAGGCCGCCTTCCCGTCACGCGCCAGCAAGCGGCCGACGGCTCGCTCGAGATCCTGATCCCCGTTGCCCGGCTCCGGCATCGCGAAACCGTCGCCGAGGTCCGGTGCGGCCGCCCGTGAGGTGTCCCGCAGCGGAACCTCCTTGAGGAAGAACGCCAATACCAGCGCGACGAGCCCGACCGGTGCGGCGTAAAGGAAAACCGTGTGCAGGGAATCGCCGTACGCCTGGATGTAGGGCGCCGAAACCGAATCCGGCAAGGCGTGGAGCGCGTTCGGGACCTGGACGGCCCTGGGGTCGATCCCGGGCGGCAGCGGATGTTCCGCACCCGCCGCGGCCATGTTCGGCGCCAACTGGTTGGCGTAGATCGTGCCGAAGACGGCCGCACCGAAAGAAGAACCCAAGGACCGGAGGAAGGTCACCCCGGACGTGGCGACGCCCAGATCGCGGTAGTCGGCGGTGTTCTGCACGACGATGACCAAAACCTGCATGCTCAGGCCGATTCCCAGGCCCAGTACGGCGAAGTAGAGGGACATCTCCCAGAACCCGCTGGTCGGGGTCAGCCGCGAGAGCAGGTACAGGCCGAGCGTCAGCCCGATCCCGCCGGCGATCGGGAAGATCTTGTACCGCCCTGTCCGGCCGACCACGTTGCCCGCGAACACACCGGCCACCAGCAGCGCGATCACCATCGGCAGCATCCGCACACCCGAACTGGTCGCCGAGATGCCGTGGACGTACTGCAGATAGGTCGGCAAGTACGACAGCGCACCGAGCATCGCGAAGCCGACGACGAAGCTCAGGATCGCCGAAACGGTGAACACGGGGTTCCGGAACAACCGCATCGGCAAGGTCGGTTCCTTCGCGCGCTTCTCCGCGAAGACGAACAGCACCAGCAGGATCACCGAGCCGATCCACATCCCGATGATAGTCGGCGAACCCCACGCGTACTGTGTACCGCCCCAGCTGGTGACCAGTGTCAGGCCGGTCGCGGCCAGTCCGATCAGCAGGATGCCGAGATAGTCGATCACCGGCCTCGCCACGGACTTGACGCTCGGCATCGCGCTCGCCGCCACGATCAGTACCAGGACGGCGATCGGGACGTTGACGTAGAAGGCCCATCGCCACGAAAGGTGGTCCACGAACAGCCCGCCCAGCATCGGGCCGAGCACCGTGACGACACCGAAGACCGAACCGAGGATGCCCTGGTACTTGCCCCGCTCGCGCAGGGGCACCACGTCGGCCACGAGCGCGGTCGCGGTGACCATCAGGCCGCCCGCGCCCAGGCCCTGGACCGCGCGCGCCACGATGAGCCAGATCATGTCGCCGGCGAACCCGCAGAAGAACGACCCCACCGTGAACACGATCACCGACAGCTGGAACATCAGCTTGCGGCCGAACAGATCGCCGAGCTTGCCGACGACGACGGTCATGATCGTCTCGGCGAGCAGGTAGGAGGTGATCACCCACGACAGATGCCCTGCGCCGCCGAGATCCCCGACGATCGTCGGCAGCGCGGTGCCCACGATCGTCTGGTCGAGCGCCGCGAGCAACATCCCGAGCATGACCGCCGCGAACACCGCGTTCCGGCGTTTGCGGCTCAGGACCGGCGGGGCGGCGTCCGGCCCGCCGACCTCGGCGGTCGTGGTCATCGAGCCTCCCTCACGTCGGGCACTCAACGTAAGACAGCCCCAGGGCACGGCGCACTTCGATGATCACTCGATCCGGTGGTGCTCGCGAGGTCCGAAAAGGACTGTCCATCGCGCCGGCTTCGGGAAGCAGTCCCCTTGGTGCTGGGAATCTGCGAGGAGCCTGCAAGGCCGGGCTCTTACGTTCTGTCCTGTGGTCGTCCACGCGGTCACGCACTGTCGTCTCAGCACAGGAGGTCTTCCCTTGAAACGTCTCGCAACCGCCATCTTCATCGGCGCCGCGGCGATCGCCCTGCCCGCCACCGCCGAAGCGGCACCCGGGTCCGCGCTGATCACCTGCGGCACGTACGACGAGGACCGGGGTGATCACCTGGCCTACTTCTATGGCAACTGCAACAGTGGTGGCAAGGAGGTCGTCGTCCAGGTGTGGAAGAGCTGGAACGGCGTGCAGAAGATCTACCAGCACGACATCTGCGTCGCGCCGCACGAGGTGGGGCATCTCGGGAACTCGCCCAAGGACGCCGCGCCTTCGTACGGCTATTTCGGCAAGAACACCGGCCGGGCCTGCTGACCGGAGCGGTCGCGAACCTGGCCCCGATCCGGCTCGGACATCGGTGACAGTTCGCGGAGATGACCGCGCACGACGTCCGCCATCGGGTCGGCGAGGATGCCGAGCACCGGGAGGGCTTCTTCCCAAGCGTTCCTGGCCTGCTCCGGATCGTCGTCGGCCCGGCGGGCGTACCCCAGGTCTACGAGTGCCGCCGCCAGTTCGAGCTGATCGCCGCTTTCGCGCAGCGAAACCACCGCCTCGTCGAAGGCGGCGAGCGCCTCTTCGGGGCGGCCCATACAGCGGTACAGCCTGCCGAGATTGGTGAGGGTGACACCTTCTCCCCAGCTGGAGCGGAGTTCACGATGCAAGCGCAACGCGTCGGTACAGCAGCCCAGCGCCGCTTCGTGCTCGGCCAGTACCCGATGGGCTCCGCCCAAGCTGTTCAACGCGACCGCCTCGCCCCAGGTATCCCCAAGCGCGCGCGAGGACTCGACGCAACGACGGAATACCCCGACGGCGTCCTCCGGTGTTCCCGCGGCCACCAGCACCTCGCCGAGGGTGTGGAGGATCGCGCTCTCCCGTCGGTGTTCGCCGGTCTCACGGCACTGTGTCATCGCGTGCCGCAGTGTCCGCTTCGCGTCTTCGCATCGGCCGGTCCAGTATTGAAGTGTTCCCAGGGCGTGCAGAATCCGTGTCTGGCCGGGCTGCACGGTTCCGCTCTGCCCGGTGGGCGGGCGACCGGGGCGGAGCAGTTGCACCCAGTCTTCGAGCGACACCCGGCCGTGGTGGGTAGCCGTGTCCGTGCTCGATGCCAGGCTGAGACTCGTCTGATCGACGTGGGACCAGTCGACGAATTCCTCGTAACCGCTGAAGTCACGGACGAGCCCTTTCGGCGTGGCGAGACGGATGCCGTCCCGGTCGCCGGGAAAGAACCGCCGGTACGCCGCCGTCATGGTGTTCACGTAGTACTCGAGCACCCGCGACTGCGCCCCCTTACGGTCCGGCTGTGACTCGCTCGCGAGTCCCTGATCGCGCGCATAGGCACGCAGCAGGTCGTGGAACTGGTACCGCTCGGCGTTGACCTGCTGGATCAGGCTCGCGTCGACCAGTGACTCCACGTGCCGCTCGGCGTCGTCGGGTGAGGTGCCGAGCAGCGCGGCCGCCTCGAAGCGATCCACGTCCGGACCCAGATGGAGACCGAGAAGGTGAAAGGCCCGCTTCGAGTCGGGCGGAAGCCGGCCATACGACAGAGCGAACGCCGCGGCGACACTGCGGCTGCCCGAACGCAGCCGCGGCACGACGTCGCGTTGGTCGCTGAGCCTGCGGCGCAGTGCCGTCACCGGCAGGGACCGGGACAGCCGGGCTCCGGCGATCCGGATGGCCAGCGGCAATTCCCCGCACAGCCGTACGGTTTCCGCGATCGCCGCGCGGTCGGACTCGGCACCGCGTGCGGCCGCGATCCGGGTGAGCAGCCTGCCCGCGTCGGCGGGCGAAAGCGGATCGAGCGTGAGCTGGTGGGCGCCGTCGAGGTCCAGCAGGCGATGCCGGCCGGTGATCATCACGGCGCAGCCCGGTCCGGCCGGAAGCAGGGACTCGACGCGCACGCCGTCCCCCACGTTGTCCAGCACCACGAGCGCCCGCCGCTCGGCAAGGGCGTCGCGCCAGAGCATGGCCCGCGTCTCCGTGTTCTCCGGTATCGCCTCCGCGGGGACACCGACGGCACGAAGCAAAACGTGGAGCGCGTCATGGGCGTCTCGCGGTTGCAGACCCGGCGTGTGCCCGTACAGGTCGATGTAGACCTGCGCGTCCGGGTACCGGTCCGCCAGCGAATGCGCCACATGGACGGCGAACGCTGTCTTCCCGACCCCGGCCATCCCGTCGACGGCGACCACCACCGGCGACGTCCGGTCGGCGCTCGGCGTACACAGTTCCGTGATGAGGCTCGTCTCGGCCTGGCGTCCGGTGAAGTCCGCGACAGCGGGCGGCAGTCCGCGCAACCCGGCGGTCCTGGGACTCCACGCTCCGACTTCGTCCCCCGTGGCTTCGTCCTGGAGCCGTGGCACCGGGTCGGCCTGCTCCAGCACCCTCCGATGTGCCTGCCGCAGCCGTGTTCCCGGCTCGACCCCCAGTTCCGCCACCAGGAGTTCACGGGTCTGGCGGAAGACGTCCAGCGCCGCGGCCTGCCTGCCCGACCGGTCCAACGCCACCATGAGCTGCTCGCACAGCGACTCCCGCAGCGGGTGGGAGGTGCGCAACCGCTGTAGTTCGGCGATCACATCGGCGTGGTTTCCCAGCTCCAGTTCGACCGCGAGGCGTTCCTCCTGCACCGCCAACCGGGTCTCCGCCAGCGCGTCGGCGTTGGTCCGGGCGAACGGCCCCGGCACTCCCGCGAACGGGCTGCCTCGCCACAGTTTCATCGCGGAGTCGAACTCGACCACGGCTTCCGCCAACCGGCCGGCCGCCACGGCTTCGCGCCCCAGCGCCACATGGTCGTCGAACACGTCGAGGTCGAGTTCGCCCGGATCGACCCGGATCCGGTAGCCGCCCGCTTCCGAAACCAGCCTGTCACCGCGTTCGGCCGCGGCGAAAGCGCGCCGGAGGCGGGACACGTACGTGCGCATCGTGTCCACGGCCGTGGGCGGCGGCTCCTCGCCCCAGATGGCATCGACCAGCGAACCCAGGCCGACCACCCGGTTCGCGTTCACCAGCAGCGCGGCCAGCACGGCCTGAGAACGCGGTCCGCCCAGTTCGATCCGCCCCAGCGTCCCCCACGCCCCGACCGGACCGAGAATCCCGAACCGCACCGCGCCCCCCAAGACACCGCCGAAGATTCCTCTATACCGCAGCCCGGCAGGAGGGCACAAATGGATTAACGCGGGCGTGCGGTGTTCAGCGGGATCGAGATTGCGCTTGCTATCTCCTTTCCATTCCGGTGCGATGCCGCCGCCTTACCGTTGCCGGCACGACCGAGGGCTTCCTCGTCCCGAAAGGCGACGCACCGAAATGCCTCTGCACATTCATTTCTCGGCCGCCGATCTGGCCCGTGTCACCCTCGCGACCGAGCCGGATCCGTTATGGGAAGTGCTCCTGAGCCTGCACGTCCTGCAAAGCCCGGCGGTGGAACCGCGCCATGAACGCTGGCGAGCGGGTCTGACGCTGAGCCCCGCCATGCGGGGCCTGTTCGACCTGGCGCCACCACGGGGCTATTCACCGGATTTCCTCACACCGGCGGAATCGGCGGCGGGCCTCGAAAGCGGGCTCGCCGCACTGCGGCGCACGCCGCGTCATCGCCTGCGGACCGAACTCGCGCGGCTCGCCGGGCGTGCGATGCCGTCACGGTGGGCCGCCAGGCTGGCCTCAGGCGACCACACCGCCTTGACCGACCTCACGCGCGGGCTCGCCGACTACCACCGCACGGCCGTGGAACCATCCTGGACGCGGATCGAGCACCACGTACGTGACGACGCCGCCGCTCGGACGCGGATCCTGGTGTCGCGAGGGACGGGCGGCTTGCTGGGGTCCCTGCATCCAGCACTCACCTGGCGTGGTGACTCGCTCGAACTGGACGGCGACCACCTCGCCCGGGACCTGCGTCTCGGCGGCCGGGGCTTGCGCTTGCTGCCGTCGTTCTTCTGCCACGGACGGCCGACGGTGCTCGCGGACCCGGCCCTGCCACCCGTGCTCGTCTTCCCCGCGACCACACGTCCGGCGCCGGTCACCTGTCCTGCCACGGTGAGTGGCACGGACGCGAAGCGGCTGGAGGACCTGCTCGGGCCGACCCGCGCCGGGACACTCCGCGCCGTCGGCGACGGCTGCACGACGACGGAACTGGGCCGGCGGGCGGGCGTCACCGTCTCCGTGGCGAGCTATCACGCGTCGATCCTGCGCTCGGCCGGGCTGATCACCACCGAGCGGGCCGGACCGGCGGTACGTCATCGGCTGACCCGCTTGGGAGCGGACCTCCTCGGCCACCGATTCCCGGCGTGAAAAGCGCGGGGCCGCCGCCGCGGTTCGGAGGCGGCCCCTGGTGCACGATCAGTCGATGTTCACCTTGTAAATGGTGCAATCGCCGAGCGATTCACTCTGCCACGCGATGAATCGCTTGGCGGGGTAATACGTCCCGTGGCATTCGTGCCAGAAGTATCCGGAGTTCGCTCCCGACTGCCAGTGAACGGTGTTGAACGAGCGCGCGAGACTCGACCCGGAGTTCGCGTAACACGTCCAGGAGCCGTTCTTGTTCTTGGCGGCGAAGAAATCCGCCGGGCCCGCACAGGGCCACGCGTCGGTCTGCACTCCGGCCTCGGAGGCACCCGCCGGAGCGGCCGCGATCGAAACCGCGGCGAAAAGCGCCGCCGCACCGGCGACGACCCCCGTCATCCACCTGCTCGGAACCTTCATTCCCCATTCCTTCCCTCGGTTTCCCTTGCCGATCGAACATAACCGGACGGAGAATCCCGCTCCAAGCCTTTCCATTACCGTTCAAAAGCACCCGCCTCAATGGCACTGCAAGGAATTTGCCATGTGCTCGTCGTAGATTCCGCTGACGCCAGGAGGAAATGATGAACGCCTTAAGTCCCGCCGACGCACTGCGAATCGGTGCGCAGATCCAGGTCTCCAAAACCGTCAGCCGGCTGCTCGGCGGGTTCGGCGATCTCCTCGTGCAGGTAGAGCATCCGAAATGGCGGGAAGACCCGTACCCGTTGTACGAGCGGATAAGGGCGAAAGGCCCGCTGTACCGCGGTCTGAGCGGGTCGTGGGCCACGGCTTCCTTCGCGCTGTGCGACCAGGTCCTGCGGGATCGCCGGTTCGGCATGAAGTACGCGGACGGCACGCCCGCGCTCACCGGCGCGCTGGGCATGGTGTCCCAGACCTACCCGGAGAGCTTCCTCGACCTGGATCCACCCGATCACACCCGGCTGCGCAGGCTCGCCGCGCCCTCGTTCAAGCCAGGGCGGATGGACCGCTACCGGCCGACGGTGCAGGCGGTGGTGGACTCTCTGCTGGCCAAGGTGGCCGGGCAGGAGACCTTCGACCTCGTCGGAGATCTGGCCGCGCCACTTCCGATCACGGTCATCAGTGACCTGCTCGGTATCCCGGCCGCCGATCGATCCGTCTTCGCCGAATACGGCACTTTGATCGGTGAAGGCCTCAGCGGTGTGCACTCGGTCCGGCAAGCCGAACGACTGATCACCGTCGGCGAGGACCTCGTCGTGTTGTTCGACCGGCTGCTTCACGAACGGACGGCGATTCCCGGCGACGATGTGATCAGCGATCTCGCGGCCGCCGTCGGGGACGGAAGGATGACCGCACGGGAGTTGCACGGCACCGCGTTGCTGTTGCTGATCGCCGGTTTCGAGACCACGGTCAACCTGATCGGCAACGGCGTGCGGGCACTGCTGGGGCACCCCGAGCAGTGGGAGTCGCTGTGCTCGGATCCGAGCCTCGCCGCCGCCGCGGTGGAGGAAGCCTTGCGTTACGACCCTCCGGTGCAGGCTTCTCTGCGGATCGCGCACACCGAGGTGGAACTGGCCGGGCGCAGGATCAGGCCGGGCCGGTTCGTCGCCGTGCTGCTGGCCGCGGCCAACCGTGATCCGGAGGTGTACGAAAGGCCGGGCGAATTCGACATCTCCCGGTCCGGCGCATCGGACCACCTGGCGTTCTCCAGCGGATTACACTATTGCCTCGGCGCCAAGCTGGCGCGTATCGAAGCCGAAATCGTCTTCCGCACCCTCGCGGAGCGGAGGCCACACCTGCGCCAGGCAGGTCCGCTTCGACGCCGGGAAGGCAATTCCATCCGTGGCCTGAGCCACTTTCCGGTCACGGCCTGAGGTCGCCGTTTCATGCCTCATACGACGCGAACCGAGCCGCGGACCGCCACGGTGGCGGCCTGCCTCCTCATGGCGGCGCCGGTCTTGCCCGGCACGCCGTGGTTCTCCCTCGTCGTCGCCGCCGGGCTCGTCGCATCCCTGGTGGCGGCCGTGCGGAGCCGTTCCGCGCCAGGCATCCGCGCCGTGGCCGTCGCCGCCGCCGTCTCGGCCGTGTTCCATGTGACGATCCTCCTGGACTGGCCCCCGGCCGTGCGGATCGCCCTCGCGCTCGTCGTCGTGTTCGGTTTACCGGCTGGACTCGGCCGGCTCCAGTCGATCGGGACGGCGTACGGCTGGCTCGAACCGGGCCGGCCGACCTGGCCGCTCGCCGCTGCCGTCGTGGTCCTGATCGTGGGCACCACGACGGCACTGGTCGGCTGGGCACGGTTCACGGATCCGGTGCTGCCCGGCTACATCCTCGCGGCGAAGAACAGTCCGCTTTGGCAGGTAGCCCTCGCCGTCATCGCTTTCTCCTTGTTCAACGCGGCACTGGAGGAGAGCCTGTTCCGGGGTGTACTGCTCGACGAGATGGCCACGATCTGGTCGGTACGAGCAGCCCTGATCGTCCAGGGTGTCGCGTTCGGGCTGTTCCACTTCAACGGGTTTCCGTCCGGCTGGACCGGAATGGTGATGGCCGGCGTCTGGGGCTACTTTCTGGGCGTCTTGCGTGTACGGAGCCGCGGGCTCCTGCTGCCGTACATCACGCACATCGGTGCCGACGCGACCATTGCCGTCATCACGGTGGCCGGCTTGTCGGGCCCCCCTTGATAAGCATCGAAGTACACAGATCACATCGGTTCGCGCGGCGGCCAGCCCGACGAAATTCACCTGAAAACAGCCTGAGACCGTGAGAAGGTGGTCGAGCTTGAAGGGATTCCGACGGACAAGGGCGTTGGTAGATGACGAGCAGGC
Organism: Amycolatopsis keratiniphila; assembly: GCF_000400635.2. Taxonomy (NCBI): domain Bacteria; kingdom Bacillati; phylum Actinomycetota; class Actinomycetes; order Pseudonocardiales; family Pseudonocardiaceae; genus Amycolatopsis; species Amycolatopsis keratiniphila. The sequence continues at coordinate 4,003,505 of NC_021252.1, read as the reverse complement.
TGGAATGGACGACGATCGACTGCGCGGACCCTCGACGGCTGGCCGAGTTCTGGTGCGGTGTCCTCGGGTACGTCGTCTACGAAGACAAGGGTGAGGTCGTCGGGATCGGGCCCGACCCCGAGGTTCCGGACGCGGAGCGGCTCGCCGATCTGCGCCGCGGGCCGGTTGTGCCGAGCATGTCGTTCGTCCGGGTGCCCGACGGCAAGAGCGGGAAGAACCGGGTGCATTTCGAGATCACCCCGATCGACGGCGACCAGCGCTCCGAGCTGGATCGGCTGCTCGCGCTCGGCGCGTCGACCGTGGACCTCGGCCAGGGGGAGAACCTCCCGTGGGTCGTGCTGGCAGACCCGGAGGGCAACGAGTTCTGCCTCGCGCGCAGCCTCGCGCCGGGCGAGTTCCAGCTGTAGCGACCGCTGTTGTCGCTCCACGTCACTCCTCACCGCCGCGGCCCTCCGCAACGGTCTTCGTCGTCACCTGCGCGGTGTCGTCGTCATCGAAGGCGCGGGTATCCCGCGGTGGCAGGAAAGGCTCCCGCTCGGAGGATTGCCCGGTCTCGATGCGCTGCCCCCGGGCGAGTTCGGCGTCGAACTCCGCCCCCAGCAGCACGGCGATATTGGAGATCCACAGCCACACCAGGAACACGATCACCCCGGCCAACGTGCCGTAGGTCTTGTTGTAGGAGCCGAAATTCCCCACATAGAAGGCGAATCCGGCCGAGGCCAGCACCCATACCACCACCGCCAGCACACCGCCGGGGCTCAGCCACCGGAATCCCGGATGTTTCACGTTGGGTGCGGCCCAGTACAACAAGGCGAACGCCAAACTCACCAGAAGCGCGATCACCGGCCATTTCGCGATATCCCACACCTGCACCCCGGCCGACCCGACCCCCAGCAGTTGCCCGGCCCGCTCGGCCACCCCACCGGTCGCCACCACACCCACCGCGCACACCGCCAGCAGCACCACGACCGCCAGGGTCAGAACCAGTCGCAGCGGCACCGTCTTCCATATCGGCCGCCCTTCCGGCATCTCGTAGATCGCGTTCGAGGCTCGCATGAACGCACCCACATATCCGGACGCCGTCCACAACGCCCCCGCGATACCCACGATGGCGACCGGTCCGGCCAGCCCTTGAGACCGGCCCACCTCCCGGATCGCGTTGACCAAGATCTCACGGCTCTGCCCGGGAACCAGCGTGTTGATGTTGTCGATCAGCGTCTGCGTCGCCGCCGGGCCCAGCAAACCGAGCATCGCGGTGAGCACCACGATCGCCGGGAAGATCGACAACACGCTGAAGTAGGTCAGCGTGGCGGCCCAGTCGGTCAAGTTGTCTCGCTGGAACTGCTTGACCGTCCGTTTCAGCACTTGCCACCACGAACGCTTCGACAGATCCGTCGGGCCTTCGGGTTCGTCCTCCCCCGCCCGATTCCCGGTGACGCCACCCTGCCGCACTCGTCGTCGCTCCACTGCGCTGCACCTCAGCTCACGATCAGCACTGCTCTTCACTCAAAGCCAGGTACCCCGCTCTCGCTTCGCTAGACCTCGGCCTCTCGATTTCCGAGCAGGAGGCCGCCCACGCTCGCCGCGCCCGCGCTGCCGAGGGCGATTCCCCAGCCGACCGGACCGAGCGGTGTGCATCCGAAGAACTGGCTGACCCCGGGGGTCTGGACCAGTATCGCCAGCAGTGCGGCGGAGCCCAGGCCGGCCGCGAGGACGGTGGCGTCGCGGCCGCCGACCGCCAGCGTCTGCCCGAGCTGGGTGCCGATCAGGGAGACGAGCGCGATCGTGCTCGCCCGTCGCCGCCTGCCGGTCAGCCTCGCGAGGGTCCACGCGGTGGACGCGCCGAGCGTCGTGGTCACCGCTCGCGTGGTGATGTCGCGCCGGAGCGCGTTCCCGAGCGACGCGCTGGGCCCCTCCCGCATCAATTCCGGTACGGATTCACCGTCTGGCCTGCTCAACGCGATCGCCAGTGCGGGCGCCAGGTCGGTGAGGAGGTTCATCAGCAGCAACTGGCGGGCGGTGAGCGGGGAGCGTCCGGTGACGACCGAGCCGAGTACGGTGAACGCGATCTCCCCCAGGTTCCCGCCGAGCAGGATGCCGAGCGCCTCGCGGACCGACGCCCACATCGCCCGGCCTTCCACCAGCGCGGCGACGATCGTCTCCAGCCGGTCGTCGGTCACCACGAGGTCCGCGGCCGCCCTGGCCGCGGCCGTGCCCCGCTGCCCGAGCGCGATCCCGACGTCGGCGAGCCGGATGGCGGGCGCGTCGTTCGCGCCGTCGCCGGTCATCGCGACGACCCGGCCACCGCGTTGGTAGGCCTGGATGATCCGGACCTTCTGCGCCGGGCTGCACCGGGCGATCACGTCGACGTCGGCGAGTTCCCGATCGAGCCCCTCGTCGTCGAGTTCCTCGATCTTCGCGCCGGTGAGCACCTTGGTGTCGCCGTTGCGGCCGGTGATCTCCTCCGACACGGCCTCGCCGGTGGCCGGGTGATCGCCGGTGATCATCACCGTGCGCACCCCCGCCTCGCGCAACCGATCGGCCGCCGGCGCGGCACTGTCCCGCACCGGATCCGCCAACGCGACGAAGCCGAGCAACCGGAGATCGGCGACGTCGTCCTCGGAAAGGTCCTTTGTGGACACGGTGCGCTCCGCGACGGCGAGGACACGGTGCCCGGCCGCGGCCAGGCGGCCGGCCCGTTTCTCCAGCCTGCCGCGGACACCCGCGCCCATCGGCCGATCGCCGTGCCGGGTGCACCGGGGAAGGACGATCTCCGGTGCGCCCTTCACACACACCACGTGCCGTTCGCCGAGCTTGCCGTTGGTCGCGTGGAATCCTCGCGACGGTTCGAACGGGACCGCATCGGTCTTCTCCCAGCCGCCGGCGTCCACGCCCGCGGTGATGCCGCCTTCGAGAATCGCTTGATCCGTGTGGTGCGGCAGTTCCTCGGGGTTCTCCGCCCGAGGCGTCGCGCGGACGGCCGCGGCCAGCACCGCCTGGTGGCTCTTCCGCAGCCGCCTCGGCGAGGCGGTGGTCTTACCGTCGTCGATCCGGTTGACGCTGAGCTTGCCCTCGGTGAGGGTGCCGGTCTTGTCGAAGCAGAGGACGTCGACCCGGCCGAGGGCTTCGATGGTGCGCGGATTGCGGACGAGCGCGCCGTGTTCGGCGAGTCGCCGGGCGGCCGCCAGCTGGGCCGCGTTCACCAGGAACGGCAGGCCTTCCGGGACCGACGCGACCGCGAGGTTCACCGCCGCCCCGACACTTTGCCGCAGCGGTACGCCCCGGAGCAGGCCGGCTCCCGCGACGGCCGCCGCCGAGCCGACCGCGACCGGCAAGGCCTGCTTGGTGAGCGATGCGAGCCGCGCTTCGACGCCGGTCTCGGGGGCGGCGGCGCGCGCCGCGGCCATTCCCCGGCCGACCTCGGTCTCGTCGCCGGTCGCCACGACGACGGCGGTCACCTTGCCCGCGGCGACCGTGGTGCCCTCGTACAGGATCGAGGCCCGTTCGGCGATCTCCGCCGCCACGACCGGCGCCGGGCTCTTCGGCACCGGCAGCGACTCCCCGGTCAGCGACGACTCGTCCAGCTCCGCGCCGGTCGCTTCGAGCACCCGGCAGTCCGCGGGTACGACATCGCCGGACCGCAGCGACACGACGTCACCCCGCACCAGATCGTCGGCGACGATCTGGTGCTCGGCACCGTCTCGTACGACGGTGGTCACCGTCGCGGACCGTTCGAAGAGCCCCGCCAGCGCGCGGTCGGTGTGCACCTGCTGCGCGCTGCCGATCAACGCGGACACCCCGACGATCCCGGCGACCAGCGCGGCGTCGACCGGTGACCCCACCGCGGCCGAAACCGCCGCACCTCCGGCCAGGACCGGGGTCAGCGGGTTGGCGAGCTCGGCCATGAACGCCTTCGCGATGCTCTTTCCCGCGTTGCCTTCCCCGCCCCCACGATCGGCGGGTGCCCGTCGCCGGGCCTCATGCTCGTCCAGCCCACGGGGGCTCGAGCCGAGCCGGTCGAGGACGAGGTCCGCGGGCATCAGGTGCCACGGCGGCGCGACACGGCCCGACGAGGGCGTCTTCCGCTCGCCGGTGAGGGAGCGGGCTCGCCAAATTCCGTCACTGAAAGCCATGAGTGCCCCGGCGTTCACCGCGCGGAGGCCGCTCGCGGCCGGGCGGCGCCGCGCGCTGAGGGCGGTCACGCCGCCGATTCCGCTGGCCGCGGTCGCGAACATGGTCGAGTCACGGACGACCGCCTTCGCGGCGGTGATCGCTTCGACGAGCAGGACGGCCGTGCCGACGTCGCGGCCGATCAGCACGTGTGCGCCCCACGGCGGCGGGGTCCCGTCCTCGTGCACGCCGACGCCGCAGTCGGCCGCTCCCAGCGCCCGGCGGTCATCGGAGACCAGCATGACCACACGTCCGCAGGCCTGGAGGTCGTGAACGGCGTCGAACACCGGGCCGTCGGTCTGGATCACCTGCAGCCCGGCGGCCTCGGCCGCGGACGCCAGCGCGTCCACGTCGGGTGAGCGCTCCTGCGCCACGGCGAGCAGACCGGCCGGCTGCCCGTCGCGGACCAGTCCCAGCACCAGGTGGGCCCCCTGGTCCAGCATCCGCTGCCGGTCGGGGAAGCCGGTGGCGTCCAGTTCGTCCACCGGACCGAGCGTCCACTCTCCGTCCCGCCGGACCACCTCGGGTTTCTGCGGGTCGAACAAGGCGAAGGCGGCGGCCGTCAGGTCCACCGGGTCACCGTCGGGCGAAGGAACCAGATCGCTGAGGATGTTCGCCCCGGCGCCGAGCGCCGTGGTGTCGATGACGATCGTGTCGAGCAGGTCGAGGCCGCGCAGCGCGGACCGGTCCATCACCAGCGCACCGCGGCGGGCGAGGACCTGGCCCAGCTGGGCGGCGAAGGCGGCCGTGCCGGTGGACGGGGCCTTGGGCAACGCGGAGATCCCGACCGCGGCGGCGCGCCTCGGCCCGACGAACGGCAGCGTCGCCGCGGCGGCCGCGGCACCGGCGGTGATCGACCGGCGCGCGTGACGATCGGCGGCGCTTTCCGGAAGCGGCCAGGGCCGTTCGCTCACCACCGAGTCGGCGCCCGCGTGTTCGCGCTGCCCGACCAGTGTGGATTCGGCCTCGCACCAGGCCCGCTGGTGCGCCTTGGCCTCCCGCCACTGGGTGCCGCGGAGCATGATGTCCAGGACCGTTCCCTCGCTGCGGGCCGCGAGACCATGGACCAGCGCCGCGCCGATGGAGGTCGCCGAATCTGCCCTTTCCCGTCCTCGCAGTTTCCGGTCCGCCAGGTCACGCAACCGCGGGTGCAGGTCGACCAGGGACGCCAGCGCCGCGACCTCCGTCGGCAACGGGGCCCACGGCATGATCTTCGTCGCCACCGACAGCATCAGCCCCGCGGCGTCCGCGGCGAGGGTGGACGGCAGCCGGGTCGCCGTGGTGCCGTCCGCCGGATGGTGCAGTTCGTCCTCTTCGACCCGCTCGGCTTCGGAAGCGGGTTCCGCCTCGGCTCGTTCGACCGCGCGGATCAGCTCCAGTCGCCGGGGCCCCGGATCCTTGACCGCGACGACCACCCGGGATGTCGGCGCGTTCACCTGGGCCCAGCGCACGCCGTGGATCTCCGCCAGGGCTCGTTCCACCCGCCGGGCGACGCGGGCGCCCTCCGATCCCTTCACGCCGTGCGTCTCGATGTAGAGCCTGCCGGGACACGACCAGACCGCCCGCCGCGGTCCCCGTCCCGGGATGCCTTCCAGCGGAAGAAGTGCCAACCCGGCCAGCCCCCTGGCGACCCGCCCCAGCGTCCGTGACGGTTTGGGGAAGGCGACACCCAGCACGTCCACGGTCTCCGGGTCCGTCCGCGGCATGCGGCATCCTCCTCGCGCTCGGTGGCCTTGTGGATCTCACCGGGTACCCGGGCACCGGAGCGCCGAATCCTCTTTCCCCTCAAGAGGTGACGGGGTCGATCAGGCATACATCCGGATCGACGACGGCTGGAGGAAGGTGTTCGAGATCTCGAACCGCGCCTTGTTCCCGAAGGTCGGGAGTACCGAGTTCGCGAACTGTGCGACGTCCTGGTCCTCGAATAGCGCCGTCTCCGCGGCCAGCCAGTCCGGGCAGCCCGCGGTCCCGACCTGGGTGGCCGCCTTCGCGACCAGCGCGTCGTACCGCGGGTTGTCGATATGCGCGAACTTCGTGCCCTCGGGCGGGCGGCTGCCGGAGACGAACGGGGTCAGCTGGCTCGGCAGGTTCAGGCTGACCGGCGCCATCGAGAGGTCCCAGTCGCCGGAGGCGAACAGCGTCTGGCTGGTCGCCGGGCTGTCCAGGCCCTTGAGAGTCACGTCGACGCCCGCCTCTTTCCAGCCCCGCTGCATCAGCTCGGCGGCCGGTGTCATGGTCGCGCCGATCTGCGTGCCGTAGATGGCGGTCAGCGCGAGGCGTTTGCCGTCCTTCGCCCGGATGCCGTCCGGTCCCGGCTTCCAGCCCGCCGCGTCGAGCGCGGCCTTGGCCGCGGCGAGATCGAAGCCGGGGATGTGCCCGGTGGCGGAGTCGCCGGTGCACGCCGCCGGTTCCATGGTGATCAGACTCCGGACCGGGGCGCCGGCGTCCCTGGTCAGCACCTTGGCGACCTGGGCGAGGTCGAGTGCCTGCACCAGCGCGCGGCGCATCGCCTGGTCCGCGCCGAACCGGCCGGGTGCCTGGTTGAACCACAACTCGCCGAGTGCCACGGTCGTGTCGGCGTGGAACAGCCCGCGTGCCCGCAGCCGCTGCTGGTCCGGCCCGATCACCTGGGCGGCGTTGAGCTCGCCGGACAGCAGCAGGTTCGTGACGGTGGTCATGTTGGGGATGACCCGGATGATCACCTTCTCCGGCAAGCCCTTCTGCCGCGGATCGAAGGCGCCGGGGCCCCAGTGGTAGTCCTTGCGCCGGGTCAGCGTGTAGTGGTCGTTCGGGACGATCTCCGACACGGTGAACATGCCGGTGCCGTTCTCGCCCCTGGCCAGCGTCGCGCGGTCGGCGAGGCCCTTCGCGCAGACGATCGGGATGTTGCCGATGTTGCGCAGCAGGAACGCGTCCGGTGCCCCGCTGGTGACCTTCACGGTACCCGCGGCATCGTCGGCGACCGCTTTCGTGCCCACCTTCACCGTGTTGCCCGCGATCGGCGACTTGTTCGCCGGGTCGCCGATGAAGTCGATGTTCGCCGCGACGTCCTTCGCGGTGAGCGGGCTCCCGTCGGGACAGGTGATGCCTTTGCGCAGGGTGAAGGACGCGGTGGTCGTGGTGGCTTCCCACTGCGCCGCGAGACCGGCCTCGGGCTCTCCCTTGCCGTCCACGCCGAGCAACCCGTCATAGAGGTAGCGGCCGATCTCGCCGGCGATCGAGAGCACGGTGAGCGCCGGGTCGAGCGTCCCCGGATCCGAACCGACGGCGTAGGTGAAAGTCTTGCCGTCGGCCAGTGGCCGGTTCGCGTCCGGGTCCGTGCCGGAGGGCGCCGGCGCGGAGCACGCGGTCACGGTCAACGCGACCACGACCGCCGTCACGGCGGTGTGCCGAGCAGTTTTCATGAGTTCTCCCACGGTGTCACGTTCTCGGCGGCGAGGTGGTCGAGCGCCAGCCGGGCGGCGGCGCCGATGGACGCGTCGACCTCGGGGAGGCGGTCCTCGAAGGAATGGGCGCGGGTGAACACCGCGACCGCGAAACGGCGGCCCTCGGGCAGGGTCACCACTCCCGCTTCGTTGCGAATGCCCGGCAGCGTCCCGGTTTTCGCGGCTATCCGCACACCGGAAGGGAATCCGGTGGACAGCCGGTGCGGCCAGATCTGGTGGGCCATGATCGCCCGGACGCGTTCGCAGGCCTCGGGTTCACCCGCCCGGTCGGTCCAGATCGCGTCGAGCAGTTCGGTCGTCTCGCGCGGTGTCGACGAGGTTTCCCTTTCCGGGTCGCACATCGACAGGTTCCGCAGCTGTTCGTCGGTGGCTTCGGCCAGCAGCGTGTCGATTTCGGCGAGGTCGGTCCCGCCGAGTTCGGCGAGTCCGATGCGGAACGAGTCCTCGCAGGAGCCGATCAGGCGGGTACGGGTCAGCCCGAGGTCGGCGACCACCCGGCAGATCGTCTCCTGGCCGATCCGGTCCCAGATCAGGTCGGTCGCCGCGTTGTCGCTCATCGTGAGCATGAACCAGGCGAGGTCGCGCCAGGTCATCTCGACGTCGTCGGCGCAGCCCGCGGTGCCGATGCCGCCGATCCGGTACCGCGCGGTCACCTTCGTGTACTCGGTCTCGTCGAGCCGTCCGGCCACCACTTCCCGGGCGTAGGCGAGCGCGATCGGGATCTTGAAGACCGAGGCGAGGACCACTTGATCGTCGGCGCCGGCCGACACCTCGGCCCCGTCCGGCACGCCGATTTCCCTGGCGTGCAGCGAACCTTCGGCGCCCGCGGCGGCGAACACCGCCTCGATCCGTTCGCGGATGTCGTTCACCGGGTCACCCGCCGGTCCGCGCGTCCGGTGTGGAGGAACCGGGCCCGGCCGGTGCCGTCGTCGCCGACGAACTCGTGGGGCATGTAGGCGCCCGGGAGTTCCGGGACGACGGCGACGAAGGTTTCGCCGTGCCACGGCAGCAGTTCGACCGTGCCCGAGGGCTCGTCGAGTTCGGCGAACTCCCCCTTCGGGGTGCGCCGCAACCAGAGCCTGCCGCCCTCCTCGGTGACGACGGTGGACACGACCCTCGACGAGTATTCGCCCACGTACCGGGAAAGATCGGCTGGCGCGGCCGCGGGATCCGGCTCGGGCAGCGGTGGAACCGTGATGCCGGCGAGTTCGCGCATCAGCTTGGTGGCGACCTCGTGGTGAGCCCGCAGCGCGGCCCCTCCGTTGGTCAGCAACGCGAACGCGACGTCGTGCTCCGGCGCGACGCGCAGGAAGGCGGACTGGCCGATCGTGCCGCCGTCGTGGCCGATCACCGTGCCGCCCTGCCAGCCGAAGTCCGCCCAGCCGAGGCCCCAGTACGCGCCCATGACGCCGAGATCCGGCACGGCGATCTGCCGCTCGCGCATGGCGCGCACCGACTCCGGCGACAGCACCTGGGTACCGTTGTCGGCCTTGCCCTCGTTCAGGTGCATGCGGGCGAAGGTCAGCAGATCGCGCGGGCACATGACCAGCGTCGTCCCGGCGGGCGCGTTGGAGCGGGCGAGCGACCAGACCTTCGTGGGCACCGGCCCGCCACCCGTCTCCGGCACGTCGTGACCGAACGCGGCGCGATGGCGGATGGCGTCCTCGGCGCCGCAGCCGGCGTGGGTCAGGCCGAGCGGCCCGATCAGCCGCTCGCGCACGCAGACGTCCCAGTACTCGCCTCGCAGCACCTCGACGATGCGGCCGAGCACGCAGTAGCCGGCGTTGCTGTAGGAGAACCGCTCGCCCGGCGGGAACAGCTGCGGCACGTCCGCCAGCAACGGGATGAGCTTGGCCACCGCGTCCTCACCGGTTCCGGTGTCGGCGAAGACATCACCTTCGAACCCGCCGGTGTGACACGCCAGCTGCCGGACGGTGATCGTGGCCGCGGCCTGCTCGTCGGCGAGCCGGAACTCCGGCAGGTAGTCGCGCACGGGACGGTCGAGGTCGACCAGGCCCTCGTCGACCAGCTGCATGATCAGCGTGATCGTCCAGACCTTGGTGATCGACCCGACCTGGAACACCGAGTCCTTTGTGGACTCCACCCCGGTGCTCGTGTTCAGGACACCCGCCGCGTGCTCGACGATCTCGCCGTCGGCGAGCACCGCGATCGCGGCACCGGGAACCCGGTGCCGGTCCAGCAGGACGGCGAAATTCTCCCGGAGCCAGGTATCGATTTCGGAAATCTTCGACATGTGCACCTCTTGTCCGGTGTGGATGGTCCGGCGTTGCGGGAATGCTAGGTCCGGCATAGGCGCCGGTTGTTCGTCCGGATCGAGGAGAGCCGCGGGGGAAGTTCGTCCGCGCGGAGGAACCCCCTGATCGGTGGTGTCTCAGGCTGTTTCAGGCCGCGTGCCGTGGAGCAGCAGATGCAGCTGCACCATCGCCGCGAACCGGTCCCTGGGGTCGTCCAGGTCGATGCCGCCTATCTCGGCCAGCCGGCGCAACCGGTAGCGGAAGGTACTCGGATGCACATAGGCCGCCGCCGACGCGGCGTTGGTGTCCCCGAACGAGTCGAGCCAGCACCGCAGCGTGTGCACGAACTGGGACTGGTGTTCCCGGTCGTAGGCCAGCAACCTCGCGATCGGCCCGGTCGCGACGTCACCGCGGGCCGCCGAAAGGTCCGCCAGTTCGAGCATCAGCGCGTCGATGTGCGCGTCCTCCGCCGTGAGCACCCGCTTGGCGCCGCCGTTGGTGAGCAGCACCCGCAACGCCCGGTCCGCCCCGATGCGAGAGTCGTACAGGCCCGAGCTGTCGAGCGCGGTCGGTCCGACGCCGATCGTCGCGGAGACCCGGTGCCCGATTCGTTCCAGGAAGGCGGCCGCGACGCGCACCGAGCGTTCCTGCTGATCACCGTGGTTCCCGGGCACGATCCCGTACACGACCTCGCCGATGAGCGCGACCGCCGATCGCGGCTGGACCGCGCTCAGATGGAGGGCGAGCGCGTCGGCGACGCGATGGCGTTCGGTGGCGAGCCGGGGGTCGTCGTCGGCCGAGTCGAGCAGCCCCATCGCGAGTACGACGGCGGGCCGTCCGAGCAGGCCGAGGCGCGCGACGGCTTCCGGGGCCCCGCGCCCGCCTTCGAGGGCGGTGCTCACCAGATCGGCTCGCAGCCGGCGTTCGACATCTTCTCCGGCGCGCAGCCGGAGCAAGTGCAACGCCACGATCTTCGTGGCGTCCACCAGCGCCGCCGCACGTTCGTCGCTCAGCGCGTGATCGACCACGGCCCAGATCGAGCCGAGCACCTCATCGCCCGCCCGGACGGCGGCCACCACCCTGGGGCGGTTCTCGCCATCGTCGTCCGGATAGAAATAGACCGGTCCCGTCTCGTGATAGAGGCGGTCGAAGAAGCCGCTCTCCGCCAAGCCCCGGGTGTACCGCTCCGGCACCTGGCGGCCGAGGATCGTTTCGACCCGCGGCGGATCGGTTTCGTCCTGGCGGCCGGAGAAGGCGAGCACCCGCGAGTCACGGTCCTCGATGGTGATCGGCGCGTCGAGCAACGCGGCGATCGCGTTGGCGAGCGCGAACAGGTCGCCGGTCGGGATTCCGCCGAGCGCCTGCGGAGAGACGTCGCCGACGTCGCCCTCGGCCAGCAACGTACGGAGCATCGCGGCCAGTTGCGTCCACGACGCCCTGCTCGCCAGGCCGACCAACGCCACCCCGGAAGCGGCGGCCGCTCGCGCCAGCTCGGCCGGGGCGGAGACCGGCGAGCGCACGACCAGCGCGGACGCGCCGCGTTCGCCGAGTTCGTGCAGCAGCTTCACGATCTCACCGGATTCGCGCACCCCGACCCCGAGCACCACGGCCCGGTCGGGGAACTCGGCGTCGTCGTACGGGTCGTGGATCACCACGCCGCCGAGGGGACGCCGGGTGTCCCGGCCGACCGCGAGCGGCTCGAGGAGCACGTCCCCGAGTGCCTCGATGACGCGGTTCAGGCTCGTATGCGGTTTCGCGTTCACCGCGGTTCACCGCGCAGCGGCCTGCCGGGGAACGCGTCGGTGAGCAGTCGCCCGTCGCGGACCACCGGAGTGCCCGAGACGAAGAGGTGCCGGACGCCGATCGAAGGCCGGGTCGGGTCGAAGTACGAGGCGGTGTCGGTGATGGTGGCCGGGTCGAGGACGACGATGTCGGCGTCCGCGCCGACGTCCAGCCTGCCCTTCGCCCGCGCGGCGGGCGCGACCTCGTCCAGCACCCGCGCGGGCAGATAGGAACAGCGGCGGAACGCCTCCAGCCAGGTCCAGGTGCCGGTTTCGCGCACCATCAGGCGAAGCGCTTTCGAGAACGTCCCCGCCGTGCGCGGGTGTGTCACCCCGCTCGGGGGAAGCGGCCATCGGGTGCTGTCACTGGTGCCGTCGGGCCAGTACACCGGCATCGCGTCGCTCGCGACGATCGAATCGGGGAAAGCGAGCGACCTGTGCAGCAGGGCCCGTTCCCCCGGATCCTGCTCGTCGAGCGACTCGAGAAGGCACGGCGCTCCCGGCGTCTCGCTCCGGACCTGCCGCAACCGCGCCTCGTCGGCGATCCGCTCACCGGTCTCCAGCAGCACCACCCGTGTCGGGTCGAGCCCGTTCATCCGCAGCCGCTCCGGGGCGAGGAAGAACGCACCGACCGCGGTGCAGCCCGCCCCGTAGGGATAGGCCTCCACCGTCACCCGCGACCCGGCGGAGCGGGCGGCCTCCAGCGCGGCGAGCACCCGGTCGATGTGGTGCCCCGACGTGCTGTTGACGTGGCAATGGTGCATCGCCGCCCCGGTCTCGGCCGCGGCGATCGCGATCTCCTCCGAGCCGTCGACCGGCGTGTCCGGGTCGACCTCGACCAGCTCGCGGACGTGCGTGTACGTCGGCGCCCCGGCCCGCTTGGCAAGCCTCGCCAACGCCAGGAACTCGGCCGGGTCGCTGGCGGGCGCGTACCCGAGCAGCACCCCGACGCCGAGCGCACCCGCCGCCAGCTCGTCTTCCAGCAGGGACAGCCAGGAAGCCAGTTCGCGTTTCGACGAAGACCGCTGCCAGGCCGGATCGCCCAGCACCGAGAGAGCGGTGGCGAAGTTCGCGTCCGGCTCGACCCCGGCCAGCACCTTCGCCCGTGCGGAACCCCAGGAAGCGGAGAAACCGTAGTGCAGCGGCCGCCCCGTCGAGGCCGCCTCCGCGTACGCCCGGCCGACCGGCATCATCCCGGCCTCCAGATCGAGCGCCGTGGTGACTCCGTCCATCGCCTGCAACCGGTGGCCCGCGATCGAATGCACATGGCTGTGCAGATCGACGAAACCCGGCCCGACGAGGTATCCGGCGACGTCGATCGCGATCTGGTCCCCGGCCTCCGGCAGGCCCGGCCCGACGGCGACCACCCGGCCGCCATCGACCAGCACGTCGGCGGTGCCGTCGAACCCGGTGGCCGGATCGACGACGCGACCGCCGCGCAAGAGCGTGCGCATACCTGCCCTCCTAGCCTCGTTGGCGACGACACTAGGTCGAGCCGCGGGCGGTCCGTTCGTCCCGCGCGATGAATCCCAGCGAGAATTTCCTCCGCGAGCACGAACTCGGGACCGGTGCGGGAAGGTGTGGCTTCCCGCCTGGCGGGGTATTCGCCGCCTGATCATGTGCCCAGCCGAAGGACGTCAGATGAGCGACAACACGCAGCTGAGCGACACTCCGAGCCCGGAGAAACCCCGCGAAGACTGGGCGACCGGCGACGAGCCGATGACCGGGCCACAGCGCTCCTACCTCGGCACCCTCGCCCAGGAGGCGGGCGAGACGGTTCCGGAGGGCTTGACCAAAGCGGAGGCGTCGGAGCTGATCGACCGGCTCCAGAACCAGACCGGACGGGGACAGTAGGGCCCACTACGGCGGATCGTGACCGTCTGTCCGATGGCGCGATCCGTGGGCAAGGAGGTTCGCCATGCCAGGACGGGAAGACCTGCCCAGCACGCTCTTGCGTTCACCGCGCAAGGCACAGGACACCTGGGTGGCCGCGCACGATTCGGCGCTCGAAACCTACGGACCCGGACGCCGCGCCGCCCAGACCGCGTTCGCCGCCGTGAAGCACTCCTTCGAGAAGGTCGGTGACCATTGGGAGCCGAAGGAGCGCAGGGGGCCGTCCGACGAGCAGGCCTCGGGAGGCGCCGGGCAGCGCACCAAGAGCACCCACGGCGGCGTCGACGCTCGAGCGGCGAAGAGCCATCTGTATCAGCGGGCCCGCGAGCTGGGGATCCGCGGACGTTCACGTATGTCGAAGAGCGAACTGGTCGAGGCGCTCGAAAAGGCCAGCCGCCGGGAGACCGCCCGGGCCCGGCAGAACAAGTAGCGACCGGGCGCTCGTCGTGAGGAGCAGGCCGGCTCGTGCGGCCGTCGCCGCGGGAGCCGGCCGTCCGTCACTCCCGGCCGAGGACGATGGTCGGCTCGAGATCGAGCGCCGTTTCCTCCAAGGCATCCGTCTCGCCGCGTGGTTCCGGCACTGTCACCCGTTCGGTCGACGGCTGGGGATCTTCGATGGCGTGTGTCATGGTTCTTCACTCCGTTTGGCGTCGCGGCCGGCTGGACGCCGGCAGGAGGCGATTACCCCAGGCTCCGGAGATCAATCATGCGGAATTCAGGGCGGGTCTCCGCGGCACCCCGGCCGCGGAGACCCGATTTCCCCTGGTCACCAGCTCACACTGAACTCGGCCGTGGGCCCGCTCCCGGTTTTCGTCAATCGAGCGATCCGGCTCCGTCGTTCCGGCGAGGGATCCTCCTGCGGCAACGGGCTCGCGTCGGTGATGTAGTTCCACGAAGCCCACCACGACCCGTCCGGCGCCTGGAAGGCGTTGAACGCGCCGGGGCCCCGCTTGTTACCCGGCAGGTTCTTCTTGCGGAACTTGTCCGGCAGGCCCGGCCGGAACCGCGGCTCGCCGTCCGCGTCGGGCTCGTAGGAGAAGTACGCGCGCTGCTCGGCCATCGGGGTGCACCGGTTGTCCGTCAGCGCGGTGCCGCAGTAGGCGACGCCGGTGGAGTAGCGGTTCGCGTACCAGTTGTTCCCCGAGTAGAAGAGATACCAGTCCCCGTCGATGCGGACGGCGTTGGGATTCTCGATCGTGAGGACGTCGTCGGCCGGACTGTTGTGATGCGTCCACTCGAGGTTCGCGTTGTCGATGAGCTTCTTCGCGTCGGCTTCCGCTATCCGCCGCACGTGGCGGGGCCGGTCGAACTCCAGCTTGGCGGCGCCGAGGGCGGTGACGCGGTCTTGCGTCCAAGCCCCGTTGCGCAGGGTCAGCCACACCTCGCCCTGTCCCCTGCTCACGTCGGCGTCGATCGCCCATCCGCGATCAGGGCAGAACAGCGGATCCGCGTTGGCGACGAAACCGCCCGTGGCACGCAACGAGGTCGCGTAGCCGATGCAGTGCTTCGCCTGCCCGGCGGGCTCGGGGCCGGGAAGTGCCGCGCTGTAGAAAACGTAGTAGACGACACGGCCGTCCTCCTGATGCGCGAACAGGGCCGGTGTCCACAGTGGAGAGTCCGGTCTCGCCCAATAGCCCGCGGGGAACGTGACGCCATCCCAGGCGTCGCCGTCGACAGCGCCCCGGCGCTGGAAGGTTCCGCCGCTGAAGTCGACCTTCGTGTACGGAAGCTTCTTGCCGGGGACGCTCGCACCGACCGCGACGTAGGTGTTCGTCTCCGGGATCCGCATCAGATCCGCCGCCGGAAACCGGAAGTCCAGTGACTCCTCGCGGGGCCCGGTTTCGGCTGTGGCGCTCGGCCCGGCCGTCAGAAGGCCGACACCACACAGGAGGGCGATCAAGGCGCGCCGCATCATCGGGTCACCGTCACCCGGGCGCGCACCGGGCGGTGGTCGCTCCCGTAACCGCCGAGAGCGTCCACTGCGGACCCGATCGAGTCCTTTTTCGCCCACACGTGGTCGATGGACCTGTCGCCGTGACTCGGCGCGCTGTAGGAATCGGCCACGCGCCGCATCCCGGCCATCAGGTCCGAACCCGGCTCCGCGTTGAAGTCACCCATGACGATCGGTTCGGCCACCCGCGACGAGAACCAGTCCGCGGTGTTGCGGACCTGCAGGTTGTGCAGTTCGCGGTTGAGCTCGAACCGCTGCGCGGACGGGGTCAGGTGCACGACACCGACCACCCATTCGAAGCCGGCGCCTCCCACCCGCACCCAGTTGACGTACTTGGGCGGCACCCAGCAGCCGCAGTCACCGGGTTCGGCGGGGCCGGTACCGGGCGTGGACGGGTCCACTTTGGACGCGGGCGAGATCTCGCCCGCGCCGTGGCCGGTGATGTTCATGGTGCCGCGCACCAGGATGGCGTTGTGCTTGATCGCGCGGCGGTCCGTCTCGTAGATGGCGACATAGCCGGTCGCCGCCGCGGCCTCCCGCACGACGTCCTCGCGGTCGGCGACCTCCTGCAGCCCCAGGACGGCGGGACGTTCGGTCTCGATGAGACGGACGAGGTCGGCCTTGAGCCCGCCCGCGTCGCCCACGTTGTAGGTGACGACCTTGATCGTGCGTTCGGTCGCCGCCTCCGCGCTGGGCACCGCGACGAGAGCGGCGAGCGGGACGAGCAGTGCCAGCGTGAAAGCCTTGCGCCTCGGATGCTTCATGGAATTCCCTCCAGTGTCGATGACGGAGGGAATCGGACCATCGGCGGCCCGCCACGGGCAACGGCGAGCGTGATGCCGTCATCTTCCGGAAAGAATTGGCCCGATCACTCCGGCGACGGGTTCTCCCAGACGAAGGTGACCTTGTTGCCGTCCGGATCCACGATCTCCGTCAACTTGACGAAGCCGAAGTCCTGGACCGGGCCGCATTCCACGCCGCGCTCCGTGAGGTCGCCGACGGTCTCGTCGAGGTCTTCGACGACGATGACCACGGTGCTCTTGCCCGCGGGTTCCGGATCATGGGCGACCTGGATGCCCGCGCTCCCGGCGATCCGCCACTCGGCGACGCCTTCCATCGGTTCGGTGTCGGGCCGCCGCCCGATCCAGCGCTCGTACCAGGCGACCGCGGCGGCATGGTCCGACACCGGCAGCACAGCGTAGACATCCTTGAACCTGGGCACGGCACGTCCTTCCACTCGGGATCGCCGCCCACTGTAGGTCGTTTTGTCCGGGTTCGCCTCGGCTTTACAAGGTCACCTTTACCCTGTTCGCGTGACCGGCAGAGGGACAGTGAGGACGACCGCGCGGCTTTTCGCCGTGCTGGCCGTGCTCACCGCCGTCGCCCTGCTGCAAGGCGCGCTGTGCAGTGACGGCGCCGCGGCGGCCGGTTCACCCTGCGCTCCCCTGTTCGCCGCCGAAGCGACGCACGTCACCGGCCCGGCCGACGAATGCGAGCCGGCGACGTCCCGGCTGAGCCCGGCGGAGCAGCCCGTCACGGACAACCACCTCGACGACCTCACCGGAATCGGCCTGGCGCTGCTCGCCGTGCTCTTCCTGCTCGTCCGGCGCCATCGGCACCGTGAGGCTGGAGTGCCGCCGACCTCACCGGCGAGGTGTTCTTCGAGCACTCCGCCCCTTGTCCAGCTCTGCGTTTCCCGTACCTGATCCGGCCTAGCCCCTTGCCGTTTTCAGTTGCCGGAACCAAGCCAAGGACACAACAGAATGACCAAGAACACCAAGGTTTCCCTGACGGTCGTGGCCGTCGTGATCGCGGTGGTGGCCGCGTTGCTCGTCTTCACCGATCTCGGTGAGGACACCCCCGCCGCGCAGGCCGACGCGCCCCCGGTGGTGCCCGCGTCGATCCTCGTCCGGCCGGACAGCCACCGGCTCTCCGACCCGCCGGGCAGCAAGGTGACCGTCGTGGAGTTCCTCGACCTCGAATGCGAAGCGTGCGGGGCCGCGTTCCCCGGCGTCGAGCGGCTCCGCGCCGAGTACGGCGACCGGGTCACCTTCGTCATGCGCTACTTCCCCATCCCCAGCCATCGGAACGCCGAGCTCGCCGCCCGTGCCGTGGAAGCGGCCGCTAAGCAAGGCAAGCTCGAACCGATGTACCGCCTGATGTTCGAGAAGCAGCCGGAATGGGGCGACCAGCAGGTCTCCCATCGCGAAACCTTCCTCGGCTTCGCGCGGCAGCTGGGCCTCGACCTGAAGGCCTTCGAGACCGCGCTGGACGACCAGGTCACGCTCGGCCGGGTGCTCGCCGACCGCACCGACGGGGCTAACATCGGCGTCGAGGGCACACCGACGTTCTTCGTCAACGGCGTGAAGTTCTCGGGGTCACCGTCCTATCAGGGCCTCAAGGCGGTCATCGACCGGGAACTGGCCAAGTGAAGCCGTTCGCCGTCCGCGTGACGCCGTGGGTGCTGGTCGTCGGCGGCGCGATCGGCCTGCTGGCCTCGTTCGTGCTCACCATCGAGAAGATCCGGCTGCTCAAGGATTTCTCCTACATCCCGACCTGCAGTATCAACCCGGTCCTCAGCTGCGGCTCGATCATGAAGACGCCGCAGGCGGAACTGTTCGGCTTCCCCAACCCGTTGCTGGGGATCGCCGGATTCGGTGTCGTGGTCACGACCGGGGTCGCCCTGCTCGGCGGAGCACGGCTGCCCCGGTGGTACTGGCTGGGCCTCCAGATCGGTTCGGCACTCGGTGTCGTGTTCGTGCACTGGCTGATGATCCAGAGCCTGTACGTCATCGGCGCGCTGTGCCCCTACTGCATGGTCGTGTGGGCGGTCACCATCGCCGTCTTCTGGTACACGACCCTGCACAACCTCCACAAAGGACCGGAGGTGAGGGCGGCGGTCCGGTACCACAGCGTGGTGCTCGTGGTCTGGTACGCCGCCATCACCGTCGCGGTCCTGCAGGCGTTCTGGAGTTACTGGACGACGCTCGTCTGAAGGCGGCTCCGGTCGAGACCACGCAACCCGAAGGCGCAGACGGCCCCGATCACCGTCAGGGCGAGCCACGGGAACTCCGGGAAACCGGCCCGGCGCGCGAGGTCGAAAACGGTGCCGGTGAACAGGTTGCCGAGGAGGATGCCCACGCCGACGATCGTGTTGTAGAAGCCGTAATGCGTGGCGACGAGCCGGTCGCCGGAGAGCCGCACGACGGTGTCCATTTCGAACGGGAAGACGACGACCGTTCCCACGGCCAGCAGGGCCGCGGAGACGAGCAGTCCGGCTCCCGCGACGACCGGGGCCGCCCTGGCGACGGCCAGCGGCGCGACGAAGGCCGCGGCCATGAACGTCATGCCCATGGCCAGGCAGCTGCCGGGCGGCCACCGGTCCTTGAACCAGGCCGTGATCTTGAGCTGCCCGGCGATCGCGAGGCCGCCCGAGATCACGAACAGCCCGGCGATGAGCACGGTCGCCGACGTCTCCGATCCGGTGATCCGCCGTGCCTCCATCGGAAGCGCCAGATAGGTCTGGAAGGACAGCACGTACGAGCCGATCATGACCAGCGCGAAGAGCAGGAACGACCGGTTCGCCACGACGACGCGCCAATCCGACCAGACCGACGAGCGGTCCCGTCCGTTGTCGTGCGCGGGCAGCGCCCGCACCTGCACCACGGTCAGGACGCCGAAGACCGCGGCGGCGGCCAGGCAGGTCAGCCGGAAGTCGACGGCGGTGAGCGCGAGCCCGACCACCGGCCCGGCGAGGATCCCGCCCTGGTAGAACACGTTGAACACCGAGAAGGCCTCCAGCCGCCGCTCCCCCGCGTCCGCGGCCAGATAGGCGCGCACCGCCGGATTGAACAGCGCCCCGGCGAAACCGGTGGCCGCGGACGCGACGATCAGCGACGGCAACGACGAAGTCACGCTCAACAACGCGAACCCCGCCGTCCTCAGCACGCATCCGGCGACGATGAGCGGTTTGTAGCCGAACCGGTCGGCCAGCGTGCCCCCGACCAGGAACATGCCCTGCTGCGAGAAGTTGCGGATGCCCAGCACCAGGCCGACGGCCCAGCCCGCCAGCCCCAGCGGGCCCGCGAGATAGCCCGCCAGGTACGGCATCAGCATGTAGAACCCGACGTTGATGGTGAACTGGTTGACCATCAGCACCTTGCTGGGCCGGTCGAACGACCGGAACCGCTCCGCGAACCCGGTCACCGCGCGGGATCCACGATCGTGCGGCACCGGGTCCAGCGTTCCACCACACGTTCGCCGGGGTGGCCGATGACGTCCGGTTCCCTCGCCGGGACCACGTCGAGCAGCCCGTGTCCCGCGCAGTACTCGTCGTTGTAGACGGTGTCGAAGTAGCGCTGGGGGCCGTCCGGGAAGATCGCGGCGATCCGCACGTCCGGATCGTGTGTGCGCGCCAGCCAGGCGGCCACGAGGGCGACCGCGCCGACGCTCCAGCCGCCGGTCGCGTACTGGGCGGCGGCGAGACGGCGGCAGGTCCACACCGCTTCGGCCGGGGCGACCCAGTGGACCTCCTCGAACGCGTCGTAGTCGACGTTGCGCGGATGGATGCTCGACCCGAGCCCGCGCATGAGCCGCGAAGTGGCGGGCTGACCGAAGATCGTCGAACCGACGGTGTCCACGCCGATCAGGCGCAGATGCGGGGAATACCGCCGCAGCGCGCGGAAGGTCCCGGCCGAATGCCCGCCGGTGCCGACCGAGCACACCAGCACGTCGATCCGGCCCAGTTGCGCGGCCAGTTCCTCGGCCAAGCCCGCGTACGCGTCGACGTTGTCCGGGTTGTGGTACTGGTCGGGGCACCAGGAACCGGGCTGTTCCGCCAGCACCCGCCGGACCCGGTCGCGGCGCGCCTGCTGCCAGCCGCCCACCGGATGGGGCTCGGTGACGAGGTCGACGCGGGTGCCGTGCGCGGTGAGCATCCGACGCACGATGGGCTCCATGCCGGGATCGGTGACGAGGGTGACGGGATGCCCGTGGACGATCCCGGCCAGCGCGAGCCCGAGGCCGAGCGTCCCGCTGGTCGACTCGACGATCGTCGCGCCGTCGGCCAGGTCGCCGCGGGCCTTGGCCGCCGCCACCATGTGCAACGCGGGGCGGTCCTTCATGCCGCCGGGATTGAAGCCCTCCAGTTTGGCCCAGAAACCCTTACCGGAGCCGGTGAGTCGTTCGTCGATCCAGAGCACGGGCGTGTTGCCGACGGCGAGCGCCGCGCGCTGGGGCAGGACAGCGTTCATCGAGGATTCGTCTTTCTGTGCGGTGTGGACGGGGACAGGACGGCGCGAGGTCCGTCACGTCCGCGAAACGCACAGTTCGACGAGTATCCGGTGTCCGCTCCGGGCGGCGGGGAGCGATCGTGCCTTCTCTTGCGCCGCAGGCGAAAGCACGCGCACCGCCGGAAACGAAAGGTCCGGCGTGGCGGGAGATTCCTCGCTTCGCACGGCGAGTTCGGTGAGCGGGCGGGCGTGCACGTGTCCCTCGCGCGGCGGGCACGAGAAGTCATGGGAAGCCGACGTGACGGCGATGGCCTCGCCGTGCCCGTCCAGGCAGGCGACGGTTCCCGAACCCGCCACGACCAGCAGCAGCAAAGCCACCACGAGTCGACGAAGAGTAGCCGAAGAGACACTCACGGTTCCCACCGTAGCAAAGATCGACAACATCTCCCATGAGCCGTAGTACTAGCCGTCTTAGTAGGACTTCACCGGGCGCTCACATCCGGCCCCGTACTACTAGGCGCGATAGTTGCACCTGCGCGACAGGAGATTCGGCACCCGTGACCTCATATCGGCGCTCGCCGCGGCATCCCCTCGCCGCCACCGCCGCCCTCATGCTTCTCGGCTTCGGCGCGCTGCCTGCGAGCGCGCAACCGGCGCCGGACGGCCAGGATCCGATGCGGCGCTATCAGGAACTCGGCGCCCAGGCGGCCAAGGCCGACGAGGACCTGCAGGAATCCCAGGACCGGCTGAAGACGCGCGAGACCGAACGCGACCAGGCGACGGCGGCCCTCGGCCGGGCCGACGGGGACCTCACCCAGGCCCAGTCGGCGATCGATCGGTTCCGGCCCCAGGTCGAGGCGATCGCGCGGTCCGCGATGAGCGGCGAGCGGCTCGGCAACGCCGTCCTGCTGCTCGACAGCGGCAGCAGACAGGAGTTCCTCGACCGTTCCTCGGCGCTGTCGGTCCTGGCAGACGAGAAGGCCAAGGCGTTGAACGGCCTGCGTGACGCGCTCGGGAAGGCACAGGCGGCACGCGCCACGGCCGCGGACGCGCGGGAAACGGCCCAGCTCGCGGCCAACGACGCGACGGTGGCACTGGAGCAGGTCCGCACCCGCAAGAAGGACCTCGACGACCAGATCGCCAAGGTGCGGCAGGCGCTCGGCGAACTGCCGGCCGCGGACAAGGCGAAACTCGGCAAGGTCCAGGACAAGGGCTCCTATCTCGGCCCGCCCGGCGCCGCGAACGACGCGCTGCAGGCGGCGCTGTCCAAACGCGGCTCGCAGTACGAATGGGGCGCCACCGGCCCGAGCGAATTCGACTGCTCCGGCCTGACGTCGTGGGCGTACAAGCAGGCGGGCATCTCCCTCCCGCGTACCAGCCGTCAGCAGTACACCGTGGGGAAGCCCGTCCCGCTGGACGCGCTCGTTCCCGGCGACCTCGTCTTCTACGACGACGGCACCGGTAATCCCGGCGCCATCCACCACGTCGGCATGTACGTCGGCAGCGGCAAGATGGTCGACGCACCGACCGAAGGCCAGCTCGTCGACGTCCGTTCGGTCAGGGGCGACGGGCACCTGATGGGCGCGCGGCGCGTCGTCGGCTGAGCGGGAGCGGCACAGTATCCTTCCCGGCGGAGGTGTCATGCAACGGCTGGGCGAGCTCGAAGCGTCGGTGATGGACGTGCTCTGGGACGCGGCGGAACCCTTGCGGGTGCGCCAGGTCCTCGAGGCGATCAACCGGCATCGCGATCTCGCCTACACCACGGTGATGACCGTGCTGGACAACCTGCACCGCAAGGAATGGGTCGAACGCGAAATGGAGAATCGCGCGTACCGCTACCGCGCCGTGGCGACCCGCGAGGAGGCCACCGCGCAAAGCCTTCGCGAACTCCTCGACGCTTCGGAAGACCGGGAGTCCGTGCTGCTGCATTTCGCGCGCTCGGTCACCGAGGAGGAGTCGGACATCCTGCGGCGGGCCCTGCGACGGAAGCCCGGCAAGCGATGATCCTGGCGGCGGTGCTCCTGTTCGGCGTGGTGGTGACCGGCTGGTTCTCACCCCGGCTGCTGGGCAGGCTGACCGCCGGCGGGATCAGCCCCGGCACGGCGCTCGCGTGGTGGCTGCTGACCGCGGCCGGCGTCCTCGCCGGTACGCTCGGCGCCGTCCTGCTCCTCGTCCTGCCGGACCACGGGCCCGCCGGGGCCATCACCCGGATCCTCCACGAATGCTGGGCGGCCGTCGGCCACAGCGGCCTTCCGGGCCTCGATCCGGTCGCCGGGACCTTCGCCGCCACCGCGCTCGCGATCGCGGCGGCCCGGCTCGCGCTGTCCACCGCCCGGCGGCGGAAACGCAGCACGCTGGTGCACCGGCGCCATCTCGACGTGCTCCGGCTGTCCGGCGCGCGGCCCGGGCCGACCCTGTGGCTGCCCGACGATCGTCCGATCGCCTACAGCCTCGGCGGCCGCGACGGCCTGATCGTCGCGAGCAAGGGCCTGGCCGGAAGACTGTCGTCCCGCGAATTGGCCGCCGTGCTCGCCCATGAGCGCGCTCATCTGCGCGGCAGACATCACTTGCTGGCCGGTTGCGCCGAAACACTCGGCCGCACGCTGCGGTTCGTCCCGCTGATGCGCGAACTCCCGGGGGCGGTCCGGCTGCTGGTCGAACTGGCCGCCGACCGGGCGGCCGCGGCCGGGCACGGACCGGACACCGTGCGGTCGGCCCTGTTGTCCATCCAGGCCGCCGGCGGCGACACCGCGCTCCGGCTGCGCTGGCTGGCGCGGCATCCGAGCGAGCCCGCTCGATTTCCGGAACGGGTGCGGGCCGTCGCGGGCGGGACGCTGGCCCTGTTCGCCCCGCCCGTGCTCACCGTCGGCCTGATGTTCACGGCGGGCCTCGTTTCCTGCTGGTGAAGGAAACGCGTTCGTCACCGATGCGGACGAACGGGTTCAGCGCCGACACCATCAGGTGATCCACGTTTTCCGGCTTTGAACGCCGCTTTCCCGAATGGACGTACGCACGTCGCTTTCAGTCGTTGACCGGTCAGGGAATCGGGGACGGCAAATCGTGCAGTTTCCACTCACAAGAGTGAGGGGTGTCCATTTCATTGAGCCGGAAAGGCGAATTCCCAGCGCAACTCAAATGGCGGCATTCGCCCGGTGTCCCCTGTCGTAACGTCGAATGAGGAACGTTTCCCGCACTGGCTTTCCTGGAGGTTTTCGTGATCCGACACCCCCTGCGCACCTTGACCGCGCTGATCGGCGCCGCCGCGGCCGTCACCGCCTTCGCGGCCCCGGCTTCGGCGGCGACATCGGTGCTGAACGAGGCGGCCGGACCGGCTGCTTTGGCCGCCGCACAGCAGAAACTCGGCACTTCGCTCGGCACCGCGTTCGCCGGTACCTGGCTGGACACCACGACCGGCGAACTGGTCGTCGGCACCACCGACGCGCGCCAGTCGGCAAGGATCCGCTCCGCGGGCGCGATTCCGAAGGTACTCAAGCACAGCGCCGCCGAACTGAAGGCGATCCAGTCCACTTTGGACAACAGAACCGAGGGGCTACCCGGGTCGGTCGCCGGCTGGTACGTCGACGTGCCCGCGAACGAGGTCGTCGTGAGCGTGGTGGGCGGCGATCCCGCGGGCCGGGCGTGGGCCGGCTCCGCGGGCGTGCCCGTGCGGGTGGAGCACGTGAAGAGCGCGCCGCGGCCGTTGTGGAGTGTGGTCGGCGGGCAGGGGCTGTACTTCAGCGGTGGCGCCTGTTCGGTCGGGTTCAACGCCTACGACGATGACGATCATTACGTGATCACCGCGGGCCACTGCACGGAGCTCGGCGGCACCGTGCGCGGCGTCGGCGGCACGATCGGCAAGGTCGCGAGGTCGTCCTTCCCCGGCAACGACTACGGGACGGTCGAGGTGACGCATTCCGACGTCTCGACCCCGCCCCGGGTCGACCGTTACGAGGACGGGTCCGACGTGCGGATCGAAGGCGCGGACGTGGTCGGCGTCGGCGGCCGGGTCTGCCGATCCGGCATCACCACCCACTGGCACTGCGGGCGGGTCGAAGCGCTCGACCAGACGGTGAACTACGGCAACGGGAACATCGTGCGAGGCCTCACCCAGACCGACGCCTGCGCCGAGCCCGGCGACTCCGGCGGGTCGTTCGTCAGCCGTCCTTCGTCTGGCTCCGGCACGAAACTGGTGCAGGCCCAGGGTATGACCTCGGGCGGCTCCGGTGACTGCGGTGAAGGCGGCACCACGTTCTTCCAGCCCGTCAAGGAGGTGCTCGACCGCTACGACCTGAAGCTCGAAAAAGACTGATCTCCCGCGGCGAGGGGCGGCCGGTTCTCCGGTCGCCCCTCGATCAGCGCGGCGAGCTCCCCCGCCTCGATGACGAGCGTCTCGATCTCCGCCCAGCGGCGCCGGATCCGCTCGGGATCGGCGACCAGCGTGCCGGAAACCATGCCCAGGAACAGGTTCGCGTCGGTCCCGATCTCCGCGAGACGCAGGAAGGGGCGGCGTTCTTCTTCGGTTCCCGCTCCGTGTGCCGCGGCCCATTCGCGGGCCCGCATCCCGGCGTCGTGGCAGGCGTCGACGAGCAGGGTCCGGATCTCCTCCGTCCGGTTCCCCGGGCTCGCGGGAGGTTTTCCCATCAACGGGAAGATGTTCCAGGCCACCGACAGCAGGCAGTCGGCCACGTCGTCCATCGACTCCACGTTCACCGGGCGAGTGTTCCGGCCCGTGCCTCCTGCCAGGCGCAATGACTCGCGGGAACGGCCGGGTCAACCCGATCGGGTGGCGAGCCTCGTGAGCGGCGAGGACGGTTCTGGTTTGGTCGCGGGCGGGTCGATGGTGGGGTGAAGGCTCCCTTCGCCGCGTCTAATGCGGTGAAGGGAGCCTTCACCCCGGTCGCTCTTCCGCGCCGACCACCTCGCCAGGACGGTCCTAACCGTCCTTACCACTCACGAGACTGGGCACCTCCTGGTCGTCGAACGCCCGCACGTCGGCCATCCGCAGGCCGGCGACCAGTCCGGAAAGTCCTTGGTGACCTTCGGGCCGGATCGCGAGAATTCCGCTGGCGAAGAAAAGCAGGTTCGCGAGCGGCTCGAAACCGCCGTTGACCACCGACGCCAACGTGAGCAACGTGAAGTAGCCCCCGGACCCGGTCAGGAATCGCACGATCATCCGCCACAGCGATGGCTTCCCGCCGTCCGGGCCGGTGGGCCGCAGCAACACGACGCGCTGGCCGAAGCTCGCGCCGTTGCCCGCGACCGGGATGACGAACAGCAGGAGCAGCGCGGGCAGGAAGGTGCCGATCAGCGCGGTGACCACGGTGTTCGGTTCGCCGGCGAGCACGGTCGTCACGATCCCGACCGTGGTGCCGAGCAGGATGACGGACACCACGTCGACGGCCATCCCGAGCAGGCGGCGGCGCGCGGTGACCGGCCGCGGCGTCCCGGGCGGCGCGGACGGTTCGTTCCCCGGCAGCAGCCGCAGGAGCGGGGCGAGCCCGAAACCGACCGCGGCGCCAAGGGTGTTGGTCAGCAGGTCGTCGACGTCGGCCAGCCGGTACGGGCACTCGAACAGGAACCAGACGCCGGTCAGCTGGGTGCATTCGATGAACAGCGAGACCGCGAAACCGAGGGCGACGATGGTGAGGAAACCCCGCCGGAACAGGTGCCGGACGAACATCCCCAGTGGCACGAACAAGGCGACGTTGAACACCGCCTGCTGGACGGCCGGATTACGCAGGAACGCCCGCAGCCCCGCGCCGGTCTGTTCACGGCGGATGTCGGCGACGAACTGGAACGGGCGCAGTTGCAGATGGCTGGACGCGTGTTCGGCGCACCACGCCGTCGTCGTTTCCGGGATGGGGAGCAACGTGTACGTCCACAGCGACATGGCGTAGACCAGGAACCCGAACACCAGCAGGATCCGCCAGAACCCGAGTTCGCCGCGGCGCCGGTAACTCGCGGCGATGTACGGGACGGCCAGGAAGCCCGCGAGCACGAAACCCGCGAACACCGCGATGACCGCGGAGATGGTCGGATCAGTCACTCGCGGAAGCTAACAACGCGCGCTCCGGCGCACCCGTCACACCACCTGGCCGGGTGACGGCGTCGGCCGGCGACAGCGTTCGCTGATGCGCGAGCGCCGCGATGGCGAAGGTCAGGTGGACGACGACCCAGTTGCGGTCTTCGCGATGAACCCGCTGCAGCAGGTCGAGAGAAGCATCGCCCGGCGTACGGCCCTGACGGCAGGCGTCGATGAACGCCTGGGTCAGTTCGTCGACGTTCCTCCGGAACTCCGCGAAGGCGTCGGAGGGCTGGGCGTTGGTGCAGAAATCCACGGTCACGTCACAGAGCGTTTCATAACGCGACACAAAGTTACGAATTGGCGGAGCGCGAACCACTCACGTGAGGTAGTCCCTGTGCTCTGCGTCACGCTGACGCGAGCCCGGCAGGCATCGGGCGTTCCCGTTCGGCCGCGTTCGCTCGGCGGGCGACCGGGAACCGCTGGTCGAGTTCGACCAGCAGCGGCGTCGCCGCCATCAGCGCCAGAAGAGCGATCCCGGCGTAGGCACCCAAAGTCTCGATGATGGTCATTTCGTCCTCCTCGATCCCGTGCCGCCTGTTCCGGCGGCCTGGAACCAGGATCGCCTCCCGGCAGGGGGCGGCGGATCGGTCATCCGGCGGAGACGCCTCCGCCGGTCGGCCTTTTCGGTACTGCCCGATCGGCCGACCCCGGGCGGCGGTGCAGCAGGTCGAACCGCGACCACATGGCCTCGGCCGCCTCGATCGACTCACCGGTGCGGACCGGGTCGACGGCGGCGAGTTGCGCGACGATCGCCTGCACCAGGCTCATCCCCGCGGTCAGCGACGGGAAGAAGGTCACGCCTTCGGCCGGCACCATCAGCACCTGCTCGACGGCGCCCGCCAGCGCGGGACTCGCCGCGTCGGTGATGGCGAACGCACGCGCTCCCCTGGCCTTCGCCTCGTTCGCGGCGAGCACGGTGCTTTCGTACAGGCGCCAGAAACTGATCGCGATGAGCACGTCTTCGGAGGAGAGCTTCGCCGTGGCGTTGGCGAGTTCGGCGTCGCCCGCGGTGATCGCGTGGACGTCGTACCCGGCGAGCCGGGCGTTGTGCGCGAAGGCGATCCCGACCGCGGCGTAACTGCCGTCGGCGATGACGACCGTGCGGCGCGCCCCCGCGACGGCCTCGGCGACCTGGCGGATCTCGTCCTCGGCGAACCGCCGGTTCAGCAGGGCGAGACTGTCGAGATCCCGGCGCAACGACGCCGAGCCCGGCGAGTCGACGTCCCGATGTTCCTCGGCGACCTGCGGCGCGCTCAGCGACGACATGTACCTCGCCCGCAATTCCTGTTGCAGCGCCGGCCATCCGGCGAACCCGAGCGCCTGCGCCGTCCGGGTGACGGTAGCGACGTTGACCCCGGCGAGCTGGGCGAGCTCGGCCGTCGAGCCGAACGACGCCCGGCGCGGTTGCGAGACCAGCACTTCCAGCACCGCGGCCGACTTCGGCCGCAAGCCGCGTTCCGGTGTCCGATCCCGCAGCCACGCCTCGAAACCGTCGTCCGTTCCCGTCTCTGTCACGCACGCCCTCCCTCGACCGCGTCACGGTAACGCATCGTGCCCGGCAAACCACTTGCAACAACCATTGCAGTTTTGCCGAAACGCAGTATACGTTGTCCGCACTCTCGTCTTTCCTCGTCGCCCGAACCACGGAAGGCGTTCCCCATGACGCTTCTGGCACGACTGGACCGGCTCCCACTGAGCCGTCCCCATTACAAACTCCTGCTCATCGGCGGGCTCGGCTACACCTTCGACGGCATGGACTCCGCCGTCGTCGCCTTCCTCCTGCCGAGCGCGAAAGCCGCCTGGGGCCTCGACAACGGCCAGCTCGGGCTGATCGGTTCGGCGACGCCGTTCGGCTTCCTCTTCGGCGCGATCGCCGCGGGCCTGCTGGGCGACCGCATCGGCCGCAAGAAGGTCATGATGTACGCGCTGGCCTTCTACGCGGTGTTCTCCGTGGTCGCGGCCTTCTCCCCCAACTACGAGGTCTTCCTGGGCGCGCGGGTGCTGGCCGGGGCGGGCGCGGGCGCCGAAAGCGCGATCATCGCGCCGTTCCTGTCGGAATTCGTCCCCGCCAAACGCCGCGGCTGGTTCGTCGGCGCGCTGGCCGGGTTCTTCTCGTTCGGCTTCGTCATGGCCGCGCTGATCGGGCGGTTCGTCGTCCCGACGGTTCCGGAGGGCTGGCGGGTCGCGCAGCTGATCACCGCGCTGCCGATCGTCATGCTGCTGTGGTGGCGCCGATCCCTGCCGGAATCCCCGAGGTTCCTGGTCGCGAACGGACGTCACGCCGAGGCGGGGAAGATCGTCTCGAAGCTGGAGCGGGACGTCGAAAAGGCGACAGGGCAAGCACTTCCGGCCGTCGCCGAGGCCGAGGCGCAGCCCGCGACGGAGACCCCCAAGGTCAATCTGCTCAGCGCGTTGAAGTTCCTGTGGAGCCCGGCCATGGCCCGCCGCACCGCGGTGATCTGGACCGTGTGGTTCGTGATCACGTTCTCCTACTACGGCTTCTTCTCGTGGATCCCGACCCTGCTCGTCGAGCGCGGTATCACGGTGACCAAGAGCTTCGAGTTCTCGATCATCATCTACCTGGCGCAGATCCCCGGGTACTTCTCCGCCGCGTGGCTGTCGGAACGGCTCGACCGCAAGCACACCATCGCGTTGTACCTCGCGGGCTCGGCGGTGAGCGCCTTCTGGCTGAGCCAGATGGACGCGCCGTGGTCGATCACCCTCGCCGGAGCGGTGCTGTCGTTCTTCCTCAACGGCACGTACGCCGGCGTGTACTCCTACACCCCCGAGGTGTTCCCGACCTGGATCCGCGCCAGCGGCACCGGGCTGTCCAGCGCGTTCGGCCGGGTCGGCAGCATCCTGGCCCCGACGATCATCGGCCTGTCCGCCGCGAGCCTCGGCTTCGCCGGCGTCTTCGGCCTCACCACCGCCGTCCTTGCGGCCGGGGTGGTGTGCGTGGTCGTGTTCGGCCTGTCCACCGCCGGCCGATCCCTGGAAGAACTGACCGAACACGGCGCGCCCGTGAAAACCGCCAAGGAGATGACGAAGTGACCGTGTCACTGTCCACTGTGGAGGACAAGACCCGAGCCACGATCGGCGTACGGCTGTTCACCGTGCTGGCCTGGGTGCCCGAACGGCGGGCGCTGCGGCGAGTGCACAGCAGCCATCCCGTCGAGTACCCGGTCGGCGGCGAGAAGACCGTCGAGGTCGCCGCCGGCTGGCTGGACCGGTGCATCACCGGCCAGGAGCCGTACTTCGGGCCGGACAGCGCGGCGGTGCGGGAGATCTTCGCCGACCACGAACTCATCGACAGCCTCGGCTGCGGCGCGGTGATCAACGTGCCGGTGGTCGACGAGGGCCGGACCCTCGGTGTCCTCAACCTCCTCGACGCGGAGGGCCACTACGACGACGATTCCGTCGCGATGGCGCGATCTCTGGCACCGTTGGCGGTCCCGGCCCTGCGCGAACTCCTGGAGGAGACCCGATGAACGGATCGCTGCTGCTGCGCGACGCCCGCCTGCTCGACCCGGTCACCGGCGAGTACACCGAGGGCGACCTCCGGTGCGCCGACGGGCGGATCGTCGAGATCGGCACCGGGCTCACCGCGGACGACGCGCGGACCGAGGACCTGCGCGGAGCGTTCGTGCTGCCCGGTCTCGTCGACGCCCACGTGCACGTCACCGCGTCCACCGCGGATCTCGGGTCGCTGCCCGCGTCGTCACCGTCGTACGTGACCGCGCACAGTGCCCGCACCATGAGCCGGATGCTGGACCGGGGTTTCACGACGGTCCGTGACGCTTCCGGCGCCGACTACGGTCTCGCCGACGCGCAGGCCGAAGGCTTGTTCCGCGGCCCGCGCCTGCTGTTCTGCGGGCGCGCGCTGAGCCAGACCGGCGGGCACGGCGACAGCCGGACACGCGGCGCCAACACCAGCGAAGACCACCCGTGCTGCGCCGGTCTCGGCCGGGTCGCCGACGGGGTCGACGCGGTCCGCGCGGCGGCGCGCGACGAACTGCGCAAGGGAGCGCACCACATCAAGGTGATGGCCTCCGGCGGCGTCGCCTCCCCCACCGACCGGATCGACTCGACGCAGTACTCCGGCGAGGAACTGCGCGCCATCGTCGAGGAGGCGGAGGCGGCCAACCGCTACGTCGCCGCGCACGCCTACACCGCCCGCGCGGTGAACCGCGCGCTGGAGCTCGGCGTCCGGTCGATCGAACACGGCAACCTGATCGACGACCTGAGTGTCGAACTGTTCCTCCGGCACGACGCGTACCTCGTGCCGACCCTGGTGACCTACTGGGCGCTGAAGGAGGAAGGGCGCGAGCACGGGCTCCCGCAATCCAGCTGGCGCAAGGTCGACGAGGTGCTCGGCGCGGGTATGGCGGCTTTGGAACGGGCCGCGCGCGGCGGGGTGAAACTGGTGTACGGCAGCGATCTCCTCGGCGGGATGCACCGGCACCAGAACCACGAGTTCCGGTTGCGCGGCGAGGTGCAGTCCGCGCTGGAGGTGATCCGCTCCGCGACGTCGACGGCGGCGGAGCTGCTGAACCTGACCGGCGAGATCGGCACGCTCGCGCCGGGCGCGCACGCGGATCTGGTGGTCGTCGACCGGGATCCGCTGGAGGACGTCGGCGTGCTGGCCGAGCCGGAGAAGTTCCGGTACGTGGTGCAGGGCGGGACCGTCGTGTCCGCCTGACTTCTGGCGGTCACCCTGCGCTGTCCGTGAAGGCCACCTTGAGGGACTCTGGGTCCCTCAAGGAGGCCTTCATTTCCTACCTCACGAGAAGTGTTGCGGCACATCCCAAGGGTTCTCGTCCCGCAACGGCTCCGGCAGCAGGTGCGAAGGCCAGTCCTGATAGGACACCGGACGCAGGAAGCGCTCCACCGCCGCCGTCCCGACCGACGTCGACGCGGGGGAGGTCGTCGCCGGGAACGGTCCGCCGTGCTGCATCGCGGCGGTCACCGCGACCCCGGTCGGCCAGCCGCCCCACAGGATCCGCCCGCTGCGGTCGGCCAGCACCGGCCGCAGCGCCTCGACCTCGGACGACTCTTCGGGCAGCGCGTGCACCGTCGTCGTGAGCTGACCGGGCAACGCCGACAGCACCGGCAGGACATCGGAGAGCCGCGAGTACCGCACGACGACGCCCAGCGGGCCGAAGCACTCTTCGGCCGCTTCAGGCACGAAGTCGGCCAGGTCGATCTCGAGCAGCCGAGGTCCAGGACCGGCGACGACCTCACGCATGCCCGGGATGCCGGTCAGCCGCTCGGCACCGGCGTCAAAGCCGGCCGCGATCCGGTCGTTCAGGAACGGCGCGGCCGGGATCCCGCGCAGCCGTTCGGCGACGAGCTCCACGAACGGGCTCCCCGACGGCACGAACACCAGGCCGGGGTTCGTGCAGAATTGGCCGTTGCCCAGCGTCAGCGAGCCGGCGTAGCCCGCTGCCAGTTCCTCGGAGCGCGCGGCGCCCGGCAGGACGATCACCGGGTTGACGCTGCCGAGCTCGCCGTGGAACGGGATCGGGACCGGTCGCTCGGCGGCGATCCGCGCCAGGGCGAGCCCGCCCGCCACCGATCCGGTGAAGGCGGCGGCCGCGATCGCCGGATGCCGCAGCGCCTCCACGCCGACGGCTTCTCCTTCGACGAGGCCGAAGATGTCACCCCATGGGCCGAGGGCTTCGCCGATGATCGCCGCCGCCCGGCGGGACAGCTCCGGATGTCCGGGATGCGCCTTGACCACCACCGGGCACCCGGCCACCCACGCCGACGCCGTGTCCCCGCCCGCCACGCTGAACGCGAACGGGAAGTTGCTCGCGGCGAACACCAGCACCGGCCCCACCGCGGTCCGATAACGGCGCAGCTCCGGACGCGGACCGGGTGGCCACGACGGGTCGGCGCGGTCGATCCGGACGTCGTAGTACGCGCCGCTCCTGGCCGCGAGCAGCCGCAGCTGGAACGTCGTCCTGGCCAGTTCACCGGTCAGCCGTGCGGTTCCCAGCCTGGTTTCGGCGTCGGCGATCTCGATCAGGGACAGCCCCGCCGCGTCCAGCGCGTCGGCGACCCCGGTGATCACTTCCGCGCGCGTCGTCGGCGACACCGCGGCCCACGCGCCCGCGATCTGCGCCGCCCGCTCGATCTCCTTCATGGTTCCTTCCTCTCCGGGTTCTCCACCGAGTTCCGGAATCCGAACACGGCGTACACCACCAGGCCGAGCACCATCCAGGCCGCGAACCGCAGCCAGGTCAGCGCGTCCAGGTTCGCGATCAGCCACACCGCGAACGCCACCCCGACCAGCGGCACGAACGGGACCCACGGGGTGCGGAACGAGCGCGGCAGATCCGGCCGGGTGCGCCGCAGCACCACCACCGCGATCGAGACGACGATGAACGCGGCCAGGATCCCGATGTTCGTCAGATCCGCGGCCTCCTTGATCGGCAGGAAGCCCGCGATGACCGCCGAGCCGATCCCGACCGGCCAGATCACCCGCGTCGGCACCCTGCGCCGGGGGTGGGTGCGGGCGAAGTACCGCGGCAGCAGGCCGTCCCGGCTCATCGCGAACCAGATCCGTGACACCGCCAGCATGTTCGCGAACGCCGACGTGGTGATCCCGAGGATGCCGCCGACCGCGACGACCGTGCCCAGCCCGGCCAGCCCGACCGCGGCCAGCGCGCTCGAAAACGGGCTGTGCACGTCGATCTGGTCGTAGCGTTGCATGCCCACCAGCACGATGGACACCAGCAGGTAGATCACCGCCGCGATGGCGAGGGACACGATGATCGCCTTGGGCAGCAACCGTTTCGCCTCGACGCTCTCCTCCGCGGCGGCCGTCATCGCGTCGTAGCCGTACACCGCGAAGAACGTCGTCGCCGCGCCCGCGACCGCGCCGCCGATACCG
Source organism: Amycolatopsis keratiniphila (assembly GCF_000400635.2). NCBI lineage: Bacteria > Bacillati > Actinomycetota > Actinomycetes > Pseudonocardiales > Pseudonocardiaceae > Amycolatopsis > Amycolatopsis keratiniphila. The sequence continues at coordinate 3,969,798 of NC_021252.1, read as the reverse complement.
TAGGGCAGGAACGGGCTGAAGTTCCCCGCCGAGATGTGGAACGCGCCGGCGACCACGACCAGTGCCACGATCGCCAGCTTGATCACCACCAGCGCCGTCTCGAACCGCGCGGATTGCTTGCTGCCGCGGGAAAGGACGAACGCCAGCAGCAGGCACAGCAGCGCGGCGAACAGGTCGACGCGGTGCCCCGGCCCGGTTCCCGGCGCCCCGAGCATCCACGACGGCAGGTCCAGGCCGACCTGCTCCACGACGTAGGACAGGTAGCCGGACACCGCGATGGCGACCACGGCGACGATCGCGGTGTACTCCAGCAACAGATCCCAGCCGATCAGCCAGCCCGCGATCTCCCCCAGCGCCGCGTAGGAGTACGTGTACGCGGATCCGGCACGCGGGATGAGCCCGGCGAATTCGGCGTAGCACAGGGCCGCCGCCGAGCTGGCGATGATCGCGATCAGGAACGAGATCATCACGCCGGGCCCGGCCTGCTGGTTCGCGACCACCCCTGCCAGCGAGAAGACACCGGCGCCGACCAGGCCGCCGAGGCTGAGCGAGACCAGCTGCCAGAGGCCCATCGTGCGCGGAAGCCCACCGGGACCGGCCTCGTCAGGCCCCTCGAAGGACTTGCGCCGGAAGAGCCCGGAACGGGAGAAAAGCTTGGACCGAGGCCGGATCGTCGTTGATTCGGGCATGACAAATCCCTTCCGGACCGCGCGGGGCGGCCCGGGTCGGCGGTGGGGAGAGGGGCTAGAGGACGAACCCCGCGGGGAACGGGTCGTCCGGGTCCAGCAGATACGTGGCGTTGCCGGTGATCCAGGCCCGGCCGGAGAACTCCGGCACCACGGCGGGGACGCCGCCGACGGTGGTCTCGGCGACCAGCTCGCCGGTGAACGTGGTGCCGATGAACGAACTGTTCTCGAACGGCGTGTGCAGCGGGAGTTCGCCTCGGGCGTGCAACTGCGCCATCCTGGCGGAGGTACCGGTGCCGCAAGGTGACCGGTCGAACCAGCCGGGGTGGATCGCCATCGCGTTCTGTGAGGACCGTGCGTCCGAACCCGGGGCGAGGAACTGGACGTGTTTGCAGCCGCCGATCAGCGGATCGGCCGGATGTTTCGGCGGCCGCTGGTCGTTGATCGCCGCCATGATGTCCAGGCCCGCGGCGAGGATCCGGTCCTTCTCCGCCCGGTCGAACGCGATGTCCACTTGGGACAGTTCGAGGATGGCGTAGAAGTTGCCGCCGTAGGCCAGGTCGTAACGCACCTCGCCGAGCCCCGGCACGTCGACGACGGCGTCCCGCTCGGCGAGGAACGACGCGACGTTGCGCAGCTTGACGCGGACCGCGCGGCCGTCGCGGACCTCGACCTCGGCGTGCACGAGCCCGGCCGGGGTGTCCAGCCGGACCACGGTCTTCGGTTCGGTCACCTCGACCATGCCGGTCTCCACCAGCACGGTCGCGACGCCGATGGTGCCGTGCCCGCACATCGGCAGGCAGCCGGACACCTCGATGTACACCACCCCCCAGTCGGCGTCCGGCCTGGTCGGCGGCTGCAGGATCGCGCCGCTCATCGCCGAGTGGCCGCGCGGCTCGTTCATCAGGAACTGCCGCAGGTGGTCCAGGTTCTCCATGAAATACCGGCGGCGTTCGGCCATCGTGTCGCCGGGGATGACGCCGACCCCACCGGTCACCACCCGGGTCGGCATGCCCTCGGTGTGCGAATCGACGGCGGTGATCGACCGGATCGACCGCATCTACGCCACCCCCAGCGAGGCGAGGGCGCGGCGCATGTCGGCGGTGACCTGCTCGCGGTGCTCGTCGGTCAGCGGCCCCCGCGGCGGCCTGCACGGCCCGCCGTACCGGCCGACGAGGTCCATCCCGAGTTTGATCGCCTGGACGAACTCGGTGCGCGAGTCCCAGCGGAACGCGGCCACCAGCGGTTCGTAAAGCGCCCTGGCCTCGTCGAGTTTGCCGGACCGGGCCAGGTCGAACAGGCGCACCGACTCGGCCGGGAACACGTTGGGGAACCCGGCGAACCATCCGGTCGCGCCCATCAGCAGGCTCTCCAGCACGACGTCGTCGGCGCCGCTGATCACGTCCAGGTCCGGTGCCTGCTCGCGGATCTCCAGCACCCTTCGGACGTCACCGGAGAACTCCTTGACCGCGACCACGTTGTCGATCTGCGCGATCTCGGCGAGCAGCGCGGGGGTGAGGTCGACCTTGGTGTCGATGGGGTTGTTGTAGACCATCACCGGCAGGCCGACCGACGCCACCGCCTCGAAATGCGCGAGCACCTCACCGCGGTTCGCGCGGTACATCGTGGGCGGCAGGCACAGCAGACCGTCGGCGCCGTCCTCGGCCGCGACCTCGGCCCAGTACTTGGCCTGATGCGATCCGGGGCCGTGCACGCCGACGACGACGATCCCGTCGTCGCCCACGGTTTCGATCGCGGTGCGGGCGACGCGGCGGCGCTCCTCGTCGGTCAGCGAGGAGTACTCGCCGAGCGAGCCGTTCGGGCCGACGCCCCGGCAGCCGTTGTCGACCAGCCACCGGCAGTGCGCGGCGTAGGCGTCGTAGTCCACGGCCAGCCCGGCGGGCGCCGACGCGTCTTCCCGGTACGGGAGGGCGGTCGCGACGACGACGCCACCGAGGTCGGGGGTGCTCATTCAGGTTCTCCTTCGGTTGGGGCGGCGAGTTCGCCCAGCCGGATCGGCTGGGCGATCGGGCGGTGGTGACGGTCGGCTCCGCCGCAGAGTTCGGACACGGCCGGGCCGCAGATCCGGCCCTGGCACGGGCCGAGTCCGGCCCGGGTGCCGAGTTTCAGCGCGTGCGGGCCGGGACACGATCCGTCCGCGGCCGCACGCGTCAGTTCGCCGTATGTGGTTTCCTCGCAGCGGCAGACGATCGTGTCCTCGCGCAGCCAGCCTCGCCAGGCCGGGCCGATCGGATGGGCCGCGGCGAGCCGTTCGGCGAAGGCGCGGGCCCGATCGCGGGCACGGAGCAGTGCCGCGTCCGGCGTTTCTCCCGCCGCGGCACGGCCGGCGACCGCGCCTTCGGCCGCCGCGGTGACCGCTCCGCCGATCCCGGTGATCTCGCCCGCGGCGAAGACACCGTCCACTGTGGTCTGTTGGGCGGCGTCGACCCGGACGAAACCGTCGTCCAGGACACAACCCGCGGCGACGGCCAGTTCCGGCTGGGGACTGAAACCGTGCCCGACGCAGACCGCGTCGACCTCGTAGGCGCGTTCGGTGCCGGGGACGACGGACCAGTCCGCGCGGATCTTCGCGGTCACGACCTCGCGGACGCGGTCCACACCGCGGGCTTCGATCACCGCCCGGCCCATCCGGTACGGGACCCGGTGCCTTGCCAGCGTCGCGGCGTAACGCACCAGTTCACCCGCTTTCCCGGCGTGCGCGGCCAGGCGCCACGGCCGGGACGACCATCCTTTTCGGACGGTCGAGGCCGGGTTCGCCTCCAGCACCGCGACCACCTCGGCCCCGACGCCCAGCAAGGATTCCGCGACCGGCAACAGGAACGGCCCGGCACCGGCGACGAGGACGCGCCCGCCGATCGCGACCCGCTCCCCTTTCGCCAGTGCCTGTGCCGCGCCCGCGGTGTACACGCCGGGCAGCTCCCAGCCGGGGAAGGGCAGGGTGCGGTCGTGCGCGCCGGTCGCCAGGATCAGCGCGTCCGGGGTGAGGGTCAGCCGCCGCCGTCCGGAGCCGTCGGACGGTCCTCGCAGGATGTGCAACCGCTTCTCCACCCGGTCGAACGCCCAGACGGTGGAGGCGGGCCACCACCGGCATCGCGGATGCGCGAGCACCCGGCGGCGCCGGTCGAACTCCGCCCGGCCATGGTGGACACGCTCCGGACGCCGCGCCGCGTACGCCTCCGGGAGCATCCGGTGGTACTGGCCGCCGGGCGTCTCCGCCTGGTCCAGCACCGTGACCTGGGCACCGGCCCGCAGCGCGTGCTCAGCCGCCGCGAGCCCGGCGGGCCCGGCGCCGACGATCACCACGTTCACGCGGTCTCCTCCCGTGACTGGGTGCGGACTTCGTCGCCGTCGGCGGCCGGACGGCGGCACGCGCGGACGTCCGGCACGTCGTTCACCGTGAGCAGGCAGTCGAAACACGCGCCGATCCCGCAGAAAACCCCGCGCGGGGCACCGGAACGCGTGGTCCGCCAGGAGCTCCGTCCCGCGGCGAGCAGCATCCCCGCCACGCTCTGCCCCTCGATCCCGGGCACGGGTTCGCCGTCGACGGTGATCGTGATCGGCCGGTCGGTCCGGCCCACCGGATCGCGGTCGCGCGGCAGCAGCCATCCGCTCATGCCGCCACCACCGCGGGACGGTTCACAGTGAACTCTTCGACCGCCATCGCCGGTTCGGTTCCGGTGAGCAGTTCCCGCAGCAACCGCGCGGTGCCGACGCTCAACCCGATTCCGGCGCCCTCGTGCCCGGTGGCGTGCCAGAGGTTTCCGAGCCGCGGATCCTCGCCGAGCACCGGGAGGTGATCGTCGACGTACGGCCGGAAGCCGCCGTACGCGCGCATGATCGCGGCGTCGGCGAGCGACGGGAACAGCCGCAGCGCCTTGACCGCGATGGCGCTCAGTACCTCGGGGCGGATCGTGTCGTCGAACCCCACCCGGCGGCGTGAAGAGCCGATCAGCACGGTGCCGCCCCAGGTCGACTCGACCACGGCCGAGGTCTGCAACTCGCCCGAATCGGCGCCGACCGCGCCGACGTAATCGGTGTCGTAGACCTTGTGCCGGACGACACCCGGCATCGGCGTGGTCACCAGTACCTCACCGCGGCGGGGGCGGACCGCGATCGGGGCACCCAAGCACGCCGACACCTGGCCGGCCCACGGGCCCGCGGCGTTCACGACGACGTCGGCTTCGATCACTTCGCCGCGCACGCGGACGCCGGTGATCCGTCTGTTGTGGACGGTCGCGCCGACGACCTCGGTGTCGGAGCGCAGCCGTGCGCCGTGGCGCAGCGCGGAGCCCAGCAGTGCCAGCGCCGCGCCCGCGGGCTGGACCTGCGCGTCCTCCGGGTAGTGGAACGCGGCGGTCACCTCGCGGGTCAGCGCGGGCTCCGCATCGGCGAGTTCCTTGGGAGACAACGGTTCCGCACGGACCCCGGGTTGCGAGGCGGCGAACGCGGCAAGCGCGACGGCGCCGTCGTCCGTGGTGGCGACGACGATGCCGCCCTTGGGGTCGTACTCGATCGACGAAGCGGCACGCGCGTCCTCGTCGGCGATCTCGGCGACCACCTGGGGCCACAACGCGATCGAGAGCTTCGCGAGTTCGAGTTCCGCGCCAGGACCCTTGTCGGAGACCAGGACGTTGCCCTCGCCGTGCGACGTCGTCCCTCCGGCCGGACGACCGCGATCCACGACCACGACGTCGAATCCCGCCAGGGTGAGCTCACGGGCGCACGCCGCGCCGACGATCCCCGCGCCGAGGACGACCACACGCGTTCGGTTCATCGACCCTCCAGCGTTCGGTAAAGCGAACGATCGGAGAGTAAGTTCCACCCCGGACGGGTGTCAATACCTCGGGCGCGGTCAGCCCTTCAGCACCGGATGCGGCCTGCCGTCGAGCCGTTCGTCGGCGCGGTACTGCAGCAGCAGGACCGAGTGCACCGGCCCATCCGAAGCGGTGTAGCAATGCGGCTCGCGGGCGTCGAAGGCGACGTAGTCCCCCGGGCCGACCTCGACGGTCCGGCCGGCCACCTCGACCAGCAGCGACCCGGTCTGCACGATGGTGTGCTCGACCCCGACATGCCCCTGCGAACGCTGCGGCGCGTCCCCGCGCACCACCTGGTCGTACACCTCGAAAACGCCGTCACCGGCCTCGATCCGCCGCAGCGGCCGGAGATCCACTCCCTCACCGCTGAGCACCTCGACGTCGGCGCCGCGCACCACGGTGAGCGCGCCGCCAGCCCGATGATCGAGCAGGTCGGAGATCGCCACCTCCAGCACCCTGGACAGGCTGAACACCGTCTCGATGGTCGGATTGCCGCCGCCGGACTCCAGCTGGGACAGCGTCGCCTTGCCGATCCCCGACCGCCGCGAGAGCTCCGACAGCGAAATCCCCCTCGCCGCCCTGGCCGCGCGCAGGTTGACCGCCAGCATGTCCCGGATCGAGGGCGTCTCGTCCTCCACCGCTTCTCCCCTGTCGTTCGTCAAACCGTACGACCTCGTTCGCTTTGCCGATCGAGTTCGCGGACATCATGACACGCCCCGCGACGGGGAGGGCATAGCCGCGGCCGATGGGGCGGCGCGATGGTGGGCGGCGCGGGCCGCGATGAAACTCCTTCACCAACCGGTGTGTCACCGTCGACACAGGGTCACGGGCGCACCGTCGTTTCCTTTCAGCGAGGAGATTCCCGTGCAGCTGATCCGCAGATCCGCAGGCCGACGACTTCGGGCGTTCGGCGCGGTGCTCATCACCACGCTCGGTCTGACCGCGGCCGTCGCCGCCACGCCGGCGACGGCGGCCGCGAACGCCTGTCTCACCGGCACCCTCGTTTTCGACCATCTCGACGCCGAGGCCGGGACCAGCAAGCCACTGCGCACCCAGGTGGCCCGGAACGCGAACTGGGAACTGTGGGGTCGCACCGGTTCCGGCACGGCGACCAGGCTCGCCGCCGGCATCACCGGCGCCTCCGACGGCCGGTTCACCGCCTGCCATACAGCCTCCCTGGCCGAGGCGTACGTGCGCTTCCGGTCGAGCAGCACCTCGATGTGGCGGGTGGTCAAGGCCGCGAACAACACCACCGACTACACGTTCGACTCGGCTCGTCGTACGAACGTCTCCGGCACCCATGACCTCGGCACGGTGAAGGTGCCCTCCACGCTCCAGCGCGCCTGGAAGGTCGTGGACACGCTGAACGTCTTGTACTGGAAGCGCGCCAATCCGTCGTCCTCGTGCTGGACGGCCCGGCAGTCCGACGGGCGCTGCGACCAGATCACCTTCGTCTGGGATCCGAAGGTCGCCGACGGTGGTTACTGGGACTACCCGAACACGAACTACGTCTTCCTCGGCAACACGATGCCCGACTCGAAGCACCTCATCCTCCACGAGGCCGGGCACTGGCTGCAGTGGCAGCTCTACGGTCGCGCCTTCCCCGTCGTCGACGGCTGCAACCCGCACTACATCGAGAAACACAGCTCGGAATCGTGCGCGTGGACCGAAGGCTTCGCCGACGCCGTCGCCGCTTACGCCCTAGGTGACTACCGCTACGTCTACGACGACGGCAGCTCGTACAGCTTCGAGAACGACGCTTCGACGCCCGGCTGGGACGACGGCGACACCGTGCAGGGGCGGGTCGGCTCGTCGCTGCTGGACCTGTGGGCGGCGGACGGACCGGACGGCGGGAACTGGAACCGGACGATCGCGTTGATGACCCGCGACTTCAGCCAGGACTTCCGCGAGTACTTCACCGAGGACCGGCCCGCCGCAGGCCTGTCCACCGCCGGTGCCGCCGAGCGGATCCTCGCCGGGCACACCATCCGGTACTGACGTGGCGTGTGATGACGCCATCGGCTGGTGAGTGCGGTGGTCGATGGCGTCATCGCAGCGGGTCGTAAGGGACGACACGCGTGATCAGACGGACGACACACGTGACTGGATGGACGTCACGCGGTGGGCCTCGGCCGCGAGAGTGTCGTCCGTCCAGACACACGTGTCGTCCATTCAGTCACGCGAAACCGCACGATCGTAGGTACCTAAGACACACCGGCCTTGCATCGAAAGTCCCCTTCACCGCGTCGGATGCGGGGAAAGCGTCCTTCAGCCCCTGGCCGCCCGGACCCAGGCGGTGATCTCGTCGGCGGTCGAAGGGAAGCCGCCGGAGAGCAGGTCGTAGCCCGCTCCGGTGACCACGACGTCGTCCTCGATGCGGACGCCGAGGCCGCGCAGCTCGGGCGGCACGGTGCGGTCACCGGCGTGGAAGTACAGCCCCGGCTCGACCGCCAGCGCCATCCCCTCGGCGAGCGTGCCCTCGCGGTACGCCGACGGATGCGCGGCGGCGCAGTCGTGGACGTCCAGCCCGAGGAAATGGCCGGTACCGCAGACGATGTACCGCCGGTGCTGCTGCCCGTCCGGCGACAGCGCTTCGTCCACCGACACCGGGAGGAGACCCCAATCGTGCAGTCCCTCCGCGAGCACGCGCAGCGCCGTCGCCTGGAACGCGCCGTAGTCCTGACCGGGCCGGACCTCGCCCAGCGCCGCGACGTGCGCCTTGTGCACCAGGTCGTAGACGTCGCGCTGGGCCTTCGTGAACTCGCCGCCGACCGGGAAGGTCCGGGTGATATCGGCCGTGTACAAGGAATCCACCTCGACGCCGGCGTCGAGCAGCAGGAGGCTGTCCTCGGTCACCTTCCCGTCGCAGCGCGTCCAGTGCAGGATCGGGGCGTGCGGCCCGGCCGCCACGATGGAGGTGTAGCCGGGCCCGGTGCCCTCGGTCCGCGCACGGCGGTCGAAAGTGCCCTGCAGCCAGCGTTCCCCGCCGCCGCGAACCGCCTCCGGGAGCGCGGCCAGCACGTCCGCGAAGCCCAGGGCGGTCGCGTCGACGGCGTCGCGCAGCTGGCCGATCTCCCAATCGTCCTTGATCCGGCGCAGCTCGGCGAGGACCGTCCGCAGCCGCTCACTGTGGCCGAAGCGGTACGCGTCGAGTGCGGGATCGACCCCGGCACCGACCAGGAAGCTCGGGTTCCGGCCGCGCAGGCCGTGCGGCAGATCCTCCAGCGGGCGGCATTCGATGCCGAGCGCCTCCCCGTACGCGGCCGGTCCGGCGGCGGAGCCGACCCACAGCGGACTGGTGTCGGCGTCACCCACGAAGTCGGGCTCGTGCGCCTCGGCCGGGCGCGGCACGTACAGCGTGGCGTGGTGGCTGTCCCCCGCCGGGGTCATCACCAGGATCGCGCCCTCGCGCTGGCAACCGGTGAGCCAGACGAAGTCGCTGTCGGCGCGGAAGCCGTGGAAGGTGTCGTTGGACCGCACCACGGCCCGGCCCGCCGCGAGCGCGATCCGCTGACCGGGCAGTTCCGCCGACAGCCTGCCGCGGTGGGCGGCGGCCGCCTCGGCGGTGCCCGGCGGCACCTCCACCACGTCGTCCGCGGGCTCCCAGCCGTCGCTGATCCAGTTCCGGAACCCTTTGGCGGCCAGCAGCGCGCGCAGATCCGGCCGGGTTCGGTCGCCGGTCATCGGCTCCCCTTTCAGGTAGTCATGGTCCTGGCCGCACCATCGCACCGCGACGAACCCGGCCGTAATGACCGGCGGCGATAGACTCCGCCTATGGCCCTGGAGATCCGGCACCTGCGGGCGATCTGCGCCATCGCCGAAGCGGGCAGCCTCTCGCAGGCGGCCGCCGCGCTGGGCATGTCCCAGCCGTCGCTGACCTCGCTGCTCCAGCGGCTCGAACGGCAGATCGGCGCGCCGTTGTTCGTCCGCAGCCACACCGGCGTGACCCCGACCCCGGTCGGCGAGCAGACGTTGCGCCGCGCGCTGACCCTGCTCGTGGAGTTCGACCGGTTCGAGAGCGACCTCCTCGGCGCGCTCGGCGACGGCCCGGTGCGGCTCGGATCGTCCCAAATGGACTGTCTGCCCACCTTCGTCGAGCGACTGGACGACGCGCTGCCGGGGCTGGACGTGACCGTCCACGTGGAACCTTCCAGCTCGGTGCTGGCACAGGCACTCGCCCGCGCGACACTGGACATCGCCGTCATCGCCATGTCCGACGACCAGGAAGTGCCGCTGGCGAAGCATCTCGGGCACCGGGTGCTGTTCTCGTGGCTGCCCGTGTTCGTCGGTCTTCCGGCCAGGCACCGGCTCGCCGGCGGTTTCGAGGTCGACCTCGCCGACCTCGCGGACGAGGCGTGGATCGGGCCGCCCGGGCCGGAGGACGGCTCGCTGACGTCGCTGCGCGCGGCGACGCATCGCGCCGGGTTCACGCCGCGGATCCGCTTCGAATGCCCGAACGGCGGCGGACGCCACCTGATCGCCGCCGGGCAGGCGGTGCAGCTCGTGGAGCCGACCGCGCCCGAACTGCCCGGCATGGTCGTCCGGCCGTTGAAGGGCGACCCCATGCGGATGCGGCTCGTGCTGGCGTGGCGCAAGGAACGGCTGACGTGGGACCAGGCGGAGAACGTCTACCGCGCGGTGATGACGTCGTACACGCGGCACGCGATGGCGTCGACGCCGTTCCGGACGTGGTGGGAGCGGCGGCGGGATGCCCAGTCGTGGGACGGGCTGGTGGACTTCTTCCGGGTTTCGAACAGCCTGTAACCCGATCCCGCCTCGCCGCGATTGACCTCCCGTACCGGGCGAACGGAGACGGGAGATGATGACGCAACGGCTGTGGCTGGGACTGGCGGTCGTCTACACGTGCACCGCCGTGGTCCAGCTCTACCTTCTCGCCAGCACCGGCGCCGTCTGGGCCGGGACGCTCACCGCGGTCGGCTTCGTGGCGGCGCTCCTGTGTGTCCTCGCCGCTTGGAAGGCTCCGAAACAAGAACGGGACGACACAAGGGAAATCGACTCGCACCGGCCCTAACCACCGGGATAGGGGGCGGCCCACGGCTCCTCGTCGAGGCCGACCCCGCCGGCGACGTACGCGATCGTCCGGTACCAGCCCGCCAGCACGAGGAACTCCAGGAGCTGCGAAGCCGGATAGTGCTCGGCGAGTGCGGCCCACGCGGCGTCGGAAACCGTTGCCGTGTCGTGAAGTTCGTCGACGGCGGCGATCAGGGCGCGGTGGCGCTCCGGCCAGGCGGGATGCCTGGAGTCGCCGGACACGGTCGCTTCGAGCTGTTCCGGCGTCAGGCCGACCGCCGGTGCGAAAACCGCGGCGTGGACACCCCATTCGTAGCGGCATCCGCAGCGTGCGGTTACCCGCGCGATGACGATTTCCCGGTCCAGCGCGGGTAATTCGCCGTGCGCGAGCAGACCGGCGCCCAGGACGCGCATCCGTGACGCCAGCTCCCGGTGGTGCTGCAGCACCCTGAACAACGCCAACGGCTCCTCCGCCACGCCGGGCGGCATCCATTTGCGCAGGGCTTGTTCGACGTCCGCCTCGTAGGGCGGGGCGAGTGGGGCGATACGGACCATGACCACCTCCGGCGCTTCGATTTCAGAACCACTATGCTGCTTCGAAAGTCGAAGCACAAGGGGGTGCCATGCCCGACCATCCGATCCCGCGTCCCGGACAGCCGGTCCGCGGCTCCGAGACCGGCCGCCCCCTCATGGCCGCCCTCGATCTGCTGGGCCGCCGGTGGACCCTGCGGGTGATCTGGGAACTGCGCGAGGGCGAAGTCGGCTTCCGGGAACTCCGGCGGCGCTGTGAGCACATGTCGTCGAGCGTGCTCGCCACCAGGCTGGGTGAGCTCACCGAAGCCCGCATCGTCGAGACCGGCGGGGAGGGGTACCGCCTGACACCACTCGGGGGACGGCTCCTCGACGCGTTGCACCCGCTGGAAAAATGGGGCCTCGCCTGGGAAAAGGCACTGCGCGAGTGACCGCGTAACCCACCGTTCACCGCACAGGGCCTTGCCAGGAGAGGTGAGGGGCGTACGGTGAGCAGTACGTGAGGTTGAGTCCACCAGCCCGCGCGAACGACCCGCATGTCCGCGGCCCAGCACCTTTCCAGGGCGACGCGGCGGCGAGTTGACTTGCGCAGCAGTTGTGCAGGCTTGCCCGTTGTCCGTCTCGTCCCCGGCTATCCGGGAGACACCATCATGACCGAACGCATCACTTTCACGCGGAGCAGCCGCGACGGCCCCGCCATTCCGCGACCGCGCCCGTCGGTCGAGAACCTGCTGCGGATTCAGCGGATCCGGTGGGACGAAGACCTGCTGGTCATCGCCGCGGCCGGGGAGATCGACCTCGCCACCGCGGGAAGACTGGAACATGCCCTGCGCGGCCGCCTCCCGGCCGCCACGGTGCTCGATCTCAGCGAGGTCGGCTTCCTCGGTGTCGCCGGATTACGGGTCATCGAATCCGCCGCGGCCCGCGCCCGCGCCGAACGCCGCGCGACCGGCGTCGTCGCCGACACCCGGCCGGTCCTGCGTCTGCTGAACCTGTTCGGCGCCGACACCCACATCCCCGTGTACCGGCGCCTCGACCACGCGATCCTGGAAGTGCCGAAACGCTGACGATCAGGCGAGCGGCAGGAGCGTGGTCAACCCCGTCTTCGAAGCCAGCCGCAGGATCGTGGGCGACGGCAGGAAGCGCAGCGCGACCCCCTGAGTACTGCACCGGTCGTTGATCCCGACCAGGGTCGCCAAACCGGTGGAATCGCAGAACTCCACGCCTTCGAGGTCGACGACGAGCCTGCCCGGCACGGGCTCCAGCGCCTCCTCGAACGTCTCCTTGAGATCTTCGGAGGTCGTCAGATCGATCTCCCCCGCCACCGCGATGACGACCTCGGCGCCATCGGGCCTGGCGACGGACACCGAGAACGGGACCTCCCGGTGTTCGCCGTCTCCGCTCGTCACCGTCATCCACCCCTCACGATCGGTACCCGACAGTCCCGAACATATCGGATGACGGGGCCCGCTCGCGCGGCTCGTGTGTCCCGGCCCCGGCGGTGCCTTAGCCTTGTCGATGGATCCGGCGGTCGTGGACCGCGGCGGACGACGAGGAGAAGCTCCGTGATGCCGATCGACGAGCCGGTGCGCGAGAACACCGACGGGCTGGTCCTCGAGGTCGCCGCCGTCCCCGCCCAGGCCGCCGCGTTGCGGGACATCCTGGCGAAATGGGCCCTCGACCACGGTCTTCCCCGTGACCTGGCCGAGGATCTCAAGCTCACCGCCTACGAAGCGATGACAAACGTCGTCAAACACGCCTACCCGGACGGCACCGAAGGCAACGTCATGACGGTGACCGCCGCCCACGACGACGGCCACCTCAAGATCAGCGTGGCCGACGAGGGCCGCTGGCGCGACGGCCCCCGCCCGGAGGGCGGACGCGGCTTGCCGATCATCCGCGCCTTCGCGCCGGAGGCCTCGGTGACGAGCACCCCGACCGGGACCATCGTCCGGCTCGCCTGGCCCTGCCCTTCCCGCTGACCGGCCCCTCAGGAGCGGCGGACCGCGTGCGCGGCCCACCGTCCGTTGATGCGGTGAATCTCGACGTCCCGCTCGTAACAGGCGGAAAGCCCGTCGTCGGTGAGGACCTCGTCGATCGGCCCCGCGGCGGTGATCCTGCCGCGGCGCACCATCAGGGCATGCGTGGCAGTCGCCGGGATCTCCTCCAGGTGATGGGTCACGGTCACCGTGGCCAGTTCCGGCTGAGCCAGCGTCAGGTTCTCCAAAGCCATCAGGAGATCCTCGCGGCCGGGCAGGTCGAGACCGGCGAACGGCTCGTCCAGCAGGAGCAGCAGCGGGTCGGCCATGAGCGCCCTGGCAAGCCGGACCCGGGCGCGTTCGCCCTGCGAGCAGACGCGCACCGGCCGGTCGCGCAGTTCGGTGCAGCCGACCAGTTCGAGCAGCTTCGAAGCCCTCTCCCGGATCGCGTCGTCGTAGCGGTCCCAGAGCGGGAGCACGCTTCCGCTGTACCCGGTGAGCACCACGGTGTGCGCGTCGTGGTGCTCCGCGTCGGGTAGCCGCTGGTTCGCGCCGACGAAGCCGATGTGCGTCCGCACGTCACGCAGGTCGACCGCGCCCATCCGGTGGCCGAGCACGACGGCCGTGCCCGCGCTGGGGAACCGCTGGGTCGAGGCCACCGAAAGGATCGTCGACTTCCCCGCGCCGTTGCGACCGAGGACGACCCACCGCTGGCCGTAGTCCACCCGCCAGTCGACGTCCGACACCAGCGGCACCCGGCCGACGTGCACCTCGACCCCGGAAAGCTCCACCGCCGGTCCGTCGAGGTTCGGCTGTACGAAGACGGGCTTGTTCACGCGGCTCATGATCGCAGGGCACGCGGCCGTCACCCGGTCGGGGTCCGATCATCGGATGACGTCGTAGACCAGCTTCTGGATGCCGTTGCCGTAGGCCTCGCTCTCGACGAGCTTGAGGCTCTGCTTGTCCTTGTCGGTGTCGCTGAACAGCCTCTTCCCCGCGCCGAGCAGGACCGGGAACACCAGCAGGTGGTAGCGGTCGATCAGGCCGGCGTCGGCGAGGTTCCGGTCCAGTTCCGCGCTGCCGTGGAGGATGATCGGCCCGCCCTCGGTCTCCTTGAGCTTCGCGACGTCGTCGAGCGAGCGCAGGATCGTGGTCTCGCCCCAGTTGTCGACGAGGTCCTCGTCCCGCAGCGTGGTCGACACGACGTACTTCGGCATCGCGTTGTACTCGGCGAACTCCTCGGTCATACCGGGCCACACCGGCGAAAACGCCTGGTAGCTGACCCGGCCCATCATCATCGCCGTGGCTTCGCCCTGCTCACGCCCCTTGAGCTCGTAGGCCGCTTCGTCGAACTCGATGCCGTTGAAGGTCCAGCCGGAGTTGCGGTAGCCCGGCTCTCCGCCGGGCCCTTCGACGACGCCGTCGAGCGAGACGAACGCGGTGGCGATCAGGGTGCGCATCTGGTTTCTCCTTGATGGTTCCGAACTGCTTTCGACACTGCGTCGACCGGGGAACGACGGAATCGACACCGCGCCGGAAAAAAGTTTCTCAATCTTCGGCGTCGCGGACCAGCAAGGCGATCTGGACCCTGTTCTCGACGCCGAGCTTGGCGAGCATGCTGCTCGTGTGCGCCTTCACCGTCGCGACGGTGATGTCCAGCTTGCGCGCGACGTCGGTGTTGGAAAGCCCCTCGGCGATGGCGCCCGCCGTCTCGCGTTCCCGGTCGGTCAGCGTGGCCAGCAGCCCGCGGGCGGTTTCCCGCGACGCCCGGCGCGCGTCGGACGAATGCGGCCCGGTGGCCGCGGTGATCAGCCGGGCCGTGGCGGCGGGCGAGAGCGCGGGTTCGCCGGTCGCCACCGTGCGGATCGCCGCGAGGATCCGCGGCGGCGGGGTGTCCTTGAGCAGGAATCCGAGCGCGCCGACACGCAGCGCGCCCAGCACCATCTCGTCCGAGTCGAACGTGGTGAGCACCAGCACCCGGGGCGGGTGCGGGAGGCCGAGGATCTCCTCGGTCGCGCTCAGCCCGTCGCGTCCGGGCATCCGGACGTCCATCAGGACGACGTCGGGCCGCTGCTCCCCCACCACGCCGACCGCGGCGTCGCCGTCGGCGGCTTCACCGACCACGACGAGGTCGGGCTCGCCGTCGACGATGAGCCGCAGCGCCATCCGCACCAGATGCTCGTCGTCGACCAGCACGACCCGCACCCGCTCGCCGTCCATTCACTCGCTCCCTTCGCGGACCGGCCACGGCAGACGCGCGGCGAGCACGAATCCGCCGCCGGGTTCCGCGTGGTGGTCCAGTTCGCCGCCGGCGAGTTCGACCCGCTCGGAGAGGCCCAGCAGACCGAAACCCGACGCCGGCGGGCCCGCGATCGCCCGCGCCGCACCGGAATCCCGGATGGTCGCGCGCAGCCCGTCGCCCGGCTTTCCTTCGACGGTGACGACCACGTCGGCGCCGCGCGCATGCTTGCCCGCGTTGGTCAGCCCTTCCTGCACGATCCGGTAGACGGTCCTCGCGATCGCGTCGGGCGGCTCGCCCTCGGTCGTGATCTTCATCGTGACGTCCAGTCCCAGCGCCCGCGCGTCCGCGACGAGCGCGGACAGGTCGGCGAACGAGGGTTGCGGCGGTTCCAGCTCGTCCGGGTCCGCCCGCAGCACGCCGAGGACGTCCCGCAGTTCCTCCAACGCCTGGTGGGAGCCGTCGGCGATGCCACGCGCCAGCTCCGCGACCTGGTCGGCGGGCAGATCCGGGCGATGCCCCAGCACCCCGGCCTGCATCGCGACCAGCGAGACCCGGTGCGCGAGGACGTCGTGCATCTCGCGCGCGATCCGGTGGCGCTCCAAGATCCGGGCCTCGGCCGCCCGCGCGGCCTGCTCCCGTTCCACGCTTTCGACCCGTTCCCGCAGGGAGCGCACCTCTTCCCGGCGCGCCCCGATCGCGGCGCCCACGGCCACCACGATGCCCACCAGCAAGGTGGGGAGGCAGATCATCAGCCACAGCGGTCCCGGCGTCTCGCGCATCGGGTACAGATCGACGATCAGGATCGCCGTGACCACGGAAAGCACCGCCGCGACCGCCGTTTCGGCCGGTCGCCGCCGGGTGGCCAGCGAACAGAGCGCCAGCAGCGACGCGCCGCCTGCCAGCACCGACGCCGTCGAGGCGAGGATGACCGCGATGGTGATCACGACCGGGAAGCGGCGGCGCCACAGCAGGGCGACCAGGCAGGCGAGCGCGATCAGCGGATCGCCGGTGATCATCCACTCGACCCTCGGTCCCGACGCACCCACCGGCAGTTGCGACGCTGTGATGATCCACAGCAGCACGCCCAGTGCCGCCGCGGCGAGCAGGCGCCAGGCCTGTCCCCACGGACGGACGGGTGGCTGGACGTCGGCGATCACCGGCCCATCATGGTCGACCGGCCCGCGGCGGCGCAGCCGGATACGGGACGATCCCGGCCCCGACCTCGGTCGCGACGGGCATCGACTTTGGTCGAACACGAGGTGCGACGCGCTGCCGATGTGCGCCGGGCTCCGCGCGGGCGACGCTGGGCCCGACCGTGGAGCAGGAGGTAGGAAGCATGCCCAAGGGCGGCTATCTGGGGCTGCAGATCTTCGGGATGGTGGCCGTCGCCGTCTTCGCGCAGGCCGCCATCCGCAGCCTCTTCGATCGTTCCGCGACCCAGTTGTGGGGCGCGTTCGACTGGGTACCCGGTGAGTGGGGCGGCAGGTTGATCGTGTTCCTGCTGCTCGCGGCCACCGGGACGGTGCTGGCGGGCTGGGCGCACGACCGCGCCAAGCGAGTGGCCCGCTAGGCCGGCGCCGGTCCGCTAGTATCCGCAGCCGGGCGTTTTCCGTCTACATCGGACGGAAAACGCGGGGCTGGTCGATCGCGGGAGAGTGCATGGCGGACGGAGTTGGCTCGCTTGCGGGGTGGTCGGCCGATCCCACCGAAGTGACCAGCTACGTCGGCCGGGACGCCGAGACCGGCGAGGCGAGGCGCCTGCTGGAGGCCTCGTCACTGGTCACGCTCACGGGGCCGGGCGGGGTGGGAAAGACCAGGCTCGCCTGGCGGATCGCGGCGGCCCATCGGGAGGCCACGGCCGACGAGGTCGCGTTCGTGTCGCTGGCCGAGCTGCGGGAACCCGCGTTGCTGGTGCCGACGGTGGCGAACGTGCTCGGCTTCGGCGACCGCTCGGCGAAACCGGCCATCGACGTCGTCGTCGAAGCCCTGCAGGCGAGCCGTCTGCTGCTCGTGCTCGACAACTGCGAGCATCTGGTCGACAGCTGCGCCTGGTTCGCCGACACCGTGGTCAGGGCCTGTCCCCAGGTGACCGTGCTGGCCACGAGCAGGCAGTCGCTCGGCGTGGCGGGCGAGCGTGTCCTGCCGGTGCCCCCGTTGGCGATCCCGGAACAGGGCGACTCCTTCGAACGCGTGATGAACGACGATTCCGTGCGCCTGTTCGTCGATCGCGCGACCGCCGTCGCGCCGTCGTTCCAGCTCACCGAGGAGGACGTCGAACCGCTGATCCGGCTGTGCCGCAGGCTCGACGGGCTGCCGCTGGCCATCGAACTGGCCGCCGTGCGCGCGCGGGCGCTGTCCGTCCGGCAGCTGGCCGACCGCCTCGACCGGCAGTTCTCGGTGCTCACGAAGGACCGGCGGGGGCGGCCGGAGCGGCACGAGACCATGCGGGCCCTGATCGACTGGAGCCACGACCTGTGCACCGCGCCCGAACGGCTGCTGTGGGCACGCGCGTCGGTGTTCTCCGGCAGCTTCGACCTCGACGCCGCCGAGCAGGTCTGCTGCGGTGGCGAACTGCCGCGCGAACAGGTCCTCGAAGTCGTCGACGGGCTGCTCGACAAGTCCATCCTGCTGCGCGAGGAGTATCCCGGCGGCGTGCGGTATCGCATGCTGGAATCGGTGCGCGAGTACGGCGTCGACAGGCTCAGCGAGGCGGGCGGGACGGCGGAGTTCCGGAAACGGCACCGGGACTGGTTCGCCGAACTCGCCGGCCGGTACGCCACGGAATGGCTGGAGACCGATCAGCTCGGCTGGATCGGACGGCTGCGGAGCGAACACGCGAACCTGCGCGTCGCCCTCGACTACTGCACCGGCACGCCCGAGGACGCGGTCGTCGGGCTGCGGATGTTGCGCGACGTCAAGGAGTTCTGGATCGTCCGCGGGCTGAACACCGAAGGCCGGATGTGGGTCCGCCGCCTCGACGAGGCCGCGGCGCCGGGTGTCCCCGAGCGGGCGCACGGGCTCTGGCTCTCGGGATTCCTGGCGGTGGTGCAGGGAGACATGTCCGCCCACCGGTGCATGGTGGAGAGGGCGGCCGCCGAAGCCGAGGCGAGCGGCGACGAACTCGCCGCCGCGTACGTGCTCCACGTCCGCGCCTACGCCGCGCTGATCGGCGACGACATGGCCGAAGCGTCACGCCTGTTCGGCACGGCCATCGACCTGTTCCGCGCCCACGGCGACGAGGGCGGCGACCTCTGGGCGAGTTACAACCACGGGCTCGCCGTCTGGCTGAACGGCGACATGGACAGTGGCCGGAAGGTGCTCGCGGAAGCCGTCGAGCGCTGCGAGCGGCGCGGTGAGGTCTTCTGGCGCGGCTGGGCACTGTGGTCCCGCGCCGCCGCCGAATACCTGCAAGGTGATCTCGCCGTCGCCGAGCGCTGCTGCGAGCAGGTCCTTCGCCTGCACGAGCGGGTGGACGACCGCGTCGTCGTCGGGTTCACGCTCACCGTGATGGCGGGCTGCGCGGCCCGGACCAAACGCCCCAACCGGGCGGCGATCCTGCAGGGTGCCGCGATGAACGTCTGGCGCACGGTCGGCGCCTGGCCGACCCGGTACGAGGCGTTCACCGAACCGCTGCTCGCCGACACCGACACCGTCACGACCGCGCTGGGCTGGGAGGTCGCGGTCAAGGAATTCGCCGACGGCGCCGCGATGCCCACCCGCGACGCCATCGCGTACGCCCTCGAGGAACGCACCCCCGGCACGCGGAAGCAGACCGCGCAGGTGCTCACCAAACGCGAGACCGAGA
The DNA here is from genome assembly GCF_000400635.2 of Amycolatopsis keratiniphila. Lineage (NCBI taxonomy): Bacteria > Bacillati > Actinomycetota > Actinomycetes > Pseudonocardiales > Pseudonocardiaceae > Amycolatopsis > Amycolatopsis keratiniphila. The sequence continues at coordinate 3,950,689 of NC_021252.1, read as the reverse complement.
TCGCGCACGTGATCGCCGAGGGCCTGACGAACCAGGAGATCGCCGACCGGCTCGGCATCGCCCGGCGCACGGTGGACACCCATATCGACCACATCCTCACCAAGCTCGGCTACTCGAACCGCGTCCAGGTCGCCACCTGGGTGACCCGGTCCGCGGATCCCGCCTGACGCTCACGCCACCTTCATCGGGGCCTGCCGGGCCGGTTCGACCGTGAGCAGCTCCGCGCGCAGGGCGATCCGCAGGTCCAGGCGGGACTGCGGGTCGTCGAGCCGGGCGCCGAACAGGACTCGCAGCCGCCGCATGCGGTTCCGGACCGTCTGCGGGTGGACGCCGAGGTTGTTCGCGATCTCGGGTGCCCCGCCGCGGGCGGAGAGCATGGCGTCGAGGGTTTCGGCGAGTTTGGTCCGCTCGTTGGCGGGCAGGTCGGCGATCGGCGCGAGACTGCGGTTCACCAGCGCGGTGGTGAGCACCTCGTCGGCGAACAGCCAGTGCGTGGTCAGGTGATCCGACCAGCGCACGAGCGGGCCGTCCTCGATCACCTCGCGGCGGACCAGTTCCAGCGTCCGGCGCGCCCAGCGCAGGGACACCGCGGCGTCGGCGGGTGCCACCGCGGGCCCGACCGCCGCCCGAGTCCCCGCCAGGACACCGCCGATCTCGACGTCGTCGGGCACGAGCAGATGCGGGTATTCACCGGCGAGGTCGGCCAGCACCTCCGGGCCGAACGAGGCGCGGACGGCACCGGGCTCGGCGGCGACGGCCACCACCCGCGCGGGCGGCACCCAGCCCGCTTCCGCCGCGAGTCCCGCCCATTTCGCGGGCGGACGGCCGCTCAAGATCTCTTTCAGCAGGTCACGGCGCAGCTCGGCGACCGAGGGCGTGTGGGCGGCGCGGTAGGCCGCGGTGGACAGCCGGATCAGGACGTCGGAGCAGCGGAGCAGGGCCTCCACCCCGGTGTCCATCAGGGCGGACCCGGCGCCGGGCTGCCGCGACAGCGACGCCAGCGCGGGAAGGGCGCCGCGGCCGGCCGAGTGGTAGGCCCGGGAGAGCCGGTCCAGCTCCTTGCCCGCCGCGTACTCGGCGACGCCGACCTGGCGGAAGGCGTCCGCACCCGCCGCGATGCCCACGTTCATCCCGTCGCGCTCGAGTACCGAGGCGACGAACTCGGTGGCACGCGCGTCGAACAGCGGCGCGTGCTCGGGCAGCGAATGCCGGATCCCGTCGACGACCACGCGGGCGATCACGAGGGCGGCGGAGCGGGCTGGGGCGTAGGACGCGGTCATCGTCGACCTCCGGAGCAGCGGGAATCGTCGGGCCGCCGAGTCTGCTACTCCGGAGTAGCGGGGCACATCGGGTGAATTACGTACTCGGGGCTGTCCGGCCTACGCATCACCCGTTCGTGGGGGCCTCCAAGTACATGAAGGCCCCCTTCCCTACTCTGAAGGCAGGGTCCCGGCAAAGTCGCATAAGCGCAGGTCAAGCGCTTGATTGCCCTGGTCGACGGGAGTCGACCAGACTCCAACCGTCCACTGGTCACTTCTCGGCGACCGAATGTCCTATTCATGGCGAAATGGGTGATTATGCCGAGGGGTCGTGAGTGGTAAAGGTCGTTCTAACCCTCTTTGCCACTCACGACCCCTTTGCGGAACGCCTAAATCGGGCACGATCACCCCGGAAGGGTCCCCTTGTGGACAGTCGAGACGGAGTCAGGCCAGCGTGACGAGTGCCTCCGTTGCCCACTTGACCAGCGAATAGGCCGCTTAGCCGGGACCCTGGCGCCTGGGTACAGGAAGGGGGCCTTCATGTACTTCAGCCGCCCTACTCGCACACGGCTCCATGCGCGGCGCTTCGCACGACCTTGGCGTACTTCCCGAGCACCCCGCGCGTGTACGCGGGCGGCTTGGGCGTCCAGCCCTCCTTGCGTGCCTCGATGTCGTCGATCCCGACTTCCAGCGTCCGGTTCGCGACGTCGAGGGTGATCGGGTCACCGTCGCGCACGAAGGCGATCGGCCCGGCGTCGACGGCTTCCGGGGCGATGTGGCCGACGCAGAGGCCGGTCGTGCCGCCGCTGAACCGGCCGTCGGTGATGAGCAGGACGTCCTTGCCGAGTCCGGCGCCCTTGATCGCGCCGGTGATGGCGAGCATCTCCCGCATCCCCGGCCCGCCCTTGGGGCCTTCGTAACGGATGACGACGACGTCGCCGGCGACGATCCGGCCCTCGGCGAGCGCGTCGAGAGCGGCCCGCTCGCCGTCGAAGACCCGTGCGGTACCGGTGAAGGTCGATTCGTCGAAGCCCGCCGACTTCACGACCGCGCCTTCGGGCGCCAGCGAGCCCTTGAGGATGGTCAGCCCGCCGGTCTTGTGGATCGGCCGGTCGAGCGGGCGGATGATCTCGCCGTCGACCCCGGCCGGGGCGATGCCTTCGAGGTTCTCGGCCATCGTCTTCCCGGTCACGGTGAGCACGTCGCCGTGCATGAGCCCGGCGTCGAGCAGCGCCTTCATCACCACGGGGATGCCGCCGACCTTGTCGACGTCGTTCATCACGTACTTCCCGAACGGCTTGAGATCGCCGAGGTGCGGGACCTTGTCGCCGATCCGGTTGAAGTCGTCGATGCGCAGATCGACCTCCGCCTCGCGCGCGATTGCGAGCAGGTGGAGGACGGCGTTGGTCGAACCGCCCAGCGCCATCACGACGGCGATGGCGTTCTCGAACGCCTCCATGGTCATGATCTGCCGCGCGGTGATGCCCTGGCGGAGCATGCCGACCACGGCCTCCCCCGACCGGTGCGCGAACCCGTCACGACGCCGGTCGACGGCGGGCGGGGCGGCCGATCCGGGCAGCGACATGCCGAGCGCTTCGGCGACCGACGCCATCGTGTTGGCGGTGTACATGCCGCCGCAGGCCCCTTCGCCGGGGCAGATCGCGCGTTCGATCTTGTCCACTTCGGCGCGGCTGATCTTGCCGGCCAGACAGGCGCCCACCGCTTCGAACGCGTCGATGATGGTGACGTCCTGGCCGTCGACCTGACCGGGCATGATCGAGCCGGCGTAAAGGAAGACGGAGGCGAGATCGAGCCTGGCCGCGGCCATGAGCATGCCCGGCAGGGACTTGTCGCAGCCGGCCAGCAGCACGGAGCCGTCCAGCCGCTCGGCCATCATCACCGTCTCGACGGAGTCGGCGATCACCTCGCGGGACACCAGGGAGAAGTGCATTCCCTCGTGTCCCATGGAAATACCGTCGGACACCGAGATCGTGCCGAACTCCAGCGGATAGCCGCCGGCCGCGTGCACGCCGTTCTTGACCGCCTTGGCCAGCCGGTCGAGCGACAGATTGCACGGGGTGATCTCGTTCCACGAGGACGCCACACCGATCTGCGGTTTGGCGAAGTCGTCGTCGCCCATCCCGACCGCGCGGAGCATCCCGCGGGCCGCCGCGCGTTCCAGCCCGTCGGTCACGTCGCGCGAACGAGGTTTCAAATCCGGCTGGTCTTGCGGCATCGGGGCACCTTCCTTCGTGGCGGGACACCGGGCACGCTGCCAACCCCGCGCGTCCGGCGCAACTCATCACTCCGGGTTCGTCCCACGGTGCAGCGCCACCCGCGTGATCGCATGGTGCTCGACGCCGAGCACCTCGGCCGTCCAGCCGGAGACCACCACGCGGTCGCCCGGCTTCTCCGGGATCCGCCCGAGGATCACGAGGATCAGCCCCGCGATGGTCGCGTACTCCCCCGGCGGCGCGTCGCGCAGTTCGACCCCGACGTCGACGAGGTCGTGCACCGGGAAGGTGCCGGGCAGGACCAGCGAACCGTCCTTGCCGTCGCGTACGGCCAGCACGTCACGGTCGGTCTCGTCGTAGATCTCGCCGACGATCTCCTCCAGCAGATCCTCCAGCGTGACCATGCCCGCGACGGCGCCGTGCTCGTCGACCACCAGCGCCATCTGCTCCCGTTCGGCCTTGAAACTCCGGAGCGCGTCCGACACCCGCAGCGAATCGGGGAACACCACCGCCGGCCGGACGACTTCGGCCAGGTCTGCGTGGTCGTCGAGCAGGTCACGCAACCGCACGACACCGACGACGTCGTCCAGATGGCCGCCGCGCGCGACCGGCGCCCGGGAGTGGCCGGATTCGGCCAGCTGCCTGCGTGCCGAGAGCAGATCCTGTTCGGCGGCCAGGGTCAGCACCGCGCGGCGGGGCACGAGCACCTCCCGCAGCCGTCGTTCGTGGATCTCCAAGGCACCGTTGATGATCATGCGCTGCTCGGCGTTCAGGCCGCGCTGCGCCGAAACCAGTTCCCGGAGTTCCTCGGGTGACATCTGGTCCGGATCGGCTTCCGGCCGCCCGCCCAGCGCCCGTACGACGAGGTTCGTCGACACGCTCAGCGCCCACACCACGGGCCGCGAGATCGCCGACAAGAGGTTCAGCGGGCGCGCCACCAGCAACGCCCACCGCAGCGCGTTCTGCATCGCCAGCCGCTTCGGCGCCAGTTCGCCGAGCACCAGGGTCAGGAACGTGAGGACCATCGTCACCAGCGCGACGGCCACCGCCCCGGCCGCGTTGCCGAGGAAACCCAGCAGCGGCACCAGGGGTTGCGCGAGGGACACCGCCGCCGTCGCCGAGGCGAGGAACCCGGCGAGCGTGATGCCGATCTGGATCGTCGCCAGGAACCGATTCGGGTCGCGCGCCAGCCGCACCAGGGTGCGGGCGGCGGCGCGGCCGTCCCGTTCCAACGCCCGCAGCTGCCCTTCGCGCAACGAGATCAGCGCCATCTCGCTGCCCGCGAACACCGCGTTGAGCACCACCAGCACCGCGACCAGCGCGATGTCGAACCCGTAGCCGCCCACAAGCACTCCCCGGCCCGCCCGAAGTGCAGAACATTACCGAGCGCGAAGCGGGATCGCAGATATCGGAGCCACTCGCTACTGACACGTCGTTCCGCTACCTTCGAAGGAAGCCGCACGGACGGAGTCCTGATGTTCGCACTGACCTTCCGGCACAAGGCGGAGGCGATCGCCAAACCGGTCACCCGCTGGAGCATCGGCCATGCCATCCCCCGGGTCGCCCTGCGGGCTGCGGCGCGCCGGGGCGACCTCCAGGGCAGGTTGTCCGTCGAGGCGAGTGGTGGAGCGGACCTGACCGGCCTGTTCGACGAGATCCGCTCGCACGGCGCCATCGCCACCACCCGGGTCGGGCACGTCACCACCCGGCATGCGGCGTGCAAGGAGATCCTGACCAGTGACGCGTTCAAGACCGTGCGGTTCGTCCCGGACAACCCGCTGCTCAACCGGCTCGTCGCCTGGTCGTCGTCCGGTCTGATCCATCCGATCGAGCCGCCGTCGCTGCTCGCCAGCGAACCGCCCGATCACACGCGCTACCGGAAGCTGGTCACCCGCGTCTTCACCGCCCGCGCGGTGGAGCAGCTGCGGGAACGCACGCAGGCGATCACCGACGAACTGCTCGACGGTCTCGACCCGACGAGCCCGGTCGATCTCATCGAGCAGTACTGCGGGCTCCTGCCGGTCACCGTGATCAGCCAGATCCTCGGCGTGCCGCCGGAGGAACGCGACAAGGTGCTCGCACTGGGCGGTGCCGCGGCGCCGAGCCTGGACCTCGGCCTGCCGTGGCGAACGTTCCGGACGGTGGAGGCGACGCTGGCCGAGTTCGACTCGTGGCTCACCGTGCATCTGGAGAAGCTGCGGGCGAACCCCGGCGACAACCTGCTCAGCAAGCTGATCGCCGCGCGCGAGGACGGCGTGGGCCTGACCGAGCGGGAGCTCAAGGCCACCGCGGGGCTGGTGCTGGCGGCCGGCTTCGAAACCACGGTCAACCTTCTCGGCAACGGAATCGCCCTGCTGACGCGGCATCCGGACCAACTCGCAAAACTGCGGGCGGATCCGGGCCTGTGGAGCAACGCCGTCGACGAGGTCCTCCGTTACGACCCGCCCGTTTTGCTCACCGGCAGGCTGGCCGCCCGGGACACCGAGATCGGCGGGACCCCCATCGCCCGCGGGGCGATCGTCAGCACCGTGCTCGCGGGCGCCAACCGGGACCCGGAGATCTTCGACGACCCGGCCGCCTTCGATGTCGGCCGGGCGAACGCGCGGGACCACGTGTCGTTCGGCGCCGGGCGGCACTACTGTCTCGGTGCTTCGCTGGCGAGGATGGAAGGCGAGATCGGGCTGCGGTCGATCTTCGAGCGCTTTCCCGATCTGCGGCTGCTGAGTGGCGGCCGACGGCGGGAGACCCGGATCCTGCGCGGCTTCGAAACGCTTCCGGCCGCGCTCATCTGAACCCGCCTTCGCGGGGTGGCGAACCCGGTGGTCCGGCACCCCGCGAAGGTCGGATCACGCGTCGGAGTTGTAGTACGCGTTGCAGGTGTCTCTACTCGAACCGATCACCTCGGCCTTGGCCCATTGCCCGCGATTCGCGGTTTTCTTGTTCTGCCTGGAGCCGAGAATGGCGGTCGCGCTGTGGCGCTTGGTGGGGTGCAGATAGTGCGAGTAACACTTCTTCTGCCCGCTGCCCGCCGATTCGGTCCCGTAACACCACGTACCGCCGCTGATGTTCTGGCAAGCGAACGGCACCGAGTCGCTCAGCGCCACGGACACGCTCACGCTCTCCGTCGGAGCCGCCGAGGCCACCGGCGCCGCCCCGAACAGACCCGCCACCATCAAACCCGATCCCAGTAATGCTCCCGCCAGAATTCTCATGATCATCCCTCGCAATCGAATTGAATACATGGGAAGAAGACAGCCAGTAAGGCGATTTACCCCCACTCGCGAATTCGACGCCAATACTATGACGGCCCACCGAAGAGGGGAAAGCATCTTCATCCTGCCGCAAACACGCTGATCAGCGGCCGATTCCGGCGCGTCATGATCGATCACCGGCAGGCTTCACGCGGCCACGGTGGCAACGATCATGTTTTCCGCAGTAGCGTCGTAGACGGGGGGAGGAAGAGGGAATGTTGCGAATCCATTTCACACTCGCGGACCTGGCCCGTATCCGGATAGCGCGACGCCCGGATCCGTTGTGGGAGGTCCTCATGAGTGTGTATTTACTGCGTAAACCCCGGACCGAGGTCGTGCTGGGTGGCTGGAGAAGCCAGGCCAAGCGGCGGCTGACGCAGTCCACCCGGCCGTTGCTGGATCTGGTTCCCGCGTCAGGCTCCTCCCCCGACTTCCTGACCCCGCCTGGCGGGGGCACCTTGTGCGAGGGCATCGACACCCTGCTGAGCACGCCACGGTCCCGGCTGGCGGCCGACTTCGCGCACCTGGCGGAGGAACGGCCACTCCCTTCCTGGACCGTCGATCTCGCCGAAGGGCGGCCACCCGCGTTGCGCATGGTCGCCAACGCACTGCGGGAGTACTTCCACACCTGCCTCGCCCCGCACTGGGACGCGGTCGCCACCACCGTGCACCACGATCACACCCGCCGCGCCCAACTCATGGCCGATCAAGGCATCGACGCCGTCCTGAGCACCCTGAGCCCCGCGGCGACATGGCGCTTTCCCGTGCTGAGCATCGATTATCTCTTCGACCACGACGTTCGACTCGACGGAAGAGGCCTGCTGCTGCAGCCGGTGGTCTTCGGCCGCGGCCCCAACCCCACCACGCTCATCGACCCGGCACTTCCGCCCGTCCTGGTCTATTCGGTGCCGCTCGCCCCCGACGTCATCACCCCGGTGGAACCGGATCGCCGACGCGCCGGCGATCCGATCGTCGCCCTGCTCGGTACCACCCGCACCCGTATCCTGCGCGCTCTCGACAGCACCGGCGCCACCACCACCGAACTCGCCCGCCGGGCCGCCACACCGCTGCCCACCGCCAGCCGCCACGCCACCGCGCTCCGCGACGCCAACCTGATCACCAGTCGCCGCCACAAGAACATGGTGATCCACGCGATCACCCCGCTCGGCACCGCGTTACTCCACGGACGGCAACCGCGCCTGAACTGACGAGCGCCGGATCCGGCCTTTCCCCTCATCACGAGATGGCGGGCATTTTTACCGAACCGGCACGCGGAACAGGACAGTAACCTCACGCCGGTGAAGACGGACCGCGAAGGCACCGAAGCCCCGGAACTGCCCGCCTTCACCGTCATCGGCTGCCTCTTGGGCTTCTTCATGACGGTACTGGTCCTGATCGGCCCGGCCCTGCTCTGGATCAGCACCCGCTTCGATCCCGGCGACGACGACCGCCTGGTCGTCGTCGCCATGGGCGCCGTGTTCACCCTCGGCGGCGCCGGCACCGTCGGCTCGCACCTCTGGCAGAACGCCAAGGCCAGGGAGCTCCATCGCGGGCTCGACCGGAAAGGGGTCCGCGCGAACGCCGAAGTGGTGTCCAGCAAGCGGATCTGGGTCGGCGAGGTGAGCACGCCCGCCGACGACGTCGATCTCGTCGTCACCGGCCCGGGAGTCGCTCCGTTCAGTGCGCGCGTGCTCACCGAAGACGTCGGCCGCTACGAAACGGGCACGGTGGTACCCGTCGACGTGGACCCGGGAACCCTTCTGTTCCGCCTCGCCGACTGACCTCGCCGCGATCATTGCCCGGCAGCATCGTATCGCTTATCGTATATGAAATTCACCCCCCGATGCTGCGAGGTGACCCCCGTGACCACCGCCACCGCCGACCCGACCACCACCACGGTCGCGCGAGATTTCACCGATTTCCGCACGGTGGTGTCACAATCCTTCGTGCCACTGCACGTGACGAGCGAGCACCGCGACCACTTCCGCGGCCGCATCCGCTCGTGCGGAGCCGACGACGTGCAGCTGACCGAGGTGACCGCGTCGGCGCATGTGGTCGAGCGGACCCCCGAACTCATCGCCAGGGCGGACAGGCACTACTACAAGCTGAGCCTGATCCTGTCCGGCACCGGTCTGCTGGTGCAGGACAACCGTGAGGCGATGCTGCGTCCCGGCGACGTGGCGTTGTACGACACGCACCGGCCGTACACCCTGGCGTTCGAAGAGGATTTCCGCACGCTCGTGGTGATGTTCCCGCAGCGGCTCATCGATCTCCCCCGCGACCTGGTCGGCCAGCTGACCGCGGTGCCGATGTCGGGCAAGCGGGGCATGGGCAACGTGGTGGTGCCCTTCCTCGCGCAGCTCGGCAGCAACCTCGACCAGCTCGGCGGGCCGGCGGGCGTCCGGCTCGCGCATACCGCGGTCGATCTGCTCGCCACCCTGTTCGCCAGCGAGCTCGACCTCGCCCGCGCGAGCGCCGGGCCGCATCACGAACTGATGCGCCGCGTCCTCGCCTACATCGACGCCAACCTCTCCTCCACCGACCTGGGACCGGCACAGATCGCCGCCGAGCACTACATCTCCACCCGGCATCTGCACGGCCTCTTCCACGAGCAGGGCACCACCGTCTCGGGCTGGATCCGCACCCGGCGCCTCGAACACTGCCGCCGCGAACTGCTCGACCCCGTGCACACTTCGCGGCCCGTCGCGGCCATCGCGGCGAAGTGGGGTTTCGTCGACGCGCCGCATTTCAGCCGCGTGTTCAAGACGGAATTCGGCTGCTCGCCGAGCGAACTGCGACGCGGCTTGACCGTGAGCGATCGGTTGTTGCCGCCCAGCGCGTGACGGCTTCCCCTGCCAGGGCGGTCGCCTCGACGATGACCGCATGCCCGAAGCACCCGAGGAACAGTGGCGTACCTATGACGAGTTCGCCGCCGGAATAGCCACCTACCGCCTGCCGAACGCGGACCTGTCGGGACGCGAGCTCACCGTCACCCTCGACGACGGGAAGACGCTCGCGCTGCGGTTCGAAGACGCTGAAACCGTCACCTGCAACGGCGTCAAGGATCCGTACGACGCGGTCGCCGTCCGGGATGACGTCTTCTTCGTCAATCTCCCACACACCAGCGTCGAAGGGGAAGCGCTCACCGTCGTCTTCTCCACGACGACGCATCGCGCGCTCGCCGTGCGCTCGGTCATCGGCGCCGAGGATGTCGAAGGCGTTCCCCGTGTCTCCCAGACGTTCTGGTCCGGCACGACCGACGCGGGAACGCCGTCAGGCGAGGTTCCCGGCCCGTCGCGCGACCTGATCGGCAAACGCAACGTCTACCGCTACAGCCCGGAACACCTCTACGAGCACGTGTACGTGTCTTCGCAACGCTATGCCTGGCAATGCCTCGAAGGCGTGCAGCGCGGCCACGGAGACATGGACCTGTCGACGGTCTGGAAGTTCCAGGACGGGCTCTACCTGTTCTGCTTCCGCGAATTCCGCATCGCCGTGGCCAGTGTGTGGCTGCACGACCTCGGCTACGCGCTGAAGACCACCGGCGTCTTCCTCGGCCTGACCGGCGACGGCCGGTCGGAGCACTCCCGCGCGGGCGGGCACATCTACCCACTCGGTGCCGTCGCCTACCCCGACGCCCAACCGGTCTAAGGAGCCTCAGTGTCCAATCTCGACATCATCGCCGCGCACTACGCCGCGAGCGACCGGGGCGATCTGGCGGGCATGCTGGCCCCGCTCGGTCCCGACACCACCTGGACGGAGGCGGCCGGTTTCCCTTACGCCGGCACGTACACCGGTCCGGAAGAGGTGCGGGACAACGTCTTCGGCGCCATCGCGAAGGACTGGGACGGCTACACCTTCACCCTCGGCGACCTTCTCGACGCCGGCGACACGGTGATCGGTCTCGGCACCTACCAGGCGAAGCACCGCGAGACCGGCCGTTCGTTCACCGCCCGCGTCGCGCATGTGTGGCGGTTCGACGGCGGCAAGGTGACCTCGTTCGAGCAGATCGTCGACTCGGTGCCCGTGGTCGAAGCCATGGAGAACCGGTGAAACCCGCGCGGCGCCTCGTCGCCCTCGCCTCGGCCGTCCTGCTCGCGACGGCCGGGTGCGCCGGATCCGACAGCGGTGCGAGCGGGCCGATCGTGGTCGGTTCGGTCAACGCGCTGAGCGGCGCGGCGACCTTCCCCGAGGCCTCACAGGCGGCCAAGGCGGTCTTCGACGCGGCCAACGCGAGCGGCGGCGTGAACGGCAGGCAGATCCAGTACAAGGCCCTCGACGACAAGGGCGACCCCGCGGCCGCGGCCGCCGCGGCCCGCGAGGTCGTCGGGCGGGACGAGGCGGTGGCGCTCGTCGGCTCGTCCAGCCTCATCGAGTGCGAGATCAACAACAAGTACTACGAGCAGCAGAAGATCCTGTCCATGCAGGGCATCGGCGTGGACCCGGCCTGTTTCTCCAGCCCGAACATCGCCCCGGTCAACGTCGGCCCGTACCACGACATGACGCTGACACTGCTCTACGGCTCGGAAACGCTGAAGCTGAACGACATCTGCGCGCTGCTGGAGATCGCGGGCAACACGCTGCCGTCGTACCAGGCCGCGATCGACGAGTGGTCGGCCATCACCGGCAAGAAGCTCAAGTACCTCGACGCGACCGTGCCCTACGGCGGTTCCGACTACACCTCCTACATCGTCAAGGCGCGCAACGCGGGCTGCAAGGCGATCACGGTGAACCCGGTCGAGCCGGATTCCATCGGGCAGCTGAAGGCCGCCGCGGCGCAGGGCTGGAACGACGTCACGTGGCTGCTGCTCACCAGCGTCTACAGCGAGAACTACGCCAAGGCCATCACCAACGCCGGCGCCGGGGTGTACGTGCCCGCCGAGTTCTACCCGTTCACCGACGCGACCAGCCCGCAGAACAAGGACTGGCGCGAGCTGATGACCAAGAACAACATCCCGCTGACCTCGTTCAGCCAGGGCGGCTACCTGGCGGCGAAGTACTTCCTCGACGTCGTTCGCGGCATCCAGGGCGACATCACGCGTGAATCGGTGACCAAGGCGCTGCGCGAGATGAAGCCGATCACCGATCCGATGGTCGGCACGCCGTATGTCTTCGGTCCCGGCCAGACGCACCACGACAACACCGCGGGCTGGCCGATCAAGCTCGCCTCCGGCACCAACAAATGGGAGCTCGTCGCGAACGACTGGCTGCGGATTCCCAAGAAGTAACGGGAGCCGGGCTGCGTGCCGGGTCACGTGGGTCGTGAGTGGCGTTTCGGGTTCTAACCCGAAACGCCACTCACGACCACCGCGCCCCGGCACGCACCGCTCCCCTCCCCCTCACACTGGAGGAAACATGCTGCAGGGAGCGCTGGCAGGCCTGGCCGCCGGCGGACTGTACGCGGTGCTGGCGGTATGCCTGACGCTGATGTCGCGCCTGGTGCGGGTGGTGAACTTCGCCCAGTCGGCCACCGGGATGTTCGGTTGCTACGTGGCGGTGTTCCTGTCCGTCGATCTGGGCCTGCCGATGTGGCTCGCCACCGTCGCGGGGATCGTGCTCGGCGGGCTGCTCAGCGCGCTGCTCGGCTGGATCGTGTCCACCTGGCTCGCCGAGGCGGACACCGGCACCCGCTCGGCGGTCACCGTCGCGGTGCTGCTCCTGCTGATCTCGTTGTCGTTCATCCTGTTCGGCAACAAACCGCAGCCGTTCCACCCGATCCTGGACGGTCCGGCGGTCACCGTCGGCGGGGTGGTGATCAGCCAGGTCACCGTGGTCACCGTCGCGCTGGCGATCCTGGTGGCGGTGGCCAGCCGGATCGTGCTGAGCCGGACCTCGGCGGGTGTCCAGCTCAGGGCGCTGTCGGAACGCCCGACGACGGCGGAACTGCTGGGCATCCCGGCGAAACGGCTCAGCGTCGCGGTGTGGGCGGTCACCGGGGTGGTCAGCACGCTGGTCATCTCGATCGTGGCGCCGTCGCAGTCCAACGACGCGACGTCGCTGGCGATGCTGGTGGTCCCCGCGGCCGCGGCGGCCCTGCTCGGCGGATTCCGCCGGCTCGACCTCGCGGTCGGGGGCGGGCTCGGCCTCGGCCTGATCCAGGGCGCGGCCGCGCAGGTCGACGGCCTTTCGGTGGTGCGGTACTTCCTGCCGTTCGCAGTGATCGTCGCGCTGCTGCTGTGGTCGCAGCGCAAGGAGGTGTGGGATGCGGCTCGCTGAACGCGGGATCCCGTTCGCGGTGGCCATCGTGGCGATCGCGGCCGGGTACGGCCTGAGCGTCGGGCTCGACGGGTACTTCGTCTACCTCGGCATGAGCGCCGTCGTCGCCGGGATCTCATTGCTCGGGCTGGGCGTGGTCACCGGCAGCGCGGGCATGATCTCCCTGTGCCAGCTGACCTTCGGCGCCGTCGGCGCCTGGACGGTGTCGGCGCTGAACGAGGCGCAGGCGCCCGGCGGGTTCCTCACCTGGCTGGTGCTGGGCGGTCTCGCCGCCGGGTTGGTCGGGGTGCTCGTCGGGCTCCCGGCGTTGCGGCTGCGCGGGATCAACCTCGCCGTCGTCACGCTGGGCCTCGCCGCGGCGGTGGACCTCGCACTCGTCCAGTTGCAGTTCCCCGGTGTCTCCGCCGGGATCTCGGTCGAACGGCCGGAAGCCTTCTCCGACGACCGGTCGTATTTCCAGCTCGCCGTGGTGGTGCTGGTGCTGTGCTGCCTCGCCGTGTACTTCCTGCGCCGCGGGCGCTGGGGCAGCGCCTGGCAGGCGGTGGCGTTCTCCGAACGCGGTACGGCGGCCGCCGGCACGAGCGTGCGGACGTCGAAGCTGACCGCGTTCGCCGTGAGCGCCACCCTCGGCGGGATCAGCGGCGGGCTGCTCACCGGGCAGGTCGGGGTCGCCTTCCCGGCCAGTTTCACCGCGATCCAGTCGCTGGCGCTGTACGTGCTGGCGATCATGTCGGGCGCGCATCTGATCGACATGGCCGTGTTCGGCGCGATCCTGTGGGTCGGCGTGCCGGAACTGCTCAAACGCTGGGGAATCCCGCAGGACTGGGGTTTCGTGGTGTTCGGCGTGCTCGGGGTGCAGGCGCTGGCCGGCGGCGGGAACCTGGGCACCACGGTGCGGCAGGTCTGGTACCGGAGGTCCAAGAAGGAACCGGCGAAACTCGATCTCGCCACCGGCGCGGGCGATGTCGAACCGGTCTCCCCCGGCCCACCGGTGCTCACCGTCCGCGGCCTGAGCGTGAACTTCGGGCATGTGGCCGCACTGTCCTCAGTGGACATTTCGGTGCCGGAGCACGGCGTGCTCGGCGTCATCGGGCCGAACGGCGCTGGCAAGTCGACGCTGGTCGACGCGATCAGCGGATTCCTGCCCAACGCCGAGGGCGCCGTCGAACTCGGTGGCCGCCCGCTGACCGGATCGCCGTCGAACCGGGCCCGCGCCGGGTTGCGCCGGACGTTCCAGCAGGACCGCGTCCCGCCGGGGCTGACGGTCGGGGCGTACCTGAAGTTCCTCGCCAGGCGGCGCCTCACCGCCGACGAGATCGGTGACGCGCTGGACTTCTTCGGCTGTCCCGCCGCCCGCACCCCACTGTCGCAAGTGGACGTCGGCGCGCGCAGGCTGGTCGAGGTCGTCGGGCATCTGCTGGCGCGGCCGCGGGTCCTGCTCCTCGACGAACCCGCCGCGGGCCTTCCGCACGAGGAGCACGTCGCGTTCGGGGAACGGCTGCGGCAGGTTCCCGCGCGGTTCGGGGTTTCGGTCCTGCTCATCGAGCACGATCTCGATCTGGTGCGCTCGGTCTGCGACACGATCACCGTCCTCGACTTCGGCCGGGTGCTGGCCTCCGGCCCGCAGGCCGAAGTGCTCGCCGATCCCGCCGTGCTCAAGGCGTACATGGGTGAAACGGAGATGCTGTGAACGCTTTGCGGATAGCGGGACTGACGGTCACCCGCGGGGCGGGGCCGGTGATCCGCGACGTCGACCTGACCCTGGAGCCGGGACGGATCACGGCGCTCGTCGGCCCCAACGGTGCCGGGAAGACCAGCCTGCTGGAGGCCGTCTCCGGCGTGGTGCCCGCCGCTTCGGGGACTGTCCACATCGGAGCCGACGAGATCACGAAACAGTCGAGGGTCGCCCGCGCCCGGCGGGGTCTGGCGCATATCGAACAGGGTCGCGCGGTGTTCGGCGGCCTGACGGTGCTGGAGAACCTGATGCTGACCGCGCGCACCCGCGCGCGGGCCGACGAGCTGTTCGAGGCGTTCCCCGAGTTGGAGAAACGCCGCGACTCGTCGGCCGCGCTGCTCAGCGGGGGCGAGCAGCAGATGGTGGTGCTGGCGCGGGCGTTCGCCGCGCGGCCGTCGTTCCTGCTGATCGACGAGATGTCGCTGGGCCTCGCGCCCGTGGTGTTCACCCGGCTGCTGCCGATGGTGACCCGGTTCGCCGAAGAGGGCGCGGCGATCCTGCTGGTCGAGCAGTTCACGCATCTGGCCCTCGGCGTGGCGAGCGACGCCGTGGTGGTTTCTTCGGGGCGGGTCACCTATGCGGGCTCGGCGCAGGGCTTGCTGGACTCCCCCGGCTCCCTGCATTCGGCCTATCTCGGGGAATCCTGACCGTTCGTGAAGTCCGTGAAGGCCTCCTTGAGGGACTCTGGGTCCCTCAAGGAGGCCTTCACGGACAGCCGAACTCGCCCTTCGCGGCTGTCCGGATGTCATGAAAGGGGCGTTCAGGACACATTTCGTCCTGAACGCCCCTTTCATGACATCCGGTACCGGGCGATCACGCTCCCTAGGTCCGTGAAGGCCTCCTTCCCTACCCTCAAGGTAGTGAAGGAGGCCTTCACGGACTTCACGCGCAACAACGCCGCTAAGAACCCATCCCCGCCCGTTCGAACGCCAGCGTCGGCAGATCCACCGCATGCGCGCCACCGTCCGCCACGATCACCGCACCGGTGATGTACGACGACTCCGAAGACCCCAGGAACCGCACGATCGACGCGATCTCCTCCGGTTCGGCGGGACGCCGCAGCGGGACCTCGGCGGTCACGCGCCGGTAGCCCTCGTCGTGCCCGCCGTCGAAGCCCGCGGCCTCGGCGAACTGGTCCATCTCGCCGTCCGCCATCGGCGTGCGCACCCAGCCGGGGCAAACCGCGTTCGCGCGGACGCCCTTCGGCCCGTAGTCGCGGGCGATCGAACGCGTCAGCCCGATCAGTGCGTGCTTCGCGACGGTGTAGCCGGCGACGTTCGGCCCGGCGAACAGCCCGGCCAGCGAGGACACGACGACGACCTGGCCGCCGGTTTCGATCAGCGACGGCAGCGCGGCCCGGCAGAACACGAAGGCGCTCGACAGGTTCGAGCGCAGCGCCAGCTCCCATTCCTCGTCACCGGTGTCGACCACCGAGGACAGCCCGTGCCCACCGGCGTTGGCCACCACGACGTCCAGCCTGCCGAACTTGCCGACGATCTCCGCCACGGCGTTCTCGGCGGCTTCGCGATCGCTGGCGTCGCACGAGATGACGTGCGCGCCGGTTTCGGCGGCCACCTTCTCCAGCGGCTCGAGCCGCCGTCCGAGCACCACCACCTGGGCACCCTCGTCGGCGTACCGGCGGGCGACCGCGGCACCGATTCCGGTACCGCCACCCGTGATCGCGACAACCTTCTTCACTTGCGGAGTCCTTTCTAAGCGGGAAAACCGGAGCGGGCCGAGACGCCGAAATCGGCGAGCACGGCCTGGCCGTTGACCGCCCGCGAACGCGCGGACGCGAGATGGAGTACCTGCCAGGCGACCTCTTCCGGAGCCTGCACCGGAAACGCGGGATCGTCGAGCACCTCGCCGAGATCGCCGCGCGCCATCGGGGTGTCGACCACCGACGGGCAGACGCAGTTCACCCGGACGCCGGGGAGATCGACCGCGAGAGCCCTGGTCATCGCGACCACGGCGCCTTTCGAAGCGCAATACGGGACCATGCCGGGCGCACTCGTGAACGCCGAGTCGCTGGCCAGCAGCACCACCGAGCCACCCGACGCGGTGAGCCAGGGCGCGGCGTGTTTGACCAGCAGGAACTGGCCGGTCACGTTGACCGCCATCAGCGCGGCGAACTCCGCCGCGGACGTTTCGGTGACCGGCGTCCCCACCGGACCGGAGATCCCGGCGCAGCCGACCACCACGTCGAGCCCGCCGAAGCGGCTCACGACGGTGTCGATCGCGGCGGCCACCGACGGCTCGTCGGTCACGTCGGCCTCGAGCGCCAGGAGACCGTCGGCCAGGGTGGGGACGGGTACGCGGTCGAGGGCGCCGACCCGCGCGCCCTCGGCGAGGAAGGCCTGGACGCAGGCAAGGCCGATACCGGATGCCGCGCCGGTCACCAGCACGGCCTTGCCCGCGAGCTCCAGTCCCATGACGTCATCCTCCGGTCCGGACCTTTCACGGAGCTTGGCCGTCAGTGCATCCTTCTTGTCCGCAGCCGCATGACGGCCTTTTCAGCCGGAGCCGGACCGGCAAGACTGCGAAACATGACCAGGCCGCATCCACTCGACCCGCTGACCGCCGACGAACTCACCGCAGGCCGAGCGATCCTGACCGCCGAAGGCCTGCTCACCGCCACCACCCGGTTCCCGGCCGTGCTGCCGGTGGAGCCGGAGAAGGGCGACGCCGCCCCCGATCGCCGCGTCCGGTACACGCTGCTGGACACCGCGACCGGCGAGGCCCGCGACGTGGTCGTTTCGCTGACGAAACGCGAAGTGGTCTCCACCGAGGACTGCGGCCCGGGCCAGCCGGCGTACCTGTTCGAGGAGTACGACCTCGCCGCGTCGATCACCAAGGCGTCACCCGAATGGCAGGCCGCGATGGAGCGGCGGGGCCTCGGCGACCGGATCGGGCACGCCTTCTGCGCTCCCCTGGCGCCCGGGTTCTTCGGCAGGCCGGACGAGACCGGCCGGGTCATCCGCTCGCTGACGTTCCTGCGCGACGACGAGTCCGACAGCCCGTGGGCACATCCCGTCGAGGGCTTGATCGTCCACATCAATCTGACCGAGCAGCGCGTCATCCGTGTCGAGGACGAGGGTGACGTCCCCGTGCCGCCGGAGCACGGCCGCTACGACGGCGTCCAGCCCCGCACCACGCTCAAGCCCATCGAGATCACCCAGCCGGAGGGTCCGAGCTTCACCGTCGACGGCAACGAGGTCACCTGGGAGGGCTGGAAACTCCGCGTCGGCTTCAACGCCCGCGAGGGTCTGACGCTGCACCAGGTCGGCTTCCAGGACCGGTCGGTGCTGCACCGCGCGTCGGTACCGGAGATGGTGGTGCCCTACGGCGACACCGCGCCCGGCCGGTTCTGGATCAGCTACTTCGACGCGGGCGAGTACCTGCTCGGCAAGAACGCGAACGACCTGCGGCTAGGCTGCGACTGCCTCGGTGTCATCCACTACTTCCCCGCGTTCGTCGCCGACGACCACGGCCACCCGGTCGAGATCCCGCGCGCGATCTGCATGCACGAGGAGGACTACGGGATCCTCTGGAAGCACACGGATCTCGACGGCCGCGCCGAGGTCCGCCGGTCGCGGCGGCTGGTGATCTCGTCGATCTCCACCATCGGCAACTACGACTACGGCTTCTTCTGGTACCTCTACCTCGACGGCACCGTGGAACTGGAGGCGAAGGCCACCGGCATCGTGTTCGCCGGCGCCGCGCATCCGGGCACGGATCACCCGCACGCCAACGAGATCGCCCCCGGTCTGTTCGCGCCGGTGCACCAGCACCTGTTCTGCGCACGGCTCGACGTGGCGATCGACGGCGAACGCAATTCGCTCGTCGAGGTCGACGTCGAACGCGTCCCCATGGGTGAGCGGAACCCGTACGGGAACGCGTTCACCTGGAAGGAAACCCCGCTGCGGACCGAACAGGAGGCCCAGCGGTTCGCGGATCCGGCCAAGGCTCGCGTCTGGGAGATCCGCAGCGCGGAGCGCACCAACCGTCTCGGCTCCCCCACGGCGTACCAGCTCGTGCCGCGCCCCTCCGCGACGCTGATGGCGCAGCCGGAATCGACCGTCCACCAGCGGGCGACGTTCGCCACCCGCCATCTGTGGGCGACGCCGTACCGCGCGGACGAACGCTTCCCGGCGGGCGACCGCCCGAACGCGCATCCGGGTGGCGCGGGGCTGCCCGACTGGACCGCCGCCGACCGCGACCTCACCGACACCGATCTCGTGCTGTGGCACGTGTTCGGCCCGACCCATATCCCCCGTCCGGAGGACTGGCCGGTCATGCCGGTCGACTACTCCGGTTTTTCCTTGCGCCCCTACGGGTTCTTCGACCGAAACCCGGCCCTCGACCTGCCTTCCGGCGCCTCCGATGAGCACTGTTCCGCCCACGAGCACTAGGACTCCTTCAATGCCCGAACTGACCCTGTCCGACACGTCCACCTGGCTGCCGCTGGACGGACTCGCCCCCGGCTTCGACGCGAACAAGGCGCCCACGGTCGGCGACCTGCACGGCCGTACCTTCGAACTCGCCTGTGAAGACGGCACGACGTTCACCGCCGCCTTCTCCGGCACCCGGATCGACTGGACCTACCACGGCAAGGGCACCGACCGCTGCGAGACGTTCCTCGTCGACGACGACCTGTACTACGTCCAGTTCCACCCGCAGGCCAGGCAGGACGAGGCGTTCACCCTGCTGCTGGACCTGCGCCGCGGCCGGGCGCTGCTGGTGCTGAGCAAGATCGGCGACACCTCGCCCCGGGTCACCCAGTCCTTCGTGGCTGCGACGATCGGCGGCATCGAGCCGGCCGGCGAGCCGCTCGCCCCGACCACGTCGCTGGTCGGGCGCCGGGTGCTGTGGGTGTACAGCACGGAGCACGCCTACGAGCACGTGTACCTCAGCCCGCACTGGTACACGTGGCAGTGCCTGGCCGGGCCGGAGCGGGGGCTCGCGGACACTGACGAGAACTCGGTCTACGAGCTGCGGCCGGGTATCTACGTCTTCGCCTGGCGGGAGAAGGTGATCCCGTGCGCCTCGGTGACCGTCGCCGACCACCGGGACGCGAAGCGGCTGCGGTCGCACGGTGTCCTTTTCGGACTGGACGCCAGCGGGAGCACTCCCACCCACTTCACCTTCGGCGCGCACGGCAAGCTGCTCAGCACCACCGTGCACCCCGAGGCGTACGACCCGGCCGGGAGCTGAGCCTTGACCGCCGACATCGTCCTCACCAACGCCACTGTGTACACAGTGGACGGTCACCGCCCCTGGGCGTCGTCACTGGCGATCAAGGACGGCAAGGTGCTGTCGCTGGAGGACATCGAACGCGGGCCGAGCACCGAGGTCGTCGACCTCGGCGGCGCGTTCGTGATGCCCGGCCTGGTCGACGTGCACAACCATCACGCCCTGGCCGGGCGCGCGGCGCTGTTCGAACTGAACTTCGGCCTCGACGCGGGCCTGGACGACATCCTCGCCGCGGTCCGCGAGCGGGCCGCGGGGCTCGGACCGGACGAGTGGGTGGTCGGCGGTGCCTGGGCGTCCACTTTGGTCGGCACCCTTTCGCGGGTTTCGGCCCGGCACGCGCTCGACGAGGCCGCCGGCGGGCGTCCGGTCATGCTTTCGGACGACAGCAGGCACAACCGCTGGGTGAGCAGCCGGGCCTTGGAGCTCGCGGGGGTCACCGCCGCGACGTCTGATCCGGCGGGCGGGGAGATCGTCCGGGATCCCGCCACCGGGGAACCCGTCGGGGTTCTGCTCGAAGCGGCGGGCGTCGCGGTCGAGCGGGCGCTCAGCGAGACACGGACGCTCACCGCGGAGCAGCATGTGGCGGCGTCGCGGCACGGGATCGGCACCCTGCATTCGTACGGGGTCACCGCGTTCCAGGACGCCGGGGTCTCCGCGGACATCCTGCGGGCGCTGAAGTCGCTCGACGACGCGGGCGAGCTGCACGCGTGGGTCGTCTCGTCGCTGCTGATCAACGACCCGATCTTCGGTTTCGACCCGATCGGGGCACCGTTGCTGGAGGTCGCCGGGCAGTACCGGAGCGAGCACCACCGGCCGGACTTCGTGAAGATCTTCCTCGACGGGGTGCCGCCGACGCGGACCGCGGCCTTCCTGGAGCCGTACCTGCCGGACGCCGCGCACGGAGCCTGCCACCACGGTGCCACCACCATGCCGGGTGACGAACTCGTGGGCTGGCTGCGCACGGCGGCCGCGGCGGGGCTGTCGGCCAAGGTGCACTGCACCGGGGACGCGTCGGTGCGCGCGACGCTCGACGCCGTCGAGAAAGTGCGTGCCGAAGGCTTCACCGACGCGCGTTTCCAGGTCGCGCACGGCCAGTTCGTGCATCCTGACGATCTGCCGCGCTTCGCCGCACTCGGTGTCGCCGCGGACATCTCGCCGTTCCTGTGGGTCCCCGGTGTCATCCCGGCCGCCATCGCCGAAGTGCTGCCCGGCGAGCGGGCCGGGCGGATGCAGCCGAACCGGTCGCTGCTGGACGAGGGCGCGCTGGTGGCCGGCGGTTCGGACTGGCCGGTCAGCGAGTCGCCGAACGCGTGGGAAGGCATCCACGGCCTGGTCACGCGCCAGGATCCGACCGGCACGTTCCCCGGCGCGCTGTGGCCGGAGCAGGCGATCACCCTGGCCGAGGCGATCGAGGTCTTCACCCTGGCCGCCGCCCGCGCGATGGGGCTGGGCGACGTCACCGGTTCGCTGGTCCCCGGGAAGTCGGCGGATTTCGTCGTACTGGACCGCGATCCGTTCGAGACCGATCCGTCCGCGCTCGTCAAGACAAAGGTGACGCAAACGTGGTTCGCCGGGCACCGCGTGTATCACCAGGCCTGATCTCCTACACTGGTAGAAGAACCAGTGCGGGAGGTCTGCCGATGCCGAAGATCATCGACCACGACGAGCGGCGCAGCCATATCGTCGACGTCACCTGGGATTTGATCACCCAGGGCGGGATCGAGGCCGCCACCATGCGCGAGATCGCGGCGGCCGCCGGCTTCGCCAACGGCGCGCTCAAGCTGTACTTCCCGAGCAAGGAAGACATCATCCAGGCCACCTACGAACGCGCGCTCGGCATGATGCGCGAGTACGTGGAGCTGGACGAGCTACGCGGGCTGACCGCGCTCCGCGAGCTGTGCGTCTCGTCGATGCCCATCGACGAGGATCGCATCGCCGCGGGGCGCGTCCTGCTCACCTTCTGGCAGCTGTCGCTGACCAATCCGAAGCTGCAGGACAAATACCTCGAGCACATCCGCTCGTGGCGGGGCCTGCTGCACCGGTATCTCACCGAGGGCCGCGAGGACGGCGACATCGTCACCGAAACGCCTGATGAGCAACTGGTCGACGAGGTCGTGCTGATCAACGCCGGGGCGAACGTGATGAGCCTGGTCGCCGGGGAGTTCTCGACGATCGCCCTGCAGCGGCAACACCTGGAGTCCTTCTTCGCGCGCCTGACCCGCCCCTGACGGACTCTTCCCCCACATCTCACGCAGTGAAGGGCGCTTTCCCCGCATGTGATGCGGGGAAAGCGCCCTTCACTGCCTGGCCTGGCCTGTTCGCCGACCCCCCAGACGTGACTCGCGTGCTTGGAGGCCACCGTCTTGGCCGCTGATAGACCGCATTCAGAGGACTAAACGCGGCGGTCGAAGGTCCGGGTCAGGAAGCTCGCCACGTGCCGGTGCGAGCGCGGCGAAGCGGGAAGATCCGTGTACAGACCGTAGAAACCGTGGATCTGGCCCGAGTAGCGCGTCATCTCCACCTGGGTCCCGGCATCGGTCAGGCGCCGCGCGAACTCCTCGCCCTCGTCCCGCAGGACGTCGTACTCGGCCGTGAGCACCAGCGCCGGCGGCAGCCGGGTCAGGTCGTCGGAGCGCAACGGCAGCAGGTACGGATCGTTCAGCTGAGCCGGATCCGACACGTACTGCTCGAAGAAGAACCGCATCGCCCCCGCGGTCATGCCGAAGCCCTCGGCGAAGTCCACATAGGACCGGAACCCGTCGTCCGGGTGAGCGAAGACCGGGCAGATCAGCACCTGCGCGGCCAACGGCGGACCACCACGGTCACGGGACATCATCGAGACCACCGTCGACAGGTTGCCGCCCGCGCTTTCGCCGCCGATGGCGATCCGCGCCCCGTCCACCGAAGGACCGGCGCCGCCCGCGGCGAGCCATTCGACAACGGCGTAGCAGTCGTCCGGGGCCGCCGGGTACGGATGCTCGGGCGCGAGCCGGTAGTCGACCGCCACGACGGCGACCCCGGCCGCGTTGCACACCGCCCGCGACGCGACCTCGTTCTCGTCGATCGACCCGATCGTCCAGCCGCCGCCGTGGATCCAGACGAACGCGGGCACCGGCGCCGTGGCCTCCGGCAGGTAGATCCGCACCCGCACACCGGAAGGCAGCACATGGTCGGTCACCGAAGCGACCTCTTCGACGGAATCGGGACGTCGCCACGAAGCGGCGAAGGCGGCACGCAGCTCGGGAGCCGTCAGCGGCCCAGCCGGGGCCTCCGAGGGAGCACTACGGGCCAGCAGTTCCTTGACCGCGGGATCGAGGGTCACGGTCACACCGCTTCCGCGACGAGCACCCGCGGGCTGCCCGGCAGCGCGAGCCGGCCGGTGACCCGCCAGCCCGCCTCGTCCAGCCAGCCACGGACTTCGGCCTCCGGGTAGACGACCGTCCCGTCGATCACCAGGTACTCCCCCGCGTGCAGCGCGTCGATCGGCCGCTGGACGGCGTCGTCGTCGAGGAAGAAGTCGAGCAGCAGCAACGTCGCCCCCGGCGCGGCGGCGGCGCGCGCGTTGCGCAGGATCCCGGCGTTCTGCTCCGCGTCGAAACGGTGGACGACGTGGTTGACCATCACCAGGTCGAACTCGCCCTCGGGGCGCGCGGTGGGCGTCTCCGCCCCGATGACGGTCGCGCGGTCCGCGAGCCCGGCTTCGGCCGCCGCGGTGGTGACCGACTCGGTGAAGCCCGGATCGAAGACGAACGTGGTGCGCAGTTCGTCGTTGGTCTTCATGGCTTCCACCGCGAACGCGCTCGACAGGCCGCCGAGGTCCAGCGCCTTGCGATGGGAGCCGAAATCGTAGGCGCCGGCCAGCATCTTGGCGTGCAGGGCGTTATACGTCATGACGCCCGCCATGAACGTGCCCCAGCGCGCGTCGTCCATCTCCAGCTTGCCCGGCTCGCCGCTGTCGGCCGTGTGGCCGAACTGCAGCCAATGCGGGTAGCTGATCGAGTCCAGGAAGGTGAGGAACGGCGCCAGATCGAGCTCTCCGCCGCCGAGGTACTCCGCCGCGTCCTCGGCCAGTACGTAGCGTCCGTCCACACGGGACAGCAGACCGAGTGATGACATGGCGTCACCGAGGATGCGGGTGATCTTCTCCGGTTTGCCGGTCTTCTCCGCCAGTTCCGCGGCGGTCAAGGGCCCGCCGGCGAGCGCGGTGAACAAGCCGATCCGGCTCGCCGCGAAGAGTTGCTTGGCCGCCATGTATCCCACGGCGATGTCCACGATCCGCTCGGGACCGGCAGTCTTGGTCGACCCGCTCACGGGTGCCCTCCTTAGCTCGTTTCCGCCGAGAGTCTACAGGCGTAGACAAAAGAATCCAGTGCAAGTTTTCGCCCACCACCAGGAAAAACCCGCCGGATATCAACTTCCTACATTCGTAGAATATACCCATTGACAGCGCACTCCCCCAGTGTCAACATGCGTAGAACTACCCCCGCCGGAGGTCCGTTCCCCGGCAGTGCGGTCCGCTCCGGGCGGGCTCGGGAAAGGGGATTCATGACCCTGCTCGAATTACGAGAACTCACCGTCGGTGTCATCGCCGACGAAACCGAACGCGAACTGGTCCGCGAACTTTCGTTCGACCTCGACCAAGGCCGGACACTCTGCGTGGTCGGCGAATCCGGCAGCGGTAAAACGGTGACGGCCTTGTCGATCATCCGGTTACTGGAGTTCGTCGCGCCGGTGTTCACCCGCGGCGAGATCAGCGTCGACGGCGTCGATCTCACGCGGCTGTCCGCCGACGAGATGCGCGCGTACCGCGGCCCGCGGATCGGCATGATCTTCCAGGAGGCGCTGGATTCGCTCAACCCCAGTCAACGGGTCGGCAAGCAGCTGATCGAGGCCTACCGGAAGCCCGGCTCCTTGCCGCGACAAGCCGCGCGCAAGGGAACGCCGTTGCACCGCGAGGCCGAGGCGAAGGCCCGCGGGCTGTTGAAGGAGGTCGGCCTCACCGACACCGACCGCGTGCTTTCCCTGTATCCGCACCAGATGTCGGGCGGCATGCAGCAGCGCGTGATGATCGCGCTCGCCCTGATGGCCGACCCGGGCCTGCTGATCGCCGACGAGCCGACCACGGCACTGGACGTGACCACGCAGGCGGAGATCCTCACCCTGTTCGACCGCGTCCGCCGCGACCACGGCACGGCGTGCGTCTTCATCACGCACGACATGGGCGTGGCCGCGCAGGTGGCGGACCGGATCGCGGTGATGTACCGGGGCGAACTGGTCGAGCTCGGGTCCACAGAGAACATCCTGCACTCGCCGAAGCATCCCTACACCAGGGCGTTGCTCGACTGCGTCCCGCAGCTCGGGGTGAGCAGGCGCGACGGCTTTCCCACGATCTCCGAAGCACTGCTCGAAGCCGCGATGAACGGCGAATCGGCGGTCGCGACCGAAACCAGGTCGTTGAGCCGTCCGCAGACCAGGGAGACGAACGAGGGCACCGCGCTCGTCATCGACTCGGTGTCCAAAGTGTACGGACGGCGTGGCCGGTTCTCCTTGGGCCGCGAGCCCGAGGTGCACGCGGTCAAGGACGTCTCGCTGGAGATCGCGCCGGGTGAGTTCTTCGGCCTGGTCGGGGAATCCGGTTCGGGCAAGACCACGCTCGGCCGCCTGGTGAGCGCGCTGGAAAACCCGACCGAGGGCAGCATCGCCTTCGGTGAGCACCGGTGCACGCCGTCCGGTCTCGAAGGCGACGAGCGCGCGTTCCGCCGCCGCGCGCAGCTCATCTTCCAGGATCCGCAGAGCTCGCTCGATCCCCGGCACACCGCCGCCAGGATCATCGCCGAGCCACTGCGGGAGCTCACCGGCCTCCGCGGCGCGGAACTCGACCGCCGCGTCACCGAACTGATCGACGAGGTCGGGCTTCCCTCCGACACCGCGAAGAAACTGCCCTCGCAGCTGTCCGGCGGACAACGGCAGCGCGTCTCGATCGCCCGCGCGATCGCGGCCGAACCCGACCTCATCGTCGCCGACGAGCCGACCTCCGCGCTCGACGTCTCGGTGCAGGGCCAGGTGATGAACCTGTTGCTGGACCTGCGGCGCACCCGCGCGCTCAGCTTCCTGTTCATCACGCACAACCTCAGCCTGGTGCTGTCGGTCGCCGACCGGGTCGGCGTGATGTACCGGGGAGAGCTGATCGAGATCGGCGAACCGGACGAGATCCGGCTCCACCCCCGGCACGAGTACACCCGCCGTCTCCTCGCGGCGAATCCCGAACTGCCCGCCCACCCCCACACTGGAGTGCGGAACCCATGAGACGAACCCTGACCTCGGCCGCCCTCGGCCTGGCGACCGTCCTGCTGATCGGCTCGTGTATGGGAGGGCAGGCCGGTGGTGGTGCGGCGGACGGGCCCCCGAAGCCCGGCGGCAACCTGAACGTCGCCGTGCCCACCGACCCGCAGTCGCTCGACATGGTCGCGAACCCCGGCCAGGTGACCGCGCATATCGGCAACATGATGTACGAGAAGCTGTTCGAGGTGGACCGCGGTTTCACCGCCCGGCCCATGCTGGTCGAGGACTACACCACCAGCCCGGACCGGCTCACCTACACCTTCAAGCTCCGCCAGGGTGTCACCTTCCACGACGGCAACCCGCTGACGTCCGAGGACGTCGTCGCGAGTCTGAAGCGGTGGCAACAGGTACACCGCACCGGTCAGCTGGTCACGCCGGACATCGACGCGATCACCCCGACCGATCCGGCGACGGTGACCATCAAGCTCAAGAAGCCGCGCTACCCGCTGATCAACGAACTCGCCGGCGCGGGCACGGAGATCTACGAGGCGAAGAACCTCGCCGGTGTCGCGCCGACCGGGTTCGCCCAGGACAAGGCGATCGGGACCGGGCCGTACAAGCTGAAGAGCTGGGACATCGGCCGTGAGCTGGTGCTGGAGCGGTACACCGGCTACAAGTCTCGGTCCGAAGAGGACTGGGGCGGGCAGGCGGGCGCCAAGCACGCGTACCTGGACACCGTGACCTACAAGGTGGTCTCCGACCAGGACGCGCTGATCAACGGCCTGCAGACCGGGCAGTGGGATCACATCATGCCCACGAACGACCAGTACGAGCCGCTGCGCAACAACCCGGCCGTGGTCGTGCACAACCTGCCCGGCGGCAACGACAACGTGGTGATTCCCAACTTCAACACCGGTTCGAAGTTCGCCGACCCCCGTGCCCGCGAGGCCCTGAACCTGCTGCTGGACAAGCCCGCGATCAACGCGGCCACCGGCGGCAGCAAGGACCTCACCCTCGAGACGGGCGCCTTCGCCTCGCCGGACAACAAGCAGTTCTATTCCACCGCGGGCGAAGAGGTCTACAAGGCGCACGACCCGGAAAAGGCCAAGCAACTGCTGGCCGCGGCGGGCATCAACGCCGGCGCGACGATCCGCATCGTCACCACGAACTCGTACCCGGAGTTCGGCAAGTGGGCCGTGCTGATCCAGGACAGCCTGTCGAAGATCGGCATCAACACCAAGATCGACACCTTCGACTTCGCCACCATGCTCGGCACGCTCACCAAGGAACCGGGCGGCTGGGACATCACCACCCTGTTCTTCGACTCGGCGCTGACCTCGCCCGCGCAGATGCCCGCGCTCACCCTGGGCACACTGAACGGTTCGACCTCGCCCGAGCTGGACGGGCTCATGGCGGAGTTCAACGCCTCGACCACTCCTGAGCAGGCGAAGGCGGTGGTGGACAAGCTGCAGGCCTTCACCTGGAAGCAGCTTTCGGTGATCACGCTGAGCCAGTCCAAGCTGTACGCGGCCTACTCCCCCAAGCTCAAGGGTTACGGAGACTTCTACCGCGTCTTCTGGAACACCTGGCTGGCGTCATGACCGGTCTGCTGCTGCGCAGGCTGCGCGATCTGCTGATCATCCTGGTGATCGTCGGGACGATGATGTTCTTCGTCATCCGGCTGATCCCCGGCGATCCGGCACAGGCCATCCTCGGCCCGACCGCGCGACCGTCCGATGTGGACGCCCTGCGGGAGAGCATGGGGCTGAACGGCCCGCTGTGGGAGCAGTACCTCACGTGGGCCGGGAACGTGCTGCACGGTGACTTCGGTACGTCGATCACCTACCACGCGCCGGTGCTCGGCGTGGTCGCCGACCACATCCTGCCGACGCTGACGCTGGCCGTGCTCTCGACGGTGATCAGCTTCTTCCTCTCGGTCGCGATCACCTCGTGGCAGGCGGTGTCGCCGCGCAACCCGGTGGCGCGGGCGCTGGACCGGCTGTCCGCGCTGGGCATGGCGATGCCGGACTTCTGGATCTCGCTGATGCTCGTGCTCGTCTTCTCGGTGACGCTGCGCTGGTTCCCCTCCAGCGGCTACGAGAACCTGTTCACCGATCCGGCGACGGCGGTGCCCGCACTGGTGCTGCCGCTGACCGTGCTGGTCATCGGGCAGACCGCGTTGTTCGTGCTCACCCTGCGGGAAAGCCTGCTCGGTGAGCTGCCGCTGGCGTATCTGCGCACCGCGCGGGTCAAGGGGCTGTCCGAACGGCAGGTGATGACCAAACACGTCTTGCCGAACGCGTTGATGCCGTTGATCACCCAGCTGGGCAGCAACTTCGCCATGCTGGTCGGCGGGATCGTGATCATCGAGTCCATCTTCGTCGTGCCGGGGCTCGGCCATCTGCTGATGGGCGCGGTGTCCACCCGTGACTTCCCGCTGATCCAGGGTGTGACGCTGTTCGTCGCGGTGCTGTTCGTGCTGGTCAACCTGCTGGTGGACCTGTCGTACGCGCTGCTCGACCCGAAGGTGCGTGTCTCGTGAGCGTCGCTCTCGTGGAAAAGACGTCGCCGGTGCGTGAGAAGCCGTCGTCCGGCCGCGCGGCCAAGGTGTTCCGCCGCAACCGGATGCTGGTGATCACCACGGCCATCCTGGCGGTGATCGTCCTGGCCGTGATCGTGCTGCCGTTCTTCCTGCCGAGCGTCAGCGCGACCGACCCGGTGAACCGGCTGCTGCCGCCCTCGGCCGCGCACCCCCTCGGCACGGACTCGTTCGGCCGCGACGTACTCGCC
Organism: Amycolatopsis keratiniphila; assembly: GCF_000400635.2. Classification (NCBI taxonomy): domain Bacteria; kingdom Bacillati; phylum Actinomycetota; class Actinomycetes; order Pseudonocardiales; family Pseudonocardiaceae; genus Amycolatopsis; species Amycolatopsis keratiniphila. Next base: position 3,921,669 of record NC_021252.1, on the reverse strand, counting down.
CGGCTCGTGTCCGGCGGCCGCGCGTCGCTCGGCCTGTCCGCCTTGATCACCCTGTGCGCGGCCTTCACCGGCCTGGTGATCGGGCTGATCAGCGGGTTCTTCCGGGCGGCCGACGCGGTGCTGATGCGGGTGATGGACGCCTGGATGTCGTTCCCGGCGATCATCCTCGCGATGGCGCTGGCGATCTCGCTCGGCGCGAGCATCTGGACCGAGCTGATCGCGCTGACGGTGATCTTCACGCCGTTCACCGCCCGGGTCATCCGCAGCCGGGTGCTCGGCATCGCCGGCCGTGCCTACATCGGCGCGGCGCGGGTTTCGGGAATGAGCCGGTGGAAGATCCTCGTCGTGCACGTGTTCCCGAACGTGCTGCCGCTCGCGCTCGTGCAGGTGGTGATCCTGTCCGCGGCGGCGATGCTGGTCGACGGGGCGATGAGCTTCCTCGGTCTCGGTATCGCTCCCCCGACCCCGACCTGGGGCAACATGATCGCCGAAGGCCGGTCGTACCTGGTGCAGGCGCCCTGGCTGGTGATCGTGCCCGGCGTGACGATCATGGTGTGCGTCTTCCTGCTGAACCTCATCGGATCGTCGCTGCGGATCGCCGTCGACGCCCGCGCGCGGACGCTGAGCGACATGCAGCGCCTGCGCACCCGCCGCCCCTCCGGCAGCTGAGAAAGGATCCCGTTGTCTGCCACTACTTCCTTGGCCGTGCGCCGATTCGCCCCCGAAACCGTCTCGGGACCGCCGGTGCTCCTGGTGCACGGATTCGCCTCCGACGGGCACACCGACTGGATCACCACCGGGTGGCCAGCCGCGCTCACCGCCGCGGGCCGGGAGGTGCTGATACCGGACCTCCCCGCGCACGGCTCCAGCCCGGCTCCCTCGGGTTCGCTCGGTGCCGCCGCGATCACCGCGGAACTGTCGCGGCTCGTCGCCGATCTGTCCGAAGTGGACGTCGTCGGGTATTCACTGGGTGCGCGGCTGTCTTGGGAGCTGCCCGCCCAGGCTCCGGTGCGGCGGCTCGTGCTCGCCGGAGTGAGCCCGTTCGAACCGTTCGGCGCCGTCGACGTAGCGGCCGCGCTGGCCTTCGCCGCGGGCGGCAAGGCTCCGTCGGATCCCTTGACCGGGATGATCGCGCATATGATCACCGCGCCGGGGCGGAATCCCGCCGCACTCGCTCGGTGCATCGAGGATCTGCGTGCGGAGCCGTTCGCGCCGGTTCTTGGCGCGGTGTCGGTGCCGACCCGGTTCGTGGCGGGGGTGGAGGATCCGGTGAGCCAGGGCATCGAGGCGTTGGTGGAGCTGGTGCCGGGATCCTCGCTGGTGCGGGTGCCCGGGGATCACGGTGGGGCTTTGCGGAGTCCGGAGTTCAAGGCTGCTGTGCTCGACTTCCTCGGCTGAGGATTGCGCTTGTGTCATGAAAGGGTCGTTCAGGACATCTTTCGTCCTGAACGACCCTTTCATGACATCCGGAGAGCGACAAGCGGCTCCGGCGAGGTTGCGAAAGTGCCGTTCGCAGCGTCGCCTTGCGGGCCTTCCCGCACCGCCGCCCGAGCCGCTACCGATGCCATGAACGGTCCTTTCCTTGCAAAATTTGCAAGGAAAGGACCGTTCATGGCGGCTGTGCTGTAATTCCTCCAGTAGGGCTCGTGAGTGGTAAGGACGGTTAGAACCGTCCTTACCACTCACGAGCCCGAGGTCAGAAAGTCCCATCGGCGGCGACAGAGCGGTCCAGCCAGAGGTCCTCCAGAGCCGCCCGCACCTCCGCACCACGAGAAGCGGCCAGCGCGACAGCCCCCAGATTGTCCTCCAGCTGAGCCATCCGGCTCACCCCGAACAGCACGTTCGCCACCGGCTCGTAAGCGAGACAGAACGCGAGCGCCAGCTGCGACGAGCTCACCCCGAAGTCCTCGGCGACAGCGGCGACACGCGTGGCCGCGGCACGGATCGACTCCCGGATACCGCCCGGATCCGCCCCGATCTTCCGTGACGGGGTCTTGCCGAGCAAGACACCACCCTCGAACACGTCCGACGCCTGCAAGGTCAACCGGCCGGCCTCGAAATGCTTGCCATAGAGGGAACCCTCGGCCATCGAGCGACGCGCGACGCTGTACTTCAGCTGAGCGAAACGAGGCGCCGGAAGCCCTTCGCGCGCGGCGAACTCCAGTGCGAGATCGAGATCCGGCGCGTGCCAGTTGTTCACGCCCCAGACGTCGAACCGGCCGAGCCGGATCTGCTCGGCCACTTCGGTGACGACGCGCGGAATGTCCGGCCGCTCGAAATAGTCACCGACCACGACGGCTTCCGCGCGGTCGACGCCGACGCGGTCGAACGAGGTGTCGAGCTGCTCGGCGAAACCGGTGTTCGGGTAGTCCCAGAGCCAGAGTTTGCCGCACAGCTGGTACTCGTCACGGTTGATCCCGGCGGCGCGGACTGCCTCGCCGAACAAGAGATCCGTGCGCGACTGTTCGGCATGCGGCCCCATGTCGTAGTGCGCCACGTCGAACAGCGTGACCCCGGAATCGACGGCGTGCCGGATCAGGCGCACCGCGTCCTCGAAGTCCATGCGGTCCCATGTGTTCCAAGATCCCAGGCTCAGCGCCGAAGTGGCGAAGCCCAGCCCGTTCCGCTTCTCGTTCACGAGTTTTCCTTTCGCTGGCAACGGAAACCAGTTTTAGTCTACGATCGTAGAATGAACAAGAGACTCGTAGTGGTGACCGGCGGTGCCAGTGGCATCGGCCGCGGAGTCGCCGAAGCCTTCCAGTCCGCGGGCGACCGCGTGGTCATCGCCGACGTCGACACCCGGGCGGCCCACGACCTCGCCGCCGAACTCGGCGCGGAGCACGTCGAACTCGACATCTCCGACCCCGGTTCGGTCGACGCGGCGCTGGCGCTGGTCACCGATCGCTTCGGCCCGGTCGAGGTACTGGTCAACAACGCCGGTCTCGCCGGTGGCGGCGGACCGTTGGTGGGACTGGACATCGGCGTCTTCGACCTGTGCATGCGGGTGAACTTCCGCGGCACCTTCCTGATGACCCGCGCGGTCGGCGCGCGGATGGTCGAGGCGGGCACTCGTGGCGTCATCGTCAACATCACCTCGATCGGCGCCCGGCAGCCGACCCCGGGGCTCGGCCACTACGAGGCCACCAAGGCCGCCGTCGAGGCGCTCACCCGCTCGGCCGCGCTCGAACTGGCACCGCACGGCATCCGGGTCAACGCCGTCGCACCCGGCCCGGTGCTCACGCCGATGACCGCCGGTTTCGCCTCCGACACCGCCGCCCGCGCGGCGTGGGAAGCGAGGATTCCCTTGGGAACCATCGCTTCCGTCGCCGACGTGGTGCCGTCAGTCCTGTTCCTCGCCTCCGCCGACGCCGGCCATCTCACCGGGGTGAGCCTCCAGGTCGACGGCGGGCAACTGCTCACCTGAGTACACGACGCGGCCGCCGGACACGGTGAGTTCCACACCGACGTCCGGCAGGTCCGCGAACGCGACCTCGAGCGGATTCGCCGCCAGCACACAGAAGTCCGCGACGCGGCCCACGGTCAGCGATCCCTTCCAGTCCGCCGCGCCGTCCTGCTCGGCGGCCGCGACCGTGTAGCAGCGCAGCAGCCGGGCCATCAGCTCAGCGTCCACTTCGGACGCGGACAGCATCCCGGCAGCCGCGGCGACGTGCACCCGCCAGTCGGGGGTCACCACCGGTGCGTCGCTGCTCAACGTCAGGGGAACACCCGACGCGAGCATTTCCGCCAGCGGCCAGGCCCGCGCGCCGACCTCGGCGCCGAGCGCGTCCGTCAGCATTCCCCGCATCGCCACCGCGATCGCGGGCTGCGTGGTCAGTCCGACCCCCGCCGCGGCCATCCGAGCCAGCTGATCCGGCGTCACCAGATCGCCGTGCACCAGGTGATCGCCGCGGCGAAGCGACCCGAGCGCGGCTTCGATGCTGCGATCCCCCGTGGCGTGCACGGCGACCGTCATCCCGGCGCCGTGGGCGAGCCGGATCATCGCGGCCAGGTTGGCCGCGCGGTCCGGATCGTCGTCGCCGTCGACGAGGAGCGCGCCGTGCGAACCGTCGGCGTAGCAATGATGCGTCCACGCGGAGCGCATCGGCGGGATGCCGTCGGCGAAGATCTTCACCCCGGGAACGGTGAGCCACAACGGATTCGCGTCCGGTGACGGGGTCGCCAGCCCTCGCTCGAAAGCATCCAGCGAGCTGGCGCCGTCGAGCAGGCCGAACAACCGCAGCGCGGTCACCCTCGCGCGCAACAGGCCTTCGCCGGCCAGCGCCGCGTACTCCTCCAGCACTTCGGCACTGAAACAGCCGGTCTCGCCGGGGCCCAGGCCGGGTTCGGTGTAGCTCGTGATGCCCAATGACGCGCACAGCTCACCCGCGCGCAGGATGGCGGCCCGCCTTTCGGCCGCGGTCCGCACCGTTTTCTCTTCTCCCCCGGTGAATCCGGCGCCGCCGATGAGCGTGTCCGGCCACCGCGCGCCGAGCCAGGTCGCGTGCAGGTGCGAATCGTTGATACCGGGCAGAACGGTTCTCCCGGCAAGGTCGATCACCTCGGTCTCCGGACCGATGTGGTCCAGCGCGACGTCGCCGAGGGCGACGATCCGGTCGTCTCGTACGGCCATCGCCCGCACGACCGTGCCCGCCGGATCGAAGGTGAGCACAGGACCGCCGCGAACCACGAGCGAAGCGGGACGAATACGTTGCGACGGCATGGTTTCCTCCAGGATCTGGACTTTTTCTCCTACGACTGTAGACTAAAAAGATGGTCAACAGAACCGAAGCGGCGGTGCTCACCGAACACGGCTCCGCGCTCACCTTGCGGGAACTGCCGTTGCCCGAGGAGCCGGAACCGGGCGCCGCGCTGGTCCGGATCACCTGCACCACGCTGTGCGGCACCGACGTGCATCTCTGGTCCGGCCAAATGACCTTCCCCGGCATGCTCCCGATGGTGCTGGGGCACGAAATGGTCGGCGAGGTGGTGGCCGTCGGACCGGGCACCACCGACACACTCGGCCGCGAGATCGCCGAGGGCGACCGCATCGGCTGGTCCGAATCGACCTGCGGAAAGTGTTACGGCTGCACGATCTTGCGCGAGCCGGTCGCCTGCGAGAAGCGCGGATACGGATTCCTGCAGCGCTCCGACGTCTTCCCGTACGCCACCGGCGGGCTCGTGCGGTACTGCTACGTGACTCCCGGCGCCGCCAAGCTCCTGCTTCCCGACGACGTCAAGGACACGTGGGCGTCGATGTCGGGTTGTGCGGGCAAAACCGTGCTGCGCGCCGTCTCCCGCATCGGCGGGATCCGTCCCGGTTCGACGGTCGTGGTGCAGGGCGCGGGCGCGCTGGGCGTGTTCGCCACCGCGGTCGCGCGGATCTCCGGTGCGGGCGACGTCATCACCATCGGCGGGCCCGAAGACCGGCTGAAGACCGCCGAGCGTTTCGGGGCGACAGCGACGATCCCGGTCGACGGCACTGTCGAAGACCGGATCGAACGCGTCAAGGAACTCACCGACGGCCGGGGCGCCGATCACGTCTTCGACTTCGCGGGCGGACCGACCGTCGGCGAGGAGGCCGTCGCCTTCGCCGCCCAGCGCGGCACGATCACGATCGTCGGCTCCACCGGCCCCGCGCCCTCCCCCGTGGCGCTGGGCACGGTGATGGGCAAGGAACTCACGGTCGCCGGTTCGCTGAACGGCGACATCGCCGACTACCACCGCTCGGTGGACTTCTTCCGCACCTTCGCCGATCGGCTGCCGTGGGACGAACTCTTCAGCGAACCGGTCGGTCTTTCCGAAGCCTCCCACCGTGTCGAGTCGATGTCGCGGCTCGGCGAACTCAAAGCCGTCATCGATCCCCGCCTCCCCTAGGAGAACCCGTGACCGTCATCCCCCAGCGCCGCATCGGCCGCGACGGCCCGCTCACCGGCTTGCTCTCGCTCGGCTCCTGGCACACCTACGACCGGATGGACTTCCGCGAGGCGGTGGACCTCGTCCGCACGGCGGTCGATTCCGGCATCACGCTCTTCGACGTCGGTGTGTACGGCTTCCCCGGCGCCACACCGGTCTTCACCGACGTGCTGTTCTCCGCGATGGTCCGCGCCGCGGGCCTCCGCCGCGAGGACTACCTGCTTTCGGCCAAGCTCTGGCTGGAGGGCTACCCGGAGCACAACCTTCGCGACCAGCTGGACAACGCGCTGTTCCGTGCTGGAGTCGAGCACGCCGATCTCGTGGTGCTGGGTGATCTCCGGCGCGACGACACCGATCTGCACCGGCTGGTGCTCGATCTGAACGAACTCCGTGAGGCCGGGCTCATCCGCCAGTGGGGAGTGAACAACTGGAGCGCCACCACGATCCAGGCCCTGCACGATTTCGCCGCGGCCGAGAACGTACCCGGCCCCGCCATCGCGCAGCTGAAGTACAGCGTCGCGCGACGGTCCATTCCGGACGGTGAACCGTTCGCGAAGGTCTTCGGCGAACTCGGCGTCACACTCCAGTCTTCGGACATCTTCGAGGGCGGGATCCTGCTGGGCAAGAACAGCGGCGCGCGTCAGGTGGGCCGCGATCCCGGCGACATCCGCGAACGCATCGCCGCCTCCGCCCCGGCGCTGGCGAAGATCGCGGCCGACCTGGACGCGACTCCGGCGCAGCTGTGTCTCGCCTTCACGCTCACCCACCCGGCCAACACGACCACCCTCTTCGGTGCGACGAGCACCGAGCAGCTCAAGGACAACCTGGGCGCCGTCGACCTCGTCGAGCGCGTGGGCGCGGAGCGGCTCCGGGAACTGGTCGAGCCGTACTGGGCCGACCGTGGTGTCGTCGATCCGGAGGGACCGTGACGGCCTTCGACCCCGAACTCGCCGGTGCCCTCGAAGGTCTTCCCACAGGGCCGCCGCTGAGCGCGGACTCACTGGCGGGCATCCGCCAGGCGATGGCCGAGGGGAACCTGACCTGCGCCGAGGCGATCGGCGACCGGGATCTCGTCTGGGAAGATCGCGAGGTGCCCGGCACCGACGTGGTCGTCACCGTCGTCAAGCCGCGGGAGGCCCGGAACGCGCCGGGCTTCTACAACATCCACGGTGGCGGCATGGTGCTGGACGACCGGTTCGCCGACCTGCCCCGGATGGTCGCGCTGGTCGAGGAGTTCGGCTTCGTCGCGGTGACCGTCGACTACCGGCTCGCGCCCGAGCATCCGCATCCGGCACCGATCGAAGACTGCTACGCGGGCCTGACGTGGATGGCCGAGCACGCGGCCGAACTCGGTTTCGATCCCGGCAGGCTGATCGTCGGCGGCGGCAGCGCGGGAGGCGGCCTCAGCGCGGGGATCGCCCTGCTGGCCAGGGATCGCGGCGGCCCGGCGCTGGCCGGGCAGCTCCTGCTGTGCCCGATGATCGACAGCCGCAACGATTCGGCGTCCACAGTGGAATTCGCGGAACGCGGTGTTTGGGGACGTGAGGCCAACGAGTTCGGCTGGCGTTCGCTCCTCAATGGACAGACGTCGCCGTACGCGGTCCCCGCGTCCGCGGAAGATCTCGCCGGGCTACCGCCAGCCTTCATCGAGGTCGGTGCGGCCGAGATCTTCCGTGACGAGGACGTCGACTACGCGCGGCGGCTCTGGCAGGCCGGTGTGCCCACCGAACTGCACGTCTGGGCGGGCGCGTACCACGGCTTCGACCGGATCGCCCCGGACAGCGAGGTGACCCGGGCCGCGCTCGCCGCCCGGGCCTCCTGGCTGCGCCGCACTATCGGCCGAGCATGAACCGGGCGGCCTGTTCGCCGACCAGCACCGCCGGCGCGTTGGTGTTGCCCGTGGTCACCCGCGGCAGCACCGACGCGTCGGCGATCCGGAGCCCGCTCAGCCCGTGGACGGCGAGCTCCGGGTCGACGACGGAGTCCGCGTCGGTGCCCATCCGGCAGGTCCCGACCTGGTGGTGATAGGTGATCGCGGTCCGGCGGACGTACTCGCGGACGTCGGCCTCCGGCCCCGGATACAGCTCGCGGGCGCCCCATTCCTCCGCCAGTGCGGACGCGCGGCCGATCTCCCGGCACTGCTCGACCGACGCGACCAGGCTCTCGAAGTCGGCCGGATCCTCCAGCGCGGCGAGATCGATCAGTGGCATGTCGTCCGGGTCCGGTCCCGAAAGCCGCAGACTGCCCCGGCTGCGCGGCGTGACCATGCCCGCCATCAGCGAGAACCCGGTCTCCGGACCGGTCATCCACTCCTCGTACATCGGGACGCTGAAGTGGATCGGCTGGGTGTCGGGCACCGGCAGGCCGGGACGGCTGCGCCAGAACAGATGCGTCTGCGTGACCGACCGCCCCGGCGCGGGCGGATCGACCCGCCGGCGATCGGTCGCGAAGATGACCGGCGAGAGCAAGTGATCGTGCAGGTTCTTCCCGACGCCGGGCAGCTCGGCGACGACGTCGATGCCGTGCACCTCCAGTTCGTCGAGCGGGCCGACCCCGCTGCGCAGCAGGATCGCCGGTGACGCCAGCGCGCCGGCGGCGAGCACGACCTCGTCGGCGAAGACCTTGCGCAGTTCGCCGTCGACCTCGGCGAGCACGCCGGTCACCCGGTCGCCTTCGAAGAGCAACCGGTGGACGAGCGCTCCCGTGTGGACGGTCATCCGTTCGGCGGCGGGCTGTCCGTAGGCGAGCCAGGTGTTGAGGCGTTTGCCGTCGCGGGTGGTGACCCGCTGCACGGACACGCCGTCGAGCTCGTCGCCGTTGTAGTCCGGGTTGAACGGCAGCCCGATCTGCATCGCCGCGTCCACAATGGACTGCTGGATCGGGTGCAGCGGCTCGTTCGGCACGACGTCGAGCAGATCCTTCTCGATCCGTTCGAACACCGGGCGGACGTCGTCCCAGCGCCAGCCGGGGACATCCCAGCCGTCGTAGTCGGCCGGGGCGCCGCGCACCCAGATCATCGCGTTGAGCGAATGCGACCCGCCGAGCACCTTGCCGCGCGGCAGATGCAGCCGCCGGTTCGCCGCGTGCGGCTGCGGCACGGTGTAGTAGTCCCAGTCCTCCGGCCCGTGCCACAGCTCACCGGCCCGCGAAGGGTCGTGAATGGCCGGATTGGTGTCCGGCCCGCCCGCTTCGAGCAGGGTGACCCATGCCCCGGAGTCGGCCAGCCGCCTGGCGACCACCGAACCGGCCGAACCCGCTCCCACCACGATGACGTCCATGTCCCCCACCCTCGCAAGGCACGCGGACGTCCGGCGGATTCGGTTCGCTGGCCGACAATCGGCGTGCCCTGGCGGGCAAGACCGGAGACCTCGCGGCGCCCGATACTCGATCACACACCGGTCGAGGAGGAGCTAGCCATGGCCACACGCCTGTTCATCGACGGACAGTGGACCGCCGCGGGAGGCGGGTCCCTGCCGACGTACGATCCGGCCACCGGCCAGGTGATCGAGGAGGTCGGCACCGCGTCGGCGGCCGACGTCGACGCCGCCGTCGGTGCCGCGCGCAAGGCACTGAACGACCCCGCCTGGGCGGGGCTGCTGCCGGTCCAGCGGGCCGCGCTGCTGTTCAAGCTGGCGTCGCTGGTCGACGAGCACCACGAGGAGCTGGCCGCGCTCGAGACCCGCGACCAGGGCCAGCCGATCGGGATCTCCCGTCAGGTCAGCGTCACCGGCGCGGCCGAGCATCTGCGGTACTTCGCGGGCTGGGTCACCAAGATCCAGGGCACCACGAACCCGGTGTCCTTCCCGGACACGCTGCACTACACCCGCCGCGAGCCGGTCGGGGTGAACGCGCTGATCACGCCGTGGAACTTCCCGCTGATGATCCTCGTGTGGAAGCTCGCGCCCGCGCTGGCCACCGGCAACACCGTGGTGATCAAGCCCAGCGAGGTCACGCCGCTGACCAGCATCCGGCTGGTCGAGCTCGTGCGCGAGGCCGGGTTCCCGCCGGGCGTGGTCAACCTGGTCACCGGCGACGGCGCGGTGGGCGCGCTCCTGAGCAGGCACGACGACGTCGACCACCTGTCCTACACCGGGTCGACCGCGGTCGGGAAACTGATCACGGCGGCCAGCGCCGAGTCGAACCTCAAGCGGCTCACCCTCGAACTCGGCGGCAAGGCACCCAGCATCATCTCCGGCGACGCCGACATCGACGCCGCCGTCGCCGGCAACCTCGCGGGCGCGACGCTGAACAGCGGCCAGGTCTGTGCCGCGTACACCCGGTTCTTCGTGGACCGCAAGCGGGAACAGGAGTTCGTCGCGAAGCTGGCGGCCGGGCTCGAAGGTCTCAAGCTCGGGCCGGGGCTGGACGAGTCCACGCAGCTCGGGCCCCTCGTGTCCGCCAAGCACCGCGAGCACGTGGACTTCCTCGTCTCCACCGGCAGCGAGCAGGGCGCGGAGCTGGTCACCGGCGGCAAACCCGTCGATCGCGACGGCTACTTCTACACGCCGACGCTGTTCGCCGGGGTCGCCGACGACATGACGATCATGCGCGAGGAGATCTTCGGCCCGGTCCTCGCCGTCACCGCCTACGACGACCCGGACGAGTTGCTGGCGCGGGCGAACGACACCGAATACGGGCTCGCGGCGACCGTGTGGACCCGCGATCTCGGCGTCGCGCAGCGGTTGGCCAACGGCATCCGCGCGGGCGCGGTGTTCGTCAACATGCCGCCGATCCCCGACATGGCCGCGCCGTGGGGCGGGTACAAGGCGTCGGGCTGGGGCCGCGAAATGGGTCCGTGGGCGATCGACGCCTACACTGAGATCAAGTCAGTCTGGCTGCACTACTCGTGACCACGGGCGACGCGGTGAACTCCACCGCGATGAGCAAGTCGCAGATCGCCTACCACTGGATCAAGGCGAGGATCGACGACGGCACCTTCTCCCCCGGTTACCGCCTCGTGTTCGGGCAGATCGCGCAGGAACTCGGCGTCAGCACCGTGCCCGTGCGCGAGGCGGTGCGGCGGCTGGAGGCCGAGGGGCTGGTGACCTACGAGCACAACATCGGCGCGCAGGTCGCGATGGCCGACGAGAGCGACTACCAGCACACCATGCAGACGCTCGCGCTGGTCGAGGGGTACGCCGCCGCGCTCGCGGCGCCCTCTCTGCCCGGCGAGGCGCTCGACCAGGCCAAGGGGCTCAACGCGGAACTGACGGCGTGTCTCGACAACTTCGAGCCGTCGCGGTTCACCGCGCTGAACCGCGACTTCCACCGCGTCCTGTTCGGCACCTGCCCCAATCCGCAGGTACTCGATCTGGTCAACCGCGGCTGGAACCGGCTGGCCGGGCTGCGCACGTCGACGTTCAGCTTCGTGCCCGGCCGCGCGCACGAATCCGTGCAGGAGCACCAGAAGATCCTCGACCTGTTCGACCGGAACGCGCCTGCCGGGGAGATCGAGCTGGCCGTACGCGAGCACCGGTTGACCACTTTGGAGACCTTTTTGGCCTGGCGGCATCCCTAAACCGGAACGGTCTCCGGTGGCGGGAAGGCGTAGAAGCGCACGGAAAGCTCCTTCCCGCCCTCCGCCGGTCGCCGTCGGCAGTACCGCGTGATCAGCTCGCGGTATTCCGCTTCCAGTTCCCGGAATTCCGCCTCGGTCAGCCTCGTCGACGTCCGTTGTGCCGTCGCCCACGGGCCGAACTCGTCGCGGTGCTCCGCGGCCCAAGACAGCACGGCGATCTCGTTCGCGTACTTGGCGTCGAGGAAAGCGGCGACCCGCTCCCGGTCCGCGCCGTCGTAGTCGTCCGGCTTCGGCTCGCGCAGGTCCTGCGGGATCGGGATCCAGTTCCCTTTCCGGTCACGGCGCACGAAACCGGTTTTCTGCAAGGTTTGCAGGCATTCGGCGACTTCGGCGCTCGCCAGCCCGGTCCGGCGCGCGACGTCCTCCTCCGAGGCGGGAAGCTCGCGCGTCACCAGGTGGTACCGCGGGTCCTCGCGCATCGCGATGTCGCGCAGGTTCACCGATCGCTTCGGCAACGCATCGCCCAGCAACCGCCGCGCGGCGAAGGCCAGCACCACCGCGACCGGGATCTCGACGAAGACGGCGAGCGCGACGCTGGTCCACCGCTCGGCCGACGTCCAGCCGAGCATGACGTCGAACCACGCGTCGCAGCACAACATCGCGGCCGTCGCCGACAGCAGCGGCACGGCAGCCCGCCGTCGGCGCATCCCCAGCCACGCTCCTGCCGCGAAGCAGAGCAGGAGCGCGACGTCGAACCCGACCCACGCCGCGCGCCACTGCCCGGTGTCGTACCGGTCGGGCAGGGTGTGCGCCAGGTAGACGGTCCAGGGCACGAGCAGGACCGCCGCACCGGCGAGCACCGTCAGGAGTATCCGTCGGATCATGATCACGACGTTAGAAGCGGGCGGTGGCGGGGACATCCGGGCTTTCCCCTGGTCCGTTCTCAGGGCCCGGCTCTTGAGTCTCCACCCACTGGAGCCTTTACCGTCGCTCCCATGACGATCACCGTTCTCGACACCTACCCCGCCATGCGCGAGATCCTGCGCGCGCCACGGGCGGACCGCGCGGCACTGCTCAAGACGATGGTCGAGCCCGCCGCCGGGATGTACCGCTACTTCCCCGGCGACGTCGACCTCGTGGCGATGCACGCGATGAGCTCCGGGTTCCCGCTCGACCGCGACGAGGAGCGTTGCTTGGAAGCTCTCGACGCACTGCACGAAGCGGATGCCTGGAACCGTATCCGGCGGGCGCTCGACGACGCCGTCACCGCGCAGCTCGCCGCGACACCCGGATTGGCGATCCCGGACATCACCGTGCTCACCGTGCTGGGTGATCCCGGCGACCGGCACTTCATGGGACCGAACCTGGGGATGTCGGCCAACGGCAGCGTGTCCGGCTACCTCTATCTCAACTTCTGGCCGTACCCGGAGAACCTGGCGAGGCTGGAGGCCACCGCCGTCCACGAACTGAACCACAACCTGCGCTACAGCCCCGGCGGGGTGATCTGGGATCCTGCGACCGTCACGGTCGGCGAGCAGATCGTGTCCGAGGGCCTGGCCGACGCGTTCGCCCGCCAGTTGTACGGCGACGAGCTCGGCTACGCCCGTATCGGTGTGGCGCATCTGCGCGACGACGCGGTGTTCGAGAAGGTCGTGTCCGGTTTGGAGATCACCGGTATGCAGAACTTCGCGGCCTGGGTGCACGGAGACGAGACCGCCGCCCGCTACGGCGGCACTCCCGTCGGCCTGCCGACCGGCGCCGGGTACGCGGTCGGCAACCGGCTCGTCGACGCCTACCTGGCCGCGACCGGCCGGACCGCCGCGGAGGCCCTGCTGGTGGACCGCCGCGACGTCATCGACACCGCCCTCAGGACTCGCGCCGCCTCGACCGGATGGTGAGCGCCACCAGCGCGCCACCGACCAGCAGCAGGAACAGGCCGGGCACCAGCAGACCTCGGACTTCGCTGCCGGTCGAGGCCAGTGGGCCGCTGTCGGACGGTCCTCCGCCCGGTGTGGTGCCTCCCGGCTGGCCCGGTGTCGTGTAGGTGGTCACCCCGGGGCCCGGGGTCGTGCTCGAAGAACTGCTGGTGGTGGTCGGCGACGTGCTGCTCGAAGTAGCGCTCGACGAGATGGAACTCGTCGACGTCGGGCTCGATGACGTCGTACTGGACGAGGTGCTGCTCGACGTCGGGCTGGTCGACGTGCTGCTCGTCGGACTCGACGAGGTGGTCGATGTCGGTGTCGGTGTCGTGGACGTGGACGTGGACGACGTCGAGGAGCTGGACGTCGAGGTCGGCGTGGACGTGGTCGTCGAGGTCGGGCTCGTCGACGTGGAGCTGCTGCTCGACGAAGACGAAGACGAAGAAGACGAGCTGCTCGGCGTAGTCGTCGGCGTGCTGACGCACTCGGGCAGATCCCCGTCGAACGGGTAGGCGTGGAACTCCTGCCCGCCACCGCCGGTCGCTTCGGAGCTGTGCACCAGCGAGCCCGTGGTGAAGAACCGGCCGTTCATCCCGGACGCGGTGACGGTCGCGGTGCTCCCGGGCTCGCCGATCAGCACACTTCCCTGGAATTGGGCGCCACCGGCGATCTTCACCTGGGTGGCGTCCGGGAAGTTCCACAGCAGCCGCTCGCGCAGTTTGTTCAGCGGGTCCTGATCGTTCAGGTCGCCGGTGTAGGTGTTGATCGTGCGGGCGGCGCCCACCATGTTCACCAGGATCGTCGCCCCCGCCGGGATGCCCTCGAACTCGATTCCCTGCATGCCGCCGGTGGCGCCGGTCAGGTCGAAGTCGACATTGAACACTTGCAGCGCCGATTTGCCGTCCCCGGTGAACAGGGTGCGATAGCCCTGGTTGACCGCCGTGCCGGTCGCAGGCCGCGGCGTGGTTCCTTCGCGTGCGTAGCACTTGCTCGCCACTCGGAGATCCTCGCGCAGGCTCAAATAGGGTTTCGCCGCGTCGGGGTCCTTTTCGAGGGTGCCGGTCACCGTCCCGGTGACGGTTCCCGCGTGCCGGACGACCCCGCCGTCGGCGAGCAGCCGCTGGTCGGCGGCGACGCTGACGTTCCCGCCCGTGGTCAGGAAGTCCGCACCGTCGGGCGGCGGAACGCGTGATCCGACCCCGGCGATGCCGACGTTGTAGACGGACGACGCGCCCGCTCGTTTCGCCATGTCGAGATCGCCGAGGACGACGACCCGTCCTTCGGCTTCGGCCGCCGCTTCCCGTACCTGGAATTCACCGCCGACATAGACATTGATGCCGTTGTCCCGGCCCGCGTAATCCTTGTTGTTCACCGGCGGGTATTTCTCCGGGCAGGCCGGACCGACACACGGCCCCAGCCCGCCCGGTAACGGGGAGGCCGCCGCGCCGTCGGTGACCACGAGGGCCGCCACGCACACCGCGGCGGCGGCACCGGCGGAAAGAGAGGCGAATCGCCTTGCACGCATGCGGCGATTCTTGTGCCCACCGGCCGGGGGAACACAATCGGAATCCGGAAATACCCCCGACCGGGCGAGGTGGGTGACCCGGCCCATTCGGGGGCGTCCAGTGTTGTCCAGAGAACGAAATTCCAGGTGGACCGCGAAATCCCTAAAGTCCTGACCGACGATGGGAGGTTCGCCACATGACGGACACCGGAGTGCGCACGCGCATTGGTTCGGTGGAAGTGCTCGCGGGCTTTCTCGTCCTGATCCTGCTCGCGCGGTGGCTGCTCGGCGACGTCCTCGGGGCGCCGATCGTGCAGACCTGGACGACGGTCTTCGTTTCGATCGTGCTCCAGGCCGTTCCGTTCCTCGTCTTCGGCGTGACACTTTCCGCCGCGATCGCGGTCTTCGTGCCGCGGGAATTCTTCGCGAAAGCCCTGCCGAAACATCCGGCACTCGCGGTTCCGGCCGCCGCGGCGACCGGAATGGTGCTGCCGGGCTGCGAATGCGGTTCGGTCCCCGTGGCCGGCGCCCTGGTGCGCAAGGGGGTCACCCCGGCCGCGGCGCTCGCGTTCCTGCTCGCGGCCCCCGCCCTCAACCCGGTCGTGCTGGCCGCGACGGCGATCGCGTTCCCGGACCGGCCGTCGATGGTCTTCGCCAGGGCGGCGGCCGGGCTCGCCGCTTCGGTCCTGATGGGCTGGCTGTGGCTCGGCCTCGGCCGGACGGAATGGATCAAACTGCCCGAACACGCCCACGGTGACACGCGCTGGCGGGCGTTCGCCGGCGCGGCGGGCCACGACCTGGTGCACGCGGGCGGCTTCCTGGTCGTCGGGGCCATGGCGGCCGCGACGCTCAACGTCCTGATCCCGGGCCGCTGGCTCCAGGTCGTCGCCGACCACCCGGTGCTCGGTGTCCTCGCGTTGTCGCTGCTGGCGGTCCTGTTGTCGATCTGCAGCGAGGCGGATGCCTTCGTCGCCGCCTCGCTGACCCAGTTCTCCCTCACCGCCCGCCTGGCGTTCCTGGTGATCGGGCCGATGGTCGACCTGAAACTGTTCGCCATGCAGGCCGGCACCTTCGGCAGGCGGTTCGCGTCGCGGTTCGCGCCCGCCACGTTCGTGGTCGCGCTCGCCTGCGCGACCGTGACCGGGACGGTGCTCTGGTGAACCGGACCGCGGCGACCGTCGTGCTCCTATTGCTGGGTGCGGCGGTGCTCAAGGTCTGCCTGACCGGCCAGTACCTGCGCTACGTCAAGGAAGGTCTTTGGCCGTTCCTGCTCGCGTCCGGTCTCCTGGTCCTGGTGCTCGCGGCCGCGAACCGCCATCGTCACCCGAAAGTGGGGTGGCTGCTCCCGCTTCCGGTGCTCGCCCTGTTGCTGGTCGCCCCGCAGCCGCTCGGCAGTTACGCGGCGGGCAACGCGGGCATGGCGCTGACGCGCTCCGACGAATACCCGCCTCTGCCCGACGGCGACCCGGTGAAGGTGACCGTCCTGGACTACGCCTCGCGCGCGGTGTTCGACGAGGGCCGTTCCCTCGGCACGAGGCGGGTCATGCTCACCGGCTTCACCGCCACCGGCGCGGACGGCACGTCGCTGCTCGTCCGGATGATCCTGACCTGCTGTGCCGCGGACGGGCGGCCGGTCAAGGTCGTGTTGGACGGCCGCGTCCCGAGCGAACCCGACACCTGGATCGAGGTCACCGGCACGTTCCGGCCGGGGTCCGTGGTGGACGAGGTCAACGGGGAACGCATCCCGTTCCTCAAGGTCGAAAGCGCGACACCGGTCCCCGCGCCCGAACGTCCCTACGAATAGTCAGGTCCAGCTCCACTGGATCCCGTACTGGCCGGGCTGCGGATCGAGGGTGATGAACTGGAAGGTGCTGGTGTCCCGGTCGAACTTTGCCTCGCACCGTTCCTCGGGCGGCAAGACGCCGCGCGGCCGGAAGAACCCGGCGCAGCGCCGCGGCAGCCGTCCGGGATCGAAGCTGACCTGCACCGCGACGTCCCGCGCCGGCCGGTAGAGCGCGACCTGCACGTGCCTCCGGCCCTGGCCCGGCGGATACCGCACGCCGAACTCGACGACGGCGAGTTCGCCGGCGGCCAAGGTGCGGTCGAGGGCGAACTCGAAGACGCAGGTGGACGACGGGACGTCCGCGCGGAACCGCGCCGGGCGGCAGCCGTCGGTGTACAGCACGGACGGCGGCTGGGTGATGCTGGAGCACCGGTTCACGAAGACGAACCGGGAGGTGCCGTCCCGGTCGGCGCGGATCAGCCGCCGGACCCGGACCGATTCCTGGTTGCCGTCGCCGTCGACCCGGTAGGTGAGGTATTGCGAAAGCCGGTGCGGGGTGTCGAGTTCATCCGGCGTCACGTCCATTTTGGACAGTGCGCGCACCACCTCCTCCGGCCGCCGCCACACCTGGTCGTAGCTCAGGGCGTGTCCGGTGCGGACGGTCCAGCGGCCACGGGGGCGGCGCGGGCCGAGCAACCCGGTGAGTGTTTCCGGCGATTGCCCGAGAATGGCCTCGAGCGCGGTCACCGCGGCGAGGGAACTCGCCCGTTCCGGCCGATTCTCGCCATTCTGCCAATAGCTCAGCGCGCTGACGCTGACCGGTGTCTCGTGGTCGCGCAAGCGGCGGCTGATCTCGCTGAGACTCAGCCCGCTGCGTTCGATCGCGGCGCGCAGTGCGGCACCGAATTCCGCCGGAGCGAGACTCGTCATGAAGGCGCAGCGTACCGTCCGAAACGCCCGACTTTCGTCGGGTGAACGGGCGCCGTTCAGAGTTATCCAGCCTCGCCGCGGCTTTTCGTTGACGCTCCCCCGGCCGCGATTAGGGTCGAAATCGTCGGAAGAATCCCCGAATCGCCGACGACTCGCACGTCCTCCCGCCGATGACCGAAGAGGATGAACTCGCATGCGCTCAACCACGAAACGATGGCGCCGTCGCACGCTCGCCGTCGCGACCTCCACGCTGGCGGCCGGCGCCTTCCTGGTCGCCGCGCACCCCCAGGCCGGTGGAGCCGCGCCGCCCGCCGTCCCCGAAGTGGCCGATCAGGTTCCGCAACTGGTGGAGGCGGGTGTCACCGCTGGTCCCGCGTCGGTATCCGGTGGCGGAACGTCCACTTCGGCCGACCGGTCCGTCTGCGCGCCCGGCGCGCACTGGCTACGCGTCCGTTTCACGGAGCTTTCGTTGCGTGGCAACGATTCCGTGACCTTGACCGGCAGCGGCACGGGCTCGTTCACGCTCACCTCTCGACACTGGCCGGGCAAGGCGTTCCACACCCGCGCGTTCGAAGGCGACTGTGTGCGGGTGTCGGCGGCCCTGACCGATCCCGCCAGCCGCTTCGCCATCGACGCGTACCAGGCGGGCGACCGGCCGCTCGCCGAGGCGACGACCACGGTGGCCGCCGTCGGCGACGTCTGCGGGTCTTCGTGCAACCAGACCGCGCCGCTGATCAAGAACATGAACCCGCAGGCACTGATCCTGGCCGGGGACAACGCCTACAGTTCGGGCACGCTCTCGGAATACAAGAACAACTACGACCCCTACTACGGGCAGTTCAAAGCGATCACCTATCCGACGCCGGGCAACCACGAATACAACACCTCCGGCGCGTCCGGCTACTTCGATTACTTCGGCGCGCGGGCCGGTGAACGCGGCAAGGGCTACTACAGCTTCGACGTCGGTGACTGGCATTTCGTGGCGCTCAACTCGAACATCACCCGCGGCACCGGCTCGGCGCAGGAAACCTGGCTGAAGAACGATCTGGCGGCGAGCACCAAACCCTGCACGGCCGCGTTCTTCCACCATCCGCGCTTCAGTCGCGGCTCCCACGGCGACGACACGTCGGTCAGGCCGTTCTTCCAGGCGCTCTACGACGCGAAAGCCGACCTCGTCGTCGTCGGCCACGACCACAATTACCAGCGCTACGCACCGTCCCGGCCGGACGGCACACGCGACGACGTGAACGGCGTCCGCGAGCTGCTGATCGGGACCGGTGGCCGGGGCTACTACAACTTCGACCAGTCGTCGGCCGCCGTGCAAGAGGCGGGCAACACCAACACCTTCGGCGTCGGGAAGCTGACGCTGAGCGCCACCGACTACCGCAGTGACTTCGTGCCGGTGCCGGGCCGCACCTTCACCGACACCGCGACCGGGAAATGCAAGAAGGCCGTCCCCTCCCCCGCCTTCTCCGTCGGCACCAGCCCGTCTTCGGTGTCGGTGCCACCGGGCGGGACGGCGTCGGTGACGGTGAACGTCGGCAGCACCGGCGGCTTCACCTCAGCGACCGCGCTCGCGGTCTCCGGCCTGCCCTCGGGCGTGACCGGGACGATCTCGCCTTCGTCGGTCACCCCGCCCGCCAACGGCACGGCGACCGCGACGCTGACCCTCACCGCGTCGGACACGGCGTCCGGATCGGCGTCCGCCACGGTCACCGGGACCTCGGGGTCCACGACCCAGACCGCGAAGGTCACGGTGAGCGTCGGCGCGGCGGGCGGTGAGGCGTTCGCCGACGACTTCGAGACCGACAAGGGCTGGCGGCTCAACGCGGCCGGGGCGGACACCGCCACGGCGGGCAAATGGGAACGAGGCGATCCCGAACAGACCACCTCGACCTACAGCAACCAGATCAAACAGCGCGGCGACACCACCAGCGGCGCGAACTGCCTGGTCACCGGGCGGCTGGCCGGATCGGAGTACGGCGTCAACGACCTCGACGGCGGGGCGTCGTCGATGGCCTCACCGACGTTCACCGTGCCCGCGGGCGGGAAACTGAGCTTCTCCTACACCTTCGCGCACGGCGACAACGCGACGTCCGCGGACTACCTGCGGATCCGCGTCCTCGACGGGACCACACCGACGACGGTGTTCGAGAAGACCGGGTCCGCGACCGAGGTGGCCGGGGTCTGGCAGAACGCGACGGCGGACCTGTCGTCGTTCGCCGGCCGTAGCGTGCGGCTGCTGGTCGAAGCCGCCGACGCCAGCACAGCGTCGCTGTGGGAGTCCGCGGTCGACGACATCCGCGTCACCGCGTAGCGCCGTGCGGCCGGTTCTGCGCAGGGGTGAAGGCTCCCTTCGCCGCGTCTAATGCGGTGAAGGGAGCCTTCACCCCGGTCACTCATCCGCGCCGACCATCTCACTCACGACAGCAGCGCCGGGAAGGCCCGCCATGTACGTCTCCTCCATCCGCTCGGCCGACCCCGCCCGGCCCGCGGGCCGTACGAAGCACGCGGTCCCCGGCACGGTCGTCGGGCTGGGCGTGGTCAGCCTGATCACCGACCTATCCGCCGAGATGGTCACCGCTGTCCTCCCGCTCTACCTCGTGTACGGCCTCGGCGTCGGGTACCTGCAGCTGGGCGCGATCGACGGGCTGTACACGGGGGCGACGGCGTTGCTGCGGCTGGCGGGCGGCTATTTCGCCGACCGCCTCGGCCGTCCGAAGGCCGTCGCCCTGGTGGGCTACGGCCTTTCGGCGGCGACCAAACTCGCCTTTCCCGCCGCCGGGTCCTCGCTCGGCGCGATCGGCCTGGTGATCGGCGCGGACCGGGCGGGCAAGGGCATCCGCACCGCCCCGCGGGACGCGATGATCACCCTCGCCACCCCGGCCGACGGCCTGGGCCGCGCGTTCGGGGTCCATCGCGCCATGGACACCGCCGGCGCGCTGCTCGGGCCGGTCGCCGCCTTCGGCCTGCTGACCGTGCTCGTCGGCGACTACCCGGCGGTGTTCGGGGTGAGCTTCTGCCTCGCCGTGATCGCGGTGATCGTGCTGGCGGTGTTCGTCCGCGCCCCCGCCGGGGCCGTCGAGCGGTCGCGGGTCCGGTTGCGTGCCGGATTCGCCTTGCTGCGCGGGCCGGGGCTCCGCGGGACTTGCGTGGCCGCGGCGCTTCTCGGTGTGTGCACGGTCGGCGACATGTTCTTGTTCGTCGGCGTGCAGCGGTCCGCGGGGTTGCCGCCCGGAGCGCTTCCTTTGCTGCCACTGGCGACGGCGCTGACGTTCATGGTGCTGGCGTCGCCGATCGGACGGCTCGCGGACCGGCTCGGGCGGTGGAAGGTGTTCCTCGCCGGGCACGTCGTGTTGCTCGCCGCGTACGTCGTCCTGGCCGCTTCGGCGACCGGGTGGCTCGTCGCGGTGGTCGTCCTGGCGGCACACGGCGTGTTCTACGCGTGCACGGACGGCGTGCTGATGGCACACGCGGCGCCGCACGTGCCGGAATCGTTGCGGGCCACCGGTCTCGCGTTCGTCCAAACCGGACAGGCGCTGGCCAGGGCCGCCGGTGCGGTGCTGTTCGGCGCGCTCGCGGCGGGGATGGCGCCGGCCCCCGCGTTCGCGGTGTTCGCCGTGGCGTTGCTGGTGTCGGTACTGGCCGGATCGAGGATGGCATGAAGCGGATATGGGCGGGCGTCGCGGCGCTCGTGGTCACGGTGGTGGCCGGGGCGGTGTTCGTCGGGTCGCGCACCGGCGACGCGGTGGCGGAACAGCCTTTGGACCTCGCTCAAGGCGGGCTGCTGTACGTCGACGAAGCGGGCCGCGTCCGGCAGGACGACCGCGTCGGCCCGTCCTGTCAGCGCGTCGACGTCGCCGCGGGCACCCTGGCGTGCCTGCACGCGACGGCGGTGCCCGACCAGGCTGAGCTGATCGTCACGAAACCGGGGGCGGAACCGCGGCGGATCTCCGAGTGGGGGATGCCGTCGCGGGTCCGGATGTCGCCGTCCGGACGGCTGGTGGGCTGGACGGTGTTCCGCGCCGGGGACTCGTATCTGGGCGGGGTGGGCACGTTCTCCACCACCGCCGGGATCTACGACCTGGCCACCGGGAACCATTACGGCTCGCTGGAGGATTTCGCGCTCACCGTCGACGGAAAGCCTTACTCCGCCCAGGATTTGAACTACTGGGGAGTCACCTTCGCCCGCGACGATCTGACCTTCTACGCCACCGCCCGGTCCACGGGCGGCACCTGGCTGGTGCGAGGCGATCTCCGCGGCCGCACGCTGACCGCGCTGCGGCGCAACGTCGAGTGTCCTTCCCTCTCGCCGGACGGCACCCGCGTCGCCTACAAGTTCCGTGACGGCGACCGCTGGCGTCTGCACGTGCTGTCCCTCGCCGACGGCCGTGACGTCCCGCTGGCCGATCCGGCGCATCTGGACGACCAGGCGCAGTGGCTGGACGACCGGACCGTCGCCTACGGCCGGGACAAGGCGATCTACTCCGTTCCCGCCGACGGCACCGGCGCGCCCGCGCTCCTCCGCGCGAACGCCTCCTCCCCCGCGGTGGTGCGGTGATCCCCCGTGACTGCACCCCGTTCGGCCTGGCTCTCGCGGCGGTGGCCGCCGTCGTGGTCGTGGTCCTGCCCGCGCCGGTCCCGG
Source organism: Amycolatopsis keratiniphila (assembly GCF_000400635.2). Lineage (NCBI taxonomy): Bacteria > Bacillati > Actinomycetota > Actinomycetes > Pseudonocardiales > Pseudonocardiaceae > Amycolatopsis > Amycolatopsis keratiniphila. The sequence continues at coordinate 3,899,457 of NC_021252.1, read as the reverse complement.
CGGTCAAGGCTCCGGTCTCCGCAACGGTCACCGACGTCTGGCCCGGCGCGCGGATCGCCGCGAACACCGTCACCGGGCCGCCCTACACACCCTTGGCGTACCTCGATTCCGGGACCTCCGCCGGGATCACCAGGGCGAGCGATTCGCTGCGGCTGACGCTGGGCGAACGAGTGCTCCGCAAGGTCCCGCTGTCGGGTTCGCCCCGGTTCGTTCTCGCCACTTCCCCGGACTCGCTGGTGTGGCTGGAACTGTCCGACATCACCGGGACGGGCGCGTTGTGGCGCGCCGGGCCACGCGGGGAGAACCCGGTCCTGGTCACCGCCGACACCGGACGGGTCGCCCTCCTGGATTCCCAGTACGACCTCGTCCTGCACGAAGGCCAAGCCTCCTGGGCGGCCGTGCGGGGCGACACCACCGAGGTCCGGACGGTCGCGTTGTCCGGCGGTCCCGTGACGAGCACGCCGCTGCCCGGCGACTTCTCGCTCACCGCGTGGCCGTTCGCGACGTCGGCCGCCGTCGAGCAGGCGGGACCGTCGGAGCTGGTGGACCTCCGCGACGGCCGGGTCTCGCGGGTCGGCGGGCAGAACGTCGAACTGGTCGACTGCACGCCGTCCTGGTGCCGGGTCCAGGTGCTGCGCCAGAGCGGGACGGCACGGTTCGACCTGATGAAACCCGACGGCTCAGAACGACGGCGGGTCGGCGGGAAGGGGATCCGGCCCGCGTTCGGCGACGTCGTCGTGCTCGACCGGTACGCGGTCGTGGTCGACGACGACCGCGGTGTGCTCGTCCTCTACGACACCGCCACCGGCAGGCTGGCCGACCTGGCCGCGGAGTTCGGCACCGTGCTGGCGCGGGGGCCGTACGTGTGGTGGTCGGTGGGCGGGAACGAGGCGCTCACCTGGCGGGTACTGGACCTGCGCACGCTCGAGGCATCTGTTTGACTGCTGCCGTGCCGTCCGATCGTGAGACCTCCGTCGAAGCGGAGTTCTCTCGGGTGGTCGGCCGGTTCGCCGGCCCGGCCAGGGGCGCCGGACTGCTCGTGATCAGCGTTTTCGGCGTGCTCGCCACGCCTTCGGGCGCGCTCCCGCTCGCCTTCGGTCTGCTGGCACTGGCCTTGGTCACCGCCGTGGCCGAGTACGTCGTCGGGAAGACGGGCCGGGGCAGGCCGCTGGCGTTCGCGCTGACCTTGGTGCGCGCCGGGGCGATCTGCGGCACCCAGTTCCTGACCGCACCCGAAGCGGGCGAGCTGAACCAGTGGGCGCTCAACGTGCTCACCCTCACCGCGATCACCCTCCAATGGGAATGGCCGCCGAAGCTCACCGTGCCCGCCATCGCCTGCCTGCTGGCGATCGAAGTGGTGCCCCTCGGCTTCGAGGACGGCTTCTCGGTGGTCCTGCGAGTGCTCATCGAAGCCACCCTCGCGCGCGGCGCCTTCCTCCTGCTGTCGCGGACCACGCGCCGGATCGACCATCTCCGTGAGCGCCGGGCCCGGCTTACCCGTGAGGAATCCCTTGCCGTGGAACGACGATTGCGGGAACGGGAGTATCTGGCCGTACTGCACGACACGGCCGCGGCCACCTTCCTCACCGTGGCCCAGCGCGGGGAAACGACGGATCCGGCCGAGGTCGCCGGCTACGCCCGCCGCGATCTCGCGATCCTCACCGGCGAATCCGGTCCCGGCAGTGTGGTCGACCTCGAAACCTCGTTGCGCGGTGTGCTCGCGCAAAGCCCGGTGAAGGTCGAGACGCACTGGTCGCCGGTCGCGCCGATCCCGGCATCGGCGGCGCTCGCACTGGTCCGCGCGGTGCGCGAGGCGCTGGTGAACGTCGACCGGCACGCGGGTGTCCGCGACGCCCGGCTGACGGTCGAAGACGGCGTACGCGTGACCGTGCGGGACGAGGGCCGAGGATTCGATCCGGCGAAGACCCCGGCACAGCGTCGAGGTATCCGGGAATCGCTCGTCGAACGCATGGCCGCGGCGGGCGGCCGGGCCGAGGTGACCTCCGCGCCCGGCGCGGGCACCACGGTGGAACTGGTGTGGCCGCATGAATGAGACCACGGACCGCGTCCTCGGTGGCTGCCGGATCGCGGTCCTGCTCGCGACGGCGGCGATCCAGATCGGACTGAGCCTGGCGCGGCTGACCGACACCCCGGGCCGGGTCGCGTACGCGGCCCTCGCCGGTGTGCTCGTCGTGGCGGCGTGGTGGGTGCTGCGCTGGAAGCCGGTCCCCTGGCTGGTCGCGATCGCGGGGGCCGTCGTGGTGCTCGCCGCGTCGACGGTCGCGGTCTGGACGCTGCCCCCGGACCGGCTCTTCGGCGACGAGAACTGGGCGTCCGGCCTCGCGGGCTGGCATCTGCTGGTCCTGCTGATGGACCGCCCCGCGATCGCGATGGCCGCGCTCGTCCTCCAGATGACGCTCGCCGTCGTCCGGCAGTTCGGCGTGGAGCTCACCGATCGCGGCGAGATCGGCAGCGTGGTGATCGTCGCGCTCAGCGTGCTCACCTTCCAGGCCGCGACGTTGGCGCTGATCAGGGTGGTCAATAGGCGGGCGGGTGAGGCCGCGGAGGCGTCCGCCGAGCGGGACCGCCAGGCCCATCGCAAGGCGCTCGCCGAGGAGCGGGAGGCCGACCAGCGGAACCGGTTCGCCGGACAGCTCGGCGCCACGTTGCCCCTGCTGGCCGGGCTGGCCGACCGCACCCTCGATCCGCGTGACGACGCGGTCCGGCGGCGGTGCGCGCTCGCGGCCACGCAATTGCGGCGGTTGTTCGCGGAGAACGACGACGTCCCCGACCCGCTGCTGCACGAGGTCTCGGCTTGCGTCGATCTCGCCGAACGGCGGGGGCTGACGGTGACGTTGGCGGTCAGCGGCGAACCGGCGCCGGTCCCGACCGCCGTCCGCCGCGAACTGACCGGTCCACTGATGACCGCGCTGGTCACCGCCCGGACGCAGGCCAGGGTCAGCGTCCTGCGTGCCGACGACGAGATCCGTGTCGCGGCGATCACGGACGGTGAACCAGGCGTGACGGAGAACGGATCGGGCGCTGTCGACGTCGAATGGCACGCACTGGGAGAACGATCGTGGATGGAGGCGAAATGGCGTTCGCGACCGAACTGACCGCGGTGGTCGTCGACGATCATCCGGCCGTACGGGCCGGGGTCGTGCACTGGCTGTCGTGCGGCACCCCGCCGGTCAGCGTCGTGGCCGAGGGCGAGGACGTGCGCGCCGCGTGGATCGGCGAGGGCGCACAGGCCGACGTCGTCATCCTCGACCTGCACCTCAACAGCACCACGCCGGCGATGGGCGATCTGCGGCGGCTCACCGAAGCAGGCCGTCGCGTCGTCGTCTACTCGATGCGGGCCGACGACGAGACCGTGCTGCAGTGCCTCGAACTCGGCGCGCTCAGCTATCTCACGAAGGCCGAGGGCGCGGAACATCTCCTCGAAGCCGTCCGCACCGCGGCGGCCGACCGGTCGTACACACCGCCGTCGCTGGCGGGCGCGATGGCCGGGGACCGCTCCGAGCGGCGGCCCGCCCTCTCCGCGCGCGAGACCGAGGTGCTCATCGAGTGGTTCCAGTCCGAGTCGAAGGACTTCGTGGCGCACCGGCTGGGCATCTCGCCGAACACGGTGAACTCGCATCTCGAGCGGATCCGGGTCAAGTACGCCCAGATGGGCAGGGAGGCCCCGACCAAGGCCGCCCTCGTCGCACGGGCGATCCAAGACGGGCTGATCGGCGTAAGCGATTTGTGATCGGTTGTGGTGCGAACGGACCACTCTCACCCCCTCCTTCAGCGACTACGTTGCGTGACGAGCCACGAGTCCGAGGAGATCCATGAAGTCCGCCCTGATCGCCACCTGCTGCGCCGCAGCACTACTGCTTTCCGCCTGCGGCGGGGAAGAGAAGGGTGACAAGACCGTCCGGGCCGACGGCACCCTGGCACCCGGCAGCACGTTGAAGGTCGGCGAACGCGCCGTCGTCCCGTTCAGCGACGCGGACAAGTCCGGCACGATCGCGATCACCGTGAAGTCGGTCGACCTCGGCCCGAAGGAAGACCTCGCCGAGTTCAAGAACAAGGGCGAAGGCATGCTCCCGGTCTACGTCCGGATGGTGATCGAGAACGTCGGCGGCACGGATCTCTCCGATACTTCGGTGTCGGTGCGCGCGGTGGACCCGGACGGCAAGAGCACCAAGGTGATCCTGGCCAACAGCACCGCGGCCTGCAAAGGCGAGGAGGCGCCGGCGAACTTCACCACCGCCGGCGCGACGTACGAGACCTGCAAGACCGAAGGCGTCAAGGACGGCGGCGAGGTCGGCGGCGTGATCTTCCGGGAAGGCGACTACCAGGACGACCCCATCACCTGGAAGAAGTGAAAGCGCACCCGTTAGGCCGATAAGCGTAATCGATTCGTGACCTGCTCTGGTGCGAATGGACCACACCGATGTACTCCGTCATCAACTACGGTGCGTGGCGAGAACGCCGGAGCAGGGTTCGGCGGGGAGTCCGAGGAGATCCATGAAGTTCGACCGTATCGCTCTGTCCGCCACCGGCTGCGCCGCCGCGCTGCTGCTTTCCGCCTGTGGCGGGGAAGAGAAGGGCGGCAGCCCCGCCCCCGCCCCGTCGCCCGCACCGACGTCGGCATCCGCGTCCTCGCCCGCGACCAGCGGTACGGTCCCGGTCTCGAACGCGGACGCCACCGCGCCCGGCACCGCGCTGAAGGTCGGCGAGCGCGCCGTCGTCCCGTTCAAGTACGGCAACGACAAGAGCGGCACGATCGCGATCACCGTCAAGGCGATCGAACTCGGCCCGAAGGAAGACCTCGCCTCCTACGGCGAGAAGGCCAAGGGCATGACGCCGGTGTACATCCGGATGACCGTGGAGAACGTCGGCGGCACGGACCTCAGCTACAGCACGGTGCGGATGCGCGCGGTCGGCCCGGACAACAAGAGCACCGGCGTGATCATCACCGGCGAGACCACCGCCTGCCAGTCCGAGTCGGCGAAGAAGGACTTCAAGACCGCCGGCGCGACCTACGAGACCTGTGAGCTGCAGGCCATCAGGGACGGCGGCGAGGTCGGCGGCGCCGAATTCAACGATGGTGACGGGTACAAGGACGACCCGATCGTCTGGAAGAAGTAGCCCCGATCGCGCGTGAAGGCCCCCTTCCCTCGACTGAGCCGAGGGAAGGGGGCCTTCACGCGCTTCGCTGAGACTGCGGGAGCCGGTTCACCTGCGTAGCGTTGGCGTGATGGTCCACGTGCACCGGACGATCACCGTCCGCACCCCCGCCCAGACCGTCGTCGGCTATCTGCGGGACTTCGCGCACGCCGAGTCGTGGGACCCCGGCACCGTGTCCTGCACCCGCACCGACACCGGCCCCATCGCCGTCGGCTCGCGGTGGCACAACGTGTCGGAGTTCCGCGGCAAGAAGACGGAGCTCACCTATCGGCTCGACCGGCTGGAGCCGGACCGGATCGTGTTCGTCGGCAGCAACAAGACCGCGACGTCCACCGACGATCTGACCATCTCCGAAGCGGACGGCACGACGACCGTCAGCTACCACGCCACCATCGAGTTCCACGGCCTGGCGAAACTCGCGGACCCCTTCCTCAAACGGCAGTTCGAGAAGATGGGCGACGAGCTGGTCCCGGCGATGAAGGCGACCCTCGAAGCGCTGTGACCCGTCCCCCTGGGCGTAACTCTCGTGATTGAAGGCGTAACACGCGTGATTGGAGCCGTTCCGCCTTCAATCACGAGAGTTACGGCTTCAATCACGCGTGATACGCCTACGCGCGGGGTGACGCGACGGGGCCGCTCAGGCGTCGCACCGCGTTCGCGCAGGCGAGGGACTCTAGGAGCGGGACCGTCCGGTCCCAGCCCAGGCAGGCGTCCGTGATGCTCAGGTCGGGCCGGGGGCGTGCGGAGCCGACGTCCTGCCTGCCGTCGGAGAGGTACGACTCGATCATCACGCCGGCCAGGGCGTCGTTGCCCGCCGAGATCTGGTCCGCCAGGTCGGCGACGACCACGGGCTGCCGGTTGTGGTCCTTGCCGCTGTTGCCGTGCGAGGCGTCGACGACGAGCCGGTGCGGCAGGCCGGCGGCGGTCAGCGCGTCGAGGGCGTCCGCGACCGCGTGGGCGTGGTGATTGGGTTTCGGGCCGCCGCGCAGCACGAGGTGCGCGTCCGGATTCCCGGAGCTGCGCTGGATCCGCGGCCGTCCGTCGGCGGCGGCGCCCGGGAAGACGTGGGGCAGCGCGGCCGACCGGACCGCGGCGACGGCGGTGTCCAGCCGCCCGGACACGCAGTTCTTCATGCCCACGGGCATCGGGAGCCACGACGCCAGCTGCCGGTGCGGCTGGCTGGCGACGGTCCGCGCGCCGATCGCGCCCCAGCTGACGGTGTCCGCGAAGTACGGCGCCAGGAACGGGTCGACGAACTCGTACGCCAGCGGCAGCCCGGTCGCGGCGGCGTCGTCCAGGAACCGCCGTCCGATCCGGACCCCGGAAGCGAGATCGCCCTTGCCGTCCAGGGTGGGGTCGGGCACCAGGCCGGTCCAGCCCGCGATCGTCCGCGGTTTCTCCAGGTAGGCGCGCAGGACCACGACGAGGTCGTCGGCGAACCGGCGCGACGCCTCCGCGAGCCGGTGCGCGTACTCGAGCGCGCCGTCGGTGTCGTGCACCGAACACGGGCCCACGACGACGAGCAGCCGCGAGTCGCGCCGAGCCAGCACGTCGGCGACGGTTTCGCGGTGCCGGATGATCTCCTCCGGCACGAAGCCGCTCGTGGCCACCTCGGCCGGGCTGGGCAACTGGTCAAGCATCCGCATGACCTTTCTTCTTGTCGGGGGCGGCCTGGGGCAGCCGCGTCGCACCGGCCACCGCCACGACGGCGAGGCCGAGAACACACCAGAACGCGTCGGCGAAGGCGGCCGCGACATCCGTGCCGCGCGCGGCCAGCCGGGCCTGCAGCACCACGGCCAGCACCGCGGTGCCGATCGAGCCGCCGAGCGTGTTGAGCAGATTCAGTGCCCCGGCCGCGCGGGGCAGCCGGGCGGGTTCGACGTGGCGGTAGACGATCGTCATCACCGGTGCGCCGATCAGCGCCGCGCCGAAACCGCGCAGCAGCAGGGAAACCACGATCACCCAGTCCGGAAGACCCGGACCGAGCTGGGTGAACGGGGCGGTGCCCAGGGCGACCAGCCCGATGCCGCTCAGCACCAGCGTGCGCGGCGAGATCCGATCGACGAGCCGGTTCACCAGTACCGAACCGGCCGCCGCGCCGATGCCCTGGGGCACCAGCAGCAAGCCGGTGTCCCAAGTGGACAGTCCAGGGCCGCGCTGGAGGTAGAGCGGGAGCAGGAACATCGTGCCGAACACCGACGCGCCGAGCAGTACCAGCGCCAGTGCGGCCACCCCGAATGGCGGCTTGGTGAACAAGCGTGGATCCAGCAACGGTGCTTCGGCCCGCAGACCATGCCGGACGAACGCCGCCAGCATCAAGACGCCGAACGCGACGGCGATCCCGGCGACCACCGGCGTCCCTTGGTCGAACCAGGTGAGCCCGAAGACCAGGACGGCCAGCCCCGGCGAGAGCAGCAGCGCGCCCCGGAGGTCGAAGCGCTCGCCCTTGCCCCCGGGTTCACTCTCGGGAACCCAGCGCCTGGCCAGGAACACCGCCACCACGCCGATCGGGAGGTTGACGTAGAACAGCCACGGCCAGTCGGCGACCGCGAGGATCGTGCCGCTCGCCAGCGGGCCGAGCACCGGCGACAGGAGCGGGACGAGGCCGACGACGGCGATCACGCGGCCGATGCGGTCCCGTCCGGCGGCCCGCGCCAGCAACGCCTGGCCGGTCGGCGGGAGCAGGCCGCCCGCGAGCCCTTGCAGGACACGGAACGCGATGAGCGCGGGCAGTGTCGGCGCCAGCGCGCACAACAGGGATGCCAGCAGGAACACGACGACGGCGGTGAGCCAGACGCGGCGGCCGCCGAACCGGTCGGCGAGCCAGCCGGACGCCGGCACGGCGGTGACCACGGCCAGCAGATACGCCGTCGTCACCCAGTGGACGCCGGTGACCGGCGCGCCGAACTCGTCGGCGAGGGTGTCGACGCCGACCGAGACGATCGTGCTGTCCAAAGTGGCCATGAAGGTGCCGAGCACCAGCACGGACGCCGTGCGCCACAGCGCGGCGTCGATCGGGCGCGCGGTCACCGCTCCCCCACGAACCCGGCGGCATCGCCGTCGAGCCAGGACGGCAGCTTCCGGAGATAGCCGACCAGGTCGTCGGCGAGCGACCGGGCGTCGGCCTCCTTCGCGTACAGAACGCCTTCCCAGCCTTGCTCGCCGGGGACGACCGTGACGCTCACCGGGTGATGCGTGCGCTCGCGGAACCGCGTCCCGGTGACGGTCAGGCCGGGCGCGGGTTCGCGCAGCTTCGCCGGATCCACCGGATAGTTCTCGAAGACGAGCAGGCTGTCGAACAGCCGCTCGCGCCCGGCCAGCGACGCGAGTTCCGGCAGGCCCATCCGGTGGTGCGCGGCCATCGCCTGCTGCCGTGCCTGCAGATCGGCGAGCGCCTCGGCGACGGTCCCGGTGAATCTGGCGCGGACCGGGACGCTGTTCGCCAGCAGGCCGATGATGTCCTCGACACCGTCCACATCGGACGTCCGGTTCGAGGTCATCACCCCGAAGCTGACGTCGGGGCGGCCGGCGTGGGTCGCGAGCACGGCCGCCCACGCACCCTGCAGCAGGGTGTTGACGGTGAGCCCTCGTTCCGCGCCCAGCTTGGTCAGTTCCGCGACCAGCCGACCGTCCACAGTGAACAGAGCGGGATCGGCGGAGCCTCCGGTACGCGGCAGATGGTCGCCTTCGGGAAGGCCGTCGAGTTCCCTGCGCCACGCCCGGACGTCGGCCGAGTGATCGGCCGCGGCGAGCAGTCGCGTGTACCGCGTCGGCGGCACCGGCTCCGGCAACGGTTTGCCCGCGTACAGCGCGAAAAGCTCGCCCAGGATGCGCGGCGCGGACCAGCCGTCGGACAGCAGATGGTGACTGGTCAGCACGAGCGTGTGACCGTCGTGCCTCAGGACGGTCACCCGCCACAGCGGACCGTGCGCCAGGTCGAACGGTTCCGCGAGTTCCTCGTCCAACGCCTTGTCCACTTCGGACACTTCGCGCACGCGGAAACCGGCCCGCGGCTCGGCGGGGATCACCTGGACCTCGTGCGACGGCGGGAACGCCGCGCCCAGGTTCGGCTGCCGTCGCACCAAGGCGTCCGCCGCCCTCCGCAGCGCGTCAACGTCCAGGTCGCCGGACAGCGTGAACGCCGCCTGCACTCGATACGGATCTTCGTCCGCCGCCCGGGATTCGCGCAGGATCACCTCCTGCAACGGAGTCAGCGGCAGGATCTCGCCGGGCCCCGGCACGTCGGCGGCGAGAGCGTCCAGCTCACGCCGGAAGTGCTCGCCCAGCACGGTGATCTCGTCCTCGGTGAACAGCGCGGACGGCCAGGTGAAGCGGACGCCGAGCGTGCCGCCGTCGGGGACCATCGCGTTCACCGTCAGCGCGTACGGCAACGGCATCTCCGCACCGCCGCCCGAACCGAGCGGATCGGCGTCCGGTGGGCGCTGCCACAAGGTCTCCTCGACCGGCGGCGCGGGGAAGCGGCCGAGGTAGTTCCAGGCCACCTCCGGCCGGGGGCCGTCGATCTCGAGAATCCCGTGTCCGAGCCCGTCCCCTGCCGCGCGCAGGTGATCACGCACCGCCCGCAGCGCGTCCGGCACCGGTCCGGACGGCGGCGCGACCCGCGCCGGATGCACGGCGGTGAACCAGCCGGCGGTCTGCGCCAGGTCGACCGTGCCCGCGAAGTCCGGGGTGTGACCCGGCCGTCCGTGACTTTCGACGGCGACGAGCAGATCGGCTTCGGTCCCGCGCCAGGCGGCGACGGCACGGGCCAGCGCGGTCAGCAGCACGGTGTCCGGGCCGGTTCGGTAGGCCGTCGGCAGCGCGGTGAGCACGGCGTGGGTCGTGGCCTCACCGAGGTCGATCCGGTGATGCCGTGCGGTCGCCACGGTGTCGCGCCCCGGATCGAGCTTGCTCCGGCCGAGCGTGCTCACCGGCGCGGCGGCGACCCCCTGCCAGTGCCGCATTTCGTCCTCGCGATGCGGGGCGGCCGCGCGCAGCGACCGCGCCCAGCCCAGGAACGACTGGCCGCGCCGGTGCAGGGTGTTGCCGTGGAAGGCCTGTTCGACGTCGTCGAGCAGGACACGCCAGGTCACCGCGTCGGCGACCAGGTGGTGTGCCACCAGCAGCAACCGTCCGGGCCGGTCCCCGGCGTCCGCCAGCACCGCCCGCACCAGCGGTCCGGTGCGTGGGTCCATCCGCGCGACGATCTCCTCGACCTGGGCGTCCAGCGCCGCGCGAGGATCACCGGAGACGCGGACGGCGGTGAGCACGTCGGCACCGGTGACGGCCCCGACGTCCGGGACACGAAGCGCGTCCTCGACCAGATGTGCGCGCAGGACGTCGTGGCGGGCGAGAACGGCGTCGAGCACCGCGGTCCAGCGAGGGACGTCGTCCGCCGAGGGCACGCAGATCTCGACCCATTGGCAGAACCCGTCGGCCGCCTTTCCCGCGCGCCGCAGCAGATCCCGCATAATCGGCGTGAGCGGGGCGTCGCCGACCGCGTGGGCTTCCTCCGCCCGTCCGGGTTCGCCGCAGCGCGCGGCGATCCCGGCGACCGTGCCGCCTTCGAGGACGTCACGCGCGGTCAGGTGCAGCCCTTCGCGGCGGGCGCGGGAGACCACCCGTAGCGACGCGATGCTGTCGCCGCCCGCGTCGAGGAACCCGTCGTCGAGGCCGACGTCGGGGCCGAGCAGCTCGCGGACCACCCGCAGCAGCACGGCTTCCGCCGGGGTGGCGGGTTCCCGTCCACCGTCGGAGCGGGCTTCCGGCGCGGGCAGCGCGGCCCGGTCCAGTTTGCCGCTCGGGCCGAGCGGGAGCCGGTCCAGCGGTACGAACGCGGCCGGCACCATGTACGCGGGCAGTTCCGCGGCGAGGTACTCGCGCAGCGCGGCGGGATCGGGGTCGGCGCCGTCCACGGGGACGACGTAGGCGACCAGCCGGTCCTCGCGGACGATCACCGCGGCGGCACGCACGTCGCCGTGCGCGGTCAGCGCGGTCTCGATCTCGCCGAGTTCGATCCGGAACCCGCGCAGTTTGACCTGGTGGTCGGCGCGGCCGAGGAAGACGATCTGCCCGTCCGGACGCCAGCGGACCAGGTCACCGGTGCGGTACATCCGCTCCCCCGGCGGCCCGAACGGATCGGCGACGAACCGTTCCGCGGTCAGCGCCGCCCGGCCGACGTAGCCCTGCGCGAGCTTCGGCCCGGCCAGGTACAGCTCGCCGGTGACGTTCGTGCCGACCGGGAGCAGACCGCCGTCCAGCACGTACGCGCGGACCTCCGGGTCCGGACGGCCGATCGGCAGCGGGCCGGGGTCGGCCGGGTCGTAGTGCCAGGTGACCGAGTTGATGGTGACCTCGGTCGGCCCGTAGGCATTGAACAGCGCCCGCCGGTCCCCCCAGCGCCGCGCCAGCTCCGGATCGAGCCGTTCGGCGCCGACGACGAAGAACACGTCCGGGTCGACGGTCGCGTCGTCGGGCATCGCGGACAGGAACGACGGCAACAGGTTGAGCCCGGTGACGCGGTGTTCGGCGGCGTACGCCAGGAGGTCGTCGCCGGAGATCCGCACCTCCTCCGGCGCGATCACCGACGTACCGCCGGACAGCAACGGCAGCATGAACTGCCAGAACGCGACGTCGAAACTCGTCGAGGCGAAATGCAGGTACCGCTCGGCGGTCCCGATCCCGACGATGTCCTCCTGCAGCGCGATCAGGCTCGGCACGCCGCGATGCGGCACCGCCACACCCTTGGGTTTGCCGGTGGTGCCCGAGGTGTAGATGACGTAGGCGATCGCGTCCGCGCACGAAGGCACCGCCGGATCCGAGTCCTCAGTGGACAGTTCGGCCGGGTCGATCACCGGGAGACCCTCGACGTCCGAAGTGGACACGACGGCGGCGGGCCGGATGTCGCCCAGCATGTAGGCCAGCCGGTCGGCCGGGTAGTCCGGGTCCATCGGCACGTGCACCGCGCCGGCCTTGATCACGCCGAACAGCGCGACCACGAGGTCGACGTCGCGGTGCAACAGGACCGCGACCGGATCCTGCGGTTTCACCCCGGCGTCGATCAGGGTGTGCGCGAGCCGGTTGGCACGGCGGTCCAGTTCGGCGTAGGTCAGGATCCGGTCGCGGCACACGACGGCTTCGGCGTCCGGCGTCTCCCGGACCCAGCGGCCGAACTCCGCCAGCATGCCGCCGCGTTCGCGCTTCGGTTCCGGTCCCTCACCGAGACGCAGCATCGCGCGTTCTTCCTCGGCGCCGAGCGCCCGCAGCCGGGAGACCGGCCGCGCCGGGTCAGCCACGATCTCGTGCAGCATCGCCCGCAGCCAGCGGCCGTAGGACTCGGCCTCCTCGCGGGTGAACGCCTGGGGCTGATAGCCGAGGCCGATCGTGAACTCGTCGCCGGGCAGCACGATCACCGTGAGCGGGTAGTGCGTCGCGTCGGTGATGTCGACGCCGACGAGGTCGAGGCCGGGCGCCAGCGTGGTACGGGCGCGGCTGGAGAGCGGGAAGTTCTCCATCACCAGCATCGTGTCGAACAGGTCGCCGACCCCGGCCGCGCGCTGGATGTCCGGCAGCCCGGCGTGATGGTGGTCGGTGAGCCGCACGCTTTCGGTGTGCACGCGTTCCAGCACGGTGGCCGCGGTGTCGGCGGCGTCGAACCGCACGCGTACCGGGATCGTGCTGCCCAGCTGGCCGATCATGCGCTCGACACCGGGGACGTCGGCCGGGCGGCCGGAGACCGGGCAGCCGAAGACCACGTCGCGACGGCCGGTCAGCCTGGCGAGCAACGCTCCCCACGCGGTCTGGAACACCGTCGTCGGGGTGATGCCGCGCTCGCGGGCGAAAGCGCGCAGCCGTTCGCTGAACTCCCCGCCGAGTTCCACGGTGACGCGTTCCGGACGCTCCACAGTGGACTCGACGCTCGCCGGGGCGAGCCGCGTTCCTTCGTCCAATCCGGACAGCGCCTCGCGCCACGCCTCCAGCGCGGCGTCCGGGTCGCGTTCGCCCAGCACCCGGTGGTACTCCGAAAGCGGGGGCGCGACCGGGGCCGCCGGACCGCCGCCGAGTTCGGCGTAGGTGGCCAGCAAGGTGCGGCCGACCAGCGGCATCGACCAGCCGTCGAGCAGCGCGTGGTGATTCGTGAGCACCAGGCGGTGCTCGTCCGGGCCGAGGGTCAGCAGCAGGAACCGGATCAGCGGCGGGGTCGCCGGGTCGAAGGGACGGGCGAGTTCGGTGCGGCATTCGGCCTCGACCCGGTCCGGCGAGACGTTCGCGAATCGCCAGTCCAGCGTGACGTCGGCGGGCACCACCTGGACGACCTCGCCCGAGTCGGTGGTGTGCAGGTGAACACGCAGTGCGGGATGCCGCCGCAGCACTTCCGCCGCGGCCTCGCGCATGCGGTCCGCGTCGAGCGCGCCGCTGAGCAGGGTGACGGCCTGGACCACGTAGACGTCGGTGTCTTCGGTGCCGCGCGCCAGCGTGTGGAACGAGAGCCCGGTTTGCAGCGAGGTCGCGGGCAGGACGTCCTCGACCCGGCCGAGGCGTTCGAGCGCGTCGATGTCGGCCTGACCGAGGCCGACCAGCGGGAGATCCGACGGGGTGAGCCCGCCGCCGTCCGGACCGATCCGGGCGGCGTGCGCGGCCATCGCTTCCAGGGCTCGCGACCAAGATTCCTGAAACGCGGCAACACTTTCCTCGGACAGGATCGCACCGGCCGCGGTCCATTCCACAGCGAGCTGGGGACGGCCTTCCTCGCGGACGAAACAGTTCAGCGCCAGCACCTGTTCCAGTGACTTGGCGTCCGGTTCGGTGAGCGCGAACGGGTCCTCCTCGGGCAGCCGCCAGCCGGTGCCGGGCAGGGGCGCGAACCGGCCGAGGTAGTTCAGGACGACGTCCGGCGGCGGGACGGCGGCGAGTTCGTCCCTGGTGAGCGGGTCGAGGTACCTCAGGACACCGAAGCCGACACCGTTGTCAGGGACCGCGCGTTTGGCCTCTTTGGCGGCCCGCAGCACCTCTCCGGCCGCCGCTACACCAGAGGGAATGCGCAACGGATATTCGGCGGTGAACCAGCCGACGGTGCGTGAGAGATCCAGGCCGTCATGGTCACGGCCGTGTCCTTCGAGCGACACGGTTTCGGCCTCGACCGGGACAGCACGCCAAGACCGCAGTGCCAGCACGAGCGCGGCGAGCAGCACGTCGTCCGGTCCGGCACGGTAGGCCGCGGGCAACGCGGTGAGCACCGCGTCGGTCTGCTCCGGGGTGGCGAGGGTGACCGACCGCCGCGCGGTCGCGACCGTGTCGGTGGCCCGGTCGAGCGGCCGGTGACCGAGACGCGGACCGCCGAGCGCGCCGCGCCAGTGATCGAGTTCGCCCCGCCGGGCACCGGAAGTGCCCTGCTCGGCAAGGAGAAGCGCGTGCCGCCGCCACGATGTCCCGACCGGTTCGAGCGGTTCGCCGGCACAGGCCGCACGCAGATCCGGCAGCAGCACTCGCCACGAAACCCCGTCGACCGCCAAGTGGTGCAGCACGATCACGAGGTGATCCGGTAGCAACGCGACCTTGAGCACCCCGGCCCGGAGATCCAGGGACTCCGCGAGTTCCGCCGCGACCTCGGCCGGTTCACCGGTCGTCTCGACGACCACGTCGGACGCCCGCACCGCCCCGCGTTCCCGGACCCGCATTTCGTCCTCCAAATGCAGACGGAGGACGTCGTGGTGGTCCAGCAGCGTTTGCACGCCCTCGGTCAGCAGGGCGGGAGGGAGGTCCTCGTCAAGCCGGACGGCGGTCCACTGGGTGTACCCGGCGATCGTCGTGACGTCCGGATGCGGATCGAGCAGCGCGCGGGCGATCGGCGGGGCGGGCACCACGCCGACCGGCTCGTCCGGCGGGGCGGCCGGGGCGCCGATCTCCGCGCTCGCCGCCGCCAGCGCCTCGAAGCTGCGGCGGGCCAGCAGATCACGCGGGCGCAGGTCGAGACCGTGGGCACGCAGCCTGCTGCTGACGCTGATCGCCGTGATGCTGTCGCCGCCCAGCGCGAAGAAGTCGTCGTCGACGGCGACCTCGTCGACACCGATCACCTCGGCGATGGTGGCGCACAGCAGGCGTTCGCGGTCGGTGGCCGCGACGCGTCCGGCCGCCGCGCGCGGGGCGGGCAGCGCCGGACGATCGATCTTCCCGTTGGGGGTCAACGGAAGCGAGTAGAGCACGACGACCGCGGCGGGCACGAGATGCTCCGGCACCCGCCCGGCGAGTTCCGCGCGGACCTCGTCCGGGACGACCTCGCCGACGACGTAGCCGACGAGCCTCGGCCCGCGCACCGCGGCGGCCGCCGCCCGCACGCCGGGAACAGCGGCGAGTGCGGCCTCGACCTCGCCGAGTTCGACACGGTGCCCGCGCACCTTCACCTGACCGTCGCGACGGCCCAGGTACTCCAGCCCTCGGCCGGGCACCCAGCGGGCGAGGTCCCCGGTGCGGTACATCCGGTCGCCGGGCGCGCCGAACGGATCGGCGACGAACCGTTCGGCGGTCGCGCCGGGACGTCCGAGATAGCCACGGGCCAGATGCGGCCCCGCCAGGTACAGCTCTCCCGGCGTTCCGGCGGGCGCGGAACGCAACGCTGCATCGAGCACCCGGACAGCCGTGCCCGGCACCGCGGTGCCGATGGTCGGTTCGCCGTCGTCCAGCCAGGATCCGGCACCGTCCACAGTGGCCTCGGTCGGGCCGTACATGTTGCGGGCGGGGACACCGGACTCGGCGACGCGGCGCCACAGCGCGGGCGGGGTCGCCTCGCCGCCGAGGACGAGCAGCGCGGGCGCGTCGGGGCCGTCGAGCAGCCCGGCGTCGACCAGCGGCGCGGCCATCGACGGCGTGGTGTCGACGACGTCGATCCGGTCGCGGGCGAAGGCGGCCAGCAGTTCGTCGGCGTCCCGCGCGACATCGGTGCCGTAGACGTGGAGTTCGTGCCCGAACAGCAGCCACATCAGCTGGTCGAGCGCGGAGTCGAAGGCGAACGAATAGGTGTGCGCGACGCGCAGCCGCCTGCCCGCGGCGCGCTCGGTCTCGGCGACCGTCGTCGCGCGGTGGTGGCGCAGCAGCGTCGCGAGTCCGCCGACCCGGCCGAGGACGCCCTTGGGCCGCCCGGTCGAGCCTGAGGTGAAGATGACGTACGCCAGATGTTCCGGATGGCGGGAAATCCCCAGCGGCGAAGAGTCCAGAGTGGACAGATCGGTTTCGCCGAGCAGCAGGTGTGGCCCCGGCACGATCCGCGGGTCGTGGGCCACTGTGAGCACCGCACCGGCTTCGGCGGCGAGTTCCCGCAGGCGCTCGGCGGGATGCGCCAGATCCAGCGGCAGGAAGGCGGCCCCGGCGTCGAGCACCGCCAGCAGGGCGACGACGAGATCCGCCGACCGCGGCAGGGCCAGCGCGACGACGTCGTCCGCCCCGACGCCGCGAGCCCGCAGCTCCCGGGCGAGGCGGTGTACCCGCGTGACGAGTTCGCCCGCGGTCAGCCGTTCGTCGCCGAAGACCAGTGCGGTCTGGCCGGGATCGAGCGCGTCGAGAAGTTCGGGTACGTCAAGGAGTTCGCTCTCCGGGGCGGGTGTCGACCACGCCTCCAGCAGCGTGTCCCGCTCGCCCGCCGGGACCAGATCCGCGCCGGCGACCGCCGGGCCGTCCGGTTCGGTCAGCGCGGTGATCAGGCAGCGCAACGCGGTCAGCTTGGCGTCGACGGCGGCCTGGTCGTGCGTCCGCGCGTCGACCTCGAACCCGAGCAGCAGCCCGCCGTCCGAGGTCGGCAGCACCGACAGCCCCATGTCCTCGGGCGGCCCGCCCGCGACGTTGCGCATCGTGCCGTGCGAGCCCGCGAAGTCGAGCTTCAGATCGAACGCCTTGAGGTTGATGCCGCGGCCGTGCAGCAGCGCCCCGGCGCCGGGCACCGCGAGATCCTGCGGCAGGTCTTCTCCGCGATACCGCTGATGCGTGCGCATCTCCTTCAGCGCGCCCGCGACCCGCGCGGTCAGCTCGGCCGCCGAGTCCTCCGGGAGCACCGTGACCCGCAACGGCAGCACGTTGACCGCCATCGCCGGGGTCCGCAGCGCCGCACCTTCGCGGCACATCAACGGCATCGCGAACACGACGTCGGTCCAGCCGAGCACGCGGTGCAGGAACGCGGCGTAGCAGGCGATCAGCGCGTCGCCCCACGTGGTCCCGGCACGTTTGCCCAGCTCACGAAGCCGGGCCAGCTCGGAAGCGGGCAGGACCGACCGGGCGGTGACCGTGTGCTCGGGCGGACCCGACGCGCTACCGGCGTCGTCGAGATCCGGCAACGGCGTGAACCGCTCCCGCCAGTACTCGCGATCCTGGGCGAACCGTTCGCTCTCGCGGTAGGCACGGTCGGCCTCGACGAGGTCGGCGAACCGGGCGAACGTCGAAGGCGGGACGTCCTTGCCCCGCACCGACGCGGTGTAGCGGGCCGCCGTCCGGCGCGCGAGCATCGCCGCGGTGTAACCGTCGAACACCAGGTGGTGTCCGAGCTGGGTGAACCACACGTGCGACTCGGACAGCCGCAGCACGAGATGGGCGAACAGCGGCCGGTCCACCATCCCGCGGCAGGCTTCGGCGACCCGGCGGCGTTCGGCGTCCACGCGCTCGTGCGCGGCGGCGACCGGATCGGCCTCGCCGCGCAGATCCACCACCTGCGGCAACGGCAGCGCGTCCTCCGACACGACCTGACGCGGACCGGCCGGCGTCTCGAACACCCGCAGCCGCAGGCTGTCCGCCTCTTCGGCGGTCGCCCGGATCGCTTCGGTGAGCGCGACGACGTCGACCGGCTCGTCGCCGACGATCTCGATGACATCGCCGACGACGTAGTAAGGCGAATCGGGTTCGAGGCGCTGCGCGGTCCAGATACCCAGCTGGGCACCGGTGAGATTCAGCATGAAGGCACCACCATCGGGGTTCCGGTCACCGGGTCGGGCACGACGACACTGGGGAGATCGAAGACCTCCTTCATCAGCTCCGCGTCGACGATGTCGGACGGCGCGCCCTCGGCGACGATCCGGCCGTCCCGCAGGGCGACGAGGTGATCGGCGTACCGGCAGGCCTGGTTGATGTCGTGCAGGACGGCGATCACCGTGCGGCCCTCGTCACGCAGGCGCGCCAGCAGACCCAGCAACTGGTACTGGTGCGCGATGTCCAAAAAGGACGTCGGTTCGTCGAGCAGCAGGTACGGCGTCTTCTGCGCCAGCACCAGCGCCACCCACACGCGCTGCCGCTGCCCGCCCGAAAGCTCCTGCACCGGCCGGTCGGCCAGCCCCGCCACCCCGGCCGCGGTCATCGCGTCGAGCACGGCGCGTTCGTCCTCTTCGGACCAGGTGGCGAACAACGACTGATGCGGGAACCGGCCGCGCGCGATCAGCTGCCGGACGCGGACGTCCTCCGGGGCGACCGGATCCTGCGGCAGGAACCCGAGCTCCCGCGCCAGACCCTTGCCGGGAAAGGAACCCACGTCCTTGCCGTCGAGCAGGACCTCGCCGTCCGACGGGCGCAGCAGCCGGACGAACGCGCGCAGCAGGGTGGACTTGCCACACGCGTTCGGTCCGACGACGGCGGTGAACGCACGGTCGGGCACGTCGAGGCTCAGCCGGGTCGACACGACCCGGTCGCCGTAGCGCAGGGTCAGGTCCCGAGCGGTCAAGCGGGCACTCATGTGCGCCGCACCTCCTTGGTGAGCAGCCAGATCAGGTAGCCGCCGCCGATCACGGTGCTGACCACACCGACCGGCAGCGATTCCGGCGCGAGCAACATCTGGGCGGCCAGGTCGGCACTGGTCAGCAGCACGGCGCCGGTGAGGGCGGCGGGCAGCAGGGCGATACCGGGCGTGCGGGCCAGCCGCCGCCCGATCTGCGGTGCCGCCAGCGCGATGAACGCGATCGGGCCCGCCACGGCGGTCACCGTGGCCGTGCAGCCGACCCCGATCAGCACCAGGACCAGTCGCAGGCGGTCCCAGCGGACACCGGTGGTGACCGCCAGCGCGCCGCCGAGCGCGGCCTGGTGCAGTGCCGGCGCCCTGGTGAACAGCACGACGAACAGCACCGCGAGCACCCCGAACGGGATGGCGACGTCGTCCCAGCCGACCCCGTTGAGGGAACCGGCGTTCCAGCCGACGGCCGCGATCGCGATCTCGAGTTCGGCGCGCAGCACGATCCACGAGTTGAGTGCGGTCAGCATCGCGTTGATCGCGATCCCGATGACGATCAGCCGCAGCCCGGACAGTCCGCCGCCGAGCGACAAGGCGTAGACGACGGCCGCCGTGATCACGCCGCCGAGCACCGAACCGATGGTCAGCTGCGTCGACGTCCCCGAGAGGACGGTGATCGCGAACAGCGCGCCGGTGTACGCGCCGGCGTCGAGACCGATCACGTCCGGGCTGCCGAGCGGGTTGCGGGTGACGTTCTGGAAGATCGCGCCCGCCAGGCCGAGCGCGGCACCGAACACCAGCCCGGCCAGTACCCGGGGCAGCCGCCATTCGCGGATGACCACGCCCGGCCCGCCACCGGATCCGGTGAGCGCGGCGAACACGCGGGCGGGGCTCGCCCACGCCGCGCCGTAGCAGAGCCCGAGCAGCGTCAGACCGGCGATGATCACCAGCATCGCCAAGAAAAAGACCAGGGTGCGGCGTTCCATCCGGGCGGAGAACCGCCCGCGCCGCAGGACGAGGGTGCTCACAGCGGCGCCGCCCCGTATTTGCGGACGGCCCAGATCAGCACCGGGCCGCCGAGGAACGCGGTCACGATCGCGACCGGCACCTCACCGGTCGGCAGCAGGATCCGGGAGCCGACGTCCGCGGCCAGCATCAGGACCGGGCCAAGCAGCGCGGCGAACGCGATCAGCCACGGGATCGACGCCCCCGCCACCCGCCGGGCCAGATGCGGCACGATCAGCCCGACGAACAGGATCGGCCCGGCCAGCGCGGTCGCCGCGCCCGCCATCAGCGTGATCAGCAGCAGGGTGACCGTCCGGACGCGTGCGACGTTCGCGCCGAGCGTATGCGCGACCGTCTCGCCGAGCGCGATGGCGTTCAGCTGACGGCTCACCGCGAACGCGCCCAGCAGGGACAGGCCGATGACGATCAGCGGGACCGTCACCGGGGCCTGTTCGCGACCGGCCAGCGAACCCACCGACCAGAACCGGTAGACGTCGAAGGTGTCCGGGAACAACAGCCGCAGGCCGAGGGTGAGCCCCAGCAGCACGGCGCTCAGCGCGGTCCCGGCGAGCACGAGCCGCAGCGGCGACTTGCTGCCGACCGCGTACACCAGCGCCGACGCGCCGACCGCGCCCAGCACCGCAAGGCCCAGTTCGGCGGGCGCCGACGCGGCGAGCCCGAACGAGGAGCCCACCGCGATGGCGAACCCGGCCCCGGCGGTCACGCCGAGCACGCCGGGTTCGGCCAAAGCGTTGCGGGACAAGGCCTGCACGAGCACGCCGCCGACGGCGAGCGCCGCGCCGACCCCGATCGCCAGCACCGCCCTCGGCATCCGGATGTCCAGGACCACCGCCCGGTCACTCGGATTCCCTTCGCCCAGCAGGGCGCGCACGACCTCGCCGGGGGCGATGGCGTGCGCGCCGACGCCGACGCTCAGCACGGCGACCACGACGAGCCCGAGCAGTGCGGCGCCGAGCAGCGCGGACCGCCCGGTGGTGGTCACTTCTTCAGCAGCGGCGCGAACGCCTGGTCGACGGCGTCCAAAGTGGACGTCGCGGCCCGGTAGGTGGCGGCCTCGGTGAAGCGGAACGGGTAGACCTTGCCCGCCTTCACCGCGGGGAGTTCCTTCCACAGCGGCGAGTCGAGGACGTACTTGACCGGCGCGGGCACGGAACCGTCGGCGGCGACCGAGTAGGTGATCGCGTCGGCCTGCGCGAACGCGGTCGTCAGCTCCTCGATCGACGGGTACTCGCTGACGTCCTTCGAGCCGCCGCCCTTGACCTTGACCTGGCCGTAGTAGGTGGCGCCGACGTCCTGTGCGACGTTGGTGCCCCACGACCCGTTGAACTCACGCTGGAAGTTGCCCTTGGCGACCTCGCCGTAGGCACCGACGTGGCCCAGCTTCAGCTGCGGCAGCACGGCCTTGTACTTGTCGGCGATTCCCTTGGCCTTGGTGTCGTACGCGGTCTTCAGCGCGTCGAACCCGGCTGCCGCACCGGCGGCGTCGGCCTGCTTGCGCGACAACTCACGCCACATCGACGGCACCGACGGGCCGATCGCCACGACCGGCGCGATCGCTTCGAGCCGCTTGATGTCGATGTCGGCGAGCACCGGCTTCGGCACACCGATCACGATGAGATCCGGATCCGCCTGCGCGATCGCCTCGTAGTTCGTCTCCGACGCCGACTCGCCCGCGACCTTCGCCAGCTCGTCGTACTTCTTGCGCTCCTGCTCGTTGAACAGCGGGATCCCGCGCTTCCAGCTGGACACCCCGACCAGCGGCGCGCCCGCTTCGAGCAGGGCGGGCACGGCGTAACCGGTGGCGATGACCCGCTTCGGCGAGACCGGGATGGTGATCTGGCCGTTGTCGGCCGCGAACACCCGCGTCGGACCGCCATCCGCCTGCCCGGCGTCGCCGGACCCACAGGCGGTGGCCGCGGTCACGACCGTCAAAGCGAGCGCGAGCGCTCCGGCGAGACGGCGGGTTCTTGTGGTGCGCATGGGTTTTCCTCGGTTTTCTTGGTGGGGATCAGTGGTCGTGCTCGTCGTCGAAGTCCGCGACGCCGCGTTTCCAGTAGCCGGTCACGTCGTGGTCGTCCTTGCCGAGCCCGAGGTCGTTCTTGAGCCAGCGGCGCAGCGGTTTGATCTGCCCCGCTTCACCGGCGACCCAGGCGTAGAGCCGTTCACCGGCGGGAACCTCGATGGTCTGGACCGCGCGGGCGAGGACGTCGGAGGCGCCCGGCGCGACGTCGCCTCGATGCAGCCAGTGCACCTCGACGTCTTCGGGCGCGGACAGCTCGATCTCCTCGCTCGCGTCGGTGACCTCGATGAACGCCCAGCCCGCGGCGGTGCGCGGCAGTTCTTCGAGCCAGCGCGCGATCGCCGGCAGCGCGGTGACGTCGCCGGCGAGCAGGTAGCGGTCGTAGGTGTGCGGCACGATCAGCCCGCCGGGCGGACCGGCGACGTGCACCGGCGTGCCGGGCGTGACCTTCTCGGCCCACCCGGAGCCGAGCCCCCCTTCGTGCAGCGCGACGTCGAGGTCGAGCTCCCCGGAGGCCGGGTCGTACCGGCGGACCGTGTACTCGCGCGACGTCGGCGACGGCTTCGGCCAGCGCAGCATGTCACCGTCCTGCACCGGCAGCCTCGGCTCGGCGTCGAGTTCGGGGAACAGGATCTTCACGTGCTCGTCGGGCGCATGCGCCTCGAAGCCCGCCGTTCCCGGCCCGCCGAGGGTGACCCGGAGCAGTCCGGAACCGATCATCTCGGTGCGCACGACCTCGGCCTGCCGGATGCGGATCGGATACGGCACCTTCTCCGCGTGCCGTCCCGCGCGGACTTCGGCGATGCGCTCCAGGTGCCGGTGGCGATGATCGGCGCGGCTCACGCGGTGCTCCCGGTGAGGACCCGCGTCCAGTGGCCGAGGGTCGGCTGTTCGGCGAGGTCGGCGAATTCGAGCGTGTCGGCGCCCTCGGTGCGCCACTGCTCGACCAGGCCCATGATCCGCATCGAGTCGAGGCCGAGGTCGGTGAGGTCGGTCTCCGGCTTCAGCTCGGCCGGGTCGCAGCCGAGGAGTTCGGCGACGTCGGCGTGGATCTTTTCGACGGTCAAGCTCATCGCGGTGCTCCGGCGTGGATCGGGGCCAGCGCGGCGAGCGCGGCGGCCGTGGTGGTCAATGCGCCGCAGCGCTGGGCGACGTACTCGCAGGCCTGGTCGTGGCGTTCGCGGGAGAAGTCCGCGACCGCGTCGCCGACCAGGAACGGCTGGATGTCGCGCATGAACGCCTCGACGGCGGTGGCCTGGCAGCCGATATGCGCGTAGACCCCGGTGATCAGCAGCTGGTCCCGGCCAGCTTCGGCGAGCTGCTCGGTGAACGTGCTGCGCTGGAAGGCGCTGTAGCGCCACTTCGTCAGCACCTTGTCCCCCGGCTTCGGGGCGAGCTCGGCCACCACGTCGGCCGCGGCCGGGTCGTCGTCGATGACCGCGCCGATCCCGTCGCCCCAGAACTCGGTGAGCAGGCCGCGATCCTCGGCGGCCTGGTGGCCGGGCTGCGCGGTGTAGAACACCGGGACCCCCGCGGCGCGGGCGGCGTCGGCCAGCGCGGCGATGTTCGCGACCATCTCCGGGACCGGCGATCCCGCGTACGGCGCGAGGAAGTACCGCTGCGCGTCGTGCACCAGCAGCGCGGCACGGGCGGCGTCGGGTTTCCAGCCGACCCGTCCGGCGGGCAGCTCGGCCTCCGTCGGGAGGGCGTAGGGCTCGATCTTGGGCAGTGACACTCTCACTTCTCCTTCGCCAGAGCGGCCAGCGCCGCCCGCAGCTCGCGTTTGCTGGTCTTGCCGACCCCGGTCACCGGGAACTCCGGCACCACCTGGACCAGATCGGGCACCTTGAACGCCGCGACCCCGCGTTCCCGGACGAACCGGCGCAGCTCCGCCGCCGCGGGTTCGGCACCGGCGGCCGGGACGACGTAGGCGCAGGTGCGCTCGCCCAGGTACGGGTCCGGCACCGCGACGACGGCGGCGTCGAGCACGCCGGGGTGGGCCATCAGGTGGTTCTCGACCTCCTCAGCGGCCACCTTCTCGCCACCGCGGTTGATCTGTTCCTTGGCCCGGCCGACCACTTCCAGATGCCCGGACGGATGCCGCCGCACGAGGTCACCGGTGCGGTAGAAACCGTCCTCGGTGAACGCGGTCTTGTTGTGCTCCTCGGCGCGGTAATAGCCGCGGATCGTGTACGGGCCGCGGGTCAGCAGCGCGCCGACCTCCCCCGGCGCGACGACGTCGTCCGAAGTGGACAGTGGATCGTCCGGGTTCACCACGCGGATCTCGTCGTCCGGCGAAATCGGCCGTCCCTGTGTGGCGAGGACGTACTCGTCCGGGTCGTCGAGCCGGGTGTAGCAGACCAGCCCTTCGGCCATGCCGAACACCTGCTGCAGACGGCATCCCAGCGCGGGCCCGATCTTCTCGGCCAGTTCACGGGCGCATTTCGCGCCGCCGACCAGCAGGACGTCCAAAGAGGACAGATCGCGCCCGGTCCGCGCGGCCGCCTGCGCCCACGCCGCGGCGAGCGGCGGTACGAGCCCGGTGATCGTCACGCCTTCGGCCTCGATGAGCCGGAACGCGGTGTCGGCGTCGGGCCGCGGCGCGAACACCGTCGCCGCGCCCGCGTGCAGCGCGCCGAGCAGGCCGGGCGAGCTGAGCGGGAAGTTGTGCGCGACCGGCAACGCGGCCAGGTACACGCTTTCCGGGCGCAGGCCGCAGATCCGGGAGCTTTCCCGGACGCTGTAGAGATAGTCGTCGTGCGTGCGCGGGATCAGCTTGGGTAATCCGGTGCTTCCCCCGGACAGCTGGAGGAACGCGACCCCGGCGGGATCGGGATCCGGCAGAGCGCGCGGAGTCGCCGCTTCCAGGACGGCGAATTCCTCCGTGCCGACGACGAAGACGTTGCGCACCGAGGGGATCTCGGCCGCGACCGCGCGCGCCATGGCCGCGTGGTCGAACCGTTCGTGTTCGCCGACGGTGAGGATCGCCGCGGCCTCGCTCTGCTCGGCGAAATGCCGCAGTTCGCTCGCGCGGTGCGCGGGCAGCGCGAACACCGGCAGCGCACCGGCCCGCCACAGTCCGAACACGACGGACGCGAACTCCGGCACGTTCGGCAGTTGCACGACGACCCGGTCACCGGCCTGGATCCCGGCCCCGGCGAATCCGGCGGCGAGCCGGTGCGCGCGCTCGTCGAGTTCGGCGAACGTCCAGCGGGCGTTCTCGCCGATCACGGCGAGGCGCTCGGCGTACGCCTCGGCGAGACTGGTCAGCAGCTTCCCGAAGGTCTGGCCGCGCCAGTACCCCGAAGCCCGGTAGCGCGCCGCGGTTTCCGGTGGCCACGGCACGTGATCGGCGGTCATTCCACTCCCTCCAGACCGAGGGCTCGCAGCATGGTGCCGAATTTCGCGCCGGTCTCGGCGAGTTCGGCCGCCGGATCGGAACCCGCCACCACTCCCGCGCCGGCGAACAGCCGGACGGTCCGGTCCCGGACCTCGGCGCAGCGGATGGTGACGACCCATTCGCCGTCACCGTCCTGATCGGTCCAGCCGACGAGACCCGCGTAATAACCGCGATCCTCGGGTTCGAGCGCGGCGATGGTGTCGCGGGCGAGTCCGGTCGGGACGCCGCAGACCGCCGGTGTCGGATGCAGCGCCTCGGCCAGTCCGAGCGCGGACGAACCGGCGTCGCTCGCGTCGGCGAGGTGTCCGCTGATCTTGGTCGAGAGATGCCACATCGTGGGCGTGCCGATCACTTCGGGTTCGGCGGGGACGTCGAGGTCGACGCAGAACCGGCCCAGCACTTCGGCCACCTGGGCGGCGACGTGCGCGTGTTCGTCACGGTCCTTTTCGGACGCCAGAAGATCCTTGATCCGCCGGGAGTTCTCGGCGTCGTCGGCCACCCGCGGCCGCGATCCCGCGAGCGGGTTGGCCGTGACGACGCGACCGCGGCGGGAGACCAGCAGTTCCGGGCTCGCGCCGATCAGGGTGCGCGGCGCGGGATCCCCCGGTGCGCTGACGTCGACGGCGAACGCGTGGGCGGCCGGGTCCGCGTGGACGAGCCGCGCCAGCAGCCGCGGCACGGCGACGGGGCCGCCGCCGGTGATGTCGAGGCAGCGGGCCAGCACGATCTTGCGCAGGTCACCGTCGCGGATCTCGTCCAGCGCCCTCGCCACGGCAGTGGTGTAGACCTCCGGCGCGGGCCGCGGCGACACCGTCCAGTGCCCGCCGAGCGGGGCGACCGGACCACTCGCCTTCGGTGGTCCTGCCTTGCGCACCAGGGCGGGCACCACCAGGCTGCTCGGCGCGTCGGGCCGGAATCCGATCGCTCCGGCGACGACGGGTTCGGTCACTCCCGCCACGAGAGCGGCGTCGAGGACTTCGGCGGCGGCGCGGGCACGCTTGCCCGGCGCCGCGTGGACCGGCGCGTACACCCCGTCGGCGAGCAGCGATCCTCGGGCGGACGAGTAGTAGAACGATCCGGGCAGGTATGCCGCCAGCAGATCGGCCGCCTGATGGACCGGCCTTGGCCGGGCCGGTGCAGGTGAGGACACGACTGGATTCCCTTTCGCGAATGCTACTGACCGAACAGGCGCTCGTGACACCCCAGTACAAAAGCGCCGACTAGAGCTCTTCGGTTAGCCTAACCTAATCGTACGGACCCGAAAAGTCTTCGTTGCGTCATCGAGATCACGCGCGGAGCGTCGCGCCGCCGTCGACGTAGAGGTTCTGCATCGTGATGTGCCGCGCGCGGTCGGAGGCCAAAAACAGTACGGCGTCGGCGATGTCGGCCGGCTCGGCTATCCGGCCCAGCGGTATGCCGACACGGTATTGCTCCGGATTTCCCGCGATGACACGGTCCGCGCCGTTCTCGTCCGTCCACAGTAGACGTTGCATGTCGGTGTCGGTCGAACCGGGCGAGACGATGTTGCAGCGGATGCCGGAGCCGGCGAGTTCGAGCCCCAGACAGCGGGTCAGCATCGTCGCGGCTGCCTTCGACGCGGCGTACGCGGCCATCCCGCTGCGTGGGACTCCCGCCGCGTTCGACCCGACCGTCACCAGCACACCGCTCCGGCGGGGCAGCATCCGGCGGGAAATCTCGCGGAGCACGGTGAAGACTCCGGTGGAGTTGACCGCGAAAGTCGCCGCCCAGTCCTCGTCGCTCGTGTCGCAGACGGACCCCGGCTTCAGCACACCCGCGACGGACGCCCCGATCCCGATCGGCCCGAGTTCGCTTTCGACCTCTTCGACCACCCTCGCGACGGCGGCGGGATCCCCGACGTCCGCGACGAACGACGTCACCCCGTCCTGGGAAGCGCTTTCGACCAGGTCCACCGCCGCCACGATCGCGCCCGCCTCGGCGAGCCCGTCGACGACGGCCGCCCCGATCCCGCGCGCACCCCCGGTGACGAGCGCGACCTTGCCCTCGATCCCCTCCACGCCACAACCACCCTACATCCGGTTTGCTTAGCCTTGCCTAAGCTATCGGGCCTGCTCGGACAAAGCGAGGGACCGACACCGGTGATTCGGGACACTTCTCTTTGGCACGGGGACGGCAAAAATGCCGTGGTGCGCGCCGTCCGCATGTGCATGGCCGCAGTCCGTGAAGGCCTCCTTCACTACCCTGAAGGTAGGGAAGGAGGCCTTCACTACTCTCGCGGCCGCCGGGCCTCGAGTTTTCCTAAGGGGTCGGTCAAACCGGCCTCCTCCGATGTCGACTCAGGCCTGGGGACTGTGTGGATTTTGGGACGTTGGATGACCAGAAATCCACACAGTCCCCAATCACCGGTCTGGTCATGCCCCTCAGAGAGTCGAAGGCTCCTTTCGTCGCATTAGACGCGGCGAAGGGAGCCTTCAGCCCACAGCCGTCACCGCACACGAACACGACCCCTAACCAGGCAAAGGACACGACAGCGGACCCCGCACGGATCCCCCGCCCCGCAACGTGATCTGCGCACTTCCACCCAGAGAATCCCTGGCAGTGCACACGATCTGATCGACCGCCCTCGCCGAGAGCCCGGCGACGTCGATCGACAGCGTCACCGTGACCCCGTTCGGCGCGGGTGTCTGGTCCAGCACCGTGGTGCCGGACGGGACTTCGGTGGTGTACTGCCGTTCCCGCTCGCTCTCGTCCGGTCCGGCGGCGAGCAGGTCGAGGCTCACCGGCGGCGACTCGTCGGCGAGCGGGCGCAACACCCGCACCGGTTGCCCACCGGACAGGAAGTAGAGCACCGCGGCGTTGGCCGGGCCCGCCGGTGCGGGCGCTCCGGTGATCACGGCGCTCGGCCGGACACCGCAGCCCCCGACCACCGAGACGAGCAGAAGCGCCGAAAACCAGATCTTCCTCATGCCGTCACTCCCCGCCGGGGCAAGCGCAGGGTGAACACCGCGCCACCGTCGGTACCGTTGGCCGCGCTCAGCGTGCCGCCGTGCAGCCGGGCGTTCTCCCAGGCGATCGCCAGCCCGAGCCCGCTGCCGCCGGACCTCGCCCTGGCCGAATCCGCCTTGTAGAACCGGTCGAACACGTGCGGCAGCACCTCGGGCGCCAGCCCGGAGCCGCGATCCGAGACCTCCAGCGTGATCTGCTCCCCTGCCTCGGAAAGCCGGAGCGAGACGGGCTTTTCCCCGTGCCGCAAGGCGTTCCCGACCAGGTTCGCCACGATGACGTCGATCCGCCGCGGATCCCACTCGGCGAAGATCCCGGAGGGCAGGTCTCCTTCCACCTCGTTCGTCCAGCCCCGGATGCGCAGGCTCGCCGTGATCACCTCGGCGACATCGACTTCCTCCGGTGCCAGCGCGGCGGCCCCGGCATCGAAGCGGGAGACCTCGATGAGGTCGTTCACCAGCCGCGTCAGATTGTGCGTCTCCTCGATGCTCATCTTCGCCGCGCGCCCGGCGTCCCCCGGCAGGCTCGACGCCTCCTGCTCCAGCACGTCCGCGACCGCGGTCATCGCGGCCAGCGGGGTGCGCAGTTCGTGCGATACGTCGGCGACGAACCGCCGCGCGTCGGCTTCCATCCGCTCCAGCTCACCGACATGGCGTTCCAGCGAGTCGGCCGTCTCGTTGAACGTCCGCGCCACCCCGGCCAATTCGTCCGAGCCGCGGACGCTGACCCTGGCCCGCAGGTCGCCTTTGCCCAGCCGCCGCGCCGCGTCACCCAGTTCCCGCACCGGCCGCAGGACCCCGCGGGCGGCCAGCAGCGCCAGCCCGATGGCGAAAACGAGCGCCAGCCCGCCGATCAGCCAGGCCCGGGTGGCGAGTTCACCGATGTTCCGTTCCTCCGGCACCAGCCAGCCGGCGACATAGGCCTCGATCCCGGACGCCTGCCGTTTGCCGTTCGGCAGGACGACGATGAACGCGGTTCCCACCACCAGCATCGGTTTCCCGTCGGACATGACCCGCTGCCACGCGACCGACCCGGACTTGACCGCCGCCCGGAGCTCCGGCGAGATCAGCGCCCGCATCTGCTCGTTCCCGACCGCCTTGTCCTCGTAGAAGACCAGCGAGTTCAGGTCGCGATCCGACAGCTCCCCGCTGATCCGGTTCAGTGTCGCGTCGCTCGGCGGCAGCGGGCCGAGCGGATACAGCGCGGTGGCCTTGTCGACCAGGACGCGGGCGGTGGCGTCCTGCGCCTGCTGGAGGATCAGTGTCCGGGACTGGACATAGGTGCCGCCGGCGACGGTCGCGGCGGTGATCACGACCAGCAGGCTGAACGCGACCAGCAGCCGCGTACGCAGACCCCAAAGTTTCACAGCGGCCCGAACCGGTAACCGAATCCGCGAACCGTCTGCACGTACACCGGTGCGGACGAGTCGTCCTCGATCTTCGCCCGCAGCCTCTGCACGCAGGCGTCGACGACGCGGGAGTCGCCGAAATAGCCGTGCTCCCACACACTTTCCAGCAGGTACTGGCGGCTGAGCACCCGGCCGGGGACCTGGGTGAGTTCGAGCAGCAGCCGCAGTTCGGTCGGGGCGAGGGCGAGCGGCTTGCCCGCCTTGGTCACCGTCAGCCCGGCACGGTCGATGCCGAGATCGCCGTGCCGCTCGATCTCGACGGGCGCGGGCACCGCGGGCGCCGGTTGCCCGGTGCGGCGCAGCACCGCGCGGATCCTGGCCTCCAGCACCTGGGCCCTGGCCGGTTTGACCACGTAGTCGTCCGCGCCGGCGGCGAGCCCGGCCACCACGTCGATGTCCTCGTTGCGCGCGGTGAGCATGATGATCGGCAGATCCCCCGCCGCGCGGATCCGGCGGCACACCTCGAAGCCGTCGAGTCCGGGCAGCATGAGGTCCAGCACGACGATGTCCGGCGGCTTCGACGCGAGCCGGGCGAGGCCTTCCTCACCGGTGGCCACCGCGTCGACCGCGTGGCCGCGTCCGCCCAGCGCCATGCTGAGCCCGTCACGCACGGCTTGGTCGTCCTCGATGAGCAGCACCCTGGGCATGCCGACGACTATCGCAGCGCCGGACGGAATCCGCTCGTCCATGACACGCCATGGTGCCCGTCCTGTTTCCGCGGAACGTCCACGGAATGTCATCGTTGCGTCACGACGTGAACCGTGCGGAACGGTGACATTTTCGTCGGCGTCCGCGCACGTCGTCGCGATCGGGTTCGGACAGGCGGCCGCGACCGTTGACGGCATGAAAGAACTCCTGCTCGCGGCGATCACCCGAGTCCTCGCGGTCCTGCTGCTGATCCCGGCGTGGCTGGTCTCCCCCGGCCGGGCCCGCCGTCTCGCCTGCGGCTGGGCGCTGTCGCTGCGGTTCCCCGCCGAGAACCTCGCCGGGCTCACCCCCGGAACGCTCGCCGCGTTCACCGACGCCAGGACCGAGGCGTTCTGGCGGCATCGCACGCTCCTCGGCGTGACCTCGGGACATCGCGACGCCGCCGAGCAGCATGGGCTGTTCCTCGCCGAAGCCGGGCGAAAGCGGGTGCTGCCACCGAAGGATTCCGCGCACGTCCGGGGCACCGCGCTGGACGTCCGGCCGCGCGAAGGCGCGCAATGGCTGGAGGACCATGGCGCCCGCTTCGCGCTTTACCGGATCTACGACAACGAATGGTGGCATTTCGAGTACCGGCCCGGCGAGGCTCCGCCCGAGCGGTTGCCGCATCCGGGCTGGCGGGCCGGTGTCAGCCGGTGACCGTGATCCGCGGTGCCAGTGCCGCCAGGAAATCGGGCGCGTCGAAGATCTCGCCCGCCGACACGACCCCGGTCGCCTTGACCCGTCCGTCGAGCACGCGCTGGACGGCCTCCACCACCAGCGGCGCCGTGATCGCGTAGATGTCCTGGCCCCGCGCGACGATCCGCCGTTCCTCCCCACCGGACCGCACGACGACGTCGACCACGAACTCCTGCGAAGACGGGCCGTCGGAGGAAGGCGCGGGTGTCTCGGGCGTCACCACCTCGCGCGCCGCGTCCACGGTCATGTACGTGGTCACTTCGGGGATGTCGAGGTGACTCGGCACGGTGACGACGTCGGCCATCGTGAACTCGCCGAGCACGGCGCGGGTCCCGAGCGGCGCGGGGAAGTCCCAGTCCAGCTCCGGCAGCGCGTCCTCGCGGCGTTCGATGCGGCCGCCGGAGAACCGGATCCGCTTGCCGTCGCGCCGTTCCCGCGAGACCTTGCCCGCCGCGCGGGTCCCCTCCGTCGGATGCCAGCTGCTCAGCGCGTAGGCGATGTGCGCTTCGTCCGCCGAAGTCCACTCGCCCATGGCGGCGGTGACCATCAGATCGCCGAGCCCGCCGAAGAACGCCATCGCCGGGACCACCGTCGCTCCCCCGGCGCGGCCGGCGAACTCCGTGAAGGTGTCCATGTTCGCTTCGAGTTCCGCGGCCACGTCCAGATACGGGACGCCTGCCCGCAGCGCCGCTTCGATCACCGGCGCGGCGGTGTCCGCGAACGGCCCGGCGGCGTTGATCACCGCGTCCGCGCCCGCGAACGCGCGGTCGAGCGAAGCCGGGTCGTCGACCGAAGCCCGGCGGATCTCGACGTCGGTCCAAGGCAGGGCGCGCAGTTTGGCCTCGTCGCGCCCGACGGCGAGCACGCCGAAGCCCCGCTCGCGCAATTCCGCCACCACGAACCGCCCGGTGTGCCCGTAGGCCCCGAACACCGCGACGTCGTACGTACCCATGATTTCTCCTGCCCTCGGTCGATCCACTGTGGACCATCCTGTCGGCGGAGTACGCCGATCGACAGTGTCCGGAACGCCATCATGCGTACACTTTCGGACATGAGTACGGTCGCCCTCGCCGCCACGGACGGCATGCTGCAGTTCGAGCTGTCCATCGCCCACGAGGTCTTCGACACGGGCCTGTACGAATTCGGGGTCTACGGCTCGGAGCCGGTGAAGGTCGGGCGTTTCCTGCTCGAACCGGATCACGGGCTCGATCGCCTCGCGCGTGCCGGCACCGTCATCGTTCCCGGCTGGGCCGACATCGACGTCGATCCGCCCGCGGACCTGGTCGAGGCCGTCCGTGCCGCCCATGAGGCGGGCGCGCGGGTCGCCTCCCTCTGCACGGGTGCGTTCGTCCTGGCGGCCGCCGGCTTGCTCGACGGCCGCCGCGCGACGACGCATTGGGCGCACACCGACGTCCTCGCCGCCCGGTATCCCGCGGTCGAGGTCGATCCCGACGTCCTCTACGTCGACAACGGCAGCGTGCTGACCTCGGCGGGCAAGGCCGCCGCGATGGACCTGTGCCTGCACCTGGTCCGTCGCGACCACGGTTCGGCGATCGCGAACACCGTCGCCCGCCGTCTGGTCGTCCCGCCGCACCGCGCGGGCGGGCAGGCCCAGTTCGTCACCACCCCGGTGCCCGACCAGGACGACCATCCGCTCGGCGGGCTGCTCCCCTGGGTCACCGAACGGCTGGACCGGCCGCTGACCGTCGAAGACCTCGCCCGGCAGGCCAGCATGAGTTCCCGCAACCTGGCCAGACATTTCCGGTCGGCGACCGGGACGACGCCGCTGCGCTGGCTGCTGACCCAGCGCATCCGCCGCGCGCAGGAACTGCTGGAGCGGACAGACGACAGCATCGACCTGATCGCGGAGGCCACCGGGATGGGCACCGCCGCGACGTTGCGGCGGCACTTCAACCGGACGGTCGGTGTGCCGCCGGACAGCTACCGCCGCACCTTCCGCGCGGCTAGCGCAGTCGTGCCGTGATCAGCTCCGCGACGGCCGTCATCCCGGCCTCGTTCGGGTGGTACGGCACGCGGCCCTGCGCGGTCGAGTAGCGCTCCATCCACGGAGCGGCGGCGCAGGCGTCGTGATCGGCGCTCGCCGCGGCCGCCGGGACCAGGGTGGCCCGCTCGGCGCGCGCCGCCCGCCGGGGCGCCGTCGCCAGCCGGTCCGCCACCTCGCGTTCGAAGGCGAGCTGCTCCGGCGTGAGCGGAACGCCGTCGCACGCGGGCCTTTCGCCCGGAACGATCGTCAGGTAGTCGACGACCAGCACCCGTGCCCGCGGCGCGCGCCGATGGACCTCCGCGATGACGGCGCCGATCTTCTCGTGCACCGTGGTGAGCGCCGTGCGGACGGCGTTCCGGTCGACCTGACCGCAGTTCGCGCCGCCGGTGTTCTGGCAGCCGTAGGTGAACAGGCTCCCGACGTAGCCGACGTCGTTGCCGCCGATGGTGATCGTCACGAGCCGGGTGTCCCGGGTGACGGCCTCGATCTGCGGCGGCTGCCCGGCCTGTCCGGCGGTGAGGATATTCGCCGTCGTCGCGCCGCTGCAGGTGACATCGGTGAGGGCGAGACCGCGTGACCCTGCGACGAGACTCGCGTAGTTCTTCGTCGAACGTCCGCATGCCGCCGGAGTTCCGGTTTGCTGCGGTGGGATTCCCGGCCCCGCCGCGAAGGAACTGCCCATGGCGACGTAGCGGGCGGGTGCGTCCGCTTGTGCGGGCGGGGTGGCCAGAAGAGCGACCGCGGCCGCGGCGAGCACCGCGGCGGATATCCGCTTGAACATGTCGAACCCCTTATCTCGTAAAGGTGACCG
Source organism: Amycolatopsis keratiniphila (assembly GCF_000400635.2). Lineage (NCBI taxonomy): Bacteria > Bacillati > Actinomycetota > Actinomycetes > Pseudonocardiales > Pseudonocardiaceae > Amycolatopsis > Amycolatopsis keratiniphila. Next base: position 3,865,551 of record NC_021252.1, on the reverse strand, counting down.
GTTCCGGTCCCGCGATGCCGTCGATGGCACCGAGGGCGAGCAGATCTTCGGGGCGTGGCTTCAGCGCGTCGGCGAGCGCGGGGACGTCTTCGTGTCCCCGCTTGAGGATCCCGGCCGCCAGTTCCGGGGCGATGACGGAGAAACAGGCGTCCGGGGTGAGCCAGATCCGGTCCGCCGAGCAGAAGGCGAGCGCGCCGCCTGATCCCCCTTCACCGATCACCAGGGTGGTGATCGGCACCTCCGCCGCCGCGATGGTGCCGAACAGTTCGGCGATCGCGTTCCCGGCGCCGTCGGTCTCCGCGGCCGGATCGGCGGCCGCGCCCGGGGTGTCCACGAGCGTCAGTACGGGCAGCCCCAGCCGGGCGGCGAGCCGGATCAGCCGGGTCGCCGAGCGGAAACCGCCGGGGGTGGTCGCCGTCCCGGTCTGCGCCGCGAACGCGATGGCCCGTCCGCCCCGGCTGCCGATCCCGCAGACGGCGCCGTCGTCGATGCCACCCCGGAGGGTGACGCGGGTGTCGAAGTAGTCATCGAGGTAAGCGCCCGCACGGGGCCGCTCCGCCGACCGGGCGCGCTGGACGGCCCGCCAGCCGTCCGGCGCGGGATCCAGGGTGCCGAGCGCGCGGGGCAGCTCCGCCGGACGGTGCCGGGAACCGCCGGTCAGCAGGCCGAGCCAGCTCTCCAGCCGGTCGGCGATCGCGTCGTCGGCCACCAGTTCGTCGACATATCCGGCCGCGTACTGGTTTTCCGCGGTATAGGCGGGATCGTCGGCGTACCGCCGCGGCCGCACCCGGCGGCCGGCGAAGCCGACCTGGGCGCCGGGCACGGCGAGCACGACATCGGCGTCGGCGCCGAGGGACGCCCACACCCCGCCGGTGGTGGGCTGCCGCGCGACCGTGATGTGCGGCAGTCCTGCTTCCCGCAACCGCGCGAGACCACGCGCGATCCGTTGCAGTTGCCGGAGCGCGGGAACGCCTTCCTGCATCCGAGTCCCGCCCGTGGACAGCAACGAAACGACCGGCAGCCGGTGTGAGCGGGCCTGATCGAGCGCTTCTTCGAGCAGCGCGCCGGTGCCGGTGCCGACCGAGCCGCCGAGGAAGCCGAACTCGAACCGGATCGTCACGGCCTCGTGGCCGCCGAACTTCGCGCGTTCCCAGACGACCGACTCGTCCGCGCCCGTACGTTCCCTGGCGCGCGCCAGGGATTCGGCGTAACCGTCCCAGCCCAGCGGGTCAGTCATGGAGCGCCCGCTTGAGGACCTTGCCCATCTCGTTGCGCGGCAACGCTTCCAGGTAGCGCACCACCCGCGGCCGCTTGTGCGGTGACAGCAGCCCGGCGACATGGTCGGCGAGTTCGGCCGCCGTCGGCTTGTCCCCGGCGGGGACGATCCAGGCCACGATGCGCTCGCCGAGGTCGTCGTCCGGCTCCCCCGTGACGGCCGCTTCGGCGACCCCCGGATGTTCCAGGAGCGCGTTCTCGATCTCGCCCGCGCCGATCTTGTAACCGCCGCTCTTGATCAGGTCGGTGGCCCGGCGGCCGACGATGCGCACGTAGCCGTCCGGATCGCGGATCGCCATGTCTCCGGTCTTGAACCATCCGTCATGCATCGCGGCTTTCGTGGCGTCCGGCCGGTTCAGGTAGCCGAGGAACAGGTTCGGGCCGCGGACCTCGATCTCGCCGACCGTCTCGCCGTCGAGCGGCTCCCCCGCGTCGTCGACCAGCCTCAGTTCGACACCGGGCACCGGCGGGCCGACCGCGCCGGGCCGCCGGTCCCCCGTGGCGCGGACACCGCAGTTCATCAGCGTCTCGGTCATGCCATAGCGTTCGACGACGCGCTGCCCGGTCGCGGCGGTGATCCGCTCGTGGTCGGTCGCGGGCAGGGCCGCCGAACCCGAGACGAGCAGCCGCGCCGCGCCCACCCCGGCGGCCAGCGCGGGATCGGCCTCGCAGTCGGCCGCCAGCCGGTGATACATCGTCGGGACGCCGAAGAGCATCGTCCCGTCCCCGGCGAGTTCCTTCGCGGCGGCTTCACTCGAGAACCGCCCGAGGTGGTGCAGCGAGCCGCCCCGCCGCAGCGGGCCGACCACGCCCAGGATCAGGCCGTGCACGTGGAAGAGCGGGAGGGCGTGCACAAGGACGTCGGCCTCGGTCCAGTCCCAGATCTCCGCGAGCGCGTCGAGATTCGACGCCACCGCGCGACGCGGGAGCAAGACTCCCTTCGGTGGCCCGGTGGTGCCCGAGGTGTAGATGACGAATGCCGGAGCTTCCGGATCCGGTTCGTCGCCTCGCCACGGCGTGCCCGAGACGCCCAGCTCGACCGGAACCCGTTGCAGCGCACCGAGTTCCGGCGGCAGCGCGACATCAGGCTCGGCCAGCACGAGCTCCGGTGTGCTGTCGGCGACGATATGCGCCAGTTCGCGCGATCCGGCCTTCGGGTTGATCGGCACCACCGGGACTCCGGCGGTCAGCGCGGCCACGATCGCGACACAGGTCCTCAGCGTCGGCGTCGCCCACACCGCGACCCGCGTGCGGCCCGCGAGTCCGGCGGCGAGCGAGCCCGCGACGGACGCGAGTTCGCCGTAGGTCAGGGATTCGTCACCGAAGCGCAGGGCGACGCGGTCGTTCCCGGCGGTCAGTCCGGACAGCATGGATCTCCTCCTCAGCCCCAGTTGGGCACGACGAACACGAGCCAGGCGATCAGCGGCACGACGGCCACCACGAGCGCCCCGTAGACCAGAAGTTGTTTGAAGAACTTGTCGCGGTCGACGTCCTTCGCGTTGGCGAGGACGAGCGCGCCGTTGGTGGAGAAGGGACTGACGTCCACCATCGTCGCCGAGACCGCGAGGGCGGCGATCATGCCGACCGGCCCGATCGTGCCCTGCGCCAGGAACGGGACGGCGAGCGGGATCAGCGCGCCCATCAGCCCGACCGAAGACGCGAACGCGGAGACGACACCGCCGATGTAGCAGAGGAGAAGCGCCGCGAGCAGCGGGATCCCCACGGTGGTGACCGCGTTGCCGACGTAGTCGATGGTGCCGATCTCCTTCAGCACCGCCACGTAGGTCAGCACGCCGCAGATCAGCAGCACCGTCGGCCAGGTGATCTCGGAAACCGCGGAACGGCTGGTCTTGGGCCACGCGACGCTCAGCAGGACGGCGACGGTGATGGCGGTCAGCCCGGGGTCGAGGTCGAACACCAGGGTGCCGACGACGAGCGCGACCAGCCCGGTCAGTGTCACGATCTTGGGGCCGTCCAAGGGAATCCGCTGTTCATGCGGCAGTGGTTCCTCGTCGGTCCCGGCTCCACCGGCGCCTGCCGCCACGAGCTGGCGGCGCCGCAGTTTGGTCCCGCCGAGGACGAAGAACAGGACGCCCGCGATGGCGAGGTTCATGCCCAGGCTCGCGAAGAACAGCACGACGGGGCTGCCGGCGATGTGGTTGCGTTCGACGATGCCGTTGACGATCGAGCCGTAGACACTGATCGGCGAGAACCCGCCGCCTTGCGCGCCGTGCACCACCATGGCGCCCATGAGCAATGGGCTGATCTTGTAGCGGGCGGCGAAACCGAGCGCGATCGGCGCGACGATCGCGCAGGCCGCCGGGCTCACCGCGCCGATCGCGGTCAGCGCGCCGGTGACCACGAACATCACCCACGGAATGAGCGCGATCCGGCCGCCGACCAGCCGGACGGCCGCCGCCACCAGCCAGTCGGTGGTGCCGTTGGCCCTGGCGATGGCGAACAGATAGGTGACCCCCACCAGCACCACGAAGATGTCGCCGGGGAAGCCGGCGAAGATGCCGTCGGTGTCCAGTCCACCGGCGAGAGTGCCGACGAGGAACGCGCCGGCGAAGGCTAGTGCCCCCATGTTGATCGAGCGGGTCGTGGCGAGGGCGAAGATCACCACGAGGACGAGGATCGAGATCAGCTGGGCGGACATGACCGTCCTCCTTGACGGCGGGAGCCCCCTGGCGAGTGGCCGAGTGGACTAGTGGCTGAGCCACTTTCCCTGCGAGTGGCTCACCCTGTCAAGGGATGAGTGGTAAATTGGCTGAGCCACTTGTCCAGTCACGGGAGGGGACCGAGTGCCGGAGGCGTTGAGCCGGTTGAACCGGGCGAAGCTCTACGAGCAGGTCGTCGAGCGGATCAAGGCGCACGTCGAGGAGTCCGGCCTGCACGCGGGAGACAAGCTCCCCAGCGAACGCGATCTCGCCGAGCGGCTCGGGGTCAGCCGTGCGTCGATCAAGCAGGCGATCGTCGTGCTCGAAGTGCAGGGTCTGCTCGAGTCCCGCCACGGCGGGGGCACCTACCTGCGCAACGACCACCTCGACGTCGAACCGGTCGACGAACTCGTCGCCCGTCGCAGCCGGCTTCCGGAAGTGCTCGAAGCACGGGAAGCGATGGAGACCAAGCTGGCGGAACTGGCGGCGCTGCGGCGATCCGACGAGGACCTCGCCGCCATCGACGCGGCGCTGGCGTTCATGAAGTCCGAGATCGAGGACGGCGGGCACGGCGCCGAAGGCGACCGCCGGTTCCACGAAGCGATCACCGCGGCCGCGAAGAACGCCCTCCTCGCCGAGTTCATGCGTTCGATCGACACGCAGATCGCGGAAAGCCGGAACGAGTCGCTGCGGCAGCCCGGCAGGCCGTGGCGTTCGCTGAGCCAGCACCAGAGGATCGCCGAGGCCATCCGGGCAGGCGCGCCGAAGGCGGCGGCGAACGCGATGCGACAGCACGTCCAGACCGTCAGCAAGGTCCGGCTGCTGACCTGGGACCCACAGGCCGACTAACGCACGAGCAGGCCTTTCGCGGCGATCTCCGTGGCCACGGTGAGCAGCCGGCGAAGCTGCTTTTCGTCACGCCGCAAGGCATCCGGCCGCCAGCCGAGACTGATGACGCCGTTCCACGCCGCCCACAGCACAGTGGCGGCCTCCTCGGCGTCGATGTCCCGTAAGTCGCCCGCCTCAACGCCTTCCCGCAGGGCGCGCACGAGTCGCGCGTTCTGCTCGGCGACCGACCGGGCGAGCCGCTCGGCGAGTTCGTGGCCCGCCGCGTAGCCGCCGGGCTCGCGCGGGAACGCCAGCATCCGGAAGTAGTCGGGGTTGGCCAGATAGAACGCCAGATACTCGTCGGCCGCGGCGTAGAGCTGCTCGATCGGCGTGCGGCCGGGGACATACGCACGATCCATGTACTCGCGGTCGGCCTGGAGCGCGCGCTCCACCACTGCCGCGTGCAAACCAGCCTTCGAGCCGAAGTGGTTGTAGAGCGAGCCGACCGCGACGTTCGCCCGTTCGGCGATCTCCTCGACGGTGACGTCGTCGACGGGGCGTTCTCGAAAGACCTCGTCCGCGGCGCGCAGGAGCGCGGCGATGGTCCGTTCCTTGCGCGGGTCCACCCCCTGAGCTTAACGGTTCTTGTAACCGTTGCAAGAACCACGCTACAGTTCTTGCAATGATTACAAGAAGTCTCCGGCGAAAGGCGGCGGGCATGACGAACTGGGCAGGTACCAGCTGGCGCGATCCCCGGCTCGGCGCCGTGAAGGAGGCGGAACTCCCCTCGGGGACCGTGCGCTACCACGAGACCGGGACGGGGCCGGTGCTCGTCTTCGTCCACGGCTACCTCGTGAACGCGAATCTCTGGCGAGCGCTCGTCCCGCTGCTCTCCCCCGCTTTCCGCTGTGTCACCCCGGACTGGCCGCTCGGCGGGCACCTCGTCCCGATGCGGCGGGACGCCGACCTGACCCCGCCGGGGATGGCCGCCGTGATCGCGCAGTTCCTCGAAGCGCTCGATCTGACCGACGTCACGCTGATCGGCAACGATTCCGGCGGCGCCTACAGCCAGATCGCCGCCACGACGTACCCCGACCGGATCGCGCGCCTGGTGCTCAACAGCTGCGAAACCCCGGAGTGCTCCTGGCCGCCCGACCCTGGCGGCTTCGGACTCCTCAAGACGACGGCCGCCCATCCGGCGACCTATCGGGCGCTCTACCAGGCACTGCGGATCCGCCGCACCTGGCGCTGGCGCAACACTTACGGCTGGCTGGCCAAGTACCCGATCGAGGCCCGGGCCATGGAGAGTTTCATCGGCCCGGTGCTGACCGATCCGGCGATCCGCCACGACGGCCGCAAGGCCATCGGCAGCGTGTCCGCGCGGTACACCCGCGAGGCGGCGGCCCGCCTCACCGACCGCTTCGCCAAGCCGATCCTGCTCGCCTGGGCCGCCGAGGACCGCGTGTTCCCGCTCCCCCACGCCCGGCGGTTCGCTGAGCGACTGGACGCGCCGCTGAAGACCATTCCCGACAGCTACGCCTACACGGCCGAGGACCAACCGGCGAAGACAGCCGCCGCGATCACCGAATGGGCACGGCAACTTCTCTGAGAGCGGCCGAGCTGGCCGTGACCGCTCGGACGGCACGCGTGATCAGACGGACGACACACGTGACCGCTTGGACGACACAGCGTGTCGTCCCGCTGATCACGCGTGTCGTCCCTCTGATCACGCGAGTTACGTGCCTGATCACGCGAGTTACGCCTTTGCCCACGCCCCGGCGATCATCGCGACAAGACCTTGCCCAACCGCCGCAGCCCTTCGGCGATCGTCTCCGCCCCGTGCGAGGCGAACGACAGCCGCAACGCCGACCGGTCCGGCTCCCCCACCTGGAACGCCGAGCCCGGCACGTAAGCGACGTCGTGACGCAACGCCTCGGGCAGCAACCGGTCCGTGTCCGCGCCGCCGGGAAGGGTGACCCAGACGAACATCCCGCCGTCCGGGTCGGTCCAGGTCGTTCCGGGCGGGGTGATCGCGGGCAGTTCGGCCATCATCGCGTCACGGCGCACGCGGTAGGTCGCGCACAGCCGCCGCACGTGCGCGTCGAGATCCGCGGCGGCCAGATACTCTGCCGCGGCCGCCTGATCGATGGTCGAGGTGTGCAGATCGGTCGCCTGCTTGAGGATCGTGACCCGCCGCAGGAGCTCACCCGGCGCCCGGAACCAGCCCAGGCGCATTCCCGGGGAAATCACCTTCGAGAAGGTGCCGAGGTAGATCGTGCGCCCGGCGAGTTCCGGACGGGCCGACAGCGGTTCCTCGCGTTCGCCGCGATACCGGAGCTCGTGGTACGGGTCGTCCTCGACGAGCCAGAACCCGTGGCGCGCGATCACTTCCGCGAGCGCACGCCGGCGCGCCGGGCTGACCGTGCGCCCGGACGGATTCGAGAACGTCGGGACCAGATACAGCAGCGAAGGCCGTTCCCTGGCCGCGATCTCGTCCAGCGCCGCCGGGTCGATCCCTTCCTCGTCACCGGGGACGGGGACGATGCGCGCCTCCGCGAGCTGGAAGCACTGTAGCGCCGAGAGATACACCGGTTCTTCCACCAGCACGGTGGCGCCGGGGTCGAGCAACGCGGTGCTCAGCAGTTGCAGACCCTGCTGCGAACCCGTGGTGATCAGGAGATCGTCCACAGTGGTCGGCAGCCCGCGGCCGGACAGCCGCTGCGCGAGCAGCTCACGCAGCCGCGGATTCCCTTCGGTGGGCGAATACTGCAACGCGCGCTGGGCAGCGCCGTCCGCGAGTGCCCGGTCGAAGGCGGCACGGAGGCCGTCCACATCGAACAGTTCCGGCGCGGGTATGCCGCCGGCGAACGAGATCACGCCCGGACGGGCGGTGAGCGCGAGCAGGTCGCGCACGGGAGAACTGGTGACACCGTCCATACGACGGGCAAGGGGAAGAGACATGGCAGCTCCTCGGGAGAAACGTGCGGCTCCAGTGCAGCAGCCGGGGATCTTCCCGCGCGAGCAAGCAACTACCGCCACGATAGCAGTTTCGCCTGTCCTAGGCTGTTGTTCGTGCCACTCGTGGAAATCACCTACGCGCCCCATCTTCCCGAAACCACCCTGCGCGAACTCGGCTCGGTCCTGCCGCATCTCGTGTCCCTCGCGGTGGAATGTCCCGAGGAGCCCTACGACGGCGACCTCCAGCCGGGCGACGTGGAACTGCGCTTCCGCACCCCGGGTCCGTTCGACCGCTTCGGACTCGACCTCCTCGTCGAGGTCCGGTCGAAGTGGTTCCCGAGCCGGGCGGACAACCGCCAGGAGCGGGTGGACCTGCTGCGCACGAGCATCGAGTCCGCGACCGGCATCGACGACGTCGGCGTGTATCTCGCACTGCCCGTCGCCGCTTGGTCGCAGTCGGACTAGGCCGTGTCCTGTAAGTCTGTTCGATGGGCTTCGTGATCCAGGTGGTTCCTGGCGGTGCGGGCGGATCGGCCTCGTACCGGGTCGTACTCGGCCGCATCCGTCCGTGCCGCCAGGGGCCGCCTGAATCACGAAGCCCATCGAACAAGACTTGCAGGACACGGCCTAGCGCTCGCCGAACACGTGCCGCCGGACGAACGGGCTCCGGAACTTGCCGTCCGGGTCCAGTTCGGTGGCCAGCGCCCGGAAATCCGCCAGCTTCGGGTACTCCGCCGCCCGGTGGAAGAGCTTCCCCCAATGCGGCCGGACGTCGAACGGCGCCAGCCGGTCCTCCATCACGGGCAGCAGCGCCCGGACCGCGTCCTCGTCCGGCAGCCAGGTGAAATGCAGTGCCATCCGGTCGCCGCCGTGGAACGGGCTGAGCCACAGCTCGTCCCCCGCGACCGTGCGGATCTCCGAGGTGAGCAGCGCGGGTGCCAGCCGGTCCCCGATGGCGCGCATCGCCTCCATCGCCGCGACGGCGTGCCGGAGGGGCACGAAGTACTCGGTCTGGAGTTCGTTCCCGATGCTGGGCGTGAAATCCAGGCGGAAATGCGGGATCCGTTCGTGCCACGGGCCCGGCACCCCGAGCTGCCGCGTGCAGTTGTCCGCCGGGATGCCCGCCGCGTGGGCCGGATGCCGCGGCCCGTCCGCCGCCTTCGCGCCGAAGAAGTCCGCACCCGGCCGCCCCGGCCCCTTGACCCAGACCTGGTCGACCTCGTCGCGGGCCCAGTTCGTGAACAGGCTGACGCTGTAACCCGCGTCCTGGATCTCGTCGAAATGGTCGTACACCGACTCCCAGGGCAGGCCGTCGAAGACGTCCTGCCGGAGGTCGAAGGACGGCACCAGGTCGAGGGTCAGCCGCGTCACCACACCCAGCGCGCCGAGCCCGACCACGACCCCGTCGTGCCGGGTGTACGTCTTCACCTCACCGTCCGCGGTGACGAGCTCCAACCCGGACACCGCCGACGCGAGGCTCTGGTTACGCCGCCCGGAGCCGTGCGTCGCCGTCGCGACAGTGCCCGCCACGGTGCAATGAGGCAGCGAAGCGAGGTTGGCCAACGCGAAACCGGCCGCGTGCACCTGCACCGCGATGTCGCCGTAGCGGGCCGCTGCGGGCACCGTGACCGTCGCCGATTCCGGGTCGAGGACGACCTCCGTGCCGAGCGCGGACAAGTCGAGCAGGACACCACCCGGACAGTCCGCGATGTCGTTGAAACAGTGCCTGCTGCCGAGAGCCTTGACCGCGGCCGCTCGGGAGACCGCTTCTCGGACCTCGTCGAGATCGCGCGGGCGGAGGATCCGCTCCGCGGTGAAGGTCCGATTGCCCGCCCAGTTCGTCTCACGCACCAGCCCCAGCCTAGATTGCCGAGGTCGGCTCCACCCCGAGGAGGCTCACGCTGACCGGTATTCCCGGCGAGATGGTGTCCATCGCGCTCCTGCTGATCGTCCTGGCCTTCGCGGTGATCCGGCCACGCGGCCTGCCGGAGGCGGTCGCCGCCGTCCCCGCCGCCGCGATCGTGCTGGCGGCCGGGGCGATCTCACTTCCCGACGCCCTCGACGAGGTCACCAGGCTCGCGCCGGTCGTCGGCTTCCTCGCCGCGGTGCTCGTCCTGGCCAAACTGTGCGACGACGAAGGGCTGTTCCAAGCGGCGGGAACGCTCATGGCGCGGTTCAGCCGGGGGAAACCGCGACGGCTGCTGCCCGCGGTGTTCGCGGTCGCGGCGGCGGTCACCGTGGTGCTCAGCCTGGACGCCACCGTCGTGCTGCTGACCCCCGTCGTGTTCGCCACCGCCGCGCGGATGGGCGCGCGGGCCAAACCGCACGCCTACGCCTGCACGCATCTCGCGAACTCCGCCTCGCTGCTGCTGCCGGTGTCGAATCTGACCAATCTGCTCGCCGTCGCCGCGACCGGGATCTCGTTCCTGCGGTTCACCGCGCTGATGACCTTGCCCTGGCTCGCGGCGGTCCTCACCGAATACTTGGTGTTCCGCCGGTTCTTCGCCGCCGATCTGGCGGCCCGGCCGCGTGGCGGGAAAGTGGTCGCGACCGGGAAGGTCCCGGCGTTCGTCCTGGTCGTGCTCGGCCTGACGCTGGCCGGTTTCGTGATCACCTCGCTGATGGACGTCAGCCCCGCGTGGGCCGCGTTCGCCGGAGCCGCCGTCCTGGCCTGCCGCGCCCTCGCGCAGCGGCGGACCTCCCCCGCCGCGATCGTCCGCTCGGCGAGCATCCCCTTCGTCGCTTTCGTACTCGCGCTGGCGATCGTGGTCCGCGCCGTGGTCGACAACGGACTGGACGAGGCTCTCGGCCACCTGGTGCCGACGTCGACCTCGTTCCTCGCCCTGCTCGGTGCCGCCGCGGTGGCGGCCGTGCTCGCCAACCTGATCAACAACCTGCCCGCGGTACTCGTGCTGCTGCCGCTGGCCACCGCGGGCGGGACACCGGTGGTGCTGGCGGTGCTGATCGGGGTCAACCTCGGCCCCAACCTCACCTACGTCGGCTCGCTGGCCACGCTGCTGTGGCGGCGGATCCTGCACCGGCACGACACCCGGCCCGATCTGGGCGAGTTCACCAGGCTCGGGCTGCTGACCGTGCCGGCGTCCATCGTGCTCGCCGTCGCCGGTCTGTGGCTCGGGCTCGCCCTGACTTCCACTCAGTGAGAACATGGGGCGCATGCCCGGCAATCTGTCCACGCCCGGCGCCGGTGTCGTCTCGCGGGCGTTCGCGCTGCTCGGCGCCTTCGACGTCGACCACCGCGAGCTGTCGCTGACCGAACTCGCGAGCCGCGCCGGCCTTCCCCTGGCCACCGCGCACCGGCTCGCCCGCGATCTCGTCGGTCTGGGCGCGCTGGAACGGCGCGAAGAGCGGTACGCCGTGGGCAGGCGGCTGTGGGACCTCGGGCTGCTCGCGCCCGTCCAGTTCGAACTACGGCAGGTCGCCGCTCCGTTCCTCCAGGACCTCTACGGCGCGACCGGCGCCACCGTGCATCTCGGCGAGCGCGACGGTGACCAGGTGCTCTACCTCGACCGGCTGTCCGGGAACGCGTCCGTGCCGGTCGTCAGCCGGATCGGCGGGCGGCTGCCACTGCATGCCACCGGGGTCGGGAAGGTCCTGCTGGCCTGGGCACCGGAGGACGTCCAGCGTCGGGTGCTCGCCTCGCTCACCCGTGTCACGCCGTACACCATCACCCAGCCCGGGCGCCTGCGCGAACAGTTGCGACGCGTCCGCCGGGAGGGCTACGCGCAGACCGTCGAGGAGATGAGCCGGGGCGCCTGCTCGGTCGCCGTCCCGATCCGGCCCTCCGGTGGGGACGTCGTCGCGGCGCTCGGCCTGGTCGTCCCGGATCTGAGCCGGGGCCGGGCGCGGCTGATCTCCGCGCTCCAGGTCGCGGCCGCCGGGATCGGCCGGAGCCTGCGGGTTTCACTGAGTGGAAGCGAGCGCTAGGCGTTCGGCGGTCACGCGACCAGACTCCGGTCATGCGTACCCCAGTCGCCATCGTCGGCGCCGGCCCGGCCGGACTCCTCCTGTCGCATCTGCTCGATCTGGCGGGGGTCGAATCGGTGGTCGTGGAGACCCGTTCGCGTGAGTACGTCGAGGCGCGGATCCGGGCAGGCATCCTCGAACAGTCCACAGTGGACCTTCTCCGCGAGACCGGTCTCGGCGACCGGCTCGACCGCGAGGGCGACGAGCACCGCGGTATCTACCTGCAGTGGCCGGAGGAGCGGCACCATCTCGACTTCGTGGACCTGGTCGGGCGAAGCGTCACCGTGTACGGCCAGACCGAGGTGACGAAGGACCTCGGCAAGGCGCGTGCGGCGGCCGGGCAACAGATCCACTACGAGGTCACCGGCACCGCCGTGCACGACATCGAGACCGACCGGCCCTATGTCACCTTCACCGACGCGGACGGCGTACAACAGCGGCTGGACGCCGACGCCGTCGTCGGCTGCGACGGCTCCTTCGGGCCTTGCCGCACCGCGATCCCCGACGCCGCGAAGCAGACTTGGGAGCGCACGTATCCGTACTCGTGGCTCGGCGTCCTCGCCGACGTCGCCCCGTCGACCGACGAGCTCATCTACGCGTGGCATCCCGACGGTTTCGCCATGCACTCGATGCGTTCGGCCACCGTCAGCCGGCTGTACCTGCAGGTGCCCAACGGCACCGACATCGGCACCTGGTCCGACGAGCGGATCTGGGAGGCGCTCGCGACCCGGCTCGGCCACGGCCAGGACGGCTGGACCCTCACTCCAGGGCCGATCACCGACAAGAGCGTGCTGCCCATGCGCAGTTTCGTGCAGCAGCCCATGCGGCACGGCCGTCTCTTCCTCGCCGGCGACGCCGCCCACATCGTGCCGCCCACCGGCGCCAAGGGCCTCAACCTCGCCGTCGCCGACGTCGCCCTCCTCGCCCCCGCGCTGGCCGCTTTGGTGCGGGACAAGGACTTCACGCTCGCCGACGCCTACTCCGGCACCGCGCTGCGCCGGGTCTGGCGGTGTACGCATTTCTCGTGGTGGATGACGACGATGCTGCACCGCTCGGACGACCCGTTCGACCGGCAGTTGCAGCTTTCGCAGCTGCAGTGGCTGGCACGGAGCGAGGCGGGCCGGGCCGGGCTCGCGGAGAACTACGCGGGACTGCCCATCGGGTTCTGACCACACGCGAGGTCTTCACCGCATAGGATCCTCGACGTGGCCGGACGTCCGGCGGAGAGCTGTGGAAGGCAGGCATGTCCCCCTTATCGTTCGCGAGCATCGAGACCATCCCTCTGGTACTGCAACTCGCGGTGGGCCTACTCGGCCTGATCGTCTCGGTCAAAGGACGCGCCCGGGGAGTCTCCGGCCTGATGGTGGCCGCTTTCGCGGTCATGCTCGTCACGACGGTGCTGGCGATCGCGTGGCAGTTCCTGGCGTTGAACGTGCCGGACTGGAGCGAGTCCGGCGACCTCTCCATCGACTCCATCCGCTGGATCTACCTCGCGGTGGGCATGGTGTTCGACATCGCCTCGCTGCTCTCGTGGCTGCTGGTCGCGATCGCGGTCGTCAAGAGCGGTCGTTCTTCGCGGCAGCAGCAGGGCTTCGCGCCGCAGGCCGGCTACCCGATGGCCGCCCAGGCGGGCTACCCGCCCGCGCAGCCGGGCTACGCCCCGCAGGGTCAGCAGCCCACGCCTCCGGCACAGCAGCCTCCGCAGCCGCCGAGCTGAGCGGGCTGACCGGCCCCGAGTGTCCACAAGGGACATCTCATGCCGATCGAGTACCCGGTTGATGTCAGACGCCCGGTTCCGCGCTCGGTCGTGAGTGACAATGAGGGTTAGAACCACCCAAATCACTCACGACCCCCGCAAGTGGTCGAATCGGGCATTTCTGCTCAACCATTGCCCCTTGACGTGACGTGAAGCCGCAACAGGTCTTCGACTCCCTCGAGGAAGGTTTCACAGACCGGCGCGGGATCGGTCAGGCATCCGGTGGCCATCGCGCCGTCCCGCAAAAGCACGAAGCGCCGGGCCGCGACCTCGGCCCGCGCGTTTCCCAAGTGCGCCAGCACATCGGTGATCACCCCCGCGAACCAGTGGCGATGAGCGAGGACGGCTTGGTGCACGGGGTGGGCCGGGTCCGGATACTCCGACGCGGCGTTGAGAAAGGCGCAACCGCGGAAGCCGGGTGACCGGATGCCCTCCGTGATGTTCGCGGCGATCGCCCGCAGTGTGTCGGGCGCCGGCGCCCCCTTGGCGACGATGGCATCGAGCTGCCCACGGATCGCCTGGTCGGCTTCCTGCAGGTAGTAGACGATCAGATCGTCCTTTCCCGGGAAATGCCGGTAGAGGGTCGCGCGGGTCACCTTGGCCTCGGCGACGATCCGATCGATGCCCACGGCGTGGATGCCCTCCGTGTAGAAGAGCCTCGTCGCCGTGGTGAGCAACCTTGTACGCGCTTCGGAAGCTTGACCTTTGACCATTACGGCCATCTTACGGGATAGAACGTTCGGTCTTGACGCCGCCGCGCCGCACTGCCAGAGTCGCGGTAGACCGAACGTTCTCCTCACCATCTTCAAGGAGCTCCCGTGACCAGCCAAACCGCCAACCTCCGGCGCTTGTACTTCGTTCGTTTCGGCTTCGCCCTCGTGTGGGCGGGCCTGCTGTTCACGAGCGCGTCGAGGCTCGGGCCGGTCAGTGTCGCGCTACTGGTGCTGTACCCGCTGTTCGACGTGGTCGCCGCCGTCATCGACCTTCGTTCGTCAAAGGACACGACAGGCCTGTACGTGAACATCGCGATCAGCGCGATCGCCGGAATCGGCCTCGCGTTCGCCTCCGCGTCCGGCATCCCGGCGGTGCTGCGCGTGTGGGGTGCCTGGGCGGTCGTGTCCGGCCTCGTCCAGCTCGCCGTCGGCATCGGCCGCCGCAAACTGGGCGGCCAGTGGGCGATGATCGCCAGCGGGGCCATCTCGACCGTCGCCGGCACCGCTTTCGTCCTGCAAGCCACCCAGCCGGACGCATCACTGCGCAACCTGGCCGGATACGCCGTACTCGGCGGGATCTTCTTCCTCGTCTCAGCGCTCCGCCTCGGCCGGCACACCCAGCTCAGCGCGCAAGGCTGAGACGCCGCTCCCGATGCGCGGTCATGGACACCGGCGTGTTGACGACCCCGTAGCCGCGATACCCGCCGATCCGTTGCACCACCTCGAAAAAGACCCGGGACCCGGCCAGCTCGGTGCAGAAGTGCAGGAATTCACCGTGCTCGTCACGGTCGTACAGCACCGAGTTCTCCCGCAGCTCCGCGGCGAAGGGCAGATCGAACCGCGCTTCGAGGTCGTCGTAGTAGTTCCCGGGGATCTCCAGCAGCGGCGCCCCGCCCTCCCGCAGGGCACGCGCGACGGCAAGAGCGTCATCGCAAGCGAGCGCGATGTGTTGCGGCGAAGGCACTCCCGGTGCCCACTCCCCTCGCCTCACCAGCGCGCTGTCCAGCGTCAGCCGGACGTCCCCGTCACCGACCGCCCGGCTGCGCACGAGCCCGAACGGTGCCGCGAACTCGGCCACCGGTTCGGGCCGCAGGCCCAGCACCGAACGGTAGAACAGCGTCGCCTCGTCGAAATGGTCGAACGGCTGGGTCAAGGCGATGTGGTCGATGCCGGTGATCCCCGCCCCGGACGGCGCCGCCCCGGTCGGCACGAAGTCCTGGAGCCATTCATCGCCGTCACAGAAGAAGATCTCGGTACCGTCCGGCGCGGCGATGGCGGAAAGGTCCGCCTCGGCGGGGCCGTGCTCGCGGGGCAGCACGGGGGCGAGCAACGTTTCCGCACGCCGCGCCGAACCGGCCGGATCCGCGCTGGTCAGGCCGAGCGCGCTGATCGTGCCGTCCGCGGCGGCTTCGTTCACCAGCAGGCGCGCGGACCCCTGTTGCCACAGCTGGACCGGTTTCGAGCGATGTGTCCCGACATGCGCGAAGCCGAGGCCCGCGAGCACGGCTCCCGGCACGGCGAGTTCCGCGAAGGCGTGCCCGCCCAGCCGAGGAGCTTCAGGAACCTCAAGCACGCCAACGGATTCACGCAAGGCCACCAGCGATCGCATGGCGTCGACGGCCGCGGGCCGCGGGTCCGCCTGCCGGAAGACGTCGTTGAAAACCTCCAACGACAGCGGACCTCGATAGCCGGCCGCCAGCACGTGCCCGGTGAACGCGGTCAGGTCGAACGCGCCTTGCCCGGGGAAGAGCCGGTGGTGCCTGCTCCAGTGCAGCACGTCCATGTCCAGCAACGGCGCGTCGGCCAGTTGCAGGAAGAAGATCTTCTCCCCCGGGATCGTCCGGATCGCGCGGGGATCGCTGCGCCGGGACAGGATGTGGAAGCTGTCGAGACAGACGCCCAACGCCGGGTGATCGGCCCGCCGCACGATGCGCCACGCGTGCTCGTAGGTGTTCACGAACCGGCCCCACGCGAGCGCTTCGTAGGCGACGCGGATCCCGCGTTCCCCCGCCAGTTCGGCCAGTTCCCGAAGCTGGGCGGCGGCGAGATCGTCGTCGTCGACGGCGTCCGGCGAGACCGAGGAACAGACCAGGACGGTGTCCGCCCCGAGTTCGGCCATGAGGTCGAACTTCCGGCGCGCCCGGCGGAGATTCGACCGGAGCAGATCCGGCGGCACCGCCTCGAAATCGCGGAACGGCTGGTAAAGGTCGATCGTGAGCCCGAGATCGGCGCAGAGCCGCCGGATCTCCGACGGCGACCTCCTCGACGCGATCAGATCGTTCTCGAAGATCTCGACACCGTGGAAACCCGCCGCGGCGGCCGCGGCGAGTTTGTCCTCAAGCGTGCCGGAAAGGCAGACGGTCGCGATGGCGGTGTCACCGGGCATGGGCGGGTTTTCCTTCCAGCGCTTCGAAATGCCGGAGCATCCGGTCTGCGTCCGGCTCCACGCCGGTGAACAGGCGGAACGAGTCCGCCGCCTGGAACACCACCATCCCGCCGCCGTGCAGCGTCCGGCAGCCCCGCTCGCGCGCCTGCTTGAGCAGCGTGGTCTCCAGCGGCCGGTACACGATGTCGGCCACCCACATGTCCTCGCGCAGCGACTCGGCGGGAACCGGTGACCCCGGGTACGCGGCCATCCCGGTCGGCGTGGCGTGGACGAGGCCGTCGGCATCGCGGAGGTCGTCAAGGGAACCGGAAAGGGCCCGGTCGTCACCGAAACGCCGTCGCAGCGCGGAGACCAGCGTTCCGGCACGCGTGGCGTCGACGTCGTGCACGATCAGCCGCCCGGTGCCCAGGGAAAGCAGGGCGTGGGCCACCGCCGCGCCCGCCCCGCCCGCGCCGAGGAGGACGACGGTGTCCATGTCGGCGTCCGGCAGCCCTTGGGTGAGGTTGCGGGCGAAACCGGTCGCGTCCGTGTTGTGCCCGGTCGCGAGCCCTTCGCGGAACACCACCGTGTTCACCGCGCCGAGCGCCGCGGCGTCGGGTGCCACCTCGTCGAGATACGGCAACACCTGTTGTTTCACCGGATGTGTGATGTTGAGCCCGTCGAAGCCCGCGATCCGGGCGGCGGCCAGCACCTCGCCGATCGGCAGCCTCAGCACGTCGAGGTCGAGGCGCCGGTAGAGATAGCGCAACCCGAGTTCGTCGGCTTCCCGTTCGTGCAGCGCCGGGCTCAGCGACGGCCCGATGCCGGTGCCGGCCAGGCCGATGAGGTAGCCGCTCACCAAGATCCTCCCTTAATGTACGAACTAGTGAGTTCACTGTAGCGCGGGCCGGTCGGCGCGAGAAGGGCTGCGCTACAGTGAGGCCTTCCACCAGCGGTTCGAAGGGAGTCAGGTGGCCGCACCGTCGTCCGAGGTCGAGCGCCAGCGCGACAAGGAACGCACCCGCGCCGAGATCCTCGCGGTGGCCACCAGGGAGTTCGCGGACAAGGGCTACGCCGGCGCGAGGGTGGACGAGATCGCCGCTCGCACGAGCACCACGAAGCGGATGATCTACTACTACTTCGGCGGCAAGGAGCAGCTCTACGTCGCCGCGCTCGAGCGGGCGTACGCGACCATCCGCGCGCTCGAACAGGATCTGGACGTCGACCACCTCGAACCCGAGGACGCGATCCGCCAGCTCGCGGAGCTCACCTTCGACCACCACGAGGCGAACCCGGACTTCATCCGTCTCGTGAGTATCGAGAACATCCACCACGGCGAGCACATCGCGCGCTCGGAAGCCTTGTCCGGTATGGCGAACCCGGCTCTCGACGTACTCTCCCGCATCCTCGACCGCGGTCGTGAGGCCGGCCGGTTCCGCGAAGACGTCGACGCTCTCGACGTGCACATGGTGATCAGCTCGTTCTGCGTGTTCCGCCTCGCGAACCGGCACACCTTCTCCGCGATCTTCGGCCGGGACATGCTCGACCCCGCGCGCCGCGCCCACTATCGCCTGATGCTGGGCGACCTGGTGATCGAGTACCTGACCGCCTGAAATCCCGCCTCTTGACAACCAGGGCACCGTCTCGCAGGCTGTATTAACTAACTAGATCGTACATTGTTGTCCGTCCCCTTGGAGCGTCGACGTGGCCTCTCCCTCCCCTGTCACGCAAGGCATGCCCCGCAAGGCCGCATCGGCCGCCTGGATCGGCAGTGCCCTGGAGTACTACGACTTCTTCATCTACGGAACCGCCGCCGCGCTGGTGTTCAACAAGGTCTTCTTCCCTCCCCCGCCACCGGCACGCTCCTCGCGCTGGCGACCTTCGGCGTCGGCTATCTCGCCCGGCCGGTCGGCGCGTTCGTGCTCGGGCACGTCGGCGACCGGCTGGGCCGCAAGAAGGTCCTGGTGTTCACGCTGGTGCTGATGGGCGTGACGACGTTCCTGGTCGGCTGCCTGCCGACATATGCTTCGGTCGGTGTGCTCGCGCCGGTCCTGCTGGTGATTCTCCGCCTGCTGCAAGGACTTTCGGCCGCCGGCGAACAGGCGGGCGCCAACTCGATGTCACTGGAACACGCGCCGTCACACCGGCGCGGCTACTACACGAGCTTCACTCTCAGCGGCACCCAGGCCGGACAGATCCTCGCCACCGCGGTCTTCCTGCCGATCGCCGCACTCCCGCAGGACCAGTTGCTCACCTGGGGCTGGCGGATCCCGTTCTGGTGCAGCGCCGCCGTGGTGGTCGTCGGTTTCGTGATCCGCCGCAAGATCGACGAGACCCCGGTGTTCCAACAGAACCGGTCCGACGTCGCCAAACTGCCGGTCGCCGTGCTGTTCAGGACGCACTGGAAGGACTTGCTCCGCGTCGTCGTCGCGGCCACCATCGCCTCGGTCAGCACGATCTTCACCGTGTACGCGCTGAGCTACGCGGTCAACACGATCGGGCTGGACCGCGGGCCGATCCTGTGGGTCGGCGTACTGGCCAACGTCGTCGCACTGCTCACGATCCCGTTCCTGGCCGGGCTTTCCGACCGGGTCGGCCGCAAACCCGTGTTCATCGCGGGCTGTCTCGCCTGCGCGGCACTGATCTTCCCGTACCTGTGGTCCATTTCGGACGGTTCGTATCCGCTGATCTTCGTCGTCGGCATCCTGCTGTTCGGCGTGGCCTACAGCGCCGTCAACGGGGTGTGGCCGTCGTTCTACGGTGAGATGTTCAGCGCCAGGGTCCGGCTTTCGGGGATGGCGATCGGCACCCAGATCGGGTTCGCGATCGCCGGATTCGCCCCGAGTGTGGTGGCCGCGATCGGCACGGGGAAGGGCGACTGGCTCGGCGTCGCCGTCTTCACCGCCGCGGTGTGCCTGATCAGCGCCGCGGCCGCGCTCACCGCGCGCGAGACGCACCACGTGCCGACCGAGGACCTCGGCGCGGACGGTCAGAACCCCGCCCGGCCTCGCGACGGGAAGACGAACGCGGAGTCCGGCCCGGTGGCGCGCTCGATTCCCTGATAGACCGCGCTCGCCGCCCGGCTGCGGGCGGCGAGCGCGGAACTCACACCGTGACGTCGGTCGAGTCCGCTGTGGACCGGCCGCGGGATCGCAGGCCCAGCAGCAGATCGATCACCAGGAACGCCAGCAGGCTGATGCCGAGCAGCGGTACGAACCAGCCGAGCACGGCGGCCAGGACGAGGAGACCTGCCACCAGCCAGGGCGGCGCCTTGCGCCACTGGCCGCGCGGGATGGGCCGTCCGAAGGTCAGCCCGGTCGCGCGGGTCGGCCTGCGCCGCCACCACATCCGGTAGCCGAGCACGACCAGCGTGATCAGACCGGCGCCCAGCGCGAGCAGCACGAGCTGGTTGGGCCAGCCGAACAGCACGCCCATATGCGCGTCGATCCCCCAGCGGGCGAGCTTCGCCATCGGCGGGTAGTCGGCGAAGCGCACCTCGCCCAGGATCTGCCCGGTGGTCCCGTCGACCGCGACGGCGTCGACCTGGGTCGGCCAGCCGCGCTCGACTTCCGCCACCTGCCAAGGAGCGCCGGGTTTCGTGGGCAGCCCGATCTCCACCGAGGCGGCGTCGATCCCGGCCGCGCGGGCGGAGGCCAGCATCGCGTCCACGCTCTCGGGTTTCGCGGGCGCCGGTGCGGCGGGGGCTTCGCCGTGACCGGCGTGTCCGGCATGCTCGTCGCCGCCGGTCACCTTCAACGCCGGGGTCTCCCAGCCGAGGGATTCACGCAACGCTGAGACGTTCTCGCCCGCGTACGCCGACCACGTCAGCCCGGTCGCGGAGAGGAACAACGCGCCGAGCAGCACCCACAGGCCGAGGGATCCGTGACGGCGTACCGACTTCCCGCGCGCGGACTCCGTCTTCTCGGCCCGGCGGGCACGACGGCGGCTCACCCACAGCACGAGACCGCCGAGCGCGACCGCCCACAGCCAGGACGCGGCGAGTTCGCTGTAGAGCCGCCCCGGCTCGCCGAGCAGCAGGTTGCGGTGCAACTGGTCGAGCGTGGTCCGGAAGGGCAAGGCGCCGCTCGATCCGTACGCGACGAGGTCCCCGCGCACCTGCGCGGTGGCCGGATCGACGAACACCGCGCGCCGTTCGGATTCGCCGAGTCCCTCCTCGGCGAACAGCACGCGAGTCGTGTCGCCCGGCTCGGGAGCAGGCCGGACGGCGACCAGGTCGCCGCCGGGATGGGCCGCTTGAGCCGCCTTGACCTGATCCGCGAGTGAAGCCTGGCTCAGCCCGACGGGGGCGCGAAGCTGGTCGGAGTAGATCCAGGACTCCATCTGCGGTGTCGCCGCGTAGAGAACGCCGCTGAGTGCGGCGATGAGGATGAACGGTCCGACGAGAACGCCGGCGTAGAAGTGGAAGCGGAGGAACAGTCCGCGCCAGCCGGTCGCGCGCGGTGGGCTCGTGGTCGATTCGATTCGCGTTGCCATGGGGGGAACTCCTGAGGCGTCGATGGGGAGGCGTGCGCCTGCGCCGCGCGCCGGGGTGGTCACGGCACGCGTGCTGAGCCCTGCCGCGACACGGGCCTCGGCAGGGTTTCGGGGATCAGGCGGACGTCACCGGCGGGCCGCGCCGCGAGAGCACGTCCCGCAGGAGTGCCTCGGTCGCGGGGAACTCCACCGCGAGCGGGACGTGGATCCGCAGCGGCGCGGTCGCCGGCCGCGGGGTCAACCGCCGGGGAAGGACCGAAGCGATGAGCGTCGTGAGCGCGTACATGACGTGCTCGGCGCCCGCGAGCACCATCGCCACCACGAGGGTCGCGGCGGCGTGCCCGGCGGCCATGGCCAGGCCGTTGCCCGGGGATTCGGTGTGATGGGCGTGCGACTGCCAGGTCAGGAAGGTCAGGCAGGCGTGCATCGCCAGCTGCCCGCCCGCCACCAGGCCGAGGATCGCGAGCGGGCCGCGGCGGCGTCCGGCGAACGCGTACGCCACCCAGCTCAGCAGGGCGACGAGCAGCACGACGACCCCGAGATCCGGGACGCGGCCGCTGGTCCCGACGTGGGCACCGGTCGCCAAGGTGCCGGTCAGCACCCCCACGGCCCCGCCGCGGAGGCGCCGGGCCGGGCCTCGGGTCGGGGTCGGCGTGCGCACGGAGGCAGAGTAGAGCGCGAACGGGCCCGTTGTCTCTCCTTGATATCGTCGGCCCGGTGCTCCGCAGCCTGTCGTTCCTCCGGCTCTGGACCGGGAACACCGCCTCCGGGCTGGCGACCTGGGCCCTGCCGTTCATCCTCGGATTGGCGGTGCTGCAACGGTCGCTTTCGGCTGTGGACCTCGGCATCGTGCTCGCCGCGCGGACGGCGGGATTCCTCGTGGCCGTCCCGGTGGCCGGTGTACTTGCCGACCGGCATTCCCGCCGCGGGGTCGTGCTCTGGGCAGGTTTGATCGCCGGTCTCGCCACTCCGCTGATCGCCACCGGGATGGGCCGATCGGTCCTGCTGATGGCCACCGCGGCCGCCGTCGTCGGCGTCGGGCAGGGCGCGTGCCGCCCGGCGTTCCAGGCGCTGACGGCCGAGGTGATCGCCGAAGACCGGCGCCAGCAGGCCAATGCCGCGATGACCCTCGCCGTCCGGGTCACGACTTTGGTCGCGCCGGGGCTCACCGCCCTGCTCTCCCAGTTCGCCTCGACGTCGGCTCTGGTGATCGGGACCGGCGTGCTGTGGCTGGGCGCGGCGCTGATCCCGCCGCGAGGCACTTTCACGCCCGCCCCGGCCGCCGCCGGGACCCGCTTCTTCGGCGAGTTCGCCGACGGTCTCCGCGAAGCCCGGCGCCATCCGTGGTTCCTGGCCGGGCTCGGCGCGCTGACCGCCGTCGTCGCGACCGGCTATTCCGCCACCGGCGTGGTGCTGCCGCTGGTCAGCCGCGACCGCTACGACAGCGAAACGGTACTGGCCGCCGGGCTCACCGCGTACACGCTCGGCGCGCTCGCGGGCGCCGTCGTCATCGCGCGCTGGCGCCCGAGGCGGCAAGGCTGGACGGCGCTGGCGGGGCTCGGCTGCTACGGTTTCGCGCCACTGAGCCTGCTGTTCCCGGTGCACCCGGCCTTCGTCGTCGCCGCCTACGCCGTCGCCGGGCTGGGCATCGAACTGTTCAACGTCCCCTGGTTCACCGCGACCCAGCGGGAGGTCGAACCGGGGAAGCTCGCCCGAGTGTCCTCTTTGGACTTCCTGTTCTCCTACGGCCTCGCCCCCGCCGGGCTCGCGCTCATCGCGCCCGCGATCGACCGGTTCGGGGCGGCGCCGGTGCTGGCGGCGTGCGCGGTCGTCTGCTTCGCCGCTCCGGCAGCCGCCGCCCTCGTTCCTTCCTCGCGTGATTTCCGCGCGACCGCACCGATCAAGAGTGTCTAGTTTTTGCGCTCGCTTGCGGTAATGTTTCAGCCATGACGCGTCGTCTTGCCGAAGTCGCCCGCAAGGTCGGGGTCAGTGAAGCCACGGTCAGCCGGGTGCTCAACGGCCGGTCCGGGGTCTCCGCGAGCACCCGGGCCGCCGTCCTCACCGCGCTGGACGTGATGGGCTACGAGCGGCCGACCCAGCTGCGCGGGGATCGTGCCCGCCTGGTCGGGCTGGTCCTTCCCGAACTGCAGAACCCCATCTTCCCCGCGCTCGCCGAGATCATGGGCAACGCGCTGGCCCAGCAGGGTTTCACCCCGGTGCTGTGCACGCGCACCGCGGGCGGCGTCTCCGAAGCGGAGTACGTCGAACTGCTGTTGCAGCAGCAGGTCTCCGGGGTCGTGTTCGCCGGCGGGCTCTACGCCCAGGCCGACGCGGTGCACTCCCACTACCACCATCTCGCCGAGCGCCGCCTGCCGACGGTGCTGATCAACGCCGCCGTCGACCACCTCGGGCTGCCGCAGATCTCGTGCGACGACGCGGTCGCCGTCGAGCAGGTCGTCGGGCATCTGAGCTCGCTCGGGCACGAGAAGATCGGCCTCGTCCTCGGCCCGAACGACCACGTCCCGTCCCAGCGCAAACTCGAGGCTTTCCGCGCTTACGCGGGCAAACTCGGCCTCCCGGTCCTGGACGAACTCGTCGAACACGGCATGTTCTCCATCGAAGGCGGGCACGCGGCCGCGGCCCGGCTGTACCCGCGCGGCGCGACCGCCGTGCTGTGCGCGAGCGACCTCCTGGCCCTGGGCGCGATCCGCGCGGCCCGGCGGCAGGGACTGTCCGTCCCCGAGGACATCTCGGTGGTCGGCTACGACGATTCCGCCCTGATGAACTGCACCGATCCGCCGCTCACCACCACCCGCCAGCCGATCGAGGCGATGGGCCGCGCCGTGGTCGAACTGCTGGTCAAACGCATAAACGGCGGCGAGGTGGCGGCCGAGGAACTCCTGTTCGCCCCTGAACTCGTCGTCCGGGGCTCGACCGCGCGCCGCGTTTAGCCGACCAACTTCGAGGCCGATGAGCCTCAAGCACGCAGAAGCCCCTTCGCCGCGGCTTGCGCCAGGGGACCACTCCGAGGGGTCGTGAGTGTTTTAGGTCGTTCTAACGACCAAAAACACTCACGACCCCTCGCAAACCCGGACATATACACACAATCCGGACCTGCTCCCATCGACTAACGTCCTTTGTGGGCAATTGCCGGTCAAGCCTCCTGGCATCCGGCCTGAATCGCCAAGAGTGGCATTGAACAGCGCTTATGCGACTTCGTCGAGCCCCTGCCCCTAGCGCCACGAAGGGGCCTTCATGTACTTGAGGCACTCCGCGACCTCGGCTGTCGCAAAGTTGCAAGTTCTCATCCAGTTATTGCGTTAATCCGGGGCTTCACTTTAGAGTGACCGCAATCACGTGACAGCCGTCGCGATCCCGAGATGAGGCTTGAAGATGAGCAGCACTTGGTCCCCCGCCGTGCGCCGCCGGATGTTCTGCCTGCTCCTTGCGGGCGGACTCACCCTGGGCGCGGCCGCCTGCGGTTCCGGCTCCGGTGAAAGCACCGGGGGCAAGGTCAAGATCACCGTGACCGGGCAGCCCCCGACCAGCCAGCCGTTCGAGCGCGGCGTGTTCGACGCCGACGTCAAGGAGTTCGAGGAGAGCCACCCGGACATCGACATCGAGCCGCACGAAGGGTTCATGGACCCGAAGACGTTCTCCGCCAAACTCGCCGGCGGGCAGCTCGAAGACGTCTACTACGTCTACTTCACCGACCCGGCGCAGATCATCGCGCGCCGTCAGGCCGCCGACATCACCGAAGCGGCCAAGGGTCTGAAGAACTTCGGCGACATCAAGCCGGAATTACTCGACAACTTCCGGGATGCCGACGGCAAGCTCTACGGCCTCCCGACGATGAACTACAGCATGGGCCTGGTCTACAGCCGCCCGCTGTTCCAGAAGGCCGGGCTCGACCCGAACAAACCGCCGCAGACCTGGGACGAGGTCCGTGCGGCCGCGAAGAAGATCACCGCGCTGGGCAACGGCACCGTCGGATACGCCGACTACAGCAAGAACAACCAGGGCGGCTGGCATCTGACCGCCTGGCTCTACTCCATGGGCAGCGAGGTCGCCCGCAAGGACGGCGACAAGTGGGTCGCCGCCTTCAACAACGAGAAGGCCAAGACCGCCCTGAACCAGTTGCGCGCCATGCGATGGGAAGACGACAGCATGGGCAGCAAGCAACTGCTCGAAGCCCAGGACGTCCAGCGCATGATGGGCGCCGGGCAGCTCGGCATGTACATGGCCGCCCCGGACAACGTCCCGGTACTCGTCAAGCAGTTCAACGGCAAGTACGAGGACTACGGCGTCGCGGGAATGCCGGGCGGACAGGGCACGCTGCTCGGCGGCGAGGGCTACATGATCAACCCCAAGGCCTCGCCGGAGAAGATCAAGGCGGGTTTGGAATGGGTCCGCTGGAAGTACCTCAACCCGGAGCGCTTCGAGAAGCACGTCCAGCAGTACGTCGACGGCAAGCAGCCGGTCGGGCTGCCGGCCGAGCCGACCCCGGACGTCTGGCAGGGTGCCGTCCGTGATCAGCAGCTCGCGGTAAAGGCCAAGCACGCCAACGTTCCCGCCGAGAACTACCAGTCCTATGTGGACGCCAGTTCGCGGATCAAGGGCAGCATCGAACCGCCGAACGCGCAGCAGGTCTACGCCATTCTCGACAGTGTGATGCAGGCGGTGCTCACCGATCGGAACGCGGATGTCGACCAGCAGCTGTCGTCGGCCGAGTCGAAGGTCAACAGTGTCCTCGCCCAGGTCAAGTAGCGTCCTCGACTGGCCCGCGACAACGTCGTCGCGGGCCGGTCGGCCGGTCGCCTCGGCGGCCGAACGCCGCCGGAACCGGATGCGCCGCAAGCTCAAGGAGAACGTCACCGCGTACGGCCTGCTGTGCGCCGCGCTCGTGGTGTTCGCCCTGTTCTCGTGGTATCCGATCGTGCGCGGGGTGCTGCTGAGCTTCCAGCAGGTCGACTTCGTCAACCCGCCGACGTGGGTCGGGTTCGACAATTTCACCCGCTTGTTCGAAGACCCGCTGTTCGGCATCGCCTGGCGCAACACCCTGTTGTTCACCGGGCTGGCGCTGGTGTTCGGGTTCGTCGTGCCCTTCCTGACCGCGGTGCTGCTCAACGAACTGCGGCACGCCAAGGCATTCTTCCGGCTGGCGGTCTACCTGCCGGTGATGCTGCCGCCGGTGGTCACCGCCCTGATGTGGAAGTGGTTCTACGACCCGGGCGCCGGCCTGTTCAACTCCGCGCTCGGTGCCGTCGGCCTGCCCGGCGGCCAGTGGCTGGACTCGAGCGACACGTCGATGCTGTCGCTGGTGTTCGTGTCGACGTGGGCGAACATGGGCAGCACCACGCTGATCTACCTCGCCGCGCTCGGCACCATCCCCGGCGAGCTCTACGAAGCCGCGGAACTGGACGGCGCGGGGCTGTGGAAACGCCTGATCCACGTCACCCTGCCGCAGACGAGGTTCGTGTTGCTGGTGCTCCTGCTGCTGCAGGTGGTCGCGACCATGCAGGTGTTCACCGAGCCGTACGTGATGACCGGCGGCGGACCGGACGACTCCACCGTCACCGTGCTCCTGCTGCTGTACCGCTATGCCTTCGTCTACAACGACTTCGGCTCGGCCAGCGCGTTGAGCCTGCTGTTGTTCGTCGCGCTCGGGGTGTTCTCCGCGTTGTACGTGCGCCTGACCCGGAAGGCGGACGAGTCATGAGGACGCTCGTCTCCCCCAGCACGCTCCGCAGCCCCGGCGGCAAGATCGCGTACGCCGTGATCTTCGCCTGCACACTGCTCCTGTTCGTCATCGCGTTCCTGTTCCCGTTGTACTGGGCGGTGACCGGCGCGATGAAGTCACCCCAGGAGCTGGCGCAGACACCGGCGACGTTCATTCCGAACGAGTGGCATCCGGAGACCTTCGCCGACGCGTGGGACCAGCTGAGCCTCAGCAAGTACTTCCTCAACACCGTCATCGTCGCCGGCGGCGCCTGGCTGGCACAGCTGGCCGTCGACGTTCCCGCGGCGTTCGCGTTGTCGAAGCTGCGGCCGAAATTCGGCAACGTCGTGCTCGGGCTGATGCTCGCGACGTTGATGCTCCCCGCCGCGGCCCTGCTCGTACCGACCTACGTGACGATCACCGACCTGCCGCTGCTGGACCTCAACCTGATCAACTCGCCGGCGGCGGTCTGGCTCCCCGCCGCCGCGAACGCGTTCAACATCTATCTGCTGAAACGGTTCTTCGACCAGATCCCCGACGAGCTGATCGAAGCCGCGCGGCTCGACGGCGCGGGACCGGTGCGCACCCTGTGGCGCATCATCCTGCCGATCTCCCGGCCGATCCTGGCCGTGGTCTCGATCCTCGCGGTGGTGGCCGCGTGGAAGGACTTCATCTGGCCACTGCTGGTGTTCCCGGACACCGAAAAGCAGACACTGTCGGTGATGCTGCAGCGCGTGGCCATCGACATGCCGCTGAACGTGCTCGTCGCGGGCATGGTGCTGGCGAGCCTTCCGATGGTGGCACTGTTCCTGGCGTTCCAGCGGCATATCCTCGCCGGGCTCACCGCCGGCAGTCTCAAAGGCTGACTCTCGCCGCATTCGGGGTTTCCACAAACGATTGGGAGGGCATTTCGTGACCGCATCAGGGCAGTCCGCCGGATGGTGGCGGAGCGCGGCGATCTACCAGGTCTACCTCCGCAGTTTCGCGGACGGGAACGGCGACGGTGTCGGCGATCTCGCCGGGGTCCGCGCGCGGCTGGACTACCTGGCCGAACTGGGGATCGACGCGATCTGGTTCACCCCGTGGTATCCGTCGCCGATGGACGACGGCGGCTACGACGTCGCCGACTTCCGGGAGATCGACCCGATCTTCGGCACGCTCGCCGAAGCGGAGGACCTGATCGCCGCGGCCCACGCCAAGGGGATCCGCGTGATCATCGACATCGTGCCGAACCATTGCTCCGACGAGCACCGCTGGTTCAAGGACGCACTCGCGTCAGAGCCGGGATCGCCGGAGCGGCAACGGTTCTGGTTCCGGCCGGGCCGCGGGCCGGACGGCTCCGAGCCGCCGAACAACTGGAAGTCGCGTTTCGGCGGCTCCGCCTGGACGCGGGTCCCGGACGGCGAGTGG
This sequence comes from Amycolatopsis keratiniphila, assembly GCF_000400635.2. NCBI lineage: Bacteria > Bacillati > Actinomycetota > Actinomycetes > Pseudonocardiales > Pseudonocardiaceae > Amycolatopsis > Amycolatopsis keratiniphila. The sequence goes on along the minus strand of NC_021252.1, from coordinate 3,837,389 downwards.
TACCTGCACCTGTACAGCTCGCGCCAGCCGGACTTCAACTGGGAGAACCAGGAGATCCGCGCCGATTTCGAGGACGTGCTGCGGTTCTGGTTCGACCGCGGGGTCGACGGGTTCCGCATCGACGTCGCCGATGGGCTGGTGAAGGACCCGCTGCTGCCCGACGTCGATCCCGGTGACGAGACGCCGTTCTCCGATCAGGAGGGGCTGCACGAGATCTACCGCTCGTGGCGCAAGATCGCCGACAGCTACCCGGGTGACCGGGTGCTGGTCGGCGAGATGTGGCTGCCGGACATGTCGCGGGCCGCCCGATACCTGCGCCGCGACGAACTGCACGCGGCGTTCAACTTCGATTTCCTGGTGTGCCCCTGGGATTTCGCCCCGTTCAGAGATGTCATCCAGCGGACGCTGGCGGCGCACGAGGAGGTCGGCGCGCCCGCGGCGTGGGTGCTGTCGAACCACGACGTCACCCGGCACGTGACCCGGTACGGCCGCGAGGGCGACACCGGTTTCGCGTTCGCGGACCGGCGGCACGGCACGCCGGTGGATCGGGGGCTCGGGACCCGCCGGGCACGGGCGGCGGCGTTGCTGACCATGGCGCTGCCCGGTGGTCTCTATGTCTACCAAGGGGAAGAGCTCGGCTTGTGGGAGATCGAGGACATCCCGGGCGAACTCCGGCAGGACCCGGTGTGGGCCCGGACGAACGGCGCAGACCCCGGCCGGGACGGCTGCCGCGTCCCGCTCCCCTGGTCCGGTGACGCGCCGCCGTTCGGTTTCGGCACGGGCGGGGCGTGGCTGCCCCAACCCGGGGAATGGCGTTCCAGCACGGCGGAGGCGCAGGCGGCCGAACCGGCGTCGATGCTCCGGCTCTACCGCTCCGGTCTGCGCCTGCGGGACGAACTTCCCGCGCTCGGCGCCGGTGGTCTGGAGTGGCTGGAACTGGGCGACGGCGTGCTCGCCTTCACCCGACAGCCGGGCTTCACCTTCGTGCTGAACTTCTCGGACAAGCCCGTGCCACTGCCGCCGCATCGCGAGGTGCTCATGGTCAGTGGCCCGGTCGATGGAGAACTCCCGACGGACACGGCGGTGTGGCTGCTCACCTGATCACCGGCCGGTCGTGACCCGGCTGATCCGGCCGCGCATCCGGGCGCGGCCCGCCGGGTCACGCCACCGGAGGTGCCTGTCGAGCACCTCGCGGAGCACACCGCCGAGGACGAGGCCGTGGGTGGCGGTCTCGACGCAAGGGTGGTCGCGGAGCCAGTCGAACAGCTCCGAAGACCGCCCTCCCGGCAGCACGGACCGAAGGAGGTCTTCGGTGGTGTGATCCGCTTGCGCGCACACGTACAACGCCCAGCGATGGGCCTCCGTCGGCGGATCACCGGCCAGGTGGGCGTACACGGTGTCGACCACGTAGCGCGCCGCGTCCGCTTGCGGTGACCTGCTGACTTCGGCGGCCAGGGAGAGCGCGAACGGGTTGCCCGCCGCGAAGTCCACAATGGACTTCCGATGATCCGGGTCGACGCCGCGCGCTTCGAGTAGTGCGGCCGACTCGTCGTCGCTCAAGGGTTCGAGCTTCCGGATCGTGATCCGGCCCGACCACGCCGGATCGACCAGCAGCGTGGCGTCCGGACCGGTGCGGCCCGCGATCACGGCCGTGACGTCTCCGGGCAGGCGGCGCAGTGCCTCCGCCGGATCGTCGAGCCCGTCGAACAGCCGCACGGGTTTGCCCATGGCCGCCGCGTCGTCGGCGAACTTCCGGATCAGGGTCGACTTCCCGATCCCGGGGGCGCCGGTGAGGAACAGCACCCCACCTCTCGCGAGCAGCCTCCGGAACTCCGCGCGTTCGCGTTCGCGTCCGACGAACAGCGGGTCCGGTCCGCGGTGCGTGGGCGTCCGCTCGTCCTCGGCACGAAGCACCTTCTGGTGTAATGCCCGTAGTTTCGGCCCCGGCCGGACGCCGAGTTCCGCGTCGAACAGGTCGTGGATCGCCCGATAGAGCTCCAAGGCCTCGGCACGGCGCCCGCCGCGATGGAGGGCGAGGAGATAGATCTCGTACAGCGGTTCTTCGAGGCGATTGCGCTCGATCAGCGCGGGCACTTCGGCCATCACCTCGTCGTGCTCCCCGAGTTCGAGGCGCAGCCTGAGCAGTTCCTGGGTGGCGGTCAGCTTCAGCCGCTCCAGGCGCGAACGCTCGTGTTCGGCCGCTTCGCCGGGGACGCCGGCCAATGCCGTTCCGGTCCACAGTCCGAGCGCCCTCTCCAGCAGCTTCGCCGCCGTCCCCGCGGAACGCGCCTGACGCGCGCTTTCGATCAGCCCGGCGAACTCGACCGCGTCGACCTCGAAACGATCGGGATCCAGCCGGTAGCCGCCGGACCGCGAAACGATCGCCGATCCCAATCCCTGCAAGGAGAGCAGCCGACGGAGACGGGAGATGTAGGTCCGGATCACCGCCTCGCCGGTCGCGGGCGCCCGCTCGCCCCAGAGCCCGTCGATCAGCTCGCCGGTCCGGACGAAACTGCCCGCGTTGGCCAGCAGCAGCATCAACACGGCCTGCTGTTGCGGCGAACCGAGGTCCAGCCGGGTGCCGCCACTGGTGAACCCCGGCGGGCCGAGGACGGTGAAGCGGTACCGGACTTCCTGCGGCAGAGGGGGCATGCGCGGAAAGGTAGGCGGGTCCCGGCCGCGGCGGCGACCGTCGGACGACGTCGTCGGCGTACGTCATCCACCGATGACGTACAGGAATGACGTCATCCGACGGTCGCCGAGGTCAGGGGCGGATTCCTACGGTTGCGGCATGTCTGAAACCACGTACACCGCCGTCGCCACTTCGACCGCGGAAGGCCGCAACGGCGGCCGCGCGACCTCCGACGACGGCGTGCTCGACGTCGGCCTCGCCGTCCCGAAGGCCTTCGGCGGCTCCGGCGACGGCACGAACCCCGAGCAGCTTTTCGCCGCGGGCTGGGCGTCCTGCTTCGTCGGCGCCGTCCGCCGCGTCGCGGGCGTCAAGAAGGTGAAGCTGGAAGACCTCGCTGTCGTCGCCGAGGTGACGCTGCACCACGACACCGACGCGGGCGAGTTCCACCTGAGCGCCGCACTGCACCTGGAGGCCACCGGCATCGATCAGGCCACGGCCGACGAACTGGTCGAGGGCGCGCACCAGGTGTGCCCGTACTCCAAGGCGACGCGCGGGAACGTCGAGGTCACGCTGGACGCCACCGTCGCGTGAGCCTCGGCCCCCGGATGTCATGAAAGGGGCGTTCAGGACACTTTTCGTCCTGAACGACCCTTTCATGACACGACGTCCTTGAGCTCCGCCCGCGAACTCACCCCCAGCTTCGGGAAGATCCGGTGCAGATGCGTGCCGACCGTCCGGTGCGAGAGGTAGAGCCGCTGCCCGATCTCCCGGTTCGTCAGGCCCTCGGCGGCCAGCTGCACGATGCTCAGCTCGTGCGGGGTCAGTTTCTCCCGCGCGTCGGGGCCGCGGTTGGGGCTCGACTCCCCCGCGCTCCGCAGTTCGCGGCGCGCCCGCTCGGCCCACGCGGTCATGCCGAGCGCGTCGAACGTCTCCCGCGCGGTGCGCAGATGTGCCCGCGAGTCCACGGCTCGCCGTTGCCGCCGCAGCCATTCGCCGTAGGCCAGGTGCAGCCGCCCGCGTTCGGCTGGCCAGCCGTCGAGCTCCGCCCGCAGCGCGGTCTCGAACAGTTCGTCGCTCGGTTCGAGCACGGCGCGGGCGTACCGCAAGCCGATGTGCAGAGCGGGCGCCGGGGTCGTCGCGGCGAGCCGCTCCATCTCCGCGACGATCTCGCGCAGGGCCTCGACCTGCCCCGCCCGGACCGCGACCTCGGCGAGTTCCGCGATGAAGTAGACGCGCAGCGCGAGCTGGAAGGCGGGATCGGCGGGGTCGAAAAGACGCCGCAGGTCGGCGAACGCGTCGTCGAAGCGGCCCTCGCTCGACGCGGCGATGCCTCTGGCGAGCTGCACGGTGGCCAGTACCGGCCGGGCCCCGGCGGCGAGCGCGGTCCGTTCGGCCTCGTCGGCCAGCGTCTTGGCCTGTTTGTGCTCACCCCGCAGCGCGGCGATCTCGGCCTGGACCGCGGTGGCGAACCCGTACATGAACGGCTGCCCGGTCTCCTTGGCGAATTTGGCCGCCTCCGCCGCGACCGGCACCGCGCCGGCGAGGTCACCGAGCCGGACCCGGCTCCACGCCTGGACGGCCAAAGCACGCGGCAACAGCCCGAGCCTGCCCTGCGCCCGCAGCCCCGGAGCCGCCGCCGCGGAGAACCTGGCCGCCAGATCGACCGCGCCGACCTGCAGCGACGCGCTGCCGAGAAAGCGGTCGACCTCGGGGTCGGCACCGGTGGCGGCGGCGAGTCCGCGCAGCTCGCCGAGCACGGCCTCCGCGCGGTCGAACGGCGCCACGTAGGCGGCGACGGCGACCAGCCTCGGGTCGGAGTTCTCCACCGGCAGACGGTCCGCGACGGCGAGCAGCGTTCCCCGGGTGTCCGCCCCGGGTTCGGCCCAGAAACACCGCATGGCCGCGCCCCACAGGACGCGCATCGCCGGATCCGGGTGCCCGTCCTCCGCGATCGACTCGGCCAGCCGCGCCAGTTCCGCGATCCGCGAGAGATCCTCGCGGGCGCCGTCCTCGAACCCGCTGAGCAGCCAGCTCGCCGTCGCTCGTTGCCGCGACGTGAGCTCTCCCGCGCGTACGTCGCGGACGAGCCGCTCCGCCGTCTCCCGGCCGCCGGATTCGACGGCCAGCTCGGCCGCGCGCAGCAACCGGTCCGCCCGGCGCTCCGGATCGAGGCTCAGCGACGCCGCCTGCTCCAACGCGGCGACGGCGGCCGTCACACCACCGCGATGCCGCGCGCGATCGGCGGCGTTCTCCAGTTCCCGTGCCACGTTCTCATCGGCTCCGGTCGCAGCCGCCGCCCAGTGCCAGGCGGCGCGATCCGGCCGGCCGCGGAAGATCTCGGCGAGGCTCATGTGCGCGCGTCGCCGTTCCTCGGCCGGGACCGAAGCGGGGATGGCCGAACGCATCAACGGGTGCCGGAACGAGACCGTCCTGGCTTCGAGGTCGATCAGCCGGGCTTCCGCGGCGGGTGCCAGCGCCGACGGCTCGACGTCTTCACCCAGCAACGTCGACGCCGCCGCGAGGGTGTCGGCGAGCGAACCGGTCTCGTTGAGCGCGGCGACCAGCAAGGTCGTGCGCGCCGGTTCCGGCAGGGCGGTGAACCGGGCCCCGAACGTGCGCTCGAGCCGCTCGGTCAGGGGCAGCACGGGATCCGAAGTGCCGGTCAGGGCCGACGGCAACTCGGTCAGGGCCAGCGGATTGCCCGCGGCTTCGGCGAGGATCCGGGAGCGGACCGGCGAGGTGATCCCGGGGGCGACGGAGTCGAGCAGCTCGGCGGCCACCTCCTCGGGGAGGCGTTCCAGGTCCATTGAGGACAGTCCCGCGTCGCGCAGCGGCGACGGCTCCCCCTCCCGCAGGGTCGCGATCAGGACGATCGGTTCCGTCTCGATCCGCCTGGCCACGAACGCGAGTACGTCGGCGCTCTCGCGGTCCATCCAGTGGACGTCTTCGGCGACGATCAGCAACGGTTTGGCCGACGCCTCCTCCGAAAGCAGCGTCAGCGCGGCGAGCCCGACCAGGTACGCGTTCGGCTCCGTCCCTTCGGCCAGCCCGAGCGCCGCCCAGAGCGCGGAACGCTGCGGCGCGGGCAGCAGGTCGGCGCCCGCGCGGACCGGATGGAGCAGCTGATGCAGCGCGGCGTACGCGAAGTTGCGTTCGGCCTCGACGCCGGTCGCCCGCAGCACCCGCAGGCCGCCGAGCGTCGCCACGGCCACGGCCTCCGCGACGAGCGCGGACTTCCCGACGCCCGGTTCGCCCTGGATGAGCACCCCGCCACAGCCCGCGGCGGGACCGTCGACGAGTTCGGTCAGGTCCTTCAGCTCGGCTTCCCGTCCGAAAAGCGGCATGGTGCGGCATTCCTCCTGTCGGCCATGGGCGGCCGCACCTTCGACGATACCCAAACGGTCCGGTTAGGACCGGCGGCGCCGTCCACAGGATGTAGACGGCCTGTCAACACGATCGGCCTAGCTTCGGTCGCATGCACCAGGCTTCCCGGCTCACCCTCGCCCTCGCGCTCACCGGCCTGGCCGTCGGGCTGGCTCCCGCGACCGCGAACGCCACCCCCGGACGCGGTGTCAGCGCCGTGACGCTCTTCGACCACGTGGTCGGCGGCACCCAGTACGTGCTGAAGGAGATCACGCTGGCACCCGGCGGCAGCACCGGCTGGCATTTCCACCCCGGCGTGGTCAGCGGTGTGGTCGAACGCGGCGTCCTGAGCCACCACGACGCGACCTGCGCCAGCGATGGCGTCTACCACGCCGGGCAGGCGATCACCGAAGCGAGCGGACCCGGTTACGTCCACATCGGACGCAACCTCGGGACCGAGCCGGTCGTGCTCGAGGTGCTCTACCGGGTGCCCGTGGGTCAGGAGCCGGCCGTCGACGTGCCCAACCCCGGCTGTTCGTTCGACTGAATCCCTGAAGGAAAGTGATGAGACGCAAGAAGCTGTTCCTCGCGGCGGCACCGCTGGCCGCCCTGCTGCCGCTGGTGCTGACCTCGGTCACCCAGACGGCGCCCGCCCAAGCGGCGGCGACGTCGTGCGCGGCGGTCCCCGTTTCGGCGCCGGACGGGGCGCGGATCGAGTCCGTCCAGGCGGAGCACAAGCCCGGCGGCACCGTCACGTTCCCGCCCACCCCGTTCACGCCTCCCGCCACGATCACCGACGTGCCCGCGTACTGCGAGATCACCGTCACCCTGACCCACGGCACGGCGGGCGATCACGTCAAGGTGGCCGTCACCCTGCCCCGGACCGGGTGGACCGGCAGGCTTCAGGCGATCGGCGGCAGCGCGTACACCGCCGGTGACTTCGGCGCCCCGCTCGTCCAGGCGGTCAAGGACGGTTTCAGCGGCGTCACCACCGACGCCGGCGTCCCCCTGACCTTCCTCGACACCTCGTGGGCGCTCACTCCCCGGGGCGAAATCGACAAACCCCTCGTGACCAACTTCGCCACTCGGTCCGTGCACGAGGCCGCCCTCGTCGGAAAGGACGTGACGCAGAAGTTCTACCAGCGGGAAGTCGCCTACTCGTACTGGAACGGCTGCTCGACCGGCGGTCGTCAGGGCTACTCCGAAGCGCAGCGGTATCCGGGCGACTTCGACGGTGTCCTGGCGAACGCGCCGGCCGTGCACTGGGCGGAGTTCGCGGTCGCGACGCTCTGGCCGCGGGTCGTGATGAACCAGGAGAAGACCTTCCCGGCGACCTGCGTCTTCACCGCCTTCCAGCAGGCCGCGATCAAGGCCTGCGACGGCCGGGACGGCGTCACGAACGGCATCGTCGACCGGCCCGACGAGTGCGGTTACGATCCCCGGTCGCTCATCGGCACGAAGGTACTCTGCGACGGCAAGGAGGTCACCGTCACCTCGGCGGACGCCGAGGTCGTCCGCAAGATCTGGGCCGGGCCTGCCGACGAACACGGGCGACGGCTCTGGGCGGGCCTGCCCAAGGGAGCGGATTTCGGCCCGGTGACGACGGCTCCCGGCTTCCCGGTCGCGGTGGGCTGGGTGCAGACGTTCCTGAAGAAGCAGCCCGGATTCGACACCGAGAAGCTCACCTATCGCCAATTCGCCGACCTGTTCCGCCAGTCGGTGCGGGAATACGACGACGTCATCGGGACCTCCGACCCGGATCTGTCGGACTTCCGCCGGGCGGGCGGCAAGCTGATCACCTTCGTCGGCACCGACGACCAGCTGATCCCGCCGGGCGGCACGCTCCGGTACCGCCACGAGGTGGAGCGCGAACTGGGCGGCTCGAAACGGGTCAACGACTTCTACCGGCTGTTCCTCGCCCCCGGTGTCGCGCATTGCGGCGGCGGCGCGGGCGCCACGCCGACGAACGCGCTGGGCGCACTCGTCGACTGGGTCGAACACGGCAAGGCGCCGGCGACCCTGCCCGCGGCGAACGGCGGCAAGACCCGCGATCTTTGCCCGTATCCGCAGGTTTCGCGATACCGCGGCCACGGTGATCCCGCGGTGGCGTCGAGCTACCGCTGCACCGGTCACTGAGGTTCACCGAGCCAGTGCCCGTCGTGCCGGCGCCCCCTCCGGTACGACGGGCACTTCCCCACTCTGTGAGAAGTCCTGGCGTTCCCCCTCGAAAGTACGGTATTGACGACAGTGGACACCGCGATCGACCCTCTCGCGCGGCTGTGCACCACTTCTTCCGGCGACGGCTGAACCGTTGCACCGCAACGGAATCACCGGGCGGATCAGCACGGAACACCGCCATACCGCCCCGCGTCACGGCCGGGCGATATGACCCAAATGGTATGTACCAGTCGAGTGACGCGCCTCGTACGGTCGGGGACGAATCCCCCTCCCCCGCCCGTTTCGAGGAAAGCGTTGAAATGAACAGAAAGATCTTAGCCGCGACTGCCGCGGCCATAACCGGGGCAGGCTTGGTCACCGCCATCGCCCTGACCCCCAGTGCGAGCGCCGGTCAACAAGCCACCGCCGGCGACCAGGTCCAGTCCGAAATGCTGGCCGCGATGGCCCGCGACCTGAAGATCAGCCCCGACCAGGCCAAGCTCCGGCTCGCCAGCGAACAGCGCGCCGCGGTCGCCGACAACACGCTGAAGAAGCAGCTCGGCATGTCGTACGCCGGATCGTGGCTGGACGGCAGCGGGACCACGCTGACCGTGGCGGTCACCGACGCCGCGGTGGGCGACCTGGTGCGCGCCGCGGGCGCGACCCCGAAGACCGTCGCCCGCAGCGCCGCCGACCTCGACTCGGCGAAGCTTCGGCTGGACGCCAAGGCCACCAAGGCGCCGAAGACCGTGCCCGGCTGGTTCACCGACGTCACCACCAACTCGATCGTCGTCCTGGCCAACGCCGGTGGCGAAGCCGCCGCTAAGTCGTGGGCGACCGCCTCGGGCGTGCCTGCCGACGTGGTCCGCGTCGAGACCAGCACCGAACAGCCTCGTCCGCTGATCGACATCATCGGCGGCAACGCCTACACCTTCGGCTCGGGCCGCTGCTCCATCGGTTTCGCGGTCGACGGCGGCTTCGTGACCGCCGGTCACTGCGGCACCACCGGCACCCGCACCTCGAACCCGAGCGGCACCGTCGCCGGCTCCAGCTTCCCCGGCAACGACTACGCGTGGGTCCGCGCCGACGCGGGCAACACCCCGCGTCCGCTGGTGAACCGCTACCCCGGCACCGTGCCGGTCGCCGGTTCGACCGAGGCGCCGGTCAACTCGTCGGTGTGCCGCTCCGGCTCCACCACCGGCTGGCGCTGCGGCACCATCCTGCAGAAGAACACCTCGGTCACCTACCCCGAGGGCACCATCACCGGCCTGACCCGGACCAACGCCTGCGCCGAGCCCGGCGACTCCGGCGGTTCGTGGCTCACCGGCGACCAGGCGCAGGGCGTCACCTCCGGCGGCTCCGGCAACTGCACCTCCGGCGGCACCATCTACTTCCAGCCGATCTCGGAGATCCTGAGCGTCTACAACCTCCGCCTGACGGTCAGCGGGAACCCGCCGTCCAGCACCACCACGACACCCACCACCCCGACCTCGCCGACCAGCCCGACGACGTCGAACCCGCCGGGCGGCACCTGGGCGCCGTACACGTACTACGGCTCCGGCGCGACCGCCTCCTACGGCGGCAGCAACTACCGGGTCATCCAGCCGCACACCTCCATGCCCGGCTGGGAACCGCCGAACGTGCCCGCGCTTTGGGAACTCGCCTGACCTGGACCGCCCCCGGCGACCCGACCTCGCCGGGGGCGGCTCCTCCTCTTGACGACGGCGCGCGGGCGGCGGATCTCGAATCCCTCGTCCCCCGCGCCCGCCGTGGTGACCCCGCGGCGACGAACGAGCTGATGAGCATCGTCCAGCCGGTGGTCGCGGACTACTGCCGGAGCAGGATGGACGGAACGGACGCGCGGGTGATCGCCGCGGAGGACGTCGCGCAGGAGACCTGCCTCGCCGTACTCACCGCACTGCCCACCGCGAAGACCACCGGCGGCTCCTTCCTCGCCGCCGTCCTCGGGATCGCCGCCCGGAAGGTCGCCGCTGCCTTCCGGAGGCGAGCCCGGGACAGGTCGGAACCCACGCCCGATCCGCCCGAACGCGCGACGCCGGAGACCGACGAACCCGAGCGGCTGGCCCTCGCCGCCGACGGGCACGACCGGTTGACGCGGCTGATGAGCACCCTTCCCGGTCTCCAGCAGGAGATCCTCCGGTTGCGGATCACGGTGGGGATGACGGCGCCCGAAACGGGAGCGGTCCTGCGGGTGAGCCCCGGTCTGGTCCGGGTCGCCCAGCATCGCGCCCTGCAGAAACTCCGCACGATCATCAGCGAGGACGACCTGTGATCAGCCCCCTCATCGGTCCCGGGGACGGCCACACCTGGCCGATGGACATCGACGTCCGGCATCTGCGGCTCCTCGACGCGATCGCGTCGGCGGGCAGTATCGCGAAGGCCGCGACCGCGCTCGGGCTCTCCCAGCCCGCGCTGAGCGCGCAGCTCCACCGGGTCGAACGGGCACTGCAACGGACGGTGTTCGAACGCGACCGGAACGGCGTGCGGCCCACCGCGCTGGGCGAGGTGCTGCTGAACCACGCGCGGCGCGTCCTGGCCGCGGCGGACGATCTCGAACTGGCCGTCCGCCGGTTCCACACCGCGCCCGACGAGGGGCTGCTCCGGATCGGCGCGCTCCCGACGGTCTTCGCCGAGACGTTGAGCGGCGTGGTCGCCGCGGCCGCCCCCGGCCGTCCGGTCGAACTGCTCGCGGTGACCAGCCGGACGGCGCTGTTCTCGGCGCTTCTCGACGGCACGGTCGAATTGGCGCTGTACGTGGACCACCCGGGGCAGGAAATCCTTGCGCCCGCCGGTGTCCACCTGCTTCCCGTCGGGACGGAGCCGGTGTTCGTGACCGTGTCCCCGGAGCATCCCCTCGCCGGACGCGGTGAGGTTTCGCTGGCGGAGCTCGACGGCTCGACCTGGCTCACCGCGGCGGGCGGAGACGACGAGTTCCGCGATCACCTGGCCGATCAGTGCGCCCGGGCCGGGCTCGGCGCGATCACCGTGCGGAAACTGGAACCGACGGTGCTGCGGCAGGCCGTCCGGCGCGATCCCCGCGCGGTGGCGCCCGCCCAGTCCCTCGATTCCGGTTCCACGATGCCCGGCCCGGTGGTCGCCCTGCGGGGTGTGCCGCTGCGGACGCGGCATCTCCTGCTGTGGCGCGACGGCTCACCGGTCGACGTCCCGGCCGTCCGAAGTGGACTGGTGCACGCGATCACCGAGCTGGCCGCGATCCGGCACCGCCTTCCCGAGTGGGCGGCGGCGAATCCCGGCTGGCTCGGGACCTAGCGCTGGATGCAGTCGAGGCCGAGCCCGAACGCTGTGAGCACGTACTGGCAGATGTGCGTCGCGTGCACTTCGTCGGTTTCCAGGCAGCCCACCGGAGTGCCCAGCAGGTCCACCGCGCACGACGCGTAGAACTGATTGGGGCTGCCGGGCACCGGATCCGCGGCGGCGGGTGAGGCGGTAACGGCGCCCGCGGAGACCAAGAACGTGACCGCGGCCGCCACTGCGGCGATTCGAGACTTCATCGTTCTCTCCTTTTCTTCCCCTGGCGGGTCGCTGTCCCGCGTATTCCCCGGATCCCACCGGTTCACTTGTCGATCACCGGAAAGTGTCACGGGTGACGTACACCGATGACGTCGTCCGACGGGCGCCGCGGCCCCCTGCGCCGACCTAGCGTGAATTCATGCCCGCACTAGGCAAACTCGCCCTCACCGCCGCCGTTCTGCTCACCGCCGCCTGCAGTGCTCCCCCGCCCGCCCCGGCGGCACCCGCACCCCCTGGCGCGGCCGCCGCCGGATGGTCGCCCGCCCCCGTCGTGCCGCTTCCGTCGCAACCGCCGCCTTCGCTGGTCGTGGACGCGCCCTTGCCCGAACAGCTGGCGATGGGTCTGGTCGTGTTGCGGTACCGGGCGGAAAACCTCCGGATCGTCCCGGTCTACGGCCCGGCCGCCCTGGACGTGTCGCCGCGGATCGGCCACATCCACGTGACCGTCGACGACGCGGCGTGGCACTGGGCGGACGGCAGCGGGGAGCCGCTGATCATCCAGTCACTGCCGGCGGGACCGCACAAGGTGTGGATCGGTCTCGCCGATCCGACGCACAAGATCCTCGACGAGAAGACGGTGAACTTCGTCGTTCCCGTCCACAGTGGACACCACTGAGAAATCCTGGAGACCCTCGATGACATTGGATCAGTACTACCTGCTCGGCCGTTCCGGGCTGCGCGTCAGCCGGATCGCGCTCGGCACGATGAACTTCGGCACCGGCGGTTTCCACGCCGCCTACGGCAAAACCGAAAACGAGGTCCGCCCGATCTTCCGCAAGTACCTCGACGCGGGCGGGAATTTCATCGACACCGCGGACTTCTACACCGCGGGCGAAAGCGAGACCATCCTCGGCCGCCTCATCGCCGAGGCGAAGGTGCGCGACCGGGTCGTGCTCACCACCAAGTACACCAACAGTGTCGACCCCGGCGACCCGAACGCCGGCGGCAACGGCCGCAAGCATCTGATCCGGGCGCTCGAAGCATCGCTGCGGCGGCTGGGCACCGACCACGTCGACCTGTTCCTGCTGCACACCTGGGATCGCGTCACGCCGGTCGAAGAGGTGATGCGCACGTTCGACGATCTGGTGCGCGCGGGAAAGATCCGCTACGCCGGGCTTTCCGACGTGCCCGCTTGGTACGCCGCGCGAGCGCAGAGCTTCGCCGAGGCGAACGCGCTGACCCCGGTCGTCAATCTCCAGCTTCCCTACTCGCTCGTGGAGCGGACCATCGAGACCGAGCATGTGCCGATGGGGCGGCATCTCGGGCTCGGCGTCACCGCGTGGAGCCCGCTGGCGGGCGGATTCCTCACCGGCAAGTACCGGCCGACCGGCGAGACGCCGTCCGGCGAAGGCAGGCTGAGCGATCCGGGGAGCGCAGGGAAGTCGTGGACGGACCGGGATTGGGCGTTGCTGAAGCCGCTGGAGAAGGTGGCGGACGAGCTCGGTGTCACGATGGCGCAGGTCGCGATCAACTGGGTCGCGACCCAGCCGGGCGTCGCGGCGGCGATCGTCGGGGCGAGCAGCGCGGACCAGCTGGGCAAGAGCATGGCGGCGCTGGACTTCGAACTGTCGCCGGACCTGCGGGCGCTCCTCGACGAGGCGAGTGCCGTTCCGCCGGAGTCGGTGTACCGGATGTTCACGCCCGAGTACCAGAACTGGGTGATCTCGCCCGGGGTGAAGGTCGGGGACAAACCGGCGGGATACGCGCCTGGGGTGCGGAACTGGTGACTGTGCTCTGCGGGTGGTGGGGTGTTGCCGGTTTTCGGCGACGGGCCGGGATGGTCAGGTCGAGCTCGAGCGAGCTGGTCGCCATTTCGCGGCGATGAACCGGCCGGTCATGTCATGGGCGCCTCGACGACACCGCCACCGGTCCCGCCCGTCGCCGATTTCCGGCAACCGACGAAGCAGCCACCTCGCGAACCCGCTCACGAACTCCCCGACTTCTTCCGATGATTGGCCTGAAACCGCGCCTTCTTCGACCGATTCCCGCACGTGTTCATGTCACACCACCGACGCGTGCGGCTCTGGCTGGTGTCGAAGAAGGCGGCCAGACACGTCGGCGACGCGCACAACGCCATCTTCCCATCCCGTTCGCCCGAGATGATGCTGATCGCGTCGGCGGCGATCACGCTGAGGGCGTCTTCCACGCCGGCGACCCGCCATCGCCGCTCGCCTTCGGGCGTCAGGACGGCCGCGGCCCGCCCCTGAACACTGCGGTCGTTGATGACCTGGACAGCGGCGGCGGGCAGGGCTTCTCGAGTCGCGGTCGCGGTCGCGGCGGCGTGAATCGCTTCCCTCAGTTCGCGTGCGAGGTCGAGCTGGGCCGCGGTGCAGGACTCCACGGCGAGGCCGCTCACCGCCAGCCAGTCCACGAGCCGCTGCGGCGTGGGAATGCGCTCGACGGGCTCACCACGACGCTCCGTCAGAGTCGCCGTGAAGCTGGTCGCCAGCACGCTGCCGAGGCGGAAGTCGGGGAAGCCGGAACGCATGGAACCACCTTAGCCGGTTGCGTCCCGGCGCGGCGAACTGTTAGAACCGTCTTAGCCGGTTCCCACAGGAGGTCACATGACCAGCGAAGTGCAAGCCTTCGAAGCCCACGCGACCGACGCCGAACTCGACGATCTGCGTGCCCGATTGGCCGCGGCGCGGCTACCGGAAGCCGCGACGGTCCCCCGATGGGGGCAGGGCGTTCCTCTCGCCGACCTGATCGAGGTCGTGGAGTACTGGCGCACCGAGTACGACTGGCGGTGGTTCGAAGATCGCCTCGACCGGATCGGGCAGTACCGCACGATCATCGACGGCCTGGGGATCCACTTCCTGCACCGCCGGTCCACCCGCTCGGACGCCACGCCCCTGATCCTGACGCACGGCTGGCCGGGCAGCATCGCCGAGTTCGTCGATGTGGTGGACGAACTGGCGAATCCGGCGGACCCGGATACTCCGGCGTTTCACGTCGTGGTGCCGTCTCTGCCGGGTTTCGGCTACAGCGACAAACCGGCCACCACCGGATGGGGAACCGAAAAGATCGCGGCCGCCTGGGTCGAACTGATGGGCAGGCTCGGCTACGACAGGTTCGCGGCCCATGGCGGCGACTGGGGCGGCAACATCACCACGGTTCTCGCCGGCCGGTTCCCGGAACATGTTCTCGGTATCCACACCACGTTCGCGGAGGGACCGCCCGGCCTGACGACGGAGGGACTCACCCCGGCCGAGCGCGAGTGGACCGAGGAGACCCACGACTTCTGGCACCACCGCGCGGCCTACGCCAAACAGCAGGCGACCCGCCCGCAGACCATCGGCTACTCGCTCGTCGACTCACCGGTCGGGCTGCTCGCCTGGATCCTCGACAAGTTCGCCGAGTGGTCGGACACCGAGGACAGCCCGTTCGAGACGATCTCCCGGGACCGCATCCTCGACGACGTCACCCTGTACTGGCTGACCCGGACCGGCGCGTCCGCGGCCCGCATCTACTACGAGAGCCACAACTCGCTCGATCCCGAGCTCCGCGTGGACGTCCCGTCGGCGATCACCGTCTACCCCCGCGACATCGAGAAGTACCCGCGCCCCTGGGCGCAGAAGCGGTACCGGCGGATCGTCCGATGGAGGTCACCCGAGTCCGGGGGGCATTTCCCCTCCTTGGAGGTTCCCGAGTATTTCGTCAAGGATCTGCAGGAAGGCCTCGCGGCGGTGCGGCAAGCGGTATAGGTCGTTATACGAAACGGGACCGCTAGCCCTGGCCGAGGAACTCCCCCGCCACCGCCGCGAACTCCTCCGGCCTGCTGCCGTGCACCCGATGTCCCGCGTCCTCGATGACCGCCAGACGGCAGTCCGGGATCAGCCCGCACATCCGCTCCAGCGACTCCCTGCCGACATGACTGGACGGCCCGCCGCTGATCAGCAGAGTCTGCGCCGTGATCGCGCCGAGCCGCTCCCACCAGGCAGGGTCGGGCGTGCGGAGTTCGGTCATGATCGGGTCGATCAGCCGCCAGTCGAACGGCAGCGGCGCCGACGGCTCCTGCACGGGGACCCACGGTTCCAACGCCTCGACAGGAGGCGGCGGGGTGTCCTCCACGACCAGCCGCCGCACGCGGCCGGGCAGGCGCTGGGCGAGCAGCACGGCGACCCGGCCGCCCATCGAATGGCCGACCAGGTCCGCTTCGTCCCCGAGGAGTTCGGCCACCCTGTCGGCCATCGCCTCGAGCGAGTAGCTCTCCGCGTGGACACTGTCGCCGTGCCCCGGCAGGTCGACCGCCACGACACGGCGATCCAGGCGAGCGGCGAAATCGTCCCAAGTGCCCGCTTTGCTGCCCAGGGCGTGCAGCAGGACGACGGGCACCCCGCCGGACGGGCCGGTCCCCCGGAAGGCGAGCATCAGGCCCGCAGATGCGCCCGATCCGGCGCGACGGCATGCCGCAGCGGCTCCCCGAGCACGAATCGCCGCAGCTCCGCCGCCACGAGTTCGCCCATCCGCGCGCGCTCGGCGCCCAGCGCGCCTGCCAGATGCGGGGTGAGCACCACGTTCGGCAACGTGTACAGCGGCGAGTCCGGCTCCGGCGGTTCCGGCCAGGTGACGTCGAGGATCGCCGTCAGATCCGGGCGTTCCCGCAGCACCGGGATGACGGACGGTTCGTCGACGACGGCGCCGCGGGCGGTGTTGATCAGGGTCGCGCCGACACCCATCCTGGCCACCAGCTCGCCGTCGACGAGCCCTTCGGTCTCCGGAAGCAACGGCGCGTGCAGGCTGACCACGGGACAGGTGGCGAACAGTTCGTCCAGGCCCACCAGCCGCACGCCGAGGCCGCCGGCGGTCGCCGGGTCGACGACGGGGTCGCTCGCGAGCACTTCGACGTCGAAACCGCGCAAATGCGACGCGACGAGAGCACCGATCTCGCCGAGGCCGAGCAGTCCGACGCGGGACCGGTACGCGCCCGCGACCCGCGGATCCGGCGGATAGGCCCGCCGCTCCCGGATCTCCCGAGAGATGCGGTGCACCTGTTTGAGTCCTAAGAGGACCTGGGCCAGGGTGAACTCGGCGACCGGGACGGCGTTCGCGGCCGCGGCGGACACGATCGGCAACTCCCGCGCCCAGAACTCGGGCGTGGTCAGCGGCCGGACCGAGCCGGCGGCGACGAGCACCGCCCGCAGCTCCCGCGCGTGTCCCAAAAGGACGGAGTCCAGCACCGGGGCACCCCAGCCGGACAGCAGGATTTCGACGCCTTCCAGCGCCGCCGGGTCCTCCGCCAGCCGCTCGCGGGTGAGCGGCTCACGCAGGTCCGCCAGCGTGCCGATCTCCTTCAGCACCGCCTCGGGGTAAACGTCGTCGCGGCGGCGCTCCTCCATCACGAGAAGTGCCGTCGGCCGGTGTCGCAGCTCGGTCATCCCTACCTCCGGCGGCGACCATACATCGGATGCCTGAGCCGGTCCACGCTCGGCGAGTCCCCCGCAGAGGCAAACACGGGCGATTGAAATTCGTAATGATCGGACCATTGACCGGAGACCGGGAAAGCGCTTACCGTCCCCTCCGAGGTAGACAGCGTGGTCCACAGTGAACAGGAGAAGCGATGCGGAAATCGCGGTGGATCGGCGTGGGACTCACTGTCTCAGCGCTGGTCCTTTCGGGCTGCTCGGCAGGCCCCGCCGGAACGAACGTCGCGCAGGACACCAAGGCGCCGTTGGAACTGTGGACCCGGACGACCCCCGGCGGCCCCGGCGAACAGGCCACCAAGCGGCTCGCGGAAGCCTTCGAGAAGGCCACGGGATTCAAGGTGCAGGTCACCGCGATCTTCGACGACTTCGAGACGAAGCTCGCCCAGCGCGCCGCCCAGCGCGACCTGCCGGACATCGTGATGAACGACGTCACCCAGGTCGGCACGCTGAAGAGCCAGGGTCTCGTGCGTGAGATCGAACAGGGCAAGATCAAGCACGCGTCGGAGCTCACCGAGCAGGCGCTGAAGTCCAACCAGACCCCGGACGGCAAGCTGTACGGCCTGCCCTACAGCGCACAGGCGTCGGCGCTGCTGATCCGCAAGGACTGGCGCGAGAAGCTCGGCAAGGGCGTCCCGCAGAGCTGGGCCGAACTGGCGGACCTCGCCAAGGCCTTCACCACCGGCGACCCCGACGGCAACGGCAAGGCCGACACCGCCGGCCTGAACGCGACGCTGTCGACCAAGCGGGGCTACGCCTCCTGGTACTTCTCGAACTTCCTGTGGGCCGCGGGCGGCGACTTCATCACCGAAGCCGGTGGCGGCAAGTACAAGCCCGCGATGAGCACGCCCGAATCCGTGGCCGCGGTGCATTGGTTCCGCGACCTCGGCTGCAAGGACAACGTGATCCAGCCCGGTTCGGTCACCATGCCGACCCCCGCGACCAACGAGACCTTCGAAGCGGGCAAGGCCGGGATGTACGTCGTCGGCCCGTACCTGCTGCCGCGCTTCGACAAGTCGCTCGGCAAGGACAAGTACGAGGTCGTCCCGATGCCGAAGGGCGCCAAGAACGCCGACGTCCTCGCCGAGGGCCTGTCGATCTTCATGATGGCCGGTTCGCCGAACCAGGCAGGCCAGGACGCCTTCGGTGACTTCGCGATCTCGGCCGACGGCCAGAAGATCGGCATGGAGGGCGAGTCTGCCTTCATCGTACAGCTCCCGGTGAACAAGAACGTCGACATCACCCAGGTCCGCTCCGACCCTCGTTGGAAGACCTACGCCGAGATCTACGCCAAGTCCGGCCACTACGCGCCGTCCATCCCGAACTGGACGCCCGTCCGCCAGGACACCGCCGACACGATCAGCGCGCTCGTCGCCGACTGCAAGCTCGATCTCAAGGCCGAACTGTCCAAACTCGACACCAAGCTCACCGCGACCTTGCAGCAACAGGGGATCAGCGCCTCATGACCGTAGATCACGCCAAGCCGGCGGCCGTCGGCGCGGACCGTCCCGCCGTGCAGCGGACGCCCGCGCCGAAGGCCCGCAGGCGCAGCGACCGCGACGGGAAGTGGTGGACGCCGTGGCTGTTCCTGGCCCCCGCCCTCATCCTGTTCGTGTACTTCAAGTTCATCCCGATGATCACCGCGGTGACGATGTCCTTCCAGGACGTCCAGCCGTATCTGGGCAACCAGTGGGTCGGCGGGCAGAACTACAGCACCGTCCTCGGTGACGAGGCGTTCCACTCCGCGATCTGGCACACGGTCGTGATCGCGGTCGGGCAGACCGCGGGGTCGATGATCCTCGGCCTCGCGCTCGCCCTGCTGATGGAGGGCCAGAGCAAGCGGCTGAAGTTCCTGCGGTCGGCGGCGTTCCTGCCGGTGGTCGTGCCGATCGCGGTGGTCGCCGAACTTTGGCGCATCATGTACCACCCGACCGAGGACGGGATGCTGAACTCCATCCTCGGCCTGGTCGGGCTGGGCCCGTCGGGCTTCATCAACGATCCCGACACGTCGATGATCTCGGTGATCATCACCGGGATCTGGCGCGGCGCCCCGTACGATATGATGATCTTCCTCGCCGGTTTGGCCGGTATCGACCGCGGCCTCTACGAAGCGGCCACTGTGGACGGTGCCTCCCGCTGGCGGAAGATCCTCCACGTGACGCTGCCCGGCCTGCGGTCGGTGTTCTCGATCCTGTTCGTCCTCGCGGCGATCCGCGGCCTGCGGGTGTTCACCGAGGTGTTCCTGCTGACCAACGGCGGGCCGAACGGCTCGACCGAGGTGGCGATGACCCTGATCTACAAACTCGGCCTGGAACAGAACCGGCTGGGCGTCGGCGCGGCGGGCGCGGTCCTGCTGTTCCTCGCGACGCTCGTGCTCACCCTGTTCGTCCAGGTGCTCCGACGGAGGCGAGACGCATGACCGCGGCCAACGATTCGGCGCTCGGCCTCGACGCCGTCAAATCACCGGGCGGACGGATCCTGAAGTTCGTCCTGTACGCCCTGCTGCTCCTGGTGTTCGCCGGGCCACTGCTGGCGCTGCTGGTCAGCGCGTTCAACGACGTCTCCGACCCGACGGCGCTGAGTGTCATCCCGTCGAGCCCCACCCTGGAGAACTTCGGCATCGCGTTCGACCAGGGCGTCGGGATGTACCTGCTCAACTCGTTCCTGGTGGTCGGCTTCGGTCTCCTGCTGCAGGTCGTCGTCTCGGTGCTGGCCGGCTACGCGTTGGCGCGCAAGAAGTTCCGGTTCATGACCTTCGTGCTGGTCGCGATCCTGGCGACGCTGATGCTGCCGGAGGAGATCCTCGCGATCCCCCTCTCGCTGATCCTCTCGGATCTGCCCGTGGTGCACCTCAATCTGATCGGCAGCCTCGCCGGCATGATCGTGCCGCTGGGCGCGTGGGCGTTCTCGATCCTGGTGATGACCGAGTTCATGAAGGACGTCCCCCGCGAACTCGAAGAAGCCGCGCGGATCGACGGGGCCGGTGATCTGCGGATCTTCGCGCAGATCATCCTGCCGATGTGCAAGCCCGCCCTCGGCGTGATCGGTGTCTTCGGCTTCACGATGATCTGGGACCAGTATCTGCTGCCGTTGCTGGTGTCGACAGACGCTTCGACCTACACCCTTCCGCTGGCTCTGCGGACACTGCGGATCGACCCGACCGTCACCCCCGGCGTGATCATGGCCGCGTCACTGCTGGCGCTGCTCCCTTCGGTCGCCGCGTTCCTGTTCTTCCAGCGTTCGTTCGTCCGCGGCCTCGCCTCGGGCGCGCTCAAGGGCTGACCCACCATCTCAGCGCCCTGCCGAGGTTCGATCGCGGTCGCGGGTTCACCAATGACAAACAAGGAGCGATCCTGCAGTGAGTTCCACCGCCTGGTTCACCCACGACCGGTTCGGGATGTTCGTCCACTGGGGACTGTATTCCCTGGCCGCCCGGCACGAATGGGTGCAGAACCGCGAGAAGCTGACCGACGAGCAGTACCGGGTCTACTTCGACCACTTCGAGCCGGACAAGTACGACCCGCGGTCCTGGGCGCGGGCCGCGAAGGCCGCGGGCATGACCTACGTCGTGCTGACCACCAAGCACCACGACGGTTTCTGCCTGTGGGACAGTGACCTCACCGACTTCAAGGTGACGAACACGCCGTACGGCAAGGATCTGCTCGGCCCGTTCGTCGACGCCTGCCGTGAGGAAGGCCTGAAGGTCGGCTTCTACCACTCGCTGATCGACTGGCACCACCCGGCTTTCCCCGTCGACGGCACCCATCCCCGCCGTGACGACGCGGAGTACATCGCGGCGCACCAGTACGCCGACATCGCCGAGTACCAGCTGTATCTCCACGGCCAGGTGCGCGAACTGCTCACCCGCTTCGGCACGATCGACTACCTGTTCTTCGACTTCTCCTACAAGGGCCGCAAGGAATGGTGGGGCGGCAAGGGACCGGACGACTGGGACTCCCCCGGCCTGCTCGCGCTGGTCCGCGAACTCCAGCCCGGCATCCTGGTCAACGACCGCACCGGGATCCCCGGCGACTTCATCACCCCGGAGCAGTACCAGCCGTCCGGCCCGATGACCCGCGACGGTGTCCCCGTGGTGTGGGAGGCGTGCCAGACCCTTAACGGCAGCTGGGGTTACGACCGCGACAACCTCGACTACAAGAGCCCCGAGCTGCTCATCCGCATGCTGGTCGACGGCGTGTCCAAGGACGGCAACCTGCTGCTCAACGTCGGGCCCAACGGCCGGGGCGAGATCGACCCCCGTGCGCACGAAGTCCTCGCCGAGATCGGCCGCTGGATGGACCGGCACGAACGCTCCATCCGCGGCTGCGGTCCCAGCGAGTTCACCGCGCCCGCCGACGGCCGCTACACCCAGCGCGGAGACCGGCTGTACCTGCACCTGTTCAGCTGGCCGATGAACCACGTCCACCTGCCCGGCCTCGCCGGGCGGGTGCGCTACGCCCAGTTGCTCGACGACGCCTCGGAAATCCGGCAGGTGCACACGGATCCCGGGCAGACCGCGCAGAACACCCAGATGGGCGGGCAGCCGGAAGGCACGCTCACCCTGAAGCTCCCCATCCGGAAACCGGACACCCCGGTCCCCGTCATCGAACTGTTCCTGAGCACGGAAAGCCCCGCCGCCGAAACCCGCCCCACCGATTGAGCACGGAGGCATCATGGATCGCAGAAGGTTCCTCAGCGGCGCCACCCTCGGCGCCGCGCTGATCACCGTCCCCTGGGTCACCGCGGGCACGGCGTCGGCCAAACCCCAGGGGCTGTGCGCCCTGAACGTCAGTTCGCTCACCGAACTGCAGAACGCGATCAACCAGGCGGGCCCCGGTGCCGTCATCACCGTGAACAACGGCACCTACACCGTGCCCACGGGCAAGCCCATCACCATCAAGGGCAGGCGCGGCACGAAGGACCAGCCGATCACCATCGTCGCCCAGTCCCGCGGCGGCGTGACGCTCAACGGCGAGCAGAGCTTCGTCTTCGACGACTCCACCGGTGTCACGATCAGCGGGTTCAAGTTCCGCCAGAGCACCACGCTGGAGATCCCGGCGAACTGCTCGCGGATCCGGCTGACCCGCAACGATCTCCAGTTCGCCGACCTCCCGGACCTGCACTGGGTGATGGTGCGCGCCGACAACAGCAAGATCGACCGGAACCACTTCCACCACAAGACCACGCTCGGCGTCATGCTCTGCATCGAGGGCGCGGACGACGACAAGATGGCCGCGGACGTCGAGGTCTTCCGGAACTACTTCTCCGACCACACCTTCCCCGGCGACAACGGCGGCGAGCCGATCCGGCTCGGCGTCAGCCCGCGCGCGCTCAGCACCGCCGGGGCCAAGGTCGAGTTCAACCTCTTCGAACGCGCGAACGGCGACCCGGAGGCGATCTCGATCAAGTCGTCGGGCAACTTCATCCGCAACAACACCATCCGGAACAGCCTGGGCGGCATCGTGCTGCGCCACGGGAACAAATCCGTCGTCGAATCGAACTTCATCCTCGGCGGCAAGGAAGGCATCCGGATCTACGGCAACGACCACAAGATCGTCAACAACTACGTGGCCGGGGTGTCCGGTACCGCGCTGGTCGTCGGCAGTGGCTCCGTGCGGGACCACTTCCCCGGTGAATCGAAGGAATCCCGGCGCGGCAACGACGCGGCGGACCGCGTGCTCATCGCGCACAACACGCTGCTGAACAACGGCGGCACGCTCGCCGGCGAGACCAAACGGACGATCGAACCGCGCGACTGCACGATCTCGGACAACCTCTTCGTCGGCGGCAACGGCGACCTGGTCGCGATGAGCACCACGGGCAACTTCACCTGGTCCGGCAACATCCTGTGGGGTTCGGCCGGGAACGGCAACATCCCGGCTGGCACCTTCCGCCGGGTCGACCCGAAGCTCGTGCAGGGCTCCGACGGCGTCTCGCGGCTCGCCGCGGGCAGCCCGGCGATCGACGCGGCGACCCTCTCGACCGCGCCGGTCACGCTGGACATCGACGGTCAGGCCCGCGGCAGCCTGCGTGACGTCGGCGCCGACGAGTACTCGACGGCGGCCATCGCCAACCGGCCGCTCACCACCGCGGACGTCGGCCCCGGCGCCCCGTAACCGGGCGGCGGACATCAGAGCCGGGCTCACGCCGGCGTCAGCCCACGCCGGCGTGAGCCCAACCGCACCACCGAGGAGGAACCATGGCGCAGCGTGCCGCGGGTTCGGCCACCCTGGCCGACGTCGCCCGCGAGGCCGGAGTGTCGCTCGCGACGGCGTCGAGGGCGCTCAACGGCGGGACCAGACAGGTCAGCGGCACCCTGCGCGAATCGGTGCTGCGGGCCGCGGAACGCTTGCAGTACACGGCGAACGTGCCCGCGCAGGCGATGGCCCGCGGCCGCGGCAACGTCGTCGGGCTGCTGGTGCACGACATCGTCGACCCGTACTTCTCCTCGATCGCGTCCGGCGTGATGCGCGTGGCCGCCCGGCACGGGCTGACGGTCACCATCGCGAGCACGGAAAACCATCCGGAGAAGGAACTCGAGTACGTCACGACGTTGCGCGGGCAACGGGCGCGGGCGGTCATCCTCGCCGGGTCGCGGAACGAAGACAGTGCCCTGCAACGGAATCTGACCAAGGAACTCAAGGCGTTCGAGGCCGCCGACGGCCAGGTCGTGGTGATCGGGCAGCGGAAACTGCCGTTCGACACCGTCATGCTGGAGAACCGCGCGGGCGCGGCGGATCTGGCCGAACAACTCGCCCTGCTCGGGCACCGCGACTTCCTCGTCCTCGCCGGGCCGTCCGGCCTGCTGACCTCGCGGGACCGGGTGCTGGGTTTCCGTGACGGCCTCGCCCGCCACGGCGTCCCCTTGCCCGAAAACCACGTGCTGCGCGCGGAATTCACTCGCGACGGTGGCTACGCGGCGATGGTGCGGGCGATCGAGAGCGGCTTCCGCGGCTGCGTGTTCGCGGTCAACGACGTGATGGCCGTCGGCGCGATGGCCGCCTGTCGCGACCGCGGGCTGCAGGTTCCCGCCCAGATCGCGATCGCGGGGTTCGACGACATTATCACCTTGCGCGACATAAGGCCTTCGCTGTCGACTGTGCGGGTGCCGATCGAGCGCATGGGCGAACAGGCCCTCGACTTCATCCTCGACCACCGCGCGGACGGTCCCCGCGTCAAGCCGATCACCGGCGAGGTCGTGTTGCGGGAAAGCACTCAACCGTTGGAGGGAAAATGATGCGCCCGGGACTGTGTTCGGTGACCTTGCGGCGGCTGGACGCCGACGAGGTCGCCCGTCGCGCCGAGGAGGCCGGACTGCAGGTGATCGAATGGGGTGCCGACGTCCATGTGCGCCCCGGTGACGACTGGGCGGCCGAGCGCGCGTTCGAGGCCATGGCACGGCACGGGCTGACCTGCGACTCCTACGGCTCCTACTTCCGCGCGACCCCGATGGAGACCGGGAAGTTCGGCGAGATCGCCGCCACCGCGGTCCGGCTCGGCGCTTCGCGGATCCGGGTGTGGGCGGGGAAAGCGGGCTCCGGGGACGTCGACTCCTACGAGCGCGAGCAGATCGTCGCCGGGCTCCGCGAGGCCGCCGACGTCGCGAACGAGCACGGACTCGAAGTCGCGCTGGAGTTCCACGGCGGGACGCTGACCGACACCGCCGAATCGACCGTGCGGTTGCTCGAAGAGGTCGGCCGCGACAATCTCGGCACCTACTGGCAACCGCCGCAGGATCTGCCGGACGAGCAGGCGCTGGCGGGGCTGGAACTGGTACTCGACCAGGTCCGCGCGGTGCACGTGTTCTCGTGGTGGCCCAGCAACGAGCGGCATCCGCTGACCTTCCGGACGGAGCTCTGGACGCGGGCGTTCGGCCTGCTCGCCAAGGCGGGGCGGCCGCTCGACGCGCTGCTGGAATTCGTCCCGGACAACGATCCGGACCTGATCCCCGGTGAGGCCGACTCGCTGCGGAAGCTGATCGAGGCGGGCGCGTGAGGTTCACCGAAGCCGACCGCCTGCTGTTCGCCGGCGACTCCATCACCGATTCCAGCCGCGACCGCACCGACCCCGCGTCGCTCGGCAAGGGCTACGTGCGGCGGATCGCGGACCTCCTCGGCGACGGGCCGGAGGTGCTCAACCGGGGGATCAACGGAAACCGGATCTACGACCTCGAAGCCCGCTGGGCCACCGACGTCCTCGCGGCGCGTCCCACGGTGCTGACGGTGAAGATCGGCATCAACGACACCTGGCGGACGTTCGACCGCGGCCTGCCGAGCCCGATCGACAAGTTCCGTGCCGCCTACTCCCGGCTGCTGGCGGGCGCACGGCGGGATCTCCCGGCCGAGCTGTACGTGATCACGCCGTTCCTGCTGCCGGTGGAGCCGGAACAGCAGGACTGGGTCGCCGATCTGGCGCCCCGTATCGAGGCCGCGATCGAGGTGGCGACCGAGTTCGGCGCGCGGCTGATCCGCGCGGATCTGTTCATGCCGCAGGCGGCCGCCGAGCACGGGGCGGCGACGCTGGCCCCGGACGGCGTCCACCCCAGCCCGCTGGGACATCGCCTGCTCGCCGAAGCCTGGCTCGCGACGGCCGGGTCGCCGGTCCAGGAGGCCCCGCTCTCCTAGCGGATACAGTTGCGTCCGTGAACCGGGATGCCGTCATTGCCGGACGTTACCGGCTGGAGCGCGAGGTCGGCCGGGGCTCGATGGGCGTGGTGTGGCGGGCGCGGGACGAGCGGCTCGACCGGACGGTGGCGCTCAAGCAGATGCTGCCGGACACCTCGCCGGACGGGGCGCCGTTCCGGTCGATCGTGCGCGCGATGCGGGAGGCGAGGGTCGCCGCGCGGCTCAAGCATCCGCACGCCGTCACCGTGTACGACGTCGTGGAGCAGGACGGAACGCCGTTCCTGGTCATGGAATACCTGCCGTCGCGGCCGCTGACGGATCTCCTCGCGGACGACGGCCCGCTCCCCGCCGGCCGGGTCGCGGAACTCGGCGCGCGGATCGCCTCGGCGCTGGCCGCCGCGCACGAGGACGGGATCCTGCACCGCGACGTCACGCCCAACAACATCCTGATCACCGGCGACGGACAGGCGAAGATCGCCGACTTCGGCCTGTCCCACGCCACGGGCGAAGGGACCATGACCGGCGGCGGGCTCGTCGTCGGCACTCCCGCCTACCTCTCCCCCGAGGTCGCCGACGGTGAGGAACCCGGCTATCCGTCGGACGTGTTCTCGCTCGGCTCCACGCTCTACACCGTGCTGGAGGGCGCGCCGCCGTTCGGCACCGACGCCAACCAGATCGCGCTCCTCAAACGGGTCGCCCGCGGCGAGATCGTCACGCCGCGCACCACCGGCCCGCTCACGGACGTCCTGCTGCGCATGCTCCGGCGCGATCCCGCGGAGCGGCCGGACATGGCCGAGGCCGAACGGATGCTCGCCGCCGTCGCCGAAGGCCGTCCGGCGATCCTGGCCGGCACCAAACGGCTTCCCGCGCCCGCCCGCCGATCGCGCTTGCCGATCGCCATCGCGGGCGGCGTGGTGGTGGCGGGAGGTGTCCTGGCGGGGATCCTGCTGTTCGACAACGACGCACCCGATTCCGCCGCCCCGGTCGCGGCGCCTTCACCGTCGGCCGCGAAGCCGGTGTGCGAAGCGCGTTACGAGATAGCCAACCGCTGGCCCGGCGGCTCGGAGATCCGCGTGTCCGTGCGCAACGCGCAGGACACCCGGCTCACCGGCTGGGAGGTCAGCTGGACGCTGCCACCCGGCACCCGTATCGCCAATCTGTGGAACGGTTCCCTCGCGCAGGACGGCGATCGCGTGCGAGTGTCCGAATTGGACTGGAACGCGGTACTGCCCGCCAGCGGGACGACCACGTTCGGCTTCATCGCGACCACCGAGGACGACGGCGGGGACACGCCGGTCGCGGTGTGCCGGAGTTCCTGAGCATGCATTTAGTCCTCTGAATGCGGTAGTTGCCCGTGCAAGGACCGCATCCAGAGGACTAAATGCATGCTAGCGGGTGGTGGATTCCCGGGCGTTGAGCCGCACGGGGACTTCGATCCGGTGCGGCTCGCCGTCCAGGGCCGCGCCCTCGACGAGGTCCATCAACGCCGTGGCGGCGCGGCCGCCCACCTCACGGGGATGCACGAACATCCCGGTCACCTGCGGCGAAACGAGCCGGAGCGAACCACTGTCGACCGCACTGCAGATCCCGAGCCCGCCGGGTACCGCGAGCCGTCGTCGGCGGGCCTCGTGCAGCACTCCGAGGGCGAGGTTCTCCGACGTCGTGAAGACGGCGTCCGGACGCACCGGGCGGTCGAGCAGCCTGCCCAGCGCCTCCGCCGTGCCTTCGGTGGTCGGCGGCTCGTCGATCTCGACGACCACCGGCTCCAGTCCCCGCTCCTCCAGCCAGCCGGTGTAACCCGCGACCAGGTCCGCCGCGTACGACCGGCGGGTGTCGGTGGTGATCATCGCCGGCCGCTCGTAACCGTTGTCCGCCAAGTGATCCAGCATCAGCCGGGCGGCCGCGACCAGGTCGTTGTCGACGACGACCGGCACCGGGCACGGCGCCGCCATCGGCCGTCCGACGGTGACCAGAGGCCGGTCTCGGCACCAGCCGGTCGCGAAGAAAGGTTCGTCGCCACGGGGATCCACCAGGATCGCACCGTCGACGGCGAAGGCGTTCAGCCGGTCGAGGTCGGCGTCCGTCGGGGCCAGAAGCAAGGCGTACGACCGTTTCGACGCGGCCTCGGCCGCCCCGTTGAGCACTTCGAGGAAGTAGTCCGAGTTGGGTACGAGCGCGCAGGCACTGCTCGCGTCGACCGAGTTCGCGAGCTGGATCGCCAGCGTGCGGCTGCGCCGGGTGACCAGCTGCTGCGCGTGCACACTCGCCTGATAGCCGAGGTCGGCCGCCGCCCGCGCGACCCGCTGCCTGGTCTGCTCGGAGATCCGCCCCTGTCCGCTGAGCACGTGGGAGACGGTGGTGATCGAAACCCCCGCGGCGGCGGCGACGTCACGGATGGTCGGCGACACTCAGGCCTCCACGGGCGGTCCCCAGACGCGGTTCGGCCGGTCGGTGTCCAGCCGATAGTCGGTGACATGGGCGTCGCCCAGCCTACGGCCGAGGTCCTCCGCCGCCGCCAACGGCCGCGCGGGGTCGCGTTCCACCTCGCCCCGGCTGTTGCCGACGCCGACCACGATCCCGGCGAGATCCTGGCGCAGATACCGGGTGAGTTCCTGGAACTGGGCCTCGAGTCCGAGCGTCGCGCCGCGATAGCTCTCCTCGCAGGAGATCAGCACCGCGGCGCGTTTGCCCATCAACCCCGGCACGACGTCGGCGGTGTGCGGCGAACTGCCGGAGGTGTAACAGAAAAGCCGGTCGAAGAACGACTTGAGCCGCCCGGTCATGCCGTACCAGTGCAGCGGTGTCGCGTAGACGATCGCGTCCGCCGGGAGCACGTACTCGAACAACAGACGCTCGTAGCCGTCCCCGATGCCGCACGACCGATCGCTCAGCCGGCAGTCACGGCAGTCCCCCAGCGGCGACTCGACGAAATCGGAGAGCCGGGCGAAGTCGACCGTGTGCCCGGCCTCCTCCGCACCTTTGCCCAAAGCCTGCGCGAGAGCCCAGGAATTGCCTTCACGACGCGGGCTCGAATCGAGCACCAAGATCTTCACGTGGTTCTCCCCAGAGAGACTGCAAAAACGCTTTTTCAGTCTCTCCGGGGAGGGTTTCACCTGTCAAGCGACCGAGGTCAGGCGACCTTGGCGGCCGCCGCGAGGATGACCTCCGCGACGACGTCCGGCCGCGAGACCGAGACGGCGTGCGAAGCGTCGACCCTGGTGACCTCCGAACCGGCGCGGTCGGACATGAACGCCTGCGCGGCGGCGGGGATCGCGTGGTCCTGCTCGGCGATCAGCGCCCACGACGGCAGGTTCTTCCACGCCGGCTCGCCGTCGAACGGGGTGCCGAGCGCGCGCTCGGTGACCGGACGCTGGGTGACCGCCATGACGTCGGCGGTCTCCGCGGGGACGTCGGCCGCGAACACGTCCGAGAAGTTCTCGGGCTTGATCGACAGCTCACCCTGCGCGGCCAGGACATTCGTGGTGTCCGGGCCGAGCTTGCCGCCCTCGAACCGGCCGGACAGCTCGAACACGCTCTCCCCCGCCTCCGGCTGGAAGGCGGCGATGTAGACGAGCGCCTTGACATTCGGCGCGGTGGTGGCCGCGCGGCTGATCACCACGCCGCCGTAGGAGTGCCCGGCCAGCACCACGGGGCCGTTCACTCCGTTGACGACGTCGGCGACATAGGCCGCGTCGGACTCGATGCCGCGCAGCGGGTTCGACGCCGCCAGCACGCGATAGCCCTGCTCACGCAGCTTCGGGACGACTCCGTTCCAGCTGGACGAGTCGGCGAAAGCACCGTGGACCAGGACGATGGTGGGCTTCTGGTTGCTCATTGCTGCTCCTTCAGAGCCAGGGAGAATGATCGGTCTTTCTGCCTTAACCATGGCGCCACGGGATGCCTTCCGCAACGTGACGAAGACGACCTAGTGGAATGACCGTTCTTTCTCTAGAGTTGAAAGATGCCGACTGCCGACCGGGACGTACACCCGAAGATCCGGCTGCTCGAGACAGCGTCACGGCTCTTCTACGCGGAGGGCATCCATGCCGTCGGCGTGGAGCGCCTGGTCTCCGAAGCGGCCGTGACCAGGGCGACGTTCTACCGCCACTACCCCACCAAGGACGACCTCGTCGCCGCCTACCTGAGCACCACGAGCGAACGGATCCGCGCGGGCGTCGGCGCGGTGACGCAAGGGAAGCCCGCCCGAGAAGCACTGCTCGCCGCTCTGGGCATCATCGGCGACCGGACGCTCGACGACGACTTCCGCGGTTGCCAGTTCCTCAACGCCGCCGCCGAATACCCCGATCGCGCACACCAGGTGCGACAGGTCATCGACGACCACCGGAACTGGTTCTTCGGCGTGCTTCGCGACTTGGCGCGCGACGCGGGCCATGCCGACCCCGAACACGCCGCCCGCACGCTCGTCCTCCTCCGAGACGGCGCCCTCCACGGCGGGAACCTCGACGACCCCGAGACCGTGCGAACCACCCTGGCGCGAGCGGTGGCCGACGTCGCGGGCTGAGCTTCATCGCGTCTTCTCGACGGTCGTAACAAGTGCTACCTTCGCGGGAGGGGGCACGGCCGGACCGAGGAGCGGCGACGATGAGGCTTTCTCCCAGCGCGCATGTCGACCCGTTCTGCCGTGACCGGCTGCCTCCCGCCGATCAGTGGCCGGAGTTCGTCTTCGCCCTGCCGGAACTCCGCTATCCCGACAGGCTGAACGCCGCGACCGCTTTGCTCGACGACACCGTCACCCGGCTCGGCCCGGACCGGCCTTGCCTGCTCTCCCCCGCCGAAACGTGGACATACGGTGAAGTCCTCGCCCGCGCCAACCGCGTCGCCCATGTCCTGGTCACCGAATTCGGTGTGGTCCCAGGCGATCGGGTGCTGCTGCGGGGCACCAACACCCCGTGGCTCGCGACGGTGTGGCTGGCCGTGCTCAAGGCGGGCGCGGTGGCCGTCACGACCATGCCGATGCTGCGCCGGACCGAACTCGACAAGATCGTCGGCCGCGCGAAGCCCGCGCTCGCTATCTGCGACGAGCGCCTGATGGACGAACTCCCGCCCGATCTGCCGGTCGTGGCGTACGGAACGGAACTCGCCGCCCGCGCGGAAGGGCATCCGGCGACGTTCGCCGACGTCCCGACCGCGGCCGACGACGTCGCCCTGCTGGCCTTCACCTCCGGCACGACGGGCTCGCCGAAAGCGACCATGCATTTCCATCGC
This sequence comes from Amycolatopsis keratiniphila, assembly GCF_000400635.2. Lineage (NCBI taxonomy): Bacteria > Bacillati > Actinomycetota > Actinomycetes > Pseudonocardiales > Pseudonocardiaceae > Amycolatopsis > Amycolatopsis keratiniphila. The sequence goes on along the minus strand of NC_021252.1, from coordinate 3,806,412 downwards.
GATCTGCTCGCGATCGCCGACACGTTCTCCCGCCACGTCGTGCGCCCGACGTCCGACGACCTCTTCTGCGGCACACCACCGTTGGCCTTCACCTTCGGCCTCGGCGGCCTGCTGGTCTTCCCGTTGCGTGCCGGGGCGGCGACGCTGCTCGTCGAACGCGCCACCCCGGCGGAACTCGCCGCCATCGTCGCCGAGAAGGGCGTCACCGTCCTCTTCACCGCCCCGACCGCGTACCGCGCGATCCTGAACGCCGGCGACGGACGGCTGCTGGCCGGAGTGCGCCGGGCCGTGTCCGCGGGTGAGTCGCTTCCCGCTCCCGTGGCCGCGCAGTACCGGGCGATCGTCGGGCGGCCGCTCATCGACGGGCTCGGCAGCACCGAAATGCTGCACGTGTTCATCTCCGCCGCCGACGACGACGCGCGTCCCGGCGCGACCGGCAAGGTCGTACCCGGCTACGAGGCGGCCGTCCTCGACATCGACGGTTCGCCCGTGCCCGACGGCACGCCCGGGTTCCTGGCGGTGCGCGGCCCCACCGGCTGCCGCTACCTCGAAGACCCGCGCCAGCGCGACTACGTCCGCGACGGCTGGAACTTCACCGGCGACACCTACGTGCGCGACGCCGACGGCTACTTCCGGTTCGTCGCACGCAGCGACGACATGATCATCTCGTCGGGCTACAACATCGCCGCCCCGGAGGTCGAGGAAGTCCTGCTGACCCATCCGGACGTGGACGAATGCGCCGTGATCGGCACACCGGACCCGGATCGCGGTTCGATCGTCACCGCGTTCGTCGTCCCCCGGCCCGGCGCCGAACCCGGCACGGATCTCGTGAAAGCCTTGCAGGACCACGCGAAGGCGACCGCGGCGCCGTACAAGTATCCGCGGCGCGTGCGGTTCATCGAGGCGTTGCCGCGCAATCCGAGCGGGAAGCTGCAACGGTACTTGTTGCGGGAGTTGTGAAAGGGGCTTTCGCCACTGGTCAGCGAATCCCGCGCCGCCGATTCGCCGCCACCAGCGCGACAATGCTCAGCGACGCTGTCGCCAAGAGGTAGTAACCGGGCGAAACAGGCGATCCGGTGGCCGCGATCATCGCGGTCGCGATGGTCGGCGTGAATCCGCCGAAGATCCCGACGGTGGCGTTGTAGGCGAACGAAAGCCCCGTCGCCCGGGTGTGGGCCGGGAAGACGTCGGCCATCACCGAGGGAAGCGCGCCGAAGTAGATGGCCTTCAACAGGCCAAGGATCGTCATGGTCACCGTGAGGGTCAGGAACGACGGCGAAGTGGTGACCCACAGGTACAGCGGCACCACCCCGGCCCCGATCACCGCCGCGGCCCCGACCATGATCCCGATGCGGCCGTGCCGGTCGGTGAGCAGTCCCACGATCGGTGTCACGAAGGTCAGAATGGCCGCGGTGATCATCAGGGCGACGAACGACAGCGAGTCGTCGAGGCCGAGGTTCTTGATCGCGAACGTCGGCAGTGACTGCAGGATGAAGTTCAGCGAGGTCGAGACGACCAGCGCTCCGCCGGCGATCAGCAGGCCGCCCCAGTGGAAGCGGAACAGCGTCCGGACCGGCGTCGACTGTTTCTCTTGAGCGACTTCGGGTTCGTCGACGTGACGCCGGATGTAGTAGCCCACCGGCCCGACCAGCAGACCGAAGACGAACGGGATCCGCCACCCCCACGACGTCATCGCGTCGGCGCTGAGCGAAGCGGTCAGCCCGGCGGCGAACCCGGCGGACATCAGCGTCGCGAAACCCTGGCTGGCGAACTGGAAACTGCCGAGGAAACCCTTGCGGCGGTCGTCCTGTTCGATCAGGAACGACGTGGCCGCCCCGAATTCCCCGCCTGCGGCGAATCCCTGGATCAGCCGCGCGACGATCACGCCGACCGGCGCGAGGAACCCGATCGTCGCGTAACCCGGCATCACCGCGAGCAGGAACGTCCCGACGACCATCAGCCAGATGGTCAGCACCAGCGCCTTCTTGCGGCCGAACCGGTCGGCGTAGGCACCGAGCACCAGACCGCCGAGCGGGCGCACGAGGAACGTGATGCCGAAGACCGCGTACGCCTGGACGAGCTGCACGGCGGCGTTCCCGCCGGGGAAGAAGGTCTTGCCGATGTAGGCCGCCATCAGCGCGTACACGCCGAGGTCGAACCATTCGAGCGCGTTGCCGATGGTCGCCGCGATCGCGCGCCGCGTGGACGACGGCGTGCGCGGCTTGGCCACCGTCCGGCCGGTCGTCATGCCTCCTCCCCGCGCCGTCCGAGCGCGTGGAACAGCGCCGTGGCGAGGACGAGGCCTTCGCGGGCGATCGGCGCGAGCAGGTGCTCGTCGGGCGCGTGCTGCAGGCAGCCGGGATAGGAGTGCGGCAGCCACAACGTCGGGAGGCCGAGCAGGTCGGTGAACACGTGGTTGGGCAGTCCCCCGCCGAAGCTCGGCAGGATCGCCGCGCGCTGTTCGGCAACCTCGTCGAGCACGCTTTTCGCCCAGCCGACCCACGGGTCGTCGACAGGGGTACGGCTGGCGCGAAAGCTGCCATCGGCGGTCACGTCGACCATCGAAAACCCATTCGCGGCAAGGTGTTTCGTGATCGCTTCGCCCACCCCGTCGACGTCGGTCCCGGCGACGTAGCGCAGTTGCAGCATCGCCCGGGCGCGGCCGGGGATGGCGTTCACCGGACGGTCGATGTCGGCCGCGCCGAGCGAAAGGACTTCGAGCGTGTTCCACCCGTACAGCCGCTCGGCCGCGGTCAGGGCGGTGTCGCCCCAGCCCTCGTCCAGCACCGGATCACCCGGTTTGTTCCCGATCTCAAGGCCCGCGAGTGCCGCACGGACAGTGTCCGGGAGCTCCGGCGGCAGGAGTTCCGGCACCTGGACGCGGCCGTGCCCGTCGACGAGACAGGCGATCGCCCCGGCGAGGGTGGTGGCGGGATTGCGCAGGACTCCGCCCCAGTTCCCCGAATGGTAGGCGTCGGGGCGGAGATCGACGTCGAGGGCGATCCGGACGCTGCCCCGCGCGCCGAGGAACACCGTCGGTGTCGCCGCGTCCAGGCGCGGGCCGTCGGACGCGATGAGGACGTCGGCGCTCAGCGCCTCCCGGTTCGCCTCGACGAACTCGTCGAGTCCGGGCGAGCCGATCTCCTCCCCTGTCTCGAAAAGGAACTTGAGGTTGAAGCCGAGCGAACCCGTTTCGGCGAGGAGCAGCCTGAGCGCGGTCAGGTTGATCAGGTGCTGTCCCTTGTTGTCCGCCGAACCGCGGCCGTACCAGCGCTCGCCGTCGGCGGTCAGCGTCCACGGATCCCGGCCTTCACTCCACCGGCCCTCGTGCCCGTCGACGACGTCGGCGTGGCCGTAGCACAGGAGGGTCGGCAGCTCCGGGCGCTCGATACGGGTGCCGATCAGGAACGGGCCGCCGTCCGGGTCCGGGTTCGGGTACGTCTCCACCGAACAACCGAGCGCGGTCAGCGCCGGGGTCAGCACCTCATCCAGGTATGCCTTGATGGCAACGCGACCGCTCGGATGATCGCTCACCGTCGCATATCGGACGAGCTCGGCGAGCTCGGTGAAGAACGCGCCGGAGTCGACGTGCTCGTGGGCTTTCGTGACCAGTTCCGCTGGGATCACCGCGTTGTCTCCCGATTCGCTCGTCGAGTGTCGCAGAGGAGCGTAAGTCGGTTTGCGGACTCTGACCATTGCCGTTTACCGTGCTCCGCGTTCTCATTGCGGCAAACCTGCGGAGCCCCTGATGCGACTACTGCCGATCGCGCTGACGTACTTCCTCGAAGTCGCCCGCACCGGTTCGGTGTCCGAGGCGGCGACCGAACTGACGGTGGCCCCCTCGGCGATCAGCCGTCAGATCGCCAAACTCGAAGCGGGTATCGGGGTGCCGTTGTTCGTCCGGCATCCGCGGGGCATGGTGCCGACCGAGGCCGGCACCCGGCTGCTCGACCACGTCCGCCGCAGCGAGGCGGAATCCGCCGTTCTCGTCGACGAACTCCGCACCGGCCGCGGGCTGCACGCCCGGTCCCTGACGGTCGCCTGCTCCGAGGGATTCGCCCGCCGCGTGGTCCCGCAGGCCATCGCCGCCTTCCGGCGCGACCACGACGTCACGTTCCACATCGACGTCGTGACCAGGGACGAGGCGACACGCCGGGTCCTCGAAGGCGCGGCCGACGTCGCCGTCACGTTCGCGACCGGGCCACAGCACGGTGTGCGCGTCGAGAGCGCGGTCGTCGTCCCGGTGTACGCGATCGTGCCGCTCGGTCATCCGCTGACCAGCCATGACTCCGTCGGGCTCGCCGAACTGTGCGAGCATCCGCTGGCGCTGCCGGCGCCGGGACAGAGCCTGCGCGACCTGTTCGACATCGCCGCGCGGATCGAGAACCTCACGGCGCACCCGGTGCTGGAGTGCAACGAACTGAGCCCGAAGTACGAGTTCGTCCGCTGCGGCGGCGGGATCGCCCTGGTCGGCGGGCTGGGTGACATCGAGGAGGACGCGGCCACCGAAGGGGTCGCCTACGTGCTGCTCGACAACGCCGTGTTCCGCAAACGCGAAGCCCAGGTGCAGACCATGGCGGGGCGGACGTTGTCCTTGGCCGCCATGCGGTTCACCACGCTGCTGACGTCGTTCGTCCGGCCTCCGGTCAGCCGATCAGCACTCCCGGATTGAGGATTCCCGCCGGGTCGAGCGCCGACTTGGCGGCGGTGATCGCGGCGGCGAAAGGGTCGGGACGCTGCCGGTCGTACCAGGGCCGGTGATCGCGGCCGACGGCGTGATGATGGGTGATCGTGCCGCCGTGGACCGCGATCGCCTCTGAGACGGCGGCCTTGATCTCGTCCCACTGGGCGACTGTGCTCCCCCACCGCCCGGCGGCGTAGATCCCGTAATAGGGCGCGGGACCGTCGGGGTACACGTGGCTGAATCGGCAGGTGATGACACCCGCACCGCCGCACACCGCGTCGATCGCGGCGCGGGCCGCCGAGGTGACCGCGTCGTGGAACTCCGGGAAGCCGTCCCACGTGCACGCGGTTTCGAAGGTCTCCACGATCAGCGAGCGGCGGGCCAGCGCGTCGCGTTGATAGGGCATCCGCAAGAAGGACGATCGCCAGGCAGATGCGCTGTCCTGACCGGTGGAATTCTTGCTGCGCCTGGCTTTCACGACACCGCCGTGGCCCGCGGTCAGTTCGAGCGCGCGGTCGAGCCAGGTGTCGACCGGATGATCGGCGGATTCGAACGCGACCAGCAGGAGACCGCCGCCCACACTCGCGCCCGCGTTGATGAACGCCTCCGCCGGGTCGAGCAGACGGCAGTTCGACGGGTACAGCCCGGACTGCGCGATCGCGCGGGTGGCGGCGACGGCGTTCTCCTGCCGTTCGAAGGCGACGGACGCGGTCACCTGCCAGACCGGCCGGTCCTGCAGGCGCATCCAGGCTTCGGTGATCACGCCGAGCGTCCCCTCGGAGCCGAGGAACAGCCGGTCCGGCGAGGGACCCGCGCCCGAGCCCGGCAGGCGCCGCGATTCGCTGATCCCGGCGGGTGTGACGACACGCAGCGACTCGGTGAGATCGTCGATATGTGTGGCGAGGGTGGCGAAATGCCCGCCCGCGCGGGTGGCGAGCCAGCCGCCGAGCGTCGAATGGGCGAACGACTGCGGGAAATGCCGCAGGGTCAGCCCCAGCGGGCGAAGCCGGTCTTCCAGAGCCGGTCCGAAGATCCCGGCCTGGATGCGCGCCGCGCGGCTGACCGTGTCCACTTCGAGCACCTCGCCGAGACCGGCCAGATCCATCGAAACCGCGGGACCGTCGAACCGCGGCTCGACCCCGCCGACCACGGAACTGCCGCCGCCGTAAGGAATCAACGGGGTGCCGGAGGCCGTGCACCAGTCCAGGAGGTCGACGACGTCCTGTTCCGTGCGCGGGCGGGCGACCAGATCCGGGACGTGGTCGAGCCGTCCGAGCAGATTGCGGACGACGTCGCGGAACGCCTTGCCGCGGGCGTGGGACAACCGGTCGACCGGTCCGTCACCGCACAACGCGGCGAGCGTGGCGGGCGGCCGGATCCTCGGCGCCGGGAGGTCGAGATCGGCGGGATCCGGCGGCGGGTGATCGGTGAAGTCGTGGCCGGGCAGCACGCCCGACGTGCGGGCGACCAGCGCGTCGGACTCTTCCTTGGACAGTTCGCCGTCGGTGGTGCCCCAGCCCCACCACGAACGCTCCTCGGCCGGCATCGTCGCCTCCGTTCGATCTGACTCGCTAGTAAGTTACTTATCAGTCAGTTACCGTGTCAACGCATGGAGCACGGCACCCGGGACCGGGGGACACGCCGCAGGTACTTCGAGTGGGTCGACAGCAGCCCGCAGAGGTAGTGAAGGCCTCCTTTCCTACCTTCAGAGTAGGGAAGGAGGCCTTCACGGACCGCGCCCCGACGATCGCCTGACACACCGGACAGCTCTTCCGCCACGACCGATTCGACGCCTACGACGCTTTACAACGTTGTATCAACGATGTAAAAACATCCTGACGGCCAGCCGTGGCCCGGCTCACACCGGTTCCCACCGGCCACGGGGTCGTGGTTTCACGCCTGCACAGGTCCAGTGGGAGGCGCACCTCCGCCGAGGCGGCCGCCCCCGGAGAAGGGTGTCGAGCAGATGTTGCCAACGTTGTCACCGAAACGCCCCCGGAGACGTTTCCGGAAACCCCTGACCGCCGCGGTGGTCGCCGTCACCGCCCTGGCGTTGACGTCGGGGGCCGCGACGGCCGCGGAGAGCGGCTGGAAGATGGGCAAGCCCCGCCTGACCACCCCGTGGACGAACCAGGTGTCGCCCACCAACGCGCTGCCCGAATACCCGCGGCCGCAACTGGTGCGCGAGAACTGGCAGAACCTCAACGGGGTCTGGGAGTTCGCCGGCGCCGCACCGGGCGAGGTCCCGCCTTTCGGTGAGAAGCTCGCGGAGAAGATCCTGGTCCCCTACCCCACCGAATCGGCGCTGTCCGGGATCCAGCGGCACGAGGACTTCATGTGGTACCGGCGCACGTTCACCGTGCCCCGGAACTGGAACGTCGGCAAGGACAACACCCTCCGGATCAACTTCGGCGCCGTGGACTACAAGGCGAAGGTCTACGTCAACGGCAAGCAGGTCGCCGCACACCAGGGCGGCTACGGCGCATTCTCCGCGGACGTCACGTCGGCCCTGAAACCCAAGGGAGAGCAAGAGATCATCGTCGGAGTCGAGGACCGCACCGACGCCACCTGGCAGCCCGTCGGCAAACAGCGCCGGGTCCCCGACCGCGGGATCTTCTACGAGGGCGCCTCGGGCATCTGGCAGACCGTGTGGATGGAGCCGGTCGCGGCCAAGCACATCGGCACGCTCGGCATGGTCCCCGATCTCGAATCCTCCACGCTCAAGCTGACCGTCGACACCGGCGGGAACTCCGGGCTGGCCGTCGAGGCCGTGGTCCGCGACGGCCGGAAGGTGGTCAGCCGCAGCAAGGCGTCCGCGGCCGGCACGATCTCGCTGCCGGTGCCCAAGGCGAAACTCTGGTCGCCGGATTCGCCGTTCCTCTACGACCTCGACGTCGAATTGAAGGACGGCCGCCGCACCGTCGACAAGGTGTCGTCCTACTTCGGCATGCGCGAATTCGGCACCGCGAAGGGCGCCGACGGCAAACTCCGGTTCACCCTCAACGGCAAGATCCTCTTCCTCCAGTCCACTTTGGACCAGGGCTACTGGCCGGACGGCATCTACACCGCGCCGACAGACCAGGCGTTGCGCTTCGACCTCGAACAGCACAAGGTCCTCGGCTTCAACACGGTCCGCAAGCACATCAAGACCGAACCCGACCGCTGGTACCACCACGCCGACAAGCTCGGCCTGCTCGTCTGGCAGGACATGCCGTCGATGCGCACCGGCGGCCGCCCGCCCGTCGACGCCCAGCGGCAGTTCAAGGCCGAGCTGAAGGAACTGGTGGAGCAGAAGAAGAACTGGACCTCGATCGTCGGCTACGTGCCGTTCAACGAAGGCTGGGCGGAGTGGTCGCGCGAGGAGACCGGGCAGGTCGCCGAGAGCGTCAAGGCCCAGGACCCGACCCGTCTCGTCAACGCGCACAGCGGCGTCAACTGCTGTGATTCGCTCGGCGACTCCGGCAAGGGCGACGTCCTCGACTGGCACGCCTACCCGGGCCCCGCGAAGCCGATGCCCGACGCCAAGCGGATCTCGATCGACGGCGAACACGGTGGCTACGGTCTCGAAGTCAAGGACCACATGTGGTTCGGCGAAGGCCACGCCTACGAGATGGTGAAGGACCAGGCGACCCTGAACAGCCGCTACGTCCAGAACCAGCGCGACGTGCTCGCGTCCGCGCAGAGCTGTGGCATCAGCGGCTCGATCTACACGCAGATCACCGACGTCGAGCACGAGGTCAACGGCTTCTTCACCTACGACAGGCAGGTGAAGAAGATGGACTTCGCGCAGGTGCGCGCGGTCAACCAGGCGATCATCCGTAACGCCGACGGCAGCGGCTCGGGCGCACCCGACCCCGGCCCCGGCACTCCGGGGATCGGCGGCGTGCACGCCTACAAGTTCGACGAAGGCACCGGATCCAGCGCCAAGGACTCGGTCGGCACCGCGCACGCCACCCTGACCAACGCGCAGTGGGCCGGCGGTGTCGAAGGCGGCGCGCTGGCCTTCGCCGGCAACGGGCAGGCCGACACCGGGGCGAACCTCGTCGACACCGCCGGGAGCTATTCGGTTTCGGCGTGGGCGAAGCTGGACGAGGCGAGCGGGGCGTTCCAGACCGTCGTCAGCCAGGACACCGGCCGCGACAGCGCGTTCTTCCTGCAGTACTCCGGGCAGGACCAGCGGTGGGCGATGAGCTTCGTCGGCCTCCGCGCCCTGTCGCCGGAGAAGCCGGAAGTCGGCCGCTGGTACCACCTGACCGGCGTTCGCGACGCCAAGGCGGGCACGTTGTCGCTGTATGTCGACGGCACGAAGGTGGCCTCGCAGAACGCCTGCTCGGCCGCCCCGAGCACCGGCCACACGGTGATCGGCCGCGGCCAGTACGGCGGCCAGCAGGTCGACTTCCTGCGCGGCGCGGTCGACGACGTCCGGCTCTACGACCGGCCGCTGTCCGACGCCGAGGTCGCGACGCTCGCGAAGCGCGACTGAGCACGAGTACGCGGAGCCGGGGTCACTCCCGGCGCCGCGTGTCCGTCACCCACTCCCGCACGATGTCGCCGAGCACCGGCAGCGGCACCTGCCCGTTCCTCAGCACCACGTCGTGGAAGTCGCGGATGTCGAACGCCTCCCCCAGCTGTTCCTCGGCGAAGGCCCGCAACCGCTGGATCTCCAGCCTGCCCGTCATGTACGACAGTGCCTGACCGGGCCATTCGATGTAGCGATCGGTCTCCGATTGCACCTCGACATCGCTGAGCACGCAATGTTCCGCGAGGTAGTCCACGCATCGCTGCCTGCTCCAGCCCAGCGCGTGCAGCCCGGTGTCGACGACGAGCCGCGCGGCGCGCAAGGAATCCTCGGCGACCATGCCGAGCCGCATCACGTCGTCGGAGTACAGCCCCATCTCGTCGGCGAGCCGTTCGGTGTAGAGCGCCCAGCCCTCGTCGAACGCCGAGAGCGGGACGAGCCTGCGCAGCCGCGGCAATTCCTCCAGTTCATAGGACACCCCGGCCTGGAAATGGTGCCCTGGAACGGCTTCGTGGAAGGCGACCGACTCGGCGATGAACCGGAACCGTTCGGTCACCCGGTAGGTGTTGGTGGAGTAGACGCCGGGGCGGCTGCCGTCCGCCGACGGCGGCATGTAGTACGCCTGCGCGGCGGAGGGCCCGTCGGCTTCCGGCACGGCACGCACGACGCATTCGGCCGACGGTATCCGCCGGAACCAGCCGGGCGCGGCGGCCGCGGCCCGCTCGACGGCTTCCGTCGCGGTCGTGATCATCTCGTCCGCGTCCCGCCAGCGCAGCGTCGGATCGGTGCGCATCCGCAGCCGGACCGCGACGGGATCGTCCTCGCCGAAGACGGCCGCGCCGAGCCGCCGGTACTCCTCGTCCAGCGCCCGGCCGAGCTCGAGACCCGTCTCGTGCAGTTCCTCCGGCGAGATCCCGGTGGTGGTGTGCGTCTTGACCAGGCCGGCGTAACTTTCCTTGCCGCCGTCCAGCCAGCAGAGACCCGGCCGGTCGTCGGGGCGGCCACGTCCGGCGATCTCCCGGGCGAGCACCTCGCGATAGGCGACGAGCGCCGGCCGTACCCGCTCGGTGAACAGCCGCTCCCGCCGCGCGACGCGGTCGCCGGTCAACGGCGGGACGAGCAGCGGGTGGCGTTCGGCGGCCAGGATCCGGTCCAGGTAGTCGATGGCGTTGCGCACCGCCCGTTCCACCGGGGTCCGGCCCGCCGCGATCCCGGCGCGGTGGCGTTCGGCCAGTGCCGCGAAGAAGTCCGGGAACGCCGCCAGCCTGGCCAGATAGTCCTCCTCCGCCTGTTCCCCCGACGGCTCCAGCTGCGGAAGCCAGGCCAGCGCCCCGATCCCCTCGGCCACCATCGGATCGGCGAGGATGAACTCCGTGAGCCGCGAATCCAGCCTGGTCAGCAGCGATTCCGCGTGATGGGCGATGACCCCGAGGGTGATCCGGTCCGGGTCGGCGGATCGGGCGGCGTGCCCGGCGATCCGGACGACGCGCTCCCGCAGCCGGTCGTCGCCCGCCTCCGAAACGTCCCGCAGTTCGTGGTCGTGCCCGGGGACGTTGTCGAACGTCGCCATCAAAGGGAGTTCGGTCGCGAGGACGTCGAGGAGTTCGTCGGCCAGCTCCGCCGCGGTGGGCTCATCGCTCATAACCGATGACTACCAGACCTGTTGAGGTGTACACCACAACCACGACATGGTCGGACTTCCGACTTTTAGGGTGGCTTGGTGAATGACGCCCAGTTCCACCTCGAGAGCGGAATCGGCCGGATCACGCTCAACCGGCCGCGTGCGCTGAACTCGCTGAACCACGGCATGGTCCTCGCCATGCTCGACCACCTCGAAGCGTGGCGCGCCGACCCGGGGGTCCGTGCCGTGCTGATCGACGGCGCCGGCGATCGCGGGCTCTGCGCCGGCGGCGACATCCGCGCCATCTACGAGGACGCGCGCGCCGGCGGCACCGCGTCGTTGCGGTTCTGGGCCGACGAATACCGCCTCAACCTCCTGATCTCGCGTTACCCGAAGCCGTATCTCGCGCTCATGGACGGGCTCGTGATGGGCGGCGGGGTCGGCGTCTCCGCGCACGGCAGCCACCGGATCGTCACCGAACGCTCCCGTGTCGGCATGCCCGAGACGGGCATCGGTTTCGTCCCCGACGTCGGTGGCACGTATCTGTTGTCGCGGACTCCCGGCGAACTCGGGACGCATATCGCGCTCACCGCCGGGGCGATCTCCGGCCCCGACGCGATCCACTGTGGACTCGCCGACTACTTCGTGCCAAGCGAGCGGATCCCGGATCTGCTCGACGCGCTCACCTCGCACCCCACGGACGAGGCGCTGGAACTGATCGCCGAACCCGCGCCGCCGAGCGCGCTGGCCGGTGACGCCGCCTGGATCGACCACTGCTACGCGGCGGACACCGTCGAAGAGATCCTGTCCCGGCTCCACGCCGGGGGTGACGCGGCCGCGACCGCCGCCAAGGAGATCGAGGCGAAGTCGCCGACCGCGCTGAAGGTGACCCTGCGGGCACTCCGGTCGGCGGCGGCGCTGCCCGACCTGGAAACCGTGCTGGCGCAGGAATACCGGATCTCGGCCCACGCCCTCTCGACCGCCGAATTCGCCGAAGGCATCCGGGCGCAGATCATCGACAAGGACCGCGCTCCGAAGTGGTCGCCCGCCACTCTGTCCGAAGTGGACGACAGGATCGTCGACGCCTATTTCTCCTGACCGGTGATCGCCCGGTAGAGCGGTCGCAGCAGGGCGGTGACCGAGGTTCCGTCCACTGTGGCCTTGAGCGGCGGGACCTCGTCGAGCAGTCCCAGCGGATCCCCTGCGGGCGGGCGTCGCCGGTTCGTGACGTCCCCGGCCGGGCCCCAGCCGAAGAAGTCGTCCATCACCTCGTCGAGCCCCGGTGTCTCGTCCTCCGCCGCCGGGGCGGTCACGCGCGCGCCCGCCTGCCGTCCGATCTCTTCGAGCAGCGTCGCGCGATCGCGTCCGCGAAGCGTGAAGATCGCGAACGGATCCGCGTCCGCCTCGAGGGCGATCAGGGCCGCGACGAGGTGATCACACGGGACGCGAGTGCCGGGACACGTGCAGTCCAGCGACAGTTCCCACGCCGCCTCGGGGAACAGCGGCACCTGCTCGGCGGCGAAGAAGCGATCGATGTCGTCCGGGACCCGCCCGTCGAGCAGGGCGGTCCTCGTGGGCTCGTCCGCCACGAGGGCGGCGACGACCGCCGTCCACACCTGCTTGCCGAACGCCGGCAGGCCGATACGGACCTCGTAGAACCGTTGCCGGGTCACCCGGACCCTGGCGACGGCGGCGCCCGGCCCCAGCGTGAGCGTATCGACCGTGCAGGGTGGAACCAGTCCTTTGTGAACACCCAGTTCGTCGAGCGCCCGGCGGAATCCCTCAGTCATCGGCCGCCTCCCTGCCGAGTGCGAAGACCTCGCGCAGCGAATCGGTGGACAGCTCGGTGAGCCAGTCCTCCCCGTCGGTGACGACGAGATCCGCCAGCGCCTCCTTCTTGGTGATGACGTCGTCGATACGTTCCTCGATGGTTCCGGGACAGACGAACTTCCGCACCTGGACGCTGCGGCGCTGGCCGATGCGGAACGCGCGGTCGGTGGCCTGTTCCTCCACCGCCGGATTCCACCATCGGTCGAGATGCAGGACGTGGGTGGCGGCGGTGAGGGTCAGCCCCGCTCCCCCGGTCTTCAGCGACGCGAGCAGGATCGACGGGCCCTCGCCCGACTGGAAGTGCTCGACGATCGAATCGCGGCGCCGCTGTGACAGCCCGCCGTGCAGGAAGGCGATCTTCACGTTCAGCCGGTGCGAGAGATGCGGCACGAGCAGGTGACCGAACTCGGCGAACTGGGTAAAGCACAGCGCGCGGTCACCCGAGTCCAGGATCTCCGCCAGGAGTTCTTCGAGCCGGTTGACTTTGCCGGAACGTTGCCCGATCGGCGAGCCGTCGTGCAGCAGATGCGCGGGATGGTTGCAGATCTGCTTGAGCTTGGTGATCGCGGCGAGGATGTTGCCGCGCCGTTTGACCCCGGCGCTGTCGGCGATCTTCGTCATCATCTCGTCCACGGTCGCGCGGTAGAGCGTCACCTGTTCGCGGGTGAGGCGGTATTCCTGCAGGATCTCGATCTTCTCGGGCAGATCCGCGAGCACGGTGGGGTCGGTTTTGAGGCGCCGCAACAGGAACGGCCGGGTCAGACGGCGCAGCTCGGCGGCTGCGGCGAGGTCGCCCCGTCGCTCGATCGGCACCTCGAACCGCTCGCGGAACTCCTGCCTGCCACCGAGGACACCCGGGTTGAGCAGATCCGAAAGCGACCACAGGTCGGCGAGCCGGTTCTCCACCGGCGTCCCGGTCAGCGCGATCCGGTGCCCGGCGGGGATCCGGCGCAGGGCCTGCGCGGGTCCGGTGTTCTGGTTCTTGACCGCCTGCGCCTCGTCGAGCACGAGCCGGTGCCAGCGGAGGCCCGCGAGTTCGTCGGCGTCGCGGGCGGCGGTCGAGTAGGTGGTGACCACGAGATCCGCGCCCTCGGCCGGCACGCGGCCGCGGTCGGCGCCGTGATGGAGGTGGACACGCAACTCCGGGGCGAATTTGGCGGCTTCCCGTTGCCACGTCCCGAGCAGCGACATCGGACAGACCAGCAGTGTCGGCCGCCTGTCATCCTGCGCTCGCTCCATCGCTTCGAGCGCGAGCAGCTGGACGGTCTTGCCCAGCCCCATGTCGTCGGCGAGGCAGGCTCCGAGCCCGATCGACGTCATGAACGAAAGCCAGGCGACACCGCGGCTCTGATAGGGCCGCAGCGTCGCGATGAAGGTCGGCGGCGGCTCGACCGGTTCGATGGTGCGCTGGACCCGGCCGGCGAGGAAGTCGTCGATCCAGCCGTCGGTGGTGACTTCGGTGACCGGCAGCGGTGTTTCAAAGCCGCCCCGGAGCAGGGCGAGCAGGTCCGCCGGCGTGGGCAGCGGTGGCTTCTCGCGGTCCGGATCGCGGCGGAGATACTCCAGGCCCGCGCGCAGCAGTTCGGGGTCCACGCTCACCCACCGGCCGCGCAGCCGCACCAACGACGACTTCGCGGCGGCGAGCCCGGCGAGTTCCTCGTCGGTCAGCGCGTCCTCCCCGACGGCGAGCGCCCAGCGGTAGGACGCGAGCTGGTGCCGCCCGAGCCGGTGCACGGCTGCCTGGTCGACCGGCGCGCCGCGAACGGACAGCTTGAGCGCGAGCTTCCGCCTGCCGCCCCAGCTCGCCGGGAGCTGGACGTCGAATCCGGCCGCGACCAGCTGGTCCGCGCCGCCGTCGAGGAACTCCACGGTTTCGGCGACGGTGAGGTCGTAGGTACCCGGTTTCCCGGCCTCGACCGCGGGCCCGAGCAGCGGCAATACCCCGGCGGCGCGCTCCAGCTCGGCGGCGAAGAGACCTTCCGGATCGGTGAACTTCGCGCCCGCCTTGCCGGACCAGACGTCCTCGGCCGGGAGCAGGAGACTGGGGTCGGCGGTGGAGCGCAGGAGGAAACGCAGCTGCCACTTGGTCCCGTCGCCGGTCTGATCGTCCGGGTCGTCGGCCGGGCCGTGCAGCGTCGGAACCTCGTCGAGCCGGATACAGACCGTGCCCTCGGTGAGGTCCGTGTCGCCGATCGCGTCCCAGGCGGCGATGCCCTCCGCGACGATCCCCATCCGCCCCGGCGACTGACCGACCCGGTCGTCGGCGCTCTTCAGCGCGTGGAGCCACGACCCGAACGGGCCTTCGCGACCGTCGCTTTCCGTGGCATGCCCGGCGGCACCCAGCCGATCGCGGACCGCGGCGTCGACCAGGGTGTGGAGGGCGTCGGTGACGAGCGCCGCCGGGTCAGGCCCGGGATGTTCGGCCCGGCCGACCGGTGGGGTGGCCGCGATCAGCGCGCGGACCGCGACCGCGTCACCGCCCCGGGCCACCGGCCGCCAGCGCGCCCGCGCCACGATCTCGTTCCGCACGAGCGTCGGCAGCACCCGGCCGCGGCGGACCAGGTCGTCCGCCAACCGGACGACGGCGCGGAGATGGCGGACCGAACTGCCGTAGCTGACCGTCTCGGCCAGGTCTTCGAGCTCGGAGGGGTCGATCAGGAGGGCAGGCACCGACCAGGGTTCCAGCGTCGGTTCCGGTTGCGGACGGCCACGGGTACCCAGTTCGGGCGAGGCGATCGGGCCGCCGCGCCGCGACGGCAACAGCAGGACGGCCGTCGCCGGTTTGCCGGGATGCAGGGCGGTCAGATCCGCGACCGAGGCGGCGAACGGATGCGGCCGGGCCGCGCTCGACGGCCGCATCGACGTCGTCGCCGGGCGGTCGCCGTGTTCACCCCAGAGCACGATCCCGCGGCCACGGGACCACAAGCCGTGCACGACCAGTGGCGACATGCTCCCCCTCTCCGCGGTCCGGTCCCTCCAGCATGCCCGGCACCGATCAGCGGCCGATCAGCGAGTCGCCGATAAGATCCCTCCGATGGATGCCGCCGCTGTTCTCGACGCGATCGATCCGCGCGAGGCACTGACCGTTCTCGGCCCTTCCAAGGCCAAGAACCGAGGCGGGCATGCCGCGGAAACCGAGACCGCCTGGCCGGAACCGATGCTTCGCGCGCGAGCCGAGATCTTGGCGAGGTCCAAGGTCGAAAGCGGCGGCCTGCGGCCCGCGTGGCTGCGCTACAGCGGGAACTTCTACCGGAACGTCGGCGTCGCGCTGGGCGAGGCGGCCGAGCACGGGCGGACGCTGATCCTCAGCGGCGGCTACGGGATCCTGCGCGCCGACGAGCCGATCTCCTACTACGACCGGAAGCTGCGGCTCAGCGACTGGCCGCCGGGGGTGCTCGAAGACGCCGTGCTGGGGGAAGCGCGCCGGATCGGCGCGACGAAAGTGGTCACTTTCGTCTCCGCCAGCGCCGATTACGCGAAACTGGCCCGGCGGATCCCTTGGGACATCGAGGCTGTGCTGGTGACGATCGAGTTCCACGGTGGCGGCGCGCAGGTCGAGGTGCCAAGGCGGCTGGCCCAGGCCTTCAGCGCGTGGTGGCGCCGGTCGCCGTCGGACTATCCGGCCGGAATGGTCGTGGAGGAACTGGGCTGACTCACGGCCACTGCGCCTCGGAAAGCACGCGCGCGGCCTTGAGGAACGCCTTCCGGTCGGCGGCCGAAAGCCGGCCGAGCAGCCGTTCCTCCTGCTCCTGGATCCGGGCCTGAGCCGACCGCCGCGACGCGCGGCCCGCCTCGGTGATCCCCAGCAGCCGGACCCGGCGGTCCTTCGGATCCGGCTCGCGGGTGATCAGCCCGTCCGCCTGGAGGGTGTCGAGGGTGCCGATGATCCGGGTCTTGTCCGCGCCGATCGCCTTGGCGAGCGCGGCCTGCGTACGGACAGGCCCGTCGTCGAGGGCGCTCAGCACCACGTAGCCCCACATGGTCAACCCGTGCTCGGCCAGCACCGGCGTCTCGGCGTTCATCAGCCGTCGCATCAGCCCACCGAGCATCGCCGCGAGATCCGGCCTCCCCTGCTCCGCCATGCGCAGACCATACCGACCGAAGTTGCGGAACCGGTTGACGAACTCGTACGCACATGTAGATGATATGCATATGCCTATCGATGAACTCCGCATCCTCGACGCCGTCGTCACCCGGGCCAGCCTGGACCTCGTCACCAAGATCACCGCCGCGGACCTGGCCAAACCGACCCCGTGCAGCGCCTGGACCCTGCACGGCCTGCTGGCGCACATGGCGACCCAGCACCACGGCTTCGCTGCCGCGGCCGAAGGCGAGAGCCACCTCGACCATTGGCGGCTCCTCCCGCTGGGCGACGACCCCATCGGTACCTACCGCGCCTCGGTGAACCGGGTGCTGAACGCCTTCGTCCCCCACGACCTCGCCGACCGGAAGTTCGCCCTCCCCGAGTTCTCCACCGAAGTCACCTTCACCGCCGAACAGGCCCTCGGCTTCCATTTCGTGGACTACCTGGTGCATTCGTGGGACGTGGCCAAAACCCTCGGCATGCCGATCACGTTCCAGCAGGAAGTCCTCGACGTCGGCCTGCGGTTCGCCGAGGCGATCCCGAACGGGAAGAGCCGAAACGCGCCGGGCGCGGCGTTCGCACCGGCCGTCCAGGTGACGGGACAGTCCGATTTGGACACGATCGTCGCCCTGCTGGGCCGCTCACCGTCCTGGCCGGCTCAGGTCGCCGCGGCGTGACGCGCCGCCTCGAGAATCCGGGCGGTGACGAGGTCGGGTTTCTCCAGTGACAACCCATGAGTGGCCTTGGGCACGACCTCGACCTCGATGTGCGGGTTCAGTGATCCGAGCCGGGCCGCCACCGCGCGAGCGTCGTGGATGACGCTGCGTTCGCCGACGACGATCCGGGTGGGCACGTCGATCGCCGACAGCTCGTCATCGCTGAACAGGTGCATCTCAGGGAGTTGCTGCTTGTATTTGAGCGCGGCGAAGAGCAGAGGCCGCACGGTGTGCCGCACGTCCGGATCCCCCGACGCCACCAGCCGCAGGAGCCATCGGGGAAGGAACCAGCGGAAGATCTCGCGCAAGCTCCACCAGATGAAGCTCCGGCCGATCACGCCGAACCCCGCGGCTTCGATGGCGACGACACCGGCGACCCGGGCGGTGGTCCGCGTGGCGAGATTCAACGCCAGCCAGCCGCCTCGCGAAACACCGGCGAGGTAGACCTTCTCGTGGCCTGTCCCCGCGAGTACTCCTTCGACGACCTCGGCGAGCCAGTCCGCGCAGTCTCCCGCGGACTCGATCGGCGCGGTCTGGATCGATCGCCCGGGCTCGCCGAGGGAGTCGACCGCGTGGATCCGGTGCCGGACGGCAAGTTCGGCGATATGCGGATACCAGGACAGTGACGTGCCCATTCCACCGGAAAGCAGCACGATCGGCGGGCCGTCCTCAGGCCCGCAACTGCGGACTCGCGTCGGGCCGAATTTCGTCTCGATGTCCAGCTCTTCGGCGGGAACCGGCCACTTCCGCAGGATCTCGTCGTAGACGGCGAAGAAGCGCTCTTCGGCCTTTTTGTCGGTGAACTCCCCCAGCATCAGACCTCCTCGATTTTTATGGTGCAATTGCACCATAACAGTGGGTGGCCATTTCGGCCACCCCTCACCGGCATGGCAGAGTGACCGCGTGCCGAAACGTGTGGACCACCAAGAGCGCAGGCGCGAGATCGCGGAGGCGCTCTTCCGGATCGCCGCTGCCCAAGGACTGCAGGCGGTCACGCTGCGTGCGGTGGCCGCGGAGGCGGGCATCTCGATGAACCTGGTGCAGTACTACTTCCCGACCAAGGAAGAAATGCTGCGCTTCTCCTGGCAGCGGATCGTCGAGCTGACCGCGGAGCACGCCGGGAAGACCATCGGCGAGGCGATGAAGACCGGCGACGAGCGCACCATCGTGCGCGCCTACCTGACCGCGGTACTGCCGGACGACGAGCGCGCCCGCATGCTCTCCGCCGTCCAGATCGCGTATTTCGCCGTCGACGTCACGCGCGGCAGCCAGGATCCCGACCAGGAACCACTTCTGCCCCACCTCGTCCACGCGATCACCGAACTGCTCCGGGCGGCCCAGGAGAAGGGCGACGTTTCCGCGCACCTCGATCCCCGGCTCGAGGCGGACTCCCTCGCGACGATGTCCGCCGGCCTCGTCACGGCGATCATGGTCGACGCCTACACGGCCGAGCGCGCGTCGGAGATCGTCGACTACCGGCTGGACGGGGTGTTCAGCGGCGCTCGATGAGCGCTTCGATGCCGTCCAGGATGCGCCCGAGGCCGAACTCGATGTCCGCTTCCTCGATACCTTCTTCGCCGTACGCCTCACCGGAAATCACGGCGGCGACACGGGTGTAGCCCCGCTCTTCGAGACGCGGCCCCAGAAACGAGCCCAGGGCCCGGACCCGATCAGGAGGGCTCGCGTTCACATCCCGGAGCAACGAGGCAGTGCTGCGGACCCAGCCGTCGACCAGTACCGCGCAGCCCGTGACGTCCTGGGCGTTCAGCCCCGAATCGGCCATCCCCTCCAGGAAGTTCTCCAGCCATCCCAAGAGATTCGGCGTACTCGGCGCGCTCCGCACCGGCAGGTCGATGAGCCACGGATGACGGCGGCAACGTTCGAGGAGCGCGCGAGCCCAGGCGGTGACCGCGGCGCGCCAATCGCCGGGAGTCGATTTCGGCGGCGGACCCCAGGCCGCTTCGGCCACGAGGACGAGCAGTTCCTCTTTCGAGCTCAGATACCGGTAAAGCGCGTTCGCGGTGATGCCGAGGCGCTTGGCGATCGAAGGCATGGACAGCGCCGCATAGCCCTCCGCGTCAGCCTGCGCGATGGCCGCGTCGACAATCTGCTCGAGGCTGTATCCCGGCTTCGGCCCGCGCCGGGGCGCCGGGGTGTGCCCCCAGGCCAGCGCCGTACCCGGCGGCAGCAACTCGATCTCGACATCGTCCATCGGGGCATTGTTGCATCCAAAACCGGTAAAGCCATACACTGTTCATGGCATACACAGTTACTTCACGAACTGGGGGATCGACCATGACAGAACCGACCAGGCGGAACGTGCTCCGCGGGGCGGCCGCGCTCGCCATCGCCGGAACCGCCGCGAGTAGCGGATCCGCTTTTGCCGCGCCGGCTCCGGCGAAACCGCGCTACCCGTTCCTCGAAGGCGCCTTCGCGCCCGTCACCGAAGAGGTGACCGCGTTCGGGCTACCGGTGACCGGCCGTATTCCAAGCGATCTTTGCGGGCGCTACCTGCGCACGGGGCCGAACGTGCTGGGCCTCGAAGATCCGCGCGCCCACCACTGGATGCTGGGTGAGGGCATGGTGCACGGCGTCCGGCTGCGCGACGGGAAGGCCGAGTGGTACCGCAACCGCTGGGTCCGCTCGTCCGGCGTCGCGGCGAAACTCGGTGAGCGGTACCCGTGGCCGGTGCCCGCCGAGGACTTCGCGCCGAACACGCACGTGATCGGCCACCACGGCCGCATCCTCACCCTGCAAGAATCGGGTGCCCCGCCGTACGAACTCGACGGCGAGCTGAACACGTTGGGGCCGTTCGATTTCAGCGGTTCGCTGGAGGGCTCCTACACCGCGCACACCAAGTTCGACGCCCGCGCCGACGAACTGCACGCGGTGACCTATCACCCGACCTGGGACCACGTGCGGCATCTGATGGTCGACCGGACCGGCCGCGTGGTGCGGACCACCCGCATCCCGGTCACCGACAGCCCGATGATGCACGACTTCGGGCTCACCGAGAACTACGTGGTCGTCTTCGACGTACCGGTCACCTTCGATCCACAGCAGGGCAAGGTCGTGCCCTACAAATGGAACCCGGATCACCAGGCCCGGGTCGGCGTGATGAAACGCGACGGCGGCCCGGTCCGCTGGTTCGGGGTGGATCCGGTGTTCTACTCGCATACCCTCAACGCCTACGAGCAGGGCTCCACGGTGGTGGTCGACCTGACCACGATGCCCGCGCCGTTCGAGGTGGCGGGCAAACAGGGCTTCGGTGGTCCCTCCGCGTCGGGCCCGCCGGTGCTGGAGCGCTGGACGATCGACATCGCGCAGGGACGGGTCCGGCGCCGCGTCCTCGACGACCGGCCGCAGGAGTTCCCGCGGGTCAACGAAAGCCTGGTGTCGCGACGGCACCGGTACGGCTACTCGGCCTCCCCCGGCGAACTGTTCGACGTCTACCTGGACAAGCCATCCGGTTCCTTCGGCAACGCTTTGATCAAGCACGACCTGCGGACCGGACGCTCGGAGGTGCACCGCTTCGGCCGGGGCGCCGACGCGAGCGAAGCGGTGTTCGTGCCGTCCTCCCGCGGCAAGGCCGAAGACGACGGCTACGCCCTCGCCTACGTCAACAACCCCGATCGCAACGCGTCGGACCTGGTGATCCTCGCGGCACAGGACTTCACCGCCAAACCCTTGGCACGCATCCACCTGCCGAGGCCGGTACCGCTGGGCTTCCATGGAAGCTGGGTCGCCGACTGACCGATCGGGCTGTCGCCGGACTTCCCGGCGACAGCCCATCCGTTCACACTCCGGTGAGCACCTCCTCCAACGCGGCGGCGGAGTCCGGATACCGCTCGAGCAACGCCAACCCCGTGGGCGTGGTGCTCCCCCACGGCTCATCGCAGCCCAGCAGACCCGCCACCGCGTCACACGCCGCCGGATGCGCCGCCAGCAGCGCGAGGCCGCCTTTGGCCTTCCTCGCCACCGCGACGGGTTCCGGCTGGTCGTTCCAAGGCGGAACCCATTCGTCGAGCGCCGCGAGACGGCCGGGGAAGATCCGACCGGCCTCACGCACGAGCAAGGGCACCAGTTCGGCTCCCCGGGACCGCAGGGTGGTGATCAACGTCGGCAACCACGGCAACAGCAACCTGTCCGGAAGCTCGGCGAAGGCGTTCGACACCGCCTCGACGACGAAGTCGGCCAGCCCCGGCGCCGGCTCCAGCGCGTGCACGAACCCGGAGAGGTAGCGCGGATAAGCGGGCAGCACCATCGGGTTCGCCAGCAGTCCGGCGCATCGCTCCCGCAGCTCCGCCCGGGAGAGACGGCCGAGCTGCACCTGCGCCGCCCACAGCAACGCCACTTTCGACGGCTCCTGCGGATGCGATCCGACGATCGCCAGCTCCAGCTGGGTGCGGTCGCATCCCAGCGACAAGGCGAGCGACTCCATGCTGAACAGGAAGCCCAGCATCGCGGCGACCTGCTCGACACCGGCTTCCTCGTCGGCGAAGGCCGCCGGGAGCAGGGTGCAGTAGTGCGCGTACCCCGTCCTGACGAACTCCTCGATCCATCGGGGCAGCACCGGCTCGCTGGTCCGGTAGTGCGCCAGCAACCTGCGCACCCGCCGCAGCACTTCCGGAGCGCCGTCGACGGTCCGTTCGGTGGCCAGCACCTCCAGGGCGCGCGTCCCCAACTCCCCCGCGAGCCGCGCGCTGCGAAGGTAGAGCGTCGCGTCTTCGACCGCTCCGAGCACCTTCGCGGCGGTGGCCTGCGGATGGTACGCAGCGCGCCGAAGCCGTTGCTCCAGCACCTGCTCGACGCTGACCCCCTCGTACCCCAGCTCGATGAGGGCCCGCTGGTGAGTGCCCAGCGCCAGATCCCACGACTCCTGGATCGGCCGCTCGCCGAGCCGCCGCTCGCCCATGATCGGCCTCGCCGCACCGTGCGGCATCAGGTAGCGCAGCATCCACAGCAGATCGGAGCAGGGCTCCAGCTCCGGCCGCGACGCGATGTCGAGCAGCGCCCGCTGCACACCTCGTTGCTGGAGCTTGAGATCCAGCGGCTCCAGCCTGTCGTGCACGTCGCGCGCCAAGGGCGGCAACGCGTCGTACCCGACCTGGCCGATCCGGTCGCCGCCCATCATGATCTCGACGAGGCGGCGTATGTCGCGCCTGCCGGGCACGACGTCCTTCTCGATGCAGGTGACCGCCGCGTCCTGGAAGTCGTACGGTGTCGGCTTGGCCCGGTCACGCATGCCCGCCAGCAGGATCGAGGTCTCGAAGACCGCGATGGCGTCGGCCGTCGAGGACAGGTACCCGTTCCGGCGCGCCGCCCGCACGATCTCGACCGACCAGCCCAGCAGCTCGGCCTCGTCCAGCCGGTCGAGTACCGGAGGTCGTTGCAGGAAGCCGGAAAGCTGGTCCGATGGGTCCACTGCCACCGGATCCGGTGTCGGCGCGGGCAGCTCCGCGGCCTTCTTCCGCTTCGGGCCGCCCACCTGCCCTTCCAGCTGGAACTGCTTCACCTTGGTGCGCTTGAGGTTCTTGGCCCACTCGGTCGCAGCGATCGACACCGATCCCCCGGCGAGCCCGAACTGCGCCTCGATCGAGGCGTGGCTCGACGGGATCAGCCCGTACTGCCAGGTGCTCTCACTGCGCGGGCTGATCACGAACCCGTCCGCACCTTCGACGCCGAACTCCGCGACCCGGCTGGCGGCGTGGAAGGCGCCGCAGACGTAGAGGCACTCCGCCGGGTCCGCCCCTGACGCGGCGAGGTGCTCGCGCATGCGGGTCCACATGTAGCGCTCGCGGTCTTCGTCCACCCGGACGTGCCGGGTGTCCCCCGGCGCGAGACGGCGGAACAGGCTGCCGATCAGGAACATGACCTGGCGATAGGTGTCGTGGTCGCTGTCACCGAGCGGCAGCTCGACGTACTGGTGCCACCACTCCGACCAGTGCCGCACCCGCCCGTGCCGCAGCAGGTGTTCCTCGAGTTCGGCGAACCGGGGCCGAAGATCGCCGATCTCGACACCGACCGCGTCACCGTGCAGCGCCGCCTCCTCCTCGGCGGGCGGAGCGTCCGGATCGGAGGACGGCACACGCTCGTCCCACTGGAAGACATGGTCCGCCGACCGGTCGACGAGCACGAGTTCGACGCCCGGGGTGTCGAGGGCGTACGCGATCGCCTGGTACTCCGCCGAAGCCTCGGTGATCGGCGCGACCACGGACAAGGGCGCCCACTCCGCGGGGAACCCCTTCACCTCCGTCGCGAACGCCTGCACCGCCACGGGAAGACGGCAGTTGCGCAGCTCGGTCAGCAACGGCGCCATGTCCTCGCACAGTTCGAGGTAGACCACCTTCGGCTGTTTCTCCCGCAGCCGCCGTGCCATCGCGACGGCGGAAGCCGGGGAATGGTGGCAGACCGGGAAGATCTCCAACGGCTCGCGCACCGCGCGGTCGACGTCGTCGACGAGTCCGAGCAGGATGCCCTCCAGTGCGCCGGGCCCGTCGGCGAAGGCGGCCGCGGCCTCCTGCAACTGGCCGCGCAACGCCTCGAAGGCGCCGCTCACGAGAGGGAGGCGATCGCGTCGCGGCCGCCGTCGAGGAACTCCGGCCAGTCCCCGCCCTCGTCCTTGCTGCGCGGCTCGACGACGCCGTGCAGGTACTTGTTGAGGATCGCCAGATCCTCCGGCTCACGACGGGCGAGCGATCCGACCAGCGACGACGCCAGGGTGCGGGCGGTGAGCGCGCGTTCCCCGAAGAAGTTGCTGTGCAGCACCGCGTCTTCGAGCACGCCGATCTGTTCGGCCGTGGACAACGCGGACTCCAGCTTCTCGTCGTCGCTGCCCGCCGACGCCGCCGCGGCGCGAAGGTCGCCGAAGCTGCGCAGCAGCACATCGAGCAGCGTCGGCGGCACGTCCAGCTCGATCTGGTGGCGGCGCAGGAGTTCCTCGGTGCGGAAGCGGACGATCTCCGCCTCGCTCTTCTTGTTCGTCACCACTGGGATTCGGACGAAGTTGAAGCGGCGTTTGAGCGCGGACGACAGATCGTTGACCCCGCGGTCGCGGCTGTTGGCAGTGG
Organism: Amycolatopsis keratiniphila; assembly: GCF_000400635.2. Classification (NCBI taxonomy): domain Bacteria; kingdom Bacillati; phylum Actinomycetota; class Actinomycetes; order Pseudonocardiales; family Pseudonocardiaceae; genus Amycolatopsis; species Amycolatopsis keratiniphila. Next base: position 3,781,888 of record NC_021252.1, on the reverse strand, counting down.
CGATCACGGAGAAGCCGGGCTTGGCGAAGACGATGCCGTCGCTGTCCAGCTCCGGTACCGAGATGTACTTCTCCGACAGGATCGAGATCAGCGCGTCCTGCACGTCGCTGGTGGACCGCGTCAGCTCCTCGAACCGGCCGATCGAGCCCGCCTCCATCGCGGTCATGATCGGCGACGGGATCATCGACTCGCGGGACTGGCCCTTCGCGATGACCATCGAGACGTTCCACGAGTACTTGATGTGGTCCTCGGTGGTGCCGGCGGTCCCCTGCACGACGAGGGTCGAGTTGCGGGAGATCGCGGCGGCCAGCAGCTCGGCGAGCCAGCTCTTGCCGGTGCCCGGGTCACCGATCAGCAGGAGCCCGCGGTCCGAGGCGAGCGTGACGATGGCCCGTTCGACGATGCTCCGGTCGCCGAACCACTTCTGCGAGATCTCACGGTCGAGGCCGTCGGCGCGCTCGGATCCCAGGATGAACAGGCGCAGCATCTTCGGGGACAGGCGCCAGGCGAACGGCTTGGGGTTGTCGTCGACCGACTCCAGCCAGTCCAGCTCTTCGGCGTACTTGATCTCGGCGGGGGCGCGCAACAGGTCGGACATGTCGTGCCTTTCGGGGAGTTCAGGAGGTGAGGAAAGTCTTGAGTTCGTGGACGAGTTTGGTGATGTGGCCGGAGATCACGGGCGTGCCGAGATCCTTGAAGCGCTCACGGAACCAGGGATTGACGCTGCCCCGGCCGGCGCTGGTGACCGAACCGACCGGGATGAACTTCGCCCCGGACCGGTGGATCGCGGCCATGCTTTCGAAGAGCTGCTCGACGCGGGTCTCGTAGAAGTCCGAGATCCACACCACCACGGTGTTCGCCGGTTCGGCGATCTTCGGCTGGGTCAGTCCCATCGCGACCATGCCGTCGTTGCCGCCGCCCAGATTGGTGCGCAGCAGCGTCTCGAACGGATCGTGGACCCATGGCGTGAGGTCGAGCGCCTGTGTGTCGTAGGCGATCAGATGAACGTCCACTTTGGGCAGTCCGGCGAAGATCGAGGCCAGCACGGCGCAGTTGACCATCGAGTCGACCATGGAGCCGGACTGGTCGACGACCGCGATGAGGCGCTGCGGTGTGGTCTTCTTCGCGGTCTGCTTGTAGTAGAGGCGATCGACGTAGAGCCGTTCCTCTTCCGGGCTCCAGTTGGTGAGGTTCTTCCAGATGGTGCGATCGAGGTCGAGGTTGCGGAAAACGCGCTTCGGCGGGACCGAACGATCCACCTTGCCCGTCGAGGCCTTCTCGACCTGGGTCCGCAGGACCTCCGCGATCTCGTCGACGTAGCGCCGGATGAGCGACTTGGCGTTGGCCAACGCCACTCCGGACAGATTGTCCTTGTCCCGCAACAACTGTTCGATGAGGGACATACTCGGGCTCAGCTTCGCCGCGAGCGCGGGATCGGCGAGGACCTCGCGCAGATGCATCCGCTTGACGAGGTCCGCCTCGATGTCGCCGAGGTCCGGGCCGATGGCCGGGAGCAGGGTGCTCAGATCGGGTGTGCCGCCCCCGCCTGTGCCACCGAGCCCGGTCGGAGCGCCTCCGGAACGACCACCGCGCAACTCGCCCGGGCGGCAGCCGAGCGCGCGCTCCAGCCAGCCCGCGTCGGACTGCCAGCAGGACAGCCGGCCGGCGGTCACCGTGTGCGGCGGCTGAGCGAAGACGTTCAACAGCACCTTCGACACGAGCGCCGCGCGCCGCACCTCCGCCGCCTTGTCCCGGCCGTCCTCGGCTTCGGGGACCATCAGGCCGTCGAACTCGGCGGCCAGCTCCGGATGACGCTGGACGACCGAGTCGACCGCGACGTTCGGATCCAGCAGCGCCGACGGCAAGCCGATGTCCTCGACCACGGCCACACTCGCCGACTCGAGCGCGGCCTGCTCCTCGGTGTCGAAGAGCCGGGCGAGCAGCCGCCAGTACAGGACCTGGCGGCGGTTGTCCTCGGGTTCGGTCATTTCCGCAGCAACCTTCCGGCGCGCTCGCGCAGCACGGCCGCGGCGTCGGTGGCCGCCTTCTCGGCTTTCACCCCGGCCTTGTCCGTGGTGCCGCCGGCCCAGGCTCCGGCGTGCACGGCGGTGGTCTTCTTCCGCACGGTGGTCTCGACGGCGAGCGGCTGGAGGCGGAATCCACCGTCCCACCGGATCAGGCCGATGCACGCGCTGGAACTCGCGACGGCCTTCGGTGTCAGCGGACCGGCCGCCGGGATGCGGTCGGTCTCGACGAAGAGCCGATTCCCGGCGAAGAGGAACGTGACCTCGTCTTCGTCACCCTCGATGTCGTAACCCTCGAGGAAGACAGGAACGGCGATCCGCACCGGATGCCGGTCCAGTGGCGCGACCGCCGGGGTGACGGCCTTCGGCAGAACGACGCGCGCCGTGGAGAAGGCGTCCGCGGGCTCGCCGAGGCGGGCGTGCTCGTCCTGCCAGAGCAAGTCGCCCTCGGCGGTGACCGGCATGCCGGCGAGGTCCATGGAGCGGCCCTCGCTGATCGCCGTGAGCAGGGAAAGATGCGGGCGCAGCAACTGCCAGATCCCGGCGCCGATGATCGTGTCCGGTTTGGGCACGGTTACGTTCGCACGCACGAGACGGGGCGCCGTGCCGTCTTCGGGTTCGAACACGGCGTGGACCTGGGCCTGTGCGGCCGTCGAGTGTTCCAGCAGGTCGACCCCGAGCGGCAGTAAGCGGCCGGTGACCGTGCCGACCTCCGGCGCCGCCATGGGCAGGGTCAGAATCATCGCCCGCGACCACAGATCGCCCCAGCGCCGGGCGGGGACGCGCTCCAGCGCCGCACCAGGACACGACGCCGCGAGCTCGGCCGCGAAACCGTCGAGCAGCACGGCCAGCCGGCGCAGGCTCGGCTCGGCGAGCAGCGCCGAGATCACCTGCGCCGAGCCCGAGATGAGGTCGTGGTCGATACCCTGCCAACCGGCACGGGCAAGGTCCGAGAGCCACGACCGAGCGGCCGCCAGCAGATTCGGCGAATCAGTCGCGGAAGCCGGCCGGGTCGAGTCCTCGCCCTGCGGCCGACCAGTCGCTTCGGCAAGGCGCGCGAAGACCGCGTCGTGCACGGAGCCGAACACCGCTGTCCTCGCCGCTGCAAGGGAAACGAAGTGTTCCTCCCCCGCCGCACCGGCCGCAGTCTTCTCTGCCGCCTCCGCGACGCGCGCCGCCAAGGGCGATCCGGCGACGGCATCGGCGAGCTCGGTCAGACCGGCGATCTTCTGAGGACGAAGCAACCCGGTGACGAGCACGTCGTCGAAGGCGTCGACAACCGCCAGCGCCTCGTCGAGGCCCGCGATGGGATCGGTGAGCAGATCGACGCGCATCAGACCACCGCCGCCCTGGTCGACGGGAACCACTGAAGCTCCGGCACCGGCGCCGTCGACGCTTCGAATTCCAGGTATGCCAAGTGCCGCAGGAATTGGCTGAACACGGAAGCCGCGGCGGTGCTGTCACCCTGCGACGGCCGTGTCGCGCCCATGGTCTGCGAAATGGCCTGAGCTGTCGGCTCGGGAACCTCGACGCGCAGGTACCGCGCTACTCGCTCGGCACCGTATTGAAGGGTGGATTCGTTGATCAGGGCGAGAATGTGGTTGCAGAACATCCCCCGCGCCCCGCCGCACGGCCGGTTGTTGTTGGTACTACAGGAGAATTCGTACGTGCTCGCCGCGACAGACGAGACGTACACCCGGCCGATGTCCGACCCGCTGGACACCACGCCCTGCACCCGTCCGTCGGCCAGTTCGACGAACGGGACCTTCGCGAGCTTGCGCGGGCGAGCGGGTGGCAAAACCCGGGCCGTGCTTGCTCTTTCCCAGTCTGACAACGCATCTTCTCCTTGCGGGGGTGCCTCGGTGGGGACTGGGATGAACCTAGCGGGAGGCACCGACAGTTTTGATCACATCCGAAGTTTTGCGAGCTGAACGGCCAGATCGGCGAGGCCGTCGGCGTGGAAGTCGAACCGGTCCGCCTCGGACGGCGGGTCGCCTACGGGCCTCGCGACGTAGGCGGTCCGGAGACCGGCGCTCTGCGCTCCCCTCAGGTCCCACGCGTGGGTGGCGACCATCAGCAGCCGCTCCGGCTTCGTCCTGGCCACGTCGACGGCCAACTGGTAGACCGCCGGATCCGGCTTGTAGGTCTGCGCCTCCTCCGCGGAGAGCGCTTGATGCCACCGGAGGCCGGCATGGGCGTTGATCCGGAGCAGGCTCGTCCGGCTGGCGTTGGAGAGGCCGATCAGCGTGTGGTGTTCAGCGAGCTTCGCCAGCCCTTCGACGGAGTCGGGCCACGGCGAGAGCTTCGGCACCACGTCCGTCTTAGTGGCGAGCTGGGCCGCTTCGCGGTCGAGAACGTCACTCGGGACGTACGGCCGCTCCCCCGCGACGATGCGCCGCTGCTCGGTTTCGACGTGGCCTTGCCACAGCCTGACCAGCTCGTCGGCGTCGGCATCCGGCGCGGCCTGCTGGACGGCCGCGTGGATCCCGGCCGGCTCGTCGACGAGCGTGCCGAGAATGTCGAACACCAACGCGTCAATCTCCACGATGAACCTCCCGGTAAGGGTTAAAGTGTCAGTTAACCGCGAACGTACGAGAGGCCGGTAAGGGATGCAAGTGGCGTTAGACGATTACGTCTGGGCGGCGGGCGTCGCGACCGACCTGGTCAACACTGCGCCGGAGGTGTGGCACGGGGCGGACAAGCTGCCTGACCTGGCGACTGTTGCCGCCTTCGCCGAGCAGCACTCGATACCCGTGAGCACGCGGCCTGGTGACCTGCGCGCCGTTCACCGGCTGCGTGCCACAGTGCGCGATCTGATCGACCATCCGGCCCAGGCACGCCTCATCACCGGCGCCACCTCGCTCACCTCGTCGGTCGGTGACGTCTCCCTCGATGCCACCTCGGGCCGCTCTCGATGGACCGTTTCGCTCCGACAGGGCGCGACCGTCGTCGACGCGCTTTCCCTGATCTGCGGTGTCGGGATACTCGGCGTCGTCCAGTCACTCGACGTGGCACGGTTCCGCGCCTGTGGCGCGCCGGCTTGCCAGGGTGTCTTCATCGACACGACGCGTCCCGGACGGCGGCGCTATTGCATGCCAGGACTCTGCGGGAACCGCGTCAACGTGGCGAATCATCGGGCGCGTAAGGCGTCCGAACTTCACCACGCTTGAGCCGTCCGACAAAGGCGGCGAGATCGCGCTGGTGCGGCTGTCGGCAGGCAACCCGAAGGACCTCGCGGCCCCAACACCCGAGAAATTGTCCATCAACGCCATCGGTCAGCGGCTCCTGGCTTGAGCGGCGCAGAATCCAAGGTGTCGACCGTGCGCGTGTGGTTTGTGGCGGCGTGGAGGCTGCTCAGCAGTGCGAGGGTGTGGGCGCTGGGTGTGGCGGGTTCGGCGTGGTAGATGATCAGTTGCTGACCGGGGGCGCTGCGCACGTCGAATGCCTGGTAGGCAAGGGTGAGCGGGCCGACGTCGGGGTGTACGAGGTGTTTGGGTTCGCGGGTCTTTCCGCGCACCTGGTGGGTTTCCCACAAGTCGCGGAATTGCGCACTGCCTTCGCTCAGTTCGGCCACGAGGTGCCGCAGGGCGGGGTCGTGCGGGTTGAGACCTGCGGCCACCCGCAGGTTCGCCACGGTGGCCTGTGCGGTCCAGTCCCAGCGCGCGTAGAACTGTCGTCCCGCGGGGTCGAGGAAGGTCATACGGGCGAGGTTGTCCACCGCGCGGAATGGTGAAAACAGCGCGTCGGCGAGGGCGTTGGTGGCCAGTACGTCGAGGATGCGGTTGAGCACGAAGGCCGGGGTGTGCGGGTAGCCGTCCATGAGTTGCCTCAGTTCGGGGCTCACGGTCTGAAGTACCGGAGCGGGCGTGTCGTCCGGTGTGGCACCGGCCAGCCGGTACAGGTGCTCGCGGGCGTCGGGGTCGAGATCCAGTGCGCGGCACAGGGCGTCGAGCACTTGCGGTGACGGGTGGGTCTCGCGGCCCTGTTCCAGCCGGGTGTAGTAGTCGACGTTCACTCCGGCGAGCACGGCGACTTCTTCGCGGCGCAGCCCGGTCACCTTGCGACGGCCGGAGTACAGCACGCCCGCGTCTTCCGGAGATCGTTGTGCACGGCGCGCTCGCAGGAACGCTCCCAGCTCACCACTGCCCATGGCGATCATGCTAGATCGCTGCGCGTCCGGTTGGGTGGGTGCGGCGCACCCAGCCACCACACGTCCTGCCATCGCTTTTCGCCGTCGCCGACGCTGGTCGGTATGACAAGCGATATCGACGTGGTCGGCATGTGGGTCACCGCGGACGGGCATATCCGGCAGGAGCTGCGCGCCGACGGGCGCTACGACGAAGCACGCGGCGAACGGCGTAGCGCGTACACCGGTCGCTACACCGTGACCGGGAACCACCTCGACTACGTGGACGACACCGGCTTCACCGCGACGGGCGACATCCGCGACGGCGTGCTCCACCACGAGCATCTCGTCCTGTATCGCGAGTCCGCCGCCGATCACCGGCAGGCCCGGCGATGAGCCTGCCACCGATCTCTGGCGACTTGGCGGGCAAGGTCGCGTTGGTCACTGGTGCCGCCCGCGGGGTCGGCGCGGCCACGGTCGCCTGGTTGCATGCACACGGCGCGCGAGTGCTGGCGACTGACCTCCGCCCCGAGGTGAATGGTCTCGCCACCCGGTTCGACCGCGTGTCCGCCCTGGTCGGCGACGTGTCCCGAGAGGACACCGCGGTGCGATCGGTGGCCGCGGCCATCGACCGGTTCGGCAGTGTGGACATCCTGGTCAGCAACGCCGGTCGATCCGTGAACAAGCCGATCACCGAGACCACCGCGACCGACTGGGACGAGCTGATGTCGATCAACGCCCGAGGGGCGTTTCTGCACGCCCGGGAAGCATTCCGGGTCATGCGCGAACACGGCGGGGGTGTGATCGTCACCGTCGGGTCGTTCGCCTGCACCGTCGGGTTGGCCGAGGCCGCGGCCTACAGCGCGGCCAAGGGAGCGTTAGCGCAGTTGACCAAGGTGCTCGCGCTGGAGGGCGGACCGCACGGCATCCGGGCCAACGTCGTCGCCCCCGGTGTGATCGAGACCGACATGCTCGACAACTTCCGGGCCGACAGCCGGGAGTATCTGCGCTCCTTCGGCGACGCCCACTCCCTCGGCCGCGTCGCGCAGCCCGACGAGATCGCCGAGGTGATCGGTTTTCTGGCGTCGCCCCGCTCCAGCTTCATCACCGGCGCGGTCGTCGCCGCCGACGGCGGCTACACCGCCGCCTGACTCCTAGCAACAACGAGAGAAGGAGCACGTCATGCGTGGACGCCTCGACGGCAAAGTCGCATTGATCACGGGCGCGACCGGTGGCATCGGACAAGCCACCGCAGAACTGTTCGCCCGAGAAGGAGCCAGCCTGGTCGTCACCGACATCTCCCAGGACACCACGGACGAGCTCGCCGCACGCCTGGAAGCCGAGGGCACCGATGCGCTGGCCGTCCGGTTGGATGTCTCCTCGCCGGAGAATTGGAGCGCGGCGATCGAGCTGACCCGGCGGCACTTCGGCCGCCTGGACATCTTGGTCAACATCGCCGGTGTCCTGGACTGGCCCGGCATCGAGGAGACCACAAAGGACGGCTGGGACCAGGTGGTCGCGATCAACCAGACCGGCACGTGGCTCGGGATGAAGACCGCCATGCCCCTGCTGCGCGCCTCCGGCAACGCCTCCATCATCAATACCTCCTCAGTGCTCGGCTTGGTCGGCAGTGGAGCCGCCGCCGCGTACCAGGCGACCAAGGGAGCAGTGCGGCTGCTGACCAAGACCGCCGCCGTCGAATACGCCACCCGCGGCGTCCGGGTCAACTCGGTGCACCCCGGGGTCGTCGCCACCCCGATGATCCAAGCCCTGCTCGACGAGCAGGGCGACCGGCAACCCGACATCATGCGCACCCCAATGCGGCGTGCGGGCGACCCCGCCGAGATCGCTCCCTCGATACTGTTCCTGGCCGGTGACGAATCCTCGTTCATCACCGGAACCGAACTCGTCATCGACGGCGGACTCACCGCACACTGATGGCCAGCCCTGGGTCTGCACCTATGCCGGATATCCGCTCATGCCGCGAGGCGCGCGCTGTCCGCGATCCTGGTGAGGTCCTCTTCGGCAGGCGAGTCCGGCATCTGCAGGTCACCCCACACCACGACCAGCAGCGTCCCCTGCGCGGTGGGCAAGGCGACCACTCGGTAGGTGGTCGACGGCGGGTCGCACTCGTCCCTGCCGTGCGGGGTGACCGTGCCCTGCACCTGCGCCCCGCCGTCCGGGCGGCGTCCGACAGGGCCGGAAGACACCTGACCGCCGCTGCGGAAAGCCCGCGTTCCCCGATACATCAACGCGTCCGCCGCGGCCGCCATCGGATCGGTGATACGCGCCCGGTCGAGGTACAACTGGCCGAGGATGGCTTTCGGATTCGCTGCGCAGTAGCCCGGTTTGTACCGCGCGCCTCGGGTTCGAGCGTCCGGGATGAAGGTTCCGTCGACCGGCTGCCAGGTGGGTGGCACCTCGACGAACACGCCGAGCCCGAGCTCCAGGGTCTTCCAGCCGGGCGCCGGCGGGGTTCGGGAGGTACCGCTCTCGCTGATAGGCCAGAATGAGGCAGCGCTGTCGTCCTTGCTGTTCAGGAACACCAGCAGCCCGGCCACCAGACCGGCGATCACCACCAGCACGCCGACGGCGATCCCCGCGAGCATCCCCGTGCGACGCCGTTTCGGCGAAGGCGCCGGGTAATCGGGCTGGGACGGGAAATCCGGAAACCACTGCTGCTGCCCCTGTCGTTCCACGAGCGCAGGCTAGCCCTCTGCCACACGGTTCCGGCGCCGCTGTCCGCATCCTGCCAACGTCCTGTCACGCCGACGAGACGACCATTGAGCGACCGGTGGCAGTGCACGGCAAGTCATATTTCGTAGGGATAGACCCTGATCTTTTCAGGCTTCAGGTTGATCTCGACCCACGCGCCGGCCATCCCTCGAGGCAGGCCCTCGATATGGCCGAGGTCGATCACCACGTCGACCAGCTCCAAGTGCGCCAGTGGCGGCTCGGCCTCAATCTCGATGAGGCCGAGCCGTCCCCGGTAGAAGATTCCGCGTTCGTCCTGGTGAATGCACGGTTCCTCGACTGCGGCCGGCGAGCAGTTGGCCCCCCACTGGAACTCCTCGTCCAACTCCCACTCGATGTGGTGCTCGCCGGCCGCTGTCTCCAGGTTTCCGGCCCAAGACGCCGGAGCAGTCACTCCTCGCCGATGGAGTTTCGGATCGTCACATGCAGTTCGTGAGTCCCCAGTTGTGGGTTTCCACCGGCGGGAATTGACTCGGGCTTACCGCCCAGCCGACGGTGGCCCCACCCGGGACCACGGCGCACGAGCCGACATAGGTGTAAAAGCCGTCGAATGCGACGGCTCGACCGAAGGGAGTGAGACGCAGGCGAAGCGTGCCGCAGTTGTTGTAGTACACGTAAATCGTGGTGTTCACGCCGCCGGGCTGCTCGACTGTCGTGTTGCAGGCCCGTCTCTGAGACGAGACCTCGACGGTATTCAACACCCGGGCTTTCGCTTCGGGGCCGGCGATTTCGGCCACGGGCCGACCGTCGTCGGCGAGCGCGATACCGACGGGAACCAGTGCGACACCGCAGCCGATACCCGCAGCGAGCAGGAGAAGCCGAATTCGTGCGCTGAATGACATAGGTTTTCCTTTCGAGTCCTTGATGCGGAGGTAGTCCTACGTCGATCACGTCGTCAACTTTCCCGGACTACGGCATGGATGTCGTTCGCACTCCGTCGCCATCGCTGAGCATTCAGTCGCCGATCTTTCGACCGAATGCCTGCTGCCTTTCGCTTCCAAGGGCAGCACACTGGCCGTAGGCGATCATCGAGAAGGGGGAAGATGCTCACCACGATGGACTTCCGGACCGATGACTTGCCTGTCTCGGACCGGGTCGACGCCTTCTTCGGCCGCCTCAGTGCGAACGTGCTCGTCAAGCTCCGCGGTGATCACCGGCCTGACCTGCGATCGGATCAACGCGTGCTGAGTATGGGCGGCTTGGTCGTGTCGGCGATGACCGGCACGGTGCCGTCGATGCTCCTGCGGCGTACGCCGGCCATCGTCGCACGCGCTGACACGGAAGAGATCCGGCTGTCGTTCTCCGTGGAATCCCGGAGCATAGGGATCGGAAAGGACGACGTCGTGCTCCGCCCGGGCGATTGGTCGGTCGTGGATTCCGCGCTGCTCTACGACATCCCGGTGGTAGGCGGAACCCACACCGAAACGTCACTAGGAGTGCCCTACAGCCGGATCCCCGTGCGACGAAGCCGGATCGAGCGACTGGTCGGCCACCCGCTAGACGGAAAATCGGGTTACGGCGCTCTCCTGGCCCAAGTGCTGACCCAGATCGTGCGGGACGCGGCCTCGTATCGCCCCGAGGACGCGGCACAGCTGGAGACAACGGTCATGGACCTGGTGACCGCGCTCTGCTGCCGGGCTTTGGACAGTGGCTCGTCCGTGCCGGCCGAGAGCCGGCGCCGCACTCTCGTCCTCCGGATCCGGAACTTCGTGCGAGAGAACCTGCACGACCCCGGGCTGACACCCGGTTCGATCGCCGCGGCCCACCACATCTCCCGCAGCCACCTGCACAACCTTTTCAAGGACCAGGAAGAGACGGTCGCGGCCTGGATCAGACGACAGCGCCTGGAACGGGCCGCCCATGATCTGGCCGACCCCGCCCTGCTCGACACGCCCGTGCACACGATCGCGGCGCGCTGGGGATTTCCCCGGCCGGCTGACTTCACCCGAGCGTTCCGAGCCGACCGCGGAGTCACTCCCCGCGAACACCGTCGGCGGCATGTTCTCCCGCCCGGATGACCCAGCGGCACGACCGGCCGGGCGCTGCCGGGGATGTATCCACTAGCGCCAGCGCATCATGTAGGTAGGTCCGCGGTCGTCGTGGCGCGCATCGCGTTCGTCGAAACGCCATTGCGCGAACATCGTTCGTGCCATGGCGGGCGGCGTGGTACGGCGAACCTCCAGCAACGCGTCGAGCTCAACGAGGCGCGCGGGTTTACGGTCCCCCGCATCCCACGCTTTCACATAGAGACGCCAGCCTTCCTGTTCGAGGGCGAAACTCTCGTCGTCGATCGGCCAGACGGAGAACTGATCACCGTCCTCGAACAAGCTGTTCAGCCTGACGAAGTAGTGGGGAACGCCGGAGATGTCGGCGACACCGGCTTGCGGGCCGTCGTAGCGCTCGTTTTCCACGTGGACGTGTTCGAAGCCGATGGAGATCAGCTGCTCCCGCGTGGTGTGGCCGCGGTCTTCCAACGGAACGATCGGGACGGGGTACTCGGTGTACCAGCCACCGGAGCGGAAACCGAGCCCGCGGTACACCGGCTCGTCGTCGGCGGACGCTCGGATCGCCACGGTGTCGTAACCGGCGGCGCGAGCCCTGTCCACAGCGGCCAAGGCCATGGCGCCGCCGAATCCCCGGCGCCGGGAGGCGGGCAGTGTGGAGATGTTGTAAATACCGGCGACCTCGGCGTGCAGGAAAATCTCGCCTGCGCTCACCGGCTCGCCATGGTGGTAACCGAGCAGATAGTGCGCCGGGCAGTCCTCGGCGAGGGCGGACGGAGTCACACGATCGTAGAACTCCACAACGGTGACGGCTGGTGGATTCCAGTCGGCGGCCAGGATTCGGGCGTAGTCGGCGAGTTCCTCCGGGGTGCGGACGCGGCGGATCTCCAGATCCGGGTACGGCCCTGCACCCGAGATGTCCGCGGTGCGGGCACACATCGCGGCTTCCCTCTTCCCTGCCATCAGTTCGACGAAGCCGAACGGCATATCCGCGGAATTCGGACCGGCCGACCACGAGAAGGCCCGGCCGGTCAAACGCAGCTTGAACGCCGTGAGGGAGAGACGGTTCTTCACCTCATCCGGCGCGAAACGAGCGTTCGCGACGATGTTGAAGATCTCGGCACCGGTACCGACATCACCTTCGATACCGCTGTCGGCGATCACCAGATCATCGGTTTCCGTAACGGTCATACCTTTGGTACGTCGATGCAGGTGACAGGCATGTTCGGCAACGTTCGCCTCGATGCGCTCCGCGAGCCCGGCATCCATGGGCTCACCGTACGGTCGTGGTCGGCCCCTGACCACACAATTTGCCACCGGACTCCGTTCGGTGTACATCGTTCGGCAGGCTCAATTCGTGTTCGGCAACGGTGCACGAGACGAGAGCGGGCAGCGCGGAAGGGCGTCGGCGGGTCCCGTTGGTCCAGGTCCGCGACGACGCCGATCCTGCCTTCCGCCGCCAAACCCGGCCGGACGTCGCACCGTGTGCACTCCGCCATGCCTTACGCCTGCGGCGGCCAACCGGGCGGCGGTGACGTCGAGTCGGACGAGCAGAACATCAGGATGTGCAAGCCAGCGAGCGGGGCCCTTCCCGACAAAGCCGAGAAGGGCCCCGCTACAACCGAACCTCAGACCCCGGCGATCTGCTGGATCCAGGGCCGGTACCGCGTGATGTTCGTGTACGCGGTCGTCGTCTGCCGGTCGCTCGTCGAGGCGACGCCGACCTGACGGCCGGAGGCGAACATCGGGCCGCCCGAGTCCCCACCGGCGGTGATGCCGTCGCCGCGGCGCGCGCACACCGCGATGCCACCGTTGTAGTCACGGCAAGAGACCGACGTGACCGAGACGTTGGCGACCTTCAGGTAGCGCGACTGGCAGTTGATCTCCGAGCCGCACTGGCTCGTCGCGCCCCAGCCGTAGACCTGGACGGTCTGGCCGACGGAGACGTTGGCGGTGGTGCCCAGCGGCGAGTAGGTGGCGTTGACCGACGTCGTCAGCTTCACGATCGCGAGGTCCGCGCTCGGGTGGCGGGTGACGGTGGAGCCGGTGGCCATGGTGCCGCCACTCTGCTGGTCGAGGCTGCCGATCCGGAAGGTGAACGTGCCGCTGCTGGCCACGCAGTGCTTCGCGGTCAGGATGTACTGCGGCGCGATGATCGTCGAGGTACACGTTTGCCGGCCGTTGGCGAAGAGCCTGGCCGCCCACGGGCCGCTCGTCGCGTTCTGGCCGCCGATGATCATCGGCTGGACGTCGGAGGACGTTTCCGCGGCGGACGCCACGGGGGCGGTGACGCCGAGCAGCGCCGCGAAGGCGGTGCCGGCGATCAGTGCGAAGGAGCGAAGTCGCATGGTTCCGACTCATTTCTGCGGCCGGGATCCGGCCGCGCGATGGGGACGGGGTGTGCTGATTCTGGGACGCGGCAAGAGAAACCGGAAACCGCCGAAAGTCGTGCAGTAGGTACTTATCTGTTCGCCGTGACCACCGCTAAGTGCCCCTCTAGGTACTGAAACCACCCACCGGTTACGACGCCCGGCGTCCGTCCACTTGAGACAGATGGCGGCATAACTCCAGGGACATAACCCGGCGCCGGGGCTTCCCGAAAGCCCGTCCCGCCGACAGAATCGCCACCATGACCGCAGCACAGTGGACCCCGACCTACGGCGCCCCCTTCGAGCCGGTGCCCTACCGTCCGGCGCGTATGCCCGAGGAAGAATCGCTGGCCACCGCCGCCGATCTGCGCCGTCGGATGGACAGCCGCCGCACCGTGCGGATGTTCTCGACCGATCCGGTGCCCGAGCAGGTGGTCGTCGACGCCATCGCGGTGGCTTCGACCGCGCCCAGCGGCGCACACCAACAGCCGTGGACGTTCGTCCTCATCAAGGACGCCGCCACCAAACAACGGATTCGTGAGGCCGCCGAAGCGGAGGAACGCGTTTCGTACGAGGGCAGGCTCGGCGAGGAGTGGCTGTCCGCCTTGCGCCCGTTGGGCACCGACGCCGTGAAGACCCACCTCACCGACGCCCCGTACCTCATCGTGGTCTTCCAGCAGCGCTACTTCCTCGACGAGGACGGCACCAAGCACAAGCACTACTACGTCGACGAGTCGGTGGGCATCGCGGTCGGCATGCTCCTGACCGCCCTTCACCTCTCCGGGCTGGCCGCGTTGACGCATACGCCGTCGCCCATGCGGTTCCTCGGCGAACTGCTCGAACGGCCGCAGAACGAGAAGGCGTTCGCCGTCATCCCGGTCGGCTATCCGACGGACGACTGCGTGGTGCCGAACCTGGTGCGCAAGTCGATCGACCAGGTGATGATCCGCCGCTGAGCCGGCGCGCGACCCGGGTGTGTACGCGCACCCGGGTTGCGCGAAACACCCATCAACAAGCACTCAAACTGCTCATTAGTGCAGTTTAGTGCTCACTTTGGCGCATCTCTTGACATATCCGGCGGCGATTAGACAAGGTCTGGGCACCGAAGGCGACACGAAGGAGTGTTCTTCATGGCCGACCTGCCCTCTGTCTCCCGGCGGACACTGTTCGGCGGCGCGCTCGCCGCCGGGGCGCTCGCCGCGATACCGGCGAGCGCCACCGCCGCGGAAGAAGCCGCGATTTCGCCCCGCCGTCCCGGCCAGCGCAGCATGATCGGCGTCCCGTTCGAGCGGCACCAGACCGTCCGGATCGGGATGATCGGTCTCGGCAACCGCGGGATGTCCATGATCGGCGGCTGGAGTGCCGTCCCGGGTGCCGCGGTCACGGCCGTCTGCGACATCCGCGCCGAGCGCGCGAAGGCCGCCGCGGACAAGCTCGCCGCCGCCGGGAAGCCACGACCCGCGGAGTACGGCGGGTCCGCCGACGCCTACAAGAAGATGCTCGCGCGCGACGACATCGACCTCGTCTACATCGCCACGCCGTGGGAGTTCCACTACCCGCAGGGCAAGGCCGCGCTGCTGGCCGGCAAGCACGTCGGCGTCGAGCTGCCCATCGCCACCGAGCTCGACCAGCTGTGGGACCTCGTCGACACCAGCGAGCAGACCCGCAAACACCTGTTCCTCGCCGAGAACTGCAGTTACGGCCGCAACGAGCTGGCCATCCTCAAGATGGCGCACCAAGGCGTCTTCGGCGAGGTCACCAACGGGCACGGCGGCTACCTGCACGACCTGCGCGAGCTGCTGTTCTCCGACACGTACTACACCGACGCCTGGCGCCGAAAGTGGCACACGCGCAGCACGGCGAGTTTCTACCCGATGCACGGCCTCGCGCCGATCGCCGCCTGCATGGACGTCAACCGCGGCGACCGGTTCGCCACGTTGCGCGCCACGGCGACCGAGCCGAAGGGCCTCGCCGATTACCGGAAACGCCACATGCCGGCGGGTCACCCGTCGTGGAAAGAGACCTACATCAACGGCGACCTGGTGACCTGCCTGATCGAGACCGAGCAGGGCCGGATCATCCGCGCCGAGCACGACGTCAGCTCGCCGCGGCCGTACAGCCGCATCAACAGCCTCGCCGGCAGCCGCGGCATCGTGGAGGACTACCCCGCCCGGATCTACGTCGAGCCCGACCACAGCGGGCACGCGTGGAAGGACTTCGGGCCGTATCGCGAGCGCCACGAGCACTGGCTGTGGAAGAAGCTCAAGGACGACCCGAACCTCGGCGGGCACGGCGGTATGGACTACGTGCTGCAGTGGCGGATCGTGCAGCAGATGCGCGCCGGACTGGTGCCGGACATCGACGTCTACGACTCGGCCGCCTGGTGCTCCCCCGTGCCGTTGAGCGTGGTCTCCCTCGCGCGCGGCGGGAAACCGGTGGCGGTACCGGACTTCACGCGCGGCGGCTGGACGAAGGCGCGGCCGGGGTTGGACTCGCAGCCTTCGGAGATGCCCGGCTAGCCCACTCCTCGTGAGTGGCGAAGCCGTCCTTCGCCACTCACGAGGAGTACCGGGGAACGACCCGGAAGACCCGGAGGTCCCTCGGGGTCCCCTTCGCCCGGAAGTTCCGGCGCGGGCGCACGGTGAAGATGTCCTGGTCCAGCTCTTCGACGACGCTGGCGCTGGCCAGGACCTCGTCGCCGTCGGCGGCGGCCATGATCCGGGCGGCGATGTTCACGTCGACGCCGAGGTAGTCGTCGCCGACCCGCTGCGGGTTCCCGCGGTGCAGTCCCGCGCGCAGATGGGGCAGGTAGCCCTCGGCCTTGATCACGCTGACGGCGGAGCACGTCTCGTAGGCGGCGTTCACCGCCTCGCCCGGGTCGGCGAACACGGCCATCACCCCGTCGCCGAGCCCCTTGACGACACTGCCGCGGTGCCCGATGACGATCGACTCGGTCACCTTGGAGACCTCCCGCAGCAGCTGCAGCACGCGGTCGTCGCCGGCCTCCAGTGCCCAGGTCGAGAAGCCGACGAGGTCGGTGAACAGCACGGTGATGCCGTCCGCGGACACCGCCGGGGCGCCGGAGCGCCGGACGGCCTGCCACGCCTGGACCGCGGCCAGCCCCAGCTCGCGGGTGGCGCTGGGCCGGTCCGCACCCGCTTCGGCGAGCAGGCGGGCGAGCCGGTCGGACGAGCGTCCGGTCGACGGCGCCAGCGGCTCGCCGGCCCCGGGGACGAGCCCGCGGAGGAACCGCGCGCCGCGCACCAGTTCCCTGCGCTGGTCCGTCGCGCGCAGAAACCGGCGGGTCCGGTGGTGCCACGGCTCAGGTCGTTCGGTCACGATCAAGACGATAGTCGTTCGCCGCACGGACGGGGCACCTGTCACCGGCGTGACAAGAATACGGGCGGCATTCCCCCTTTCCGCCTTCGCGTGACAATTCGAGAACTCGTTATTCCACATACGCGTGACAAGATCGAAGCATAAAGAAAACGCGAGAGATCTTTTCCTTTCCTCGTTGGTGACTTTCCACCTACATTCGGTTTCGAGCCCATTCAACGACGAAAGGACCTGACATGACGGAAACCCTCGTACGGAAGGGTGTCCGGCGATTCCGCGCGGCCGGGATCGCGGCCGTGGTCGCCGGAACCGTAATGCTCACCGCGGCCGGGACCGCGGCCGCCGTCGAAAAGAATCTCACGTACAAGGGCGGCTTCCCCATCATCGGCGACCAGCAGGTGGCGGTGGTGGTGAAGGCGGAAATCCCGGCGACGGCGAAGGCGGGTGAGCCGATTTCGGTGCCGTTCACCCTCGACGTCGACGCCGGCCAGGCCGCCGGTGACGGGCTCCGGCTGGTCGGCGCCAAGAAGCTCTCCGGCACCATCAATTCGAAGGTGAACGTCGCGCTCGGCGAGCAGAAGGTGTCGATCCCCATCGAACTGCCGATCCCGGACACCGAGGTGCCTGCCGAAGGTTCCCTGAAGTTCACCGCGACCGGCAAGGTCGACTTCACCATCCCGGCCGGGACCCCCGCCGGCGAGGCGACCAGCAGCGTGGACCCCGCGGCGACCTCGCATATCGTCACCGACAGCTCGCTCGGCGAGTTCGACGTCAACCTCACCCTCGACCCGCCCGACCAGGACGCCGTCCTGGGCAAGACGACCGTCAGCTGATCAGCCGTCTTCCCCCGGCTCGCCGAGCCGGGGGAAGACGCGTCTTGACCTCCAGCGCGCTGGAGGTCGCAGACTCCCGATCATGTGGATTTGCGACAGGTGCGGTATCGAACATCCAGCCACTCCGGAGCCGCCCCGGTGCGTGCTCGACCGCGGTGAAGTCGGTATGGAGGAAGCCGGCGACCTCGGCGCGCACACCGGACGCTGGTGGACGCACGAAGAACTGATGTCCTTGCCACACAAGACCTCGCACCGGGATCACGGCCGCGGGCTGCACAGCATCAGGCGGGACCCGCAGCTCGCGATCGGGCACTGGTCGTTCATCGCGACGACCCCGGCCGGCACCCTGCTCTGGGACCCGCCGTCCTGGTTGGACACCGAGGTGCTCGACGTCGTACGCGGTCTCGGCGACGTCGCCGTGATCGCCACCAGCCATCCGCACATGTTCGGCGCCCAGCTCGGCTGGAGCCGCGCGCTGGGCGGGGTCCCGGTGCTGGTCAACGAACGCAACCGCGAATGGCTCCCCGCGCCCGATCCGGCGTTCGAGTTCTGGGACGAGCACGTGGAACCCTTGCCCGGCCTCGAACTGATCCGGCTCGGCGGGCATATGCGCGGCAGCGCCGTGGCCAGGACACCGGACGGCAGCATCCTGGCCGGCGACACGATCTCGGGTGGGCTCGCGCCGGGCTGGGTGTCGTTCCAGCGCAACTTCCCCAAGCACATCCCGCTGTCGGCGGCCGTGGTGCGCCGCGTCGTCGACCGGCTCGACGACTTCACCTACGACCGGCTCTACACCCTGGGCGGCGACACGATCGATCGTGACGCCCGCGCCGTCGTGCGCCGAAGCGCCGAGACCCACATCCGGTGGGTCAGCGGCGACTTCGACCACCTCACTTGACCGCGACCTTCTCCTTGGCCTTTTCCTTGCGGCGGAAGAACAACGCGATGACACCCGCCAGCCCCATGAAGAACGCGACGGCCCACATGCCGGGCCGGAAGCTGCCGGTGAGCCCCTGCAACCAGCCGACGAGGTAGGGCCCCACGAAGCCCGAGAGGTTGCCGAAGGAGTTGATCAGGCCGATCCCAGCGGCCGCGCCGACCCCGGTGAGGAACGCGTTCGGCAACTGCCAGAACACCGGGACCGCGGTGAACACACCGACCGCGCAGAGCGTCACCGCGGCCATCACCAGCAAGGGCGAACCCATATAGAGCGCGGCGGCGATCGAGACCGCGCCGACGAACGCGGCGATGGCGACATGCCCCGCCCGTTCGCCGGTGCGGTCGGAATGGCGTGCCCACAACACCATGGCGACGGCGGCGATCGCATACGGGACCGCTGTGATCAGGCCGATTTCGACGATGCTGTACTTGGTCTGGAACTGCTGCTCGAAGCCCTTGATCACCTGCGGGAGGAAGAACGCGAGCACGTAGAGGCCGAAGATGATCCCGAAGTAGACGGCACTCAGCGCGATCACGCGCGGGTCGGTCAGCGCCGACCGGGTGCTCACCTCGTGGCCGACCTCGCGGGTGTCCTCCGAGTCGAGCGTCGACTGCAGCGCGGTGCGCTGGTCCGGGGTCAGCCATTTCGCGTTCTTCGGCCGGTTCGGCAGCAGGAACAGCACCGCGAAGCCGAGCAGGATCGAGGGAACACCTTCGGCGAAGAACATGAAGCGCCAGCCCGCGTCGAAGCCGAGAGCCCCGTCGCCGTGCTTGATGAGCAAGGCGGAGATCGGGCTGCCGATCACCGACGAGAGCGGGACCGCCAGGAAGAACAGCGCGACGATCTTGGCCCGCACCTTCCGCGGGAACCAGTAGGTCAGGTACAGGATGATGCCGGGGAAGAACCCGGCCTCGGCGATGCCGAGCAGCACCCGCACGATGTAGAAGCTGACCTCGCCCTGGATGAACGCGGTGGCCGAGGCGACGATGCCCCAGGTGACCATGATCCGCGCGATCCAGACCCTGGCCCCGACCTTGTGCAGGATCACGTTGCTGGGCACCTCGAAGAAGAAGTACCCGACGAAGAAGAGGCCGGCGCCGAGCCCGTAGGCCGCCGAGCTGATGCCGAGGTCCACGTTCATGGTGAGCGCGGCGAACCCGACGTTGACCCGGTCGAGATAGTTGAGCAGATAGAGCAGCCCGAGGAACGGGACCAGCCGGATCATCGCCTTGCGGACCGCCTGCGCGGTGGACACCTCTGCCGTCTGTTCGTCCATCCGCGGGAGTGTAGAGGGCGATCAGAACAACGGGGGCAGGAAGGCACCGAGGTTTCCGCCCGCCGCCCGGTCCGCCGGATCCGGATCGATCAGGACCGAGTCCGGATCGCGTGGGTCGTAGGTGACCTTCACCGTCGAACCGCGGGCCGGGGCCTGCAGTGGCGGGGTGATCATCGTGGCGACGACGGTCCGCTCCCCCGCGTCGGTGGGGAACCGGACCTGCACGGTGAACCGGGGATTCCCCATCACCCAGACGTTGGTGAACTCGACACCGATCACGTGGCCGATCACCTGTCGGCCGGTCTGGGCCAGCGCCTGCGCGCGATCGTCCGCTTCGGCCTTGGTGACGAACGCCCGCCCCAGCACCATGATCATGACCAGCGCGGTCACCCCGGCCACCGCCGGGACGAGATACGGCTCGTAGTAGATGATCCAGTCCACCTCGGTCCAGGGTTCGGACGGCAGCCGCTTCCCCACCGACTCCGGCGGCGTCCACGACGGGATCGCGGCGCCGGTGCCCAGCGCGATGCCGAGCGACGCGGCCAGGCTGCTCGCCCGGAAGCCGACGCCCATTCCGCGCAGCGACATCCCGCCGCCCCACAGCATCGCGAACCCGAGCGACGAAGCCACCGTGATCGAGACGCTGAAGAACAGGACGAGGGAGACCGCCGGGCCCGCGTCGGGCCCCCACGTGTCGACGCGGTTGAGCGACATCAACCGGAAGCCGTCCAGCAGCCCGAGGGCGCCCGACCAGCCCGCGGCCGCCCAGGCGAGCGTCGTGGGCACGCCGAGCAGCCACAGACGCAGGCCGGGGCGACGGGTCCGCCGGGGGTCGTCGGGCAGGCCGAACTCGAAGGTCCCGAACATCGCCGCCGCCTAACCGATCGGCCCGAACACGGCGACCTTCGCCGGGTCCGCGGGGTCGACGCGGGCTTCGTGCCGGGTGCCGGGCGCGTACTGCTGGATCGTCGCCAGCGGCGTGATCAGCTGCGTCACCGTCCGGTACGTGGTGCCATCGGCGCGGGTGACCTCGAGCGTCGCGGTGTACTGCGCCTGCCCGGCGATCTTCCGCCCGGTCGGCTCCAGCCCGCGGACCACCAGGGTGGCGGGTTCGCAGGTGTCGTAGAGCCGCCGCAGTTCGGTGCCGTAGGCCTGCAGTTCCTGCTGCTGGCGCAACTGCTCGTCCATCGGCAGCGCCATGAACGCCGCCATGTCCGGGTCCGCGTTGAGGCTCCGGAACGCCTGCGCGGCCAGCTGCGGTGTCGGCAGCTGCGGGGTGATGTCGTGCCCCTGCGCGGCGGCGGCCTGCCGGAACCGCTCCGCGTGGCGCTGGAAGTCCTGTTCGCCCCGCGCCATGCCCTGCTGCGTCGCTTCGTTGATCTTGTCGCGGATCTTCTTGAACATCGGGGCCGCCTTTCGCCGTGTCGTCGGTGCTGGACACAGCTTCGGCGGGGCGTTCCGCTACCGAACCCAGGTTTTCCCGTCGTCGGTCGCGTCGAGGCAGGTCAGCGGTGCCCAGAAGACCGGTGAGGTCGCGGGTCCGGGGGTCTCGCGCCAGCGGGCGAGCCGGGATCGCTGCCAGGCACACAGCTCGGTGACCGGATCATCGCCGGCGAGCGCGGTGTCGACGGCGATGACCAGTTCGGACATCGGGTCCGCGCCGGGCACGGCCGCCGACGTCGGCAGCGCCCAAACCGTGGCGGCGACCAGACCGGCTCCGGCCGCGACGGCGGCGAGCAGCACGCCGAACGGTTCGGCGAGACCGAAATCGCTCGCGCTGGCACAGCCGACGAGCGCCACCCGCGCGGGCATGGTGTCCACTTCGGACAGTGCGAGGTCGGCGGCGGTGAAGGGCCGGTGCGCGCCGATCGGGGCGGCCGTACCCGGCAGCTCGGCCGAACAGGACAGATGCAGCGCGGTCTGCGCGCCGTACTCGTCGCGGACGCGGCTGACGTGCCCGACGAACACCAGCCGCGAACAGGGCCCCGCCAGGAGTTCGGCGAGCAGCCGGCGGTCGGTGTCCGTGCGGCGCACCAGATCGAGCCCGCGTTCGGCGGTAGGGAGGACCGGGCCACCGGCGAGCCGCTGGTCGAGATAGCGGATCAGCGGTGAGGTCGCGTCCTGTTTGCCGAGCACGGAACCCAGCTCACCGAACGCGCTCTGGCCGGGGATGCGCGGGTCGAGAAGGTAGACCGGCGGGCCGTCGGCCGACGACGGGCGGCGCGGGATCGCGACCGGGGCGAGCAGTGAGACGTCGGCGACGTCGAGGACGCGCTCGTCGCCGTCGAAACAGAAGCCGATCTCGTCGATCTCCAGCACACGATCCGCGCGCCGGTCGGGCAGGGCCAGCAGTCCCCACGGGACACCGGCGAGGCTCGGCGACGGCTGGATCCGCAGGAACGGACGGTTCCCTCCGGCGGCGGCACGCCGGAGCCGCGCGACCAGATCGGCGGGCAGGAGGTTGAGCGCGAGGACGCGGGCCAGGCGCTGTTCCCCGGCGAAACTCCCGAACGCGTCTTCGCCGAGTGATCGCCGGACCGCGTCGGCCACGCTCTCGCCTTCGTGCGGTGTCGGAGAAGCAGCGTCCAGACATTGCCGGGCGGTCGCGACCAGGGCGAAGTCGATCGGGTGGGTGTGGACGGTGTCGAGGTCCTCGGTGGTCCGCCAGGTGAGGAAGGTGTGCCCGGCGTCGGCGAAGCGCAGGAGGAACGTCTCGCGCCCCGGCTTCGCGGCGGGCCAGGTCTCGACGGTGTCGGCGGCCGGGCGGGGCAGCCGATACCGCTCGGCGGCGAGGCGGAGCCACGGCTCCAGCTCCATGGGCGACGAAGGCGACCAGCGCAGCGCGGGCGGCGGGGCCAGCCGCAGCGGAAGCGACGAAGTCACGGAACCCAGTGCCGCCAACGGAAGTCCCTCGGCGGCCGGGCCGACTTCGAGGGTGGGAAGCGTGCCGGTGAGGTCCAGCGAGCGCTCCTCCACTCCCGTGTACGCGCCGACGGCGCAGGTTCGTTCGATGAGTTCCGCCGACAGCCGCTGCTCCCCGAGCTTCGCCAGCAGCGCCATCAGCAGTTCCATCGCGGGACCGGCGACATCGCGGGCCCAGGCCGTGCGTGCCTGCGGCGCGGCGAACTCGAAGCGGTACTCCGCCGCCGCGAGGGTCAGCGGAAGCAACAGGTCCAGCACCGCGGGCAGGTCTTCGCCACGGGCGAACCCGATCGAAGCCGCCACGAAATCCGTGTGCAGCAGATCCGCCCAGTCGCCCGACGACCGCGCCGATTCCCTTGCCCGGGTCGCGTGGTGCTCCGCCGTCGCCCAGTCGCCTTCCGCCGCCGCGCAGCGGGCCAGCGCCGTGTCCACCAGGCGCAGGCCCGGGCCGTCGCCGTTCGCCGTCCGGATCGTCCTCGCGTGTTCGAACTGCGCTCTGGCCTGCGCGACGTCGCCCGCGTGCAGCAGCAACGAGCCCAGGGCGTGGCTCGCCTCGGCGACGTCGCCGGTGAGGCCCGCCGCGGCGAGTTCGTCGCGGGCGGTGACGATCGCGGCGACCGCGCCGGGGAAATCGCCTGCGAGGGCGCGGGCCTCCGCCAGCCCGATGCCCACCTTCGCGGCCACCGGGCTGCCCGGGTGCCGGGCGGTCAGCCTCAGCAGATCCGCCCGTGCCTCGGCGTCCTCGCCGCCCGCCTGGTGGATCCGGGCACGTTCGGCCCTGACCATGGCCTGCTGGTGCACGACCCGCTCGCGGACCTCGTCGTTCTCCGCGAGCGCGTCCAACGCCGCCAGGATCTCCTCGATCGCCGTCCGCGCGCCCGCGAAGTCCCCGGCGGCGATCTGGACGCGCACGTCGAAGATCCGCAGCTCCAGCTCGTCGACACCGTGGACGTCGAGCAACTCGGGCGGATACTGTTCCGGCCCGGCCTCTTTGCGGAACGCCGCCCGGCGCCGCTGCCCGGCGATCAGCTCACGCGCCTTGGCGACGTCGCCTTCCTCGGTGGCCAGGGAGATGAGCACGCGCTCGGCGACCTCGCGGGAGCCTTCGATCATCCGCGCCTCGGCGTACTGTCCGAAGTGGACGATGGCGACAGCGCTCACCTTGAACACGTCGAGCACGGCTTCGGCGCATTGCCGCGCGTTGCGCAGGTCGCCCGCCGAATAACAGAGCGTGGCCAGATCGCTGACCGCGGCGACTTCGAGGTCCGTCCGGTCGAGCCGCTGCGCGATCTCCCGCATCCGGGCGTACTTCCGTTGCGCGTCCACGACGTTCCGCGTGACGGCCAGTCGCTTGGCCTCGTCCTGGACCTCGCCCGCCTCCAGCAGCAGCTTCCGGTACTGGCGCTCCGACAGCGAGCACGCGGGAAGTTCGCCGTACGGAGCCGGATCGAGCCCGAAATGCCGTGCGACGCAACGACAGTTGTACCCGTGCGAGCTCGCGGGGCCCAGCTCGGGCGGTAGCGGGCGGTCCGGCGGGTTCCGGGGCGGCGGCATGCCGACGAGCACGTCAGAACTCCTCGTCGGCGGAAGCGGCCGCCGCCCGTTCGGCCAGCGTCCTGCTACCGGGCGGGCGGGCCCGTACGAGCGCGACCACCTCGGCCCGGTCCTCCGCGGTGGTCCCGGCGACCCCCTCGTCCGCCACCCCGACGACGACGGTGATCCGTCCAGTGTGGACATGTGCCGCGGTCTCGGCCAAATCGGCCGTACCGGTGAACCGCCCGGCGCCCAGCTCCAGCGGCACTTCCGCGAACGGCTCGCCCTCGTGGCTCGCGAAGGCGGTGATGGCCGCGTCGGCGAACGCGCCCGCGACGACGACTTCGAGCCGGGTGGCGGCCGCGGCGGCCACGATCCGCCAGGTCACCGTGTCCTCGCCGGCGTCCAGGATCCCCGGCGGTACCCGCGCCCAGTCGACGCTCGCGCGCCCGCTCGCCAGTACGCCTTCGCCGGGCGCGACCGGATCGAGGCCTGCCGCCAGCGCGTATGTGTTCTGGCTCGGCGCCGGTGTTTCCACGCGTGCCGCGGCTTCGGCGCGCACGACGTCGTCCTGCTCGTCGAACCAGGCGGCGAGGCGAGCGCACAGTTCCCGTACGTCGTCGGCGACCGGCGGCGCCGCTGCCGCGAGGGCGCCGTCGGCGATCGCCGCGTCGAACAGTTCCGCAGGCGACGCTTCGAAACCGTCGAGAAGCCCTTCGGCCAGGTCTTCCACGTCTGCCGTCGCGACCGCCGTTTCGAGGTCCAGCAACGCGGGGTCCAGCGACGGGATTCCGAGCGACGGGCCCGCGGGCCACCAGCGACGCAACCACAGCAGCAACGCGAGCCTGCCGAGTTCCGGCCGGGCGGGCAGATCCGCCTGGCCCTGGCCGAGCGCGGCGAGGCTCGCTTCCGCGCCCACGAGCCGGGTCAGCCACAGTTCGGCGGCCCCGGCGTCACTGAGCTCGACGCGCATCGTGGTCGTCCGGCCCGCGAGGAGATCGGCGAGGGCGAAGCTGATGAGGCCGCCATCAGCGGCGACGACGGGCGTACGCACCGGATGCGTCACGACACGGCCTCCAGATCCGGCAGCCGGGCCACGAGCGCGCGGCGCACCTTCGTCCGCAGGTCCAGCGAGGTGGAGCGGACCACGCCGGTGACGAGGTCGCGGACGTCGGCGGCGTCGGCGGGCAGGTCGCCCCGGACGTCGAAGCCGTGCAGCCGGACCCACAGCCTGCCGAGGAAATGCTTGGCGAACTCGCGAAGATCACGCAGGAGTTCGGCGTCGGGCCGCGGGGTGAGCGGGGTGGCCCCGGCCAGGGCACGGCGCGCGTGCAGGACGTACCCCTCCCGCGCGACTTGCGCGTTCAGCCGTCGCGCGAATTCGGGGACCCCGGCGGGTGCCGCGCCGTCGAGCGGCCGCAGCGCGGGGGCGAGGACGACACCGAGCGCGAAGCAGGCGGCCAGCGCGGGCAGGCCGAGCCCGAATCCGGCGGCGACCCGGCCGAGCTCGTCGTCGACGAGGTCCTCGACGGGGGCCCGCTCGTCCGGGGGAAGACGGCGCAACGTGGCGCGTACCCGACGCTCGACACTGCGTTCGAGCAGTTCGGCGCCGGTTTCGTCGCGCCGGCTCAACGGCGGGACGGCGGTGCGATCCCCGCGCTGCAAACCGAGATCCGGCGCGGGCAGCCCGGAGATCTCCCGGACGATCTCGCCGAGCGCGCTTGCCCCGCCCGGCTGCCTCAGCCCGAGCCCGAGAGCATGCCCGGTCGCCGAATCGGCGAGGACGCGCCAAGCGGTGTCGGAGAGCTCGTCGACGAACGCCCGGAGCGCGGCGATGTCGTGCGGCAGGGCGGATACGGCGTGCCAGCGGCGACGCAACTCCGCGGTCAGCCGCGCCTCGTGCCGCGGATCCGCGAGATACGCGGTGAGCTGATCCACGCCCGCCGCGCCGCCCTCACCGTGCAGATCACGCAACGCCGCCGCGGCCGTCGCCGCCGCGTCGGGACCCGGCGAGCCGAACCCCGTCGCCAGTTCATACGCGAGCGGGAAACAGACGTCCTGGACGTTGCCCGCCGTGATACGCAAGGCGCGGCGCTGGCGCTTCAGGTGAGTGAACCACGCGGCCGTCGCGCGCAGCCTGTCCGCGTCGGCGAGCAGGAGCTCCGCCAGCTCCGCCGCCGTGACCGCGTCCAGCACCGGACGGCCGAGCCGGGGACGCGCCGCCGTCCGGATCACCAACGGGTCGATGATCTTCTTGATCGTCCGGGTCAGCGGTCCGCCGTCCGCGGACGACAGGACCTCGACGCCGGAGATGTCCGCCCAGGCCTGTGCGAGAACGGCCGACCTCAGCCGGGGTTCGCCGGATCCCGTCATCGCCCTCCCCTGTTCCGGCTGCAACTCTATCCGAGGCCCGGCTCACCTTGATGCCCGAAAGACCCAACCGGGCAGACGACGCGAACCGCCCTGCTTTCGACCGCGTGGTTCTTCTCATGCGGCGACGTCCATCCGGAGATCGCAGCCAGCTTCGCGACCGAAGGGTGTTCGCTGGTGCTGGACGTCGGAGGCTGGGACTTCGTGCCTTGAGTTCTTCTGGCCCTGGGGTGGATGAAGGGGACTTTCACCGCATCCGACGCGGGCAAAGCGCCCTTCACCGCGTGAGATGAGGGGCCCGGTTGACTGTTGGTCAGGGGGCTCGCCGCCCTTGACGACTTGCCGCTACTTGGGCACAAGCCGTCCGTTGCCGATTTCCGGCGACGGACTCAGAACGGTGGTGACTCGTCGGCTACTGGGCGGGGTTCGTGAAGAGGCGGCGGTGTGCTGTCGTAACGCTGCCCAGTGGGCGTGGTGATCGTAAGAGTGCCAGCAGGTGTCAGCCGGTAGGTCCAGCCCGGTTCGTCTTTCAACCGGTGGTCGCGGCGGCAGAGGTCGATGAGGTCGGTGTCGGCGGTGTGCCCGCCGTGCTGCCACGGCACCGCATGATCGATGTCGCACGCCTGGGCTGGACGGTGACAGCCGGGTCTTCGGCATTCACGGTCCCGTACCCGCACGAACTCGGCCAGACCCGCGCTCGGCCGATAGCGGTCGCGGCCGAGGTCGAGGATCTGCCCGGACAGTGGATCGGTGACGATCCGCCGCAACACACTGTTCTCACCCCCAGCGATCTCCCTGGCCAACGCGGCAGGAATCGTGCCGTGCCCGGCCAACTCCGCCGGATCATCATTCAGCCCCAGATAAGTGAACAAATCCATGTACAGGAACACCTCACTGCGTTCACTCGCCCCGCCCTGGCCACCGAGCAGCAGATCGAGCGCGACATCCGCCCGCAACTGCTCCAACGTACGAGTCTCGCCACCGGTTCTGAGAGCCCGCGCCTCACGGTCGATCCGCTGATAAGCAGCGGCGACCTTCTCGACCGGCCCATCCTCGACCTCGATCGACGCCACCCCCGTTTCGCCGTGCCGCATAGTGAGGCGGCGGCCTTCACGGTGCTGCTCAGCCCGTTTACCGGCACCTTCGGGATCGACGGTGTTCGCCGCGTGGTTCGCGGCTTTCCGCACTTGATCCGGGTTCTTGTCCGCGATCCGGTTCTCCAGCAGCGCGTCGACCGTAAGGGCGTCCTCATCGGAGAGCCACGCGGTGGCCGTCGCGACCTTCATCGCGCTGAAACCCGCCAGCTTTCCCTCATCCATCAGATGCAGAGTGCGGGGCAGACGGGTGGTCAACGCGTCCGCCGCGGCGACCAGCGCACCCGCATGATTGTCCACAAGGGACAACTCAAGCGCAACCTCCTGCGCCACACTCCGCGCACCCTCACGATGCCGATTCAACTGCGCCAACCCCCGGAAACGGACCGCTTCCAAACGCGCGATCCCCGCCGACGCGGCCCGCACCAACGCCACGGAATCCTTGTCGTCCAACATGTTCGCGGCATCGTTCACCGCTGCCAGCACCTCGGGATCGGTGAGGCTTTCCAGAAGCGCCACAGGCGCGGAATGAGTGTCCACCCCACGAACCTACGGCCCACCACTGACAATTCCCGGCCCCACGAACGGCAGAGGCATTGCCGATTTTCGGCAATGCCTCTGCACCACGACAGGGCCGGTATCACCGGCAAATAACGTGAAACCAATTCCAGCAATGGAGAAAGACACGTAGGGGCCGTCGCCGTTTTCCGGCAACGAGCCGCCTCAGCGTGAGAACTGTCCGCCATGACAACAAAAAACCGGCGACCCATCACCGTCTCCCAATAGTGGGCCGGCAACAAGTCAAAACCCTAGCTCGCTTGAACCTCACGGAGCCGGGCGTACACCTCCGCAGCTCTCGGCGCTCCGAGTTCGTTGAAGATGGTCAACGCGTCGCCCCAGCAGGTCTTCGCCCACTCGGATTCGCCTTTCGTCGCCCAGAGCTGGCCAAGGTGGTCGAGCGCGGCCGCTTCGCCATAGCGATCCCCCATGTCACGTCGTAGTTCCAAGGCCCGCTTCAGCTGCCCCGCGGACTCGCCGCCCCGGTCGATCTTCTGGAAGACGAGGGCCAGTCCCACCAGCGTCTCGGCTTCGCCGTAGCGGTAGCCGATCCGATGCCGGATGTCCAAGGCCTCCTGGAGGTTCTCGTAAGCCTGGTCGAATCTGCCCAGCCCGTGGTTCGTGAGACCGAGGAAGTGCAGGGTCTGCGCCACTCCCCATTCGTCACCGAGGTGTCGGAACACCTCCAGCGCGTCCGCGTGATGTCCGAGGGCTTCGGCGAACCGGCCCTGCTCGTGGTACGCGATCCCGAGACTGATCAGCGCCTGGCCCTGTCCCCAGGAATCGCCGATCCGCCGCCGGATCGCGAGCGCCGACTCCAAATACGCCAGCGCCTCTTCGAAACGGCAGAGGTCCCGGTGCGCGATGCCCAACCCGGCCAGCAGGGAAGCCTCGCTGAACTGGTCGGAGCATCGTCTCGCGGCCTCCACGCCCGCTTTGTAGGTGGCGATCCAGTCGGCCCACGGTTTCCGCAAGGTGAAGTACGCCCACAGCGCGAGCGGCAGCCTGCACGCGATCGAGCACCAGCCCGCGGCCAGCGCGGCGTGCACCGACGCGACCAGATTGGGTTGCTCGGCCTCGCACCAGGCGAGTGCTTCCCCGTAGCTGCCGAACTCGAACTCGCCGGAGACCGCCGGCGAAACTTCGAGAGCGACGCGCCTTCGCATGGGAGTGAGCACCCGGTCCGCGGAATCGGCGCCGGCGAGATACCACTCGAGCAAACGCCGAGGCGATTCCTCGCATTCTTCGGCGGACTCCTCCGCATCGGCACGTTCTCTCGCGTACACGCGCAGCAGGTCGTGGAAGCGGAATCTGTCGCGGTCGACTTCGCTCAGCAGGCAACCCGCGGTGAGCTTGTCGAGCCTGCGCCGGACATCGGCAGCGGGCGGGCCGACGAGCACGGACGCGGTGGCCACGGTGACGGTCGGTCCGGGATGCAGGCCGAGCATCCGGAAGACGCGGGCGGTGGCGGGTTCCAAGGCCTGGTACGACCACGAGAACACCGGCCGCAGGGCGGACATTTCGTCGTCACCCGTTTCGAACCCGTCGAGTCTTCGTGCCTCCGACCGGAGTTCCGCGAGAAGATCCGCCAGCCGCAGATACGGATGAGCCGCCACACGCTCACCCGCGATCCTCACCGCCAGCGGCAGATGTCCGCACAGATCGGCGAGTTCCCTGATCGCGCCGGGTTCGCCGTCCGCCCGGCGCGCTCCGATCGCCGCCCGGAGCAGGGTCTCCGATTCGGCGGGCATGAGCATGTCCAAGGTGATCCGGCGGGCGCCGTTGGTCACTACCAGGCCGGACAGGTTGCTGCGGCTCGTCACCAGCACGAAACAGCCGGGGGTACTGGGCAGCAGCGGCCGCACCTCGTCGGGCGAGGTGACGTTGTCCAGCACGATGACGAACCGGCGATCGTTCAGCAGCGAGCGGAAGAGCGCCGACTTCGCCTCCAGGCTCCGCGGGATCTTCTTCCCGGGGACCTCGAGCGCGCGCAGGAAACCGGCGAGGACTTCGGGCGACGTACTGGCCGGACCCGGTGCGTAGCCGTGAAGATCGCAGTAGAGATCGCCATCGGGGAAACGCTCACGCTGCGCGGATGCCCACTGCACGGCCAAGGCGGTCTTCCCCACCCCCGGCGCGCCCGCGATGATCGCGACCGCGTTGGAGCGGCCGTCCTCCCGGTCCGCGATCGCGCTGATCTTCGCCAGTTCCGTTTCCCGCCCGACGAACGTCGCGGTCACGGCGGGAAGCTGATGCGGGGTCGGCGGAGAACCTTCACCACGCCCGGGGGACTCGTCGTGCCAACGATCCATACCGGAACATCGCGCCGGGGCGGACCGGTGTCGCGGGTTCCCGCGGTTCCCACCTGAATGGCGCAGGTCGAGACGGCAAGGCGAAGTCCCCCGAGCGCGACCGTTCGGACTAACTTTCGTCCGTTCTGTACATACTTTCGTTGACTTCGATCGAAAGTCCTCTTAGGTTCAGCGACGTCACAGAGGTGCTCCGCCGCCGACCCGAGGAGCAACGATGCTTCCGTTTGTCCGCAAGCGCTTCAACCGGTCCATCGTCGCCTCGTTGGCGCTGGTCACGGCATTGACCGGGCTGACGACAGCCCCGGCCGAAGCGGCCATCCCACCCCAGCAACCCGGTGTCACGCTCCGCACGTACGACCTCCAGCGCGAGCTCACCAAGCTCTGCACGATCAAATCCGGCCAGACTCCCAACGTCGACAAGCTGATGCCGACGATCGACTGGACCACCACCGCCGACTTCGGACTCGGCGAGCGGTTCGTCTCCGAGGTCATCGGGAACATCAACATCGCCACCGCGGGCCAGTACGAATTCCGGCTCACCAGCGACGACGGCTCCCGGCTCCGGATCGACGGCCAGACGGTGATCAACCACGACGGCCTGCACGGGGCGACCCCGGCGACCGGCTCGGTGCAGTTGGGCACCGGGTACCACGCCCTGCGGATCGACCATTTCGACAACACCAACGATCAGCAGGTCACCCTCGAATGGCGGCCGCCGGGCGCGGCAGGCTTCGCGCTCGTGCCGAATTCGGTGCTCAGCACCGACGCCGATGTCGTCCGGGTGACCTCGCCGGGACGCAAGGAATGCGAGGGCGCCACGGATTCGCCCGGTGACGGCCTGCCGCTCAACGGCGTCCACCCCGGTTTCACGCTGACGAACCTGCGTCCGGAGGGATTCCAGCCGCAGGTCACCGGTATGGACTGGCTGCCGGACGGGCGGCTCGCGATCGCCACCTGGGGCGGATCCGACAAGGTCCTCGGCGAGGTCCACCTGCTGAGCAACGTCAGCGGGAACACCGACCCGAGCAAGGTCCGCACGCAGCGCGTGGCCAGCGGGCTCAAGGAACCGATGGGCGTCAAGTACGTCGACGGCAAGCTGTACGTCTCGGAGAAGACCCGGCTCGTCGAACTGAACGACACCAACGGCGACGGCGTGACCGACGACTACCGCACGGTCGCGACCTGGCCGTTCGGCGGCAACTTCCACGAATTCGCGTTCGGCCTGCTGTACAAGGACGGCTACTTCTACGCCAACCTTTCCGTGTCCATCAATTACGGCGGCGCCACGACCGATCCGCAGCCCGCGCCCAACCGCGGCACGACGATCAAGGTGAACAAGGTCACCGGCCAGGTCTCCTACATCGCCGGCGGGCTGCGTACGCCGCACGGCATCGGCTGGGGGCCGGAGGGCGACGTCTTCGTCACCGACAACCAGGGCGGCTGGCTGCCAGCGAACAAGCTCGTGCGGGTCAAGCAGGACCGCTTCTTCAACCACTACACCAATCCCGCGGGTCCGTTCGACGCGAAGCCGGTGACCGCACCGGTGTTGTGGTTGCCGCACAACGAGATCGCGAACTCGCCGAGCAACATGGTCATGCTGCCGACGGGCCCGTTCGCCGGGCAGATGGTGTATGGCGACGTGACCTACGGCGGGCTGCAGCGCGCGTTCCTGGAGAAGGTGAACGGCGAATACCAGGGCGCGGTCTTCCGTATGACCCAGGGCCTCGAGTCGGGCGTCAGCCGGATCAGCCTCGGGCCCGACGGCGCGATCTACACCGGTGGGATCGACGGCGGCGGGAACTGGGGCCAGCCCGGCAAACTCGCCTACGGCCTCCAGAAGGTGACGCCCAACGGCACGAACGCCTTCGACATCCGGGCGATGCGCGCCGTCGCGGGCGGATTCGAACTGGAGTACACGCAGCCGTTGTCGGCCGGGACCGCGCAGAACCTCGCGGCGAAGTACCAGGCGCAGCAGTGGCGCTACCAGCCCACACCTGCCTACGGCGGGCCGAAGATCGACGAACAGACCCTGTCCGTCACCTCCGCGAGCCTGTCCGCCGACCGCAAGAAGGTCACGCTGCAGGTGGCGGGGCTGAAGGCCGGGCACGTCGTCCACCTGCGGTCGCCGCGTCCGTTCGCGGCGGAGTCGGGTGCCGCCCTGTGGAGCACGGAAGCCTGGTACACGCTCAACTCACTGGTCGGCGGTCCTCCGGCGAGCACGACCTACGAGGCGGAGCGGGCCGCGCTGAGCGGTGGTGCGGGGACGAACACGAACCACGCGGGCTACACGGGCACCGGGTTCGTCGACGGCTACTGGAACCAGGGCGCCGCGACGACGTTCACCGTGAACGCGCCGAAGTCCGGTGCCTACAACGCGTCCTTGCGCTACTCGAACGGCCCGGATCCGGCGCCAGGGACCAAATCGGTGACCGTCTACGTCAACGGGACGAAGGTGAAGCAGGTCAGGCTCGCGAGCACCGGCAACTGGGACACCTGGAACACTCAGCCCGAGACGTTCAACCTCAAAGCCGGATCGAACACGATCTCCTATCGCTACGACGCGGGCGACGCGGGCAACGTCAACCTCGACAGTCTCACCCTGACCGAATCCCGGCGCATCCCGTTGTTCAAGGGAACCGATCTGAACGCGTGGGAGAAACGCGCGGGCGGCGCGGCCACCTGGCCGGTGTCCGGTGGCGCGATGGAGTCGAACGGCGGCGACATCCGCACGAAGCAGCAGTTCGGCGATTTCCGGCTGCACGTCGAGTGGAACGAGCCGAACTATCCGCCGGAGGTCACCGGACAGGCCAGGGGCAACAGCGGCGTCTATCTCCAGGAGCGCTACGAACTGCAGGTGCTCGAATCCTTCGGGGACACCACGCTCGCCGACAACGAAGCGGGCGCGATCTACTCGAAGAAGGCACCTGACCGGAACATGGCGACGGCGCCGGGGACCTGGCAGACCTACGACGTCACCTTCCGCGCCGCCCGGTTCGACGGTGCCGGGAACAAGACCGACAACGCCCGCGTGACCGTGGTGTGGAACGGCGTCGTGGTCCACAACGACGTGGCGATCGACGGCGGTACGGGCGACAGCATCCCGGAAAGCGCCGCACCGGGCGCGATCCGCTTGCAGGACCACGGGGATCCCGGTGAGAACCCGCGATTCCGCAACATCTGGATCGAGCCCATAGGCTAGATCGCCATGGCGCGTGAAGGCCCCCTTCCCTCGGCTCAGCCGAGGGAAGGGGGCCTTCACGCGCTTTGTCAGCGGCGGCAGGGGCGGAGGTCCACTCCTCCCGTGGTCTGCCCGGCGGTGACCGGAATCGGTGTGGCGGAGGCGAAATCGGCCGCGTCGCGGTACCAGCAGTCGGCATCGGTGTAGTGCTTGATCTTGACGTTCTGCGTGGTGAGACCGTTGACGGTGTACTGCCCGTTCGAATCCGGCGTGGCCCAGTCCACGATGTCGCCGGTGCGCGCGCTGAAGGCGTAGACGTAGCCGAAGGTCGGCTTGCCGTCCTTGTCGAGGATCCGTCCGCTGATCGCGCCGTTCGGCACCAGCGCGGCGTTCTCGGTCGCGGTCGCGCCGGGCCGCACCCGCACCGGACGGGCGGCGAACCGGTCCGCGCCGCCTCCCGACCACTGCCATGCGTAGTCGCCCCGCGAGGACGCGAATTCGAGCGGCCAGTTGTACGGCCCGAGGCCCTTGATCGTGTAGACCCCGCCGTTCCGGCTGCAGTTCACGTCGAAGCGGAAGCCGATCCGGGGATCGACCGCGTACGGGTAGACGCAGACGCCGTTCACCGGCGCCGCCGTGGCGCGATCGGTGACCTTGCCGGTGATCGTGCCGGCGGGATCCATCTTGATGTCCGCGGTCGGGACGGCCTTGCCGAGTTCGGCGGTGACCGTGCGGGCCTGCCCGATGTCGCCGGTGCCGCCGTCCGGCCCGGCCCACTGCATGCCGTAGCGCTCGTCGAGCGGCTTGACCAGCAGCTTGTACGCGCCAGGGTCGATCGGCCCGATCACCAGTTTCCCGTCCGCGTCACTGCAGTAGTACCGATAGTCCGCGTCGAGGACGCCGACGATCGGGAGGGCGTAGGTGTCGACGCAGATCCGCTCCAGCGGCGCCTTGGTCTTCGCGTCCCGCACGGTGGCCACGATCGACGCGGCGGGTTTCATCGGCGCCCCGAATTCGGTGGTCTGGCCGGGGGTCAGATGGACCTGCTGCCCGTTGACCGGGTAATGCGTACCGTCCGGGCCCCAAACACTCAGCGTGTAGTAGTCGAACGGCGGCACGTCCTCGTACAGCATGACTCCGTCGGCGCCCGCGCATTTCCGCAGTTCCGGCGGACGCGGCCGGTTGAGGTGCGAGCACGCGCCGGCGACGGGCGCGCCGGTCTTCTCGTCGGTCGCGACCACCCGGAGCTTTCCGTACGACACCATGGCTTCGTCGACGACGGCGACCTGGCCTTCCTCGGCCGCGAAGGTGTCCGCTTCCGGGAAGCTCGACTTCTGCCGGATCCATTGCGTGCGATCGCCGTAGGTGATCGCCATCGTGTAGGTGTCCGCCTTGACGCCGCTGAACGAATACGTGCCGTCCGCCGCGGTGAGGACCGTCGACCACCACCGCTGGTTCTGATCGGTGAGGCTCACCGAGGCACCCGCGGCGGGCCTTCCCTCGGCGGTGATCTGCCCGCGGACCGTGGCCGTGCCCTGCCGCAACGAGAAGTCCAGGCCGTGCGGCAGGTCCAGTACCTCGGCGGCGAGCGAGCTTCCCTTGTTGTACGCCCAAAGCTCGGCGTAGCCGGCGGCGGTCGCGCGTGCCTTGTACTTGCCGGGTACGACGCCCGCGATCTCGTAGCGGCCGTCCGCGCCCGCGCACCCCGAACCCGTCTCCTTCAGGTCGAGATCGAACAGCGTCACACATGCCCCGGCCACCGGCTCACCGGAGTCGGCGGCCTTGACGACCCCGGCCACGATCCCCTCGTCGGCCATCGCCGGACCGGTCGTCAGCAGCGCGACGATCGGGATGGCGGCGGCCAGGAACAACGCTCTCTTCATCGGAAGCTCCCCTCAGTGTCGCGCCAACGATGGCGCCGGGGAGCCGCCGGTGTCTGCGTCATCTGACACAGACACCTAGGCCATGTCGTCTGCCAGGACGTCGCGCGCCACGAGCACGCCGCCGACGAAACCGACCGGCATCACGATCAGCGCGGCGAACGGGATCAGGCACAGCAGCGACACGGGAAGCCCCAGCCCGAGGGCGAGCGCGCGGTGCCGCCGCAGCACCAGCCGGCGCTGCTTCAGTCCCATCCCGCGCCGGTAGAACGGTACGGCGATCAGTTCCAGTGCCAGGAACCACGCCGTCACCAAGGCCAGCAGGACCGGCACCACGGTCTGCCCCACCACGGGGATGAAGCCCGCGATCAGCAGCGGGATCGTGAACATCAGCGAACGCAGCACCAGGACGAGGCCGTCCTTCAGGCCCATCACCAGCAACCGCCACCCCGACAGGTCCACCGCACCCGGTACACCACCGAGATCGTCCTCGACCTTCTCGGCGATGTGCTCGTAGAACGGCCCGCCGACGGCGAGGGTGATCGCCGTGAAGCCGATCATGGCGATCGCCAGCACCGCCCCGAACACCGCGACACCGACCGCCACCCGGATCGTCGTCTGCCAGCCCGGCGACCAGTCGTCGGCGAACGGCGTGATCATCAGGGAGAGATCGTCGATCCAGAACGCCAGCGCGACGATCCCGCCGATCAGCAGCACCGTGGTCAGCAACGCGGGCAGCGCGCCGATCAGCAGCAGCCTCGGCGACCGCGCCAGGATGCCGAGGCCTCGCCCGAACATCCGGATTCCCTTGAGAAAGTCACGCACCGGACATTTCTACCAGTGCAGGCGCTGGCCGGGGTTGAGCAGGTTCCCCGGTGCGTACCGGGCCTTGGCGTCGGCGAGTTTCGGCCAGGCGTCGCCGAAGTGCGCGCGCCAGTCCTCTGTGGACATCGGCAGCGCGTTCGACGGGTAGACCTTTCCGCCGAGATCACGTGCCTTCCAGTACAGGTCCACATTGAGCTCCAGCAGGCGCGCGTTGTGCAGCGGATCCTCGGGAAGACCCACCCGCAGCGGGGAAAAGAGCCAGGAGAGCTCACCCGGCGGCACGCTGAACAACGCGGTCTTCAACCGGTCGTTCCGCACCGGGTAGAGGAGGATCAGCCCGGTGGCGCCCGGTTCGGGTTCGCCGGTGGCGGCAAGGGTTTCGGCGACGAACCGCTCGACCGTGTCGTCGGTGAGGAAGACGTTCAGCCACGGATGCGGACGGAACCAGCTTCCCAGCGCACGCAGGGCGGCCTCCCCGTCGGCCATCCGGTTCAGGAAGTCGAAATACGTCGTGTCTTCGTCTTCGGACTCGTCGAAATCCAGCGAGTCCAGCAACGCGGACTCGTCCGGCTCGGCGGGCGGCGTGTGGTAGGCGACCGCCTCCAGCATGTACCGCCAGCCGCCCTCGACGGGGATCAGCTGGCCCTCCACGTAGTCGAAGCGACCGTCGCGGACCACGGCGCGTTGGTCGGCCAGGAACGCCGGGAGCGTGTCGTAGTAGAGCTTCCACCGGCGGGCCCGCGACGGGGCCGGCGTCAGCCGCAACGTCACGCGGGTGATCACCCCGCATTGCCCGAGACCGGCGAGGACCGCGTCGAACAGGTCGGAGTTCGTGTCACGGGAGCAGGTGAGCACCTCACCGATGCCGGTGACGACCTCCAGTTCCACCACGCCATCGGTCTGCGTGCCGTGCTGATGGGTCGCTCCCCCGATCCCGCCGACCACCAGCGTGCCCGCGACGGTCAGTTCGAGATAGTCGGTGAGCACCGGCGGTGCCAGCCCGTGCGGCAACGTCGTTTCCAGTACCTCCCGCCAGCGGGCACCGGCGTCCACCGAAACCAGGTCACCGGTGACCACCCGGCGCGGCGGCAGCGCGGTCATGTCCAGCACGATGCCGCCCTCGACCTGCCCCTGCCCGTACGGCGAATGCCGGCGATGGCGGGCAGGATCTCGTCGGTCATGCCCGCACGCTGCCGAGCGCGGGCCGATCTAGGTGATCTTCACCGACGCGAACCCCGGTGCCCGGCTGCGAGATTCGGTGGCGTGACGAACACCTTGGCACCGACGCGGCGGGCTCGCGGCACCGTGCTGGCCGCGGCGCCGCTGACCATCATGGCCGCGGCGATCATCGCGCCCAGCCTGCCCGCGATGCGAGCGGGCTTCGCCGATACGCCCGGTTCCGGTCTTCTCGTCCGGTTGGCGCTGACCGTGACCTCGCTCGCGATCGCGATCAGCGCGCCGCTGTCCGGGATCGTCGCGGACCGCGTCGGACGACGCCCGCTGCTCTTGTCGGGGCTGGGGCTCTACGCGGTTTCCGGTACGGCCGGGTTCTTCGTGGACGACCTCTACCTGCTGCTGATCACCCGGGCGGCGCTCGGGCTGGCCGTCGGCGGGATCATGACCGCGATCAGCACCCTGATCACCGACTGGTTCACCGGCGGACGCCGCGCCTCTTTCCTCGGTCTGCAGCAGGCTTTCGCGAGCCTGGGCGGCGTCGTCTTCCTGCCCTTGGCCGGATTGCTGGCCACAGTGAACTGGCATGCGCCGTTCTGGATCTACTCGGTCTCGGCGATCGTCGCGGTCTTCGCTCTCGTGTCCCTGCGGGAACCGGAACGGAACAGCCCCGCGGCCGGTGAAGGCGGCCGGCTGCCCGGCCGCGTCATCGGGATCTACGTCCTGGCGTTGCTGGTGACGCTGGTCTTCTACATGGCGCCGACCCAGTTGCCGTTCCTGCTGGAGGGATTCGGCAGCGGACCCGCCGTCGTCGGCGCCGTGGTCGCCGGGAGCACCTTGACCGGCGTCGTCGGCGCGCTGGCCTTCCCGCGACTGCGGCGGCGACTGGGCCCCACCGCGATCACCACCGTCAGTGTCGCGCTCATGGGCGTGGGCTGGCTGGTGATCGGTACCGCGGGCACCGTCGCCCAGGTCGTGGCGGGACTGCTCGCGGGCGGGCTCGGCGTCGGCTTCGTCGTCCCGAACCTCAACCTGCGCCTGGCCGAGGCCGCCGATCCCGCGCGGCGCGGCCGGGTGCTCAGCGGTCTGGTCACCGGGATCTTCCTCGGCCAGTTCCTGTCCCCGCTCGTCGTCCAGCCACTCGTCCAGGGCATCGGCATCGCCGGTGCGTTCACCTGGTCCGGCATCGCCTTGGCTGCCGGAGCGGCACTCGCCGCCCTTCTCTCGAATCGCAACAACGGAAAGGAAACACGATGATCTACCACGGCAACCGTTTCACCCTGCGGCCCGACGCCTCGCCGGAGCAGGTCGAAGAGGCCTTGGAGAGCCTCCGGAATCAGGGCCGGGTCATCCCGGCGGTGAAGTCCTTCGTCGTCGGCCGCGATTTCGGCGGCGACTACGAATGGGGTGCCGTCTTCGCGATCGAAGACCTCGACGGGTACTGGGAGTACCTCATGCACCCGGCGCACCGGAACACCGACCGGGTCGGGCTCCCGCTGGTCGACCGGTTCGCGTCCTTCGACGTCACCGACGACCCGGATCCGGAGATGGGCGCGAAGATCACCGAACTGCACCAGCGCCGTTACGACAACGACGCCGAGCTGACCGAGCTGATCTCCGGCCTCGGCGAGTACTCCGGCAGCGCCGCGCCGGGAAAACACGGAGCCTGACCACGGCTTCAGCCACCGTCCGCGAGTGAGCCGCTGCCAGCGGGGCCGGTCACGATCACCCGGCTGCTCACCGCGGTCCCGAACGGGATGATCGTGACCTGCCACGTCTTCGGCTCACCGACGTGAATGGTCGCCTTCGCCCGCTCGACCAGGGCAGGGACGCGGTCGACCGCCGCCTCGCGGAGGTCGAACCGCGGCACCTGGGCGTCGGTCGGGGCGAAGACCACGGTCAGCCGCCGGTCCTCGACGACCGCGGTGACCACCTGGGAAACGTCCGTGGCCTGCGCCAGCGCGTCGATCGCCCGGCGCAGCTCCCCTTCGCCCAGCAGGGATCTGTCGACGTTCACGGTCGCCGATCCCGAGGAGGACGTGGTCGTGCCGGACTGGGTTTCTTCCGCCCGGGCGGGCTCTTCCGGCGCGAACAGCTCGACACGGAACAGGAACAGCACGAGAGCCGCGCCGAGCGCGAACCCGAGGACCGCGAGCGCGCCGAACGCGCAGCCCTCCTCCGGTTCCCGCAGCAGGCTGGCTTCGGGAGCGGATTCGATCGCCGCTTCGGCCACGCGGCGCTCCCACTCCGGTGACAGCCGCTCGACGACCTCCGCCTTCCACGGCCGGTCCGGCGGGTACCGCACGACGAGGACGTCGCCCGACCGGTAGTTCGGAAGGTCCACCAGGTTGATGCTGTGCGTGACCTTCAACCGGTAGGTCGCCTGGCCGTCGGGGGCGACGGTGAGATCGAAGTAGACCGGGATGTCCCCCGTCTCGGTGCCGCCCGCGCGGAGGCTCTCGATCTTCGCGAGCGCGATCACCGGCGCGACCCTCGCCTCACGAGCACGTCGTGGCGCTCCGGCGAGATAGAGCAGGATTCCGTAGGCGATGGGGAGTCCGGCGCCCGCGATCATCAGCGGCACGTACTCGATCACGATCCCCACGATGAACGCGCACAGGGTCGTCCCGGTGATGATCCCGGTCAGGAATCCGCGGACGAGGGCGAGCGGCATGGCGTGACTCCAGACTTTCGGGACTCAGCGGGCGGGCAGCCAGTCGCTGAGGGCGGGATGGCGCCGGAACGCCACGAAGATCTTCTTGTCGTCGGCCGGTGATGCCGGGTCGAACAGCACTTCGGCGGTCGCGATCGTGGTGTCCCTCGTGCGGCGGGTCACCCAGTGCCGGACCCCCGCGCCGTCGGTGAACACGACCGTCACGTTCGCGCCCGCGACGCGGGTCCCTGATTCGTCACCCGCCAGGCGCAGTTTCACCTCGACGATTCCGGCGGGCACCCGCCGGCCGTGCCGCAGCAACCATTCCCTGGTGCGGACCGTCTCGGCGTGCCGCCGCGAAACCTGGACGGCGTACCACAGGGCCAGCACCGTCAAGACGAACAGAAACGCGGGCGCCCACCAGTCTGCGTAGTAAAGGAACCACGCCCAGAGCCCCCATTTTTCGTCCTCGTGGAACACCGGGTCGACAGCGGTGCCGACGGCGAGCGGCGGAAGCCAGTCCCTCGACGAATACCAGAGGCCGAGCGTGCTGGCCGCGAATGCCGCCACGACGGGGAACGCCGGTCCCGACGACCGTCCTTGGTAGCGCCTCGTGGCGGCCGCCGCGAGGTTGCCGGCGGCGAGACAACCGAGCAAGCCGAACGTTCCCCACAGGGGGCCGTAGGGCGGCTCGCCGTCGCCGCGGTCGTCGAAGACGCTGTCGATCGCCATCGTCCGGAACTGTTCGAGGAGGTCACCGAAGCCGTATCCGGTGAAGAAGCCGCAGACCAGGGTGACCGCCGACGCCAGGATCGCGCCCGCGAGCAGACGGCGGTCACCCCGCAGCCGCTCGATGCGGTCGTGCCTGGCCTTGGCCGGATCCACCGTGTTCATCACGCTCACCTCCGTTCGGGTCCGCGCCCAGCTTCCGCCGCGCCGGGCGCTACCGAACCCAGGTTTTCGGGTACCTAATCTGATTAGGCAACTCCCGAATGGACTATGGTACGGTGGCCGTCATGGCGAGAGCGGGACTGACCACGGAACGCGTGGTCCGGGCGGGCGCGGAGCTCGCCG
Source organism: Amycolatopsis keratiniphila (assembly GCF_000400635.2). Lineage (NCBI taxonomy): Bacteria > Bacillati > Actinomycetota > Actinomycetes > Pseudonocardiales > Pseudonocardiaceae > Amycolatopsis > Amycolatopsis keratiniphila. The sequence goes on along the minus strand of NC_021252.1, from coordinate 3,740,655 downwards.
ACGAGATCGGCTTCGAGCACGTGACCCCCACCGAGCTCGCGAAGCGGTGCGGCGTCAAGACGGCGAGCCTGTACTCGCACGTGCGGAACGCCCACGAACTGAAGACAGAGATCGCCCTGCTGGCGTTGGCCGAACTCGCCGATCTCGCCGCCACCGCGGTGGCGGGGCTGGCGGGCAAGGACGCGCTGATCGCCTTGGCGAACGTCCACCGCGACTACGCGCTCGAACACCCCGGCCGATTCACCGCCGCGAGATTCCGGCTCGCCCCGGAGAAGGCGTCCAGCAGCGCCGGTGTCCGCCACGCCGGACTGATGCGGGCGATCCTGCGCGGCTATGACCTGGCCGAGCCACACCAGACGCACGCGGTCCGGCTGCTGGGCAGCGTGTTCAGCGGTTTCGTCGGCCTGGAGTCCGCCGGAGGCTTCAGCCACAGCACCCCCGGCTCGCAGGAGAGCTGGACCGAGATCCTCGACGCGCTCGACGTCCTGTTGCGCGCTTGGCCCCGAACGAAATGAACGGAAGAATGCTCACCACCCCGATCACCGCCGCCCTCGTCCGAGGCGCGCTGGACCTCGAACACACCGAGCGCGGCGTGCTCCCCCACCGGCTGCCCGCGCGGGCAAGGCAGCAGATCCCCGACGGCCAGCTGGCCATGGCGGAGGCGCAGCCTTCCGGGGTGCGGCTCGTCTTCCGCAGCACGGCGTCCCTCGTCGAACTGGACGTCCTGGCCACCAAACGGGTCTTCGCCGGCACGCCGCCCCGGCCCGACGGCGTCTACGAACTGCTCGTCGACGGACGGCTCGCCGGGCGGGCGAGCGTGACCGAAGGCGACACGATCACCGTCGACCTGGCCACCGGCACCGCGCGACACCAGCCCGGCCCCGTCCGGACCCTGCGCTTCGACGGCCTGCCCGAAAACGAGAAGAACGTCGAGATCTGGCTGCCCCACAACGAAACGACGCAGCTCGTCGCCTTGCGCACCGACGCGTCCGTCCACAGTGTCCAGTCTTCCGGCCGCGAGACCTGGCTGCACCACGGCAGTTCCATCAGCCAAGGCTCCAACGCGGCGACCCCGACCGGGATCTGGCCCGCCACGGCAGCGGCCATCGCCGGTAAGGAGCTGGTCAATCTCGGCTTCGGCGGCAGCGCGCTGCTCGACCCGTTCACCGCCCGCGCGATGCGGGACACGGCGGCCGACTTCATCAGCATCAAGATCGGGATCAACGTCGTCAACGCGGACCTGATGCGGCTGCGCGCGTTCGGCCCGGCGGTGCACGGGTTTCTCGACACCATCAGGGAAGGCCATCCCACCACGCCGTTGCTGGTCGTCTCGCCGCTCTACTGCCCCATCCACGAGCACACGCCGGGGCCCGGCGAGTTCGATCCGGACGCCCTGCGAGCGGGAAAGGTGCGGTTCAGGGCGGCCGGCGACCCCGCGGAGACCGCCGCGGGAAAGCTGACACTCACCGTGATCCGCGACGAACTCGCCCATATCGTCAAGGAGCGGAGCGCGAACGATCCCCACCTGCGTTATCTCGACGGCCTCGAACTGTACGGCGAGGCGGACCATGCCGAGCTGCCGCTGCCCGACCACCTCCATCCGGACGCGGCGACGCACCGGCTCATCGGGGAACGCTTCGCCCGACTGGCCTTCGACGCCTCGTGAGTCCCGTCGTTTACTGTGCGCGTATACCTCGGTAGCCCCGTTTGCCGGTACCTATCTTTCTTCCTGTCCAACGAAAGTCGGTATCCGCCACCGGGGCGGCGGATCACCATGATCGGCACCGGATCACCGGTGCCGGGTCGCCTTGGCCGTGCCCGGCGACCCCACTGTGTCCAGTGCGGCCACCCCTCGCGCTGGATCCTCCCTCGCGAAAGTGAGACACCGGTATGCGCACAAACCCCTTGGCCCGTACCGCCACCACCTTGGTGGCCGCGGCCGCGGCCGTCGGCTTCCTCGCCCCGTCCACGGCCACCGCCACCACGATCGCGGGCTACTCCCCCACCGTGCAGCACGAGGCGGTGACCTCCCTCGCCTCCGAAGCCGGGATCAGCCAGGCCGCCGCGGTCGAGTTCCTCCGGACGCAGACGGCCGGCGTCGAAACGCTGCAGAAGGTCGCCGCGTCGCTCGGCTCCCGTGCCGCCGACGGTTACCTCGACGACGCCGCCAAGCCGGTGGTGAACGTGCTCGACCAGGCCGCCGCCGACCAGGTGACGGCGACCGGGGCGCGGGCCCGCGTGGTCAAGCACTCCACCGCGGCGCTCACGAGCGCCCAGAACGCCCTGCAGGCCTTGCCCACGGTCGCGCACACCTCGATCGGCCTCGACCCCAAGGCCAACCAGGTCGTGCTGACCATCTCCGACGCCGCGAAGGGCGCCGAGGCCCTCGTGAAGGCGGCCGAAGCGCTCGGCGACCGAGTCCGCGTGGAGCGGACCACCGGCGAGATGCACACCGCGATCTACAACGGCGAGGCCATCACCGGCGGCGGGACCCGCTGCTCGGTCGGCTTCAACACCAACCGCGGCGGCCAGAACTACATCCTCGACGCCGGCCACTGCACCCGCGCGGTGTCGCAGTGGAACGTCGGACCGTCGCAGGGCGCCAGCTTCCCGACCAACGACTACGGCCTGATCCGCAACACCACCGGCAGCGCGCCGGGCGCGGTCACCCTGTGGAACGGCTCCACGCAGCGGATCGCCTCCGCCGGTTCGGCCACCGTCGGGCAGCGGATCAGCAAGAGCGGCAGCACCACCCGGCTCACCTCGGGTTCGGTGCAGCGGCTGAACGTCACGGTGAACTACGCCGAAGGTTCGGTGCACCAGCTGATCCAGACCAGCGCGCTGGTCAACCCCGGCGACTCGGGCGGTTGCCTGTTCGCCGGCAGCGTCGGGCTGGGCATCACCTCCGGCAAGGGCAGCGGCACCTCGTACTTCCAGCCGATCGGTGAGGCGCTGAGCGCCTACAGCGTCACGCTCAACCCGTAAGCACGTCCCGGGCCCCGGTCACCGCGACCGGGGCCCGGCCTGTGCGTGGAAATGCTCGACGACATGGTCGCGGAAGCGTTGCGCCGCAGCGGAAAGATAGGTGTCCTCGCGCCACGTGACGCTGAGTACGCGGCGGCAATCGGGGTCGTCGACGTCGAGCCAGACCACCGTCCGGCTGGTTTCCGGCCGCAGTCCGAGCGACGGCACGAGCGCGAGCCCGAGGCCCGCGTCGATGAGCTGGAAGAGCACGGCGGCTTCGTCGCCCTCGCAGACGATGTGGAGTTCGAGCCCGGCCTTCGCGAAGAGGCGCTCGACGAGCGCACGCTGCCAGTACCCGGGGCGGGTGGTGAGGAACGGCTCGCCTTCGAGGTCTGCCAGGCCGACGTGGCCACGCCCGGCGAGCCGGTGCCCGGAAGGCACGCAGAGGAACACCTGTTCGTCGAGCAGCACGCGGCTACGGATGTCGTTGCCCGCCAACGGTTGCGACGAGATGCACAGGTCGACGTCGCCGGATCGCAGCTTCTCCGCCATCCCCTCGGCCGAGGCCTGGGACAGCCGCACGTCGACCAGCGGATGGCCGGGCACGAAGGTGCGAAGCGGTTCCGTGAGGGCGAGCAGGCTTTCGGCCGCGACGGTGACGGTGCCGCGTTCCAGCCCGGCGGCGTCGTCGAGCTCCTGACGGGCGTCGTCGAGTTCGGCCAGCGCCCGGTCGACCCGGCGGAGGAACGCGGTGCCGAAGCGGTTGAGCCTGATCCGGCGGCCGTGCCGGTCGAACAACGGGACGCCGAGTTCGCTTTCCAGCCTGGCCAAGGTGCGGCTGAGCGAGGGTTGCGCGACCCGCAGCTTCTCGGCCGCGCGGCCGACGTGTTCGAGCCGGGCGACCGTCTGGAAGTACCGGAGCGCCAGAAGATCCACTGCTGATACCCCACCTGTTATGAACAGATAACCGATCTTGTCTTGGACAGCATAAGGGCTCGGCTCTTACGTTCGATCGCGTGAGTGAAATCCTGACCAGCCCGAGCCGGAAGGCGAACGGGACGCTGGTGGTGAACCGGGTGCTGGTGAGCGCCCACGCCGTCGCGATCATCGGCCAGCCGGTGTTCGCCGGCGGCTATCTCGGCGGCGATTACGACATGCTGTGGCTGCACCGCTGGGGCGCGGACGCGGTGTCGTACCTGGCGTACGCGCAGATCATCGCGGCCTTGGTCCTCTGGCTGACCCGCGGACCACGCTGGCTGTTCTGGATCAGCCTGCTGCTCGCGGCGGGCGAGACCGCGCAGTACCTCGCCGGGATGGCGGGAGCGCTCGATCTGCACATCCCCCTCGGCGTCGCGCTGGTCACCGGAGCGATCCTGACGACCATCGCCGTCTGGCGCCCGCAGACCTGGCGGACCCGCCGATGAGCCGCCGCCTTCCCCGCAGGACCTTCCTCGGGCTCGCCGGCGGGGCCGGTGTCCTCGCCGCCGCCGGGATCGCGGCCCCCCGCCTGCTCGCACAAGGCGCGCCGGGGACCGGTGAACTGCTGCGCAGCGGGCTCCCCCTGCCGGAGCCGTTCCGGGTGCCGCTGCCGATCCCGCCGGTCCTGCGTCCACAAAGGACCGCCGATGCCGATCACTACACCATCACCCAGCGGGCGGCCACGGCCGAGATCCTGCCGGGCGTCCGGACACCGATCTGGGGCTACGACGGGATCTTCCCTGGCCCGACGATCGAATCGCGGCGGGACCGGACGGTGGTGGCGCACCATCGCAACGAACTTCCGGTACCGACCGTGGTCCACCTCCACGGCGGGCACACGCCCGCCGAATCCGACGGTTACCCGACCGATCTCGTCCTGCCGCGGTCGGGCTGGAGCACCGCGCACGCCGGACACGGCATGGTCGACACCCGTGCCCGGATCTCGAGCGGCGAGCGCGACTACGTCTTCCCGCTGCGGCAACGGGCCGCGACGCTGTGGTACCACGACCATCGGATGGACTTCACCGGTCCGGCCGTGTACCGGGGCCTGGCCGGATTTCACCTGATCCGCGACGACGAGGAAGACGCCCTGGGGCTCCCGTCCGGGGAACGTGAACTGCCGCTGATGATCGCCGACCGTTCCTTCGACGAGCACGGCGAGTTCGCCTATCCCTCCCTCGACCGGTCGCTGCGGACCACGCCGGGAGTCGAAAGTGCTTACGTGGAGGGTGTTTTCGGCGACGTGATCCTCGTGAACGGGGCGCCGTGGCCGATGCACGAAGTCGCGGCCGCACGGCACCGGCTGCGTCTCCTCAACGGCTCCAACGCGCGACGGTACGACCTGGCGCTCGACCCGCCGCCACCCGGCGGAGGCGGTTTCGTCCAGATCGGCGCCGACCAGGGTCTGCTCGACGCGCCGCGCGCACACGACCATCTCCCCATCGCGCCGGCGGAACGGTACGACGTCGTCGTCGACTTCGGCCGCTATCCGGTCGGCACCGAAGTCACCCTCGTGAACCGGCTCGGCACCGGCTCGACCGCGCAGGTCATGCGATTCGTCGTCGCGCGCCGTGCGGTGGACGACAGCCGGGTTCCCGCCAAGCTCAGCGAGATTCCGCCGCTCACCCGCGAGCAGGCCACGACCACGCGCGACTTCTCGTTCCGCGCGGGCACCGTCCACGGTCGCGCGGGCTGGGTGATCGGCGGGGAGCCGTTCTCGCCGGATCTGATGTCGGCGAGCCCGCGCCTCGGGGACACGGAGATCTGGCGGTTCGTCGCCGACATCCACCATCCCGTGCACCTGCATCTGGTGGGCTTCCGGATCCTTTCGCGGGGCGGGCGGCCGCCGGGACCGTTCGACGGCGGCATCAAGGACACCGTCGATCTGGCGCCGGGCGAGTCGGCCGAGGTCATCGCCCGCTTCGACGGCTATCGTGGCCGGTACGTCTTCCATTGCCACAACGCCGAACACGAGGACATGGCGATGATGGCGAACTTCGAGGTGGTTTGAGACGCCGGGCTGGCAGGAGCCCCGCTCGTGAGTGCGGCCTCCGATCACGCGAGTCACGTCCCTGATCACACGAGTCACGCCTTCGCTCACGCCGCACCAGTGGGTCACCCACGCCTCGTCGCCGTTCTCGACCAGCGGCGCGCTGGTCGTGGCCAACGCACCCGCCGGGCAGAACGACAAAGTGTTCCGTGGCTTGATGATCTGGGGATTCAGCATGTGCGCGATCGCGCCGATCGCGACCTGGCTGCTGTTCATCCGGCCCGGCTGAGGCTGAGGCGGCCCATGTGGTCGTGAGTGGCGTTTCGGGTTAGAACCCGAAACGCCACTCACGACCACCCGCACCGTTCTGCTACCGGCTCCGGCGCTCGGCCAGCCACCGTTCCGAATCGGGGGTGCCGCCGTCGAGCTGATCCACCACCGCGTCGAGGAAGCTGCCGTGACCGTGATCGGCCAGCGCCCGCAACACCGCGTCCGGGTCGCCACCCTCGATGATCGTGAGCAGCTCGCGGTGCCGCTCGACGTTCTGCATCAGCGATTCGCCATCGCGGCGGGCGCTGCGGTTGAGGGCCATGCACAGCTGCATCTGCAGGGAAAGCGCGCGATACGCCTCAGTAACTCGCTCGTGCCCCGCCAGCGCGACGATCGACTGATGGAAGTCGTACTTTCGTTGCGTGAAAACACCTTCGTCGCCGTCGCGGCCCGCCTGCTCGAACGCGGCGAGAGCGTCCCGGCAGGCTTGCAGCCGCTCCGGCGAGCGGACCGGGATCCCGATCCGGACGGCGAAGGCTTCGAGTTCTTCGCGCAGGGTGACGATTTCGTAGACGTCGTGGCGGGTGAGCGGGCGGACGATGACGCCGCGCCGCGGATGGGGCACGACGAGTCCCTCGAAGGCCAGGACCTGCAACGCTTCACGCAGCGGCGGCCGGGAAACCCCGAGCCGCTCGGTGAGCTTGGCCTCGACCAAACGCGTGCCGGGCGGGAGTTCGCCGGAAAGTATCATCGCCCGCAGCGCTCGCGTGGCCAGGTCGGCCATACTCGGCGGCGCGACGATCCGGCCATCCTCGTCCTGCACGGCATCGGCGGAACTCGTGGTCATCGAACCCCCCTGTCTGTATACGGTATATCAATGACCACCGTCACACGTGAGCGGTAGCTCACTTCTTAATCGGTTGGACAATCCGTCCAGCACTTATACAGTCGGTCTCGTGACCAACGAGCATCCGTATCCGCCGGCCTTCCGCAGCGGCGACCTGGTTTCCGTGTCCGGACGGCTCGGCGTGACCGAGACCGGGGCGCTGTTACCCGGCGGATTCGACGCCGAATGCCCGCAGGCCTTCGCCAACCTCGACGCCGCGCTGCGTTCGGTGGGCGCGACCCGCGCGGACGTGGTGAAGGTCGTCGTCTACCTGACCGACATCGCCGACCGCGACGGCCTCAACCGGGTCTACGAGGAGTTCTTCGCCGAGCCCAGGCCCGCCCGTACCTGTGTCGGGGTCGCTTCCCTGCCCTACGGCGGCGTCGTCGAAGTCGAGGCCCTCGCCCGAGTACGCGATGTCTGAGCAGGACGCGATCCTCGACGCGCTCGCCCCGGTCGCCGACGGCATCGCGGCGACGCTCGGTTCGTTTTGCGAGGTCGTGGTGCACGACTTCCGCCGCCCGGAGAAGTCGGTGGTCGCGATCGCCGGCTCGGTCACCGACCGCACCGTGGGCGGCTCGATGAGCGAGATCGGCATGGGCCTGCTCGCCCGCGGCGACGACGCCGAAGACCAGCTGAACTACGTCACGCGGACGGCGTCCGGGAAGCTCGTGAAGTCTTCGACCATGCTGCTGCGCGACAGCGGCGGCTCGGTGTTCGGCGCGCTGTGCGTCAACCTCGACGTCACCGCATTGGGCCAACTACGAACCCTCGTCGGCGAACTCGCCGATGTCGGCACCGCGGCCGAAACGCCGACCACCACCTTCGGCGACGACGTCGACGCCGTGGTGGACGCGATCGTCGACGAGCATCAACTCCGGCTGAACAAACCGTGGACCGCCCTCAGCCGCGAAGAACGTCTCGATCTGTTCCGCAGCCTGCACGAACGCGGAGTGTTCGCCGTGCGGCGGGCCGTACCCCAGGTCGCGGCGCGGATCGGGATCTCCCGCGCCTCCGCCTACAACTATCTCGCCGAAATCCGTGAACAAGGAGCATCATGACCGCCCCCGTGACCATCGACGACATCCGCGACGCGGCCGCCCAGCTGGCCGGGGTCGCGCACCGGACCCCGGTCGTGCGTTCCCGCACCCTCGACGAGCTCGTCGGCGCCGAGGTCTTCGTCAAGTGCGAGAACCTTCAGCGCGTCGGTGCCTTCAAGTTCCGCGGCGCGTACAACGCCGCCTCCCGGCTCTCGCCGGAACAGCTGGCCAAGGGTATCGCCGCGTACTCCTCGGGCAACCACGCGCAGGCCGTCGCGCTCGCCGCGCGCGAACTCGGCAGCAGCGCGGTCATCCTGATCCCGGAGGACACCCCGCAGTCCAAAAAGGACGCCACCGCGGGTTACGGCGCCGAGATCGTCACCTACGACCGGTACACCGGCGACCGCGTCGCCATCGGCGAGGCGCTGGCGGCCGACCGCGGTCTCGCGCTCATCCCGCCCTACGAGCACCCGCACGTGATCGCGGGACAGGGTACGGCGGCGCTGGAACTGCTGGAAGACACCGAATCCCTGGACACGCTCGTCGTCCCGGTCGGTGGTGGCGGCCTGATCGCGGGCAGCTCGACCGCCGCGAAGGCCGTGCGGCCCGGTATCCGGGTGGTCGGCGTCGAACCCGCCGCGGGTGACGACACCAAACGCTCGCTCGAGGCGGGCGAACGCGTGTCGATCCCGGTGCCGCGGACGATCGCCGACGGCCAGGCCGCTTCCGTCCCCGGCGAACTGACGTTCTCGATCAACCGGCGGCTCGTGGACGACATCGCGCTCGTCACCGACGAGCAGGTCCGGGACGCGATGCGGTTCGCGTTCGAACGGCTGAAGCTCGTCATCGAGCCGAGCGGGGCGACCGGTCTCGCCGCGCTGCTCAGCGGCCAGATTCCCGCGTCGGGCCAGGTCGGGGTGATCATCAGCGGCGGGAACGTCAGCCCGGAACGCTTCGCCGAGCTGATCGCCGGCTGATCTTCCCCGCATTCAGTCCTCTGAACGTGGCAGCCAGAGGCCACTAGTTTGCTCGAATCGCGCACCTCTAAGGCGTGCACTATTGGACACCATGCCAATAGTGCACGCCATCGCGTTCACCCATTCAGAGGTATAGATCGTTAAAGAAATTCACACAAATGCCGCTAGCCGACCTGGCAGCCTCGCGCAGTAGCCTAACCCTCAAGCCCAAACGAGGGGGTTTCCTTTGAGTGGCAACCGCGACTATACGCGCGGAGACCGAGCTGCGCTTATCTCTTTGAGTGCCGGAACATGCTACTGGCCGGGTTGCCCCGAGCCTGTTGTTCGGCCAGTTGAGGGACAATTCAAGATCGCTCTCGAAATCGCCCACATCCATGCATTAAAACCCGGCGGGGAGCGCTACCTCCCTTCAATGACCGACGAGCAGAGAAATTCTTTTGAAAACTTGATATTTCTTTGCCATGTGCACCACCAAACCATAGATCAACCAGGTGGTGGCGTAAAGTACCCGGCAGAGACACTCAAGCAGTGGAAATCAACCAGGGAAACCAAGGGATCACAGGCCCTGCGAGGCCTTCGCCATCTCACCGAGGACCGCCTTCAAGAAATGCTTAGCGAGGCGATTCAAGAACGAGATGACGAAATCAAACAGACACTAAAGAGACTAGAGAAGACTGACGCTGACGCTGCAGCCCTCATACGAGAACTGCGTGAAGAGACACAGGCCTCCCGCTACGGAAACCCGCTGTTTAATTCCGATTCGATCGAGCTTCTACACGACGCAGCCAGCCGACTGGGCAACCTCGCGGACGCCGCAAACAGCCTAAGAAGCGCTTCGGAAAACCTGCGAAACCTGGAAGACAAAGCCAATACCCTGGCCTACGCTGCAAGCCAGACACAAGGGCTCGAAGTTCGAGCAGAACACTTGCACAACGCGGCACGTGAAATCAATCGCGCAGCCGACCGCCTAGAGGGCTTCCGATAAATAAGCAGGCAGCCCCAAGATGGTAATTTCAATTCTAAAATTTACACGACTCCCAAATTTTCGTTACTCCCAGCATCCTCCCAAGTTGACCACCGCAAGTTGCGACTGCGTGGTTTGGAAAATCACATTCCCCAAACCACACAGTCGACGTCCTCACACGGCTACGGTGCACATAGCCACCCTTCACCTGAAATTCCCTCAAGGAGGCCTTCACGGACTTGCGCTCACAGGCCGAGCCCGCCCGCCAGCACCGGCCAGGAGTTCCGCAGCGCCCGTTGCCAGTACGGCCAGCTGTGCGTGCCGTCGCCGTAGTAGTCGACGGTCGCCGGAATCCCCTTGGCCTTCAACCGATCCGTGAACGTCACCGAGGAAGCCAGCGCCTGCGGTTCGAAGATGTCGGACTGGCCGGGCGGGTCGAGCGGACCGGTCTTGCCGTTCCCGCACGAGATGTAGAGCGCCGTGCCGCGCAGGCCGTCGATGTTGTCGTACGGGTTGTTCGCCGTCCAAATCGGTCGCATCCCCCAGCTGTCGCCCCAGAGCTCCAGGTAGTTGAAGATCCCCGCGCGGGCCAAGATTCCCTGGATGAACAGCGGCGCGCCCTGGTTGAGGGTGTTCGGCACCCCGCTGTAGGACGCCGCCGCGGCGAACATCCCCTTGTGCTTGTACGAATACGCGAGCGCGCCGTAGCCGCCGATCGACAACCCCGCGACCGCCCGGCGGGTGCCCGCCCGGTAACCGCGTTCGACGATCTGCCGCACCTCCAGGGTGTGGAAGGTGTCCCAGTCGGGAGTGCTCCTGAGCCCGAAGTTCCACCACTTCGTGTACATGCCGGCCGGGCCGCCCGTCGGCATGACGACGAGGGCGTCCTTGTCCGCGGTGAACGCCTTGACGTCGGTGAACTGATCCCACGAGCGGTAGTCGACCGGTTCGCAGCAGCCGTGCAGCAGGTACAGCGTCGGCCAGGTCCGCGTGGGTTGCGCGGCCCAGCCGGTCGGCACCAGCAGGCGGACCATGCCGGTGGTGCCGAGCGCGGGCGAACTGATCTTGAGATCGACCGTGCGCGCGTCCAGCCAGGTCTCCTCGACGACCTTCGCCCCGTTGTCGGCGGAGACCGGCGCGGGCGCCGCGCTCGCCGGGATCGAGCTTCCGAGCAGGGCCACCATGGCCAGCGCCAGCAGACCCCACCGCCGGGTTCGCTTCATCACTTCTCCTCGCTCACAACGGGATGTTTCCGTGTTTCTTGGCCGGGAGGGTCTGCCGTTTGGTCCGCAGCGTGTGCAGGGCCCTCGCCACCTGAAGACGGGTTTGCGACGGCGCGATGACCTGGTCGACGTAGCCGCGTTCCGCCGCCAGATACGGATTCGAGTGCCGTTCGCGGTACGCCTCGGTCAGCCGTTTCCGTTCGACGGTCCGCTGGTCCGGTGGCAGTGCGGCGAGTTCGTGCCGGTGCAGCACCCTCACCGCGCCCTCGGCGCCCATCACCGCGATCTCGGCGGTGGGCCACGCCAGGTTGACGTCCGCGCCGAGGTGTTTCGAGCCCATCACCGCGTAGCCGCCGCCGTAGGCCTTGCGGATCACCACGGTCACCTTCGGCACGGTCGCCTCGGCGTAGGCGTAGATCAGTTTGGCGCCACGGCGGATGATCCCGTGCCGTTCCTGTGCCTCGCCGGGCAGGTAGCCGGGAACGTCGGCGAGGGTGAGGATCGGGATGCCGAAGGCGTCGCAGAACCGGACGAATCGCGCCGCCTTCTCCGAGGCGTCGATGTCGATCACGCCCGCCTGATGCCGCGGCTGGTTCGCCACGACCCCGACCGTGCGGCCGCGCATCCGGCCGAACGCGCAGATCATGTTCGGCGCGAAGGCACTGTGGATCTCGGTGAACTCGCCGTCGTCGACGAGCCGCGAGATCACTTCGGTCATGTCGTAGGCCTGGTTCAGCGAGTCGGGCACCAGCCGGTCGAGTTCGAGATCGGTCGCGGTGAGTCCGGGAGCGGTCTCGTCGGCGTATTCCGGGGCGGCGTCGAGGTTGTTGGACGGCAGATACCCGAGCAAGGTCTGCACCCAGTCGATGGCGTCGTGCTCGTCGGCGGCCCGGTGGTGGGCGTTCCCGGAGATCTCGCTGTTCACCGCGGCGCCGCCGAGCCGCTGGGCGGAGATCCGCTCGCCGCTGACGGCGTGCACGACGTCCGGTCCGGTGACGAACATGTGCGCAGTCTCGTCCACCATCACGGTGAAGTCGGTGATCGCCGGCGAGTACACCGCCCCGCCCGCGCACGGTCCCATGATCAGCGAGATCTGCGGGATGACACCGGACGCGAGCGCGTTCCGCCTGCCGAGTTCGGCGTAGTAGGCGAGCGAGACGACGCCCTCCTGGATCCGGGCGCCGCCGGAGTCGTTGATGCCGACCACGGGACAGCCCAGCGTCATCGCCAGGTCCATCACCTTGAGGACCTTCTCGCCGAAGACCTCGCCCATGCTGCCGCCGAAGACGGTGAAGTCCTGGGAGAACACGCACACCTGCCTGCCGTCGACGGTGCCGTGCCCGGTCACCACGCCGTCGCCGTACGGCCGGTTGGCGTCCATCCCGAACTCGGTGCACCGGTGCCGGGCGAACTGGTCGAGCTCGACGAAGGAGCCCTGATCCAGCAACAGCTCGACGCGTTCGCGCGCGGTCAGCTTGCCCTTGGCGTGCTGCCGGTCGACGGCTCGTTTCTCGGCGATCCGGAGATCTTCCCGGCGGGCGGCGAGGTCGGCGATCCGGAACGCCGTCGTGTCGGTCATGGCCGCGCCGCCTTGGGCGCCCCCAGCCGGGCCGCGAGCGCGGCGGCGACCACCTCGACATGCGGCGGGTCGATCATCGACAGGTGATCGCCCGGCACCCGCACGACCTCCAGATCCGCGCAGTAGGCGTCCCAGCCGAGGGCTTCGTCCGTGCGCAGGTACCGCGGATCGAGGGTGGTGGTCAGCGGATGCGGCTCCTGTGCGCGGATCAGCAACACCGGCCCGGCGTACGGTTCCGGCTCGTACCGTTCCGCGACCCGTGCGTCCACATAGGACTCGTACTGGTGCCGCAACACCCCGTGCCCCATTCCGGGCACCTGCTCGGCCAGCTTACTGATCACCAGCCGGATCTGTTCGTCGTCGCCGAGCCGGGCCAGGTCCTCGCGCGGGATGTCCAGCGGGACGCCGTAGGTCCGCTCGACGTGTTCGGCGAAGCGGTCGAACCGGTCCAGCAGGATCTCGTGCGCCGGTTTCCCCGGCGCGGGCAGCGGCAGGATGCTGTCGATCAGGAACACGAGATCGACTCGCTCCCCCGCCGCCGTCAGCCGCCGGGCGGTCTCGTAGGCGAGGCAGCCGCCGAACGACCAGCCACCCAGCCGGTACGGGCCTTGCGGCTGGATCTCCCGGATCAGTTCGAGATAACACTCCGCCTTGTCCTCGACCGTGTCCTCCTCGTCGATCCGTTCGAGCCCGTAGACGGGCCTGCCCTCCGGCAGCAGGCGGACGAGCCCTTCGTAGACGCTCGTCGGACCGCCCGCCGGATGGAACAGGAACACCGGATCCGTGCCGCCCTCGCGCAGCGGCCGGACAGGGCAGCCTCCGCGCCCCTCGATCGCGTCGCGCAGCAGATCGGCCATCGCGGCGATCGTCGGCGTGACGAACAGCCCGGCAGGGACGGCTCCGAGTTGCCCGGCGAAAACGGCGCGCAGCCGCTCGGCCGCTTCCGCGTCGCCACCGACGGCGAAGAAGTCGTCGTGGACGCCGGGTTCCGCGCCGCCGAGTTCCGCCTGCCAGTGCCGGGCGATCCAGCGTTCGGCCGGATCACGTGGCCCGACGGCCGCACCCGGCGAGGCGGGCCACGGGTCCGCCTCGCGGAACCCGGCCTGTTCCGCGAGATGGTCGGCGAGTTCGCCGAGGCTCGCACCCCGCAACAGCAACGGGATCGGCAGCGGCAGACCGAAATCGCGTTCCACGACTCCCCTGGCGCGCATGGCGGTGAGCGAATCCAGGCCAAGGCGGGTGAGCGGCGCGTTCCGGTCGATCTCGTCCGCGGCGAGGCCGAGCATCCCGGCGACGAGCCCCGCCAAGTAGTCGGCCAGCATCTCGCGCGCCGCTTCGGGCAGGACCGCCCGCAGCGCGTCCAGTCCGTCCCAAGTGGACGGTCCGGTGACCGGTTCGTCCCCCGGGACCAGGATTTCGAAGAAAGGCCGTCCGGCCAATCGCGGGAACAGGGCCAGGACGGTCCCGGCGTCGACGCGGGCGATCCCGGTCGAGGAACGGTCGCGTCGCAGCACGGCGTCCAACGCCGCCAGCGCCTCCTCCGTACCGAGTGGTTCGAGGACGGGGTTGCGGTTGCCGACGGCCGCTCCGGCCTCGCCCCAGGCACCCCAGCCGATGGTCGCGGCCGGCAATCCGGCGGCCCGGCGCCACGCGACGAGCGCGTCCACCCACGCGTTCGCGGTGGCGTAGGCGGCCTGACCCGGCGATCCGAACAGCGCGGCCGACGACGAGTACGTCAGCCACCAGTCGGGTTCGTGCCCGGCCGTCGCTTCGTGCAAACGCCACGCCCCCAGCGCTTTCGCGCGCCAGACCGCCTCGACGGCGTCTTCGTCGAGGCCGGCGGCGGCACCGTCGGACAGCACACCGGCCGCGTGCAGCACGCCACGCAACGGCAGGCCACCATCGGTCGCCGCCGCGACCAGCGCTTCGGCCGTCCCTGGCGCCGCGATGTCACCCGCCACCACGCGGACGTCGACGCCCTGGTCACGCAAATCCGCCAGCAGCGGTTCGACGGCGGGGCTCGTACCACGCCGTCCGGAAAGGACGAGCCTGGTCGCGCCGCGGCCGGCCAGCCAGTCCGCGGCGACCAGGCCGAGGCCGCCGAGACCACCGGTGATCACGTAGGCACCTTCGCGCACAACGGTTTCGCGGCTTGGCTCGCCGAGTTCCGGCCGGGCCAGCACCCGGGTGTACCGGACGCCCTCGCGCCAGGCGATCTCGTCGTCCGGCGCGTCCGCGCGGAGCTCCGCTGCCAGCTTGGCGACCCAGAGCAGCGCGGGATCAGGCTCGGCGTCGAAGTCGACCTGGCTCGCGCGCAGTTCGGGATGTTCGAAGGCGAGAACGCGGACCAGCCCGCGCAGCCAGGCCTGGCCGGGGTCTCCCCGCTCGCCGGGTTCGATGGCCGACGCGCCCGCGCTGACGAGCCACAACCGCGGCGCCCGTTCGACCAGTTCGGCAACGACGCCGGAGAGCGTCGCGACCATCCGGGCGTCCCGCATCGGATCGGGTTCACCGGACCCGGGACAGGCCAGGACTCCCGTGACCTCGCGGGCTCTCAGGGCTTCCGCCAGCGCCGCCCGATCCCCGAGCGGGACCGTCACCAGTTCGTCCCCGGCGAGCCGGTCACGCAACTCCTTCAGCCACGGCGCGTCCTCGTGCAGGACGACCCAGCGGCGCGGGCCCGGCGCGGCCGCCGGCAGATCGGCCTGCCGCCAGACCGTCTCGAACAGCAGCTCCGCCATCGGCACCGGCAGTGCCGAACGCTGGAACCGGCGGCAGTAGACCTCGCGGAACTCGACCAGGACGACGCCGCCGGCATCGACCAGCTGGACACCGCCGACCAGGCCGTCACCGGCCGGATCGAGCGAGCCGAGCACGGCGTCGACCCGGACACCGCGACGTGGGTCGCCGGCGACGACGACCTCGCCCAAGGTCAGCGGCAGGAACACCCCGTCGGTCTCGCGCAGCACGTCCCCGGCGGCCGCGGCCAGCGCGTGCAGGCAGGCGTCGGCGATCACCGGATGCAGGACGTACGCCGGATCGTCGGCGGGCAGGATGATCGAGGCCGAAGCCCTGCCGGGTGCGGCCAGGACGTCGCGCAATCCGCGGAAAGCGGGACCGTAACTCTGCCCCATCCCGGCCAGCAGCCGGTACAGGTCGATAGGCCTGGCATCGTCGCCGACCGCGCCGAACGGCACCACCGCGGTGTTCCCGTCACGGACACGGGCCGTGGCGTGCCGCACCCAGCCGCCGTCCGAGGACCGTGCGTAGACGTCCACTTCGGACGGCCCGGTGCTCAGGCTGGTCGTCACCTCGGTATGCGCGGCGAGCGGGAGGACCCGGCGCAATTCGAGGCCGCCGACGCGGAGCTGCCCGCCCGGTCGCAGGACCGATTTCGCCGCCGCGAGCGCGAGTTCGAGGAACCCGGCGGCGGGGAACAGCGGCACCCCCATCGCCGCGTGGTCGGCCAGCCACGGCAGCGTCTCGGTCCCGACGTCCGCACGCCACAGGTGCCCGCCGCCGGTCGGCTGTTCGATGTGGACACCCAGCAACGGATGCGTGCCACCGGATCGGTTCGCCGGGCGCCGCGGCCAGAACCGCCGGTGCCGCCAACGCGGACCGGGCAGCTCGACCGGAAGCGGGCGAGGACCCCCGTCGTCGAGCACGACGGGCAGCCCGAGGGTGTGGAGCCGGGCGAGCGTGGTCAGGAATGCCTGTCGCTCGTCGACCTTGCGGCTCGCGGACGGCACCGCGAGCGCGCCGGTGCTCTGCTCGATCGCGGCCAGTGCCACCGGATGCGGCGAGATCTCGACGAACACGCCGTATCCGTCGGCGGTCGCCGCGGCCAGCGCCTGGCTGAACCGCACCGGACGGCGCAGATTCGCCGCCCAGTAGTCGACGTCGAACACCGGCGACCATTGTGGATCGTCGAGGACACTGCTGTAACAGGGGATTTCCACCGGCCTCGGGGACAGTTCGCCGAGTTCGGCGCGGAACCGGCCGAGAACGGCGTCGACGGCTTCCGAATGGCCCGCGCCGCCGACGGGCAGCCGCTTCGCCAGCCTGTCGAGGCTCTCGACGTGCGACACCAGCGCCTCGACCTGCTCGGCTCCGCCGCTGACGGTGCACTGGACCGGCGAGGCGTAGACCGCGACGGTGATCCCGGGGAAATCCGCCTCCAGGTCGGCGAGTTCGGCCGGGGACAGTTCGACCACCGCCATCGCGCCGTCGCCGGAGGCATCGACCTCGGCCAGCAGCCGGGCGCGGGTGGCCATCACGCGCAAACCCTCGGCGACGTCCAGCGCACCGGCGACGACGGCGGCCGCGACCTCGCCCATCGAATGCCCGAGCACCGCGGCCGGGACGACACCGTGCGCACGCCAGAGCCCGGCGAGGGCGAGCTGCATACCGAACAACGCGAGTTGCGTCGCGCCGAGGTCCGGCGGGTCGTGGTCGCCGGCGAACACCGCGCGCAGGGAGAATCCGGCTTCGGCCCGGAACACCGGGTCGAGTGCCTCCACCTCGGCGCGGAACGCGGGTTCGGTGCGCAGCAGGACGCGGCCCATCCCGGGCCACTGGGAGCCGTAACCGGAGAAGACGAACACGACGTCGGACACGGGTGCGGCCTCGCCGAGGACGACGTCGGCGCTCTCACGTCCGGCGGCCATCGCCCGCAAGGCGGCGGCCACCCGGTCGCGCCCCTCCGCGACGACCGCGCCGCGGACGGGCAGGTGGTCCCGGCTCCTGGCCAGCGTCGCGGCGACCGTGTCCAGCGAGACCGACCGATGCGCGGGATCTTCGAGCCAGTCCGCCAGATCGGCGGCGCGCGCCCGGAGCACCTCGGCCGAGCGAGCGGACAGCACGAACACCCGCGAGCCCTCGGTTTCCTTCCCCCGGGCGGCGAACGAGGCGGCAGGCCACTCTTCGAGGACGACGTGGGCGTTGGTGCCGCCGAAACCGAACGCGGAGACCCCGGCGCGTACGACGTCGGAGTAGCGCGGCCAGTCCGTCCCGGTATCGACCACGCGAAGGCGGAGACCGGCGAAGTCGATGTGCGGGCTGGGTTCGTGATGATGCGGGGTCGGCGGCAGCCGCCGGTGGACCATCGCGAGGACGACCTTGATCAGCCCGGCCATCCCCGCCGCGCCTTCCAGATGACCCAGGTTCCCCTTCACCGAGCCGATCAGCAGCGGGCGGCCGGGTTCGCGGCCGGCGCCGAGCACTTCACCGAGCGCCCCCGCCTCGATCGGGTCGCCCACCTCGGTCCCGGTGCCGTGCGCCTCCACATAGTCCACAGAGGACGGTTCCACACCCGCCGCCGCGTACGCGTCACGCAACAGGTCCGCCTGCGCGCCGGGACTGGGCGCCACGAGACCGTTCGACCGCCCGTCGGAATTGACCGCGCTGCCGCGGATCACCGCGAGCACCCGGTCGCCCGCGCGGCGAGCGGCCTTCAGCGGTCTCAGCACGACCACCCCGCAGCCCTCGCCGCGGGCGATGCCGTCGGCGGCGGCGTCGAACGGTTTGCAGTGCCCGTCCGGCGCCAGGACCCCGGCCCGCTCGAAGGACGCGGTGACCGCGGGCGAGAGCAGCAGGTTCACCCCGGCGACGAGCGCCGTCCCGCATTCGCCACGACGGAGGCTCTGTACCGCCTGGTGCACCGCGACCAGCGAAGACGAGCACGCGGTGTCGAGGGTGAGGCTGGGGCCGCGCAGGTCGAACAGGTACGACAGCCGGTTCGCGGCGATGCTCGTCGCGGCGCCGGTGGCGGACCAGACGTCGACGGCGGCGGGATCGGCCATCGTCAGGTGGCCGTACTCGCCCGCCGAGAGCCCGACGAACACCCCGGTCCGGCTTCCGCGCAGCGTGGACGGCGGGATGCCGGCGTGTTCCAGCGCCGCCCACGCGACTTCGAGCAGCATCCGCTGCTGGGGATCCATCGTCTCGGCCTCACCCGGGGTGATGCCGAAGAACTCCGCGTCGAATCCGGCGACGTCGTCGAGAAACCCGCTGCGGGCGGGGGTCTCCCAGCGATCCTCCGGAACCTCGCGGATGCCGTCGCGTCCGGCGTCCAGGAGCCGCCAGTACCGCTCCGGGGAGTCCGCGCCGCCCGGAAAACGACAGCCGAGGCCCACGATCGCGACCGGTTCCTCCTCGCGGCCTTCGCCTCCGACGACCGCGGATTCCTCCACTGTGGACAGACGGGCGGCGAGCGCGTTGATCGTCGGGTACTGCCACACCAGCGTCGGCGGCAGCGGGCGGCCGAGGTGCCTGCTCAGTTCCACCGCCAGTTCCATCGACTCGCGGGAGGAAAGCCCGCTCTCGTACAGTGGCCGGTCGGGGTCGACCTGGTCGGCCGGCGTGCCGGTCCGCTCGGCCACCCGTGCGACGAGCCAGGCGCGGATCCGGCCGGTCACCCGAGCCGCCGCGCGGTCAGCGATCCGTCCAGATAGGACTTCCGGCACAGCGCCCGGCTGATCTTGCCGCTGGAGGTGCGCGGGATCTCGCCCGGCGCGAGGAAGACGACGTCGTACGCCCGCAGGCCGTGCGCGGCCGAGACCGCCCTCCGGATCTCGCCGCTCGCCGCGACGATGTCGGCCTCGCTCCCCTTGGCGCGCTCCGCCAGCACGACCGCCGCCTCGCCGTCTTCGCGCTCGATCGCGAACGCCGCGGCGGAATGCGGCCGGACCGCGGGATGGGTCTCCACGGTCTGCTCGATGTCCTGCGGATAGTGGTTGCGGCCGTCGACGATGACGAGATCCTTGAGCCTGCCGGTCATGAACAGTTCGCCGTCGTAGCGCACGCCGAGGTCACCGGTCGCGAGCCAGCCCGAGCCGGACTCCGGGTCGATCGGCGGCAGGCCGAAGACGCCGTCGGACGCGGCGGGCCGCCCCCAGTACCCCACTCCGACGTTCGGGCCGTTGACCTGGATCTCCCCCACCCTGCCGGGTTCGACCAGCGCGCCGGTGACCGGATCGGCGATGCGGACCCGTTGCCCCACCGGGAATCCGCACGAGACGAGCGTGGTGGACACCGCGCCGGGGAGCGCGGGCGCCGCCAGCCCGGCGGCGAGCTGTTCGCGGTCGAAGGCGACCTCTCGTGGCGCTTTGCCCGCCTCGGTGACGGACACGAGCACGGTGGCCTCGGCCAGTCCGTACGACGACCGGTGCACCTCCGGGCGCAGTCCGCATTCCTCGAAGGCGTCGTGGAATTTCGCGATCGTCGACGGGAGGACCGGCTCGCTGCCGTTGATGAGCGAGACGACCCGGCTCAGTTCGAGGTAGCTCTTCTCGGCCTCGGTCACCCGGGAAGCGCTGTAGGCGTAGGCGAAATTGGGTGCCGCGCTGATCGCGCCGGGGCTGGCCGAGAGCGCGCGCAGCCAGCGTGACGGACGTTCGAGGAAGGCGAGCGGATCCATCAGGACCGACGACGCCCCCGCCGCCATGGGCGCGCCGATCCCGAGGATCAGGCCCATGTCGTGGAAGAGCGGCAACCAGCTGACGGTGGACGTCGTCCCGGTTTCGATCGCGTACGCGTCGCACGCCTGCCGGGCGTTGGTGAGCGCGTTGCGATGGGTCAGCATCACGCCCGCCGGCGTCCTCGTGGAACCGGACGTGTACTGCAGGTACGCCAGTCCGTCCGGTTCCGGTCGCGGCCAGGAGCGGTCACCGGCCGCGACCGGAGCTGTGGTGTCGACGGCGAGCACGGCGGGGCGCTCGATCGCCGTCGAGGCGAGGAATCCGGCGGCGACGTCGAGTCCGTCGGTGGTCGTGAGCACGACCTTCGGCGCGCAGTCGGCGAGCACGGCGGCCAGCCTGCCCGCGTGCCCGGGGAGGTCCGGGGCGAACAGCGGGACCGCGACCAGCCCGGCGCGGATCGCGCCGAGGAAGGCGACGACGTAGTCCACGGACTGCCGCGCCAGGATCGCGGCCCGGTCACCGGCGCCGGTGAACGCGGTCAGCCGGGTCGCGAGGTGATCGACGCGCTCGTCGAGCTCGCACCAGGACAGGCTGATCGCGCGGCCGTCCGCTCCGGCGCGATGGTCGAGGTAGGTCACCGCGACCTCGTCGCCGAGCCGCCACGCCCAGTACCGCAGCAGCGTGGCGAACGATTCCCCACCGGGTGCGTCGTCCGTGCCGCGGGCGGCGACGACCGTTTCCGAAATGGTTTCCATGGCCCCTCGTTTTGCCGACGTGAGCAGGAGCGGGTGAATTCGGAACGGCGCCGTTGCCGAAAGCGGATTCCATTCCGGAGACCGTTCTTTGTCTGCCCGGAACTGTATGGACGTCCCGGGAAGGGTGTCAATGAAAGGATGATGGAACGCCGTTGCCCGCTCGGACGTGCTCACCGCGAAGTGAGAAAGGGGGCACCCGGCTTGTCACTTCGGGACGAACTTCGGGGATTCAGGAGCCGGAGCGCGAGGAGCGCTCCGGCGAGTTGCAGTGCCGCCGCGGTCAGCAGCCCGGCCGTGTAGCCGTCCGCCAGCGCGGCCGCGGCGCCCTCGTCGAGCCGGGCCGTACGGACCACCGACAGGACGACCCCGATCAGCGCGACGCCCAGCGCGCTCGACAGTTCGCGGGACGCGGTGAGCAGTCCGGAGGCCGTGCCCGCGTGCCGTTCGGCGACGATCTCCAGCGCGTACGAGGTCAACGGGGTGGTCAGGGCCGATCCGGCACCGATCAGCACCAGCCCGGGAATCCTGGGCGGGATTTCCGGCAGATGGTTGACCGCGGCGAGCGCCAGCAATCCGGCTGCCACCGTGGCCAGCCCGACCGCGACCGTCCGATGTGGACCCCACCGTGGTACCGCCCAGGGCACCAGCGGTGTGGCGGCGACGACCGCGACGGCCACCACGACCAGCGGCAATCCGGCGAGCATCGGCCCGAGGCCGAGGGATTCCTGATGCAGCAACGGCGTGAAGAAGAACACCCCGGAAACCCCCAGTCCCCACAGCAACTGCACGGTGAGCGCGCCGGTGAACACCCGCGTTCCGGTCAGTGCCGCCGGCACCAGCCGCACGCGCGCGCGTCTTTCCCTGACCACGAACCAGATCGCGAAGGCCGTCCCCGCCGCGCAGAGCACCGCGCTCAGCTCCACCACGGCGGCGGTGACCAGGACCATCGCGGTGGTCACCACCAGCATGGACAGCACCGCGGGTCGTCCGGTCGCCGGATCACGCTCAGCGAGGGCGACCCTGCGCACCAGCATCAGCATCGCCGCCACGAACGGGAGGTTGACGAAGAAGATCCAGCCCCAGCCCAGATATTCGCTCAGCACGCCGCCGAGCGTGGGGCCGAGCGCCAGGGCGACCGCGAGGCAGGCGGTCCAGACCGTCGCGCCGACCGCCCGTCTTCGCGCGTCGAGGTCGGTGCGGAGCAGGCTGAGCAGGGCCGGGACCAGGAACGCCGCCGCCGCGCCTTGCAGGATCCGCGCGGCGATGACGAGCCACGCCGTCGTGGCGAACCCTCCGACAGCCGCCCCGGCGCCGAACGCGAGCAGCCCGGCCCGCAGGGTCGCGGCCTGGCCCCAGCGGTCCACCAGCGTCCCCGCCACCGGCAGCAACCCGGCGAACGGGAGCATGTAGCCGATGCTCACCCACTGCAGCGTGGGCAGATCGAGCCCGAGTTCCCTGGCGAGCGAAGGCGCGCCCGCCGCGACGATCGTGTTGTCGAGGGTGGTGACGAACGCCCCGAGCCCGATCATGAGGAGCGTCGCTCGCATTTCGGCTCCTCGTGAGTGAAGACGGTTCGCGGCCGGGGCGAAGTAGTGACTCGCGTGATCAGACACCGAACTCGCGTGATTGCAGGCGTAACTCACGTGATCGGAGGCCGCACTCGGGTGTGCGCCCTCTACTCACGCGAGATACGCCTCCAATCACACGAGATCCGTCTCCGATCACGCGAGTCCGAGACCCCGAGCACCGTCTTTACCACTCGCGAAACCCGGCCCCACACTCCCGTGACAATTCCTCGGACTCCCGTTCACACTCGCGCTATAACCATCCCTGCCGCGAAGCCTGCGCGCCCAGTTGGAAACGGGTCTGTGCGCCCAGCAGTTGCTGCAGGCGGCTGATCCGCCGCAGGACCGTGCGCTCACTGACGCCGAGCTCGCGCGCGATCGCCTCGTCGGTCAGGCCTCCGCTCAGCAACGCGAGCAGACGGCGTGTGGCGACGGTCGGTTCCTGCGTCGCCTCCGCGTCTTCCGGACCACCCGCCCGTACCGGGACACCCATCCGCCAGAACGATTCGAACAGCTCGATCAGCGCGCTCAGCAGCATCGACGGATGGATCAGCAGGGCCAGCACGTCACCGGCGTCGGAGTTCGGGACGGCGATCAGCGCCTTGTTGCTGTCGGCGATCACCAGCTTCAGCGGCAGCCTGGGGAACACCCGGGCCTGCTCCCCGAGCGCGATACTCGACTGCACCTGGGCGAATCCGTCGTCGGTCCGCAACACGGCCGAGTCGTAGACGACGCGGTACGCGATGCCGCGCGCCATCGAGCCCGGCTGCACCGTGCTCACTTCGGCCTTCGGGCTCATGTACGACCCGGGGTCCAGCGCGACGATGTCGACGCCGGCCTGCGTCTGCATGGCCTCGAAGGTGGCGATCACCTCGTCCCCACTCCGCAGCACCTCGACGAAGTCCGCGTCCCGGCCGGTCCTCAGGGAGTACGCCGCGCCCAGCACCTCGGCCGCTTCCCGCGCGCGGACGGCCGCGGCCTCGTGCTGCGCCGCGAACGCCGACAGCGCCGCACGCGGCGGGCACACCTCGACGCCGGACGCGCCGGCGCGGATCAGGCCGAACCGCTCCAGCTCCGCCAGTTCGGCGCCGGGCGGGCCCGGGCGCCCCTCCAGCAGGGCCCGGTACAGCTGCTCGGCCTCCACCGACAGGCCTCGCGACTCGGCGAGCATGGCGCTTCTCCTCCCCCGCCCAGGATCGATCGACGTGACATCGATGTCACGCCTCACCCTTCTTGAGGGGGAAAGCGGCCGGATCGTGCGGCTGGACCGATAACGAAACCGTCACGGATCGCCGAAGAAGCTCCCGCGGGCCGGATCGGCCCGCGGGAGCCCTTGTGCGACGCTGCCGGGGATCAGGCGTTGGCAGGCATGCCCTTCTCGTCGGCTTCCGGCGTGGCGGTGCCTTCGAGCAGCTCACGGACGATCTCGTTCGCCTTGCGCACCTGGGGTGTGATCATCTTGATCTTGATCTTCCCGTCGTGCCCGAGGTTGCCGCCGACCTCGACCGTCTTGTCCTCACCGGGCAAGGGCAGGCCCTGGCAGCCGGTGAACTTCTTCTTCGGCGTGAAACCGGTCTGGAAGTAGGCGACGATCGGGTCGTCGACGCAGTCGGTGTTGTACGGGAAGATCCCGTGGCTGCCTTCGTTGTCGACGCTGATCATCTTCGCGCCCGGCAGGCCGTTCGCGGTGGCGAGCGCGCCCTCGTACGGCGTGGCCGCGTCGAGTTCGGTCTGCGCGATCAGCAGCTTCGGGAACGTCTTGGCGTCCGGCGCCGGCTTGGCGTTGGTGGTCGGCCAGAACGCGCACAGCGGCGCGCCAGACAAGGCCATGATCGGCGCGATGAACGGCGCGTTCACGGTCAGGTCGGCCTGCCAGTAGGTCCAGTAGTGCAGGTTCTGGTTCCACTGGCCGTCCTGGCAGCGGATCGCCTCGAACGCCGCGTCCCAGGTCTCGACCTCGGCGCCGCCCTGGTACGAGGCCTTGCGCTCGACCGAGTCCTTCTTCGCGATGGCCTCGAGCGCGTTGCCCTTGGCCTTGTTCAGGAACGCCTTGTTCGCGTCGGTCAGGCCCGGGGTGGCGAGCGCCTTCGCGACGACCTGCTCCAGCTTCTCCGCGTCGGTCCCGGTGGGCGCCGGTCCCTTCGCCAGCGCGGCCACCATGGAGGCCGCCGACGGGTACTGGGTGGTGTCGTACATCGCCGGGATGATGAACCACGCGGCGTAGAGCATGCCCGCGAATTCCCGCGTGCCGCCCGCCTTCTCCCAGTTGCGGCGGATCTCCATCGGGTCGGTGCCCGCCTTGTACTTGGCGTCGTTGCGCGCGACGTAGGGCAGCAACGCCTCCTGGAACTGGCGGTCGCGGCTGCGCGGCTGCAGGTCCCAGGTCTTCTCCAGGGTCGGGCGGCTCGCGTCGGTCGACGAGTCGAGCAGGAACCGATGCGCCTTGCTCGGGAATGTGGTGGCGTACCAGGTGCCGAGCCACGTGCCGTACGAGTAGCCGATGTAGCTGGTCTTCTTCTCGCCGAGCAGCACGCGGATGAAGTCCATGTCGTACGCGGTCTGCTCGGTGGTGATGAACTTCGTCAGCGGGTTCTTCAGGCAGCCTTCGACCTTCGCCCGGCTGATCACGTTCTGATCCGTGCTGTCCGGGACGGTGTAGCTACAGGTCAGCGGGGTGCTCTGGCCGACACCACGCGGGTCGAAGCCGACGAAGTCGTACTGCGAGGCCAGCACGGGGCTGCGCATCGCCATCGCGGCGCCCCACGGGAGGCCTTCGCCGCCGGGCCCGCCGGGGTTGACCAGCGCGATGCCCTGCCTGCCGGTGCCGGGGTAGGCGGTCCCGGTCTTGGAGACGCGGACGCCGATCGTGTTGCCGTCCTGCGGGTTGTGCCAGTCCCGCGGCACCTGGACCGTGGCGCAGGCCAGGCCCTTGACCTTCTTCAGTTCCGCTTCCGTCGCCGGCGCGACGGACGGGAACGAGCATTCGCCCCAGGCCACGGCCTGCTTGGTCAGCGCACCGGCGAGCGCGGCGGTGTCCGGCTCGGCCTTGACCGCGGGAGCCGCACCCGCGGCGGGGGCGAGCACCAGGCCCGAGGCCAGGAACGCACCGGCGACCACGGCCACCGTGCCTCTCCGCGTCTTTCTCGTACTACTGATCACCATGATCCCTTTCGACAGGAGCCCCCCGACGTCCGTACGTGAAGTAAAGACCGGTGATCAGGTTTCCCACACGGCCACGGGCTGGCGGATACCCGACATGGCGGGATCTCGACACGAACGGTCAACCCGGGCTGGACCAGCCGTGCCGCCAATACCCGGCGAACGAGATGTCCGCCTTCGCCGCACCTCGCTCGGACACCAGGTGGCGGCGCAGCGACGTCGCCAGCCGGGACTCCCCCGCGACCCAGGTGTAGAACCGGCCGTGCGGCAGCGATGCCCGCTGGACCGCCTCCAGGGCCAGGGTTCCCGGCCGGAGTTCCGGATCGTCCCTGCTGAGCCAGTGGACGCGGACCCCGTCGGCCGTGTCGTACCGCCGGATGTCCGCAGCGGTGGGCACCTCCAGGAACACCTGCGCGGCAAGGGATTCCGGAGCGTCGTCGAGGATCGCCAACGCGGCGGGAAGGGCGCTCTCGTCGGCGACGATGAGCTGCCCTTCGACGTCGTCCGGTGGCCGGTACGTAATGCCCATGTCGAAGATCCCGGCCGGATCGCCCGGTCGCACGCGGCGGACCCACTCGCTCATCGGCGAATTCCCGTGGAGGGCGAACTCGATGTCGACCTCGTCGTCGGCGGGTCTCGCCCGGCGGATGGTGAGCGTGCGCACCCAAGGCCGGACCGATTTGGGCAGCAGCATCAGCTCCGGCATCCACGTCTCGTTCGAAAAGGTGGGCATCCGCAGCCCGCGTTGTCCCTCGCGGGGGAAGAACAGCCGCACCGTCTGGTCCGCGCCCGTGACGACGAGGTCCTTCAGCTCCGGACCGCCCAAGGTGACCGACGCGAAGCTCGGGCTGAGGCTGACGCGCTCCCGCACCTCCAGCGTGATCATCTTCCGCGAGACCGGGGCCTTGAGGCGCGGGATCATCGCGAAATCTCAATGTTTATGCAGGTCATAGCACTATTATGAGCATTTCCTCAGTTCTCGGGTACTCGCTTTTGCCCGCCCGGCGGGAGGTCTCGGGAGCTGGGACGGGACGCGACCACGGACCGGGCCTGCTCACGTTCCGCCTCAGCCGGCGAGGCTTTCGGCGAATCGCCGCGCCGCGTCGAGATCCGCCGTACCGGGCCGGTTCTTGCCGATGCCGCCGACGAGCTTGAACGGGAGCCAGGTGTCGAAACCGCGGCACGAGAAGGTGCCCACCACGTCGAATCCCTTGTGACCGAGCAGCCGCGCCAGGCGGCGAAGGTAGCGCCGAAACGGCGGTTCGGGCAGCCCGCTCGTGGTGAACACGAACGCCTTCCGCCGCTGCTCCCCTGGCAGCTCCCGGACGAACCGGAGCAGGCGCGGATGGAAGTCCATGCCGAAGATCCCCGAGCCGAATCCCACCAGGTCACAGGAATCGAGGTCGGCCGGCTCGATTTCCCCTGGGCTGACGACGCGGGCGCCGAGCACCCCCGCCATGACGTCGGCGACCCTTCGCGTGTTGCCGTGGGACACCGAAACGCACACGATGACGACCTTCATGCCGATCCTCCACTCCGCCGGTCCTTTCCCTCAAGAACCGGGCAGCGGCGAAGAACGTGACATCAGCCCTCGCGCAGGTGATCCCGCAGCTCCCGCGCCACGCGGGCCATCAGAACTTCGGCCTCCGGCTGGATCGCCGCGGACACCTTGGACTCGGTCAGCGCGGCGATCGCGAACATCCCGCCGTCGGCGTGTTCGACCACCCCGACCTCGTGCCGCAGGTTCAGCACGGTGCCCGTCTTGGACGACCATTTCGTGGCATCGGAGACGAAATCCGGGCTCAGCCGTTGCCGCAACAGGTTGAGCCCCATGAGCTCACGCACCCGCGCCGCCACCTGTTCGTCCACTTTGGACGGCTTCCACAGCGCTTCGAGCAGGTTCACGAACGCGCGGGCCGAACCGGAGCTCGCGCGCGTGACGTCGAGCTGCGGAACGGGATGGCCTCGCCCCGCGGTGCCCGCGTTGATCGCGAGCGCGTGCGCGAGGTGGACGTCGGCGGGGTCGAAGCGTTCGGCAGGGGTGTCGCTGAGATCCGCGGCCGGATGCCGCGCGGTGATCCCGGTGATGCCCCAATCGCGCGTCATCCTGGTGACCTCGGCGGGCGGCGTCAGCGCGAACAGCGCGTCCGCGGCGGTCTCGTCGCTGATGGCCATCGTCAGGTAGAGCAGGTCGTCGATCGCCACCCTGGCCGGATGCCGGAACCGCGTCAGCCCGGTCGGCCCCGGCGCGGTGGCCCGCCCCGGCTCGACGTCGAGCGCCGCCGCGCCGTCCAGCTCGCCCCGCCGGATCCGCTCCAGGGTCGCCGCGGCGAGCGGGATCTTCACCAGGGAGGCGCTCGGGAATTCGAGGTCGGGATCGATGCCCACCTCGTGACCGGTCCGCAGATCGCGCACGAGGAACGAACCCCGCAGGCCGCCGTCGGCCAAATCGGCGCGCAGCCGCATGAGCAGCGTTTCCGTGTTCACGTCGTCTCCTCCGCGCCGAGACAGCGGGCGATGTCCGGCCCCAATCGTGCCCGGAGCCGCTGGGCGTCCTCGCCGGGCCCCGTCGTGATCTCGAATCCGCGCACGAGCCGGATCTCCCCGATGGTCCGCCAGGTCAAGCCGAGGTCGGTGGCCTGCGCCGCCGAGCACAGCAGCAGATCGTCCGAACCGAACACGGCCGCGGCGGCCGCGGTGAGCGAATCGGCGACCGACACCTGCGCGGGCCGCAATCCCACCGCGTCACGGATCCGGAAGAGGCGGTCGCGCAGATGCGGGACGTCGTCTTCCGGCTGGATCCAAACCCGCCGAGGCGAACGGCCGGACCGGCCGACCCGCAGCGTTTCCAGATGGAGGACGTCCGCCCGCGGCCTGCCTCCGCCCGCCAGCCCGAGCGGCACCTTCCAGCTGCCCTCCTCGCCGGGGACGGCGGTGAGCGCGGCGCGGACCTCCTGCGTGCGCACGAGTTCCGCCCGTTCCCGCGGCGGCGCCTGCCGGAACTCCAGGAAGACGTCCACCGCCCGCGCGGCCGCGTCGAGTTCGGCGAGTTCGCGGACGGTGCAGGTTTCCGGCATCGCGAGCCGCATCGGCCGCTGCCTGGCGCGCCGCGCGTCGTGCTCCAGGGTGTCGGCCAAGGCCACCAGCCGTTTCGCCGACGGCAACATGTCCCGCCCGAACGGGGTGAGCAGGGCGCGCCGGGTGGAGCGGTCGAACAGCCGCTCGCCGAAATGCCGTTCCAGCGCGGCGATCCGGCGGCTCGCCACCGGTTGCGGGATGCGCGCGAGCGCGGCTCCGGCGGTGAACGTCCCGGCCTCGCTCACGCTCACGAACGCCCGGCAACTCCCGATCAGGTCCACGACCACATACTATGCGCGTTTCGCATGAAAGACGTCATTCGTGTCTTGGACAGCATGACCAGAGCTGGACAGACTGCGGGCATGTCAGTCACTTCTCGCCGCTGGGCCGCACTACTGGCGCTCTCGGCCGTATCACTCGCCGCGTGTTCCGCACCTGCCCCCGCGCCACCTCCCGCCGCCGCTTCGCCGGTCGCGCCGACCGCGAGCGCCGACTTCGAACAGCTCGAACGAGCCTTCGGCGCCCGGGTCGGGGTGTACGCGGTGGACACCGCGACCGGCCGCGAAGTCGCCTTCCGCGCCGACGAACGCTTCGCCTACGCCTCGACGCACAAGGTGTTCAGCGCCGGCGGTGTCCTGCAGCGGACGCCGATCGCCGAACTGGACCGCACCGTGACCTACGGGAAGCAGGACCTGGTCGTCAATTCGCCGGTCACGGAGAAGCACGTGGCGACGGGCCTGCCGCTGCGCGCCGTCATGGACGCGACCCTCCGCTACAGCGACAACACCGGCGGGAACCTGCTCTTCCGCGAACTCGGCGGCCCCGAAGGACTCAACGCGGTGTTCCGCGGGATCGGCGACACCACGAGCCACGCCGACCGGATCGAACCCGAACTCAACGACACCTTCCCCGGTGACCTCCGGGACACCAGCACGCCGCGTGCCCTCGCCGTGAGCCTGCGTGCCTTCGCGCTCGGTGACGCCCTCCCCGAGGACAAGCGCAAGATCCTCGTCGACATGATGCGCGCCAACACCACCGGCGATCAGAACATCCGCGCCGGGGTGCCCGGCTGGGCGGTCGCCGACAAGACCGGCACGGCGGCTTACGGCACACGCAACGACATCGGAGTCGTGTGGCCGCCGAACCGGGCGCCGATCGTCGTCTCGGTGCTCACCGACCGGCCGGACAAGGACGCCGAGATCGACAACAAGCTCCTCGCCGACGCCACCGCGGCCGCGGTGAAGGCCCTCCCCTGACCGGTCCCGCCGGGACGGACGAGGATCCGTCCGTCCCGGCGGGGTTCAGCGGCTCAGCGACGGCAGGGGTTGCCCGCCGGATGCGCCGAGGTTCCGTGCACGTCGGCCTGGGACTCCGCGAGCACGATCTTCGCGAGCGCGGTGTCCAGCGCGACGGCCTGCTGCTTCACGACGCCGTTCGCCACGGTCTGGCCGTTGAGCTTCAGCGAACCGATGACCAACGGGATGGTCAGCGGCGCCGAGCCCACCGTGATCGACTCGCCGTTGATCTTCAGCGAGGCGACGTTCGAACTGCCCGCCAGCACCGGCGCGAGCCCGCCCGCCGACGGCTGACAGGTCGCCGTCGCCTGGGACTGGATCACGCCGAGCTCGATGGTCAGCCCGAGCGTGCTGATCACCGTCTTGTCGATCTTGGCCGACGCCAGCGCGCGATCGCCCGCGGCCGGAGCCACCGACTGGTCGTCCGGCGTCAGATCGGTCGACGCGGTCAGCACCTTGGTGTCCACCTTGATCAGACCGGCGTTGAGCGTCGCGGCGGCGACGGTGCTGCTGTCGTCGGCACACGGCAGATTCGCCGGGTTGGCCCGCGCCGCGGTCACGCCGAGGACGTTCGCCGCGGTACCCGTGCAGGAGAAGACGCCGTCACGGTCGTCGTCGACGATCGTGCCGACCCCGGTCGCGTCGATCAGTCCGGCACCGGCCGGGGCCGAGAGGTTCACCGTGAAGGTCTCGTCCGGCTCGTCGACCGTGTCCGGATTGACCAGGACGGTCACCGGTTTGGCCGTCTGCCCGGGAGCGAACGTGACCGTCCCGCCGACCGCCGCGTAGTCGGCGGGCGCGGTCGCGGTGCCGTTGGCGGTCGCGTACTGGACCGTCACCGGATTCGGGCTGGGGCCGCCGAGCAGCGACACCGTGAACGTCGCCGGGACCTGCGCGCCCCCGGAGCCCTCGCCGACCGTCACGTCGTTGATGCTCAAGCCGAGCACGCGGACCGTGGTGGCCTCGATGTAACCGCGGGAAACCCCGTCCACCTGGTAGTCGACGACGCACTGATAGGTGCCGGGAGCGGCGCCGGCCGCCACCTTGATCGTCTCGGTGAACGTGGCGACCTCGCCGCTGGGCACCTTGACGCTGCCGGGGTCGTTGGTGACGGTGAGCTGCGGGTCGCAGCTGGTCACCTTGGGCGTCACGGTGACCTCGATGGACTTGATGCCGTCCAAAATGGCCTGCGAGACCTGGCCTGCCGGGACGTTGTTGAGCAGGACGCCGCCCGTCGCCGAGGTGATGGCGGAGGCCTGTCCCGTGGCGTCGAGCGCACCGACGTTGACGGCGACCACGCGGATCTTCGCCGCCTGCAGCGCCGCGATGGTCTGGGCCAGTGTGTGCCCGCCGCTCGGATCGTGCGACGGCGCGTCGCCGAACCACGCGATGATGCGGGTGCCGTCCGGACGGAAGGCGACCGCGCCGGTGGCCAGCTGGTAGAGCGCGTTCAGGTTGGCTTCCGGCGTGTCCCCGCCGCCCGCGGCCACCCACTGGTTGATCCCCGCCTGGACGGCGGTCGTGTCCCCGGTGATGCCCTGATTGACCTTGAACGGCACCGAGTCGGTGAAGTCCTTGTACTCGGCCACGCCGAACTGCGCGGTCGGCTGCGCGGCGAGCACGTCGCCGGTGATGGCGCTGGCGTTCGACCGCACGTTGCCGATCGGCCCGCCCATACTGCCCGTGGTGTCGGCGAGCAGGACGAGGTCGGGGTTCGGCGGCACGGCCGAGGTCGTCACGTTCTTGGTCACGGTCGTGCTCTGCCCCGCGTCGAGGGTGAGATCGACCGTGGCCGGGTCGACTCCCGGCGGGGCCGCGGCGGCGACCGCGGTGGACGCGAACATCGCCGTGACCGCGGCCAAGACGACGAACAGTGGTCTTCGTGACATGGACTTCCCTCCTCAGACCCGGCCGGAGCCGGAATTCCTATGGGCTTCCTCGGAAAGACGGAATATTTCGGTTTTCGTTAGCGCGAAGGCGGGACTTCACCCAGAGCGCCCTGTGTCAAGAGGCCCAACGGGCTGTTACCGCGAATCCGGGCTACTCGGACCAGACCCGTATTGCGCCGTCCAGCCGAAGGACCTTCGACACCTCTCACTCTTCAGCGTGAGAGGTGTCGAAGTTTCCTCCGTTTTCCGTGATCAGCTCGGCCGGACGGAATCCGCGTTCATCCGGCGAACAGTCACCGAATGTCGCAACGGCACGCGCCGATCGATACCGCGACGAGACCTCGGGATCAGTAGACGCACTGGATGATCGCGTCGTCCAAGCGGACGTACTTCGCCGGCCCGCCATTGTTGCCGTAGATCGGCTGGAGATAGACGGTTCCCACGCCGTTCAGATTGAGATTGGGCAGCGTGATGAGCTGATAGCCCGCCCAGTCGTCGATCCACTTGACCGTGTGGGAGATTTTCCGCCAGCCGTTGGGATCCCAGATCTCGAGGCCGATGTTCGCTCCACCACCGACCGGGTCGGCGTGGATCGCGGCGGCGCAATTCGACCGATTCGACGGGAAACCGCTGAGCGACTTCGGAGTCCTCATCGCCGACCAACCGTGGTCGGCGAAGAGCCAGCCGTTGTTGTTGCCGGTCCGGGCCACGCCCATGCCGATGTCGATCCAGGAATGCCCGTCCCCGCCTTGGATTCCCCGCTCCCAGACACCGAACGGGTTCGATTCGTAGCCGTCGGACCATTGCGTGATACCGGCGTGCGCCGTTCCCGCGAGTCCGAGGAGTACCATCGAAAAAGCCGACAGTACGGCGAATATTTTCTTGAACACGAGAGTTCCCCCTCTGCGTGCGAAATGAACCCCGTCAGGGGACCAAAGTCCGCGACGCGAGCACAAGGTACCTTCGCGCGCACATTCGACCGCCTCGAAGTGCGAGTGCCTCTTTCATGGCATGAAAGCGGGATGAAAGGACCCCAGGATGGTGCTCGGGCTGACGTTCGCCGGCGCGGGAACCGCGGCGGCGGACCAGTCGAAATCCATCTCCGGGAAGTCGCCGGACGGCGGCGCGAGCATCAGCGGGACGCTGACGTGGACCGGCCGGGGCAGCTTCAAGGCCGACGTCACGTTGAAGGACGCGAAGTGCGACGGGAACCCCGTCTACTTCTACTTCATCATCAACAAGGGATGGACGAGCGAGTGGCAGGGCAAGCGGCGCGACAACAACGAGGGCTGCGGCAAGTCCATCACCTGGAAGGGCATCGAGGGATCTGACACCAACGGGATCTTCGGTCCCACGCTGCGGGTGTGCACGGACATCCGGCCGGGGCTGGACTCCTGCAAGGAGTACGCCTACGACAACCCGTACTTCCCGTAACCGGCCTCACCCGCCGATCGGCTCGGCGCCTCCGCGGCAACTAGGCGAGATCGACGGGCCGCGTCCGCAGCTTGGCCGCGATCCGGGCCAGCGCCTGTTGATCCTCCGAGGTCAACGGGTCGAGGACGAGCTCCCGCACCGAACGGACGTGCGTGGGCGCGGCCGCGACCACCACGTCGTAGCCGTCGTCGGTGAGCACGGCGAGGGTGTACCGGCCGTCGCCGGGGTCCGGCGTCCGCTCCACCCAGCCACGCTGTTCGAAGCGTTTGACCACATTGGACAGACGGGAGAGCGAGCCGTTGGCGAGGTAGGCCAGTTCGC
This sequence comes from Amycolatopsis keratiniphila, assembly GCF_000400635.2. Taxonomy (NCBI): domain Bacteria; kingdom Bacillati; phylum Actinomycetota; class Actinomycetes; order Pseudonocardiales; family Pseudonocardiaceae; genus Amycolatopsis; species Amycolatopsis keratiniphila. The sequence goes on along the minus strand of NC_021252.1, from coordinate 3,706,870 downwards.
TCATCCGCAGCCGCCGTTCCGGCGCCTCCGAAATATGACTGAGGGCGAGGTATTCGAACAGCGTCAGCCCGGCGTCGCGCTGCAACGGCGACTCGAGCCGCCCCGGCAGCAGGAGGACCAGGGAGACCAGCCCGGTCCAGGCCTCCTTTTCGGCAGGGGTCAGCCACAGTGCTTCGTCCGGGTCCAGGGCGGCCATGGCGGAACCTTACCCAGAACGCCGTGACTTCACGCGTGAAGTTAAGTCGTGCTAGCTTGACTTCAAGCATGAAGTCAACGAAGGGATCCACCATGACCCAGCCGGAGTTCTTCGCCACACCCGGTTACGGCGACCGGCAACTGACCGAGATGCGCTACAGCCAGGCAGTACGCGTCGGCGATCGCATCGAGATCTCGGGACAGGGCGGCTGGGACGACGACTTGAACTTCCCGGAATCACTGGAAGAGGAGATCGTCACGGCCTTCGAAAACGTCGCCCGCACCCTCGCCACCGCGGGCGCCACCTGGCGCGACGTCATCTCCGTCGACTCTTACCACGTCCCGGAGGTCCCCGGCTTCATCGGCGAGACCCACAACCGCGTGATGGTGGCGCAGTTCCGCGAGCACATGGGCGACCGGGCGCCGATCTGGACCGAGATCGGCGTCGCGGCCCTCGGCGCGCCCAAGATGCGGGTCGAGATCAGGGTCACCGCGATCGCCGGGAACGCCCACGTGTGAACCCCGCGCTCCTTGGGTACTCCATGCCTGCGCCCATGCTCTTGGCCCAGCTGGGAAACCCGCTAAGGAGAACGCGTGGGTATCACGAGTACAAGACAGGCTTACGAATTCCCCACCGGCATCGCCCCGCCACTGGGAGCGGTCCGGGCCTGGCTGCGGGAGCAGCTGGGCGAGGTCGGACGCACCACCATCGCGGACACCGAGCTGCTGACCACGGAACTGGTCACCAACGCGCACGAACACGCGGACGGCGTCGCCGAGCTCAGGGTCTCCGTCCCCTCGGGACGGGACGTCGTCCGCATCGAGGTCGACGACCGCCGTCCGCGCCTGCGGCCGCACCGCGTGATCAAGGACGATCCGACGAGCCCGCACGGCCGAGGGCTGGCGCTGGTCGAGGCGATCAGCGCCAAGTGGGGCGTGAACACCGGCGCCGGCTTCAAGACGGTATGGGCGGAGATCCCGGTGCTCTGACACGATCATCGGGTGACCGCGCCGCCCCGCCCCCTCATCGCGCCGATGCCACGGCCGGGCGACCACGTCCGTCTCGTCTCCCCCTCCAGCTTTCCGAGCCGCGAGCTGGTCGCCGAGACCAAGGCGACGTCTTCAAGGACCGCCTAGGCTCGCTGAACTATTGAGGGGTAAGTCAAAGGCGGCGTGATGGAGTCGGCGGTGCGAGCGGGCTCGCCACCGAGACCCAGCACCGTGCCCTCAGACTGTCCCAAAAGGACAATTTCCGCGATCAAGGCGCCCGATTTGAGCACTTTGCGCAGTATTGCCCGAGGGTCGTGAGTGGCGATGGTCGTTCTAACCCTCTTTACCACTCACGACTCCCCGCGAAAACAAACTTACAGGCACAAAGCGGGCGCATGCTGCCCAGGAAGTGACCACTGTGGACACTAATGCCTCCGGCGGCACAACGCGCCACATTTGGCTTACCCCTCAATAGAACGAGCATCGCCACTCGCGACCCCGGGTCGAAGGCTCCCTTGGCCGTGTCGGACGCGGCCAAGGGAGCTTTCACCCCGGCGGAGGCCTCGATCACGAACATGACACGTTTGACTTGCCCCTCAATACTTCGACTCGACCCGGCCCAGCGGATCCAGTTCCTCGCAAGCCGCTTGCCAGGCGGTGTCGCCCGGGTAGAACTCGGAGCGAAGGTAGGCCGCGGTGAGGCGCCCCACCGCGGCCACCCGCTCCGGATTCTCGTCCGTCGTCTCGGCGACGTCATAGCCGGACACTCCGCCGAGCCCGTGCTCGGCGCCGAACAGGGTGAGCAGCGTTTTCCGGCCTGGCGCAAGGAAATACGGGTCGGTGTGCCATTCCGGGCCTAGGACCGTCAGATGACCGGAGTCGTCCTTGTCCCCGGCGACGACGAGCGCGGGGGTCGTCATCGCGGAGAAATCCGTGCTGAGGAAGAAGGGGTAGTTCTCGGCCACGAACCCGGTGACCGCGTCGCCGCCGCGGCCGGGCGCGGCGAGCAGGACACCGGCCGAGATCCGGGGCTCGGCGAGGCGTACTTCCTCACCGCTGCGGGGATCCGTGTATCGCGCGCCCAGCAGGAGGCTCGCGGTGTGCCCGCCCATCGAATGCCCGGCGACCGCGCCCCTCCCCCGGTCCAGTCTGCCGCGCAGCATCGGGACGGCGTCCTCGATCTCGTCGAGCCGGTCGAGGATCCGGATCATGTCCTCGGCCCTGGACCGTGGGTACAGCGGCGCTTCCGGTTCGCCGGGCGGCAGGTTCAGCGACCGCGAGCTCAGATGGGTCGGCTGGACGACGGCGAATCCGTGCGCCGCCCACTGGTTCACGAGCGGGGCGTAGCCGTGCAACGACGAGAGATGGTTCGAAGGACCCTGCCCGTGCGACAACAGGATGATCGGCAGCTCGCCGCCGGCCGACGGCGCGGAGATCCGCAGCCGCAGGTCCACGGCCCGGTCCGGCGTGGACAGCTCCACCGGGGCGATCGACATCACTGGCGTGCTCATGTGAACTTCCTTCGCAAGTTAAGCGGAACACTGTTCCACAAACATACGGAGCAGCGTTCCGCTTTGTCAAACGCCCCTCGCCCGGTCCGCGAGGGCACTCGCGAGCGAGGCCACCTCCGCCGAAAGCCCGGTCCAGTCATCGGAAGCCGTGCCGAGGTAACCCGCCCGCGCGTGTTCCAGCAGCACCCCGCCGCCGACCATCGCCGCCGCGGTGTCCTTCGAGACGATCCGTCCCGTTTCGACGGTCACGACGATGCGCGCGAGCGTAAGCAGGACATTGCGTTCGTCGCCTTCGATCTCCGACAGGAGGCCGGGGATGACGCCGAGTGCCGCGTCGCGAAGCAGATCCGGTGACACCGGATCGACGACCTCCGCGAGTGCGGGACCACGTAGAACCCGGTGCGCCGCATGGGCCGTGGCCGCGAGGATCACGACATCGGGATCCTCGGCAGGCCCGGGAAGAAGCCCCTTGACGAACTCCTCCCGAAGCCATTCCCCGTACTGGAAATCCCGGCGAGACGGTTCGCCCCCGGCCACGATCCCGGTCAACTCGATCGGACGCCGGTCCGCCGCGCCGGGAAAGCGGCCGGCGTGGCCGCGCCAGCCCGAAAGCCGCAACAGCAGTGACACCAGAGCGGCACGTTCGTCTTCACCGAGCGACCGGCGGGTGACCAGCAGCAGATCGACGTCGCTGTCCGGTGTGAGCCCGCCCGCCGCGCCGGAACCGAAGAGGTACAACCCGAGGACGCCGCCGGGATCCTCACGGTCGAGATGGCTCAGCAGGGGTTCGATGCGCATGCCTCAACGATCACCCGCTACGCAAGGTATTTCCGCGCCCAGTCGGCGAAACCGGTGAGCGGGATGCCGAGGTCCCGCGCGTATTCCGGCCGCCCCGGCTGGCCGATCACGTTCAGCCACTCGTGCGAAGCGCCCATCGGCGGCATCCCGGCGGCGACCGCCTGCTCGACGGTCATGTCCGGGGCGGCCAGCTTCGTCCCCAGCACACCGGACAGGATCCCGGCGATCTCCGTCATGGTCAGGAAGTCGCTCGCGAGCTCGAGCTCCACCCCAGCGAATCGGTCCGGTTCGGCGATGGCCGCCGCGGCGGCGGTACCGATGTCGTCGACGGCGGCGAGCGACAGGGACGTCGAGGGCTTGATGACGCTCACCAGGCCGCCGTCCACCCCGCGCGGGAACAGGAACTTCATGTCGGGCAGGAAGTTCTCCATGAAGAAGCCGGGCTTGAGCAGTGTCCACCGCGGAAAGCCCGCCTCGCGGAGGTGATCCTGGATCGCGGCCTTGGCGCCCAGCGTCGGCTCCATCGAGGACCAGCGCCCTTCGGCCCATCCGTCCGCCTCGACGTGCTGTCCGGCTCCCGAGACCGAGGTGTGCACGAACTGCGGCACGCCCGCCGCCTTCGCACCCTTGATGAGGTTGACGCCTTGGGTCACCTCCCCCGCGAAGTCGAATCCGTCTTCGTTCATTCCGGGCATCTGCACGGAGAAAACGGCGCGAGCCCCCTTGGCCGCGCGGGTCACGGACTCGACGTCGTGGAGATCGCCGACGACGAGTTCGGCGCCGAGCGCTTCGACGGCCTTCGCCTTAACCGGATCCCGGACGAGCGCGCGGACGGGGACGCCGGCCGCGAGCAGGGCGCGGGCGGTCGCACCGCCCTGCCTGCCGGTGGCGCCGGTGACCAAAACGGGTGCTGCGGACATGGTGACTCCTTCGGTCGACTAAGTGGCGGGGCCCGCCACTTAACCTCCGCTACAATATGGCGGGCCCCGCCACTTACGCAAACACCGAGGTGAAGCCATGTCCGACGGTCAGCGCGCCGACGCACGGCGGAACTACGCGCGCATCCTCGCGGTGGCCGAGGAAGAGGTCGCGGCCCATGGCTCCAGCGCCTCGCTGGAACAGATCGCCCGCACCGCCAACGTCGGCTCGGCCACCGTGCGCCGCCACTTCCCCACCCGACGGGCGCTGCTGGAGGCGGTCTCCGCGAACCGGATCGCCGCGTTGTGCGCCCGCGCCGCCGAATTGACCGGCGAGGAGGACAGCCGGAAAGCGCTCTTGACCTGGCTCGACGAGCTCGTCGCCTACTGCGTCTCCGCCCGTGGCCTCGCGGCCGCGCTGTCGTACGACGGGCCCACGCACGAAAACTCCTGTTCCACCGCCATCGAAGACGCGGGGGAACCGCTCCTGCGGCGGGCCGTGCGGGACGGCGCGGTGCGGCCGGAAGTCACCGTCGCGGAACTCGTCACGCTGATCGTCGGCATCGTCCTGGCCACCGAGCATCACCCGGATCCGGCAGCCCAGGCGGGCCGGCTGTTCCGGCTGGCCGTGGCGGGGCTGAGCCCCCGGACGTGAAAGGGGCCGGAGTGGTCGCCCACTCCGGCCCCGGGCACGGATTCCGCCTACCGGATGCCGCGGCGGCCCGACGAGACCACCGCCGGCACCGGGGCACCGTTGATCACGAACTGCGACCCCGGCTCACGGACGACATCGCCGTTCGCGGAGTCGCTGATCGTCACATTCGTCAAGGTCGCGCTGCCACGGGCGCCCCTCATCGCGAGGATGCCCGCACCGTTGTTCGACTTGTCGATCTTGACGTTGGTGAGGGCCGCGGTCACGACGCCGCCGCCCGTCTTGAACTGGACACCGTCGTAGGTCGAGTCGTGGATCTCCGTGTCCCGCAGCACGACGCCGGGAATGTCCTTGCCCTGCGCGAAGAACGTGATCGCGCCGAACTCCTGCTGCTCGCCCCAGAACACGCCGCCGCAGCGGTACAGGGCGTTGTTCGCGATGAGCGTCTCCCCGGAGAACGGCAGCGGGTCGTGATCCGTCGCCAGCATGATGCCCGGGTAGTTCATCGTGTCGTGGACGATGTTGTTCTCGATCTTGTTGCCGTAGCCGCCGTAGACCGCGATCCCGTTGGCACGCCACGGAAGCTGGATCGTGTTGTTGGCGAACACGTTGTCGTGCGCGATGTCCTGCGAAGGGTCCTTCACGTACTGGTTCGCCCACACCGCGAGCGAGTCGTCACCGGTGGTGCGGAACGACGAGTTGAACACCTTCGAGTTCCGTGTGCCGTTGGTGAAGTTGATGCCGTCGGCGTAGGTGTTCCGGATCCGCATGCCGCTGAACTCGAGGCCGTCACCCGGCCCCCAGAGCGCCGGGACATTGCTGTAGTCCCGGCCGACCCACGCGCCGACGTTGGCGTGCTCGATCCACACGTTCGTGATCTTCGTGCCCGTGCCGAACCGGCCGTTGAGCCCGACGCCGCCTTCCGCGCCGCCGTCCCCGCCCCGGATCCGGCCGGAACCGAAGATGGCGATGTCGGAGATCTGCGTGTTCTTGTCGATGTCGAAGCCGAAGTTGCCCTCGTGCGGATGGTTGATGCCACCCGCGTTCTGCGGCTCGATCAGCGAGTAGAGCTGCGAATGCCACATGCCGGCGCCCCGGATCGTCACGTTGGAGATGCCGACCTGGTTGTACTGGCCGCCGCCGTTGGGCACGTTCGGGTCGTCGGTCAGGATCTTCTTCTCCTGCCGCCACTGCCCCGCCGGGATCCAGACACAGGCGATCACGCCGTTCTGGTCGTCGGTCACCGCGCGCTGGATCGCCGCCGAATCGTCGCTCCCGTCGTTCGGCACGGCGCCGTACTCCGTGATCGACGTGCAGTTCGCCGGTTTCTCCGACGCCGGGGCGACCTGCTCCAGATCGATGAGATCGACGATGTAGAACGCCGCGTTGTCACCAATGTCCCGCTGCAGCTTGAACTTCGTGCCCGGCGGATACGACCGGGACAGCAGCGCGTGCGACTCGTCGAACAGGCGCCGCGCGTCCGCCTGCGGGGTGTTGGTCAGGCCTTCGGGGTCGTCGGTGCTGCCGTAGAGCCAGCTGTGCTTCGACGACAGCGTCAGCTTTTGCGCGAACGTCCCGTTGACGTAGAGGCTGAGGGTCGCGTCCTGCCCGCCACCGCCAGGGGCGTCCGGGATGGAGTTGCGCACGACGATCGAGTTCGCCTCGTTCGCCGACGTGAACTCCACGTACTGCCCCTGATTCGCCAGCCGTACGGACTTGCGGCCGGAGGACTCGGTCGCGAAGTTCGTGTGGCCGAAGGTGCGCAACGGGTCGGCTTCCAGCAGTTGTCCTTGGTACTGCGCGGCTTCCGCCTCGTACTCGACGTACGGGACGGCCGCGCCGCGGCCCACGACGATCGCCCGTGAGAGGCTGTTGTTGGACTCGTTGGTCTCCGTGACCGTGCCGGTCGCGTCGGCCGTCGCGGTCAGGGTCGCGCCACCGTCGGCGGCGGTCCAGGTGCCCGCGATCGCGACGTTCGCGGTGGCCCCCGCCCCGATCGCGCCGGTGGTGCCGGTCAGCGTGGTGCCGCCGACGGTCAGCCGCGTCACCGAAGCGTCCGCGCCGCTCGTGCCGCGGTTGCGCACCGCGACGGTGAAGGACACCGCCGAACCGGCCGCCGGGTTGGGCGGATTCGACGTGATGCCGGTGACCTCGAGATCCGGCCCCGCCGCCTGCGCGACGACCAGCGGGGTCGGCGAGGTGTAGGTGTTGTTGGCTTCGTTCTGCTCGGCCACGGTGCCCGCCGGATCCGCGGTGGCGGCCACGGTGTACGTCCCCTGCGGACGCGTTCCCGCGTCGACGGTCACCGTCGTGGACGCTCCGGCGGCGAGCGCGCCGACCGCCGCTTCGCCGACGACGGTGCCGCCGAGACTGACGTTCACGGTCGTGGCGGCCGCGTTCGCGGTGCCGGCGTTCTTCACCGTGGCCGAGACGGCGAGTTTGCTGGTCTCCGTCGGATTCGACGGCGTCCAGGTCGTGCCGGTGACGACGAGGTCCGGGTTCGGCGCGGGCGTGCCGATCACCTGGAATTCCGCGACCTGGCCGCCGGGGGCGCCGGAGTTGGCGAAGAACTGCAGGCGCACGTCCGAAGCGCGGCCGCTGACCGATACGACCACCGAGTTCTGGTTGGTGGCGGGGTCGAAGCGGTGGTCGGCACGTGCTGAAAGAGAGGTGAACGCGGTGGCGCCCTGCGCGCGGCCGAGGATCTCGAAATTCTGCGTCCGCGCACCCCAGATCGCGTCCGGGTTGAGCTTCACCGCGATCGAGTCGACGTCCGCATCGACGCCGAGTTTCACCGTCAGCGAGTTCGGATAGCCCGCGGCGGACTCCCAGTACGTGACGGTGTTGTTGTCGTTGGCGTTGGCGGGGACGAACGAGTGGACCGCCGACGTGGCCTCGATCGGTTTGCCCGCCGCCAGGTTCGCGCCCGCGCTCGTCCCGGAGCGCACCACGTGGTTGCTGTCGCCGGACTCGTTGCCCGCCGCGTCCTTGGCGCGCACGAAGTACTCGACCCTTGTCCCGGCGGGCCGGGATTCGGTGAACGTGGTGCCGGTGACCGTCGTGACCGGCGTGCCGTCGCGATAGACGGTGTACCCGGTGACCCCGACGTTGTCCGCCGAGGGCGACCAGGCCAGCCGGATCTGGCCGGCGGCGGGCTCGGTCAGCGCGAGATTCGCGGGCGCGGTCGGCGCCTGGGTGTCACCGGTGTCCGGTCCGTACAGCTCGAATTCCGACAGCTGCGCGGCGGGCCAGCGCGTGTTCGCGGTGATCTGCAGCCGCACGTAGCGGGCCGACGCGGTCATCGGAATCATGACGGTGTTGACGCCGGGCGCGAACACGTAGCCGGCGGGCGCGACGAGGTCGGTGAACGCGGTGCCGTCGGCGCTTCCGCGCACGGCCAGCGTCTGGGTGCGGGATTCCCAGCCGGACGGCAGTTTCAGCACGATCCGCGACAGGGATTTGGCCACCCCGAGGTCGGCCTGGATCCACTGCGGGAACGCGTTGTTGGCGGATTCCCAGTAGCTCTCCTGGTTTCCGTCGACGGCGTTCGCGACGGGATAGCCGGGCAACGCGCTGCTCGCCGACACCGTGCGGGTCAACGGCACTTCGGCGAGCGCCGCCGGACCGGGTGGGGCGGCGGCTTCCGGTGGCCCGCTCGCGGCGGAGGCGAAGGAGAGTCCGGCGACGGAAAGCCCTGCGACCAGGAGACCGGCGACGATCCGGGACAGGCGCATACGTGTCATGGCGTCTTCTCTTCTTTGAGACGGCGGGGAGGGAGCCAGAGCCGTACGAGCATGCAACAACCCGGAGACAAAATGCAAGAAGTTGACTGCTTTCCGAAATTTTGCGACTTCCCACGACTTAAGGTGCGGTCACGCCTTGCTGACGACTACGCACGTTCTCCGACCGTGGGCCGACACCGCTTCTTTTAGATGCAGCAAGGGAAGGCGGGGTCACGTATTCCGCGAATACGGTGCACAGTTGTACACTCAACGCAGGCTGGCGGCGTGGAGGTCGAACCCTGATGGACGTGACGAAAACCTTGAGGTCCGCACTCACCGGGACGACGGCCGAGTCACGGTCCGCGGTCCGTGAGCTGCGGCGGGAGACCGAAGATCTGGTGGCGCGCCGCGCGGGCAGGACGGCGAACCGGCTGACCGAACTGGGCGAGCGGCTCGCCGATCTGGTCCTGGTCTCGGGGAGCAGACTCGCGGGCCTCGCCGATCGGCACAGCAAGCCCGTGGGCGAGGGTGTCCGCCGGGAAGCGGGGCGGATCGGCGATTCGGTGGAGCGGTTGTCCGGCACGCTGTCGGACCGGGCCATCCTGCTCGCCGAGGAACTGCTCGACCCGCGGCCGCCAGAGCGTCGCCGACGTCGCTAGTCGATCACGCCTCGCCAGTCCGTGAAGGCCTGGAACCGGCCTCAGCCGGAACACACCTGGCACATCGGTGCCACCGGCACTCGAGTGCCGAAAGCCCGGGTCCCGCGCCGCCCACCGCGGCCTTCTCCCGTCTTTAGTCGCTATCAACCGCCGTATCCGCTTGCCTAGCATGAGAAAACCGGTATCGGATCCGGCCGGGCGATCCCTGGTGATCTGCCGTGGCCGTAAACGGGTGACCCGTCGATTTCCCTGTTTCCCCTGCATTGGAAGGCACCCATGCGCATCCGAGGTCTCCTCACCGCCCTGCTGTGCGCGGCCGGGCTCACGACGGTCGCTCCCGCCGCCGTCGCGGCCCCCATCATCGACGGCGAATACGCCCAGTCCGGCCCGTGGGCCGCCATGATCGAGCAGAACGGCGCGCAGTGGTGCTCCGGTTCGATCATCAGCGCCCGCTGGGTCCTCACCGCCGAGCACTGCATCGACGAGCCCGGCGCCGAATACTCCGTCCGGGTGGGCGACGTCGACCACCAGGCCGGAACGTACGCGGTGGTGGCCGAAATCCACACACCGTCCAACGGCGCCGACATCGCACTGCTGAAACTGGACCGCTCGGTGACCACGACGTACGCGTCGCTCGGCACCTCCGTCGCGGTCGGCGACACCGAATACGTTTATGGCTGGGGCTACAACGAAGACGGCGATCTGCAGCGTTACCTCAAGGTCGCCCGGATGACCGTGACCAGTGTCGGGAATGGACTGATCAAGGCCCGCCGCGGCAACGGGCTGACCAACGGCGGCGACTCCGGCGGGCCGGTCTTCGTCGGCGGCAAGCAGGTCGGCGTGCACATCGCGGGCAACAAGGTGGACACCTCCACGCACACCAGCATCTCGGCGAACCGCACCTGGATCCGGAACACGTCGGGAGTCTAGGTCCGAATCGGTCCGGGAGCGGTGGCGCCGCCGCTCCCGGACCGCTGAGAGGCAGGTGGAAAGTGGCATCGACGGCTCCGGACGGGCTCGGCCCGCAGCTGAGCAGGCTGGGCCTCGGCGAGACCGCCGCCCGGATCTACCGGCGGATGCTCGAAAGCGCACCCGTCACCGCCAAGGAACTGTCCTGGCGGGACGGTGACGCGGAGAACGTCGAGCTGGCGCTGAAGGAACTGGCCGACGCAGGGCTCGCGGTATCGTCCGGAGTGGACGGACACGAATACCTCCCGGCGAACCCCAGCGAAGCGCTCACCGCGCTGACCACGCGACGGCAGGCCGAACTGCACGACGCCCGGCTCGCGGTCCAGACCGCGTACCGTGCCTTCAAGCGGGCGCATTCGGGGATGCCGAACGCGCAGGACCTGCTCGAAGTGGTCACCGGCGACGCCATCATCCCCCGGCTGCAGCACCTCGCGACCACGGTGCGGCATCAGGTGCGCCGTCTCGATTCCCCGCCCTATTTCACCGGCGGCCGCCGGAATCTCCTGGAAGAGGAGCAACTGCGGCGCGGGATCGGCTACCGCTGTGTCTACAGTGGAGCGTCGTTCGGCGATCCCGGCTATCTGGCCGCGAACATCCTGCCGTGCCTGCGAGCCGGTGAGCAGGCACGGCTGCTGCCCGAACTCCCGGTGAAGCTGACGCTGTTCGACGACCGTGCTGCCACCATCGCGCTGACCATCCGCGAGGCCGATCGCAACCAGTCCATCGTCATCGTGCGCCCTTGCAGCCTCTTCTCCGCGCTGGAAGGGCTGTTCGAAACGTCCTGGGCGGCCGCGCTCCCGATCGACCGTCGGGGCCGGACGGCCGACCAGCCGATCCGGCCGATCGAGCGGGAGCTGCTGATCCTGCTGGCCGCCGGGCGCAAGGACGACGAGATCGCTACCGAACTGGGCGTCAGCAGACGCACCCTGTTCCGCTATCTCGAAACGCTGATGGACCGCGCGGGCGTCTCCAGCCGGTTCCAGCTCGGCGTCTTCGCCACGCACAACAACTGGCTCTGACCACCCCGCATTTCGTCCTCTCAATGCGGGAAGCCCTCACCCGGTTGGGGTCACCCGGACAGACCATCCCCGCTGCGGCGAACGCGCCGGGAGCGGATGGTGATCTTGGAAAGGAGGGCGTCATCATGGGGAATCACCGACACCACACCGGCACCGCGTCGCTCCGGATCGCCACCGCGGGCCTGCGGGTGGTCGCGGTCGTCGTCGCCATCGCGGCCTGCGCCTGGCTCGCGCTCTGGCTCGCGTTCACCCTCTGAGCCCCGCCGGCCCCGGCTGGGACTCGGGCGGGCTCTCGGGTTCCGGGATCGGGCGGTCCGGCCCCGGATCGGGGAGCCGTTCGGGCACCCCGGGGCCCGGGACCGGCTTGCCCGGGTCGGGCACCGGTTCGGGGATACCGGGTTCCGGCGGCATGGGGTCCGGCGGCGCCGGAGGCGCGGTCGTTCGAGGATTCGTCATCGCACTACCTCCTGCCCACGCCACTACCCGATGCGCCACCGGCCGAAACGGTCGGTTAGCCCGTATGGGTGGCGATCCAGTCCGCGATGACGTCCGCGCGGGAGGTCGTCTCGATGCCGGCGTGCGGGCAGTCCGGCCCGGTGGCCTCCAGCGAGACCAGCGCGCCGCCCGTGTCGCCGGGGACGAAGTACGGCGCCCCCGAGTCGTAGGTGCAGGCACTGGTCGTGATCGACGGCGCTGCGCCGCGGACGCCGATCGTCGTCGGGGCCACCGTCGCCACCTGCACGGTGCCTTGCTGCATCCGGGTGGCCGGAGCGGGATTCTTGGCGGTCAGGCTTCCCCACCCCGCCAAGGTCAGCTGCTGGCCGACCTTCGGGAGGACCCGGCTCACGGTCAGCGGGGTCACCGTCGTCACCGGCGTGTCCAGCTTGATGAGGGCGACGTCGTTTTCCTTCGCCTGCAGCACTTCGGTCGCCTTGCGCGCCACACCCGATTCGACCGCCTCGTCGACCAGGCCCAGCGTCACCATCGTCGGGTACGGCATCTTGCCCGCGACCCGCTTCCGGTGCGCGTCGTGGAAGCAGTGCCCCGTGGTGACCACCCAGCCGGGCGCGACCAGCGCACCCGTGCAGTAGCTGCTGTAGGTCGAGCCGTCGGGGCGTGGGATCTTCGTCATCGCGATCTTCGCGACGAACCCGAACCGCCCCGGTGGGACATCGGTGCCGTGGGCGACGTCCGGCGCGGCGAACGCGGCCGGAGCGGTGGTGATGGTCAGGACAGCAGCGGCCAGCAGGGCGCGCAGACGCAATTTCTTACCCTTCGTCGATGAGGTGATCCGAGGCTAGAACCCCCTGCCCGACAAGGGGAATTCCCCGACCAGGTGTCACCCGATGGACGCCCGCTCCTCGATCGGCCCAGCGCGACGAGCGAGCCAGTGGCGATAGGGAAGGCTGGTTTCGGTATCGGAGCGGTAAGCCGCCTCGGCCGCCGCGATCAAGGCGTCGGTGTCCCCGCCGAAGGCTCCTTCCGCGCTCCAAGCGATCAGATACCGCATCCACAGCGGATCCCCCGCGAGCGGCCGGATCGCGATCCCGGGTGACGGGGGAAAGGTGACCTGGCACGGGGAAATCGCCCGGCCCGCCGCGATCAGACGTTGCAGGGGACGCAATTCCGTACTCCGGTGCGCGACCTGCGGCCGGAATCCCGCGCGGGCGCAGGCTTCCTCGAAACACTCCGGCCATCCGGCACCGTCGGACGGTCCGAGCACCCACCGTTCCCCGGCGAGCTCGGCGAGGTCGATCTCGGCGCGGCGGGCCGCGGGATGGTTCGCCGCGATCGCCACGAACACCGGTTGTGTCGCCAGCGGCCGCGACGCCACCCCCGGCGCCGATGGCAGGAGGTGGCCGGGATAGTCGGCGACGACCGCGGCGTCGAGTTGCCCGCCTGCCACGAGATCCAGCAGCCGCAACGGAGAGAACTCCGTGGTCACCGAAACCGCTTGTCCCCGGCCGGAATCCCCGAGCCGGTCCGCCAGCTCGACGACCATGGACCCGCCGATCCCACCCAGCGCGACCGGACGTTTCTCGCCCTCCGCCAGGAAACGCGCCGCGTCCCGGTGCATCGTGTCCGCCGCGGCGAGGACGGCACGGGCGCGGACGAGTACGCATTCGCCGAACGCCGTCGGGAAGACCCCGTCGCGTCCCCGGACGAACAAGGTTCCCCCGAACGCACGCTCGATCCGTTGCACGGCGGCGGTCAGCGCGGGCTGGGTGCTCCCGATCCGGATCGCCGCGCGCGTGATGCTGCCCGCGTCGGCGACGGCGCACACCACTCGCAGATGACGTAACTCGACGTCCATCACGCGGACCTTATGGCCACTTGGGATGTGCCGGAAGCCGTCGAAAGTCGGGATCGTTTTCCGTACTCCCCTCCCTGCCCCTCCCCTCTCTCCCCTCCCCGCAAGGAGTACGCATGCGACGCGCCTGCCTCATGCTCGCGCTGACCGCCGTCCTCGTCGCCGGGCTCGTTCCCGCGACGGCGTCGGCGGCTCCCCGATTCACGACGTCGATGGAGGCCTTCGAGCCCGGAGGAACCATCACCAGGGTGGACGTCACCCGGCCCGCTTCGGACCGGGCGGCCGCGCCGCAGCAGATCGTGGCCGCCGCCGCGGTGACCCCGATCGAGACCAACGGCCCCAGCGAGACCACCTTCGACCTGGTCTTCGTCGGTGACGGCTACACCTCCACGCAGCTGGGCACGTACGCGCAGCACGTCCGGTCCAGTATCGCGGCGCTGTTCGCCATCGAGCCGTACAAGAGCTACCGCAGGCAGTTCAACCTCTGGCAGGTCGACGTCGTCTCGCCCCAGTCCGGAATCACCAACGACCCGACCCAGGGCATCCGGCGCAACACCGCGCTGGGCTCGTACTTCTGGTGCGGCGGCATCGAACGGCTGTTGTGCGTCAACGAAACCAAGGCGAACCAGTACGCCGCGGCCGCGCCGGACGTCGATCAGGTCATCATGCTGGCCAACACCACGAAGTACGGCGGCGCGGGCGGTGGGGTCGCGACCTCTTCCGGCGGCAACATCCAGGCCAGCCAGATCGTCGCCCACGAACTCGGGCACTCGATCGGCGGGCTGGCCGACGAGTACGACTACGGCACCTGCGACACCCGAGAACCCCGGGAGCCCAACGCTTCCGCGCTCACCGCACAGCAGATGAAGGACCGCCAAGCCAAGTGGTACAAGTGGCTCGGCAAGCCCTCCCCCGACGGCGGCACGGTCGGCGTCTTCGAGGGATCCCGCTACTGCAAGACGGGGATGTACCGCCCCAGCGTGAACTCGCTCATGCGCACCCTCGGCCAGCCGTTCAACCCGCCGAGCACCGAAGCGATGATCGCGGGCTTCCACCGCGAAGCCGCGCATCGGCACTGATTTTCCGTCATGGCCTCCGGACCGGGCCGCCGGCGTGACCGGCGAGCCCGGTCGCCATGTCGCGCACGAAGCGCCGGAGGTACCACCGGAAGATCCACGCGCTCCCCTTGCCCACGCGATACGTTCCGTGCCAACGGATCCGCGTTCCCCCACCGGGCGTTTCGCACAGATCGACCGAAGCCCGGTAGTCCAGCATCACCGGGACGTCCACCCCCTCGTAGGCGAACCGGCGTTCCGGGTCGAGGGCGGTGATCCGCTCCTTGGTGACCGTCTTGCCGGTGCGGAAGGCGCGAACCGCGCCGACCTCGTCCCGGCCGTCGGTCGAAAGTCCTTGTGACGCGGCGACTTCCAGGGAGCCGACCCGGGACCAGACCGGCCAGCTGCGGGCATCCACCAGCAGGGCCCACACCGCGGCGGGCGGCGCCGACGATTCGGCGGTGACGTCGTACGACTGCATTCCACTCACAAGGCTCACCCTAGGAACGGCCGGGTGAGGCCACCATGCGCCGGATTGCGGCGCGGTGATCAGGAATTGCGGTACTCCGACGGCCGCGATCCGGTGTGCTTCAGGAAAGCGGCCGACAGTGCGCCGGGAGTGGCGAACCCGCATCTTCCCGCGATGGCGGCGATCGGGAGATCGGTGCCCCGCAACAACCTTCGCGCCTCTTCGATCCGGAGCCCGCCGAGAAAGCGGTGTGGTGTCTCGCCGGTCTTCTCCTTGAAGACCCGGATGAAGTGGTAGACGCTCAGATGCACCTCGCCGGCGATTTCGGCGACACTGAGCGGATCGGCCAGGCGGTCCCGCATCATCGCGACGGCCGCGCGGACCCGGTCGTCCTCCCGGCCCGCGCTCGGCGGGCCCGGCTTCCGCGCGTGACGGGTGAGCAGGTGCACAGTGAGGAAGGCGGCCGCGGATTCGGCGTAGAGGTCGTCGTCCTCCCTCGCGTTCCCGACCGCCCGGACCAGTTCGTCGAGCAACGGATCGCCCTCGGCCACGGACGCCGCCATCGCCTCGTGGTCCACCGCGCGGCCACCCAGCCGCGCGGCGACCGATTCCACCGTGGTGCCAGGGATGTGCACCTGCAGGCTGCGCATCGATCCGTCCCCGCGGTAGCGGCGCCGCAGCGGCCTGCCGGGAACGGCGAGTTCGAGCCGTCCCCATTCGTACCGGTTCCACCGGCCTTCGCCGCGGGTCTCCATCACCGCCCGCCCGGAAAGCGGCAGGACCAGATGCAGATCCGCGACGGCGGGCAGCCGCAGGTCCTCCGCGACGGGAACGTGGTCGAACCGCTGGACGAGCAGCGACTCCCAGCCGGAATCCTCCCAGCTGCAATAGGTCCGCCGGACATAGCGGGACATGTCGAAACCGGTGTAGGGCTGAAGGTCGAATCGCTCGGAATCGAACACCACGCCTTCGAGGCTAGCTGTGTCTCTTAAGGCGCGCTTTCGGATTTCCGTAGCCGGGCCGCGGCATCAGCTGATCTCGCTCAGCCGTGTCAACGGCCCACCTCCGCAAATCCGAGGCCTCCGGCCGAAGAGAAACGCGCGCGCGTGTCCTCACCTACCAGCCGAACTTCGTTCTGGGAGACACGCCCTAACCGAGCAACTCCTTCACCCGCGGTACGACCTGCTCGCCGTAAAGCCGGATGGAGTTCAGACGCTGCTCGTGCGGAAGCTCGCCGACGCTGTACTTGAGCTGGAACCGCGACAGGCCCAGGGTCCGCACCGCCCAGGCGATCTTCTGCGCGACGGTCTCGGGAGAGCCGACGAACAACGCGCCGCGCGGGCCCGCCATGGCGTCGTAGTCGGCCCGGGACATCGGGCCCCAGCCCCGTTCGGCGCCGATCTTGGCGAACGCGGCCTGGTGGTGCGAGAAATGCTGGGAGACGGCCAGTTCGTCGGTCTCGGCGATGTGGCCGGGGCTGTGCATCGAGATCGGCAGCTCCTGGTGGCCCGCCTCCTTCAGGGCGCGCCGGTACAGGTCGGCGAGCGGGGTGAACCGTTCCGGCGACCCGCCGATCACCGCCATCACCAGCGGCAGGCCGTACGCCGCGGCGCGGACGACCGACTGCGGGGTGCCGCCGACCCCGACCCACGCGGGGAGGCTGCCCGATTCGGTGACCGGGAAGGCCTGCGCGCCTTCGAGGGCCGGGCGGACGGTCCCGGACCAGTCGACCGGCTTCTCCGCTTGCAGATGCGTGAACAGGTCGAGCTTCTCGGCGAACAGCGCTTCGTAGTCCTCCAGCGAGTAGCCGAACAGCGGGAACGACTCGGTGAAGGAGCCACGGCCGAGCGTGACCTCCGCGCGTCCCCGGGAAACCGCGTCCAGCGTGGCGAACCGCTCGTACACCCGCACCGGGTCGTCCGAGCTGAGCACCGTGACCGCCGTGCCCAGCCGGATCCGCTCGGTCCGGCCCGCGATCGCGGCCAGCACGACGTCCGGTGAGGACACCGCCATCTCCGCGCGGTGGTGTTCGCCGACGCCGAAGTAGTCCACGCCCACCTGGTCGGCGAGGACACCCTCGGCCACGACCTCGCGGATCGCCTCGGCCTGGCTCACCGGCCGGCCGTTCGCGTCGTTCCCGACGTCGCCGAAGGTGTCCAGGCCGAAGGTCGGCGCCTGCGGGGTGCCCAGGATCTCGTAAGCCATGTCCAACTCCTCAAGTAGTTGAACGCTCAAACGTCGGCTGCGGTGATCGTATTCCGCGGGCTCAGCCGCCGGCGATGTCGCGCGCCAGCCGGCGCGCGTCGTCCATGGTGAACTTGCCGGTGATCTGGGTTTCCCCGCCGGTGATGGCCGACTGGATCGACGGCGCGGTCAGCACCCGGCTCTTCAGCACCATCGCGACCTGCTTGCCGACGTTCGCCGCGGTCCAGTCGGCCCACGTCCGCGCCCCCGCGTCGGTGAAGCTGAGCCCGACGAGCGGGCCCCCGGACTGCGTGTCGAGGCGAGCGTTCGCCCGGCTGAGGTCGGCTCCGGTGAGGAACGCCGGGCCGAGCAGGTATTTCGTGCCCTGCACCCGGTCACAGCTGACCAGCGGGAGCGCCGGGTCGTCGCGGCCGTCCAGCGGATCCGGTCCCTCCGAACAGTCCAGCGCCGCGACGGCGGCCTGCTGTCCGGCCGGATCCGTGCTCTGGCGGTCGGTCGCCGCGCCCGTCGCCGGGCCGGGCGGGAACTCCGCCAGGACCGGGCGGAACCGCAGCAGTGACCCGTCCTTGATCGCGAAACTGTCGCCTTCGGGCTCGGCTTGGCCGGAAACCCCGCTCTGGCAACCGGTGACACCGAGCAGGACGAGGGCGATCGCTACGAGGATGTTCCGCACCGGGACATTCTGTCGTGTTCAGCGTCCGCGCGGGGGTGAAACGGCTCGACGCCGCACGGTCCGCTCCAGAATCCCGAGCGTGGCCTTGAGCGCGGATTCGGGGACCACGGGGAAGGTGATGCGTTCCTTCCACTCCTCGCCCACCTCCGACCAGTCGTAGTACGACGTGACCAGCGTGCCGCCCTCGGCGGGCTCCAGCCGGTAGCCGTAGATGTGCCGGGCATGCGGCCGGATCCGGCCTTCGACGGTCCACGCGATCTCCTCGCCCGGAGCGAGTGTCGTGATGACGACCTCGACGTCGTACTTGCCCAAAGGCACGTCCCCGAGCGCTTCCCGGTCCATGTGGACCACGAACCGGTCGCCCGCCTGCTCGACCACGTCCCCTTCCGCGTCGATGAGCATTCCCGACGCGTCGATGTCGACATGTCCTTGCGGATCGCTCAAGACCGCGAAGATCACCTCGGCGGAGGCGGGAATCAGCCTGGAGACCTCGATGCGTTCGGGGCCCGGGGTTTCCGCGGTGGCGATCAGGACCGCGCGACCGAGAACATGCGGCGCCATGGTGAACCCGAGGAGGGCGGGCGTGCCGTCGGCCGGGACGCCGAGCGACTCGACATCGAGGGCGTGCACCACGACGAAGTAGCGGTGCACGCCGTGCCCGGCGGGCGGTGCGGCGCCGAGAAAACGCGTGAGACGGGCGTCGTTGGGCACCTGGAAGGCACCTGGCGGCAGCCCGGAGCCGGTGTCGTCACCGGCACCTTCGGGCAGCTCCGTGACGGCCGCGGGGATGTCGGCGACCGCCCAGTGCCAGAAACCGGAACCGGTCGGCGCGTCGGGGTCGTAGATGGTGACGGCGTAGCTCTTGGTGCCGGCCGGGGCGCCGCTCCAGCTCAGCTGCGGCGAGACGTCTTTGCCTGCCAGCTGTTCGGGCGACCAGGAGCCACCGTCGACGACAGAAGCACTGGTGACGGTGAAGGAGGCCACCTCGGGCAGCCTCACGAAGGGATCGTTCATGAATCGACCATAATACAGATAATCGATTATCTATCGGTTCGTCTATGCTCTGCGGATGGCCTCACCGGACAAGCAGATGCTCTCCGAGCAGGTGTACACCCGCCTGCGGGACGCGATCATGCGCGGCGACCACGCCCCCGGCGCCCCGCTCAAACCGCAGGACCTCGCCAAGGAACACGGCGTGAGCCTGGCGGTCGTCCGGGAGGCACTCGTCCGCGTGGTCGGCGACGGCCTCGCCGACCGGCTCCCCAACCGCGGCTTCGCCGTCCCCGGCTTTTCCGATCGGCGCTGGCAGGAGATCACGGAAGCCCGCCGGACCATCGAGCCGCTCGTCCTGCGCCTCTCCGTCGAACGCGGCGACCTCGACTGGGAGGCCCGCGTCCGCGCCGCCCATCACCGGCTGAGCCGGACGCCGCCGTTCGTTCCCGAAGAGGGCGAGTACATCAGCGCCGCGTGGTCCGAAGCCCATCGCGTCTTCCACCGGACCCTGCTCGACGGCTGCGGAAACCCCGTCCTGCTGGAGACGTTTGACCGGATGTGGACCGCGAGCGAACTGGCCCGCCGCTGGGCGGCGCACCGCGCTCCCGGCCGCGATCATCTCGCCGAACACCGCCTGCTGGAGGAGACGGCGCTCGCGCGCGACGCCGACGCGGCGGCCGAGGCGCTGACCCGGCATCTCACCCTCACCGCCGCCGCCCTGACCGAATAGCCGCCGGTCCGGTCGGAAAATCACCCGGACCGACCTAGCCCAGGTCATCACATCGGGTGTTTGCTTGCTCGCAGAACGTCGTCGATCGACGATTTGGGGGCCACCGATGTCCTTCCGATGGGTACTTCGACTCATTCCGGTGACGCTGCTCGTGACCGCGGTGGCGGTAGCCGTCCCCGCACCGGCGAACGCGGCCCCCGCCCCTCCCCTGGCACAGGTGTGGCCGACACCCCAGCAGGTGACGCCACGGGCGGGGCAGGTGACCATCCCGCGCACCGTCGTCGAAGTCGTCGGAGCGGGCACCGATCCGTCCGCGCTCGCCGTCGTGGACCAGGTCCTCCGCGCGGCGGGCACGAGCACGATCGTCAAGGTCACCGACCACGATCAGGCCGCCGTCGGCCGGGAACGCGGCAACGGCGGCCTCGTCGTCTTCGTCGGCGGGCCCACCGAAAGCAGAGCGACCGCTCCGGCGCTCGCCGCGCTCCGCCTCAACGGCCCGGAAGGCCTCTCCCCCGGCGGATACGTCCTCGCCGCCGACCGCGGCGTGATCGCACTGTCCGGTGTGGACACTTCGGGGACGTTCTACGCCGCGCAGTCGTTCCGGCAGCTGTTCGCTTCCGGCAAGAGCGGCGCGTTCGGCATCCGCGACTGGCCCGCGGCCCCGCTGCGCGGCGTGATCGAGGGCTTCTACGGCGCGCCGTGGTCGCACGCCGACCGGCTGGCACAGCTGGACTTCTACGGCCGCACCAAGCAGAACATGTACGTCTACTCACCCAAGGACGACCCGTTCCTGCGCGCCCGCTGGCGTGACCAGTACCCGCCGGAACAGCTCGCCCTGCTCTCGCAACTGGTCGGGCGCGCCGCCGCGAACCACGTCGAGTTCACCTACGCCCTCTCCCCCGGCCTTTCCGTGTGCTACTCCTCCGACGCCGACAAGACCGCGCTGGTCACGAAGTTCCAGTCGCTGTGGGACATCGGCGTGCGGTCGTTCGCCATCCCGCTCGACGACATCTCCTACACCCGCTGGAACTGCGACGCCGACGCCGCGAAGTTCGGCACCGGTGGCGCGGCCGCGGGCGCGGCGCAGTCGTTCCTGCTCAACCGCGTTCAGCAGGACTTCATCGCGGCACATCCCGGCGTCGAACGTTTGCAGACCGTCCCGACCGAGTACTACGACCTCGCGGACTCGCCGTACAAGACCGCGCTGCGCACCCAGCTCGACAAGGCGGTGATCGTCGAGTGGACCGGAGTCGGCGTGATCGCCGGTCAGATCACCGAAAAGCAGGCCCGGCAGGCGAAAGAGGTCTTCGGGCACGACATCCTGATCTGGGACAACTACCCGGTCAACGACTACATCACCGAACGTCTGCTGCTCGGCCCGTACATCGGCCGTGAGCCCGGGGTCGCGAAGTACCTGTCCGGGATCACCGCGAACCCGATGGTGCAGGCGGAGGCGTCCAAGATCGCCGAGTTCACCTCCGGTGACTTCCTGTGGAATTCGGACCGGTACGACCCGGACAAGTCCTGGCTCGCCGCCATCGCCGACCTCGGCGGACCCGCCGCACCCGCGCTGAAGGTGTTCGCGGAGAACAACTATTCGAGTCTGCTCGCCCGTCTCGACACCGGGAAGCCGGATCTGGATTCACCGGTACTGCGGCCGCTGCTGGCCGCCTTCTGGACCGCACTGGAGAAGAAGGATCCGTGGGACGCGGCCGCGAAACTGGATCGCTACCTGACCTCGATGGCTTCCGATCCCGAAGATCTGCGGCGCGGCATGGCCTCGAACCCGAAGTTCCTCGCCGAGGTCGGACCGTGGCTCGACCAGGTCGGGCTCTACGGTCAGGCGGGCAGGCACGCGGTGCGGATGCTGCTGGCCCAGGTCGACGGCGACGGCGCGAAGGCGTGGGCGGAACGCGGCGAACTCGTCGCCGCGCTCAAGCGGGCGCAGGCGATCCGCGTCCCGACCTCGCGGGGCCCGCGCAACCCGAGCACCTGCACGGAGGTCTGCGTGCCGTTCCTCGACAGCGCGCTGGCCACGGCCGACCGCTGGTTCGGCCTGCCCGGGATCCGGCCGCGGCCGACGACGTCGCTCGGTACCTACACCGACAACGTCCCCGCCCGGATGGTCGACGGCGACCCCGAGACCTACTACTGGAGCGACTGGGCCCCCCGGATCGGCGCCACCATCGGGGTCGACCTCGGTTCCCCGCAGCGGGTGTCCCATGTGGACATCCTGATGGGAAAGCCGACCAGCCCGGACGACTACGTCCGCGACGGCGTCCTCGAATACTCCGCAGACGGCACCCGGTGGACGACGGCGAAGACGGTCACCGAGCCGGTGATCTCGGCCGACCTGCCCGAAGGCGCCGAGGCGCGGTTCATCCGCATCCGCACGACCGGCGCCCAGACCTTCTGGGTCGTGGTGCGTGAATTCACCGTGTCCACACCGGACAGTCCCAAGTACACCGTCACCGGAACCCCGACTGGGTCGAACCTGGCCGCGGCGGCGGACAACAACGCCGATTCCCTGTACGCGGCGGCGTCGGCGCCGATGGCGGGCGACGCGCTCGTCGTCACGGCCGTCGCGCCGAAACCGCTGAGCAAGGTCGTCGTCCTGGCGGCCGACGCCGGTGCGGGCGCCGACGTCCAGGTCGCGGACGCGGCGGGTGGCTGGCGGACGATCGGCCGGATGTCGGGCGGCTACACGGAACTGCCGGCCGAGGGCGTGGTGACCGACAAGGTCCGGCTCCTCTGGTCGCCGGGAGGCGCGGCACCGAAGATCGCGGAGGTCGTCCCCGTCAGTCCACCGCGACCGTGATGGCGGCCGTGTGCACCCGCCCGCCGTGTGAGAACTCGAGGAACAGCCGGTACTCCCCGCGCTCCGAGAACAGGGAGTGGAAGGTCAGCTCGCCGTCGGCCAGCGCCACGCCGAGCGGCTGGACCGGATGCAGGTGCGTGGCCGACAGCAGCATGGTGTGGAATCCGGTCATATGGCCGTTGGCGCCCAGATGCGGGTCGACCGCGGTGAGGGGCGTGCCATCGGGGCCGCGCAGGGCGAACCGGAGGACCTGGGCCCGCATCGACGGGATCCGGGCCGCCCCGTCCACCCGCGCCACCCGGTATCCCGTGGCCGTCACGGTGTCGGCCGCCGGCGCGGGCACCGGCACGAAGGTGGTGTCACCGGGCACGGTGAACGGGACGCCGAGCACCACCGGATGCTTCGGATCCTTGGTGTCGAGCGGTACGAACTCGGCGAACATCCGGTAGGCGCCGCCGTCGGTCAGCGCGAGGTTCGTGTGCCAGGTGTCCCCTTCCAGCCGCGGATGCACGTGCTGGAAGACGTTCATGTCGTCGCGCACGGCGAAGAAGTGCATCTGCTTGGTCTGGTTGTCGAGGAACCGGGTCACCGGCCGCCCGTCGGGGCCGAGGATGCGGAACGCGACGGGCACCTCGGGGCCCCGGACGGCGGGGGTGGTGACCCGCTCGAACCGGTAGCCGCTTTCCGCCTCCGACAGCCCGTCGCTGTGGGCCGCCGGAAGCAGATCCGCCGTCACCACGGGCTGCTGGTGAGCCGAATGCGCGGAGCCCGGTGTCGGCCGGAGGGCCACGAACACCGCGGCCGTGCCGATCACCAGGGCCAGCGCGAGGAACAGCCAATCCGTCAGCCGGGGTTTGCGCACGCCCTGCCCCCGGTCACTTGCCGCCGAGGTTCGGCTTCACCACGACCAAGCCCTGCTCGATGCCGTTGACGATGACGATGCCGCTGGAGAAGTACGGGTAGTTGCTCCACGCGCCGTTGAAGTTCGCGGCGTCACCGGCGGGGTAGATGTCGAAGTAGCCGACCTCGGACAACTTCGCCGAAGCGACCCCGCTGACGTCCAGGATCCGCAAACCGGCCTGGTAGTTCGCCTGGTACGAGTACTGGCCCTTGATGTACTGGTTGTGGTCGATCGCGGTGGCGGGCGAACTGTAGACGCCGGTGTGCACGGGGGCGGACAGCTTGGCCAGGTCCCACACGTAGGTCTTGGTGCGCTTGTCGGTGCCGCGCGACTCGTCGAGTTCGTCGTCGAGCAGGAAGTAGCGCTGGTCACCGGTCAGCCAGCCCTGATGCGAGTACTGCGCGCCCGAGTAGCCCTTGCGGGAGATCTGGACCGGCCTGGCCTTGTCGGTCACGTCGACGATGGTCAGCGTGTCCTCGTTGGCGTTGAAGCAGATTTCCTTGCCGCTGTACGCCGTGTCCGGCCCGCGGTAGACGACGCACTGCGTGTCGTGGGTGTAGCCGTCCTGCGAGACACAGCCGGCTTTGGCCGGGGCCTTCGGGTTCTGGATGTTGACGATATGCGGCCCGCCGCTGCAGGTGTTGGAGCCGATGGCGTAGGCGAAACCGGTCTCCTCGTTGATCGCGATGTTGTGCGCGGGACCGAATTCCTTGTACAGCGCGTCGGCGGTGAAGGTCTGCGGTGTGGTGACGGTGCGCAGCCTGGTCAGGTCGAACACCTGCATCCCGTGCCCGGTGATGAAGTCGGCCACGATGAACGCGTGGTTCTTGTACACCTTCATGTCCCGCCACGAACTGCTGCCGCCGTTGGAGGGCAGGTTGCCGAGGAACTTCGGCGAGGTCGGGACGCTCAGGTCGACGAACGCGGTGCCGTTGGTCCGCCCGACGATGGCGTATTCCTTGCCGGACGAGGGATCGGTCCAGCCCCAGATGTCGTTGCCGTTCCCGCCGCCGAGGCCCGAGAGGGGCAGCACGCTGAGCAGGTCGACGTTCTTGCACGGGTACTTGTCGGCCTTGCCGTTGACGCACGGGACCCCCGCCGCGGTGCCGGTGACGGCGTGCCGCTCGGCCGGGACGTGGTCGGCCAGGAACGTCCGGGCCGCCGCCTGTCCCTCCGCCGTCTCGGGATCGTGCGCGGACGCCGCGGTCATCGACAACACCAACGCGGAGGCCGTCAACACGGCCAGCCCCATCATCCGCACGAGTTTCATCCGAGGCGCTCCTCACCTGGTCGCGGTCGGCCTCCGACGATATGGGCGCCCGGTCCCGGTGTATCCCGTCGAACGTATGGGGCTTTTAACCGTTTACGGCGGGTTGAAGGTGGGTGGTGGCGCGGTCCGGTCGCGGCCATTTGCGGTCGTGTTGCGAACGCCGGGCTGGGATCTGGGCTCCGAACCGGCCTCTCGGTAGATTCCCGTCGGCAACGGCACGGCACTCGTCGCCGCTTACCGGCGAATCCAAGCACTTCGCTGACCGGGGTCGGTCCCCGGCAATGATCCGATCGTGACGAGCCGGCCAGGTCCGCACCGGATGCCGCCTCGCGACGTCGTCACGACTGAGTACCACGAGCCCTTGGTGAACTGGCACGCTCTTCAGCCGGCTGCCGTCGACGGTTCCGGCGCAGGCCTTCGGCGGCGGTCTTCTCGATGAGCTGTGGCCACGAGCGACGCCCTCCCGACTGCGGGCATGCCGAGGGGCCCGTCGTCGGTGTGACCGACGGGCTCCTCGGGGTTCAGACGTAATGCAGGGTGTTGCGGCGGGGTTTTCGGAGTGGATCCCGGTATTGAGGTGGGATGAACTCCGCTAACCCGTCAGCCGCCATCCGTACTGCCCAGTCACCGTGATGAATCAACCGGTGATGGAAACCGCAGAGCAGCACGAGATTCCGGAGGTCTGTGGGTCCGCCGTCTGCCCAGTGATGAATGTGGTGAGCGTGGCAATTCTTCGGCCTCCGATGACAGCCCGGGAACGCGCAGCCCCCATCGCGGATGTTCAACGCCCGGCGTTGGCCCGGGGTGACGAACCGTCTCAGGCGACCCATATCCAACGGCTCACCCGAGCCGCTCATCACGACCGGCAACATCAAGCAATCGCAGGCCGCTAGCCGGGCTTCCCGGGCAGTCATCGTGCCGACGAAGTCCAAGCAGGCTGTCCCGAGCCCCGACTTCAACTCTTCCAACCCGACGGTCACGTGGACGAGGGTCCGGTAGCCACTGGTTCCCGGCTGATCCGGGCACGCGATCGCCAGGTCCAGAAGCTCAGCCCAGGCATCTCCCATGCGCTCGCACTTCATCCGCAGATCCGCCTGCCCGAACTCATCGACCGGCCGCGGCTGGGCATGCGCCTCCAACGCAGCCGCGGTCCGGGCACCGGTCTCGTCATCGAGGAGACCGGTGAGTTTCCAGAAGCCGTCCTTGCGGCGCTCCAGAGTGATTTCCCGACGTGGCTCTTTCGGCTCGGGATCCTTGGGCTCGTTGCCGTCCGGGTCCAGCCAGCCCATCAGTTTCGCCTCGGCCTCGGAGAGCTGGTGGGGACCGGCGTTCGGGGCCAGCTCGGCCAGGATCTTCTCCGCACTGGCCCGATCTTCGGCGGAGGTGTCGGCAGGGAGCTTCTTCAAGATCTCCAGGATCTGATCGATCCGCTCATCCCCAACCAGTCCCTGAGCGGCGACCGCGGCGGTGCAGGGAGCGACAGGCGGAACCTCCGTGCCGTCCAAGGCCCGGGTGGGGTTCAGGGCGAGGGCCCGCTTCACCACCGCGCCCGCCTCACCGCGCGACAACCCGGCCATCTCCGCGAACCAGCTGGCCGTACTTCCATGCCCGTATAAGTCTTTGACGCCCCGAGACTCGATCTCCGCCAGAAACCGCCCCAAACAAGCGGTCGCCATCCGAATCACCTGCAACGACTGCGCCACGCCATGGGCAAGCTCCAGCTTGCCAGCACGCCACAACTCCTGCGGCAACTCGGGAAGAAAGGTCTCGGACACGACTCCATAATACACCACAAAATCGAACGTGTGTTCGTAATTTAAGCAACAACCAAAACGCGCAGACAACACCGAAGAGTGAAACAGCTTCCCGAAACCAGCACAGCCAGGCAAATCGGCCATCAGTCCGCAGGTAAGCGCTTTCTGCTAACATCCACCAACCCCACTCACCGGAACTCAGGGAATCTCCCCGATGCGCCGGCAACGAACCGAAGCGAGAGTGAACCGAACCCGATCCGACAAGAAGGAGAACAGCACGCAGTGACTTCACCCGCGGCACAGCTCGAATCAGCCCTGGCCACGACCATCGAAGAGAAGACAGCGCGAGGAAGAACAGACCAACTGCCCTCCACCAAGGGATGGCATCCCGGCGCCAGGATCGGCGCCACCGCCGAACTCGGCGCGCTCCTCGCTTACAACGACGACGGATCCACCGGGATCTGCAATCTCGAGAACGGCCGCGGCACGTGGCTGAATTTGCAGCCCCAGGACCGAAAGCAAGACCATCGCCCGTACTCGGTCTGGCGATGGATGGCCGCCTACAACGGCCGGCCCGCCTGCCTGATGGGACGCCTCGCTCCCGGAGCGGCCAGACTGGAGCTCCACGCGAGCGACGGCACAGTCGCCGAAGCCGATGTCGTGGACGGCACCTTCGCCGCCGAAATAGCCGTGGACATGGCCGTCCTGCGCCACGCGCGGGAAAGGCTGGAAGCCCATGAAGCCGCTTCTGCGGAAGGCCGCGCGGAGTTCGAGCGCCTGATGGCCGACTCGCGAACGGAAATGGCGAAGCTCAAGGTCCGGGTCTACGACAGCACCGGAACCCTCCTCTACGACGGCGCGGCGATCAACGCCACCGACTAGGGGACGAACCGTTCGATGGGCTCCGGCCAGGAGCCCATCGAACGGGCCTACGAGACCAGCCGCCTGAGCAACGACCCGGCGTCCTCGGCGAGACCATCGGCGAGATGGTGCAGCAGCGCCTGCTGGAACAAGCCGTCGAAGGCCGCGTAAGCGACTTGCGGCGTCACCACCGGCGGAGCGTCGGCGAGCTCGGCGTAGCGCTCCACGACCCGCCAGATCATCGCCTGCCGTTGAGTGTCGATCTCGAGCACGTCGGCACGGAACGCGGCCTCGAACAAGCTCTGATTCCGCAGGTCGTACCACAGCCGGTGCATCACCGCGTCGGCCCGCAGCGTGCCCGCCATCGCGTCGCCGAAGCCCCGCTCCAGTTCGTCGGCCGAACGCGCCACGGCCACGACCTCGTCGTAGCGGGTCACGCACACTTCCTCGAACTTGCGGACCGCGTAGGTCAGCAGTTCCACCTTGTCGGTGAAGTAGTAGTGCAGCACCCCGTGCGAGAAGTTCGACTTCTGCGCGATCTCCCGCAGGCTCGTCCTCGCGTACCCCAGTTCGGACAGCGCCTGCAGCGCGGACTCCGCCAGTTCCGCCCGCCGCTGGGCGAACTTGTCCACGCTCCGGCGTGCGATCCGCTCGCTCGTCTCGGTCACCACGAGTTCCTGTCCGGTTCGGGAGCCCGCGCCTGCCGCGGGGTCCCTCAGTCTAGCGTCGCGGATTTCTTGACGACTGTCCAAGGAAATCTTGACGACTGTCCAAAGTTAGCTCAGGATGTGACCCACACCGCAACCGCGGACCGTCTCAAGGAGGAGAAGTCCATGGGTTCGTACGACCTTTCGGGCCGGAAAGCCCTGGTCACGGGTGGCGCGCAGGGCCTGGGCGCCGGAATGGCCGAAGCGCTGGCACAGGCGGGCGCCTCGGTGGTCATCGGCGACGTCCAGGAGGATCTCGGGCGCGCCACCGCCGACAAGCTCGACGCGGGCTTCGTCCGGCTCGACGTCACCGACGAACGAAGCTGGGAGCAGGCGGTCGACGCGGTCATCGGCGAACTCGGCGGGCTGGACATCGTGGTGAACAACGCCGGCGTCGAGATCACCGGGCTCGTCGCCGACCTCGACCCCGCCGACGTGCGCAAGATGCTCGACGTCAACGTGCTCGGCACCGCCCTCGGCGTGAAGCACGCCTTCCGCGCGATGCGGCCCGGCGGTCCCGCGGGTGCCGGCGGCGCCGTCGTGAACATCGCCTCGGTCGCCGCGACCATCGCCTTCCCCGGCATCGCGGGCTATTCGGCGACGAAATCGGCGGTCGACCGGCTCACCAGGGTCGCCGCGATGGAGGCCGGGAAGCTCGGCTACGGCGTGCGCGTCAACTGCGTCTACCCCGGCCTCGTCCCCACGCAGATGGGCAATCAGCTCGCGCAGGACGTCGTCGAGGTCGGCCTCTTCCCCAGCGTCGAGGACGCCATCGGCGCGGTCGTCGGGCAGACCCCCGCCGGGCGGCTCGGCGAGGTCGCGGACATGGCCGACGCCGTCGTGTTCCTCGCCTCCGACGCCGCCCGCTTCATCACCGGCGCCGGGCTCCCGGTCGACGGCGGAATGGGCATGTGACCAGCACGAACCCGAAAGGAATCACCATGAGCAGCCCCAAGCCCGTCGTGGTCTACGGCGCCTCCGGCTACACCGGACGGTTGATCTGCGAGTACCTGCGCGAGTACAACGTCCCGTTCGTCGCCGCCGGCCGGGACAAGGCCCGCATCCAGGAGGCGATCGACCACGTGCCCGGCCTCGACACCATCGATCACGAGGTCGTCGAGGTCTCGCACGACGTCGAAGCGCTCACCGAACTGTTCCGCGACGCCAAGGTCGTGTGCAACACCGTCGGCCCGTTCAGCGAGTACGGCCACGAAGTCGTCGAAGCCTGCCTGCGCACCGGAACGCATTACCTCGACACCACCGGCGAACAGGACTGGCTGATCGCCTCCGAAGAGCGCTACGGCGCGCAGATGGCCGAGAAGGGCTTGCTGCTCTCCCCCGGCATCGCGCAGATGTACACCACCGGCGAGATCGCGGCGAACCTCTGCCTGGAGACACCCGGACTGGACACTTTGGACATCCTGGTGTTCTGGAAGGGGTATCCCACGGTCGCTTCGACGAAGACCATCCTGGTCAACGCCGCGCTGTCCGCCGCGTACTACCTCGAACAGAACGAATACCGGCCCTGGCCCGCCGACGGCGGACTGCAGGACGTCACCGTGCCCGGTCATCACGAAACCGGGCTGGCCCTGCCCTGGGGCGGCACCTCGCATCCGGTCTGGTTCAAGAACGACGCCCGCGTGGCCAACGTCAAGGCCGTCGGCGGCGTCTTCGACCGCGCACTCATGCAGGGGGTGCCGCAGATCGTCGCCGCCGTGCTGGAACAGGTGAAAGACCTGCCGCTGGACGAGAAGATGCGCGTGCTGGCGGAGCAGGCCGCCGCGGTGCGCGACGAGATGCCACCGCGGGAGAACCAGCGGCTCAACACCTCGCTGGATTCGGTGCACGCCTCGGGGCCGTTGGGCCGTGCGCACTGCGTCATCCACGGCACCTGCAACTACAAGCAGACCGGGTTGATGCAGGCTTACGGCGCCTACTCGCTGCTTCAGCAGCCGCCGAAGCGTGTGGGGTTCGCCTCCGGATGCCAGGCTTTCGGCCACCGCGAGCTGCTCGGCGTGCTACGAAGCTTCGGGCTGGTTTCGAATCCGGTCTTGACCGTCCACGACTGACCGGAAGGACGAGCGCGTGCGACTGACCGACTACCTCGACAAGGGCGCTTCACTCGATCCGGCGGCACCCTGCCTCACCATGGGTGACACCTCGCTCAGCTACGGCGAAGTCCAAAAGCTGTCGTGGCGGGTGGGGCGGGCGCTGGCCCGGTCCGGCGTCGAACCGGGCGACAAGGTGGCGATCCTGTCCGGGAACGATCCCCTGTCGTTCGGCTGCGTCTTCGGGATCAGCCGGGCCGGTGCCGTGTGGTGCCCGGTCAACCCGCGCAACGAGGCCGCCGAGAACAGGGAACTGCTCGACCTGTTCGACTGCACCTGCCTGTTGGTGCAGGAGTCCTTCGCACCGCTCGTCTCCCGGATGCTCCCCGGCCTGCCGAAATTGTCCACAGTGGTCTGTCTCGACGGCACGATGCCCGGCGCCGTCCCGTTTTCCGACTGGCTCGGTGGCGCCGAGCCCTGGGAGGAAACGCCGCCGGACGACATGGTCCTGCTCGTCGGCACCGGCGGAACCACCGGACGCCCCAAGGCGGTGATGCTCAGCGGCACTAACGTCGAGACGATGTCGGCGCTCACGCTGATAAGCTACCCGTTCACCGGGCGACCGCGTTATCTGGCGCTCGCGCCGCTGACACACGCGGCGGGTGTGCTCTGTTTCCCGGTCCTGACCCTCGGCGGCGAGATCGTCGTCATGCCCTCGCCGGACCTCGGCGAATTCCTCGCGCTGGTGGAACGCCGCCGCATCACGCACACCTTCCTGCCACCGACGCTGATCTACCTGCTGCTCGACAATCCGGCGCTCGACGACGCCGATCTTTCGTCGCTGCAATGCCTTTGGTACGGCGCCGCGCCGATGTCGGCCACCAAACTCGCCGAGGCGATCACCCGGATCGGCCCGGTCTTCGGGCAGCTGTTCGGGCAGAGCGAAGCCCCCATGATGGTCTCCACCCTCTCCCCCGCCGAGCACGTCCACGCCGATGGATCCCTTGCCCTGGAACGGTTCACGTCGGCGGGCAGGCCCACACCGCTCACCCAGGTCGCGATCATGTCCGCCACGGGCGAGCTGCTCCCGCCCGGCGAACGCGGCGAGATCGTCGTCCGCGGTTCACTGGTGATGCTCGGCTATTACAAGAATCCGGAGGCGACGGCGGAGGCGAGCGCGCACGGCTGGCATCACACGGGCGACATCGGCTACCTCGACGAGGACCACTACCTCTACATCGTCGACCGCGCCAAGGACATGATCATCACCGGCGGTTTCAACGTCTATTCGGCCGAGGTCGAGCAGGCGCTCATGGCGCACGACGCGGTGCAGGACTGCGCCGTGATCGGGCTGCCGCACGAGAAATGGGGCGAGCAGATCACCGCCGTGGTGCAGCTCCACTCCGGGAGAACGGCGGCGGCGCAGGAACTCCGCGCCGCGGTGAAGGAGCGGCTGGGCGGCATCAAGACCCCGAAGGAGATCCTGGTCTGGCCGGATCTCCCCCGGTCCAAGATCGGCAAGGTGCTCAAGACCGAGATCCGGAAAGCGTTGCTGGACAACGCTTAGCGCCGCGCGAGCTCCTCCGCGGTCGGCAACGGCCACTCATAGCGTTCCTTGGCGATGCGGAGGTGGACCCACGTCTCCGCGGTCACGACGTCGGGTCGGCCGCTGATCTCTTCGAGCGCCCGGTCGAGCGCGCGGGCGGACTGCGCGGCGATGGTGGCGACGACATCGAACCGGCCGATGGTCCTGGCGAGGAACTCGGTGTCCTCCCGCGCGGCGAGCGCGGCGGTGACGGAATCCCCGGCTCCCCGCACGTTCAGGCCGATCCCGCAGACGAGGCCGGCGTCCGGCCGGGCCCGGCTGAGCACCGGCGCGATCCGGATGACGTCGTGCTCGACCAGGAAGCGCACGCGGGTGCGCGTGGCCGACGGTGACAGCCCGACGTGCTCGGCGATGCTCGCGTAGCTTTCCCGCCCGTCGGCCTGCAACCGCAGCATGATCGCGAGATCGCGGTCGTCGAGCCGCAACCAGGGCGGCAGCGGGCGGCCCGGCATGAACAGGCCCTTGACCACGTCGACGTAGACGAGGGTGTTGACCTGTTCCACCTCTGGCAGGCCGCGGATGTCGGCCACCGTGCGATAGAGCTCGGGCGAGTCGGGCAACCGCAGCTCGGCGACGGTCTGGTACTCCCCGCTCACCGCGGAGACGAACGCCGCGGCGGGCAGCGCCGCGATGGCGTCCGTCGTCGCCCGCGAGCGGCCCGAAGTGCGGATCGCGAGATGCGCGTACGCGGTCAGGCCGAGGAACTCGGGGTGGACCGCCGCGACCACGTTCAGCGAGCCGTCGGCCTTCAGCTGCTCCAGCCGGGCCGACACGGCCGACCTCGAAGCCCCGACGCGTTTGGCCAGATCGGCGACGCTCATCCGGCCGTCCGTGCGCAAAGCCGCGACCAGCGCGTCGTCCACGCGATTTCTCCTCTGCTGAATTTCCGACGGCGGGACGCACCATATCACCGGCGTGAACGCCCGCAGAACAGCCGAGATAGCGCGTTGTGTTCATGATCGCGGGCAAATCGATCGTGAACACCGTCCGTGTACGAATGATCTGATTGCGCCCGGAGTTTTCGTCGCTTACCTTCGCCCCACTTCACCGTCGAAAACCCCAGGAGTCCGCCCGATGCGCCTGTTGCCCCTCGATCGTTCAGTCCTCGACGCGCGAGCGACGATCCTGCGTCCCGATGAGCTGGTGACCGTCGACGACGCCACCGAAGGCGCGGAAGCGGTCCTCGTGTTCGGCGAGGAGATCGCCGCGGTCGGTTCCCTGGACGAGTGCCGCACCCGCGCCGCGAGCCTCGGCCGTCCCGACCCGGAGGTGCGGCGGCTGCCGGGCACGCTCCTGCCGGGATTCGTCGATCCGCACGCGCATCCCTTGATGTACGGGCAGATGATGACCTGGGTCGACTGCGGTCCCGAACGCGCGTCGACCATTCCCGAGATCGTCGCGCTGCTGCGTGCGGCGGCCGAGAACACCCCGGCGGGCAGGCCGATCCGCGGTTACGGCTACGAGCACCGCAACCTCGCCGAGAAACGCCATCCCCGCAAGGAAGAACTCGACGCGGTCGCCGGCGATCGCGAGGTCTACCTCATGAACGCCAGCGGGCACGGCGGCGTGGTGAACAGCTTCACGCTGCGGCGCAACGGCGTCACCCGCGACACCCCGGATCCCGACGGTGGCGTGTTCTTCCGCGACGAGCACGGCGAACTCACCGGCGAACTCTCGGACGCGGCGTGCAACATCCTCACCGGGGTCGCCGGGGTGAAGGTCGGACGGCACGGGCCGAACTTCCACCTCGAGGACGAGCCGGAGGAGCACGCGCGGCAACTGGCAGCGGCGCAGGAGAAGTTCCTCGCCGCCGGGGTGACCGCGATCGGCGACGCCCAGGTCACGCGGCGCGAGTTCGACATGTACCTGCGGCTGGACGAGGCCGGGCGGCTCAAGACACGCGTCCACATGTACCTGCTGTCCCATCTGCTCGACCAGGCCCTGGAAATGGGACTGCACGGCGCTTTCGGCACCGCTCGCCTCGCTTTCGCGGGGATCAAGTTCTACGCCGACGGCACGCTCGGCGGGTGGACCGCGTACTTCCCCGACGGCTACGTCGGCGACCCCTGTCGCACCGGGCAGCTCTACCACGACCCGAAGGACTACGCCGCGCTCATCGACAAGGCGCACGAAGCCGGGCTCCAGACCGCGACCCACGCCCAGTCCCCCGACGCGATCGCCATGGTGCTCGACGCCATCGAGGACGCGCAGCAGCGGACTCCCCGGCCCGACGCGCGGCATCGCATCGAACACTGCGGGCTGCCTTCCCCGGAGCAGATCGAGCGGATGGCCGCGCTCGGCGTCCACCCGGTCAACCAGCCCCAGCACTACTACAACTGGGGCGAAGGCGTCACCGACGCCGTCGGCACCCCCGGCGAACGGTTCAACCCCCTCGGTGAGTTCCAAGCGGCGGGCGTGCCGGTCACGCTGAGCTCGGACGCGCCGGTCGCGGAGCCGAATCCGCTCGAAGCCATCCAGACCGCGGTGACCAGGACTACCCGCCGCGGCCACCGGCTGGGCGGCGACGACCTGCTGATCGACGTCCGGTCGGCCGTCGCCGCGCATACGATCGCCGGCGCCCGGGTGCTCGGCCGGGAACGCGACCTCGGCTCGATCACCCCCGGCAAACGCGCGGATTTCGTGCTGCTCGACGAGAATCCCCTCACCTGCGACCCGAGCCGGATCGCGGGCATCGGCGTGCTGGAAACCTGGATCGACGGCGAGGTGGCCCGATGACCGTCCGAACCGACACGCAGTCGCTCCGCCGAGCCCGCCGGGCCGGGCTCGCGGCCTTCGTCGGCACCACGATCGAGTGGTACGACTTCTACATCTACGCCACGGCCGCGAGCCTCGTCTTCGGCACCGTGTTCTTCCCCGCCACCGGCGACCGGCTGACCGGTGTCGCGGCGGCCTTCGCGACGTACGCCGTCGGCTTCTTCGCGCGGCCGCTCGGCGGCATCGTGTTCGGGCACGTCGGTGACCGGATCGGCCGCAAGACCGCCCTCGTGGTCACGTTGACCATGATGGGCGTGGCGACCTTCCTGGTCGGCTGCCTGCCCGGCTACGACGAGATCGGCACGTGGGCGCCGATCCTGCTCGTGGTGCTCAGGTTCGTCCAAGGGCTCGCCGTCGGCGGCGAGTGGGGCGGCGCCGTGCTGATGGCCGTCGAACACGCGCCACCGGACAAGAAGACGTTCTACGGCGCGTTCGCGCAGGCGGGCAACCCCGCGGGCGCGTTGCTGGCGACCGGTCTGTTCAGCCTGCTGAGCACCGGCGGCACGGAATGGCTCGCCACCTGGGGCTGGCGGATCCCGTTCTTCGCGTCCGCGCTGCTCATCGGGGTCGGCCTTCTCGTGCGGCTGAAGGTCGAGGAGTCACCGGTCTTCGAGGAAACCGCCGAAGAAACGGGCGTGCCGATCCTGTACGCGGTGCGGACCAACTGGAAGCCGATCCTGCTGGGCATCTGCGTGCTGCCCGTCGCGGTCGGCGGCTACTACCTGGTCACCACGTTCGCGACGGCGTACGCGACCGATCCGGCCGTCGGCGTCTCCGAATCGCTGGTGCTCAACGCGCTCACCATCGCGGCCTTCGTGGAACTGGCCGTGAGCTTCGGCGCGGCCTGGCTCGGCGACCGCTTCGGCCGGGTGCGGGTGGTCGTCATCGGCCTCGTCGGCGTCGCCGTGCTCGCGGCCCCGCAGTTCCTGGTGCTCTCGACCAAGAACGCGGTGCTGATCATCGCGGCGTTCGTGGCGATGCGCCTGGCGATGACGGCGACCTACAGCCCGATCGCCGCCATCCTGTCGCAGATGTTCCGGCCGCGGGCGCGCTACACCAGCATCTCGCTGTCCTATCAGCTCGCGGGCGCGCTGTTCGGCGGCCTCTCGCCGCTGGTGTCGACGCTGCTGTTCCAGGCGACCGGCAGTGTCTGGCCGGCGATCGGCCTGCTGATCGGGATGTGCGTGCTGAGCATCGCCTGTGTGCTGGCCGCGCCGCAGCACACCGACGACGTTTAGCGGATACGCAGCCGCCGCATGGTTTTCAGCCCGGACAGCATCCCCTCGACGTACTTCTCGTAGGTCTGGCCGCCGCGGGGACCCATGACCTGCTTCTTGAGCACCGCGACGTTCTTCACGTCGGTGTACTTGAGCAGGCCCTGGTCCCCGTGGCGGGCGCCGACGCCGGAGTTCTTGACCCCGCCGGACGGCGTCCCCTTCGAGGCGTACGCGGTGGCCAGGATGTCGTTGATGTTGACGTTGCCGGACTCGATCCGCGCGGCCACCGCACGCGCGGTGCCGACGTCACGGCCCCAGACGGAGGCATTGAGGCCGTACTCGGTGTCGTTGGCGAGCGCGACGGCTTCGTCGACCGTGCGGTACTTGTGCAGCGCGACAACGGGTCCGAAGGTTTCGGTGACGCCGCAGAGCATGTCCTTCGTGACGCCTTCGAGGATCGTCGGCTCGAAGAACGCCGGACCGAGGTCCGGCCGCGGTTTTCCTCCACAAAGGACGGTCGCTCCCTTGGCCACGGCGTCGTCCACATGGGACTTGACCCGGTGCATGTGGTCGACGGAGACGAGCGAGCCCATGTCCGGCCCGAAGTCGTAGGCAGCACGGACGTCGAGGGCTTTGGTCTTGGCCACGTAGGCGTTCTTGAACTCCTCGTAGCGGGACTCCGGCAGGTAGATCCGCTCGATGTGCATGCAGATCTGCCCGGTGTTGCCGAAAGCACCGAAGATCGCACCCTGCACGGTCTCGTCGAGATCGGCGTCTTCGAGCACGATCATCGGGTTCTTTCCGCCGAGTTCGAGACAGCAGCCGATGAGGTTGCGGCCCGCCTGTTCGCCGATCACCCGGCCGGTGGCGGTGGAACCGGTGAACATCACGTAGTTCGCCTGACCGATGAGCGTCGGTCCGACGTCCGGGCCCTCACCGCACACCACCTGGAACAGCCCCTTCGGCAGCCCGGCCTGTTCCAGCAGCTCGACGCCGTAGAGCGGGGAGAGCGCGGTCTTGTTGTCGGGCTTCAGCACCACCGCGTTCCCGGCCATCAGCGCCGGCACGGCGTCGGAAATACCCGTGGCGAACGGGAAGTTCCACGGCGCGATGATCCCGACCACGCCCTTGGGCTGCCGGAGCTCCGTCGAGGTCGTCAGGAACGGGACCGGTCCCCCGCGTTTCGCCGGCGCCAGCAGTTTGGCGGCGCGCGTGAGGTAATGGCTCATCACCATCGCCGGATCGCAGGTCTCCTCGATCGCCATCCGGCGGTTCTTGCCGCTCTCGACCTGGATGAGGTCGGTGACGGCCGGCGCGTTGTCGACGAAGAGCGTGTGCGCGCGTTTGAACACCTCCAGCCGCTGCTTGAGCGGGGTGGCGGCCCACTTCTCCTGCGCGGCGCGCGCGGTGGCGAACGCCTGCTCGATGTCGGCGGGGGTCGACTGCGGCAGCTCGACGAGCACTTCGCCGGTGTAGACCTCGGTCAGTTTCCAGGTCGCGCCGGACGAGCCCGGCACGCGGGCGGCGAGCCGCCGGAGGAACGCGTCGGTCACCGACGCCGGACGGGTGAGCGCGAGCGGTGTGACGGTCATGGCCCTCTTTCCGTCAGTTGTCCGACAAGACAAGCTGCGCACCCATCTCGCCGATCATGATGGCGGGCGCGTTGGTGTTGCCGCCGGTGATCGACGGCATGATCGAGGCGTCGCAGACCCGCAGGCCCTCGACCCCGCGAACCTTGAGGTCGGGACTCACGACCGCGAGTTCGTCCACGCCCATCCGGCAGGTGCCGACGCCGTGGTAGACCGAGGTCGCGCGGTTCAGGATCGCGTCGCGCAGTTCTTGCCCCTGCAAGGCTTTGCCCGGGTGCAGCTCCTCCTTGATCGAACCGTTGAACGCCTTCGACGCGAAGATCTCGCGGACCATCTCCGAGCCCTCGCCGAGCACTTCGAGATCGGCCGGGTCGGACAGGTACTGCGGGTCGATGAGCGGCGCCGCGGCGGGATCGGCCGAAGCGAGCCGCAGCGTGCCGCGGCTCCTCGGGTAGATCAGCGTGGTGAGCACGGTGAGCGCGGGACGTTTGTCGACGTCGTGCCGGATGGGCGCGTCCTGGTTCGGCGTCACGTACGCCCACGGCAGGAGGTGCAGCTGGAGGTCGGGCACCTCGGCGGCTTGGGACGTCTTCAGGAAGGCGACCGCCTCGAAGACCGAGTTCGCCAGGAACGTCGTGCCGGGCCGCATCAGTTCGCTGACGAGGCCGCGCGCGAAGTACGGCGGCGTGCCCCGGTTCTTGCTCGACGACGCGCGGAAGGTCAACGCGTGGAACATGTGGTCGTGCAGGTTGTCGCCGACCGGCAGGTCCGCGACGACGTCGATGCCGTGCTCCTTCAGGTGCTCGGCGTGCCCGATCCCGGACAGCATCAGCAACTGCGCGGATCCGACGAAGCCCGCCGAGAGGATGACCTCCTTGCCCGCGCGCAGAATGCGCTGGCCCCCGTTCGCGTCGACGACCTCGACACCGACGGCACGGCCGTTCTCGATGACCACCTTCTTCGCCAGCACCCCGGACTGGACCTGGAGCGTGGCGGGCGCGAGATGGTGGATGTAGCCGCGTGAGGCGCTGTAGCGGAGGCCGTCGGCGGCGTTCTGCTGCATCCGGCTGACGCCCTCTTGGGACTCGGCGTTGTAGTCGTCGAGGATCTCGCAGCCGATCGCGTCGGCGGTCGCCTGGAGGAACTGGAGCGTGCCCTCCTGCGGGGTCTTGTTGCGAGTGACCCGGATCGGCCCGCCCGCACCGCGGAAGTCGTTCTCGCCGTCCTCGAAATCCTCCATCCGCTTGTACGCGGCGTTGACGCTGTCGGCGTCCCAGCCCTTGTTGCCTTCGGCGGCCCAGGAGTCGAAGTTGGCGCGGTTGCCGCGCACGTAGACCATCCCGTTGATGGAACTGGAGCCGCCGACCACCTTGCCGCGCGGCACCGGCATCCGGCGATCGAGAACGTGTTTCTGCGGCACCGAGTAGTAGCCCCAGTCGAACGGCTTCTTGAGCTGGGGCACCGCGTGCATCGGGCCGACCAGCCCCGGCTTCTTGACGAGCATCTTCTCGTCCGTCTTACCCGCTTCGAGCACGATCACGCTGGCCCCGGCCGCCGCCAGCCTGCCAGCGACCGCGGCGCCCGAGCTGCCCGATCCGACGACCACGTAGTCGGCCTCGTCGCCGCGCGCAGCCCTGTTCGCCATGTCCGCTCCTCGGTCAGCCCACCGTGCAGAACTGTAACCTGTTCTAGTTCTGTCACCGTATAGCGAGACCGGCCGGTTCCGCAACGGTCCGTCGCTCCCCGGCCGGCCTCCGAGACCTCAGCGCAGCGGTTCGAGCGCCTTCGCGAGCGGCTCCAGCACGGCGGGCGTGTGCGGCGGCGGCAGGTAGATGATCGCCAGGTCGAGGCCCGCCTCACCGAGCGCTTCGGCCTCCGCGGCGACCTTCGCGTAGTCACCGTCCGTGCCGAGGCGCACGTGTGAGGACAAGGTGATCTCCTTGGGATCACGGCCGATGTCCGCGCAGTGCCGGTACAGCACCTCGCGCTTGTGGGCGAACTCCTCCGGCGTGCCGCCGACGAAGTTCCAGTGCTGGGCGTACTTCGCGGTCGTGCGCAGGGTGCGCTTCTCGCCGCTGCCACCGATGCAGATCGGCGGATGCGGCTTCTGCACGCCCTTGGGTTCACAGCGGGCGTCGGTCAGCTGGTAGTGCTCGCCCTGGAAGGTGGTGGTCTCCTGGGTCAGCAGGCCGACGAGGACCTCGCAGGCCTCCTCGAACCGGTCACTGCGCTCCTTGACGGTGCCCAGTTCCATGCCGTACGCGCCGGATTCCTCTTCGTTCCAGCCCGCGCCGACGCCGATCTCCAGGCGTCCGCCGGAAACGATGTCCAGCGTCGCGGCCATGTTCGCGAGAAGCGCCGGGTGACGGTAATGGATTCCGCTGACCAGCGTGCCCAGCCGGAGCCGTTTCGTGGCCTGCGCGAGCGCGGTGAGCGTCACCCACCCTTCCAGGCACGGACCGGTCGAATCCGAGAAAATGGGATAGAAGTGATCGAAGGTCCAGCCCGATTCGAAGAGTTCGATCTCGTCGGCGGCCTGCCAGACGGCGAGCATGTCGGACCAAACGGTGTCCTGCGGCGAAGTCTTGATGGCGAATCGCATGATCTTGATCGTAAACCTGGAGTTCCTCCAGTCGCTTCCGAAAATCAGCGGGCGATGCCGCGGCGAAGATAATCGTCGGCGTCCACTCCGGACTCGACGAGCAACGCACGCGTGTGCTCTCCCAGGGCCGGGACATCGCCCATGCACGCCTCGAAATCGTCGAACGTCACCGGCGGCAGCAGCGCGTCGACCCGGGCGAATTCGGTGCCGACCTTGCGCCACCGGTCGCGCGCCCGCAATTGGGGATGATCGGCGACCTGGCCGACGTCCTTGAGCTGCGCGGCGGGAACCCCGGCCGCGGCGAGCCGTTCGTCGAGTTCACTGTTGGACCACAACGAAGTCCTGGCGGCGACGGCGGTGTCGCACTCGTCGCGATGAGCCACCCGCTGAACGTTGGTGGTGAAGCGCGGGTCGTCGGCGAGTTCGGGCGCGTCGAGGACATCGGTGACGAGCGTGCGCCAGCCGGTGTCGTTCTGGACGCCGATGAGCATCTGGCCGTCACGCGTGGGGAAGGCGTCGTACGGCGCGATCGAACTGTGGCTCAGCCCCATCCGCTCGGGCTCGGTGCCGGCGTACATCCGGGTGTTGAGCGCGTATCCCATCCATTCGACGGTCGCTTCCAGCATCGAGACCTCGATCGTCGCGCCCTCGCCGGTGCGCCAGCGGCGCAGCAACGCCGCCAGCACCGCCTGCGCGCAGTACATGCCCGAGGCGATGTCGGCGGTCGGGATCCCGGTCTTCGCCGGCGCGTCCGGGGTGCCGGTGATCGCGATGAGCCCGGCCTCGGCCTGGATCAGCATGTCGTAGGCCTTGCGCCGCTCCATCGGCCCACCCGCGCCGAACCCGGACAGGTTCACCACGACCAGTTCGGGGTGATCCGCCCGCAGATCACCGAAACCGAGCCGCTCCGCCGCGCCGGGGGCGAGGTTCTGCACGAACACGTCGGCCTTCGCGACCAGCCGGCGGACGACGTCACGGCCCTCGCCGGTCTTGAGGTCGACGGCGAGCGATTCCTTGCCCCGGTTGAGCCAGACGAAATGCGCGCCGCTGCCGTGCACGGCGTGGTCGTAGGCGCGGGCGAAATCCCCGCCGTCGACGCGTTCCACCTTGATCACCCGCGCGCCGAGGTCGGCGAGGTTGCGGGTGGCCAGCGGTGCGGCC
Organism: Amycolatopsis keratiniphila; assembly: GCF_000400635.2. Classification (NCBI taxonomy): domain Bacteria; kingdom Bacillati; phylum Actinomycetota; class Actinomycetes; order Pseudonocardiales; family Pseudonocardiaceae; genus Amycolatopsis; species Amycolatopsis keratiniphila. The sequence goes on along the minus strand of NC_021252.1, from coordinate 3,665,693 downwards.
ACGGCCTGTTCGACGGCGACGACGGTGACCCCGTCGAGCGGCCGCGTCATGCCTTCTTCTTCTCGGCCCGCACCAGCCCGCCGCCGATGATCAACCGCTGGATCTCGCTCGTGCCCTCGTACAGCCGCATCAACCGGACGTCCCGGTAGATCCGCTCGACCGCGACCTCGCGCATGTAGCCGCTCCCGCCGTGGACCTGCACCGCGAGATCCGCGGCCTTGCCCGCCATCTCGGTGCAGAACAGCTTCGCCGCCGACGGCGCGATCCGCCGGTCCTCCCCCGTCACATACGCCCGCGCCGCCTCGCGGGCGAGCGCGCGACCGGCGAGCACACCGGTCTGCTGATCGGCCAGCATCGCCTGCACCAGCTGGAAATCCCCGATCGGCGTGCCGCCCTGGGTCGCCGTCGCGGCGTACGCGACCGACTCGTCCAGCGCTCGCTGCGCCGTTCCGACGGCGAGGCCCGCCATGTGGATCCGGCCGCGCGCCAGCGACGTCATCGCCGCCTTGTAGCCGACCTCGCCGTCCCCGCCGACCAACGCGTCGGGCCCGACGCGGACCTGCGAGAACGTCACGTCCGCGGTCCGCGAACCCTCCTGCCCCATCTTCGCGTCCTTCGCCCCCACCGTGATGCCCGGCGCGTCGGCCGGCACGAGGAACACCGCGATCCCGGTGTCCGTCCGCGCGAACACCACGAACAGGCCGGCCTCGGTGGCGTTGGTGATGAACTGCTTACCGCCGTCGATCACCCAGCCGTCACCGTCCGGCTTCGCGCTGGTCCGCAGCCCGGCCGGATTCGATCCCGCGCCCGGCTCGGTCAGCGCGAACGACGCGACGACCTCACCCGAGGCGATCCCCGGCAACCACCGGTCCTGTTGTTCCCGGGTGCCGAACCCGACCAGCACCTGTCCGGCGATCCCGTTGTTCGTGCCGAACATCGACCGCAACGCCAGTGACGTGTACCCCAGCGCCATCGCGACCTCGACGTCCTGCACCAGGTCGAGGCCGAGCCCGCCCCACTCCTGGGGGATCGCATAACCGAACAGACCCATCTCCGCGGCCTGCGCCCGCAGATCGGCCGGGATGGCGTCGGTGTTCATGATCTCCAGCTCACGGGGCATCACCCGGGTGCGCACGAAATCGTGGATCTGGCCGAGAACGTCCGCGAACACGTCGTCGGGGACGTCGGGGTTGCCGGTGTACATGCCCTCACTATCGATCACCGTCCGGGTTCGGTCCACTCCCCCGAGTGGATCCGGCCGCGAGACCTACCGGAGATCTTGATCTTCGTCCTAACGTCGAACCATGCGTACACGAACCGCTTTCCTGTCCATCGCCAGTGCCGTCGCCCTCTGCTTCACGATCCCGGCCGCGGCCTCCGCCGCCGAAGGCGAATTCACCTACCGCTACTACGACGAAGACGAAGAAATCCAGGTCGGAACCCTGGTCGACCCGCCCAGCGGCGAATGCATCGAAATACCCGAGATAGCCGACTGGGACGTCGACGCGTTCCGTCCGCGGAACAACACCGACTCGACCGCGGTGGTGTTCCTGGACGACGACTGCAAGAGCGATTCCTACTTCTCGCTCCGCCCTCACGGCGGCCGCGGCTCGGACAGACTTCTCCTCCGCTCGGTCATCTTCAGTTAGGCCGGGCGGACCTCGACACCACACTCCGCGCGGCGAAGGATGAGGCGCGGGGGTGGTCGTCGTGGCACGACGCGGACTGGTCTTCCTGGCCCTGCTCACGATCTTCCTGGGGCTGGTGGCGCCCCGCGCCTCGGCCGGCGGCCCGGTCACCAGGTACGAGGGCGAACTCGAAGGCGCACGCTATCTGGTGCTGGTGCCGGAAAACTGGAACGGCACGCTCATGCTGTGGAGTCACGGGATGTACTCCCTGGCGTATCCGGAACCCGATCGGATCGCGCTGACGTCACAGCCCGCGACCGAGTCTTTCCTACTGGCACAGGGATACGCGCTGGCCGCGTCCCAGTACCGGACCGTGCGCGGCTGGTCGATCGAGGAGGCGCTCACCGACCAGACCCGGCTGCACGACTGGTTCGCCCGCACGGTCGGCCCGCCGCGGCGAACCATCGCGGCGGGCGAATCGGTGGGCGCGATCACCGCGACCCTGCTCGCCGAGCGGAACCCGCGCCGGTTCGACGGCCTGATGGCCTTCTGCGGCAACCTCGCCGGCGGGGCCGCGCACTGGAATTCGTCGCTCGATCTCGGGTACGCGTTGAACACGCTGCTCGACGCGCGGCTGCAACTGGTGCGGATCACCGATCCCGCGGCCAACGTGGGCAGATTCGTCGACGTGGTGCAGGCCGCCACCGCGAATCCGGGCGGCAGGGCGCGCCTCGCGCTGGCGAACGCGCTGGCTGAGATCCCAGGCTGGCTGGACGCCACGCAACCCCGCCCGTCGGACGTCGCGGATCAGGTTTTCTGGCAGGGCGTATGGGATCGCTTCTACCGCGCCGGCGCGTTCGGCGTCGACAGGGTCGCGCTGGAACAGCGGGCGGGCGGCAACCCGGGCTGGAACGTGGGTGTCGACTACCGGCGGATCCTGGCGAACTCCGGAGAGCGGACGCTGGTGGAACGCGCCTACGCGGAGGCAGGGCTCGACCTCGGTGCCGACCTCGACCGGCTGGCGAAGGCGCCCCGAATCACCCCGGATCCGGCCGCGGCGGTCTATCTGGCCCGCTTCGGGCTGCCGCTGGGTCTCACGCCGGTCCCGGTGCTGACCATGCACACCGTCGCGGACGGCACCGCACCCGCGGCGCACGAACGCGCCTACGCCGAACGAGTGGGGCCGGGCGACGAACTGCGTCAGCTGTTCGTGAACCGCGCAGGCCACTGTGTGTTCACCGCGTCCGAGGAGATCACCGCCCTGCGCACGCTGGAACGGCGGCTGGATCACGGACGCTGGCCGTCGACCGGCCCCGCCACGCTGAACTCCGAAGCGGGCACGCTCGCCCCGGAACTCCAGACGATCTTCGACATCGTCCGGGAAACCCGGGTGACGACCACCCCGGCGTTCACGCGGCATTCCCCTCCCCCGTATCCGAGGGCGCTGCCGTTCTAGGTTCCGGCGAGGATCGTCAGCCCGTAGGCCGACAGGACCCGGTTGACCGGGGCGAAGAAGGTGGAGCCGCCGCTGGAGCAGTTGCCGCTGCCACCGACCAGCACGCCCTGTGCCTGTGTCCCGCTGACGAACGGCCCGCCGTTGTCCCCCGGCTCGGCGCAGACAGAAGTCCGGGTCAAGCCGGTCAGCGTCCCCTCCGGGAAGGTGATCGACACGTTCTTCGCCTGGATGATGCCGCACCGCCAGCCCGTGGTCGCGCCGTACCGGCACACCGACGCGCCGACAGGCGCCTCGACCGACCCGGCGATCGTCACGCGGGGCTCGGTGGGCGGGATGGAGGCCACCAGCCGCCAGTCGGTCGTGTTGGTCACCCGGATGACGATCGCGCCCGTCGGCGGGGTCTGGGCACCCACGACCACCCCGACCACCCGGCCGGCGCTGCGGATCGTGTCACCGGGTTTGCCGCAGGCCGAACTTGCGATCAGGTAGCCGGTATTCCCCGAGACGGCGGCGAACCCGGCCATGCACCGCGTCGCGGCGCTGCTCTGCAACACGCTCCCGCCGCCGAGCGGGGCGGGAGCGCTCGCTTGCGCGGTCGACGGCAAGGCCAAGCCGAGGGCCAGGACCAGGCAGGACAGGGATCGGGGCAGTCTCACGGGACCCTCCGATGGCCGGGGATGCCCCGATCGTAACGAGCGGAACACCCCGGCCCATCCGCCGAATCGCGCATTCTCAGCGCCAGCCGAGCTCCGGCGCCACGTGGGTGAGGATGCTCTCCAGCACGTGCGCGTTGTACTCGACGCCGAGCTGGTTCGGGATGGTCAGCAGCAAGGTGTCCGCGGCCTCGATCGCCTCGTCCTCCTTGAGCGCCCGCACCAGCTCGTCCGGCTCGGCGGCGTACGACCGCCCGAAGATCGCCCTGGTCGTCTCGTCGATCATGCCGACCTGATCCCGCGAGTTCCGGTCGCGGCCGAAATACGCCCGGTCCAGGTCGTTGGTCAACGCGAAGATGCTTCGGCTGACCGACACCCGCGGCTCACGCGAGTGACCGGCCTCCTTCCAGGCTTCGCGGTAGGCCTCGATCTGTTTGCGCTGCTGGACGTGCAGCGGCTCCCCCGTCTCGTCGTCCTTGAGGGTGGAACTCTGCAGGTTCATGCCCTGCTCCGCCGCCCACACGGCGGTCGCGTTGGAGCTGGACCCCCACCAGATCCGCTCCCGCAGCCCCTCCGAATACGGCTCGAGCCGCAGCAACCCCGGCGGATTGGGGAACATCGGCCGCGGATTCGGCTGGGCGAACCCCTCCCCCTCGAGCAGCTTGAGGAAGACCTCGGTGCGTTGCCGGGCCATGTCCGCCGCGGTCTGCCCCTCCGCCGGCCCGTACCCGAAGTACCGCCAGCCGTCGATGACCTGCTCCGGGGATCCCCGGCTGACGCCGAGCTGGAGCCTGCCGCGGGAGATGAGGTCGGCGGCGCCCGCCTCCTCGGCCATGTACATGGGGTTCTCGTAGCGCATGTCGATCACGCCGGTACCGATCTCGATCTTCGACGTCCGGGCCCCGATCGCCGACAGCAACGGGAACGGACTCCCCGCCTGCCGCGCGAAGTGATGCACCCGGAAGTACGCGCCGTCCACGCCGAGCTCCTCGGCCGCGACCGCCAAGTCGATCGACTGATGCAGGAAGTCGGCCGCGGACCGCGTCTCGGAGTGCGCGCTCGGTGACCAGTGGCCGAAGGACAGGAAACCAATCTTCTTCACGCCCGTGTAAGCGCTCCGTGACCGGGATTGATTCCCTGCCGACCGTGTCCACGGTCATAACGCGAAAGAGCGGACGGTCACTGTGACCATCCGCTCCACCCCGTAGGGTACTGCGCGTGTCCGAGGGGCGGGTTGCTCACTATCCACACGACTGCAGATGCCGGTATACCTCGGCCGCAGTCCCCAAGCCTAGCTAGGTCGAGGCTGACGACTTACAAGTTCTTCAGCGACAGACGCGAGCCGAACCAACGGCAGTGCGGCAGACTAGGCAGATGGACGCGTCTGACATCGTTCGGCTCGACGGGCAGGGATTCGAGGCACTCTGCAGGGACTTGTTCGAGGACATCCTCGGCTTGCCGTTGGAGATCTTCGCTGCGGGCAAGGATCACGGTATCGACCTGAGGCACGTTGCCGACGACGGGACGATGAGCGTGGTCCAGTGCAAGCACTGGGTTCGCAGTGGACGGCCCGCGCTGCTCAAACATATGCGTACAGTGGAGCGCCCCAAACTTGACGTCATGCGACCCACCAGGTACTTGCTAGCGTCGACTGTCGAGCTGACGGTCGACGCGAAAAACTCGTTGTGCCGTGATCTGGCTCCCCACGTTAGATCTCCCAGTGATCTCTACGGTATCGAGCAGATCGAAGCGGAGCTTAAGAAGCGGCCGACGATCGTGGTACGCCACCACCGTCTCTGGCTGAGTGGCACCGCTGTGCTGCAAGGCGTCCTCCACAAGAACACGGTGGTAAGGTCATCGGACCTGCTCGACGGGTTCGTCGAATGCGCGCGAACTTTCGTGCCAACGCCGGCTTACGACCTAGCGAAGAGCGTTCTGGAAACCGTGTCCGTTTGCCTTCTTTCTGGCATACCGGGCATCGGCAAGACGACGATGGCCAAGATGCTCGCTAAATCGTATGTCGATGAAGGGTACCAATTGGTCGAGGTGTCCGAGGATGTCAAAGAGCTCGATAACGCCTGGCTCGACGACACGAAGCAAGTTTTCTACTATGACGACTTTCTTGGTCAGACCGCACTGGAACATATGTTCAACAAGAATGAGGACAGCCGGCTAATCAAGGTAATTGGCAGGATCCGCAATACAAGCGGCAAGAAGCTGATCTTGACAACCCGCGAGTACATACTTGCACAGGCCAAACAACGCTACCCGAAGCTCGATGACGAGCAACTCGACCCGCTGACCTGTGTCATCGAACTACAGAACCTGACGAGAGAGACGCGAGCCAAAATCCTCTACCGGCACGTCGAGAGCTTGGACCTCTGCGACGACGATAGGCGGAAGATCGCCGAACCGAGAACCTGGACGCAGCTGATCCACCATCCGAACTTCAACCCACGGCAGATCACCAGTACGCTTCGTCTGGCGGCGCGTTCTGGTCGTGTCGCCGAGGAGCTGCTGCGCAATCTGGACAACCCAGAACGGATCTGGGCACACATCGTCGAGGAAGACCTCGACGACGCAGCCGTTCACCTACTCGAGGTGTTGGCCACTTTTAGATTCGGAGCGCTGTCCGAGCATCTTTATGAGGTATGGCTTGACTACCGATCCAGACTCAGTGTCGACCTAGACCCGCGACTGTTCTATCGCGCCCTGAGAACCTTGCAAGGAACCCTGATCACGATCGGGTTCGGCAATGACTTGTTCCACAATGATCGAATTATCGATTTTCACAACCCGTCTGTCGGTGACTACTTACAGGCCAGAATGAATGGCAACTTGGTTCGACTTCCTGAACTGCTGGCAAGTGTGAACACCGCCGGCCAGGCAATGCATATGGTTTCCTTGGCTTCACAGTTCGACGAGAACGGCGAAGCCGGTCACCTCTATCGACATAGCGCGGCGATCGCTCAAGCTGTCATCAGAACATTTGAGGAAGTTGAAACGGGCGAATCGGAAGAAGACGACAGTTGGGCTGCAAACTTGACCCGCGCACTGAGCGTTGCCGAGAACTTGCAATCTCCCGACTTGGCGAATTTCGTAGTCGGCCGGATTGAGCAAAACCCCACTGAGATGCGGGAATCTTATTTCGCCCACCTTGCTGATCTCGTTGAGCAGATCCACGAAAGCACATTGATTCCCAAGGAAATCTCGCGTCGACTGATCGTGAAACTGCTCGGAACGATATCGGGCGACCCGGTCGCGCAATCCGACACCGAGGAATGGACAACGTTGGTCGAAGCACACGCCGCATTGCAATTCTTGCCTGGAGCCGAGGCGAGCAAACGCCTGGCGGCGCTGCGCGCAGCGATGTTCGAGCGTGCCGAAAAAGAACTGAATACCTATTGGAGTACCGATGATGGCGGATGCGGCGATGATGACTGGTCTTGGATGCAAACAAAATCGATGCTCGACTTCCTGGAGACCGTCTCGTTAACTGGCGAGGCTAAGATCGCCTACGAACGAGCGAAAACAGCCTCCAAGGAGTACGACGACTCTGACTACGTGCCTGCGCCGCTGCAACCCCTTATCAGAACGGAACTACCCATCTTCGAGCCTGTGCGGGACTACCCCGTGGACAAGGTCGAACAGATCCGAAAACGTCTCGTGGATACCGTCGGCAGCGACGACCAGTAGGTCCAGCATCACATGAGATCGCCGAGGCTGGCAACCAGCTGATGCGCCAGCATGCGCAGCCATCAGCGTACACGAACGGACAACTGGCCAGTCGCCGAGCGACGGCAGCGACCAGCGCGGTTGAGAGCACAAGCTTGTGGTAGATCCTGAAGTCAAATTCAAGAGGTTCAAGGCGGCGATCGAAGCACTGGCGGAAGTTGAGCGAACGAACGGGAGGGCATCGTCTGCACGGACCCGAGTAGAGGTCTACGCTACGATCGACAACAAAAGGGGCCTTGAGCGTGAGGACACTTTTACTTCTATCTAGTGTCTGAGGGGCGAAGTGTTCACTGTCCACGGCTGCAACTGACGAGCTGACAGGCGAGACTTCCGTGTCTCGCCACGCGCCAAGAGAGCGAGGGTCGCCGTCTACGGGACCGACTGGCAGCGCCAGACCTGTCATGAACGAATTTCATGCACTGCGCAGATCGAAAGCCAGCACTCTCCGGATCCGCGTGCTCGATGACCTGAGAAGACAGTTCCGGCCTTTATGAGACCTGGGCTTAGATCTCGAAGACGATGAACTGGTTCAAGAACGCGTCGACCAGGCGGGTGGTCGGGCCAACGGTGATCAGGTACGACTTGCGTTCGGGTACGTCGGCCACGCGGAAGTTCGCCTGGCACGAGCCGTCCCACATCACGATGGCGGCCGACACCAGTGACCCTGACCGCTCTTCGCCGTCGCTTTGGGCTACCCGGACGGGTAGTCGTTGCTTGAGTACCTCACAAGCTCCCTTCGCGATGCCCTCGATGTTCACGGTGTCGGGAGTGAACCAGTGATTCACCAGGAAGACAACTAGGAAGACCGCCAGCGTCAGGCGGGCCACGAACTTCCCCCGCGCGACCGTACTCTTCCTTGCTCGTGTCATGCCTGACAGTCGGGTTCATGTCGACTCTGTTACGTCGCCGCGGATGTGTGAGACCGGATCGCTACAGTTGGGATCTCACCTAAAAGCGGTGTCCAGTGGGTGATCGCACACCATCCGCACTTCTCCAACCTCATTGCCCGCACGGATCATCGGTCTGCACAGGAGGTGAGGCGCAGGCGCCGCAGTTGGTGTCGGTATCCGGGAACGCTAAGACGTGGCCCCTTCCGTGCGGCAACGATGACGAAGGGACAGGTCTTGGGGTGGAGCCGTCATCCGTGTAGCTCGCTCGCTACGCGTCGCTGTTCGCGATGATACGAAGGTGTCGTCGTCGGCGGGCGCCGATCTGATGCCGGCTTCTAGCGTCATCAAACGTTCTATGGCGTGTACGAGGGGCAGTAGGCGCAAGGCGGCGCCAAGGGCTGAGCTCACGCGCGATCTCTGACCGCGTGGAACCCGCAGACTTGCCACCAGGAGCTCTGCGTGGCATAGCGCTGGTGTCGGAAGCGTTGCGAAGCGTTTCTGTCGGGGGTCTGCCGTAGGTTCCGGCAAGTGACACGATCTGCGCAACTTCGGTCGGCTGTCGAGCCGGCTTTGCACGGGCACCTCTACGTGCTTCAGTTCAGTAACGACGTTATCAAGGTTGGGAGCAGCTCGGATGCAGTTCGGAGAATTGATCAACATCGGCGGGATGCTGCTCGATATGGGCTGAGTATAGCAAATAGCTGGAGCTCCGACCCGGAAGAATGTTTTGAAGCTCAGGAAAGAGATCTACTGTCAGTACTTGCGCACTTGGGTAGGCGCACTTCAGGTGGTCGTGAATATTTCTTGGGGGTTCCATTTGAGATGGCCAGGTTTCAGGCTCAACATGCCCGTCAACTCAAGACGAAAGTGAGCTGCTGCGAAACCGGCGTTGCACCCCTGGACATGATAATTCCAGCGAAGCTTGTCTCGGTAGAGTCGATTGAGGAGTCAATATTCCAGGATCGTGGGTATATCTGCGATATCCAGGGAGAACTCGTTCTTGAATGCGGATCAAGGGTGCGAGCCATTATGTGCAGTGACCGGATGTTAAAGGTTGGACACGAGTTCGATGTTGAGTTCGACTGGACATCGGCCTCCGATGAGATTTGGACCGCATATTTGAGCTCCGACCCTCGATAAGATCGGCTGCGTCCGATTGGTAATCTACTTGTGTGGCGAAAGTATAGTGCGGTCGAGGTGGGCCACTTGTGCTAGCTGCAAAGTTGTCGTTCGATTCAGATTTCCGTTGCGGCTAGCCGATAATTTCCATACTCGTGCCTGCAGGACCGCGGCCCTGCAGGCACGAGTATGATTACTTGAAAGATGCATGAGTTAGTCAGCGGAATTGGATGCCGCTGACCTGTCGAGGTTCCTGTATCGAGCCCAAAGGGCAAATATTTCGACTAGAATTGTCCACATTGCCACGCCTGAGACTGATGCGACTATAAGAATCGCAGTTCCGTAAGATTCACTTTTGATCGATTTCGTTAGTATCGCCAAGATGACAGAAACTGCTGGGATGACCGAGGACTTTAAGCGTAACTCCCAAGCTTTGGCGCGGTGATCCGCGGTGATGTCGGGCGATCGCAGGGTAGCGTCAGATAGTCGAACGCACGCAGGCATGGGAAGAAGTGCCACACCTAATGCGGCTGCCCATGCCCAGCCGCCCATGAAGGCAGTGGTCGCGATGATGAGAACATAGAAGATGGAATCGGACAGTGCGCGTCGGTCCATTTGCCAGAACCGCATAGGATGATCGCTCATTCGATATTAGCTCCTCGCTGACTGGATCTCAGGTTCTCCAGGTGTCAAACCCGTGCTGCTCGGCAGATCAAAGTTATGGAGTGCGGCAGTGAGCATGGCCGTCGGACAGGTCGGTGAACAAGTCAATCTGGCCGCCGTAGGACTATGCAACCGCCGACTGTGGAAGGGTGGCTGTGTTCGAACCTGCTGATCACGCTGAAGTCATCGAGAGACGCATAGACGCTCGGCAACGATGTCGGTGAGCATTACGACCAAACCGAGCTCGACGTGCGGCAGCGCAGAGTTTGTCACTCCGGTGCCGCTCGGGGGCCATCATCAAAGGGGGCTACCGGTGACTGAGCTCGGCCAGCGGGGTGACGTCCTTCCTGCAGTCGTGACTTGCTGGAATTTGATCTGAGCAAGCTGGGGTGTGATCGTCCGCGAGATCCAGGCTTGGCTCGGGCCCTCACCCCGGAAGCATGTGAGGGTTGCCGTATGCCCGGCGACTCTGCCAAGCGGCTGGACGGCCCCCGCAGCATGGCCTGAGGCAGGCCCCGATCACTTGCCCGAACTTGCGGGTTTCGGACAGGCCGTGTGCTCCACTATGAGTGCGACGCCGGCACCACGGCCGACCGACGCTCGATAGCGAGCGGCGGGCACGCGGCAGGAAGCGACAAGCTTCATGACCGATGTCCTCGCGGTGGCTTCTCATGCCGGCGCGTCGTGACGCACATCCGCGGTTCGCGGAATCCGTCACGTCGGTGGCGTGGCACGTGGGTCCCGCCCCATAGTCTCGGAGCGGCCGCTCCGGGGCCGAGGCGAGAACACCGCCACGACCACAGGAGGTTCAAGTGATTGACAACGAGTCTGATCCCCAGCTCCCCGACGATGACTCCGTGGCGTCTGAGGACGTCGCCGGCGCAGAGGAGGAGCTGCCCGCGCCGCCGGCGTGGAGTCGCTGGGACAACGAGCCGATGCCTACGCTGCCGAAGATGGCGGCTGTGAGGCGCGCGTTCGATGCGGGCGTGACCTACGGCCTGCCGAAGAACTTCGCGTGGGCTCTGGCTTCCGCGGTGACCGACCCGGCCAGCCTGCGCGCGGCCTTGTCCGCGCCTCGATCGACGCCGGTGGTGGGCGGAAACTTCGAGTTCATCGAGGTCGATCTCTGGACTCCGGGCGTGTCGCCGATGGTGACCAATCACCGGGCCTTCGCCGAACGGGTCTACCCGGCGTCCGGAGCCCCCGGGGCGATGGGGCCGCTGCGCGGTCCGACGTCGGAAGACGGTGAGACCTCGACTCTGGTGACCGAGGCTCGGGATGTCTCACACGTGCTGGCCGAAGCCGAGCGGGCCGGGAACTTCATCATGTCGGACAACAAGCTGGCCGCCTCCATCAAGGAGCGGGGCATCCTGATGCCCGTCGACGTGGTCTATAACGAGATCCGTCACGACGACGGGGAGCCCCCAGCGTGTCTTCTGGTGACCGCCGAGGGCTCGAGTCGTGTCACCAACGCGCACTCGGTCCTCGGGGTCGAGAACGTCAGGACCGTCATGTACGACCTGCCCGGAGAGGAGAGCAACCTTCGGCGGTTCGTGAACGGCGTTCTCCTGGAGGACCCGAAGGAGCCGGGTATCTCGGCTCGTACGGTCGACAAGCGCCGGGGTCGGCGCAACGCGCTGATCGTTCGCGCCCGGGTAATCCTGAAATTCGTGCCAGCGGCGGAAGCCACCTACGATTTCGCGCAGGCTCTGGGCGGCTACCTGGGGATGCTGCATGTCGACGGCCCCCGCCCCTGGCCCACCACCGGCAAGAACGAGGCGATGGCGGAATCCGTCGTGCGGGCGCTCCGCCACGCGGACGCCATCAGCGAGGACGAGCACGCCTACCTCGCCGGGCTGATGGACCCGAAGACCGCGGTGGAGAAGGGCTTTCCCGGGGAACAGGACGCTCAAGCGGCTTACGTCCTGGCGACCATCCTCGACCGCGGTCTGATGCCGATCGTCTCCCGGGCCATCCGAGACGTGACCTCCGCGGCCAGGGCCATGCCGGCTACCAAGGCCGAGGCTGCGGCGGAACTAGCGTTGCGGCCGATCCGGAGCCTGGCCACGAGCCTTCCCGCGAGCGACCCTGTTCGAACGCAGATCGACGCCATGCAGGCGTCCTACCGGCGTAGCTGCCGCCTTCGGTTGTACGCCACTACGGACTGGAAGGTCACCGGTCGAACACCGCAGGAACTGCTTGAAGCCGCCCTTGTCGAGCTAACGTCCTCGACCGGGGGGCCCGCCGGTTCTGGGGAGCACGCCGCTCGCGCCGAGTTGGCGGCGTTGGCGCAGTTCCACTTGACCCGCTCTGGGAGTCTGCGCCGGGAACCGTACGGCAGCGGTGGTACCGACGCCGACAAGCGAGGGCCGAACGACGTCCTCGGGGCGATGGTTGAGGAAGCGCAAGGCCTCCACCTGCTGTACCAGGCGATCGTCGATGGCCGTGCCGGACGCAGGCCACGGGTGGTGGACGAGAACGGTCGCCTCGTACGCGGGCACCTCGACGGTAGCGACGGCTTGATCGAGGAAACCGGCGGCGACGAGATCACGATCACCAACGGGTGGCTGCGCTACCACGCGTTCCCGCGCCCGGGGGTAGATCGCCCGATGCCGACCCCACCGGAGAATGAAACGCCTGCCATGCGGCTCGCTCGACACAAGACGACGATCGAACGTCAGCTCGCGATCCTCGAGCAGGAGGTCGAGAACCTCGAAGAAGTCATCGACAACGGTGGCACGCCACTGGTGGAGCTTCAGGGCTGGGCGACCGGTGAGTTGATCAAACGGCTTGGAGCCCTGCGTGATCGTCTGACGTTCTGGGACGGTCTGGCCAGCCGGATCGCCCGTCGGGAACGTCCGGACACCACGACCGCGTGAGGCCATCGGGTGGCGGGCCGTGTCAAAGCGTGACCCGCCACCCGATCGGGCTATAAATGTTGCGGGATCCGTGACTTCCGGCCCGTACCATGAGTCACAGATTTTGGAGCCCTGTTGGGGGCCACTCCGATGGCGCAGTGGGTGCCGGCTACGGCACAGCAACGCGGCGGAACGGCGACGTCCGAACCGACCGATCCACGAGCCTGAGACCCGGCGGCAGCTCTATACTGACCTACGAGCGGGACAGTGGTCTCCACGCTCCGGACCACCGGAGTACGGAAATGTCCCTGCCGAGGCGCCACGTCGCCGACTACTTCTACCCGGAGCTCACCGCGATCGCCGTCGCGCCGCATGGTGGCGTGTGCTCGAGCGAGGTGACCGGGTTTCCCGACCGACAGGTCCAGCAGGCCGTCTTCGACGGGGAGAACGACGACCCTGGTCTCCTCGCCAACGCCCGCGCCACCTGTGCCGCCTGCCCCGCTCTCGCCGCCTGCCGCCAGTTCGCCGAGGTCAGCCTCGACGATACGACCTTCCTGGCGGGCACAACCGCCGAGGAACGCTCGCTGTCCGCCCGTCGCGCGCCGCGGACCCGGCACCGCAGGGCGGTGGTCGAGCGGATGCGGAGAGCCGGTGTCACCATCCCCGACATCACCTTCTACACCGGTTACCCGACGCGAAGCATCGAGGCCGACCTGGCACGGAGCGAGCGCGATAAGACCGCACGAATCGCATAGAACCCTCGAGCGACGTCGCTGTTGCAGCTAAGCGGTGAGGACCGCAGCAGTCTGGGTGTGAGCGTCCAAAGGCGGCGAAGTACCGCGGTCAGACGAGTGGCTCGGCGCTTCGCGCGCCGCCAGCTCAGGGGCGAGCGGTTCTGTCGGTGGTGTTGGCTAGCCTGGCCCCGTGGGTATCTCGGATCTGACCGAACACGCGGTCCGCGCGGCGATGGCTGAGCATGACGAGCTGGGCGTCGAAGCGTTCTGCGGACGTTACGGCTTCGAAGAGGGCAGTGATGACATCGTCGTGGCCGGCGATAAACGGTATGGAAGCCAGGCGCTAGTAGCGGCCGCGCACGGGTTCCTGCCCGACGGCACGCCGTTAACGCCGGCGGACGTCGTCGACACCGCTGCCGTCAAGGACAAGCTGCTGTCCCTGGGATTCGTCGTGCGAAGGGTTCGATTGCCCGACTGGACTCGAGACGAGCTTGTACTGGCGTGCGCCTTGTTGTTCGAGAACGGCCGGAAGGCGTTGAAGGCCGGTGATCCGCGGGTTCAGGAGCTGTCACGCCTGCTTCGGACACGGGTGAGCGGCTCTGCGGGGCAGTACGGCGACAAGTTCCGGTCGGTCAACAGTGTGCAGCGAAAGCTGTACGACCTGCAGACACGCCTACCCGAGTACACCAAGATCCCCACCAAGGGCGGTCAGCTCGACCTGCGCGTCTTGGAAGAGTTCCAGCAAGATGAGGTCGCGATGATGGTCGAGGCCGCCGAGATCCGCTCCCGTACGGATGCCGCCGTAAGGTCGAGCCGCTCGAACGCTGAGCAGGCGTGGGCGCTGTTCTGTGCGGAGGGAGAACGCAAGTACGGCGGCAACGGCGGCTACCCCGACGTCCTCGGAGAACAGTACGTCTACGACAACCAGGTCGCGAACTCACGTCGACTCGCGGTCGGCGATTTGATCGTCATCCGCGACGGTGACCGGGTCCATGGTGTCAGCAGGGTCGAGAAGATCGATACCCAGAGCGGGGTGCTCAAGCGACAAAGGGTGTGTCCCGAGTGCGCGGGGAGCCAGTTCGACGAGCGTCGACGACAAGTGCCCAAGTATCGGTGTCGGCGGACAAACTGTAACCACGAGTTCGACCAACCGCGTGACACGACAGTCGAGGTCACACAGTTCGTCGCGGTATACGGCGCAGGATATCGCGCTCTCGATGGAGCGATACCACTCGATGAGCTGCGCACCCGGATGCTGGACCGCGCTCCGCAGAACGCGATCCGCCCCCTCGACCACGACGGGTTACTGGCGCTTCTGAAAGGTCTGGCGGTACCCACACCGGCGATGCCGGGGCCTCGCCGTCGGACGGTCCCGGCCGGTGGCCATCGCGAGGGACGAGGAAAGGTCCGCGTCGGCCAGGACAAGTTCCGGGAGAACCTGCTCGCGGACTACGGCCTGCGTTGCGCGATCACAGGGCCGTGCCCAGCGGAAGCGCTCGAAGCCGCGCACCTGCGAAAGTTCGCGGAACACGAATCCCACGATGACGGTCTTCTCATGCGGGCCGACGTGCACAAACTGTTCGACCGCGGCCTGCTCGCCATCCACCCCGAGACCTGGACCGTCGTTATCGCACCGACACTGGCCGACTACGACGACTACGCCAAACTCGACGGCTTGCCCGTAGTCAAGGGGCCGGACCCGGCCGCCATCCGCGATCACTACCTCACTGTCACAGCGGCCTGGGGAGTTGCGTAACCTCGCCTTCCAGGCGCCACTCGGGAAGCTCATCATGGGGCGGGCTCAGGTTCGACTTCGAAGACTCCGTCGATAACGCGGTACCCGATGACCGATGACCTGCTGCGTTATCGGCTATCGTGGCGTTTCCAGCTGAGCTTCCCGCGATAGCCTTACTCGTCGACACGGTCGTCCGCGACCGCGTAAAGGAACTCCCGCACGTCGGATACGTCCGGTGGTTCCTGGGCTTGGTTCCGTGCGAATCTGCGGTAGTACGAGTACACGCGGGCGCGCATCTCGGTCTCGCGTGGCTCGCTTGAAACAAGTTCGAACGTGAACCCGTCGCCGTCCTGGACGAGACGCAGAGGACGGGCGAGCCCATCATATGCGTGTGCGACGTCGAAAAACCCCTCGACCATCTCAAGCGCCAGGGATGGATCGCCTACCCACCACATGTGTCCAAGCATGTTGCCGGAGTCCGCGAACAGAACTACGGGATCCACGATGTCATCCCACGTCGGTGCCATAACTCTTCTCCCCAAGTGATGCATACATGTTCTCATCAATCGTCCATGCTGGCCAACCTGTCACAGTCCCACAAGACAAGACTAAACCGAATTCAGCGGCGGCGGCGTGATAAGACACCGGAAATTCCGGCAGCTGCCGTGAATACGCCCGCCGTCACATAGATCGGCAGTGGTAGAAGAGTAAGAAGAAGCCCTGCGCCGGCCAGTATCAAGGTGACACATCCTGCGGCAGTCAGCATGAGCCGGCTAGCTCGCCTGGTCCGCTGATCGCAGTCCAGTACTTTGTCCGCCATGGCGGCCAGGGTATGCGGTCGGCGTGGTGCGCTCATGAGATCACCGGACTAGGCATCGCCGACGGTCTGGTGCTGGGATCTAACTGGCGCAGAATGAGTGCCGGTGGTCGTCGAGGCGGGTTCTCCCGTCCGATGTACCGGTCCGGGACGACGCGTTGGTCCTGAACGCGGGGGTGCCGTTGAGATGGGTGCATGATGGAGACCGATCCGTCGACGAGACCGAAGACCGGATCCGCCAGGGCATCGAGAAGTGTGGGGATGGAAGGTCCTTGGTCAATTTCGACATGCAGATCTCGGCCTTCGCCGCCAGTCCAGACGTCCACGGCGTACGCACAGCTGACAAGGCCGAACCGACGTAGGAAAGCGCTGCCGAGCGAGATGGGCCCGCAGCTGTGCCGATGGAATTTCATTCCGGCGCGCTCGCCGTTGCTAAGCCGAGGGCTCGTCATGAGCTCTGGGTCGACGCAGCCGCTGTCATAATGCACACTGTCGCGAATATTGGGCCAGATTTCTCGCCAACGTTTAGCGCCCACTCCGTCCAGCACAACTAACGCATCGGTGCACACACTATCGTGATCGAGTAACCGAAGCTCGAGCGCATGTTGCCGTGGCACGATGCGCAGCCCAGGTAGGCCGTCTGTGCCTGGGTGAGGCTGGACGGGCGCGAGCATCGCGCGAAGGAACCACCGCAACACCTTCTCGTGTAGGTTGATAACCATTTTATCGCGTCGAGGGCTGACCATGCGAAACACCTGGTGCCCACGATAGCGCTCTCCGCTGTAAGGAGGCTGGGATCCTCGAATCATCAACAGCAGCGACGTCTCCAGGATTCTCTGCGCGGTGGAATGTGCTTCTGGTATCGCCTTACCGTGCGGAGTTGAGGTTACCGCTTTTCTGATCTTGACCACTCTGTCCGAGCTGGGGTGCAGCTCTTCGCCGGTGTAGCGATTCCACAGCACGGCCAGATCGAGCTGAACTTCCCGCCTGCCGGCCTGGAAGACTTTCTGCCATGCCTGCCAGTGGTCGGGCACGGGTGTATATCGGTGGCGAGAACGCAGGTATTCTTCGCGCGTCGTGGAAATTCTCCGGAGCAGCAGTTTGCAACCAGGATCGTTGGGCAGCGGCACAGAACTATCGATGTCGTGGAGCTCGACAATGCGTCCGCTGGGATCTATGTCCAGGCGGAATCTGCCAGGAGTGAGCTGGGTCGCTCGGTGGCAGAGCTGTTCCAGCACGTTCAGTTGCGATGGGGCGTCGGGCCACTCGACCACCAGCGATTCGTCGCCACGTACGCTGGACTTGACCCACCACGCATCGCGAAATACGCCGATGCGGCGTAGGACCCCACTTCCTAATGAATTCGGCCCGAATACTCGCGGCCGCCGTGCCAGCACCTCGGCCTCCGCCGGCGCCAAGCTGTGGGGATAAGCGTCGGCCAACAATAGTGCCGACGATTGCTCAGCATCGAGATAAGCCTTAGCCGCCTTCCACGCCGTCTCCGAGATCCCCGTGATCACCACGCGGGGCTGCGGGCTGAAGTCCGCCAACCACAGCTCGACACGTTCAAGGTCGTCCCAGTACACCCGTGCACCAGCGGTGCCATAAAGTTCCGCTGGATCGTCCGGATCCACGATCGGCAACAGATTTGTCAGTAACGGACCAAGTACCACCGGATGGAGTCGCAGTCGCAACTCATCCGGGGACGACCGCACGTCGTCAACTAGATGGCCCACCCGATAATCCCGGGCGACCGGATGAGACTCGAGCAGGACCATCCCCTGCAACAGCGCGTGGAGTACCGCTGACTCCAGTTCCTGCTGAGCTCGGTGCACCGCTACGGGTAAGAGACGGTGTCGTACCACGTGCGGCACCGTCGGTTCGTACTCAAGCCGTCCAACCGCGGGGTACGGATCGGCTAGTGCCCTTAGAAGTACCCGCTGGTCTGGCTCGGACAGTTGGCTGCTCAGCCGGTGCACGAAGGCACTGATCGTACGGCGTCGTTGCATCGTGAGACCATCGACAAGCCGAGTGATGTGATCCAGAAACTTGCCAGGCACGAAAGACTCCCTGCTCTGCCTCCGGCCAGGCGGACAAGGACGTCAAGTACAGCGAGTACACCGATCACAAGGTCGCCTGCGCGGTGGGCACTGCCCTAGGGGAATCGCATCACTCGCTGCCGGTCGCAAGTGATCCTCCACAGTGGCGGTCCGCGCCCGCCGACCGCGATGCTACACCCACGCGCAGGACTAGCGCTTGTTGCGGGGCTGCTCGTTCAACGAGGAGACTCGGATTCCCCAGCTCGGTTCTCTGGATCGAGGCCCGCCGGCGCGCGACCTGAGATGCACCCGGGGGGCACTGTCATGCAACCAGAATCATCGGTAACGTGGCCGGACGTCTCCCTATCTGTGTTCATGGGGCGAGCTGCTCACTATCCACACGCCTCTGGCTGACGTGACACAGGGGCTTCCCCTAGCGTCGACCAACGTTCAACGCGCGTGGCCATGTCCCAGCGCCTCGGTTCATCGTCGACCGATTCCGGCCGCGGCGCTCGTCCCTGAATGCGCCAGTATCGGAAGGGGCGTCACGCTGACCTCTGTGCATGGCCAACCGCACATCGTGGGGCGATAGTGGGCTGAGACGTGTTCGATGCGGTTGGCCCGCTCCTGGCCGGGCGGAAATGGGGTCAATGCCCCCCCATGAACCCGCGTCCGTGGTGAGGTGGAGGACCTACCGTTCTGGAGACACCCGCGCACCGGTGCTTGCGCGCCAGTAAACACACCTGAAATGCTACCGAGCATGGTAGTTGCCCGCAATATCTCGTACCGAGACAGCCTGAGGATTCTATCTGGGAAAGATTCGCAACTGGTTAACGAAATAGATAAGATCCTTGGTGGAATCATTCTTACTTCGGCGCTCGCGGTTGGGCCTGGCGTACTTCCCGCTATTGGAGTTAAGAACCAGCTGCGTCAGCTGATGGAGTCTCCCCTTGGAAAGCTAGGTGCGAAGCTAAAAAACTCCTACATCCCCGAACTTGTCGATCGGATTGCCGCAGCAAATGCTCTGACAGTCGTTCTATCGGTAATTGAAGTTACGTCAGAGGTGGTTGGCGGCGAGTGGGATAATCTGCTTGTTACGGATGATGAGATTCGTCGATTGCTTGGGTTGGACGGCCAAGAGACTGATCCTACGCTATCAGCGATAGTGGAGCATCTCTCGCGAACGGAGTTGCCAGCTCCGGAGAGTGTGCTGCCCTTTAGTGATACAGTAGAAGGCGTGCGAAGTTTCGCTAGAGAATATGCAAAGCGTCTCGTTGCGTTCTTGCATGGTCTTCAATTGCGGGAAAATCTGGGCGCTTCACAAAAGGTTGATTTGGATAGGCGAATACTTGCAACTTTACCCGATCGTGCCGGAGAAAAGTACGAGGAATATGTTTGTCGACTAGCGAGCGATGTGCCAGAGTTTGCGATGTGGCTTGACCTCCGTCAGCACGAGGCAACCAGGGGTGACCTTGCTGAAAAAATAGGAATACTTAAGGAGAAGGTAGATACTCAATTCGGCATGACTAGTTCTTTGCTGGATCAACTCGGGAGTCTTCTCTCAAGCGGATTAGTCGAAAACAAGAGCTCGCACAGATGGATCGAAGGTTTGAGAGCGTGCTACTCGGCAGAGTTAACGCGTACAATTTTGGAGACTTCTGATGGCTCTGAGGTTGGCCTTAACATTCCTACCATGCGAGAGGCTTATATCGATCCGTTGTTTAAATTGGCGGTAGATGAAGATGGTCCGTCCATGCTTTCAAGTGAGCAATGGTGGCGCGATCGCGAGGAGCAATCCGATATCCTTCGCGTAATGGCTGGCTATTTGACCTCGCCGCGCTCTATGGAGGTCCCTCTGCTCCTTCTTGGACATCCCGGAGCCGGAAAATCAACTGTTGCAAGAGTTCTCGCCGCAGAATTGGCCGCGAGTGATTTTCTGCCTATACACGTGGTCCTCCGCAAAGTTAGTGCGAATGCTTCAATTCAGGCACAGATAGAGGAGGCACTCTTTTTAGTATTGCAAGAAAGGATTTCTTGGCCAGCATTACTTGCTAGTTCGCCGGGTCTACATCCAGTGTTAATTTTGGACGGATTCGACGAACTAGTGCAGGCAACCGGTACTAGTCAGTCGCAGTACCTTGAGCAGGTCCGTGAGTTTCAGTGGAATTCGAATGTTCAAGGACGCTCAATTTCTGTAATCGTAACAAGCCGAACGATCGTAGCTGATCGAGCTAGGGTACCTCGCGGTACTGTGGCATTAAAGCTTGAGCCGTTCAACACTGCGCAGATCACAGCTTGGGTTGACAAGTGGAATATCCAAAATGCTCAAGAGTTCGCAAGGCTTTCCATTGAGCCGCTAGACGTTGAAACGGTAATAAGGTATCGCGATCTATCGCAGCACCCAATCCTTCTGCTAATGCTCGCACTTTACGACTCGGACGGCAATCCGCTCACTCGCGAAAAAGAAAGCCTTGTGGGCGCAGCCTTGTATGAACGACTGTTCATACGATTTGCGCGGCGAGAAATAGTCAATAGGCAAGGTGCCAATATGGAGGATCGAGATATCGAGAAGAAGATCGAAGAGGAGCTTTACTACTTGGCGATTGCGGCACTTGCAATGTTTAATCGTGGGGCCCAGATTATCAACGAGGATGAGCTGGAATTAGATCTCTCGGCATTAATGGGAACAGTGGAGACGTCTACTGTTCATGATTTTCAATCACGGATATCACGGGCTCATGCCCTGGTTGGATCATTCTACTTTGTGAACAAGTCTGAGGCCGCAGAGTTACGTCGCGATGGAGAGAAGGGCAGAAATTTCAACAGGTCTGTTACCTCAAGAAGTTTTGAATTCTTGCATGCCACATTTGGCGAGTATCTAGTGGCTAGGTTGTTTAAGAACCTCCTTCAGAATTGCCGTAAGATTGTATCGGGTGATCAACCCTGGGAAGGGTCCAGGGAAGTAATTCAGGACGATTTAATCAAAGCACTATACAGTCATGAAGTTCTCGCTCAGCGTCAGCAGATTCTCCTATTTCTTGCCGAGATGCCTACCACGGTAGACGAGCGTGGATCGTTAGTTAAAACTTTAGGACAACTACTTGAGCGGTCCGGATGGGACCATGTTAATCACGGGTACGAGAGATACGGACCCCGCTCTGCGGGGAATGTGAAACGAATGGCCGTGTACAGTGTGAACCTTATTCTTTCATATGCAGCGTTCGCAAAATCAATAAATGTAAAAGAGTTGTTCTTTGGACCTGCACGAGACGAGTCTGGCCATTCTTCGGCAAGTCAGCGATGGAAACAGTACGCGCTTCTTTGGGAATCACAGTTGGAGCCAGACCGGTGGAGGTCAATTTGTTCAGTTCTGAGGCTTTCGCTCGACGGAGATGGCGACGGTCTAGTATACCAATTTTCACTCGGAAAAGACTTCGAAATATCCAAGTGTATTAATATGCGTGACAGTCTCCATGGTGGCGATTATTCAAGCGCCAACTATCTTTGGATAAATGATCTTATGGAACAAGAGATTCGCCGAGTGGAACTGTCTCCTGGTCTCCTCAATCTTCCGGCATTGGCCCCTTCTGTCCACTTGTTCGATAACGTTGGCCAGTCGGCTTCCACAATTTTTACTGCGGGTTCTAGTTTTGCTTTAGATTCAATTATAAACAATACGCCAGGAAACGTGGCACTTGGCTCACTATTTCTTACTAGGATCGCATACCCTCAGTTAGACGAGAAGGGAAAAGAGCTCCTTGCTCATGACTACCTAGTTCTCCTTCGAACCGTAGGCAGGACGAAATCCGGAGGAGAACTTCCAGGTGAAACAATGAGACCACGCAATAGTAGTGCGCAACGGCTTGCTCGCTATGTGTTGCACACTTTGCACGCGAATTACTCCATGCTTCCTAGCGCTGTCAAGTATTCCATTCTTAAAGCTACCCTATCCTTGGGGCCGAGTGACGCCGACCTGGAGTTCTATTCATCTATAATAGAGCTGACCGGGAAGATCGCTAATGCCGACGGGTTTTCAAAGGAACTTGTAGGAATCGCACGAAACGCCTTTGCCCAGCTGGATGCATCGCACCTTATCGAGACTCAACCTGCGGTGATGCTTTCCATGATTCTAAACTTTGAAACCTCTGGAATGCCGGTTAGTAGAATTGCCGAATATGGCCGACTGGAAGATGTGTTCGATCTATTTGATCTGGTTGAAATTGGCCGGTATGTCGATCCTATGATTATATCTCGCGTGTTTCGGTTAGCAAGGTCTAGAATGCTGGTTCGGTGGACGGCAAGAAAAACTGTTGAGATTCTCCCGCTACTCGATGATTCTTCCCTGTCAAAGCTTAGTGCAACCGACTGGCAGTTCTTGGTTTCTTGCGTCAAGGTTTTTGCGGCAGACGTCGCACCTCGCTTGTATGAGCGTTTTTCAGAATGGCTGGAAAATCTAGCTCCCAGCTCGGATGGCGTGACAGCCCTCGAATTTGATACAACCGAGGAGGTAAGATTCGCGAGGTTGGCCTCTGGAACTGATTGGCCAAGGTAGTAAAATAGGTTAGGTGGAGCGATTTGGAAATTTGATGTTCTTTGTGAAAGCAATGTGCGCTTAGGCAGGTGTCTTTCTAGGCTCTAGTGTGTCTTGAATAAATTCAAGACTGATTTGCCATCCTCATATTCGAAGTTGGGACAGGAGTCTAGTAAGCCAATCGCGGGTTTGCTGCCAGGTGAGAGCCTGGTCAGCGATGCGCTTGAGTGCGCTTTCATAGAATGTGATGTCGTTTTCGTTCTCGAGAAAGAGGCTTGCTGTGGGTTGCCGGTGGTGGACTACTGGGAGGTGCTGATCATGTCGGTACAGAGTAAATCCTGTTTCGATCTCGAGTTCGCTCGCGGTGGACTCTGCGGGCAGGAGGCTGATGCGGTAACGAGGCAGCGACGACGTGATCAAGAGGTACAGGATCTGCTCATGCAGGACAGTGCGACGTTTAGAGCATTCGAACAGTGAGGTTTCCTGCAGATAGAAGGTGAATGGGCCGGCCGATCGGAGGGATGTTGGCTGGTTGGCGAGTCGTGTACACACCGCTGTATCGAGGGCAGGACCATCCTCGATGCCACTTTTGTTGAGTAGTTCGCGAACGTAGGGCTCGATTTGCAGCTGCCGCGGAATGCCAACGGGGTCGTAGGTTGTGATGGACTGGCTACCGCTGTCGAGCACCTTCATGAGTGGAAGGTCGTCAGGGAAGCCTGTGGGGTGGCTTCTGACTTGGTAGCCGTTGTCGGGGAGGCGGTCTAGGGCTACCAGGTCGTCGAGTTCGCGGGGGGTTGCTTTCGCTCGGGCGAGGTAGATGGCGATGTCGCCGGCTTGGTAAGTGCGGAGGCCGCTTTCGAGTCGCGAGATGGTGGACGCGGGCCAGCCCAGCATGCGACTCATGTCAGTTGCGAGGTAACCGGCGCGCATACGGATCCGGCGCAGCTCTACACCAAGCTCCCTCTGCTTCGCGGTAGACAACTGGGGTGTCTTCTTCGATTTCACCAGTTCCTGCTCAGTGTGTTGTGGCGAATGCCGGGCTGGACTTGGGACAGATCGGCCGTCTCGTAAGACGCATACCGTCGAAGGCGTTGTGACACGTGAAAGCACCCCTGACCTGTGGGAAACGCTTCGTGTGACAGCTGAGCCGGCTGGCTGCGAACCCGTCACACCGTCACGAACCGCCTGCGGGAGTCGAGCTTTGGGGGCGGCCATCAGGTGTCACGCCGGCGGGCTGGGCCAGCGCGCTGCGTCGCGACGAGATCTACGGCTCGGCTAGTGACTCGCTGGAATGCGGTCACGTGATTCGTAAGTCGCTCGAAGCCGAGGTCGGTGACACGTAGCAGGCTTCGATGCCGTTCGTGTCGAGCTACGTACCCGGCGGCGAGCAGTCGGTCGGTATGAGGGGCGAAGACTCGCGAACTGACGCGAAGACGCGTCGCCAGAGTGGCCTCTTCATGCCACCTCACGTCAGCGAGAAGACACAGCACGAACAGCCGGATCGGCAGGAGCAGAAGTGGGTCAAGCTCACGCTGGAAGACGGGGATCGAGGCGCCGGTTGGCGATGTCATGACTTGCCGTGGGGTAGCTCGGTAGCGAAGAGAACGGCGCTCGAAGTCGGAAGCCCGCGGGTTCGAGCGCCGTTCAGCAAGTGCCGTGAACACGGCTTCTGAGGATCGGCTCCAGGAGGAGGTCGGAAGAACCGGCGCAAGCGCGACGGCTTGCGGTGCTGAGGCGGGCGTAGACGCCGTTCGACGGTGGATAGCGTCGACCGAGCTGACAGGTACGCCTTGCAACGGCCACATGGTCGCCCAGGTGGAACGAGCATCGAGAAGGGCAGCACGACGTGGCCGCAGAGTCCCTCATATCGGCCGAGGTCGTCATCTCGGCCGCGCGCGAACGCTTCGTCGGTTACGGCGTGATCGAGGCCGTCAACCTCGCTCCTGTGCCAGGTGACGTATGTCCCGGCGGCCACATCCGGCCGCAGAATGTCGCGCATGAGTCCTCCACTACCTACAGGCTGACCAGCCACAACGGGCTGTAAAATCTGAAATCAGCCTGCCTTATGCGCTTATTTAGGCGACAGGACGCGCGGACGACATAACGAGGACATCTCGTGGGCAGCTTGAACGCCGAGAGGGGCAAGATGACAGCTGGCGGCGGCACCGACGACATGTCGCGGACAGTTCTGGAGATGAAGCTCCGGGAGCGGAATCAGACGCTCGCCGAGTTCGTCGAGGATGCCGAGCGGTTCGCGCGCAGGTTCGGGGAGCCTGGCACGCTCAGCGTGCGACACCTGCAGCGCTTGATCTCGGGACGCAAGCCGGACGGATCACCGGTCGGCCGCCCGCGGCCGGCTACCGCGCGCCTGCTCGAACGGATGCTCGGTCTCGAAATCGGCGAGCTGCTGTCATCA
Organism: Amycolatopsis keratiniphila; assembly: GCF_000400635.2. Lineage (NCBI taxonomy): Bacteria > Bacillati > Actinomycetota > Actinomycetes > Pseudonocardiales > Pseudonocardiaceae > Amycolatopsis > Amycolatopsis keratiniphila. Next base: position 3,640,419 of record NC_021252.1, on the reverse strand, counting down.
CCTGACACCGTCCGCGGTTCCGCCGAAGACCCGGACGCGGAACTCCGGCAGCGACTTAGCGCTGCTCGCCGCGTGAACGCGGACGTGTTGACCCTGCTTCACGGCCAGTTGTCCTCGGTCCGGCGCCTTGATCGGGAGCTGGGCGCCTCAACAGCTCATGAAGAGGTGGCTACCAAAATCCGGCAAATCGCGCGCTTGCGGTCCCACAGCCTCACCTCGGACGTTCGTGGCCGACTTGCCGCTCTGCTCGCAGAGTTCGGCACGCTCGCCGGCTGGCAGAGGCTCGATATGGGTTCCGTTCATGACTCCTGGCAGTTCTACGAGCAAGCCAAAGCGGCTGCTCGCGAGTCCGGTGACGAGGCATTTGAAGTGCACTGTCTCGCTGAACAGGCCTTTGTGCTGATCGACGTCGGAGAGACTGGATCAGCGGTCGACCTGTTGTGCGCTGCCGAGCGTCAGGCCCGACGTCTCGCTGGTCGCCTCCTTCGAGCGTGGCTCGCTGCCGCGCACGGTGAAGCTCTTGCGGCAGACGGGCAGCGTTCAGCGAGTCTGCTGGCCTTCGATCGTGCTGCAGCCCTTCTGCCGACCGACGTGTCTGCGGTGGACGGTCCCTACGTGGTGCTTGACCCTGTTCATCTCGCGAGGTGGCGCGGGCACGCGCTTGCCCGGATCGGCGAGCCGGAGGCGGTAAGTGTGCTTTCGACAGCGCTCAGCCGTCTCGATCCGACATTCACGCGCGCGGAGGCAGCGTTGCGAGTGGACCTCGCGACGGCATTCGTCGCGATGGGCGAACACGAAGAAGGCCGAGCGCACGCAGCTCGTGCTCGTGCCCTTGCTGTCGAAATCGGGTCTGTGCGGCAGCAACGTCGAATTGCCCAGCTCATCGCTTCGGGGCGCGAAGACTGAGCGGGAGGTGGTACTGCGGGCAACTGCCAGCCCGTAGGCTCGCGGCGTGGCTGACGAGCATGGGTCGTGGAAGACGTTCGGTGAGCGCCTGGTCTACGACAACCGGTGGGTCAAGGTTGGGCTGACGGACGTCGAGGCGCCGAATGGCGAGCGCTGGGACTACCACGTCGTGCACCTCGCGCGGATAGCTATCGCGTTGATCGTGAACGACCAGGACGAGGCGCTGATGCTGTGGCGCTACCGGTTCGCTACCGAGCAATGGGGCTATGAGCTGCTGGGCGGCATGGTCGACGACGGCGACGACTCCGCTGGGACGGCCGCGCGGGAGGCGGCCGAAGAGTCCGGCTGGCAGCCGGTCGGTGAGCCGGAACATCTGGTGAGCTTCGAGCCGCTGCCGGGGCAGGTCACGGCGCCGGTCGATGTGTACCTGTGGCGCGAGGCCGAACACATCGGCGAGCCCACCGACACGGAAGAAGTCGGCAGGGTGGAGTGGGTGCCGCTGTCGCGTGTCAACGAGCTTGCGCAGCGTCAGGAACTGCTCGGATCGGGCACGCTGGTGTCCCTGCTCTACTACCTCAACTCACGCCGGGTCTGAGTCGCCTGGCAACACCAGTCGTTCCAGCCGACGTCGTAGCCGCACGGAGCCGACCTGGGAGATGATCCGCCGAGCCTGCTGTGCGTAGGTTCGGGCGGCCTCCCGGTCACCCGATGCGCTGTAGGCGAGGGCGAGGTCCACATACACGGCGGCGCCGGCGCGAACGAAGGACGTCGACCGGGCATCATCGACCACGCGTTCAAGATGCTCGATCGCTTCGGGCGCGCCGAGGTGCACCAACGCGTTGCCGCGCCATCGGTCGAGGTGGCTGCCGCCGAGGAAGACGAACGGAAGCTCCGGGTGGACGACTTCGTTCGGTAGGAGCGTGTCCGCTTCGTCGAACGCTCGGAGAGCTTCGTCCCGGTGACCAGCGATCGCGTGGCCTTCGCCCTCCGCGGCCGCGAGCCAGGCACGCAGCAGTTCCGGGGCGCGCTCGCCGATCGAACGCGCCTCCTCGAACAGGGCGAGTGCGTCATCGACGTTGCCCGTGTCGATGAGGACGAATCCCTGCTCAGCTGTCGCGTGAGCAAGCAATCCGGTCGAGCCGGACTCCATTGCCGCGTATTTCGCGCGTTCGTAGTGCGTCCATGCCTGAGCAAGTGAGCCGATGTCGAGGGAGTTCCACCCCGCCAACGTGGATGCCTCGACGAGCACGCCGGCTAGCGGAGCCCTGTCACGACGCAGGATGGTGTGCCTGAGCAGGCCCTCGATCTCGGTGATCTGTCCGCGGAGCCGTTCGAGCCTGGCGGCTGATCCGAACCGGCGGTCGGCATGGCGAACGCTGATGACCTCGTCGCGGAACAGTTCGATGGTCTGCTCGTCCACGCGGCGGGCGATGACCAGCCGTTCGGCCAGTTCATCGCCGGAGGGGCCGGCGAAATCGCCCGTCGGGAACCCGAGATCGTCGTCGGTTCGGCCATAGATCTCGCGCAGGACGGCGCGCATCGGCGGTTCGGGCACCACATGGCCGTTCTCCCACCGGGAGATATCCGTCTTCCGGCTGGGGACCGAGCGTTCGGGTAATCCGTGTGCTGCTGCACGCGCGTTGATTGCTCGCGCGAGTTTCTCCTGGCTCCAGTCGAGCACATTCCGGGCGGCCTTCAAAGGGCTTGTCGAGTTCATGACGTGCGCCTCCGGCAGTGGCCTTGAACTGCGGAGATAACAGGAAATAACACGGGGCATGTAAACCGCTGCCAGCTCCCGCGGCCCGGAAAAATGCCGTTTCTTGGTGACATGAGAAACGACAAGGAACACCGGCGGTCGACCGAGTCGGCCGATCGCAAACAGGATTTCGCGCTAGCCGCGGGAAGTCCCATCGCGGCGGAGCAGCTCGGTGAGATCGGCGAGGTGCTCGGTGATCTGCGACAGCCGCTGTTCGATGACAGCGAGCCGCGCCGACACGGCGTCTTCCATGTCTTCGCGAGGCTGGCCGAGGGTCGGCGGGATGCGGCCATGCAGGACAGCGAGCAGATGCTGCGGGTGCAAACCGAGCGCGACCGCGAGCGCTTCGAGCGTCCGGTCGCTTCGCTTGCGCTCCACGGTGTGGTTCTGGATTTCGCGGACGATCGCCTGGGAGACCTGCGAGCGCTCAGCCAGTTCGCGTTGCTTCCATCCGAGCTCGTGTACGCGCTCGTTGATGGTCTTCGCGACCGCCGCCCAGTCTTCCGACACCTATTCCTCTTCCTTCGTGGTCCGCCTCAGCGCCGACATTAGCGCTTGACGGAATCAACGACGCTGAGATCCACACCGCGTCGCGCGTTCGGACCATTCTCGCGCCTTTGTGCGACTAAATCAGCGCACTTTTAAGGCTCAAATCAGCTTTCCGACTTTAAGGACTACCCCAATGCAGAAGAAAATGCCTGACGCTGGCGGTCCAGCGTTCTACTCACCGGCTGACGCCGCCTGGATTCTCGGCGTTGACCTCAACTCGATCCATCGCGCCATCCGGATCGGCGAACTGCGGGCCGAGCGGCGCCGTTCGCGACTCGTCATCCCGGCTTCAGAGCTGCGGCGAGCCCTCGGTGGAGGTGCGCGATGAGCGAACTCGACTACACGGCGATCGCCGCCCAGCTAGACCGGTTCGCCCCTGTGCCTGACTCAGTCTTGAAGGAGGTGGTCGAAAGGGACGGCCTGTGCTTCTGGGCATTCGAGCGCGCGGACCTACCGGAATTGACCGGGGACGATCCATCTGACAGGGACCTGGCTAAGCGACTGTGTGCCGGCTGTCCGGTGATCGATGAGTGCCTCGAACTCGATCTCCGCACTACCGGACCGGATGCTCTCGGCGTGTGGGGTGCGATGCCGGATACCGACCGGCGCAGCCTCCACACGACTTGGCAGCGTCGCCGAGGAGGCGAGGCGCGATGACGCTCACCCTCTCAACGACACAGGTTCTCGCTGGACTTGGTGTTCTGTTCGCCCTGTTCATGGTGTGGCGTGTCGGCGCACGCAAAGCGCGCCGCGCCGCCGAAACGGCACGAGCGGGCGCACGAGTCGTCTCGCTCGCCGGAAAGGTGCTGTTCACGGGCGCGGCGTTCGTGGGTGTGCAGTGGCTCGTGATCACACATCCTGGCAACCCGACTCTGTTGCTCGTGGTACTCGGAGTGCCGGACCTGATCGCGGCCTACGTCCTGACCCGCGCTCTGACCGTCACATCGCTCGATACCTCAGGTCGAGGCGGTGGCCGATGATCGACACGAAACAGGAGGCTGCGTCCTGTACGGCGTCGGTGAGTCGTGCTCAGCGTCTCGCCGCGGATGCCACAGAGGCTGCCGATGTCCGCCGCTGGAGCACTCATCCGGACGTCGTCGCCCTTCGGATCGAACGAGTTCGTGCTCAGGTCGACCGGCTGTGCTGGGCCGGAATCATCCTCGGACTGGCTTTCACCGCGGCCAACGTCCAGTCGTTCGCTGCCGCCGGATCGGATTTCGGCTCGTTGCCCTGGCTGACGGCCTGGCTGCTGGACCCGACTGTGTGCCTGGTGCTGCTCGCCATCCTTCGAGCTGAGCAGGTCACCGCCCGGTACCAGGTTCACACCGGGCGGTGGGTCCGTGCGGCAAAGTGGCTCACGCTGGCGGCCACGTACGTCATGAACACCTGGTCCTCGTGGGCCGCCGGATCACCGGCCGGAGTGGTCTTGCACTCCGTGCCGCCGATGGTCGTCTTCGTCGCGGCCGAAGCCGTCACTGACCTACGCGACAAGCTCACGGACGCCGTGCTGGTTGCTCTCGTGAACACCGCGAAACCCGCAGACGTTCATGAACCGGCGACGGCCGATCGTGAACGCCCCGCCCGTCGACTGTTCGCCGACTACCTCGCCGACGCGAGGCTGGCCTGGAAACCCGAGGTCAAAGTGACGCCCGCCTGGGTGCGAGAGGTCACCGGTTGCTCGCGCGGGCTGTCCTCGCGGCTCGCTGCCGAGCTTTCGGCCGAGGTGGCCGAGGGGGTGCGCCATGGCAGCTGAACCGAGTTCAGAGGCTGATAGCGGGGTGTCACTGGCCCGGATGGCCTCAGGCGACGTCGAGCACATCGGGCCGATCCTGGACGGCGAGTTGATCGACGACTCGCTACCCCAACCGCGTGTTCGGACCGTCCGTCGGCGGCTCGCGCGCTGGTGGAAGCACTCACCGCGAGTGCCACTGTGGATGAAGAGTAGGCCGCAAGCCGTCCAGGCTGCGAAGGACGCTGTGGTCTGGATAGTCAAGTCGCCACTTCGGTACGCGGGTGCGGTGGTCCGTGGGGCCATAGCCGGTACGCGAGTCTGGCGAGGCTGGGTCAAGGTAAATGACTATCGGACGGCGGCCGAGGACTCGGAGAAGCTTGCCGACAAGTTCACGGAGATTCGTGAACTGACGCTGTTCCGCTGGAAGGTCACTGGTGCCGTCGTTGCCATAGCAGCGTTGGCGGTCGCCGTGGTGGATCTCCTGTACGGGCACGATCCACTGTGGATCGGCGGGGCTGCCGCATCACTGGCCCTGGCGATTCTGGGACGCCGCAAGGATGGCAGTCCGGGACGGAAGCCCGCGCTTGCCGGTCCGCGCACACTGACGTGGACGATGGATCCGCAAGTTCTTGTGGATGCGTTCCGCGACGCGAAGCTGATCGGAAAGGACGAGACACTTCGCTTGGTGGAACGAGCAACGCGCGTGGGTGACGGTTGGGCGGTCACCGTGGACTTGCCGGCGACGCGGAAGGCCGCGGATGTCGTGAAGAACCGGGATGCGTTGGCTTCAGCCCTGGCAGTCGACGAAGTTCAGCTCATCGTGGAGCGCGTGCGTGGAAACGGCGGGCATGCCGGCCGGATCTCGATGTGGGTCGCCGATGAGGACCCGTACGTTCGTCCGCCTCTTCAGACGCCGCTGCTCGGCGTTACACGGTGGGATGCTTGGCGGCCTGTCCCGTTCGGACGTGACGCACGAGATCGGCGGATCGATCTGCCGCTCGTGTGGACGTCGCTTCTGATCGGCGCTATTCCCAGGCAGGGTAAGACGTTCGCTGCCCGGCTCGCTGCTAGTGGACTTGTCCTGGACGCTTGGGTGCGGCTCTACGTAGCGGACTTCAAGGCTGGGAAAGATTGGGTCGCTGCCGGGCAAGTTGCGCACCGCTTCATGGCTGGTGACGAGCCTGAACACGTCCATGCCCTCATTGACTGGCTGGCCGAACTGGTTGCCGAAATCCAGGGCAGGTTCCGGCGTATGCGGGATCTGGACGACTTGGTGTGCCCGGAATCAAAGGTGACGCCGGAGATGTCACGGGACAAGGCGTTGAACATGCCGATAACGGCGATCTTCATCGACGAGGTTCAGGTGCCGCTCGAAGATCGCACTCCTGTTGACGTGCAAGGAAAAAGGCTTGCGGCAGGTGAGTACGTCGGCGAGTTGTTGACGTGGCTGGCCAAGAAGGGGCCAGCGGCCGGGATCGTGCTCGTACTCGCCACTCAACGCCCCGACTCCAAGACCATCCCATCCGGGCTCCGGGCAGTGCTCGGATCACGGTTCGCCCTTCGGGTGATGGACTGGCGTGACTCCAACATCGTGCTCGGCGAGCAGATGAACACCCGCGGGTTCGACTCGTCTCGCCTTCTGCCGTCGCACAAGGGCGTAGGCATCCTCAGGCCGGACGGTGACACGGCGGCTGGGGCGGATGTGTTGGCGATGACGGTCCGCACGTATTACATGCCGAACGAGGACTGGCAGACCATCTGTCAGCAGGGGCGCGCTCTGCGGGAGGCGGCTGGAACGCTGACAGGGCATGCGGCCGGTCAGGACAGCATGCCAACGCTCGATCACGCTGCCGTTGCACACGCTCTGGGCGCGGGGGTTGCACCGAGCCCATCGATGCCTGAGTTGCCAGAACCGCTCTCTGCGCTCGTCGAGTATCTGGGAGCCGACCTCGGACCTGAGGGGCGGCAGTTCGTCCCTACGGCCGAGTTGGTGGAGGCGCTCGGCATCGAACGCAGGACGTTCTCGCAGCAGATGAACGAAGCAGGATGTCGGCCGACGCGAGACCGCGTGACCAGCGAAGACGGTGAGACTCGGCAAGTCCGGGGCTACCTGACCGCTGATATCCGCCGTGCAGTTGAGCAAGCCGGTTATGGCGAGGGATACGCCGCCATAGGGGCACAGCGATGAGCGCGAACCAGAATAACCAGCCTTGCCGGGTTATCCTACCTGCGGGATTGCTTGAGCTGACGCCTGCGGGAGCACGCGCCTTGCTGGCGGTTCTCATCGATCTGACTGAGGTGCCGGTCCTCGATGGACTGGGGAGGGAGGCGACCGATGACCGCTGAAATCAGCGACCCATGGTCGAAATTGGACGAGATCCTCGGCCTTGAGGTAGCCGAGCCCGTGGACGACGGGATCGGCGCCCTGGCGGTCTACGGTCGCTGCTCGACTGAAGACAACCAGGACCCGGAGACCTCGCGAGGCTGGCAGATCGGCAACGCGCGCAAGTTCGTCGAGCCGCTGGGTGGCCGGATCGTGGCCGAGTATTTCGACGTGGGCCAGTCGCGGTCAGTGCCGTGGGAGCGGAGGACCGAAGCGTCGCGTCTGCTGGCCGAGCTGAAGAATCCTCGCCGGACGTGGAACGCTCTGGTCGTCGGCGAGGGCACCCGATGCTGGTTCGGCAACCAGTTCTCGCTCATTGCTCCGCGGTTCGCCGCGTACGGCGTGGACTTATGGGTGCCAGAGCTGGGCGGGAAGTTCGATCCCCGGAATCCGTCGCACAAGATGCTGATGAGCGTGCTCGGCGGCATGAGTGAGTCGGAGCGGCAGCACGTTCAGGCGCGCGTCCGGGCGGCGATGGACGCGCAAGTGGTGAACGAGGGACGTCACCAGGGAGGCCGTGCACCGTACGGGTACGTGGTCGTAGATGGCGGGCCACATCCGAACCCGAGGAAGGCTGCGGAAGGGTTCCGTCTGCGGGTGCTCGCAATCGATGAGCCAGCCGCCGAAGTCGTGCGCCGGATCTTTGCAGAGTACCTGGATGGGCAGGGTGATCGAGCGATCGCGAACGGGCTCAACCGCGATGGGATCCCGTGTCCTTCGGCTCGGCGGCCGGAGCAGAATCGGCATCGGCTTGCCGATGGCTGGCAGGGCAGCACAACGCGATCGATCCTGGAGAACCCGCGCTATACGGGCTATGCGGTTTTTGGGCGGTCGGCTCGGCAGGAGATGCTGTTCGACCCTGATGACGTTGCTGCCGGCAACGTCGTGCGGTTCCGGCGAGCCAAGCCGGATCGGGTGGTGCGGTCCCGTAAGCCCGCTCACCCGGAGATCGTCTCGGTCGAGGACTTCACGCAGGCGCAGTTGATCCGGCGCGCTAAAGCGGCCGGCGGCCTCCGGACAGCTCGCAAGGCCGAACGTGCTGGCCGCCCGGTGAAGCACGTGTACTTGTTCCGAGGTCTCATTCGGTGTGCCGCGTGCGAACGGAAGATGGAAGGCAGTCCGCGCAAGTACGGCATGTACTACCGATGCCCGGCTCGGACTCTGGCACCGGGTGCACCGGCCTTGCTCACGCATCCGCCCACGATCTATCTCCGGGAGGAGCCGCTGCGGGACGCGGTGAACGGCTGGATCGGCGGGTTGTTCGACCGGCAGAACGTTGAGCAGACCGTCAGGCAGCTCGTGGGCGCTCAGCCAGCGGTCCGAGCCGAGGGTGATGGAGTTGCAAGCAAACAACTGGAGGAGGCGGAAGCCAAGCTCAGGCGCTTCCAAGACGCCATCGCCGCTGGCGTCGACCCGACAGCGCTGGTCGAGAGCATCAACGAGGCCCAAGCGGACCGAGCGGCCGCGCAGGGAGCGTTAGCTGCCGCGGGCGAGCCTGCGGGAATCACCGACGCTGAGGTCTACGCGATGATCGACTCGCTTGGCGACATCGGGGCAGCGCTCGCCGACAGCGAACCGGGCAAGCTGGCAAGGCTCTACCGGGATCTGAGGCTTGACCTGCGGTACGACAACGAAAAAGAGGCCGTCTACGCGACGACCTCTTTGCGTGTGAATAATGCGGGTGTCCGAGGGGGGACTTGAACCCCCACGTCCGTTAAGGACACTAGCACCTCAAGCTAGCGCGTCTGCCATTCCGCCACTCGGACTTGCTGATGTGAGAAGAGTATACGTCCCCAGAGAGGCCTCGATCAGGGGGGTACGTATCGTCACCGTGACTCACATTGAGATGATGTCCGGTTACCGTCTGACAGCGACCGCGAGCGACTTTCGTACGCAAGTCGCAGGTCAGAGGCCGGTCCCGGGTTCCCTGGGACCGGTTCGAGGTGGCGGGGACTGGAAACAGAACGTCAATCGCCCCGTGCCAGTCCCCGGCCTGCTAATTCAGGAAGTCGCCGCGGTAGTCCTCGGCCCACTGGGCATAGGTGCGGCCCGGCCGGCCGGTGATCCTTTCGATGATGTCGGTGATCGGTGCCGGGCGGTCGAGGTGACGGGCCCAGTCGTCGAGCAGGACGTCGGCGGGCGCGTGCGGGCCCATGGCCGTTCGGGCTTGCTCCACGGGCAGTTCCTCGTACCGGAGCGGCCGGTCGAGCGCTTCGGCCAGGAGCGCGATCTGCTCCGCGTGGGTCAGGGACTGCGGGCCGGTGACCGGGTAGGTCCGACCGGCGTGGGCGTCGTCGGTGAGGGCGGCCACGGCGATGGCCGCGAAGTCGGCGGGGTGGATCGGTGCGCCGGCGGCCTGGGCGTACGGGCCTCGGACGACGTCGCCTGCCCGTACCTGTCCCGGCACGTCGAACGCCCACTGGATGGGGTTGGCGGCGGACAGTTCGAGGCGCAGCATCGTCCACTCCAGGCCGGAGTCGCGGAGCTGCTGCTCGATGTCGTGGTGGAAGGCGGCGACGGGGTGGGGCTGCTCGGCCGCGGTGTCGTCCACCGAGCCCGAGGACTGGAAGACGATGCGCCGCACGCCGGCTTCCTTAGCGGCGGCCAGGAACGCCGGTGCGAAGCCGGGTACGACGGCCAGCAGGAACACCGTTGACACGCCGCGCATCGCGATCGCCAGGGACTCGGGGTCGGCCAGGTCGCCGGCGACGACGTCGGTGGTGGCCGGGAGGCCGGTGTTCTCCGGGTCGTGGGTCAGGGCACGTACCGGGTGGCCGGCGGCGGTGAGCTGACCGACGATCTCACGGCCTACGGGGGGCGGTGGCGGCGGTGACGAGGATCATGATGGTTCTCCTTCTGGTGACAGGGATCGGTGGGGGCTTGGGTCAGAGGCTGGAGAGGTCGATGGCGTCGGCCATCGCCTGCAGGCCGGCGTCGTTGGGGTGCAGCCGGTCGCCGGCGTCGAACTCGGCGCGCAGTGCGGCCGGGTCGGCGGGGTCGGCCAGGACGGCGGCGAAGTCCACCACCGCGTCGTATTCGCCACCCGTACGGATCCAGCGGTTGACCTCGCCGCGGATCTGTTCGCCGCGCGGGCTGTCCAGCATCGAGCCCTTCATCGGGGTGACGGTGCCGCCGATGATCCTGACGCCGCGGTCGTGGGCGGCCCGGATCAGCTTCCGGTGCGCCTGGATCAGCTCGGCGCTGGTGACCTCCGGGTCGAAACCGATGTCGTTGAGCGCCTGGGTGACCACGACGCTGCGCACGCCCGGCTGGTCGAGGGCGTCGCGGCGGAACCGCGACAGCGCGCTGTCGCCGCAGCAGTCGGAATCGTCGAGCACCCGGTTGCCCGCGATGCCCGCGTTGAGCACCGCCAGCGGCTTACGGGACGCGACCAGCCGTTCGGCCAACTGGTCGGGATAGCGGTTGTCGGCGTTCTTGGTGGCGCTGACGCCGTCGGTGATCGAGTCGCCGAACGTGACGACCGCGGACCGGGCCGGACCGCCTGCGATGTCCACACCGGACAGGTAGTACCAGGAGTGGCTCTCGGCGGTGTACGCCCTTCCGGTGGCGTCGAACCGGTGGTCGCCCTTCGCGCGGTACGTCGTCGCGGTCGCCGCCTCGTGAAAGGTCGCCGGTCCGGTCGGCGCGGCGAAATACAGCGTGACCGCCAACCGGTCCAGCGCGGACGTGGGCAGCAGCGTCGCGTCGCTGACCGCCTCCGAGCCGACCGGGACCACTGTGGACTGCGAGCGGTCGAACCGCAGCGGACGAACTGTGCTCGCCTGGATCGACGCGCCGTCGCCAGCCTTGGCGACCGTGGCGCCCGCCAGACGCAGCGGCGACGTTCCGTAGCGGTTGGACAACCGGATACGCAACTGCGTACCACCCCGGCTGATCCGTACTACTTGGCGGACCGACTCGCCGGCGAACCCGTCGAGCGACCAGTTCGCGCCCTGCCAGGTCGCGCCCATGGGGCGCTGCATCGAGGTGGTCCAGGTGCCGGTCCATCGGCCGGCGGGGGCCGCGGCGGCGGATGGTGTGATGAGGGCCCCGGCGACGCCGGCGGCTGCGAGGACGAGGCTCATTCCCTTGGTTCCCATGCCGACAAATCTCGTTCAAGCACCCCCTCGGCCACATCAGGAGAACTGTCCTCATCGGCCGGCCGGACTCTTTACGCGCCCGCCGCCACCTCTTTAGGTCGCCCAGGGTGGTGGCATCATGGCGTCAGTGAACGTGCATGGGGGCGGGTCGGCCCTCGTCGGACGCGACGCCGAACTGGCCGCGTTGGGCGAGGTTTACGAGGTTGCTGTCGCAGAGGGGGCGGCCGTCGCGATCGTGGCGGGCGAGGCGGGCATCGGGAAATCCCGGCTGGTCGCCGAGTTCACCGACCGGCTCGATCCCGTCGCCCGGACGGTGCGCGGCGAGTGCCTCGAACTCGGCGCGGACAGCCTGTCGTTCGCGCCGTTCACCGCGGTGGTGCGGCGGCTGCGCCGCGAACTCGGCGGCGACGCGATCCGGGACCTGCTGCCCGCCGGCGGGCTGAGCCTGGCGCGCTGGTTGCCCGAACTGGGCGAGCCTCCGGCCGACCAGGATCCGGCGCAGGGCAGGTCGAGGCTGTTCGACGAGGTGCTGACGCTGTTGGAAGGCGCCGCGGCACGGCACGCGCTGGTGGTCGTGCTCGAAGACCTGCACTGGGCCGATTCCGGCACCCGGGACCTGCTCGCGTACCTGGTGCGCAACCTGGAACAGCCGGGGCTGGTGCTGGTGGGCACCTACCGGTCGGGCGAGGTCGGCGGGGCCGACTTGCGTCCGCTGGTACTCGACATCGCCCGCAGGCCACGGGGCCTGCAGTTCGAGCTGGGCCCGCTGGACCGGTCGCAGGTCGGCACGCAGTTGGCCGGGCTGCTCGGTCACGAGCCTGACCGCGCGCTGGTGGCACGCGTGCACGAGCGCAGCGACGGCAACCCGCTGTTCGTGGAGGCGCTGGCCGCCGACCCGGCGAACATCACCCCGTCCTCACTGCGGGACCTGCTCGCCGCGGCGACCGCGCGGCTGTCCGAGACCGGACGGTCGGTGCTGCGCGCGGCGGCGGTCGTGGGTCACGAGGTCGGACACGAACTGCTCGCGCTGGCCTGCCGGCTGCCTGACGAGGAGCTGGAACCGGCGCTGCGTGAGCTCGTCGACCGGCGGCTGCTGGTCGTGCGCGAGGACGGATACGCCTTCCAGCACGCGTTGCTCCGCGACGTCGTGTACGGCGACCTGCTGCCCGGCGAGCGACGCAGGCTGCACGTCCGCTGCGCCCAAGCGATCCACGACAATCCGGCGCTGGTGCCCGAGGGGCGGGGCGCCGTCGAGCTGGCCGCGCACTGGAACGCCGCGGGCGATCACGCGCGGACTCTGGAAGCGTCCTGGCGTGCGGCGGCCGACGCCGGCCGCGCCTACGCCTACGAACAGCAGCTCCGGCTGCTCGACCGGGTTCTCGACCGCTGGGACACGGTTCCCGACCCCGCCGCCCGCCTGGGTGTGTCCCGGGCCATCGTGCTGGACCACGCCGCGAGGGCGTGCGTCAACACCGGGGACTTCGAACGGGGCGTCACGTTGGCGAGCAGGGCGTTGGACGAAGCCGACCCCGCGACCGACCCGCAGCGGCCCGCCCGCGTACTGGCCACCCGCGGTCTGCTCAACCGCCGCGCCGGCCGGGACGGTGACGCGGACCTCCGCGCCGCCCTGGCCACCATGCCCGCTGACGCGCCGCCCGAGCTGCGTGGCCAGACGCTGGCCATGCTCGCGGTCACCGTGGGGCTGCGTGACCCCGATGAGGGCGGGCGCTACGCGCAGGAGGCACTGGACATCGGCCGCGCTCACGGGCTGCCCGTCGTCCAGGCCACCGCGCTGATCGCGTCCGCCAGGGTCGCGGCGGTGACAGGTGAGGAGGATCGAGCGCTCGCCCTGTTCCGGGAAGCCGCCACGATCGCGGAGGTCACCTCCGACCACTACAACGCGCTCACCGCCCTGCTCGGACAGGCGTACCTGCTCATGGGCGCCGGCGACTACGGCTCGGCCGCCGTCGTCGCGGCGAAGGGGCGGGCGACGGCCCATCGTGTGGGACAGGCCCGGTCGCGAGGCGCAGCCCTCACCGGCGTCCTGGCCCAGGCGCTCTGGCTGCTCGGCCAGTGGTCGCAGGCACGAGAGGTCGTCGAAGACGCGTTGACCGACGAACCGCCGGCCATGACGACCGCGGTGCTGACCACGCTGTTGGGCGAAATGCTGCTGGCCCAGGGCGACCTGAACGCGGCGGCGGAGGTCGCGGCCGATCCGACCGGGCAGGGGACGCCAGTGTTCGCCGCCGCGTTCCGGTGCCGGCTCGCGGTCGCCCGGCGTGAGCTCGAAGCGGCTGACCGGCTCCTGGCCGACGCCCTGGACGACCCGGGTCTGCTCGGCCCTCTCGGCGACCCGTGGACGCTCCTGCGCGCGGGCACCCGGGTGCGGCGGGCTCTGCTCGACGCGGCAGGCCCCGACCGGCAGCGGCGCGAACTGGTCGAGCGGCGCACCGAACAGCTCCAGGAGCTGGCGGCGCGGGTGACCGCTGACCGCCCGGTGCCGTCGGCGCACCTGGCCGCGTTCCATGCCGAGATCGCGCAGAACGATTCGCGGCTGTGGGCCGCCGCGGTGGCGGCGTGGCGTGGCCGGTCCCAGCCCTACGAACTCGCCCAGGCGCTGTTCGGCATGGCCGAGTCGGCGCTGTCAGCGGGCGACCGCGCCGCCGCGCAGGTCCCGCTGCGGGAAGCCGCGGCCCTCGCCGACGACCTCGGCGCCGGGCACCTCCGTCGCGAGATCGACCTGCTCGCGGCCCGCGGCCGCGTCGATCTCGCCTCGCCCGAACCCGCACCCACGCCACCGCCCGCGGATCCGTTCGGCCTGACCGCCCGGGAACTGGACGTGCTCCGCCTGCTGGCCGATGGACTGACCAACAGCCAGATCGCCGCGTCACTGTTCATCTCCGCCAGCACAGCGGGCGTACACGTCTCCCGGATCCTGGCCAAACTCGGTGCCGGCCGCCGCACGGAGGCCGCCGCCATCGCCCACCGCGCCGGCCTGCTCCGCCGGCTCGACCATTGACCGCCAGAAAGGAAACGACCGGACCAGCCGCCTGTTTCGCCTTCAACACCGGGGCGTTCACCAGCGCGACATTCGCCAGGAATCCGTCGTCGCGCGGACGCTTCAGCTGATGAAGCCCGCCGACTTGAGCCAGTCGCGGGCGACCGTGGCGGGCTTCTGGCCGTCGACGCTGACCTTCTTGTTCAGGTCCGTGAGGGTCGCGGTGTCGAGTTTCGCGGCGATCGGCGTGAAGACCTGCTCCAGCTGCGGGTATTTCCGGGCGAGCGGAGTGGCGATCGCGATCGCGGGGTTGTACGTCGGGAAGAAATGCTTGTCGTCCTCGAGCACGGTGAGCCGCTGCCCGGCCACACGCCCGTCGGTGGAGGCCACGGAACCGAAGCCGCACGGTTCCCCCTTGCCGACGCTCGGGTAGACGACGGCGTCGTTGAGCAGGTGCACCTGCGGGTCGGGCAGGGTGAACCCGTAGGCCTTCGCCAGGCCGGGGAACCCGTCGTCCCGGCTCTTGAACTCGGGGCCCATACAGGTCGAGGCCGCGGCCGGGTCCCGCTTCACCAGGGCCGCGTAGTCGGACAGCGTCTTCACGCCGGTCCGGGCCACTGTCTCCGGGTTTCCGGCGAGGGCGTAGGTGTCGTTGGCCGGCGAGCGCGCCCACCAGGTGACCCCGTTGGCGACGTCGGCCTGTTTGACCGCGTCGTACTGCGCCTGTGGGTCGCTGATCGGCTTGGTCTGGTTGAGGTAGCTGATCCAGGCGGTGCCGGTGTACTCCCAGTACAGGTCGACCGCGCCGCCGGTGAGCGCCTGGCGGACGTTGCTCGAACCGGTGATGTTGGTCTTGTCCTCCGGACTCGCCCCGGCCGCCTGCAATGCGACGAGGGCGATCTGGCCGAGCAGCAGCTGTTCGTCGAACTCCTTGGAGCTGACCCGGATGCGGGCGCCGTTCAGCGCGTCGATCTTCTTGATCGAGCCCGCCCCCACCTGGGCGCCGGTTTCGTCCTTGCCGATCGTGCAGCCGACCGAGAGCGCCGCTGCCATGACGAGCGCGAGCACCGCGGCGGTCGTGCGCTGGAGCATCCGCATGGGTTGGTCCTCCTTGAAGTCGGTCGGGCTACATTCCGCGCGGGTGCAGGATCTCCTCGGCGACCAGCCCCAGCCAGTCGATGAAGAGCGCCAGTGCGGCGACGATGATGCCGAAGGTCAGGCTGAGGATCGGCCGGTCCAGTCCGATCCCGGCGACGAGCCCGCCGCCGAGGCCACCGCCGTCGATGAACGTCGCCAGCGTCGCGCTCGCGACGGTGAGCACCAGCGCGGTCCGGATCCCGGCGAGAATCACCGGGACGGCAAGCGGCAGTTCGATCCGCCACAGGATGGCCGTCTTGCCCATGCCCATGCCTCGCGCGGCGTCGACGACACTCGGGTCGACGCCGTCGAGTCCGACGATCGTGTTGCGCAGCACCGGCAACGTCGCGTAGACGACGAGCGCCGTCACCGCGGTCGCGGTGCCCGTGCCCATCCAGAGCGCGAGCAGCACGACGAGCCCGATCGACGGGATCGCCTGGCCGAGGTTGCCCAGCCCCAACCCGATGGGCCGGGCCCAGCGGGCACCGGCGCGAGTGAGCAGGATGCCGAGCGGGAGGGCGATCGCGATGGTGCACGCCGTCGAGATCCCCGTGAGCCGCAGATGCACGCCCAGTTCGGTGAAGATCTCGCCGGCGTTGAGGAAACGCTGTTCGATCGAGTCGAGCGGTTGCGCGCGCACGATCAGGAAGAGCGCCAGCAACCCGAGCGTCAACAGAACCGGGCGTATCAGCAGCCCGAGCCGACGCCGGCCGGGCCGCGCGGGCACCGTGGTGTCCGCCCGAGGCGCCTCCGCCACATCAGGAATCGCGGGTGCCTTGTCGGTGGGCCGGAGGGCCTCGACCAGGCCGGCCACGTCGCACACCCCCAGCGGCCGCGCGGCGCTGTCCTGGGTGACCACGACCGTGGTGCTGCCGGTCCGCACCATCACGTCCAGCACGTCCCGCAGGGTGGCGTCGGGCCGGACGGCGGGACGGCCGTCCGGACCTTCTTCCTGCCGGAGGTCCAGGTCACCCACCCGGATCAGTGCGAGCCGCTTCAGGTTCCGCTTCGGGCCGATGAAGCTCGCGACGTAATCGTCCGCCGGCGCGGCGAGGATCGCCTGGGGCGTGTCGTACTGCGCGATCACCGATCGCGGCCGCAGCACGGCGATCCGGTCGCCGACCTTCAGCGCCTCGTCGAAGTCGTGCGTGACGAACACGATCGTCTTGCGCACTTCCCGTTGCAGGCGAAGGAATTCGTCCTGCAACCGGGCGCGGGTGATCGGGTCGGTGGAGCCGAACGGCTCGTCCATCAGCATGACCGGTGGGTCCGCGGCCATCGCCCTCGCCACCCCGACGCGCTGCTGCTGACCGCCGGAAAGCTCACGCGGGTAACGGATTCCGTGCTCGCGGGTCAGGCCCACGACGTCGAGCAGCTCGCGCACACGGTCGGCGACGCGTCGCCGGGTCCAGCCGAGCAGCCGCGGCACCACGCCGATGTTGGCGGCCACACGCAGGTGCGGGAAGAGCCCGATCTGCTGGATGACGTAGCCGGTGTTGCGCCGGTGTTCGTCGAGATCGAGCGCCGAGACGTCGGTGCCGCCGATCGTGACGGTGCCCGAGGTGGGCTCGACGAGCCGGTTGATCATCCGCATGGTCGTCGTCTTCCCGCATCCCGACGGACCGGTCAGCACGACGATCTCGCCCGCGGGAATGCGCATCGTCAGGTTTTCGACCGCCGGTACCGCTCGTCCGGGGTAGTGCTTGCCGACGCCCCGGAGCTCGATCGTCTCGCCGCCCGTTCCGGTCGCTCCCCCGGTCGTCGCCGGAGCCACCGCTCGGCCGGCACGGGGACGTCGTCGTGTGCTCAGCTTGCCGACCACCACGAAGGCCAGGTCGAACAGCAGCGCCAGCACCATGATCCCGAGCGTTCCGGTGAGCACCTGGTTCAGGGAGTTGACCGAGCCGAACCGGCCGAGCCCGTCGAAGATCTGGTTCCCGAGGCCGGGGCCCTTGACATACGCGCCGATGGCCGCGATACCGATCGTGATCTGCGTCGAGACCCGGATGCCGGAAAGGATCACCGGCCAGGCGAGGGGCAGCCGCACGCGAAACAGCAGCCGCACGCGGCCGAACCCCATCCCCCGCGCCGCGTCCACCACGGCCGGATCGACGCCACGCAGCCCGACGATCGTGTTGCGCGTGATCGGCAAAAGCGCGTAGAGCACCAGCGCGCACAGGACATTCGTCAGTCCCAGCCCGAACGGGCCGATCAGGATGCCCAGCAACGCGATCGACGGCACGGTCAGGAACGCCGCCGTCGTCGTGGTCGCCATCGCGCCGAGCCACCGCCGCCGGTAGGTGAGCAGGCCGATCGCCATGCCGACCAGCACGGCCAGCGCCATCGCCGCCAGAGTGAGATCCACGTGCAGGATCGCGTCGTTCACGACGTCGATCCAGTTCTCCCGGAGGTACTCCGACAGGCTCAGGGCGCTGCTCCTCGACGTCGCAGGGCGGAAAATCTCCGACCGCTCAAAGACCGGCCGGGTCTCAGCCCAACATGTCCGCAGGGCTTCTGTCCACAGCTCGACGTAAAAGATCCGGTGCGAGCCGCCGAAGAACGCCGGGTTCGCGGTGGCGTCGCAGGCAACGTGACTGGTCCTGAGCCAGGACGCGACCACGCCTGGTGGTTTCGCCGCATCCGCGTGGACAGACGCCGTGCCGCGGATGCGGGTCTACAACCTGATATGAGAAGGGATTCGTGACGCCCAGTGGCGCGACGGCGTGATTAACCATTCTGCCCAGCAAGACTGCTATCTGCCCGCCGGCGCCGATGCGCGAGCGCGCAGGTGCGCTACTCGGTGATCGTGCCGCTTCTGCACTCGGTGATCTCGCCGTCGTCCCAGCTGCAGGCAGACCAGTAAACGTAATCGCCGTTAGGAACGTTTCCCACGCCCATGCAGTAGCCATTGCCGCTGTAGACATGCTTGTAGTACTCCTTCCCGGTGGCATGGTTCTTTACCCGCAGGGATACGGATCGTCCGTCGCCGAACGTGTCCTGGATGAAGAAGTTGTCCTTGTCCGTACTTCCGTCGTAGTCATGCCACTCGACCTGGCCGGCGTAGCCGCCCTCGCCGTCAGGAATCGACCAGCTCTTTGTCGGCGACCAGCACGTCGGCGATTGGGCCTCTGAAGCCTGGGCTGTTGTGGTAGCCGCATTGGCCAAGGCCGGCGCATACAAGACAGCGGTGGCGAGAGCCACGAAGGCCAAGCTAAAACGTGTTCGGTTCTTCATCCTGCACTCCCATGTCTTCTGGACAACTTCGTCCGACGCAGTGCCGATCAGCAGCTTGATGCCGCTGATGATCGCGGCTGCCGCCAAGGATGGAACGACCGACCGGACTGGGCCACACCTTTGCGCCCTGTCGAAAACAGTCTCGCGAGGATTCCCTTGTCGTCCCGGCCCGGTCTGGTCATCGGCATGGCGGCTGGTAGTCGATGCCAGGGAAGCTTTGCTCCCACTCGGTCTGGGTGATGGCCCCGCGGGCCGTTGCGCAGATGCGGTCAGTTACTTGTTGGGGGTCGGTGTGCCAGATCCGGCCGTCGTGGTCCTGCCCTGCGGTGAGCAGGAGGTGTCCACCGGGGTGAAAGGCCAGGGCGTGCAGGCGTGCGACATGGCCGCTGAGGACGGTGGGTCTGGTTGGTGCTCTGAGGTCGGTCACGTTCCACAGGCGTGCGGTGAGGTCATGGCCTGCAGTGGCAAGAGTTCGTCCGTCCGGGCTGAAAACGACAGCGGCGACCGCGTCGGTGTGACCGGTGAGAGTGGCCAGCGGTTCGGGGCTTTGCCGGGCGGTGACGTTCCAGAGACGGGCGGTGCGGTCCAGGCTGGCGGTGGCGAGGGTGTGCCCGTCAGGGTTGAAGGCGACCGCCGAGACCCGATTGGTGTGCCCGGCGATCTCGACAAGGCGAGCAGGTCGCTGGGGGTCGATGAGGTCGTACAGCCACACGGAATGTGTGGCGGCGGCTGCCAGTGTGCGGCCGTCCGGGCTGAAGGCGATCGCGGGGATCGCGTCGGTGAGGCCAGGCAGTTCGGCCCGGAGCCGAGGCTGGGCGGGGTCGGTGAGGTCCCACAACCGGACGATCTGCTCGTCGCCGGCCACCGCCACCATGGCCGCGCGGGGGTGGAAGGCGAGGGCCCGGACCGTTCCGCCGTGCGGAATTGCCCTGGGCAGTGCCCTCGGGTGGGCAGGGTCAGTGAGCGTCCACAGCCGGACGGTTTTGTCCACGCTGCCGGTGGCGAGCAGAGTGGATTTCATTGCGGTCGCCAAGATCGGTCCGGTGTGGCCGGTGAGGGTGGCCCGTGCGATGGGATGAAACGGATCGGCAAGGTCCCAGACGTGAGCGGTGCCGTTCTCGGCGCCGACGGCGGCGATTCGGCCGTCCGCGCTGAGCGCGATCGCGTTGAGCGACCCGGCGTGCCCGGACAGGACCGGGCCGGGCTGGTCGGTCAGCTGCACTGTTTGGTCCGCGCTGGTGGAGAGCACGGTGTGCCCGTGGGGTCCGAACGCGACCGAGCGGATCGCCCCCGTGTGCCCGGTTAGCGCGGTCATCGACTGTGGGGAGCGCGGTTCGGTGATGTTCCAGAGCCGGACGGTGTGGTCGCCGCCGCCGGCGGCGATGGTCCGGCCGTCGGGTGCGAAGGCGACCGAGGTGACGATGTCGTCGTGTCCGGTCAGCGCCGCCAGTTGGACGGGCGCGGCCGGGTTGTCCAGGCTCCAGAGTCTTACCCGGTGGTCGTAGCCAGCGGTCGCGAGCACGCGCCCGTCGGGGCTGAACGCCACGGATTCGACGTTGTCGTGGTGAGCGGTCAGCGCGGCTCGCCGCTGGGGACGGTGTGGATCGGTGACGTCCCAGAGCCCGGCGGTGTCGTCTTCGCTGGCGCTGGCCAGCCACCGTCCGTCCGGGCTGAAAGCGACCTGCCCGACCACGTCGGTGTGCCCGGCCAGTGTTGCGAGGGCGGTCGGCTGGCGGGGGTCGGCCAGATCCCACAGGCGCACCAGCTGGTCGCTTCCCGCCGTGGCCAGCAACCTGCCTTGCGCGGCGAACGCCACCCCGTAAGCGGTACCCGTATGCGCGGTCACGGTGGCCAGCGGAACCGGCCGGCGAGGATCGGCCAAATCCCACAATCGCAGGCTGCCGTCGGTGCCGACCGCGCCGAGCAAGCGTCCGTCGGGACTGAAAGCCACGGCCACCACCGAGGCGCCGAGCCCGGGAATAGTGGCCAGGCGGGTCGGCCGCCGCGGGACGGTGAGGTCATACACCTTGACCTCGGCACGCTCGCCGCCGACAGCGGCGAGCCGACCGTCAGGACTGAACTGGCCGTTTTCGAATCTGCCGAAGGAATCGTCGAGTTTGATGGCGTACGGGGTGGCGAATGTGCTGAGCAGACTGCTCCGCGCTTCGGTGGTCGGCGCGAGGCGGTAGGCGGCCAGGCCGAGTTGCGCGGCCAACGGTGGATCGGCCGTCCGCAGCGCGGTGGCCTGGAAAGCGGCGTTACGCGACAGGGCATCGTTGCGTTGTTCGGTGACGATGGCGCTGCCCCTTACCGCGGCCCCGATCGCGGTGACGGCCACGATCAGCAGCACTGACAGAAGTGCGACCAGTTGCCGGAGACGGCGGGTGCGGCGCCGCGCGGTCGCCCGGTCCCGGTCTCGCACCGCTCGGCTCGCCGCCAGAAACCGCGATTCCCGCTCGGTAAGCGGATGTGTGGCGGCGAAGTCCTCGGCGGCGTCCAGCCGCGCACCCCGGTACACCGCCTCGTCGTCCCGCCCGTGGGACTCCCAAGTGTCGGTGGCGCTGGTGAGGCTGCGGTGCAGCCTCAGTCCGTCGCGGTCGCCGTCGAGCCAGTCCCGCAGCCGTGGCCAGGATCGGATGAGCGCCTCGTGGGTGAGTTCGATGCCGTGCTCGTCCAGGACGAGCAGCCGGGCTGCGGCAAGACGTTCGAGCACGACCGCGGTGTCGTCGTCGCTGTCGAGTTCATCCCGGGGCACGCGGCGCTTGGTGTCCCCGGTGCCTTCGCCGAGCGCGACCAGGCGCCCGAACACCTGCTGGGCCCGGGCTTGCTGTGACGGCGTCAGCGCGGTATAGACGCTTTCCGCGGTCTGGGCGAGGGCATGCTGGATACCGCCGGTGGACTCGTAGGCGACCAGCGTGAGCGTGGTGCCGTGCCGGCGGCGCCAGGTCTCCAGCAGAGCGTGTGACAACAGCGGAAGCGCGCCCGCCTGGCCGGTGGCTTCCGCGACCAGCCGTGCCACCAGCGCGTTCTCCACCCGGTACCCGGCTTTGACGGCGGGCTCGGTGATCACCTGACGCAGTTCGTCGACGGACATCGGGCCCACCAGTACTTGCGCGTCCTGCAACGCGGCCGCCAAGGCTGGATATCGCACGCAATGCCCATAGAAATCGGCCCGGACACCGATCACGACCCGGATACGGGAATCGGAGTCCAGCGGGGTGGCCACGACTCGGTCGACGAACCGGTCTCGTTCCCGGTCGTCCTGGCAGAGGGTGAACACTTCCTCGAACTGATCGACCACCAGCAGAAATTCAGAGACATCCGAATGGCCGGTGACACCGTCGACCCGACAACCTCCCTGTTCGCCGAGCACCGCAGCCGAATCGTTCAACACGGCGGTAAAGGCATGCAGCGGCCGTGGCCCGGGCGTGAAGACCTGGGTCGCCCACGAGCAGCCACCGGCCAGGGCACCGCACCCGGCGGCGGGAACCAATCCGGCCCGCAACAGGGACGATTTCCCGGCCCCGGACGCACCCACGACCACGACCAGGCGGTGATCCCGCACCGTTCGCTCGAGCCGTTCGAGCAGCCGATCCCGCCCGCAGAACCTATCGGCGTCCTCCGGGCCCAAGCTGCTCAGTCCTGCATACGGCGCGAGCCCGCCCTCCGACGCGGCAGTCGTGTCCACGTCGTCGTCCGGACGCGGAAGGATGGCGAGTTCGTGCCAGCGCGCCTGCCAGGCCACCGGGTCCCCACCGCAGGCCCGGACATACGCCAGAGTCACCGCGAGGCTGGGCAGTTTCCGGCCGTTCGCGGCGTCCGACAGCGTCCCGGCCGAATAGTGCGCGCGGCGGCTCAGTTCCCGATACGGCGGGCTGCCCGCCCGTTCCCGCAACCGCCGCAGATCAGCGGCGAACGCCAGCACAACATCGTCGCCCACATCCAGCGGGCGCTCTCGACGAGCCATCCCCACCCCCAGGAATCCGCCGGTCATTGTTCTGGCTTTGTCGTTCGGCGTCCAGCCGTCTGACGCCGAACACCCGATTCCGGCTAGAACCGAAGCCCGAACATCGAAAAGCGCTACGACTGGGGAGGACACGTGACGCTATTCCGATCAACAACAATGATCATCATCGCGGCACTCACCGCCATGGCCGCGCCGTCAGCCATCGCCGGCGCCAAGCCCGCACAAACGGGAACAGTTCAGGCATTGACCACTCCCGCCCTCCAGCCAGCCCAGCAGCGCACGCGACCACTCGACAATGCGGTGACACTGACCGGCACTACCAGGGCGATCCCGCTCACCTGGACCGAGCAGGCAGGGAATACCTGCCTCGACCTCGCCGAGAGCACCGGGCCCGCGGTCCTGCATTTTCGCTGCCACAACGGAGACAACCAACGCTGGGTTGAGCAGCACGTCGCCGATGGCTATTCCTTGATCAAGTCATACGCAAAACCGGGTCTGTGCCTTGACGTCGAAAGGTCGACAGGGCCGGCTGTCATCGCCTTCGAGTGCCGGGGAACCGACAACCAGCTCTGGAGGCGGGAGTTGAAGCATGAAGGCTGGGAGTTCCGCCCCAAATCGAACCCCGGTCTCTGCCTCGACGCGGAGGGTGACGGCGGCATCCGAGCACTGGTATGGCCCTGCCACGATGGGCTCAATCAGCGCTGGTGGTAACACCCGAGCGCAGCATGGGGACGGTGCATGTTAGCGCCATCACGGTTGCACATCCCTCGTTTGTCGCCACCACTGCAGAGGCGAAACAAACACCGGCTGCGCGCTCGGCCGCCCAGAAAGCGTAGCAGCATGCGAGACGGCCTGACGTCCCACAAGGAATCCGTGAATACAAGGAGGTTTGCGTGAAGTGAGGTACACAGCCAAGAGGATTGTTCCCGGAATCGGCAGAATGCTCGCCATGATGACCGCGCTCACGGGGCTCCTCTGCGTCGTGGCGAGCCCGTCCAGTGCGGTGGCCAAGGAGCAGCCGGCCGTGACGGCCACGGCCCAGGTGCAGCCAATGATCGTTCCCGGCGGTTGCGAATACTGGGACGCCATCGCGTTCTACGAAAAGGAGATGGGGCAGGTTCGGTGCTTCCACGGCGCGGGCACCTGCTCGGGAGTGGACTGCCGACTTCATCACATCAATGAGTGGCAATCCGCGGGCAGTGCGGGATACTTTGATTTCTACCCGACCGCCGAATGCAATGAAAGTGGAATGACGCGCTTGTATTTTCCAAAATGGTCAGGAGGAACTATCCCCTTGTCGATCATCTGCAGAGTTCATCTAGACGAATGATCCGCACGTCAAGTGAGACATACTGACGTTCGACTTGGCGAAGGGGGCGGTGCTCGTTCCACCCAGGGACGTGCGTCAGTCACGCCCATTCGAACACCGGCCTCGTCCGCAGCAGCTGCCGACACTCGTCGACACGGCACTGAAGGACTGGCCCGGCCTGCATCGCGGGCCGGGCCAGTCGGGCCTACCGACCGGCACGGTACACCGCAGCAGCTCTGAGTTGTCAGTTCCATACGCACGCTCGAACCGATCTCGCACGTCGATGCAACTGGCCGATTTCCAGGTAACGGCCGCAACTATCCGCGCGCGAGAAGCGTCGAGACAGCGCCAGATCCACACCTCGCGCGCTGTAGCGCGCGACAAATCGTCGAGGGGGAGATATGAGATTCCCGGCAAAGGCACTCGCCACGACCACCATCATGATTCTGGCGTGCACTGGTTCCGCATACGCGAGCACCGCCGCACCGGATCCGGGCGAGGTGAGCGTAAAAGGAGGCTGCACGTGGGAGCTATTCTGCGGCGCCTTGGTCAACGGCACTCACCAACCTGTGTACGTGGCGTGGTCCGACGACGAATCGGGATACAAATATGCCTGGGTGGCGCCAGGCGCGAAAAAGGGCGGCCGCTGGCACGACGGAATCGACATAGACTTCTTCTATGTCGCTGAAGGCTGCAAGGCAGCCGACTTATGGGAGAACGAGTACAACCCGGGCTGGCAGAAGATCAATGACCTCCAGACGGTGCTCTTGACAAGCTATACATGCTGAACAGGACGTTCGCCGCCAGCCAGTTGCTGACCCGACACCGGGATCGTGCCCTCATGCGACCTTCGTTCGGCGCGAACGGAATGGACCTCGACGCGGAGGCTGACACGGCGACTTGAGCCGCGTTGCCCGCGCCGGCCAACGATGCGAGCAATCGCCGTCGTTAGGCCTGAGGCCGCCCCTGAACTTGGGCACAGCCGACGGTCGGATCGGCAGACCTATACAGGTGGCCGGCAGATGACGAGCGGGCGGCCTTGTCATCGTGGCCTTTCGCGCGAGGCAGAACGCGAGCGTCGGGATCGACGCCGTGCTCACAGGTATGGCGGTCACGATGTCGGTCAGTTCGGCGTCCGTCATGCAGCCGATGGTGCCCCAGTCGGTGATGCCGAGATGCTGCAGGGGTTTGTAGGCGCCGTCGCTAGCCAGGACACGGTCCGGTGGACGATGGCGTGTTTGCCGGCCGGCGCAGCGAGGGTCGGCCGACGGAGGCGTGATGGCGTTTCCCGCAGGAGGGCCATCACGCCTCGGAGGAGTTTCACAACCCCGGTCGTCAAGAACCTGGCCCCGGATAGCGGTCCCGCACACTGAAGGTCACTTCGCTCAGCAAGACGAACCGTCACATTCTCACCATGGCCAGGACTCCGAGTCCCAGCAAGATCACGCCCACCACCGAATCCAACGATCGTTTGACCCGCGGCCGGTTCAGGAACGGGTGGAGACTTCCGGCCGCGAAGGCGAACCCGAACAACCACAGGGCGCTCACCGTGACGTAGATGGCGAAGAGCACGAGTTCCGCGCCCAGGGCCGACGCGGCCGAGGCCGGGAGGAACTGCGGAAGAATCGACAGATAGAACAGGCCGATCTTCGGGTTCAGGCAATTCATGAGCAGCCCGCGCAGGAAGAAACCCGTGCTCACGCGATCTTCGTGTTTCGGCGCGGACGCGGCCGCCGTCACGGCGGACCGCAAGGCCGTGATCCCGAGCCAGATCAGGCAGGCCGCGCCGATCGCGGTCACGATCCGGAAGGCCACGCTGCCGTTGGCCAGCAGCGCGGCCAGCCCCGCGACCGAAGCGACGCCCCACAGGACGATTCCGAGCAGGACGCCGCCGGCGGTTCGCACCACCGCCGGACGTCCGGCGGCGGCACTAGTCTGGAGCAGCAACGCCTGATCCGGCCCCGGCACGATGACGATGACCGCGGCCGCGGCGGTGAAAGCGAGCAAAGTAGCTGTCGTCAAGCGGTCCCCCTGCCTAATCTGGAAACCGGCGCAGCGGGTCGTCCGGCATTTCACCCGATGCTCTGATCCGCACCCGGCGGGGTTCAGAGCGCCGAACCGACATCACCGACATGCGAAACACCGTGATCGTCGCATCGGCCCTGGACCTCGCCGAGGAGCACCCGTAGCAGTGAGGAGAGTTGGGCGCGCTGCTCGTCGCTCAGCCCGGAGATCAGTTCGAGTTCCCGCTCCAGCACCCGATCGACCGTCTGCTCCACCAAGGCGTGCCCGGCCGGGGTCAGTGTCACGTACACGCTGCGGCCGCCAGGTTCGGTGTGCCGCTCGACCAGCCCCTCGCGTTCCGCGCGGGCCACCCGCTGCGAAATCGCCCCCGCCGTGACCAGGGTCAGCCTCGCCAGCTCCCTGGTCGTCAGCGAGTACGGCGGTGAGCTGCGCCGGAGCACGCTGAGCAGGTCCAGCGTGGCCGAATCGACGTCGGAGTCCAGCAGGACACGGCGCCGGTCCTCACCGAACAGCTTCGCCAGCTGCCACACCCGGGTCACGATGCCGATGGACTCGGTCGACGTGCCGGGCCGTTCGCGCTGCCATGCCGCCTCGATCTCGTCCGCGGCGTCCGGCGTGGGATCCATTTCGGACGCTGCACTCATCCCAGACCTCCACCGCGGTTGTCGGCTGCACGACGCACAGCCTATCATTTAGGCCTAAACGTGAGTAGGACCAGCGAACACGGAGGAGGCTAGATGACCCGGACGATCCTGGTCACCGGCGGGGGCACCGGCATCGGCAGGGCCGTGGCGGCGAGATTCGCGGCGTCCGACGCCGTCGTGCACATCACCGGCCGTCGCAAGGACGTACTGGTCTCGGCGGCGGCCGACCTCGGCCCGTCGGTCCGGCCGCTCGTCTGTGACGGCACCGATCCAGAACAGGTGACCGCCGCGCTGGACGCGCTGGACGGGCCGATCGACGTACTGGTCAACAACGCGGGCGGCAACACCGACTTCGACCTCCCCGAGCAGGACGGGCTCGCCGGGGTCCTCGCACACTGGCGGGCCAACCTGGACGCCAATCTGATCAGCGCGGTGCTGACCACCACCGCTGTCCAGGACAAGTTGGTCGAAGGCGGATCGGTGATCCACATCGGGTCCATCGCCGCGGATCAGGGCGCCGGATCGTACGGCGCGGCCAAGGCGGGACTCGCGTCGTGGAACGTCGACCTCGCCAAGCAGCTCGGGGCCCGCAAGATCACCGCGAACGTGGTTTCGCCGGGCTACATCCGCGAGACCGAGTTCTTCCGCGACAAGCTCCCCGCCGAGCGGGCCGAGCAGCTGATCGGCGCGACCAGCACCGGCCGCGCCGGGATTCCCGCCGACATCGCCGAAACGGTGTACTTCCTCGCTTCCGCCGGCGCCCGGCACATCACCGGGCAGACTTTCGGTGTCAACGGCGGCGCCCACCCGACGAGGTAAGGACGGCGCAGACGGAACCCCTTCAGTCCCCCACCCGGCCGGTGTCGTATGCCCACATCGCGATCTCGACCCTGTTCCGGGCGCCGATTTTGGTCAGCAGACTGGCGACGTGGGTCTTGGCGGTCGTCAGGCCGATGAAGAGCTCGGCGGCGATCTCGGCGTTCGTACGGCCGCGGGCGACCAGCATCAGGACCTCCTCCTCGCGGTCGGTGAGCGACTCGACCGGTTGGGTCCGCCGGCTCGACGGTTCCCTGGCGGCGAGCGTGGCCAGCAGCCGCCGGGTGATGTTCGGCGCGATCAGGGCATCGCCGACGGCGGCGGCATGGACGGCCTGGACGAGCAGGTCCGTCCCGGCGTCCTTGAGCAGAAAGCCTCGGGCGCCGGCCCGGAGCGCGCCGTGGACGTACTCGTCGAGGTCGAAAGTCGTGATCACGACTACCGCGATCGGGTCCGGGACGCCCCGCCCCGCGAGGAGCTTGGTCACCTCGATGCCGTCGAGCCCGGGCATCTGGATGTCCACCAGGCACACGTCGGGGCGGAGCCGGTGCGCCAGCTCGACGGCGGCGTGGCCGTCGGCGGCCTGGCCGACGACCTCGATGCCGGGCTGCGCGGCAAGGATCATCGACAGGCCGGTGCGCACCAGATCTTGGTCGTCGGCCACCAGCACGCGCACCGTCATCGGCGTACCTTGGTCGGCAGTTCGGCGTCGACCGTCCACCCGCCCTCGGGCGCCGGGCCGGCCCGCAGCGTGCCGCCGAGCAGTTGCACCCGCTCGGTCATCCCGAGCAGCCCGAAGCCGTGGTTCACCGGCCGTTTCGGGTCGATCCGTCCGTCGTCGGTCACGCGTAGCCGCAACGTTCCCGCGCCGTCCACGACCCGGATCCGCACCCGCGAGGCGTCGCGGGCGTGCCGCAGGGCGTTGGTCAGCGCCTCTTGCGCCAGCCGGTAGACCGCCGCGTCGATCTGGGGCGGAAGTCCGTCCAGGTCTTCCGGCAACTCCACGTCGACGACGGGGACCGGGGCGCTTCTGGCGAGGGACACCAGGTCGGCGACGCCGGGTTGGGAGGCGTATCCCGCCGGCGCTCCGTCGCGCAGCACGCGGACCATCGCCCGCATCTCCGTGAGCGTCCGCGAGGCTTCCTCTTCGATCGTCGCCAGCACTTCGAGTGCCGCCGCAGGCCGCTGACCGGCCATCGCCCGGCCCGCCTGCGCCTGCACGGCGATCGCCGAGACGTGGTGGGCGACGATGTCGTGCAACTCGCGCGCGAGACCGACCCGCTCCTGGCCGCGGATCTGGTCCAACTCCCGGCGCCGGCTTTCGGCGCGGTAGCGGAACGCCGCTCCCCCCGCCGCTGCCGCCGCGAGGATGGCGAACCCGCCGAAGACCTCGGTCGGCCCGACGTGGTCGGGGACCATGCCGATTCCCGCGGCGACCGCCACCACCGCCAGCCCGATCACCATCTCGCGCCCCGAGCCCCAGCGCACCAGCGCGTAGACGAGCACCAGGACGTAGATCATCGTGTCGAGACCCACGCTCGGGCGAAGAAGGCTCGCCAGCCCCAACGCCATCGCG
Organism: Amycolatopsis keratiniphila; assembly: GCF_000400635.2. Classification (NCBI taxonomy): domain Bacteria; kingdom Bacillati; phylum Actinomycetota; class Actinomycetes; order Pseudonocardiales; family Pseudonocardiaceae; genus Amycolatopsis; species Amycolatopsis keratiniphila. The sequence continues at coordinate 3,611,287 of NC_021252.1, read as the reverse complement.
GTGCCGAAGGCCACCACGACACAGGCCAACGGGTGGGTACGCCGCCACAGCAGCACCGGCACGAGTCCGACCGCCACGATCGTCGCGAACGGCCGCCAGGCGACGTCGTCCCGGAGGACTCCCTCGAGCAGTGCCGCCACCATCAACGCCCCGACCAGCATCCAGTCGCGCGGCATCCGTCCGGGGGCGTCCGTGGCGCGCGGCTCGGCCCACAGCGAGCGCAGGGCGTTCATGGTCACGCACCCAGCCTAGGGACCGCCGAGGCGCTGGGGACCGACCGAAAGAACGAGACGCCGCTCATCCCCACGGCCGGGGCGGGTCCGGCTTCGACGACGATGTGCGCGCCGCCGGGCTCAGCGATCGTTGGCCCACCAGTCCTCACCACGACAACGGAGCCCACGATGAGAACACCTCAACCCACCACGACCGCACTGGACGAGCACCGGATCCCGGTGAGAGCCAAACTCGCCGCGGCGTGGACGAGCCTGGTGCTCCTGTACGCCTATGTGGACATTCTCGCCTTCTACAAACCCGGCGTCATCAAAGACATCGAGGCCGGCGTCGTCTTCGAGTTCGACATCAGCCAGACGTTGTTCGCCGTCTTCCTCACGCTCATGGCGATCCCGATCCTCATGGTCGTGCTGTCGATGGCCCTGCCCGCCCGGGCGAATCGCACCACGAACCTCATCGTGGCCTCGGTCCAGATCCCCTTCGCGGCGTTCAACGCGGTGGGCGAGTCCTGGAGGTACTTCTACGGTCTCGGCGTCGCACTGGAACTGATCGTTCTCGCCCTCATCCTGCGGTCCGCCTGGACCTGGCCCCGCACCGCACGGTGATCTTGTCTACACCGCGAGCGCGACCGCCAGGACCAAATCCACCTTGTGCGTGATCGAGACCTGTACGTCCACGACGCCGAGCGCGGCGGCTCTCGCGGCCGCCGCGCCGGTGAGCATCACCAGGGCCGCTCCGGAATCGGCTCGTTCCACGGCGATCTGGCGCGGAGTGACGCCGTCGGCGAACCCGGTGCCGATCGCCTTCGCGACGGCTTCCTTCGCGGCGAACCGGCCCGCCAGGAACTCCCGGCATCGATCGGGGCCGAAACCGGCCGCGGTGGCGAGTTCGGACTCGGCGTAAACGTAGGCACGGAACCACAGCCGTGCCAGCAGCCGGTCCAGTTCGCCGACGTACAGCAGGTCGGCCCCGATCCGCATGGGGCTACCCGGCCGGGCAGGTGAAGACCGCGGCGTGACTGCGGCCGCTCACCGGGTCGGTGTCGCAGAGCACGACCTTCCGGTACGTCTCCTGCCACGCCGGCCAGTTTCCCGCCAGGGCCAGCCACACACTGGTGCAGTACGAGCCCGGCGCGACCCGGTGGACGTCCCCCGCCTCGACGGCTTCCGTCACCCACGGGCCGAGGACCACGAGCGTGCCGGGCTCACGATGGGGTCGAAGCAACTCCCCCACCGTCCCGCCGGACGACACCGACGCCAGCCGTGGCCCCGGCCCGGTGCCGAGGACCAGCGCCGCACCCGAGTCGACCAGCCCGCCGTCATCGACGAGCGGATGCGGGGTCGGGAGCGTCGTCTGCTCCAGTACCGCGATGACAGCCTCGTCGCACCGTCCTGACCGCTGATACGCCGCCACGATGCGCAAGGCCGTGAAGGGCGCGGCCAAACCCTGCTGTGCCACGGAGAACGTGGTCGCCGTGACGTCGAGCCGGTCGGCGAGATACGGCGCCACGGCGGTGAACGGGAGGACGTCGGGCAGGGCGTGGGTCACGATGATCAGCTGCGGGCGACTCGTACGCACGCCCTCGGCTTCCAGCAACCGGTCGGTCAGCGCCTTGTGCGAGACGTGCGCGCCGCGTTGCCAGCGTTCTTCGTCCACTTTGGACCCGAACGGTTCGACGAGATCCGCGAGGAACCTCGAGACCGCCGCGTCCTCCCGGTAGCCGGGCCCCGGCGGGGAGATCACCGCGCTCGTGCCGCGCAGGGTCGGTTCACCGCTCATGACACTCCTTCCCCGATGGCCTGCCTGGATTCGACGTAGTCGGCGAACGAACGGACGGTACGAAGGCGATCGATGTCGAGGTCGTCCGGATCCACCGTGATGTCGACGGCCATCTCCACCAGCATCAGCAGTTCCAGCACCTTCGACGAGTCCAGCCGCAGGTCGTCGAACAGCCGCGTGTCCTCGGTCAGCCCGGTGATCTCCCGTTCCAGGACGTCCCCGAGCGCGGCCCCGATCGCCGCCACCACCTCGTCGCGGGCCGTCACGTCCCGCTCCCCCGCGTCCGATGGGTGATCACCATGGCGCCGAACGTCGCACCGAGACCGACCGTCACGAGCACGTAGCGGGCGCCGTCGACGAGCCTGCCGTTCTCCCGCAAGGTCGTGTAGTTCAGGAACACGTCCGACGAGAAGCAATGGCTGAGTTTGGGGATGTTCTCCAGGAAGAACTTCTCCGACGGTGCCTCCAGCGCCTTCACCGTCTGCCGCCAGGCGAGGGCGTTGACGTTGTGCGGGATCACCAGATCGATGTCGTCGAACCCGCATCCCGCCTCGGCCACCGCCTCCAGGATCACCTCGGCCAGCCGCGGGCCGTAGAGCTCGCCGAATTCGGTGTTCTGCTCCGGGGTCAGCGCCAGCCATTCCGCGTACTGCCCCAGTGTCTTCGTGACGAAGGAATGCACGACGTCGCCGTCGCCGTCCACCGTCAGCAGGCACGCCGAGGCCGCGTCCGCCATGATCGCGGTGTTGGGGATCAGCTGCACGATCGGCGAGAACGCCCGCTCGCCGGTCACCATCAGCGCGTAACCGCCGGTCTCGCCCTCGGCCCGCAGCAACTCGGCCGCGACGTCGATGGCACCCAGACTGCTCACACACGCCTGGTGGGACAACGCGAACGCCTCGACGTCCACCAGTCCCAGCCGCCGCGCGAGCTCCTGGGCGATCTCGACGTCGGCCGGCGCGAGCGCCTGGGTCGTATGCGCGAACACCAGCCTGTCGATCCTCCGGCCGGCGGGCAGCGCCGCGAGCGCCCGCTTCGCGGCGGGCAACAGCAGGTCGAACAGGTCCATCCCGGGATCGAACCGGAGGGTGTCGAGGCCGTAGAACTTCCGGAACACGCCGAGTTCCGCCCGGCGCAGCCCGAGGTGCTCGCCGAGTTCCTCGATGCGGACGCTGCGCTCGGGTACGAACGATTCGACGCGTTCCAGTGTGGTCGCGCCCATCAGCCCTCCAAGTACTCGGCCTGCAACAGCCAGAGCCGGTTGGCGCCGCGGCGTTCCGGCGGCTGTACCTCGTACGGCCAGCGGCCCTCGCCCGCGCCGGGCTGGCCGGGCTCCTTGATCTCGTCGACCTTCCAGCCGTGGGCCAGCAGGAACTCCGCCGGCTCGTCGGTGCCGAAGATCCACGGTGTCCCGTCGTCGGCCAGCCGGTCGAGGAACGGCTTCGAGAACGGGCTGCGCAGCAGGGCACGGCCGAGGATGTCCAGCGCCAGCCTGCTTCCCGGCGCCGACACCGAACCCAGCGTCTCCAGCAGACCGCCCGCCTGTTCCTCGGTCAGGAAGAAGGTCAGCGCCTCGGCCACCCACAACGTCGGGCGGGCCGGGTCGAAGCCCGCCTTCTCCAGTTCCGGCAGCCATTCACGGGTCAGGTCGGCGGGTACGCACCGGCGATCGACCCGCGGCTCGGCGCCCAGTTCGGTCAGCCGCCGCTGCTTCTCCACCAGCAGCGGTTCGTGGTCGACCTCGAAGACGACGGTGTCCTCGGGCCAGTCCAGCCGGAACGCCCTGGTGTCCATCCCCGCCGCGATCAGCACGACCTGGCGGATGGTGGGATCCGCCCGCAGCTCGCCGATCGCGTCGTCGAGGAACCTGGTCCGGATGCTGATGAACGGCAGCAGCCCGCCACCGGCGTAGCGCTCGATCAGCCGGAACCCGTCCGGCGCCGCGAGGGCGCTCGCCAGCGGGTCGACGTACAGCGCGTCCTCGCGCTCGGACTCGAGCGAGCGGGCCGCCGCCATCCACTGCGCGGTATAGGAAACGGCGTGCATCAGCTGACTCCCGCTCCGGCGAAGAACGCCTTCTCGATGGCCGACAGGGTTTTGAAGTCCGCGATGTCGATGTTGTCGAAGTCGACCTCGACGCCGCTCGCGTCCTCGATCACGTAGACCAGTTCGACGAACGACAGCGAGTCGACCAAGCGGCTTTCGATCAGGTCCTCGTCGAACGCCAGCTCGGTGCGTTCCGGGTGCTTGCCGAGGATCCAGTCACTGACCTTTTCGATACCGGGGGCGGGCATGTCTTCTCCTTCGAGGTTGGTTCCTTCTCAGTCCGCGGCGGACACCGCGACCGCGATGGCGTACGCGTCGTCGTGGGTGATGCTGATTTCGATCTCGCCGAGCCCGGCTTCCCTGGCCAGCCGCGCGGCGCGGCCGGTGAGCCGGACCACCGGCCAGCCGCCGTCGCTCTTGAGCACTTCGGTCGAGAGCCAGGGGACGGGCTGCCCACCGACGTGGAAGAGTTTGAACACCGCTTCCTTGGCAGCAAGGCGTCCCGCGATTCCGGCCAGGTCCGGACCGTCCGGAGTGGACGAACTCAGCAGTTCGGCGGCGGAGAGCATGCGCCGCAACGCGGATTCCGCGTCCTGGGCGACGAGCTCGCGCACGCGGCTGAGCGGGACGACGTCGATGCCGATCCGTCTCGCGGGCATGGTCACCCGGCCCGGCCCGCCGCCGCTCGGACGGCCGCCAGCGCCGCCGGGAGATCGCCGTGGTGGACCTCGGTCAGCACGGCGAGCCAGCGCTCCAGGCCGAACGCCACACAACTGGTGTAGGCGAACTCCTTGCCGTCACCGAAGCGGATGTCGCACCGTTCGCCGAAGAAGTTCCGGTGGGTGTTGACCGAGGCGATCGCGAGGGTGCCGTGCTGGAACTCGTATTTGACCGGGCTCAGCTTCTGCAGGAGCGCGCGGGCGCCGTCGTTCTTGAAGAACGGATCGATCGCGGCCTCCTTTTCCAGGCCGAGTCCGAGTTCGCCGGAGAACGCCAGGATCCTTTCGGTGAAGCGGGAAACGACCTCCTGGGTGTGCTCGAACGAGCCGAGCGCGACGATCTCGCGCATCTGGAAACTCGCCAGCCGCCGCAATCCGCTGTAGTGGTCTTCGCTGCGGAAACAGCGGTTCACGAGCGTGACGATCTCCGTCTCGGACACCTTCGTGCCCTCGTAGAAAAGGTAAGCCCCGTAACAGGTCGCGTGCGGCAGACCGTAACGGCCGTCCTGCAAGTCGCCGCCGGCGAACCGCCCGTCGACCGGCTTTCCCTCCCGGCCGGCCAGATCCAGCGGACCGGCCACGAACGCCAGATGCGGGAAGTTCGCGTAGACGTCGAACTTCTCCAGGTCGGTGACCGGGTACAGCGGCGGCGGGCTGATCTCCCGTGCCCCGGCGGCGCCTGCCCAGCCGAGGAAGGTCCGGTCGAGTTCCTGGACGAGGGCGGTCTCGTCGGGACCGAGGATCGCCAGCGCTTCGGCGCCGTCCACTCCGGTGGTGCGGGTCATCGGAGGATCCCCGTTCGCTCCAGGTACTTCAAGGTCTTGCGGAACACCTGCTGCTCGGTGGCGGGCCGGGTGGGGGCGTCGAGCAGCGCACGCCGGAGTTCCAGCGGGTTCTCGATGCCGGCGTCGCGATAGACCTGCGGGTTGTACAGCGACTCGAAACTGTAGGTGAGATACCGCCGGAGATAGGCCGAGACCTCGGCGAGCTCCTCTTCGGTCGCCGTCTTCTTGAGGTCGCTGTAGAGATGCTCCACCAGCTCCCGGCCGAACGCGATATGCCGCGATTCGTCCTGATGGTGGATGCGGTTGATCGCGCGGATCGTCTCGTGCAGACGTTCGTCCCGCGCCATCAGCGAGTTGTAGTGGTCCACCAGTTCCTCGAAGATCAGGATCCTCGCGAACACCAGCAGACTCTCCACTTTGGACGAGGACGCGGGCGGGATGGTGACGCCGGCCCCCGGTGCGCGATAAATCTTGTCGCCGTAGCGCAGGCAGAACTCGGCGAAGAACCACATGTGCTCGTTCTCTTCGCCGATGAAGTGGTGGAAGAACTCCGACGGCGTCTCGAAGCCCGCCGTGTGGATACGCGCGACGACCTCGATGAGCAGCTCGCGGATGCCGTGCACGTTGAGGCTGTAGAAGTTGATGCTTTCGAACCGCGACAGAGCGAAGAGCTGGTCTTCGCTCAGCGTCGTGGCGAACTCGGTGCCGTGCGTGGTGGTGAGCTCGGGGCTCATCCACCACATCCGTTCGGGCAGGCTGTCCGGCCACTCGAACATCTGATACGGGTTGTAGTAGTCGTCGATCGACTTCGACGAGAGGCGATCGAGCAGGCCGCGAAACCGTTCGTCCGCGTCGATGATGTCGCTGATGTCACTGGCCACGAAGGTCTCCTCCGTTCTTCCGGACTCGATTCGACGCTACGGCAAGGAATCCACGCGATTCAACGTCCGCAAGCGGTCTGGCCGACACCGGACAGCACCCTGGTTCGCCGGCGTGATGGCGACCTAGGGTGGCCGCATGGCGAGGACGCCTGGCGTCGGCTGCAGGGGGTCGTGAGTGGCGATTCGTGTTCTAACCCGAATCGCCACTCACGACCCACTCGACCGGGCGACCGGCGCGAGGTGCGAAGGGACCGGGAACGTATGACCACGCTCGTCGGAGTGGACGCGCTGCGCGTGGCCGAACTCGACCTGCTCGCGCGGCGCGGCTGGTTCCTGAAGTTCCTGTTCTCCCAGGAGGAAATCGACGAACTCGCGACGGCGGGCAGCGTCTGCCTCGCTTGCCGGTTCGCCGCGAAGGAGGCGGTGCTGAAGATGCTCAGGACCTGTCTGTCCGGTTCGGTCCCGCCCGCCCAGATCGTGATCCGGCGGTCCGGAGCGGGCGCGACGTCGGTGGAGTTGCGTGGCGCGGCGGCCGAACGGGCCCGCGCGCTGGGCATCGAGCGGGTCGACGTCTCCATTTCCTGCGAGAGAGGGCTCGTGATCGCGGTCGCGCTGGGGACGGCCTGACACTCAGGTCGCGAGCAGGTTCGCCACCCGGAATCGTTCGACCGAACCGCAGTCGGCGAGGATGTCGTGCGCCTTCCGCAGAAGTCCTTGCCCGGCGCCGGGATCCCGTTTCGCGGTGACTTCGCCGAGGACGGCGAGCGCGTGTCCCTCGCCGACGCGGTTGCCGGTGCGGCGATGCAGGGTCAGCGCCCGCTCGGCGCATTCGGCCGCCTGTTTCCGGTCGCCGCGGTCCAGCCGGCTGGTGGCCAGCACCGTCTGCGCCCGGGCCGCGAGGAGCCGGAAGTCCCGCCGTGCGGCCAGTTCCGCGGCCGCGCCCGCATGCGTGACGGCGTCGTCGAGCCGCCCGCCACGACGACACACCTCGGCCAGCGCCAGCAGGCTGACGATCTCCGCGCGGGTGTAGTGGATCTTGTGCGCGAGTTCGACGGCCTGTCCGGCCAAGACCTCGGGAGCCATGGGCAACTCGGTCCGGCCGCCGAGTTCGGCCAGCGCCGCGAGCGCGTTCGCCTCGGCCCGGCGATCACCTGTCTCCCGGGCCAGTTCCAGCATCGCCTCGGCGTGCTCGGCCGCTTCGGTGAAGTCCCCGGTCTCGGCGCACAACGCCGCCAGCGAGCAGAGTGCGGTCGCCTCGCCGTAACGAGCGCCGTTCTCCCGGTGCAGGGAAACACCCTTCGACAGCGACTCGCGCGCGTCGGTCAGCCTGCCGAGGTCGAGATAGACCTCGCCGAGCGTGGTGTACACATGCGCGGCGCCGTCGCGATTGCCGTTGCGTTCGATCAGTGAAAGGGCCTGGGCCAGCCGCCGAATGGCTTCCTGCGGTTTGCCCAGCTCCCGCAGCAGGGTCCCGATGTTGTGCAGGTTGGCCGAAAGTCCCGCTTCCCAGCCCATCCGGCTGTTCAGTTCGATCGCGCGATCCAGTTCGGCGACGGCCTCGTCGAGCGCACCGAGCTCCCAGTGGACTCCGGCGAGATTGCCGCGCGCGGCGGCTTCCGCTTCCGGCCACCGTTCGCTGGTCGCCAGCTCCAGCGCCCTGGTGTAGTGCGTGACGGCGGCCGCGTAGTCGCCCAGCCCGCGGTACACCTGCGCGAGGCTTTGCCGGGCGGCGATCCGGCCGCGCGGTTCACCGTCCGCGACCGCCGCGGCGAGCCCTGCCTTCGCGACGGTGATCCAGTCCACGGAATGCCTTCTGAGCCAGAAGAAGCCGCGAAGGGCGTCCGCCAGTAACCAGACGATCCGGTGCGGGCCGTGCGCGGCGGCGTCGTGGACGATGGCCATGAGGCAGGCACGTTCCGCTTCGAGCCACTCCAGCGCCTCGGCGTCGTCATCGAAGACGACGTCGGTCTCGCCGAATTCGGCTCCTTCACGAAGCCGGAGGATCTGCGGTGTGATCCGCGTGACCGCGGCGGTCACCGTCGCGAGATACCAGCCGAAAAGCCGGAGCCTGGCCGCGTCGCGTCCCGCCGCGTCGTCCTCGGCCCGCGCGCGTTCGGTCGCGTACAGCCGGAGCAGGTCGTGGCACTGGTACCGGCCGTCGGCGCCCCGGGCGACGAGATGAGCACGCTCCAGTTCGGCGAGAGCCTCGGACGTGTCACCGGGGGCCTGCCCGGCGAGCACGGCTATCGACCGCGCGGTGAAATCCGGCACCTGGACCACGCCGAGCAACCGGAACAAGCCCTGGGCGACCGGACCGAGCCGCCGGTACGAGAGCTCGAACGCGGCGCGGACCGCGGTCGACGGGTCGCCGTCGATCCCGAGCCGGTCCAGCCGGTCGGCGCGCAACCCGTCGACCACGGCGCCGATCGGCCGGTCCCGGCCGATGCCGATGTCCGCGGCCGCGATCCGCAACGCGAGCGGCAGCCCGGCGCACAACCGGACCAGCGTCGCCGCCGCCCGCCGTTCCTCCTTGACCCGCTGCGCGCCGACGATCCTGGCGAGCAGCTTGAGCCCCTCCTCTTCGGTCAGCAGGTCGAGCCGGACGGCACCGGCGTCGTGCAGGACGACGAGCCCTGGCAGTTCCTGCCTGCCGGTCACCACGACGAGACTGCCGGGACGGCCGGGCAGCAGCGGCCGAACCTGATCGGCCGTGCCCGCGTTGTCGAGCACCACGAGTATCCGTTTGCCCGCGAGCTCGGACCGGTAGAGCGCGGCCAGTTCGTCGGGGTCCACCGGTATCCGGTCGGGCGGGACACCCAGCGAGCGCACGAGCCGGACCAGCGCTTCGGCCGCGGTCACCGTGGCCGACCGCGCGTAGCCGTGCAGATTCAGGTAGAGCTGGCCGTCGGGGAACCGGTCGAGCGCTCCGTGTGCCCATTGCAGGGCCAGCGCGGTCTTGCCCACCCCCGCGGTGCCGCTGACGACCACCACCGGTGCGCCGCCGGCGACCAGTGCGTCGATCCGGCGCAGCTGCACGGTGCGGCCGGTGAACGTCGGCACCGCGGCGGGCAGCTGCCTCGGCCCGGCGGAAACCGCCTGTCCGGCGGCGGACAGGTCCAGTGCCGGATCGGTGCGCAGGATGGCCTGGGCGAGATCGGTCAGCTCGGCACCCGGTTCGAGACCGAGCTCGCCGGTGAGCAGGGCACGTGCCCGGCGGTAGACCTCGAGCGCTTCGGCCTGGCGCCGCGACCGGTAGAGCGCGAGCATGAGCTGAGCATGGAAACGTTCCCGCAGCGGATGTTCCCAGACCAGCTCGGTGAGTTCGGCGACGACGTCCACATGTCTGCCGAGCGTCAGATCCGCGTCGATGCGTTGCTCCAGCACGACCAGCCGTCGTTCCTGCAGCCGGTCCGCCTCGACCTGGAGCGCGGTGCTGCTGTCGGCCAGCCCGCCGAACGGAGGGCCCTGCCAGACCGCGAGCGCCTGCCGCGCGAGACTTCCGGCGACGACCGCGTTCCGCCGCTCGTGTGCCGTGCGCGCCTGGTCGGCGAGATCCTCGAACCGCCGCACGTCCAGTTCACCGGGATTCACCACCAGCAGATAGCCGGGTCTGCGGTGCACCACGCGATCCGGATCCGCCAGCGCGCGGCGGAGCTGGAGGACGTAGAGCTGGAGGTTCTTCGCTGCGGTGCGTGGCGGGCGGCCCGCCCACAGGCCGTCGACCAGCGCGCTCACCGGGACCACCTCGCCGGCGCGATGCAGCAGCAGCGCCAGCAGACGGCGGACTTTCGGCGCGCCCAGCTCGAGTTCGGTATTTCCGTCGCGGACACCGAGCGGCCCGAGAATCGTGAACTCCATATGACCCCCCACTCACCTCGCCGGAATAATCGCGGAGCCTTCGCGATCTTTCCGATTAGTGGTCCATACCAAATTTATACCGGCTCTCCGCATGCTTCGGAACAAGAATTCAACCGCCGGGAAAACAAAGTGCGACCGTGTAGGACGAACACGCCTGGGGGCAAGGTCAGTGTCTGCGTCATCCGCTCCGAACCCGACCGATGGAACGAGCCTGTCGACCGTACTCGATCTGGTTTCCACCGCGAGACGGGAAGTGCTGACCACCGCGACGGGCGGTTCGCCGTGGTTCGGCGGCACCGTCACCGAGGCCGCGCGCCGCGGCGCCTTCCCTCGGCACGTCCGGGTGCGGCTGCTGTGCACGACACCGGCGGAGCACACGCGCGGCGAGCTCATCGAGGCGGTGCGGCACGGGCTCCGGGTCAAGGTCACCGATCGGGCGATCGAAGAATCCCTTTTGATAGACCGCAGACTGGCACTGGTCCCTTCGGGTGGCGACGACGCCGGAAGCTTGCTCATGGTGACCACACCGACGTTGATCAGTGCCCTCGCCGACGCCTTCGACCCTCGCTGGGAGGAGGCCACGCCCTGGGAGCTGACGTCCGCTCGGCCGGACGAGTTCGAACAGGCGATCCTGCGCTGCCTGGTCGACGGGATGACCGATGAAGCGGTCGCGAACCGGCTGGGCGTATCCGCGAGGACCGTTCGGCGGTACGTGAACGTCCTCATGGCCCGAGTCGGCGCGAGGAGCCGGTTCGAACTCGGGTTCCGGGCGGCGGAATGCGGGTGGCTGCCCGCCGGCGCACTCGACTGAAGCGGTTGTCCGGTACCGGCCGCATTCTTCGTCCATTGTGGATTGATCATTGCCGGCGCCGCCGATCGAGGTCTCTTTCCCCGGTCGCCGAGTCCGCTTTCGGCCAAATTCTGGTGGCGCCCGCCGGGACCGACCTAGATTCCGTTCCGGATCGTCTCGCATTCTCGTCCTGATTGGACCAGCCACGTGACCACTCCGACTCCCTGCCACGACATAGTGCTCACCGGTGCCATCATGACCCATCCGCGGCGGCCGGGCCGCACCGGCCGCCTGCTGGCCGCCGCGCCCGCCGGGGCGCTGCGACCGGTCGCCGATCCGGAGCCAGCCGGACCGCCGACCGCCCTGCGCACCGCGATCCGGGCCTGGTCCGCGATCGCCGAAGGCACGACCCACCACCTGGTCCTCCAGGACGACGCCGTCATCGCCGACGGCTTCTTCGACCACGCCCGGGCCGCCGTCGCGGCCGCGCCCGATGCCGCGATCGCCTTCTACACCAACTGGAACTCCCGCAACGGCGCCGCCGTGCGGATCGCCGCGCTGGCCGGGGAGAGGTGGGTCACCGCGACCCATGAGTACACCCCGACCGTCGCGCTGGCCCTGCCCGCGGAGATCGCGGCCGGTTTCGCGGATTTCGCCGAAGCGCACGGCTCGACCTGGCCCGACGACGTCGTCATGTCCCGGTACCTGCGCTCGGCCGGGGTGCCGGTGCTCCTGGTCGCGCCGAATCTCGTCGAGCACGCGGACGAACCCAGCGTCCTCCGCAACGACTCCCACGGCTCGCGGCGGTCGGCCTGTTTCGCCGCCCCGCCCGGCGACGACTGGTCACTCGGCGCGGGCCCGCTCGATCCCGACGTCATCCCGTTCTTCAAGCACGGGATCGCCCAATGCGTCGTCCGTGACGGCGGAAGACGCACGACCATCGACGCCGAGCGGTACTTCGGCCGGGCGGGCTGGGATTTCGACGCCTGCCAGAAGCAACGGCTCGAAGTCACCGGGTCGGTGTTCGGCGCTCTCGCCGAGCTGGAACGGCATCTCGACGAAGAAGCCGTCGAAGGACTCTGGACCACGGCCTACCTCCTCGGCGCACTCGGGACCCGCCGTCGCCTCGACCGGGTCGGCTCCCTCGCGTTGGGCACGATCGGCGCGGGCGGTGTGTGCACCACCGTCGGCGCTTCCACGCTCCGGACGCTGCGGCCCGCCATGTCCGAACTGGCCCGGCTCGGCCACGAGGCCGGTGCCAGAGCACGACGTTCGCCCGCGCCCCGGCGAGAACGCGTCCTCGTCACCACCACCCACCGCCCGCTCGGCCGGGAGATCGCGCGTCATCTGGCCGATCGCGGCTACGAGGTCGTGGCCGGAAGCGACGGGCCGGCCGTCGACGCCGTGGTCCACGTCGCCGAACCCGGTTCCACGCTCCCGCCCGTGACGGCGCGGCACGTGGTCCAGGTCTGTCCTCCCGGCGCACCCGTCCCCGCCGCCACGCCGGGCACCAGCGTCCTGCGGACCGGTTCGCCGTACGGGCCCGGGATCGAGGGCTACTCGGTCCTGGAGACGTTCACCCGGCAAGCCCTGCTGGCACAACCGATCCAGGCCGACGTCCCGGCGGGGGCGACCCACCGGCCCGCCTACATCCGGGACATCGCGCTCGCCGTGCACCACCTGCTGCACCAGCCCGCGCCGCGGCGGACCGTCGCGACGCCGTCCCCGCTGACCAGCCGGGAACTGGCCGACGCGGTCGCCCGGACCGTCCGGCGGGTTCCGGTCAGCTGGCCGTCGTCGCCGCACGGCCCTTCCGCCCCGCACCTCGTCGCCGACGAACCGGCGACGGAACTCGATCAAGGCATCCGCGCACTCGCCCAGTGGCTCGCCTACGAAAAGGAAGAAGCATGAAAGTCGATCGTCTCTCCCAGCCGGGTGACGGCCTGGTCAACGAGGATCTGGTGCTGTCGGGCCGGTGTCACGCGCTGGTCATCGACGGCGCGACGGCGGAACCGGGCGCCGAGACCGGCTGCGTGCACGACGTCCGCTGGCTGGTGGCGAGGCTCGGGACCGCGCTGGACCGGCTCCTCGTCGAACGTCCCGCCGAAGATCTGCGCGCCGTCCTCCGCGCGGCCATCGAGTCGGTCCGCGACGCCCATTCCGGCACCTGCGATCTCGGCAACCCCTGCGGTCCGACCGCGACCGTGGCGATCCTGCGCGAACGGGACGGATTCGCCGACTACCTGGTGCTCAGCGATTCGGCGGTGGTGCTCGAACGGCTCGACGGCACCGTCGAGGCCGTCATCGACGATCGGATCGACCGGCTGCTGCACCTGTCCTGGCAGGAGGTCCGGCCCTTGCGCAACGCGCCCGGCGGGTTCTGGGTCGCGGGCAGCGATCCGGCCGCCGCCGCCCAGGCCCGCACCGGCACCGTGGAACTCTCGCGACTGCGGCGCGCCGCGCTCCTCACCGACGGCGCGTACCGGCTCGTCGAACGCTACGGGTGGACCTGGCGCCGGCTGCTCGACGTCGCCGAGCTCGACGGCCCGGCCGCCGTCGTCCACGAGACCCGCCGCGCCGAACTCCGTACCGCGCCGGGCCACTTCGCCGGGAAACACCACGACGACGCGACCGTCGCCTTCTGCCGGTTCGAGACCACCGCCGCTCCCCTGACCCGCCCGACCCACGAGGTGACGAAATGAGCAGGTTCCAGGTCCGTTTCACCGGCAAGACGGCGCGCTCCGGCCCGCTGGCGTTCGGCCACGCGAACATCGTCCGCGCCATCACCCTCGACGACGATCCGACGCGGCTCAACCTAGCGATGGTGTTCGACGTGCCCGGAGCGCCAATGGACCAGATCGGCACCTGGATCCGGGTGCTGCTCGAACGCCACGAGTCGCTGCGGACGACGTACTCGTTCGGCGACCGGACGCTCCAGCACGTGCTCGCGGAAGGCGAGGTGGAGGTCGAGGTCGTCGAGAGCGACGGCGACGTCCTCCGGACGGCCGAGGCCACCGCGCGCGCCCTGCGATCCCGGGTCTTCGATCTGACCGCGGAACTGCCGCTGCGGCTCGCCGTGGTGACCGAAGACGCCGTCCCGCGCCGGCTCGTCTGGGTGGTGAGCCACGCCGCGATGGACGTCGCCACCTGCGAACTCCTCCTCGGCGAATGGACCGAGCTGGCCGCCGGGCGCGAGCTTCCCGCGGACGACTCGCCGCAGCCTCTCGACGTCGTCGAACTCGAGAAGACGCCCGCGGTGCAGCGGCTGGGCCAAGCGGCGACGCGCTACTGGGAAAGCAAGCTGCGCACGGTTCCGCAGGCGATGTTCCCCATACCCGCCACCGGAACCGGCTTCCTCCGGCCAGGGCTTCGAGTCCGTTCACGGGCCGCGATGGGCCATATCGCGGCGATCGCCGAGCGGACCAGCGCGAGCCCTTCCGCCATCGCCCTCGCCGCGCTCAACGCGCTGATCGCGCATTGGACCGCGCAATCCACCTGCGTGACGACGTCCTTGTCCGGTAACCGGGTGCTCAAGCAGTTGCGCCGCTTCTTCGGTTCGATGGCGCAGGACGCGCTGCTCCCGGTCAGCATCCCGGAGACGTTCGACGAACTGGTCCACGCCGTCCGCGCCGCTTCGGTGCCCGCGTACCGGCACAGCTGGTTCGAAGCCGACGCCATCTGGGAAGTGATCACCCGCGTCACCCACGAACGGGGCTTCTCCTTCGCCAGGGACCTCGTGTTCAACGACATGAGCGCGCTGGGCGACGCCGCGGTCGGCGAGCCGCCTCGTGCCGCGTACGGCAGGCTGCCGTCGGTGTGGCTGCCGGGCGGACCGGACGTCGAAGACGACCCCGAAATCGGTGGCACGCTGGAGTTGCTGCCGCAGGAGGACATCCCGACCCGCTTCTTCGGCTGCCTGTACCGCCTCGACACGGAACTGGATCTGACGCTGTGGGTCGACCCCGGCTGTCTCGGCACCTCCGAGGTGACCGAGTTCGGCCGCGGTCTCCTGGCGTTGCTGCGAGCGGCGGCCGAGGCGGATCTTCCGTTGAAGGAACTGCATTCGCTCACCACGCTCGCGCCCATCGAACGCGGGGAAGGCTGGTACCTCTCGGACTCGTGCTGGGTCGAGCTCGACGCCGTCCGGGAATTGGTCTCCGACGTCCTCGGTGACCGGCCGCATCTGGTGACCGCGGAACCCGACGACGTCCTGGGTCACCGGCTGGTGTGTCACCTGACCGGCCCGGCGACGCCCGCGGACCTGCACGCCGGAGTACTGGCCGCGCTGCCGGGACGGCCGACCGCGCTGGCGCCGCACCACTACGTGATCTGCGCCGAACCTCCCGCCGATCCGCTGGATCCGGGCGCCTGGACGGCCACGGCCATCGACTCCGCGAGCGGGCGGGAGCTGCCGGTATGAGTCACGACACGGAAACCCTGACCGGTGAGGGAAAACCGGCCGCCGGACGGCTCTGGTCCGGCAACTTCAAGCTCTACCTCACCGCGCGCAGCGGATCGATGCTGGGCGACGCGATGCTGCCCGTCGCACTCTCGATCGCCGTGCTGGCGGCGGGTCACGGGATCGACGGGGTCGGCTACGCCCTCGGCGCGTGGATGGGCGCGCTCGCGCTGTTCATGCTGTTCGGCGGCGTGCTCGCGGACCGGTTCACGCCGCGCCGGATGATGATCATCGCGGACCTCGTCCGGCTGGTCGTCCAGGGCGGGATGGCGGTCGCCTTCGCCGTCGGAACGCCGTCGCTGCCGGCGATCGTCGTCCTGCAGTTCCTCAGCGGTGCCGCCACCGCGTTGTTCCAGCCCGGGGTGGCGAGCATGGTCCCTCAGGTCGCGGAGGACGTCCAGGGCGCGAACGGCATCCTGCGGATCTCCGAGGCAATCTCGGGCGTGCTCGGCCCGGCGCTCGCCGGTGTGCTGGTCGCCGTCGCCGGAACCGGGACCGTGTTCGGGATCTACGCCGCGACGTACGGGATCAGTGCCGTCTGCCTGTTCGCCCTGCGGCTCACGCCGGTGAAGTCCACTGAGGACAGTGAACCGTCGTTCTGGCGTCAGCTGGTGGAAGGCTGGCGGGAGTTCGCCGCCCGCGGCTGGCTCTGGGGCGTGATCGCGATCCACTTGGTGTACGGCTGTTTCGTGGCGGGCGTGTCCCTGCCGGTCGGTGCGGACCTGGTCGTCTCGGACTACGGGTCGACCGCGCTGGGCATCGGGATGGCCGCCTTCGGCGCGGGCGGGGTCGCGGGCGGCGCGGTCGCCATGCGCGTCCGCCCGGGCCGTCCGCTGCTGTCCGGCGCGATCGGCTGGGCGTTGTTCGCGCTGTACCCGATCACGCCCGCGGTGGGACTTCCGGTCGCCTTGCTCGTCGCCGGCTGGACGCTGGCCGGTTTCGGCCTCGCCTACTGGGGTGTCCTGTGGTCCACCACGGTCCAGACCCAGATCCCCGCGGAACTCCTGAACCGGGTCTACGCCTACGACGTCTCGGGTTCGCTGCTCGCGCTGGTGCTGGGCAGGTCGCTCGCCGGGCCGATGGCGGGCCTTTTCGGCGCACGGCCGCTGATGATCCTCGCGACCGTGCTCGGGCTCGCCTGTACCGTGCTGCTGCTCGCGGTCCGCTCGATCAGGGATCTGCGAAGTGCTCAGTGACCGGATAGAGGCCGACGAGTTCGCCGTCGAGGTCTACGAACGGATCCTCGACGGCGACGGGCCCGCGGACATCGCGGCCCGGCTCGATGTCCCGGCGGCCGAGGTGGACCGCGCGTTCGGCCTCCTGCGGCGGCTGCGGCTGATCCGGGAGACCCGGGACGGCGAGGTCGTCGCGGTCAGTCCCGATTGCGCGCGGACCGAACTGCTGCTGCCACTGGAACGGGCGATCCACGACCAGCGCAGCCTGCTGCTGGCCCGGCGGCGGCAACTGCATTCGTTCGCCGACGCCTTCGGCCGCGCGGAACGGGCGAACCCGCGCCACTCGCCGATCCAGGTCTCGCGTGATCCGCGCGAAACCGAGCTACGGCTCGTCGAAACGGCGAACGGCTGCAAGTCCGAGGTGTTGATGATGCAGTCCTGCGTGGCGCACGAGCCGCCCGAAGCGCGGCATCTGCGGCCGCTCGTCCTGGACGCGCTGCGGCGAGGGATCCGCGTCCGGGTGCTGTATCCGCACGCGGCCCGCGCGGACGCGGCGACCCGGTCGTTCCTGTGCAACGTCGCCTCCCTCGGCGGCCGGGTGCGGACCTCGGACGAGATCTTCGACCGATTCGCCGTGTTCGACCGCGAGGTCGCGTTCCTCCGGGCGGGACTCGATGGCGACCAGGCCGTCGCGATGGTGCACGGGGCGGTGATCGCGCGGTTCCTCGCCGGGACGCACGACCGGGGCTGGGAATCCGGCACCGATTTCGATCCCGGCCGGGCCGGTTACGACGGCACCCTCGACGTCGTCAAGTCCCGGGTGCTGGACCTGCTCGCCGCCGGCCTCAAGGACGAGGTGATCGCGCGCCGGGTCGGGCTGTCCGAACGGACGTTGCGCAGGCACATCTCGGCGATGATGCAGGAACTCGCGGCGGAGAGCCGGTTCCAGGCGGGCGTCGCCGCCGCGCGGGCCGGCCTGGTCGCCACCACTCGTACACCTCCCCGCTAGTGCCCTGAGTCGTTGGTTCGCATCGATTTGCGAGCGGGTCGCGTGTAGCGATTCGGGTTATTGAGAGGAAAGTCAAAGATGGCGTGCCGCTGGACGTTCGCCCGACTGTCCACAACGGACAAATCACGTCGATCAGGCGTCCAATTGATACCTTTATGTCCGTTCCCAGACGGGGTCGTGAGTGTTAATGAGGGTTAGAACGACCCAAATCACTCACGACCCGCCAGCGGGACCGGGCAAACCGCTCGAATCGTGCACGACTGCCGCCGTGATCGTCCTTTTCCGACACATCCCCACTAGGAAGGGTCTTCCATGCGACCGAAGAAACTGACCTTGCGGCTCGGACTGTGCCTCGCCGCGGTCCTCGCCCTGCTCCCCGCCTCACCTGCCTCCGGGACACCGGAGATCGAGGCCGCCCCGCCACCGGATCGGCCGGTCCTGGAGGCGTTCTGGGGTGGCACGCCGCCCGCCGACCAGGTCCCCTGGGAAATGCTGAACACCATCAGCTACTGGTTCGCCTCTCCGGCGGGCGGCCGGTGCAGCACCCCGGACGCCAAGCAGCGCAAGGACATCGAGAGCCTCGCGGCGGTGAAACGTGAGCACCCCGGCCTGACCGTGCTGGTCTCCATCGGCGGTTGGGCCGCCCCGGGTTTCGGTGCCGGCGCCGCGACCGCGGAATCCCGGCACGCCTTTGTCAAGTCCTGTGTGGACAAATGGCTGAGCGCGTTCCCGGCCGGGCTGGTCGACGGATTCGACGTCGACTGGGAGTTCCCGGTCTCCGGAGGGCTGCCCAGTATCGGCAACTCGCCTGCCGACCGCGCGAACTTCACCTTGCTGCTCAAGGAGTTCCGGGCACAACTGCAGCGCTATGCCCGCGAACACGGCAGACCTGCCCGCGCCATGAAGCTGTCCGCGGACATCCCCGCGGGCCGTGTCCAGGACGACGGCACCGGAACCGGCGGCGCGCCCTACGACGCGTCCAACAGTTTCGACCTGCGTGAAGTCGGCAGGCTCGTCGACATCTTCAACCTGATGACCTACGACTTCTGCACGGGCTACTCGAAGTTCTCCTGTTTCAACGACCCGCTGGTCAAGCGGCCCGGTGATCCGAACGACGAGTACAACAACAACGTCGGCGCGCTGAAGTACATGACCGACCACGGTGTCCCGCGCGAGAAGATCGTCCTCGGCGTTCCTTTCTACGGCCGGGCGTTCACCGTCACTTCGACCGCCAACGACGGCCTCTACCAGCCGTACACGGCCATGCAGTTCCTCGACTACAAGGTCCTCATGGGCCCGGAGTGGGCCGGTGACCCCGGGTTCCGCAAGGGCTGGGACCCGATCGTGCGCTCGCCGTACCTCTGGAACCCGGAAAAGAAGATCTGGGTGAGCTACGAGAACCCGCGGTCCATCCAGGACCGCTCGCTGTTCGCGAAACGCAACCGCCTGGCGGGCATGATGATGTGGGAGCTGGGTGCCGACGATCCGCAGCACAGCCTTCTCGCCGCGATGACCGGGCCCTGGCTCCGGCCCTGACGGAACGGCCGGCGGTCGCCCGACGTGGGGAACCGCCGGCCTCCGAGGTAGAGGACAAGGGGGCACTCGCGGTACCTGTATCGCCAGGGACTCACAGACGCCCAGCACGCCTGTCAGCCTGTTCTAGTCGGCTTCACACGACAGAACGGACGAAGACCCATGGCGGGCAACCAGTTCACCACTCATTCAGGACTTTTCGATCTGAGCGGTAAGTACGCACTTGTCACTGGCGGTACCCGAGGCATAGGGATGATGATCGCGCGCGGCCTTCTGCAGGCGGGCGCCCGCGTCGTCGTCAGCTCACGCAAGGCGGACGCGTGCGCGGAGGCAGAACATCTGCTGTCCGGATTCGGCGACATTCGAGCGATCCCCGCCGACCTGTCCAGGTACGACGAGTGCCGGCGCCTCGCCGATCTCGTCGAGGCCGGCTCGGAACGCCTGGACATCCTCGTCAACAACGCCGGAGCGATGTGGCGCGAGCCGCTGGAGACGTTCCCCGCCGAGGCATGGGACGCGGTGATCGACCTCAACCTCAAGTCGCCGTTCTGGCTGATACAGGCGCTGCTGCCCGCACTGCGCAGGGCGGGCACCGCCGAGGATCCCGCGCGGATCATCAACATCGGCAGTATCGCCGCCATCCACGTCGCCGAGGCGCCCAACTACTCGTACGCCAGCAGCAAAGCCGCACTCCATCAACTCACCAGGGTGCTGGCCAGGGAACTGGGCCCACAGCACGTCACGGTGAACGCGATAGCCCCGGGAGTGTTCCCGTCGCAGATGATGTCGGCCACGATCGAGGCCATCGGCGACACGATCGCGGCGAAGACACCTCTGCGCCGGCTCGGCCGCGACGACGACATGGCAGGCGTCGCCGTGTTCCTCGCCGGCCGGGCCGGGTCTTACCTGACGGGCACCATCGTCCCGGTCGACGGCGGCACCGCCACGACCGCGTCAGGGACCTAGAGTGAAAGGGTGACCACGATCGACCTGCGCACCGAGATCAAGGAATTCCTGAGCTCGCGTCGCGCGCGGATCACGCCCGAGCGGGCCGGGCTGCCCGCCTACGGCGGCAACCGCCGGGTCAAAGGTCTGCGTCGCGAAGAGGTGGCTCTACTGGCTGGAGTATCGGTCGACTACTACGTGCGCATGGAGCGCGGCAGCCTCGCCGGGGCCTCCGACGGGGTGCTCGACTCCTTGGCCGCTGCTTTGCACCTTGACGAGGCCGAGCGCGATCACCTGTTCCACCTGGCCCGGCGGTCCGGGACGCCCGGCGGCCCACGCCGACGGCGAGCCGCCATGACGGTGCGCCCGGCGCTTCAACAGGTGCTCGACGCCGTCACCGACGCGCCGGCGTGGATCTGCAACGGCCGCTACGACGTGCTGGCCACGAATCGCCTTGCCCGCGCGCTGTATCTACCGGTGCTGGCCGACACGCGACGGCCGGCGAACACCGCGCGGTTCGTGTATCTGGATCCCGAGACGGCGAAAACGTTCTTTGTCGACTATGACCGAATCGTCCGTGACGTGGCCGCGAAGCTACGCATGGAAGCCGGCCGCAATCCACACGACGAAGAGCTGTTCGCACTGGTCGGTGAGTTGTCGACGCGCAGTGAACTGTTCCGGCAGCGGTGGGCTTCCCAGGACGTTCAGCTCCACCGGTCCGGACGCAAGCGTCTGCACCATCCGGTGGTGGGCCGGCTCGACCTGGACGTCGAGTCGATGGAACTGCCTGCCGAGCCCGGTCTGCTCCTGACCGTCTACACCGCACCCGCCGGTACGGCGACCGCGGACGGTCTGGCCCTGCTGGCGTCGTGGGCGGCAGGCCAGGAGCGACCGGCGACCGGGATTCGAGCACCCAGCTGACCCAGCGCCGTAGCCAGCACGCGATTTCAGCGACGAGCCGGCTTCGCGGGCGTCAGCCACTTCACGGCAGGGCCGGCACCGATGCCGTGCAATACCACGCTGCCCAGGACCAGGGTGACGGTGATGAGCAGGATGGTGTCGGCGACCGGCCCCTCGGGGAGGCGATTGAAGACGAGGAGCCCGAAGACGAGGTGCCGCGTGGCCCGAGTAGCCCGACCTGCAGTCGTTCGCGGTGGCTCAGCGCCGATCCGGCGAGGGAGAGCTGGACGGGAATGATGCGGATCACGGTGATCGCCGCGAAACAGAACAGCGCGACCTGCCACGGGAGTCCGGCCGAGAACGCCAGAACGGCGCTGACGCCCACGACGAACCACAGGGTCATCGTCAACAACGAGGTGAAGTCTTCCAGCAGGCGGAAGTCCTCGTCCAACGCACCGGCGCGAACCAGGTCACGCCCTGCCGGAGAACGATGGATCTGCCTGGCCTTGGCCAGCCGGTGAACATAGCGGAATGTGACACCACAGACGAACGAGGCGACGAAACCGTTGCCATCGATGGCGACGGTGGCGGTGTAGGTCAGCAGCGGCACCAGCAGCACAGCGACGCAATGGCTTCGGTGTTGAGCGCGATCGCGATGGAGCTCTCGTTGACGAGGCCGATCACGACGCCCGCGGTGACCATGACGACCGGTGCGCCGAGGTTCCACCGGTCCAGCCGTGAGGCGGGAACGAACGGATCGCGATGGCGACCGCGATCATGAGCAGTAACGAATTCATGTGACCGCGCTTCGCGAGTCGCGAGTATCTGGCTGTGTTCGATGCCGGAGGGCAGCTTACCCACCTGCTTTGACCATTGTGGACTCTTCGCGGACGTCCACAATGGACACCGAAGGGTCGTTCACCCCGCCGGTCGGCGGGCCAGTGACCAGAAAACGGAGTTGTTCCACCGTGCGCACCCCGATCGACCGCTCGACCTGGCGAATGCCCACGGCGTCACGAGCCGGCTCTCGGTCCGCGACGAAGGGCGGATCGTGGCCTGGACACTGGACTTCATGCGCCGCGGCCCGGACGCGTTCCCCGGTTTGTCGGGCGCACCACTCGCCCGGCTCGACCGGGACGAGCGGACCGTGCTCCCGCAACGACTGCTCGACGTCGTCTACGGCTTCCGGTTGCTCCTGGCCTTCGCGGCCAAGTTCCAGCCCACCTACCTCCCGCTGTCATGGCCTACCCGCGGGTGGCGGCGTTGCCGAGCGTCGGCAACGCCATCGCCAAGGCGTATCTACCGAGGATCACGTTCAGGCAGGCGTTCCAGCCGATCGGCAAGGTGGTCACCGCCGCTAGGCCGGACGGGCGTATCGACCGGCAGTTTCGGCACTTTCAATCGCGTCGGCGAGCGAGGTCACATAGTTTGCAACCGGCGCACTTGTCCGTCCACAAGCAACCGAGGAGAACCGCTGGTCACCCCGGCGCCGCCTCGATCGTGGCCGGCCGGGTGCTCCCGCTGACCGACACCACTCTCCTTGCCCAGTAAGGGATTCAGCATGCGCAAGTGGACGACCAGATTACTCGTGGCGGGCGTGCTCGCCACGACCGCCGCGGCCGCCCTCGTGGCGGTCAACCCGGCCAGTGCGGCCGACGGTGTCTCAACCACGGCCGCCGAGTCGACGTTCCCCCTCGCCGACCCGGACACCGTCCAGGCGAAGGACGGCACGTACGTCACCTACGGCACCACAGTCGGCGAAGGCGTCGGCGCCCGGTGCGGCGCCACCGGCAAACTGTTCGTGCCGGTGCTGTCGCACGGCTCCGGCAACACCGTCGGCGTGGGCACCTGCGCGTCGGCCGACGCACTGCCCAACGGGCCGGGTAGCTGGGCGGAGGGCAACGTCTGGGCGCCCGGCGTCGTCCGCTTCGGCGACACCTACTTCATGTACTACACCGCGTCCAGGCGGGGCTCCGGGCAGAAATGCCTCGGCCGCGCCGTCTCGGGCAGTGCACGAGGACCGTTCGCCAACCCCGTCGAATGGGCGTGCCCGGGCAACGGCCGCTGGGCCATCGACGCGAACCCGTACGTCGCGGGCGGCGCCATGTACGTCGCCTACCGGGACGACGCGATCACCTCGTACCCGGAGACCGGCATCTCGATCGTCCGCACCCACGCCAATGGCATGGCGGACTGGGATACCCGACGGGACGCGCTGAAGAGCACCGACATCGGCTGGGAGACCATCCGGATGAGCGGCGGCACCCATGTGGTCGAGAACCCGTCGATGTTCAAGTCCGCAGACGGTTACTGGTACCTGGCCTACTCCGGCAACAACTGGGACAGCGCACGGTATGCGACCGGCATCGCCAGGTGCGGCACCGGCCCGATCCCGTCGACGCGCTGCACGCCACGGCAGAACGGTGTCGAGCGGCCGTACTTCGGGTACACCGGCACCGGCGGCCTCAACCCGTACCGCGGCCTGCCCGGCAACCACCCCGGCCCGGGCGGGATGGACTTCTTCCAGGCCGCCAACGGCCAGTACCACGCGGTCTACCACTGGTGGAACGGCACCAGGCGGTTCCCGATCGTCGCGACGGTCCTCCGTAACGACGGCGGCTTCTACCTCAGTTAGGCCCTGATCCCGGCCCGGCCGGCATCGGTTTTCGACACCGTTGCCGGCCGGGCCACGGATATCAGGGGAAGATCACGTCCGAGCAGGAGTAGAAGGCCTCACCGGAATCGGGCCAATGGCGTTGCCAGATCGAGTAGATCAAATGCCTGCCGGTGCGCCCGCCGGGCAGGTTCGCCCGCAGTTGGTAGGCGTTGCCGGCGATCGGCGGGTTGTCCTGCTTGTAGAACGGGGTGTCTTCCAGATCGGACCACTTGAGCGGTTTCGTCGGGTCGTAACCCGGCTTGGTGACATACAGCTCGAAGGTGCCCGGATGCGGGGCGGTCAGCTGATACCGCAAGGTGTACGGGCCGCTGCCCGGCATCGTGGTCGCCGGCCAGTCGGCGCGGGGCAGATCGAGCCCCTTGTACTTGTCCCGGCCGGCGCTGCACAGCTTGCCGTCCGGGATGATCTCGCGGCTACGGCCGCTGGCGTCGCCGATGTTCACCTCGTCCCAGTCGTAGATCGGCCAGCTGTCGCCCACCGCGATGGCGGCCTTGCACGCGGCGGACCGCGGGTTCTCCGGGCCTTCCTGGAAACAGCGCATGATCCGGCTGATCGGATCGCCCATCGAGCCGTGCGCGAGCGCGGGAACGGCGGTGAACACCGAAACCGCGCCGAAAACAGCGGTCAACACCGCGACTTTCACTGCGGAGCGGGAAAACCTCATCGCAAAGTCCTCTCTTGAGAGGTCTAGACCACACCACGGTAGGCGTCCGGCGCACCGGCGTGTAGGCCCGAAAGTCGGGCAGGTGCTCCGGCGCGCGAGTCCGGCAAATCGGTTGATCACCGAGCAGAGGCCATGAAACGCTGCCGGCATCGATGGCGGGAGTTGCCCTTGACCGTGAAACCCACCCCGTCGATCGACGCCGCGTTGGCGAGGCGTCTGGTCGATACGCAGTTCCCGCAGTGGGCCGGGCTGCCGTTGCTTCCGTACGCTCCGGCGGGCTCGGATCATGTGATCTACCGGCTGGGCGAGCAGTTGTCCGTGCGGCTACCTCGCCATGACGGCGCGATCGGGCAGGCGAAGAAGGAAGCCGAGTGGTTGCCCCGGCTGGCCCCGCACCTGCCGCTTGCCGTACCCGTACTGGTGGGAGTGGGAGCAGCGGACTTCGGCTACCCGTGGCCATGGGCGGTGTCGCGATGGCTGGACGGCGAGGTGGCGACCGTGGACGCCCTGTCCGGCTCGCACGAGGCCGCTGTGGCGCTGGCCGGGTTCCTGACCGCACTCCACCGGATCGACGCCGGAACGACCGAGGATCTCACCGGTCGTCCGCTCGCCGTTCGGGACACAGCGACGCGGTCCGCCATCGCGAAAGTCGGCGATGCCTTCGACACCGCGGCGATGACCGACCTGTGGGACACCGCCCTCGCCGCCCCCGGCTGGGCCGCTCCCCCGGTCTGGTTCCACGGCGATTTCCACACCGGCAACCTGTTGACGTCCGGCGGACGCCTCACCGCCGTCATCGACTTCGGCGAGCTCGGCGTCGGTGATCCGGCTCGCGATCTGATCGTCGCCTTCACCCTCATGTCAGCCGAAACGCGAGCCACCTTCCGCGCCGCGCTCGACATCGACGACGCGACCTGGACTCGCGGTCGTGGTTGGGCCCTGGCCACCGGTTTGAACGCCTATGTCTCCTACGCCGCCGTGAACCCCCGCGTCGCCGCGCAGACCACCCGCCAGATCACCCAGGCCCTCCTCGGCTGAAGACGGCGCTGAGTCACGATGCCGGCGGCTCGGGCAGCACAGCGGTCATCGCGCCGTCCACGGTGACGGTCTCACCGGAGACGAACCTGGCCTGATCACCGAGGAGGAAGGCGATCACACTCGCGACGTCGTCCGGCCCGGCGAGCTCGCCGGACGGCTGAAGGCCGGTCAAGGCTTCGCGGGTGTCCGCGTCCTGCCAGCGATGCGCGTTACGCGGCACCATGACGAACCCCGGCCGGACGGTGTTGCACCGCAACCCGCGCGGTCCGAGTTCCACGGCGGCCGCGCGGCCGAGCGCCTCCAACGCGGCCTTGGCCATCGCGTACGGGGCCTGTCCGCCCCAGGCCAGGCCGGCGTGGATCGAACTGACCAGCACAGCGGCGCACGGCCTTCCCCCGGCACGGGAAACCAGGTGCTGCAACGGTTCCAACGCGGACACCGCACCGATGTCGAGCACCTTGCGCAACGCGTCCGGCGTCTGCTCGGTGAAGGGGGCGCGATGCTCGCTCAGCAGGCAATGCACCAGACCGGTCACGCCGCCGAGGGTGTCGAACGCGGTGCCGATCACGGCCGGATCGGTCGCGTCACCGCGAATCCACGGCACACCGGCGTGTTCCGGTGGGTTCGGCGCGATGTCCACCACCGCCACCGGCCGTCCCTCCGCCCGAAGCGCGCGGACAACGGCCGAGCCGATACCGCCCGCGCCACCGAGTACCACCACACCGCTCATGACCACTCCCCACTGGTGAAGAAGGCACGCACGACGAGTCCCGCCGCCGCGACGACCAACGGATTGCCCCGAGCCAGTGGACGGACCAGCGCCCGGGGCGGAGCCGTCTCGACGCGATCACGCACCGCGCCGAGCCAGCGGTCCGACGGCGCGCCGCTGCCGCCGAGGACGATCAGGTCCGGCCGCATCAGGTCGTACACCGTGTCGGCCACCAGGGCCACCTGCGCGCTGCGCGCCTCGAGAAGCCCGGCCGCGGCCGGATCCTTGTCCGCCAGGCGGATCAGCTCCGTCAGTGAGGTCGCCACGACCCCGGCGGACCGGGCGGCGGCGAGCAACGCCACGTCCGTCCCGCAGTCGCCGAAGCGTCCGTGACCGCCACCGGTGAGCTCGGGTACGAGGAGGCGGCCGAAATCGCCCTGAACGATGCTGTTCGAGCACGTACCCATCGGCCTGCTGAGGAATCCCGTCTCCGTGACGTTGCCGATGAACAGGTACGACACGTCCTGCCCGCCGAGCCCCGCGCCGAAGGTGAGCTCGGCCCCCAGCAGGGCGGGCACGTTGCCGTCCACCACGACGTCGAGCCCGGTCCGTTCACGCAACACGCCGTCGACCTGGACGTCGGCCCAGCCCAGCACGTCGTTGCGCACGACCCGGCCGTTCGCCCGGTCCACCTCACCGCCGACGGTGACGCCGATGCCCAGCACCGGTCCCGGCGCGGCGTCCGCCATCCCGGCCGCCAGGTCCGCGGCGTGCCGCAGGGTGGCGGCGCTGTCCGCCGGATCGCGGTTCTCGGCGTAAATCTCGACGCAGTGCCCGGACAGGTCGATCAGGCCGAGCGTGGTCCGTTCGAGGCCGAGGTGCACACCGACCGCGTACCGGCTGGACGAGTCGAGCTCCACCGGCACCCGGGGCCTGCCGACGTGGGCGACGGTGGACCGCTCGGCGAGTTCACGGACGACACCGGCGGACAGCAGGGGCTCGATGATCCGGCTGACGCTTCCGTGGTTGAGGGACAGTTCCTTCGCGATGTCACCGCGCGCCAGCGGACCGCTCCGGACGAGCAGCTGGAGCACGGCGGCCGTGTTGGCCTGCCTGGCCTGACGCGGCCGGCTTCCGGTGTGGCCGGGGTGCTTCGTCTTCACTCCGGCTTCCCGGACTCGACGCCGTTGGTCTCCTCGAGCTCGACACCGGTGGTGGCCAGCCACGGCGACACCAGCACGATCACCGCGCTCACCAGGAACGCGCAGGCGTACCACGCGACGACCGCGATGCCGTGCTTCTGCGCCAGCATGGGGGCCAGGAACACGTTGAGCGCGATCGCGAGCCGGGTCACGCATTGCGCGATGCCGGATCCCAGACCCCGCAACGCGGTGGGGAACGCCTCGGTGCTCCACACCCAGGACAGCACGCCCGGGCCGAACCAGGTCAGCATGGCGTACACGACCCAGAAGGCCACCAGACCGACGCCGGCGCGTTCGCCGGTGAACGCTATTCCGAGTCCGGCGGCGAACACCCCGAGGCACGTCCACACGCCCAGCCAGCGCCGGTTGACCCGGTCGATGATCGCGGCACCCGCCACCACGGCGATCAGCCCCACCACGAAACCCAGCAGGGAGAAGTACAGGGTGTTGGAGACCCCGATGCCGGTGCTGCTGATGATCAACGGCCCGGCGACCGTGGCGACCGCGCCACCGAAGGCCTGGATGGCGAAGAAGGCCGTGACCGTAGCCAGCCGCCGCCACGCACCGCCGGACACCAGCATCCGGTAGCTCCGCCGCTCCGAGACCTCGCGTCTCGGTGGTTCCAACCCGAGCGCGTCGTAGATCCGCCGGGCCTCCTCCACGCGACCGCGCGCGCTCAGCCACCGGGGTGACTCCGGCAGGAATTGCCTCGCCACCAGGACCGCGGCCGCGGGCAGCGCGGCCAGCCCGAACAGCCATCGCCAGGTCTCGTCGCCGAACAGCGGCTGGAGCGCGAGTGCGAGCAACACCGACGTGATGGCGCCACCCAGCCACATCATGTTCGGCAGGCTGCCCGCGATCCGGCCCCGGCGGGATTTGGGCGCGATCTCGGTGAGGAAGGCGTGGGAGGTCGGGATGTCCATCCCCACCGCGAGACCGAGCACGAACCTGGCCGCGACCAGTTGCCACACGTCCTGCACGAACGCCGCGGCCAGGGAGGCCACCACGAAGACCACCAGGTTGACCATGAAGATCACCCGGCGGCCGAACCGGTCGGACAGATCGCCGAAGACCACCAGGCCGAGCGCCGTGCCCACGAACGCAGCCGCGGTCACGAGCCCGACCTGGGCGGCGGTGAGGTGGAACGACGGCTTGAGGAACAGCACGGCGGCGCCGATGACGAGCAGGTCGTAGCCGTCGATGAACTCGCCGAACGCGACGAGCCTGCCGGTCCAGTTCCGCACGAACCGAGCCCGTCTCGGCGACATCGTCGACCGGCTCGCCATCGCTGACACCATCAGGATTCCTCCCCGCCCCCTTTTTTGTGCGACGAACACCAAATTAGGAGCGGGTCCGCCTTCCCTGCCGGGATCCGGCGGCTTCGGGGACGATCGGCTTGCCGAGTCAGGCCGATCAGGCAACCTCGGTCCGGTCAGCCCCGGTCGAGAGTCCGCTTGATGACCTTCAATGCCTGCGACATCGCCTCGGCCATCGGTGCGGCCAAGGCGTCGGGGAGGACGTCGCGGGCCCACACCAGTCGGCACCGCCGTTCACCGTCGGCGAAGACCTGCATGGAGGCGTTGTCGTGGTCCGGCCGGACGGTGCCGCCGACCACCGAGTAGACGATCCGGCGCTTGTCGTGGTCGACGGAGACGCACCGCTCCCGGACCACCGTGCCGTCGGCGAAGGTGACGACCCGGCAGCCGTCCTCGATGCGGGTGTCCTCCACGAACCCCGGTGCCATTCGCGAAGGCCCCGTACTGAAGTCGCCGATCACCTTCCACACCGCTTCGGCGCTGGACTCGACCATGATTTCGTTGTTGATGGACGCCATGTCCCCAAGGCTGCCCCGAACATGTTTCCGGGTCTTGAAGATCCTTGCGGAACTGTCGGACCCTCCGCATAGCCTGCGCGTGTGCTCTCCTTTCTCGAACTCGCAGCCCGCCCGGAGTTCGCGGTCGCGGCGGTGGACTGCCGCGATGATCACCGCGGCTGGACGGCTGAGCGGCCACGCGAGGACGTGCGGCTCGTGTTCGTGCGCCGAGGCGGGTTCCGCCGGCGGGTCCGTGGTGTCCTCGCGGACCTCGACCCCACCGTCGGCTACCTCGGGCTACCCGGCGACGAGGAGTACTTCGCCCATCCCGACGGCGGCGACACGTGCACCTCGATCAGCCTGACACCCGCGCTCTGGCGCACGATGGCGGGTGACGCACCACGACTGGAGCGCTCGTCGCTGTACGTCGACGGCCGGCTCGACCTCGCCCACCGGCGACTGCTGGCCGCCACCCGCGCCGCCGACACCGACCACGCGGCGACCGAAGGACTGATCGGTCTGCTGGCCACGGTCGTCCGGCAGATCGTGACCACGACCGTCCCGGACGGCGACCGGGCAGCCACCGGTGACCGGACGCTGGTGGCCCAGGGCCGGCGCCTGATCGGAGACGGTCATCCCGCCACGGCGGGCCTGGTTCCCCTCGCCACCCTGCTGGGGGTCTCGCCGTACCGGCTCAGCCGGGCCTTCACCCGCGAACTGGGAATTTCCCTGACCCGCTACCGAAACCGCGTCCGCGTGGCCCACGCGCTGGACCGGTTGGAGGCGGGCGAGCCCAGCCTCGCCGCCCTCGCCGCCGACCTCCGGTTCGCCGACCAGGCACATCTGTGCCGGACCATGCGCGAGCATCTGGGACACACCCCGACCGCCTTGCGCAGACTGCTCACCTGAGAACTCCTCCTCCACTCGACCGCCGATCCCGTCCGGGGCACCACAACATTTCCTCAACATCGGCCGGTCAGAATCCGTTATGGGTGGTGACCTTTTCGCCAGTTGGCGTGACCGTATCGACGCGAACAGCAACCGTGCTGTCGATCTCTTCGTCCGGGAGCTGGCGGATTTCCGCAAGATCGCGATAGACGCGAAAGCCCGCGCCGCGATGCTGGACTTCGCCGTGTTCCTCCGGCGGCGCACGATCTCGCTGGTCGCCGAGGGCAGGCCGTACACCGATGCCGATCTGTCGTTCATCGCCGCGGTCGGGCGGGATCGTGCCGCCGGCGGGATCTCGTTCGCCGCGCAGCGGGACGTGCTGCGGCTGCACCACTCGCTGACGCTGCGGGAGGTGGCCGAGGCCGCCGGGCCGCACGATCTCGACGACGTCATGCGCACGCTCGCCTGGTGGCCGGCACAGGGGCCGGCCGCGCCTGCCGCCTACACCCGTGGCTATTTCCTCGGGCAGGGCACGGTTCTGTCCGAGGTCGACCGCGTGGGGCAGCTGACGAGCCTGGTGGTCTCCGACGATCCCGCGGCCGCTCCGCTGGCCGGGATTCTGGCCGTGCCCGTGCCCGATCGGCCCCTGGTCGTCGTGTGCCGGGTGCCCGGCGGGCCGCCGGTGCCGGACCGCCCGTCCCGAGCGGAAGTGTCGCGGCACCTGTTGTCCCGGCAGCGGACACCACTGCGCTGGACGGAACCGGGCGAGTTCGTGGCGGTGGTCGCCGACGCGGCCGCGGCCGCGCGCGTGGTCCGGGACTTCGGTGAAAGCACAGGACTTCCGGCAGCGGTGGGCGCGAGCCGTGCGGTGGGTGGCGCGGTCGCGATGGCGTTCGCCGCCGCCCGGGAGATCAGCCGCGTGGCGCCGGTCCGCGCCGCGCCGGGGGCCGTGCACTACCTGACCGACCTCTTCGCCGAGGTCGGGACGATCCGCCTGCCCCCGGTGGAAGGCTGGATGCGTGAGGTGACCGGCCTGCTCGCCACCGGCCCGCGGTTGGTCAGCACCCTGGATGCCTTCTACCGCAACGACCTGAGCCGGTCGCGGACCGCCGGGGCACTGAACATCCACCCGAGGACCCTGGAGTACCGGCTGCGCCGGGTGCGGGATCTCACCGGCATCGATCCGGTGTCCGTCCGCGGCGTCCGGGTCCTGAGCACCGTGGTGAACCGGGCACTGGCCGGGCAGCCGTGAACGAGCTGTTGCGGCAGCTGAAAAGCCGGGCGACGGCCAATGCCCGGAGGTTCGTCGACCTGTGCGTGGCGGAGCTGCCCGAGTACGCCGCGGCCGCCCGGGATTCCCGTGAATACCAGGAGATGCTGGACTTCGCGGTGTTCACGCGGACGCGGACGGTGGACCTCGGCGCCGGGGAGAGCCCGCCGAGCCCGGATGACCTCGCGGTGGTCGAGTCCATGGGACGGCGCCGCGGCGAGGACGGAATGTCGTTCGAGACCGTGCGGCGGCTGCTCACACTGCACACCACCGCGACACTCCGGGAAATCGGGGAGGCGTCCGGACCGCGTGACCTCGACGCCGGGATGCGGTTGCTCGGCTGGCTGAACCCGCAGCTCGCGGTGGCCCAGCGTGCCTACCTCCTCGGCTACACGACCGGTGTCCGGAGACACCTTCCGGTCGTGGCGCGTGTGCGGCGGTTCACCGAGCTGGCGCTGGCAGGCGACCCGGATGCGCCGTCCTACGCGGATTCCTGTGGCATCCGTCCGCACGAGCGCTACCTCGTGACCGTGGTCCGGCCGTCGCTCGAGCCCGCCGCCCCGGCCGACCTCGTGCAAGTGGCATGGGAACGCCACGGGATACCGGCCACCTGGCGCGAACCGGACGAGTTCGTCGCGCTGATCCCGGACGACCGGCAACCCGTGGCGGGCGCCCTGGTCCGGGAGGTCGCCGAGCTCGCCGGGCAGCCGTGTTCCGTCGGTGCGGCCACCGGTCCGGCGGCGGAAGCGTTCGCGCTGGCCGAGCGGATCAGCAGGGTGGCACCGGCCGAACGGTCGCCCAGCCACCTGTACACCGTCACCGACGTGCTCCCGGAGCTGGGTGCGGCGGAACTGCCGGAAATCGGCCGGTGGTTGCACGACCTCACACGACTGCTGGCCAGTGGTCCGGACCTGATGAACACCCTTCGCGCCTACTACCGCAACGACTTCAACCGGCACCGCACCGCCGCGTCGCTGAGCATCCATCCCAGGACCCTGGACTACCGGTTACGCCGAACCCGGGAACTGACCGGGATCGACCCCGCCACCACGCACGGTATCCGTGTGCTCAGCACCGTCGTGTCGCGCGCCGTCGCCGGCATGTGAAGCGGCGGGCGCCCCGGATATCTCCAGTTCGCCCGCCGGATCAGGGGGTCAGAACAACAGCGCTTCAGCGACGACGCCGAAGCACGGACCGTTCGGAGTGACGACCGACACGGTCAGGAACGCCGCCGGCACCGACGGGATCCCGGTGAACACCGTGGTCGAGGTCTCGAACTCCGCGGCGTTCGGGGAACCCGAGTCGCCGAAGACGCCGCTGATGAGGGTGGGAGCGTTCAAGTACACACCTCTCAGGCTGTGCGAACTCACCGGTCCCTGGGTGCTCTTGTAGCCGTAGGTGAGCTGTGTCTCCCTGACACTCGCGAGCTTCAGGTTGAGAAAGATCGAGCCGCAGGTGCCCGTCACGGTGGCGTTGGTGGTCACGTCGCCCTTGCCCTGCAGGTTCAACGGCACGGTGACGGATTTTGCCGCCCCCACGGGGACGGGCGATGCGAGCGGGCCGGCGTGCGCCGAACCCGCGCCGATCACCAACCCGAGCATGGCGAGCAGTGTCACCAGTGCCGCCACACCGGGCCGGGCGAAGCGCGCTGACCGCATAGTTTTCTGGGACATGAGGATTCCTTCGGTGGGTTTTCCCTACTGGTGCGGAAAGCGTGTCAGGAGGCCGCTTCACCCGACTACGTGAATCCACCGCAAACCGGGCCCTCGAAACAAGATCGGATTGTCATATCCGAAAAGCCGGACTGCCCGTCAGGTGTTCAAGTCTCTGCGTTGATGGCCAAGGACACCCAGCACGATCAGCGCGCCCGAGACGAGCAGGAGCGAAGCGGTCGCGCTCCAGTCCGGCGGTGCGCCGGGTACGGAAGCCAAGTAGGTGTACGGGGAAAGGTGAGTGGGCCACGCGGGTCCCTGAGTGCTCTGCAGGATCACGGTGAGCAGGAAGCCACCGGCGACCGGGAGCGCGCCCAGCGCCGCGACCGCGCGAGGTGCCCAGCCGAGCGCGAGCGCCGCGGTGCCGAGGGCGAGCAAGGCGACCGGCGCGACGTTGACCGCTCCGGCGAGCGCCGCCGTGAGGCGCAACGGAGCGTCCGCGACGGTCGCGCCGCACCAGAGCGCCAGTCCCGCGACCACCAGGAGTCCCAGCACTCCCAGACCGGTGATCAGGAGTTCGGTGAGCACGATACGCCGCCGGGAAAGGGGTAACGCCAACAGCGGAGTCAGCCGCCGGTCGGTCTCGGCCGTCGCGAAGGCGGCGATCCGCGTCGCGGCGTAAAGGCCGACGGGGATGGTGAGCAGGCTGAACATCGCCGCCGCGAATCCCTCGGCCGTGCCGAGACCGCCGAACCCCGCGGCCGCCGCCAGCTCGGCGAACCTCGCGTTCTCCCGCATGAACCGCAGAATCGACGCGATGAGCACGCCGACGAGCAGGAAGTAGGCCCCGATCGCCAGCGCCCAGGCAGCGGTGGGGCGCGCCGCTCGCCGGGCGGCGAAGCCGGTGACCGATCCCAGCAGCCGCACTCTCGGCCGTCGCCTGCCCGACGGGTTCAGCACTCCCCTGCCGACGTCCCGGTGCGAGCACGCGATCACCGCCGCCGTGGTGAGCAGCGCGGGGAACAGTGCGAGGACGAGCAACGGGACGATCCTGTTGTCCGCGTACGGCGCGGCGTTGGCCGTCAAGCCGAACGGGGTGACCCACGAGGCCCAGGACAGCGCGCCGACACCGTCCGCGAGCATGCGCAGGAACAGACCGGCCCCGAGCGCCGCGACGGCGAGCCCCGTGGCGGCGGCGCGGGACGGCATGAGTTGCCCGGCGAACGCGCCCGCGGCGGCGAAGGTCATCGTCACGCCGAACAGACCGGCGGCATGGATGACCGCACCCCCAGGTTGGGTACCGGTGACCAGCAGAGCGATGGCCACGGCCGCGGCGATCAGGGCGGACGCCGCCCCCAGCACGGCCAGCACTCGCGTGAGCGGATCGATCGCCCGCACACGGCCCGCGAGCAGCATCTCCGCACGGCCGGAGTCCTCTTCGCCGCGGGTGAGCCGGGTCGCGGCCAGCGACGCCCATACCCCGGTCAGGATCTGGACGGGAGTGCCGGTGCGCCACACGGTGAAGCCGCCGGGATCGTCCAGCGCGACCGGTGGCCCGAACAGGATCCGGATGGCCGGATTCTCCGCCAGCGCCCGGAGTGCCGCGCCGTTGAGCTCACCGGCGAAGGTGGTTTGGTACTGGCCTGCCACGACGGCCGACATCCCGGCCGCCGCGAGGCCGACGAGCAGCGCGCCACGCCGGATCCGCCTGGCGAAGTGCAGTGTGACGGCGGCGCCCGCACTCCTCTCGGTCCCGGGGGCCGAGTCCGACCGCGGGCTCAC
Organism: Amycolatopsis keratiniphila; assembly: GCF_000400635.2. Classification (NCBI taxonomy): domain Bacteria; kingdom Bacillati; phylum Actinomycetota; class Actinomycetes; order Pseudonocardiales; family Pseudonocardiaceae; genus Amycolatopsis; species Amycolatopsis keratiniphila. The sequence continues at coordinate 3,576,482 of NC_021252.1, read as the reverse complement.
GGTCTCGGCCGGTGCCGTGGTCATCGCGCGTTCTCGCCGTAGTAGTCGAGGAAGATCTCCTCGAGTGTCGGTTCACGCATCGACAGCATGGTGACGTCGGCGGCGGCGAGCGCGCGCAACGCCGGGCCCGGCGGACCGGCCAGGGTGAACCACAGCAGGCCCGCGCGCGGCCGCTCGACGTCCATCACCCCCGGAACGTCCCCAAGGGACGGTTCCGCGCCGCGGTAGCCGATCTCCACCGAAGTCCGGTGCAGGCGGCGCAACTCGGGGATGCCCGCGATCTCGACCAGACGTCCGGCACGCAGGATCCCCACCCGGTCACAGACCGCCTCGACCTCGGCGAGCTGGTGGGAGGAGAGGAAGACCGTCTGTCCCCGTTCCCGTGCTTCGGCCACGCATCGCCGGAACACCTGCTCCATCAACGGATCCAGGCCGCTGGTCGGCTCGTCCATCACCAGCAACGGCGCCCTGCTCGCGAAGGCGGCGACCAGGGCCACCTTCTGCCGGTTGCCGGTCGAGTAGGCTTTCGCCGGCTTCCCGAGATCCACCTCGAAGCGGCGCACGAGTTCCGCGCGATACCCCGGATCGATGCCCGGCCCGACCCGGGCCAGCAGTTCGAGGATCTCGCCCCCGGTCAAGTCCGGCCACAACGCGACGTCGCCGGGCACATACCCCAGCGTTCGGTGCGCCTGCCGGACATCGGCCGCCGGAACGCCGAACACCGTCGCCGTCCCGGCCGAGGGACGGAGGAAACCGAGCAGCAATCTGATGGTGGTGGATTTCCCCGCGCCGTTCGGGCCGAGGAAGCCGAACACCTCGCCGGGAGGTACGGACAACGAGAGGTCGTCCACCGCGAGCGTGCGGCCGAAACGCTTGCTCAAACCGGTGGCCTGGACGGCGGCGTGAGGTTCCCCGGTGACGCTGTGCATGAGTCGTTCCCTTCCCGGACGGCGAATATCACTGCCGACCAGGCTTCCCGGCGCACCCGAGGAAAAGGTACTCCCACTCCTTGCTCGGCACCAGCCTCACCGTCGGCATCCCGATGGTCACGAGATCTTGCGGCGGTAGGTGATCGTGGCGAAGAAGTACGCCACGACGAGAAGACCGGCGCACCAGGCGAGGGCGGTCCAGATGTCGGTGCCGACCGGACCCCCGGTGAGCAGGGCGCGGAGGGCGTTCACGATCGAGGTCACCGGCTGGTGCTCGGCGAAGGCGCGCACCGGGCCGGGCATCGTGGCGGTGGGCACGAACGCCGAGCTGAGGAAGGGCAGGAAGATGAGCGGGTAGGAGAACGCGCCCGCACCGTCCACGGATTTCGCGGAGAGACCGGGGATCACCGCCAGCCAGGTCAGCGCCAGAGTGAACAGCAGCAGGATGCCGGCCACCGCGAGCCAGGCCGCCACTCCCGCTCCCGAGCGGAAGCCCATGACGAGGGCGACGCCGATGACGATCACGAGTGAGACCAGGTTGGCGACGAGCGAGGTCAGCACGTGTGCCCACAGCACGCCCGAACGCGCGATCGGCAGGGACTGGAAGCGTTCGAAGATCCCGCTCTTCATGTCGGTGAAGAGTCTGAGCGCGGTGTAGGCGACGCCCGACGCGACCGTGATCAGCAGGATGCCGGGCAGCAGGTAGTTCACATACGAGTCCGTTCCGGTGTTGATCGCGCCGCCGAACACGTAGACGAACATGAGCATCATGGCCACCGGCATCATCGCGGTCGTGATGATGGTGTCCATACTGCGCGTCACGTGTTTCACCGAGCGTCCCAAAAGGACGGTGGTGTCGCCGAAGAAGTGCTTGTTCATCGCGTGTCCCCTACTTGTCCGCGCCGACGATGGCCAGGAAGATGTCTTCCAGCGAGGGTTGTTTCTCGACGTATTCCGCCTCGGCGGGCGGCAGCAGCCGCTTGAGCTCGGCGAGGGTGCCGTTCACGATGATCCGTCCTTTGTGGAGTATCGCGATCCGGTCGGCCAGCTGCTCGGCCTCGTCCAGGTACTGCGTGGTCAGCAGCACCGTCGTGCCGCGGGCGGCGAGTTCCTTCACCGCGGCCCACACCTCGATGCGCGCCTCGGGGTCGAGCCCGGTGGTCGGCTCGTCGAGGAAGATCACCGGCGGATTCCCGATGAGGCTCATGGCGATGTCCAGCCGCCTGCGCATGCCACCCGAATACGTCGAGACCTTCCGCGCGCCCGCGTCGGCCAGAGAGAACCGTTCAAGCAGGTCGTCGGCGATCTTGCCCGGCTGCTTCAGATGCCTCAGCCGGGCGACGAGTACGAGATTTTCGCGTCCGCTGAGAATCTCGTCGACAGCGGCGAACTGGCCGGTGAGGCTGATGACCTCCCGCACGCTCGCCGGACGCGTGGCGACGTCCAAGCCGTCGACACTCGCCGTCCCGGCGTCCGCCTTGAGCAACGTGGACAGAATTCTCACCACCGTGGTCTTGCCCGCCCCATTCGACCCGAGGAGAGCGAAGATGCTGCCCCTTTCCACCTCGAAATCCACCCCTCGCAACACATGCAGCGTCTTGTACGACTTCTCCAGGCCTCGCACCCGGATCGCCTGAGCTCGCGTCGCCATCAGGCCACCCCCTTCCGCGCTACTCAGCACCACTGACTACCAGTACATAGTAGCGCTGACTACTGCCGGATGCGCAAGCCCCGCGTTGTGGTGACGTAAAAACAGCACAGTTCGGCATGCGAAGGCCGTCAGCGGCTCTTCAGCCGGCGGCTCCGGCGAGTTCGGCTGTCGGGATGCGTACCGCACGCCGGATCCCGGTCTCCGCCTTGATCAGTGTTCCCCTGGGTTTCTCCGGCGCTCTCGCCGCGGCTTTCCTCGCACGGGCGGGTGACGGCTCACCGCAACCACTCGTTTCCGTGTTGCTCATGGTCGCGGTGATCGATGCCGTCGCCTTGCTGGGCACCGCGCGGGCCGCCTTCGTCACCGCGGCGATCTGCTGGCTCCTGCACTCCTGGCTGGTACTGGGGCATCCGTCCGGGCGCGACGCCCTCGTGTTCGCGCTCAATGCTTTGGGCGCCACCGGTTTCGCGTGCTTGTCCCGGGGCGTCAGCGCGGCATCGGGTTCACCCGATTCGGTGTCAAGAACCCGTCAATGTCCTCGAACCGAGGACCAGCGGAACCCCACGCTGACGGCGTGACCACGACACTCACCCGCCCCGAGAGCGGAACCGGCCGCTCCGAACGCCACCGCCTCTCCGTCGTCGGCGGGCTCGCCGCACTTTCGTTGGACGCGATGGCGTCGGTCGCCTACGGACCCGAGGCCATCGTCATCGTGCTCGCCGTCGCCGGCGGCGCGGGGCTGGGCTTCACCCTGCCGGTCACCCTCGCGATCGCCGTACTGCTGGGCGTGTTGACGCTGTCCTATCGCCAGGTGATCGCCGCGTTCCCCGACGGCGGCGGCGCCTACGGGGTCAGCCGGACCTACCTCGGGCGCCGGGCCTCGCTGGTGGCGGCGGCATCGCTGATCGTCGATTACGTGCTCAACGTCGCGGTGTCGGTGGCGGCCGGGGTGGCGGCGCTGACGTCGGCGTTCCCCGGACTGCTGCCGTACACGCTGTGGTTGTGCCTCGGCGTGCTGGCGCTGGTCACCGGCGTGAACCTGCGCGGCATCGCCGAGAGCGCCCGGGTGTTCGTCGTGCCCACCGTGATCTACGTCGGCGCGATCCTGACGGTGATCGTCTCCGGCCTGTTCCGTTCCGGGCCGGCCGCGGCGGTCGTCGCGCCGGACCACGCGCAGAACCTGCAGACGGTCGGCATTCTGTTGCTGCTCAAGGCCTTCGCGAACGGTTGCGCGGCGCTGACCGGGGTCGAGGCGATCGCCAACGCCGTACCGTCGTTCCGCAAACCCCGGGTACGGCGCGCCCAGCACGCGGAGATCGCGCTGGGCGGTCTGCTCGGCGTGATGCTCCTCGGGATCGCCGTGCTGATCGGGAAGTTCGCCATCCATCCGGTGGACGGCGTCACCGTGCTCTCGCAGGTGACGACCGCGGCACTGGGCGACGGCTTCGGTTTCTACCTGGTGCAGTTCTCGACCGTGGCGCTGCTCGCGTTGGCCGCGAACACCTCCTTCGGCGGCCTGCCCGTGCTGGCCCAGTTGCTCGCCAAGCACAACAAGCTGCCGCACGTGTTCGCCCTGCGCGCCGAACGCCAGGTGTACCGCTACGGCGTCGGCTTCCTCGCGATCACCGCGGCCCTGCTGCTCGTCATCACCGACGGCGACATGAACACCTTGGTCCCGCTGTTCGCGATCGGGGTGTTCGTCGGGTTCACCCTCTCCCAGGTCGGGATGGTCCGGCACTGGCGGCGCACCCGCCCGTCCGGCTGGCGCGGCAAGGCCACGCTCAACGGCTTCGGCGCGCTGCTCACCGGAGCCGCGGCGATCGTGGTGACGACGACCAAGTTCGGTGAGGGCGGCTGGCTGATCGTCGTCGCGCTGCCGCTGCTGGTGGTGGCCATGGAATGGGTGGAACGCAGCTACCGCCGGATCGGCGAGCGGCTCGGGCTCGGCCTGACCCCCGCTCCCCCGCGACCGCACCGTTCCCTCGTCATCGTCCCCGTCCACACCGTCTCCCGCCTGACCCGCGACGCCCTCGCCGCCGCGCTGTCGCTCGGCGACCACGTCGAGGCCGTGCACGTCGTCCACCCCGACGACGAACACGCGCAGCGGGACTTCGTCGCGGACTGGGAGAAGTGGCACCCCGAAGTGACGCTGATCCAGCTCCACGACGAACGCCGCCGCCTCGGCGAGCCGCTGGTGGAACACCTCCGCACGGTCGGCGACCGGCAGGTCTTCGTGCTGATCGCCGAGGTCGAACCGGAACACTGGTGGCAGCGGATCCTGCAGAACCAGCGCGGCGGCGTGCTCGCCCGCGCCCTGCGCCGCCGCTCGGACGCCGTCGTCTGCCGGATGCGCTTCCGGTTGACCGCCCGGTGAACGGTGCCGCGGAAGGAATCCGTAAAACCGGATCGGCCGATCTTGCTCCCCGGGCGCGGACGCGTTTGGCTGGAGCCATGGGCAGAGGGCACGCGTGGGCCGTGCGCCACGACGACCGGCCACCTCATCCGGTGCCGGTCGGCGATACCTCCGATACCGGCGATTCCCCGGCCGGCCGTTGATCTTTCCGGCCCCCGGGCGCGATCGAACGCGCCCATGAGTCCTTTGTGGATGGACCAATGAACGAAAGTCCCACAGTCCTGCTCACCGGAGCATCGGACGGCATCGGTTTCGAGACCGCCCGGCTGCTCCTCGCCGAAGGCTGCACGGTGCTCGCCCATGCCCGCACCCGTGAGGAAAGCGACGAATCCTGTGACCGGCTGGTGAAATCCGGCGTCGACGCGCGGAGGCTCCGGCCCGTCGTCGCCGACTTCACCGATCTGCGCCAGGTCATCGACCTCGCCGTCGCCGTCGCCGAGTCCTGTCCTCGCCTCGACGTCCTGGTCAACAACGCCGGGATCACCGGACCGCACGGGCGGGTGCTCACCAAGGACGGTCACGAACAGACCGTGCAGGTCAACTATCTCGCCCCGTACCTCCTGACCCGGCTGCTCGAGGACGCGCTCGATCGCTCCGAGGTGAGCCGTGTGGTGAACGTGTCCTCCTCGCTGCACCGCGGTGGGCGGATCAACTGGAACGACCTCAACTGGAAGCGCCGCTACAACCGAGGCGCCGCCTACGCGCAGTCCAAACTCGCGCTCACCATGATGACCACCGCGCTGACCGAGTTCCGGCCGAAGGTCCGGGAAGCCGTCAGCGTGCACCCGGGCATCATCGCCACCGGGATGCTTCCGGGCTACAGCTACCGCGGCCGTCCGGTCGCGGAAGGCGCCGAACCCGTCGCCCGGCTGGCGAACCCCTGGGCCAAGGTGCTCAACGGCGGCTACTACGACGGCCGGTTGCCCGCGAAGGCCGCGGCCGCCGCCGTCGATCCCGAGGACGTACGGAAGCTGTGGTCGCTCAGTGAACGCCTGACCCTCTTCGACAAGCGACAGCTCTGAACAGCGCGAAGCTCGAGGAGGCCTTCACGGACCGGCTCTCGGTGGGCTTCGGCGACCGGCAGGGTGAAGGGGACTTTCCCCTCATCGCACGAGCGGAAAGTCCCCTTCACCCCGGACCGCGGCCCTCATGGGTGGCGGAGCCCCGGGAGGTGTCGCGAAAGCCACCTTCACCACATCCGGAGCCGGCGGGTGAGCATGACACCCATGCCTTACCTCTCGATAACCGAGGTCTACGCGATCCGCGCGCCGCCCTGCGCGGGCACCACGTCCGTCCACTTCGGACAGCCGGTGACGACGAACGTGGTCTGCTTCGCCAGCGACACCGCGTGATCGGCGAACCGTTCGTAGTATCGGCTCAACAAGGCCGCGTCGACGGCTTTCGTGGTGCCGTGGGCCCAGTTCTGGTAGTCGATCACGGTGAAGAGTGTCCGGTGCAGGTCGTCCATGTCGTCGTCGACACTGATCAGTGTCCTGGCCAGTACGGCGTCACGGCTCTGGACGGCCTGCCCGGCCATCACCGCCAGCCACACCGCGATGCGGCCCATTTCGACGAACCGCGGCACGAGCACGTGCGGCACCACCCGGGCCGGGTACCTGCGCTGGACGGCCTCGGCGACATGAATCGCCAGCCGTCCCATCCGGTCGAGGTCGCCGACGGCGTGGATCGCCGCCAGGACGACCCGCAGATCGGTCGCCACCGGCGACTGCAACGCCAGGATCGCGTGGGCGTGTCCCTCCGCCTCCGTCTTGACCCGCTCCAGGGTCGCGCCGTCGGCGATGACCTCGCGCGCCAGCTCGCCGTCGGCTTCGACCAAGGCCGTGCCTGCCCGGTCCATCATGTCGGCGACCAGCCGCGACGTCCGCAGCAGCCGGGTGACGAGCCGGTCGAGTTGTTCGTGGTACGAGGTGCGCATACATCCGATCCTCGTGTGCCGGGAGTCGCTTCCCGGTGACACGGGACCGAATTTCACGGGAACACTACGCCGATCGCCCCTGCCTCGATCTCTTGTTGACGCGGGTCGTCAGCCGACGTGGATGCCCGGCCGCAGTGCCGGATCGCGTTCGCTGGTGCGGATGATCTCGCGGACCACCGGCGCGGTGTCGCCGCGGCCGAGGATCAGGTAGCGGAACAGGTGCCCGAGCGGATTGCCTTCGCTCCATTCGAAATGACACTGCGGCCGCACGCCGGTGGCGTCGCGCAGCGCGAGCAGGACGGCGGCGATCGCGTTCGGCGCGGCCGGGCTTTCCACCCGCAGGACCCGGAATCCTTCGATCTCGACACCGCGGACCTTCAGCACGTCACTGAACCCGGACGGGTCGATGACGTCGATTTCGAGGAACAGGACGTCGGCGGCACCCGGCACCGGGTTCAGGCCACGCTGCTCGGCCTCCTTCGCCCGGTACTCGTCGGCGTCCCCGGCCTGGCGGCGGTTCGCGATGATGGTCAGCGCGCCGTCGTGGGCGATGGAATCGGTGACGAACCGTCGGGCGGGCTCGTCGAACTCGATGTGCTCCACCCGCAGTTCCGTGGTGCGGGTGACCCGCGAGACCAGCGACACCACGATGATCCCGAGGATGAAGAACGCGGAGATCGTGAGGCCGTCGGGCTTCTCGATGACGTTCTCCACCAGCGCGTAGATCAGGATCAGCGTCAGCACGGCGAACGCGATCGCGGCCTTGCGCTGCCGTTTCTTCGCCGCGGAGATGGCCACGGCGACCGACGCCGACACCATCATCGCGAGGATCCCGGTGGCGTACGCCCCGGCCTGGGCGTTGACGTCCGCGTTGAAGATCACCGTCACCAGGATGCAGATCGCGGTGTAGACCAGCACCACGGGACGGACCGCGCGGGCCCAGTCCGGCGCCATCCCGTACGCGGGCAGGTAGCGCGGGACGATGTTGATGAGCCCGGCCATCGCCGACGCGCCGGCGAACCACAGGATCAGGATGCTGCTGATGTCGTAGGCGGTGCCGACCCATTCGCCCAGCAGCTCGTGCGCGAGATACGCCAGCGCCCGGCCGTTCGCCTCGCCACCCGGTTTGAACTTCTCGGCCGGGATCAGGACCGTGGTGACGAAACTGGTCGCGATCAGGTACACCGACATGATCAGCGCGGCGGCGGTGAGCAGCTTGCGGGTGTTGCGGATACGGCTCGCCAGCTTCTGCTCGGCGTTCTCCCCCTTGGCCGCCACCAGCGGCATCATGCTCACGCCGGTTTCGAAACCGGACAAGCCGAGCACCAGCAACGGGAAGGCCAGGATCGCCGGGCCGACCACACCACCGAACCCGCCGCCGCCGGAGGTGAGCGCGTCCAGCCAGCGGTCGAACGCGCCGGCGTCGCTGATCACCTCGCCGATGCCGGCGACCACGACGACGGCGTTGAGCACCAGGAAGATCGCGACCAGCGGGATCGCGACCCCGACCGCCTCACTGAACCCGAGCAGGAACACCCCGCCCAGGATCAGCAGCAGGATCACCGTGATCAGCACCTCGTGCCCGTGCAGGAACGACGGGGTGATGGGGTTCTCCAGCGCGTGCACCGTGGCGTCCGCCGAGGACAGCGTGATGGTGATGATCCACGACGTCGCGACGAAACCCAGCAGTACCAGCACGAAGATCTTGCCGCGCCAGAACGGCAGCAGGTTCTCCAGCATCGCGACCGACCCCTGGCCGTGCGGGCTTTCCTTCGCCACGCGCCGGTACATCGGCAACATGCCCAGCAACGTGAGCGCGACGATCAGCAACGTCGCCAGCGGTGACAGCGCGCCCGCGGCCAGCGCCGCGATCCCGGGCAGATACGACAACGTGGAGAAATAGTCCACGCCGGTCAGGCACATGACCTTCCACCACGACTGCGGTGTCGCGTGCTCCTCGTGACTTTCCGGCCCCACCGGCTGAACCCGGTGCTCCATCAGCCACCGGCCGGCCTTCCCCGTCGGCGCCGCCTGCCGCACCGGGCTGTCCACCCGCTCCGGAACGGCGAATTCCGGCACCTCGGTCATACCCCTGTCCTCCCCCGGATCTCCTGTGCGCGGAGACTAACGACCCGGCGTCAAAAATCGCCGATCCGGGCGTAAAGAAAACATCAATGTCGCCCAGCCGTGCCGGGCCTGCCGCCGATGGACTCCTGGTAGGCGTCCGCATAGGTGGGCGTGTCCTTGATCAGGTCGTCACAGAACGCGGCGACGTCGTCACCGATGAGTTCCAGCACCCCCTTGCCGGACGCGGCACCCTCCTCGAAGAAATCCACGATCCCGGAGAGCAGCGGACCGTCGGCCAGATCGACCGGCCCCACCTTGAACAGGTACTTCTGCATCTCCTTGTAGACGATCTGATAGTCCGGCGGGAGCGCCTTGACCCGCGCCACGTGCGCACGCCACTGCTTCTTGCCCTCGATGATGTCCTGGATGCCCACGTCAGCCTCCCAGCTGCTTCAGTTTCCTGGCGACGTTCCTGTTGAGCTGCCTGCGCCAGCGGTCGCGATAGCCGCGGCCACGTTCCTCCCCGGCCAGCGCCGCGCAGAAGCCCTCGATGTCGTCGCCCAGCACGTCGTGCACGCTCTGCCCGTCCGCGGCCGTCTCCTCCAGCAGCCCCAAAGCGCCGTCCAGAATCGGCATCAGGTTCCGGCCGGTGAAGTCCGAGTAGAGCGAAAGATGCCCTGTGATCCGCTCCCACGCCGCCCGGTGGTCGGCGGGCAACGCCTGCGCCCGCGCTTCGAACGCCTTCCATTCCCTGGTGAGGTCACTGCCGGTGATGGTCTCCCAGAAGTTCACTTCCCGCCCTCCTTGAGCTTGTCGATCCGCGACGTGACGTACTCCCACTTCGCCCAGAACCTCGCGAGCTCCGCGCGACCCGCGTCGTTGAGCGCGTAGAACTTGCGCGGCGGCCCCTGCTCGGACGGCCGTTTCGTCACCTGGACCAGACCGTTCTTCTCCAGCCGCAGCAGGATGGCGTACACCGTCCCCTCGACCACCTCCGCGAAGCCGAGTTCGTTCAAACGACGCGTGATGGCATACCCGTAGGTCTCCTCGCCGCCGACGATCTCCAGCACGCAACCCTCGAGCGTGCCCTTCAGCATCTCGGTCAAACCGTCCATGGTGCCCCTTCGACTGCCCGGTACCCAGTAATACAGAGTACTACCAGTACATGAAGGCCCCCTTCCTTGCGCCTGGCGCAAGGAAGGGGGCCTTCATGTACTGGGGCCGGGCTCAGGCGACAGCCTTGGACTCGACCTCCGTGTCCGCCTTCTCGCGCAGGTCGACGCCCCGGGTTTCCGGGAGGGTGAAGACGACCAAGGCGCTGATGACCATGAGCACCATGCCGTAGACGACGAACAGCGACGGGTGGCCGTTCTTCGCGAGGAGCGTCTGCAGATACGGCGCCGTACCGCCGAAGGACGCGACCGCGATCGAGTACGGCACGCCGACGCCGATGGTGCGGATACGGGTCGGGAAGATCTCCGCGTAGACCGCGGGGCCGATGGAGGAGAACCCGGCCATGAAGACCAGGGCGATCGACATCGCCAGGAACAACTGCCACGCCTGATCGCCGACCATCGCGTTCAGCGGGAAGCTCAGCACGAGCAGCCCCACGATCGCGATGAACAGGACCGGTTTCCTGCCGATGCGGTCGGACAGCCTGCCCCACAACGGCAAGGCGATCAGGAAGACCACGTTCGCGAACACGCCCGCCCACAGCGCACCGGTCGGATCGACGCCGCGCACGGTGATCGCGTACGACGGTGCGGCGACGGCCCACATGTAGTAGATGACCGTCGCTCCGACGGTGAGCCCGACGACCTGCACGAGCAGCTTCGGGTTCTGCTTGATCGTCTGCCAGATGCGGCCCTTCTCGGCCTTCTTCCCGGCGGCGTCGTCCTTGGCCGCCTCGGCGAGGAACACCCCGGTCTCCCGCATGCGCAACCGCATGTAGAGCGAGTAGATCCCGAAGACGCCACCGAGCACGAACGGGATCCGCCAGCCGTAGGAAAGCATTTGCTCGTGGCTCAGCGCACCGGAGAGCACCGCGCCCAGCAGTGTCCCGGCGAGCACGCCGCACGTGCCGGAGAAGTAGATCAGGCTCGACCACAGCCCCCTCCGGGCGGGCGGGGCGACCTCGGCGATGTAGGTCTGTGCCGAAGGCAGCTCACCGCCGTGCGCGAGGCCCTGGGCCAGCCGGGCCACCACGAGGATCACCGACGCCCACACGCCGATCTGGCCGTACGTGGGGGAAAAGCCGATGACGAGGCTGCCGCCGGCGGCGATCGCGACCGTCAGGGTCATCGACAGCTGACGGCCTTTGCGGTCGGCGATCCAGCCGAAGACCAAGCCTCCGAGTGGCCGGGCGGCGAAGCCGACCGCGAAGACCGCCAAGGTGCTCAGCAGCGCCGAAACCTCGTCCTGCGCGTTGAAGAACTGGGCGGCGAAGAACGACGCGAACGTCGCGTAGATGTTCCAGTCGAACCATTCCATCGCGTTGCCCGCGCCGAGCCCGAACAGGGTGCGGCGGCGGTCCTTGCCCGCGGTCACGCTCATCGGGTGGCTCCTTCGGCGAAACGGTCGAGACGGCGGACGGCGAGTTCGGCGTAGACGGTGGCGGCCCTGGACAGCACGGACGGATCGAAGTCGGCGTACGGGCTGTGGTTGTTGGGCGCGGTGTCCGGCTCGAGCCCGGGCATCAGCGCGCCGAGGCCGAGGAACGTGCCCGGCACCTCGGCCAGCACCCGGGAGAAGTCCTCGGAACCGGCCACCGGATTGGGCAGTTCGGTGTAGTACTGCTCGCCGATCGTTTCGCGGACGACCTCGGCGCCGAACGCGGTCTCGTCGACGTCGGTGACGGTGACCGGGTACTCGCTTTCGAACACGACGTCGGCGTTGACGCCGTGCGCTCGCGCGACGCCGTCGATCGTCTCGCGGATCGCCGGGTCGAGCAGTGCGCCGGTGGCGTCCGAGAAACAGCGGACGGTGGCCTCGAATTCGGCGGTGGCGGGGATGACGTTGCGCTTGGTGCCGCCGCGGATGACACCGACCGTGATCACCGCCGGGTCGAAGATGTCCAGGCGCCGGGTGACCATCGTCTGCAACGCGGTGATCATCGCCGCGGTCGCGGAGATCGGGTCCTTGGCGCGGTGCGGCATCGACCCGTGGCCGCCTTCGCCGTGCACGGTGACGAGCAGCCGGTACGACGCCGACATCAGCGTGCCGGGACGACTGGCGAACTGCCCGCTGGGCAGCATCGATGAGAAGACGTGCAGCCCGTAGGCCGCGTCGGCGCGCCTGCCCGCGGCGTCGAGCACGCCTTCCCGGAGCATCACGCCTGCGCCGTCCCAGCCTTCCTCGCCGGGCTGGAACATCAGGACGACGTCGCCGTTGAGGCGATCGCGATGGGTATGCAGCAGCCGGGCCGCGCCGACCAGCGACGTGGTGTGCAGATCGTGGCCGCAGGCGTGCATCGCGCCGTTCGTGGCGGCGAAGTCCAGGCCGGTCGCTTCGGCCACCGGAAGCGCGTCCATGTCCGCACGCAGCAGGACCGTCCGCGGCCGGGCCGAATCCCGGGCCGTGCCCTCGCCGCGCAGCACCGCGGTCACCGAGGTCGTGTCCGTCCCGGTGGAGACCTCCAGACCGAGCCCGTCGAGTTCACGCAGGACCCGCTCCTGGGTGCGGGGCAGGTCGAGACCGATCTCAGGCTCGCGGTGCAGGTCGCGCCGCAACCGGACCAGCTCGTCCTGCAGGCTTCGAGCGTCGTCGTGAAGGTCCACCGGTCGATCTCCTCTTCGTCGGACGTCGGCGTCTTGGTCGTCGAGTGTGCGAATCGGCGTCCGATATCGGGCTAGAATTGTCGGAATCGCTCAACGATCAGCCCCTGGAAGCGCAAATGATGCTCGATTCGCTGGATGAGGAGGACTTTTCGCTCATTCACGCTCTGCAACTGCGGCCTCGGGCTTCCTGGGCGCAGCTGGGCGAAGCCCTCGGCTCGTCGCCGGTGACGCTCACCCGGCGGTGGGAGCGGCTGCGCGACGGAGGCGGCGCCTGGGTGACGGCTTATCCGCGCGTGCCAGGACGGTCCCGGATCCAGGCCGCATACGTCGAGATCCGCTGTGCGAGCGGTCAGGTGCGGGCACTGATCCGCGAGCTGTCCACCTGGCCGTCGGTGGTCAGCATCGAGGAGGCTTCGCGCGAGTACAGCCTGGTGCTGACGGTGTTCGGCCTCGGCATGCACGACCTGTCAACACTGCTGCTGGACGCGATCCCCGGGCTCCCCGGTGTGCTGAACATCCGTTCGCATCTGGTGTCGCGGTTGCACGTCGAAGGCAGCTCGTGGCGGGTGGGCGCGCTGGACCGGGGGCGCGTGCAGGCGTTGTCCCAGCTACCGCCGTCCGGCGGCGCGGGCGGGCGGCAGCAGACGGCGATGCGGCCGTGGCAGGAGCCTTATGCCGCGCTGACCGCCGCGCTGGGCGAGGACGGCCGCCGCACCGCCGCGGACCTCGCCCGGCTCACCGGCCGCCCGGTGTCGACCGTCCGGCGCCAGCTCGGCCAGCTGATCGCCGCCGACGCGCTGACGTTCCGGTGCGAGATCGCGCAGGGGCTCACCCCGTCGCCGATCGTCGTCAACTGGTGGTGCCAGGTGCCCGTCGCGCACGTGCCGACCTGCGTGGACCGGCTGCGGGCGAACCCGGCCATCCGCCAGATCGCGAGCCTGCCCGGCCCGGCGAATCTGCTGGTGACCACGTGGATGCGCTCGATCGAGGAATCGATGCGGATGCAGGAGCATCTGGAGCAGGACCTGGCGCCGCTGTCGATCGTCGACTCGGCGCTGATCCTGCGGACGGCCAAACGGATGGGCTGGCTGCTGGACGATCTGGGGCGCAGCACGGGATTCGTCGTCACGATGCCTGCTCGCCGGGAGTGAGGCTTGTTGCGGGGCAGGGAAAGGGCGTGTTGCGAAAGCCTCTTTCGCGACGTTGAAGGGAACTTATCCGCGCAGGTGGTGAAGGTCTCCTTGCCTACGCTGAAGGTAGGGAAGGAGGCCTTCACCACCTCTCGGACGTACCGTGTGGCCTGACGTGTTGCGAGAGCCACTTTCGCGACGTTGAAGGTTGCGAAAGTGGCTTTCGCAACACGTGACGTCGCTGTTGGTCAAGTCAAGACTGGAGTCGATCGGGCGGGCGATCCCACGGCGACAGAGCCAGCCGGCAGGCCGTCCTATTCATGCCCGTATGTGCGGTTTTGCATGGGGGTCGTGAGTGATAAAGGCGGTTAGAACGATCATTACCACTCACGACCCCGCGTGAAGCGCCCGCGACATCGGGCGCGCCCGCCTCAGCGTCAGGTCATCGCGACCAGCGTCCGCCGCTTACCCGTGAACGGCTCCCGCCCATGCGCCATCAGCATGTTGTTGATCACCATGATGTCACCCGGCTGCCACGGGAACGCGTAGCTGACCTCGTCGTACGCCGCCTTGATCGTGTCCAGGTCCGCCTGCGGGATCGCCGAGCCGTCGGCGAAGAAGGCGTTGCGGGGCAGGTCTTCCACGGGATACAGCTCCAGCAGCGCCTCGCTGACCTCCTCCCCCAGGCTCGAAACGTGGAACAGGTTGGCTTGGTTGAACCACACCGTGCCGCAGGTGTGCGGTTCCGTGACGAACGACGGGCGCACGTGCCGCGTGCGCAGGCCTTCGTCGGTCCATTCGTACGTCTGGCCGTTGGCGGTGCAGTAGTCCTCCACCGCCTGCCGGTCTTCGGTCTGGAACGCCTCCTGCCAGCTCAGCCCGAGGCCTTCGCGGAACGCCCGCGTGTAGGTGACGCCGCCCGCGAACCGCTCGCGCAGGTCTTCCGGCAGCAGCCGGTACATCGCTCGGCTGTCCGCGATCGGCGTCGCGCCACCGGTTTCGGCCGCGATGTCGCACAGGAAGAAGAGGCGGTCCGGCCAGTGCGCCGAGTACGAGCTCTCGTTGTGCATCGGGATCGACTCCGCCGGCGGGTACTCCGTCGAGGTGTAGATGTTGCCCGAGACCGCCGAACGCGGCGTCGACCGTTCCGTGTAGGTCAGCAGCGAGCCGCCGATCTCCTCGGTGACCTGGTTGAACACCGTCAGGTCGGCGGGCATCCCGCGCAGCAGGATCGCGCCGTGCTCGCGCAGCCGGTCCTGCAGCGTGTCGCGGTGCGCGCGCACCCAGTCCAGGCCCGTGGCCGCGTACACGGTGAGCTTCGTGTGTTCGTTGCCCTCGATGTGCCCGAGGTTCGCCGTGAGTTCGGCGGTCATGACTCCTCCAGTTCGAATCGGATCAGCTTGGCGGCCTCGGCGTGCAGCGCGGCGAGGTCTTCGGTGTCGGCGAATCCCGCGGCGAGCACGTTCACCGCGTAGATCTCCTGGTCGTCGGTGAGCAGCTGGCCGGGGCGCACGATCGTGACCACCTCCAGCACCTCGGGCAGGTCGGCGACCTCGTCGGTGCCCTCGACACGGATCAGCCGCCCGGTGCCCTCGGCGTAGAAGATGAGGTAACCCACCGGCACCGGCAGGCCCTTTCCTCGCGCGGGCGGTGGCGTGCCCAGTGCCAGTGACACGGCCTCGGCGATGACGTCGATGCCGGTCGCGAGCTTCAGCAGCACCGGCTGGGCACCGCCGGCCGGACGACCCGCGTTCACCTCGACGATCGTCGGGCCGAGTTCGGCGTCGTCGATCAGCTCCAGATGAGCGCAGGTGTTGTCCAGGCCCAGCGCGAGCGCGGCGGCCGTCGCGGCGGCGAACAGCCGTTCGGTGTCCTTTTCGGACAGTTCCAGCGGCGGGCAGACCATGCCCAGCTCGAACTTGCGCTCGTCGATCAGCGGTTTCTCCACCACGGCGACCGGTTCCGCGACGCCGTCACGCACCAGGACGTCGACCGCGTACTCCGGGCCACGCAGCAGACCTTCCACGAGGAACACCTTCAGCGGGTCGATCGCCCCGACGAGCCGGTGGTACCGGGCGTCCTCCGAAAGCGGCAACCGCTCGGCCAGCAGCCGGTACGCCGCCGCCAGTTCGTCCACTGTGGACACTGTGCGCACGAGGTTGCTCGCCGCGCCGTTCACCGGTTTGACGATCGCCGGGAGCCCGACCGCCTCGGCCACCGACGCCGCCTCGGACTCGGCCGAGATCAGCGCGCAGCGCGGACCGGGCAGTCCGGCCTCGGCCAGCGTCTGCCGGACCGCGAACTTGTTGTGCGCCACGGTGAACACCGACGCCGGGCAGCGTGCGACGCCGAGCAGCTCGGCCGCACGGGCGACGCTCGCGACGATCCCCTCGGCGGCGGTCACCACCCCGGCCGGAAGCGGCGTCCGCGCCCGGATCGCCTCGGCCACGGATTCCGCGTCACGGACATCGCTGACGACGATGAAGCCGTCCACCACGTCCGCCAACTGCGCGAGCTCGGCCGGTTCGAGGGGCTCGGTGACCAGCTCGGCCCGCAGGCCGGTCGCGCGCACGGCGGCCACGATGTCGGCGATCCACTGTCCTGCGGTCTCGCAGACCACGAACGCGGTGTTCACACTTCCTCCAGTTCGAGCCGGACGAGCTTGCTCGCCTCCGCGTGCAGGGCGGCGAGGTCGTCGTGATCGGCGAACCCGGCCACGACCAGGTTGACCGCGTAGGTCTCCTGTTCGTCGGTGAGCACCTGCCCCGGCGAGACGGTGGTGACGACGTCGATCACCTCGGGCAGGTCGGCGATCTCGTCGAGCCCGCCGATCCTGGTCAACCGGCCCGAACCGGCCGCGTAGAGGATCAGCATGCCCAGCGGGATCGGCAGTTTCGCCGGTTCCCGCGCCGGCGGCGGAGCGCCCACCGCGAGCGCGGCCAGCTCGGCGAACACGTCGATGCCGGTACGCAGCTTCGCCAGCAGCGGCATGATCGATCCGGCGGGCCTGCCCGCGTTGACCTCGACGATCGTCGGGCCGCGGTCGACGTCGTCGATCAGCTCGACGTGGGCGCAGGTGTTGTCGAGCCCCAGCGCGCGGACGGCGGCGACGGCCGCCGCGGTGACCAGTCCGGCCCGGTCGGTGGTGAGCCCGGCGGGCGGGCACGAGAGCGCCAGCTCGAACTTCCGCTCGTCGATCAGCGGCTTGTCGAGGATCTCGACCGGTTCGGCCACCCCGTCGCGGATCAGCACGTCCACCGCGTACTCCGGGCCGCTCAGGAACCCTTCGACGAGAAACGTCGCCGACGGGTCGAGTGTCCCCAAGGGACGGTGGTAGCGCGGATCCGCGGATTCGGGCAGCCGCGCGGCCAGTAGTTCGTACGCGGCCGCCAGCTCATCCACAGTGGACACGGTGCGGACGAGGTTGCTGCCCGCCCCGTTGACCGGTTTGACGATCGCCGGGAACCCGACCGCCGCGGCGACCGACGCCGCCTCGGCGGCCGACGAGATCAGCGCGTACGCGGGCCCGGGCAGCCCGGCCGCGGCGAGGGCTTCCCGGACGGCGAACTTGTTGGCGCACAGGGCGAACACCGACGCCGGGCAGCGCGCCACCCCGAGCAGTTCCGCGGCGTGGGCGGTGCTCGCGATGGCGCCGTCCGAGCCGGTGAAGATCCCGGCCGGCGCACCGCCGTCGATCTCCCGGACCTTCGCCGCGACGGCTTCCGGGTCGTGGACGTCGTCGAGCGCGACGATGTCGTCCACCACGCCGTCCAGCGCGGCACGCTCGGCCTCGTCCATCGGCGGGGCGAGCAGCACGACGCGGTGCCCGGCCGCCCGCATCGACGGCGCGACCTCGCCGACCCAGTGCCCGCGGGCCTCCCTGACCAGCACTGCCGTACTCATGCGGCTTCCTTCCCGGCGAGCTTGCGCTCCCGTTCCTGTGCCCCCACCAGATCGTCGGGCAGCGAATCGGGTACCTCGGTGTCGAACCGGCGCAGCCGCCGCAGCGAGAACCCGCCCACGTTGATCAGCAACAGGATCAGCGCGAAGACGACGTAGGCGAGCCCGATCCCCCGCGTCTCGCCGGTGCCCAGCACGGCGCCGACCGACCCGGTCAGCGCGCCACCCGGCGCCAGCAGTGGCGAGAACCAGCCGACGGCCAGCGGTGCCAGCACGGCGAACCCGATCGGCAGCGTCGACCACGTGATCGTCTGGTTGATCGCGAACACCCGGCCGTGGAACCGCTGCGGCACCTTGACCTGCACCAGCGTCGCGTAGATGCCCTGCGACACGGCCATCGCGGCGGCCAGGAGGAACACCCCGGCCGCGACGACGATCAGCGACGGCCGCAGGCCCATCACCAGGCTGCCGAGCGCGATCCCGACGTTGCCGGCGAGCACGCCGACCATCCGCCGCTGCCGCGGTCCGCCCCACAGCGCCATCCCGATGCCACCCGCCACCGCGCCGAGCGCCTCGGCGAGCGCCACCTGCGCGACGTCGGTGACCGAACCGAACGACAGCACGAGCGGCGAGAGGAGCACCAGAGCGGGGGCGAGGAAGACGTTCGCCAGCGCGAAGTACAGCAGCATCGTGCGGAAACCGCGGTGGTTCCACGAGTACCGCAGCCCGCCCGCGATCGCCGTCAGCAGCGGTTCGCGCGGGCGCCAGCCCATCATGTCCGGGAAGCGCACCAGCAGCAGGCCCACGATCGCGAACACGTAGCTCGCCATGTCCAGGATCAGGATGCCGGACAGCTCGATCGCCGCCAGCAGCCCGGCCGCGAGGACCGGCATCAGCAGCTGGGCGAACCCGTTGGACAGCTGTGCGAGGCCCATCGCGTGCCCGAGGTACTGCTTCGGCACCAGCTGCGCCACCGACGACTGGTAAGCGATGCGCTGGAACGATGAGGCCACCGACCCGAGCGGGATCAGCACGTAGAACAACCACAGCTGGACTTGCCCGGTGAGCAGCAGCAACGCCAATATCAGCTGGATCCCGCCCGCGACACTGCTGGCCGCGATCATGATCCGCCGCCGGTCGCCGCGGTCGACCAGTGCGCCCGCCACCGGCAGGACCAGCACGCCGAACAACAGCGCGAGCGCCCATAGCAGGCCGAGGTCGGCCACCGAGCCCGTGCGGGTGTAGAGCCAGATCGGCACCGCGAACGACGTCAGCGCCGAGCCGGTCGAGGAGACCAGCTGCCCGATCGTGATCGTGACGAACCGGCCCATACTCGGCTGGACCTTGGGTTTGTCGTCCACGACCGCCCGATGCGTCTCGTGCACCGCCCAGGCGGCGTCTTCACCGCGGACCCGGACGTCGAGTTCGCCGGGATCGTCCAGCGCCGGATGCACCCGCGTGACGATCTCCGCGAGTTCTTCGGCCCGGTAACGCAGGAAGAAGTGCCCGGCCTGGTCGAGCACCACGAGCGCGGTGGTGTCGGTGAGGAACTCCCATTCCCGGTATCGCTCGGCGTAGTAGTCGGTGACCGGGTCCTCGGAGCCGACCACCGACACGATCGGCGCGCGCAGTTTGGCCACGCGGGCGTCGAGCAGGCCGCTGAAGTACTCCTCGGCGGCGCGGCTGTCGGCCCGCATGTTCGTGATGATCCGGTCGGCCTGCGCCGGGTCGAGGTCGTCGGTGTCGACGCCCATGCCCTTGAGCCAGTTCGAGTAGTACCGGTTGCTGCGCAGCTTCTCCAGCCGCGTGCGCAGCGTGCCCACCGCACCCTTCATCCGGGCGAACGGGAAGATCGCGCCGATGTAGACGACCTCCAGCTCGCGGCCGCGCTCTTCGAGCAGCCGGGCGACGGCGACGGCGAGCGCGTTGCCGACACCGCAGTGACCGTAGATCGCCAGCGGTCCGTCGATGCGGTCGAGGATCTCCTCGGTCAGCCGCTCGACCAGGTCGTCGAAGGGCAGGGCCTCCTCGGACAGCCCGACGTCGTGGCCGGGGATGGCGACCGAGTAGAGCGAGTGGCCCTCCGGGAGCGCGTCGGCCAAGGGCTGGTAGACGATCGCGCTGCCGCCGCCGTAGGGGAAGCAGACGTAGGTCAGCGTCCGCTGCTTCGCCGGTTTGGTCAGTTCGTACAGCAGATGCCGCGGCCGGTCGGCGTCGTCACCGTCCATGAAGGACGCGAGTTCGCGGATCGTGCGGTGCTGGAACAGGTCCATGACGCCGACCTGGCCCGCGCCCGCCTTGCCGATCCGCGCCACCACCTGGGTGGCCAGCATCGAATGGCCGCCGAGGTCGAAGAAGTCGTCGTCGACGCCCAGCTCGTCCACCTTGAGCACGTCGCGCCAGATTTCGGCGAGCAGGGTCTCGACCGGGGTCGACGGCGCGACCAGTTCCTTGGTCGCGTCCCGGGACGCGACCGGCGCGGGCAAGGCCTTGCGGTCGAGTTTGCCGTTCGGGGTGAGCGGCAGTTCGTCGAGGGCGACGAACGACGGCGGGACCATGTAGTCCGGAAGGCTCTGCTTGAGCGCCGTCCGCAGTGTGCCGGGCTCTGCGTCGCCGACGACGTATCCGACCAGCCGCTTGTCCCCCGGCGTGTCCTCGCGGACGATCACGGCCGCGTCGCGCACGTCCGGCTGGGCGCGCAGGGTCGTCTCGATCTCCCCCAGCTCGATGCGGAGGCCGCGCAGCTTGACCTGGTGGTCGATCCGGCCGAGGAACGCGATCGTCCCGTCCGGGCGCCAGTGCGCGAGATCGCCGGTGCGGTACATCCGTCCACTGTGGAACGGATCGTCCACGAACCGCTCGGCCGTCAGCTCCGGGCGCTTGTGGTACCCCAGGGCCAGGCCGACGCCGGCGATGTGCAGCTCACCGGGCACGCCGACCGGGCACGGCCGCCCGGCCCGGTCGAGCACGTAGATCCGGATGTTCTGGATCGGCGCCCCGATCGGCACCGACGCGACCTCCGCGAGCGCGGCGGGCGTGCAGTGCCAGGAGGTGACGTCGATGGCGGCTTCGGTCGGGCCGTAGAGGTTGTGCAGCTCGCAGCCAGGCAGTCGCCGCGTGAACTCGCGGGCGGCGTCGAGCGGCAGTTCCTCGCCGCTGCAGACCACCCGCCGCAGCGCCGTGCAGCTCTCGACGCCTTGTTCGGCCAGGAAGAGCGTGAGCATCGACGGCACGAAGTGCGCGGTGGTGATGCTTTCCGAGGCGAGCAGCTCACGCAGGTACGCGGCGTCCTTGTGGCCGCCGGGTTCGGCGAGCACGAGCCGTGCGCCGGTGATCAGCGGCCAGAAGAACTCCCAGACCGATACGTCGAAGCCGGCCGGGGTCTTCTGCAGGACCGAATCGGTGCCGTCGAGGCGGTACGCGCGCTGCATCCAGTCGAGCCGGTTGACGATGCCGCGGTGACCGTTGGGCACGCCCTTCGGCTGACCGGTGGAGCCGGAGGTGTAGATGACGTACGCCGGGTCTTCCGGTCCGGCGAGAGCTTCGGGCGGGGTGCCCGGTTGCCCCGTGGTCTCGGCAGGGTCGTCCAGTACGACCACGGTCGCGTCGCCCGGCGGCAGCGTTTCGCGCAACGCCGCCTGCGTCAGCACCACGGGCGCGGCCGCGTCCCGCAGCATGAACGCCAGCCGGTCGGCCGGATACTCCGGGTCGAGCGGCACGTACGCGCCACCGGCTTTCAGCACGCCGAGGAGCGCGACCACCAGCTCGAACGACCGCTCCGCGAACACCCCGGTGAGCACGCCCGGCCCGACGCCGAGGCCACGCAGCCGGTGCGCGAGCCGGTTGGCCCGCTCGTCCAGCTCGCGGTAGGTCAGCGACGCGCCGCGGAAGGTCACCGCGGGCGCGTCCGGCGTCCGGGCGGCCTGCTCCTCGACGAGCGCGTGCAGCGTGGTCTGCGGGAACTCGGTGGTCGTGTCGTTCCACCGCTCCAGGACGAGTTCGCGCTGCGCGGCGTCGAGGATGTCCACTTCGGACAGTCGTCGGCTCGGGTCGGCGACGATCGACCGCAGCAGCGTGACCAGCCGCCCGGCCATCCCGTCGACCGTGTCCGCGCGAAACAGTGCGGTGTTGTACACGAGCTTGCCGATCAGCCCGCGTTCGAGCTCGATCGCGTGGAACTCGAAGTCGAACCGGGTCGCGGGCAAATCCATCGGCAGCCAGCGGAAGTCCACTTCGGACTCGCCCGCCTCGCCCATCCGGCCCATCTCGTAGTTCTGCAGCACGAACATCGCCTGGAACACCGGCGAGCGGCTGACGTCGCGGGGCACGCCGAGGGCGTTCACCAGCCGCTCGAACGGGACGTCGGCGTGCTCGAACGCGTCCAGCACGTGCCGCCGGGTGCGTTCCAGCAGCTCGGCGAACGTCGGATCCCCCTCCAGCTGGGCGCGCAGGGGCAGCATGTTGATGAACATGCCCGCCACGCCCTCCAGCTCGGGCAGACCGCGCCCGGCCGACGACGAGCCGATCGCGAAATCCTCTTGGCCCGAGTACCGCGAAAGCAGCACCTGGTAGGCGGCCAGCAGGGTCATGAACAGCGTGACCCCGTGTTCGCGGCTCAGCTCGCCGAGGGCGCGGGCGAGTTCGCGCTCGACGAAGAACTCGTGGATCGCGCCGTCGAAGCTCTGCTTGGCGGGCCGGGGCCGGTCGGTGGGCAGCTCCAGGGGCTCGACCCCGGCGAGCTGCGCCTTCCAGTGCTCCAGCTGCCGGTCGAGTTCGCCGCCGGTGAGCGTGCGGCGCTGCCAGTGCGCGAAGTCGCCGTACCCGATGCTCAGCGTGGGCAGCTCGGCCGTGCCGCCGGTGCTCAGGGCGTGGTACTGCGCGGCGAGGTCGCGCAGCAGCAGGTCGACCGACCAGCCGTCGCCCACGATGTGGTGCGTGCACAGGACCAGCAGGTGTTCCTCGTCGGACACCCGGGCCAGCGTCGCCCGCAGCAGCGGTCCCGTGGCCAGGTCGAACGTCTCGGCCGCGGCGGCGTCGACGGCGGCGCGGGCCGCTTCCTCACTTCCCGCGTCCACTATGGACAGATTGACGGTAACCGAGGGTTCGATGTGGACGGTCGGCTGTCCGTCGTCCCCCTCCGGGAACCGCATGCGGAGCGCCTCGTGCCGCGCGGGCAAAGTGTCCAAAGCGGACTGGAGTGCGGCGACGTCGAGCCTGCCGGTCAGCCGGATCGGCACCGGGATGTGGTACGACCCGGTGCCCGGCGCGAACTGCTCCATGAACCAGACGCGTTCCTGCTGATACGACAGCGGGACGACGGCATCGGCAGGACGCGGGGTGATGGTCGCGGCCGGTTCCGCGCGCCGTCGCAATCGCCGTTCGAGCAGGGCGCGGCGCGCGGCCGCGCTGGTTTCGTCGATCGCGGTCATGAGTTCTCGCCTTCGGCCAGCTGGCGCTGGACCTCTTCGTCGCTGAGCTGGTCGAGGTCTTCCTCGAGCCGCCGCTCGATCTCCGCGGCGAGCCCGGCGACGGTGGTGAGGGTGAACAGCCCCCGCACCGGGATGTCGACCTCGATCTGCTTGCGGAGCCGGGCCATCGCGCGGATCGCCAGCAGCGAATTGCCGCCACGGGCGAAGAAATCGTCGTGCGCGCCGAGGTCGTCGATGCCGAGCAGCTCCCCGAGCACCTCGGCGACGAGTTCTTCGGCCGCGGTCCGGGGTGCGACGTACGCCGGAGCCTCATCGGGTTCGGGATCCGGCAGCGCGGCCCGGTCGAGTTTGCCGCTGGCCGCCATCGGCAGCGCGTCGAGCGCCACGAACCGGGTCGGCACCAGATACTCCGGCAACGTCTTCCGCAGTGCTTCGGCCGCGCCGTCGGTGCTGCCGACGAGGTAGCCGACGAGCGCGTCGCCGCGGACCGCCACGGCCGCGTCCCGCACCACCGGCAGTTCGCGCAGCGCCGCTTCGACCTCGCCGGGCTCGATCCGGTAGCCGCGCAGCTTCACCTGCTCGTCGGCGCGGCCGAGGTAGTCGAGCGAGCCGTCGCGACGCCAGCGGACGAGGTCTCCGGTCGCGTACATCCGGCCGGACGGGCCCTCGACGAACCTCTCCGCGGTCAGGTCCGGCAGGCCGAGGTAGCCGCGGGCGAGCTGGCGCCCGGCGACGTACAGCTCGCCCGGGACGCCAGGCGGCACCGGCTGCCCTCGCTCGTCCAGGACGTACGCGCGGGTTCCGGGTACCGGACGGCCGATCGATACGGGTCCGGACGGCAGCGCGTCCCCG
Organism: Amycolatopsis keratiniphila; assembly: GCF_000400635.2. Lineage (NCBI taxonomy): Bacteria > Bacillati > Actinomycetota > Actinomycetes > Pseudonocardiales > Pseudonocardiaceae > Amycolatopsis > Amycolatopsis keratiniphila. Next base: position 3,552,399 of record NC_021252.1, on the reverse strand, counting down.
GGTTCGATCCGGTGCACGACGCAGCCGACCGTGGCCTCGGTCGGACCGTATTCGTTGACGACGAGCGTGCCGGGGTGCCGGTCCCGCCACGGCTGGACGGCCTCGGCGGTCAGCGCTTCACCACCGAGCACCAGCTCACCCGTCGGGAACAGCTCCTCGGCGAGGATGGCTAGGTGCGTCGGGGTCGCCTTGACGAACGTCGGACGGCCGCCGTCGACGACCGCGCCCCCGGCGGTGAGGGTGCCGAGCAGCGTCGTCACGGTGAGGTCGAACGACGCCGACGTGTGCAGCAGCGCCCGTCCGGCCAGGCCGGGGTACGCCTCCCGCGCCCACGCCAGGTACGTGTCGACGGCCCGGTGCTCGACCTCGACGCCCTTGGGCCGCCCGGTCGAGCCCGACGTGTAGATCACATAAGCGACGTCGCCCGGCCCGGCCGCCGGTTCCGGGTCTTCGGTGGCCGCGGCGGACCACTCGGCCGGATCGTCCAGCGCCAGCGTCTTGGTGTCCACTGTGGACTCACCGGTGACCAGCACGAACGGGACACCCGCGTCGGCGAGGATCAGCGCCTGCCGGGGAGCCGGGTTGGCCGGGTCGAGCGGGACGTAGGCCGCGCCGCTCTTCAGCACCCCCAGCACGCCGGTCAGCAGGTCCGCCGAGTTCGGCACGCAGACGCCGACGACGGTGCCGGGACCGGCGCCCAGCTCACGCAGCCGGTGCGCGACGCGGTTGGCCCGCGTGTTCAGCTCGGCGTACGTCAGGCGGACCCCGCCGAAGTCGACGGCGGGCGCGTCCGGGGTCCGTGCTGCCTGTTCCTCGAAACGGGCGTGCACCGTCTTGGTGTCCGGAGTGGACAGTTCCGTCGGGTTCCACCCGTTCAGGACCTGTTCGCGTTCGGCGTCCGACAGCAGCGGCAGATCCGCGACCGACCCGGCCGGATCGGCCAGCGCCGCGGCGAGCAGCCGCACGTACCGTTCGGCGATGGCTTCGGCGGTCTCGCGGTCGAACAGGTCGGTGCGGTAGACGAGCCTGCCGTCCACCGAGGTCAGGTCGATCGCGATGTCGTCCTTCGCGGTGGCGGACCGGATCGGCTCCAGCCCCGAGTCGGGCAGGAAGTTGAAGCCGAGCTGGTACAGCGCCTGCACGCCGGGATCGCGTTCGGCCCCGACCGCCTCGGCGACCGCCTGGAACGGCACCTGACTGTGGTCGATCGCCTCCAGCAGTGTGGTCCGGACCCGGCCGACCAGCTCGGTGAACGTGGGCGCGCCCGAGCAGTCGACGCGCACGGCCATCTGGTTGACGAACATGCCGATCAGGTCGGCCAGCTCCGGCAGGTCGCGGCCGGCGACCGGGACGCCGACGACGATGTCGTCCACTCTGGACAGTCGTGACAGGAGCGCCGCGTAACCGGCCAGCAGCACCATGAACGGCGACGCCGACAGCTCCCGGCTCAGCTCGCCGACCCGGTCGATCAGGCCGTCCGGGAGGGCGAAGTGCACCTGGTCACCGGCGAACGTCAGCTCCGACGGCCGCGGCCGGTCGGTGGGCAGGCCGTGCACCGGCGGCAGCCCGGTGAGCTGCTTGCGCCAGTAGTCCAGCTGCTCACTGGACGTTTCGAGCTGCCCGCGCTGCCAGGCCGAGAAGTCCGGGTACTGGATGGCCAGCTCGGGCAGCTTCGGCTCGCGGCCCTCGAACACGGCGTCGCATGCCTCGCCCAGCTCCTTGCCCAGCACCAGCACCGAACCGGCGTCGAACACGGTGTGGTGCACGACGAACGTGAGCACCCACTCGTCGTCGGCCATGCGGCACACCTGGGCCCGCCACGGCGGCGGCGAGTCGAGCGGGACGGCCTCACGTGTGACGGCGCCGACGAGTTCGGCGAGTCGGGCTTCGCGGGCGTCGGCGGGCAGGTCCCGCAGGTCGTGCACCTCGGGCTCGATCGGCACCTCGGCGTGCACCACCTGCATGAGCGCGCCGCCCTCCATACGGAACGACGTGCGCAGCGCCTCGTGCCGCCCGACGATGACACCGAGCGCGGCGCGCCACTGCTCCGCGGTCAGCGGGCGGTCGAGCCGGGCCTGGCAGTGCAGGTTGTACACCGGGGACGCCGGGTCGAGCTGGCCGGACAGCCAGATCCGCTCCTGCCCGAACGAGGCCGGGAACGTCCATTCCTTCGTGTCGCTCATGATTTCCTGTTCAGTGAGAGGTCACGCGAGAGTGCCGCGTCGGTCCAGGTGGTCGTGAGTGGCGTTTCGGGTTAGAACCCGAAACGCCACTCACGACCCACCGCACGGCTCAGCGCTCGAGCTTGGGGATGGTGGTCCGGGCGGGTTCTTCGGCGGGCGCCTCGGGCTTGCCGGCGCGCAGTTCCTCGATCCGCTCGGCCAGAGTGGCCACTGTGGACGCTTCGAACAGCGTCTTCATCGCCAGCCGCGTGCCGGTGGCCTTGCGCACCTGGGCGATGAGCTGGATCGCGACCAGCGAGTTGCCGCCGAGGGCGAAGAAGTCGTCGTGCACGCCGATCTTCTCCACGCCGAGCAGCTCGGTCCACTGCCGGGCGATCTCGGCCTCCAGCTCGGTGCGCGGGGCGACGTAGTCGTCCTCCGACACCGCCACCGCCACTTCGACGGGTTCCTCCAGTTCCTCGGCACTGACCTGGCGCTCGATCAGCTCCCGCACCGGCAAGGTTGTGATGACCACGTGCCCGCCGAGGCCGGGGGCCAGCGCCCGGACGAACGCCTCGGCACCGTCGACCGGCCGGATCCCGGTCGAGGACCCGGCAGTATCCACAGTGGACGCAGCGGACGCCGAGGCCAGGCCACCGCCGACGGCGGCCTGATCGACTTGGCGCAACACGAAATCCTCGATAGTGACGAGCACGCGGCCGGTCTCGTCGCACAGTGAGAGGTCGGCCGCCACCACCTGGGCGCCGCCGGAGTCGCGGTACCGCAGATGACTACGGAAACTCGCCGGGAGCGCGTCGTGCACGACGATCCGGCCGTAGCTCATCGGCAGGTAGGTGCCGCTCCCCCGGCCGCGGCCGAACGCGGTCGCGACGTCCAGCAGTGCCGGGTGCAGGCCCCAGGCGCCGACGTCACCCGCCGCCGCGTCGGGAGCCGTGATCGTGGCCAGCTCCTCCTCCGCGCCGATGCGGTGTTCGCGCAACGCCGCCCAGCGCGGGCCGAAGGTGACCATGCTGGTGCGGCCGGTGCCGAAGCCGTGCCCGTCGTCGATCGGCTCGGTCCGCCCGGTCACCACCGCGATGTCCACAGTGGACACCGGCTCGGCCGCGACCCATCCGGCGGATCCGCGCACATGGGTCCGGCTCGCGCCGGCGACGTGGCTGGTCACGGTGAAGTCGCCACCGTCGAACTCCACGCGGTACTCCGCGGTGGCGCCGTCCGGGACGCCGAACGGCTCCAGGAACGCGACGTCCCGCAGCTCGACGACGTATCCGTCACCGGGCTTCGGCAGCGACGCGGCCGCCGCCGCACGGACGGTCTCCAGGTGTCCCGTGCCCGGGACCACCGGCACCCCGGCGATCCGGTGCTCGTCGAGCAGCCAGTGCGTGGCCGCCGAGACGAGCCCGTGCGCGCCGTCCTCGGTGCGCGTGGTGAGCACGGGGTGCTCGACCGGGCCGAGCGCCCGCGACCGGGTAGTGCGGATCGTGGTCGGCGCGGCCACCTCCGCGGCCATGCCGACCTCGTCCCAGCCGCCCCAGGCGTGCGACACCAGCCGCGCCTGCCAGCCGTGACCGCCCCGTGCGTAGGCGTCGAGGAAGTTGTTGGCGGCGCAGTAGTCGACCTGCCCGATGCCGCCCACCGCCGCGGTGATCGACGAGCACAGCGCGACGAAGTCCATCGGCAGGTCGGCGAATGCCTCGGCCAGCGCCAGTGTCCCGGCGATCTTCGGGGCCAGCACGGCCTCGGCCGCGGCCCGCTCCTTCACCTCGGCGACACCGCCGCCGGGCAGCCCGGCGGCGTGCACGATCCCGTCGAGGCCGCCGAACTCGCGCTCGGCCAGCTCTCGGACCTCGCGCAGCCGCGCCGCGTCGGTGACGTCGGCGGCGACGACGTGCACCACCGCGCCCGCGGCCTCCATCCGCCGCACGGCGAGCATCGCGCGCCCGGCGCGGTCGGTGCCGCCGTGCGCGGCGAGGTGCGCGTCCCACTCCGCCCGCGGCGGCAGCCCGGCGCGGGTGAGCAGCACGAGCTTCGCCCGCACCCGGCGGGCGAGATCCTCGGCGAGGGTGATGCCGATACCGCCGGTCCCGCCCGTGATCAGGTACCGGCCGCCGTCGCGCAGCACCGGTTCGGCGGCCTCGGGCAGGGCGAGCTGGGTGTAGTCCAGCACCCAGCGACGGCCGGCCCGCAGCGCGACCTCGGCCGCCGCGTCCGCCGGACGGAACAGCTCGGCGATGGCGTCCTGCACACGATCGGTGTCGATACGGCGCACCACCGTGCCCGGCGCTTCCAGCGGCACCACGCGGGCGATGCCGGCGAGGGTCGCGTGCTCGGGCCGGGTCAGATCGGTACCGGTGACGTCGGCGGTGCCGGTGCTCAGCACGTCGATCCGCACCGGCTCGCCCCAGGCCTGGACAAGATTGAGCACGCTGAAGAACCCGCGGTCCTGTGCGGCCATGCCGCGCTCTTCCCCGGCCAGCGTCCAGGCGTGGACGACCCGCTCGGGCCGGGCGGGCAGCGCGGCGACGAGCGCGTCGTAGTCCTCGCGGACCCCGGGCCGGACGGTGAATCCGGTCTCCGTCACGGTGAACCCGTCACCGAGGCGTACCTCGGTGACCGCCACCCCCGCGTCGCGAAGCAGGCCGGGCAGGACATCTTCGGTGGTGAAGACGAGCGCGTTCGCGAAGGGCTCGCGTCTCAGGTCCGGTTCCGCCTGCCGCCACGCCGGGACCGCGAACCACTCGGAGAGCGGCAGCGGACCGGTCGACCGCACGGGTCCGGTCGCCGTCACCGGGTCCGGGTCGACCCAGTACCGCTTGCGCGCGTACGGGTAGCCGGGCAGCGGGACCCGGTTGCCCGGAGCACCGAACGTCCGCGGTTCCAGGGAAACCCCGTTCGTCCACAAGAGACCGGCCGCGCCGTAGAGCGTTTCGACGTCGCCGATGCGCTCGGTCCGGCCCGGCAGGCTCGGCTGCGGCGCGGGCATGCCCTTCGGCACCTGGCCGCGGGACAGCCCGGACAGCTGGTGACCCGGGCCGCATTCGACGAGCGCCCAGCGGCCGCCGCGCGCGAACAGGTTCTTGACGCAGTCGCCGAACCGGACGGCCTGACGCAGGTGCGAGGCCCAGTAGGCCGGGTCGGTGGCCTGGGCGTCGGTGATCCAGTCGCCGGTGACGTTCGACAGGAACGGCCGCGTGGGCGCGGTGCGGGTGACGGCGGTGACGGCCGCGGTGAACTCGGCGAGGATCGGATCCATCATCGGCGAGTGGAACGCGTGCGAGGTCACCAGTTCGCGGCACTGCACGCCGCTGGACTTGAGCGTCGCCGCGAACTCCGCGACCGCGTCCGACGGCCCGGCCACGACACACGTGCCGGGCCCGTTCACCCCGGCGATCGCGAGTGTGTCCGGCAGCCGCGAGGCGACGCTCTCCTCGTCGAGCTGGACGGCCAGCATCGCCCCGGCGGGCATCGACTGCATCAGGCGGCCGCGGGTGGCGACCAGGTTCAGCGCGTCCGGCAGGGTGAAGACCCCGGCGACGGTGGCGGCGACGTACTCGCCGACCGAGTGCCCGATCATCGCCGCGGGCCGCACGCCCCAGCTCAGCCACAGCCTCGCCAGCGCGTACTCGACGACGAACAGCGCGGGCTGGGTCACGCGGGTTTCCCGCAGCGCCTGCTCGCCACCGGGCCGGAAGATCAGGTCGCGCAGCTCCGGCAGCTCGGCTTCGAGCAGCCGCAGGCACTCGTCGACGGCCGCGGCGAACACCGGCTCCGCGTCGTACAGCTCGGCGCCCATCCCGGCGTACTGGGAACCCTGCCCGGGGAAGAGGAACGCCACGTTCGTCTCCCCGGCCTGTGCGGACACGAGGCGCCGGGGATCGCGCAGCCCGTCGACCGCGTCCTCCGGGTCACGGGCGACGACGACCGCGCGGTGCGGGTACTCGGTGCGCCCGGCGGCCAGGGTGTACGCCACGTCGGCGAGGTCGAGGTCGACGTCACCGGCCAGCCGCTCGGCGAGCTGGTCGACCGCGGCCGAGAGCGCCTCCGCGGTGTTGGCCGACACGCGCAGCAGATGCGCCGGGTGCGGCGTGCGAGACCGTTGCGGGCTCGGCGCCTCCTCCAGCACGACGTGCGCGTTGGTGCCGCCGACGCCGAACGAGCTGACGCCCGCCCGCCGCGGCACCCGGTCCGCCTCCCACTTCGTCACCTCGCGCGCCGGATAGAACGGGCTCGCCGGGAAGTCGATACCGGGGTTGGGTTCGTGGTAGTTGATGGTCGGCGGGATCAGCCCGTGTTCCATCACGAGCACGGCCTTGATCAACGAGACCACGCCCGCCGCCTGCGACAGGTGGCCGATATTGGACTTCACCGAGCCGATCGCGCACCAGCCGGTGTCCTCGACTCCGTTTCCGTACACAGTGGACAGTGCGGTGATCTCGATCGGGTCGCCCAGCGCGGTGCCGGTGCCATGCGCCTCGACGTAGCCGATGGTGCGCGGGTCGACCCCGGCCATGCCGACGGCCTGCGCGACCGCTTCGGTCTGCCCGGACACGCTGGGCGCGGAGAAACCGACCTTGGTGGCACCGTCGTTGTTGATCGCGTTGCCCAGCACGACACCCCGGATGTGGTCGCCGTCCTCGATCGCCTGCGACAGCCGCTTCACCAGCACGACCCCGACGCCGCTGCTCCAGACCGTGCCGTTGGCGCCCGCGTCGAACGCGCGCACGTGGCCGTCCGGTGAGGTGAAGCCATCGACACCCATGTAGCCGACGCCGTGCGGCATCTCCACGTTGACCCCGCCGGCCAGCGCCATGTCGCACTCGCCGTTGCGCAGAGCCTCACAAGCGAGGTGCACCGCGACCAGCGACGTCGAACAGGCGGTGAACACCGCGAGGCTCGGGCCGCGCAGGTTGAGCTTGTACGACACCGAGGTCGTCAGGTAGCTCGGCTGGTTGCCGGTCGAGATGCCGATCCCGCCGTGCTGCGAGGCGAGGAGCCGCTCGTTGCGCATCAGGTTCTCGGTCAGGTAACCGGTGCCCCCGGACCCGCCGTAGACGCCGATCGCGCCGTCGAAGCGGGCCGGGTCGTAGCCCGCGTCGGTCAGCGCGGCGTGGCACGACTGGAGGAACAGCCGATGCTGCGGGTCGGTGATCTCGGCCTCGCGGCTGGTCATACCGAACAGTTCCGCGTCGAACTCGTCGAAGCCGTCGACCACGGCGGTGGCGTTCACCCAGCTCGGATCGTCCACCGTGTCCGGTGCGGCGCCGCGGGCGATCATCTCCTCACGGGTGGCGGGCACGATCGACTCGACGCCGTCGACGAGGTTGCGCCAGAACTGCCGCGCGTCACGCGCGCCGGGCACGCGCACGTCCAGTCCGACGATCGCGATGGGTTCGGCTCCGGGGTCGCCGGTGCCGGTTTCGGGGAGGTGGGTCACGGTGGTGCTCCTATCCGGGGCCGGCCGGGCCGGCGGTGCGACGGGGTCTTCTGGTCTGGGTGCGGCCGCGGCGGGCGGCGACGCGTTCGGCGGCACGTGCCAGCTCCGGGCTGGCGGCGTCGCCGAAGTGCAGGTGCGCGGCGAGGGCGCGGACGGTGGGATGGGTGAACAGGTCGACCATCGGGATCCGGCGGGCGAGCCGGGCGGTGACCTGGGCGTGCACCCTGGCGAGGGCGAGCGAATGCCCGCCCACGTCGAAGAAGTTCTCGGTGTGCCCCACTTCGGCCACGCCCAGGACGTCGCACCAGGCACGCGCGATCACGGCCTCGGTCGCGGCGAGTGCCGCCGGATCCGCGACCACCGGCGCCGGGCGTGCCCTGACGCGGGCCGCCGCGGCGGGAGCGGCGGTGCGGACGTCCGCCCGCGGCAGCTCCGGCACGCTCGTCCCGACCGGCGCGTCCGGCGCCGCGGACAGCGCGCCGAGCAGGGCGACGTAGTCCTCGGCGAGCCCGGCCATCCGGGTGTGGTCGAACAGATCCGGGTTGTACAGCAGTTCGACGCCGTCGTCGTGGACGTAGACCGTGAGGTCGAACGGCGACCCCGGCTTGTCGACCGGCAGCCACGCCGAGGCCACACCGGGCAGGTCCAGCCTCGGCTCGGCGAAGTTCAGGACGTTGAACATCACCTGCACGAGCGGGGCGCGCGCGGGATCGCGGGGTACGCCGAGCGCCTCGACGAGCCGCTCGACCGGGGCGGCCGGATGCGCGGTCGCGGCCAGGAGTTCCGCGCCACCGTCGCGGACGTGCGAGGCGAAGTCCGCGGCGTCGTCGGCCCGCAGCCGCACCGGCACGATGTCGACGAAGAACCCCGCGACCTCCTGGCATTCGGCGAGCTGCCGGTCGGCGACGACCGTGGCGACCAGGTGGTCGCTCGCCCCGGTGAGCCGCCGCAGCAGCTGGCCGAACGCGGCGAGCAGCACCCCGGCGCGGGTCGTGCCGGTGCGGGCGGCCAGCGCCCGGACCGAGTCGGCGACACCGTCCGAAAAGGACTGACGCAGGCTCGCGCCCCGGTAGGTCTGCACGGCCGGGCGCGGCCGGTCGCGCGGAAGGTCCACTGTGGATGGCGCACCGGCGAGACGTTCGGTCCACCACGCGACATCCACCGCTTCGCGGCGTTCGTCGCGTCCGGCTCGCCACACCGCGTAGTCCGCGTAGGACGCCACCGGCGGCGGCAGCGGCTCGCCCCGGTAGGCCGCCGACAGGTCGGCGCACAGCAGGTCCTGCGACCAGCCGTCGAACACCGCGTGATGCAGCGTGAAGCCGAGCACGTGCTCCCTCTCGCCGAGCCGGTAGAGCCGCACGCGCCAGGGAGCCTCACGGTCGAGATGCACCGGCGTCGCGGCGTCGGCGGCCAGCCGGGCCCGCAGACCGTCCTCGGTCACCGGCGCCACCGGCAGCGGAACGTCCGACGGCGGCAGGCGATCCGCCACCGGCGCGCCGTCGACGGCGCGGATCCGCCACCGGAGCACGTCGTGCCGCTCGGCGACCGCGCGCAAGGCGTGGCGCAGCGCATCTACGTCCAGCGCACCGGCCAGCCGGAACGCCATCGCGATGTTGTACGGCGCGGCGTCCGGGGCGAGCTGGTCGAGGAACCACAGCCGCCGCTGCTGCGGCGACAGGGTGGGTGCGTGCCCGGTGGTCAGGCCCGGACCGGTCAACGGCGACGCGGCCGCGACCCGACGGGTCAACCCGTCGAGCGTGCGGGTGGCCAAGACGTCCTCCGCGGCGACGTCCGCGGCCAGCTCCGTGCGCAGTGCCGCGACCAGGCGCATCGCGGCGATCGAGTTCCCGCCCGAGGACAGGAAGTCCGTCCCCGCGCCCGCGCCGAGCACCCGCCGCCAGATGGCCGCGACCGCGCGTTCGGCCGGGGTGCCGAGCGGGCCGAGGTCGGACCGTTCCTCCGCCAGCGCCGCTTCGGCGAGGTCGCGCAGCGCGGGCCGGTCGATCTTGCCGGTGAGCGGGTTGACCGGCAGGCGGTCGAGTACCCGGATCGCGGCCGGGCGCATCGCCGCGGTGAGCCGGTCCCGGCCGAGTTCGTCCACATCGGACGGTGCCGACGCCGGTGCCAGGAAGGCCACCAGCCGGGTGCCCGCCGGGCCGGGGACGGCCGTCACGGCGGCGGCGTCGACGTCCGGGTGGGTCGTGAGCGCGGCCTCCACCTCGCCCAGCTCGATCCGCTGGCCGCGGACCTTCACCTGCCGGTCGGCGCGGCCGGCGAATTCGAGACGCCCGTCGGGGAGCTCGCGGGCCAGGTCTCCGGTGCGGTAGAGCCGTTCTCCCGGCGTGATCGGGTCGTCGACGAACTTCTCGGCGGTCAGCTCGGGGCTGCCGAGGTAGCCGAGCGCGACGCCAGGGCCGCCGATGAGCAGTTCGCCGATCTCGCCGGGCGCGACCGGCCGCAGCCCGGCGTCCACGACGTACGCCCGGTGGTTCGGCGTCGGGCGGCCGAGCGGCAGCGGATCGGCGGGGATGCCGGTGACCTCGTCGGTGACGACCACGACGGTGGTCTCGGTCGGGCCGTAGGCGTTGAAGAACCGCCGTCCCGGCATCCACCGGGCGGCGAGCTCCGCGGGCACCGGCTCGCCACCGCAGGCGATGACGCGCCAGCCGGGCACGGTCGCGGGGTCGATCATGGACAGCAGTGTCGGCGTGACGAAGCCCCACTCGACGTCGTGCTCGACGAGGAACCGCCGCAGCCGTTCGGGGTCGGCCCGGTCGGCGGTGCCGGTGAGCTGCACCGATCCGCCGTGCGTCAGCGGGACGAACACGTCCATGGTGAAGGCGTCGAAGGCGAGCGACGAGATGCCGAGTGCCCGGGCGCCGGGCCGGAGGCCGAGGGCGGCGGCGAACCCGGTCACGAAGGCGACCACGTTGCGGTGACTGGTCAGCACGCCCTTGGGACGGCCGGTGGAGCCGGAGGTGTAGAGGAGGTGGACGAGGTCGTCCGGCCCGGCGGGGCAGTCGACGGGACCGTCCGCGGGCTGGGGCACGTCGAGCGCCTCGATGCCTTGCGCGGCACCGAATTCGGCCCGCGCGCAGTTACCCACGACGAGGGAGACCTCGGCGTCCGCCGCGATTTCGGCCAGCCGCGCCTTCGGGCCGCCGGGTTCGAGCGGCACGTAGGCGGCCCCGGACAGCAGCACCCCCACGACGGTCGAGATCAGCTCCGGCCGCCGGTCGGCGCAGACGCCGACGCGGGTGCCGGGCCCGGCGCCCCGGGCCCGCAGCAGCCGGGCGACGCCGGTCGCCGACGCGACCAGTTCGCGGTAGGTCAGCCGGGCGTCTCCCTGCCGGACGGCGACCGCGTCGGGGGTGCGCGCGGCCTGGGCGAGGATCAGGCCGGTGAGCGTGGTGTCCGGATAGGACAGTGGCGGGCCATGGCCACCCACGACGGGCAAGGTGTCGGTCACCGAGGGGTCTCCTGGTCGGTTGTGTACTGAGGCGGTGGGTCGATCCAGTGCCGCTCCCGCTGGAACGGATAGCCCGGCAAGGGGACGCGGCCGGGATCGCCGTCCGCTGCCCACTCGACGTCGCCGCCCGCTGCCCAATGAACGGCCAGGGCTCGTTCCGCCCCGGCCGGACCTTCGACGTCGGTTCCGTTCGCCAGCACCGCGTCGAGCGCGGCCACCGCCGACTCGACCGAGTCCGCCACCACGGCGGCCCGGCACGCGAACGCCCGGCGGACCGACAGCGTGTACGCCGCGTCCCCGAGGTCCGGCGCGTCCGTGGAGAGCCGGTCCCGCAGCCGGGAAACCGCCTCGCGCAACGCCTTCGCGTCACGCGCGGACACCGGCAGGACGAACGGACCGCTCGCCGTCCGCCGTGGCGGGACGGCGGGGGCCTCCTCCACGATCACGTGCACGTTCGTGCCGCCCATGCCGAACGAGCTGACCCCGGCCACCCGCCGGTCGCGGTCGGGCCAGTCGGTGGCCTTCGCCGGGACGTACCAGGGGCCGCCCGCCAGGTCGACCTCCGGATGCGGCGCCGTGAAGTGCAGGTTCGGCGGGATGACACCGTGCCGTACGGACAACACGGCCTTGATCAGCCCGGCGATACCCGCCGCCGTGTCGAGGTGCCCGATGTTCGTCTTCACCGAGCCCAGCGCACACGTTTCCGGCGGTGTGTCCCGGTAGACGCGGTTGAGCGCGGCCACCTCGATCGCGTCGCCGAGCGGGGTGCCGCTGCCGTGGGCTTCGAGCAGCGCGACCTCGTCCGGGGCGACGTCCGCGAGGGCCAGCGCCTCGGCCACCGCGGCCGCCTGCCCTGCCGGTCCCGGCACGGCGTAACCCGCGCGGTCGGGGCCGTCGTTCGTGATCGCCCAGCCGGGCAGCACCGCGTAGACGTGGTCGCGGTCGGCGACCGCGTCCGCCAGCCGCCGAAGCACGACGGCCCCGGCGCCCGAACCGAACCCGGCGCCCGCCGCAGCGACGTCGAACGCGCGGCAACGGCCGTCCGGCGAGACGAGCCCGCCGCTGCGATACCGCGGCCACGTCACGCTCGCCCCGCCGGCCAGCGCGACGTCGCACCGGTAATCCAGCAGGCTCTGCGCGGCCAGCGCCACGGCCGCGAGCGAACTGGAGCACGCGCTCTGCACGGCCACCGCCGGCCCGGTCAGCCCGAGCCGGTACGCGACCTGGCCGGGCAGGTGATCGGTGAGCTGGCGGCCGGGCAGCCGCCCCTCCCAGTCGTCCGGGTCGACGTCGCCGGTCACCGCCGGGTTGCCGAACAGGTGGAACAGGAAGTAGCGGTTCACCGAGGTGCTCGTGAACACCCCGACCGGTCCGGTCTCGGCGGCGGGGTCGCGGCCCGCGTCCTCCAGCGCCCGCCAGGCCGTTTCGAGGAACAGCCGGTGCTGCGGGTCGGTTCGCGCGGCTTCGTCGGCGGTGAATCCGAAGAACCCGGCGTCGAAGTCTTCGACACCTTCGATCCGGCCGCCCGCTCGCACGTATGCCGGGTCGGCACGCAGGCCCGGCCCGATGCCCAGCGCCGCCAGCTCTTCGTCGGTGTAGTCGTGGATCGAGTCGACGCCCGCGCAGAGGTTCCACCAGAACGAGGCGGCGTCCGGGGCGCCGGGGAACCGGCAGGCCAGCCCGACGACGGCGATGAGGTCCCCGGTCTGTTCCTCCGCGGTGACCCACGGCTGAGTGTCCGAAGTGGACTCCGTGAACCAGGCGGCCTGCCCGGCGATCGTCGTACGCTCGAACAGGGCGAGCATCGGGACGTCCACCCCGAACTCGTCGGCCAGCCCCGCCTGCACCCGGCCGAGCCGCAACGAGTCGCCGCCGGCGTCGAAGAACGCCTCGGTGCGCCCGATCCGGTCGCGGCCCAGCACCGCGCACCAGATCCGGTGCACGCGTTCCTCGTCCGGGGTCAGCCGCTCGGCCGGGACGGTCACGGCGGTCCGCGGATCCGGCAGCGCCAGTTCGTCGAGTTTCCCGGTGACGGTCAGCGGAAAAGCGTCCAGCACGGCGACGGCGGCGGGGACCGAGTAGCCGGGCAGGACGTCCGCCAAGGCGGCCCGCAGAGTCCGGCCGTCCGGACGAGGGCCGGCCGCGGTCACGTAGGCGAGCAGGTCGCCGTCGCGCACGATCGCGCGAGCCTCGGCCACGCCGGGCTGTTCGGCGAGCCGGGCCTCGATCTCGGTCAGCTCCACCCGGAAACCGCGGACCTTGACCTGCCGGTCGAGCCTGCCGAGGCAGACGAGGTTCCCGTCCGGCAGCAGCGCGGCGAGGTCACCGGTCCGGTAGCGGCGGCCGCCGTCGGCCGTCACCCCGAACGCCGGGCTCGGCTGGTCGAGGTAGCCGTCGACGAGGTGCCGCCCGCTCACTTCGAGTTCCCCGCTGTCCAGCACGGTGAGCGTGAAACCGGGCAGCGCGCGCCCGATCGGCAGCGGCCCCTCGGCGTCCGGATCCAGCTCGGCGGCCGTCGTCCGGTAGTGCGCGGCGAAGGTCACCTCGGTGGCGCCGTAGCCGTTGACGAACACGCACTCCGGCGCGAACCGGCCACGGCGGACGTCGGCGTGGGTCGCCTGCTCGCCGCCGAGCAGCACGGTCCGCACGGACGGGAGGCCGGTCTCGCCGAGGACGTCGAGCAGGTGCCGGTAGACCGTGGGCGTCGAGTGGTAGACAGTGACTTCGTGCCTGGCCAGCTCGCGCGCGGCGTGGGCGAGACCATGCGCGCGCAGATCGACCGGCACGACCGCGGCCCCGGTGAGCAGGGCCGGGTACAGGTCCGGGATCGCCGCGTCGAAGCCGAACGACGCGAGCAGGCTGAGCCGGTCGGCCGCGGTGATGCCGAGCGCGTCGATCTGGTTGCCGACCACGTGCAGGAGGTTGCGGTGGGTCTGCGCGACGGCCTTCGGCCTGCCGGTGGACCCGGACGTGAACAGCACGTACGCCGGACTGGCCGGGTCGGCTTCGGGCACCGGAAGCGGCGCGGTCTCCGTACCCGAACGTACGAGCCGCGCGGATCCGGTGCGGCACAAGGACTCCGCGAGCTCGACGTGCTCCGGATCCGCGAGCACGGCGGTCACCCGCGCGGCCGCGAGCTGGTGTTCGAGACGCTCGCGGGGGAAGGTCGGGTCCAGCGGGACGTAGGTGCAGCCCGCGGCGAGCGTGCCGAGGATCGCCGCGATCGCGGCGCTGCCGTGCCCGGTGACGAGCCCGACCCGCTCCCCCGGCCGGACACCGGCGTCGCGCAACCGCGACGCGCGGCCGCCCGCGAGCCCGGCGAGCCGGTCGTAGGTGATCCCGGTGCCGTGCTCGAAGACCGCGATCCGGTCCGGTGATCGCCGGGCGTGCACCGCGAATCGGCTGACGCAGCCGTCTTGTCTCATCGGGCGTCGGACAGTCGCTCCGAGGCTTTTCGGGCGCGCGACAACAACGGCGTGGACTTCATCTTGCTCCCCAGTGACCATGCAGGTGAAGAATTACGCAAGGTTAAGACGGCAGGCCGCGACGAGGAATACGATTTCCATCGATTTGGTCCGAATGGCGCACTGATCTTGGACCACAAGACGCAGCAATCCACGTCTTCCAGCCCAATCGGGCACCCTGACGGCTTTCGTGACCGATTCGCCGACCACCATGGACACTCGGTCGATTACTTTTGGTAATGCGTCGGATATTAACCGACACTGTGCCGAGGAATGCGTTCACCAAAACAAAGTGGACAATTTTCCGCAATCGATTCAGAAATACGCAGGGGAGAGTCACCGTCCTCAATGGACTCACCCAGCGTGACCGACCGTGTTCGCCGCAGACCCGCCGGAACCGCGAGCGCCTCCGGGGAGTCCCAGTTGAGAACCGGACGCACGACGACTACAAGGGAATGAATGAAGACGCTACTCAAGAAGGCGACGATCACCGCCGCGGCGAGCACGCTCCTGCTCGGCCTGACGGTGGTGGGCACCGCCTCCGCTGAGGCCGCGGCCATCACCTGCGACACGAAGTCCAGCGGCAAGGACGGGCCCTTCTACCGCGGGGAATCCGCCTCCTACGCCTACGACAACCGGTTCAGCAAGAGCCACCCCGTCCCCGCGCTGGAGACGAACATCCCGCAGGGCACGGCGACCTGGTCGAACTGGGACGGCTCGAACGACCTGATCCTGGTCTCCTCGTACGAGTCGGGCCACCGCAGCGCGATCATCATCGGCATCGACGCCAAGACCGGCAAGCAGGTCGGCCAGGCGCTGCTCGCGTACTCGCACGTCGGCGGGATCGCCGTGTTCGAGAAGCAGGGCTGGGCGTTCGTGTCGGGCAAGGGCGACACGATCCGCAAGTACTCGCTGGCGAAGCTGAAGAACGCGATCAAGAAGTCGCTGCCCATCGAGCAGGACGGGAAGGCACAGACCGTCTACGCCTCCTCGTTCCTCACCAGCCACGGTCCGACCGACACCCTGTGGGCGGGCAAGTTCGAGGACGCCAAACGCGGTCTGATGCACTCATACACCGTCGGCGCCGACGGCAAGCTGAGCTACCGGCCGGGGTCGTGGGAGGTGCCGACGAAGACGCAGGGCCTCATTGTCACCAAGGACCTGTTCATCTACAGCACTTCGCACGGCAGGAACAACCGCAGCAACATCTACGTCGTCCGGCGCGGCGCCGGCGACAAGGACCTGGACACGGCCAAGAAGCACTGCTTCCGCGCGCCGAGCATGTCCGAGGGGCTGACCGTCTACGGCAGCAACGTCTACCTGGCGTTCGAGTCCGGCGCGCACTACTACAGCAAGGCCGCGGACAAGCCGAGGAACATCATCTCGAACCTGCACAAGGCGCCACTGTCCTCTTTGGAGGCACTCGCGCCCCGGTGACGGATCGCGGTGAACGGGCGAGGACGGTCTCATCACCGTCCTCGCCCGTTTGTCACGCCTCGCTACCGGAGTGGCCCGCCTGCTGCTCGGCGATCCAGTCCCGGTACACCGTCACATCGGTCCAAATGCCCAGACCGCTGGCGCACTTCGGGTCCGCGTCGCCATCGCGGCTGGTGGCGCCGACCAGTTCCCACTCGCCCGGCCTGCCCTTGATCTGCGGCCCGCCCGAGTCGCCGTAGCAGCCCATCGCGTCCGGCGTGTCGGAACCGGTGCAGATCTCCTTGCCCGTGGCCAGATTTCGGCAATCTTCCGCCGGCCGCACCTTGGTGTCGAGCTCCTGGAGGATCTCCGGCGCCCCGCAGGTCTGGTCGGCGCAGTGCTCACCCCAGCCGAGGATCCGGGTCGCCGTGCCCGCTTCGCCCACCGCCCCGGCGATCTTGATCGGCTTCTCGCTCACCGCTTTGTCCAACCGCACCAACGCGATGTCCGCGCCCGGCGGGTTCTGCCCGACGAAGTCCGGATGCACGATGATCCGGCTGACACCGGTCTCCGTACCCCCGCTGTTGTGCTGCCGCGCCCCGATCCTGGTCCTGATCTCCCCCGGCTGCGCTCCCTTCACACAGTGCGCCGCGGTCACCACCCAGTTCTCGCTGATCAGCGAGCCGCCGCAGAAATGGTTGCCGCCCTGCTGCAGCGACACCATGAACGAGTAGTCCTCCGTGGCGTCGTGCCCGCCGATGACGTAGGGCGTCGGCCCCTCGGCCGCCGCGGCGACCCCCGGGATCAGCATCGCTCCCGCCGCGGCCAGCCCGACCGCCAGTACCCCTGTTTTGCGAAGCATTATCGTGATCTCCCCGTAGACGACGAATTACTTACCGTCGTCACACTATGAGGCGAAGATCATGACCGGATCGGCTCATCGGCCGGGGCGCCATCGGCCGAATGGCCGACCCAGTGTGACCGCGTCACACGATAGGCGTCCAGGGGCGGAGTCGGTACGGTGCTGGTGACATAAGGGTTTCCAGCTGTCGACGCGTTGCGAGGTGTGGGTGTCCGTGCAGGGTGAACGGGTTCCAGAGGGAGTCGACGTCCGCTTGCCCAGCGCGGCCCGGGTCTACGACTGGCTGCTCGGCGGCAGCCACAACTTCGACTCCGACCGCGCCGTCGGGGAGAAGGTCGTGGCCGTCCTGCCGTCCGGGCGCCGGGTCGCCGCGTCCAACCGGGCGTTCCTGCGCCGTGCCGTGCGGTACATGGTCTCCCACGGCATCACCCAGTTCCTCGATCTGGGCTCGGGGATCCCGACCGTCGGCAACGTGCACGAAATCGCGCAGGAGATGGATCCCGGCTGCAAGGTGGTCTACGTCGACTACGACAAGGTCGCCGTCGCGCACAGCCGCCTCATCCTCGACGGGAATCCGAACGCCACCGTCGTCGAGGCGGACCTCTGCCAGCCTGAAGAGGTGCTGAACTCCGCGGCGACGCGAGAGATGCTGGACTTCGACCGGCCGATCGGGCTGCTCATGGTGGCCGTCTTCCATTTCATCCCGGACAGCCTGCGCCCCGCCGAGATCGTCGCCCGGTACCGCGAAACGCTGCCTTCCGGCAGCCTGGTCGCGCTGTCGCATTTGACCGCCGACCACGCGCCCGATGCGATGGCGGCGGTCACCGAGGCGATGAAGAACAGCTGGGACCCCATGTATTTCCGCCCTTACGCCGAGGTCGCCGCCCTGTTCGACGGACTGGACCTGGTCGAACCCGGTGTCGTGAGCGCGCCACTGTGGCATGCGGAACCAGGTCTTCGCGACATCGAGCCGGACGACGTCTACGCCGGCGTCGGGCGCAAAGTCTGAACGTCCGACGCCACTCCTCCCGGCTCAGCCGACGGCGACCTCCCCCAGTGGCACCGAGGTGTCGGCGAGCCGGTCGGGGTTCACCGGACGTCCGCCGCGGATCAAGGCCTTGATCGGGTCGGTGACGTCCCAGACGTTGACGTTCATCCCCGCCAGCACCCGGTCTCCCTTGAGCCAGAAGGCGATGAACTCCCTGGCCCCGACGTCGCCGCGGAAGACGACCCGGTCGTGACCGGCGTTGTGGCCGAGGTACTCCATCCCGAGGTCGTACTGGTCGGTGAAGAAACACGGGAGTTCGTCGTAGGTTTCGTCCTTGCCGAGCATCCCGGCGGCCGCGACGGCGGGCTGCTTGAGCGCGTTCGCCCAGTGCTCCACCCGGACGGGACGGCCCAGGAACGGGTGGTCCGCGTTGGCGACGTCCCCGGCGGCGAAGATGTCCGGGTCGCCGGTGCACAGGTGCGCGTCGACGCGGATGCCGTTGTCCACGGTCAATCCGGCGGCTTCGGCCAGCTCGGTGTTCGGCACCGCGCCGACCCCGACGAGGACGGCGTCGGCGTCGACACGTGTGCCGTCGGCGAGGCTGACGTGCTTCGCGCCCGCTTCGGCCACCTTGACCCGGAACCGCAGGTCGACGCCGTGTGCGGCGTGCAGGTCCGCGAACACCCTGGCCACGTCGGGTCCCAGCGCGGGCAGCAGCGGCAGCTCGAGTGCTTCCAGCACCGTCACGTCGAGACCGGCCTGCCTGGCCGCCGCCGCGGCTTCGAGACCGATCCACCCGGCGCCGACCACCGCGAGCCGGGACCCGGTCTCCAGTACCTGCCGCAGCCGCTCGGAGTCGCCGAGGCGGCGCAGCGTGAGCGCGTCCTCCGCGCCCGGCAGGACGCGAGGTTCGGCCCCCGTCGTCAGCAGCAGCTTGGTGTAGCCGACCCGGGTGCCGTCGGCGAGTTCGACCTCGTGGGCCGCGCGATGGATCGCGGTGACGCGGGCGCCGAGCCGCAGCTCGACCTCGTGGCCGGAGTACCAGCCCTCGTCGTGCACGAAGGCGCTGTCCGGCCCGGCTTTGCCGGTGAGCATGTCCTTCGAGAGCGGCGGCCGTTCGTACGGGCGGTGCCCCTCATCGCCGAGCAGCACGATCCGTCCGTCGAATCCCTTGTCTCGTAAGGCTTCCGCGGCCTTCGCACCGGCAAGGCCGGCACCGATGACCACGAACGTCGGCGATTCCACTTTGTCAGCTCCTCATGGGTCGGGTGGATCATGCGTCATGGCGGACTCCTTTTCGCCAACGAAGTTTGGTCTTATTCTCGTCGGCGGTCAAGTCCGCAGGTAGGCGACACTCGATCGGAGTTGATCCAGCGGGTCACGGTGTTATGAAGGGGGCGGCTTCGGCCCGCGGGGCTACTCGGCGTGGCCGTGAGCGGGTGAGTGCTACGACGAGTGAGGGGTGTGTGGATATAGGGACGTTCAATGTCCCTATATCCACACACCCCTCAGTGACCGGACCGGTCGAGCCGTTCGTCGGCCTCTTCGACGGGCCGAAGGCTCCCTTCGCCGCATCGGACGCGGCGAAGGGAGCCTTCGGCCCGTTTGGTGTCACATGATGGCGCTCGCCCTAGTCGGGGCGGCCGACCTGGGTGTTCGACAGGTCGAGACCGATGGCGAAGTCCGCCGTGTAGCCGGTCCCGCTCTGCTGCGGACGCAGCAGCATCTGCGATCCGCCGTTGCGGTAGATCGAGTCCCGGCTGTTGGTCGTGTCGGCCGGGCCTTTCCGCCGGTACGGATCAGTCCGCAGATAGGCCGCGCCGAACTCGGGCGTGAAGTAGAGCTGCGAAGTGAACTCGTACGGACGGCCGTTGGTTCCGGTGGTGCGTATTTTGACGTGGATATGCAGTGTGCGTCCGGTGTACCAGCCGGGAAGAATGGTGGTGAACCGGGCCGTGCCCGCCTGATCGGTGTTCTGATAACCGCGCAGGAAACGGCGGCCGCGACTGCCCTGGGACGGAATGTCGGAATACAGCCCGAACGCGTCGCACTGCCAGAGGTCGATCATCGCTCCGGGCAGCGCGGTGCACTGCTGCTGGCGAACCTGTTGAACGGTGAAATTGATTACCAGCGCGGTGCCGGGAACCAGTTGTCCGGTGGATGGCTCACTGCGGATATCGGAGCGATTGAGCCGCTCGTCTACGAAGTACGGACCCTCCATTTGCTCTGGCTTGACCACGCAATCCAGCGTGCAGACCTCGGGGGTGCCCGCGGCGGGAGTGGTGGTGCTCGCCGCCGCGGAGCCCGCGGCGGCGAGTGTCGCGCCGGCGGCACCGAGCAGAATCAACGCCTGCCGCCTGCCGAGCACCCGGCCTACCGGTTCGTCATCGTCATGCATAAGGTTCCTTTTCGCCAAATGATGGGAGCGGGGAACTGAGCGCAACAGAAGGATTCGCTCGCAGGGTGCCGCGCGGATCCGATTGTCCGTGAAGGCCCGTCCACTGTCGAGAAAGTTCACTCGCGCGCATCATACTTCGAAGCGAGCACCATCATTTTATGACCCGAATTCTCGAATCCCCGTTACGGCATTCCGCCGCCACTCGGGTCACGGTCGCCCAAGCCGCCGCCCGCATCGGCTCCAAACCGTTACCTGAACTCGCGGCAGGTGGGGAAACGCCGGGACCGGATTCCGCGACTAGTACCGCGAGTGACCAGAACGCTACGCACCACCGAGCCGCACCACCGCCCGGACGGGGGAGAAAATGCGCCGGACCTTCGTCGTCACCGACGTCGTTCATCCTGCCGGGTACGAGGACCGGCTCCGGACGGTGCTCAGCGACCTCCACGACGGCGTCGGGCCGACACTCGCCGTGGCCGTGCTCGGGTTGCGCGCGGCCCGTGATCTGCTCGTCCGCGACCGAGCCGGGGCCGAGCGTCTCCTGTCCCGGCTCGAGGATGAGCTCTACGGCGCCATCACCGAACTGCGCCGCATCGTGACCGACGCGCGGCCGCCCGCGCTCGACGAGGCGGGCCTCGTCACGGCCGTGCGCCGGTACGCCGGGCTGCTCGCCGACCGGGTCCCCGCCGAGCACGGCCCGCTCGCGGTGACGGTCGAGGTCCGCCGTGAGCTGCCGCCGCTGTCGGCCGCGGTGGAGGTCGCCGCGTACCGGATCATCCGCGAGGCGCTCGTGAACATCGCCCGCCACTCCGGTGCCCGGCAGTGCACGGTGCGCCTCTGGCCGCTGGACGGCGATCTGCGCGTGGAGATCGTCGACGACGGGGTCGGCACGGGCGGGGAGCCGCTGCCCGCGGCCGGCGGGACCGGGTTGCGTTCGATGCGGGAACGCGCCGTCGACCTCGGCGGCGGCTGCGTGGTAGAGCCGGTGTCCTCGGGCGGCACCCGGATCGCCGCCTGGCTGCCGCTCGCCACCCAGGAGTGAACACGATGTTCCCGCCCCTCCGCGTCCTCGTGGTGGACGATCATCCCGCCTTCCGGACGGCCATCTGCGCGATGCTCGGCGGTACCCACGGCATCGACGTCGTCGGGCAGGCCGCCGACGGCCTCACCGCGGTCGCGGAAGCGGGCAGGCTGGAGCCCGACGTCATCCTGATGGACCTGAACCTGCCGGACCTCGACGGCGTCGAGGCGACCCGCCGGATCGTGAGGGCCTGCCCGCACACCGGTGTGCTCATGCTGACCATGTTCGAGAACGAGGCCGCCGTGTTCGCCGCCATGCGCGCGGGTGCGCGCGGCTACCTGCTCAAGGGGGCGCGCAACGAGCAGGTCGTCCGCGCGGTACGGGTGATCGGCGACGGCGAGGCGATCTTCAGCCCGGCGATCGCGACCCAGGTGCTTTCCCTGCTGGGCACGGAAACCCCGCGCGACGAGTCGTTCCCGAAGCTGACCGCGCGCGAACGGGAGATCATGCGGCTCATCGCGCGGGGCATGGGGAACGCCTCCATCGCCGACCAGCTGGTGCTCAGCCCGAAAACCGTGCGGAACCACGTGTCCCACATCTTCCGCAAGCTTCAGGTCACCGACCGAGCGCAGGCCATCGCCAAGATCAGGAAGGCGGGCGTCGCTCGATCGGAGTAGCAAAGCGGGACATATCGGGACTCCGGATCCCTGTTCGGGAAACCTCGTCCGCACGATCCTTGGGAATGACGAAACACCGTTCGCGGGAGGGGTTCATCGATGCTCGTCGACCAGATCCCGGTGCTGCTCCATGCCACCGACACCATCACGCACGCGGGTGTCACCGCCGCGCTGCGCGCACGCCCTGAGATCCGTTTCGCCGACGACACCGACGAGCCGGCCGTCGTACTGGTCATCGTCGAGCGGCTGAACGAGGAGGCGCGGCAATTGCTGCGCAGTCTCAATTGCGCCGGCTGTGCCGGGGTCGTCCTGGTCGCCGGGGAGGTGGACGACTCGGAGCTGCTGGACGTCGTGGGCAACGGTGTCTCCGCGATCATCCGGCGGGCCGACGCCACTCCCGACACCCTGGTGCGGCTGGTGAAGGCCGCGGCCGCCGGGGAGGGCGCGCTGCCGCCGGATCTGCTCGGGCGCCTGCTGTCCAGGGTGTCCCGGTTGCAGCGGGACGTGCTGCAACCGAACGGCTGGGATCTGGCCGGGATGTCGCACCGCGAGACCCAGGTGCTGCGGATGGTCGCCGACGGTTTCGAGACGAAGGAGATCGCCGATCGGCTGAGCTATTCCGAGCGGACGGTGAAATCGATCCTGCACGACATCACCAACCGTTTCCAGCTCCGCAACCGCGCTCACGCCGTCGCGTTCGCCTTGCGCGAGGGGTTGATCTGATCGGCGTCTATTCGACGCGGCCGGAGAAGGAGACCGACGGGGTGCACCGGCTGCCGCCTCCCGGCGTCTGACAGCTGACCGCGAGCACGATCTTCTCGCCGGGGGCGAACCGCCATGCTTGCAACCAGTGGTGATCGAGGTCGCGGAAGTTCGCGAGGCCGACTTCGAGCAGGACCGTCTTGGTGCCACCGGAATCCCGCAGCAGCCGCAGGGTTCCGTTGTCACCACGCGGGTTCTGCAGAATGAGGTCGGTGACGACCAGGGTCTTCGAGGCATCCGGCATGGCGTAGGGGAATTCGGCGAAGCGGTTGACGTTCGAGTCGACCGCCGCGTCCGCCGCCACGCGGAAGTCGGTCGGTGTCCCGTTGGCGTTGCCCGCCGGGTTCGGGACACCGTTCGACGCCCTGGGGCCGGGCGGCGCGCCGTCCGGCGGCGGGGTCAGCCCGACGGCCTTCATCGCGTCCTCGGAGTTCTGTTTGGCCTGATCGGCGTCCTTCTTCGCCTCACCCGCGGCGCCACCGGCGTCCTGCGCGGCCTTGATCACCTCCTGGTTCTGTTCCTGAGCGGCTTCACGGGCGGCCGACTTCACCGCGGGCCTCAGGACGGTGAACCACAGTGTCACCAAGGCCAGCAACAGCACCAGGAGCGCGGCCAGCGCCGGCAGCAACCACTTCGGCAGCAACTGTCGTTGCACCATGGTGGCTTCGGTCTTGAGCGGTTCGGCGTTGTCGGCGACGACGAACACCTGGAAGCGATGCCGTACGGGTTGCCCGCGCAGGAACCGTTTCCGCGGCCGGGCCCGCAGGCGGACGAACGCGGCCGTGCCCGGCGCGAGGTCGGCGCGGTTCCGTTCGAGCTGGAAGTCGAGCTCGTCCTCGGGGTCGAGCGCGCTCAGTTCGACGGCGACCGGGTGGTTGCCGCGGTTGTCGACGGCGACTTCGAAGTCGGCCTTGGAACCGGCCTCCACCTTCGACGGGACGACTTCGGCGGTCACCTCGGTGAACGCGCCGAGCTGGAGGGTGCCCTCCTCGACCACCGACCCCGCCGGGTCCTCACTCGAGAAAACCTTGACACCGAAAGGAATCAGGCCCGCCCGGACGTCGGACGAGCGTGGCGGCGCGAACCGGACGACGACCGTGCCCGCCTCGCCGGGCAGCAGGTTCACCGTCGCCGGTTCCGCGGTGGCCCAGGCTCCCGGGTCGCCGACCACCTCGATCGCGAACTGATCGACGACCCGGCCGGCATTGCGGATCGTCACCGAGCAGCTGATCTCCTGGCCCGGTTCCGCGACCAGACCCGCCTCGGACAGCGTCGCCGTTGCTCCCATACCCGGAAGTCTGCGCGTCCGGCGTCGCGACCGGCACCAGCGGACGGGTGTGCGGCCGTGCGCCGGTCGTTGCCCATAGGGGCAGTGTGCTTGGAAGCGGTCCGAGCGGTTTCATGCCGTCACGAGTGGGCTGAAGGCTCCCTTCACCGCGTCCGATGCGGCGAAAGGAGCCTTCGCCCCGGCCGGACACTGCCCGTGATTGGCGTTTCGGGCTACAGGCGCGGCGTGAGCGAAGACGTGACTCGCGTGATCAGGCACGTAACTCGCGTGACTGAAGGCCGAACTCGCGTGTTCCGCCGCTGATCACGCGAGTTCTGGCTTCAATCACGCGAGTTCCGGCTTCGATCACGTGAGTGCGGTGTCGCGACCTTTCAGCCCCGGGTGATGAACGGCGGTTGCAGGGTGCGGAGCACGACCAGGATCGGATTCGACCCCACCGTCCCGAATTTCACGCCGCCCACCGAGGTCACGTTCACCGTGCGCGGGCCGATCAGGTCGTGGTGGAAGATCAAGAAGTACGCCTCGAACCTTCCGTCGGCGCCGACCCTCACCACCCCCGGCGCGGAGATGCCCGCCGACCAGGCCAGCCGGACCATCGCGCCCGGCGGGAAGTCCGTTCCCCGCACCCGCGGGACGAAGCCGAGCGTGCCGATCTTCGGATCCACCTCGACCACCGGCTGCCGGACCAGCACCCGCGCGGTCGCCGTGTCGTCCCCGGCGTTGTTGTCCGGGCCGGTGGTGCTCACCGTGCCGGACACCTGGCCGTCGAAAGCCGCCTTGGCGGCCAAGGAGATCCGGACCGTCACGGTCTGCCCCGGCCCGACCGTCCCGAGCGCGCAACTTCCGGGCACACATCCGGGCGCGGCCGAAGTCGCGGGGAGCCCGGGTGGCAGCTGGGTCGTGAGCCGGACGGACGGCATCGGGGCCTGGGAACCGTTGTGCACCAGGTAGGTCAGCACCACGTCGTCGCCACCGACGAACAACGGGACCGCCGAGACCGACATCCCGACCGACAAGGATCCGGGAGTCACCGGTGGCGCGGGCTTCTCGCCGACCGTCACGACCGCGGTCGCGGAGTCGTCCCGTGGTTCGGCGTCGGGACCGGTGGTGGTGACCGTGCCGGTCGCCGCCTGCGCTCCGGCGGCCAGGCCGGTCGCGCCGAACCGCACCCGGACCTCCTCCCCCGGCACCAGCGTGCCGAACGCGCACACCAGCCCGGGGGTGCAGGTGCCCTTGGTCGGGAGCACCGCCGCCGATCGCAGACCGGCGGTCAGCCGGACGAACAGCCCCACCACGGGCGACGTGGTGGCGCCGCGGTTGGTGACGACGAACTCGAACGTGGTGAGTCCTTCGAACGGGATCGCGGCGGGTACGGCGCTCGCGCTCACAGCGAGGTCGGGGATCCGCTGGAACGTGGGCTGCGAGGCCCCGCCGGGGCCGTCGATCAGGATCCGGCCGTCGCCGCCGGTGAACGGCACGACCGCGATCCGTGGCGAGGACTCGCCCGGCGAGTTCGTATAGGCGACGAGCCCGCCGTCCGGAGACCAGGCCGGATCATCGACGAAACCCGTGCGCTGCACCAGGATCCGGCCCTGGCCACCGTCGGCGGGCGCCACGCAGACCAGCGCGTTGCCGCTCTGGAACGCGAGCGTGGCTCCGTCCGGCGAGACGTCCGCCGCGCCTTCCGCGCCCGCACCGCAACCCGGGCCGAACCGCGACGAAAGGTCACGCTGGTCCCCCGGCACGACGACATCGGGTGAAGGCTGGGTCAGGGTGACCTGCCACAACTGCTTCCGCCGGTCTTCTCCCGGCGGGGCGACGGCCATGACCGCGGTCTCGACGGCGGTGCCGTTCCTCCCTCTCGCCGTGCACGTCACCGTGGTGGCACCGACCGGGAACAGGCTGCCGGACGACGGCGTGCAGCTCGGCTCGAGCGGGCTCCCGTCCACGTCCACCGCGGTCGCGGGATATTCGATCACCATGGGGCCGGTCCCGGTCACCGTCCGGTCGTGCAACGTGATCAGGGGCAGGGCCGGATCCTTGACTCGCACGGTGACGTTTTCGGTGTATCCGGGCCGCACGGTGGACTCCCCGTTCAACCGGAATTCCACACGGCAGCGCAGGAAAGCGCCCACGGCGGCTGTCCGCGACACCGTCACCGTTTCGGTGAACCGCGCGTTCGTGCCGCCGGGAACGCTCTGCGGGCCCGCGGGATCGAACGTCATCGCGAGGCCGGGATCGCAGAAGCTCACCGGCTGCACGCTGACCGGGAGATCACCGATGCCCGCGATGATCGCCTCCGAGATCCGCCCGGCGTCGGTGTCGGGCGTGAGGACACCGCTGGTGGCGCTGGTGATCGCGGTCGCCTGTCCTCGCGCGTCGAGGCCGCGGTCGGGATCCGTGCTCGACCCGGTGACCGCGGGAACGGCCACCACGCTGATCTTCGCCGCGTTCAGCGCGGCGATCACCTCCGCCCTCGGCGGGGTCTCGTGGCTCGCGGCGTCGCCGACGAGGACGACGACCCGGCTGCTGCCCGGCCGGAAGGTGATGGCTCCGGTCGCGACCTTTTGCAAGGCCAGAAGCCAGTCCTCGGCGGTGTCCCCGCCGCCCGTCGCCTTGATCCGGGCGAACGCGTCGGACAGCAGCTTCCGCTCGGCCTCGGTGCCCGCCGGGGTCAGCGGCTGCTGCACATCGAACGGGCGCGGCTCGGGGTCGCCCGCGTCGCCGAAGGCCGCGACGGCGAACTGTGCTTCCTTCTCCCGCTCCCGCACGCTGTCGATGACCGTGCCGAGGTTCGTCTTGACCTGTTCGATCACCCCGCCCATGGAGCCGGTCTGGTCCATCAGCAGGACGATGTCCGGCAGGGACCGGATCCGGTCGGTCTGCACCGTCTTGGCGATCCGCGCCGACCCGCCGCGCCCCACCGGCATGTCCACCGTCGCGGGGTCCACTCTGGACGGTCCCGGCGGCCCGATCCGGGTGGCGGCCCGGGTGAGCGTGATCTTCGTCCCGTCCGCCGACCACACCGGCTGCGAGTCGTCCCCGCGCAGATGCGCCGGGATCGGGATGTCGCCGAGAACACGGCCGTCGGCGACGCGCACGATCCGGACGAAGCTGTCGGAACCGTCACCGATCGACACGGTCCGGGTGAACGCGATCTTCGTCGCGTCCGGCGACCATGCCGGGTGGCGCTCCCGTTTGCCTTCCTCGGCCCCGGTCAGCGGTCGCGGCGCGGCGCCATCCGCGTTCGCCACGACGATCCGGCTGGTCCGGAACTCACCGGTGCCGAATTCCGTGTAGGCCAGCGCAGTCCCGTCCGGGGAGAAGGCGGGATCGGCTTCGTCCGCGTCCGGGCGGTTCGTGAGGTCGCGGCGGTCGCCGCCGCGCGCGTCCGCGCTCCAGATGTCGGTCGTGGCCCCGCCGCGGAGCTGGGTGAACACCGGCTGCCCATCGGCGCGGAAGGTCGGTTCGGTCTCGCCGGCGCCGGACAGCGCGGAGATGACCGAGACCTGACCGCCGGGCAGGGTGACCTGTTCGACGTCACCGAGCGGATCCGGTTGACGGGTGGTGAAGGCCAGCCGCGTGCCGTCCGGCGACCACGCCGGCTCGGACGAATCACCGGGTTCCGGTACCGCCCGGGTGACCGCGCCGCCGGTGTCGGCCATGACCACGACATCCCCGGCCGGGTCGAACCTGGTGGTGGTGAACGCGATCCGGGCACCGGTGGGGGCCCAGGCCGGCTGGGTGTCCGCGCCGGGGTCGGCGGTCAGGCGCGTCGGCGCGCCGCCGCGCGACGGCACGGTGTAGAGGTCGCCTGCCGGATCCTCGCCGGTACCGCTGAACACGAGACGGCCGCCGTCGGGCGACCAGCTCGGCGAATCGTCCGCGGCCGGTCCGGAGGTCACCTGACGCAGCCCGCGACCGTCGACGCCGATCACGAAGATGTCCTTGCTGCCCGTGCGCTCCGAGACGAACGCGACCGACGAACCGTCGGGTGACAACGCCGGCCGCGTGTCGGCGGTCGCGTCGTCGGTCAGGCGCACCGGGGCCCGGGTGCCGTCGCGCAGGTACCAGAGCTCGCCGTCGTGCTCGGCCCGTCTGCTCACCCACACCAGGCCGCCTTTGCCCGCGGACGCGTCGGAATCGACGCTTCCGACGCCCGGCGGCAGAGCGGCCACCACGCCCGCACCGGAGACCTGGAACAGGCCCGTGGTCGCGGCGCTGACGTAGCCGACGCGGTACGGCGCGGCGGGAGGCGCGGGCTGCTGCGCCGCGGTCGGCGCGAGCACCCCGGTGATCGCCGCTCCGCCCAGCACCGCGACGAACGCGATCGCCACCACCGCTCGGTTCGGGCGCATGGTCATCCAGTCCTTCCTCAGCCGGCCTCGAACAGCTCGATCTCGGAGATCGCCACGTCCATGCCGTCCAGCGAGCGATGCAGCCCGACCACGTGCAGCTCGACACCCGTCGCGCCCGCGCTGTTCTCGATCGGGATCTCCTGGGCGTCCGGCGTGTCGGCCAGCACCATGTCGTAGGTCTTGCCGGTGGAGAACACGAGATGCAGGGTCTTCGGCCGGTGCGCGGCCTGGAAGTTCGCGCCGTTGCCCGAGTGCACGATCGCCTTCCGCAGATCGACCGGACGGTCGAAGGTGAACACCAGTACGGGTTCGCCCTGGCCGGCAGCCGCCCAGAAGGTGTTCTTCGCGTTGTCGCTGACCAGGCTCCCCGGATGGCCGGGCGACTGCGCGCTCGCGGAAACCTTGCTCGGGCGCACCGGGTTCAGCTTCGTCTCGAAGATCCCCGTCACCTGACTCCACAGACCGACCGCGGCGGTGTTGATCGCACCCCGGAACGGTTGGTACAGCGCGTAGATCAGCGCCGAAAGCACCAGCATCACCGCGATCACCCGCCGGACGGCCTTGCCAACCTGGCGGCGCGCGGCACCGGCGCGGCCGGCGCGACGGCGGACACCGTCCTTACCCGGCCGATCCCCCGCCTTGTGCTCCCGGGGGCCGCGGCGGAACAGCCGCCGCCACCACGAGGTCTTCACGACCTCCGATTCGGCCAGGGACTCGCCGCAGCGGCCGCAGAAGTTGCGGGTGGGCACGTTGCCCTTGCCGCATCTGCCGCAGATCAGGTCACCCGGTTTGAGGACCTGCTCTTCGACCGTCCGCTGCTGCGGCTGCCGGACCGGCGCGAGCGGTTCGGCGGGCTGCACGACCTGGTGCTGGGCGACCGGTTGGGCCACCGCGACGGGTTCCTCGTCGTCCCATTTCAGGTACCGCCCGCATTCGCCGCAGAACTCGACGTCGGCGGGCCCCTGATGCCCGCATTCCCGGTAGATGACCATCCGCTACCCCTCCACCACTTCCACCGTGACGCGCACGTGGGCGGGCACCGCGTCCACGACCGTCGCCGTCAGCCGCCGTTCGTCGATCCGGCTCCGATCGGGCACCCGCACACGCACGTGGACCCACGGCGGCCCCGGATCCGGGAGCGGCGCTCCGGGCTCCGGCGACGCCACGACACCGCCGCTGTCGGTCACCTCGACCGCGCCACCGGTCAGCAG
This sequence comes from Amycolatopsis keratiniphila, assembly GCF_000400635.2. NCBI lineage: Bacteria > Bacillati > Actinomycetota > Actinomycetes > Pseudonocardiales > Pseudonocardiaceae > Amycolatopsis > Amycolatopsis keratiniphila. Next base: position 3,522,868 of record NC_021252.1, on the reverse strand, counting down.
CCGCACGTGCTCGGCGAGCCCGCGCTGCGTGCCGCGCCACCGATGCAGTTCGACCGACCGGGTCACGAGTTCGCGCAGCCGGACCGGGCTCCAGCCTTCGTCGACGCGCAGCGCCACCCAATGCGCCAGCCAGCCGACGAAATCCTCCGGTGCCAGCTTCGGGTCGAGGTAACCGGAAAAGTTGTCCAGCGTCGCGAAAACCGGTGCGAGCACTTCGTCGAGCGCACCGGTGAAGCCCTGGACGAACCGGTCCTCGGCGTAGACCGAGGGCAGTTGCTCGCCGATCGGATGCGGGCTCGGCAGCCCGGGCACGGCCGCTCTCATCGGTCACTCTCCCGGACCCGGACCTGATGCCCGAACGAGAACGCGAGCGCGTGGGGCGGCAGGTCGAGCCGGTCCACCTGCTCGCCGCGTTCCCGCGTGACCGGGTTCGCCGCGAACAGGCGCACGTCCTCCACCATCTCGACCCCGGGAAGCCGTTGCAGCACGGCGAAGACCTCGCCGGACTGCACCGGCCGCCCGAACGGCCAGCCGTCGCCGTCCGGCCCGCCGGTGAGCGGGTTGAAGTACTCGTAGAGCGCCTGCGTCGCCCGCGGGCCGAGGGCGCCGGGGCTGGTCCGGCGGCGCGATCGCAGCCGGGCGACGACCGTGACCCCGTGGTAGAACGGCGCTTCCACGGAAACGAGGGCGCCGACACAGCGACGTTCGTCCAGATACCGCTCGATCCTGGTCCGCATCCCGGGGTCGAGCATCAACGTCGCGAACTTCAGCTCGCCCGTGTCGGGGACCGCTGGCACGACGAGGACGCGGATCGCGCCGGTCTCGCGGCCGTCGGCGCCGTGCGCGGGCACACAGCGCACCCTCGCCGCCTCGGGTGCCGCTTCACGGGCGAGCTGTTCGTAGTCCTCGGCGGTGACGGCGCGGTCGCGGGTGCGCAGCAGCAGCGGACCGCGGACCGCCGCGTCCCGCACCGACTCGCCGTCCACCCCGCCGGTCGCCGGCCGCCGGTTCACCACGCTGCTGACGAACGGGATCGGATCCCGTTGCACCTCCAGCACTTCACGGGCGACGTTCCCGCGCCGGCCGCCACCGGCCCGGTACGACGGCACCCGGATCGCGGCGGCCTTGGCCGGAACGGCGCCGTAGTACCGGACGCCGCCCTCGGGCTGGCGCACGGCGGGGCCGAACGCGATCTCAGCGGCGACCCGGTCGAGCTGGACGTGCCGGTCGTCCGGGCCCGATTCGGCGAACGAGGACACCTCGGTCCATTCCTGCCAGCCGTCGGGACCGGACACCTCCACGATCAGCTCCTCCCCGCCGGCGACCACCGGACGCCTGCCGAGCGGGAACCGCTGTCCGGGCAGACCGTCGGAGGTGCCGACGATCTCGCCGTGCACGACCTCGGCGTGCACCGCGCCGACCGTGCCGCCGATGGTCGACGCCTCGACCGAGCGCAGCCGCGGCGACCGCTGGAAGAACGGCTGGTTCTGCTTCGGTTCCGTCAAGCGGCAACGGATCCAGCCCGCGTGCCGCCCGCCGAGCACCGACGCCGTATGCCCCGGCGGTACGTGCAGCACGACGTCGCCGGGCCGGTTGAACGCGCCGGTGCTGTCCCGGTCGATCTCGCCGGCGGCCCAGCCGCGCCCGTCCCAGGCCTCCCACACCCACGGCGGGTCGTGCGGATCGACGCCCTGTCCCTCGACCTCGCAGTCCATCCGCAGCAGCACCGCGCAGCCCGGTACGGCGTCCGACAGTCCGAAGTAGACGGCGTCGCCGGGCGCGGGGTTTTCGGCGAAGCACGCGGGTTCGCCGCCGACCAGCAGCCCGTCGGTGCGGTCGACCGGCGGCACACCGGGGTCCGCGTCACCGGTCGCCAGGCCGGTGAGCGAGCACGGCACGATCGTCAGCGTGCGCTCCACCGTGAACACGACGGGATCCTCGACCTCGTCGCGTACGCTCGCGACCTGTTTCCCCGCGGACACGACCACCGGGACGTCACGTGCCGCGGAAAGCCAGAACGTCACGTCGGTGCGCGCGGCGGTCGGCGCGAACAACCGCACGCCGATGAGGTCGAGGAACCGCAGGTAGTGCAGGTCCGGCACCCGGTTGAGCCGGTAGAGCACCTGGTCGACCATCTGCGCGAAGGTCTCGATCAACGTCACGCCGGGGTCGGAGACGTTGTGATCCGTCCATTCCGGACAGTTGCGCTGGACGAGGTACTTGGCTTCGTCGACCAGGTCCTGGAAGCGTCGGTCGTCGAGGTTGGGCATGGGCAGCGACATCACGCACCGTCCTCAGTGGACTCGTGCGGCGGGATGACGTAGAACGGGAACACCAGGTTGCGCGGGTCATTGGTCCCGCGCAGGTGGTATTTGATGTCGATCAACAACGTTCCGCGTTCGGCCTCGGAGAACCCGACCACGACGTCGGTGAGCGTGATCCGCGGCTCCCACCGCTCCAGCGCGGTGCGCACCTCGTAGGCGATCTGCCCGGCGGTGGCCGAATCCGCGGGCGCGAACACGAGATCGTGCACCGCGCAGCCGAACTCGGGGCGCATCGGCCGCTCGCCGGGGGCGGTGGCCAGGATCAGCCGGATACTCTCGACGACCTCGCGCTCCCCGCCGACCAGGGCGATCGACCCCGTCGCGTCGGTGCGCACCGGGAAAGCCAGTCCCCTGCCGAGGAAATCCATGTCATCCTCCGATCAGGACGGTCGGGCAGCCGAGGACGATCGGCGCGCCACAGGCGGCCAGGTCGCCCATGCGGGCCGCGGGCAGGCCGCCGATCAGCACCGTCGGGCAGCCCGGCGGCACGATCGGCGTCGGCGGATGCACCGCGGGCGGCGGGAACGAGCAGGTGTGCGGCGTGCCGACGGTGGCGGCGGGCACCCCGCCGATGAGCACGGTCGGCACACCGGGCCCGACGATGACGCCCGGATGCCCGGTCGGGTCGCCGACCCTCGCGGCTGGTGGCATGCCCACTCCCCCTCAGTTGATCTTGACCACGCCGCCGCGCACGGTCACGACACCGCTCGCGCTCAGCTCCGCCTGGCCCTGTCCCTTGACCGAAACCGTCGCGCCTTCGACGGTCACACCCGCCGTGCCCGAAAGCTTCAGGCTGCTGCGCGCTTCGACGGTCGCCTCGGTCGCCGACTGCACGGACACCTTCTGTCCCTTGAGCTCCAGCGGACCGCTGCCCGCGTCGATGCTCACCCCGTTCCGCGCCTTCACCGCGACGCCCTTGCCGCTGGTCACCTCGATCATCTGGTTCTTCTGGTCGAGCTTGACCACGAGCTTCCCGTCCCCGGACGCGACGACGATGCCGTCCTGTTCGGCGAACTCGAGCTTGTGCCCCTTGCGGGAGACGAAACCCCGCACGGCGATCTCGCCGCTGTTGCCGTCGATCGGCGACGCGGTGAACTTCGGCACCGCGTCTACGCCGTTATACAACCCGCCGAGCACATACGGCGCCTCGAAATCGCCTTGCTCGAAGCCGACGAGCACTTCGTCGCCGACCTCGGACATCACCATCGCGCCCCGCCCGTTCCCGGCACCGGGCTGCACCGTGCGCGCCCAGTTGCTGGTGAAGTTCTGATCCAGCCAGGGAAAGGTCAGCTTGACCCGGCCGAGCCCGGCGGGATCCTTGGCGTCGCTGACCACCGCGGGCACCACTCCTGGCCACGCCGACGTCCTGGAGCCACCGGCGACCAGCCCGTAGAGGGACCGTTCCTGCCTGCCGGAGACGGCGAACTCGGTGGTGTAGCCGACTTCCGCGTTGAACAGATGCCGGGTGCTCGTGAGCGTGTACTTGCCGGCGAACGGTTTACCGACGCCGGTCAGCGTCACCGCCGCGCCCGCCCGGAGCTTCGGGTTGCCCTTGGCGACCCCGTCGAGTTCGGTGCAGGCGCCGCCGAGCCGTTCGGACAGCGCGACCGCCGCCGCCTTGGTCTCGGCCTGGGTCCGCCGCGGCGTATCCGCCGAGACGTACTTGGGGCTGGAGAACTTTTTCGCGAGCGAGACCGGGTCGACGCCTTCGACCTCGGTTCCCGCGTTCTTCGGCTTCTCGGTGGCCGACAGGGGCTGCTTCCTGGTGATGTCCCAGCCGCGGGCCTCGACCTCGGGCACCTGCTCGGCCGCGGTGACACTGGCGCGCAGGCTGACCAGCGTCCGGTGTGCCTCCAGCACCAGCGGATCGGTGTTGGCCTTCGCGGTGGTGGCGGGTGCGGCCGAAGGCTTCTCCGCGAGGCGGAAGTTCAGCGCGCCGTCGCGCACGACGATCTGGGCGCCGACCGACTCCGCCAGCCGGGACAGGAAATCCCAGTCGCTGACGTTGTCCTGGCTGAACTGGGTATGCGGACGGCCGCCGACCCCGGGGACCGGATCGATCTTGCCGACCTTCAGCCCGGCGCGCTGCGTCACCTTGGTGACGACGTCCGCGAGGCTCATCCCCGGATAGACCGCGACCCGGCGGCCACGGAACAGCCGGTGCGCGTGGTCGTAGCCGCGGACTTCGGTGAAGGTGCCGATCCGGTCGAGGTCGATCGCGACCGCGGTGACCTCGCCGGAAAGCAGTTCCTGCGGCGCTTCGGGATCGGAGGTCTGCACCTTCAGCTTGATCGGCGCGCCCACGGTGAACTTCCCCTTGTCCAGCACCACGTGCCCGGAGTCGCGGAACCGCAGGACGAACATGTCCGGCAGGTTCCGGCTGTCGTCGACGTAGGCGTAGGAGAGCAGCGTCTTCACGTCGTCGGGCAGCGGGCCCCCGGCGACCTCGACGATGAGGTTGTTCGCGAAACTCTCGTTAGCCATCGAGTTCCTCCAGCGCCGGCACGAGCAACCGGGTGCCGGGCCGCAGCCGCATCGGGTCGTCGATGTCGTTGGCGTCGGCGATCTCGCGCCACTTCCCCGCGTCGCCGTAGGCACGGAACGCCACCGCCTGCAGGGAATCACCGGCGACGAACACGTGGGTGTCCCGTGCCGCCAGCGCACCCGAGGTCGGGTTCTGCCCGCTCAGCTCGCCGGCGATCTCCTCCAGGTTCACCGTGCAGACCGCGCGCACCGGGGTACCCGACGGCGTGAACAGCGTGTACTTCGCGGTCACACTGGCGACGTACGCGGGGAAGCCGGTCATGCCGCCCCATTTGAAGATCACCCACGGCGGCGAACCCTTGCCGTGCTGCCGGCTTTCCTCCGTGGCGACACAGCAGGTGAAGAGCTGCTCGACCTTCTTGACGACGGCGTCGTCCATCTTGTCGGTGGCGTCGAGGAACATCTCCAGCGCGAGCTTGCACGGGTCAGAGCCCTTGAACTCCGGCGGTCCGCTTTTCTTCGCGTTGCGCTGCGGGTCGCGGGCCCATTTGGCGTTCTTGGTGAGCGAGAGTTCCTTGGGGTTGAACTGGAACTTGATCTCGAACAGCTTCGTGCCGGGCTGCCCGGTGCCGCCGGACTGCGGGGGTTTGCGGACTTCCAGCAGCGCGCGCTGGAGGTTGTTCGGCGCGGGTTCGCCGGAGCCGTACGCCGCGGGCGGCTGGGATCCGGCGGAGGTGAACGTGACGGGTGAGGACATGGCTAGCCCTTCTTCGCCGGGCTGAGAAAGCCGTGGTGGGCCAGTTCGAGCGTCTCGGTGGCGACCTTCGGCGAGTCGGGCGAAAGCTGCGGCCCGCTCCACCGCACGGGGACGACACCCTCCAGCGACCAGCTGGCGATCACGGTGCCGTCGAGGGTGCGCGCTTCGATCGTCGCGGTCTTGCGCTCGATGCCGCCTGCCATACCGGCGAACCACTTCGTGATCTGCGAGCTGGCTTCGGTGACCGGGCGGGACAGCTTGATGTTGGAGTACTTGATCCGCGTCGGGAGCTGCCAGACCATCCCGTTGTTGCCGCCCTCCTCCCGCTGCTCCATGACGAACTCGCAGCCCAGCCCATCGCAACTGCTGAACGCGCCGAGGTTGCCGAGGTTCTTGTCGTCGAGCTTCACGACGTAACAAACGGCGACGGCTTCTTCCGCGTCCGGCATCGGCTTCTCCTTCAGTACGGGCGATCGGTGAGCGCGCCACGGCGCTCACGGTCGAGACGGAGTTCGGTCTTCAGCCGCCGCAGCAGCGGGTCGAAAAGCTTCTTGACGAGTTCCTCGGTCTCCGGCTGCGCCGCCGGTGCCGCCTGTGCCGTCGCGGGCCCCTGCGCCGCGGGTGGCGGTGCGACGGGCTCCGGCGGTGGTGGAGTTTCCGGCTCGCGCTGGACGACCGGGGTTTCGGGCTGTCGCGGCACGACGACGGACGGCAGGTTGAGCACGAGGCCATTGCCGTCAGCGGCGGCCTCGGTGGACATAGTGCGCTGTAAGGCGCGCGGAATGTCCACTGTGGATCGAGGTTCGGGGTTTCTCGCTACGGGAAGCGTTGTCGCCGGCGGAGGGGATTTCCGTTGAACGACCGCCTTGGCCGGTCCCGTCTCTGGCACGAACGGGCTCGGCTCGTGGACGCGCTGGATCGGCGGTGCCGCTCCGCGATCGCTCACCAAGGCGGTCAGGGTCGGACGCCGGCTCACCGCCGCGGCCGTGCCGTCGACGACTCGTGCCACCGGCAGTGGTGACGTCGGGATCACCGGTGCCGGTGGCGCGCTCGCCGAGCCGCCCGGCGTTCCGGGCGGCTCTGGGGTTTCCGTTGTCCCGGAACGGATTCGTGGTGGTCCGGGTGGGTGGAAGGTGGTGCCGGGTGACGAGGTGACCGTCGGCAGGCTGGGTGGCGGTTCGACCGCGCGGGAGACCGGGATCGGCGTGTTCTCGAGGGTTGCCACCGGCTCGCGTGGTGATTCGTCGCGCAGGCGCTGCACCGGACGCCGACCCGATGGCGGCTCATCCCGCAGGCGCTGTACCGGCCTTTGAACCGGTGTCGGCCCGCCTGGTGATTCATCCCGCGAGCGCTGCACGGACGCCGGTTTCCCTGGCGGCTCATCCCGCAGGGTTCGCTGAACCGACGACGGCTCCCCCGGCGACTCGACCCGCGGACGCTGCACCGACCCCGACTCCACTCGCGACTCATCCCCCGAGCGCTGCACCAGCCCCAGAATCGACGGCGGCTCATCCCGAAGCCGTTGCACGGGTCGCTGAACCAACCCCGACCCCCGCGGCGACTCATCCCCCAAAGCTCGCTGAACCAACGCCGGCTCCCCCGGCGACTCGACCCGCGGACGCTGCACCGACCCCGACTCCACCGGCGACTCGTCCCCCGAGCGCTGCACCAACCCCAGAACCGACGGCGGCTCATCCCGAAGCCGTTGCACGGGTCGCTGAACCAACGCCGGCTCCCCCGGCGACTCATCCCCCAAAGTTCGCTGAACCGACGACGACTCCCCCGCCGACTCGACCCGCAGACGCTGCACCGACCCCGACTCCACTCGCGACTCATCCCCCGAGCGCTGCACCAACCCCAGAACCGACGACGACTTCCCCGGCGACTCATCCCGCGGACGCTGCACCGACCCCGACTCCACCGGGGATTCATCCCGCAGCCGCTGCACCGGCTTCCGAACCGGATCCCCGGCCTGCGGCACATCCCGACGTTCCGGCGACGGAAGCTCCCGAGCCGATTCGACGACCGAACGCTGGACGGCCGCCGGATTGGAGGTCCGGGACCCGGACGGCGGCGCCTCGGCCGGCACCGGATCGGCCGGCACGGTGGGCAGCACCGAAGTCTCGACGTCACCCGCCAGCGGCGCCTTCACCTCGGCGATGTCATCTTCGAATACCGCCGGCGTCTCGGCCTGGACCGGGTCCGGCAGGATCGGCGCGCCGAGCCCGAGCCGCCGTGGGGCCGCCTCGACCTGTTCCGTCCGCTGGACGACCGGTAGCGAAGGCTCACCCGGCCGCGGGGTCGCCACCTCCGCGGGGAGCGGGACCGGCACGGTCGGAACGCCGACCACCTCGGGCTCCGGCGCCATCGGGCTGGGACGAGGGTCATGCTCGGAAGCAGGCTCCGGCATCTGGAGCGGAGCACCCGGAGTCTCCGACCGGACCGCCTGGACCGTCCGCACCGGCGGGCGCGCCGAGACCACCGACGGACCGGCGGAGGTCAACGGCATCGGCGGCCGGTCGGCGTCACGCGACGCCGCCGCGACGGACGGCAGCACGAGCACGGCCGTCGGCTCCACCGCGGCCGTCGGCTCGAAAGCCCGCGCCGGTTCGTCCGGCAGCGGCTCGTCGTGCGCCGCAGCGGACACCGGTGCCTCCGGTTCGGGGACAACGCTGACCGGGATCTCCGGCTCGGCGGCACGCTGCACCGACGTTCCCCAAAGACGTGACAGCACGCCACGTTTGCGGGCAGATCGCTGCACCACGGGCAGGTCCGGCGGGGGCACCGGTGCCCGCGCGAGCCCGTCGATGACCCCCGAGGGCTCCGCCGGGCCGACCCGGTGGCCCAGCGGCTCCAGGTAGGCCGGGCTCCGCCACGACGTCAGCGAGGAACTGAACCGCTGCACCGGATTGATCAACGGATGCTCGGCGACGACGCGCTGGATCGGCGGCAGGCTTCGCCATTCGGCACGGGTCACCGGCAGCGTGGCCGGCGACGGCGTTTCCGGGGGCGTGCCCGGCTCCTTCCTGCGCCACGTCCACATCGAAGCGTCACCGTCCCTCGCTCATCCGAGTGTTGATCCGGGCGATCTCGGCGACGTAGGTCAACCGGTCGTGGTGTTCGAGGTCGAGGATGTCGTCGAGCGACCAGTGCAGGTGATAGGCGACGTACGCGACTTCCTCGTGCAGCCGTCCGGCCGCGTACGTCACGATTCCCCCAGGCGGCCACCGGCGACGTCGACGACGAACTCGTGGCCGCACTCCGGGCAGCCGACACCCGCCCGCGTATGGCCTTCGCTGTTGATCCGCCGGTACATGTCCTGCAGGAACGCCAGATCCGAAGCGAACAGGTTCTCGATGACCCCGGCGTGCACATCGGTGACGTCGCCGATCCGGGTGATCACCCTGGCCAGCAGCACCACCGTGAGGAAGGCCGAGTTCTCGCGGACCCGGTCGTCCCGCAGCGGGACGAGCTCGTCCCGCGCGGTCGCCAGCCGCATCACGCCGGAGTGGTGCACGTTTCCCGCGTCGTCGACGTAGCCGCGCGGGAGTTCGAACGCGAACTCGGTCCGCAGCTTCGGCCGCGCCTGTGCTTCCGGCACGACAGGAGCTTCTTCGGCCGGCGCCGACGCCATCACCCTGCGCATGGGCTCACTCGACTTCCATCTGCTCGTAGGTGACCACGAGCTTTTCGGTGAGCACACTGGTGTCGCCCGCCTTCAGCGAACCGATCTCCAGGCTCTTCGGCCACGCGTTGGTGAGCTTGTAGCGCTTGAGCGCGGTGCCTTCGTAGTCGTAGACGATGATCGCCCCGCCTTTACGGGCGGAACCCATCTTGCCGAAGTGCGCGTCCTTGACCCACTTCTCGAAGCTGCTGTCGTCGGTCAGGCCACGGGTCAGCGTCACCTCCCCTGCCTTCGGGCGGCCGGGGAGCTTCTTGATGACGTACTTGCCGTCCACGGTGTTCTGCTTGAGCTCGATGACGTCCTGCTCCATCTTCAGTCCGGAGACCTCGGAGATCTGCTTGATCTGGACGCCATCGATTTCGAGCCCGAAGGAGTGGCCGACGGCCTTGTCAAGATCGGGAAGTGCCATTTCGGAGCCCTTTCACTATTCGTTGACCAGGCTGGTGCCGCCGGACATCTGGGCCAGCCGGAAGATCACGAACTCCGCCGGTTTGACCGGCGCGATGCCCACTTCGCAGATCACCTGGCCGAGGTCGATCCCCTCGGCCGGGTTGGTCTCCCGGTCGCATTTCACGAAGAAGGCCTCGTCGGGAGTGAGGCCGAACAGCGCGCCCTTGCGCCACTCCATCACCAGGAAGGCGCTGATCGTGCGCCGGATGCGGGCCCACAGCGCGTCGTCGTTCGGCTCGAACACGACCCACTGGGTGCCGTTGAGGATCGATTCCTCGAGATAGTTGAACAGTCGCCGCACGTTGAGGTAGCGCCACGCCGGGTCGCTCGACAACGTGCGCGCTCCCCAGATCCGGATCCCCTTGCCCGCGAAGGAGCGGACGCAGTTCACGCCGATCGGATTGAGCAGTTCCTGCTCCGCCTTGGTCAGATGCGTTTCGAGCGCCAGCACGCCGCGGACGACCTCGTTCGCCGGTGCCTTGTGGACACCGCGGGTCGCGTCGGTCCGCGCCCACACGCCCGCCATGTACCCGCTCGGCGGCACGTAGGTGTTGGTCCCGCTGGCGGCGTCGAGCACCTGCACCCACGGGTAGTACAACGCCGCGTACTTCGAGTCGTACCCGGCCTGGTCCATCCGCCAGGAGCGGACCTCCTGCGGGTTGAGCCCGGGCGGCGGGTCGACGATCGCCATCCGGTCGCCCATCAGCTCGCAGTGCGCGATCATCGCCAGCTGCACGGCCTTGACCCCGTCGAGGTCGATCAGGTCGCGCTGGTGGGCGGCCATCAGATCCGGCACCGCGACCATGGTGATCTCGTCGATCGCCTCCAGGCCACCGAAACCGGTGCGGTCGGCGACGTCGCCGACGTAGTCGTCGGCGGCGATGCGACGCGGGACGGGCGGCGGCTGCGGCGCCTCGGTGAGCACCGCGGTGCCACGGTCCGGCTTCGCCACCGCGCCACCGGTCGCGAGCTCTTCGATCGTGATGAAGCTGGACTTCTCGCGCACCAGCGTGACGACGTTCTCCTTGGTGCGCTTGGTGGTCACGTTGTGGGTCTCGACGACCTTGCCGTCCTTCTTGACGAGCACGGTGAACCGGTCGTCGCCGGGGTTCTCGCCGGTCGGTTCGGCGACCTCGACGGTGAGCTCTCCTGGCTGTCCACCACTACTGAGCTCTTTCGCGACGAACCGGTAGCCACCGAGCACGGCCTGGCGTGTCGCCGCCTTCGGCGTCTCACCGTTCTCCTGCCCCCGCGGACCGCCGATGCGGACGATGTAGCAGTTGGCGCCGCCGTTGAGGAAGTAGCCGTAGACCGACTGGGCCAGATAGCAGCCTTCGACGAAGTCGCCGAAGGTCTGGGTGAACTGGGTCCAGTTGGACACCAGGGTGGGCGTGTTGAAGGGTCCGTCCGCCGCGAAACCGACGAAGGCGGCGACGGCGGTGCCCACACCCTCGATCGGCCGGGCGCCGGCCTCGATCTCCTCGACGTACACACCCGGCGTGAGATAGGTGGGCATGCGTGCCTCCCCTTTTCGGCGCACTCGCTGACATCGGCGATGCTCCTGTGTGGGCGTTCGCGGCGAAACGACCAAGCGGCTAGGTCCGCGGGAACCAATCTCTGCCCGAAAAGGCAACTGCCCGTCCGGGCAGTGGTGCCCGCCCCTCCGGCTGTTGGCAACCGGCCCGGCGAAGCCGAAAGTGGAGGCATGCCGGCGGGCCGGGACAAGGCGACACAGGCCCCGGGCGCGCAACCCGCGCGGCCGGTGAAGCCCGCGCGCCGTGCCACCCCGCCCGCGCTGCTGCGGTTGCAGGCCGCCGCGGGCAACGCGGCGGTGACCCGCCTCGTCGGTTTGCAGCGCAGCAGCTGTCCCGCTCCCCCGGTCTCGCCCACCGGCGCGCCACCCGCGTCGGACCCGAAGTTCGGTTCGCTCAAGAAGGACGTCAGCGGGCAGGCGAAGGCGGCCAAGGCGCATCCCCCGGCGTCCGCGGAGGTCAAGAAGGCGCAGGACGCCGCGGTCGCGCCCGCCGACGACAAGGAAGCCCAAGCCAAGGCGGCGCAGGCCGACAAGATGGCCGCCGCCAAACCCGCGGGGTTCGACAAGGCCGCCTTCGTCGCCGCGGTGAACGCCGCCGTCGCCAAACAGGCGCCGAAGAATCTCGACGAGGCCGACAAGTTCGCCTCGTCCGGCAAGGCGGACCAGATCAAATCCGAAGTGATGGGCAAGGTCACCAGCGGCAAGGATGCTTCCGCCAAGGACGTCACCGATCGCACCAAGGAAGCGCCGGACACCAGCAGGGCCACGGAAAAGCCGGTGAAACCACTACCGGAAACCCCACCTCCGCCCGCGTTGTCCCCGCCGGACCCCCGCAAGGCCACCCCGGACAAGGCGCCGCCCGCCCAAACCGACCTTCGTGCCGACCAATGCGAAACCCACGGCAAGATGGCCGAGGCAGGAGTCACCGACCAGCAGCTGGCGCAGTCCAACGAGCCCGAATTCACCGGCGCGCTCGCGGCGAAACAGGAAGGCGAACAGCACACGGCGTCGGCGCCCGCGGCGGTCCGCGAGTCGGAGGCCGGCCGACTGGCCGCCGTCACCGGTGCGGCGCAGGCGTCCGGGCAGGCCGCGATGGCGGGGATGACCGGCGCGCGGTCGTCGTCCGGGCAACGCGGACAGGCGGCGAAGTCGGCCACGAAGGCCAAGGACGAGCAGGACCGGGCGCGGATCACCGCGGAGATCAAAGCGATCTTCGAGGAGACGAAGACGAAGGTCGAGGGGGTCCTCGGCGCGCTCGACGACCAGGTGGCCAAACGGTTCGAGACCGGCGAAGCGGCGGCGAAGGCCGCGTTCACCGCCGACCACCAGGCCCGGATGAAGAAGTACAAGGACGAACGCTACGACGGCGTCACCGGCGCGGCCCGCTGGACTTACGACCTGTTCGCCGGCCTGCCCGCCGAGGCGAACAACCTCTTCCTCGAGGCCAAGAAGGTCTACGAGTCGAAGATGCAGGGCGTCATCGGCGAGATCGCCGATTTCGTCGGGCAGCAGCTGACCGAAGCGAAACGGCTGATCGCCGAAGGCCGCGAGCGTGTGCGACAAAAGGTCGACTCGCAGTCCCCCGCCCTGCGCAAGATCGCGGGCGAGGCCGCCAAGGAGTTCGGCAGCCAGTTCGACGAGCTCGAGAACTCCGTCGACGAGAAACAACAGTCGCTGGTCGAGGATCTGGCACAGAAGTACAGCGAGGCCCGCAACGCCGTCGACGAGGAGATCAAGGCGCTGCAGGCGGAGAACAAAGGCCTGTGGGACAAGGCGAAGGAGGCGATCGGCGGCGCGATCGACACGATCCTCAAGCTGAAGGACATGCTGCTGAGCGTGCTGGCGCGGGCGGCGAACGCGGTCGGCCTGATCATCGCCAAACCGATCGAGTTCCTCGGCAACCTGGTCAACGCGGTCAAGACCGGCGTCGTGAACTTCGGCGCGAACATCGTGCAGCACCTCAAGGACGGCTTGAAGGCGTGGCTGCTCGGAAACCTGGCCGGCGCGGGTATCGAGATCCCGGAGACGCTGGACGCCAAGGGCATCCTGAAGATGATCATGTCGCTCCTCGGCCTCACCTGGGCGAGTGTCCGCGCGCGGATTCTCCGCTTCATCCCGGAACCCGTGCTCGCCAAGCTGGAGCAGACGTTCGAGGTGGTCAAGATCCTGATCACCGAAGGTGTGCCGGGGCTCTGGCGCTGGGTGGTCGAGAAACTGGGCGACCTCAAGGAACTGGTGCTGGGCCAGATCAAGGAATTCGTGATCGAGAAGATCGTCAAGGCGGGGATCACCTGGATCATCTCGATGCTCAACCCGGCGGCCGCGTTCATCAAGGCCTGCAAGGCGATCTACGACATCGTCATGTTCTTCGTCGACAAGGCCGCCCAGATCAAGGAGTTCGTCTCGTCGGTGCTGGACTCGGTCGAGTCGATCGCCCGGGGCGGCGCGGGCGCGGTGGCCGGGCTGATCGAGCGCACGCTGGCGAAGGCGCTGCCGATGGTGCTCGGGTTCCTGGCGAGCCTGCTCGGGCTGGGCGGGATCTCGGAGAAGATCAAGTCGATCCTGGAGAAGGTCCAGGCCCCGGTCGGCAAGGTGATCGACACGGTGGTCGGGACGATCGTCAAGGCAGGGAAGAAGATCTGGTCGAAGCTGAAGGGCAAGAAGGAGGACAAACCTCGACCCACGAGCACTCCTGTGGTCAAGACCCTTTCCATGCGCGGCCACAGCCACACTGTCACCTTCAAGCCCGACGCCGCAGTCACCATGGCGAGCAGCGAAGGCGGTCTCGTCGCCAAGGTGCTCGCCCGCCAGAGCGCCATCAAGAACGACGACCCCAAACCGGTCGCGGAACTGGCAGCACTCCAGGACATCCTCGACAAGGCTCGCCGAAGCCAGGAGCTGTTCCGAAAGAAAGGCGTCGACGACCCTGGCTTCAGCCGATCATGCGAAGAGGTCATCGTCGCGATCTCCAGCTACGGCCAGAACTTCAACAAGGAGGACATCGATCCCAAACCGAAATCGGAGGACGAAAAGGGGCGCTGGGAGCACTGGGATTCCATGGCCAAAGCACTCGGCTTCCAGACGACCAACTACAAGTCACACGGCGCCCCTGTCTACCGCCAAGGCAGCAACCGGTATATTACGCCTGACGTCGACTCCCACATCGGAGGGGTATGGAAGATGGCCACCAGCGTGATCAACCTCGGCTCGAAACGGACTCGCATGGGAACCTACGACGCAAATCTGAAGAAAATCGGCGACTGATGCCGGACCATCAATGGCGGATCACGAAGTATGACCCCGCGCTGCGCTCCGATTCCGGAAGATTCACAGGGAAAACTTGGACGAGCGTCTGGGACATCGGGACGCCTTTCGACGGCAAGCTCACCGTCGAAGAGTACCTGCGAGTCGAATCAGCTTATTCCAAGAGCGCCGCTTCTTTTGCGGTCGAAAGCAGCGCCTTCCAGGTCTCGATCTCCGATTTCGAGATTTCCACCTCAAACCAGGCCGAACTAACCGCACTGGGCCTGCCCGAGATTCCATGGAAACCCCCGGAAGAGGGTTCTGTAATCCCTGTGAACCGAATTCAGGACCTTGTCCGAATCGCACTTCGCGAGATCGCCTGGTTCAAGATCCAGACACACTCGTTCTTCATTCACTTCGGACACGATTTCTACATGTACATCGGCAGCGACACGGCGTGCGACAGCTCCCGAGATCTGGCCCGGCTCCACGGACTCTTCGTCGAGGACTTCAGGTCGCCGTATTCGTAGCAGATGACCGCCAGTCCGGGCGCTAGGCCTCTTCTTCGCCCTCTTCCTCACGCTGCACGTACGTCTGCGCCATCTTCTCCTCTTCGCCTTCTTCGGCCTCAGGAGCTTCCTCGCGCTGAACGGCGGCAGAATCCTCGGCGGCGTGCCCACCGTCCTCACAACGCTGAACGGCAGAGGCAGGCGCGGGAGCCGACATCAGCCGGTCCGCGTTCGCGACGGCCTCGCGCTCGAACCGATCCGAGGGATCCGAAACCTTCACGCCGCCACCGGCGTCCGTGCCCTCGACCGGGCCATTGCGCTGCTGGACGACATGCGTCAGCTCGTGCGCGAGCATATGCTTGCCCGAATCCGAACCGGGGTCGTACTTGTCCCGCTGGAACACGATGTTCGAACCCACCGTGTAGGCCTGCGCGTTGACGGATTTCGCCGAATCGTGCGCGGCGCCGTCGGTGTGCACCCGGACGTCGCCGAAGTCGTGGCCGAAGCGGCCCTCCATGTCCGCACGCGTCACGGCGTCCAACGGCGCGCCGCCGCCTGAGCCGACGACGTCGTGCACCGGCGAACGTTCTTCTTCGACCAGGGTGTTCACGCCCGCGTTTCCCACGGCACGCTGCAGGTCCAGCAGGCCGGCGGGGCCGAGGACGTCGGTGCGCCCGGCCGCGGCGGCGCGGCCCAGCAGGCCGCCCTCGTCCCGCTCTATCCGGTCGCCCTTCGGCCGCAGGCTCGGTTCAAGGTCGTTGTCGTGACTGTGCCCGCGCATGGTCCGCTCCCTCGGTCGCTACGCCGCCCGTCCAGCTTGCGCCGTCGCCGCGCCGCGCGCCAGGCTGCGATGCGCGGCCGGAAGGGCGGCATCCGCTGCCCGAACGGGCAGGTCAGCCCTCCGTCACCAGCGCCAGGTACGGCCCGAACTCGCGGTCCAGGCAGAGTCTGCCCAGCTTGCGGTACTCCCGAGCGACCGCGCCGACCAGATCCGTCATCGCCACCGGACGGCCTGCCTCCGCGGCCAGATACGCACCGGTCACCGCGGCCGAGCGGATGTGCCCGCCCGCCAGCTCGAAGGCCTCGGCGAGGAACCCGAGGTCCAGGTCGTCGGCGCGGGGCATCCGGGTGCCGAGGCAGCGGTCCCACAGCTGACGCCGCAGCTCGACGTCCGGCAACGGGAAGTCCACGATCACGTCCAGCCGCCGGGTGAAGGCCTCATCGAGGTTCGCTCGCAGGTTGGTCGCCAGCACGGCGATGCCGTCGAAGGTTTCCATCCGCTGCAGCAGGTAGGCGCTCTCGATGTTCGCGTACCGGTCGTGCGCGTCCCGCACCTCGGACCGTTTGCCGAAGATCGCGTCCGCCTCGTCGAACAGCAGCACGCCGTTGACGCCGGCGGCCTCGGTGAAGATCCGTTCCAGGTTCTTCTCCGTCTCACCGACGTACTTGTCGACCACCGTCGCCAGGTTCACGGTGTAGAGATCCAGCCCCAGCGAGGCGGCGATGACCTCGGCGGACATCGTCTTCCCCGTCCCCGAATCCCCGGCGAAGAGCCCCGTCACGCCCCGGCCGCGGCCGCCGCCCGGCCGCATCCGCCACTCGTCGAGCACCCGGTCCCGGTAGCGTGCCCGCGCGGCCAGTTCGTCCAAAAGGGACAGTACGCCCGCGGGCAGCACGAGGTCGCTCCAGCCGACCACGGGTTCGATCCGACGGGCGAGCCGCTGCAGACCGGCCGCGTTCTGGCTCCGCGCGCCCGCGCGCAGGTGGGACGTCCGTACCGGCCCGCCATCGGCGAGCGCCGTCACCGACGCCGCCTTCGCCGCGCGGGCGATCTGCCCCGGTCCCAGCACGAAATGCGCGGTCGCCTCCCCCGGATCGACATCCGGCGCGAGCACGCCGCCGAGATGGCTGCGCCAAAGATCCACCCGGCTCGCCGCGGGCAGGGGGAAAGCGTCCAGCTGCAACGGCGGGGTCGCGCTCCATCGGGGATCCCAGGCCCCGGTGCCGTGCACGACGAACGGGACCGCCGGATGAGCGAGCGTCTCCAGGCGCGGCGACTCGTCGACCGGGCCCAGCACCAGCCCCGCACCGCGCAGCAACGCCTCCCGCACCAGCGAGCCGGTGAGCTCGCCGTGCCGGGACTCCGCCTGCCATCGTGCCGCGTCGACCACCAGCGCGGGGAAGCCCGCCTCGGTCAGCGCCGCGACACCGAGTTCCTCGGCGCCGCCGCCGGGATGCTCCCTCAGATAGACCAGACCGACCCGTCCTCGGATCGCCCGGGCGAGCCGATCGGCACCGGCCACGTCGGTGAACTTCGTGCCGAGGCGTGCGCACCCGGCGAGTTCCGGGGCGAGCCGGTCGTCGCCCAGCAGGTGGTTCACCACCCGGTCGGGCACCCGGAGCGTGCGTGACAGGAAGGGGCGTTCCTCCTCTTCCATGGTGAGCAGGCCGCAGGTGATCAGCGGAGCGTCGGCGTCGAGGCGCGCCCGGCCGGTGGCCGACGCCTCCGGGACGCCGCAGAGGCGCAAGGCCAAACCCGCCGTCGCCCGCCGACGGGTCACGTCGTCGTTGAGGTAGCCGTAGAACTGCTCGAACCGGCTGTCGAGGTCGGGTGCGAGCGCGACGAGCAGCAGTTCGACGTCGACACCGGTGAGTCCCGCACGCTCCGCCAGCGGGTGCAGGCGGCCGCCCGGCACGGAGTCCGTGAACGGCGGGAACGGCTCGCGGTGGCCCTCCAGCAGCGCGTCGATCGTCTCGTTCGACAGGTACAGCCCGCGGAAGGGGTCGTCGGGGTTCGGGTCGGCGGCCCGGCGGCTCTCGACCGCGTCCCGGATCCGCTGTTCGAGCCGCGCCAGCCGCTCGAACAGGTACTCCAGGCTCATCGGGACTTCCGATGGGTACGCGCCATCGCGACCCGGCGCTGTCCTTCGACCGCCCCGCTCTCCGCCACATGGTGCCCGATCAGCCGGTCGTCGCCGGTGTCGAGTTTCAGGCCTTCCTCCGGCGGCCGTTCGGCGGTGTACACCCGTCCACTGTGGACCGGCGCGGAGATGACGACGTCCAGCGACGGTTTCAGCTCGCCGCCCAAGGCGGTCCAGACGTCGGCGAAGGCGCGGTCCTCGGGCGGCGGCAGCGCGACCGTCATCGGCACCGGCAGGCCCATCTCGGCCAGCGACCCGGTGAGCGCCGATTCCGGGACGGCGTCGTGGGCGAGCAGGCCGAGCAACAGGTCGGACAGCACGCGATGCTCGTCTTCCGGACGCTGCGTCCACGCGGTGACCAGATAGGACAGCTTGATGTGCCGGGGCGGAAGGTGTCGCGCCGAGACCTTGCCGAGCTGGTCGTACTCGTTGAGCAGGCCCCGGGAGCGGCGTCGAAGATCCTCGCGTACGTCGTAGAGATAGACGTTCACCGTCGGGGCGTTGCGCCTCGCCGCCCACTCCTTGTTGGGCGCGTCGAACGCGACCTCGATCTCGCTGCCGCGCCGGGTCTCGCCTCGTACCAGCCGCCGCAGCGCCTCGTCGACCTCATGGATCACCGCGGACCTCCTCGGACGGGCGGTCCTCCCACGATGATCGCGGCGGCGCCGGGCGGCCACCCGCGCAGCGGCAGACCTTCGGGTACGCCGGACTGCCCATACGGGCAACGGGGCCATCGTCGGTTACGCTGCCGGTCGTGCCCCAACAGACATGGTCACCCGCTCCAGGGACACCCGTAATCGAGTACCGGTCCAGTCGCTGGTTGTTCATCGGCGGACTGGCCATGCTGGTCTTCTTCGGATTGGCCGCCATCTTCCCGGAAGCCGGGGGCTCCTCGTCGTCGCGCAGGATCAAGATGCCCGAGGAACCCGCGGCCTTCATCTTCGGCATGCTCGCGGTGGGCGGTCTGCTGACGGCGATCGGCTCGGTCCCCCACATGATTCGCTTCGCGGCCGACGAACGTGGTCTGTGGTGGCGAGCCGGTCGCAAATCCGACCTGATCGAATGGGACGAGGTGCGTGCGGTGCGCGGCCAGGAACCGCGCCCGCGGCCCCAGGGCGACCCGAACGCGAAGGTCATCGTGTCGGCTCTGGTGTTCACCACCAAGGACCCGTACTTCGAAAGCCGCCACGCGAAACTGTTCACGCGCCCGTCGACTCCCGGTCCCGAAGTGGAACTGAGACTGCCGAACAGCACCATCATGCGGGAGCTGACCCAGGAGATCGCGAGAGTCCGGCCGGACCTGGTCACCTAGCGTCGCAAGTCCGAATCGTCACTCGCGGCCCGGTTCGAGGGTTGCCGAACTCGGACCCCGCAGGGCGGCCATGTCGTCGGCGTTCCAGCCGTACAGCACATGGGGACCGCGCAACCGCTCTTGCGCACCACCTCACCGAACGGGCACGGACAGCCGCTGCCGACCATCACCGCTCGTCGAAGACCACCGAATCGACGCGGCACCGGTCGAGATAGTTCGACGGCGGAAACTCCGAGGTTCCGATGACGTCGTTCCCGCGCGAAACAGATCTTCAGGCTCGCGTCGATCCGGTCGAGCACCAGCGCCAGGATCGGCGGATGCGTTTCCGCGGGCACTGCCGATCTTCCCCTTGACATCCACTGTGGACAGTGCGGCGTGCTGAACGCGACGCGGCAGATCGGCGCGGTGCTCCTCGGCGCGGTCTGCGGTCTGACGGCCGAACGCAGGCGGCCACCGGCGCCGGAAAGCACGACGGAACAGCTCTCCGTGCTGGCGCACCAGGGCAAAAAACCCCTCTTGACCAGGGCCGCGAGGCGCGACGATGCTGGGAGTCTTGTCTGCTTTTCCGGAGGGGAACAATGCGACGACTCTTCGTACTTCTCTGCGCCCTTTTCCTGCTCGCGACGGCCGTTCCCGCGGCGGCCGATACGCCGCCCGATCCGGTTCCCGGCGAGAGACCCCCGCTGGGGATCACCTGGGCGACCGGGGATCCCTACTGCGTCTACCAATGGGGCGAGAACGCCGTGAAGGCCGCGGCGGACCAGCTGGTCAGCTCGGGGCTGCGTGACGCCGGATACGAATACGTCATGCTCGGCGACTGCTGGCAGGCGGCCCAGCGCGACGCCGACGGCAAGCTCACCGCCCGCGCCGGTTTCCCGTCGGGCATCCCGGCACTGGTGGACTACGTGCACTCTCGTGGGCTCAAGATCGGTTTCTACAGCGGCACGGGCGCGACGACCTGCAGCCGCCAAGCGGCGGGCTCGCTCGACCGCGAAGACCTCGACGCCCAGACCTTCGCCGACTGGGGAGCGGACTACCTGCGCTACGACACCTGTTACAGCGTCAACGGCGACGCTCCCGCGCGGGTCAAGAAAATGGCGGACGCGCTCAAGCGCACCGGCCGTCCGATCACCCTCGAAATCGACGACTACGACCGCGAGCAGAAGCCATGGCTGTGGGCGCGGGCGGCGGGCGCACAGGTCTGGCGCACCTACAAGAACTCGACCAACAACTTCGGCTACTCGGCGAACAGTCTCGACAAGCAGTACGGGCTCGACGGCTACCAGGGACCGGGCGGCTGGAACATGCCGGGCCCGTTCACCTTCAGCTACCTCGACACCGCCGAGCGCCAGGCCAAACTCGGGCTGTGGGCGGTGCTCAACGCGCCGCTGGTCGCCGATATGGCGCTGTCGGCCGACACCACGCTCCCGGCCGCCGAGATGAGCAACCGCGACATCATCGCCGTCCAGCAGGACTGGGCGGGCGTCGCCGGGCGCAAGGTCCGCGACACCGGCTGGACCGAGGTGTGGGCTAAACCGATGTCCGACGGCTCGGCCGTCCTGGTGCTGTTCAACCGCGGCGAACTGGCCGCGCCGATCACCACTTCCGTCGCCGACGCCGGACTCCCGGCCGCGTCCGGATATCGCGTGCGCGACCTGTGGACGGGCGACGAGACCGTGACGACCGGCGCGCTCGGCGGCACCGTCGGACGGCACGCCGCCACCGTGCTGCGGGTGTGGCCGACGAACGTGGCCGCCGCACCGCGGACGTCGCTGACCGTCGACCTGCCCGACTCCGTGCCGCCGTCCCAGCCGGTGACCACCACGGTCAGGTTCACCAACTCCGGCTCGACCCCGGTCACCGGAGCCCACCTGCGCCTGACCGCGCCCGCGCAATGGCAGTTCGAGGGCCCCGCCGAAGCGACCACCGGGACCGTCGAACCGGGCGCCACCTGGGAGACCGCGGTGACGCTGCGCCCGGTTTCGACCGCCACCGAGCCGTTCAAGATGCCCGCCACGGTGACGTACACGACCGCGCACGGCTCGCGGACCGCGACCGCCTCGGCCGAGTCGCCGCTGATGCTCACGCCGAATCCGCCGTACAGCAACGGATTGCTGAGCACCCAACCGTGGATCTCCACGGAGAACGGCCTCGGACCGGTGGAGCGGGACAGCGTCGACAACGGCCACCCGTTCACGATCAACGGCAAGGTCGAAACGCGCGGCGGACTGGGCGCGCACGCCCCGTCGGTCGTGCGGTACTACCTCGGCGGCAAGTGCAAGCAGTTCACCGCGACCGTGGGGATCGACGACCGCGGACCGAACGGGACACTCGGGTTCCGGGTGCTCGGGGACGGCGTCGAACTGGAGGCCACGGGGAACATGCGGCACGGGGACGCCGCGCAGCGTCTGGTCGTGCCGCTGACGGGCGTGCAGGTGCTCGCGCTCGCCGTGGACGACGCCGGCGACGGTTCCGCCGATGACTGGGGTGACTGGGTGATGCCGTACATCAGCTGCTGACCGCAGTCGTGAGTGGCGTTTCGGGTTAGAACCCGAAACGCCACTCACGACCCGGGTGTCTGCCCCGGACGCAGAACGTCACCGCAGGACCGCAGATGCGCGACCGCGTTGACCGCGACGACCTTCTCCGTCTCGGTGGTGACGTACCGCCGCGCCTCGGCGAGCAGCGCGGGATCCCGCACGAGATCCTTGCGCACCCAGACCCCGACGTCACCGAACGCCGCAGGCCCACGCGGGCTGCGATAAAGCACCTCGTACTCCTGCTCGAACCGCGGGTCCTGCGCGAAACCAAGCGTGGTGTCCCACGTGCCGATGAGCGAAATCAGCTCGGGCCTGGCCTCGTCGAAGACGTAGCGGCGCTCTCCGGCGAAATCG
This sequence comes from Amycolatopsis keratiniphila, assembly GCF_000400635.2. NCBI lineage: Bacteria > Bacillati > Actinomycetota > Actinomycetes > Pseudonocardiales > Pseudonocardiaceae > Amycolatopsis > Amycolatopsis keratiniphila. The sequence goes on along the minus strand of NC_021252.1, from coordinate 3,500,755 downwards.
GCGGTGCGGAGGAAGTCGGCGATGACGCGGTCGGCGAGGCCGGCGAGGTCGATCACCTGGAGCCTGCTGACCAGTGCCATACCGCCGAGGTCGATCACGCCGATCTTCGCGGAATCGGGCAGCCGCAACAGATCCGCCACGCCGTTGGTCACCCTGGCGTCGCGCTCGACGACGCTGCAGAACGGCGTTTTCGGTGTGTCACGGTAGTTCTTGCCCTGCGTGTAGAAGCCGTTGACCGACGACGCCGCCGCGATGACGAGCGTGATCGCCAGCAGGACGCGGCCGCGGATTCGGGCCCGGCGCAGGGTTTCGACGATCACGATCGTGCCGCCGAGGGTGCCGAGCGCCCAGATCGGGGTGGCGAACCGGAGCTGCCCCATCCAGTCGGCCTGCAGGACACAGAAGGCGATCACCGACAAGGCGAACGGGACCAGCAGCGCGACCATCGCGGCGCGGAGCTTGGACGGCTTCTGCATCACCAACGCGAGGCAGACGACCGCCACCGCGACCAGCAACCAGCCCGCGTACTGGAGGACCGTGCCGGCTTTGGCGATGTCGCCGATGGTCGGGAGCGGTTGTGCCTTGGCGACCGCGGTGTTGGGCAGCAGGCGCCCGTACTCGATCCAGCGGAAGAGCAGGTAACCGCCGAAGGGGACAGCGAACCCGGCCGCCGACAGCAGTACCGCGCGGATGGCGGTGGGCACACCGCCGCGGCGGGTGAACAGCGCGACCACGATCGGGAACGCGGCCGCGTAGATGACCCCGTCCGGACGGCTCAGCCCGGCGAGGGCGGCGAGCGCTCCGGCGGGCACGGCGATCTTCGCGGTCAGGAGCGTGCCGGAGTCGACGCCGCACAGGATGACCACGGCGAGCGCGGTGGCCGTGAGCGCGTAGACGGAGTTCTCCAGGCCGGAGAAACACCAGATGACGAACGAGGGGTTGGCCGCGAGCGCCGCGCCGGCGATCAGCGTGACCAGGGCGGGCCGCGAGGTCACGCGCTTCGCCGCGACGTACACCAGCACCAGGATGGCCGCGCAGCAAAGCAGCGCGAGCCCCTTGGGGAACAGGACGTAGTCGGGGATGCCGAAGATCGTGCCGCTGTCGAACAGGCCGAGCAGTTTGCCGAGTGCCAGCAGCACCATCCAGACCGGGTTCGAGAAGCCCTCGACCGGTTCCACTCCCGGCTGCAGCACCGGCCCGAAACCGTCGGCGAGGTTCCGGGAGTACGCAAAAGTGATCGCCGCGTCGTCGATCATCCAGTTTCCGTAGAAACTCGCGTGGACGGCGATCAACACCGTGCCGACGACGACCGCGGCGAACGCTCCCGCGAACGACAGGAAACTCCGGCGTGAGGACGCCGCACCGCCGGGTCTCCGCCGGTTTCCGTCGTGGCCGGGCTCCGCCACCGTCGGCGGGCCGGCCAATTTCACACTGTTCACCCGAAGTACCCCCAATTGTCCCGGTTCGATAATTCGGCGGCAGCACGCCGATTACCCGAGAAACCCCATCGTTACTCAACAGATGATCCGGCCGGCAGAATCCGCACCCGAAGATCATCACCCCGGACGGGAATACTACAGCACGGAAAAACGATCTTCGATTCCGGAAGACGGAACTCGTGAATTCATTTCGGTCGGACGGCGACGGATAATGGGAAAATCACCGAACCACGTCACGCCGGAAGGTGGCGCGGTAGTCCCTGGGCCGCCGTCCCGTGTGCTTCGCGAAAAGAGCGGCGAACGTCCCCGGGTCCCGGTAGCCGACGGCGGCACCGATCCCGGCGACCGTACGGTCCGTCGTCTCCAGGAGGTGGCGGGCGCGCCGGACCCGGGAGGAATGCAGGTATTCGAGCGGGCTCTGCCCGGCTTCCTCCGCGAAGCGCCGCAACATCGTCCGGGTGCTGACGTTGAACCGGTCGGCCAGGGCGGCGAGGTCGTATCGGACGGCCAGGTTCTGGTCGAGCCAGCGCATGACCGGGCGGGCGAACCCGCTGCCCGGCCTCGGAAGCAGCCGCGCGTCGACGTAAGGCGTCTGCGAGGACCGCGCGTCGTCGACCAGCGCCACCCGTGCCGTCGTCCGCGCCACCCCGTCGCCGCTGTGTTCCCGGATCAGTCCGAGCGCGAAGTCGTACATGGCACTGAAGGCCGCCGTCGTCGTGACTCCCCTGTCGGTGACGACGAGATGTTCAGGCTGGACCAGGGCCTCAGGACGACGTCGAGCCAGCTCGTCCGCGAAGAGCCACGAGGTGGTGGCGCGGCGATGATCGAGCAGTCCGGCCTCGGCGAGCAAGAACGCGCCGACACAGATGGAGACGACGACGTTGCCTTCGGCAGCGTGAGAGCGGATCGCCTCGATCTCCCTCGCGAGGTTCGCCAACTTCGCGCCGATGTCCTGGCCAGGCGTGTACTCGAATCCCGGCACGACGAGGACGTCGACCTCGCGCAGCGGCGAGACGGTCAACGTGACACCGCCCGACGCGACGACCCGGCGGCGGGGCGAGACGACGGAGACCTCGTACCCGGCCTGGTCCGGCCCGGCGACGTATGTGGCCATGGTGAGCAGGTCGGGAACGCCGAAGACTTCGGACGCGAAGCAGCCCGGGTACGCCAGGACACCGACTCGCAACACGTGGCGAGATTACCCCGATATCCGGCGATCCGGCCCATTCCGCCGGCGGCCGCGCCGGCCGAGGCTGCTGCCATGCGCGAACATTCCGACGATGCGATCGCCGATTTCTCCCACCGCTCATTGGAGGTGGACGGCGTGACGAAGACGGTTCACGTCGCGGGTTCCGGCCCCGGCGTGGTGCTGATGCCGGAAATGCCCGGCATCAGTCCCGACGTCCTCCGGTTCGCGCGGTGGGTGCGCGACGCCGGGTTCACCGTCTACGTCCCCTCGCTCTTCGGGGTCGACGGTGCCTATCCCACCGCCGAGGCAGGTGAGGAAGTGGTCCGCCGCGCCTGTGTCAGCGCCGAATTCCGGGCGTTCGCCGGTGGCGGCACCAGCCCGGTCACACGGTGGCTGCGAGGGCTCGCCCGGATCGCCCACGCGGAATGCGGCGGGCCCGGGGTCGGCGCGATCGGTCTGTGCTTCACCGGCAACTTCGCGCTGACGATGGCACTCGAACCCGCCGTGATCGCCCCCGTGGTCAACCACCCGTCACTGCCGCTGGACGACCCGGGCGGCCTCGAATTCGGCGACGAGGACGCGGCCGCGCTGCGGGACCGGATCTCGCGCGACGGCCTGAAGGTGCTCGCCTACCGCTTCGAGGGCGACCGCTGGTGCACCGGACAGCGGTTCGCCGCTTACCAGGCGTTACTCGGCGATGCCTTCGACGGTCGGGTCCTGCCGGACACCGCCGCGAACACCGATCCGCCACCGTTCTTCCGTGACGTGGTCGGCACTCCGCACAGCGTCGTGACCGCCCACCTCGTCGACGCCGAAGGCCATCCGACGCTGCGGGCCAGGGACGAGATCATCGCGTTCCTCACCGAGCGCCTGTAGAAAGGAGAGCGACATGCGCCGAGCCGACGTCTCCGACCACAGTGCGATCGTCGACCGTGTCCAGCGGTGGTGGGGCGACTCGCGCACTCCCGCCGAGGCCCGCGAACTCTCCCTGCTGCTGCCCAAGCTGTTCCTCCAGTTCTTCTCCAGTACGAGCCTGGTCCTGGAGGACGAAACCGGTATCAGGGCATTCCTCGTCGGCTTCCACGCCCCCGACAACGACACCGAGGCCTACATCCACTTCGTCGGCGTGGACCCGGAACTCCGCGGGCAGGGGACGGCGCGCCGGCTGTACACGACTTTCTTCCAGCGCGCCGCCGAGGCGGGCCGCACGGAAGTCCGCGCGATCACCTCCCCGGCGAACACCGGATCCATCGCCTTCCACCGCGCCATGGGGTTCACGCTCGAAACCGGCGACCGGACGATCGACGGTCTTCCCGTGCACGGCGACTACGACGGCCCCGGCCAGGACCGGGTGTGCTTCTTCCGGAAGATCACGCCCTAGCCGTAGATGGAGGCGGCCCATTCCGGGTGGTCGATGAACGGGTTGCGGTTGTGCTGGAACTGGTCGTAGATGACCTGGTTCCGGCGCTGCTCGGTGGCGTCGGGCGGGTCCTGGGTGTTCCAGGTCAGCAGCACCGAGAGCCTGCCGATGTTGGGTTTGGAGCCGTTGTCGACGGCGTCGTTGGGTTCGAGATCGGGGAAACCGTCGGTGCCGTCGTAGCGGACGGCCATGTACAGGATCATGCGCGCCACGTCGCCCTTGACCGCGTCCCGCGGCTCGAATGAGTCGTCATCGGTCAGGCTTCCTGGCGCCTCCTCGACCGGAGAGCCACCGGCGTCGAAATCCTTGTTCCCCCGGGTGCTGTTGACCGACGCGTCCTCCGCGCGCAGGTGGTGCAGGTCGGTCCCCGGCCCGACGGCCGTGCCGAAGTCACCGTGCGACTTGGCCCAGACGTGTTCCCGGTTCCAGTCGTCGACTCCCCCGCCGTTGGCGGTCTTCGCCTGCGAACGACCGCTGTAGAGCAGCACGACGTTCGCCTTGTTCGCCGGATCCTCGTCGGTGGCCCTGATCCCGTCCCACACCTGTTCGTAGGTCAGTTTGGTGTTGGTACCGATGATCTTGTGCAACGCGGCCTTGAGCTCGGGGCCGGTCTTGCCCAGTGCGTCCTGGTAGTAGTCGTCACCGGACACCGGCCCTGCGAGCGCCGGTGGCGCGAACGCGAGCCCCGCCGCGGCGCCGAGCGCGAGGACGAACGGGATACGGCGGGCTGGCTGCATGCACAGTTCCTCTCCCCAGAGGCGCCGGCACGGATCGTCGTCCGCTCGACCACGACCCGGCAACGCACTAGTCATCTAGTTGGAAAAATACTGTCATGCGTGTCAATAGCCAACGGTGACATCCGCGGCCGGTCACGCGACAATCGTCGTCCCGATCCTGACTCACTGGAGGGCCGCGTGGCCGAGTTGAGCGAGCAGATCCGCGACTGGATCGTGGCACCGAACTTCTGGCATCTGGCCACGGTGAACCTGGACGGTTCCCCGCAGGTCTCCCCCATGTGGATCGACGTCGAAGGTGACTTCATCGTGTTCAACACCGCCATCGGGCGGGTGAAGGAGGAGAATCTGCGCCGCGATCCCCGTGTGTCGTTGTCGTGCCTGGACACGACCGATCCCTACGACCGCGTGGTGATCCACGGCCGGGCCGTCGAGTTCGTCGAAGGCGACGAGGCGGATCGCTGCATGGACCGGCTGGCGAAGAAATACGTCGGCACCGACCGGTTCGAATGGCGGATTCCCGGGGAGCGACGGGTGAAGGTTCTCGTCGAGCCGACCCGTGTCCGTCATGTCGTCGGCGTCGAGCCTTTCCGGCGTGGGCGCCTCGGCCCCGGCTGAGGTGAGTCCTTTGTGGATACTTGCCGGATACCAAGGCGACGCAACCGAATGACCCACCCACTACGTCCTCGCCACATGAGATGGATCGCAGTGTGCCTCCTCCTGGTCCTGGCGGGATGCGGCGCGGGCGCGGGTCAGGCGAGGCTGGAGGCCTTCGTCGAACTCGGCTCGACCCCTCTCCCGGCGGGCCCGAAGTCCGCGGAACTGGGAACGCCCGACGGCCAGGAGTTCCAGCGCGCCCTGGAACGCGCCATAACCTCGAACCGGGACGAGGTCCGTGCCGCCTTGTCGTTCGCACCGACGGCCGATCGGCGCGCTTTCGCCTTCGTCATGCCCGGTTGTGCCGAGGACGGCGCCGAACTGACCATCGAGCGCGACACGCTGACCGCGAAGCTCACCGGCGACGAGAACGTCAACTGCGCTACGGCGAACTACTTCCTCACCGTCTTTTCCGTCGACCGCGACTCGCTCCCGGCGGCACCGACGTTGATGCCACGCTGACTACGCGACAGGATCATCCTCGAGATCCTCGCCGACGGGGTGGACGTGTTCCTGCGCGCCTACCGCTGACGTCGCGGCGATGTTACGGGCGTAACATAGCCTTGTGACCGATGAATCCCGCGAACAGGGCTGGCTGGTGATCAGCGTGTCCACCGCCGGCGGCCCAGACTCGCTGCGGGTTCAGGTCTGGCGCAAACTCCGCTCCCTCGGCGCGCTCTACCTGCAGCAATCGGTGTGCCTGCTGCCCGCGCGGGCGGAAGTGGTGCGCGAGATCCGTCGTCTGCTCGACCGGGTCCGGCACCAGGGCGGGACGGCGCGTGCACTCCCGATGGCGTTCACCGACCCGGCCGAGGAGCGGGCGGTGATCGCCGAACTGAACGAGGCCCGCGACGCCGAGTACGCCGAAGTCCTCGAGCGGCTGCCCGAGCTCCGGCGGGAACTCGCGGACGAGCAGGCCCGCGGCAACGCCACCTACGCGGAAGTCGAAGAGTCCGAAGCCGACCTGCACCGGTTTCGTAGTTGGCTGGCCAAGATCGCCGCCCGCGACTATTTCGCCGCGCCGCTCGGCAAGGAGGCTCGCGACGCCGTCGAGCTGGCCGCGGCCGAACTCGCCGCCTTCGAGGAAGCCGCCCTGCGCGCGGAAGCGCCCGAGCCGCGATGACCGGGTCGTTCTGGTGGGATCTGCTGCTCGGCCTCGCGGGCGCGCTGCTCCTGGCCTGGCTCGTGCTCGTCTTGGCGCTCGTGCTCGCCCGGCCCCGTGGCGGGCTGCTCCGGGAAGCACTGCGGCTGCTGCCCGACGTGCTGCGGCTCATCCGCCGCCTGGCCGGAGACAAGACGCTGCCCCGCGGGGTCCGGATCAGGCTCGCGTTACTGCTGGCCTACCTCGCCCTGCCCCTCGATCTCGTCCCCGATTTCATCCCCGTCCTGGGTTATGCCGACGACGCCATCATCGTCGTCCTCGTCCTGCGTGGCGTCGTCCGCCGCGCCGGGCCCGCCACCGTCCGCGCGCACTGGCCCGGTACCGACGACGGTTTCGACGCACTCGCCCGGCTGACCGGTTTTCCCACCGCCACAACCTGATCCCGTTTAGCGAGTTGTGCGCATTTCTGTCAGAGGCGTAACAACTTTCGGCCTTCCCACGGCATACCGGAGAGCTGTCTTGTTCTGTCCGGTCCCCGCCGCAGGAGGATTCGCGTGCTGAATTCCCGTCGTTTCCCGTTCCCCCGAAGATCACGGCGCGCGCTGGCGGTGGGCGTCGTCGGCCCGCTCGTCGGCGCGCTGGCGGTCGGGCTCGTCACCGTGGCACCCGCCGAAGCCGCCGTGCCCACCGGTTTCACCGACACGGTGGCGATCGGCGGGCTCAGCTCGCCGACCGCCACCGCTTTCGCGCCGGACGGCCGGGTGTTCGTCGCCGAGAAGAGCGGCCTGGTCAAGGTCTTCGACTCGCTCGCCGATCCGACGGCGACGGTGTTCGCCGACCTCCGGACGCAGACACAGGACTTCTGGGACCGCGGCCTGCTCGGGCTCGCCGTCGACCCCGCCTTCCCCGCCAGGCCGTACGTCTACGTCTCGTACACCCTCGACGCGGAACCCGGCGGCACCGCGCCGCGCTGGGGTGACACCTGCCCGACCCCGCCGGGCGCCACCGACAAGGGTTGCGTCGTGACCGGCCGCGTCTCCCAGTTGACCATGGGTTCAGCAGGCACGGCCGTGAGCGAGAAACCGCTGGTCACGGGCTGGTGCCAGCAGTTCCCCAGTCACTCGGTCGGCGCACTCGCCTTCGGTCCGGACGGCGCCCTGTACGCGGGTGGCGGCGACGGCGCCAGCTTCACCTTCGCCGACTACGGCCAGGCCGGGAACCCCTGCGCCGACCCGCCCTCCCCCGCCGGGACGAACCTCGCGCCGCCGACGGCCGAAGGCGGCGCACTGCGTTCGCAGTCGCCGCGACGCGCCGCCGGGCAACCGGTCCTGCTCAACGGCACGGTGCTGCGCATCGACCCGGACACCGGCGAAGGCGTCCCTGGCAACCCCTTTGCGAACAGTGCCGACGCCAACGCCCGGCGCGTGATCGCCTACGGCGCGCGGAACCAGTTCCGGTTCGGCTTCCGGCCGGGCACCGGCGAGCTCTGGGCGGGCGACGTCGGCTGGGACACCTGGGAGGAGATCAACCGCATCGCCGACGTCGGTGACGCCGTCGCCGAGAACTTCGGCTGGCCCTGTTACGAAGGCAGCGCGAGGCAGGCCGGTTACGACGGCGCGAACCTCGACCGGCGCGAATCCCTGTATTCCTCCGGCGGGCACTCCGCGCCGTACTACGCCTACAACCACCGCGCCAAGGTGGTCGCGAGCGATCCGTGCCCCACGGGCGGCTCCTCGATCAGCGGTATCGCGTTCGAATCCGGCAGCAACTATCCCGCCGAGTATTCCGGCGCGCTGTTCTTCTCCGACTCGTCCCGCGGCTGCATCTGGGCCATGCAGACCGTGAACGGCCAGCCGGACGCGAGCCGTCTCGTGCCCTTCGTGACCGGTGTCAACATCCCGGTGCAGGTGCTCACCGGACCGGGCGGCGACCTGTTCTACGTCGCGCTCGGCAGTGGCGAACTCCGTCGTGTCAGCCACCCCGGCGGCACCAACCGGCCGCCCACCGCGGTGGCCACGGCGACCCCGTCGAGCGGACCGGCGCCGCTGACGGTGCGCTTCGACGGCACCGCGTCCACCGACCCGGACGCCGGCGACACCCTGTCCTACGCCTGGGACCTCGACGCCGACGGCGCGTACGACGACTCGTCGGCCGCCGACCCCACCTGGACCTACACCGCGGCCGCCGCCGTCGACGCCGGGCTGCGGGTGACGGACTCCCACGGCGCGAGCGCGACCACGACGGTGCGCGTGACCGTCGGGAACCCGGAGGGCCTCGACCCGGTGCCGGTCATCGACAGCCCGGCGGCCTCGCTGACCTGGTCGGTCGGCCAGACCGTGTCCTTCTCCGGCCGCGCGGTCGACGCCCAGGACGGGCAACTCCCGGCGTCGGCGTTGTCGTGGCGGCTCGCGATCCGGCACTGCGCGACCAACGGCACCTGCCATACGCACAACGTCCAGGACTTCCCCGGCGTCGCGTCCGGCTCGTTCGTCGCGCCGGACCACGACTACCCGTCGTACCTGCAGCTGACCCTCACCGCGACCGACTCGACCGGCCGGACCGGCAGCAAGACCGTCGACCTCCAGCCGAAGACGGTGTCGCTGAACTTCGCCTCCAACCCCAGCCAGGCGACGCTCACCGTCGGCGGCACGCAGCAGCGCACGCCGTTCTCCCGGACGGTGATCGCGGGATCCACCAACTCGATCAGCGCGGACAGCCCGCAGAAGCTGCCCCCGCTCAACCTGAAGTACGCCTTCACCGGCTGGACGCACGGCGGCGCGCGGACGCAGAACATCGTCGCGCCTGGTACGTCCACGACCTATCAGGCGAACTATCGGCTGTGCTGGTTGTTGAACCCCTGCTGAGCGGTCGTGAGTGGGTCGTGAGTGGCGTTTCGGGTTCTAACCCGAAACGCCACTCACGACCACCGTGAGGTTCACACACACGTAGCCGAGCCGTCCGCGTGGACACGCGTGTCGTCCGTCTGATCACACGTGTCGGCCATCCAGTCACGCGACACCGCCACCCGCGCCTCAACGGTGGGGCCGAAGGCTCCTTTCGTCGCATCAGACTCGGCGAAGGGAGCCTTCGGCCCACCACCGCCCGGCACTCGCCGAAACCGTCCATAATGGAGCACCCCAGCAAGCTTTCGTGAAGCCGTAAGATCCCCGAAAGGATCGGAACCCCCACCGGAGAGGCCCCGTCGGATCGCGCATCCAGATCCCGCACGGAAGGTGACTCCGATGACCTATCCAGGCCTGCCCGAGCAGCAGAACCCCCGCCCCGCGACCGTCAAGCCCGGTGTCGCCGTCGGGATCCTGATCGCGGTGATCGCACTGGTCGCCTTCTGCATCACCGGTTTCGCCGCGCCCGGTTTCCTGCTCAGCAAGGGACCCGGGCTCTCGTTGCCCGTCCCCACTTCCAGCCCGACGACGACCTCCTCGCCCACGAGCACCACGGAAAGCCCGACCAGCACCAGGGTCAGCCGTCCGAGGATCACCCCCACCAGGAACCCGGCCACGCCGCCGGAGCAGGGCGTTCAGGTGGTCGTGGACTTCCTCGCCAAGATCGCCGGGAGCGACAAACCGGGGGCGATCGCGTTGGCCTGCGACGCGCAGAAGAGGTTCATGGACGACAAGATCGATTCCCTGATCCCGCTCGGGTCACGTGTTCAGGTGACCTCGGTCAACGGGACGTCCAGGTTCGTCCTCGCCGACGTCGCCGGAGTCGCCAAAGGACGATCGGCGAAGGGCATCGTGATCTCGGACCGCAAGGCGGACGGCGGTTTCTGCATCACGACGTTCAGCATTCGCACCGCCGCCTGAGGTCAGTCGAGGCAGAACTCGTTGCCCTCGATGTCCTGCATCACGATGCACGACTCGTTCTCCTCGTCGGCGAGCAGGACACGCTGCTGCGACGCTCCGAGTGCCGTCAAACGGTCGGATTCGGCCTGGAGCGCGGCGAGGCGCTCGTCACCGACGAGACCGGTCCCCGCCCGCACGCAGAGATGCACCCGGTTCTTGACGACCTTGCCTTCGGGAACGCGCTGGAAGTACAGCCGCGGGCCCACGCCGGTGGGGTCGCTGCAGACGAAGGAGGCGTCCTGCTTCTCGGGCGGCAATGTGCGGTTGTAGTCGTCCCAGGTGTCGAACCCCTCCGGCGGCGAGGGCACGACGTAGCCCAGGATCTCGCACCAGAATCGGGCGAGACGCTCGGGTTTCGCGCAGTCGAACGTGACCTGTACCTGTTTGACCGAGACCATCAGACCACCCTAATCGCTGCCGGACGGATCAAGCCCGCGGCCTGCAGATCGGCCCAGACCTGTGCGGGCACCTTCACGTCGAAGGATTCCAAGTTGCTTCGTGCCTCTTCGGCGGTCCGCATCCCGACCGCGATGCCGGCGACGGCCGGATGCTGGAGCGGGAAGGCCATGGCCGCCTGGGGAAGCGTCACGCCGTGCGCTTCGCACACGTCGGCGATCCGGTTCGCCCGCTCCACGACTTCCGGTGTGGCGGCGGTGTAGTCGAAGTACGCGCCCTCGGCCGGCCGCGGCACGGCGAGCAGCCCGGAGTTGAAGATCGACGCCGCGATCACCGAGACACCGCGTTCCTCGCACGCCGGCAGGAAGGTGTCGAGCGCGCTGTGGTCGAGCAGGGTGTGACGGCCGGACTGCATGACCACGTCGACATCGGTCTCCCTGACCAAAGTGGTCAGCATGGCCGTGTCGTACATACCGGCGCCGATCGCGCCGACGACCCCTTCCGACCGCAGCTCCGCGAGGGCCGGATAGCCGTCGCGCAGCGCGTCTTCGAAGTACTCCTCGGCGTCGTGGAGATACAGCACGTCGATCCGGTCCAGGCCCATCCGCTCCAGCGAATCCTCGACGCTGCGCCGGATCCCGTCACGGGTGAAGTCGCGGACCCGGCGGTGCGCGGCGGGGACGTGGAAGCCCGCCGGGTCCAGCTTCCCGTCCGGGTCCTGGGGAACCAGCAGACGGCCGACCTTCGTCGACAGGACGTAGGAATCACGCGGCCGCGAGCGCAGGAACTCGCCGATGCGGCGCTCGGAATGCCCGATCCCATAATGCGGTGACGTGTCGAAGTACCGGATCCCGCCGTCCCAGGCCGCGGCCAGCGCCCCCGCCGCGGTGTCGTCGTCCAAGGGCGCGAACAAGCCCCCGAGCGGTCCACCCCCGAAACCCAGCCTCGTCACCTCGACATCGGTACGCCCGAGTCGCTTCGTCTCCATCCGTGGCCCCCTCGATCAGCTCGCCGATCACCGTGCCACATCCAGGCCCTTCGCTCGCGCGATTTATTCGCCGGGCCAGTCCGCGCACGTCACGACCCCGAACCCGCGGCTCGGGAAGACCGCGTCCACGAAGAAGTCGTGCATCGCCTGATCGCCGTCGGCACAACCGTCGCGCAACACGGTCACGTGATAGCCGCGATCCGCCGCGTCGTACGCCGTCGCGGCCACCATCGCGCTGGTCGCGACCCCGGCGATCGCCACGGTGTCGACGCCGCGGGCACGGAGCACCAGATCGAGATCGGTGCCGGCGAACGCGCTGGCTCGGCGTTTCAGCACGACCACGTCCTCGTCGGCGACCGGCAGATCGATCTCGGTCCCGGCCGAGCCCTCGTGGAAGGTGTCCCCCGCTTCGTGGAACGACTTGAACAAGGCGTTCCCGGCGGGCAGGTCGGCCCCGTTGCCGCGGAGTGCGAAGTGGACGAACACGACGAGCGCCCCGGCCGCCCGGGCCCGCGGCAGCAGACTCTTGATCGGCGGCAGGACTGTTCCGGTGAACGGGTAATTGCCCGTGATGCCTCGTTGCAGGTCACCGATGATCAACGCGGTGGTCATGCGGGCAAGCTACCCGATCGTCCGTATACAACCGGCCACGCGAATGGCTAGCCTCCGGCGGGTGAGGATCAAGAGTGTGCTGCTCGCCGTCCTGGTGACCGCCGGAATCGTGATTCCCCCGCCCGCCGTCGCCGCGGCGGATCCGTCGGGCTGGGTGGCGCCGCTCAGCACGCGCGGCCGCTACATCGTCGACGCGGCGGGCGACCGGTTCAAGCTGAAGGCCGCCAACTGGCACGGCGCGAGCGGAACCTGGACCGGTTCGGGCGACGTGAACGATCCGGCCGCGCACCACGCCGGCGAGATCGCCTACCAGACCCCGCTCGGGCTGGAGCGAGCGTCGATCGACACCGTCATCGACGGGCTCGCGGAGCTGGGCCTGAACAGTGTCCGGCTGCCCTTCTCCAACGCGATGATCCACGACACCAGGCCGGTTCCCGAACTCCCGGCGAATCCGGAACTGCGCGGCCTGACCCCGTTGCAGGTCTACGATCGCGTCGTCGCGAGGCTGACCGCACGCGGGTTCGCGGTGATCCTCAACAACCACACCACGACCTCCCGCTGGTGTTGCGGTCTCGACGGCAACGAGCGCTGGAACACCGCGCAGACCGAGCAGCGCTGGCAGGACGACTGGCTGTTCATGGCCCGCCGCTACGCCGCGAACAAGCGCGTCGTCGGCGCCGACCTGTACAACGAGGTCCGCCGTGACGTCTTCGACGATCCCAACTGGGGCTGGGGAAACGGCACGGACTGGCAACGCGCGAGCCAGCGGGTGGCCGACCGCATCCAGACCGAGGCCAATCCCGATCTGCTGCTCATCGTCGAGGGCATCAACTGGACCGGCGTGCCCGTCGACGGCCTTCCCCACGGCAGGCCGACACTGGAGCCGGCTCGCACGCTCTCGCATACTCTCGTGGACTCCGGAAAACTGGTCTACGCCGCGCATTTCTACGGCTACACCGGTCCGAACCATTCCGGGGCGACCGGCACCGGCGAGACCCACGACCCGCGCTACCGTGACCTCTCACCCCAGCAGTTACGCGATGTCCTTCACCGGCAAGCGTTCTTCGTCTCGGCGGAGACCGGCAAGCACTACACCGCGCCGCTCTGGATCAGCGAGTTCGGCGAAGGCCGTCACACCACCGACGCGGCGAGCCGCGCCTGGTTCGAGAACTTCGTCGGCTACCTCGCCGAGACCGACACGGACTTCGCCTACTGGCCCGCGGTCGGTTTCCACGAAGGCGGCACGGGCAACGGGTGGTCGTTGCTCTCGTGGGACACCGGCGGCGGGCGCGTCGACGTGCTCGACGGTACGGACTGGCGCGGCCCGGCGTGGCGACGGCTGGTGGACGCGCCGTCCCGCTCCGGCCGGATCCCGGACGCCGAGCGGTGGTCGATGCTGAACCTCGACTACGCCGATTTCCAGGCCTCGCGCGGTGTTCGCGCCATGGCGGACTGGAATCCGGGCGCCCGCAAGGGTGCCTGCCCCGACGGCCAGCGCCTCAGCGGCCTCGCCCACACCGGGAACCGGGGCCTGTGCACCGGAACGCTCGCCGCGCCGACGGGCTACGCCGTGGTCCGCGACGAGTCCTATGTGGACACCGATTGGGCGTCCGGCTACACCAAGGTGCAATGCCCGCCCGGGCACGCCGCCGTCGGCTACAGCGTCACCGGTGCGGCGTTCTCCGCCCTCCTGTGCGGCCGGTCCGCCACCCCGCTGGGCCGCACCGGACGGACGGTCTGGTTCGACCGCGGCGACAACCGGCCGTCCGGGAACCCCGGCGGCGACTTCGCCTCGGGCCACTACAAGGGGCAATGCGCTCCGGGCGAATACGTCGCCGGTGTCGCGTACACCGGCCGCGTCGGCTCGAATCGCACTCCGGACGCGTTGCTCTGCCGTGCCTGAGCGCGTTCAGGCGACGAAGACACAGAACGGATGCCCCGCCGGATCCGCGTAGACGCGCAGCGGTTCTTCGGGATCGTCGCTGCGGTCGTACCGGAGCCGCCCGCCGAGTTCGAGGACGCGGGCATGCTGTTCGTCGAGTTCTTCGACCGAATCCACGGTCAGGTCCAGGTGCAACTGCTGGGGCACGGGTTCCGGATCCGGCCAGCTCGCCTCTTCCAGCCGATCGACCTGCTGGAAGGCGAGTTGCGCCCCGCCGTCCGGGTTCCGCAGCACCAGCCAGTCCTTGTCCTCGGCGCCGGGCGGGGGCGCTTCGTCACCCGGGCGGTAGTCCCAGACCAGCAGCCGCCGGTAGAACTCCGCCAGCGCGCGGACGTCGGTGCCGTCCAGCACCACCTGACGGAACTTCGGACCCCTTTTCCGCTCAACCAAGCCGTTCACCTCTGTTCGAGCACCGCGAGAACCTGCTCGCACCAGCGAATGTTCTCCTGTTCGAACATGATCCCACGGGCCAGGGTCAGATACGGCCCGACGCGGGGCGCGGTGGCGAGGAACTCAGCCTCGGCGGAGTCGCCGAGCAGCCGCTCCCGAAGGCGCTCGAATCGTTTGAGCTTCGTTTCGGCGACGGCCATCCTGTCCGCGACGGCGCGCCGGATCTCCTCGTCGTCGCCCGCTTCGACCGCCTGGACCTGCACCAGCAGCTCGTCGCGGATCGCGGTCGGCTTCGGCGCCCGCGTGGTGAAGTCGGCGAGTTCGGCCGCGCCGGCGTCGGTCAAGGAGAAGAGCCGTTTGTTGGGGCGCCGTTCCTGCTCGACCACCCGGGCCGCCACCAGGCCCTGCGATTCCATCTTGTCGAGCTCGCGGTAGAGCTGCTGCGGTGTCGCGGTCCAGAAGTTGGCGACCGACGCGTTGAAGCTCTTCGCCAGGTCGTAGCCCGAGGACTCGCCGTCCAGGAGCGTCGCGAGGATCGCGTTCCGCAGCGCCATGGCGCGATGATAAGCACCGCGCGAACTAGTCGTAAAGTTGACTAGACACTTTGTTGGACAGCGGAGCGGTGATCACCTACGCTCGGCGGCATCTACTCAACAAATTGACTATGAGGAGATCGCCATGCCCACGTTCCGTGAAGCAGTCGAAGCGAAGGACGCCGCCGCGATCGAGGCGTTGCTCGCCGACGACGTGGTCTTCACCAGCCCGGTGGCGTTCAAGCCCTACCAGGGGAAGGCGATCACGGCGGCGATCCTGCGCGGGGTCCTGCGGGTGTCCGAGGACTTCCGCTACGTGCGCGAGATCCAGGACGGCGCGCACCACGTGTACGAGTTCGAAGCGACCGTCGACGGACTCCAGATCAACGGCTGCGACCTGCTGACGTTCGACGCCGACGGCAAGATCGCCGACTTCAAGGTGATGGTCCGGCCGTTGCGGGCGGCCGAGGCGCTCGCGGGGCGCATGGGTGCCCAGTTCGAAGCCATCAAGGCGGACGCGCTCGGCTGAACGGGCCGGTACGCGTGACCAGCCGGACGGCGCGTGTGATCAGACGGACGCCACGCGTGACTGGAGGGACGGCACGCGTGGCGTCCGTCTGATCACGAGTGGCGTCCGTCTGCGGCACACCGGAACTGGATTAGCCCCAGCGGCGGTGTAACGAAAGCCACGTCATCGGGGGCCGGGGTCCTGCCGCCGCACCATCTCCGCGATCCAGACGGGCGCGAACGGCGACGTGCAGTTCGGCGGGGTGGGATAGTCCTTGAGCACTTCCAGCCGCTCGCCGATACCGATCGCCCTGGCCCGGTGCTCCGCGTGCTCGATGCCGATCTGCGCCAGGCAATGGTTCATCGCCCACTGCAGCCGATCCGGCGCGGTCTTCATCTTCGCCTCGATGACGTCGAGCAGCCCGCCGAGGTCGAGGCCCTCGGGCTTCTTCGCCACGCGTTCGGTGGTCAGCGCCCAGCCCGCGCTCGAGACGACTGGGTCCGGATCGGCGAACCACGCCAGGCGCAGCTCTTCGGCGTGCGGATTCTTCTTGACCACGTAGTTCACGAGCCAGTCGTGCACCTTCGGGGTGCGGGCCTCGCGCACCATGCGGTCCAGATCGTCGCGCCCGAACGCCTTGGGGCGGCAGATGAGGAGCGCGAGCAGTTTCGCGGCGGTGTCGTCCGTCGCCCAGAGTTCCAGCGCGAGGTCCTGCTGGGTTTTCAGCCGTTTGGCGAGCGCACGCAGCTTGCCGAGGTTCACCCCGTGGTCGTCGCCGTGCTTCTCGTTCACCTGGCGTGCGCGCGGATCCTCGAGCGCGGCCAGTTCGGCCAGCACCTCGGCCGTCGTCGTCCCGGTCACCCGTCCAGCCTACGAGGCGTGCCGGGTGGAGGAGCCGCTCGGCCCCTCCACCCGGCCGACCACTACCCGCGTCGTGCCAGGTCGTCGGCGTGTTCACGCAGGAGGGCGGCAACCCGCGGCCTGCCTTCGTTGTCGAGAGCATCGGCGAAATCCGGCAAGGCGCAGATGTCCGCATCGGACATTCCCGCGACTTGCTGCCCTCCTTCTGAAACGCCATGAGATCCGGCCTAGATCTTCGCCCTCCGACCACGCCAGGGACCTCGGCGATCCAGCTTCGGATCGCGGCGGACAGCAGCCGAAGCATCATCGTCCACACGGCCATACTGATCCTCCGACGAGGATGGGTGCCGATGAACGAGAGAGCCACGTTCGGAGCGGAGTTGCGCCGCCGCCGCAAAGCGGCGGGCCTTTCGCTCACCGAACTCGCCGCCCGCACTCACTACAGCAAGGGTTACCTCAGTAAAGTCGAGACCGGCCTTTCCGCGCCGAACCCGGCACTCGCCGCGTTGTGCGAAACGGAACTCGGCGCGGAAGGAGAACTGAAACCGCTGCTGCCCGGCGAACCCGTGCGGCGCCGGACACGGCCGGACGTCAGACCGTCCGGCCTGCCACCGGCCACCGCCTCCTTCACCGGGCGGACGGCCGAACTGCGCGCGATCCGCGCGGCGCTCGAAGCCGACGGGGGCGTCTGCGTCGTGTCCGGTATGGGCGGTGTCGGCAAAACGGAACTGGCGGTGCGGTGCGCGCACCGGCTGGAATCCGGCTTCGCCGACGGTTGCCTGTTCGTCGACCTGCGCGACGAAGCAGGCGAACCCGCGGCGGTGCACGACAGGCTGCTGCGCGTGCTCGGTGTGCCGGCGGACCGGATCCCGGCCGAACCGGCCGATCGCGCGGCGCTGTACCGGTCCCGGCTTCGCGGCCGCAGCCTGCTGCTGGTGCTCGACAACGCGGTCAGCGCGGCGCAGGTGCGTCCGCTGCTTCCCGCCGAACCGAAATGCCGCGTGCTGATCACCTCCAGGTCCAGGCTGAGCGCGCTCGACGACGCCACGCACGTCTCCTTGGACATGCTCCCGCTCGACGCGGCGGTGGATCTCTTCACCACGGTCACCGGTGTTCCCGCCGGGCCCGCGGTCACCAGGGTGGTCCGGCGTTGCGCCCGGCTCCCCCTCGCGATCCGGATCGCGGCGGCGCGGCTTCGCGCGCATGCCGCGTGGGACGTCGCGGAACTCGACCGGCGCCTCGCGGACGAATCGGCCCGCCTCGGCGAGCTGGACGACGGCGAACGTTCGCTCGCCGCCGCGTTCCGGCTGTCGGTTCAGCAGTTGAGCGCCGCCGAGTCGCGACTTTTCGGGCTGCTCACCGTCCACCCCGGAACCGACATCGACGTCCATACCGCGAGCGCGTTGAGCGCGCTTCCGTTCCGGGAGGCCGATCGGCTGCTGGACCGTTTGCACGAAGCCCATCTGCTCACCCAGCCGGACTCCGACCGTTACGGATTCCATGACCTGTTGCGCGCGTTCGCCACCGAATTCGTGCTCACCGACGCGGAGGACGGGATGAAAGCCTTCAGCAGGCTCGCCGATTTCGCGGTGCGGACCGCCGCTCGAGCCGACCAAGAGCTCACCCCGCACCGCTACGTCCCGGAGATCGTCTTCGATCCCGGCGTGCCGGAACCGGCCAGGCTGGACGACGGCGAGATGGCGATGTCCTGGTTTCGCGCCGAATGGCCCGGTCTGGTGGCCCTGTGCCGGAGGGCGGGTGAACGCGGCGAGCACGAGAGATGCTGGCAGCTCGCCTTCTTCCTGCGCGATTTCTTCTTCGTGGCCAAACTCTGGGACCCCTGGCTGGAAACGCATCGATGGGCGCGGTCGTCCGCCGAAGCGCTCGGGGACACGTGGGCGCTGGCCACCACCACCGCCAACCTCGGGGTCGCACACGTCGATCGCGGCGACCTGGACGAAGCTTCGGCGTGCTACGGCGAGGCGCTCGCGCTGTTCCGGCGGATCGGCGACGGGCACGGGGAGACCACCACCCTCGCGCACAACGGCTGGGCCGAGCATTACCGGGGCCACCACGACGACGCCTTGCGGAATCTCCGGCAGGCACACGCGTCCTACGTCCGTGACGGCAATCGCCGCAACGCCGCGATCACCGAGCGCGGGATCGCACTGGTGCTGACCGCGCTGGGGCGGTCCGAAGAGGCCGCCGCCATCGCCACCCGGACCCTGGCCGTCTTCGACGAACTGGGGCTGGACCTCGACGCCGCAATGGCGCTCAATTGCCTGGGCTGGGCCTGGTATCACGCCGGGCGGCAGGACCTGGCCGCCTCGGCCTATCGTGCCGCCGCGGACCGGGCGGAGGCCTGTGGAAGCCGGTACGAAACCGCGCGCGCCTACACCGGCCTCGGCAACGTCGCGGCCGCTGAAGGCTCCGCCGAACTGGCGGCCGGCCTGTGGGATCGCGCCGACGAGAACCATCCCGGCCTCGATCAGGTCATGGTCGGCGAAGCCCGGGTGCGGAGGGCGTGACAGCCGAGGCCGGAGGTGTCCTGAATCGCTCAACCGGCGTAACGGGGCGCGAGGCTGCTACGGTTGGCCTGTCGCGGTTCAGACACCAGCCGCCGGAACCCTTTTTTCGGGTCCGGCATGCCCATGGGCAGCAGCCGGCCCCCATACCGGCAAGGAGTCAACTTGACCGACTACCGCGCTCCCGCTTCCGATCCGCCCCGTTCGACACGAAGGTTCGTGTCCCCTCTCGACATCTCGATCACGGCTTCCGCGATCGACACGGTGGTCACCGTTTCCGGTGAAATCGATCTCAGCGTGTCCGACGACCTGCGCAAGGCGTTCGACGAGGAGCTTCGCTTCAAGCCCGGGGTCCTGATCGCCGACCTGTCCGCGGTCACTTTCTGTGATTCGTCCGGTTTCACCGTGTTCGTGCAGACCCGCGCGAACGCGGAAGAAGCCGGCGTTCCGTTCATCCTGGTCACCCAGGAGCGGGCCTTGCTGCGCCCGATGTCGCTGCTCGGCCTCGACGCGGTCCTCACCGTGCACCCGACCCTCGATTCGGCACGGGACGTGCTCACCCGCTGACCAGCTGTCATGATGGGCGGTTGTGACGGATGACAAGGATCCCGGCTTCCGTATCGGCGGCCGTCCGCTGGCGGAGCGGCTGACCGAAGTCCTGCCTTCGCTCGCGAAGACGGTGCTCTCCGAGATCGTCCTCCGGATCCCGGAGTACGGCCTGCTGCCCGCCGAGGAACTCAGCGGCGACATCACGCACGTGATCGAGCAGAACCTGCGTTCCTTCATCGACACTCTGCGCACCGGGGCCACGCCGACGCGGCGGGAGCTCGACTTCCTCCGCGAATCGGCGGCCCGGCGTGCGGAGGAGGGCATCCCGATCGACGTCGTGCTCACCGCGTACCACATCGGCATCCAGGTGGTCTGGGCGTCGCTGACGCCGGACGCGCGGCCGGACGAGGTCGCCGACGTCCTGGCCGTCAACGCGCTCACCCTGCGCTATCTGGAGGTGGTCACGCCCGCGGTCGGCGCCGGTTACCTCGACGAACGCCGGACGATGTTCGACGACGAGCGGTCGGCACGGCACACGGTGCTCTCCGCGCTGCTCGACGGTGAGCCCGCGGAAGTCGCGGCGGGACAGGCGGGCCTGCGGCTGCCGCCGTGCTACATCGTCCTCGCGGCGTCGGTCGGGGCTCATCCGGACGAGGAGGTCGACGGGGTCGACCCGCTGGTCGCCGGACGCCGCAAGCTCCGGCGGCTGCGGGTCGAGCTGGAGCGCCAGATCCGGGGCACCGTCCTGACGTCGCTCACGCCGGACGGCGGGCTCGCCTTGCTACCGCACGAAACCGCGGTCGACGAACTGTCCACAAGGGACTGGGCGCGGCTGGAACGGGTCCTCGCCGACGTCGCCCGGACGGCGGGCGCCGAAGTCATCGCCGGGACCGCCGCGGCCGAGCCGTCCGGTGTGCCCGCCGCGGCGAGGGTCGCGCAGGACGTGCTCGCGGTCGCCATCGGATCCGGGCGGCCACCCGGGCTGTACCGGCTCGACGACGTCCTGCTCGAATACCAGCTTTCGCGCCCGGGCCCCGCGCTCGACCGGCTGGCCACCCGGCTGACGCCGCTGGACGGCAACGAGGAGCTCCTGCAGACGTTGAAGACCTTCCTCGACCGGGGAGGCCGCCGTCAGACCGCCGCGGCCCTGCACGTGCACCCCAACACGGTCGACTACCGGCTGCGCCGGATCGCCGACCTCACCGGGCTGGACCCCACCCGGCTCGAACACATCGCCCTGCTGAACGCGGCCCTTTCGGCTCGCGCCGCCACCCGGTCCAAGCCCTTGTGACGCGTCACAGCACGTGGAGGTTGCCGCTCGGGCAAAGACCGAGCAGGCGGCAGGCGGACCGGCATTCACCCGCGAAGATGAACAGGTCCGTCCCCGTTTCGTCGGCGAGCAGCTGCGCCCGTTCGAGCGCCCGGATACCCGACACCCCGAAGAACTCGAGCTCGGACAGGTTGACGATCACCGTGGTGCCGCTGCCGTGCAGCCGCTGATCGAGCATCTCCCAGAGGCGAGGCGCGGTCCCGAGGTCGACCTGTCCGTTCATCTTGACGACGGTGGTCCCTCTGGTCGGCCTGCTCACGTGCAGCCGCAGGCGTACCCGCTGTTCCTCGAGCGCCCGCCGTTCGGAGGCCGCTGAGAAGGCGCGCTTCTTGTCAAGCGCGCGGGGCGTTGACAGGGAAGTCATACGTGAGAGGTACCCAGGCACGCGGACCGGCGAAACGGCGTCCGCTTGAAGCCCGCGGAAAGCGGGTATCACCAGCGGGTCGGAGGTGATGTCCCATGTCCGCTGAACAGACCGGCCGCGGGCCGGTGGTGATCGGTTTCGACGGATCGCCGGAGGCCCGTCGTGCCGTCCGCTGGGCGGTCGCCGAGGCGAAGACCCGCGGCCTCGGCGTGATCCTCGCGTACTGCACCCACGACCGCCTTCCCCCACCCGGATCGGACCCGGTCGCGGCACCGCTGAACGAGGCGGTCCCCCAGGCCGCCGACGAAGCCGCGGAAGTGGAATCCGCCCGGCGGCAGCTCGCCTCGATGGCCGAAGCGCTGAAACGCTCCGACCCGGGCCTCGACGTCAGCACGGCCGTGCGTGGCGGCATCCCGGAGCAGGTCCTGACCTCGGTCGCCGACGAGGTCGACGCGGCCATGATCGTGCTCGGCGAATCCCATACGGGCTTGTTCACCAGGGCCGTCCTCGGCTCGACGGAGTCCGGCGTGACCAAGACCGCCGGGCGCCCCGTCGTGGTCGTGCGCGGGGACGAGCCGCCTCCCGGCGGGCCGGTCATCCTCGGCACCGACGGCTCGGAACAGAGCGCGCAGGCGGCCGGGTTCGCGTTCGACTTCGCCGCCCGGCACGGGCTCACCGTGCACGCGGTCCACGTCGCGCGGATGCCGCTGTGGGGTCCGGCGAGCGAGCCCCTGCTCGGCGGGCCGGTGCTGGATCCGGCACCAGGTCTTCCCCAAGAGGTCGCCGACGAACTCGTCGGACGGCAGCTCGAGCCGTGGCGGGAGCGCTACCCGGACGTCGCCGTGGAGATGGTGCACGGGGTGGGGCCCGCCGCGCAGGCGTTGACCGTGCAATCCAGCGAAGCGGCGCTACTGGTGCTCGGCCGCAGTGATCACGGCGATCTGCGGCGGCTCCTGCTGGGCTCGGTCAGCGACGACGCGCTGCACCACGCGCATTGCCCGGTGGCGGTGGTCCGGGCTCAGGCGGTCGGCTGAGCCCGGCGTCTCACGAAGAAGCGAGTTCTCCGAGCGTGCGCCGCGAAACTCGGAGCTCCGCAGCCATCAGGAGGCCGCCCGTGCGGGCCTGGGCGAGCGCGTAACCGACCTCGGCGACCTTGTCCCAGGCCTCGCCGGCCGTGTCGCCCGCGCCGACGCGGCCGGCCAGCAGGCATTCTTCGAGCTGTCCCTGCAGGCCGGGCAGGACCTGGGTGAGGTCGTCGGCGAGCTGCTGCAACGCCCCGATGGTCCGGCACAGGTCCGCCGGCGAGGCCGGTTCACCCGCCCGCAGGCTGCTCTGCAGGTGACGCACGACCGAGCCGGCCTGTGCGGCCAGCAGATACGGAGGCTCCTGCGACTTCGGACTCATTGTCCTGGAATACCCCGTCCGCGACCTGCGAAAACCAAGTTTGTGCCGAACGGGCCGGGGGTACCAGCGGTTGTGAACAAGGACGTACTCACCTTCGGGGTCGAGGAAGAGTTCTTCGTGGTGGACCGGGACGGTCATCTTTCCCCGGCGGGCGACGCCGTCGTGGACGCCGCGGACGAAGAAGAGGGCGAACTCCAGCAGGAGCTCACTCGCTCGCAGGCCGAATCGGCGACCGGTATCTGCACGGCCCGCGACGAGGCCGAGCGGCAGCTGACGGCCCTGCGCACCGACCTGGCCGAAGCCGCCGCAAGGCGAGGCTGCCGCCTGTTACCCAGCGGTAGCGCACCGCTCGCGGAAACGGTGCTGCCCGCCATCACCCCGAATCCGCGCTACGAACGGATGTCGGAACACTTCGGGGCGACCGCGCGGACGTCGCACACCTGCGGCTGCCACGTCCACATCGCCGTCCCCGACCGGGAAACCGGTATCCGGGTGATCGACCACGTGCGGCCCTTCCTGCCCGCTTTGCTGACCGTGACCGCCAATTCCGCGATCTGCGACGGGTACGACACCGGCTACGCCAGCTGGCGTTACCAGCAATGGAACCGCTGGCCCTCGGCGGGCGCGCCACCGCTGTTCGGCTCGCTGGACCACTACGAGAGCATCGTCGACGCCTGGCTCCGGGCCGGCGCCATCCTCGACCGGGCGATGGTCTATTGGGACGTGAGGCTTTCCGAGAAGCAGCCGACGGTGGAGTTCCGGCTCGGCGACGTCGCGGCCACCGTCGGCGACGCGGTCCTTTACGGGGTGCTGATCCGGGGCCTGGTCGGCACGATCCTCGCCTCGGAGGCGCGCCCTCCGAAGCTGTCCAACGAGGTTTTGCGCGCGCAGATCTGGCGCGCGTCGCGGGAAGGGCTCTCCGGCCGCTGCCCGCATTTCCGGACCGGCGATCTCGCCCCGGCGAGCGAGGTGCTCGACGACGTCGTCACGTTCGCCGCCGGCGCGCTGGCCGAGACCGGGGATCTCGACTTCGTCCGGGACGGCTGCGCTCGGCTGGCCGCCGAGGGCGGCGGCGCCGACCGGCAACGGGCGCGCTTCGAGAAACGGCGGGCGGCGGAGGACGTGGTGGACCTCCTCGCGGTCCGCCCCGCCCGTGATTGAAGCCCGCACTCACGTGATCAAAGGCGAAACTCGCGTGATTGGAGCCGTATCGCGTGACTTACGGCTTCGATCACGCGAGTTACGGCTCCGATCACGCGTGTGCGGTCTTCAGGTCCGGCCGAGTTCGGGCGGGCGGCGCAGCGGACCCCAGTCCGCGTTGTGCTGCGCCCGGTCCCGCAGCAGTTCCCGAGCCTCGCCGAGGACCGCGGTGGAGATGCGTGCGACGGGTTCGGGGTCGGTCAGCAGTGGCTCGTTGTCCGGGCCCGAGCCCACGATCCGGCCCGCCAGCACCCACGGTTTGGTCTCACGACGGCGTTCGTGGCTGAGGTGGCAGTAGTCGTAGAGCCGCCGGGCCAGCCAGAGTTCGAGTGGCTGGTCCCGCCACCAGGGTTCGGGATCGAGGGGATTCACCGAAAGCCCGGGCAGTTCCGCTCCGGTGAGCTCGTCCCGGCTCGTGCCGGGACGATGCTCGGGAGTCGGCGCCCATCGCACGTACAAGCCTTCCCGCCGCCGGACCAGCGCGGCGAGATCTCCCAATGACTCCAACCGTTCCATCGAGCACTCCAGGCGAAAAGTGGACGCGGTGACCGGCGCGCCGGCGTCCCTGCCCCGCCGGGGTTGCCCACGCCGGTCCACCTCACGGACGGCGGACGCACAACCTCGCTACGCCATCCGTTGTCTTCCGGTTACCCACTCGTCACGCGGCTACACCGCTTTCACGAGCGATCGATCCACGAGATGGGAGATCTCCTCCAGCGCCAGCTTCGCTTCCGGGATCGAGGCCAGCATCCACGCGTGGATCATGCCCTCGTACTCGTGATAGCTCAGCGGCACGCCTTGCTCGGTGCACAGCGTATGGAGCCGCCGGGCGTCGGCGAGGAGGACGTCCTTGGTTCCGATGTAGACGGTCAGCGCCCCGAGCCCGGAAAGATCGCCGGACAGGGGGCTGAGCCTGGGATCGGTGCGCGGCAACCGTCCGCTGTAGAGTCTCGCCGCCTCGTTCAGGCCGGTGAGCGCGAGATACGGGTCGCGCTCGTCCAGCGCAGGTTGCGCCGGATGGCTCAGGGTCAAGTCCAGCCACGGCGACAGCAAGACGGTCTCCTTCGGCACTGGCCTGCCTTCGTCCCGCAACGCCTTGGTGAGCACCAACGCGATCCCCGCGCCGGCGGAATCCCCCATCACGATCTGGTCCTCCGCCTCGACGTCCGCGGCGAACTCGTCGTAGGCGCGGCGCACGAACGCGGTGGTCTCCGGGCAGTGATGGTCCGGGGCCAGCGGGTAGATCGGCACGGTGACCGAGCAGCCGGTGCGGTCGATCAGCCGTCCGAAGAACCGCCAGTGGTCGTGCTGGATCTGATGCACGTAGGCACCGCCGTGGAAGTACAGCACGTGCTTGCCGACCCCGCCGCGGCGCGGGCGGATCGTGTAGCACGGTCGTCCGTCCACTTCGGACCTCGTGACGTCGAACCGGCGCCGGATCGAGCGGATCGGCCCCTGGTCGCCCTTCGCCTGGCTGCTCTCGATGCTCCGGCGGAATCGGTCGACGTCGGCGTACGTCCTCTTCCGCTTCGTGAGGCGCAGCCACGCGAGCAGCGACTTCGCCGTGAGACTCGTCTTAGACCTGATCACGGGGAACCGTCCGATGCCAGTTGCGGGAAAACGTCCTTCGCTCGCCCTCGAAAGCGTCGAGTTGCGCGTCGATCACGAACTCGGTGGGAGTGCACGAAACCCGGGTCCGGGTCTCGGACCTCGCGGACCAGTCCCCGCGGGCGAACGTCATGGACCACGCCGTCTCCGCCACCGGGGAGCAGAAGTCGTCGGCCACCCACGAGTACCGCTCGAACACGTTCCGCGTGACGTCGAGGTCGATGTCCTCGAACCGCACCTTGCCCTCGTTCTTCACGATGTCGAGCGCGGAGTGGTAGTCGATCAGGTCACGGGAGACGGTCCAGCGCTGCTCACCTGGTTCGACCTGGGTCGCCGGAAGTGGTTCCGTGCCTTCGGGTTCACCGAACGGCCGCGCCGGGACCTCGTCCGCCTCCGCCATCGGCCGCACCGGCAGCGTCAGCGTGCTCTGTCCGGTGTGGACGGTCACCCTCGCCGGTTCCGGCGGCGGCCACGCCAGCGGCCAGTACGACGACGAGATCGACAGCCGGATCCGGTGCCCGGCGGGAAAGGCCTGCGCGACGGCGTTCAGCTCGACGCGCACCCGGTATCGCTCGCCCGGTTCGAGCGGCTCCGGTTCGTCGTGCCCGTCCCGGTGGGTCAGGTTCAGCAGTCCGTAGGTCACTCGCGTCGCCCGGCCGTCCGGCGCGACATCGGACAACCGGACGGCGACCTGCGCCACCGGCTTGTCCGCCGAGACCTCCAGGTCGACCACCGGCGAGCCGAGGATCTCGCACGGCTCGGCGAGTTCGTCGGTGTCGAAGACGAGCGAGCCGCCGTCCTCCTCGCGCTGGTCGTACGGCAGGTCGGGCGGAGCGCTGTAGGAGGCCCACTTGCCGGCGAACTGGCCGACCGAAAGCGGCGATTCCACCGGCAGGTCCTCCGCCGGGACCTCCTCGCCGGGCCGGGCGATCCGGTGCCGGGCGAGCCGATGCTCGGACGGGTGCACATGCGGCGAAGGCCAGGATGGCTCCCCCACCCAGCGGCCTGGGCGATCCTCGTACGAGGTCGACGGCGGCACGCTGTCCTGCATCCAGGTCTGCAGCATCGGCCCGTCCATGACGCCGTTTTCGACGTCCTTGAGCCAGTGATCCCACCAGCGGACCAGTTCCTGCAGATACCCGATGGCGGGGCCCGGCCGTCCGAGATGCGGGTACTTGTGCGACCACGGCCCGATCAGCCCGCGCCGCGGCACGTCGAGATTGGCCAGCAGCCGCGAGACCGCGTTCGAGTACCCGTCCGCCCAACCGCTGGAGGCCAGGACCGGCACCTGCACGTCGCTGTAGTTCTCGCAGACCGACGCGTGCCGCCAGTATTCGTCGCGCCGCTGGTGGCTCAGCCATTCCCCCGCCCAGAGACCGCAGTTCTCCAGCCGTTCGTGCCACAGGTCGCGCCACCGCTCCCCCGCCAGCGCCGGATCGGGCGGCAAGGTGGCGTAGGCGAACATCGTGGAGGCTTCGGCGATGTTGTCCGACAGCAGGCAACCACCCATGTAGTGCATGTCGTCGGAGTACCGGTCGTCGGTGAACGACGAGATCGCGATCGCGCTCAGGCTCGGCGGTTTACGCGCCGCCACCTGCAGGGCGGCGAACCCGCCCCAGGAGATGCCCATCATGCCGGTCCGGCCGGAACACCATGGCTGCGCGGCGATCCATTCGAGGACGTCCTCGGCGTCGAGTTGCTCCCGTTCGAGGTATTCGTCGGCGAGAATCCCCTCCGATTCCCCCGAGCCGCGGATGTCGACGCGGACGCAGGCGTAGCCGTGCCCGGCGAGGTATGGATGGTGCACCGAGTCCCGCACCGAGGTCAGATCGCGGTGCCGGTACGGGATGTACTCCAGGATCGCGGGGACCGGCTCGCCGTCCGAAGCGACCGGCCGCCAGATGCGGGCCGACAGCCGGACACCGTCGGAAACCGGGATCCAGACATGGTCCTCCTCGGTGATCTCGTACGGCAGCGAAGCCACCGTCCGCATGGGCTATCCCTCCTCGAAGTCGAACCGCAGCGCCTCCGTGCACCGCCGGTACTTGCTCTCCATCTCCCGTTCGGTCTGCGCCGCCACGAAGATGTGCGCGAGTTCGTAGCTGTAGCTGTCCTGTTCGGGCAGATCGGAGAGCCGGACGTCCTTCTCCGCCACCAGTTCGATCTTCACCCCGGGGATCTCGGCCTCCAGGTCGGCGATCTCGGCGCGGGTGGGCACCCGGGTGACCAGCGCGTCGCTGAAGCGGCGGTAGTACCACTTGCCCGCGATCCGGTAATCGCCCCGGTTCCGTCGCGCTCCGGGATCCTGCCCCAGGCCCAGCCGGACCATGATCTGGTGGTTCGCCACCCCGTCCACGTACTCGAACAGCTCCGCGTGGGACTGCGAATGCCGCGGGTTGATCTCCAGCAGGCAGGCCTGTCCGGATTCGGGATGACAGAAGAACTCGATGCTGAACGTCGCGTTGTCGAAGCCGATCTGCTCCATCACGCGGACGGAGATCTCCTTCATCCGCTCGACGGCGTCCACGGGTAGCTGCGACGGGTACTGATGCCGCAGGAAGGACGTCGAATCGGGATAGTTGATCGAATCGAGCACACCGTAGACGGTGACCTGTCCTTTGTAGACATAGCCCTCGGTCGCGGCCTGCACGCCGTTGAGTTCCCCTTCGGCGAGGCACGCGGCCCCACCGGCGTTCGCCACCTCTTCGGGGAGATCGACCGTGGCGAGGACGCGCTCGAAGGGTTTGCCGACCCGGTCGACGCCCGCCCGGATCTCGGCGACCGCCTTGTCGAACTCGTCGGCGTCGGCGACGTGGAAGGCCAGCTCCGAGGAGAACGACTTCACCGGCTTGAGCCACATGGGGTAGTCGACGCCCTCGGGCGGGCGGGGGTCGTCCTCGTCCAGATCGACGATGCCGAACGACGGCACCTCGTCGATCACCTTCGCCTGTTCGAGACGGCTCCAGTACTTGTGCTCACACTTCAGCACCGCCTCGAGGGAAACACCCGGGAGCCCGTACTTCTCGCACAGCATCGCCACCATCGTCGAGGACGGGAAGTCCCAGTAGCTGACGATCGCGTCGATCTGTCCGTCGAAGGCGTCCAAATGCGCCTCCGCCTTCTCCACGAGTTCGACGATCGGGATCTCGCCGTGCTGGAGCTCCTCCGGTGAGAGCAGCGCATGGAAGCGGTACCGGCCGGCACCGGGGATTCGTCTCAGCACCTCCTCGTTGGAGTCGTCGAGACCGATGACGAAGATGTTCTTTTCCTCTGGGTGCCTGGAGGATGTGGTCATAGGCCAGTGCTACCCGCTCGGATGGGCCGGAAAACAGGGTTTGCCCGGTCCGCCCCCAGGGAATCCGGCCCGCATGACGGAGTTGCCCGGCACGCGTTCCTTATGGCTCGACACGGCCCCCGCTCCCGATCGCACCGGCACGCCGTTGCCGCCGGAGGTCGACGTCGCCGTTCTCGGCGGCGGCATCGCCGGGCTCACCACGGCGTACCGGCTGGCGAGGGCCGGGCGCTCGGTCCTTGTCCTGGAGGCCGGCCGTATCGCCGCGGGGGTCTCCGGCCACACCACCGCCAAGATCAGCACCCAGCACGGGCTCAAGTACGCCACGCTGGCCAAGACCAAGGGCACCGAAGCGGCCGCGATGTACGCGTACACGCAGGCGGCCGCCCTCGACTGGATCGCGGCGGCCACGGCCGAGCTCGGTATCGACTGCGGGTTCACCCGCTCCGACAGTTTCGTCTACACGACCAGGCCCGAGACCGTCGAAAGCCTCGAACGGGAGGCGGAAGCGGCCGCCGAGGCGGGTCTCCCGGCCACTTACGTCACCGAGGTCGACCTCGACGTGCCCGCCGTCGGCGCGGTCAAGTTCGCGTCGCAGGCGCATTTCCACCCGCGCCGCTGGCTGCTCGCGCTGGCCGCCGAAATCGAGCGCGCGGGCGGGACGATCATCGAGGGGGTACGCGCGGAAGGTCTCGACGAACTCGGCGGGACCAAGGTACGCACCAGTTCGGGTGACGTGCGCGCCGGTGACGTCGTGGTGGCGACCCATTATCCCGTGTTCGACCGCGGGCTGTTCTTCGCCAGGCTCGATCCGGTGCGCGATCTGGTGGTCGCCGGACCGGTCGCGGGAAACCGCCCGCCCGAAGGGATGTACCTGGACGCCGACACCCACCACTCCGTGCGGAGCTACCTCAACGACGGTGTCCCGTACGCGGTCGTGGGCGGCGAGCACTACCGGGTCGGCGACTCCGTCGACGTCGAGAGCCGCTACGAGCGCCTGGCCACGTGGGCCGGCGAGCATGCCGGCGTGCACCGGGTCACCCACCGGTGGTCCGCGCATGATCTGTCCACTTTGGACTCCGTGCCGTATGTCGGGCGTTATCACCCGGCGAGCCGTCACCTCTGGGTCGCCACCGGCTTCGGCCAGTGGGGGATGACCGGCGGCACCGCGGCCGGGCTGCTGCTCGGGGATCTGCTCACCGGGCGCGACAACCCGTCGGCGGGCCTGTACGACCCGAACCGCTTCGACCTCCGCTCGGCGATCTCGACCGTGGAGAACAACGCCACCGTGGCGAAATTCCTGGTGGGCGACCATCTCAGCGCGTTGCGCAAACCCGCTTCCCTGGACGAGCTCGCGCCCGGCGAAGCGAAGGTGACCCGGGACGGCGGCGAACTCGTCGCCGCCTACCGCGATCCGGGCGGCGAACTGCACGCCGTCGGCGCCCACTGCACCCATCTCGGCTGCCTCGTCGCGTTCAACAACGCGGAGAAGACCTGGGACTGCCCGTGCCACGGTTCGAGGTTCGGGCTGGACGGGTCGGTGATCCAGGGGCCGGCCGTGCGCGCGCTGCCGAAGAAGCGAGAGCGGTGATGACGACCAGTATCGGTATCGAAGAAGAGTTCCTGCTGGTGGATCCCAGGACCGGGGTGAGCTGCCCTCGGGCCGACGCCGTACTCGAAAGGCACCGGATCTGCTGTCCGCTGCCGGACGGCGCGGCGGTCCACCGGGAACTGCGGCCGACCCAGATCGAGGCCGCCACCGGCGTCTGCGAGACCGCCGACGAGCTGTACGAGCAGCTGACCGCGGGACGCCGCACGCTCGCCGAAGCGGCCGCGGGCGAAGACTGTGCCATCATCGCCGCCGGCACTCCCCCGCGTCCCTCACCCGAACGCGACCTCGACGCCCCCGACCGGTTCGGCAAAGTCGACGAGCTGTACGCGGGCGTGGTCAAGGCCTACGAGGCCTGCGGATGCCACGTGCACATCGGCGTGCCCGACCGGGAAACCGCGGTCGCCGTGGTGAACCATCTGGGTGAATGGCTACCCACGCTGCTGGCGTTGTCGGGCAACTCGCCCTTCGACGGCGGCCGCGACACCGGCTACGAGAGCTGGCGGATGGTGGAGCAGAGCCGGTTCCCCGGCTCGGGGGTCGCCCCGTACTTCGCCGACGCCGCCGCCTACGAGGAACAGGTCGGGAAGCTGGTGGACTGCGGGGTCCTGGTGGACGAGAACCAGACCTTCTGGCTCGCCAGGCCGTCCGCGCGGTGGCCGACGGTCGAGGTCCGCGCCGCCGACACCGCGTCCACCGTCGACGAAGCCGTCCTGCAGGGGCTGCTGACGCGCGCTCTGGTGCGCACCGCCCTCGCCGAACTGGACCACGGGGTGGAGGCCACGCCGCTGGATCCGCAGATCGCCGCCGCGGCCGTGTGGTCGGCCGCGCGTCACGGGCTTTCGGGACCGGCCGTCGACCCGGTGGCGGGAAAACCGGTCCCGGTGGGCGACCGGGTCGCCGCGCTGCTGGCACATACGAGGCAGGCGTTGGAGGACACCGGCGACGCGGACCTCGTCCGCACCCTGCTCGGCCGCCTGGAACGGGAGGGCACCGGCGCCGAACGGCAGCGCCGGGCCGCCGCCGACGGCGAGATCGCGGTGTTGCGGATGCTGACCGAAGAGACGGTTCCGCACGCCTAGATCGGGTACCCGCGCGGCATGACGACGATCGACCGTGACGTGGCCGCGAGGCTGCCCGAGATCCGCGGCCCGCTTTCCGCCGCCGTGGTGGACACCCTGGCAGGCGGACGCCGAGACGATTTCGACCCCGACGTGGCGACCGGCGCCGACCCGTTCGGTGAGGACCTCCAGCTGGCGCTGCATGTCTGCTACGAGCTCCACTACCAGGGCTTCGACGGTGTCGACCCGGAGTGGGAGTGGGATTCGCGGCTGCTCGCCTTCCGATCCGTGCTGGAGCACGTGTTCCTCGACGGCATCCGCGCCGCCGTGCCCGGCGGGGACGACGTCGGCGGGCTGCTGGAGGAGTTGCTCGTCGAACCGGTCGACGGCGGCGGCGTCTCCCACTTCCTGCGCGACGAGGGCGAATGGTGGCACGTCGAGGAGTACTTCGCGCAGCGGTCGATCTACCACCTCAAGGAGGCCGATCCCCACGCGTGGGTGATCCCGCGGCTGCGGGGCAGGGCCAAGGCCGCGCTGGTCGCCGTGGAGTTCGACGAATTCGGCGGCGGACGGGCCGATCAGGCGCACTCCCGGCTGTTCGGGGACCTGCTGACCGCCGCCGGCCTCTCGGACGGCTACCTCGCCTACCTCGATCACGTTCCCGCGTGCATGCTCGCGACGGTGAACATGATGTCGCTGTTCGGGCTGCACCGGGGCCTGCGCGGCGCGCTCGTCGGGCATTTCGCCGCCGCCGAGATCACCACCGCGCCCGCCGCCCGGCGCATGGACCAGGCGCTGGAACGTCTCGGCGCCGCACCGGAATGCCGCTACTTCTACACCGAGCACATCGAGGCCGACGCGGTGCACGAACAGGTGCTGCGGCACGACGTCGTCGGCGATCTGCTCGACCGGGAACCCGGGCTGGCGGCGGACATCGCGCTGGGCATCCAGGCCACCGACCTGCTGGAAACCCGGCTGACCGAGCACCTGCTGGGCGCTTGGTCGGCCGGGGAGAGTTCACTGCTCAGGCCGCTGCATCCCTTGCCGTGACCGGCGGCGGTGGCTCGTGTCGCAGAACGGGTAGCGCTTGCTGCGGCGGCAAGCGCAGAGAGCGACCACGAAGCGATCCGAGGTCACCGTCTCGCCGTCGTCGGTGACGACCTCGACCGGCCCCTCCACCAGGAGGGGCCCGCCGGGTTCGAGCCGGACCCTGGTCCTACGGCCGGTCGGCACGGATCACCACCAGTTCCTCATGGCACTGCTCGGCCTCGATCAGGCCCGCCGCTTCGAGGAAGGCCGCCCGCGCCCGCATGACGGGTCCGAAGGGGATCGATCGAGTGGCGACCACCGACGGCGTCATTCCCGCCGCCCGCAACTGCTCCAACGACCTGTCGGGGCCGGAAACCGCCGAGTGGACCATCATCAGGTATCCGCCCGGCGCCACCAGGCGGGCCGCCTGGGCACAGACCTGATCGAGGACGATCCGGCCGTCCGGCCCGGCGTCCCACGCCCGCGCGGCCCCGGTGGCGGGCACGGGCGAGGGAACGTACGGCGGATTCGCCAGCACGACGTCGAACGGTCCGCCGCTCGCCGCCTCGGCCAAACCGCCACGAAGCGGCCGCACCGGGAGCCGGCGCAGCCGCGCGTTGACCCACACCGCGGCCAGCGCCCGCCGGGAGATGTCGACGGCGGTCACCGATCTCGCGCCGTGCGCCGCGGCCGTCAGCGCGAGGGCGCCGGTGCCGGTGCAGAGATCGAGGACTTTCGCTTCGCGGGGCATTCCCGCCGCGCTCAACGCGCTCGCCAGCAACCAGGTGTCGTGCTGCGGGCGGTAGACCCCCGGCGGCCGCAGCAGCCATGGCCGCGCCGGGGCGAGTGGAATCGTCGCTGTCTGGGAGATCGCGGTCATGTCCCCTCCGGTTCGCCGTAGTTGCTCCCGGCTACCCCGGCCGTGCGGTGCCAAACGTCCACAGTGGTCGCCTTGGTCGTGAGTGGCGTTTCGGGTTCTAACCCGAAACGCCACTCACGACCAACTGGACCGCCAAGGCCCGGCCTGCGGCACCGCACTCGCGTGATCGAGGCCGTAACTCACGTGATCAGCGGCGGAACACCGAGTGTCGCCTCCAGGCACGCGAGTCACGTGCCTGATCACGCGAGTTACGCCTTCCCGATCACTAGAACGCGAGAAAGCGGGTAACCACGAGGAAAGCGAACGAAGGAGACTCTCATGGACACCGGTCCGGCCAAGGGTGATTCCACCGACAGCGAGAAACTGGACCAGGAAGACCGCGAAGAGATCCGCGGCGAGCAGGGCACATCGTCCGGCGACCCGCACGACGACACCGACCCGCAGTCCGGTGAATGAGGCGTTTCGCGGCGGCTCAAAGGGGTACCCGGTCAGCTTGTGGCGAAACGGAGGCTTTCCGATGAACCTACGTACGACTGGCTTCCTTCTGCGACCGGTGGTGCTGCTCATCGCACTGGTCCATCTCGTGCTAGGTGTGCTCGGCTTCTTCTTCCTCCCGGAAGCGAACGAGGTCGGCGAAAACACGGTGTGGATCTTCAGCGCGACAGGCATGCTCGACGTCATCCGTACCGTGATCGGCGTCCTCGGTCTGGTCGCGGCGTTCAAACCTTCCGCGATCCCGGCCTACAGCTGGCTGGTTTTCGTGGCATTCACCGGTTTGACCGCTTTCGGCGTCCTCTCGGCGGGGACCGATTCCGCCGGTGACGCGGTCAACCTCAACTGGGCCGACAACGTCCTGCACGGGGTGACCGCCTTCCTGGCGCTCGTGGTCGGCGTCGCCTCCACTCGCGTTTCCCGGCGGAAGCAAAGTAAGACAAGGGAAAACGTTTAGTCCGTCCACAACGGGCAACCTGGCGGGTATGACGAAAACGGCCCCGCTCCGGATTCTCCTGTGGCATGTGCACGGCTCCTGGACCGAGGCTTTCGTCCGCGGTGGCCACCACTGTTTCCTACCGCTCCTCGACGAAGGCGGACCGTGGGGCCGCGGCCTCAGCGGCCGTGACTGGCCCTCCGCCCAAGAGGTACCGGTCGACCGACTGAAGGATCTCGACATCGACGTCGTGATCCTCCAACGGCCCGAGGAACTCCATCTGGCCGCGCGGTGGCTGCGCCGCCGTCCCGGCAAGGAAGTGCCCGCCGTCTACGTCGAGCACAACACGCCCCGGGAGCACGCGGCCACCACGCGGCATCCGCTGGCCGACCGCGACGACATCCCGCTGGTCCACGTGACCCATTTCAACGAACTGATGTGGGACTCCGGTCTCGCGCCCACGGTGGTCGTCCCGCACGGGATCCCCGATCCCGGTGAGCGGTACACCGGGGAACTGCCCCACGGCGCGGCCCTGATCAACGAGCCCGTGCGGCGGGGCCGGATCACCGGTACCGATCTGCTCCCCGCCTTCGCGGAGATCGCGCCGGTCGACGTGTACGGGATCGGTGCCGAAGAGCTCGACGGCCGCCACCCCGCGGTGCGTCCCGGTGGCGATCTGCGGAGCGATGAGCTGCATGCCGAAGTGGCCCGGCGACGCGTCTACCTGCACACCGCGCGGTGGACGTCGCTGGGCCTCTCGCTGCTCGAAGCGATGCATCTGGGCATGCCGGTCGTGGCGCTGGCGACCACCGAAGCAGTACACGCGGTCCCGCCGGACGCCGGCGCGGTCTCGACCGACATCAAGGCGCTGGCGAAGGCGTACCGCGAGCTCGTCCATGAACCCGATTTCGCTGTGCTGGCAGGGAAAACCGCGCGTGAGTTCGCCGTGAGCCACTACGGGCTCGACGCGTTCCTCACTCGCTGGGACGCCCTGCTGGCCGAGGTGACCGCTTGATTCCGCCGGAGGCGGAGGGAAGGAGCCCGATGAGGATCGCGATGGTTTCCGAGCACGCGAGCCCGCTCGCCGCCATGGGCGGAGCCGACGCCGGGGGTCAGAACGTCCACGTCGCGGCGCTTTCCGCCGCGCTGAGCAGGCAGGGCCACGACGTCACCGTCTACACACGCCGCGATAACCGCCGAGTCCCGGCGACTGTCGAGACGCCGGACGGCTATCGCGTCGTCCACGTACCGGCGGGACCGGCCAAGAAGCTGCCCAAGGACGAGCTGCTGCCCCATATGGGCGAGTTCGGCCGGGTGCTGCGGTCCCGTTGGGCCAAGGACCGGCCGGACGTCGTCCACGCGCATTTCTGGATGTCCGGACTGGCTTCGATTCTCGCGGCGAAGGATCTCGGCATCCCGGTGACCCAGACCTTTCACGCGCTGGGGGTGGTGAAACGCCGCTATCAGGGCAAGGCCGACACGAGCCCGCCCGAGCGGATCCGGCTGGAGCGGATGATCGCCAAACAGGCCGACCGCGTGATCGCGACGTGCTCGGACGAGGTGTTCGAACTCGTGCGGATGGGGCTGCCGCGTTCGCGTGCTTCCGTCGTCCCGTGCGGAGTCGACCTGACCACCTTCACCCCGGACGGTGAGGTCGCTCACCGGACGGCTCGGCGCCGCATCGTCAGCGTCGGCAGGCTTGTCCCGCGCAAGGGTTTCGACCTCGCCATCGCCGCGCTGCCTTCGCTCCCGGACACGGAACTGGTCATCGTGGGCGGCCCGGACGCCGGTCCGCTCGACAAGGCGCCGGAAGTCCGGCGGTTGCGGGCGATCGCCGACCGGGTAGGCGTCGCTGACCGCGTACATCTGCCCGGCCTCGTGTCGCGCGAGCAGATGCCGGCGCTCCTGCGTTCCGCCGACGCGGTGGTCTGCACCCCTTGGTACGAACCGTTCGGCATCGTGCCGCTGGAGGCGATGGCGTGTGGTGTCCCGGTCGTGGCGACCGCCGTCGGCGGGCTGACCGACACCGTCGTCGACGGGGTCACCGGGATGCTGGTCCCTCCCCGCAACCCCATGGAGCTGGCGGCCGCGCTGCGGCGCCTCCTCGGTGACGCTTCGTTGTGCGAGTCGTTCGGGCTCGCCGGAGCGGACCGGGTGCGGGCGCGGTACTCCTGGGACAGGGTCGCTTCGGATTCCTTGCGCGCTTACGGTCGTGTTCTGACCGGGGAGGCGGAAGTGGCAGCGGCGGCTTCGCCTTCCTGAGGTCGGCTGGCGCCGGTACGTCACCCGACGTACCGGCGCGCCACCGAGTTCCGCTGCGATTCCTCCAGCAGGACCAGCCCACGCTCGACCGCCGCCGGAACCACCGCACGTTCCCGCATCACCCACGGGATCCCCCGGATCGCTTCCGCCACCGCCGCGAACGTCGCCCGGTCGAGCGGCGCAGAACGCAGCACCGTGACCATCCGGCGCAGGACGCTGCCGAGCGGACGCCGCAGCCACAGCGTCCACAGCGTGTTGCGGATGCCGAGCTGACGGCGCCGACGCGGATCGCGGACGGGTGAGGGTGCGTGATGGATCACCATCTCCTCGTCCCAGCACATCCACCAGCCCTTGCTCGCGAGGTCGAGGGCGAACAGCTCCTCCTCTCCCCCGAGCCACATCCGGTCGGAGAAGCCGCCGACGTCGTGGAACGCGCGGACGCGGACGGCCGACAGGCCCGCCATGACACCCAGCAGAGCCGGACCGGGCAGCCATTCCGGGCCCGGGACCGGCGAATGGCGCAGTTCGGGAGTGATCGGATCCTCGGTCAGTGACGGCTCCACCAGGCACCGGCCGGTCACCACGCCCAGCCCGGGAAACGCGTCGAGCCGGTCGGCGGCGCGGCGCAGGGACCCTGGCTGCCATCGGGTGTCGTCGTCGCAAAAGGCCACATACGGCGTCTCCACTTCACGAACGGCGAGATTGCGCGCGACGGCGCCGAGGTTCCGCGGCGCGCGGATCAGCCGCATCGAGGGAAACCGTTCTTCCACGGCGTCCGCGGTGCCGTCGGTGGAAGCGTTGTCCACCACCACGATCGGCGCCGCGTCGGGCAGCGCGGTCATCGAGGCGAGTGTCTCCAGCAGCTGCGCGCGACGGTTGTGCGTGATCACCACGACCGTGATCCGGTCCTGCACTTCATCCTCCATGGGCGTGTTCCAGTACCCGGATCCGGTGTTCCACCGAAGCGGGCAGTCGTTGCCGGTCGGCGAGCGCCCACGGCAAGCGCCGCAG
This sequence comes from Amycolatopsis keratiniphila, assembly GCF_000400635.2. Classification (NCBI taxonomy): domain Bacteria; kingdom Bacillati; phylum Actinomycetota; class Actinomycetes; order Pseudonocardiales; family Pseudonocardiaceae; genus Amycolatopsis; species Amycolatopsis keratiniphila. Next base: position 3,463,069 of record NC_021252.1, on the reverse strand, counting down.
GACACCGGCGAGCGCGGCGAGCACGTGTGGCTCCCGAGGCACCCTGGCCAGCGCGCGGCCCGCCTCGGTGAGGCACCGGCGCACGGGCCGTCTCATGACCGTGATCAGCATGCGGTTGCGGAGTTCGGCACGCTCCCGCCAAGACGGCGACGGCCGCACCGTAGACGGATGATGGTGCGCGCGTACCTCCTCCGCGTAGCAGAGCCACCACCCGCGCGCCGCGAGGTCGTAGGACAGCAAGCGCTCCTCGGCACCGAAACGCAGCAGCGGATGGAAGCCGGCGGCCTGCAGATACGCGGTCCGCCGGACGATCGCGGAACAGGCGAGGAAGCCGAGCACGGCCGGTCCGGGGAGTCCCTCGGGCCTGCCGAGCGGGCTCGCGGCCATCAGCGAGACGACCGGATCCTCGCGTTCTTCCTCGCCCACCAGGGTTTTCGCGGCGACCAAGCCGACGTCGTCGTGGGTGTCGAGGATCCGTTCGGCCTCGGCGAGGGCGTCTTCGGCCCACCAGGAATCGTCGTCGCTGAAGGCGACATACGGCGTCCGGGCCACCGCGACACCGAGATTCCGCGCCGCCACACCGATGTTGCGCGGCAACCGGACCACCCGGACACCGTCGAAGGCGGCGGCCGTGGCCGCCGTGCCGTCGGACGAACCGTTGTCCACCACGACGATCGGCGGTGGCGGCCGCAACGCGGTCAACTCTCGTAACGTCCGTTCCAGTTCCGGCGCCCGGTCACGGGTGGCGATCACCACCGTCGTCGCCGCGGCGCTCATCGCACCGGCCTGGTCTTGAGCGCCTTCACCATGTCCCGCAAGAGCCCGTTGTCGGCGGGCAGCGCACGCAGCGCCGCCACCGCCCGGCCCTGCACCGAAGAACACCAGCGCCACCAGGAGTCGAGTGCCTCGTGATCGCCCGCTTCTTCGGCCGGGACGAGGGCGGGCCAGCCGAGCGCGTCGGCCTGGGCGGTGACCTTGCCGCCGCCCGCGACCGGGTCGATGGCCAGCGCGGGCACCCCCGCCCGAAGGCTCAGCACCAGGCCGTGCAGCCGCGTCGTGACCACGACATCCAGATGCGACAGGATCGACGCGAACTGGTCCGGTGTCTCGCAGCGTTCCCAATCCGACGACGCCAGCCGCGTGTCGAGCGGCACCCGGGCACAGTTAACCCCGGCGATCCACTCCCGCACCGAAGCGTGCACCTCCGCGTGGCGACCGGAATCGCCGTACTCCCGCTGCGGCGGGGCCAGGATCACGCCGGTCACCAGCACCTCGTCGGTCGGCGCGCCGAGGGAGAGATCCGGGGTGCCGACCTTCTCCCGATCCCGCGCGAACACCTCGTCGAAGTCCCGGACCGTGTCGTCGTCCGGGTCGATCACCGACACCCCGACCGCGATCCGGCGGCAATGGGCGAACCTCCGGTGCACCTCCCGGACCTGCCACCCGTGCGCCGGTCCGCAGACGAAGACCACGTGGCTGTACCGGGCCGGATCCACCTCTTCGTAGTTGACGTCCCCAGGCCGGTAGACCGGGCTCCACGCCAGATCGTGCGGCAATCCCATGGTGTTCAACGCCTCGTCGACCCTGCGCATGCTGAGCACGTCTCCCGCGGTCGCCTCGCCGTGGCGGAAGCTGGCCCAGCCGATAACCAATGCACGCATATCCGAGACTTACCCGGCCTGTCCGGGTTCACACGGTTTTCCCCGGGCTCGCTCCGGGTAGTCGGTCGCCATGAACAGAGCGCTGGTGACCGGGGGCGCGGGTTTCGTCGGTTCGCACCTGTGCGAACGCTTGCTGGAGGCCGGCACGGAGGTCGTCGCGGCCGACAATTTCGCCACCGCCGACACCGTCAACGTGGCGCATCTGCTCGACCGTCCGGACTTCCGGCTCCTTTCCCGCGACGTCACCGGGCCGATGACCGCGCCGGGCCCGTTCGACGTCGTCTTCCATCTGGCGTCCGCGGCCTCGCCGCGTGACTACCTCCGCCTTCCGCTGGAGACGCTGCGCGCGGGCTCGTACGGCACCGAACGGGCGCTCGACATCGCCGAACGCGATGGCGCCCGGTTCGTCCTCGCATCGACGAGCGAGGTCTACGGCGATCCCCGGGAGCATCCGCAGCGCGAGGAATACTGGGGGCACGTGAACCCGATCGGCCCGCGCAGTGTCTACGACGAAGCCAAGCGATACGCCGAGGCGCTCACTTCGGCGATGCGCCGGGAGCGGGACGTGAACACCGGTATCGCGCGGATCTTCAACACCTACGGTCCTCGCATGCGTCCCGACGACGGTCGCATGATCCCGACGTTCATCGGGCAGGCGCTGGCAGGCGCGCCGCTCACCGTGACTGGAACCGGCAGCCAGACCCGTTCACTCTGCTACGTCGACGACACCGTCCGCGGCCTGATCGCGCTGGCCGGTTCCGATGTGCCCGGCCCGGTGAACCTCGGCAACCCGCACGAGCTCACCGTGCTGCGGATCGCGGAGGAGATCCTGGCCGTCACAGGCAGCGCTTCCCGGATCGAATACATCGACGCCGCGGTCGACGATCCGTCCCGCCGGTGCCCGGACATCTCCCGCGCCCGCCGCGAACTCGGCTGGGAGCCGGAGGTCGGGCTGGCGGAAGGGCTTCCGCGCACGGTCGCCTGGTTCACGCGGCAGAGGTCGGGCCCGTACCCGGCCGCCGGCGCCTGACCTCGCGAATGGTGTCTCGGAGCACTCACCGCGCCGGGTGTTGACGATGTAGGAATCAGGACGTCGAGTGTCCCAGTTCCCACATCGTCGAGAGGCGGCTCAGGTCACGCCGAGGACTCCCCCGCCCCGTCGGCGCGTGACTGGATGGCCGACGCCCGTGATCAGAGGGACGACACACGTGTCCAGGCGGACGGCTCGCGGCCGGCTCTGGATTAGGCGTGTGTCGTCCGTCCAGTCACGCGTGTCGTCCCTCTGATCACACGCGCCGTCTCCCCCATTTCCCCCGAGAGACGCTTCGGACAGTAGCGACGTCCTGGGCTTTTGCGCCGCATCGTTTATCCCCGAACGCACCGGGTAGCGCTACGGGAGTAAACGCGGGTCACGGCCCGCGGCCCCGATCGGAGAGGTGGCCCGGTGCGCATACTCGGTATCAACGCCGTCTTCCACGACCCGGCCGCTGCCCTGGTCGTCGATGGCGAAATCGTGGCGGCGGCGGAGGAAGAGCGGTTCAGCCGCCGCAAACACGGCAAGCGGCCCGTGCCGTTCTCCGCGTGGGAACAGCCGGTCGAGGCCGCCGCCTGGTGCCTGGCCGAGGCGGGGATCTCCGCTCAGGATCTCGACGCCGTCGGCTATTCGTATGATCCGGCGCTCGTCGAGCCGGGCATGGCGGGGCACGACGGGAAGAACGAATGTCTCCGCACGGACTTCGCCCGCCGGGCTCCCGGGTTCCTCAAGGCGGCCTTGCCGGGGCTGGATCCCGGGATCGTCCGCTTCGTGCGGCACCACGTCGCGCACGCCGCCTCGGCAGCGCTCGCCGCGCCATTTGGGGACTGCGCCGTGCTGGTCGCGGACGGCCGCGGCGAGAGCACGTCCTACCTCGCGGGCGAGTATCGCGACGGCAAGTTCGAGGAACTCGCCGAGCAGCGGCTCCCCCATTCCCTCGGGCTGATGTACGAGGACCTGACCGAGCACCTCGGTTTCGCCCGGTCCAGTGACGAGTACAAGGTGATGGCCCTCGCCTCCTACGGCAAGCCCCGCTTCCTCGACCGGATCGCGGAGAGCGTGCACACCAACGGGATGGGGTTCCGCACCGACGAGATCGACTGGGCGTCGTTCGCCCCCGCCGTCGAGCCGGGACAGGAACCGGGGCAGGTCCACGCCGACCTCACCGCGAGCGTCCAGCGGTGCCTGGAGGACGTGCTGCTCGACCTGACGGCCAAGCTCCACGAGCACACCGGGCACACCGACCTCGCGCTGGCGGGCGGGATCGCGCTCAACTGCGTCGCCAACACCCGGCTCCACGCCGAGGGGCCGTTCGACCGGATCTGGGTCCAGCCCGCCGCCGGTGACGCCGGCACCGCACTCGGCGCGGCCTTGGAGCTCGCCGCGGAGTTCGGCGAGCGCGGTGGCCCGATGACCGGCGCTGCTCTCGGCCGCGGCTGGACGGACGACCAGCTGGAGAACGCGCTCGAGACCGCGAACATGCGGTACGAGCGGCCGGACGACGTCGCCGAGGCCGTCGCCGAAGCGCTGGCCGAAGACCGGATCGTGGCCTGGTTCCAGGGCCGGTCCGAATTCGGCCCGCGTGCGCTCGGCCATCGGTCGCTGCTCGCGCATCCCGGACACGAAGCCAATTTGGAACGGCTGAACGACGTCAAGGGCCGCGAACAGTTTCGTCCGGTCGCCCCGATGGTGCTCGCCGAACGCGCGGGGGAAATCTTCTCCCGCGGCCCGCTTCCCAGTCCCTATATGCTTTTCGTGCACGATGTCGCTCCACAATGGAGGGACAAGATCCCGGCCGTCACCCATGTCGACGGTACGGCCCGGGTCCAGACGGTCGACGCGGACGCCGAGCCGCTCGTGGCCCGGATGCTCGGCGCGTTCGAACGCCGTACCGGCGTGCCCGCCGTGGTCAACACCAGCCTCAACACCGCGGGCAGGCCGATGGTCGATTCCCCCAGGGACGCCTTGGAGTGCTTCGGTTCCGCCCCCATCGACCTGCTCGCCCTCGGACCGTTCGTGGTCCGCCGTCCCTGACCTTTGGAGGTGTGTCGTGATCGAAGAACATTTCGCGGCTTTGAGCGAGGCCGCCGGGAAGTCCGCTTCCTGGTCGCCGAAGATCCGTGGCTGGGGTGACCAGCTCGCCGCCGTGCTGTCCTCCGGCGGACGGCTGCTCGCGTGCGGCAACGGCGGGAGTGCCGCCGAAGCGCAGCATCTCACCGGGGAGCTGGTCGGCCGGTTCCGCAACGACCGGCAGCCGTTCTCGGCGATCGCCCTGCACGCGGAGACCTCGGCCGTGACGGCCATCGTCAACGACTACGGCGAGCACGAGGTGTTCGCCCGGCAGGTGCGCGCGCACGGCCGCTCCGGCGACATCCTCGTCTGCCTTTCCACCAGCGGGAGCAGCCAGAATGTCGTCGCGGCCGCGAAGGCCGCCCACGAAATCGGCATCACCACCTGGGCGATCACCGGCCCCTCCCCCAATCCGCTCGCCGCGCTGTGCTCCGACGCGATCCCCGTGGAGGCGCCGTCGATGGCGACCGTGCAGGAGGTCCACCTCGCCTTGGTGCACGCCCTGTGCACCGCGCTGGACGACGCGCTCGGGGTGCCCACGTGAGGCCGCTGGTGGTGCTGGGCGACGCCTTGCTGGACGTCGACGTCGACGGTACGTCGGACCGGCTCTGCCCGGACGCGCCCGTCCCCGTGGTCGACCTGGTGCGGGAATGGCGGCGGCCGGGTGGCGCCGGGCTGGCCGCGTTGCTCGCGGCCCGCTCCACCGCCGAGGTCGTGCTGGTCGCACCGCTGGGTGACGATCAGGCCGGCCGGACTCTGACCGGGCTGCTGGAGCGCGAGGTCCGGACGGTGCCGATGCCGTTGCTCGGCACCACCGTCACCAAGAAGCGGGTGCGCGCCGCGGGGCAGTCACTGATCCGTCTCGACAGTGGTGACGGCAGGGCCGAGTTCTCCCCGCTCACCTCCGGTGTCCGCGAGGCGCTGCGGTCGGCGGGCGCGATCCTCGTCGCCGACTACGGCCGCGGGGTGACCGGCCATCCGGAGATCCGCGCGCTGCTCGCCGAACTGGCGGACAGCGTCCCCATCGTCTGGGATCCGCATCCCCGCGGGAGCGAACCCGTCGCGGGAGTCCGGCTGGCCACCCCGAATCTCGCCGAAGCCGAGCAGCTCACCGAGACCCGCGCCGACGCCGGGGACCTGGCGAAGCGGGTGCACGCACTGTGGAAGGCCGACGCGGTCAGCGTCACCACGGGGGCGCACGGCGCGGTGCTGACCGAGGGTGGACCGTGTACGACGTTCCGGCCGCCGTCGGGCGTCGTCGCCAAGGACACGTGCGGCGCGGGTGATCGCTTCGCGTCAGCGGTCGCCGCGGCCTTGCTCGACGGCGCGTCCACCGCCGACGCCGTGGCGGCCGGCGTCGAGACGGCGGCCCGGTTCGTCGCGACCGGCGGTGCCGCCACCCTGTCCACAGTGGACAACGCACCCGAACCGGAGGCGCACCACGACGGTACTTCGGCGTTCGACGTCGCAGCAGGAATCCGTGCACGCGAAGGCAGGCTCGTGGCCACGGGTGGTTGTTTCGATCTGCTGCACCCCGGCCACGCCGCCCTGCTGCGACAGGCGCGTGCCCTGGGCGACGGTCTCGTCGTCTGCCTCAATTCCGATGCCTCGGTGCGCGGCCTGAAGGGACCGGGGCGGCCGATCGTGACCGCCCGCGACCGCGCCCGGCTGCTCACCGAACTCGCTTCGGTCGACGCCGTCGTGGTGTTCGACGAACCCGATCCGGCCGCGGTGCTGGACCGCCTGCGCCCGGACGTCTGGGTCAAGGGCGGCGACTACGCCGACACCGAACTCCCCGAAAGCGCCGTGGTGCGACGGCACGGCGGCGAAATCGTCCTGATCCCGACCATCCGCGGCTATTCCACCTCCCGGCTGGTGGCCGCGGCGGAAGGAGCATGATGCGTCCTCTCGGCAACGTCCTGATCACCGGCGGCGCCTCCGGCCTCGGTGCCGCGACCGTCGAAGCCGTCCGCGAGGCGGGCGGCACCCCTCTCGTCGTCGATCGCGCCGAACCGGCGGGCGATGTCGCGTTCGTCCGGGCCGACCTGTCCGACTCCGCCGCGGCCGCGCGCGCCGTCGACGAACTCGCCGAACGGGCGGGCGGGATCGACGGCGTCTTCACCGCGGCGGGTACCGACGCGTGCGGCCCGCTCGACGAAGTGTCCACTGAGGACTGGGAACGCGTGATCCGGGTCAACCTGCTGGGCACCGCCGCGGTCGTCCGTGCGGCGCTCCCCCATCTGCGGCTGAGCCGCGGCACGGTGGTGACCTGCGCGTCGACGCTGGGCCTGCGGGTCGCCGGGGACGCGAGTGCCTACTGCGCGTCGAAATTCGGCGTCGTCGGCTTCACCAGGGCACTCGCCATGGAGCTCTCGGGCCGGGTCGGGGTGACGCTGCTCATCCCCGGCGGTATGCACACGGCGTTCTTCGACGACCGGGCCGAGCAGTACAAACCGCCGCCGGACGCGAAACTCAACCAGCCCGAGCACGTCGCGGCCTCGGTGGTGTTCGCCCTGTCCCAGCCGCCCGGTTGTGAGGTCCGCGAACTCGTGGTCTGCGCTTCGGAAGAAGGGTCGTGGCCGTGACCGGTGGCATCCTCGTGCTGCGCGCCCTCGGCCTGGGAGACCTGCTCACCGCGGTCCCCGCCTTGCGGGCCCTGCGCCGCGCCTTCGCAGACGAGCGGCTGGTCCTCGCCGCGCCGGAGCACCTGCGCGACCTCGTCGAGCTGATCGACGCCGTGGACGAGCTGCTCCCGACGGCCGGGCTCGGCGAACTGTCCTGGCCCGGCGAGCCGCCTCGGCTGGCGGTGAACCTGCACGGTCGCGGCCCGGAAAGCATCCACGACCTGCTCGCCCAGGATCCGCTCGAACTGATCACCCACCGGCATCCCGACTTCCCCGGCGTCGACGGCCCCGACTGGCCCGCCGAAGCGCACGAAGTCGACCGCTGGTGCCGTCTGCTCGAGGCCGCGCGTATCCCGGCCGACCGGGACGACCTCGCACTGCCCCCGCCGCCCGGTCCCAGCCCGGCGCCGGACGCGGTGGTGATCCACCCCGGAGCCGCCTTCGCCGCCCGGCGCTGGCCGCCGGACAGGTACGCGCGGGTGGCGCGGGAGCTTTCCGCCCGGCATCGGGTGGTCGTCACGGGAAGCACGCCGGAGGCTCCCCTCGTCCGCGCGGTCGTGGAGGAGGCCGGGCTTCCCGACGAGGCGGCTCTCGTGGGCGGTGGCCTCGCCGAGCTGGCCGCGACCGTGGCCGAAGCGCGGCTGGTGATCTGCGGCGACACCGGTGTCGGCCACCTCGCGACCGCGTACGGGACGCCGTCGGTGCTGCTGTTCGGGCCGACCCCGCCGCGGTTCTGGGGCCCGCCGGCCGGAGACCGGCGGCATACGGTCCTCTGGGTGGGGGACGTCGGTGACCCGCACGGTGACGCGCCGGATGCGGGGCTGCTGCTGTTGCGTGAGGAACGCGTCCTCACCGCGGCCGAGGATCTGCTCCGGACGGGAGCTCCCCGTGGTTGAGCGGGTGGGGGTGATCGGCGCCGGGTACGTCGGGCTCACCAGCGCGGCGTGCTTCACCCATCTGGGGCATCAGGTGGTCTGCGTCGACAACGATCTGTCCAAAGTGGACGAGCTGAACCGGGGCGAGGTCGCGATCGCCGAACCCGGGCTCACGGAGCTGGTCCGGGATGGGCTGGGCTGCGGACGCCTCCGCTTCACCGGCGCTCCACAGGAACTATCCGATGTGGACTTCGTGCTGCTCTGCCTGCCCACGCCGAAGGGGGAGAACGGGGACGCCGACGTCCGGATGCTGAACGAGGTCGTGGCCACGCTGCCCGGGCTGCTCACGCCCGGCTGCGTCGTCGTCACCAAGTCCACCGTGCCGGTCGGCACGGGGACACGGCTGGCGGAGACTCTCGGTCCGGACCTGCCCGTGGTGAGCAATCCGGAGTTCCTCCGAGAGGGACACGCCGTGGAAGACTTCCTGAATCCCGACCGGGTCGTCCTCGGCTCACTTCCCGGGAACAGGGCGGCGGCGGAGCGGGTGGCGACCCTGTACGGGGAGACGAACGCGCCGGTGTGGTTCACCGATCCGGCGAGCGCCGAACTCGCCAAGTACGCCAGCAACGCGTTCCTGGCACTCAAGGTGTCCTATGTGAACGTCCTCGCCGAACTCTGCGAGCACTACGGTGCCGACATCCGCGACGTCGGACGGCTGATGGGGCTCGATTCCCGGATCGGGCCGGCCTTCCTCGTCCCCGGCCCCGGCTGGGGCGGCTCGTGCCTGCCCAAGGACACCGCCGCGCTGCTGCGGACCGCCGAACACGCGGGGGTCGACTTCGACATCCTCCGTGACGCCATGAAGGCCAACGCCCGTCAGCGGGCGGCCGTGGTGCGGAAGATCCGCCTCGCGATCACCGGGGTTTCGGACGGCTCGCTCTCGGGCATCCGTATCGGGTTGCTCGGACTGGCGTTCAAGGCGGGAACCGGGGATCTGCGCGATTCCCCCGCGCTCGCGGTCGCGCGGGAGCTCGCCAGGAGCGGCGCGGTGCTGACCGCGTACGACCCCGGCGTCGAAGCCGTCGAACCGGACACCGTCCAGGTCGTCGACGACCCGTACCTGGTGGCGAAGGACGCTGCGGCGCTGGTCGTGCTCACCGAGTGGCCCGAGTTCCGCGAGCTCGACTGGGACCGGCTCGCCGCCGCCACCGAACGCGCCGTCGTCGTCGACGCCAGGAATCTCCTGGATCCGGCGACCGTCGGCGAAGCGGGCTTCGTCCACACGGGACTCGGCACCGATCCGAACAGGAGGACAGGATGACCCAGCCGTTGAAGGCCCTGGCACTGGTGTGCTCGCTCAAACCGTCCCCGGCCCCGTCGAGCAGCGCGCTGATCGCGCAGCAGCTCTTGGACGAACTGGCCGGGCACGGCGCCACCGGGGAACTCGTGCGCGTGGTCGACCACGACGTCAAACCGGGGGTGGAGGCCGACATGGGCGACGGCGACGCCTGGCCGGAGATCCGCCGCAAGGTCGCCGCCGCCGACATCCTGCTGATCTCGACCCCGACCTGGGTCGGTCATATGTCCAGCGTGGCGCAGCGGGTGCTGGAACGGCTCGACGCCGAACTGTCCGAAACGGACGACGAGGGCAGGCCGTCGATGTTCGGCAAGGTCGGCGTGACCGCCGTCGTCGGCAACGAGGACGGCGCGCACAAGATCACCGCCGATCTCTTCCAGGCCCTCAACGACGTCGGTTTCACCGTGCCCGCGCAGGGCGGCACCTACTGGAACGGCGAGGCGATGAAGGGCGGCGACTACAACGACCTCGACGAAACGCCCGAAGCGGTCGCGTCGACCAACGCGACCCTGGCACGCAACGCCATCCATCTGGCGAATCTGCTGCGCGAGCGTCAGTACCCCGCGTCGTGACGCCGAGGTGTAACCACCGGCCGGGCCGGGTACCCGTCTTTCATGATCGTCAAAGCGCTGGCGTTCGGTTCGTGCCTGCTGCTCGCCGGTTGTGCCGGGGCGAGCGGGCAAGAGCCGGTGCGGGAAACCGCCGGGCGGTTCCTCGGCGCGCTGGCGGCCGGTGATCACCGCTCGGCGTGCGCACTGCTCGCGCCCCGGGCGCGGGAATCCTGGGCGCCGGAAAGCTGCGAACGCGGCCTGGCCGGCGCGAACGTCCCGGACGGCACGCCGGAGACGGTCTCCATCTGGAGCGAGGAAGCCCAGGTGAAGACCGCCCGCGACACGCTGTTCCTGCACGAGTCGTCCACCGGCTGGGTGATCACGGGAGCAGGCTGCCGCCACCGCAACGAACAGGTCTACGACTGCGCGGTGGGTGGCCCATGAGAGCGCGTCCGGTGTTCACCGTCTATCTCGTCTTCGTCGTGGCCGTCCTCGGCTATTGCGTCCTGCTGGGTCTGCTGCACCGGTGAAGGGGGCGGATGATGCGAGTGTTCCTTCGTGACAATGCCCTTTCGCTGGGCTTCGGCTTGCTGTTCCTGCTGAGTCTCGCTGGACAGGCGTTCGCCGGTCTCGCGAACTACAACGACGGGCGGCTCAGCCACGCCGCCGAACCGGTCGGCCTGCTGGACTACCTGGCGTCCGCGGACTTCGCCGTCGACGTCGCCGAAAACTGGCAATCGGAATACCTGCAGTTCTTCCTCTACGTGTTCGCGACCGTGTGGCTGCTGCAACGAGGTTCCCCCGAATCGAAACCGGCCGACCGCGTCGGGCTCGAAACGGACGAGGACCAGCAGGTCGGCCCCCACGCGACGGCCAACTCACCGAAATGGGCGAAGGCGGGCGGCTGGCGTACGGGAATCTTCTCGATGTCACTCGGACTGGTGATGCTGGGACTGTTCCTGCTGTCCTGGCTCGCCCAGTCCGTGGCCGGGATGAGCGCCTACAACGCCGAACAGCTCACCGAATTCGGCGATCCGGTGTCGTGGTTCGGCTACCTGGTGTCTTCGGACTTCTGGAACCGCACCCTGCAGAACTGGCAGTCGGAATTCCTCGCCATCGGCTCGATGGCGGTGTTCAGCGTGTACCTGCGCCAGCGCGGCTCCCCGGAATCCAAACCCGTCGGCGCGCCGCACCGGGCCACGGACGAATCCGGGTGATTGAACCGCGGGGAACGGGTATCCGTCCGGTGTCGGACTGACGACCACGGACAGGAGTGTCCATGACCACCACCACGGAACACGACCTCGTCACGGTGATCACGGAGGATCACCGCGCCTTCGAACGGATCTTCAAGGAACTGGAGTCCGGCAAGGGCGGTGACCAGCACCGCAAAGACCTCGCGGACCACGTGATCGCCGAACTCGTGCGGCATTCGATCGCCGAGGAACAGCACATGTACCCCGCTGCGCGGAAGCACCTCCCCGACGGCGACGAGGTCGCCGACCACGAGATCGAGGAGCACGCGGAAGCCGAACGGGTGATGAACGACCTCATCGGGCTGGAGCCGACGGACAACCGGTTCGACGAACTGGTCGGCAAGCTCATCGAGGACGTCCGGCACCACATCGAAGAGGAGGAAAGCGACCTGCTGCCCAAGCTCCAGGCCGCCTGTTCTCCGGAAGACCTGCGGGAGCTGGGCGAAAAGGTGTTGCGGGCCAAGGAGATCGCCCCGACCAGGCCGCATCCCGCCGCGCCGGACCGGCCGCCGACGAACCGGATCCTGGCGCCGGGGACGGCGTTCATCGACAAGATCCGGGACGCGCTGACGGACCGGGCGACCTGACCTTCGCCAGGCGCTCACGCGTCGGTCAAGTCCGTGAAGGCCTCCTTCCCTACCTTGAAAGTAGGGAAGGAGGCCTTCACGGACTTCGAGCCTGTGCGGACGTCGCGGGCCGCTCGCCAAGAGGTTGCGAAAGCCACTTTCGCAACGCTGAAGGTTGTGAAAGTGGCTTTCGCGACACGGACGCTGGCGGCGCGCCCTCAAAGTTCAGCAGGCGCATCCCGCACGGAAGACTCCGGCAACTCCCCGGTGAGCGCGAAATCCACCCGCCGCGCCACCGACACCACCTGGTCCGCGAACCGTTCGTAAAACCGCGCCAGCAGCGCCACCGAGATCGCGGGGGCGACGCCGTCGGCCCACTCCGGATCGGTCACCAGGGTCATCAGCTCTTCGTACAGCGCGTCGACCCGCTCGTCGGACCGGGCCAGCGAATGGAACACCTCCGCCGTCGGCCCGTCGATGGCGGAGCCGAGGTCTTCCGCCATCGAACAGACGAGCCCGGCCATCTCGCCGAAACGCCCGGCGAGGGCGTCCGGGACGGCGAACTCCGGCGCTCGCAAGGCCTGGTCGGCGATGTGCTGGGCGAGGTCGCCCATCCGTTCCAGCCGGTCGGCGCAGTACACCGCCGCGAGCACGGTCCGCAGGTCGCCCGCCACCGGCGCCTGCAGGGCGAGCAACTTCTGCGCGGACTCCTCGCATCGGGTCCGCGCCGCGTTCAGTCTCGCCTCGACCGTCGCCAGTTCGGCCGCGGCTTCGACGTCCCGGTCGAGGAAGACCCGGTTCGCCAGGTGCAGTTCTTCGCAGGCCATACCGCACATGCTCGACAGGAGTTCGCCGAGAACGCTCAGCTGACCGTGGAATCGTTCCCTCATGTCAGCACTTTCGCAGGTTCGAGGACATACGTGGCGTACGCCGCGCGGATCACCGGCTGGGCGACGTTGCGCACCGGGACCCCGCCGGGGCTGACCCCTTGTTCGCTGCCGTAGTGCGCGTGCCCGTGCACGGCGAGGGCCACCTGGGCGTCGTCGATCGGCTCGCACAGCAGGTACGACCCCAGGAACGGGTGGATCTCCGGCGGTTCGCCGTGCAGGGTGCCGGGGATCGGCGAGTAGTGGGTCAGCGCGACGGTCACGTCGGGTTGCTCGTGTTCGAGGCCTTCCAGCGCGGCGCGCAGCCGCCTGGCCGTCGCCATGGTGTGCTCGACGAAGTCCTTCATCTCCCGTTCGCCGAACCGGCTCGCGCATTTGCCCGCGAACCCGCCGCCGAAGCCCTTGACCCCGGCGACGCCGAGCTTCCCGCCCTCCAGTTCGACGGTGGTCGCCGAGCCCTCGAGGACGGTGACCCCGCTTTCCTCCAGCAGCCCGCTGACTGCCTCAGCCTCGTCCGAGTGGTAGTCGTGGTTGCCCAGCACCGCTATCACGGGGACGTCGAGCCCGGCGAACTCGTCGGCCACCACCCTGGCCTCGTCGACGCTGCCGTGCCGGGTGAGGTCGCCCGCGAGCAGCAGCACGTCGGCGTGTTCGGCGATGTTGTCCAGTGCCGGCCGCAGCAGGCCCCGGTTGTCCTCCCCGAGGTGGACGTCCCCGACCGCGGCGACGCGGATCACCGGATCTCCTCGGCGTGCGACGGCTCCCGGACGTCGGCGGTCCGGACGTCGTTGTGCACGAGCTCGGCCGCGATGTGTTCGCAGACGACCGTCTCGATGTCGGCTTTGCGGTTGGCGCACTGGACCTCGCCGCTGAGCCGGACCTGGTCGCCGCGCACGGTGACGTGCACGCCGAGTTCGGCGGTCCTCGGGTCTTCCGCCAGCGCCTTGGTCAGCCTGGCGACCAGGTACTGGGGCGCTTCCTCGGGCATCGGAAGCTCCTTTCCGTCGATGATGGACAGTGCCGCGAGCAGGGTCAGGAACGACCACGCGTACGGCGATTCGGCGGTCTCTTCGGCCACCCGGTGCCAGTCGACCTGCTCGCGGAGGTCGCGCGCGATCCGCAGCAACGGCGCGAAATCGCATCGGTGCGGGCTGAGCACGAGGACCTTGTCGACGAGCAGATCGGTCCCGTTGAGCACGGGCGCGGCGGTCGCCCCGACCCGCATCAGCGAGGCGCGGTCGAGCATCTCGTCGGTGACCGGCCGGTGGTTGGGCCGGAAGATCAGGTCGACGAGGCAGTCGCCGTCGTAGACCTTGGTGAGCCAGTCCTCCGGCGGGTGCTCCCGTCTCAGCCCCGCCGCTTCGAGGGCCGCGGCCGCCTTCTCGATGTCCTCCTCCTTGAGGAAGAGGTCGACGTCGTGATCGGACGGCGGCCCGCCGCGCGCGTAGACGGCGAGGCCGCCGGCGACGGCGAACCGCACGTCGGTTCGGTCCAAAGTGGACACGACCCTGGTCAGTGTGTGCAGCAGTTCCTTCTCGTTCACGGTCGCTCCCCCACTCCGGTGGCCAGTTCGTGTCCCCTGCCGACGTCCGGTTTCAGCGGTTCGGTCGGGAATCCTTCGCCTTCCCGCAACCCTTTGAGGAAGGCTTCGATCGCGTCCTCCGACGAGTAGCGCGGCGTCCAGCCCAGCTCTTCCCTGGCGCGCGTGCAGTCCATCACCGGCAGGTGCAGGACGGCGTCGAAAAGTCCCGGCGTCGCCGGGATCAGATGCAACGCCCAGGCCGCGGCCAGCGCTCGACGGACGAACGGCGCCGGGACCTTCACCGGTTTGGCGCCGAAGATCCGCGCCAGCGCGCGGGTGTCCAGCACCGGATCGGCCGCGATGTTGAAGGCGCCCTTGACGTCCTGGAGCGCGCAACGGCGATAGGCGTCGGCGACGTCCTCGGTGTGCGCGGTCTGGATCCTCAGCTGCGGGATGTCCGGGAGCACCGGGATCAGCGACGGCCGCACGAGTTTGCCCGGGACGAACGGGCCGCCGAAGAGCCGTCGCTGCTCGGGCGCCGCGGCCTTCTGGAAGAGGAATCCCGGCCGCACCCGGACCACCCGCAGCCGCGGATGACTCCGGTCGAAGGCTTCGAGAACCCTTTCCACATAAGCTTTTTCGCGGGTGTACGCCGCCTTCGGCGACCCGTGGGTCGGCCAGTCCTCGGTCACCGGGTGGTCGTCGTCCCTCGGCGAGTACGCCCCGATCGACGACGCGTACACCAGCGACGGCACCCGCATCGCCTGCGCGGTTTCGAACACCCGGATCGAACCCAGCACGTTGGACCGCCAGGTGACCTCGGGCCGGTGGGTGGGCTGGAAGAGCCAGGCCAGGTGGATCACCACGTCGGCGCCGTCGAACACGGAACGGAGGTCGTCGCGGGCGACGTCCGCGGTGACGAACTCGGTCTTCGGGCTCTCCCATCGACTCGGGCGTCTGGCGACGCCGATGATGGAGCCGACCTCGGGGTCCGCGCCCAGTGCGCGGACCACCGCCGTGCCGACGTTGCCGGTGGCGCCGGTGACCACGATCCGCTTACCGCTCATGGGTACGGTTACCCACCGTCGCGTCGCCTTAATCGGCGCGAAGCCGCTGGACGAGACGCCGGGCGGGCAGCGCCATCGCCCCCAGCCCGATCGAGGTGGTGACCTCGTCCGTGGGGGTCACGAGCAGGTGGTCGATCTCGCCGAGCAGCTCACGGCAACGATCCAGCTTGTCCGGATCACCCGAACGGACCGCCTCGGCGAGGGCTTCGAGCAGGTCGCCGACGACGCCGCGCGCGTGCTCGCCGGGATGCCGGAACGGCTGCTCGCTGCGGGCGGCCTCGCTCACGGCGTCGATCAGCTGGGCGAGCGGGTGCCACAGGGAGACGAGGTTCGCCAACGGTTCCTCGCGGCTCTCCCGCCGTCCGCGGAGATTGAGGTACCGGCCCTCCCGGGTCCAGCCGATCGCGTCCTCCGCCTCCGCGACCAGGCTGCGGACGTCCTCCATGCGATCGTCCAGGCCGTCGGTCGGCTCGCCGCCGCGGACCAGTTCCGCCGTCCGGTCGAGGACGTCGGCGATCGCCGAAGCCAGCCGGGAGGTCGCCGCCCGCAGACGCTCGCCGTGCAGCGGCGGCAGGATCACCGCGTTGAGCACCGCGCCGATCGCCGCCCCCAGCGCGGTTTCCAGCAGCCGGTCGGCGAGCAGGACGGGTTCGGTCGCGTTGCCGTAGGAGATCAGCAGCATGCCGGTGATCCCGACCCACACCCCCGAATCGCCGAACCCCCGCCACGAACCGATCAGCAGGCCGACGAAGATGACCAGCCCGAGCGCCACCGTCACCGAAGGAATCAGCTGACCGGCGCCCGCCGCGAGCAGCACTCCCACGCTCACGGCGCCGACCTGCTGCGCCCAGCCCCGCAGCGACCGGTACACGGTGGCCTGCACCAGGAACACCGCCGCGTACGGCGCCAGGAAGGGCTGGGGCAGCCGAAGGACCGCCGTCGCGACGATCCACGCGATCACGGCCGCTGCCGTGGCCTTCGCGATCTGGACGAGACTCCGGCGTTCTTCCCCCGGCACCCGGAACGCCCGCGCGGCCCAGGCGAACGGCGTCTTCCCGCCCATCACGGACCCGGCGGGCCCAGGTGGACGACCTTGGTCTGCGTCATCTCGTCGAGCAGTTCCGGCCCGTAGCCATAGCCGCTGCCGCTGGCGCCACGCGGATGGGCGGCCCCGCCGGGCGCGCCGCCGAAGACGTTGTTGATCTTCACGGTGCCGACGGGGAGTTCGCGCCAGGCGCGCTGCGCGTGGGCCATCGACGAGGTGAGTACCGTGGCCGCGAGACCGTACTCGCCGGCGGCCGCCTGTTCGAGTGCCTGGTCGAAGTCCGCCGCCACGGTCACCGGAGCGACCGGGCCGAAGGTCTCTCCGGTCAGGACCCGCATCCCCGGCGTGCATCCGGCGAGGACGGTCGCCGGGTAATGGGCACCGGGACCGTCGGGCACGAACCCTCCGGCGAGCGGGTCGGCGCCTTGCGCGATCGCCTCCGCCACCTGGGCGTGCACCCCTTCACGGTGGCGCCGGTCGACGAGCGGCGCCAATTTGCGCTGCCCTGCCTCGGCTACCAGCGCGGTGAGGAAGGCGTCCGCGACGTCCTGGTGCACGTGGATCCGTTCGACCGAGACACAGATCTGCCCGGAGTTGGCGAACGCGCCGATCGCCGCCTGCTCGGCCGCCCAGACCGGATCCACGCCGGCGTCGACGACGAGCGGGTCGTTCCCGCCGTTCTCCAGCAAGGCCTTGGCGCCGGTCCGCGCCGCGCTCGCCGCGATCGAGCGGCCCGCGGCCGTGCCGCCGACATGGGCGATGAGGTCGACGTCCGGATGGGCCGCGAGTTCGGCGCCGACGCTTCCGTCGCCCTGCACGGTCTGGAGCACGTCGTCGGGAAGGGCCTGCGCCAGCACGTTTCCCAGCCAGGCGCCGGTGTGCGGGCAGCGTTCGCTCGGTTTGTGCACCACCGTGTTCCCCGTGACCAGGGCCGCGCCCAGCAACCCGCAGGCCACCGCGACGGGATCGTTCCACGGGGTCAGCGCGACGACCACACCCCGGGGTTCCGGCACCATCAGGTCGGTGGCCGATGCATCCCCCAAAAGGGACCGGCCGCGGTGCACGGGCCCGAGTTCGGCGTACTGCTCCAGGGTCCCGGCTCCGGCCAGGACGCCCTCTTCGGCCTCTTCCCGGGGTTTGCCGGTCTCGCTCTCGATGAGGACGGCGAGTTCGCCCGCCCGCGCCCGGAGCGACCGGGCCGCGTCCTTCAGCGCGATCCCGCGTTCGGCCGCCGGTGTGGCGGCCCAACCCGGGGCGCTCCGCTTAGCCGTGGCGATCGCCGTTTTGACGCCGTCGGCCGTCACCGCTTTGACGCTGCCGACGAGACGGTCGTCGGCGGGATCGCGGATCTCCAGCACGGCAGGCCGGTCCACCGTCGTCATTCGCACCTCCTCGAAGTCTCCCGCACGCCGGTTACCCGGTGTCGTTTTGCCGAAACGGTGCCCGGGTAGCCGAGAGGGAACCCACCACCGCGAAGGGGCGAGACCTGTGGCACAGCATCCAGAGGACGCGAAGGACGAGCAGCTGAACGGAAGCCGGGTGGATCCGGATCAGTCCGTGCTGACGACACAGCAGGGAGTCCGCGTCGACCACACCGACGACTCGTTGACCGCGGGCAGCCGGGGTCCGACCCTGCTCGAAGACTTCCACGCCCGCGAGAAGATCACCCATTTCGACCACGAGCGCATCCCCGAACGGGTCGTGCACGCGCGCGGCGCGGGCGCCTACGGCTTCTTCGAGGCCTACGACGACGCTCTGTCCGACTACACGGTCGCCGAATTCCTCACCAGCGGCGAGAAGATCCCCGTCTTCGTGCGGTTCTCCACCGTCGCCGGTTCCCGCGGCTCGGCCGACACCGTGCGCGACGTCCGCGGCTTCGCGACGAAGTTCTACACCCGCCAAGGCAATTACGACCTGGTGGGCAACAACATGCCGGTGTTCTTCATCCAGGACGGCATCAAGTTCCCCGATTTCGTGCACGCGGTGAAACCCGAGCCGCACAACGAGATCCCGCAGGCCCAGTCGGCTCACGACACCTTCTGGGACTTCGTCTCGCTCCAGCCGGAGAGCCTGCACATGGTGCTCTGGCTGATGTCCGATCGAGCGCTGCCGCGCAGCTACCGGATGATGCAGGGGTTCGGCGTGCACACGTTCCGGCTGGTCAACGCCGACGGCAAGGGCACCTTCGTGAAGTTCCACTGGAAGCCCGTCCTCGGCACGCATTCCCTGGTGTGGGACGAATGCCAGAAGATCGCGGGCAAGGATCCCGACTTCAACCGGCGTGACCTGTGGGACGCCATCGAGGCCGGGCAGTACCCGGAATGGGAGCTGGGCGTGCAGCTGGTGGACGAGGATTCCGAGCACGACTTCGACTTCGACCTGCTGGACGCCACGAAGATCATCCCGGAGGAGCAGGTGCCCGTGCGCCCGGTCGGGCGGATGGTCCTGGACCGCAACCCCGAGGACTTCTTCGCCGAGACCGAGCAGATCGCCTTCCATACCGCGAACATCGTCCCCGGTATCGACTTCACCAACGATCCGCTGCTGCAGGCCCGGAACTTCTCGTACCTCGACACGCAGCTGATCCGGCTCGGCGGCCCCAACTTCTCGCAGCTCCCGGTGAACCGGCCGATCGCGCCGGTGCACACGAACCAGCGCGACGGGTACGGCCAGCAGAACGTCCACAAGGGACGGACGAGCTACTTCCCGAACTCGCTCGGCGGCGGCTGCCCGGCGATCGCCGATTCCGGCGTCTTCCGGCACTACACCGAAGCCGTCGCGGGCCACAAGATCCGGGACCGCAGCGAGAGCTTCAAGGACTTCTACAGTCAGGCGACACTGTTCTGGAACAGCATGTCGCCGATCGAACGCGAGCACATCGTCGCGGCGTTCCGGTTCGAACTCGGCAAGGTCGTGGACCGGGAGGTCCGGGCGCGGACGATCGCCGAGCTCAACAACGTCGACCACGATCTGGCCGCCGAAGTCGCCGAGGGAATCGGGGTGAGCGTGCCCGCCGCTCCCGTCACCCCGCACCACGACCGCACCTCCCCCGCGCTTTCGCAGCTCAACCAGCCTTCCGTCGCGCCGACCAGCCGGAAGGTCGCGGTGCTCGCCGCCGACGGTGTCGACACGATCGGTGTCGGCCGCCTGGTGGAGACGCTGACCGAGCAGGGTGCGATCGTCGAGGTCCTCGCGCCGACCGAGGCCGAACTCCGCCCAGGTGGTGAAGGGGATCCCTTGCGGCCGGACAAGCAGCTCAACACCATGGCGTCGGTGCTGTACGACGCCGTCGTCGTCCCGTGTGGCCCCAGCGCGATCAACGTCCTCGAACGCGACGGCTACGCGGTGCATTTCGTCGCCGAGGCGTACAAACACGGCAAGCCGGTGGCCGCGTTCGGCTCGGGTCTCGACCTGCTGCGCCGGGCGGGGGTGACCTCGAAGCTGGCCGATGACACCGAAACCCTGATCGACCAGGGCGTCGTGACCACCACGGCGGCCGAAGCGACCCTCCCCGACGGCTTCTTCGCCTCGTTCACCGCACAACTGGGTGAACATCGCTCGTGGCTGCGGAAGACCGACGCGATCCCCGCGTGAGTTTGCCGCCGTCGCACCCGGGTACCGGAAGAGGGTGACCGACCTCGACTACACGATCGTGATCCCGACGACCGGCCGGGAGAATCTCCACGCGCTCCTGTCCGGGATCGAAGCCGCCGGGGAGCCACGGCCAGCGCGGATCATTGTCGCCGACGACCGGCCCGGCGGCGAGGATCTGCGGCTTCCTCCCTCGACAGCGGAGATCGAAGTCGTCCGTTCCGGCGGGCGTGGTCCGGCCGCGGCCCGCAACGCCGGCTGGCGGCGCGCGACGTCCGAGTGGATCGCCTTCCTCGACGACGACGTGCTGATCGGCTCGGACTGGCCGCGGAAACTCGCCGAGGACCTGCTCCCCCTCGGCCCGGAGACGGCCGCGTCGCAGGCCCGTCTCGTCGTGCCGCTGCCGCCGGACCGCCGCCCGACCGACGACGAACGCGGAACGGCCGGGCTGGAGACGGCCCGGTGGATCACCGCCGACATGGCCTACCGCCGGTCGGCGCTCGCCGAGGTCGGCGGCTTCGACGAACGTTTCCCCCGTGCCTACCGGGAAGACTCGGACCTGGCGCTGAAGGTCGCCAAGGCGGGCCATCTCATCGCGCGAGGCGAACGCGTCACCGTCCATCCGCCCAAACGGTCGGGCCCGCTGGCCAGCCTGCGCGCCCAGCGCGGCAACGCCGACGACGCGCTCATGCGGCGCAAGCACGGTGTCCTCTGGCGACAGCAGACCGGGGCCGGGCACGGACGGCTAGAACGGCACGCGCTGGCCACCGTGAGCGCGGCCGGCGCCGTGGCGTCGTTCGCGTTGGGACGCCGCAAGGCCGCCGCCGCGGCGGCGGGGCTGTGGGCGGGGCTGACCGCCGAGTTCGCGGCGCGCCGGATCGCCCCGGGTCCACTCGCCCCCGGCGAGGTGGGGCGGATGCTGCTGACCAGCGTGCTCATCCCGCCCGCGGCCTGCTATCACCGGCTGCGCGGGGAGCTGAAGCACCGGCTGTCGCGGCGGCCGCAGGCCCTGTTGTTCGACCGGGACGACACCCTCATCGTCGACGTGCCCTACCTCGACGACCCCGACGGTGTGCGTCCCGTGCCCGGCGCCGAGGAACTCCTGCACGACGTGCGTGCGGCGGGGATCAGGATCGGCGTGGTCAGCAATCAGTCCGGAGTGGCCAAAGGCCTGATCACCCCGGACCGGCTGGCCGCGGTGAACGCCCGCGTCGAAGAGAAGCTCGGCCCGTTCGGCACCTGGCAGGTCTGCGTGCACGACGACGGCGATGGCTGTGGCTGCCGGAAACCCGCGCCCGGACTGGTGCGGCAGGCCGCGGAGGCGCTCGGCGTCGACGTCCGCCGCTGTGTGGTCATCGGCGACACCGGCGCCGATGTCGACGCCGCCCTCGCCGCCGGGGCCCGCGGGATCCTCGTCCCGACCGCGCGGACCCGGCCGGAGGAGGTCGATCGCGCCCGCCGCCGGGCGACCGTCGCCCGCGATCTCGCCGAAGCCGTCCACCTGGCCGTCGCGGGTTCGCGATGAACGTGCTGGTCGCGAGGATGGACAACCTCGGTGACGTCCTGCTGGCCGGTCCCTGCGTCCGCGCGGTCGCGGCGGGTGCCGAGCGCGTGGTCCTGCTGGCCGGCCCTCGTGGCCGCGCGGCGGGCGAACTGCTGCCCGGCGTGGACGAGGTCGTCACCTGGTGCGCGCCGTGGATCGACCCCGAGCCGCCGCCGGTCACCCGGGAAGACACCGAAGCGCTGGTCGGGCGCCTGCGCGAATACTCCTTCGACGCGGCGCTCGTGCTGACGTCGTTCCATCAGTCCCCGCTCCCGCTGGCCCTGATCCTGAGGATGGCGGGCGTGCCGTGGATCGGCGCGGTCTGCGAGGACTACCCCGGATCGCTGCTGGACCTGCGGCACCGGGTCGCCGGTGACCCGCCGGAACCGGTGCGGATGCTTTCCCTCGCCGAGGCGGCGGGCTTCTCGTTGCCGCCCGGCGACGACGGCGGGCTCGCTATCCGCGGGCCGCTGCCGCCGGTGGAACGGCTGGTCGGCGACGAGGATTACGTGGTCGTCCACCCCGCCGCGTCGGTCCCGGCCCGGCAGCCGTCCGCCGACCGCTCGGCCGCGATCGTGCGGGCGCTGCAGGCCGCCGGACGCCGTGTCGTCGTGACCGGCTCGCCGTCGGAAAGCGCGCTGACCAGCCAGGTCGCCGGGGACGCTCTCGATCTGGGCGGTCGTACGGATCTGTCCGAACTGGCGGCCGTGCTGGCCGCGGCGGATGTCGTGGTGGCCCCCAACACCGGCCCAGCCCACCTCGCGGCCGCCGTCGGCACCCCGGTGGTCTCCTTGTTCGCCCCTGTGGTGCCGTCGTCGCGCTGGGCGCCGTACGGGGTGCCGTCCGAAGTGCTCGGCGACCAGCACGCGGCGTGCCGGGACAGCCGGGCCCGGGTCTGCCCCGTGCCCGGCCATCCGTGCCTGGACCGCCTCGCGCCGGAAGCCGTCGCCGACGCCGTGGCGCGCCTCAGCCGGGTGTGGTCTCGCCGCCCAGCGCGGCGATGACCTCACCGCTGTAATACGACGAAAGCCGGTTGGACGCCAGGAACACATACGACGGCGCGAGGTCGTCCGGATGAGCCGCGCGCTCGAACGGGACCTGGAGGCCGAATTTCTCCACCTTCTCCGGCGGGAACGTCGACGGGATCAGCGGTGTCCACACCGGACCGGGCGCGACACAGTTGATCCGGACGCCGCGATCGGCCAGCGCCTGCGCCATCGCGTACGTCCAGGCGTGCACGGCTCCCTTGGTCGCCGAATAGTCGATCAGGGATTTGTTGCCCCGCAAGCCGTTCACCGAGCCGGTGTTGATGATGACCGAGCCCTCGCCCAGATGGGGCAACGCGGCGTTCGTCACCCGGAAGAAGCTGTGGATGTTCACGTCGAAGGTGTGCGTCCACTGCTCGTCGGTGAGCTCCTCCGGGGAATCGACCGGCCACTGCGTGGCGACGTTGTTGACCAGGATGTCCAGCCCGCCGAGGTCCTTGACGGTCCGGTCGACGATCTCGCGGCATTGCGCCGCTTCGGCGAGATCACCCGGTAGGAGGAGGCACTCGCGCCCCTCGGCGCGGACGCGTTCCTCGGTGTACTTGGCGTCCTCGTGCTCGTTGAGGTACGCGATCGCCACGTCGGCGCCTTCCTTCGCGAAGGCGATGGCGACCGCGCGGCCGATTCCGGAGTCGCCGCCGGTGATCAGGGCACGCTTGCCTGCCAACAGCTCGCGGCCCTCGTAGTCCTCCATGGAGTCACGAGGCGGCGGGTCCATCTTCGACGTCACGCCCGGCGGTTCCTGCTGCTGCGGCGGCCGGAGCTTCTCTGCCATCGGTTTCCCTCCCGTCGGGTGCTTTCGGGGAGGGTTACCCGGTCGGCCGCTCGCCTGAACATGCCTCGTGCGGCGTCCGGAGGTGTTGCGCGGGGTGTCGCGAAAGCCACTTTCGGGACGTCTGATGTCCCGAAAGTGGCTTTCGCGACACGCTTCCCGGCCGATCGCATCCGCAGTGGTTGCGAAAGCCACTTTCGCAACGTTCAAGGTTGCGAAAGTGGCTTTCGCAACGCCCGCCGCCAAACGACGACACCCGAGGCTCCGCCTGCACCGGGCACGTCCTGAAGGCCTCCTTTGAGACGTTGAGCGTCTCAAAGGAGGCCTTCACGGACTCGCGAGCCGAAACCTCAGTGCACCCGCCGATCCCCGGCGACCCCCCGGTACCGGATCGTCCACAGGCTCCGCCGGATGTAGGTGCGCTGCAGCCACCGATCCCGCCCGTTGTGCCGCGCGAAGAACTGCGACCGCGCGTGCAGGCCCTTCCGGTTGTTGATCAGCAGCGCCGTTCCCGGCTCGAGCTTCACCTGGTGCGCGACCTCGCGGCAGACCCGCTGAAGCTCCTCCAGCGCCTGCTCCGCCTCGACGGTCTCCCCCACCACACCGTTGGCCGAGATCGCCACTTCCGGCGACTCCGCCGGCCCGGAGATCACCGGCACGAGGTCGGAGAGCACGTCGGCCCCCTTGGCCACGTCGCGCACGTAGCTGCCGGGCGCGTTGAGCCGGAACAGCGGGCGGCGCAGGACGTCGAGCACCTCCGGGTCCAGCGCGGCCGAGATGTCCCTGCCGTCGGCGTAGTAGGTGACGGCTTCCTTGTTGCCGTCCTGGCGGACGCAGTTCAGCACCAGGAAGTCCGGATTGGACACGTCGTAGCGGCCGACCTCGTCGTGCACGATGTCGTTGTGGAAGTTCAGAAACACGTGCGAGCTCTGGTTCGTCTGGCTGCGCGCCCCCGCCGACACCGGGACGACGTCGTGCACGAGCCGCCCGCTCTTCTCGGTGGTGAACCCGACGGGCTCGCCGAGCAGCTGGCTCAGTCCCAAAAGGACGGTCTCGGCGACGAACGTCTTCTTGTCCTTGCTGGGTTCCCCGTCGATGGGCGTCTCCGGCAGCTCCGGGTCCACCGGCAGGTTGCGCACGAGCGCGACGCCGGGGGTGTCGACGTGCCTGCCGAAGTCCAGGATCGCCTGGAGCTGGTCGATCGGCAGCTTCGAGAACGTGACGCGGAGCATCGCCAGCGAACGGTCGATGTCGTCGACGGGGTTCGGGAAGGACCGCAGGTCGCTCCCGATCGTGTCGCGGACCTCGTCGTCGAGGGCGATTTCGGCGAAAGTACTGACTAGGGTTTCCTTGCTGGTCATGGTGTCCTATCCACTTTCCGCCGCCGCTGGACCGGCGGTCTCGTCTTGAACCTGGAGATGAGGGTGAGCGCGGGGGCGGTCGCGATCGTCGACACCAGCGTCATGATCACGAGCATCGCGAACACCGCCGGGCTGATCACCTTCAGCTGGAGGCCGACGTTGAGCACCACCAGTTCCGTCAGCCCCCGGCAGTTCATCAGCGCCCCGAGGGAGAGCGATTCGCGCCAGCCGACGCCGGTCAGCCGAGCCGCCGTCGTGCTGCCCGCCCACTTCGCGAACACCGCCACCGCCGTGATCAGCACGGTCCACAGCCACAGCGAACCGGAGCCGAGCAGGCTGAATTCGGTGTGCAGCCCGGTGTAGGCGAAGAAGAGCGGCAGCAGCAACGTCAGGGTGACACTGCCGAGCTTCCCGGCGGCACGGGCGACGACCGGATCCTTCCTCGGCGCGATCACCCCGAACAGGAAGGCGCCGAAGATCGCGTGGATGCCGATCTCGTTCGTGGCCAGTGCCGAAAGCATGATCCCGCCGAGCAGGATCGCGAGCACCGCGGATTCCGGTACGCGCGCGAGCACCTTGGCCAGCAGCGGCTTGACGACGTAGATCATCGCCACGACGAACACCAGGGTGAGCCCGACGGTCAGGAAGACCTCCGACGGCGTCCCGCCCTGGCTGACGGCGACCACCACGGCCAGCAGGCACCAGGCGGCGACGTCGTCGACGGCGGCGCAGGTGAGCGCGAGCGCGCCCAGCGGCGTCTTCGCGATGCCGCGGTCGGTCAGGATCCGTGCCAGCACCGGGAACGCCGTCACGCTCATGGAGACCGCGATGAACAACCCGAACGCGAGGAAGCCGACGTCGCCGCCGAACGCCGGGTACATGCCGAGCGCGAGCACGATGCCGCAGACCATCGGCAGCGCGATGCTGACCTGGCTGACGGTCACCGCGGTGAACCCGCGCCTGCGTACCGCGTCGAGATCGATCTCGGCACCGACCAGGTACATGAAGAAGATCAAACCCAGCTGCGACAGGATGTTGATCGCCGAGACCACCCCGCCGGGGAACAGCCAGCCGAACGCGGCGGGCCAGACGATCCCGAACAGCGACGGTCCCAGGAGGATGCCGGCGACGATCTCGCCGATCACCGCTGGCTGGCCGAGCCGCCGGGCCAGCACCCCCGCGAGGTGGCAGGCGCCCAGGATCACCGGAAGCGCGACCAGCAGGCGCGCGTAGGTGTCCGGCCCGCCGCCCGCGGCCTTGGCCCCGGTGCTCGCGACGGGCGCGTAGGCCGACCCGAGGCCGAGCACCACGACGACGACCGCCGCCGGAATCGCGACCAACGCGGCCCCGACGAGCATCCGGCGCAGCGCGGTACGCCCGCTCCGCTCCTGTACAGCCGATTCCATCTAGTCTCCTTGAGCGGCACGCAGTTCCAGCGTGCAGCATTTGACGCTGCCGCCCGCCTTGAGCAATTCGGACAGGTCGGCGCCGATCGGTTCGAAGCCGTGTTCCCGCAGCTGCGCGGTCAGCTCGGTGGCCGCCTGCGGGAGCACCACGTGCTTGCCGTCGGAGACCGCGTTGAGGCCGAACACGGACGCGTCCGCTTCGGACGCCAGGATCGCGTCGGGGTACAGCTCTTTCAGCAGCAGACGGCTTTCTTCGGAAAACGCCCCCGGGTAGTACATGACCGTGTCTTCGTCGAGGACGGCGAGCGCGGTGTCGAGGTGGTAGTAGCGCGGGTCGATCAGCGTCAGCTTGGTCACCGGACGGCCGAAGAACTCGCGGGACTCGTTGTGCGCCTCCGGGTTCGTGCGGAACCCGGTGCCGGCGAGGATCGTCTTCCCGGCTACGAGGTAGTCGCCCTCCCCCTCGTTGACCCACTGCGCCTGCCGCACGTAGCGGTATCCGTTGGCCCGGAACCACTTGAGATAAGCGTCGGACTCCCCGGCCCGCTGCACGTGGTGGAACCGCGCCACGAGCACCTGACCGTCGACCACGGTGGCGCCGTTGGCCGCGAACACCATGTCGGGCAGGCCGGGCAGCGGATCGAGCAGCTCGACACGATGTCCCAGGTCGGCGTACAGATCACGCAGCCATTCCCACTGGGCGATGGCCAGCTCGGTGTCCGTCGGTTTCTTCGGGTCCATCCAGGGATTGATCGAGTACTCGACGTCGAAGTACGTCGGTCTGACCATCAGGTAGTGCCGTTGGGTGGCAGTCCGTGACACGCTTCCTCCACGCGGTTTTGGGCGTCTTTCGCCACCGGGCCCTGGGTGAGGGCCCGGTTTCGTCGAACAGGATCCGTTGCTACTTCTGGAGTTCGGAGAGTTTGACCTCGATCTTCCCGGCCAGGTCGTTCGCGTTGCGCATGGCTTCGTCGAAGGACGCGCCGAGCGCGCCGATACCGCCGAAGATGTTGTTGCCGAGCGGCGGGCGCTTGATCAGATCACCCGGCTTGGCGAAGATCTTGAGGTAGTACAAGGCATCCGACTCGTTCACCGCGGGCGGGACCTCGATCGAGGCGATCACCCCGCCGGGGCAGATCAGGCACATCGCGGCGGTGTGCAGGCCGGTCGGGCTGAAGTGCTGGACCTCCGGCCGCACACCGCGGGAGATGTCCATGAGTCCCCTGATCGGGTCGTACCCGGCGGAAAGCCGTGCCATGTGGTCGAGTCCGCCGCCGCCCGGGCGCACGGCGATCTCCAGCAGGAACGGTTTGCCCTGGTGGAACCGGACTTCGGCGTGCAGCGCGCCGCGGGTGAGGCCCTGGGCCCGCACGCCGGCGGCCACCACCGCGTGCACCTCGGCCACCTGATCGGGCGTGAGCGACGTGGGCGCGTGGTGCACGTCGTCGTCGAAGGTCTCTCCTTCCGAGGTGACTCTATCCACAATGGAACCGAGGTAGACTTCGTCATCCCAGGCGACGGCTTCGATGAGATGCTCGTGACCGTCCAGAAAGGACTCGACGAGCAGGCCGTGCGGGCCGAGGTCCAGCCCTTCGGCCTCCATGTTGTACCAGGACATCCCGTCGATGCCTTCGCGTGCCTGCGCGTAGCGTTCCCGCATCTTCTCTTCGTCGTCGACGCGGAAGACGAAGTTGCTGGCCGCGCCGAGGGTCGGCTTGAGGATCACCGGATAGCCGAAGTCCTCGGCCGCCCGCAGGGCCGCGTCGAGGTCTTCGACGAACCTGAAGTCCGGATGCGCGGCGCCGCCCTTTTCGTGTGCCTGCCGCATGATCAGCTTGTTCCGGCTGGTCCGCGCCGCGTCCACGCCGATCCCGGGCAGGCCGAGCGCCTCGGCGACCGCGGCGACCAGGACGACGCCGGACTCGGAGAAGGTGAGCACGCCGTCGAAGGATTCTTCCGCGTGCCAGGCCTTCGCGTGCCGGATCAGGTCGTCGATGTGGTTGCTGCCGGCGATCCGGTAGCGCTCGGACGGCCAGAGATCCTCGGTGCCGACCCCGTTGAGCACGTACAGCACCCCGCCGAAATCCTCGATCTGCTGGTACCGGGGCAGGTAGTAGTAGGAGTTCTGGCTGGCTTCCAGCGCGAGCAGTTTCACGACACACCTCGTAGGGCAGGACGGATCGGGTGGGCACCGCCCGCTCGTACGAGCGGCCGGTCGAGCGGTTCGAGCCCGGTCCGGACCGGGTCGGCGCCGGTGAGGCGCGCGGCCAGGGACCGGGCGATCAGCGGGGCGAACTTGAACGACGAGCCGCCGCACGCCGCGTAGGACAGGACCCGGTCGCCGAGGACGGCGAGCATCGGGCCGAGGGTGGAGCGCCGGGCCAGGTAGTGGCAGTCCCGGGTGTCGACCAGCCAATCCCGGCGGAAACCCGGGATCAGCGCGGCGAACGTGTCGATCAAGTGCTCACGCCACCACGAAGGCACGGTGGCGCCGCCGATCTCGTCGACGACGCGGCACGCGCTCGCGGCACTGAGCTTCAACGGCGTCCCGGCGACCGGCGGCACCAGCCACGCGCCGCCCGCCGAGCCGAGCGACGTGATCGCCGGGGTGGCGGCCCACGCGGCGGCGTCGGCGGGTGGGACGTCGCAGTAGAGCATCGTCTGCCGGTGCAGCACGAGTTCCCTGGACAGCGCCGGGGCCAGCAGTTCCCGGGACCACGGGCCCGCCGCCACCAGGACGGCGTCGCCGCGGAGGGCCGCGCCGTCGGCCAGCCGGACCTCGGCCCGGTCGGTGTCGATCCCGATCACCTTGCGGTGCGGGTGGAGTTCCGCGTTCGCGTGCCACCGCAACCGGGTGGCGCACGCCGTCAGCACCCGGTCGGCGAGCAGGACCCCCGCGTGCGCTTCGAAGACCGCGCCCGTCCCCGGCACGAACCCGGCGTGCGGGAACTCTTCGGCGAGCTCTCCCGCACCGAGCACTTCGGCCTTCGATCCCGCCGCGGACAACAGATCCCGCGCGGCCGCCGCCTCGTCCGGCGGCATCGCGGTGAGCGCGCCGACCTGTTCGTAGAACGACGTGGACAACGCGTGTTCCAGTTCCAGCCACGCGTGATGCGCGGCGACCGCGGCCGCCGTCGCCGCGGGGTCGCCGGGATGCAACGCGCGCAGCACGCGGTGCCGGTCGAACGAAGTCGCGCCGGAGAACGGGATGTCCGCCTGGTCGGCGAGCACCACTTCGTGCCCGGCCGACACGCACTCCAGCGCGGTCAGCAGCGCGATGACGCCGCCGCCCGCGAGCACGACTCGCATGGTCTTCCCCGTTCGTTCGGGCGCCACGAGGTACCCGGATGCCACTGCTGGGATGGTGGCATCCGGGCCTTACCCCCGTTGGGCAAGGATTTCAGGAGGCGCGCGGGGTCACGAACGTGTCGTTGATGACGTAGCCGTCGAGGCCGTACGTCTCCCCGTACTCGATGAGATCGCTGGTGCGGTTGAGGAAACCGCGCCCGTTGTTGTTCAGCGAGGTGTTGCACAGCACGCTGAACCCGGTCTGCTCGCGGAACGCCTCGAGCAGGTCGGTGATGCCGGCGTTGCGTTCCCGCGTCACCGTCTGGGTGCGGGCGGTCCCGTCGACGTGCGTGATGGCCTTCAGCTCGTCCGAGGTGACGTGGTTGAAGTACAGCATGTACGGATCCTGGACCGAGCCGACGAACCACTTGGGAGCGTCGGATTCCAGCGCGATCGGGGCGATCGGGCGGTAGTCCTCGCGGCGCTTGATCTTGTTGAGCCGCACCGTGGTGTCCACGGTGAACGGCGCGGCCAGGATCGACCGGTTGCCCAAAGCCCGCGGCCCCATCTCGTACCGGCCGCGTGCCCAG
Source organism: Amycolatopsis keratiniphila (assembly GCF_000400635.2). NCBI lineage: Bacteria > Bacillati > Actinomycetota > Actinomycetes > Pseudonocardiales > Pseudonocardiaceae > Amycolatopsis > Amycolatopsis keratiniphila. Next base: position 3,432,958 of record NC_021252.1, on the reverse strand, counting down.
CCGATGATGTTGCCGTCCTTGATGTACTTCGCGACCTCGCTCGCCACGAGCGGCCGCGTCTCGTACTTGGCGGGATCCGGGACGACGTCCTCGACGAAGTTCTCCCCCGCGTAGACGTCCCAGTCGATGGTCGCCTGTCCGGTGTAGAACCATTGCGCGTCGATGGCCGTGCCCAGCGCGGAACCGCTGTCGTTGGGGCACGGCGGCACGAACACCGAGGAGAACAGGCCGCTCTCCCGCCACAGCCGGTTCCAGTCGCAGTTCAGCCCGCAGCCGCCGGAGATCAGCAGCGGCAGGCCTTCGGTCAGGTTCTTCTCCGCGTAGTCGTAGAACCGGTTGAAGATCGCCTGCGAGTGCTTCGCCGCCGCGTTGCGGTATTCCTGCGACCACACCCCGGCGTTGTACAGATGGGACCAGGACATCTCCTCTTTGGACAGACCGAGGATGATGCCGTCGCGGTCGAGGATGAAGTCGATGGTCTTCTGTTCGTCCGGCGTGAGCGGGCCCGGCTCGGCGAACCCGGTCAGCGCCATCTGCTTGCCGGCGTCGTTGAACCGGAATTTCCCCTTGCCCATCGGGAAACCCGGGTCGGCCAGCGCGAAGAGGTACGCGTACTTCGCGCCGGGGTCGGTCAGGACGTGCTGCAGGTGGGTGGCCTCGCCGCGCTCGTCGATCCGGTAGAAGTCACCGATGTTCCCTTCCCACACCAGGGAGTAGTACGCCTGACCGGGCGCCGCGGGCGCCATCCCGAGGGAGGTGTAGATATGCGAGCGCTCGTGGGTGGAGGAGAAGTACCGCACGTCCTTGCCGAAGAACTTGCCCGCCTCGTCGGAGATCGCGCCCTCGCCGACACCGAAGTATCCGGTGCGCGACGGCGGTTCCACCGAGAACTCCCCCTTGACCCAGCCGCCGAGCGCGACCACGTCGGGCTGCTTGTCCAGCATGCCCGCCGCGCGCGCCATCAGCTCGCCGGTGATCCGGTCGTAGCGCGGGTAGTTGTCCTTTTCCGACTCCAGCGCGAACAGCAGCTTGCCGTCCTCGATCGCCACGATCCCGCCATCGTGGCCCTCCTTCATCGACAGAATCAGCATTGTGTCACCGAATTTCGCTCGCCTTCATTCGTCGACTCATTCAAGCCGCGCGGCCCGTTGACCGGAAGCGCCCCGCGGGGAGAACAATCAACCTTCGGACGAGCCGCCCGGCAGGGTGCGCACGGCCTCGTGGCGCAGCGATTCGAACGCGTTCTTCCGGGCCCGGTGACCGGCCATCGGGACGGCGGCGGCGAACGCGCCCGGCTCCCGTTGCCGTTCGGAGGCGAACGCACTGACCAACCGGGAAACCGCGTACCGGCCGGCGACATTGGCGCGCTGGAGAAGTCCGGCGTCCACCACGGACTCGAGGAGCTCGTCGGCGGTCTCGATCATGATGCCCATCGCCGCGGCGACGCCGATCGACGTCGTCCAGCCCGCCCCGGTCTGCCCGAAGTGGTGGATGGCCTCCCGTTCGGTGGGGGAAAGCTGTTCGTACGCCGCGATGAACCGGTCCCGCACGTTGACGTCACCGACGCAGAGGCTGTCCATGAGCCGTTCGCGATCGGCGAGCTGGCCCGCCGTGTACGCGATCGCCCATTCCGGACGGGCGGCGATCTTGCGGCCGACGATGTTGATCGCCAGCGGGAGATCCCCGCACAGTTCGGCGATCATGTCGGTGGCGTCGTGTTCCGCGCGCACCCGGGCGGGCCCGGCGATCCGGCCGATCAAGGCCATCGATTCCTTGCGGGAAAACGTATCCAGCTCGACACGGTTCGTGTCCTCCAGCCCGAGCAACCGGGCGCGGCTGGTCACCACGACCTGGCTGTGCGGGGCCTGGCCCAGCAGCGGCCGCACCTGGCCCTCGTCCCTGACCCCCGACAGGAGCACGAACAACCTGCGTTCCGCGAGCAGGGACCGGTACAGGCCGATCCGCTGCATCGGGTCGTCGGGCACGAGATGCGCCGGCACGCCGAGCGCGCGCAGGAATCCGCGCACGATCCCGTTGGCCGACCGGCCACCGGTCCCGCTGCCGCCCAGATCGGCGTAGAGCTGCCCGTCCGGGAAGTCCGCCGCCACCTCTTCCGCCAGCCGCAAGGCGAAAGCCGTCTTCCCCACCCCGATCGGACCGCTGACGAGCAACGGCACTTTGACCGGGCCGCTCGCGCCGATCATCTCCGCGGCGTCGGCCAGAGCCCCTTCCCTGCCGACGAAAGTCCGCGACCCCATCGGCAGTTGCGCCGGACGGGCGAGGCGGATGACGCCGGATGCCGGTGCGTGCACGCCATCCGGCGGCGCTTCGGCCTGTGGTGGCACGGACGCGCGTTCCTCGCGGACTTCCGCGCCGGCGCCCGTCTGCCCGGCGACGCTTCGCCAACGCCGTTCCCACGCCGCGCGGTCGCCACCGCAGGCGGAAACGAACGCCAACGTCACGGCGAGCGTGGGCAGCCGGTGGCCGCTCGCCGCGCTCGAGAGCACGGAAGGTGCGAACAGTGCCGTCCTGGCGAGTTCCCGGTAACTCGGGTTTCCCGCCCGGTTCCTCAAAACGCGCAGATCGTGAGCGAATGCGGCGATCGGACCAGTGGAGCCGTCCAACGGTCGCTCGGGTCTGCCCATGCCATCTCCCTCCCCTGGATGGGGTAACGCAATCGCGCTGCGTGACCGTCATCCTTGCAGCCTTCCTGGCCACAACCCTAAAGGACCAATGAACGATGCAGCAGATACAAATAGGTGACTCAATGTACAAAGTCCAATAGTTGGACGCGGAAATTCACCCCCTTGGTGGCACCGGATAGGGTTCGCCCATGTCTGACCCCCTGCCGCCACTCGCCGAACTCCGGCGAGCCGCCGAAGTGTTCAACGGCTTCGCGAATGTGGACACCTCGTGGCTTCGACTCATGGAAGAAACGCAGCCTGCGATCGACCTGTCACAGCCCGCACATCGCACAATTCTTCTTCGCTGGCTCAACTCGTGGGGATGCCGGATCCGGTACCCACGGGAAGGCGAGCCGGCCCCCTTCGACGACGGGGTCCTGGCCTGGTGGGAGACCTGGGGCGCCACCCTGCCCACCGTCGCCCTCGCCGACCTGACCGACGCGGGGATCGACACGGCCGCGAAGGCGTACGCGGATCTGGCGGGTGTCGCCGTCTCAGCGGGACGGACCAGGCGTACGCTGGGCCCGACCGCCGCGGCCAAGGCACTGTATGCGTTGCGGCCCAACACGATCATGCCGTGGGACGCCGCCATCGCGGCCGCCCTTCACGGCGCGCGTGACGGCGCCGCGTTCGGGAGACATCTGCGACTCGGCCGCGCATGGGCCGCCGCGGTGATCGCGGAGGCAGGAGACGGCGGGGCAGGGATCCCCGCCCTGATGGGCAGGCCCGTGCCACTGGCGAAGATCCTCGACGAGTACCTCTACGTCGCCTTCACCATGGACGCCAAGGGTGACTGGGGAACGGAACGCGGAGAATGGTGGAAAAATGGTAACCGGGGATGACGTCAGAGAGATCGTTTCGGGGCTGCCGCGCGCCTATGAGGCGCTGGTCCGGGACCGGGCGAAGTTCCGCGTGGGGCGAATCGTCTTCCTTTCGCTCTCACCCGACGAAACCGTGATGGGATTCGGCTATCCCAAAGAAGAGCGGGAAGCGCTGGTGGCGGGCGAGCCGGACAAGTTCATGATGCCGATTCCGTCCGATATGCGCTATCAGTGGGCCCGCGCCCGGCTGTCCGCGCTCGATTACGAAGAGTTACGAGAGTTGATCGTCGACTCGTGGCGAATGTGCGTCCCGAAGAAGGTCTGGGCGGAATACCTGGAAAAGAACCCGAGCTGAACTACTCCTTTCGGAGTGCGCCGTTCAGCCCCCTCGATTGCCCTTTTCGGTCCCGTGAATTGCCATCCGGGTGACCGAAAGACGTAACTCGCGTGATCAGAGACGTGACTCGCGTGCTTGGGGGCGTAACTCACGTGTCTGGAGCCTCCACACGGTGTGCGGCTTCTGATCACGCGAGTTACGCCCTCGATCACGCGAGTTTCGCGCCCGAGCACGCGTGAAGGCCCCCTTCCCTCGGCTCAGCCGAGGGAAGGGGGCCTTCACGCGCGAAACGACCTACTCCGCGACCTCTTCGATCGCCGAGGTGCCGCGGGAGCCGGGGTTCCCGTACCGCTCCCAGACCTCGTTCAGGCGGATCCGCCCGTCCGGCAGGAACTCCGGGGTGTTCGTGCTGTGCCCCGAGATCACCTGGCCGCTGGCCAGCACCATCGTGTAGGCCATGTCGATCGTCCCGTCCTCGCCGCACTTCCCGGTCAGCGAGCCGAGCCGCACCCCGCCGCCGCTCAGCTCGGCCCACACCAGATCGTCCTTCTGCCGGTACAGGGTCACCGGCGCGTCCGGGTCGGTGCTGACCTTGCGGAACCGTTTCCCGTCGTAGTTGATCATCCGTCCTGCTCCGTCCGTGCCGGTGAACCAGGGAACCAGAGGTCGTCCGCGGTGAGATCCGCGAGGTCGTACTTCCCGAGCGCGCTGGCGAGCAGCCTCAGTTCGAGTTCGAGACACCGCACCAGCCGCACGAGTCCTTCGTCCGGGTCCTCGTCGACGGCGAGCAGCGCCGCCCGGCCGAGACCGACCGCGGAAGCGCCCATCGCCAGGCACTTCAGCGCGCGGGCGCCTTCCCAGATCCGTCCCGACACCAGCAGCGACGCGTCGTGTTTGCCGACCCGCCGCAGGCATTCCACCAGCGGCAGGCCCACCTGGTCGAGGAAGACCGACGGCGCCCAGCCGGTGCCACCCTCCGCGCCGTCCACGGTGACGGCGTCCGCTCCCGCCGCCCACGCGACCCGCGCCGCCTCGCCGACGTCGCGACCGGGGTGCAGCTTCACCCAGGCGCGGGCCCGCGGGTAGTTGTTGCGCATCAGGTGGATCTGCTGGCGCAGGATCTCCCCGGTGAACGTGCCGGGACTGCTGGACCGCAGCACCATGGCCTGGTCCCTGCCGAAGGCTTCGTCCACTGTGTACTGTTCGGCGATCTCGCCGGCGGCCGTGCGCGAGAGCACGGTCATCCCGCCGAGCCCGGGCTTGGCGCCCTGACCGACCTTGAGCTCGAACGCCAGCCGCCCGGTCTCCAGCAGTTTCGTCGCGGACGGGTCGCTGTAGACGAGGTTCCATACCTCCGCGTCCGCGTCCTCGGTGCTCTGCTGGACGACGACACCGCCCAGCCCGTCCGGGACGGCGCCGGCGTACGCGCGGATCCGGCCGAGCAGACCGTCCTCGACGCTCTCGCCCATCCGGCCGTAGCCGTGCATGGGCACGACGTTCTCGCCGATCACCATCGGCATCCCGAGCCTGCCCGCCTGCTCGCTCGCGGCGATCCCGAGCCCGCTGCCCGCGACCTGCGTGGAGCCGAACGCGCACAGGAACACCGGCGACGGCGCGGTGAACCCGCCGAGCACGGTCGACAGCCCGACGTCGCCGTACACCGGTTCACGGGCGAGGTCGAACATCTTCTCCAGGCGACGGGGGACGAACACCGGCGGCACGATCCGCGCGCGGTCGAGTTCGTCCGGCGGGGTGCCGACGTCCGCGCCGAACAGCGACCGGCCGTAGCCCGCGACGTCGGGGAAGATCGCCGCGCTGCCTTCCCTTGCCCTGGCCCGGATCGCGTCCTCCGGGAGCTGCCGCGCGGTGATCACGGCGCCGCGATCCCGGGCAGCTTCGGATAGGCGTTCGCCTGCCAGATCGCGTCCAGCCCGGCGATGTAGCGCGTCACCCGCTCCAGCCCCATCCCGAAGCCGGCGCTCGGCGGCAGTCCCTCGCGCGCGAGGTCGAGGTACCAGGCGTACTTCGCCGGGTTCTCCCCCGTCTCCCGCATCCGCTCGATGAGCCGCCGGTACTCGTGCGTGCGTTCGCCGCCGCTGCAGAGCTCGCCGAACCCGTCGGAGGCGATGAGGTCGAAGTTCCGCAGCACACCCGGTTCGGTGCTGGACTCGCCGTCGGTGAACCCGCGCGACCCCTTGGGATAGTCGACGATGAAGAACGGCCGGTTCGTCTGCTCGGAGATGATCCGCTCGCCCTGCCAGTCGATCTCCGCGTCGGCGCTCTGCCCGTGCCGCAGGCCCTGCAGCCTCGACACCGCCTCGCGATGCGTCATCCGCTCGAAGTCCTCTTCCAGCAGCGCCGTGAACGCCTCCTGGTCCCGGCCCAGCGTGGCGAGGTCCACTTTGGACTCCCGCAGGGTGTGCGCGACGATGTGCCGCAGCAGGCCCTGCGCGACGTCGAGGACCTCCTCCCGGCTCGCACGGGCGACCTCGACGTCGATCTGGGTGAACTCGACCAGATGCCGTCCGGTGGTCGAGGTCTCCAGCGGCTCCAGCCGCACGTTCGGGGCGACGTAGAAGATCTTGTCGAACGCGAGCAGCGAAGCCTGCTTGTACAGGATGACGCTGGTCATCATCTTGTACTTGTGCCCGTAGTAGTCGACGTCGACCTGCTTGGCGCCACGGCATCCCGGGTCGGTGACCGGGCCGATCAACGGTGGCTGGAGCTCGACGAACCCGTTCATGCCGAGGTACTCGCGGGTGCCGGCGGTGATGCTGTTCTGGATGCGCAGGGCCGCCTGCGTCACCGGCGACGTCAGATGTTCGCGGGTGCCCGGCGGCAGCGCCGCGTCCGGTGTTCCGGTCATGTCCTACTCCCCTGTGTCAGTCGGTTCACGGTCCCGATTCCGGGTAGCCCGTACTTCTCGTCGAACGACCGCTCGACGTACCGGAGCGCGTCCAGCAGATCGTTCGAGGTCATCCGCCGGTCGCCGGGCAGGTCGACGAGATCGCCCAGCGGCATCGCGCCGATCCGCTGCCACTCCAGGCGGCCTCCCTCGGCCAGCCGTCCGCGGGCCCGGCCGGCGTTGTCCGGATGCAGGCAGAACGGGACGTCCAGCTGGCCGCGCGCGAACGCGGTGACCAGCGCCCTGCCAAGGTCGGCGTCGAGCGAAAGAACGTTGTCCACCAACGCTTTCGCCTGCGCGTGGATCCCGGTGTCGCCGAGCCTGCCGATCCGGGAGACACCCCTCGCGGCCTCGGCGGCGTGCTCCAGCGCGGTCACGTTCTCCGCCACGGTCGGCAGCCGGTGCGCTTCGGCGGTGGTCTTGACGATCAGCCTGCTCGCCCCGGTGCGGGCGGCCAGCCGCGCGGACTCGGCGATCAGCTCCAGCGCGCCGCCCGGTGTCCTCGGGTAGACGCCCATGTAGCCGTAGATCACCACATGCGTCCGTGCGTGCGGCACGTATTCCCTGATCAGCGCCTGCAGCGCGGCGACGGCCTCCTCGTCCTGCCCGGCGTGGGTCTGCTGCGCGTAGCTGAAGGACAGGCAGCGGATCCCGTGCCGCCAGAAGAACATCCCCTCCAGCACGCTCAGCGCGACCAGCAGCGCGGGCGGGCACAGCTGGCCCATCATGCAGCCGCCGAAGGTCTCCAGATGCGGCTCCAGTTCGGGACCCCTGGCCTCGGCCAGCGTCTCGCAGGAGCGCCGCCAGTTGTCGACGGCCGCCGAAAGCGGCATCCGGCTGTACGGCAGGCAATACGACACCGGGCCGCCCTCGGTCGCGTGCAACCCGAAGTCCAGCAGCGCCCGCACGATCCGGCGGGGATCCGCCGAACCGTGCCGCACCTGCACCGGGAAATCCCCGGTCAGCACGCCGTCGAGCAACGCCGCCGTCGTCACCGGGTCGTGGTCGACGAGCGGGTACCCGTTGAGATCGGCGCCCGCCGCCAGTGCCGCGCGCGCCGCCTCGTGGTCGCCGACCCTGGTGTAGCTGTCGATCGTGATCGTGCCGACCGTCGCGGCCCGCGCCGACCGGGTCGCCAGCAGCCCCCTGGTCATCCGCCCCGGATCGGCGAACCCCATCCGGGGCTGGACGACCAGCTCCCCCCGGGCGTGGTGGCGCGCGACCACCTCGCCGAACGAATGTCCCCGCCGCGGGGCGAGCACGTTCATCCCGCGCCCAGCGGGACACCGGGGCCGCGGACGGACAAGGTGCGGAGGAAGGTGCGGAACGGGGTCAGCCCGGCGGAGTCCTCGAACACCGCGTCGAAGCCGGCCTCCAGCAGCCGGGCCGCGTTGCTGCCGCCCGTGACGTCGAGCTTCCCGCCGATGACGACCGGCGTCGTGACCAGCTCGGCCCGGGCGCGGAAGGCTTCCATCAGCCGGACGCCGTCCTGACGCCCGTGCCCGTTGAGGCTGCTGATCACCAGCAGATCCGGCCGCCGGGCGACGCATTCGCGCACGATCGTCGCGTCCGGGACGCAGGCGCCGAGGTTGGTGACCCGGCAGCCCAGTTCCTCCAGCAACAGCTCCAGGTACACCAGGTTCCAGGTGTGCGCGTCGGACGAGAGCCCGGTGACGATCACGTCGAGCCCGGCGTCCGGGAGCGTGGACTGGACGGCTTCGATGGTCATGGTGCGGCGTTCTCCCTCTCTCCTCGATCCGGCCGCACGTCGATCTCGATCAGCGCGACCGCCTCTTCGGCCAGGCGCGACGCCTCCGCCGGGCTGTCCGCGGTCACCATCAGATCGCCGACGCGGTCCCACGAACTGCGCAGCCCGTCGAACCGGTCACCCGCCGAGACGCTGACGTCGCACATGAACACGCCTTCGGACTGCGCCGCCTTCTCCACCCCGCGCACGTCCTCGATGAGGCCGGGTTCGATCGAGAGGAACCGGACCGCGGCGCCGCCTTCGGCCTTGCGCGGCAACACGTCCACGACCGGCTCGTCCTTCATCACCGAGAAGTAGGCGCGGTTCAGCTCCACCGGATAGGCGCGCTGGATCAGCTCGATGATGCCGTCGCCGGCGAACCGGCCGGCGCATTCGACCAGGTACGGGACGCCGTCCGAGACGATCCACTCGCAGTGGACGATCCCGGTGCGGAACCCGGTCGCGCCGGTCAGCCGCCGCGTCTCCTCGGTCAGCGTCGCGGTGAGCTCGTCGGGGATGTCGGCGGGGACGATATGCGCGAGTTCGATCGGCCGCGGACCAGGGAACAGCCGCTTGCCGGTGACGTTGGCGAACAGCGGCTCGCCGTCGCGCAGCAGCATCTCGACGCTGAACTCGTCTCCCTCGACGAAGCTCTCGGCGAGCATCTTCAGCTCCATCGCGCGGTCCGGGACGAAGATCCCCTCGTCCTGCACGACACAGTTCGTCCACGCCTGCTCGGCCTCGGCCGGGTCGGTGAGCACCTGCGTCCCCACCGACGCCTGCCGGTTCGACGGCTTCAGCACGGTCTTCCCCGGATGCCGCGCCATGAACTCCCGGACCTGCTCCGGGCTTTCGACCCGCGCCGACGCCGGATTCGCGATCCCCGCCGCCCGGCTGACCAGGCGCAGCACCGCCTTGTCCCGCAGGATCTGCGCCGCGCCGAACCCCGCGCCCGGCAGGCCGTAGCGTTCCGCGAGCCGGGCCGCGAACGGGGTCGCGTACTCGGTCAGCGGGACCACCGCGGCCGGGTCGAGATCGTGGTGGACGTGGTAGAACTCGTCCGCCTTACCGGGCAGGTGGAACTCCCACTCGATGAGCTCGCGCACCAGCGCCGAACCGGCCACCGTCTTGCGTGCGTCGCGTTTGCGGACGACGTCGGGCTCTTCGACGAAGATGACCGAGCCGTCCGGCTGGAAGTCCTTGATGGACGAACCCAGCGCCGCGGCCACGAACCCGACCAGCACCACCGGGCGGGTCATGCCCCCTCCTCGACGTAGTACCAGTTCTCGGGGTTGATCAGCCCGTACGGGTTGATCGGCGAGAAACCGCGCAGATTCCCCGCGACCTCGAACAACCGCCGCGGGAACGTCGGCATGAAGATCACCGGCGCCTGCTCGGCGATGTACTCCTGGTACTCGTACAGCGCGTCGAGGGAGTCGGTGGTGACGGTCTTCGCGATCAGCTCGTCCGCCTTGGCGTCGCGCCAGTTGCTGAAGTTGCAGGCGGCCCCGCTCTGGAAGAGGTTCTCGCCGGTCGGGTAGTTGTAGACCCAGCCGCCGCCCCAGCACGACAGCTGCCACATCCGCTTCTCGCCGGGACCGTCCTCCGCCACCAGGACCGACCCCATCACCTCTTCGAGGCGGATCTCGATCCCGGCCTTGGCCGCGTCGTCCCGGAACTGCGACATGAGCCGCGCCAGCGACGGGCGTCCTTCCCAGTAGCGCAAGGAGAAGCTCAGTTCAGTGCCGGCCGGGATGCCCTCGCCCGCTTCACCGGGGCCGGTGCCGGGCCGGACGCACACCGCGGGCGAGGTGGTGACGTCCCAGCCGTTGTCGGCGAGCAACTGCCGCGCCTTCTCCAGGTCGAACGGCCAGAACCCGCCGCGCTCGGCGATCTTCGGCGAGACCAGGTCGCTCTTGGGCAGCACCGGGATCGACCCCGTCTGGCTCCAGCCGTAACCCTGGTAGACCTCGCGGGCGCCGTACTCCTGGTCGAAGCAGCTCTGCAGGGCCTGCCGGACGTAGGGCTGCCTGATCATGTTCCCCGCGACGGTCGGGTTGCTGAAGTTGACCGCCATGAAGTTGATGTTGAACAGGATCTGCGGCTCCAGCTGGAACCCGTCGCCCAGCGGGTTCGGCCCGCCCTTCGTCGGGTCACCGTCGGGCTGGACGCCCATTCCCGGCGGCAGGAAACCGACCTGGACGTCGCCGGACCGCAGCAGCTCGTACTGCTGCTCGTCCGACGTCGTCGAGACCTGCCGCAGCTCGTCGAGATGCGCCGGGTTGGGGCCGCTGTAGTGCTCGTTCGGGACGAAGGTGACGACGCCTTCTTCGGTGTAGCTCTTGAGCCGCCACGGTCCGTTCACGACACTCCACACCGGGCTGTCGGCCCAGCGTGTGCGGTGCGAGTTGTCCTCCTCGACGACGTCGCCGTTCTCCGCCATGAGGAACTCGTAGACCGCTTCGGCCTGCTCGATGTCGTGCGTCGCGTCGGCCGGGCCGTCCGCGGTGCGGTCCCACGCCTTCGGCATCGGCGTGATCATGGTGAGCTGGTTCAGCAGCACCCAGTTCTTCGAGTACGCCTTGTCGAAGGTGAAGCTCACCTTGTCGTCGGCGACCTTCGCGAACGACACCAGGTTGTCCGGGAAGTAGCCCTCGGAGTAGGCGCCGAACCTCGGCCCCTTCACCTTCAGCATGTTCATCCAGAAGATGACGTTGTCCGCGCAGACCGTCTCGCCGTTGGACCACTTCCACGGTTTGATCCGGACCACGCAGGTGCGGCCGGTCTCGTCCCACACCGGCTCTTCACCGACGCTGAGGTCCCAGTCGATCTCCGGCGCGCCGTCCCGGCCCAGCCAGTACAGCGGCCGGTACATCAGCATCTGGAACTCGTAGAGGCTCCGCACGCCGAAGCGTTCGCCCGGGGTGAAGGGGAAGATCACCGCGGGCGGGAACCCGGGAAGGCAGGCCCAGGTCGCCACGCCGCCCTTGATCGGCTTGTCCGTCATGACTTTCGCTTCCTCCGCATGTCGGCCGCGCTCAGGCGGCGGTCGCCTCGAGAACCTCGGCCGGTCGCTTCTCCTGCGCCGACAACGGTTTCGCCAAGCTGAAGTAGGTGCCGATCACGATCGCGCCCTGCAGGATCGCCAGCCCCCAGAACGCGTAGGGCACGGTGGTCGCGTCCGCCAGGGAGGACAGCGCGACGGTCGCCCCGACACCGAGCCCCAGGCCGAGCGCCTGGGTGCTGCCGAAGATCCGGCCGACCCTCTCCTCCGGGCTGGCCCGCATCAGCAGCGTGCGCGCCGCGATGCGGCCCTGTGCGAAACAGAAGCCGGCGAACGGGATCGCCGCCATCAGCGCGATGTAGTGCAGGGGCTGGATCGCCAGGCAGATCAGGTTGCCGAGGGTGCCGAGCACGGCCAGATGGATGCCCTTGACCCGTTTGCTGACCTTGCCGTACGCCGCCGCGCCGACGATGAACCCGACGCCCGCCAGCGCGTCGACCACGCCGATCATCCACGCGCCCTGGTTGAACGTCTGCAGGATCAGCGTGGTCAGGATGACGTTGGCGACCATCAGGCCGATGTTGCCGTTGGCGTACAGCAGCGCGAGCCGCTTGATCGGCTGCCGCACCGGGGCTTCGACCGGCGCCGCCGGATCGGTGGCGACGGCCTCCTCGACGACCGGCGCCTTGGCGGGCTTGCGGCCGATCGCGTAGACCAGCACGGCCGAGAGGACGAAGCTCAGCGAGTTGAACACGAACAACGGCGTGGCACCGAACCAGATCACCAGGAAACCGGCCAGCGAGGACGCCAGCAGCATGCCCGCGTTGCTCGCCATCTCGAAATGCGAGTTGAACTTCCCGAGCCGCTCGTCACGGATCCGTTCCTTGATGAGGCCGTTGCTCGCGGGCATGAACAACGCCGCGGTGCAGGCCAGCATGAAGTTCGCGATGTAGGAACCGAGGTTCGCCGGACCGCCGATCCACAGCCACACCGGCAACGCGAACGCGGTCATCGCGCTCACGAGGTCCGCCGCCACGCACAGCATCCGGCGGTCGACCTTGTCGACCAGCTTCCCGAACAGGACCGCGAGCGCGACCTGCGGGATGGAAACGGCGATGAACAGCCAGCCGACGGCAAGGGTGGTCTGCTCGGCGTGGAAGACCAGGATCGCGGCGGCGGTGATCTGGAAGGCGTTGCCCGCCGTGGTGATGAATCCCGCCGGGACCAGCAGGCGTTCGGCGAGCCGGGAACTCCGGACCGCGTCGGTGGATGGGGTGCTGTCGAGTGACATGGTGGGTCAGACCTCGCTCGTCGGGGGGAATTCCAGTGAGGGCACGGGGAAGGCCGTGGTGTGCGTGACGTCGAAGGCGGCCGCGGTGATCCGGAGGGCGAACCCGCCCGCCGCGGCGGCACGTCCGGCGAGGTCGATCAGGATCGGTGACGCGCAGCCGATCAACGCCCGCAGCTCGAGGAAGAGGTCACCGAGCCGCGCGCGGAGCATCTCCTGGTCGAGGTTGCCCTTGAGGGTGCGTTCCGTCGCCGCCCGCAGGCGTTCGACGTGCTGCACGATCAGATCGGCGGCCCGGCTGAGGCTGAAGTCCTCCAGCTCGTAGTTCAGCGCGAACCGGGAGACCATCGCCGCGGCCCGTTCGGTGGCTTCGGTCGACACCGGGAGCGAGCCGTTCTCACCGCCGACCTCGGCGGTGAGCTTGGCCAAGGTCTCGGCGAGCTCGTTCCAGGGCGTGACGAGCCGCTCCCCCGCGACCTTTTCCAGTGCGGCACGGGAGAAGTTGGTCCGCGCGAACTCGGGGGCGGTGAGATTGAGGTGGAACCGCGCGATGTCGCGGGGCACCTCGGCCGCCAGGTCACGGGCCCAGACCACGTGTCCCTTGCTGGTGGAGAACTTCTCGTTCTCCAGCTCGTAGAACTCGTTGACCAGCAGGGTGTCCGGGAGGACGTAGCGGCCTTCGAGGGCGATCAGCTCGGCGACGTGGACGACGCCCCAGGTGAACAGGGGGTCGAACCCCATGAACACCACGACCCGCGCGTCGTTCTCCGCGAGCCAGGCGTCGTCGTCGGCGGCCTTCGGCTTCCCGTTGCGCCGCAACGCGTACTCGGTGCAGTACATCGAGGCGGGCATGCCCTCGACCCACGCGTTGAGCCGCTGCCCCGGCGTCTGGAGGAACGGTGCCGGCAGGCCCCATTTCACCGGATACGTGATCGCGAAGTCGGGTAACGGCCCGGAGAGCAGTTCCCGCATCAGCCCGAGCACGTGCGGCCGCCACGCGGGACCGCGTTCCTCGTAGTAGGCCAGGAGCTGTTCGCGGTACTCGGAAACCGGGAAGACCATGATCTCGGTCTCGCGGTAAGTCACCTCGTCGGCCGGGTCGAGCACCGAGTACGGCTCGATGAGCGCGTCGAAGTCGATCGGATGCCCGCAGCCCTCGCAGAATCCGCCACGGCTGTCGGCGAGGCACGTCGGGCAGCCGCCGCCCACGAAACCCTCGACCAGGAACTCGCCCTTGCTCTCGCTGTAGGGCAGCCGGACCTTGCGCAGGCGCAGCTTTCCTTTGTCGTACAAGCGCTTGACGTAGTCGTAGACGAGCGCCTTGTAGCCGTCGTCGGTCGGCGAGAAGCCGTCGACCTCGACCCCCATCGCCTTGAACGTGCGCTGGATGTTCTCGGTCGACTGCTCCACCAGTTCGGGCGGGGTCAGCCCGACCCGGGCCGCGCTGGTGACGAGGTAGGTCTGGCTGTCGTCGGTGCAGGAGGCGAACACGGCCTCGCGGCCGGCCGCGCGCAGGTACCGGCGGTGCACGTCGGCACCGAGGTACGGGCCGGCGATATGCCCGATGTGCAGGTCGCCGTTGGACGTCGGGGGGCCGCCGATGATCACCACCGGTCGCTTGTCGGCCATGCTCATGCCTCCGCTTCATGGCGAGCGGCGAACTTCACCGTCATGTCGGAGTCCCACCAGATCGCGTACATCTCGAAGTCCTCGGCACCGTCGTTGAGGATGCGGTGCTCGGTGCCGGGCTTGTGGAACTCGATGTCGCCGGGCCGGAAGGCACGGCGCTCTCCCCCGGACTCGACGACCGCCTCGCCGCTGACGGCGATGAAGATCTCGTACTCGTGGTGGGCATGCGCGCCCGTCGCGCCGTGCGCGGGCACCGTGACCCAGGCGCCTTCGAACGGCGCGTTCAGCGCCGCCCACGGCAGGAGCCGCTGGCCGTAGGCACCGTTCTCGAAGACCATCTTTTCCCGCTCGAGCGGACGGATCTCCATGGCTTTCTCTTCCTTCTCGTGGGTCAGCGGGTGGCGACGATGGGGGCGGTTTCCGAAGTCGGCTGCGGTGGCACCGAAGGGTTCTCACCGCGATGGGCGAGGATGTCCTGCAGGATGTCGTTGGCGCGCGGGGCGAGGACGCTCAGCAGCGAGTCCGCGATCCCGTGCGTCGCCTCGTTGACGCCCTGGAGGTAGACGGCCGCGGTGGCGGGCTGCTCGATCTCCAGCCGGTAGTCGCGGGTCACCTTGATCTCCGACAGCCCGATCGATTTCGCGATCTCCTGCACCATCCTCGGCATCTCCGGGGAGAAGCCGGTGCCGAGCAGCACGAGATCGGTGCGCAGTTCCTGCACCTCGCCGGTGCGCCGGTCCGTCAGTTCGAGCACGATCTCGTCGCCCTCGTCGCGGGCGTCGGTGATGTCGCTCATCGTGATCATCTTCAGCCGCGAACGGCCGGAGAGACGGTCCAGGTAGACCGAGCGGTAGAGCGCGTCCATCGTGCCCGGCGCCAGCCCGGAGTAGTTCGTGTGGTGCATCTCCTTGAGCATCTGCTCGCGCGCTTCGGGCCGGGCCTCGAAGAACTTGTCCACATGGGACGGGAAGAACAGCTCGTTGTTGAACTTGCTGCTCTCGTAGTAGTTCAGGCCGATCGAACGCATCACCATGGTCGGCTTGCATTCGGGCAGGTCCTTCTGCACCGCGCTGAACAGTTCCGCCGCGCTCTGCCCGGCGCCGATCACCGCGACGCGGTACGGGAGATCCTTGCGCAGCTTGGCGATCCTCGGCAGGTACTGCGTGCTGTGGATGACGCGGTCCTGGTTCACCGTCCGGAGCCGGTCGGGGATCCGCGCGTCGCGGCCGGCGCCGACCACCAGGTACCGGCTGCGGATGGTCTCGCCGTCGGCGACGTGGGTGTCCCAGCCGGTGAGCGTGCCGTCCGTCCACACGGGAGTGATTTCGAGGCATTCACGGCCACACTGCAGGTCCACCAGCGACAACGAGTCGGCCGTCCACTTGAGATAGTCGGCGAGTTCCACCCGGTACGGGACGAAGCTGCCCATGTTCACGAACTCGTTGAGCCGGTTCGTGGCGTGCAGGTAGTTCAGGAACGAGAAACGGCTGCGCGGATTGCGCAGGGTCACCAGGTCCTTGAGGAAGGAGACCTGCGAGAGGGCTTCGGGCAGGAGCATCCCCCGCTGCCAGGAGACCTCCTCGTCGCGTTCGAGCAGGACCGATTCGCGGGCCAGGCCGGGCGCGAGCTCTTCCAGCGCCACGGCCAAGGCCAGGTTCGACGGTCCTGCTCCGACTGCGAGCAGCTCGACATCACGGTTCGCCATTTGTTCGCTCCGCCATCTTTGTGAGTGCTGGGAAGGTGTTCTGTGGTTCCGGTGCGCGGTCAGCCACCGGCGGCCACCGAGGGCAGCAGGGGGTGCGCGGTCAGCCGGACCTGGGCCATGGCCTTGTCCAGCACCGCCTCGCAGTCGTCGGGATCGGCGCCCGCGCAGATCACGTACGCGTGGCGCGAGATGAACTCCGCCGGCGGCAGCCGCAGTCGCGAACCCGGCTCGACGAGCCTGTCCGCGGCGAGGATCCCGTTGTTCCGCCAGGAATCCGGCACGGACACCGACTCGACGACACAGTCCTGTTTCGGATAGCCGAACCGGACGCCGACCCACCGGGGCTCGGCCTCGTGCGGGATGTGGGGACGCATGCCGAGCGCGACGTCGACCGCGGCCGCGCCGGGGTCGATCCCGGTCGCGAACTTGGCGAGCAGCGGGATCAGGTCTCCGCCGAGCCTGCCGTTGATCTCCACGATCACCGGCCCGCGTTCGGTGAGCTTGAGCTCGGTGTGGGTGATGCCGTACCGGAAGTCGATCGCGCCGTGCGCGCGGGCCAGCGTCGAGCGCAGGGCCGGGTCGGCGAGCAGTTCGTCCGCGGAACTGACCAGATGGCCGAGCTCCTCGAAGTACGGATGCATGCCGACCGTCTTGCGCGCGACGAACATCGGCGTGTACTCGCCGTCGACGACGGCGCCGTCCACACTGATCTCCGGACCGCTGAGGTATTCCTCGATCAGTGCCCCGCCCTTGTAGGCGGGCGAGCCATTGAAGCTGGCGTCCTCCGCGGTCCGGAACGCCTTCCGCACCGCTTCGGCGTCTTCCGCGAGACTGACACCGATGCTGGCCCCGCCGCCGCGCGGTTTGACGACGACCGGATATCCGATCCGATCCGCGACACTGACCGCCTGGTCGTCGTCGTGCACGAACCCGAAATCGGGCTGCGCGACCCCGGCCGCGGTGAGTGTCCGGCGGCTGAACCACTTGTCACGGCAGCCTTCGATCGCGGAGAGTCCGGCGCCCGGGACGCCGAGTTCGTCCGCGACATGCGCCGCCGCCACGATCAGCGCCTCGTCCCAGCACACCACGCCGAGCACCGGCGTGGTGGCGTGGAGTGCGCGGGCCGCGGCCAGCACGGCGTCCTGGTCCTGCGTGTCCAGCACCGTGGCGCCGGTGATGTAGCGCTCCTGCCAGGTCGGTTCGGTCCCGTTGAACAACCACAAGGGATGCCGGTGCCCGGCCGACGCCAACAGGTACTCCCGGTACGGCCGCATCCCGCAGCCGATCACCAGGACAACACCCTCCGCTGAGCTCATTCCCTCTCCCCACCAGCCCGTCACTTCGTCGCGGGCTACTACATCCCGGGGGCGGGTTGACCGGAACCCTTGATTCGGGAAGAACAATCAACGAGATGCGTGGTGACGAGGCGGATACCGCGCGGAATGAACCGGCAGGAGGCCGTGATGCTCGAACCCCAGACCGCGGACGGGAAGGTGCTCTGGCACTTCACGATGTCGCTCGACGGCTTCGTCGCCGGCCCGGGCCACGGCATGGACTGGATGACCGGCACCACGTTCCGGCCGGACCTGGTCGGCGAATACGCCGCGACCACCGGCGCCGTCCTCGGCGGCCGCGACGGCTGGGACGCCTACCCCGATCCCGGCGCCATCTACGGCGGCGCCTGGACGGGGCCGCTGTTCGTCCTCACCCATCACCCCGAGGACGCCACGCCCACCCCCGGGGTCACGTTCCTGAACTGCGGCGTCGAAGAAGCCGTCCGGATCGGACTGGAAGCGGCGACGGGGTCCGGCTGTACGACAATCCCGGCGGGGCGCCGATCCACCTTCGGGGGCTCGGCAGGGAAGATCCGCGTGCGGCGATCGACGTGCGGTTCCGGCCGGCTTAGTTCCTGTTTCCATAGGACTGCTCGCACGGGTACCCGTCGCGGTCCGCGTCCCAGCTCAACGGGCGCCCCGCGTTCACCCAGGCGTTGTAGGCGTACGTGTACGAGAACCCTTCGGCGAACAGGCGCTGGCACGACGTGAGCGAAGGCGCCCGGGTGACCGTCACCGGCGGCTCGACCACGACCACGGACGTGGCGGGCGGCGCGACGACGGCGGTGGTCGCCTGTTCATCCTCTTGCCTCCCGGTGGAACCGCCGAATCCTCACGTGAGGGAGAACGGCGGTTTCACCGGTGACATAACGGGTTTCGCGCGATCGGAGCCGCAAGTCCCCGGAAGGCGGGAGCTTCGGCACGGACCGGGCAGGGCCGGAAGACCCTAGGATTGAATGACGTTCACCATCCACGAGATGCCGAACTTGTCGGTGCACGCACCGAATTCGTCACCCCACATCTGCTTTTCGAAGGGCACCGAAACGGTGCCTTCGGCGGAGAGTTTCTCCCAGTATCCGCGCAATTCCTCACCGTCGTCGCCGCTGAGGCTGACCGACACGTTGGTGCCCGGTTCGTGCTCCATTCCCGGCGGCGTGTCCGACGCCATGATCGTGTAACCGCTCGGGGAATCGAGCTGGCTGTGCATGATCTGGTCCGCCGCGGGCGTTCCCGCCATACCGGACTCGCCGAACGTATTCAGCGTCAGTTCTCCGCCGAACACCGACTTGTAGAACTCCATGGCCTGCCGGGCGTCGCCGGCGAAGCTGATGTAGGGATTGAGACGAGAAGCCACTGGAACGCTCCTTCTGGTCGGGTCACGAGCATCCTGACAGACCGCCCCTGACGCGACAACGGCCGGACTACGGCCGGGTGAATCCTTGAATACGTGGGCGATTTCCCGAGTACCGCTTTAATGTCGGCACATGCCCGCGTTCCGGATCCACCCCGCGACCGCCGACCGGTTCGGCGACGTCGCGACCATCCTCAATCCGAACGGGAACGACCGCGCCTGCTGGTGTCTCGCCTACCGCGCGAAACCCGCGGACTACAGCCGGTTGCGCGGCGACGAACGGGCCGACCACGTCCGCGCCCTGTGCGCGGCGGATCCGGCACCCGGCGTGCTCGCCTACGACGGCGCCACCCCGGTCGGCTGGTGCGGCGTCGGCCCGCGCGCGCACCTGCACCGGATGACGCGTTCCCGCACGATGCCGCCGATCGACGACGTCCCGGCGTGGACGGTCGTCTGTTTCGTCGTCCGGGCCGGCCATCGCCGGAAGGGCGTGGCGCACGCGCTGCTGGACGGCGCCGTCTCCTACGCGCTCGCACGGCGCCCCGGTCATCGAGGGCTATCCCGTCGACCCCGGCGAAGGGCGGATCAACTCCTCCGCGGCCCACGTGGGGACCATCGGGTTGTTCGCGGCCGCGGGCTTCGAACTCGTCGCGGAGACCCAGGCGCGGTCGGACCGGAAACCGCGCTGGCTCATGCGGCTGGACCTGCGCTCTTGAGCAGCGACCCCTCTGCGGCCGAAGGGGCCCTTCACCGCATCAGACGCGGCGAAGGACGCCTTCAGCCCACCACAGCTCCACCCCCACCGCCGACCGCCCTTCGATAGCTACCGATTGACTTTCGATAGATAACGCGCGAAACTCGATGCATGATCACAGGTCAACGGGCCGTCGCGCCCCTGCGCGTCTTCCTCGTGCTGCTCTTCGGGGTCCTGGTCCTCTTCCAGACCATGTCCCTGCCGGGCCAGTTCGCGCATATGGCACGCCAGGATCCGGAGATGGCGTACCTGCGCTGGCCCGCGACGGCGGTTTCCGTCTTCTGGGTGCTGTGCGTCCAGGTCGTGGTCGTCGCCACGTGGCAACTGCTCTCCCTGGTCAAGAAGGACCGGATCTTCACCGAAGCGTCCTTGCGGTGGGTGGACGCCATCGTGTGGGCGATCCTCGCGGGCTGGGTGGTGCTGGCGGGCGTGTTCCTCTACGTCGGCTTCAACGCCGAAGATCCCGGCCTGCCGCTGCTGTTGTTCCTGGCGTTGATCGGCGTCGCCGTGCTGGGCCTGCTCATGATCGTGATGCGCACCCTGCTGCGGCAGGCCACCACCCTGCGCTCCGACCTCGAACAGGTGATCTGATGCCGATCGTCGTCCGCATCGACGTCGAACTGGCCAAGCGCAAGCTGAGCGTCGGCGAGTTCGCCGAACTCGTCGGGCTCACCCCGGCGAACGTCGCGGTGCTGAAGAACGGCCGCGCCAAGGCCGTCCGGTTCAGCACGCTCGAAGCGATGTGCCGGGTGCTCGAATGCCAGCCGGGAGATCTGCTCGAATGGGTCCCGGACGAGCCTTAGGCCGCCGAGAACTTCAGGTGGAAGTTGTCCAGCGTCGCGGGCAACGGCCGCTCCGGCCCGAGGACGGCACCGGAGGCCAGTTCGAAGCGGCGGTCCTTGATCAGGTGCGCCAGCATCGTGCTCGCGCAGAACAGCACCAGATTCCGGCCGGGACAGATGGCGGGACCGGCGCTGAACGGGACCAGCGCGGGATTCGCCGCCGCGCTGCCGTCCAGCCAGATCCCGGGTTCGAACCGGTCCGCGTAGGGCAGCGATTCGGGATCGCGGTGGAAGAACGGGGTGAAGATCAGCACCGTGGTCCCCGCCGGTCCCCACGCCGTCTCGGCCGTGCTCTCGCGCAGCAGCGCGGGGGTGGTCGGCCACAGCCGGACCGATTCGAGGGCGCAGGCGCGCAGGTACGGGAACTGGCCGGGCAGGCTCAGGTCGGCGGCCGCGACCTCCTCGTCGGCGCGTTCCCTGGCCGCCGGGTGGGTGGCCAGCAGCGCGAGCGCGCGGAAGGTGACGATGCCCGCGGCGTCGAACGCGAAGAGCCAGTGGGCGACCTGGTCGGCGACGACCTCCATCGTCCGCTCACCCGCCGGGCCGGCCGACGCGATGGCTTCGGCGAGGCTCCCCGGCTCCGCCCGTTCCAGATGGCCGATGAGCCGGGTGCGGAACTGATCGTGGAGCCGGTCGCGCCGAGGGTGCGCGTACGCCCAGTTCCCGTCCTTCCGCAGCCGGGCGAGCATGTCGGTCAGGCCGTCGTCGCCCGCCGCGGACTCGCCGAGCGTGACCCGGCGGACGATCCGCCACCAGGCCACGTTGAAGGTGTCCCAGTCCAGAGTGCCGCCGTCCCAGAGCGACGCCGCCTCCTCACCGATCGCCGCGGCGAAAGGGGCGGCGAGGTCGTGCAACGGCTTGCCCGGTTCGAGGACCTCCTCGTTGAACTCACGACGCGGCGCCCGCTCCACCGCGTCCGAGACGAGGACGCCGTGAGGCTGGAAATGTCCCAGCGCCGCCCGCTTCTCCTTGGTCGACGGGCTGAACGGGACCGGCGCGGCGGCGAGCACGTCACCGACGTCGTCCCCCGACAACGCCAGATCGATCGTCCGGCCGGGCACCCGCAGGCGCAGCGGCCCCGGGCCGTACTGGGACCGCAGCCTGCACAACAGCCGCACCGCGGAGCGGTCGAGCTGGAGTTTCTGCGCCGCGGCCAGCCCCAGCGGCCGCCGTTTGATCACCCCGCCGGCGAGCGTGGGCAGCACGACCCGCAGCGCGATACGCACGGTGTCCTGAACGGAAGCGATGGCTGGTTCGGTCGTAGTCGCCATGGCGAAGGGCTACCCGGCACGGCTCGCGCGTAATCGGTTTGTCCCACGGCCGGGCGGGGAATCCGGCGGCCATGGCGACCAAGGCACCCGGGGCGGACCCGCCCGAGACCGCCGACCTCGGCGAGCTGCGTTCGGCGGCGGCCGGTTGCCGCGGCTGCGACCTCTATCGCGACGCCACGCAGACCGTCTTCGGCGAAGGCTCACGCGCGGCGGAGATCATGGTGGTCGGCGAACAGCCCGGTGACCAGGAGGACCGGCAGGGTGCCCCGTTCGTGGGCCCCGCGGGTCGGCTGCTCGACCGGGCACTCGACGAAGCGGGTTTCGACCGCAGGAAGATCTACGTCACCAACGCGGTCAAGCACTTCAAGTTCAAACGCGACGAGCGCGGCAAACGGCGTATCCACAAGACGCCCTCGAAGACCGAGGTCGTCGCCTGCCGTCCGTGGCTGCACGCCGAACTGACGGCGGTCCGCCCGGAGCTGCTGATCTTCCTCGGCGCCACGGCGGCGAAGGCGCTGCTGGGCGACGACTTCCGCATCACGCGCAGCCGCGGCGAGCGGATCGACCTCGCCGAGTACGCCACCACCGCGGTCGCCACGGTGCACCCGTCCGCGGTCCTGCGCGCGCCGGACCGCGACGAGGCCTATCAGGCCTTCGTCGCGGACCTCGTGGCGGCGCGCAGCACCCGCTGAATCAAGCCACTTCGGAGCTGCTGCCGCGGTCGTGCAGGCCGAGCATGTCCAGCAGGGTCGCACAATCTTCGGGGCTCTTGGCCCGCGAAGCCACGGCGAGGGCCGCCCTGCGGCGGACGGCTTCCTGCTCCGGCGTGTCCTGGCCCTCCGGAAGCAGGTCCGGCACCGGATGAAGCCCGAGTTCGTTGTGCATCGGTTTCCCCCTTGGCTGAAGGATGAGTGACTGCTTGGTACCCGCGCTCGCGGGTTTGAACACAGGTGTCCCCGTTCGGGTGTGCGGAGACACAGCGCTACTGCTCCGTCCGGGTGAATCAGCTCCGCAACGCCGGGAGCAGCGTCTCTTCGGCGAAGCGCAGGAAGCCTTCCTGCTGGTCGCCGCCGATCTGGATCAAGGCCACATCGGTGAATCCGGCGGCCTCGAATTCGCCCACCCGCTTCACGATCGCGTCCACGTCGGGACCGCACGGGATCGCCGCCGCGACGTCCTCCGGCTTGACGAACTGCGTGGCACCGGCGAACCCCGCGGGCCCCGGCAACTCGGCGTTGACCTTCCAACCGCCGCCGAACCAGCGGAACTGCTCGTGCGCCCGCTGGATCGCGGCGTCGCGATCCTCGCCCCACGACACCGGCAGCTGGGCGATCTTCCTGGTGGGCGGGCCGAGTTTGGTGGCGTCCCACTCGCGGCTCAGCGCCTCATCCGGCTCCACCGCGATCATCGCGTCGGCGATCGGCGCGAACCGGGTCACCGACTGCGACCCGGACACCGCGACCGCCACGGGTACACGCTGCTCCGGCAGATCCCAGAGCTTCGCCGAGTCCACTCGGAAGTGTTCACCCTTGTAGTTGAAGTAGCCGCCGTCGAAGAGCCCGCCGATGATCTGGATCGCTTCGGCGAGCATCTCGTGCCGGACGTTCGCCGGCGGCCACCCGCGGCCCACGACGTGCTCGTTGAGGTTCTCCCCCGCGCCGAGCCCGAGGGTGAACCGGCCGTCCGACAGCGCCTGGACGGTCGCCGCCTTCTGCGCCACCACCGCCGGGTGATACCGCATGATCGGGCACGTCACGAAGGTCATCAGTTCGACCCGTTCGGTGCTCTGGGTGACCGCTCCCAGCACGCTCCACGCGTACGGCGAATGCCCCTGCTCGTCGAGCCACGGCGAATAGTGGTCGCTCATCACCTCGAAGTCGAAGCCCGCCTGCTCCCCTCCGGCGGCGTATCCCACCAGGTCCTTCGGTCCGGCCTGTTCGGTCATGAGTGTGTAGCCGATGCGCATCGAAGCCTCCTTCGCGTCGACCACCGCGTACCCGCCCGTCCCCGGCGTCAACCGGACGTTTATCCGGCGAATCGATCGGGGTACCTGACCCGCAGAAGGAGAGGAGCCGCGATGCCGCAGCAGGCTTGGAGCGACAAACGAGAACGTCAGTACGAGCACATCAAGGACTCGGCGAAGGACAGGGGCGCCAGCACCGGCCGGGCCGAGGAGATCGCCGCGCGGACGGTCAACAAGAACCGCGCACAGGCGGGCGAGTCTCGCGAGGCGAGCCGGACGTCCCTGAAGGACATGTCACCGCAGCGGCGTGGTGGCAAGCGGTCCGGCAACCGGTTGGGTCCGAACGGCCCGACGAAGGACCAGCTCTACAACGAGGCGAAGCAGCGCAATGTCGAGGGCAGGTCCAAGATGTCCAAAAAGGAGCTTCAACGAGCTCTGGGCCGTTGAGCACGCGTCACGCGGCGGATCCCCGTCGCGGTCATCCCACGGCCAAGGACGGATGGATTTCGTAATGGACGCATACGGGCGGGGTGGCCTGACCCCGCAGACCCGGTCCCAGTCGGACGGCCTGTCCGACCGGGTCGAACTTCGTCTGCCCGCCGAAGCGGAGCAGATCCCCCTCGTCCGCACGCTCACCCACGGTGTGGTGGCGCGCGCGGACTTCGGCTTGGACGCCATTTCAGACGCGAAGATGGCCGTCGACGAAGCCTGTTCCCAACTTGTCCAGCCCGCAGAACTGGGAGCCGTTCTTTGTTGTGTCTTTCACGAGATACCGGAAGGAATCGCCGTCTCGATCTCGACGCGGACGAGCAAGCCCTATCTGCCGAGCGAGACGACCTTCGGCTGGCACGTCTTGACGACCTTGACCGGGTCGGCGACCGCGCGCTGCGAACCGATCCCCGGCGAACTGGGGGGCACGACGACCATCGAGCTCGTCCTGACCCCGGGAACGAGCGACGGGTGAGTGGGGAGCGCAAGACACTCACCCGGCAGGCGGACGACTACGCCCACTGCGAGCCCCTCTTCGAGGAACTGTCGTCGCTGCCGGAGGACTCTCCGCGCCGTCAAGATCTGCGTGCGCGGCTAGTCACCGAGCTCCTTCCGCTCGCCGAGCACATCGCCACCAGGTTCTCCGGCCGGGGTGAACCTCGCGAGGACCTGGTTCAGGTGGCGCGGATCGGCCTGATCAACGCGGTCGACCGGTTCGACCCCGGCCGTGGGCACGACTTCCTCTCGTTCGCCGTGCCCACGGTGATGGGCGAGGTCCGGCGGCACTTCCGGGACACCGGCTGGTCGGTCCGCGTGCCGAGGCGGCTCAAGGAGCTCCACGTCTCGCTCAGCCAGGGCACGGCGGCGCTGTCCCAGCGGCTCGGCCGCGCGCCGACGCCGACCGAACTCGCCGAATACCTCGGCCTCGAGGTCAACGACGTGCGCGAAGGGCTGCTGGCCGGCCAGGCGTACCAGACGTTGTCGGTCGACAAGCCGGTCCACGACAACGCCACCGAGGCCCTCTCGCTCGCCGACACGATCGGCGAGGAGGACCACGAGATGGCCCTGGTGGAGACCCACGAGGCGCTGCAACCGCTGCTGCGGGAACTCCCGAAGCGGGAACGCGCGATCCTCGTCATGCGGTTCTTCGGCGGCTACACCCAGACGCAGATCGCGGAGCGGATCGGCATCTCGCAGATGCACGTCTCACGGCTCCTGTCGCAGACGCTGGAACAGCTGCGCGGAAAGCTATCGGAGTAGCGCGGAACAGCGCACACGCGTGATTGAAGACCGCACACGCGTGATTGGGGGCGGAACTCTAAGTTCCGCCCCAATCACGCGTGATGCGTCTCCAATCACGCATGATCCGGCTCCAATCACAGGGATCGGAAGTACGTGAAGGCCCCCTTCACTGCGTCTAACGCAATGAAGGGGGCCTTCACGTACAAAGGATCAAACGGGTTTCAGTGGGTCGTGCCCCATCGACATCAGCTTGTGCCGCCAGTGCGCCTGGCCCGCGACCGGTTCCAGGTCGTCGCGCCGCTCGTCCACCACCCGCCGGACGACCGAGCGCATCACGCGCTCGTCCTCGGCGGTGAGGTCGGTCCGGCGCTTGCCGAGGATGCCCAGCACATGCCGCCCGGTCGGCGTACCCGCCTGGTCCGGCAGTGCCTCGTCCTCGTCGTCGGCCGACCGCGTGCGCAGCCAGTCGGCCAGTTCCCGCGAGGTCATGTTCACCACGCGATGGAACTCTTCCCACAGTTCGTCATCGATCTCGTGCACGGCGAAACCTCCTGCCAGCACTCGACTTCTACGGCGTCGTGTACGGCGCCTGGTGTTCGATCGACGGGCTCGCCGCCGGGTAACGGCCGTCCTGCCCGGGCACCGGCGTCACCGTCGTGCCCTGTTGTTCGGGCTCGACGCGCTGCCGGGGACGGTTGATGACCGCTTCGGCCTCTTGCTCACCACGGATCCGCGAGAGCACGCTGAGCGTGATCGCATGGGCGATGGCCAAGACCAGCAGCAGAACGCCGAGCCTGCCCACCACACCGGGCAGGTCGCTGCCGCCGATGTCGATGGTCGACAGCAACGCCAAGACGCCCAACGTCGCGAGGTGGAACAGCACCGTCACGAGCCACGTCATGGACGCGCCCGCGGCCGGATCCCCATGGGAACCCCGCAGGTAGCGCTTACCGCTCTGGTAGATGATCAGACCGTCGAGCATGACCAGCGCCACCCCGATGACGAGGAAGGACACGTATGCGTTGGTAGTCATGCCGGAACGCTCCCTTCGTAATGGACCTCACCCCGAGAGATACCCGAGACCTCCCCCTGGAAAACGCCGTCTTCCAGGGGAAGATCCCGGGCGGTGGTCAGCTGCCGGGGCGGTCCACGTCACCGCGCCACGCGCCGGATTCGCGGCCGCGGCTCTCGATGAATTCCTTGAACCGTTTCATGTCGCCCTTGATCCGGCGGTCGAGTACGCCGAGTTTGTCGGCGACGTTCTCGGCGAAGCCTTCCGGGTCGATGTCCATCTGCGCCGTGACACGGGTCTTGTTGTCGTCGAGGCGATGGAAGGTGATGACGCCCGCGTGGTCGGGACCGGAGTCCGACGTCCACGCGATACGTTCGTCGGGATGTTGCTCGGTGATCGTCGCGTCGAATTCCCGGCTCACCCCACCGAACTTGGTCACCCAGTGGGTGTGGGTCGCGTCGATCTGACGGATCTCTTCGACACCTTCCATGAACTGCGGGAAGCTCTCGAACTGAGTCCACTGGTTGTACGCGGTCTTCACCGGGACTTCGACGTCCACCATTTCGGTGATCGTGCTCATGCATCCTCCTGTCGGTTGGGTGCTTTTCGAGCCGGCACTCCCCGGCTACCCGGCGCTCAGTGGAGCGAAACACGCTGTGATTGACCCGCCGGGCGGCCGGGTACCCGGCGGGCAGAACACTCCGAGGAGGTGCCCCCATGATCGAAGAGACCCACCGGAAGCCGCCCGAGGAAAAGTCGGTCGGCGAACTGGTTTCCGATCTCAGTGACGAGGTCAAACACCTGGTCCGCGACGAGATGCGGCTGGCCGTGTTCGAGTTGCAGGGCAAGGGGAAGAAGCTGGGAGTCGGCGCCGGATTGTTCGGCGCGGCGGGCGTTTTCGCGCTCTTCGGCCTGGCGACCCTGATCGCCGCCGTGGTCCTGGCCCTCGCCTTGGTCATGCCCGCCTGGCTGGCGGCCGTGGTGTCCGGCGCGGCGCTCCTGCTGATCGGTGGCCTTTCCGCCATCGTCGGCAAGAAGGAGGTCACGAGCGCGACCCCGCCGGTGCCGGAAGAAGCCATCGAGGGTGTCCGTGACGACGTCGACACCGTGAAGCAGGGAGTCCGCTCATGACCGATTTCCCCAAGAACGCCGAAGAAGCCCGCGCCGATCGCGACGTGACGCGCGAAGAACTCACCGAGACCCTCGATGCGCTGGGCAAGAAGATGGACGTCAAGGCGAGGGTGAACGACAACCTCGACGCGAAGGTCGATCAGGCCAGCGCCAAGATCTCCGACAAGGTTTCCGAGCCCGCGGCCGAAAAGTTCCGCCAGGGCACCGAAATCGTCCGTGCCAACCCAGTGCCGATCTTCGCCGGTGTGCTCGCGCTGCTCGTCGCCATCCGGCTGATCCTGCGAAAGAGGTCTTCGTCGTGAACAAGGTTCTCTACAAACCGCTGAACATGGTCGTGAGCGCCGCGGGCGGTGTGCTCGCCGGGATCGCGTTCAAACAGATCTGGAAACGCGTGAGCGGTGAGGAGGACGCGCCGAACGCCACCGACCGGGACTTCACCTGGACCCAGGTGATCGTCGCGGCGGCCGCGCAGGGCGCGATCTTCGGTGCGGTGAAGGCGGCCACGGAACGGGCGGGCGCGGTCGGCTACCGCAAGGCGACCGGCGACTGGCCCACGGAGGACTGACGATGCGCGTTGTGATCATCGGAGGTGGCTTCGCCGGGTACAACGCGGCGAAGACGCTGCTGAAGTCGGTCGGGGACGACACCGAGATCGTGGTGCTGAACCCGACCGACTACTTCCTCTATCTCCCCCTGCTGCCCGAGGTCGCCGCCGGCATCTTGGAACCGCGCCGGATCTCGGTGTCCATTCCCGGCACGCTGCGCGGGGTGCGCCTCGTGCTCGGCACCGCCAAAGCCGTCGACTTCGACGCCCGCAGCGTGAGTTACGTCGACCCCGAGGACCGTGAGCATCACCTCGGCTACGACCGGCTGGTGCTCGCCGCAGGCAGTGTCAACAAGCTGCTGCCGATCCCGGGCGTGCCGGAGTACGCCCACGGTTTCCGCGGGCTGCCCGAAGCCCTGTACCTGCGGGACCACATCACCCGGCAGATAGAGCTCGCCGCCTCCGCGACGGATCCGGCCGAACGCGACGCGCGCTGCACGTTCGTCGTGGTCGGCGCCGGCTACACCGGCACGGAGGTCGCCGCGCAGGGTCCGGCGTTCACCGCCGCGCTCGCCGCCCGGCATCCCGAACTGAAGGACCAGAAGATCCGGTGGCTGTTGCTGGATCTGGCCGGCCGGGTGCTGCCGGAACTCGACCGGCGGCTCGGCACCACCGCCGACGAGGTGCTGCGCGCCCGCGGTGTCGAGGTGCTGATGAAGACGTCGATCGAGGACGCCGGGCCGGGCGGGGTCACCCTGACCTCCGGTGAATCCGTGCCGACCCACACCCTGGTGTGGTGCGTCGGCGTCCGTCCGGATCCGCTGATCGAGGACCTGGGGCTGAAGACCGCCAAGGGCAGGCTGGTCGTGACGGCGCAGCTGAACGTTCCCGGACGGCGCGACGTCTACGCGTGCGGGGACGCGGCGGCCGTGCCGGATCTGACCCGGCCCGGCGAGTACACGCCGATGACCGCCCAGCACGCCGAACGGCAGGGCAAACTCGCGGGCAAGAACGTGGCGGCGTCCCTCGGACATGGCTCGCACGGCACCTATCGGCACCACGATCTCGGCTTCGTCGTCGACCTCGGCGCCCATCAGGCGGCCGCGAATCCCTTGCACATCCCGCTTTCCGGATTCGCCGCGAAGGCGGTCACCCGCGGCTACCACCTGCTGGCCATGCCCGGCAACCGGCTGCGGACAGCCACCGACTGGGCGCTGGAAGCGGTGACGAAACGGCAGACCGTCCAATTAGGACTCGTCCGCTCGGGTTCGGTGCCGCTGGACACGGATTCCCCCGAACTCCCCCGCACGAACTGCTAGAGGAGACGACCATGACCGCCGATTCCGATCCCATCCGCGCCGAAGGTCCCTCGGTCGTCACCGACGGCGGCGACGAAGGGGCGAAGCTGCTGGTCCTCGACCCGGCGGGCGAGGGCAAGCACGGTGAACTCCCGGCGACGTGGCGGCCGCTCGCGGCCCAGCGTCAGATCATCTGGTGCAGGCTGCCCGTCGACGGCGCGCTCAGCCAGGCCGAAGACGTCCTCGGCGACGCGGAACCCGGCGGCCCGCCGATCGACGTGGTGGCCGCCGGCGGCTCGGCCGCGGACGCGCTGCGGCTGGCCGAACGTCATCCCGGCGCGGCGGCCCATGTCCTGCTGGTCGACCCGGTACCGGACGAGTCCTCCGAGCTGGCCGAACGGGTGCGCTCCGCCGGGACCGCGGTGGCCGTGCTCCCGCACAGCACCGGTGAGCCCTACAACCGGGTCCCGCCACCGCTGCCGCTCGGACATCCGGACGTCGTCGCGGGGGTCACCAAGATCCTCGAGAACGTTTAGCCGCCGGGGAGGGGCGGTATCCGGCGCCCATGAGCGAAACCGTTGCGGACCATGTTCTGGCCAGGCTGCGCGAATGGGACGTGGAGCAGGTCTTCGCCTATCCCGGCGACGGCATCAACGGGCTGGTGACCGCGTTCGGCACGGCGAAGAACAAGCCACGTTTCGTACAGACGCGCCATGAGGAGATGGCGGCGTTCGCGGCCGTCGGATACGCGAAGCTGAGCGGGCGGCCCGGTGTCTGCATGGCGACGTCCGGACCGGGGGCGATCCACCTGCTCAACGGCCTCTACGACGCCAAACTCGACCACGTGCCGGTGGTGGCGATCGTCGGGCAGACGACGCGCAGCGCGATGGGCGGCAGCTACCAGCAGGAGGTGGACCTGCAGGCGTTGTTCAAGGACGTCGCGAGCGAGTACCTCGTCGAGGTCAACGTCCCCGAACAGCTGCCGAACGCCCTCGACCGCGCCCTGCGCACCGCCATCGCCCAGCGCGCGCCCACGGCGCTCATCATTCCGGCGGATCTGCAGGAGGAGACCTATCAGCCGCCGCAGCACGAGTTCAAGCACGTGCCGTCCTCCCCTCCCGACCACCCGCGGGCCAGCGTCATCCCGCCCTCGGACGAGATCGCCCGCGCCGCAGAGGTGCTGAACGCGGGCGAAAAGGTCGCGATCCTCGTCGGCCAGGGCGCGCGCAACGCCGTCACCGAGGTCCGCGAGGTCGCCGAGCTCACCGGTGCCGGAGTGGCGAAAGCGTTGCTGGGCAAGGATGTCCTGCCTGACGACCTGCCGTACGTCACCGGCTCCATCGGACTGCTCGGCACGCGGCCGACGTACGAGATGATGCGGGACTGCGACACGCTCCTGATCGTCGGCTCGAACATGCCGTACGCGCAGTTCCTGCCGGAATTCGGCCAGGCGCGGGCCGTCCAGATCGACATCGATCCCCGGTTCCTGGGCCTGCGCTATCCGACCGAGGTCAATCTCCTCGGCGACGCGAAGGACACCTTGCAGCAGCTGATCCCGTTGCTGAAAGGTAAAACCGAGCGCGGCTGGCGCGAGCGGATCGAGAAGAACGTCGGCGAGTGGCAGGAGACGCTGACCCGCCAGGCGATGCTGGACGCGGAACCGGTCAACCCGATGCGGATCGTGCACGAACTGTCCGAGCGGATCCCCGAGAACGCCATCGTCACCGCCGACTCCGGCTCGGCCACCAACTGGTACGCCAGGAACCTCCGGATGCGCGGCCGCATGCGGGGCACGCTTTCCGGCACCCTCGCGACGATGGGTTCCGGTGTCCCCTACGCGATCGGCGCCAAGTTCGCCCATCCCGACCGGCCGGTGATCGCGCTGGTCGGCGACGGCGCGATGCAGATGAACGGGATGGCGGAACTGCTGACCATCGCCCGGTACCGCGAACTGTGGACGGACCCGCGGTGCGTCATCTGCGTGTTCCACAACGGTGATCTGAACCAGGTCACCTGGGAACTGCGCGCCATGGGCGGCGCGCCGAAGTTCGAGCCGTCGCAGACCCTGCCGGAAGTGTCCTATTCGGACTTCGCGCTGGAGATCGGCCTCGGCGGGATCGCCGTCGACGATCCCGCCCGGCTCGGCGAGGCGTGGGACGTCGCGCTGTCGACCGACGTGCCGACCGTGCTCGACGTCCGCTGCGATCCCGAAGTGCCGCCGATCCCGCCGCACGCCACCTTCGAGCAGGTGAAGTCGATGACCGAAGCCGTCCTCAAGGGCGAACCCGACGCCTGGCACCTGCTGACGCAGGGCATCAAGACGAAGATGCAGGAACTGCTGCCCTCGCGCCGCTGAGGCTCACGCGCTGGCGCCGCCGTCGAGGACGATGTCGTGCCCCACGACGTACGCCGCCTCGTCCGACGCCAGCCACAGGACCGCCGCGGCGATCTCTTCGACCGCGCCGATCCGGCCGAGCGGGATGACCGCACCGAGCCGGGCGGCGCGGTCGGCCTCGGACTCACCGGGCCGGAAAGACATGCCGGTGTCGGTGGCGCCGGGGCTGACCGCGTTGATCCGGATGCCCTCGGCGATGTGGTCGCGGGCGGCGGTCCGGGTCAGCACGTCCACGGCGGCCTTCGAAGCGGCGTACGCGGCCATTCCCGGCAGGCGGTTGTGCGAGCCGATGTTGGACGACATGTTGACGATGGCTCCCCCGCCGCTCTTCCGCATCTGGGCGATCTCGTGCTTCATGGACAGCCAGGTGCCGGTGAGGTTCGTCCGCACGACGGCGTCGAAGCCGTCTTCGTCGAGATCCGCCGCCGGCGCGGGATTGCCGAGGATGCCGGCGTTGTTGAACGCGATGTCGAGTTTGCCGTGCCTCCGCACGGTCTCGGCGACGAGGCGCTCGACCTCGGAGCCGACACTCACGTCCGCGGTCACCGCGTCGGCCGTTCCGCCGTCCGCCTCGATCTCCTTCACGGTCTGACGCAGCTTCTCGCCGTCTCGCCCCGAAACGACGACCTGAGCGCCTTCGCGCGCGAAGGCCGACGCCGTGGCACGCCCGATCCCGGATCCTCCCCCGGTGACCAGGACGACCTTGCCGCTGAATCGCTTCCCCACAGTGGTTACCGCTTTCTGGTCCGATCGTTCCATTATCAATGTTTGCGAGCGGCTTCGAGAACCGCGATGGCCTGCCTCGCCGCCGCCTTGACCCGCGCCGCGGGATCGGGCCCCTTGCCCAGCACCCGCATGCCCTGCAGGACGGTGAGCAGGAAGCCCGCCAGCTCTTCCGGATCGGCGGTGGCGTCGAGTTCGCCCTGCGCCTTCGCGCGGCTCAACGCCATCCGCACCGCCAGCTCGAGCGCGTCCCAGCTGCGCTCGATCACCCGCACGACCTCGAGATCCTTCGGCATCATCTCCATGGCGGCGTTGACCACGAAACAGCCTTTGCGCGCCGATTCACCCAGGATTTCGGCGAGATAGCGGTCAATGAGCCGCCGCACTCCTGCGAGCGCCGGCCCCGGCCCGGCGAAGTCTTCGACGAACCGCTCGTTGCCCCGGGCGATGTAGCGATTCAAGGCCGTCAGGTATAGCTCGTGCTTGGTACCGAAGGTCGCGTACAGGCTCGCCTTGCCGATGCCGAGCACGGCGACCAGGTCACTGACGGAGGTGGCCTCGTAGCCTTGCCGCCAGAACAGTTCCAGCGCGGCTTCGCAGGCCGCGTCGACGTCGAATTCCTTCACCCTGGACACGACATGGAGCTTAACCACATCTGGACCGATCGGTCAAATAAGCGTCGGTGTGACGCTTGGCTCGTGCGTGTTTGGGTCGGTAGAGCCAAGGGTGTGGGCTGAAGGCTCCCTTCACCGAGTCTGATGCGACGAAAGGAGCCTTCGCCCCGGTCGGCTACGGGGAGCGGCGGTTCGGTCGCAGGTGCCGCCTCGTGCGTGTTTTGGGTCGGTAGAACGACCCAAAACACTCATGACGGTTTACAAAGGAGCCGCTCAGCTACCCGAGTCGTAAGCCGACCGAGCCTCTTCCACCTTCGGCAGGTTCTCCGTCGACCAGTCCGCGAGAGTCGCGAACAGCGGCGCCAGACTCCGCCCGAGGTCGCTGATCTCGTACTCGACCCGGGGCGGCACCTCGGCGTGATAGGTCCGGGTGATCAGACCGTCGCGTTCCAGCTGCCGCAGCCGTTGCGTCAGCACCTTCGGCGTGATCGAGCCGATGCGCCGCTCGAGTTCGACGAACCGCTGCCTGCCGAACTCGTTGAGCGCCCACAGGATCGGCGTGGTCCAGCGGCTGAAGACGAGGTCGACCACGGGGGCGATCGGGCAGGCCTGGTCGGGTGTGGTCGAGGCGTCGGCGCGCATGAACCCAAGGTACGCGGGTTGCCGAGTTGTCATGATCCGGACACCCCATGGCCCCGTCTGTGCGCGTAACGTTCTGTTATGGACTTGACCACCGAAAGGCTCGTCGTCCGTGATTGGTCCGAGGACGACGCCGAAGCCGCGCTGGCGATCTACGGCACCACCGACGTGACCCGTTGGCTCACCCCGGCGATGGACCGGGTGACCGACGAGGCGGCCATGCGTTCGGTTCTGCAGGCCTGGCAGCAGGCGCAGCCGAATCTCGTGCCGCCGCGCGGGAGATGGGCGGTGCAGCGCAAGGAAGACGGCAAGGTCGTCGGCGGGCTGGGCATCCATCTGCTGCCACCGTACGAAGAGGACCTGGAGATCAGCTGGCAGCTGCACCCGGACGCCTGGGGCGAGGGCTACGCCTCCGAGGCCGCCCGCGCGCTGATCGGCTGGGCGTTCACGCAGGACACGGACGAACTCTTCGCCGTCGCCCGCCCGAACAACACGCGTGCCATCGCGACCGCGAAACGGCTCGGCATGGTCTGGGTCGGGGAAACCGACAAGTACTACGGGCTTCGCCTGCAGGTGTACCGGATCCGCCACACGGACACGGTCTAGGCACTGTCCACACGGGACACTTCGCCCGAGACGGCGTATCCCGCGCCGCGCCCGTCCGCGGTGGCGACGATCCGGCCCCTCTCGACCCGGATCGCGGCCTCGGTCTCGTCACTGACCGCGAGCACCCCCGCCGCGGCCGCCAGCGTCCCGTTCGCGTCGCACACCACGCGCACTCCCGGCCACGACGATTCCGGGAAGGCCTGCCGCAGACCGCCGCATACTTCCGCGACGATCAGCCGCGTCAGCGGCACGAGCTCGGCGGGATCGCTGGTCACGGCGACGACGGTGACGTCGCGGCCCGAGGCCCGGACGGCCTCCTCCGCGGCGGCCAGCCGGTGAGTGCCCAGCACGACGACCACGCCGTCGCCCGGCACGAAGGATTCGGCGCGCACGATGTCGACGGCCCCGGGCGGTGACCACAGCAGGTCGGCGACCTGCGCCGTGGGGGTGATCACCGGCGGCGCCCACCAGTCGTTGAACGCCATCCCCGCCAGCCGCTCGCAGGCGCTCACGACATCGAAGGGCTCGACCAGCCCCGGCGCGGTGGCCGCGAGCTGGCCGGCGCCGTGCAGCGTGGTCAGCACGGTCTCCGCGAGCCGGACCCGACGCGAGATCGGCGATCCCGCCGGCCGCTCCGGCGGGTCGAGCCGCTCCAGCGCGAGCCCGAGCAGGAGTCCGTTGAGCTTCACCAGCTGGGCGAACGGCCGCCGGACGTGCTCGTCCGCGAGCACTTCCGGCATCAGGTCGCGGACCAGGCCCGCCTGGTCGTCGTCCAGGGGAAACGCCGCCACCCGGGCCCTGGCCAGCGCGCCCAGCGCACCTTCGAGCGTCTCGCCGGGCACGGCGTGCGGCGCTCCGGCGGACTGTTCGGCCAGCTCGGCGAGGACGGCGAAGTACAACGCGCGTTTCCCCGGGAAGTTGGAGTAGACCGCCCCGCGGGTGAGCTCCGCCCGTTCGGCGATGACGTCGATCTTGGCGTCCCGGAAGCCCTGTTCGGCGAACTCGTCGCGCGCGGCGGCCAGCACCTTCGCGCGATTGCGCTCCTGCGTCTCCGCCCTGCTCAGCCGGACCATCGGCCTCCCGTCAGCCAGCACGATTGCTCTCAGACCCGGATCAAGATACCTTGACCATTCAGATGATGAGAACATCTGATTTGCACATCCGAACTGGGAGAGCCACCTTGTCCGACGTTCCCGAGATCCTCCTGACCGACCCCGAGGTCCTGCGCGACCCGTTCACCGCCTACGCCCCCGTCCGCGAACGCTCCCCGATCGCCAAACTCTCCGCGCCGGGGTTCTCGATGTGGGCGGTCCTGCGTCACGAAGAGGCACGGAAGATGCTGAGCGACCCGCGTTTCGCCCTGAGCGCGAACACCTATCAGCGCATGGACATCCCCGACCACTGCCGCCCGTACATGCGGACGATGCAGGAGGTCGAGGGCCCCGAGCACCTCCGGCTCCGGCGGCTGGTCGCCCCGGCGTTCACCCCGCGCAAGGCCGCCGCGCTCCGCGAGGGGATCGAGCGGCTCGTCGAAACCCTCCTCGACGAACTCGCCGGGGAAGACCGGATCGACCTGGTCACCGCGTTCGCGCGCCCGCTGCCGGTGGACGTGATCTGCGCACTGGTCGGCATCCCCGAGGCCGACCGTCCGCGCTGGCGCGAATACGGCGCCCTGGTCTCGGCCGGCGACGGGGCGGGGCTCGCGAAAGCGGTCCCCGGGATCGCCGAGGACGCGCTCGCGGCCATCGCGAAGCGGAAGCTCGAACCGGCCGAGGACGTCCTCTCGCAACTGCTCAGGATCCAGGCCGAAGACGGCGACAGGCTCAGCGAAACCGAACTGGTCGCCCTGGTCTGGCAACTCGCGCTGGGCGGCCAGGTGCCCGGCAATCTCATCGCCAACGCCGTCGAAATCCTGCTTTCCCACCCCGAGCAGCTGGCCGAACTCCGTGAAGACCCGGCGCTCATGCCCGGCGCGGTCGAGGAGGTGATGCGCTGGCAGAGCCCGCAGCTGCTGACCCTGCCCCGGTTCGCCACCACGGACGTCCGGATCGGCGACGTCCTCATCCCCGAAGGAGAACCTGTTACCGTCGCGATCGCCGCGGCGAACCGGGACCCGAGGGCGTTCCCCGAACCGGACGTCTTCGACATCCGCCGCGCGGCGGGGCCGGCGTGGCATCTCGCCTTCGCCCACGGGCCGCACTTCTGCCTCGGCGCTTCACTGGCCAGGGTTCAGGTCGAGGTCGCACTCACCGCCTTGCTGCGCAGGTTCCCCGATCTCGCCCTCGCCGACGGCCTCCTGCGGATCCCGGACCCGGGCACCTGGCGGCTGAACGCCCTGCCGGTAACGCTGCACGCCACGGTTGCGAACTGAAACACGTTCTAATAACGTGACCGCCTGTGAGACACGGGATTGTGCTGTTCACCAGTGACCGGGGGATCAGTCCGGCGGCGGCCGCGCGGGCGGCCGAAGCCGCCGGCTTCGACGCCTTCCACGTGCCCGAACACACGCACATCCCGGTCAAACGGGAGGCTCCGCATCCGCGCACCGGCGACTCGTCGCTCCCCGACGACCGCTACCTGCGCACGCTGGACCCGTGGGTCGCACTGGCCACGGCGGCCTCGGTGACCACGCGGATCCGGCTCGCGACGGCGGTGGCCCTCCCGGTCGAGAGCGATCCGATCACGCTGGCGAAGACCATCGCCAGCCTCGACCACCTCTCGGCCGGACGGGTCACGCTCGGCGTCGGCTTCGGCTGGAACGTCGACGAACTGGCCGATCACGGCGTCCCCGGCGGCAAACGCCGGACCGTGCTGCGCGAGTACCTCGAAGCGATGCGCGCGCTCTGGACGCAGGACGAAGCCTCGTACGCGGGCGCGTTCGTCTCGTTCGGTGCGAGCTGGGCTTGGCCGAAACCGGCCCAGGCGCATATCCCGGTGATCGTCGGCGCGGGCGCGACGGAGAAGACGTTCCGCTGGATCGCGAAGTCGGCCGACGGGTGGCTGACCACACCCGACGACACGGACATCGAGGACAAAGCGCGGCGGCTGCGCGAGATCTGGCGCGAAGAGGGCCGAGCCGGCGAACCGGAGATCTCGGCGCTCGGCGTCCGCCCGGATCCGGAAAAGCTGGCCGAACTGGAAGCGGCCGGGGTCACCGAGACGATCTTCGGTCTCCCGGACCGCTCCCCCGAGGAGGTCGAGGCCTGGCTTCAGCGCCTCGCCGGGAAACTCAACCTGCCCGCTGCGAGTCGATGAGGTACCGGCCGTCCTTCTGGACCAGGACGAAGGTCTCCCGCCCTGTCGTCGTCCCGCCCGAGGCCCGCACGTAGGTGAGCGTCGCCGTCACCGTGTTGCCGGATTCGGTCACGTTCGACACGGTCACCGCGCTGAATTGCCTCCAGTAGTTCGAATACCGCTCGAAGCTCTGGTTCCTCGTCTGCTTGAAGTTGTCGCTCAGTGTCGCGAACCCCGCCTGGAGATTCCCCGGGATGAGGGCGTAGTAGGCCGAGAGCGCCTGCCCCGGTGTCTGCGCGGGAGGCGGCGCTGCCGAGGACGACGAGGACGAGGACGAGGACGGGGGCGGCGTCGACGGCGGCACGGAGGACGGCGAAGGTGGCGGCGCGGCAGGCTCCGAAGTGGTCGGCGCCGCGGACTGCGACTGGGAAGCCGGCGGCGGGGCCTGCCCCATCGGGGCGTCGTCGTCGCGGTTGAGCACCACGACCACGGCCGCGGCGGCGGCCGCCGCGAGCACGAGGAACACCGCGAGCACGCCGATCAGCATTCCCTTGCGCGCCTTGGGCGGCGGCTCCTCCGCGACGAGCGTCGTCGGCTCCCCCGCCGCGAGCGCGCGCAGCTCCCGCTCGGTTTCGGACATCGTCGGCCTGCTGTCCGGGCGGACGTCGAGAAGCCGGTTCAGCAGCGGGGTCAGGATCCCGGACCTGGTCGGCGGGGTGATCTCGCCGCTCGACGCGCGGTACAGCAACGCGATCGGGTTCTCCGCCGTGCCGTACGGCGTGCCGCCTTCGAGCGCGGTGTACAGCGTCGCGCCGAGCGAGAACACGTCGGAAGCGGACGTGGCGTCCTCGCCGCGGGCCACCTCGGGCGCCAGGAACGCGGGTGTCCCGGAGATCTCGCCGGTCGCGGTGAGCTGGACGTCGCCCATCGCCCGCGAGATCCCGAAGTCGGTGATCTTGACGGTGTCGTCGTCGCCCAGCAGGACGTTGCCGGGCTTGATGTCGCGGTGGACGATGCCCGCGCGGTGCGCGGCCGCCAGCGCCGAGCAGAGCTGGATGCCGAGACGGATGACGTCGTCGACCTCCATCGGCCCCTCGCGCAGCTTCTCCGCGAGGCTGGTGGAGGGCAGGTACTCCATGATGATCCACGGGCGGTCCTGCTCGTCGATCACCCCGAAGACGGTGATGGCGTGCGGATGCACCAGCCGCGCGGCGATCCTGGCCTCGCGCAGGGCGCGGTTCTTGGCCTCGTCGGCCTTCTGCTCCCCCGCGCCGTGCGGCAGAAGGAGTTCCTTGACCGCGACCGTGCGCTCCAGGTTCTCGTCGCGCGCCCGCCACACGGTGCCCATGGAGCCACCGCCGACGGGCTCGATGAGATCGAACCGATCGGCGAGGCGGCGGATCTCCTCCATTATCGACGTCCCCCTGGAGCTGTGGTGTTCGCGCGAACCTTGCCAGCATGCCAGGAACGCGCCGGGACGCCGGACCCGGCAGGGTGGTTCGCGACGCGGTGTCGGTCACGTCGGCGAAGGGGCCGTTCAGCGGAACACCGCCCCATCGGCTGCCCGGAAGTTCGTATCCCGGCAGGCCGGGGGCGCACTTTACTTCTCCGGTGTGGCCTGTTTCCGGGAAAGGGCGGCGATGCGGGAGACCATTGGCGGACGCGGCGTGCTCGAAGGCGCGTTCGCGTTGCTCGAAGCACTCAACGAACACGGCGGGCAGGCCGGGCTGGCCCAGCTCGTGCGGACCACCGGGCTCCCGAAGACCACCGCGCACCGGCTTCTGGACCAGCTGGCCGACCTGGGCGCGGTCGAACGGGCGGGCCGCGGCTACCGGATCGGCTCGCGGGTGTTCCGGCTCGGGCGGTACTGGCAGCCCGAACTGCGGGACCTCGCCAAGGAATGGCTGCCCGTGCTTTCGGCGCGGATGCGCGCGAGCCTGGTGCTCGTGGTCCCGAGGGAAGGTCGCGCGCTCGTCGCGGCCGGGGCCGTCCTCCCCGCCGACGACGTCCCCGTGTGGCCGGGCAGTCCGCTGCCGCCCGGGACCGCCGCCGGGCGGCTCCTCGCCGCTCATCACCCGGCGCTCGCCGAACCGGACACCGACGCGCTGGAGATCCGCGCGGCCGGGTTCGCGGCGGAGTCGGAGACGATCGCCGAGGGGCTCGGCTGCGCCGCCGTCGCCGTCCGGACCCCGGACGGCCGGGTCGGCGCGGCACTCGCCGCCGTCCTGCCCGCCCGCCGCGACCCGGTTTCCGCGGTCGCCGCGCTGACGAGCACCGCCCGGTCCTTCAGCGCCGCGCTCGCCGAAAGCTCGCGGCCGAACCGCGCCGGATGATCGGCGAACCCCGAACAATCCCCGACCAACGCGAGCACCGGGCGGCAGGCCGAATACAGGCGGAATATTTCCGACGAGATCCCGGAAATCGTCTCACGGTGCGTCCGCGACCGGTGTCACCCCGTGCAGAAACCTTGGAGCACAGGCTGTTTGCGTGACCGATCGCCTACCGGGCGAGGCGTTCGCGAGCCGATTAAATCACCACCTGCCGGACTTTTCCGGCACTTCCGAAACGGGGCGTCACACGTACTGTTCAGGAATTCTTTCGACCAAGGAGGGAATTCCTTGACAAGACATTCCTTGAAAAGACGGGGCGCGGCCTTGGCGGCGTTCCTCGTCATGGTGTCCGTGGCGTCCGCCACCACGGCCGTCCCGGCATGGGCCGCGGACCGATCCGGCCGCCCCGTCGTGGCCGGGATCGATCTGGAGCGGGCGACGATCCCCGACCTGCAGCGGGCGATGCGCTCCGGACGACTGTCTTCGGTCGAGCTGACCACCTTCTACCTGCACCGGATCCGCAAGCTGAACCCGACGCTGCACGCGGTGCTCTCCACGAACCCGGACGCGCTGCGGCTCGCCGCGGAGAGTGACGTGCGGCGGCTCCGGCACCGGTCGAAGGGTCCCATGGACGGCATCCCGGTGCTGCTCAAGGACAACATCGACACCGCGGACCGGCAGCCGACCACCGCCGGCTCGACCGCGCTGCTGGAGTCGCGCCCCTACCGTGACGCCGGCGTGGTCGAGAACCTGCGCGAGGCCGGGGCGGTCATCCTCGGCAAGGCCAACCTTTCGGAGTGGTCGAGCTACCGCTCCACCAGTTCGTCGAACGGCTGGAGCCCGCTCGCCGGCCAGACCGCGAACCCCTACGTCCTCGACCGCAACCCGTGCGGCTCGTCGTCCGGCCCCGGGGTCGCCGTCGCGGCGCACCTGGCGACCGTCGCCGTCGGAACCGAAACGGACGGTTCGATCAGCTGCCCGTCCGGCGCCAACGGCATCGTGGGCGTCAAGCCGAGCCTCGGGCTCGTCAGCCGCAGCGGGATCGTGCCGGTGTCGAAGCAGCAGGACACCGCGGGCCCGATGGCGCGCAACGTGGTGGACGCCGCGATCCTGCTCGCGGCCCTCAACGGCGCCGACCGCCGCGACCCGATCACCGTCGACGCCGCGAAACAGTCCATCGACGACTACACGAAGTTCTTGCACCCCAACGCTTTGCGCGGGAAGAGGATCGGTGTCTGGCGGGAGGTGTACACCCCGGACGACACGACGAAGGCGGCGTTCGAGCAGGCGTTGACGAGGCTGCGGAAGCTCGGCGCGACCACGGTCGAGATCACCATCCCGTACCTGGACGTCATCGCGGCCAACGAGTTCCCCGCGATCAGGACTGAGTTCAAGCACGACATCAACGCCTACCTCGCCTCCACCGGCGGCAAGCATCCCGCCGATCTGGCGGGGCTGATCCAGTACAACCTGGACAACGCGGCGATCGAAATGCCGTACTGGACCCACAATCTCTGGGACCGCTCGCAGGCCACCACCGGCGATCTGAACGATCCGGCCTACCGCGCGATGCGGGAAGCCGCGACGAGCGCCGCCCGGCGCGGCCTCGACGAAACGCTGCGCGGCGCGAAACTCGACGCGATCGTCGCGCCGACGAACAACGCCGCGTGGAAGACGCAGCTCGGTGTCGGCGACGGCGCGCTGCTGATCGACTCGTCCGGCCCGGCGGCCGTTTCGGGCTACGCCAACATGACCGTTCCGATGGCGTACGCCGGGCCGTTGCCGCTGGGACTGTCGATCATGGGCGGGCGGTTCAGCGAACCGTCGCTGCTGGCGATCGCGTACGCCTTCGAGCAGGACACGAAGGTCCGGCGGTTGCCGACCTTCATCCCGTCGATCGGCTGAGTGCGACGGTCACCATGAGTGAGAGGTGTGTGGATATAGGGACGTTCACTGTCCCTATATCCACACACCCCGTCGTGATCGGACCGGCCACGCGCGGACCGTGTGGATTTCTGGTCGTCCAACGCCCCAAAATCCACACAGTGCGCGCGTCGGCTAATGGACCAGGAGCCCCAGGCTCCGCTCGGCCTCCGCCACGGCGGAATCGCGCTCCACGTGGCCGTCGATCACCAGTGTGGCGAGCCCGTGGAGCAGGCACCAGAGCGTGACGGCGAAACCGTCCGGATCATTCCGCTCCCCCACTCGATCGGCCAGCACCGCGCAGGTCACCCGGTGTGCCTCCGCCAGCTCCGGATACGCGGCACGGTCACCGATCCCGGCACCCGCCATCAAGCGGTACAACGCGGGATTCTCCAGAGCGAAGCCAAGGTAGGAATGCCCGAGCGCGGTGACCGTCCCGGCACCACACCCCCGCAGGCACCCCTGCAACCCGGCATGCCCTTCCAGCGCGACCGCCACCAGCAGCGCGTCCTTGTCGCGGAAATGCCGGTACGGCGCCGCGGTGGACGCACCCACCTTGGCGACCGCGGCGCGCAGACTCACCCCCTCCGGACCTCGTTCGACGAGGAGCTCCCGTGCGGCGAGGACGAGCGCACGACGGAGATCCCCGTGGTGATAGGCACGTTTGTCGATCATGGCGGACCCCCCAGCCCTTGATGCCACGTGAACGCCCCACCTTAACGGGTGCGCGCGCGACAACTGGCAGGAACGCGACAGT
Source organism: Amycolatopsis keratiniphila (assembly GCF_000400635.2). Lineage (NCBI taxonomy): Bacteria > Bacillati > Actinomycetota > Actinomycetes > Pseudonocardiales > Pseudonocardiaceae > Amycolatopsis > Amycolatopsis keratiniphila. The sequence continues at coordinate 3,390,386 of NC_021252.1, read as the reverse complement.
GGCCGCTCGCCACACGCCTGGGTCGCGTTGGTCGTGAGTGGCGTTTCGGGTTAGAACCCGAAACGCCACTCACGACACCTGCACCGACGCCCACCCCAGCCAACTCAGACACGTTGTCAGATTTACCTCAGCCCGCTAAGTTTGACAGTATGTCAAAGATAAGGTCGGATCTCGTCCCCGGCGTCACCCTCCTGTCGACGGGACTGCTCGCGGGGGCGTTCGGCTACGGCGTGGTCAACGTCGCCGCCACCTTCGACGTCGTCCCGCTCGACGTGCGGTTGACCTTCCACACGGCGCTGATGCAGCGGAACGGCGTCGTCATGCAGACCGCGATGGCGCTCGCGGCGATCAGCTCCCTCGCGCTCGCCCTGCTGAGCCGAGGACGGCCGCGACTGCTGGCAGGCGTGGCCGCGGCGCTGGTCGTGACGTCGTTCTTGGTCACCCGCTTCGGCAACGTCCCGATCAACGGCCGGATCAAGGTCTGGGCGGTCACCACGGCACCCGCCGACCACGCGGCGATCCTCGATCGCTGGGAGACCTACAACGTCGTCCGGACCGTCGCGGCCCTCACCGCTTTCGTGCTCGTCATCGTCGTCTCACGGCTCAAGCTCCCGGACCGCGCCCGTCAGCTCGAAGCCTGATCCGCGAGATCGTTCGCCGCGACATACCCGAAGGTCATCGCCGGCCCGATCGTCGACCCCGCGCCCGCGTAGCTGTTGCCCATCACCGCCGCACTCGCGTTCCCGGCGGCGTACAGGCCTGGGATGACCGAACCGTCCGCCCGCAGGACCCGCGCCCGGGCGTCGGTGCGCATCCCGCCCTTGGTACCGAGGTCGCCCGGCACGATCTTGAACGCATAGAACGGCGGTTCCCAGAGCGGCGCCAGACACGAGTTCGGCAGGACGTACGGGTCGGTGTAGTAATGATCGTAAGCGCTGGCGCCCCGGCGGAAGTCACTGTCCACACCGGACAGTGCCTGCCCGTTGAACCGGTCGACGGTGGCGCGCAACGCCTGCGACGGGACACCGATCGCGCTGCCGAGCGATTCGACGGTCCACGCCTTCTTGACCGCGCCCGCCGAGTACCACTCCGCGGGCAGGGGAAGCAGCGGCGCGACGTCGCGGAAGAGATACCGGTTGCGGTAGTGCTGGTCGACCACCAGCCACGCGGGAATCGTGGGCGACGTCGGATTCCGGTCGTACATCGTGTGCACGACGTCGCTGTACGGCGCCGCCTCGTTGACGAACCGCTTGCCCGCCGCGTCCACCATCAGCCCGCCGGGCAGGGTCCGCTCGGCGAGGCAGAAGTACGGTTCGCCGGGCAGCGGGATCGCCGGACCCCACCAGGCGTCGTCCATCAGGTCCAGCGCCGCTCCGGCGCGTTTACCGGCCAGGATCCCGTCGCCGGTGTTCGACCGCGCGCCGACAGTCCATTGTGTACCGATCGGCTGGCGCTGGTATTCGGCCCGCATGGCGGCGTTGTGCTCGAAACCGCCGGAGCCGACGATGACACCACGCCGCGCCTTCACCACCCCCGCCGCGACGGTCACCCCGGTGACTTTCCCGTTCTCGATGACGAGATCGGTCAACGGCGTGTTCAGCCAGACCGGGACACCGGCGCGCTGCAGCCCGGCCCGCAGTCCCGCGGCCAGCGACTGCCCCATGGTGAGCGGTTTCTGCCCGGCGAGCGCGGCGGCCGTGCCGCGGGCGAGGCAGGCGGCCGCCACCGCGGCGCCCTTCGGGTTGACCGCGGCCAGCGCGAGCCATTTGTAGTCCGCGCTGAACACGACCATGCCCGCGGGCGTGGCGAGATAGGGCGGGTTCAGGTTCGCCAGTTCGGCGCCGAGGATGTTCCCGTCCAGCTGGTCGGGTTCGATCGAGCGGCCGTCCGGCATCCCGCCGGGCAGTTCCGGGTAGTAGTCGCTGTAGCCCTCCATCCACCGGAACCGCAGCGGGCTGTTGGCCATCACGAAGGACAACATCGCCGGACCGTTGGCGAGAAACGCTTCCTGTCGCGAAGCGGGGATCGACGGTCCGACCACGGCGGACAGGTACCGTGCGGCCTGTTCCGGGGTGTCTCGGACACCGGCCTGCGCCAGCACCGAGTTGCACGGAATCCAGATCCCCGCCCCCGACCGGGCGGCCGAGCCGCCGAATTTCGCCGCCTTCTCCAGCACCACACAGCTGAGGCCCCGCTTGGCCGCCGTCAGCGCGGCGGTCATCCCCGCCGCGCCGGCCCCGACCACGACGACGTCGTACTCGCCGACCACCGAGGAGGCGGCCGAAGCCGTCCCCGCGAACGGCAGCCCCGAAGCGAGCGCGAGCCCGGTGCCGCGCAGGACCTGACGGCGGGACAGATCGGGACCCATGAATCCTCCTCGCGTGGGGGATCGAGCGAGGTCATGTTCTCCAGCCGGCGGCAAAAGTGAAACAAGTTCTACCCGCTTGGAGCAGGCGGCGACCGCAGCGCTCGGCCGGTCACCTCAACCGGCGCGGGCATTCAGCCCAGCGCCCGGACCAGGTCCAGCGCGCGCCCCAGGGTGGTGAGCCGCTCGGCGACCGTCTCGCCCGCCGGATACAGCCGGACCGTGTCGACACCCGCGTCCCGCCAGACCCGCAGCCGCCGCGCCACCATCGGTTCGGTGCCGATCAGCGTCGTACCGAGCACCATCTCGTCGGTCACCAGCGCGGCCGCGCCTTCCCGGTCGCCCGCCTGCCAGCGCTCCCGCACCGCCGCGGCGGCCTCCGCCCAACCCTGCCTGCTGTAGGCGTTGTTGTAGAAGTTCGTCTTGGCCGAACCCATCCCGCCGAGACTGAACGCGAGTTCGGCCTTGCGGCCGGCGACCATCCCGCGCAGTTCGTCCTCGTCCTTCGCGAACGCGACTTCGGCGCCTTGGCAGACTTCGAGGTCCGCCCTCGTTCGGCCCGCCTTCGCGAGGCCGGCGTCGAGATGCGAGAAGTAGGCCTGCGCGCCTTCCGGCACGAAACTGGTCCCCAGCCAGCCGTCCGCGATCTCCCCGGTCAGCTCCAGCAGCTTCGGCGAAAGCGTGGCCAGATGGATCGGGATGTCCGGATTCGGCGCCGTCGACAGCCGCATCGGCCTGCTCTCCCCCGGCAGCGGGATCTCGAACTCCTTGCCGGAGAACGCGATCTTCTCTCCGGCGAACGCCTGACGGATGATCGCGACCGTCTCCCGCATCCGCGTCAGCGGCCGGGCGAACGGGACACCGTGGAGCCCCTCGATCACCTGTGGCCCCGAAGCACCGAGCCCGAGCACGAACCGGCCCTCGGAAAGCTCCGAGAGCGTCAGCGCGGCCTGCGCGATCGCCACGGGGGTCCGGGTGCCGAGCTGGATGATGCCCGAGCCGAGCCGGATCCGTTCCGTCCGCGCCGCGAGATAGCCGAGCACCGACGGCGCGTCGGATCCCCACGCCTCGGCGACCCAGCATTCGTCGAGACCGAGCTTTTCCGCCTCCAGCACGAAATCCAGCGTCTCCCGCGGGCCACGCGAGGCCTCGACCGTGGTCGCCGTCCGCATCACGCGCCGTCCGCCTCGGCCCGCTCCTTGATCGCGGCGAGGGTCCCGGTCATCGCCTTCTCGAACTCGCGCAGCCGGACGAAGACGATCTTCTCCTCTTTGTCCGGCATCCGGTCGATGGCCAGCGAGAGACCCGATCGGCCCGGCCCCAGCTGCATCCATTGCCGGAGCTTCGTCCCACCGTTCTCGGGTTCCAGCGTGAAGCGCCACAGCGCCGTGGGCGTCTCGGCGTCGTGCACGGCCCAGGTGAACACGCGCGGCTCGTCGCATTCGACGACGTGCGACGTGGTCTCCCATTCGCCGAGCGCGTCGTGCTTGCTGCGGCCGACGAACCGCCTGCCGACCGTGGCCGCGCCTTCCGCGCCGTCACACCATTCCGCGGCTTGGAGCTCCTGGCTCATCTCCGGCATCAGCCGCACGTCGGAGACGATCGACCAGACCCGTTCCGGGGCGGCGTCGACCCACGCCTCGACCTCGACCGTCGGCTTGTCGGCGTACTTGGCGCCCGTCCACTCCATCGCGGCCCGCCTCTCGTGCTCGTGACCTCGATAGTTGCGTAGATGGACTTACGTTGTCAAACCTCCTGCGCGGCGAAGCGGCGCACCACGTCGGGCCGGTCCGCGAGCTTCGGCGGATAGCCGGGCCCGAGCCGCGCGCGGGTGTTCTCCCCGGTCAACGGCCCGGAGCACTGCGCGCAGACGACCTCCGCGTGCGTGTCCTGCCCGCAGGTGTCGTGATGCAGGACGACGGGCGGCCCGGCCTCCTCGGAGAGCCAGCGGTCGCCCCAGCGCGACATCGCGGCGAGCACACCGTAGAAATCCGCGCCCTTCTCGGTCAGGACGTAGTCGTAACGGACCGGGTCGGCCTGGTAGGCGCGCTTTTCCAGCAGCCCCTCCCCGACCAGGCGGCGCAGCCGGTCGGCGAGGGTGTTCCGCGCGATGCCGAGCTCCTGCTGGAACTCGTCGAACCTGCGGATCCCGTAGAACGCCTCGCGCAGGACCAGCGGCGTCCACCAGTCGCCGAGCAGGTCCATGGTGCGCGCGATCGAACACGGCCACTGCGCGAACGAAGTCCGTTTCATACCCGCGAGCCTACGCCCGGCGAAATTGATCCGGTCATTCCTCCACCTATTCCCCGGCGCTCAGGCACTGGCCCGAAACGTTGCGATCCGGTCAAGGATATCTCGCGCATTAATATCGCCGACTCTCTTCCGTACGCTTTCCGACAGGGGTTTCAAACGATCTCGCGTCCGCGCCGAACGGATCCCGTCCGCGATCTCCATCGCGGCGAGACCGACCTCCGCGGCCCGGTCCAGATCGCCTTCCAGCGCGTGGTCGACGGCGAGCCAGATCATCGTCAGCGACCGGCTGCGCATCATGTCCGGGCCATAGCCGTCGATGGCCCGGGTGAGCGCGGGAATCGCCTCCCGGCAATGGCGGACGTCGACGAGCCTGGCGAGTTCGGTGCGCACCGTGCCGATCATCGCGGCCAGGTCGTTGGCCGTGAAGAACGCGGACCACGAAGGGACGGCGTCGCCGGCGGAGTCCGCGAATTGTTCCGGCGCGACGGAAAGCTTGTCCAGTGCCTGGCGGACGTCACCGAGCAGCGCGTAGGCCCACGCCTCGTTCGCCGACAGGATCGCCTGCGAAAGCGGCCGCCCCGCGCGGCGCGCCGCGAGCTGTCCCTGGGCGAACTGCTCCAGCGCCTCCGCCGGCGAGCGGTGATGCAGATACATCCGGCCGAGCCGGTAACGGATGTTGGCGAGGAGGTCGTCGTCGCCCGCCTCCGCCGCGAGTTCGAGCGCGCACCGGAAGTGCCGCTCTGCCCGCACGGGGCGACCGGAATCGAATTCCGTCCAGCCCCTGAGGTTGTGCAGATCGGCGACCACGCCGGCCAGCCGCCGGGCCAGCGGCTCGGACATCATCCCGCGCCGCAGGGCTGCGCCGTAGGGCTCCAGCACCTGGAGCAGTTCCCGGCAGGACCCGCCGCCTTCGCGGTAGTCGCGGGCCCGGAGCGCGGCGATGACGCCCTCGAGCCGGTCGATGTCGGCCTGCCCGACCCGCATCGGGAGCCGGTCAATCACGTCGACGCCCCTGGACACGGGGCACCGCCGGCGCGGTCACCGCCCCCGGCGAGGCCGACGAGGATCTCGGGACCACCCGGCCGCGCGGCGCGTGAACCGGGTACCGCTGCCCGGCGTCCTGCCTGGGAATGGCGACGGTGATGCGTACGCCCATTACCGCTCCTTTCCCTATCCTCAACGACCATGCTCGCCGGGGTCCAGGACGGAGCCACGTCGATCTCCTGGAATACGCGAACGACGCACAATGATGTTAACCAACAGGGAAAAGCGATTCACTCCGCCGAACGGTTGCCATTATCGTTCACCGGAATATGCACGTGCGGAATCCGTTTCTTTTGCACGGCTGATCGCATTTCCCGCCCGCTCACCCCACGTGCCCGCCGGAGACCGTCCGTGAGCGCGTGAGACGCAGCTCTCAGCCGAACGTGTGAACCTTGTCAACTCGGGTCACGAAAAGGCTTCACATTGCGTTATCAATAGCTGAAGATCAACAGCAACCGAACGTAAGGGGCTGAAGCGTTGGACAAGGAAAGCGACCTCATCCGGGGGACGATCGTCTTCGGCCTGCGCACTTTCGGTGCGGACCCGCTCCCCGTGCAGGCCGATCTCGAATACGATCCCGAGGACCCGTACGCCGTCGTGGTGGCCTATCACTCGGGCGGTGGGACGGTCCGCTGGATGTTCGGCCGTGATCTCCTCGCGGACGGACTCCTCACCCCATCGGGTGAGGGCGACGTGATCATCAGCTCGGCCGACGACACCTCGATCGTGATCTTCGCGCTCAGCGCGCCCGACGGCTGCGCGGTCCTCGAAGCACCGGCGCAGGAACTGGCCGAGTTCCTCGACCGCACCTACGACGTCGTCCCCGCCGGGTCCGAGCCGGAATGGTTCGACTTCGACCAGGAGATCGGCAAGCTCGTCACCGAGTCCTGACCCGGTGGCGGCACCGCTCGCGCGGTGCCGCCCGCCACATCGGGTCAGGCGAGTTCGCGCAGCCCCGGGACGACCTGCTCGGAGAACGACCGCAGGAACCGCTCCTGGTCGTGGCCGGGACCGTGGAAGACGAGGTGGTTGAAGCCCGCCTCGACGTACGGCTTGATCTGCTCGACCGCGTCGGCCGGGTCGGAGGTCACGATCCAGCGGCGGGCGACCTGCTCGATCGGCAGCGCGTCCGCGGCCTTCTCCATTTCGGCCGGATCCTCGATACCCGCCTTCTGCTCCGGCGTCAGCGAGAGCGGTGCCCAGAACCGGGTGTTCTCCAGCGCCTGCGCCGGATCCGGGTCGTAGGACAGCTTGATCTCGATCATCTTGTCGATGTCGCCGGTGCTGCGGCCCGCCTGCTCCGCGCCTTCCGCGACCGCGGGCAGCAGCTTCTCGGTGTAGAGCTCCATCCCCTTGCCGCTGGTGCAGATGAAACCGTCACCCTGCTTGCCGACGTACTTCGCCATCACCGGGCCGCCCGCCGCGATGTAGATCGGCACCCCGCCCTCGGGCCGGTCGTACACGGTGGCGTCGGTGGTCTGGAAGTACTCGCCCTCGAACGTGACGCGCTCCTCGGACCACAGTTTGCGCATCAGGTCGATCGCCTCGCGCAGCCGCGCGAACCGCTCCTTGAACGCGGGCCACTCGATGCGGGCGACCGCGACCTCGTTGAGGGCCTCACCGCTGCCGACGCCGAGCAGCACACGGCCCGGGTACAGGCTGCCCAGCGTGCCGAACGCCTGCGCGACGACGGCCGGGTTGTAGCGGAAGGTCGCGGTCAGCACGCTGGTGCCGAGGACCACCCGCTCGGTGCGCTCGCCGACCGCCGCCATCCACGCGAAGGAGAACGGCGCGTGCCCGCCCTGGTGCCGCCAGGGCTGGAAATGGTCGCTGACCATCACGCTGTCCAGCCCGACCTGCTCGGCGAGCACGGAGTACTCGACGAGGTCGCGCGGGCCGAACTGCTCGGCCGACGCCTTGTAACCGATCTTCAGTGCCATCCGGGGTCACCACCTGGGCTCATGGATTGTTCCGCTCTTCACCTTGGCACAGAGTGGATCAGCCCCGCCCATGCTTCGGCGGGGTGAAGAGTGTCGGGAACACCACTGTGTCACCGGGAATGCGTGGAAAGACCCCGTACCCGCCCTCACCTTCCGGGACCGGCACGTGGTGATGAACTGTGCCGTTTGCGCCGTCACCTGTGCGTCGTGCTGGGCGGAGTTGTGATCGGGGAGTCGAACCCCACGCTGCCCGCCGCGTACCAGGCGAGCCGGAATACCGCCGGCCCTCGGCTTGTGCCCGCTTCCCGGAGGGCTACCTGCTTTCCACGTTCAGTCCAGGAGGTCGGTCTCCCAGTTGGTGCGCTGGATCTCGACGTCGACCGCCCGGATCTCCCCCGCGACCCGGTCCGCACGGGACCGCAGCTCCGCGACCGGAAGCGCGGAGAGGTAGCGGAGTTCCGAACGGAGCTGACGGCCGTAACCGCCCTGGTTGCGCCCGGCCGCGGCGTCGGCGGCCGCGGTCAGGACACCGTGCCTGAGCCGGAGGACGTCGCGGCGCGCGATCGCGTCGGTGATCGTGCCCTCCCCGAGCGGGGTCGCGGCGTTGGTCCGGTTGATCCGCTGGATCAGTGATTCCAGTTCGTCCAGCGCGGTTTCGGCTTCGACGAGCAGGGCGGACGCGTCTTCCGACGGTTCCTCGCCCTCCTGGTGCCGTGCGTTGTCGACGATCCGGGAGCGCAGCGCCTCCACCTTCTTGGCCGCGTCGGCGCGCGAGACGAGCGCTTCGGCCAGCTTGATCCGGGACATGCCGGGAAGTATCACCAAGATCGAAGACCGGCGCATCCCGTTTTCAGCCCGCCAGTGAGTGTCTCCGGTACGACGAATCGGGCTCGATGTATTCGATGCCGTTCTCGTCGAGTGCGTTGAACACGGTGAACCGGCCGTGCGGGAAGACGAAACCGAGCGCGACCATGCCGTTCGCCATGTCCCGCGTCACGCAGTCGAGCAGTTCGACGTCCTGGAGCACTTGACCCTCCAAAGCGGACAGTTCCGGAAAGACGTCCTGCCGCCACAGGAGCGGGCTGGGCTCGGCCGGATCGCCCCAGTCCCATGAGGACTTCCCGACCGGGTCGATCGTGTTCCAGGTCAGGGAAACCTCGTCGAACTTCCAGTGCGTGATCTCCAGCCGCTGCTCGCCGAAGTCGAGCACGACGGGCGCCTCGGAGAGCCACTCGGCGTACTCGACGAACCAGGTCAGATGGACATGCCGCAGGGGCTTGCCTACCAGCGCACGCAAGCGATCCCCGTGTGCTCTCCGGATCTCCTGGAGTCCGGAGAGCCACACGGGTTCGTAACCCTCGATGTCGAAGAACGCCACCGAGCGAGTATGCCCTCAGTCGTAGGACAGGGCTTCCACCAGCTCACCGCTGTCCGGGTTGGGCAGGGCCTTGGCCACGTCGGCCTGCGCCACGATGCCGACGAGCTTGTGCCCGTCGATCACCGGCAGCCGCCGGACCTTGTGGTTCGCCATGGTGCGCATGATCTCCTCGGCGTCGTCGTCCGCGCCGATCGTCACCGCCTCGCCCTGAGCCAGTTCCGAGGCGTGCAACGCCCTCGGATCCTTGCCTTCGGCCAGGACCTTCACCACGATGTCGCGGTCGGTCAGCATGCCCTTGAGCTTGCCGTCCTCGCCGCAGATCGGTACCGCGCCCACCGATTCGGCGGCCATCTTCTTGGCCGCGTCGAGCACGGTTTCGGAGGCGGACACACAGGTCGCGTTCGCGGTCATGATGTCTCGTGCCGTGGTCATCCCATCGCTCCTTCCGTCAGGGGTCCGTCCACCGGATACCCGGCATCCGCGGGCCGACACCTCAAGCCGCCGACGGCTCCAGAAGGATCTTGACGGCGCCGTCCTGCTTCTTCTGGAAGATCTCGTAGGCGTGGGGCGCGTCCTTCAGCGGCATCTTGTGCGTCGCGAAACCCTCGACGCCGAGCGGATCGGCGGAATCGGTGATCAGCGGCATGATGTCGTCGATCCAGCGCCGGACGTTCGCCTGACCCATCCGCAGGGTGATCTGCTTGTCGAACAGGTCCATCATCGGCAGCGGGTCGACCATGCCGCCGTAGACGCCGCTCAGCGAGATCGTGCCGCCGCGCCGGACGCAATCGATGGCCGCGTACAGCACGCTGAGCCGGTCGATCGCGGCCTTCTCGGTGATCTTCGCGCCGATCGGGTCGGGCAGCAGGGCGACCAGGTTCTGCGCTATTCGCCCGATCGGGGCACCGTGCGCCTCCATCCCGACGGCGTCGATCACCGAATCCGCTCCCCTTCCGCCGGTGGTCTCGCGGATGAGGTCGCCGAGGTACTTGTGTTCACGCGTGTCGAAGGTGGTGACGCCGGCCGCGGCGGCCTTCGCGAGCCGTTCCGGCACCAGGTCGATGCCGATCACCTTCCCCGCGCCCCGGTGCTTCGCGATCCGGCAGCAGAACTGCCCGATCGGGCCCAGCCCGAAGACCACGACCGTGCCGCCTTCGGGGATGTCCGCGTAGTCGACGGCCTGCCAGGCCGTGGGCACGACGTCGGAGAGGTACACGAAACGCTCGTCCGGCGGACCGTCCGGCACCTTGATCGGGCCGTACTGGGCCTGCGGGACCCGCAGGTATTCGGCCTGGCCGCCCGGCACCTGCCCGTAGAGCTTGGTGTAGCCGAGCAGCGCCGCGCCCTTGCCCCGGTCGGTGACCTGGGTGGTCTCGCATTGCGATTGCAGGCCGCGGTCGCACATGAAGCAGTGACCGCAGGAGATGTTGAACGGGACGACGACGCGATCGCCGGGTTTCAGGTTCGTCACCCCGGAACCGACCTCTTCGACGACGCCCATGGGTTCGTGCCCGAGGATGTCGCCCTCGTCGATAAAGGCACCGAGGACCTCGTAAAGGTGCAAGTCCGACCCGCAGATACCGGTGGAGGTGATCCGCACGATGGCGTCGGTGGGCTCGACCAGTTTCGGATCCGGGACGGTGTCGACCCGGACATCGCGTTTGCCGTGCCAGGTGACGGCCTTCATGGTGCTCCCTTCGGCGAGTGGCTCTGCTCCCCGCCGGGTGCCCGCCCGCGCATCCGGCAAACCTCGCCGTTCCGTGCCACCGTGGATCCATGCGAACCCGGATGCTCGCCGTCGCCGTCGACTGCCGTGAGGCCGAAGCACTGGCCGCGTTCTGGAAGGAAGCACTCGGCTACCCCGAGACCGAACGGTGGACCGACGGTCATGGCGTGACCTATGTCGAACTGAAGAGCCCCGACGTGCCGAGCCTGCTGTTCCAGCCGGTCCCCGAGGGGAAGTCGGGCAAGAACCGGCTGCACCTCGACCTGGCGCCCACCGAACTCGAGCAGCGCGAAGAGGTCGCCCGGCTGGTGTCACTGGGCGCCAGGGTCGTCGAAGACCCCGAGTCGGACGACTGGGTGGTCATGGCCGACCCGGAAGACAACGAATTCTGCGTGCTGCCGCGGCGCTGACCCACTCAGAACCCGCGTCGGGCACCTGAAGTACCTGAGAAGGTGTGAAGGTCGAGTGTCCTGGCACCGCACTCGCGTGATCGAAGCCGGAACTCGCGTGATCAGAGGCGAAACACACGAGTGCGGCCTCCAATCACGCGAGTCACGTCCCTGATCACGCGAGTCACGCCTTCGCTCACGCCACACCTGTGTTCCCGACCAGCAGGTACAGAGGACACGGTTGGCCCTAACCGGCCTCAGGCGGCTTCATCCTCGGTCCGGACCGGCCTTTCCGAATGCAGCCCCAGCATCTCCAGCAGCATCCGGCAGTCCGTCGCGTCGCGGGCGTTCGCGACCACCGCTTGGGTCGCCTTGCGCAGCACCGCCGCTCGCACGGCCGTCGCCCCACCGTCGGCCAGTTCCTCCACCGGACGTAATCCCTCGAACGGGTTCCCCATGACCCACCTCCGTCGTCCCTTTCGTTGATACCGGATTCCGGCCGGGAAAGCCCCCGTGTTCTTGCGGTCCGGCGGCACGTCCGCCGGTTTCTCCCTAGACTGGCGCCATTCGGACGAGCGGACGGAGCGGGAACTGACCACCGAGTTGCGCGGGGAGATCGTGACCCTGACCCCGGTCACCGAGGCCCACGTCCCGGACCTGCGGCGCATCCGCGGCACGGCCGAGGTCGGGGCGCGCTGGGGTTCGATCGACGACTCCCCCACTTGGCCGTTCGACGACCCCACGACGACCTGTTTCACGGTCCTCGAAGGCGGCGTCGTCCGGGGCTTCGTCCAGTACGGCGAGGAGGATGACCCGATGTACCGGCACGCGTCGGTCGACCTCTTCCTCGACCCGGCGGCGCACGGCCGCGGCCTGGGCACGGACACCGTCCGCACGATGGCGCGGCACCTCCTGCACGATCGCGGGCACCATCGGCTGGTGATCGACCCCGCCGTGGACAACGACGCCGCCATCCGCTGCTACAAGGCCGTCGGTTTCCGCGAGGTCGGCGTGATGCGCGGCTACGAGCGCGACACCGACGGCGAGGGCTGGCACGACGGGTTGCTGATGGACCTGCTCGCCGAAGACCTCACGTAGCGCGTCAGCGCGACTCCGAGCAGCACCACGGCCATTCCGGCGAGCACCCGCGGGCCGAGGTCCTCGCCGAGCACGATCGCGCCCAGCGCGACCGAGACGACCGGCAGCAGATAGCCGACGGTCGCGGCGGAGGTCGCGCCTTCGTCGGCGATGAGCCGGTAGTTGAGATAAAAGGTGACGCCGGTGCCGAAGATCCCGAGGACGACGACGGCGAGCACCGCGGTCACGTTCAGCGGCCCGGCCGGTGCGGCGTCGAAGGGCAGCGCGAGCGCGCTGAGCCCGGTGGCGGTCAGCAACTGCGCGGCGGAGATCGCGATCGGACCGCCTTCGCCGACGAGTTTCTTTCCCATGTAAGCGAAAGCGATCGCGTAGCTGATGCCGGCGCCGAGCAGGGCCAGCGTCCCCCAGCCCAGCAGGCCGCTCTTCTCCCAGGGCGCGAAGATCAGCAGGATGCCGGCGAAACCGAGGATCAGCCCGCCCACGCGGACCACCGTGAGCCGCCGTTCGGTGCCGATCCCGATGCCGATCAGCAACGACCACAGCGGGGTCGTCGCGTTCATCACCCCCGCGACGCCGGAATCGACGGTCAGTTCCCCGATGCTGAACAACGCGAACGGCAAGGCGTTGCAGAAGAAGGCGGCGACGAGGAGCCTGCCCCAGATCCGGCGGCCGCGCGGGAGGTGTTGCCCGGCCCAGCGGCTCAGCACGAGAAGGACGGCCGCGCCGAGGGCGCAGCGGATGACGGTCACCTGAACGGGCGGCAGCCCGGTCAGCGCGAGCTTGATCCACAGGAACCCGGATCCCCACAACAGGGCGAGAACGCCCATCCGGACCAGGGTTCCCGGTGCGCCGATGCTCACTTCGTTCCTTTCGCCGGGCCGCTCGATACCTCTCCCAAGCTGCCTCGGGCGACTCGTCAGGACAAGTGAAAAGATCTACACCGACGTTAAGCGGTCCTACATCTTCCGAAAGGACCCGGTCGTGGCCGCCGGAGGCGACGGCCACGACCGGTTTCCGAGGAGATCAGCACTCGCCCGGTGTTCGCAAGGCGGAACGTGGCCTGCTCACATTTCGCGGTCGCGCATGATCCACCTCCCTTTCGACCGGCGCACCGGTGGGGAACGGGCGCGTTCTCGCACAGTTTGGGGGCAGACTTCGCACCTGCGCACACCCGGTGGCCGTGTTGTGACCCAGGCAATGGGAAGGTTGTGGCACGATCTGCCGCGAAGCGGGGAGAAAGGTGCTTCTGGTGACCGAGAATTCCGGTTCGGCCAGATCCGGGGAGACCGGGAAAGCACGCGCGGAACCGAGGCCGGTTTCGACGGCCGCGTCGACGTTCGGCCGCGCCCTGCGGCAACGACGGCAGGCCTGCGGGCTGGCGTTGCGCGAGCTTCAGAAACTCGCCTATGTCGACAAAAGTCTCATCAGCCGGGTCGAACGCGGGCTCACCCCGCCGAGCGCGGAATTCGCCGAAGCCTGCGATCGCGCGCTGGGCGCGGGCGGGACCCTGATCGTGCTCGCCGAGGCCGCCCGCGCCGAACCGTATGTGCATCTTCCCCCGCCGCCCGATCATTTCGTCGGCCGCGAAGAACATTTGGCGCTGCTGGACGAAAAGGTGTTCACCGAAACGGCGAAAGTGGTCTTCGTCGCCGGGCCGCCCGGGGTCGGGAAGACCGCGCTCGTGCTGAATTGGGCGAACCGGCGCCAGGAAGAGTTCGATTGCGTGCTCTGGTCGGATCTGCGTGGCTACGCGGCGGGCTCCCCCGCGCAACCCGCCGACATCCTCGACGACCTCCTGCGCTGCGTCGGCGTCCGCCCCGACCGGGTCCCCGCCGAGGAGCACATGCGGCTCGCGCTCCTGCGCGGCCTGTTGCGCGGCCAGCGCACCCTCGTCGTACTGGACAACGCCCTCGACTCGCCCCAGGTGCGGCCGGTGCTGCCCGGCACCCCGGACACCACCGTGCTGATCACCAGCAGGCGACGGCTGTCCGGGCTGGTCGTCGGCAGCGGCGCGGTCCAGGTTTCCTTGGAGCCACTGCGAGAACTCGAAGCGACGCGGCTCATGGCCGACCTCATCGGCGACGAACGCGCGGCGGGCGATCCCGAAGGCGTCGGCAGGCTCGTCCGGCTGTGCGCGGCGCTGCCGCTCGCGGTGAACATCGCCGCTGAACGGGTCGCCACCCATCCCCATCAGAGCGTCGGGGACCTCGCCCGCGAACTCGTCGCCGAGGGGCGTCGGCTGGAACTGCTCGCGGTCGACGACGACACCGTCGGGGTCCGGGCCGCCTTCAGCTGGTCGTATCGCGCGCTGGAGGCCGACACCGCCCGGATGTTCCGGCTGCTCGGCCTCCATCCCGGCCCGCGGTTCACCGCGGAGGCGGCGGCCGCGCTCGCCGGGCTGCCCGGGAACGACGCGCGGCGGCTGCTCGACCGGCTCGTGCAGGCGCATCTCGTCCAGCAGGTCGGCGCGCAGTATTACCGGTTCCACGACCTGATCCGCGTGTACGCCGCCGAAGAGGCCAACGCCGAGCGCCTGAAAGATGAGCGGCAGGCGGCGGTTTCCCGGCTGACCCACTGGTATCTGTACGCGGCCAACGCCGCGAGCTGGACGCTGACCCCGGCCCGCGACCATCACATCGATCTGGGTCCCGCGCCCGAAGGTGTCGAGCCGCTCCGGTTCGCCACGTTCGACGAGGCCTACATCTGGTGCGCGTCGGAGATGCCGAGCATCACCGGCGTCGCCCGGCTGGCACTGGACCACGGGCTGTACGAGGTCGGCTGGCGGCTGCCGGTGGAGCTGTTCGACTACCACCTGCTCGGCAGGCCGTGGCAGACGTGGATCTCCAGCCACGAGGTGGCGATCGAGTCAGCGAAGGCGGGCGGTGACCTCGGCGGGCTGGCGTGGTCGGCGATCAACCTCGCCGAGGCGCACCGGCGGCGTGGCGACCTCGGCCGCGCGCGCGAACTGTTCGGTCAGGCCGTCGAGATCTCCGAGGAGATCGGCGAGAACCCGAGCCTCGGCTGGGCGCTGGTCGGGCTCGGCAACATCGCGCACGAACGCGAGGACTACGCCGAAGCCGTCCGGCTCGCCGAGCAGAGCGTGGAGGTGAACGCGCGGATCGGGTACCAGCTCGGCGAAGCGACCGCGCGCGTCCATCTCGGCCGCGCCTACCGCGACCTCGGCGAACGGGACCTGGCCCTCGACCACGGCCTGCGCGCCTTCGACGCCTACGCGAAGGACGCCGACCAGCACGGAATGGGCTTCGCGCTGGTGCCGCTCGCCAGGACCTGCCGCCGGTTCGGCGATCTGGACCAGGCGCTCGGATATTGCGAGCAGGCGCTGACCGCCTACCGCAACTGCGGCGACGTCTGGGGGCAGGCCGACGCGCTCGACGAACGCGGCTGCGCGCTGGCCGCCCAGGGCCACACCGACGAGGCGATGGCCGTCTGGCGCGACGCGCTCCAGCTCGTCATGGACCTCGACGACCGGAAGGCGACCGTGCTGCGGGGCCGCCTCGAAGGCGCCGTCTAGAGCTTCACCGGCAGGTTGTGCAGGCCGCGCGTGATCGCGCTCGGCCACCACACGAGCCGGTCCTCCGGCACGGTCAGCGTCATCGACGGCGCGCGGTCGAACAACGTCTCCAGTGCCGCGGACGCCTGCATCCGCGCGAGCGCGGCGCCGATGCAAATATGCGGTCCGACCCCGAAGGCCACGTGCCGCACCGGCCGCTCGCCAGGGCGGAAGGCAAGCGGTTCGGGGTGCACTTCCGGGTCGCGATTGGCCGCCAGCAACGACAACAGGATCGGATCGCCCGCCTCCATCCGCTGCCCGGCGAGTTCCATCGGTTCGGTGACGAACCGCCAGCTGGTGTTCTGCAGCGGGGTGTCGCGGCGCAGGACCTCTTCGATGACGAGTGTCAGATGCGCACCGTCGGCCCGGGCGCGGGCCGCCTCCTCCGGATGCGTGATGAGGGTCAGCGCGGTGGACGCGATGAGACTGATCGTCGTCTCGTGCCCGGCGATCAGCGACAGGAACGCCGTCGCGGCGACCTCGTCTTCGGTCAGCTTGCCGGCCGCCTCCTGGGTGAGCAGATCACTGATCAGGTCCGCCCCCGGTTCGGCGCGTTTGCGGGCGACGACGTCGGCGAGCAGCGCGTCGAGATCGTCGGTCGCCTTGAGCATCGACGCCATGTCCGTGACGTCGCCGGCGGCGACCACCAGCGCGGGCGGGCGGACCTCGTCGAGCAGGCTGTCCGGGATGCCGATCAGTTCGCAGATCGACCGGATTCCCAGCGGGTACGCGAAATCCTCGACGAGATCGCCTTCGCCCCGGTCCAGGATCGGGTCGAGCAGCTCGTTCGCGAGCTGATGCGTGCGGTCGCGCATATGCTGCAGCCGCCGCGGGCCGAACGCGCCGGCGCAGGCCTTACGCAGCCGCGCGTGCTCGTCGCCTTCGACGTTGTTCATATGCCCGATGAGCGTCGGCCGGTGGTCGGCGGGCAGCCCGAGGTTGGCCTTGCGCCAGTGCTCCGCGGCGACGGACGGGCATTTGGACAACCGGGGGTCGGCCATGGCGGACACGACGTCCGCGTGCCGGGTCAGCAGCCAGGTCCAGGTGTCTCCGGGCAGCGGGAGCCGGAACGCCGGCGCGTTGCTCCGAAGCCATTCGTAGGCGGGCGAGGGATCCCTGTCGAAGTCCGGGCCGAACATCACGGGGACCGCGGCGGCGTCGTATGCGGCGTCAGGCATACGAGCCACGATGCCAGCCCCCGGCGGAAACGCGTCCGGCGAACGTGGGTATCCGGCTGTCTCACGCGATCGTCAACGCGGTCCCCCTGTCACCCCCTTGTGGTGACCCAGCAAGATCGATGCGGGTGCGGTGCGTAACGGGTTGGAGGTGACCCTCGTCAGCGAGTTCGGCAAGCACGACCGTGACGCGGTCTCGGCGCGGCCGCGCGGTTCGCTCCGGGGTTTCGCCGACACCGTCGGCCTCGCCTCCGCCCGCGTCTGGCGGCTGCGCGGCCGCGCCTGGAACACCCTGCGTCATCCGGCCGGGTGGGAGCTGTGGCGTCTGCCGCCCGCGGCGGTCTTCTGGATGCTCGGCACCGAGATCGCGGTCGCGTCCTGGGCCTTGAAATCGCAAGTCGATGCTTCCCTCACGACGACGGATCTCGTCCGCTTCGGCGTGATCGCGGGCTGCACGATCTGGTACCTCGTCCAGACGCAGCATCCGGAGGAGCAGCGCCGGGCGGACGACCGGCGCGGCGAGCACATCGACCAGACCGCCGTCTGGCTGGGCGGCGCGGCCGTCCTGCTGCCGCCCACGTTGTCGCTCGCGCTGCTGCTGATGGTGCGCGTGCAGCGCTACTCCATCGCGCACAAGGCGATGACGACCTTCCTCTTCACCACCGCCGCGCATGCCGCCTCGATCCTCGGCGTGCACACGATCACCGAGCTGACGTCACTGCACACCTGGCTCGAATCGGGCACGCTCCCCCAGCGCCCCGGCGACATCGCGGTCGCCGCCGTCGCGCTGGTGGGCGCCGCGCTCTGGTACTTCGCGTCGCAGACGCTGCTGATCAGTATCGCGCGCGGCCTGGCGTGGGGCGGCTGGCGGCGGCAGAAGCTGATCGGCAGCTGGGCCGACAACGCGGATTTCGTCTACGCGCTGCAGCTCGCCGCGTGCACGACGATCCTCGGCGCGGTCAACATCGCGCTGGTGCCGCTGGTGATGATCGGGATCGCGCTGCGCTCGACCCGGCTCTCGCAGGCGCTGGCGGACACGATCGCGCGCAGCCAGCGCGACCGGAAGACCGGTCTGCTGACCGAGGACTCGTTCCACGCCCCGGCCGCGCTCCGGCTGCTCGAAGACCAGACCGGGCGGCGGCCGACGGCGTTCCTGATGCTGGACCTCGACCACTTCAAGCAGTGGAACGACAAGTACGGGCATTCCGGCGGCGACATCGTGCTCGGCTGTGTCAGCGCCGTGCTGCGGCAGAACACCCGCTCCACCGACGTTGTCGGGCGCTGGGGCGGCGAGGAGTTCTCGGTACTGCTGCCGGACACCACCCGCGAGGAGGCGATACGGATCGCCGAGCGGATCCGGGTGGCCGTCGCGAAGACCGCGATCACCGGTCTGACCGAACTCGCCAGCGGGCACGCCACCAACGAACCCCGCGCGGTGGGGCCGATCCACGGCTGCACCGTGTCGATCGGCGTCGGGCTGTCGCCCGAGCACTCGACGGACTACGGCGAACTCTTCCGCGCCGCGGACGCGGCCATGTACCAAGCGAAACGGAGCGGGCGGAACCGCGTGGTCGTGGCACCCTCCGTGGTTCCGCCTTCGCCCCGGGCCCCGACTTCACCCCTGAGCCGGGCAGGCGACTCGCGCCGCGACTGACGCGTTCAGTCCTCTGAATGCGTTCGGCGAGCGTCAGCGGCGGGTCACGAGGCGGGTCTCGAGCAGATCGTCGACCACCCGGGTCTCGATGCCGGTCCGCCGCTCGAAGGCGGACCCGCACAGCGGCCACAGCGCGACCAGCACGATCCCCACCGCGGACAGCGCGGCCAGCACCAGCGCGGCGACGAACTGGGCGGCACCGTCGGTCGCCGTGCTCAGCACCGCGAAGCCGATCAGGACGATCCCGGTCGGCAGCACCATGGCCAGCGCGACGAGGTAGGCGGGCGTGCGGCGCAGATCGCGGCGGCGGCCGGTGAGCCAGGCGGCGAGCAGGCAGGCGAACGACGCGCCGAGCAGGCAGGCACCCGCCGTGTCGCTGAGCCGGTGCCAGCCCAGCGCGACGGTCGACGACGCGACCCAGGCCACGGCGACGCCGCCGATGCCGATGATCGCCGGGCGGAACCGTTGGGGCAGAACGAAGGCGAGCGCCATCAGGATGGCCATGGCGGCACTGACGTGACCGCTGGGGAAGCTGTTGTGTCCCGGTCCTCGGCCGCCGTCGGGCAGTTCGGGCCGGACGAGGACGTAGAGCTTGAGCAGCTGAGCGGCGACGAGCGGGAACACGAGGACGGTCAGCGCCGGGATCAGCAGGCCGGGTTTGCGCCGGAGCAGCGCCAGGACGACGAGCCCGATCCCGGCGGCGCCGATCACCAGCACCATGTCCTGGTCGCGCAGCGGTCCCGCCCAGTCCATTGTGGACCACTGACCGGACTGCGCGCTCCGCACGACGCCGTTCTCGGCGAGCTGCCCGGCCGACGTGTGCACGAACAGCACGTAGGTCACGACGAACGCGGCGGCCAGTCCCAGTCCGGTGGCGAGCTGGAACACGGCCCTGGACAGGGTCCGCCTGGTCTCGGCGTGCCGTCCCGGCAGCGGACGGCGGGCGGGGGTCGGCTTCGCTTCGTGGATGAGGAGGGCCATGCGTCCCACTGTCCCCACGCCGTTTAGCCGTGAGGTCCGGACAATGTCATGGTTCTGCTACAAGATCGAGCCGAGTCGCACACGCGCGGAGACATCCGAATAATGGCGGCGTGGCAAGTGTCCTTGTGATCGAAGACGACGCGTCCGTGCGGGAGGGGCTGGAACTCGCGCTGCGACGGCAGGCGCACACCGTGTACACCGCCGAGAGCGGCGAGCTCGGGCTGGAGAAACTGCGGGTGTTCCAGCCCGACATCGTCGTACTGGACCTGATGCTCCCCGGCATCGACGGCTTCGAGACCTGCCGCCGCATCCGCTCGGCGGGCGAGGTGCCGATCATCATGCTCACCGCCCGCAGCGACGACTTCGACATCGTGGCCGGCTTGGAGGCGGGCGCCGACGACTACGTCACCAAGCCGATCGAGCCGCGGGTGCTCGACGCCCGGATCCGGGCGGTGCTGCGCCGCGCGGTGAGCGAGAAGCCCGCGAGCGACGACGCCGCCGGGGAACGGCACGGCGGCCTGGTCATCGACCGGGCCGGGCTGGTCGTCACGAAGAACGGCGAGCCGGTCTCGCTCACCCCGACCGAGCTGAAGCTGCTGCTGGAGCTGTCGCGCACGCCGGGCCAGGTCTACAGCCGCCAGCAGATCCTCTCCGCCGTCTGGGATCACGACTACCTCGGCGACTCCCGGCTGGTCGACGCCTGTGTCCAGCGGTTGCGCGCGAAGATCGAAGACGTGCCCGCGAAACCCGAACACGTCCAGACCGTCCGCGGCTTCGGGTACCGGTTCGGCCGTTCATGAGGCTGCTCTCCGGATTGCGGCCCCGGCTCATCCTGGCGTTCGCGGCGATGACGATCATCGGGGCGGCGGCCGCGGCGGGGGCCAGTTACGTCTCGGCCCGCAACGCGATCCTCGAAGCCGTCCAGGACGCGGCCATGAACCAGCTGAAGGACCGGGTCGCCGCCTACGGCCGCCCGCTGTCCACGCCGCCGACCCAGGAGCAGCTCAACGATTTCGCCGGCAGCCTGCGGTTGAACGCCGTCGCGGTCTACCGCAACCTGCGGTCGGTCAACGGCCCGGACCTGAACACCTTCTCCCCCGAGTTGCGCCAGACCGTCGCGAACGACAACCGCATCCAGTTCCAGCGCGTCGACCGCGAAAGAATCCCGGAACTGCTGGTCGGCCTGCCGGTGCTGGCCAGGCAACCCGACGGGTCGATGCAGAACAGCGGCGTCGAGGTGTACTCGCTCACCTCGCTCGTGCAGCAGCAACAGGCCATCGACGAACTCGCGAAATCCGCCTGGCAGACGGCCGCGCTGGCCCTTCCGCTGGCCGCGGCGCTGGCCCTGCTCGCGGCGAGACAGGTGCTCAGGCCGGTCCGGGCGCTCAACACCGCCGCCGCCCAGCTCGGCGAAGGCAGGCTCGACGTCCGGCTGCCCGCCAAGGGTTCCGACGAGCTGGCCGAACTGGTCACGACCTTCAACAACACCGCCGCCGAACTGGAGCGCACGGTCGGTGAGCTGAGGGCCATGGAGGCCGACGCCCGCCGGTTCGTGGCCGACGTCTCGCACGAACTCCGCACCCCGCTCGCGGCGATGAACGCGGTCACCGACGTCCTCGACGAGGACGCGGAGGCGCTGCCGCCGGACACCGCCGTCGCGGCACGGCTGGTCTCCGGCGAGACCCGGCGGCTGACGCGGCTGGTGCAGGACCTGGTGGAGATCTCCCGGTTCGACGCGGGCCGCGCCGAACTCGTGCTCGACGAATGGGACCTCGCGACGGCGATCCGGGACAGCCTCGACGCCCGTGGCTGGCGCGACGGCGAAGACCTGGTCACCGACCTGCCGGAGGGTGTTCTCGCCCGGGTGGACCGGCGGCGGCTCGACCTGATCGTGGCCAACCTCGCCGGTAACGCGTTCCGCCACGGCGCGCCCCCGGTCGAGGTGCGGCTGCGCGCCGACGGCGACGGCGTCACCCTGGCGGTCGAAGACCACGGGCCGGGGATCGCCCCCGAGATCCTGCCGCATGTGTTCGACCGGTTCACCAAGGCCGACACCGCCCGCGCCCGTTCCGAGGGCAGCGGGCTCGGGCTGGCGATC
Organism: Amycolatopsis keratiniphila; assembly: GCF_000400635.2. Classification (NCBI taxonomy): domain Bacteria; kingdom Bacillati; phylum Actinomycetota; class Actinomycetes; order Pseudonocardiales; family Pseudonocardiaceae; genus Amycolatopsis; species Amycolatopsis keratiniphila. The sequence continues at coordinate 3,368,714 of NC_021252.1, read as the reverse complement.
GCGCTGGAGAACGCCCGCCTGCACGGCGGCGACATCACCGCGGCCGACACCGGGCACGGTGCCCGATTCGTGTTACACCTGCCGCACCGGGCCGGAGGAGGGACGCCATGAGGAAGCCCCGCGTACTGCTCGTCCTCGCGGCCGCGGCGCTGGCGGCGGCCTGCGGGGTCCAGCCGACCGGTGTCGTCCCGGCCGGGCCGGGGCCGTCGATCCGCGCCACCACGGGGCCGAACGTCCTCGGCGGCCTGACGCTGTACTTCGTCTCCGACGGCCGGGTCATCCCGGTGACCCGGCCCACCGAGGGCTTCATCTCCCCCGAGGGCGCGGTCACGCTGCTGCTGCAGGGACCGACCGACCGGGAAGCCGCGCAGGGACTCACCACGTTCGTCCCGCCGGAGTTGGGCAAGCTCCGGGTCTACTCGGGCGACCCGTCGAGCCTCGCGCTGCCGTACTCGGTGCGCAAATTGTCCGACCAGGCCATCAATCAGCTGGTCTGCACCGTGATCGCGGCCTCGACGGCCGCCGGCCGGGCACCACATTCCCCGGGGGTGAACGTGATCTCGCCGAACGAGGACGTGTACTTCCAATCCTGCAAAGCGGACTGAATTCGTCACTCACAGTGCTCACATAAAAGCACTTCTCGTATCTGTACGGGCGTGAGCCTCTTTTGGTTCAACGATCAAGGTAACTGTGGGCGAACACACTCGGGCGTGACATTGCCGTGTCCTTTTCGTAATGTTGCCCGGAGCTCGCGGCCCCCGACGCGAGTTCCCGTCCCCGAAGTGGTGAGTGATCAGAGAAATGGCCGGCAGACATCGCAAGATCAAGGCTCCGCAGTGGAAGCTCCCCGCGGGTATCGCGGCAGCGGTCGCCACGGCGCTCCCGGCGTCGATGTGGCTGACCTCCGCAGGTTCCCCTGACGTCGAAGCGGCCAGCGCCGCGCTCGCGTTGAAGGCTCCCCCGGTCTCCAGCGTGACTCCCCCGCCGTCGACCAGCAGCACCCCGCCCTCCAGCAGCACGACCACCCCGCCGCCGTCGACCTCCTCGGCTCCCCCGAAGCCGACGACGTCGACCAAGGCCCCCGTCCCGGTCAAGAAGACCGTGCCCGCCGCGACGGCGTGTTCGACCAGCCTCGCCGGCACCAAGCCGCACGTTGCCCAGGTCGGCAACCACGTGAAGGCGAAGTTCGGCGTGACGAACATCGGCGGTGTCGCCGGCCGGGCCAACGCCAGCGACCACCCCTCCGGCCTCGCGCTGGACTTCATGGTGGACACCGCCACCGGCAACGCGATCGCCGAATACCTCATGGCCAACCAGAAGGACTTCGGCATCACGTACGTCATCTGGCGCCAGCGCTACAACGACGGCAGCGGCTGGGACACCATGGAGGACCGCGGCGGCGCGACCGCCAACCACATGGACCACGTCCACGTCTCCTTCGCCAAGAGCGCGAAGGTGAACGTCAGCTGCTAGCGACGTCTTTCAACGTTGCCGAGCGGACCGCTCGCCGGGCTGGATCACGGGTCGCCCCACGACCTCTTCCACACCTTTGACGGCGAGCCGGTCCGCTCGCTCGTTCTCCGGATGCCCGGCATGGCCTTTGACCCAATGCCACTCGACCTCGTGCCGTGACGCGGCTTCGTCGAGACGGCGCCACAGATCGGCGTTCTTGACCGGCGTCTTCGCCGAGGTCATCCAGCCGTTGTTCTTCCAGTTGCGCACCCAGCTGGTGATGCCGTTCCGGACGTAGGTGCTGTCGGTGTAGATGTCGACGGTGACCCGGCGCTTCAGGCTTTCCAGCGCCTCGATCGGCGCGGTCAGCTCCATCCGGTTGTTCGTGGTCGGGCCGGGATCCCCGCCGTAGATCTCCTTCTCGACGGTGCCGTACCGCAGCACCGCGCCCCAGCCGCCGGGACCGGGATTCCCGCTGCACGCGCCATCGGTGTAGATCTCGACTTCCGCCACCGGGACACCCTAGCGACGAGGTTCAGTCCGGCAGGAGCGGCACCCAAGGCTCTTCGACCTGCCCCAGATGCACCGCGCGCGTGATGGACTTCGAACCGAACCGGTCCCGGACGGTGTCGAGCGTCGAGTCGAGCGCGTCCCCCGGTTTCGCCCCGAACGGCAACGCGAGCTGGATCGCGTCGTCCTTCGACAGGTTCGTGAGCGCGAGCCCGATCAGCGTGAGACCGCGTTCGTCGATCAGCGGTCTCGCCGTGGCGAGCAGGTCACGCGCCGCCGCGACGATCGCGCCGGTCTGCTCGGTCGCCTCCATGAGGGTGTGCGAACGCGTCGCCCTGGTGAAATCGGCGAACCGCATCCGCAGCACGACGGTGCGGCACACCCGGTGCGCCGCACGCAGACGGCGGGCGAGGCGATCGGCGAGCGTCAACAGCGTCGCGTCGAGCTCGGCGGGCGAACGCGGCCTGCTGCCGAGCGCGCGCTGCGCCCCGATGGACCGGCGGCGACGGCCCGTCTGCACGCGACGCGGGTCGTCGTTGTGGGACAACGCATGCAGGTGGGCGCCGACACCGCGGCCGAGCATCCGGACGAGTTCCTTCTCCCCGAACCCCTCCATCTGCCCGACCGTGGTCACCCCGCGCTCGCGAAGCTTCCGCGCCGTCACCTTGCCCACGCCCCACAGCCGCTCGACCGGGAGCGGGTGCAGGAACTCCAGCTCCTTGTCGTGCGGCACGACGAGGAGGCCGTCGGGTTTCGCGACCCCGCTGGCCACCTTCGCGAGGAACTTCGTCCTGGCGACGCCGACGGTGATCGGCAAACCGACCTGCTCCAGGACGTCCTTCCGCAGTTTCGCGGCGATCCGGCTCGGCGTGCCCGCGATCTTCAGCAGCCCGCCGACGTCGAGGAAGGCCTCGTCGATCGAAATGCCTTCCACGAGCGGTGTCGTGTTGCCGAAGACCTCGAAAACCGCCTTGCTCGCCGCCGAATACGCGCGCATCCGGGGCGGGACCACGATCGCGTCCGGGCACAGCCGCCGCGCCTGGCCGCCGCCCATCGCCGTGCGCACGCCGTACGCCTTCGCCTCGTAGCTGGCAGCCAGCACGACCCCGCCGCCGACGATGACCGGCCGCCCGCGGAGCTTCGGGTCGTCACGCTGCTCGACCGACGCGTAGAACGAGTCCAGGTCGGCGTGCAGGATGGGACCCTCGGTCGTCATAGAACATATGTTCGCATCAAACGGCCCAGCGGCCAAGCCGTCTCACCCGAGCGCCCCCGCGAGGGCCGAAGCGAGGAGGGCGACGGTGTGATCGTCGTCTTCGGCCAGGTCACGCAGCACGTCCAGGGCGAGCGCGGGCGGCATTTCGACGAGGGCCTGGGTGAGGCGGATCCGCGCCGCGGGGTCACCGGCGGCGAGCTCGCCGGTGAACGCGCTCATGATCCGGTCCGCGACGTCGTCGTCGCGCGCCAAGGTGCCGAGGACTTCGGCCGCCTCGACGTCGGACGTGCCTTCGACCACCATGCGGACGAGTTCCGGCACGGCCGCGCTCTCGCCGCGCGACCCCAGGGCCAGCGCGGCGCGGGCGCGGACCGCCCGGTCCCGGTCGCCGAGTGCCTCCGCCAGCGCCGCGGTCGCCTCGTCACCGGGCATCCCGGCGATCGCGAGGATCGCGCGCCGCCGGACGTCGACGTCGGCGGAACGCGCGCCGGACGCCAGGCTCGCCACGCCGTCGCCGCCCGCCCTCGCGAGAGCCCACCGCAGTGCTCCCGCGACGTTCGGGTCGGCTTCGGAGAGGACCGCCCCGGCCAGCAGTTCGGCGGGCACCTCGGCCGGGGCCAGGGCGGTCTGCTGACGCCGAGCCGCGTGAGGCGAGTTGAGCCCGTGCAGCAGCTCGACGATGCGCAGAACCCCTTCCCAGCCCGTCGGTGCCGAACCGTCGACCGCGCGAAGCCGGTCGAGCAGCTCCTGTTCCCGGTTCAGCCGCTCCTCGGTCCGCCGGATGAGGTCCCGGACGAGATCGGACGGCTCGAAGGCCGGATCCTCCAAGGCACGGCCGATCTCGCGCAGCGACAGGCCGAGGGACCGCAGGCTCTCCACGTGGAAGATCCGGCGGATGTCCTCGTCGGAGTACTCGCGGTAGCCGCCGAAGGTGCGGCCGGTCGGCCGCACCAGCCCGAGGGAGTCGTAATGCCGGAGCATCCGGCTGCTCACCCCCGAGCGGCGGGCCACCTCACCGATCAGCATCAAGCTCCCTCCTGGCCCAGCGCGACGATCCGTTTCGACTCGTCGAAACCGGAGTCCGGGTCGCGCAGGAGCCGCTCCGTGGCGCGGGCGTGCGCGCACACCTCCAGGTCGGCACTCGCCAAAGCCTTCCGCAAGACGGGCTCGATCACCGGTCCGAGCGCGACGAGCGCCCTGCTGAGACTCAACCGGACCGTCCGGTCGCCCCGGCCGAACTGGTCGGCCAGGTCACGGGCCAGCCGGGCCCGCTCCCCGTCGGGCACGAGTACGACGGCGGCACGCCACGCGCTGCGGGCGACCTCGTCGTCGGCGTCGTGCAGCAGCGACCGCGTGATCGCGGGCCACGCGGTGCGGTCCCCGACCTTGGACAGCGTGTGCAACGCCTGGCTCCGGGCCTGGGCGACCTCCGAACCGAGCTCGGCCAGCAGCACCGGCACCGTCTTCCCGGCGGGCAGCCGGGTCAACGCCCAGGTCAGCATGTCCCGGACGTAGAAGTCCGGCTCGATCGCGCACCGCGCCACGAGCGGGCCGACGAACCGGACGTCCGGATGAGTCCCGGCCGCCAGCGCCGCCTGGAGCCGCGTCGACGAGCTGTCGGAGCCGAGCGCGTCGAGCACGCGCAGGTCCGGTGAAGTCCTCTGTGTCGTGTTGATGGGGATCACCTCCTGCGCTCCAGTGAAGACCTTGTCACGATGTCAAGGTCAAGTCCGGCGCTCCACCGCGATCAGTCGAACGGGGGTCCGGAGTACGAGACCCGGTGCTTGAACACCTCCCCGTCCCGGATCTCGGCGGAGTACGTCGGCCTCGGCGAGATCGCGCGCCAGGCGTTCAGCACCTCCTCCGACTCCCAGTACTCGAAGATGTTCACCCGGCCCGGTTCGAGCGTGTCCGCGGCGATCACCACGTCGAGGCAGCCGGGATGGGCCCGCGCCCTCTCGACGATCACCTGGTGTCCCTCGACGTACCGGTCCCGTTCCGCCGGGTCGACGTACACCTTTCCCGCCACGATCACCGTCATTTCAGGCTCCTTTCGTCCGGTCGGTTCACCCCACCGACGAACGCGGGCGACGCGAACCGACACGGGCGCGGAGGAAATCCGTCACCGATCGCCCGCCGGCGAAACACCAGATCGCGATCACCGGGTCGCAGATCGCGCAGCCGAACGACGAATCGTCCAGGAACGGGATGATCGGGGCGCCCTTCAGGTGGTGCACGACGTCCCAAGCCGTGTGCAGCAGCCAGCCGATCCCGATGAACGTCCACGATTCGAGCCCGCGGTACGCCACATAGGCCATCAGTGCGGTGAAGACGAGTTCCCAGATCCCGAGCCCGCCGCCGCTGGCGTAGGCCGCGCCCGCACCCGCGATCATGACCGCGTTGAAGCGGCGGCGGTGCGGCTCGTGAATCAACGACATCAGGACGACATAGCCGAGGCCGACGAGAATCGGCGCGATGATCATCATGGCTCGACGCTAGAACCGGACGGTGCCCGCTCCCAGTGGCGTGAACGACGCCTTCCAACGGGATCTCGCCATCGGGCGGGTACGTTGCGGTCATGCACACCGTCGCCGTCCTCGCGCTGGACAAGGTGATCCCGTTCGACCTCTCGACACCGATCGAGGTCTTCACCAGGACCCGGCTCGCCGACGGAAGCGCGGGCTATCGGGTGGTCGTCTGCGCCGAGCACCCGGAAGTCGACGCCGGGCACTTCACCCTGCGCGCGCCAAGGGGGCTGGACGCGCTGCGCGACGCGGACACGATCATCGTCCCCGGCACCGCCGAGCCGAACCGGCCGTTGCCGGAATCCGTCCACGACGCGTTGAACGCTGCCGCCGCGAGGGGCACGCGGATCGCCTCGATCTGTTCCGGCACCTTCATCCTCGCCGCCGCGGGCCTGCTCGACGGCCTTCGCGCCACCACGCACTGGGTCGCCGCCGGCGCACTGGCCGCGGCGTACCCGGAGGTCGACGTCGACCCCGACGTGCTCTATGTCGACAACGGGCGGATCCTGACGTCCGCGGGCGCCGCCGCGGGCCTGGATCTGTGCCTGCACCTGATCCGGCGGGACCATGGCTCCGCGATCGCGGCCGACGCCGCCCGTCTCTCGGTCATGGCGCTCGAACGCGAGGGCGGGCAGGCTCAATTCATCGCGCTGCGACATCCGCCCGCGCCCCGTGGCGCGACACTGGAGCCGACTCTGTTGTGGATGCAGGAAAATCTCGCGCGCGAACTCACGCTCGCCGACATCGCCACACGCGCCGGGATGAGCACGCGCACGCTGATCCGGCACTTCCGCGAGCAGACCGGGACGACGCCGTTGCAGTGGCTGCACCGGACCCGGGTCCGGCAGGCGCAGCATCTGCTGGAGACCACCGAGTACGCCGTCGAACGGATCGGCGCCGAAGTCGGTTTCGGTTCGCCCACCTCGTTCCGTGACCGATTCAAGCGCACGACCGGTGTCAGCCCTGGCACCTATCGGCGCGCTTTCCGTTAAGCGGCGAGGGCCGGCGCGGTGTCCGAAGCTCGCGCCCGGGCCTGGTCTGCGAACCGCCTCCTCGCGACGACGACTCTGAGCCATCGTTCCGAACGCTCGGCGTCCAGATCGGAGGTGGCTCGGGCGAGCACCTCGGCGGCGTGCGCGGCGGACTCGATCTCTGCGGCGGCGCCGAGGTAGTCACCGGCCTCGATCAGCTTGTAGGCGTGGCGCATCTCGGTCTGCGCGGTCGAGTAGATGGCGTAGGCGGCGAGGTTGTTCGCCAGCGGGCCCAGTGAATGCGACATCGGATTCTCCGTTCCTTCTCTACGAACACGTCGAACGGGACCGCCGTGGTTCGACACGGCGGACAGATTTTTTCCGAGGGTTGCGCAAAGTGGCCGCCTCACGACAGCCTGAAGCGCATGCCAGCCCGAGCGGCGTCGTTCCGCAGCGTCTTCGCGGTCGCCGGATTCCGCCGGATCTGGCTCGCGCATCTGCTCTCGGTCGCCGGCGACCAGCTGGCCAGGGTCGCGCTCACGGTGCTGGTGTTCGACCGGACGTCGTCGGCGGGCTGGGCTTCGGCGGCGTACGCGCTGACCTTCGTGCCCGACCTCCTCGGCGGCGCGCTGGGCGGTGTCGCGGACCGGTTTTCGCGACGCACCGTGATGGTGGTGACCGATGTCGGCCGCGCGGTCCTGATCGCGCTGATGGCGGTGCCCGGCCTTCCGCTGCCGGCCGCGGCCGCGTTGTTGTTCGCCGTCCAGCTCATGGCCGGGCCGTTCCACGCGGCCCGCCAGGCGATGCTGCCGGATCTGCTCGATCCGGACCGGCTGGTCGTCGGCCAGGCCGTCATCTCCTCCACGTACCAGGCCGGGCTCGTGGTGGGCTTCGGCGCGGGCGCCGCCGTCGTCACTGGGCTAGGCGTACCCGGAGCGCTGTTGATCGACGCGGGAACGTTCGCGCTGTCGGCGCTCATGCTCCGTTTCGGGCTCGACCGTTTCCCGCCCTCGGCACCCGCCCATCACGAACGCCCGTCGCTGATCGAGGGCTGCCGCCTGGTGGCGCGCGACCGCAAACTGCGCTGGCTGCTGCTCATCGCCTGCTGCTGCGGCTTCTACGTCGTGCCCGAGGGGCTCGCCGTCCCGGTCGCCGCCGAACTGGGCGGCGCGGGCGCGCTGCCGTGGCTGCTGGCCGCGAACCCCGTCGGTTCGGTGCTCGGCGGTCTCCTGCTGAGCCGGATCCCGCGCGAACGGCAGATCCGGGTGCTGGGCGCGCTGACGGTGGCGAGCAGCCTGGTGCTGATCCCGACCGGCTGGGCTCCGGGCCTGGTCACGATCGTCGTGCTGTGGACGATCTCGGGAGTGTTCTCCGCGCACGACATGATCACGCAGACGCAGTACAGCCTCGCCGCGCCGCCCGCCCATCGCGGCCAGGTGATCGGCGTCGCGATCGCGGCGTTGCGGGCGGCTCAGGCGGCGGGGATCGCGTTGGCCGGGCTGCTGGCCCAGGTCGTCGCGCCGACCACCGTGGTCACCGTCGCGGCGATCGCCGGCGTGGTGGTCGCGTTCGTCGCCGGAGCCGGCTGGTCACGGGCGGTGTCGTCCCGCCGCGGCCCTGAGGAACCCGAAGATCCCGTGGGTCCGGTCGGCGGGACGACACCCGTTGGCGAACACGGTTCCTGACACATCACGTCCAGTTGTTGTCACGACGGGTCGTCCAGTTGTTGTCACGCACTACGTTCACCTCCCTTCGCGAAGCCGCGCTCGTGGGCGAGATCACTCACGTCCAGTTGTTGTCACGCCGAGTGGTCCAGTTGTTGTCCCGCATGTAGTTCACCTCCCTCGAAATAGCGATCTATCCGGCAAAACACTCACCAGTTGTTGTCCTGCATCGGTGCACCTCCCTCGTTTTGGTTGGGCTGTCCGGGGGAATTCGGGGCCACGACTCTCATCGTCCGGACAACGACGGTCGTCGCAGTCCCGGTTCGATTACGGTGTAGATCACCGACGGAAGAGGGTGCGTGGACGGACGACTCGGCGGCGCGCGGCGGCGGCTCAGGGCCTGGCACCTGTGGAGCCTGCCGCGACCTGTGCGTTCCTACGTCCTGGTCGTGAATCTCATCGCAGTCCTCTCGACCGCCGCCACGGCCCGGCTGGTCCCGGTGACCGGTACCGATCTCGTCCGGTTCGGCGTCTTGACGCTGTGCGCGGCCATCGCGATCGAGGGCACCCGGCAGATCGAACGCCAACGGGAGTACGACAGAGCCCCGTCGGTCGCCTACGTCGACACCAAGGCGGTCTGGAGTGTCGCCGCCGTCATCGCGCTGCCGCCGGTGCTCGCCGCCGCGATGGTCGTGGTGACCTACACCATCGCATGGCTGCGGATCTGGCCACACCAACGGCCGGTTCTCCCCCATCGGTGGATCTTTTCCGCCGCGACGGTGCTTTGCGGGACGCAGGCCGCCGTCGTCGTGCTCAGCCTCGGCATGCGCCACTACCCAGGCGCGCCCGACTCCGGACTGCTTGCCGGGCTGGGCGACCTCGCCGTCATCATCGTGGCCGCGGCCCTGCGCTGGGCGATCAACACCGTGCTGGTGATGGTCGCGATCGCGCTCTCTTCACCACCGAAATCGATCGGCGAATTGTTCTCCGGGTTCGGCGACCAGATCCTCGAGGCGGGCGCGCTCGGCCTCGGCCTCGTGACAGCCGTCGTCCTCGTCCAGGCCAACCCGCTGGTGCTGGTCGGCGTCGTCATCGCGCTGGTCGCGCTGCACCGCGGACTGCTGCTGACGCAGTACCGGCGCGACGCGCACACCGACGCCACCACCGGTCTCGTCACGAAACGCCGCTGGCGTCAGCTGGCCGAAGAACAGCTGGGCCGCACGCGCGCCGGTCGCAAACTCGGCGTGCTGTTCCTCGACCTCGACAACTTCAAGACGATCAACGACACCTACGGCCATCCCAACGGCGACCTCGTCCTGCGCGCGGTCGGCGACGCCCTCCTCGCCGAGGTCCGTGAACAGGACATCTGCGGGCGGTGGGGCGGCGAGGAATTCGCGATCGTCATCCCGGACATCCACGGCGAGGAGACGCTGCGCCAGGTGGCCGAACGGATCCGGCACCAGGTGGCGGTGGTCTCGGTCGCGCTGCCCGATCGCGACACCGTGCTGACCGACCTCACCGTGTCGATCGGCGGGGCGCTGTACCCGGCGGCCAACATCACCAGCGTCGACGACCTCCTCGTCGCCACCGACACCGCGCTCTACCGGGCGAAGCAGGGGGGCCGCAACAGGGTCGAATTGGCACCGCCCGCGCAGTAGGATTCGCCGCGTCTGGGGAGGCGCGATGGAGCGATTCGCTCGGGGTCCGGTCGGTCTGGTGGTCGCGATCCAGGTCTTGGTGCTGACACTCGTGCCGGCCGCGCCGGCCTGATCTGGCAGGCGGCGCATGATTTCCCCGTTCCCTGGCGCTGGCTTATCCGGTGTCGGGCGTTCTTTTGTTGATATTGGGCGGAAAGCCGCACTGCTCGGCGCCATTCCTGTTGCTGCTCACGGCGGCGGGCGTCGCGCCGGGGCGGCGGCGCTGGCTTTGCCGGGTGCCTCGATCTCTCGACCGCCGTGATCTTTGCGCGGAACTACGGACAGGCTGGGGCTCTGGAGTGCTACGGGCTTCCCGGGGTATATGTCCTATGCGGACTAGGAGCCACCTCCTGCTATGGCTCCGGAACCCGTGGTCGTGGTGGGCCCGCACCTTCCAGCGTGGTTCACCGGCTGCCGCGAGGCGGCCGTGCACAAAAACGGGATTGAGGTAAAGAACGACGAGCAGGAAGTGCGGATTTCCTTGTGCGCGGGGACTTCCCGGCCTTGGCCGCACTTTGGAGCGAGTTGTGACATCACTACTGAACCGAAACTGTCGGTGGTCGGTCGTATGTTCTCCGTGTGGACACACTCAACGCCACTGTGGCGCTACTCAAGGAAATCACCTCATCGGAAGCTCTTCGGGAGGTCAATGCTTCACTGGATACATTGGGGGACAACGATGCCGTGGATGCCGCTGTCGCAGCTACGGAAGGAATCGCACGACTGGAGGCTGTCCGGTTCCGCGCCCTGGGCCGGTTGAGCCGTCATCGTGATGGCGCCTCCAGCGTGGCGCAGGAGGTCGCGCTCGCTCTGTCCGTTGTGGACGGACACGCTGCCGTGCTGGTCTCCACCGCCCAGGCGTTGACCACCCGCCTTCCCCGCACCCTCGGGTTGCTGGATGCCGGGAAGGTAGGCGGCTATGGGGCGATGAAAGTCGCCGCGGCCACGGCGTGGCTCTCCGACGACGACGCCCGCGCGGTGGACGCCGTTCTGGAGGACCGTCTGCCGGACCGGAACTCCGACCAGATCCGGAAAGCCGCCAACCACGCCGCGATGATGGCCGACCGCGACGGCGCGGCTCGCCGGGCCGAACGGAATCGCGGTGGCCGTCGTTTGTCGGTGCGGCACGGTGAGCCCGGGGTCGCCTCCATCGAAGTCGAAGACGGCCCCGTCGAGAAGGTCGCTGCCGCCTACACGCGGATCGACCGTGAAGCCCGAGCCCTGCGGGCCGGTGGAGAGACACGCACCCTGGATCAGCTTCGTGCCGATGTCGCGCTTGATCTCTTGCTGGGTGGACAGGGTGGAAAGAGCGAACGATCCGAAGTGTTCCTCTACATGGACCTGCACACCTACCTCGGACTGAACGACGACCCGGCGGAGATGGCGGGTCATGGGCACATCCCGGCGTCGCTGGCCCGAGAGATCGCTAGCGGGTCGAACACGGTGCTGCGGCGGATCATCACCGACCCACTCTCCGGACAAGTCCTCGACCTCGGCCGCGACCGCTACCGGCCCACCGCCGGACTCGACGAATTCGTCCGAGTGCGGGACCGGGAATGCCGAAGACCCGGCTGCCACCGCGTCGCCCAAGCCTGCGACCTCGACCACTCACTACCCTGGCAGTTCGGCGGCCACACCGCGGACACCGAACTGATCGATCTATGCCGCCGCGACCATCGCTTGAAAGACGAACCCGGCTGGAACGACCGCCTAGCGTCCGACGGAACCCTCACGATCACCACACCCACCGGACAGAGCTACGACAGCACGCCACCACCGCTGCACGAACCCCGCGACGAGGAACCACCACCGTTCTGACCCGTCGCCGGAAACCGGTGACGGCTCGATCCGGCCCTCTCCACGAATGCCGTACGACGCCCGTCCCTGCCCGAGCCCCAGTGGCCCTCGTCGCCGAAAAACGACCACAGTGCCGCGAACCCGGCCACGTCCCTCCCCAAGCCGTCGCCGAAAAACGACGACAGCGCCGAATGCGGTCAAGTTGCCGAAATACGGCAATGCCCCGGCCTGAAGTCCCCGCGCCGCTCGCCGAAGCCGCCCAAGACGAGCGAGCCCCCCAGCCGTCGCCGAAAAACGACCACAATGCCGCACACCACCACACTGCGACCCCAGCCACCGCTGCCAAGCCCCGTCAGCCGCCGTTGCCGAAACCGGCAACCAAAGAAACCAAACCTCAGGCCCGCGGAGCCCCCCGCATAACCCCATCGACCACCTTCCGCGCCAACAAGATGAACAGCACGATCACCGGCAGCACCCCGATAGTCGCCGCGGTCAGCATCAGCGAGTAATCCGTGAAGTACCCACTGGCCAGCCGCGACAGCGCCACCTGGACGGTCGGGTGCGCGTTCGGGTCGAGCACGATCAAGGGCCAGAAGAAGTCGTTCCACGCGGTCATGAACGTCAGCATCCCGAGCACGGCGGCCTGCGGGCGGATGGCGGGCATCGCGACGTTCCAGAACAACCGCGCCGTCGAGCAGCCGTCGACGCGTCCGGCGTCCAGCAGTTCGCCCGGGATCGCCTCCTCGCATGCCTGCCGCATCCAGAACACGCTGAACGCGCCGACCAGTCCCGGCACGATCACCGCCTCCAGCCGTCCGTACCAGCCGAGTTCGCCGACCACCAGGTACAGCGGGATGACACCGAGCTGCGCGGGCACCATGGCGGTGCCGATGACGACCAGGAACAGCGAGTCGCGGCCGGGGAACCGCAGCCGCGCGAACGCGAATCCGGCCATACTGGAGAGCAGCACGTTCGAGACGGTCACCGTGCCGGCGACGATCAGCGAGTTCTGCATCGCCAGCCAGAAGTCGACGGTCCCGAAGACCCGCTCGACGTTCTCGATCAGGTTGCCGCCGGGCACCAGCGGCGGTGTCGTCTCCCCGAGGGCCGAATTGTCCTTCGAGGACACCACGAACGACCAGTACAGCGGGAAGATCGACGCGACGACGACCGCGAGCAGCAGCCCGTAGACGACGAAACCGGTCCGTTCTCTCGCCGCCACGGTCACTCACCGCCCCGCATCCGGCGCACGAGCGAGAAATTGACCAGCGCGAACACCGCCGAGAGCAGGAACAGCAGCCACGCGATGGCCGCCGCGTATCCGGCGTCGAACTCGCCGAATCCCTTCTCGTACAAGTACATGGCCAATGTCTGGAACTGCCGGTCGGCGCCGCCGGTGCCGTTGACGCCGGTCTCGTCGAGCAGTTGCGGCTCGGCGAACAACTGCAGCCCGCCGATGGTCGAGACGACGACGGTGAAGGCGATGGTCGGGCGGATCGCGGGCACCGTGATCGACCAGAAACTCCGCCAGCGCGAGGCACCGTCGAGCATCGCGGCGTCGTAACGCTCCTGCGGCACGGACTGCATGGCCGCGAGGTAGAGCAGCGCGTTATAACCGGTCCAGCGCCACATCACCATCGCGCTCACCGCGATGTGCGACGCGAACCGGTCCGACCGCCAGTCCACCGGATCGATCCCCACCAGGCCCAGCACCCAGTTCACGACGCCGTAGTCCTCCGCGAACAGCTGGCTGAACACCAGCGCCACCGCGACCACCGAGACGACGTTGGGCAACAGCACACTGGCCCGCCACAGCGTCCGCGCCCGCAACGGACGGTCGAGCAGCGCGGCGAGCCCGAGCGCGGCGAACAGTTGCGGGACGGTCGAAAGGACGAAGATGCTGACCGTGTTGAAAAGCGCGTTGTAGAAATGCGGATCCTGGAGCAGGACACCGAAGTTGCCGAGCCCGGCGAACCCGGTGTCGCCGTTGACCAGATGCCAGTGATGCAGCGCCACCCACGCGGTGTAGAGCAGCGGGAAAAGACCGAACACGCCGAAGAGGACGTAGAACGGCGCTGTCATCAGGTATCCGGCGAGCCGCTCGCCCGTACGCTTCAAACGATGATCACCTTGACGCCCGCCCGGCCGATCTCGTCGAGTTCCCGCGGTTCGGCGCCGCGGTCGGTGATCAGGGTGTCGACATCGCAGAGGTCCCCGAACCGGGCGAAGTGGTCGTCGCCGATCTTGGTGTGATCGGCCAGCAGCACCGTCCGCCGCGCGGACGCGATGGCCGCGCGCTTCACCATCGCCTCGGCGGTGTCCGGGGTGGTGAGCCCCCGCTCGACGGAAAGACCGCTGGTGCTGAGAAAAGCGACCTCGACGTAGGTGTCCTTGAGCGCGTCGAGCGCCCAGCCGTCGACCGACGCCATGGTGTGGCCGCGCAGCCTTCCGCCGACCACCATCAGCGTGACGCCGGGCCGGTTCGCGAGCGCGCACGCGTTCGGCAGCGAAGGGGTGACCACGGTCAGTTCGCGATCCGAGGGGACGAGGTTCGCCAGCCTGCCCACCGTGGTGCCCGCGTCCAACAGGATCGCGCCCCCGTCGGGGATCTGCTCCAGCGCCGCGGCGGCGATACGGTCCTTCTCCGCGGACATCACCGCGTCGCGGGCGTCGAGCCCCGGCTCGATACCCTGCCGTTCGACGGGGATCGCGCCGCCGTGCACCCGTCGCACCACGCCGCTGCGTTCCAGCGCCGTAAGATCACGGCGGACGGTCTCGCTGGTGATCTCGAAGGCCGCCGCGAGCGTCGCCACGTCGACACGGCCGTTCCGCCTGGCCTGCTTGAGGATGGCGCGCTGCCGCTCTTCGGCGTACAACGGTCACCTCCTGCCATGGCGGACGAGCGGTCATGGCGACAATAGTTGGTTTCCCGCCGGTCCGACAACGGAACCCCCTCCGTCCATTGAGGACAGAGTGCTGCCCGAAACTACGGCAGGACTGCCCGTTTGGCCCGCAGGAACGCCCGTTCGGTGTCGTTGGTGGCCAAGGCGATCGCCTCGTCGTAGGCGGCGATGGCTTCCGCGGTCCGGCCCAGACGGGACAGCAGATTCGCCCGCGTGGCGGGCAGATGGTGATACCCGGGCAGGTCCAGTTCCTCGATACCGGCCAGCGCCGCGGCCGGGCCGTGCACCTCGGCGACGGCGACCGCGCGGTTGAGCGCGACGACCGGCGACGGCGCGAGCCGCCACAGCTGATCGTAGAGCGCCAGCACCTGCGTCCAGTCGGTCGCTTCGCCGTCCGTGTGCACGGCGTTGATCGCGGCCTGCACCTGATACGGACCAGGCCGGCCGAGACGCAGACATCGCCGCACCAGCTCGTGGCCTTCGGCGATCAGTTCCCGGTTCCACAACGACCGGTCCTGCTCCGCCAGCACCACCAGCTCACCGGACGGCCCCACCCGCGCCGGCCGCCGCGCTTCGGTGAGCAGGAGCAGCGCCAGCAGCCCGGTCACCTCCGGCTCGCCGGGCATCAGCTCGGCGAGCGCCCTCGCGAGCCGGATCGCCTCCAGGCAGAGGTCCGTCCGCAGCAGCTCACCCGAGGTGGAGGTGTACCCCTCGTTGAACACGAGGTAGAGCACGGTGAGGACGGAGTCCAGCCGTTGGGGAAGTTCGCCGTCGCCCGGCACCCGGTACGGGATGCCCGCGTCGCGGATCTTCTTCTTCGCGCGGACGATCCGCTGGGAGACGGTCGTTTCCGGGACGAGGTACGCCCGCGCGATCTCGTCCACCTCCAGCCCGCCGAGCAGGCGCAGGGTGAGCGCCGCCCGCGCGGGCGGGGAAAGCGCCGGATGGCAGCAGGTGAAGATCATGCGGAGCTGGTCGTCGCGGACCGGCCCCACGTCCCGCGGCTCGTCCGGCGTCTGCAGGAGCAACGCCTGGGCGTGCCGTGCCTCGCGGGTGGATTCCCGGCGCAGGCGGTCGATCGCGCGGTTGCGGGCGGTGGTCACGATCCACCCGCCCGGGTTGGGCGGCGCCTTGTCCCACTTCTCGACCGCGGTCGCGAACGCGTCCTGAACCGCCTCCTCGGCGAGCGAGATGTCGCCGAGGAGGCGGGTCAGGGTGGCCACGCACCGGCCGTACTCCGCCCGGTAGATCCCGTCGAAGTCCGTCACTGCCGGAGCGACGGGTCGCCGAACGGCCGCACCTCGATCGGCTGCCCGCAGGCCAGCGCGCACTTCCGCGCCCACGCGAGCGCCTGGTCGAGGTCCTCGACCTGGATCACCCAGAACCCGCCGAGCTGTTCCTTCGTCTCGGCGAACGGGCCGTCGGTGATCGTGGTCGCGCCGCCGGCGGGCCGGACGACCGTGGAGACGTCCGAATGCTCGAGCCCGCCGACGAAGACCCACGACCCGGCGGCCTTCATCTCGTCGGTGACCTTGCCCGTCCTGGCGAGCATGGCCCGGACCTCGTCCTCGGGCGCGTCCCGCTCGCTTTCGTCGAGCTGGACGGCGAGCAGGTACTGCCTCATCGCGGACTCCCTCGATCGCTGAGGGCGGAAATCATTCCACGGTGACGGACTTCGCCAGGTTCCGGGGCTTGTCGATGTCGTGGCCGAGGAGCAGCGCGGCGTGGTAGGCCAGCAGCTGCAGCGGGATCGTGAGCAGGATCGGGTCGAGCTCCGGCTCCGAACGCGGCACCACGAACCGGGGCACGTCGAGGTCGCCGAAGTCCACGTCGTCGTGCGTGATCGCCAGGACCTGCCCCTTGCGCGCCTTGATCTGCTGCATCGCGGCCAGGTTGCGGTCGGCGAGGTCGTCGGACGGCACGATCGCGACCGTCGGCAGCTCCTCGTCGATCAGCGCGAGCGGGCCGTGCTTGAGTTCCGAGGTCTGGTAGGCCTCCGCGTGCCGGTACGAGATCTCCTTGAACTTCTGCGCGCCCTCCCGCGCCACCGGGAAGCCCCGGACCCGGCCGATGAAGAACAGGCTGCGCGCGTCGGCGCAGATCTTGGCGTGCTCGGCGATCTGCGCTTCGTTCTCGACGATGGCCGCGACCTGCTTCGGCAGCGCCCGCAGGGCCGCCACGATGCGCTGCCCGTCCGCGTTGGACAGGTCGCGGACGCGACCGAGGGCCAGCGCGATCATCGCGAAGCCGACGGCCATGTTGGTGAGCGCCTTGGTCGAAGCGACCGCGATCTCCGGGCCGGCGTGCAGGTACAGGCCGCCGTCGCAGGCCCGCGCGATCGTCGAGCCGACGACGTTCACCAGGCCGACCACCCGGCCGCCCTTGCGCTTGACCTCTTCGACGGCGAACGCGGTGTCCGCGGTCTCGCCGGACTGGCTGACCGCGATGTAGAGGGTGTCCGCTTCGATGATGGGGTTGCGATAGCGGAATTCGGACGCCGCTTCCGCGTCGGCCGGAACCCGCGCCAGGTCCTCGATCATGGTGGCGCCGATCTGGCCCGCGTAGTACGCCGAGCCGCAGCCGAGGATCTTCACCCGCGCGAAACCGCGCAGATCACGGGGAGTCAGGTTCAGACCGTCCAAACGGGACACTCCGAACCGGTCGTCGAGACGGCCCCGGATCATGCGCTCCAGGCATTCCGGCTGCTCCTGGATCTCCTTGTACATGTAGTGCTGGTGCCCACCGAGGTCGAGGTCGTCGGCCTGGATGTCGATCGCGGTCGCGGCCTTGCCGGTGTCGCTCTCGTCGACGGTGAAGGTGCGGTAGCCGGTGGCCGAGACGCTGGCGAACTCGCCGTCGTCGAGGTGCACCACCTGCGAGGTGTGCCGGACCAGCGCGGACAGGTCGCTGGCGACGAACATCTCCCGGTCGCCGACACCGATGATCAGCGGCGAGCCGTTCCGCGCGACCACGACGCGGTCGGGGTGCTCGGTGTCGGTCACGGCGATCGCGTAGGTGCCGGTGACGCGGGAGACGGCCTCGACGACCGCGTCTTCCAGCGTCTTCGCACCCGAGCGCGCGATCAGGTGGGCGAGCACCTCGGTGTCGGTCTCCGATGACAGCGTCACCCCCGCCTGGGTGAGCTGCTCCCGCAGCGCGTCGGCGTTGTCGATGATCCCGTTGTGCACCACGGAGATCCGGCCGTCTTCGGAGACGTGCGGATGGGCGTTCGCCTCGGTCGCCGGACCGTGCGTCGCCCACCTCGTGTGCCCGATGCCGACCTTGCCCGCGAGCCGCTTGGGCAGCGCCGCCGTCAGGTTCCGCACCCGCCCCACGATCCGGTGCACCTGGGCGCCCTTACCGCCGAGGACCGAGATCCCGGCCGAGTCGTAGCCGCGGTACTCCAGCCGCGTCAGCCCCTCGATCAGGATCGGAGCGGCGTTCTGGCCGCCGATGTAGCCGACGATTCCGCACATGACGAGTCAACCTCACAAAAGAAAACGGACGGGCGTGGTCCGTCAGCCGTAGACGATGCGGCGCAGTTGCCGCTCGGACAGGTCGGGAGGCGCGACGAGACGGCGGCTCAGTTCACCGGCGATCAGGGGGAAGATCTCGGGGTTCTTCCGGCCCTCCGCCTGCAACTGGGCATGCCGCGACCGGACGTACTGCTCGGCGGGCTGCCGGTAGAACGCCAGGACGTCCTCGACGACACGGGCGGCGATGGCCGTCGACAAACCTGTCGACAAGGCCACCTGCTCGACGATGTCCGCGTCCTCCACGGAGCTCATCATGCACATCCGGGTTCCAAAACGCCAGTTCTTGCCCGAAATCGGGCAAGAACTGGCGTGCGGGTCGGTCAGAACCCTCGGATCGCCTTCACCAGCCCGGTGACCAGCCCCGCCCGTTCCACCATCGACTCGACCAGCAGGTATTCGTGATCGGCGTGGGCGCCGCCGCCGACGGCGCCGAGCCCGTCGAGGGTCGGGACGCCGATCGCGGCCGTGAGGTTGCCGTCACTCCCGCCGCCGACGGCCACCCCGGCGACCCCGGGCAGTAGCCGCTCGGCGACGGCGAAGAGGTCCGCGGCGGCCGATTCGGGCATCGGCGGCCGGTGGATCCCGCCCCGCACCTCGACTTCCGCCCCTTCGAGACGCGGTGCGAGCGCGGCGAACCCGGCCTCGACCCGCGCCTTCTCCTCGGCGGACTCGACGCGGACGTCGACCACGACGGTCGCGGACGCGGGCACCACGTTGCTCGCCGTTCCCGCCGAAGCGACCGTCGGCGTGACGCTGGTCCCGGAGCCCGGCCGGTCGAGCGCGGCGATCGCCAGCACCTGATGCGCGGCCTCGGTCAGCGCGTTCACGCCCGACTCGGGTTCGAGGCCGGCGTGCGACGCCCGGCCGGTGATGACGACCTCGAAGGTTCCGCAGCCCTTGCGGCCGATCTT
The DNA here is from genome assembly GCF_000400635.2 of Amycolatopsis keratiniphila. NCBI lineage: Bacteria > Bacillati > Actinomycetota > Actinomycetes > Pseudonocardiales > Pseudonocardiaceae > Amycolatopsis > Amycolatopsis keratiniphila. The sequence goes on along the minus strand of NC_021252.1, from coordinate 3,349,532 downwards.
GAGACCTCCGCCGTCGGCCGCGCCTTCGAAGACGAGGACAGCGCCGCACGCGCGGGCGCGGTCCTCGATGAGCGCGCGGGATTCGTGCGAGCCTGTTTCCTCGTCGGCGGTCACGAGGATCTCGACCCCGGACAGATCGTCGAGTGCGGCGAGACCGTGGATCGCCTGCACCAGTCCGCCGAGCATGTCGAACACACCCGGCCCGGTCACGCGGCCGCCGCCGACCGCGAACGGGCGGCGCGCCAGGGTGCCGACGGGGAACACGGTGTCGTGGTGGCCCAGGATCAGCACGCGGGGTTCACCACCGCCGGACCAGCGGACATGCGGCCCCGCCGCGCTCTCGATCAGCGTCGCGGTCCCACCGAGACGTGCCTCGATGAGAGCGGCGACAGCCTCGGCCGAAGTCGTCAAGGCCTCGACGTCCCCCGAAGGCGACTCGATCTCGACGAGGGTCCGGAGGTCTTCGATCATCGCGTCGGCAGTCATACGGACACCTTCTCAGGCGGCTCCTCGCTCAACCGTTCCGTCTTGGTCCAGCTGTTGCGGCGCGCGACCACCCGGAACAGCGCCCGCCAGGTCGCGACGACACCGAGCACCAGGAATCCCGGATAGAGCAGGCCCGCGAGCAGACAGCGGTGCAGCGGTTCCTCACCGAGCCGCAGCCGGTGCACGATCGCCCACACCACCCCCGGCACCAGCAACACGGCCACACCGATCAAGGCGGCACCGGGCAACGCCGAGGGCGGCGCGATCAGCCCGCCCAGCGTGACCCCCGACCAGGAAGCGACGAGCGTGCCCACGAACAACAAGGAAACGACCAACGACAACGGCACGGTCAACCACGGGGTCACGAGATAGGCGAGGAAATCCAGGAGACCGATACTGCCCACATGCCGTGAAGCCAGCAATTCCCGCAAATGTCTCGCACATTGCAAATTGCCTTGTGCCCATCGCGTGCGTTGCCGGAGCAACCGGCGCAGATCGACCAGACCCTGTTGCGTGACCCACGCCGATTTCACGTAACGCATCCGGATACCGGCGACGTGCAGCCGAAGCCCGAGTTCGAGATCCTCGACCAGACAGTCCGACCACGGGGCCGGATCGAAGCGGCGCAGCACGCCGAGTCTCGTGAATTGCCCGTTTCCGCCCATTCCGACACTGCCCGCGAGATCGCGCAGGCTTTGGGACGCGTCGGCGACCGCGCCGAACTCCAGATCCTGCAGCAGGGCGAGCACACTGCGCCGATTGTGGATCCGCACCCGGCATTGCACGGCGCCGACCCCGCGGTCGCCGAACACGTCGGCCACCTCACGCAGCATTCCCGGGCTGCCCCGCCCGTCACCGTCGATGATGCCGACGATCGTGCGCGCCACACTCCCTTCGGCTTCGCACAGCCGGAGGATGTAGCGGTAGCCGGCGTTCAACGCCTCGCCTTTACCCTTCCGCGCATGCGGGAGCTCACGGCGCAGCACGTGCAGACGCGGGTCGGTCACCTCGCGGAGGACGGCGGGCGTGCCGTCGTCCGAGCCGTCGTCGATCACCAAGACCCGTACCGGATTCCGTTCCGTGCCAAGCGAAAGCGCGTTCCGGACGGTGTTGCCGACCACGCGTTCCTCGTTGAGCGCCGGGATGACGATCCAGAACTCCAGCCCCTCGCCACGCTCCGCGACGGACCGGCGCGGACGCCCGGTGCGCCACGCGAACGCCGCGAGCAGGAGATTGTGCGCCGGCCACCACAGGAGCAAAAGCATCATGGTCGCGGCGAAGGCCGGGTTCGCCATCAGTCCTTCAGGCGAAGATGCAGCGACCGCGCCATGAGGAGCACCGCGACCACCCCGATCACGAGCGCGAGCACGGTGCTCACCGTCGCGCCCGCCATGGTCGCGCCGATTCCGAGCGCGGAAACCTTGACCGGGCCCACCGGCACCATCGACATGTCTTTTCCTCCGGGCGGCGGGCACCACAAACATCTACTCACAGTTTTCAAACGGCGAGTCGAGGGTCACCCTGGTAAGCGATATTCAGCCTTTCGAGTGGGTACATTACCCCGTCTGTGTTAACGTTCGGGAGCGACGGATCCCCCGTAAAGGTGACCATCAGTTAGTGATCCTCGCCTCACCCACCACTCTCTCGTGACTTCGCTGACGAATTCACGCCGTACCAAAGCGCGACCCCGGAAGAAGGACCAGGTGCGTAACGCACAGAACGAGACCGACGTCATGCCCGAAATCTGGCTCGTCGTGGGAACCCGGCCGGAGGCCGTGAAGCTGGCTCCGGTGGCCAGGGCATTGGCTTCCGGCGGGCGGATGCGGCCCGTACTCGTCGCCACCGGCCAGCATCCGGAAATGGTCGGCCAGGCCTTGGCGACCTTCGGATTGACGGCGGATGAAAATCTGACCTTGAATCGGCGAACGGGTTCCCAGCCGGAACTCCTTTCCGGGCTTCTCACCGGTCTGGAAGAAGTGGCCGATCGGCGGCCGCCCGCCGCCGTGATCGTCCAGGGCGACACGACGACCACCTTGGCCGGGGCGCTCATCGCGTTCTGGCGCCGCGTCCCCGTGGTGCATCTGGAAGCCGGCCTCCGCTCGTTCGACCTCGGCGCCCCGTTCCCCGAGGAGCTCAACCGGAAACTGGTGACCCAGGCGGCCGCGCTCCACCTCGCCCCGACTCCCGACGCGGCCGCGAACCTGCTGGCCGAAGGGGTGCCCGAGGAGAACGTGCTCGTCGCCGGGAACACCGTCGTCGACGCGATCCTCACGGTGACGGACGGTTCCACCACCGTGCGCGATCCGGAATTGGCGACACTCCTGGAAAACGCGACCCGCGGCGCGGTCAAACTGATGCTGGTCACCCTCCACCGCCGCGAATCCTGGGGCGAGCCGATGCGCCGGGTCCTGCGCGCGGTGGCCCACTTGACGGCCACGGATCCGGAACTGCGGGTGGTGCTTCCCGCGCATCCGAACCCGGAGGTGCGCGATCTCGTCCGTGCGGAGCTGGCGGACACGCCGGGCGCGCTGATCACCGGTTCGCTGCCGTATCCCGAACTGGCGGCGACCTTGGCCGCCAGCACGCTCGTGCTCTCGGATTCCGGCGGCATCCAGGAAGAGGCCCCGACCTTCGGCGTCCCGGTCCTGGTGCTGCGCGACGTCACCGAGCGCATGGAGGCCGTGAACGCGGGCTGCGCCCTGCTCGTCGGGACGGATTACGACAAGATCGTGTCGACCGCGAAGCAGCTGCTGAACGACCCCGCGGCGCGCACGCGGATGATGAGCAGCGGCAACCCGTTCGGCGACGGCGCCGCCGCCGAACGGACGGAACGGGCCCTCGCGCATCTCCTCGGCCTGGCCGCCGATCCGCCCGCCCCGTTCCGGCCCGCCGCCGAGAACGAACCGGCCGAGGTCTGACCCGATGACGAAGGACAACGGCGGGCAGCGCTTTCGCCTGCCCGCTTGGCTCCGGCTGGCCGTCGTCGCGGTCGTCGCGGTCGTCGCGGTCACCGTCGCCGTGGTCGTCCTGGTGCAGGTCACGAAGGCGGATCCGATCACGGCGTCGCCTGCCGCGCCTCCGGTGTCCCTCGCCGATCGCCTTCCCGGAGCGGGCAAGGCGGGGCTGCCCGGTCCCGGCGGGGATCCGGACAGGAAGACCCTCGTGCTCTACGACGACGGGCGCAAGAAGGACGGGAGCGTGTCCCCGCCCGAAGAGGTCCGGACGGCCGAGGCGTACGCGATGTTCACCGCGAACCTGGTTTCCCGTGGCACCGCTTGGGAACTGCGGCCCGCCGCCGACTACCGGCCACGGCAGGCGGACACGTTCCAGGCGGTCGTGTACGTCGGTTCGGTCTCCGACGCGGCACTGCCGAAGGCGTTCCTGAACGACGTCGCGGCCGCGCGTGTCCCCGTGGTCTGGATCGGTGCCAACATCTGGCAGCTGCGCGCCGACGCGGGCTGGCGCGCGGAGGGCTACCGCGGCGACAACCCCACCACCGTCACCTACAAAGGCACTCCGCTGCGCCGCGATCCCCGTTCGGGCACGGGGGTCGTCGCGATCGACGTCCGTGATCGGGCACGGGTCCAGATCCTGGCCGAGGCGAGCGTTCCCGGCGGCAAGCCGTCGCCCTGGGCCGTCCGATCAGGACAGTTGACGTACGTGGCCGAGGTGCCGTACGCCTACGCCGGAGCGCAGGACCGTTACCTCGCCGCGGCCGACATCCTGCTCGGTGTCCTGTCGCCCCAGGCGCCGGACCGGCACCGCGCACTGATCCGGCTCGAAGACGTCGGGCCGCGGACGAAACCGGAAGAGCTGCGCCGGGTCACGGATTTCCTCGTCCAGGAGAAGATCCCGTTCTCCCTCGCGGTGTATCCGTACTATTCGGATCCCCAAGGCCGGGCCAACGACGGTGTCCCGGCGTCCGCGCGGCTGGTGGACTCGCCGGAGCTCGTCGCCGTGCTCAAGGAGGCCGTCCAGGCGGGCGCGACGCTTGTCATGCACGGCTACAGTCATCAAAGCGACAGCGGCCCGAACCCGTACGACGCGGTCAGCGCGAGCGATTTCGAGTTCTACAAGTCCAGTGTGGACGGTGCCGGGGCGGTACGGCTGGACGGCCCGATGCCCGAGGATTCCGCCCAATGGTTCGACGACCGCATCGCGACCGGGCTCGGCGAGTTCCGGCGCGTGGGCCTCCCGGAGCCGACGATGTTCGAGTTCCCGCACTACGGCGGTTCGGCCGTGGACTATCAGCGGGTCACCGAGATCTTCCAGGCACGCTACGACCGCGGCAGTTACTACGCGGGCTTCTGCCCCGGCGGGCGATGCGGTTCGACGGCCACCGCCACCGCGGAACAGGTGTACGGCCAGTTCTTCCCGTACCCGGTGCGCGACGTCTACGGCGCGAACGTCGTCCCCGAGAACATCGGCAACGTGGCGCCCGTCGCGTTCAACCAGCACGACTCCCGCACCGCAGTCGACATGCTCGCCGACGCGCAGAGCGCGCTCGTCGTCCGCGACAACGTCGCGAGCTTCTTCTACCACCCGTTCCTCGGCGAGGGTGGCCTGCGGGATCTGGTGAACTCGTTGCGGGCGCTCGGGTACCGCTTCGCGAAACCCACGGAGATCCTCGACGGCTGAGCCCGTCCGGCTTCGGCCCGGTAGACGTAACTCGCGTGTCTGGAGCCGGATCACACGTGATTCGGGCCGGATCACCTCCAATCACGCGAGTTCCGCTTCCAATCACGCGAGTTCCGGCTCCAATCACGCGAGTTCGCTCGAAGTGTCCATGGACCTCCACGCCGACCTGATGACCGCGATCGCGAAGCCGCTGCCGGTCGTCGTCATCAGCGAGATGCTCGGGGTGCCCCTCGCCGACCGCGAGCGGTTCGAGGGGTGGTCGCACGACATGGGGCGCGCACTCGACCCGTCCTTCCTGATCGCGAAAGAGACCGTCGCGGCGGCGGTCGCGGCCCGGCGTGAGTTCGTCGCCTACTTCCGTGAGCTGGCGAAGGAACGACGGAAGCGGCCGACCGGCGACCTGTTCTCCGATCTGGTGTCGGTCTCCGACGAGGGCGACAGGCTCAGCGAAGGCGAGCTGGTGATCACCGCGATGCTCCTGCTGGTCGCCGGGCACGAGACGACGACCAACCTGATCGGCAACGGGATCCTCGCGCTGCTGAACCATCCGGAGCAGCACCGGAAACTGACCGAGGACCGCTCGAAGATCCCGAACGCGGTCGAGGAGATGCTCCGGTACGACTCCCCCGTCCAGCTCACGACCCGGCTCGCCCTGCGGGACACGACGATCGGTGACGAGTCCGTCGGCAAAGGCGCCCAGGCGGTCGTCCTGCTGGGAGCGGCCAACCGCGACCCGCGCACGCACGAGAACCCGGACCGCTTCGACGTGGATCGCCCCTCGCCGAGGCATCTCGCGCTGGGACAGGGCATCCACTTCTGTCTCGGCGCCCCGCTCGCGCGCTTGGAGGGCCGGACCGTGTTCGAGGCACTGCTCGGTGCCGGCCGCGCCTTCCATCGGACCGCCGATCCGGTCTGGGTGAAGCAGGTGACGCTGCGGGGCCTCGAAAGCCTGCGGCTCGAATTCGCCTGAAAGTCCGGTTTTCGACCTTAGGCGGTTGCCGACCGGCGCCGGACTGCGCATGCTTTGCGCCAATTCCGGCGTCGGTGGGGGTGCCCATGTACCAGGAACGCGAGGTCAGATCCGGCTCGTTCCATCGCGCGCTTTCCGAGGCGGTGGAGCATCGCGGCCTTTCGCTGTCGCGTATCCGCGCGCATCTGGCGGCCCGGGGCGTTTCCGTGGCCGAATCGACCTTGAGCTACTGGCAGCGCGGGCTCCGGCATCCCTCGACACCTCGCTCGCTCGACGTCGTCCGCGCGCTCGAAGCGGTGCTGGGCCTGCCGCCGGACAGCCTCATCGTCCTGATCGGCCCTCAGCGGCGGTCACCCGGCGACGACCGCAGGCCCTCGGTGGCCGAACTGCGGCAAAGCTGGGCCGAGACCTGTTCACTGCTGGACGAGCTGAGCGCGTCGCCCGGCACCGAGGGCAACGCGAAGCTCGACGTCGTGACCGTCGTCGACGTGCTGACCATGTCCGGCGAAGGGCGGATCTCGGAGATCACCTCGACCATGGTGGTGCGGGCGCGGGAGCCCGGCGCGGACGGTTTCGTGGTGACCCATCAGGACGAGCCCGGCACGGACATGGAGGCCACGACGGTCTTCGCCACCGACGGCTGCCGAAGAGGCAGAGTGCGCCGAAGCGCCACGTCGCCGGGGATGGTGTTCGAGCTCCTCTTCGATCGCGGCCTGGCCGAAGGGGAAACGCACACCTTCGCGTTCACTTTGCGGCTGGCCGCGTCGGTCCGTTCGACCTGCTTCCACCGGACGGTGCGCTCGCGCATGTCGGCGTACCTGCTCCGCATGCGTTTCGACGGCGGCGCGCTCCCCGCGCGGTGCGTCAAAACCGTGCGGGAGCGCGAAGAACTCGCCCCCGTGGTCAGCGAGCCGCTGCATCCCGGTCCGGGTGCCACGGTCAGTGCCTACTTCGAGGAACTCGACGTCGGCATCGCGGGGATCGATCTCATCTGGGAGTGAGCCGGCGCCGCCGCCACACCACGACCAGCACGACACCCACTCCGGCGACCCCGGCGGTGATCAGGCCGGCCACGATCCCGGCCGGAATTCCGGTGTCGGCGGGTGGAGGCGTGGCCTGGGTGAAGCCGATCCCGCCGCCGCGCTGGTAGTCCGATCCCGGCAGCTTGTCGGCGTAGCGGCCGTGCACTTCCCGCTGATAGTCGGAAAGCGGGACGAACTTCCCCACCGGCGTCTGCGGCAGGCTCGCCTGCAGCAGCACCACACCGTCGGGCCCCAGTTCGTACCAGCCGTTGATCTGGGGCTCGTTGAGCAGGACCGCACCGGGCTTCAACCGCGCGCTCAAGGTTTCTTCGTCGTTTCCGGAGAACACGCTCGCGGCGATCCACTTCCCCGGCCCCTCGGGCATCGCCTGCAGCGTGGCCTTCTGCCCGGAATCCGCGGTGGCCGTCACGGCGACGGATCTGAGCACGCCCGCCGGTGCGCCCTCGACGCCCCTGACGAAGTCGGGGTTGAGGGTGTAGACGGGGATTCCCTTCTCCCCCATGGTGATCCGCCGCGGTTCGATGTGGGCGACCTGCCGGAAGTTCGATCTCGCGAGTCCGATCGCGTCCGGCTGCCCGGCGACACGCACGGCCGCCGCGAGGTCGCCGTCCGAGGGCTGGACGACTCCTTCGCTCGCCGAGGCGGGCAGCGTGGCGGGCAGCAGCGTCGCGACGGCCACCGCGAGACAACCGGCGAACTTCCGGCAGATCGTGGTCATATCCGCGCCTCAGCCCTTCCGGATGTTGACGATGGTGTCGTTCCAGCGGAACTGGGCGTTGCTGCGGTACTGGTTGTAGTTCCAGGTCTGGTAGCGCTGGTAGGTGGGCCACGGGTCGCCGACCATGATCGACTGGTTCGCCGAGTCGTAGCCGTAGATCACCTCGGCGTGGCCACCGCCGGAGGTCCAGTAGATACCCGTCAGGTTCAGGATCCCGGCGTCGATCTGGCTGACGACCGAGCTGAAACCGATCGGGCCGCCCGCGTCCTGCGCGGAGAAGCCGGTGCCGCGGAACCCGCGGACGATCTCGTAGATCTGGGCGGGCTGATTCGGGCAGTACCCGGCAGAGGTTCCCTTGCCCGCGGCGCAGAACTGGGCCTGGGTCGCGGCGCCGCCCATCGAACGCTCGATGCTGGAACCGTCCGCGGCCCAGCACCATTGGTCGTACTGCTGCACCTGCTGGGTGTAGTTCAGCTGCTTGGACGCGGCCGTCGCGGCGACCGTCATCGCGGTCCCGGCCACCGGCGCGATCTCCCGCACCTGGGTGTGGGTCTGCGTCTTGATCAGGCCGCTGGGCCGGTCCCCGTCGCCGGACTGCGCCAACGCGGTGGCGGGCAGCATGCTCAGCGCGAAGACGGCGGCTCCGGTCGCCAGCGCGGCCCTCGAAAGGCTCTTCACAGATGTCTCCTTCGACACGGGGATGGGGAGATCACCGTGCGCCGCCCCGGCTTCGGGAACAACGCCCTCACCAGGTGCGAAGGAGGACCTGTGATCGTTCACGGTCCGCCACCGGCGGAGTACGAGCCGCCGCGCAAGATTCACGACGCCTTCACAAAGGCTGTGAATCCGCCACGGGTGTCGCGAGCGTGGTGGGCCGGGACCGGCCCCGCAAGGTGACGTCCTCCGTCGCCTTCCACTGCGCGGCCTCGGCTTCGGCGGCCGACTCGATCGCCGTCCACGAAGCGAGCAGCCGGGCTTCGACGTTCTTCGCCAGCTCGGTGAGCCGGGCCGCTTCGTTCACCGGATCGCCGATCACCGTGTACTCGAACCGCCGCGGGTCGCCGACGTTCCCGGCGACCACCTCACCCGTCGCCACGCCGATCCCGGCCGGGCATTCCGGCACCTCCGCGGCCAGCCTGCGCGCGATCGCCCGGCCGGCGGAAAGCGCGAGGGTCGCGTGGTCCTCCAGCCGTACCGGCGCGCCGAAGATGGCGAGCGCGGCATCGCCGACGAACTTGTTGACCAGCCCGTGGTTGCGGTCGACCTCGTCGACCACCACCGCGAAGAACCGGTTGAGCAGGCCGACGACCTCCTCGGGCGGACGGCTCGCGGCCAGCGCGGTCGAGCCGATCAGGTCGACGAACAGCACCGACACCGTCCGCACCGTGCCACCGAGTTCGGCCGACGTGCGCATCGCCTCGCTCGCGACGTCCTCGCCGACATGCCTGCCGAAGAGGTCCCGCAGACGTTCGCGTTCGGCCAGGCCGGCGGCCATCCCGTTGAAACCCGCTTGCAGCAGGCCGAGTTCGGTACCGTCGTAGACCGGGATCCCCACGGTGAAGTCACCGGCACGGACCCGGCCCAGCGCGTGCTGCACCGACCGGATCGGGTTCACCACGGCGCGCGCGGTGAACACCGTCACCAGCAGCCCGAAGACCAGCACCACCAGCCCGAGGGCGATCACCGAGATGGCGAGCTTCGTCGTCGACACGTCGCCGCGCGCCCACGCCAGCACCGCCGTGACCACCAGTCCCGCCACCGGCACCCCGGTGCCGAGGCACCAGAACAGCAGCATCCGCAGGTTCACGCCGCCGCTGAGCGGCCGCGACGGCAAGGTGCCGGACAACGCCAGCGCCGCGTACGGCCGCAGGATGAATTCCCCGGCCAGGTAGGCGATCGCGCAGACGACCACCCCCGCGAACGCGACGACGAGCAGTTCGGTGAGCACGACCCGCGGCTGCACCAGCGCGGCCAGCACGCCGAACACCACGGTCGCGATTCCCCACAACACCGCCTGGACCAGCGTCAGGCGCAGCGGGACCCGAAGGCTCGACACGCGCTCTTCTTCGGTGGGCGTCCGGCCCTCGGCCGCCCACCGCAACGTCCGCAGCGCACCGCGGGTGCCCCACAGCGCACCCACCACCACGGCGGAGACCACGTAGACCGGTACCGCGATCGCGGTCACCCGGATGAGGTCACCGGACATGCCGGGAGCGGGCATGAGCAGGGCCGCCAGCCCGACCACGACCAGCGCGCCGATGACGTTGGTCGCGATCAGCGTCCCGGTGAGCAGCCCTTGGACGCGACGGCGCAACACGGCCGGGTCCTGGTCGAGCGGGCCCAGCAGCCAGGAGCCGAACGGCCCCTGCCCGCGGCCCCGAACAGAGGAGTCGTTGTCTGATCGCACCCGTGTCCCGCCGTTCACCCCGGTTTGAGTGAACGACTGTACACCGAAAGGGCCGTGGCCGTCAGTGGACGGTGCCGGAGCCGATCAGGGTGGTGGCGTCGAGTTCGGTCACTCCGTCGGCGCGCAAGGACTCGAGATAGCGCTCGCGCACGCGCTCGACGACGTCGGGCTCCAGGCCGTCGAGCAGTCCCCGGAACCCGGAGCCGACGACGACCAGCCAGGCGATCTCCGGCGTCATGGTCAGCCGCAGTTCGTTGACCGTGACGTCCACATCGGACAGATTCCGCTCGGAAAGCCAATCGGCATAAGGGCCGGCCTGATCGATGCGATCGATCAGGCTCGGTTCGCGCTCCGACGGCGGCCCGGACTCGGTCACCGCCGCGACCGCGCGGCCGAGATGACGGCCCGCGGCCACCATGGACCCGCCGCGCCAGATCGTGAACACGACCCGGCCGCCGGAGCGGGCCCTGGCGATCAGCCGCTCGGTCCCGTCCGTCATGTCGGGGAAGAAGAAGATGCCGAGCGCGGACTGCACGACGTCGTAGCCGCCGGTGTCCCACGCCGTCGCGTCGGCTTCGTGCGCGCGCAACTGCGGCAAGCCGGCCGAAAGACGGCGCAACTCGCCGATCATCGGACCGGAGAGGTCGATGGCGTCCACCACCCCCTCGGCACCGACCGCGTGCGCCGCCGGAATCGCCGAAGCCCCGGTGCCGCAGCAGGCGTCGAGGACACGGTCTCCCTCGGCGAGCCCGGCGGCGGCCACCGTGGCCGCGCCGATCGGCTCCCACAGATACCGCCCGAGCGCGGCGAAGTCGGCGGCGGCCGCGTCGAAGGCGCGCCGGGTTCCCACTTTGCGAGAAGACATGCCGCGACGATATCCATTTCACGGATCGAGCTCGCGCCGAGACCGATCCGGTGCGCCCTCGGCTCCGAATACCGGGCATGGATCAAGGAGACCTCGCCCCGGACTTCACCCTGCCCGACGACGCCGGCCAGGACCGCACGCTGTCGGAGTTCCTGTCCACCGGCCCGGTCGTGCTGTTCTTCTACCCCGCCGCGATGACCGGGGGCTGCACCGCCGAGAGCTGCCACTTCCGCGACCTGGCCGGGGAGTTCCGCGAGGTCGGCGCCCACCGCGTCGGGATCAGCCCGGACGGGATCACCAAGCAGCGGGAATTCTCCACCCTGCACGGCTTCGACTACCCACTCCTGTCCGATGTGGATGGGGAAGTGGCCAGACTCTTCGGTGTCTGGCGCCGGTTCAGCCCGCTGCACGCCAAGCGGCACACCTTCGTGATCGACACCGATCGCCGGATCCTCGCGGTGATCAAGAGCGAGCTGAAATTCGACGTCCACGCCGACAAGGCGCTCACGACCCTGCGGGAGCGGACTCCCCGCGCCTGAGTCCGGCCCTCGTGAGTGGCGAGGACGGTTCTAGTGAGGGGTGGGGCAAAAGTGTCGTGGTCGGTGGTGGGGCGAAGGCTCCCTTCGCCGCGTCCAATGCGGTGAAGGGAGCCTTCATCCCGGTCACCCACCCCTCAACACGCCACCTTTGCCTTACCGCTCAATAACCGTCCTTGCCACTCACGAGGAGGGAAAGCGCGGCCGTGCCGTCGAAAAGCGCCCGCGAGCGAGCCGTGATCCCGGCGTCCCTGACGGAAAGCGCGGAAGCGACATCCTCCAGCCGCCTGGATCGCCGCAGTTCCGGCATCAGCGCGCGCAGGGGCGCGACGCGGTAGCCGGCCAGCCGCAGCTGATGCACGATCCGCGCGTCCCGCACCTGGGACGGCGTGTACCGCCGCATCCCCCGCTGATCGCGGCTGGGCACGACGAGCCGTTCCGTGTCCCAGTGCCGCAGGGTCGACGGGCGCACGCCGAGCGCCGACGCGAGTTCGGAGACGCTCATCGAGTCCGAGCCGCGCACGTCTGCGATCGGTTCCCCGGAGATCACCCGGACCGCTTCCCTGGCGTCCCGGAGATCCGCGCGTTCGGCATCGAGTCCGGCGTGGGCCGCGTCCAGGAGCGCGAGGACCTCGGGGAGCGGATCCCGGTGCACGGCGCGGACGATCTTCTTGGCCTCGACCGGCCCCACCGCGGCGGCGAGCGCGCGGTAGGCCAGCGCGGACCGGAGGTGGATCTCGCCGTAGCTCCGGTAACCCGAAGCCGTCCTCGACGCCGACGGGAGCACGCCGTCACGTTCGAGGTTGCGCACCTGCTGGACGGAGTACCCCGCCTGGCGGGCGACCTCCGCCGTGCGCATCGATTTGAGACTTGGCACCTTCGCTCCGCCTAAAACGCGCTCGAACCCTCCACAAGCACTTTAATGCCACGCTTGAGCACATGACCATCGAAGAGATCATCGGCCTCGTCTCGGGCCTCGACGGCGTCCTGACCCTCACCCCGGGGCCGGGTGACGAATGGCCGGAGCTCAGCTGGGGCGACGCGTTCTTCTACTACTCCCCCGACGGCGTCGTCCCGACCAACGTCCAGCCCTTCGCGACGATCGTGACCAAGAACTACCCCGGCGACGAGACCTCGCAACTGGACCGCCCGGACACGTTCCGCGTGAACATCCACGCCGGCAAGAAGGAGTTCGCCCGCGGTCTCGGCCGGAACCCCGCCGACGCCGACACCCTGATCGCCCATCCCGTGTACGGGAACGCGGGCTGGCTGGCGGTCGTGAACCCGGCGTCGAACACCGAAACGGCCACCCGCGAGCTGCTCGAGACGGCTTATCGGCTGGCTCGCGCCCGTTACGAGCGGCGGGCGGAGTCCTCGCGCGACCGGTAGACCGAATATCGTGGGGCGGTGGGCCGGAACCTTCGAACCCGTGAGCGGCTCAGGCCGGTCGACCTCGCGCGCGAGCACGGCCTGTCCGCTCAGGCGGTCCGCAATTACGAGGCGGACGGCATCCTCCCCACCGCCGAACGCGGCCCGCAGGGCTATCGCACGTACACGCCAGTGCACGCGCAAGCCCTGCGCGCGTTCCTCGCCCTCGTGCCGGGGCACGGCCACGCGACGGCGGCGTCGATCATGCGGGCGGTCAATCAGAACCAGGTCGAGGAGGCGCTCCGGCTCATCGACGAAAGCCACGCGCAACTGCTCGACGACCGCCGCACCCTCCAGGCCGTCACGGCCGCGCTCCGCGATCTCGAACCCGTGCCGCAGGAGCGGGGCGACCTGTTCGTCGGCCCGCTGTCCCGGAAACTCGGCGTCCGGCCCGCCACCTTGCGCGAGTGGGAGCGCGCGGGCCTCCTCCGCCCCGAACGCGATCCGAGGACGGGTTACCGCGTCTACAACGCGGCCGACGTACGCGACGCGAAGCTGACCCATCAGCTCAGGCGGGGCGGCTATCTCCTGGAGCGGATCGCGCCGGTGCTCGACCAGGTCCGCTCGGCGGGCGGCGTCGTTCCGCTCGAGTCGACGCTGCGCGACTGGCACGCCCGGCTCGCGACGAGAGGACGCGCCCTGCTCTCCGGTGCCGCCGCGCTGGACGCCTACCTCGCTGACACTTTTGGGACAATGACACTCCCACGCAATTGAATACGCAGGCAATTCGCGTTTTCCGCATACGAAAGTAGGTCCGTGATCACGGATCCTACTTTCGGCGCTACGACATGCCGTGCGGCCGCTCGTACTGTGCGTCACGTCGAGATGAACCGCCCGGTCCCCTGCGCTTTCCGAACATATTCCGGCGGTTCGTCGTTCCCTCCTTATCGAAGGAAATTCGCATGCGAATTCGCGGACCCGTCATGCTCACCCTGTTCAGCGTCTGTGCCGGAATCGGCGCGCTCGCCGTCCCGGCGACCGCCGCGCCGGTCACCGCCTACGACCAGACGATGCTCGAGACGCTCGCCGCCCAGCTCAAGGTCAGCCCCCTTCAGGCCGCCCAGAAGCTGGACCACGAGAAGAATCTGATCGCCTCGCTGGACAACGTCAGAAATCGTGGCCTCCACACCGACGGCGCGTACTTCGACAACGCGGGCGCCCTCGTGGTGAACGCCGACGCCGGTTCCGCGAAGGAGCTTCGTTCGGCCGGGCTGACCCCGCGCACCGGCGCCCGCGGCGAGAACGCGCTGAACGCCCTGTCCGCCAAGGTCGGCACGGTGATCGGCAAGGACGTCACCCAGGTCCAGTCCTGGGGTCCGGAACTCGCGGCCGACCAGGTCGTCGTCACCGTGCAGCCGGGTGCCGACAGCGCCCTCGTCCGCCGGCTCACCGCCATCCCGGGTGTCGCGGTCCAGACCGGGGTCGCCAACGGGAACACCACGCAGGCCGACGTCATCCCCGGCCAGATCATGGACCTCGTTCCCGGCACCAACTGCTCGCTCGGCTTCCCCGGCACCACCAGCAGCGGCAACAACGTGCTGCTCACCGCCGGACACTGCGTCGAAGGCAACCCGGACATCCTGAACCGCAGCGGCGTCCACATCGGCCGCGGCGTGGCCACCCAGTTCCCGTCGGCCGACATGGGCCTGATGGACATCGACGCCGAGGACACCGGCCGCGGCTACGTGGACACCCGTATGGGCACCACGGTGCGGATCACCGGCAGCTCGAAGGCGCCGGTCGGCACCACGCTGTGCAAGGCGGGCAACACCACCGGCTGGACCTGCGGCAAGATCACCGCGTACAACCAGACCGTGCGCTACAGCGGCGAAAGCGTCGCCACCACCGGGCTCGCGAAGTCGACCGTCTGCACCGAGGGCGGTGACAGCGGCGGCGCCTACATCGCGGGCAACACCGCGCAGGGCATGACCTCCGGCGGCCCCGCCGACGGCCACGACTGCGGCTGGAACCAGGGTGCCAACGCCACCGGTTCGTACTCCTACTACCAGCCCGTCGTGGACGCGGCGAACAAGTACGGCGTCACGCTGACCCGTTCCTGACGAACGAAACGACGATGCCGGGGAGCCACCGCTCCCCGGCATCGTCGTTCGCTAGGAACTCAGGATCTGCTCGCGCAGGATGTCCGCGTGGCCGCCGTGCTGGGCGAGCTCCCGCAGCATGTGCAGGTACACCCAGCGCAGCGGGAGCGGGCCGCGCCGGTTCCCGTGGAGCAGGTCGTCCAGATCGAGGGCGGCCGCCGCCTCGCGGGACACCTCGCAGGCTTCGCGGTACGCCTGCCGCACGGAGGCGATCGTGTCCTCCTCGGTGAGGATGAACGATTCGTCGGGCGTCTCGGGGAGGCCGAGCTCGGTCCGCGGGCGGCAGGTGATGCCTTCGACGAACCACACCTTTTCCACGAAGGTCGCGTGCTTCACCAGGCCGAGCAGGGTCGTGCGGGACGGGACGAGCGAGCGGCGGGCCTGCTCCTCGGTCAACCCTTCCAAGGACTCGTCGAGAACACGGCGGTGCTCGTCGAGGAAGGCCTCGAACTGCTCGCGGAACGGATGGTTGAGCACTTCCAGCGTGGACATGCGCGAAGCATCGCAAAGGTTCTCGATCTTGGGCAACTACTTCAGGAAACCGATCAGCTCGGCGCTCACGAACGCCGGATTCTCCTCGGCGAGCCAATGTCCCGCCTTCGGCACCTCGACCGCCCGGGCCAGGTTCGCGACGCGGGGCGCCAAAGTGGCCTTCTGCGGTTCGAGCAGTCCCTCGGCGGTCATCAGCAGAGTCGGGGTGCTGATGGGTTTCGCGCCGGCGTTCGCGGTCGCGTCCTGTCCGAGCGTCCGGTAGAGCTCGAAGCCACCGTGCAGGACCTCCGGCTTGGTGTAGGTGCGGGCGTACTCGTCGATCTCCGCGTCGTCGAACGGCGGCGGCGCGCCGGGGCCGCCGAAGGCCGTCCCCGAGTAGGCGACCTGGGGATAGAACAGGGACAGGTACTCGCGCACGTCGTCGCCCACGACGGCTTCGGGAACCGTCTTCTGCGAGTGGAACGCGATATGCCAGCTCAGGTTCCGGTAGGCCGTCGCGTCGAGCGCGGGCCCCGGCAGCGGCAGATCGAGATAGGCGAGTTTGGTGAGATCGCCGGGGAATTGCGCGGCGTACTGGAAGGCGACGGCGGCGCCGAGGTCGTGACCGGCGATCCGGGCGTCGCGCAGGCCCAGCCGTCCGGCGACGAGGCCGTGCACGTAACGCGCGAGGGTCGCCTTGTCGTAGCTGGGTGGCGAGCCGTCGCTGTCGCCGAGACCGGGCAGGTCGAGGGCGTACACCGTGAAGTGTTCGGCCAGCGCGGGCATGACCCGGCGCCAGCCGTACCAGGTCTGCGGCCAGCCGTGCAGCAGCACGAGCGGGGCGCCCTCGCCGCCGGTGACGTAATGCATCTTCACCCCGTCGACGTCGGCGAACTCGTGCCGGAAGCCAGGGGGCGGGGCGGCGGCGGCCGGGGGTGAACCACAGGCCGTCAGCAGGACGAGGGCCGCGACGAACGCGGCGGCTCGGTGGAACATGGGGATCTCCGTTCCAGCGCCCGGTGGCGCCATCGATCATGATCGCCACCTTCGCCGCCCTGCCGCCGGTTTGGCACGAAAACTTGCCGACCTGGCAAGATCGAGGGCATGGACGAGACGGACGAGGTGCTCGACGCGGTCGGCCCCCGGCTGCGCGCGCTGCGCAAACACCGCGGCCTGACCCTCGCCGAGCTGTCGGCGGCGACCGGGATCTCGGAAAGCACCTTGTCACGCTTGGAAAGCGGCGGGCGGCGGCCGACGCTCGAACTGCTGCTCCCGCTCGCCCGGGTGCACGGCGTACCGCTCGACGATCTCGTCGGCGCTCCCCGGACGGGTGATCCGCGGATCCATCTCCAGCCGATTCACCGCCACGGTATGACGTTCCTGCCGCTCACCCGGCGCGCGGGCGGGGTGCAGGCGTTCAAGATGCTCATCCCCGGCCGGGACACGCCGGCGGAGCCCACGCCGAAGACCCACGGCGGCTACGAATGGGTGTATGTCCTCAATGGACGGTTGCGGCTGGTGGTCGGCGACCGTGACCTGGTCCTCCCGCCGGGCGAGGCCGCCGAATTCGACACCGCGCTGCCGCATTGGCTCGGCTCGGCCGACGGGCACGCCGTCGAAACCCTCGTCCTGTTCGGGCCGCAGGGCGAACGCGCGCACGTGCGGGCGCGTTAAAGCCAGTCGTGTTCCCGGGCGTACCTGGCGGCCTCGTGCCGGGTCTGCGTCTGGGTCTTCTGCATGGCGTTCGAGAGATAGTTGCGCACGGTGCCCTGCGCGAGGTGGAGCCGTCCGGCGATCTCGGCGACCGAATAGCCCTCGCCGGTCACCCGCAACACCTCCAGCTCCCGCTCGGTGAGCGGACAGTCGTCGACGACGGCGAGCGCGGAGACGTCCGGGTCGATCCAGCGTTTGCCCTGGTGCAGCGTGTCGATGACGAACGTGATGTGCGACGGGTCGGCGGCCTTGCTGACGAAGCCCTGCACGCCGAGTTTGAGGGCCTTGCGGAGCACACCCGGTTTCGCGTGCCGGGTCAGCATGAGGATGACCTGTTCCGGCCTGGTGCGCCGGATCTCCGCGACCGCGCCGAGCCCGTCCACGCCGGGCATTTCGAGATCGATGACGAGGACGTCGGGCTCGTGCCGCAAGGTGGCCTCGACGGCTTCTTCGCCGTTCTCCGCCTCGGCCAGGACGGTGATCTCGCCTTCGAGCGGGAGCAACGCGGCCATCGCCTTGCGCAGCAGGGCTTCGTCGTCGGCGAGCACCACCGTGGTCATCGTTCCTCCAGGGCCGGGAAGGACGCCGCCGTCACGAACCGGCCGTCTTCCTGTTCCACCGTCAGCTCCCCGCCGTCGGCGACGACGCGTTGTTCGAGCGCGGCCAGCCCGCGGAGTTCGGGCAGCGGCGTTCGCTGGGCGCCGTCGTTGACGATACTGATGCTCCATTCCGACAGGGTGATCCGCACGCGGGTCGCCTGCGCGTGGCGCAGGATGTTGGTCGTGGTCTCGCGCAGGACCTGGCCGAGCAGCCTGCCCGCCGCCGGATCGACGTCCGCCTCCCGGTCGACGCGCACGCGGATCCCCGCTGCCTCGAAGAGGTTCCTCGCGTTCTCCAGTTCGGCGGAGAGGTTGAGCCGGCGCTGGGCGTAGGCGAGTTCCTTCGTCTGGGTGATCGTGTCGGCCACGAGCGCGTGGATCTCCCCCAGCTCCTGTTTGGCCCGCTCGGCGTCGATGTCCACCAGCTTCCTGGCCAGCGCGGTCTTGAGCTTCACCACGTGCAGCGTGTGGCCCTGGATGTCGTGCAGATCGCTCGCGAACCGGACGCGTTCCCTGATCACCGCCAGCTCCGCTTCCCGCTCGCGCGACTCCTCGAGTTCCTTGACGACGTCGTAGAACCGCTTGTTGGGGAACATCAGGCCTAGCACGACGGCGGTGATCGCGGCGGGCACGAACACGAAACTGACCAGCTCACCGGAAACATCCTCATGCGAGACCAGCAGTCTCGACGCGCCCACCGCGGCGATGTAGACGACGAGCGCGACTGCCGCCGCGATCCGATGCCGTGGCAATTGCGGGACGACCAGCGAGCCGACGAGGAAGACGCCGAAGAACGCCGAACTGCCGCCGACGAGCAGCACCGAAAACGGCCACACGGCCGCCGTGATCACCAGGCACGGGATCGCGACCCGCAGGACCTCGCCCGCCGCCCAGCGCACGAAGGCGACCAAGGCCGCCAGCACCCCCACGCTCAGGACCACCGCGTGCCACCAGGTCCGCGAGTCCGAGGCGACCACGATCACCCCGCCGACGACGAGCAGCGGGACGAACATCGTGAGGTTCAGCTTGCGCAGCTGCCCCTTCGCCGGCTCGGTGTCCACATCAGACATGAGTCCAGTATCGGCGCTCCGTCGGCGGGACGACAGTGACACCACGTCATGGTTTCCTCGTGACGTGGCCGCACTGGCCGGGCCGCGTCCCGGCGGGTGGGATCGAGGTATGACAGCGATCGACGTTGACCGTCTGAACGTGAAATACGGCGACTTCCACGCCGTGAAGGATCTGTCCTTCCAGGTCCGGCAAGGCGAGTTCTACGCCCTGCTGGGCACGAACGGGGCCGGGAAGACCTCGACCTTGGAAACCCTGGAAGGACACCGGAATCCGACGTCGGGCACCGTCCGGGTGCTCGGGAAGAGCCCGCGGGACCGCGCCGCCGTCCGCCCTGAGATGGGGGTCATGTTGCAGGAGAGCGGTTTCTCACCGGATCTGACGGTGAAGGAATCGATTCGCCTGATCGGGGCCCTGACCCGGCGCACGGACCGGCTCGAACGCGTGCTCGGCATCGTGGACCTGACCCGCAAGGCGGACACGAAGGTGTCACAGCTTTCCGGCGGCGAGAAGCGGCGGCTCGATTTCGCGACCGCGGTGTACGGCTCGCCGCGGTTGGTGTTCCTGGACGAGCCCACCACCGGCCTGGACATCCAGTCGCGGGACGCGCTGTGGGACGCGGTCGACAATCTGCGTGAGGACGGCTCGACGATCGTGCTCACCACGCACTACCTGGAAGAGGCACAGCAGCGCGCCGACCGCATCGGCCTGATGCACCGGGGCACGTTCCACCGGGAGGGCACGGTCGCCGAACTGACGCGGACGCTGCCGTCGGTGATCCGGTTCTCGCTTCCGCCGTCGGCCCCGGCGCTGCCGGTGCAGGGCAAACGCGAGCACGACGGGAAGTTCGTCATCGAGACCTTCGGGCTGCAGAAGGACCTGCACACCCTGCTCCGGTGGGCCCAGGATCACGCGATCGAGCTACCTGACCTCGAAGCCGGACCGACCCGGCTCGACGACGTCTTCCGCGCCATCGAAAACGACTGAAGGACTGAGTTGTCATGCTCTCGATAGCCCGCAGCGAATTGATCCAGATCTTCCGGAACCGGTCGGTCCTGATCACCAGCTTCGTGATGCCCCTCGCGATCTCCGCGTTCTTCGTCTACCAGCACGAGGTCTTCGCCGAGATCGGCAGTCTCGGCTACATCGCGGCGATCGTGATGTTCACCGTCTGCGCGTTCGGTCTCTACACCAGCGCGGTGACCACGCTGGCCTCGCGACGGCAGAACCTGTTCCTGAAGCGACTGCGCTCCACCGCGGCCGGCGACGCGTCCATCCTGGCCGGGCTGGTGCTGCCGGTCACCGTCATCTCCCTCGTCCAGGTGGCCGTGATCATGACCGTGCTGGGCGTGGTCACGGACACGCCCGCCAACGTCGGCCTGCTGGTGGCGGCGGTGCTGGCCAGCGTCGCCATGATGATCGGCCTCGGCCTGGCCACCGCGGGTCTGACCAACTCCCCCGAACACGCGCAGGTGACCACCCTGCCGGTCAGCCTCGGCGTGATCGCCGTGGCCAGCTGGGTCGGCATCTCCGGGACCGGCGAGCTGACGCTGCTCAAGCGGCTGCTGCCCGGTGGTTCGGCCACCGAACTCGCCGTCAACGCCTGGAACGGCGGCGTGGCTCTCACCGATTCGCTGCTCCTGCTCGCCCCGACCCTCGCTTGGGTCGTCGTCGCCGTCGTGCTCGCCACGCGGCTCTTCCGCTGGGAGCCGCGCCGATGACCGTCCGAAGTGGAGCGAAACTCGTTCTCGTCCTCGTCGCCGCCCTGGTGACCACGGCGACTCCGGCGATCGCGTCGGCGGCACCACCGCCGAAATGGGGACCGTGCCCTAAAGAGGCGGCCGGCCTCGGTCTGGAATGCGGCACCATCCAGGTCCCGCTGGACTACCGGAACCCGGACGGGAAGACCATCGAGATCGCGATCTCGCGCCTGGCGAGCGCGCGGCCGGAGAAGCGCCGCGGTGTGCTGCTGACCAACACCGGTGGCCCCGGCGGCGAAGGGCTCGCCTATCCCGCCACCCTCAAGAAGCTGAACATCCCGCAGGAGGTGCTGGACGGTTACGACGTCATCGGGATGGACCCGCGAGGTGTCCACAACAGCACTCCGGTGACCTGCGGACTGTCACCCGCCGAGCATCCGACCAACATCCCGAGGTACGCCCGGGACTCGGCCGACGTCACGACCGAGGCCCAGCGGGTCGCCGCCGTCGCCGCGAAATGCGGTTCCTCCGCCACCGCGCCGCTCCTTCCGTACATGACCACCGCCAACACCGCCCGCGACATGGACCGCGTGCGCGAGGCGCTCGGCGAGCGGAAGGTGAACTACTTCGGCATCTCGTACGGCACCTACCTCGGCTCGGTGTACACCTCGCTGTTCCCCGAGCGCAGTGACCGGTTCCTGATCGACAGCGCGACCGGCCCCGGCGGCTGGGACGCGGCCTTCTCGCGGCTGTTCGGCCAGGGCGTCGAAGACCGCTTCCCGGACTTCGCCAAGTTCGCCGCTTCGAAGCCCGAGTACGGCTTGGGCAGGACCCCGGCCCAGGTGACGGCGAAGTACTTCGAGCTGGCCGCGCGGCTGGACAGGACGCCGAGTCCGGACGGCTACAACGGCCAGGTGTTCCGCCACGTCACGTTCGCCGATCTCTACTACGACAAGAGCCTGCCGCATCTGGCCGAGACGTGGCGCGCGCTCGACACCGGGAAACCCGTGCCGGCTTCGGCCGTCGCGGGCTATCCGTCGGACAACTACATCGCGAGCCAGCTGCACGTGATCTGCAACGACTCCGACTGGCCCGAGGACGTCGGCACTTATCGGCGCAACGTCGCGATCGACCGGTTCCGGCACCCGCTGTTCGGCGCGGCGGCGGCGAACGTCACGCCATGCGCTTTCTGGCCGTCCGAACCGATCGAACCGCCGGTGAAGATCACCGATCGTGGCCCGTCGAACGTGCTGATCGTGCAGAACCTCCGCGACCCGGCGACACCGCTGGCGGGGGCACGGAAGCTGCGGGCGGCCTTCGGCGAGCGCGCCAGGATGGTCACCGTCGACCAAGGCGGTCATCTGGCGTACCTGTTCAAGGACAACAAATGTGCGAACGACCTCGCGACGGAGTTCCTGGTGCGCGGGACGCGGCACGATTTCGCCTGCTGATCCGGTGTCACGGGCGGCAGGTCCGATCGGCGGGGAGCCGTCCGCTCAGCAGGTAGTCCCGCACCGCCGTGTCGACACACGCGTCACCCTTCAAGAAGACGGAGTGGCGGTAGGCGCCTTCCACCGTCACCAGGCTCGATCCGGCGAGCGCCCTGCGCATGGCGAGCTGTCCCGCGTAGGGTGTCGCCGGGTCGCCGGTCGAGCCGAGGAGCAGCGCCGGCGCGGTGTTGCGGATCCGGGTGGCGGGTTCGGCGGGAGCCACCGGCCAGAACGCGCACGGGGTGATGTTGCGGGCCAGCGGGCCGAAGAGGGGCTCGGCGGCGCGATGCTCCTGGATGTCCCGGTAGTAGGTCACCGGCTCGCGGTCGGCCGCGCGATCGGCACAGACGACCGGTGTCCCGGCCCGGTCGGTCGCGGAACCGGACCCCGTCGTCAAGCCGTCGAGAAGCGCGCTCAACGCGGGCGACGGCGTGGTGGGCAGACCGGCCGCGGCGGCGCGGAGAGTCCTCACGGTGGCGGTGAACTCGGCCTGCGCAGCGGGCCGGTCGTCATAGAGGTGCGCGAAGAACACATACGGCACCGTGTGACCGTCCACTGTGTACTTCCCGACCGCGAACGGCCTCCGCTCGGCCGAGCGCGCGATGTCCCGCACGGTCGCCAGGACCTGGTCGGCGGTCTCTCCCAGGCCTTGGGCGGTCCGTGCCCAGTTCCGCAGCGCGGCGTCGAGCGAGGGCGCGGTCGGGCGGAGCAGGCCGGGCCCGTACGCCTCGGGATCCACCGCCGAGTCGAGCACGAACCGGTCGGCCCGCGAGCCGAACATCTGGAGGTACACCGCGCCGAGGTAGGTCCCGTAGGAGGCGCCGATGTAGGAGATCTTCCGCTCGCCGAGTGCTTCGCGGACCAGGTCCATGTCCCGTGCGGTGTTGCGGGTCGACGCTGCCCGCAACAACGCGGGGTCGTTGCCCGCACAACCGCGCGCCAGCTCTTTCGCGAGGGCCACGCTCTCGCCGAACGTCTTCAGGTCGGGCCCGGCCGAGCGGGTGAACGTGTCGGTCTTCCAGTCGCGCCGCAGCGGCGAACTGCGCCCGACGAACCGGGGATCCATGCCGACGAGGTCGTACCGCGCGGCTATCTCCGGCATCAGCGTGCCCGCCAGAACGAGTTCCCTCGCCGGACCGCCCGGCCCTCCGGGATTGAGCAGCACCACGCCGCGGCGACGCGCGGGATCGGTGGCCTTCATCCGCGCCAACGCGAGGGTGATCCGGCGCCCGTGCGGATGGCGGTAGTCGACCGGCACGGCGACGTCGGCGCACTGCGCGCCCGCCTTGTCCAGCTCGACGCCCACGCTGTCGCCGGGACCGGTCGCGCACCCGTGCCAGGTGATCGACGGGGCCGCGGCGGCGGTCGCCGGTGTCAACGCGGCGGTGACGAGCAGTGCCACCAGGACGGCTGTTCTCCTTGGCAACGCGAACTCCCTTGTGTCGAAGGAAAACTCCTCGGGTTCAGGTTAGGGAGCCGGGTTGTGCGGGGGCGTCCGGCTGCGGTTGGAGGTGGCTAGCCCGCTGGGGGGCTTTTTCTTGCGGCAGGTCCTGACGTTCGCGACCGACTGTGTGGATTTTGGTGCGTTGGATGACCCGAAATCCACACGGTCGTGCGTGATCGATCCGGGCATGACGAGGGGCCCGTCGCCTGGGTGGCTGGCGGGCTCCTCGGGGTTCAGACGTGATGCAGCGTGTTACGCCGGGGATGTCGGAGCGGATCCCGGTATTGGGGTGGGATGAACTCCGGTAACCCATCGGCGGCCATGCGTACTTCCCAGTCACCGTGGTGAATCAGCCGATGATGAAAACCGCACAGCAGCACGAGGTTTCGGAGGTCGGTGGGTCCGCCGTCTGCCCAGTGCTCAATATGATGAGCGTGGCAGTTCTTCGGCTTCCGATGACATCCTGGGAAGGCGCAGCCACCGTCGCGGAGGTTCAGTGCGCGTCTCTGGCCGGGCGTGACGAACCGTCTCAGTCGCCCCATATCCAAGGGTTCACCCGAGCCGCTCATCACGACCGGCAACATCAGGCAGTCGCAGGCGGCCAGCCGCGCCTCGCGGGCGGTCATCGTCCCCACGAAGTCCAAGCACGCGGTCCCAAGACCGGACTTCAGTTCCTCAAGTCCGATCGTGACATGGACGAGGGTCCGGTAGCCGCTGGTTCCGGGCTGGTCCGGGCACGCGATCGCCAGGTCGAGAAGTTCGGCCCAGGCGTCTCCCATGCGTTCGCACTTCATCCGCAGATCCGCCTGCCCGAATTCGTCGACCGGGCGTGGCTGGGCGTGTGCCTCCAGCGCGGCGGCGGTGCGGGCGCCGGTCTCGTCGTCGAGGAGGCCGGTGAGTTTCCAGAAGCCGTCTTTCCGGCGTTCCAGGGTGATTTCCCGGCGCGGCTCCTTGGGCTCAGGATCCTTCGGCTCGTTGCCGTCGGGGTTGAGCCAACCCATCAGTTTCGCCTCAGCCTTGGAGAGTTGCCGGGGTCCGGCGTTCGGGGCGAGGTTCGCGAGGATCTTCTCCGCGGCCGCCCGATCCTCAGCAGACGTGTCGGCAGGGAGCCGTTTCAAGATCTCCAGGATCTGATCGATCCGCTCATCCCCGACCAACCCCTCCGCGGCAACCGCGGCAGTGCAGGGAGCAACAGGCGGAACCTCGGTGCCATCCAAGGCCCGGGTGGGGTTCAAGGCGAGAGCCCGCTTCACCACCGCGCCCGCTTCGCCGCGCGACAAGCCCGCCATCTCCGCGAACCAGCTCGCCGTACTGCCATGCCCGTACAAGTCTTTGACGCCACGATTCTCGATCTCCGCCAGAAACTGCCCCAACCCGGCAGTGGCCATGCGAATCACCTGCAAGAACTGCTGCACGCCATGGGCAAGCTCCAGCTTGCCGGCGCGCCACAGCTCCTGCGGCAGTTCGGGAAGGAAGGTCTCGGACACCCCTCAATAATACCGCAAACCCGTCGAACATGTGTTCGTAATTTTAAGCAACAAGCCAACGTGCACCGACAACACTGAAGGGTGAAACAGGCGCCAACGTCGAATCACCCTAAGCGACTCGCATTTAGTCGACTAAATGCGTAAACCAAGCGCCCCGGACCGAAGAAACCCGGCCCGGGGCGACCCCCAGTATCAACCCCAAGATCAGCGATCGCGTTCCTTGGCGAACAAGGACTTCGACCACACATACCCGACCACCGAGAGCACAACGCACCAGCCGATCGCGAGCCAGCCGCTATTGCCGATCGGAGTCCCGAGCAGCAGGCCGCGAATGGTCTCGATGACCGGAGTGAACGGCTGGTAGTCGGCGAACCAGCGCAGCCAAGCGGGCATCGAATCCGTGGGCACGAAGCCGCTGCCGAGGAACGGCAGCAACATGAAGATCATGGGCGTGTTGCTCGCCGTTTCCACGCTCTTGGCCGCCAGGCCCAGCGCCACCGAAAGCCAGGTGAGCGCGATGGTCAGCAGCAACAGCACGCCGACGACGGCGAACCATTCGCCGACACCCGCCGTCGGGGAGAACCCGATGAGCAGCGTGACCCCGAAGACCACGGCGAGCGCGAACGCCGTCTGGATGAGCGCGCCGACGACGTGCCCGGTCAGTACCGACGCCTTGCTGATCGCCATCGTGCGGAACCGCGCGATGATGCCCTCGGTCATGTCCGTCGCCACTGAGATCGCGGTGCCGAGAGCGGCGCTGCACACGGTGACGAGCAGGATGGCGGGCGTGACGTAGCCGACGTATTCGGCTCTGCCGCCTCCGCCGCCGAGACCGTTCCCGAGCGTGCCGCCGAAAACGTAGACGAACAGCAGCAGGAACACGATCGGCTGGCCGATCAGCATGATGGTGAGCGACGGATACCGTTGCATATGCCGGATGTTGCGGCGCAGCATGGTCGTCGAGTCACGCACCGAAAGGGAAAGGGTGCTCATCGGGCCATCTCCTTGGTCGCTTCGGTCCGGTGACCGGTGAGGCTGAGGAACACGTCGTCGAGGTCCGGCGTGTGCACGGTCAGGCTGTCGACGGCGACGGCCTCGTCGTCGAGCCGGTCCAGGACGGCGCGCAGGGCGGCGACGGTGCCGTCGGTCGGCACGCGGAGCGCCAGAGCTTCGTCGTCCGAAGTGGACACTCGAAGCACACGCGTCGCGTCACGCAACGAGACCGCGTCGGGGAACTTCAGTTGCATGTGCCCGCCGGGCACGCGCCGCTTCAGTTCGTCGGGCGTGCCGAGTGCGACGATCCGGCCGCCGTCGAGTACGGCGACCCGGTCGGCGAGCTGATCCGCCTCCTCCAGGTACTGCGTGGTGAGGAAGATCGTCACACCGCCGTCGACGAGGTCGCGGATGATCTGCCACATCGTGCGGCGGCTGCGCGGGTCGAGGCCGGTGGTCGGTTCGTCGAGGAAGATGACCTTGGGGTCGCCGATCAGGGTCATCGCCAGGTCGAGTTTGCGGCGCATGCCACCCGAGAAGGTGGACGGCGTCTTCTTCGCGGCATCGGTCAGCTCGAAGCGTTCCAGGAGTTCGGCGGCCCGCCTGCGGCCCTCGCGGCGCGGCAGATGGTGCAGATCCGCCATCAGGAACAGGTTCTCCTCACCGGTGAGCAGATTGTCCACCGCGGAGAACTGTCCGGTGAGCCCGATCGAGGCACGGACACCGTCCGGGTCGGTGGCCAGATCGGCTCCGGCGATGGTCGCCGCACCGGCGTCCGGAGTGACCAAAGTGGACAGAATGTTGACCGTGGTGGTCTTGCCCGCGCCGTTGGGGCCGAGCAACGAGAAAACAGTGCCCGCCGGGACATGCAGGTCGATACCGTCCAGGACGACCTTGTCGCCGTAGGACTTGCGCAGTCCGGTCGCGGAAATGGCCGGGTTTCGCATGAGGATTCCCTTCAGGAACGGTGGACGAGGATGTCGCCGACGGAAGTGCCGGCGTGGACTTCGACCTTGTCGGTCGTCTCGCCGGGCGCGGTGGCGGCGGTCATGTCGTTGACGACGCGGCCGAAGCCGGTGTTCACGTCGAGCCAGGCGGCGCTGCCCTCACGGATGCCGATCTCGACGTCCCCCAGCGATGTTTCGAGGGTGAGCGTGCCCCTGGCCGCGTCGAGCACGCGGACGGAACCGTTGGCGGTCTTGGCTTCGACGCCGCTTTCGGCCTTGTCGACGGTGATGTCGCCGTTGGCCGAGCGGAGGCGGATCGAGCCGGTGGCGGCCCCGATGGTGGTGGCCCCGTTGGAGTTCTTGACCACCGCGGTGCCCTCGATCACGCCGACGTGCACGCGGCCGGAGCTCGTACTGATGTCGGCGTTGCCTTCGGCGTGCTCGACGACGATGTTCCCCGACGCTGTGTGCAGTTTCAGCTCACCGGCCCGGTCCAGCCGGATGTGCCCGGTGCCGGATTTGTAGCGGCAGGCGCCGATCCGCCCGGTCGCGGTCAGGTCGCCGAGGCCGGTGCTCCCCTGCACCCGGGAGCCGGCGGGCAGTTCGATGGTCACGTCGATCGACCTCGTCCGCCTGGAGAAGTCGAGCAGCCGCATCTTCGGCGCGCGGACGGTCAAGGTGCCGCCGGAGAATTCGACGACGGTGCGCTTCGCGGCGTCGACGTCGGAGTCGTTGTCCTTGTCGAGCGGGGCGACCTCGACGACCGTGTCGGTGCGGTCTCCGGCGACGATCCGGACGTTGCCGACGACCGGATCGAGGTCCGCGAGAATGGGTTCCGGGGTGGCGAAAGAAGGCATGGTTGTCCCCTCAGAGGTGGTGTGTTCGGTGTTTGTGCTGGTCTAGGAGGTCTAGCTGACCCAGCCGGTGTAGCGCTGAGCGCCGCGATGGCCGCTCGTCGGAGCGGGCGGCGTGGCCCACTCCGACGGCTGCAACGCCGCGGACGCGGCTCGCACGAGCCACGCGTTGACCGAACGGCCTTGCGCGGCCGCGGCCTCCTCCACGCGTGTCTTGAGGTTTTCCGGGAGCCGGAAGTTGATGCGGGCCGTGGCCCCTTCCTCGTCCGGCACCGGCGGCTCCGGCGCGGCAGGCGGGGCGGGCGCGGCAGGTGCGGCCTGGTCGACCGCGGGAAGCGTGACGGCGAAGCTGGCTTCCCCGGCACGCAGCCGGACCTCGACCGAACCCGGCGCGAGGTCACGGGTGATCTCGTCCGACGCGGCGGACAACGCGTCCAGCAGCGCGAGACGAATGGCCGACGCGAGCGGCGCGGTCAGGCGTTCGGCGAGCGCACTCGCCTCGGCTCCCCCCGCCTCGGCGGCGACGGCGAGTTCCCGGCGAACGTTGTCCACAAAGGGCGTCAAATCCATGATGCCATCATGGCACCATGATGGCGCCAACGCAAGGCCAACTTGGCACCACATGGCGCCAAAGTGGCGTCAGCGCAGGTCAAGGCCGATTTTGCCCCTTCGGCCAGTCTCGGCTGGCGGGGGAAGCAGGACACGGCGGAACGCGTTGCCGGGGTCGTTCACGGCGGGCGAGAATCGCCACGAGCCGCGCGGAAAGGAAGCGGCCCGCCGTCGAGTGTGGGGGTCACCAGAGGCGGGCCGCTACCCGGTTCCCACCGTACAAGAGGTCCGCTCGCGTATGCGGGCAACGCTTTTTGTCCTTGCGGCCCTTGACAAACCGAAGATCCACAGTGGACGGAAGACGGACACATGCGAGCAGTTCGGGTGCGTGTCTGCGCCCTGGACCCCATCACGAAGGCCGGCCTGGTCGATCTCCTCGGGACACGCGCGTCCTTGGTCGTGACCGAAAGCCGGGCACGGGCCGAAACCGATGTCGTCGTCGCCGCTTTCGACCGGCTTTCGGCCGACGCGGTCACCGCGTTGCGTGCCGTCGCCGCCGAGTTCGGCAAGCCGATCGTGCTGGTGACCGACCGGATCGAGGAGGGCGGCCTCACGGCGGCGGTGATGTGCAAGGTGGTCGCGATCCTGCCGAGGTCGGCGATGACCGACTCCCGGGTGGCCGACAGCGTCCGTGCCGCCGCGTCGAGCGCCGTGGATCCACCGCGGGATCTCCTCGGCAGGCTGGCCGACCAGGCCGAGCGGCTCCACCGGGAGATGCTCGCGCCGAACGGTCCGGCGGACGCCGCGCTCTCCTCGCGGGAGATCGAAGTCCTCCGCCTGATGGCCGACGGGTTCGACACCCAGGAGATCGCGGCCGA
The DNA here is from genome assembly GCF_000400635.2 of Amycolatopsis keratiniphila. Lineage (NCBI taxonomy): Bacteria > Bacillati > Actinomycetota > Actinomycetes > Pseudonocardiales > Pseudonocardiaceae > Amycolatopsis > Amycolatopsis keratiniphila. Next base: position 3,320,149 of record NC_021252.1, on the reverse strand, counting down.
ACTCGCCTATTCGGAACGAACGGTGAAGAACGTCATCTACGCGGTCACCGACCGGCTGAGGCTGCGGAACCGGTCGCACGCGGTGGCCTACGCGATCCGGGAAGGGGTCATCTGAGAGCGCTCAGATGAGACCTTCGCGAAGCGCGTACGCCACGACGTGGGTGCGGTTGCGCAGATTGAACCGGCTGAGCAGGCCGTGCAGGATGTTCTTCACCGTCCGGTCGGAGTAGGCCACCCGCCGGGCGATCTCGCCGGTGTCGAACCCCTCCGCGAGCAACCGGAGCACCTCGGTCTCACGGGGTGACAGACCGCTGAGCGTGAGCTCGCGCGGTTTGGCGGGCAAATCGCCCCGGCCGGCGTGGGCGTCGGCGACCGCGCGCAGCAACCGCCCCGGCGTCGCCTCGGAACGCGCGACGACGACGGCGAGCCCGCGCTCCACCGCGGCCCACAGCTCGGCCTGGTTGGGGTGCTCGGCCACCAGCACCAGCCGCGCCGATCCGGCCGGGATACGCCGCGGGTCGTCGCCCGCGACCGCGACGAGGACGTCGGCCTTCGCCGGGTCGTCGCGCAAGGTGATGCCGGGGCCGCCGCCGAGCGCGCTGCGCAGCCCCGCCAGGACGAGCGGATCACCGGCGTGCACGGCGACCCGGATCTCCCGCCGCTCCCCGGTCCGGACGACCGGGCGGACGGGCGGCGTCATGATCGTCGACATGCCTTCCAGGTAACCGGCCCCGGAGAAGGCGGGACAAGCGGAAGCAGGGGGCAGCTTTCCGTCAGCGCAAGCCTGCCGGTTGAATGGACCGCGGTGGAGGCGAACGAGACGCGGTCGGTGTTCGGCAAGCTCCTGCTCGAACACCGGCGGGCCGCTGGATGGACACAGGGGCGGCTGGCCGAGGCCTCCGGGATCAGTGTCCGCGCCCTGCGCGAGCTGGAGCGCGGCCGCGCGCGGGCCGCTCAGCAACGCTCCGCCGAGGTGCTGGCCGACGCGCTCGGCCTGACCGGCGGTGACCGTGAATTCTTCCTGACCGTCGCGAAACAGGGGCGGCGCCGCAATCCGGCGCTGGCCGCCCAGGTCGCGGCGACCTGCGCGCTGCCCGCGCCCACGGCGGATCTGTCCGGCCGCGAAAGCGAGCTGGAACAGCTTTCCGCGAAGGTCGCCGAGGGCGGTGGCGTGGTCGCGATCGTCGGGCAGGCCGGGGTCGGGAAGACCGCGCTCGCGGCGACCGCGGCGGATCTGTGGCGCGCGGAGTTCCCGGACGGCGGCTACGCGGTAGACCTGCGCGGGATGGACGAGGAACCGTTGAGCGCCCGGGCCGCGCTCGACCGGCTGCTGCGCGCGCTGGACGTCGCGCCGGGACAGGTGCCCGCCTCCGAAGCCGAACGGTCGGCGTTGCTGCGGATGCTGCTCGACGGACGGAAGGTCCTGCTGCTGCTCGACAACGCCGCGGACGAGGCGCAGATCCGCCCGCTGCTGGTCGCCGGGCCAGGCTCCCTCACCCTGATCACCTGCCGACGCACGCTCGCCGGACTCGAAGGCGCCCGTTGGCTGGGGCTCGAACCGCTGTCGGACGACGGCGCGACCGGCCTGCTCGCCAGGATCATCGGCGCCGACCGGATCCACGCGGAGCCCGCCGCTGCCCGCGAGCTCGCCGCACTGTGCGGATACCTGCCGCTCGCGGTCCGGATCGCGGGCAACCGGCTCGCCACCCGGCCGCAGTGGTCCCTGGCCCAGCTCGCCGACCGGCTGCGCGACGAAAGCACCCGGCTGCGGGCGTTCGCGGCGGGCGACCTGCAACTGCGCTCGGCCTTCGACCTGTCGTATCGCGCGGTCTCGGCCGAGGCACGACGGCTGTTCCGCCTGCTGGCGACCGTCCCCGGCGCCGACTTCGGCCTGGAGCTGGCGATCGTCGTCTCCGGTGCGGCCCCCTCCGACGTCCGCGATCATCTCGACGAACTCGTCGACGCCAGTCTCCTTCAGACGACGGCGGAACCGGAACGCCATCAGTTCCACGACCTGATCCGCTTGTTCGCGGAGGAGCGGTTCGAGGCGGAGGAGGAGCCCGCCGCGCGCGACATCGTGCTCGCCCATCTGCTCGGCAAGGCGGCCGAGGCGGCCAGGTTGTTCTATCCCAAGGCATCCGAGACCGGCCGGTTCGGCTCGCGGGACGAGGCCGCCCGCTGGCTGGACGTCGAAAGCGGGAACTGGGTCGCCGCGCACCGGCTGGGGGCGCGGCGGGGGCGGCATCAGGAGGTCCGCGACCTCGCGATCGCGCTGCACTGGTACTCCGACGGACGGAGTGCCCAGCAGCCGTGGTGGGAGATCTTCTCGCTCGGCGCGGCCGCGGCGAGCGAGCTCGGTGACGCCGCGGCCGAGGCGAAACTGCTCAACTTCGTCGGCTGGGCCGCCAGTATCTGTCTCGGTGACGAGAAGGAGGCCGTGGCGCGGCATCGCCGCGCGCTGGACATCGCCGTCCGGATCGGCGATCAGGTCGAGCAGACCTGGGCGTCCATCTATCTCGGCCAGGTGCTGCGGCTGACCGGGCAGGGCGACGAAGCGTTCGAGTTCGCGAAGCGCGGGTACGAGCTGGCGCACGAACTGCCGTTCTGGGACGGGCAGACCACCGCGCGGAACATGTACGGGCGCGCGCTGCTCAACGCCGGACGGCATGCCGAGGCGCTCGCCGTGCACCGGGCCGTGCTCTCCGACGCCGAACGGCTGGCGGGCGACACGTATCCCGATTTCCATCGGCTGCTGAAGACCCTGACCGTGCGCGCCATCGGCGACGTGCTCGGCGATCTCGCCGAATGGCGGGAGGCGGCGATCCAGTACCGCGCCAGCCGGTGGCTCGCATGGGAAGGCGGTTTCGGTGGCCTGGAAGTGGTCAGCGCGATCCGGGAAGGACGCGCCTGGCGGGAGGCAGGCGCCTTCGACGAGGCGAGGGAATGCCTGACGCTGGCCGTGGAACTCTCCCCCGGACCGTCGTTCGCCGCGTGGCGGGAACAGGCTTCGGCCGAATTGGCGCTGCTACCCTTCGGGCCGACGGAGCGGGAGGGCCGATGACCAACGCGGACGGGCAGAGCCCGCGGGAGCGCTATCGCGACCAGGTGCGCGCGGAGATCAAGCAGCACGCGTGGGAGCAGATCGCCACCGCCGGGGTGCCCGCGCTGTCGCTCAACGCGATCGCCAAACAGGTGGGGATGAGCGGTCCCGCCCTGTACCGGTATTTCGCCAGCCGCGACGACCTCGTCACCGCGCTCATCCGCGACGCGTACCGGAGCCTCGCCGACACCGTCCGGGCGGCGTTCGACGGCGGTGCCGATCTGGCCGGGCTCGCCGTCACCATCCGGGACTGGGCCCGGAGCGACCCGCAACGCTACTTCCTCATCTACGGCACGCCCGTCCCCGGCTACCACGCACCCGACGACACCACCGCCATTTCGAGCGAGGTCATGGCCGTGCTGCTCGAAGCGTGCCGCGCGATCCCCGTGGACGGCCCGGCAACCCCGTTCGACGAACATCTGGACAGTCACCGCGACTGGGCGGGCGACGATCCGGCCCCGTCCGCGACCCTCCACCGCGCGCTCGCCTTCTGGACCCGCTTGCACGGCGTGCTCTCGCTCGAACTCGCCGGCCATTTCACCGGCATGAAATTCGACCCCGATCTGTTGATCTCGGACGAACTGGACGACCTCACGAACCGGTGACCGGCCGATCGCCGTCGCAGTGAACCTTTCCCGCCTCTCGGGCGTCTTGCCCTGTGACGTTGCCACGATGGACATGCAACGTTGTAACGTTATAGCTTCTAAGTACCGCAAGAGCTACTAACATCGTTATCCGGGCGCTTCGGGGGGACTTCGATCATGATTCACGGGGAGAAGATCAACAGGAGGACCGAGCGCGTCAGAGTCGCCGTACACGCCCCGGATCTGCTGGCCGGGCTGGGCACGACGAGCATCCTCGGCGCCGACGAGCGGCTGGACGTGCTGCCCGACACCGACCTCGGGGCCGCCGAGGTCGTCGTGACCGTCGGCGACTCGATCGGCGACGGGGTTTTCGCCTTCCTGCGCCAGGTTCGCGCCGCGTCGTCCCTCCCGGCACCACCGAGATGCGTGATCGTCACCGACCATTTCCCGGTCCAGGTCCTGATGACGGCCATCGAATGCGGCATGGCCGCCCTGCTGCCGCGACGCGACCTCGACGGCGAACATCTCGTGCGGACGATCCTCGCGGTCAGCCAGGGCGCGGGCGCGCTGCCGCCGCGGCTGCAGGGCAGCCTGCTCTCCCAGCTCGAACGGATCCAGGAGGACCTGCTGGTCCCCAACGGCCTCGCGTTGTCCGGGCTGTCCGACCGGGAACGTGAGGTGCTCCGCCTGCTGGCCGACGGCCATGGCACGGAGGAGATCGCGGCCAAACTCGCCTATTCGGAGAGCACGGTGAAGAACGTCCTCCACCGGGTGATGTCGCGATACGGCCTGCACAACCGCACGCATGCCGTCGCCTTCGCGCTGCGCACCGGCTCGATCTGACGAAGCGTCCGAAGTGGACGCATTTCCCCGCCCCCTTCAACTTATAGCGGACATGGGGGCTTGCGGCAAGGCCCCGGTCATCCCCCAGAATTGCCCGCCGAAGGCCGGAAGCAGCGGGAAAAGGGAGTCGCGAAGTGCGTTTTTTGCTTACGTCATGGGGGTCGCGCGGGGATGTCGAACCCTTGCTGGGGCTCGCGATCGCCGTGCGGGAACTCGGCGCGGAGGCGGCGGTGTGCGCGCCCCCCGACGAGGAATTCGTGAAACTGTTGAAGCAGGCTGATGTGCCCTTGGTGCCGCTCGGCCCGACGGTGCACTCGGTGGTCGCCGGACCGAAACCGCCGACGGGGGAAGACGCGCTGAAGCTCGCCCCGGCGCTGGTGGCCGCCCGGTTCGAAACGCTTTCCACCGCGGCGGAAGGAGGGTGCGACGCGATCCTCGCGACCGGCCTGCTGCCCGCCGGCGCGCGGGACGTCGCCGAGAAACTCGGGATTCCCTACGTGTACGCGTGTTTCCACACCTTCGGGCTGCCGTCGCGGCATTTCGCCCCGGGGGTGCGGCCGGGCACGCCGTCGCCGGAGGGCGAGACCGACAACCGGGTGTTGTGGCGGCAGGACGCCGAACGTGTCAACGCCTTGTACGGCGGGGCGCTCAACAGCCGGCGGGCGGCGATCGGGCTGCCGCCGGTGGACAACGTCCGCGATCACGTCTTCACCGGCTCGCCGTGGCTGGCGGCGGACCCGGTGCTGTGCCCGTCGGAGGGGATGACGGATCTCGACCTCGTCCCGACGGGAGCGTGGATCCGGCGCGACGACCGACCGCTCCCGGCCGAACTCGAGGAATTCCTCGATTCCGGTGAGCCGCCGGTGTACGTGGGCTTCGGCAGCATGGCCGCGTACGCGCCGAAGGACATCGCCCGGGTGGCCATCGAGTCCGCTCGCGCCTTGGGCCGTCGGATCCTGCTCGCCCGTGGCTGGGCGGGTCTGTCGTCGATCGACGACGCCGACGACTGTTTCGTCGTCGGCGAGGTCAACCAGCAGGCGCTCTTCCGCCGGGTGGCCGCCGTCGTGCACCACGGTGGCGCGGGCACCACGACGACGGCCTCCCGGGCGGGCGCGCCCCAGGTGGTCGTCCCCCGGATCGCGGACCAGCCGTTCTGGGCCGGACGGGTGGCGGAGCTGGGAATCGGTGTGGCACACCAGGATCCGCTGCCGACCGTCGAATCCCTGACCGCCGCGCTCACCACGGCCCTCTCCCCCGGAACCGGCGCGCGGGCGAAGGCCGTGGCGGACACGATCCGGACCGACGGGGCGACGGTGGCCGCGAAACTGCTCGTGAGTGTCAAGGACGGTTATTGAGGGGTAAGTCAAATGTGGCGCGTTGTGCCGCCTGGGCCTTTTGGTGTCCAGAGTGGTCACTTCTGGGTGGCATGCGCCTGTGTTGTGCCTGTATGTCCGGTTTCGCGGGGAGTCGTGAGTGGCGAAAAGGGTTAGAACGAGCATCGCCACTCACGACCCCGGGCCGAAGGCTCCCTTGGCCGCGTCGGACGCGGCCAAGGGAGCCTTCACCCCGGCGGAGGCCTCGATCACGAACACGACACGTTTGACTTGCCCCTCAATAGAACCGTCATTACCACTCACGAGGTCTTGAGTACCTCCTCGCACCACTGACGGAAGGTGGTCGGCGTGGTGGCCTCCGGGGTCCGCGGTTCGGCGTTGTCGATACCCGCCTCCTTCGCGGCCATCATGTCGACCATGCCCTGGGCCATCGCCTCGGACCAGCCGTGTTCGAGCTGCGTCGCGCGGAAGGCGTCCATCGAGACCCGCTGATAGCGGACCGGCCGCCCGAGGACTTCGGACATGATCTCCGCGAGATCGTTCTGGGACAGGTCTTCCGGGCCCAGCACCGGAACGTCGGCCACCCCCTGCCACGACCGGTCGAGCAGCCATTTCGCCGCCACGTCGGCGATGTCGCGGGTGGCGCAGGTCGGTGCCTTGAGGTCGCCGGGAAGCGGACCGAAGAAGACACCGTCTCCGCCGATCGATCCGGCCTGCCACAGGATGTTGTCCATGAACGTGGGCATCGTCAGCGCGCGGTAGGCCACGCCCATGCCCGCGATCAGGTCGTCCATGGCGTGCGAAGCCGACAGGTATCCGGTGTTCTCCGCGAAGCCGCGGCCGAGCGCCGAGACGCCGACCACTCGCGACACGCCGTGTTTCCCGATGGCCGCGCAAGCCGGCCGGGTGAAGTCCAGATAGGCGGCTTCGAGGCTTTCGGCACGGCGGTCCGCGGCGACCAGCCAGAAAACGGTGTCGGCGCCGGCGAAGGCTTCGTCGACGACGGCGGCGTCGCTGTGCGAGCCCTTGACGACCTCGACGCGCTCGCGCACATGGTCGGGCAGGCGGGTGGGATCGCGGGCGATCACGCGGATCGGTTCACCACTTCCGAGAAGGGTGGCGAGCACCCGGCTGCCGATCTGTCCGGTCGGCGCGGTGACGACGATCATGAAGACTCCGAGGTGCTAGAGGATTTCCTACGTCGCCCAGTCAAGCCACGACGGCCGTCGAGCTGAAGGACCGCCTCGATCCCCATTGATACCCTGGCGATATGAGTGACCTGGAGACGCGGCAGCTCAGGTACTTCGTCGCGGTCGCGGAGGAGCTGCATTTCGGCCGGGCCGCCGAACGGCTTTCGATGGCGCAGCCGCCGCTTTCCCGAGCGATCCGGGACCTCGAACGACGGCTGGAGGTCCGGTTGCTCGAACGCACCACCCGGCAGGTCACGCTGACGAGCGCGGGCGAGGTCTTCCTGCGGGACGCGAAGACCGCACTCGAGGCGGTCGCCGCGGCGGAACGGCGGGCACGGCAGGCGGGCCGCCCCGACCCTCGGCTGCGGCTGGCGCTGAAGGCCGACCACGACGCCGGCTTGCTGCCGAAGATCATCGAGGCCTACGAAGCCGAAGAAGGTGCCCTGCCGATCGAGCTGGTCCTCGGCGGCCGGGGCGAACAACCGTCGCAACTGCGTGACGGGCGGGCGGATGTGGCGCTCGTGCCGTCCCCGTTCGACGCGCGCCGCCTGGACTTCGAGCCGCTGCTGACCGAACCCCGGCTCGTGGCGCTGGCGGCGAACGATCCGCTCGCGGCCAGGTCGCGGCTGAGCCTGGCGGATCTCGAAGGCCGGCTCCTCCCTGACGGCGCGCCCGCCGGTCAGGGTCCTTCGGCCGGTCCGCCCGCCACCGCGGCACCCCACGGTCCCGTCTCGGATCTGACGCAGATCTTCAAACTGGTCGAACTCGGGGTCATCGTCTGTTTCTTGCCGGTCTCGGTGGCGGATCGCTACCGCCGGGCGGGCATCACGTACCTGCCCGTCGACGATCTGGAGCCCACGACCCTCGCCGTGCTGTGGCCGCGGGACTCCCGCTCACCGGCCGTCGCCGCCTTCGTCCGCGCGGCCACCACGGTGGCGACGACCGCGTACGCCCTCGGTCACCGCAGCTGAACGCGGCCCAGCAACCGATCGACCAGTTCGGGCAGCGGCTGCTCCTCGGGGCCTTCCAGCCACAACACGTTCCCCGTCCGGAGCGTGGCGAGGAAGGTCGCCGCGGTGAGCCTGGCCAGCTCCTGGTCGAGGCCGTGCCCCCTGGCGAGCAGTACCGCGATCAGGTCGCGTTCGAGGGTGAACTGGTCACCCGCCTGCCGCGCGAGCAGCGACGGATGCCGCCGCAGCAGCCGCAGCTGCGCCACCCACTCGCGGTCGGGGACGGGATGCGCCCGGTACAGCTCCCGGCACGCCGCGCGCAGCGCCTGCCAGGGCTTCTCTCCGGGCGGCCTGCCTTCGACCAGGGACACCAGCAGCCCGGTGCGCTCGCGGTCGGCGTGCAGGATCGCGTCCTCTTTGTTCGCGAAGTAGTTCGAAAACGTCCGGCGGGACACGCCCACCGCGTCGGCGATGTCCTCGACGGTCACACCGTCGAGACCGTGCTCCATCGCCAGCCGGAGCGCGGCCTCGTGCAGTGATTGCCGCGTCGCCGCCTTCTTGCGGGTGCGGAGCGTGTCGAGGGTGTCCACCAGGACAGCGTAGCGACGGGAATAAAGTTCCCACTGTGCAAGTTTGCACAATGAGCAACAAAGTCGCTCGAAAGGACGCCATGAAGACCGAGGCACCGTCAGAGGCGATGGGACACCGCCAGGTGCTCGAATCGCTGTCCGGTCTGCTGCTCGCGCTGCTCGTGGCGATGATCAGCTCGACGGTCGTGTCGACCGCCCTGCCCTTGATCATCGGCTCGCTGAACGGCACGCAGACGCAGTACACGTGGGTGGTCACCGCCACCCTGCTGGCGGCGACGGCCACCACGCCGATCTGGGGCAAACTCGCCGACCTGTTCAACAAGAAGACGCTGGTGCAGATCGCGATCGTGATCTTCGTGATCGGCTCGACGATCAGCGGGTTCAGCCAGAACACCGGACAGCTGATCGCCGCCCGCGCGTTCCAGGGCATCGGCGTCGGCGGCCTGCAGGCCTTGGTCCAGGTCGTGATCGCGGCGATCATCCCGCCGCGTGAACGCGGCCGCTACAACGGTTACCTCGGCGCGGTCATGGCGGTCGCCACGGTCGGCGGACCGCTGCTCGGCGGCCTGATCGTGGACGTGCCGTGGCTCGGCTGGCGCTGGTGCTTCTTCGTCGGCGTGCCGATCGCGGTGGCGGCGTTCATCGTGCTGCAGCGGACCCTGAAGCTGGAGACCGTGCGCCGCGAGAACGTCCAGGTCGATTACCTCGGCGCCGGGCTCATCGCCGCGGGCGTGAGTGTGCTGCTGATCTGGGTCTCGTTCGTGGGCAACGGCTTCGGCTGGCTGTCCTGGCAGACGGCCGTCATGGTGGCGGGCGGCGTCGTGCTCCTCCTCCTCGCCGTGTTGGTGGAACGGAAGGTCCGCGAACCCGTCGTCCCGCTGCACATCATCACGCAGCGCACCCCGGCGCTGGCGATCGTCGCGAGCCTCGCGGTCGGGATGGCGATGTTCGGCGGCGCGGTGTTCCTCGGCCAGTACTTCCAGGTCGGCCGCGGCTACTCCCCCACCGAAGCCGGTCTGCTGACCATTCCGCTGATGGGCGGCGTGCTCGTCTCCTCGACCGTGTCCGGACGCCTGATCAGCCGCACCGGACGGATGAAGCCGTACATCGTGGCCGGCACGATCACCCTGGTGATCGGCTTCCTCGGGCTGGGCACCGTCGACCACGCTTCGCCGTTGTGGCTCGTGGGCATCGCGATGGCGGTGGTCGGCGTCGGTGTCGGCATGACGATGCAGAACCTCGTCCTCGCCGTGCAGAACACCGTGCCACTGCGGGATCTGGGCGCGGCGAGCGCGTCGGTGACCTTCTTCCGGTCGCTCGGCGGCACCATCGGCGTCTCGGTGCTGGGCGCGGTGCTCGCGAACCGGGTCACCGCCGATCTGTCCGCCGCGCTGCACGTGCCGGCGGGCCAGGCGTCGACCGGCAGCGTCAGCGCGCTGAACCTCAAGGCGCTGCCGCCGGAGATCCAGACGATCGTGCACACCGTGTACGGCGACGCGACCGCGCACATCTTCCTGATCTCCGCGGCGGTGGGCGTCGTCGGGGTGATCGCGGCCCTGCTGCTCAAGCCGCTCACCCTGCGCACCACGCTCGACGTGGAGACGGAGCCGGAAGTCCCGGTCGCGCGATGAACGGGGCCTTCGAGTCCACTGTGGAGCGTTTCGGCCCGCCCCGGCACCACACGGGGCGGGCCATCCTGGCCGGCGTCGACGGCTCCGACACGGCGATGCGGGCGGCCGCCTTCGCCTTCGGCATGGCCCGGCGCGAGGGCGGCAGGCTGATCGTCGCCTTCGTGTGCCGTCCGTCGCTCGGTCCCGCGGTCGCGGCGACGGTGGAACTCGACACCGCGGCGCGGCTCTACGAAGAGCTCCGCGAACAGATCCGCGCGGCGGCCGAAGAGCTGGAAGTGCCGGTCAGTTTCCTGAAGACGTTCGGCGATCCGTACACCGCGCTCCGCGACACCGCCGACCGCAGCCAGGTCGACACCGTCGTGGTCGGCGCCTCACAGCAGGCCGGCCACCGGTTCGCGGGGTCGGTCGCGACCAAGCTCATCAGGACCGGGCACTGGCCGGTGCTGGTCGTTCCCTGACGAGCGGCCGCCGAGGAAAGTCCGCCACGCTCGAATCGCCTGGCCCGGGTGGGCTGATCAGCCGCGGCCGCAGAGCGCGTGGTCGATCACCGGCTCGATCGGATGCACCTCCGGCAGCGGGGCACCGGGGTTGTACGGCGTGAGCGTGTTCAGCGAGACCATCACGCTGCGCTTGCCGTCCTCGGTCACGCCGTTCCCCGTCAGGTACCCGGGCAGCGCGCCACCGTGGCCCCAGTAAACGCCGCAGGAGCTGGTCGTCTTCTGGAGGCCGAGCCCGTATTCGCCGAGCCCCGGCGCGGGCACGGTCTTCTTCATTTCGGCCAGCAGCGCGGGTTTGAGCACCTTGCCGCCCAGCAGCGCCCGCAGGAACTTGTTGCCGTCCTCGGTGGTGCTGTTGATCGAGCCGTCCGCTCCCCCGCCGATCGACGGGTTCATCAGCGTCACGTCCACCCGCCGTCCGAGCTGCGGCGGGTTCGAGCCTTCGACGACGAACCGGTCGTAGCCCCGCGCGTGCGGCGCCGGGATGAACGGCGACGTGTGGGGCAGCGTGGTCTCGCGCAGGTCCAGCGGGCGGACGATCCGGTCGATGATCGCCTGCCGCCAGTCCCGGCCGGTCACCTTTTCGGTCACCAGGCCGGCGAGCACGTAGTTGGTGTTGGAATAGCCCCAGCTCGTCCCCGGCGCGAACTCCGGCGGCTTGCCGACCGCCAGTTTCACCGCCTCGGACGCGCTGAGCTCGTCGAACCGGTGACGCAGGAAGCCCTTCTCGGTGAAGAGGTCGAGTTCCGCCATGTAGTCGTGCAGGCCGCTGGTGTGCTGCAGCAGCTGCCGGATGGTGATGGCCTTGCCGTCGTTGCCGTTCCCGCTCACCATCCCGGGCAGCCAGTGGTCCACGGTGTCGTCCAGGGAAAGCCGTCCCTCACCGACGAGCTGGAGCATCGTCGCGCACAGGAAGGTCTTGCTGAAACTGGCGATCCGGAAGTGGCCGTTCCACGGCATCGGGGTCCTGGTCCGCAGATCGCCGTGACCGCTGCGTACCTTGACGCTTCCCTTGTCCGTGCTCACTTCCACGAGCGCACCGGGCGAACCGTTCGCCACCAGCGTGTCGGCGTCGCGTTGCAGGATCCGGTGCAGCGGTGGCGCCGCGGACGCGACGGCCGGGGAAACGAGCGTTGCCGCGCAGAGTACGGCGATGACCACTGAAGTTCGTTTCATACCGGCAAAACTACGAAGCCGCGGGCGCACCGGGCATCGGCTTGGAGGACGATGTCGCCTCCCTCCCTGGTACTAATGGAGCACAGGGGATCCTCAGGGTTCGAGGTCCATCCGGAGGAACACGGCGAGGCGGAGGAACTTCGGCGGCCTGGTCACGCCGTCGGGGAATTCGTCCGCTCCGACCAGCCTGGGGCCGACGAGATCCACTTCCCGCCCGTCGATCCGGAGCCGCGCTTCGCCCGCGGCCATGATGTTGCGCACCCAGTCCGCGTCCGGGCCGTACACCGGCACGAACAGGTAGCCGCCGTCGACGGGATGCGCGTCGAGCGGCGTGTGGCGGGTCTTTCCCGAGGTGCGGCCGGTGTGGATCAGCACCGGGTACTTCCCGCCGGCGATCGCGCGGGGGTTGAAGACCCGTTTGTTGACGTGTCCCCACCATCTCGGCATCGGCATCGTGCTCTCCTTTCGGTGGCCTTACACCCGTAAGGCTGACTTACACCTGTAAGGTTGTCAACGTGCCGCCTCGCCGATCACTGACCAGGGAACGTGTGCTGGAAGCCGCGATCGAAGTCGCCGATCGTGGCGGCGTGGAGGCGATGACGATGCGCCGCGTCGCGCAGCACCTCGGCGTCGAGGCCATGTCGCTGTATCACCACGTGCCGAACAAGGACGCGATCCTCGACGGCGTCGTCGACGCGGTGTTCGCGGCGATCGAGCTGCCGGACACCGAATCCGGGGACTGGCGTGAGGCGATCCGCGTACGCGCTTCGTCCGCACGCACGGTGCTGTCGCGGCACAGCTGGGCACTCGGTCTCGTGGACTCCCGCCGGAATCCCGGTCCGGCGACGTTGCGTCACCACGATGCCGTCTTGGGCGTGCTTCGACGGGCGGGCTTCACGCTCCCGATGGCGGTGCACGCGGTCTCGCTCATCGACAGCTACGTCGGCGGTTTCGTGCTGCAGGAGGCGAATCTCCCGGCGAGCGAGGAGGTCGCGGAGGTGGCGGACGACATCCTGGAGCACCTGCCGCCGGGCGAATTCCCTTATCTGGCCGAGGTGATCACCGGCCACGCCCAGCGGCCGGGCTACGACCACACGAGCGAATTCGACTACGGCCTCGACCTCATCCTGGAAGGCCTCGAAGCCCGCCGGAAATGACTCAGCGGGTCAAGCCCGGCATCACGAGGGCCAGCCGCGCCACCGGCGGCAGCGGTGACGGCTCGGGCACGGCCCGGAAGGCCTGGATCGCGAGCGCGGCGAACCGCCGGGACGCCGCGACCTGCGCGGCCGCCGAAGCGGCCTGGATCCCGTTGTTGGCCATGAGCATGAGGATCAGATCGTCGAGGACGAAGTCGGGACGCAGTTTCCCGGTGTCCTTGGCCCGGCCCGCCAGCTCGGCGATCGCCTTGAGGGCGTAGTCGCGGTCCGCGGTGAAGTCCACCGCCTTCGGAAAGGCCGAGACGAAGGCGGCCGTGAAACCACGGTCGCGCGAGTGCAGCTCGCAGATCTTCTCGATCACGGAACAGAAGCCATGCCACGGATCGGGGTCGGCGAGCCCGTCGTCGACGACGGCGTGACACGCGCGCATCTGATCGGCGAAGGCCTCCGTCGCCAGGATCTCCTTGGTCGGGAAATGGCGATACAGCGTGGCGGGGCCGACTCCGGCGCGGCGCGCGACCTCCCGCAACGGCACGTTCAGCCCTTCGGTGGCGAACAGCGCGCGAGCCGCCTCGAGGATGCGTTCGCGGTTGTCCAGGGCGTCGGAGCGCGGGATCCGAGGCAAACGATCGGTCACCACTCTCACTTTAGCCAAAACGGACGGGGGCGTCCGTTAACGTCCGCCGCATCAGTGATCGACGACCAGGAGACGAAAATGCGTGCAGTCGAGATCCGGACGTTCGGCGCCCCCGAGGGCCTCGCCGTGATCGATCTCCCCTCCCCCGTCCCCGCCGAGGGGGAAGTGCTGATCGGCGTGGAAGCGATCGGCGTCGGCGGCGTCGACACCGTGATCCGGAGCGGCGCCCTCGCCGGTTTCGGTTTCCAGGAGGGGCACATCCCCGGCAACGAGGTCGCGGGCACCGTGACCTCGGTCGGCGGTGGCGTCGATCCGGCCTGGATCGGGCGGCGCGTCTGGGCGTTCACCGGCGAGGGCGGCGGCTACGTCGAACAGGTCGCCATCCCGGCCGGGAAGGTTCTGCCCCTCCCCGAAAACCTGGCCGCGGCCGACGCGGTGGCGCTCGGGACCTCGGGCATGGTGGCACGTTTCGCGCTCGCCCACGCCCATTTCGCGGCGGGTGAATCGGTGCTGGTGCGCGGGGCGGCTGGCAGTATCGGGATCATGGCCGTGCAGCTCGCCGCGAGTGGTGGCGCGAGCGCCGTGGCGGTGACGACGTCGTCGGCCGGACGCGGCGACCGCCTGCGCGAATTGGGCGCGACCCACGTCCTCGACCGCTCCGGCGCGGGGGACGGCCCGGCGGGTTACGACGTGATCATCGACATCGTGTCCGGTGTGGACATGCCGTCCTTCTTCGACCGGCTGAACCCGAACGGCCGTCTGGTCGTCGTCGGCGTGGTCGCGGGAATGCCGCCGTCGGACTTCGGCGCGCAGCTCATGGCGTCGTTCCGGAAGTCCCTGTCGTTCGCCGCCTTCAGCGCGGACTCGATCCCCGAGCCGGATCGGCTGGCGGCGAGTGCGGACCAGTTCGCCGCGGCGGCGCGCGGTGAACTGCGTTCCGTGGTGCAGGAGCTCCTACCGCTGGAGAAAGCCGTTCTGGCGCACCGGAAGATGGACGATGGCGAGGTGTTCGGCAGGATAGTGCTGACGCCGTAGGCAGGTCCATTGTGGAGCGCTCTGTCACCCGGTCAGTGCAAGTTTCCCCATCGCGTGCGCGCTCGCACTAGGCTGCCCACTCGTGCCCGATCCGATGCCAGAGGGACCCGGCTTCACGGCGGTCGACCTGCGGCCGCTCTCCGAGGGCGAGGGCACCGGCGCGTACTGCGTGAACGACGCGGGGACGATCGTGGGCGAGTCGGGTTCGCGTCCGGTGTGGTGGGACGGTGACGGTGCGCCCACCTCCCTTCCGGTCCTCGACGGCTGTTCCGGCGGCCGCGCGGTCAGCGTCAACGCCGCGGGGCTCGCCGCCGGCTCGCTCTATGTCGGCGAGCATCTCCGGCCGGTGTGCTGGCTGCCCGACGGCCGGGTGCGCGCGCTCGAACTCCCCGACGGCGCGATCTCCGGCACGGCCGGCCGGGTGAACGCCCGCGGATCGGTGCTGGGCAACGTGATGTGGCCGGGCTACCGCTGGCGGGCGCTGCGCTGGGGACCCGGCGGCGAGGCCGTCGAACTCGGCGCCCTTCCCGGCGACGGCGAGACGCAAGGGCACGACCTGAACGAACTGGACGAGGTCGTCGGATCGGCCAAGAACGGCACGGGCACTCGAACGGCGGTGCGCTGGACGGCCGCCGGGAAGATCGGCAAACTGCCGCCGCCGCGCCGCGCGATGGCGTGCGGGATCACCGACTCCGGCGCCATTCTCGGCGACGGCGTGGTGTGGAACCGCGACGGCGGAACAGTCCTGCTGACCGGTGAACCGGAATTCTCCGCGGGACAGCTCGTCCGGATCAGCGGACGCGGTGTCGCGATCGGCTGGGGCGTGACCCCGGACCGGCGGAGCACCTGCGCGCGCTGGGATCCCGGCGGGCGTCCCACCGTGCTCCGGCCCTTGCCCTCGGACGACGCCAGCACGTGTTTCGACATCGACGACGCCGGGACGGTGGTCGGCGAATCCGCCGGACAGGGCACGGTGCGCCCGGTCTGCTGGGACGCGGACACGGACGCGACGCCGCGCCCGCTTCCGTCGCCTCGCGGGCTCACGGCGATCGTGGCCCAGCACATCAACGCCGGCGGCACCGTCATCGCCGGCTACGGCTTCGCCGCGGACAGCTCCACCTATCGAGGGATCGCCTGGCGCCGCTCGTGATCATCCGAAGGGATTGAACCCGCTCTTCCGGGGTATGCCCTGACCATGGAAGTCGACGCCGTCGTGGTCGGATCGGGGCCGAACGGCCTGGTCGCGGCCAACCTGCTGGCCGACGCGGGCTGGGAAACGCTGGTCATCGAGGCGACGCCGAAGCCCGGCGGCGCGGTCCGCACCGAAGAACTCACCGCGCCGGGCTTCCGGAACGACGTCTACAGTGCCTTCTACCCGCTCGGAGCGGCGTCACGGGTGCTCACCGGGCTGGGCCTCGAAGACCACGGCCTGCGGTGGCGGCACGCCCCGGCGGTGCTGGCGCATGTGCTGCCCGACGACCGGTACGTCCTGCAGTCCCGTGATCTCGAACGCACCGCGCGCTCCGTCGCGGAGTTCGACGAGCGTGACGCGGACAACCTGCGGGCCGAGCACGCGAGCTGGCAGCGGCTCCGCGAGCCGCTGCTGGACGCGATCGTGCGCCCCTTTCCGCCGGTGCGGCCGGGGGCGCGGCTGCTCAAGACGCTCGGCACCGCGGAGTCGCTCCGGCTGGCGAGGATGCTGACGCTGACCGCCCGCGGCCTCGGCAAGGAGAAATTCGACGGTGCGGGCGCGCGGCTGCTGCTCGCGGGCAACGCCATGCACACCGACCTCGGCCCGGACCAGGCCGGGAGCGGCGTGTTCGGCTGGCTGCTGACCATGCTCGGCCAGGACGTCGGTTTCCCGGTCCCGGAAGGCGGGGCGGGGCGGCTGACCGACGCGCTGGTGAACCGTCTGACCGCCAAGGGCGGCGAGATCGTCTGCGGCACGCCGGTCACCGAGGTGACACTCTCGGACGGCCGGGCGGTGGGTGTCCGAGACGCGGACGGACGACGGGTCCGCGCCCGCCGGGCCGTGCTCGCCGATGTCCCCGCTCCGGTGCTGTACCGGGACCTCGTCGGCGCCGAGCATCTGCCCGCGCGGCTGGTGTCGGATCTGGACCGGTTCGTCTGGGACGACGCCACGATCAAGGTGGACTGGGCGTTGTCTGCACCCATTCCTTGGAACGCGAGCGAAGTCGGACAGGCGGGGACCGTCCACATCGGAGCGGACCTCGACGGGCTCGCCGGAATCGCGAACGATCTCGCGTGCGGGCGGGTACCCCGTGATCCCTTCCTGCTGCTCGGGCAGATGACCACCGCGGACCCGACCCGCTCCCCCGCCGGTACCGAATCGGCTTGGGCCTACACCCACGTGCCGAGGGGCGAATCCTGGCCGGATTCCCGGTTGCGGCGCCACGCCGACCGGATGGAAGAGGTCATCGAGAAGCACGCGCCCGGTTTCCGCAGCCTGATCGCGGGCCGCGCCGTCGCCGGCCCCGCCCAATTGCAGGAAGGAAACCACAGCCTGGTGGAAGGCTCGATCAACGCCGGAACCGCGGCGATCCAGCAGCAGCTCTTCTTCCGGCCCGTCCCCGGTCTCGGCCGGGCCGACACCCCGATCGACCGGCTCTTCCTGGCCTCCGCGTCGGCGCATCCCGGCGGGGCGGTGCACGGTGCGCCCGGATCGAACGCCGCCAGGGCCGCCCTCGCCAGGGACGGCTGGGCCGGTTCCGTCTACCGGGCGACGGTGCGTGCCGCGCACCGCGCCGTCTACCGATGAGGACGCAGCGGATGAAGATCGTCGTCACCGGCGCGAGCGGGAACATCGGGACCGCCTTGCTCCGGGTTCTGAGCGGTGAAGGCCACGACGTGATCGGGGTGGCACGCCACCGGCCCGATACGACCGTGGCGCCCTATTCGTCGGCCCACTGGGTTCAGCAGGACGTCGGCGCGAGCGACGCCTGGGAGAACCTGACCGGGATTTTCCGCGGGGCGGACGCGGTGGTGCACCTCGCCTGGGCGATCCACCCACGCACGGACGATCCGGCCATGCGCCGCACCAACATGGCGGGCAGCGCGAACGTCCTGCGCGCGGCCGCCGACGCCGGCGTGGACCACATCGTGTGCGCGTCTTCGGTCGCCGCCTACACCCCGGCCGACCGCTGGCAGGAGGTCGACGAGGACTGGCCCTGCGGCGGGCTCGCCGAAAGTGCCTACAGCGTGGGAAAAGCGGCCTTCGAGACGCAGCTGGACGAGTTCTGCCGTCGTTACCCGGACATCGGGGTGGCACGGATCCGCCCGTGCGGCGTCGTGCAGCCGGACGCGGCGGCCGAGTTCTCCGGCTGGCTGCTCAGCCCGCTCGCGCCGCCGTTGCCGCTCGGCGGCGACTGGCTCCCGGTGCCCTTGTGGCCGGGACTGCGGATGCAGGTGGTGCACGCCGACGACGTGGCGCTCGCGATCCGCGCGATCCTCGACCGCCACGCGACCGGGGCGTTCAACCTCGCCGGGGAGCCGGTGCTGAAAAGCCGCGACCTCGCACGGCTGACCGGCGGGATCAGGATTTCGGTACCGCTGAAACTGCTGACCGGACTGGCTTGGCCGAGCTGGCGGCTGGGGCTGCAACCGCTGCATCCGTCCTGGTTGCGCCTGGCCGATCGAGCGTCCCTTGTGGACACTCGGCGCGCGCGGGAGGAACTCGGCTGGCGGCCGCGGCACGGTCCGGCGGCCACCGTCACCGATCTCCTCGCCGCCATCCGCGCCGGACGCCGCGGCGGCAGCCGTCCCCTCGACCCGCCGCGGGACCGGATCCGGCTCGGGCGGCCGAGCCACCAGGACCAGTCGGCCGGTCAGTGAGGGAAAGGCAAAGGTGGTGTGTTGCGAAAGCCACTTTCGCAACGTTAGAAGCTGGGAAAGTGGCTTTCGCAACGGGAGCTGAAATGGTCGCCCGCTCCGACGCAGGCTCGATGCGCCCCCATAGCCTGGCCACACGTCGCGAAAGCCACTTTCGGGACGTGTGATGTCCCGAAAGTGGCTTTCGCGACACGATCTCAGACCGCCGCGCGCCCCTTCGCGAGATCCGCGAGCCGCCGCAAGGATTCGCGGTTCCGAGGCACCAGGAAGAGCGCCTGCGCCGCCTCCGGCAGCACCCGGCCCGGCCCGCGGGTCGCGTGCTCGGACATCAGGATCTCCGTGGTCCCCGGCTCGGCTTCGCGCAGTTCCAGCCGGATCCGGGCGGTGCCGAACGGCCAGGCCCGCGCCTCGAGTTCCAGCAGCCGTGGCGGATCGGCGACGAGCACCTTGGTGATGTCGTCGAGCAGCACGGGCCAGGACCCGACGCGGTGATGGATCCGCGTTCCCCGCGCCGGCCAGCCCTCGTCCACGTCACGGATATGGGAGGCGCCCACCACCCAGGCGGCGTAGGTCCACCCGTCGGCGAGCACCTCGAACACGCGCTCGGGAGAAGTGTCTACCGTCATCTTCACGTCGACCATGAACCATCCCGCCCTGCATCCGGCCAGCCTCGCCTCACCCGAGCCGGATACCCTGCGGCGGCAAGGGCAAACCCGGACGCGCGCTCAGCCCACCCGGTCCAGCACCGCCCGCGTGTACCCGGCGGTGCCGGCCGTCCCGCCGAGGTCGGCGGTGCGGATGCCGTCGGCCAGCGCACCGAAAGCGGCGGTCAGCAGCTCTTCACCCGCTTCGGGGTGCCCCAGATGGTCGAGCATCATGGCCGCGGACCACAAGGCACCCAACGGGTTCGCCTTGCCCTGTCCGGCGATGTCGGGGGCGGAGCCGTGCACCGGTTCGAACATCGACGGGAACTCCCGCTCCGGGTTGAGATTCGCCGCCGGGGCGACCCCGATGCTCCCGGCCACCGCGGCCGCGAGGTCGCTCAGGATGTCGCCGAAGAGGTTGGAACCGACGATCACATCGAACCGTTCCGGCGCCAGGACGAGTTTCGCGGCGAGCGCGTCGATGTGCTCCTTCCCGGTACGCACGTCCTGATGCCGCCCCGCCACCTCGTCCACCAGTTCGTCCCAGAACGGCATCGTGTGGACGATCCCGTTGCTCTTCGTCGCCGAAGTCACGTGGTTCCGGCGGGTCTTGGCCAGTTCGTAGGCGTACTCGACGACACGCGTGACCCCCTTCCGGGTGAACACCGCCTCCTGCACGGCCAGTTCGTCTTCGGTGCCCCGGCCGAGCCGGCCGCCGATCTCGGAGTACTCGCCCTCGACGTTCTCGCGGACCACGACGAGGTCGACGTCCCCCGCGCCGCGCAACGGGCTCGGCACCCCGTCGAGCACCTTGACCGGCCGCAGGTTGACGTACTGCCGGAAACCGCGCCGGATGGGGATCAGCAGTCCCCACAGCGACACGTGGTCCGGCACCCCCGGCCAGCCGACCGCGCCCAGCAGGATGGCGTCGTGCCGCCGGATCCGGTCGAGCCCGTCGGACGGCATCATCGCGCCCTCGGCGAGGTAGCGCTCGCAAGACCAGTCGAAGGAGTCGTAACGGAATTCGATCCCGTGCCGTTCGCCGACGGCGGTGAGCACCGCCTGGGTGGGCGGCAGCACTTCGGCACCGATGCCGTCGCCGGGGATGAGCGCGATGCGATAACTGGTCATGGGTCCAGTTGACGGTGAAGCGGGCCCGCGCGTCCAAGACCCAGTTGCTGCCGGGTTGAGAGGCTGCGCCTATCAGCCGGCCGCCAGATCGCGGAAGGCCGCCGCCGCGGGACTCAGCCGCCCCGGCCGATGCATCAACGACACCGCCAGCGAATCGGGACAGTCGAGCGCCCGGACGCAGGCGCCCGCCGCTTTCGCCAGCGCGCGCCAGGAGTCGCTGACCACCGCGATGCCGACCCCGGCGAGGACGAGCGGCAGCACGGCTTCCCGATGTTCCACTTCGACGGCGAACCGGCTGCCGGGTGCTTCACGGAGCACGGCGTCCGCCACGCGGCGCATCCCCGTGCCCTGCTGGCCGACGATGAGCGCGGCACCGGCGAGGTCGGCGGGCCGGACCGGGTCCGCGGCGGGAAGCGCCGCCTCGTCGCGGGCCAGCAAGGCGAAGCGCTGGGTCTCCAGGTGCGACGCCTCGAGTCCGGGCAACTCCTCGGCCGTCGGCGACGCTGCCACCACGCCGAGTTCGGCGTCGCCGGTGGTGAGCATCTTCCCGACGTCGGCGGGGGTGCTCGCCGCGCGGACGGAGATCCGCACCAGCGGGTTGGCGGCGGCGAAGGCGGCGATCAGGTCGGTGAGCGGGCTGACCGACTGCGACGGCATCGAGGCGATGACCAGTTCCCCGCCGAGAAGACCGTCGACGGCCTCGACCGTCGCCCTGGCGAGCTCCAGCCCGCGCATGACCTCCCGCGCGGGCGCCACGAGCGCGTGCCCCGCCGCGGTCAGCACCAGGCGACGGCCGGTCCGGTGGAACAGGAGACTCCCGAGGTCCCGTTCGAGCGTGCGCAAGGACTGGGAGACCGACGGCTGGGCGACGAAAAGCTGCTCAGCGGCCCGGTGCACGCTTCCGGCGTCGACGACGGCCAGGAAGTACTTCAGCTGACGGGCATCCACTCCGGTCTCCTCACGGTCGATAGCCGAGGCCTATCAGCCTGCCAGTTACCCGGTCTTGGACCGGCGAGGCACCCGAAGGGCTTACTGGGTCGCTACGAGGGTCGGCACCGGCGCCGTCCCGCCGCGAGTTCCGAGGAGGGCGCCGTGTCCGATGCCTGGCTCCTTGCCCACACCGGTATCGCCATCGTGGGCATCGTCGTGATGATCACCTGGCTCAAGACGCCCCCGATCTTCGGCCTGCTGATCGGCGCCACTTATCTGGGGCTCGCCACGGGGCTCGGAGTGGACGGCACGACCGAAGCCCTCGCCACCGGATTCGGTGACGTGATGGCCGAGATCGGCATGCTCATCACCTTCGGGGTCGTCATCGGTTCGCTGCTCACGGCCACGAACACCCTGCATCGCGTCCTCGAACGGCTCTTGGCTGTCTTCGGGGAGAAGCGGGTGCCGACGGTGTTCGCGGTCTCCCTGTCGACCGTGTTCACGTCGATCTACTCCGACGTGGTCCTGGTGCTCACCGCGCCGCTGGCCCGGCGCCTCGGCGGCAGGCTGGGTCCGCGCGGTGTCGCGCTCATGGGCGGCGCGCTGACCGCAGGGATCGAGGTCGGGCTCGTGTTCGTCGTCCCCGGTGTGGCCGCGCTGGCCGTCGCGGGACTTCTCCGGGTGCCGCTCGGCGAGATGTTCCTGTTCGGGCTGGCGGTCGGCCTCCCGACCGCGGTGCTCACGACCCTCGTCTTCACCGTGCTGCTGCGCCGGGCGCTCCGGTGGAATCCGGCCGCCGACGAGCTCAAGGCCGATATCGGCGGCGAAACAGCGGTCACCGTCACCGCTTCCCGGCGACTTCCCCTGTCGCTGTCCGTCTCGCCGGTACTGCTGACCTTGTCGTTGATCGCCCTCGGCGCGCTCGCGGACGCCTTCCGCTTCCCGCTCGGGTCCGTATCGCTGTTGAGCGAGCCGGTGATCGCGATGGCGATCGGCGCCGGCCTCGCGCAGTTGCTCGCCCGGCGCGTCCTTCCCTCGGCCGAAGTCAACGCGGCCGTCGGCAAGGCGCTCGCGCTGGCCGGCCCCATCCTCGTGCTGTCCGGGCTTTCCGGTTCGGTCGCCGAAGTGATCGGCAAATCAGGACTGCGCGACGTGCTGGCGAGTTCGTTCGGCACCGGTTTCCTGCCGCCCTTGGTACTCGTCTGGCTGATCGCCGCCGTCCTGCACATCGCGATGGGATCCATCTCGATCTCCGCGATCACCGCGGCGGGCATCCTCGCGCCGATCGCGGGCTCACTCGGTGTCCCGGTGGTGCTGGTCGCCCTCGCCGCCTGCTCCGGCGCGCTGTTCCTCCCCCACGTGAGCAGCAACTTCTTCTGGATGTTCCAGTCCCTGCTCGGGCTGAGCACCCGGGGCACGTTCAAGACCCACACCGTCGCCATGTCACTGGCGTCGGTGATCTCGCTCCCGCTCGTGCTGGTGCTCGGCCTCGTCGTCTGACGGCGCGAAGTCAGTCACGCCAACGGTTGTTGAGGAAGGCGTCGTCCTCGTCGTCGGCCGGTGCCGGGCGGGCGCGAGGAGCACGCCGGGGCGTGTCCCGTCCGCTGGGGACGGGAGGCGGCTCCGAGCCGAACGGAGCCGCCATGTCCACGGAGTCGTCTTCGAACGCCGACGTGTTCCCCGGCTGCGCGTGCGACCGGTCGGTGCTCCAACCGGACTTCGTCTTGCGCTGCCCCAGTTCCCGCCGATGCTCGACGTACCGCTGGGCGGTCTGGACCTGTTTGGTCATGAACTCCTGCGAGCTGGCCTTGATCTCGTCGGCACGCTGATCCCGCAGCGCCCGGCGCTCAGACTGCTCACGGACGAGACCGTCCAGGGTCGCCCTCATGGCGGCGGTGTCCTCGGCGCTCATCTGTTCTCCCCTGCCCCGGCTCACCGCTTGCGGGTGACCGACTGATCCTCATCGTCCAGCAACGAACCGGTGATCCGGCCGGTGGGTTCGTTGATCCGGTCGAACACCTCGCCCTCGATCCGGTACGCGCGGTTGGTCCGTTCCTGGTCGCCGCCCTGGCCACCCGCGCCGCCAGCACCCATGCCCATCGGGGGCATCGCGCCGCCGAACGACTGGCCCGTCGTGCCGCTCATCGGAGCGGACGGGGCGCTCGCGGCCACGTGCTGCGGCTGCTGTGTCCCGCCACCGGTGTGCACACCTTCGGTCAGCGGCTGGCCGGCCGCCGGGCTCGCGGATTCGAAGGGCATCGACGGTGCCGACGCACCTCCGCCGCCGAAACCACCGCCGCCGCCACCGGAACCGCCGATGTCGCCACCGCGGACCCCGTCGGGGACGGTCCCGCCACCACCGTGATGCGGGGTGAACGCCGGCTTGGCGTCTGGTTGCACCGTCCCGGTGACGGGAGTCGCCGGATGCGATGCCTTGTCCGTGGCCGGTTTGTCCTCGCCGAGGGTGTACGTGGTCGGCTTGCCGGTGCCGTCGTCGACGGTGACGACCGTCGGCCCGGACGGACCGTCGGGGCGCTCGGCGGTGATCTTCACATCGCCGTCCTGGATGTGGATCTTGCCGTCCGGCCCCGGACGATGGACGCCGTCCTTGTCCGGCTTCCCGTCTTCCGAACCGGGAGTGGAGCCCAGCTTGGACTCGTCGCCGTCGTCGGTCCAGTCGAGTTTGAAGTCCTTGGCGGGCCCGGAACCGTCCCCGACCTTGATCTCCATCTCGCCGTCTTTGTCCGGCTCGGTCATCTCGAAGGTCTTGTCGCCCTGCTTGACCTTGAGGGTTTCGCGTTCGCCGTCCTCTGCCTTGTCGCCGTCCTCACCGGGTTTGTCACCGGTCAGCTTGTCGCCGCCTTCACCGGGCAGCTCTTCGCCGAGCTTGTCCAAGGCGTCCGAAGCCTTCTTCTTCGCCTCGTCCGCGGACTTCTCGGCATCCTTCGAGTCGCCGTCCTTGGCATCGCCGTCGCCCATGCCGCCAGGGGCGTCACCCAGCTTGTTCAGCGCGTCGGAGGCCTGCTTCTTCGCTTCTTCAGTGGCCTTCTCGGCCGCTGCCTTGGCCTCGGCCGCCGCGTCCGTGTTGCCGCTACCGCCAGGACTACCGCCGCCCGGACCGGAACCGCCGGAACCACCGAGATCACCACCGGTCGGACCGTCGCCGAGTTTGCCCAGCGCCTCGGAAGCCTGCTTCTTCGCGTTCTCGGCGGCGGCCGCCGCCTGCTTCTTCGCTTCTTCGGCGGCGGCCTTCTGCTCGTCGCCGTTCGACGGCGGCGGGACCGAGCCCGAGGGCGACGTCTGGTCCTTCTTCTCGTCCGGTCCACCACCGGGACCGCCGCCGGGCGATCCTCCGCTCTCGGGGATGTTCACGTCCGGGACCGGCGGAGGCTTCTGCGCCGACGGGCCGGTGCCACCGCCCGGACCGGAACCACCCGATCCGGGACCGCCGCCCGTGCCACCCTCCGCACCGCCGCCCGGCCCACCACCGGTGCCGCCGGTGAAGTCCGGACCCTTGCCCGGACCACCTGGCCCGCCACCGGTCTCACCGCCGGGTCCACCGGTTCCCGAACCACCGGGGCCACCGCCGGAACCACCCTGACCACCGGTGAAGTCCGGCCCTTGGCCACCGGGTCCGCCACCAGTGCCGCCAGGCCCGCCGCCCGTGCCGCCGGGTCCGCCCGCGCCGCCGGCGCCGCCCTGGTCGCCCGCGCCTTCGAACTCGTTCTTGACCTTGCCCATCACCTTGTCGAGTTCGTCGTAGGCCTGGTCGACGAACTCCTTGGTGTCCTTGCAGGACTTGACGAAGCCCTCGTAGATGATGGTCCACATCTCGGGGATGAACTGCCGCTGGATCCACTGCTTGGCGAGGTTCTGGCCCTGCTTCTTGAACTCGTCGTCGTCGCAGCAGCCGTCGTTGTTCAACTGCTGGACCAGGTTGGAGCCGAAGTTGACGTCCATCCAGCCCGCGATCGCGCCGAGGTCCTCCTTGCCGCTCTTCTCACCGGCGGCGATGGCGACGACCTTCTGCGCCATCGGGAAGTCCGCCTTGCCGACGATCTCCTTGTAGAGATCGATGACCGTGTCGGCCTTTCCCTTGCACAGCTTGAAAACCGTCGCGCTGGTGTGCAGCGTCGCTTCGCTCGCGTTGTTCAGCGTCTGCGAGAGTTTCGTGGCCTTGGGGAGGATCTTCTCGTTGTAGTTGTCCGACGAGGCGTCCGCGGCCTTGCCGGTCCACGTCCCGTAGAGGGTGTTCAGCTGGGAACCGGTGTCGTCGATGGTCTTCTGGACGGTCTTCGAGCCGGTCCTGAAGTGGGCGGCGTCGTCGACGAAGTTCTGGAAGTTGATGCCGCGCTGCTCGTCGAACGGCTTCTTGATGTCCTTCTCGAAATCGAGCGCGCGGGTGGTGCCCCGGCAGTCTTCCGGGAGCTTCCCCAGCAGGGAGCCGAAGGTTTCGAAGACCTTGAGCGCCGGTGCGGCGGCGTCGAAGATCTCGTCCGACGTCTTGGTCCCCGCGCCCTCGGCGGTGGGTTCCTTGGTGGCGTCGAGTTTCTTGTTGCCCTCGTCGACGGCCTTCGTCTCCGCCTTCCGGTTGAAGCTGGCCTGATCGCCCGCGCCCTTCGCGCTGTTGTAGACCTTGTCGAGGTCGTCGTCGTAGGGCAGGAACGGAAGGGCGTTGTAGGAGGCCGCGTACTTCTCGGCTTCCTTGCGCTTCTGCTTGATCTCCTCCGGCTCCTGGTCCGCCGTCCACGGCGGGGGCGCCGGATGCGTCCGCATCCACGAGCCGATGAGCTTGGTCTTCTGCTCGGCGGGAACGGCCGGGTCGTCGAGGACGGCCTTGACGTCGGTCCAGGTGGTTTCGGTCGCCACTAGCGCATCCCCGTCTTGGTGATCTTGTTCTTCTGCTCGTCCTCGTTGGTGCCGTACGCGGTGCCCGCGGTGCCGAGGTTCGTGCCGAAGGAGCCGAGCGTGGTGCTGTAACCCTGGACCGAGGCCCACAACGCCGCCACCCCGTCGGTGTACTTCTTCGCGTGGTCGCCGTGCGCCTGGCCGAAACCGGCCGCGTTCACCGGAGTGCTCGACAGATCCGGATTGTCTTCGAGCAACTGCTCCGTCAGCTTTCCGATGTTCTTCGACGCCGATGAAAGCGCATCGGTCGCCGCGGTGAAGCCCCCGCTCATTCTTTTCAGCGCCTTTCGTCGGATCCGTCGGCTTTACCGCCGAGTGCCTCTTCGAGCACTTCGGCCACCGACCCGATGTCGGTGAACCGGTCCAGCTGGTCCAGATCGATCCTCACGTCGTGGTAGATCTCCAGCGCCGACAGGAGTCTTATCCGTCCCTTGGAGTCGATACCCAGCTCTTCGAGCGGCGCGTCGGACTCGATTTCGGCGGGATCAAGCCGAAAAGTCTCACTGACGACCTTCACGACCTCCGCGCGGTGATCACCCACGGGGCCGACTATAACGCGCCCTCGCCGCGCCTCGCGCCACCTTGCCACTGGAAGTGCGCGGAAGGTCACCGGAGGGAACCAGACGGACAGATCGCAACGTCAGATCATGTTCCCGTGAAACGGCGCGCAGTACCGCTCTCGTCACTTCTTTGACATGCGCGTCGGCGTTCTTTGCCCATTCGGCCACCAACATCGCTCCTTCGCCCCTTTCGTCCGAGACGCCGAATGCGGCGACGCGGTCGCGGCGGATCGCCGGATGCGCCTCACCCGCCACCGCTTCGATGTCCTGCGGGTGGAAGTTGCGGCCGTCGATGACGATGAGGTCCTTGAGCCTGCCGGTGATGTAGAGATCGCCGCGGTGGAAAACGCCGAGGTCACCCGTACGCAGCCAACCACCGACGCCGTCGAGTTCGCCACCGAACGCGGCGGCGTCACCACGGCCCCAGTATCCCGACGCGACGTTCGGCCCGTGGATCCAGATCTCCCCGACGACGTCGTCCGGCTGTGCCACGCCGTCGCCGACGATGCGGACCCGCTGGCCGAGCGGGCGCCCCACCGAGACGAGTTCCTGGCCGTCCGGCACCTCGATCGCCTGGCCCTGTGCCAGGGTTTCCCTGTCGAACACCGCGCTGCGCGGCCCTTCCGCGCCCGCGCTCGCGACGTACACAGTGGCCTCGGCCAGACCGTAGGACGGACGGTGCGCTTCGGCGCGGAATCCTCGCGGCCCGAAGGTTTCCAGGAAGCGCGCGACCGTCCGCGGCCGGACCGGCTCGGCACCGTTGAGCGCGACCCGGACGTCGGAGAGATCGAGGTCTTCCCCCGCTTCTTCGGCGGCTTCGACGGCCAGGTCGAACGCGAAATTCGGCGCCGCGGTGAACACGGCCGGGTGATCGGCGAGCTGACGCAGCCAGCGCACGGGACGATGCACGAATTCGGCGGGCGACATGAACACCGATCGCGCTCCCGCGTGGACCGGCAGGCACAGCAGCTGGATCAGGCCCATGTCATGGAAGAACGGGATCCATCCGGCGCAGGTCGTACCCTCGTCGACGGCGTAGGCCCGGCTCGCCTGCCAGCAGGCGGCGGCCACCGCCCGATGCGGGATCACGGCACCGGCGGGTTCGCGGGTCGACCCGGACGTGTACTGCAGATACGCGGGGCTTTCCGGCGCGACAGGCAGCGGATCGATCCCCGGTCCGGAAAGTTCGTCCACCACGATCAGGTGATCCGGCTCGCCGGCTTCGCGCACTTTCGCGACGACGGCCGAAGAAGTCAGCCAAACCCTTGCGCCGCAGTCCGCCAGCACGCCGGTGAGCCTGCCTCGCTGGGAAGCGCTGCCCGGCGCCATCAACGGGACGGCCACCAGACCGGCGGCGAGGGCACCGAAGAAGGCCAAGGGGTAGTTCAGGTCCTGGCCGGTGAGCACGGCGACGCGATCACCCGGGCGTGTGACCAGGCGCAGCGCGCCCGCGACCACTCGCACCCGGGCGACGAACTCCGTCCAGGTGACCGTGCTGTCCACACCGGCGCTGTGGTCCTGGTGCGTGAACAGCGGGCGCGGGTCGGCCTCACGGGCGAACAGCCGCTCGACGATCGAGGTGCGCAGCACCTGCTCCGGCACATCCTCCGGCGACGCGGTCATGTCCCGCAACGTACTGGAACCGGCGCGGGTGCGCGCGGAGGGCCCATTCGATCGACTGTCCTAAGTAGACGGCATTCGCTCTTGGGAATTGTGGACAGAAGACCGGACATTCCTCGCTCTTTCCCCGGCCACGGCCCCACACTCGGCGGGCAGTGTGTTTCTTTCCCCCGGCCTTGGAGGAGTAACCATGCGTCGAAGAATCGCCCTGGCACTCGGCGGCGCCGCCGTCCTGACCGCGAGTCTCACTTCCGCCGCCCTCGCCCCGGTCGCGCAGGCGTCCCCCAGATTGCTCGCCGCGATGCAGCGGGACCTGGGGCTCACCGCCGCGCAGGCCTCGGCCCGGCTCACCCAGGAAATGACCGCCTCGCGGGTGCTGCCCGACGCGCAGCGGGCCGCCGGCGCGGCGTTCGGCGGCGCCTGGTTCGATCCGGCGCGCGGCACACTCGTCGTCGGCGTGACCGATCCCGCGGCGGCGTCCGCCGTCCGGGCGGCGGGCGCCGAACCCACCGCGGTCGCGGTCAGCGCGGCCCGGCTCGACGCGGCCAAGGCCGAAATCGACTCGTCGGCCAAGACCCGGCCCGCCCCCGCCGCCGTCAGCGGCTGGCGCGCCGATCCGCGCAGCGGCAGCGTCGTGATCGCGCTGCGGCCGGGCGCGCACGGTTCCGACGTCGACGACTTCCTGGCCAGGGCAAGGAAGTCCGGTCCTGTCACGGTGGTCACCGCGCCCAAGGCCGAGCCGTTCGCCGCCGGCACCGTCGGCGGCGACCCGTACTACATCAACGGGAACACCCGCTGTTCGATCGGGTTCAGCGTCCACGGTGGATTCGTCAGCGCCGGCCACTGCGGCGGCACCGGCAGCTCGGTCGTCGGCTGGGACGGCTCGGCGATGGGCAGCTTCGCCGGATCTTCCTTCCCCGGCAACGATTACGCGTTCATCCGGATCGGAAACGGCTGGTGGACCGCACCGGTCGTCCTCGGCTGGGGCACCGTGAGCGACGCGCTCGTCCGGGGTTCGTGGGTCGCGCCGGTCGGCACCTCGGTGTGCCGGTCCGGCTCGACGACGCACTGGCACTGCGGCACCGTGCTGGGGCACAACGAGACGGTCAACTACTCGCAGGGCGCCGTCCACCAGATGACCCGCACCAACGTATGCGCCGAACCCGGCGACTCGGGCGGCTCCTTCATCACCGGCGACCAGGCGCAGGGAGTCACCTCCGGCGGCTGGGGCAACTGCGGTTCCGGCGGGGAGACCTGGTTCCAGCCGGTGAACGAGATCCTGCAGAACTACGGTCTGTCGCTCGTCACCGCCTGACGCGGGACGTGAAGGCCTCCTTCACTACCTTCAGGGTAGGCAAGGAGGCCTTCACGGACACGCGATCGGCCTAGCGCCAGGGCCTCGGCGGGAGTACCACCTCGACTCCCATGATCGTCGCGGCCGGCCTGCGGCGAAGCCACCGGCCCCGGTGCCTGACGCCCATCAGGTCACCGGTGAAGGCCTTGCGCTGCGCGGGTGTCACCGCATGCCAGCGCACCTTGAACACCGGCCGGACCGGTGCGATGAACGGCCGGACCGGCTCGTGGGCGCGAGCGAACGCGGCCTCGAAGTCCCGGACGGGCACGTACCCCAGTTCCAGGTCGATCAGTGGCTCCGGTCCCCCGGCCCGATGACGGCATCGCACGAGGATTCGCGCGAACTCGTCCACCGCGAGCCGCACGGCACCGGGCACCTGGTTCTGCCAGCGGCCGAGGAACGGCGCGTTGATCGCCCCCGCCGTCAGCTCGCCCGGCAGCACGATCACCGCCCGGACCGCGAATCCGGCGAACTCCACGTGCAGCCGCGTCCACCTGCCGTCGGTGTCGAGGAAGAACCGCGGCGGTGGCATCCCGGTATCGACCTGCCGGATTCGCTCTTTCACCGCGACGAACGGTTCGATGTCCACCACGCGGCGGCCATCCGGCAGGACGAACACGAATTCGAGCCGATCGCCGATGAGCTTCAACCCCGCCGGGAACAACGAGCCGAGACCGCCGATGAGCGCCGAGCCGGCGACGAGTGCGTGGTGACTGGACGCGCCTCCGGTCATCGCCGGCTTCCCCCGTTCGTCTTCAGACCTGCAGCTCCGTCTCGACGCGCTTGAGATAGTGCCGGGCCAGTGCGAGATTCGCCTGGTCTCGGTCCAGCACCAGGTACAGGAAGAGGGAGCTCCTGGCGTTCACGGAATCCAGCAGCCGGATCAGATGGTATTGGCGGTGCAACGTGATGAGGATGTCCTCGATACTGTCGTTGAGCGCCAGCGCGGACATGACCCGCATCTTCGATCTGACGACATCGGTGTTCCCCGCCGCCGCGACCTCGAGATTGAGCCAATCACCTCCCCCGCTGGTGCCGAGCGACATCCCGCTGTCGTAATCGACCAGCGCGACACCGACCGCACCGGCGATCGACATGCATTCCTTGAGCGCGTTTTCGATGTTCATCGAACTCACTTTCCTGGTTTGCCGGCTAAGCGGCCAGTATCGAGCTGATCCGATCGATGACGGGACGGCATTCGAAAAGAAGGCGGCCGACATTCAGCCGCCTGTCCCCCATGATGACCATGAGTGCCATCCGGTCGATGGCGTAAACGGCCATGTAGCCGTCACTGCTGAACACGACGGTCTGCCGGAGGGTGCCCTTGCCCGTCACTTCGGCCGCCTGGCGCGCGATCCCGAGATTCGCGGCGGCGAGCGCGGAAACCTCCGCGGGGTCGATGTCCTTCGCCGCGTCGGCGACGATCGGTATTCCGTCGACAGCGGCTATCACCGTGTCGGTCACTCCGGCGACATTTTCCCGCAGGGTCCGCAATTCGGCGATCAGTGCGTCGAAATCCACTACCCGTACTCTCTTTTTGAAAGGTTTTTCGACCGCGATGGACCGTACCACCGAAATCAGCGGTCACCTATGCGCGGGAGAGCTCTTTTACGGGCATCACGCGATCGGCTCAAACACCTTCCGTGTACACACCAGGTCATGGGTTTCTTCGTACCGTCGACACCTGCAATCGGCGCGGTACGCGAATCGCCTACTGCCGGGGGAGGGCGAACAACCGGTCCAGCGCCGAGCGGCTTTCCTCGGTCATGGCGCGGTAGATCACCAGGCGCTGGTCCTGATCCTCGAGCGGCGTGAGCACCTCGTAGTCCAGTTCGACCACACCCGCCTCGGGATGCCGCATCACCTTGCGCCCGCGGCCGTTGACCTTGACGTCACGTTTCGCCCACAGCCGCGCGAATTCCTCGTCGGCGGTGAATTCGGTGATGAGCTCGGTCAGGGCCTGATCGTCCGGATGCGCGGCCCAGGCGGCGCGCAGATGCGCGATGCCCTCCCGCACGACACGTTCGCGATCCGCGTAGAACTCGCGGATCTCGGGATGCTTGAGGCACAACCACATCGAGTTTCGCTGAGCAGGCGGCAAAGTGCCGAAATCCACCAGCAGTCTCGCCATTTCGTCGTTCCAGGCCAGGATGTCGTAGCGGTGGTTCATCAGCATGACGGGCAGCGGCGACAGATCCGCGACCAACCGGGCCAGCGGCGGAGCCGCGGTGGTGGCGAGCTTGTCGGCGTTGCGGGGACGCTGCCTGGCCAGATCGAAGAGGTAGGCGCGTTCGTCGGGAGCCAAACGCAGCGCCTTGGCCAGCGCCTCCACGACATCGGCCGAGGGCCGCAGCCCACGCGCCTGCTCCAGCCGCACGATGTAGTCGACGCTGACCGCCGCAAGCTCGGCGACCTCTTCGCGGCGCAGCCCCGGGGTCCGCCGGGACCGGCGGCGCGACGGCAGGCCGAATTCCGCCGGGTCCAGGCGTTCACGCCGGGTCCGCAGGAACGCGGCCAGCTCCTGTGTCGTGTCCACGGTGGAGGTCGTCATGCCCGGTCCAACAGCCAGGGTGGGACCCGTGTTCCCAGGAAGAGTCCTCCCTTATCCCCTGCTCGCGGCGGTCGCAGACTCGGCTTCGACAACGGAACACGAGCACAGGAGGACCCGATGTCGCTCACCCTCGACACCTATCGGCTGCTGGGCCGGTCCGGGCTGCGGGTCTCCCCGCTGGCACTGGGCGCGGCGACCTTCGGCACGGACTGGGGCTGGGGCGCCGAGCAGGACGAGGCACGCAAGCTGTTCGACCGCTACGTCGAACGCGGCGGCAACTTCATCGACACGGCCAACACCTACACGAACGGCAGCTCCGAGCGGCTGCTGGGCGAATTCACCCGCGACCGTCGCGAAAGCCTCGTGCTGGCGACGAAGTACACGACCCTGCGCCGCCCCGGCGACCCGAATTCCGGGGGCGGCCAGCGGAAGAGCCTGTTCGCGTCGGTGGAAGCCAGTCTGCGGCGACTGGGCACGGACTACATCGATCTGCTTTACCTGCACGTATGGGATTTCACGACGCCAGTCGAGGAGATTCTCCGTGGGATGGACGACCTGGTCCGGCAGGGCAAGGTCCTGTACGTCGGGATCTCCAACACTCCGGCCTGGGAGGTGTCCCGGATGCAGGCGATCGCCGACCTGCGCGGCTGGTCGCCACTGATCGCGCTGCAGATCGAGTACAACCTGATCGAGCGCACCGGGGAACGTGACCTGATCCCCATGGCCCGCGAGATGGGCTTGGGCGTGGTCCCGTGGTCGCCGCTGGCCGGCGGGGTGCTCACCGGGAAGTACAGCCGAGCCGACATGGCCACGACACCGTCCGAAGACGGCACCCGCAAGGACTTCAACCTCGCTTTGGGCACGGTCACCGAGCGCAACTTCGCCATCGTGGACGTCGTGAAGGAGGTCGCCGCCGAACTTGGCCGCACCCCCGCCCAGGTCGGGCTGGCATGGGCCCTGCGGAACCCGGGTGTGACGGCTCCTATCATCGGCGCCCGCACCACCGGGCAGCTGGAGGACAACCTCGGCGCTCTGGAAGTCGAGCCAACTGCGTCGCATTTGGCTCGCCTCGACGCGGCCTCCGCGATCGAACTCGGCTTCCCGCACGAGATTCTCGCCAGGGAATCGATCCTCGCGCTGACCCGCGGCGACATGACGATCGAACCACGCCGCTGACCCTCGTCGCGGTCAGTTGCGGATGATCCTCCGTTCCGTGGCGACGGCCACCGCACCGGCACGGCTGTCGACGCCGAGTTTGTCGTAGATGTGGACGAGGTGTGTCTTCACCGTGGCTTCGGAGATGAACAGGCGTGCGGCGATCTGCCGGTTGATCAACCCTTCCGCCACCAACTGCACGATCTCGGTCTCACGAGGGCTCAACGCGGGTGCCGGGGCCCGCATGTGCCCGAAGAGCCGGGCCGCGACCTGCGGCGCCAGCGCGGTCTCTCCACGCGCGGCCGCGTGAATGCCCTTGAAGAGGTCTTCGGGCGGCCCCGCCTTGAGCAGGTAGCCGGTGGCGCCGGCCGCCACCGCCCTGGTGATGTCCAGTTCGGCGTCGTAGGTGGTGAGCACCAGCACCTTCGGCGGATCCGGCAGGGCGGTCAGGCGTTCGGTGGCGCTCACGCCGTCCGGGCCATCGCCGAGCTGCAGGTCCATCAGCACGACGTCCGGCTTCCGGGCGGACGCGAACCGCACGGCCTCCTCGGCGCTCGCGCACTCGCCGATCACCTCGAAGCCGGGCTCGCCGGCCAGCAACGCGGCGATACCCGCCCGCACCACCGGATGGTCGTCGACGATCAGCACCTGGACGGTCATCGAACCTCCCTGATGGGCACCGCGACGGCGAGCGCGGTGCCCTCTCCCGGCGCGCTCTCGACGACCATCTCACCACCGAGTTCGGCGACCCGCTCACCGATCATCCGCAACCCGTTCCCCCGCAAGCCGCTCGCGCGGGTCGAATCCGGGGCGAAGCCGACTCCGTCGTCCCGGATGTCGAGGACGACCTTGTCGGCCAGATAGGTCAGCGTGACGGCGGCCTTCGTCGCCCTGGCGTGCTCGCTGACGTTCGCCAACGCGCTCTGCGCGACCCGGAGCAGACATGCCTCCACCTCGGATTCCAGGGGATACGGATCTCCGCTGATCTCGAAGCGCACCGGATGCGTGACGGCGAACCCGACCTGCTCGGCGAGTGCCCGCAGGGTCTCGTCGAGGTCGGTGCTCTCCAGCCGCGGCGATCCGAGGCCTTTGACGAACCGGCGCGCTTCGTCGAGGTTGTCCCCCGCCGCTTCGACGGCACGGGACACGTGGGCCTTGGCCAGTTCCGGATCGGTTTCCCACGACCGCTGCGCCGCTTGCAGCAGGATCCGCAAACTCGAAAGCCCCTGCGCGAGGACGTCGTGGATCTCTCGCGCCAGTCGCTCCCGTTCCTCCACCATCCCGGCCACTCGCTGGCTCTCGGCGAGGTCGATCCTGGTGCGCAGGAGCTCCCCGACGGTCTGACCCAGTTCGAGCCGGTCCCGGTCGAGTTGCAGGAACGTCATCGTGGCCATCAGCGCGACCGCGATGGGCGCGAGCACGATGCTCGGGTCGAATCCGTCCGCGATCCTCAGCTGGGCGAGGATGGTCGCGACGGTGAGGACCACGACCACCGCGATCATCATCCGCGGGCGCAGCATCTGCAGGCAGACGAAGAACAAGGGCACGGCGCACCAGGCGAAACTCGGCGCGGCCACCACCAGGGCCAGCCAGACCGCGATCACCGCCGTCAGCCACAACGGACGCCACCGGTCGAGCGCCTCCCAGCTCAGCACACCCGCCACGTAGACCAGCGCGAGCGCGCCGGTGAGCACGAGGATCAGCGGGGTGGCACCGCTCAATCCGTGCCCCGCGACGAACCGTGCCACGGAGGCGGCGAGCAGCAGGAAGAACCCGGCGTGCATCGCGGCGTTCAGCCCGGTGGTCTCGCCCAGATGCGGTTTCATTCCGGCCCTCCCTTCCTCGCCGATGATCGTATGCGGGGAGGCGGGGTGCTCCGCATCAATCGTTCGGTTGATGCCCGCACCGACCGCTTGGCGCCCGATGGATATCCGCTCGCCCGATTCGCCCCGGCCCGCCGGACGGGAAAGTCGAGGGAGAACGGAACACCCCCTCACCGCAAAGGAAATCCGATGAACGCCAAGCTCCCCCGCACTCGTCTCGTCCTGGGTATGACGGCCGGCCTCGCGACCGTCGCGCTGGCCACCGGTGTGGGCGCGGCGCAGGCACAGCAGGACCGCAAGCCGCAGCAGCCCGCCGCCGCGCAGGCCGTCTTGCAGACCAGCGTGCTCGGCGTCGACGCCGCCACCCGTGCCGCGCAGGCCGCGCTGGACGCCGCCGAGAAGGAGGGTCAGCGGGTCACCGTCGCCGTGATCGACCGGTCGGGAGACGTCCGCGTCCTGCTCAAGGGCGATGGCGCCGGGCCGCAGACCGAAGAGTCCGCCAAGCGGAAGGCCTTCACCGCGGTCTCCTTCGGACAGCCGACCTCCGCGCTGGCCAAGAACGCCCAGGGCGACGGTCCGACCATCCGCGACATCCCGGGCACGCTCTTCCTCGGCGGTGGTGTGCCGGTCGCCGCGAACGGCGGCCCGATCGCCGGGATCGGCGTCGGCGGCGCGCCCAGCGGCGACCTCGACGAGAAGTTCGCCGCGGCCGGGCTGCGCGCCATCGGGGAACTTCGCTGATGATCGGTGGGCGGGCGATCGTGGCTCTGCTCGCCGCCCTTGTGCTCGGTGCCTGCTCCCCGCAGGCACCGAGCGCACCACCCCCGACGGCACCGAGCACCCCGACCACGCCACCCGCTTCGTCCCAGCCGCCCCGACAAGGAGTCGCCGTGAGCCAACTCTTCGAAGCCGACCCGAACCGGGTCCGCCAGGCCGTCGAAGCCGGCGCCGACCTGGAGACCCGTGACGATCGCGGCCGGACCCCGCTGCTCGTCGCCGTCACCGAAGACCGGCTCGAAGTGGCCGAGATCCTCGTCAAGGCGG
Source organism: Amycolatopsis keratiniphila (assembly GCF_000400635.2). Classification (NCBI taxonomy): domain Bacteria; kingdom Bacillati; phylum Actinomycetota; class Actinomycetes; order Pseudonocardiales; family Pseudonocardiaceae; genus Amycolatopsis; species Amycolatopsis keratiniphila. The sequence continues at coordinate 3,283,856 of NC_021252.1, read as the reverse complement.
GCGCCGACCCGAACGCGCTCGACGGGCGGCACGACACACCGTGGCTGGTCACCGGGGTCACCGGCAGTGTCCCGATGGCGAAGCTGCTGCTCCAGGCCAAGCCGGACCTGACCATCACCAACCGGTACGGCGGTGTCTCGCTGATCCCCGCCTCCGAACGCGGGCACGCCGAGTACGTGCGGCTGGTGGCCGGCAGCGGGATCGACGTCGACCACGTGAACGACCTCGGCTGGACCGCGCTGCTGGAGGCGGTCGTCCTCGGCGACGGCGGGCCGCGCCACCAGGAAGTGGTCCGCGCCCTCGTCGCCGCGGGCGCCGACGTGAACCTCGCCGACAAGCAGGGCGTCACTCCCCTCGCTCACGCCCGGAGCAAGGGACAGACGGCCGTCGCCCGGATCCTCGGCGAAGCCGGGGCGCACTGACTCCGGAGCGCAAGGCCGACGCCATGAGCGGGCCGGTGGGTGGGGGGTGTGTGGAAATAGGGACATTGAGTGTCCCTATTTCCACACACCTGTCACGCTCGGTCACATCGTCGGCGTAACTGGGCGGCGGACAGCGAGACAGTTTTCACTCAGCGAGGATGCAAAGGGATCATGGCCATGGACGGAGGTGACCTCACATCCGGCGCCGGTGTCTCGTCGTACCCGGGACACCACACGCGACCAGGGGGGCGAAACCCATGAACGAACCAACGCTCGACCCGGGACTCAAGGCGATCGTGAGTGAGCGGCGTCAGCTGATCGGGCTCGCGTATCGCTTGATCGGTTCCCTTTCCGAGGCCGAGGACGTGGTGCAGGAGACCTACACCCGTTGGTACGCCTTGTCCCCCGCGCAGCGGGAAGCGATCGAGTCCCCGGGAGCCTGGCTGACGACGGTCGCCAGCCGGATCTGCCTGGACCTCCTCGGGTCGGCACGCGCACGGAGGGAACGCTACGTCGGCGAGTGGCTTCCCGAGCCGCTGCCGGGACACGTCGAGTGGGCGACCGGGCGGCCGTCCGCCGTCGACCCGGCCGATCGGATCACTCTCGACGAGTCGATCAACATGGCGTTCCTCGTCGTGCTCGAGTCGCTGACCCCGGCCGAGCGGGTCGCGTTCGTCCTGCACGACGTGTTCCGTTACGCCTTCGCCGAGGTCGCGGAGATCGTCGGCCGGAGCCCGGCCGCCTGCCGCCAGCTGGCGTCCTCGGCGCGCCGCCGTATCCGTGCGACGCGCGTCGTGCCCGCCCCGGTCGCCACCCAGGCCGATCTCGTCAGGGAATTCAAGAAAGCTTGGGAAGCCAAGGACATCCAAGCGCTCATCGGTCTGCTCGATCCCGATGTGAAGGCGGCCAGCGACGGCGGCGGCGTCGTCAGGGCGGCACTGCATCCGTTCGAAGGGAGCGACGAGGTCGCCTCCTATCTCATCACGTTGGCGCAGTGGACGTCCGGCCTCGATCTGGTGGAGCGGGACGTCAACGGCCTGCCCGGCCTCGTGCTCGAGCAGGCAGGACAGACCGTCGCCGTCTTCGCGTTCCACGTCTCCGGAGACCGCATCCAGCACATCTGGGGGATGCGGAATCCGGAGAAGCTCCGTCCCTGGTCCGGAGCCTGACCGCTACGCCGCGAGGGCGCCGAGTTGCCGCAGCTGGGTGAGCACGTCCACCACACCCCAGATCTCGGCGACCCGCCCTCCGGCGAAGCGGAGGATGAAGATCTCGTTGTAGGAAACGGTCTTCCCGGTGGCGGGCAGTCCGCGGTACTCACCTCGGTGGGTGCCGGTGACGACGTTCCGGCAGACGATCCTGTCCCCGTCGGCGAGCACGTCCTCGGCCGTGACCCGCACGTCGGGGAACGCGCGAAGCAGCACCGTCCACACCTGTTTCAGTGCCTGCGCTCCGGTCGTCTCCATCGGGACCGGTGCGTGGAACACCACGTCCGGCGCGACGACCTCGTCGATCGTCTTCTCGATGAGGGCCAAGTCGCCGGTGTTGGTCGCCTCGTGGAAGCGGCTGAACGCCGCCCGGTTGCGTGCCGTCTCGGTGACGGTCATGCGAACTGCCCCACCTGGTAGTCGCCGCCGGGGTTCTGGACGATGGCGTTCACCCGGTTGAAGGCGTTGATCAGCGAGATCACCCCCACCAGCGCGGCGAGCTGGTCCTCGTCGAAATGCTTGGCGGCGTTCGCCCACGCCTCATCGGTGACTCCGCCGCCGTCGGCCATGCGGCAGGCCTGCTCGGTCACCTCCAGCGCGGCGCGTTCGGCCTCGCTGAAGACGGACGCCTCACGCCAGACGGCGACCAGGTTGATCCGCACGTCCGTTTCGCCCGCGGCGGCGGCTTCCTTGGTGTGGATGTCCAGGCATACCGCGCAGCCGTTGATCTGGCTCGCGCGCATCCGGACCAGCTCCTGGATCGTGAGCGACAGGGGCGAGTCGGCCAGCCCCCTTCCTGCCGAGATCAGAGGCCTCATGAATTTTCCGCCGACCGGGTTGGCGAAGTAGTCGAGCCGGGCGTTCATCGCGTTCTCCTTGCGGTAGTGGATGTTTCTGCCCTACCGACGACGCGGCCGCGCGAAATGTGAGGCGTCGTCCGTCACACTCGCGCGGATGCCGCCGGTATCCGCTCGGCCACGCGCTCGACCTTGCCGACCAGGAAGACGTAGGACAGGATCCCGGCGACCGTGATCACGGTCATGTAGGCGAAACCGGGCGCGAAACTGTCGTCGGTGACGATCAGGCCGATGACGATCGGCGTGGCGATCGACGACAGGTTCCCGATGAAGTTGAACATCCCGCCGGTCAGCCCGAGCAGCCGCCGCGGCGCCAGCGCGGACACCAGCGACCAGGTGATCGACGCGAGCCCGTTGCCGAAGAAGGCGACGGACAGGATCACGATGACCATCGCGGTCGAGTCGGTGAACCCGGCTGTGACCATCACGGTGCTCAGCAGCAGCCCGGCGATGATCGGGCCCTTCCGCGCCACCCCGAGCGAAGCTCCGCGCCGCACCAGGAAGTCCGAAAGGACACCGGAAACCAGCACGCCGACCAAAGCCGCGATGAACGGGAGCGACGCCAGGAAGCCGGACTTGATGTAGTCCATTTCCCGGTACTCGACGAGATACGTCGGGAACCAGGTGAGGAAGAACCAGAGCGTGGAGGTCAGGCAGAACTGTCCGAAGTAGATTCCCCACAGCTTCCGGCTGCCCAGCACGGTCGCCAGATCCGCACGCGTGATCCGCGCCCGCTCCGGCCGCTCGCGCGGCAGGTCCACCAGGCCGCCGCCGGAACTGATCAGCTCCACCTCGGCCTCGTTGGCCCGCGAGTCACGCGGTTCGCGGTACTTCGCGTACCAGAGCACGGCCCAGAGGATGCCGACCAGACCGGTGGCGATGAACACCCAGTGCCACGAAAGCACGGTCTGCAACCACGACAGCACGGGCGTCAGCAGGGCGAGGCCGATGAACTGGCCCGAGGTGTAGAAGCCGATCGCCGTGGCGCGTTCGCGTTCCGGGAACCAGACGGTCGCGATCTTGCTGTTGATCGGATAGGCGGGCGCCTCGAAGACGCCGACCATCAGCCGCAACGCGATCAGCGCCACGAACCCGCCGATGATCCCCATGAAGAACGTCGCGAGCGACCACAGGATCAAGCAGGCCGGATAGAGCAGCCGCGGCGGGATCTTGTCGACGAGCCAGCCGCCGGGCAGTTGCAGCGCGGCGTAGGTCCAGCCGAAGGCCGACAGGAGGATGCCCTGTTCCGCTTTGGACAGGTCGAGTTCGCCGGCGATCGCGGGCATCGCGATCGACAGGTTCGACCGGTCGAGGTAGTTGATGACGACGGTGATGAACAGCATCACCGCGATGAGCACCCGGAACCTGGTGGGACGCACGGCAGTGGTCATCACGCTCACCATTCCGCGAACGAGCCGTCGGCGTGCCGCCACACCGGATTCCGCCAGCGATGCCCCTCGGCCGCCCGTTCGGCGACGTACTCCTCGTTGATCTCGATGCCCAGCCCCGGCCCGCGGGGGATGACGACCTGTCCCCCGTCGTAGGCGAACACCGACGGATCCGCCAGATAGTCGAGGAGATCGTTGCTCGTGTTGTAGTGGATGCCGAGGCTCTGCTCCTGGATCGTCGCGTTGTAGCAGCCCGCCTCGATCTGCAGGCAGGCCGCCAGCGCGATCGGGCCGAGCGGGCAGTGCAGCGCCAAGCCGACGTCGTACGCCTCGGCCATGTGCGCGATCTTGCGTGCCTCGGTGATGCCGCCGCAGTGCGACGGGTCCGGCTGGATGATGTCGACGGCGCCCGACGCCAGCACGGTTTTGAAATCCCACCGCGAGAACAGCCGCTCGCCGAGCGCGATCGGGATCGGCGAGTTGCGGAGGACGTCGGCGAATCCGTCGACGTGCTCGGAGAGCACCGGTTCCTCGACGAACATCAGCCGGTACGGCTCCAGTTCGCGCAGCAGGACCTTGGCCATCGGCTTGTGCACGCGGCCGTGGAAGTCCACCCCGATACCGACGTTCGGGCCCACGGCCTGGCGCACCGCGTCCACATTGGCCACACAGCGGTCGACCTTGTCCCAGGTGTCCAGATAGGACAGTTCCTCGGTCCCGTTCATCTTCACCGCGCTGAACCCGCGGTCCACCACCTCACGGGCGGCGCGGGCGGTCTCGGCGGGCCGGTCGCCGCCGATCCACGAGTACACCTTGATCGCCTCGCGCACCCGGCCGCCGAGCAGTTCGTGCACCGGGACGCCGAGCGCCTTGCCCTTGATGTCCCACAGGGCCTGGTCGATCCCGGCCAGCGCGCTCATGTGGAGACCGCCGCCCCGGTAGAACCCGCCGCGGTACAGCACGGTCCACAGATCCTCGATCTGCGAGGGGTCTTTGCCGATCAGGTAGTCGGAGAGCTCCTCGACGGTCGCGGCCACCGAAGCGGCCCGGCCCTCCAGGACCGGTTCGCCCCAGCCGGTGACGCCCTCGTCCGTTTCGATCTTCAGGAACGACCAGCGCGGCGGCACCTGATATGTCGTCATTGACACGATCTTCATGGTTCTTTTCCTATTCCTGGTGCCAGATCTCGGAAAGTGCGCGGGCACGGACGCCGACCGCGTCGGCGGTGTCACCCGGCCGGTAGAGGCAGGAACCCAGCCCCGCCCCGGCCGCCCCGGCGGCGGCCCAGGCCGCCAGGTTCGTTTCGTCGACCCCGCCGACCGGCAGCAGCCCGGCTTCGCGCGGCAGCACGGCGCGCCACGCCTTCATGCCCCCGATCCCGACCGCGTCGGCGGGGAACAGCTTGAGATACCGGGCGCCCGCGGCCAGCGCGGTGATCGCCTCGGTCGGTGTGGCGACACCGGGGTACGGCGTCATCCCCTCGGCCACGGCGGCGGAGATCACCGCGGGATCGGTGTTGGGCGCCACGATCAGCCGCGCCCCGGCCGCCTTCGCCCGGCCGACGTCTTCGGTGGTGAGCACGGTGCCCGCGCCGATCTCACACCGGTCCCCGAACGCGTCGGCGAGCAGGCGGACGCTCGCGAACGGTTCCGGCGAGTTCAGTGGCACCTCGATGCCGGGGAATCCGGCGTCGACGAGCGCCCGGCCGACGCCGACGACCTCGGCCGGGGTCACCCCGCGCAGGATCGCGATCAATCCGGTCACGGTTTCAGTGTCCTTTCGAGACGGTCTTCGAGCAGTCCGGCGGCCGTCGCGATCCGCCACAGCCCCCGGGCGGTGACCTCTTCGGACAGCACGATGGCCTCCACTCCCCTGTCGGCGAGGGCGGTGGCGTAGCGACGGCAGAGTTCGTCCGCGCCGCACAGCACCACGCGGATGTCGTTGTCATGCAACAGATGCGAGACCTCGTCGGCGATCAGGACGCCGGAGAGGTAGTCGGGCAGCGATGCCGGTTTCAGGACGCCGTCGAGCACGAGCGGGCGGGCACCGAACGCCTCCGTGGCGAGTCCTCGCGAACGCCGTCCCGCGGTCAGCCCCCGGGAGAAGGCCTCGTCGTCGGCGACCGGATCGGCGGCCGTGCGGGCGAGGATGCCGTTCGTGATCAGCAATCCGTACAGTTCGCCGGTCATCGCGGTGGTGAAACCGGTGACGATCCCGTCCTCGACGCGGACCCATTTGCTGTGCGTGCCGGGGAGAACCACGGTGAGCGATCCGCCGGGGCCGCCAAACGTTTCGAGCACGCCGACCAACTGTGTTTCCTCACCGCGGATCACGTCGCCGGGATGCGCGCCGGACGGGATCCGCAGCCCGGGTACGAGATGCAGCACGCCGTCGCGGTGGGTCACGGGGACGAGCGACGAGAAGTCGAGCCTCGCCGGGACGGTGCGGTAGCCGGAGTCGGCCCAGCCCTGCGCGCTGCCCACCATCCCGGCGGCGAGGGCGGGCAGCCCGGGGAATTCCGTGAGCCAGTCTCCGCAGGTCTTCCGGAAGGCGGACTCGTAGGCGGCCTCCCTGGCTCCCGGGTCATTCAGGTCCACGTCCTCGGTCGTGGTCAGCAGTCCACGCCCGGCGCTGCGGGCGGCCAGGATCCCGCCGTCCGCGCCGAGCAGCCAGGCACGCTGACCGGAGGTTCCCCAGTCGAGCGCGATCAAGGCGGGTTCGGTGTCGGTCACGAGCGACATCGTGCGGGCGCGTTCCCGATAATGCGATCGTCGTCCCTATATGTAGGATTCGGGCATGTCCGATACGGCACCGCCCGGCACCCAGACCCTCGCCCGCGGCCTCGCGCTGATCCGCGCGGTCGCCGGCGGCGCGACCGACCTCCGCGGCCTGGTCGAGGGCACCGGGCTGGGCCGCAGTACCGCGCACCGGCTGGTCCAGCTGCTGGTCAGCGAGGGGTACCTGCGCAGCGGACGGGACGGCTACGCGCTCGGGCCCACCTTGATCGAGCTGGGTTTCCAGGCGCTGCACGGCAGTCCGCTGCCGGTGGTCGCCCGGCCGGTGCTGGAGGAGCTGGCGGAGCAGTTGCGCGACACGGTGCACCTGGCCGTCCGCGACGGGGATTCGGTGCTGTACCTGGACAAGCTGCCCGGTTCACGAGGTGCGGAGATGCGCTCCCGGATCGGGCACCGGATGCCGTTGACCCGCACTGGTGTCGGCATGGCACTACTGCTGGACTCCGCGCCGGAATGGCGGGAGCTGTACCTGGCCGAGACGCCCGTGGAACCCGGCAGGGTGCGCCCGGAGGACGTCGACGCGTTCCTGGCGCGTATGCGCGAGTACGCGGAGTCCGGGGTGGCGATGGATCTGGAAGACAACGAACCGGGGATCCGCTGTGTCGCGGCGCCGATCCGGGACGCCACCGGTGCGATCGCCGGGGCCATCAGCGTTTCGGCGACCCGGCCGTACATGCCCGCCGCCCGGATGCGCGGCCTGAACCGCGTCGTCGGCCGCGCGGCCCGGCAGGTCTCGGCCGGCCTCGGCCACCGCGAGCACTGAGCCGTCGGCGCGTCAGATCCCCAACGCGCCTACGAGCAAGGCGCTGACGGCGTCACGGTTGGCGGGGAGGTCCTCCCAGCGCAACCTCCGGCCCGCTTCGACCACCACCCCGAAACCGGCGTGCACGAGCACCCTCGCCTGCCGCTGGCCGAGCTCCGGCCGCGCCGACCGCAAATGCTGTTCCCAGACGGCGATGTGCTCACGCTGCGCGCCGACCAAAGGACGCTGCAGGGCCGCGGGCAGGCCCGCGAGTTCGGCGTTGGCGACACTGGTGAGCGCGGTGTGCTCGAAGCTGTAAGCCACGTAGGTCCGCGCCAGCACGAGTAGCGCGTCGCTCGGCCCTTCGACGCCGCGTAGGTTCCGTTCCACCGCCTGGGCCAGGATTCCCGCGGCCTGCAGACAGGCGGCGGCGAGAATATCGGCCTTGCCGGGGAAATACCGGTAGAGCGCGGACGGCACCAGCCCGACGGCTTCGGCGATCCGGCCGTTCGTGACGTTGGCGAACCCGTCCCGTTCGAACAGCGGGATGGCCGCCGCGAGGATCTCCGAACGCCGGGTGCGCGGCTCCGTGCCGGACGGCAGCTCGACGGCGTGCGTGCCAGGGACGCCCGTCGTCGGATCGGTCGCGGCCACGCGCAGAGCGGACTCGACCAGCACCTCTTCGACCCGGCGCTGGGCGATCGAGGTGCGGTGCATCGTGATCGACCCGATCACGCCGAGGGCGGCCACCGCTCGCAAGCCCTCGTCGGGCAGCGGGTACTCCCGCCGCACCGCCTCGGCCACCCGGTCCACGACCTGCCCGAACTTCAACGCGAGCGACTGCCGGTCCTCGCGTTCGAGGTACCGGGATTCCCAGCGGTACAGGCCACTCGACGCACGATGGACGACCGTCCCCTGCGTGACGGCGGCGAGCACGTCCGCCAGCGGGGCACCGGGCGCCACCTCGTCGAGCGTGGCGACGAGCCGGTCGGCCATGACGTTCGCGCACGCGGCGAACAAGGCGTACTTGTTCGGGAAGTGCCGGTACAGGGCCGCCGCCGTGATGCCCACGTCGGCGGCGATCTCCTCCATCGACGCCGCGTGGTAGCCGTGCTCGCTGAAGATCCGCCCGGCCGCGTCGACGATCTGCTGCTTGCGGTTGCGCGGCCGGGTGGCCGCACGCGGGGACAGGACCATGCGGGAAGTCAACCACGAACCGGATCACCACCAGGGGGAACGGAGGGCACGGTCGGCGTCGCGATGTGATTTTCGATTAACTTATCGCTTCTCAACCGGCCACTTGGCAGGCATACTGGCCTCGCGACCAGTCCCGCTCCGACACTGAGGATGGCCATGTCGACCGCTTCGGCTCCCGCCTCGTCCTTCCGGCACCACTGGCTGGCGCACGCGGCCACGCACGCGATGATGCGACCGGACAAGCCCGCGCTGCGGTACCTCGGCGAGACGACCACCTGGGCGGACCTGTCGCGACGGTCGTTGAGCCTGGCCGCCGGCCTCGCCGCCCGCGGTGTCACCGAAGGCGATCGCGTGGCGACGCTGACCTTGAACCATCCGTGGTTCGTGGAGACCGTGTTCGCGGCGAACAGCCTGGGCGCCATGGCCGTCCCGCTCAGTTTCCGGCTAGCGCCTGCGGAGCTCGACCACATCCTGGCCGACTGCACGCCGTCCGCCGTCGTCGTCGACGCGCGGTTACTCCCCCTGCTCGACGCCGCGCCGAACGCCGCTTCGATCTCGACTGTGCTCGTCATCGGCGAGCCGGACGACGCCGAAGGCCGCACGGGGTACGAGGAATTCCTGACCGCGCGCGAACCGCTGGAACTGCCCGACGTCAGCGAGGAATCGACGGCGCTGATCATGTACACCTCGGGCACCACCGGCACACCGAAAGGGGTGATGCTGTCCCATCGAAACCTGCAGATACAGGCGCTCACCTGCATCCGGGCGATGAAGATCTTCGACGACACCGACGTCGCCTTCCTGACCGCCCCCTTCTTCCACATCGCCGGCCTGGGATCGATCGTGGCGAACTTCCTGGTCGGCGGGGTGGTCGTGATCCACCCGCTGGGCGCCTTCGATCCGCGCGCGGTGCTCGACGCCTACGAGCGCGAGGGCGCCACCGTGGTGTTCAACGTCCCCCAGCAGTGGGATCTGATCTGCGCCCAGCCGGATATCGCCGAACGGGAACTGAAACTGCGGATCATCAGCTGGGGCGCGGCTCCCGCGTCGAAGGCGACGCTGCTCGCCATGGCCGAGAAGTTCCCCGGCGCCCTGAACGTGGCCGTGTTCGGCCAGACCGAGACCTCACCGATCACCTGCGTGCTCAGCGGCGAGGACTCGATGCGCAAACTCGGCTCGGTCGGCAAACCGATCCCGACCCTTCAATACCGCGTCGTGGACGACGAAATGAACGACGTCCCGCCGGGCGAAGTGGGCGAGATCGTCTATCGCGGGCCCATGGTGACCAAGGGCTACTGGCGGAAACCGCGGGAGACCGCGGAAGCCTTCGCCGGCGGCTGGTTCCATTCCGGCGATCTGGTCTCACAGGACGAAGACGGTTTCATCTGGGTGGTCGACCGCAAAAAGGACATGATCATCAGCGGCGGCGAGAACATCTACTGCGCCGAACTGGAAAACGCGATCTCGGCGCATCCGTCGGTGCGAGAGGTCGCCGTGATCGGACGGCCCGACGAGCGCTGGGGGCAGGTGCCGGTCGCCTTCATCGCCGCGACGGATACCGAACCGTCTTTGGCCGAACTCGTCGAATTCCTCGACGGCAGGCTCGCTTCGTTCAAATTGCCCAAGGATCTCGTGGTGCTTCCCGAACTCCCGCGCAACGCGGGCGGGAAAGTGGTCAAGGGTGCGCTTCGCGAACTGGACGGAAAAACCTACCAAGGAAGTTAGGTAAGTAAATGAGCGATCTCAGCAGGAGGAACGTCCTGTCCCTCGGCGTCGCACTGGGCCTGGTGGGCGCGGCGAGCGTCGCCCCCGCCTGGGGCGCGACGCGGACCGGTTCCGCGGCCGATCCCTGGTGGGTCTGGGACGACGAGATCGACCGCATCATGGCGGGGATCCTCGAAACGGGCCAGGTGCCCGCGGTCAACACCGCGATGCGGTCCTGGGTGGACAACAACGACCCGCTCCCCGGCGGCCTTCCCGCCGATCTGGCGGGCTACCTCCAGCGCGTCAACCGGTTGCCGTCCTGGGCCGACCCCGCGAAACTGCGCCGCGCGGCCGATTTCAACCGGCGCAAGGACACCTATCTGTTCATGCTGTACGGGCTCGGCAGCGGCATCATGAGCACGGTCATCCCGCGTGAGGCCAAATCGGTCTACTGGTCCGCGGGCGGGGCCGACATGCAGGACCGCGCGGCCAAGACGTTCACCTTCGGCTACGACCTTAGCGATCTGAACGCCTTCGAGCCCGACGGCCAGTTCGTGGTCACCGCCAACAAGACGCGGCTGGTGCACGCCGCGGTGCGGCATCTGCTGCCGCAGTCGCCGTACTGGAAGGCCGTCGCGGACGAGCGGATCCCGATCAGCAACGGCGACATCCTGGTCACCTTCCACAGTCTCGGCACCTATGTGCACCGGAAGCTGCGCGAATGGAAGGTCCCGATGTCGGCCGCCGACGAGGACGCCTTCCTCCACATGTGGCAGGTCGCCATCCACCTGCTCGGCGTGCGGGAGGAGTTCATCCCGAAGACGTGGGCCGCCGCCTACGCGCAGTCGGCGCAGGTGCTCACCCCGATCCTTTCCCCTTCGCACGAAGGATAAGAGCTCGCGGAAGACCTGCTGGGGCTGACCGCGCAGGTCGATCTGGGCGTCACCCGGGGATTCCTGAACGAATTCGTGCGCTACGTGCTGAGCGACGCGATCGGCGACTGGCTCGGGCTGCGCCGCGATTACGCGTCCGCGGCCCTCATCCGCACCGCGTGGCCCGCCTACATCGCGTTCCGCGAGGGGCTGATCCCGGTCATGCCCGCCGGGTTCTACATGTTCGACCAGATGGTGCGGGCGCTGGCGATGTTGTTCCTCAACAAGGGCACTTCACCGACCACGACGCTGATCACCATCCCCACCGGGAACCGGGCGGGTACCTGACCACCCCGTCGCCTCGTGAGTGGTAAGGACGGTTCTAACCGTCCTTACCACTCACGAGGCCGAAAACCTTACCCACGTGACAGTTTTTCGTTTCTCAGTAGTTTCCACGACGCGCGTCCGGCCGGGCTCCCGCTATATCTGGGAAACCGTTCCGGCTCCGGAACGGTTCTTCCGAGAGGACATGCGCGATGAAGCGTGGATCACGATGGGGCGCCGCGGTGCTCAGTGCGGTGACCGCACTGCTCGTGGCGGCGGTACCGGCTGACGCCGAAGAGAATCCCTATGCCCGGGGCCCGGCTCCGACGAACGCCAGTATCGAGGCGGACCGCGGATCGTTCCAGACCGCCACCGAGAAGGTCCCCGCCGGACAAGGGTTCGGCGGCGGGACGATCCATTACCCGACCGCAACCGGCCAGGGCACCTTCGGCGCGATCGCGATCGCGCCCGGCTTCTTCGAAACGGAGAGCGCGATCGCCTGGTACGGCCCGCGTTTGGCCTCCCAGGGATTCGTCGTCATCACGTTCTCCACCAAGAGCACCTGGGACACCCCGGACCTCCGGTCCGATCAGTTGCTCGCGGCTCTGCGCTACGTGACGGACAAGAGCCAGGCCAAGGACCGCGTCGACCCGGGCAGGCTCGCCGTCATGGGCCATTCGATGGGCGGCGGCGGGTCGTTGATCGCCGCGCAGAAGGCCCCCACGCTGAAGGCCGCCATCCCGCTGACGGGCTGGAATCCGAACACGACGTTCTCCGACCTGAAGGTCCCCACGTTCGTCGTCAGTGCCCAGAACGATTTCATCGCCCCGGACGGCTCGCATTCCCGGCCGTTCTACCAAAGCCTTCCCGAATCCTTGGACAAGGCGTACCTGCTGCTGGCCGGCGCCGGTCACATGGCGCCGACGAAGCCGAACGTGACCATCGCGAAGTACAGCCTCTCGTGGCTGAAACGCTTCGTCGACGAAGACACCAGGTACGACCAGTTCCTGTGCCCGCTCCCGGCGAAAGACCCGAAGATCGCCGTGTACCGGGGAACCTGCCCGCTCGGCTGACACCGGCGGCTCGCGGCCGCTGTGACCTCCGGGGTCACAGCGGTCCGCGGCCTGCCTGCTCGACCCAGACGGCCAGCTGCGTCCGGTTGGCGAAGTCGAGCTTGTGCGAGATGTGCTGCAGATGCGTCTCGACCGTGCGCCGGGCGATGACCAGTCTCGCCGCGATGTCCCGGTTGCTCAGCCCGGCCGCGACCAGCCGAGCGATCTCCGACTCACGCGGCGTCAGCGGCGGGAGGTCGGCGGGCTCGCCGGCGGAAAGAGCCTCGGGCCCGGCCAACGCGTCGTGCGGGTTCCGTCGCCGGCCGTCGGCGAAGGCCAAGTCGAACCTCTTGGGCCCCAGGGCATTCCAGGTGGCGTCGTGGAACATCCGGTGGGCCGCGGTGACGGCCACGTCGGGCTCGGCGTTGCAGCGCTCCCAGAGCGTGGCCGCGGTCCCGAACAGTTCCGCCGCGCGCACCCACTCCTCGCGTCGCGCCGACACCCAGGCCAGACCGTCCACCCGGTAGGCCGCGGACAGCACGTCCGAGGCGCGGAGGTCGATCTCCAGTGCGGAGCGGATGAACCGCTCGCCGTCGTCGAGATCGCCGCCGAAGCAGACTTCGGCGACTCCCAACCCGAACAGGGCCATGGAGCGATACCGCTCCTCCCCCGTCTCCTCGCACCGACGGCGCATCGAGCCCAGCAACTCCCGCGCTCCCGGCAGGTCTCCTCGGTAAGCCAGCGCGACCCCTTGCAGGAACATCGGGTGCATCTGGCGCCGGACGTCGCCGCGCTCGCCGAAGAGCCGCACGGCCTCCGCCGCGTCCACCATCGAATTCGGCTCGGTCGCCAGCATTTTCACGAAGGCCCGTGCGTGAGCGACGTAGGGAGTGGCCTCGTCGTCCTCGATCGCTTCGGCGGCGGCCAGCCGTTGCCTGGCTCGTGGCAGATCCGCGTGCAGCGCGGCGCACAGGGCCGCGATCGCCAGGCCGCGAGCCCGTCCCCGGGTCTCCGGTGGCAGCGACTCGAGCGCGCGATCGATCCAGTCCCGCAGTTCCCACGCCGCGCCGCGCGCCACCCAGTATTCGATCATGCCGGTGGCCATCTCCAGCGCCACCGCGCCTTCACCGGGCGTGCGGAGCGACCACGACAGCGCCTCCCGGATGTCGGCGTGCGCCGCCGTCAGGCGCTCGTACGCCTCGTCCTGCCCCGGCCCGAACCACGTGGCGGCCGCCTGGTCGATCAGCCGGGCGTAGTGGTCACGATGCTTCCTCGCCACGGCGAGCTCGTCACCGGATTCGGTGAGCCGGTGCCCGCCGAATTCGCGGAGCAGCCGGAGCATCCGGTAGTGGACGCGGTCCGCGCCGTCGATGCGCGCCAGCACCGACTTGTCGACCAAGCCGTCCACCGCGTCGAGCACGGCGAGCGTATCCAGCCCGTCCCCGGCGCAGACGTCCTCCGCGGCGGACAGGTCGAACTGCCCGGCGAACACCGAACAGCGCGCCCAGACGATCCGCTCGGTGTCCGTGCACAGGGAATGGCTCCACTCGATGGTGGCGCGCAGCGTCCGATGCCGCTCGACCGGCATCCGGAGACCGGTGGCCAGTACCTCCGAATTCTTCTCGACGCGGTCCGCGATCTGCGACGGCGACAGGACCCGGATCCTGGCCGCGGCGAGTTCGATCGCCAGCGGCAGGCCGTCCAGCCGTCGGCAGAGGCGGACCACGTCCGCGACATTGCTCTCGCCGACTTCGAACGCGGGCAGCACGCTGGCGGCACGCTCCGCGAACAGCCGCACCGCGCCGAACGTGAGCGCCTCTCCCGGTGTCTCGACCTCTTCGCCGGGCACGGCCAGGGGCGGGATCGCCAGCACGTGCTCCCCGGCCAGCCCCAGGGAGCAGCGGCTGGTGGCCAGGACGACGAGATCCTGGCAGTCCCGCAGCAACGCCGTCACCAGGTCCGCGCTGCCGTCGAGGACATGTTCGCAGTTGTCCAGCAGCAGCAACGACCGCCGTGGCCGCAGATACGAAACGACGGCCTCCAGGTCGGTGCGGCCCGCCGTGTCGTGCAGGCCCAAGGCGTCGGCGACCGTGCGCGCGACGAGACGTTCGTCCCGCAGTTCACCCAGCCCGGCAACCGCGACGCCGCCGGGGAAGGCCCGGGTGAGCGAACTGGCCACCTGGGCGGCCAGCCGGGTCTTGCCCACACCACCCGCTCCGGTCAGGGTGACCAGACGGCCCGCGCCGAGCAGCCGGCGAACCTCGTCCTCGTCGTCCGCACGGCCGACGTAGCTCGTCAGGGGCCGCCGCCCGACCTCGCTGTCGTTCGTCATGATCCCCCATCGAAGCATGCTCGCCGGACGATGTGGGCTGTTCGCACCACAGCCTGGGGTTTCGCGCATAATGCCCCATGACCGGTCGGCTGGACATCGCCAAGGAGCAAGTCGAACGAGCCTTCGGGCCGAAGGTCGCGAAACGGCTCGGCGCCTTCGACGACGGGACGCTGTACGTCTCGGCGGGCGGGTGGGCGGAGCTGGCGGCCTGGCTCGTGGACTTCGTCGTCTACCTGCTGTGCGCGGGGATCGGTTTCGTCGTGTTCGCGGTCGCCACCCGGAACAGCGCGATCCCCGACAGTGCGCCCTTGCTGACCCTGCTCGGCCTGCTGCTCGGCGTTCCGGTGCTTTACGGCCTGTTCTTCGGCGACGGCCGTGTTCTAGGTGCCGCGCTCACCGGGACCCGGCTCGTCCGGGTCAAGGACGGCGGACGGATCGGCTCGTCGGCCTGCTGGGCCATGTTCGTGCGGACGGTGCTGTTCCCTCTTCTTCTCGTCGCGATGGTGCTTTCCGGTTCGGGCGGCGTCGGCTCGGTCCGGCGGCTCAGCATCGACGACGAGGCCACCCGGCGGGTGCGCGAGCGTTACGGCGTGTCCCATTCGGGCGCGTCGACGAAGTGCACGTCGTAGCGCTCGTGAAGGCGCTCGACCTCTTCCGGTGCGACGTTCCCGCGCAGGATCTCGGGCAGGACCCGGAAATAGCCGAACCGGTCGACGCCGGGCGCCAGCGTGATGAGGACGTCCGCGCCGCTCTCCGGCGGCGCGGCGAACGCGTGCCGGACGCCCGGCGGGATCACCACGTACCCACCGCGCTCGACCGTGATCGTTTCGTCGCCCACCAGCATCCGAAGCGCCCCGTCGAGCACATAGAACGCCTCCGCGGATTTCCGGTGATAGTGCGGTTTCGTCCCGGGCTCCCCCGGCTGTAACGACAACCGGTTCGCGCCGAGGAGCCCACCGGTGTGCTCGCCGTCGGCCAGCAGCCGCAACGCGGGCCGCTCGACGACCTCCGCGTCCTTCTCCTGCATAACCCAGGCTTCGTTCGTCATCGTGCTCCCTATCTAGTTGAAGGCTTCAACCAAAGCTAGCCCGAAGTAGTTGAAGGCGTCAACTGTTACTGTGAGCGCCGTGACCGACTGGCTCGACCCGGATCAGCAGCGCGACTGGCGGGCGTTCATCGAAGGATCCGTGCGTTTCGTGGACCTGCTCGACCGGCGGTTACGCGAGGAGCACGGGCTTTCCCTGGCCGAGTTCGAACTCCTGGTACGGCTTTCCGAAGCCACCGGCCGGTCGATGCGCATGGCGGACCTCGCGAAATCGGCGTACTACTCGCGCAGCCGCCTTTCCCACCGCATCAACGGGCTGGAGACACGCGGACTGGTGCGGCGGGAATCGACGGCCGACGACGGTCGCGGCGTGCGGGCCCGGCTCACCGACGAGGGCTACGAGACCTTGCGCCGCGCGGCGCCGGACAATCTCCGCACGGTCCGCGAACACTTCGTCGACGTGATCGCGCCGGAAGACCTCCAGGCGGTCGGCCGCGCCATGCGTGCCGTCGCCGGAAAACTCGATCAGTGACGCGGCCCACCTGCCGGAGCCGGTGGCAGCCGGTAATGTCCGCTCCATGAGCGACGCGCCGACCCCTTCCGAGGCCTTCGACCTTCTGCTCGCCGGCAACCGGCGGTTCGTGGCCGGTACTCCGGAGCACCCGAACCAGGACGCCGTCCGCCGCACGGAAACCGCCCCCGAGCAGAGCCCCTTCGCGGTCCTTTTCGGCTGCTCCGACTCACGGCTGGCCGCCGAGATCATCTTCGACCGCGGGCTCGGCGACCTGTTCGTCGTCCGCACCGCGGGCCACGTCGCCGGTTCGGAGGTGCTGGGCAGCATCGAGTACGCCGTCAGCATCCTCGACTGCCCCTTGGTCGTCGTCCTCGGTCACGACTCCTGCGGCGCCGTCGCCGCGACCCGCGAAGCGCTGAAGGACGGGCTCGGTACCAACGGCTTCGTCCGCGATGTCATCGAGCGGGTCACCCCGAGCGTCCTCGCGGCCCGCGCCGCCGGGCTCACCAGCAACGACGACATCATCGACGAGCACATCCGCCACACCGTCGACCTCCTGGTCGACCGCTCCCGGCTGCTCTCCGAGCAGATCGACGCCGGGAAGACCGCCGTGGTCGGGCTGTCCTACCACCTGTCCGACGGCAACGCGCGGGTCGTCACCACGCGGGGACTGGGCTGAACCTCAGCTCGGCAGGAGCGCTCCGGCGAGCGCGAGCACGGTTCCGGCCGCCGCCGCGGCCAGGATCGTGGTCACCACTCCACGCCGGAACACGAACAGCAGGATCCCGGCACCGGCGAGTACGGCGTACTGCCATCCCTGGGTCAAGCTGAGCGCGAGCGGGATCGCCGAGCCGAGGATGGCGCCGACCGCGGCCGGACCGGCGCCGTCGAGGAACGCCCGGACGTTCGGGTTTCCGCGCAGCCGGTTGAAATGCTTGGCACCGAACAGGATGAACAGGAACGACGGTGCGAAGGCGACCAGCGAGGCCAGTAGGCCGCCGGTGAGCCCGGCCGCGGCATAGCCGACGACGGCGACGGTCTGCACCACCGGGCCGGGGGTGACCTGGCCGAGCGCGACCGCGTTCAGGAACTCCCCCGCACTCATCCAGTGGTAGGTGTTCACCGCGTCGTCCTGCATGAGCGGGATGATCACGAAACCGCCGCCGTAGGACAGCATCCCGACCTTGAGCGCCACCCACGCGACGGACGCGAACACACCGGCGCCCGCGACCGCGGCGGCCCAGGATTGGACGGGAACGGCGAACAACGCGGCACTGGACTCGCCGCGGCGTGCGCGGTTCACGGTCAGTTCGACCACGCCGCAGCCCAGGAGGACGAGCACCAGCCACGGGCCGAGCAGGGCGGCCGACACGACACCCGCCAGGACGTACAGGGCCCAGCGCACGCGGCCCGTGGCGGCCGCGCGCCGCCAGCCTGCCGGGATCAGGCCGACCCCCGCGTGCACCGCGACGGCGGCGACCGCCGCACCCGCGCCCGCCCCGGCCCCGCGCACCCAGGCGGGCGGGGAACCCGTGAGGAACAGCGCGGCCAGCGCCAGGATCACGATGAGGCCGGGCACGATGAACGCCGCGCCCCCGACGAGGGCCCCCGCCCGGCCGCGTACCCGCCACGCGGTGAAGATCGCGAGCTGCGTCGACGCCGGGCCGGGAAGCAGGTTGCACGCGGCGATCGCGTCCTCGAATTCCTGATCCGACAGCCATTCCCGGCGCTGCACGCACAACTTGCGCAGCAGGGCGATGTGGGTGGGCGGCCCGCCGAACCCGATGCAGCCGATCCGGCCCCATTCCCGCAGGACGGTCCCCAGGCTCGGCTCGTGGTGCGGCGTCAACGGGCCGCGGGCTGGAACAGTTCGACCGGGTTGCCAGCCGGGTCGTCGAACACGATCTGGCGGCCACCCGGCCCGGTCACGACGTCACTGCGGAACGGGACACCGTTTTCGCGCAGCCTCGCGACTTCGGCGTCGATGTCGTCGACGATGAGATGGATGCGGTTCCACCCACCCGGCGCCGGTTTCGTGCCGTCCGGCATCGCACGCCCGGCCGAACTCGCCGGACCGCTGAGCAGCAGCCGGAGATTCCCGCGCACCACGTCGGCGAACGCGGGCAGCACGCTGGATCGCACGGCGAAACCCAGGTGCCCGGTGTAGAACTCGACGGCGGCCGCGACGTCGTCGACCAGGTAACGCACACTCACCAAATCCGAAGTCATGTCCTGTTCACCTCATCATCGCGATACTCCACGCCGAACCGGGCGGTCAGGAACCCGATCCGGCGGTCCAGCTCGTCGGCGAGCCGTCGGAACGCCGGATAGCTCTCGGGTTCCTTGGCCGGATCCGGCAGACTCCAATGGACGACGCGCGGATGTCCGGGGAACTCCGGGCAGACCTCGCGGACCCGGTCGCAAAGGCTGATCACCCAATGGAATCGCCTGCGCCGGTGATCGTCCACATGGGACGGTTCGTGGGTCAGGGCGATGCCGCGCTCGGCGAGGACGCGTACGGCGTCGGGGTGCACCGGCTTCGGGTGGCTGCCCGCGCTGGACACCTCGACCCTCGAACCGGCACGGTGCCGCAGCAGCGCCTCGGCCATCGGCGACCGCCCGCTGTTCCCGGTGCACACGAACAGCACCTTGAGCCTGGATTCGGCTTGCTTCACTTCCACCCCGATCGGCGCCAGGGCGGGATGCAGCGAACTTCCCGCCGCGGCGAGCGCGTCCGCGCACCGCTCCAGATCGAGGTGGTAGTAGGTGTCCCGGCCGTCGAAGCTGCTCCTCCGCGCCGTGACCAGCTCCGCGGCCCGCAGCTTGCGCAGGTGATAGGACACCAGGTTCTGCGGCTGCCCGACCAGGCCGACCAGCTCCCGCACCCGGCGGTCGCCGTGCGACAACTCGCGCAGCAGCCGCCAGCGCAGCGGATCGCTCGCCAGCCGTACGAACGGCGGCGGATCGGCCGTCTCGGAGGTCCCCACCGCCCGAAGATACATCAACCCAGGTTGATATATCTAGACCTCGGTGCCCGGGGACCGTTATCGTCACCGGGTGCCGTCTCCCGAGAACGTGGAGTTGTCATGACCGCAGATCCGCCGCACCTGCCGCCTAGCGACGAAAACCTCGAGAAACTGGTCGATACGCTGACCGAGCGCTTCCCCGCCGGCCGCGAAGAGGTCGGGGCGATCGTCCACCGGAACTTCACCGAACTCAGTTCCCATGCCCCGGTGGACGCCTACCTGCTCCAATTGACCGAAGGAAAGGCCGCGGACGAACTCCGCGCTCGTTACCCGGCGCGATAAGAGGCGCGACGGGAACGCGAAAGCGCCAGCCCGCCCAGTGCCGCGGCGATCAGCCCGATCACCAAGGCGACGAAACCGCCGACGATTCCGTACCCCGTGCCAGGCCCGCCCTTCGCCGCGGCCACCACGTAAACGCCGCCCGCCGCCCCGAGCAGCCCCGCCGTCAGTGCCACGACGGCTCCTCGCCGGGTGTCTCCGGACCGGCTCCGAGCGACGGCCAGTCCGCCGACGACCACCCCGATCACCCCCACCAGCGCGGCGATCAGGGACCAGAGGCGCCCAGGGGTCAGGTACGGCTCGGCCAGCAAGTGGACGGTCATGGGGTGCTCCTTCGCTCGATGACTGATGTCCGCAGATGGTGTCCGCCGGACCCGTCCCGCGTCGTCCGGCGTACGCAGGCATTCCGGACTGCCGCCGACGTCGTGGAAACGCCGGGACTACCGCGTGCGTGGTAGTCGAGGGATCGTCTGTGCGGAGGAGTCGCCCGTGAGGACGGCTGGTTAGGGTTCTCGCATGAACAGGGTCTGGGACTGGGCGATCGCCGCCGGGGTGACGGTGGTCCTGCTCGTCACGGCACTGTCCAGTGAGGACACCACCACGAACCCACTGGGTTACGTGGCACTGGTCGCCGGTGGCCTGGCGCTCGCCGCGCATCGCCGGGCGCCCCTCACGGTCCTGGCCGTGACCGCGGTGTGCGCGCTGGGATACCAGGCCGTGGGTTTCACCGTGCCCGCCGTCGCCTATCTGGTCGCGGTCCACGCGGCGGTCCGGGCCGGACACCGGATCGCCACCGTCGCGGGGTCGGTGCTCCTGATCGTCGCGCTCCCGCTCGTGCTCCTGGCCTCCGCCAACGCCACTTCCGTCGGCGACGCGTTCGCCCAGAGCCGAGACGCTCTTCAGCTGGCCTGGCTGATCGCCGCCGGCGCGGCGGGCGAAGCGCTGCGGCAGGCGGAGCGGCGGGCCGACGAGGCCGAGCGCACCCGTGAGGAGACCGCGCGGCGCCGGGCCGACGAGGAGCGGCTGCACATCGCGCGGGAACTGCACGATTCGCTCACCCATCAGATCTCCGTCATCAAGGTTCAGGCGGAGGTCGCCGTCCATCTGGCCACCAAACGGGGCGAGGCGGTGCCGGAATCGCTGCTGGCGATCCGCGAGGCCGGTCGTGAGGCGACCAGGGAGCTGCGAGCGACCCTGGAAGCCCTGCGCGACGACGACACGAATCCGCCGCGCGGACTCGACCGGATCCCCGACCTGGTGGACCGGGCCCGGACGGCCGGACTGGACGCGACGCTCACCGTCGAAGGGCGGCGACTCGATCTGCCCTCGGCCGTGGACCGCACCGCGTACCGGATCGTCCAGGAGTCCTTGACCAACATCGCCCGGCACGCCGCGGCGAAGACCGCGTCGGTGCGGATCGACCACCGTCCCGGGGCCCTGGCGATCCAGGTCGAGGACGACGGCAAGGCCATTCCCGGCGCCGCACCGATCCCCGGTGTCGGGCTGCTGGGGATGCGCGAACGGGTCACCGCGCTCGGCGGCCGTCTCGACGCCGGGCCGAAAGACACCGGCGGTTTCTCCGTCCGGGCCGAACTTCCCGTGGAGCGCCCGTGATCCGCGTCCTGCTGGTCGACGACCAGCCCCTCATCCGCAGCGGATTCCGCGCACTGCTCGACGTCGAGGACGACATCGAGGTCGTGGCCGAAGCCGCCGACGGAGGCGAAGGCGTGTTGCTCGCCGGAAAGCACTTGCCCGACATCGCGCTCATCGACATCCAGATGCCCGGGGTCGACGGCATCGAGGCGACCCGGCGCATCGCCGCCGATCCGACGCTGTCCGGCGTGCACGTCGTCATCCTGACCAACTACGGCTTGGACGAATACGTCTTCAACGCGCTGCGCGCGGGCGCGGCGGGCTTCCTCGTCAAGGACATCGAACCCGAAGACTTCCTGCACGCCGTCCGCGTCGCCGCACGTGGCGACGCGCTGCTCGCGCCGTCGATCACCCGCAAGCTGATCGACCGGTACGTCACCGTTCCGCTCGGTGGCGGCAGCGGTACCGGACTGCCGGAACTGACCAACCGCGAACGCGAAGCCGTGGTCCTGGTCGCGCGGGGCCTGTCCAACGACGAGATCGCCGGTCACATGGTGATCAGCCCTTCGACCGCGAAGACGCACGTCAACCGCGCCATGACCAAACTCCACGCCCGCGACCGCGCGCAACTGGTGGTCCTCGCCTACGAATCGGGCCTGGTCGCACCGGGTTAGCCGACCCGAGTCGCCGGGTACCCGCCGGAAAACCCCCTCGGAAAGGAGGACCGGTGCCTGGCGGAACAGAAGACGGGACGCTCCGGCGGTACCGGCGGGCGTGCGACTACCTCGCCGCGGCGATGATCCATCTCAAGGACAACGTCCTGCTCCGCGAGCCGCTACGGCCGGAACACCTGAAACCCAGGCCGCTCGGGCACTGGGGCACCTGCCCCGGCCTGACCCTCGTGTACGCCGGACTGAATCGTCTCGTCTCCGAAACCGGGCAAAGGACCCTGCTGGTCACCGGCCCCGGCCACGGCGCGCCCGCCATCCACGCCAACCTGTGGCTGGAGGGCACCCACGCCGAATACGATCCCCGGCTGTCGCTCGACGAGCGCGGGCTCGCGGACCTGGTCACACGGTTCTCCTGGCCCGGCGGCTTCCCCAGCCACCTCTCCCCCGAGGTGCCCGGCGTCATCCACGAGGGCGGGGAACTCGGTTACGCCCTCGCGACGGCTTTCGGTGCAGCGTTCGACGATCCCGGCCTGCTGGTCGCCTGCGTGATCGGTGACGGCGAAGCCGAGACAGGGCCGACCGCCGCCGCATGGCACAGCCCCAAATTCAGCGGCCCGGATGACGGCAGGGTGTTGCCCATCCTGCATCTCAACGGCTACAAGATCGCGTCACCGACAATCTATGAAGCGATGTCCGACGACGAACTCGTCGCCTATTTCACCGGCTGCGGCTGGCATCCGACCATTGTGGACGTCCGCGGCACCGACGATCCGGACACGCCACTGGCCGAAGCGCTGGCCCGGGCACATGAACACGACACGGGCCATCCGCCGATGATCGTCCTGCGGAACACCAAGGGGGCGGGTCTGCCGCCGGCCACGCCGGACGGGACTCCGCTCGAAGGCACCTTCCACGCCCATCAGGTCCCCCTGTCCGGCGCCGCGGACGATCCGCGTGAGCTGGCCGAACTCGAACGCTGGCTGCGGTCCTACCGGCCGGAGGAACTCTTCGACGAGAACGGGGTCCCGGCCGCGGACATCCTCACGGTCCCGCCCGCTCCCGAGTTGCGGCTCGGCCGCGTCCCGCAGGCCAACGGCGGCCTGCTGCGCCGTGACCTGCCCCTTCCCGAAGTGGCGAAGTACTCCGTTGCCGTCGACGAACCCGGCGCCACCGACGCCGGCGCCACCGAGGTGCTGGCCGAGTGGCTGGCGGAGATCGTCCGGCGCGCGCCGAGCACGTTCCGCGTCGTCTGCCCGGACGAACTGGAGTCCAACAAGCTGGGCGCGCTGCTCGAAGCGACACCGCGGCAATTCGACCGGGAGGTATCGGGGTACACCGAACACCTCGGCCCCCGCGGCCGCGTGCACGAAGTGCTTTCCGAGCACCTGTGCCAAGGCTGGCTGCAGGGCTACCTGCTCACCGGACGGCACGGCCTCTTCCCCTGCTACGAAGCCTTCGTGTCCATTGTGGACAGCATGGTGAACCAGTACGCCAAGTTCCTCAAGATGTCCGGCGAGGTCGACTGGCGCGCGCCGGTGGCGAGCCTGAACTATCTGCTCACCAGCGACGGCTGGCGGCAGGAGCACAACGGCTACAGCCATCAGGGGCCCGGGTTCATCAACCAGATGCTGACCAAGAAGGCCACCACGTCCCGGATCTATCTCCCGCCGGACGCGAACACGCTGCTGGAGACGATGCACCGCTGTCTCGGTTCGACCGGGCTGATCAACGTCGTCGTCGCCGGGAAACAGAGCGGCCCGCAATGGCTGTCACCCGACGAGGCGCGGGCGCACTGCCGCGCGGGCGCAGGCGTATGGCCGTGGGCGGGCAACACCGAAGACGCGGCCGACGTCGTCCTCGCCTGTGCCGGAACGACTCCCA
The DNA here is from genome assembly GCF_000400635.2 of Amycolatopsis keratiniphila. Classification (NCBI taxonomy): domain Bacteria; kingdom Bacillati; phylum Actinomycetota; class Actinomycetes; order Pseudonocardiales; family Pseudonocardiaceae; genus Amycolatopsis; species Amycolatopsis keratiniphila. The sequence goes on along the minus strand of NC_021252.1, from coordinate 3,259,954 downwards.
CCGTGGAAACCCTCGCCGCCGCTCGGTTGCTGCGGGAAACCGCGCCGGAACTGCGGGTGCGTGTGGTGAACGTGGTCGATCTGCTCTCCCTCTGCCCACCGGGCCGGCATCCGAACGGGATGTCCGATGAGGCGTTCGGCGACTGCTTCGGCGACGGGACCCCGGTGGTGTTCGCCTTCCACGGCTACCCGTCCGCGGTGCACGAAGTGCTGCACGGACGCCCGCGGACCGACCGCTTCCATGTCCACGGTTATCTGGAGGAAGGCACCACGACCACGCCGTTCGACCTGCTCGCGAGCAACCGGATGACCCGCCACGACCTCGCCGCCGACGCCGTCCGCCGGGCGGCGGGCTGGGCGTCGGCAGGCGGGGACCTCGCCCGCGAACTGTTGCGCCGACGGGACTCCATACTGCGACAGTCCTATCAGGACGGTGAAGACCCGGCCGAGATCACCGGCTGGCGGTGGCACCCGTGAGGACACTGACCGTCAATCCCGGATCGGGCAGTCTGCGGCTGCACGTGGTCGACGGCGAGGACGTCGCCGACTCGGTGGAGATCGGGAAACCACCGGCGGACGCCACCGAAGACGTGCGGTCGTTCGTCAAGGATGTGCGGGTGGACGCGGTCGCGCATCGGCTCGTGCACGGCGGGACGGCGCTCGTCGCGCCCGCCGTGGTCGATTCCCGGGTACGCGAGGCGATCACCCAGGCGAAATCACTGGCGCCGGAACATGTTCCGAACACCGAAGCCCTGCTGGAGCTGCTGACCGGGCTGCTGCCGGACGTGCCGCACGTCGTCTGCCCGGACACCGCCTTCCATCAGGGGCTGCCCGAGGTCGCGCGGACGTACCCGCTGCCCGCGCGCTGGCGCGAACGCTGGGACCTGCGCCGTTACGGGTTCCACGGGCACTCGTTCGCGTGGGCCGTCCGGCGCGCCGGCGAGCTGCTCGGCCGCCCGCCGGACGGGCTCGGCCTCCTCGTGGCGCATCTGTCCGGTGGCAGCTCGGTGTGCGCGGTCTCCGGCGGGCGCAGCGTCGACACGTCGATGGGCTTCACCCCGCTCGAAGGCGCGATGATGGCGAAGAGGTCCGGCAGTGTCGATCCCGGCATGCTGCTGTGGCTCCTGCGGGAAGGGCATGTCGGCTTGGACGAACTCGAAGACGGCCTCTATCACCATTCGGGTCTGCTGGGGTTGTCCGGTACCTCGGACGACACCCGGGAACTGGTCCGGGACAGCCGTTCCGGTGACGCCGGGGCCAGGTTCACCATGGCGGTGTTCGAACATCGCGTCCGCCGCGAACTCGCCGCCGTCGCGGCGAGCCTCGACCGTGTGGACGCGCTGGTGTTCACCGGCGACATCGGCTGGGACCAGCCCGAAGTCGCCGAGGCCGTCGCGCGCGGTCTGGGTGTGCTCGGAATACAGGGCGATCTTTCCACCGACCGCTCCCAGGACGCGATCATCAGCGGCCGGGACGCACGGATACCGGTGCTGACGGTGAGGTCACGGGAGGAACTGTCCCTGGCAGCGGCGGCCGCCACCGTGACGTCACGGCCAGCTGCCTGAGCCGCTTTTCCGGTGCCACGCGGGAAGCCGTGCTTGCCGAGCCGGACCACTCCCCGCTTCCTGACGCGAGATCAGCGCGGCCAGCAGGGCGCGGATCGGCGGACCCTGGTCGTCGGTACGCCAGGCGACGCGGATCTCCCGGTGCAGCACCGGGCGGGTGCGGACGAACCGGACGCCTGCACGAGCGGCCGACCATCACGCAGCTGGGCGGCTGCCTGCTGGTCGTCGTCAGTGTTTGGGCGGTGAGCCGGACTCCGCGGCGGGACCGTGTTTCCGCCGCCATGTGACGGCTAGGGGTACATGAAGGCCCCCTTCATGTACTGGGGAAGGTGTGAAGGTCGAGTTTCCTCGGCTGAGCCGAGGGAAGGGGGCCTTCACGCGCGGCCGCTGTGACTGCTGTGGTTGCCGACACCGTGCGCCGGGTAGCCCTCCGGTATGACGAACTGCGAAGTCTGCGGAAACGGCTACGAGAAGACGTTCGAGATCCACACCGTCGACGGGGCGAAGCACACCTTCGACTCCTTCGAATGCGCGATCCACCAGCTGGCGCCGATCTGCGAGCACTGCGGCTGCCGCGTGGTCGGACACGGCATCCAGGTGGAGGACCGCTTCTTCTGCTGCGCCCACTGCGCGAGGGAGAGCTCGGTCGCCGGCGGAGACCAAGCACGCGACGCCATCGCGACGTCCTGACTACACCATTCGGGTGACATGAAGCTTGGCGGAACGGGGCGGGGGTACCCCGCGGTCACCGCCCGCCAAGGAGTTCCCATGATCACCCGTATGGTCATCAGCCGCGACAGCACCACCCTCGAATGCGAACGGTGCGGTCACCCCGCGGTCCACGTGGCCCGGCTCGTCGCCGACAACGGCGGTGAGGTCGGGCAGACGCTCGTCTGCACGTTCTGCCGATCTCATCGCGCGGACCGGACCACCCGAGACGAGCGCGACTGATCCGGTCAGATCGCGAACCGCAGAACCGCGCCGACGCCCTCTGTCAGACCCTCGCCGCTGACGGGGACGATGTCCGCGCCTTCGGCCAGCACGGCCACCGGAAGCGCTTCGTCCGCGCGGCACTCGGTCAGGGTTTCCGTCCCGGAGAGTTGGAGATCCTCCTTCGCGGCCGCGACCTGCGTCGGTTCGCCGGACACCCAGACCAGGCGATCGGCCAAGGAATCGGCATCGATCAGTAACGTCTCGACGGCACCCGAACGCAGGGCCGCCGTCGTCCGCGCGAGCCCGTCCGCCGCCAGACCGCCCTCGCGACCCTGTTCGGCGCGGAAGCGGTCGATCACGTCCTGGCGACGGCGTTCGGCGTGCTCGGCCAGCACCCGGCGCACCTCGGCTTCGAGCGCCTCCGGGCCGCTCCCGTCCGCCCGGCCGCCTTCCTCCAGCTCGACGACCTTCTCCTTGCCGCGCGGGGCGAGCTCGTCACGCACCTGCGTACGCGCCTGCACCTCACCCGCGAGCACCAGCACCTCGGCGCCGACGGAATCGGCGAGCTTCACCGCCTCCTGCGCGACCTCCGCGGCGTTGCGTTCGGCCACGGCCTCCACCCGATGCTGGATGTTCCAGTAGGCCGAGCCGCCACCGCGCACCTTGTGCACGGGATGGTCCTCGCCTTGGACGGTCCGCTGTTCGGCGCCGTCCTCACCCACCGCGAACAGATCCGCGCCCGTCCGATCCGCGACCACGACGACGTGCGGCACGACGGCCGGGGTGAGCCGCAGGAGCGGGAGCAGGTACGGCTGTGGTGCGACGCGGGCGACCTCGCGGGGCGGCGGCTCCACGAGTTCTTCGTCGAGGACGACCTCGTTCCCCTCCGCGACCAGGGCCCGGCCCGCCTTGCCCTCCGAAGGCGGGGCGGCGGCCACAGCCGCGTCGAGAGCGGCGAGTGTCCGCTCCTCGGCGCCCTCGTCGGCCAGTTGCCTGCGGATCGACCGCCAGCGCAACTCCAGCTGCGCGGCGGCGTCCTCGGTGTCGTGCGAGTTGTCGAAGTAGACCGACGCGAAAGGTCCTTCGCGGACGGTGACGTCCCGGAGCGTTGAGCTTTGCACGATGCCTCCTGCCTCGTCGGTTCCGTTGTCGATCTTCGGGTACCCGGGAGAAGGCGGCTGAATCACCCTTTTGTCTGAGAAGGCGTCGAGGACTCGGCTCCACGCACGGGCGGGCACCCGAGCGGCCGTGTCCGCCGCCCGGGTGCCCGGTCACCGGGTCAGACCACGGCCTGGCGCCAGCGTTCGTTCGCGTCGACGACCTCGCCGTCGCTGATCTGCTCGAGCTTGTAGTTGATGGTCGTCCCCTCCGGGAATTGGTAGTCGCACTCCTTGGACCCGTTCTCCGAACCGTCGTAGTCCTTGCAGTACCCCTCGGTCTTCCCACTCGAATTCGGCAGCGAGCTGGTCCAGTGCAGCCGCGTGCCGTTCCCGTCCCAGGTGTCGTCCGCGACCTTCACGCGGTCTCCGGACGAGATCACACAGCCCCAGTCGTCATTGAGGTAGATCTTCGTCTTGGCGCAGGAGGCCCGATCGCCGTCCCGCGTCATATCCGACGCGCTCGCGGCGGTGACCCCCGCCGTGGCCATGGAACCGATCACCAACGCCGTCACGGCGGCGATTCGCTTCATCTCGCGCACTGTCGTTTCCCCCTCATTCCGCTTTCTCCTTGACGGTTTCCATCGTCATCAGCCGGACGGCCCGGCGGCAAGGCGAACTGCGGCGATTGGGACGCGGGAACGAAACACCGCCTTTCACCAGCGGGAACGCGCCGTCCCGGGATGGCGAGAGATGCTCGTCTTCCCCTTGCACCGCGACGATCCGTAACATGAATCCATGGCGGGGGAAGAGCGGAAGAAAGCCGATGACGAGCCGGACTACAAGAAATGGGGCGTCATCGTCGGCACCATCAGCGGCGTGTTCGCCATTCTCGCGGCCGTCAATACGCTGACCGGGTTCAATCCGTTGAAGGGACTCGCGCCGACCTCGGCGAGCCAGACCACGGCCTCCCGTCCCCTCGCGGTGACGAGCACACCGCGCGCGACCCGGACCACGGCGGAACGGGCGACCCGTGAACCAGCGCCGACCACCGAAGAAGCGGTCCGGACGACGCCACCCGCGCGGCCCGATTTCCAGGTGCGTTCTTCACAGTGGAACGGGCCGTGCAACGACAACGCCTGCTCGATGAGCGCGGTTTTCCGCAACAACGGCGGCACGGGTTCCGGATCCGCGACGTTCTTCGTGCTGTGGCCGGACAAATTCAGCTATCTCGCGCAATGTTCCGTCGTACTGCCGCGCACGGGCGAGAACGACTTCACCAGTGCCGGATGCATCGCGAGCAGCGCGCAACTCCAGGACTATTTCCGCACGCACCGCGGCGGATCCGTGCGGCTGTACGTCAAGACCGAGAGCTGACCGCGCTCAGGAGGCCGGCCGGTCGGCCAGCTGCTCGAGCCGGGCCATCTCGACGTCGAGGGCGGTCTGCGCCCGGCTCAGCGCCTCCGAGCTGTACGCGCCGCTCGACCGGGCGTGCTGGAGGCGTTCGGACTGTTCGGTCAGGACCCGCAGGCGCAGCCGCAGATACTGTTCGATCTGTTCCGGAGCCGGGCGGTCGCCCGGCGATGCGGGCGGGACGCGTACGTCCGAGCGTGCCCGGTCCAAGACCCTGTCGCCGAAAGGCCCGTTGCCCGGATCTTCCAGGGCTGGATCGTCCAAAAAGGACTTCGCCGCGTCGGCCAGCTCGGTCGTGAGCCGGACGTACTCGCGCCGCAACCGATCGGGATCTTCCGACGGCACCCGTGCCGCGCGGATCACCGCCGGCAGCGTCATTCCCTGCACCAGCAGCGTCGTGGTCGCCACCACGTAGGCGATCAGGACCAGCAGGGCGCGGTCCGGCGTGTCCTGCGGAAGGGTCTGCGCGGCCGCGAGGGTGATCGCGCCGCGCATCCCCGCCCAGCCGAGCACCACACCACCGCGCCAGCCCAATGTCTCGGTGAGCCGGAACTCGACGTCGGCGGCGGCCCGGTCGAGCCGTTTCCGGAAATGCGCCACCCGCCTCGGTGACGCCTTGTCCAGCCGTTCGGTGACGGCGGGATTCGACTCGTCGCCCCGCAGCACCGCCTGTGTCGTTTCCAGCCGGGGTTTGAACCGCGCGGCCTTCCGCTGCTCGCGGTACAGGCCGCCGACCAGCGGCCCGACGAAGACGATGCGCGCGACGATGACGAGCGCCGACGCGGCCAGGCCGATGGCGAGCGCACGCCACACGCTCGAACCGTCCTCGTGTACCTCGTCGATGAGGGTTTTGACGCTGAGTCCCATGAGCAGGAACATCGCGCTTTCCAGCAGGAAGGCCGCGGTGCGCCAGTTGACGGCCTCGGCGAGCCGGTCCGTCGCGCGCAGATGCCGCGGGGCCAGATGCCCGGTCACCAGTCCGGCGACGACGACCGCGAGCACGCCTGACGCTCCGGCCTCTTCCGCAGGCAGGAACGCGATGAACGGGACCACGAACGAGATCGCGGTGTTGAGCACCGCGTTGCCCAGCAACGCGCGCACCCGGACGTTGAGGATCCCGACGAGCAGCCCGATCCCGACCGCCACGACGACCGCGTAGACGAACTCCCCCACGATGCCCCAGACCGACACCGACCCGGCGACCGCGGCGACGGCCGACCGCAGCAGCACGAGCGCGGAGGCGTCGTTGACGAGCCCTTCGCCTTCGAGCACGGTCAGCAGCCGGGGCGGCAGGCCGAGCCGCCGTCCCACGGACGTCGCGGCGACGGCGTCGGTGGGGCTGATGACCGCGCCGAGCGCGAACGCGGCGGGCCAGCCGATGTCCGGGATCAGCTCGTGGAACAACCAGCCCGCGCCCAGGGTCGTCCCCACCACGAGCAGCACCGCGAGGCCGGTGATCGGCCGGATGTTCCGCCGGAAATCGACCACCGGCATGTTCACCGCCGCCGAATACAGCAGCGGCGGGAGCACCCCGGCGAGGATCAGCTCCGGTTCGACCTCGGGATGCGGGACGCCGGGCAGGAAGCTCAGGCCGATACCGGCCACCACGAGGCTCAGCGGAGCGGCCACGTTGAGCCGCTCGGAGAACGCGGCCACCAAGACGATGCTGACCACACCGAGGACGACGACGAGAGTCAGGTTCACCGGGTTCACATGTCCTCTCGCCGGTCAGTGGCTTGCCGTGTCCATTGGTGACACGAGGTCACCGGACCCGCAAGTCGGAGCGCACCGCGCGGTGTGTCGCGAAGCCACCTCGCCTGCCTCGCGAACCCCGCCCAGGTATCGAGGCCGCCGAACGCGTCGTGAGTGGCAAAGAGCGTTATCGAGTGTTAAGGCAAAGGTGGCGTGCTCGTCAGCTGGCCTGAAGGGGGCTTTCGCTGCGTCCGCTGCGGTGACGGGCCCGGGCGCCGTCGGCGAAGGTGGCCGGCGCGGATGAGCGACCGGGTGAAGGCTCCCTTCATCGCATTAGACGCGGCGAAGGGAGCCTTCACCCCACCATCGACCCGCCCGTGGTCAGCGCAGCGCCGCCAGGACGTAATCGTCGCCGGACTGCCAGACCGGGGCCACTTCCGCGAACCCCGCCTCCCGCAGCAGCCGGGTGTGCTCCTGCGGGCTGAGCCGGTTGCCGTAGCCGGTCGAGATGCCACGCAATTCTTCGGCCGTGAAGTGCTCCCGCAGCGCGGGATCCGCGGTCGCCGCCGCCCACCAGGTCTTCCAGTCCTCGTTGGCGTGGACCCCGGCGCGGGCCGCCCGGCGCTCCTTGACCACCTCGGCGAGCTCGCGGATGGCCGGTTGCTCGTCGTAGAGGTGGTCGCCGTTGACCAGCGCGCCGCCCGCCCTCAGTGCGACGGCGAGGTCACGGTAGACCTCGGCGAGCCGCTCGGGACGCAGCCAGTGCAACGCGGTCGTCGATACCGCGGCGTCCACGGGCCGCCACTTCAGCCAGCCGCTCTCGGCGAGGTCGGCCCGGACGTACTCGATGTCGCTCCGCTCCGGCCGGGTCGCGCGGGCGAGGGCGAGCAGGAACGGGTCGTCGTCGAGGCCGACGATCCGTGCGTGCGGTAACCGCTCGGCGAGCCTGGTGGTCAGCGAGCCCGGGCCGCAGCCGAGGTCCAGCACCAGCGGCTCGTCGACGTCGCGGCAGACGTGTTCGACGACGTCGATCACCACGGTGAACCGTTCTTCACGGTCGGCGACATAGCGTTCCTGCTGCACGTCCCATCGGCGCACCCAGTCCGCCGCGAGCTTCTCGTCCACCGGCCTCCCCTTCGTGATCTTGATCCTGTGTAGCACACGCCGGTCATGGGTTACCGTGTGCGCCACAACGTAAGAAGGTGCCCGTCGGGGGAAGCCGGTGTGAATCCGGCGCTGACCCGCAACCGTGAACGGCCGTACGCCGTGAGCCGGACTGCCCGCCGGACACCGCCAACCCCAACTGTCGTGGAGTGCGGAGCGGGGTCCCGTTCACGTGCGGTCGCGCGCCCGGGACAGTGCTCGATGTCCCGGAGGTTCCTATGACGCGTCATCCGCTCACCCGTCGGAGACTGCTGGCGCTGGCCGCGCTCACGCCCTTGGCCGCCTGCGGGACCGCACCGGCGGACACGGGCCGGCTGCGAGTGGCGTTCGCCGCGGGCGGCTCGAAGGAAACCCTCGACCCGGCCCAGGTTTCGCTCTTCGTCGATCAGGCGCGGGCCAAGGCGCTCTTCGACACGCTGGTCGCCTACAACGCCGACACCTCCTTGCGGCCGCGGCTGGCCGAGTCCTGGGAGAGCGACGCCTCCGGTACGCGCTGGCGGATCCGGCTGCGGCAGGCGGCGTTCCACGACGGGCGTCCGGTCACCGCGGACGACGTGCTCTACAGCTTCCGGCGGATCGCCGACCCGGCGCTGGCTTCCTCGTCGCGGCAGTACTTCGCGAAGGTGGACTTCGCCCGCAGCAAAGCGTTGTCCCCCAACGAAATCGAGCTGACGCTGACCGCGCCCGACTTCGAGTTCCCGTCGGGCTGGGGCGCTCCCGGCGCGGAGATCGTGCCCGCCGGGACGACGGACTTCACCGCGCCGGTCGGCTCGGGGCCGTTCCGTTTCGTCTCGTTCACCCCCGGCGGCCCGGCGGTGTTCCGCAAGAACGAGTCGCACTGGGACGGCGCGCCGAGCATCGACGAGCTCGAATTCGTGCCGGTCAACGAAGAGACCGCGCGCGTCAACGCGTTGCTGTCCGGGCAGGTCGACTACGCCCACGACCTCGCGGCCGGAACCGCGGCCCGGCTCGCCGGTGACGCACGCGTTTCCCTGCTCGAAGCCAAGGGAACGACGATGCAGGGCCTGATCCTGCGCCTGACCCAACCCCCGTTCTCCGACCCGAGGCTGGTGCGTGCCGTACTGTCCGGAGTGGACAGAGAGGCTTTGAACCGCGTGGCGCTGGCCGGGCGCGGGGAGATCGGCAACGACCTGTTCGGCAAGGGACTTCGCGGGTATGCCGCGGACATCCCCCAACGCCGTCGCGATGTGGACCTGGCCCGGTCGCTCGTCCGCGAGGCGGGCGCGGAGGGGCTGGCCTTCGCCGTCGAAACCAGCGACGTCGATCCGGGTTTCGCCACCGCGGCCACGGTGATTTCCCAGCAGCTCAAGGAGATCGGGCTCGCCGCCACGGCGAACACCCGCGCGTCGAGCACCTATTTCAGCGAGATCAAGACCAAGGGTGTCGCCGCGCTCACCCGCACGGCCACGCTGCCCGTCCCGACGTTCCTCAACCAGCGTTTCCGCACCCGCGGCTCGAACAACGTGAACGGCTTCGGCTCGCCGGAGTTCGACGCGCTCATGGATCGCGCCGCGGCCACCGCGGACGAACGGGCCAGGCTGGCGCTGTTCGGCGACGCGCAGCGGATCGTCCACGAATCCGGCGGGCTGCTCGCCTGGGGGTTCAGCACCTGGACGATCGCCGTGTCGAAGCGGGTTTCCGGGGTGGTGACCGCGCCACCGAACACCTTCGATTGGGCGCGGTTCGACCGCGCCCGGTTTTCCTGACGTGCGGGGGCACGCCGTCCGACGGCTGGGTTTCGCCGTGGTGCAGGCGCTGTTCGTACTGGTCGCGACGTTCGCCGTGACCGCGTTGCTGCCCGGCGACGCGGCCTCGGTCGTACTCGGCGAACAGGCCACCGACGAGCAGGTGGCGACCGTCCGCCACCAGCTCGGGCTCGATCAGCCGCTCCTCGACCGGTTCGGGAACTGGCTTTCGGGGCTGGTCAACGGTGATCTCGGCCGGTCGCTCGTGACCGGCGCCCCGGTGGCCGACGAGATCGTCCGCCGTTTCGCCGCCACCGCGGTGCTCGCCGGGGTGACGCTGCTCGTGCTCGTACCGCTCGCGCTCGTCGTCGGGGTGGTCTGCGGGCTACGCGAAGGATCGCGGACCGACCGCGTGCTCACCGCGGTCACGCTGTTCCTGCATTCGATCCCCGAGTTCGTCCTCGGGCTGCTGCTGGTCGCGGGTTTCGCCGTGCACACCGGCCTGCTTCCGGCCACCGCGGCCGGAACGGACCTGACCGCGCGTCCCGAAGTGCTGGTGCTGCCGGTGATCGTGCTGGTCGCCCGGCAGCTGTGCGACGTCGCCCGGCAGCTGCGGATCGGGATAGCCGAGCAGACCCGGGGGCCGGTGGCGGAGCATCTGCGCCTGCTCGGGCTGCCCGAACGCACCGTGGTGCTGCGGCACCTCCTGCCCGCCGCCGCGGCTCCCGCCGTGCAGCAGCTCGCCCGCGCCGTCGAAGGGCTGCTGACCGGCACGGTGATCGTCGAATCGCTGTTCGCGATCACCGGGCTCGGCACGGGTTTCGTCGAGGCCGTGCAGAACCGGGACATCCCGCAGGTGCAGGGCTACGTGCTGGTGTTCGCCGGCGTGGTCGTGCTCGGGAACCTCGCCGCCGATCTGGTCGCGCACCGGCTGACCCCGCGCCGGGAGCTGGTCACGTGGTGAGCCGGGCGCTCGGGTGGTCGCTGCTCGCGATACCACTCCTGCTCGCGGTGGCCGGGCCGGTGCTCGCGGGTCCCGTCGTGTCGGTCGGCGCGCCCTGGCAGGCGCCGGACTCCGCGCATCCGCTCGGCACCGACGTCCTCGGCCGCGACGCGCTCACGGTGATCCTCGCGGGCGGGTTGCCCGTGATCGGCATGACCGTCGCCGCGCTCCTGCTCGCTTATCTGATCGGGGTTCCGCTCGGGCTCGTCGCGGCCGGGCGCGGACGGCGGGCCGACGAAACCGTGATGCGCTCGCTCGATCTCGTGCTGGCCTTCCCGTCGCTGCTGGTGCTCATGGTGCTCGCCGCGACCGGGCACCGCGGGCCCGGCGTGCTCATCCCGGCCGTGGCCGTCCTCCAGGTGCCGGCGATCACCCGCGTGGTGCGGGCCGCGGCACTGGCGCCCGGCTGCCGTACCGCCGTCGAAGCCCTGACCCTGCAAGGAAGATCGTGGTGGCGCATCCAGCTCGGATACGTCGCCCGGCACGTCACCGGCCCGGTCGCGACCGACGCCGGCACCAGGCTCGGCGTGGTGCTCTACCTGCTGGCGTCGGCGAACTTCCTCGGCCTCGGCCTGCCCGCCGACTCCCCGGACTGGGCCGTGGTCATCGAACGCAACAGCGAAGCCCTCTACACCGCGCCCGCGGTGGTCCTCGTGCCCGCCGCGCTGCTGATGGCGTTGTGCGTCGGCACGAACCTCGTCACCGACCGGCTGCTCGCCGCCCGGCGGGTGATCGCGTGACCGTCCTGGAGATCACCGGGCTGTCCGCCCACGCCGGGGAAACCGTTCTGCTCGACGACGTCTCACTGTCCCTCGCACCGGGCCGCACGCTCGTCGTGCTCGGTGCGTCGGGCGCGGGGAAGACCACCCTGGGCCTCGCCGCGACCGGACGGGCGCGCCCGGGGATCACGCTGTCCGGTTCGGTCCGGACGGCCGGCGCCGGGGTCGTCGGCCACCTGCCGCAACAGCCGTCGTCGGTGCTGGACCCGGTCCGCCGCTGCGGACCGGTGCTGGCCGAACTCGCCGCGCTGCACCACCGTGGCCGCGCCGCGCGGCTGGCGGCGGCCCGCACCGCCCTGGCGGAGGCGGGACTGGAGCCGGAGCTGTGGCGCCGGTTCCCGCATCAGCTGTCCGGTGGGCAGCAGCAACGCATGGCGCTGGCCACCACCCTCGTGACCCGGCCACGCCTGCTCGTGCTCGACGAGCCGACCAGTGGTCTCGACGAGGCGAACAGGGCCGTGCTCACCGCCAGGCTGGCGGAGCTTTCCCGCTCCGGCACGGCGTTGCTGGTCCTGACCCACGACCTCACGCTGGCGCGTGCTTTGGACGGCGACGTCGCCGAACTCCGCGACCACCGGCTGCTGCCGCGCGAGGCCGTCCCCGGCCACGCGCGCCTCGACGAACCCGCGCCCGCGTCGCCGACATCGCCGGTGCTCGTCGTTCGCGGACTCACGGTGCGCGCCGGGCGGACGCCCCTCATCGAGGACGTCGATCTGGATCTGGCGGCGGGGAGCCGCACCATGCTCACCGGCGTCTCGGGAGCGGGCAAGACGACGCTCGGCCGCGCACTCGCCGGGTTGACCCCGCCGACCGCGGGCACGATCGAAGTCGACGGCGTGCGGCTCCCCCGCCTCGCCCGTCGCCGCGACCGCGCGCAACTGCGGGCTGTCCAATACGTCCACCAGGACAGCCGCGCGTCCTTCGACGAGTTCCGAGGGGCGCTCGACCAGGTCGCCGACACCGCCCGGCTTCTTCGCGGACTCGGTCGCGAAGAAGCCCGGCTCGAAGCGACGGAGATCCTGGATGCCCTCGGCGTCTACCCGGCCGACCGCCGCCCCGGCCTGCTCTCCGGCGGCCAGCTCCAGCGCTGTGCTGTGGCCCGCGCGCTCCTGGCCCGTCCCAGGGTCCTCGTCTGCGACGAGCCGACGTCCGCCCTCGACGCGGCCAACCGCGCCCGGCTGTGGGAATTCGTGACCACGGCGGCGCTCCGGCACGGCATCGCGCTGCTCGTGATCAGTCACGACACCGCGGCCGCGCCGTTCGTCGACGGCACGTTCACCATGGCCGGTGGACGTCTCGTCTGAGCCTTCGATCACGGCCGGGCGGGAAGGATGTGGCGCCCTTCGCGGTCCGTGCTCAGGCACAACGAGCAGATCGTGCCGCCGGTCGCGGACGCGGCCACGTCGGGACGCTCGTAGGCCTCTCCGCAGACCTCGCAGTCGTAGTGGGTGCCGCTCGGATTGCCGTCTTCGTCCAGCAGCGGCTCGGTGATGCCGTCATCGGTGCGGCGCAGGTAGTAGCGCCCTCGGGTGAGGACGGCCATCAGCGGGGTCAGCAGGATCGCGACCACCACCGCGACCAACGGGGAGTACGGCCGGGGCCCGTCGCCGAAGAGTCCGAAGTAGACGGAGATGGACAGGAGCGAGGAGCCCAGGAACGCGACGACACCGACCGGGTTGACCGCGAACAGCATGCCGCGCCGGAACTCCGGCTGTTTCGGCGAGAGCCCGAGCACGAACTTGTTGATCGCGATGTCGGTGGCGACGGTGACCACCCACGCCATCGCGCAGTTCGAGTAGAAACTCAAGATGCCGTTGAGGAAGCTGAACATGTCCGCCTCCATCAGGATCAGCGCGATGGCCAGATTCACCAGCACGAACACCAGCCTGCCCGGATAGCGTTTCGTGATCCGGGTGAAGGAGTTCGTCCACGCCAGCGAGCCGGAATAGGCGTTGGTGACGTTGATCTTCACCTGGCTGAGCACCACCAGGACCAGCGCCAGCGGTACCACCAGCCACGACGGCATGACTTCGATGAACACCCCGGTGAACTGCTCGATCGGCTCGACGGCCGCCGCCTTCCCGACCGCGTCGAGGATGTAGATCGCCATGAACACGCCGATCGCCTGTTTGATCGCGCCGAAGAACACCCATCCCGGCCCGGCCAGCACCATCGAGGTCCACCAGGCGCGCCGGTTCTCCGCCGTGCGCGGCGGCATGAAACGCAGGTAGTCGACCTGCTCGCCGATCTGCCCCATGAGCGAAAGACACACTCCGGCACCGAGCATGATCGCGGCCGTGCTCAGCCCGGCGCCGCCCTCCCCCTCGTAGGACAGCCACCGCTGGACCGAACCGGGATCCTTCACGACGAGGAACACCAGCGGGGCCACCATCAGCAGCAGCCACAGCGGATTCGTCCAGCTCTGCAGCTTCGCCAGTACCTTCATGCCGTAGACGACCAGCGGGATGATGACCAGGGTGGACACGAGGTAGCCGAGCCACAACGGCAGCGATATCGCGTACTTCAGGCCCTGCGCCATGATCGAGCCTTCGAGCGCGAAGAAGATGAAGGTGAAGCTGGCGAAGATGACGCTGGTGAGCACCGAACCGTAGTAGCCGAAACCGGAACCGCGGGTGATCAGGTCGAGGTCGATGTTGTACCGCGCGGCATAGTAGGCCAGCGGGAACCCGGTCACGAAGATGATCACCGCCGCCAGGGCGATCGCCAGCAGCGCGTTGCCCGTGCCGTGGGTCAGGCCGATGCCGGCGCCGATCGAGAAGTCCGCCATGTAGGCGATCCCGCCCAACGCGGAAGCCCCGACCACCGCCGGTGTCCAGCGACGGTACGTCCTCGGCGCGAATCGGAGGGTGTAGTCCTCGAGGGTTTCCTTCGTCGCGCCGAGGCCGGCGGGCGCGGCACGGGTCTCCGATTCTTCGATGGTCATGGCCGAGGTCTCCTCCAGAGCGCCGGGGACGGAAGCCCGAAGCTACGAACGCCTCGTTTCCACCCGCCCGCCCGGTTGTGACGGCCGGGTTTCCGTGTGTTGCCGGATTTCGGCGCGGCCGTTAACAACCTTCGAGGGCGAGGGTCGTGAGTGATACCCATCTGCACAGTTTCCGAACTCGCGGGAGCGTCTACAAAGGACACATCCTGTGGTCTTATGTCCGCTTCATGCCTGTATGCGTGGTTCCCGAGAGGGATCGTGAGCGGTAATGAGGGTTAGAACGATCATTGCCACTCACGACCCCGCACGAAGCACCCAAACCGGACAACCTGACGAGAACTGCTGGCCCTTGGGGACAGTTAGGCCGACGCATGACTCGAGTCCTCGCTCACGACGGGCCGGAGTGGGCCGGAATCGACGCCGTGCAGTTCGCCATCCTCGGGCGGTCGAGGTCTTGGTCAGGGCCAACCCTCGACAAGCTCCAGCGGTCTCCGCTAGGCCTGTGACTCGGCGAGCAGTTTCAGCGCGAGCGCCTTGAGTTCCGGGCTCGCCGTCGCGGCGTTGCCCGAGTCGAACGGCGGCCGCGGGTCGTATTCGACGGCGAGCTGGATACCGCGAGCGATCTCTTCACCGGCCAATAGGGACGCGAGATGGAAGGCGAGGTCGATCCCGGCGGACACCCCTGCCGCGGTGACGACCTTGCCGACCTGAACGTAGCGCTCGGGCACGTAACGGACGCCGAAGGTCTCCTCCAGATAGCCCGCCGAAGCCCAGTACGTGGTGGCCCGCTCGCGGAGCAGCCCGGCCGCGCCGAGGATCAAGGATCCCGTGCACACCGACGTGGTCCAGGTCGTGTGCCGATGGATACGGCGGATCCAGTCGAGCAGAACCGGGTTCTCCATGGCGGCGACCGTGCCGCGGTTGCCCGCGCCCGGAACCAGCAACACGTCCAGGCGGTGCACCTCGGCCACCGAACGCTCCGCCAGCACCGCGACGTCACGGGTGTCCGTGCGCACCGGGCCGCGTTCCTGAGCGATCATCGTCACCGTGGCGCCGGGCAGCCGGGACAACACCTCGGCCGGCCCCGTCGGATCCAGCAGGCTGAACCCGTCGTAGAGCAGGATGCCGATCTTCGGTCCTTGTGTCTCCGCCTGAGCCGTGCCGGTGCCGAGGCCGAAGGCGGCGGCCGCCGCGACTCCGGCCAATACCGTCCTGCGTGTGGTCTTCGCACTGTCCATGCCGCGATTCTGGGGAGCTCAGGCGCCGATCGGGCGGGGCATGTCCTTCATCCTGCGAAGTGTGTCCCCGGTGATCCCGTAGTACTGGCGGAACGCCGTCCGCAAGGTCTCCGACGAGGCGAACCCGCATCGCCGCGCGACCGCGGCCAGCGGCAACGCGGTGGACCGCACCAGCTGGGCGGCGGCTTCGGTCCGCGCCGTCCGCACGGTCCGGGCCGGGGTGCTGCCCAGCTGCGCGGTGAACAGCCGGTTGAGGTGCCGCGTGGTGACCCCGGCGCGGGCCGCCAGCGCCGACGGGCTCAGGTCTTCGGCGAGATGCGCGGCGATGTACCCCAAGAGGTCGCGCACGACCCGGTTGCCCGGCGGCGGGACGGCCAGGAACGTGCTGATCTGGGCCTGGTCGCCCGGGCGATGCAGATAGGTCACCAGTTCGCGGGCGACCTCGCGGGCCAGCGTCGGACCGCAGTCGTCCTCGATCAGGGCGAGCGTGAGATCCAGCGCGCTGATGACCCCGGCCGAGGTGAACACGTTGCCGTCGCGGATGTAGAGCGGAGCCGGATCCACCGTCACCGCGGGGAACGTGGCGGCGAGCAATTCGCCGTATCCCCAATGCGTCGTGGCCCGCCGGTCGTCGAGCAGCCCGGCGGCCGCCAGCACGAAGGCGCCTGTGCACACCGAGGCGATCCGCCTGCTCCACCCGGCCAGCCGCCGCACCTGGGTCAGCAGGCGCTCGTCCGCCGCGGCCGCGCCCGTTCCCGCGCCGCCGACCACGATCACCGTGTCCACCCGCCCGGACACCTCGGCGAGCCGCCGGGCACCCGCGAGCATGATCCCCGACGAACTCCGGGTCGTCCGCCCCTGCACCGTCGCCAGCTCGACGACATACGGTGGCGCGGCGCCGTGCGAGTTCGCGATCTCCAGTGCCCCGCTGGGACAGGCCACGTCCAGGATCTGCGCGTCGTCGAACGCGACGATCACCACCCGGCGCACCGCTTCGTTTTCAACCCCCACACGGAGAATCTACCCGGCTGCCCGCTTACCTCAGACGTAATCGACAGGGTCCCCCGTCTCGATGATCCTTTGGCCATGAAGGTTTCACGACTCTTGCCCGCCCTCGACCGGCCCGCGAACGTGGAGCGGTTCATGGACGCCTACCGCGCCTGGGGAAGGAACGCCCAGGATGTCGACGCGTACATGAACCTGTTCGTCCAAGACGGGACGGCGCGCTTGTGGGACAGCGGGCTCGAAACGCCGCGGGACTGGGCGGGCATCAGGAGCCAGATCGAAGGCGTGCTGAGATTGGTCCCGGACTACGTCTTCGTACCGGAGACCGTCACTTCCGACCCCGACGGGAGGGTCGTGTTCATCGAGGCGCTGAACACCGGCACCGTCAAGGGGAAACCGGTCTCCTTCAAGACGATGCACCGGCTCGTCCTCGGCGATCCCGCCGCGGGCAAGGATCCGGCCCGGGTGCAGGACGGCAGGCGGTTCTGGGACCAGGTCAACATGTTCCGCCCGGTCGAGGATCCGGCGAACCCGCTGCGAAACCTCTTCGCAGGGATCACCGCGTCGGCGACGGACCCGGCCCCGGCGGTCCCCTTGCCGCCGCCGATCCGGCAACTGGCGTGGAACCGGGAAGCGGCGGGGATCCTGGTCGCCGGGGTGGACGGTACGGCGACCCTGCTGGGTCCCGGCCTGACCGAGCCGATCTCCGGCCGCCGGGCGATGACCGAATACCTGGACCGGTTGTTCGGCGCCGTCCGTGACGTCGCGCTGGAGCAGCGCGCCACCGTGTCCGCGGACGGCACCGAATACCGGGAGTGGATCGGCACCGCGGTGGCGCTGGGCGGCGCCGACCCGCGCACGATCTCCTTCAGCCTTGTCGAGCGGACGGTGAAGACGCCGACCGGCACGGCCTGGTCGCTGCATTTCGACACTTTGGACCTGATCGCTTCGGTCCAGACGGTGAAAGAACTGCGGGCCCGGATCTTCGGCTAGCCTCCTCGGCCTCAGGCGCGGCCGGTCCAAGGACTTCCGGCGCCCGTTCGTGTCGCGCTGCCGCCCGGCGGCAGGTCGAGGACGTCGATCAGGGTCCGGTCTTCGTCGATGGCGTGGTGCAGGTGCCCGACCTTGCCGGTGCCGCCGTCCGCGTCGGAAGCACCGACTAGTTGCCACATCCCGTCGTCGGCGTCGTGCTGCACAAGCAGAATCGGCTCGCGGCGCTCGAACACCTCAAGGGTCTGGACGCACAGGGTGCCCAGAAGCCAGTGCCGCATCCACCACGCCCGCCGATCGCGTCGCATGACCTCGTCGGCGACCGCCCAGACGAACGGCAGGTCCTCGTGGGCACGTGCCTCGTCCGCGGTCAGGTCCGGACCGCCCTGGGGTACCCGTTCGAACGGGTCACCGGTCAACGAGAACGCATGTCCGTCCTCGTGCGGGAAGATGACGGCGTGGAAGGTCCCGCCGCCGGGGTTGCCCGCGCCGATCCCGACCGAAAGGCGAGCGGCGTGCGGATCCGCGCCGGTGGTCCAGCCGAACGCGTACGAGGCCAGCTCGCCCCGCGGCCCGACGAACTCCCCGAACGCACGCCGGTCCGTCCCCTCGGCGGTTTCCGTCAGTACCAACGCACCCTCGTGCACCTGAATATCCACGTCCGCAAGGTAGGCGATGTCACCCGCTCACAGCGGTTCGGCCAGCAGCACGACCCGGTCCTGATCCGGATCGAATCCGAGGACCGGATGGGCCGGGCTTCCGCCTTCCGGCGTCATGAGAACCGGCTTTCCCAGCTCTCGCCCGATATCGGTAAGGAACCCGCACAAGATGTCGACCCCGGCCTGTCCCTGTAGCTCCCGCAGGTCGACGTCGAAGTCGATTTCCTCGGCCGCCGTGAGGCGGAAGATCGCGAGCACGCCTGGAACAGGGCAGACCTGCAGCTCCACCAGTGCGGCATCGGGCTCGCGAAGGAGCACTTCGGCCGATGAGGACAAGGGCAGCGTCAGGCCGTCCCGCCGGAGTTCCCGCTGCCAACCGCGCGCCTCGACCAGATCGAACACCTTCTGCCAGTCCTCCGCGGAGGTATCCGGAACGAACACGTCGGGCAGCGCACCCATCAGATCAGGGTCGAAGAAGCTCCTGACCGCATCCCACCGAAGATCCGCCATGCGGCCATTGTCCCGGCCGGATATTCCGGTGCGCCACCGAAAAACCGACCGTAGGATTCGCGCGGTGACGGAACTACCTCACGAAATCGTCCAGCATTACAGATCGACCGATGAGGGAGCACGACTCACCGGGTCGTCCGGCCGTCTCGAGTTCGTACGGACCCAGGAGATCGTGCGACGGCATCTGCCGCCCAAAGCCCTGCGCGTCCTCGATATCGGCGGAGCCACCGGAACGCACGCCGCCTGGCTCGCCGCCTGGCTCGCCGCGGACGGCCATCAGGTCACATTGTTCGACATCGTTCCGGAGCACGTCGCCGCTGCGCGGCAACTCGCCGACAGGACACCGGGAATGACCGTGGCGTTGGCTGACGCCCGGCGGTTGCCGGTGCCGGACGGCAGCTTCGACGCCGCGCTCCTGCTCGGTCCCCTCTATCACCTGACCGACCGCGATGAGCGTCTCGCGGCATTGCGTGAAGCCGGTCGCGCCGTCCGTCCGGGCGGATGGATATTCGTCGCGGCGATCTCGCGCTTCGCGTCGCTGTTCGACGGCCTGGCCCGCGGCTTCCTTTTCGACCCGGAATTCCAGCGGATAGTGAGCGTCGATTTGGCTTCCGGTCAGCACCGCAACGACGGCGACCATCCCCATTGGTTCACCACCGGTTACTTCCACCATCCCGGCGAATTGCGTCAGGAATGTCTCGATGCGGGGCTCGACCTGCTCGACGTGGTGGGTGTCGAAGGACTCGCGGGCTGGCTGCCGCAGCTCACCGAGCGGTGGAGCCACCCGGCGGACCTCGACGTTGTTCTCCGCTTCACCAGAGCCGTCGAAAACGAACCCTCATTGCTCGGGTTGGGCAGCCATCTGATCGCGATCAACCGGACGCCGGCCTGATCCGCCTTCATGTAACAGCTCCCCCAAACGCGACGACCTGCATGCAAGGTTCTCCCACGAAGGGGGCAGTGATGCGGCGACGGTGCTCACGAACGGCCTCTTTCGTGGTCGCCCTGGCGATCACTTGGACCACCGCGGGTTGCGACGACGAAACCGGGCAACGCGCCGACCCCGGCTGCCCCGATGCCACGACCGGAAGCCGGGTTCCGTTGTCGATGATCGAAGGGCGGCCGCGGGACTTGTCCCAGCTGGTCATGTGCACCAACGCAAGCGGAACCGCGGTCTTCGTCGGGAACGACACCAAGGTCGTCTGGCTGGTGCGGACAACCCCGAACGTCATGGCCGATCGCCACGGCGGCGTACCCACGGACGTGCAACTTTTCCGCCTGTGGAGAGCGAAGAAGCCCTTATACGGAACTCCGCTCGAACCCGGCACCGCGTTGACCGTTCCCTTGCCTCCGGCACAGGTGACGCTCCAGATCGACGTCGTACTTCAACACCAGTGGGCGACGTTCGACATGCTGGGGAAAACGTTCTCGGCCGCCGGTGAAAACCTTCCCGAGTTGGTCAAGAACGACAAGTACAAGAACGCCGTGCAAAGTTGTCTCGAAGCCAGCACACGAATCGCCGACTACGCCGCGGCGGCACGGTACGACACGGAGAAGTGGATCGATTCCCTTGGCTTGCTCACCGGCGGGGCCACTTGTGCCTCAGATCTCAAGCTCGCGGAGGACGAGCGGCAGCTCAAGGCCTGGCGCGAAGGTCGACGGCCGTTGCCGGCGCTGAAACCGTCGACCTTCGCGCAAAACGCGAGATCGGTCTCGTCAGAATTCGACGACGTTCTCAAAGCGGTCGGCCAGATCCTGGCCAAGTAACAGGAGCGCCGTTGATCAATCCGGCGATCACGGCCATCTCCACCGGCGGGTCGACCACCGGCTGGATCACGATCTCACCGACCCCGGCTTCGGCCAAGGTGGCGATGCGGGAGCGCAGGTCGTCCGGGGTCCCGACCAGGGTCAGGCTGTCCATCAGCGACGGCGTGATCAGGTCCCGGTCCGCCGGTGCGATGCGTTCGAGGTAGCCGGGGTAGAGCTTCGTGTACCGGTCCGGCGCGGTGGCCGTGGTGCCACGCCGGTCGAGCAGGCGGCGCACGGCGTCGCGTTCCTCGGCGCCGAGCCCGCCGGCGGCCGAAGGGGTGTCGGCGGCGAAGGCCAGCAACGACAACACGACGTGGCCCACCGCGTCCCGGGCCGGGTCGCCGTAGGGGTCGGCGCCGTCGTCGAGGACGTGCAGCGCGGTCATCAGGTACGAGCCGGTCCGGGGCGTGTCTCCGCGAGCCGCGTGCAATCCCCGCCAGGCCGCGGGATCGAGAAGTCCGAAAGAGACGAGGCCGGCATCCCGGCGGCCGGCGACCGCACCGGCTTTCGGTCCCAGCGCGGCCACCACGAACTCGATCGGGTCGGCGGTGTTCACCGCCGACCCGGCATGCAGGAACCGGACGTCGCGCACCCTGTCGCCCTCGCGGTACTCGACCGGGTGCCCGGCGCAGAGCCCTTGGAGCGCGGCGGTGAAAGCCTCCAGCTCGGCCGTCGTGGCCGGCGGCATGCCCAGGGTGCGCCGGGCGGTGTTCCCCGTGCCGACACCGCAGACGATCCGGCCCGGCGCCAGCGCATTGAGGCTGGCGAACCCGCTCGCCGCGGCGGGCGCCGACCGCAACGCCGGTGACGTCACCCCGATACCGAGCTTGATGCGGCTGGTCACCCGCGCACACGAGCTCAGCGCCACGAACGGATCACCGTGGACCATCGGTGTGTCGTACACCCAGAAGCTGCTGAACCCGAGCTCCTCGGCCCGCACGGCCAGCTCCGCCACACCCGGATGAGCCGCGACCACGATTCCGGTCCGCACAGGACTCCCCCTTCCACCCGTGAATCCGAGCTTGCCAGAGATCGTGACCGAATCGGTTACCGTGGCCTCATGCCCTCGCCTGATCGCCTCGCCGCTTTCGCGCTCGCGTCGTTCGTCCTGATCCTCATCCCGGGCCCCGCCGTGCTGTTCGCGATCAGCCGTGCCCTGGCATACGGCCGCCGGACCGCGCTGATGACCGTGATCGGCGGCGCGCTCGGCAGCTTCGTCGCCGCCACGGCCGTCGCCATCGGGGTAGGAGCCATCATCCAGGCCTCCGCGGTGATCTACACCGTGATCAAGTTCGCCGGTGCCGCGTACCTGATCTACCTCGGTGTCCAGGCGATCCGGCACCGCCGGGCGCTGCGGGAGGCCTTCGAGGCGCAAGCGGCCCCGATCAGCGGCAGGCGCACGTTGCTGCAGGGCTTCATCGTCGGCGTGACGAACCCGAAGGCGGTGGTGTTCTTCGCCGCGATCCTGCCCCAGTTCGTCGACCCCTCCGCCGGACAGGCCGGCCTTCAGATGGTGATCCTCGGCGCGGTGTTCGCCATCATCGCCCTGGCGATGGACTCTGTCTGGGGTGTGGCGGCGGGAGCCGTCCGGTCCTGGTTCGCCCGCTCGGCGCGGCGTTTGGACCTGGTCGGCGGAGCGGCCGGGCTCACCATGGTCGGGCTCGGCGTCGGCTTGGCCGTCAGCGGCCGCAAGGAGTCTTGACCTCCAGCGAACTGGAGATTCCATGCTGGACGCATGACGATCTGGATCTGTGGGACCTGCGGCGTCGAGCACCCCGACACCGCCGCACCTCCGGCCGGGGTCTGCCGGATCTGCGCGGACGAACGCCAGTACGTCCGCGCCTCCGGCCAGTCCTGGACCACCGCGGAAGAGCTCGCCGCGGAGCCGCACAAGCTGGTCCACGAGCAGCCGGAGCCGGGCCTCCACCGCCTGCACCGCGAGCCGGAGTTCTCGATCGGCCAATGGACTTACGTCGTGCAGACGGATCAAGGCAACCTGCTGTGGGACCCGCCGAACGCCCTCGACGAGCCCCTGCTCGACAAGATCGCCGAACTCGGCGGGGCGGCGGCGATCGTGGCGAGCCATCCGCATATGTACGGCTCGCAGGTGAGCCTGAGCCATCACCTCGGGAACGTTCCGGTCCTCGTGCATTCCGCCGACCGGGATTGGGTGCGGCGGGAGGATCCGGTGATCCGCGAATGGCACGGCTCCGAAGAGATCCTGCCCGGCGTCACGCTCGTCGAAGCGGGCGGCCACTTCCCCGGTGCGGCGGTCGCCCACGTCGCCGCGAACGGCGGCTCGCTGCTCGTGGGCGACACCATCGTGCCGGTGGCCGCCTCGGGCTGGGTGACCTTCATGCGCAGCTATCCCAACCAGATCCCGCTCTCGGCCGGCCTGGTCGAGCGGCTCGTGGGCCGGCTGGAGCCCTACGAGTTCGACCGGCTCTACGCGCTGACAGGCGCCACTCTGCAGGCTGGCGCGAAGGCCGCCGTGCGGCGCTCGGCCGAGCGCTACGTCGCGTGGGTCAGCGGGGCGAACGACCATCTCGGCTGAACGAATGCGATACCGGCGGACGTCGGCGATGCTGTACGCGTGGAGTACGTGTCCCGAGTGCCGCGTCCGCCGCTGGACGGGCTGATCGACGACCTCTACTACCTGGAGGGAGCGCCGCCGTACGCCCGGCTGACGCTGCCTCCGTCGCCGTCGGCGTTGCTCATCGTCAACCTCGGTGACCCGTTCCGCATCCGCGCCGGCGCCGACATCGAGACGGCCGCGTACGCCGACGGCTGCGTGATCACCATGCCCACCCGTGCGTACGAGTTCAGCTACCCCCACCGGACCACGTCCGTCGGCGTGCACTTCAAGCCGTGGGGGCCGTCGTCGTTCCTGGCGGTGCCCGCGGCCGAACTGTGCGACCGGCCGGTGACGCTGGAGCAGGTTTGGGGGCGGCCCGCCGTCGCCGGGCTGCGAGACCGGCTGGCCTCGGCGCCCGGCCCGCGCGAGATGCTGGCGCTGCTGGAGGAGGAGCTGATACGACGGCTGCGCGAGACCGCCGGCCTGGAGCTGGTCCGCCATACGAGCGGCGTCATCGCGGCGACCGGGGGAACCGCGGCGATCGGCGACCTGAGCGCGGCGGCCGGGGTCAGCGGCACCCATCTGGCACAGCGGTTCAAGGAACTCGTCGGCGTCACGCCGAAACGGCTGGCCCGCACCCACCGCTTCACCGCCACCGTGTTCGGCATCGACCCCACCGGGCCGATCGACTGGGGCGAGGTCGCCAGTCATGCCGGCTACTTCGACCAAGCCCACTTCGGCCACGAGTTCCGGGCGTTCACCGGGCTCACGCCGACCCGGTACCTCGAAGTCAGACGGCGGTTCCTGCTCGAACATCCCGGCCACGTGCTGGACGGCTGGCCACTCCCCGCCGATTGATTTCTTACAAGCGCGGCGGCCCGCGGCAGGCTAGTTTCGGCACCCTCGAAGCAGAGGAGGGCCTGTGGGCAAGGTGGTCATGTACAGCTCGGTGTCGGTCGACGGCTTCATCGCCGACGAGGACGACCAGCCGGGGCCGCTGTTCGACTGGTTGACCAACGGTGACGTCCCGTTGGACGACAGCGGTGTGCTCAGGGTGTCGCGAACGTCCTACGACCACACGCGGCCGTACTGGGACCGGATCGGGGTGACGATCGCCGGTCGCCGGGTCTTCGACCTGACGGACGGCTGGGACGGGAAGCCTCCGAGCGGGATCGACCACGTGATCGTCGTGACGCACCGGCCCGCCCCCGAAGGCTGGGACCCCGGCGCGCCCTTCCACTTCGTCGACGGCGTCGAGGCGGCCGTCGCCAAGGCGCGGGAGCTCGCGGGCGACCGTGTCGTCGAGATCGCGGCCGGCGACGTCGGTGGCCAGGCGCTCGCCGCGGGCCTGGTCGACGAGGTGCGCATGGACGTCGTACCCGTCGTGTTCGGCTCCGGCAGGCGCTTCTTCGGGTCGGTCCGCGCACAGCACCTGCTGGAGGACCCTGACGTGGCGATTCGGGGCGACCGGGTGCTTCACCTGAGCTACCGGGTGCGCCGCGACCACGAGGCGCGATAGGGGCCACGCCGGGTCGGTAGGGGTTGTCCGCCCGGACCGGCCGCCCGCACGCTCGGTGGGACGGGCGATCCGCCCGTCGCCGACGCAGGAGGTGGCCGGGTGGCGGACAACGACGAGGGACTCTGGGTACGCAGGTTCCATCCCGCGGACGACGCGCCCTACCGCGTCGTCTGTTTCCCGCACGCCGGGGGTTCCGCGAGCTATTTCTTCCCGGTCTCACGGACGTTGAGCCCCGCCGCCGACGTACTCGCGATCCAGTACCCCGGACGCCAGGACCGGCGTCACGAACCGGGGCTCGCCACCATCGCCGAACTCGCCGACGGCGTCACCGAGGCACTCCTGCCGTGGCTGGACCGGCCGGCCGTCCTTTTCGGACACAGCATGGGCGCGACCCTCGGCTTCGAGGTCGCCCGCCGGCTCGAAGCCGCTGAAGTGCGGCCGCACGCGTTGTTCGTCTCCGGGCGCGTGGCACCCAGCCGCGCCCGCGACGAGACGGTCCACCGGCGCGACGACGCGGGACTCGTCGCCGCGGTGAAGGAACTCGGCGGCACCGACGCCCAGGTCTTCGAGGACGAAGCGATCCTGGAAATGGTGCTGCCCTCGATCCGGACGGACTACACCGCCGCGGAGACCTATCGATACACGCCGGGTCCTCTGTTGCAGGCCCCGATCCACGCCCATCTCGGCGAAAACGACCCGAAGGCGACCGTCGGCGAGGTCCGCGACTGGGCCGCGCACACGTCCGGGCGGTTCACCCTGACCACGTATCCCGGCGGGCATTTCTACCTGAACACCCACGCCCCGGCCGTGATCCGGGCCATCTCGGACGCCTTGCGGCCGTCCGACCTCCATATCACCCAGTGAAAGGAGCCCTTCCGTGGTGCACATCAGAATCGATCCCACGGGATCCCGCGCGCGGTCGGCGGATCTGGAGTCCTACCAGAAGGTCGAAGACCTCACCCAGGACGTGAAGATCTGCGTCGACGGAGGCTACGAACACTTTTCCCACGCCGGGGAGTTCCAAAAGGACGGTCATGAGGTCTTCGCCGTCTTCCGGTGGTCTGGCCGCACCAAGATCGCCGAGTGAGAGAAAGGGGAATCCCATGTCCGCGAGACTCTTCGCCCTCGATTCCTTGCAGACGTTCGACGAGCTCGAACACAGCGCGCTGGGGGTGGCGGAGTCCCTCCGGGAGCGCGGCGTGACACCCTCGACCAGGGTGATGCTGAAGGCCGGGAATTCGGCCGCCTACGTGACCACGCTGCTGGCCCTGATGCATGTCGGTGCGAGCATCGTCCTCGTCGACCAGCAGGAGAACGCCGCCGAGACCCAGCGGGTCTGCAACCAGGCCGGGGTCAAGATCAGCCTGGTCGACGAGGACGCGCCGTTGGTCACCGACGGCCCGCACACCCTGCTCTACGAATTGCTCGTCGCCGGGGCGTCACAGGCCACCCGCGATCCGGAGCTGCGGGTGGGCCCGTGGTGCGAACTGCCGGACGGGCTGATCATGTACTCCTCCGGATCGACCGGAGTGCCCAAGGGCGTGGTCAAGAACGGCGGGCGGTTCCTGAAGAACCTCCAGCGCAACGCCGACCAGGTCGGCCACCACTCGGGCGACGTCCTGATGCCGATGCTGCCCTTTTCCCACCAGTACGGCCTGTCGATGGTGCTGATCGCGTGGCTGGTGCGCTGTTCGCTCGTGGTGGCGCCGTACCGGCGGATCGACCGTGCCCTGCGGATGGCGGGCCAGTGCGGGGTGACCGTGACCGACGGCACGCCGTCGACCTACCAGAGCATTCTCAACATCGTGAAGCGCAATCCCCGCTACGGCCTCGACCTGGCCGGCGTGCGGATGTTCTGCAGTGGCGCCGCTCCCCTGGGGTCGACGCTCAGCGAAGACTACGTCGCCTGGTTCGGCCTCCCCTTGCTGGACAGCTACGGCAGCACGGAACTGGGCAACCTCGCCTTCGCGACGCCGGAGAACCCGGTCGGCTGTGGCCGCGCGCTCCCCGGGCACGAACTGCGGATCCTCGACGACGAAGGCCATCCGCTGCCCGCCGGGCAGACCGGCGAGATCGTGATGTACTGCCCCGACATGATGGCGGGCTACCTCGCCGCGGACGGCTCCCTGGAGCCGGCGGAGCAGGGCTGGCGGCACACCGGCGACTTCGGCTACCTGGACGAGAACGACAACCTGTTCGTGGTGGGCCGCAAATTCGCCGTGCACCGCAAGGGACACACGCTCTACCCGGAGATCATCGAGCACAAGGTCACCGAAGCGCTGTGCCCGGTCAAGATCATCGCGCTGCCGGACGAACGGCGTGGCTGCCAGCTGGCGTTCTTCGTCGAAGATCCGCTCGGCCACGACGGCAGGCACTGGCGTACGCGCATCGCCGAGGTGCTGCCGGAGTTCGAGCGACCGGACCGCATCCGGGTCGTCGAAAGGTTTCCGTTGAACCGCAACGGAAAACCCGACAAGAAGCGGATGACGGAACTGGCACTGGCCGAATCGACCACTTCGCCGAAAGCCGGCTGAGAACGTGACCGACGAACGCACCGCCCTGGTCTTCCCGGGTATGGCCCCCACGAGAAGCGGGGACGTGAGCCGGTTCCTGATGATCAACCGGAAGGCACGGGAACGGCTCGCCACGGCCGAGGACGTCCTCGGCCGTCGCCTGCTCGGCCCCGCCCGCGAAGACGGCGATGTGTACGACGAGGCCGCACAGGTCGTCTTCATGCTGACGTGTCTTTCCCTCGCGGAGTGGGCCGAAGACGCCCTCGGCGTGAAACCGGAGATATGCGCCGGTCCCAGTTTCGGCCAGAAGGCGCTGACCGCGTATACGGGAGTGCTGCCGTTCGAGGAGACCGTCCGGCTCACCGCGGAGCTCTCGCGGTGCGAGATGTCGTACTTCGAAAGCGACTATTCCGACGTCGTGACCCACTGTTTCGTCCGGACTCCGGAGGAGGGTTTCGCCGAGGTCCTGGCCGAGCTGAAGGACGAGTTCCACGACATTTCGGGCGTCATCGACCAGGGCTTCTACCTGCTTTCGTTGCGGGAGAAGGATTTGGAGCGGGTGAAGGCGCGAGTCCGGGCGATCGGCGGCTACTCGATGCACACCATGCGCCCGCCCGTGCACTCCACCTTCTTCGGTGGTTTGCGCCGGCGGGCCGAGGAGGAGGTGCTGTCCGGCTTCACTCTTCGCGACCCCGGACTTCCGGTGGTCGCGGACCAGGACGGTGCGCTCCTGGACTCGGCGGCGGGGGTGCGCCGGATGCTGCTCGACACCTTCGACCGGCCGATCGACTGGCCGTCGATGGTCGCGACCTTGCGGGAGCAGGGGGTGACGTCCTTGTGTTTCGCCGGGCCGGACAATCTCTTCCACCGGGTGGACAGCACGGTGGCGAATTTCGAGGTGCGGACGGTGACGCCGGGGATGGCTTTGAAGCCGCGGAGCCGCGCTTGAGGTTCTGGTGAGTGGGGAGGATTTCGGACGTGTCCGGAATCCTCCCCACTCGGCGTTTCGGGCTGAGGCCGGGGATCCACGACGATGTAGGAATCGGGACACTCAACGTCCCGATTCCTACATCGTCGGCCCCCCGGCACACTCTCGCACTGGTCGTGGAGGATTCGGGACGTTGAACGTCCCAAATCCTCCACACTCGACTGTGCCGCGGGCGAAGGCTCCTTTCACCGCTTAAGACGCGGCGAAGGGAGCCTTCAGCCCACGACCGGTTCACGCGCAGCCGTTACCCCAGCCGCCCCAGCCACTCCCGGACGGCCTCGGCGGTCGTCCCGGCATGCCGCTCCAGCATCGTGAAGTGATCCCCCTCGACGTCCACCGTGTCGTGCGGCAAGGCCCAGCCGGACCGCCATTCGGTCCGGTCACGCCACGCTTCCAGGGGCTCCGACGCCCGCACGAGCAGAGTCGGCACACCGGTCGGCGCGGGCACATAGTCGGCGAACAAGCGCAGGTAGGCGCCCATGGCGGTGAGCCGCGTGTCGTCGCCGAGGCCGCCGCTGAGCCGGTCACGGATGCCGTCCAGCGCGTGCTCGTCCTGCGGGTAGACGTCGATCAGCACGAGCGCGCGCGGCGCGGAGCCCGCTTCCTCCAGGTGCCGAGCCAGCGCGTGGGCGAGCGGGCCGCCAGAGGAGTGGGCCACCAGGACCACCGGGTCACCGCCTTCGCGGAGGATCGCGTCCGCCTGCGCGTGGAGGACCGCCTCGATCGAGTCCGGCAGCGGCTGCCCGTGGCCGAAACCGGGCACCGGAACGACGGAAACGTCCTGCACGTCCCGGAACGACGCCGCGAACCGCGCGTATTCGTGCGCCCCCGAGCCGGCCAGCAGGGAGGGGACGCAGACCAGTTCGGGGCCGGACGGGCCCTTCGCGAGCCGGACGGGTTGCAGGTTCTGTTCCCGCGCGGTTTCGACGGTGAACGACGGCCGGTAGCGCGAAGCCTGCGCGGCTAGCGCGACGAACTGCGCGACCTCGTCGAGTTCGATCGCGCGGGCGAACATCGCGCCGAAGACGTCGGTGGCCGCTGGCACCGGCTCGGCCTGGTCGGGAACCGCGAAGTCACCGGAGATCCGTTCCGCGACGGCGAGCGGCGTCGGGTGGTCGAACACCAGCGACGGCGGGAGCCGCAGGCCGGTCGAGGCCGCCAGCCGGTTACGCAGGTCGACGGCGGTGAGCGAGTCGAAGCCGAGTTCGAGGAACGCGACACCGGCGTCGATCGCGTCGGCACCGTCGTGGCCGAGGACGGCCGCGACCTGACCGCGCACCAGTTCCAGGATCTCCGCGTCGCGGCCGTCCGCGTCGAGTCCGGCGAGCCGGGCGCGGAACGCGCCGCCGCCGTCGGGCGCGCGCCGGGCACGAGCGCGGACGAGCCCGCGCAGCAACGGCGGCACCTCCTCGGCGCGGAGCGCGGCGAGGTCGAGCCCCATGGGGACGGTCAGCGTCCGCCCGGTGGCGAGCGCGGCGTCGAGCAGGTCGAGACCCTCCTCTGTGGACAGTCCGGTGAGTCCCGCCCTCGCCATCCGGTCCACGTCGGCGGAACCGGTCATGGCGCTGGTGGTCGCCCACAGGCCCCACGCCAGTGACGCCGCGGCGGCGCCGTCCGCGCGGCGGCGTTCCACCAGGGCGTCCACGAAAGCGTTGGCTGCGGCGTAACCGGACTGCCCCGGATTCCCGAAGACCCCGGCCGCCGAGGAGAACATCACGAACGGCGCGGCATCGGGCAAGAGTTCGTGCAGGTTCACCGCGGCGTCCACCTTCGGCGCGAGCACCCGGTCGAGCCGTTCGGGGGTCTGCGCGGTGATCAGCCCGTCGTCGAGGACACCGGCGGCGTGCACGACACCGGTCACCGGATGCGCGGCCAGCACCTGGCGCAGCGCCTCCCGGTCGGCCGCGTCGCACGCGAGGATCCGGACCTCGGCACCCATCCCGGTGAGTTCGTCCGCCAGTGCCGCCGCACCGGGCGCGGAAGCACCGGAACGGCTCAGCAGCACCAGCGAACGGACGCCGTGCGTCACCACCAGGTGTTTCGCGACGGCCGCACCGAGGAGGCCGGTGCCTCCGGTGATCAGCACGACATCATCGTCGCTCCACGGCCGGGCCGGGCCGGGTTCCGGGACCCGGACGAGCCTCGGGACGAAGCCGACCCCGTCACGGACCACGACCTGCGATTCCCCGGCGGGCAGCGCCGCCGGGACGTCGCCGTCCACGAGCACGAACCGTCCGGGGTGCTCCGACTGCGCCGAGCGCACGAGCCCCCATACCGCGGCCGTCACCGGATCCGGGCGTTCGGTCGCGATCCCGCCTCGCGTGGCCACCACGAGCGGACCGTCCCCAGGCTCGTCGAGCCACGTCCGGACGCGTTCGAGCGCCGCACCCAGCACGGTGCGGAGATCCCCGGATTCGCAGTGCCACACCGTCGCGTCGTGCGGTTCGGTCGCGCCCGCGGGCACCCAATCCAGGCCGAACAGGGACTCTCGATACCCACCGAGGCCGGACACGGACACCGGCCGCAGCAGCAGACCGTCCACGTCGGCGACCGGTAGGCCCTCACCGTCGGCGACGGTCAGCGCGACCCCGTCCGCCGCCGGTCGCAGCCGCACTCGCAGTGCCGTCGCGCCCCGCGACCACAGCCGGACCCCGGAGAACGCGAACGGAAGCCGGAGTCCCTCCCCGTCGTCGGGAAGCAC
The DNA here is from genome assembly GCF_000400635.2 of Amycolatopsis keratiniphila. Classification (NCBI taxonomy): domain Bacteria; kingdom Bacillati; phylum Actinomycetota; class Actinomycetes; order Pseudonocardiales; family Pseudonocardiaceae; genus Amycolatopsis; species Amycolatopsis keratiniphila. The sequence continues at coordinate 3,229,152 of NC_021252.1, read as the reverse complement.
ACCCAGCGCGATCCCGTGGAGCGCGCCGTCCAGCAACGCGGGATGCAGGCCGAAGGCCGGAGCCTCGCCGGTCTGGGCTTCGGGCAGGTCGATCTCGGCGAAGACCTCGTTCTCGCGACGCCATGCGGCGCGGAGTCCTTGGAACGCCGGGCCGTATTCGAGGCCCGCGTTCGCGAGCTCGTCGTACAGCGCCTCGACGCCGACGCGTTCCGCCCCGGCGGGCGGCCACTCCGCGAGCGGCGTGGGCACGCCGTCCGTTTCGGGCAGCAGGACACCGTTGCCGTGCCGGGTCCAGGGTTCGTCGCCGCGGCGGGAGTACACGCCGACCTCGCGACGGCCGTCGACGTCCGCGTCACCGAGTTCGACCGAGAGCCGGACGTCCGTGCCTTCTTCGAGCACGAGCGGTGCTTCGAGGGTCAATTCGTCGAGCAGCGCGCAGTCCACCTGAGTGCCGGCGGCCAGCGCGAGTTCCACGAAAGCGGTACCGGGCACCAGTACCGTCCCGGACACGGCGTGATCGGCGAGCCAGGGATGCGTCTCCAGCGAGATCCGGCCGGTGTACAGCAGCCCGCCGGTCCCGGGGACCGCGACGACGGCGCCGAGCAGCGGGTGGTCCACCACCGTCTGCCCGAACGCCGACGCGTCCCCGGCGGCGGTCCCGGCTTCCAGCCAGAACCGCTTGCGCTGGAACGGATACGTCGGCAGATCGACCCAGTCCGCCGTCGGCAGGATCGAAGACCACGCCGGGCTCAGGCCGTGCACATGGGCTTCGGCCAGTGACGCGACGAACCGCTCCGCACCACCCTCACCCCGACGCAAACTCCCCAGAGCGACAGCGTCTTCGCTGATTCCCGGGACCAGAACCGGATGCGGACTCGTCTCCACGAAGAACCGGAAACCGTCCTCCAGCAACCGATCCACCGTCGCCGCGAACCGCACCGTCCCCCGCAGATTCCGGAACCAATACCCAGCATCCAATTCCAGAGGCTCATCGGTCACCGTCGAATAAAACGGGATCACCGGCGCCTGCGGTGAGATACCCGCCAGCGCCGACAAGACCTCCTGCTCGATCGCATCCACATGCGCCGAATGCGAGGCATAGTCCACCGGGATCCGCTTCGCCCGCACATCCAGCAACTCACACCGCTTGAGCAACGCCTCCAAGCCCGCGACATCACCGGACACCACCACCGCCGACGGGCCGTTCACTGCTGCCACCGACACACCGGCAGGCAATAGCTCCCGCACCCGGTCCTCCGAGGCAGCCACCGACACCATGCCACCGAGCCCCGACAACGCCAGAATCGCCTTACTCCGTAGGCACACCACGCGCGCAGCGTCATCCAACGACAACGCACCCGCCACACACGCCGCCGCGATCTCACCCTGCGAATGACCAACCACCGCAGCAGGCTCAACCCCACACGCCCGCCACAACCGCGCCAGAGAAACCATCACCGCGAACAAAACAGGCTGCACCACATCAACCCGCTCCAACGCAGCCGCATCCGACAACACATCGGACAACTTCCAATCCACAAAGGACGAAAGCGCCTGCTCACACTCAGCCATCGACTCCGCGAACACCGGAGCCGACAACAACAACTCCTCCGCCATCCCCACCCACTGCGAACCCTGACCCGGGAACACGAAAACAGCCTTACCCGACTGCGCGGTGCCCTCGATCAGCAGGTTCGAGGGCTTTCCGGTGGCGAGCGCGTCCAGCGCGGCACGCGGATCACCGACGATGGCCGCCCGGTGCCCGAACAGCGGCCGCGCGGCCAGTGTGGCAGCGGCGCCTGGAAGGTCCACAAAGGACCGAAGCTGTGCAGCCCTGGCACGCAAGGCCTCCGGCGTCCGCGCCGACAACAGCCACGGCGTCGCACCGGTCACCACCGGCTGCCGGGGCTCGACCTCGGCAGCCGGGGCCGCTTCGAGGACGACGTGCGCGTTGGTCCCGCTGATGCCGAACGACGACACCGCGGCCCGGCGAGGACGGTCGAGCTCCGGCCACGGCCGCGCCTCGGCCAGCAACGAGACCGCGCCCGCGCTCCAGTCCACATGCGACGACGGGGTCTCCGCGTGCAGGCTCCGGGGCAGGATCCCGCTTCGCAGCGCCTGCACCATCTTGATGATCCCGGCGACTCCGGCGGCGGCCTGGGTGTGCCCGAGGTTCGACTTGATCGACCCGAGCCACAGCGGCCGGTCCGACGGCCTGCCCTTGCCGTAGGTCGCGAGCAGCGCCTGCGCCTCGATCGGGTCGCCCAGGGTGGTGCCGGTTCCGTGCGCCTCGACGACGTCGACGTCCGCCGTCGTCAGCCGGGCGTCGGCGAGCGCCTCGCGGATCACCCGCTGCTGGGACGGGCCGTTCGGGGCGGTCAGGCCGTTCGACGCGCCGTCCTGGTTCACCGCCGACCCGCGCAGGACCGCCAGCACCGGATGGCCGTTGCGCCGCGCGTCGGAAAGCCGTTCCACCAGCAGCATCCCGACACCCTCGGACCAGCCGGTGCCGTCCGCCTCTTCGGCGAACGGTTTGCAGCGGCCGTCCGGCGCCATCCCGCGCTGGCGGCTGAACTCCACGAACGTCCCGGGGGTGAACATCACCGTCACCCCGCCGGACAGGGCGAGGTCGCACTCGCCCCGCCGCAGCGCCTGCGCGGCGAGGTGGAGGGTCACCAGCGACGACGAGCACGCGGTGTCCACGGTGAGCGCGGGGCCTTCGAACCCGAAGGTGTAGGACACCCGGCCGGAGGCGATGCTGCCGGAGTTCCCGGTGCCGAGGTAGCCGCCGACCTCGTCGGGGATCTCGGTCAGCCCGGAGACGTAGTCGTGGTACATCAACCCGGCGAACACCCCGGTCCGGCTGCCCTTCAGCGAGCCCGGATCGATACCCGCCCGCTCGATGGCCTCCCACGACGTCTCCAGCAGGAGCCGCTGCTGCGGATCCATCGCCAGCGCCTCACGCGGCGAGATCCCGAAGAACGCCGGGTCGAACTCGGCGACGTCGTGGAGGAAACCACCCTGCGAAACGTAGCTCGTGCCCTGCTTGTCCGGATCCGGGTCGTACAGCGCTTCGAGGTCCCAGCCGCGGTCGACCGGGAATCCGCTGATCCCGTCGCCGCCGGTTTCGACCATCCGCCACAGATCCTCGGGCGAGGCCACCCCGCCGGGATAGCGGCAGGCCATCCCGACGATGGCGATCGGTTCGCTGCCCGCGGCTTCGGTCTCCTTCAGGCGTTTCCGGGTTTCGTGAAGATCCGCGGTGACCTGCTTGAGGAAGTACCGGAGTTTGTCCTCGGTGTCTTTCATTTCCGCCCCCAAGTCAGGAGATCCCGAGTTCCTTGCCGATGAATTCGAACATTTCGTCGTCCGAGGCGTCTTCGAGCCGATCCGCCACGGATTCGGTGCCCTCGCCCGGATCGCAGGCCGCGAGCAGGGCGCGCAGCCGGTCCTTGACCTTGCCGCGGATCGCGTCGTCCGGGCTTCCCCCGGCGAACGCGGCCTCCAGCCGGTCGAGTTCCGCCAGCACCCCCAGCGGCGGTGGCGCGTCCTCCACGACGATCTCCGCGCCGACCAGTTCCGCCACCGCGGTGGTGGTCGGATGGTCGAAGACCAGCGTGGCGGGCAGCCGGAGACCGGTGGCCTCGTTGACCCGGTTGCGCAGTTCGACCGCGGCGAGCGAGTCGAACCCGAGTTCCGTGAACGCCTTGTCCGGATCGACCTGCTCGGGACCGGCGTGCCCGAGGACACCGGCGACGTGCGTGGCGACGAGGTTCAGCAGTGCCGCGGCGCGTTCCTCGCCGGTCATCCCGGCCAGCTCCGCCTTGAGCGCGTCCCCGGTCGGTGAACCGGCGGTCTCGGCGCGTTTTCTGGTACCGCGGATCAGGCCGCGCAGCAGGGGCGGGACGTCGGTGCCGAGGCCCGCCCGCACGGTGGCGAGGTCCAGCCGCATCGGCAACAGCACCGGTTCGGCCGCCGTCACCGCGAGGTCGAACAACGCCAGACCCTCCTCTGTGGACAGTGCGCCCGCGCCGGAGGCGGACATCCGGTCCAGATCGCGCCCGGACATACCGCCCGCCATCCCGTCACCGGCCCAGAGTCCCCAGGCGAGCGAGGTCGCGGGCAGCCCGTGTGCGTGACGATGCCGGGCGAGCGCGTCGAGGAAGGCGTTGGCCGCCGCGTAATTCGCCTGCCCCGGATTGCCGAAGGTGCCCGCCGCCGAGGAGAACAGCACGAACTCGTCGACGTCTCCCGCCAGTTCGTGCAGGTTCACCGCGGCGTCGACCTTCGGCCGCAGGACGGCGTCGAGCCGGTCCGGGGTGAGGCCGTCGAGGACGACGTCGTCGAGAACACCGGCGGCGTGCACCACCCCGGTCACCGGGTGCTCGGCCAGAAGGCGTCGCAGCGCTTCACGATCGGCCGCGTCGCAAGCGATCACAGCGACCTCGGCGCCCAGACCCCGCAGTTCGTCGGCCAGTTCGCCCGCGCCCGGCGCGTCCGGGCCGCGGCGACCGGCGAGCACCAGCCGGGTCTTCCCGTGCGCGGTGACCAGATGCCGGGCCAGTGCCGCGCCGAGCGCGCCGGTGCCGCCGGTGATCAGCACGGCGCCGTCGGTCCGAGCCTTGCCTTCGGCGGCCGTCACGGCCGGTTTGACCAGCCGCGGCGCCTTCACCGTTCCCTCGCGCAACTCCAGCTGCGGTTCGCCGGAGGCGAGCGCGGGCAACAGCACACGGTACGACGCGTCCTGTTCGTCGAGGTCCACCAGCACGAACCGGCCGGGGTGCTCGGACTGCGCCGAGCGGATCAGGCCCCAGATCACCGCCTGCGCCGGTTCGCCGACGGCGCCGCCGGTGACCAGCACCAGCCGGGAACCGGCGAACCGGTCCTCGGCCAGCCACGCACGGACCAGCTCTAGCGCGCGGTGGGCGGCGGTGTGCGCGGCGGCTGCCAGCCCTTGGCGGTGGTCCGGCGCGCAGGACACGAAGACCAGCTCTGGCGCGCGATCCATCGCCTCGGCCAGCGCGGCGAGATCGGCGTAAGCCTGGCCGCGATAGCCGGCGGCGGTGAGCGCGGCGTCGAGTTTGTAGTCGTCGACACCGACGACCGCCCAGCTCGCGGCCACGGCGGCGGTGGGGTAGAGCGGAACCGGCGCCCACTCCAGACCGAACAGCGACTCGTGGCTGCCCTGCCGCCCGCCGAGTTGCTCCAGCGAGACCGGGCGCAGCGTCAGAGCGTCCACTGTGGCCACCAGCCTGCCGGTCTCGTCCGCCGCGGCCAGGGAGACCGCGTTCTCCCCCGCCGGCGACAGCCGGACCCGCAGGGCACGCGCACCGGAGGCGTGGAGCCGGACACCGGACCAGGCGAAGGGCAGGCGCACCCGCCCGGCCGCCACGTCGGCCTCCTGCTCACCCCCTTCGGCGAAGCCCAGGGCGTGCAAGGCGGCGTCGAGCAAGGCCGGATGCAGGCCGAAGCCCTCGGTCGTGGTGTCCTCGGGGAGGTCGACCTCGGCCCAGATGTCGTCCCCTCGCCGCCGGGCGGAGCGAAGTCCCTGGAAGACCGGACCGTACTCGAGCCCGGCGGCGGCCAATCCGTCGTAGAGGCCGTCGGTTTCGACGGTCTCGGCATCGGCGGCCGCCCAGGCCGACAGATCGAACGGTGCGCCCGCCGCCAGGGGCGACACGGTCCCGGTGGCGTGACGGATCCAGTCGCCGTCGTCGGGGCGGGAGTAGACGTCCAGCGCGCGCCTGCCGGTCTCGTCCGGCGCGGCGGCGACGATCCGCAGTGCCGTGCCACCGTGGTCCGGCAGCACCAGCGGTGCTTCCAGGGTCAGTTCGTCGACGGCCGCGCAGCCGGTCAGCTCCCCGGCCCGCAACGCGAGCTCGACGAACGCCGTGCCCGGGAGAAGGGTCGTCCCGGCGACGACGTGGTCGGCCAGCCACGGCTGCTCCTGCACCGACAGCCTGCCGGTGAACAGCACCGCGCCGCTGTCCGGCGCCTCGACCGCCGCGCCGAGCAGCGGATGCCCGGCGGGCGACTGCCCCAGCCCGGTGACGTCTCCCACCGCGGGCGCGGCGGGCCGCAGCCAGAACCGCTCGTGCTGGAAGGCGTAGGTGGGCAGATCGATCTTCCGGCCGGGGAGTGCCTTCGCCCAGTCGACCCGGACGCCGTCGACGTGCAACCGCGCTAGCGCGGTGACGAACGACTCGACGTCGGATCGACCGGCCCGCAGCGACGGCACGAACAGCTGAGCGTCCACTGTGGACTCGTTCGTGACGCAGTGCTCGCCGAGGGCGGTCAGCGGCGCGTCCGGGCCGAGCTCCAGGTAACGCCGGACACCCTGCGCCTCCAGGGTCCGGATCGCGTCGCAGAACCGGACCGCGTCCCGCACGTGCCGGACCCAGTACTCGCTCGATCGCGCCTGATCGCCGGTCAGCGGGTCACCGGTCAGCGTGGACACCAGCGGGATCCGTGGGTCGGCCGCGGCGATCCCGTCGAGCACGGCGCGGAATTCGCCGAGCATCCCGTCCATGAGCGGCGAGTGGAACGCGTGGCTCACGGTGAGCCGCTTGGTCTTGCGGCCACGTTCGGCGAACCCGGCGGCCAGCGCGGTCACGGCGGCTTCTTCGCCGGAGACGACGACCGACACCGGGCCGTTGATCGCGGCGATCGACACGGTCTCGTCGTCGATCAGCGGCCGGACCTCCTCTTCGGTGGCCTGGACCGCGATCATCGCGCCGCCCGACGGCAGCGCCTGCATGAGCCTGCCGCGCGCGGCGACCACGGTGCAGGCGTCCTCCAGCGACCAGACCCCGGCGACGTGGGCCGCCGCCAGTTCCCCGATCGAGTGCCCGGCCAGGAAGTCCGGCCGCACGCCCCGGCTCTCGACGAGCCGGAACAGCGCGACCTCGACGGCGAACATCGCGCACTGGGTGTATTCGGTGCGGTCGACCAGGTCACCGGCGAGCGCCTCGCGCAGCGGACGGTCCAGCAGGGTATCGAAACGCGCGCAGATCTCGCCGAAGGTTCGAGCGAACACCGGGAAGGCGGCGGAGAGTTCGTCGGCCATCCCGGCGCGCTGGCTGCCCTGACCGGTGAAGAGGAACGCGAGTTTCCCGCCCGGTTTCGCGAGACCGGTGACGAAGTCGCCCGGTTCTCCCCCGGCCAGCGCGGCGAGCGCGTCGAGCAGTCCGTCGCGGTCGCCCGCGGTGACCACCGCCCGGTGCTCGAAAAGCCCCCGTGTGGCAAGCGTTTGCGCGACGTCGGCGAGCTCGGGTGCGTGTCCGGTCAGCAACCGGGCACGCAACCTGGCGGCCTGCTCGCGCAGAGCGTCCTGGGTCTTGGCGGACAACGGGAAGGCAAGTACATCCGGCTGTCCGGGCGGTGCCGCGTCGCCGGCGCCGTCCGCTTCGAGGACGACGTGCGCGTTGGTCCCGCTGATCCCGAACGACGACACCCCGGCACGCCGTGGGCGTCCGGTGTCCGGCCAGTCCCGCGTTTCGGTGAGCAGGGAGACGGCGCCTTCCGTCCAGTCCACATGGGACGACGGCTCGTCGACGTGCAGTGTCCTGGGCAGGACGCCGTGACGCATCGCCTCGACCATCTTGATCACGCTCGCCACCCCGGCGGCGGCCTGCGTGTGGCCCAGGTTCGACTTCACCGAACCGAGCCACAACGGCTCTTCACGGTCCTGCCCGTAGGTGGCGAGCAGAGCCTGCGCCTCGATCGGATCGCCGAGCGTGGTCCCGGTTCCGTGCGCCTCGACAGCGTCCACATCGGATGGTCGCAAACCGGCCTGCGCCAAAGCCTGCCGGATCACCCGCTGCTGCGACGGCCCGTTCGGCGCCGTCAACCCGTTCGACGCGCCGTCCTGGTTCACCGCCGTGCCACGCAGGACGGCCAGCACCCGGTGTCCGTTGCGGCGGGCGTCCGAAAGGCGCTCCAGCAGCAGCATGCCGACGCCCTCGCCCCAGGCCGTGCCGTCGGCGGTCTCGGAGAACGCCTTGATCCGGCCGTCCGGCGCCATCCCGCGCTGGCGGCTGAACTCGATGAAAGTGTCCGGAGTGGACATCACCGCGACGCCGCCGGCCAGCGCCAGGCCGCATTCGCCCTGCCGCAGCGCCTGCGCCGCGAGATGCATCGCGACCAGCGAAGACGAGCACGCCGTGTCGATGCTGACCGCCGGCCCCTCCAGCCCGAAGGCGTAGGCGAGGCGCCCCGAGATCACGCTGCCCGAGTTCCCCGTGCCGAGGTAGCCCTCCAGATCCGCCGGGATCTCGGTGAGCCGCGAAACGTAGTCGTGGTACATCGCCCCGGCGAAAACGCCGGTCGCGGAGCCGCGCAGGGTGGCCGGGTCGATCCCGGCGCGTTCGAAGGCTTCCCAGGACGTCTCCAGCAGCAACCGCTGCTGCGGGTCCATCGCCAGCGCCTCCCGCGGCGAGATCCCGAAGAAGCCGGGGTCGAAGTCCCCGGCGTCGTGCAGGAATCCGCCGTAGCGGGTGCAGGAGGTGCCGGGCCGGGAGGCCTCGGGGTCGTACAGGCCTTCGACGTCCCATCCCCGGTCCGCGGGGAACGGGGTGATGCCGTCGCGGCCTTCGCTGACCAGCCGCCAGAGGTCTTCCGGCGAGCGGACCCCGCCGGGGAACCGGCAGGCCATGCCGACGATGGCGATCGGTTCGTCCACCGGCGCCGTGGTGACGACGGCGGCCGCGACCACGGTGCCGGACAGTTCCTCCCGCAGCCGGGCGACGACCGCGTCGGAGTTCGGGTGGTCGAACACGAGGGTGGCGGGCAGGCGCAGGCCGGTCGCGGAGTTCAGCCGGTTCCGCAGATCCACCGACGTGAGCGAATCGAAGCCGAGTTCGGTGAACGCCCGGTCCGACGGCACGTCCTCCGGGCCGGAGTAGCCCAGCACCGCGGCGACCTGTGCCCGCACGAGTTCGAGCAGGCGTGCGTCACGGTCCTCTTCGGACAGTCCCGCGAGCTGCCGCTTCCACGCCGACGCTCCCGCGGAACGCCGCGCGGGCGCCTTGATCAGACCGCGCAGCAGCGACGGCACGTCGGAACCGAGTTCGGCGCGGAGCGCGGCGAGGTCGAGCTTCATCGGCAGGACGACACCGTCACCCGCGGTGTCGAACAGGTGCAGCCCTTCTTCGGTGGTGAGGCCGGACCCGGTGAGCCTGGCGACGGCGGCGGAAGCGTCCATCCCGTCGTCGGTGTCCCACAGACCCCAGGCCAGGGACCGGGCCGGAAGGCCGTTGGCCTGGCGGTGCTGTGCCAACGCGTCCAGGAAGGCGTTCGCCGCGGCGTAGTTCGCCTGTCCGGCGTTGCCGAACGTGCCCGCCGCCGAGGAGAACAGGACGAACTCGTCGACGTCGCCCGCCAGCTCGTGCAGGTTCAGCGCCGCGTCGGCCTTGGGCCGCAGCACGGCGTCGAACCGTTCGGGAGTCAGGCTGTCGATCAGGCCGTCGTCGAGGACGCCGGCCGCGTGCACGACCCCGGTGAGCGGATGCCCGGGGTCGATCCCGGCCAGCAGCCCCGCGAGGGCTTCCCGGTCGGCGACGTCGCAGGACTCCAGGACCACGGAGGCGCCGAGCCCGGTCAGTTCCGCCAGCAGGTCCTTGGCACCGTGTGCGGCCGCGCCGCTGCGGCTGACCAGCAGCAGATGCCGCACCCCGTGTCCGGAGACCAGGTGACTGGCCAGCGATCGGCCCAGCGCACCGGTCGCCCCGGTGAGCAGCACGGTGCCTTCCGGGTCGAAACGCGGTGTGGCACTGGAGGGTGCGCTCTTCACCAGACGCGGCGCCCACAGCTTCCCGTCGCGGATGGCAAGCTGTGCCTCGCCGGTGGCGACGGCTCCGGCCAGGTCCGCTGGTTCGGTATCGGTGTCGATGAGCACGAACCGGCCCGGGTGCTCGGACTGCGCCGACCGCACCAGCCCCCAGACGGCGGCGCGGGCGAGATCACGCGTGTCCTCCCCCGCCACCGACACCGCGCCGCTGGTCAGCACGACCAGTGGGGTGTCGGCGTTGCTTTCGTCGGCGAGCCAGGATTGGAGCGCCGCAAGCGTTTGCGCGGTCGCTTCGCGCACGTTCACCAGACTGTCCACTTCGGACCGGACGGCGGGCGCGGTGTCCGCGGCACGGGCGCGGACCGGGACCCACTCCACCCGGAACAGCGAGTCGCCGCCACCACCGAACGCGGCGGGGTCGACCTGACGGACGGTCAGCCCGGCGACGGTCGCCACCGGCGCACCCGTCCCGTCCGCGATCGCCAGGGAGAGCGTGTCGCCCGACCCGGTGAGCCGGACGCGCAGGCTCGTGGCGCCGAGGCCGGTGAGCGAGACGCCCGACCACAGGAAGGGCAGCCGTGCCCCGCCTTCGGTGCTCAGCGCGCCGAGTCCGGCGGTGTGCAGGGCCGCGTCCAGCAGCGCCGGGTGCAGGCCGAACCGGGCGGCGTCGCCGTGATGGCGTTCGTCGAGGTCGATCTCGGCGTACACGGTGGTGCCGTCGAGCCAGGCCGCGCGGACGCCTTGGAAGACCGGGCCGTAGTTCAGGCCCGCGTCGGCGAGCGCGTCGTACAGCCCGTCGACGTCGGTCTCCTCCGCGGCGGGCGGCCATGACGTGAGGTCGGCGGGCGTGGCGCCGGTGTCCTCGGTCAGCGTTCCGACCGCGTGGCGGATCCAGGGCTCGTCGTCGGCACGGGAATGCACGCTGACCGCGCACGCGCCGGTGTCGTCCGGTTCGCGGACCCACACGCGCAGATCGACACCGCCGTGCTCCGGCAGGACCAGCGGGCTCTCCAGGGTGAGTTCGTCGAGGACGACGCGGCCGTGCCGTCGTCCGGCGGCGAGCGCCAGATCGACGAACGCGGTACCGGGCAGGAGCACGGTCTCCCCGACGGCGTGGTCGGCGAGCCAGGGCTGGGCCGCGAGCGACAGCCTCCCGGTGAACACGGTCCCGCCGGAGTCCGGCAAGGTCACCGCGCCACCGAGCAGCGGATGTCCGGCGTCGGACAGTCCCGCCGCGGTCAGATCGCCAGCCGCGGCACCCGCGTCGAGCCAGAACTCCGTGCGCTGGAAGGCATACGTGGGCAGGTCCACCCGGCGGGCCCCGGCGGACAGCGGGCTCCAGTCGACGCCGGCGCCGTGGACGTGCAGTCCGGCGACCGCCGTCAGCAGGGTCGTGACCTCGGGCTTGTCGCGCCGCAGGGCGGGGACGACGACCGCGTCCTCCAGGCTGTCCTGCGCCATCGCGGTCAGCACACCGTCCGGGCCGATCTCCAGGAACCGCGTGACGCCCTCGGCTTCCAGGAACTTCACCGAATCATGGAACCGCACCGCGTCACGGACATGACGGACCCAATAGTCCGAAGTGGACACCTCCGCCAAGCCACCCGACACGATCGGGATCCGCGGCGCCGCGAACGTCAGGCCCTCCACCACGGTGCGGAACTCGTCCAGCATCGGCTCCATCAGCGGCGAATGGAACGCGTGACTCACGGTAAGTCGCTTGTGCTTGCGGCCCTCGACCACAGCGGCGACGGCATCTTCGTCACCTGAGACGACGACCGACTCCGGGCCGTTGATGGCGGCGATCGACACCCGCTCCGTCAGCAGCGGGGTCACCTCCGCTTCGGTCGCCCGCAGCGCCACCATCGCGCCGCCCGTGGGCAGCGCCTGCATCAGGCGGCCGCGCGCCGACACCAGCGTCACCGCATCGTCGAGGGAAAGCACACCCGCGACGTGGGCGGCCGCGATCTCGCCGACCGAGTGCCCGGCCAGGAAATCCGGCCGGACACCCCAGCTCTCCACCAGGCGGAACAGGGCCACCTCAAGGGCGAACAACGCGCACTGCGTGTTCGCGGTCTGGTTCAGCTCCTCGGCCGACAAGTCCCTGAGCGGCTGCTCGAACCGGGAACACACCTCGTCATAGACCTCGGCGAACACCGGGAAACGCTCGGCCAGCTCACGGCCCATCCCGAGCCGCTGACTGCCCTGACCGGTGAACAGGAACGCCGTCCGGCCGGTGTGCCGCGCCGTTCCCCGGACGATCCCCTCGGTGGTCTCGCCGTGCGCGAGCGCGTCGAGCGTGGCGAGGAGACCGTCACGGTCACCGGCCACGAGCACGGCACGATGCTCCAAGTCCGCCCGCGCCGTGAGGGAGAGCGCGACGTCCGCCGCGGTCACCTCGGGAGTGGCCAGCAGGTGGTCGTGGAGGCGGGACGCCTGCGCTCGCAACGCTTCCTCGGTCTTGCCGGACAGCGGCCACGGCGGGACGTCCGGGTTTCCGGACGGCTCCGCGGCTTCCGGCTCGACGGCCTCGATGATGGTGTGCGCGTTGGTCCCGCTGATCCCGAACGACGACACCCCGGCGCGGCGCGGACGGCCGGTGTCCGGCCACTCCCGCGACTCCGTCACCAGGGACACCGCGCCACCGGTCCAGTCCACATGGGACGAAGGCTCATCGACGTGCAACGTCCGAGGCAGCACGCCGTGACGCATCGCCTCGACCATCTTGATCACGCCCGCGACGCCGGCGGCGGCCTGCGTGTGCCCGAGGTTCGACTTCACCGACCCCAGCCACAACGGCTCCTCGCGATCCTGGCCATAGGTGGCGAGCAAGGCCTGTGCCTCGATCGGGTCACCGAGTGTCGTTCCCGTACCGTGCGCCTCGACGGCGTCCACATCGGACGGACGCAACCCCGCCTGCGCCAAGGCTTGACGGATCACCCGCTGCTGCGACGGCCCGTTCGGCGCCGTCAGCCCGTTCGACGCGCCGTCCTGGTTGACCGCCGAGCCGCGAACCACGGCCAGCACCCGGTGACCGTTGCGGCGGGCGTCCGAAAGCCGCTCCAGCAGGAGCATGCCGACGCCCTCGCCCCAGCCGGTGCCGTCCGCGGCCTCGGCGAAGGATTTGCACCGGCCATCAGTGGCCATCCCGCGCTGGCGGCTGAACTCGATGAAGGTGTTCGGCGTCGCCATCACGGTCACGCCGCCGGCGACCGCGAGCGAACATTCGCCCTGCCGCAGCGCCTGTCCGGCGAGGTGCATCGCGACCAGCGACGACGAACAGGCCGTGTCGATGCTGACCGCGGGGCCTTCCAGCCCGAACGTGTAGGCCAGCCGCCCCGAGATCACACTGCCCGAGTTCCCCGTGCCGAGGTAGCCCTCGACGTCCTCCGGTACGGAGTTCAGCCGTGCCGCGTAGTCGTGGTACATCACGCCGGCGAAGACGCCGGTCTTGCTGCCCCGCACCGCGTGCGGATCGATCCCGGCGCGTTCGAAGACCTCCCACGACGTCTCCAGCAGCAGACGCTGCTGCGGATCCATCGCCAGCGCCTCACGGGGCGAGATCCCGAAGAACGCCGCGTCGAATTCGCCCGCGTCGTGCAGGAAGCCGCCCTCGCGGGCGTAACTCTTGCCCACCTTGCCGGGGTCGGCGTCGTAGACGTCTTCCCAGCCCCGGTTGACCGGGAACTCCGAAACCCCGTCCCGGCCGGCGGCGACCAGGTCCCACAGCTCTTCCGGAGAAGTGACACCGCCCGGGTAGCGGCAAGCCATGCCGATGATCGCGATCGGCTCGTCGACCGGACCGGTGCGCACCGGCGCGTCCGGCGTCTCGGCGAGTCCGCCCCCGGCGAGCCCTTCCAGCAGGTGTTCGGCGAGCACGAGCGGGGTCGGGTAGTCGAAGACGAGGGTCGCGGCCAGCCGCAGGCCGGTGACCTCGGTCAGCCGGTTGCGCAGTTCGACCGCCGCCAGCGAGTCGAAGCCGAGCTCCTGGAAGGGTTTCCCGGCGTCGATCGCCTCCGAACCGAGGTGCCCCAGCACGATGGCGACGTGCGTCCGCACGATCTCCAGCAGTTCCCGGCTCCGTTCGGCCGGGGCGAGCGCGGCCAGCCGGTCGGCGAGCGCGCCGGCCGAACCGGTGACGGCGGCACGGCGGGTGGGCCGGATCAGGCCGCGGAACAGAGGCGGCACGTCACCGCCGAGCCGCGCTCGCAACGCGGGCAGATCGAGCCGGATCGGGACGAGTGCGGCGTCGTCGAGCGCCGTCGCGGCGTCGAAGAGCGCCATACCGTCTTCTGTGGACAGTGCGGGAAAGCCCGGGCGAGCGGTGAGCGCGTCACCCATGCCGGAGGCCCACATCCCCCAGGCCAGTGCCGTGCCGGGCAGGCCGTTCGCCTGCCGGTGCCGGGCGAGGGCGTCGAGGAAGGCGTTCGCGGCGGCGTAGTTCGCCTGCCCTTCGTTGCCGAACACACCGGCGGCGGAGGAGAACAGGACGAGTTCGGTGTCGCCGAGCAGTTCGTGCAGATGCACGGCGGCGTCCACTTTGGACCTCAAGACGGCGGTGAGGCGTTCTGCGGACAGGTCACCGATGAGGCCGTCGTCCAGGACACCCGCGGCGTGCACGGCGAGGGTGATCGGCTGATCGGCCAGCAGGGCGGCGAGAGCGTCGCGGTCGGCGGCGTCGCAGGCTTCGATCCGGACTTCGGCGCCGAGCGCGGTCAGCTCACGGGTGAGGGTGTCCGCGCCTGGTGCCGCCGCACCGCGACGGCTGGTGAGCAGCAGCCGCCGGACACCGCGCGACCGGACGAGGTGCCGGGCGAGATCCGCGCCGAGCGCGCCGGTGCCGCCGGTGACGAGCACCGTCCCGTCGATGTCGCCGGGCTCGGCGGAGGCACGCGGGGCGCGGACGAGACGGGCACCGGACAGGACACCTTCGCGGAGCAGGAGCTCGGGTTCACCGGTGGCGACGGCGGCCGCGATGAATTCGGGCGTGGGCTCGGTGTCGGCGTCGAGGAGGACGAACCGGTCCGGGAACTCCTCCTGCGCGGTGCGGACGAGACCCCAGACGGTGGCCTGCGCCGGACGCGGCACGGCGTCCCCGACGGCACCGCTGGTCAGGAAGACCAGTTTCGGGCCGCCGCTGTCGGCATGCACCAGTTCGAGTGCGCGGACCGCGGCCGCGTGGGCGTCGCCGAGCAGGTCGCCGGTGTACCCGGTGAACGAGGCGACGACGTACTCCGCGGCGGCTTCGGCGGGGATGGTGAGCGGCTGCCAGTCCACCCGGAACAACCCGTCGCGCACCGGGTTTCGCGAGGTGAGGGCACCGGACGGGACCGCGCGGACGAGGAGGCCGTCGGCGGCGAACACCGGCCGTCCCTCCGGATCCGCGACGGCCAGCGCGATCGTGTCCGGCCCCGCCGGGGTCAGCCGCACGCGGATCGTCGTCGCTCCGAACGCCCGCAGGCTCACACCGGACCACGAGAACGGAAGACGCGCCTCGGTGGCGTCCAGCGCGCCGAGACCGGCGGCGTGCAGTGCCGAGTCGAGCAGGGCCGGATGGATACCGAACCGGGCCGCGTCGGCCTTCTCGGCGTCGGCCAGCTCGATTTCGGCGTAGACGGCCGAATCGTGGGTCCAGGCGGCGCGCACGCACTGGAAGGCGGGCCCATAGTCGAGGCCGACCTCCGCGAGCGCGCCGTAGAGGCCGTCGATCGCGACCGGCGCGGCGCCTTCGGGAGGCCAGGCGGCGAGGCTGAAGTCGGTGTCGGGGAAACCGGGGGCGAGGACACCGGTCGCGTGGCACGACCATTCTGCGTCGGCGGCCTCGGGGCGGGAGTGGACGCCGACCGTGCGCCTGCCGGTCTCGTCCGGCGCGCCGACGACGAGTTGCAGGCTGAGGGCGTCGTGTTCGGGCAGGACGAGGGGTTCCCGCAGGGTCAGTTCCTCCACGATCCCGCAGTCGACCTTGTCCCCGGCGTGCAGGACGAGGTCGACGAAGGCGGTGCCCGGCAGCAGGACGTGCCCCGCGACCACGTGCCCGGCCAGCCACGGCTGCGCCGCGAGGGAAAGCCGCCCGGTGAGCAGGACGCCGTGCGCGTCGGCCATCGTGACGACGGCGCCGAGCAGCGGGTGATCGGTGGCGCCCAGGCCCAGGCTCGCCGCGTCACCCTCGGCGTTCAGCGGGCCGTCCAGCCAGAAACGGCGGTGCTGGAAGGCGTACGTGGGCAGGTCGACGCGGCGGGCTCCGGCGAGCAGCGGCGTCCAGTCGACGGACGCCCCGTGGACGTGCAGCGTGGAGACCGCGGCGAGCAGGGTGACGTCCTCCGCGCGGTTGCGGCGCGAGGCCGCGACGACGACCGCGCCCTCGGTGCTTTCCTGGGCCATCGCGGTGAGGACGGCGTCCGGCCCGATCTCCAGGAAGCGGGTGACCCCTTCGGTTTCCAGGAACTTGACCGAATCGTGGAACCGCACGGCGTCACGGACATGGCGGACCCAGTAGTCCGAAGTGGACACATCCGCCAGACCGCCGGACACGATCGGGATCCGTGGCGCCGCATACGAGAGACTGTCCGCGACCGCGCGGAAGTCGTCGAGCATCGGCTCCATCAGCGGCGAGTGGAACGCGTGACTCACGGCGAGCCGTTTGTGCTTACGGCCCTCGAAGCGGGACACCACAGCGGCGACGGCGTCTTCGTCGCCGGAGAGGACCACCGACTCCGGGCCGTTGATCGCGGCCAGCGACACCCGGTCCGTCAGCAACGGGAAGACCTCGGCCTCCGTCGCCTGCAAGGCCACCATCGCGCCGCCGGTGGGCAACGCCTGCATCAACCGGCCTCGCGCCGCGACCAGCTTCACGGCGTCATCGAGGTTGAACACACCTGCGACATGAGCTGCCGCGATCTCGCCGATCGAGTGCCCCGCCAGGAAGTCAGGCCGCACGCCCCAGCTTTCGACCAGCCGGAACAGCGCCACCTCGAAGGCGAAGAGCGCGCACTGCGTGTTCGCCGTCTGGTTCAGTTCCTCGGTGGACAGTTCCTTGATCGGCCGTTCGAACCGGGCACAGACGTCGTCGAAGGCCTCGGCGAACACCGGGAAACGCTCGGCCAGTTCCCGCCCCATCCCGCGGCGCTGGCTGCCCTGGCCGGTGAACAGGAACGCCGTCCGGCCGTCGGTGGCGACACCTTGAGAGACCCCGGCGGTCGTGGCGCCGGCGGCGAGGATGTCCAGCCCCGCGAGCAGCTGGTCGCGGTCGGCCGCGACGATCGCGCCCCGGTGCTCGTGCAGGACGCGGGTGGTGGCGAGCGACGCGGCGACGTCGGCGACGCTCAGCTCCGGCCGGGCGAGGATGTGCGAGCGCAGCCGCACGACCTGGTCGCGCAGCGCCTCGGCGGTCTTGCCAGACAACACCGCGGGCACGGCGCCGGTGGGTGGCACGGCCGGGGACTCTTCGCTCTCGGGGGCTTGCTCGATGATGGTGTGCGCGTTGGTGCCGCTGACGCCGAACGAGGACACGCCCGCGCGGCGCGGCTGCCCGGTCTCCGGCCACCCGCGTGCTTCGGTGAGCAGTTCGACGGCACCGGCCGACCAGTCCACTTTGGACGACGGGTCCTCCGCGTGCAGGGTACGCGGCAAGATCCCGTGCCGGATCGCCTGCACCATCTTGATCACGCCGCCGACCCCGGCGGCGGACTGGGAGTGCCCGATGTTCGACTTCAGCGAGCCCAGCCACAACGGCCGGTCCGCGGATTTCTCCCGGCCGTAGGTGGCGAGCAGCGCCTGCGCCTCGATCGGGTCGCCCAGGGTGGTCCCGGTGCCGTGGCCCTCCACGACGTCGATCTGTCCGGCCGAGAGCCGCGCGTTCTCCAGGGCCTGCCGGATGACCCGCTGCTGTGACGGGCCGTTCGGCACGCTGAGCCCGCTGCTCGCCCCGTCCTGGTTGACCGCGCTGCCGCTGACGACCGCGAGCACTTCGTGGCCGAGCCGCCGCGCGTCGGAGAGCTTCTCCACCAGGAGCATCCCGACGCCCTCGGCCCACGACGTGCCGTCCGCTCCGTCCGAATAGGACTTGCAGCGGCCGTCCGCGGCGAGCCCGCGCTGACGGCTGAAGTCGACGAACGTGTCCGGTGTGGACATCACCGCGACACCGCCGGCGAGCGCCATCGAGCATTCGCCCTGCCGCAGCGCCTGCGCTGCGAGATGCAGCGCGACGAGTGAGGACGAGCAAGCGGTGTCGATCGTCACCGCCGGGCCTTCCAGCCCGAACGTGTAGGCGACCCGCCCGGAAACGACGCTGCCCGAGTTCCCGGTGCCGAGGTAGCCCTCGAGTTCCTCCGGGATGGCGGCGAGCCGGGAGACGTAGTCGTGGTACATCACCCCGGCGAACACCCCGGTCCGGCTGCCCCGCAGGGAGCCGGGGTCGATGCCCGCGCGCTCGAAGGTCTCCCAGGAGATCTCCAGCAGCAGCCGCTGCTGGGGGTCCATGGCGAGCGCTTCCCTCGGCGAGATCCCGAAGAAGGCCGGGTCGAATTCGCCCGCGCCGTCCAGGAAACCGCCCTCGCGGCAGTACGAGGTGCCGGGCTTCTCCCCCGTCGGGTCGTACAGCGCGGACAGGTCCCAGCCGCGGTCGGCGGGGAACCCGGAGATCCCGTCGCGGCCCTCGGCGACCAGCTCCCACAGATCCTCCGGCGACCGCACGCCGCCGGGGAACCGGCAGGCCATCCCGATGATGGCGATCGGCTCGTGGCCGCGGTCCTCGGCCTCCTTCAGCCGTCGCCGGGTCTCCCGCAGGTCGGCGGTCGCGCGCTTGAGGTAGTCGAGGTACTTGTCTTCGTTCGCCACGGAAGGGTCTCCCAGTATCAGGCGGGTCAGGACGCGCCGAGTTCGTGATCGAGCAGGTCGAACAGTTCGTCCGCGGTGGCCGACTCCAGCGAGTCGTCGGCCTCGGCGGCGGGCTCGCCGGTCCACGTCGCCAGCAGCGTGCGCAGGCGCGCGGTGACCCCGGCGCGATCCCCGTTCGCCGGGGCGGCGGTGGCCAGCAGCGCTTCGAGCCGGTCGAGCCCGGCGTGCACCGACGCGGTGGTGGCCACCCCTTCGGCGGGCAGTTCGGCCGCGAGGTGCCCGGCGAGCGCGGCCGGGTTGGGGTGGTCGAACACCACCGTCGTCGAGAGTTTCAGCCCGCTCAGCGCGCACAGCTGGTTGCGCAGTTCGACCGCGCTGAGCGAATCCATCCCGAGTTCGACGAAGCCCTTGCCCGGATCGATCGCCCCGGCGCCCGCGTGACCGAGCGCGGCCGCGACCTGCTCGCGCACCACCTCCAGCACCGCGTCGTCGCGTTCGGCGCCGGTCAGGCCCGAAAGCCTGTCCTGCAACGCCGGACCGGCGGGAGCGGACGCGGCGCGCCGGGACGGAGCCCGCACCAGTCCCCGCAGCAACGGGGGCAGCACCGCGGGTTCCACATCGCGGAGCGAGGATGGCGTCAGCGCCATCGGCAGCACCACCGGCCCGGCGCCGGACGCCGCGTCGAACAGGGCGAGCCCGGCTTCCGGGGTCAGCGCGGCGATACCGGTGCGGCCCATCCTGGCCAGGTCGGTGTCGCTCAGTTCGCCCGTCATGCCGCCGTCGGTCGCCCACAGTCCCCAGGCGAGCGACGTGGCCGGAAGCCCTTGTGCGTGGCGGTGGCGGGCGAGCGCGTCGAGGAACGCGTTGGCCGCCGCGTAGTTCGCCTGCCCGGGATTGCCGAACGTGGCCGACGCCGAGGAGAACAGCACGAATTCCTCGACGTCACCCGCGAGCTCGTGGAGGTTCAGCGCCGCGTCGACCTTCGGCCGCAGCACCTTCGCCAGCCGCTCCGGCGTCAGCGAATCGACCAGACCGTCGTCGAGCACGCCGGCCGTGTGCACGACGGCGGTCAGCTCGTGCCCGGCGAGGGCCGCTTCCAGCGCAGCGCGGTCGGCGACGTCGCAGGCCTCGACGGTGACGTCGGCGCCCGCGGCCGTCAGGTCCGCCACCAGGTCCTTGGCGCCTTCGGCCTCCAGCCCACGACGGGAGACCAGCAGCAGCCGGGTCACGCCGCGTGCGGTCACCAGATGCCGGGCCACCAGCGCGCCGAGCGCGCCCGTACCACCGGTGACCAGCACCGTCTTGCCGGGATCGAGCGCGACCGGAGCGGCCGCGGCGATCTTGCGGACCAGCCTCGGCGCGTACGCGACACCGTTCTCCAGCCGAAGTTCGGACTCGTCGGCCGACACCCGGACCGGATCCCCGGTGGTCTCGGCGATGCCGAACCGGCCGGGGTGTTCGGACGAGGCCGACCGGAACAGTCCCCGCACCGCGGCCTGGGCCAGGTCGGTGCCGTCGGTCAGCAGGACGAGCCGGTGCGCGTCCAGCCGCTCGTCGGCGAGCCAGTCCCGCACCTGGCGCAGCGCCCACACGGTCGCGTCGTGCACCGCCTCGGCGGTCTCCCCGGACGGGCAGACCAGCAGCGCGACTTCGGGCGTCTTGGCGGCGAGCAGTGCCGCGACGTCCACATAGGACTCTCCGGCGCCGATCCTGACATCCTCTGTGGACACTTCCTCGGCAGGCACGTCGGTCCACTCGACGTGGAACAGCGATCCGCTCCCCTGCCGGTTTCCGAGCTGCTCGGACGAAACCCGGCGGAACACCAGGGAATCCACAGTGGCCACCGGGGCGCCTTCACCGTCGGCGAGCAGCAGCGAGATCGTGGCCGGAGCGGACGAGGACAGCCGCACCCGCAACGTCCGCGCACCGGTCGCGGCCAGCGAGACACCCTTCCACGTGAACGGTAGGAAAGGTCCCTCGCTGTCACCCTCCAGCCGGAGCTTCGACGCGTGCAGCGCGGCGTCCAGCAGCGCGGGGTGGACGCCGAAGCCTTCGGCGTCACGGGAGCGGTCCTCGGGCAGCGAAACCTCCGCGTAGACGTCGTCCCCGGCCTTCCACGCCGCGCGCAGGCCCTGGAACAACGGCCCGTACTCGAACCCGGTGCCGTCGAGCCGGTCATAGAAGTCCTCGACCGGGATCTCGGTGCCGTCCGGTGGCCAGCTGTCCAGGTTCCCGCTGGCGGCCGGGGTTCCGGTGGCCAGGAGGCCGGTGGCGTGCCGCGTCCACGGTTCCTCGTCGGCGGCGGATCCCGCACGGGAATGGATCTCGATCGTGCGCCCGCCGTCCTCCCCTGGCTCGCCGACGGTGACGTGCAGCCGGACGTCACCACTTTCCGGCAGCGCCAGCGGAGCTTCCAAGGTCAGCTCGGCGACGGTTCCGCAGCCGGCGCGGTCACCCGCGTGCAACGCGAGATCGACGAACGCGGTGCCGGGAAGCAGAGCCGTACCGAGCACGACGTGCTCCGCGAGCCACGGCTGAGCCCGCAGGGAGAGCCTTCCGGTGAACGAGATCCCGCTCCCGCCGGGCACCGGGACGGCCGCGCCGAGCAGCGCGTGCCCGGCCTCGCCGAGCCCGAACGCGGCCGCGTCGCCCGTGGTCGCGCCGGTGCTCGCCAGCCAGAAGTGCCGATGCTCGAAGGGATACGTGGGCAGCGTGACCCGGCTCGCCTGGACGCCGTCGAACACACCCGCCCAGTCGATCCCGACACCGTGGACGTGCAGGCGGCCGAGTGTGGTCGCCAGCGCGGCGACCTCCGGACGTTCCCCGCGCAGGGTCGGGATCAGCACGGTGTCTTCGAGGAAGTCCTTGGCCATGGCGGAAAGGACGCCCTCGGGGCCGAGTTCGACGAAGGCGCGCACGCCCTCGGCCTCGGCCTCGGCGAACCGGATCGCGTCGTGGAACCGCACCGCCTCGCGGACGTGCCGCACCCAGTAGCCGGGTGAGGCGATTTCGGGATCGGAGCGGCCGGTCACCGTCGACACGATCGGGATCCTCGGCTCGCTGAAGGAAAGCCCGGACACGACACGGCGGAAGTCCGCGAGCATCGGTTCCATCAGCGGCGAGTGGAACGCGTGACTGACCACGAGCCGCTTGCTCTTGCGGTCGGCGAACCGGTCCACCACTGCGGTAACGGCGTCCTCGTCCCCGGACAGCACCACCGCTTCCGGGCCGTTGACGGCGGCGATCGACACGCGCTCGGTGGGCAGCGGGGTCACCTCGTCTTCATTGGCCTGCAAGGCGATCATCACGCCGCGAGACGGCAGGGCGCCCATGAGCCTTCCGCGCGCCTCGACCATCGTGGCCGCGTCCGCGAGCGACAGGACCCCGGCGACGTGCGCGGCCGCGATCTCGCCGACCGAATGCCCGAGCAGCAGCGCGGGCCGGACACCCCAGCTCTCCAGCAGCCGGAACAGCGCGACCTCGACGGCGAACAGGGCACACTGGGCGAACGCCGTTTCGTGCACTCGCTCGGTTTCGAGGACTTCGCGCAGCGACAGCCCGAGGCGCGGGTCCAGATGGGCGCACACCTCGTCGAACGCGGCGGCGAACACCGGGAAGCGGGCCGCGAGTTCGGCGCCCATCCCGGGTTTCTGGCTGCCCTGACCGGTGAACAGGAACCCCGGCGCCCCGGCGGTGAGCGCGCCGCGCAGCACCGCCGCGCTCGGCGTCCCCTCGGCGAGGAGGGCCAGCTCGCGCAGACGATCCGGCCCGGTCACCGCGGCCCGGATCTCCAGTCCCGCACGGGCGGTCGCCAGCGTGTACGCGATGTCGGAGTCGTCCCCGGGGTGCTCTTCCAGTTGCGCGTGCAGCCGGGAAGCTTGGGACCGCAACGCTTCCTCGGTCTTGGCCGAGAGCACCCACGGCACCCACGTGTCCCCGCCGGCGGGAGGCGCAGCGCTCTCCGGGACCTCTTCGATCAGCGTGTGCACGTTGGTCCCGCTGACCCCGAAAGAGGAGACGCCCGCCCGGCGCGGACGTCCGGTGTCCGGCCAGTCCACCGGTTCGGTGAGCAGCCGGACATCACCCGCCGTCCAGTCCACCTCCGTGGTCGGCGCGTCGACGTGCAGGGTCCGCGGCAGGACACCGTGCCGGATCGCCTGCACCATCTTGATCACGCCCGCCACACCCGACGCCGACTGTGTGTGCCCCAGGTTCGACTTGACCGAACCGAGCCACAGCGGATGCTCGCGTTCCCCGCCGTAAGCGGCGAGCAAGGCCTGTGCCTCGATCGGGTCGCCGAGGCTGGTTCCGGTGCCGTGCGCCTCGACGGCGTCCACATCGGACGGTGCGAACCCGGCGTTCGCCAGCGCCTGGCGGATCACCCTCTGCTGTGACGGCCCGTTCGGCGCGCTCAGCCCGTTCGAGGCGCCGTCCTGGTTCACGGCCGAACCGCGCACCAGCGCCAGGACGGGGTGCCCGAGGCGGCGCGCGTCGGAAAGCCTTTCCACCAGAAGGATCCCGGCACCCTCGGACCACGCGGTGCCGTCGGCGGCGTCGGCGAACGCCTTGCAACGCCCGTCCGGCGCGAGCCCGCGCTGACGGCTGAACTCCACGAACGCGGCCGGGTTGGCCATCACGGTCACCCCGCCCGCCAGCGCCAGCGAACATTCGCCGCGCCGCAGCGCCTGCGCCGCGAGATGCAGTGCCACCAGCGAAGACGAGCACGCGGTGTCGATCGTCACCGCCGGGCCTTCCAGCCCGAAGGTGTAGGAGAGGCGGCCGGAGACGACCGCGGTGGCGGTTCCGGTGAGGAAGTAGCCCTCGGTGCCTTCGGGCGCGTCGACGGCGTCCAGGCCGTAGTTCTGGAAGGATGCGCCGACGAAGACGCCGGTCGCGCTCCCCCGCAGGGTCGCCGGGTCGATCCCGGCCCGTTCGAACGCCTCCCACGACGTCTCCAGCAGCAACCGCTGCTGCGGATCCATCGCCAGCGCCTCACGCGGCGAGATCCCGAAGAACGCCGCGTCGAAACCGCCCGCGTCGTCGAGGAAGCCGCCTTCACGGGCGTACGTGGTGCCGAGGTGCGCGGGGTCCGGGTCGTAGAGCGCGTCGAGGTCCCAGCCGCGGTCGCCGGGGAAGGCGGCCATCGCGTCCCCGCCGTCCGCGACGAAGTCCCAGAACTTCTCCGGATCCGTGATCCCGCCGGGGAACCGGCAGCTCATCGCGACGATCGCGATCGGCTCGTCGTCGGTCACCACCACGGCCGGCGCGGCTTGTGTCCCGGTGACGTCGCCGGTGAGTTCGGCGACGAGATGCCCGGCAAGCGCCGAGGCCGACGGATGGTCGAAGACCAGGGTCGCGGGCAGCCGCAGCCCGGTGGCGGCGGCCAGCCGGTCGCGGACCTCGACCGCGGTCAGGGAGTCGAAGCCGAGGTCGCGGAAGGCGCGGTCCGGCTCGACGGCGGCGGCGCCACCGTGGCCGAGGACCGCGGCTGCCTGCGCGCGAACCAGGTCGAGCACGATACGGGTCCGGTCCGCCTCGGGGGCGGCCAGCAGTCCGGCGGCGAATTCGGAGCCGCCCGGTCCCGCGGTGTCGGCGGACAGCGCCTCGCGGACCTCGGGCAACGCGTCGAGCAGCGGCCGGGGCCGGGCGAGGGCGAATCCGGGAGCGAACCGCGCCCAGTCGACGTCGGCGACCGCGACGAAGGTCTCGTCGTGCGAGACGGCTTGGACGAGCGCGGACACGGCGAGCGCCGGGTCCATCGCGGCCAATCCGAGACGGCGCAAGCGGTCGACGTCGTCCTGGCCGGCCAGCCCGCTGCCGCCGCCCCACAGCCCCCACGCCACCGAGGTGGCGGGCAGGCCCCGGGCACGACGTCGTTCGGCGAGCGCGTCCAGGGCAGCGTTCGCGGCACCGTAGGCACCCTGCCCGGCGCCGCCCCAGACACCCGCGTTGGAGGAAAAGAGCACGAAGGCGTCCAGTTCGGCGCCTTCGAGAAGTTCGTCGAGGTGAGCGGCACCGCCCGCCTTGGCGGCGAGCGCGTCGGCGAGTTCCGCCGGGCCGGTCTCGGCGAGCGACGCGGTGGCCCCGACCCCCGCCGTGTGCACGACGGCGTTCGGCGGATACTCGGCCAGCACCGCCGCCAGTGCGTCACGATCGGCGACGTCGCAGGCGGCGAAGGTCACCCGCGCACCGAGACCGGCGAGTTCGTCACTCAATTCCGCCGCACCCTCGGCCGCCGCCCCGCGCCTGCTGGTGAGCACCAGATGCCCGGCGCCGTTCCCGGCGAGCCACCGCGCGACGTGGGCGGCCACCGCACCGGTGCCGCCGGTGACCAGGACGGTCCCACGGGGCCGCCATTCCGGCGCGACGGCGTCCCCGAGCGGCGCCCG
Source organism: Amycolatopsis keratiniphila (assembly GCF_000400635.2). Classification (NCBI taxonomy): domain Bacteria; kingdom Bacillati; phylum Actinomycetota; class Actinomycetes; order Pseudonocardiales; family Pseudonocardiaceae; genus Amycolatopsis; species Amycolatopsis keratiniphila. The sequence goes on along the minus strand of NC_021252.1, from coordinate 3,204,141 downwards.
CACGAGCCGCCGCAGATAGACCCCGGACGACCGGACGGCGACCTGGTCCTCGTGACCGGTGGCGAGCACCCCGGCGAGCCGGGCCGCGGCGCGTTCGTCGAGTTCCTCCGGAAGGTCGACGAGGCCGCCCCAGCGTTCGGGGTGTTCGAGTCCGATCGCCCGGCCGAGACCCCAGACGGCGGCCTGCGCGTTCGGGGTCTCCGACCGGCCGACGGCGACCGCGCCGGAGGTGACGATCCACAGTGGAGCGTCGAGGTCGGCGAGCTGGCGGACGAGGTCCGCGGTCGCGGCGAGCCCGGCGGGTACCACCGGGTGTTCCGGATGCGGCCGTTCGTCGAGTGCCAGCAGGGAAAGCACGCCGTCGACCGGCTCGTGCGGCAGTTCGTCATCGGGGCCCGCGAGCAAGACACGGGCGCCGAGCCGGGTGAGCGCCTCCGCGACGGGCGGCATCGGTCCGGACGGGACGACCAGCAGCCACGTCCCGTCGAGGGTGGCCGCTGCCGTCCCGGTCGCGGGGACCCAGTCGATCCGGTACCGCCAGTTGTCCACTGTGGACTTGTCGAGACCGGAACGGCGCCAGGCCGAAAGCGCGGGAAGCACCGCGTCCCAGGCTCCCTCCCCGGCGGGCACGGCGGCGTCGAGCGCGCCGGTGTCGGCCTGGTCGACAGCCGCCCAGAAGCGCAGTTCGGCCGCCGTGCCGCCCTGCCGGACGACGGCGGCGTCGAGCCAGTACGGCACCCGCTGGAAGGCATAGGTGGGCAGGTCGACCCTGGTGGCAGTGGGCCACAACGCGGCCCAATCCGGGCGGAGGCCGCGTACGTGAGCCTCGGCCAGCGACGTCAGGAACCGGCGGGGGCCGCCCTCGTCACGGCGAAGCGAACCGAGCGCGACCGCGTGGGCGCCCCGTTCCTCGATGGTTTCGGTGACGCTGCCGGTCAGCACCGGATGCGCGCTGGCTTCGACGAAGAACCGGTGACCGTCGTCGAGCAGCCGCCGGACGGACCGGTCGAACCGGACGGTGGCCCGCAGGTTCCGGAACCAGTACTCCGGGGTCAGGCCCGCCGTGTCGAGGGGTTCCCCGGTCACCGCCGAGTAGAACGGCACCGTGGACGCGTGGTGCTCGACGCCGTCGAGCAGGCCGAGCAGTTCCTCACGCAAGACGTCCACCTGCGGCGAATGCGAGGCGTAGTCCACCGGGATCCGGCGGGCACGCACGCCGTCCGCCTCGCAGGCGGAGACGAGCCCGTCGAGCGCCTCTGGGTCTCCGGAGACCACGACCGACGCGGGTCCGTTGACCGCGGCCACGGCGATCCGGTCGCCCCACTCCGTCAGCCGAGGGAGCACGTCGTCGCGGCCGAGGGCGACCGCGACCATGCCCCCGGCGCCGGAAAGCGCGAGGATGGCCTTGGCCCGCAAGGCGACGACCTTGGCGGCGTCGGCCAGCGACAACGCGCCGGACACGTACGCGGCGGCGATCTCACCCTGACTGTGCCCGGTCACCGCGTCGGGTTCGACCCCGCACGCCCGCCACAGCGCCGCCAGCGACACGTTGACCGCGAAGAGGGCGGGCTGCACGACGTCGACGCGCTCCAGCGCCGTCGCGTCGCCGAGCACGTCGGTGAGCTTCCAGTCCACAAAGGACGAGAGAGCGCGTTCGCAGTCGAGCAGCGCGGCCCGGAAGACCGGCGAGGAGTCCTTGAGCTCCAGTGCCATCCCGGCCCATTGCGAGCCCTGCCCGGGAAAGACGAACGCGACCTTGCCCGGTGGCAAAGCGATACCTTCGACCAGCCCTGCCGCAGGCGCGCCGGCGGCCAAGGCGTCGAGCGACGCGTCCGCTTCGGCCACGACGACGGCGCGGTGCTCCAGCGCGGCACGGGACGTCGCGAGCGAGAAGGCGGTGTCGGTCAAGGATTCCGTCTGGCGAAGGTGCTCACGCAGCCGGGCGGACTGCGCGCGCAGAGCCTCGGCGCTCCGGGCGGACAGGACCAGCGGCGTCACCTCGTCGCCGAGCGGTGATTCGCCGTCGCGTTCGGCGGGCTCGACCTCCGGCGCTTGTTCGACGATGACGTGCGCGTTGGTGCCGCTGACCCCGAACGAAGAGATCCCGGCGCGGCGCGGTTCCCCGGTCTCCGGCCAAGGGCGGGCTTCGGTGAGCAGTTCGACCGAACCCGCTTCCCAGTCCACTTTGGACGTCGGGGTGTCGACGTGCAGGGTCATCGGGGCGATCCCGTGCCGGATCGCCTGGACCATCTTGATCACGCCGCCGACCCCGGCGGCAGCCTGGCTGTGCCCGACGTTCGACTTCAGCGAACCGAGCCACAGTGGACGGACGCGCTCCTGTCCGTACGCGGCGAGCAGGGCCTGTGCCTCGATCGGGTCGCCCAGGGTCGTCCCCGTGCCGTGTGCCTCGACGACGTCGACCTGGTGCGGCGCGAGGCCGGCGCTGTCGAGCGCCTGCCGGATCACCCGCTGCTGCGACGGGCCGTTCGGCGCGGTGAGCCCGCTGCTCGCGCCGTCCTGGTTGACCGCGGTGCCGCGCACCACGGCGAGGACGGGATGCCCGTGGCGACGGGCGTCGGAAAGCCGTTCGAGCAGCAGGATCCCGGCGCCCTCGGCCCAGCCGGTGCCGTCGGCCGCGTCGGCGAAGGGTTTGCAGCGGCCGTCGGGCGCCATCCCGCGCTGACGGCTGAACTCCACGAAGGTCTCCGGCGAGGCCATCACGGTCACCCCGCCCGCCAGCGCGAGCGTGGACTCCCCGCGCCGGAGCGACTCGGCAGCGAGGTGTAGCGCGACCAGCGAAGACGAACACGCGGTGTCGATGGTGACGGCCGGGCCTTCGAGGCCGAAGGTGTAGGCGACCCGGCCGGAGGCGACGCTCCCGGCGCTGCCGTTGCCGAGGTATCCCTCGAACTCGCGCAGTTCCTCGGCGCGGGGGTCGAGCCTGGAGCCGTAGTCGTTGTACATCACCCCGGCGAACACGCCGGTCCGGCTGCCGCGCACGGAAAGCGGGTCGATCCCGGCGCGTTCGAAGGCCTCCCAAGCGGTCTCCAGCAGGAGGCGCTGCTGCGGGTCGACGGTGAGCGCCTCGCGCGGGCTGATGCCGAAGAACGCGGCGTCGAACTCGTGGGCGTCGTAGAGGAAACCGCCCTCGCGCGTGTAGGTCTTGCCGTGCCGCGCGGGGTCGGGGTCGTAGAGGGCCTCGACATCCCAGCCCCGGTCGGCGGGGAAACCGCCGACCGCGTCGGTGCCCGCGGCCACGAGATCCCACAACTGCTCCGGACCGCGGACGCCGCCCGGGTACCGGCAGGCCATCCCGATGATCGCGATCGGCTCGTGCTCCCGCGCCTCGGCCTCCCGCAGCCGGGCCCGGGTCCGATGCAGGTCGGCCGACACCCGCTTGAGGTAGTCGCGCAGCTTCTCCTCGTTCAGCATCAGTAGCCAACCTCTTCGCGCCGGGAAAAACGAAATGCCACTCGAAGAAAAGCTAGGTGAGCTGCGAAGAGACGGACAACCCCTAGCCGCCCCTACGTCCCCTTAGGGAATAGGCGACGACCAGGGGCGCTTTCGAGACCGTATCCGGCCGGGGTGAAGGCTCCTTTCGCCGCATCAGACGCGGTGAAGGGAGCCTTCAGCCCACGTGCGTTCGGTCGAGCCACCGCCGGGGGGGTGTTGCGAAAGCCACTTTCGCAACGTTGAAGGTTGCGAAAGTGGCTTTCGCAACACCCGGGAACCCCATGCCGAAACCATTCTTACCACTCAAGAAGGCTTAAGCACATTGTCGATGAAGGCGAACATTTCCTCGTCGTCCGCCGATTCGAGTTTTCCGTCGATTTCCCCGGCCGGGTCTTCCCCGCCTTGGAGCGTGCCGAGAAGGGCCCGCAGCCGGGCGGCCAGCCGGGCCCGTTCGGCCTCTCCGGGGTCGGCCGCGGTCAGCGCGGCGGCGAACCGGTCGAGTTCGGCGTCGAGGGCCGGTCCGGCGGTCTCGGTGGCCAGTTCGGCCGCCAGGTAGGCCGCGAGCGCTCCGGCGTTGGGCCGGTCGAAGACGAGCGTGGGCGGCAACCGCAGTCCGGTCGCCTCGGCGAGCCGGTTGCGCAATTCCACCGCGGTCAGCGAGTCGAAGCCCAGTTCGAGGAATCCGCGGTCCCCGGCGATCGCGTCGGCCGACTCGTGCCCGAGCACGGCCGCCACCCGGATCCGCACGACCTCCTCCAGCAGCCGGACGCGTTCGGCCTCCGGCTTCCCGGCAAGGTCGCGTTTCAGTGCCTCGGCCGTGCCCGACGCCTCCCCCGACCGTCGCGCGGGGACGCGCACCAGGCCGCGCAGCAGAGCGGGGATCTCGGCGGCCGGGCGGCCCCGGAAGGCGGTCAGGTCGATCTTGGCGGGGACGAGCAGGCCGTCCCCTCCGGCCACGGCGGCGTCGAACAGCGCCAGGCCTTCCTCCGTGGACAACGCGGTGACACCCGCGCGGGCCATCCGGCGGACGTCGGTGTCGTCGAGGTCGCCGGTCAGCTTGCTGCGTTCCGCCCAGAATCCCCAGGCGAGGGACACTCCGGGCAGCCCCTCGGCACGACGCCGGAGCATGAGAGCGTCGGCGTAGGCGTTCGCCGCGGCGTAGCCCGCTTGCCCCGGGTTGCCGAACACGCCGGCCGCCGAGGAGAACGTGACGAACCGGCGGACCGGTCCGGCGAGTTCGTGCAGCACGCGGGCGCCGTCGGCCTTCGGGGCCAGCACGGTGCCGAGCCGGTCCGGGGTCAGACCGTCGACGAGCCCGTCGTCGAGCACGGCCGCGGCGTGCACCACCGCGGTCACCGGATGGGCGGCCAGCAGTGCGCGCACCGCGTCCGGATCCGCGACGTCGCAGGCCGCGACGGTGACCTGGGTGCCCAGTTCCGCCAGGTCCGCGACCAGGTCTTCCGCGCCCCCGCCCGTCCGCCCGGTCAGCACCAGTCCGCGCACGCCGTGCCGGACGGCGAGGTGCCGGGCCAGCGCCTGCCCGAGCCGTCCGGTGCCACCGGTGATCAGGACGACGTCGTCGGGCGTCCAGTCCGGTTCGCCCGCGTCGGCGGCCGCCACCCGCGCGAGCCGGGGTACCAGCGGTTTGCCGTCGTGGACGGCGACCTGCGCTTCCCCGGTCGCCAGCGCGGTGCGGACCTCGTCCTCGGTCCGCGCGTCGATCAGCACGAACCGGCCCGGATGCTCGGCCTGGGCCGACCGCACGAGACCCCAGACCGCGGCCGCCACCGGATCCGGCGACGCGCTCGCCACCGCACCCGAGGTGAGCACGACGGTCGTGGCCGTCGAATCGGCCTGGATCCGCTTCAGGACCTCTTCCAGGACCGGCCGCAGTTCGCCTTCGGGGCAGCGCCACACCCCCGGCTCTTCCGGCGCCGGCCCCACAGGAGCGGGGACCCAGTCGAGCCGGAACAGCGAATCCCGGTGGCGGCCCAGCTGGGCCGGGGAGATCGGGCGCAGCCCCAGTTCCCCGACGGTCAGCACCGGGGCGCCGGTCTCGTCGGCCACGGTGAGCGAGCCGCCGTCGGCGGTCGGCGTGAGCCGGACCCGGAGTTTCGACGCGCCCGTGGCGTGGAGGGTCACACCGGACCAGGTGAACGGCAGCCGCACGGTCTCGTCCTGGGCCCCGAGCCCGAGGGTGTGCAGGGCCGCGTCGAGCAGGGCGGGGTGCACGCCGAAGCGGTCCGCCTCCTCCTCCTCGGGCAGGTCGACCTCGGCGAACACGTCGTCGCCCTGGCGCCACGCCGCGCGCAGTCCCTGGAACACCGGACCGTAGGCGAGGCCGAGCTCGGCGAAACGGTCGTAGAGATCGGACTCCGGCGCTTCGGCGGCGCCGGGTGGCGGCCACTCGGCGAGCGAAACCGTCGATGGGGTGCCCGCGGACAGCGTGCCCTGAGCGTTGCGGGTCCAGGGTTCGTCGGAATCCTCCGGCCGTGAGTGCACGGACACGGCACGACGGCCGCGCTCGTCGGGCTCCCCGAGCACGACCTGCAGCGCCACGGGCCCGTCGAGGACGAGCGGCGCTTCCAAGGTCAGTTCGTCGACGCCGTCGCAGCCTGCCTCCCGCCCAGCGCGCAGGACGAGCTCGACGAACGCCGTCCCCGGCAGGAGCACGGTGTCCAGGACGGTGTGGTCGACGAGCCAGGGCTGCGTGTCCGGCGAGATCCGGCCGGTGAGGACGAGGCCGTCGCCGTCCGCGAGCGGCAGGGCGGCGCCGAGCAGCGGGTGGTCGACCACCGTCTGCCCGAACGCCGACGCGTCCCCGCTCGCGGTGCCCGCTTCGAGCCAGAACCGCTTGTGCTGGAAGGCATACGTCGGCAGGTCGACCCGTTCGGCGGGCGGCAGCACGGCGGACCACGAGGGGCTCAGGCCCTGCGTGTGGGCTTCGGCCAGCGACGCGACGAACCGCTCCGCACCACCCTCACCCCGACGCAAACTCCCCAACGCGATGGCTTCTTCACTGATCCCCGGAACCAGCACCGGATGCGGACTCGCCTCCACGAAAAACCGGAAACCGTCCTCCAGCAACCGATCCACCGTCGCCGCGAACCGCACCGTCCCCCGCAGATTCCGGAACCAGTACGCCGCATCCAATTCCAGAGGCTCATCGGTCACCGTCGAATAAAACGGGATCACCGGCGCCTGCGGTGAGATACCCGCCAGCGCCGACAAGACCTCCTGCTCGATCGCATCCACATGCGCCGAATGCGAGGCATAGTCCACCGGGATCCGCTTCGCCCGCACGTCCAGCAGCTCACACCGCTTGAGCAACGCCTCCAAGCCCGCGACATCACCGGACACCACCACCGCCGACGGGCCGTTCACGGCTGCCACCGACACACCGGCAGGCAGCAACTCCCGAACACGATCCTCCGAAGCAGCCACCGACACCATGCCACCACGACCCGACAACGCCAAAATCGCCTTACTCCGCAGGCACACCAACCGCGCAGCATCATCCAACGACAACGCACCAGCCACACACGCCGCCGCGATCTCACCCTGCGAATGACCCACCACCGCAGCAGGCTCAACCCCACACGCCCGCCACAACCGCGCCAACGACACCATCACCGCGAACAAAACAGGCTGCACCACATCAACCCGCTCCAACGCAGCCGCATCCGACAACACATCCGACAACTTCCAATCCACAAAGGATGAAAGCGCGCGCTCACACTCAGCCATCGACTCCGCGAACACCGGAGCCGACAACAACAACTCCTCCGCCATCCCCACCCACTGCGAACCCTGACCCGGGAACACGAAGACGGCCTTACCCGCCTCGGCGGTACCGGTCAGGACCCGCGCGGCGGGTTCGCCCTCGGCGAGGGAACGCAAGCCGCCGAGCAGTTCGCCGAGGTCTTCGGCGAGCACGACCGCCCGATGCGGCAACGCCGACCGCGTCTCGGCGAGGGCTCGCGCGATGGCCTTGGGCGCGGGCTCGCCAGTCAGATACGCGGCGAGCTTCGACGCCTGGGCGGCCAAAGCCTCTTCACTGCGGCCGGAAAGCACGAACGGCAAGACCGCGGAGTCGAGCACCCGAGTGTCCACAAGGGACTCGACCTCGACGGCCGGCGCTTGCTCCAGGATCACGTGCGCGTTGGTACCGCTGATCCCGAACGACGACACCCCGGCTCGGCGCGGTTCCCCGGTCTCCGGCCACGGCTGTTCCCCGGTCAGCAGCGAGACCTCGCCCGCCGACCAGTCCACATGCGACGAGGGAGCGTCGACGTGCAGCGTGCGCGGCGCGATCCCGTGCCGGATGGCCTGCACCATCTTGATCACCCCGCCGACCCCGGCGGCGGCCTGCGTATGCCCGATGTTCGATTTGAGGGAACCCAGCAGCAGCGGGCGTTCCCGGTCCTGGCCGTAGGTCGCCAGCAGCGCCTGCGCCTCGATCGGGTCGCCGAGGGTGGTGCCGGTGCCGTGTCCCTCGACGACGTCCACCTGCCCCGGCGAGAGCCTGGCGTCGGCGAGTGCCTGGCGGATGACCCGCTGCTGAGCGGGACCGTTCGGCGCGGTGAGCCCGTTCGACGCGCCGTCCTGGTTGATGGCGCTGCCCCGCAGCACCGCGAGGACCTGGTGTCCGTTGCGCTGGGCGTCGGAAAGCCGTTCGACCAGCAGCATTCCGACGCCTTCGCCCCAACCGGTGCCGTCGGCCGCGTCGGCGAAGGCCTTGCAGCGGCCGTCGGCGGCCAGTCCGCGCTGACGGCTGAAGTCGACGAACGCGGCGGGATGGGTCATCACGTTCACCCCGCCGACGAGGGCGAGCGTGCATTCCTCGCGACGTAAAGACTGCGCGGCGAGATGCAGCGCGACCAGCGAAGACGAGCACGCCGTATCGACCGAGACCGCGGGGCCCTCGAGGCCGAGGGTGTAGGCGATCCGGCCGGAGGCGACGCTGCTGAAGTTCCCGTTGCCGAGATAGGGCTCCAGCTCCGGCGGGATGTCGGTGAGCACGCCGGTGTAGTCGTTGTGGATGACGCCGGCGAAGACGCCGGTCCGGCTGCCGCGCAGGGTGGCCGGGTCGATCCCGGCGCGTTCGAGCACCTCCCACGCCGCTTCGAGCAGCAGCCGCTGCTGCGGATCCATCGCCTGGGCCTCACGCGGCGAGATCCCGAAGAACGCGGCGTCGAAATCCCCGGCTTCGTAGAGGAATCCGCCTTCGGAGACGTAGGTCTTGCCCGGGGTGTCGGGGTCCGGGTCGAAGAGCCCACCCAGATCCCAGCCCCGGTCACCGGGGAACTCCGACAGCGCGTCGGTCCCGGAGGCGACCAGGTCCCACAGCTGTTCGGGCGAGCGGACCCCGCCGGGGAAGCGGCAGCTCATCCCGACGACGGCGATCGGCTCGTGCCCGGCCTCCTCCAACTCGACCAGCCTGCGCCGCGCGCGCCGCAGCTCGCCGGTCGCCCACTTCAGGTTCTCCAGCAGTTTCTCATCGCCCGACACGGGTCACGACCTTCCGAATTCCTTGTGCAAGATGTCGAACAGCTCGTCGGCGCTGGCGTCGGCCAGATCGCCGTCACCCTCGTCCTCGGCCGGGCCGCGGGCCTCGGTCCACCGGGCGAGCACCGCGCGCAGCCGGTCGGTGATCCGGTCCGCGGTCTCGTCGTCGGTGACCGCCGCGGCCAGTGCGGTCTCCAGCCGGTCGAGGTCTGCCAGCACCGCCACCTCGGGTTCGGCGCCGGCCGGTTCGCCCAGTTCCGCCAGCAGGTGCCGGGCGAGCGCGGCCGGGCTCGGCTGATCGAAGACCAGCGTGGACGGCAGCCGCAGCCCGGTCGCCGCGCCGAGCCGGTTGCGCAGCTCGACCGCGGTCAGCGAGTCGAAGCCGAGGTCGCGGAAGGCCAGCTCCGGGCCGACCTTGGCGACCGACGCGTGGCCGAGCGCGGCCGCGGCGTGCGAGCGCACCAGATCCAGCAGGAACGGCTCCCGGTCCGCGGCGGGCAGTGCCGCCAGCCGCTGGGCGAGCGACGGTCCGCTCGTGGCGGCCGCTCCCGCGACCCGCTTGGCCGGAGCACCCGCGAGAACACGAAGCAGGGCGGGCACTTCGGTCTGCCCTCGGAGGGCGGCGGTGTCCAGGTGCACGGGCACCAGCGCCGCGACGTCCCGTTCCGCCGCCGCGTCGAACAGCGCAAGACCGTCCACAGAGGACAGTGGACTGACGCCGGATCGCTTCATCCTGGCCACGTCCGCCTCGTCGAGATGGCCGGTCATCGCGCTCCGCTCGGCCCAGAAGCCCCACGCCAATGCCTGCCCGGCGAGCCCTTCGGCCCGGCGGTGCTGGGCGAGTGCGTCGAGGAAGGCGTTGGCCGCCGCGTAGTTCCCCTGTCCGGCGGCGCCGAACGTCGCCGCGGACGAGGAGAACAGCACGAACGCGGCCAGTCCGAGGTCGCGGGTCAGTTCGTGCAGATGGACCGCGGCGTCGACCTTCGGGCGGAACACGGTGCCGAGCCGGTCCGGGGTGAGTGCCGGGATCAGCCCGTCGTCGAGCACGCCGGCGGTGTGCACCACGGCGGTCAGCGGGTGCTCGGGCGGGACCGAGCCGAGCAGTCCGGCGACCGCGGCGCGATCGGCGACGTCGCAGGCCACGACGGTCACCGTGGCCCCGAGGCCGGTCAGGTCCGCGACCAGTTCCCGCGCACCCTCGGCGTCGAGCCCGCGCCTGCTGGTCAGCAGCAGCCGCCGGACGCCGTGCGCGGTCACCAGATGTCGGGCGAACAGGCCGCCCAGCACGCCGGTGCCACCGGTGATCAGCACCGTTCCCTCGGGGTCGAGGACGGCGGGCGGCTCCAGCACGATCTTGCCCGTGTGCTTGGCCTGGCTGAGGAACCGGAACGCTTCGGGGGCGCGCCGGACGTCCCACGCCGTGGTCGGCAGCGGCCGCACCACGTCCTTGTCCGCCAGCGCCAGGAGTTCGCCCAGGATCTCCTGGATCCGGTCGTGCCCGGAGTCGATCAGGTCGAACGCGCGGTAGGTGACGCCGGGATGGGCGGCCGCGACCTCGTCCGCGTCGCGGATGTCGGTCTTGCCCATCTCGACGAATCGCCCGCCTTCGCGCACCAGCCGCAGCGACGCGTCGACGAACTCCCTTGCCAGCGAGTCCAGCACCAGGTCGACCCCGCGTCCGCCAGTGGCTTCGCGGATCTTGTCCTCGAAATCGAGGGTCCGGCTGGACGCGATGTGGTCGTCGTCGAAGCCCATCGCCCGCAGCGTGTCCCACTTGGCGGGGCTCGCGGTCACGTAGATCTCGGCACCGAAGTGCCGGGCCAGCTGGACCGCGGCCATGCCGACCCCACCGGCGGCGGCGTGGATCAGCACGGTCTGACCCGGCCGCAGCTCGCCGAGGTCAGCCAGGCCGACGTAGGCGGTCAGGAACGCGACGGGCGCCGAAGCGGCTTCGGTGAACGACCAGTCGTCCGGGACGGGCGCGATCAGCTTCCGGTCGGCGACGGCGATCGGGCCGAACGACGCGTCGAACATGCCCAGCACGCGGTCGCCCGGCGCCAGGTCGGTGACGCCGGGGCCGGTCTCGGTGACCACGCCCGCGCCTTCCCCGCCGATGCCTTCCTGCCCTGGCACGAGCCCGAGGGCCACCACGACGTCCCGGAAGTTGAGCCCGGCCGACCGCACGGCGATACGGACCTGCCCGTCGGCGAGCGGGGCCAGCAGATCGGGCCGGTCCCGTAGCACCAGGTTCTCCAGGGTGCCGCCGCCGAGGGTGTCGACGGTCCACGCGCGGCTGCCCGGGGGCGGGACGAGCGCGGTGTCGGCGGACGCCTTGACCAGCCGGGCGCCGAGCACCGTTCCGGCCCGCAGCGCGAGCTGGGGCTCGTCGAGCGCCAGCGCCGCACCCAAGACGGCCTCGGAACCATCGGTGTCGAGAAGACCGAACCGGCCGGGATTCTCCTCCTGCGCCGTGCGCACGAGGCCCCAGACCGTCGCGTTGGCCGGGTCGGACACCGGTTCGTCCGCGGCCACCGAGACCGCGCCCGAAGTGCGGAAGACCAGCCTGGCTCCGGAGAACCGCTCATCGGCCAGCCAGTTCTGGACCAGCGTCAGCGCGTCCCTCGCGGCGGCGTGCGCGCCCTCGGCGATATCGCCGGTGACGGGTGCGCAGGTCGTGAGCACCACGTCGGGCGCCGGCCTTCCCGCGTCGAGATCCGCGGCGAGCTCCGCGAGGTCCGCGCAGTCCTCGCCGAGCACGACGACCGCCGGTGCGACGACGTCCTTTGCGGACAGATCCGTCCACTGGATCTGGAACAGCGAATCCGCCGGATCCCGCCGGGCGCCGGCGAGCTGTGCCTCGGCCACCGGCCGGAACACCACGGAGCCGATCGAGGCGACCGGCGCCCCGGCGGTGTCGGCGAGGTCCACCGCCACCGCGTCCTCCCCGGCGGGGGAGAGCCGTACGCGCAGGCTCGGCGCGCCGACGGCCGACAGCGAGACCTCGTTCCACGCGAACGGAAGCCGCAGCCGTCCGTCGTCGGGGAGCATGCCGAAGCCCAGCGCGTGCAGGGCGGCGTCGAGGAGCGCGGGGTGCAGGCCGAACGCGGCGGCCTCGGCGATCCGGTCTTCCGGGAGCGCGACTTCGGCGAACACGTCGTCGCCCCGGCGCCACACGGCACGCAGCCCGCGGAACGCCGGACCGTAGCCGTAGCCCAGTTCCGCGAGACCTTCGTAGTGCCCTTCGAGGGAGATCGGTTCGGCTCCCGCGGGCGGCCACTGGGTCAGGTCCGCCACGGGCGTTTCCCCGTCCGCGGCGAGCAGGCCGGTCGCGTGCCGGATCCAGTCCGTGCCAGCGGTTTCGTCCCGGGAGTACACGGCGACCTCGCGGGTGCCGTCGTCTGCGGACGCTCCGACGGTCACCTGCAGCCGCGCGCTCCCGGACTCCCCGAGGACTAGCGGCGCCTCGATGGTCAGTTCGGCGATCCGGCCGCAGCCGGTGCGCTCCCCCACCGTGAGCGCCAGGTCCACGAGCGCCGCGCCGGGCAGCAGCAGCGCGCCCCCGACGGCGTGATCGGGCAGCCAGGTCTGGTTCCGCGCCGAGATCCGGCCGGTGGCCACCAGGCCGTCGCTGCCCGCCAGCGGGACGACGGCCCCGAGCAGCGGATGCCCGCCGTCGTCCAGACCGGCCTGTCCGGGATCGGCCGAAGACCGCGTCCGCAGCCAGTAGTGCTCGTGCTGGAAGGCGTAGGTCGGCAGGTCGACGCGGGTTCCGGGGGCCAGCGCCGCCCAGTCCGGGCTGAGGCCGTGGACGTGGGCTTCGGCCAGCGAGGTGAGGAACCGCAGCGGCCCTCCCTCGTCCCGGCGCAGGCTGCCGACGGCGACGGCGCGTTCTCCCGCGTCCTCGGCGGTGTCGGCGATCCCGGTGACCAGGACCGGATGCGGGCTCGCCTCGACGAAGAACCGGAACCCGTCGTCGAGCAGCCGCCGGACGGCTTGTCCGAAGTGGACGGTCCCGCGCAGGTTCCGGAACCAGTACGCCGCGTCCACCACCGGATCGAGCGGCTCCCCGGCCACCGTCGAATAGAACGGGATCTCCGGCGCCCGCGGCTCGATCCCGTCGAGCGCGGCCAGGACGTCTTGTTCGATGGCATCGACGTGCGCGGAATGCGACGCGTAGTCCACCGGGATCCGCTTCGCGCGCAGCCCGCTCGCCTCGCAAGCGGTCATGAGCGCGTCCAGACCGGCGACGTCACCCGACACCACCACCGACGCGGGACCATTCACCGCGGCGAGCGACACACCCTCGGGCAGGATCTCGCGAACCTGGGCTTCGGGAGCGGCGACGGAGACCATGCCGCCCCGGCCCGAAAGCGCCGTGATCGCCTTGCTGCGCAGGCAGACCACCCGTGCCGCGTCGTCGAGCGACAGCGCGCCGGCGACACACGCCGCCGCGATCTCGCCCTGGGAATGACCGACCACGGCGGCCGGTTCGATGCCACTGGCACGCCACAGCCTCGCCAGCGACACCATCACCGCGAACAAGGCGGGCTGCACGACGTCGACCCGCTCCAGCGCGGTCGCGTCCGAGAGCACCTCGGTCAGCTTCCAGTCCACATAGGACAGCAGAGCCGCTTCGCACTCCGCCATCGACTCGGCGAACACGGGTGCGGACGCCAGCAACTCGACCGCCATCCCGGCCCACTGCGAACCCTGGCCGGGGAAGACGAACACCGCCTTCCCGCTGGTCGCGGTCCCGGTCACCACCGAACCCGACGGCTCGCCCGCGGCCAGCGCGGCCAACCCGGCGATCGGGTCTTCGCCGACGACGACCGCCCGGTGTTCCAGCGTGGTCCGCGCGGTCGCCAGCGAGTAGGCCACGTCCGCCGGACGTTCGCCGGTCAGGAAGGACTTCAGCCGTGCCGCCTGCGCGGCCACGGCCTCGGGTTCCTTCGCCGACAGCGGCCACGCGACGACGTCACCGAGCAGCCCCGGCGAGGTTTCATCCCGTGTCTCGACCGCTTCGGCCTGTTCGAGGACGACGTGCGCGTTGGTACCGCTCATCCCGAACGACGACACCGCCGCCCGGCGCGGGCCACCGGTCTCCGGCCACTGGGTCGGCTCGGTCGCGAGCTCGATCCGGCCCGCCGCCCAGTCGACGCGCGAAGTCGGCGTGTCGACGTGCAGCGTGCGCGGCAGTGTCCCGTGCCGCATCGCGAGCACCATCTTGATCACCCCGGCGACGCCCGCCGCGGCCTGCGTGTGCCCGATGTTCGACTTGACCGAACCGAGCAGCAACGGCCGTTCCCGGTCCTGGCCGTAGGTCGCCAGCAGCGCCTGAGCCTCGATCGGGTCGCCCAGCGTGGTCCCGGTTCCGTGCGCTTCGACTGCGTCCACTTCGGACGGTTCGAGCCGCGCGTTCGCCAGCGCCTGGCGGATCACCCGCTGCTGCGAAGGACCGTTCGGCGCGGTGAGCCCGTTCGACGCGCCGTCCTGGTTGACCGCGCTGCCCCGCAGCACCGCGAGCACCGGATGCCCGTTGCGGCGGGCGTCGGACAGCCGCTCCACGAGCAGCATCCCGGCGCCTTCGCCCCAGCCCGTCCCGTCGGCGCCGTCGGCGAACGCCTTGCAGCGGCCGTCGGCGGCCAGTCCGCGCTGACGGCTGAACTCGACGAACGTGCCCGGTGTGGCCATCACGGTCACTCCACCGGCCAGTGCCAGCGAGCACTCGCCCTGCCGCAGCGCTTGCGCCGCGAGATGCAGCGCGACCAGCGACGACGAACACGCCGTGTCGACGGTGACCGCGGGACCTTCGAGCCCGAAGGTGTAGGAAACGCGGCCCGAGGCGACACTCGCCGAGGTGCCGGTGGCCAGGTAGCCCTCGACCCCGTCAGGGACCTCCGCCGAACCGGATACGTATTCGTTGTCCATCACCCCGGCGAACACGCCGGTGCGGCTGCCGCGCAGGGTGGCCGGATCGATCCCGGCGCGTTCGAACGCCTCCCACGACGTCTCCAGCAGCAACCGCTGCTGCGGATCCATCGCCAGCGCCTCACGCGGCGAGATCCCGAAGAAGCCCGCGTCGAAATCGCCGGCGGTTTCGAGGAAGGCGCCTTGGCGGGTGTAGGAGGTGCCCCGGCGGTCCGGGTCGGTGTCGAACAGCCGCTCCAGGTCCCAGCCGCGGTCGGCGGGGAACTCGCCCAGCGCGTCCCGGCCCTCGGCCAGCAGGGCCCAGAGCCGTTCGGGGGTGTCGGCGTGGCCGGGGAACCGGCAGCTCATCGCGACGATCGCGATCGGCTCGTCGGCCGTCACCGCCGCCTGCCCGGTCTCGGGCCCGCCCTGCGCACCCAGGACGCCTTCGCCGATGTGGGCGGCGAGCGCTTCCGGGGTCGGGTAGTCGAAGATCAGCGTCGCCGGCAGCCGCAGCCCGGTGGCGGCGGTGAGCCGGTTGCGCAGCTCGACGGCGGTCAGGGAGTCGAAGCCGATCTCCTGGAAGGACCGCGTGGCCTCGACCGCGTCCGCCGCGGTGTGCCCGAGCACGGTCGCGGAATGGGTGCGCACGAGGTCGACCAGCAGCGTCTCCCGGTCGGCGACGGGCACCGCGAGAAGCCGGTCTCGCAATGAGTCCGCGTCACCGGCGGCCCCGGCGGACGCGGCACGGCGTACCGGGCCGCGGGCGAGGCCGCGCAGCAACGGCGGGAGCCCGTCCCCGCCCATCGCGGTGACGTCCAGGCGCATCGGCACCAGGACCGGTTCCGCCAGCGCGCCGGCGGCGTCGAAGAGCTCCAGGCCGTCCTGTGTGGACAGTGCGGCGGTACCGCTCTGGGCCATCCTGGCCAGCTCGGCCTCGCCGAGCGTCCCGCCCATCCCGCCCGTTTCGGCCCACAGACCCCACGCCAGCGACCGGGCGGGCAACCCGTGCGCCGCGCGCCGGACGCTGAGCGCGTCCAGGAAACCGTTGGCGGCGGCGTAGTTCGCCTGCCCGGCGTTGCCGAAGACCCCGGCGGCCGAGGAGAAGACGACGAACTCGGCGAGATCCGCGCCGCTGGTCAGTTCGTGCAGGTTCAGCGCCGCGTCGACCTTCGGCCGCAACACCTTCGCCAGCCGCTCCGGGGTCAGCGAGCCGACGAGGCCGTCGTCCAGGACACCCGCCGTGTGCACCACGCCGGTCAGCGGATGCGCGGCCGGGATTCCGGCGAGGACGGCGGCGAGCGCGCCGCGATCCGCCGCGTCACACGCCTCGACCGTCACCGAGGCGCCTGCCTCGGTGAGTTCGGCGACCAGCTCGGGTACGCCCGGGGCGTCGTGGCCGCGCCTGCTGGCCAGCAGCAGCCGCCGGACGCCGCGTTCGCGCACCAGATGCCGGGCGAAGAGCGCGCCGAGGGCACCCGTTCCCCCGGTGACGAGCACGGTGCCGTCGGGATCGAGGGCGGCGGGCATGGTCAGGACGTTCTTGCCGACGTGCTTGGCCTGGCTGAGGAAACGGAACGCGTCGGGGCCGCGCCGGACGTCCCAGCCGGTGACCGGCAACGGCGTCAGCGCCCCGGCCGCGAACAGCTCCAGCAGTGCGGCGAGCATCTCGTGGATGCGCTCGGGTCCGGCGTCGATGACGTCGAAGGGGTGGTACTCGACGCCGGTCTCCCCCGGTTCCCGGATGTCGGTCTTGCCCATCTCGGCGAACCGCCCGCCCGGGGCCAGCAGCCGCAGTGACGCGTCGACGTAGTCGCCGGCGAGCGAGTTCAAGACGACGTCGACACCGCGTCCGCCGGTGGCATCGCGGAACTTCTCCTCGAAGCCGAGGTCACGGGAGGACGAGAGGTGGGTGTCGTCGAAACCGTTGGCACGCAAGGTGTCCCATTTGCCCGGACCGGCGGTGCCGAACACCTCGGCCCCGGCGTGACGGGCCAGCTGGGTCGCGGCCATACCGACGCCGCCCGCCGCCGCGTGCACCAGGATCGACTCTCCCGCTTCGAGCCGCGCGAGGTCGAACAGGCCGTAGTAGGCGGTGAGGAACACGATCGGGACCGAGGCCGCCGTGGCGAACGACCAGTCCTCGGGCATCTTCGCCAGCGTCCGGTGATCGGTGACGACCTGGGGCCCGAAGCCGTTCGACATCAGGCCGAACACGCGGTCGCCGACGTCGAGGCCGGTGACACCGGGCCCGATCTCGGTGACCACGCCCGCGCCTTCACTGCCGAGGGTGGCCGCGCCCGGGTACATGCCCAGCGCGATCAGGACGTCGCGGAAGTTGAGCCCGGCGGCCCGCACCGCGATCCGGACCTCGCCCTCAGCCAACGGCGCGACTGCTTCGGGCGACGGCACCAGCGTGAGGTTCTCCAGGGTGCCGCGACCGGTGGTGTCCAGCCGCCAGGCTCCCTCGGGCGGGGTCAGTTCCGTGGACGAGGCGGTGGTGGCCAGGCGCGGCGCGAGTGCCCGGCCGTCACGCAAAGCGATCTGAGGCTCGTCGATGGCCAGGATCCGGCCATCGGGCAAGGTCTCGGCGTCGACCAACAGGAACCGACCGGGGTTCTCCGACTGCGCGGCACGCACCAGCCCCCAGACCGCGGCGTGCGCGAGGTCGGTCACCGCTTCGCCGTCGCCCGCGGCGACTCCGCCCCGGGTGTGGACGACAAGCGGACCGCCCGGCTCGTCTTCGAGCCGCCGCTGGACGACTTCGAGAACGGCGGCCGTCGTTTCGTGGACACGCTCGGCGGAGTCGCCACCGCGCGGCACGGAGAAAACCGACTCCGCGGGGAGGGTTTCGCCGGTCTCCGGGAGCGGGACCGGACGCCAGGCGACCCGGTAGAGCGAGTCGTGTCCCTTGCGGGCCAAGGCGTCGCCCGAGATCTCGCGCAGCGTCAACTCTTCGGCTGAGACGACCGGGCGGCCGGTGCCGTCGGCGACCAGGACCTCGAACCCGTCGGGACCGGACGGCCGCAGCCGGACACGGAGCCGGGTCGCGCCGGCGGCGTGCAGGCGCACCCCCGACCAGGCGAACGGGAGCCGGGTGCCGTCGCCGCCGCCCGCGAGGCCGAGGGTGTGGAGCGCGGCGTCGAGCAGCGCCGGATGCACGCCGAACCGAGCCGCGTCGGAGTGCTGGTCCTCCGGGAGTTCGACCTCCGCGAACAGGTCTTCACCCGCTCGCCACGCCGCACGGAGGCCACGGAACGCCGGGCCGTACTCGAGACCGGTGGCGGCGAGCCGCTCGTAGACGTCACCCACCGGGACGGCTTCGGCGTTCTGGGGCGGCCAGGTCGTCAACCCGGCCGGTTCGACGGCTCCGGCGGCCGATAGCAGCCCGGTCGCGTGCCTCTGCCAGCCGTCTTCGCCTTCCTCGCGCGAGTGGATCTCGATGGTCCGGCGACCGGTGTCGTCGGCCGCGCCGACCAGCACGGACAGCTGGGTCGCACCGCGCTCGGGCAGGACGAGCGGCGCTTCGAGGGTCAGGTCTTCGAGGTGGCCGCAGCCCGCCTCATCCCCCGCACGCAGGGCGATCTCGACGAACGCGGTGCCCGGCAGCAGGACCACGCCGCCGACCCGGTGTTCGGCCAGCCACGGCTGGGCGTGCCCGGACAACCGGCCGGTGAGCAGGAACCCGCCGTCGCCCGGCAGTGCCGCGGCCGCGCCGAGCAGCGGGTGATCGGTGGTGCCTAGCCCGGCTGCGGTGACGTCGCCCGCCGCGCCGCCCGCCGAGGAAAGCCAGAAACGTCGGTGCTGGAAGGCATACGTGGGCAGGTCGACGGGGCTTCCACCGCCGAGCAAGGCCGTCAGATCGACGCCCACGCCGTGGACGTGCAGGCCCGCGACCGCCGTCAGCAGCGTCTCCACCTCCGGCCGGTCGCGCCGGAGTGCCGGAACGACGACCGCGTCCTCGGCAGTTTCCTTGGCCATCGCGGTCAGGACACCGTCGGGCCCGATCTCCAGGAACCGTGTGACCCCCTCGGCTTCCAGGAACTTCACCGAATCGTGGAATCGCACCGCGTCACGGACATGGCGGACCCAATAGTCCGAAGTGGACACCTCCGCCAGACCACCGGACACGATCGGAATCCGCGGCGCCGCGTACGACAAGCTGTCGGCGACCACACGGAACTCGTCGAGCATCGGCTCCATCAACGGCGAGTGGAACGCGTGACTCACGGTGAGCCGCTTGCTCTTGCGACCCTCGAACTGAGAGACCACCGCAGCGACGGCGTCCTCCTCACCCGAAACGACCACCGACTCCGGACCGTTGATCGCCGCCAGCGACACCCGCTCGGTCAGCAGCGGCGTCACCTCGGCTTCCGTCGCCTGCAACGCCACCATCGCGCCACCGGTAGGCAAGGCCTGCATCAAACGGCCTCGCGCCGACACCAGGGTCACCGCATCGTCGAGGGAAAGCACACCCGCGACGTGAGCTGCCGCGATCTCACCGACCGAATGCCCAGCCAGGAAGTCCGGGCGGACACCCCAGCTCTCGACCAAGCGGAACAGCGCCACCTCAAGCGCGAACAACGCGCACTGCGTGTTCGCGGTCTGGTTCAGCTCCTCGGCCGTGAGGTCCCTGAGCGGCTGCTCGAACCGGGAACACACCTCGTCGTAGGCAGCGGCGAAGACCGGGAAACGCTCGGCCAGCTGAAGGCCCATCCCGAGCCGCTGACTGCCCTGACCGGTGAACAGGAACGCTGTCCGGCCCTCCGTCGCGCGGCCGGTGACAGTGAGGTTCTCCAGCGCGGCCAGCAGGGTTTCCCGGTCTGCGGCCACGACGGCGGCCCGGTGCTCCAGGGCCGCTCGGGTGGTCGCCAACGAGAAGGCGACGTCGGCCAAGGCAGCAGGCGTCTCGGCGAGGAAGTCCCTCAACCGCGACGCTTGGTCATGCAGGGCCGCTTCACTCCCGGCGGACAGGACGAACGCCGCCGGTCCCTCACCGGATTCGATGGCCTCCACCGGAGCGGGGCCCTGCTCCAGGACGACGTGCGCGTTGGTACCGCTGATCCCGAACGACGACACCGCCGCACGCCGGGGACGTCCGGCGTCCGGCCAGAGTCGCGCCTCGGTCAGGAGGGAGACCGCGCCCGCCGTCCAGTCCACATGAGACGACGGTTCGGTGACGTGCAGCGTCTTCGGCAGCACCCCGCGGCGCATCGCCTCGACCATCTTGATCACACCCGCCACCCCGGCGGCGGCCTGGCTGTGCCCGATGTTCGATTTGATCGACCCGAGCCACAGCGCGGCGTCCTCGCGGCCCTGGCCGTAGGTCGCCAGCAGCGCTTGCGCCTCGATCGGGTCACCCAGCGTGGTACCGGTCCCGTGTGCCTCGACGGCGTCCACTTCGGACGGTTCCAGGCGCGCGTCGGCCAAGGCTCGCCGGATCACCCGCTGCTGCGAAGGACCGTTCGGCGCGGTCAGCCCGTTGGACGCACCGTCCTGATTCACCGCCGAACCCCGGACGACGGCCAGGATCCGGTGCCCGTTGCGCTCGGCGTCGGAGAGCCGCTCGACGAGCAGCATGCCGACACCTTCGGACCAGGACGTGCCATCCGCACCGTCCGAAAAGGACTTCGAGCGGCCGTCCGGTGCCAAACCTCGCTGACGGCTGAAGTCGACGAACGTCTCCGGCGTGGCCATCACGGTCACCCCGCCGGCCAGCGCGAGCGAGCATTCGCCGCGCCGCAACGCCTGTGCCGCCAGATGCAGCGCCACCAGCGACGACGAACACGCCGTGTCGACGGTGACGGCCGGACCTTCGAGGCCGAAGGTGTAGGAAACCCGCCCGGACAGCACACTCCCGGAGTTGCCGGTGCCGAGGTAACCCTCGACGTCGTCGGGAACGACCGTGGCGCCGGTGAGGTAGTCGTGGTACATCTGCCCGGCGAAGACGCCGGTGTCGCTGCCCCGCAGCGTTCCGGGGTCGATCCCGGCCCGTTCGAAGGCTTCCCACGAGACCTCCAGCAGCAGCCGCTGCTGTGGGTCCATGCCCAGTGCCTCACGCGGCGAGATGCCGAAGAAACCGGCGTCGAAATCGCCTGCCTCGTGGAGGAATCCGCCCTCGCGCACGTAGCTCTTCCCCGCCTTGCCGGGGTCCGGGTCGTAGAGGCCGTCCACGTCCCAGCCGCGGTCGGCCGGGAAGAGCGAGATGCCGTCGCGGCCCTCCGCGACCAGCCGCCAGAGGTCCTCCGGCGAGGCGACCCCGCCGGGGTACCGGCATGCCATGCCGATGATGGCGATCGGCTCGTCGGCCGCCATCGCGGGCCCCTGAACCGGGGCTTCGGGGGCTGCGCCGAACAGTTCGGCGGCGAGCAGGTCCGCGAGCGCCTTCGGGGTGGGGTGGTCGAACACGGCGGTCGCGGGCAGCCGGAGCCCGGAAGCGGCGTTGAGGCCGTTGCGCAGTTCCACCGCGGTCAGCGAGTCGAAGCCCAGTTCCCGGAACGGACGAGCCGGTTCGACGGCCCCGGCGTCCCGGTGGCCGAGTACCTCGGCGACCTGGCCGCGCACCAGCGCGAGCAGTTCCCGGCCCCGCTCCTCGGTGGGCAGCGACGCCAGCCGGTCACGCAGTTCCCGCGCGGCGGGGGCGGCCGACGCGGTCCGCCGGGATTTCCCGGCGAAGGCCCGCAGGAGCGGCACGTCCGTGGCGCTCGCGCGCAGAGCGGGCACGTCGAGCCGCATCGGCACGAACAGCACTTCCTCCGCTCCGACGGCGAAGTCGAACAGGGTCAAGGCGTCCCCGACCGGAAGCGGCAGCAGCCCGGAGCCCGCCATCCGCGCGCGATCGGTCCCGGCGAGCGCACCCGCCATCCCGTCGCCGGTCTCCCAGAGCCCCCACGCGAGCGAGGTCGCGGGTAGTCCCCGTTCCCGGCGGCGCGCGGCCACCGCGTCGAGGGCGGCGTTGGCGGCGGCGTAGTTGGCCTGCCCCGCGCTGCCGAGCACCCCGGCCGCGGAGGAGAAGAACACGAGGTGGGCGTCACCGGCCAGTTCGTCCAGCAGGATTGCGCCGTCCACTTTGGACCTCAGGACGGTTTCGAATCGGTCCCGAGTGAGATCGGCGAGCAGGCCGTCGTCGAGGACGCCCGCGGCGTGGACGACCGCGGTCAGCGGAACGCCGTCGAGCAACGCCGTCAGCTGGTCGCGATCCGCGACGTCGCAGGCGACGATCCGGGCCTGCGCGCCGAGGTCCGCCAGTTCGGCGGCCAGCTCGCTCGCGCCTTCCGCGGCGGGACCGCGGCGTCCGGCGAGGATCAGGTTCCGCACACCGCGTCGTGTGACGAGGTGCCGGGCGAGTTCGGTGGCGAGCGCGCCGGTGCCGCCGGTGATCAGGACCGTGCCTTCCGGGTCCCAGCCCGGTCCGGTTTCGCCCCCGCGCACCGGGGTGAGCCGCGGGACACGGACCTCGCCCTCACGCACGATGGCTTCGGTCTCGCCGGAGGCCACGATGCCGGCCAGCAGGCCGGCCGTGAGCGTGGCGGGGTCGTCGGCGTCGACGAGCACGAACCGGCCGGGGTACTCCTCCCGCGCCGAACGCATGAGTCCCCAGACCGACGCCTGCGCAGGATCGGTGAACGCGCCGCTGGTCAGGAACACCACGGGGGCCTCGCCGGGCTCCACGGCGATCTGCCGGGCGTGCGCCGTCGCTTGCCGGACGTCATCGAAGTCCACAAAGGACTCCACGGTGGGTTCCCCAGCACCAGCGGGCACCGTCACCGGCGTCCAGGTGACGCGGAACAGCGAGTCACGGGGAAGCGAGGCGGTCGCGGCGACCGGAGCCCGCAGGCTGAGCGAGCCGACCGACAACACCGGCGCTCCGGCGGGGTCGGTCGCGAAAACGGAGACGGCACCGTCGCCCGCGGGGCTGAGGCGAACCCGGAGCACCGTCGCGCCGTCGGCGTGCAGGCGGAGATCCGACCAGGCGAAGGGGATCTCCAGCCCCCGCGACTCGCCGACGCCGATGGCGTGCAGGGCGGAGTCGAACAACGCGGGGTGGATCCCGAAGGTGCCGGGAGTGTCGTCCACCTGGACTTCGGCGAACACGTCGCCATCGCGGGTCCAGACGGCACGGACGCCCTGAAAGGCAGGGCCATAGCCGAGCCCTTCGGCCGCCAGGTTCGGGTAGAAGCCTTCGAGGTCGACAGGCTCCGCGCCCGAGGGCGGCCACTCGATCATCTCGTCCTGTGTGGACACTGCGGTACCGAGGACGCCGGAGGCGTGCCGCACCCAGAAGCCGTCGTCCTCCGGCCGGGCGTGCACGGTGACCGAGCGCCTGCCCTGGTCGTCAGCCGCGCCGACCGCGACCTGCAACTGGACCCCGCCCTTCTCGGGCAGCACCAGCGGCGCTTCCAGGTTCAGTTCCTCGACGGCCTCACAACCGGCCTCGTCGGCGGCCGCGAGCGCGAGTTCGGCGAACGCGGTACCGGGCAGAAGGACGTTTCCGCCGACGACGTGGTCCGCCAGCCACGGCAGTGTGCTCAGCGAGATCCTGCCCGTCAGGAGGATCTCGTCCTCGCCCGCCGGCCGGACCGCGGCGGCGAGCAGGGCGTGCGGCGACGCGTCCAGCCCGGCGGCGGACACGTCGCGGTGAGCGGCACCGGATTCGAGCCAGAAGTGCTCGTACTGGAACGGATACGTCGGCAGATCGACGCGCCGCGCACCGTCGAACAGCGGCGCCCAGTCGACCTCGGCCCCATGGACGTGCAGTCCGGCGACCGCCGTCAGCAGCGTCGTCACCTCGGGGCGGTCCCGTCGCGAAGCCGGGAGGACGACCGCGTCCTCGGCGCTTTCCTTGGCCATGGCGGTCAGGACGGCGTCGGGTCCGATCTCCAGGAACCGGGTGACGCCCTCGGCCTTCAGGAATTCGACCGAATCGTGGAACCGCACCGCGTCACGGACGTGCCGGACCCAATAGTCCGAAGTGGACACTTCAGCCAGGCCGCCGGACACGATCGGGATCCGCGGTTCGGCGAAGGTCAGCCCCTCCACCACCGCGCGGAAGTCGTCGAGCATCGGCTCCATCAAGGGCGAATGGAACGCGTGACTCACCGTAAGGCGCTTGCTCTTCCGGCCCTCGAAGTGGGACACCACCGCGGCGACGGCTTCTTCGTCACCCGAGACGACCACCGACTCCGGGCCGTTGATCGCGGCCAGCGACACCCGGTCGGTCAGGAGCGGGGCGACCTCCGCCTCGGTCGCCTGAAGCGCCACCATCGCCCCACCGGTCGGCAACGCCTGCATCAGGCGGCCACGAGCCGACACCAACGTCACCGCGTCGTCGAGAGAGAGCACGTCCGCGACATGAGCCGCCGCGATCTCCCCGACCGAATGCCCGGCCAGGAAGTCCGGCCGGAGGCCCCAGTTCTCGACCAGCCGGAAGAGCGCCACCTCGAAGGCGAACAACGCGCACTGCGTGTTCGCCGTCTGGTTCAGTTCCTCGGCGGACAGCTCCGCGATCGGTCGCTCGAACCGCGAAGAGACGTCGTCGAAGGCTTGAGCGAACACCGGGAAACGCTCGGCGAGCTCGCGGCCCATCCCCAGCCGCTGACTGCCCTGGCCCGTGAACAGGAACGCCGTCCCGCCGTCCGTCGCCCGCCCTTCCACCAAAGTGGCGGTCAGCAGATCGTCCAGCGTGCCGACCAGGGCGGCCCGATGATCCAGCGCGGTCCGCGTGGTGGCCAGCGAGAACGCCAGGTCCGCCGCGGTGACGTCCGAATCCCGCGCGAGTTCCCGCACGCGGGCCACCTGCTCGTGCAGGGCGGCTTCGGTCTTGCCGGACAGCACGAACGGCACCGGCCCCGCAAACGTGGACGGCGGTTCCTCTTCCGCGGTGGGCTGTTCGAGGACGACGTGCGCGTTCGTCCCGCTGATCCCGAACGAGGACACCGCGGCCCGCCGGGGTCGATCCGTCTTCGGCCACGGCTCGGCCTCGGTCAGCAACGAGACCGCGCCCTCGGACCAGTCCACATGCGACGTCGGCGCGTCGACGTGCAGCGTCTTCGGCAGCACACCGTGCCGCATCGCCTCGACGAGTTTGATGATCGACGCGACCCCGGCCGCGGCCTGGCTGTGCCCGATGTTGGACTTCACCGAGCCGAGCCAGAGCGGGGTGGTCCGGTCCTGGCCGTAGGTGGCCAGCAAAGCCTGTGCCTCGATCGGGTCGCCGAGCCGGGTGCCCGTGCCGTGCGCCTCCATGGCGTCCACATCGGACGGTGCGAGCCGCGCGTTCGCGAGTGCCTGCCGGATGACCCGTTGCTGGGAAAGACCGTTGGGCGCGGTGAGCCCGTTCGAGGCGCCGTCCTGGTTCACCGCGGATCCGCGCACGACGGCGAGGACGCGGTGCCCGTTGCGCCGGGCGTCGGAGAGCCGCTCGACGAGCAGCATGCCCGCGCCTTCGCCCCAGGCGGTGCCGTCGGCGGCTTCGGCGAACGCCTTGATCCGCCCGTCCGCCGCGAGCCCGCGCTGACGGCTGAAGTCCACGAACGCCGCCGGGTTGGCCATCACGGTCACCCCACCCGCCAACGCCAGCGAACATTCGCCCTGCCGCAGCGCCTGTGCCGCCAGATGCAGCGCCACCAGCGACGACGAACACGCCGTGTCGACGGTGACCGCCGGGCCTTCGAGCCCGAAGGTGTAGGAAACCCGCCCGGAGGCGATGCTCGCGAAACTCCCGTTGCCGAGGTACGGCTCGAGATCCGCGGGCGGCGTGCCCGCGATGGCCGAGTACTCGTTGTGGATGACGCCCGCGAACACGCCGGTCCGGCTGCCCCGCAGGGAATCCGGCGCGATCCCCGCGCGTTCGATCGCCTCCCAGGAGATCTCCAGCAGCAGTCGCTGCTGCGGGTCCATCGCCAGCGCCTCACGCGGCGAGATCCCGAAGAACGCCGGGTCGAACCGGGCGGCGTCGTGCAGGAAACCGCCTTCCCGGACATAGCTCTTGCCCGGTTTCCCCTGCTCGGGGTCGTAGAGCCCGTCGAGGTCCCAGCCGCGGTCGACCGGGAATCCGGTGAGGCCGGTGCGTTCTCCGGCGACCAGATCCCACAGCTCTTCCGGCGAGCGGACCCCGCCCGGGTAACGGCAGGCCATGCCGATGATCGCGATGGGCTCGCCGGTCAGGCGCCGGTTCTCCCCGCGCAGGCGGTCGGCTTCCTTCAGCGCCGCCCGCAGGGCCTCGACGACCTTGTTCTCGGATGTGGACATCGCAGCTCCAGGGTGTTTCACGTCAGGCGGGGTCGGAAGCGTCGAAAGCGAGTGCGATCAGGCGGTCGGCGTCCATCTCGTCGATGTCCGCGCCGTCGGGCGACTCGGTGGGGCGGTAGCCGGGGTCGGCCAGCCGGGTCAGCAGGTCCAGCACGCCGGCTTCGCGGAGCCGGTCGGCGGGCACCGAAGCGAGGACCGCGCCGATACGGGCGACCTCGTCGTCAACGGCTTCTTCGGCGGGTGCCAGCCGGTCGCCGAGGGTTTCGGCGAGCGCGGTGGGCGTCGGATGGTCGAACACGACCGTGGCGGGCAGCCGCAGACCGGTCGCCGCGTTGAGCCGGTTGCGGAGTTCGACCGCGCTGAGCGAGTCGAACCCGAGCTCCCGGAAGGCCTGCCGGACCCCGACCTGCTCCGGTGAGCCGAAACCGAGCACCGCGGCGACGTTCGCGCGGATCAGGTCCAGCAGGGCCCGGCCGCGGGCGGCCGGGGCGAGCCCGGCCAGCCGGTCGGCTAGTCCCTCGGACTGTGTGCCGGTGGCCGCGGCGGCCCGGCGCACCGGTGCCTTCACCAGCCCCCGCAGCAACGGGTGCACTTCCTCGCCCCGCAGGGCGGCGAGGTCGATGTGCATCGGGAGCGGCGCCGGTTCGTACCCGGCACGGGCGGCGTCCATCAACAGTAGTCCGTCCTCAGTGGACAGAGGGCTCATCCCGGACCGCTTGAGCCGGGCCAGATCCGCTTCACCGAGGTGGCCGGTCATCCCGCTCAGCTCGGCCCAGAAACCCCACGCGAGCGAGACCGCGGGCAACCCCTGCGCCCGACGGTGCCGGGCGAGCGAGTCGAGGAAACTGTTCGCGGCGGCGTAGTTGCCCTGTCCGGCGTCGCCGAACGCGCCGGCGGCCGAGGAGAACAGGACGAACTCGGCGAGATGCGCGTCGCGGGTCAGTTCGTGCAGGTTGACCGCGGCGTCGACCTTCGGGCGCAGCACCTTCGCCAGCCGCTCGGGGGTCAGCGTGGCGACGAGGCCGTCGTCCAGGACACCGGCGGCGTGCACCACCCCGGCCAGCGGATGCTCGGCCGGGACGGTGGCGAGCAGGGCGGCCAGCGCCGCCCGGTCGGCCGCGTCGCAGGCGGCGATGGTGACGGACGCCCCGGCGGCGGTCAGTTCCGCTTCGAGTTCGGCCATCCCGGCCGCCGCACGACCCCGGCGGCCGACGAGCAGCAGGTGCCGGACACCGCGCACGGTGACCAGATGCCGGGCGACCAGCGCGCCGAGTGTCCCGGTGGCGCCGGTGATCAGCACCGTCCCGTTCCCGTCCATTGTGGACGGGATGGTGAGCACGTTCTTGCCGATGTGCTTGGCCTGGCTCATGAACCGGAAGACCTCGGGTGCGCGGCGCGCGTCCCACACCGTCGGCCGGGGCACGGTGAGCGACCCGGCGCCGAACAGGTCCAGCAGTTCGGCCAGGATCTCGCCGATCCTCGGCCGTCCGGCGTCGAGCAGGTCGAACGCGCGGTAGGTGACGCCGGGATGCGCGGCCGCGACCTCGTCCGCGTCACGGATGTCGGTCTTGCCCATCTCCACGAACCGGCCGCCCTCGCCCAGCAGCCGCAGCGACGCGTCGACGAACTCCTTGGCGAGCGAGTCCAGGACGACGTCCATCCGGCCGAACCGGTCCTCGAAGTCCAGCGTGCGGGAGGAGGCGATGTGCTCGTCGTCGAAACCGAGGCCCCGCAGCACTTCCCACTTGCCGGGGCTCGCCGTGGCGAACACCTCGGCGCCGAGGTGGCGGGCCAGCTGGACCGCGGCCATGCCGACACCGCCGGTCGCTCCGTGGATCAGCACCTTCTCCCCCGGCCGGAGCCCGCCGAGGTCGACCAGCCCGTAGTAGGCGGTGAGGAAGACGACCGGCAGAGCGGCCGCTTCGGCGAACGTCCAGTCCACGGGCATTTCCGTGACCGTCCGCCGGTCGGCGATCGCGACCGGTCCGAACGCGCCGTCGAACAGGCCGAAGACCCGGTCGCCGGGCTTCAGGCCGGTGACGCCGGAACCGATTTCGGTGACGATACCCGCGCCCTCGCTGCCCATCACCGCCTTGTCCTCGGGATACATGTCGAGCGTGATGAGCACGTCGCGGAAGTTGATCCCGGCGGCCCGGACCTGGATCCGGACCTCGCCGTCGGCGAGCGGCCGGGCGGCCGTGGGCGCCGGGACGAGCGCGAGCTCTTCCAGCGTGCCGCGGCGGGGCGCGTCCAGCACCCAGGGGCCTTCCGGCGGGGTCAGCGTGCCGTCGGTGGAGACCTTGGCGAGCCTCGGCACGAGCAGTTCCCCGTCGCGCCACGCGAGCTGCGCCTCACCGGTGGCCAGCACTTCGGCGAGCAACGCCGGCGGAAGGTCGGTGTCGCTGTCGAGCAGGACGATCCGGTCGGGGTTCTCGGCCTGCGCGGACCGGACCAGGCCCCAGGCCGCCGCGGCCGGCAGGTCGCGGACGTCCGCGACCGCGCCGCGGGTGTGCAGCACCAGCCGCGCGTCGGCGAACCGCTCGTCGTCGAGCCAGGTCCGGAGCAGATCGAGCACCCGGGCGGTCGTGCGATGGACGCTCTCGGTGAGGTCCCCGGCCTCGGCTCCCACCGGCACCAGCACCACGTCGGGGATCTCGGCGAGCGCGGTCAGGTCGCCGTCGGACAGGACGGTGACGGTCGGCGTCTCGACGGCTTCCGGCGTGGAGACCGGAGTCCAGTCGACGCGGAACAGCGAGTCCGGCCGCCGGGATCCGGGCAGGGCGGCGGGCCGCGTGACGAGGCCTTCGACGGTCGCGACCGGCGCGCCCGCCGGATCGGCCGCCGTCACCGCGACGGTGTCCGTCCCCACGGTGAGCCGGACCCGCAGCGCGGTGGCGCCGACGGCGTGCACGGTGACCCCGGTCCACGCGAACGGCAGTTCCGCGCCGTCGCCGGACCGGACGGTACCGAGGGCGTGGAGGGCGGCGTCGAGCAACGCCGGATGCAGACCGAACCGGTCCGCGCCCTCGGCATCGGGCAGGACGACCTCGGCGAAGACGTCGGAACCCAGGGTCCAGGCCGCTCGCAGCCCTTGGAACGCCGGACCGTAGCCGTAGCCCTGCGCCTCGGCGTCGGCGTAAAAGCCGTCGAGGTCGGCGCTCGTCGCGCCGGCGGGCGGCCATTCGGTCAGTCCCTCTCCCGGGGTTTCCGCCGAAGTCAGGAAGCCGGATGCGTGCCGCACCCAGGTGTCGTCACCGGATTCGGCCTGGGAGTGCACGGTGACCTCGCGGCGTCCGTTCACTTCGGACCCCAGGACGACCTGGACGCGGACGCCGCCCTGCTCGGGAAGCGGCAGCGGGGCTTCGAGAGTCAGCTCGTCGATCCGCCCGCAGCCCGCGTGGGTTCCGGCCTGCAGCGCCAGCTCCACGAACGCCGTACCCGGCAGCAGCACCACGCCCTGCACCGCGTGGTCGGCCAGCCACGGCTGGGCGGCCGTCGAGATCCGGCCGGTGAGCAGCAGGCCGCCGGAGCCCGGCAGCGCGGTCGCGGCGGTGAGCAGCGGATGCCCGGTGGCGCCGAGACCGAATCCGGCGGCGTCACCCGGTTCCCCGGCGTCGGTGAGCCAGAACTCCTGATGCTGGAAGGCATAGGGCGGCAGATCCACCCACCCCGCCTCGGGCAGCAGCGCGGCCCAATCGGGGCTGAGACCGTGGACGTGCGCCTCGGCCAGGGAGGTGACGAACCGGGTCGGTCCACCCTCGTCACGGCGAAGGCTCGCGAGCGCGACGGCGGGCACGGCGGCCTCTTCGACGAGTTCGGTCAGCCCGGCGACCAGCACCGGATGCGGGCTCGTCTCGACGAAGAACCGGAACCCGTCCGCGATCAGCCGCCGCACCGCCTGGTCGAACCGGACGGTGGCCCGGAGATTGCGGAACCAATAGGCCGCGTCGAGGGTGGTCGTGTCGATCGGCTCACCGGTGACGGTCGAGTACATCGGCAGTTCGGCTTCGCGCGGCATGATTCCGCTCAGCGCCGTCACGACCTGCTGTTCGATCGCGTCGACGTGAGCCGAGTGCGACGCGTAGTCCACCGGGACCCGCTTCGCCCGCACGTCGAGCAGTTCGCATCGCTTGAGCAGCGCCTCCAGCCCGGCGACGTCACCGGACACGACGACGGAAGCCGGGCCGTTCACCACGGCCACGGAAACGCCATCGGGCAGCAGTTCCCGGACGCGATCCTCAG
Source organism: Amycolatopsis keratiniphila (assembly GCF_000400635.2). Classification (NCBI taxonomy): domain Bacteria; kingdom Bacillati; phylum Actinomycetota; class Actinomycetes; order Pseudonocardiales; family Pseudonocardiaceae; genus Amycolatopsis; species Amycolatopsis keratiniphila. The sequence continues at coordinate 3,173,781 of NC_021252.1, read as the reverse complement.
AGGCCGCGACCGACACCATCCCGCCCAATCCGGACAGCGCCAGGATCGCCTTGCTGCGCAGGCAGACCACGCGTGCGGCGTCTTCCAGCGACAGCGCGCCCGCGACACACGCGGCCGCGATCTCACCCTGCGAATGCCCGACCACGGCGGCGGGTTCGATGCCGCACGCCCGCCAGAGCCGGGCCAGCGACACCATCACCGCGAACAGCACCGGCTGGACGACGTCCACCCGTTCCAGCGCCGCCGCGTCGGACAGGACGTGCGTCAGCTTCCAGTCCAGATGGGACAGAAGTGCGGCCTCGCAGTCGGCCATCGCTTCGGCGAAGACCGCCGACGATCCCAGCAGATCCACCGCCATCCCGGTCCACTGCGATCCCTGGCCTGGAAAGACGAAGACGGCCTTGCCGTTCTCGGCGACCCCATCGACCACGTGGGGCGCGGGGACGGCGTCGGCCAGCGCGCGCAGCCCGGCGGTCAACCCGGCGCGGTCGCCCGCCACCACCACGGCACGGTGGTCCAGCGCGGACCTGGTCACCGCGAGCGCGCGGGCCACGGCGGGCAGGGAGACGTCGCCGGCCAGGTGCCCGGCGAGCCGGTCGGCCTGCGCGGCCAGGGCGGCGGACGTCTTTCCGGACAGGACGAACGGCAGCACGTCACCACCGAGCGGCGATGTGTCCGAAGTGGACTTTTCGACCGGTTCCGCCTGCTCCAGGACGACGTGCGCGTTGGTCCCGCTGATCCCGAACGACGAGACAGCCGCACGCCGGGGCCCGCCGGTTTCCGGCCAGGCCACGGGCTCGCTGAGCAAGGACACGTTCCCGGATGTCCAGTCGACCTTGGTCGTCGGCGTGCCGAGGTTGAGCGTGCGGGGCAGCACACCGTGGTGCATCGCCTGCACCATCTTGATGATCCCGCCGACGCCGGCGGCGGCCTGGGTGTGGCCGAGGTTCGACTTCAGCGACCCGAGCCACAGCGGCCGGTCCCGGTCCTGGCCGTAGGTGGCGAGCATCGCCTGCGCCTCGATCGGATCACCCAACGGCGTCCCGGTGCCGTGGGCCTCCACAGCGTCCACTTCGGACGGTTTGAGACCGGCGTCCGCCAAGGCCCGGCGGATCACCCGTTGCTGCGACGGACCGCTCGGGGCGGTGAGGCCGTTGGACGCGCCGTCCTGGTTGACCGCGCTCCCCCGCACGATCGCGAGGACGCGATGGCCGTTGCGGCGGGCGTCGGAAAGGCGTTCCACCAGGAGCATCCCGACGCCTTCGCTCCACACCGTGCCGTCTGCTTCGTCCGAAAAGGACTTGCAGCGGCCATCGGGAGCGAGGCCGCGCTGACGGCTGAAGTCCACGAAGACCTCGGGCGTGGCCATCACGGTCACCCCGCCCGCCAGCGCCATCGAGCACTCACCGCGCCGCAGCGCCTGCGCGGCCAGGTGCAGCGCCACCAGCGACGACGAACAGGCCGTGTCGATCGTGACGGCCGGGCCTTCCAGCCCGAAGGTGTAGGCGACCCGGCCGGAGTGAATGCTGGCCGAGGTCCCGTTGCCGAGGTAACCCTCGACGTCGTCGGGGACGCGGTTCAGCCCGGTCGCGTAGTCGTGGTACATCACCCCGGCGAACACGCCGGTTCCACTGCCGCGCAAGGACTTCGGGTCGATCCCGGCCCGTTCGACGGCTTCGTGGGAGATCTCCAGCAGCAGCCGCTGCTGCGGGTCCATCGCCAGCGCTTCCCGGGGCGAGATCCCGAAGAAGCCGGGATCGAACTGTCCGGCGTCGTGCAGGAAACCGCCCTCGCGCACGTAGGTCGTGCCGCGGTGGTCGGCGTCGGGGTGGTAGACGCCGTCGGTGTCCCAGCCGCGGTTCTCGGGGAACCGGGTGATGCCGTCGTTCCCGTCGGCGACCAGACGCCACAAGTCGTCGGGTGTGCTCACCCCGCCCGGATAGCGGCAGGCCATGCCGATGATCGCGATCGGCTCGTCGGCTTCGGCCGGAGCGGCGGGCTCGTCCCGGACCGGAGCGGAGCCGGCGGCGAGGAACGCGGCGACCGCACGCGGGTTCGGGTGATCGAACACCAGCGTCGGCGCGATCTTCAGTCCGGTGGCCGCGATCAGCCGGTTGCGCAGTTCCACGGCGGCGAGCGAGTCGAAACCCACCTCGGTGAACGCGCGATCCGGGTCGATCGCGTGCGCGTCCGGGTGGCCCAGGACGGCGGCGACCGTCGTCCGGACGAGGTCGAGCAGGGCCGCCTCGTCCAGTCCGCGCGGTGCGGCCGACGGCGCCGGGCGGGTGACCCGGACGAGTCCGCCGAGGACTGCCGGAAGTCCTTCGGCGGAGGCGCGGGCACGCAACGCGGCACGGTGCATCCGCATCGGCAGCAGTACCGGCCGGTCCGCCGCCAGTGCCGCGTCGAACAGCGCGAGCCCGTCTACTTCGGATAGTGCACGCTGGCCGGAGCGCTCGATCCGGCGCAGCCCCGCCTCGTCGAGCCGTGCTCCCATCCCGGTGGCCCAGAGGCCCCAGCCCAGTGCGACGCCGGGGCGGCCTTCCGCACGGCGGCGGAGGGCGAGCGCTTCGAGGAAGGCATTGGCCGCAGCGTAGTTGGCCTGACCCGCGCCGTCGAAGGTGGCCGCGGACGAAGAGAACAGCACGAACGCCGACAGGTCGAGGTCCCGGGTGAGTTCGTCCAGGACGAGCGCGCCGGTGACCTTCGGCCGCAGGACGGCCGCGAGCCGCTCGTGGTCGAGCGTGGTGATGGTCGCGTCGTCGAGCACACCGGCGGCGTGGACGACCGCCGACACCGGATGCTCGGCGAGCAGTGCCGCGACGGACTCGCGGTCGGCGATGTCGCAGGCGGCGACGGTGACGTCGGCACCCAGCGCGGTGAGGTCGTCGACGAGCGGCCCCGCGGCACCGCGACGGCTCACGAGAAGCAGGCTGCGTACCTCGTGCCGCTCGACCAGATGCCGGGCCAGCAGCCCGGCGAGACCGCCGGTCCCGCCGGTGATCAGCACCGTGCCGCCGGTGGTGAACGACGCCGGGGCCGGGCTCGGCACACGCGTCAGCCTGGGGACCAGCACCGCGCCGTCGCGGGCGGCGAACTCGGGTTCGCCGGAAGCCAGTCCGGCGGCGAGGCCGTCTTCTCCCGTGACGTCGGCCAATACCAGCCGGTCCGGGTGCTCGGCCTGCGCGGAACGCACAAGCCCCCACATGGCGGCCGCGGCGGGATCGGGGTTTTCGGTGGCGACGGCGCCGTCGGTGAGCAGCGCCAGCCTGGCCGGGGCGAACCGGTCGTCGGCGAGCCACGTCTGGACGAGATCCAGCACGCTTTCGAGAGTGGTGCAACGGACGGCGACGACCGGTGGCACGTCGTCGACGGCGGTGAGGTCCGGATAGAGCCGGTACTCGGCGACGCCCGGCGTTCCGGGAAGCGAAATCCAGTCGACGCCGTAAAGCGCGCCGTCCTGCGCGCGAGGAGCTGTGGAAAGAGGTCGCAGGGCTAAGGATTCGACCGACGCGACGGGTTCGCCCGCGCCGTCGGCCACCTTCAGGGACACCGAGTACGTCCCGGCTTCGGCACCCGCGACGTGGTTCTCGAGCTTGACGCGCAGAACGTCGGCGCCGCGCGCGTGCAACGTCACGCCGGACCACGCGAACGGCAGCGCCGCGGGGCCTCCACCGCCCCCGGAGCCGAGTTCGAGCACGTGCAGCGCCGCGTCCAGCAGCGCCGGATGCACGCCGAACCCGCCCTGGGTCTCCGGCACGGCGGCGACCTCGGCGTAGAGGTCGTCACCGGAGCGCCATGCGGCACGCAGGCAGCGGAACGCCGGCCCGTAGTCGAGGCCGGAGTCGGCCAACCGGTCGTAGAGATCGGAAAGGTCGAGGGGCTCACCGGCGGGCGGCCACGCCCCGAAGCCGGGAGCGGGCGCCGCGGCGCCGAGCGTGCCCGAAGCGCAGCGCGTCCACTCGTCGTCCTCGGTGTCACGGAAGAAGATCAGGAGCCCGCTGTCCCGGACCGACACCTGAACCTGAACGCCCGCTTCGGAAAGCACCATCGGCACTTCGAGGGTCAGTTCCTCGACGCCCCCGGCCCCCGCGAGTTCCGCGGCCCGCAGCGCCAGTTCGAGCAGCGCGGTACCCGGCAGCACCACGTCGCCACCGACGACGTGGTCGGCGAGCCAGGGCTGGGTGAGCGGGGACAACCTGCCGGAGAGCAGCAGCGCACCGTCTTCGGCCGTGGTGACCGACGCCCGCAGGAGCGGATGCCCGGTGTCGCCCAGACCGTAGGCGCCGGGATCCCCGGCGGTGTCCTGGTCGATCAGCCAGTACCGCTGCCGTTCGAAGGCATAAGTCGGCAAATCGGCCCTCGGGTGTGCACCGAACACCTGAGGCCAGCCGAGTTCGGCGCCGCGGACCCACAGTTCGGCCAGCGACGCGGCGAGCGCCTCCGCCTCCGGCCGCGACCCGCGCAGGCTCGGCACCAGCGCCGCTCCCTCGCCGTCGAGGACTTCGGCGGCCATCGGCGTCAGCACCGCGTCCGGGCCGAGTTCCAGGAGCACGTCGACGCCGAGCTCGTCCAGCCGCCGCACGCCGTCGGCGAACCGCACCGGGCGGCGCACGTGCTCCACCCAGTATTCCGGCGCCGTCGCCTCGGTGAGCAGCTCACCGGACACAGTGGACACCAGCGGGATCACCGGCTTCCGGAAGGTGAGGATCTCGGCGAACCGGCGGAACTCGTCGAGCATCCCGTCCATGTGATGCGAGTGGAAGGCGTGACTCACCTTGAGCCGTTTGGTCTTGCGCCTGGCGAACGCGGCGGCGACCTCCTCGACCGCGGCCTCGTCGCCGGAGACGACCACCGACCGCGGGCCGTTGACGGCCGCGATCGCGAGGCGTTCGTCAAGCAGCGGCAGGACCTCGTCCTCCGTCGCCTGCACCGCGAGCATCGCGCCGCCCTCGCGCGTGTCCTGCATCAGGCGTCCCCGCGCGGCGACGAGCGCGGCGGCGTCGGAGAGCGAAAGCATGCCCGAAACGTGCGCGGCGGCCAGCTCGCCGATCGAGTGCCCGGCGACGTAATCGGGGCGCAGGCCCCAATGCTCGTACAGCCGGAACAGCGCGACCTCGACGGCGAACAACGCGCACTGCGCGTATTCGGTGCGGTGCAACAGGCCGGCTTCCTCGGTGCCCTCGTCGGCGAACACGATCTCGGCCAGCGGCCGGTCCAGTTGCAGGTCGAGATGCCCGCAGGCGTCGTCGAAGGCGGCGGCGAACACCGGGAACCGGCGGTGCAGTTCGCGGCCCATCCCGGCGCGCTGGCTGCCCTGGCCGCTGAAGACGATCCCGATCCGCGCCGTCCCGTGGACCAGGCTCGGCAGAGCTTCACCGGTGGCCAACGCGTCCAACCCGGCCAACAATCCCGCGCGATCGGCGACCGTCACCACGGCCCGCCACTCCAGGGCGGACCGGGTGGTGGCGAGCGCGGCGGCGATGGCGGGGAGGTCACTGTCCGGCAGGGCTTCACGCAGCCGGGCGGCCTGACGGCGCAGGGCCTTCTCGTCGCGGCCGCTGACGGGGAACAGCCAGGTGGGCCACGCTTCCGGCGACGGCTCGGGCTCGTCCTCGGCGGGGGCCTGTTCGAGGACGGCGTGCGCGTTGGTCCCGCTCATCCCGAACGACGACACCGCCGCGCGGCGAGGCGCGCCATTCTCCGGCCAAGCAACGGTCTCGTTGAGCAGTTCGACGGCACCGGAGGACCAGGCGACCTTCGGGGTGGGCTCGTCGGCGTGCAGGGTCTTGGGCAGCACACCGTGCCGCATCGCCTGCACCATCTTGATCACCCCGGCCACCCCGGCGGCCGACTGGGTGTGCCCGATGTTCGACTTGACCGAGCCGAGGAGCAACGGGCGCTCACGGTCGCGGCCGTAGGTGGCCAGCAGTGCCTGCGCCTCGATCGGGTCGCCGAGGACGGTACCGGTGCCGTGTGCTTCGACGGCGTCCACTTCGGACGGTGCGAGCCCGGCGTTCGCCAGCGCGCGCCGGATCACCCTCTGCTGAGCGGCGCCGTTGGGCGCGGTGAGACCGTTGCTGGCGCCGTCGGAGTTGATCGCGGTGCCGCGGACGACGGCGAGCACCCGGTGCCCGTTGCGCCGGGCGTCGGAAAGCCTTTCCAGCACCAGCATCCCGACACCTTCGGACCAGCCGGTGCCGTCCGCCGCGGCGGAGAACGGCTTGCAGCGCCCGTCCGGCGCGAGCCCGCGCTGACGGCTGAAGGCGAGGAAACCGCCGGGGCTCGACATCACCGCGACGCCGCCGGCCACCGCGATCGGGCACTCCCCCAGCCGCAGCGCCTGCCCTGCCAGGTGCAGGGCCACCAGCGACGACGAGCATGCGGTGTCCACGGTGACCGTCGGGCCCTCGAACCCGAAGGCGTACGAGACGCGGCCCGACGCGACACTCGCCGCGTTACCGGTCAGCAGATAACCTTCGAGACCTTCTTCCGCGCCACCGAGACGCGGTCCGTACTCCTGGGTCTCCGCGCCGACGAACACGCCGGTCGCGCTTCCCCGCAAGGTCGCGGGGTCGATCCCCGCCCGCTCGAAGGCCTCCCACGACGTCTCCAGCAGGAGCCGCTGTTGCGGATCCATCGCCAGCGCCTCACGCGGCGAGATCCCGAAGAATCCCGCGTCGAAATCCCCGGCGCCGTCGAGGAACCCGCCTCGCCGGGTGTAGGTCTTGCCGGGCACCCCGGGGTCGGGGTCGTACAGCGATTCCACGTCCCAGCCGCGGTCGGCCGGGAAGTCCGACGTCGCGTCCCCACCCTCGGTGACCAGCCGCCAGAGGTCCTCCGGCGAACCGATCCCACCGGGGTAACGGCAGGCCATGCCGACGATCGCGATCGGCTCGTCGTCGGCGATCGCCTGGTAGTCCTCGATCTCGGCCACGGCCTCACCGGCGAGCAGATCGCGCAGATGACCGGCGAGCGCCGACGGTGTCGGGTGGTCGAAGACGAGCGTCACCGGCAGCTCCAGCGCGGTGGCCGCGGAGATCCGCCGGTGCAGTTCCACCGCCGCGAGGGAATCGAACCCGAGTTCGGCGAAGGGCGTGCCGGGCGCGGCGGTCCCCGCACCCGGCTTCGCCTCCAGCACCGCTTCGGTCTCGGCGACGACCAGCGCGGCGAGCGCCCGCCGCCGCTCCCCGTCCGGGGTTTCGTCGAAAGCGGCCAGCACCGTGGCCCAGTCCGGCCGAACACGTCGAGTTCGCAGAATCAGTTCGTCTCGCATGGTCCGCATTTCGGGTTCGAGGATGGGATTCCGAAGCTAGTGCGGGAACGGACCCCTTTCGCACCCCTACGTCCCCCTGTTCACGGTCGGGCGCGGGGTGGGGGCAGGGGTTGGCGAGCGGCGGTGTGCTGCGAAAGCCACTTTCGCAAAGTTGAAGGTTGGGAAAGTGGCTTTCGCAACGTCGGCGAGCGGGGAAGATTGAGGACGTCCAGTGTCCGAAATCTTCCCCACTCGGCTGCGACCTTGATCGACGGAGGATTGGGGACGCTGAGTGTCCCCAATCCTCCGTTGATCAAGATCCGAGACCCGGTCCCCCGACGATGTAGGAATCGGGACACTCAACGTCCCGATTCCTACATCGTCAACACCAGACACGCCAACGCTTGAGCTGGCCAGGTGATTCGAGTGTGGAGGATTTGGGACACTCAACGTCCCAAATCCTCCACACTCGACCGTGCCGCGATTCCGCCTGGGCCGAAGCACAGGAGTCAGTGCCCGAGGAGCTCCGCCAGCTCCCGCTTGAGGATCTTCCCGCTGGGCCCGAGCGGCATCGCGTCCAGGAACTCCACGCGGCGCGGATACTTGTAGGCCGCCACGCGCTTCTTGCTCCACGCCACGAGTTCCGCCGCCAGTTCCGGCCCGGGTTCCCGATCGGAAGCGGCCACCACGACGGCGCAGATCTCCTCGCCGTACCGTTCGTCCGGCACGCCGACGACCGCGACCTGGGCGATCGCGGGATGCCTGGCCAGCACTTCCTCGATCTCGCGCGGATACACGTTGTAGCCGCCGCGAAGGATCATGTCCTTCTTACGGTCCACAATGGACAGATAGCCGTCGTCGTCGAGGAAGCCTAGGTCGCCGCTGCGGAACCAGCCGTCCACGATCGCGGCCGCCGTGGCCTCGGGACGGTTCAGGTAGCCCGCCATCACGTTGTGGCCCCGGACGACGATCTCGCCGACCTCACCCGGCGGCACGGGTTCGATCCGGTCTTCGGTCTCGGCGCGCGCGATGGCGACGTCCACGCCCCAGATCGGTTTGCCGACGGTGCCCGCGCGGGTCGGCCACGCGCGCTGGTTGTAGGCCACCACGGGCGAGGTCTCGGTGAGGCCGTATCCCTCGTAGATCGGGCAGTCGAACACGGCCTCGAACCGCTCCAGCAGCGCTACGGGCAGCGACGAACCACCGGAGAAGGCCCGGTCGAGTTTGGGCCGCCGCGGCTCGTCCTCGGCGGCCTCCAGCAACGCGACGTACATCGTCGGCACGCCCATGAACAGCGAGCAGTTCTGCTCCACCATCAGTTCCAGCGCGGCTCGCGCGTCGAACCGCGACATCAGCACCATCGTCGCGCCGGCGCGGAAACAGGTCGCCATCCCGCAGATCTGGCCGAAGGTGTGGAACAGCGGCAGGCAGCCGAGCAGCACGTCGTCGGCGTGGAAGTCGAACGGCGACAGCATCGTGGTGGAAACGTTCAGCACGATGCTCAGGTGGGTCAGCATCGCGCCCTTGGGTTTGCCGGTGGTCCCCGAGGTGTAGAGGATCAGCGCGAGGTCCGAGGGTTCACGCGGTTCGTACCGCTCGATCTCGGCCGCGTCCCCGGCGAGGACGTCGAGGCGGACGCGGCCGGTGTCGGAGTCCTCCAGCATCGTCAGGACTTCGACACCGGCCGCGTCGGCGGCCTCGCCGCCCTGCTCCAGCAGGGCGGCTCCGCAGATCAGCACCCGGGCGTCACAGTCGGTGAGGATGTAGTGGATCTCCTCCGCGACGAGCAACGTGTGCACCGGCACGACGACCGCGCCGAGCGCCAGCGCGCCGAAGTAGACCATCGGGAACTCCGGCGTGTTCGGCAGGAGCAGCACGACCCGGTCGCCGGCGGCGACCCCCTGGTCCCGGAGCGCGGAGGCGTACCTCTTCGCCCCGGCCCAGAGTTCCCGGTAGGAGAACGGTTCCCCGTCGAACACGAGCGCGGGGTGGTCCGGCCGCCTGCCCGCCGAGTCGGCGAGGACGGCCGCTAGGGACAAGGACACCGGTCTCCCCTCTCAGAGCCTGTTGGCGGAAGCTGAAGTTGTACCTCGACAAGCACCCGAACGCGTGAACCCACCCTGGCCGAAGGCCCCGCTATCGCGGTGGCAGGACGCCTTGTCCGCCATCGCGATGTGGATGACCAGCGGCGTCCTGCCGACGTCGATCGCGGACACGGGTTCACCAACACGCACTCAGCCGCGCGGCAGACCGAGATCCAGCCAGATCTGGTCCAGCGCCTCGACCATCTTCTGCACGTCGCTGCCGGTGTGCACCGCCGACGGGGCCGTGCGCAGGATCTCCTGTCCGAACGGGACACTCGGCGCGTTGATCGACTGGATGTAGATCCCGTGCCGCTGCAACAGGAGTTCGTGCACCTTCTTGCAGAGCGCGTCGTCGCCGACCAGGATCGACACGATATGCGACTCGTCCGAGAGGAAGGGGATGCCGCGTTCGGCGAGCAGTTTGTGCAGCAGCTGCGCGTTGTCGGCGAGGATCTCGCGCTCCCGCTCCGACGAACGCAGGTGCCGGACGGCGGCGAGCGCTCCGGCGGCCACGGCGGGCGGCAGCGCGGTGGTGAAGATGAACGATCGCGAATGCGTGCGCACGGCGTCGATCAGCGCGGCGGGCCCGGCGATGTATCCGCCGGTGGTGCCGAAACCCTTGGCCAGCGTGCCCATCACGACGGTGAACTCGTCGGCGATCCCCTCGCGCGCGGCGATCCCGGCACCTTCGGGCCCGTACATTCCGACGGCGTGCACTTCGTCCACATAGGTCATGGCGTCGTACTGCTTCGCCAACGCGGCGAATTCGGCCAGCGGCGCGATGTCGCCGTTCATCGAGTAGACCGACTCGAACACGATCATCTTCGGCCGGTCCGCCGGGGCGGCGGCGAGCAGCTCGGCCAGATGGGCGACGTCGTTGTGGCGGAAGATCTTCTTCTCCACACCACTGTGCCGCAACCCGTCGATGATGGAGGCGTGGTTCTTCTCGTCGGAGAACACGATGCAGTCCTCGGGGCGGCCCGCCAGCACGGTCAGCGAACCGTCGTTGGCGGTGTAGCCGGAGGTGAAGAGCAGCGCGTCCTCTTTGCCGTGCAGTTCGGCCAGTTCGCGTTCGAGCGCCACGTGGTAGTGGTTGGTGCCCGCGATGTTGCGTGAACCGCCCGCCCCGGCGCCGAACCGCTCGACGGCCTCCTTCATCGCGGAGAGCACGTCCGGGTGCTGGCCCATGCCGAGGTAGTCGTTGCTGCACCAGACGTTGATCTCGGCGACCGCTTCGGCCTCCTCGTACCGGCTGGCCGCCGGGAACCGGCCCGCCTGCCGCCCGATCTCCAGGAAGTCGCGTTTCTGCAGCACTTCGCCTTGCAGGGTGCGCTGGAAGGACTCCAGGTAGGTGGTCATGACGTCAACTCGCTCTCTGGCTCGGCGTGGCTGGACTTGGTGGCGGGTTTCGCCTCTTCGCGGAGGCGGAGCTTGTCCGGCTTCCCCGCGTCGGTCAGCGGAAGCTCGGCGCGGAGCCGGATCTCCGCCGGCACGTGGCTCGGGGACAGCACCCGCGCGACATGCGCGGCAAGGTCGGCGGGATCCACGTCCCTGCCGCGGCGTGGCACCGCGATCGCGTGCATGTACTCGACGTTGTCCTCGTCGGCGACCCCGAACACCGCGGCCTGCGCGACGTCCGGATGGGCCAGCAGCGCGTTCTCGACCTCGGCCGGATACACCTTGATGCCGTTGGTCTTGATCATGTCGGCGAGCCGGTCGACCAGGTACAGGTAGCCGTTCTCGTCGAGGTAGCCGACGTCGCCGGTGTGCAGCCAGCCGTCGATGAGGACCTTCGAGGTCAGGTCGGGCCGCTTCCAGTAACCGTCCATCATCATCGGCGACCGGACGCAGATCTCCCCGGTCTTCCCGGCGGGCAGCTCGTGCCGCACATGCGGGTCGCGGATGCCGACCTGGACGAACGGGACCGCCTTGCCGACCGTGGTGAGCAGTTCCGGTTTCAGGTGCTCTTCCGGCGAAAGCGCGGCGATCACCCAGCTTTCGGTGGTGCCGTAGATCTGGATCAGCTTCGCGCCGAACACCTCCGCGGCCCGGGAGAGCCGCACCGGGGAGGCCGGGCTCCCGCCGTAGTACAGCTCGCGCAGGCTGGAATGGTCGGTGGTGCCCAGTGCCGGATGGTCGAGCAGGTCGTAGAGCTGCGGGGTGGCCAGGTAGACCCGGTTGACCCGGTGGCGTTCCACGGCTTCGAGCACGGCGCCGGCGTCGAACCCCTCGTGCAGGACGATCATCCCGCCGGAGGCGACCGCGTCGTCCACTGTGGACGAGACGGAATGGCTGAGCGGCGTGGTGACCAGCATCGTGCAGCGCTCGGTCATGTGCCGGGCCTTGGTGACCACCGCGCCCAGCCCGCCGAACCCGCGGCCGATGCCCTTGGGCCTGCCGGTGGTCCCACTGGTGTAGGTCAGCACGGCGGTGCCCTCGGCTCGCGGCTCGACCTCGCTCGCGGTCCCGGTGAGGTCGGCGACGTCGTCACCGAAGTCCCCGAAAGCCGCCAGTGCCGCCGGTTCCGCCATGGCGTCGCGGATCTTCCTGGCCCGGTCGAGGTTCGCCGCGTCGGTGAGCAGGACGGTGGTGCCGGTGTCGTCGACGATCTCGACCTGCGTGGCGACCGGGAGTTCGTCCAGCGGATCGGCGGCGTTGATCCCGCGCAGGTGCACCACGGTGGCGCCGATCAGGTTGGCGGCGTACCGGCCGATCAGCGTCGCCGGGCTGTTCCCCACGGTCAGCAGGGCCACCACCCCGCCTTCGCCGGTCCCGCGGTCGCGCAGCGCGGCGGCGGCACCGGTGATCGCCGCGGCGAATTCCGCCGACGTCAGCGCTTCGTCGCCGTAGCGCAACGCGATCTCGTCCGGGCGGGTGGAAAGCACGTCCAGCAGCTGGCTGACGTAGTGGTCGATCTGCACCGCGCTACTCCGTTCCCGCGGCCCGGCCGGCGAGCTCTTCGAGATGGGCCACGGCGGATTCCACGCCCGGCATGGTCAGGCTCCGCCGTTGGGCCCGTGCGACGGTGGCCGCGATCGTGGCGTCGGCCAGCACCGCGCGGCAGGTCTCGGCGACCGCTTCCGGCGTGGTGGCGGGGATCTGCTTGCCGAACCCGAGCTCCTCGATGCGGCGCGCGTTGTGCGGCTGGTCGCCGAACTGCGGCAGCGTGGCCATCGGGACTCCGGCACGCAGCGCCTCGCGGATGCTGTTGTACCCGGCGTGGGTCAGGAACAGCTGCGCGCATTCGAGCAGCAGCGGCTGCGGCATCCGTTCGACGACGAGCACGTTGTCGCCGACCTCGACGTCGCCGATCGGGAACCCGGCCGTCGCCACCACCGCCGAACAGTCCACACTGGACAGTCCTTCGATCAGGGCGCGCACCGTGACGTCGGGATCTTCCATCTCCTCCGGCGGGTCGATGCCGAAGGCCTTGAACGCGCCGAGCATGGGCAGCGCGGTGCCGACCGAGGCGAGCACCAGCGGCCGGTCCGCGGGCAATGCGGCGATCTCCGGCGGCAGGACCTCACCGGTGGCCACCTCCGACGGCTGGCGGTAGGTGAACGGCGTCGGCAGATCGAAGGCGGCGAACGAGGTGTCGGCGGGCAGGCAGTCGAAACGGCCGTAGCGGTGCACCATCCCGGCGTCGGGTTCGGCGGCGAGCCCCAGCTCCTGGCGGCGCTCGTTCAGCGGCTCCACCAGGCCCGCCGGGTCGATCAGGTTGCCCGCACCCGACGGCGCGCTGATGTAGGGCACGCCGAGCTGCTCGGCGACCAGCGCGCCGGACAGCTCCGCGCCGTCGCGCAGCACGATGTCGGGCTGAAACTCCTTGGCCAGTGGGTAGAGCTTCTGGTAGGCGGTGGTGACGTGCGGGCCGCTCGCGGTGGCGATCAGCTGTTCGCGCGTGTCCAGCACCCGGCGCGGGGTCCCGGCCGCTTCGGCCTCCTGGCGTTCCTGGACCATCCGCCCGATCGCCTCGACCATCCCCGGGAGCACCGGTTCGATCCGCATCAGCCCGGGTTCGAAGACGTCGGCCAGTTCCGGCGGGGTCACGACGAGCACTTCGTGGCCCGCCTTCGCCGCCGCCCTGGCCAAGGGCAGCACCGCCCGTGCGTGGCCCTGCGAGCCGGTCACGGTGCACAAAACCCGCATGGGGTCCACCTTTCTTTTCTGTCCTTTGAGGACGATCAGGGAACGGGGTCGAGGGACGGCGTGCGCACCGGGTCGACCGGGGGCCTGCCGAAGCCGCGCCAGGCGATGCCGGCCCGGCTGAGCGCGTCGGGGTCGAGGTGGTTGCGGGTGTCGATGACGACCGGTCCTTCGAGCAGACCGGCGATCCGCGGCCAGTCGAGGGCACGGAACTGCGGCCAATCGGTCAGCAGGACGAGCGCGTGCGCGTCCTTCGCGATGTAGTAGGGGTCGTCGACGACCCGGACGCCGGGGATCGGAGGTTCGGCGCCGGTGAGACCGGGGTCGTATCCGGTCAGCTCCGCGCCGCGCTCGGCCAGCAGCCGGGCGACGCTGAGCGCCGGGGAATCCCGGAGGTCGTTGGTGCCCGCCTTGAAGGTCAGCCCGAGCAGGCCGATCCGCAGGCCGGTGAGGTCCGCGTCCGCGTCGAGTCCACAGGCGACGGCGATCCGTTCGACCACTCGGGACGCCTGTTTCGCGTTGCCCGAGATGACCTCGTCGAGCAGGCCGAACTCGAAACCCGCGACCTCGGCGACCTGTTTGAGCGCCATGGTGTCCTTGGGCAGGCAGGAACCGCCCCAGCCCGGCCCCGGCGAGAGGAACGTCGGGCCGATCCGGCGGTCGTAGCCCATGCCTTCGGTGACGTCGCCGATGTCGGCGCCGAGCCGCTCGCACAGTTCGGCGATGGCGTTCACATAGGACAGTTTCGTCGCGAGGAAACAGTTGGCGGCGTACTTGACCATCTCCGCGCTCGCCGCGTCGGTCAGCACCGTCGGGGCGCCGAGCCGGGCGTAGAGCGCCGCGACCCGTTCCGCCGGGCCGCGCGTGTCGGAACCGACGACGATCCGGTCCGGGTTGAGGAAGTCGTGGACGGCGGTGCCCTCGCGGAGGAACTCCGGATTGCTCACCACCGCGACGTCGTCCCGGCCGAGCAGCGCGGCGACCCTGGCCGCGGTCCCGACCGGCACGGTCGACTTGTTCACCAGTACACAACCCGGCGAAAGCACGTCACGGACCTTGGTCGCGACGTCGATGACGGCCGACAGATCGGCCATCCCGCCCTCGCCCATCGGGGTGGGTACACAAAGGAACACGGCCTCCGCGGTCTCGACGGCCTCCGCGGCCGACTCGACGAAACCGAGCCGTCCGGCGGCGATTCCCTCGGCGACCAGACCGGGCAGGCCCTTTTCCAGGATGTCGACCTCGCCTCGTTTGAGCCGGGCCAATTTGCCGCGATCGGAATCGGTGCATCGGACCCGGTGCCCGAGCGAGGCGAGACACGCCGCGGTGGTCAGCCCGACGTATCCGGCGCCGACGACGGCCACTTGGTAGGAATGCAACGTGAGACACCTTTCAGTCGGCGAAATCCGGCTCCGAATTCCGGGAAAGGGGATTCGGAAGCGAGAGCCGATCGGGCCGGGAATCGGCGGTCCGGCCGATGAACCCGACAGTAGGATCGGCCTCGAAGCACCAACAACCCCTAGCGACCGGTGCCCACCCCTAATCGCCGGATCCCCGGTTCGGGTGGACCGGGGAATTCCACCCGGACCTCAACCCGTGGTTGGTCGCCGCGGCGGGCCCCGGCTCCTACGCTCGTGATCGATACCGAACGAACAGGTCGCCCACAGCCGAGGAGAGTGCGCAGTGGACACCAGCACGCTGATCAACATCGCGGTCGCCATCGCCGTCGTCGTCTACGTGATCTACCAGCGCATGAGCTGGAAGCCGCTGGAGAACGTGGAGATCTGGGGCGGGCCGCTCACCCTGGTCGCCATCGGGGTCATCCAGATGCGGCATCTGGACACCACCATCAGCGTGACCGACATCGTCTTCCTCGGGGTGGGCCTGCTGGTCTCGCTCCTCGGCGGCGCCGCGATGGGCGCGATGACGCAGCTGCAGCGGCGCGGCGACAAGGTCTACCAGCGGATCGGCGTGGTCGGCCTCGCCGTCTGGGTGGGCCTGCTGCTCGTCCGCGGCGTGCTCGGCGTGATCGGGCACTTCGCCGGCGCGACGCTGACCTCCGGCGGCGGCACCATCCTGCTCTCGCTGGGCGCGAACCTGATGGCGATGACGCTCGTGCTGTCCGCCCGCCTCGGCGGCGCCAAGGTCCCCGGCGGCAGCCCGCAGCGCTGACACATTCGGGCGTCGATACAGCGGGTCGTGAGTGGCGTTTCGGGTTAGAACCCGAAACGCCACTCACGACCCGCTTTTGTGAGGCGCAGGCGCCGGTTCACCGCCGCCGGACCGCGGCGGTCACCACCTCGGCGAACTCCTCGGGACGCGCCTCCGGAAAACCGTGCCCACCAGGGAAGACCTGGAGGTCGAACGGGCCGGTGGTGTACTCGTGCCAGTCGCGCGCCTCGTCGAGGGACACCGTCGGATCGCTGTCGCCGACGAGCACCGTGACCGGGCAGCGCAGCGGCGGCGCGGGCTCGGGCCGGTAAGCGGCCAGCGCCCGGAAGTCGGCCCGGATGGCCGGGAAGGTGGCCTTGAGCAGCTCCGCGTCCCGCGCGCCCGGCGAGCCGGCGGCGCGCTGCGAGTACAGCTCGGCCACGAGGTCCTGATCCGGCAGCAGGTGGAGCCCGGCGGTGCCGGACCGGGACGGGGCGGGACAGCCGGACACGATCAGCGCGACCGGGCTCCCGGTCAGCGCCTGCTCCAGCCGTCTGGCCACCTCGAAACCGACGACCGCGCCCATTCCGTGGCCGTACACCGCGAACGGCGCGCCTTCCCAGAGCGCGAGCGCCCCGGTGACCCGGTCGGCCAATTCCCCGATGTCTTCGGCGCACGGTTCCGCGACCCGATCCTGGCGTCCCGGATATTGCACCGCGTGCACCTCGATCCCCGGCGCGAGCGCGGCGGAAAGCGGGAAGAACGCATTCGCGGCCGCACCGGCGTCGGGCAGGCAGATCAGACGCGGTACCGACGGTCCTCCGGGCCGGAAAACACGGACCCAGTCCCCGGCATCGCCGCTTGGAGCGGTCATCGCAGGATTCCTCCGAAAGGGATGGGAATTGTTCGGCGGAGGGGCGGGAGACCGCTTTCTTTCGCCTCGGCGAACACTAGCCGGACGCTTCCTGCGGAAACAACCGCGCGAGAGCGACCTCCTACCAACGGTGACGGTATTTCCACCCTCGGAATGATCACCCGCGAGCGGAAAACCGTCGTGGCCCTACGATCGTCGTATGACCGACGCAGTGTCCGACGAGGTCGAGGAACGTCGCTGGCGATGGGCCGCGCCCGCCGCCGGGACGGCGCTGCTGGCCGTCACCCAGATGACCGCGACCGTACCGGCCGGCGCCGGCTGGCTGTGGGTGCTCTACGCGGTGTCGTCGGCGAGCTGGCTGCTGTGGATCGGCATCAGCGAGCGCTTCCCCCGTGCCGCCCTGCTCCCGCTCGCCGCGGCGAGCGCGGTCCCCGCCTTCGGTACCGGCGCCGCCACCGACGGCACCGCCGTGATCATGACCTGCATCACCCTCGCCGCGTTCGCTTCACGGCTGGAGCCGGGCACCGTCGCGATCATCGCGCTGATGGTCTTCGACGCCGCCGCCATCGTGGTTTCCAGCCTGCTCGGCCACCGTCCTTCGGAGGCCTGGCTGGGCGCACTGGGCGCGGTCGTCATCGTGGTCCTCGTCGGATTCACCCGCCGCGGTCATCTGACCAGGGTCGCGCAGGCGGAACGGTTGCTGCACCAGGAACGGCTGGCGCACACCCGCGGCGTGCGCGCGGCGACGCTGGACGAGCGCACCCGCATCGCCCGCGAGATCCACGACGTCGTCGCCCATTCCCTCGGCGCGCTGCGGGTCCAGCTGGAGGTGATGCACACCCTGCTGGTGGAGGAGAACGACACCGAAGGCGCCCTGCGTTCGCTCGCGCTGTCGCGAAGTCTCGCCGACCAAGGGCTCAGTGACGTCCGGGACGCCGTGGCGGCGCTGCGCGAGGACGTCCGCGCCCTGCCGGACGCGCTGACCGAACTGGTGCGGACCTTCGGCCGGGAACACGACACTCCGGCGGATTTCACCATGCTGGGCGAGCACCGCGATCTCCCGTCGGCACAGACGATCGCGCTGCTGCGGATCTGCCGGGAAGCGCTGACGAACGCGGCCAAACACGCCGCGGGCGAGGCGGTGAGCGTCGAACTGGAGTACCCGCCGGACGAGGTCCGGCTGCACGTCCGCAATCCCCTCGCCGCCGCGCCGGACCCCGGGCACACGCCGGGCTACGGCCTGACCGGGATGCGCGAACGGATCGAACTCGTCGACGGCACGCTGGTCACCGGGCCCGACGGCCGGTTCTGGGACGTCACCGCCCGGGTCCCGGGGTAGGCCCCAAAGCGCGTTGGCGTTGTTGCGAAAGTGGCTTTCGCAACGTCGGCGCGGCATGCCTGGTTGATCAGCTCCAAGGCCCGAGAGCCCGTATCCGGCCGGGCTGAAGGCTCCCTTCACCGCATCAGACGTGGTGAAGGGAGCCTTCAGCCCACCCAGGAAGGACAGTAACGACGTCGGCGGAGCGCCGCGTCAGTCCCGCACATAGCCCGCTTGGTAGGCATAACGGACGGCCTGCGCGCGATCCCGGCTCCCCGTCTTGGCGAAGATCCGGTTGATATGGCTCTTGACCGTCGTCTCGCTGACGAACAGTTCCGCGGCGATCTCCTTGTTGCTGTGCCCCGCCGCGATCAGCGTCAGCACATGGGCTTCCCGCTTGGTGAGGTTCGCGTCGTCCTCCGGCGGTGGCGCCGAAGCGGGCGCGGACGTCAGGGCGGCGCCGAGCACCCGTCGCTGCACCTGCGGATCGAGCAGGGCCTGGCCCGCCGCGGCGGCGTGTACCGCGCGCCCGATTTCGTGTTTGTTGGCCGATTTCGTCAGGTATCCCAACGCCCCGGCCTCCAACGCGCGCAGCACCCAGTCGTCGTCGGCGTAGGTGGTGAGCACGACGATCTCGATCTCCGGATGCCGTTCCTTGATCCGCCGGGTCGCCTCGACGCCGTCGCACCGGGGCATGGAGAGATCCATCAGGACGACGTCCGGGCGCAGTTCCCCGGCCAGCCGCACGGCGACCTCGCCGTCGGGTGCCTGGCCGACCACGGTGATCCCCGCGACCGTCCCCACCAGGAGGGCCAGTCCTTCGCGTACCGCCGCCTGGTCTTCGGCGATCACGATCCGGACCGGGGGCACTTCTTCGACCATGCCTGCATCATCTCCTGCCCTCACCTGTCCGCGCCACACGGCACTCCACCTCGAGGTGGACGCCGATCTCCAACCGGATTCCCACCCGCACGCCGATGATCGGCCCGGCCGCTCGCCTTAGATTTCGGGACAACCGGCATCGAACTGCCGGATGGGGAGTCTTTCGAAGGAGTTTTGATGAGTGAAGCCATGCGAAACGCCCTCATCCTGAGCGGCGTACTGCTGGCGCTGGTGCTGTTCACGCACATCGGTCGCCATAAGGCCCACCTGGTCATCCTGATCCTGCCGTTCTTCACGTGCGCGCTGGTGGGCTGGGCGGTCCTCTACGACCTCAAGCTGACCACGCCGAACACACTGGCCGGGCTGGTCGGCATCGCGGCGGGCGTCCTGATCGGCTGGGGATTGCTGAAGGGCACGAAGGTCGAGTGGGACCAGGAGAAATCCGCCGTCTACACCAGGGCGGGCTGGGTCTACTTGGGACTGTGGCTGTTCGTCCTGGTCGGACGGCTCATCTTCGTCTACACCCTCGAACACAGCCACTCGTTCGCGGCCGACTTCGGCAAGTTCCTGATGGACACCGGGATCGACGCCGGCGGCGTCTCCGCCTTCTTCGTCACCATGGCGCTGACGATGGTCATCTTCCGCACCGCCGGGGTCTGGGTCTACCGGGCCAAGGTACTCAGGCAGGCTCAGCGAACCCCCAGCTACGCGAGCTGAGCACTGTCTCGCCTGCCCGGTCCGCCGACTACCCCCCAGTCGACGGACCGGGCCTCGGCCCGTTCAGGACTCGGGCAGTTCGATCGGCGCGATGTGGTCGAAGACGTCGCCGGGGCCGGGATTACGCGGGTCGGTGGCCCCGCCGAGATGGCGCAGCGTCCCCCACACCGCGTTGAGCGCGCTGGTGACCGCCCCTTCGGCGAAGCCGCCCATCCACGAGATGTCGTCACCGGCGAGGAACAGGCCGCGCTGAGCG
The DNA here is from genome assembly GCF_000400635.2 of Amycolatopsis keratiniphila. Taxonomy (NCBI): domain Bacteria; kingdom Bacillati; phylum Actinomycetota; class Actinomycetes; order Pseudonocardiales; family Pseudonocardiaceae; genus Amycolatopsis; species Amycolatopsis keratiniphila. The sequence goes on along the minus strand of NC_021252.1, from coordinate 3,154,098 downwards.
GCGGGAAGGTCGTCTTGCCGGAAATGGGTGAACAGGCGGCGCTGATAGCGGTACTGCCCTGGCAGGTTCGCCTTGAACGCGCCTTGGAAGTTCGGCTCGTTCTCCCAGGTGACGGTGACCGGATCGCCGGTGATGTGGGAGCGGATGTCGACACCCGGGTAGATGTCGGCGAGCGCGTCGAGCGCGAGTTCGAGCCGGTCCGCCGGGCCGAGCGTCGCGAACTTGAGCGAATCGTCGTTCCAGGTATAGGAAAGGCACAGCGCGGCCGGCGAATCCGGCCCGTCGTCGAACAGGTAGACGCTGCGCGGGGTCCGGTCGGTGAGGGTCATCCCCATCAGTTCCTCACCGGTGCGGGGATCGACGTCGTGCCAGAACGGCCGGTCGACCGGGACGAACAACTTCGAAGCACCCATGTAGTGCGTGCGTTCCAGCGCGGTCCACACGTTCGCGGGCAGCAGCGGGCGCACTCCGGCGATCTTGGTGAGCAGGACCCGGTGCTGCGCGGTGAAGACCACGGCCGGATAGGTCCGCACGTCACCGTTCGCGTCCTCGACGGCGAACCCGTCCGCGGCCGGGCGCAACCCGAGGACGGCGGGGCGCGGCGATCCGTCGTGCAGCGACGCGACCGATGTCCCGGCAGGCCAGAAGCGCGCAGACGCGGGTGCGTGGTTCCACAACCGCCGCGGAAGTTGCTGGCAGCCACCGATGATCTGCCGCGGCCCCTCCTCGACACCGGTGTAGATGACGCGGAGGATTTCCAGCACGGAGTTGGGGAAATCGGTGTCCCAGCCGCCGGTGCCGAAGCCGACCTGGCCGAAGATCTCACGATGGCGGAAGGAGGCGAAAGCGGTCGACCGTGCCAGGAAACCATAGAAGGACTGGTCGTCGAGTTCGGGCAGCAGCCGGTTCCAGATCGCCTTCACCATGGCGGTGTCGCGCATCCGGATGGCGTCGCGCATGGTGGACAGATCGGCCAGTTCCTGCAGGGCCTTGTGCCAGGCGTCGTCGACCTCGTGGAACACCGACGGGAGGTCCGCCGGGGTCCGCGCGCGGTAGGTCACCCCGTCGAGGTTGATCACCGTGGTGGAAGTGCTGCGGGACAACGGGTTCGCGAACGGCTTGGTCTCCAGGCCGACTTCGTCGATGTACCGGTACAGGGTGGTGGCCGAGGGCGGGAACCGCATCGCGCCCATCTCCGCGACCGCGCCGTCCTCGCCCGCCAAGGGGATGGAGCGCATCCGCCCGCCGATCTGGCCCGCTTCGTAGACCACCGGTTTCAGGCCGAGGCGCAGCAGTTCGTAAGCCGCGACCACACCCGCTATCCCGCCACCGACGACGGCGACCTCCTGGCCGAGGCGGTCCGGCGGCAGCTCACCGAGCCCGGCCGGATGCGCGAGCCAATCGTCGTAGGCGAACGGGAAATCGGGGCAGAGAGTGGTCAGCGGGGGCGCGAAATCGGCTGCGGTCATCGTGGCGGATCTCCCTGGTCATCGGGGCCACACTGTCTCGACCGAAACGTACGACGGGGTCCGGCGCGGACCAACCCCTCACTTTCCCCTACTCGCCCCTAGTCCAATTTAGACAGCAGCGGGCGCCGCATCCGCCGTGCGAAGCGACTTTTCCAGACCGTGGCCGGCGGAGCGACGCCGGTACCAGATGGTCCAGGCGACCACGCCGGTGATCGCGGTCAGTTCGATCGCGGTGGACAGGCCGACCATCACCGACGCGGGCAGCAGGTAGATCAGGACGAGCCGGGCGGCGGACTCGGTGACCAGGACCACGCCCCAGCCCGCGGTGGAGACGCGATGCAGTTTGCGGAACTCGGGTTCCGCGGCGTACAGCCGGTCCCAGCCCAGGCGCCGAGCCGGGGTGAGCGCCCGGATCCGGCGGGAGATGAAGAAGGTCACCGGTTTCCCGAAGACGAGGCTGCCGAGGAAGGCGATCCCGGCCAGGCCGCTGGTGAAGGGATCCTTGGCCAACAGCAGGCGTTCGTCCCCGCTCACCAAGGAGACCAGCAGGGTCACCGCGCAGACTCCGAGCACGAACACCCCGAAGCCGTCGACCCTGCGTTCCTTGACCGCGACGGCGAGCACGAGGACCCCGATGGCGACCGTGGCCGCCACCAAGGCGGAGCCGCTGCTCCACCCGAAGGCGAGCAGCGCGTAGTAGACGACGACCGGCACGGTGACGTCGGCGATCAACGATACGACGGAGCGCCTGCGCGCGCCGCGGCCGTCGGTGTCCTGGTTCTTGGTTTCCCCCGGCATGTGAAGTTCCTATCACGGGGAAACCCCCCGTGCGGAGAACTTCACCCCCTATTCTCCGAACCCCTATTCCCGGCGTCAGTGCCGTTCAGTGGTCAAGTCACCCCCTGCATTTCGGCTACCGGACCAAGATCACCGATACCGTGGGCTTGAAAGGACTCGCGTGACCGTAGGAGATATACCAGAATGCAACGGAACTTCAAGGAATTCAAGATAACGGTGGACCCGGTCAGGGACGACTTCCTCCGGGCGAAGGGGCCCGGCCAGCGCAACCTCCTTCTCGGCCGCGCGGTGTTCGAGTTCGCCAGCGATCTGGAACATCTGGACACCATCCAGCAGGAATTCGTCGACGGCTCGCACCGGCCGCTGATCCGCCGGAACTGGCAGGACAGCACTGCGGACTACAGCGATCCGACGCAGCTGCTCATCCAGGGCCAGCAGGTGATGCAGAACTGGGAACGGCCGCTGATGAAGGTGCTGGCGGAAAACGCCGCGGCGAACGGCGGGGATCTGCTCGAAGTCGGTTTCGGGATGGGTATTTCGGCCACCTACGTCCAGGACGCGGGCGTCCGGTCGCACACCCTGATCGAAATCAACTCCGAGGTGAAGGCGGAGTTCGAGAAATGGCGTGCCCAGTGGCCGGACCGCGATATCCGGCTGGAACTCGGCGCCTGGCAGGACGTGCTCGGCGGCCTCGGCCAGTACGACGCGATCCTGTACGACACCTATCCGACCGACGAGCGGGAATTCGCCAGGACCCTGGGCCCGAAGGCCATCGTGCTGGCGGCCGAATTCTTCGAGCACGCCGCCGCCCACCTTCGTCCCGGTGGCGTCTTCTCCTACTACACCAACGAAATCGACTCACTGAGCCGGGCACACCAGCGCGCCCTGCTCGAACACTTCAGCTCGTTCCGGGTGGAGGTCGTCCGGGACCTGAAGCCGCCGGCCGACTGCACCTACTGGTGGGCGGGCACGATGGCCGCCGTGACCGCCGTCAAGTAGACGGGACGACGAAGGTCTCCTTACCCGAGCCGGGTAAGGAGACCTTCGTCGTTTCGCGAGCCGGAGATCGACCACGATCCTCGCCAAATGCCCGATTGGCCGCTTCGCGCGAGGGTCGTGAGTGATTTGGGTGGTTCTAACCCGAATCGCCACTCACGACCACCGACATGCGTGACTTGAGAGCTACGACGCGACCCGCCGGGTTCTTTCGGTCAGGCGCTGTTGACGACCGAAACCTGGAGCCACGACGGGAGATCCCGGCGCCGGTTGACGTCCAGTTTGCGATAGACGCGGGTGAGATGCTGTTCGACCGTGCTCACCGTGATGTAGAGCTTGCTCGCGATCGCCCGGTTCGTGTGCCCGAGGGAGGCCAGCCCGGCGACCCGTCGCTCGGCCTCGCTCAGCGACTCGATGAGCTCGCGTTCGACGCCCGACGCGGCGATCTCCGCCGCGGTGGACGCCGGCTTTCCCTCGTCGCCTGTCCCGTCGAGACGCAGATCCCGGCAGATCACGTCGGCGTGGCAACCCTTCGCGATATGCCACGCCTGCCGGGCCACCGTGCGCGCGCGACCCGACTCGGCCAGCGTGTAGTGCGCGCGGCTGAGATCGCCGAGCGCGCGGGCGAGTTCGAGGCGGATACCGCCCGCCTGGAAGATCTTCACCGCTTCACGCAGCAATTCCGGGCGCTTCTGCGGTTCGGCGATCTTGGCCTTGAGCCGCAACGAGATTCCCCGCACATGAGACGTCGAGCCGGCGAGCTTCGCGAGCTGCTCGTCCAGCAGGGACTTCGCCTTCTCCGGCATGCCGAGCCGGAGGTACGCCTCGGCCGTGTCGCCGCGCCAGGGCACCAGCACCGGCAGGTCGAAATCCCAGCTCTTGCTGAGTTCCCCGCACAGGACGAAGTCGCCGAGCGCGGCGTGCACCCGGTCGGTCTCCAGGTAGAGCCTGCCGCGGGCGCGCAGGTAGTGCAGGCCGAACCGGGTTTGCAGCATCGAGGCCGGCACCGGCTGGTTGATATGCGACGCCGCCTCCTCGAACTTGCCCATCCCGACGGCGGCGAGGCACAGCGTCGCCAGCGGGACTCCGACGGCCACGCCCCAGCTCTGCGGCGTGATGAACGTCAAGGCCGCCTTGGCCTGCTTCTCCGCCGTCACCAGATCTCCCTGGCGCAGCGCCATTTCCGCCCTGGCCGCGGCGAACACGGCCTGCCAGCTGGGCGCGTCGCAGTCGGCGGCCTCCTGCTGCAGCAGCTCGCACCACGGCACCGCCTTGTCCAGCCGGTCGGCGTAGATGAGCGCGAACAGCGCGCTGCGCACGGATTCGACCATCGTGTCGCCGAGCTGGATGCTCTTCAGCACGTTCTCAGCCGAAGCGATCGCGTCGTCGTCGGGGCCGTTCGTGACGATCCGGCTCAGCGCCATCGCCGCCTGCACGTTGGGGTCGAAGGATTGCGCGGGAACGCGGTCCTTCGCGGCCGGGGCAGGCAGCTTGTCGCGCAGAACGGGATAGGAACAGAGAATGAACAGCCGGGTGATGCGCAGTTCCGCCTCGGTGCGATCGTCGGCCGAAGGCTCCATGACGGCGAGCTTGTCGAGCACCTCACCCGCTTCCGCGGTGCGGCCGTGCCACAGCAGGAACCGCACCAGGATGGCGGCGGCCCGCACCGGGAGCTGCCCGGCGAGGAAGATCTCGTAGAGGTGGTCCGTGTGCACGGCGCCGATGGCCGGGTTGTTCCGCCATTCCAGGCCGGCGAGCTGGGTCACCATCTCGACCTCGAGCGCTTCGTCGCCGCACGACCGGCAGGCCAGTTTCAGGCATTGGACCGCGAACGAGGTCCGGTTGTCCACTTTGGCCAGTTCGGCCGCGGTGCGCAGCACGGGCACCGCCCACGGCCGGTCGGCCCGGTCGGCGGCGACGAGGTGGCGGGCCACGTCGAGCGCGCCGGCGCCGTCGTGATGCAGGAGCACCGCGGCGCGCTCGTGCAGTCGCGCGCGTTCCGCGACCGGGACGTCGGCCAGCACCGCGGTCACCGTCATCGGATGCCGGAACCGGCCCGCGTCGAGCAGGCCGACCTGGTGCAGGAGGGCGATCGCACGGCCGGCGGTGCGCTGGTCCATCCCGGTCACCCGGACGGCGAGGCAGACCGTTTCCCCTTTACCCAGCACCGCGAGGACACCGGCGAGGGTCCGGGTGTCCTGGTCGCCGCGCTGGAGACACGCCGCCACCGCCTGGCAGTAGTGATCGCCGGGGATCGGCCGGGTCTCGGGCGCGAGGGGTACGCCCGAGGCACGGAGATCTTCGAGGAGTGCCTGAGCCAGCAACGGATTCCCGCCGCTGAGCTCGTGCAGGCCCTTCACCAGGGTGTCGTCCTGGCCGGGCGGGACGAACCGGGCCACCTCGTCGCGGCCCAGCGGCTTCAGCCGGATCCGGCGGCAGTGCGGGAGCCGGAGGTACTCGGCGCCCAGCAAGGGCAACGTCTGCTTGGCGGACAACGACTCCGTCAGCACGACGAGCACGTTCATCGTGCGCATGCGGCGCATGAGGAACATCAGCCAGTGCAACGACGGGGTGTCCACATGGTGGAAGTCGTCGACCAGGACCACGACCGGACGGTGCGCGGCGAGCTCGCGCACGAGCTCCAGCAGGTCGAGCATGAGATGTGTGCTGGGCCGCCCGGTCAGCCCGGTCCGTTCGGCCCGCGTCAGCAGGTCCGCGGCCTTCGCGCGCAGATCTCCGGACAGTGCCGGGCCACGGAAAAGCTGGAACAGCGCGGTGAACGGGAGATCCTTCTCCGCTTCCACGCAAAGCGCGCTCATCACCGTTGCTTCCGCTTCAGCGCATTGTTGCGCGAATGCGTGCAGAAGTTCACTTTTCCCGCTCGCGGCGGTTCCGGTGACCACCGCCGCGACGGCGTTTCCCTGTTCGGATTCCGTCAAGAAGTCTCGCAGGACCAGCAGCTCCGCGCGGGGATACGCCCTCGCGCGGACGTCGCCGTCCACTCTGATCACTGATTTCACGTGCATTCTTCGTCGCCCCCATGGCAAACCCGCAATGTGGAGTCCGGCGGCGGACCGACGTCGTCCGTTCCACGCAGGATCTCTTGCCGAGGAGCCTAGAGGACGTCACCCTATCGTGTCGACCCAAGAGAACATATGAGAGGTTAGTCCGTTTTCCTCAGTGGATGACCACTGTGGACGAAGCGAAAACCCAGGCACGACAAGCACAACCGGCGTCGCCGGAGGCGTCAGTCCTGTTTGGACCCACGCTCTCGCATGGCCTGCTGATCCCGCCAGACCACGTCGAGGAGGTTCTTCACCAGTTCGCGGCGATCGGTCGTCAACTCGCCCGCGCGCATGGCCATCAGGCGGACCTCGTCGGTTTCGGCCAGCTCACGCAACCGCGCCTGTTCCGCGCGCAGGTACTCCAGCTGCCGGTCCACCCGGTCGCTCACGTCCTCGTTGAAGAAGTACGTGACCGGGACACCGAAGAAATCCGCCAGCCCTTGCAGGTGCTTGAGCGTCGGGTTGTCCTTCTTTCCCTTGCGCAGCTGCCAGACGTAGCTCTGGGAGATCGTCACACCCTCGGCGGTGATCGCGGACGCGACCTCTTCGTACGTGAACTCGGTGCCGTTGCGCCGGGTGACGTGCGCGAACAGATGGTCGAGTTTTTCGGCCAGGCTCCGGCCTGGTCCGTCCTGCCGGGACATGCTGCCTCCCAAGAACACTGCCGAGTTCCTCACGAACCCGTGCCGCGCTGCCATATGGCGGTGCAGGTCCCCCCGAGTACCGGAGTATAGGTGCCCACCTCCCTTTCATCAACTGACGTGAATGGATCCCTCCCGGTTCCGTACAACTGAGGAAAAAACGGACGATCAGGCGCGCAGCGTCTTCGACAGCGTGACGAGCTCCCCGACGTCGGCCTCGACGTCCTGCCCCTCGGGGCGCGCCACCGCCACCGCGGTACGCGAGGTCGGCCGCTCCCCCGACCGCAACCTGGCCAGTGCCTCGCGGAAGACCTCGGGCGAAACCCGCTCCCTGCCTTCGACGAAACCGCAGTCGGCCAGGTATGGGCTCAGCCGGACCAGTCCGTCACGGATCTCGACGACCCTTCGCCAGTACCGGCGATGCATCCGCCAGAACGCGAGTTCCTCCAGCCATCCGCCGCGCTGCCCGGCGTACAGCGCGTCACCGGGGAACACGTCGTGCAGGTGCCCCCACAGCGGTCGCAGATCCTCGTACCGCCGCCGGTGCCGCAGCCACAGCCTGACGGCGGCGAGCACGGCGAGCAGCCCGACCAGGGTGATCCCGGCCATGAACAGGATGATTCCCACGTGGACCAGCACGGCCGTCGCGACCGGCAGGGACGACGGCACGTCGCCGCCGGACCAGCGCACCAGGATCGTGCCGAACCGCGCGACCGAGGTCACCGCGAGCGTGATCAGGCCGCAGGCGGCGATCCGCAGCCCCCAGCGGACCCGGAGCGGGGTTTCCACGGCGTCACGCAGCGCCCAGCTCGCAGCCTGCACGGTCGTGTAGGTGCCGTACGCCGCGTCGACCAGGAAGAAGAGCGCCACCCCCGGCTCCGTCACGACCGCCGGCAGCGCCGCGCCGACACCGAAGGCCTGCTCGCGGGACGCGGCCGGGACCACGAACATGGCCACCGCCAGGGCCGCGCAGACCAGTAGCAGCAACCAGGCGTCGAGGGCCACCCGCCGCCGCGAGCCGCCCGCGGAGAGCAGGAAGAAGACCAGCAGGAAGAACAGGCTGGCGTCGAGCACGACCGTCTGGACCAGGCGGAAGGTGTCGACGTCGAGCGTCCCTCCGGTGAACTCGTGCAGCGCCACCATGCTCGAAGGCGCGGTCAGCAACCGCAGCACCAGGCAGCCGACCAGCGCCCAGATCGCCGGGTCGCGCGGCGATCGCGCCAGCCGGTAGGAGAACCACACCAGCGCCGCGATCACGAATTCCTTGGCCAGGCTCACAGCCAGCCCCGCGCCTCGCCGAGGACGTGCCGCATCCGCCTGGTCCGCGACGAACCCGGCTCGTCGAGCAGCCGGACGACCAGGGAACGTTCGAGCAGGAGGGTGGCGATCGTCTCGGCCTCCCGCTCCCGGACCGAGTCGTACTGCGTTCTTTTCAACAGCCTCCGAATTACCCCCGGATCGAGGTCGGGCATGAACCGGGACCATATTTCCTCTTCGTCCGGTTCCGCCCGATGTCCGGAGAGGATATGCCCCAGCTCATGCGCGATGATGTGCTCTTGGTGTATCCGGGTGGTCTCCGACTGGAAGACGATGTAGTCGCCGGAAGACGCGCTCAGCCACGCTCCACACGGGCCGGGAACCTCCATCGGGAACGCGACGAGTTTGATCGGCCGACCTCGGCTTTCCCCGATGCGGCGGCAGAGTTCGGCCATTTCGACCGGCCCCTCGATCCCGACCTTGACCAATTCTTTACGCAGGCCGCGACGTAGTTTCCGCTCACCGGCAATGGTCTTGACGAAACCATGAATCGCTTTCACCCGACCCCCAGGACCACTTGACACCCACGGGTCGACGGCGACCCGCAGCGAAGAAGGAAATGCTGCACCACAGTTGTTTCGCGTCCCCAGATGACGCGGACTTCACATCCGAAACGCCAGACCCTCGCGAGCAACCAGCGGCAGGCTAACACGAGTGATCAGCACGTGTCCGCGTATCACCTGAACGGATCAACTCCGGAAAATATCCACCTCGAACACGTGGCGAACAGCAGGAAGAGGCCTCGTCTCCAAAGCGGGAACAAGGCCGCCGTCCACCTACTCCGCGTCCGTTGCCCGGACACCATTGTCCCTATTGGCACTAGGTAATCGATCGATTGCGAAGCGTCAGTCCCACCCCTTTGACATCGGCATCCCATCCACCGGACGAACACCGTTAGCGGGCGACGAACGCAAGGGCCAATCACACCACAACCGCACCCGGCCGCGTAAACGCGTCAATTCTTCGTATGGGCCGCAAAAGAATCGAGAAGATGCGGGGACGGCGATAGTCTTGAAGCCGCCGAGGACTTCGACAAGGAAAGCAGGCGCGATGAAGGAGCCACTTTACCGTCGCGTGAATACCAGGGCCAGACACGTTCACCACGACCACGGCGGGGACTACCGGCATCGGCGCACCACGAAGAGCGAAACCTCTTCCGACCTGACGCGCGGGCCGATGGGACGGCGGGCACGCCGGGGCCTGGACTACACGCCGTTGTTCCGGTTTCTGCTCGGCAAGCTCGGCGAGGACTGGGACGGGGTGCGCGACGAAGCCGCCGCCCGGCTCGACTCCCCCGACCCGATCCACTGGCTCGTCGCCCGGCAGCCGCACGAACGACGCGACTACGTGCGGATCGGGGAGGCCAGTTACTACAGCGGCCTCTACGTGGACGACGAGAACCGGCTACGGGCCGTCGCCCCCGAGCTGGGTGCCGACGATCTGGAGCCGAGCTGTCCGTGCTGCACCCACACGTTCAACGGTGTCCGGTTCAGTCGGAAGTACCGGGAGCCTGAGCGCTGATGGCGTTCTTTGAGTCTACTTAGGACAGGCCGCTTCGGCGGCGGTCCGCCTTCGCAGTCGAAAGGTCCAGCGCATGCTGCGACGAGGGCCGGTTTCCTTGTGGGCAGCCGACCTTGACAGGCAAGCCCGGCGCGCCGGATCCCTCATCAGCGGTGTCCGGCGTCATCTCGAAGCCAAGCCTTCAGTTCGTGTTGCGAAAGTGGCTTTCGCAACACGTCACCTTTCCTTCACCTCCCGGCAAACCGGACGGCCATCCCGCTCGTCCCGGACGAGCGGCAGTTTTCCCGTTACGGCTTCCCTGGCGCCGATCCCGTCCGTAGCGTCCCGCACTGGCTGATTCGCCGCATTCGACGAGAAGGGAACGTCGTTGAGAAGATTGATGGTCATCCTGTTCGGCGTGGCACTGGCCTTGAGCGGCACTCTCGTGGTCACCCCGTCGGCGCAAGCCGCGACGGCACGGAACGGCGTCTGCGAAGACGGTGAGTTCTGCCTGTACTACAACAGCAATCAACAGGGATCGGTCAGCGATTTCGACGCGTCCGTCGGCAACTACGGCACGGGTTCCGACTGCTACCACTTCCTCGGCGCGGGCGCCGGGAAGGGCCTGTGTGTGAAGGGCAACGCGGCCTCGGTGTGGAACCGCCGGGACGCGGTCGTCACCGTGTTCTTCAAGAACGGCTGGACGGGCCCGATCGACTCGTTCACGCATGGCGTCAAAGGAAACTTGACCTCGACGTACAACGAAAACGCCGGGCACCTGCTCGGCCTGGTTGGCAACGACTGGCTGGAAACCGGGCTCTACCACAGTGATGCCGGCCGTATCAGCTCCTATTTCGACGGCTACGTGAGCACGTCGGGCAGGCATGAAGGGATCGACTTCGCCCGCGGCTTCGGTGCTTCCGTGTTCTCGATGACCCAGGGCTACGTCATCAGGAAGACCGAGGGCAGCAACGGCAGCGGAGGCCTGTCCACGTTGGCGATCTACAACCGTGATCAGGATTTCACCATCATCTACTTGCATCTCAACCCGTCGAACGGGCTCGCGGTCGGTGAATTCGTCAGCCGCGGCCAGCAGATCGGCACGGAGGAGTACCGCGGCGCCAGCTCCGCGCACACGCATGTCGAGTACCGGCCGGGCAGGCACGAGAGCGCGTCGGACAGCACCGGCGACCCGGTTCTCGACAACCCGAGCCCCTCGATGTTCTGGCGGAACCACGGCTACAACATCTGCTGCGGATAACGCCGTCGAGCCCGTTCTGCTCTACCCGAGCCGAACGGGCTCACCCGGTGAACCGGCAATTCTTCGGTGAAGTTTCCGGTTGTCCCTCCCCCGCCGCCTGCCGACCATGATGCGGCATCGCTGAGCGAAGCGGAGGACGCCAGTGACTCAAGGTGTTCACACAGGACCGACCCTGCCCCGATACCTCGTGAGGATGGCCGACGCCGCCCCTGCGCCGGAGCCGATGAGCCCGGCGGACGAGGGGCCGGCCCGGTTCGGCAGCTTGCTGCGGAGCCATCGGCACAGCCTCGGCACCACCCAGCGGCTTCTCGCCGCCCGCTCCACCGTCAGCGTCCGGGCGATCAGAGACCTCGAAAACGGCCGGGTCTGCAGGCCCCGCCGCGACACGGTCCGGCTCATCGCGGCCGGGCTCGGCCTGTCCGGCCAGGCCCGCGCCGACTTCGAACGAGCGGCGCGATCGGCCACCGGCACGCCCGCGCCGGGGACACACCGCGAGGGACCGGTGTGAACCATCCGTCGAGAGCGGCGATGACCCGTTTTCGACCAATTTCGATCAAAGTCGTGGCCGAAACACCGTTTTCGGCGTCGCACCCGCTCTAACATCCGCGAAATGGACCGTGGGGCGAGTTCACTGCTGGGTGAGGCACGACGGGACGCCGTTCTCACGCAAGAGGAGCTGGCGGAGCGCACCGGGTTGACGGTGCGGAGCATCAGCAACATCGAGCGCGGCCGGGTCGCCCGGCCGCGGCGCCATTCGGTGGAGGCGCTGGCGCTGGGGCTGGGTCTCCAGGGCGAGCAGGCGAGCCGGTTCGTGCGGCACTACTGCCCGGACGCGGTGTCACCTGCGAGAACACCGGTCGTTTCGGTGCCCGCGCAACTGCCTTCGGGGATCACGTCGTTCATCGGGCGGCAGCGGGAGATCGACGCGCTCGACGCCATCCGCGGCGAGAGGGCAGGCGCGGGGGTCGTCGTGGCGGTGCTGGAGGGCATGGCCGGGGTCGGCAAGACCTCGTTGGCCGTGCAGTGGGCGCAGCGGGTCAAGCAGGACTTCCCCGACGGGCAGTTGTTCGCGAACCTGCGTGGGTACGGGCCGGGGGCGCCCGCCGATCCGGGCGAGGTGCTGCGGTCGTTCCTGCGGGCGCTCGGCGTGCCGGTGGCGGACGTGCCCGCCGACCTCGACGACCGGGCCGCGTCGCTGCGCAGTGTGCTGGCCGGGCGTTCGGTGCTCATCGTGCTGGACAACGCCCGTTCGGCGGACCAGGTCCGCCCGCTGCTGCCCGGCCACGCGGGCTGCGCGGTGGTGGTGACGAGCCGCGCGGCCCTGCACGGGCTGACGATCAGCGCCGACGCGCACCGGGTGCCGGTGCCGCTGCTGACCGAGCAGGAGTCCTTCTCCTTGCTCGACCGGTTGGCGGGCAACGGACGAAGATTCGCCGACCGCACCGCGCTCGCCGACATGGTGTCCGGATGCGGCGGCCTGCCGCTCGCCCTGCGCATCGTCGGCGAACGGCTCGCGCACCACCGGAATCTGGCGAACGTGGCGTCCTCGATGCGGTCGGCCGGGGACCGGCTGGCCGCACTGACCACCGAAGAGAAGACCACCTCCCTGCCCTCCGTGTTGTCCTGGTCCTATGACGCGCTGCCCGGCGACGTCGCCTCGGGCCTGCGCCTGCTCGGGCTCCACCCCGGCCCGCACTGGGACATCGCCGCCGCGGCGGCACTGCTGGGCACTGATCCGCCGGAGACCGGCAGGCTCCTCGACGCGCTCCTCGACAGCCACCTGCTGCTCGCGCACCGCGCGGACGGCCGGTTCGAATTCCACGACCTGGTGCGCGACTACGCGCGGGGCCGCGCCGACGAGGAACCGGCGCAGCGGAGATCGGCGGCCCGGCGGCGCCTCGCCGAGCACTATGTGGCCTGGGCGGCCGACGCGGCCGCGTCGATGGGGGCGGGCGATCCCAACCGAAGACCGTTGCTCACCCCGATCGCCGAGAACGTCCACTTCACCGGCGCCGAAGACGCGGCGACCTGGCTGGCGGCGGAACTGCCCACCTTGATCGCCATCGCGGAGCAGTCGTCGGCCGACGGCGGCGCCTATGCCCGCGACCTCTCGACCGTGCTGTGGCAGGTGCTGCGGGTGCACGGTCACTACGGCGCGCTTCGCACACTGCACCGTCTCGCGCTCGCCGAAGCGCAACGGGCCGGTGACGCCATCGGCATCCAGCAGGCGCTCGTCGACCTGGCCTCGATCTGTGCCAGGCTCGGCCATTTCGACGAGGCGGTGACGCATCTGACCCGCTGCCTCGACGTCGACGGCAGCCCGGTCGTCACCGGCCGCGCGCTGAACATCCTCGGCACCGTGTACGGGCAGCTGGGCCGCTACGCCGACGCGGCGGACCACTTGAGCAGGGCGGTCACGGTCTCCCGGGAGACCGGCGACCGCCTCAACGAGGGGCGCGCGCTGTCCAACCTCGGCTTCGTCCACGAACGCCGTGGCGACCTCGACGCCGCGCTCGACTGCTACCGGCAGTGCCTGACCAACGCCCAAAGCATCGGCGACCGGCTGAGTGAGGCGATCGCGCTGCACAACCTCGGGGACGTGTACCGCGCGCAGGGCCGGTGGACGGAGGCCCGCGATCACCTCGACCGGTCGTTGACGGTCAGCCGGGCCGAGGGTCACCGGGAGGCCGAAGGGTACGCACTCGCCTATCTCGGGCTGGTGCACCTCCGGCAGGGTGACGCGGCAACGGCACGCACGCACCAGGAAGCCGCGCTCGAGATCGCGGTGGCGACGGGCATCCAGCCGTTGGAGACCCTCGTGCACAACGGGCTCGCCGACAGCGCGCTGGCGTGCGGCGACCGGCAGGCCGCACTCGCGCACTACACGCGGGCCGCCGGTCTCGCCCGGCTCACCTCCGAACCGCACGAGGAGGCCCGCGCGCTGACCGGGATCGCCGCGGCCCACGACGAGGTCGGTGCTCCGGACAAGGCCAGGCCGTACCGCGAACGCGCGCAGTCGCTCTACGAGGCGATGGGCATCGCGATGGTTCCTTCGTGACCGGAACTTACCGACCGCGCAGTTTCCGGTCGGGTTTCCTGGTCCGGACGCCGTCCCGGAAGTTCAATCTGCCGAGGTCGGCCAACTCCGGCCGGGTCACGAGGGGATTCAGCGGTTGCGGGTACACGAGGCGTTCGAGGCGCAGGCGAAAAGAACACCACACCGCTGTGCGCTCGTCGCGGGCGACGAGCGGCTGAGCTACGCCCGGCTGGACGAGATCGCGAACACCGTCGCGCACACGCTGCTTCGTCGTGGGGTGGCCCGGGGTGACCTCGTCGGCGTCTGCCTGCGCCGCGGCCGGTGGCTGGTACCCGCCCTGCTGGGGATCCTGAAGGCGGGCTGCGCGTACGTGCCGCTGGACCCGGCCGCTCCCCCGGCCCACGGCGCGTCGGTCGTCGCGGACTCCGGGCTGTCGCTGGTGGTGGCGGACGAACCGGATGCGGCCGCGCTCGCGGACGCCGACGTGCCGGTGCTGGCCGTCGGGGACGTCGTCTCCGCACCCACGACCGCCCCCGCCGTCCCGGGTTCCGGCACGGATCTCGCGTACGTGATCTACACGTCCGGCTCCACCGGCAGGCCGAAAGGCGTCCAGGTCGAGCATCGCAACGTGCTCGCGTTGCTGGCGTGGGCGGCCGCGACCTACACCGACGACGAACTGCGGGGCGTGCTCGGCGCCGCGTCGGTGTGCTTCGACGCGTCCGTCGCCGAGATCTTCCCGCCCCTGGTGACCGGCGGGAGCCTGGTGCTCGCCGAGAACCTGCTCGCTCTGCCCGGGCTGGCCGCACGGGACGAGGTGACGTTCGTGCAGGGCGTGCCGTCCGTACTGGCGGTGCTGGCGCGCACCCCGCTGCCGCGTTCGGTGCGGACCGTCGCGATCGCGGGCGAGGCACTGCACCGGTCCCTGGTCGACCGCCTCTACGCCAACGAGGGCGTACGGCGGATCGTGAACTGCTACGGACCGACCGAGGCGACGGTGAACTGCTCGTGCCACGAGGTCGGCCGGGACGAACCGGACGACCCGCCGATCGGCACCGCGCTGCCCGGCGCCGCGTTCTCGGTGCGGGACGCCGACGGTCGCGTGCTCGGCGACGACGAGGTCGGCGAACTGTGGGTCAGCGGGGCACTCGTGACCCGGGGATATCTGGGGCAGCCGGAGCTGACCGCCGAGAAGTTCGTGGTCGACTCCGGCGGTGTCCGGCACTACCGCACCGGTGACCTGGTCCGGGCCCGCGACGGCGTGCACCATTTCGTCGGCCGCGCCGACGACCAGGTGAAGGTGCGGGGTTTCCGCATCGAACCGGGACAGGTCCAGGCGGCGCTCCTCACCCACCCGGCCGTCGGCAACGCGGTGGTGCTCGCGCCCGCCGACGAGCACGGGGAACGCAGGCTCGTCGGGTTCGCCGAACCGGCCGGTGCCCCGGTGTCCGAGCCGGAACTGTTGCGGTGGCTGCGATCGCGGCTGCCCGCGCATCTGGTGCCGTCACGGATCGCCGTACTCGACGCGATCCCGCTCGGCACGACCGGGAAGGCGGACCGGACCGCGCTGGCGGCGTGGGTGTTCGACCGCGAGGACGTCGAGTACGTCGCCCCGGGCACCGAGACGGAGCGGCTGGTCGCCGAGGCGGTCGCGGCCGCGTTCGGGCTGCCGGGGATCGGTGCGCACGACCGGTTTTCCGAGTCGGGCGGGCATTCACTGGCCGCGGCGCGGGCGGTCGCACGACTGCGGGAAGAGACCGGCCGGGTGGTGACGCTGGCCGAATTCCTCTCCGACGGCACGGTGGCGGCGGTCGCGCGGCGGCTCGCGGACGCCCCGGTCGCGGCGCCTTCCTTGCCGCTGGGCGAAAACCCGGGGACCTTTCCCTTGACCGGCACCCAGCGGGATCTGTGGACGCTCGCCCAGCTCGGTTCGACCGGCACCGCGACGACCGTCGCCTGGCGGCTTCGGCTGCGCGGCCGGGTCTCGGTGCCCGCGCTGCGGGCCGCCGCGGACGGGCTCGTCGCCCGGCACGAGGTGCTGCGCGGCACGATCGGCGACCACGACGGCGAACCGGTCATGGTGGTGGGCCCGCCCGTGCGGGTTCCGGTGGACGTACACGACCTGCGCGGACTCGCCGACGCGGACCACCGGGCCGGGGAACTGGCCGCGGCCGCCGCCCGGCACGCTTTCGACCTCACGGGCGACACGCCACTCCTGCGGATCACGCTGCTCCGCCTCGCCGACGATGTGGCCGACCTGGTCGTCGTGTCCGACCACATCGCCACCGACGGTGCGTCCATCGGCGTGCTCATGGCGGAACTGGCCGGCGCACCCGCGCCTTCCTTCGCGCAGGTAGGCGCGGTGGCATCGCGGGAACGCGCGCTCGCGCGGGTGCCCGGTGAACGGGACCGACTGGCGGCGTACTGGTCGGAAGAGCTGGCGGGCGCGAACCCGCCGGATGCCCTGTTCGACCGCGCCGCACACGGCCGGCGGCGCTTCGGCGGGGAACGGATCAGCACGCCGTTGCCCGAGTCGCTGGGATCGGCGGTGCGGGCGCTGGCCGAATCGACCGGGGTGACGCCGTTCGCGGTGTACCTGTCGGCGCTGGGGCTGCTGGTCGGCGAACTGGTGCGGGGCCGGGACGTGCTGCTGGGGATGGCGGCCGCGCACCGGGACCGGCCCGAGCTCGAACACACCGTCGGGCCGCTGGTCGACGTCCTGCCGGTGCGGTTGCGGCTCGACGCGGGCACGTCGTTCCGCGATCTGCTGCGCGCGGCCATGACCACGGCGGCGCGCGCCATCGACCATCGTGGGCTGCCCAGCGGTGAACTCGCCGGGCTGTGGGGCGGCGACCGGCCTGCCGGGGTACCGCTCACACCCGTGTCGATCGCGGTGCAGCCGGACGGTCTCCCGCTGTCGGTCCACGGTCCGGGCACGCGGCTCGACCTGCTCGGCGAGCTGCCGACCGGCGGCAGCCACAACCCGCTGACGGTGTTCGTGAACACCCACGCCGACGGCACCGAGCTGATCGTCGAGCACGACCCGTCGTGGCTCGCCCCCGACCGCGCCCGCTGGTTCTCCCGTTCCCTGCTGCGTTTTCTGCACATCGCGGTGTCCACACCGGACACCGCCCTCTCCGAGCTGGCAGTGGCGTCGGACGGCGAACTCGCCGAGCTGACGAGGTGGGGCACCGGTCCCGCGCTGCCCGCCGACGACGCGAGCGGCGTGCCGGACGCGGTGTGGCGCGCCGCGTCGCGGACACCGGACGCGGTCGCGGTGTCGTCGGAGGGCGGGCAGCTGACGTACGCGGAACTGGTGGGGCACGCGGACCGGATCGCGCGCGTGCTCGCCGCGTCCGGGGTGACGGCGGGTGACACGGTCGGGGTGTGCCTGCCGCGCGACGAGTTCCTTCCCGCCGCGCTGCTCGCCGTGTGGCGGGCGGGTGCGGGGTATCTGCCGCTCGACACCGGACAGCCTGTCGCCAGGCTTGCCCAGCTCGCCGATGAGGCGGGGCTGCGTGTCGTGCTCACCCGTGGCGGCGCCGAACCGATGGCGGCCGAGGTCGCCGACGCCGTGCCTGGCCTGCGCGTGATCAGTGCCGACAGCGCCGATGGGGCGTCCTTCGAGCCGGTGCTGCCGGACGGCGACGCCCTCGCCTACGTGCTGTACACCTCGGGGTCGACCGGGCGGCCCAAGGGCGTCGAGATCAGCCACGCGAACCTGCACGCGTTCATCCGTTCCCGGGGACTCCTCCCGGGTATGACGCGGGACGACGCGATGCTCGCGGTCGCGCCGCTCGCCTTCGACGTGTCCGCCGAGGAACTGTGGTGGCCGCTCACCACCGGCGCGCGCTGTGTCGTCGCCGACCGCGACACCGCCGTCGACGGCCACGAGCTCGCGCGGCGGATCGCCGAGAGCGGTGTCACGGTCGTCGATCTGACCCCCACGAGCCTGCGGATGCTGCTCGCCGCGGGCTGGACCGGTGACCCCGAATTGCGGCTGCTGCTCGGCGGCGAGGTGCTCGACCCGGATCTCGCCGCGCGGGCCCGTCCGCTGGTCGGCGAGCTGTGGAACGGCTATGGCCCGACGGAGACCACGGTCTCGGCGACCGCGCACCGGGTCACCGAGCACGACCGCGAGCGGGTCCCGATCGGTTCGCCGACGCCGGGCGCCCGGCTGTACGTGCTGGACGAGGCGGGCAGGCTCGCGCCGCCCGGCGCGATCGGTGAGCTGTGGATCGGCGGCACCGGCGTGGCGACCGGCTATCGGGCGCGGCCCGAGCTGACCGGGTCCGCGTTCGTCACCGACCCGGTGCGGCCGGGCGAACGCTGCTACCGCACTGGTGACCTGGTCCGCTGGCGTCCCGAGGCGACACTGGAGTTCCTCGGCCGCGCCGACGACCAGGTGAAGGTGCGCGGCAACCGGTTCGAGCCTGGCGAGATCGAGTCCGTCCTGCGTGGACTGTCCGATGTGGACGACGCGGCGGTGACGGTGGCCGCGGACGGCGTGGACGCGCACGTGATCGGCTACCTCACTCCCGCGACCGTCGACGCGGCGGCCGTCGAGCGACGGCTTCGGCGGCTGCTGCCCGCCTACATGGTGCCGACTTCGTGGTGTGCCTTGGACGCGCTCCCCTTGCTGCCCAACGGCAAACTCGACCGGCGCGCGCTACCGCCGTCGTCCGTCGCCCGTCCGGGCACGGTCGCGCCGCTGTCGGAGGCCGAGGCGTCGGTCGCGCGGGTGTGGCGGGATTGTCTCGAACTCGACGGGGAAATCGGCCCGGACAGCGACTTCTTCGCCCTCGGCGGCCGGTCGCTGGCGGCGACCCGGGTGGTCGGTCTCCTGCACGCCAGGCTGGGACGCCGGATCACCGTCCGCACGTTGTTCGACCACCCGGTGCTCGCCGACTTCACCGCACAGGTCGGCGAGGAAGCCGACCGCCCGCTCGTCGCCCGTGAGGATCCGGCCGCACCCGCTCCGCTGTCGCCTGCGCAGCGCATGCTGTGGTTCGCGGCGAAGCTCGACCCGGGCAGCGCCGCCTACAACTCCCCTACCGTGCTGCGGATCCTGGGAGCACTGGACGAGCCGCGGCTGTTCCGCGCGATCCGCACGCTCGCGGCGCGCCACCACGTGCTGCGCAGCCGGTTCACCGAGATCGACGGGGAGCCGGTCGCGCTCCTCGGGCCGGTCGACGCCGTTCCGATGTCCACAGTGGACGTTCGCGAACCCGACCTGGCCGCGGCGGTGACGGCGGAGATCCGGCGGCCGTTCGCGCTGGACGCCGCGCCGCCGCTGCGCGTGGTCCTCTTCCGGCTCGCCCCGGATCACCACGTGCTGGCCCTCACCTGCCACCACATCGCCACCGACGCGACCTCCCAACGGCTCCTGCTGTCCGAAATGGACACGTGGTACCGCACGGAACCCGGCGGCCCGCCACCCTCGGTCCAGTACGCCGCCCACGCCGCACGGGAACGCGAGCAGGACCGCGCCGCCGGACTCGACTGGTGGGAGCGGCGGCTCGCGGATCTGCCCGCGTTGCGGTTGCCCGCCGACCGGCCCCGCCCCGCCGTCGCGGACCGGACGGCCGACGAGGTCCCGCTCCGGCTGCCCGCGGACGTCACGGAACGAGTCCGGGCACTGGCGCGTACAGCCGGGACCACCCCGTTCACGGTCCTGCTCGCTGCCTGGCAACTGCTGCTCGCCCGGCTGGCCGGGGTACGGGACCTCGCCGTCGCTGTGCCGCACAGTGGACGCCGCACCGCCGAGCTGGCGGAAATGGTCGGCTTCTTCGTCGACACCGTGGCCGTCCGTGCCGATCTGGGATCCGACGTCCGCTCGGGCCGCGACCTCGTGGCCAGGACCCGCGACGCGGTGCTCGACGCGTTCGCGCACGCCGACGTGCCGTTCGACGAGGTCGTGCGGCGGCTCGCGCCGGAGCGGGACCCGGCGAGCACCCCGGTGTGCCAGGTGATGATGAACGTCCTCGACGAGCAGGCGGCCGCGACCCTCGGCGACCTGGCCGTGACGGTGCTGCCGCAACCGGTCGCCACCGCGCTCTACGACCTGAACCTGGACCTCGCCGAAACCGGTGACGGTTACACGGGCAGGCTCGTGTTCCGCACCGGCCTGTTCGACCGGGACACGGTCGAACGCTGGGCCCGCTGGTACGGCTCCCTCGTGGACCGCCTCACCGCCGATCCCGGCGCCGCACTGTCCACACTGGACATCCTGAACGACGCGGAACGTGCCGCGCTGCTCACCTGGGGAACCGGGAAACCGTCGCCCGCCACCCGGACCGTGGTCACCGACGTGCTCGCCCAGCAGCACGGCGCGATGGCGACGTCATCGCCTACCGGCCGGCTGTCCTACGCGGACCTGGCAGCCTGGTCGGCACAGGGCGCCCGCGCTCTGCTCGCCGCGGGTGTCGCCACCGGCGAGGTGGTCGGCGTATGCCTGCCCCGCGACGAATACCTGCCCGCCGGGCTGCTCGCGGTGTGGCGGGCGGGTGGCGCGTATCTCCCGCTGGACCCCGGCCAGCCCGCGGACCGGATCGCGGCGCTCGCCGCCGACGCCGGGATCCGCGTCGTCGCCGCCCGCGGCCAAGCGCTGGACGCGGCCCGCGCCGCGCTGCCGAACCTGACCATCGTCGACCTCGACGTTCCCGTCACGAACACTCTCCCGCTGCGGGAGCCGGGCCAGGACGACCTCGCCTACGTCCTCTACACCTCCGGTTCGACGGGCAGGCCGAAGGGCGTCGCGGTCACGCACCGGAACCTCGCCGCGCTGGTCCACGCCTTCCGTGAGGTCACCGGCGTCCGGCCGTCCGACACGTGGCTCGCGGTCGCACCGCTCGCGTTCGACACGGCCACCGGCGAGATCTGGACGACGCTGACCGCGGGCGCGCACTGCGCGATCGCCGACCGGGACTGTGCCGTCGACGGGCACGCGCTGGTCCGGCGGCTCGTCTCGACCGGCGCGACCCGGTTCAACCCGACACCGACCACCTTGCGGATGCTCGTCGCCGCCGGACTTCCCGATCTGCCGGGACTGCACGTGCTCTCCGGCGGTGAAGCCCTCGACGTCGCACTGGCGCGGCAGGTCGCCGCGCGGGTCGCGAGCCTGCGCAACTGCTACGGCCCCACGGAGACCACCATCACCGCGACCACCCACCTGGTGACCGTCACCGATCTGGCGGCCGACCGGCCGATACCGATCGGCGGACCGCTCGGCGGCACCCTGCTCACGGTGGTCGACCCGTTCGGCCAGACCGCGCTTCCCGGCGCGGTCGGCGAGTTGTCCATCGGCGGCGCCGGTGTGACACCGGGCTACCGGGACCGCCCGGAGCGGACCGCGGCCGCCTTCGGCACCGATCCGTTGCACGGGGTCCGTTCCTACCGCACCGGCGACCTGGTCCGCTGGCGCGCCGACGGCGCGCTGGAGTTCCACGGCCGCGCCGACCACCAGGTGAAGATCCGCGGCAACCGGGTCGAACTCGGCGAGGTGGAGCACGTGCTGCGCACGGTCGACGGAGTGACCGGCGCGGTGGTCGTGGTGCGTACCGGGGAGGGCGAACCGCATCTCGTCGGCTACCTCACTCCGTCCACTGTGGACACGGACGCGGTGGCGGCCGTGCTGCGCGACCGGTTACCCGACTACGCGGTGCCTCACCGCTGGGTACCGCTCGACGTGTTCCCCGCCACCGCGACCGGAAAGGTGGACCGCGCCGCGCTGCCCGCTCCGGCGGCGGCGCAGCCGGACAGCGAGCCGGAATCCGCGGTCGAGGAACTCGTCGCGGTGATCTGGGCCGAGGCGCTCGGCCGGGAGCGGGTCGGCGCGCTGGACGATTTCTTCGGTCTCGGCGGACATTCGCTCGCCGCGACCAAGGTCGTCGGCCGTCTCGGCGAGGCACTCGGTTTCCCCGTCCCGGTGCGGTGCCTGTTCGACCGGCCGGTGCTGCGGGACTTCGCGGCGGAACTGGAACGGATCGCGATGACCGCCCTGGCGGACGAAGGCACCATCGACGTCCCGGCGAAGAGCACGGCATGACCGATTCACTGATCACTCCCGCGCAACGACGTATGCGCGAACTGCTCGCCAGCCGCGCCGCCGCCGCCTTGCGTGGCGGCGGGCCCGCCGCGGAGCCGGCCATCCCCCGGCTCCCTCGCGACGGGTCACCGGTGCCGCTGTCGTCCGCGCAGGCCAGATTGTGGTTCCTGGCCCGTTTCGAACCCGGCGGCCACGCCTACAATCTGCCGCTCGTACTCGAACTGACCGGACCGGCCGACGAGACCGCGCTCCTCGCCGCGGTCCGTGACGTCGCCGACCGCCACGACGTGCTCCGCGGCGTATACCGGGAAATCGACGGCGAGCCGATGCGATGCGCGGGCCCCGGCGTCCCGGTGTCCACTGTGGACATTACGGCGGACGAGCTCGACGCCGCCGTGGCCGCCGAGGCCATCCGTCCGTTCGCGCTCGGTGACCTGCCGCCGATGCGGGCGGTGTTGTTCCGCGTCACCGCCGACCGGCGTGTGCTGGCGTTGACGTTCCACCACATCGCGATGGACGCCCCGTCGGCGGCGGTCGTGCTCGACGACCTCGCCGTCTGCTACGCGGCCCGCCTCGGGGTCCGCGACGTACCGCCGCCACCGGCACTCCAATACGCGGATCTGGTGGCGTGGAACGGTTCCGGACCGGACACCGCCGAGGCCGACCTGGACTGGTGGCACGAGCGGCTCGCCGGGCTGCCCCCGGTGCTGGAGCTGCCGACCGACCGGCCCCGGCCGGCCGTGGCCGGGGACGAGGGCGCCGAGGTCGCCCTCGAGGTGCCCGCCGTGCTCACCGCGCGGCTGCGGGAGATCGCCCGCACCACCGGCGCCACGCCGTTCATGGTGTTCCTGGCGTGCTGGCAGACACTGCTCGGCAGGCTGGCCGGGACGACTGACGTGCCGGTCGGGGTGCCCGAGTCCGGGCGGCGTCACCCGGACGCCGAACGGGTAGTCGGCTGCTTCGTCGACACGCTGGTGCTCCGCACCGACCTCGCCGGGGCGACCACCGGCCGCGAGCTGCTCACCGCCGCCCGGGACACGGTGCTCGACGCGTTCGCGCATACGGGCGTGGCGTTCGAGCGGATCGTGGAGCGGGTCGCGCCCCGGCGCGGGCTCGACGCGTCGCCGATCTTCCAGGTCATGCTCAACGTGCTCGACGAACCGTCGCGGGCGCCCGAACTCCCCAGCCTGACTACCCGGGTCACCGAACCGCCGGTGCGCGGCGTCAAGTTCGACCTCAGCCTCGCGCTGTCCCGGTCCGGTGACGGCTATTCGGGCGGGCTCGCCTACCGCACCGACCTGTTCGACCGGGGTACCGCGGAACGGATCGCCCGCTGGTTCGTCACGCTCGTCGACGGGATCACCGCGGACCTCGACCGGCCGGTGGCCGAGGTCCCCGTCGAGGTCGTCACCTCCCCGGCGCTGGCGGGGCCGGCACCGGAGCGGACCGGACTCCGCCCCGTGCACACCCTGATCGAGGCCGCCGCCGACCGCTTCCCGGACCGGATCGCCGTCGTCGGCGCGACCGGCTCGCTCACCTACCGGCAGCTCGACGAGCGCGCCAACCGGATCGCGCACCGGCTGCGGGCGCTCGGCGTGCGCGCCGACGAGCCGGTCGGGCTGCTGCTCGAACAGGGCACGGACGTGGCGTGCGCGGTGCTGGGCATCATGAAGTCCGGCGGCGCGTACCTGCCGATGGACACCACCTATCCCCAGGCGCGGGTGGCGACCATCCTCGCCACCGCGGGAGCGCGGATCCTGCTCGCCGAACCCGGTCTCGCCGTCGCCGTTCCCGAGGTCACCGTGCTGACCGTCGACGACGCGGTCGCGGGTCAGCCCGGGACCCGGCCGGACATCCCGGTCGCGGGGCACGACCTGATCCACGTGATCTTCACGTCCGGTTCGACCGGTGCGCCGAAGGGGGTCGCGGTCGAGCACCGCAACGTCGCGCACTACCTGTCGGGCATGCTGCCCCGCCTCGGCGACGTGGCGGGCGCGTCGTTCGCGGTCGTCTCCACCCCGGCGGCCGACTTCGGCCTCACCTGCGTGTACGGCGCGCTGACCACCGGCGGCACCGTCCACCTGGTCGAGCGGGATACCGCGATGGACCCGGAATCCTTCGCCGGATACCTGGCGGAGCACCCGGTCGACGTGCTCAAATGCGTGCCCAGTCACCTGGAACTCCTTGCCCGGCACGGGGATCTGGCCGCCGTGCTGCCGGATCGGCTGCTGATCCTCGCCGGTGAGGCGTGCCCGTGGTCACTCGTCGAACGTGTCGAGGCGGCCCGCCCCGGCCTGCGGGTGCAGAGCCACTACGGGCACACCGAGAGCACGATGATCTCGATGACGTGCGACGTGGCGACCGTCCCGCCGCACGAGCGCACCGGATACGTCCCGCTCGGCACGCCGCTGCCCGGGGTCGTCGGTCATCTCGTCGACGCGCGCGGCGCGGTCGTGCCCGACGGTATGACCGGCGAACTGGTGATCGGCGGGCCGCAGATCACCCGCGGCTATCTCGGCGACGACACGCAGACCGCGGCCCGGTTCGTGCCCGACCCGCTGGGCACCGGCGTGCGCTGCTTCCGCAGCGGCGACCTGTTGCGGGTCCGTGCCGACGGCACCGTGCAGTTCCTCGGCCGTGCCGACGACCAGGTGAAGGTGCGCGGCCACCGGGTGGAACTGGGCGAGGTCACCGCCGCCCTCCGCGACATCGACGGTGTCGCCGAGGCCGTGGTGCTGCCGGTCGGCTCCGGCATCGACCGGCGCCTGGCCGGTTGGCTGGTCGGGCCCGGGCTCGATGTGACGGCCGTGCGCCGGACGCTTCGGGAACGCCTGCCGGACTACCTGGTGCCCGCCTCGCTCACGGTCCTGGATCGCTTACCGCTCAACGCGAACGGCAAGATCGACCGGGCGGCACTGCCCGACGCGGCCGAGCGCGCACCCGCCGCCCGGCGACCGGTGGCGACCCCGGCCGAACGGCTCGTGGCGCGGATCTGGCGCGACGTGCTCGGGATCGACGGCCTCTCCGCCGACGACGATTTCTTCGCCGCGGGAGGGCATTCCTTCGCCGCGGTGCGTGTCGCGGGGCGCCTCGGTGAGGCGCTGCGCCGCGACGTCGCCGTGCGCACGGTGTTCGAGCATCCGGTGCTGGCCGACCTCGCCGCCGTGCTGGCCGCCGATCCGGACGGCGTTTCCGGCGGCGCGCCCATCCCCGTGCGGCCGGACCCCGAAGCACCCGCTCCGCTGTCGTCCGCGCAAGCGCGGCTGTGGTTCCTCGAACTACTAGGCCCCGGCTCGGCCTATCACGCCGATCTCGTGCTGCGGCTGCGCGGGCCGCTGGACGCGGCGGCGATGGCGCTCGCGGTGCGGGACGTCGCCGCCCGGCACACCGTCCTGCGCACCGTCATCGAGGAGCGGGACGGCACCCCGGTGGCCGTGCCGGTGCCCGCCGACCGCGTTCCGGTGTCCATTGTGGACATCGCGGCCGACGAGGTGGACGCGGCGTACCGGGCGGAACTGGCCCGGCCGTTCGCGCTCGACCGGGAGCCGCCGCTGCGGGCCTCGCTGTTCCGGATCGACGGCGACGAGCACGTCCTCGCACTCACCGTGCACCACATCGCGACCGACAACTGGTCGCGCGGCGTCATCGGGACGGACCTCGCCGACGCGTACGCCGCCCGGCTCGCGGGATCGGCACCGGACGCGGCCCTGCCCGTCCAGTACGCGGATTACGCCGCCTGGCTGGCCGCCCGTGCGCGCGACGAGGACCTGGACTGGTGGTGCGACCGCCTTTCCGGGCTGCCGCCGCTGCTCACCTTGCCGACCGACCGGCCCCGTCCGGTGGTGGCCGAATGGTCCGGCGGGCACGTCCGGTTCGCGCTGCCCGCCGCGCTCACCGCACGCGTGCGGCAGGTCGCGGCCGAGACCGGCGTGACACCGTTCATGGTGTTGCTGGCCTGCTGGCAGGAACTGCTCGGCCGCCGTGCCGGGACCGACGACGTCGCGGTCGGCGTGCCGGAGTCCGGACGGCATCACCCGGACGTCGAGTCGACGGTGGGCTGTTTCGTCAACACGCTCGTACTGCGCACGGATCTCGGCGGCGACCCGACCGTGCGGGAGTTGCTCGGCCGGTCCCGCGAGACCGTGCTCGGCGCGTTCGCGCACGCCGAGACACCGCTCGAACGGATCATCGAGCGGCTGCGGCCGGAACGATCCGTGGGCGCGACGCCTATCTTCCAGGTGTTGCTGAACGTCCTCGACCAGCCCGCGACGCCGCCCGCCATCCCGGGTGTCGAGGTGACGGCCGTCCGCGACGCGGGCGAGCAGGTGAAGTTCGACCTCAGCCTGGTGCTGGTCAACGACGGCGACACCTATCTCGGCGGCCTCGCCTACCGGGCCGACCTGTTCGACGCCGGTACCGCCGAAGAGATCGTCGCCGATTTCCAGGCACTTCTGACCGGATTGCTGTCCAATGTGGACCAGCGGGTCGCCGCGGTCGGTCCGGCCCGCGCCGGGTCCCACCCGGTCACCGCGCCCAATCCCGTGCCGGTGACGGGTTCGCGTGCGCCGGAAACGCCGACGGAGCACCGCGTCGCACAGGTGTGGGCACAGGTGCTCGACGTGTCCGAGGTCCGCGCCGACGACGATTTCTTCGCGCTCGGCGGCCATTCGTTCACCGCGGTCCGCGCGGTCCGGCTGATCGACGAGCGGCTCCGGGTCATCGACCTGTTCCTGCATCCGACCGTCCGCGAACTGGCCGCCCATCTCGACGCCGGACGGGAGACCGACGACGGGCGCCTGCTGCACCGGCTCTCCCCCACCCGCACGGGCACACCGGACGTGACGCTCGTCTGCGTGCCCTACGGCGGCGGCTCGGCCGCGGTGTTCCAGCCTTTGGCCACCGAACTCGCCGCCGCCGCACCGGAGATCGACCTGCTCGCCGTCGAACTGCCCGGCCACGACGTGGCGCGGCCCGACGAGGCGTTCCGCACCGTCGACGAGGTCGTGGACCTGCTGGCCGAGGAGATCGGCCGGACCGTCACGGGTCCGGTCGCGGTGTACGGGCACTGCGTCGGCTCGGCGGTGGCCACCGCGCTCGCCGCGCGGCTCGAAGCCGACGGCCGCGCCGTCGCCGGGGTGATCGTCGCCGGCAGTTTCCCCGCCGCACGCCTGCCGGGGAGGCTTTCGGCCTGGCTCCAACGCCGGTTCCCGCGCGAACGCTGGGTGGCGGACCGGCTCTACCGGGACACCCTGCGGGCCACCGGCGGTTTGCCGGACGACATGGACGAGGCCGCGAGCGCGGCGATGCTGCACGCCCTGCGGCACGACGCCGGGCAGGCGCAGGCCTGGTTCGGCCGCGCGCTCGACCCGGACGCCGGGCAACGGACCCGGCTCGCGGCGCCGATCCTGTGCGTGGCCGGGTCGAGCGACCCGGCGACCGAGCTGTACCAGGAGCGGTACCGGGAGTGGGGCGTGTTCGCCGGCCGCGTCGAACTGGCCGTGCTGCCCAAGGCCGGGCACTACTTCCTGCGCCACCAGGCCGCCGAGGTCGCCGCACTGCTGCGGGACCGGCTGTCCCGCTGGGCCGCCGGTGACCTGCCGCCCGCAGTCGACGACGTCCCGGTCGCCGCGGCCGCGACCCGGCGCGGGCTGCGCGCGTTCTACACCGTGGCGGGTGGCCAAGCCGTTTCGATGATCGGCAACGAACTGAGCGCGTTCGCCCTCGGCGTGTGGGCGTACCAGCTCAGCGGGCGCGTCATCGACCTCGCGCTGGTCGTGTTGCTCGCCCGCGTGCCGAGCATGCTGCTGACGCCGGTCGGCGGCGCGCTCGCCGACCGGGTGGACCGCAGGCGGATCATGCTGTGCTGCGACCTGACGAGCGGCGCGGCGATGGCCGTGCTCGCCGTGCTGGTCGCCTTGGGACGGCTGGATCTCTCGGCGGTGTGCCTGATAGTCGGGGTCATGTCGGTGGCGTCGGCGTTCCACCGGCCCGCCTACCTGGCGGCGATCGCCCAGCTGGTGCCGAAACCGTATCTGCCGCAGGCCAACGCGCTCGCCGACATGGGCGCCGGGCTCGGCACCGTACTCGGGCCCGTGCTCGGCGGTGTCCTCATGGGACTGTCCGGGCTGACCGGGGTCGTCGTGGTCGACGTCGCCACGTTCGCGATCGGCGTGACCACCCTGGTGCTGGTGCGGTTCCCGGATCGGATGTCCTTCACCCGGGTCGAACCGTTCACTCGGGCGGTCGCCGGCGGCTGGAAGTTCGTGCTGCGCCGCAGACCGCTACTGGTGATGATCGGTTATTTCGCGGTGGTCAACTACTTCACCGCCGTGATGTGGGTGGGGCTCACCCCGCTGGTCCTGTCGATCGGCTCGACGGGCGAACTGGGTGTGGTCAGTGCCGTCGGAGGGATCGGCGCGGCGGTCGGCGCGCTCGTCGTGATCACCTGGGGCGGCACCACGCGCCGGGCCACCGGCATGATCGCGTTCGTCATCGGCTCCGGGCTCGGGGTGGCGCTGATGGGTGCGTGGCCTTCGGTGCTCGTGGTCGCGATCGGCCTGTTCGTGCGGCTGGCGTGCATGAGCATCGGCAACGCGCACTGGCTGTCGATCATCCAGACGAAGGTCGGCCAGCATCTGCAGGGCCGGGTGCTCGCGATCAACGTCATGCTGGCCACCGCCATGCAACCGCTCGGGTTCCTGACCGCGGGACCGCTCGCCGATCTGCTCGGCGGTTTCGCCGCGCTGATGGTGGTCTCCGGTGCCGTACTGGTGGTGTGGGGCGTGCTCGGCCTGCGGTACCGGCCGCTGCACGACATCGAAGAACTGCTGCCGGACGCGGCACCGCCCGCGGAGATCGACGCCGACCTCGACCGCGTGCAGGCACTCGCCGACCGGGATCTGGTGCGGTGACCCGGTTTTCGAACAACCTCGATCAAGGTCGTCGCTCAAGATCATTGTCCGGTTCCCGCACCGCCGTTAACGTCTGACGTAGCCGAATCACCGGCTGATGGAAAATATCCGATCGAGCGCGAATTCGAGAAAGAGACGCATTTTGAAGAAATGGACGACACGGGTCACGACCGGCCTCGTGGTCGCGGGAATGGCGCTCGCCATGCAGAGCGCGCCGGCCATGGCCGAGGAGGCCGATGACAGTGGGGTCGGGGTCGAGGTCGAACTGACCGAAGAGGTCCCGGCGGGCGACGTCACCGCCGCCTGCGGCGGGTGGCGTGGCGATTTCGCGGGCTACGGCAAGTGGCGGGTGTCCAAATCGGACTGCGCTTGGATCTCCTTGGACTCGAAGAAGAATCCGCAGCACCGCCGCTACAAGTGGCAGATCCCGCCGGGCAGCAACACCCGGGTCTGCGTCCAGGCGCAGGGCCACTACTACAGCACTTCCAAGAAGAAGATGGTCGCGAAGTGGACCACGGCGGGATGCGGCACGAGCGGCACCGTTCTCGTGCGCTGGTCGGGTATCCCGAAGAAGAGCGGCGGCTACTACGGCCACTCCGGCTACCCCAAGGTGCGGGCCAAGGTCCAGCCGGGCTTCGGCGGTGCCGCGTACAGCTGGCTGTGAGCCGGCTCGCGCCGGAGGCGTGGTGAAGGCTCCCTTTGCCGCATCAGACGCGGCGAAGGGAGCCTTCGGCCCACTCGTAACCATCAAACGGCTAGCGCAGGCCGATCTCGGTGAGCAGCGCCTGCGCCATCCGCCTGTGTTCGTCGGCCGTGCCGATGTCACCGGTGACGGCCGCGCCGCGCTCGATCCCCTGGTGCGCCTGCGCCTGCTCATAGCGGTCGCCCAGTTTCTCGGCGACCGCGAGCGCTTCGCGGTGCCTGGCGATCGAGCCCGCGGCGTCCCCCTTGCCACCGAGCGCGATGCCGATTCCGTTGAGCGCCTTGACTTCGAACTCGCCCAAGCTGTTCTGGCGCGCCAGATCCAGTGCCTCGCTCAGCTGCGTCAAGGCGTCGTCGTGCTCGCCCAGCCGCGCGAGCAGCACGCCGATGTGGAGCAACGCCTCGGTCTCCGGGAACCGGTAGCCGAACTCGCGTGCGGTGACGAGCGCCCGCCGGTAGTGGCCGAGCGCCTCGGCGGAGTGCCCCTGCTGCTCGCGCACCGTGCCGAGGTTGCCGTAGGTCAGGCATTCCCCGACCCGGTCCCCGACCTCCAGCATGATCGCCAGTGCCTCGTCGAGGTACGCCGCGGCCTTGTCCCAGTCACCGACGCGCATCGCGCTGTTCCCCAGGTTTCCCAGCGCGCGACCCTCGCTGGTGCGGTTGCCGGTCGCCCGGTGCACGAGCAGCGCCTGCCGGTAGCAGTCCTCGGCCGCCGCGAAATCACTGAGCCGGTCGAACGCGTTGCCGAGGTTGTTCAGTGCCCGCGCCCAGCTGGCCCGGTCCCCTCCCGCCTCGTACCGCTTGAGCGCCTGCTTGAGCTGATCGATGCTCTCCTGGTAGCGGTTGGAACGCAGGTAGACCGCACCTAGGCTCATATGCGCGCTCGCCTGGACCAGCGGATCGGCGGCGCGGATCGCGATACCGTGCACGATCTCCGCGTCGGCGAAGCGCAGCGCGTTGTACAGGTACCGGTTGAGGATCGGCGACATCAGGGCCGCGTCCTCGTGTCGGCCCTGTTCCTCGGCCAGCGCGGTGATGCCCACCAGGTTGTGCCGTTCGGCATCCAGCCACGCCGTCGCCGCCGCGAGGTCGGCGAAGTCCGGCGCCGGAACGTCCGAAGTGGACACTTCGGGTCTGCGGTCGCGTTCATGCGGGGCGTACAGGTCCATGGCGCGGCAGGCGGTGTGCCGGTAGTAGTCGAACAAGCGCCCGAGTGCGGCCTGCCGCGCGGAAGCGGCGTCCACGTCCCGCGCCAGCCCCGCCGCGTAGAGACGGACCACGTCGTGCAGGCCGAACCGACCGTGGCCGCGCCGCTGCACCAGGCTGCCGGCGACGAGTTCGCCCAGAAGTTCCTCCGCCGTGCGCAGGCCGGCCCCGGCGAGCGCGGCCGCCGCGCGCGTGTCGACGTCGCGGCCGGGATGGATCGCGAGGAGCCGCAGCAGCAGCGCGGCCTCGGCGGGCAGGTCCGCATAGGACAGACCGATGGCGTTCTCCAGCTCGTCCTCGACCCGCAGGCTGTCCCGGCGTTCCGCGAGCCGGGCGGCGTGGTCTCGCAACGTCCAGTCGCGCCGGTTCCGGATGCGGCCGGCCACCACCGTCAACGCGAGCGGCAGATGACCGACCAGTTCGGTGATCCGCGCGGCGGCCTCGGTGTCCTCGGCGACCTCGGCCGCGCCGATCAGCCTGCGCAACACGTCGAGCGACTCGGTCCCCGGAAGCGCCTCCAGGTGCACGGACCGCGCACCGGCCAAACCGGTCAAGCGCCGTCTGCTGGTGATCAGCACGACGCCGCCCGGCCGGTCCGGCAGCAGTGGGCGCACCTGGTCGGCGTCCGCCGCGTTGTCCAGCACCACGACCGGGTGCCGGTCCGCGAGCAGCCGCCGGTAGGTCGCCTGCCTGCCCGCCGGGCCGAGACGGTGGATCTCCCCGCCCGGCACCCCGAGCCGCCGCAGGAACTCGTCCAGCACCGCGAGCGGGTCGGCGGGCGCGCGGTCGGCGTCGTAGCCACGCAGATCCGCCCACAACCGGGCCGTGACGCCGTCACGGTCCGCCAGCCGGTGCGCGGCACGGACGGCGAGGCTGGTCTTGCCGACACCGGCCATACCGTCGATCACCACCGGCGACCACCGCTCGCCGTCCCCGGGACCGGTGATCTCGGCCAGCTCGGCGTGCCTGCCGACGAACTCCGTGCCGTCGGCGGGCAGCTCCTCCGAGACGGTCACCCACGACGAGTCGGCGGTGAGCCCAGCGATCACCTGGCACACCTGCCGCCACCGGGCCACCACCGCTTCGTCGGCGGTGAGCGCACGCACGATGTCCGCGACCAGGTCCGCGTCGACCCGCCGCCGACCCGGCCGCAGGCAGCGGTAGACCGTGTTGAACACCGGCAGATCGGGGTTCCCCACCGCCCGCCGTCCACGCACGACACGCCGGTGCAGCTCCCGATAGGACACGCCGTGGCGGCTCCTCAGCGTGTTCAGCCGGGCCGCCAGCTCGTCGAACGAACCGGCGCCCAGCGGCTCCGGCGGCGCTCCGCCTTCGTCCGTCCGGTCGGGATTCACGATCGGGAAGGGTAGTCCGGATGGCCGATCCGCACTGTCCAAACGGGAGAGTTCACCGGCCGCCGAGTTCGCCGATCCGGCCCATCGGCCGTTGCTCTCGACTAAGGTCGACCGGCATTCGGTTCACGTGTCCAGGGGGTTCCCGTGACGGAGGAGCAGCCGCCGAGCCCGGTCGGAGCCCGGTCGTACGACGAGCTCTCCCAGCGGCTGAGGCAGGCGCTGGCCTGGGCGGGGTTGACCCACCGGGAGCTGCACCGGCGGGTGCGGCGCCTGCGCACGGCCCGCGGGACGGCCGACCTGCCCGCCTACAACACCGTGTACCGCTGCCTGCTGCCCGGACGCAAACGGCTGGACGTCGAACTGGTCGTCGACATCGCGGCCGTACTGCTCGGCATGGACGTCGCCGCGGAATGGCGGCAGGCGCACCGGGTGATCACCGGGGACGCCACCGAGGCGGCCGTGATCAGCGTGGCCGATCACCTTCCCTCCGGGGTCGGCGGATTCGTCGGCAGGCAGGCGCAACTGCGCCGGGTGCTGGCGGCAGAGCCGGACGACGCCGGGGTGTGGGCGATCTCCGGAATGGCCGGGGTCGGCAAGACCCGGTTCGCCGGCGAGGCCGCGCGGCTGCTGGCCGAACGGGGCCGGTTCGCCGACGTGCGGCTGGTGGTGAACCTGCGCGGCTTCGACGCGGACCGGCCCGCCGCCGACCCGGCCGCGGTGCTCGAAGGCTTCCTGCGCCGGCTCGGGGCGTCCGGCAGCGAGATCGGCTGTCTCAGCCTCGCCGACCGGAGCGCGCTGTTCCGCCGTCTGCTGGAGGGACGGCGCGCGCTGATCCTGCTGGACAACGCCGCGTCGGTCGACCAGGTGCTGCCGCTGCTGCCCGGCCTCCCGACCTGCCTGGTGCTGGTCACCAGCAGACGCCGCCTGGTCGAGCTGACCGCGGCCCGGCACGTGGCGCTCGACGTGTTCACGCCGGAGGAGTCGGTCGAGTTGCTCCGCGACGGAATCGGCGACGAACGCGTCGACGCGGAGCGGGGCGAAGCGGCCGACATCATCGAGCTGGTCGGCCGGTTGCCGCTGGCCCTCGCGCTGGTGACCCGGCGGCTGGCCGCCTCGGACGAGTGGACGATGGCCGACCACCGCGACCGCCTCGCCGATCTGCGGACCATGCTGCGGCTGGACGACGGGGTCGAGGTCGCGTTGCGCACGTCGTACGACGAACTGGCCGAGCCGGACCGGGTGCTGCTCGGCCTGCTCGCGATGTACCCGGGACGCGATTTCGACGACCACGCGGCGGCGGCGCTGGCCGGCGTCGAGATCGGCGTCGTCCGCGATCGGCTCGACGGTCTGGTCTCGGCCAACATGGTCACCGCCCGCGGGTCCCGGTTCGAACTGCACGACCTGGTGCGGGTCTTCGCCGAGAAACGCGTCCGCGAAAGCGTCCAGGCCCGGGTGCGCCGGGCCGCGGTCGGCAGACTGCTCGACTTCCAGCTGGCCACCGCCCGCGCCGCGCTCGTCACCTGTTACTCGCACGAGACGGACCGGTGGCGGGACCTGCCCACCCCCGCGGCGCAGGCCCTCGTGTTCGACGGAGCGGACGAGGCGATGGCATGGCTGGACACCGAACGGGTCAACCTGGTCGTCTCGTCCGGCTGGGCGCTGAGCGAGGGCCGCGACGAGCACGTGACCCGGCTCGCGTGCGTGATGACGAGCTATTTCGAGGCCCGCGTGCGCGTGAGTGACGCACTCGCCCTGTTCGGCAACGCCGCCCGGGTCGCCTCCGGTGTCACCCGAGGGCACGTGCTCAACGGGCTGGCCATGACCCATTGGCAGCGGGGGGACGCCGCCGGATCGCTC
The DNA here is from genome assembly GCF_000400635.2 of Amycolatopsis keratiniphila. Taxonomy (NCBI): domain Bacteria; kingdom Bacillati; phylum Actinomycetota; class Actinomycetes; order Pseudonocardiales; family Pseudonocardiaceae; genus Amycolatopsis; species Amycolatopsis keratiniphila. Next base: position 3,119,939 of record NC_021252.1, on the reverse strand, counting down.
GCCGTCCTGCAGGACGCGATCTCCGAATTCGACGCCGCCGGTGAATCCGATTACGTCTTCAATCTGTCGGGGAACGTGGGCCTGTTGCTGGCCGGTCTCGGTGATTACCGGGCCGCGCTCCCCTGTTTCCGGCGGGCACTGGAATTCGCCGTCGCGAAGAACAACGAATCGTTCCGGGCCCGGCAGTTGTGCAACATCGGTGTCGCCGAGATGCACCTGGGAGATCATTCCGCCGCCGTCGACCACCTGTCCCAGGCCCTCGACGCGACCAGGGCGAGCGGTGACCGCCTCTGTGAATGCCGGACGCTCGACGGCCTCGGTACCACGTTCTGGCGCATGGGAAAGGACACCGAGGCCTGGGCCTGTTACGAGCAGGCGCTCGCCGTGGCGAGGCAGACGCACAACCGGGCCGACGAGGGCAAGGTGCTCAACCATCTCGGTGTCCTGCTCGTCGCCGCCGGGCGATTCGACGAGGCGTTGGCGCATCACCGGCAGGCCATCGATCTGGCGAGGGAGATCGGCAGCCGGGAAGGCGTGCTGACCGCGAGCACCGACATGGCGGCCACCCTGCTCACCGCCGGGCGATCGGCCGAAGCCGTCCGCTGCCTGCGGAAGGCGATCGAGTCCGCGACCGCGGCGGACAGCCGTTACGAACTGGCGAGAGCCCAAAGCGGACTCGCCGACGCGCTGTTCGCCGACGGTGATCCGGTCGCCGCGCGGCGGCACCGGCGGACCGCGCACGCCGCGTACACCGAGATGGGGGTGCCGGAGGCGAGACCGATCAGTTTTCCGCACCGCGACCGTCTGTACGGGTGAGATCGACTCACCGGAGGCTGACGTGCGGAAACTGAGCTTTGGCATGAACGTGACCCTGGACGGCTACATCGCCGCGCCCGGCGGCGACCTCGGCTGGAGCGGGGGCGACGGACCGGACTCGTCGCCGGGCGACGAGCTGTTCCAGTGGTGGTCCGACCGGGTCGCGGCGACGGGCCTGGCGCTGTACGGGCGCAAGCTGTGGGAGGAGATGAGTTCCCACTGGCCGACCGCCGACCGGCAGCCCGGCGCGACACCGGCCGTGATCGAGTATGCCCAGCGCTGGCGGGACATGCCGAAGGTGGTGTTCTCCTCGAAGACCGCCGCCGTCGGCTGGAACGCCCGCCTGGTCACCGGCGACGCGGTCACCGAGATCACCCGGCTCAAGGCAGAGGACGCCGGCCCGATGGACATCGCCGGCGCGACACTCGCCGGGTCGGCCATGCGGGCCGGGCTGATCGACGAATACGTGCTGGTCACCGTGCCGGTCCTGGTGGGCGGCGGCACGCCGTTCTTCACCGCGCTGGACAGCTGGGTGAACCTGACCCTGGTGGAGACGCGGACGTTTCCCGGCGGCGTGCTGCTGACCCGGTACGAGACGAGGCGCTGAGGGAGACCTGGGCCAGGCCCGATGTGTTGCGGATGTCAAGGGGTGTGGGTGAGGTCTGTGATGAGTGCTCGGTGGATTTCGCGGGCTATGTAGCGTTTGAGGCAGCGGATGATGTGTCGTTTGGGTAGGCCGTGGGTGGTGCGTCGTTCGACCTAGGCGCGGGTGCGCGGTGTGAGTGTCCTTATGGGTATCGACCCCCGCCGGGCAGATCTTTCCTAAGACAACCCCCACCAGAGCGCCAGCGGCTTTCCGGGCCAGACCCCACCAAACCTCCATCCACACACATCATCACTGTGGCTTTCGCAACGCGCGAGTACCCGCGGGGCACCACGGCAGCCGCCCGCGACCAGGGGCGCGACTAGAGTGCGCGGTGATGAGACGCAAGCTCCGCCCGCCGCTCCCGCCCCGCCACGGGCTCGATCCCGCGAGGCTCAAGATGCCCGCCGAGGGGCCGTGGACGACGTTGCGCGAGCACCTCGTCGAGCGGCTCCCCCGCGTCGCGCCCGAACGGATCGAGGAGATGCTCCGCGAAGAGCGCATCGTCGGGCTGGACGGGCCGCTGGGCGTCGATTCGCCGTTCGTGCCGGACTCGTTCATCTGGTTCCATCGCGACCTGCCCGACGAGGTCGACGTGCCGTTCGAGGTTTTGGTCGTGCACCGGGACGAGCATTTCCTCATCGCCGACAAACCGCATTTCCTCGCGACGATCCCACGCGGACGGCACATCCTGCAGACCGCGCTGGTCCGGCTGCGCCGCGAGCTCGACCTCCCGCGGCTCACCCCCGCGCACCGGCTCGACCGGGTCACCGCGGGCCTCATCCTGTTCGTGATGACCCCCGAGGTCCGCGGCAAATACCAGACGATGTTCCGAGATCGCTTGGTACACAAGGAATACGAGGCGGTCGCGCGCCACGATCCGGCGGTCGCGATGCCGCGCGAGATCCGCAGCCGCATTGTCAAGGAGCGCGGGGTCATCGCCGCGCAAGAGGTCGAAGGGCCGCCCAACGCCGAGACCCGCGTCGAGCTGATCGAGCATCGCGACGGCCTCGGCCGCTACCGCCTGATCCCCGCGACCGGCCGCACCCATCAGCTCAGGCTGCACATGAGCGGCCTCGGGTTGCCGATCCTCGGCGACGACTTCTACCCGAAGCTGACCGAAACCCCGCTCGACGACTTCACCGAACCCTTGCAACTGCTGGCGAAAGTCCTCGAGTTCACCGATCCGGTCACCGGGGAACGCCGCCGGTTCGAGAGCAGGCGGACGCTTCAGGCATGGACGGACCTCGACGCGTGGCGCCGCGGCCCGAGCCTCGTGAGTGGCAAGGACGGTTAGAACCGTCTTCGCCACTCACGAGGCGGCGGCTCACTTCCGCCAGAACTTGATCCCGCTCCAGGTCACCTTGACCGGCCCGGCGCCACTGGCCGTCCGGTAGGCGCCGAACTTGTCGTAGTAGCTCCCGCCGCTGCTGCTCACGGTCTGCTTCAGCGAACCGTTGATGTACACCTTGTGCGTGCTCCCGACCTGGTGCACGGTGTTGACCCGCACCGACGTCCCGACGGTCGCGCCGCTCCCCAGGGTGTCCCCGCCGTGCACGGCGTAGAGCCGCCCGCCGCGTTCGACCGCGAGCATGAAGTACGGACCGGCGGTCGGCGCGTCGCGGAAGGTCTGCTTCAGGCTGATCCGGCTGCCCGCCATGCTGGTGATCCGGAACGAACCCTCGAACTGCCGGGTCCCGCCGGTGTAGGTCACGTAGCGTCGTTCCGCCCGTTGGTCCCCGCTTCCGGTGGAGCAGGTCAGCTCGAAGTTCAGCCCGTCGACCTGGCCGCATCCGCGTTCCTGCACGTTGAACGACGGACTCTCCGCCGTCCACGGGCCCGTTCCGACCTGGGCGTTCGCCGGTATCGCCGACGCGATCAGGCCGAGGACGGCCGTCGCGACCACCCCGGCGGTCCGAAGTCGTCTCCGCATCCTGCCTCCTGCACACTCAGGGCGGCGGTGATGGTCCAGACCAGGACCAGGCTGCGACTGTACGAGCACGAACCGTCGTCGGACAAGACGTTGACGCCCCGGCGTCCCGCTGATTGGGTAACGACGATGATCCTCTCCTTGACGGTCCTCGAAGGACTGGCGGCCGGGACGATCGACCTCGCCTTCCGGCGCTGGTCGAAACAGAACGTCCACCCCGGTGACGTCCTGCGCCTGGAGGCCGGGGTGATCGAGGTCGTCTCGGTCGAGATCGTCGACCCGGACGGCATCACCGAGGCCGAGGCCCGCCGATCGGGCGCGGAGTCCGCGAACGCCGTCCGCGCGACACTCCGTGGCCCTGCGGACGCCCCTGTGTACCGGATCCGGCTGCGCTACCTCGGCCCCGATCCCCGGCACGCGCTCAGCGCGGACGCCGGACTGTCCGAAAAGGACGTCGAAGCCATCGGCAAGCGCTTGTCCAAGATGGACAGACACCGCCCGTGGACGCACGAGACCTTGCGGCTTATCGCCGAGCACCCCGGCCGCCGCGCGCAGGAGCTCGCCGACCTCCTCGGCCGCGAGAAGGAACCGTTGAAGGTCGACATCCGCAAGCTGAAGAACCTCGGCCTGACGCTCAGCCTCGAGGTCGGCTACCGGATCTCCCCGCGCGGCGAGGCCTACCTGCGCCTCAGCGAGGATCCCGGTAGAAGGCGCTGAGTTCCGGCACGAGCCGCTCGGGTGCGACGCTGTGGAACTCCCCGTCCAGCTCGACCTGCCGCGCTCCCGGGACCGTCTTCGCCGCGGCGAGAGCGGCGGCCTTCAACCAGTCGGTGCTGCCGTTGCTGTTCACCACGAGCACGGGTGTCGCGATCGACGCCAGTTCGCCCGGCACCTTGGAATCCCTCATCACGAAGGCGTCGTAAACGAGCGTGGGCGCGAACGATCGCAACTCCGCCCACATCGGCGTCGCCTTGGCCGCGGCGACGGCCTCCGCCGGCGTGCCGACCGCGGACATCGTGAACAGCGCGACGGCGTCGTCCCAGCGGTCCGCCGCGACCAGCTCGCGCATCTCGCCGGCGTACCCCTCGGGGACTTCTTCCGTCTCGCCGCGATAAGGCGGCTCGAAGACGGACAGCCGCTCCATCGGCACGCCCGCCGCGGCCGCCAGGAGCGCCAGCGCGCCGCCGGAGGAGATGCCGTGCACGATCACCGGCTCACCGAGCGCGGCGACGACCGCGGCCAGGTCCTCGATCTCACGCTCGGCCGAGTACGGCGCGGTGTCGCCGCTGTCGCCCCGGCCCCGGCGGTCGTAGGTCACCACGGAGAACTCGGCCGTCAGCTCCGCGACCAGCGGTTCGTCACCGTGCCGATCGTTGCCCGCGCCCGCGACGACGACCAGCGCCGGGCCCTCGCCGCGCCGTTCGAACGCGATCGGCGTCCCGTCCGCGGACGTCACTGTGTGGATCATGCCGACCATCGTGCCCGACCGCACCGACAGAAGCAGGTCATTTACCCACTCGAACACCCGTTCGACAAATGATCGGAACCGGGGTAGGTTCGGATGTCATGACTCCCGCCCTTCAAGCCTCGCTGTTCGACGAGTGCGCGGCGCTCGGGCTCGGCTCGCTCGACGGGCTCCGGCGCACCGAGCTGACCCGCGGCGCCTGGATCGACGTGCTGCCCGGCTGGCTCACCGGCGCCGACGAGCTGTTCACCCGGCTCGCCGAAGACGTGCCGTGGCACGCCGAACGACGGCAGATGTACGACCGTGTCGTCGCCGTTCCCCGGCTGCTGAGCTACTACCGCGAGGGCATTCCGCTCCCCCACCCGATCCTCACGGAGGCACGGGAGGCGCTTTCGGCGCACTACGCGGAAGAGCTCGGCGAGCCGTTCGTGACCTCCGGTCTGTGCTTCTACCGGGACGGTCGCGACAGTGTCGCCTGGCACGGCGACGACACCGGCCGCTCCCGCACCGAGGACACCATGGTCGCGATCGTCTCGGTCGGCGCCGCCCGGCAGCTGGCGCTGCGCCCGCGTGGCGGAGGCGAGACGGTCCGCCACGCCCTCGGCCACGGCGACCTGATCGTCATGGGCGGCAGCTGCCAGCGCACCTGGGAACACGCCGTCCCCAAGACCGCCAAACCGGTCGGGCCGAGGATCAGCATCCAGTTCCGCCCGAGAGGAGTCGCCTGAGGATCAGTCCAGCAGCACGGGCAGCGCGTCGACACCGTAGACGATGGAGACCTTCCGGAAGCCGACCTCTTCCGGCTCGACCGCCAGCCGCATCTCCGGGAACCGGCGGATCAGCGCGGGATACGCGGTGCGCAGTTCCATCCTGGCCAGCTCGGCACCGATGCAGCGGTGGATGCCCCAGCCGAAGGCGAGATGCGACGTCGGCTCGCGGGTCGCGTCGAACTTCTCCATGTCCTCGCCGAGGACGCCGTCGCGGTTCGCGACGCTGAGCGACACCAGCACGATGTCGCCCTTCGCGATCCGGACGCCGGCGATCTCCATGTCCTCCTTGGCGAACCGCGGGAAGGCCATCTGCACCACGGTCAGGTACCGCAGGAGTTCTTCGACGAACTTGTGGACGGCCTCGTCGTCGCCCCGGACGGTCTCGAACAGCTCGCGATCCTTGAGCAGCACGAGCGCGCCGAGCGCGAGCATGCTCGCCGTGGTCTCCAGTCCGCCGGTGAGCACGCCGTCGGCGAGGCCCGCCAGTTCGCGGTCGTCGATCTCGTCGCCGTGCTCCTTGATGAGCATGCCGAGCAAGCCGTCGCCCGGCTTCTCACGCTGCTTCTTGACGATCTCGTCCAGATAGGACAGTGACTCGGTCATCGCGCCGAGTGACGCCCCCGCGCCGCCGAAGAGGTCGAACCGCGCGGTGCTCAGCCGCTGGAAGTCGTCGCGATCCTCGTACGGGACGCCCAGCAGCTCACAGATCGTCAGCGACGGGATCGGCAGCGCGAAGGCTTCCCACAGATCGACGGGGCCGTCCGCCTTCTCCATCGCGTCGAGCTGCTCGGCGACGATCTCGTCGATCCGCGGCGTCAGGCGCGAGAGCCGCCGCATGGTGAACTCCGGCGTGAGCAGCCGCCGCAGCCGGGTGTGCACCGGCGGATCGGCGAAGCCGAGCCCACCCGGGTTCTGGTCTTCGGTCACGCCGGCGTTCCCGACCAGGTTCGTGAAGTCGCTGCTGAACTCGCCGACCTTGCCCAGCACGGCCTTGGCCTCGTCGTAGCCGGTGACCAGCCAGCCGTTCATCCCGAACGGCAGGTCGAGCTTGCTGATCGGCTCCGCGGCGCGGATCCGGCCCAGCTCGGCCACCGGGTCGAGACCGTCGCGCTTGAGCGGCAGCAGCGCGTTGTCCGGGATGATCGACATCTTGGACAGGTCGAAACCGTTCTTCTGCTGACGCGCGAGGTAACGGCGGCCGATCCAAGCCAGCACGCGCGAGCGAATGCTCCCCATACTCTGCACCCTACTCCAGCCCGCGATCACCTGACCTGGCACAACAGGCCGCCTTCGCCCTTCGGGGCAGGAATTTCGACGGCTGTTCACCCGCCGTCCCACTCGATTACTCACGTCCAGAAAGTCGCTTTTTTCCCCGCCGAAGGTTCCCGGAGACCGGGAGACGTCGGTCACCCTCGGTCACCGCGGACCACGGGTAACGCCTGACAGCGGGCGCGCGTCGTGAGATTGTCGGACCCTACTGGGAGGATTCGGACATGTCAGCCGCGCTCATCGGACGTGACCATCCCGCGGGGGTGCTCCGCGCGGAGATCGCCCGCGCCGCCGAAAGCCACGGCGGGCTGGTGCTGGTCACCGGGGAAGCCGGAATCGGCAAGACCACGCTCGTCACGGGCGCCGCCGAAGAAGCGAAACGGCTCGGCGCCCTCGTGCTCAACGGGTCCTGCTGGGACTCCGCGAGCGCTCCGGGCTACTGGCCGTGGACGCAGGTGGTCCGCGGGCTGCGGCGCGCGGTCGGCGAGCGCTGCTGGGCCGCGATGGCCGACAGCGCGCTGGACGTCCTGCTCGGCGAGGCGCGCGGCGACGGCGCGGCGGACGGGTTCCGCTTGTACGACGCGGTGACGAGCGTGCTGGTGGCCGCTTCCCAGGACCAGCCGGTCGTCGTGGTGCTCGACGATCTGCACTGGGCCGATGCCGCGTCGCTGCGGCTGCTGGAGTTCGCCGCCCAGCACACCTGGTTCGAACGGCTGCTGCTGATCGGCACGTACCGGGATGTCGAGGTCGAAGCGACCGATCATCCGCTTCGCTCGCTCATGCTGCCGTTGCTCGCGAAGGCCACTTCGGTCACTCTCACCGGCCTCGAACCGGACGAGGTCGGCACGCTCATGGCCAGGACGGCGGGTGCGGAGCCCGACGACGCGCTGGTCGCCGAGGTCCATCGCCGCACCGGCGGGAATCCGTTCTTCGTCGAGCAGACGGCGCGGCTGTGGCACAGCGGCGGTTCCGCCGAGACCATCGCGCCCGGCGTGGCCGACGCCCTGCAGAGGCGGCTTTCCCTGCTCCCCCAGCCGGTCCTCGACCTGCTGACCACCGCGTCCGTACTCGGCAGGGAGTTCCACCGCCGTCTGCTCGCGGGGGTGGCGTCGGCGCCCGTGCCGCAGGTGGACCGGCTGCTCGACCAGGCCGTCGCGGCGCGGCTGGTCGTGGTGCACGGGCAGGGCCGGTTCGCCTTCGCCCACGACCTCGTCCGCGAGACGCTGTACGCGAGCCTGTCCGAACCGGAGCGCCGCAAGCACCACGCCGCGGTCGTCGCGGCCGCCCGCGAGACGCCGTCGTCGCCGGACCGGCTCTTCCCCGCGGACATGGCCCGGCACGCGCTGCTCGCGGGCCGGGAACTCGATCCGGACGAGGCCGTCGACCTGCTGCTCGCCGCCGCGATCGACGCCACCGGCCGGATGGCGATCGAGGAGACGACCGCGCACTACCGGCGGGCGATGGAGATCGTCGAAGACCGGCGGCGGCAGGCGGTCATCGCGCTCGAACTGGGCGCGCACCTGACCCGCCACCAGGAAACGGAGGAGGGCAGGCAGGTCCTCGACGACGTCGCGGCGCTCATCCGTGAACTCGACGACGACGATCTCCTCGCCCGGCTCGCGTTGACCCTGATCCGCGCCGACCACAAAGGCCTGCGGGTCGACGAGACGGTCAAGGTGCTCACCGAAGCGCACGGACGGCTGTGCGGCCGCGAGCCCGGCCGGGACGTCACCGTCGAAGAGATGACGCAGGAACTGACCGCGCACATCATGATCACCGCCCGCGACGATCAGGACGATTCCGCCCTGTTGTTCGGTTTGTGGGCCCGGCACGACGCGATCTGGGGGCCCGGCAGCGCCGCGGAACGCGAGCGGCTCACCGACGAACTGGTCCTCGTCGGCCGCCGCACCTCGAACCCGGAATTGGAGCACTACGCGGCGTCGTTCAAGTGGGTGGCGCTGCTCGAACAGGGCGATCCCCGGTATTTCGAGCAATACCAGGAGTTCCTCGCTCTGGCGGCCACCGGGAGGGCGCCGAGTTCGCAGCTGGCGTCCCGGATCGACCAGAGCATCATCGCCACGCTCCAGGGCCGGTTCTCCGAAGCCGAGGCGTTGATCCAGCAGGTGGTGTCGTGCCACGCAGGAGACGAGCATCCCCATTTCGGTGACCTGAACCAGTTACAGCAGTGGGCCCGGTGGTGCCTGGAGGGACGGTTCGACGAGCTCGCCGGGTTGCACCGCGAAATCTCCCGCGGCGGGTACGCCTACGGCCGGATGCTGGAGGCGATCACCGCGGCCCAGCGCGAGGACGTCGGGGAAGCCGTCCGGCTCACCGATCTCGCCGCCGACGTGAAGCCGTATCCGCGTGACCTGGAAGCGTTGTGGTTGCGCTGTCAGGCGCATACGGCGGCGGTCTCACGCGATCCCGAACGCTGTGAAGCGGCCCGCGCGCTCCTCGCGCCGTACAGCGGGGAGTGGCTGGTTTCCCTCTACGGCTGCGAGATCTCCGGCCCGGTCGACCTCTGGCTCGGCAGGCTCGATCTCGCGCAGGAACGGTGGAACGAGGCGGTGGACCGGCTGCACGGTGCCGTGCTCTCCGCGGATCGCCTCCGGGCGACGGTCTGGGCGACCGAAGCCAAGTCCTGGCTGGGGATCGCCCTCCTCGGCCGCAACCTCGACGGTGACGCGACGGCCGCGGCGACCCTGCTGTCCGAAGTGGACAGAGAAGCCACCGCGCTCGGTATGCGACAGGTCGTGGCCAGGGTGACGCGGGCACGCGAGGGCGCGCGGACCCCGGCGGCGCCGATGGCCGAGTTCCGCCGCGACGAAGCCGTGTGGACCTTGCACTTCGACGGCGTCACGGCCCACCTTCCCGACTCGAAAGGCCTGCGGGATCTGCATTTCCTGCTCGGCAGGCCGGGTTCGGAGGTGACGGCCGTCCGCTTGCTCGATCCGGAGGGAGGCGAGGTGGTCGTCGCCGCGAAGAGTCTCGGCGGGGACGCCGTTCTCGACGACGAGGCGAAGGCCCGGTACCGCGCGCGGCTGGACGAACTCGACGAACTGATCGACACCGCGACCGGGCTGGGCCAGGACGCGCGCGCCGCGGCGCTGGACCGGGAACGGGACGCCCTGCTCGCCGAACTGAGGTCCGCGGCAGGGCTCGGCGGCCGCACCCGGCGGCTCGGCGACGAGGCCGAACGCGCCCGCAAGACGGTGACCGCCCGCATCCGGGACACGCTGCGCAAACTCGACGAGCAGCATCCGGCGCTGGCCGCGCATCTGCGCGCGTCGGTCACCACCGGTTCGTCGTGCCGTTACGCACCCGAGGAAAAAGTCCCCTGGCGGCTGTGAGCCGCCAGGGGACCTACCCCCGGTTTCACTTGCGGTTGTAGAGCCGCATCGTCAAGGTGCCGAAGATCGCGAGGATGACCGCGCCGGCGATCAGCACCCAGCTGATCTCGCCGCCGTTCCAGTTGCCGTCCATCATCGAGCGGACCGCCGCGACCACGTGAGTCACCGGGTTCACGTCGACGAAGGCCTGCAACCAGCCCGGCATCGTCTCCGGATTGACGTAGATGTTGCTGAGGAAGGTCAGCGGGAACAGCACCATCATGCTGACGCCCATCACCGACTTCTCGCTGCGCAGCAGCAGCCCGAACATCGTCCAGATCCACGAGAACGCGAACGAGAACGCCAGCAGCAGGAGGATCGCCGCGGCCACGCCCCCGACTCCCCCGGCGGGGCGGAAGCCCATGATCAGCCCGACGCCGAGGATCACCAGCGAGGCGATGAGGTAGCGCAGCATGTCGCCGAGCAGGTAGCCGACCATCGCCGACGGCCGCCAGATCGGCAGCGTGCGGAACCGGTCGAAGACACCCTTTTCGATGTCGGTGTTGACCGAGATCCCGGTGTACATGGTGATCATCAGGATGCTGCTCGCCATGATGCCCGGCAGCAGATACTGCAGGTACTGCGTCGGCGAATCGGACAGCGCGCCGCCGAACAGGTAGGTGAACATCAGCGTCATCATGATCGGGAACGCCGTGACGTCGAACAGCTGCTCGGGCACGTGCTTGATCTTCAGCATCGCGCGCCACCCGAAGGTGACCGATGTCGACAGCGCGCTGGGGCGCTGCGGGCGGTTCTTCGAGAGCAGGACGGCGGCGAGGTCCTCCGCCTTCGGTGCCGCGAGAACGGGTTCGTTGTCTTTGACTGCCGTGGTGCTCAAGCTGTCCCCTCCTTTGTCTTGCGCGCGTCCGCGATCGGGTCGCCAGGGCGCACGGATGAAATGAGTGTTCTGTCCGAGTGGCCAGGCGCCCTGCCGCCCCGATAGCGGGGCATGGCCGGCGCGCGCTCTTCGGTCACCGAAGATTCGAATAGCGGCTTGAACTCCGTGCTCAAGCTGCACTCTCCTCGGAAACGCTGGTGCGGTCGGTGAGGGCCAGGAAGACCTCGTCGAGGCTCGGCTGGCCGAGGGAGAAGGTGTCGACGACGATGCCGGCGCGGGCGAGTTCGGCCAGTGCGCGCGCGGCGTGCTCGGCGGCACCCTGTTCGGTGCTTTCGCCGGTGAGCCGCGCGGTGAGCGCGACCGGGTCCGGCTCCAGGAGCACCTGCGCCTCCAGGTGGCTGACGAGCAGCGCCTCGGCCGCGGGCCGCTGGTCGGCGTCGCGCAGGCGGACGTGGACGGCACCCGCCCCGACCGACGCCTTCAGCTGGCCCTTGGTGCCTTCGGCGATCACCTTGCCGCGGTCGATGACCGCGATCCGCGAAGCCAGCTGGTCGGCCTCGTCGAGGTACTGCGTGGTCAGCAGGACGGTGGTGCCGTGCTTCACGATCGCGCGCACGATGTCCCAGACCTGGTTGCGGCTGCGGGGATCGAGACCGGTCGTCGGTTCGTCGAGGAAGAGGACGTCCGGGGTGTTGAGGATGCTCGCGGCGATGTCGATCCGCCGCCGCATCCCGCCGGAGTAGTTCTTCACCTGCCGTCCCGCGGCCTCGGTGAGGCCGAACGCCGCCAGCAGCTCCGCCGCCCGTGCGCGGGCGGCCGGTTTGCGGTGCCCGGTCAGCCTGCCGATCAGCACCAGGTTCTCGGTGCCGGTCAGGTCTTCGTCGACCGAGGCGTACTGCCCGGTCAGGCTCACCATGGACCGGACCGCGTCGGCGTCGCGGACGACGTCTTTGCCGAAGATGCGCGCTTCACCGCCGTCGGGGCGGAGCAGGGTCGCGAGCATCTTCACCGCGGTGGTCTTGCCGGCGCCGTTCGGCCCGAGGACGCCGTACACGGTGCCGGCGGGGACCTTCAGGTCGATCCCGTCGACCGCCCGGTTCTCGCCGAACACCTTGACCAGCCCCGAGGCTTCGATGGCCAGTTCACTCATTTTCCGTTTCCTTTCAGAAGCTTTCAGCAGACGTAGGGACGGGCGGCGCGCGCGTCGCGCAGGGCGAGGCCCCACCAGGCGAGTGCGTCGAGCAAGGTGGTCACGGCCTGCACCTGCCCGTCGGAGTCGAGGGTGCCGTCGAGGAGGTTGAAGGCCACGGTGTCGCGCATGGTCACCGTGTGCAGCTCGGTGAAGATCGTGCGCAGTTGCTCCACGGCGTAGAGCCCCTGGGAGCGATAGCCGTAGGAGACGAAGCCGACCGGTTTCGCGCGCCACTCGTCGTAGGCGCAGTCGATCGCCTGTTTGAGCGACGCCGGGAAACTTCGGTTGTACTCGGGGGTGACGACGACGAACGCCTCCGCCTCGTCGACCAGCCGCGCGAACCGCTTCATGTCGGGCGTCGGATGCTCCGGCAGCCCGGCGGGCAGGTCGAAGTCGACCAGGTCGAGCACGTCGGTGACGAGGTCTTCCCGGTGTTCCGCCCGGCCGGTGAACCATTTGCCGACGGAGTCCCCCACCCGCCCTTCGCGGGTACTGCCGACGATCACCGCGACCCGCAGCGGACTGACGTCCATGACCGACCTCCTCTCGCCTCACCCCTCAGGCGCGAGAAAGCCGCCGGACCTTCGCTAGATCGGATCTAGCGGGGGTCCGGCGGCTTCGGTCGGTGATCTCGCTACGCGTCCAGCGCGATCGCGATCGCGCCCAGCAGGGACGCGTCCTGGTCGAATTTCGCCGACACCAGTTCCGGCGGGAACGGCACGGCCCCCGCCAGCCGCTCGCGCAGCGCGGGCAGCAGGATGTCGGCCGAGCGCACCAGTCCCCCGCCGACGGCGATGCGCTGCGGATCGAGCGCGATGGCGAGGTTCGCGACGTGCATCGACAGTTCGTCGAGCGCCGCGCCGACGAGTTCCTTCGCCTGCGCGTTCTCCCTGGCCAGGCCGAACAGCTCGCCCGCGGTTACCGGGCGGCCGAGCAGCACACTCGCCCGGCCGCCCAGCCCACGCCCACCGACGGCTTCCTCCAGCGGCGCCGCTCCGCTGGCGAACCCGTCGGTGTCCTGCGGCGAGAGGAGGTTGTACCCGATCTCTCCCGCAGCGCCGTTGGCGCCGGTCAGCAGCCGGCCGCCGACCAGGACCGCCGCGGCGATCCCGGTCCCCAGCGAGAGGAACACCGCCGGATCGGTGTCCGCCAGCGCCCCCCATCGCCATTCCGCGAGCGCCGCCGCCTTGGCGTCGGTGCCCACTTCGATCGGAACGCCGTCGAACTCGGCCGCGACGAGTTCGCGCAGCCGCAGTTCCTCCCAGCCCGGCACGTTCGGCGCGAGCAGGATCCGGTCTTCCAGCACGATGCCCGGGCTGACGACGCCGATCGCGACGAGCCGGTCGGCGGCGCCTTCGTCGGCGAGCAGTTTCCGCGCCGCGGCGAGCGCCCGGCTCACCACCTGCTCCGCGCCCGCTTGCGCGTCGGTGTCGAGCCTGCGGGTGACCAGCAGGCTCCCGGCTCTGTCCGCCAGCCCGATGGCGACCTTCGTCCCGCCGAAGTCGATCCCCAGGATCAGTTCTTCCCCCGTCACTTCCCGTTCCCCTCTGTCGCCCCCGCGAACGATTCCTGAATCCCCTTGGGCCCGAACGGCCACACGCGTTCCGCCTTCGCGTAGGCGAGGAACGCGGCCACGCCCAGCACGATCCAGCCCACCGAAAGCCCGATCGAGAGCCAGGTCGCGGAGAAGTAGATGTAGACCCAGCCGAGCAGCGCGATGATCGTCGGGATCGGGTAGAGCCATTGGCGGTAGGGCCGCTCCAGCTCCGGCCGTCGCCGCCGCAGCACGACGATCGCCGCGACCTGCGCGAGCGACTGGATGAGCACCAGCACCGTCACCGCCGCGTTGATCACCGCGGTCAGGGTGAACAGCGAGCCGATCGCGGCGATGGCGCCCATCGTCAGCACACCGGCGGTCGGCAGGTTCAGTTTCGGGTGCAGTCTGGCGAAAACCGGCAGGAACACCTTGTCGCGTGCGGCCTCGAACGGGACCCGCGATCCGCCGAGCAGGCCCGCGAACACCGAACCGATCGCGGCGATCACGATGAACACGGTGATGACCTTGGCCGCGCCCGTGCCCCACGCCTGTTCGAGCACGGTGGAGGCGACCGATGTGGCGTTCTTCAGCTCTTCCAGCGGGATCGAGCCGAGGACACCGAGCTGTAACAGGAAGTACAGGCTCATGATGCCGAGGATCGACAGGATGATCGAGCGCGGCAGCGTCCGGCCCGGATCACGCACCTCGCCGCCGAGGTAGGCGCTGGTGTTGTAGCCGAGGTAGTCGTAGATGGCGATGATCAGGCCCGCGCCGAGCCCGGCCCAGAACGCGCCGCCGTCGAGCGAGAACGCGCCCGGCGTGAAGGCGAACGCTTGCGCGCCGTCGAAATGCGTGAAGGCCGCGACGATCACCGAGAGCGCGGCGAACAGCATGATCCCGAACAGGACGGTGGTCAGCTTCCCGATCTCGCCGATCTTGCGGAACAACGCCAGCACGATCAGGGCGATGATGCCGAGACCGATCACCTTGCCGAGCGTCGTCGTCCCACCGTCGTCGGCGACCCCGGGCACCAGGTAGCCGAGGTACTGGACCAGGCCGATGATGCCGGTGGACATGATCAGCGGGATGAACAGCACCGCACTCCAGGCGAAGAGGAACGGCATGAGCCTGCCGGTGCGGGCACCGAACGCCTCGCGCAGGTAGACGTAGGTTCCCCCGGCGCCGGGGAGGGCGGCGCCGAGTTCGGCCCAGATGAGGCCGTCGGCCAGCGCGATGACCGCGCCGATGAGCCAGCCGAACATGGCCTGCGGGCCGCCGAGGGTCACCACCATCGCGGGGATGGTTACGAACGGGCCGATCCCGCACATCTGGGTCATGTTGATGGCGGTCGCCTGGAGCGGCCCGATCTTCCGCTCGAGCCCCGGCCGCGGGGATGAACTCAAAACGCGCCTCCCTGTTAGTTAGTAAAGTTTCTTAACATAATTTCGGGCGTGTCGGAAGGCCACGCGGCGAAGTTGTCGCGCACCGGTCCACCCGGAATTGCCCGAAGGGGCGGAATCCCGGGGAATACGCCCGAACGGACCAAGCCGGGACGTATCAGGGGCCGCTCGTTCCGCGTCCTTACCCAGAAGGGCGTCTTCCCCAAGGACGGTGAGGTCCATGAAACGGCTGTTCAGCGCGGCGATGGCGATCGCCGCTCTCGGGTTCGCGACGGCCTGCGGCGGGACGTCCACGCCCCGCGACACGGCACCGGGCGATCTGACGACCGACAGCGGGATCACCACAGAGACGGCCCCGACGGCGTCTTCCGACACGACCCCGACGAAGGACTCCCCTCCGCCCGGACGCGTGCCCGGCAGCCCGATCAGATACAACAGCGACCTGCTCGGCACCGACCCCGAGACCGCCAAAGGCGCGATCGAGCAGAACCTCGAGCGTCTCTGCAAGAGCACCCGGCGGTGCGGGGTAACGGTCGAGGTCGTGGGCGAGGGTGCCTGCATCCGCAGCATCGGGCCGAATCCGGTGTATCCCGGCAAGACGATCAAGATCCACGCCAGGACCTGCGAAACCGAAACCACGGAGGAAAGCTCGGCGCCGCCGAAGTCGGAAAGCACGCCGCCGAGCGAAACCACGGGCGGATGAGCACCCGGCGGCCACTACGCCGGGGTCTGCGCGCCCCCACTCCACCGGAGCCCGAACCCGAAGCGGGCCCGTCGCACGCGCTCAGGCTGGCCGGAGCCGTGCTGGCCAACACGACCCTGCTCACCGCGTTGCTCTACTACTTCGGGCTCGTCTACACGCAGACGTACTTCATCTACTTCCGCGTGCACTACACCCTGCTCGGGCAGACCCCGGACGAGATCTTCGGGCGGGGCGTCGACGGGGTGCTCCCGCCCTTGACCGCCGTCGCCGGCGCCGCGTTGCTCTTCCTCGTCCTGACGCGGTTCCTGAAGATCCGCCTCGGCGAGGGCCCGTGGGCCCGGCTGCTGCGGATCTGCTCCCCCGTCGCGGGCGTTCTCGGCCTCGCGCTGCTCGCCCTCACGACCGCGATCGCCCTCGACCCGGAACCTTTCCGCGAACGGCCCGGCGCGCCGGGGGCCGGCTTCGCGATCGGGGTCTTGATGGTGCTCTTCTCCTGGCGTCACTGGACCTCGCGCAGAACGGGGAGCACCCGGTCGAGCGTCGCCGAACTGGTGACCGGCTACGCCCTGGTGAGCATCGGCCTCTTCTGGGCGGTCGGCGAATATTCGGCGGCCGTCGGCACGAGCCGTGCCTACGAGGCCTCCGTGGTGATCGCGACCAGACCGGCCGCGACCCTGTACAGCGCGGAAAGCCTCAACCTCACCGCGAGCGGGGTCCAGCAGGTGAAGTGCGCCGATCCGGGATCGGCCTACAAATACCGGTACACCGGGCTGAAGCTGCTGCTGCAGTCCAGCGGCCAGTACGTCTTCCTCCCGGCGAACTGGCGGGCCTCGACCGGCGTCGCGTTCGTGATCCCGAAAACCGACAAGCTCCGCCTCGAATTCGGCCCGCCCCGCTCGGGACCGCCCCCCGGCTGCTGACGTGCGTCAGCCCAGGTGGCGCACCAGCCACTCGGCGACCGTGTCGTCCACCAGTTTCGCGATCGGCAGCTGCGGCGCGGGCTCGATGCCCGGATCTTCGGCCAGCGGATGGGCGAGACCGGGCACCTTGACCAGGCGGACGTCGTCGGCCACGGAGTACCGGGCACGCACCGCGTCGACGAGTTCGTCGGCGTCCGCGCGGAACGTCGGGAAATCCTCTTCTCCGCTGACGACCAGCAGCGGAACCTGCGTATCCCTGGCCGAGATTTCACCCGATCGTGCGACGAAGTCGAGCTGATCCGCCGCTTGGTTCGCTTCGTCCGTCCACGAATAGGGCTTCTCCAGCATGGTTTCCACCACGCCGACCAGCGACCGCGCCCGGACGGCGGGGTTGACCAGCGCGGCGGCCCGCACCGGGATCTCCCGCGTGGCAAGGATCGTGAGCGCCACCGCCCCGCCGAGGGAACCGCCGACGACGGCCATCCGCGCGGTGTCGAACCCGAAGCGTTCCCGCAGCTCAGCCAGTGCGGCGGGGAATTCCAGCGCCGCCTGGCGGACGAACGGGTCGGCATAGGCGAGCACCGAGTCCCGGACGGCCCGCTCCACCACCGCGTCCATGCTGCCGTCGACCATTCTCGCGCCGCACAACGGCATTCCGAGATATACCCGCCACGCCGGCACCCCCGCCAGCGGCAAGGCGGCCGCGAACGCCGCGTCGGAGCGGGGCGCGTCGATCATGTGCCAGGCGACGACCACCGGCGCGGGTCCGCTGACCTCGGCAGATGGCGGCAAGACGGTGAACGGCACTCCCGCTGCCGTGCCCGTGACCGGTTCTCCCACCGCGATCCTTCCTCGTGTGCTGTCGATCTCCACGATATCCAGGACGCGCCGGAGGCGGACCTCGTTCCGCCACAAGCGAAACAGTATGCCTGCGACGTCACCCCGACGCGCCGCGGAGGTGGTTGCGACCCGGCGGCGGTGGCCGAATAGTGTTGCGGCCCGGCCCTTTGGAGGTGAACCGCCCGTGCCCGACGTCGACTATTACGAGGTGCTCGGCGTGGGCAAGGCCGCCTCGGTCAACGAGATCAAGACCGCGTACCGGCGGCTGGCGAAGTCGCATCACCCGGACACCGGCGGGTCCGCCCTCACGTTCCAGCTGGTCCGCGAGGCCTACGACACGCTCAGCGATCCGATGCGGCGCGCGGGCTACGACGCGGGCGGGCGCTCGGTGCGCGCCCCGATCCGGCCGCGGCCGCGGCGCCGCTTCGGCGAAGAACCGGGCTACGAGCCAGAGCCGGTCGTCATCGATCCGGACGACCTCGAATGGTGGGAGTTCGCCGCGCAGGACGAGCGCGTGCGCCACGGCCGCCGTCGGGGCCCCGGGCACACCCCCGTGGTGGCGGCGGTCGGCGGGATGGTGCTGGTCCTGCTACCGGTGCTGACCGGCGTCGGGTTCTCGGCCCCCACGCTGATCGTCTGGCTGCTCCTGACCGCCGGAACCGCCCTGCTGGTGCAACGGCTCGCGCGCGGCTATCTGGCCGCTTCCCGCGCCAAGAACCGGTTCGCCGCCGAATTCGGCGGGAAACGCGTGTTCGGCACCCCCGGCGTCGAGACCGACGAACTCGCCGAGCGCCTCACCGCCGACATGCTCGAGCGCTACCTGACCCGGCTGCCCGGCGCGCGGATCTTCCACGGGCTTTCGTGGCCGGACTCGGTGTTCGCCGACGTCGACCACGCGGTGCTGTGCGGGAAGCGGCTCGTGCTCATCGAATCGAAGCTGTGGCTGCCGGGTCACTACGAGACCGATGACGACGACCGCCTGCTGCGCAACGGCCGGGCCTTCCGCGGTGGCGGGAGCAGGCTGACCGAAAGCCTCGCCGAGTTCCGGCGGGTCCTGCCCGGCGTCACGCTGCGCGGGGCGATGGTCGTGTACCCGAGCCGGACCGGTGAGATCACCACGGATCTCGACGATCCCTCGCCCGCGCCGCCGATGACGCCGGAGCAGTTCCTGCACGAGATCGGCGGCTGGCTGGCTGCGGAGCCGTCCACTGTGGACGCCGCGACCATGCGGGTGGTGCGGGACCGGGTGGTCGGCACCGTCTGATGTTCCAGGCGGCTCAGGATGTCGGCCGGATGGGCGCGGCCGGCGGAGCGACGTTGCGAAAGCCACTTTCGCAACGTTGAAGGTTGCGGAAGTGGCTTTCGCGACACCCCATAACGGAGCGGTGTCGCGAACGCGGCTCCGGATCCTCTCTCATGCAATGAACGGTCCTTTCCTTGCGAATTTCGCAAGGAAAGGACCGTTCCTAGCACGCCGGTGCCGGCACCGAACGTACGTGAAGCGAGGAAACTACCGGACCGAGCGCTCCTTCTTGGCCCGCGCCGACCGGGTGCAGACCTCACCGACGTCGACCGTCTGGCCGCGGTCGATGTACACGTCCGTCAGCCCGACGAGCTTGCCCTTCGGCGACGTACAGGTCAGCTGGTACGCCTCCTTCGGACCGTAGGTCGGCGGGATCGGCGACTGGAACGACACACCGCCGGTCCAATCGTCCACAGTGGACGGGTTCGCCTGCGAGTAGTTGACCAGCACGGCCCGGTATTCCCCGGCGGGCGGGTCGTACAGGATCGCGTGCTCTTCCGTGGTCGAACCGTTCGCCGACGACGACACCATGTTGCCCGCGGCGTCGAAGACGTACAGGTCCCAGTCAGTGTCCTGGCTGGCCCACTTGACGTCGACACTGAACTTCCCGTTGTCGACCTTGGGGAGCCCGTCCACGCGGAAGGTGAAGCTCTCCGAGGTCGGGTCCGTCGGGTAGTTCTGGTTGATCGCCGGGACCCCGGCCGGGTTCACGGCCTGGATCGCGGGCTGCGCCGGGCCCTGCGGCTCGCGGCCGTAGCGGCCCGCGACGTAGGGGCGGGTCGACGGGTTGATCGACCACGCGAACCGGCCACCGGTCGACGACAGCGACGAGTTCAGTTCGTCGGTCACGTAGATCGGCGGCTTCGTCGAGCCGTCCGGCTGCACCACCGGGGAGGTCGGCGTCTGGAAGGTCTTGTGCAGCTTCAGCTGGTAGCCCTTCGGCGCCGTGCCGATCAGCGTCGAGTGCGCCGCCGGGTCGGCGGTGTTGGCCAGCATGTCGATGAACGCGGCCCGGTTTCCGCCCTTGCCCGCGCCCGCGGCGGGGGCGACACCGGTGTACTCGGCGACGACGCCCTCGGCGAACGGCGGGTGGAACTCGTTCGGGCCGACCTCGAAGGTGAAGCCCCAGCCGCCGGTGGCCCAGTACGACCAGTCCTCGGTCGAGCCGGTCGTATCGTAGAGCGCCCACGACGGCTGGCTGGTGTATCCGTTGCGCGAGGCCATCTTGTCGCCGAGCGCCTTGTACGCCGGCTCGTCGAGCGGCGGGCGGACGGCGGCGACACCCGGGACACGCAGCACCAGGTTCGAGAAGGTGTGCAGCGTGATCAGGTTGGTCACCTGGCGGTTCGACACGATCGAGCGGACGTTCTGCGTCTCGGGCTCGGAGAACGGGCCCGCGCCGCGGAACGTGTCGCTGCGCCACACGGTCGACGCGCCGGCGCCGCCCCAGAAGCCCGCGTAGTTGCGGTTCGGGTCGGTGCCGCGTTCACGGCCGCCGGGGTTGGCCTTGCAGACGCCCGTCGCGAACTCCTTGGGCGAGTCGTTGACGTTGCAGTTCTTGCGCTTCATCTCGTAGTCGAACCGCGAGAAGTCGCCCCTGGGCTCGGCTTCACGGGAGATTTCGAAGCCGTCGGGGTTGACGATCGGCACGATGATGTTGCGCGTCCGGCCGACCAGGCCGCGGATCGCGGCGTTGTTGCCGGTGTAGCCCTTGACCAGTTCGTGGGCCCATTCCATGGCGTGCTCGCCCGCCGGCCACTCACGGGCGTGGTGCACGCCCATGGTGAAGTTGACGGGTTTGCCGTCGGCGATGTTCTTGACGTCGGTCGCGATCTCGAGGCCGAGGACGTCGCGGCCTTCCCAGGTCGGCTGCGGCAGCGTGAACGCCGTGACCAGGCCGGGGTTCTTGCGGGCCAGTTCCTTGACCTCGAACTGGTAGTCGTAGAGGTGCCGGTAGCTCGTGCGCCCGGACGGCAGGGTGGAGCCCGGCGTCTTCGCGGCGTACTCGCGGTCGGTCTTGGCGTTCTGGATCGACCGCGCCGAAAGGTCGCCGTCGACCACCTTCGCCTTGAAGCCGTTGTCCGCCAGCGTCTTGCGGTCGGCGTCGTTGGCGAGGACGACCTGCACACCGGTGGCGTCGGCCTTCTCCGTGACGTCCAGCCCGAGCCGGAGGAGCTTGTCCTTGTCCTGCTTGCCGGGTGTCTCGACCCGGACCAGTTCGGCGCGCTGCGGCGCGGGCGCGGCGCCGGTCGGGGTCCCCTGCGGCGTGAGCGAGAGGAAGTCGACCCCCAGTACCGCGTCGCGCGTCCGGCCGTCGTACCGGCAGGTCTGCACGACCAGTTTCTGGTCCTTCTTCACGAAGCCTTCGGCGAGCTCGTGGCTGCGCAACGCGGCGGACGCGGCGACCACGGCGCCGGTGGTCTTGTCGAAGACCGCGAGGTCCCAGTCGCCCTCGGTGCCAGCGCGCGGCGCCAGGCGCGCCTGCAGCAGACCGTCTACTGTGGACGTGAACTCACGCCGATCGGTGCCGGACGTACCCGGCTTCTGCAGCGCGGCGAAACAGGAACGCGGCACGGCCTTGTCGGCTCGCACCACGTTGTCCGCGGCCCCCGCCGTCGTGGCCGACGGAAGTGCCACGAAGGCCCCGGCGAGTACCAGGGTCGCCGCGGTCCATCCCGCTCTTCGCCGGTTTGGTGAATACCCCACAGACTGACCTCCTTGGACAGTCCGGTGACCGGGTGAGGTCACCGGTAGCGAGACCCTAGACCCGCGACCCCGCCGGAGGGACCCGCCACAAGTCGCCTACACCTCTTTCGGCCCAACGATCTCACCGTCCGTGCCGGAACGATCACCGCCACGCGCGCCGTACAATCGGACTTTCCTGTCGATTCCGACAGGTCGGGCTAAGAAAACCTTCAGGATGGGCGGTTACCTTTCAACCATGACGACGCCCCAGGTCACCGCCAGGTCACCGCTGGCCCTGCTGGCCGCCGTGGTCTCCGTCGCCGGCGGAGCGCTGCTGATCCTGTTGCTGCAGGTCCTCCCCGCCACCAGCGACATCAGCCCGGTCCGCCGCACCATCAGCGAGTACGCGCTCAGCGAGAACAAGTGGATCTTCGACGTCGCGGTGCTGCTGGTCGCGTTCGGCTCGGCGATCGGCTTCGGCGCGCTGATCCGCCGCAAACACCTTCCCGCCCTGTCCGCGGCATCGGTCTTCTGCGCGCTCTGGACGGTGAGCCTGGTGGTGATCGTGGCGTTCCCCAAGAACAACTGGGCGATCGGGCCGAGCACCGGCGGCACGGTGCACCGGATCGCGAGCGTCGTCGCCTTCGTCTGCCTCCCGCTGGCCGTGTGGTTCGCGGCGAAAGCCGTCTTCCCCTCCTCCCCCGCGCGCCGCGCCGTGACCCGGGTGCTCGCGGTCGCGGCCCTGGCCTGGTTCGGCGTGATCCTCGGGGCGATCGTGGTCTCGATGAACGGCGGCGAGCCCTGGTGGCGGGCGATCCCGCTCGGGCTGGTCGAACGCGCGATGGCGCTGACCGGGCTGATCGCGCTGGCGTCACTGCTCATCCCCGCGCGCGTGGTCACCGCACCGGTGACCGAGCAGGCCGAAGCCCTGGAGATCGCGTCCTGACCGCCGAACGCCTCGCCCGCGCGTGGGACGAAGCCGCCGAAGGTTACGAGGCGTACTACGTCCCCCGCTTCGCGCCTTGGGTCTCCGAAGCGGTGCGGGCCCTCCCCTCGGACCTGCCCGACGGCCCCGTCTTCGTTCCTTGTTGCGGCACCTTCCCGGAGCTCGACTTGCTCACCGGGCACCTGCCCGGCCGCGAGGTCGTCGGCATCGATCTGTCCGCGGGGATGGCCGCGAGGGCCAGGAATCGCGCCTCGGGCAACGCGCTCGTCCGCGTCGTCGAGGGCGACGCCTCGGAACTCGACGCGGGCTCGGCCGCCGCGATCGTCTCGGTCTTCGGCCTCCAGCAACTGCCCGAACCCGACACCGCACTCCGGTCCTGGGCCGAAGCGTTACGCCCTGGCGGAGTGCTTTCGGTCGTCTACTGGCCGCACAGCACCGAAGCGGGCGGGGCCTTCACGGTGCTGTCCGACGTGCTCCGGGAGCACGTCCCGGCAGGCGACCGCTCGTGGGAAGAACGGCTCGTCCCCGCACTGGCGGGCGCCACGATCGAACGGGACGAGCCCTTGTCGTTCCCGATGGTCCACCCCGACGCGGACACGTTCTTCACCGCGCACACCCGTTCGGGGCCGATGCGGCCGCTGGCGGACGCGCGCGGTGAAGAGTTCATCGCCGTGCTGCGCGAGGAATTCCTTCGAAGGGCGCCGGAAGGGCAATGGCGGCACCGTCCGTCTGCCCGGCATATCGTGGCGCGGGCGTGAGCTCGGCGACGTCGTCGTCGGCGTCCTTGCGCAACCTCGCGGTGCACACCGAAAGATGCACCACGTTGGCACGCTTGTGGTGGCGGTACACGTGGACGTCGGTGGCGAAGCACGCCGCGGCCAGCAGCGCCCGCCGCTGCTCGATGCGCTCGTAGCCCACCCCCGCCGGGCAGAACACGGTCACCTCGATCTCGTCGCCGCGCGGCTTGGTCCACAGGATCACCGGCAGCTTGCCGTCGAGGGTGCACACCCGGGCGCGGGCGAATCCGGTCCGCAGCCGGTGCTGCACGACGACCGAGCGCAGCCGGTCGCGGAGGAATCGCCGCGCCGATTTCCAGTAGAACAGCCAATTCGCGACGCCGAACAGCACGACCGCGCCCCAGATCGGGCCGGCCGCCTGGAAAAGCGAGAACAGCGCGTACGGGAGGACGAGAAGTACGCCGATCTCGTAGCGCCAGTGGTAGAGGGCGGTGATCGGGTTGGGCCTCCTGACCACCGTGATCTCCCTGGCCAGCTCGGCGATCGCCTGGGGTTCCTGCCAACGGCTCATGACCTTCCTCCTGTCCGTCCGGCGGTTTTCTCGGCGACCGCGGCCGCCGCGGGAATGGAGCGGACGACACCGGCACCGGCGCAGTCCGGGCAAACGGCGTCCTCGTAGGGCCACCACCCCGTGCCTCCGCACGGTTCGCACGCGTGCACGGTGTCCCAGCGGGGATCGCGGTAGACGCGGCGCCTGCTGTCCGGCACCCGGGTCACCTGCCAGCCACGAGCGGCGGCTCTCGCGTCCTCGCCGGACGCGAAAAGCCATTCGTGGAAGCGTTCGAGAAGTCGATCGAACCAAGATCGGGGCGCTGCCGTGTGGTTCTCGTGGTGGGACATGAGGTTCACCCCCGATGCGGCGAAGCACTGATTCGGGTCGGCACACACGACGCCTACTCCGGCATTCGTGTGACCCTCAGGCGACGCGAACCGAAACGGATGCACAGCGTCATATTCAGATGGCTGACAGCATCCGCTCTCCGGTCGTGCCCTGTTCGGCCCCTGCTTCACGGCCGGGTGGATCGCGTACCCTCGGACCAGGTAGAACAGGCCCGGACGCGGCCACCTGCTTCTCGTGACAAGACATTGACCAACGCGCCAGCGCGGTCCGATTCGCTTGCTGTACTCTCCCCGTTGTGTGCACGTTCAGTCACCGCCCTACTTTGCCTACTAGAGGTAGGTAAGCCTGTGTCTAGTGCCTACATGAAGCCTACATCGGCCGGACGGCGGCCGGTAAGCCCCGATGCGGAAACCGTTACCGCGTCGGGTGTCGGCCGTGAGCTGCGGCGGCTGCGCAAGGCCGCGGGCGAGACCCAGGCGGAAACGGCCCGGATCATCGGGGTGACCAGGGCGAACCTGACCCAGTGGGAGACCGGCAAATATCTGCCGTCGACACACAACGCCCGCCAGCTCGACGACCACTTCCGCGCCGCGAACGCGCTGTTCACCCTGGTCGAGACGGCCCGTTCGCCGCAGGAGCACGCCCCGACCGTCATCAGCGACGCCGGCGTCGTCGACACTTCGCGGTCACTGCTGCAGGTGTTCCACACCGTCGGCGCCAAACTCGCCGAGCGCCTGATCCGCGACGAGCACGGGAAACCGCTGGGATGGCGGCACAACCTGCAGAAGAGCACCGGGGCGAAGGCACTCAGCACCGCCTACGGGATCAACACCATGCTGGTGGTAGGCGATCCCTACATCGACCTACATACGCTCGCCGAAGATCTCTACCGGCTCCAGTCGGCGCACGGCTGGCGGGGCCGCGCGGGCGGCAGGCGACCGGAGACCACCGCG
Organism: Amycolatopsis keratiniphila; assembly: GCF_000400635.2. NCBI lineage: Bacteria > Bacillati > Actinomycetota > Actinomycetes > Pseudonocardiales > Pseudonocardiaceae > Amycolatopsis > Amycolatopsis keratiniphila. The sequence goes on along the minus strand of NC_021252.1, from coordinate 3,094,702 downwards.
TCGGTGGTGGACGCGCTTTTCCGCACCAGCACCATGTCCGCCGACGACGGACTGAAGCAACTCGAAGGGTCGCTCCTGATCGGGGAGGAGATCGACCCCTACAGCCGGACCCGTCCGTACCTGTTGTCCGCCGTGCTGCACACGGCGGTCCGGCTGCGGCCGGACGCCCCGCTGACCGACCGGCTGATCGACGCCCTCCTGGCGGCCCGGCTCGACTTCGACGGCTCACTCCTGTGGCCGGAGAAGAACGAGGCCGGGCTCGTCGCCCCGGAGGCGTCGGTCGTGCACACCGCGCGGTCGGTCGTCGCCCTGCGGGACGTCCTGCGCAGCCGTGAAGATCGCAACGACGTCCGTGAGGCGGCCGACGAAGCCACACAATGGCTCATCGACCGGTCGCATTCGGACGACGGCGTGGCAGAGGATCTAGAGAGGCCTCGCCCCGACGGTGAAGGAACGACCCGGATCATCATCCGGCACTTCACCTCCGCCTGGGTCGTCCAAGCGCTCGCCACCGCCCCCTTCCTGCCACTCCCCCGGCTCAACCGGGCGCTCGGAACCCTTTGGGAGCGCTACGACGCCGACCAGGGGCTGTGGGCGTGGGAGAGCGGAGATCTACCCATTTGGCAGACCTTGGACGCAGTCACCGCGCTCCGCGCGGCCGCCTTCGCCGCCGCGGCGCCCCCGCTCAGCCCACCAGGAACTCCAGGTACAACTCCATGATCGACACCCCGCCATCGACCCTCGCCGCCGTTCCGGCGGACGGTGACGCCGACCTCCCCTGGCTGCGCGCGGTCGCGCACCGGGTCCAGGACTCCCCCGGCGTCTTCCTCGCGTGGCTCGAAGAAATCCTCGGTGACGAAGAAGCCGTCCGCGCCGCGGCGAAGCGTTCCTACTGGCATCCCAACGGATTCGCCAAAATGGTGCTCCACACCTCGCCCGATTTCCGGATCCGGCTCCACGTCTGGCCGGAATCCACGGAACCGTCCCGCGGCGAGTCCAATCCGCACAGCCACCGGTGGGAATTCGCCTCGACCATCGTCGCGGGAGAAGGCCTGCACATGGTCGAGTTCCACGAAACGGCCGACGGCGGGAAGCCGTACGACCGGTACCGCTACGGCGCAGACCCGGCGAACCCGGCCGCGTTGCTCGCGGACGGCGAAGCCCGGCTCGAAGTGGAGAAAACCCCGCACGTCCGGCTCGGCGACGTCTACTCGTGCGACACCGCCGTCGTGCACACCGTCCGGCCCATCGCGGCGGGATTGACCGCGACGGTGGTGATCCAGGGGCCGCATCGCACCAGCACCACCGTCGTCTACTGCGAACCCGGCGAGTCCGACGACCAGCCCAACGGCGAACTCACCGAGACCGATTTCCGGGTCCTGGTCGGCGCCGTCGCGGATGCGGTGGCCTCATGCCGCTGAGCTGGCCCGCGCCACGCCGCGGCATCCTGACCGACCGGGCCATCAGGCGCGCGCACCGCAGCGGGGAGCTCACGATCACCCCGTTCGAGCCTGCCCTCGTCCGCCCCGCCGCGATCAGCCTCCGGCTCGGGCACGAGGCGTTCGCGCTGGAGTCGACCGGGACGGTGGACATCGCCGACCGAAGCACCTATCCGGAGCTCCTGCCGAAGGAACTCGACGCCGAAGGACGGCTGTGCGTCGAGCCCGGCGAAGTCGTCCTCGCGCCGACGCTGGAGAAGATCGGGCTTTCGGAGAGGCTCGCCGGGCTCGTCGACGGCACGAGCGACTACGCGCGGCTCGGCATCAGCGTCGTCCTTTGTGGACAGGTCAGCCCCGGTTTCGGCAACGAAAAAGGCGCCGTGCTGACCTTGGAGATCGTGAACCATCTGCGGCATCCGGTGCTCCTGCACCCGGGAGCGCGAATCTGCAACCTGATGCTGTTCGCCTCCACCGGAAGTGAGCAGCCCTATGGCACGCTGCCGCACAACTATTCCAGCGACCACAACGTGGCCCCGTCCCGATTGGCGGATCATGTCGGCCGTAACTGAACTCTCGCCGGTCGGCGACGACGTCCGGCTCGGCGACCTCGGCGAGCACGCGATCCTGGAGCACATCCTGCGGCCGCGTTACGGCGGTGTCCGCGGGTTCGGTGACGACTGCGCCGTCCTCGACGCCGAAGACGGGCTTCGCGGTGATCTGGTCGCCACGACCGACAGCTGTCCCACGCCGCTGGTCACCATCCTGGGTGAGACGGATCCGTATCACGCCGGATGGCTGCTGGCGACGATCAACCTGTCCGATCTGGCGGCGGCCGGGGCCACGCCACTCGGCCTGGTCGTCAACTACACCCTGCCGAAGACGACCACGGCGGGTGAATTCCGGCGGCTTCTCGACGGCGTGGACGACTGCACGAAGAAGCACGGGACCAAGGTCGTCGGCGGCGACCTCCGGGACGGCCCGGTCCGGCAGCTCACCGCCACCGCGATCGGCCGCTGCGTCCCAGACGGCAGGCTCGGGCGGCTCGGCGCCGAGGCCGGCGACCGTCTGCTGCTGGTCGGTTCGCCCGGCTACCTGTGGTCGTACGCGTTGCTCGTCGAACAGCAGGCGCGGCTCTCCGATTCGGTCGTCGCCGAGATCCGCGAGCGTGCCTGTAAGCCGATGGCGCAGGTGGCCGCCGGGAACGCGCTCGCCACGGCGGGGCTGGCTCGCGCCGCGATGGACGTTTCGGACGGTCTTTTCCCGACCGTGCGGACCCTCTGCGGGGCCAACGGCCTCGGCGCGCGGATCACGACGGCCATCCAGCTGGACGAGCCGCTCGCCGACGTCTGCGCGCAGTCGGGGCTCGGCCGGTTCGAGCTCGCGCAGGCTTGGGGCGACTGGACACTCGTGGTCGCCGTGCGGCCGGAGGACGTCGGCCTCGCCAAGAAGACCCTCGACGGCGAAGGCGTGGCGGCGCAGGAGATCGGCGTGCTCGTTCCCCGTGAGGAAGGCATTTCGCTGGACGACGGCGAGCCTTGGGAAGGGATCGCGCAGGAACGCTTCTCGCCCAGTTCGTGGCATGGTGGCGAGCTGCCGCGACTGATCACCGAGGTGCTGGGCAAACGGGCGAGCTGACCCGCGCCTCGTGAGTGGCGTTTCGGGTTAGAACCCGAAACGCCACTCACGAGCCGGGCACTCACCGCAGCCAGTAAGCGTTCATGGCCGTCTGAGTCACCGAGGAGACGACCCGCGCGGAACCGAACGGCGGCACGGCCACAGTGCAGGTGGGAGCGCCAGACATCGGGACGATCAGCTCGTCGGGAGTGGCCGTGCGGGCACCCGTGATTACGATCACAGCGAGACTCCTGGCCTGACATCTCTACAAACCGACCGCTCAGTACGGCAGACTCGACGGCACTTCCACTCGACGACGAGGAGAACACCCGTGACCGAACACCCCTCCCGTGTAGCGATCGTCACCGGCGCCGGCCGCGGCATCGGGGCGGCCGTGGCCAAGCGGCTCGCTTCCGACGGATTCGCCGTCGGCCTGCTGGACCTCGACGAGGCCGGTGTCAAGCAAGGGGCGGAAGCGATCGTCGCCGAGGGCGGCAAGGCCGTCGGTGTCGCGCTGGACGTCAACGACGCCGCGCAGGTCGAAGCCGCGGTGACCCGGGTGGCCGAGGAACTCGGCGCGCCGACCGTGCTGATCAACAACGCCGGCATCACCCGCGACAACCTGCTGTTCAAGATGACCGAACAGGACTGGGACTCGGTGCTGGGCGTGCACCTCAAGGGCTCGTTCCTGATGACCCGCGAGGTGCAGAAGTACCAGACGCAGGAGAAGTGGGGCCGCATCGTCAACCTGTCCAGCACCTCGGCGCTCGGCAACCGCGGCCAGGTCAACTACTCCGCCGCCAAGGCCGGCATGCAGGGCTTCACCAAGACCCTCGCGATCGAGCTGGGCAAGTTCAACGTCACCGCGAACGCCATCGCCCCCGGGTTCATCGCCACCGACATGACCGCGGCGACCGCCGAGCGGCTCGGCATGTCGTTCGAGGACTTCAAGGCGGCGGCCGCCTCGCAGATCCCGGTGCAGCGCGTCGGCACCCCCGAAGACATCGCCAACCTCACGTCGTTCCTGGTGAGTGATGGCGCCGGATTCATCTCCGGCCAGGTCATCTACGTCGCCGGCGGACCGAAGGACTGAGCCATGCGCGAATTCGCCTCCCTGCAGGAGTTCGAGAACGCCGTCGGCGAGCACTTCGGCTACAGCGACTGGCTGACGCTCACCCAGGACCGGGTGAACCTGTTCGCCGACGCCACCGACGACCACCAGTGGATCCACGTCGACGTCGAGAAGGCCGCCGAAGGCCCGTTCGGCGGCCCGATCGCCCATGGCTTCCTGACGCTGTCGCTCATTTCGGGCTTCGTCGGCAAGCTCTACCGGGTCAACGGGCTCAAGATGGGCATCAACTACGGCCTGAACAAGGTCCGGTTCCCCCAGCCGGTCAAGGTCGGCGCGAAGATCCGGGCGGGTGCCGAACTGGTCGAGGTCACCGACGTCGCCGGCGGCAAGCAGGCCGTGGTGCGGTGGACGATCGAGATCGACGGCGAGCCCAAACCGGCGTGCGTCGCGGAAATGGTCGTCCGGCTGATCGCCTGAGAGAGTGACCTCCGGCACCTCGCCGGACCAGCCCTACCTGACATACCGACTGGTCGGTACTGTTACCGGAAAGCGAGACGCTGGAGGCACCATGAACCAGTCCGACCTGCCGGGCCTCGACCTGGCCAGGCTCAAGGCCCATCTGGACGAGCACCGGCCGGGGCTCGTCCAGGGCGACCTGAGCGGCCAGGTCGTGGAAGGGGGCCGGTCGAACCTCACCTACATCGTGGGTGACGGCCGGTCCCGCTGGGTGGTCCGCCGCCCGCCGCTGGGCCACGTCCTGCCGACCGCGCACGACATGGGCCGCGAGTACCGGGTGATCACCGGCCTGCACGGCACGCCCGTCCCGGTGCCGGAAACCGTGCTGCTGTGCGAAGACACCGACGTCATCGGCTCGCGGTTCTACGTGATGGAGTTCGTGGAGGGCACGCCCTTCCGCTCGGACACCGAGCTGGCCGCGCTGGGCCCCGCCCGCACCAAGGCGATCGCGGACGAGCTGGTGGACACCCTGGTCGCCCTGCACGCCGTCGAACCGGAATCGGTGGGACTGGGCGATTTCGGCCGCCCCGAGGGCTTCCTCGAACGCCAGTTGCGGCGCTGGAAGAAGCAGCTCGACGGCAACCGCAGCCGCGAGCTGCCGGGCGTCGACGAACTGCACGACCGGCTGGCCTCGTCGGTGCCGGAATCGGGGAAGCCGTCGATCGTCCACGGCGACTACCGGCTGGACAACGTGCTGGTGAACGCCGACGACCGGATCACCGCGGTGCTGGACTGGGAGATGTCCACCCTCGGCGACCCGCTGACCGACCTCGCGCTCCTGGTGGCCTACGCCGAACGCGACAAGGTCTCCTTGCAGTTCGTGTCCAACGCCAGTTCGGCGCCGGGTTACCCGCGCAACGACGAGGTCATCGCGCGGTACGCCGAGCGCTCCGGCCGCGATGTCTCCCGGCTCAACTGGTACGTGAGCTTCGCGTTCTTCAAGCTCGCGGTGATCCTGGAAGGCATCCACCTCCGCTACAGCAAGGGGCAGACCGTCGGCGCCGGATTCGACGGCATCGGCTCGGGCGTCGTCCCGTTGATCGCGCACGGCAATGAGACTCTCAAGGAAGAGGGATAGAGATGGACTTCGCCTTCGACGCGAAAACCGAGGAGCTGCGGGGAAAGCTCCTCGAGTTCATGGATTCGCACATCTACCCGGCCGAGGCCGTCTTCGAGCGGCAGCTGGCCGAGCGCGACAGCGAGTGGTCGCAGCCGCCGATCGTCGAAGAACTCAAGGCCGAGGCCCGCAAACGCGGGCTGTGGAACTTCTTCCTCCCCGGTGACCACGGCGCGGGCCTGACGAACCTGCAGTACGCGCCGCTGGCCGAGATCACCGGCCGCAGCCTCCGGCTCGCGCCGACCGCGGTGAACTGCGCGGCACCGGACACCGGGAACATGGAAGTGCTCACCATGTTCGGCACCGACCAGCAGAAGAAGCAGTGGCTGCAACCGTTGCTGGACGGTGAGATCCGGTCCGCGTTCGCGATGACCGAACCCGACGTCGCCTCTTCCGACGCGCGCAACATCGCCACCAGCATCCGGCGTGACGGCGACGAGTACGTCATCAACGGCCGCAAGTGGTACATCTCCGGCGCGATGAACCCGAACTGCAAGATCTTCATCGTGATGGGCAAGACCGATCCGGACGCGCCCGCGCACAAGCAGCAGAGCATGATCCTGGTCCCCCGCGACACCCCCGGCATGACCGTGAAACGCGGTATGCACGTGTTCGGCTACACCGACGGGGACCACGGCGGCCACGCCGAAGTGCTCTTCGAGGACGTCCGCGTGCCGGCGGAGAACCTCATCGCCGGCGAGGGCGACGGGTTCGCCATCGCGCAGGCACGCCTCGGGCCGGGGCGGATCCACCACTGCATGCGCGCCATCGGCATGGCCGAACGCGCGCTGGAACTGATGTGCCGCCGGGCGCTCTCGCGCGAGACGTTCGGCAAGCCGATCGCCGAACAGGGCGTGGTGCAGGACTGGATCGCCGAAGCACGGGTCAAGATCGAGCAGCAGCGGCTGCTGGTGCTCAAGACCGCCTGGCTGATGGACACCGTCGGCAACCAGGGCGCGCACACCGAGATCCAGGCGATCAAGATCTCCACGCCGATCACCGTCGAGTGGATCCTCGACAAGGCCGTGCAGCTGTTCGGCGCGGGCGGGGTCAGCCAGGACTTCCCGGTCGCCGAGATGTGGGCGCAGGTGCGGACGCTGCGCCTGGCCGACGGCCCGGACGAGGTGCACAAGCGCTCGCTGGCGCACCGTGAGCTGAAGAAGTACCGCGGGGAGGCATCGAAGTGACCACTGTGGACGATCTCAAGCGGCGCGTGGCCGAGCTGCTGGCCACGTATCCGCCGGAAAGCACGCCGCGCCAGGACTTCCTCGACGCGCGGTTCGACGCCGGGCTGGCCTGGATCCACTTCCCCGAAGGCCTGGGCGGCCTGAACGCGCCTCGCTCCCTGCAGTCCGTTGTCGACAAAGAGCTCGCCGCGGCGGGCGCGCCGGACAACGACAAACGGCGGATCGGGATCGGCCTCGGCATGGCCGCGCCGACGATCCTCGCCTTCGGCACGCCCGAACAGCACCAGCGCTTCCTCCGTCCACTGTGGACCGAACGCGAGGTGTGGTGCCAGCTGTTCAGTGAGCCCGGCGCCGGCTCCGACCTGGCCGCGCTGGGCACCCGCGCGGTCCGCGACGGCGACGACTGGGTGGTCACCGGCCAGAAGGTCTGGACATCGGGCGCGCACAAGTCGCAGTGGGCCATCCTGGTCACCCGCACCGATCCCGACGTGCCGAAACACCGTGGTATGACGTACTTCCTGTGCGACATGACCGCGCCGGGCGTCGAAATCCGGCCGCTGCGGCAGATCACCGGGGAGGCCGAATTCAACGAGGTCTTCCTCAGCGAGGTCCGTATTCCCGACGCGCACCGCCTCGGCGCGGTCGGCGAGGGCTGGAAGGTCGCGCAGACCACGCTGATGAACGAACGGGTCGCGATCGGGGGAACCGAGTTCCCGCGTGACGGCGGCATGGTCGGCGTCGTCGCGGAAGTCTGGCGGGAGCGCCCGGAGCTGCGCACGTCCGAACTGCACGACAGGCTGCTGAAGCTGTGGGTGGAAGGCGAAAGCCTGCGCCTGGTGAGTTCGCGGCTGCGGCAGCAGCTCGCCGCGGGCGCGCCGGGGCCGGAGGGGTCCGCGGTCAAGGTCGCGTTCTCCGAGCTGAACCAGGCCGCGTCCGGGCTGGAGATCGAGCTGCTCGGCGAAGACGGTCTGCGCTACGACGACTGGACGATGCGCCGTCCCGACGGCGTGAACTTCCTCGGCCGCGAAGCCGGCTATCGCTATCTGCGCGCGAAGGGGAACTCCATCGAGGGCGGCACCTCGGAGGTCCTGCGCAACATCATCGCCGAACGCGTGCTGGGGCTGCCGTCCGAGCCGCGGATCGACAAGGACGTCGCCTGGAAGGACCTGCCCCGATGAGCGACCTGCTGTACTCCGAGGTCGAAGAGGACCTTCGCGCCAGCGTCCGCGACCTGTTCAAGGACCGCGCGGAACCGGCGGCCCTGATCGCCAGGACCGAGACGGCGGAACCGTACGACCTGAAGCTGTGGCGCACGCTCGCCGCCGACCTCGGCACGGCGGGTCTCGCCGTCCCGGAGGCGCTGGGCGGGCACGGCGCTTCGGCGCGGGAAGTCGCCGTCGTGATGGAGGAACTCGGGCGCAGTGTCGCCCCGGTCCCCTATCTCGGCAGCGCCGTCCTGGCGACGTCGGCCCTGCTGGCGACCGACACGGCGCAGGCGGAAGTGTCCGAACGGCTCGGGAAACTGGCCGCGGGCACACTCATCGGCGCTCTGGCCGTGCCGCTGTCGACCGCACCCGGCGCCGAGTTCCCCTCGGCGGTCACCGCGGCGGCCGACGGCACGCTCAGCGGCGAAGTCCGCAGCGTCGTCGACGCCTCGGTGGCCGAACTGCTCGTCGTCCCGGCGGTGGGACCGGATGGTCCCGGCCTGTACACGGTCGACGCGGCGTCGGCCGGCGTGACGGTCACCGAGGCGATCTCCCTCGACCTCACCCGGCGCATCGCCGACGTGACCTTGGAGAACGTGGCCGCGAAACGCGTAGCCGACGCCTCGGCGGCGGCGTCCGCGCTGGACACGGCACTCGTCACCGCGGCGGGGCTGCTCGCCTCGGAACAGCTCGGGATCGCCGAGTGGGCGCTCACCGAAACGGTGCGCTATCTCAAGGAGCGCTACCAATTCGGCCGTCAGGTCGGCTCCTTCCAGTCGCTGAAGCACCGGCTGGCGAACCTGTACACGGATCTGGTCAACGCCAGGGCGACCGCGCGATACGCCGCCGACTGCCTGGCCTCCGGTGACGACATCGCGATCGCGGTCGCGGTGGCGCAGGCCCGCAACTCCCCCATCGCCGTCCACGCGGCCGAAGAGGCGATCCAGCTGCACGGCGGGATCGGCATGACCTGGGAGCACCCCGCGCATCTGTACCTGAAGCGTGCGAAGAGCGACGAGATCGCCTTGGGCACTCCTGGGCGGCATCGCGCGGCTCTCGCGCCGCTGATCGACCTGCCCGCCTGAGCCACCCGGCGGGGTCCGTCCGAAAGTGCCGGACCCCGCCGAGCGGCTCTACTCGGGTCGCAGCGCGGCCAGCAGGAGATCGGCGAAGTGGTCGCCGATCTGGCGGGCCGAGAGCGCGCCGCCACGCCGGTACCACGAACCGAGGTGGTGCACCGAGCCGAAGAAGAAGTCGACGATCACGTCGGCCGGTTTGTCCCCGCGGAATTCGCCGGACTCCTGGCCTTCCTCGATCAGCGTGCGGAACCGCTCGTGGTACTTGCGGCGTTCCGCGCGGACGGCCTTCTGCTTCTCCACGCTGAGCTGATGCATGGACTGCATGAAGATCGTGTTGTCGTCGAGGTTGTCGATCGTGCTGACGATGACGTCGGAGGCGGCGGAACGCAGCCGCTCCCGCAGCGGCGCCTCGCTCGAGGCCACCTTTTCGAGTTGCTCGGTCTGCGAGCGCAGCACCCGGGCGTAGATCTCGTAGAGAAGGTCGTCCTTGGAGCCGAAGTAGTGGTACATCGCGCCCTTGGTGACCCCGGCCGCCTCGACGATCTCCTGCACGGAGGTGCGGTCGAAACCCTTCTTGGCGAAGAGCTTCGTGGCGTGCGACAGCAGCCGGCGCGGGACGGCGGCCTGGTCTTCGCCGCCTGCCTCGGCCTTCCGGGTGGTCGCTCGTGTCATGACCGGCTCCTTCTCGTGCGGACACTCAGCATACCGGCCGGTTTGTCGACGCACGGGGAACGGGGACTCGAGGCCGGCCAAGGCCACCGGATCACACGCACCGTTCCCTCACGCACGCATAACCGCCGTGGGGAGCCGGAAGCTCTCCGTGGCACGGTCGAGTGGGGAAGATTTGGGACGTTGAACGTCCCAAATCTTCCCCGCTCGAATCACCTGTCTGGTACGAGGTCGGCTGCTCGGCGCGCCTGGTCTCGACGATGTAGGAATCGAAACGTCGAGTGTCCCGATTCCTACATCGTCGAGGAGTCGATCAAGGGCACCGGAACAAAGGGGTCAATACGCGCCGCCGTGCTCGAAGAACCGGCGGGGATTCGTCACCAGCATCGTCGTTATGTCCTTTTCGGAAACCCCCGACTCCCGCAAAGCGGGCAGCACGTCCCGGGTGATGTGGAGGAAATGCCAGTTCGGCGCCACGGCGGCCATCTTGTCCTGCTCGAACCAGTCGATGAAACACGAGGCGTCGTGGGAGAGGACCATTCTTTCGGCGTAACCGCGCTCGCACATCGCCGCGACCGTGGCCACCCGGTCGTCGAACGACAGCAGCGGGTCGAGCCCGAACCGGTCCATGCCCAGCAGCGACCCCTTGTCGGCGATCTCGGTGAGGTAATCGAGGTCGGTGGTGTCGCCGCTGTGGCCGATGAGGACCCTGCTCAAGTCGACGCCTTCGGAAGCGAACACGGCCTGCTGTTCGAGGCCGCGGCGGGTGGGCGCGTGGGTGTGGGTCATGATCGGCGCGCCGGTCTCCCGGTGCGCCTTCGCGACCGCGCGCAGGACGCGTTCGACGCCGGGGGTGACCCCGGGCTCGTCGGTCGCGCACTTCAGCAGGGCCGCCTTCACCCCGGTGCCGGCGATCCCGTCGACGATGTCGCCGGTGAAGAGGCCGACCAGCGGGTCCTCGCCGTCGTCGAAGATGAGCCCCGGTCCGCGATGGTGGAGGTAGTGCGGGACGTCGTTGTAGGTGTAGAGCCCGGTCGCGACGATGATCCGCAGGTCGGTTTCGGCCGCGACCCGCTGAACGCGCGGGATGTAGCGGCCGAGCCCGATGACGGTGGGGTCGACGATGGTGTCGATCCCGGCGGCCTTGAGTTCGTCGAGCCGCCGGATCGCGTCGGCGACGTGTTCGTCTTCGCGGAACCCGTCGTGCTCGGGGTGGTTCGCCATGAATTCGGGACTGAGAACGAACAGGTGCTCGTGCATGAGCACCCGCCCCAGCTCGCCGGTGTCGACGGGCCCTCGGACGGTTTCGACCTGTGCCATGCCGGTCAGCCCCTCTCCCGGAGTTCGCGGCGGAGGATCTTGCCGCTCACCGTCTTCGGCAGTTCGTCGAGCACCTCGATCACGCGCGGGTATTTGTACGCGGCGAGGCGTTCCTTGCAGTACGCGACGAGATCCTGGGGATCGGGCGTGGCGCCCGGTGCCGGGCTGATGTAGGCCTTCACGGTCTCGCCGCGGTACTCGTCCGGAACGCCGACGACGGCCGCTTCACGCACCGCCGGATGCGTGTACAGGACGTCCTCGACCTCACGCGGCCAGACCTTGAACCCGGAGGCGTTGATCATGTCCTTCTTGCGGTCGACGACGTAGACCCAGCCGCTCGGCTCCATGAAGCCGATGTCGCCGGTCAGGAGCCTGCCGCCGGGCAGCGCGGCTTCGGTCGCCTCGGGCCGGTTCCAGTAGCCGGGGATCACCATCGGACCTTCGACGGCGATCTCACCCGCCGTCCCGAACGGCAGTTCCTCGCCGTTCTCTCCGAGGATGCGCACGATCGTCCCCGGCACCGGCAGGCCGATCGAGATCGTGCCCGAGGCTTCGTCGATGGGCGCTTCGAGACTGCTCGGGACGACGATGCAGCCCGCGGTCGTCTCGGTGAGCCCGTAGCCGTTGTGGATGTAGTGGCCGAACCGTTCGCGGAACGTGCCGACGACGGCGGGCGGCAGCGCGGCACCACCGGAGTACAGCAACTCGAAGGAGTCGAAATGTTCGCGGCCGACGCCGGGGTGGGCCATCAGCGCCATGTACGCCGTCGACGGGCCCACCGTGTAAACGGGCTTGTGCTCCAGGAAGGCGTCGAGCACCACGCCGGGCTCGAACCGGTACGCGAGCGCGAGCGTGCCGCCGATGTCGATCGCGGAGGCGATCTCGCAGACCATGCCGGTGATGTGGAACAGCGGGGCGAGGCCGAACAGGGTGGCGCCCTTGCCCAGACCGCTGAACGTGCTCAGCACGGCCGCGTTCGCGCCGAGGTTGCCGTGGGTGTTCATCGCCCCCTTCGGCGTCCCGCTGGTGCCCGACGTGTAGCTGATCAGCGCGACGTCGTCGGGGCCGAGGCGGGGATCTGGGGGCGGATCTCCCGCCGCCCGCGCCACCGTCAGCAGATCGGCGGCGCCGGGGGTCGGCTCCCGCACGATCCCGCCGAACACCCGCGCATCGTCGCGGCCCTGCAGGTCCAGTTCGCTGGTGGTCAGCGCGATGGTCACGCCGCTGCCGGGCACGAGCGGGCCGATCCGGCGGTTCCAGCCGCTCTGCGAGCAGACGACCGCGCGCACCCCCGCGTCCTCGAAGACGTGCCGGAGTTCCCGCTCGCGGTACATCGGGTTGACCGGGACGACGATCCCGCCCGCCTTCCACGCGCCGAGCAATGCCAGCACGAACTGCGGGATGTTCTGCAGGACCAGGGCGAGCCGGTCGCCCGGGGCGAAACCGGAGGCCAGCAGATGACGCGCGACACCGTCGGAAAGCTCGTCGACCTCGCGATAGCTCATCGTGGCGTCGAAGTAGGCGATCGCCGTGGCCTGCGGAGAGCGCTGCACCGCCCGCCGGAAGGACGCGGGGACCGTGGTGGCTTTCGGTGTCTCCGCCGCCTTCATACGATCTTCGTAGGCGGCCAGCCACGGCTTCGCTTCGTACCGGCTCATGCAGGTTTCCTCCCTGACAAGTCTCGACGATCCTGTAAGCATCCGCTTAGTATGTCGATGACGCAAGGAGGTCGACGTGACCGATCAGCTCCCACCGTCCGAAGTGGACACTGCGGATACGGTCCGGTACGCCGTGGACGGCGCCGTCGCCACGATCACCTTCGACAAACCCGAACGTGGCAACGCGCTGGACCAGCCGATGCAGATCCGCTACGGCCGGTTGCTGGGCGAGGCGTCGGCCGATCCCGGGGTCCGTGCCGTCGTCGTCACCGGCGGCGGGCGCTCCTTCTGCCCCGGCGCGGACCTGGGGCTGCTGGAGAACATCTCCGCCGACGGCACGGGCACGCCGGAACGGGAAGGCTTCCGCGATGTCCTCGCCGCCGCGTATGCCGATGTGCCGGTGGTCGCGGCGATCAACGGCGGCTGCGCCGGGCTCGGTTTCGTGATCGCCTGCGCCGCCGACGTCCGGTTCGCCGCGGCGGGCGCGAAGTTCACCACCGCGTTCGCGCGGCGGGGCCTCGTCGCCGAATACGGTGTGGCGAAACTGCTGCCCGAACTCGTCGGCCGCGGGCGGGCGCTCGACCTGCTGCTCTCCGGGCGGACCTTCACCGCCGAACAGGCGTACGAGTACGGCTTGGTGCAGGAAGTCGTGCCGCCGGAAGAGCTTTCGGCCCGGGCGATGGCCTACGCCATCGAACTCGCGACGTACAGCGCGCCACGCTCCATGGCGCTCATGAAGCGGCAAGTCCTTCGCGAAGCCGGGCTCTCCCTGGAGGATTCCGCCCGGGAAGCCACCGCCCTGATGCTCGAATCCTTCGGCCACCCGGAACTTCCCGAAGGCCTGGCCAGCTGGAACGAACGCCGCCCGCCGGATTTCCCGCCGTACCAAGGCGATTAGGCCACCCCGGACGCGTGTCCGGGGCGACCCGACCGGATCGGACGGTCTCGCGGGTGGTCACGCCAACGTCCCGCCTTGCGGGACATCGGGCCCGGTGAGCCCGGTCCCAGCTCCTGGGAACGGTTGCGTTCACGCACCTCCCAGCGGTGCACTGGCGGTACGCCGAACCGGAAGGGTCACCATGTCGGTCACCGACGAACTCCTGGCCAACAACGCCGGCTACGCCGCGCGCTTCTCCGGACCACTCCCCTTGCCACCCGCCAAACACGTCGCCGTGCTCGCTTGTATGGACGCCCGCCTCAACGTCTACGGCGCCCTCGGCCTCCAGGAGGGCGAAGCGCATGTCATCCGCAACGCGGGCGGCGTCGTCACCGAGGACGAGATCCGTTCCCTCGCGATCAGCCAGCGGCTGCTCGGCACACGGGAGATCATCCTCATCCACCACACCGACTGCGGAATGCTGACCTTCACCGACGACGACTTCAAGAAGTCCATCCAGGAGGAGGTCGGCGTCAAACCGGCGTGGGCCGCCGAAGCCTTCGGCGACGTCGACGAGGACGTCCGTCAGTCGATCTCCCGTATCCGGAACAGCCCGTTCATCCCCGAAAAGGACTCCGTCCGGGGTTTCGTCTTCGACGTCGCCACCGGGAAGCTGAACGAGGTCATTCCCCGGTGACCTGCTCCACCTTGCGCTGCAGCTTGTTCATCCCGCCGAGCCAGCGGTCGGTCTGCGTGGCCCGCGCGGCGTAGTAGTCCGCGACCTCGGGATGCGGCAACACCAGGAACCGGTCCTCGGCGATGGCCTCGAACAACGCGTCCGCGACCTGTTCCGGCTGGATCGCCGACGCGCCCATCAGCAGTTCGCCCGCGGGGCCGGTGTTCTCCAGCATCGCCGTCCGCACGCCCTGCGGGCAGATGGCCTGCACGGTGAGCCCGCGGTGCCGGTACGTCGCCGACAGCCATTCGGAGAACGCGAGCGCCCCGTGTTTGGTCACCGAGTACGACGCCGATCCGAGGCTGGTCAGCAATCCCGCCGCCGACACCGTCGAAATGAAGTGCCCGCGCCCGCGGTCGAGCCACGGTGGTAGGAGCAGCCGCGCCGCGCGCACGTGCGCCATGACGTTGACGTCCCAGATCCGCGCCCAGTCCTCCTCGGGCGCGTCGACGCCGCCCATCGGCGCGATCCCGGCGTTGGCACAGAAGACGTCGATCTCGCCGAGGGTTTCGCGGGCCGCGGCGATCAGCGACGCGACGCCCGCTTCGCTCGCGGCGTCACCGGCGACGGCGGTGCCGCCGATCTCCTTCGCGACCTCGGCAGCGGCGTCCCCGTTCAGGTCGCCGACGACCACGCGCGCGCCCTCGGCGGCGAACCGGCGGGCGAGTACGGCACCGATCCCGCCGCCCCCGCCGGTGACGACGACACCGGAGCCGGTGAAGGACGGCGTCACAGGCCACCGGCCAGTGTCACGCCGCCGTCGAGGACCATCGTCTGCCCGGTGATCCAGCCCGCCTCTTCGGAAAGCAGGAACGACACGGCGCTCGCGATGTCCGCCGGGACACCGAGGCGCTTCATCGGGTACGGCTCCGAGACCTCTTCCTCTCGGCCTTCGTACAGCGCGGTCGCGAACTTGGTCTTGACCACGGCCGGCGCGACGGCGTTCACGCGGATCTTCGGGCCCAGCTCGAAACCGAGTTCCTTGGTGAGCCGGATCAGCGCGGCCTTGCTGACGCCGTACATCCCGATCCCGGGCGACGCGCCGAGCCCGGCGATGGAAGCGACGTTCACCACCGCGCCGCCGTGCTCCCCCATCCACGCGTCCCGCGCCCGGCGGGTCCACGAAAGCGGGGCGAGCACGTTGACGGCGAAGATCTTCGCGGCGGCACCGGGGTCGACGTCCAGGGTCGGCCCGAACACCGGGTTGATGCCGGTGTTGTTGACCAGCATGTCGAGCCGTCCGAAGGTCTCGATGGTCTTGGCGACGGCCTCGGCCTGGTGTTCGTCGTCGTCGGCCTTGCCCGGCACGGCGATGGCGACCGCCTCGCCGCCCAATTCGGCCACCGCCTCGGCGAGCGGCTCCGGCTTGCGCGCGGTGATGCACACCTTCGCGCCGCGCTCGACGAGGTCCTTGGCGATTCCGAGACCGATGCCCCGGCTGGCCCCGGTGACGATCGCGACGCGATCCTTGAAGGAGTGGTTCACTCTGTCGATCTCCTCTGTGTTCACTAGCGAGCGCATTCACTAAGCGAGCGCTCACTTACAATGGGAAGGTCCGGAGACGCTGTCAAGCCCACACTCCGGTTCGAGCGTCTGGGAGGATCTGCGGATGACCATGTCGCTGTCGGCCGAACTGTGGCCCGACGTCCAGCCGGAGACGGCACGGCGGCTGATGCTGGCCGGGGTCGAATCCTTCGCGCGGCGCGGCTATCACGCGACCACCACCAGGGACATCGCCTCGGCGGCGGGGATGAGCCCCGCGGCGCTGTACGTGCACTTCCCGTCCAAGGCCGCGCTGCTGTTCGCGATTTCGAAGTACGGCCACGAGCAGACGCTGTCCCTGGTCGAGAGCGTCGTGGCGCGGGAGACCGATCCGGTCGAGCGGATCCGGCTGCTGGTGGAGGACTTCGTGGCCTGGCACGCCCGGCGACACACCGTGGCCCGCGTGGTGCAGTACGAACTGCAGGCACTGCCCGACGAGGAGTTCGAGATCGTCGCGAAACTGCGCCGCCGCATCGAGCAGGTCGTGCGCGAGGTCATCACCGAAGGCGCCCAAGCGGGCGTGTTCACCGTCGGCGACCCGCACACCGCGGCCCGCGCCGTGCTCTCGCTCGGCGTCGATGTCTCCCGCTGGTACAGCGAGCGGGCCCGCCAGACCCCCAAGAAGCTGGGCCAGGAGTACAGCGAGCTGGTGCTGCGCATGCTCGGCACGAAACTCTCCTGACCAGTAGTGATCGACCTTCCCGGGCGATACCGCCACCAGAGTGACATACCAACTGGTCGGTATCCAGAATTACCCGTTGAGACGTTGACCACATACTAAGCGGTTGTTAACTTGCCCGGACTGCATCGCCGCAGCAGCGCCGAGCGAAGGGCATCCAGATGGCCGACACCGCACCGAACGCCGCCGAACCGACGATCACCGTCTCCCAGCGCAGGAGGGCCGCGACCGCGGCGGCACTCGCCTCATCGGTCGAGTGGTACGACTACTTCGTCTTCGGGATCGCCGCCGCCCTGGTGTTCGGGAAGACCTTCTTCCCCACCACCAACGCCGCGGCCGGCGTCCTCGCCTCGTTCGCCACGTTCGCGGTCGGCTTCCTCGCCAGGCCGCTCGGCGGGATCATCGCGGGCAGCCTCGGCGACAAACGCGGCCGGAAACCGGTGCTGGTACTGGCGATCGCGCTGATGGGCGCGGCGACCACGCTGATCGGCCTGCTGCCGACCTACGACTCGATCGGCATCGCCGCGCCGATCCTGCTGGTGCTGCTCCGGCTCGTGCAGGGGGTCGCCGTCGGCGCCCAGTGGGGTGGCGCGATGCTGCTCGCCACCGAGTACGCACCGCCCGGGAAACGCGGTCTCTACGGCAGTCTCGTCCAGCTCGGCGTCCCGATCGGGGTCGTGCTGGCGAACACGGTGTTCCTGATCGCCGCGCAGGTCGCGCCGCCGTCCGACTTCCTCGTATGGGCGTGGCGGATCCCGTTCCTGGTCGGCGTCCTCGTACTCGGGCTGGCCTGGTACATGCACGTCAAGATCGACGAGACGCCCGAATACCGCCGCGCGGAGGCGAAACTCGCCGCCGAGGAACGCGGCCGGGCCAAGTCGCCGCTGCGTGACGTCCTGCGCCACCACAAGGGCACGGTGCTGCTGGCCGGCGGCTCGTTCATGGTCAACACAGCCACCTTCTACATCCTGCTGAACGGCGTCCTCGACTACGCCACCCGTCATCTGGGCATGTCGCGGACCACCGTGCTCGTCGCGACGCTGCTGATCAGCACGCTGCAGCTGGCGATCATCCCGCTGGCGGCGAAACTGTCCGACCGGATCGGCAGGCTCAAGATCTACACCTTCGGCGCGGCGGGGGTCGCGCTCTGGGCGATCCCGATGTTCCTGCTGATCGACACGGCGTCGCTGCCGCTGTTCGTGGTCGCCTCGTTCGTGGGCTCGCTGTTCCTCGGCATCATGTACGGCCCGCAGGCGGCGCTGTTCGCCGAACTGTTCACCGCCGAGATGCGCTACACCGGCGCCTCGCTCGGCTACCAGATCAGCGCGGTCGTCGGCGGCGGGCTCGCGCCGTTCATCATGGTGCTGCTACTGGAATCCACCGGCACCTCGATGTCGGTTTCGCTCTACATCATCGTGCTGGCCCTGATCTCGCTCGGTTCGATCGGCCTGCTCGCCAAACGCGCGCGGTCCACTTCGGACTCAGACGACCGCGCGCGCGAAGCGGTCGGCGACCAGTCGTAGCCGCTCCTTGACCTCGTCCGGGGCCTCCTCGACGACGAAGTCGACGTCCCAGTGGGCGAGGTAGTAGGGCATCACCGAGAGGTCGTTGGAACCGACCCTGACCCGGCAGGTGCGCTCGTCGATGGCCTCGATCGTCCCGGCGGTCGGGGACACGTACTCGGCGAGCGCCTCCGCCGAGGCGTTGACCCGAAGCACCATCTGGTGCGGATACGGCGACGACGTGATCCCGCGGGAGACGTAGGCCGCGAGGTCCTCGGCGGGCGGTTCCCTCGGCGTGAACCGGAAGCTGGTCGCCGGGACGCCGTCGATGCGGTCGACCCGGAAGGTCCGCCAGTCGTCGCGATCGAGATCGAACGCGACCAGGTACCACCGGCGCCCGGTGTGCACCAGGCGCAACGGCTCGATGTAGCGCTCGGTGACGTCGCCGCTGTGGCTGCGATAGCCGAACCGGAGCCGCTGATGGTCGCGGCAGGCGGACGCGATGACCGTCAGCGCGGCCGCGTCGATGACCGGGACGACGCCGCCGAGCGGGATCATCGCGGCGTTCAGCGCGGTCACCCGGTGCCGGAGCCGGGCGGGCAGCACCTGCTCCAGCTTCGTGAGCGCGCGCACCGAGGTCTCCTCGATCCCCGAGACCGTCCCGTTCGCGGCCGTGCGGAGCCCGACGGCGACCGCGACCGCCTCGTCGTCGTCCAGCAGCAAGGGCGGCAGCGCGGCCCCCGCGCCGAGCCGGTAGCCGCCCGCGACCCCGGGCGTGGCGTGCACCGGGTAGCCCAGCTCCCGCAGCCGCTCGACGTCGCGCCGGACCGTGCGGACGTCCACCTGCAGCCGGTCGGCCAGGTCGGCGCCCGGCCAGTCGCGCCGCGCCTGCAGCAGGGAGAGGAGCCTCAGCAGCCGTGCCGACGTGCCGGTGGTCATCGGTTCGCTCGCTTCATGGGAGGGAGTCTGGCAGACATTCAGGACAGGTCCGGTCCGCATTGGCTCGCGGCGCGGGTTGGGCAGCCTGAGGTACATGAAGGCCCCCTTCCTTGCGCCTGGCGCAAGGAAGGGGCCTTCATGTACTTGGGAGGTGCGAAGGTCGAGTTTCCTCGGCTGAGCCGAGGGAAGGGGTCCTTCACGCGCCACCAGTGTGACTGCTGAGGCTGCCGGTGCACCTGGGGCTAATGTCGCGAGCCGGGAGTCCGTGAAGGCCTCCTTCACTACCTTCAGAGTAGGCAAGGAGGCCTTCACGGAGCGGGCATGCGATCAAGCCGCGCCCAAAAGCCAGCAGGCACCTAAGACACCCTTGGCTCTAACGACCTAATCACTCACGCCCCTTGGCCACGGTGGCGTGGTGGGCACGAGCCGTAAGGTGGGCCAGGTGATCGATCCCGCGCAGCTGCTGTCCGTCGCCCGTGAAGAGGCCGAACTCGGCAAGGCCGAGGGCGGGGTCCCGATCGGCGCCGCCCTCTTCGACACCACCGGTGTCCTGCTCGGCCGCGGCCACAATCGCCGGGTCCAGGACGGCGACCCGTCGATGCACGCCGAGACCTCCGCGTTCCGGAACGCGGGCAGGCGGCCGCACTACCGCGACACCATCATGGTCACCACCCTTTCCCCCTGCTGGTACTGCAGCGGACTGGTGCGCCAGTTCGGCATCGGCCGGGTGATCATCGGCGAGGCCACCACGTTCGAGGGCGGGCACGGCTGGCTCGAGGAGAACGGCGTCGAGATCACCCTGCTCGACGACCCCGCGTGCACCGCGCTGATGACCGAGTTCATCCGGGATCACCCGGAGTTGTGGTTCGAGGACATCGGCGTCCCGTCCGAGGACTAGCTTTCGGCCTCGAAGACGACGGTCCGGTTGCGCCCGGCCCCCTTCGCCGCGCGCATCGCCTGATCCGCCGCGCCGACGAGCCGGTCGAGCGTCTCGCCGCCGGCGGGATGCGACGACACCCCGATCGAGACGGTCGCCCCCGCGAACGTCCCACCCAGTGAGACGAACGTCGAGGAGATCCGCATCCGGATGCGTTCGGCGATCGCGTGCGCGTCGAATCGCGTGGTGCCGGGCAGCAGGACGACGAATTCCTCGCCGCCGAACCGGCCGACCAGGTCCGCCGCCCGGACCTCCGCGCGCAAAGTGTCCGCGACCGCACGGAGGACGTCGTCACCGACGTGCCTCCCGTGCCGGTCGTTGAGCCGGGCGAAGTGGTCAAGGTCGAGCATCAGCAGCGAAAGATCCGCGCCACGGCCCCGAAGCAGTTCGAACTGGGTGCGCGCACCGTCCAACCAGGACGACGCGGTGAGCAGTCCGGTACCGGCGTCCGTACCCGCGTGGCCGCGCAGGGCGCGCATCGTCCCCGCCCGGTGGAGTACCACGAGTGCCCCAGCGAGTACCACGGCGACGTACGGCCAATCCGCCGCCGACCACGCGAGCAGCAATCCGAACGCGACCATCGCCGCGTCGAAGGCGAACCCCGACGGTTCGGCCCCGAATTCGGCGGCGGGCGCGGCCAAAGCGGCGTCGACGGACAGGAAAATCAGGCCGGTGGCGAAAACCAGGGCGAAACTCTCGAAATCCCTTGGCGCGTCGGCGAACGGCGGCGCCCCCAGCAGTACCGGGATGATCGAGGCACCGAGCGCCGAAAGCATGGTGGCGGAGGCCGCGAACACCTGGCGGTGCGGGATCCCGCGCCGGATCCGGCACCAGCGATAGCCCGCCGAAGCGACGACGAGCACCGCGGCGAGCGCGGGCGGCAACAGCAAAGCGCCCGCGAAAATCCACGCCGCGTCCAGTCCGGCCCCGAGCCGCGTGTCGGCACGGGACCGCTCGACGGGCCGCGAAAGCTCAGAGCTGAGGATCATTCCCCCCAGCAGAGCCGAAAACGGCAGCAAGGACGACGGCGCGGGCGGCCGCAACACGAAGAGGTAGGCGGTGGCGGCGAAAGCGGCGAAGTCGACGAGGAGCAGGTATCCGATCAGGCCCCGCCTGGGTAGTTCCCACAGGCTCCAGGACCCCAGGATCCGGCGCGGCGCGGCGAGCCGGTCTCTCCGGCCGCGGCTTCCGGTCGCCATCAGGGAGTCCCCCACCATTTCGGCAAACTAGCCGGTAATCGCGGTGGTGTCGATCCGCTTTCCGGGTCATGCCCTCCCTACTAAGGTCGGTCGTTTCCCCCGGGAATTCCGGTGAATTCTTGACAGTCCTCAATGGTCTAGTCCACTGTGAGTGAGCACACAGTGACCTCCCGGTTGATACGCCGCGTCAAGACGGAGGTGCTCCACACCTGCGCGCCTCGCCGCGCGCGTACCAGTTGGAGGACCTATGAAATCCCTACGACGCTGGGCAACACTGGCCACCGCCGCCGGCGCCGCTCTCGCCACGGCCGTCGGCCTCGCCCCCGTCGCCTCGGCGGCACCGGACCCCGTGCTCGCCTCGCCCTATCTGTACCAGTGGTCGGGACAGACGGACCCCATCGCCGCGATGAACGCCACCGGGGTCAAGGCCTTCACCCTCGCGTTCATCCTCTCCGACGGCGGCTGCAACCCGAAATGGGACGGCAGCCGTTCCCTCACGGGCTCCGACGCCACGATGATCAACAACATCCGGGCCAAGGGCGGCGACGTCATCCCGTCGTTCGGCGGCTGGTCCGGCACGAAGCTCGGGCCGAAATGCGGTACCCCCGCGGCACTCGCCGGCGCGTATCAGAAGGTCATCGACGCCTACAAGCTCAAGGCGATCGACCTCGACATCGAGAACACCGACGAATTCGAGAACTACACCGTCCAGGACCGGATCCTGAACGCCATCAAGATCACGAAGCAGAAGAACCCCGGACTGCGCGTGGTCATCACCATCCCGACCGAGGTGAGCGGCCCCAACGCGCACGGGAAGCGGCTGATCAACCAGTCGAAGGCGCTCGGCGCGGGTGTCGACGCGTGGTCGGTCATGCCGTTCGACTTCTCCAGCGGCGGTGACATGGCGGGCAAGACCCGCAGTGCCGTGGACGGGCTGAAGAACGTCGTGAAGTCCACCTTCGGCCTGAGCGACGACGCGGCCTACCGGCGCAGCGGGCTTTCGTCGATGAACGGGAAGACCGACGTGGCGGGCGAGACCGTCAGCGTCGCCGACTTCCGTGCGATCCGCGACTACGCGGCGAGCAAACATCTCGCCCGGCTGTCGTTCTGGGCGGTGAACCGCGACTGCGACAACTGCGCGGGAATCTCGCAGGGCAAGTACGACTACACCAAGATCGTCGCGGGTTACACCGGCTGACTTCCGTTCCCCACCGGTGTCAGTCCCAGGGTGAGCCCTCGGTACAGGTGGTCGTGAGTGGCGATTCGGGTTCTAACCCGAATCGCCACTCACGACTGCATCACCGGCCGCAGTCCGCCTTCGTGTTCAGCGGCCTCCCCCGCGACCACACCAGATCGACCGGATGCACCGAACCGTCCGGATCGATCGACAGGATCGGCAACGCCTTGTCGAGCTGATTCCCCGTCGCCTGATCGAAAGCGATGAAGCCCGTCGCGCCGGGCACCGGGGAGTTGCAGTCGATGCTCCGCAACACGTCCGGCACCGAGACCGGATCCGACGAAACGTTCTGCACCGCGGCTTCGACGGCCGCCGCGACGGCGTCGTGTTCGATCATCGCGGCGCCGTCCCACAGTTCCGCCTTGGGAAAACCGTGGGTACCGGTGAATTCGGCGACGAAGTTGTCGTAATTCTTCTTGTACGTCGGATGCGCCGGATCGGCGGTGAACATATCCCACTGGTCGGGATACGCGAGGGCGGTGTAGCGGAGACGGACACTGATGTCCTTGTTCAGCGGCAAGGGTTTCCCGGCGAGCGTGCTCGCGTCGTCCCCGGTCATCACGGTCACCGTGTCGAGCCCCTCGCAGGCGCCGTCGCCGGCCAGCGCCGCCACGAGGGCACCGAGGTCCAGTCCACGGCCGGCGAAGTAGATCAGATCGGGTCTCGCGCCACAGATGTCGTTGTGCCACCTGCTGAACAGCCCTCGCAGATACGCCTCACGCGAGGTGTCGGTGAGCGGCTTGACATCGTAGGTCTTCGTGAAGATCACCGGCACCTTCGAGGAGCTCTGAAAGGCTTCGGCGAGCGTGGTCGCGTAGGTGTCCTCTTTGCTGACGCCCTGGATCATCATCACGCGCTTGAAACCGTGCGCGGCGATGTATCCGGCCGCGGCGCGGGCCTCGTCGGTGTTGGTCGGGCCCACGCGGAAGAAGTTGTCGATCCGCACGCCCTTGGGGTCGGTGTTCATGTTGTCCGCGGTGACGGTCGCGCCGATCGTGGCGATCCCGTGCCGCGACAGTTCGGCCACCAGCGCCCGGCTGCTCTCCGTGCTGATGCCGATGTCGGTGACCGCTACGATGCGCTGGGCGGCGGCCGCGGCGACGATCTCCTCCGCGACGACCTGCCAGTGCTCGGCGTTACTCCCGTAGTTGGCCAGCAGGAGCTTGATGCCCGGCGGCCCGTTCTTCGGCCACGCGGCGGTGATCGCGCCCTGGACCTCCCGCCGGACGAACGGGAACGGCTGGCTGTCGACCTTCGGATCGGGCGCGAGGTTCTCCAGCACCACGATGGTCTTGAAGTTCTCGCCCGCCTTCTCGTTGCGGCTCTTGATGAGCTTCTCCAACGGGTCGAGCGGATCGTCGGCCCGCATCGGACCGGAGTCGAGGTTCAGCCCGACGCAGACGTACGACGAGCCGATCGACTCCTCGTCCGCGTCCACCGCGCGCAGCCCCCGGCCGCAGGATTCCCACGGGCTGATCGACACCAGCGCGGCACCCAGCAGCACGACGACGATCGCGATCAGCAGCACTCGATGGCGGTGGGCCCAGCCGCGTGGCCGCACCGGTGGCCCCGTCGCCGCGCGTTCACGGGCCTCGGACATACGTGTTCTCAACGAATCGAGCCAGGACATGACGGAGTTCCGTTCCGGGTCAGGGGAATTCGCCGCGACGGGCGGCTTCCTTGGCCGACACGAGCGCGCCGACGTCGGGCTGGTGCGAAGTGGTGGCCAGAGCGGCGAAGGCGTTCGCGATCACCTGATGCTGGGCCTGCCCGCGGACCGCGAAGGGGTTGGCGGTCAGCCAGCCCGCCGCGATGAGCCGGGCGACGTTGTTCCGGATCTCGGACCGGCCGGCCGGGCACTGCGCGTTGTCGAGGTTGACGAGTTCTTCGTACAGTTCCGCGTGATCCCGCTCGGGCGGCAGATCGTCCGGCGCGTTCAGCACCAGTTCGAGCTTCGCGATCCACTCCGCGTGCGGGATCCGGTTGAACTCGCGCTCGAAGAACGTGACCACTTCGCCGATGTCGCCCAGCGCGAGGTTGCAGTAGGCCAGGCGCACCGGATCCTGTGCGGTGTCCGGATCGTCGCGCAGTGCCTTGAACTGGCCGGTGTAGGTCGGCCCGTCCCCGTCCCCGCGCCGGGCCAGCGCGGACACCAGGTTCGCCGCGATCCACGGATGCAGGGCGGCCTGGTCGTCGGTCGAACCGGGCGAGTTCCTGGCCGTCACCCACAACGACGTGCGCAGTTCGGTCAGGATCCGCCCGACGTGCGGTTGGTCGATCCGGCTCTGCGCGGCGTCCGGGATCAGCCAGGGCGCGGTCGCGAACGGGGCCGCGGTCACGAAGTCGTCGACGTGGACGTCGTCGAGGTGTTCGGTCAGGGCGAGCTTGGTCAGCCTGGTGTAGCAGGGATCCTCCCCGCCACGCGGATCGGTGGTCAGCAGGTCCCGATCGCCCTCGCGCGCGTCGCTCGCCCGCAGGCGCCCGGTGAGCTGCTCGACCGCCGACGGAAGGCCGCCGGTCGCCCGGTGCGCGAGCGTGACCTTCGGCGTGCGCGCGCCGGAATCGAGGATCCGCGCGATCCGCCCGATCGACTGGGGCGAGATCCGGACCGGGTAGTAGGCCGAGTCGAGGGCGCCGTTGGCCGGGTTCGCCCAGTCGTCGTACGAGGCCTCCTCGCAGTCCACCATCGGCCGGGCCACGGACCCGGCGGCGGGCACGGGTTTCCACGGCGCCAGCCACGCGGTGCCCCAGTCGTCGTGCCACCGTCCGCTGGTGGCGATGACCAGCAGCGCGTCGTGTGCGTCGCGGTCGTTCGGATGCTGGACGGCATGTCGTTCCCTGGCGGCGATCAGGTCGGCGAGGAACTCGGTCCCGCCGGGGTGGTCGACGTCGTCGAGCACCACCACCCAGTTGTGCCAGTGCCGGCGCTGCTGCGAGATGTCGCAGGTACAGGGACTCTTCTCCTCCGGCCTGGCCAGCCGCGGATGGTTCTCCCGGACGTCGCCGAGGAACGCCGCCATCAGCCACTCGGTGACCGCCTTGGCGTCACGGGCGCTGCCGTGCGCGAGCCGGTTGAGTTCGAGCAGCGCGTCGAATGGGGATCGCCCCTCGGCGTGGGGGAAGTCCGCCAGCGACCGCAGCGCCTTCCCGAGCCGGGGCCGGATGTTCCGCACCAGATGCGGGAACGTCTGGCGGAACAGATCCGCGTACGGGGGCTCGACGAGACCGGTCGCCTTCGCCGTCTCGGTCAGCGTGTCGAGTGTGCTGTCCATCGCCGGTGTCCAGATGATCCGGTCGAGACTGCCGAGCAGCGACTTCAGTTGCGCCAGGTCTTCGTCGCGATTTCGACCGGAAAGTTCCGCCTGGACTGCGATCAGCGCGATCGTGAAACGAATGAACTGCGGTTTCGGTCGATTTCGCCATTTTCTCGAAAACGAGTAGGCCAGTTTCGTGAGCACGTCGATCGTGCCCGCCCGGCCACCCTGCCCGAAATCGAATCCGGCGTGCACGACGCCCCAGCCCAAGTCGCGGCGGATCGCTTCCAGCGCGGTGGTCTTCCCCGAACCGACCGGCCCGAGCAGCAGCGTCACCGGCTGCGGGCGCGACGGATTCCCCGTCTCGCGGTTGATCAGCATTCTCCGGGCGAACTGCACCGCGGGAGAATGTCGGTCCACACTCATTTTCCTGTTTCAGCCCCTAGCCGTGCTCCGGGAGGAATGGAGAGTGCGAACCATCGTAGATATCCGGCCCAAGGCGGGGCACAGGAAAAATGACAAGCAGACACGAACGGACGAAACCGGAGATGAATCGTGATTCTTCTTCGACGGTGAGCGACGCCGTCGATCACCCGATCGGCGCTACCGGCCCCATTGCGGCCAGCGACCGCCTTGATGGCCGCCGCCGTAGTACCACTCGTAATACTGCTCGAAGTCGTGTTGGCCGGTGCGCGGCTCCGGGCGCTCTTCAGGTTCCGGCGTCGGCGTGGGGGACGGCGTCTCCGAGCCGTGCAGCGACGCGGTCATCGGCGGCGGCGGTGCGACACTGCCGCCCGGGGGTCCCGAGGGGACGGGCGAGGAGACCGGGACGTCGATCGCCTGCGGGGCGATGGTCAGCGACGGCGGCGGAAGCGGGGTGCCCGGGACGACGTCGGCCGGGTCGGCCGGGACGAGCACGACGGCCAGCAGCCCGACGAGCACGCCGCCCGCCGAAAGCGCCGAGATCCGCCGGATCCTGCCGGTGCCGGAAGCGGTTTCCGGAGCCCGGTGCTTCGGCCCGCGCGGTCCCCGGCGACGGGGCGCCGCACCGGCTTCCCGCATCAACGTGCTCAGTGTCTGTTGATGAACCCGCTGGCGAGTTCGACACAGCGGGCTCAGGGCGTCCTCACCGGCATCGCGGCGAGCCGTGCGTGCCATCGGCACCTCCCAACCCGGGCCCGTCGCTCGACGACGGCCTCATCCCGGGGTGGATCCTAGGAACGCGGGAGGTGCTTGTAAACGGTCGTCGTCCACTGCGGACAGACGATGCGGTGAAAGGTCAGGCCGCTGCGGTGACCGCGATCGCGGCTTCGCCCGCCTCGGTCAGCTCGGCGGGCACCCGGCCGGTGACCGCGGAGGGTCCGGTGGACTCGGCGGGGCGGATGTAGCCGCCGCGGGCCAGCGCGTGCGCGGTCATCTGATCGCAGCAGGCGAACCCGTCGATGAAGAGATCCGGCTCGCAGCTGCACGACATCTGGGCACGGCGCGCCGCGACCGCTCGC
Source organism: Amycolatopsis keratiniphila (assembly GCF_000400635.2). Taxonomy (NCBI): domain Bacteria; kingdom Bacillati; phylum Actinomycetota; class Actinomycetes; order Pseudonocardiales; family Pseudonocardiaceae; genus Amycolatopsis; species Amycolatopsis keratiniphila. The sequence continues at coordinate 3,067,422 of NC_021252.1, read as the reverse complement.
AGCATCGCCATCGCGCGATGGGACAGTTCGACCTCTGAACCGGACACCGGACTGGACCTCTCTCGATCAGCCACCTGAATCAGCAGCACTCACACCGTGTTATCGGCCGCTGCTCCATCAGTGTTAACAAGATCTCAGACGTTGTCGGTGACTTGTCGGTTCCGTCAGATCTTCGCCGACGCCAAGGTGGGTTCCAGCACCCGCGCCCACTGCGCGACGATCTGCTTGCGCCGCTTCGTGTCGTCGGTCAGCAGGTTCGCCAGGCCCAGGCCGCGGGCGAGATCGAGAGTGGCCTGGACCAGCTCGCGAACGCCCTGGTGGGACTCGTCGACACCGAGCAGCTCGACGGTCACCCGGTGTGCTTCGCGGCCGACGCGGGCCTCCAGCGGCACCAGGGTCGCCCGCAGTGACTCGTCGGTCGAAGCCGCGACCCACAGGTGGAGCGCGGCACGGAACAGCGGCCCGCTGTAGAGGTTGAGCACCATGTCGACGGCCCGCTCGATCCGTGACCGGCCCGACGGCAGTTCCGCCGCGCGGGCGCGTAGTTCCACGATCTGGATCTCGCCGACGTGCTCGACCGCGGCCGCGACCAGGTCCTCCCTGGTCGGGAAGTGGTGCTGGGCGGCACCACGCGAGACCCCGGCGCGTTCGGCGATGACCGCGACCGTGGTCCCGTGCCAGCCCAGCTCCCCGATCGTCTCGACGGCGGCCTCGACCAGCCGCCGCCGGGTCGTGCGGCTGCGTTCCTGCTGTGGTTCGCGGATCATGGCCCTGATTCTGGGGTACGCGCTTCGACCCAGAAATCGAGCTGCAGGTCTTCCTCCCGCTCGCCGATGCGGTACTTCGAGAAGTCGGTGACGCCCTCGGCGGCCAGCACCTCGTCGTCGAGGTAGAAGTTCCCCGTCGCCTCGGTGCTCGGTTTGGTGAGGATCGCGTGCGCGGCGTCGGCCATGATCTCCGGCGTCCGCGACTTGGCCGCCAGCTCCGCGCCGACGACGTTGCGGATCGCCGCGGTGTCGATCGTCGTGCGCGGCCACAGCGAGTTCGCCGCGATGCCGTACTGCCGCAGTTCCGCCGCGAGCCCGACGGTCACCAGGCTCATCGAGTACTTCGCGATGCTGTACGCGAGATGCCCGGCCTGGAACCACTTCTCGTCGAGACTGATCGGCGGCGACAGCGTCAGGATGTGCGCGTTCTCCGCCAGCTTCAAATACGGGATGGCGAGCTTCGACAGCAGGAACGATCCGCGCGCGTTGATGTCCTGCATCAGGTCGTAGCGCTTCATGCTGACGGATTCGGTCGGGGTCAGGTCGATCGCGCTCGCGTTGTTGAGCACGATGTCGATGCCGCCGAACTGCTCCGCGGTCCGCGCGATCGCGGCCTCGACCGAGGTGTCGTCGCGGACGTCGCCGACGATCGGCAGCGCCTGCCCGCCGGCGTCCTCGATCGCCTTGGCCGCGGTGTAGAGCGTGCCCGGCAGCTTCGGATGCGGCTCGGCGGTCTTCGCGAGCAGGGCGATGTTCGCCCCGTCGCGGGCGGCGCGGACCGCGATGGCCTCGCCGATCCCGCGGCTGCCGCCGGAGATGATGATCGTCTTGCCGTGGAGCGTGCTCATGAGCCGACCTCTCAGTACGACCGGGGCAGGCCGAGGCTGTGCTGGCCGACGAAGTTGAGCACCATCTCACGGCTCACCGGCGCGATCCGGCCGAGGCGGACGGCCGTGACCAGCGTACCCAGCCCGTATTCGCTGGCCAGGCCGTTCCCACCGTGGGTCTGCACGGCCTGGTCGACGGCCCGGATGGCGACCTCGGCGGCGGCGTACTTCGCCATGTTCGCGGACTCGCCCGCGCCGAAGTCGTCGCCGGAGTCGTAGAGCGAAGCCGCCTTCTGCGTCATGAGCTTGGCCAGTTCCAGCTCGATCTTGATCTCGGCCAGCGGATGCGCGAGCCCCTGGTGGGTACCGATCGGCGCACCCCACACCTTGCGTTCGTTGGCGTAGCCGACGGCCTTGCCCAGCGCGTAGCGCGCGATGCCGAGCGAGAACGACGCGCCCATGATGCGTTCGGGGTTGAGCCCGGCGAAGAGCTGCGCGATCGCCGCGTCCTCTTCGCCGACCAGCGCGTCGGCCGGCAGGTGGACGTCGTCGAGGAACAGCCCGAACTGCTTCTCCGGCGAGACGATGTCCATGTCGATCTGCTTGTACTCGAAGCCGGGCGTGTCGGTCGGGACGGTGAACAGCGCGGGCTTGAGCTTGCCGGTCTTGGCGTCCTCGGTGCGGCCGACGACCAGGACGGCGTCCGCCTCGTCGACGCCGGAGATGTAGACCTTCCGTCCACTGAGGACCCAACCGTCGGCGTCCCGTTTCGCGGTGGTGGTGATCTTGTGCGAGTTCGACCCGGCGTCCGGTTCGGTGATCGCGAAGACCATCCGCCTGCTGCCGTCGGCGATGCCCGGCAGCCAGCGCTTCTTCTGCTCGTCGGTGCCGAAGCGCGAGATGACCGTGCCGCAGATCGCCGGCGAGACGACCATGAGCAGCAGCGGGGAGCCCGCCGCGGCGAGTTCTTCGAGCACCGCGGCGAGATCCGCGATCCCCGCTCCCCCGCCGCCGTACTCCTCGGGCAGGTTCACGCCGAGGTAGCCCAGCCGTCCGGCCTCGGCCCACAGTTCCTCGGTCTTGAGCCCGGCACGCGCCTGCTTGGCGTAGTACTCGTAGCCGTACTTCTTGCCGAGTTCGGCGACCGCGGCCCGCAGCGCGACGCGCTCCTCGGGCTCGGTGAAGTTCATCGCGTTCATTCGTCGTCTCCTACCACCGCGAGGATCGTGCCCACTTCGACCTGTTGTCCGACCACCACCGGGAGTTCCGTCACGACGCCGTCGGCGGGCGCCGCGATCCGGTGTTCCATCTTCATCGCTTCGAGCCACAGCAACGGATCGCCGGTCTTGACGGTGTCGCCCGCCTCGACCGCGAGCCGGACGACCGTGCCCGGCATCGGCGCCACGAGCGAACCGGCGGCGAGCGCCGCGTCGGGATCGGTGTACCGCGGCACCACACCCAGCTCGACGGAGCCGTCCGGCGAATCGACGTACACCGTGTCGCCGTACCGCGCGACGGCGAACTTCCGCCGCACCCCGGAGACCTCCAGGACCACGCCGCCGTTCTCGGCGGAAACCAGTTCGACGCCCTCGAATCCGTCGGCGCGCAGACCGTCCCGGCCGAGGCTGTAGCCGACCTCGATCTCGTCGTCGCCGTGACGAAAACGTTTGCGCTGTCCTTGGGAACGGACGTTGCGCCAGCCGCTCGGCAGCCTGCTCTGCACCCGGGCCTCCGAGCGATTCGCGGCCGCACCGGACAACGCCGCGGCGAGCGCGGAAATCCGTACAGTGTCCACAGTGGCCAGTGGAGCCGCCAGGGTTTCGAGCCCGTGCCGGTCGAAGAACGCGGTGTCGGTCTCCCCGGCGAGGAAAGCATCGTGGCGCAACACGTTCACCAGCAGGTCGCGGTTGGTCACCACACCGTGGATCTCCGCGCCGGCCAAGGCTGCGGCCAGTGCCCGCGCCGCGCTCCGGCGATCCGGGGCGTACGCGATGACCTTGGCGAGCATCGGGTCGTAATGCACGCCGACGGTCTGCCCGCCGACGAAACCGGAGTCGAGCCGGACACCCGGGCCGACCTCGAATTCCCGCTGTGCCGCGGGAAGCTCGAAACGGTGCAAGGTGCCGCTCTGCGGCTGCCAGCCCGCGGCGGGGTCCTCGGCGTAGAGCCGGACCTCGATCGCGTGGCCGGTCGTCGCCGGCTCTTCGATCGGAAGGTGCTCGCCCTCCGCGATCCGCAGTTGCAGCGAGACGAGGTCGAGCCCCGTCGTGGCCTCGGTGACCGGATGCTCGACCTGGAGCCGCGTGTTCATCTCCAGGAAGTAGAACCGCCCGTCCGGTCCGGCGAGGAACTCGACCGTCCCGGCGCCGACGTAGTCGATCGCCTGCGCGGCCTTGCGGGCGGCGTCGAACAGCGCCTCCCGCATCGTCTCGTCGACGAACGGCGACGGCGCTTCTTCGACGACCTTCTGGTGGCGGCGCTGGATCGAGCATTCGCGCTCCCCCACCGCCCACACCGTGCCGTGGGTGTCGGCGAGCACCTGCACCTCGATGTGCCGGCCGGTCTCCAGATACCGCTCGCAAAACACGGTCGGGTCGCCGAACGCCGACGCGGCCTCCGCGCTCGCGCCTTCGACGGCCTCAGCGAGTTCGCCGAGCGTACGCACGACCCGCATACCGCGTCCGCCACCACCGGCGGACGCCTTGACCAGCAACGGAAGGTCGGCTTCGGTGACCTCGGCCGGGTCCAATTCGGACAGGATCGGGACACCGGCCTCGGCCATCATCCGCTTGGACTCGACCTTGGAGCCCATGCTCTCGATGGCTTCCGGCGGCGGGCCGACCCAGGTGAGCCCGGCGTCGGTCACGGCGCGGGCGAACGCGGCGTTCTCGGACAGGAACCCGTAGCCGGGGTGGATCGCGTCGGCGCCGGTCTCGACGGCCGCCTTGATCAGCAGTTCGGCCCGCAGGTACGTGTCGGCGGGCGCGTTGCCCGGCAGGCGGACGGCGAGATCCGCCTCGGCGGTGTGCGGCGCGTCGGCGTCCGCGTCGGAGAACACCGCGACCGTGCCGATCCCGGCGTCGCGGCAGGTGCGGAACACGCGACGGGCGATCTCACCGCGGTTGGCGACCAGAAGTTTCTCGATCATGCCGCTCACATCCTGAAGACGCCGAAGCCCTCGGCGCCCTTCACTGGTCCGTTGTGGATCACGGACAGGCTGAGCCCGAGCACCGTGCGGGTGTCGCGGGGATCGATGATCCCGTCGTCGTAAAGCATCCCGGAGAGGAACATCGGCATCGACTCGGCCTCGATCTGGCCCTCCACCATGGCGCGCATGGCGGCGTCGTGCTCCTCGTTGTACTCCTGCCCACGCGACGCGGCGGCGGCACGGGCCACAATGGACAGCACGCCCGCCAGCTGCTGCGGACCCATGACCGCGGACTTCGCACTGGGCCAGGCGAACAGGAATCGGGGATCGTAGGCCCGGCCGCACATGCCGTAATGCCCGGCGCCGTACGAGGCGCCCATGAGCACCGAGAGATGCGGCACCTTCGAGTTCGACACGGCGTTGATCATCATCGCGCCGTGTTTGATGATGCCGCTCTGCTCGTACTCCTTGCCGACCATGTAGCCGGTGGTGTTGTGCAGGAAGACCAGCGGTGTGTCGATCTGGTTGGCCAGCTGGATGAACTGCGCGGCCTTCTGCGACTCCTCGCCGAACAGCACACCTTGGGCGTTGGCGAGGATGCCGACCGGGTAGCCGTGGATGCTCGCCCAGCCGGTGGCGAGGCTGCTGCCGTACAAGGGTTTGAACTCGTCGAAGTCCGAGCCGTCGGCGACCCTGGCGATCACCTCGCGCGGATCGAACGGCACCTTGAGGTCGGTGGGCACGATGCCGAGCAGGTCTTCGGCGGAGTACAGCGGCTCGGCGTAGTCCGGTTTCGGCGTCGGGCCCTGTTTGGTCCAGTTGAGCCGTTTGACGATGCTGCGGCCGAGCCGGATCGCGTCCTCTTCGTCCGCCGCGAGGTAGTCGGCGAGGCCCGACGTGCGGGCGTGCATTTCGGCGCCGCCGAGCGATTCGTCGTCGGATTCCTCACCGGTCGCCATCTTGACCAGCGGCGGGCCGCCGAGGAACACCTTCGCCCGTTCCTTGACCATCACGACGTAGTCCGACATGCCGGGCAGGTACGCGCCACCCGCGGTCGAGTTGCCGAACACCAGCGCGATCGTGGGCACCTTCGCCGCCGAAGACCGCGTGAGGTCACGGAAGATCCGGCCGCCGGGGATGAAGATCTCCTTCTGCGTCGGCAGATCCGCCCCGCCCGACTCGACGAGGTTGATCACCGGCAGGCGGTTCTGCGCGGCGATGTCCGCGGCGCGGTAGCTCTTCTTGGCCGTCCACGGGTTGCTCGCCCCGCCTTTGACCGTCGGGTCGCTCGCCGAGATCATGCACTCGACGCCTTCGACCACGCCGATACCGGTGATCACGCTGGCGCCGACCTGGTAATCCGAACCCCAAGCAGCCAGCGGCGACAGTTCCAGGAACGGCGAGTCCTCGTCGAGGAGGAGTTCGATCCGTTCGCGGGCAAGCAGTTTGCCGCGTTTGCGGTGCCGGGCGACGTACTTCTCGCCGCCGCCCGCGATCGCCTTGGCGTGCTCGCCGTCGATCTCGGCGAGTTTGCCGAGCATGGATTCGCGGTTCTCCGCGAACTCCTCGCTCCGCGTGTCCACAGTGGACCGTATCGTGCTCATGCGGTGTATCCCAATCGCTTCGCGGCCAAGCCGGTGAGGATCTCGTTGGTCCCGCCGCCGATACCGAGGATGCGCACGTCACGGTAGTGACGCTCCACTTCGGACTCCCGCATGTAGCCGAGTCCGCCGTGCAGTTGCACGGCCTCGTTGACCACCCATTCGGCGGTCTCGACGGCGGTGTTCTTCGCGAAACAGGCTTCGGCGATGACCTCTTCGCCCGCGACGTGCCGCTGGGCGACCTGCCGGGTGTAGGTGCGGGCGACGTCGATCTTGCGGGCCATCTCGGTGAGCTTGTGCTGCACCAGCTGACGGGAGATCAGCGGACGGCCGAAGGTCTCGCGCAGGCGGCACCAGTCCAAGGTCAGGTCGAGTGCCCGCTGCGCGTGCGCGTAACCCTGCACGGCCAGCGAGACCCGCTCGGTGACGAACTGCGTGGCGACCTGCGCGAAGCCGCTGTTCTCGGCGCCGATCAGGTTTTCGGCGGGCACCCGGACGTCCACATAGGACAGCTCGGCGGTGTCCGAGCAGAGCCAGCCCATCTTCTCCAGCTTGCGGGAGACGGTGAAGCCAGGAGTGCCGCGTTCGACCACGATGAGCGAGATCCCGTGGGCGCCGGCTTCACCGGTGCGGACCACGGTGGTCACGAAGTCGGCGCGGCAGCCCGAGGTGATGAAGGTCTTGGCGCCGTTGATGACGTACTCGTCGCCCTCGCGCACCGCCGTCGTGCGGATCCCGGCGACGTCGGAGCCGCCGTCGGGTTCGGTGACCGCGAGCGAGCCGATCTTGGTGCCTTCCAGCGTCGGCCGGACCCAGCGTTCGATCTGTACCGGATCCCCGGCCGCCGCGATATGCGGGACGGCGATACCGCAGGTGAACAGCGAGGCGAAGAGGCCACCCGACCCGCCCGCGTAGTGCAGTTCCTCGGCGATGACGACGGCGTCGAGGTAGTCGCCGCCCCCACCGCCGACCGCCTCGGGGAAGCCGACGCCGAGCAGCCCGAGTTCCCCGGCCTTGCGGTGCAGATCGCGGGGCAGCTCGCCGTCGCGCTCCCAGTCGTCGAGGTGCGGCAGGATCTCGGTTTCGGCGAACCGCCGGACGGTCTTGCGCAGTTCGGCGCGTTCCGGCGTGGCGAAGGGGTCGGTCACAGGAGGGCCTCCGGGATGTCGATCTCGCGGGAGCGCAGCCATTCCCCGAGCGCCTTCGCCTGCGGGTCGAACCGCGCCTGCGACGCGACGCCCTCGCCGAGGATGCCTTCGACGACGAAGTTGACCGCCCGCAGATTCGGCAGCAGATGCCGCCGGACCTCGAGGTCCGCGGTCTCCGGGAGCAGCAGTTTGAACTCGGTGACGGTGAGCCGGTGCGCCAGCCAGCGCCACGCCTCGTCGGACCGCGCCCAGACGCCGACGTTCGCGTTGCCGCCCTTGTCGCCGCTGCGCGCGCCGACCACTTTGCCGAGCGGCACCCTGCGGACTTCGGCCTGCGTGAACGGCGCGGGCAGGGCCGATTCGTCCACTTCGGACAGAGGCAGGGTTTCGGCGGCGGGCGCGATGTCGCGGCGCGTCCCGTCCGGCAGGACGGCGACGTGCGGGACCTCTTGCGCGTCGACGAAAGCGGCTCGGTAGACGCCGTAGGGCGAGGCGGCCGCGGGCGGCGCGGTGACATGGAACCCGGGATAGCTCGCCAGCGCGAGTTCGATCGCCGCACCGCTGAACGCGCGTCCGGCGACCTCCGGATCGGCGTCCTTCACCGCGACGTGCAGCAGTGCGCTCGCCTGCTGCTCGGTTTCGGCGTCGGGCCGGTCGGTGCGGGCCAGGGTCCACCGCACGTCGGCGGGCGGCCGGGCCTTGAGCGCGCCTTCGAGCTGTTCCTTGACCAGTGCGGCTTTCGCCTCGATATCCAGTCCGGTGAGGACGAACGTCGTCTCGTTGCGGAAACCGCCGAGCCCGTTCAGGCAGACCTTGAGCGTCGGAGGCGGCGGCTCACCGGTGACGCCGCTGATCCGGACGCGGTCCGGGCCGTCCTCGGTGAGGGTCAGCGTGTCGAACCGCGTCGTGACGTCCGGCCCGGCGTAACGGGCGCCGGTGATCTCGTACAGCAGTTGCGCCGTCACGGTTCCGGCGTTCACGACACCGCCGGTGCCGGGGTGTTTGGTGATCACGCTGGAGCCGTCGGCGGAGATTTCGGCGATCGGGAACCCCGGGACGCCGATCCCGTGCTCGGTGAAGAAGGCGTAGTTGCCGCCGGTGGCCTGCGTCCCGCATTCGATCACATGCCCGGCCGCGACCGCGCCCGCCAGCGCGTCGTAGTCGTCGCGCGCCCAGCCGAAGTGCGCGGCTGCCGGACCGACGATCACCGACGCGTCGGTGACGCGGCCGGTCACCACGATGTCGGCGCCCGCGTTCAGGCATTCCGCGATCCCCCACGCGCCGAGATAGGCGTTGGCGGTCAAGGTCTTGCCGAAGCCGAGCTCCTCGGCGCGCTGGATGAGGTCGTCGCCTTCGACATGCGCGATCGCGACGTCGACGCCGAGCTTCGCGGCGAGTTCACGGAGCGCGTCCGCGAGGCCGGCGGGGTTGAGCCCACCGGCGTTCGCGACGATCTTGACGCCTTTTTCCTTCGCCAGCCCGAGATTCTGTTCCATCTGCCGCAAGAACGTCTTGGCGTACCCGCGGTTCGGGTCCTTCATCCGGTCGCGGCCGAGGATGAGCATGGTCAGCTCGGCCAGGTAGTCGCCGGTCAGCACGTCGAGCGGGCCGCCGGTGAGCATCTCGTGGACCGCGGAGAACCGGTCGCCGTAGAACCCGGAAGCGTTGCCGATGCGGATCGGGGTCATGCGAACTGCCCCGGCTTCCGCCCGGCACCGGGAGGCCCGGCGAAGGCCTGCGCGATCCCGAGCCATTCCTCGACGTCCTTGCCCGTGGCGACCAGGTCGGTGTCGGCGGGGTGACGGCGCTGGGTGATCACGAGACAGAAGTCGACCGCGCTCCCGGTGAGCCGCTGTCCGGCGTCCTCGGGACCGAAAGCCCAGGTGGTGCCGTCGGGCGCGGTCAGCTCGACGCGGAACTCCTCGGTGGGCGGGGCGAGCGAGTTGAGCTTGTAGGCGAAGTCGCGCGTGCGGGTGCCGAACCGGGCGATGTGCCAGATCCGGGCGGTGTTCTCCCGCGCGACGCCGAGCGTGTCGAAGATGTCCTGGCCGTGGGCCCAGGTTTCCATGAGGCGTGCCGTCACCATGGACGCGGCGCTCATCGGCGGGCCGTACCAAGGGATCTTCTGCCCGTCGGGCACCGCTGCGAGCGCTTCGGCGAGCTCCGCGCGACCGGCGCGCCACTCCTCCAGCAGCTCACGGGGCGGCGTCTTCGCGCCCTCCGCGGCGCCGTCGTCGACGTAGGACTCGCCCGTCGCGAGGAGCCCTTCGATCTCGGCCTGCCACTCGGCCTCGGATCCGCGCGCCGCGATCAGCGCCTTCTTGTCCGTCCAGGCCAGATGGGCTATCTGATGGGCGATCGTCCAGCCTTCGGCCGGGGTCTGCCGCGCCCAGTCCGACGCGGGCAGAGCCGCCACCACGTCGTCGATGGCCTGCGATTCCGCCGCGAGATCCCCAAGGATCACGCCCAGGTCAGCCATGCCCGCCTCCTCGCGTCTTCCCCAGGCTGGCACCCCGCGCCGGAAAAATCAAGCACGCCTGATTGTTTTAACGGCAGAAGCTACCCGGCGGTCAGCCGGAGATGATGCCCAGAGCGACGGCACGTCCGCCCTCCAGCGCGCGGATCCCCTCTTCCGCCGCCAGCTTCACCTGCTCCGGCGTGGCCCGCTCGGGGCCGAGAAGCGCGGTGATCGACGCGGCGAACACCCGGGCGGGATCGCCGACCGGCAGCCTGCTCCCGATCGAAGGGGCCGCCGTCAGGAAACCCGCGAGGAGGGCCTGCAACGCGAAGGCCTGATCGGCTATCTCCCAATCGGTCCTGGCGAGGTCGTGCCGCCGCCAGATGGGCAGGATGTGATGCAGGAACGCGCCCGCGCCCAGCGTTTCGAGCAGGGTCGCCGACCGGGGGTCGTCGGCGAGGACCCCGAGCAGGACGTCGTCGCCGGTCTGCAGCGCGTTGACGTACGGATGCCGGGCCGCGACCTCCAGCATGTTCGGGCCGAGGCGCGACGGCCGGGCCAGCTCGGGGTCCGCGGTGACCGCCGCGACGACCTCGTCGGCGAGCGCGACGAAATCGCGGCTGATCAGCCCGAGCAGCAGGTCTTCCTTGGTCTTCCAGTAAAGGTAGACGGTGCCCTTGCCGACGTGGGCCTTGGTGGCGACCTCCGCGATGGTGACGCCCTTGCTGCCCCGGCTCAGGAGCAGTTCGCCCGCCGCCGCCAGGATGCGTGCCGCCTTGGGCGAGCCGTGTTCAGGCAGTTCCGCCAACAGTGGTCCTCTCCGGTATCGCGCCGACGATATCCGCATTCTTGTACAACGCGATCTCGTCGAGCCGCATGATCCGGTCGGTCAGCCGTTTGCCGAGTTTGAAACGGCTCAGCACCGGCACCGCGCGCCGCAGCAGGAGCTGCATCCGGTTGTCCACGACGAAGATCTTCCGGTCGGCGAACGCGCCGTCCTGGTAGTGGTCGACGTAAGGCCGCAGTGCCCGTTCCCATTCGGAGAGGGCGGTGCCGAGGTCGCCGGGGTGCCGCTCCAGCATGCCGCCGAGCAGATCGGCTCCGGTGAGCCCGGACGAGACACCCATGCCGGCGTAGAGCGTGACGCACCAGGCGGCATCACCGATCAGGACGACATGTCCCTTGTGCCAACGGTCCAGGCGCACCTGCTCCACGGAGTCGAACAGCACGTCGTCGGCGGACTCCAGCGCGCCGACGACGTCACCGAGCACCTTTCCCAGTGGCCGCGGGCCGAACGCCGCGCGCACGCGTTCCGCGGGTGGCCGGGTGAACTCGGCGTCGACGTCGTCGGTGCGGTAGGTCAGCATGACCGTCGGATCGTGGTCGGAGAACGCGAAGACCCACATCGAGCGGTCCGGTTCGAGCAGCGTCGCCCCCTGTCCGGAGGCGAGACCGGCGGGCGTTCCGGTGTACTGGAAGGCCGCGACCATATAGCCCATCCGCCGCAGATACCTCTCGTGCGGGCCGAACACCAGCGACCGCACCGTGGACCGCAGCCCGTCCGCACCGACGACGAGGTCGAAGCGTTCGGTCGTCGCGGTGTCCGAAGCGGTGTCGAGCAAGGTGACGTCGACACCGTCGGCATCCTGCTCGATGGCGGCGGGGACGGTCGAGTACCGGATCTCCACATCGTCGGGGAGAACGGCGAAGGCGGCCTTCTCGACGTCACTCCGCAGCATCATCCAGGGTTTGCCGGGCAGGTCGGCGTACGACATCCCCGGACGGCTCGAGCCGTCACGGGCGAGGTCGAGGCCCTGCGCCAGCGAGGCCCGGTCGTGAATGGCGCCGGCCATGCCCAGCCTGGTCGCGGCGGCCTGGCCCGCCCCGAACAGCGCGACGAAGTATCCGCCGGAGCGCCTTTCCGGCGCTTTCTCGATCAGCACCGGCCGCCATCCGGCCTTGCGCAACCGCGCCGCCGTCGCGATCCCGCTGACACCCATCCCGACTACGAGTACCCGTCCCGCTTCGCTCCCGGTCATACTTCCGAACATACTGACCAAAATGTTCAGTTGGTCAGTATGTTGCCTGCGTCACAGCCATGCCGTCCGCTCAGTCACGCGTGTCGTCCATCCAGTCACACGTGTCGTCCGCCTGATCACACCTGCCGTCCGCAGGCGTTCCATCCACGGGCCCGAAAGGACTACTCGCGCGTCCCGGAAGCACTCAAGACACGCGCGGCCTGATCCGCTTCACTCCCCCGGCCGCTCGAATTCCCGGATCAGCACCGGATACTGCTCACCCCCGTGCCCGGCGGCGATCGCGCGATCCGCCATCGCCTTGATCAGCTTCGGCAGTTCGGCGTTCACGCCCAGCGCCTCGCTCTCCTCGACCATGTGCGCCATCGCCCGCGCGTCGGTCTCCAGCGCCGACACCTCGGCGGGAAAGGAACCCTGGTCGATCTGCTCCGCGTAGCCGGGCAGCCAGTCCGCCACCCCGGCGGCGATCTGCCGCGCGAACGGCGCGTACGTCGCGGCGTCGACACCGGCCGTCTTGAGCATCGCGGTGCCCTGGAGCCACGCGTTCAGCACGCTCCACATCATCGTCAGGCCGGCGACGTCGTACAGGGACGCGAGGCCGGGATCCTCGCCGAGGTGACTGACCGTGCCGAGCGTGCCGAGGTCGAAGTCCGGGGCCGGTCCGCTCAGCAGGATCACCGCCTCGTCGGTCCCGATCGACGACGGGATGGCCATGATCGCGCCATCCAGGTAGCGGGCGCCCTGTTTTTCGGCCCAGGCGGCGGTTTCCCGTGCCTGCGCGGAGTCGCCCGAGGTGAGATTGACCAGTGTCGTGCCGTCGAGGCGGGCGTCGCCGAGCAGTGCGCGCACGGCGGAATAGTCGGTGAGGCACACGATCGTCACGCCGCCGAGCGCGTCACCGATCGCAGGCGCGAGCCGCGCGCCTTCGGCGACCAAAGAGTCCGCCTTGGCGGCGGTCCGGTTCCACACGGTCGTGGGATGTCCGGCCTTCAGGAACGCGCGGGCGAGCGCGGTGCCCATCAGGCCGAGGCCGACGACCGAAATCGGGGTGTTCGTTTTGTCTGTCATGGCACGATCGTCAACGTTGATACCGGTATGAAGGTCAAGTGGGGAAAGCGATGAAGATCGGTGAACTGAGTCACCGGACGGGCGTCAACGCCCACCAGCTGCGCTACTACGAGGCGCAAGGCCTCTTGGAGGCGAGCCGCGGCACGAACGGCTATCGCGAGTACGACGAGACGGCGTTGCTGCGGGTGAGGCAGATCCGTCATCTGCTCGCCGCCGGCCTGTCGTCCGAGGACATCGCGTATCTGCTCCCCTGCGCGATCGGCGAGGAGCCCGAGCTGATCGGCTGCCCCGAGCTGCTGGCCGCGATGCGCGAACGGCTCGGCCGCCTGGACGAGCAGCTGGCCAAGCTCACGCGATCGCGTGACGCGCTGGCCGAGTACATCGTCGTGGCCGAACGGGTCGGCGCCGAGACCTACCCGCCGTTCGACGGCACCGCCGCGTGAACGAGGCGATCCGGCTACGGGAGCAAGGCACCGACGAGGCACGCCTGCGGCTGATCGAGCTGGCCGGGAAGAATCCGCGGGACGCCGTGATCGCCTACCAGACCGCGTGGGCGCACGATTCAGCCGGACTGGAAGCCGAAGCCGCCCCGTTCTACGAGCAGGCGCTCGCCGGCGAAGGTCTGTCCACAGAGGACAGGCACGGCGTGTTCGTCGGGCTCGGCAGCACGTATCGCGTCCTCGGCCGGTACGACGAGTCGCTCGCGACCTTGCGGCGCAGCCTCGGCGAGTTCCCGGACGACGCCGCGCTGCGGACCTTCCTCGCGATGGCGCTCTACAACGTCGGGGAGGCGCGCGAGGCGGCGGGAACCCTGTTGAAGGTGCTCGCGGCGACCAGCGCGGACGACGGCGTCCGGCGATACCGGCGAGCGGTCGAGTACTACGCGGACCATCTGGACGACGTCGAATGAGCCTTGTTGACACCTTGTCAACACTGGCTTACTTTCACGTCATGAGCGCGTACGCCGAAATCACCTACGAGGTCGAAGACCGCATCGCGACGGTCACGCTCAACCGGCCCGAGGCCCGCAACGGCTACACCATCCGCATGGCCGACGAACTCGGCGACGCGATGGACCGCGCCGACCGCGACGAGGACGTCCGCGTGGTGATCCTGACCGGCAACGGCAAGGACTTCTCGGTGGGCGCCGACCTCACGCAGGGCGGTTTCGACTTCGATCCGGAGACCGGGCCGGACGCGGCGTGGCAGGAGCCGGCGGGCCGCTGCTCGAAACGGATCTTCACGATGAACAAGCCGGTGATCGCGGCCCTGCGGGGAGCGGCCGTCGGCGGCGGCGTCACGATCACGCTGTCGTGCGACTACCGCCTCGCGTCCACGGACTCCCGGTTCGGCTTCGTGTTCGTCCGCCGCGGGATCTACCCCGAAGGCGCGTCCGCGTGGTTCCTCCCCCGGCTCGTCGGGATGGGCACGGCACTCGACTGGATGATCAGCGGCCGCGTCTTCGGCGCCGAGGAGGCGAAAACGGCCGGACTGGTCCACAGTGTCCACGAGCCCGAAGAAGTGCTCGGCAAGGCCCGCGAGCTGGCTCGCGAGATCGCCGCGACCACGTCGCCGGTCTCGGTCGCCGTGACCCGCCAGCTGCTGTACCGGATGGCGAGCGCGGAATCGCCGTTCCCCGTGCACGAACTCGACTCCCGGCTGATCGGCGGTCTGGGCTCCAGCCCGGACGCGGTCGAAGGGGTCGTGTCCTTCCTGCAGAAACGACCACCGGAGTTCTCCATGCGCGTCGACACCGACCAGCCCGCCTACCTGCCGTGGCTGGACAAGTGACCGCCTATCCCCCGGAACCCTGGAACCTGGCGGGTCAGGCGTACCTGTCGATCTGGCGTGTCCCCGTGAGCGGACTGCCCGCACTGCCCGGCGGTGTCGAGCCGATCGTGGTCGGCGGCCGCGCCCAGGTGTTCACCGCCTGGATCGACTACCAGGAGCCCGGGCAACTCCAGTACCACGAGCTGCTGGCGACGGTCGCGGTCCGCGGCGAGCGCCTCTCCGGCTCCATCACCGACATCTGGGTCGACAGCGAGGTCTCGCTCGCCGGCGGGCGGGCGCTGTGGGGTATCCCCAAGGATCTCGCCGCCCTCGACTTCGCCCACGGGCGGACCTTCACCGCCTCGGCGGCCACCCAGGACGACTGGATCGCGACGGCGGCCTTCACGCCTCGGCCAAGCCTCCCGGTGCGGATGCCCGCGGCCTTCGACGTCGTTCAAATGCTGGACGGCCGTCTCAAAAGGAGCCCCGTCCGGGCGAAGGCGAGGCCTTGTCCGGCGGCCGCGGACTGGCGGATCAACGAGTCCGGGCCGTTCGGCTTCCTGGCCGGTCAGCGGCCCGTGCTGAGCGCCTGCCTGCGCGATTTCAAGATCCTCTTCGGCGGTTGACCAGCCGCTCAGCGTGATCGTCTAACCCGCCAGGGTGAGCCGACGACACGCCACCCATTGGGGCACGTGCAGCCTCCGACCCCTACATGTAGTCTCTGGGAACCGGCACCGCCCAGCGACGGGGAGACCGCTCGGGAGCGGTGGTCGGGCAGCTTTGTGAACCTGCAGCGCACGGCCTTGTGAGGCCTTGTGGTGCTTCGACGCGCCCTTTTGGAGTGACGCATGTCAGTGGAAACCGGTCAGCGGCCGCCCTCGTCTTCGGACACCACGCCCGCGACCGTGCGAGTCATCCGGCGGGACGGCAGCGTGTCCCCCTTCGACGCGAACAAGATCTCGGTCGCCGTGACCAAGGCCTTCCTCGCCGTCGAGGGCGGTGACGCGGCCGCCTCGTCGCGGATCCACCACCTGGTCAAGGAACTGACCGAGCAGATCGAGACCACCCTGCTCCGCCACGCCGGCCCCGAGACCGCGCTGCACATCGAGCAGATCCAGGACATCGTCGAGCTCGCGCTCATGCGCGGCGAGCACCACAAGGTCGCCCGCGCGTACGTCCTGTACCGCGAGGAGCGCGCGAAGGCCCGTGAGGCCGAGAAGCCCGCGTCGTCCGACGTCGCCATCAGCGTCAAGGCGGCCGACGGCTCGCTCCGCCCGCTCGACTGGGCCCGCGTCGCGCACGTCGTCGGCGAGGCCGTCGCCGGTCTCGACGACGTCTCGGCCGAGCCGGTGCTGGCCGAGGCCAAGCGCAACCTCTACGACGGCATCAGCGCCGACGAGCTCGCCCTCGCGCAGATCATGGCCGCGCGCGTGCTCGTCGAGCAGGAGCCGAACTACTCCTACGTCAGCGCCCGGCTGCTCGCGGACAAGCTCCGCGGCGAGGCGCTCAGCTACCTCGCGGGCGTGCCGCAGCAGGCCAGCCAGGACGAGATGACCACCCGGTACCCGCAGTACTTCCGGGACTACCTCAAGCGCGCCGTCGAGCTGGAGCTGGTCAACCCCGAGCTGCAGGCCTTCGACCTCGACAAGATCACCGCGGCCATCCGCGCCGAGCGCGACCTCGACTTCGGCTTCCTCGGCCTGCAGACCCTGTACGACCGGTACTTCCAGCACCACGACGGCGTCCGTTTCGAGCTGCCGCAGGCGTTCTTCATGCGCGTCGCGATGGGTCTGGCGATCCGCGAGGACGACCGCGAGGCTCGTGCCATCGAGTTCTACGAGCTGCTCTCGACGTTCCACTTCATGGCGTCCACCCCGACGCTGTTCAACTCGGGCACCACGCGCCCGCAGCTGTCGTCCTGCTTCCTGACCACGGTCGACGACGACCTGGACTCGATCTTCCAGGCGTACAAGAACAACGCGCTGCTGGCGAAGTACTCGGGCGGTCTCGGCAACGACTGGACCCCGGTCCGCGGCCTCGGCGCGCACATCAAGGGCACCAACGGCCAGTCGCAGGGTGTCGTGCCGTTCCTCAAGATCGCCAACGACACCGCGGTCGCGGTGAACCAGGGCGGCAAGCGCAAGGGCGCGGCGTGCGCGTACCTCGAGACCTGGCACGTGGACATCGAGGAATTCCTCGACCTGCGCAAGAACACCGGTGACGACCGTCGTCGTACGCACGACATGAACACCGCGAACTGGGTGCCGGACGAGTTCCTGCGCCGCGTCGAGGCCGACGCGCAGTGGACGCTGTTCTCGCCGAACGAGACCCCGGACCTGCACGACCTCTACGGCAACGCGTTCGCCGAGCGCTACCGCGAGTACGAGGCCGCCGCCGAACGCGGTGAGCTCAAGGTGTTCCGCAAGGTCCGCGCGGTCGACCTGTGGCGCCGCATGCTGACCATGCTGTTCGAGACCGGCCACCCGTGGATCACCTTCAAGGACCCGTGCAACCTGCGTTCGCCGCAGCAGCACGTGGGTGTCGTGCACTCGTCCAACCTGTGCACCGAGATCACCCTGAACACCACCACCGACGAGGTCGCGGTCTGCAACCTCGGCTCGGTGAACCTGCTCAAGCACGTCACCCCCGAGGGCCTGGACACCAAGCGCCTCGAGAAGACCGTGCGCACGGCCGTTCGCATGCTCGACAACGTGATCGACATCAACTTCTACACGATCCCGGAGGCGCGCCGCTCCAACCTGCGTCACCGCCCGATCGGGCTGGGCCTGATGGGCTTCCAGGACGCGCTGTTCGAGATCGGCGTCCCGCTGTCCTCGGACGAGGCCGTGCAGTTCGCGGACACCAGCATGGAGCACATCAGCTACTACGCGATCTCGGCCTCGACCGACCTCGCGGAGGAGCGCGGACAGTACCAGACGTTCGAGGGTTCCTTATGGAGCAAGGGAATCCTGCCGATCGACTCGATGCAGCTCTTGATCGACGCCCGCCAGGGCGACGCGCTCGACGTCGACACCTCGTCCACTTTGGACTGGGCGCCGCTGCGTGAGCGGGTCAAGACCGTCGGTATGCGCAACTCCAACGTGATGGCGATCGCGCCGACCGCGACGATCTCCAACATCTGCGGCGTCGGGCAGTCGATCGAGCCGCTGTTCCAGAACCTGTTCGTCAAGTCGAACATGTCCGGTGACTTCACCGTGGTGAACCCGCACCTGGTCCGCTCGCTCAAGGAGCGCGGGCTGTGGGACGAGGTCATGGTGTCGGACCTGAAGTACTTCGACGGCAGCCTCGGCCAGATCGACCGCGTGCCGGACGACCTGAAGGCGCTGTACGCGACCGCGTTCGAGATCGAGTCCAAGTGGCTGGTGGACGCCGGTTCGCGTCGTCAGAAGTGGATCGACCAGGCGCAGTCGCTGAACCTGTACATCGCGGCGCCCAGCGGCCGCAAGCTCGACGAGCTGTACCGCTACGCCTGGCACAAGGGCCTCAAGACCACGTACTACCTGCGGGCCCGGTCCGCGACGCACGTGGAGAAGAGCACCCTGCGCGGCACCGACGGCAAGCTGAACGCGGTCTCGGCCACCCCGGCCCCCGCCGCACCCGCTTCGCCGAAGCCCGCCGCCACCCCGGCTCCCGCCGCTTCGCCCGCGCCGTCGGCTTCCGCCGCGGTCCCGGCCGTGCCGGTGACCGCTCCCGCCCCGGCCGCCAAGCCGGAGCCGAAGGAGATGCCGAAGGTCTCGGACGTCGACTTCGTCGCCACCGAAGGCGCCGCCTGCCGGATCGACGACCCCGACTGCGAAGCCTGCCAGTAAGACATCGTCGTGAGTGGCGATTCGGGTTAGAACCCGAATCGCCACTCACGACCCCCGACTCGTGAAGTGAGCCTCCATGACCACCTTTGACGCCTCCACCGACGCCACGGGCCTCGGTGAGATCGAAGTCGGCGCCGCCCGCATCAACGTCGACGACAAGCGGATGATCAACGCCCGCGCCGACGTCAACCAGCTGCTGCCGATGAAGTACACCTGGGCGTGGGAGAAGTACCTCGCCGGCTGCAACAACCACTGGATGCCGACCGAGGTCGCCATGCAGGCCGACATCGCGCTGTGGAAGTCGCCCGACGGCCTCACCGAGGACGAGCGCACCATGCTCAAGCGCAACCTCGGCTTCTTCGCCACCGCGGAATCGCTGGTGGCCAACAACATCGTGCTCGCGGTGTACCGGCAGATCACCAACCCCGAATGCCGCCAGTACCTGCTGCGCCAGGCGTTCGAGGAGGCCGTGCACACGCACACCTTCCAGTACATCTGCGAGAGCCTCGGCCTGGTCGAGGGCGAGCTGTTCAACATGTACCGCGAGGTCCCGTCCATCTCGGACAAGGACGCGTGGGCACTGAAGTACACGCAGAACCTGGAGAACCCGGACTTCGAGACCGGCACCCCGGAAGCCGACCAGAACTTCCTGCGTGACCTCGTCGCGTTCTACGTGATCTTCGAGGGCATGTGGTTCTACACCGGTTTCGCGCAGATCCTCTCGCTCGGCCGCCGGAACAAGATGATCGGCATCGCCGAGCAGTACCAGTACATCCTGCGCGACGAGTCGATCCACCTGAACTTCGGCATCGACTGCATCAACCAGATCAAGATCGAGAACCCGCACCTGTGGACCGAGGAGTTCCAGGCGGAGATCCGGACGATGCTCACCGAGGCGTGCGAGCTCGAGGTCGCCTACGCCCGCGACACCATGCCGCGCGGCATGCTCGGGCTCTCGGCCGAGCTGATCGAGCAGTACATGCACTTCATCACCGACCGGCGGGCCCAGCAGATCGGCCTCGCGCCGATCTTCGGCGAGACCGAGAACCCGTTCCCGTGGATGTCGGAGGCGATGGACCTCAAGAAGGAGAAGAACTTCTTCGAGACCCGCGTCATCGAGTACCAGTCGGGCGGAGCCCTCGACTGGGACTGACCCCGACCTCGTAACTCGCGTGTTCGAATCGCGAACTCGCGTGATCAGACACGTAACTCGCGTGATTGAACGGCGAACTCGCGTGACCAGACGGACGACACGCCGGGCGGCCTCCGCCCGGCGTGTTCCGTCTCCAGACACGCGAGTTACGCCTTCGATCACGCGAGTTCGCCGTTCAATCACGCGAGTCGTCCATCCGATCACGCGTGGCGTCCGGTTCGTCACATGTCCAGCGGGCCACTGGCGCCCCTCGGTACGCTCCGGAGTGCTACTGGTTCGCCCGGCCCCAGGCCGGGCGAGGTAACAGGGAACCCGGTGCGAATCCGGGACTGCCCCGCAGCGGTATGTGGGAACGAAAGCCGTCACCGTGCGAGACACGGTAAAGCACTGGGACACGGCGTCCCGGGAAGCGACGGCCGGTAGGAGCGAGCGAGTCGCCCACGAGTCCGAAGACCTGCCCGTGGTACGCGCGCCGACGGCGTGCGTGAGTCCGGGCCTCGTGGGATGGGCACGACCGAACGGCGGTCACTCCTGCGCGCTCCGGGCTCGCCCGACAAGCTCGCGAGGAGAGAGCTGTGACCGAAATCGGCACGACAGTGCTGGGCTACCCCCGGATCGGACCGGACCGGGAACTCAAGCGTTCACTCGAACGCTTCTGGGCGGGCAAGATCGACGAGGCCGAACTGCTCGGCACCGGCCGCGCGCTGCGCACCCGCACCTGGCGGGAGCTCAAGGACGCGGGGCTGGATTCCGTCCCCTCCAACACGTTCTCCCACTACGACCAGGTGCTCGACACCGCCGAGCTGTTCGGAGCGCTGCCGGAGCGCTTCACCACGCTCGGCCTCTCGCCGCTCGACACCTACTTCGCCGCCGCACGCGGGGTGCAGGACGCGCCGGCGATGGAGATGACGAAATGGTTCGACACGAACTACCACTACATCGTCCCCGAACTCGGCCCGGACATGACGTTCTCGCTCACCGGAACCAAGCCGCTCGACGAGTACCGCGAAGCCCGCGCGATCGGCGTCGAGACCCGGCCGGTCCTGGTGGGTCCGGTGACGTTCCTGCTGCTCGCGAAGCCCGCCGAGACGGCTCCGGAGGGCTTCCGTCCGCTGGAGCTGCTCGACAACCTTCTCGACGGCTACGTCGAACTACTGCGTCGTCTGCACGACGAAGGCGTCGAGTGGGTCCAGTTCGACGAGCCCGCCTTCGCCGCGGATCGCAGCGAGCGGGAGCTCAACGCGCTCATCCGCGCCTACCACCGGCTCGCGAAGGAGACCGCGCGGCCGAAGATCCTGGTCGCCGGGTACTTCGGCGGGCTCGGACGCGGCCTCGGCGTGCTCGCCCGCTCTCCGATCGACGCCATCGCCGTCGACCTCGTCACCGATGAGTCCTTTGTGGACGCCGTCGCCGCCGAACCCGCCCTGCGGGACAAGGAAGTGCTGGCCGGCGTGGTGGACGGGCGCAACGTCTGGCGCACGGATCCGACCCGCGCGCTCAGCCGGGCGGCGATGGTGCTGGGCACCGCGAAGTCGGTCAGCGTGTCGACGTCCTGCTCGCTGCTGCACGTGCCCTACGACGTCGAGCGGGAGGACGGACTTCACCCGCGGCTGAAGAGTTGGCTCGCCTTCGCCAGGCAGAAGGTCGACGAGGTCGTCCTGCTCGGGCGCGCGTTGCAGGAAGAAGGTGTCGACCTCTCCGCCGCGCGTGCCGCCGCCACGGATCGCGCGACGGCGGCCGACCTGGCCGACAGCGGGGTCCGCGCCCGGCTGGAGGCGTTGCGGCCGGAGGACACCGTCCGTTCCCCCTATACCCGGCGCGCGGCGGCCCAGCAGGCCGCGCTGAACCTGCCGCCGTTGCCGAGCACGACGATCGGCTCGTTCCCGCAGACCACCGAAGTCCGTAAGGCACGGGCGGCGCACAAGGCGGGTTCGCTGGACGACGCGGGCTACGAAGCCGCGATGAAGGCCGAGATCGAGCGCGTCGTCCGGCTGCAGGAGGACCTCGGCCTCGACGTGCTGGTGCACGGCGAGCCCGAGCGCAACGACATGGTGCAGTACTTCGCCGAGCGGCTGGCCGGTTTCGCGACCACCGACTTCGGGTGGGTGCAGTCCTACGGTTCGCGGTGCGTCCGGCCGCCGATCCTGTACGGCGACGTCTCGCGTCCGGAACCGATGACCGTCGAATGGGCGCGCTACGCGCAAGGCCTGACCGGCAAACCCGTCAAGGGCATGCTGACCGGGCCGGTGACGATCCTGGCGTGGTCGTTCGTCCGCGACGATCAGCCGCTGGGCGAGACCGCCCGTCAGGTGGCACTGGCCATCCGCGACGAGGTGCACGACCTGCAGGAGGCGGGCATCCGCGTCATCCAGGTGGATGAACCGGCGCTGCGGGAACTGCTCCCGCTGCGCGCGACGGCGCACGAGGCGTACTTCGCGTGGGCGGTTTCGTCGTTCCGGCTGGCGACTTCCGGGATCGACGACGCCACGCAGGTCCACACGCACATGTGCTACTCGGAGTTCGGTGACGTGGTCAAGGCGATCGACGCGCTCGACGCCGACGTCACCAGCATCGAGGCCGCGCGCTCGAAGATGGAGGTCGTCACCGACCTCGGCGCGGCGGGCTTCGGCCGCGGTGTCGGGCCGGGCGTGTACGACATCCACTCGCCGCGTGTCCCCGGCGTCGACGAGGTCGCCGGCCTGCTGCGGACCGCCGTCGGCGCCGTGCCCGCCGAGCGGATCTGGGTCAACCCGGACTGTGGCCTGAAGACCCGCGGCTACGCCGAGGTCGAACCGGCCCTGCGGAACCTCGTCGCCGCGGCCCACACGGTGCGCTCCGAGCTGGCCTGACCGGCCCGTGAAGGCCTCCTTCCCTACCCTCAAGGTAGTGAAGGAGGCCTTCACGGAACTTCCGCCGAGGTATTGTCAACGCGTCAATAAGGGTGCGATGGTGGAGCGGTAACCGGTCTCAGCGGGGAGATGGTCACCATGGCGAACACCGTCGAAAAGGTCACCGGGGCGCTGCGCGAGCGCGTTCCGCCGCTCACCTCGATCCCCCTGCCGCGTTCGGTCGACCAGCGCTGGCTCGGCGCGACCTGGCCGGTCCGTGAACTCGCGCCCGCCCCGCCGGGTCTCAAACCCGTCCTCGGCGACGAGGGTCCGCCGGTCATCGGGCACGCGCTGGACTTCATGCGCTTCGGCATCGAGTTCGGCCTCAAACGCTACGAGACCTACGGGCCGGTGTCGTGGATGGGCGCGTTCGGGCGCCGCATCGTCGCGCTCACCGGTCCGGAGGCCACCCAGATCGCGTTGGTGAACAAGGACAAGGCCTTCTCCCAGGAGGGCTGGAAGTTCTTCATCGAGCAGTTCTTCGACCGCGGCCTGATGCTGCTCGACTTCGGCGAGCACCATCTGCACCGCCGCATCATGCAGGCGGCGTTCACCCGCCAACGGCTCACCGGTTACGTCGACCAGATGGGACCGGCCCTGCGCGACGGCATCGGCGCGTGGGCGGACCGGCCGAACCCGCGGATCTACTGGTCACTCAAGCAACTCACGCTCGACGTCGCGACACGCGTGTTCATGGGTATGAAGTCCGGCGACGACGCGGCCGCGATCAACCGCGCGTTCGTGAACTCCGTGCGCGCGGGCACGGCCATCGTGCGGTTCCCCGTTCCCGGCGGCCGCTGGGCGGCGGGCCTGCACGGCCGCAAGGTCCTCGAACGCTACTTTTCGGCGAACCTGCCCGCGAAACGGGCGAGCGACGGCGACGACCTCTTCACCGCGTTGTGCCACGCCACCACCGAAGACGGCGACCGCTTCACCGACGCGGACGTCGTCAACCACATGATCTTCCTGATGATGGCCGCGCACGACACGTCGACCATCACCAGCGCCGCCGCCGTCTACCACCTCGCCAAGAACCCCGAATGGCAGGAACGGGCGCGCCGGGAATCACTCGCGCTCGGCGACGACGTGCCGGACATCGAGGCGCTGGAGACCCTGACGACACTGGACCTGGTGATCAAGGAAGCCCTGCGCCTGGTGGCCCCGGTCCCCTCGCTGACCAGGAAGACGGTGAAGGACACCGAGGTCCTCGGGCATTTCATTCCCGAAGGGACACTCGTCGGGATTTCCCCCACCTACAACCACTTCTCGCCGGAGCACTGGACGGATCCGATGCGGTTCGACCCGGACCGTTTCGGCGAGGACCGCCGCGAGGACAAGTCGCATCGCTACGCGTGGATGCCGTTCGGCGGCGGGGCGCACAAGTGCATCGGCCTGCATTTCGGGACGTTCGAGGTGAAGGCGCTGCTGCACGAGATGCTGCGCGCGTATCGATGGTCGGTCCCGGAGGACTACACCGCACGCTGGGATTACGTGTCGCTGCCCGTGCCGGCGGACGGCCTGCCGATCCGCCTGACGCCGCGGTGAGACCACGCCACGATCGAGCACTCTTGGTAACTTCCGGTCACCACTCGTGTAGTAGCGATCACCCTTTCAGCCGGTAGACACCCCGGATCGCGCATGATGCCGTGGCACTACACCCGGTCGGCTCATACCTAGTGTGGGTCCATGGGCTCGGACACCCGGTCTGAGCTGGCCATCAACCGCGCATGAAGAGGTGAAGTGTGCCCGAACCTGGTTCAGCGCCAGGGTTGGTGGACGTGGCCCGGAGATGGGCCGAGACGCTCGCTGACACTAAAGGAGTATCGCTTCCCAAGGAGCAACTCGAACAGCTGCTGCTCGGTGTCGCCAAGGACGCCGTCCTGGCCGAGCCCGACCATCAGCCCGCCGTGCTGCGCTTCTCCAAGCTCTATTCCGCCTCTCCCATCGGGATCGCCCTCGCCGACGCCAACGGCGCGATCGTGGAGGCGAACGCCGCGCTCGGCCGCCTCCTCGGCTGCCGGCCGGGCTCGCTGCGCGGCCGGGAGATCCCCGATCTCGGCTCCGCCGACCACGACGTCGCCCGCCTGCGGAACGCCCTCGCCCAGCTCATGACGCACGGCCAGCCGACGCAGGAGGAACGCCTGCTGCTGGACCACAGCGAGGAAGGCGCGCTCTGGGCCGACGTGACCCTGACCGATCTGCCCGGCGACCGGCCCGGTTCGACCTATCCGGTGCTGATGGTCTCCGACGCCAACGAAATCCACCTGCTGCAGGAACAACTGCGGCATCAGAACGTGCACGACCCGCTGACCGGCCTGCCCAACGCCACCGCGTTCGGCAACGCCCTCGAAGCCGCGCTGGCCGGGTCCGGCACCGAGCAGGTCGCGCTCGTCTATCTCGACGTCGACGGCTTCAAGGTGATCAACGACGGCCTCGGGGCCGGCGTGGGCGATCAAGTGCTGCGCGGGGTCGCGAACAAACTCACGTCCGTCTTCGCCGGCCGGTACGACGGTTCGGTCGCCCGGCTGTCCGGCGACGGGTTCGCCGTCCTGCTGCGCGGCGACTTCACCCCGCCCGAAGTGATCTCGCTGGTCGAGCAGGCCTTGGAGGAGCTGGTCGAGCCGATCTACCTCGGCGGGCACGGGATCGGGGTCAGCGCGAGCGCGGGCATCGTCGTCCGCCCCGCCGCCGACGGCGGGCCCGAAGACCTGCTTCGTGCCGCGGAGATCGCCCTGCACCGCGCGAAGGAGGCGGGCAAGGCGCAGTGGATGCTGTTCGATCCGGAACTCGACGCGCGTGACCGGGGCCGCTACCAGCTCGGCGCGGTGATCGCGGGAGCGCTGGAGAACGGCGAGTTCTCGCTGATCTACCAGCCGACGGTGAAGCTCGCGAATCCCGACCAGCTGGCCGCCGTCAACGCCGGGCTGCGGTGGAGCCATCCGGAGAAGGGTGAGCTGGACTCCGACGAGTTCTACCCGCTGGCGCAGATCACCGGGATGACCATCCCGCTCGGCCGGTGGCTGCTGGCCGAATCGCTCGCCGCCACCGCGCGGTGGCGGAACAGATTCGGCGAGGCCGCCCCCGACGTCTGCGTGCGGCTGCCGAACCGGCTGGCCATCGAGCCCGATCTGGTCCTGCTGGTCAAGGAACAGCTCGACCGGCACAACCTGCCCGCCCAGGCGCTGCGGCTGTGCACGGACCGCGAGTCCGTGCTCGACTCGAGCGGCGAGGTGCTCGATTCCTTCGCCGTACTGGCGGATCTTGGCGCGCAGCTGGTGCTGACCATCTCCGGTTCGGACGATCTGGAGCTGATCCCGCGGCACAGGCTGCCCGTCCGCCACGTGATCCTGTCCGGCCCGGTCGTCGACGCGCTCGCCCACGGCGAGAACGAGGCCGACGTCCGCCACCTGTGCCAGCTGGTCGCCAGGGCCAAGGAGCTGAAACTGCGCATCGGCGCGGAAGGCGTCCAGAGTCACGAACAGGCCGAACGACTGCGGCGGTACGGCGTCCTGGCGGCGCGTGGTTCGTTCGTGGCGGATTCCGCGACCGGCGACGAGGTCGACGAGCTGATCGAACGGCACGCCCACTGACGTGACAGGATCGCTCCATGGACCAAGGTGACCTCGCCCCGGACTTCACGCTGCCCGACGACAAGGGCGAAGAGCGCACGCTGTCGGACTTCCTCTCGTCCGGTCCGGTGGTGCTGTTCTTCTACCCCGCCGCGATGACCAGCGGCTGCACCGCGGAGAGCTGCCATTTCCGCGACCTGGCCGCGGAATTCGCCGAAGTGGGCGCGCACCGCGTCGGCATCAGCCCGGACGCCGTCGCCAAACAGCAGGAGTTCTCCGCCAAGCACGGTTTCGACTATCCACTGCTGTCCGATGTGGACGGTGTGGTGGCGAAACAGTTCGGCGTCTGGCGCAAATTCAGCCCGCTGCACGCCAAACGGCATACCTTCGTCATCGACACCGACCGCAAGGTGCTCGAAGTGATCAAGAGCGAGCTGAAGTTCACCGTGCACGCCGACAAGGCGCTCGCGGCCTTGCGTGAGCGCAAGATCAAGGACGCTTGAGCCGCCAGAACCGGTTGACCCCCGCACAGGCGGGGGCGAGCGGCGGTTCGGCGGGCTCCTCGCCGACCATCGTGAACCCCAGCCGCGCGGGCACGGCGGCGCTCGCGAGGTTCTTCTCGTCGTGCCGGATCTCGACCTCCGGCGCGCCGAGCCGGAAGGCCTCGTCGGCCAAGAGCTTCGCGGCCCTGGTCACGTAGCCGCGGCCGGTGTGGTGGCGGCCGAGCCAGTAGCCGATCTCGATGCGGTCCGGATGCGTGATCATGCCCGCGCCGCCGACGAGCTCCTCCCCGGTGAGGATCGCGAAGTCGTAGGTCTTGCCATCGGCCCAGTTCTTCGCGCTCCGCTCCAGGAAGTCGGCGGCTTCGCGACGGCCGTAACCGTAGGTGGCCCAGATCATCCAGGCGCCGAGGTGTTCGGCGGAGTCGCCCGCGACGGCGGCGAGGGTTTCGAGCTGCTCCGGCTTCCAGCGGCGCAGGGTGACGACTTCGTCGGCGAGGGTTTCGGCGGGCGCTTCCATCCGCCCATGGTGACGGGCCTCGGCTCCGGGCGCCTCCGGTTTTCGGCGCCGAACAGGTTTCGCGGATGTCATGAAAGGGCCGTTCAGGACATCTTTCGTCCTGAACGGCCCTTTCATGACATCCGGCCGGCGGCAGCGGACGCCCGAGGCACACGAAGGCCCCCGAACGCTATGAAAGGTCCTTTCCTTGCAAATTTTGCAAGGAAAGGACCTTTCATAGCGCCTGAAGATCAGGTCAGGATCGCGCTGTCCGGGATCTCCGTGTCGTTCTTCAACGCGTCGAACAGCAGCTTCGACTTCGTCTTGTCCCAGTTCTCCGCCGAGCCGTTGGTCACCGGCACCGTCGTGGTGACGACGCCGCCCGACGAGATCCCGCGCATCGCCAGCGCCAGCCCGACCAGGTTGTGCACGTGGTCGCCCGAATCCATGGTCAGCGCGTCCGGCGCGGTCGACAGCAACGGGAACAGCGTGAACGGGTTCAGCAGCGTGCCGGGGCTGCCGATCTCGCTGACCATCGCGCCGATGAACTTCCGCTGGTTGGCGACGCGGTCGAGGTCCGAACGCGGGGTCGCCTCGCTGTGCCGCATACGGACGAACCCGAGCGCCTGCGGACCCTGGAGGTCCTGGCAGCCCGCCGGGATCTTGATCTTGGTGAGGGTGTCCTCCATCGGCTTCTCGACGCACATGTGCACCCCGCCGATCGCGTCGACGATCTTCGCGAAGCCGCCGAAGCCGATCTCGGCGTAGTGGTCGATGCGCAGGCCGGTGGCGCCCTCGACGGTCTGCGCGAGCAGCGTCGGGCCCCCGATCGAGAACGCCGCGTTGATCTTGTTCTTGCCGTGCCCCGGAATGCTCACCTGCGAGTCGCGCGGGAGGCTCAGCAGCGTGGGTTTGACGCTGTTGGACGGGATGTGCGCGATCATGATGGTGTCGGTCCGCTTGCCGCCGCCGGCGGCCTTGGAGTCACCGGTGACCAGCTTCTCCTGCTCCTCGGGGGTCAGCCCGTCCCGGCTGTCGGAGCCCACGATCAGCCAGTTGGTGCCCTCGGCCGCGACGGGGCGGCCGGAGTAGTCGGCCAGCGCGTCGACGCGATTGATGGAGAACTCCAGGTACACCCACACCCCGGCGAGGAACACCACGAACACGGTCAGCAGCGTGAGCAGCACCTTGCCGAAGCCCCAGCGCTTACGCCGCCGCGGCGGGCGCGCGTCGTCCATCGGGCGTCCCGGAGGGGGCTGCGGCGGGCCCGGACGGCGCGGAGGCGGACCGGGCGGGCGCTCCTGGCCTCCGTGCCCCATGGGGGTCGTCCGCTCGTCGTACGGGCTGCTCCCCCGCCCCGGCAGCGGCATCATCTGCGCGGGCTGGTGCCGCCGGGGGCGGCCGGACGGCGGCCGTTGTGGCGGCAGCCGTCGCCCTCGGTCGTCGCCTCCATACGTCATGCCGAATCACCCGTCCCGATCTCGCGTGTGGGGCCCAGTCAACCGCAGACCCTAGGTGAAGGACGTCCGGCACCCCGCATCGGTTGGGTGGTCCTCACCGTCCGGTTTCGGCGAATCCGAACTGGTGGACCTTGAGATACCCCGAACGGAACCCCGCTTCGGAGTACGCCAGATAGAACTCCCACATCCGCTTGAAGACGTCGTCGAAGCCCAGTTCGGTGATCTCGTCCCACCGCTGGGTGAACCTCTCCCGCCACAGCCGCAACGTGCGGGCGTAGTCCTGGCCGAACTCACGCACCCCCTCCAACCTCAATCGCGCGTGCTCCAGCAGGCCCTGTTCGACGGAGGTGGTCGACGGGATGAGCCCGCCGGGGAAGATGTACTTGTGCACCCAGGTGTACGAACGGGCCGCGGCGAGCATGCGCTCGTGGTCCATCGTGATGGCCTGGAGCCCCAGCCTTCCGCCCGGCTTCAGCCGCTTGCCGATGGTCTCGAAGAACGTCGGCCAGTACGCCTCTCCGACCGCTTCGATCATCTCGACACTCACGACTGCGTCGTACTCGCCGGAGGAGTCGCGGTAATCGCATAGCCGGACGTCGACGCGGTCGGCGAAACCCGCCGCCGCGATGCGCTCGGTCGCCAGCTTCGCCTGCTCCTGCGAGATGGTCAGTGACGTGACCGTCGCCCCGCGCGCGGCGGCCCGGATCGCGAGTTCGCCCCAGCCGGTACCGATCTCGAGCACCGTGCTGCCTTCGCGGACGCCGGCGTAGTCGAGGACGCTGTCGATCTTGCGGTGCTGGGCGGCGGTGAGGTCGTCGTCCGGGCCGAACAACGCCGACGAGTACATCATCGACGGGTCCAGGAACGCGCCGAACAGGTCGTTGGACAGGTCGTAGTGACGATGGATGTTCGCCCGCGCGCCCTCGACGGTGTTCTCCTCCCCGTCCGGATGCGCGCGGTCGACGAACCGGCGGAACCGCTGCAGCAGAGGCGGGATGAGCGTCGCCATCCGCTCCGCGAACGGGGTCAGGACCTCGGCGAGCGCGTCGCTCGTCCAGTCGCCGACCATGTACGCCTCACCGAAGCCGATCTTCGCGTCCACGCCGAGGCGGTGGAAGAAGGCGGCGGGACGGTCGAGCCGCATTTCGGGCGCGTCGGGACCGCCCGCGCCCAGGTGCGAGCCGTCGGGCATGCGCACGCGGACGTTCAGCGGGCGCACCGCGTGCCGGAACAACTGCTCGGCGATCCGCGCCCGGAACGGGGAATGCGGCGGGGTGGCCAAGCCGGGCCACCGGGTTTCGCCGGGACGGGGAAGGCCGGACGGACCTGCCGTCCGGTCGACGCTCGACGTGGACATGGGTACTCCCTCCCGCCCGGTCAGACCGGGATCCGCAGCCGCTCGGAGCTCGGCCGATCCCAGGCTCCGCTCAGCGTTTCGTCAGTGCCCCCGGCTTCGATCAGCTCGAGCGCGAACGCCCGTACGAGACGGTTCCAGACGCGAGACCTTCGTAGCATCGCGTGCCCTTCACCACCGATCTCAAACCGTGCCGACCGCGATGTCACCTTTTCGGCACGTTCGGCGAAAGCGTGTGATGCCACCGGATCCGTCATGCGGTCCTTGGTCCCGTGCGCGATCAGCACGGCGCGGCCGCCGACGGCGTCGATGGGTTCACCCGGTGGTGTCCACGGGGCCAGCGCGCAGACACCGATGACGGCCGGATCGTCGGCGACGCGCAGGCCGACCCGTCCTCCCATCGAGTGGCCGACGAGGATCACCGGCACGCCAGGGTGATCGTCATGGATCCGCGCCAGAGCCCAGCGCGCGTCGGCGAGCGCGTCGGTGCCGTGGTCGTTCCAGCCGTAGATCCGGTTGCGCAGCAGCCGCACCTCGACCCCGTGCCCCCGGCCCGCCCGGTGCACGTCCTTCGCCAGCGGCACCATCCGCTGGTACGCCAGCCGCCACGGCGCCACACGGGCATGACTGTGCTCCGCGCCGCCGTGCAGTACCAGCACCACGGCTTTCACCTGGCCGCGTGCTCGCCAAGTCCGCACCGCGGGATCAGCCTCGCTCACCCTGGACCCTCCAGTCTCCGAAACCCCGGCCGCAGTGATCGGGTCAACCTCGATCATGACCCCATGTATTCCACTTCGGCGATTGGTCCACGCGATACATTCGTCGCTGATCTCCAGACGGAAGGGCGGATGTGGTGAGCACCACCGAACGTTGTGCAGACGTCGCCGAACGGCTCGCGGAGGCCGAACGGGGTAACGCGGAGCAGATCCGGAAGTCGGCCGAGCTGATCCTGGGGGTCATCCGGGCCGACGCCCTGGTGTTCACCGCCGGAGCCGGCCATTCGCTGGCCGCGGTCGCCGAGACCTTCTACCGTGCGGGCGGGCTCGCCTGCGTCTACCCGGTCTACCACCCCGAACTGCTGCCGCTGCACGGCGCGCAGCACAGCACCAAGACCGAGCGCCGCTCCGGGCTCGCCGAGGAGGTGCTCGCCGAGCGCGCGCCGGGGCCGGACGACCTGCTGGTGGTGTTCTCGACGTCGGGCGTCAACCCGTACCCGGTCGAACTGGCCGCCGGGGCGCGCAAGCGCGGGGCGTCGGTCATCGCGGTGAGTTCGGCCGCGTCGGTGGCCGCGGCGCCCAAGCGCGCGGCCACGACGCTGATCGAAGAGGCGAGCATCGTGCTCGACTCCCATGTCCGTCCCGGCGATTCGAGCTACCCGCCGGAGGCGCCGCGGACCGCGCCACTGTCCACTGTGATCAACGCGTTCCTCTGGAACCTCGTGCTCGCCGAGGTCGTGGACCTCGGTGCGGCGCAGGGCGTCGACGTCCCGCTGTGGCGCAGCTCCAACGTGGACGGTGGTGACGAGGCCAACGCCGCACTGCTGGCCAAGTACGGCGCACGGGTCCCGGCTCTGCGGTAGCGATTTCGCGGGGACGGGCCTCTTGACTCGTCCCCGCGGCGCTTCTACGGTCACATACCGACCGGTCGGTGTCCCCACGGGAGGTCCGTGCCATGACCGAGATCCACGGTGAGTGCGCGGCGGGCTTCGAACCCGTCCGGGCCGCCTTCGAGGAGAACTTCGCCGCACGCGGCGAGATCGGCGCCGCGTTCTCGGTGACCCGGCACGGCGAGACGGTGGTCGATCTCTGGGCGGGCTGGGCCGATCCGGACCGGACGGTCCCGTGGCGGGCGGAGACGCTCAGCAACGTCTGGTCGACCACCAAGGGCATGACCGCGCTATGCGCGCACCACCTCGCCGACGCCGGCGCGCTCGACATCGACGCGCCCGTCGCGAAGTACTGGCCGGAGTTCGCGGCCGAGGGGAAACAGGACATCCCCGTGCGATGGCTGCTCTCGCACCGCTCCGGCGTGACCGGGATCGGCCTCGACCGGCCGGTGAAGGTCGAGGAACTCTACGACTGGACCACGTCACCGGACTGCTCGCCGCTCAGCCGCCGCTCTTCGAACCGGGCACGGCCAGCGGCTACCACGCGCTGTCGTTCGGTTTCCTCGTCGGCGAGGTGATCCGCCGGGCGAGCGGACAGGACGTCCGCGCGTACTTCGCCGAGCACATCGCCGGTCCGCTGGACGCGGACTTCCGGATCGGCCTGGATTCCGACGACGATCTGGCACGCTGCTCCACCCTTGTCGAGCCCGTGCTCAGCGCGGAGATGAAGACCGCCCTGACCCGGGCGTTCGCCAACGCCGGCCCGGTCGCCCTCGCCGCACTGGCGAACCCGCGCGTCCAAGGCCGCGACGCCAACGATCCCGGCTGGCGGCGCGCGATCCTGCCCGCGCTGAACGGGCACGGCACCGCCCGGGCCATCGCGACCATCTACGGCGCGCTCGCCTCCGGGCGGCTGCTCTCGGCCGGAGCGCTCGCGACGGCCCGCGAAGGGCAGGGCCGGGAGACCGACGTCGTCGGCGGGCTGGGCAACGAATGGGCGCTGGGGTTCTACCTCGGCAGTGAGGAACGCGGCTTCGGACCGAACCCGCGCGCGTTCGGCCACGACGGGCTCGGCGGCTCGTCCGGCGGCGTGGACCCTGAGAGCGGGATCGCGTTCGGCTACACGATGAACCGGATGGGGCCGCTCATGCGGGACGATCCGCGGAAGATGGCGCTGGTGAAGGCGACCTTCGCCTCCCCCGCCCTCGCCTGAGCCGCTCCGGATGTCATGAAAGGGCCGTTCAGGACGAAAAACGTCCTGAACGGCCCTTTCATGACACATCAGAAGGTCACGCCGCCGCAGGCTCCTCCGAGAACTGCGTCAGGTACAGCGCCGCGTAGCGACCTTCGCGCGCGAGAAGCTCTTCGTGCGTCCCCCGCTCGACGATCTCCCCGTGCTCGATCACCAGGATCTGGTCCGCCGCCCGGACCGTCGACAACCGGTGCGCGATGACCAGCGCGGTCCGCCCGTCCAGCGCGTCGGTCAGCGCCTCACCGACGGCCGCTTCGGACTGCGAGTCCAGATGCGCGGTCGCCTCGTCGAGGACGACGACCTTCGGCTGCGCCAGCAGGAGCCGGGCGATGGTCAGCCGTTGCCGTTCACCGCCGGAAAGCCGGTAACCCCGCTCCCCCACCACGGTCTCCAGCCCGTCCGGCAGCTCCCGGATCAGCTCGGCCAGCCGGGCTCGGTCCAGCGCCGACCAGATCTCGTCGTCGGTGACCCCGGGCCGCGCGTATTCGAGGTTCGCGCGGATGGTGTCGTGGAAGAGGTGCCCGTCCTGCGTCACCACGCCGACGGTTTCCCGCAGCGAGGCGAAACTCAGCTCTCGAACGTCCACATCGGACAACCGGACCGAGCCGGCGTCGACGTCGTACAGGCGCGGCAGCAGCGAGGCGATCGTCGACTTGCCCGCGCCCGACGAGCCCACCAGTGCCACCATCTGCCCGGGTTCGGCGCGGAAGCTGATGCCGTGCAACACCTCCTCACCACTCCGGTGATCCAAAGTGGACACGTCCTCCAGCGAGGCCAGCGAGTACCGGTCCGCCGCGGGATAGCCGAACCTGACGTCGGAGAACTCGACCGAAACCGGGCCTTCGGGAACTCGCCGCGCGTCCGGCTTCTCCTCGATCATCGGCTTGAGGTCGAGCACCTCGAAGACCCGCTCGAACGACACCAGCGCGGTCATCACGTCCACCCGGACGTTCGCCAGCGCGGTCAGCGGCGAGTACAGCCTGGTCAGCAGCAACGCCAGCGCCACGACGGTGCCCGGCGCGAGTGCCCCGGTCAGCGCCAGGTAGCCACCCAGCCCGTACACCAGCGCCTGCGCGAGCGCGGAGACCGTGGTCAGGCTGGTCAGGAACCAGCGCGTCAGCATCGCCGTCCGAACGCCGATGTCGCGCACCCGCCCGGCCCGCGCGCCGAACTCGCCCGCTTCGCGCTCCGGGTCGCCGAACAGCTTCACCAGCGTCGCGCCCGGCGCGGAGAACCGCTCGGTCATCTGCGTGGTCATCGACGCGTTGAGTCCGCCCGCCTCCCGCTGCAGCCCGGCCATCCGCCGCCCGAGCCGCCGCGTCGGCAGGATGAACACCGGCAGCAGCACCAGCGCCAGCAGGGTGACCTGCCAGGACAGCGTCACCATGACCACCAGCGACAGCGCCAGCTGGATCACGTTGGTGACCAGACCCGACAGTGTCGCGGTGAACGTGCGCTGCGCGCCGATGACGTCGTTGTTGAGCCTGCTCACCAGCGCGCCGGTGCGGGTGCGCGTGAAGAACGCGACCGGCATCCGCTGCACGTGGCGGTACACCGCGAGCCGCAGATCGAGGATGATCCCCTCGCCGATCCTCGACGACTGCGCCCGTTCGGCCAGCCCGAGCCCGGCGTCGATCAGCGCCAGCGCCGCGATCACCACGGCGAGCCACACCACCAGCGCGACGTCGTGCCCCCCGACGATCGCGTCGACCACCTTGCCGGCCAGCACCGGCGTGCTCACCGCCAGCACCGCCGACACGACGGTGAGCACCAGGAATATCAGCAACCTCCGCCAGTGCGGCCTGGCGAACCGTGCGACGCGGCGGAGCGTGCCCTTGTGCAGCCCCTTCGGAACGTCGGCCGACTTCATCGCCGAGTTCATCAGCGTCCACGTGTTGTCCATGAGAACCCTCTCTTCGCCCCCAAAACCTCGATATTAGTCGAGAGTTTTCCCGGATATAAGCATGACCAACACCGGAGCACACCGGATGCTTCCCGGTTTCCGCGTCCTCTTTCCGGCGAAGCGGGCCACGTCGGTAGCCTGGGCCGGTGACCAAGGACCCCGACCGGCGACGACTGACCATCGACCTGGTCTTCTACACGGGCTGCCTGATCTTCGCCGTCGTGAACACGGCCGTCGCGGAATTCTACGGCTATCGCGTGTGGGCGAACTTCGCCGTCGCGGGTTACGGCCTCGCCGTGGTCCACACCGGCTGGCTGACGATCGCCGCGCGGCGCGGCAAGGCGCTGCCCGGCGCGCTCGGCTCACGGTGGATCGGTATCGGCGCCATCGGGCTGTTCGCCATGATCCTTCCGTTGGGAATGCTCGTCATTCGCCGTCTGACCGGAGTGGACTGGCTCGTCACGCCGAATTCGTGGGCCGCACAGCCCGAGGTCTGGGTCATCGAACGGTCGGCGAAACTCCTTCTGGAGAACGGAACCCCGTACGTCGACGTCACCGCGCTCGGTCGCGCGGTGGAAGTAAACGATTACACACCATACGGTCCCGTGATGACGGTCTTCGGCCTGCCGCGCGCCCTGCTGGGCGGCGGGCCGGTCGCGAACGCCCTCACCGACGCGCGCTGGATGTTCGCGCTGGCGGCCGTCGCGTGTGTACTGCTGACGCTGCGGCTGCTGAAGTGGCCGAAAATCCCGGTCAGCGCGGCACAACTCGCGCTCGCCTGCCCGCTGACCGCGCTGACCTGGGCGGTCGCCGGTCCGGATCTGGCCATCGTCGGGCTGCTGGTGCTGTCCTTCGCGCTGGCCGCGACGGGCCGTGCCGTCCTGTCGGGTCTGGTGCTGGCCTTGGTGGTCAGCGCGAAACTCATCGTCGCACCGGCGATCGTGGTGTTGGGTGTCCTGTTGATCACGCGACGTGGCCCCCGCGCACTGGGCGGATTCGCCGCGGCACTCGTGGTGACGACCCTCGTCCTGCACGTACCCGTCTATCTGGTCGGCCCCAAGGCGTTCGTCGAACACGTCTTCCGGTTCCCGATGGGAATCGGCGTGATCAAGTCACCGGCGGCGAGCCCGCTGCCCGGCCACCTCATCGCCTCGCTCGGCCCGGTGGGCACGGCGGTTTCCTTCGCCCTGCTCGGGATCGCGGCCGTCGCGATCCTGGTCTGGCTGCTGCGACGCCCGCCCACGACCGGTTCGGACGCGTTGCTGCGCATGGCCGTCGGGCTCGTCGCGCTGATCATGCTCACTCCGGCGACGCGGTACGGCTACCTGGTGTATCCGCTGGTCCTGCTCGGTGCCAGGCTGGTCTTCCTGGCCGCGGAAACCCGTGAAACAGCGGTCCCTGGAAAGGGAACTGCGCCCCCCGCGCAGCAGTCCGCTACTTCCTCGTGACTACTTCTTCTTGACCCTGGTGGCACCGCCACGGCCGCGCAGCTGGACGCCGGACTCCGAGAGGACCCGGTGCACGAACCCGTACGAGCGACCCGTGGACTCCGCGAGAGCGCGGATGCTCGAGCCCTTCTCGTATTTCTTCTTCAGGTCAGCGGCCAGCTTGTCACGCGTGTTGCCGGTGATCCGCGCGCCTTTCTTGAGATCAGCCACGTCGATCGCCTTCCCGCCGAGAGTGTTCTGGGCCACATAACGGCCCCTGTCGCCGCAATGATCGAACACTGAGCGCCGGAATGCCAGACGACGAGCGCAAAACTGCTGAAACCGCGATCACATTGGGCCATTTCAGTGGCCGGATGGCATCGATCAAGCACCCGAACGGACGCAAGCCTCACGCAAGCTGGACAAGTTCCAGATAATCCGCCGACCAATGGTCCTCGGTTCCGTCCGGCAGGAGGATCACGCGTTCCGGCTCCAGCGCCTCGACCGCGCCCGGGTCGTGCGTCACCAGGACGACCGCTCCGGCGAAGCTCCGCAAGGCGTCCAGGACCTGGGCACGGCTGGCCGGGTCCAGGTTGTTCGTCGGCTCGTCGAGCAGCAAAACGTTGGCAGCGCTGGACACCAGACCGGCGAGCGCGAGCCGCGTCTTCTCACCGCCGGAGAGCGTGCCGGCGGGCTGATCGAGCTGCTCGCCGGTGAACAGGAACGAACCGAGAAGGTTCCGCAACTCCTGCGCGCCGGTGTCCGGTGCGAGGTGACGGATATTTTCCCACACGGACGCATCGTGGTCGAGCGTTTCGTGTTCCTGTGCGTAATAGCCCAAACGCAATCCGTGACCTGGAATGGTCTCGCCGGTATCCGGAGTTTCCATTCCGCCGAGCAGCCGGAGCAGAGTCGTCTTTCCGGCACCGTTCAATCCGAGCACGACGACCTTCGAACCGCGGTCGATGGCGAGGTCGACGCCGGTGAAGATCTCGAGCGAACCGTAGGACTTCGAGAGCCCCTCCGCGGTGAGCGGGGTCCGGCCGCACGGGGCGGGCTCGGGGAACTTGATCCGGGCGACCTTGTCGGCCTGGCGGGTCTCGTCGAGCGCGGACAGCATCTGCTCGGCCCGGCGGGCCATGTTCTTGGCGGCCACGGCCTTCGTCGCCTTGGCGCCCAGTTTGGCGGCCTGCTGCTGGAGCGCGGACGCCTTCTTCTCGGCGTTCGCGCGCTCGCGGCGGCGGCGCTTCTCGTCGGTGGCGCGCGCGTCGAGATACCGCTGCCAGCCCATGTTGTAGAGGTCGAGCTCGCCGCGGGTCGCGTCGAGGAACCACACCTTGTTGACCACGTCTTCGAGCAGTTCGACGTCGTGGCTGATGACCACGAGACCGCCGTCGTGCTGCTTCAGGAAGCCGCGCAGCCAGCTGATGGAGTCGGCGTCGAGGTGGTTGGTGGGCTCGTCGAGCAGCAGGATCGTCTCGGACTTGCCGCCGGCACCCGCTTCGGCGGCGGCGAACAGGATGCGGGCCAGCTCCACCCGTCGGCGCTGACCACCCGAGAGCGTCTGCAGCGTCTGCGCGAGCACCCGGTCGGCGAGGCCGAGGTTGGAACAGATCCGCGCGGCCTCGCTCTCGGCGGCGTACCCACCGAGGGAGGCGAAGCGCTCTTCGAGGCGGCTGTAGCGGTTGACCGCCTTGTCGCGTTCCTTCTCGTCCACCAGCTCCGACATCGCGTTCTGCGCCTTTTCCATGTTGCGCAGCAAGGAGTCGAGGCCGCGCGCGGAGAGCACGCGATCCTTCGCGGTGACGGACAGGTCGCCCTCACGCGGGTCCTGCGGGAGGTAGCCGAGCTCGCCGCTGCGGCGGACCTCGCCCGCGTACGGCTCGCCCTCCCCCGCCAGCACCTTGAGCGAGGTGGTCTTGCCGGCGCCGTTGCGGCCGACCAGGCCGATGCGGTCGCCCTGCTGGATGCGGACGTTGGTGTCGTCGAGCAGGATGCGCGAACCAGCGCGCAGCTGCAGGCCAGAGGCCGTGATCACGGGAACTCCCGGTACAAGGGGTGGATGAGCGGACAGCTTCGACTCGCCGGCCGATGGGCCGGCGAGGAGCTACTCCAAGAGGATGTCCACGCGACCAGTGTACGGGCCGCTGTCGAACGGTTTTATCGGACCGTGCCGGACGTCACGGCCCGGCGAGGGTGATTTCGACCGCGACGGCACGTTCCGCCGCGTCTTCGAGCACCGTCCGGCGCGGTTCGGGGATGTCGAGGACGCGGGGCTCGGCCCGCTCGAACAGCGGTGCCAGCCGCCTGTCCTCGCGCAGGGTTTCCAAGGCGCGGCGGTCGCCGCCGAGGACGACGGCGTCCACTTCGGACAGTTGAGGGACGAGCACCTCGAAGGCGTCTTCCGCGGCAGCCCGTAGCGCTGTGCGGACTTGCCCTTCCCGACGCCGCGCGAACCGCTGCTGCGACCACCCGCCCGCCGCGGACCGGCCTTGGACGAGATGACGGTCCGTCCTGGACTGGACGACCACTCCCCCGCGCGCGATCCCGACGCTGTGCCCGCCGCGGCGCACCAGCAGGAGCGCGATCCTGCGCGAGATCAGCGCGTGCTCGACGAGCGGGCCGACGGCCAGTCCCGGCACCGTTCCTTCCGCCTTCAGCGGTCCGAAAGGGACGTTCGCGACGGCGACGACACCGTTGTCCGCGACGACCGTGACGGTGTCCGGCTTCAGTTCCGTCGAGCGGACGCCTTCGTTGCGGACAGCGAAGCGGGCGTACCAGCCTTCGAGGCGATCCGGGGCGATCTCGACCGCCCGGCCCCCGCCCGCCACCTGCCGCTCCCTCGCCATGAGTCCAACGTACGGGGCCGGGCCGGATCGGCAACCCCGCACTCGCGTGCGCAGAGGCGTAACTTGCGTGCGGGAAAGCGGAACTCGCGTGATTGAAGGCGAAACTCACGAGTCACGCCTTCAATCACGCGAGTTACGGCTCCAAACACGCGAGTCACGCCTTCAAGCACGCGAGTCACGCCTTCAAGCACGGGGCGCGAAGGCGTGACTCGCGTGACCGGAGGACTAGACCGGCTTCACCGGCCCCTTGCCCACCGACTTCCCGACACCAGCGGGCCGCTCGGCCACCCCGGGCTGCACGAAACCGTTGATGTGCAAGGAGATAGCGCGGATCGAACCGGTGTCGCCACCGGCGACGTCGACCGCGGTGAACTTCCACGTGCCGTCGGCGGCCGCACCGGTCAAGCCGCCGAGTGCCTGCGCCGGCTTGTAGGTGCCGGTGAACGGCGCGTTCGCCGCGCTCACCGAGCTGAACGCGGCGGCCGCGTTGTCGGCGAAGACG
Source organism: Amycolatopsis keratiniphila (assembly GCF_000400635.2). Lineage (NCBI taxonomy): Bacteria > Bacillati > Actinomycetota > Actinomycetes > Pseudonocardiales > Pseudonocardiaceae > Amycolatopsis > Amycolatopsis keratiniphila. Next base: position 3,027,807 of record NC_021252.1, on the reverse strand, counting down.
ACCTGGCACAGGTTGTTGCCCGAGCCGCCGCTGCGCTGGAACACGGTCGCCTTCGCGCCCGCGGGCGACGTCAGCGTGCCGACCAGGTCACCGACGTACGAGTGGTTGATGCCCACGGTCGTCGAGGTCTGGTCGGTGTTGCAGGTCGCTCCGTCCACCGAGAAGGTCAGCTTCGACGCGCGCCCGACGCCGCTCACCGTGATCGGCACGGTCACGCCGGTCGGGTCGCTGTCCGGGATCGCCACCGCGTCACCGGCGTAGGCGAAGTTCTGCGTCACCGGCGACGGGGTACCCACCGGCAGCGAGAACGTCGACGTCGTCGGCGAGTACGAACCCGCGAAGGTGACGCGCGCGTTCAGCACCACCGGCACCCCGAGTTCCTGCGTGGCGGGGACGGTGATGGTGAAGTCGTTCACGCCGGTCTGCCCGGGGCTGATCGTGCCGTACGACTTCGACCGCGGTGCCACCGTGACACCGGGGGTCGGGCTGGAGAGCACGACGCTGGTGGACGTCGCGGTGCCGTCGCCGCGGTTGGTCACCGGCAGGGTCACCTTGGCGGTGTCGCCCGGGTCGAGCGCGGAACCGCCGTCGGCCGGGGTGACCGTCGGCTGCCCCGCGGACGCGAGCGGCTGCGGGCTGGCTCCGGTGTAGGCGAGCACCTTGTCGGCGAGGATGACACCCGCGCCGCTGGAGTTGTCGCGGCCGGGGGCCAGGATGTCGACGGCGGTGTTGATCAGCGCCTCGCGCACCTCGGCCGGAGGCAGTCCGGGGTTGCCCGAGAGCACCAGGCCCGCGATGGCGGCGGCGTGCGGCGCGGCGGCCGACGTGCCGTAGAACGTGGTGAAGCCGGTGACGCTGGTGGAGACGCCGTCGGCCGCGGTGATGTCCGGCTTGTTCCGGACCTCGCCACCGGTCCCGGACACGTTGCCCGGGGTGATCGGCGTGCCGTCGGCCTGGTAGAACATCCGCCGCGGACCGTCCGAAGTGAACCGTTCGACCTGCGAGGTCGCGCCGAACGCGGCCGGGAACGGACCGGCGGGGTTGGCCGGGTCGCCCGGTTCGAGGGCTCGGGGGAACGCCTTGGCGGCGGGTGCCGCCGCGACACTGAACGCGTTCCGAGCGGCCGAGTGTCCCACGGTCACACCGGGCTTGGTGTAGGCCTTGAGTCCGTCGGCCGAATCGGTGAACCGGCCGCGCAGCGCGGACAGCGAAAGGTAGCGGCCCTCACCGGAGAACTTGACGATGGCCAGCCGCAGCCCGGCGACGCCCGTGGTGTCCACCCGTTCGTAGGCGTCCTGCGTGCCGGTCTGGACGTCCTGGCTGAAGTCGACGACGTTGCCCGCCGCGTTCAGCAGGTACAGGTCGTAGTCGTTGTTCGAGCGGCCCAGCGGATCCGACCAGAACAACGTGACCGGCACCCGGCCCGACGCGTTCGAGAGCGGCTGGAAGATCTGGTTGCCCGCGGCACCGGCGAAGTTGTGCGCCGTACCGGCGTATTTGCCGATGCTCTTGCCGGAGTCGACGAAGTCGCCTTCCCAGTGGCCCGAAGTGCCGTCGGTGACGTTGCCCTCGTTACCGGCCGAGGAGAAGTACAGCGCGCCGTCCGCGGTCACGTCGTTCACGGCCTGGGCGATGATCCAGTCCTGGAACGGGGATTCCTTGAAGTACAGGACATCGTCGACGATGACGTCGCAACCCGCGTCGAACCGAAGTTTGCGGATGTTGTCGGCGAAACTGGCATCGGAGTTGAACGCGCTGGCGAAACCGAGTGCCGCGTTCGGCGCGAGATCGTGGATGATCTCGAGCATCGCGGTGCCCTCGTCGCCGTCGCCTTCCTGGCCGGGGATCACGTCGACGCCCGCCGGGAGTTCGCCGCGCGCCTGCGAGGTCGCGAGCGAGTCGATGCCGTCGGACAGCGCGCAGATCTTGGTGTCCACACCGGTGACACCGAACTGCTGGCGCGCGGTGTCGGCGTTGTGCGCGCGGTCGCCTTCGCTGTTGGTCGGCCCAGCGGCGATGCCGGGCTGTCCCTTGGCCTCGACGGCCTTCTTCAGCTCGTCCGCGATCCGGGCGGCCTTCTCCTCCTTGCTTTCCCGCTTGCCCGCGGTGGCGGGCTCGGCGAGCTGGCGGGCGGTGAACGCCTCGTTGGCGGTCTCGACCTTCTTGACGTCGGCGCGCGCCGCGATCACCGGGACCGCGTTCAGGGGCACCTCGGCGCGGACACTGCCGTACCGCTCGGAGATCGCGCGGATTCCCGCACCGGATTCACGCAGTCCCTTGAGGAGATCCTCCGAGACCTGGCCCCGGATGTCCACGAGTACGGTGCCGGCCGCGGAGACATTCGCCCCAGACCCCAGTGCGGGAACCGCGGAGGCTGACATCCGCTGCGCGCGGAGTTTCTGTTCGACGAGCAGTCGGCTGTCCACTTTGGACTCGCCGGCGTTCTGGCTCTTCTTGATCGACTGCAGCGCCTCGATCTGCCGGACGGTGTTGGCCGAGAACGCGTCCGGGGACTGACCGGTTTCCGCCGCCGCGACGGGCGGGCTCACCAGGCCGAGCGCGGTGACGAGGGCCGCGGTGCCCGCGGTCAGGATCGTTCTTCTTCTCCTACTAGAACGGGTTGGACGCACGTGCGCCTCCGATTCCTAGGCGCGTGCCCCGACTCACGCTGACCGACGCCGGCGATCACCGGCTGGATCAAGCTAAGTACCGGGCGCACACCGGCGGCAGGAGCCGTTCGGGTGACGTCGGATGGAGAATTTCCGGATTCGGCCGCAGGTCGTGGGCCGTTCAGGGTAATCGTGTCGTCACAGGACGAACGAGTCCGACCAAGGCTGCGAAGCCCGGCCCGACAGGCCGTCCAAAAGGGTCACCGCCTGCTTGTCCGTCAACGACGCCACGAAGTCGACGACCGCGCGGCCCCGGGCCAGGCCCCGTACGGCGTCGGCCCCGGAGACCGGCTCCCCGGTCGCACCGATGAGCAGCTCCGGCGACGTCCGCGCCAACGCGGAGAACTCGGACTGCGCCAGTTCCACCAGATCGTGCAGCCGTCGCGGGAGCCGGTAGAACTCGTCGCGGTCGAGCAGCCACGCGTCGAGCGCGTCGACCAAGGTGGTCACCAGGCTCGCCTGCCCGCGCTGGTGCAGCGCGAGTTCCGGGCGCAGGAGGACGAACCGCCGGTGCACGAATTTCAGCACCTGCACCTCGTGCCACTGCGCGGGACGCAGCGTGAGATGCCCGGTCCGGGTGGAGGGCGACGCCACCACCTGGACGCCGTCGACGAGCCGCGCGGTCCATTTCGCCGAGAAGGCGGCGGTGGCCTGTTCGGCCTCGATGGAACCGTCGAACCCGGTGGCGAGCAGGCCGTCGACGAGTTCCGCGCGCACACGGACGACGGCGCTAGTGAAGGCGTCGTCGTCGACGATCCACCCGTCCTTGGCGTGCATCCGGCGGCGCAGCCGTTCCAGCGAACGGCCGGGCAGCCGCCGTTCGGCGGTCAGGGTCGCCTCGTCCAGCACGGCCAGTTCCACCGCGTGGTCGACCCAGCCGGTGAACTCGGCGGCGACCGGAGCGTGCTGCAGGACACCGATCCGGTGGAAGTCCTGGAGATCGTGGATGGCGTACGCGATGTCGTCGGCGGTGTCCATCACGGACGCTTCGACGGTCTGCTGCCAGGGTTCGATCCGGCCGTCGAACGGGGCCCGCGCCTGGGTGAAGTCGTCGAGTTCGGTGCTGTAGGCGGAGAACTTGCTCGCGCCGGTGCCGGGAGCGTCGGCCGGTTCGGCCGCGCCGCGCGGCTGGACGGCCATCGACGTCGGATGCGGATCGGGCACGTGCAACCGCGCCCACGGGTACTTCAGCACCGCGGCGCGCACCGCCGTGGTGAGGTCCAGACCGGACGCGGACGGGCCGCGCACGTCGGTGGTGGTGATGATCCGGAACGACTGCGCGTTGCCTTCGAAACCGTCCGCGAGGCCGAACCGGTGCCGGGCGATCCGGTCCAGGGTCTGCTCGCCGAGATGCCCGAACGGCGGATGCCCCAGATCGTGCGCGAGCGAGGCGGCCTCGGCGACGTCCGGGTCGCAGCCGCCCAGTTTCGCGGCCAGTTCGGCGGAATCGCTGGCGGAATTGATCCGCTCGGCGATCGCGCGGGCGACCTGCGCGACCTTGAGGCTGTGGGTGAGCCGGTTGTGCAGGAGCCCGGAACCGCCGGCGCTGACCACCTGCGTCACCCCGCCGAGCCGCGCGAAGAAGGGCGACGCGGCGATCCGGTCCCGGTCGATCCGGAACGGGCTCGTGGCGAGGTCGGTGAACCCGGCGCTCTCGCTCGCCGGATCGCGCCGCCACGTCCTCGGGTCCGTCTGTTCCATGCGCAACACCGTATCCGTCGGGGCGGCGTGATGAGATACGAAGGTGGCGGACGTGGTGATCGCGGGCGGCGGCCCGGCGGGCCGGGCGCTCGCGCGTGCCTGCGCCCGGCGCGGCCTGGCGACGGTCCTGATCGACCCGGCGCCGGGCAGGCGCTGGCGGGCGACCTACGGGCTGTGGGCCGACGAGCTGCCCGCGCTGCCGACGAGCGCCGTCGCGTGCGCGCCGTCGGCCACGCTCGCCTTCGGGACCGGACCGCACGTCCTCGACCGGCGGTACCTGGTGGTGGACAACGACGGCCTGCGCCGGTGGCTGAGCGAGGGCTACGAAGTCGTCGCCGGGACGGTGTCCGGCGTGGACCACGGACGGCAGGGTTCCTCGGTGCGCCTGGAGGACGGACGGACCCTCGCGACAGGTCTGTACGTGGACGCTTCCGGTGTCCGGCCGAGGGGGAACCGCTACGAACAGACGGCGTTCGGCGTCGTCCTCCCCGCCGAGGACGCGCTGCGGCTCGTCGACCGTCCGGACACCGCCGTGTTCATGGACTGGCGGGACACGGAGTCCGGATTCCTCTATGTACTGCCGCTCGGCGACGGCACGGTCCTGGTCGAGGAGACCTCACTCGCCCGCAAGCCCGGGCTTCCACTGGACGTCCTCGCGGCACGGTTGCGCGCCCGGCTCCGGGCCGTCGGGCTGACGTCGCACGGGCGTGAGGAACGCGTGCGGATCGTGCTCGACCTGCCCACGCCCCGGCGCGGCCGGACGGTGCCGTTCGGGGCCGCCGGCGCGCTGGTGCATCCGGCGACCGGGTACAGCGTCGCGGCGTCGGTACGGCTCGCGGAGCCGGTCGCGGACGCGGTCGTCCAGGCTTGGGATCGCGGTCCCACCGCGGCGGCGTCGGCCGCTCACCGGGCGCTGTGGCCGCCCTCGGCACGCACCGTGCACGGATTGCGACGGCATGGCTTGCGCGTGTTGTGCGGGATGCCGCCCGAACTGGTGCCGGTGTTCTTCGATCTGTTCTTCACGTTGCCCACGGAGCTCCAGCGCGCTTTCACCAGCGGTCGCGAAGATGTTTCAGGTACCACCGAAGCAATGTCGGCACTTTTCCGAATGTCACCGCGGCAAGTGAGAAAACACCTGATCGGGTGGCGTGCGTTACGCCGTTCTAGGTAACCCAGGTGCCTTCACGATGAACATCAGTTGACACGTATTTCGTTTCGTGCCGCCACCCGCGAACATTCGCTTGTGACGTTGCAGATCGCTGTCCGCTTCGCTTACCAGCCGTTGTACAGCCTGCACACCGGTGGCGTCGTCGCGTTCGAAGCACTGGCGCGGCCGGGCCGTGGGACCGCCCACGAGTTGCTCGCCGACGCGCGGCGCAACGGCAGGCTGGCCGAGGTCGACGTGGGGCTGGCCGCCGAGGCCGTGCGGCAACTGCGGGAACCGCAGGCCGCCCTCCCTCTGCACCTGAACCTGTCCGCGCGGACGGTGGCGGCGCCGCCGTCCCAGTTCGATCCGCTGACCGACGCGCTCAGCCTGGTCGGCCGCCGGACCAGGGACGTGGTGCTGGAGATCGGGCCGCCGTTCACGCAGATCCCCGCCGACCTGCTGCTGACCGGTATGCGGCGGCTCACCGAACTCGGCTTCCGGCTCGCGCTCGACGGTCTCGGCCGCGGCGACCTCCCGCTGACGCTGCTCGCTTCGGCGCCCGTCGACCTGGTGAAACTCGACCGCAGCGTGCTTCGCGGTCTGCCGCACGACCCGGCCGCCGTCGCGGTGGTCGAAGCGGTGCTGCATTTCGCGTCGCGGACGGACAACCGCCTGGTCGCGACCGGGCTGGAGACCACCGAACAGCTGGAGTCCGCCCGGCGGCTCGGGGTGCGGATCGCGCAGGGCAATCTGCTCGCCCCGCCGGACGGCGACCACGCGCCGCTGCCCGCGCCGGACGCGCCGGGGCCGTTCATCCCCGGCACCGCCCGCGCGCGCCGCGTCGGCGACTTCCTGCGGCCCGCGACGACCCTGCCGGAGGCCGCGACCTGCGACGACGTACGCGAGGTGCTGGCCGCCGCCGACGGCCCGAGCGGCATCGTCGGCATCGACGACCGCCACCGTCCACAGTGGTCGATCGACCGCACCCGGTTCCTGGTCGCGGTCACCGGGTTGTACGGCCACGCCCTCCATGCCAAACGGCCGGCGTCGCGGCTCGCCGACCGGCCGCACACGATCCACGCCGACGCGAGCGCGCTCGAATTCCTCGAACTGGTCACCGACGCGGACTGGGGCCGGACCGGCGACGACGTCGTCGTGGTCGACGACCGCGGCCGGTGCGTCGGCGTCGTGCTAGTGAACGAGGTCGTCCGCGGGGTCGCCGAGGCGAAGGTCGAGGAGGCGGTCTCGCTGAGCCCGCTGACCCGCCTGCCCGGCAGCGACGCGGTCGCGAGGGACGTCGACCGCCGGATCAACGCCCGGGAGCCGTTCGTCGCGGCCTGGCTGGACGTCGATTCGTTCAAGACGGTGAACGACACCGCCGGATTCGCCGCGGGCGACGATCTGATCCGCACGCTGGGCCGGACGCTCACCGATCTGGAGGCCCGGCTGCGCCGGATGCGCGTCAGCCACGTGGGCGGGGACGATTTCCTGATCGCCTGCGACGTCGACGAGATCGGCACGGTCGCCGCCGCGCTGCTGGACACGCCGTGGTCGGCCGACGGGCTTCCGGTGACGGTCTCGCTGGCGACCCTGGTGTGCGGGAATGGCGCCATCCGGTCCTACAAGGACGCTTCCCGGCTGCTGGCACCGTTGAAGAAGCAGGCCAAGGAGGTCCCCGGGTCGAGCTGGGTGCTCGGGCGGCCGGGCTCGGACCGGGTCGAGGTGCTGCGCGGGATCACGACGCGCGGCCTGCCCTCGCAGCGCGTCGCCGGCTTCTGACGCGTCCGCATTTCGTCCTCTGAATGCGTTTCTTGCGTGTGCAACTACCGCATTCAGAGGACGAAATGCGGGAGGTCAGAGGTCGTAGGCGGCGCGGTAGGCCGAGAACCGTTCGTCGACCTCGCCGGCGGTGAGCCCGAAGTCCGCGAGGTCGTACCGGTGCACGGGTTTCCTTTCCCCGGAACGGCTTTCGGCGTGCACGACCGTCATCGCATCTCGCGCGGCGTCGCTCAGCGGAAGACCGAAATGGCGGTACACGCCCTCGACCGTGCCGATCGGGTCGGCCACGAAATCCTCGTACCGGACATCGCAGAACTGTGCGGGATCGTGCCGTTTCCTCGCCTCCAGTGACTTTTCCGCGCCCCGCGCCCAGAGATCCAGCTGGCTGCGGCCGATCACGTCCCCGCGGAAGACGTCGGACCAGCCCTCGGAAGCCTGCTCGTTCAGGCTGCACACCGACGCGACGATGGTGCTCGGCGCGCGATGGGTCTGGACGATGAGCGCGTCCGGGTAGACCTCCAGCAGCGCGTCGAGCGCGAAAAGATGGCTCGGGTTCTTGAGCACCCAGCGGCGCCCGGCGTCGGGCAGACCGATGAGCTGCAGGTTGCGCCGGTGCCTGCGATAGGCGTCGGTCCAGCTCTGCCCGTCCAGCCAGCGCGAATACGACGGCACGTGCGCGAGGCATTCGTAGGACACCGATTTCAGCGACTGCCGCAGCAGCTGCCAGCATTCCTCGACCTGATCGGCGGACATGTGGTGCAGCCCCATGAACTCGGGATGCTCGACATGGTGCTTCTCGTAGCCCGCCTGGATCCCTTGGAACACCGGGTTTCCCGCCCACGTTTCGCGCGGCGGCCGCGGTTGCGGCACCTCGGTCAGCCAGACCTCCAGCCCTTGGTGCGCCGGATCCTCGGTGAGCAGCCGGTGCAGCGCGGTGGTGCCCGTGCGCGGCAGGCCGGTGACGAAAATGGGCCGCTCGACCGGTACCTCCGCGTACTCCGGGTTCTGCTTCCACGAAGCCTCGCTCAGCGACCTCGCCACCAGGGCCCCGCGCAGGAACGCGCGATGGATCTTGTTGCCGTACGGGGTCAAACCCGCCTCGCCGGCGTACGAATCCAGCAGCACGCGGAGACCTTCGAGATGGTCTTCGCCGCCGAAGTCGTCCAAGCCGGTGAGCTTCGCCGCCGACGCGTGCAGATCGTCCACGGTGCCGACGTTTTCCCGCCCTGGCAGCATGTTCTCTCCTTTGGAGCCGGTTGGCGGAGCTGAAGATGGATCTTGAAGGGTGACCGAACGCGTGAACCCGCCCTCGGCCGAAGGCCCCGCTGTCGCGGTGGCAGGGCGCCCTCTCCGCCTCCGTGAGCTGGAAGCCAGCGGCGCCCTGCCGACGTCGATCGCGGACGCGGGTTCCCCCATGGATTCAGTGGTGGTATTCGCCGGCGTTGACGTCGAGACACTGGCCGGTGACGCAGCGGGCGAGCGACGAGGTAAGGAATACGACGGTGTCCGCGATCTCGTCCGGCTCCGGAAGGCGGCGCAGGTCGATCGTCTCCGCCGTCTCGGCGTACACCTGCTCCGGCGGCACCCCGCGTTCCTTGGCCAGGTAAGCGAAATACCATTTCAGCGAATCCGCCCAGATGTAGCCGGGCGCCACGGAATTGACCCGGATCCCGCGTGGCCCGAGTTCCGAGGCGAGGCTCTGCGCGAGCGCGAGCAGGCTCGCCTTCGCCATCTTGTACGCGCCGAACGTCCGCCGGGAATGCCGCAGTACGGCCGAATTGATCATCACGACCGAACCGCCGCTCTCGGCGAGCGAAGGCGTGAACAGCCGCGTGAGCCGCAGGGCGGCGAGCACGTTGGTCTCGAAACCCGCCCGCACGTCGGCCAGGTCGACGTCGGCGAGATCCATGATCGGCGGGATGGCGAAAGCGTTGTTCACCAAGGCGTCCACCCGGCCGAACGCCTTCAAGGCCGCCTCGGTGAGGTTCACGGCCGAAGCGTCGTCGGTGATGTCGGTGGGCACGGTGACCGCGCGGCGGCCGAGCGCGTCGACCTCCTTCGCGACCTCGGCGAGCCGTGATTCGGTGCGGGCGGCGAGGACGACGTCGGCCCCCGCCGCGGCACAGCGGGTGGCGATGGACCGGCCGAGCCCCGGGCCGACGCCGGAGACCACGACCACCTTGTCCCGCAAGAGATCCGTCATCCCAGCATCCTCGCCGCGACGGCGGTCTGACGCGCCGAGATCCGGTCCGCCCATTCCCGCGGGGTCACCCGCGCTTCGTCGTAGTACGGCAACCGGTCGGTGAGTTCGCCGAACTTCACCACCTCGACCTCGGGACCGTCGGTTTCGTCGAGCGCACGGGAGAGACGCTGCCAGCGGATCTGGACGTACCCGCGGTCGTGCCCCGTGCGTTCGAGCCAGTTCGCCAGGCCCGGATCGCGTTCGCTGATCACGAAACGGATCTTGCCGTCCGGGTCGACCCGCGCCTGGTCGGCGGTGAGGCTCGTCTGATGGTTGATGTAGTCGAGCGAGAGATACCAGACGCTGCCGAGCTGGATGCCCTGATAGGGCGCGTCCGAACGCGGCACAGTCACGATCATGACCTCTTCGTCCCCGAGTTCGTAGTGCCCGGCCGACGAGTACTGCGTGGTCAGGCCACCCGGCGTGGGGCGCGGCTCGGTCATCGTGTTCACCGGCAGGTTCAGGTAGAACCACTTCGGGAAGGCGAGGAAGGTGCGCAGCCTGCTCAGCAGGATCTTGCCGGTGACGCCGTACCGCTTGGCCAGCCCGTCGCGGGTGAGCGGCGCGGGGGCGCCGCCCGCGGTGTCGGCGCACTGGATCTGGATCGTGCCGCGGCGTTCGGTGGCCCAGTCGCTGTAGACCTCGCGCACCACGAGCATCGACGAACCCGGGCCGAGGACGAAATAGTTGGGTCCGGGGTCGGCTTTCGCCGGGCCGAAGCGGAGTTCGAACGTACCGTCGTCGGCGATCTCGATCTCGCGGTCGTCGAAAGCGGCGAGGCTGTCCGGCACCTCGACGGGCGAGTAATCGCCGTTGAGGACCTGGAAACTGACGTCGGCCGTGCTCCCCCGCGTCCCGGTGACGACGTACTCGCGGTCCTCGCGGATGTTCGCGTTGAAGTACAGCGTGTCCGGGTTGTCCAGGCCCATCTTCGTGTACGGCCCGGTGGACTGGGTGAAGAACGGGTAGTCGCGTTCGTAGGCCCACGCCATCTGCAGGGAGGCGCGGATACTGCCGGCGAGGTAGTCGTACCCCTCGACCAGATCCTGTTCGGTGCGGATGTGCGGCGCCTCCGCGATGACCTTCTCGGCTTCGGCGATCGCGTCCGCGAACGGTTGAGTGAGCACCGGCGACTCCTCATACTGGTACAAATATGTACCGACTTGGTACGTTCTTCGCACGGTCAGACTAGAACGCGTTCTAAGGATGGGTCAATGGCCCGGCACTCGCCGCCCACTGAACGAGTCGTGCGGCTGCTCGACTTCTTCGCCGCGCACCCCGGCCGACGCTTCGGCCTTTCGGAGCTCGCGCGCGAGCTCGACCTGGCGAAACCGACCTGCCTCGGCATCGTGACCGAGCTGACGGCGGGCGGCTATCTGGTCCGGGATCCCCAGCCGGTCACCTACCGGCTGGGGCCCGCGATGGTCGCCGCCGGCCGCGTCGCGAGCGAGGGTTTCGGCGCGAGCGAGGTCGCGCGACGGCATCTGGAGGACTTGAGCAGGCGCTACGGCGCCACGTGCACGGCGTCGGCGGTGGTCGGCGACCGGATCCTGATGCTGCAGAGCGCCGGCCCGGGCCGGGTCAAACTCGGCGAGACGTATCCGTTCGCGCCGCCGGTGGGCCTGATGTACGTGCTGTGGGACTCCGACGCGGCGTTCGACGCATGGCTGGCCAAGCCGCCGGCGGTACCGGTGCGACTGGACGAAGCGCACCTTCGCCGCGTCGTCGCCGAATGCCGGGAGCACGGGTATCTGGTGGAGAGCCTGACTTCCGCGGGGCGGCGGCTGTACGCGCTGATGGCGGGCGTCGGCGCGGAGGAACTGCCGCCGGAAGTGCGGGGCCTGGTGGGAGAACTCGTCTCGAGCCTCGGCGAGCGCGTCTACCTCGGCGCCGATCTGGAGCCGCGCCGCAAGCACGCGGTGAGCCTGCTGGCCGCCCCGACGTTCGACGCTTCGGGACGGCAGGAACTGGTGCTCACGCTGTCGGTCGGCGAGCCGGTCACTGGCGCCGAGATCGCGCGACGGGGTGCCGCACTGGTCGCGGCCGCCGATGCCGTCACGGCGGAATCCGGGGGCCGCCACCCCACGCGTTTAGTCCTCTAAATGCGGAAGTTGCCCGCGCCGCCCGGTGTCCTGAAGGGCCCCTTCAGGACGCTCAACGTCTCAAAGGTCCCCTTCACGACACCCGAGCCAGCGCCGCATTTAGAGGACTAAATGCGAACCACGGCGCCACGCCCAGGACCAGCCGCCACCCGACGCCCCCAATGCCACATTGGGGACACTGAGCGTCTCCAATGCCGCATTGGGGGCACCGAATGAGCCGCGACACCTGACGCATTTAGTCCTCTAAATGCGGAAGTTGCTCGCGCCGCCGGGTGTCCCGAAGGGCCCCTTCACGACACCCGCGAACGCGTTTAGTCCTCTAAATGCGAATCACGAGGACCACCGGTTCGCGGTGAGCTTCAGGCTCGGCACGTCGTCCATCGACATCATCGTTTCGTACAGCCGGTCGTACTGGGTGGACGCGGTCAGCCACACGCCGTCCACCCGCCGATAGGTGTCCTCGTAGTACGCCGCGCCCTCGATGATCACCCTGTGCTCGGGCACGATCACCTTATCCCGCATCAGCCAGGTGCCCGTCGCGGTGTCGCCGTCGACGTCGATCTCCGGCTGCCCGGCGAAGTGCACCGTGGTGACACCGGGGCCGACGGCGTTCCGAAAGAACTCGACGATCGCTTCGCGGCCTTCGAAGGTCAGCGGTTTGCCGTACGACGGCGTTCCGTATCGCGCGTGCACGTCGGCGGTCAGCGTTCCGGCCATCTCGTCCCACAGCTTGAGGTCGAGGCAGCGGAGGTAGCGGGCTTTGAGGCGTCGGATCTCTTCGAGTGCGACCAGGTCCATGCCGACAGCGTCCTCCTCCCCTTGACCAAGCACAAGAACTTGTTCTACTTTTCTGGTCTCGAACGACGGAGGTCACGATGGCGTCCCCGGCCTACGAGCTCACCCATCTCGAAGCACTCGAAGCCGAAGCCGTGCACATCTTCCGCGAGGTCGCGGCGACCTTCGAACGGCCCGTCCTGCTGTTCTCCGGCGGCAAGGACTCGATGGTGATGCTCCACGTCGCGGCCAAGGCCTTCTGGCCGTCGCCGCCACCGTTCCCGGTGATGCACATCGACACCGGGCACAACTTCGACGAGGTCATCGAGTTCCGGGACCGCACGGTCGCCAGGTACGGGCTCCGGCTCGTCGTCTCCCGCGTCCAGGACGACATCGACGCGGGCCGGGTCGTCGAAGACCCGAAGGCCGGCCGCAACCGGCTCCAGACCGCCGCCCTGCTGCGCGGGATCCGCGAGCATTCCTTCGACGCGGTCTTCGGCGGCGCCCGGCGCGACGAGGAGAAAGCCCGCGCGAAGGAACGGGTCTTCAGCTTCCGTGACGAGTTCGGCCAGTGGGATCCGCGCAATCAGCGGCCGGAGCTGTGGGATCTGTACAACGGCAGGCACCGCAAGGGCGAGCACATCCGCGTCTTCCCGCTGTCCAACTGGACCGAGCTCGACATCTGGCAGTACATCGAAGCGGACAACGTCGACCTGCCCTCGATCTACTACTCGCACCGGCGTCCGGTCGTCCAGCGGGACGGCATGCTGCTCGCGCACACTCGCTTCCTCACCTTGCACGAAGGCGAAAGCCCTTACGAGGCAACGGTTCGCTTCCGCACCGTCGGCGACGCGACCTGCACCGGCTGCGTCGAGTCGACGGCGACGTCACCGGGCGAGGTGGTCGCCGAAGTGGCGGTCAGCAGGCTCACCGAACGCGGCGCCACCCGCGCCGACGACCGGATCTCCGAGGCGGGTATGGAAGACCGGAAGAAGGAAGGCTACTTCTGATGGGCGCTTCATTGGTCCGTCTCGCGACCGCGGGCAGCGTCGACGACGGGAAGTCGACGCTGATCGGCCGCCTGCTGTTCGATTCGAAGACGGTGTTCACCGACCAGCTCGAAGCCATCGAGCGCACCAGCCGCGACCGCGGCGAGGCGTACCCGAACCTCGCGCTGCTGACCGACGGTCTGCGCGCCGAGCGCGAACAAGGCATCACGATCGACGTCGCCCATCGCTATTTCGCCACGCCACGGCGGAAGTTCATCATCGCCGACACGCCGGGACACGTGCAGTACACCCGGAACATGGTCACCGGCGCCTCCACCGCGGATCTCGCGCTCATCCTGATCGACGCCCGCAAGGGCGTGCTCGAACAGTCGCGACGGCACGCGTTCCTGGCCAGCCTGCTGGGAATCCCGCATCTGGTGCTGTGCGTCAACAAGATGGATCTGGTCGGCTGGTCGCAGGAACGCTTCGAAGAGATCCGCGAGGAGTTCCGCCGGTTCGCCATGAAGCTTCAGGTGCACGACCTCACCTTCGTGCCGATGTCGGCCCTGCACGGCGACAACGTCGTGCACCGGGGCGCCAGTATGCCTTGGTATGAAGGGACTTCCCTGCTGCATCACCTCGAACAGGTGCACGTGGCCTCGGATCGCAACCTCATCGACGCGCGATTCCCCGTGCAGTACGTGATCCGGGAACACAGCCGCGACTTCCGCGGCTACGCGGGCACCGTCGCCGGCGGGGTGTTCAAACCCGGTGACGAGGTCGCCGTCCTGCCCTCCGGTTTCACCACCACGGTGCGCGCGATCTGGGGTCCGGGCGGCACCGCGGTCACCGAGGCCTTCGCCTCGCAGGCCGTCACGATCGAACTCGAAGACGACCTCGACCTCGGTCGCGGTGACCTGATCTGCCGCCCCGGCAACCGTCCCCACACGAGCCGGGACGTCGACGCGATGGTGTGCTGGTTCTCGGAACAAGGAGCTTTGAAAGCAGGGAATACCTTCGTCGTGCGGCACACCACCAGGGAGACCAAGGCCGAGATCCACGACCTGGACTACCGGCTCGACGTCACCACCCTGCACCGCGACGAGACGGCGAAGTCGTTGTCACTCAACGAGATCGGCCGGATCCGGCTGCGTGCCCGGCAGCCACTGCTGTTCGATTCCTACCGCCGCAACCGCTCCACCGGGGGTTTCCTGCTCGTCGACGAGCATTCCGGCGCGACGGTCGCGGCGGGCATGATCACCGGGCCTAGCGCGACCGCGTCGAACGTCGTCTGGCATACCGCCGCGGTCACCAGGGCGGAACGCGCGACACGCGGGCTCACCGTCTGGCTCACCGGGCTTTCCGCGTCCGGGAAGTCGAGTGTGGCCGTGGAACTGGAACGGCGGCTGGTGGCCTCGGGCAGGCCCGCGTACCTCCTGGACGGCGACAACCTGCGGCACGGGCTGAACGGGAACCTCGGCTTCAGCCCCGCCGACCGCGCCGAGAACGTGCGCCGCGTCGCCGAGGTCGCGAAGCTGTTCGCCGACGCCGGTGTGGTGTCGGTGGTCTCCTTGATCAGCCCGTACCGGGCCGACCGCGAACTCGCCCGCGCCACGCACGAGGACGCCGGGCTGCCGTTCCTCGAGATCTTCGTCGACACCCCGCTGGAGGTCTGCGAAGACCGCGACCCCAAGGGGATGTACGCGAAGGCGAGGGCGGGCGAGATCAGCGGGTTCACCGGGGTGGACGCTCCTTACGAGCAACCCGAAAGCCCGGATCTGGTGCTGCGCCCGGAAAACGGGGACCCCTCCGCGATGGCCGCGCTGATCCTCGTCGCCCTCGACTGACCCGATCCTCAGCCCGCCGGCGTGACGAATCCGGTGTCGTAGGCCTTGATCACCGCTTGCGTCCGGTCCCGTGCGCCGAGCTTCGCGAGCACGTTCCCGACATGCGTCTTGACGGTCTGCACGCCGAGATACAGCTCGCCCGCGATCTCCACATTGGACAGTCCGCCCGCCATCAGCCGCAGCACCTCGCTTTCGCGTTCGGTGAGCCCGGCACCGGCCAGACCGTCGAGCGGCCCCCGGTTCGCCTGCTGCGCGGCCAGCCGCCGGATCGCGGCCGGGAACAGCAGCGACTCCCCCGCCGCCACGGTACGGATCGCCGCGACGATCTCCTCGGGCTTGGCCCGCTTCAGCAGGAATCCGCTCGCCCCGGCGAGCAAAGCGTCGTAGACGTAGTCGTCGTTCTCGAAGGTGGTCACCACGATCACCTTCGGCGGATTGTCCATAGTGGACATAAGATGCGTGGTGGCGCGGATCCCGTCGACCGAAGGCATCCGGACGTCCATCAGCACGACGTCGGGCCGGAACCGCGACACCAGGCCGGGCACCTCGGCGCCGTCGGACGCTTCGCCGACGACCTCCAGATCGGGCTCCGAGGCGACGATCGCCCGCAGCCCCGCCCGGATGAGCTGTTCGTCGTCGACCAGCAGCACCCCGATGCTCATCGCCGTTCCCCCCATGGCACCGCCACCTCGACCTTCCAGAATCCGTCCGCGCGGCCCGCGGTGATCGTGCCCCCGAGCACTTCCACCCGTTCCGTCATTCCCCGCAGCCCCCGGCCGCCCCCGTCCCGTGACGGCGGCGCGGCGCCGAGCGGATTGGACACCCGTACCCGCAACAACTCCGCCCCGGCGTCGACGAGGACCGCCACGGGCACCTTACCGGCGTGCCGCAACGCGTTCGTCAGGCATTCCTGCAAGATCCGGTACGCCTCACGCGAGACGACCGGCGGCACCGCGGACGGATCACCACGCATCTCCGCCGACACCTCGGCGCCCGCCAGCCGGGTCGCCTCGACCAGCGCGGGCAGCTCCGCCAGCCCTGATTGCGGCGTCCGGGACGACGCTTCGTCGCGCAGCAGGCCGAGCACGTGGTCGAGATCGTCCAGCGCGGCGCGGGCCGAATCCTCGATCGCGGTGAGCGCCTGCTCGGTGAACTCCGGATCGGACCTCAGGGTGCGCCGTGCCGCACCGGCCTGAATGGTCACGACGCTCAGCGCGTGCCCGACCGAGTCGTGCAGTTCGCGCGCGAGCCGGTTGCGTTCGGCGAGCTGTTCGGTGCGCTTCTCCAGCTGGGCGATCCGCTCCGCGGCCGAGACCCCCAGCAGGCTCTTCGCGCACCGGGTCAGCACCGCCCCCGCACCCCACACGACGTAGGCCAGCGCGACGACGCCGAGCAGGCACGCCAGCGGGATCCACGCGCTCGCCCAGCCCTTCGGCACCTCGATCGCGCTCTCGTCGGTCAGGGCGATCCGGCCGCTGAACGGGGCCGCGATCGTGAAACCGAACGCGACCGGGACGAACAGGCTGACCAGGCTGACGAGACACCCGGTGCTCACGTGCAGCAGGAACATCGCGGTCGAACGCAGGCGGACGGGCCAGTTCCCCGCGGGACCGAACACGACTCCCGGCACGGGATCGTCCAGCAGTTCCCGCACGGCCGCGCCCTCCAGCACGCGGACGGCGGGGATGAACGACGACGCGATCATCACCACGACGACGGTGATCAACCCGATGACGGTCCCGCGTTCCAACGTCACGACGAGGGGCAGCAGCGACGGCACCATGATGGCGGCGAAGAGCAGATAAGGCACGCTCAGTGCGCCACCGAGGATGAAGTAGACCCACCTGCGGTAGGTCGCCCGATCCAGGAGCGGGCCGAAAAGTCGCATGGGGTCTTTCTAGCGTGTGCCCGCCTCGCGCGGATCCCTCATCAGTATCTCCGCGATCTCCCTCGCGAGTGTGACCCGGTGCGCGTCCCCGTCGATGCCGGTATGCGCGACGGCGCCTTCGAGCAGGAGGAAGAGCTGCTCCGCGAGCCGCTCCGGATCGGCCGCGCCCGGGACGTCCTCGCGAAGGAGTTCGGCGAACTTCGCCCGCACCGCCGCCTTGTGCCGCCGGATCACGTCGAGCCCGGGATGCCCGGCGGGCAGTTCGGCGGCCGCGTTGAGGAACGCGCAGCCCCGGTCGCTCGCGAGCTTGGGGTGGTCGACGTAGGCGTCGAAGACCGTCAGCGCCCGGGGCGCTTCGGCCTCCGCCAGCCGCTCTTCGAGGTACGCCCACCAGACGTCGTGACGGCTTCGCAGATACGCGATCGTCAGCTCCGTCTTCGACCCGAAGGACGCGTACAGCGTCTTCTTTGTGACGCCCGCGGCCTCGGCGATGGCCGCGACGCCCACGGCGTTCAGGCCCTCCTGGTAGAAGAGCTCGCTCGCGGCGCTCAGGACGCGTTCGCCGGCCGGTGTCAGCATGCCTCGACTATACCGATCGGTTGACCCGAGCACGAAATGCGGGAACACTCCATGTGTATACCGTTCGGTATACCTCTGGAGGAGAGCTGATGGTTTCTTCGTACAAACGAGAGCTGACGTTCACCGCGGCCGGGTTGTCGCTGATCGCGGTCTCGTACGGTCTCGCGAGGTACGCGTACGGTCTCTTCGCCCCGACACTCCGAACGGAGTTCGGCCTCGACGGCGGCACGCTCGGCGCCATCGCGGCGGGAAGTTACGTCGCGTATTGCCTCGCGGTCATCGCTTCGACCGCCGTGACGACCCGCTGGGGCGCGCGGGCGGGCGCGCTCGCCGCCGGGACGACCGCCACCGCGGGCACGTCCCTGATCGCGGCCGCGCCGAACGCGGGCGTCCTCGCGCTCGGCGTCGTCCTCGCCGGAGCCAGCACCGGCCTGGCCTCTCCCTCGCTCGCCGACGCGGTCTCCCGCGTCGTCCGCGTGACCCGCCGGGACCGCGCCCAGTCCGTGGTGAACGCCGGGACCGGCCTCGGCGTGCTCGTCTCGGGCCCGGTCTCCCTGCTCGCCGTCGGCGACTGGCGGATGGCTTGGTGGGCCTTCGCCGCGGCCTCGGCCTTGGTGACCTTGTGGATCGCGCGGGTCGTGCCGCCGGTGAAGCACGACCGCGCGCGAGGACTGCCGTCACCACTGTTCCCGCCCGCCACCGGACGGCTGCTGCCCGCCGCCGCGACCCTCGGCCTGGCCAGCGCGGCGATCTGGACGTTCGGCCGGGACATCGCCGTGAGCATCGGCGGCCTGGACGAAACCGCCTCGACGGTGGTGTGGATCGTGCTCGGCGCGGTCGGCCTCGCGGGTGCGTTCACCGCCGAACTGACCTCCCGCGCGGGACTGCGCCGCGCCTGGTCGGCGGGCATGGTCCTGTTCGCCGCCGCCACGGCCCTCTTCGCGCTCGCCACCCGCTCGCTCCCGGCGCTCGTCGTCGCGGCGGCACTCTTCGGAGCCGTCTACATCGGACTGACCGGTGTGCTGATCCTCTGGGGCACCAGGGCTTACCCGGCGGCGCCTGCTTTCGGTGTCGGCGTGGCCTTCCTGATGCTGGCACTCGGGCAGGCCGCCGGAGCACCGCTCATCGGCCTTCTCGGCGATCTCCTCGATCTTCGTGCCGGCTTCCTCGCGGCGGCGGGGATCGCCGTCCTGGGTGTCCTGTTCGCACCCAAGGAGGCGACCACTACCTACAACTTCGGGGTCCGTTCCCTCTCAGGGGTGAGCACCGTCCCGCCGGAGCGGGAATCCCGCGCGGGCTGCGCGTGATGTCCTCTTCGGCATGAACCTGCTGCTCGGCCTGCTCACCCTGCCCGTCTACGCGCTCATGCTGTGGCCGCTCGTGGTCGGCGCCCGCCGCGTGCTGGGGGTGCGGATCGGCCTGATCCGCGCGGGCTGCGCCGCCGGATTCGGCTGGCTGGTCGCGGGCGGCATCCTCGCCGCGTTCCCGCAGGCGATGTACGCGGGAAACGCCTTCGCCGGGCTGGTCATCCCGGTGGCGGGCAGCGCCTTCCTGGCCACGCTGATCTTCCTGTTCGTCGCGGAACTCGCGCTTCCCGCCGGTTCGGGTCTCGGGCTGATCGGCAGGATCAGGTCGATGCGCCGCCGCGCGGCCCGGACCCGGCGCTACTCGCAGATCACCCGGATCGCGATCAAGCACGGCCTCGGCCGCTATCTCACCGGCCGCCGCGAACCCGGCCTCGCCCAGGTCCGGCACGCCAAACTGGCGCGGTCGCTGCGGCGCGCGCTGGAGGAGGGCGGCGTGACGTTCGTGAAACTCGGCCAGCTGCTCTCGACCCGGTCCGATCTGCTGCCGCCGGTTTTCGTCGACGAACTCAGCAAACTCCAGGACCAGGTCGCCTTCGCCGACGCCGACGAGGTCGCGACGGTGCTGCGGGAGGAACTGGGCGGGAACCCGGACGAGATCTTCGCCGAATTCGACCCGGAACCGATCGCGGCCGCGTCGATCGCGCAGGTCTACCGGGCGAAGCTGCGGGGCGGGCAGGACGTGGTCGTCAAGGTGCAGCGGCCCGGCGTGCAGGCCCTGGTCGAGCGGGACCTCGACATCGTCCGCCGGGTGGCGGCCGCGCTGGACCTGCGCGCGGGCTGGGCACGCTCGCTCGGCGTCGTCGACCTCGCCGAAGGATTCGCCGACGCGCTGGTCGAGGAGCTCGATTTCCGCACCGAGGCCAGGAACATCGAAGCGGTCACCGCCGCGTCCCCGGACGCCGAGGTCGCTCTCCCGATCGTCCACAAAGAACTGTCCACCGAACGTGTCCTGGTGATGCGGCGTCTCGACGGCAAACCGCTCGCCGCCGCCAAGGAGCAGGTGCCGGTCGCGGAACGGGCGAAGCTCGCGCGGTCGATGCTGCGGTGCGTGCTCGGCCAGGTGATGGGCAGCGGTGTCTTCCACGCCGACCCGCATCCCGGCAACGTCCTGCTGCTCGCCGACGGCAGGCTGGGCCTGCTCGACTTCGGCTCCGTCGGCAGGCTCGACTCAGGCCTGCGGGGCGGACTGCAGAACCTGATCCTCGCACTGGATCGCGGCGACCCGGCCGCGTTGCGCGACGGCCTGCTGGAGATCGTCGACCGGCCGGACGAGATCGAGGAGCGGCGGCTGGAGCGGGCACTGGGTGCCTTGGTGGCCAAGCATTTCAACCACGGCCAGGCCCCGGATCTGGACATGTTCACCGACCTGTTCCGGGTGATCGCCGACTTCAGGCTCAGCGTGCCCCCGCCCATCGCCGCGGTGTTCCGCGCCCTGGCCACTTTGGAGGGAACGCTGGCCGCGCTGGCGCCGGGATTCAACATCGTCGTCGAATCCCGCGCCTACGCCGCCGAGCAGGTCGGTGCCGGCCTGCGCCCGGAATCGCTTCGGTCCACGGCCACCAACGAACTGATGGCGCTCCTGCCGGTGCTGCGACGGCTGCCCCGCCGCGTCGACCGGATCGGCGACGCGCTGGAGCAGGGCAGGCTTTCGGTCAACGTCCGGCTGTTCTCCGACGAACGCGACCGCGACGTGGTCACCGGGCTGGTGCACGAGATCCTGCTGGCGTTCGTCGGCGTGGCCACCGGCCTGATGGCCGTGCTGCTGCTGGGCAGCGCGACCGGCCCGGAGGTGCTGGCCGGGGTCACGCTGCACCAGATGTTCGGCTACAACCTGCTGGTGGTCAGCGCATTGGTGGGATTGCGGCTGCTCTTCGTCGTTTTCCGGCGGAGCGGACAACGGTCACGATCGCCCCGATGACCCCGACGGCGACGAGCCCGGCGCCACCGAACGCGAGATTGCGCGAAGTGCGGAACCCGGTGTCGGACACCGGATCGCCGGGCAGCCCGGCCTCGACGAAGGCGGTGGTCTGCGGGAAGGGGGCGGCGGCGAGGACACTCCCCAGCCCGACGACGACTCCGACCACTTTCGACAGCGGCACGGCGCCGTCACCCGGCATGCCGACGTAGAGCCGTGAGTCCCGGGAATTGTTCCGCTGGTCGCCCACGACGAACACGGCGCCCGGCGGAACCTGGACGCTGAACGGCCGGTACTCCTTGCGGCCGTACCCGTTGTCGTCCTCGGTGTAGGGCTCTTTGACCGGCTTCCCGTTGACGGTGATCAGGTTGTCCTGCGTGCAACAGACGACCTGGTCACCGCCGACACCGATCACCCGCTTGACGATCCGGCCGTCGGCGGGGCTCGAATCCGGGAACGCGGAAACCTCCATGAGGACGACCGCGCCGCGGGGGATCTCGGGCAGGGAGGTCCAGCGGTACAGCACGACCGCGCCCGGCTGGATCGTGGGCGCCATCCCGCCGCCGGGAACGCTCACCATCCGGTAGCTCATCAGGGTCGAGAACCCGTATCCGCCGACACCCACGCCGACGACCGCCAGCAGGATCATCACGAACAGGAGCGGGGAGAATCTTCGCTTCGGCCCGGGTCTGTCGGCGGGCGGCGCGGGAAAGTCCGTTTCGGTCACAGCGCAGAGTAGCGCCACTCAACCTCGAGGCGCGTACATGATGACTCCGACCCCGGCCAGGCAGATCAAGGCGCCGATCACGTCGTAGCGGTCCGGGCGGTAGCCGTCGACGACCATGCCCCACGCCAGCGAACCCGCGACGAACACTCCGCCATACGCGGCGAGGATACGGCCGAAGTTCGCGTCGGGTTGCAAGGTGGCGACGAAGCCGTAGAGGCCCAGCGCGACGACGCCAGCGCCGATCCAGAGGTAGCCGCGGTGCTCCCGGACGCCTTGCCAGATCAGCCAGGCACCGCCGATCTCCAGCAGGGCGGCGAGCGCGAAGAGCGCGATGGACCGGACGATCATCCCGGCAGCCTATTGCCGCGTGGTCCGCCCCTCATGTCCTGAAGGCCCCCTTTGAGACGTTGAACGTCTCAAAGGGGGCCTTCACGACATAGGGGTTTCGCGTGCTTGACCGGACGACTCGCGTGATCAGGCGGACGACACGCGTGTCTGGATGGACGACACGCGCCCGGCCGGGTTTCGCCGCGAGTCGTCCGTGCAATCACGCGTGTCGTCCGTCGGATCACGCGAGTCGTCCATCCAGACACGCGAACCGGCGTTACGCGCACCAGCGACGCCGTATAGGTCGTTATACGATCCGCGTCGCCGAACGCGTGAAGGCCCCCTTCCCTCGGCTGAGCCGAGGGAAGGGGGCCTTCACGCGCGAAAACAGGGAATCAGACGGTGAAGCCGAGCGCCCGCAGCTGTTCGCGGCCGTCGTCGGTGATCTTCTCCGGACCCCACGGCGGCATCCAGACCCAGTTGATCCGGAAGTCCTTGACCAGTCCCGTTCCCCCGCCGACGAGCGCGGCACCGGTCTGGTCCTCGATGACGTCGGTCAGCGGGCAGGCCGCCGACGTCAGGGTCATGTCGATGGTGGCGGTGTTGTCCGCCTCGACGCGGATGTCGTAGACCAGCCCGAGGTCGACGACGTTGATGCCGAGTTCGGGGTCGACGACGTCGCGCATCGCCTCTTCGACGTCCTCGACCTTCGCCACGTCGGCGCTGTCCGGGGCGGCGGCGGTCTCGGCGTCGAGGTCGGCGGCCGTGCGGCCCTCGCGGGTTTCGGTCTGCTGTTCGGTCATGCCGTCTCAACTCCGTTGGTCGTGCGGGCGACGGCGTCCTTGAACGCCATCCATCCGAGCAGGGCGCATTTCACGCGGGCCGGGTACTTGGCCACGCCGGCGAAGGCGATGCCGTCCCCCAGCACCTCCTCGTCCGGCTCGATCTGTCCCTTGCCCTGCATCAGCTCGACGAAGGCGTCCATGGTGGTGAACGCCTCCTCCACGGTGTGCCCGACGACGAGATCCGTCAAGACCGACGTGGACGCCTGGCTGATCGAGCAGCCCTGTCCCTCGTAGGAGACGTCGGCGACCTTCCCGTCGTCGACCTTCACCCGCAACGTCACCTCGTCGCCACAGGTCGGGTTGACCTGGAACGACTCGGCGTCGAACGGCTCGCGCAGGCCGCGGCCGTGCGGGTTCTTGTAGTGGTCCAGGATGATCTCCTGGTACATGCTCTCCAGGTTCATCACGCCACCCCGAAGAACTTCTGCGCCTCACGCACACCGTTCACCAAAGCGTCCACTTCGGACAGTGTGTTGTAGACGTAGAACGACGCGCGCACGGTCGCGGGCACCGAGCAAGCCCGGTGCAGCGGCCACGCGCAGTGGTGCCCGACGCGGACGGCGACACCGAGGCTGTCCAGCACCTGACCGGAGTCGTGCGGGTGGACGCCGTCGATGACGAACGACACCAGCCCGCCGCGGTCGGCCATGTCGGTGGGGCCGATGATCCGCACGCCCGGGATCTCACCGAGCCCGGCCAGTGCCGCCTCGGTGAGGACATGTTCGTGCGCGGCGACCCGGTCCATGCCGATCGCCGACAGGTAGTCGGCGGCCGCGCCGAGGCCGACGGCCTGCGACGTCATGGGGGTGCCCGCCTCGAACCGCTGCGGCGGCGCGGCGAAGGTGGTCTGCTCCATGCGGACCAGCTCGATCATCGAGCCACCGGTCAGGAACGGCGGCATCGCTTCGAGCAGCTCACGGCGACCGTAAAGGACACCGATGCCGTACGGGCCGACCATCTTGTGCCCCGCGAAAGCGGCGAAGTCGACGTCCAGCGCGTGCAGGTCCACCGGGAAGTGCGGCACCGACTGGCAGGCGTCCAGCACGACCAGCGCGCCGACCTTGCGGGCCTTCTTCACCAGGAACTCGACCGGGTTGATCGTGCCGAGCACGTTGGACTGGTGCGTGAACGCCAGCACCTTGGTCCGCTCGGTGATCAGTTCGTCCACATTGGACAGGTCGAGCCGTCCGTCCGCGGTGACGGAGAACCACTTCAGCGTCGCGCCGGTGCGCTGGCTGAGCTGCTGCCACGGAACGAGGTTCGCGTGGTGCTCCATCTCGGTGATGACGATCTCGTCGCCGGGCCCGAGCTTGAACCGCTCGGCCTCGGGACCGGCCGTGGCGGCGTTGCTCATCGCGTAGGCGACGAGGTTGATGCCCTCGGTGGCGTTCTTGGTGAACACCAGCTCGTGCGGGGAGGCGCCGACGAACTCCGCGATCCGCACGCGGGCGGACTCGTAGGCGTCGGTCGCCTCCTCGGCGAGCTGGTGCGCGCCGCGGTGCACCGCGGCGTTCGAGGTCTCCAGGAACCGGCGCTCGGCTTCGAGCACCTGCACCGGCTTCTGGGACGTCGCACCGGAATCCAGATACACCAAGGGTTTCCCGTCCCGGACCGTGCGGGTCAGGATCGGGAAGTCGGCCCTGATGGCCGCTACGTCCAGCGGAACAGAGTTAGCCGTGGTGGTGGTCATCGGGCCAACTCCTCTCGGTGTAGTCGTGAAGTTCAGTGATCAGACGGCGGCGGTCTCGGCGGAGCCGGTGTACTTGACGTACCCGTTCTCCTCGAGCTCGTCCGCGAGTTCACGGCCACCGGATTCGACGATCTTGCCGCCGGCGAAGACGTGCACGAAGTCGGGCGTGATGTGCCGCAGGATCCGCGTGTAGTGCGTGATCAGCATGACGCCGGCGTCGTTGTTGGCCTTGAACTCGTTGACGCCCTCGGACACGACGCGCAGCGCGTCGACGTCGAGGCCGGAGTCGGTCTCGTCGAGGATGGCGATCTTCGGCTTGAGCAGCGCCAGCTGCAGGATCTCGTGGCGCTTCTTCTCACCGCCGGAGAAGCCCTCGTTCACCGAACGCTCGGCGAACTCGGCCGAGATCTCCAGCTTGCCCATCTCCTCCTTGACCTCCTTGACCCAGTGGCGCAGCTTGGGGGCCTCGCCACGGACCGCGGTGGCCGCGGTGCGGAGGAAGTTGGACATGGACACGCCCGGCACCTCGACCGGGTACTGCATGGCGAGGAACAGGCCCGCGCGGGCGCGCTCGTCGACGCTCATCTCCAGCACGTCCTCACCGTCGAGCAGGACCTGCCCGGAGGTGACTTCGTACTTGGGGTGACCGGCGATGGCGTAGGACAGCGTGGACTTGCCCGAACCGTTGGGGCCCATGATCGCGTGGGTCTCGCCCGACTTGATGGTCAGGTTGACGCCCTTGAGGATCTCCTTGGGGCCCTCCTCGGTCGTGACCGAGGCGTGCAGATCCTTGATTTCCAGCGTAGGCATTTCTTTCCTAAAAGTCTGATGTGGACGGACGAGGGCTCAGGCGCCCACGGCTTCGAGTTCGGCTTCGATCGCGGCCTCGAGACGCTCGCGCACCTCGGGAACGCCGATCTTGACCAGGATCTCGTGGAAGAACCCGCGTACGACCAGGCGGCGCGCGGCCTCTTCGCCGATTCCGCGCGACTGGAGGTAGAACAACTGCTCGTCGTCGAACCTTCCCGTCGCGCTCGCGTGGCCGGCGCCTTCGATCTCGCCGGTCTCGATCTCGAGGTTCGGCACCGAATCGGCCCGCGCGCCCGGCGTGAGCACCAGGTTGCGGTTGAGCTCGTAGGTGTCGGTGGCCTCCGCGGCGGCGCGGATCAGCACGTCGCCGATCCACACGGTGTGCGCGTCGTCGCCCTGCAGCGCGCCCTTGTACATCACGTTCGACTTGCAGTTCGGCACCGCGTGGTCGACGAAGAGCCGGTGCTCCTGGTGCTGGCCCGCGTCCGCGAAGTACAGGCCGAGCATCTCGACGTCGCCGCCCTTGTCGGCGAAGGTCGCCGTCGGCGAGACGCGGACGAGGTCACCGCCCAGGGTGATGACGATGTGCTTGAGGCTGGCGTCGCGGCCGAGCTTGAGGTGCTGCTCGGAGACGTGCACCGCGTCGTCGGCCCAGTCCTGGACGCTGACCACGGTGACGTTCGCCGAATCGCCGATGACGAACTCGACGTTGTCGGCGTACGTGCCCGAGCCGACGTGGTCGAGGACGATGACGGCCTCGGAGAACTGCTCGGCGCGCACCTGCACGTGCCCGTAGGCGACCTTGCCTTCGCCGGGGCCGGTGATCTTCACCGTCGACGGCTTCGACGTCTTCGTCTCCTTGGGCACCGTGATGACGGTGGCCTCGGTGAACGAGGAGTACGCCTGCGCGGCGATCCGGTCGCTCGGGACACCCGCGGCGCCGAGGCGCTCGTCGTCCCGGCCGACCGTCTCGATCTTCAGTTCGGGGGCGGCGTCGGCGTCCACGGTGGCCGAACCCGAGGCGGCGGCGGACCCGTCGTGCAGGCCGCGCAGCCGCTTCATCGGCGTGAAGCGCCAGTTCTCCTCACGACCGCCGGGGACCTCGAAGGCCTCGACGTCGTAGGAGGTGAATCGCTCCGCGCGAGAGGTGGCCGGAACGACCACCCCTTCGCGCATCGCTTCGGAAACGTTGTTCTCGGTAACCGACATGACTAGCCGACGGACCCTTCCATCTGAAGCTCGATCAGGCGGTTCAGCTCGAGCGCGTACTCCATCGGCAGCTCACGCGCGATGGGCTCGACGAACCCGCGCACGATCATCGCCATGGCCTCGGCCTCGTCGAGACCGCGCGACATGAGGTAGAACATCTGGTCCTCACTGACCTTCGAGACGGTCGCCTCGTGGCCCATGGAGACCTCGTCGTTGCGGATGTCGACGTACGGGTACGTGTCCGACCGCGAGATCGTGTCGACCAGCAGCGCGTCGCAGACGACGCTGGAACGCGAGTGGTGCGCCCGCTTCGCGACCTTGACCAGGCCGCGGTAGGAGGTGCGGCCACCGCCGCGCGCCACCGACTTCGACACGATGGTCGAGGATGTGTGCGGCGCCAGGTGCTCCATCTTCGCGCCGGCGTCCTGGTGCTGGCCTTCGCCCGCGAACGCGACCGAGAGGACCTCGCCCTTGGCGTGCTCGCCCATGAGGAACACGGACGGGTACTTCATCGTGACCTTGGAGCCGATGTTGCCGTCGATCCACTCCATGGTCGCGCCCTCTTCGCACTTGGCGCGCTTGGTGACCAGGTTGTAGACGTTGTTCGACCAGTTCTGGATGGTCGTGTAGCGGCAGCGGGCGCCCTTCTTCACGATGATCTCCACGACCGCCGAGTGCAGCGAGTCGGACTGGTAGATCGGCGCGGTGCAACCCTCGACGTAGTGCACGTAGGCGTCTTCGTCGACGATGATCAGGGTCCGCTCGAACTGACCCATGTTCTCGGTGTTGATCCGGAAGTAGGCCTGCAGCGGGATGTCCACCTTGACGCCCTTGGGCACGTAGATGAACGAACCGCCGGACCACACCGCGGTGTTCAGCGCGGAGAACTTGTTGTCCCCGGCCGGGATCACGGAGCCGAAGTACTCCTTGAAGATCTCCGGGTGCTCCTTGAGCGCGGTGTCGGTGTCCAGGAACAGGACGCCCTGCGCCTCCAGGTCCTCACGGATCTGGTGGTAGACGACCTCGGACTCGTACTGCGCGGCGACACCGGCGACGAGGCGCTGCTTCTCCGCCTCGGGGATGCCCAGCTTGTCGTACGTGTTCTTGATGTCCTCGGGCAGGTCTTCCCAGGAAGTGGCCTGCTTCTCCGTGGACCGCACGAAGTACTTGATGTTGTCGAAGTCGATCCCGGAGAGGTCCGCACCCCAGTTGGGCATCGGCTTCAAGTCGAAGAGCTTGAGCGCCTTCAGTCGCGCTTCGCGCATCCACTCCGGCTCGGACTTCTTCGAGGAGATGTCGGTGACGACGTCCTCGTTCAGTCCGCGACGGGCGCTGGCGCCCGCCTCGTCGGAGTCCGCCCAGCCGAACGCGTACTTGCCAAGGGACTCGATGGTCTCTTCCTGGCTCATGGGCGCGGTGGTGGGAGTGCGCTGCTCGGCAGCGGCAGTCATGCGGGTTTCCCTCCATTCGGGATCCGTGCTGTGCGCCCTGGGGAGGGCGCCGTGCTTCCCGGCCCGGGTGTGGCCGGGTGACCCGTCGAGACGACGGGTACGTGTGTGGTGCACGCGTTGTCACCGCGTGCGATGGTCGCCAGCCGCTGGACGTGAGTACCCAGAAGTTCCGCGAAAGCCTCGGTTTCGGCTTCACACAACTGAGGGAACTCGGCGGCGACGTGGGCGACCGGGCAATGGTGCTGGCAAAGCTGTTCGCCGACACCGACCTGACGGGTCGACGCAGCGTAGCCCTCCCTGGTCAGCGCCGCAGCGAGAGCCTCGGCACGGGCCGCCGGATCCGTGTGCTTGGTGATCGCGTCCTGGTGCGGGCCCACCAGCGAAGCGACGCGAGCCTCCGCGAAGGCCTTCACGGCGTCTTCCCCGGCGTGTTCGGCGAGGAAGCGGATGGCCGAGGACGCGAGGTCGTCGTAGGCGTGCCCGAACCGGGCCCGGCCCGCTTCGGTGAGCAGGAAGTTCTTGGCGGGACGGCCTCGCCCGCGGGGGCCGCGGCGGGGCGCGTCCCGGGTTTCGGCCTCGCCGTCGGCGAGCAGGGCGTCGAGATGACGGCGGACGGCGGCGGCGCTGATACCCAGCTGCTCGGCCACCACCACGGCGGTCATCGGGCCCTGTTCCAGCAGCAGGCGGGCCACTTCGTGCCTGGTCCGGCCCTCGGGGCCGACCTGCACGGGGACAGGCTGGACCTCGGCGCGGGGCATGTCGCCACCGGCCTCGTCCTGCGTCCCCGTCTTTTTCACAACACAAGTGTGACGTATTTCCGGAGCGACGGCAAAGAGGGGTGCCTCACGGAGTGGCGTGGGTCACTTCGGCCGGTTCGGGCACAGGGGTAACCACGTACCCGCCCGGTCTGTTCCCGGGATCGCTACCCTTCGTGCGTGGCAGTGGGCGATCACCCGGCGCAGCGGGACACGGACGGGGCAGAGCCGGAAGACCGGGCTTCAGGGCCGGTGGCGACGCTCGTGCCCGGGCGCCCGCACGATCCGGAGCCGCTGGACGACAAGGAACTGCGCGGGCTGAACGTGGTCCGCCGGTTCGGCGCGGTCGGCTCCCTGTTCCTCGCACTCGGCTCGCTCGGCGCGGGAGCCGCCCCGGTGATCAACCCGGTGCAGGAGATCCCCGTCCTGCGGCTGTTCACCCGGATCCCGATGGTCTCGCTCGCGATGGGCCTGGCCGGGATGGCGATCATCGTGCTCAGCTGGCTGCTGCTCGGCCGGTTCGCGCAGCCCGCGCGCCGCCGCCTCGCCACCCAGGGCCAGCTCGCCCGCACCATCGCGCTCTGGTGCACGCCGCTGCTGTTCATCCCGCCGCTGTTCTCCCGCGACGTCTACAGCTATCTCGCGCAGAGCGAGATCGTCGCCCGCGGGATGGACCCGTACTCCCTCGGCCCGGCCGAAGCGCTCGGCGTCTCCGACCCGCTGACCTCGGGCGTCTCCAACATGTGGCGCGAGACCCCGGCCCCCTACGGCCCGCTGCTGCTGCGGCTCGGCGGCTGGCTCGCCCCGCTGAGCAGCGGCAACATCGTCACCGGCGTGCTGCTGCAGCGGGGGCTGGCGCTGATCGGCGTCATCCTGATCATCTGGGCGCTGCCCCGGCTGGCCCGGCGGTTCGGCGTGCAGCCCGCGACCGCGCTGTGGCTCGGCGCCGCGAACCCGCTGCTGATCTTCCACTTCGTCGCCGGCGCCCACAACGACGCGCTCGCGATCGGGCTCATGGTGGCCGGGCTGGAGGTCGGCCTCCAGCGGATGCCGGTGCGGTTCAAGAACGACGAGCCGCCGCCGCTGGCCAAGGGCGAACTCCTCTACATCGGGCTCGGGGTGGTGCTCATCACCCTCGGCGTCGCGGTGAAGATCAACGCCATCCTGGCGCTGCCGTTCTTCACCGTGATGGTGGCCAGACGCTGGCACGGCCGGATCAAGGACCTGCTCACCGCGGCGGTGCCGATGGCGTTGCTGTTCGGCGTGACCCTGGTGGCGGTCTGTTACGGCACCGGCCTCGGCTTCGGCTGGGTCGGCGCGCTCGGGACGCCGGGGCTGGTCCGCTCGTGGATCTCGCCGACGTCGGAGCTCGCCGCGCTCGGCGGTGTCCTCGGCATCGCGCTCGGCCTCGGCAACCACACCAACGCGATGGTGCCGATCCTGGGCGCGCTCGGCTATCTCGTCGCGGGCGCGGTGACGGTCAAGTTCCTCTGGGACAGCTTCAAATGGCGCTACCGGCCGATCATCGGCCTCGGTGTCTCGCTCGGCGCGGTGATGGTGCTGCACGTCGCGCTGCAACCCTGGTACCTGCTGTGGGCGATCATCCCGCTCGCCGCGGCGGCGGGGACCTCGCGGTTCCGCATCGCCGCGACGATCGTCACCGCCGTCCTGCCGTTCCTGCTGCCGACGACGGGGAGCACCTTCGAGGGCCGCGGTTTCGTCCTGCCGTTCGCGTGGGCGGCGGCCGGGGTCGTCACGCTTCTGGGGCTGTTCATCGTCCACCGCCTCTCACCACTGCTGCTGTCCAGACCGTCCCCGGAGCATTCGGTCCCGGCGTGAGGCCGTATCGTGACCTGTCGTGAACGCCCCCGCCGTCGAGATCACCGGGCTGGTGAAGCGCTACGGATCCACCACCGCCGTCGATGGACTCGACCTGCGGATGGAACGTGGCACCCTGCTCGCTCTGCTCGGCCCGAACGGGGCCGGCAAGACCACCACCGTCGAGATCTGCGAAGGCTTCCTGCGGCCTGACGACGGCGACGTCCGCGTGCTGGGCCTGAACCCGGCGCGCGACGGCGCGGCGCTGCGGCCCCGGATCGGCGTGATGCCCCAGGGCGGCGGCGCGTATCCCGGCGTCCGCGCCGACGAGATGCTCGGCCTGGTCGCCGCGTGCGCCGCGAACCCGCTCGACCCGGCCTGGCTGCTGGACGTCCTCGGTCTTTCGGGAGCGAGGAAGACGCCGTTCAAACGGCTTTCCGGCGGGCAGCAGCAACGGCTCTCGCTCGCCTGCGCGCTCGTCGGACGCCCGGAGCTGCTCTTCCTCGACGAGCCGACGGCGGGGATGGACCCGCAGGCCCGCCGCCTGGTCTGGGATCTGCTCGAAGCGCTGCGCGCCGACGGGGTCAGCGTGCTGCTCACCACGCATCTGATGGAGGAGGCCGAAACGCTGGCCGACACCGTGGTGATCGTCGACCACGGCAAGGTCGTCGTCGAAGGCTCCCCGCAGTCGCTGACCGTCGAAGCCGGCGAGACCGCGCAGCTGCGCTTCAAGGCTCGCACGAAGCTCGACACCGCGCTGCTGACCGCGGCGCTGCCCGAGGGGCATCTCGTCCACGAGTCGGCGCCGGGGACGTACCTCGTCGAGGGCGCGATCGACCCGCAGGTGGTGTCGACGGTGACCGCGTGGTGCGCGCAGCAGGGTGTCATGCCGGAGGAACTGCAGGTCGGCAGGCGCACGCTGGAAGAGGTCTTCCTGGAGCTGACCGGACGGGAACTGCGCGCATGACGACTTCCACTCCCCGGTTCCCCGCGGGGACGTTCACCCCCGCTCCCGGTCGCGGTTCGCTCGGCAAGATGCTGCGCACGCACGCGAAGGTCGAAGCGAGCCTGACGCTGCGCCACGGCGAGCAGATCCTGCTGACCCTGCTCATCCCGCTCGCGCTGCTGATCGGCCTGTCGCTGCTGGACATCCTGCCGTCGTCGCAACTCGGCGACGCGTCCAAAGTGGACTGGATCACGCCGAGGATCCTGGCGCTGGCGGTGATGTCTTCGGCGTTCACCGGACAGGCCATCGCGCTGGGCTTCGACCGACGCTACGGCGTCCTCAAACGGCTTTCCGCCACCGCGCTGCCCCGCTGGTTGCTCGTCGCGGGCCGGGTGGCCGCCGCGCTGGTGGTGGTCGCGCTGCAGGCGGTGATCCTCGGTGTGGTCGCCGCGCTGCTCGGCTGGTCGCCGTCACTCGGCGGCATCCTCGGCGCCATCCCGTTCCTGCTCGTCG
This sequence comes from Amycolatopsis keratiniphila, assembly GCF_000400635.2. Classification (NCBI taxonomy): domain Bacteria; kingdom Bacillati; phylum Actinomycetota; class Actinomycetes; order Pseudonocardiales; family Pseudonocardiaceae; genus Amycolatopsis; species Amycolatopsis keratiniphila. The sequence goes on along the minus strand of NC_021252.1, from coordinate 2,995,717 downwards.
GCACGCTCGCTTTCGGCGCGCTGGGGCTGCTGCTCGGCGGGGCGCTGCGCGCGGAGGCCGTACTGGCGCTGGCGAACATCGTCTGGTTCGTGCTCCTGCTCGCGGGCGGCATCCTGCTGGCGCCGTCGACGATGCCGTCCGGCGTCGCGTGGATCGTCGAACTGCTGCCCTCGGGCGCGCTCGCCGAAGGCCTGCGCTCGGTGCTGCTGGACGGTTCGTTCGGCTGGGGCCCGTTCGCGGTACTCGTCGGCTGGGGTGTCGTCGCCGGCGCGCTGGCGAGCAAGACCACCAAGCTCACCTGAGGCGGCCGACACAGCGGGTGCGGCCGGTGGAAGGCTCTCAGGAAGGGCGTTCTAGCATCGGACGGTGCCGTTCCAGAGCCTTGTAGCGCGTCTGCCGTATCCCTCGTTCGCGGTCCAGCGAGCGGTCGCGATAGCGGCGGTGATCGCACAGGCGGGCATCGGCGTCACCGGATCGGTCGTCCGGGTCACGGGTTCAGGCCTCGGCTGCCCGACCTGGCCGCAGTGCGTCGAAGGCAGCATCGTGCCGGTCGCACACCCCGAGTTGGACATGCTCACCCAGTGGATCGAGTTCAGCAACCGGTTGCTGACCGGCGTGGTCATCCTGGTCGCCGCGCTGTGCGTGATCACCGCGTGGCGCGTGCAGATCGAGCACCCGAGCCGCCGCCGTCTGGTGAAACTGGCCTGGACGATGCCCGCCGGCGTGATGCTGCAGGCCGTCGTCGGCGGGATCACCGTGCTCGCGAAACTCGAATGGTGGACCGTCGCGCTCCACTTCCTGGCCTCCACTCCCCTGGTCTGGCTCGCGGTGCTGCTGCTGCGGGCGTTCAAGGAGGGTGACGAGCCCGCGCGCTGGCTGATCCCGGACGCGGGCCGCAAGACCCTGATCGTGCTCGCCGCGGCCATGTGGGCCGTGCTCGTCGCGGGCACCGTGGTGACCGGCGCGGGCCCGCACGGCGGCGACCCCGGCACCCACCGGCTCCAGGCCCCGATCGAGACGCTCACCCAGGTCCACGGCGGACTGCTGGTGGTCTACCTGATCGTGCTGGCCGTCTTCGGGCTCCAGTTGATGCGGGGCGAGACGCCGAAGCCGGTGTGGCGGCGGTACACGATCGTGTGGGTCGTCGCGCTTTCCCAGGGCGTCCTGGGCTCGGTGCAGTACGCGCTCGGCGTGCCGGAAGCGCTGGTCTCGCTCCACGTCCTCGGCTCCGCGCTGGTGATCATCTCGACGGCCGCGCTGTGGTGCGGTTCGCGCGATCGTGGCCCCGCGCCGGTTTCGCCCGCCGCCGATCGGGAACTCGCCACTTCGAACTGACCCCTTGGCAAACCGGACGTAACCCCCGGGCGGCGTGCTCGCCAGACACTGCCCTTACGCTGCGCTCGGTGCCCCACTCGGGGGTCACCACCGAGTCGAGGCACGAGGTGTCGCATGACCGCCAGCACCGAGCCGGACGCACCGGCCAGTCCGTCCAAACCCCTGATCTCCCACCGCCGGGGTTCCGGCGAGATGCTGATACTCAAGACCTTCCTGCTGGTCCCGTTCGTCGCGCTGCTCGCCGCCGTGCCGATCGTGTGGGGCTGGGGCATGACCTGGGTCGATCTGGCGCTGGCCGCCGTGTTCTACACCGTCGGAACGCTCGGAGTGACCGTCGGCTACCACCGCTACTTCACCCACGGCGCGTTCAAGGCCGGGCGCCCGCTGCGGGTCGCGCTCGCCATCGCCGGGAGTTTCGCGGTGCAGGGTTCGGTGATCTTCTGGGTGGCCAGCCACCGCCGCCACCACGCCTTCGCCGACCGTGAAGGCGACCCGCACTCCCCCTGGCTGTTCGGGACGTCGCCCGGGGCGCTGCTGCGCGGCTTCTGGCACGCGCACATGGGCTGGATGTTCAGCCGCGAGGTGACCAACTACGACCGGTTCGCGCCGGACCTGGTGGCGGACAAGGATCTTCGCGTGGTGAACCGCTACTTCTGGCTGTGGATCACGCTGAGCCTCGCGCTGCCCGCGATCCTCGGTGGACTGATCAGCTGGTCGTGGTGGGGTGTGGTGACCGGGTTCTTCTGGGCCGGGCTCGTCCGGATCGCGTTCCTGCACCACGTCACCTGGTCGGTGAACTCGATCTGCCACCTGGTCGGCGAGCGCCCGTTCGCCAGCCGCGACAAGGCGGCGAACTTCTGGCCGCTGGCGATCCTGTCCATGGGCGAGTCGTGGCACAACTCCCACCACGCCGACCCGACCTGCGCGCGGCACGGTGTCCTGCGCGGACAGGTCGACGTGTCGGCGCGGGTGATCTGGCTGTTCGAGAAGTTCGGCTGGGCGCGGGACGTGCGGTGGCCGAAGCCGGAGCGGTTGGCCGCGAAACTCGTCAAACCCGCCTGACCCCCTAGCGCGCCATGAACGGGCCGTTCATGGCATCGGGTCAGGCGAGTTGCTGGCGGACGGCGGAGGCGAACCGCCAGGCCGCGGCGGCATCGGTCTGCCGGAACCCGAGCGAAGGCTCGACGAGCTCCAGCTCCAGCAGCAGCGGCCTGCCGTCCGGCCCGGCGACGAGGTCCACACGGGCGTAGAGCAGCTCCGCGCGCAGGATGCCCAGCAGCGCCGCCGTCGCGTCCAGAGCGTCTTCGGCCAGCGCACGGTATCCCGCGGCGGGCTGCACCGGCGCGAGTTTCTCCGTCACGTATAGCCCGGATTCGTCGAGTTCCCGGCCCAGCATCGCGGCCTTCGAGAACGCGTGCGAGTACACGCCGCCGAAGTACACCAGCGCGATCTCGCCGTCACTGTCCACACTGGACTGGTACGGCTGGAGCAGCACGGTGTTCCCGTCCGCCTGCAACCCGGACAGGTGCGCGGCGGCCGCGTCGCCCTCGGTGAACCGGCCCGCACCGCGCGAACCGGCGCCGATGGCGGGCTTCAGCACGAACTCGCCCTTGGGCCAGCGCGGTGCCTTGTCGTCCGGCGCGATCAGGGTCGTCGGCACGACCGCCACCCCGGCGTCGCCGAGTTCGGCCAGGTAGGACTTGTCGGTGTTCCAGCGCACGACCTCGGCCGAATTGGACAGCGACGGCACGGACTCGGTCCAGGACAGGAACTCGTCGTGGCGCTCCGCGTAGTCCCAGGTGGCGCGCAGCACGACGATGTCCGCGGCGCCGAAGTCGACCGTCGTGTCGTCCCAGGCGGCCCAGCGGGTCTTGAAGCCGAGGTCGGCCAGCGCCTCGGGAACGGCGTGCTCGTCGCCGTCGCCTTCCGGCAGCGTGGAGCAGGCGACGAAGATCGCGGAGCCGCTCACTTCCCCGCCATCCGGCGGCGGTGCTCGGCGCCGATCTTGGTGGCCTTCACGGTCTCGCTGTCCCATTCGGCGGGTTCGAGGTCTTCGACGGCCTCGACCAGCGCCTCGCCCGCCTCCACGGAGGTGACGACGACGTCGCCGAGCGCACCGTCGGCGCCCACGAGCACGACCCGCGCGCCGGCCCGGCCGATGTTCTCCACCACCGCGCGCGACGGCTTCCCGTGCCGCTTCACGAAGTCGCGGGCGGCCGCGACCTGGCGCGACGTGGGGGCGGCGGTCTCGGTCTTCTCTTCGGTCTCAGCCACGCGCCGAGCTTAACCGCGAAAGGCCCGGGACGCGGAATAACCGTGGCGTCGGCCATAGTTGTCCCGGTCGGAACGACCTTGAACGAGGAGGATGTATGCCCGCGGCAGTACAGATCCGGCGAACCGGTGGCCCCGAAGTCCTTGAACTGTCGGAAGTCGAGGTCGGCGAACCCGGTTCCGGTGAACTGCTCGTGGACGTCGCGGCGGCGGGCGTCAACTACATCGACACCTACCACCGCGAGGGCATCTACCCGGTCGACACGCCGTTCGTCCTCGGCATGGAGGGGGCCGGCACGGTGGCCGCGGTCGGCGCGGACGTGACCGGTTTCGCCGTCGGCGACCGGGTCGCCTGGCAGGGTTCGCTGGGCAGCTACGCCCAGCGTCGCCTGGTTCCCGCCACCATCGCGGTGAAGATCCCGGACGGCGTTTCCGAGGAGACCGCCGCCGCCACGATGCTCCAGGGGATCACCGCGCACGCGCTGATCGCCTCGACCTACGAGGTCAAGGCCGGTGACGACGTGCTGATCCACGCCGCGGCGGGCGGGATGGGCCTGCTGCTGGTCCAGCTGGCCAAGGCGCGCGGCGCCCGGGTGATCGGCACCGTCTCCACCGACGAGAAGGCCGAACTCGCCAAGCAGGCGGGCGCGGACGACGTCATCCGCTACGACCAGGTCGACTTCGCCAAGGCCACCCGCGACCTCACCGGCGGTAAGGGGGTCGAGGTCGTTTACGACGGTGTCGGCAAGTCCACTGTGGACGGCAGCCTGGCGAGCCTGAAGATCCGCGGCCTGCTCGCCCTCTATGGCGCGGCCAGCGGTCCGGTGCCGCCGATCGACCCGCAGTTGCTCAACCGCAGCGGCTCGGTGTACCTCACCCGCCCGACCTCCGCGCACTACGTGCTCACGCGCGAGGAACTGGAGTGGCGGGTGAACGAGCTGTTCGCCGCCGTTCAGGACGGCTCGCTGAACATCCGGATCGGCGGCCGCTACCCGCTGGCCGACGCCCGTCAGGCGCACGAAGACCTTCAGGGCCGTCGTACCACCGGCAAGCTCCTGCTGATCCCGTGACGGCGCTCTGGCCGGAAGAAGTCCGGCTCACCGGTGAGGGGCTCGTCCTGCGGGAGTGGGCCGAGGAAGACATCGCGTTCATGCCCGGGTTGTTCGACAACCCCGCGGTCGCGCGATTCACGCCACTGCCCTCCCCGTTCGACGAGGTGGCGGCGAAGGCGCACTACGAGAAGTACGTCGCTCGCCGTACCGAGGGCACGGGGCTGCGGCTGGCCATCACGGCCGACGGCGGCGAGCCGCTCGGCGAGGTGGTGCTGTTCCTGAAGGACGATGGGGCCGAGCTCGGGTACGCCGTCGGGCCCGCCCACCGCGGGCAGGACCTGGCGGCGCGGTCGCTGCGGGTGCTCACCGCGCACGCGCTGGACCTCGGGCTCGGCCCGCTCCAGCTGAAGATCGACTCCGAGAACGCCGCCAGCGCGGCCGTCGCCCGCCGCGTCGGTTACGCCCTGACCGACCTGCCTCCGGAGACGAAGGTCGAGAAGGGCCTGGAGATCAGCCTGCTCACCTGGGAGTACGCCGGCTGACTCGTGAGTGGTAAGGACGGTTCTAACCGTCCTTACCACTCACGAGGACTCAGCCTTTGTCGGTCGGAACGCTCACCGCGTCGGTCACGAACACCAGCGTCTCGTTCGGCTCGATGCCGTTCCCGCCCTGGCCGTAGCCGAGGTCCGGCGGGATGATCAGCAGCCGCCGCGCGCCCTGCTTGATCCCTTCGAGTCCCTGGTCCCAGCCCTTGATGACCATGCCGGCGCCGAGCGTCAGCTCGAACGGCTCGCCGCGGTCGAACGAGCTGTCCAGCTTCTGCTTGTTGGACCAGGTGACCAGCGAATAGTTCATCTTCAGGTTCGCGCCCGCCTTGGCGCCCTCGCCGGTGCCGGGCTCGAGGTCCTTGGTGATGAGCTTCTTCGGCGGATCGCAGTCGTCCGGGATGGTGATGGTCGGCGCCTCGCCGAACTTCCCGGTGGTCTTCACGTCCTCGGCCGTGCATTCCTTGCCCTTCGGGGCGGCCGGAGCCGACGACGCCTGCGACGCGGGGGCCGCGCCGGAGGTCTGGGCCGAACCTGCGGTGTTCTGTTTCTCGCCACAGGCCGCCAGCGCGAGGACGCCCGCGCCGATGACCACGATCTTGCCGAATGTGCGCATGCGGCCGACCTTAGCCAAGACCCTCCAGCGCCGGAACAAGGTCACCGGTCTGCACTACGCCCATCCGACGGGTCGCCCTGGTCAGGGCCACATAAAGATCGTTGAGCCCGCGCGGCGACTCGGCGACGACCTCGTCCGGGGCGACCAGCAGGACCGAATCGAACTCAAGCCCCTTCGCCCGCTCGACCGGCATCACCGACACCCGGTCCCCTGACTCGCCGAGCGTCTCCGAAAGAGCCGGGACCAAGGACGTCGGGCACAGCACCGCGACCGTCCCACCGTCCACAGCGGACAGTTCGGCGTCGACGAGGCCGGGCAGTTCCGCGGTGAGCCCCGCCGGGTCCACCGCACGCAGCCAAGGCTCGAAACCCGTCTCCCGCACCGAAACCGGTGCCTCCAGCTCCGGGTTGACGTCGGCGAGCACCCGGGACGCGACGGCCATGATCTCCGCCGGGGTCCGGTAGTTCACGGTCAGTTCTTCGAGCCGCCAGCGGTCGGCGACGTACGGCGAAAGCGCCTCTCCCCACGACTTCGCCCCACCGGCCGCGCCGGTCTGGGCGACGTCGCCGACCAGCGTCATCGACCGGTTCGGCGACCGGCGCATCAGCAGCCGCCAGTCCATCGCGGTCAGTTCCTGCGCCTCGTCGACGATCACGTGCCCGAAGGTCCACGTCCGGTCCTGGGCGGCCCGCTGCGCCGCGGTCATCTCGCTGCGGCGCTGCTGGCGTTCGGCGAACAGTTCGGCGTCGAGGACGTCGCCCACCCGCAGCAGTTCTTCGTCGACGATCTCCTCGTCCTGTTCGAGGATGTCGAGCACGCCTTCCGCGTAGGCGCGGTCCTCCCGCTCGCGGCGGGCGGCCTCGGCACGGGCCTCGGTGTCGTCCTCGCCGAGCAGCTCGGCGAGCTCGTCGAGCAACGGGACGTCCGACGGGCTCCATTTCGCGTCCGTCGGGCTGTAGAGATGCTCACGATCGGTGTCCGACAAGGCTTTCCCGGCCGCGCTGCGCAACCGTTCGCGGTCGGCGAACAGCTCGTCGAGCACGATCTCCGGGGTGAGTTTCGGCCACAGCCCGTTGATCGCTGCGGCCACGTTCCTGTCCGCGGCGACCTCGGCCCGGATGTCCTGGACGTCGCGCGCGTCGAGCAGGTCCTCCCCCAGTTTGCGGGCGGCCTGCCTGGTCAGCGCGTCGAGGAGGTCCGAGACGAAGATCCGCCGCGCGAGGTTGTGCGGACGGCGCGACCGCCGGGCCCGCGTCCGCGCCTCGGTGCAGGTCTTGCGGTCCAGCATGAGGATCTCGCGCTCGAACTCGATCTCCAGCACCGGCTCCGGTACCCGCTGACGGTCGCGGACCGCGTTGGCGAGCACGTCGGCCATCACCGGACGGCCCTTGATCTCGGCGGCCTCGCGCGTGACCGGCCCGGCGGCGTCCAGGCCGGGGTACAGCTGCCCGATCGTGGCCAGCAGCACCCCGGTCTCGCCCAGCGACGGCAGAACCTGCCCGATGTAGCGGAGGAACGTGCTGTTCGGCCCGACCACCAGCACGCCACGCGTGGTGAGCTGCTGGCGATGCGTGTAGAGCAGGTACGCCGCGCGGTGCAGCGCGACGGCGGTCTTGCCGGTGCCCGGCCCGCCCTGGACCACCAGGACGCCGTTCGGCGACGCGCGGATGATGCGGTCCTGCTCGGCCTGGATGGTGGCGACGATGTCGCTCATCTCGCCGGTGCGGCGGCGATCCAGCGCGGCCAGCAACGCCGCCTCGACCGCGAGCCCGAGGTCCTGACCCTGGTCAGCGGCGGAGAGGTCGAGGATCTCGTCGTCGACGCCGACGACCTTCCGGCTCAGCGACCGGATGTGACGGCGCCGCCGGACACCTTCGGGTGAAGCGGCGGTGGCGAGATAGAAGGGCCGCGCGACCGGCGCGCGCCAGTCGACCAGCAGCGGACGGTAGTCGTCGTCCTCGTCGAACAACCCGAGCCGCCCGATGTAGGTGGTCTCCTCCGCGTGGTCCGGCAGGAAGTCGAGACGGCCGAAGCACAGGCCCTGCTCGACGGAGCTCAGCTGGGCCAGCCTGTCGGTGTAGAGCGTCGTGGCGACGTCGCGTTCGGTGCGCGCCTGCGGGGTGCCGCCGGTCTGGCGCAGCGTCTCGTCGAGCCTGCGCTGCGCGTCGACGCGTTCGGTGTCGAGCTTGCGGTAGAGGGTGGTGACGTACTGCTGCTCGAGCGCGACGTCCTGCTCGAGCGCGTCGAGTTCCCGGTCCGGGGACACGGACAAAAGCAGCCTGCTTTCGAGAGGTGGGACAGGGGCCGAACGAAGTACAACGGCGCCCGCCATCATCTCATTCCCGCGCTTTCACCCGGACCAGGAGGAAGGCCGACAGGGACAGGACGGTCGCCACACTCGCCCACACGACGTTTTCGTGGAGCAGGACGGCGAAAGTGGCCGCGAGCCCCGCGATGGACTGCGCGACGAACCCGCACAACGCGACGGCGTAGGCGCCGTGTCCGGGAACCTCGCTCACCGCGACGGCCATGCTGCTCGGGAAGAGCGCGGCCTGGCCGAAGGTGGTCCCGCAGTACAGCGCGACGAACGTCACGAAGGCGGCCGTGAGCGGGATCGCGGGCACGAGCCACAAGACGACCGTCAGCAGGCCGGCGCCCGTCATGATCAGCGCGCCCGCGCGCATCAGCCACGGCGAACCCTTGCGTCCTGCCAGCCGGTTGACCAGCAGCGCGCCGGCGAAGTACGCGAGCCCGAACAGGAGACCGAGGGCGCCGTACTGGTCCGCGCTCAGCCCGAAGTGCTGCTGGAAGACGAACGGCGCGACCTCCTGGAGGAGCACGATCGTCGCGAAGCCGAGCCCCGCCGCGATCGTCGGCCGCAGGAACGCCGGAACGGTGAGGATCCGGAGGTAGATCCGGACCATGCCGGTCTTCTCCGCGCGGCTCTCGCGGAGCGGAATCGTCAGCGTGCCCAGGGCACAGAGCACGCCCGCCGCCGTCAGCACCACGAACCCGCCCTGCCACCCGCCGATCAGCCCGCCGGCGAACTGCCCGCCACCGAGAGCGGTGACGAACGCGATGGACAGCACCGAGAGGCGTTGGGCGAGCGCGTCGCCGTCGCCGAGGTCCCGCACGACGATGCGGGCGATGATCGCCGCGCCTCCGGCGCCGATCCCTTGCAGGGAACGGAGAACGAGCAGCCACGCGGGCGACGTGTTGACGATCAGGACCGCGCTGGATGCGACGAACAGGCCCAGCGCCGCCAGCATCGCCGCCCGTCGCCCGAGCCGGTCGGCCGCCCGGCCCCACAGCACCACCGGAGCCGCCGCGCCGACGACGAACAGCGACACCGAGAGCGCCGCGAAACTGCGCGAGACCGCGAAGTCGCGCTCGATCAGCGGGAGGGAAGGGAGGTAGATCGTCGTCGCCATCTGGGCCGTGAAGACGATCAGGCAGGCGACCGCCATGGTCGCTCGCCCGGCTCGGACGGTGACCGGACGCTCGGTTGTGCTCGTCACCCCGTCGGACGGTACCGACGGGTAACCCGGGTGGGCAACGCACGCCAGCAGGTGGGAAACCAGGTTGCGGTGGGACTTCTGGTCGCGTTAGTCGTGAGTGGTGAGGACGTTGGGGCGCCGCACTCACGTGATCGAAGGCGGAACACCCCGAGTGCCGCCTCCAATCACGCGAGTTATGCCTGTGCTCACCCCGCGCCTGGGGTGTCCAGTCCGTGAAGGCCTCCTTGAGGGACCCAGAGTCCCTCAAGGAGGCCTTCACGGACTTCGGACCAGTAGGTACAGAGGACACGGTTGGCTCTGACCCGAATCGCCACTCACGAGACGCGCCCCACTACGCCACTGTCACACTCGCTCGCCCAAGTACATGAAGGCCCCCTTCCTGTACCTAGGCGCAAGGAAGGGGGCCTTCATGTACTTACGGAAGGTTTGAAGGCCGAATTTCCTCGGCTGAGCCGAGGGAAGGGCCCCTTCACGCGCATCCGCTGTGACTGCTGAGGCTGGTGGTGTCGCAGAGCCGCGGGTGGCGATCGTGCAGTCCGTGAAGGCCTCCTTCCCTACCTTCAGGGTAGGCAAGGAGGCCTTCACGGACCTGCGGCCAATGGCCACCTGGACCGAACGCGCACCGCACCCAGCCCAACACGCGTGAAGGCCCCCTTCCCGCGGCTCAGCCGAGGGAAGGGGGCCTTCACGCGCTACAAGATCAGAAAGGCAGCCCGATGGCGGGAAGCCCGATCGCCGAGTCCACCGCCAGCGCGACGAACACGATCATCAGGTACGTGTTCGACCGGTGGAACAGCGACATCGGCTTGGTCTCCTCGCCGCGCCGCACCGCCGCGTTCAGGCTGTGCGCGTAGAAGAGGAACCAGCCGCCCGCCAGGATCGCGAACGTCGTGTAGATCCAGCTCGTCACCGGGACCAGCAGCAGCGTCCACGCGACCATCACCCACGAGTAGATGACGATCTGCCGCGCCACGTGCTGCGGGGTGGCGACCACCGGCAGCATCGGCACGCCGGCGCGCTCGTAGTCCTCGCGGTACTTCATGCCCAGCGCCCAGGTGTGCGGCGGGGTCCAGAAGAAGATGACGCCGAACATCACGAACGCGGGCCATTCGACCGTGCCGGTGACGGCGGCCCAGCCGATGACGACCGGCATGCAGCCCGCCGCGCCGCCCCAGACCACGTTCTGTGACGTACGCCGCTTCAACACCAGCGTGTAGACGAAGATGTAGAAGAGGATCGTCACGATCGCGAGGATCGCCGAGAGCAGGTTCACCGTGAAATAGAGCACGACGAACGACAGGACGCCGAGCACGAGACCGAAGATCAGCGCGCCTCGCCGGGGAACGGATTCCTTCACCAGCGGCCGGCGCTTCGTGCGGTTCATCACCTTGTCGATGTCCGCGTCGATCACGCAGTTCAAGGCGTTGGCGCTGCCGGCGGCCATGGTGCCGCCCACGAGCGTCGCGAGGACCAGCCACGGGGACGGGATTTCCCGGCCGGCGAGGAACATCGCGGGAATCGTGGTGACCAGGAGGAGCTCGATCACCCTGGGCTTCGCGAGGGCGGCGTACGCGCCGACGACCTGGCGGATTGTTCGCCGGCCACCGTGCGGTCGTTCACCGGTCGGATGTACGGCGCTGGTGCTGTCACTGCGTCCGTGCGCAGCGTTCACCAACGACATTTCACTCCCTGCGTCAGTTTTCGGGGCGGGGCCCACCAGGCTTCCGGGTGATGTGGCGGCCCCGGATCCCGTGTTCTGAACCCTTCCCCGATGGTAGACGTGCTGTTTCCAGAGGGTGATCGCGGGTCCTCGACCGGCCGAACCATTAGGCTGGCCGCGGTAGCTCGCGGCGTGCCCCTGCGAACGGCCCGGAGCAGGAATATCGTCCCTTCCGGATCGATTGAGATTAGTAGCGGTACACGTGGGCTATCCACGAGGGAAGAGAAGCCACAACCTGATGACGGGGAGTTCGAGTTCAGTGTCCGAAACCGCCTCTACCAGCGAGAAGAACCCACTCCTCCGGCGCAACGTGCCCGCCGACTGGACCGAGAACGACACGCGGGCCGTCGACACCGTGCGGGTGCTCGCCGCGGACGCGGTCGAGAACTGCGGCAGCGGTCACCCCGGCACCGCGATGAGCCTGGCGCCGCTCGCGTACACGCTCTTCCAGCGGACGCTGCGTCATGACCCGGCGGACCCCGAGTGGCCCGCCCGTGACCGCTTCGTCCTCTCCGCCGGTCACTCGAGCCTCACCCTCTACATCCAGCTGTACCTCGCCGGCTTCGGCCTGGAGCTGGAAGACCTGAAGCAGCTGCGCAAGTGGGACTCGAAGACCCCGGGTCACCCGGAGTACCGCCACACCAAGGGCGTCGAGACCACCACCGGCCCGCTCGGGCAGGGCCTGGCCAACGCGGTCGGCATGGCGATGGCGGCCCGCCGCGAGCGCGGCCTGCTGGACCCGGACGCCCCGCAGGGCGAGAGCATCTTCGACCACTACATCTATGTCATCGCCTCCGACGGTGACATCGAAGAGGGCGTCACCGCCGAGGCCTCCTCGATCGCCGGCCGCCAGGAGCTGGGCAACCTGATCGTCTTCTGGGACGACAACGAGATCTCGATCGAGGACGACACCAAGATCGCCCTCTCCGAAGACGTCGTGAAGCGCTACGAGGCCTACGGGTGGCACACCCAGGTCGTCGAGGGTGGCGAGGACGTCGTCGCGATCGAAGAGGCCATCAAGGCCGCGAAGGCCGAGACCGAGCGCCCGTCGTTCATCGCGCTGAAGACCGTCATCGGGTACCCGGCGCCGAAGAAGATGGGCACCGGCAAGGCCCACGGCGCCGCGCTCGGCGCAGAAGAGGTCGCCGCGGTCAAGGAGATCCTGGGCTTCGACCCGGAGCAGAGCTTCCAGGTCGACGACGAGGTCATCGCGCACACCCGCCAGGCCGTCGACCGCGGCAAGGCCGCCCGCGCCGAATGGCAGGAGAAGTTCGAGGCGTGGGGCGCCGCGAACCCGGAGCGCAAGAAGATCGCGGACCGGATGGCCACCCGCTCGCTGCCCGAGGGCTTCGCGGACAACCTGCCGAAGTGGGAGCCGGACGCCAAGGGCATCGCGACCCGCAAGGCCTCCGGTGAGGTGCTCAACGCGCTCGCCGACCCGCTTCCCGAGCTGTGGGGCGGTTCCGCGGACCTCGCGGAGAGCAACAACACCACCATGAAGGGGGCCGACTCGTTCGGCCCGGAGAAGGCTTCCACCGACATGTGGAAGACCAGCCCGTACGGCCGGACGCTGCACTTCGGCATCCGCGAGCACGCGATGGGCTCGATCCTCAACGGCATCGCGCTGCACGGCGGCACCCGCCCCTACGGCGCGACGTTCCTGATCTTCTCCGACTACATGCGCCCGCCCGTGCGGCTGGCCGCGCTGATGAAGGCGCCGGTCACCTACGTGTGGACGCACGACTCGATCGGCCTGGGCGAGGACGGCCCCACCCACCAGCCGATCGAGCAGCTCTCCTCGCTGCGCGCGATCCCCGGCCTCAACGTCGTCCGCCCGGCGGACGCCAACGAGACCGCGTACGCGTGGAAGGCCGTCCTGGAGGACGTCCACCACCCGTCGGGTCTCGCGCTCACCCGGCAGAACGTGCCGGTCCTGGAGGGCACCAGCGCCGAAGGCGTCAAGCGGGGCGGTTACGTCCTCGCCGAGGCGTCCAACGGCAGCCCCGAGGTCGTGCTGATCGCGACCGGCTCCGAGGTCCAGCTGGCCGTCGAGGCCCGCAAGACCCTCGAAGCCGACGGCATCCCGGCGAGCGTCGTCTCGATGCCGTGTGTCGAGTGGTTCGACGCGCAGGAGCAGTCCTACAAGGACTCAGTCATCCCGCCGTCGGTCAAGGCACGTGTCTCCGTGGAGGCCGGTGTCGCCCAGTCGTGGCACCGCTTCACCGGTGACGCCGGGGTGAACGTTTCGATCGAGCACTTCGGTGCGTCGGCCGACGCCGCCACACTGTTCCGTGAGTTCGGTTTCACCGCGGAGGCAGTCGTCGAGGCCGCCCGTCGCTCGATCGCCAACACCAAGAACTGAAGGGGAAAGCATGAGCAACGACAAGCTCGCGCAGCTGTCCGAGGCCGGGGTGTCGATCTGGCTCGACGACCTGTCCCGTGAGCGCCTGAACACGGGCAACCTCGCCGAACTGATCCGCGACAAGCACGTCGTGGGCGTGACGACCAACCCGACGATCTTCGCCAACGCGATGTCGAAGGGCGAGGCGTACGACGAGCAGACCCGCGAGCTCGCTGCCCGCGGCGCCGACGTCGAGGCCACCATCCGGGAGCTGACCACCACCGACGTGCGCAACGCCGCGGACCTGTTCCGCGACGTCTACACCGCCACGAACGGGGTCGACGGCCGGGTGTCCATCGAGGTGGACCCGCGGCTGGCCAAGGACTCCGACAAGACGGTGGCCGAGGCGCAGGACCTGTGGAAGACCGTGGACCGGCCGAACGTGCTGATCAAGATCCCGGCCACCGAAGAGGGTCTCCCGGCGATCACCAAGACCCTCGCCGAAGGCATCAGCGTCAACGTCACGCTGATCTTCTCGGTCGAGCGGTACCGAGCGGTCATCGAGGCCTACTTCGCCGGTCTGGAGCAGGCGAAGGCCAACGGCCACGACCTCAAGGGCATCCACTCGGTCGCGTCGTTCTTCGTGTCCCGTGTGGACACCGAGATCGACAAGCGCCTCGACGCGATCGGCACCGACGCGGCCACCGCGCTGCGCGGTGAGGCCGCCATCGCCAACGCGCGGCTCGCGTACGCGGCGTTCGAGGAGCTCTTCGCTTCGGACCGCTGGAAGGCGCTCGCCGAGGCCGGCGCGAACCCGCAGCGTCCGCTGTGGGCCTCCACCGGCGTGAAGGACCCGCAGTACTCCGACACCCGCTACGTGGACCAGCTCGTCGTCAAGGACACGGTCAACACGATGCCGGAGAAGACCCTCGACGCCGCGGGCGACCACGCCGAGATCACCGGTGACACGGTGACCGGCAAGGGCCCCGACGCGCAGGTCGTCTTCGACAAGCTGCGTGTGGTCGGCATCGACATCGACGACGTGTTCCTGACGCTGGAGAACGAGGGCGTCGAGAAGTTCGAGAAGTCGTGGACCGAGCTTCTCGAGACCGTCACCGGACAGCTGGAAAAGGCGAAGGACTGATCTGGACCATGGCAGGGGAAACGACCGGCGTCGAAATCGTCGACGCCGCCCTGGCCGGCGAAGCCGCTCCGTTCGCGGAGCGGCTCGTCGCCGACCAGGTCGCATCGAAACTGGCGTCCCAGGACGCCACACTGTGGGGTCCCGAAGCCGAGTCCGAAGCGTCGATCCGTCTCTCGTGGACGACGCTGCACAAGTCCTCGCGGCCGTTGATCGGCGAGATCGAGGCACTGCGGACCGACCTGCGTTCCGAGGGCGTCGACCGCGTCGTCCTCGCGGGCATGGGCGGTTCGTCGCTGGCCCCCGAGGTCATCACCGCGACCGACGGCGTCCCGCTGACGGTCCTCGACACCACCGACCCGGGTCAGGTCGCCGACGCGCTCGCCGGTGACCTGGAGCGCACGGTCATCGTCGTGTCGTCGAAATCCGGCGGCACCGTCGAGACCGACAGCCACCGCCGGATCTTCGCGAAGGCCTTCGCCGACGCGGGCATCGACGCGGCCCGGCGGATCGTGGTCGTCACCGACCCCGGCTCGCCGTTCGCGGAACTGTCCGAAAAGGAGGGTTACCGCAAGGTCTTCCTCGCCGACCCGAACGTCGGTGGCCGCTACTCGGCGCTGACCGCGTTCGGGCTCGTCCCGGCCGGGCTCGCCGGCGCGGACGTCGCCCGCCTGCTCGACCAGGCCGCTTCGGTGGCCGACGAGCTGGCCGCCGACTCCGTCGACAACCCCGCGGTCAAGCTCGCGGCGGCGTGGGGCGCGGCGCACGAAAAGGGCGCCGAGAAGGTCGTCATCGCGGACACGGGATCGGGCATCAAGGGCTTCGCCGACTGGGCGGAGCAGCTGATCGCCGAGTCCACCGGCAAGCAGGGCACCGGTCTCCTGCCGGTCGCCGTCGAAGGCCCGGACTCCCCCGGTTTCGCCGACGCCAAGGGCGACGCCACCCCGGTGGCCGTCGGCGCGGCGGAAGGCGCGGCGAAGATCTCCGTGACCGGCTCGCTCGGCGCGCAGTTCCTGCTGTGGGAGTTCGCCACCGCGCTCGCCGGACGGCTGCTCGGGATCAACCCGTTCGACCAGCCCGACGTCGAGGCCGCCAAGAAGGCCGCGCGTTCGCTGCTCGACAACCCGGACAAGCTCAAGGGCGGCGAAGAGCCGTCCACTGTGGACGGCGCGGTCGAGGTGTTCGGCTCTAAGGTGTTCACTGCGGCGCGCAGCGCCTCCGTTGAGGGCGGTGGCGGGGGCATGGATGGAGTTTCCACGGACGGGAAGCTCGCGGACATCCTGCGGGCTTTCTTCGACTCCGCACCGGAAACCGGCTACATCGCGGTGCAGGCGTACCTCGACCGGCTCGACGACGCGTCGACGGCCGTCCTGCGCGGCGAGATCGCCAAGCGGACCGGACGGCAGACCACCTTCGGGTGGGGGCCGCGGTTCCTGCACTCGACCGGGCAATACCACAAGGGCGGGCACCAGAACGGTGTCTTCCTGCAGATCACCGGCGCCGTCGAGGACGATCTCGACGTTCCGGACCGGCCGTACACCCTCGGCGTCCTGCAGCACGCGCAGGCGCTCGGTGACGGCCAGGTGCTCGCCGAGCACGGCCGTCCGGTGCTGCGCCTGCACCTCACCGACCGGGCCGCCGGCCTGGCCGGACTGGTCCGCGCGGTACAGGAGGCCGGCGAGTGACACGAGCCTGGAACAACCCGCTGCGCGACCCGCGCGACAAGCGGCTGCCGCGGATCGCCGGGCCGTCCAGCCTGGTGATCTTCGGCGTGACCGGTGACCTCGCCCGCAAGAAGCTGATGCCGGCGATCTACGACCTGGCCCACCGCGGGCTGCTGCCCGCCGGGTTCTCGCTCGTCGGGTTCGCCCGCCGGGACTGGGAGCACCAGGACTTCGGCGAGCTCGTGCACGACTCGGTCAAGGAGCACGCGCGGACGCCGTTCAAGGAGTCGGTGTGGAACCGGCTCGCCGAAGGCATCCGGTTCGTGCAGGGCACCTTCGACGACGACGAGGCCTTCGACAAACTCGCGCAGACGGTCAAGGACCTCGACGCCGAGCGCGGCACCGGGGGCAACACCGCGTTCTATCTGTCGATCCCGCCGAGCGCGTTCCCGGTGGTGACCAAGCAGCTCGCCCGCTCCGGCCTCGCCGACGCGAGCGAGGACACCTGGCGCCGCGTCGTCATCGAGAAGCCGTTCGGCCGCGATCTCAAGAGCGCCAAGGAGCTCAACGAGATCGTGAACGACGTCTTCCCCGAGGAGTCGGTGTTCCGCATCGACCACTACCTCGGCAAGGAGACGGTGCAGAACCTGCTGGCGCTGCGCTTCGCGAACCAGCTGTTCGAGCCGATCTGGAACGCCAACTACGTCGACCACGTGCAGATCACCATGGCCGAGGACATCGGCCTCGGCGGCCGCGCGGGCTACTACGACGGCATCGGCGCCGCACGCGACGTCATCCAGAACCACCTGTTGCAGCTCCTCGCGCTGACCGCGATGGAGGAGCCGGTCTCGTTCGCTCCGCGCGCGCTCCGCGCGGAGAAGGTCAAGGTGCTCTCGGCGACCAAGCCGCTGGCGCCGTTCGACGAGACCACCGCGCGCGGGCAGTACGCGGGCGGCTGGCAGGGCGGCATGAAGGTGCCGGGCCTGCTGCAGGAAGGCGGTTTCGCGAAGGACTCGACCACCGAGACCTACGCCGCGGTGACGCTGGAGGTGCAGAACCGCCGCTGGGCGGGCGTGCCGTTCTACCTGCGCACCGGCAAGCGGCTGGGCCGCCGGGTCACCGAGATCGCCGTGGTGTTCAAGCGGGCGCCGCATCTGCCGTTCGACTCGACCTCGACCGAGGAACTGGGCCAGAACGCGCTGGTGATCCGGGTGCAGCCCGACGAGGGCATCACGCTGCGGTTCGGGTCGAAGGTGCCGGGGACCACGATGGAGGTCCGCGACGTCACGATGGACTTCGGGTACGGGCACGCCTTCACCGAGTCGTCCCCGGAGGCCTACGAGCGGCTCATCCTGGACGTGCTGCTCGGCGAACCGTCGCTGTTCCCGGTGAACGAAGAGGTCGAGCTGTCCTGGGAGATCCTGGACCCGATCCTCGACCACTGGGCCAAGAAGGGCGCGCCCGAGGCGTACCCGCCCGGTTCGTGGGGACCGCCGTCCGCGGACGAAATGCTGGAGCGTACCGGCCGGAACTGGAGGCGTCCGTGATCATCGACCTGCCGTCGACCACGACGTCGCAGCTGAACAAGA
Source organism: Amycolatopsis keratiniphila (assembly GCF_000400635.2). Lineage (NCBI taxonomy): Bacteria > Bacillati > Actinomycetota > Actinomycetes > Pseudonocardiales > Pseudonocardiaceae > Amycolatopsis > Amycolatopsis keratiniphila. The sequence continues at coordinate 2,977,925 of NC_021252.1, read as the reverse complement.
AACTCGTCGAGATCCGCGAGCAGGGCGGGCAGGTCGCGCTCGGCCGGGTGCTGACGCTGGTCATAGTGGCCGACGACGACGACAAACTCGAAGAGGCGATCGAGGCCGCCAACGAGGCCAGCCGGGAGCACCCCTCACGGGTGATCGTGGTGGCCAAGGGCGCGCGGACCGCGGCACCGCGGATCGACGGCCAGATCCGGGTCGGCGGCGACGCCGGCGCGAGCGAGGTCATCGTCCTGCGGCTCTACGGTCCGCTGGCTTCGCAGGGGCAGAGCGCGGTCGTTCCGTTGCTGCTGCCGGACGCGCCGATCGTCACCTGGTGGCCCGGCACCGGTCCGAAGGCCCCGGCCAAGGACCCGCTCGGTGAGCTGGCGCAGCGCCGGATCACCGACTCGGCGGCGGAAAAGGCGCCCATAAGGGCACTCACCACGCGAGCGAAGTCCTATGTGGAGGGTGACACCGACCTGGCGTGGACCCGGCTGACCCGGTGGCGCGCGCAGCTGGTGTCCGCTTTGGACCTCCCGCCGTACGAGAAGGTCACCGGCGCGACCGTGACCGGCGAGGCCGACTCGCCGTCGACCGAACTGCTCGCCGGCTGGCTGGCCGAGTACCTCAAGGTGCCGGTGAAGCGGGTCAAGAGCAGTGGTGCCGCGGGCATCATCTCGGTGACGCTGGACCGGCGTTCCGGGCCGGTGGAACTGCACCGGCCGGACGGGCGGGTCGGCATGCTGACCCAGCCGGGCCAGCCGACGCGCCGGATCGCGCTGCAGCGGCGGGACAACAAGGACTGCTTGATCGAGGAGCTGCGGCGGCTCGACCCGGACGAGGTCTACGAGGCCTCGCTGAACGGGCTCGGCAAGATCTCGTCGGGCACCGCGAAGCCTGCTCCGGCGAAGAAGGCGGCTCCGGCGGCGAAGAAGGCTCCGGCCGCCAAGACCGCGAAGAGCGCCTCATGAGCAAGACCGAGGTCGTCGTCTACGAGAACCCGGATCTCCTGGCCGCCGCCGCGGCGGCCAGGCTGGTCACCCGGCTCGTGGACGTCCAGGCCGCCAAGGGCTCCGCTTCGGTGGTGCTCACCGGCGGCGGCACCGGGATCGCGATCCTGCGGGAACTGCGTGACTCCAGTGCCCGCGACGCCATCGACTGGTCGCGTCTGGACGTCTACTGGGGAGACGAGCGCTTCGTCCCGGCGGATTCGGACGAGCGCAACGAGAAGCAGGCTCGTGAGGCGCTGCTCGACCACGTCCCGCTCGACCCGAAGCGGGTGCACGCCATGGCACCTTCGGACGGCGAGTTCGGCGACGACGTCGACGCGGCGGCCGCCGCGTACGCGGAGATCCTGACCCCTGAGGTCCCGGCGTTCGACATCATGCTGCTGGGCCTCGGCGGGGAGGGGCACACCGCCTCGATCTTCCCGGACAGCCCGGCGGTGCACGAGAAGGAACGCTCGGTCGTCGCGGTGCGGGACTGCCCCAAGCCGCCGCCGACCCGGATCTCGCTGACCCTGCCCGCGATCCGTCGCGCGCAGGACATCTGGCTGGTCACCGGCGGCGACGCCAAGGCCGACGCCGTCGCGCAGGCGCTGGCCGGTGCGGGCGAGGTCGAGATCCCGGTCGCCGGGGCACGCGGCTCGCGCCGCACGCTCTGGCTGCTGGACCGAGGCTCCGCCTCGAAACTCACGAAGGTCTACCAGCCCCCTACGGGCTGACGCTTTCGCGCGTGAAGGCCCCCTTCCTTCGGCTGAGCCGTGGGAAGGGGGCCTTCACGCGCTTCCGGCGACGTGCCCCAAGGCGTAACTCGCGTGATCAGAGGCGTCACTCGCGTGATTGGACGCGCAACACGCGAGTGACGCCTTCAAGCACGCGAGTTGCGTCTTCGATCACGCGAGTTACGGGTCTGATCACGGGATGCGGCGGTGACACCCCCATGGCGGAAGTCCGTGAAGGCCTCCTTCCCTACGCTGAAGGTAGTGAAGGAGGCGTTCACGGCATCACGCCTTCTGTAACCGTCTGGGGGCGGAAAGTGACAAAGATCAACTCTTGCCGGCTTCGGCATCAGAAACGGTCCGTTCGCGCGTCGGAACGATCAACGGACCACCGAGCCCGGGTGGTCCGGTCCGCGCCTTGACCGACCGAACGTTCATGCACTTGTCCGCAGAACGGACAGTGACCGACCAGTCGCTAGCCCGACTGGGGGAAACTTACCGCCCTTGTACATCCACCCGTTAGCATCCGCACATTTGTTCGTTCCTGCGCGTCCCGATCGGGCGAAGAACACGTCTCACCATTCAAGTCCACAAGACGAGTGAGGTCGCCAGCGATGAGCACAGAGGGTCTCTCGATGCCAGGTATCTCGGTGGGCGGCTCCGGAGCGGAGGCCGCCGACCGGATGCGCCGTGCCGCCGGGGTCATGTCGTTCGCCAAGATCAAACGTCCGGCGCTGGTCGCGCTGGGCATCGACACACTCGCGATCTTCCTGGCCGCGCTCGACGTCTGGCTGGTGATCCCCGAGAAGGCCCAGCCGTACTCGATCTACCTGTCCGGCGCCGCGTGCCTCGGCCTCGCCTTCCGGCGCAAGCTGCCGTTCCTCGCGGTGATCGTCACCGTCCCAGGCTTCCTGGCGGGCTGGTCGCAGCTGGCCGCGATGATCGCGCTCGGCTTCCTCGCCACCCGCAAACAGATGCATTGGCAGACCTGGACCGGGTTCGCGCTCGTCTTCACCTGCCGGTTCGTGCAGTGGCCGCTGGCCGACTTCGTCGAGCTCAGCTGGCGCGAACACGTCCTGGACGGCATCTACGGCGTCATCGTCGCCGGCATGCCGGTGGCCATCGGCCTGCTCATCGGAGCGCGAACCGAGATCTCGCAGAAACTGTCCGAACTCGCCGCCAGCCGCGACCGCGAGCGCCGCTTCCACGCCGACGCCGTCCGCGCGGAGGAACGCGCCCGCCTCGCGCGGGAGATGCACGACGTCGTCTCGCACCAGATCACGCTGATCGCGATGCAGGCCGGCGCACTGCAGGCGCAGACCACCGACGCCCGGTCGCTCGAAACCGCGCAGGTCATCCGGAAGCTGAGCACCAAGACCCTCGAAGAACTGCGCTCACTCGTGAGCGTGCTCCGCTCGGGGTCCGAGGACGACGGGCCGCGGCCGGGGATCAACGAACTCGACCGGCTGATCCGCGGCTCGGACGTCCCGGTGCACCTCACCGTGGAGCGGATCCCCGACCTGCTGCCCAGCCAGGTTTCCGCGGCGGCCTACCGGACCGTGCAGGAATGCCTGACCAACGTGCACAAGCACGCACCCGGCGCCACCGCGACCATCCGGATCCAGGGCGAGCACGGTTCGCTCAAGGTCGAAATACGCAACGAGCGCGCTCGGACCCCCGGTGCGGCCCTGCCCTCGGGAGGGCACGGGCTGACCGGGCTGGCCGAACGCGCTCGACTGCTGGGTGGGAGCTTCGAGACCGCCGACACCGAGGACGGCGGGTTCCGGGTGCGTGCCCGGTACCCGCTCGACCGGTGAGCGGAGGCTAGATCTCCCGGCGCTGGCGCAACCGCTCCAGCGCCTCGGCGAGGATGGCCTCGCCGTCGGCGTCGGAACGCCGTTCCTTCACGTACGCGAGGTGAGTCTTGTAAGGCTCGGTCCGCGGCGCGGCAGGAGGGTTCTTCTCGTCCTGCCCACCGGGGAGCCCGCAACGCGGGCAGTCCCACTCGTCGGGAATCTCGGCGTCCATCGAGAACGAGGGCTGTGCCTCGTGCCCGTTGGCACACCAGTAGGAAATCCGGCGCCGCGGCGCCGACTCACCCCGCTCCGATTCGCCCGAAGGCCCGGCACCCACACGGGTGCCCCGAATCGCGTTACCGCCAACCATGAATCCTCACACCTATAGGGATCGGCGGCGCGCCCCCCATAGGCACGCCGAAACACCTGGATCGATCAGACCTTGAGCAGGAGCCCGAGGCCGATGATGCTGATCAGCCACACCGCGCCCAGCAGCAGCGTGATCCGGTCGAGGTTCTTCTCGGCCACGCTCGAGCCCGAGAGGCTCGACTGCATACCGCCACCGAACAGCGAAGACAGACCGCCACCACGGCCGCGGTGCAGCAACACGGCGACCACCAGCAGCACGCTGGAGGCGATCAACAGGATTTGCAGGAACAGCTTCATGTCATCCTCTGCGCTCTTGGAGAATGCAGGAAAACGGTGTGCCACCAGCGGCTCATGACCGCCAGAACACACCGTACTCCTGGACTCGTCCACTGCTGTGTGACGGACCGGATACCCAGGTTACCCGGTAGGTGCCCCGATCAGGGCAGGGGCCCGCCCGCGGCGAGTGCGCAGAGTTTGGTGAACTCGTCACCATCCAGGCTGGCACCACCGACGAGCGCGCCATCGATGTTCTCGCAGGCGACGAGGTCACTGATGTTGTTGGCCTTGGCCGAGCCGCCGTAGAGCACGCGGACCGAGGACGCGACCTCGGCACCGTACTTCTCGGCGAGGGTGGCACGGATGGCTCCGCACACCTCCTCGGCGTCCTGCGGGGTCGCGACCTTGCCGGTCCCGATCGCCCAGACCGGCTCGTAGGCGACGACGACGTCCTTGACCTGCTCGGCCTTGAGCCCCTTGAGGCCCTCGACCAGCTGGGTCGTGGTGTGGGTGATGTGCTCGCCCGCCTCGCGGACCTCGAGCTTCTCCCCCACGCACAGGATCGGCTTGATGCCGTGCTTGAGCGCGGCCTTGACCTTCTTGTTCACCAGTTCGTCGGACTCGCCGTGGTACTCACGCCGCTCCGAGTGCCCGACGGTGACGAAGCTGCAGCCCAGCTTCGCCAGCATCGGGCCCGACACGTCACCGGTGTAGGCACCGGAGTCGTGCGGCGACAGGTCCTGGGCGCCGTAGGTGAGCGACAGCTTGTCGCCGTCGGTCAGCGTCTGGACGCTGCGGATGTCGGTGAACGGCGGCAGGACCGCGACGTCGACCTTCGCGTAGTACTTCTCCGGCAGGGCGAAGGCGATCTTCTGAACCAGCGCGATGGCTTCGAGGTGGTTCTGGTTCATCTTCCAGTTGCCGGCGATGAGCGGTTTGCGCGCCACTAGTCGTTCTCTCCCAGCACAGCGACTCCGGGCAGTTCCTTGCCCTCCAGGTACTCCAGCGACGCGCCGCCGCCGGTCGAGATGTGCGAGAAGCCGTCCTCCGGCAGGCCGAGCTGCCGCACGGCCGCGGCGGAGTCGCCACCGCCGACCACGGTGAAGGCGTCGCTCTTGACCAGTGCCTCGGCCACGGCACGGGTGCCGCCGGCGAAGGACTCGAACTCGAACACGCCCATCGGGCCGTTCCAGAACACGGTCGCCGCGTCGGCCAGCTTGCCCGCGAACAGCTCACGCGACTTCGGGCCGATGTCGAGCCCCATGCGGCCGGCCGGGATGGCCGTCGCGTCGACGACGTCGAACTCCGCGTCGGCCGCGAAGCCCGTCGCGGCGAGGACGTCCACCGGCAGGATCAGCTCGACGCCGCGCTTCTCCGCCTCGGCGAGGAAGCCGCGGACCTGGTCCAGCTGGTCCTCCTGCAGCAGCGAGTTGCCGACCTCGTGGCCCTGGGCCTTGAGGAAGGTGTACGCCATGCCGCCGCCGATGAGGAGCCTGTCGACCTTGGTCAGCAGGTTGGCGATGACGCCCAGCTTGTCCGAGACCTTCGCACCGCCGAGGACGACGACGTACGGCCGCGCGAGGTCCTCGGTGAGCTTCTTGAGGACGTCGACCTCGGCCAGCACGAGGCCGCCCGCGTACGCCGGAAGCGCGCGAGCGATCTCGTAGACCGAGGCCTGCTTGCGGTGCACGACACCGAAACCGTCGGAGACGAACGCACCGCCGGGGACGAGCGCGGCCAGCTCGGCGGCCAGCTCCTGGCGCTCGGCCTCGACCTTGCTGGTCTCGCGCGCGTCGAAGCGCACGTTCTCCAGCAGGGCCACCTGGCCGTCGGTCAGACCGGCGACGGTGGCCTTGGCGGACTCGCCGACCAGGTCACCCGCCAGCGGGACGTCGACGCCGAGCAGCTCGGTGAGCTTCGCGGCGACGGGCGCGAGCGAGAACTTCGGGTCCGGCTCGCCCTTGGGACGGCCGAGGTGCGCCGTGACGACCACCTTCGCGCCCGCCTCGGCGAGCCGCTTGAGGGTCGGCAGGGCCGCGCGGACGCGGCCGTCGTCGGTGATGGTTTCCCCGTCGAGCGGGACGTTCAGGTCGGAGCGCACGAGCACGTACCGGCCTGAGACGTCCTCGCCCAGCAGGTCTTCGAGGTTCTTCAGCGCCATGGCTCAGGAGAGCTTGGTGCCGACGAGCTTGACGAGGTCGGCGAGGCGGTTGGAGTAGCCCCACTCGTTGTCGTACCAGCCGACGACCTTGACCTGGTTGCCGATGACCTTGGTCAGCGGCGCGTCGTAGATGCAGGAGGCCGGGTCGGTGACGATGTCGGCCGAGACGATCGGGTCGTCGCTGTAGCGCAGGATGCCGGCCAGGGGGCCCTCGGCGGCGGCCTTGTACGCGGCGTTGATCTCCTCGATGGTCGCGCTCTTGGCGAGCGTGACGGTGAGGTCGGTGGCCGAACCGGTCGGGACCGGGACGCGGACCGCGTAGCCGTCGAGCTTGCCGTTGAGCTCCGGCAGGACCAGGCCGATGGCCTTGGCGGCACCGGTCGAGGTCGGGACCATGGACAGCGCGGCGGCGCGGGCGCGGCGCAGGTCCTTGTGCGGCGCGTCCTGCAGGTTCTGGTCCTGCGTGTACGCGTGGATCGTGGTCATCAGGCCCTGCTCGATGCCGAAGGCGTCGTTGAGGACCTTGGCCAGCGGGCCGAGGCAGTTGGTGGTGCAGGACGCGTTCGAGATGATGGTCTGCGAACCGTCGTACTTGTCGTCGTTGACGCCCAGCACCACGGTCAGGTCCTCGCCCTTGGCGGGCGCGGAGATGATGACCTTCTTGGCGCCACCGGCGATGTGCGCCTTGGCGGCGTCGCCGTTGGTGAAGAAACCGGTCGACTCGACGACGACGTCCACGCCGAGGTCGCCCCAGGGCAGGTTGGCCGGGTCGCGTTCGGCGAGGGCCTTGATCGTCTTGCCGTCGACGACGATGCCCTCGTCGCTGACGCTGACCTCGCCCGGGAAGCGGCCGAGGATGGAGTCGTACTTCAGCAGGTGGGCCATGGTGGCGACGTCGCCGAGGTCGTTGAACGCGACCACCTCGATGTCGTGACCGGCGGCCTGCACGGCCCGGAAGAAGTTGCGGCCGATGCGGCCGAAGCCGTTGACACCTACGCGAACCGTCACTGCTGCCACTCCCTTGAGACTCGTCCGGGATCGCCCCGGTAAGACGTCCTTTACTCGGGCGCAACCCTAGCGTGCGTGCTCGGGCCACCCTCTTTGCCCTGACGAGACTTCCACCACTCGGTGGGTCAGGTCAAGAATCGATTAAGTGCGTCGCTACCAGGACGTCTTGGGAAAACTCTCAGCTTCACTGTGCTAGCCGTCGCTCCAGCGGCGTGCGCATCCGTGGCGTGACTCGCACCTCCCCGAACCACTCGGCCAGGTGGTTCGCCTCCGCCTCGACGGCCCGTTCGACGTCCGCGCCCACGTCCTCCAGGAGGTGATGGACGACCTCGCCGTCCGGCCGCTGCGCCCAGCCGCCGACGATGCGGCCGTCGGCCCAGACCGTGGGCCCGATGTTGCCGGTGCCGTCGAACAGCGGTGCCTTGTGCGGGCCGAGGTACCAGTCGCGCTCGATCCACCCCATCGCCGTCGGATCGAGGGACGGGAGCAGGGCGACCCAGGGTTCGGGCTCGGCCACCGGCTCCAGATCGTCGGCGAGCACCACGCCGGGGACACCGTCGAGATCGACCTCGACCGGCTGAATCTCCGCGAGCGCCTTCTTCGTCTGGCCGATCGTCCAGCCCGTCCACCAGCGGAGGTCCGCGATCGGGGCGGGCCCGTAGGCGTAGAGCCACCTTCGGGCGAGCTCGACCCTGGCGGCGTCGGCGTCCCAGCCGGCGAGGCCCTGCGGCAGCCAGCCCGCCATCGGCGCCCAGTAGTACTGGCTGCTGATCCAGCTGCCGCGCGGGCGGCCGCGCACGATGCGGCCGTCGACCGCGAGCTGGAACAGGACGCGGCTGGTGACGTTGGCGATCGCCTCGTACGGCTTTCCCTTCGCCATCAGGAGTTGCTGCTTCAGGCGCGGCTCGTCGTGGGAGAGCTCCTGCGCCGTGGCGGAACCGCGGGCCTTCAGCGCGCGCTCCGTCGCGTCCTCGACCTCGGCGAGCCAGCGTTCCGGCTCCGGCACGTTCTCCGGATGGCCCTGCGTGGCGAGGTGCTGTTCGAGCAGGCGGCGCTGCTTCTTGGCGATGTCGGCGGAACACGCGGCCTGCACGAGGGCCGCGTTCTCGTGCCCGAGGACGAAGACCGTGCGGCGCATGCCGAGCATCCGGATCAGCGTGCGCTCCTCGTAGAGCGCGCTCTCCAGTTCGGCGACGCCGTCGCCCTTCACGCGCGCCCACGCCGAGAGGTGCACCGACGCCGGATCCGTGGCGTGCAGCGCGACGACCGCGTCCGCGGCGGCGAGCACCGACTCGGCGGGCGTGGTGAGGCGATGACGCGTCGCGAGGCGGGCGCGGCGCTGCGCGGTGTCGATCTTGGGGGTCACGGATCGGTTCTATCACCGGGGCCCGACAGTTTCGGCCACAAACGGCTGAAGGGCGCTTTCCCCGCATGCGATGCGGGGAAAGCGCCCTTCACCGCGTGAGACGCGGGGAAAGTCCCCTTCAGCTCCCCTGGACGCGCTCCAGTTCGAACACCGGGATGACCCGGCTGGTCTTGCTCTGGTACTCGGCGAACTGCGGCATGATGGCCGACTGCCTGGCGTAGACCTCGTCGCGCTCGGCGCCGGTGAGGACGCGTGCGCGGACGGGGAAGGTCTCGGTGCCGAGCTCGACCTTGGTGTCCGGGTTGGCGACCAGGTTGTGGAACCACGCCGGGTTGTCGTCGGCGCCGCCCTTGCTCGCGAAGATGTAGATCCGGTCGTCCTCGAGGAGCGGGACGAGCGGCGCGATCCGCTCGGTGCCGGACTTCGCGCCGGTGTGGTGGACGAGCACGAGCGGGTAGCCCTCGAACATGCCGCCCGCCTTGCCGCCCTTCTCGCGGAACTCGGCGATCACGCTTCGGTTGATCTTGTCGAAGTCGAACGTCTCTGTCATGACCTCGATCGTATGACGCACAGAGTGACCGTATCGATGCTCGAAACCGCCAGGAACATATCCATCTGTCGCATTATCATCACCCTCATGGACCTCCTGGCCGAAGTGCTCGCCGTGGGCGGCGTCCGCGGCACCGCCGGAGCACGCATCGAGGCGTCCGGACCGTGGGGCATCCTCTGGCACGGCATCACCCGCGCCGCCTTCTACGCCGTCACCTGCGGGACGGCCTGGCTGGAACTGGCCGGTCAGCCGCCGCGGCAACTCATGCCCGGCGACGTGGTGCTGTTGCCGAACGGGCCGGAGCACACCCTGCGCAGCGCTCCGGACGTCGCGATCATTCCCAACGTGTGCACCGCGGCGGAGAAGGCGCGGGACTGCGGCGGCGTGCTGCGCCTCGGCTCCGGGGAGGTCGAGACGCACGTCCTCGGCGCGTCCTACGACTACGACCCGGCGGTGTCGACCCAGGTGCTCGCCACCCTGCCGGAGGTGGTGCACATCCGCGCGAACCGCGGCCGCGACGGGCTGGACGACACCGTCCGGCTGCTGTCGCGGGAACTGGCGAGCCCGCAGATCGCCACCGACTTCGTTTTGAACCGGCTCGTCGACATCCTTCTGGTCCAACTGCTCCGCGCTTGGCGGACCGAGAAACCGGCCGAGACGCGGGGAACCTGGCTCGGTGTCCTCGGCGACCCGCTGATCAGCGTGGCCTTGGCCAAGATCCACGAGGATCCGGCGAAATCGTGGACGACCGACGTGCTCGCGGCGGAACTGGCGACCTCACGCAGCACCTTGACCCGCCGGTTCCGCGAAACCACCGGGCGGACGCCCGGCGACTACCTGACCCTGTGGCGGATGGACCTGGCCGCGGTCCGGCTGCGCGACACCGACGACACGGTGGACGCCATCGCGCGCTCGGTCGGCTACACGTCGGTGTACGCGTTCAGCCGGGCGTTCCGGCGCGCCCGTGATCAGGCGCCCGGGCAGTACCGGGCCTCGGCGCGGGAGCGCCTCACGCCGGCCGGGTGACCGGAACGACGGGCTCGGCGGTCATGCGTGGTGCCCCAGTGGTCCGATGGCTCCCTTCACCGCGTCTGATGCGACGAAAGGAGCCTTCAGCCCAGCCGGTCGGTCAGGTTCCCGGCCGAAGATCCTGGCCACATCGCGCGTCAGGTCGTCTCTTCCTCCTGCTCGGGCTCCTCCGACGGCCGCGTGAACAGCCGCGTCGCCGAAAGCCGCGCGACACCGTCCGGCTCGCCGAGTTCGTCGGTCGCGTTCCGGATCGTCGCGTCGACGGACAGGTACTTGCGCCCCGCCCGCAGGTCCGCGTCGTTGCGCAGCCGCACGATGAGCGGGAACTCGCTCAGCGCGCCGGCGTCGAACAGGCCGGTGGTGTAGATCAGCTGGACGCCCAGCGCCTCCGCGACCGCGCGCTGCAGTTCCAGCAGGTAGCCCGCCGACGCGCGGCCGATCGGGTTGTCGAGGAACAGCACGCCGGAATGCCGGTTGCGGGCCTTGCCGCGGTTGTTCGCCCGCAGTGCCGCCAGGGTGCAGTACAGGATGATCGCCGCGGTCAGCTGCTGCCCGCCGGAGAACACGTCCCGGATCTCGGAGACGCGCTGCCGTTCGGTCCGCAGCACCGAGTCCGGCTTCAGCATGTCGACCCGGAAACCCTTGGGAGCGGCGGCCTGCACGCCGCGCAGCACGAGCGAAAGCCCGTCCCGTTTGACGTCCCGGCCGTCGGAGGTCTTCCCCACCGCGGCCTCGTCGACGACCTCGCCCAGTTTCTCGGCGAGCACGTTCTCTTCGAGTTCGGTGAAGCGGATCCGCAGGAACTCCTGGCCCGACCAGTCGCCGAGACCGTCCGGCAGCCGTGAGACCCGTTGCGCCGCACGGAGTGTGCGCAGCGCGCCGTCGACCATGCCCTGCAGGCGGGTGATGATGCCGCCGCGGTGCCGGTCGATCTGCGCGAGGTCGTCGGTGAGCGTGCGCAGCCGGGGCCGCAACGCCTCCGCCCATTCCCCGGCGTGGGCGGGCAACTGGTCGCGGCGGACCGAGATCACCTGCTGCCGCACCGGTGTGCTGAGCTTTTCGAATCGCTTGTCCGTGGCGTACTGCGCCAGCTGGTCGGCCGCGGCCCGCACCCGGCGGTCTCCCGCGTCGGCCGCGTCCTGTGCCTCGGTGAGCGCCGTGTTGAGCCGGGAGTGCTTGGTGCGCGCGGATTCGACGTCGCCTTCGAACGGCGCCTCTTCGTCCTCTTTGGACAACAGGTGTGCCATCGATTCGGCCAGGAGACCGAAGCCGGACGCGGACGTCTTCGCGGACTCCAGCGTCGCTTCGGCCGCGGCGCGGCGCTCCTGCAGTTCCTCCCATTTCCGCGCGGCGGCGGACACTTCGAGACCGGCTTCGTCGATCAGCTCCAGGCCGTGCTCGACGTCCTTCGGCCGCGCGTCGAGGGCGAGCGCGGACGGCTGTTCCGGGAGCTGGCCCAGTTCCGCCTTGCGGGTCGCGACCAGGCCGACGATCTCGGTGCGTTCCTCCTCCAGCACCGCGACGGCCCGGTTCGCCCGCGCCTGCGCCGCGGCCCGCGCCGAAGCGTCGGAGCCGTCCGGCGTCTCCAGCAGCGCCGAAGCCCGCTCGCGGACGGCGTCGTCCAACGCCTCCAAGGCCGCCCGCGCGGACGCCTCGACGCTTTCTGCCTGGTCGAGTTCGGCACGGAGATCGCTGCCGACCTCCACCTTCGCGTACGCCTCGGAAGCCGACGCGAAGGTACGCCGCAACGCGTCCACCGGTTCGGCGGGCACGGAGTCGTCCTCGGTGACGTCGCTCGATCCCGGCACCTCGGCCAGTTCCGCCTTCGCGGTCGTCGCCGTGCGCCGGTGCCCGTCGGCGGTGCGTTGTTCCTCACCCGCCTGTTCGCGCAGCCGAGAAGCCTTCACCGCGGCTTCGGACGCCGTGGCCTCGGCCCGCTCGGCGATCTCGGTCGCGCGTTCGACGTCGTCCGTCCACTCGGGGATCTTCGCGGCGCGTGTGGCGAGGGCTTCCAGCCCGCGAACGCGCTCCCCCGCCTCGGCCGAGGCGGTGCGCAGCTCGGGGATCCGTTCCCGCAGCCCGGCGGCCTTCTCCCCGAGCCGCTGGAACTCCTTTTCGGCCTGCTCCAACGCGGTACGCGCGGTCTCGTGCGCGGTGCGCGCGTTCTGGAGCTGCTCGGCGAGCGTCGCGATGCTGCCGGGCGGGTAGTCCTCGCGCCAGGTCTTGAGCTTCCACGACAACGCGCTGTCGTCGGCCAGCGACGTCGCGAGCGCCTCCAGCCGTCGCTGGCGTTCCGCGTGCCGGAGCGCGATGGCCTCACGCTCGGCGTCGGCGGCCTCCTCGTCGTACATCGCCGGGTTGGGCGGCACGAGGAATTCGATCCCGGCCTCGTCCGGCAGACGGTCGGTCGCGGTGGCCTCGGTGGTGGCGACCGGGATGATCGTGCTGGGCAGCAGACGCCGCTCCGCCAGGACCTTCTCGGCGAGCCGAACCTGCTCCGGCTCGTTCAACAGGATCCCCGAGACCAGCTGGGGAGCGCGCGCCAGCACGGCCGCCCGCCGCTTCTTGTCCAAAGTGGACAGATAGCGCCAGCCGGACCACGCGTTCATCCCGGCGGCTTCGAGCGCGTCAAGCGCGGCCTGGACCTCTTCCGGAGCGGGCAGGAGGCCTCCCGAACCGAGCGCGTTCAGCGCGCGCTCGTCGACGGATTCCTCCATCCGCAACGCGGTCTGTTCCTTTTCCGCGGCCGAACCGGCCTCGCGAAGGCGCTCCAGCAGCACCGGAAGGTCGGTCTCCAGCGTGACGTCGTCCGCGCCGAGGAGTTCGCTCAGCCGGGGTTCGACGGCGAGCGCGTCGGTGCGCCGGTTGGCGCGGTCGAGTTCGTCGGCCGCGCGTTCCAGCCGGTCCTTTGTGGACCCCGCGAGCCGGTGCGCGTCGTTGACCGTGGCCTGCGCGGCCCGCAGATCCTCGGCGACGCGTTCGAGTTCCTGTTCACGGCGGACGAGTTCGGCGGCGGTCGTCTCGGCCTCGGCCCTGGCCGCGCGCGCCGCTTCGGCGACGTCCGCCCCGGCCTTGAGCGCGCCGGACCGGACGGTTTCCGCGATCTCGTCCCGGATTTCGGCGATCCGCGCCGCCAGCCCCCGAGCCTCCGCCCGGCGCGACGCCGCGAGGTTCGCCGACTCGTCGCGTTCCGCCTGCGCCTTCTCCGCCTCGGCACGCAGGGCGCCGACATGGGCTTCGGCCTTCGCCGCCTGTTCGGTGGCGTTCTTGGCCAGCCCCAGCAGTCCCCTGGCGAGCGCGCCCGCGGCGGCGTTGCGCGCCTGCAGCGCGGGCTGCGCCTTCTGCTCGCGAGTCCCCACCAGTTCCCGGAAATCGCGTGCCTTGCGGGCGGCGTTGAGGTGGTTGAGCACGGTCGTGCATTCACGCCACGCCTCGGCGGCGGTCTTGGCCTCGGCCAGTTCGCCGTCGATCCGCTTCTTGCTCTCCTGCGCCTCGTCGAGCCGCAGTTTCCCGACCAGGCGGCGGAGTTCGGTGACCCCGGCGGCGAGACGGCGGTGGTCGCCCTCGGCCAGTTTCTCCGCGGACTTCACCTCGTCGACGTGCTGTTCGAGCCCGCTCAGCCGCTCGTTCTCCAGCTTGTCGCGGGCGGCGACCTGACCGGCCAGCGTCCGCATCTCGGCGCGGGCCGCGTCGGCGAGCTTCCGTGACGCGGCGGCGACGCCTTCCTCCTCCGCCAGCGGAGTGAGCAGGTCGAGCGCGCCCGCGACGAAATCCCGCTCCGACAACAGGTCCCCGCGCTGGGCGAGGTTGTGCGCGTAGGTCGCGACGACCTCGGCGAGGTCCTTCGGCTCCTCTTCCGAAAGCACCGCGCGCAACAGGAACTCGACGAACGCCTCGTCGGTGCTGAAGGCGAAGGCGTCGGCCGCCTCGCCCTCGCCGGCGTTCATCGCGCGCTGGTACCGGAAAAGCTCGGTGTCGAGGCCGAGACCGTCGAGCCGCGACGTCCATTCGTGGTGCCGCCGGGTCCAGAACAGCTCCAGTTCCGGCTCGCCGCCGTGCACCTTGTCGAGCTGGTCGTGGAAGCCGGACATCGTCAGCAGCCTGCCGTCCGACGTCAGCGGCAGCGAGTCCAGATCGAGCGAGGGCGTCGGCCGGAAGCAGTACCAGGAGTCGACGAGGTTCTCCGAGTCGGCCGACACCACGTGCCCGCGCCATTCCGACACCTTGCCGGTGATCACCCGGTGGCCGGTCTCGACCTGCAGCCACTCCAGCACGACGTGCGAAACGTCCTTGGCGGCGACGAACTTCTCCAGCACCTTGGTGTTCGTCGTGCCGACGACCTGGCGGCGGCCGGGCAGCATGACCGAGAAGATCAGCTTGATCAGGACGGATTTACCGCCGCCGTTCTCCAGGAACAGCACGCTCGCCGGCGACGGGCGCCGCGGCGGCCCCTCCCCCGCCAGGTGGATCCCGGCGCTGAACAGCGCGTCCTGTTGGGGCGCGGTGATGGCGGCGCCGACGCCGCTGAAGTCCAGCACGACGTCCTGGTACCGCGCGCCCGCCGGGCCCACCGAGTGCAGGCGAACCCGCGAAAGCTCGTACATCTCTTCCCCTCTAGAGCGTGTCCGACGCGGCCGCGCGCAACGTCCCGCCACCGTTGGCGACCGACACCACGTTCAGCTCGAGCAGATCGTCGAAGGCCGCGTCGGCGGCGAGTTCCCGCACCTGCACCTGGTAGCGCGGTGTCGTCCGGTAGGTCCCGCCCTGCTCTCCGCTGACCTGGACGAGAAAGCCTTGATCGGCGAGGAAACGCAGGGCCCGCGCGACCATGCCGCGCGTGGTGTCCGAGGCCAGCCTGCCGTCCTTGGTCGCGGCGGCCGCCGGACGCCGGGCGTAGGCCCGCCAGGCCTGTTCGAGTTCGGGCGCGTCGGCCAGCGGGTCGTTGTTCGCTTCGGCCTCCGCCGCGCGCTCGTCGAGGATCCGGCAGGCCTCGCGCACCATCGCGTCCACCTGCTCGACACTGACGCGGCCGATGTAGGTGTCGTTGGCGAGGTCGTCCGGCCGCGGGTAGCCGAGCGCGGCGGTGGCGAGATGGACGAGCCCGTGCAGGACCTTCTCGGTCTCCCGGCGTTCGCGGATCTTGCTTTGCCGCGCGTAGCTGTCCATCTTGATCTCGAAGACGGACTCGTCGGTCGCCGCCAGCACGGCACCGGCCTGGAGGTTGACCTCCAGCACCATCAGCCCGAGCCCGGCCGCGACCGCGTGCGTGAGCTGTTTGAACGCCCTGTCCTCGCCGTAGCGCCGGACGAGATCGCCGTATACGACGTCCCGTGACGGGAGCTGCTTCGGGCGCATGCCGAACGAGACGAGCCGGGCCGCGGATTCGACGTCCCCTGTGGTCGTCACGCGACCTCCCCTTCTTCTTCGTGGCGATCGACCCTGGCGGACGAGAGCAGGAGATCCGCTCCGCCGAACTCGGGGTCTTCGAGCAGCGTGCCGTCGTCGACGGCCAGCAGCACCTGGCGCTCCCCCTGCCGGAGCGCCGCGCCGACCTCGGGACTGTAGGCGTGCACCGCCCGCAGTGCGACCAGGGCGGGCAGCCCGGGATCGATCCGGCGGGCCTCTTCGAGCAGCCCGGACAGCCGTCGCGGCACCTCCGGGAGGTCGAGCAGGTCGTCGGCGAGGCGCCACTGCTCGTCGCCGAACTTGTCGGTGACGTCGGCGGGCATCAGCTCGGGTTCGGGGATCTCGCCGACGAGCTGGTCGCGCTCGGGCGCGGGCCGCAGCAGCAGCGACACCAGCGACGACAGCGACGGCACGGTCGGCGGGGAGATCCCGGCGCCGGCGTGGAAGAACGACTCGGCGGGCGCGACGGCCTCGGCGATCGGCAGGCCCAGCGTCGGCATCAGGAGCTGGCCGAACAGGTCGATCGTGGCGCGCTGCGGCGGCCCGGAGAACTGCTGGCGGTCCTGTTCGGCGCGGAACACCGCGCCCGCGTCGGCGAGCCGGGACTGGAGCCGCGTGTGGCGGCGGATGCAGTCTCCGACGATGTCGACCAGTTCGGCGGCGCGGCGTTTGCGGTCGAGGTCTTCGGTCTCGTCCCGCGACGCGGTGATGTTCTTGAGGATCGCGTTCTCGGCGCGGAACCGGGACTCGATATGGGACAGCGCCTGGTCCAGCAGATCCGGGACCTCGCGCTCCCAGTCGACCGCGCGCACGTCACGGCGGGTCGCGTCGAGTTTGGCGCGCAACGTCTCGCCGTACTGGACGGTGCGGTAGCGGGCCTGTTCGGCGGCGAGCTTGGCGTCGGCGAGGCGGCCGCGGTTGATCAGGTTCTCCAGTTTGACCTCGGCGGCGATCTGCGCGGACTCGACGTCGGTGTCCAGCGCGCCGACGAGCACGTTGATCGCCTCGTCGGTGGCGCGCAGGTAGACCTCGCCGTCGGGCGCGGCCAGCTCGACGAGCAGCTTGAAGTCGAACTGGCGGCGCTGGTAGCCGCCGCCCGGGCCGATGGAACCGTAGACGCGGCGGAACCCGCGATCGGTGGTGCCGACGTTGATCAGGTTGTCGAGCACCCAGCGGGCGACCTTGGCGTGCTCGTCCGGTGTCCGGCCGGGTGCCTGGAGCGCGACGAACGGCAGCAGCCGCGCGATCACCTGATCGTGGTCGGCGCCGGTGTCGAAGTCCATCGACACGGTGACCTGGTCGATCGTGTGCAGGGCGATCTCGGCCATCTGGTAGATCGTGGCGTCCGCCCAGTCCAGCTTCGACTTGCGCGCGTCGAGGTCGTGCAAGGGCGCTGTGCAGGCCAGCGCCTTGAGGCGGCGGGTCAGCCCCTCGTCGGCCAGCCCCATCCCGGTCAGCTCGTCGTCTCGCACAGCAGGCCAGGCTAGTCGCCGCCACCGACACCCCGCACGGGTGACCTGGGTGCCCGGCCCCCAGGGCGGCGGTAGCGTCTGGTTCATGCGTGAAATGAACCGGGACGAATGGTGGGAGTTCGCGAGCGCGGGGACGCGGACGGGCATGCTGGGCCTGGTCCGGGCGAACGGGGCGGCGATCGTGACGCCGGTGTGGTTCCTGCTGAACGAGGGGCCGGACGGTGACGAACTGATCTTCACGACCGGCACGGACACCCTGAAGGGGAAGGCGCTGCGGCGCGATCCTCGGCTCTCGCTCGCCGTCGACGACCAGAAGCCGCCTTACTCGTACGTGCAGTTCACCGCCGAAGCCGTGTTGCACCACGATCTCGACGAAATGCTCGAATGGGCGACCCGGCTCGGTGGCCGGTACATGGGCGAGGACAAGGCCGCGGCCTACGGCAAGCGGAACGCCGTGCCCGAGGAGTCCTTGGTACGCGCGCGGATCACGAAGGTGATCGCCCGGGCCGACATCGCCGGCTGACGCTTCCCACCCTCGCATTTAGTCCTCTGGATGCGGTACTTGCACACGCAAGGACCGCATCCAGAGGACTAAATGCATTCGGGGGTGTGACCCTCCGTGTTGATGTTGGTCAAGTATTGACACGAAGCACCCACTGGTGTGTGATCTGAACCATAGATAGGAAAGTTTCCTAACTAAAACTCCACCTCCCCGCCGGGCCCCGCCCGGTCCGCCGTTGTACCTCCCGACCCCCGAACTTCACGCATGGAGGCTCCAGTGGCACCCCGACCACCGTGGCGCGCGCTGCTGACGTGTGCGGCCGCGACGGCGATGACCATCGCCGTCCTGCCGGCCCCACCCGCCGGCGCGGCACCGACCGATCACGAATCCGAAGACGCGACGATCTCCCAAGGCGCCGTCGAGAAGAACCACGCGGGCTACTCCGGCACCGGGTTCGTGAACTTCGACAACGTCGTGGGCAGCTATGTCGAGTACACGGTGAACGCCGCACAGGCCGGAACCCAGACCCTGACCTTCCGCTACGCCAACGGAACCACGATCGACCGGCCGGTTTCCCTCAGCGTCAACGGCGCCGCGGCCGGGACGCTGTCGTTCCCCGGCACCGGCGTGTGGACCACCTGGAAGACCGTCACCAAGGACGTCGCGCTGGCCGCCGGGGCCAACAAGATCCGCACCACCGCGACGACCGCGAATGGCGGGCCCAACGCGGACAAGCTCACCGCGAGCGGAGTGACCGACGCCGAGGCACCGACCCCGCCGAAGAACCTGGCGGCCAAGGACATCAAGGCCCGCAGCGCCACCTTCACCTGGGAGGCCGCGACCGACAACGTCGGCGTGGTCCGCTACGACGTGATGCGCGGCGGCAACGTCCTCAAGACCGTCGACGGGAACACGCTCACCACGACCGTCGACAACCTGCAGCCGAACACGGCCTACGACATCTCCGTCGGCGCCTTCGACGCGGCCGGAAACCCTTCGCAGCAAAGCAATGTCGTCCAGTTCACGACGCCGCCCAGCGGGGACACCACCCCGCCGACCGTGCCCGGGAACCTGCGCTCGACGTCGGTGACCGCGAACAGCGTCTCGTTGGCGTGGAACGCTTCCACCGACGACAGCGGCACCATCGCCGGTTACGACGTGTACCAGGGCACCACGAAGGTCGCGACGACGCCGTCGCTCGAAGCCACGGTCACCGGGCTGACGGCGAACACGTCGTACACGTTCACGGTCAAGGCGCGTGACCTCGACGGCAACGCTTCGGCCGCGAGCAACGCGCTGACCGCGAAGACGAGTGGCGCCGCGGGTGGCGGGATTCCCGAGTACGACAGGGACATCACGAAGGTGGACCTCGCCTGGTCCGTCGACTTCCTGCCGGACGGCACGGCGCTGGCGACCGAACGGGACCGGTTCGAGATCCTGCGGATCACGCCGTCGGGTGAGAAGACCACGGTCGGCAAGGTCCCCGGCGCGGTCGGCACCAACGGCGAAGGCGGCCTGCTCGGCATCGCGATCTCGCCGAACTACGCCACCGATCACGCGATCTACCTGTACCACACGGCATCCGGGGACAACCGGATCGTGAAGATGACCTACGAGAACGGAAAGCTGTCCTCGACATCCACGCCGGTGCTCACCGGGATCGCCAAGAACCGTTACCACAACGGGGGACGGGTGCGGTTCGGCCCGGACGGCAAGCTCTACGCCACCGTCGGCGACGGGCAGAACAAGGCGACGGCGCAGGACAAGAGTTCGCTCAACGGGAAGATCCTGCGGCTCAACCCCGACGGCTCGGCGCCGAGCGACAACCCGTTCTTCTCCACCGGCGGCAACGCCCGGTACGTCTGGAGCTACGGGCACCGCAACCCGCAGGGCCTCGCGTGGGACTCCCGCGGCCAGCTGTGGTCGTCGGAATTCGGCGACGGCACCCAGGACGAGCTCAACCTGATCCAGAAGGGCGGCAACTTCGGCTGGTCCCAGTGCGAAGGGACCACCGGCAGCTGCGCCGGCACGATCGCGCCGAAGAAGACCTGGCCGACCAGCTCCGGCGGGCCGAGCGGGATCGAGATCGTCAACGACTGGATCTACGTCGCGGCGGTCACCAGCGAGCAGCTCTTCGCCACGCAGATCAACGCCGCGGGCAACGGTGTCGGCTCGGTGCAGTCGCTGTTCTCCGGCCGCTGGGGCAGGCTCCGCTCGGTCACCAAGACGCCCGACGGCGGGCTGTGGGTCACCTCGACCAACGCGGACAAGAACGGCGGCACGCCGAGCGGGATCGACAACGTGGTGGTGCGGCTGAAGTTCCCCGGCACCTCGCAGCCGGGAGCGTTCAAGCTGACCAGTTCCGCGTTCGCCGACAACGCGACCATCCCGGACAAGTTCACCTGTGCCGGTGACGGCACCGCGGGACAGGACACCTCGCCGCCGCTGGCGTGGAGCGCCGGCACCACCGGCGCCAAGGGCTACGCGATCGTCTTCGCCGACGTGGCCAACAACGGCAACAAACTGCACTGGGCGATCTGGGACATTCCGGCCTCGGCGGCGTCACTGCCGGAAGGCCTCGGCTCGGGCTTCACCGTCCCGAACCAGAACGGCGCCAAGCAGAAGGCCATGGGCAGCGGGGCGAACTCGCAGAAGTACTTCGGCCCCTGCCCCGGCGGCTCCAGCCATCCCTACACCTTCACGCTCTACGCGCTGAAGTCGGCGACGGTGCCGGGGTTGTCCTCGTCCTCGACGATGGCGCAGATCGAAACGGCCATCAAGAACGCTTCGACGGCCAACGTCAAGCTGCGCGGCAAATCCAGCGCCGCGTCCTGAGCACGGTCGGGGTGTCCGGAGCGGCGCCGGGCACCCCGACCGTATCCAGTTGTGACTGGAGGAACGCCACCCGTCCGGAATTTCCCGGCAGGTGGCGTTTCGTTAAGCATTTTGAATAGTCTCCTTGCCCACCCATCTTGAAGAAACCTGGCAGCGGGTACCGATTCACCAGAGACTGCTTAGCAGCGACAAAAAATTAGCAAGAAAGATGGATATTCAGTATTCCATCCGCTCTACCGAAAGGTTCTCACGGGAGGCCTGGCGGCCTGAAGCCGCCAGTAACGAACTCGACTCATCAGACGGCTGACAGGGTCAGTCGTGATCCATGGCGGCAGAGCCCGATGAGAAGGAAGAGCAGTGGCACATTCCAGACCCGATTCATCCGTCAGCCTCGACCTTAAAGCCTCACTTGACCCTAGCGTCGGCCTGGCATACAACGAATGCCGATCGCCCCCGACCAGAACGGCTTACGATATTCGGCCGGGTCGTGAGTGGCAAAGACGGTTAGAACGACCATTTTCACTCACGACCCCTGCACGAATGCCCAATCGGACACCACCAACTTGGCCAGCGGCCCTCACCAGCCGAACAGGTTCCGCATGATCCGCGAGCAGCGCTCGGTCATCGCCGCGGCGTCCTGATCCGGCTGGTCGATCCACCAGCTGATCAGGGAGTCGACCACACCGGTCCACACCTGGGCGATCGCCTCGATGTCGCGATCGTCGTCCAGTCCGCGCGCGTGCATCAGCTGCGCGGCGCCGACCAGCGCGAACCCGTCGAGCCGGTAGCGGTAGTCGACCGCGACACCGGCGATCTCACCGGTCGAGGGCACCGTCGGGTCGCGTAGCAGCTTCCAGGCGTACCGGTCGTTGTCGAACGTCTCGAAGATGGCCGAGAGCACCGCGAGCGGCATCCGTTCCGGCGGCTCGCCCTCCTCCGCCATCGTCTCGGCGACCCCTTCGGTCAGCCTGTCCCCCGCCCGGTGCAGGCAGGCGAGATACAGCCCGTCCTTCGAGCCGAAGTACTGGTACAGCAAGGGTTTCGTGACACCGACCCGGCGGGCGATCTCCACCATCGACGCCCCGGCGTACCCGTTCTTGCCGAACTCCTCCGTCCCGGCGCGCACGATCTGGGTCTCCCGCTCTTCGCGGGGCACCCCCTTCGTGCCGACGGCCCTTGCTTCTGTCACGGCGGTTATCTTACCCTGAGGTAAATGACCCTAGGGTAAGTTACCTGATGGTCAGATAACCGGGGGCGAGACAGGGAGAGGTGCGGTGGCGGATTTTCTTGCCCATCTGAGTGACCCGGTGCTGCTGGCGACGCCGGTGTTCCTGCTGTTCGTCGCGATCGAGATCCTCGCGCTGCACGTGCTGGGGCACGACGACAACGTCATCGGCTACAGCGTCAAGGACACCCGCACCAGCATGTCGATGGGCGCGGTGGCGGTGGTGATCAACGGCGTCTTCCGCATCGCCATGCTGTTCGTCTTCGCCGCGCTCTACGAACTCGCGCCGGTGAAGTTCAGCCCGCACGACTGGTGGACCTGGGTCCTGATGCTGCTGGGCCAGGAGCTCGTCTTCTACGCCTACCACCGGGCGAGCCACCGCGTCCGGCTCATGTGGGCCGGCCACCAGGTGCACCATTCGAGCGAGCACTACAACTTCTCGACGGCGTTGCGGCAGAAGTGGACCCCGTACTTCCAGCTGCCGTTCTGGTCGATCCTCGCCCTGGCGGGCATCCCGCCGTGGATGATCCTCACCGGCCTGTCGATCGACCTCGTCTACCAGTTCTTCGTGCACACCGAGAAGATCCGGAAACTGCCGCGCTGGTTCGAGTACGTGTTCAACACGCCTTCACACCATCGTGTGCACCACGGCAGCGACCAGGAGTACCTGGACGCGAACTACGGTGGCATCCTGATCATCTGGGACCGGATGTTCGGCAGTTTCGTGCCGGAAGGAAAACGCCCGACCTACGGGCTGACCAAGAACGTCGAGTCCTACAACCTGCTCAAGGTCGGCTTCCACGAGTACGGCTCGATCCTGCGCGACGTCCGCGCCGCCGGCTCGTGGCGGGACAAACTCGGGTACGTGTTCGGCCCGCCGGGCTGGCAGCCCAAGGAAGCATTAAGCGCTCCTGCGCAACGCGGGTGAGTTCTCCGGGCGGATCTCCGGCGGGAGGCTCTCCAGCGGCGGCCGCTGCGTGAGGGTCACGTCGGTGAGCACGAGTTCCCGCTCGACGGCCTCCCCCGCGCCGCGCCGGAACTGGGCGAGCGACGTCGACGGCGGCGCCGCGGAGATCACCCGGCCGCCGCGCTCCAGCCGGTCCATCAGGGTCAGCATGATCTGCGCGGCCATCCGGCCGAGTGCCTGGGTGCCCTGATGCCGGTGGGTCCGGTGACCGAGGTCGACCTGCGCGAGCGCGTCGAGCCCGTGCAGTTCGAGCAGGTCGATCAGGTGGCCGACCTCGACACCGTAATGCGTGACGAACGGGATGCCTTCGAGCACTTCGCGCCGTCCCGCGTACTCACCGGCGAGCGGCTGGACGAAACCGGCCAGCTCGGGCCAGTACATGTTGAGCAGCGGACGCGCGACGAGTTCGGTGACCCGGCCACCGCCGTCGGGTTCGACGCCCGCGGCCCCGGCGAGCGGGCGGTGGTAGAACCCTTTGACATAGGCGATCCCCGGGTCGGTCAGCAACGGTCCGAGCAGTCCGGTCACGTAGTCCGCGGTGAAGTCGCGGAGATCGCCGTCGACGAAGACGACGAGGTCCCCGCTGGTTTCGGCGACGCCCTTCCAGAGCGCTTCTCCCTTACCCGTCAGGCTTTCCAGCTCCGGGAACACCGAATCCTGCGCGACGACGTCCGCCCCGGCCGCCGCGGCCACCTCGGCGGTCGCGTCCGTGGAATGGCTGTCGACCACCAGGATCTCGTCGACGAGGGGAAAGCGTTCGACGAGTTCGCGCCGGATGGTGCCGACGATCGCGCCCACCGTCTCCGCCTCGTCGCGGGCCGGGATCACCACCGAAACCCGCGTCCCGCGTTTGGCGGCGACCAGCTCCGCCGCCCACCAGTCACCCGCCCGGCTGCTGCGCCGCGCGAGCCACGTGCCGACCTCCGCCGATACCCGCATGGCTTCCCCTTCCCTCGAAGATCACCTCACCGGTGAGCTTCGACGGAGGCTGTTTCCATCCGTCGTCGCCGCGGAAACCGCCGCGTTACGCCTGCCCGCCGGAGGTTAACGCCCGGGAGAGGACCTCGCCGGTGCGTCGCTTGGCGAGGTAGAACGCGGCCTCGTGCGGTTTCGCCCCGTTGTCGACCGTGTAGCCGCTGTCCAGGACCCCGTCGGCGCCGGGGAACAGCCCGGTGAGGTCGGGCCGGGCGGCGACGAGGTCGTCCCGGTCGGCCAGGTTCACCCAGCTCGCGACGCCGGGCGGCACGGACGGCGGCTGCGGGCGGGTCCGTTCGTAGACGACCGTGCGCAGGCCCAGCGGCGAGCCGAGGGTGAGCAGCAGCGGCAGCGGCCGGCCGTGCCGATGGGCGGCCTCGTAGGCGACGACGGAACCCAGGGAATGCCCGACGATCGCCTCGGTCTCCGGCCCGATGTGCTCGGCGACGCGGGCCTGCACGCGTTCCCGGATCGTCTCGTCGGTGAGGTACAGCGTCACCTGCTTGAGCGCCTTGACCACCACGCGTTCGGCGAACGCCACCCCGAGCCGCGCGAACGGCTTCAGCCGCACCAGCGCGTTCAGCACCGGACGGGCGGCCGCGCGCACACCTTGGGTCTCCCCCGCCGGACCGCCGAGCAGATCGAGTTCGGCCCTCGCCCGGTTCCGGTCCGCCTCGCGGGACGCCGAAGAGGCCGCGTTCCGGAGCCATTCCGCCGCCAGCACTTCGGCGAGTGCCCACTCGTCCGGGGTGAGTTCGTCCGCGCCGCCCTGCTGGCCTTCCTTCCGGAAAAGGTCACCGTAGAAGGCCATCCGCGCGTCGCCGGGCCGGGCGTCGCGCCACAGCGTGTCGGCCAGCGCGGCGTCACCGGCGAGGCGGACCCCGCCCGCCAGGCTCGGCAGCCATTCCGCTTCGAGCGTGTCCGCGGACTTCTGTTCCTGCGCGATGCCGTGCACCAGAACGATCCGAGCCATGGCGCACAGTATCGCGGCCGCCCTTGCCGGTGGCCCTCCGATGAGACAAAGTGATCGCCGTGGGAGAGCGGAGGTCGTTGGTGGTCGCGTCGCAATGCGACTCGCTGAACCTTCTCTCGTTCCTCCCCGACGCGGCCCATCAGGTCTCGAGGGCCCTGCTCGACCCCGAGATCGGTGGCTGCGTCCCCGCCCTCGAAGACGGTCGCGGCCTGCTCGTCGACCCGACGATGGCCGAGCTGGACGACGCGCTGGTGGAAGCCTTCGAGCGCGCGTCGGAAGACGAGGCGACGCTCTTCCTCTCGCTCGTCGGGCACGGCGAATACGCCGACGACGACTTCTACTTCCTCACCAAGGACACCGATCTGCCGGTGGACAGCCGCCGCTCCTTCCTGTTCGCCCAGCGGATCAAGGAACTCCTCGGCCGGTACTCGATGCTCGACGGGCTGGTGATCCTGCTCGACACCTGTCACGCCGGCATCGGGGCTCGACAGGCGGGTCAGCGCTGGCTGCGGATCGTCGGTGAGGCGGGCAAGCGGTTCGACCTGCTCACCGCCTCGGACGATCGGGTCGCCGCGAACGGGTGTTTCAGCCGGTCGCTGGTCTCGGTCCTGCGGACGGGGCACGCGGAGTTCGGCGAACGCGTCCGGTGCGCGGATCTCAAACGGGTGATCACCGGCCTGTGCCCGGCGCAGACCGCCGTCCACCTGGGTTTCGACGGCACCCGCGAGGTGGCCGAGGCCGATCAGGGGCTGTGGCTGGCGCTGAACTCCTCCCCCGCCTGGCGGCGTTCGCCGCTCGCCGGGAACCCGGCCGCGCCCACGATCGAACGGCTGACCGCGCGCTACCAACCGGATCCGCAACTCGGCGAGACCGTCGGGCATCTGCTCACCGGTGCCCGGCTGGTCGCGATCACCGGCGAGGAGGGGTCGGGGAAGTCGACCATGCTCGCCGCGCTCGCCCGGCCTTCGGTGGCCGGATCCTATGTGCCGCCCGATTTCCTGCACGCCGTGCTCTTCGCGAGCCGGGGCGACACGGCCGAGCGGCTCGCGAGCGAACTCGCCCGTCAGCTGCGGCGCAGCGTGCCCGGTTTCGCCGACGCCGAGCAGACGTACCGGACCGGGCTCGACGACGTCGGCCGGAGCGGTGCTAGCGCTTTCGATCTGGCGCTGCTCGGCCCGCTGCGGGCCCTCGCTCCACAGTGGACCGGAGCGCCCGTGCGGATCGCGATCGACGGGCTCGACGACCTCGATCCCGATGTCCGGGAACGGCTGTGCGGTCTTCTCCGCAGCCTGTCGACGGCACCGGAGCTGGCGCTGGTCAAGACTGTCGCGACCACGCGGGATCCGGCGTGCCTACCGCCCGCGGTCGAGGTCCGCCTGGTGATGGCGGGCAGTTTCGAGCCGCCCGAAGGCTGGGGACCGCCGGTCGCCGACCCGGCTCCCGTTATCCAGGAACCGGAGGACAGCGGAGACTGGGGCAGCCAGCCCGGCTACGACACGGGTTCGCCCACCTCGCCGAGGATCACCCCCGCCACGCTGATCATCGACGTTCCCGGGCAGCCGCCCGCGTACCACGAACTGTCCTTCGGGCTCACGACGCTCGGCCGCAGCAGGAACGCCGCGGTCCGGCTCGGCGACTCGCGGGTGTCGCGGCTCCACTGCAAGATCCGCTGGGACGGTACGAACGCGTGGCTGACGGACCTCGACTCCGCCAACGGCACCTTCGTCAACGGGCAGCGGGTGCCTGACGCCCGGCTGGCGCACGGGGACGTGCTCCGGCTCGGCGACTCGACGGTCACCTTCATCAGCGTGGCGCACGAGGACGCCGACGTCGAGCAGAGCACCGGCGCGGTGGCCTCGCCGCGGCCCGGGCACGCGGTCCTGCTGGAGTTGCTGGGTCTCGCCGCCTCCCGCGGGCCCATCCCGATCTCGATCCTCACCGCGGCGAGCGCGGCGGCGGGCGGTCCGGACCGGCGGGTGCGCGTCCGTGACTTCCTGGCCGGGCTCGGTGACTCGGTCAGCCGGGCACGGGCGGGCCTCGCCGACGAAACCGTCCTGTGGACCGGAGAGCCGCCCGTTCTCTTCCCCGACGCGGCGGCCCGGCTGTACGCCCGGCTGGCGGTGGCGACCTCGGAGGTGCCACTCGTGACCGGAGACGACGAGCCGACGCTGGAACAGAGCTACGCGGCGGCCGCCGAAGCCGAACACTTCTGGCACGCCGGGCTCCGTGAAGACGCCCTCGCCGCGTTGGAGCGACGGGCGTCCCACATCCCCGTCGAGAACCGGGAACGCTGGGCGGCTTGGGCGGACCGCGCGGCCAGGGAACTCGGTGACACCGACCGGATCACGTTGCGCTGCAAGGCACGGCACGCGACCTGGACCGGCAAGGCGGGTGACGCGGCCGGAGCGCTCGCCCGGTTCGAAGAGCTGTTGCCGATCGCCACGGCCGCCCTCTCCGGCGGCGACGAAGACGTCTTGAGCATCCGCAACGACATCGGGCACCTGCTCGCCGAGCCGAGCGGCATCGCGGAGCCGGCCCCCTGACCGCAGGACGCTCCACTGTGGACTGCCGACGGAGCGAGCACCGCATTTAGTCCTCTGAATGCGATCGATGCGCGTGCAACGACCGCATTCAGAGGACTGAACGCGGGTGGGTCAGGCTTCGTCTTCTTCCAGCATGTCCGGGGTGACGGCGGATTCGGTGTCCGGGATGCCTTGTTCCTTCGCCTTCTTGTCGGCCATCGCCAGCAGGCGGCGGATCCGGCCGGCGACGGCGTCCTTGGTCATCTGCGGATCGGACAGCTGGCCCAGTTCCTCGAGCGAGGCCTGCCGGTTCGACAGCCGCAGCTTGCCCGCGGCGAGCAGGTGCTCCGGGGCGGATTCGCCGAGGATGTCCAGCGCCCGCTCCACCCTGGCCGCCGCCGCGACGGCCGCGCGGGCCGAACGCCGCAGGTTCGCGTCGTCGAAGTTCGCGAGCCGGTTCGCGGTGGCGCGCACCTCGCGGCGCATCCGCCGCTCTTCCCAGGCGAGCACGCTCGTGTGCGCGCCGAGCCGGGTCAGCAGGGCACCGATCGCGTCACCGTCGCGCACCACGACCCGGTCCGCCCCGCGGACCTCGCGTGACTTGGCCTGGATGCCCATCCGCCGGGCGGCGCCGACGAGCGCCAGCGCGGCCTCGGGCCCGGGGCAGGTGACCTCGAGCGACGACGAGCGCCCGGGTTCGGTGAGCGAACCGTGCGCCAGGAACGCGCCGCGCCAGGCGGCTTCCGCGTCGGCGACGCCACCGGACACGACGGCGGCGGGCAGCCCGCGCACCGGGCGGCCGCGCTGGTCGATCAAGCCGGTCTGCCGGGCGAGTCCCTCGCCGTCCTTGACCACCCGGACGACGTACCGCGTGCCCTTGCGCAATCCGCTGGAGGAAATGACGTGCACGTCGGACTGGTGTCCGTACAGTTCGTGGATCTCCTTGCGCAGCCGCCTCGCCACCGAACCGGTGTCGAGTTCGGCCTCCACCACGACGCGGCCGGCCACGATGTGCAGCCCGCCCGCGAATCGCAGCATCGACGCGACCTCCGCGCGGCGCGGGCCGATCTTGGTGATCTCCAGCCGGCTCAGCTCGTCCTTCACGGCGGCGGTCATCGCCATCGCTGCCCCTCCATACCTTCAGCTCCTCCCCCGGTGAGACCGAGAGCGTCTCGCATACAGCCCGCGAGCGCATCAGGATCATGCCGCCCCGTCACGACCGGGTCAGCCACCGCCCCCAGCAACGCCCGCGCGCCCAGTCTCCCGGCCGCGTCCCGCAACCGGGCTGGTGAGGGCACCGAGTCCCGGTCCGCGATGACCGCGTCC
Organism: Amycolatopsis keratiniphila; assembly: GCF_000400635.2. Lineage (NCBI taxonomy): Bacteria > Bacillati > Actinomycetota > Actinomycetes > Pseudonocardiales > Pseudonocardiaceae > Amycolatopsis > Amycolatopsis keratiniphila. The sequence goes on along the minus strand of NC_021252.1, from coordinate 2,949,462 downwards.
ACCCGTAATTCCGGGGCGTGCTCGAAGAGTACGTCCAAATGCTTCTCCGGCGAGAACCCCGCCGTCTCCCCCGGTTGGGGGATCAGATTGAGGATCACGACCTTCGTGGCGTCCGTTCGGAGCAACGCGTCGTGCAGATCCGGCACCAGCAAATGGGGCAGCACACTCGTGAACCACGAACCCGGGCCGAGGAACACCACGTCCGCGTCGAGCACGGCATCGATCGCCTCGGCACAGCCGCGCGGCGGCCGGTCGGCCTGCCCGGTCGGGTGCAGGCTGATCCGGTGCACCTGCCCCGGGGTCGTCGCCACCGCCACCTGACCGCGGATCCGCCGCAGCGCTTCGGGATTCTCGGCGTCCAGCCCCGAAACCTCGCCCTGGATCTCCAGCGGTTCGGGTGACATCGGCAGGACTCGCCCGGAGATGCCCATGAGCCTGCTCGCCTCGTCGAGCGCGGCGACCGGATCCCCGAGCACCTCGAACAACCCGGCCAGCAACAGGTTCCCGACCGCGTGCCCGGCGAGCGCGCCGTCGCCGCCGAAACGGTGCTGGAACACCTCCGCCCACAACGTCCCGCCGTCTTCGGCGGCGAACGCGGCGAAGGCCTGCCGCAGGTCGCCCGGCGGCAGCAGCCCCAGCTCCCGGCGCAGCCTGCCGGACGAGCCCCCGTCGTCCGCGACGGTGACCACGGCGGTGACCTGCGAGGTCACCCGGCGCAACGCGGTGAGGGTGGCGTGCAGGCCGTGCCCGCCCCCCAGTGCGACCGCGCGCGGTTCACTCGCGGCCAAGGTCGCGGTGCACCACCTTCACGGCCATACCGTCCTCATTGGACAGACGCTGGGCGAGCTCCTCGGAGATCGCGACGCTGCGGTGCTTTCCGCCGGTGCAGCCGACAGCCAGCGTCAGATACCGCTTGCCCTCGCGTTTGTAGCCCGCGCCGATCAGGCGCAGGAGCTGGTGGTAGCGATCGAGGAACTCGTCCGCGCCTTCCTGGCTGAGCACGTAGTTGCGGACCTCGCCCTCGAGACCGGTGTGGTCGCGCAGTTCCGGGATCCAGAACGGGTTCGGCAGGAAGCGGACGTCCATCACCAGGTCGGCGTCCATCGGCAGGCCGTACTTGTAGCCGAACGACAGCACGGTGACCCTGGTCTGCGTGCTCGCCTCGGAGCCGAAGGCGTCCTCGATCTTGGCGCGCAGGTCGTGCACCGAAAGCGACGACGTGTCGAGCACGAGGTCGGCCTCTTCCCGCAGCGGCTCCAGCAGCGTGCGCTCGGCGGTGATGCCGTCGGCGAGCCTGCCGTCGCCCTGCATGGGGTGGCCGCGGCGGACGGCCTCGAACCGGCGCACCAGCACCGCGTCGGTGGCCTCCAGGAACAGGACGCGCGGCTTGTAGCCGCGGGCGTCGAGGTCCTTGATGACCGAAGCCAGGTCGTCGGTGAACGCGCGCGAACGCACGTCCATCACCACGGCGACCTTGGTGATCGCGCCCCGCGCCTGCGCGCCGAGCTCGACCATGGTCGCGATCAGCTCGGGCGGCAGGTTGTCCACCACGAACCAGCCCAGGTCCTCCAGGCATTTCGCGGCGGTGCTGCGGCCGGCGCCGGACAGACCGGAAACGACCGCGACCTCCATCCCCGAACCGCGGCCTTCTTCTTGCGCACTCACAATGGTCCCTTCACCGATCACGTACCGGACTCCCCCGCCGCCGCGGCTGTCTCCCCTGCGAGCGCCGCGACGACCGCTTCGGCGGTGCGCCTGCCGAAGCCGGGCACCGCCTCGATCTCTTCTATCCGCGCTTCGCGGAGTTTCTTCACCGAGCCGAAATGCTTGATCAGCGCGGTACGACGAGCCTGCCCCAGCCCCGGCACACCGTCCAATGCGGACACCTGCATCCGCTTGGACCGCTTCTCGCGGTGGTACCGGATCGCGAAGCGGTGCGCCTCGTCGCGAAGCCTCTGCAGCAGATACAGCGCGTCGGAGGTGCGCGGCAGGATCACCGGATCGGGATCGCCCGGGAGCCACACCTCCTCCAGCCGCTTCGCCAGGCCGACCACGGCGATGTCGGTGATGCCCAGCTCGGAGAGCACGTCCGCGGCGGCGGTGGCCTGCGGGCCCGCGCCGTCGACGACGAGCAGATTCGGCGCGTAGGCGAACTTGCGCGGTTTGCCGGTCTCCGGGTCGATGCCCGGGCGGTCCGGATCGACCCCTTCGGCGTTTTCCTTGAGATACCGGTAAAACCGGCGGCGGACGACCTCCGCGATCGATGCGACGTCGCCTTCCTCCGCGGCCTCACGCAAGGCGAAGCGCCGGTACTCGGACTTGCGCGGGATGCCGTCCTCGAACACCACGAGCGAGGCGACCACGTCACTGCCCTGGATATGGCTGATGTCGACGCATTCGATGCGCAGCGGCGCCGTTTCCAGCGCCAGGTAGTCCTGCAGTTCCGCCAGCGCCGCCGAGCGCGCGGTGAGGTCGCCCGCGCGGCGCAGTTTGTGCTGGGTGAACGCCTCACCGGCGTTGCGGGTCACGGTCTCGGCGAGCGCGCGTTTGTCGCCGCGCTGCGGCACCCGCAGGCTCACCTTCGACCCGCGCAGCCCGGACAGCCATTCGCCGAGCGCCTCCGCGTCGGCGGGCAGCTCGGGGACGAGCACCTCGCGAGGCACCGGGGAGCCGCCGTCTGGGTCGTCCGCGCGTTCGGCCTGCTCACCGTAGAACTGCGTGATGAAGTGATCGACGAGATCCTTGACGTCCATCTCTTCGGCCTTGTCGATCACCCAGCCGCGCTGCCCGCGGACCCGGCCGCCGCGCACGTGGAAGACCTGGACGGCGGCTTCGAGCTCGTCGTGGGCGAAGGCGACGACATCCGCGTCGGTGCCGTCGCCGAGCACGACCGCCTGCTTCTCCATCGCGCGCCGCAGCGCGCCGAGGTCGTCGCGCAGCCGCGCGGCGCGCTCGAACTCCAGCTCCTCGGACGCGGCCGCCATTTCCTGTTCCAGACGGCGGATCAGCGCGTCGGTGCGGCCGGCGAGGAAGTCGCAGAAGTCCTCGACGATCTCGCGGTGCTCGTCGGCGGAGACCTTGCCGACGCACGGCGCGGAGCACTTGCCGATGTAGCCGAGCAGGCACGGCCTGCCGATCTGGCCGTGCCGTTTGAAGACACCCGCCGAGCAGGTGCGCGCCGGGAAGACCCGGAGCAGCAGGTCGAGCGTTTCGCGGATGGCCCAGGCGTGTGCGTACGGCCCGAAGTACCGCACGCCCTTCTTGCGCGCGCCGCGATAGACGTGCAGGCGCGGGTACTCCTCGTTCATCGTGACGGCGAGGACCGGGTAGCTCTTGTCGTCGCGGTACCGGACGTTGAACCGCGGGTCGAACTCCTTGATCCAGTTGTATTCGAGCTGGAGCGCCTCGACTTCGGTGCCCACGACGGTCCACTCGACGCTCGCCGCCGTGGTCACCATCTGGCGCGTGCGCGGGTGCAGGCCCGTGATGTCGGCGAAGTACGAGTTCAGCCGGCTTCGCAGGCTTTTCGCCTTGCCGACATAGATGACCCTCTTCGTGGCGTCACGGAATTTGTACACGCCAGGGGCGTCCGGGATGCTCCCCGGCGAGGGACGGTAGGTGGTCGGGTCAGCCACATCGCCAAGCCTATGGGGCACCACCGACAGTCTTACGGGGCCCCGTCCTTAGCCGCGGTCCGGTCAACCCTTCGAGTGGCCATCCCCACCATCCGGTCGGTCTTTCACTACGCATACCGACCTAAGTCGGGTCTTCGGCCGTAACCGACGTTCGTTGGTTCCTACCGGGTGAACGGGTTGATTACTTTCCGTCCCAGTTCCACTTCATTCGGTTCTTCGTCAGATGACGCTCGAAAGGACTCCTGCACCGTGAGCCGTCTTCGTACGCTGGGCGCCGCCACCCTCGCCGCCGCAGCCCTCACCATGACCGCGGGCGCCGTCGCCTCCGCGGGCACCCCCACCGGTGTCCAGCCCAACATCGTGGGCGGCGGCACCGCCCCGACCGTGAGCTGGGGCGCCCAGATCTACGTCAACACCCCGGGCCGTCAGTGGGACGGGTTCAACTGCTCCGGCAGCGTCATCGCCCAGCGCTGGGTGCTGACCGCCAAGCACTGCCTCGACTCCGACGGCAGCGGCATGCGGGTCCGCGTCGGCAGCAACCAGCTCCAGGGCGGCCGTGAGATCGCCGTCGACCGCAAGGTGTCCTCGCCCAACGGCGCCGACATCTCGCTGCTGCACCTGGCCTCCGACGCCGGCGTCACGCCGATCACCCTGACCGGCTCGAACCCGCCGGTCGGCAGCACCAACCAGCTCTACGGCTGGGGCCGCGAGACCCCGACCGGCCCGCCCGCCTCGGCGCTGAAGGTCGCCAACGTCCGCGTCACCGGCACCTCGCGCGACGCCTACGGCGGCCCCGCCATCCAGAGCGTCGGCATCGACGGCTCGGCGTGGAAGGGCGACTCGGGCGGCCCCCAGGTCTACAACGGTGTCCAGGTCGGTGTCGCTTCGACCGTGCAGAACCAGAGCGGCTCGAACATCCGCGGCACCAACAACTACGGCAGCGTCGCTTCGGCCCGCTCCTGGATCCGCTCGACCACCGGGGTCTGACCTCCACCCCGGCCGGCCCCTGTCGCGACGTGACCCGTCGCGGCAGGGGCCTTTCACGTCAGGGTGTCGGTGGGGTGTGGGACGCTCGCGGGCATGCGGATCGCGACCTGGAACGTGAACTCGATCAGGCCCCGGCTGCCGAGGGTGCTGGAATGGCTCGGTTCGGCCCAGCCGGACGTGCTGTGCCTGCAGGAACTCAAGAGCGGCACCGACGCCTTCCCCGTCGAAGCGGTGCGGGAACTGGGCTACGAGACGGCCGCCTACGGCATCGGCCGCTGGAACGGCGTCGCGATCCTGTCGCGCGTCGGGCTGGAAGACGTGACGCGCGGGCTGACCGGCGAGCCCACCTTCGAGGACAAGACCGACGCGCGGGCCATTGGCGCCACCTGCGGCGGGCTGCGGCTGTGGTCGGTGTACGTGCCGAACGGGCGCGACCTGGAGAACCCGCACTACGGCTACAAACTCGCCTGGCTCTCGGCGCTGGAGGCGACCGTGCGGGAGGAGCAGGCGCGCGGCCTGCCGTTCGCGGTGCTCGGCGACTTCAACATCGCGCCGACCGACGCGGACGTCTGGGACATCGGCGTGTTCGCCGAATCGACGCACGTGACCGAGCCGGAGCGGAAGGCGCTCGCCGCGTTGCGGGACCTCGGCCTGTCCGACGTGTTCCCGCGGCCGCTGAAGTACGACCACCCGTTCACGTACTGGGACTACCGGGCCGGGAACTTCCCGAACAACAAGGGAATGCGGATCGACCTCGTGTACGCCGACGCCGTCGTGGCCGGCGCGGTGACGGATTCCTATGTGGACCGTGAGGCGCGGAAGGGGAAGGGGCCCTCGGACCACGCGCCGATCGTGGTGGATCTTTCGCTCTGAACGGTCTGTGGGGTGGTCCCGGATGTCATGAAAGGGTCGTTCAGGACGTTTTTCGTCCTGAACGACCCTTTCATGACACTTGAGTGAGCCCGACGAAGGAGCCTGCCCCGGATGCTAGGAACGGTCCTTTCCTGGCAAATTTTGCCAGGAAAGGACCGTTCCTAGCACTTGAAGGAGCCGGAGAGCGGGCGTGCCTCCTTGGCTCAAGTTCGTGAAGGCCCCCTTCACTGCGTCTAGCGCAATGAAGGGGGCCTTCACGTATTTGCACACCGCAAGGATCGCATTCAGAGGACGAAACGCGGTCGGTCGAAGAGAGAGCGCGTCAGCCCTCCCAGGCCGCCTTGTGCAGCCGCCGCAGCGCCCGCACCGCCGCCACCGCACGTTCCCGGTCCACGGCCTGCACGGCCATGACCGAGTAATACTCGTCCTCCGGCAGCTCCAGCCGGGCCCACGAGGCCCCGTCCGGGAAGCTCACCGAGAGCACCTCGCTCCACGCGAACCTCTTGGTCATCAGCACGTTCCGGACCTCGATGCCGTCGGCGTCGGCCTTCACGCGCGCGGTCGCGAACAACATCGTGCCCGCGGCGAGCAGGACCCCGATGCCGATCATCGCCGCCTGGTCGGACGGCTGGAAGATCACGCCGGTGTCCGAGCCGCGCAGCAGCACCGCGACGACGACGAACGTCGCCAGCAGGATCACCGCCAGCACGGAGCACATCACCAGGGCGCGGCGCGGCCGCACCACCACGACCTCGGACTCCGTCATCACATCCGCCTCGACGCTCACACGAATCCCCGCTCGGTCCACGGCTGGCGCAGGTTCCGCAGCGCGTGCGCGGCGTCCAGCGCGGCGACCGTCGCTTCGTAGCCCTTGTCCTCGACCGAGCCGGGCAGACCCGACCGGTCGAGGGCCTGCTGCTCGGTGTCGCAGGTGAGGACGCCGTTGCCGACCGGGGTGCTCTCGTCGAGCGCGACCCTGGTCAGGCCCGCGGTGACCGCGTCGCAGACGTACTCGAAATGCGGCGTCCCGCCCCGGATGACCACGCCCAGCGCGACGACGGCGTCGTGCGTGCGGGCCAGTGCCTGCGCGGCGACGGGCAGCTCGACGGCGCCCGCGACGCGCACGACCGTCGGCTCCTCCTCCAGGTCGGCCACTTTGGCCGCCTCGAGGGCGCGTTCCAGCAGGGCACCGGTGATCTTCGTGTGCCAGCGCGTGGCCACGATCCCGAGCCGGATGTTCTTACAGTCGGACAGGTCGAGTTCGACGTCCGGACGGCCTTCGCCGCTCACCGCGTGCCACCTCCGTTGCCCTGGTCGACCTCGGCGCCGACCTGGTCGAAATGCTCCAGCTGGGACAGGTCGTGCCCCATCCGGTCCCGTTTGGTCTTGAGGTAGCGCAGGTTCTCCGGGTTCGGCGAGATCGGCAGCGACACCCGCCCGCTGACCCGCAGGCCGTAGCCCTCCAGCCCGACGCGCTTGGCCGGGTTGTTCGTCAGCAGCCGCATCGAGCGGACGCCGAGGTCGCACAGGATCTGCGCGCCGGTGCCGTAGTCCCGCGCGTCGGCGGGGACGCCGAGCTGCAGGTTCGCGTCGACGGTGTCCGCGCCGGCGTCCTGCAGCTGGTAGGCCTGCAGTTTGTGCAGCAGCCCGATACCGCGGCCCTCGTGGCCGCGGATGTAGAGCACCACGCCGCGGCCCTCCTTGGCGACCGCTTCCAGCGCGGCCTCCAGCTGCGGGCCGCAGTCGCAGCGCAGCGAGCCGAAGACGTCACCGGTCAGGCACTCGGAGTGCACGCGGACCAGGATGTCCTCGCCGTCGCCGATCTCGCCGTAGACGAACGCGATGTGCTCGATGCCGTCGAGCAGGCTGTCGTACCCGACCGCGCGGAACGTACCCGCCGAAAGCGGGATCCGCGCCTCGGCGACCCGCTCGACCTGCTTCTCGGTGCGCCGCCGGTACGCGATCAGGTCGGCGATGGTGATCATCTTGAGATCGTGGTCCGCGGCGAAGACCTCGAGTTCGTCGCGGCGGGCCATGTCGCCCTCGTCCTTCTGCGACACGATCTCGCAGAGCACCCCGGACGGCGAAAGGCCGGCCAGCCGGGCCAGGTCGACGGAGGCTTCGGTGTGCCCCGGGCGCCGCAGGACGCCGCCCTGCTTGGCGCGCAGCGGGACGACGTGGCCGGGCCGCCGGAAGTCCGACGCCTTGGACGCCGGGTCGGCGAGCAGCCGGACAGTGTGCGACCGGTCGGCCGCGGAGATCCCGGTGGTGATGCCCTCGGCGGCGTCCACCGTGACGCTGTACGCGGTGCCGCGCTGGTCCTGGTTCGTGTGGTACATCGGCGGCAGGTCGAGCCGGTCCGCCTCGTCCTCGGTCAGCGCCACGCAGACGTAGCCCGAGGTGTAGCGCACCATGAAGGCCATCAGTTCCGGCGTGGCCTTCTCCGCCGCGAAGATCAGGTCGCCCTCGTTCTCGCGGTCCTCGTCGTCCACCACGACGACCGGGCGGCCCGCCTTGATGTCGGCGATCGCCGCCTCGATGGCATCGGCGTTCACGGCCACCCCGCCTCCACAGGGGGTCAGATCGGCCGACCCCGGAATCGCACTCGTCTCGCTCACGCCCGCTCCTCCGTACCGCCATTGTCCCCCTGCGCGCGCAGGTGCGGCATGGCCAGCTTCTCGACGTACTTGGCGACCACGTCCACCTCGAGGTTCACCAGATCACCCGGGGTGTTCCGGCCGAGTGTGGTGAGTTCGAGGGTGGTCGGGATCAGGGCGACGGAGAACTCCTCATCGGTCACCGAAGCGACCGTGAGGGACACGCCGTCGACCGCGATCGACCCCTTCTCGACGACGTACCGGGACAGCTTCTTCGGCAGCGCGAACGTGGTGAGTCCCTGCTCGTCGCGTTTGAGGAAGACGCCGGTGCCGTCGACATGGCCCTGCATGATGTGCCCGCCGAGCCTGCCGCCCGCCGGCGTCGCGCGTTCGAGGTTGACGACGTCGCCGACCTGCACCTTCGCGAGGCTGGAGCGCTGCAGGGTCTCGTGCACGACATCGACGGTAAACTCACCGCCCGCCACCGCGACCACGGTGAGGCACACGCCACTCACCGCGATGGAGTCGCCGTGCCCGGCGTCGCTGGTCACCAGCGGCCCCCGAACGGTCAGTCTCGCGGCGTTCGGGACCTGCTCGACCGCGGTGACCTCGCCGAGTTCCTCGACAATGCCGGTGAACACTCCTGCTGCCCTCCTCCTGGCTCGCACCGCCGCTGGGAACGGTGCTCCCCTCATCCAACACCCATCGCGGCCGATTCCTTCTCCTGACCCGACGGCGGATCACGAGGCGGGATCAGCCGCGGACGCGCGCCGCCTGCTCGCGAAGCGCCGCGACGGCCTTACCAGGGTCTTCGGCGCCGTAGACGGCGGAACCGGCCACGAAGCAGTCCACCCCGGCCTCGGCGGCCTGCTCGATGGTGTCGGCGTTGATCCCGCCGTCGATCTCGACGACGAGCTTGAGGTGACCGGTGTCGACCAGGCGCCGCGCCGTGCGGACCTTGTCGAGGACGCCCTCGATGAACGACTGGCCGCCGAAACCGGGCTCGACCGACATCACCAGGAGCGTGTCGTAGTGCTTGAGGGTCTCGAGGTGGTCCTCGATCGGCGTGTTCGGCTTGATCGACAGACCGGCCTTCGCCCCGGCGGCGCGCAGGTTCTTCGCCAGCGCGATCGGGTCGTGCGCGGCCTCGACGTGCACGGTGACGTTGTAAGCGCCCGCTTCGGCGTACCCGATGGCCCACTTGTCGGGGTTCTCGATCATCAGGTGGCAGTCGATGGGGACGTCGGTGGCCTTGAGCAGCGACTGCACGACGGGCAGGCCCAGGGTCAGGTTCGGCACGAAGTGCGCGTCCATGACATCGACGTGGACCCAGTCCGCGCGGGTCTCCCCCTCCCCCGCGACAGCGCGGATCTCGTCGCCGAGCCGGGCGAAGTCCGCGGACAGGATGCTGGGTGCGATCAAAGGTCGGTGAGCCACGCGCCCGAGTGTAGGAGGGCGCCGCTAACGCCCGCTAACCGGCTGTGACCGGCGACCCGGTCTGGAGTATGACGCGAAATGGCACCGCAGTGGGAGGTGCGCGCACGCGCCGCCGAATAGCGTTCCCCTCATGGTCAACCCACTCAAGCCCCTCGTGCGGATCGGCAGCTACCGCAGCGTCCCGTTCGGACTCCTCGGCATGGCGATGACGGCGATCCCGTTCCCGATCGCGCTCATCCCCGCCGTCCTCATTCCAGGTGACGTGTGGGCGAAGCTGATCTACGGCGTGCTCGCCATGGCCGTGCTCGTCGTGCTGGCCGGTTTGCCGGGGCCGATGCGCCGGGTCGGTATCTGGTTCTCCAACCAGATGCTGGGCACCCGGATCGCGCAGCCCCCGCCGCATACGAAGGTCGCGTGGGCGGAGCGGTGGCGTTCGGCGGGCTGGCTGCTCGCGCACACCGCGCTCGGCTGGGTGCTGTTCGGCCTCGGCTGTTTCCTGATGCTCGGCTTCGTCTTCGCCATCGTGTGGGCGGGAGGCGGCGGCAGCCCCATCGAGTTCTTCGGGGAACGGGTGACGATCGAGCCGGGCACCGGTGGACTGTGGACACTGCCGATCGCCCTGGTCACGCTCGTCGTCATCGCCTACGTGCTCGCCGGCTTCAGCAAGCTTTTCCAGTACACCGCGGTCGCCCTGCTCGGCCCGTCCGCCGCCGAGCGCGTCGCCGCCGCGGAAGTCCGCGCGAACCACTTCGAGCAGCGCAACCGGCTGGCCCGCGAACTGCACGACTCCATCGGGCACACGCTGACGACGTCGACCATCCAGGCCGCCGCGGCCGCCGAACTGGTCGATTCCGAACCGCAGCTGGTGCGCCGGGCGCTGGGCACCATCGAGGAGTCTTCGAGGGCTGCGCTCGAAGACCTCGACCACGTCCTCGGCCTGCTGCGGGACGACCGGTCGTCCCGCGAGCCCGAACGGCGGCTCATCGAGGCCGGGACACTGGCCGAACGGGCCCGCGCGGGCGGCGCGGTGATCGACTACGAGCTGACCGGCCCGGCCGCCGAGCTGCCCGCGACCCTTTCGCGGGAGGCGTACCGGATCGTCCAAGAAGGACTGACGAACGCGTTGCGGCACGCCCACCCCGGCCCGGTGACCGTGCGGGTAGCGGTACTCGCCGACGCGCTGCGGATCGAGATCGTGAACCCGCTCATGGAGCACGCGGCCGCCTCCGGCCGCGGCGGCAACGGGCTGCCGGGGCTCACCGAACGTGTCGAAGCCCTGCGAGGGGAACTCGTCGCGGGCCCCGCCATCGACGGGGAACCGTTGTGGCGGCTGGTGACCACGATCCCGCTACGGTCGCACTCATGACACTGCGCGTCCTGATCGTCGACGACGAACCCTTGCTGCGAGCCGGATTGCGCTCCCTGCTGGACAACCAGCCCGACCTGACCGTGGTCGGCGAGGCGGGCGACGGCGGCGAGGTGGTCGACCTGGTGCGGCGGACGCATCCCGAGGTGGTCCTGATGGACGTGCGCATGCCCGGGGTGGACGGGATCGAGGCGACCCGGCGGCTGTTGGCCGAGATCCCCGACCCGCCCAAGGTCCTCGTGATCACGACGTTCGACAACGACGACTACGTCTACGACGCGCTGCTGGCCGGGGCGAGCGGCTTCCTGCTGAAGCGGGCGCGCAAGGAGGAGTTCGCGCACGCCATCCGGACGATCGCCGCCGGGGAGACACTGCTGTTCCCCGACGCGATCCGCCGGATGGTCACCGCGCGCCCGGCGCCGTCCGGCCTCGCTCCCCGCCCGTCGTCGCTGACGAAACGGGAGACCGAGGTGCTGCGGCTCATCGCCACCGGGAAGTCCAATGTGGACATCGCGGCCGAGCTCGTCATCAGTCTCGAAACCGTCAAGACCCATGTGGGCAACATCTTCGGGAAACTGGGCGCGGCCAACCGGAGCCAGGCAGTGGTGTTCGCCTACGAAACCGGCATCGTCGCGCCAGGGCACAGCCTGCGCTGAGCCTCTCGATGCGGCCCCGCGGCCGTTGATCAGGCGAGTGAGCCCACGGCGACAGACCACGAGAGTTCCCGGCTTGCACCCTCGCGCAGCCGTGCACGGGGTCGTGAGTGGCGATTCGTGTTCTATTGAGGGAAAGCCAAATGTGGCGCGTTGTGCCGTCTGAGGCATTAGTGTCCACAGTGGTCACTTCCTGGGCAGCATGCGCCCGCTTTGTGCCTGTAAGTCCGTTTTCACGGGGAGTCGTGAGTGGTAAAGAGGGTTAGAACGACCATCGCCACTCACGACCCCGGGGCAATACTGCGCAAAGTACTCAAATCGGACGCCTTGATCTCGGAGATTGTCCTTCTGGGACAGTCTGAGGGGCACGGTGCCAGGTCTCGGTGACGAGCCCGCTCGCACCGCCGACTCCATCACGCCACCTTTGACTTACCCCTCAATAACCCTGATCGCCACTCACGATTCGCCGAACCGCGATGGTGGGGCAAACCTCAGTATGACGTTGCGGTGCACCCCATGGTCACCGCGCCCGAGCGTCCCTAGCGTGGAATCCATGCGAAAATCCTTGCCAGGCAAGAAGATCATCGCCATCGGTTCCCTGGTCGCGCTGCTCGCCGCGACGACCGCCACCCCGGCGCTGGCCGTGACCCATCCGCGAGACGAAGTCGACAAGGCGCTGAAAACGCTGGTACAGGACGGCGTCCCCGGCGCGCAGGCGACCGTGTCGAGCCCGTCCGGGCGGACGTGGTCGGAGCGCGAAGGCGTCGGGAACGTCGAGACCGGGACACCGTTCCCGCACGGCTCGAAGTTCCGGGCGGCCAGCATCACCAAGACCTTCGTCGCGGTCGTGGTCCTGCAGCTGGTCGCCGAGGGGAAGGTGCGGCTGGACACGCCGATCGAGGCCTACCTGCCCGGTCTCGTCCGCGGGAACGGCAACGACGGCACCAAGATAACCGTACGGCAGCTGCTGCAGCACACCAGCGGGATCTACAACTACCTCCGCGACCTCGACCTCGAAGAGTGGCGCCATCGCGGTGCCGAACCCGAAGAACTGGTGGCGATCGGGCTCGCCCATCCACCGTTGTTCGCCCCCGGCACGGACTGGTCGTACTCCAACACGAACTACATCATCGCCGGGATGCTCATCGAAAAGCTCACCGGCCGGTCCGTCGCCGAGGAGCTCAGGAGCAGGATCACCGGGCCGCTGGGCCTGCGCGACACCTTCCTGCCGTCACGCGGGGAAGAAGGCCTGCCGCACCCGCACGCCAGGGGTTACGCGCCCGGGCCCGGCGGTCACACCGATTACACCGAATTCGATCCGTCCGCCGCGGGTGCCTCCGGCGGGCTCATCTCGACCGGTGCGGATCTGACCCGCTTCTACGGTGCGCTCGTCGACGGCAGGCTCCTGCCGCGCGCGCAGCTGGCGGAGATGCAGCGGACCGTTCCGGCGCCCGTCGGGATCCCCGGCGCGGAGTACGGCCTCGGCATCGCGTCCGTCCCGCTGTCGTGCGGGGGCCGGTTCTGGGGGCACGGAGGGAACATCGTCGGCTACGCGAACCTGTCGGGCGCCGTCCCGCACGGCAGGCGGGTCAACGTCGTGGTGAACCAGGATCCCTCGCCGTCGAAGGTGGGGGACGACCTCGCCAAGGCGCTCGACACGGGATTCTGCGCCCGCTAGGGAGCCGGGAGCAGGTCCAGCACGGAGGTCCACGAGGCTTCCGGGGTGAGCCTCGTGGTGGTGACCCCGGCGGAGACGAGCGTGTCGAGATGGCGCCGCCACGCCGGATGGTGGATCCGGGTGTCCTGGATCTGATAGCCCAGCACGATCGTGATGCCCGGCGTGCCGAGAACGTCGCCGAGCAGGGTCAGCGCCTGGTTGTCGGCGATGCCCAGCGCCAGTTTCGCCACGGAGTTGGCGGACGCGGGCGCGAAGAGGAACACCTCGGGATCCGGATGCGGGCGAGGTTCGCCCGGCAGCCGGGAGGTGCTGCGGACCGGCAGCCCGGTGTGCTTCTCCAGGTCACCGAGCCCGCCGGTCGTCTCCAGCCAGCGGGCCGCGGTGGGGGTCAGCGTGATCGCGAGCTCCCAGCCGCGGTCCGCGGCCGGTTTCGCGAGCTGCGCGGCGAACCGGGTGTCCAGTCCGCCGCACGAGCTCGCGACCAGGCCGAGGACCCTGCTCACCCGGCGGTGTCCGGCTTCCGCAGGACGGCGCAGAACATCGCGTCCGTGCCGTGGCGATGCGGCCAGAGCTGGACGTACGGGCCGTCGCCGAGCTGCGGGACGCCGGGGAAGAACTCCCGCGCGTCGACGATCTGGGCACCGGCGCGGCGCGCGGTCTCCCCCACGACGCCTTCGGTCTCGGCCAGATGCGGCGAGCAGACGACGTAGGTGACGATGCCGCCGGGCCGCACCAGGTCCAGCGCCGCGGTGATCAGCTGGCCCTGCAGTTTCGTCAGGTCCGAGATGTCGCTGGGCTGGCGGCGCCAGCGTGCCTCGGGACGGCGCCGCAGCGAGCCGAGACCGCTGCACGGCGCGTCGACGAGGACGCGGTCGTAGCCCGGTTCGAGACCGGTCTCGCGGCCGTCGGCGACGTGCACGGTCACCGGCAGGTCCTGGACGGCCTTCTCGATCAGCTTCGCCCGGTGCGGGGCCTTCTCGACGGCGTCGACGGTCGCGCCGGCGGCCACCGCCAGCGCGCCGAGCAGCGCCGCCTTGCCACCCGGGCCGGCGCACAGGTCCAGCCACCGCACGTCGGTGCCGGAGACCGGGACCCTCGTGACGGCGTAGGCGCACAGCTGGCTGCCCTCGTCCTGGACCGCGGCCAGCTTTTCCTTGATCGGTTCGAGGTCGCCGGGGTCACCGGAGCCCGCGGGCAGCCGGACGCCGTAGGGCGAGTACGGCGCGACGTCGCCACCGGTGATGGCGGCCAGCTCCTCGGCGCTGATCTCGCCGGGCCGGGCGACCAGGTGGACGTCGGGGCGGTCGTCGTCGGCCTCCAGGGCCGCCTTCAGCTCCGCTCCCTTGTCCCCCAAGGCTTCCGCGAACGACCGCGCCACCCAGCGCGGATGCGCCGTCCGCAGGGCGTAGGCGCCGATCGGGTCGGCGGCCTCGTCGGGGGCCAGTTCGTTCAGCCAGGTCTCTTCGTCCTTTTCGGACACCGAACGCAGCACGGCGTTGACGAAACCCGCGATCCAGGAACCGACTTCGGCGCGGACTAGGTCCACAGTGGACCCGACGGCGGCGTGCTGGGGGATGCGGGTGCGCAGCAGCTGGTACGCGCCGAGCCGCAGCCCGTCCAGCACGACGGCGTCCACCTTGGCCAGCGGCCGGTCGAGGCAGGCCTCGATGACGGCGTCCAGCATGCCCACCGCGCGGCAGGTGCCGTAGGTCAGTTCGGTGGCCAGCGCGGCGTCGCGGCCGGAAATCCGGCGGTTGCGCAGCAGTTGCGGCAGCACCAGGTTCGCGTACGCGTCGTCTTCGCGGACCGCGCGCAGGACGTCGAAGGCGACCTGACGAGCCGGGTCGATCTGCGGCGGGCGGCTGGGCCCTTCCTTGCGCGGGGCCGGACGGCCTCGCTGCGGCCTCGACGGCCGGCGTTCCCTACGCTCGTTCACTGCAGGCGCTCTCCTTGTTCGATCCTCGTACCGCGCGCCCAGTCGGTGGCCGCCATCCGCTTCTTCCCCTGCGCCTGCACCTCGCCCAGCCGCACCGGCTTCGACGCCGTGCCGACCAGCACCCGCTTGCGCTCCACGACCAGTTCACCGGGCGGGGGCCCCGGCTCGTCGACGATCGTCACCGGGCCGAGCTTCAGCCGCTCGCCCCGGAATTCCGCCCACGCGCCCGGCTCCGGCGTGACCGCGCGGATCTGCCGGTCGACCGCCGCGGCCGGGTCGGCGAACGACACGCGCGCGTCCTCGACGGTCACCTTGGGCGCGTAGCTCACGCCGTCGCCGGTCTGCGCGACCGCGCGCAGCGAACCGTCGGCGATTCCGTCCATCGTGGACACGAGCAGCTTCGCCCCGGACTCCGCCAGCCTGCCGAGCAGTTCGCCCGCGGTGTCGGTGGCGGCGATCTGCTCGGTGACCACGCCGTAGACCGGGCCCGCGTCGAGTTCCTTGACGATGCGGAACGTCGAGGCGCCGGTGATCTCGTCTCCGGCGCGGATCGCGGCCTGGACCGGCGCGGCGCCGCGCCACGCGGGCAGCAGCGAGAAATGCAGGTTGACCCAGCCGTGCGCCGGGATGTCCAGCGCGGCCTGGGGCAGCAACGCCCCGTACGCGACCACCGGGCACGCGTCGGGCGCGATCTCCGCGAGCCGGGCGAGGAACGCGGGGTCGCTCGCCTTCGGCGGGGTCAGCACCTCGATCCCGTGCTCGTCGGCCAGCGCGCCGATCGGCGACCGGACGACCCGGCGGCCGCGGCCCGCCTGCGCGTCCGGACGGGTCACGACGGCGACGACCTCGTGCTGCTCGGACGCCAGCAGCGCGCGCAGCGACGGGACCGCGGGTTCGGGGGTGCCGGCGAAGACGAGGCGCATCAACGCACCTCCGCCGGGGGGACGGGTACCTCTGACTGGGCGAACATCGCCGCTCAGTCTAGAAGGAGCTCACCGCCGGGGCGCGCTCGCTCTCCCTGTGCGGTGCGGCGGCTGCAATGAAGGGGCCTTTCATCGCAAATTTTGCGATGAAAGGCCCCTTCATTGCACGCTCGGAGTTCCCTAACGCGGCGGCCAGGGCAGCACGACGGCCGCCGAGCCACCTCCCCGGCGCGTGGGTTCGGCCGCCGCGAGCCACCGGCCGTCCTTCAGCCGTTCGACGCCGGTCGCCGCCCCGATCTCCGCGGGTGTCGTCGAGAAGCCCTGCCCCTTGGCCTTCAGCGCCGCGAGCACCTCGGTCTGGTCCAGGAACGCCTGCTCCACCTGCGCGGCCGCGGAGTTCCGCTGCGAGGCGCGCGGTTCGGCGATCGCGTCGACCAGCTTCAGCCCACGGTCGATCCGGCCGGTGAGGATCTGCAGCACCGTGGTGATGATCGACGCGCCACCGGGCGAGCCGACGGCGAGGAACGGCTTGCCGCCCTCGAGCACGATGGTCGGCGCCATCGACGAACGCGGCCGCTTCGCCGGGCCCGGCAGGTTCGGGTCGGGCACGCCCGGCGTCACCGGGGTGAAGGAGAAGTCGGTCAGTTCGTTGTTGAGCAGGAAGCCGCGGCCCGGCACGACGATGCCGCTCCCGCCCTCCTGCTCGATGGTCAGCGTGTAGGCGACGACGTTGCCCCACCGGTCGGCGACCGTGAGGTGTGTGGTGTTCTCGCCCTCGTACGGGGTCGGCGCGGGGTTCGTCCCGGCCACGCACGGCGTGGGCTTGCGCGGATCGGCCGGCGCGACCGGGCTGGTCCCGGCCTTCGCGGGGTCGATCAGGCACGCCCGGCTGTCGGCGAACTTCTGGCTGATCAGCTCCTTCGCCGGCACGTCGACGAAGGCCGGGTCGCCGATCCACCGGTTGCGGTCGGCGAAGGCGTATCGAGTCGACTCCAGGAAGTAGTGCAGGTAGTCGGCCTTCTCCAGCTTCGAGAGCTTCGTGTTCTCGAGGATGTTCAGCGCCTCGCCGACGGTCAGCCCACCGGACGACGGCGCGGGCATGCCGTAGACGTCGAGACCGCGGTACCGGGTCTTCGTCGGCTTCCGCTCGACCACGCGGTACTTCGCGAGGTCGGCGGCGGTCATGTCACCGGGACGCACCTTCAGCGTCGAAGCGGGGTCGACCGGCGGCTTCCGCACGGTGTCGACGACGTCCGCGCCGATCGGGCCGCGGTAGAGCACGTCGGTGCCCTTCGCGGCCAGCTGCGCGTACGTGCCCGCGAGGTCCGGGTTCTTGAACGTCGAGCCGACCGCGGGCGGCGCGCCGCCGGGCAGGTACAGCGACCGGGTGGACGGGAACGCCGAGAAGCGGGCGGCGTTGTTCGCGATCTGGGTGTTGAAGGTCTGGTCGACGGTGAAACCCTTGCGGGCGAGTTCTTCGGCGGGCTTGACCGCCTTCGCCAGCGACTTGGTCCCCCATTTGCGCAGGGCTTCCTGCCAGGTGGCGGGCGTGCCGGGCACGCCGACGCCCAGTCCGCTGGTGACGGCCTCGGCGAACGGGATCGCCTTGCCGTTCTCGACGAAAAGGTTCTCGTTCGCGGTCGACGGGGCGGTCTCGCGGCCGTCGAGGGTGTGCACCTTGCCCGAGCGCGCGTCGTAGTAGACGAAGAAGCCGCCACCGCCGAATCCGGCGGAGAACGGGTCGGTGACGCCGAGCGCGGCGGCCGTCGCGACGGCGGCGTCGACGGCGTTACCGCCCTCGCGCAGGATCTTCGTGCCGATCGCGGTCGCGTCCGCGTCGATGCTCGACACCGCGCCCAGATAGCCGACGGCGGTGGGCGATTTGGGTGTCGGTGGCGCTGCCGCCGCCATCCCCGGCGCGGCGGTGCCGACCAGGACGGCGATCGCGGTGACTGCGGTGATGCGTACCGGAGTTCTTCTGTGCGCGGCCATGGCGCGAGTCTGCCCCGCCTGTCCACCCCGGACAAGACCCGCCGAGACCTGCGTTCGTCGGTGGTGCGGCCCTGGCGGGATGAGCAGAATGCGGGCCATGAAGACTCCCGGCAGGCGGTGGGGCGCCTTCCTCCCGCTGCTCATCGCTCTTCCCGTCCTCGCTGTCCCCGGTGTCGCGCAAGCAGAAGGCGCGAGCGCCTGCTTCGACGACTCCGCCGCGATCACCGTCGAGGAGAAGCGGCTCACCGCGACCATGCCTTCGGGTGGTCCGGCGGTCGGCCCGGAACTCGTCCGGCTCGCCGGATTCGACAAGCTCGTCTCCGACTTCACGACACGTCTCTGCGCCACGAAGACCGCCTTGCGGGCCGAGAAGCTCGCCGAGACCGCCGGTGAGGGTCTCTGGCGCACGGCGGTCGACCGCGCGCAGGGCCGCCGTCCCGATCTCGGCACGATCGACAAGGCCGACGACCGGCCGCTCTACTGGGCCCGCCTCCAGATGAGCAAGGCGTTCCGGCAGTGGACGCCGCGTTTCCCGCTGTCCGCGCCCGCCCGGGCGGAGCTGCTGAAGACGTTCGATTTCGGCGCGCGGGGACTCGACGACTCCCGCTTCCCCGCCGGCCCGAAGCTGCGCAGGGTGCTGGTGAGCGGTTTCGACCCGTTCACCCTCAACGGCGCGGGCGTCCGCATCGCGAACCCGTCGGGCGCGGCGGCGCTGCATCTCGACGGCAAGACGATCCAGACGCCGACCGGGCCCGCGCTGGTGCAGGCCGTGTCGTTCCCGGTGGTGTGGAGCTACTTCGACGCCGGCATCGTCGAGGCCGCCTACGGTCAGGCGTTCAAGGACCGGTTGCGCCGTCCGGAGCTGATCATGACGATCAGTCAGGGCCGGCCCGGCCGCTTCGACATCGAGCGGTGGGCGGGTGCCTGGCGCGGTGGTTTCCCGGACAACCTCGACGAGCCCGTTCGCGGCCCGGTCCCGCCCGCCGACGGCTGGCCGCAGCCGGACGTCCAGTTCATCGAAACCACGCTGCCGCACGAAAAGATGCTCGCCGCGCCCGCCGGGGCGTATCAGGTGCTGTACAACGAGGCGTTCTGCGTCTGGCCGGACAGCACGAAACCGGGCACGGGGACCGCGGTGTGCCGGACGGACGCGCCGAAGCCGGGCGAGATCGCCGCTTCGGGCGGGGGCGGAAATTATCTGTCGAACGAGTCCATGTATCGCAGCAACCGGCTCCGGACGGGCCTCGGCCTGACCGGGATCGCGGGCGGGCACCTGCACACGCCCGTCCTCGGCACGCCCGCCGATCCTTCGGCCCTGACCGACGCCGATTTCGAGGCACGGCGGGCGGCGATCTCCTCGCAGATCGTCACCCTGCTCACCGCCGCCCTGGGCGGCTCCGCCACGAAGCCCGCTTCGCCCGCTCCGGGCGCTTCGGCCCGCGCCGACGTCCTCGCGACCCCCGGCACGACCCTCTGACCCCACGCATTTCGTCCTCTGAATGCGGTCGTTCGCTGTCGAACTACCGCATTCAGAGGACGAAACGCGGGGCGCTAGATGAGCTCCAGCGGGTCCAGCTGGATCCGGATGGGCTCGGACGCCTTACGCGCGTCCCGCCGGGCGGCCGCGGCGTGGACGGCGGCGGCGAGCGCCTTCCCGTCCGGACGCGCGACGCGCACCAGCGCCCGCTCCCGTTCGGCGTTGCCGTCCTCGTCGACCTCGCCGAGCGGCACCGGGCCCAGCACCTCGCCGGTCTCCGGGAGGGCCAGGTCGTCGAGCAGTCCGGCGACCGCGTCCGGCGTGCCTTCGATACTCGCCATCCGCATCGCGGGCGGGAACCCGAGTTCGCGCCGCTCGGCCAGTTCGAGGCTCGCGTGCCAGCCCGGGTCCCAGCGCACCAGCGCCTGCACCACCGAAAGACCCGCTTCCGCGCCGACGAACACGCGGCCGCCTTCGGTCCCCGGCCGCACCAGGGCCGCCGCCGCCATCCAGCGGCGCAGGGTCTCCTCCCCCGCGCGCAGGTCCTGCCGCCCCAGCAGCGCCCAGCCGTCCAGCAGCAGCGCCGCGCCGTAGCCGCCTTCCGCGACCGGCTCCGCGCCCGGCGTGCACACGACCAGCGCCGGTTTTCCCGGCACTGAAGCCAAAACCTCCGTCGCGCCCGACGTCCGCACGGGGAACCCGGAGAACGCGCGGCCCAGTTCCTCCGCGGTGCGCTTCGACCCGACGACGACCGCCCGCAGCCGCACCGAACCGCAAGCCGCGCAATGGAAGTTCGTCTCGGGGACGCCGCACCACCGGCAGGCGGGCGGCCTCGGCGCGCCGTCGATCAGCCCGCCCGGCAGGGAAAGCGGGCCGGCGCAACGACGGCAGTGCGCCGACGTCCGGCAGTTGCCGCACGCGAGCCCCGGGACGTACCCGCGGCGCGGGACCTGCACCAGCACGGGGAATCCGCCTGCCAGCGACTGCCGCGCCGCCTCGAAGGCGACCGACGGGAGCCGCGCGGCCTTGGCCGCTTCGTCCCGGGCGACGTCGAAGTCCTCGCCGACCGGAGTGACCCGCGGCGCCGCCGCCCGCAGTTCCGGCCGGGCGGCCACGAGAGGCTGCGCCCAGCCCGATTCCACCAGGAACTGCGCCTCCGCGGTGCGCGCGAAACCGGCGACGAGCATGGAGCCCTTCGCGGCGTGCGCGCGATCCATCAGCACGTCGCGGACGTGGGGATACGGCGCGTGCTGGTCGAGGTGGACGTCGTCGCCGTCGTCCCACACCACGAACAGACCGGGATCGGCGACCGGCGCGAACATCGCCGCGCGTGTGCCGACGACGATGCGCACCGCGCCGCGCAGCACCGCGAGCCAGCGGCGATACCGCTCGGCGGGCCCGAGCCCCGCGATCAGCGCGACCACGGATTCGGGGCCCAGCAAGGAAACGCACGCGTCGTGCAGCCGGGTCAGGTCACGATGGTCGGGCACGACCATGACCACACCCCGGCCCGCCGAAGCCGCGACGGCCGCCGCTTCGGCGAGGCGGCGCGGCCAGTCCTCCCCCGGCAGCGCCTGCCAGACCGCGTTGGCCGGCCGCCGTTCCGCGACGGCCTCCAGGAACGCCGGACCGCTCTGGTACTTCTCCCAGGCGGTGGTGTCGGGCGGTTCCGGCGTCGGCGCGGGCTCGGCGGGCGGTTCGCCCTCGGCCTTCGCGTGCCGGGACGGGATCGCGAGCCGCAGGACGTCGCTGAGCGTGCCGCCGTAGCGGTCCGCGACGGACCGGCAGAGCGCGAGCAGCGCCGGGGGCAGCACGGGCTCGCTGGAGGTCACCCGGTCGATGTACGCGAGCTTGCCGGTGAACTCCGTGGTGTCGGCGCGCTCGACGAGGTACCCGTCGACGAGCTGACCCGCGAACCGGACCCGCACCCGGCAGCCGGGGACGGCGGTTTCGTGCAGTTTCTCGGGGATCCGGTAGTCGAAGGTGCGGTCGAGATGGGTGAGCGGGATGTCCACGACGATCCGCGCGACCGGGTTCTCGGGCGCGGGGTTCTGCGCCCCACGACGGCTGGCCGTTTTCGCGCGCGCCGGTTTGGCCTTCCGCGCCGGCTCGGCCTTCGGCTCCGGAAGGTCCCACAGAGGGGTCGGTTCGGGACTGCTGCTCACCCGGTGATCTCTACCAGACGCTGTCGCCGGTGCCCGCCACCGCGTGCAATGAAGGCCTCCTTGAGGGACCCAGAGTCCCTCAAGGAGGCCTTCACGGACCACGCAATGCCCCGTTCGCCCCAGGTGCATCAGCAGTCACAACGGTCTCGCGTGGTTGAAGGGACGACACGTGTGATCCGGCGGACGACACGCGTGACTGGATGGACGACACACGCGCAACCGGGGCTCCGACCCGAAGACGCCGTGAAGGCCTCCTTCCCTACCCTCAAGGTAGGCAAGGAGGCCTTCACGGAAAGGAACGGGATCAGGCGCCCGCGGCCGACTTCAGGTCCGCAGCCCGCGCCGTGCTCTCCCACGGGAGAGACAGCTCGGGACGGCCGAAGTGGCCGTACGCGGCCGTCGGCGCGTAGATCGGGCGAAGCAGGTCGAGGTCGCGGATGATCGCGGCCGGACGCAGGTCGAAGACCTCCGTGATGGCGGCCTGGATCTTCGTCGGGTCGACCGTCTCGGTGCCGAAGGTCTCGACGAAGAGGCCCACCGGGGCCGCCTTGCCGATCGCGTACGCGACCTGGACCTCGGCGCGGGCCGCGAGCCCGGCGGCGACGACGTTCTTCGCCACCCAGCGCATCGCGTACGCGGCCGAGCGGTCCACCTTGGAGGGGTCCTTGCCCGAGAACGCGCCGCCACCGTGGCGGGCCATGCCGCCGTAGGTGTCGACGATGATCTTGCGGCCGGTCAGGCCCGCGTCGCCCATCGGGCCGCCGATGACGAAGCGGCCGGTCGGGTTGACCAGCAGCCGCACGTCGGAGGTGTCGAGCCCGAGCTCGGCGATCTCCGGGGCGACCACGTGCTCGCGGACGTCGACGCCGAGCATCTGCTCCAGGTCGATGCCGTCCGCGTGCTGGGTGGACACGACCACCGTGTCGAGCCGCACCGGCTGGTCGCCGGCGTACTCGATGGTGACCTGGGTCTTGCCGTCCGGGCGTAGGTACGGCAGCACGCCGTCCTTGCGGACCCGGGTCAGCCGCTGCGAGAGCCGGTGCGCCAGCGCGATCGGCAGCGGCATCAGCTCGGGGGTGTCCGAGCAGGCGTAGCCGAACATCAGGCCCTGGTCACCCGCGCCCTGGCGGTTGATCTCGTCCTCGTCGGATTCCACGCGGGACTCGTACGCGGTGTCGACACCCTGCGCGATGTCCGGCGACTGGGAACCGATCGCGACGTTGACGCCGCACGAGTTGCCGTCGAAGCCCTTGGCCGACGAGTCGTAGCCGATCTTCAGGATCACGTCGCGGACGATGGTCGGGATGTCCGCGTAGGCCTCGGTGGTCACCTCGCCGGCGACGTGCACCTGGCCGGTGGTGATGAGGGTTTCGACCGCCACGCGGCTGCGAGGGTCCTTGGCCAGCAGACCGTCGAGGATCGAGTCGCTGATGGCATCGCAAATTTTGTCGGGATGACCCTCAGTCACCGATTCCGATGTGAACAGTCTGCTCGTGGACGCGGTCACGGTGCCCGTCACTCCCTCACCTAGACGTCTGATGCCTAGAAAGTTAGGCACCCCTCAGCTCGAACTCAAGCCTACTGACTATCGCTTTGGGGGCTCTCAACGCTTCATCAAGGTCACAACAGCATCCCACAATGTGGACGCGAGTTCTGCCTTGGCGCCGAGCGGGATCGGGATCTCGGTGCCGTCGGCCCCGAGCAGCCAGCCCGAGTTGTCCTCGGTCCCGAAGGCCTTCCCTTCACCGACGGCGTTCACCACCAGCAGATCCGCGCCCTTGCGCTTGAGTTTGACCCGGGCGTGGTCGAGGACGCCACCCTTATCGTCCCCTGTTTCGGCGGCGAAACCGACGACCACCTGCCCCTGGGCGCGATTCCGCACCAGCTCGGCCAGGATGTCCGCGTTGCGGGCGAGCTCGACGACGGGATCCGGCGCGTCGTCGGACTTCTTGATCTTGTGGTCGGCCCGGTTCGATGGCCGGAAGTCGGCGACGGCGGCGGCCATCACGAGGACGTCGGCGGAGGCGGCCTCGGCGTGCATGGCCTGGCGCATCTCCTCGGCGGTCGACACGTGGACGACCTTCGCGCCCGCGGGCTCCGGCAGCGCCACGGTGTGCGCGGTGACCAGCGTGACCTCGGCGCCGCGCTGGGCGGCGACGCGGGCCAGCGCGTACCCCTGCTTGCCCGACGAGCGGTTGCCCAGGTACCGGACCGGGTCCAGCGGCTCACGGGTGCCGCCCGCCGAAATGGCCACGCGCACGCCTTCGAGGTCACGCGGGAGGGCCTTCGGCACGGCGAGCAGGAGCCGGGCGAGGTCGACGATCTCGGCCGGGTCGGCGAGCCGTCCCTTGCCGGTGTCCTTGCCGGTCAGCCTGCCGGCGGCGGGTTCGGCGACGACCAGGCCGCGCGAACGCAGCAGCGCCACGTTGTCGCGGGTGGCCGGGTGCTCCCACATCTCGGTGTGCATCGCCGGGAAGAAGGCGACCGGGCACCGGGCGGTGAGCAGGGTGTTCGTCAGCAGGTCGTCCGCGATGCCGTGCGCGGCCTTGGCGAGCAGGTTCGCCGTGGCGGGCACGACGATCACCAGGTCGGCTTCCTTACCGACGCGGACGTGCTGGACCTCGGGCACTTCGGTGAACACGCCGGTGTGCACCGGGTTCCCGGACAGTGCCTCGAAGGTGGCCGCGCCGACGAAGTTCAGCGCGGCTTCGGTGGGGACCACGCGGACGTCGTGACCGGATTCGGTCAGTCCGCGCAGGACCTCACAGGCCTTGTAGGCGGCGATCCCGCCACCCACGCCCAGTACTACGCGAGGCTTATTCACCCTCGGTGTGCTCGAGCAGACCGCCGTGGATCTCGCGCAGGGCGATGGACAGCGGCTTCTCGCGCGGGCCCGGCTCGACCAGCGGGCCGACGTACTCCAGGAGACCCTCGCCCAGCTGGGCGTAGTAGTCGTTGATCTGGCGAGCGCGCTTGGCCGAGTAGATCACCAGCGCGTACTTCGAGCTGACCTTCTCGAGGAGGTCGTCGATGGGCGGGTTGGTGATGCCTTCGAGCTCTTCGTGCAGCGTGGCCTGAGTCGTCACTCGTGGTGCTCCGAATCTTCGGGTCTAGTTGTCGCCGGTTATCAAGTTTAGCAACTGCTCAGCGGCCTCTCGCACGTCGGCGTTGACGACGCGCTCGTCGAACTCCCCGGCGGCGGCGAGTTCGCGTTCGGCCTCGGCCAGCCTGGCCTTCACGGCGGCTTCGTTCTCGGTGCCGCGGCCGGTCAGCCTGCCGACCAGTTCGTCCCACGACGGCGGCATCAGCATCACCAGCCGGGCCTCCGGCATCGCCTTGCGGACCTGCCGCGCGCCCTGGAGTTCGATCTCCAGGATCGCGTTGCGGCCCTCGGCCAGCACCCGCTCCACGGGCCCGCGCGGGGTGCCGTAGCAGTTGCCCGCGAACTCGGCGTGTTCGAGCAGTGCGCCCTCGGCGACCATGCGGTCGAACTCGGCCCGGTCGATGAAGTGGTAGTGCTCGCCGTCCACCTCACCCGGCCTCGGCTTCCTGGTGGTCACCGAGACGCTGAAATAGATCTCCGGATCCAGCTTGCGCAGCTCCTTGGCCACGCTCGACTTCCCGACCCCCGAAGGCCCTGAGACGACCGTGAGCCGGTGCCGGGATTCGACTCCCGCCACCGGCTCACCGCCGCGGTCAGCGCCCGGGTTCACCGGGTGGTCCTGACCGATGCCGCTCACTCGCCGCTGAATTCGGCCAGCAGCGCCTTGCGCTGCCGGTCGCCGAGGCCGCGAAGACGACGGCTGGGTGCGATCTCCAGTCGTTCCATGGTCTGCTGGGCACGGACCTTGCCGACGCCCGGAAGAGCCTCGAGCAGAGCCGAGACCTTCATCTTGCCGAGGACTTCGTTCTCCTCGGCCTGCTTCAACACGTCGACCAGAGTGGTACCGCCCCGCTTCAGCCGCTCCTTCAGCTCAGCACGGATGCGGCGGGCGGCGGCGGCCTTCTCCAGCGCCGCAGCGCGCTGTTCCTCTGTCAGCTGGGGAAGTGCCACGTTTTCCTCCGGTAGTTCTCAAATCTGGGTGGGTGTGGCGACGGTACCCACCCGTTACCTCGGCCCACAATGCGGGGGTGGCTGGTCATGACGGATTCCCGGGCCTGCTATTGGCCTTTTTCCAGGGGCCCGAGGGAATCCCGGGTCCGCCGAACGGCCGCACGCAACGCCTTCGGGTCCGGCCCGTGCTTGAGGACGTCACGAGAGGACGCCGGGAGCACACCCGGGAGTCCTGGGCCGAAAAGGCCCCGGAGATCGGCCACGGTGGCTCCCTGGGCCCCGAAACCGGGCGCCAGGATCGGACCGTTCAGCTGGCTCAGATCGAGCTCTCCCGGCGCGATGGTGGCGCCGACGACGACACCGATGTCCCCCAGCGGCCCGACGCCGGCGTTGTACGCGGCCGCCGTGTCGACGATGTCCTGCGCGACGGTCTTTCCGTTGGGCAGAAAGGCGTTCTGCAGTCCCTGCGCCTCCGGGTTCGAAGTACGCGCGAGGACGATCAGACCCTTGCCCTGCGTCTGCGCGACGTCGATCGCTGGGGCGAGCGAACCGAACCCGAGGTACGGCGACACCGTGATGGCGTCCGCTTCGAGTTCCGCCCCGGCGGGCAGGAACGCCGCCGTGTACGCCGCCATCGTCGAACCGATGTCGCCGCGTTTGACGTCCAGCAGGACGAGCGCGCCCGCCTCCCGGCACACCTTCATCGTCTTGGCCAGAACGGCGACCCCAGGAGGCCCGTAGGCCTCGAAAAAGGCCGACTGGGGCTTGATCACCGCGACCTCGGGCGCGAGCGTCTCAGCGGCCGTGAGGGCGAACTTCTCCAGTCCGCCCGCGTCCGCCGGGAGACCCCACGCCTGGAGCAGCCCGGGATGGGGGTCGATGCCGGCGCAGAGCGGTCCCTTCTCCGCGACCGCCCGCGCCAGCCTCGCCCCGAACCGCTCGCTCATGCCTTGGCCTTCAGCGCCGCCTGCAGGCTCTGCAGCGACCGCACGCCGATGTCGCCCTTGATGACGGCCTCGATCCCGTGCACGGCCGCCGCCGCGCCCTGCACCGTGGTGATGCAGGGAATGTCGCGCGACACCGCGGCGGTGCGGATCTCGTAGCCGTCGATCCGCGGACCGCTGTTGCCGTAAGGGGTGTTGATCACCATCTGCACTTCGCCGCTGAGGATTACATCCACGACGTTCTGTTCGCCTTCGGCGGAACCTTCGTAGTGCTTGCGCACGACGGTGCAGGCGATCCCGTTGCGCCGCAACACTTCCGCGGTACCCGAGGTGGCGAGGATCTCGAACCCGAGATCCGCCAGGCGCTTCACCGGGAACACCAGCGAACGCTTGTCGCGGTTGGCGACGGAGACGAACACCTTGCCCGACGTCGGCAGCGAACCGTAGGCACCGGCCTGCGACTTGGCGAACGCCTTGCCGAAGGAGACGTCCACGCCCATGACCTCGCCGGTGGACTTCATCTCCGGGCCGAGCAGCGAGTCGACGCCGTGGCCCTCGGGGGTGCGGAAGCGGTGGAACGGCAGGACCGCCTCCTTGACCGCGACCGGCGAATCGGCGGGCATGTGGCCGCCGTCACCCTCGGCCGGGAGGACGCCGGACTCGCGCAGATCCTTGATCGACGAGCCCGTCATGATCAGCGCGGCGGCCTTCGCCAGCGGCACCGCGGTCGCCTTGGACACGAACGGCACCGTCCGCGAAGCGCGCGGGTTGGCCTCCAGGACGTACAGGACGTCGTCCTTGAGCGCGTACTGGACGTTCAGGAGCCCGCGGACGCCGACGCCGCGCGCGATGGCCTCGGTCGAGCGGCGCACCGTCTCGATGTCGGTCCGGCCCAGCGTGATCGGCGGCAGCGCGCACGAGGAGTCGCCGGAGTGGATCCCGGCCTCCTCGATGTGCTCCATGACGCCGCCGAGGAAGAGCTCGTCGCCGTCGAACAGCGCGTCGACGTCGATCTCGATGGCGTCGTCGAGGAACCGGTCCACCAGCACCGGGTGTTCCGGGGTGACCTCGGTGGCGCGGTGGATGTAGCCGGCGAGGGATTCCTCGTCGTAGACGATCTCCATGCCGCGTCCGCCGAGCACGTAGGACGGCCGCACGAGGACCGGGTAGCCGATCTGGTCGGCGATCCGCTTCGCGCCCTCGAACGAGGTCGCCGTGCCGTACTTCGGCGCGGGCAGCCCGGCGTCGGTGAGGACCTCGCCGAACGCGCCGCGGTCCTCGGCGAGGTGGATCGCGTCCGGGGAGGTGCCGATCACCGGCACACCGGCGTCGGCGAGGCGCTTCGCGAGCGAGAGCGGCGTCTGGCCGCCCAGCTGCACGATGACCCCGGCGACGGTGCCCGACTCCTGCTCGGCGTTGACCACTTCGAGGACGTCCTCGAACGACAGCGGCTCGAAGTAGAGCCGGTCCGAGGTGTCGTAGTCGGTGGAGACGGTCTCGGGGTTGCAGTTGACCATGACGGCCTCGAAACCGGCCTCGCGCAAGGCGATCGCGGCGTGCACGCACGAGTAGTCGAACTCGATGCCCTGCCCGATGCGGTTCGGCCCGGAGCCGAGGATCAGCACCTTCGGCTTCTCGGTCTGCGGGGTGATCTCCGACTGCGCCGCGGGGTCGGTCTCGTAGGCCGAGTAGTGGTACGGCGTCTTGGCCGCGAACTCGGCCGCGCAGGTGTCGACGGTCTTGTACACCGGCCGCACGCCGAGACGGCGGCGCAGCGCGCGGACGCCGTCCTCGCCCGCCAGTTCCGGCCGCAGCGAGGCGATCTGGCGGTCGGAGAGGCCGATCCGCTTGGCGCGGCGCAGCAGCGGCTCGTCGAGCACCTGGGCGTCGCGGACCTCGGCGCCGACCTCGCCGATGAGGGCGATCTGGTCGATGAACCACGGGTCGATCCCGGAGGCCTCGTGCACCTGCTCGACGGTGGCGCCGAACCGCAGCGCCCGCTCGACCTCGTAGATCCGCCCGTCGTGCGGGGTGCGCAGCGCCTCCAGGGCGGACTCCAGCGACGCGCCTTCGGGGTCGGGGCGGGTCCAGAAGCCGGTGGCCTTGGTGTCGATGGACCGCAGCGCCTTGCCGAGCGCCTCGGGGAAGCTGCGGCCGAACGACATCGCCTCGCCGACGCTCTTCATCGTCGTGGTGAGCGTCGGGTCCGCGCCCGGGAACTTCTCGAAGGCGAACCGCGGCACCTTCACCACGACGTAGTCCAGCGTCGGCTCGAAGGCCGCCGGGGTCTCGCCCGTGATGTCGTTGCGGATCTCGTCGAGGGTGTAGCCGATGGCGAGCTTCGCGGCGATCTTGGCGATCGGGAACCCGGTCGCCTTCGACGCCAGCGCGCTGGAGCGGGACACACGCGGGTTCATCTCGATGACGACCATGCGGCCGTCCTCGGGGTTGATCGCGAACTGGATGTTGCAGCCGCCGGTGTCGACGCCGACCTCGCGCAGCACCGCGATGCCGACGTCGCGCATGTGCTGGTACTCGCGGTCGGTCAGGGTCATCGCCGGCGCGACGGTGACCGAATCGCCGGTGTGCACGCCCATCGCGTCGAAGTTCTCGATCGAGCAGACGACCACCACGTTGTCGTGCCGGTCGCGCATGAGCTCGAGTTCGAACTCCTTCCAGCCGAGGACGCTCTCCTCGATGAGCACCTCGGTGACCGGCGACTCGGTGAGGCCGGTGGAGGCGAGGCGCTCCAGTTCCTCGTCGGTGTGCGCCATGCCCGAGCCGAGCCCGCCCATGGTGAACGACGGCCGGATGACCACCGGGAGGCCGACCTCGGCGACGGTCGCGCGGACCTCGTCCATGTCGTGGCAGACCCGCGAACGCGGGACCTCGCCGCCGATCGTGCGGACGATGTCCTTGAACTTCTGCCGGTCCTCGCCGCGCTGGATGGCCTCGACGTCGGCGCCGATCAGCTCGACGCCGTACTTCTCCAGCACGCCGCGCTCGTGCAGGGCGACGGCGCAGTTCAGCGCCGTCTGCCCGCCGAGGGTCGCGAGGATCGCGTCGGGGCGCTCCTCGGCGATGACCTTCTCGACGAACTCCGGGGTGACCGGCTCGATGTAGGTGGAGTCGGCGAACTCGGGGTCGGTCATGATGGTCGCCGGGTTCGAGTTGACCAGCGAGACGCGCAGCCCCTCCTGGCGCAGCACGCGGCAGGCCTGGGTGCCGGAATAGTCGAACTCGGCCGCCTGGCCGATCACGATCGGCCCGGAGCCGATGACCAGGACGTGCTGGATGTCTGTCCTCTTCGGCATTACTTGGCCTTCTTCTCCATCAAGCTGACGAACTCATCGAACAGGGGCGCCGCGTCGTGCGGGCCGGCGGCGGCCTCGGGGTGGTACTGCACCGAGAACGCGGGGACGTCGAACGCGCGGACACCTTCGACGGTGTCGTCGTTCGGGCAGTAGTGCGAGATCTGCGCGGCGCCGAACGGCGTCTCGAACCGCTGACCCGGCTCGCCTTCGAGGGCGAACCCGTGGTTCTGCGCGGTGATCGCGACCCGTTTGGTGGCCACGTCGATCACCGGGATGTTGATGCCGCGGTGGCCGTAGCGCATCTTGTAGGTGCCCAGCCCCAGCGCGCGGCCGAGGATCTGGTTGCCGAAGCAGATGCCGAACAGCGGGATCTCCCGCTGCAGCACCGATTTCGTCAGCTCGGTGGCGTGCGCGGTGGTCGCCGGGTCGCCGGGACCGTTGGACAGGAACACGCCGTCCGCCTCGACCGCGAGCAAATCGTCCACAGTGGACGAAGAGGGCAGCACGTGCACCTCGATGCCGCGCGCGGCCATCAGACGCGGGGTGTTGGACTTGATGCCCAGGTCCAGCGCGGCCACGCGGAACTTCCGCTCGCCCTGCGCCTCGACGACGTACGCCTGCTTCGTGCTGACCTCACCGGCGAGGTCGGCGCCCTTCATCTGCGGGCTCGCCTGCACCTGCGCGAGCATCTCCTCGTCGGAGCCCAGCGCGTCGCCCGAGAAGACGCCGGACCGCATGGCGCCCTGCTCGCGCAGGTGCCGGGTCAGCGTGCGGGTGTCCACCTCGGAGATCCCGACGACGCCCTGGCGCTCCAGTTCCTCGTCCAGCGTGCGCTTGGAGCGCCAGTTGGACGGGGTGCGCGCGGGGTCGCGGACGACGTAGCCCGAGACCCAGATGCGCGAGGACTCGTCGTCCTCGTCGTTCCAGCCGGTGTTGCCGATCTGCGGCGCGGTCTGGACCACGATCTGCCGGTGGTAGGAGGGGTCGGTCAGCGTCTCCTGGTAGCCGGTCATGCCGGTGCAGAACACCGCCTCACCCAGGCTGCGGCCGCGGGCGCCGTACGCGGAGCCGCGGAACACCCTGCCGTCTTCGAGGACCAGTGCGGCGGGGGTCCTGGTGTTGTTCGCGGTGCTCATCAGGCACCTCCCTTGATGTCGTTGCGGGTGTCTTGCAAAGCTTCGATCCACTGTGGATAGTCGTCGACGTCGTCGCCGCGGAATCCGGTGTCCAGCTCGACGTCGCCGGCCAGCCAGGTGATGACGAGCAGCGCGTCGATGCCCATCACCTTCCCGGCCATCCCCTTGTCCTTGCGGACGCCGATGACCGAGGCGCGCGGGATCCAGAAGTCCGGGGCGCCGCCGCGTTCGATGGCGATGCCGTCTTCGTGCAGCCGCCACACCGCGCCGGTGCGCAGACCGGCGCCGCGGGTGACGACGCGGTCCTGCCAGTGCCCGGCGGTGGTCGTGCTGACATAGAGGCCGGTCGATTCGAGCGATGCCTCGCCGGGCTCGGCGGGGATCTCGGCGAACGGCGGGACCTGGACGCTCTGCGCCCGGGACTTCCGCCGCCAGCCGCGCCACATCAGGAACACGCAGAAGAGGAAGAAGGCGAAGACCGCCAGGGTCAGCAGGATCCGGTCACTCATTGCGCGATCTTCCCTTCCCGCGCGGTGATCCGCCCGCGCAGCAACGTCGCCGTCACCACGCCGGGGAGCCGCATTCCTTCGTACGGGGTGTTGGCCGCGATACTCGCGAACTCGGCCCCTCGTACGGTCCATTCGGTGTCCGGGTCCACCAGCGTCAGGTTGGCGGGCTCGCCGACCTCGATCGGGCGGCCGTGGTCGGTCAGGTTGCCGATCTCGGCCGGCCGCTCGCTCATCACGCGCGCGACGCCCCGCCAGTCCAGCAGGCCGGTGCGGACCATGGTCTCGACCACGATCGACAGCGCGGTCTGCAGGCCGAGCATGCCCGGGCGGGCGTGACTCCACTCGCAGTCCTTGTCCTGGACCGCGTGCGGCGCGTGATCGGTGGCGACGCAGTCGATGACGCCCTCGGCCAGCGCGGCGCGCAGCTTCTCGGCGTCGGATTCCGTGCGCAGCGGCGGGTTGACCTTGTTGACCGGGTCGTAGGTGGCGAGCCGCTCGTCGGTCAGCAGCAGATGGTGCGGGGTGACCTCGGCCGAGACCTTCGTGCCGCGGTCCTTGGCCCACTTCAGGATGTCCGCGGTGCCCGAGGTCGAAACGTGGCAGACGTGCAGCCGCGCGTTCGCGTGCTCGGCGAGCAGGCAGTCGCGGGCGACGATCGACTCCTCCGCCGAGGCGGGCCAGCCGGTGTAGCCCAGGCGGGCGGCCTGCTCACCTTCGTGCGCCTGCGCGCCGACGGTCAGCCGCGGCTCCTCGGCGTGCTGCGCGATGACCACGCCCAGCGCCGTCGAGTACTCCAGCGCGCGGCGCATGAGCAGCGGGTCCGCGACGCAGAGGCCGTCGTCGGAGAAGACCTTCACCCGGGCTTCGGATTTCGCCATGGTGCCCAGTTCGGCGAGCTTCTCGCCCTTGAGGCCCACGGTGACCGCGCCGACCGGGTGCACGTCGACCAGCCCGGCCTCCTGGCCGCGGCGCCACACGTGGTCGACGATCACCGCGTTGTCGGCCACCGGATCGGTGTTGGCCATGGCGAACACCGCGGTGTAGCCGCCGAGCGCGGCCGCGGCCGAACCGGTGGCGATCGTCTCGGTGTCCTCGCGACCGGGTTCGCGCAGGTGGGTGTGCAGGTCGACGAAACCGGGGAGCAGCACCTGGCCGCCCGCTTCGATCACTTCAGCGTCTTCGGGCGCGTCGAGGGAACCGATGTCGGTGATGACCCCGTCCTCGACGAGCACGTCGACCGGGTCGCCCTCGCCGTAGGGTCGGGCGCCCTTGATCAGGACGGTGGTCATGCAGCGGCTCCTTCACTGGCGAGCAAGTGGTAGAGGACCGCCATGCGCACGTGGACGCCGTTGCGGACCTGTTCGGTGATGGCCGAGGCCGGGGAGTCGGCGACCGCCGAGGCGATCTCCATCCCGCGCAGCATCGGGCCGGGGTGCAGGACGACGGCGTGCTCGGGCAGGAGCTTCATCCGCCGTTCGTTGAGGCCGTAGGCGATCGAGTACTCGCGCGCGCTCGGGAAGAAGCCCCCGTGCATGCGCTCGGCCTGGACCCGCAGCATCATGACCGCGTCGAGCGCGGGCAGTTCGGCGTCGAGTTCGTGCGAAACGGTGACCGGCAGGCTCTCCACACCGGCGGGCAGCAGCGTCGGCGGCGCGACGAGCACCACCTCCGCGCCCAGCGCCGACAGCAGGTGGATGTTCGACCGCGCGACCCGGCTGTGCAGGACGTCGCCGACGATCCCGATGCGGCGGCCTTCGAACGAGCCGAGGCGCTCCCGCAGTGTCGCCGCGTCGAGCAGCGCCTGCGTCGGATGCTCGTGGGTGCCATCCCCGGCGTTGACGACCGCCGTCCCCGCTTCGGCGAGCCAGCCCGAAAGCCGCTGCGCCGCACCGGAAGCGGGATGCCGGATGATCACGCAGTCGGCGCCGGCCGCGGCGAGCGTCAGCGCGGTGTCCCGCAGCGATTCGCCCTTGTTGACCGAGGAACTGGACGCGGAGACGTTGATCACGTCGGCGCTCATCCACTTCCCCGCGATCTCGAACGAGACACGGGTGCGGGTGGAGTTCTCGTAGAACAGCGTGATGACGGTGCGGCCGCGCAAGGTCGGCAGTTTGCGGACCTCGCGGCCCAGCAAGGTGTGCTTGAGCTCTTCGGCGGTGTCCAGCACGGCTGTCGCGAGCGCCGGGTCGAGCCCGTCGGTGGCGAGCAGGTGCTTCACGATCGATCTCCTTCTGGTTGCGCGCGAAGCAGAACCGTGTCCCGTCCGTCCACTTCGGACAGCAGGACCTCGATCCCCTCGGCGCGCGAGGTGGGCACGTTCTTGCCCACGTAGTCGGCGCGGATCGGCAGTTCGCGGTGACCGCGGTCGACCAGCACGGCGAGCTGGACCGCGCGCGGGCGGCCGTGGTCGCGCAGGGCGTCGAGGGCGGCGCGGATGGTGCGGCCGGAGAACAGCACGTCGTCGACCAGGATCACCACCGCGTCGTCGATACCGGTCGGCGGCAGCTGCGAATGCTCGAGCGCGCGGGGCGGACGGCGGCGGAGATCATCGCGGTAGAGCGTGATGTCCAGCGCGCCGGTGGGCGGACGGATGCCGGAGAACTCGGCGATCTTGTCCGCGAGCCGCAAGGCGAGCGGCGTTCCCCTGGTGGGGATGCCCAGCAACACGGGCGGAGTCGAGCCACCGGCACCGAGAGCGGTCTTCTCGATGACCTGGTGGGCCATTCGGGCGATCGTGCGCGCGACATCGCCGGACGAGAGCAGCTCACGCTCTCCCGCCGGTTCCGCCGCGCCACGCGGGCGTGACGACAAGGCGGACCTCCTTCCCCGCCTCTCTGGACGGGTCCTTAAAGGACGTCGACTTCCTGCGTAGCGAGGAAATCCCCCCGACACTAGCAGGAGCGATGGCTCATTCTTACGAGTGGCGCGCCCCAGGTGACGAAGGCCTCTCGAAAGCACCCGCTTGACCTGGTGACAACTATGCGTAACCATTACTCTGAGTATTCGACTCTAGGAGTCCCCTGGACCGGTCACCCCGACCGGTTGGGGGTGAGGAAACGGAGAACCACCAGATGGGCGATTACGCCAAGGCGCTCGGGGCCAAGCTCCGCGGGATCCGCCAGCAGCAGGGCCTGTCCCTGCACGGGGTCGAGCAGAAGTCCGGAGGCCGCTGGAAGGCCGTCGTCGTCGGTTCGTACGAGCGCGGGGACCGCGCCGTCACCGTGCAGAAGCTCGCCGAGCTCGCCGATTTCTACGGCGTCCCGGTGGTCGAGCTCCTGCCGGAGGGCCGGGTGCCGTCGGGCGCCGAGCCCGCCACGAAGATCGTCATCAACCTGGAGCGTCTCCAGCAGCTCCCGGCGGAGAAGGTCGGGCCGCTCGCCCGCTACGCCGCCACCATCCAGAGCCAGCGCGGCGACTACAACGGCAAGGTGCTCTCCATCCGCACCGAGGACCTGCGTTCGCTGGCGATCATCTACGACATGACCCCCGGCGAGCTCACCGAGCAGCTGATCGACTGGGGTGTGCTGCCGCCCGAGGCTCGACCGTCCAAAGAGGACTAGAGATGGCGACGTTTTCGGTCCGGGGGGACCGGAAACGCCAACCGGCACCACCGAGCACGAGAACGGGCCGTGCCCTCGGCAGAGGACACGGCCCGTTGTCGTACGTCTTCTAGAGGACCGCGCGCAGCCTGTCGGCGATCGTGCCGATCCGGCCGAGCACGCCGTTCACGAAGCGCGGCGAGTCGTCGGTCGACAGCTCCTTCGCCAGCCCGACGGCCTCGTCGATGGCCACCGGGTCCGGCACGTCCTCGGCCCAGAGCAGCTCGTAGACGCCGACCCGCAGCACCGCCAGGTCCACTGGCGGCATCCGGTCCAGCGTCCAGCCCTGAGCGTGCTCCGCGAGCAGCTCGTCGATCTGGGTCTTGCGGCCGGTGACGCCCTCGACCAGCGAGATCGTGTAGTCCGCGATCGGGTCCACCTCGACCGAACCGACCCGGTCCGCCAGCAGCGTCACCGCGTCGGCACCGCGCTGGGCGGCCTCGTACATCATCTCGACCGCGCGCTTGCGGGCCTGACGACGGCTGATCGGCCCGCCGCGGTTCGGCGACTTGCCCGATTTGGCTGAGTCGGCCATCAGCTGGAAACGCGGCCCAGGTAGCGGCCGTCGCGGGTGTCGACCTTGATCTTCTCGCCGGTGGTGAGGAACAGCGGCACCTGGATCTCGGCGCCGGTCTCCAGGGTGGCCGGCTTGGTGCCACCGGTGGAGCGGTCACCCTGCAGGCCGGGGTCGGTGTGCTGGACGATCAGCTCGACCGAGGTCGGCAGCTCGATGTACAGCGGGACACCCTCGTGCACCGCGACCTGGACCTCGGTGTTCTCGAGGAGGTAGTTCGCGTTGTCGCCGACGGTCTCGTTCAGCACGGTGATCTGGTCGTAGGTCTCCGCGTCCATGAACACGAAGTCCTGACCCTCCTTGTACAGGTAGGTCATGTTGCGGCGGTCGACGGTGGCCGTGTCGACCTTCGTCCCCGCGTTGAAGGTCTTGTCGACGACCTTGCCGGTCAGCACGTGCTTGAGCGTGGTGCGGACGAACGCGCCGCCCTTGCCCGGCTTGACGTGCTGGAACGCGGTGACGGTCCAGAGCTGGCCGTCGAGGTTGAGGACGAGCCCGTTCTTCAGGTCGTTGGTGGTGGCCACGAGTGTGCAGTCTCCTGTGTCGATCTTCCGGGCCGTCGTCAGACGACCACGAGTTCCTTGGTGCTCAGCGTGAGGAGTTCGGGCGTACCTTCCCGCACGACCAGCGTGTCCTCGATGCGCACGCCTCCGCGTCCGGGCAGATACACACCAGGCTCGACGGTGACGGCCATACCGGCGGACAGTGTACCGACGCCGGTGGTGGCCAGGCTGGGCGCCTCGTGCACCTGCAGTCCGACGCCGTGGCCGAGGCCGTGGCCGAACTCCTCGCCGCGCCCCGCGTCGACGATCACGCCACGGGCCGCTTTGTCCACTTCGGACACTTCGGCACCGGGGAGGACGGCGTCGCAGCCCGCCGCCTGCGCGCGCTGGACCAGCTCGTAGATCTCCTCCTGCCACGCCGCGGGCTTGCCGATGACGAACGTGCGGGTCATGTCGGAGTGGTAGCCGTCGACCGTGGCGCCGAAGTCGATCTTGACGAACCCGCCGGTCTCGAGCGGCGCCGAGGTCGGCCGGTGGTGCGGGATCGCGGAGTTGGCGCCCGCCGCGACGATGGTGTCGAACGACGGCCCGGTCGACCCGTGGCCGAGCATGCGGTTCTCCAGGTCGCGGGCGACGTCGAGCTCGGTACGGCCCGGCCGGAGCCCGCCGGCGGACACCAGGTCCTCCAGCGCCCGGTCGGCCGCCGCGCACGCCTGGCGCAGCGCCTCGATCTCCTGCTCGTCCTTCACCAGCCGCAGCTGCTCGACGAGCCCCGGCGTCCGGACCAGCTCGACGCGGTCGAAGCGGACTTTGAGGTCCTCGTGCTGCTCGACGCTCACGTGCTGGCTCTCGAAGCCGGTCTTGCCGAGCTTCTTCTCGGCCGCCAGATCGGCCAGCTTCGCCGCGCTCGCGCGGTCCAGCACCCGTTCGAGGTCGGGCACCTCCGTCGCCGACTGGACCTGGTAGCGGCCGTCGGTGCAGAAGATCGTCTTGTCGTCGCCGCTCCCGTGGACGAGGAGAGCGGCGTTGGACCCGGTGAAGCCGGTCAGGTACCTGATGTTGAGCAGGTCCGTGACCAGCAGCGCGTCCACCCCGGAGTCGGCCAGCAGGGAACGCAGCGCCGCGCGGCGGCGAGAGAAGTATTCACGCACGTCATGGAGTTTAGGGGGTGGGCCGCCCGCGGCACGCGTTTCGCCTGCTGCTTGCGTTCACTGTGGCGCGCGGTCGTCCGTGAAGGCCCCCTTCACGCGGCTGAGCCCAGGGAAGGGGCCCTTCACGCGCATTCATCGTGGCTACTGGTGTACCTGGGGCGAATGTGGCGGTCCCGATTCCGTGAAGGCCTCCTTCACTACCTTCAGGGTAGGCAAGGAGGCCTTCACGGACTGGACGGCCGACCGCTACCGGCACGTGGGGGTACCGGTCGCTACTGGCGAGTTAAGCTTCACCAATGGCACCGTGGCTGACTCGTGGACTCGTGATGGCGCTGCTGCACGGCGCGGCCGTCACCGTGCTGGCCAAGTACGAGGTCTTCAACCCCACCGACAAGACCCTCGTCACCTCCCTCGCCCTCGCCGTCCTGGTCGGCGCGGCGGCGGGTTGGGGCGCCGTGGACGCCTGGCAGGGCAAACCCGAACGCGGCAAGAACTGGTTCATCGCGGCGCTGATCGCCGGCCCGGTCTCGGGCGTGCTGTACGTGATCGGCCGCGCGGTGTTCGTCGACCAGACCGGCGCGTCGGAGCTCGGCGGCGCGCTCACCGGCGGCGCCGCCTTCTCGGCCCTGCTGGTGCTCATCCCGGCCGGGATCGGCCTGTTCGTCGGCGGCCGCATCACCAAGGCCGGCGACGACGAGGATCAGCCGGCGAGCGGGAAACCGGCCGGGAAGCCGTCCCAGGCCTGATCACTGATCTCTTCGACGGTCGAGTCGTTCAGCGCCGCCGTCCCCGCGTCCGGCACCGCGTACAGCTTGCCGTCGAGCACCACGCCGAATCCGCGCCCCGGCGCGTGCACCGTCTTCGCCCCGGCGCTCAGCCGCGCGGCCTGCGGGAACTTGTCGACGACCTTGAGCCGCTGGTCCAGCACCTCGCCGGCGAGCGCCGCCGCCACCGAGCGCCGGTCGACCCGCACCAGTTTGCCGTCGGCCACCAGGTCGATGGTCCGCTGCGGCGACGGCATCGCGACGCCTTCGAACGAGGTCCGGATCCGGGCGTCGCCGTCGCACGCCCGCGAACCGCGGACGTCCAGGCCGAAATGCTTGAGGTCGGTCGGCGCCCCCGCGCCGCCGACGACCGTGGCGCGGACGACGTCGAAGGGCACCCGATCGCAGACGTCGCCCGACGAGAGCGGCGCGTGCCCGTCGGGCCGCCGGACCAGGCCGGGGCCTTCCTTCCAGGCGCCGGGGATGAGCGACGGCCGGTACGGCTGCGCGGTGAAGTCCCTGGTCCAGAAGGTGAGCGTGGTGCCGGCGTCGGTCTCGTGCGCGATCACGAAGGCGTCGAGCGCACCGACCCACATGAGGTCGGTGCTGAACCCGTCGACCAGCGAGCGGGTGCGCGGCGAGATCGTCGTGGGCTTGGCGACGAAGCCCTGCTCCCCCAGCGTCTCCACGCCCCGGGTGAACGCCGCGTCCCTCGCGCGGAGCAGGAACTGCCCGGCGCCGTTCCACCCGGCGGCCTTGGCCGTGGTGTCGGTGAAGAGCACGTAGAACCAGCCGTCGAGGTACACCGCCGAGGGCTGGCCCGCGCCGTAGACGTTGGCGCGGTGGACGTCGTGCGCCGGTCCGATGATCGGCTGCCCGCCCGCCGCGCGGGTCCAGTTGAGCCCGTCGGGGCTGGTCGCGAGGCCGATCGAGTTGCCGAGGGCGTGATCGCCCGCCGCGCCGGTGTAATACATGTAGTAGGTCGAGCCGACCTTGATCACCGACGGGTCGCAGGTGTGCATCCCGTCGAAACCGCCGGGCGCGCCGGAGAACACCGCCGCCGGTCCGCCGCCGGACGGGCCGGTGAAGGGACCGTCGAGCGAGGGCGACTGCGCGTAGAGGACGTCGTCACCGGGCGGCTGGGCGCTGCCGTACTGGCTGCACCACCACATCTTGAGCTTGCCGCCGTCCCGCATCACGGTCGGGCTGTAGTTGTAGACCGCGTCCTGATCGCCCGCGGCGATCACGCCGCCGCCGGCCCGGGGATCGCTCGTCGCGAGTTCGACGTCCATCGGCCGCGGCTTTTCCTGGGGCGCCTGCTGGGCTCCGCCGATCCCGCCGCCCTTGCCGTCGGCCTGGGACTGCACATTCCCGTCGCTGCACGCCGCGAGGACCGCGCCCGCCGCGACGACGGCCACCACGGCACGGGCGGGTCGCCGACCCCCACGAAAAAGGCGCATGATGGCCGAGTGTAGCGAGGCTTAACCCGGCCGGGTGACGTCAGTACCCGGGAGGGCGACCAATTCCACTTCGAAGCCGTCGGCGTTTTCGAGGTAGGCGGCGTAGTGATGGTCACCGCCCGCATTCGGATAGCGGTCCGCGAACAGGGGCGACCAGCCGTGTTCGACGGCCTTCGAAGCCAGTTCGTCCACCCGATCGCGTGACTCGACATGCAGGGCGAGATGGTTCAGGCCCGGCGCGGTGCGGTCGTGCTCTTCGCCGCTGAGCGCGGGCGAACGCTCGACGACGAGATAGGTCGCGCCGTGCTTCCAGCTGACCCCGGCGGGCCAGCGCTGGAACTCCCGCCAGCCGAGTTCGCCCAGCAGCCAGCCCCAGCTCTCCTCCGCGCGGCCGAGATCGGGCACCCACAGCTCGATGTGGTGCGCGCGGCCGTGATCCGAGGGCAACGCGACGAAGACGCGATGCGGCCCGCTGCCGTAGTGGTCGCCACCGCCGACGTCAAGGAAACCCAAGCGCCGCACCAGGTTCTGACTGGCCACATTGGACTCGCCGACCAGCGCCCACACCGACGACAGGCCGAGCCCGACGAGTCCGTGCTCCAGCAGGGCCTTGGCGGCCTCGGTCGCCAGCCCCTGCCCGCCGTGCGCCCGCGCCAGGTAGTACCCGAGCTCCGGAACGTCGCCGGGAAGCTCTTGCGACGGCCGCAGATGCGCGAGCCCGATCACCTCGCCGTCGCGTTCGATCACCCAGTGCCCCATGCCCGCCGGGCCGTCGTAGGACAGCCTGCGGCCGACCATTTCGCGAATACGGTCCGGCTCGGTGAGCGGCACCGCGAAATG
Organism: Amycolatopsis keratiniphila; assembly: GCF_000400635.2. Taxonomy (NCBI): domain Bacteria; kingdom Bacillati; phylum Actinomycetota; class Actinomycetes; order Pseudonocardiales; family Pseudonocardiaceae; genus Amycolatopsis; species Amycolatopsis keratiniphila. The sequence continues at coordinate 2,908,895 of NC_021252.1, read as the reverse complement.
CGAGCTCATAGCCGGGTCGGCGAAGAGCCCGATGATCGCGTCGGCGTCGGCTTCGGTCAGCGCTCGCAGCCGCAGCCTCTCCGTCTTGAGCTCGGGAGGGTTGTTCATGCCGCGTTCGCGGCCATCCACCGCAGTGCCAGCGGGTATCCGTCGACCCCGAGCCCGGCGATCACGGCGGTGGCGATGTCCGACAGCACGCTGTGGTGCCGGAATTGCTCACGTTTGTGCACGTTGGAGATGTGCAGTTCGATCAGCGGCGCCTTGAGCTGGGCGGCGGCGTCGCGGACGGCGATCGAGTAGTGCGTCCAGGCGGCGGCGTTGAGCACCACCGGCCAGCCGGCGTCGGCGGCTTCGTGCAGCCAGCCGACCATCTCGCCCTCGTGGTCGGTCTGCCGGACCTCGACCTCGATCCCCAGCTCCTTGCCGGTCTCGACGCAGGTGGAGGCCAGATCCGCGTGCGTGGCCGAACCGTAGATCCCGGGTTCGCGCAGGCCGAGCCTGCCGAGGTTGGGACCGTTGAGGACGAACACCTTCACAGCAGCACGCTCCCGCCGGGCTTGGGGGCTTCACCGGCCACCACCGAGTACGCGGCGGCGAGCAGCGACGGGTCCGGGCCTTCCAGCCTGCCGGGTTTAGCGAGCCCGTCGAGGACGACGAAGCGCAGCACGCCCGACCGGGTCTTCTTGTCGCCCTTCATCGTCTCCAGCAGCTGCGGGAGCGCGTCGGGGTCGTAGGTGGTCGGCAGGCCCAGCAGCTTGAGCACCTTCGCGTGCCGCTCCGCAGTGGCGTCGTCGAGACGGCCGGCCAGCCGCGCGAGTTCGGCGGCGAACACCAGGCCGACGCTGACCGCCGCGCCGTGACGCCACCGGTACCGCTCGCGGCGTTCGATGGCGTGGGCGAGTGTGTGGCCGTAGTTGAGGATCTCGCGCAGATCCGACTCGCGCAGATCCGCGGCGACGACGTCGGCCTTGACCTGGATCGAGCGGCGGACCAGCTCGCCGAGGACCTCGCCGGTGGTGTCCAGCGCCGCGGCGGGATCCTGCTCGACGAGCTCGACGATCCGCGGGTCGGCGATGAAGCCCGCCTTGACCACCTCGGCCATTCCGGCGACGAGTTCGTTGGGGGGCAGCGTTTCCAGCGTCGCGAGGTCGACGAGGACCGCGCTCGGCTCGTGGAAGACGCCGACCAGGTTCTTGCCGGCCTCGGTGTTGATGCCGGTCTTCCCGCCGAGGGACGCGTCGACCATGCCCAGCAGCGTGGTGGGCACGTTGACCAGGCGGACGCCGCGCATCCAGGTGGCGGCGACGAATCCGGCGAGGTCGGTCACGGCGCCGCCGCCGAGCCCGACGACCACGCCCTGGCGGTCGAGGCCGATGCGGCCGAGGACCTCCCAGCAGAAGCTGGCGACGGTGAGCGCCTTGCCGTCCTCGGCGTCGGGGATCTCGACCCGGTGCGCGTCGATCCCGGCCTCGGCCAGCTCGTCGCGGATGGCCTCGGCGGTGGTCGTCAGCGTCGGCGGGTGGATCAGCGCGACCTTGGAGGCGTCGGCGAGCTGCTCGGTGAGCTCGCCCAGCAGGCCGCGGCCGATGACGACGTCGTACGGCTTGGCGGTGTTGACGGTGATGCGGACCGGCTCGGTCATCGTTCCCCTCACTTCGGCGGAAGCCGCTTGGCCCTCGCGACCTCGCAGGTGATCTTGCCCTTGACCGGGGTGTCCCCCGGGATCTCTTCGGTCACCTTCTGGCCGGGCGTCATCCGGTTCTTCGCGAACAGCGCTTCACCGGCGGCCTTGCCCTCGGCGTCCTTGATCGCGATGGTGACGGCGTACCGCGCGTCCTCACCCGTGCTGTTGGTGACCTCGATGGTGATCTTCGGGGTGTAGCTGTTGCTGTCGCATTTGGTGACCTTGACGTCGGCCGCGACATCGGCCTCGGGCGCGGCGCTGGTGGCCGCGCTCGTCTGGATCACGTCCGCGCCGGGAGGTTGCTTTTCCTCACCGCACGCGGTCAGGGTCAAGGCCACGACGGCGAGCAGGACTCCGGCGGTGGTGCGCTTCATGCTCGTTCCTTGCTGATCTCGGTCAGCCCGATGACGGCGGCCTCGACGACCTCGTCGGCGGTCAGCTGGTCGGTCTCGATCTCGAACGTGGCCACCTCGCGGTACACCGGCAGGCGCGCGTCGAGGAGCGCCTTGTAGGTGGCGCGCGGGTTCACCCCGGCCAGCAGCGGACGCGCGGTCGAGAGCCCGGCGCGCTGGACGCCCGCGGCCATCCCCACGTTTAGGAAGATCACGGTGTGCCCGGCCAGCCGTTCCCGGGTGCCCGGCGTGATCGGCGCTCCCCCGCCCAGGGAAAGGACACCTTCGTGCTCGGCGAGCGCCTTCGCGACCATCTCCTCCTCCAGCGCGCGGAAGGCGGGCTCGCCCTCCTCGGCGAAGATGTCGGTGATGGGCTTGCCCGCGCTCGCGACGATGTCGTCGTCGCTGTCGCGGAAGGCGAGACCGAGTCGGGTGGCGAGCGCCGGGCCGACCGTGCTCTTGCCCGACCCCGGCGGCCCGATGATCACCGCGCGAGGAGTCACCAGCGCTCCTCGAGCGCCTTCAGGTAGGCCTCGACGTTGCGCTTGCCCTCGACCAGCGAGTCGCCGCCGAACTTCTCCAGCGCGGCGTCCGCGAGCACGAGTGCGACCACCGACTCCAGCACGACCCCGGCGCGGGGTACCGCGCAGACGTCGGAACGCTGGTGGATGGCCACCGCGGGTTCCCCGGTGGTGACGTCCACAGTGGACAGTGCTTTGGGGACGGTCGAGATCGGCTTCATGGCCACGCGCACCCGCAGCGGCTCGCCGTTGGTGATGCCGCCTTCGAGCCCGCCCGCGCGGTTGGACCGGCGGGTCACGCCGACCGGACCGGTGCCGCGGTCGATCTCGTCGTGGGCCTGGCTCCCCCACCGCTTGGCCGTGGTGAAGCCGTCGCCGACCTCGACGCCCTTCATCGCCTGGACGCCCATGAGCGCGCCGGCGAGGCGGGCGTCGAGCCTGCGGTCCCAGTGGACGTGCGAGCCGAGGCCCGGCGGCAGGCCGTAGGCGATCACCTCGATCACGCCGCCGACGGTGTCACCCGCCTTCCGCACGGCGTCGACCTCGGCGACCATCGCGTCGGTCCCCTCCTGGCCGAAGGCGCGGACCGGGCTCTCGTCGATGGCCGGAAGGTCCGACGGCACCGGCAGCGGCCCCTCGGGCGCCGAGGCGCCGCCGATGGACACCACGTGGCTGAGGATCTCGACCCCGAGCAGCTGCTTGAGGTACGCGCGGGCCACCGTGCCGAGCGCCGTGCGGGACGCCGTCTCACGGGCGCTCGCGCGCTCCAGCACCGGACGGGCCTCGGGGAAGCCGTACTTCTGCATACCGGGCAGGTCGGCGTGGCCGGGCCGGGGACGCGTCAGCGGCTCGTTGCGCGCGAGGCCTTCGAGCTCCTCGGCGGGCACGGGATCGGCCGACATGACCTTCTCCCACTTGGGCCACTCGGCGTTCTCGATCTGGACCGCGACGGGTCCACCCTGGGTGAGCCCGTGCCGGACACCGCCGGTGAACTCGATGTGGTCGGTCTCGAAGCCCATCCGGGGACTGCGGCCGAAGCCGAGCCTCCGGCGCGCGAGCTGCTCGCCCACTTCGGCGGTGGTGACCTCGACCCCGGCGGGCATCCCTTCCAGGATGGCGGCGAGGGCGGGTCCGTGCGATTCCCCTGCGGTTATCCAGCGCAACACCTGACAGATCCTGTCACAACCTCCTCCGAAGTCCCGGTACAGGCCGGACTATCCAGGACCGGGTCCGGCGAAGACGGCGAGCGCCCACGCCGCGACCAGGAGACCGGGGCCGTGCGGCACCGTGGGATGCCGGGGTCCGCCCACCGCGAGCGCCACGCTCAGTAACGCCGCTGCGACGGCGCCGAGCACGATGGACGGCCAGCCCGTCGCCGCGAGGACCGCGCCGAGGCTGCCGGCGAGCTTCACGTCCCCGGCGCCGAGCGAGCGCGGCGACACCGCGTGCACGAGCGCGTGCGCCCCGCCGAAGACCAGCGCGCCCAGCACCGCCCGCCACGTGATGGCGGCTCCTCCCCCGTGCGCGGCGATCCCCAGCGCGACGGCGAGCGCCGGGTACGCGGGCAGGGTGAGGATGTCGGGCAGACGGCGGTACTTGAGGTCGGCGAGCGCGAGCGGGACCGCGAAGACGGTCAGCACGGCCGGGACCGCGAGCCACCACGACGGCCAGGCTCCCGACTGGTACCTGAGGCAGACCGCGACGAGCGCCACCGCGGTGAGGGCGGCGGCCCATGCCGTGATCGGCGCTCCGGCCCGGCGCAGGCAGGGGCGCGTGACGAGCGCCGACCCGGCGCCCGCCACCGCGAAGGCGATCGGCGTGAACACGAGATCAAGAGTGCGTCCGATGCTGCGCGGACGGCAAGATTTTCTTTTTGTGACAGGGACTTTCACGCACTTTCGGCAGGTGGGGCGGGGGTGCGGAAGTCGTGAACGGACCGTTCACGCACGGGCGCGCGGCGCGGGGGCTGCCGGGTTGGTCGTGAGTGGCGTTTCGGGTTAGAACCCGAAACGCCACTCACGACCAACTGGACCCAATCCACCCCGCCCCCGGCACCGAAGACCTGTCATGCCACCGGGATCAGGGGTTCATCCGCAGCAGCGGGAGACCCGACGGCGTGCGGATCTCGAGTGCCTTGATGTCCCCGGTGCGCATCGCGGTGCCGACCACGATGTGCGCGGTGTCCTTGGGCATCGCACGCCAGGAGGCGAGCTCGCTGGTGCCGCCGTCGGCGCCGACGGCGACCAGGATGTAGTCCCCCGTGCGGGTGCCGCCGTAGCTGCACGTCATGTCGACCTTCGTGCCGGTGTCCGTGGCGGACATGGCGATTTCGGCGGTCACCGGGTAGTCGCCGAGCGGGATCATCGGGTCGCCTGCCGCCGCCGTCGGCCCGGTCAGGACGACCACGAGCGCGACGCCCGCGGCCACGGCCATCCCGGCCGCGGTGGTGGTGATGGCCCGTTGGATCCGCCTTCCCCGGCGGACCCGTTTGAGCACCGTCGGCAGCAGATCCGGCGAGGGCGCCGGTTCGTCCTCCAGCAGGGCGGGAGCACCCGCCTGGGCGAGCAGCCCCGGGATCCCGGCCAGGTCGCGCACGGAGGCCGCGCAGCGGTCACAGACGCGAAGGTGTTTCTCGTAGGCGGACCGGTCTTCCGGGGACAACGCACCGAGCACGTAGGCCGCGTCGTAGGTGGCGAAGGGGTCGGTCATTGAGTCACCCCTCTTTCCTCCAATATCAGCCGCAACGCGCGCAACGCGTAGTGCGTCCGCGACTTGATCGTCCCTTCGGCCACACCCAGCCGCTTCGCGGCGTCGGCGACGGAGTAGCCCTGGAAGTAGCACAGGACCAGGACGTCCCGGTGCCTCGGCGAGAGCTCACCGAGCGCTTCGGCGACCAGCCAGCCCTGGACCGCCCGTTCCGTGCCGTCCGTGACCGCCGTTTCGGGCGGTTGACCGGTCACCACCTCCGGATGCGCCTCGGAGGCCCGCCAGTCGTCGATGGCGATCCGTCTCGCCACGGTGAACAGCCAGCCGCGCGCCGAGCCCTCGGTCTGGTCGAGCACCTTGGCGTTGCGCCAGGCCCGCAGCAGCGTCTCCTGGACGACGTCCTCCGCGCGGACCCGGTCGCCGCTGGTGAGGTGCAGTGCGTAGGACCAGAGCGCCGCCGCGTGCTCGTCGTGCAGAGCCCGCATCAGCCGGTCCTCCGCGAATTCCTTCACCGATCCGTGCCTTCGCGGTTGAAGAGCAGCGGAAGGGCGAAGACCACGCAAGCCACCTCGGTGATCAGGCCCCACAGCTCGGCCTGGGTCGTGAAGCGCTCAGAGACGCCGAAGAACCCCGTGGTCAGCGAGAGCACGTACGCGCCCAGCGTGGCCAGGCCGAAGCCGGTCGCCGCGAGCGCGGGAAGCCAGTGGTGCCAGACCAGGACGGCGATCGCGATGATCACGCCCGCCACGACGTTCACCAGGAAGAGCGGGCCGACCACGTCCGTTTCCGAGGCCCAGTCCTGCCATACGACGTAATGCACCCATGCCGAGCCGAGGAGGCCCGCCGCCACCACCGCCCGTGACAACCACCGGATCATGTCCGTATCTCTTTCCCGCGTGTTCGGTTCCTATGCCTTTGAACACGGAAAAGACGGCCTCGCGGTTCAATCCGGCACCCGATGGCCGCCGAAATTGAACCGGATGGGTGCTCGGGCCGTGTGTATGGGCATGACTGCCGAACTCCACTCCCGCCGCAAGGTCCTGACCACCGGCGCCGCCGTCGCCGGTGCCGCCGCCGGGGCCGTGGCCCTCACCGCCTGCGGAAGCGACAGCGCGCCGTCCGGTTCGACCGCCGCACCGCCCGCCGCGGCGCCGGGCGAGACCCTGACCGCGCTCTCCGACATCCAGGTCGGCCAGGCGAAGGCCGCCAAGACCGCCGACGGCAAGGACGTCATCGTCACCAGGACCGCCGAAGGCACGGCCGCCGCGTTCAGCGCGATCTGCACCCATCAGGGATGCGCGGTCGTCCCCGAGGGCGCGGAGCTGAAATGTCCCTGCCACAACTCGATCTTCGACGCCGCGACCGGCGCGGTCAAAAAGGGACCGGCTGACCAGCCGCTGCCCTCGATCGCGGTCAAGGTCACCAACGGCCAGGTCGTCACCGCCTAGAAACACGAGAAAGGTCCCTTTAGGACGCGAATACCGTCCTAAAGGGACCTTTCTGGCGAACTTTCAGCTGTCCCAGGTGAAAATCGGGTCGCCCGCCTCGACGTCGCCGCCGGTGAGCAGTCCGGAAAGGACCTCCGCCTTCGCGTCGAGCGCCACCACGGGCACGATCGGCGAGTAGCCGGCGGCCTTGACCGCGTCGGGGTCCCAGCCGACGACCGGCTGCCCGGCGCGGACGGCCTCACCCTTGACGACGTGGAGGGTGAATCCCTCGCCCTTCTGCTTCACCGTGTCGATCCCCAGGTGGACCAGCACGCCGCGGCCGTCCTCGGTGGCCACCACGAAAGCGTGCGGGTGCAGCGTGACGACCGTCCCGTCCACCGGGGCGACCGCGTCCTGGCGCCCGCCCGAGGGCAGGACCGCGATGCCGGGGCCGACCATCGCCTGCGCGAAGACCGGATCGGGCACTTCGGTCATAGCGGTCGTCTTGCCGCTCACCGGGCTGAGGATCTCGAGACTCACAGCAGATCCTCGATCTCGCTGGCGATGTTGTCGGCCTCGGGGCCCACGATGACCTGGACACCGGCGCCCATGCGGACCACGCCCATCGCCCCGGCGGCCTTCAGCGCCGCCTCGTCGAGCAGATCCATGTCTTCGAGCTCACACCGCAGCCGGGTGATGCATCCCTCCACCTCGATGACGTTCTCGGCGCCGCCGAGCCCCGCGAGGATCTTTTCCGCCCTGTCATCCGCCATCGCGGTCTCCCTGTTCCCTGTCGGTTTCCCACATGCGAACCAGCTCTACTACGCCGTTCGCCGACTCGCACGCGATCCCTGGCCACGAACGCGTAACGGTGGTTGACACCCGCTCGTGCGACGGAGCATCCTGCCCCATCGGATCATTGGTCTAGACCGGAACGTACCAATCTTCCGGACCAGATGCGAGTACGAGTTGCCCGAACAGACCGGCCCGAAAGGACGGTGAACGTCATGAGCGCTTCGGCGCAGCTGCCGCCGTCCGACCGTGTGATCAACGGACCGACGCCCAAGCACGCCCAGCTGCGGGAGATTCTGCGCCGCACGGTGGAGCGTGAGCTACCCCCCGGCTCGCCGATCCCCTCGGAACGTGACCTCGCCGAGACCTACCAGGTGTCGAGGCTCACGGTCCGCTCGGCGATCGGCAAGCTGGTCGAAGAAGGGCTCTTGTCGCGGGTGCGCGGCAAGGGGACGTTCACCGCCGCGAGGCGGATGGAACTGCAGCTCTACCTGATGTCCTTCACCGAGGACATGCGCCGTCGCGGGATGACGCCGACCACGGAGGTCGTCAAGACCGCCACCGAGGTCCCGCCCGCCCCCTCGGCGCACGCCCTCGGCCTGACCGCCGGGACCCCGGCGCACCATCTGGTCCGGCTCCGCCGGGCCGACGGGGTGCCGCTGGCGGTCGAACGCGGCTGGTATCACGCGGGCCGGATGCCCGGCCTGCTCGACCTCGATCTCACCCGATCGTTGTACGTCCAACTCGCCCAGTCGTACGACCTGCGCCCGGATCACGCGTGGCAGACGGTCTGGGCCGAATCCGCGGACCGCGAAACGGCACGCCTGCTCGGCATGCGCGCCGGCAGTCCGCTTCTCGTCTTCCGCCGGGTCTCCAGCGTCAACGGGGAGCCGATCGAAGACATGACTTCCTGGTACCGGGGCGATCACTACCAGGTCACCATGCAGCTGGACCGGAACACCCCGGATTCCGGTCAACATCCTCACTACGGAGGTACCCGATGAGCTCCACCACCGCGGAGGGGGCGAAGGGCAAAGGCAAGGGACTGGCCGGGCTTCAGCGCTTCGGCCGTAGCCTCATGCTCCCCATCGCCGCCCTGCCCGCCGCCGCGCTCCTCAACAGGTTCGGTCAACCCGACCTGCTCGGCGAGAAAGGGCTCGGCTGGAACAAAGTGGCCGAGGTTCTCGGCGCGGCCGGCAACTCGCTGTTCAGCTGGCTGCCGCTCCTGTTCGCGGTGGGTATCGCCGTCGGCTTCGCCCGGAAGAGCGACGGCGCGACCGGGCTGGCCGCCGTGGTCGGCTTCTTCGTGTTCACCAGCGTCCTCCAGGTCTTCGCGCCGTTCTCCGAGCTGCCGGGCTGGAACCCCGAGAAGCCCGCGGGCCTGATGCTCAACCCGATGAAGTGGCCCTACAGTGTGCTGGCCGGTGTGATCGTCGGCCTGGTCACCGCGCTGCTGTGGCAGAAGTTCTATCGCATCAAGCTGCCGCCGTACCTGGCCTTCTTCGGTGGCCGCCGGTTCGTGCCGATCATCACCGCCGTGACCCTGATGGTCCTCGCGGTGCCGCTGGGCCTGGTCTTCCACTGGGTCAACGACGGCATCCAGGCCGCGGGCGAAGCGGTCACCGGCGCCCCGGTGGTCGGTGGCGGTATCTACGGTGTGCTCAACCGCCTGCTGATCCCGGTCGGTCTGCACCAGCTGCTGAACGTGCCGGTGTGGTTCATCTTCGACGGTGGCGACCTCACCATGTTCTTCGAGGGCGACCCGACCCGCGGCACCTTCATGACCGGCTTCTTCCCGATCTTCATGTTCGCCATCCCCGCCGCGGCGCTGGCGATCTGGCAGAGCGCCAAGCCCAGCCAGAAGAAGATCGTCGGCGGTGTGATGATCGCCGGTGCGCTGACCTCGTTCCTGACCGGTATCACCGAACCGATCGAGTTCTCGTTCATGTTCGTCGCGTGGCCGCTGTACCTGATCCACGCGGTGCTGACCGGTACGTCGCTGGCACTGGTGAACGCGCTCGACATCCACCTCGGCTTCGGTTTCTCGGCCGGTGCGATCGACTTCGCGCTCAACAGCGGTCTCCCGGCGGCGAGCGGCAACGTCTGGCTGCTCATCCCGATCGGTCTCGCCTACGCGGTCGTCTACTACGTGATCTTCCGTTTCGTGATCAAGAAGTGGAACCTGCGGACCCCTGGCCGCGAGGACGACGCCATCGAGGCGGATCTCGAAGCCACCGCGGCGAAGCCCGTCAAGTAGTTTCAGCTCAGCAGAACCAAAGGCACGAAAGGGAAAGAACATGCCGGAGAAACGCGTCACCGTGGCCAGCAAGGTGGGCCTGCACGCCAGGCCCGCGGCGACGGTCGCCAAGGCGGCCGCGGCGCAGCCCGTCGCGGTGCACATCGCCAAGGCGGGCGGTGACCCGGTCGCGGCCGGCAGCGTGCTGAACCTGATGACGCTCGCCGCCGGTTACGGCGACGAGGTCATCATCAGTGCCGAGGGTGAGGGGGCCGAGGCGGCCGTCGACGCCATCGCCGAGCTGGTGGCGACCGACCTCGACGCCTGATCCCGATCCCTGCCGTCCGTGGTGAACCCGCGACCGCGATCGACGTCGGCAGGGCGCCACCTGATCATCCACGTCACGGATGTGGACGAGGCGCCCTGCCACCGCGATAGCGGGGCCTTCGGCCGGGGCGGGTCCACGCGTACGGTCGCTTGAGTGGTAGATCTCCAGCTCCGCCCCCGACCTCTGCGAAGCCCGGGCCGCCCCGACCGGCCCGGGCTTCGTAGGGTGTTGGGCATGGAAAGCGTGCGCAGGATCGAACAGTGGCCGGTGGACAACGCCGCCACGGCCGTGGTGACCGCCGCCGGTGACGTGCTGGGCACGCACGGCGACCCGACGAAGGTGTACCGGCTGGCGTCGGTGACCAAACCCCTCACGGCCTACGCTACGCTGATCGCCATCGAAGAGGGCGTCGTCGAACTCGACACCCCCGCCGGGCCGGAGGGCTCCACGATCCGGCATCTGCTCGCGCACACCTCGGGCCTGGCCTTCAACGAGCACAAGCCGATGGCCGCGCCCGGCAACCGGCGCCTGTACTCCAACGCCGGCTTCGAACAGCTCGCCGACGCGCTCACCGAGCATTCCGGCATCCCCTTCGCCGACTATCAGGCGGAAGCGCTTTTCCAGCCGCTGGGCATGAAGTCGACCAAGCTGACCGGCTCCCCCGCTTCGGGCGCGGAGTCCACTGTGGACGACCTGGTCGCGTTCGCCGCCGAACTGCAGGCTCCGAAGCTCATCGCGGCTGAGACGGTGCGCGAGGCGACTTCCGTGGTTTTCCCCGGGCTTTCCGGTGTCCTGCCCGGCTTCGGCCACCAGAAGCCGAACGACTGGGGCCTCGGCTTCGAGATCCGCGACCACAAGAGTCCACATTGGACCGGCGCGGCGAGCTCGCCGCGGACCTTCGGCCACTTCGGGCAGTCGGGCACCTTCCTCTGGGTCGATCCCGACGCCGGCGCGGCCTGCGTCGCGCTCACCGACCGCGCCTTCGGCCCGTGGGCGGCCGAGGTCTGGCCGCCGTACACCGACGCCGTGCTGGCCGAGCTGGGTGAACGCGACGGGTGACCGGATGGCCCGGTGGGTCGTGAGTGGCGTTTCGGGTTGGAACCAAGGGTGCTTCACCAGCAACCACAACAGTCATAACGGCAGCGCGTGAAGGCCCCCTTCCTTGCTCCTGGCGCAAGGAAGGGTGGCGATTCGGTCAGAGCCAACCGTGTCCTCTGTACCCATCCGGTCCAAAGTCCGTGAAGGCCTCCTTGAGGGACTCTGAGTCCCTCAAGGCGGCCTTCACGGACTGGGCACACAGGCGCGGCGTGAGCAAAGACGTGACTCGCGTGAGTGCGGCCTGGCTGGGCAAATAACCAACCTGAAACCCGGCCACCACCCGAGCGGGTGACGTGACCGAGGTTGCATCACGCAATGGCCACAATGCCTTGTCAGTCCATTAGGTGAGCTTTACCTTAGCCGCGACACAACCGTGGGGGCTGATCGAAGGAGGACCCCGTGGCTGTGGTCCGGGTAGCCGTCGTCCTGTTCGTCGCGGCGTTGCTGGCGACTTCCGTCGCAGCCTGCGACAGCGCGGAGGAATCCGACGCGCTGGTGATCTACTCCGGACGCAACAAGGAGCTCGTCGGCGGGCTCCTCGACCGGCTGAAGCAGGCCACCGGGACCCCCGTCGAAGTGCGCTACGGCGGCAGCGGCGAGATGGCCGCGCAGCTGCTCGAAGAGGGTGAGCGGACCCAGGCGGACGTCTTCTTCGCCCAGGACGCGGGCGCGCTCGGCGCGGTCGCGGGCCAGGGCAGGCTCGCCACTCTCCCCGGCGACGTCCTGGGCCTGGTGCCCGCCGGGTATCGCGCCGACGACGGCCGCTGGGTCGCCACCTCGGCCCGGGTGCGGGTCGTGGCCTACGACCCGCGCGCGGTCGCCGAAGCCGACCTGCCGAAGAGCCTCGACGACATCGTCGACCCGAAGTGGAAGGGCAGGCTGGGGTTCGCCCCGACCAACGGCTCCTGGCAGGCGTTCGTGACGTCGGTCCGGGTCCTCAAGGGCGAGGACTTCGCCCGCGACTGGCTGCGCAAGTTCGCCGCGAACGACCCGAAGCGGTTCGACAACAACGTCGCGATCCTCAACGCCGTCAACGACGGCCAGCTTCCCGCCGGGTTGATCAACCACTACTACTGGTACGCCAAGGTCGCCGAGGCGGGCGCCGGCGCGGTGCGGGCGAAGCTGCACTACGTCCACGGCGGTGACCCTCTCGGCCTGGTGAACGTCGCCGGGGCCGGTGTCGTGGAAGGGACAGACCGCCAGGAAGCCGCGCTGAAGGCCGTCCGGTTCCTGCTTTCCGAGGAGGCGCAACGGCACTTCGCCGACGTCACCGCGGAGTACCCGGCCGTCCCGGCGGTGAAGGCGTCGAAGCACCGGTTGCCTCCGCTCACCGAGTTGCACGGTCCCGACATCGATCTCTCCAAGCTGTCGTCGCTTCAGCAGACCGTCGCGCTGCTTCAGGAAACGGGCCTGTCCTGAAAGGCGTCTTCCGGGCCGCCCCCGCACTGACGACGCTCGGTGTCCTGGTCGCGGCCGCGGCGGTGACGCCGCTCGGCTACCTCGCGGTCCGCTCGTTCGACCGCGGGGCGGACGAGGTGTGGCGGGTCCTGTGGCGGTCCCGCACCTTCGACCTCGCCGCGCGCAGTGTCGCGCTGGCGGCCGCGGTCACCGCGGCCTGCCTGGTCCTCGGCGTGCTCACCGCGTGGCTCGTCGTGCGCAGCGACCTGCCGGGACGCCGGTCCGCCGGGATCCTCCTGGTGCTGCCGCTGGCCGTGCCGTCGTACGTCGCCGGGTTCACCTGGCTGGCGCTGGCCCCCGGGCTGACCGGGTTCTGGGGCGCCTTCCTGGTGCTGACGCTGGTGTCGTACCCGTATGTCCTGCTTCCCGTCGCGGCGGCACTGCGCACCGCGGATCCGGCGGTCGAAGAGGTCGCGCGGTCGCTGGGCCGCACGAGCACGCGGACGTTCTTCTCGGTGACCCTGCGCCAGATCCGGCCCGCGGCCACCGCGGGCGGGCTGCTGGTCGCGCTGTACGTGCTGAGCGATTTCGGCGCGGTGTCGCTGATGCGGTTCGAGGCGTTCACCCTCGGCATCTACACCAGCTATCGCGGCACCTTCGACCGGACGCCCGCCGCCATCCTCGGCTGCGTCCTGGTCGTCCTCGCGATCCTGCTGACCGTCGGCGAACGGCGCGCGCGGGGCCAGACCGGAGGCCGAGGGGATCGCGAGCCCGTCCGCGTTCCGCTGGGCGGGGCGAAGATCCCGGCGGTGGCAGGGACGGCGGCGGTGCTCCTGCTCGCCCTCGGCGTGCCGGTGGCCAGCCTCGTCCGATGGCTGGCCGCGGGCAGTTCGGCCGCGGGCGGCGATCTGCTTTCGACAGCCGGGAACACCGTGGCGGTGGCGGCCTCCGGCGCGCTCCTCACCATCGTGTTCGCCCTGCCGGTCGGGATCCTCGCGGCACGGCAACGGGGACCGCTCGTCCGCGGGATGGAGCTGGCGAGCTTCGCCGGGCACGCGCTGCCGGGTATCACGGTCGGACTGGCGCTGGTGTTCTTCGGGATCCGCGTGCTGCCGGAGCTCTATCAGACGACGTCGATGCTGGCCTTCGCCTACGCGGTGCTCTTCCTCCCGCTGGCGGTGAGCGCGGTGCGGACCGCCGTCGCGCACGCGCCACCGGTACTGGAAGACGTCTCACGGTCGCTCGGGAGGGGCCGCTCGGCCACCCGTCTGCTAGTCACCGTGCCGCTGGCGGCTCCGGGCATCTTGGCAGGCGCGGCGCTCGTCTTCCTGACCTGCGCCAAGGAACTGCCCGCGACCCTGCTGCTCCGGCCGACCGGGGTGGACACGCTGGCCACCGAACTGTGGACCAAGACCGAGATCGGCGCCTACGCCGCGGCCGCGCCCTACGCGGCGGTCCTGCTGGTGGTGGCGGCCGTCCCGGCCGTCGTCCTCGACCGGTTCCTGCGAGGAGTGACGCGATGAGCGGCTTGGACGTGAAGGGCCTGATCGCCGGGTACGGACCGGAACCGGTGCTGCGCGGGCTGGATCTGCGGGTTCCCGAGGGCGGGCTCGTGGCGGTGCTCGGCCCGTCCGGCTGCGGGAAGACGACCCTGCTGCGGGTGCTCGCCGGGTTCCATCCGGTCCGCGACGGCGAGGTGCGCCTCGGCGGCAGGCTGCTCGCCGGCGGAGCCGCGCACGTGCCGCCGGAGCGGCGCGGCATCGGGATCGTGCCGCAGGAGGGCGCCCTGTTCCCGCATCTGAGCGTCGCGGGCAACGTGGGTTTCGGCTTGTCCCGCGCCGGACGGCGCGACGGCCGGATCGGCGAACTCCTCGCTCTGGTCGGGCTTTCCGGTTACGAGGCGAGGAAACCCGGTGAACTGTCCGGCGGGCAGCAACGCCGGGTCGCGCTCGCCCGCGCGCTCGCGCCGAGGCCGGGTGTCGTGCTGATGGACGAGCCTTTCTCGTCACTCGACGCCGGTCTGCGCGACGAACTCCGGGTGGACGTGCGCGCGGCGCTGCGCGCGTTCGGCGCGACGGCGTTGCTCGTGACGCACGACCAGGAGGAGGCGCTCGGCATGGCCGATCTGGTCGCCGTGCTGCGCGACGGTGTCGTCGCCCAACTCGGGACACCGCAAGAGATCTACGCCCGGCCCGCCGATCTCGGTGTCGCGCTCTTCGTCGGCGAGGCGGTCACTTTCCCCGGGCACGCGGAAAACGGGACGGTGGACACACCGCTGGGCAGGCTTCCCGTCCAGGGCAGCGGCGGCGGAACCGTTCTGCTGCGCCCGGAACAACTGCACGCCGGTGCCGACGGCGTGCCGGCCACAGTGGACGATGTCCGGTTCCACGGGCACGACGCCACCGTTTCGCTGCGGCTCGCCGGAGGCGAGCGGGTGCGCCAACGTGTCCAAGGACCGCTCGGGATCTCCCCCGGCGACGAGGTCCGCGTGCGGGTGTCCGGCCCTGCCTTGTTCTTCGCCGGGGAGCCGGCATGACCAGAGCGGCCGATCTCGGCTTCCTCGGCGATCTGGCGGTCCACGGCGACCGGACCGCGCTGATCGACCCGGACGGCTCGGCGCTGACCTATCGGGACCTGGACCGGCGAGTGTCCACTGTGGCCGATCGGCTCGGCCCGGTACGCAGGCTGGTGCTGCTGGCCGCCGCCAACGACGTCGACACCCTGGTGGCCTACCTCGCGGCGCTCCGCGGCGGACATCCCGTGCTGCTGGTCCCCCGCGGCCAGGCGGGCACGCTGATGGAGAGCTACGATCCGGACGTCGTCATCGACGGCGGCCTGATCGAGCGGCGGCCGGGCACCGCGCACGAACTGCATCCCGAGCTGGCGCTGCTGCTCTCCACCTCGGGATCCACCGGCTCCCCCAAACTGGTGCGCCTGTCGGCCGAAAGCCTGCGGGCCAACGCCGCCGCCATCGCCGAGTACCTCGACATCCGGGCCGACGACCGCGCCGTCGCCGCGCTGCCGCTGTCCTACTGCTACGGGCTTTCCGTGGTGAACAGCAACCTCCTGCGCGGCGCGTGCCTGCTGCTGACCGAGCGGTCCGTCCTCGATCCCGCGTTCTGGACGCTGGTGAAGGACCGGCGCGCGACGAGCCTGCATGGTGTCCCGCACACCTTCGCCCTGCTCGACCGGGCCGGGTTCGATCGGCTCGAACTGCCCGATCTCCGCTATGTCACGCAGGCGGGTGGCCGGCTCGATCCCGCGAAGGTGGCCGGGTACGCCGAACTCGGGAAGCGGCGCGGCTGGCGGTTCTTCGTGATGTACGGCCAGACCGAGGCCACCGCCCGGATGGCCTATCTGCCGCCGGAGCTGGCGAGCACACACCCCGCCGCGATCGGCCTGCCCGTCCCGGGCGGTGAGTTCGGTCTCGCCGACGACGGGGAGCTAATCTATCGCGGTCCGAACGTGATGCTCGGCTACGCGCACACCCCCGCGGACCTTGCTTTGGGCCGGACGGTCCACGAACTCCCGACCGGCGACCTCGGGCGGCGGAACCCGGCGGGGCTGTACGAGGTGACCGGCCGCAAGAGCCGCTTCGTCAAGCCGTTCGGGCTGCGAGTCGACCTCGACCGGGTGGAACGTCTCCTCGCCGAGGCCGGGATCGAGGCGGTGGCCGCGGGTGACGACACCCGGGTGGTGGTCGCCGTCCACCGGTCCGCGGAGCGGGCGGCCGCCCTCGTCCGCGCCCGGTTCGGCCTGCCGCCGTCGAGCGTCGTCGTCCGCCGCATGCGCGAATTCCCGTTGCTGCCCAACGGAAAACCCGACTACCGGGCCATCGCCGCGGCGGGGGAACCGGCGAGCGCGGAGCCTGGATCCGTACGCCAGGCGTTCGCCGCCGTCTTCGGCCGCCGCGACATCCCCGGTGACGCGACCTTCGTCGGGCTGGGCGGCGATTCCCTTTCCTACGTCAGGATGTCGATCGCGCTGGAACGTGTGCTCGGACGGCTTCCCGACGACTGGCCGGACACGCCGGTCTCGGAACTCGAGCGTCTGCGCGCGACGCCCTCGCGGTGGGCGACGCTGGAGACCAACGTCCTCCTGCGCGCACTGGCGATCGTCTTCATCGTGGGCACGCATATGGAGCTGTTCACCGTCCACGGCGGCGCACATCTTCTGCTGATCGTGGCTGGCTGGAACTTCGCCCGGTTCGTGCTGCCCGGCACCGCGACGCGGATCGCCCGCGCCGCACTGCCGATCGCCGTGCCCGCGGTCGCCTGGCTCGGTTACCGGCTCGCCGTCACCGACGACGTGTCGTGGACGAATGTGCTGCTGATCAACAACTTCACCCTCACCGGCGCATACGGGTACTGGTTCGTCGAAGTCCTCGTGCACGCGTTCTTGGCGCTGTCACTGGTGTTCGCGATCCCGGCCGTGCGCCGTGCCGAGCGGGATCACGGGTTCGCCACGGCACTGGTCGCGCTCGGCGCCGGGCTCCTGCTCCGGGTGAGTCTCGGCGAGGCGCCGTCGTTCCCCGAACTGCACTGGACGACCCTCGGCACGGTCTGGTTCTTCGCGCTCGGCTGGCTCGCCCACAAGGCGCGCACGGGCACGCAGCGGGCCGTCGTGCTGGCGTTCGGTTTCCTGCTCGTCCCCGGGATGGTCGGCGACCCGCTGTGGGAGGCCGTGGTGCTGGGCGGGCTGGTGCTGGTGCTGTTCCAGGTCCGCGTCCCGGTGCCGGGTGTGGCGGTCGGCGCGCTCGGGCTGCTCGCGAGCGCTTCGCTCTACATCTATCTGACGCATTGGACGGTCTTCCCCGCCCTCCTCCCGCATCTTCCGGCGCCGGTCGTGCTGGCGCTCAGCCTGGCGGCGGGCACGGCCGTGTGGTGGCTCGTGCAGCTCGCCACACGCAGGCTCACTCCATGACGCGGATCGGTGAACCCGCCTGGAAGGCCGCGATGTCCTCGACCGCGTCGCGATAGAAGATCTCGTAGGCCTCACGGGTGACGTAGCCGATGTGCGGGGTGAGCACGACGTTGTCCAGCGTCCGCAACGGATGCTCCGACGGCAACGGCTCCACGTCATAGACGTCCAGCGCGGCGACCGCGATCTCCTTGCGGCGCAGGGCGTCCACCAGCGCGGCTTCGTCGACGATCGGCCCGCGCGAGGTGTTGACCAGCATCGCCGTCGGCTTCATCGCGGCGAGTTCGGACGCGCCGACCAGCCCGCGGCTGCGGTCGCCGAGCACGAGGTGGATCGACAGGACGTCCGCGCGGGCGAACAGTTCGTCCTTCGACACCGCGGTCACCCCGTGCGGGTCGGCCTTCTCCTGGGTCAGGTTCGGGCTCCACGCGATGGTCTCCATCCCGAACGCCTGGCCGACCTTGGCCGCGCCCGCCCCGAGCCTGCCGAGCCCGAGCAGGCCGAGCGTCTTGCCGGACAGGATCGTGCCGACGGTGGTCTGCCAGCCACCGTCGCGCATGTTCCGCGACTCCACCGGCACGTTCCGGGCGGCGGCGAGGATCAGCGCCCAGGTGTGCTCGGCCGCGGGGGCCGCGATGTACCCGGTGGACGAGACGACCACGCCGTTGCGCCGGGCGGCGGCCACGTCGATCGCGGCGTTGCGGTGGCCGGTGCTCACCAGCAGCTTGAGCGCGGGCAGCCGGTCGAGGACCTCGGCGGGGAAGCGGGTTCGTTCGCGCATCGCCACCACGACGTCGAAGTCACGCAGGCGGCCCACCACGTCGGCGGGATCCGCGAACGGCTTCGTGAACACCTCGATCTCGGCGCCGAGGGAATCCCAGTCCCCGAAACCGAGCGCCACGTCCTGGTAGTCGTCGAGAATCGCGATCTTCATACCCTCAGGCTAGTTCAGCTCTTTCGAAGAACCCGAACGGCGAGGCCTGTGGTTCCATGGCGGCGAAGTGTGTCTCCGAGCGGAGGAGCGGGATGGACGACGGCGGGATCCTGGCCTGGACCGAGACCGAACGGCGGAGCTTCGCGGATCTGCTGGAGAGCCTCGACGAGCAGGACTGGTCGGCGAAGACGCTGTGTACGGAGTGGACGGTCCGCGCGATGGCCGGCCATCTCGCGCAGACCACCAGGAACCGGCTTAAGGACACCCTCGTCGGCATCGTGAAGGCCAAGGGCGACTGGGATCGGATGAACACCGACCAGGCCATCGCCTACGGCGCGCGGTTCTCCCCCGCCGAACTCGTCGCCCAGATCCGCGAGGACGCCGGCTCGGCCCGCCGTTCGCCCGGCGCCAAACCGATCGACCCGCTCGCCGACGTGCTCATTCACGGCCAGGACGTCGCCCGCCCGCTCGGTATCGCCCGGCCGATGCCGGAGGAGCCCGCCATCGCGGCGCTGGAGCACCTGCTCGTCAGCCCGTTCTGGGGCGCGAAAAAACGCTGCAAGGGTCTCCGGCTGATCGCCACCGACGCCGGGTGGGCCGGTGGGACGGGCCCCGAGGAGGTCCGGGGCCCGCTCGTCGACCTGCTGCTGTCCGTGAGCGGCCGGAGCGCCGGGCTGGCCACCTTGACCGGCCCGGGCGCGGCGCTGCTCGGCTCCCGCTGAGTCCTACCAGCGAGGAACGAACACGTCGACACGCACCAGGTGGTGGTCCGAAGCGTCGTTGAGCCGGGCCAGCGGTGACTCGGGCAGCGGCCAGAAGACCTCGGCACGCCAGGGGATCAGGCCCTTCGACGGCAGGACGTAGTCGATCCGCAGGTTCCCCGGCGCCTTGTCGTTGAAGTCGCCGGTGTCGTGGTACGGGTCGCCCTTCTGGCCGATGTTGGCGCCCGCCTGGTCCTGAGCGGCCCGTACACCGCCTTCGCTGCCCGGCCTGGTCTCGATGACGCGAGGCGCGTTCAGCAGGCGTGAGATGGCGCCCGGGACGCTGTCGCCGTCGAGCGGGTCGGAGTTGTGGTCGCCGGCGACGACGAACTTCTCGTGCGCGCCCAGCCCGCCGCGGCGGCCGCGGTCGTCGTGGATGTAGCGGCCCTTGCCCGGGGTCACGTAGTCCGCCCAGAAGCGGATCTCGTCGTTGTTGCGGGTGCCGTTGCGGTCTTCGGGACCGTCGAAGGTGGGCGGCGTCGGGTGCGCGGCCAGGAAGTGCACGGTCGAGCGGCCGATCCGGATCGGAACGTCCCAATGGGACTTCGACGACAGGCGCAGTACGTCGAGCGCCTGCGGCGAGTACCAGTCGTTCGGCGCCGCGGTGGCCGGGTCGTCCGGCAGCAGCGCGCCCGGCATGTCCTTCCAGAGGAATTTCTGGAACGTCCGCACGCCGTCGGTGTCGATCGGGTACCTGGACAGCACGAGCATGCCGTACTGGCCCTCGAAGAGGCCGAAGCCGTGCGCGTCGCTGCCGCCGCCGACCTTGCCGTCGCGGTCGAGGTCGAAGCCGGTCGCGACGCCGGTGTTCGAGGGCGCGGTGAAGGCGTACGGGTAGTCGATCGGGGCGGCGCCGTTCTGGCCGCGCTTCAGGTAGTTCTCGCGGAACAGGTCCGCGGCGCGGTTGCCGGGCACGTAGTCGAACTCGTTGATCAGCAGCACGTCGGGCCGGTTGCGCTGGATCACTTCGGCGACCTCGTTCGCCTGCGCGTTGCCCGGCTGCGACAGATCGGTCACGAGCTGGCCGGCGGCTCCGCGGTTGAGCGAAGCGTTGTACGTCGCGAAGCGGACGTTCTTCCCGACGGCGGCTTCCGCCGGTGTGGCGGCCAGCAGCGTGCCGGCCAGCAAGGCGCCCGACGTGAGCACGGCGGCGATGCGTTTCACGGTCTTACCTCCAGAGTTCGAGGCGACCTTACGCATCCCTCGTGGCCGGTGGGGTGAGGTTCAGGTGAACAGCGTCTCTTGAACGCGTTCAAAATCTGGGCTACGGTTCTTCTTGAACACGTTCAAAAAGGAGGTCCCCATGCAACCCGTAGTCGTGGCCTACGCCCTCTACCTGGCCGTCACCGTTCCGTTGACCGTGCTGGTCGCCCGCACGCTGAGCAAGCACGGCAAGACGTTCCTCGAAGACGTCTTCCCGGACAACCCAGCGCTGGCGCAATCGGTGAACCAGCTGCTCGTCGTCGGGTTCTACCTGGTCAGCCTGGGTTTCGTGACCCTGTTCCTGACCAGCGACGACACCGTCCTCGACGCGCGCGACGTCTTCGAGATGCTGTCGGTGAAGGTCGGCACCGTGGCGCTCGTGCTCGGCGTGATGCACGTCGGGAACGTGCTGGTGTTCAACGGGATCCGGCGCAAGCACCTCAACCACGCCGCCGAACGGCCCGCGCCGGTGCCGCCGCCCTACCCCGGCTACCCGGCGCCCGCTCCGCACCCGGCGCCCTGACCGGATAACGTGCAGTGGTGGCGAAGAGTGAGGAAACCAGGTCACTGATCGTGGCGACCGCGTTGCGGCTGTTCGCCGAGAACGGCTACGACCGCACGACCATGCGGGCCATCGCCGCGGAAGCGGGCGTCTCGGTCGGGAACGCCTACTACTACTTCGCCTCGAAAGACCAGCTGATCCAGGGTTTCTACGACGAGATCGCGAAGGCGCACCTGACGTCCGCGCGTCAAGCGATCGAAGGTGAGCGGGACTTCAGCGCGCGGCTCAAGACCGTCCTGCTCACCTGGCTCGACGTCGCCGAGCCGTATCACCGCTTCGGCACCCAGTTCTTCGTCAACGCCGCCGACCCGGACTCTCCGCTGAGCCCGTTCAGCGAGGAGTCTTCGCCGGCCCGTGACGCCTCCGTCGGCCTGATGCGCGACGTCATCGCCGACTCCGACGTCAAACTCGACCCGGACCTGCGCGACGACCTGCCGGATCTGCTGTGGCTGTATCAGATGGGGGTCGTGCTGTTCTGGGTCCACGACCGGTCCGCCGGGCAGAAACGCAGCCGGATCCTGGTGGAGCGGACGGTGCCGCTGATCGCACGGCTGGTGGGGCTTTCGCGGTTGCGGGTGCTGCGGCCGGTCAGCCGGGAGATCGTTTCGCTGATCCGGGACCTTTCCAAGCGGGACGACATCGCTTGACGCGCGTTTAGTCCTCTGAATGCCGCTGGGGCCGCCCCAAGACGGCAGAGCCGGCCAGAGCGACAGCCTCCGAGGACGCGTTGTCCGATTGACACCTCCGCACGGTTTCCGGGTCGCGAGTGTCCACAAGGGACACTTTTAGCGGCAAAGTGCCTGATTTGGTCGTTTTGCGCAGGGGTCGTGAGTGATTCGGGTGGTTCTAACCCTCATTAGCACTCACGACCCCGCACGAAACGCCCGAATCGGGCACCCTGACGAGTCAGGGCTCCCGGACGGTCCGGAAGTACAGGAACCGCGGCTCGGTCCGCAGCTTCGCGTACCACTTCGGGTCCGATTCGGCGACCGCCTCGTCCGGCATCGGCTCGACCAGCCTGTCGACGGCGAACCCGGCGTCCCGCACCGCGCCGAACGTCCAGCTCAACGGCCGCCGGTAGAACCGCACCCGCTGTCCGGCCGGGAACTCGTCCTCCAGCAGTTCGAGCTGGAAGTAGTTCCGCTTGCCGAACCACCGCCAGTCCTCGCCCGGATGATGCACCGAGAACACCAGCAGCCCGCCGGGTTTGAGCACCCGCCGGAACTCCGCCAGCGCCGGGCCCCACTCCTTCAGGTAGTGCAGCACCAGCGACGCCGTGATGACGTCGATCGACGCGTCCTCCACAAAGGACATCGGCCGCGAGACGTCCGCCGTCTCGAAGCGGGCGACGTGCCCGAACTTCTCCCTGGCGACGGCGACCATCCCCGAACTCGCGTCGACGCCGAGGACGTCCGCGCCCTTCTCGGCGAGCAGGGCGCTGAGGTGTCCCGCCGCGCTGCCGACGTCCAGCACCCGTTTGCCCGCCACGTCCCCGGCCAGCTCCACGATGGCGGGACGGTCGTAGTGGGCGTTGGTGGTACTGGTTTCGGCGTGCGCCGCGTAGAGCCGCGCGAAGCCGTCGTACTGGGCCGCGCGCGCCCGCTCGATGATCTCGTCGATCACCTCGTTCTTGGCGTCGGCGTAGTGCTGGATGTACTTCCAGGTGCGCGACGCCAGTTCGCGTTTCTTGGCCTCGTAGAGCTTCAGCTCGTCCTCGTGCGCGATGAGACGGTCACGGAAGAGGCGGTAGCGCTCGGTCTGGCCGTTGTCCGGCGAGTAGACGTGCAGGTTGACGTTCGTGTCCGGGCCTTTGAAGCAGCGGTGCTTCTCCCAGTCCGGCTCGCGGATGACGAGCTTGTAGCCCTCGGCCTCCAGCTGCGGCACGTAGGCGTCTTCGTCGTCCGAATCCGCGACGATCAGCATGATGTCGATGATCGGTTTCGCGCACAGTCCCGGCACCGACGTGGAGCCGACGTGCTCCAGGACCAGCGCGCGTTCCCCCAGGATCCCCCTGATGCGCTTGGCTTCCCGGTCGAACAGCTCGGGCCACTCCGGGTCGTATTCGGCCAGGGTGACGGTGGAATTCAGTACCGGAGCCTCATCGACCCACGAGTTGTTGATGTCTTCTTCGGTGTAGTGGTCTCGATCGGGTTTGGGCATCGACCCCTCGTTCCTTCCTCAGCACTCTTCGCGAGCTCTGCGCGCGACGCGATCACGTCGCCAGGGCGCGAGTAGGAACAAGACGTCCCGTCCCCCATCAAGAGCGCCCTGCCGCCGAGATCGCGGGGCCGTTCGGCCAGGGGCGCGCGCGGTGGTCACCTGGTTGCCGCGACGCCCCTCTCGAGGCAGTCGGCCAGATTATCGAACCAGCGCGATCTTGTCAGGCGCTTTCACCGAAGAAAGTTTCCGCTCACCAGTCCGTGAATGTCTGCTTGGCGCAGGTTTGGGCGGTTTTTGCTGATGTGCGTGGGCTGAAGGCTCCCTTCGCCGCATCTGATGCGGTGAAGGGAGCCTTCAGCCCACGCCGGGCCGTGCGGGTGTCCGCTCAGCCGATCGGCAGAGCAAGGATCCCGCCGGTCGCCTCGCGCAGCGCGTCCCGCATCTCCGCCCGCGGCGCCGGCTGCCCGGTGAAATACTCGGACTGCCCGAAAGCCTGATGCAGCAACATGTCCAGTCCGGTCGCGAGCCGGCCGCCCCGCTCGGCGACGGCTTCGGCGAGCGCGGTCGGCCAGGGGTGGTAGATGACGTCGAGAACGCATCCGATCCCGGACAGCTCCGCCAGATGCGGCCGGACGGCGTCCGGGGGCACGGTGTTCACCAGCACCGCCGAATCCGCCGCGAGCTTCCCGAAGTCGGCCTCGGCCCAGCGCAGGACCTCGACGTCGAGACCGGCCCGCTGAGCCGCCTCGACCGTTTCCGCCGCCCGCGCCGGATCCCGCACGACGAGCCGGACCGTCCGCACGCCGAGCGAGGCCAGCCCGACGACGGCCGCGGCGGCCGTCCCGCCCGCACCGAGTACGACGGCGGCGTCGTCGGCACCGGGCGAGTACTCCCCCGCGATCCGCAACGCCTCGGTGACCCCGTCGACGTCGGTGCAGTCCGCCAGCCAGCCGGTTTCCCGGCGCACCAGCGTGTTCGCCGCACCGACCGCCGCCGCACGCGGCGTGACCTCGCCGGCGTACTCCAGCGCGGCCCGTTTCCCGGGCATCGTCACCGACAGCCCGGCCCACTCCGGGCCGAGGCCGTCGACGAACGCGGGCAACCCGGGACCGTCCATCTCGACCCGCTCGTAGGTCCAGCCGTCCAGGCCCAGCGCGCGGAAGGCGGCGCCGTGCAGCACGGGCGAGAGCGAGTGTTCGACCGGTTTCCCGAGGATCGCGGCCTTGCGGCTAGTAGACACCACGTTTCTGCGCGTCCAACCTGTTCTTGTTGTGCTCGTCGTTCGTCACCGCGAAGCACGAGAGCCCGTTCTTCTCGCACTTGACGAAGAAGATCCACTCGCCCGCGGCCGGCTTCAGCGCGGCCTGGATCGCCTCGGCGCTCGGGACGGCGATCGGCGTCGGTGGCAGGCCGACGGATTTGTACGTGTTGTACGCGCCCGCTTTTTCCCGTTCCTCGGGTTTGGTGAGCAGGGTCGGCCGGTCGAGGACGTAGTTGACCGTCGAGTCCATCTCGAGCCGCATCTTCTCGTCGATCCGGTTGTAGATGACCCGCGAGATCTTCCCGAAGTCGGCCTTCACCGCCTCGCGTTCGACGATCGATGCGATGATCAGCGTCTCGTACGGCGACTTGCCCTCGCCCTTCGACTGCTCGCTCAGCCCGGCGTTGAGGATCCGGTCCGCCGACGCCTTCACGACGTAGGTGAGCAGTTCTTCGGCCGTCCAGCCGGGTTTGATGTTGTAGATACCCGGGGCGATCAGTCCTTCGAGGCGCCGGTCCTTGTGCTCCGCCTTCGTGGCCGGCTCGACGGCCCACGCCGGGACGCCCAGTTTCGCCAGATCCGCCGTCTCGATCGTCTTGCGCAGTTCCTCGACCGGGAGACAGGTGCTCGTGCCGTTCAAGTCGGCGCAGGAAGCCTTGGACAGCAACGTGTACACCCCGGGTGTGACCTTGCCGTCGGGCTGGGTGATGTCGTGGAACTGGGTGTACGGCCGGATCTCGACCTGGCCGACCTTCGACGCGGGAGCGATCATCTTCTCGACCGCGCTGGCCCCGGACATCTTCGTCTTCATGACGTAGTAGCCCTGCTGGAGCCGCGAGACGGCGGTGTTGTCCTCGCCCGCCTTCACGAACGCCTTGCCGCTGGCGACCACCCCGGCCGCCTGGAGCCGGTTGCCGATCGCCGACGTCGAGTCGCCCTTCTCCACCTGGACGAGTACGTCGCTCTCGCCGGTGCCCTCGTAGTCTTCGTAGCCGAAGATTTCGGTGAAGCCGTAGTAGGCGCCGCCGGCGAGCAGGACGAGCACCGTCAGCGCGGCGATCCAGCCCAGCGCGCGCTTCTTCTTGCGCTTCTTGGGCGGCGGTCCCTGACGTTCCGAGCGCTCGTCCTCGATGCGCTCCGGCTCGGCACGGTCCTCGTCGTCGTAGTCCTCGTAATCCTCGTAGTCGTCGTACTCGTCATAGTCGTCGTACGCGTCGTCGCCGAAGATCTCGTTGTACTCCTCTTCGCTGCCCTGAGGCGGCGAAGAGGGAGCCGCGCCGGGACGCCGTGCCAGCGGCGCCTCCTGGATCGCGGGGAGGACGTCGGTCGGCCGCTCGTCCGGGAGCGGGCCGTCGTCCTCGTGGCGCCTGCGGCGGCCGGGACGGGGCGCCTCGTCCTGGGCATAGGCGGGCATGCCAAGACCCCGGTCACCCGGCTGGGGGGACCGCCGCTGCGGCGCGGGAGGTGGCGGCGGGACCGCCTGTTCCGGAGCCCGCCTGGCCGGGGCCGGACGCGGTGCCCGGGGCGGCGGCTCGTCGGCGGCGCGCCGGGCACGCGGTGGTGGCTCTTCCGGCGACCGGCGGGCACGCGGCGGTTCCTCCGCCGGACGCCGTACGGGCGGTTCTTCCCGGATGTGCCGTCGTCCCGTCGGCTGGGGTTCGGGCCGTCGACGCGGCGGGGCCGGTGGCTGAATGGCCTCCTCAGGCTCCCGCAACCGTCGTCTACCGCCCTGACGGCGTTCGGGCCGGCCGTGGGGCTCGGTCATGTATCGCCCTTCCGTGCGCGATGTGCCGCTACCGCGTCGATCCACGCCTGCAGGATCTCGACCGCGGCCGCCTGATCGACGACGGCACGTTGCTTACGTCCCTTCACCCCACGCTGCGACAGCATCCTGGATGCCGTCACCGTGGTCAACCGCTCGTCGGCCAGTCGCACCGGTACCGGGGCGATCCTGGCGGCGAGCTTTCCGGCGTAGTCGAGTGCCGCCTCGGCCGCGGGGCCGTGACGGTCCTTGAGCGTCCTCGGCAAGCCGACGACGACTTCGACCACGTCGTGTTCCGTGACGAGTTCGACGAGCTGGTCGACGTCCTTGTCGCCCGCCGCGTCGCGAGTGAGGGTAACGAGCGGGCTCGCGAGGATGGGGTCGGGATCGCTGAGCGCGATCCCGACCCGGACGGATCCGACATCCACCCCGAGCCGCCTGCCGCGCCCCGGATCGGACTCCCCTGGCCGATCCGGGCGCCGCTGAGGGGCGTCGTCAGCCAACTTGGGCGACCGCCGCGCGCAGGGAGGCGATGGCCTGGTCGGCCCCGGCCGGGTTGGTGCCCCCACCCTGTGCCATGTCCGGCTTGCCGCCGCCACGGCCGCCGATCGCCTCGGCGAACGACGGGACGAGCTTGCCCGCCGCGACGCCCTTCTGTTGCGCCGCCTTCGTGGTGGCGACGACGAAGGCGACCTTTTCGCCCTGCGGGGCGAACAGCGCGACGATGCCGGGCCGGTCGCCGAGCCTGCCGCGGATGTCCGAAGCCAGCGCGCGCAGACCGTTCGAGTCGACGCCTTCGCCGAGCTTCTCCGCGACGACCGCGATCCCGCCGATGTCCTCGGCCTTGTCCGCGAGCGAGCCCGCCGAGCCGAGCACCTGCTGCGTGCGCAGCTGCTCGATCTCCTTCTCGGCGTTCTTGAGCCGGGTGAGCACGTCGTCGATCCGCGACGGCAGCTGCTCCGAGGGCACCTTGAAGGTGTTCGCGAGCTGCGAGACGAGCAGCTGCTCCTTGCGGACGTACTTGAGCGCGTCCGTGCCGACGAGCGCCTCGACGCGGTGCACGCCGGAACCGATGGACGAGTCGCCCACGAGCTTCACCAGGCCGAGCTGGCCGATGCGGTCGACGTGGGTGCCACCGCAGAGTTCGCGGGAGTACTCGCCCATGTCGACGACGCGGACGTCGTTGCCGTACTTCTCGCCGAACAGCGCGACCGCGCCCAGTTCGAGGGCCTTGTCCTTCGTGGTGACGAAGGTGTTCACCTCGACGTTGGTCTGGAGGTAGTCGTTGACCTCCTCCTCGACCTCGGTGAGCACGTCGGCCGACACCCCGCCGGAGGTGGTGAAGTCGAAGCGCATCCGGCCCGGCGAGTTCAGCGAACCGGCCTGCGCCGCGCGCTTGCCGTACGCGCCGCGCACGGCGGCGTGCACGAGGTGCGTCGCGGAGTGCGACCGCTCGATCGACAGGCGGCGGTGCTGGTCGACCGAACCGGTCAGCGCACTGCCGATGCCGATCTCGCCGTCGAGCACCTCGACGCGGTGCACGAACAGGCCCGGCACGATCTTCTGCACGTCGTGGACCTTGAGCTCGACGCCGTCGCCGAGCAGCACGCCGGTGTCGGCGACCTGGCCACCGCTCTCGGCGTAGAACGGCGTGCGGTCCAGGACCAGCTCCGCCTTCTTGCCCGCGCCGACGCGGGAGACCGGCACGCCGTCTTCCAGCAGCGCGACGACCTTCGCCTCGGCCTGCAGGTCGGTGTAGCCGAGGAACTCGGTCTCGCCGTGCTGCTCCAGCACCTTGCGGTACTCGGACAGGTCGCCGTGACCGGTCTTGCGCGACGCCGCGTCGGCCTTCGCGCGCTGCCGCTGCTCGTTCATGAGCGTGCGGAAGCCCTCTTCGTCGACGGTCAGGCCCTGCT
The DNA here is from genome assembly GCF_000400635.2 of Amycolatopsis keratiniphila. Taxonomy (NCBI): domain Bacteria; kingdom Bacillati; phylum Actinomycetota; class Actinomycetes; order Pseudonocardiales; family Pseudonocardiaceae; genus Amycolatopsis; species Amycolatopsis keratiniphila. The sequence goes on along the minus strand of NC_021252.1, from coordinate 2,880,834 downwards.
CGGACGCCATCTCCAGGGTCAGGTCGATCGGGAAGCCATAGGTGTCGTGCAGCTGGAACGCCTTGTCCCCGGCCAGCAGCGAACCGCCGGACCGCTTGGTCTCCTCGGCCGCGAGGTCGAAGATGCGCGAACCGCTGGTGAGCGTGGAGAGGAAGGCCTCCTCCTCGACGCGCACGACGTCCTCGATGCGGTCGAACCCGGAGACCAGCTCGGGGTACGTCGGGCCCATAGTGTCGCGGACGACCGCGGCGAAGGCGGGCAGCACCGGCTCGTGCACGCCGAGCAGGCGCGCGGAGCGGATGATGCGGCGCAGCAGGCGGCGCAGCACGTAGCCGCGGCCGTCGTTGCCCGGGGTGACGCCGTCGCCGATGAGCAGCACGCCGGTGCGGGCGTGGTCGGCGATGACGCGGAAGCGGACGTCGTCGGTGTGGTCGGAGCCGTAACGGCGGCCGGAGAACTCCTCGGCGCGGCCGATCACCGGGCGGACGAGGTCGGTCTCGTAGACGTTCTCGACACCCTGCAGGATCGTCGCCACGCGCTCGACGCCCATGCCGGTGTCGATGTTCTTCTTCGGCAGCTCGCCGATCGGCTTGTGGCCGTGCTTCGGGCTCTTGTCGCCCCGCACGTCCTGCATGAAGACGAGGTTCCAGATCTCGATGTAGCGGTCCTCGTCGGCGACCGGGCCGCCCTCGCGGCCGTAGTCCGGCCCGCGGTCGTAGTAGATCTCCGAGCAGGGGCCACCGGGACCGGGCACGCCCATGTCCCAGTAGTTGTCCTTGCCGTCACGGGACTGGATGCGCTCGCCGGGCAGGCCGGTGAGCTTCTTCCACAGGCCGGCGGCCTCGGAGTCGTCCTCGTAGACGGTCGCCCAGATCCGGTTCGGGTCGAGGCCGTAGCCACCCTCGCTCTGGGGCTTGGTGATCAGCTCCCAGGCCGCCTCGATGGCGCCTTCCTTGAAGTAGTCGCCGAAGGAGAAGTTCCCGGCCATCTGGAAGAAGGTGTTGTGCCGCGTGGTCTTGCCGACCTCGTCGATGTCCGGCGTGCGGACGCATTTCTGGACACTGGTCGCGCGCGGGTACGGCGGCGGGGCCTCGCCGAGGAAGTACGGCTTGAACTGGACCATGCCGGCGTTGACGAACAGCAGGTTCGGGTCGTCGAGGATCAGCGGCGCGCTGGGGACGCGCGTATGTCCCTTGTTCTCGAAATGGCTCAGAAAACGCTGGGTGATTTCGTGTGTTTCCACGGGATCGTCCTTGTATACGGGCTCGCGCGAAGGCGCTGGGAATGCGGACAGGCGGGAACGGCGAAGGGCTGGGCTTCCGGACGCGGCCGGATCAGCCCTCCGCCCGGCGAGCTCGCCGGACCGGGCGCCGCGACGACGCCGCGTGCCTGCCCTCGGTCACGGGGGCCGTGCTCAAGCCGGTCCGTTCGGACACCATGTCGTGCAACTCCTGTTCCCGCTCGCTCATCCCGGCGCGGACCTCCGCGCCGAACGAACCGACGGCGCCCGCGAGTTCCCGCACGGCGTCGCCCAGGTTCGAGGCTAACCCCGCGGGCGTGGCCTGGCGAGCGGTTTCCGTCGCTTTGCGTGATAGGGCGACGCCGGCGACCACGCCGACGCCGAGCCAGAACAGGCGCTTCATTTGCGGCCTCGCTTCTTCGCCGGTCGGGACGCCTTCGCTTCCGCCTTCTTCCGGCGGGCCTTGATGGCCTTGCTGAGGCCGTAGGACAGCGCGGCCGTCTTCACCAGCGGCCCGCCGAGCGTCGCGGTGAACACCGACGACAGCGCGGACACGTTGCCGGACACGGCCTGCGCGTTGGCCGTGATGCCGTCGACCCGCTCCAGCTGCGTGTTGACGTGCGTGATCGTCTCGTTCGCACCGATCAGCAGCGGGTCGGTGTTCTCGTGCGCCTTGCGGATGGCGATCGTGGCCTCGTCCAGGGTCCGGCCGAGCTTGAACAGCACGATCGCCAGCAGCACGACGAGTACGACGAATGCTCCTGCGGCGATCAGCGCGGCGATCTGCCCTGCCGACACGGGCCCTCCTCAAGGGTCTGCGGTCTTGGTGCACGTGAGGTTACCGCGCAGGCGGCCTTCCGGCGGTGCCACCCCGCCGGACGGTCACTCAGCGTCCACAAGTGACCTCGGTGGAGCGCTCTGGCCGAGGCGGTCGAGTTTGTGCCAGGGCAGCCGGGCACCCGCCAGCGCCGTCATCACCGACTGGATGACCACGAGGTACATCAGCTGGCGGTAGACGAACTGTTGCAGGGGAAGGAAAAGCAGCGGGCGCAGCGATTCCCGGTCGAGCCGGAAGGCGATCACGCCCGGGACCAGCTGCAGCAGCAGGAACACCGACCAGTACAGCAAGGCCGTCTTCCAGTCCCCGGTCAGCACGCCGAAGAGGGCGGCGACGTCGACGAACGGCCCGAGCACGGGCAGTGCCACCTGGAACAGCAGCAGATACGGGATGCCGCGGCGGCCGAGCCTGCCCGCCGCACCCTTGGCGACGACCGCGCCCCGATGCTTCCAGATCGCCTGGAGCGTGCCGTAGCACCACCGGTAGCGCTGTTTCCACAGCTGTCCCAGCGTCGCGGGCGCCTCGGTCCAGGCGCGGGCCTCCTGTTCGTAGACCACCCGCCAGCCGTCGCGCTCCAGAGCCATCGTGAGGTCGGTGTCCTCGGCGAGGGTGTCCTCGGGGACGCCGCCGAGCGCGAGCACCGCCGACCGGCGGAAGGCCCCGACCGCGCCGGGCACCGTCGGCATGCACTCGCCGACGTCGTACATCCGCCGGTCGAGGTTGAAGCCGATGACGTATTCGATGTGCTGCCAGCGGCCGAGCAGCCCGCCGCGGTTGGCGACCTTGGCGTTGCCCGAGACCGCACCGACGGACGGGTCCGCGAACGGCTGGATCACCGCGCCGACGGTGCCGGGTTCGAGCACGGTGTCGCCGTCGACCATGACCACCAGTTCGGTGCGGGCGGCGGCGAGGCCGGTGTTGAGCGCGGCCGGTTTGCCCGCGTTCCGTTGCCGGATCAGCGTGACCCGGCGCAGGGCGAGCCGCTCGACGACGTCGGCGGTGCCGTCGGTGGACCCGTCGTCGACGACGATCACCCAGGTCGGATGGTGGTCGGAGGCGAGGATCGAGCGGATGGTCGCCTCGATCCCGGCCGCCTCGTTGTAGGCGGGGACGATCACGGTCACCGGCTCCCGCACCGGCGGGCGCGACGGCGCGGTCCTGCCCCGCCGGACGTGGATCGCCGTGGTGACCAAGACCAGGACGGTGCGCAGGAGGGCGAGCACACTCGCCGCGACCAGCAACCAGCCCAAGGCCGTCGAGAGGGCTTCGCCCGTCTGGACGGCGGCGATCAGGAGCCAGCCGCCGAAGCGGGTCAGCCCGTCCACTCCGGCCGTGGTCCCGCTGAGCCCGGCCGCCCCGCTGACGGTGTCGAACCGCCAGCCCTTGGCCTTGAGCTCGGGGATCACGCGGTCGAGCGCGGCGAGGGTCTCCGACCGGTCGCCGCCCGCGTCGTGCAGGAGGACGACGGCGCCGTCGTCCGTCCGCGGGGTGATCGCGGCGGAGATGGCGTCGACGCCGGGCCGCTGCCAGTCCCGTGAGTCGAGTTCGGACAGCACGATCAGCCTGCCCTCGCCGCCGAGGCGGCTCGCCGCCCGCCAGCCCGCGTCGTCCACCGCGTCGGCGGTCGAGGAATAAGGCGGCCGGACCAGTGAGGTCCCCGTCCCCGCGGCACCGGCGATGGCGAGGTCGGTGGCGCGGAGTTCGATCTGCGCCCGGACGTCCCCTGCGGCGCCGAGGTCGGTGTGGGTGGCGGTGTGGTTCCCGAGTTCGTGGCCACGGTGGACGATGTCCGCCGTCAGCCCGGGATGACGCGTCACCTGCCCGCCCGTCACGAAGAACGTGGCGTGGATCCCGTGCCGGGCGAGGACGTCGAGGATCCGTGGCGTCCACTCCGGATCGGGACCGTCGTCGAAGGTGAGCGCCACCGTCTTCGGCCGGAGCCGGGAGGTGACGGGCTCGGCTCCGCGCGGGTCGATGATCGGGCCGCCGTCGCGTACCGCGGCCGGGACCGCCGCGCCGCCCTCTGTCGTGTGCGTCCCGTCGGCGGCGAACCGGCCGCCGACCAGGGCGGTCAATCCCAGCAGGACGGTGACGGCGAACAGCAGGGTCGCCAGGAGCGCCCAATGTGCCTTGGGCGGCGGCAATCGCCGATGGTGGGGCAAGTGGATTTCCTCGGGGTCAGTGCCCGTTGCCGGGTGGCGCGGTCCTCGTCTGTCCCGGCGGGGCGTCGGGCGCGCGGCTGTTGCGGCGGTCGGCGCCCGGCGAGGAGGTGCTCGTGAGCCCCGGTGGCGTCGTCCTGGACGAGGCGGGGTTCACCGGCGTGGTCCGGCCGGCGCTCGTGTCCACCGGCGCACGCTCGGTGGCGGGCGCATCGGCCGGGTCCGCCCGCGAAGATGTGGACCTGGGGCCGGACGAAGTCGTCTCGGACGGCGGCTCGGTGGTCGCCGAGGGCGCGGGCGGAGGCGCGGGGATCAGCGCGGAAGGCAGGGTCGGCGCCCCGAAAAGCGCCGCCGTGAGAAGGATCCCATAGCCGACGACGACCGCGCAGGCACCGATCGCGATCCGCCGGACGACGGTGCGGCGACGGCCGCTGGGGTCGACGAACACCGGTCTCGCGGGGTCTCCCCCGCTCTCGTTTTCGTTGTGATGATCAGGAAACACGGCCATCCAGGGGTTCGTACGGGCGGCATACTCTAAACACAGCGACGGCCCGGGACCAAGCCCGGAACGGCGGATCGACGCGGTGTCACCACCCGGCTACGACTCCGAGTCGACCTGTTCGGTTCTTGTGACGTTCATGTTCCTGGGACAAGGTTCCGGCATGCCTGAACTGTCACGCCGTACGTTGCTGGGCGCCACCGGCGCCGCGGCCGCCACCACGCTTCTCCCGCCGTCCGTGCACGCCGCCATGGCCGAACCCATGCGGCGGGGCGGGCTCGACGCCATCGAGCACGTGATCGTGCTCATGCAGGAGAACCGGTCGTTCGACCACTACTACGGCAGCCTGCGCGGTGTCCGTGGCTTCTCCGACCCGCGACCGCTCGAACTGCCGTCGGGGAGATCGGTGTTCGAGCAGCCGAATCCCGCCGGTGGCACGGTGCTGCCGTTCTCGGTGCGCAAGGCGGCCGAACTCGCCGGCCGGAACGCGGACGACATCCAGTACCTCGGCGACCTCGACCACAGCTGGAACGGCAGCGGCAAGGCGTGGGCGCGCGGCTGGAACAACGGCTGGATCGCGGCGAAGACGCCCGCCACCATGACTTACTACGAGCGCCGCGACATCGCGCTGCAGTACGAACTCGCGGACACGTTCACCATCTGCGACGCCTACCACTGCTCGATCTTCGGTTCCACGAACCCGAACCGGAACTTCCTGTGGACCGGCACGACGGGATTCGAACCGGGCAGCACGACCAACCGCGCGGTGACGAACGCGGCGTACTCCTACGACCACAAGGGCTACGACTGGACGACGTACCCGGAGCGCCTCGAAGCCGCCGGCGTGCCGTGGCAGATCTATCAGGAGTGGGACAACTTCACCGACAACGCGGTCGAGTACTTCGTGCCGTTCAAGAAGGTCGGCACGAAGATCCTCGCCTCGGTCGAGGAGAAGTTCCGCACCACCGAGGAGTTCTACGACGCGCTGCCCAAGAAGACCGCCGAGGAGCGCGCGAAACTGCTGGCGCAGTTCGACGCCGGGGTCGCCAAGCTGACGCCCGCCGAGCGGAATCTGTTCACGAAGGCGATGTACCGCAGCGAGCCGGAGACACTGGTGACCCGGCTCAAGGCGGACATCCAGGCGAGGCGGCTGCCCGCGGTGAGCTGGCTGGTGCCGTCCGCGAAGGACTCCGAGCACCCCGGCGCGTCCACTCCGGTCGGCAGCGCGAACCTGATCTACCGCGTGCTCGACGCGCTGGCCTCCGACCGCGAAACGTGGTCGAAGACGGTGCTGCTGATCAATTTCGACGAGAACGACGGGTATTTCGACCACGTCCCGCCGCCGATGCCGCCCGGGAACGCGGCGAACGACGCGGACCACTTCAACGGCCAGCCGCTCGGTTTCGGCCCGCGCGTGCCGATGACGGTCGTCTCGCCGTGGTCGATCGGCGGCCACGTCGATTCCACCGTGTACGACCACACCTCGGTGCTGCGGTTCCTCGAGCGCTGGACCGGGATCGCCGAGCCGAACATCAGCAAGTGGCGGCGGACCGTCGCGGGCGACCTCACCGGCGCCTTCGACTTCTCGCGCGCCGGTCGTCAGCCGCGGGTGAACCGGCCCGGCCCTGTGCCCGCGCCGATCAGCCGCTGGCGGCCGTCCGCCCCGGCGGAGCAGAGTCTGCCCGTGGCCGAACCCGGCAACCGGCCGTCCCGCCCGCTGCCATACCAGGTTTCGGTGTCCGGCGCGGTCGACAAAGCGGGAAATCTGGCGCTTTCGCTGGCCAACAGCGGCTCTTCCTCGGCGCATTTCGCGCTGTACCCGTACAAAGGCGAGTTCGCCGAGCCCGCGCACCGCGATGTGCGCGGCGAGGCACCGGAACTCGTGAAGCTGCCCGGTGACGAGTACCGCGTCGTCGTACAGGGCCCGAACCGGTCGTGGTGGGAACTGCGCGGGAGCCGGTCCGGGGCCGCCGCCGGCGTCGATGTCCGGACACGGTTCCTGACGTGGCGCTCGGGCGTCGAATTCAAGCTGTCCAACTCGGGCACTTCGGCGCTGACGCTGCGGCTGTCGTCCTCACGCTTCACGCGGGTCGTGCGGGTCGGGGCCGGACGTTCGGTCACGGTCGACTGGCCGGTTTCCGGCGGCTGGTACGACGTTCGCGTGACGGCGGACGGAGATCCGTCGTTCCTGCGGACGCTGACCGCGCGGGTGGAGAACGGACGTCCCGGCGTCTCCTGCTGACCGTTCCGTGAAGGCCTCCTTCCCTACCCTGAGAGTAGGGAAGGAGGCCTTCACGGACCTTAATCGGGTTGCGTACCGGCCGCCGCTGTTCTTAGCGTCGCTTATGACCGCCACCCTGCACGCGCTCCGCATCGCCGCGCACGATCCGCACGCTCTCGAACGGTTCTGGTCCGGACTGCTCGGCCGGGCGATCGAGGAGACCGGTTTCCGGCTGAGTTTCGTGCGAAGCGACGAACCGAAGACCCGTCAGAACCAGATGCATTTCGACCTGACGAGCGAGTCGCTGGAGGACCAGCGCCGGACGGTCGCGAAGGCACTCGAACTCGGCGGACGGCACATCGACGTCGGCCAGCTTCCCGAAGAGAAGCACGTCGTGCTCGCCGACCCCGAGGGCAACGAGTTCTGCGTCATCGAGCCGGGCAACGACTTCCTCGCCGAATGCGGTTTCGTCGGCGCCGTCGCGAGCGACGGTTCGCAGGAGGTCGGCTACTTCTGGAGCAAGGCGCTCGGCTGGCCGCTGGTGTGGGACCAGGACCAGGAGACCGCCATCCGCTCGCCGCACGGTGGCCCGAAGATCACCTGGGGCGGTCCGCCGTTCACGCCGAAGACGGGACCGAACCGGCTGCGTTTCGTTTTGACCGGCCCGCTTTCCGAAGTCGAGCGGCTGGTTTCGCTCGGCGCTGCCCGGCTCGGCGCCGGGCGCGACGGACAGGTGGAGATGGCGGATCCCGACGGGAACGAGTTTTCTGTCATGGTGCCCCGCTAACCTCCGCCGTGTGGACATGAGAGCAGTGACCCGAAGCCTCATCGCCGACGACTACATCAGCCCCTGGGATCTGCAAGACGCCGGGCCGGAAGACTTTCCCGAACTGCACGAGATCCGGCGCACCGGTGATCAGGCGCAGCGCAACGCGGCACGCGCCCTGCTGTTCGCCTTGGGCGGCCCCGAAGCGCTCGGCGAGTACGACCTCGCCCTCGTCCGCCGACTGATCCAGGGCAAGCTCGCCGACGATGTTCCCGTCGCGATGCAGGCCTGCGAGTTCTGGTACGCCATCCCGACCGCGGACCAGGCGGCGGTGCTCGACGCGTTCGGCCTGTCCGATCCGGAACCGGTGACCATGTCGCTGGGCACGGAAATCTGGCACCAACGCCATTTCGGTCCTGGGCATCAGCGATGCGCGCGGGTCTACGTGAGTCCCGCGCTCGACGGGTGGACGCTCGTCTTCGGCGGTCCGTCGGAGGACGCGCACCCCGCGGACGTCACCGACGAAAGCTCCTGGAGCAGCGAGCCGCGTGAGCATTATCAAGCCATGCTCGCGAACGAGAAAGTCTGGCGCCGCGTGGTTCGCGACAGGTGCGCGGAGCTGAGCCGTAAGTTCGGCGAAGCCCATCACTACTACCGCAGCCACGGCGACTCCATGACCTCGTGGTGCGTCGCTGAAAACGGCTCACTGGTCCGGTTCTACGACAACGCCGCGCCGGAGGAGTCGGTCGGCGCCCTCCCGGCCGAGAACGACTACCTGCTCCCCCATGAAGACGCGCCGTTGCCCGAAGGCTGGGCCGACGACATCCACCACACCGAGGATCCCCTGGACTGGCAACGAGAATTCGTCCGCCGTTACCGGCGTTTGAAGACGGAGATCGGGTTCCCGGACCACTGCGACGCGGACACGATCGCCGAAGCGGTGTCGGTCCACCCCGGCAAGATCGGGCCGCACACCCGCGTCGAAGGAAACGGGGTCATAGCCCTCACGGGATGTGGCCGGCGTTATGGCCATCCGAGAACCCTTTTGCGGGGCCTGACTTACACCCCGCCGCCGGACCGGCTCACACTCCTCGACGAGGACCGGACCTGACGGACCACAGGTACGCTCCGCCGTACGACACAGGATGGAAATTGGTCTACACCTATTGACGCGCGCCAGGTCGGCGGCTCAAGCTGCTGTGACCGAGGGCCATCTTCCACTGTCGGAGGTTCGGCGTGCCAAGGAGAACCAGGAAACTACTCCCCCTGCTGGCGTCGCTCATCACGCTGGCCGGACTCATGATCGTCGTCATCAGCCCGTCCACGTCGAGCGCGGCAGGCCACGAGGACTGCCGCCCCGACGGGCTGTACCGGACACCCGGCGTCGACACCCCCTACTGCACCGTCTACGACACGAACGGCCGGGAATCACTGGGGCAAGGGCATTCCCGCCGCGTGATCGGCTACTTCACCAGCTGGCGCACCGGGAAGAACGGCGCGCCCGCGTATCTGGCGAGCAACATCCCGTGGACCAAGGTCACCCACCTCAACTACGCGTTCGCCCATGTCGACGCGCAGAACAAGGTGTCGGTCGGCGCCGCGGGCCCGAACAACGAGTCCATCGGCATGGAATGGCCGGGCGTGCCCGGCGCAGAGATGGATCCCTCGTTGCCCTACAAGGGGCATTTCAATCTGCTGAACAAGTACAAGAAGCAGCACCCGAACGTGAAGTCGCTGATTTCGATCGGTGGCTGGGCCGAGACCGGTGGCTTCCTGAACCCGGACGGCACGCGCAACGCGTCGGGCGGGTTCTACAAGATGACGCAGAGCCAGGCCAGCATCGACACCTTCGCGGATTCCGTCGTGAAGTTCCTGCGCGACTACGGATTCAACGGCGCGGACATCGACTACGAGTACGCGACGTCGGCGAACTACGCCGGAAACCCGGACGACTACTGGATCGCACAGGCCAACCGGGGCACTCTCTGGGCGGGCTACGAGAACCTGATGCGCACGCTGCGCCACAAGATCGACCAGGCGGGCGCCGCCGACGGCAAGCACTACCTGCTGACCGCGGCCGTCCCCGCGTCCGGCTGGCTGCTGCGCGGCCAGGAGGTCTACGGCGTCACGCAGTATCTCGACTACGCCAACATGATGAGCTACGACCTGCACGGCGCGTGGAACCAGTTCGCCGGGCCGAACGCCGCGCTCTACGACAACGGCAAGGACGCGGAACTCGCGCACTGGCAGGTGTACACGACCCCGCAGTACGACGGGCAGGGCTATCTCAACACCGACTGGGCGTATCACTACTTCCGCGGCGCCATGCAGGCGGGCCGGATCAACATCGGCGTCGGGTTCTACACCCGCGGCTGGCAAGGCGTTTCCGGCGGGACGAACGGTTTGTGGGGCACCGCTCCACTGCCGGACCAGAAACAGTGTCCACCGGGAACCGGATCCCACGTCGGCTCGACGGTGCCGTGCGGCAACGGCGCGATCGGCATCGACAACCTCTGGCACGACATGAGCCTGACGGGCGCCGAGGTACCGGCGGGCGCGAACCCCATGTGGCATGCGAAGAACCTCGAGAACGAGATCACCCCGGACTACCTGGAGAAGTACGGGCTGGACCCGAAGAACAACCCCAAGGACCGGCTCTCCGGCTCCTACAACAGGTTCTACGACAACACGATGGTGACGCCGTGGCTGTGGAACAACGACAAGAAGGTGTTCCTGTCCACTGAGGACGAAGAGTCGCTCGCCACGAAGGCCAAGTACGTGGCCGACAAGGGTATCGGCGGCATCATGATCTGGGAGCTGGCGGGCGACTACGCCTTCGACAGCGCCAAGGGTCAGTACTTCATGGGCGACACGCTGATCACGAAGATCAACGACGGCCTGCGCGGCGCCGCGCCGTACGGCAACGTCAAATCGCCGCGTCCCGCGCCTTCGTCGGTGCTGAACGCGCACGTCAACCTGACCGGATTCGCGCTGGGCGACGCGAACTACCCGATCACCCCGCGGATGCGCATCACCAACAATTCGACCACCACCATCCCCGGTGGGACGAAGATCGAATTCGATTACGGCACGAGCGCGCCCGGCAGCATGTCCGACCAGTCCGGCTTCGGCCTGACGGTCACCAGCAAGGGCCACAGCGGGCCCAACGTCGGCGGGATGAAGGGAGACTTCCAGCACGTCGCGGTGACCGTGCCCAGCTGGCAGAACATCGCCCCGGGCGCCACGGTCGAGATCCGGCTGAACTACTACATGCCGATCGCGTCGCCGTCGAACTTCACGTTCACCTTCGGCGGGACGACCTACGCGATCGCGTCGGACAACCCGCGTGGCGGCGGCACCCCGCCGACGACCACGACCACACCGACGACGGGAACCACGACCACGACCACCAGCCCGACCACCACGACCCGGACGACCACCACCACGCCGACGACAACCACCTCGGTGCCATCGGATGCCTGGAAGCCGGGTGTCGACTACGCCACCGGCGCCAGGGTGACCTACAACGGCACGGCGTACGTGTGCCGGCAGGGCCACCGGTCGCTGACCGGCTGGGAGCCGCCGAACGTGCCCGCCCTCTGGGCACCGGCCTGATCGACCCCGGCAGCGCGTCCGGATATGTCATGAAAGGGTCGTTCAGGACAGGAAACGTCCTGAACGACCCTTTCATGACACCCGAGAGAAGCGATCCTCAATAACGCCCGGCGGTCAACTCGTCGAACCCCGGGAAGTCCCCCGCCAGCGTCGCGCCGGTGAAGTTCCCGACCCACCCGCCGTCGTCGTGGAAGAACCGGACGGACACGTAGTCGGGCCGCGTCCCCATGTCGAACCAGTGCGTGGTGTTCGCGGGCACGCTCAGCAGGTCCCCCGCCTCGCACAGCACCGCGTACACCTTGCCCCCGACGTGCAGATAGAACACGCCGGCCCCCCGCGCGAAGAAGCGGTCTTCGTCATCGTCGTGGGTGTGCTCGGCGAGGAACTTCTGCCGGGCTTCGGCGGCCGTGGCGGCCCAGCCGGGTTCGTCGGACGGGGTCATGCGGACGGCGTCCACGAACGTGTAACCCTCGGCCGCCGAGACCTTGGCGATCGGCTCCTCGTAGGCGGCCAGCACCTGTTCGGGCGTCACTTCGCGCGGCAGGTCCTCGACGAGGTCCCACCGTTCGAACCGGACGCCGAGCCGCCCCAGTTCGCCGGTGATCACGGCCGGATCCTCGGTCCTGAGCGCGATCTCGCCGGGCCGGTCGTCCGGCCATACGGTCAGCAGGGTCATCGCACTCCCCTTTCCTCTCCCACGAGTCTTGTCTCTACCCGGAACCGGAGCAACCACTCCAAACATTCCAGGCGATGACGCGCGTGGCGCAGGTCATCGCCCCAGACGTAGATCCCGTGCCGCGCGACGATCACCGCCGGCGTGTCCGCCCGGAACCCCGCCTCGAACGCGTCGCCGAGGACACGCATGTCCTGGCCGTTGGCGATCACCGGGATGGTCACCAGGTCGTCGTGCGCGGCGCGGCCGAAACCCTTGAGCATCTCCAGGTCCCGCAGTTCCACGCCGTCCGGCCAGTGCTCGGCGGCCACCACCGGCGCGAGCGCGTGCACGTGGACCACCGCGCCCGCGCCCGACACCGCCGCGATCCGGGCGTGCAGTCCCGCCTCGGCCGACGGCACCTTGTCCGGATGCGGCTGGTCCGCGACGGTCAGCCCGTCCTCGCCGACCACCACGACGTCGTCGCTGGTCAGCTCGCCTTTGTCCCGGCCGCTGACGGTGACCGCGACCCGCAGCGGGTCACGGTCCAGCACCACCGAGAGGTTGCCGGACGTGCCCCGCATCCAGCCCAGCCCGGCGAACCGGGCGGACTCCTCCGCCAGCGCGCGTCCGGCCAGTTCCAGCACACTCATCGAGGGACGACCTTGATCTCGTCGAACGTCCGGATCGTCCGGTGTGTCCCGAAATCCGCGTCGCCGAACGGTTCACCCTCGCGGGCGAGCCCGACGGTCTGCCAGCCGTCGGCCGCCGCGCCGTCGAGTTCGGCCGGGACGTCGGAGAAGAACACGATGTCACCCGGCTCGGCCTCCAGTGCGGAGGCGATCGCGCGGTACGACGGCGCCTCGCGCTTCGGACCGGCGTTGACGGTGTCGAAATGCCGCTCGAACAGGCCGGTGACGTCGCCGTCGGTGGTCCGCGAGAACGACGCGATCTGCCCGGCGACCGAACCGGACGAGAACACCGCGAGCCGCAGCCCGGACTCGTGCCACGACCGCAGGGCCGGGGCGACGTCGCCGAAGAACTCCGTCGTGAGGTCGCCCTCGGCGTACCCGCGCTGCCAGATGAGTCCCTGCAACGTCTTCAGCGGCGCGATCTTCTGGTCCGCGTCCATCCAGCCGTGCAGCACCCGCACGACGTCCACAGTGGACGCGTCCGCCGGGAGCCCGCCGAGTTCCTTGATCCGGGCGACGGCGTCGACGACCTCCGGATCCTCCGGGTGCTCGTCGATCCACGGGCCCAGCCGCGGGCGCGCGTAGTCGTAGAGGGTCACGTGCACGTAGCTGGTGGCGGTCAGCGTGCCCTCGATGTCGAGGACCACCCATCGGGCGGTCAGCGTTGCGGTCACTGGTTCGCTTCCCCTTCTGCGTAGTACTCGCGGAGCCGTCCGGGTTCGAAGGCCCCGCGGTCGGTCACCACCGTGGTCACGAAACGCGGTGGTGTCACGTCGAAAGCCGGATAGTGCCCACGGGCACGCTCGCCGGCGACGCGGTGCCCGAGCGCGCTCAGCACCTCGTCTCCGTCGCGGAATTCGATCGGCACGTCGGCGCCGGTCGGCGCGGCCTGGTCGGGCGCCTGGACCATGGCGTGGAACGGCACGCCGAACGCGTCCGCCGCCACCGCGAGCCCCAGCGTGCCGATCTTGTTGACGACGTGACCGTCCATGGTGACGCGGTCGGCCGCGGTCACCAGCGCGCCGACCTCGCCCGAGGCCAGCACCGCGGCCCCCATGCCGTCGGTGATCAGCCGGGTGTCGGCGCCCATCTCGGCGAGCGTCTCGGCGGTCAGCCGCGCGCCCTGCAGGTACGGCCGGGTTTCCGTGCAGAAGAAGGAGAACTCCTTGCTCTGCCGTCGCGCGGCGAGCACGAATTCGACGAGGTACAGATCCGCCCAGCAGTGCGTCAGCACGGTCGCCCCGTCCGGCACCAACGCGGCGGTGTGTTCGCCGAGCGCGCGGCTGCGCGACCGGTACAGCTCGTCACCCGCTCGCGCCCCGGCCGTCGCGGCCTCGACGAGGTCGCCCCCCGCTTTGTCCACTTCGGACAGCACGGCGGCGACGGCCTTGCGCAGATGGTTGTTGGTCTTGCGGGTCGCGACGATCCGCTCCCCCGCCCGCCGCAGGTACGCGCGCGGGTCCGCGTGCCCGGACGCCTCGCGCGCGGCGAGCACCATCGCGCCCAGCGCGGCGAAATACGGCCCGGACGACTGCGTGACCATGTCTTCGATGGCGACCGCGACCTCTTCCGAGGTCCGGCAGAGCACCCATTCCCGCTCGAACGGGAAGACCCGGCGGTCGAGGATGTGCACGCCTTCGTCGTCGAGGCGGACGCTTTCGGCGAGGATCGGCGGCGTCATCAGCTGTACCCCGAGAGGCACGGCGGGATCCCGTTGAGGAAGTGGTCGCCGACCTCGCGTGCCTTGTACGTCACGGGATCGTGCAGGGTCAGCGTGCGGGCGTTGCGCCAGAAGCGGTCGAAGCCGTATTTCGTCGCGGTGGCCCGCGCGCCGGTGAACTCGAAGACCTTGCTCGTGGTTTCGACGGCCGCCCGGCTCGCCACGATCTTCGCCGACGAGATGGCGATCGCCGCTTCGGCACGCTCGGCGGGGGTCAGGTCGAAGCCGCGTTCGTCGGCCTCGCCGAGCGCGGAAACCGCCGCGTCGACGGCGAATCCGGCCGCTCGCGCCGTCGCGACCAGCTCACCGTAGCCCGCCAGCGTGTACGGATCCTGCGTCGCTTTGTCCACATCGGACAGGGTCCAGGGCCGGGCGGTCTCCCGCGTGTACACGGCCGCGGCGTCGAGCGCGCCGAACGCGAGGCCGACGTACACCTGCGCCAGCATGAGCTGGAACCCGATCGCCGCCAGGGAGATCCGGGGCACCTTCGGATCGGACTGGTCCTCCGGCTGGGCGCCGAGCACGTCGTCGTGCGCGACGCGGACGGCCTCGAACCGCACCGCGCCGCTCGCGGTGAGCCGCTGGCCGATGTTGTCCCAGTCACCGGGGAAGGTGATCCCCTCGGCCCGCGCGTCGACGACGAAGGTCAGCTTCTCGCCGTTGTCGGTCCTGGTCGCGCTGACCACCAGCCGGTCGGCGACGGCCGCGCCGGTCGCGAAGGTCTTGGTGCCCTCGACGGTGAACCCGCCGTCCGCCGGGGTGAGGAGCAGGGCGGCGTCGAGCGGGTTGCTCACGCCGGCCCAGAACCAGCCCGGTTCGCCCGCCGCGCGCGGCCCGAACAGGCCGGTACGCCACAGCTGCAGGTAGTGGTAGCCGAGGAGATGGCCGACCGACGCGTCCGCTGCGGAGACGATGCGGGTGGCCTCGTTCGCGGCCGCCCAGCCCGCGGTGTCGAGCAAGGGCAGCAGCCCGGACTCGCGCAACAACGCGACCTCGGCGACGGGGAGCCGTCCGGCCAGATCACGCTCGGCGGCGTCCGCCGCCAAGGTGCCCGCCAGCTCGTGAGCCGCCTTACGCCACACTTCGGTCATTCCGCCCCTTCCACGTCGATGAGAGCGTCTAGCGCCACGCGAGTAGCCCTCGCCACTCCCTCGGCCACGACGTCGCGATGCGGGTCGTAGGCCGACGGGTCGGGGTGCTCGGGCCGCGCGTCGCCGTCGATCACGAGCACACCACCGGCCCGCAGGCCACGCAATGCCGCGAACACCAGCAACGTGGAGAGTTCCATCTCAATGGCGATCACCCGCGCGGCCAGGTACTCGGCCATCGGGAGGGTGAGCACCAGCGGGCTGAACGCGGCCCGCGTCCACACCACGCCCCGGTGCGCCTCCGGAGCCACGCGGCTCAGCGCCACCACGAGCTCAGGGGTGGCGAACGCCGGGTACTCCGGATGGATGAGCTGCTGGGTGACGCCGTCGTCGCGGACCGCCGCCTCCGCGATGACGAGGTCGCCATCGGTGATCCCCTCGGCCAGCGACCCGGCGGTGCCGAGCCGCAGGAACGTGCGGACGCCCGCTTCGGCCAGTTCGCCGAACTGGCACAACGCTCCGGGCCCGCCGACGCCGTGCGACGACACGACGACCGGGACGCCCTTCCACGTGCCGGTGTAGCTGCGGTACTCACGGTTCTGGCCGACGAGGACGGCGTCGGTCAGCGACCCGGCCACCGCGGTCGCGCGGTCGGGATCGCCCACGACCAGCGCGCGCGGCGGCAGTCCGTGCCGGGGGATCTTGGTGATGGGCAGGACGTCGCTCACGCGGGCTGTCCCTTCTTGCGCTTGAAATTGGACAGGAACAGCGCCACGAGCGTGACGACATACGGCGCGGCGTCGGTGGCCTGCTGCGGCAACCCGATGCCCTGGAGCCGGAAGCCGAACGCCTCGGCCAAGCCGAACAGGAGCGCCGCGAGCAGCACGCCGAACGGATGCGCGCGGCCCAGCATCACCGCCACGACGGCGATCCAGCCGCGGCCGGCGGTCATGTTCTCGGCGAAGAGCGTCACCGAGCCCAGCGCCAGTTGCGCGCCGCCGAGACCGCACAGCGCTCCCCCGGCGAGGATCACGCCGTAGCGGTACTTGGTGACGTTGACGCCGAGGCTGGACGCCGCCTCCGGGCGCTCCCCGACCCCGCGCAGCCGCAGCCCCCACGGATGCCGGTAGAGCAGCACCGCGAGCGCGGGCACGGCCAGCCAGGAGAGGTAGACCAGCAGCGACTGCCCCGGGATCGGGCCGAACTGGCCCAGACCTTGCAGCGACGGGTCGCTGAAGGAGCCTTCGGTGCCGAAGACGGTGCGGATGAGGAAGCTCGTCAGGCCGACCGCGAGCAGGTTGCTCGCGACGCCCAGCACGATCGGGTCGCCGTCGAAGGTGATCGAGCCGATCGCGAGGATCAGCGAGTAGGCCGTCGCCGCGATCACCGCCACGACGACGCCGATCCACGCGCTGCCGGTGTACCAGCTGCCGGCGACCGCGCCGAAGCAGCCGACCAGCAGCGAGCCTTCGAGGGAGATGTTGAAGACCCCGGCCCGCTGGCACAGCGCGCCCGCGAGCGCGGCGAACAGGATCGGCGTCAGCGCGGTGAGCGCCGAGGAGAACAGGCTCGCGTCGATCATGCGCGCCTCGCCTTCCGTTTGAAGACGCCCGAGGTCGCCGCGAGGAAGATGATCAGCACCGCCTGCAGGACCGCGGTGAGTTCGCGCGGGACCTGGGTGGCGCGTTCCATCGCGAACCCGCCGCTGGTCAGCGCCGCGAAGAAGACCGCCGCGAGCAGCGTGCCGAGTGGGCTCGCCCCGGCGAGCAGCGCCGCGAGCAGGCCGATCCAGGTGTACTGCGGCGTGATCAGCGCGCCGTCGATGAACCGGTACGGGAAACCGAGGACGGCGATCGCGCCGACCAGTCCGGCCGTCCCGCCCGAAGCGGCCAGCAGCCGAAGCGTGAGTTTCGGCCGGTCGATGCCGGCGTAGGCGGCGAACCGCGGCGCCCAGCCGGTCACCTTGGTCTCGAAACCGGCGGGCGTGCGGGCGTCGATCACCGTGTAGACCGCGATCACCGCCACCACCAGGAAGATCCCGGTCGTCACGCCGTCGATTTCGGGCAACCGCGCGCCTTCGGTCAGTTGCGGGCTCTGCGGCAGGCTGGAACCGGCGTCCTTCATCGGGAACCGCACCAGATAACCGGCGAACGACATCGCCGGATAGCTCAGCAGCAGCGTGCTGATCAGCAACGGGACGCCGAGCCGGTTCTCGCAGACCGCGGCCAGCGCGGCGTACGCGGCTCCGGCGGCGATGCCCGCGAGCAGCGCGAGGATCACCTTCACCGGACCAGGCCCGGGCACGTACAGGCCGACGGCGAGCGCGCTGATCGCGCCGAGCACCAGCTGGCCCTCACCACCGAGGTTCACCATGCCCGCGCGCAGCGGGATCGCGAGCGCCGTGGCCATCCCCGCGACGGGGACGGCGTAGGCGAGGGTGTCGCCGATTCCGTCGGGCCCGAACGCGCCGGAGACGATCGCGCCGTACGCCGCCAGCGGGTCGGTTCCGGTGGCCAGCAACAGGATCGCGCCGAGGACGAGCGCCGCGGCGACCGGGACGGCGATGAGACGGACGCGGCTCATCCGGCGCCTCCGGCCATCGCGAGCCCGACCGTGTGCTGATCGGCCTCGTCCTTCGTGAACTCCGCGACGATCCGGCCTTCGAACAGCACCAGCACCCGGTCCGACAACGCGAGGATCTCGCTGAGCTCGGCGGAGATCAGCAGGACGGCGTGCCCGGCGTCGCGATGGGCGACGAGCCTCGCGTGGATGTTCTCGATCGCGCCGACATCGACGCCGCGAGTGGGCTGTTCGACCAGCAGGAACGGCGCGTCGTGGGTGAGTTCACGGCCGAAGATCGCCTTCTGCTGGTTGCCACCGGACAGCGTGCCCATCGCGGCGGCGGGGCCGGACGCGCGGACGTCGTAGTCTTCGATGATCGCCGAGGCGTGGTCGTCGATCGCCTTGCGGCGCAGGAATCCTTTGCGCACCAACGGCCGCTTCCGGTGGAAGCCGACGGCCAGGTTCTCCCGGAGCCCCGCCGTGGGCGCCGAGCCGACCTCGGCGCGGTCTTCCGGGACGTGGGCCAGCCCGGCGTCCCGCCGTGCGCGGACCGACAGGCCATCGAGGCTCTGTCCATTGAGGACGATGGTTCCGCCGGTCTTCAGGAGACCGGTGATGGCGCCGGAGAGCTCGGCCTGCCCGTTGCCCGCGACCCCGGCGACGCCGACGATCTCCCCGGCCCGCACGGTCAGGGACACGTTGTCCAGCAACGGTTTTCCTTCCACACCGGGAACGGTCAGGGAACGGGCTTCGAGGACGGTCTCGCCGGGCGCCCCGGCCGGGTGAACGCGATCGAGGTCGACCTCGCGTCCGGTCATCGCCGCGGCGAGCCCGGCGGCGGTCTGGTCCGCCGTGCGGCCACGGGCGCTGACGCGGCCGTCACGCAGCACCGTGACGTGGTCGCTGACGGCGAGGACCTCCTGGAGTTTGTGCGACACCAGCAGGATCGTGCGATCCTCGGCGGCGAGTGCGCGCAGCACGCCGAACAGGCGCTCGGTCTCGGGCGGGGTCAGCACGGCGGTGGGTTCGTCGAGGATCAGCACTCCGGCGTCGCGGTACAGCAGTTTGAGGATCTCGACGCGCTGCCGAAGCCCGACTGGCAGGTCACGGACCCGGTCGCCGGGCCGCAGCCGCAGTTCGTGCCGTTCGATCAGTTCGGTGACGCGGGCCGTCGCCGCCTTGCGGTCCAGCAGGCCGCGGCGGGTCGGTTCGCTGCCGAACACGACGTTCTCGGTGACGGTGAGTTCGCCGAACAACGCGAACCCCTGCTGCACCATGCCGACACCGGCGTCGATGGCCTGCGCGGGCGAGCCGAAGGAGACTTCCTCGCCGTGTAGGGAGATCGTGCCTTCGTCGGGGCGATGCAGCCCGTAGAGCACGGACATGAGCGTCGATTTGCCCGCGCCGTTCTCCCCCATCAGGGCGTGGATCTCGCCCCTGCCGGCGTCGAGGTCGACGTGGTCGTTCGCGAGCACTCCGGGGAACCGCTTGACGATCCCCCGGAGTGAGACGGCGTCAGGATTTGGCGGGGTCATCGACGACGATCGCGCCCGAGATGATCTGGTCCCGCAGTTCGCCGACCTTGGCCAGCACGTCGGGGTGGCTCGCGACGACGCACTGCGAGGTCGCGGCGTCCGGCTCCAGCCCGGTCAGGGAGATGCCTTTCTCCTTGACACCATAGGACTTCGTCTCGCCGGTCTTGCCGCCGAGGATCGCGTCGACCCCGTCGCCGATGACGACGTTGGTGCGTTTGATGACGTTGTCCACGACCTGCCCGGGGCTGGCCGGGCACTGGTTGGCGTCGACTCCGAACGCGAAGAAGCCGACCTGTTTGGCCGCCTCGAACACCCCGAGGTTGCCCGCCGCGGAGGCCGCGCCCATGACGTGGTCGACACCCTGACCGGCGAGCGTGGCGGCCAGCGCCTTCGCCCGGGCGGGGTCGTTGAACGGGTTCGCGCCGCCGATGAACAGCGGCGCGAGGGTGGTGCCGGGCTTGGCCTTCTCGGCGCCCTGCCCGAACGGGATCGAGTACCGGCGGAACTGGGGCGCGTCGAGGACGACGACCGCGCCGACCTTGCCGCTCTTGCTCAGCAGCCCGGCTTCGGCGCCGGCGAGGTAGCTGCCCTCGTGCTCGCGGAAGGTCGCGCAGGTGACGTTCGGGAACGGTTTGGTGGTGCAGGAGTCCACGAACAGGAACTTCTGCTCGGGATTGCGCTCGGCCTCGGCGGCGATCGCGTCGGCGAAGTTGAAGCCGACGGCGACGATCACGGCGGGCTTCTCGCGCACCGCGGCCGCGAGGTTCTGCTGGATCGAGGCGGGATCGGTGCTCTGGTAGACCTTTTGCGTCCCGTTGTGCTTCTTGGCCGAGTCCTCGATGCCCTGGACGGCGAGCTTGAGGAAGTCGTTGACACCGACCGGGCTCGGCGTGATCAGGACCAGCGCGGGCCCGGCGGCGTTCTGCGCGGCCGGATCCTTGGCCGAGGCGTTGCACGCGGCGAGGAGCGTGACGGCGGAAACGGCCATGACGGCCCGCAGGAGGGTTCTCGGCGACATGTCCCGGACTGTATGTCTCCGGTCCACGATATGACACCGAGTCCCACCATGCGGAACCGTGTAGGGCGTTATACGTCGCCCGGGTCGGCGCCCAGGACAGCGGGCCGCGACCGATGGAGACCGGCGGTGCGGCGCAGGGTGAACCGGTCGATCTCGGCGCCGTCGTTGCGGAGGGTCCGCACGGTCAGCGTCGTCCGGCGGCCGGCCCAGGCGGGCTCGACGTCGATCGCGAGGAACGAGTAACCGGTGTAGCGCACGCGGGACCAGGACACGGTCTCGGTCACCTTCTCGCCACCCTTGACCCAGTGATACGACTGGAACTCGCCCGCGAACGTGTCGGGCACGGGGAAGCTGTAGAGACTCTTCCCGCCACCACCGCAAGTCGCGTACACGGTGCCGTCGCGATCCGGCTCGACGGTGTCGCCGATCTTGACCTCGCGGGTCACCTTGCCGCCGCGCAGGGCGTCGGTGCGCTCGTAGATGTGGTTGTGCCCGTTGATCACGAGGTCGACCCGGTACTCGTCGAACAACGGGACCCACTGCTCGCGGACGCCGCCCTCCGACGCGTGCTGATTGGTCGTCGAATAGGCGCAATGATGGAAGAAGACCACGATGAAATCGACGTCCGGCTGCGACCGCAGGTACCGCAGGCGGCGCTTGAGCCAGGCCGTCTGGGAGCCGCGCGAGTAGCCGAGGTTGGCGGGGATCTCGTAGGAGACGTCGTTGGCGTCGAGCGAGATCACGCCGACGTTGCCGTAGATGAAGGAGTAGACGCTGGGGCAGTCGTGCGGGCCCGTGCCGGGGAAATCCCAGCGTTTGACCTGGCCGCCGTAGCCGTCGGGCGAGTAGAGGGCCTCCATGTCGTGGTTGCCGGTGGTGACCATCCACGGCACCGACGCCGCGACACCCTCGATCTGGCGGTAGTAGGCGTCCCAGACCTTGGGGTCGAAGAGATCGTGGTCCGCGTCGGGCTTGGACCCGGGCGGTTTGCCCGCGCCACTCGGGTCGGCGTACGCGATGTCGCCCGCCAGCAGGTGGAAACGCGGGTTCTGACGCGCGACGGCGCCATCCTGCGCGAGCGCCGTCGTCGAGACCCCTTGGTCGCCGAACGCGGTGAAGGTGAACTTGCCCGCCGGGATCCCCCGCGCGGGCGCGGTGGTGAACGTCGAGATCGCGGCGGACCCGCCGTCCCCCGAAGCCGGGTCGAAGCCCTCGTGCCCGACGGCGTACCGGTAAGTGTGACCGGGCCAGAGATGGTCGGCCTCGGCGTGCAGGTAATACTGGTCGTACGGCGCGATGACCCCGGCAACCTCGGAATGCAGCGCGCGGACCTCCGCCGGGATCCGATGACTCCAGCCGCCGTGGCCGTCGGCGATCCGCAGGAACGGCTTTCGCACCGGCGCCGGCACCTGCCACGCGACCCGCATCGACGTCCGCGGATTCCGGCCGAACGCGAGATGCCGCCCCGCCGGGACGACCTTGTCACCGTTGGCGTACGCGGTGCCCTGCAACAGAAGCGGACCGGCCGCGAGGACGGCGCCCTTCAGAATCGTGCGGCGGCTGAGGAATTCGTGTTGTTCGGCCATCGTGAGGCGCGAGGCCAGCGCCTCGGGAACACCGA
Source organism: Amycolatopsis keratiniphila (assembly GCF_000400635.2). Lineage (NCBI taxonomy): Bacteria > Bacillati > Actinomycetota > Actinomycetes > Pseudonocardiales > Pseudonocardiaceae > Amycolatopsis > Amycolatopsis keratiniphila. The sequence goes on along the minus strand of NC_021252.1, from coordinate 2,858,608 downwards.
CCCTGGGGATTTCCATGCGCGGCATCGTCGCCGACGGACATGTTCGGCTCGCGACGGCGAGACCAACGGGAGTGGTCGAACTGTCCAGGGTGGGATCAAGGGGTTCTCAAGCGAACTTTACCTTTGTCCCGCATTTAGTCGGCTGACTGCGGCGCGCGCTTCGCATTTAGTCGACTAAATTCGAGTCGCTTAGAGTGATTCGACGCTGGCACCTGTTTCACCCTTCGGTGTTGTTCATACAGGTTGGCTGGTTGCTTAAAATTACGAACACATGTTCGACAGTTTTCGGTATTATGGAGGGGTGTCCGAGACCTTCCTCCCCGAACTGCCGCAGGAGCTGTGGCGCGCCGGCAAGCTGGAGCTTGCCCATGGCGTGCAGCAGTTCTTGCAGGTGATTCGCATGGCCACTGCCGGATTGGGGCAGTTTCTGGCGGAGATCGAGAATCGTGGCGTCAAAGACTTATACGGGCATGGCAGTACAGCGAGCTGGTTCGCGGAGATGGCGGGGTTGTCGCGCGGTGAGGCGGGCGCGGTGGTGAAGCGGGCTCTCGCCCTGAACCCCACCCGGGCCTTGGATGGCACCGAAGTTCCGCCTGTCGCTCCCTGCACCGCCGCGGTTGCCGCTCAGGGATTGGTCGGGGATGAACGGATCGATCAGATCCTGGAGATCTTGAAACGGCTCCCTGCCGACACCTCTGCCGAAGATCGGGCGGAGGCGGAGAAGATTCTGGCCGAGCTGGCTCCGAACGCCGGTCCCCGTCAGCTCTCCGAGGCTGAGGCGAAACTGCTGGGCTGGCTGAACCCGGACGGCAACGAGCCCAAGGATCCCGAGCCCAAGGAACCGCGCCGCGAGATCACCCTGGAACGCCGGAAAGACGGCTTCTGGAAACTCACCGGCCTCCTCGACGATGAGACCGGGGCCCGGACCGCCGCCGCCCTGGAAGCGCATGCCCAGCCACGACCCGTCGACGAGTTCGGCCAAGCGGATCTGCGGATGAAGTGCGAGCGCATGGGAGATGCCTGGGCAGAGCTTCTGGACCTGGCGATCGCGTGCCCGGATCAGCCGGGAACCAGTGGCTACCGGACTCTCGTCCACGTGACCGTCGGGCTGGAAGAGTTGAAGTCGGGGCTCGGGACAGCCTGCCTGGACTTCGTCGGCACGATGACCGCCCGCGAAGCCCGGCTAGCGGCCTGCGACTGTCTGATGTTGCCGGTCGTGCTGGGCACCTCGGGTGAGCCGTTGGATATGGGACGGCTCAGACGGTTCGTCACCCCAGGCCAAAGACGCGCACTGAACATCCGCGACGGCGGCTGCGCCTTCCCCGGCTGCCATCGGAAACCCAAGAACTGCCACGCCCACCACATCCATCATTGGGCAGACGGCGGACCGACGGATCTCCGAAATCTGGTGTTGCTCTGCGGTTTCCATCACCGCCTGATCCACCACGGCGACTGGGAAGTACGCATGGCCGCCGACGGCCTACCGGAATTCATCCCACCCCAATACCGAGATCCGCTCCGACAACCCCGACGCAACACCCTGCATCACGTCTGAACCCCCGAGGAGCCCGCCAGCCACCCAGGCGACGGGCCCCTCGGCATGCCCAGCGCCGGCCACGACTGGCGACCGTGCGGATTTCGGGACGTCTGACGCCCGAAAGTCATCCTCATCCGTCCCTAACGGACGACCACCGTGACCGGACCGATCACGCACGACCGTGTGGATTTCAGGTCATCCAACGCCCCGAAATCCACACAGTCCGTCGTCACCGGACCGATCACGACCCGTCCACCGTCTCAGCGGCACAATCCCCGTCTCCAGGTACGCCCGCCACTGCGCAAGAGATCGCTCCGCAGGACACGCCCTGGTCTACGGCATCCCCCACCGATCACGGCGACAGTGCGCCGATCGCGGGCTACCGCTCCCCCCGAATGGTCCTCCGCAGCTTCGGCACCCGCTCGTGCAATGTCCGCTCCGCCCCACGCTGCGTCGGCTCGTAGTAATCCCGCCCCACCAGCTCGTCCGGCGGATACTGTTGCGCCAGAACACCTTCCGGCACGTTGTGCGGATACCGGTAGCCCTTCGCGTTGCCGAGTTTCTCCGCCCCCGCGTAATGCCCGTCGCGCAGATGCGGTGGCACCGTCCCGATCCGCCCGGACCGGACGTCGCTCAGCGCGGCGTCGATCCCGGTGATGACGGCGTTCGATTTCGGCGCCGTCGCCAGGTGCACGGTCGCCTGCGCCAGCGCGAGACGGCCTTCCGGCATGCCGATGAACTGCACGGCGTGCGCCGCCGCGACGGCCGATTGCAGTGCCGTCGGGTCGGCCATGCCGATGTCCTCGCTCGCGTGCACGACCAGGCGCCGGGCCAGGAACCGCGGGTCCTCCCCCGCCTCGATCATCCGCGCCAGATAGTGCAACGCGGCGTCCACGTCCGATCCCCGGATCGATTTGATGAACGCGCTGATGACGTCGTAGTGCTGGTCGCCGTCGCGGTCGTAGCGCACCGCCGCTTTGTCCACTGTGGACTCGACGATGGCGAGATCGATCGTCTTGGCCTCGGTCGCGCTCGCCGCGTCGGCGGCCGCTTCCAGCGCGGTGAGCGCTCGCCGCGCGTCGCCGGAGGCCAGCCGCACCAGATGCGCTTGCGCGTCCTCGGTCAGGGTGAGTTCGCCACCGAGACCGCGCTCATCCGCCAGCGCGCGCTCGATCAGCGCGACGATGTCGGCGTCGGTCAGCGGTCGCAGTTGCAGCACCAGTGACCGCGAGAGCAGCGGCGAGACCACCGAGAACGACGGGTTCTCCGTGGTGGCGGCCACCAGCAGCACCGTCCGGTCCTCCACCGCGCCGAGCAGGGCGTCCTGCTGGGTCTTGGAGAACCGGTGGACTTCGTCGATGAACAGCACCGTGTTCTCGGCGTTGTAGTTCCGGCGGCGGCGGGCCTCCTCGATGACCCCGCGCACCTCCTTCACCCCGGCCGACAGCGCCGACATCGCCACGAACCGGCGGCCGGTCGCGGCCGAGACGAGGTTCGCCAGCGTGGTCTTGCCGGTGCCCGGCGGGCCGTAGAGCAGCACGGAAGCGGGGGCCGCGCCTTCGACGAGCCGCCGCAGCGGCGCGCCCTCACGCAGCAGGTGCTGCTGGCCGACGACCTCGTCGAGCGTCCGCGGCCGCATCCGCACCGCCAGCGGCGAGCCCGCGGGTAAGGCGGTGTTCTTCCCACCCCCCTCTCCGAGGGACCCACCCCCCTTGTTCTCCCTCGGCTCGGCCGGCTCCGGCGGCGGACCGAGGTCGGGGTTCACGGTGAAGAGTTCGTCCTGTGCCACGGTGTCGACGGTAGCCGTACCCACCGACGGTTCCGGCCACAGGTCAGCGCAGCCGCTCCCGGAACGAATGCCACATGATCACGGCCGCGTACGGCACGAACTCGCGGCCCCGCCGCCACACCCACGGGATGCCCTTGAGCACCAGCCAGCCGACGTGCCCGGCGGTACTCGGCTCCACGCCTCCCGAGCAGGTCAGGCTCACCGGCCGCGGCACCGCGAACCCGGCCTCGGCGAGCCGTTCGGTGAACCCGGTCGCCAGCATCCGGTGCCCGAGTTCCGACGGGTGCAGCCGGTCGACGCTCCACGCGGTGAGGTCGTAGGCGCCGGGCAGCAGTTCGAGGTCGAGGCACGGCACGCCCTCGCGTTCGACGACCCCGTCGATGGCGGCGTTCAGCTCGGCCACCCGCTGGCTCAGCGCGCGCCGCAGCGACTGCGGGAGGCGGAACACCTTGCCGTGGTCGTGGTAGCGCACCGGGACCACGACGGTGCCGACGGCGGCCAGCGAACGGATCACCTCGGTGAGGTCCGCGGCGATCTTCTCGGCGCTGAAATCGGGGCGCAGCGTGTCGTTCATGCCCGCCACCACCAGCGCGACGTCCGGCCGGTGCGCCACGGCCGCCGGAAGCTGCTTCGTCAGCACGCAGCCCATGCGCGCTCCGGTGAACGACGGGTTCAGATAGCCGTCCGGCTCGACGCCGAGCGCGTCGGCGACGAGCGGGCCGACCCCGCGCCAGCCGCCCCGGCCCGGAAGGGGGTCGCCGAGGCCCACGGCCGTGGAATCGCCGAGCACGACCAGTCTGCGGGCGGACCGCGGGACGGCCGGTGCGGGAGGAAGGAGGGGTTCGGGACTCGGAGTGACTTCGACACTGATCACGGTCACGGTAGCCACCATCGGCCACGCAGGCTCACCGGCGGTGATGCCTGGGTAACGCGGCGAGGACGGCCGAGCGAAAAGTCCGTGCGGCGGTTACCGGAACGCCGGATAGAAGGCGAGATCGGCGTGCGGCCCGAGCCGGGCACCGAGCGCCGCGGCGACCCTGGTGGCGTGCTCGGAGATATGCGTCAGGCGGGCACGCAGCGAGTGTTTGGCCAGCTCCCGCCACCAGGTGACCAGCGCGGCCTCCCGGCTGATCGGCGTCGCGTGCCGGTCCAGGTCCAGTTCCGGGAGGATCTCCCAGGTCAGCACCCACAGCAGGAGCAGCTGACCGTCCATCAGGTGCTCGGCCAGCGCGTCCTCGTCCGCGAGCCCCGGCCAGACCGAGACGACCTCGGACCGCCAGGCCGCGATCATCGCCTCGCTCATCCCCGGCGGCAGGGCCAGCGCGTCCGCGCTCGACGCGAACGGGAGCCGCAGGTACGCCACGTCCATCAGGGTGCTGCGCACCCGGCCGCGTTCGAAATCGAGGAACCGCACTCCGCCGCTGGTCACGAGGTTGTTGTCCGGGCTGAGATCGACGGGGCTGAACGCGCGGTACGACGGCGCGCCCGCCCGCTCGGCGACCTCCATGACCCGCCGTTGCACCGGCTCCGGCGTCTCGACGTCGAGCAGTTCCTCCAGCACGCCCGGCAGCTGCGCGCAGACCGCGGGCAGCGGCGCGTCCTCGTTCTTGACCGGGCCGCCGAGGCGGCGCAGCAGCGCGTTGAAATCCGGCTCGCGGCTCGCGGTGGTCGCGTGCAGCCTGCCCAGCGACCGGGCCCAGGACAGCAACGCGCGTTCGGCGCCGCGGGCGTCACGGGCGTGGAGTTTGTCGTGCAGTGTCGGGACGCCGCCGAGGTCCTCGATCACCAGGACCCGGTCCCGGCCGTCGTGCGCCAGCAGCTCCGGGCACATCCGGTCCTCCGGCGCGAGCGCGGTGAACAGCTGGTAGCTGACCGCCTCCTGCGCGAACGGATCGGGCCGTCCCGGTTCGGGTGGATCGGGGTAGTGCTTGATCACCAGGGTGCGCGGCAGCGCGAACGGCGACGACGCCACCCGCGCCCGCACGACCGTGGCCGGGCCGCTGCCGGCGAGGTCCTCGGGGGCGACAAGGGTGATCGCGCTGCCGAATCGGCGCGTGAGGACCGACTCGCCGGCGGCGACCGCGGCCGCCACGGCGAGGGTTTCGGCTCCAGCTCCGACGGTCGAATCGTCGGCAGAGGAGGTATCGACTGTCATTGCCACCGACCCTACTCGTGACTGAGCAACCATGACCACTGAGATCCGGGCAATCGCGCGCACTGGCGCGATCGAGGACTCATCCGCGTGAAAGCGGACGTTCCGTCACCCTCGATCGTTGCCCACGACGGCGCAATGTCAGCACAATGGCCGCAGCTGCAACGATTCCGATGAGATTGACCAGCAGCTGCCCGGCCGAATAAAGGCACCGTTCCCACTGACCGGCAACCGCCGCGACCACCGCGTAACCGGCCGCGGGCACCGTCGTCACCGAGATGAACACGCCCACGAGCGCGGCGGATTTGGCCGACGTCATGGAAAGCATGCCCGCGGCGCCGGCGAGGAGCGCGACGATCAGCGACGCGATTCCCACCTGGTAAACGAAATCCACTTCATGGTTTTCCGCCAGCTTGCTGACCTCGAGCACCCCGGTGGCGTTGCCCACCAGCACCACGCCGAGCGTGATCACCATGGCGATCGGGAAACCACCCAGCAACGCGACGGCGCCCTGCTTCACGAGATCTCCCCGGCGTAGCACCACCCCGACCGCGATGGCCGCCAGCGGCCCGAATTCCGGCCCCACGACCATGGCGCCGACGATGGTGACGGCCGAGTTCGTGATGACGCCGACCGCCGCCAGCAGGCACGCGATGGTCAGGAATGCCTGAAATGTCCAGGTGAGCCGGGACTCCTCGCCGGAGCGGCCGACGAGTTCCTGCCACACCACCGCGTCCGCGCCTTCACCCGGCGCGGCCTCCTCGGCCTTGTCGGCGGCGTCGGACACCGCGGTGTCCAGTGCTTCCAGCGTGATGCCGCCGGTGTGGTCGAGGTCGAGCCCGCACAGCGACTCGATGATCTCGTCGGCCGCCTCACGGGCGATGTCCGCCTCGATCAGGTCGCCCTCGGGCGCGACCGCCACCCCGTGATGCACGACGAGGTGCGCGGTCCCGGTGTGTGCCCGCAGGATCCGGATCGCTTCGCCGGTCCGGTCCGGCGGGCACACGGCCCTGAGGTGGAGCATCAGTTCTTGACGGGAGACGCGGGCTTGGCGTCGATGCCCGCCTCCTTGCGCTGCTCCGCCGTGATCGGGGCGGGAGCGGCGGTCAGCGGGTCGAACCCGCCACCGGTCTTCGGGAACGCGATCACGTCACGCAGCGACTCGGCCTTGGCCAGCAGCATGACGATCCGGTCCCAGCCGAACGCGATCCCGCCGTGCGGCGGCGGGCCGAAGGCGAAGGCGTCGAGCAGGAAGCCGAACTTCTCCTGCGCCTCCTCCTCGGACAGGCCCATCAGCTCGAAGACCTGCTTCTGCAGCTCCTGCTGGTGGATACGGATCGAGCCGCCGCCGATCTCGTTGCCGTTGCAGACGATGTCGTAGGCGTAGGCCAGCGCGTTGCCGGGGTCGTCGGCGAGTTTGCCGATCCACTCCGGGGTCGGCGAGGTGAAGGCGTGGTGCAGGGCCTTCCACTTGCCGCCGCCGACGGCGACGTCGTCGGACTCCTCGGCCGAGATGAACATCGGGAAGTCGACGACCCAGACGAACGACCAGGCGTTCTCGTCGATCAGGCCGAGACGGCTGCCGATTTCGAGCCGGGTGGCGCCCAGCAGCGCCCGCGCGTCGGCGGGCTTGCCGGCGGCGAAGAAGACGCAGTCGCCGGGCTTGGCGCCGACGGCTTCGGCGACCGTCTCGCGCTCCTTCTCCGACAGGTTCTTCGCGACCGGCCCGCCGAGCGTGCCGTCCTCGTTGACCAGGATGTACGCGAGCCCGCGGTGGCCGCGCTGCTTGGCGAAGTCCTGCCAGGCGTCGAGGGTGCGACGCGGCTGGTCGGCCCCGCCCGCCATCACGACGGCGCCGACGTACGGCGCCTGGAACACGCGGAACGGGGTGTCGGCGAAGAACGCCGTCATGTCGGTGAGTTCGAGGTCGAAGCGCAGGTCCGGCTTGTCCGAGCCGTACTTCTCCATCGCCTCGGCGTAGGTGATGCGGCGGAAGGGCTTCGGGATCTCGGCGCCGATCAGCTTCCACAGCGCCGTCACGATGTCCTCGCCGAGTGCGATGACGTCGTCCTGCTCGACGAAGCTCATCTCGATGTCGAGCTGGGTGAACTCCGGCTGCCGGTCGGCGCGGAAGTCCTCGTCCCGGTAGCAGCGCGCGATCTGGTAGTACCGCTCGAGACCGCCGACCATGAGCAGCTGCTTGAACAGCTGCGGCGACTGCGGGAGCGCGTACCAGGAGCCGGGCTTGAGCCTGGCCGGGACCACGAAGTCGCGGGCGCCTTCGGGGGTGGAGCGGGTCATGGTCGGGGTCTCGACCTCGACGAACTCCTGGGCGTGCAGCACCTCGCGGGCGGCGCGGTTGACCTCGCTGCGCAAGCGCATCGCGGCCGCGGGGCCGCTGCGGCGCAGGTCGAGGTAGCGGTGCTTGAGGCGCACCTCTTCGCCGACGTCGACGCGGTCGTCGATCGGGAACGGCAGCACGGCGGCCTCGGAGAGCACCTCGAGCTCGGTGGCCAGCACCTCGATCTCGCCGGTGGGGATCTCGGCGTTGGCGTTGCCCTCCGGCCGCTTCGAGACCTCGCCGACGATGCGGACGCAGTACTCGGAGCGCAGCTGGTGGGCGCGCTCGGCCATCTCGCCCTCGCGGAAGACGACCTGGCTCACGCCGCTGGCGTCACGCAGATCGATGAAGATGACGCCGCCGTGATCGCGCCGCCGGGCCACCCATCCGGTGAGGGTGACCGTCTGACCGGCGTGCTCGGCACGCAAGGTGCCGGCTTTGTGGGTGCGAAGCACTGCGGGTGCTCTCCTTCGGCATCACGATTCTGCGATTCGACGGCTTCTCGCCGACGTCAAAGGCTAACGAATCACCCGTGATGCCTCGCGACCAGGTGTTCTCAGATCGTCGGCCAGGCCTCCAGCGCGGCGACCATCCGCCGCGTATGCGCCAGATAGTCCGGCACGGACAGGACCCGGCCGTCGATGTTCTCCAGCAGCCAGCCCGCGGCCGCCTCCTTCGACGCGAAGAACCCCGTACAGACCAGCGCCTCGACGTAGTCCTGGCCGAGGGCGAGGTCGATCCCGGACAGCCGTGACGCGGCGACCACGGCGTGCGGCGGGTCGACGCTCAAGACCCTCTCGCGGGTGAAGTGGACTCGGACGCGTGCCCCGGTCGCCGGGCAGACCGCGTCCGCGTGCACGGGTTCGCCGGTGGCGACGGCCAGGAGGAACAGGTCGACCCGGTACCGGTCGGAGCCCGGCCGGTCGGCCGGGCGCGAGCCGCGGTCCATCACGACCAGGCCGTCGCGGATGACGAAGCCCATCAGGTCCATCAGACGGTGCGCTTCGGCCGGATCCATGCCGACGGTGGCGGCGAGTCTTCCGATGGCGATGGGGTGTCTGCCCGCTCTGGTCAGCTTGGTCGCGGCCCAGGCGATGCGGACAGCGGCGGTGCGATCCGTACGGGTGGTCAACAGGGCACCTCCTCGCCTTCGTCCCCTTGAGATTAGGCACGAAAAGGTTTTCCGCCAAGCCACTGCGCCGAACGGCCGAACCCGTTGTGCGGTAAGACTTTCGGACGCTCCAGGCGAAAGTGCGCCTACAGCAGTTTGAGCTGCTCGGCCGGCGGTACCACCGCCTCCCCGGAACGCTGCACGGGCATCGTCACCTGCATTCGTTCCCCGTCGTCCGCACGGGAACCGAAGCCGTGACGGCGCAACAACGGGCCGACCCTGGCGCCGAGCCGCTCCCGATAGGACTTCGGGAGATACGCGCCACGCGAGTACAGCTCGCGGTATTTCGGCACCAGCTCCGGATGCTCCCGGCCGAGCCAGCGCGCGAACCATTCCCGCGCACCCGGCCGCAGATGCAGCGGCAGGACGGTGACCCGGGTGGCACCGGCTTCGGCGAGCCGCGAGAAGAGGGCGTCGAGCGCGGCCACCGAATCGGTCAGGTACGGGAGCACGGGGGCGACCAGCACCGAACACGGCAGCCCGGCGTCGCGCGCCTTGCGGATCAGGTCGAGCCTCGCCCGCGGGCTCGGCGTCCCCGGCTCCAGCCGGTGTTGCAACTCCTCGTCCAGCAGCGCGAGCGAGATCGCCAGCCCGGCGGGCACGTCCTTCGACACCGATCCCAGCAACGGGAGATCCCGCGCCAGCACCGTTCCCTTGGTCAGGATCGACAGCGGCGTGCCCGAATCGGCCAGCGCGGTGATGATGCGCGGCATCAGCTTGTACCGGCCTTCGGCGCGTTGGTAGGGATCGGTGTTCGTGCCCATCGCGACGTGCTCGCGTGTCCAGCCCGGCCGCCGCAGCTGCGCGGCCAGCACCTCGGGCGCGTTGACCTTCACGATCACCTGCGTGTCGAAATCGCGTCCGGCGTCGAAATCGAGGTACGTGTGGGTGCTCCTGGCGAAACAGTTGTGCGTGACCATGCCGTCGGCGATGAAGTCGCCCGTGCCGGTGGTGATGTCGAACAACGGCAGCTCGATGCCCAGCGGCTCGATGGACGTCACCTTCCGTCTCGTCCGGCCGATGGGGAGGCCGTCGAGCGACCGTTTCCAGCCGACGGCGGGGTCGGCGAGGTGGAAGAACCGCACCTCCTCCGCGGGCCCGCCGAGGATCTGCACCGTCCACAACGGACGGAACTTGGCGTTCTCGCTTCTGACATAACGGAAGCCGAAGTTGTCCAGCGCGGAACAGAAGGTGGAGACGATGTCCTGCTCGTCATGGGTGACGCGCAGCGTGCCGTGCCGGTAGCTTCCCGCGAGGTCGAACAACCCGGCCAGGAATCCGCGCAGCCAATGGGAATCCGGCGACGGCGGCACCTGCACGAAGCCGACCGAAGCACCGAAATCCGGCAGGTAGCGCAGCGCGCGGTCCGCGGCGTCCTTCTCGGCCGAGAACCCGCCGGAGCGCAACATCCCGCACAGATACCCGGCGCGGTAGCCGAGGGTGTCGTCCGGAGTGCGCGCGAGCCTCCCGACGCCGACGAGTTCGGTGCCGCCGACCAGATGCGGCCGTTGTGCCGCGCCGAACCGGGTTCCGGTGACGTGTTTCCAGCCGCGGCCGGTCAGGAACCGGTGATCGCCGCTGGCCACGATGGACGTTCCGTCGTCGAGGGACAGGCGGTACGCCGGTTTCAGTGTCGACCAGTGCGCGAGGACCTTCGTCGGCACCAGGCGGCGCCCCGCGCCACGCCCGCGCGTCCCGTAGATCGCGTCGCCGGGCGCCAGCTCCGCCAAGGGCTTCGTCCGGCCGTCGGCCATCAGGACCGGCGTCCCGCCTTCGAGGCAGTACGTACACGCGTGAGAACAACCGCGGTACGGGTTCACCGTCCATCCGAACGGGACACCCGAGCCCTCGGACACCTTGTTCAGCACGGATTTGGCGTGCACCTCGTGAAAGGTGACGCCGTCGAACTCGGGCGTGCGCACCGAACGCAGCAGCCCGTCCAATCCGGGCAGTACCGGCTCGCCGCCGTCCGCCCGCTGTCGATCCCATCGCACCCGGCCAGTCGAACACACGTTCTAGACAGGTGTCAAACGTATGTTCGAACGAGGGTGATCTTCACAGCTAGAGCTTCGTGATCTCGTCGGCCACGTACCCGGCGGGCTGGATCAGCCCCGCGCACCGGCTTTCCCCGCGCGGCGCGGCCGAACGCCGCCGCACCGTCACCGAGTAGAAGTCCTCGCCGCCGCGCACGGTGACGACCCGCGCGTCGGATTCGAGCAGCGGCTCCTCCTGCACGGCGAGCACGTCGTCCAGACCGGGGAGGTCCAGCCGCCGCCGGAGCGCGATCTCCGCGAACTGCGCCCACGCCGTCCGGGCGGACGTCCGGCCGCGGAGCTGCTCCGGCTCGACCTGGCCACGCAGCGCGGCCTTGGCGACCAGCGCCGCCTCGGCCGGGTTCAGCTGGCCGTGCAGGAAGCCGTCCGGGACCACCAGCAGGTTGCCCGCCCAGCGATCGCCGCCGACGTGACTGACCTCCCAGGCCCGGCCGGGGTGGTTGGTGTTCAGCGTCGAGGCCAGCGGGCGGCCGAGGACCGCGCAGCACATGTCCTTGGTGCCGTGGGTGCAGACCAGGAACAGCGGCCCGTCGACCCGGGGACCGAGCCCACCGGTGCCCTCGGCGACGGCTTCGAGGTCCAGCTCGGCCAGTTCACCCAGGTCGTGGATTTCGAGGCGTTCCAGCCAGCGGTTGCCCGGTTCACCCCCGCCGACGTACACGGAACGGGGACGGTCCGGATCTCGCTGGTGCTTGCCGGGACGACGGATGAGCAGCGGACGGAGCCCGTGCGACCGTCTCAGGTTTTCGAGCAGCTCACGGCGCTCGGCGGGAAAGGCCTCGTCGAGGACGTTTTCCAGCGCGTCCGCGGGCCAGGGGCCCGGCTGCTCGATGAGCAGCCAGCACCGCATGTCCGCCGCGGTGCCGGCGGGGCTCGCCCCGAGCATGCGCGCGACGGTGGCGCAACCCGGCAACGCGGCGGGCGGCGCTTGCGTGTCCGAGAGCTGAGCGGTCATCGGCTGACCCCTCCGGACCTCACCTTAGGCATGCCTTAGCTTACCCCGTCCGGGCTCCCTTCACACTTCTCGCCTCCTGTGACTTTCAGCCGATCGAGAGCAATCCCTGCGTGGTGAGCTCGCCGAGGAACGCCCGCACCGTCCCCCGATCGAGTTCGGACAGCTCGGCGAGTCGCTTGACCGCCTGCGGCGTGCCGTCGAGCAGCGCCTTCAGCAGCGGTGCCGCGGCTCCCGCGAAGACGAACCGTTTCCCGTCCGCCAGCAGGGTCACCCGGCCGTCGCCTTCTTCGAGCACCGCCCTCGGGACCAGGAAGCGGACCTCGGTCTCGTCCCCGTCCGGCAGCAGGCCGGGGGTCGCCGCCCAGGGCAGGCCGACGCGCGGATGCGCCGGGGCCGCCGAGTCGCGTTCGGCGAGGAACCTGTCGACGAGGTCGGTGGTCAGCGTGGCTTCCAGCTCCGCTCGCAGTGCCGCCGCGCGGGCCGCGCGCTCCTCCGCCGTCCCGAACCTCGGCAGGTCCTGCCGGAAGGCGGTGCTCGTCCGCAGCTTGTCGGCGAGCCACGAGACGAGGTCGATCCCCGTCGCCGGGCTGAAGCCGAGCGTGAGATGCAGCGACATCTCCCCCACCGCGGTGACGTCGTGCCAGTGCCCGCGCGGGACGTAGAGGACGTCGCCGTCTTCGAGGACGAAGTCGTCGATCGGCTCACCGGGCCGCTCGGGCTGCTCGACGTCGCGATGCAGCGGGGCGGGCCTGGTCGGGCCGTGCATCCGCCAGCGTTTGCGGCCGGCGACCTGGATGATGAACGCGTCGTGGTCGTCCCAGTGCACGTCGAAGCCGTGGGTCACGCCCCAGCCGGCGTACAGGTTGACCTGGACGCTCTCGCGGAGGTCGTGTTCGAGACTCCTGGCGAGATCGCCGATCGGGTCGCTGAGTTCCTGGATGACGTCGAGCACCATCGTCGCGCCGCCGCGCAGGTGCTCGGTGAACGGAGCGGCCTGGAGGCGGGGGACGGTGCCACTGCGGCGGGTGGGGACGAGATCGGTGTAGCTCTCCATGGGCACCGGGGTGCCGTCGAGCGCGAGGCGCAGCCGCGGGAACTCCAGGCGGTGCTGCCGGAGGATCGCGTTCAGCGCCGGCCACGGCAGCAGGTCGGCGAACCGGCCCGCGCGGCCTTCGAAACGGCGGTAGGTCTCGCCCTGGACGTCTTGGAAGAACTGGCTGACCCCGAGCGGAGCCACGAGGTCAGCCAGCGTCGGCGTTCCGGGCACTCAGCCGTCGTTGCCGTCGTTGTCGGCGGCCGCGCCGTTGGCCTTCCCGCGGTCGACCGCGGTCGGGATCTTTTCGACCTCCAGCAGCAAACCGCTGTCGGGAGCCTGCGTACCTGACTGTTCCTGTGCCATCCTGCCACCTTTTTCTAGACGAGCGGACGGACCGAAAATCGGCCTGGAGCGCCGCCAAGCCTACGACACGTTCCCGGAAAATTCACTGTCCAGCAGGGAAAAACGGCCTTGTGAGCGATCTTCGACACCGTGGCGCCGGTTCACCCGGACAGCGGTTCTAAGCTGCCATTCATGGCTGAACCGGCATCCGTCCCCCGCCCGCGCTGGGACGCGTTCGCGGCCATCGGGGCGGGTGGCGCGCTGGGCAGTCTCGCCCGCTACGGCCTCTCCGTCGCGGTCCCCCACTCCTCCGGCCGGTTCCCGCTTTCCACCTTGGCCACCAACGTTTCCGGGTGCCTGCTGATCGGTGTCCTGATGGCGTTGCTGACCGCGGCGAAGAAACCGCACAGACTGCTGCGGCCGTTCCTCGGGGTCGGGATCCTGGGCGGCTACACCACGTTTTCGACCTATGCGACGGACACACTCGATCTTGTGACGGCGGGACGTCCGTTCACCGGGTTGGCGTACGCGTTCGCCACGGTGGCCGCCGCACTGGTAGCCGTCTACGCCGGACACGAGATCACCCGCGCGGTGAGGAAATGACCGTTCTGTTCGTCTCGCTCGGCGGCGGCCTCGGCGCGATCCTGCGCTTCCTGACCGACCGGCGCGTCCAGGCCTGGCGGAAATCCGCGTTCCCGTGGGGCACGCTCACGGTGAACGTCGTCGGCTCGGCGGTCCTCGGCGTGCTGACCGGCTGGGCCCTGCACGGCGGTCAGCCGGACGCGGTCCGCGCGCTGCTGGCCGTCGGTTTCTGCGGCGGGCTCACGACGTTCTCGACGTTCGGGTACGAAACCCTGCTGCTGTTCACCGGGAAGACGCGAGCACGCGCCGTGCTGTACGTCGGCGTCACGATGGCCGCTGGGATCGGCGCCGCGGCGATCGGGCTGCTGATCGCGTCCGCGATCTGGCGCTGACTCAGTCTTCGGGCGCCATCCGCCACGCGGCCGCCGCGATCGCCTCGCGCTGCTCGGCCGGGAGGTCGGCCGCCATCTCCTCCAGCTTCTCGACGACGCCTTCGTGGGCGGCGTTCGCGAGCCGGAGCCCTTCTTCGGTCAGCGTGATCTTCAGCGCGCGGCGATCGCAGGAATCCGCGACCCGCTCGACGAGCGCGCGCCGCTGCACACGGTCCACCAGGCCGGTGACGCTGGACTTCTCGAGGTTCAGCATCTTGCCGAGGTCGGTCATCCCGACGCCCGTCTCCCCCTGGGCCAGCACGCAGAGCAGCTGCGCCTGCTGCGGCGTGAGGTCGTGGGACCGGCCGACGTCGATGAAAGCCCGCTGCACGAGATGCGAAAGCCGCACCAGCGCCGTCGCGAATCCGAGGTCTTCGGCCGTGGTCATGACCGAAGTCTACTTGACGATCGTTCGGAGTACGAACTACTGTAGTTCGCAGTACCAACATTACGCACTACGAACTAGGGGATCTCATGACCACGACCGTGGCCGTCATCGGCGGGGGATACGGCGGCACCACCGTCGCCAAGGAGCTGGACTCGTTCGCCGACGTCGTGCTCGTCGAGCCGCGCGAGGACTTCGTCCACCACGTCGCCGCCTTGCGGGGGCTCGTCGATCCCGAGTGGACGGATCGGCTCTTCTACCCGTACGCCGGGCTCCTCGAACGCGGACGGGTGCTGCGCAACCGCGCGGTGAGCGTGGACCAGGGGGGCGTCACGCTCGCGTCGGGCGAGCGGCTCGCGCCGGACTACGTCGTGCTGGCGACCGGTTCGGCGTACCCGTTCCCGGCGAAGATCGATTTCCACGACAGCGCTTCGGCGAAGGCGAAGATCCGCGCCACCCGGGAGGAACTCGCGGGCGCGGAGAAGGTGCTGCTGCTCGGCGCGGGCCCGGTGGGGCTCGAACTGGCAGGCGAGATCAAGGCGGTCTGGCCGGAGAAGACCGTGACGATCGTCGACCCGGCGCGGGAGATCCTGGCCGGTTTCCCGGACGAGTTCCGCGCGGAGATCCGCCGCCAGCTCGACGACCTGGGCGTCGAACTCCTGCTCGGCACTTCGCTGGCCGAGGCTCCGGTCTCCGAGCCGGGACAGGCCAAGACGTTCACCTCGGGCCTCACCGGCGGCGGTGAAGTGACCGCCGACCTGTGGTTCCAGTGCTACGGCGGCGCGCCGCACACCGCTTACCTCGACGGCGAACTGGCCGCCGCGCGGCAGGCGAACGGGCGGGTCGAGGTGACGCCCGAACTGCGTCTTCCCGGGCAGCCCCGAGTGTTCGCGCTCGGCGACATCACGGCGCTGCCGGAGGGGAAGCTCGCGAAGGTGGCCGGTGACCACGCGGAGGTCGTCGTGGCCAACATCCGGGCGCTGGTCGAGGGCGGCGAACTGCGCACGCACACGCCGGGCGGGCCGATGATCTCGTTGCCGCTCGGGCCTTCCGGGGGCGCGACCTACGCCGAGGAGGTCGGCGTCCTGGACGCGGCGACGACCTCGGAGATCAAGGGGTCGCACATGATGGCGTCGCGGTACGACGAGCTGTTCAACGTCGCCTGAGTGCCTCGGATGTCATGAAAGGGTCGTTCAGGACAAAAGATGTCCTGAACGACCCTTTCATGACACGCGTCAGCGCGGAGCGAGACCCCGCACGTGCGCGAAGGGGTCCTCCCCCGTCGGCAACAACGCGATGATCGGCGTCGTCAGCCCGTTGTCCACATAGGACTGCACCTGCTCGCGGCAGGATTCGAGGCTGCCGTGCACGATCAGGTCGTCGACGACCTCGTCCGGGATGACCTGGTTCGCCTTCTGCCGATCGCCCGCCGCCCACGCCTCGTGCATCGGCGCGAGCGCCTCACCGCGGCCGAGCCATTCGTGGAACGCGGCGTACACCGGCACGGTCAGGTAGCTCGAAATGAGCATCCGGCCGAGCCCCCGCGCGGCGTTCTTGTCCTCGGTGGGGCACACGAAGATCCGCGCCGCCAGTTCGACGTCCGGCCCGATCTCCGCCCGCACCTTCGGCACGTCGGAGGCGGCGAGCCAGTTGGTGATGGCGCCGTCGGCTTCCTTCGCGGCCAGCCGCAGCATGCCCGGCCGCAGCGCGGCGAGCATGATCGACGGCGGCGGATCGGTGGGCCGCTCCAGCCGGAACTTGCTGACGGAGAACGATTCGTACTCCTCGGTGACCTTCTCCCCCGCCAGCGCGGAACGCAGGAAGCGCAGGGTGTCCCGCGAGCGCGCGAACGGCGCTTCGAACTCGGCGGCGTTCCAGTTCCGCACGATCACCGGCGACGACGCGCCGATGCCGAGCACGAACCGGCCGGGCGCCAGTTCCGCGACGGTCGCCGCGCTCATCGCCAGCAGCCCGGGCCCGCGCGTGTACACCGGCACGATCGCGGTGCCCAGCCGCAATTGCGGCGCCCACTGCGAAGCCAGCACCAGCGGGGTGAAGGCGTCGTGGCCCGCGGTCTCGGCCGACCACGCGTCGGTGTAGCCGAGATCCGGCAGCTCCCGCACCATCTCCTCGTGCGCCGCGAGCGGCACCCCGGTCAGCGGAATGGTGATGCCCCACCGTTTCATGCGTTCTCCTCGCTCTTGACCGCGGCACCGGACAGCTCACGCACGATCCAGTCCACCTGCGTGCGCATCAGGTTCTCCGCGACCTCTTCGGCCTGCGGCGTCATATGCGTCGCGCCGGCCAGCGGCAGGAACACGTGCGCGCGTCCCTTGGCCAGCAAGGCCGACGACAGGCGCAACGAGTGGGCGACGAAAACGTTGTCGTCGGCCAGTCCGTGCACGATCAGCAGCGCCCGCGAGAGGTCACCGGCGCCGGCGATCAGCGAGTTGTGCTCGTACGAAGCCGTTTCTTCCTGCGGCAGCCCGAGGTAGCGCTCGGTGTAGTGCGTGTCGTACAGCGACCAGTCGGTCACCGGGGCGCCCGCGACACCGGCGTGGAAGACGTCGGGACGCCGCAGCACGGCCAGCGCGGACAGGTAACCGCCGTAGGACCAGCCGCGGATCGCGACCCGTTCCAGATCCAGTTCCGGATGGAGCGCGGCCGCCGCATGCAGGGCGTCGACCTGGTCGGCGAGGGTGACGTCGGCGAGCTTGCCCGCGATCTCCTTCTCCCAGGCCGAACCCCGGCCGGGTGTCCCGCGCCCGTCGGCGACCAGCACCGCGAAACCCTGGTCCGCCAGCCATTGCGGGGTCAGGAAAGCGTTGCGGGTCTGCAGGACACGCTGGGCGTGCGGGCCGCCGTACGGGTCGAGCAGCACCGGGAGCTTGCCCTCGCTCTCCTCGTACCCGGTCGGCAGCACCAGCGCGGCACGCAGGCCCCGCTCCCCCAGCGTCAGCCAGGTCAGGTTCGGCACGACGTCGGGGTCGACGGTGTAGGAACCGATGCGCGCCACCGTCTTCTCACCGGACACGACGGTCACCACCGGGCCGCTGCGCTCCAGGCTCCACGACGAGAGCACGGTCAGCGAAGCGTTGCCGGAGCCGACGTGCACACCGTCCTCAGTGGACAGACGACGCAGCTCGCCGCCCTCCGTGCGGAAGACATGGATCTGCGTCGGGTCGGCCTCCGAGGCGCTGAACAGCACCTCGTCGCCGACGTGCAGGACCGAGCGCACCTGCAGCCCCGGCGGGGTGACGGCCACACCGTCCACGACCAGCCGGTGGTCGCCGTCGGCGGCACTCTCTCGCACAAGACGGCCGTCGGAGGTCCACGCCGGGACACCCGCGGCGAGCTCGACCCAGTGCTCGTCGGTCTCGGTGTGCAGCACCTCGACGGAACCGGTCGCCGGGTCGACCGCCTGGATCTGGAGTTCCCGCTGGTCACGCGACTGGACCGACAGCAGCGGCTTGCCCGCGGCGGACCAGTGCACCGCGGCCAGGTACTCCCAATCGGTCTTCTCGACGTCGACGCGGGAGCCGTCGAGGCCGAGGATCGCCAGCGTCACGTCCGCGTTCGTGGTGCCCGCGGCCGGATACGCGACGACGTTGGCGGCCGACTGCGGGTTGGCCGGGTCGGCGATCGTCCAGCGGGGCACGGCGGCCCGGTCCGAGCGCTCGACGAGCAGGCTTTTCCCGTCCGGCGACCACCAGTACCCGCGGGTGCGGCCCATCTCCTCGGCCGCGATGAACTCCGCGAGCCCCCAGGCGATGTCGTCACCCGCCTCCTCGACGAGCACGCGGTCCTCCCCGGTCGCCCGGTCGATCACCCGCAGGCGACGGTCGCGGACGTAGGCGACGTGGGTGCCGTCCGGGCTCGGCCGCGGGTCGACGACCGAACCGTCGACCAGCACCGCGACCTCACCGGTGGCCAGGTCGAGGGTGTGGAGCTTGCCCGAGAGCGAGAACGCGGCGACGGTGAAGGCGTCGTCGACCGCGTAGCCGACCACGCCACCGCCGGTCTCCCGGCTGCGCTCGCGGCGAGCGCGCTCCTCCGGCGGCAGGTCCTCTTCACCGGGCAGCAGCTCGGCCGCGTCGACCAGCTTCGTCTCCTCGCCCGACGCGACGTCGAACGACCACAGGCTGTGCCGCGGGTCCGTCCCGGACTCGGACCGCAGGAACAGGATGCGGGAGCCGTCCGGGGAGACCTTGAACTCTTTGGGCGCGCCGAGGGTGAAGCGCTGGGTGCGGGCCTGACGGCGGAGGAACGGGAGATCTTCGAGGCTGTTGTCGGTCACGTCCCGCACTCTCTCAGACGATCAACCGGGGACGCCAACGCCTTCCAGCTTCTTCAGCTCCGTCTCGGGATCGAAGCCGGCGGGCGGGAACTTCGGGTCCATCTCCTCGATCGTCTCGATCAGCAGCCGCGCGACCAGCCAGTTGCGGTACCACTTGCGGTCGGCTGGGACGGCGTACCAGGGCGCGGCCGCCGTGGAGGTCTTGGCGAAGATGTCGGCGTAGGCCTTCTGGTAGTCGTTCCACTGGGCGCGTGCGTCGAGGTCGGCCGGGTTGTACTTCCACCACTTCGCCGGGGTCTCCAGCCTCGCCTTGAGCCGCTTCAGCTGCTCCTCCGGCGAGATGTCGAGGAAGACCTTCACGATGGTCGTGCCCGCCTCGGTCAGCTCCTTCTCGAACGCGTTGATCTCGGTGTAGCGCTTGCGCCATTCCGCCGCGGGCACCAGCTTCTGGACGCGCGGCACCAGGATATCCTCGTAGTGCGAACGGTCGAAGACGCCGACCTGCCCCGGCACGGGCAGCTGTTTGCGGATCCGCCACAGGTAGTGGTGGCGCGCCTCGGCCGCGGTCGGCTTCTTGAACCCGGCGTACCGCACGCCCATCGGGTTGACGAGGCCGAGGACGTGGCCCACGGTGCCGCCCTTGCCGGAGGTGTCCATCCCCTGCAGGACCAGCAGGAGGCTGCGGTTGCCGCCGCCGACGCCCTCCGCGTACAACGCCTCCTGCAGCTCGGCGAGCCTGTCCCCGGCGTCCGCGAGGTCTTTGAGCCCCTTGGGCTTCTTGGTCGGCCCGATCGGGAACGAGCCCGGGTGGTGCCGCTCGACGCCCTTGCCGATCCTCAGCGTGTCCCGGACGGAGACGGTGTCCTTTTTCGCCATCCGGCGACGATAACCGCGGTCCGGGCCCGGCGCCTCCGGTGATCGAGTACGCCGCTGCACGATTTCGCCACTCGATGGAGCCGATACGCAACGAACAACGGGTCAAAGCAACGTTTCCCGGATGAAAGCAGCCGGATGGGCATCTAACCTGAACGCATGACGACCGCCGACTTCATCGCGCTCGACGAGCAGTGGAGCACGCACAACTACCACCCCCTGCCCGTGGTGATCGCCACCGCCGAAGGCGCCTCGGTCACCGACGTCGAGGGCAAGACCTACCTCGACTTCCTCTCCGGCTACTCGGCGCTGAACTTCGGGCATCGCCACCCCGGGCTCATCGCGGCCGCGGTCGAGCAGTTCGGCCGGGTGACGCTGACCTCGCGCGCCTTCCACCACGACCAGCTCGGGCTGTTCTGCAAGGAGCTCGCCGAGCTGACCGGTACCGAGATGACCCTGCCGATGAACTCCGGCGCCGAAGCCGTCGAGTCCGCGGTGAAGATCGCCCGGAAGTGGGCGTACCGGGTCAAGGGCGTCCCCGACGGGACGGCGGAGATCATCGTCGCGGGCTCCAACTTCCACGGCCGGACGACGACCATCGTGTCCTTCTCCACCGACGAGACCGCGCGCGCCGACTTCGGCCCGTTCACGCCGGGCTTCGTCACGGTCAAGTACGGCGACGCCGAAGCGCTGCGCGACGCCATCACCGAGCGCACCGCCGCGATCCTGCTGGAGCCGGTGCAGGGCGAGGCGGGCGTCATCGTGCCGCCCGCCGGATACTTCGCCGAGGCGCGGCGGCTGTGCGACGAGCACGACGTCCTGCTGATCGCCGACGAGATCCAGTCCGGGCTCGCCCGCACCGGCACCGTCCTCGCGCTCGACCACGAGGGCGTCCGTGCCGACGTCTACACACTGGGCAAGGCGCTCGGCGGGGGCATCATGCCGGTGTCCGCGGTCGTCGGCGGCAAGGACGTGCTCGGCGTGCTGCGGCCGGGTGAGCACGGCTCCACCTTCGGCGGGAACCCGGTCGCGTGCGCGATCGGCCGCGCCGTGGTCGGCCTGCTGAAGACCGGCGAGTTCCAGGAGCGGTCGCGGGAACTGGGCACCCACCTGCACTCTCGGCTCGGTGAACTGGTCGGGAACGGGCTCGCCGAGGTCCGCGGGCGCGGGCTGTGGGCGGGCATCGACATCGCCCCCGGCGGGCCGACCGGGCGCGAGGCGTCGACGGCGCTGGCCGAACGCGGCGTGCTGTGCAAGGAGACACACGACCACACGCTGCGGATCGCGCCGCCGCTGGTGATCAGCCGTGAGGAGCTCGACCGCGGTATCGACGCCATCACGGACGTCGTCAAGACGCGGTGAACCTTTCGGACGGGTTGTACGTTGCCTGTCCATGGGAGAAGAGCGGGAGTGGGTGGAGCGGCCGCTGGTCGGCACCGAGACGGTGTCGCCGGAGGACTGGTCCGCGAGGGGCAAGGCGCTGCGGGCCGAGGCGCCGACGTCCGCGCACGATCACGCGGCGGCGGGTGAAGGACGGCCGAGTGTGGCGGAGTTCTTCGCGCGCACGAACGAAGGCCGCCTGCCGGAGCTGGTGGAACTGCGGCGCGAGCGCATGCTCGCGTCGCCGTTCACCTTCTATCGCGGGGCCGCCGGGCTGATGGCCGCCGATCTGGCCGGCTCTCCGTCGTCCGGGCTGACGGCGCAGCTCTGCGGCGACGCGCACGCCGCGAACTTCGGGCTGTACGGCACGCCCGAAGGCCAGATCGTCATGGACATCAACGATTTCGACGAATCGGTGCCCGGCCCGTGGGAGTGGGATCTCAAACGGCTCGCCGCGAGCCTCGTCCTGGCCGGGCGTGAGGGCGGGATCGGTGAATCGGGGTGCCGCGAAGCCGCCGAAGACGCGGTGAAGTCGTATCGGCGCACCATCCGGGGGCTGGCGGAGCTGCCGTTCCTGCGGTCGTGGAACGCGTTGCCGGACGCGTCGGTGCTGAGCAAGGTCAAGGCGCACGACCTGATCGACGACTTCGAGGAAGCGGCCGAAAAGGCACGGAAGAACACCAGCGCCAAGGTCACCGCGAAGTGGACGAGGCGGATCGACGACCACGAGACCGGCCTCGAACGGCACCGCTTCGTCGAAGACCCGCCCGTGCTCACGCACGTCGACGACGCGACCGCCGAAGCCGTCGTGACCGGGCTGGTGTCCTATGTGGACACGCTGCGCGAGTCGCGGCGGACGCTGATCTCGCGGTACCGGGTGTCCGATGTGGCCTTCCGGGTGGTCGGCACCGGAAGTGTCGGGCTGCGCAGCTATGTCGCGCTGTTGCACGGGAACTCCGGCGAAGACCTTGTCCTGCAAGTGAAGCAGGCCAACCCGTCGGCGCTCGCGCCGTTCCTCGGCCTTCCCGCCCCGAAGCACGAGGGCCGCCGGATCGTCGAAGGCGCGCGGCTCGTGCAGGCCGAGACGGACATCCTGCTCGGCTGGACGACCATCGACGGCGTGCCGTACATCGTGCGGCAGTTCCGGAACCTCAAGGGCGACATCGACCCGGCGGAGCTGAAGAAGGACCACCTCGACGACTACGGCCGCCTGGCCGGCGCGTTGCTGGCGCGGGCGCACGCGCGGTCACTGCATCCGCGGATGCTGGCCGGCTACTTCGAGGACGACGAAGACCTCGATGAGGCCATCGGCGCCTACGCCGTGCGGTACGCGGACCAGACCGAAGCGGACTTCGAGGCCTTCGGCCGCATTTAGTCCTCTGAATGCGGCAGGTCGGCGGCCGGGGACCAAACCGATCCGGCACCTTCGCGCGGCTCCTCACGGGGGTCGTGAGTGGCGATTAGGGTTCTAACCCGAATCGCCACTCACGACCACCTGGACCGAGTCGGCCGCATTTAGTCCTCTGATGCGGGCTTAGACCAGGGCCAGGACGTCGTCGGCGCAGCCCCACGCGACGGTGATCCCCGCACCCCCGTGCCCGTAGCAGTGCACGACGCGGCCGTCCCGCTCCAGCCGCACCTCGGGCCGGAACGGCCGCAAGCCGACCTTCGCGCCCAGCACGGGCGCGTCGGCCAGCGCGGGCACGAGTTCCCGGCAGCGCCGCACGATGTCGGCGGTCACGCCGGGGTCAGGCTCGACCGAATCGCGGCCGGGCTCCTGCGTGCCACCACAGACGACGTGACGGCCGTGCGGGATCACGTGTCGCAGCACCGGCGTCGAGCCGTCGACGATCCATTCGGTCAGCCCCGGATCGGCGAGGTGGACGACCTGGCCGCCGACCGGCACCACGGTGCCGTCCCCCGCCAGCCGTCCCCCGCCGAGCCCGGCGGCGTTCACCACGAGGTCCGCGTCGAGGTCGTCCAACCGCGACACAGTGCGGTACTCGGTGCGCACGCCCAGCGCGGCGACCTCGCCGGCGAGCCAGTCGAGGTACACCGGGGTGTCGACGAGCGCGGTGGTGAAGGTGAGCCGTCCGGGTTCGTGGTCGAGGCCGGGCATGGACAGCGCCCACGACGGCAGCGCCGCCTCGCGCGGGACGACGTAGGTCCCCCGGAGCATGCGGACCCCGGGCGCACCGAGGGTGCGGTACTCCTCGACGCTCGTCGTGGTCCAGCGGTCGACCCGGTCGGAGTTCGCCGCCAGCGGCGGGAACAGCACGCCGCCCGCGACCGCCGACGTCGTCTCCCCCGGCCCGGCTTCGGTGAGCACCGTGACGTCGTGTCCTGCGCCCGCCAGCCGGTGCGCGCAGCTCAGCCCGATCACGCCACCGCCGACCACGCTGATCCGCATCGAAAGCCCCCTTCGTCTTCGCGAGCCGTCCCTGCATGGTGACTGATCGCCCGTCACGTAATCTCCCCGGATGAGCGGAAGAGCGCCGTACGGGCTGGTCGCGGTGACCTGTGCCGTGATCATGGTCGTGCTCGGGGTGCTGGTGTCCGGCGAAGGTGTCTCGGGTCCGGACGAATTCGCCGTGCGCTGGGTGGAGCGCGCCTTCGGTCCCGACACCGACCTGCTGCGGCTACTGGTGCTGCCGACCGAGGCCTACGTCCTGATCCCGATCGCGGTGCTGGCCGCCGTCCTGTGCCTGATCGGCGGGCGCAGGCTCGAAGCGGTGCTGACCATCGTGGGACCGCTCGTCGCGATCCTCGCGAACACCTGGGTGCTCAAGCCGCTTTTCGACCGCTGGAAGTACACCTACCTCGCCTACCCCAGTGGGCACACCGTCGCGCTGGTCGCGGTGCTGACCGTGCTCGTCCTGCTCGCCCGCCCCGGCGTCGCCAAGGCGGTCATCGCGACGGTGGGCGCGGTGGCGTTGTGCGGCGTGACGATCGGCATGATCGGCCTCGGCTACCACTACCTGACCGACGTCGTGGGCGGCACGCTGTTCGCCGTCGCGACCGTATGCGCCACGTGGGTGCTGCTCACCTGGGCTGCACGGCGTCGCGCGCCAGTGCCGTCAGACGGCTGACCGCGCGCAGGTACTTCTTGCGGTAGCCGCCGTTCACCATTTCCTCGGTGAACAGTTCGGGCACCGGCTCGCCCGAGACCACCAGCGGGATCGCGCGGTCGTAGAGCCGGTCGGCGAAGGCGACCAGCCGCAGTCCGACGTTCTGGTCGGGCACCGGGTGGATGTCGCGCAGGTGCACCCGGGTCACGCCGTCGAGAAGCCTTCCGTAGCGCGAAGGGTGCAGCTTGCCGAGGTGCTCGCACAGCGCGTCGAAATCGTCCACAGTGGACTCGGGATGCGCGGCGGCGGAGGCTTCCAGCTCTTCGGCGCTCGCCGGCGGCGGCGCGTCCGGCAGGCCGCGGTGGCGGTAGTCCGGGCCGTCCACGCGGCAGACGCCGAACCGGGCGGACAGCGACTGGATCTCGCGCAGGAAGTCCGCGGCGGCGAACCGGCCCTCGCCGAGTTTGTCCGGCAGCGTGTTGGAGGTCGCCGCGACGAACACCCCCGCCGAGATCAGCTCCTGCAGCAGCCGCGTGACGAGCATGGTGTCGCCGGGGTCGTCGAGTTCGAACTCGTCGATCGCCAGGAACCGGTGCTCCGACAGCCGCCGCACCGCCTCGGCGAACCCCAGCGCGCCGACGAGATGCGTCAGCTCCACGAAGGTCCCGTACGCCTTGGGCGACGGCGTCTCGTGCCACGTCGAGGCGAGCAGGTGCGTCTTGCCGACGCCGAACCCGCCGTCGAGATAGAGCCCCATCGGCCCGGACGGCGCCTCGTCCCCGCCGCCGAACAACGCGCGCAGCTTCGACTTCGGCTTCCGGTTCGAGGCCTCCGCCACGCGCTTCGCGAACGCGCCGCAGTCGACGACGGCCTGTGCCTGGCTCGGCTCGTCCGGATTGGGCACGTAGGTGGAGAACCGGACCGCGTCGAACCTCGGCGGCGGGACGAGCGCGGTGATCAGCTCGTCGGCGGACAGCTCCGGACGGCGATCGATCAGGCGGGCGGGCATTCGCCGAGGGTAACGGCACCGTCGTCGCGGGTTCACTCTCCCTGACCGGGCGTATCCCCCGCTCAGCGGTGCCGTCGGGCGCGTGCTGGGATGGCGGTGTGCAGCTTTTGTGGCCAACGACACCGGCGGAACCCGTCTCCGACGGAGACCTCGAACGGCTCTACGGGTATCCGGAAGGCCTGACCCGGCCCTGGGTCCAGGTCAACTTCGTCAGCTCCGCGGACGGCGCGGTGGCGGTCGACGAGCTGTCCGAGGGGCTGTCCTCCCCCGCCGACAAGCGGATCTTCCTGATGGGGCGGCTGCTTTCCGACGTGATCCTGGTCGGCGCCGGCACGGCGCGCGCCGAGGGTTACCGCGGCGCGAGGGTCAATCCCGAACGCGCCGCCCGCCGCGTCGCGCTCGGGCTGTCCGAGGTGCCGCCGATCGCGGTGGTGACCCGTTCCGGTGAACTCGACCCCGAAGGCCCGTTGTTCACCGACACCAAGGTCCCGCCGATCGTCATCACCACCGAGAAGGCGTCCCGGACTGCGCTGGAGCGCGCGGGCGCCGAGGTGCTCGTCGCGGGGGCCGAAGACGTCGACCTGCACCGCGCGCTCGCGCTGCTGGACGAACGCGGGCTGCGCCGGATCGATTGCGAGGGCGGGCCGGCGCTGTTCGCCGACCTGATCGCGGCCGACCTCGTCGACCAGCTGTGCCTGACCGTCGCCCCGCTGCTGGCCGGCGCGGGCGAACGCCGGATCGCCGACGGCCGCCCGTCCCCGGAACCACGGCGGATGGACCTCGCGTCCGTGCTCTTCGAAGACGGTTTCACCATGCTGCGCTACCGCCGCCGGGAGGGCGGGTGAGCGAGGCCGCGCCGGTTCCGGACGAGGAGCTGGCGGCCCGGGCCGCCGCCGGGGACCACGGTGCCTTCGACATCCTGGTCCGGCGGCACACGGCCAGGATGTACCGGGTGGCGCTGCGGATCACCGGCAGTTCGTCGGAGGCCGAGGACGTCGTCCAGGAGGCCTGGCTCTCCGCGTGGCGCTCGCTGCCCGGCTTCCGGTTCGAATCCGCGGTGTCGACCTGGCTCTACCGGGTGACGACGAACGGCGCGCTCGGCGTGGTCCGCCGGCGGAAACCGACGGTGCCGCTCGACGAGGGCGACGCGGGTGTCGTGCCTGGTCCGGAGGGGTACGTGGTGAGCGCCGAACAGGTCGGCACGGTGCTGCGCGCGATCGCCGAACTCGACGTCGGCCAGCGGATCCCGCTGATTCTGCGAGAATTCGAAGGGTTGACCTACGACGAGGTGGCCGAGGTGCTGGAAGTCAGCGTGCCCGCCCTGCGCGCCCGCCTGCACCGCGCGCGGGTGGCGCTGCTGGCGAAACTCGGCGACAACTTCCGACCCGGGGAACGGTGATGAGCGAGGATCCGCGCGACGACCCCCGGTGGCAGCAGGTACGCGCCGCCGCGAGCCGTCCGGTACCGACGCCGCCGGGACTCGTCGAACGGGTGCTCCGCTCGGTCAGCGGCGTCCGCGGCGGGCACACCACCACCCCGCTCGATCTGCCGTCCTCGGGCGGGAAGACCCAGGTGTCGGAGCGGGCACTGGTGCTGATGACCAGGAACCTCGCCGCCGAGATCGGCCGCGAGCTCGGCGGGGTCCACGTCTCGGCCGTCGCGCTCGAAGAGGACGTGCTCCAGGTGCTGGTGACGATCCGGTTCGGCGTCGAGGCGGCCGTGGCGGAGCTGCTGCGGCACCGGGTCAGCACGGCGCTGTCCGGGCAGCTCGGTTCGGCCCCGCCCACGATCAACGTCCACGTAGTCGACGTCCACCCGGACTGATGTCCCGGAATTGATTACTCCATCCGGGGGATGAACCGTGACGGCTCGGCATGCGCGTGTGTCCTGCTCGGTGAGACCGTAGGGACCGCCGCGCGCGCAGGTCGCGCGGCACAGGCCGAGAAGGAGCGAACTTCATGGCGCAGCCGAGCGCGAGCAAGCCCGACACCCCCTCGGTGGGGGCTGGGTCGGGGTCGTCCCTCAACGAGGAAGGAGCCGCCGGCAAGACCACGATCTCGTCGGTGGTGGTGCAGAAGGTGGCCGGGCTCGCCACCCGCGAGGTGACCGGGATCCACGCGCTGGGCGGCGGCGTCTCGCGGGCCTTCGGCGCGATCCGCGAGCGCATCCCCGGCTCCGGCACCGTCACCACGTCCGGTGTCTCGGTCGAGGTCGGCGAGAAGCAGGCCGCGATCGACCTCGACGTGGTCGTCGAATACGGCGCCCGCATCGTCGACGTCGCGCGCGCGGTGCGCCGCAACGTGATCGGCCAGGTCGAGCAGATCACCGGCCTCGAGGTGATCGAGGTCAACATCGCGGTCAACGACATCCACCTGCCGGACGAGAACGGCGGCGAGACCGAGACCTCGCGGGTGGAGTGATGAACGGGACCCAGACCGGCCTGCTCGCCGGCCTCATCCTCGGCCTCGCCGCGACCCAGGGCTTCACCGCCTTCCTGGTGACGCTGGCCGTCGGCGTCATCGGCCTCGTCCTCGGCCGCGTGCTCGACGGCGAACTCGACCTCGGCGACCTGTTCGGCCGGGGCCGCGACAAATGACCCTCCCGGCCGAACCCGAGGACCGCGGCACCCTCACCATCGCGCCGTCCGTGGTCCGCAAGATCGCGCAGCACGCCGCGGACCAGGTCGACGGGACCACGCGTGCCGAGCGGCGGATCGCCGGGCTCGGGCTGGGGACACACGGCGCGAGCGCGAAGGTCGGCGGCGAGGGCAACGACGTCGATCTCGTGCTCGACGTCGCGCTGAACTACCCGGCGCCGGTGCGGCGGATCGTCGGCGACCTGCGCGCCAAGGTCACCGAGGAGGTCGAACGGATCACCTCGTACCAGGTGCGGGACATCTCGGTGACGGTCTCCGCGCTCCTGCCCGACATCGCGCCCCGCGTCCGCTAGAAGGAGCACCCGCATGCGTTTGATCGTCCGCCTGCTGTCGGCCCTGCTCGGGCTGGCACTGGCCGCCGCCGGGGTCCTGCTGGCGCTGGAGGTCGGCTGGGGCTGGTGGCGGCCGGGACGCGGGCCGCTGTTCGTCCCGTGGGACGACTGGCGCGACAGGCTCGCGGAACTGTCCTGGAACACCGCCGAAGTCCGGTATCTCTCCATCGCCGTCGCGGTCGCCGGGCTGCTGCTGATCCTGGCGGCCGCCTCGGCCGGGCGGCGCGCCATCCGGCTGACCGATCCGGCGAACGAGGTCAGCGTGACCACATCGCCGCGTTCGCTGGCCAGGCTGGTCGGGGTGACCGTGCGCGCGCAGGAGAACGTCGCGGGCGCGAAGGTCACGGCCACCGCCAAGAAGATCCGCGTCCGCGCGACGAGCAGGCTGGAAACCGAAGGCGAGCTGCGGCCGCGGCTGCTGGAGACGGTGTCCGGTCTGCTCGACGACGTCCCGCTGGCACGGCGGCCGAAGGTGTCGGTCGTCGTCGACTCCCCGAAGGACCGCCGATGACCCGTTCGGTCTCCGCCAAGGCACTCGGCCGGTCCACCGGCACGGAACGGACGCTGACCGTCCTCATCGGACTCCTCGCGCTGCTCGGCGGGGCCGCGGCGCTGGTGGTCGGCGCGGGCTGGCTCGGCACGTACCGCGCGGGCCGGCCGCTCGTGGACCCGATCGCCCTCGATTGGCTGTCGGGGCACGCGCTCGCCGCCCGCGTCGGCGCGCTCGTGCTCGGCGTGGTCCTGCTGTGGCTGGGCCTGTGGTGGTTCTTCCGGTCACTGCGCCCGGAAGGCCGCCCGGACCTCGAACTCGGCGACGATCTCGTGGTGACCTCCTCGGCCATCTCCGAGGCCGTCCGCCTCGACGCCGAAACGGTCGACGGCGTCGGACGCGCCCGGGTCCGCGCGGTCGGCGACAAGGAGAACCCGGCGCTGCGCATCACGCTCTGGCTCGTCGAGGGCACCGACCTGAAACGGGTCTGGGAGCAGCTCGACCACACCGTGCTGGCCCGGGCGCGGGAATCGCTCGGGGTGGACGTCCTGCCGACCGCCGTCCGGATCGAACTCGACACGACGGCACCGCAACGGGTGCGCTGACCGCGCCGGTGCGGCAAGAATGGCCGTCATGTCGCTTCCCTTGACGCCGCCGGTCAAACCGATGCTCGCCAAACCGGCGAAGGCGATCCCCGACTCCGGCGGGCTGCTGTTCGAGCCCAAATGGGACGGCTACCGCTGCCTGGTGTTCCGCGACGGCGACGAGCTGACCCTGCAGTCGCGGTCGGAGAAGCCGCTCAACCGGTACTTCCCCGAGGTCGTCGAGCGCTTGAAGGCGACGCTGCCCGAGCGGATCGTGCTGGACGGCGAACTGGTGGTCGCCCGGGGCGGGAAGCTGGACTTCGACGCGCTCACCGACCGGGTCCACCCTGCCGAAAGCCGCATCAAGCTGCTGGCGGAGCAGACCCCGGCGGAGTTCGTCGCGTTCGACCTGCTGGCGCTCGGCGACGAGTCCTTTCTGGACGAACCCACGTCGAAGCGGCGCGAACGGCTGGAGAAACTGGCCTCCGACGGCATCCACCTGACCCCGGCCACCGCGGATCCGGCGGTCGCGCGGCACTGGTTCGAGCTGTTCGAGGGCGCCGGGCTCGACGGCGTCATCGGCAAACCGCTCGACGAGCCCTACACGCCCGGCAAACGGGTGCTGCTGAAGTACAAGCATTCGCGCACCGCCGACTGCGTGCTCGCGGGGCTGCGGTGGCACGTCGACGGCGAACCGGGCGAGCTGGTCGGCTCGTTCCTGCTCGGGCTCTACGACGAGAACGGCGTGCTGCACCATCCCGGTGTCGTCGGCTCGTTCCCGGTCACCCGGCGGCGTGAACTGGCCGAGGAGCTGGCGCCGCTGATCACCGACGGGGCCGATCACCCCTGGCTGGGTGACAACGTGCGGGAGCACCAGCGGATCCCCGGCGGGATCACCCGATGGAAGGCCAAGGAAGCCCCGTGGGTGCCGCTGAAGCTGGAGAAGGTGGTCGAGGTCGGCTACGAACACACGGAAGGCGGATATCCGTCGCGGTTCCGCCACACCGCCCAGTTCAAACGCTGGCGCCCCGACCGCGAGCCGGACTCCTGCACCTACGCCCAGCTCGACGAGGTGGCCCGCTACGACCTGGACGCGGTCTTCCGCGGCGAAGTGAAACGCACCCGCTAACCGTGTCCTGACATCCGACCTGCGAAGCTCTGTCCCGAGCTTTTGTCATGCCTTGGAAGTGAGGACCAGCCCGTGAGCACCGCCCGCCGCACGCCACGGCTGATCCTGACGACCACCGTGGTGGCGGCCGTGCTCGCGGGCTGCACCGCCGGCCCGTCGGTCCGGCCCGCGGTGATCGACAACGACGGAAAGCCGGATCCCGGCGGCCAGACGGCGGCGCAGCAGGTGCCGCTGCCGCCGCTGGCCGAACCCCGGTCGCCGTCGATCAAATGGGAGGACTGCGACGAGGCGACCCGGCAGCGGCTGGGTCAGCCGTCCGTGCCGGACACGCTGAAGTTCTCCTGCGCCAGGGTGGCCACCACGCTCGACGCGCCGGATCTGCCCGGCCGCGGGCTCTCGCGGCTGTCGGTGGTCAAGACCGGCGGCGGGCCGATCCCGCTCGTCGTGGTCAACGACGTCGACGGTGATCCGGGTTCGCTGTACGCCGCGCGGCTGGCCGCGACGCTGCCGCCCGAGTTCCTGCAGAAGTTCTCCCTGATCGGGGTGGACCGGCGCGGGACCGGATCGTCCGCGCCGGTGCAGTGCATCCCGGCGGAGATCCGCACCGAACTGCTGGGCGGCGACCCGGCGGCCGCCGACCTCGAAAGCGTCGTCGACGCGGCGCGCAAGGCGGGCCAGCAGTGCGCCATCGAACTGGACGACTCGCAGGTCGCGATGGACAGCTGGCGGGCCGCGGGCGACCTCGAAGAACTCCGTGAACAACTGGGCATGGACAAGCTGCACGCGCTGGGCCGCGGCGACGGTTCGAAGGTCCTCGCCGAGTACGCCGTGCGCTACCCGGCCCAGGTCGGCCGGGTGATGCTCGACGGGCTGCCCGACCCCGCCCCCGACGCGACGGCCGTGCAGGAATCGGTCGCCGCGAGCGCGCAGGCCACCCTCGACGCCTTCGGCGCCGACTGCATCGCGAGGGGCTGCCCGATCGGCGACGCCCGCTCCGCCGTGACCGCCGTCGCGGACCGGCTCCGTTCCGCCTCCGCGACGACCACCGACGGCGCGGAGATCACCCCGGGGATCGCGCTGTACGCCATCTACTCCGGGCTCGCGCAGCGCTCGCGCTGGGTGGAACTCGCCGAAGCGCTCAAGACCGCGCAGACCGGCGACGTCACCCCGCTGGCCGCGTTCGCCGAACCGGTGCTGAAGGACTCCCGGGCGCGGCCTTCGCGACTGGACGGCACGCTCGCGACCAAATGCAACGACAGCGCGACGCGGCTCTCGGCCGAGGAGCTCACGCGCGCGGCCACGACACTGCGCGACAAGTACCCGCAGTTCGGCGTCTTCGCCGCGCAGCAACTGGCCTGGTGCAGCCCGTGGCCCGTGCGCCGCGAACCGCTCCCGCCCGCGGGCGCGCCGGGGGCGCCGCCGATGCTCGTCGCGGGCACGGCGACCGACCCGGTCACCCCGGAGCAGGGCACCGGCCGGGCCGCCGACCAGATGCCGAGCGCGGTCACGATCACCTGGCAGGGGGCCGGGCACGGCGCGCTGAGCCTCTCGCCGTGCGTCGCGGACGCGACGCGGGCCTTCCTGATCGACGGGAAGGTGCCCGTCGACGGGACCCTGTGCCCGGCCTGAGCCCCGTCGCCCGCGTCGTGTCGTGAAGTGTCATGAAAGGGTCGTTCAGGACGTTTTTCGTCCTGAACGACCCTTTCATGACACTTCTGGTGCGACTCCAGCGAGCATCCCGCGCTCCGCCGAGCATGGCGTCGCTGGGCCCAGGGCGCGTTGCGAAAGCCGCTTTCGCAACCTCACCCGCCTCACTCGCGCGCCATGAAAGGTCCTTTCCTTGCAAATTTTGCAAGGAAAGGACCTTTCATGGCGTCAGCCGGGGCCCGGGCTACTGCCGATACGACTCCACCTCGGACACCGGCCGTGCCGTGGCCTGATCCGGGTCGTCGTCGAACTCCACCCGCGCCCGCCGCTGCCGCAGCAGGTCCCAGCACTGGTCCAGCTGCTGCTCCACACTCGCGAGCCGGGACCGGTCGTCCGAGCTGAGCCCGGTGCCGATCGCCCGCGAACGGAGCTCGTGCTCCTCGCTGACCAGTTCGTCAATCCGGCTGAGGATGTCCCCGTCGGCCATACGCACCTCCCGCGAAACGTGGGTTGCTCCATCCGAGACGCTACGCGCACTCGCGGGAATGCGCGTACCGCCCGATTCGTTACGCCGGGCATGAGCACTGTGGAGCTGACCGCCGCCAACTTCGACCAGGTCGTGTCCGAGAACGACTTCGTCATCATCGACTTCTGGGCGGGCTGGTGCATGCCGTGCCGTCAGTTCGCGCCGACCTACGAGAAGGTGTCGGAGAACCACGACGACATCGTGTTCGCGAGCGTCGACACCGAGGCCGAGCAGCAGCTGGCCGCCGCCTTCGACGTGCGCTCGATCCCCACGCTCGCGGTCATCCGCGACAAGACGGTGATCTACGCCCAGCCGGGCGCGCTACCGGAGAAGACGCTCGAAGACCTCATCCAGCAGGCGCGCGACATCGACATGGACAAGCTCAAGGAAGAGGCCCAGGAGGCCTGACGAGCATGAAGAAGGGGCCCTGCCCGGCGGATTTCGCCGGGCAGGGCCCCTTTGTACTTCAGCGGAACAATGCCACTCGGGACCGGGTCAGCCCCTGGTGGCGAGTCCGCGCAGGAAGAACGCCAGGTTCGCCGGGCGTTCCGCCAGCCTGCGCATGAAATAGCCGTACCATTCGTCGCCGTAGGGGACGTAGACGCGCATCGTCTTGCCGTCGCCCGCGATCCGGCGCTGCTCTTCGGGACGGATCCCGTACAGCATCTGGAATTCGTGGTCGTCCGCCTTGCGGCCCGCGTCCGCCGCGAGCTTCTCGGCGATCGCGATCATCCTCGGGTCGTGCGAGGCGACCATCGGGTAACCCTTGCCCTGCATGAGGATCTTCAGGCAGCGCACGTAGGACTTGTCCACTTCGGACTTGTCCTGGAACGCGACCTCCTCGGGTTCGGCGTACGCGCCCTTGCACAGCCGGACGCGGGACCCCTCGACCGCCAGGTCGCGGCAGTCCTGCTCGGTGCGCCGCAGGTAGGCCTGCAGTACCGCGCCGACCCACGGGTACTCGGTGCGCAGCTCCTTGAGGATGCCCAGCGTCGAGTCGGTGGTGGTGTGGTCCTCCATGTCGAGGGTCACCGTGGCACCGACCGCCTCGGCCGCCGCGCAGATCTTGCGGGCGTTCTCCAGCGCGACCTTCTCGCCGTCGGCGGGCAGGAACTGGCCCACCGCGGACAGCTTCACCGACACGTCCGCGCCGAACGCGAGGCCGTCGGCCGCCAGCGCGGTCAGCAGTTCCTCGTAGGCGCGGACGGTCGTCGCGGCCTGCTCGGCGTCGGTGGTGTCCTCGCCGAGGTGGTCGAGGGTGACCCGGAGGCCGTCGTCGGCCAGTTCGCGGACCACCCGGGCGGCGTCGGGCGTCTTCGCGCCGGCGACGAACCGGCTGACCACCGATCGGGTGGCGGGGACGACCTCGACCAGCTTGCGCATCCGCTGGGATCGAGCGGCGGCGAGCAACGGGGCACGCAACATCACGAACTCCTGGTTCTCAGCCCTGGTGGGGGTAACGGACGCTGGTGGGCGGGACGAAGGTCTCCTTGACCGAGCGCGGGCTCGTCCAGCGGAGCAGGTTGAACACCGAACCGGCCTTGTCGTTGGTGCCGGACGCGCGACCGCCGCCGAAGGGCTGCTGGCCGACGACCGCACCGGTCGGCTTGTCGTTGACGTAGAAGTTGCCGGCGGCGAAGCGCAGCGCCTCGGACGCCTTCGCCACGGCGGTGCGGTCGTTCGCGATGACCGCACCGGTGAGCGCGTAGTCGGCGGTCTCGTCGACCAGCTTCAGCACCTTGTCGAAGTCCTCGTCCTCGTACACGTGCAGCGCGAGGATCGGGCCGAAGTACTCGGTGCGGAAGATCTCGTGGTTCGGGTTGTCCGACACCAGGATCGTCGGGCGCACGAAGTAGCCGACGCTGTCGTCGGCGGTGCCACCGGCGATGACCTCGATCTCGGCGTCCTCGGCCGCGCTGGCCAGCACGGCGGCGTGCTTGTCGAAGGCGCGGCGGTCGATCACGGCGCCACCGAAGTTGTCCAGGTCGTTGACGTCGCCGTAGGTGATGGCCTCGGTCTCGGAGACCAGCTCGTCCTTCAGGCTCGCCCAGAGGGAGCGCGGGACGTAGGCGCGGGACGCGGCCGAGCACTTCTGGCCCTGGTACTCGAAGGCGCCGCGGATCAGCGCGGTGCGCAGGACGTCGACGTCGGCGGAGGCGTGCGCGAGCACGAAGTCCTTGCCGCCGGTCTCGCCGACCAGGCGCGGGTACGTGCGGTAGCCGGAGATGTTGGCGCCGACGGTGGCCCACAGGTGCTGGAACGTCGCGGTGGAGCCGGTGAAGTGGATCCCGGCCAGGTCGCGGTGGGTCAGGGCGACCTCGGAGACGGCCTTGCCGTCACCCGGGAGCAGGTTGATGACGCCCGGCGGCATGCCCGCCTCTTCGAGCAGCCGCATCAGCATGTGCGCGGCGTAGCTCTGCGTCGGCGACGGCTTCCACAGCACCACGTTGCCCATCAGCGCGGGCGCGGTCGGCAGGTTGCCGGAGATCGCGGTGAAGTTGAACGGCGTGATGGCGTACACGAAGCCCTCGAGCGGGCGGTGCTCCATCCGGTTCCAGATGCCGGGCGAGCTGACCGGCTGCTCGGCGAGGATCTGACGGCCGAACGCGACGTTGAAGCGCCAGAAGTCGATGAGCTCGCAGGCGGAGTCGATCTCGGCCTGGAAGGCGGTCTTCGACTGGCCGAGCATGGTGGCGGCGTTCAGCTTGGCGCGCCACGGGCCGGCGAGCAGGTCGGCGGCGCGCAGGATGATGGCGGCGCGGTCGTCGAACGACAGCGCGCGCCAGCCGGGAGCGGCGGCCTTGGCGGCGGCGATCGCGTCGTGGGTGTCCTGCGCGGTCGCGCTGTGGATGACGCCCAGCACCGCCTTGTGGTTGTGCGGCTGGACGACCTCGATCTTCTCGCCGCCGCCCTTGCGCTGCTCACCACCGATCGTCGCGGTGATGTCGATGGGGTCGGCGTTGCCCAGCAACTTGAGCGCGCCCTCGAGTTCAGCGCGCTCAGCGCTGCCCGGCGCGTAGTTCAGCACCGGCTCGTTCTTCGGGGCGGGGGTCTGGGTCACGGCGTCCACTGACTGCTCCTGACTTCACTTCGCCGGATAGAGGTCTCACCCCGAACGGTAGACCGGACGGCTTCGCCACGGCTTGTTCGACTGGCTAGAATCGGGGTGACCATCTTGTCCGATCGGCTTAATCCGGTGATGATCTGACCACGGATACGACCACAGGCGCCTCGCTCCGGCATGTCCTCGCCACGCTCGGGGAACCGCTGGTCAGGATGCTCGCGGCCCCCGGCGGGCTCGGCGTGCAGGTGGAGGACGTCGTCATCCACGATCCGGAGGATCCGCCCGACGCCCATCCGGGTGACCTCGTCCTGGTGATCGGCGCTCGCGGGCGCTCGGCCTCCGGCGCGATCCGGGCGGCGGGGCGGTCCGGCGCGGCCGCCGTCGCGGTCAAGAACGGCTCGGCCGTCGTGAACGTCGCGGCCGACGCGGGGATCGCGCTGATCGAGGTCGGCCACGAGGCGCGCTGGGAGCAGGTCGAAGCCCTGGCCAGGGGCGTGGTCGACGCGGCGCGCGCGGGTGGCGAGGCGGACAGCGGCGAGGTGCTGGGCGATCTGTTCTCGCTCGCGCAGACCATCGCGACGCTGACCGGCGGCCTGGTCAGCATCGAGGACACCGCGAGCCGCGTGCTGGCCTACTCGCGGGCGGGCGACGAGGTGGACGAACTGCGCCGGCTCTCGATCCTCGGCCGCGAGGGCCCGGAACGGTATCTCGCGATGCTGCGCGAATGGGGCGTCTACCAGCGGCTTCGCGCCGGTGAAGGCATCGTCCGCATCGACGAGCGGCCCGATCTCGGCATCCGGCGGCGGATCGCGGCCGGGATCCACGCCGGATCGCAGCCGCTGGGCACGATCTGGGTCCAGGAGGGCGCGCATCCGCTCACCGAAAGCGCGGAGGTCGCGCTGCTCGGCGCGAGCCGGGCGCTGGCACCGCAGCTGATCCGCCACCGCACACTGCCCAGCCCAGAGCTCCGGCTGCGCGAGGATCTGCTGG
The DNA here is from genome assembly GCF_000400635.2 of Amycolatopsis keratiniphila. Taxonomy (NCBI): domain Bacteria; kingdom Bacillati; phylum Actinomycetota; class Actinomycetes; order Pseudonocardiales; family Pseudonocardiaceae; genus Amycolatopsis; species Amycolatopsis keratiniphila. The sequence continues at coordinate 2,821,788 of NC_021252.1, read as the reverse complement.
CGGGCCTGCTCGACGGGCGCGTCGACGCCGAGTCCGTCGCCGACGACATCGGCGCGGATCCCGGGAAACCCGCCATGGTGCTGGCGTTCTCGCTCCCACGCGACCGGGCCGCGACCGACCGGCAGCTGCGGCGCGCCGAGCTGGTGCATCTGATCACCGTGCACACCGCCGCGTACCGGCGGAGCGCGCTGGTGAGCGTGATCGGCGGCCGGGTCTACGCGCTCCTCCCCGACCTCCCCGAGCACGCCGAAGCACGAATCCTGGCGCTGGCCAAGGAAATCGTCGGTACCGCGCAACGGCATCTCGACGTCCGCGTGCGCGCGGCGCTGGGCGGTGTCGTGCCCCGGCTCTCGGACGCGGCGGCCTCACGCGGCGACGCGGACCGCGTGCTGGCGACGATGGCCCGCGGGCACGAGACCGCGGACGTCGCCTCGCTGGCCGACGTCCGCGCCGAAGTCCTGCTCTCGGAGGTACTCGCCTTCCTCGGCGAGCAGCCGAGGATCCGCGATCCGCGGCTGACCGGACTGATCGCGCACGACGCCGAGCACGGCGGCATCCTGGTGCCCGCCGTGCTCGCGTACCTCGACGCGTTCGGGGACGTCCGGCGCGCGGCACGCGAGCTGAACATCCATCCGAACACGGTCCGCTACCGGGTGCGCCGCGCCGGCGAGGTGTCCGGGATCGACCTGGACGACCCCGCCCAGCGCATGCTCACCCAACTCCTTTTGCGCCTCTAGGGTTTCCACCCGGGCTCAGGCCAGGGTCAGACTGAACCGGCGGTTCTGGACGTCCAGTTTGTCCAGTCGCACCGCGACGGCCGCCCCCGCGGCGAAGGGGCCGGTTCCGCCGACGGTCGGCAGCAGCCCCTCCATCCCGGGGGCCACTTCGACGAACGCGCCGAAGGGGAACACTCGGGTGACGATTCCGTCCAGGACGCCGCCATCGGCGTGCGCGACGACGAACTCGCGCCAATTCTCGGTGGGAGACATGCGATTCACCTCCTTTCCGCGCATGGTCCACATGAGGACACCTACGCGGAGGCGGGCTGCGGGCCCGCGCGGAGATCAAGCGGCGGCCGGGGAACCCGTCCGCTCACGGCACGAGGCCGACCCGGCAGTCATGGGCGTGACCCTAGCAAAGGTCACGCCACCGCGGCGAGACTCTGCAGCCCGGCGACCTCGGCCAGCGCGCGATAGGACTCCAGCCGCTCCGCCTGGTCGAAAGTGCTGGTGGTCACCAGGATCTCGTCGGCACCGGTCTTGGCCACGAGGTCGGCCAGCCGGTCGCCCACCTCGTCCGGGGTGCCGGCGAGCTGACCGTCGAGCGCCCGGTCCAGCCGGTCCCGGTCGCGGTCCGACATCGGCCCGGCGAGGATCTCCTCCACCGGCGACAACGGCGGGAAGACACCGTGCGTGCGCGAGTAGACGGTCGACCACGCTTCGGGGATCAGCAACCGCCGGGCCCGTTCGGCCGTCTCGGCGACCGCGATGGCCGTGGACACCACGACATACGGCCGGGAAGCCCGCGCGGAAGGGCGGAACCCGGAGCGATACCCCTCGATGGCCTCCAGCAGCGGTCCCTCGCCCCGGACGGGCGCGATCACCAGCGGCAGCCCCAATTCCGCGGCCAGCCGCGCCCCGGCACCGGTGGCCAGCAGGAACGCGGGCACGCGCAGGCCCTCCGCGGGAATGGCGTGCACGCCCGGATACGTCGTCTGATCGCCCGCGAGGAAGCCCAGCAGCTCGCGGACCTGCTCACCGAAACGATCCGCATCGTCCTTCTCGTGCCCGAGTGCCTGCCGGACCCCGCCGGTGAACCCGACCGAACGCCCCAGCCCCATGTCGATCCGGCCGGGGAAGAGCGATTCGAGCACGCCGAACTGCTCCGCGACCACGAGCGGCCGATGGTTGGGCAGCATCACGCCGCCGGTGCCGACCCGGATCCGCTCGGTCGCCGAGGCGACGGCCGCCGCCAGGACGGTGGGCGCCGAACCGGCGACCCCGGGCACGCTGTGGTGTTCGGAAACCCAGAACCGGTGGTAGCCCAGGGCTTCGATGTCCCGTGCGAAGGCGACGGTGTCCCGCAACGCGCGGGGCGCGTCGCCGCCGCGGCGGGTCGGGGACCGGTCCAGTACCGAAAGGGTGATCACCTTCGGGTCAACGCGGCCGGGCCGGGCGGGCATTCCCCGCTCAGGGGCGCCAGCGCTCGCTGTAGTCCGGGTGGTCGGCGTGCGGCAGGGCCAGCAGCCGCAGGGTCAGGCACCAGTTCGTGCCGGCCTCGTCGGCGGGCACATGGCAGGTCTCGCACCAGTACTCGTTGCCGTACAAGGGGAATCCCGGGACCTTCTCCGAAACCGTGGTGCGATGCGCCTGCAGGAGCCGCCGGGTCGCCTCGATCTCGTTGATCATCTGATTGACCGCGTCGAGTTCGATGTCGTTGAGCGAGCGGATCTTCTTTTCGATGACGACCTTGGTCTCACCACGATTGAGCGATTCGTTGATCTCGGTTTTCTTGACCGCCTGCATGATCAACGCCTGGCGTTGCCCCACACGCGCGGCGAGAAAGGCGATCAGGTCGTCCACGGGTACTCCTTCGTCTCCCCCAGCCTAGTGTTCGGAGGGAACCGTCGCTGGCAGGAAGCCCGGCGTTACGACTGAGTCCCACGCGTCACACAGTCTTGTATCGGTTCCCGACGGACCGGTAACCGGTTTCTGGATCGACACGAAAGCGCAATCACTCCGCGAGCAAAACGAAGGAAAGACGGGAATTCGTCACCGACGCCGCACGCGTCGTCACTTGATGCGTGCTACGTGTCGTCCCGCGCCTTGCTCGGCTGGACGCGTTTCGGCTCACCCGGCATCTTCGGATAGTCCGGCGGATACGGCATCTCGCCGAGGCCGTGGTCGCGCTCGTCCCGCGCGTACCACTCCAGCAGCGTCTCGATGCCGAACGCCCGCTCGTCCATGGGCGCGTGCAGGTCGCCACGCTCGGCGTAGAAGGCGCCCGCGGTGAGGACGTCGAAGTCGTCCGGATCGACCTCGGTCAGCAGATCCCAGGTCAGCGGCGTCGACACCGTCGCCCGCGGGGTGCCGCGGACCGACCAGGACGACGCCACCGTGCGATCGCGGGCCGCCTGGTTGTAATCGATGAAGACCCGGCCGCCGCGTTCTTCCTTCCACCACGCGATGGTCGCCTTGTCCGGGATCCGGCGCTCGACCTCGCGGCCCAGCGCGATCACCGCGTGCCGGACGTCGATGAAGTCCCAGTCCGGCCGGATCCGCACCAGGACGTGCACCCCGCGCCCGCCCGAGGTCTTCGGGTAGCCGGTCAGGCCCGCCGCGTCGAGGACCTCGCGCACCACGCCCGCGACCTCGACCGCGTCGGAGAAGCCCGCCTCGTCCGGCGGGTCGACGTCGATGCGGAGTTCGTCGGGGTGGTCGACGTCGGGCCGCCGCACCGGCCACGGGTGGAAGTCGAAGGTGCCCAGGTTCGCCGCCCACGCGAACACGGCGGGCTCGGTCGGGCAGACCTCCTCGGCGGTCCGGCCCGACGGGAAGGTGATCTTCGCGGTCTCCACCCAGTCCGGGGCGCCCTTCGGCACTCGCTTGGCGTAGAACCACTCGCCCTCGACGCCGTCGACGTAGCGCTTCAGCGTCGTCGGCCGCTCCCCGATCGCGCGCAGCAACGGCTCGCCGACCGCGACGTAGTGCTCCACGACCTGGCGCTTCGTGATCCCGCGGGCCGGGAAGTACACCTTGTCCGGACTGGACACCCGGACCTTGCGCTCGCCTGCCTCGACCTCGATCGGCTCACCGTTCTTGGGCATGCGCCCACCGTATCGCCGATCAGGGCCGGGGATCGGTCTTCAGCACCGCCATCGTGACGACGTCATGCCATTCGCCGTCCCACCACAGTGCTTCCCGCTGGAGCCCCTCACGGACGAACCCGGCCTTCTCGTAGGCACGCTGCGCACGCGGGTTGTAGTCGAAGACCTCCAGCGAGACCCGGTGCAGGCCGACGACGTCGAACGCGTAGTCCAAGACCAGCCTGGTCGCCTCGGTGCCGTAACCCTTGCCGAAGAACTCCGGCCCGTTCAGGGCGATGCGAAACGCCGCGGAGCGGTTGTCCTCGTCGATGTCGTTGAGCGCGAGGTCGCCGACGTGGACGCGGTCGGCCTTGCGCACGATCGCGTAGTCCGCGCGGTCGCCGAGCCCCGTCCGCCCGGCCAGCCAGATCCGGATCTGCTCGGGCGTGAACTTGGTGTGCGTCCCGGTCAGCCGGGTGGTTTCGGGCTCCTGCAGAGCTTTCCACGCGGTCTCGAAGTAGGTCTCGTCGAGCTGGGTGAGCACGACGCTCTCGCCGGTGAGTTCGGGCTGTGCCCGCAGCGCCTCGGTGTCGATCACGGCGGACACGGTACGGTGGACGCGGTGTCCGGGCGTACCAAATTAATCCTCGCGCTCACCGTGCTCGCCCTGTTCGTGGCGGCGGCGGTGCTGCTGCCGATCCCGAGTCCGGCCGGGCTGCGGTCCTGGGCCGCCGAGACCGGCCCGGCCACTCCGCTGGTGTTCTTCCTGGTCTATTCGGTGCTCACCGTGGTGCCGATCCCGCGCACCGTGTTCAACCTGGCGGGCGGGCTGCTGCTCGGCGCCACGACGGGCATCCTCGTCGGCATCCTGGCGACCATGGTCGCGTCCGCGCTCTCGTTCGCTCTTTCGAGGGCACTCGGCCGCGATCTGGTCACCCGGCACCTGCACCGGGCGAAGGTCCGCGCGGTCAACGACCGGCTTTCGGACGGCGGGGTACTGGCGGTCACCTCCTTACGGCTGATCCCGATGGTGCCGTTCGCTCCGTTCAGTTACCTGTGCGGAGTGTCATCCGTCCGTTTCGCCCCGTATCTGATCGGGACCGCGCTAGGCAGCCTGCCGGGGACGGTCGCGGTCGTCGTCCTCGGCGACGCGCTGACCGGGGAAACACCTCCCGCCCTGCTGATCTGTTACGCCGTGTTCGCCGCCGCGGGGGCCATCGGGCTGGTCAAGGTCTTCCGGCGCAAGGCCCGTCCGATACCCGAACCCAGCGGCGAGGAAGAATTGCCCGCCTCCGCACCGGCGAGCTGACGGGGAGCCGAAACCGCCGCCCGCTACACTCGATCGGGTGCGCGGGACCTGTCAGGCCGCGTAGCGCCACCATCACCCGGAGAATGTGTCAGGAGCAGTCGCCATCGACACCGGTCAGCTGATCGCTGGGCACTATCGCCTGGTCGAGCAAATTGGTAGCGGTGCCATGGGGGTGGTCTGGCGTGCCATCGATGTCCGCCTCGAGCGCTCGGTGGCGGTCAAGCAGATCCTCCCGCAGCCGGGTGTCTCCGAGGCCGAACGCGACAACATGCGCCAGCGCGCCATGCGCGAGGCGAAGAACGCGGCCCGGTTCCAGCATCCGAACGCGATCGTGGTGTTCGACATCGCCGAGCACGGCGGCGACCCCTGCCTGGTGATGGAGTACCTGAACGGCCCGAGCCTCTCGGCGATCATCTCCGAGGAGGGCACGCTGCCGCTGGGGCGCGTCGCGAAGATCGGCGAGCAGGTCGCGTCGGCGCTGGTCGCCGCGCACCGCGCCGGGATCGTGCACCGCGACGTCAAACCGGGCAACATCCTGATCGACGAGGCTGGCACCGCGAAGATCACCGACTTCGGCATCTCGCGCGCGGCCGGCGACATGACGCTCACCCAGACCGGCCTGATCGGCGGCACCCCGGCTTACCTCGCGCCCGAGCTGGCGCGCGGCTCGGATCCGGTGCCCAGCTCCGACGTCTTCGCGCTCGGCGCGACGCTCTACCAGGCGATCGAGGGCCAGACCCCGTACGGGAACAGCTCCAACCAGCTCGCGCTGCTGTACGCGGCCGCGAACGGTCAGATCAACCCGCCGCAGCAGGCGGGCGCCGCGACGGCGCTGCTGATGAGCCTGCTGCGCACCGAGCCGACCGAGCGCCCGACCATGGCCGAGGCCAGGGAGCGCCTCGCCGCGCTGGCGGCGAACGAATCCGGCGCGGGCACGGCCGCCTCGCCGCGGCTGTTCGGAGCGGGCGGCGGCAGACAGCCCGCCGTGCCCGAAACCCCCGGACACGGCCTCCCGGGCGGAGACCGCCCGCCGTGGCAGCGGACCGACAAGCCGGTCCCCTCCGCAGCGGCTCCCCCGCAACCCACCAAGACGCACACGCCGACGGCCGCGTTCATCCCGATGCGCTCGCCGTCCGCCCCGCCGAACACCCCGCCGCGCCCGGTCGCCGCGATGAGCCCGCCGCCGTCGGCGGCCGCCCCGATGCGGCCGTCGCCCGCCAAGCCGACCGACGCCAAGCGCAAGGCCGTCCTGTTCGCGGGCGCCGGTGCCGCGGTCGTGGTGATCGCCGTGATCGTGTTCCTGATCCTGAACTCGAGCAACGGGGCCAACACCCAGGCCGGGGGCAACACCGGGGTGAATCCGCCGCCGGGCACCTCGGCGCCCAAGTCGAGCGCCCCGTCTTCGTCGCGCCCCTCGCCCGCGGGACTGGGCAAGACGCCCAGCGAAAAGATCACGAGCTACTCCAGCGTGGGCAGCTTCGTCCTCGACTTCTTCGACACCGGCAAGATCGGCACGTCCGCGAGCTGGAACATGCTCACGGACGCCGCGAAAGAGGTCTACGGTTCGGAGCAGGCTTTCGCCGAGTACTGGAGCACCCACAAGGTCACCAGCGCCGACACCGCCCGCGCGGACAAGGGCGGCGGCAACGCCGACGGCTCGATCGACATGAACATCACGCTCAACAAGGGAACACGCCCGGCACTGCGCGTGGTCCAGGTCGGTGGGCAGTACTACATCGACGCCGACACGCGAGTACTCGGCAACTGACGCAGCGTGGCGGCGGTGAGACCCGCCTCGCTGGTGGTAGGACAATCGCCGATCGTGGCTTACTGTTGCCGGTATGGCCGATAGCGGACCTTTCGGACCTGGCCAGAATCCTCGCTTCCAGGAGGACCTGGTAGGCCTCGACCCGTACGATCCCGAAGCCCGGGCCTTCGCCGAGCATCTGGACCGCATCGAACGCTGCGGCCCGAACTTCACCGTGGAGGCCTGCCTCGACGGTGTCTCCGATTTCGCCGACTCCAGCAACCGTCTCGGCGGGCTGCGCTGGTGGGTTTCGGCACTGGTCGTGGTCCTCATCGTGCTCGGCGTGATGGTCACCGCATGGGACATCATCGGCCGGGCCATCGCGTGGCTCGCGGGGTAACGTGGAACCGGTGAAAGGCATGAAACCCGTTGTCGGAGCCACGCCGCGCGTGGTCAAGTCCGAGCAGGAATGGCGGGAGCAGCTCAGCCCCGACGAGTACGCCGTCCTTCGCCAGGCGGGCACCGAGCGCCCCTTCACCGGCGAGTACACCGATGAGAAGACCACCGGTGTCTACCAGTGCCGAGCCTGTGGCGCCGAACTGTTCCGCAGCGAAACGAAATTCGACAGCCACTGCGGCTGGCCGTCGTTCTACGACCCCGCCGACACCGACGCCGTCCTCCTGCGCGAGGACACCACCATGGGGATGCGCCGGATCGAGGTGCTGTGCAAGTCGTGCCACAGCCACCTCGGGCACGTCTTCGAAGGCGAGGGCTACGCCACGCCGACGGATCAGCGGTACTGCATCAACTCGATCTCGCTGAAGCTCGTTCCCGAGTCGTAACCGACCGAAGCGAACCACCGCCCTCTTCGACGCGTTCACGAGGAAACACGTCGGGGAGGGCGGTGTCGTATGAACGAACCCTGGGGGATCTCCGGACCGGTTTTCGCGTGGCTGTACGGCTGCCTCGCCGTCCTGCCGTTTCTCGTCGCCGGTCTATGGGCACAGTCGCTGCGGCGTCGTGCCGCCGACGAATGGACGCCGCCTGGCCCGTATCACCTCGCCGCGCTGGCCGGTGGCACCGAACGGGTCGCCGATGTCGTGGTGGCCACCATGGTCGCCGGTGAACAGGTGCGGCTGGACAGCCAGGGACGGCTCACCGTCCTCCGGGCCGCATCGGGAGATCCGCTCGTACGCGCCGCCACCGACCTCGTCCCGCGAGTGGGCGCCGGCGGGCATTACCGGTTGAAGAAGCTGCTGAGCCGGAGCGCCGCCGTCCAGGAAGTGCGCAACGATCTTCAGCTGAGCGGCCTGCAAGTGGACGAACGTCGCCGTCGCGTGGGATGGCTGGCGGCCTTGATCGTCTATCTCCCGGTGCTCGCGCTCGGTCTGGCGAGGTTCGCGAACGCCATTCCACTGGGCCGCCCGGCCGGCGTGCTGGCGGCTCTCCTCCTCGCGGTGGTCGCGGCCATCGCCGGGACCGCCCTTCTCCTGCGGCCGAGCCGTACCGTCCTGCCGACCGTGGCCGGACTGCGCGTCGTCGGCGCGGCACGGCGGGATCCGCTTCTGGTCCCCGGAGTGGCGGGCGCGGTGGCGCTCGGCGGGCTGGCGGCGTATCCCGATCCGGTGATGGCGGACATGCTGGTCAGGACCGGCGACGCCACCGCTAAGGAATCGGCGGGTTCGTCGGGCGGGGGAAGCGGCTGTGCGGGCGGTTCGTCCTGCGGTGGCGGCGGAGGTGGTTGCGGCGGCTGAACCCTGGAATCACGGAACCACGACCGGACGGAAAAGCGTCCGACTACGGTAAGTGCACCTGCTCGTGAAAGGCCCGTGCGATGGAAGACACTTGGGGCATCCCCGGACCCACGTTCCTGGCGATCTATGGCGCCCTGATCGTGTTCCCCGCGGTCGCCGGTTTCGCGTGGACGATCATGGCCAAACTGGGCGGCAAAGCGCCGCGCGCCGAACTGAGCGGCCCGCAGCCGACGGTGTACGAGTTCGCCTATCTCGCCGGCGGACCGGACCGGGTGGTCGACACGGCCATCGCGACGCTGGTCGACCGCGGGACCTTGCGGGTCAGCAGTACGAAGCAGCTCCAGCTCACCGGTCCCGAGCCCGCCGACCCGATCGAAAAGGCCGTCGCCAAGGGCGCCAGGCCGGGCTACAACGCCACGACCCGCGGCATCCGTGACCGGCTCCGGATGTCGGGCCCGATGCAGGCGCTCGCCAAGGATCTGGAGGCACGGGGGCTGGTCGTCGTCGACCAGACGCCACGGATCCGCCGGGTCGTGTACTTCCTGTACCTCGCCGTACTCGTCCTCGGTGTGGTGCGCCTGATCGCGGGGATCGCCGGCGACCGCCCGGTCGGATTCCTGATCCCGATGCTGATCGCGGCCGTGTTCGCGACGCTGATCTCCCGTGCGCTCAAGAACAAGCGGCCGGGCCCGCGTCCGACCAGCGAGGGCGCCCGGGTCCTCCACAAGGCCAGGTCCGCCCACGGACGGGAGCGCAAACGCGGCATCCCGAACGGACCGGGATACGTCGGCGGCGCGGTGCTGGGCGGCGCCGCGGCGGCGGTCGCGTTCGGCGGCCTCGCCTCGTACCCCGACGAGGAGCTCAGCGCGGCCTTGATCCCGCCGCCGGTCTCCAGCGGTTTCGGCGGCGGCTCGTCCGGCGGCGGCTCTTCGTGCAGCAGCGGCGGAAGCTCGTGCAGCAGCGGAAGCAGCGGCGGCGGTGGTTGCGGTGGAGGCGGCTGTGGCGGCTGACGGGTCCGGCACGCTCGGGATCGGCATCGGCTGGCGGCACGAGCTCGACCTTTCGATCGCGCGGTTGCCAGGGGTCGACTGGGTCGAGGTCGTCGCCGAGAACCTGCACGCCGCGCATCTTCCGGAAACCCTGCTCGCGTTGCGCGACAAGGGAATGCCGGTCCTGCCGCACGCCGTCTCGCTGTCGCTGGGCGGGGCCGAGCCGCTGGACACCGCGCGCGTCGAGCATCTCGCGGAGATCACCCGCGAGCTCGGCGCACCGCTGGCCAGCGACCACGTGTGCTTCGTGCGCGCGGGCGGCCTCGACTCGGGCCATCTGATGCCGCTCCCCCGCACCCGGGAGGCGCTCGACGTCCTGGTGGACAACGTCAAACTGACGCAGTCCATCGTGGAGGTCCCGTTCGCGCTGGAGAACATCGCGGCGGTGCTGGAATGGCCGGACGCGGAGTACACCGAGTCGGAGTTCCTGCGGGAGCTCACCGACCGGACCGGCTGCCTGCTGATCGTCGACGTGGCCAACCTGTACGCCAACGCCCGCAACCTCGGCACCGATCCCGAACGGTTCCTCGACGAGATCCCGTGGGAGCGCCTGGCGTACACCCATATGGCGGGCGGGGTCGAACGGGACGGCGTCTACCACGACACGCACGCCCATCCGGTGGTGCCGGAAGTGCTGGACCTGCTGCGCGAACTGCGGCGGCGCACCGAACCGCCCGGCGTCCTGCTGGAACGCGACGACGACTACCCGTCCGACGCCGAACTCGCGGCGGAGCTGGCCGCGCTGCGAGACGCGGTCTCGCCGTGACGTCGCCCCGGGAGCGGCTCGCCGGGCAGCAGGCGGAGCTGCTCAAGGCGCTTCTCGCCGGTGGCGACGCCCCGGCGGGCTTCGACGCGGACAGGCTCCGCATCGAGGCCAACGTCATGCGGAACAAGCAATGCAGGCTGGCCGCCTACCTTCGGCCGGACCTCGCCGAGGCCCTCGGTGACCGGTTCGCCGCGCTCTTCCGCGAGTACGCGACGGCTCACCCGAAGACCGACACGATCCGCGCGCGGGCCTACGCGGACGCTTTCGGCACGTGGCTCGTGGAGCGCGGCGAAGTCCCGAAACCCCGGGGCCGGTTCGCGAGCTGGCTCCGCCGCATTTAGTCCTCTGAATGCGGTTTCACCAAACCGGGCGGTCGCTCCCCGGTACGTGCGTCGCTTCCGTCCATTGTGGATTCGAGCCCGGCAGGGTGCCCGCCATCTTGACCCGGGTGACCCGGCCGAGCTGGCCGTCGACGTCTTCGAGCCACTCGCCGCCGTCGAACCCGGCAGGCCCGGCTTCCTTACGGCCCAAGGAGTTCAGCCACTCCCCGGTCCCCGCGAGCGAGGTACGGACATGCCGGCTGCCGCCTTCGGTGGCCGCCTGACGGACGGCGGTCATGATCGCCGCCGCGGTGAGCCAGCCGGTCGCGTGGTCGAGCGCCTGCACCGGAAGCGGTCCGGGGCCGTCGAGCCCGGCGGTCCTGCCGCCCTCCTCGGCGATGCCCGACGCCATCTGCACCAGGCTGTCGAACCCGCGCCTGCGTGCCCACGGCCCTTCCCAGCCGTACGCGGACAGATCCGCGACGACGATGCCCGGCCGGAGCTCGGCGATCGCTTCCGGCGAGAAACCCTTGGCCGTCAACGAACCCGGCCGGAAACCCTGCAGCACGACGTCGGCGCGGGCGATCAGCTTGCGCAGCCGCGAGCGTCCGGCTTCGGTCTCCAGGTCGACGTACGCCGAGAGCTTCCCCATGCCGGTGTCGACGGCCAGCGGCGGCACGGTCGGCAGCTGCGCCGAACCGATGTGCATGACGGTCGCCCCGTGCGCGGCGAGCACGCGGCCCGCGACCGGCCCGGCGATGACATGGGTCAGGTCCAGGATCCGCACCCCGCCCAGCGGCCGGCCGGATTCGAACAGCCGCACCGGCTCCGACGTCCCGAGCGGCCGGATGTCGGCCACCGGCAACGCGCTCGACGCCTGCCCTTGCTTGTGCGCCAGCCACTCGTCACGGGTGCGCAGCACGGCCGCGGCACCGCCCGCGCCGACCACGGCCGACTCGACCTCGTACTTCGACTTGGCCGCCACGACCTTCTCGAACGCCGCCCGCGTCGCGGGTACGCCGAGACCCCAGCACACGGCGGACACGTGCCGCGGGTAGTTGCAGTGCAGCCGCACCCAGCCGTCGTTCGCGCGGTAGTCGCCGGACAGCGGCGCGCTGAACGGCACCGGCTCCCCGTCGACGCGGAGGTACTGCTCGCTGTGGAACGCCGCCGCTGCGTGCCGGGTGTCGACCGAGACCTTGCCCGGCTCGATCCCCCTCAGCCGCAACAGTTCCCCGGCCGCGAGCGTCGCCGCGGCGATACTCGTCGTCGCCGCCTCCTCGACCCGGAAGGTCCCGGGCAGCACCGACTCGGGGCCGGTGATCTCGACGGCGTCTTCGGCGAGGGTGTCGCCGGTGAGCGTGGTCCAGACGCGGGTGTCCACGGAGGCCTTCACTAGGGCAGGAGCGCGATCAGCTCGGCGGGGGCCACCTTCGTCCCGGTGTAGAACGGGATCTCCTCGCGCACGTGGAGGCGTGCCTCGGTGCCGCGCAGGTGACGCATCAGGTCGACGATGCGGTGCAGTTCGTCGGCCTCGAAGGCGAGGATCCACTCGTAGTCGCCCAGCGCGAACGACGCGACCGTGTTGGCGCGGACGTCCGGGTAGTCGCGGGCCTCCTTGCCGTGGTCGGCGAGCATCTTGCGGCGCTCGTCGTCCGGCAGCAGGTACCACTCGTACGAGCGCACGAACGGGTACACGCAGATGAACTTGCGGGCCTCTTCACCGGCGAGGAACGCCGGGATGTGGCTCTTGTTGAACTCCGCCGGGCGGTGCAGCGCGACCTGGCTCCACACCGGTGCCGACGCGCGGCCGAGCGGGGTGTGCCGGAAGCCGCTGTACGCCGCCTGGACCTGCTCGATCTCCTCGGCGTGCCACCAGATCATGTAGTCGGCGTCGGCGCGCAGCCCGGAGAGGTCGTAGACACCGCGGACGACGACGCCCTTGGCTTCCAGCGCGTCGAGGTACTCGGTGGTCTCCGCGGTCGCCTTCGCCCGGTCTTCGCCGAGCTTGCCCTGCTCGGCCCGGAAGACCGACCAGGCGGTGTAGCGGATGGTGTCATTGAGCTCGTTGTAGTTCAGCCGCGCCATACCGCCATCTTGGCACTGCCGGTGCTCAGGAGCCTTCGTGGGGCGGTGTGATCCCGGCGATGCGGCGGGCGGCGGCGTCGGCGGTGGCGATGCAGGCCGGAAGCCCGACGCCGTGCAGTGTCGCGCCAGCCACGGCGAGCCCGGGAACGGCGGCGACGGCACGTTCGATCCGCTCGACGCGGACGAGGTGCCCGGTGCCGTACTGCGGGAGTCCGCCACCCCATCGGGTCACGAGGATGTCGATCGGCTCGGCGGTGACCCCGGTCAGCCGGGCGAGATCGTCGCGGACCACGCGCACGAGTTCGTCGTCGTCGGCGTGCAGCGCGCCCGGTTCGCCGAAGCGGCCGACCGAGCCGCGCACCAGCACCGGACCTTCGCCGTACTGCGCCCACTTGCGGGACGAGAAGGTGAACGCCTTGGCGGCGAACGGCTTCCCGGCGGCGTCCCGTTCCCCGGCGCCGATCAGCACCCCGGACGACTCCGGCAGCGCGGTCCCCGGCGGGAGCGCGAGCGCGACCACCGCCATCGACGCGAGTTCGACCTTCGCGAACACCGACGAGGCCACTCCCGCGACGCCGTCGAGCAGCCGCCGCGCCGAGGGCGCCGGGACGGCGAGAAGGACGGCGTCGGCGTCGAGGTCGTCGACCTTCCAGCCGGTGGGGGTGCGGTCGAGCGCCGTCACCGTGGTCCCGGTGCGGATCTCGGCGCGGGACAGCTCCGCGAGCCGAGCGATCAGCGTCCCGAGCCCGCCCAGCAGGGTGCCGAAGACCGGCGCCGTACTCGGCGAGGCGGGCAGGCGGGAGGCGGCGCCTTCGGTGAGCGAAGTCGCGCCGCGATCGATCGCGGAGGCGAGGCCGGGCATGGTCGCGCGCAGGCCGAGCCCGTCCGCTCCCCCGGCGTAGACCCCGCCGAGCAGCGGATCGACGAGCCGGTCGACGAGTTCGTCGCCGAACCGTTCGCGCAGCAGCGGGCCGAGCGGCACATCTTCCGCGGGCAGTTCCAGCGGAGGCAGCGACGCCTCGGCCTCGACCAGCGCGCGGCCCTTCTCCGACAGCATCCCCGCGACCGCGCCGGCCGACGCCGGAACACCCATGACCGTGCCCGGCGGCAGGCCGAGTACGGAACCGCCGGCGTGGATCTTCGCGCGGGCCTTGGTGGGATGGACGAGGCTTTCGCCCAGCCCGACCTCACGCACCAGCGCGAGCGCTTCGGGACGGCGGGCGAGGAAGGCCTCCGCGCCGACGTCGTAGCGCTCACCGGCGAGTTCGACCGTGCGGAGTTTCCCGCCGAGCGACCCGGTCGCCTCGAAGACGACGATCCTGGCGTCCTCGCCGAGCAGGGTCCGCAGCCGGTACGCCGCGGTCAGTCCCGAGATCCCGCCACCGACGACGGCGACCGTCTTCACGGCTGAAGCTCGTGCACCAGCCCGACCACGCGCGTCAGTACGTCCGGGTCGACGCCGGGCAGCACGCCGTGGCCGAGGTTGAAGATGTGGCCGTCGGCCGCGCGGCCCTCGGCGAGGATGCGCCGCACCTCGGCCTCGATGACCGGCCAGGACCCGTGCAGGAGCGCCGGGTCGAGGTTGCCCTGGACCACGCCGCCGCCGAGCCGCCGCACGGCTTCGTCGAGCGGGATGCGCCAGTCGACGCCGACCACGTCGGCACCCGCGTCGCGCATGGCCACCAGCAACTCGCCGGTGCCGACGCCGAAGTGGATCCGGGGCACGCCGTAGCGCGCGACCGCGGACAGCACCTTCGCCGAATGCGGAAGGACGAACTCGCGGTAGTCCCGCTCCGAGAGCGCGCCCGCCCACGAGTCGAACAGCTGGATCGCGTCGGCCCCGGCGTCGAGCTGCGCGGAGAGGAAGGTGATCGCCATGTCCGCCAGGCGCCCCGCCAGCTCGTGCCACAGCCCGGGCTCGGAGTGCATGAGCGCCTTGGTGTGCTCGTGGTTGCGGCTCGGCCCGCCCTCGATGAGGTACGAGGCCAGCGTGAACGGCGCACCGGCGAACCCGATCAGCGGCGTCTCGCCCAGCGACCCGACCAGCAGCCGGACACCCTCGGCGACCCGCTCCACCTGCTCGGGCTCCAGCACCGGCAGCGCGCGCACGCCCGCGGCGTCGCGGATCGGCTCGGCGACGACCGGCCCGGTGCCCGCGACGATGTCGATGTCGAGGCCCGCCGCCTTGAGCGGGACGACGATGTCACTGAAGAGGATGGCCGCGTCGACGCCGTGACGGCGGATCGGCTGGAGCGTGATCTCGGCGAGCATCTCGGGGTCGAAGCACGCTTCGAACATCGAGGTGCCTTCGCGCAGCGCCCGGTATTCGGGCAGTGACCGGCCCGCCTGGCGCATGAACCACACGGGGGTGTGAGCCGGGCGTTCGCCGCGCGCGGCGGCCAGGAACGGCGCACCGGGCAGGGCGCGACGGGCCGCCGGGACGGTCTGCGCGGGAGAAGCAACTGAAGGAGACATCACGGTTCATGGTGCCATGTGCGCTCGGAGGCCTTACTCTCGGCGCGCCTGCGCCCCGAACCGGACGATCGCGTCTTACAGTCGGTTGGTGACCGCGATGACGTCAGTACCCGATCTCTTCCGTGAAGCCGTCGCGGCGTTGCAATCGGTCCGGCCCCGTCCCGAAGTGCGGCTGGAGAAGATGCGCCCGCCGCAGCGCCTGGCGCCGTGGTCCTACGCGGTGAGCTGCGAGGTGGAAGGGCCGGCGGACGTGCTGGCGTCGGGGCGGCTGGTGCTGCTGCACGACCCCGACGGCCAGGAGGGCTGGGACGGCGTCCTGCGGCTGGTCATGTACGTCCGCGCGGAACTCGACCGGGAACTGGCGACCGATCCCTTCCTGCCCGCCGTGGGCTGGTCGTGGCTGACCGACGCGCTGGAGACCTCCGGCGCGGAGTGGACGGCGCTGGGCGGCACGGTCACCGAGACGTCTTCGGCCCGGTTCGGCGACATCTCCGGGCCCGCGCGCACCGACGATCTGGAGCTTCGGGCGTCCTGGACGCCGACCGACGCCGCGTTGCGGCCGCACGGGCAGGCGTTCTGCCAGGTGATGGCGAGCGTCGTGGGACTGCCGCCGGTCGGTGTGACGCTGTTCGAGCAGCGCCAGTCCTCCTGAGCCGCTTCTCCGCAAGTCCGTGAAGGCCTCCTTGAGGGACTCTGGGTCCCTCAAGGAGGCCTTCACGGGCTCGGCCACGGTCCCGACACGCCGGATTCCCATCAATCGAGACATAGCATTCGGGTTATATTGCGAAGGTCGGCCATCTAGCGCCGCTAGGAAAACTAGCGCGGTAGCAAAGGTCCCTTGCTCCCCTCGCGGAGCCGTGAAGGCCTCCTTCACTACCCTCAAAGTAGGCAAGGAGGCCTTCACGGACAGCCGCCATGCCCGCGAAGGGCCCCGAAGCGCCTTCGCTACGCCATTCGCGAGCCCCTCAGAGCGTCCGTACACCCCCGAAACCCGCTTCGCGGCCATCTGGACTAGACCAGCCCTCACCTGCGCGGAGCCGCGCACACAGAGGTCTGGACCACCCCGTTCGTGCTAACCCGGCTGTCACCGTCCGCAACAAGATCGAACCGGCCCCCGAGGCCGCCGATACGCTTCCGGAGCGTTACCATCACGGTCACCGAGCGGAGCGATCATGACTCTCCGCGAAGTTGATCAAGCCCGACGCCGGAGGCACTTTCCGGCCCCCGCCGCCCCGCCCCGCGGAGGTCCCGGGCAGAGGCACCGGCAGGTGCACGGCTCATCTGCACAGTCGGTTGGACCCCGGTAACCCCAGTGCATCGTGTTCTTTCGGCGATGTGTTAGCCACCGGCTGTGTACTAGCCCGATCGTGTTACTACGAACTCCCTGAGTGACCACTGGTTTGAGATAGATACCCATTCGATCCCCCCGCGAAGGCCTCAGGGCGGCTACAGTGCCATCGACGACACCACTTTCGGTCTAAAGCTGGCGCGGCTAAACGGCCGAAAGTCCCGGTGCCGGTCGGGGGGCACGACCGACTCCAGGGAGGTAGTGACGTGGCTACCGTCGGCATTTCTCAGGCCGTCCGATCCACGCCAGCCGGTTCATTGCCGGCGAGCATGGTTCCGCACCCGCGGGAAGAGCTTTTTTCCGTGTTGGTGGTCGATGACCACCCGCTGTTGAGGGAGGCAATCTCAGCAAGACTCGCACAGATGGGTGCGGGCACCGTCCACGAGGCCGCCACGGTGGCCGAGGCGAGGGCGCGAGCACAGGCCACCGGGCCTTGTGACCTGGCGATCCTCGATCTCGGACTGCCCGATGGCAGCGGCATCGAGCTGGTTACGGAACTCCGTAGCCACGGCTGGCCTCGAGTAGTGGTGCTCGCTTCATCAGACGACCCGTACGCGGTCAGGTCGGCGTTCCAGGCCGGCGCCCAGGCATACCTGCTCAAGTCGGCTTCGCCGGTCGTGGTGACCGACGGCGTCCGCAGGGTGCTCGAGGGCGGCGTCTACGCGGACCCGAGCGTCGCACCGGTCTTGGCCACCGGCACCCGGGTCGCCGGCACCGACAACACCCCGCGCGAGCTTTCGGCGCGCGAGGTCGAGGTGCTGCAGCTCGTGGCCGACGGCCAGAGCAACAAGGAGATCGGCGAGGAACTCAGCCTCTCCGCTCTCACGGTGAAGTCTCACCTCTCCCGCATCGGGCGCAAGCTCGGCACGGGTGACCGGGCTCAGATGGTGGCGCTGGCCATGCGTGCCGGCGTGATCCGCTGACAAAGGCGAACAGCCCTGCGGGGCGGGCGGACCAGGCGCGGCCCGCTCGTCCCGTAGGGTCTTCACCTATGGAAGGCGACCGACCCGGAGAACCGCAGACGGACCCGAAGACCGGCACCGACGACACCGGTGGACCGGTCCTGCTGCGTGAGCCCGCCGAGGGCACTCCACCGGTGATCGCCGACGCGACCGCCCTCGCCGAAGCCTGCGTGAAGATCGCGGGCGGCAGCGGGGCCATCGCCGTGGACACCGAACGGGCGTCCGGCTACCGATACTGGCCCAAGGCCTATCTCGTGCAGCTGCGCCGCGAAGGTGCCGGCTCCTTCCTCATCGACCCCATTCCGCTCGAAGGGCAGCTCGAACCCCTCGCGGAAGTGCTCAACAACGCCGAATGGGTGTTGCACGCGGCCTCTCAGGACCTGCCGTGCCTCGCCGAACTCGACCTGCGCCCGAAGAGCCTGTTCGACACCGAACTCGCCGGACGGCTCGCCGGGTACGAGCGCGTCGCTCTCGGCACCCTCGTCGAACTCCTCCTCGGCTACCAGCTGGAGAAGGGGCACAGCGCCGCCGACTGGTCGAAGCGCCCGCTTCCCGTCGACTGGCTGAACTACGCCGCCCTCGACGTCGAGCTGCTCATCGAGCTGCGCGAGAAGCTCGAAGCCGATTTGGCCGCCCAGGGCAAGCTCGAATGGGCCCAGCAGGAATTCGAGGCCGTCCGCACCGCGCCGCCGCCCGCCCCTCGGGCCGAGCCGTGGCGCCGGACGTCCGGGGTGCACAAGATCCGCAGCGCCCGCGGCCTCGCCGCCGTCCGCGAACTGTGGCAGGCACGCGACGAGCTCGCCCGCAAACGCGACCGCGCGCCGAGCCGGATCCTGCCCGACAGCGCGATCATCAACGCCGTCACCGCCGACCCGAAGACCGTCGAGCAGCTTCAGGCGCTGCCGGTGTTCAGCGGCCGGGTGCAGCGCAAGTACACCGCGAGCTGGCTGCGGCATCTGCAGGCCGCCCGCGCGCTCCCCGCCGACGAACTGCCCAGCCCCGCGCAGCAGACCGACGGGCCGCCGCCGGTGAACCGGTGGTCGGACAAGGATCCCGACGCCGCCGCCCGGCTTTCCGCCGCCCGCGCGGCGCTGTCGGCCATCGCGGAGGACCGGCGGCTGCCGGTGGAGAACCTGCTGCTGCCGGAACTGGTGCGCCGCACCTGCTGGCGTCCGCCGTCGGACCTGAGCGAGGATTCCGTCGCCCAGGTCCTGCGCGAGGGCGGCGCCCGGCCCTGGCAGGTCGAGCTGACGGTCGCGGTGCTGAGCAAGGCGCTCCACTCCACCGCCGCCTGACCCGCCTTCAGCCCTCCAGCAGCGCTCGCGCGGAGCCGCGCAGAACGGCGTCCGGCTCCCCGAGCCCGACGAGCCTCAGCACGCTGTCGGCCCCTTCGACGGCGTGCGCCTCGACGTCCAGGTCCGGCTGGTCGCGCCGGACGATCGCGATGCTCTCGACGAGCCCGAACACGAGGTCGGTCCGGATCCCCTGGAGGGCGGCCGTGACGCCCGCCGCCGCGACGAGCGAGCCATAGACGCGTTTGAGCTCCGCCCGTTCGGCCCGGAACCGCGCGAGCCGCGGCGAGGAGATCTCCGGCAGCAGGTACAGGGCGCCGAGGTTGTGCCGCGCGCTGCCGAGCAGATGGATGTCCGCGTAGGCCAGCGCCCACAGCCTCGTGCCGACCGGCGCGAACTTGGCCGACAGCCCGCCCGCGACGTCCAGCGACGGCCGGACGGTGTCCTCCAGCAGCGCCGCGAGAATGTCCTCTTTGGACGGAAAGTGGTAGTAGAGCGACGCCTGGCGCAGCCCGGCGCGTTCGGCGATGGCCCGCGTGGTCGTCGCCGCGTAGCCGGCGCCGGTGAACAGCTCCCCCGCCGCGTCCAAGACGGCGAGCCGCGCCTCGCGCTTGCTGGCGGCGGCGCCGCTGGCTCTCGGTCTGCCCACCCCGGTCGTTTTCGTCATCTATCCGATCCTGCCATTTCTCCGCGAAGATCTTTGTTACGTCCGGCGGTCGGCCCAGGTTACCGAATCCGGTATCTGTTAACACCGCGCTTACCCGGCGGAGATCGGAAGGATCCCGCACGCGCTTAATTTCGGTCAGCCGATCGAAATCCGGCCCTTGAGACAGGAGCCTCCGCAATGCCTTCCGAAGACCTTTCCGCCTTCGGGTACCGCCAAGAACTTCGCCGGACACTGGGCGGTTTCTCCGCCTTCGCCGCCGGTTTCTCCTTCGTTTCCATCCTGACCACGGTGTTCCAGCTGTTCGCCTTCGGCTATTCCTTCGGCGACACGCTCTTCTTCTGGACATGGCCGCTGGTGATCGCCGGGCAATTGCTCGTCGCGCTCAACTTCGCCGAACTCGCGGCCCGATTCCCGCTGGCCGGATCGGTTTACCAGTGGGCGAAACACCTCTCCCCCGGATTCGCGGGGTGGCTCGCCGGCTGGATGATGCTGGTGGGCTGCGTCGTGGCGCTTGCCGGGGCCGCGATCGCGCTGCAGGTCGTCCTCCCGTCGGTCTGGAGCGGGTTCCAGCTCGTCGGCGGGGATCCGGCGATCACCTCCCCGACCGGCGCCAGCAACGCGGTGCTGCTCGGCACCCTGCTGATCGTCCTCACCACCGCGATCAACGCGGGCGGCGTGCGGCTGATGGCGCGGATCAACGACGTCGGGGTCGCGGCCGAACTCGTCGGCGTCCTCGTGCTGATCGCCGGTCTCGCGCTGTTCGCCGTCCGCGGCCCGCAGGTCGTGCTCCAGCCCGCGGGTGAAAGCCCGGGAGCCGGCGGTGTCCTCGCATCGGCGTTGATGGCCGCGTATGTGCTGTACGGCTTCGATACCGCCGCCTCCGTCGCCGAGGAGACGAAGGACGCGCGCCGCACCGCACCGCGTGCCGTGCTCCGCGCCCTCCTGATCTCCGGGATCGGCGGACTCGCCGTCGTCCTCACCGCGCTGATGGCGGCGCCGAGCCTGACCGACGGGCAGCTCGCCGGGAAGGGCCTGCCGTATGTGATCACGGCGGTCTTCGGCGACACCCTCGGCCGGGTCTTCCTCGCCGACGTCGCGATCGCGGTCGTCGTGTGCACCCTGACCATCCAGACCGGCACGGTCCGGCTGATCTACTCGATGGCCCGCGACGGCGCGCTCCCCGGCGCCAAACGCCTTTCCGCGGTGAACCCCCGCACCGGCACGCCGATCGCGCCCGCCGTGCTTTCCGGGGCGCTCGCCATCGGGCTGCTTCTGCTGAATCTAGGGAATCCGACGATCTTCAGCACCATCACCGGCACGTCGGTGGTCGTGGTCTATCTGGCCTATCTGCTGGTGACCGGACCGCTGCTGATCCGGCGCCGTCAAGGCCGGTTCACCGCCGAACCCGGCCATTTCTCCCTGGGGCGATGGGCTATTCCGGTCAACATCGCGGCAGTAGGGTACGGCGCGATGATGATCGTCAACATCGCCTGGCCACGAGCCGAGATCTACGACCTGGCGGGCACCGGTTCCGTCTGGGTCCTGTTGTTCCCGATCGAGTTCGTCGGCGCCGCGCTGCTCACCGGCTACCTCTGCTGGCGCCGCCGCTCCGCGCTCACCACGGTTCCCGTCCCCGCGACCTGAAGGAAGGTTCCATGAGCACGACATCGACCACGTACGGCGCTCGCGACCACGCGCGCGCCCAGGCGGGCACGGTCACCGAAGCGATGCCGGCCATCCCGGCGTCCACCTGGCCGGACCCGCCGCCCGGGATCGACCCGGCGAAGCTGGTCTGGGCCGAGACCGTCGCCGGCGGCGGGTACACCCACAAGGTCCTCGCGAGGGGCACCGAACTCCGGCTCACCGACGTCGAAGGCGACGCCTGCGCGCACGTGCTGCTGTACAACGCCGACCAGCCCTGGGAACGGCTGAACGTCGCGGACACGGTGAAGGTCCAGTGGAACGCCTATCTCGGCGAGGCGATCGCACTGCTTTCGGATCAGGCGCGGGTGCTCGCGACCGTCGTCACCGACGAGAGCGGGAAACACGACGCGCTCTGCGGAACGTCCACTGTGAACGGCGTAACACTGTTCACCCTGGCCGCCGCCAAACACGGCCTCACCCCGCGTGATCTCCCGCCGAGCCTGTCCTTCTTCCAGGGCGTCCACGTGGAGACCGACGGCGGGCTGACGTTCACCGGTTCGGCGGGCCCCGGCAAATCCGTGGTCCTGCGCACCGAACTCCCGGTGATCGTCCTGATCGCCAACGTGCCGCACCCGCTGGACCCGCGCCCGGACTCCCCGATCACACCGCTGCGCGTCCTCGCCCAGCGCTCCGCGCCGTCCACACCGGACAGTCCTGAATGGACCGCGTCACCCGAGGCACAGCGCGCCTTCGAGAACACCGCCGACTACCTCACCGCTAGGGGCCTGGCATGACCACGATCATCTCCGACACCGAGGTCGCCGCGCGGGCGCCGTACTCCACCGTGCTGCGGAAGGGCGAGACACTCGCGATCATCGACCTCGGCGGCAACCAGGCCGTCGACTTCCTCTGCTACGACGCCGCCGACACGGCGAAGAGATACAGCGCGGCGGCCACGATCGCCGCGCAGCGCAACATCTTCCTCACCACCGGCAGCGTGCTGCGCACCGGCGAGGGAGCGCCGCTCCTGACCGTCGTCGAGGACACCTGCGGGCGGCACGACACGATCGGTGGTGCCTGCAGCAAGGAATCGAACAGCCTCCGCTACGGCCAGCACACGCGGTACCAGCACGCCTGCGTCGAGAACTTCCTGACCGAGGGCGCGAAATGGGGTCTCGGCAAACGAGACCTGGTCAGCAACGTCAACTGGTACATGAACGTGCCGGTGGAACAGGACGGCACGCTCGGCATCGTCGACGGCATCTCCGCGCCCGGCCTCGAAGTCAAGGTGCGCGCCGAGACCGACGTGCTCGTGCTGGTGTCGAACTGCCCGCAGATCAACAATCCGTGCAACGGCTTCGACCCGACGCCGGTCCGGATGATCGTCACCGGCGGTGGCGCGTGAAACTGCTCGTCGCCAACCGGGGGGAAATCGCCGTCCGGATCATCCGGACGGCAAGGGAGATGGGCATTCCGACGGTCGCCGTCTATTCCGACGCCGACCGGACGGCCGCGCACGTACGGCTTTCCGACGAAGCCGTCCGGCTCGGCCCGGCGCCGGCGAGGGAGAGTTATCTCCTCGGCGACGCCATCATCGAAGCCGCGCTGAAGACCGGCGCGGACACGATCCACCCCGGCTACGGTTTCCTGTCCGAGGACGCCGCCTTCGCCAGGGCGGTGGAGGCGGCCGGACTCCGGTTCGCCGGTCCCACGGCGGACCATCTCGAAGTCTTCGGCAGCAAGCACACCGCACGGGAGAAGGCCGTCGAAGCCGGGGTCCCGCTGCTGCCGGGCACCGGGCTGCTGGCCACCCTGGCCGACGCCGAAGCGGCGGCGGACGAGATCGGCTACCCCGTGATGCTCAAGGCCACCGGCGGTGGCGGCGGGATCGGCATGCGGGCCTGCGCGTCGGCCGGGGAACTCCGCGACGCCTGGGAGGCGGTGCAGAGCATCGCGGCCAAGAGCTTCTCGACCTCGGGGGTGTTCCTCGAACGGCTCGTGACCCGCGCGCGGCACGTCGAGGTCCAGGTGTTCGGCGACGGTACGGGTGAGGTGCTGGCGCTGGGCACGCGGGACTGCACCCTGCAGCGGCGCAATCAGAAGGTGCTCGAAGAGTGCCCCGCCCCGGGACTTTCCGAAGCGGTGCGGGAGAAACTGGTCTCGGCGGCCGTCGGCCTCTGCGCTTCGGTGCGCTACCGCTCGGCCGGGACGGTCGAGTTCATCTACGACCCGGCGCGCGAGGAGGCCGCGTTCCTCGAGGTCAACACGAGGCTGCAGGTCGAACATCCGGTCACCGAGGCGGTATACGGCATCGACCTGGTCTCGTGGATGCTCCGGCTCGCCGACGGCGACACCGGGATGTTCGCCGCCACGCCGTCGCCGCGCGGGCACGCGATCGAAGCCCGCGTCTACGCGGAGGATCCGGCCGCCGGGCACCGGCCGAGCGCGGGCCTGCTGACCCGCGCCGACTTCCCCGCCGAGGTCCGGGTCGACACCTGGGTCGAGGCCGGGTCGAAAGTGACGACGCATTACGACCCGTTGCTCGCCAAGGTGATCACCGTCGGCGCGGACCGGGCCGAGGCGCTGGCCGCGTTGGGCGAGGCGCTCGGCGGGAGCCGGGTCGACGGCGTCCGGACGAACCTCGGCCAGCTGCGCGCGGTCGCCGCGGATCAGCGACTCGGCGAGGTCACGCACGACACCGCGACACTCGACACGATCACCGACCCCGAACCACGGATCGAGGTGCTGCGGGGCGGCACGATGACCACCGTCCAGGACTGGCCGGGGCGGCTGGGGTTCTGGCACGTGGGTGTCCCGCCGAACGGGCCGATGGACGAGCTGTCCCTGCGGCTGGGCAACCGGGCCCTCGGCAACCCCGAAGGCACGGCGGGCCTGGAGTGCACTGTGGACGGTGTCTCGCTGCGGTTCACCGAGGACGCAATCGTTTGCGTCACGGGATCGCCCTCGCCGGTGACCGTCGACGGCGCTCCTGTTCCACAATGGACGCCGGTCGAGATCCCCGCGGGCGGCGTGCTCGACGTCGGCACCGGGACCGCCGGGCTCCGCGCGTACGTCCTGGTGCGCGGCGGGATCGACGTGCCGGACTTCCTCGGCAGCGCGGCGACGTTCACGCTCGGCGGTTTCGGCGGGCACGGCGGGCGCGCGCTCGCGACCGGCGACGTCCTCTACCCCGGGCCGCTGCCGGAGAAGGCCGTCACCGGTCCCGTCCCCGAGGCCGAACGGCCGGTTTTCGCCACGCACTGGGAGATCGGCGCGGCCGAGGGACCGCACGCGGCGCCGGAGTTCTTCACCCCGGACGACATCGAGACGTTCTACGCCACCGATTGGGAAGTGCATTTCAACTCCGCGCGGACAGGTGTCCGGCTCGTCGGGCCCCGGCCGCGCTGGGCACGGGAGGACGGCGGCGAGGCGGGGCTGCACCCGTCGAACATCCACGACACGCCGTACGCGATCGGCGCCGTCGACTACACCGGCGACCTGCCGATCCTGCTGGGACCGGACGGGCCGAGCCTCGGCGGGTTCGTCTGCCCGGCGACCGTGGTGACCGGGCAGCGGTGGAAACTCGGCCAGCTGCGGCCGGGCGACACCGTGCGGTTCGTGCCGATCACCACCGAGCACGCGGGCTCTTTGCGTGTCTCGCCGGGTACGGCGGTCAAGGCGAGCCGGAAGCCGATCGACGACGGCGGCGTCCTCGGCCGTCTGTCCACATCGGACGATAACCCCGAGGTCACCTACCGGCGCAGCGGTGACGACAACCTGCTGATCGAGTACGGGCCGATGAAACTCGACCTGGCGCTGCGGATGCGGGTCCACGCGCTGGCCGATCGGCTGGCCACGGAAGGTCTGGACGGCGTCGTGGACCTCACCCCGGGGATCCGCTCGCTGCAGGTGCACGTCGATCCGGACGTGCTGCCGGTGCCGAAACTGCTCGGCCTCGTGCAGGAAGTGGAGCACGACCTGCCGCGCACCGGCGATCTCGTGGTGCCGAGCCGGACCGTGCGGCTGCCGTTGTCCTGGGACGATCCGGCGACGCGCGAGGCGATCGAGCGGTACATGGCGGGCGTGCGCGACGACGCGCCATGGTGCCCGTGGAACATCGAGTTCATCCGCCGGGTGAACGGTCTGTCCAGTGTGGACGACGTCTACCGCACGGTGTTCGACGCGGAGTACCTCGTGCTCGGGCTCGGCGACGTCTACCTCGGCGCGCCGGTGGCCACTCCCCTGGACCCGCGGCACCGGCTGGTGACCACGAAGTACAACCCGGCCCGCACGTGGACCGCGGAGAACTCGGTCGGGATCGGCGGCTCGTACCTGTGCATCTACGGGATGGAGGGCCCCGGCGGCTATCAGTTCGTCGGGCGGACGGTGCAGGTGTGGAGCGGCTGGCGGCAGCGCGGATCGTTCGAGCCGGGTTCGCCGTGGCTGCTGCGGTTCTTCGACCGGATCTCCTGGTACCCGGTGAGCGCGGAGGAACTGCTGGAGCTGAGGGCGCAGAGCTCGGCCGGCGAGTTGGAGCTCGACATCACCGACGGCGAGTTCGCGCTGGCCGACCACGAACGTTTCCTGGCCGACAACGCGGCCGACATCGCCGCGTTCCGGGCGAAGCAGAGCGCGGCGTTCGAGGCGGAGCGGCAGGCGTGGGCGGCGGCGGGCGAATTCGACCCGCGGCCGGAACCGGTCGGCGCGAAGGTGCCGACCACGAAGGTCGAGGCCCCGCCCGGCGGGCACGTCGTCGAGGCGCCGTTCGCGGCGACCGTGTGGCGGGTGGACGTCGAACCCGGCAAGAAGGTCGACGCGGCCGAGACGCTGGTGATCCTCGAAGCGATGAAGACCGAGGCGCGGATCCCGGCGCCCGCCGGCGGCGAGGTCGTCGAGGTCCTCGTCTCGCCCGGTGATCAGGTCGCCCCCGGCACGCCGCTGGTGGTTCTGGGAAGGAGCGCGGGATGAGCGTGCGGGAACGGGTGCGCGCCGCATACCACCGGATCGCGCGGGTCGACCGGCCCGAGATCTGGATCGACCTGCGTCCCGAGGAGGACGTGCTCGCCGACGCGGAGAAGCTGGAAGCCCGTCGCGCGGCGGGGGAATCCCTGCCGCTGTACGGGAAACTCGCCGCGGTCAAGGGCAACATCGACGTCGCCGGGCTGCCGACGACGGCGGCGTGCCCCGAGTACGCCTACTCGCCCGCCGAGGACGCGCCGGTGGTGGCGCGGCTGCGCGCGGCCGGGGCGCTGATCCTGGGCACGACCAATCTGGACCAGTTCGCGACCGGGCTGGTCGGGACGCGCAGCCCGCACGGGGCGGTGCGGAACGCGGTCGATCCGGCGTACGTCTCGGGCGGGTCGAGTTCGGGGTCGGCGGTCGCGGTGGCGCTCGGGATCGCGGATCTGGCGCTGGGCACGGACACCGCGGGATCCGGCCGGGTCCCGGCGGCGTTCAACGGGATCGTCGGGCTGAAGCCGACGCGGGGGTTGCTGCCGACGACGGGTGTCGTGCCCGCGTGCGCGAGCATCGATTGCGTGACCGTGTTCGCGCGGACGGTCGACGAGGCGACGGCGGCGTTCGCCTGCTTGAGCGAGCCGCGGGATCTTCCGGTGCTGAACCGTCCTTTCCGGATCGGCGTACCTTCCGAGCTGGGCGCGTTGCAGGACGGCTGGGCCGAAGCGTTCGCCGCGGCGGCTCGCTCGTATCGGGAGGCGGGCGCCGAGCTGGTGCCTGTCGACATATCACCGTTCCTGGCCGCCGCGCGCCTGCTGTACGAAGGCGCCTTCGTGGCCGAGCGGTATTCGGCGGTCGGCGAGTTCATCGACGCGCATCCGGACGCCGTCGACCCGGCCGTGCGGCGAATCATCGGCGCGGCGAAGGACGTCCCGGCGCATCGGTTGTTCAGCGACCTGGCGACGCTCGACGGTCTTTCGGCCGAGGCGTCGGCGATTTTGTCCACAGTGGACTGTCTTCTGCTGCCCACGACGACGGAACACCCGACGATCGCCGACGTCGAGGCCGACCCGCTGGGCGTGAACGCGCGGCTGGGCCGGTTCACGAACTCGACGAACCTGCTGAACCTGTCGTCGCTCGCCGTGCCCGCCGGGACCGTCGGCGGACTGCCGTTCGGGGTGATGCTGGTCGGGCCCGCGTACGCCGACCGGATCCTCGCCGATGTCGCCCGCTCGGTGCCGCGACGGACGCGGATCGCGGTCGTCGGCGCGCATCTGCGCGGGCAGCCGCTGAACCACGAGCTGACCTCGCGGGGTGGCCGGTTCGTTTCCGCGGGACCGACGGCGGCCGAGTACCGGTTCTACGCGCTGGACACCGTGCCGCCCAAACCCGGTCTCGTCCGGGTCGCTTCGGGCGGCAAGCCGATCGAGGCGGAGGTGTGGGATCTGCCGCTGGGCGGCTTCGGCGAGTTCGTGGCGGGCGTTCCCGCGCCACTGGCCATCGGGAAGGTGCGGCTGGCCGACGGGAGTGAGGTGCCGGGGTTCGTGTGTGAGCCCGGTGCGGTGGAGGGTGCCCAGGACATCACGGGGTACGGCGGGTGGCTCGGGTACTTGAGCCGTTGAGTCGCGTCTCGTGAGTGGCGTTTCGGGTTCTAACCCGAAACGCCACTCACGACCACCCGGACCAGGCGTTTTCCGATTTGGTTGGCTTCACGGGGCGTTCTGGGAAGAAGCTCACAAACCGTGGCGGCCCGTCGTGGGCTGGGTAGCTTCGGGGTGGTGCCGACCACATCCACCTCCAGCCGCAGGACCGTGATCAGCGTGTTCGCCGCGCTGGGCCTCGTCGTGGCCGCGATGGTGACGCTCGGCGCCACCGGACTGGCCGTCAAACCGGTGAACGGGCAGGCGCTCGCGATCCTCGAAGAGGTCCCCGGTCCCGAGAGCGGCCCGACCTGCGCCGTCGACAAGCGTTATGTCGACGAGGACACCTTCGGCATGCGCCCGGACGTGATCGAGGCGTGGAACGCCATGCGCGCCAAGGCCAAAGCCCAGAACGTCACGCTCTGTGTGAACGACGGCAAACGCAGCCGGAGCCAGCAGCAGCGCGAGTTCGACAAGGCCGTCGAACGATTCGGCTCCGTGGAGCAGGCCAAGAAGTGGGCGCTTCAGCCCGAGACGTCCATGCACGTCAAGGGAATCGCCGTCGACATCCAGCCGCTGAACTCGGCCTCGTGGGTCGACAAGAACGGCGGCCCGCTCGGCTGGTGCCGCCGCTACGACAACGAAAAGTGGCACTTCGAGTACGACCCGGCCTACAAGACCGCCGGCTGCCCGGCCCTGCTCCCCAGCGCCACCGGCAACTAGCGCGTAACTCGCGTGATCAGACGCGTAACTCGCGTGATTGAAGACGGAACTCCTCCGATCACGCGAGTTACGCCTTCAATCACGCGAGTTACGAGTTCCCTCACGTAAGGGTTTCGACGACGTACCTCGCGGCCTCGGCGAGTAGCGCTTCGTCGTAGGGAGCGTCCTTCGCCGCCTTGCTGGACATGACCGCCAGGACGATCGGGGCCTTACCCGGCGGCCATAGGACGGCGATGTCGTTCAGCGTGCCGTACTCGCCTGTTCCGGTCTTGCCGGCGATGGTCCAGCCGTGCGGCAGGCCCGCCCGGATCCGGCCGGCGCCGGTGACGGTGCGCTGAAGCAGGTCGCGCAGGAAGTCGCGTTTGTCGGCGGTCAGCGTGTCCCCCAGCACGATCTCCCGGTAGTCGGCCGCGAACGCCCGTGGCGTGGTGGTGTCGCGGAGGTCGCCCGGCGTGGCCTCGGTGATGGCCGGTTCGATCCGGTCCATCCGCGTGACCGTGTCGCCGAGACCGCGCGTGAACGCCGTCAGCGCGGCGGGGCCGCCGAGATCCCGCAGCAGGAGGTTGCCCGCCGTGCCGTCGCTGAACCGGACGGCGGCGTCGCACAGCTGGCGGATCGTCATGCCCGTGGCCACGTGCCGCTCGGTGACCGGGGCGTGTTTCATCAGGTCGGCCCGCGAGTAGCTGACCCGGGTTTCCAGATGCGACAACGGATTGCGCTGCAGGACCGCGGCCGCCGCGACCCCCTTGAACGTCGAGCAGAACGCGAACCGCTCGTCGGCGCGGTGTTCGACGGTGCCGCCGCCTTCGGTGTCGAGCGCGTAGACGCCGAGCCTGGCGTCGAACTTGTTCTCCAGCTCCAGCAACCGGTCGTGGAACTGGCGGGTGGTGGACGGCGGGGGCGGCGAGGGATCCGGCGACGGCACGGGCGGGTTCGCCCGCGTGCAGGCGGCCAGTGACGCGAGGACCGCCATCCCCAGTAGCGCACGACGGGTGACGGCCGGCCCCGGCGAGTTCATCGTGATCCCTCCCCCTGATCACTTCGAACATAGCAATTTCCCCACCTCCCCCGGATCGGCCAAGCGGCCGAGGCGGGTGACCCCGGGAGTGTGCCTTCCCCCACTCGACCGGGCCACCATCCTGGTTACCGACGGGTAACCGGGGCTAGGGTGCGGTCAGGACAACCTCTACTTCAGGAGCATTCGTGGCCGCAGGAGCAACACCGCTCGCGCCGAACGCGCGGTCGGTACGCAATGTCGCCTTCGTCGAAGGGGTGCGGACGCCCTTCGGCAAGGCAGGCGAAAAGGGTATGTACGCCGGCACCCGTGCCGACGATCTCGTCGTCAACGCCATCCGTGAACTGCTGCGGCGGCATCCCGAGCTGCCGCCCGAGCGCGTCGACGAGGTGGCGATCGCCGCCACCACCCAGATCGGCGACCAGGGCCTGACCATCGGCCGCACCGCCGCGCTGCTGGCCGGCCTGCCGAAGTCGGTGCCCGGTTTCGCGCTCGACCGGATGTGCGCCGGCGCGATGACCGCGGTCACCACCACCGCGAGCGGGATCGGCTTCGGTGCCTACGACATCGCCATCGCCGGCGGCGTCGAGCACATGGGCCGCCACCCGATGGGCGAGGGCGTGGACCCGAACCCGCGCATCATCGCCGACAAGCTCGTCGACCCGACGGCGCTCGTGATGGGCCAGACCGCGGAGAACCTGCACGACCGGTTTCCGGCGATCACCAAGCAGCGCACCGACGCGTACGCCGCGCGCAGCCAGGAGAAGTACGCCGAGGCCGTGAAGACCGGCAAGATCGGCCCCGAGCTGGTCCCGGTCGCCACGCGCTCGAAGGAACTTGGCTGGGGTCTCGCGACCGAGGACGAGCCGCCGCGCCCCGGCACCACCGTCGAGCAGCTCGCCGGGCTGAAGACGCCGTTCCGGCCGCACGGCCGGATCACCGCCGGCAACGCGGCCGGGCTCAACGACGGCGCCACCGCGGCTCTGCTCGCCGACGAGGACACCGCCCGCGAACTCGGCCTGCCGATCGGCATGCGCCTGGTGGGCTACTCGTTCGCCGGTGTCGAGCCGGAGGTCATGGGCATCGGCCCGGTGCCCGCCACCGAGAAGCTGTTCGCGCGCACCGGCCTGTCGATCGACGACATCGGCCTGTTCGAGATCAACGAGGCGTTCGCGATCCAGGTGCTCGCGTTCCTGGACCACTTCGGCATCGCCGACGACGACCCCCGCGTCAACCAGTGGGGTGGCGCGATCGCCTGCGGTCACCCGCTCGCGTCCTCCGGGGTGCGGCTGATGACGCAGCTTTCGCGTCAGTTCGCCGAGCGCCCCGACGTGCGCTACGGCCTGACCACCATGTGCATCGGCATCGGCATGGGCGGCACCGTGATCTGGGAGAACCCGGCCTACAGCGACTCCAAGGGGGCGAAGTAACATGACTTTCACCGCTGACCAAGCGAAAGCCGCCTTCCCCGACGAGGTCGTCACGAACGCCGTCACCCGGCTGGTGAAGGTGCCCGGGCTCGACAAGCCCGTCGCGCTGATCACCCTCGACAACGGCCACGACCACACCCGGCCCAACACCTTCGGCCCGCAAGGCCTGGTGAGCCTCAACGCCGCTATCGACGCCGCCTTCGCCGCGGACCCCGCCGCGATCGCGGTCACCGGCAAGCCGTTCATCTTCGCCGTCGGCGCCGACCTTTCCGGCGTCGAAGCGGTCGCGGATCCGGCGCTGGCGCGGGAGATCGCGCAGACCGGGCACGACGTGTTCCGGCGCCTCACCGAAACCGAGATCCCGACCTTCGGGTTCATCAACGGCGCGGTGATGGGCGGCGGGCTCGAACTCGCGCTCTCCTGCCACTATCGCACGCTTTCGGAGAACACCGCCGCGATCGCGTTCCCCGAGGTCTTCCTCGGCCTGTTCCCGGGCTGGGGCGGCACGCAGCTGCTGCCGAACCTCATCGGCCCGGACGCCGCGGTCACCGTGATCATCGAGAACGCGCTGGCCCAGAACAAGATGCTGAAGGTCGCGCAGGCGGCCGAGCTCGGCATCGTCGACGAGGTCTTCGGCTCGGCCGACTACCTCGAGCAGTCCCTGCTGTGGCTGGTGAAGGTCGTCAACGGCGAGATCAGCCCCGCCCGTCGCGAGATCGACCGCGGCGCGGGCTGGGACGCCGCGATCGCCCGCGCCAAGGCCATTGTGGACGGTCGCACGAAGGGCGCGTCCCCCGGCGCGACCAAGGCCGTCGAGCTGCTGGAGCTGGCCCGCGAGAACGATCTGGACCGCGGCTACGCGGCCGAGACCGACGGGCTCGCCGAACTGCTCATGGACGACACCCTGCGCGCCGGGCTGTACTCGTTCAACCTGGTCAACAAGCGGGCCAAACGGCCGGCGGGCGCGCCGGACAAGTCGCTGGCGCGCAAGGTGAACAAGGTCGGCATCGTCGGCGCGGGGCTGATGGCCAGCCAGATGGCGCTGCTGTTCGTGCGCAGACTCAAGGTGCCGGTGGTGCTCACCGACGTCGACCAGGAACGCGTCGACAAGGGTGTGTCCTATGTGCACGGTGAGATCGACAAGCTGCTGGCCAAGAAGCGGGTCTCGCCGGACGGCGCGAACCGGCTGAAGGCGCTCGTCACCGGCTCGCTCGACAAGTCGGCCTTCGCCGACGCCGACTTCGTGATCGAGGCGGTGTTCGAGGAGCTGGGCGTCAAGCAGAAGGTCTTCGCCGACCTGGAGCAGTACGTCTCCCCCGAGGCGATCCTGGCGACGAACACGTCGTCGCTGTCGATCACCGCGATGGCGTCGCAGCTGAAGCATCCGGAGCGCGTGGTCGGGTTCCACTTCTTCAACCCGGTCGCGGTGATGCCGCTGCTGGAGATCGTCCGCGCGGAGAAGACCGACGACGCCGCGCTGGCGACGGCGTTCGCGCTCGGCAAGCAGCTGAAGAAGTCGAGCGTGCTGGTCAAGGACGCGTCCGCGTTCGTGGTCAACCGGCTGCTGCTGCGTTTCCTCGGCGAGGTGCTGGTGACCGTCGACGAGGGCACGCCTTTCGACGTCGCCGACAAGGCGCTCGAGCCGCTGGGCCTGCCGATGACGCCGATGACGCTGATGCAGCTCGTCGGCCCGGCGATCGCCCTGCACGTCGGGGAGACCCTGCACGAGGCGTTCCCGGACCGGTTCACCGTCAGCGAGAACCTGGACCGCTTCGTCAAGGCGGGCAAGAAGGGCGTCTGGCAGTGGGATGACAAGGGCAACGCCACCGTCGACCCCGAGGTGGCCGAGCTCTGGCAGCAGGGCGACTCGCCGTCGACGTCCGAGCAGGTGCGTGACCGCGCGCTGGCCGCGATCGCCGAAGAGATCCGGATCATGCTCGACGAGGGCGTGGTCGCCGAGGCGCAGGACATCGACCTGTGCCTGATCCTCGGCGCGGGCTGGCCGTTCTGGCTGGGCGGCATCACGCCGTACCTCGACCGGGCGGGCGTGTCCGAGAAGGTCAACGGCAAGCCGTTCCTGGCCCCGGGCGTGGCGAGCGTGCCGCTCTCCTGAGCCTCGGCGAAAGGCCACCGTCGGCGATCCCTTGATCGCAGGCGGTGGCCTTTCGCGTTTTTCGTGGAATCGATGGCGAGCGGCTACGTTTTCGTGAAAGCCTGGGGTCCTGCAAGGGAACGGTCGTCTCCCCGGCCATCCCCCGGGGAGACGGGCATCACAGAGCGCCGTTCGTTGGCCGTCCGGACATCGTCCGTTCAACGAGGCTCTTTAGCGTCCGGCCGGTGAACAGCGAAAAACCCGGCGTCGACCGCCGCGGATTCCTCAAGCGCGCGGGCCTCGTCTCCGCGGCGGCCGCCGGCGCCCCACTCGCCGCCGCGGCACCGGCGGACGCCCTCGACCTGAACCTCGACCTCGATCTCGGCCTTGTCTTCGGCCGTGACCGCTATCGGTGGCTGGCGGGCGATCACCACATCCACACGCAGTACTCCTACGACGCGATGTACACAGTGGACGGAATCGCCACCGACGCGCGCCGTCACGGCGCGGACTGGGCGGTGATCACCGATCACGGCCACGCCGCGCACGAGAAGTCGTCGGTGGAGCGCACGAACGCCGCGATCCGGGCGGCGCAGCGCGAACATCCCGATCTCCTGCTGTGGCAGGGCATGGAATGGAACGTGCCGGGTGCCGAGCACGCCACGCTGTTCTTCCAGGCGGGCGCGGACCAGGCCGCGAAACTGCGGGAGTTCGAGCGCGCCTTCGACTGGCGGCTCACCGGCACCGAACCGGGCACGCCGGACAACGAGGCGCTGGCCGTCAAGGCGATCCGCTGGCTCGCCGCCGAAGAGCGGGCACGCCGGATCCACGCACCGGTGGTGGTGATCAACCATCCGCTGCGCAACGGCCGGATCGCCCCGCACGAGATCCGCGCGCTGCGCGACGCCGCGCCCGGCATCGTCATCGGCATGGAAGGCGCGCCGGGAGCGCAGGCCGACGGCTTCCCCAAACCGCTCGGAAGTGGCGGTGGCGCGCGCGGCGGGTACGGCAACTCGCCCGGCTCGAACTCGTGGCCGGGTTTCCCGGAGTCGGCCTACCGCACCTACGGCGGCTTCGACTGGAGCACCGCGACCGTCGGCGGGCTCTGGGATTCGCTGCTGGCCGAAGGAAAGCCGTGGTGGATCACCAGCAACTCCGACTCGCACTACAACCGCGGCGACACCCACGTGCGGCCCAGCGTCCCCGACGGCTACTACGACGAGCACGGCGGCTACCCGGACCCGATCGACACCGGCGTTCCGCAGACCCTGCCGCCGTACGCGGACTTCGCTCCCGCCGAGTTCAGCCGGACGATGGTCGGCGTGACCCGCCGAAGCCACGAAGGCGTGCTGGAAGGGTTGCGCGCGGGCCGCGTCTGGGTGGTGCACGGCGGGCTGGCGCAGGAACTGGAGTTCGGCGCGTACAGCGGCTGGAGCTCGGCGACGATGGGCGGCAGGCTGCGGGTCCGGCGCGGATCCGACGTCACGGTGGTCGTCTCGGCGAAGCTCGCGGCCCGGCCGAACGGCGGCGGCGCGATCCCGCGGCTCGCGCGGCTCGACCTCGTGTCCGGACCGGTGACCGGCCCGGCCGCCGACCGCGACACGCAGACCGCCCCGGGCACGCGGGTGGTGCGGTCCTTCGAGCCGCGGTGGGCGCCCGGGCGGCGGGTCACCTTCCGGCACACGTTCCGCGACGTGCGCGAGCCGTTCTTCGTGCGGACACGCGGCACGGACGGCAAGAAGCACGTGCCCGGCGGGATCGAGCCGAGCGCCGACGTGATCGGGCAGTCGAACCCGTTCGAAGACCTGTGGCTGTACGGGAACCCGATCTTCGTCGACGTGCGGTAGGCGACCGGGGCCGGGTCTAGGCGCCCAGTGTGTCCGGATCCGGCCCCAGCCGCTTCCCCTGCTCCAGCGTCGCGATCGCGGCGGTGTCGTGCGCGTCGAGCGCGAAGTCGAAGACGTCGATGTTCGCCTTGATCCGTTCGGGCGTGACGGACTTCGGGATCACCAGATGGTCCATCTCGACGTGCCAGCGCAGCACGACCTGAGCAGGCGTCTTGCCGTGTTTCTCGGCGATCGTGGTGAGCTTCTCGTCGGCGAGCAGGTCTCCGCCGCGCGCCAGCGGGCCCCACGCCTCGGTGACGATCTCGTGCTTCTCGTGGAAGTCCCGCAGCAACGGCTGCTGCAGCCACGGATGGCATTCGATCTGGTTCACCGCCGGGACGATCCCGGTCTCCTCGATCAGCCGCTCCAGATGCGGGATCTGGAAGTTCGAGACGCCGATCGCCTTCGCCCGGCCGTCGGAGGCGATCTTTTCCAGCGCCCGCCACGTTTCCACGTACTTGTCCTGCGCGGGAAGCGGCCAGTGGATCAGGTACAGGTCGACGTAGTCGAGCCCCAGCTCGCTCAGGCTCGTGTCGAAGGCGCGCAACGCCGGGTCGTAGCCGTGTTCGGTGTTCCAGAGTTTCGTGGTGACGAACAGTTCCTCACGCGGCAGCCCGCTGGTGCGGACAGCCTCGCCGACGCCGCGTTCGTTCGCGTACAGGGTCGCCGTGTCGATGGCGCGGTAACCCGCCTCGATGGCGGTGCGGATCGCGCCCACGACCTCGTCGTCGCCGATCTTGTACACCCCGAACCCGAGTTGCGGGAGGGATGTTCCGTTGTTCAGCCGATTACTGGGAACCATGCCCGAAACCGTAACCCCAGCCGGGGGTCAGGGCAGAGCGGGCAGGTGGACGGTCACCGAAAGACCGCCGCCCACAACGGGTTCCGCGAACACGGTGCCACCGTGCGCCTGCACCGCGGCCCGCACGATCGAGAGCCCCAGCCCGGCCCCGGTGCGGGCCGTCCTGGCGACGCCGGCGCGGCGGAACGGCTCGAACAGTTCGGGGACCGCCGCCGGATCGAGCAGCCCGCCCGAGGAACGCACCCGCAGCACCGACCACTGTGGACCGGCCTGCGTGACGACGTCCAGCCAGCCGCCGTCGACGTTGTGCCGCACGGCGTTCTCCAGCAGGTTGCCCGCGATCCGTTCCAGCAGCGCGGGATCGCCGAAAGTCGGCGCGCCGGGGGTCGCGAATTCGGTGCGGATGCCGCGCTTTTCGGCTTCGACGCGCACCGCGCGCCACGCGCTCGCGACGATCACCGCCAGGTCGACCGGTTCCCTGGCCACCAGCCCCGCGCCGTCCGTGCGCGCGAGCAGCAACAGGGAACCGACCAGCCGCTCGGCCCGTTCGGTCGCGTCGCGGACGACACCCGCCATCCGGCGTAACTCGGCTTCGTCCGCGTGCTCGTCGGCCAGGGTGACGTCGAGTTCGGTGCGGATGACCGCGAGCGGCGTCCGCAGTTCGTGGCTGGCGTTCGCGACGAAATGCCGCTGCGCGTCGAACGCGGCCTGCAACCGGTCGAGCATGTCGTCGAAGGTCTCGGCCAGTTCGGCGAGTTCGTCCTTCGTGCGGACCTCACCGATCCGCTCCCCCATCGACTCGATCGAGAGGCGGCGCGCGGTGCCGGTGATCTCGCGCAGCGGCTGAAGGACCCGCGCGGTGAACGTCCACGCGAGGATCCCCGCCGCCAGCACGACGAAACAGAACGCGACCGCGCCGAACAGCAGCACCCGGTTCCGGGCGTAGACCCGCAGATGTTCGGTGACGGCGGACGCGTCGACCTCGACGCCGTCGACGCGCACCATGGTGCCCGGCGGTAGCTGCGGCACGGCGGAGACCGCGTCGCCGACCAGATTCCAGGTCAGCCAGAGCAACAGGAGGCTGACCAGTGCCACCAGCCCGGTCGCGAGCAACGTGACCCGCGCGCGCAGGCTGCGGGCGCCGGACAGGTTCACCCGCGTGCGGTCCCCTGCTCCGGCACCCGGTAACCGGAGCCGACGACGGTTTCGATGATGCCCGGCTCGCCGAGCTTCTTCCGCAGGGTCATCACGGTGACCCGGACGGTGGTGGTGAACGGGTCGGCGTTCTCGTCCCACACGCGTTCGAGCAGTTCCTCGCTGCTGACCACCGAACCGGCGGCCGACAGCAGCACCTCCAGCACGCCGAACTCCTTGCGGGTCAGCTCGACCGGACCGCTCGCGCGGCGGACGGTCCGCCTCGCCGGGTCCAGTTCGACGTCGCCGGAAGTCAGCAGCGGCGGCGCGGCCGGGGTCGCGCGGCGGCCCAGCGCCCGCACGCGCGCGACGAGTTCGGGGAAGGCGAACGGCTTGGCGAGATAATCGTCGGCGCCGAGGGAAAGCCCGTCGACGCGGTCCGAAACGGAACTGCTCGCGGTGAGCATCAGCACGCGGGTCAGCTCGCCGGACGCGACGATCTCGCGGCACAGGTCGTCACCGGACATGCCGGGGAGATCGCGGTCGAGCAGCACGACGTCGTACCGGGTGACGGCGGCCTTCTCGTGCCCGTCGTCACCGGTGAGCGCGATGTCCACCGCCATACCCTCGCGCCGCAGGCCGCGTGCGATCGCGTCGGCGAGGGGTTCTTCGTCTTCGACTACCAGAATTCGCACGACCCTACGTTGCCACACATTCCTGAGAGTGACCTTATTGGAGTCGTGAGGCGTTTTCGGCACCTGCTGGCTCCTGGCCGCTGCTCCCGGGGCCGGTCCGTGAAGGCCCCCTTCACGGACTG
The DNA here is from genome assembly GCF_000400635.2 of Amycolatopsis keratiniphila. NCBI lineage: Bacteria > Bacillati > Actinomycetota > Actinomycetes > Pseudonocardiales > Pseudonocardiaceae > Amycolatopsis > Amycolatopsis keratiniphila. The sequence continues at coordinate 2,784,067 of NC_021252.1, read as the reverse complement.
CAAGGAGCACCGGTACCGAGGCGGTCGGGTCTCGTGAGTGGCGATTCGGGTTCTAACCCGATGTCTGAGTTCAGGACATGTCGGACAGTTGATGTTTCAGGACCTCACGGACACTGATCGGCCTGTCGGTGTGGTGACCAGGGTGTTCGTGGTGATCATGCGACGATGGGCAGTACAGGGTTTTCGATGGATCCTGAGTTCGTCGCCGCGGTCGCTCGGGCAGCCGTGGGCGAGAAGGTCAACGTGTCGCAGTTCTGCCGTGAGCACGGGGTTTCCCGGGACACGTTCTATCGGTATGTGGCCCGGGTGCGGAGCGAGGCGGCGAACGGGTTCATCCGCCGCAGCACCGCCCCGCGCCACCGTCCCACCGCATTAGGCGCGGAGGTGGCCGAGGCGGTGCTGCGGGCCCGCAAGGAACTCGCGGACGAGGGCTGGGACAACGGGCCGATCTCGATCCGCTGGCGGCTGGAGAAGGCGGGGTTCGCGCCGGTGCCGTCGAAGTCGGCGATCTACCGGATCCTGTGCGAGCACGGCCAGATCGAACCGGAGCCCCGCAAGAGACCCCGCACGAGGCGCCGGTTCGAGTACTCCGATCCGAACGGGTGCTGGCAGATCGATGGCATGGAGTACTACCTGGCCGACGGCCAGAAGGTCTGCATCGTCCAGATCCTCGACGACCACTCCCGCCTCGACGTCGGCTCCTACGCCGCCGCCAGCGAGAACGGCACCGACACCTGGGCAGCGCTGCAACAGGCCTTCGCCGGCCACGGTCTACCGGTCAAAGTGTTGTCCGACAACGGATTAGCTTTCTCCGGAAAACACCGAGGGCAGAGGGTCGAACTCGAACGTCACCTCGCCGAACACGGCGTTACCGCCATCGCGTCCAGGCCCTATCGCCCGCAAACCTGCGGCAAGAACGAACGTGTCCACCGAACCCTGAGGAAATGGCTCGCCGCCCGCCCTCCTGCCGAGAACCTTGCCGTCCTGCAACAGCTACTCGAGGACTACCGCCACATCTACAACAACCACCGGCGCCACCAAAGCCTCGACGGCCACACCCCACGGCAACGCTACGACGCCAGCCCCAAAGCCACCCCCGCCACCGGCCGCAACACCCCCAGCGGCCGCACTCAACGCACCGTCTCAGCCACCGGCGTCATCGCCTTCTCCGGCTACTCCATCGTCCTGGGCCGAAACTGGACCGGACACACAGCCACCGTGTTCTGGCAAGGCGACCGTGTCACCATCATGATCGGCGACACCATCGCCCGCCAGCTCACCCTCAACCGAGCAGTACGCTACCAACCACTCAACACCAAACTGTCCGACAAGTCCTGAAACACATCTGTCCGTGAGGTCCTGAAACAGCACATCGGGTTCTAACCCGAATCGCCACTCACGACCACCTGTACCGAGACGGTGGCTTCGCGTGATTGGGCGGACGGCACGTGTGATCAGACGGACGACACACGTGACCAGATGGACGACACGCTCGCGGCGAAGCTTTCGCCGTGAGTCGTCCGTCCAGACACGCGTGCCGTCCGTCTGATCACGTGTGTCGTCCATCCAGTCACGCAAGACCGCCAGTAGGCACCCTTCGCCCTAGCCGCCGCTACCACTCACGAGGACCAGCGCAGGGCGAACCACAGCCGCATCCGCGTCTCCGGATCCGCCAGATCCACCCCCAGCGCCCGTTCGATCTGCCCGATCCGGTGCCGGACACTGTTGCGGTGCACGCCGAGTTCGGCGGCCGTGCGGTCCCAGCCGCCATGGTGCGCGAGCCAGGTCCGCAGCGTGCCGACCAGTTCGCGCTCACCCTTCCGGTCGAGTTCGCGCAGCGGCGCCAGCATCTGTGCGGCGAACCCGGCCGCGGCGCCCGGATCGATCAGCGCGTCCAGTCCCGAAGGGCTTTCCGCCATCACCGGCCGTCCCAGCGCGGCCGCCCGCGTCAGCAGCAGCTCGATCTCGCCCGCCGCTTCGGGAAGCCGTCCGGGCGGGACGGGCGAACCCACGACCGCGAGCCAGCCGTCGGCACGGAGCCGGTCGAGGTCGCCTGCCTCCGGCGCCTCGCGGACGATCGCGTCGAAGCGCGGCCCCGGCCGCAGCCGCACGAGCGGGGTGTCGAGCCGGGCGCGCAGCCAGTCGTAGCGGACGGCGACCTCGTTCGGCCCCTTGCGGTACGCGATCCCGGCGACCAGACGGCGTTCGTCCCCGCCGATCACCTCGGTCTCCCCCAGCAGCAGTCCCGTCGCGGTGGCGCCCAGCCCGGCCGCGTCCGAACCCGCGCGGCCCGCCAGCCCGAGCAGCGCCGCCCCGACCGACAGGATCGACCGGTCCGCGCCGTCGAACCGCGCGACCCGGCCGACCACGACCAGATGCGACGCCGTCGCCTGCGGGTACACCGGCTGCGCGACGACGTGCGTGCCGTCGGCCAGTTCCGTGGTCGCGCTGCGGATCCCCCGGCCCGCCCGCAGCGTGGCGACCAGTTCCCGGACCTCGGCGGGCAGCGGTGACGGCGCCCCGTGGTCCGCGGCCAGGACGTCGCCGGCGCCGACCAGCGCCACCCACGCCCCGAGCCGTCCGGCCAGCGCGCTCGCCAGTTCGCCGAGCCCGTCGCCCGCCGCCCTGGTCAGCGCCTCCCGCGCGGCCGCGATCCGCCGCTGTTCCCGCTGCCCTGCCTCGGCGAGCGCGACCGACACGGCCCGGCTGATCGCGAGGAACGGCGTCTGCGGCTGGACGACCAGCAGCGGGAGACCGTGCCGGGCGCACGCCGCCAGCAGGGGCGGCGGCAACGTCTCGTAGGCGCCCGGGGTGAGCCCGAACCCCAGCGCGGAGATCCCGCTGCCGGCCAGCCGCCGGACGTAGCGGTCGATCTCGGCCGGTTCCACCGGCAGGTTCACCCCGGCGGTGAGCAGCAGCTCCGCCCCGAGCAGGTACGGCACGGGATCCAGCAGCTCGCTGACGTGGGCCCAGCGCACCGGGGCGTCGAGCGCGCCCGGCCGCAAGGTCTCCACGACCGGGTCGAGTGCCAGTTCCGGGTTGCCGACCACGGCCCGTAACGGGACATTCACATCCGAGTCGAACGGATCGCGGCTTTGGGTCATTCCATCCTCATCCACACCGAAGTTCGGATGGATCATCCCATGTCGTTCAAGCTGCGAACGAACCTACGGTGACCCGAACGAAGCGAACAGCCCCAAGTCAAGGAGGACACCGTGGCCGGTGACTACGCGGTGATCGCGCTCTACATAGCGGGCATGATCGGGGTCGGGTGGTTCGGGCTGCGGCTCGCCAAGACCAAATCGGACTATCTCGTCGCGGGCCGCCGCCTCGGCTGGTTCATGTACTCGGGCACGATGTCCGCGGTCGTCCTCGGCGGCGCTTCGACCGTCGGCGGGGTGAAACTCGGCTACACCTACGGCATCTCCGGCGCCTGGCTCGTGATCGCGATCGGCGTCGGCATCCTGGTCCTGCACACGCTGTTCGCGCGGCGGCTGGTGAAACTGCGCGTCTACACCGTCGGCGAGATGCTCGACCTGCGTTACGGCGGCTCCACCAGCACCATCTCCGGCGTGGTCATGTGGGGCTACACGCTGATGCTGACCGTCACCTCGACGCTGGCGTTCGCCACCATCTTCAAGGTCCTGTTCAACGTGCCGAGCTGGGCCGGTATCGCCATCGGCGGCTCGATCGTGGTGCTCTACTCGGTGCTCGGAGGCATGTGGTCGATCACGCTGACCGACATCGTCCAGTTCGTCATCAAGACCATCGGCATCCTGCTGATCCTGCTGCCGGTCTCGATCGTGTCCGCGGGCGGTTTCGACGGTATGGCCGCGCGCCTGGACGAGAGCTACTTCGAACTCACCGCCATCGGCGGCGACACGATCTTCACCTACTTCCTCATCTACAGCTTCGGCCTGCTGATCGGCCAGGACATCTGGCAGCGCGTGTTCACCGCGCGGACGCCGGGCATCGCGACCGGCGGCGGCGTCATCTCCGGCGTCTACTGCCTCGTCTACGGTCTCGCCGGCGCGCTGATCGGCACCGCGGCCAAGACGCTGTACCCGAACCTCGCCAGCGCGCAGGACGCGTTCGCGACCATCGTCGAGCAGCAGCTGCCCGCCGGGATCCGCGGGCTGGTGCTCGCGGCGGCGCTCTCGGCGATGATGTCGACCGCGAGCGGCGCGCTCATCGCCTGCTCCACGGTCAGCACCTCGGATCTGCTTTCCAAGCTGGGCCTCAAAAAGGCCGGCAACGAGGTGACAAGGAACCGGATCACCACGCTGGTCCTCGGCATCGCCGCGATCGGCATCGCGATGATCGTGGACGACGTCGTCAACGCGCTGACCATCGCCTACGACATCCTCGTCGGCGGCCTGCTGGTCGCGATCATCGGCGGGCTGGCCTGGAAACGCGGCACCCGGCAGGGCGCGCTCGCGTCGATGGTGGTCGGCGCGAGCGTGGTCATCACGTTCATGTTCGTCGACGGCGTCGAGGCCAACAGCCCGATCTACTGGGGCCTCGGCTCCAGCCTCGCGGTGTACCTGCTGGTCAGCTTCCTCACCCCGCGGACCTCCGACGAAATCCTCACCTTGTGGACCCGCCGCCTGAACGGCAGCGCGGCCGCCGAAGAAGAAGAGGCGAAACTCGCCGCTTCGCAGTCCTGAACCACCTAAGAAGGAGACACAGTGCCTGAGCAGAACCCGATCGGACCCGTCGACTCTTCGAAGGTGCCCCGGTTCGCCGGTTTCGCGACCTTCGCGAGGCTTCCGCGGATCGATCAGGTCGAGCGCGCCGACGTCGCCGTCGTCGGGGTGCCGTTCGACGCCGGGGTGTCCTACCGCCCCGGCGCGCGCTTCGGCCCCTCCGCGCTCCGTGAGGCCAGCCGGCTCCTTCGCCCGTACCACCCGGAACTCGACGTTTCCCCGTTCGCCGAAACGCAGGTGGTCGACGCCGGCGACATCGCGCTCAACCCGTTCAACATCGGCGAGGCGATCGAAACGCTGCAGAGCGAGGCCGAGGCACTCACCGCGGACGGGACGCGCCTGGTGACCGTCGGCGGCGACCACACGATCGCGCTGCCGCTGCTGCGGGCGGCGGCGAAGAAGCACGGACCGGTGGCGCTGCTGCACTTCGACGCGCACCTCGACACCTGGGACACCTACTTCGGCGAGCCGTACACCCATGGCACCCCGTTCCGGCGGGCGTCCGAGGAAGGCATCCTCGACACCGAAGCGCTGTCCCACGTCGGCACGCGCGGCCCGCTGTACGGCAAGCGGGATCTGGAAGAGGACCGCCGCCTCGGATTCGGCATCGTCACCTCCGGCGACGTCATGCGCCGCGGGGTCGCCGAGACCGTCGACGCGCTGCGCCAGCGCATCGGCGGCCGCCCGCTCTACATCTCGGTCGACATCGACGTGCTCGACCCGGCGCACGCGCCCGGCACCGGCACGCCCGAGGCGGGCGGGATGACCAGCCGCGAACTGCTGGAGATCCTGCGCGGGCTGCGGGACTGCAACCTCGTCGGAGCCGATGTGGTGGAGCTGGCCCCGGCTTACGATCATGCCGAGATCACCGCCATCGCGGCTTCCCACGTCGCCTACGACCTGGTGAGCCTGCTCAGTTTGGGGAAGAGCGCATGACACAACGCATCGGCGGCGACGTCGTCGTCGAAACCCTCCACGCGCTCGGCGCGGACACCGTGTTCGGCCTGCCGGGCCAGCACGCGCTCGGTCTGTTCGAAGCGTTGCGGCGCACGGACGACCTGCGCGTCGTCAGCTCGCGGGTGGAGAACAATCTGGCGTTCGCGGCCGACGGGCACGCCCGCGCCCGGCTCGCGGCCGATCCCGAAGGCCCGGTCCCGGTGACGCCGATGATCGTGTCGACCGGCCCTGGCGCGCTGCTGACTTTGGCCTCGTTGCAGGAATCGCGGGCGGCGTCGGTCCCGGTGCTCGGGATCTCCAGCCAGGTCCCGGTCGCCGGGCTCGGCGGTGGACGGCACGGCTATCTGCACGAACTGCCCGATCAGCAGGCCAGTTTCCGTGACGTGGTGAAGTCGGTGCACGTGGTGCGTACCGTCAGCCAGATCCCGACGGCGTTGCGCGAGGCGTGGGAATCGGCGGCGACCGCGCCGTACGGCCCGGTGTGGGTCGAGATCCCGCAGGACATCCTGCTGGCGCCGGCGGGCCTGCCGCGGATCACGTCCGTGACGGCACGGCCCGCTCCGCTCGCCCCGTTGCCGGAGCTCGTCACCGAGGCCGCGAATCTCCTTGGCACGGCCGGGAATCCGGTGATCCTCGCCGGTGGTGGCGCGCTGCGCTCGGGCGCGCACGCGGAACTGAAGGCGCTCGCGGAGGCACTGCGCGCGCCGGTGCTGTCGACGTTCGGCGGCAAGGGCGTCTTCGGCTGGGAGCACGAGCTGTCCGGGCAATCGTGGCTGGAGGACTGGCACAGCACCGAATTCCTCTCGGCCGCGGATGTGCTGCTGGTGCTGGGTTCCGGGCTCGGCGAGCTGTCCAGCAACTACCGCGAGTTCGCCCCGCGCGGCCGGGTGATCCAGGTCGAGGCCGATCTCGGGAAGCTGGAGTCGAACTACCCGGCGCTGGGCATCCACGCCGACGTCCGCCTTGTCCTGCAAGGACTTCTGGAGCAGGTTCCGTTCCGGCAGTCGGACGGCGCCGCCGAAAAGGCGGTGGCGGATCTGCTGACGAAGGTGCGCGAACGCCTCGAGGGCCAGCCCCTCGAAGCCGAGCGCAAGCTCATCGACGACATCCGCGCGGCGATCCCCGAAGGTACCCAGACGTTCTGGGACATGACGATCGCGGCCTACTGGGCCTGGTCGGCGTGGAATCCCGAGGGCGCGCCGATCCACACCGCGCAGGGCGCGGGCGGGCTCGGCTACGGCCTGCCCGGCGCGCTCGGCGGCGCCGCGGCGACCGGCGGCCCGGCGCTGGCGGTGTCCGGCGACGGCGGCGCGATGTACGGCATCGCGGAGCTGGCCACGGCGGTCCAGCACGGGCTGGACGTCACGTGGCTCATCGTCGACGACGGTGGTTACGGCATCCTGCGCGAGTATCTGACCGGCGCGTTCGGGCAGTCCACCGCCACCGAACTCGCCCGCCCCGATTTCGCCGCGCTGGCACAGTCCTTCGGCGTCCCGGCCACGGTGTCCTCTTTGGACACCGTCGGGAAGGACCTGGCGGACGCGCTGGCCACGCCCGGCCCGTCTGTGGTCGTCCTGCCCGCCCTGCTCAAGATGTTCGAGCCGACCCACCTGGAGAAGAAATGACTCAGGTCCTCAATTTCGTCGACGGCGCCGAGGTACCGGCGTCGGGCTCGCGGACGCTCGACCTGGTGAACCCCGCCACCGGCGAGGTCTTCGGCACGAGTGTCCTGTCGGAGCAGTCCGATGTGGACGCCGCGCTGGCCGCGGCCGAACGGGCGTTCAAGGTGTGGCGCAAGAGCACGCCCGCCCAGCGTCAGCTCGCGCTGCTGAAGATCGCCGACGCGCTGGAGTCCCGCGCGGAGGAGTTCGCCGAGCTCGAAATCCGGGAGACCGGCAAGATCCGCGCCGTCGTGCTGGACGAGGAGATCCCGGAGTGCGTCAGCGCGCTGCGGTTCTTCGCCGGTGCGGCGCGGCAGCTCGAAGGCACCGCGTCCGGCGAGTACCTGCCGGGGCACACGTCGGCGATCCGCCGGGAGCCGGTCGGCGTCTGCGCGCAGATCGCGCCGTGGAACTACCCGCTGATGATGGGTGTCTGGAAGATCGCCCCGGCCTTGGCGGCGGGCAACACCGTCGTGCTCAAGCCCGCGGAGACCACGCCGTCGACGGCCGTCCTGCTCGCGAAGGTCGCGGCGGAGTTCCTGCCGGAGGGCGCTTTCAACGTGCTGTGCGGCGACCGCGACACCGGCCGCGCGCTGGTGAAGCATCCGATCACCGAGCTGGTGTCGATCACCGGGTCGACCCGCGCCGGGATCGACGTCGCCACCGTCGCGGCGGCCGACCTCAAGCGCACGCACCTCGAACTCGGCGGCAACGCGCCCCTGCTGGTCTTCGGCGACGTGAACCTCGCCGAAGCGGCCGAGGGCATCGTCGGCGCGGCGTTCTACAACGCCGGGCAGGACTGCACGGCGGGCAGCCGGGTGCTGGTGGACGCGGCGATCCACGACGAGTTCGTCGCGGAACTGACCAAGGCCGCCGCCGCGCAGGCCCCGGGCGAGGACTTCGGCCCGCTCAACAGCGAGGCGCAGTTCGGGCGGGTCCGCGGACTCGTCGATCGTCTCCCTTCGCACGCCCGCGTGGAGACCGGCGGCACGCCCGCCGGCGACCGCGGTTTCTTCTTCTCCCCCACCGTGATCTCGGGCCTGAAGCAGGACGACGAGATCGTGCAGGAGGAGATCTTCGGCCCGGTGATCACCGTCCAGTCCTTTACGGACGAGGACGAGGCGGTGCGCCTGGCCAACGGCGTCCCCTACGGGCTGGCGTCGTCGATCTGGACCAACGACCTGTCACGCGCGACCCGCGTTTCGGGCGAACTCGACTTCGGCTGCGTCTGGGTCAACACCCACGGGCCGCTGGTCTCGGAAATGCCCCATGGCGGCTTCGGGCACTCGGGCCACGGGAAGGACCTCTCGTCCTACTCCTTCGCCGAGTACACCCGCGTGAAGCACGTCATGACCCGCTTCGCCTGAAGCTCTTAGCCGGAGGTCCCCATGGGTGACAAGGTCACCGAAGTCGAGCAGCACGGCATCGCGCCGATCCCGCCGGAAGAACAGACCTCGCGTCCGCGCGACCTGTTCCGGATGGCGTTCGGCGGCGCGAACACCTTCGCCACCATCATCCTCGGGACCCTCCCGATCGCCTTCGGGCTGAGCTTCTGGGCGGCGATGGCGGCCACCGTCGCGGGCGTGGTCGTCGGCGCGCTGGTGCTCTCGCCGATGTCGTTGTTCGGCCCGCTCACCCGCACCAACAACGCGGTCTCCTCCGGCGCGCACTTCGGCGTCGTCGGCCGTTGTGTCGGCTCCTTCCTCTCGCTGCTGACGGCCATCACGTTCTTCGCCATCTCGGTCTGGGTGAGCGGCGACGCCGTCGCCGGTGCGGCACAGCGGCTTTTCGGTTTCGACGGCGGCGAAGTGCTCCGCGGCGTCGCGTACGGCGTCATCGCGATCGCCACGCTGGTGGTGTGCATCTACGGCTACCGGTTCATGCTGCTGGTGAACCGGGTCGCCGTGGTGCTGGGCACGGCGATCATGCTGCTCGGGATCGTGGCCTACGGCGGCACGTTCGACCCCGGGTTCGCCGGCACCGGCACCTACGCGCTCGGCGACTTCTGGCCGACGTGGATCCTGGCCGCGCTCACCACGATGGCGAACCCGATCTCGTTCGGCGCCTTCCTCGGCGACTGGACGCGCTACATCCCCGCGCGGCACAGCCGCCGTTCCCTGCTGGCCGCGCCGTTCCTGGCGCAGGTGGCGACGTTGCTGCCGTTCGGGTTCGGCATCGCCACCGCGACCCTGGTCGCCGATCCGGCCGACTACATCACCGGCCTGACCGCGATCTCCCCGCTCTGGTACGCGATCCCGCTGATCGTGGTCGCGCTGATCGGCGGGCTGTCCACCGGCACGACGTCGCTCTACGGGACCGGGCTGGACTTCAGCTCGATCTTCGTGAAGCTGAGCCGGGTGCAGGCGACGCTGCTGATCGGCTCGCTCAGCGTCGTGTTCATCTTCGTCGGCAATTTCGTGCTGGACATGGTGTCCAGCATCAACGCCTTCGCCACGCTGATCGTGCTGTGCACGTCGCCGTGGATGGTGATCATGATGATCGGTTTCGTGCTGCGGCGCGGGTTCTACGACCCGGACGACCTCCAGGTGTTCAACCAGGGCCGCAAGGGCGGGCGCTACTGGTTCACCCGCGGGGTGAACTGGCGCGCGATGGCCGCCTGGATCCCGGCGACGACGCTGGGCCTGCTGACGGCCAACACCCCGATGATCGCCGGGCCGCTCAAGGACATCGCGGGCGGCGTCGACATCAGCATGGTGGTGACGCTGTGCACGGCGGCGATCGCGTATCCCGTGCTGGTGAAGCTCTTCCCCGAACCGCGGGAGGTCTACTCGTACGCGGAGCCCGTCGCCGAACCGGCCGTCGCCGCTTAGGCGAAGCGGCGCAACGCCCCGAGGAACAACGCGTCGAAGGCGCGGTCCGGGAGCACCCGGCGCACGAACAGGATCGGCTTCGCCCCGAAACCGGCGGCGTAGCGGGTCTTCGGGCGCCGGGCCCGGACGGCCTTCAGGATGACGTCGGCGATCACCTTGGGGTGGGAACCGCGCGCGGCCTGGTCGAAGAACTTCGCCAGTGCCTTGGCCTGCGGCGCGTACGCGGTGTCGCCGGAGGTCTTCATCAGGTTCTCGATGGCGATGCCGCCCCATTCGGTTTTGATGGCACCGGGTTCGACCACCACGACGTCGATGCCGAACGGCTTCAGTTCCAGCCGCAGTGAGTCGCTGAGTCCTTCGACCGCGAACTTCGTCGAGTGGTACCAGCCGCCGAGCGGTTCGTAGATCTTGCCGCCGATCGACGAGATGTTCACGATCTTGCCGGAACCCTGGGCGCGCATCTGCGGCGTGGTCAGCTGGACGAGCCGCGCGAGGCCGAACAGGTTGACCTCGAACTGGTACCTCCCCTCCGAGAGCGGCACGTCCTCGAAGGCGCCGTACGAGCCGTAGCCCGCGTTGTTGACCAGGACGTCGATGCGACCCGATTCCTCGATGATCCGCTCGACACCCGCGACCATCGACGCGTCGTCGGTGACGTCCATCGCGAGGACCTTGACCCCGCGCTCGGCGAGCCCCGCCATCCGCTCGACACGCCTCGCGGCGCCGTAAACCGTGTAGCCCGCGTCCTGCAGCGCGAGTGCCGTGGCTTCGCCGATTCCCGCGGAAGCCCCCGTGACCAGTGCGACCTTCATGTTCCTGCTCCTAACTAACCAGTTGGTTGCCAATTCAGCCTGCCATGGGGTGCGGCTGGCTGTCAACCAACCAGTTAGTTAGAGTGGGTCACATGGTCAGGGACAAGGAAGCGACCAAGCGGAAACTGCTGGACGCGGCGACGACTGAGTTCGCGACGTACGGCATCGCCGGCGCCAGGGTGGACCGCATCGCGAAGAACGCGGGCGCGAACAAGGCGCTGATCTACGCCTACTTCTGCAGCAAGGAAGAGCTTTTCGAGAAGGTCGTGGAGGAGCAGGTGGACCTCGCCATCCGGACCCTCACGATCACCCCCGAAGACCTGCCCGGTTACGCGGGAAGGCTGTTCGACCGCTACCTCGAACACCCCCATCTCCTGCGGCTCATGGGCTGGCTGCGGCTGGAGAACGGCTTCGACGCGGCACCCGAAGCCGAGGTGCGGGCGCACGCGGACAAGGTCGCCGCGATCCGGGAGGCGCAACGGGCGGGCACCGTGCCGGACCACTTCGACGCCGAGGAACTGCTGAGCCTCGTCGTGCACCTGTCGATCCTCGGGTTCTCCTCGCCGATCGCGACGCGTGATCTCGTCGTGCGCGCGGTCGGCCGGATCGTGGGCACGTAAGGCGCTTTTCGCGCGACCGCCGGGTGTGCGGCGCCGAACTCCCGGGTGTCATGAAAGGGCCGTTCAGGACATTTTTCGTCCTGAACGGCCCTTTCATGACACCCGGGGGCTAGCCGGATCACCCGCCCGGCCTCGGTACAGGTGGTCGTGAGTGGCGACTCGTGTTCTAACCCGAATCGCCACTCACGACCGTCGACGCCAAACTCAGCGGCGCGTGTCCTCCGGCGCCGGAGTCCGGCTCGCCAGCTTCGCCGACCATTCGGTCACCCGCCGCGCCACGTCCTGCGCGGTGAGCCCGACGCGGGCCAGCACCTCCTCGCGCGAACCGTGGTCGTGGAACACCTGCGGCACCGCGAGATCCCGCAGCGGCACGTCGCATTCGGCGTCGCGGAACAGCGCCGCCAGCGCGGAGCCGAAGCCACCGTGCCGCCCGCTGTCCTCGACGGTCACGACGAGCTTGTGCTGCTCGGCCAGCGCCACCAGTTCGGCCGGGGCCGGGACGACCCAGCGCGGGTCCACCACGGTCACGCCGATGCCCTGGTCGGCCAGCCGGTCCGCGGCGGCGAGCCCGAGCATCGCGAACGCGCCCACCGCGACGAGCAGGACGTCGGCGTCGCCGGCGGGCTTGCGCAGCACGTCCACCGTGCCGACGCGTTCCACGGCGGGCACGGAGTCGATCACGCCGCCCTTGGAGAACCGCAGCGCCGTCGGCCCGTCCTCGACCGCGACGGCCTCCCGCAGTTCCTCGCGCAGGGTTCCGGCGTCACGCGGAGCGGCGACCCGCATCCCGGGCACCATGCCCAGCAGCGAAAGGTCCCACATGCCGTGGTGGCTGGGGCCGTCCGGGCCGGTGATGCCCGCGCGGTCCAGTACCAGCGTCACCGGCTGGCGGTGCAGCGCGACGTCCATCAGGACCTGGTCGAACGCGCGGTTCAGGAAGGTCGAGTAGACGGCGACCACGGGGTGCTTGCCACCCATCGCGAGCCCGGCGGCCGAGGTCACCGCGTGCTGTTCGGCGATGCCGACGTCGTACCAGCGGTCCGGGTACGCCTCGGCGAACTTGTGCAACCCGGTCGAGCGCAGCATGGCCGCGGTGATCGCGACGACGTCCTCGCGGTCGGCGCCGATCTTGACCATTTCGTCGGCGAAGACCCCGGTCCAGCTCGGGCCCTTGACCGGCGGCAGGCCGGTTTCCGGGTCGATCGGGTCGGTCTGGTGCATCTGGTCGGCCTGGTTGGTGACCGCGGGCTCGTAACCGTGGCCCTTCTCGGTGACCACGTGCACGATGACCGCGCCGCCGAAGTCACGGGCGCTCTGGAACGCCTTCTCCAGCGCGGCGAGGTCGTGCCCGTCGACCGGGCCGAGGTACTTGAGGCCGAGGTCGGAGAACATCATCTGCGGGCTGAGCGCGTCCTTGAGGCCCGCCTTCGCCGCGTGCAGCGCCGCGTAGATCGGCTTGCCGACGACGGGCGTGTGCCGCAGCAGTTCCTTGCCGCGGTCCAGCACGCGCTCGTAGCCGGGCTTGAGCCGCAGCGACGCGAGATGGTCCGCGACGCCGCCGATGGTCGGCGAGTACGAGCGGCCGTTGTCGTTGATGACGATGACGACCGGGCGGCGCGGGTTCGCGGCGATGTTGTTGAGCGCCTCCCAGCACATGCCGCCGGTCAGCGCGCCGTCGCCGACGACGGCGATCGCGTGCCTGCCGCCGCCTTCGAGTTCGAACGCCTTCGCCAGACCGTCCACATAGGACAGCGCGGTCGAGGCGTGGCTGTTCTCGACGAGGTCGTGCTCGCTCTCACAGCGCGCCGGGTAGCCGGTGAGGCCGCCGAGCTGGCGCAGCTTGCCGAAGCCGTCGTGACGGCCGGTGACGATCTTGTGCACGTACGCCTGGTGGCCGACGTCCCACACGATCGCGTCGTCCGGCGAGTCGAAGACCCGGTGCAGCGCCATGGTCAGCTCGACCACACCCAGGTTCGGGCCGAGGTGACCACCGGCGAGCCGCACCTTCTCGACGAGGAAGTCCCGGATCTCCGCGGCCAGCTCGCCGAGCTGGTCCTGGTTCATCCGCTTCAAGTCGGCCGGTCCGTGCACGGACTCGAGCAACGTCACTCTCCCACCTCGCCTGGTTCCTCTTCCGCCGTTCCGGCCAGTCTACGGAGGTCGCCTGAGAGTCTTCCGTCCGCCGCGTCACGGGTCACATGTCAGAAAATCACCACTCGACACCCAAGGGTGTGAACATGGTCTCTTTTGCCAAGTAGCGGTCACGTCGGGTGGCCGCGATAATCGCTGATCGACGGTTGAGCAGGAGCCGGTTCGGAGGGCTTGATGGCGGACTTTTTCATCGGTGGCGAGTGGGTCGACGCGGTCGGCGGTGGTCGCCGGGAAATCCGCTGCCCCGCCGACGGGTCGCTGGTCGCGGAGGTCGCCGAGGGCACCCGTGAAGACACCGAAGCGGCCATCGCCGCCGCGCGGAAGGCGTTCGACACCGGCCCGTGGCCGCAGACGCCCGCCCCGCAGCGCGGTGACCTGCTGCTGAAGGCCGCCGACCTGCTCGACCGCGACGCCGCCGCCTTCGCCCGCGCCGAATCGCTCGACACCGGGAAACGGCTGGTCGAGAGCGAATACGACATGGCCGACATCGCCGCGTGCCTGCGTTACTTCGGCAAGCTCGCCGCGAACGACGCGGGCCGCGTGGTCGACACCGGCAACCCGGACGCGTTCAGCCGGATCGTGCACGAGCCGGTCGGCGTCTGCGGGCTGATCACGCCGTGGAACTACCCGCTCCTGCAGACCATCTGGAAGGTCGCCCCCGCGCTCGCGGCGGGCAACACGTTCGTCCTCAAGCCCAGCGAGCTGACCCCGCACACCTCGATCATGCTGATGAAGCTGCTGACCGAGGCAGGCCTCCCCGGCGGCGTCGCGAACCTCGTGCTCGGCGCCGGCGCGCAGGCCGGGGCGCCGCTGTCCGAGCACCCCGACGTCGACCTCGTGTCGTTCACCGGCGGCCTCGCGACCGGCAAGATCATCGCCGCCTCCGCGGCCGCGACCGTCAAGAAGGTCGCGCTGGAACTGGGCGGCAAGAACCCGAACGTCGTGTTCGCCGACTCGGATTTCGACACCGCCGTCGACTACGCGCTGACCGCGGTGTTCCTGCACTCCGGGCAGGTCTGCTCGGCGGGCGCGCGGCTGATCGTCCAGGAGGAATGGCACGACGAGTTCGTCGACGAACTCGTCCGCCGCGCCGAACTGATCCGACTGGGTGGACCTTTCGACCCGAAGGCTGAAACCGGCCCGCTGATCTCGGCCGCCCATTTGGAAAAGATCGAACGCTACGTCGCCGCGGCGCTCGAAGAGGGCGCCGTCCTGCGCACCGGCGGCAAACGCCCCGACGATCGCGAGCTCGCGAAGGGGCACTACTACCTGCCGACCATCCTCGACAACGTGAAGCAGGGCAGCAGCGCCGTCGTCGACGAGTCGTTCGGCCCGGTGCTCACCGTCGAGACGTTCACCGACGAGGACGACGCCGTCCGCATCGCCAACGACACCCATTACGGCCTCGCCGGCGCGGTGTTCACCTCGGACGCCTCCCGCGCGCAGCGGGTCGCGAACCGGCTGCGGCACGGCACGATCTGGATCAACGACTTCCACCCGTACCTGCCACAGGCGGAATGGGGCGGCTACAAGCAGTCCGGCTTCGGGCGCGAACTCGGCCCGACCGGGCTCGCCGAGTACACGGAGGCGAAGCACATCTACCAGAACCTCCGGCCCGCTCCACAGCGCTGGTTCTCCGGGGAGCCCGCGTCCAACTGAAGAGGGGAAACTGCCGATGAGCACTCCTTCCGACGACGGCTTGGCCGGTTTCGGCTACAAACAGGAACTCGAAAGAACGCTCGGCAATTTCCACACCTTCGCCGCCGGGATCAGCTACATCTCGATCCTGACGGGGACCTTCCAGCTGTTCTACTTCGGCTTCAGCTTCGGCGGGCCGGCGTACTGGTGGTCTTGGCCGATGGTGTTCGCCGGCCAGCTGATGGTGGCGCTGTCGTTCGCCGAACTGGCGGCGCATTATCCGGTCGCCGGGTCGATCTACAACTGGTCGAAACGCCTCGGCAGCCCGCACGTCGCCTGGATGGCCGGGTGGATGATGCTCACCGCCTCGATCGTCAGCATCGCCGCCGTCGCGCTGGCGTACCAGATCACGCTCCCCCAGATCTCGTCGTTCTTCTCCTTCTCCGGCGACAGCGCGGTGAACGCGGTCATCCTGGGTACGGCGCTGATCGTGTTCACGACGCTGGTGAACGCCTGGGGTGTCAAGCTGATGGCGCGGATCAACAGCGCCGGCGTGTTCATCGAACTGATCGCCGCGGTGCTGCTGATCATCGCGCTCGCGGTGAACATCACGCGGGGCCCCGAGGTCGTCATGCAAACGAACAACACCGGCGCCGACCAGCCGTGGGGGTACTTCGGGGCGTTCCTGGTCGCTTCGCTCGCGTCGACCTACGTCATGTACGGCTTCGACACCGCCAGCTCGCTCGGTGAGGAGTCGCACGACCCGCGCAAGAACGCGCCCAAGGCGATCCTGCGCGCGCTGATCGCGTCGTTCGTCATCGGCGGGCTGATCCTGCTGCTGGCGCTGATGGCGGTCGGCGACATCAACAACCCCGAGATCGCGACCGGCGGCCTGCAGTTCATCGTGCTCGACGTCCTCGGCAGCACGATCGGCACGATCTTCCTGCTCGCGGTGGTCGTGGCCATCACGGTGTGCAACCTGGCCGTGCAGTCGGCGTCGATCCGGATGATGTTCGCGATGGGCCGCGACAACAACCTCCCGGCCGGGAAGCACTTGGCGAGGGTGTCGCCGAAGACCAAGACGCCGGTGATCCCCGCGATCGTGTCCGGTGTGATCGCGGTGCTGATCCTGGTGGTCAACGTCGGCCAGCCGCAGATCTTCACGGTGATCACCAGTATCGGCATCATCATGATCTACCTGGCGTACCTGCTGGTCACCGTCCCGATGCTGGTCAAGCGGCTGCGCGGGCAGTGGCCACCGCCGAAGGTGGAGGGCACCAAGTACTTCTCGCTCGGCAAACTGGGGCTGCCGGTCAACATCCTCGGTGTGCTGTGGGGCGGCGCGATCGTGGTGAACCTGGCCTGGCCCCGGCGCGAGGTCTACAACGCGACCGAGCCGTATCACTGGTACCTCGAATGGGGGGCCGTGCTGTTCGTCGGCGCGGTGGCGGTCGCCGGTTTCGCGTATTACTGGTTCGTCCTGCGGCACAAGAGCGGCGTCCTGGCCGATCACGCCGCGGAAGCACATCCCGAGGAGGCAGCACAGTGACCGGAGAGTTCGACTACATCGTCGTCGGCGGCGGGACGGCGGGTTCGGTGGTCGCGGCGAGACTCTCGGAAGACCCGGACGTCACCGTCGCGCTCCTCGAAGCCGGACCGTCCGATGTGGACGATCCGGCGGTGCTGGAACTGACGAAGTGGATGGCCCTGCTGGAATCCGGCTACGACTGGGACTACCTGGTGGAGCCGCAGGAATCCGGCAACTCGTTCCTGCGCCACGCCCGCGCGCGGGTGCTCGGCGGCTGCTCGTCGCACAACTCGTGCATCGCGTTCTGGGCGCCGGCGGAAGACCTCGACGAATGGTCGTCGCTCGGCCTGCCCGGCTGGGCCGCGAAGGACATCTTCCCGCTGTACAAGCGTCTTGAGACCAACGACGGCCCCGGCGACCACCACGGCCGCTCGGGTCCGGTGACCATCCGCTCGGTGCCGCCGAACGACCCGACCGGTGTCGCGCTGTTGCAGGCGTGCGAGCAGGCGGGGATCCCGAGGACGGAGTTCAACTCGGGCAAGACCGTGACGCACGGGGCGAACTGGTTCCAGATCAACGCGCGCGAGGACGGTACGCGGTCGTCGGCTTCGGTGTCGTACCTGCACCCGATCATCGGCAAGCGGCCGAATCTGGAGATCATCACCGGCGCCCGCGTCCGGCGGCTGCTGTTCGACGGCAAACGCTGCACCGGCGCGGAATACCTGGCCGACGACCTGATTCACGGCATCCAGCTGCGCGCGCGGCGCGAGGTGATCCTGTCTTCGGGCGCGATCGACACGCCGAAACTCCTGATGCTGTCGGGAATCGGCCCGGCCGAGCATCTGCGCGAGGTCGGTGTGGACGTGCTGGTGGACTCCCCCGGCGTCGGCGAGAACCTGCAGGATCACCCCGAAGGCGTCATCCAGTGGGACGCCCTGCAGCCGATGACGACCGAATCCACGCAATGGTGGGAGATCGGCATCTTCACCACCACGGAGGAAGGCCTCGACCGGCCGGACCTGATGTTCCACTACGGCTCGGTACCGTTCGACATGAACACCCTCCGGCAGGGCTATCCCACCACCGAGAACGGCTTCTGCCTGACCCCGAACGTCACGCGTTCGCGGTCGACCGGGACCGTGCGGCTGCGCAGCCGCGATTACCGGGACAAGCCGAAGGTGGACCCGCGGTACTTCACCGACGAGCACGACATGCGCGTAATGACCTACGGGATCAAACTGGCGCGCAAGATCGCCGAGCAGCCCGCGCTGGACGAATGGGCGGGCACCGAACTGGCTCCCGGCAAGGACGTCAAAACCGACGACGAGATCGCGGACTACCTGCGCAAGACCCACAACACGGTCTATCACCCGTCGTGCACCGCGAAAATGGGCGGCGACGGCGACCCGATGGCCGTTCTGGACGCCCGGCTGCGCGTGCGCGGCGTCGAAGGCCTGCGGGTCGCCGACGGTTCGGCGATGCCGTTCCTGGTCGCGGTGAACCCGTGCATCACGACGATGGCGATCGGGGAGAAGTGCGCGGACATGCTGAAGGAGGACGCGCGCTCCTAGCACTCGCTCGTCCGGCCCCCTGGTTTCGGCCAGGGGGCCTTCTTCTTGCCCGGAAAACCGATGGAGCGGCCGCCGCCGGGCCGCTACCGTGCTGCCGGACCACGTCGCCGAGCCGAAGGCCTGCCGTTGTACACCCTGTGAGACCTCCCGAGCGCTGATTTCGTCGCGCGTCGCGCCTTTCGCGCCGCGCTTCCTTTTGCTGCGGACTTCTCACTGAACGGGTGTACTTCCCATGCTCGAAAACTGGGTGGTCGTTCCCACCTGCCTTCCTGTCGTCCTCCGCCGTTGCCATGCCTGCGGGTCCGGACGTTTCCGGGCGAACGGCAAATTCCGGGTCAACGCCAACCACAAACTCATCGACGTCTGGCTCCTCGTGCTCTGCACCGGCTGCGAGGACACCGCGAAACTCACCATCCTGGAGCGGGTGAACGTGCGCTCCGTCCGGCCTGACCTGTTGGAGCGGCTGCACGAGAACGACCTCGGCCTCGCCGCCGAACTGCTCCAGGATCCGGCCGTGCTCCGCCGTAACCACGTCTCCCTTGATTGGGAGGGCGCGTGGCGGCTCGATACCGGTTCCTTGTGCCATGGGGACTTTCGCGATGTCTCGGTTCGTTTCGAGGCCCGGATTCCGCTTCGGCCCGTGCGGCTGATCGCCGAAGGGTGCGGCCTTTCGCGGGGGGAGGTCGAGAGGCTGATCGAGGAGGGGAAGGTGGTTTCGGCGGTGCGGTTGCTGGGGAAGGTTTCCGGGGACTTCTCTTTTACGTTGAAATGCTGATCGCGGGTGTCGTGAGTGGTTAGGACGGTTCTAACCGTCCTAACCACTCAAGAGCCCCGGCCTGTTGCGCCAGCTCGCGAAGGCGTTTTCTCGCGCCTGCAGCAAGGATGACGGCCTTCGCCACCTTCAGTGTTGCGAAGAGGCTTTCGCAACACGCTGACCTCGCTTCCGCCTCCTCACCACTCACGAGCGTCACGATGCCCGCGACCCGAACCACCCGTCAGTGGTAAATGTGCACCTTCCACCACCGGCTCATCCACCACGGTGACTGGCAGGTCCGGATGGCTCCGGAGGGAAGACCGGAATTCGTGCCGCCCCAATACCTCGACCCACTACAGGTGCCACGGCGCAACACCCTCCACCGCGTCGTGACCTGACCCCTGTTTCCGAGGAGCCCGCCGTCCGCACCGGCGACGGGGTCCTCGGCATGCCCGTGTTCGCTGCCACCTGCTGATCGCGTGTCGCGAAAGCGACTATCGCGACGCACACTCAGAGCACAGGCCTCACCAAGCCACCCCGGCGGCGTAGTGAAGGCCTCCTTCCCTACCTTCAGAGTAGGAAAGGAGGCCTTCACTACCCCCTGGGCCGAGCGGGAAGAAATGCAGGTCCATTCCAACCCGAACCGCCACTCAGACTCCTCAAAGATAAACGGCCGCCGGAGTTCCCCGATTACCCGTCATCTGGTCCAGCGCCCACGCCCGCCCGAAATCGGCCAGCGCGGGACCCGACCAATAAGCGGGAATGCTGATTCCCTTCCACAAGGGCATCTTCGGCCCGCTCAGGGTTCCGTGACTGACCTGCACCTGGACCGCGCCTTCCACCCAGGTGAAGACGAAATGCGCGTACATGAACATCCACGCCTGCCTGCCCAGCAGATCACGCGCGAGCAGCGGCCCCTCGGAGGGGTACGGCGCCGTGTAGATGACTTGCTTCCGACCACTGCGATAACTGATCTCCTGTGCCGTGACACCAGGAGGAAGCATTGGGGGCTCCACTCGGTCAGTCCTCCACAATGGTGATCGTGCCGTGCCCGTCGCAGCCAGAACAACCTTTTCCATCACAGTCGCCACAGACAGAGGTAAGATAGTTCATGATGCGAGCAAGTTAACGAGCACGACCACACCCGGACAAGCCGAACGAAGCCACTCCATTCCGACGGATTACAAATCCCGAATCATTGCAGCAACGCAACGCATTCAACGTGGTGCGTCATCGGGAAAGCGTCGAAAGCGCGCAGATCCACCAGCCCGTATCCGTGTTCCTTGAACAGCGCGATGTCGCGCGCCAAGGCGGCCGGGTCGCACGCCACGTAGACGATCCGGTCGGGGGATCCCTCCACAATGGACTCCACGACCGCCTTGCCCGCGCCCTTGCGCGGCGGGTCGAGGACGACGACGTCCACCGGTTTGGGGGCGTCGGCCAGCAGGTGCTCGACGCGGCCGGAGCGCCAGCGGACCTGCGGGAGGTCGGCCAGGTTCTCCTCGCCGTCGGCGACGGCACGCCTGCCGGATTCGACGGCCAGGACCCGTCCGCGCGGGCCGACCTGCGAAGCGAGCACGGACGCGAAGAGGCCGACGCCGGCGTACAGGTCCCAGGCCACGCCGTCGCGCGGTGCCTCGGCCCATTCCGCGACGACGGCGGCGAGCGCGTCCGCGGCGGCCGGGTGGACCTGCCAGAAGCCGTGGGCGTCCAGGCGCCAGTCGCGACCGGCGGCGTGCTGCACCGCGATGCCACCCGCCAGCTGTCGTGACCGGGTCTTCCCATGGACCGTCGACAGGTCGCGAAGGTGCACTTGGCCCTCGCCGTCCTTGGTGACCTCGATTTCGCTGCCGGGGCGCCAGTTGCGCGACACGACGTCGTCGAGCGCGCCGGGGACGGTGATCGGGCAGTCGTCGATCGCGATCACGCGATGACTGTGGTGCGCCCGGAAGCCCGCCTTGCCGTCCTTGCCCGCGACGAGCCGCACCCGGCTGCGCCAGTCCAACGGGCCACCGTCGAGCGCTTCGACGACGACGTCGCGCTCGATCCCGGCGAGCCGCTTCAGCTGTTCCATGACCACGGCGGCCTTGAGTTCACGCTGATAGGCGGGCGTGGCGTGCTGCCAATCGCAGCCGCCGCACTCCCCCGGCGCCGCGAGCGGGCACGGCGGCTCCACGCGTTCGGGTGATGCCTGCAGGACCTCGATCGCGTCGGCGCGGCAGAACGAGCCGCCCTTGTCCTCGGTGATCGAGGCCAGGACCCGCTCACCGGGCAGCGCGTGCCGGACGAACACGACCCGGCCCTCCGTCCGCGCGACGCAGTGCCCGCCGTGCGCGACCGCGCCGACCTCCAGCTCGATGGTCCGTCCGAGCCAGGTGCCGGTCGACGCGTCCACACTCATTCTGCCTTGTCCTTAGTTTTCTCGGGTTGCTTGACGACCGGGGTGAATCCCCGGCGCACGTCACCGGCCGCCGGGCGGGCCTTCCGGTCGCGTTTGATCGCCTTTTCCGACGATTCGAGCTGCCACGGCACGCTGGTCACCATGACGCCGGGCTGGAACAGGAGGCGTCCCTTCAGCCGCAGCGCGCTCTGGTTGTGCAGCACCTGCTCCCACCAGTGCCCGACCACGTACTCGGGGATGAACACGGTCACCACGTTGCGCGGATTGTCGCCGCGGACGCGCTTCACGTAGTCCAGCACCGGTTTCGTGATCTCGCGATACGGCGATTCGATCACCTTCAGCGGCACCTTGAAATTGTGGTCGTCCCATTCCTGGACGAGTTTGCGGGTCTCGACGTCGTCGACGTTCACCGTGACGGCTTCGAGGACGTCCGGCCGCACCGCCTTGGCGTAGGAGACCGCGCGCAGGGTCGGCAGGTGCAGTTTCGAAATCAGCACGATCGCATGGTTGCGCGAAGGCAATACGGCCGGTTTCCGGTCCATTTCGCGCAATTCCTCGGCGACCCGGTCGTAATGCTTGCGGATCGCGGTCATCAGTACGTAGATCGCCACCATGGCCGCGATCGCGATCCAGGCGCCGAGGAGGAACTTCGTCACCAGCACGATGATCAGCACGGTGCCGGTCATGGTGAGGCCGATCGCGTTGACCGTCTGCGAACGCCGCATCCGCCGCCGCACCGCCGGATCGGTCTCCCTGGCCAGCAGCCGGTTCCAGTGCCGGATCATGCCCGCCTGGCTCACCGTGAACGAGACGAACACGCCCACGATGTAGAGCTGGATGAGCTTGGTGACCTCGGCGTCGAACGCGATGATCAGCACCAGCGCGAACGCCGACAGGAACAGGATGCCGTTGGAGAAGGCCAGCCGGTCGCCGCGGGTGTGCAGCTGGCGTGGCAGGTAACGGTCCTGCGCGAGGATCGAGCCGAGCACCGGGAAACCGTTGAACGCGGTGTTCGCGGCCAGCAGCAGGATGATGCCGGTGGCGAAGGAGATGTAGTAGAACGCGGGGGTGAAGTCGGCGAACACCGCCTGCGCGATCTGCGCGACGATCGTCTTCTGCTCGTAGCCCGCCGGAGTGCCGGTGAGCTGCGTTTCCGGGTGCTCGGCGAATTTGACGTCGGTGATGATCGCCAGCGTGATGATGCCGACCAGCATCGTCACCGCGAGCACGCCCATCATCAGCAGGGTGGTCGCGGCGTTCTTCGATTTCGGCTTCTGGAACGCCGGGACACCGTTGCTGATCGCCTCGACCCCGGTCAGCGCCGCCGCACCGGAGGAGAACGTGCGCAACAGCAGGAAGAAGAACGCGAAACCGGTCAAAGAGGCTTCTTCGTGCAACTGGAAGTCCGCGCTTTCGGCGCGCATGTCGGCGCCGGAGGCCGCCTCGATCAGGCCCCAGATCACCATGCCGAGGATGCCGATGATGAAACCGTAGGTCGGGATGGCGAACGCTTTGCCCGATTCGCGAACTCCGCGCAGATTCAGCGCGGTCAGCACGACCACGATGATGACCGCGGCGATCACCTTGTGCTGCGCCACCCACGGGATGGCGGACCCGATGTTCGCCACGCCGGACGACGTCGACACCGCCACGGTGAGCACGTAGTCGACCAGCAGCGCGCTGGCCACGGTGAGGCCGAATTTGCCGCCCAGGTTGGTGTTCGCGACTTCGTAGTCGCCGCCACCACTGGGATAGGCGTGCACGTTCTGCCGATAGGACGCCACCACGACCAGCATGACGAGCGCGACGGCGACGCCGATCCACGGCGCGAACGCGTACGCCGACAAACCGGCGACGCTGAGGGTGAGAAAGATTTCCTCAGGCGCGTAGGCGACGCTCGACAACGCGTCGGACGCGAAAATCGGCAGCGCGATGCGCTTCGGCAGCAGCGTATGCGAGAGGCGGTCACTCCGGAATGGACGTCCGAGGACGAGCCGCTTCAATACGGTCGGGAACTTCGACACCGCAGAAGACTAACGGTCGCCCCCCACGGTAGGTTCGGCGCTGGTATGTCTGGGTACCTGCGGACGGGTGAACGTCCGACGACGAAGGAGGCAGGGCGTGCACGTGGTGATCATGGGATGCGGCCGGGTAGGCGCATCCCTGGCCGCGGCGCTGGAGCGGCTGGGGCACGAAGTCGCCATCATCGACAAGACCCAGCAGGCGTTCCGGCGGCTCGGCAGTGATTTCCACGGTCAGCAGGTGGTCGGCGTCGGTTTCGACCGGCAGGTGCTGATCGAGGCCGGGATCGAACGCGCGGGGGCCTTCGCGGCGGTGTCCAGCGGCGACAACTCGAACATCATCTCGGCGCGGGTGGCCAGGGAGAACTTCGGCATCGACAAGGTCGTCGCCAGGATCTACGACCACAAACGCGCGGCGGTCTACGAACGGCTCGGCATCCCGACCGTGGCGACCGTGCCCTGGACGACCGACCGGTTCCTGCGCACCCTGCTCCCCGACGGCGTCGCCTCGGAGTGGCGCGACCCGTCGGGCAGCGTGGCGCTGCTGCAACTGCCGCTGAACGAGGGCTGGGTCGGGCACAGCGTGCGTGATCTGCAGGACACCACCGGCGCGCGGGTCGCGTTCATCATGCGGTTCGGCACCGCCGTCCTGCCCGACACCAAGGCCGTGATCCAGGCGGACGACGTCGTGTACGTCGCCGCGAAATCAGGCACTGTCAGCGACGTGACCAGCGTCGCCGCTCGCGAACCGGAAGAGGAGAACTGATGCGGGTCGCGATTGCCGGGGCCGGCGCGGTCGGCCGGTCGATCGCCGCGGAGCTGATCGACGGGCGTCACCAGGTGATGCTCATCGAGCGCGAGGCCGACCAGTTCGAGCCGCACACCGTCGAGCAGGCGGACTGGGTGCTGGGCGACGCGTGCGAGGTCTCGATCCTCGAGGAGTCCGGGATCGAGGAGTGCGACGTCGTGATCGCCGCGACGGGCGACGACAAGGCGAACCTCGTGGTCTCGCTGCTCGCGAAGACCGAGTTCGCGGTGCGCCGGGTGGTGGCGCGGGTCAACAACCCGGCCAACGAATGGCTGTTCAACGACGCCTGGGGCGTCGACGTCGCCGTCTCGACCCCGCGGATGCTCGCGGCGATGGTCGAGGAGGCGGTGAGCGTCGGTGATCTGGTGCGGCTGATGACGTTCCGGCAGAGCCAGGCGAACCTCGTCGAACTCACCCTCCCGGAGGAGACGCCGCTCGCGGGCAAGGCGGTCAGCGAGATCAACCTGCCGCGTGACGCGGCACTGGTGACGATCCTGCGCGGCGACCGGGTGATCGTGCCGCAGCCGGAAGATCCGCTGGAGCCGGGCGACGAGCTGCTGTTCGTGGCGACGTCGGACGTCGAGCCGGAGATCCGGACCGCGCTGGGTTATTAGTTGTCGACGGCGGGCGCCTGCGCGTACTTCGCGCGCAGGCGCGCCTCGATCTCTTCGTCGGTCTCTTCGCGCGGGGCCGCCTCGGCCTGTGCCTTGAGGTGCTTGTCCGACCGCCGCACCGCCCAGACGACGGTGAGCAGGCCGAGCGCGTACAGCGGGTAGCCCATCGCGATCTTCGCGAAGGCCAGCCAGCCGGTGTAGTCCTCGTCGTAGAGCCAGCGCTGCACGACGAACCGGGCACCGAAGATCAGCGCCATCGCGGCGGTCGCGATCGAGTACGAGATCAGCGACTTCTTGTCCTTGCGCCACGCGTGGCCGCTGCCGTTGAGCGCGTTCCACACCACGCCGGCGAGCGGCCAGCGGACGAGGATCGACAGCACGAAGACACCGCAGTAGACCAGGCTCGTCCAGATGCCGAAGAGGAAGAAGCCCTTGGCCGAACCGGTCCGATAGGCGATGAACGCCGCGATCGCGACGCCGAAGAACCCGGAGATCGCCGGCTGCAGCGGCTCCTTGCGGACGATGCGCAGCACGGTGATCGCCACCGCGCTGCCCACCGCGGCCCAGATCCCCACCGTGAGCCCGAAGATCGCGTTCGCGATCACGAACACGATGACCGGCAGCGAGGAATAGAACAGCCCGGACAGTCCGCCCATCTGTTCCAGCAGGGTGGGCTGGGGCTTCTTGTCTTCGGTCTTCTCTTCGCCGCCGACGGGTTCAGTCACGATGCGGGATCAACTCACAGGGCTCTGAAGTTCGTAATAGGGGTTGTAAAGCACCTTCTGACCATCACGTTCGGCCATCCGGCCGCGCACCTTGATGGTTCGCCCGGGTTCGATCCCGGGGATCCGGCGGCGTCCGAGCCAGATTAGCGTCACACCCTGTGTGCCGTCGAACAGCTCGGCCTGCAGTGTCGCCGCCTCGTTGGTCGGGCAGAGCTCCACACTGCGGAGTCTCCCGAGCACCGTCACCTCTTGACCCGACCGGCAGTCGCAGGCGCGCTGCGCTCCGCCGGCCTCGGATTTTTCGGACAGATCGTCGGCGTCGAGATCCTCGACGTCGCTGGTCAGCTTGCGGACCAGCCGGCTGAAGTAGCCGCCGTCTTTGGCGGGCATAACGGTGCTCCTGTGCTCCGGGGCCCCCGACTTGAACGGCCCGTGCGTAATCCAGCGTAACTGTGCTCGGACCAGGACAACGGGTTTGGGAGAAGATCGCAACGTGACCTCCGCTATTCCGCCTACGACGGCAGTAGTACTCCCCGGCACCGGGTCCGACGAAGTGTTCGTGCGCGCCGTGTTCGACGGTCCGCTGCGGGCGCTCGGCATCCGGTTGATCGCCCCGCCGCCTCCTCCTGGCGAGAGGCTCGCGGAGGGCTATCTCGCGGAGCTGGACAGGCTCGCCGGCGAGCACGGTCCGCTGCTCGTGGGCGGCATCTCGTTCGGCGCGCATCTCTCGGCGGAGTGGGCGGCGCGGAATCCGGGCCACTGCACCGGCCTGCTCGCCGCGCTCCCGGCCTGGAACGGCCCGGCCGGGCGAGCACCCGCGTCGCTCGCCGCGCGGCTGTCAGCGGATCTGGTGGCCGAAAACGGGGTCGGCGGCGCGCTGGCGAAATCCTCCGACGGCGTCCCGGAGTGGCTCGCGGCGGAGCTCGGCCGCGCGTGGCGTCGGCACGGCGCCGGGCTGGCGGCGGGCCTGCGGACGGCGGCGGCCCATCCCGCCCCGTCGCTCGAAGACCTCAAGGGCCTCGACGTGCCCGCGGGGATCGGCGCGTGCGTGGACGATCCGATCCACCCGGCGGAGGTCGCCCGCGCCTGGGCGGACGCCCTGCCGCGCGCCGAGGTCGGCGAGTCGACGCTCACCGCCCTCGGCGCGGACCGGGAGTCACTGGGCCGGGCGACCGTGCTGGCCTGGCTGAGGGCTCGTTAACCCTGCTGCTCGGCGATGTGCTGCGCGACGGCGTCGGGCAGCGTGATGGTCAGCGGGGTGCGGACCGGCATCGGCGCGTCACCGCGGTCGACGATGGTGTGCCGCACGATCTCCCGCAGCACGGCCGGCGCCTGCGCCGCCTGCGACTGCGGCCCGGCGATGACGCCGCGGAGCATCCATCGCGGGCCGTCGACCCCGACGAACCGCAGCGCGACGTCGCCGACGATCGCGGACAGCTCCAGCCCCCACTCCCCCATGCCGACCGACACCTTGGCGCCGTCGGCCCGCAGCTGCTCGGTGAGCTCGGTGCTGACGTCCTTCCACAGGCCGCCGGACCGGGGCGCCGCGTAGCCGCTGACGGTGATCTGGCCCTGTTCGGTGACGACGTGCACCGCGCGGACGCCGCCGCTCTCCGGGTCCATCTCGACCTGGACCTGGGAACCGTCGGGCACCGGCACCTTCACCGAGCCGAGGTCGATCCTCGGGATGCCGTCCTCGGGCGCGTCGGCGAGGTCGAAGGGGCCATCGGAGGTCTCCGACAGCTGCGACTCGATCTCTTCGTCGGCGTCGTCGGCAACTGGACGCTCGTCGACCTCGGGCGCGGCGTGCCGTCCGGTCGGCTTCGCGCGCTTGCGTCCGAAAATCCCCACTAGTTCTCCGTTCCTTCCCTGGCTCCGGCTCCCAGTGTGGCGTGTCCGCCCGTGGAGCCATACCCTCCCTCGCCGCGCTCGGACGGCTCGAGCTCGGCGACCTCGACGAACTCGGCCTGTTCGACCCGTTGCACGACCAGCTGCGCGATCCGGTCGCCGCGGGTGAGCACGACCTTCTCGGAGAGATCATGGTTGATCAGGCAGACGCGGATCTCACCGCGGTACCCGGAGTCGATCGTTCCGGGGGTGTTGACGACCGAGAGGCCGACGCGGGCGGCGAGGCCCGACCGCGGGTGCACGAAGCCCGCGTAGCCGGGCGGCAGCGCGATCGCGACGCCCGTGCCGACGACGCCGCGTTCACCGGGCGCGAGCACGAGATCCGAGGTGGTGACGAGGTCGGCGCCCGCGTCGCCGGGGCGCGCGTAGGCGGGAAGGGGGACCGAAGGATCGATCCGGGAAAGCAGTACCTGAACGGTGGACACGGGCGGCGAGACTACCCTGAAGAGGTGGTTGAAAGTGTGAGCGCGGCCGAAGGCGGCGACGTCAAGCATTCAGAGCGGCTCTATGTCCCGTGGTGGGGCTGGCCGTTGCCGCTGCTGGGCGGCGGGCTGCTGGCGGCGGAGATCGACATGGGCTACCCCGGGCTCCGCGGGTGGCTGCCGTACGTGGTGCTGATCCCCGCGGTGGTCGCGCTGATGATCTCGCTCGGCCGGTCCCGCGTCCGGGTGACCGGTGGAGACGAGCCGGAGCTGTGGCTGCGCGACGCGCACCTCCCGCTCAAGTTCGTCGGCGACGTCGACGTCATCGACAAGGAGGCCAAGCGCAAGGCGCTCGGCCGCGACGCCGATCCGGCGGCGTTCGTGCTGCACCGGGGCTGGGTGGGCCCGGTGGTGCGGGTCTGGCTCACCGATCCCGACGATCCGACGCCGTACTGGCTGTTCAGCACCCGGCATCCGGAGAAGGTGGCCGCGCTGCTGCGCCACCCCGCCTCGAAGCCCTAGACACAGGCTCGTGCTTGTTCAGGAAAGGGGGCCGGCCATCTGGCCGGCCCCCTTATTCCTGTTCAGACCCCGAAACCCCCTGTCGCGCCGTCCCCTGTGCCCGTAGGCTCAGGCGCAGTCGCGGCAGATGAGCCGTCCGCCACTCTCCTCCGCCAGCCTGCTGCGGTGATGCACCAGGAAGCAGACGGAGCAGGTGAACTCGTCGGCCTGCTTGGGCACGACCTTGACGGTCAGGTCCTCCCCGGAAAGTCCGGAGAGGTCCGCGCCCGGCAGCTCGAAGTTCTCGGCGGTCGCGTCCTTCGTCGACGTCCACGACGCCGGACTGGTTTTCGTTACGCCGTGCCTTCAGCTCTTCCAACGAGTCTTCGGCCAGCTCGTCGGCTTCGCTGCGGCGCGGAGCGTCGTAGTCGGTCGCCATTAGTCCCTCACCCCTGCGATGCTTTCGATGTCAGATGGCCCGGACACGCGAGCGCGCGGCTCGTGAGTCCTTCGTGCCGCTGGTTAACGTCCCAGCGCCCCTGTTTGTGCCCGGCTGGGCAGTGAGCGAGGTCTCTCTTTTGCGCCTCTTACTGCCGCCTGAGCCCGCGAAGGGTAGCTCACGCCGATACCGGCTCTGCAACGAGTCAGACATTGCCACGATTACGTCACCCAACAGGGGGAACCCTGCTGTCAAGACGCCTGTCGTCCGAATGGGT
Organism: Amycolatopsis keratiniphila; assembly: GCF_000400635.2. Lineage (NCBI taxonomy): Bacteria > Bacillati > Actinomycetota > Actinomycetes > Pseudonocardiales > Pseudonocardiaceae > Amycolatopsis > Amycolatopsis keratiniphila. The sequence goes on along the minus strand of NC_021252.1, from coordinate 2,754,722 downwards.
TGCGCCCGCGTCGGGTACCTCACCCCTTGGGCCCGGCCGCTTGCCCGGAGTGGCCATCGCGTGGTGCTATCCGGAGGCCCGCGCCGATCACCCTCGCCGCAACGCATAGGCTGATCGGACACGATGGTGAGATGAAGCACCGTCCGGGGATCCGGGCTTTGGGGAAGGGACTGGCAGGTGGCGTCGGGGAACGGCATCGGGGACCGCGGGGCGAGGCCGTATCGCAAGCACAACCCGCTGCCCGCGCTCATCGTCATCGGGGTGATGGCCCTCGGCGCGGTCATCGTCTGGGTGAACGTCGTGGCGAGCAAATCCGACATCGACGCCAGGGTCCGCTGCGATCCGCCGCCCGTGGCGCCGCAGGGTGTCACCTACACGCCGCTGGCGCACAACGGCCTCGACGACCGCGCGCCGGTCCCGCCGGACAAGGTCGCCGTCCAGGTGCTCAACGGCTCCCAGGTGCGCGGCCAGGGTGGCATCGTCACCAGCACGCTCCGGGAACTCGGTTTCTCCCAGATCGTCGAGCCGGACGTCGACCCGGCCTACAAGAACGCGGAAGCCAAGTGCCGCGGCCAGATCCGCTTCGGTGAGAACGGCGCCGCCGCGGCCCGCACGCTGAGCCTCGTGGTCCCGTGCGCCGAACTGGTCAAGGACAACCGCAAGGACGCTTCGGTCACCTTCACCACCGGCACCCTGCTCGGCGACGTCCGCCCGAAGGCGGAGGCGCGCCAGGTGCTCGACCAGCTCACGAAGTGGTCGAAGGCGCAGCAGGGCAGCGGTGGCGGTGAGCAGTCCGCGGGCGGCGGTGCCCCGGTGATCGACCAGGCGCTGCTGAAGGCCGCTCGCGAAGCCCCCTGCTGACCCGCTCTCGCTCAAATGTCATGAACGACCCTTTCCTGACGTTTTTCGTCAGGAAAGGGTCGTTCATGACATTTGGCGGCCCCCTCAGATCCCGCCCACACCCGAGTCGAGCAGCGCCTGACGCAACGGAGCCGCGATCGACGGCGCCACCGCGAACGTCGCGTCCGGCCCCAGCTCGGCGTCCTCACCCGGCAGCGACACCTGAGCGCCCGCCTCGGCCGCGATGAGCGCTCCGGCGGCCCAGTCCCAGTGCCCGAGGCCGTGTTCGACGTAGGCGTCCAGCCAGCCCGCCGCGACGGCGCACAGGTCCAGCGAGGCGGCCCCGTTGCGCCGGACGTCCCGCACCCGGGTGGCCAGTTCCGCGACGAACCGGGCCTGCTTCGTCCGCCGTTCGACCTTGTAGGCGAATCCGGTGCCGACGAGCGTCAGATCCAGCCGGGAAGGGGCGTTGACCGCCAGCGGCCGCCCGTCGAGGAACGCGCCCTGCCCGCGCGCGGCGGTCCAGCGGCGCCCGCTGACCGGTTCGACGACGGCGCCCGCCACCGACACCCCGCCGACCTGCGCGGCCACCGAGACGGCGAACCACGGCAGCCCGTAGAGGAAGTTCACCGTCCCGTCGATCGGGTCGACCACCCAGGTCACGCCGTCGCCGGCGATCCCGCCGCCCTCCTCGCCGAGCACGGCGTCGTCGGGGCGCAGTTCGGCGAGCCGCGCGCGCACCAGCCGTTCCGACTCGTGGTCCACCGCGGTCACCACGTCGGTGTCGGCGGATTTGGTGTCCACCCGCACCTCGCGGCCCGCGTTCATCCCGGTCCAGGCCTCGCGGACCAGTTCGGCGGCCTCGCCCGCGACACGCTCGGCGATACCCTTCAGCAACGTCTCGTCAACTCCCACGTCCGCCATGTCACCACATCCGGTTAAAGTCTCCGAGGCAGGCTTCTGAATCGTGCGAGAAGGGACCACGTCCGTGGTGGAGGCGACCCGAGGGTTCGGTATCGACATCGGCGGCAGCGGGATCAAGGGCGCGCTGGTGGACTTGGCGCAGGGACAGCTGATCGGCGACCGGATCCGCATCGACACGCCGAAGCCGTCGACCCCGGAGGCGGTGGCGGACGTCGTCGCCGAGATCACCGGCCAGGCGGGCTGGGACGGCCCGGTGGGGGTCACCCTGCCCGCGGTGGTCAAGAAGGGGGTCGCGCACACCGCGGCCAACATCGACCGCAAGTGGATCGGCACCGACGCCGACGCCCTGTTCGCCAAGCGCCTCGGCCGCGGCGTCGACGACATCGCGATGCTCAATGACGCGGACGCCGCCGGCATGGCCGAGATCCGCTGGGGCGACCCGGCGGCGCGGCGCGGCGTGACGGCGCTGCTGACCTTCGGCACCGGCATCGGCAGCGCGGTCTTCCAGGACGGCAAGCTCGTGCCCAACACCGAGTTCGGCCACATCGAGGTCGACGGCTTCGACGCGGAGAAGAAGGCCGCGGCGTCGGTGAAGGACAACGAAGAGCTGTCGTATCCCGAATGGGCGGAACGGGTGAACAGGTATCTCTCCGTGCTGGAAAACCTGATCTGGCCGGATCTGTTCATCGTCGGCGGCGGGGTCAGCAAGAAGTCGCACAAATGGGTCCCGCTGCTGGACATCCGCACGCCGGTGATCGTCGCGTCGTTGCAGAACAACGCGGGCATCGTCGGCGCGGCGGCCGCCGCGGCGGAGGGCATCGAGCACTGACGCGACCACGCTGACAACAGCCCCGCGGATGTCACTTCGGCGCGTCGCACGGCGTGTCGCGCCCGCCGTTCGGTGGTCCGCGCCGCGACGCTGTCACGTATCGTCGTTACAATGGAACACGGCCCCCGGCGGCGGCACCAACGAGAACAAGGGAAACCGCAGGCCGAGGGGTGTTCCCCGAAGTTTGAGGCAGCCGAGACCATCACGCCTCGGCTCGTCATGATCGACCGCTGCGAAAGGGCGTAAGTGGCAGCCGCAAGAACCGCAACCCGAAGCGGGACGAAGACAGCGACCGCAGCCGGCGAGCCGGCCGACGAGGCAGCCACCGACGCGGCGAAGCCCGCGGCGCGCAAGACCGCCGCCAAGGCGGCCGGCGCGAAGAAGGCCCCGGCGAAGAAGGCTCCGGCCAAGAAACCCAGCACCAAGAGTGCGAAGACCGAAGACGGCGACCCGGAAGACGGTCCCGGTGACCTCGACGAGGCCGACCTCGAGACCCCGGATCTGTCCGACCTCGAAGAGGTCGAGGTGGATGTCGTCGACGCTTCCGTCACCGAGGAGACGGATGAAGACGCGGAGTCCGAGGAGGACGTCGAAGAGACGCCCGCCCGCGGGCGCCGCACGTCGACCGACAAGAACGCCGGCAAGTCTTCCGACAACCCGGACTTCGTCTGGGACGAGGAAGAGTCCGAGGCGCTGCGCCAGGCCCGCAAGGACGCCGAGCTCACCGCTTCGGCCGACTCGGTCCGCGCGTACCTCAAGCAGATCGGCAAGGTCGCCCTGCTGAACGCCGAGGAGGAGGTGGAGCTCGCCAAGCGCATCGAGGCCGGGCTCTACGCCGCCGAGCGCGTCCGCAACGCCGAGGAGGAGGGCGAGAAGCTCGTCACCCAGATGCGGCGCGACCTCAAGTGGATCGTGCGCGACGGTGAGCGGGCGAAGAACCACCTCCTGGAGGCGAACCTCCGGCTCGTGGTCTCGCTGGCCAAGCGCTACACCGGCCGTGGCATGGCGTTCCTGGACCTGATCCAGGAGGGCAACCTCGGCCTGATCCGCGCGGTCGAGAAGTTCGACTACACCAAGGGCTACAAGTTCTCCACGTACGCCACCTGGTGGATCCGTCAGGCGATCACCCGCGCGATGGCCGACCAGGCCCGCACCATCCGTATCCCGGTGCACATGGTCGAGGTCATCAACAAGCTCGGCCGCATACAGCGTGAACTGCTGCAGGACCTCGGCCGCGAGCCCACCCCCGAAGAGCTCGCGAAGGAAATGGACATCTCCCCGGAGAAGGTCCTCGAGATCCAGCAGTACGCCCGCGAGCCGATCTCGCTCGACCAGACCATCGGCGACGAGGGCGACTCGCAGCTCGGTGACTTCATCGAAGACTCCGAGGCCGTCGTCGCGGTCGACGCGGTGTCGTTCACGCTGCTGCAGGACCAGCTCCAGTCGGTGCTGCAGACGCTGTCCGAACGTGAGGCGGGTGTGGTGCGGCTGCGGTTCGGCCTCACCGACGGCCAGCCGCGCACGCTCGACGAGATCGGCCAGGTGTACGGGGTGACCCGTGAGCGCATCCGGCAGATCGAGTCGAAGACGATGTCGAAGCTGCGTCACCCGTCGCGTTCGCAGGTGCTGCGCGACTACCTGGACTGAGCCCAGGGTTCCCGGAAAGCCCCGTCACCGTTTCGGTGGCGGGGTTTTCCGCGTCCGGTGTCGAATCGCGGCCCGCCCGTTCGACGCGTGGGTATGACGACACCTCACGCCACCAGGAACCTCGACCGCTACGGCTCCGCGGAACTCCCCTGGAGCCGCGCGCGGGACGTCCTCGCCGAGGACACCCCGACCGCCGACCTGACCTTCTTCGTGACCACCGTGCGTCCCGACGGGCGTCCGCATTCGGCGGGCGTCGGCGCCGTCTGGGTGGACGACGCCCTGTTCTTCAAAGGCGGGCCGGGCACCCGCCGGTCCCGCAACCTGGCCGTGAACCCGGCGTGCGCCGTTTCGGTGCGGCTGCGGGGAATCGACCTCACGATGGAGGGCGAGGCGCACCGGGTCACCGACCCGGCGACGCTGGAACGGGTCGCGGCGGTCTACCGGACGGGCGGCTGGCCCGCGACGGTGGAGGGCGACGCGCTCACCGCTCCCTTCAGCGCGCCCAGCGCCGGCGCCCCGCCCTGGTATCTGTACCGCCTCGCCCTGCGCCGGGCCATCGGGGTGGCGGGCGCCGAACCCCATGGCGCCACCCGCTGGGACTTCACCCCCTGACCTCCCGGCCCAAGGCACGTGACACTGCCCGGCCGCAGGCGCTTAAACACGGTCGGCAGTGGGCTGAAGGCTCCCTTCGCCGCATCAGACTCGGCGAAGGGAGCCTTCAGCCCACTCACCCCTCTTGAGAGGCCCCAGCGATGCGGTTCCTTGCGCGTGCAACTACCACATCGAGAGGACGAAATGCGGGCTTCAGGACCGGCCGGTCAAGGTGGTCCACGGGACGTGCACGGTCACCCGCTCCCGGAGTTGTTCGTTCATCAGCCACAGCTCCCCCGTCGCCGGCCAGTACGACAGGTTCTGCGAGTTCACCGGCGCCCGGCCGCTCAGCCGCGACGTCGACGTGCCGCCGACTCCGCCGTGCAGGCACGAAGGATGGTCGCCCGCCACCCCGGCGTACTCGGGGCACACACCGGTCAGCACGAAATATCCGTTGCGCGACACCGCTCCCTGCATGCCCCACACCGGCGACACGAAGCCTTCCTTCGCGTGCACGGTGCCGTCGGCCGAAAGCTGGGGCAGCCCGGTCGCGCGGTCGAACGGCCACCGCAGCACCCGGCCGCCCGCCGCGTTCGGGATGTGCTCCGCGGTCACGATCGAGCCGTCACTGTGGTCGAACGACATCGTCGCGAGACAAGGCCGTGTCCCGGGCGCGTTGGTGCAGGCGCCGCCGCCGGGGTACCAGTACGCGCCGATCTGCGGCATCGCGTAGTCGTAGAACGCCGCGTGGTACTTGCCGTCCGGGCCCTTGCCGACGACGCCGGAGCTGTCGTCGACCTTCCAGAAATGCGTGGTGTCGAAGACCCGCACCACGCCACCGGTGGTCGCGACGAACAGCCGGTTCCCGATCCAGGTCATGCCGTGCCCATGCCCTTGCACGACGGCGAAATTGTCGTTCGACGTCGGTTCGACGAGCAGCACGTGCCGATATCCCAGCCCCGTCGCGTCCACAAAGGACAGACGGACCATGGTGTCGCCGGGGGTGTGCCAGGACGTCGCCACCACCCGCTTGCCGCCGACCTTCCCGGTCGCCGCGTCGGCGTCGCCGGAACCGGTGAGTCCCTGCGGGATCCAGTCGTTGGTCTTGTCGTCGTTCGCGTCTTCCCAGCAGAATCCCGCCGGGTTCAGCGCCGCCGCGAGATACGTGGCGTGACACAGCGGCCGCGCCTTCCGGTTCGCCGACGACAGGATCTCCGGCAACCCGCGAGCCGGGAGGTGGTTCTCCAGCGCGGCGATCCGGGCGCCGTAGGTGCCGAAGCTCGAACCGGAGGTCCAGCGGAAACCGTCGACCGTGGCCGCGTCCATCTTCGGGAAGGCGGCAGCGGCGGAGGCCACGCCCGGGAGGAGCGTGAACACCAGCAGGAGTGAAGCGAGAAGTCCCAGCCTCTTCATGCCCGCGAGCCTTCCGGCCGCGCGCATACTTTCGATACAAACCGTGTCAGGACACGGAAAGCCCGCGCTCGGCCAGGGACTCCTCGACGCGCAGCCGTTCGATCTCCCGGTCGAAGCCCTCCGGCAGTTCACCCAGCCGGTGCACCCGGCGGAGATCGGCGGCGAGTTTCTCGATGGGCGGTCCGGCCGGGAGTTCCGGCCGGCGGCGGCCGCGCCACCACCGCACCCCGGCCGGCACTTTCAGCGCGCACCAGAAAAGCACCGAAGGCGCCACGGCGACAACGGCGTACAGCGCGACAGGCCCGATGGCCATGACTCATGGTAATCCCGCGCGGAGCGCCGGAGAATCCGCGAATCCGGGCTATATTCGCGACTGTGCTGACCGAGGGCTACCGCTATCCGGACGCCGGCGACCACGTCACCGGCGTGTTCATCCGACGGCACGAACCCTACGACGGCTACTGGACGGCCAGCGAGGACCGCGCGCTCGGGAAGGTCGCCGAGCGGCTCACCGCGATCCTCGGCCCACGCGACAAGGTGAAGGCACTCGACGCCGGGTGCGGCGAAGGCCGCCTTCTCCCCTGGCTCGCCCGGTTCTCCGCCGACGTCACCGCCGCGGATCCCGATCCGGACAGGCTGGCCAAGGCACGTGAGACCGTCGTCGAGGACACCGCGTTCTCCTTCGCCGTCTCGCCGATCACGGATCTGGACGGCGGCCCGTACGACCTCGTGGTGTGCAGTCACGTCATCCAGCACGTGCCGACACCGGACGTCGGGCCGATCCTGCGGCGCCTGGCCGGGATCACCGCGCCCGGCGGCGTACTGGTGCTCGCCTACAGCCGGTCGCCGATCGGGCAGGGCGCGTTCAGTCTCGACAGTGTCGAAGCGGGCGGCGAAGTCCGCTCACACCGGGTATCGCGCGAAGAGTTCGACAAGGCGCTCCACGACGGCGGCCCGGCGCTCCCGGTCCGCTATCTGGACCCGGCGGAGATCGCCGCCGACGCGGCCGAAGCGGGCTGGCGCACCGAGTGGGAGTGGACGTACCACGTCCTCGACGATCTCGGCCCGGCCGACGAGCACATCGACCGCGACGAACTGGTCAACGCCTCCGGCCCGCTGCGCCGTCACCTCGGCCGGGACCTGATCACCCTGCTGCGCCGCGGATGACCGCGGTTCTCCTCACCTTCGCGTGGGCGGTCCCGCTGTCGGAGCGGGAGGCCGGGAAGGTGCTGGACGGCGGACGGGACCGCGGCCTGCTCGCCCACCTCGACGGGAAGCTCGGCGACGAGTGGACGGCGGCGGAGAACTTCCTGGCCAATTACACGACACCGCCGCGAAGACGGGTGCTGCGCAAACGCAGGCTCGCGATCCGGGCCGGCGAGACCGGCCTGCCGTGCGAACTCGTCGTCACCTGGCATCCCGCCTATCACGCGATGACGCTGGTCCTCGCCACCACGATCACCGGCGCGGCGGCGGACGGGCCCGCCGCCGAGTTCGACCTCGCCATCGCGATCCTGCAAAGCCTTCAGGGCCGGGAGACGTCGAACGGGGAACGAGGGCTGCACGGCCGCTACGGCGAGAAGACGTTCCCGTCGCTGCTCAAGGCCGTCACCCATGTCTTCGAGGACCTGACCAAGGGCTGCGGCTTGACCGAGGGGCTCGGCCGCAAGGGCTGGTGCGTCGAACTGCGGTCCCACGACGGGCATCCGCCCGCCCAGCGGGTCGCCGCCGATCCCCGGCCGTTCTACGGGCTGGCCACCAGCGACGAGGGCTGGCGGTTCGTGCCCCGCGAGGTCGCCAGGGACGCGCTCGGCCCGTCGTGGGGTACGCGGTCGTTCGTCGCCGCGTACACGATGGCGGGCGGGATCGTCTGCCTCAACAGCAAGGACGCCGAGTACGTCGAGCACCAGGCCGAGCTGATGCGCGGCCCGTTCGGCGAAGCCGAGCCGTATTTCGGCATCGACAGCGAGATCGGCGGGCTCGACCACGGGATGCTCTTCATCCTCGAACGGGTGCTGATCCGGATGGCGCTGGCCGACCAGTGGCTGGCGTCGATGAAGAAGACCGGGAGCCGCACCCGGCTGTTGCGCGGCTCGCTCGACGACATCCTCGAAATGCTGCATTCGGTGCTGCCGCCCGAGATCGACTCGCTGGAGCGCCGGCTGGTCACCAGCATGGGCGTGGAGCGGATCATCGCCCAGCTCGACCGCCAGGCCGAGGCGATGGACGAGGAGACCAGGTACGCCTACGAGAACACGGTGAGCGCGCGGGTCACGCGGCTCACCGTGGTGACCGTCGTGCTGACGGTCGTCACCATCGTCCTCGGGGTCCTGCAGGTGCTCGTCTCACTCTGACCGGCGGCGCTGCTTGCGGGCGCGTTCGGCGAACAGCACCCCCACCCCCGCGGCCACCATCAGCGCGCTCGCCACCACGTGCATCCCCGGCGGGAGCAGATGGAGCTGGACGAACCAGCTCGGGTTCGTGCTCCCCAGCAACCGGTTGATCAGCCCGCCCCCGCCCTGCACCAGCAGGATGATCCCCAGCAGTTCGATCATCGTCGTACCCCTTCCCCGACCTTGTCCTTGGGTGACAACTCCTGCCACAGCGGCCCGGTGGCGAACCAGATGGCGGTCACGACCCCCAGCCGTGGCAGCCAGCCCCACAACGGGTCGACCTGTGCGGTGCCACCCGCCATGACGATCAGCAGGAGCAGCACCCCGGCGGCCAGCCCGCAGGCCAGCACGCATTTGAACCAGTCACGCCACTCGGCGCGCAGCTTCTCCCGGCCCCTCGGTTTGGGCGGCGGTGGCGGCCCGCCCGCGAACCGGTGCGCGAACCGCACGTCGGCCCACTTGATCATCGAATGCCCGAACACCACGCTGAAGCCCAGGTACACCGCGGCGAGGCCGTGCACGAAGTTCGCCGTGGCCCCGTCGCGCAGATCGATGACGGTCGCGACCAGCACGACGAGGTCGATCACCGGGGTCAGGAGCAGCAGCGCGACACCGGTGCGCTTGAGCTTGAGCGGATAGCGGGCCACGAGGCCGGCGAGGATGGCGACCCAGAAACCGATCTCCCCGCCGGCGATCACGGCCGCCATCGGGTTTTCCGCGATGAAGTCCCAGATCTTGTTCACGAGCCGAGTCTGTCCCGGGAGACGGCGAGTCCGCGTCGGCGTACGGCACGAGATCATCGTCATCAGTTCGTAGGACCCCGTGGCGGGTGCCGGTGTGCTGGGATGGAACGGTGCCCACGTTCGTCCCGCGCCTGAACCACCTCGCCGAATGGAAACAGGACCTCGTCATCGCCTTCGGCACCTGGGTCCTCGGCGTGCTGGTCTATCTCAGCGGGATGCACGTGCTGCTCAACGGCAAGGACGACACGCCACTGTGGATCCGGTTGACCGAGCTGACCGTGTTGTGCCTCCTGCAACTGCTGCGCCGCAAAGTCCCTTTCGGACTGCTGTGCGGGCTCGTCGTCCTCGCCGTGGACATCGCGTTCGGTCCCTCGCTGCCGATCTTCGTCATCTTCACCGACTTCCTCTACGCGACGACGCTGTACGGCTCACGACGTGTCAGCCGGGTGATGATCGGCGTCGCCGCGGTCGGGACGCTCGCGGCGGTCTGCCTGGCGCTCCTCTTCTCCGCGCAGTGGCGTACGGCGATCCTCGTCGCGTTCGCGTTCCTGCCGTTCCTGGTCACCCCGGTGTGGTGGGCGGCCAACGTCCGCCAGCAGCGGGACATCGCCCACAACGAGCGGGCGAACGCGGTCCAGCTGGCCACGATCGGCGAACTGGACCGGAAGGCCGCCGTGGCCGGGGAACGGTCGAAGATGGCGCGGGATCTGCACGACGTCATCGCCGGGCATCTCTCCGCGATCGCGATCCAGTCCGAAGCCGCGCTGTCGATGGCCACCGCCGACCCGAAGCTGTCCAGGAAGGTGCTGGAATCGGTGCGGGAGAACAGTGTCAGCGCGCTGGAGGAGATGCGCGCGATGATCGGGCTGCTGCGCGCGGACACCGAGATCGAGCCGACCGCGCCCGCCCGGCTGGCCGAACTGTCCAAACTGGTCGAATCGGCGCGGGCGAGCGGGCTGGCGGTCGAGCTCGGCGCGGTGCCGGACCGGTCCGCCGACCTGCCCGCCGCGGTCGACCTCACCGCGTACCGGATCGCGCAGGAGGCGCTGACCAACGCGATGAAACACGCTCCCGGCGGGCGGGCCGTCCTCGACATCCGGTCGAGCGGCGGCATACTCACCGTCGAGGTGCGCAACGATCTTCAGCCGGGCCGCTCCGGCGACGGCGGGACCGGCCTCGGCCTGCTGAACATGCGGGAACGCGCCGCCGCGGTGGGCGGCACCTTCACCGCCGGGCCGTCCGGCGGTCGCTGGCTGGTCCGCGCCGAACTGCCTCTGGAGGGGTCTTGAGCGACGGGAACATCAGGGTGCTGGTCGCCGACGACCACGGCGCGATCCGTGCCGGGCTGATGATGATCCTCGGCAACGCCGAGGGCATCGAGGTGGTCGGCGAGGCCGCGGACGGCGCCATCGCCGTCCGCCAGGCGAAGGCACTGAAGCCGGACGTCGTGCTGATGGACGTGCGGATGCCCGGGGTCGACGGCATCGCCGCCACGCGGGAACTGACCGCGGAGGGGTTGTGCGAGGTTCTCGTGCTCACCACCTTCGATCTCGACGAGTACGTCCACGCCGCGCTGCGGGCGGGCGCGGCCGGGTTCCTGCTGAAGTCGGTGGAGGCGTCGCGGCTGATCGAGGCGGTGAAACTGGTCGCGGCGGGCGAAGGAGTGCTCGCGCCGCAGGTCACGCGGAAGCTGATCGCCGCCTTCGCCGCCGGGACCCGCGAACCTTCCGCCGTCCCCGCCGGGCTCGAAGACCTGACCGAACGCGAACGCGAAGTGCTGGCGTGCCTGGGCGGCGGGCTGTCCAACGCGCAGATCGGGACCCGGCTGCACATCGGCGAGACCACGGTGAAGACGCACGTCTCCCGGGTGCTGACGAAACTGGGGCTGCGGTCACGCGTGCAGGCGGCGATCCTGGCGCAGGAGAACGGTGTCGTGCTGGAGGGGTGAACTCCCTTCCTGTCCGGGCGGTTCCGTCACTGTCGCGCGTGGGCTGAAGGCTCCCTTCACCGCGTCTGATGCGGCGAAAGCTCCCTTCGCCTCCGCCGGATACGGGTCGTGAGTGGCGTTTCGGGTTAGAACCCGAAACGCCACTCACGACCAGCTGGACCGATCCCACCGATCTGCGAGGTGGACGGCGATCTTCTAGCGTGACCCTTCATGCGGCGAACTCTGGACGTGGACGAGGTCCTGAAACGGCAGGATTCCGGTGAGCTGAAACGCCGCCTGCACGGGCGCGACCTGATCGGGTTCGGGGTCGGCATCATCATCGGCACCGGCATCTTCACCCTCGCCGGGGTCGAGGCGAAGACCCACGCGGGCCCGTCGGTGACGCTGTCGTTCGTGCTCGGCGCCGTCGTGGCCGGGATGGCCGCCCTCTGCTACGCCGAACTCGCCTCCAGCGTGCCGACGGCCGGAAGCGCCTACACCTACGCCTTCGCCACCCTCGGCGAGACCTTCGCCTGGATCATCGGCTGGGATCTGCTGCTCGAATTCGCCCTCGGCGCGGCCGTCGTGTCCCGCGGCTGGTCCGGCTATCTCGCGAATCTGATGGGGCTCTCCCCCGACTGGTTCGGCGAAGACGCGAAGGTGAACGTAGGCGCGGTCGTGATCATCGCCGTGCTGACCGTGATCGCCGTCCTCGGCATCAAGGAGTCGGCGCGGGTGACGAATCTGCTCGTGCTGGTCAAGGTCGCGGTCTGCGTGCTGATCCTCGCGGTCGGCGTGTTCTACATCCGCGGCGAGAACCTCACGCCGTTCATCCCGGCCGCGCAGCCGCCGACGGAGACCGCCGGGACACTGCATCAGCCGATCGTGCAAGCCGCGCTCGGGCTCGAACAGTCCGTCTACGGCATCGCCGGGATGGTGACCGCCGCGGCCGTCGTCTTCTTCGCCTACACCGGTTTCGAGGCACTCGCCAACCTCGGCGAGGAGACCGTGAACCCGAAACGCGATCTGCGGGTCGGCATCCTCGGCGCGCTCGGCGTCTGCGCGCTGCTCTACATCGGCGTCTCGCTGGTGCTGACCGGGATGGTCCCGTTCGCCGAGATCGACGCGGGCGCCCCGCTCGCCGACGCCTTCGACCGGGTCGGCCAGCACTGGGTGGGCGCGCTGATCTCGCTCGGCGCCGTCACCGGGCTGACGTCGGTGATGATGGTGGAGCTGGTGACGATCGGCCGGATCGGCTTCGCGATGGGCCGCGACGGGCTGCTGCCGAAGAAGTTCGGCACGGCGCATCCGCGCTGGGGCACCCCGCACCGGATGACCATCGCCGGCGCGGTGCTGATCGCGGCGCTGGCCGCGTTCGTCCCGATCTCCGAACTCGCCGACATGGTCAGCATCGGCGCCCTGTCGGCGATGATCATCGTCGCGCTGGCCGTCCCGGTGCTGCGCAAACGGCGGCCGGATCTGGAACGCCCGTTCACCGTGCCGTTCTCGCCGTATCTGCCCATCGTGGCGGCGCTGGCGTGCTTCTACCTGATGCTGAACCTCGACGTGATGACGTGGCTGCGGTTCGCCGCGTGGCTGGGCCTCGGCATGCTGATCTATCTCTTCTACGGGCGCAAGCATTCCCGCTTCGCGAAGGACGAGCTCAGCTCCACAGACCGGCCGTCGTGATCGCGGCGACGGCGGCCTCGGTGTCGCCGTCGTCCACCACGACCAGCATCCGCTTCAGCGCCGCGGCCATCCATTCCACCGGCTGGTCGTGTAAACCGTTGTCCCCCAAGGACGGGTAACCGTCCATAATGGACACCAGGGTGCCTTCGGCGCCGATCCGCATCCCGGCGGCCAGCACGTGATGGCCGGCGGGCGGACGCCAGCGTGACGACCACAGCGGCGGGATCCCGGTGTCGAGATAGTCGAGCAGCGCTCGCGCCGGGGTGTCGTGCGCGCCGAATTCGCCCGCGTCGACCTCCGCGATCAACGCGACCCTCGGCAGCCGCCACAGCGCGGCCAGGAGCATGAACAACGAATGCGGAGCCCAGTTCCCGGTGGCGGGCACGGCGACGAGCCGCCCGCCCGACAGTGTTTCGATCGCCCGCGCAAGGCCTTCGTGTGTGGTGCCGGACAGGGCCGCGACCTCGTCCTGGTCCGCGACGTCGAAGCCCGCCGCGCGGAGGGCGGCCAGCGCGGTGAACGGCCCGGCGAGACCGTCCCGCTGCGGCAGTTCGGCCCGGGCGACGGCGACGAGGTGCTCGCCCCCTGGCAGCCAGCGGCGATCGGACAGTCCCGTCCGGTCGCCGTCGATTCCGGACGACATCAGTCTTCGAACGTCCACGACTGCATGATGAACGGCCCGTCGTTCGACGCACCGGCCGAGGTGTAGGTCGCCAGCGCGGCCTTGTTGTCCGTTTCGACGCCGACCCACATCCCGCGGCAGCCGCGTTCCCGCGCGATACCGGCCAGCGCGTCGACGAGGTCACGGCCGATGCCGCGCCGCTGGTAGTCGGGGCTGACGTCGAGTTCGTTGAGGAACATCTCGGTGCCCTTGTCCGGATGCGTCACCTCGGTACCGGTGATCATCCCCGCCGGTTCGCCGTCCTCGTAGGCGATGAGGAGGTGGTTCTCCTCCCCCGCGAGGAACTTCTCGGACGCCTCCCGTTGCGCGGGGCCGTCGAACAGGTGCTGAGCGGCGACGACCTCCTCGACGGTGCCCGCCCGCCGGATCTCGGCCACGTGTCCTCCCGGTGCTGAAAGCGCCACAGACCGCTCAGTATCCCGCTCAGAGGGGCGCCGAGTCATCACGTTTCCCCGGAGAGCGCAGCGCCACCCCGGCGACGACGGCCAGCGTGCCGAGGGCCTCGGGCAGGGCCGGGACCTGACGGAGCCAGAGGAAGCCGATCACGCCGGCCGTGACCGGCAGCAACGCGAGCAGCAGCGCGAACCGCGCCTGCCCGGCCTTGCGCAGGACCACTTGGTCGAGCGCGTACGGCACGACGGTCGAGAGCACGCCCACCCCGACGCCGAGCAGCAGCAAACGTGGCGAACCCCACACCGCCCCGGTGCCGAGCGCCAGCGGCGACAGCACCACGGTGCCGACCGCGAAGCCGACGGCCAGCCCGTCGATCCCGTTCCCGCCGACCGCGACGCGCTTCCCGAGCAGGATGTACCCGGCCCAGGCGGCTGCCGCGCCAAGGGCGAACAGCACGCCGAGCAGGCTGCCTTCGAGCCGGACGTCCGCGATGGCGACCACCCCGGCCGCCACCAGCAGCAGCGCGAGGACGTCGCGACGGGTCCGCGAGCCGAACGCCGCCACCACCACGGGCCCGGCGAACTCGAGGGCGACCGCGGTGCCCAGCGGCAGCCGCGCGATCGCCTCGTAGAAGAGCACGTTCATCCCGGCGGTGACGACGCCGAAGGCGCCCGCGAGCAGGAACGTGCGGCCGGTCCACGCCGAGCGGGGTGGCCTGCGCCACGCGAGGAGGACCACCGCCGCCCCGAGACAGCGGAGCCAGGCCACCCCCGCGGGGGAGGCGACCGAAAAGAGACCTACGGCGACGGCCGCACCGGCGTACATCGAAATTCCGCTGAGAACGAACAAGACCGGCGCAGGCACGCTCGCGACACGGTTCCGGACGACTGCGATTCCCACCCCTGCATGGTGCCTGACATGGGAAAAGAGCCTTCGGCGGGGAGTCTTCTCCCACGTTGCGTGATTACGCTACGGCATCCGAGGTAATTACCAGTGACAAATGAGACACCCGCACGGGAACACTTGCGGGCCGCCAAACGTCTGGAAGAGTGGAAGCACGAACACGGCGGAGCCGGGAACGAACGTTGCCGGCATCAGTGCCGAAGTGGTCGTAGCTGGATCGATGGCACCGGGCCACCGGTGCCGGGACGGAGGGAGACTCCAATGACTTCACCGACGCTCACCCGCCCCGAACTGACCGCTGCCGACCGATGCGACCGGTGTGGAGCTGCAGCCCAGGTTCGAGCCATTCTCAGCACCGGTGGCGAGTTGCTCTTCTGTGGTCACCACGCCCGCGCACACGAGACGAAGCTCAAGGAAATGTCCGCGGACATTCAGCGGTAGCCCACCAGTCCACGACCACCGGCGGCCGGCTACTCCCCTCGGGGAGAGAGCCGGCCGCCCTGTTTTTGTCGTACAAAAACATACAGACAGCATGTATGTTGGTTCCATGACGACCAGCGACCTCCTCGGCGAAGCCCACGTGGTGGATCTCGGCGACGCCCGCCTCCGCTATCGCGACCGCGGCGACGGCCCTCCCGTGGTCTTCGTGCACGGCCTGCTGACCAACGGCCTGCTCTGGCGCAAGGTGGCGCCCGCGGTCGCCGACGCGGGCTTCCGCTGCCTGACCCCGGACTGGCCGCTGGGTTCGCACGAGATCCCGGTCCCCCACGCCGAGCTGAGCCCGCCCGGGGTCGCGGCGCTCATCGCGCGGTTCCTCGAAGCGCTCGACCTGACCGACGTCACCGTGGTCGCGAACGACACCGGCGGCGCGCTGACGCAACTGCTCATGACCACGAACCCGGAGCGGGTGGGCCGGGTCGTGCTGACCCCGTCGGACTCCTTCGAACGCTTCCTGCCGCCGTTGTTCGCGGGGCTGAGCCCGCTGGCGCGGATCCCCGGCGGCGTCGGACTGGTGACCGCGGCGCTGCGCTGGCGGTGGCCCCTGAAGGCGACGGACTTCCTCTGGCTGGCCAAGCACCCGGTCCCGGACCACATCCTCGACGCGTACCTGCTGCCCAGCCGCCGGAGTGCGGAGATCCGCGACGATCTGCGCCGGTTCATGGCGAGCGTCCACCACCGCTACACCCTGACCGCCGCCGAGCGGCTGCCCGCGTTCACCAAGCCCGTGCTGCTGGCCTGGGCACCCGAAGACCGGCACTTCCCGTTGTGGGTGGGCCGCAAGCTCGCCGGGATCCTGCCGAACGCCGAACTGAAGACGATCGAGGACTCCTACGCCTTCGTGCCGGAGGACCAGCCGGAGCGGCTGAGCGGCATGATGGTGGAATTCCTGCGTGCCCACGCCACGACGTAGCCAGACCGAACGCTCGCAGTCGACGCAGGCCGCGTTGATCACGGCGGCGCGGACACTGTTCGCCGAACAGGGTTACGCCGCCGTGCCCGCCGACGAGATCGTCCGGGCGGCGGGTGTCACCCGCGGCGCGCTGTACCACCACTTCGGGGACAAACAGGGGCTGTTCCGCGCCGTGATCGAGCAGATCGAAACGGAGATCACCGAGGAGCTGAAGACCGTCCTGGACGCCGCGGGCGACCCGTGGACAGGGGCGCTCGGGGTGCTGAGCCGGTTCCTGGACCTGTGCCTGCGGCCCGAGGTGGTGCGCATCGCGCTGACGGACGCCGTCTCCGTCCTCGGCTGGCAGGAATGGCGTGAACTGGAGGCCCGGTACGGGCTGGGCCTGATCACGGAGATCCTGGAGTCCGCCGCGGCGGACGGGCTGCTGATCGACGCACCGATCCCGGAGCTGGCGCAACTGGCGCTGAGCGCCTGCGCGGAGGCGGCGCTGATGATCGCGCACGCCGAAGACCGCGAAGCCGCGAAGGAGAAGTCCCTGGCCGCCCTGGTGGCCCTGCTGTCCGGCCTCGTGAAGCAGCCCCCGGTGTCATGAAAGGGTCGTTCAGGACGTTTTTCGTCCTGAACGACCCTTTCATGACATCCGCGCGAGCGTCAGACGGTGTCCAGGATCATCTCGAACGCCGCCTCGGCTGCCCCGAGCAGCTTCACGTCCGCCCCGAGCGCGGAGCTCACGATCTGCGTCCCGCCCACGGCCCGGCTGACCAGGCTCCGCCGCCGGACCTCGGCCGCCACCGACTTCACGACCGAATCCGGCAGCACGGTGAGCAGATCGCCCAGCACCACCAGCTGCGGGCCGAGCAGGTTGACCACGTTCACCAGGCCCAGCGTCAGCCATTCCGCGAACTCCGACAGCCGCTCCTCGGCCGCGTGCGGATCCCGGCCCAGCTCGCGCAGTTCGAACAGGATCGCCCCGCGCGGGGTGTTCTCGGGCAGTTCGAGCGCGCGGCACAGCGCCGCCTCGCCGACCTCGGTCTCCCAGCAGCCGCTGGACCCGCAGTAGCAGGGACGGCCGCCCGGCCGGATCGCCATGTGCCCGATCTCGCCGACGTAGCCCGCGCCGCCGCGCAGCGACGAGCCGTCCGCGATGATCCCTCCCCCGACCCCGACGTCGGCGGAGACGTACACGGCGTCCGACGAGCCCCGCGCGGCGCCGCGCAGGTGTTCGGCGATGGCGCCCAGTTCGGCGTCGTTGCCGACCAGGACGGGAATACGCAGCACACCGCCGAGCCGTTCCCCGAGCGCCACGTCGGTCCAGCGCAGGTTGGGCGCCTCGTGGACGTGCCCGTCGGCCCGGCGGACGACGCCGGGCACGGACACGCCCGCGGCGATCGGCTGGACACCCAGGTCACCCGCCAGGACGGTGGTCGACTCGATCACGTGCGTGATCACCTCGTCGGCCTCCCGCGTCCGGCCGTGGAGGTTCCAGCTGTTGCGCCCGAGGATCTGGCCGCCGAACCCGACGAGCGCGATCGCCACGTGTTCGACCTGGAGATCGACCGCGAGCACCACCGCCGCGTGCGGCTGCGGCAGGACCAGGAGCGAGGGGCGGCCCGCCCCTCGTCCCGGCCTCGGGACCCGCTCCTCGACGACCCCCGCTTCCGCGAGGCCGTCGACGAGGGTCTTGATGGTGCTGCGGTTGAGCCCCAGCTCGGTGGCCAGCGTCGCCCTGGTGCTCGGGCCGCTGACGTGCAGCAACCGGAGCAAGGTCGTGCGGTTGTGCCTGCGCACCTCGTCTGGTCGTGCAACGGGTGTGCTGGTCACGGGCTTCATCATTCCATGCGGACTCAGCGCGGCGACGCAGCCGCGCGGCGACGGGACAGCGCGTCCACCGTGGCCGCGAGAAGCAGCACCAGACCGGTGACGATGTTGACCACCGCCGCCGACTGCTTCAGCAGGCCCAGCGCGTTCTCGACGACCGCCAGCACGAGACCACCGATCACCGCGTCGACGACCCGGCCCTTGCCGCCGAACAGCGACGTACCACCGATGACGGCGGCACCGACCGCGAACAGCAGCGTGTTGAGGCCACCGGCCTGCGGGTCGACCGAACCGACCTTCGACGAGTAGACGATCGCGCCGACCGCCGCCACCGCCGAGCAGATGACGAACACCGAGGCCCGGATCTTCTCGACGTTGATACCGGCGCGGCGGGCCGCCTCGCGGTTACCGCCGACGGCGTAGATGTGGCGGCCGTACTGGGTGCGGTTGAGCACGTAGGTGCCGAGTACCAGCAGGCCGAGCACGATCGGCACGACGTACGGGACACCGGAGATGACGATGTTCGGGTTCGGCGCGCGGTTCAGCGTGAGCAGGTAGGTCGCGATCGCGGCGACCACGCCGATCGCGCCGACCTTGAACAGCACCATCGGCGTCGGCTGGGTGACCAGGCCGCGCTTGAGCCGAGAGAAGTGCTGTCCCAGTGTCACGGCGGCGAAACCACCGGCGGCGATCAGGAACAGGATCCAGCTGCCCACAGTGGACAGATTGCCGTTGGCGACCTTGAACAGCACGTCGGAGGTGCTGATGCCGAGCGTGCCGCCCTCACCGATGAACTGGAGGATGACACCCTGCCAGGCGAGGAAGAGCGCCAGCGTCACGACGAACGAGGGCATGCCGATCTTCGAGACGAGGAAGCCGGTGAGGACACCGATCGCGCCACCGACGGAGATCGCGAGCAGCATCTCGATCCACGCGTTGGCCGCGGTTCCCGACAGCACGAGCGCGATGGCGAGCACGGCGAACCCGACGCCCGCCCAGATCCGCAGGATCACGCCGAGCAGCGCGGCGATGGCGAGCACGACGAGGAACGCGATGAACACGCCGTTCCCCATACCGCCCAACAGGTTTCCGTTGCGGACGTAATGCATCGCCAGCACCGCGGCGGTGACACCGGAGGCCGTACCGGCGGAGAGGTCGATCTCGCCGAGCAGCAGCACGAACACGATGCCCATCGCGATGATCGCCTTGCCGGCGCCCTGGGCCATCAGGTTCGCGATGTTGTTCATCGTCAGGAAGGTGTCCGACAGCGAGGCGAACACGATCACCAGCACGAGCAGGCCGAGCAACGCCGGGAGCGAACCCAGCTGTCCGGCCTTGAGCCGGGAGAAGTAGTCGCCGACGGCTTCGCGCGTCGACATCGATGTCGTGTCGATGCCGAAGTCCGTGATGGCCGCCGACGGGTTGAGCGCGGCGGCCGCCGACTTGCCCCCCTCCGGCGAGGCGGGCTTTGCAGGTGTCTCAGTCATTTCCGGTTCTTTCTCGCCTCGGATCAGAGGACGGCGGCTTCGGGGCGGGCAAGGCCGAGGTCGCCGGAGCGACCGGCGGTGATCAGTTCCACGACCTGGCCGTGGGTGACGTCCTTGGTGTGCACCTCGGCGACGAGACGGCCGAGGTAGAGCACGGCGATCCGGTCGGCGACCTCGAAGACGTCGGCCATGTTGTGGCTGATCAGCACCACACCGAGGCCCTGTTCGGCGAGGCGGCGGACGAGGTCGAGCACCTGCCGGGTCTGCGCGACACCGAGCGCGGCGGTGGGCTCGTCGAGCAGGACGACCTTCGAGTCCCACAGCACGGATTTCGCGATCGCGACGGTCTGCCGCTGCCCACCCGAGAGGGCGGAAACGGGCGTGCGGACCGATTTCACGGTGCGGACCGACAGCGACGCGAGCGTCTCGCGGGCGGCCTTCTCCATGCTGGCCTCGTCGAGCAGCCATTTGCTGCCGCGTTCCCGGCCGAGGAACATGTTCTGCACGATGTCGAGGTTCTCGGCGAGCGCGAGGTCCTGGTACACGACCTCGATGCCGAGGTCCGCGGCGTCGCGCGGGCCGTGGATGTTCACCTGCTTGCCCTGGAACGTCACCGTTCCCGAGTCGTAGCCGTGGATCCCGGCGATCGACTTGACCAAAGTGGACTTACCGGCACCGTTGTCGCCGACCAGCGCGGTGACCTCGCCGGCGCGCACGTTGAAGTCCACGTCGTGCAGGACGTGGACCGGCCCGAAGCTCTTGTTGAGCTGCTTCAGTTCGAGGATGGGTTCACTCATGGGGGTTCTCCCGGCTGGGTACCGGGCCGGTGCGCTCCGTCGGGGGAACACACCGGCCCGGTCGTCTGGATTTAACGGGTCAGGAGATACCGAGCTGCGTGCACGCCGCGGCCAGGTCGCCGCCGCAGATCTCGGCGGCCTTGACGTAGCCCTGCGTCACGACCTCCTTGACGCCGTCCTTGGTGGTCAGCTTCGGCTCGAGGAGCACGGACTTGACCTCGCGGTTGCCCTTCGGGTCCTTCGCCTTGCCGGTGGCCAGCGCGTCGGCGCCCGCCTTGTCGCCCTTGGCCAGCAGGACGGCGAGCTTCGCCGCGGCCTCGGCCTCTTCCTTGATGGGCTTGAAGACGGTCATGTACTGGTCGCCGCGCAGGATGGCCATGAGGCCGTCCGCGGTGGCGTCCTGGCCGGTGACCGGGACCTTGCCGTTGAGGCCGTTCTTCTTCAGCACGGTGATGACCGCGCCGGCGAGACCGTCGTTCGCGGCGACGACGCCGTCGACCTTGCCCTTGTTGTCGGTCAGGATCTGCTCGAAGGTCTGGCCGCCCTTCTGGTTGTCCCAGTTGTCGATGGCCTGCTCGCGCACGAGCTTCAGGTCGCCGCTGGCGAACTTCGGCTGCAGCACGGACTTCTGGCCGTTGGCGAACAGCGTCGCGTTGTTGTCGGTCGGGGCACCCTCGATCATGACGACCTCGGCGCCCTTCTTGTCCTTCAGCGCGTCGGCGAGGCCCTGGCCCTGGAGCTGCCCGACCTTCTCGTTGTCGAACGAGACGTAGTAGTCGGAGCTGCCGCCGAGGTTGAGGCGGTCGTAGTCGATCGTCGGGATGCCCGCGGCCTGCGCCTTCTTGGCGACGGCCGAGCCGACCTCGCCGTTGATCGCGGCGATGATCAGGACCTTGACGTTCTGCGCGATCATGCCGTCGGCCAGCGTGGTGAACTTCTGGACGTCGCCCTGGGCGTTCTGGACGTCGGCGTCGAAGCCCGCGTCCTTGAGCGCCTTGGTCAGGAAGGGCTTGTCGAAGGACTCCCAGCGGGCGGAGGTGGCGGTCTCCGGCAGGATGACGCCGACCTTGCCACCGGCGGCGGCGCCGCCCGGGGCGGGGGCGGACTGCGAGGAGTTGCCGCTGCCCGAGTCGGCGGTGTTGGCGCCACAGGCGGAAAGCACCAGGCCGGCGCCCACCGTCGCGGCGAGGAGGGTAAGGGTTCTGCTGCGCATCCTCGTTCCTTCCGGATCTTGCTCGCGGGCGGCGATCCTGAGGGACCGGTCGCACCATCGCGCATATGTTGTGGGCGACAACATATGCCGCCGAACGGGTTTCGCGGAAGACGGCTGAATCGATTAAGCCTCATCAAATGGACACGGTTTGGCAACGTGGCCGTAGCAAGGCGTATGAAGTCTAGGTGCGCTGACGGTGTGACCGCCACCACTCACTCAGCGTGATCATTCCAGTTGAGCGTGGTGCCGACACCCTGGATCGAACCGGCGGTTTCGCGTGACTGGACGGACGACACGCGTGATCCGCGGGACGACACGCTGTGCGGCGGGGTCCCGCCGCGAGTCGTCCTCCTGAACACGCGTGTCGTCCATCCACACACGTGTGTCGTCCATCCCCGCTCGCTGCTATGAAAGGTCCTTTCCTTGCAAATTTTGCAAGGAAAGGACCTTTCATAGCGCTTGGTACGGGGCGGTCACCAAGAACGCAGGGTGACGATCCGCTCTTCCAGCTGCTCCACCGAAGCCATCGCGGTCGGCGGCCCGCCGCACACCCGGCGCAGTTCGTTGTGGATCGCGCCGTGCGGCTTCTTCGTGCGGTGGTGGTGGACGCCCACCAGCGCGTTCAGCTCCTTGCGCAGGCTGCCGAGCCGCTCGCTGACCGACTGCGGCCGCGCGACCGGCGCCGCCTCCTCGGCCTTCGGCTTGCGCCGCTTCTCGTCGGAGAGCTGCTCCTCCTGCCGCTTCCGCAGCAGCGCGCGGACCTGGTCCGGTTCGAGCAGCCCCGGCAGGCCGAGGTACTCCTGCTCCTCGTCGGAACCGGAGAACACCGCGGTGCCGAACGAGTTTCCGTCGTAGATCACCTGGTCGAGCTCGGCGGAGGCACCCAGCGAGGTGAACGCCTTCTCCTCCTCGCCCGGTTCGTCCTCGGTGCGGTTGGCCTGGGCCAGGAGTTCGTCGTCCCAGCCCTCCTTCTCGCGGTGCGGCTTGCCGAGGACGTGGTCGCGCTGCGCCTCCAGCTCACTGGCCAGTTCCAGCAGCACCGGCACGCTCGGCAGGAAGACCGAAGCCGTCTCGCCGGGTTTGCGCGAACGCACGTACCGGCCGATGGCCTGCGCGAAGAACAGCGGGGTCGACGCGCTCGTGGCGTACACACCGACCGCCAGGCGCGGGACGTCGACGCCTTCGGACACCATCCGGACCGCGACCAGCCAGCGGTCCGTCGAATCGGAGAACTCCTTGATCCGCCCCGACGCCTTGGGGTCGTCGGAGAGGACGACCGTCGGGTTCTGGCCGGAGATGCGCTGCAGGATCTTGGCGTACGCGCGCGCCGAGTCCTGGTCGGTGGCGATCACCAGACCGCCCGCGTCCGGGATGCCGTTGGCGCGAAGCTGCGCGAGACGGGTGTCCGCGGCCTGCAGTACCGAAGGGATCCATTCGCCCGCCGGGTCGAGCGCCGTGCGCCAGGCCCGCGCGTTCTGCTCGGCGGTCAGCGGCTCGCCGAGCCGCGCGGTGAACTCCTCCCCCGCGCTGGTGCGCCAGGAGGCCTCACCGGAGTAGGCGAGGAAGACGACCGGCCGGACCACGCCGTCGGCGAGCGCGTCGGCGTAGCCGTAGGCATGGTCGGCCTTGCTGCGCTGGAAACCCGAGCCGTCGGCCTCGTAGGTGACGAACGGGATCGGCGAGTCGTCGCTGCGGAACGGTGTCCCGGTGAGCGCCAGACGGCGGACGGCGGGGGTGAACGCCTCGCGGATCGCGTCGCCCCACGATTTCGCGTCGCCGCCGTGGTGGATCTCGTCGAGGATGACCAGCGTCTTGCGGTTCTCGGTGCGCACGCGGTGCAGCGACGGATGCGCGGCGACCTGCGCGTAGGTCACCGCGACACCTTGGTAGTCACGCGAGGTGACGCCGGTGCCGTTGCGGAAGTTCGAGTCGATCGCGATACCGGCGGCCGCGGCCGAGGCGGCCCACTGGTGCTTGAGGTGCTCGGTCGGCGCGACGATGGTGATCCGCTCGACGGTCCGGTCGCTCAGCAGCTCGGCGGCGATCCGGAGACCGAACACCGTCTTGCCCGCGCCCGGCGTCGCCACGGCCAGGAAGTCCTGCGGTTTCTTCGTGAGGTACTTCGTCAGCGCTCGCCGCTGCCAGGCACGCAGCGGGCGGGCCGTGCTGTCCTTCGCCGCGGGAGGCGCGCCCAGCTCGCCTCGATCGCGCTCAACGGTTTCCGACATGCAGGTCCCCCTCCTCCCTCATCCGAAACGCCTGGTCATCCACCCTGACACAAGCGAAAACCCCCACTTGGGTATCCGGCCGCGACGCCGGCGCCTGAGGTGAGGGCACTCCGGTGAGCCTACCTTCCAGCCCCGTGGAACGCCGGAAGCGCCACCCCCGTTGTCGGTTTACTCACCCGAAAACCCAGGGGTGGCGAGCCGAATGGCGCGGCATGGACCATGCTGGACACCGTCAAGGGCGCTCGGCGCCGGCGGAGGAGCTGCATGAGCGAGGAGAACGGCCGTCCCGACACGGCCGCCGAGGTCGCGAAGGGCCGCAGGGGGCCGTTGCGCCTGCTCAGCCGCACGCTCAGCAAGGCGTGGGACGGCAACATCTTCTCCGAGGCCGCCGAAGCCGCCTTCTGGCAGACGTTGTCCCTGCCCCCGCTGCTGCTCGGTCTCCTCGGTTGCCTCGGCTTCGTCGGCGACTGGTTCGGCCAGGAGGTCGTGACCGCCGTCCACGACCGGATCATCACCTTCAGCAAGACGATCTTCAGCGACAACGCCGTCCACGACATCATCGAGCCGACGGTCAACAGCATCCTCACCGTCGGCAAGGGCGAGATCGTCTCCGTCGGCTTCCTGATCTCGCTGTGGGCCGGTTCGTCGGCGATGTCGTCGTTCGTCGACGCGATCACCGTGGCGCACGACCAGTACGGCGTCCGCAACGACGTCTGGCAGCGGATCTTCGCGCTGCTGCTGTACCTGGCCGGGCTGGTCATCCTCGTGGTCGGGCTGCCGCTGCTGGCGATCGGGCCGGACCTGCTCCCCCAGTTCTTCCCCACCGACTGGCGCGGCACGGTGTCGTACTGGGTCGGCACGCTGTACTACCCGGTGCTGGCCGTGATGATCGTGCTGGCGCTGACGACGCTGTACAAGCTGGCCCTGCCGCGACGGCTGCCGTGGCACCGCGGGCTGCCGGGCGCGATGCTCGCCATGGTCGTGTTCCTGCTCTCCAGTATCGGGCTGCGGATCTACCTGAACTGGATCACCAAGACCGGCTACACCTACGGCGCGCTCGCCGCGCCGATCGCGTTCCTGTTGCTGATGTTCTTCATCGGGCTCGCGGTGGTCGGCGGCGCGTACTTCAACAGCGCGATCCAGGAACTGTGGCCCGCCAAGGCGACGAAGCGCCAGCGCCGTAAATGGCGGCGGCTGGAAATGGAGCGCGCCAGCGAACGGATCCGTGCCGAAGAGGGTCGCAAACTGTGGGAACGGACGACCGTCCCGCTCCGCCGTCCCCGTCAGGACGACGAGACCGAATCAGAACAATCGGTGAACGAAGAAACGCAGAGCGAAGCCGATCAGGTGACCGAACGGCAAAATTGAGGCCGGTCTGAGCAGGACCTCATCCCGAAGTCGTACTCCGATTCCACCCGTGGTGTGAATCCAGTCCACCCCCCGCCGTGAAAAGCTCGCGGTAATCCGCACGTACCCGAGCTGTCTTCCTGGGGGATCCCGTCATGTCCACGCTGGCCAGACTGAGCCTGCGCAACCGAAGTCTCATCGGGCTGCTCGCCCTGGTGGTGATCGGCTTCGGCGCCTTCGCCCTGCCGCAGCTGAAGCAGCAACTGTTCCCGTCATTGCAGTTCCCGCAGGCGCAGGTCGTCACGCCGTACGCGGGCGCGTCGCCGGACGCGGTCGACCGTCAGGTCACCGAGCCGCTCGAAGGCGGGCTGCAGGGTTTGAAGGGGCTCGAAGAGCTGAGCTCGACGTCGTCGGAGGGGCTGTCGCGGATCACCGCGCAGTTCGAGTTCGGCACGGACATCGACGCGGCCGTCGGGCAGATCCAGCGCGTCATCGACGGGCTCAAGGCCCGGCTGCCGCAGAACAGCGAGCCGACGGTGGCCGCGGGGTCCACCGACGATCTCCCGGTCGTGCTGCTCGCCGCCGGCACCACGGGTGACCCGCAGGCGCTCGCGCCCGCGCTGACCGGGGAGGTCGCGCCGGAACTGCGCAAGATCGACGGCGTCCGCGAGGTGGACGTGACCGGTGCGCGGCAGCCGCGGGTCACCATCGCGCTCGACTACGCGAAGCTGGCGGCCGCGGGGGTCGACCCGTCGTCGATCGCCACCACACTGCAGACCGCCGGTGCCGCCGTCCCGGCCGGGACGCTGACCGAGGGCGGCAAGACGCTCACCGTCCAGGTCGGCGGCGGACCGACCACAGTGGACACGATCAAGAACCTGTACCTGACACCGGCTTCCCGCCCCGGGGCGCCGGCGGGCAAACCGGTGAAGCTCGGTGATGTCGCGGACGTCCAGGCGGGTTTCGCGCCGCCGACGTCGATCACGCGCACCAACGGCAAGCCGAGCCTCGGGCTCTCGATCACCATGGTGGAGAACGGGAACGCGGTCGCGATCTCGGAGGCGGTGCGGGACAAGCTGCCCGGGTTGTCGAAGAAGATCGGCGCCGAGATGAGCGTCGTGTTCGACCAGGGCACCCCGGTCAAGGACGCGATCAGCGGCCTGACCACCGAAGGCCTGCTGGGGCTGGCGTTCGCGGTCGTGGTGATCCTGCTGTTCCTGATGTCGGTGCGCTCGACGCTGGTGACGGCGGTGTCGATCCCGCTCTCGGTGGTCGTGGCGCTGCTGGCGTTGTGGACGGGTGATCTTTCGCTGAACCTGCTCACCCTCGGCGCGCTCACCATCGCCATCGGGCGGGTGGTCGACGACTCGATCGTGGTGCTGGAGAACATCAAACGACATCTGGCCTACGGCGAGGAGAAGCAGCGCGCGGTGCTCGACGGCGTGCGCGAGGTCGCGGGTGCGGTGACGTCGTCCACCCTTACCACGGTCGCGGTGTTCCTGCCGATCGCCTTCGTGGGCGGGTTCGTCGGCGAGCTGTTCTCGCCGTTCGCGATCACGGTCACCGTGGCACTGCTGGCGTCGCTGCTCGTGTCGCTGACGATCGTGCCGGTGCTGGCGTACTGGTTCCTCAAGCCGCCCAAGGCCCCGGCGGACGAACGCGAGGCCGAGCTCACGCGCCAGGCCGCCGAGGACAAGGAACGCCGCGGGCTGCTGCAGCGCGGGTACGTGCCGGTGATCCGGTTCGCGACCCGGCGCCGCGTCACCGTCGTGCTGCTGGCGCTGATCATCTTCGGCGGCACGGTGGGGCTGGCCTCACAGCTGAACACCAACTTCCTCGACCAGTCCGGCTCGACGACGCTGAGCCTTTCGCAGAAGCTGCCGCCCGGCACCAGCCCCGAGGCCAAGGAGAAGGCCGCGGGCGCGGTGGAGCAGGCGCTCGCCGCCGAACCGGCCGTCGAGACCTATCAGGTCAGCATCGGCGGGGGCAACTTCTTCGGCGGCGGCGGGACGGCGACCAGCATCCAGGTCACCGTCGCCAAGGACACCGACCTCGACGCGCTGTCGGATCGCTTGCGGGGCAAGCTGGACAAGCCGGAACTCGGCGAGGTGAAGATCGGCGCGGAAGCCGGCGGGTTCAACTCCGACCAGGTCTCGATCACCGTCACCGCGCCGGACGAGGCGGCGCTGAAACCCGCCGCCGAGCAGGTCCGCCAGGCGCTGACCGGCATCCCGGACCTCACCGAGGTGACCAGTGACCTCGCGCAGGGCTCGCCGCGCGTGCAGGTCGAGGTCGACGCCGCCAAGGCCGCCGCGAGCGGGCTTTCGGCGACCACGATCGGCCAGATCGCGAACCAGGCCATCGCCGGCCGCACGGTGACCCAGCTGCCGGTGGACGGTCAGCGCACGGACATCGTGCTGCGCGCGGGCACGGCCCCGGTGTCGGTCGACGCGGTCAAGGCACTGCCGATCCCGAGCGCGACCGGCGTGGTGCGGCTGGACTCCGTCGCCACCGTGTCCACAGTGGACGGCCCGGCCGCGGTGCACCGCACCTCGGGCGAGCTGAGCACCACGGTCACCGCCAAGAACACCGGCGCGGACCTGGCGGCCACCACGAAGGCCATCCAGTCCAAACTGGACGGACTGACCTTCACCGGCGGCGCGGCGTACAAGCTCGGCGGCGTCAGCGAGGATCAGCAGGAGGCGTTCGGGAACCTGTTCCTCGCGCTGCTGGCCGCGGTCGCGATCGTGTACCTGATCATGGTGGCGACGTTCCGCAGCCTGATCCAGCCGCTGATCCTGCTGGTGTCGATCCCGTTCGCGGCGACCGGCGCGATCGGGCTGCTGCTGGCCACCGGGACCGCGCTGGGCCTGCCCGCGCTGATCGGGATGCTGATGCTCGTCGGCATCGTGGTGACCAACGCGATCGTGCTGATCGACCTGATCAACCAGTACCGGGCTTCGGGGATGAGCGTCGCCGACGCCGTCGTCGAAGGCGGCAGGCGACGGCTGCGGCCGATCCTGATGACCGCGGCGGCGACCATCTTCGCGCTGATCCCGATGGCGCTCGGGCTGACCGGGCAGGGCGGGTTCATCGGGCAGCCGCTGGCGATCGTGGTGATCGGCGGGCTGGTCAGCTCGACCCTGCTGACGCTGATCCTGGTGCCGACGCTGTACACGATGGTCGAGACGCGGAAGGAGAAGCGCCGCGCGAAGAAGGCGGCCCGCCGGACCCCCGCGGCCCCGCGCTCGGAAGACCTCACCCCGGAACCCGCCCGGTAACCCGTAACTCGCGTGATCGAAGCCGTAACTCGCGTGCTTGGAGCAGGTACGCCTCCAATCACGCGAGTTACGCGTCTGATCACGCGTGTCACGCCTTCCGGAACCGCCAGGTCTTGCTGTCGAAGGCCACGCACCACGAAGGCGACAGTACGACGACCCGCAGGGTCCCGTCGGCGGCGACGTCGATGCCCTCGGTCTCGAAGTTCCCGCTGCAGGTGCTCTTCAAGGGCAGCTGCCCCAGCGACGTCACCCGCCCGGTCACGTCCGAACCCGACAGCGCACCGGAAAGATCCACCTGCAGCAGCGGCTTCGTGGTCCCGAACAGCGAGCCTTCGGGATCGTCGGACGCGCACAGCAGCCGGGTCGCGGTGACGAAGTCGCAGCCCTGGATGTCCCGCACCGGCTTGTCCAGCCGGATCGCGGACGAGTACGGCAGGTTCGCCGACGGGTTCGTGTGCGCGACGCCGGGCATCGGGTGCACGAGGAGCCGGTCCATCGTTCCCCACTCGCCCGCCACCATCCAGCGCGCGTCCGGGGTCACGGCGGCGAACGAGTTGTTGTTCGCCTCCCACGATTCCAGCGCGTGCGTGTAGTTCGCCCATTTCCCGTCGGGCGACTCGACGCGGAAGAGCTTCGCTCCCCGGTCGTCGCGCTGGTACGGCTCGACGTACCAGCCTTGCGCGGAGCCCGGGTCGCCGACGTGGTTCCAGCCCTGGGTCGAGAGGCTCATCGGGACGGTCGCGATCCCGGTGTAGCGGTAGATCGTCCCGGACGGCCGTTCGATGGTGGCCAGGCCCTGGCCCTCGTCGAGCGGGCGGGCGTTGTCCGAGCCGACGGTGGTCCAGCCGGTGACGGCTTGGGCGGCGGCGGGTGAGAACACCGCGACCAACGCGGCGATGGCGAGCACGATCCCGGTTCTACGCATGAAGGCTCCGTCCCGGCTGGGTTTCGCTGGCGGGTACTGATTACCAGCGAAAACCGGGACGGGCAGCCGCCATGTGAAGGATTTTCAGATTTTGTCCGGTATCGGACACCGGACGGACACTCAGTCGCCCGGCTTGAGACCGTCGTAGATCTTCTTGCAGTCCGGGCAGACCGGCGAACCGGGCTTCGCCGACTTCGTCACCGGGAACACCTCACCGCACAGCGCCACCACGTGCGTGCCCATGACCGCGCTTTCGGCGATCTTGTTCTTGCGCACGTAGTGGAACATCTTCGGCGAATCGTCGTCGGTGCCGTCGGTGCCCTCGGGACGGGTATCCGGCTTCGGAAGGGTCTGAGTACTCACCCCTCCATAATGCCCCAAATCCTCCTGCGCACACCGGCGACCTGGCAGGATCTCGCCCATGTTCCAGAAGGTGCTCGCGACGTTCGGCTCGGGCGGGGCGAAGATCGACGCCCGGCTGCTCGACCGCACGGTCTCCCCCGGCCGCCCGTTGCGCGGCGAGGTCCTGCTGCTCGGCGGCGAAGTCGATCAAGAGATCAACGGCCTCTCGGTGAAGCTGCTCGCCAGGGTCACGCTCCCGGACGAACGCCGCCCCGGCGTCGAGGACCTCGAGTTCGGGTCCCAGCAGCTCGCGGGCAACGAGCGCATCGGGCCCGGCCAGCAGGTGCGGATCCCGTTCGAGGTCGCACTGCCCTGGGAGACGCCGATCTCCAGCGTCTTCGGCAAACCGCTGAACGGGATGGCCGTCGGCCTGCAGACCAGCCTCGACATCGCGAACTCCGTCACCGACCCGGTCGACGTCGACGCCGCCGCGATCGAGCCGCTGCCCGCGCAGAAACGGATCCTCGACGCCTTCAGCCGGATCGGCTTCGTCTTCCGCGAGGCGGTGCTGGAACGCGGCCGCGTCGACGGCGCGGTCCAGCAGCTGCCGTTCTTCCAGGAGATCCGCTTCACCCCTTCGCCGCGGTTCGCGCCCGTCTTCACCTCGGTGGCGGTGACCTTCCTCTCCTCACCGTCGGAGACCCAGGTCGTGCTGGAGGTGACCAAACGGGTCCGGGTGTCCAAGAGCGGCGGCTTCGGCGGACGCGGCCAGGAGTTCCTCGGCCTGTTCAAGGTCGATCACGCCGCGCTGGAGCGGGTCAAGTGGGAGCCGCAGCTCGAAGGCTGGCTGCACGAGGTGGCCAAGGCACGCGGGATCTTCGACTGATGGACTGGCCGACCGCGATCACCCGGCTCGGCGGCGATCACCGGATCGCCGCCGTCGCGTGGACCGACCTCCAGACCCGCTACGCCGAACCGCACCGCCGCTACCACGATCTGCGGCACGTCACGGCCGTCGCCCGGGACAGCGGGGACCTCGCCGTCGCCTTCGGCCTTGGCGCTCGCGAGCGGGCCCTCGTCGCCATCGCGGCGTGGACGCACGACGTCGTCTACGACGCCCGCCCCGGTGAGGACGAACAGGCGAGCGCGGCCTGGACCCGCGACGAACTCACCAACGCCGGCGTCCCCGAGGCGGATGTCGAGCGTGCCGAAGAGCTGGTCCTCAGCACGATCCACCACGCCGCCCCCGACGAAGACCTCCTCGCCACGGCACTGCTGGACGCCGACCTCGCCATCCTCGGTGCCACACCGGAGGACTACGAGCAGTACGCGACCGGTGTCCGGGAGGAGTATTCGATCTACTCCGACGAGGACTGGCGGGCGGGCCGCGTGGCCGTCCTCGAGAACCTGCTGGCCAGGCCGCGGCTGTACCGCAGCGACATCGCGCGGGCACGCTGGGAGGCCAAGGCGCGCGAGAACCTCTCGAACGAACTGACCCGATGGCGTGACGCGGACCCACATCACCGATGATGTTCGTTCGTGACTCCGCAACTGTCCCTTCACGAAGAGGTCGCCTCCGCCCTCGCCGCCGGTGACCCCGTCGTCGCGCTGGAGAGCACCATCCTCTCCCACGGTCTCCCGCCCGGCCGCAACCTCGACGTCGCCCGGCGGCTGGAGAAGGTCGTGCGCGACGGCGGCGCCGTCCCCGCGACCATCGCCGTCCTCGACGGCGTCCCGCTGATCGGCCTCACCGGCGAGCAGCTGGAACGCGTCTGCGCGCCCGGCGCGGACCTGGACAAGCTCTCCCTGCGCGACATCGGCCCGGCCGTCGGCCTCGGCCGCTCCGGCGCGACCACGGTCGCCAGCACCGCGGCGCTGGCCGCCGCGGCCGGGATCGGCATGTTCGCCACCGGCGGGCTCGGCGGCGTGCACCAGGGCGCGGCGCAGAGCTGGGACGTGTCGGCGGATCTGGGCGTGCTCGCGAAGGTGCCGACCACGGTCGTCTGCTCGGGAGTGAAGTCGGTGCTCGACATCGCCGCGACCCTCGAGGTGCTGGAGACCAACTCGGTGCCCGTGCTGGGCTACCGCACCGGCGAGTTCCCGGCGTTCTACCTGCGCTCGTCCGGTTTCGAGGTGCCGTGGCGGGTCGACGACGCCGCGCAGGCCGCCGCGGTCATCGCCGCCCACCGGGCGCACGCGACTTCCGGGGTACTGCTGGCGAATCCGATCCCGGAAGCGTCCGAAATGGACCGGGCGCTGCACGACCGGCTGCTCGCCGAAGGGCTCGAACTCCTCAAGACCCGTGGCGTGCACGGGAAGGACGTCACACCGGTGCTGCTGGAGCACTTCCACACCGCCAGCGAGGGCGTGAGCCTCGACGCGAACGAGGCACTGGTGCTGTCCAACGCGGAACTGGCCACCGAGGTCGCCGTCGCGCTCGCCGGGACCGCCGCATGAGCGGCATCGTCGTCGTCGGCGACGTCGGCCTGGACGTGGTCGCGCGGCACGAAGGCCCCATCCCGCACGGCGGCGACATCCGCGCGAAGGTCCACTTCACCAGCGGCGGCGCGGGTGCGAACACCGCGCTGTGGCTGCGGGCCGAGGACACGGAGACCACGCTGGTCGCCCGGATCGGGGACGACTCCGGCGGCCGCATGGTGAAGAGCGAACTGGAGGCCGCGGGCGTCCGCTGCGAGTTCGCGGTGGATCCCGAGGAGCCGACGTTCTGCGTCGTCGTGCTCGTCGACGGCGCCGGTGAACGGAGCATGCTCGCCGACCGCGCCGCGAACGCGAAGTTCAGCCCCGAGGACGTCACCGAGGCGGCGCTGGCCGGGGCGAGTCACCTACACCTCTCGGGCTACGTCCTGCTGTACCCCTCGTCACGGCCCGCGGCGCTCGCCTCGCTGGCCGCGGCGAAGAAGGCCGGGCTGACGACGTCGGTCGACCCGCAGGCGGCGACGCTGATCACCGATCCCGCGGCGTTCCTCGACGACGTGCGCGGCGTCGACCTGCTGATGCCGAACACCAGCGAGCTGGTCGCGCTGACCGGGTCGAGTGATCCCGAGGCGGCGAAGGAACTGCTGGACTACGTCGGCGAGGTCGTGGTCACCGCCGGTCTCGACGGCGCCAGCTGGGTGGACGCGAGCGGCACCATCACCTCGGTGCCCGCGCAGCCGGCGGAGTGCGTCGATTCGACCGGTGCCGGGGACGCCTTCGACGCCGGTGTGCTGGCGGCGTGGCTGCGCGGCGAGTCCACCGTGGAGGTGCTTCGGGCGGGGACGCGGCTGGGGGCCCGGGCGGTCGCGAAGGTCGGGCCGCAGCCGTAGCCGAATGCCATGAAAGGTCCTTTCCTTGCAAAATTTGCAAGGAAAGGACCTTTCATAGCACGCGCGAAACGAGTCAGCCGCCGTCGATGACGCGGTGACCGGAGCTCTCGATCCGCGTCGGCTCGGCCTGGTACCGGTTGACCTTTTCGCTCTTGCGCGGCGGCCGGTCGTTGGCGATCAGCACGGCGACCCACGGCAGCGGGATCGAGATCGCGATCAGCGCCAGCGCGAGCCACCAGGTCTGGTAGAAGATCCCGGCGAGGATCAGGCACGGGATGCGGAACGACATCATGATGATGTACTTCCGCTTCCGCTTGGCCAGCTGGTCTTCGTAGGACGGGGCGGCTTCGGTGATCAGCACCGGAGCGGGTTCCCTCGGTTCGGGACCGTGGGCGGGCGCGTTCACAGCACCACCTCCGGCTTCCATGCTCCCACTCTCCCGACTCATCCGACACCCGGGTGGGTGAGCCGGTGCAAAGCCGCGACCACGAGCGTCTCGACGCCCGCCGAAAGCGTCGGATGCGGGACCGGCGCGAAGAGCGGCGAATGGTTCGACGGGATGTCCTGTTCGAAGCGCCCGGCGGTCATCGCGGCGATCACCTTGCCCTCGTCCAGGCCGCCGACCAGCCAGAACACCGACGGCACCCCGGCGGCGCGGCCGAACTCGCTGAAGTCCTCGCTGCCGGTGACCAGCGGCGCGGGCATCACCCGGCCCTCGCCGAAGTGGTCGCGGAACGCGGCGGTGAGCCCTTCGGTGGCCGCGTCGTCGTTCTCGGTGACCGGGAACGCGCCGATCCGCTCGATCTCCGGCGGTTTCGGCGCGCCCGCGGTGGCCGCCTCGCCCTGGACGATCCGCTCGACCGCCGCGACGACCTTCTCCCGTACGGCCTGGTCGAACGACCGGATGTTGACCTCGAGGACGGCCTGGTCGGCGATGATGTTGTGCGCGGTGCCGACGTGCAGCGACCCCACGGTCACCACCGCCGATTCGGTCGCCGAGATCTCCCGCGACACGATGGTCTGCAGCTTGAGCACCACGGACGCGGCGAGCACGGCGGGATCCACCGTGGTCTCGGGCCGCGAGCCGTGCCCGCCCCGGCCGTGCAGGGTGATGCGGAGCGCGTCGGTGGCCGCCATGATCACGCCCGGCCTGGTCAGCACCCAGCCCGCCGGGCCGGGGACGACATGCTGGCCGAGCACGACGTCAGGCTTGCCGGCGGGTTCGAAGACGCCGTCGCGGACCATGCCGGCGGCGCCGTCCCCGGCCTCCTCCCCCGGCTGGAAGACGACCATCAGCGTGCCGGACCAGTGCTCGCGTCCGGCCGCGAGCAGCGAAGCCGCGCCGGAGAGCCAGGTGGCGTGCATGTCGTGGCCGCAGGCGTGCATCACCGGGACGTCGCGGCCGTCGGCGTCGGCCCCGCGCGCGGTGCTCGCGTACGGCAGGCCGGTCTTCTCCTCGACCGGCAGCGCGTCGATGTCGGCGCGCAGCATCACCTTCGGGCCGGGGCCGTTGCGCAGCACGCCCAGCACGCCGGTACGCCCGATGCCGGTGTGCACCTCGTAACCGTCGGCCTCCAGCCGCCGCGCCAGTTCGGCGGCGGTGCGGGTTTCGGCGAACGACAGCTCCGGATGCCGGTGGAGGTCGGTGTACAGGTCTTCCAATCCGGGCAGCGCCGCCTGCAGCGGTGCCAGGACACTCTCAAGGCTCACGACGCAATCCTGGCAGTATTACCGACCGTGAGCACACGAGCGGCCCTCCCCGACCTGTCCGACGACGTTTGCGCGAGGCTCCGTGACGCCTTCCGCCGGACGGGTTACGACGCCGACGGCGTGGTCGGCGCCCTCGGCTCCGCGCACGGCGCCCTCGGGCGCGGCGAACCCGAACTCGCCTACCGCGCGACACGCGACGCGGGTGAGCTCGGCACGCTGATCCGGCTGTTCCTCCTGGGGTCGACCGAACCGGAGAAGGACGTCGAGGCCGCTTTCGCGCCGCTTTCCCTCGATGACGCGGTCGCCGCCACCCTGCTCGTGCCCGTGGCCGACGGCTACCGCGCCGGTCTCGACGTCCGCCCGCACGGCGACGACGAAGGCTCGTGGTGGGTCGTCGCCGACCTCGACGCCGACATCCTGGGCCGCACCGTGCCCGAAGACCACGTGCTCGGCGTCGGGCACGCCTCCCTCAGCCTGATCCGGGCCACCAGCCGCCGCGAGGTCGGCAGCCTGCTCGACGTCGGCACCGGCAACGGCGTCCAGGCGCTGCACGCCACCCGGCACGCGAAGAAGGTCACCGCGACCGACGTCTCGGCCCGTGCGCTGGCGCTGGCCGCGGCGACGTTCCGGCTCAACGAGCTGGACGTCGAACTCGTCCGCGGCGAATGGTTCGCGCCGGTCGCGCGGCGCCGGTTCGACCAGATCGTCTGTAATCCGCCGTTCGTGGTGGGCCCGCCGCGGGTCGACTACACCTACCGTGACTCCGGTCTCGCCGGTGACGACGCCAGCGCGCTGGTGGTGCGGCAGCTGCCCGGGTTCCTCAACGACGGCGGCACCGGCCAGCTCCTGGCGTCCTGGCTGCACGTGAAGGGCGAGGACTGGGGCGATCGGGTGACCCGCTGGCTGCCGGCCGAGACCGACGCGTGGTTCGTCCAGCGGGACATCGCGGACCCGGGGCTGTATGTCGGCACGTGGCTGCGTGACGCGGGCATCGACCCCCGGTCTCCCGAAGGCCGCGCGAAATCCGGAGCGTGGCTCGACTGGTTCGACGAAAACGACGTCCAGGGCATCGGGTTCGGCTTCGTCACGCTTCGCCGGGCGGACGGCGCGACCCCGACGATCGTGTGCGAGGACCTGCGCCAGGCCTACGACGACCCGCTGGGTGCCGAGGCCGCGAACTGGCTGGATCGCGTGGAATGGCTTCGCACCAACGGGGATTCGCTCCTCGATGTCCGGTTCAGGGTCCCGGAGACCGTGCTTCTGGAGAGCGTCGCCGAGCCGGGCGAGGAGGGCTGGGCCACGACCGTCCAACGGCTGCACCGCACCGACGGTCCCGGTTGGTCGCACGAAGTGGACGAACTCGCGACACGACTGCTCGCCGGTTGCCAGGGCGCTTTGCCCCTGGAGGATCTGATCGTGCTCCTGGCGGCCGCTCAGGGCCTGGAACCGGAGGAACTGGCCGAGGCCGCGCTGCCCGTCGTCCGGGAACTGGTCCGGCACGGCATGCTGCTGCCCGCCGTCTGATGCGGGCGGTGGTGGCGAGGGTCACGGAAGCGAGCGTGACCGTCGGCGACGAGGTGACCGGCGCCATCGACGAGCCGGGTTTGCTGGTGCTGCTGGGAATCCATGCCGACGACGACGTGTCGAAAGTGCCGGCGATGGCGCGCAAACTGCACGAAGCTCGCATACTTCGCGACGAGGAGTCCTGCGCCACCACCGGCGCTCCCCTGCTCGTCGTAAGCCAGTTCACTCTTTACGGCGACACCCGCAAAGGCCGCCGTCCGTCCTGGACGGCGGCCGCCCGGCCCGAGGTCGCCGAACCGCTCGTGACGGCCGTCGTCGACGCGTTGCGCGAACGCGGCGCACGGGTCGCAACCGGTCGCTTCGGGGCCATGATGGCGGTCCGGAGCGTGAACGACGGTCCGTTCACCCTCCTCATAGAGGTCTAGACCACGTTTCTTTCTCCCGGGCGCGGGCATTCTCAGGAAAAGCTCAGGGTTGGTCGAGCAACGCCCCAGGTCAGCCGCCCGTCTCCTCTGTAGCGGCCGGGAACGTTTTCGGACCTCCCGGCGTTGAGCCAAGTGTCCAGCCAAGCTGGGCCGACGAGGAGTAGCGGGTTTTCCACAGGGCCTGCTACGCCGAGGCGGATCCGGCGGACACATCGCAGCACGTTCAGCCCGTGACCGGGGAGGCAGAATGTCAGTCCAGACTCTCGAACGCGAAGCGCGCGGGATTCGCGAGCGCCGTATCCCGGCGCAATCCACCCAGGAGCCGGTGAGCACGGGGGCGCTCACCGACGCCGACCTCGACGCCCAGAGCCCGGCCGCGGACCTCGTTCGCGTGTACCTCAACGGAATCGGCAAAACGGCACTGCTGTCCGCCGCCGACGAGGTCGAGCTGGCCAAGCGCATCGAAGCCGGCGTGTTCGCCCAGCACATGCTGGACACCGCCGAGGGCCTCACGCCGAAGCGGCGTTCGGAGATGTCCGCCCTCGTGCGCGACGGCCACAGCGCGAAGAACCACCTGCTGGAGGCCAACCTCCGCCTCGTGGTCTCGCTCGCGAAGCGGTACACCGGCCGGGGGATGCCGCTGCTCGACCTGATCCAGGAGGGGAACCTGGGTCTGATCCGCGCGGTGGAGAAGTTCGACTACTCCAAGGGGTTCAAGTTCTCGACGTACGCCACCTGGTGGATCCGCCAGGCCATCACCAGGGGGATGGCCGACCAGGGACGCACCATCCGGCTGCCGGTCCACCTGGTGGAACAGGTGAACAAGCTGGCGCGCATCAAGCGCGACCTGCACCAGCAGCTCGGCCGGGACGCCACCCACGAGGAGCTGGCCGCCGAATCGGGTATCCCGGCGCACAAGATCTCCGACCTGCTCGACCACTCGCGTGACCCGGTGAGCCTCGACATGCCGGTCGGCACCGAGGAGGACGCCCCGCTCGGTGACTTCATCGAGGATTCCGAGGCGACCGACGCCGAGAGCGCCGTGATCTCCGGTCTGCTCCAGGACGACCTGCGCCGCGTGCTCGCGACGCTGGACGACCGCGAGTCCCAGGTGATCCGCCTGCGCTACGGCCTCGACGACGGCCAGCCGCGCACGCTCGACCAGATCGGCAAGCACTTCGGGCTCTCCCGTGAGCGCGTTCGGCAGATCGAGCGAGAGGTCATGTCGAAGCTGCGTCAGGGTGAGCGGGCGGACCGCCTGCGCGCCTACGCTTCGTAGTGCTGCTCGACCTGTCGGCGTAGCTGAAGGCGTACTTGTCAAAGTGACGACACGCGAACCCGCCACGGCCGAAGGCCCCGCTATCGCGGTGGCAGGGCGCCCTCTTCCCCATCGTGGGATGGATGACCGGGCAGCGCCCTGCCGACGTCGATCGCGGTCGCGGGTTCCCTCAGGCGCCGAGCCTTTCGGCGCGGAAAAAGCAACACCCGTTCGGCAGCGTTGACTTATGACCTGCGTCACGAGACCGTCGAGCAGGTAAAAAGTCTTCGCGGTCGGGTGTTCGCGCCCGGATCGCTTTCCCCGGGAGGTCGGGTCCGTCGGGGTGGGCCCGGCCTCCCGAACCATTTGTGGGGCGCGGCGACAAAATGCGGAGTGCGAATTGCATTCCCACGCCTTCGCTCCGGACGTGGCGCCGGTCACGTCGGGCCCGCCTAGTACCGTGAGCGGGTTCCCGATGCCGGCAAAGGAGCCCGCGCAGTGGCGCCCACCACGTTCCAGTACACCGAAGTCCTTCCCCTCGCCAAGGACACCCGCACCGAGTACCGGCTGATCGGCACCGAAGGTGTCGAGGTCGTCGAAGCCGCGGGCCGGAAGTTCCTCAAGGTCGAGCCCGAGGCGCTGACCAAGCTCGCCAAGACCGCGATCACCGACATTCAGCACCTGTTGCGCTCGTCACACCTGGCGCAGCTGCGCGCGATCGTCGACGACCCCGAGGCCAGCGGCAACGACCGGTTCGTCGCGATGGACCTGCTGCGCAACGCGGCGATCTCCGCCGGCGGCGTCCTCCCGATGTGCCAGGACACCGGCACCGCGATCGTGATCGGCAAACGCGGCGAGGGCGTGCTCACCGGCGGCGACGACGAGCGCGCGCTCTCGCGCGGTATTTTCGACGCCTATCAGGAGTTGAATCTGCGCTATTCGCAGATGGCGCCGGTGAATTTCTGGGATGAGCGCAATACGGGCACCAACTTGCCCGCACAGATCGAGCTCTATCACAAAGACGGCCAGGGCGACCCGAGCTATGAATTCCTGTTCATGGCCAAGGGCGGCGGCAGCGCGAACAAGACGTTCCTCTATCAGGAAACGAAAGCCGTCCTGAACCCGAAGCGGCTCGCGAAGTTCCTCGACGAGAAGCTGCGCAGCCTCGGCACCGCGGCCTGCCCGCCGTACCACCTCGCGATCGTCGTCGGCGGCACGTCGGCGGAGTTCAACCTGAAGGTCGCGAAGCTGGCCTCGGCCCGCTATCTCGACGACCTGCCCACCGAGGGTTCCGAGCTGGGCCACGGTTTCCGCGACGTCGACCTCGAGCAGCAGGTGCTGGAGATGACGCGCCAGTTCGGCATCGGCGCGCAGTTCGGCGGCAAGTACTTCTGCCACGACGTCCGCGTGATCCGCCTGCCGCGCCACGGCGCGTCCTGCCCGGTCGGCGTCGCCGTGTCGTGCTCGGCCGACCGCCAGGCGAAGGCGAAGATCACCGCCGACGGCGTGTTCCTGGAGCAGCTCGAGCGCGACCCGGCGCAGTTCCTGCCGGACGTCACCGAGGACGACCTGTCCGACGAGGTGGTGACCGTCGACCTGAACCGGCCGATGGCCGAGATCCGCGCCCAGCTCTCGCAGCTGCCGGTGAAGACCCGCCTGTCGCTGACCGGCCCGCTCGTCGTCGCCCGCGACATCGCGCACGCGAAGATCGCCGAGCGGCTCGACGCGGGTGAAGAGATGCCTCAGTACCTTCGCGACCACCCCGTGTACTACGCGGGCCCGGCGAAGACGCCCGAGGGCTACGCGTCGGGTTCGTTCGGGCCGACCACCGCGGGCCGCATGGACTCCTACGTCGAGCAATTCCAGGCCGCGGGCGGTTCGCTGGTGATGCTGGCGAAGGGCAACCGGTCCAAGAAGGTGACCGCCGCGTGCAACGAGCACGGCGGGTTCTACCTCGGCTCGATCGGCGGCCCGGCCGCGCGGCTGGCGCAGGACTGCATCAAGAAGGTCGACGTGCTCGAGTACGCCGAGCTGGGGATGGAAGCGGTCTGGAAGATCGAGGTCGAGGACTTCCCGGCGTTCATCGTGATCGACGACAAGGGCAACGACTTCTTCGAGGCCACGTCGGAACCGGTGCTGCAGATCAGCTTCCGCTGACAGCCCGGCCCAGTGTCATGAAAGGGTCGTTCAGGACGTTTTTCGTCCTGAACGACCCTTTCATGACATCGCGGGGATGACTCCCCTGAGCGTTATCGCATCTGCTTCAGGACCACGGTCCGCTCCCCCAGCGGCGCCGAAAGCGCCACCGAGATCACCGGATGCCGGATGTCCATCGTGCACATCTGGCCGGTCTGGCCCTTGAGTTCGGTCAGGTTGACGGTGACCCTGGTCCCGTCCTGCTGCGCGGCCTCCGCCGTCGCGTGCCCGCAGCCGCCTTCCTGGCCGCGGATGTTCAGGATCGTCCCGCCGTTGCTGGTGTACACCTCACGCGGGTAGTCCGCGGGCAGTGCCGACGCGTCGAGCTGTTTGTCCGGCAGCTTGGTGCTGCCTTCCGGAACCTCCTGGCGCGGCGCACCGGGAACGCCCGGCTGGCTTCCCGGCTTGCTGCTCGGGGCGGGGGCCGACGACGAAGGCGGTGCGGTCGGGGACGGCGGCACGGTACTCAGGGTGCCGCTCCCGGGTCCGGCCGCGGGTTCCGCCGCCTGGTTCTGCGCCCCGCAGGCGGATACCGCAACGACGATCAGGCCAAGGCCGATGACATTCGTTAAGTACCTCATGTGACTGGGACGGAACGAAGCCGCCATCGGGTTGCATCCCCGGCCCGATCAAAGGACGACGGTCCGGGTCCCGAGCGGCTCGGCGAGTTTCACCGGCAGGACGACGTAGCGGATCACCTGCGGGCACATCTGCCCCGGCTTCCCGTGGTCGATGGTCACGTGGACCACGACCCGCTGCGCGTTCTCTTCGGCGAGGTTCGCCCTCGCCTCGTCGCAGCCGCTCAGTTCGAGGTGCACGTTCAGGCCGCCGTTCTCGGCGCTGACCTGCGCGGGCAGCTGGGTCTCGACCTGGGACGGCGGCAGCATCCTGTCCGAGGGCGGCGGGCCGACGGTCGGCCGTGACATGGGCGGTTTCGCGACCGGCGGGCTCGCCGGGAGCGAGGTGGGCAGATCCGAAGGGGTGGTGACGACCGGAGGGGTGCTCGTGTTCGCCGGCGCTCCAGGGCCTCCCGCGCCGCAGGCCGCCGTCGTCGCGGCGAGCACGATCACCGCACCCAGCGTCTTCGCTGCGTTCATCATGGTTTCAGGACGGAACGAACCTCGCGCGCGGTTGCATCACCGCTGGGCAGCGCGTCCCCGGACCAGCCCGAGCAGCACCACCCCGGCGAGGGTGACGGCCAGCAGCAGCACCGTGCTCGCCGACGCGAGGAACACTTGTCCCCGGTCGGTGAGCGCGAAAATGCTCGCGGGCAGCGTTCGCCAGTCCGGCGGGTACAGCATCATCGTCGCGCCCAGTTCGCCCATCGACATCGCCAGCGCGAGGCTCGCCGACGCCGAGATCGACGGCAGCAGCACCGGCAGCCGCACGCGCAGCAGCACGCGGACCGGCGACGCGCCGAGGCTCGCCGCGGCCTGTGCCAGCAGCGGATCCATCCGCGCGATCGCGGCCGAGACCGTGCTGTAGGAGAACGGCAGCAGGATCATCACGTGCCCCAGCAGCACGATCCAGCGCGTGCCGTTGAAGGCGAGCGGTGGACGGCTGAACGCGACGAGCAGCGCCAGCCCCAGCACCACCGACGGTACCGCGATCGGCAGGTGGAACAGGGTGTCGACGGCCTTCCGCAGCTTCGGCGGCGCCGACGGCGACGCGAGCGCGGCCCACGTGCCGAGCAGCACCGACACCAGCGACGCGATGACGCCGGTCTGGATGCTCACCGAGAGACTCGCGAACGTCTCCCCGGACAGCGCCTGCGCGAAATGCGAGCCGGTGAGCGCGCCCGGCAGCAACCCGGTCCAGTTCCCGGCGACCGACGCCAGCACGATCATCAGCAGCGGCGCCAGCACGATCGCGGTGAACAGCACCGCGAACACCACCCACAGCAGGACGCGGCTACGCCTGGTCCACAGCAGCACGGCGGCCTCCCTTCGTCAGTCGCCGGTAGGTTCCGTACAGGGCCAGGGAGAACAGGACGTTGACCACCGCGATGACACAGGCCTGCGGGAAGTCGAAGGTGACGATCCCCTTGCCGTACACCAGCATCGGCAGCGTCGTGACGTCCTTGGCGCCGAGGAACAGCACGATGCCGAACTCGTTCATCGCCAGCAGCATGGTCAGGCAGGCACCGGATGCCAGTGACGGCAAGGCCTCCGGCAGGATCACCTGGCGCAGCACGCGACCGGGTTTCGCGCCGAGGCTGGCCGCGACCTCCATCTGCGCCGAGGAGACCTGGCCGAACGCGGCGAGCGCGGGCCGCATCACGAACGGCGTGTAGAAGGTGATCTCCGCCAGCAGGATCCCGAACGGCGAGTACAGGAACCCACCCGCGCCCAGGATTCCCGCGCCGCCGTAGATGAAGGTGAACGCGAGCGCGATGAGGAACGACGGGAACGCGAGCACGGTGTCCACCAGCCGCGAGAGCGTCCGCGCGCCGGGAAACGGCACGAACGCGATCACCAGCGCGAGGAACGTCCCCAGCACCACGCAGCCCGCGGTGGCGCCGAGCGCGAGCGCGACGGTCTTCCAGGCGGCGTCCCGGAATTCCGCCGAGCCCAGGACGTCCAGCCAGACCGACAAGCCGAACTCGCCGGTCTTCGATTCCAGCGACTGCAGGACGACCAGCACCAGCGGGTAGCCGAAGAAGCCGAGCAGGCCGAGCACCGGCGGCAGAAGGAGCCAGCCGCGACTGGGTCGTTTCTCCTGCCGCCGCGCCGGTGCCGCCGCCGTGGTGGCGAGCGCGAGGCCGGTCATCCGACGCCCACCAGCGGGCAACCGTCCGGAATGGACACTCCGACGCGCTGCCCCACGTCCGGGAGGCCGTCGATGTCCGGAACCTCGGCCCGGACCTCGTTGCCGTCGTGCGCGAGTTCGAGGTCGAGCCGGAAACCCGTGCCCCGCCACTGGACACCGCGCAGGACCGCCGGCAGCGCGCCGGGGGTGTCCGCCGCGGTGATCCCGACCCGGTGCGGCCGGACGCCGAGCGCGACGGGCTGGCCCGCCCGGAAGGTCCCGGACGGGTCGGCCGCCAGTTCGCGATCGCCGAGGCGGACCCTGGTGCCGTCGGCCTGGATCAGCTCGACCGGGATGAGGTTGGACGCGCCGAGGAAGCTCGCGGTGAACTCCGTCGACGGCCGCTGGTAGAGCTCGCGGCTGGGCCCGAGTTCGACGAGCTTCGAGTCGCGCATGACGGCGATCCGGTCGGCCAGGGCCAGCGCCTCGCCCTGGTCGTGGGTGACGTAGATCAGCGTGGTGTCGGGCAGTTCGGCCCGCAGCCGCAGCAGTTCCGCGACCATGTCCTCGCGCAGGGCGGCGTCCAAAGCGGACAGTGGTTCGTCGAGCAGCAGCACCCTCGGGCGGATCGCCAAGGCCCGCGCGAGGGCGACACGCTGCTGCTGTCCGCCCGAAAGCTCACGCGGGTAGCGCCGGGCGTACTTGCCCATCCCGACCAGTTCCAGCGCCGCGGCGACCCGGCCCGCCGTCTCGGCACGGGGTGTTTTCCGTGCCTTGAGGCCGAAAGCGACGTTGGCCTCGACCCGCATGTGCGGGAACAGCGCGTAGCTCTGCACGACCACGCCGAGGCCGCGCCGGTGCGGCGGCAGCTCGGTGACGTCCTCGCCGTCGAGCAGGACGCGGCCGGTGCTCGGCACGACGAAGCCCGCGAGCGCCTTCAGTGCCGTCGACTTGCCGGAGCCCGACGGTCCGAGCATCGCCAGCGTCTCCCCTCTCGCCACGGTGAGGTCCAGTGGCGAGAGGGCGGTCGTCCGGCCGAAGCGGACGGACACGCCGCGGAATTCGACCGCCGGGGTCATCGGCCCACGGCCTTCTTGTACGCGGCGAGGTCGGCGTCGAGCTTCGCGAGGACGGCGTCCCAGTCCGGCTGCCAGATCTCGACTCCGGCGAGGGCCGCCTTCACCTTGTCCGCGCGCGGGCCGGACGGCGTGACGTCGGT
Source organism: Amycolatopsis keratiniphila (assembly GCF_000400635.2). Lineage (NCBI taxonomy): Bacteria > Bacillati > Actinomycetota > Actinomycetes > Pseudonocardiales > Pseudonocardiaceae > Amycolatopsis > Amycolatopsis keratiniphila. The sequence continues at coordinate 2,710,493 of NC_021252.1, read as the reverse complement.
CCTCGACGGGGCACCGAAGGCGTCGACGGCCTTGCCCTGCACCTCGGGCGAGAGCAGGAAGTCCAGGAACTTCTTGGCGTTCTCGGCGTGCGGCGCGTTGTTCACCAGGCCCGCGTAGTACGGGAGGGCGAAGGTGGAGCGCTTGCCCTGCGCGTCGGCCGGGAAGAAGACCTCGAAACCGCCGCTCTTCTCGATCGCGGCGAGGTTCATCTGGACGTCGCCGTTGGCCACCAGGATCTCGGCCTTGGCCACCTTCGGCTGGAGCTTGCCGGTGGAGGACGACGGGCCGACGTTGTTGGCTTCGAGCTTCTTGAGGTAGTCGAGCGCGCCCTGCTCACCGAGGACGTGCTGGAGCTGCAGCAGGACCGCGGTGCCGTCGCCCGCCTCACCGGGGGTCGAGTACTGGAGCTTGCCCTTGAGCGACGGCGACAGCAGGTCGTCCCAGGTCTTGGGCGAGACCTGCGGGTTGCGGATGAAACTGAGGTAGTTGTTCATGAGAGCGAAGTAGCGGCCCTGGCCGTCCTTCTGCCCGGCGGGCACCTGGTCGATCCCGGCGGGTGCCGAGGCGGCCAGCAGGCCCTGCGACGCGGCCCGCTGGATGAACGGCGGCAGCGTGACCAGGATGTCGGCCTGGGTGTTGGCCTTCTCCTTCTCCACCCGCGAGGCGACCTCGCCGGAGCCGGCGGTCACCGCCTGGACGGTGATCCCGGTCTTGGCCTTGAACTCCTCGATGCGCTGGGCGTACCAGTCCTCGAGACCGTCCACTGTGTACAGCGTGACGGTCTGGTCGCCGGACGCGCCACCGGCGGTTCCGCCGCAGGCGCCCAGGGTGAGGGCGAGCAGGGCGGCGAGGGCGGTGGCCGCGAGTTTCTTCATGTCGTCAAAGCTCCTTTTAGGACAGCAGGGCGGGGAGGTCGCGGACGGATTCGAGGACGTGGGTGGCGCCGGCGGCTTCGAGTTCCGGCTTCTTCGCCGATCCGGTGAGCACGCCGGCGACGATCGAGGCACCGGACCGCAGCCCGGTCTGGACGTCGGAAGGGGTGTCACCGGCGACGGCGACGCGGCGGACGTCGGTGACTTCGAGCCGCAGCGCGGCGGCGAGGACGAGGTCGGGGAACGGGCGGCCGCGCACCCCGTCGCCCGGTGCCAGTACGGCGTCGGCGAGGCCGTGCCAGCCCAGCGCGTCGAGGATCGCCTTCTGCGTGCCCGGGGCGAAGCCGGTCGTGAGCGCGACCTTCACGCCGTGGGCGCGCAGTTCCTGGATCGTCTGCTCGGCGCCGGGGATCGGCTCGCAGTGGCCGTCGGCGACGAGTTTCCCGTAGGCGTCCTGGAAGGCGGTGTTCGCGCGCTGGGCGAGTGCTTCGTCCCCGTCGAGCAGGGCGCGGAAGACGACGATCTTGGACTGCCCCATCGTTTCGACGACGTAGTCGAGCATGCCGGGGAAGCGGCTGTCCTCTTCGGACACTCCGGCGGCGGCGATCGCGGCGGTGAAGGCGCGGATCACCAGGCCGTCGTCGGCGACGGTGGTGCCCGCCATGTCCAGGACGACGAGTTCGGTGTTCACCAGGACAGCTCCTCTGCGGTGTCTTCGGCGATGGCGGGGGAACAGGTCATCCCCCGGCCGCCCGGTCCGGTGACGAGCCACGCGTTGTCCGCGACGCGGGCACGGTGCACGATCCGGGTGGTGTCGGTGGTCTGGGCGTAGACCCCGGCCCAGCGGCGGGTGATCCGCGGCAGTGGCCGTCCGAGCAGCGCCCCGGCGACCTCGGCGAGGTGGTCGTACGGGGCTTCGGTGGTGTCGAAGGAGAACGGCTCGTCGTACTCGTGGGTGTCGCCGATGGTCAGCGAGCCGTCGAGGCGCTGGACCATGAGCAGCTGCATCTTGGCGGCCGCGGCGATCTCGCCCTGCGGCTGGCCCGCGTTGAGGCCGTCGAGCGCCTCACCGCGGTACGCCGGGTAGTAGCGGAAGCTGTCCGCGTCGGCGACCGTGGTGGTGAGGGTTTCCCCGAGCGGCTCGGTCTGGGCCATCTGCAGCCGCACGCGGCGGACCGGCGTCGTCCCGGCGAGCTCCTTGACCAGGCCGCCGGTCCACGCGCCGGTGCACAGCACCACGACGTCGCCCTCGTGGGTCTCACCCGTGTCGTCGACGACGCCGCGATCGGTCAGGTCGCGGATCTCGCGGCCGGGCACCCAGGTGTAGCGGCCGGACTTCGCGAGTTCGGCGCGCAGGGCGGGCTGGGCGACGCGCGGTTCGACGGCGGCGTCGCGGTCGCACCAGAGCGCGCCGAGGAATTCACCGCGCAGGGCCGGGTTCAGCTCGCGGGTCTCGGCGGCGTCGAGCAGCTTGAAGCCACGGTCTTCGCCTGCGCCGGCGGCCGCCCGCGCGACGGCGAGTTCGGCCTCGGTGCGGACGACGGTGAGCGAGCCGTTCGGCCGGAAGCCGATCCCTTCGACGCGTTCCCCGATGCGCTCCCACAGCACCCGCGCCCTGGCGGCCGTCTCCAGTTCGGGCCCACTGGCGCGGCCGCCGACCCAGACCAGGCCGAAGTTGCGCACGGACGCGCCCCTGGCCTCGGGTTCCCGTTCGATCTGGACGACGTCGTGGCCGCGTTCGACGGCCTGCCAGGCGTGCTGGGTGCCGAGCACTCCGCCGCCGATGATGAGGATTCGCACACCGCAGACGCTCGCCTGCGCGCACCAACGCTCCGTGACCCCCGTCCTAACCCCAGGTGAAGTGCCTCCGAAATGTGGATCAGACCTGTTATCTTAGCGTTACATTGCCCCGCGTTTCGTCCTCTGGATGCGGTCGTTGAATCCGCAAATATCGCGGTCAGAGGACTGAATGCGGCAGGTGGCTACTCCACGCGGCCCAGTCGGGTCTCGAAGGAGAGCCGGTCGCCGCGGAACAGCGAACGGACACGTTCGAACGGGACCCCGTCGGTCCCCCACGAGGTCCGGTGCATCAGCAGCATCGGCAGCGCCGGGTTCGTCCCGATCAGCAGCGCCTCCCGCGGGGTGGCGAGCACGGTCTCGACCCGCTCCTCGGCGCCGTCGAAGACCACCCCCAGCCGTTCCCGCAAACAGGCGTAGAGCGACTGTGTGGGATCGAACACATCCATCAGCGTCGGGAATCGCGCGGCGGTGAGATAGGTCGATTCCAGCCCGACCCGCTCGTCGTCGGCGAGCAGCACCCGTTCGATGTGGATGACGTCGTCTTCGGGATCGATTTCCAGTTCCGAAGCCAGTGACGGCCCGGCCTCGCGGCGTTCCAAAGAGATCAAATTACGGCCGGGCTGAATGCCCTGCCTCCTGAGTCCTTCGGTGTAACTCACCAAGGCGAGCGGCTGGACGAGCTTGGGGCCCGCGACGTACGTGCCGCTCCCCTGCCGCCTGCTCAGCCGCCCTTCCAGCACGAGTTCACCGACGGCCTGGCGGACCGTCGCACGGGAAACCTCGAATCGTTCGGACAGTTCCCTTTCGGTGGGAAGTACCGCCCCTTGGCCTAATTCGGAGATCACGTCGAGCAGATCGACTTTGACCGCGTAATAGCGGGGAATGCGGCCGTGCTCGGGAATTCCGTCCCGGACCGGGCCGTCGGCGGGGGGATGCAGTCTAGGCGAACGCGCTTTCACGATCCAGATCCTAGGCCCGATTCCCCATGCCTGTACTGACCCGAACGAAGTGTTCATGCCACGCTCACACTCGTGGCCGAAAGGGCACCCTCGGCGGGCGTTCAGCCTTCCGGCGGTTCCGGCGGCTCCCGCTCCGGGAGTAAGGGCGTTGGGCACTCCGGCCCACGCCATTCGTCGGCGATCAGGCCCGGACGTCCGTTAATCACCACCATCGGCCGAAAGATCCGAAGAAAGTCGGTTGTCCCGGTGTATGCCCACCTGCTGTAGTCAATTGGCCGCAGTCAGTCTCCCTGCCTCCACTGTGGACAGCCGGAAGGAATGAACCCTTGGACATCAAGCGTCGGTTCAGCCTGCTCAAAAAGACCCTGATCGCCGTCGCGGCGGCCGGAACCCTGGCGGGTCTCGCCACGGCTCCGCAAGCCGCGGCCGCCGAGCCCCCGTCCACCGACGTGGTCGGTGGCACCCGGGCCGCTCAGGGCGAATTTCCTTGGATGGTCAGGCTTTCCATGGGCTGCGGTGGTGCGCTCTACACCCCGCAGATCGTGCTGACGGCCGCGCACTGCGTGTCGCGGACGGGGGCCAACACGGGTATCACCGCGACCCTCGGCGTGGTGGACCTGCAGAGCACGGCGGCCAAGAAGGTCAAGTCGACCTACGTGTACCGGTCGCCGACCTACCCCACCTCCACCGGCGGTGACTGGGCCCTGATCAAGCTCGCCAGCCCGGTCAGCGGCATCCCGACGCTGCCGATCGCCACCACGACCGCCTACAACAGCGGCACCTTCACCGTCGCCGGCTGGGGTGCCGCGACCGAGGGTGGCGCGCAGCAGCGGTACCTGCTCAAGGCCAACGTCCCGTTCGTCTCCGACTCGACCTGCAAGGCGCAGGGCGGCAGCTACGCCGATCTGATCGACAGCGCCGAGATCTGCGCGGGCAACGTCACCTCCGGCGGCGTCGACACCTGCCAGGGTGACTCGGGCGGCCCGATGTTCCGTCGCGACAGCGCCGGTGCCTGGATCCAGGTCGGCATCACCAGCTGGGGCGAAGGCTGCGCGCGGGCGCACGCTCCCGGCGTCTACACCGAGGTGAGCACCTTCGCGACCGCGATCAAGAACGCGGCCGCCGGTCTCTAGTCCCACCGCACGGCATGCCATGAAGGTCCCTTTCACCACAACCTTGTGGTGAAAGGGACCTTCGTGCATCGCACGCGATGAAAGGCCCCTTCAGCTCATCTGCGAAGGTGCTGGAAGGTGTCAACCCTCCCGGGAACCGCCAACCGGCGGAGTCGAAGCGAAGGGGACTTTCCCCACATCGCACGCGGGCCAAGTCCCCTTCAGCTCACCTGACACGCGTCAGCGGGTCTTGTCCAAACGCGACAGTGTCTCTTCGTAGCCCGACACGAGTTCCGCGATCACGTCGGCGACCGGGCGCACCCGGTCCATCCGCCCGACGATCTGCCCCACCGGCATCGAGACCACGCTCGGATCCGCCGCGTGGTGGATCCGGTTGTGCGCGTGGGAGACCAACAGGTTCTGCAACGGCATCGGCAGGGGCTCGGGCGCGCCGGGCGCGGCCCACGCCTCGGTCCACCGCGTCTTGAGCAGCCGCGCCGGTTTGCCGGTGTAGATCCGCGTGCGGACGGTGTCGGACGATCCCGCCGCGACCAGCGCCCGTTGCATCGCCTCGGACTCCCCCATCGTCTGGAGGTATTCCTCGGTGGCGAGCCAGAAGGAGCCCATCCAGACCCCGGAAGCGCCCAGCGCGAGCGCGGCCGCGACCTGCCGGCCCGAGCCGATCCCGCCCGCGGCGAGCACCGGGACGCGGTCGCCGACGGCGTCCACCACCTCGGGCAGCAGGACCATCGACGCGATCTCGCCGGTGTGCCCGCCGGCCTCATACCCTTGTGCCACAACGATGTCGACGCCGTTGTCGACGTGCCGGACGGCGTGTTCGGCCTTGCCCGCCAGCGCCGCGACCGGCACGCCTTTCGCGTGACACTGCTCGATGACGTCCACCGGCGGTGATCCCAGGGCGTTGGCGATCAGCCGGATGGGGTGTTTCAGCGCGACCTCGACATGGGACCGGGCGACCGAATGCAGCCAGCCCAGCACGCCCGCGCGTTCGTCGGTGTCGTCCGGCAGCGGCGGCACCGCGAGGTCGCGCAGCGTCCGCTCCACGAAGTCGCGATGCTCCTGCGGGATGTGCTTCGCGAGATCGATCGACGTCCCTTCGGCCGGGATCTTCGCCGGCATCACGATGTCGACGCCGTACGGCTTCCCGCCGGTGTTCTCGTCCATCCAGGACAGGACGGCGTCGAGCTCGGCCGCGTCGTTGAACCGCACGCAGCCCAGCACGCCGAGCCCGCCCGCCCGGCTGATCGCCGCGGCCACGTGCTCGGACGGGGTGAACCCGACGATCGGCAGGTCGATCCCGAGCCGGTCGCACAGAGACGTCCGCATGAAACTCCTTACGCCGGTTGGATGGTGATGGGTTCGTGCTCGGCGGCGTAGCGCTGGGCCCAGGGATAGTCCGGCTTCCCGCTGGGTGAGCGCCCGATCTCCTCCGCGAGCCAGAGACTGCGCGGCACCTTGTACCCGGCGATCTCGGTCCGTACGTGCGCTTCGAGCGCGGCGACGTCGAGTTCCTTGCCGGAGCGCGGCTGGATCACCGCGGCCACCCGCTGGCCGAGCCGGTCGTCGGGGATGCCGATGACGAGCGCGTCGAAGACGTCCGGATGCGATTTGAGCGCACCCTCGACCTCTTCCGGGTACACCTTCTCGCCGCCGGTGTTCACGCACTGCGACCCCCGGCCCAGCAGGGTCACCGTGAGGTCTTCCTCGTAGCGCGCGTAGTCACCCGGCACGACGTACCGCTTGCCGTCGATCTCAACGAAGATCTTCTCGGTCTTCGCGGGATCCTTGTAGTACCCGAGCGGGACGTGCCCGCGCCGCGCGATCAGGCCGATCGCGCCCGGTTTCGGCTCGACGAGCGCGCCGTCGTCGTCCACCAGGATCGCGTCCTTGCCGAAGTTGACCCTCGGACCGGCGGAATGATCGCTGTCCTTGCTGACCATGCCGATGCCGGTGAACCCGCTTTCGGACGAGCCGATCGCGTCGGTGATCACCACGTTCGGGAGCAGCGACAGGAATTCCTGCTTCACCGACTGGGAGAACAGGGCGGCGTGACTCGACACCGCCACGATCGACGACGCGTCGTAGTCGCCCTCGCGATAGGCGTCGATCAGCGGCCGCGCCATCGCGTCGCCGACGATGGTGAGCACCTGGACCTTGTTGTCCTGCACGGCTTTCCAGACCTCGTGCGCGTCGAACCGCGGGACGAACACGACCGGGCTGCCGGTGAACAGCGCGCCGAACGCGGCCCACTGCGCGGCGCCGTGGATCAGCGGCGCGGCCGGGAGCCGGACCAGGCTGCCCGACTTGCCCTGTTCGGCGAGTGTCCACTCGTCCGGGACGTACTCGCCGGTGACGAAGTTGATTCCGCCGCCGAGCGCGCGCCAGATGTCCTCGTGGCGCCACAGGACGCCCTTGGGATAGCCGGTGGTGCCGCCGGTGTAGAGGATGTAGATGTCGTCGGCGCTGCGTTCGGCGAAGTCGCGCTCGGGCGAGCCTTCGGCGAGCGCGGCTTCGTAGTCCACGCCGCCGTAGGACGAATAGTCGCCGTCGCTTCCGTCGTCGACAACGACAACGTGTTTCAGTTTCGGGGTTTCCGGCAGGACGGCGGCCACCTTGTCCGAGTAGCCGCGTTCGTGGACCAGCGCCACGAGGTCGGCGTTGTCGAACAGGTACCGCAGTTCGCCGTGGACGTAGCGGTAGTTGACGTTGACCGCGATCGCGCGCAGCTTGTACGCGGCGATCATCGATTCCAGGGCCTCGATCGAGTTCCGGGAATAGACACCGATGTGGGATCCGGGTCCCACGCCGTGTGCGGCGAGGTGGTGCGCCAGCCGGTTGGCGCGCTCTTCCAGTTCGGCGAAGGTGACCCGCCGATCGCCGCAGACGACCGCGATGCGCTCCGGCACGGCGTCGACGGCGTGCTCGAGTAGATCCGCGATGTTGAGTGCCACTTCCTCAAAGTAGAACATGTTATTGTTCTGGGCAATGGCCGCTCTACGGGAGGTTCAAGTGGGCGAACCGCACGCGCTGGTGGAAAAGATCGGACACACCCTCGTCGTCACGATGAACCGACCGGAGGCCCGCAACGCGCTCAGCGGCGAGATGCTCGGGATCATGGTCGAGGCGTGGAACCGGGTCGACGAGGACGAGGACGTCCGGTGCTGCGTGCTCACCGGCGCGGGTGGCGCGTTCTGCGCGGGCGCGGACCTGAAGTCGATGTCGAAGAATTCGCCGTCGGACTCGTTCGAGAAGGGCACTTTCGACCCCAGCAAGATCGAGGGCCTGCTGAAGGGACGGCGGCTGACGAAGCCGTTGATCGCGGCCGTCGAAGGCCCCGCGATCGCGGGCGGGACGGAGATCCTCCAAGGCACCGACATCCGCGTCGCGGGCGAGAGCGCGAAGTTCGGCGTATCCGAGGCGCGGTGGAGCCTGTTCCCGATGGGTGGTTCGGCCGTGCGGCTCCCCCGCCAGATCCCGTACACCGTCGCGGCGGATCTCCTGCTGACCGGACGGCACATCACCGCGGCCGAGGCGCTGGAGATCGGCCTGATCGGCCATGTCGTCCCGGACGGCAAGGCACTGGACAAAGCGCTCGAACTCGCAAGTCTCATCTCCGCGAACGGCCCGTTGGCCGTCCGCGCGATCCTCAAGACGATGCGCGACACCGAGGGCATGCACGAGGAAGAGGCCTTCAAGCTCGACGCCCAGTACGGCATCGAGGTCTTCGCGAGCGAAGACGCGAAGGAAGGCCCCCGCGCCTTCGCCGAGAAGCGCAAGCCCGTCTTCCGAGGCCGCTGACCCCCCGCGTTTCGTCCTCTGGATGCGGTAGTTCGCCGGTGAACTACCGCATCCAGAGGACTAATTGCGTCAGGGGGCGCGGTGGCCTTCCCAGTACGGGTCGCGGAGCTTGCGCTTGTAGAGCTTCCCGTTCGGGTCGCGCGGGAGTTCGGGCAAGTAGTCGACCGAACGCGGGAGCTTGAACTTCGCCAGCCGCGACGCCGCGTACTCGAGGATCTCCGCGGTCAGCTCCTCGGAGGGCTCGACACCGTCCGCGGGCTCGACGACGGCCTTGATCGCCTCGCCCCAGTCCTCGTGCGGGACGCCGAACACGGCGACGTCGGCGATCTTCGGATGCATCACCAGTTCGCCCTCGATCTCCGCCGGGTAGATGTTGACCCCGCCCGAGATGATCAGATCCGCCTTGCGGTCGTGCAGGAAGAGGTAGCCGTCCTCGTCGAGATGGCCGACGTCGCCGAGGGTGAACAGGTCCCCGACCCGCGCCTTGTCCGTCTTCGCCCGGTCCTTGTGGTACTCGAACTTCGAGTCGCCCATCTTCATGTACACCGTGCCGGTCTCGCCGGCGGGCAGTTCCGTGCCCTCGTCGTCGAGGATCTTGATCGTCGAACCCGGCCACGGCAGCCCGACCGAACCCGGTTTCTTCAGCCATTCCTCGCCCGAGATCGCCGTGCCGCCGCCTTCGGTGGCCGCGTAGTACTCGGTGACGACCGGGCCCCACCAGTCGAGCATCCGGCGTTTGACCTCCAGCGGACACGGGGCGGCGCCGTGGATCATCACGCGCAGCGAACTCAGGTCGTAGGCCGCGCGGACGTCGTCCGGCAGGGCGAGCAGGCGGCGGAACTGCGTCGGGACCATGTGGCTGTGCGTGACGCGGTGCCGCTCGATCAGCCGCAGCATGTCCTCGGCGTCCCAGCGGTCCATCAGCACCGCGGTATGGCCCAGCTGCAGGGAGATCGCGACGAAATTGAGCACGGCCGTGTGGTAGAGCGGAGATCCGCACAGATGCACGTGGTCGTCGTGCGGCGCCAGCCCGAAGATCCCGAAGAACCACGTCGACGCGGCCGGCACGGAGTCGGGGTCGGCGCCGGTCAACGGCCGCCGGACACCCTTGGGCCGCCCCGTGGTCCCCGACGTGTAGAGCATCGGCGAGCCGGCCGTGCGCCTTTCCGGACGTCCGTCGCACGAGCTCTCACCATTGCCGGAGCCGAGCTCCTCGATCCGACGGAAGCCGTCGATGTCGCCGACGGCGAACCGGCCGCGTTCCGGGATCCCGGCCTCGTCGGCGGCGGCGATCGCGACGTCGGCGAACCGTTCGTGCGCGAGGAAGGCCTTGGCGCCGCTGTCGGACAGGATGTAGGCGACCTCCGGCCCGACCAGATGCCAGTTGACCACCACGATGTACAGGCCGGATTGGATGGCGGCGAAGTAGGCCGCCACGAGTTCGTCGCCGTTGGGCTGCAGGACGACGACCACGTCCCCGGCCTCCAGCCCGAGGGCCTGCAGCCCCCGGGCGTACGCGTTCGCTTTCGCGGCGAGGTCCCCGTAGCCGATCGAGCGGCCGTCCGGATCGACGAGCGCGACCCGCTCCGGCTCCTGTGCGGCGATGTTCCAGACCCCAAGTGTCCCGGTGGCAGTCGACATACCCGCGAATCTAGAACGCGTTCCACTCAAGAGCAACCGTCAGCCAAGCCCAGATGGCCGATCTTGCCGAGAAATCGAGAACATGTTTCACTCAGGATGTGAGCGCACCTGAACTTCCGCTGTCGGCCCCGCTCAACGTGGGCTTCGACTACACGCGTTCGGTCGGCCCGGTACTCGGCCGGTTCGTCGACGCCCTGCGCGAGCGCCGCGTCGAAGGCGTCCGGGGCAGCGACGGCCGCGTCCACGTGCCCCCCTTGGAGTACGACCCCGTGACCGCCGAAGCCCTGTCCGAGTTCGTTCCGGTGGCCTCCGAGGGCGAGATCGTCTCCTGGTCCTGGATCGCCGAACCCGTCGACGGCCAGCCGTTGTCGCGGCCGTTCGCGTGGGCGCTGATCCGGCTCGACGGCGCCGACACCTCGATCCTGCACGCCGTCGACGCCGGCACGCCGTCGAATGTCCACACCGGACAGCGCGTGCGGATCCGCTGGGCGGACGAGACCGTCGGGCACATCCGGGACATCGCCTACTTCGTCCCCGCCGACGGGCCCGACACCGAAGCCACCGAGGCACCTCCTCCAGTCGCGGAACGCGAAGAAGGCGCGCCGGTCAGCGTGGTGATCACGCCGATCCACCTGCGCTACGAGCATTCCGCGTCTCCCGAGGAAAGCCGGTATCTGCGCGGGCTCGCGGAGGGGAAGCTGATCGGCCAGCGCTGCCCGTCGTGCGAGAAGGTCTACATCCCGCCGCGCGGCGCGTGCCCGACCGACGGCGTGCCGACCATCGACGAGGTCGAACTGCCCGACACCGGCATCGTCACCACGTTCTGCATCGTGAACGTGCCGTTCCTCGGCCAGAAGATCAAACCGCCGTACGTGGCCGCGTACATCCTGCTCGACGGCGCGGACATCGCGTTCCTGCACCTGGTCCTCGGCTGCGACGCCGCCGACGTCCGGATGGGCATGCGGGTCCGGGCCGCGTGGAAACCGCGGGACGAATGGTGGACCTCGCTGGAGAACATCGGCCATTTCGAACCGACCGGTGAACCCGACGCCCCGTACGAATCCTTCGCCCACCATCTGTGAGGACCACCGTGCCAGATGTAGCAGTCGTGGGCTTCGCGCAGGCCCCCAACGTCCGCAGCACCCCGGGCACCACCAACGGCGTGGAGATGCTGGTGCCGATCTTCGCCGAGGTCTTCGAGCGCACCAGTCTGTCCAAAGAGGACATCGGATTCTGGTGCTCGGGTTCCTCGGACTACCTCGCCGGCCGCGCGTTCTCGTTCATCGCCGCGGTCGACGCGATCGGCGCCTTCCCGCCGATCCACGAGTCGCACGTCGAGATGGACGCCGCCTGGGCGCTGTACGAGGCGTGGCTGAAGATCCGGATGGGCGAGGTGGAGACCGCGCTGGTCTACGGCTTCGGCAAATCGTCGGCCGGGCAGTTGCGGCGGGTGCTCGCCCTGCAGATGGATCCCTACGTCGTCGCGCCGCTGTGGCCCGACTCGGTGAGCGTGGCCGGGATCCAGGCGCGGCTGGGGCTCGAATCCGGGCTGTGGTCGGAAAAGGATCTCGCCGAGGTCGCCGCGCGCAGCCGCGCCGACGCCGCCGGCAATCCCGCCGCGCAGATCTCCGGGACGGTCGAGGTCGCGGAGCTTCTCGACGCCCCCTACTTCGCGGATCCGTTACGAGCCCACGACATCGCGCCCATCACCGACGGCGCCGCAGTGCTCGTGCTCGCCTCGGCGGAACGGGCGGCGGACCTCGTCGACAGCCCCGCGGTGATCACCGGGATCGAGCATCGGGTCGACTCCCCCGCGCTCGGGGTCCGGGACCTCACCAAGTCGCCTTCGACGGCGGCCGCCGGGCGGGCGCTCGATCTCGACGGCGTCGAAGTCGCCGAACTGCACGCACCGTTCACCCATCAGGAGTTGATCGTGCGTGAGGCACTCGGCCTCGGCGACCAGGTGCGGATCAATCCCTCCGGCGGCGTCCTGACCGGCAATCCGATGTTCTCGGCGGGGCTGGCGCGGATCGGCGAGGCGGCGAACCGCGTGCTCGACGGCAGCGCGCGCAAGACCCTCGCCCACGCGACCAGCGGCCCCGTCCTCCAGCAGAACCTGGTCGCGACCTTGGAGGTCCTCTCGTGAAGCACCTCGCGGCCGTATTGGGAACCGGCCAGACGCACCACAAGGCCAAACGCACCGACGTGTCCATGCCCGGCCTGCTCCGGGAGGCCATCGACCGCGCGATGCTCGACGCGGGGACCGGCTGGGACGACATCGACGCGGTCGTCCTCGGCAAGGCGCCGGACCTGTTCGAGGGCGTGATGATGCCCGAACTGTTCCTCGCCGACGCGCTCGGCGCGACCGGGAAGCCGTTGCTGCGCGTGCACACCGCGGGTTCGGTCGGCGGCTCGACCGCGCTCGTGGCGGCGTCGCTGGTGCAGGCGGGTGTGCACAAGCGGGTGCTGACCGTGGCCTTCGAGAAGCAGTCCGAGTCGAACGCGATGTGGGGCCTGTCGATCCTGCCGCCGTTCCAGATGCCGGTGGGCGCCGGGGCAGGCGGCTACTTCGCGCCGCACGTGCGGTCCTACATCCGGCGATCCGGCGCGCCCGACCACGTCGGGGCGATCGTCGCGGCCAAGGACCGCCGCAACGGCGCGCTGAATCCGTACGCGCATCTGCGGCAGTCCGACATCACGGTGGAGTCGGTGCGGGCGTCGCAGATGCTGTGGGACCCGATCCGCTACGACGAGACCTGCCCGTCTTCGGACGGCGCGTGCGCGATGGTGATCGGGGACGAGGCGTCGGGCGACGCCGTGCCCGGTGGCGCGGCGTGGATCCACGCGACCGCGATGCGCACCGAACCGACCACGTTCGCCGGACGCGATCAGGTCAACCCCCAGGCGGGCCGGGACGCCGCGGCCGCGTTGTGGCGCGACGCCGGGATCACCGACCCACTGTCCGAAGTGGACGCAGCCGAGATCTATGTGCCGTTCTCATGGTTCGAGCCGATGTGGCTGGAGAACCTGGGGTTCACCGACGAGGGGCAGGGCTGGAAGCTCACCGAGGCGGGCGAGACCGCGCTCGGCGGGCGGCTGCCGGTCAACCCATCGGGTGGCGTGCTCTCGTCGAACCCGATCGGCGCGTCCGGGATGCTGCGGTTCTCCGAAGCGGCCAAGCAGGTGATGGGCCGGGCCGGGGACTACCAGGTCGACGGGGCGCGGATCGCGCTCGGGCACGCGTACGGCGGCGGTTCGCAGTTCTTCTCGATGTGGGTGGTGGGGTCGGCGAAGCCGAGCTAAGGGCGACGCCGGGGCCGCAGGCGCTGCGCCGCCAGCGTCGCGACCACCCCGGTCACCGCGCCCACCAGCACCGGCTTGAGCCCGTGCCGGTCGGGTGCCGCGACCACGGGGCGGACCACGACGGGCGGCGGCGGTTTGACCGGGTCCGGCGGGGCGTCGCGCGCGGTCGCCGTCCAGGCCGTGACGAACACCAGCATCCGCGCCACCAGCGAGATGAAGAAGATCAGGCCGATGATGGAACCGAACGCGACCCCGGTCGGCGAGTTCCCGATCAGGCGCAGGTAGATCCCACCGGCCTGCTTCAGCAGCTCGAAGCCCAGCGCCAGCGCCACAGCGCCGCGCATCGCGCTGCGGACGCCGACCGGTTTCCGCGGCAACCGGGTGAGCACCCAGAGAAACACGAGCCAGTTCGCCAGCAGCGCCAACGGAATCGAGATCGCCGACAGCACGTTGTGGCCCCAGGCGGTGTCGTCCACGCCGGCCAGCCCCAGCAGATACCGGCCGAGCGCGGATCCCGAGATGGTGATGGCGAACGAGACCAGCAGCGCGCTCGCGAGACCGAGCAGCGCGAGCAGGTCCGCGGCGATCGTGCGCAGCAGCGGGAGATCCGACCGGTTCTGGCCCCACAGCGCGGTGAGCGCGTCCCGCAGCGAGTTCATCCAGTTCCAGCCGGAGTACAAGCCGATGATCAGACCGATGATCCCGACGCTGGTGCGCTGCTCGACGAATCCGGTGAGCAGCTCCCCCGCCTTGTCACCGAGGCCGCCGGGCAGGGTGCCGGTGATCGCGTTCAGCATCGACTCGATCAGCTGCGGCTGGCTCGCCAGCACGAAGCCCGCCACCGAAACCGCGACCATGAGGATGGGCACCAGCGAGAACAGGCTGAAGTAGGTGATCGACGCGACGTAGTGGTAACCGCCGTACTCGACGTAGCGGTTCACCGCCCGCGCCACGTGGTCCAGCCAGCGGTGGCGGGCCCGCAGCCGCTGCCATTTCGTCGGTGCTTGCTTCTCCCTCACACGGCAATGTCTACCTCAGCGAGGTCACGGGTCGGGGGCAACACGCGATCAAGCGAGCGCGATCAGCCGCGAGCCGTCGTCCTCCGGCAGTGACGGGCCCGCGGTCGCCAGCACGGTGTTGCCGAGAAAGTCCAGCTCACAGCCGAGGGTGGAGAGGAACGCGGTGTCGGCGGCGTCCCGTCCGGTGGCGATCCGGCAAAGACTCTGCCTCGGCGCGAGGCCGGTGGCGTCGAACACGTACCAGCGCCCGTCGACCGCGGCCTCGAACACGGCGTGGAAGTCCATTGGGGACAGTCCGGGCGCGTAGACGGCGGCGAACCGGGCGGGGATGTCCAGGACGCGGCACAGCGAGATGCAGACGTGCGCGTAATCGCGGCAGACCCCTTCCCCGGCGAGGTAGGTGTCAACGGCGTCGTCGGTCGGCGAACCGGAACCGACCACATAGGACAGGTGCTCGCCCACGTGCCGGACGATCGCCTCCACCTGCGTGCGCGCGTCGGGCAGGCCGCCGAAGCGGGACAGCGCCAGCCCGCCCATCCGGTCCGAGGGGCAGTACCGGCTGGGCCTGGTGTAGCGGATGACGTCGTCCAGGCCGACGGGCTCGGCATCGGCCGGGTCGAGCGTGCGTTCGGCGCGGTACCGCACGACGTGTTCACCGGGCGGCAGATCGACGACCTGGGCCCGGGTCCCGTGTTCGAACGCCACCTGGCGCGGCGGCGCGGGATAGGCGAACTCCTCTTGCCCGGCCCCACCGGCGAGCGCGATCACGAACGCGGCGGGGCCGGGTTTCGTGACCCGGAAGGACATTTCGACGTCGACCTGCACGTGGGGACCCATGACCCCATGGTGCCCCACGGCCGCGGTCCCGGCCGATCAGGCGTAGCGGACCTGGTAGTGCTTGATCCCGTTGAGCCAGCTCGACCGGAGCCGGTCGGGCGGGGCGAGTTCGGTGATGCCCGGCATGACGTCGGCGATGGCGTTGAAGATCAGATCGATCTCCAGCCGCGCGAGGTTGGCGCCGATGCAGTAGTGCGAACCCGTGCCGCCGAAACCGACGTGCGGGTTGTCCTCACGAAGGATGTCGAACTTCTCCGGCCGGTCGAAGTGGTCGGGGTCGAAGTTCGCGGAGCTGTAGAACATCCCGACCCGGTCGCCCTTGCGGATGTGCTGCCCGCCGAGTTCGGTGTCCCGGGTCGCGGTGCGCTGGAAGGCGACCACCGGGGTGGCCCAGCGGACGATCTCGTCCGGCGCGGTCTTCGGGCGTTCCTTCTTGTACAGCTCCCACTGATCGGGGTGATCGAGGAAGGCCTTCATCCCGTGGGTGATCGCGTTGCGCGTGGTCTCGTTGCCCGCGACGGCGAGGAGGATGACGAAGAAGCCGAACTCGTCCGACGCCAGCGATTCGCCGTCGACGTCGGCCTGCACCAGCTTCGTGACGATGTCGTCCATCGGGCACTTGCGGCGTTCTTCGGCCATGTTCCAGGCGTAGCCGACGATCTCGGCGGACGCGGCGAGCGGCTCGACCTCGTACTCGGGGTCGTCGTAGGCGACCATCTGGTTGGACCAGTCGAAGATCTTCAGGCGGTCTTCCTGCGGGATGCCGATCAGTTCGGCGATGGCCTGCAAGGGAAGTTCGCACGCGACGTCGACGACGAAATCGCCGGAGCCCTTCTTCTTGGCCTCGCTGACGATCCGCTCCGCGCGATCGCGCAAGGTGTCCTCGAGCTTCGCGATCGACCTCGGCGTGAAGCCCTTCGACACGATCCGGCGCAGCTTCGTGTGCTGCGGGGCGTCCATGTTGAGCAGGACCAGACGGTTGGCTTCGAGGCTGTCGTCGGTCATGTTCTCGTCGAACCGGATGATCGCGGTCTTCTCCCGGGAGGAGAACAGCTCGCTGTCCCTCGACACCGCCTTGACGTCATCGAGCCGGCTGACCACCCAGTAGCCGTCATCGCGGAAGCCCGCGGTGTTGTGCGGCTGAGGGTTCCACCAGACCGGCGCCGTGCGGCGGAGTTCGGCGAACTCCTCCAGAGGCAGTCTGGTGGCGTACAGATCCGGATCGGTGAAATCGAAACCGGCGGGGATCAGGGGAGCGGCCACGGGCTACCTCCTACGCGGTTCGCCAATGAAACACGTTCTAGACCCGATTGAAGCATACGGTGTTTACCAAGTGAAGAGTTTCAGTGAAACCCGTTTACTCGACCCGTATCGATCTTGCGCTCCCTGCAAAAAGCGGGAACGGCGATCAGTGATCAAAATCCGGCCGACCCTGGGGTGGCTTGCTCAAATTGAGAACGTGTTCTACTTTTCTCGGTAGTGAACGGTGTTTCCAGGAGGCGAACGTGGGTAGTCCGGTGATCGTCGAGGCGGTCCGCACCCCCATCGGCAAGCGCAGGGGGCATCTGGCGGGGCTGCACGCCGCCGAGATCCTCGGCGCGGCGCAGCGCGCCCTGCTCGAACGCGCGGGCGTGGATCCCGCGCTGGTCGAGCAGGCGATCGGCGGGGCCGTGACCCAGGCGGGCGAGCAGGCGGGCAACGTCACGCGCACGGCGTGGCTGCACGCCGGTCTCCCGGAGAGCACGGGCGCGACGACCATCGACGCCCAGTGCGGCTCGGCGCAGCAGGCGACACATCTCATCGCCGGGCTCATCGCGACGGGCGCCATCGACGCCGGCGTCTCGTGCGGCGTCGAGGCGATGAGCCGGGTCCCGCTGGGCGCGAACCGCGGCGAGGGCATCGGCACGCCGAGGCCGCAGTCGTGGTCGATCGACATGCCGAACCAGTACGGCGCGGCCGAGCGGATCGCGGAACGCCGCGGGATCACCCGCCTCGACGTCGACCGGTTCGGGACCGACTCGCAGGCCAAAGCCGCCGCCGCGTGGGCCGCGGGGCACTTCGACCGCGAGGTCGTCGCCGTGAAGGCACCCGTGCTCGGCGAGGACGGCACGCCGACCGGCGAGACCCGGCTGGTGGCGCGCGACCAAGGACTTCGCGACACGACCGTCGAAGGCCTGGCCAAGCTCAAGCCCGTCCTCGAAGGCGGCGTGCACACGGCCGGGACGTCGTCGCAGATCTCCGACGGCGCGGCCGCACTCCTCCTGATGGACTCGGACCGGGCCAAGGCACTGGGCCTCAGGCCGCGAGCACGGATCGTCTCGCAGGCGTTGGTCGGCGCGGAGCCGTACTACCACCTCGACGGGCCCGTTCAGGCGACCGAACGCGTCCTCGCCAAGGCGGGGATGACGATCGGCGACCTCGACCTCTTCGAGGTCAACGAGGCGTTCGCTTCGGTCGTGTTGTCGTGGCAACGGGTGCACCGGCCCGACGAGGCCAAGGTCAACGTGAACGGTGGCGCGATCGCGCTCGGGCATCCCGTCGGCAGCACCGGCGCCCGCCTGCTGACCACGGCGTTGCACGAACTTGAACGCCGCGACGCGAGCACCGCGCTGGTGACGATGTGCGCCGGTGGCGCGCTTTCCACCGGCACGATCATCGAACGGATCTAGCCCAAGGCGACCTCGACCACCGGACCGTTGTCCGGCCTCGCGAGCCTTTTGAGCCCCTGACCCTCCTTCCAGAAGTCGAAATAGATGGTGTTGCCCTCGACCCAGGTCAGCACCGCCTCGGTGAGGTCGAGCCGGAAGACGTGCGCCTCCCCGTCGTCGCCCTGCAGGCGGGCGACCTCCGCCGGATCGGTGATCTCGACGGCCTTTCCCGACACCTTCGCGTCCGCGCCGCCCTCGTCGATCGCCGAGGCGGCGTGGATCGCGAACCTGCCGTCGTGCTGCAGATCCTTCGCCTTCATCGCGCCGATCATCGAACCGATCAGCAGGTCCTGCTCACGGAAATCGACCTCACTGCCACTGACCCGGGGCGAACCGTCCCGCCGGACTGTCGCCAGCACATGCGACTTCGCCGCGGTGAACCGCTCTTTGATCTTCTCCGCCAGCGCGGGTGCCTCTTCACTGAACTGCTGCCACGTCGCCATGCGCATCAGCGTCCCACCGGGGTCCGACAGTTTCGAGCCGTCAGGGCCGCGGCGCCCCCATCGGGTTCGGCAACGGGATCGCGCCGGCGTCGAAGATCCGGCGGCCCAGCGGGACGGCGATCCGCACGACCTCGGCCGCCCCGTCCTCGCCCAAGGCGTCGAGCGGGCCGAGGGCGAGGCGGTCCGTCTCGTCCTCGATCCGTTGGCGCAGCTCGATTCCCGGGCCGGTGAGCCGGAGATCGCCGTCGAGGATCCCCCGTCCGGACAGCCGCGCGACACTCGCGTCCCACTCGTCGTCGGACCAGCCGCGGTTGATCTGGATGACCTCGCGCGTCACCGCCCCGCTGCCGATGTGGGTCAGTGTCGTGTCGAGTCCGCGCAGCCCGGCGGCGACGGCGGAAAGCACGTGACCGTCCCCGCGATGCTCGCGCAGCACCGTCGCCGCGAGCCAGACCCGGCCCGCCGGCGTCGACGGCCTGGCGACCGAAGACCAGGCGGCGGCGAGCGGCCTGGCGGCGTAGTCGCAGCCGGTGACGGCGTGTTCGAGCAGATCGGCGAGGTCCCCGAGAGGCGCGTCGGCGGGAAGGATCCGGTTCAGGGCCTCCTCGACGGCGGCCATCCGGCTCCGGAGCACGACCGCCGGTTCGGCGTATTTCCACGCGTCGGGCAGGGAGCGCGCGACCATCCTCGGGGCGAACCCGAAGAGCATGGCGGTCGCGGGTGGTTCCGGCAGCGGCCCGAGCGGCGCGATCCGGCCGGCGAAATAACCCATCCACCAGCCCGGCAGGCCCGCCGCCTTCGCCGCGGCCGCGGTCTCCGGGGCGAAGTAGACGACGGCGTGCAGCGGCTCGACCGCTTCCCAGAGACGGCGCTGAAGTGACTTCACTCCCCCATCTTGCCCCGCCGAAAACCGGATGCGGCTCCTCGCGGCATGGTGTGTGATCGCGCCATGGTGATCAGCTTGGAGACGCCGGGGACCGACAGGCTGGACGAGGCCGTCGAGGCGCTGCGGGAGTGGCAATCCGAAGGCGTGGCTTGGCAAGTGCATCCCGGTGACCTCGGCTGGTACTGGCGTAACGGCGCGGCAGTGGTGGCCGAAGCGGTCCGGATCTGGCGCCGGCACGGCCGGATCCTCGCCGTCGGTTTCCTGGACGGAGCCGACCTCTTGCGGCTCACGACCGCGCCGGACGTCCGCCGGGACGAGGAACTGGCGCGACGGCTGGCCGAAGACGTGGCCGCGCCCGAACGTGGCGTCCTGCCCGCCGGAAAGGTCTCCGTCGAGGCGCCGATGGACGCGCTGCTCCAGGACGTGCTGCCCGGGCACGGCTGGCACGTCGACGAGGAAGAGCCATGGACTCCGCTGAGCCTCGACCTCACCGAGCCGGTGAAGACCGCGGACCTGCGGATCGAGACGGTCGGCGCGGATCTGGCGGCCGCCTGGGCCGACGTGATCGGGGCGGCGTTCGGCGGATCGACGTTCACCGCCGAAAAGTGGCGGACGATGGCGGCCTCGGCGCCGTACGCCGATGCCCGGTGCCTGCTCGGCTACGACGACCGCGGTGACGCCGTCGCGGCGGTCGCCGTGTGGTCGGCCGGTCCCGGCAAGCCCGGGTTGCTCGAACCGATGGGCGTGCGTGCCGACCAGCGCGGCCACGGATACGGCCGGGCGATCACCGTCGCCGCGGCGGCCGCGCTCCGGGAACTCGGCTCGTCGAGCGCGGCCGTGAACACGCCCAGTTCCAACGTCGCCGCCGTGACGACCTACAAGTCAGGCGGGTTCCAGCCGTGGCCCGAGATCCGGGACCTGACGCGAGACGCCTCGTGAGCGAAGGCGTGACTCGCGTGATCAGGGACGTGACTTGCGTGACTGGATGCCGTACTCGGGGTGTTCCGGCTTCGATCACGTGAGTGCGGTGCCAGGTCCTCGTGAGTGGTGATTCGGGTTAGAACCAAATACCTACTGGACTTTGGCTGTGGCTGATCGCGGGTCGGCTCCGTGAAGGCCTCCTTGCCTACTCTGAAGGTAGGCAAGGAGGCCTTCACTACTCCTCAGGGGTTCGTCACCTACAGCTCACCCGCACCAGCGACCACAACAGTCGCAACGGCGGCGCGTTCACCCCTTCCCGAGTACATGAAGGCCCCCTTCCTTGCGCCTGGCGCAAGGAAGGGGGCCTTCATGTACTCGGACTTCACGTACTTCAGGTTCTCGCCGTGGGTCGTGAGTGGCGTTTCGGGTTAGAACCCGAAACGCCACTCACGAGACAGCACCGAAGACCTAAGCGCCGTAAACGGGTTCTGGCACGGGAGCCTCCGCCAGCAGCTCCCCCACCACCGGGCCGAGTTCGGCAGGCGACCATCGGGAACCCTTGTCCCGTACCGGTCCGTGCCGCCAGCCCTGCGCGATCGAGACCCGTCCGCCGTCGACCTCGAACACCCGGCCGGTGACCCCGGACGACTCCTCGCTGCCGAGCCACACCACCAGCGGCGACACGTTTTCCGGTGCCATGGCGTCGAAACCGTCCTCCGGCGCGGCCATGTCGTCGGCGAAGGCGACTTCGGTCATCCGGGTGCGGGCGGCCGGGGCGATCGCGTTCACGGTGACGCCGTAGCGCGCGAATTCGGTCGCCGCGACCAGCGTGAGCCCCAGGATGCCGGACTTCGCGGCCGCGTAATTCCCTTGCCCGACACTGCCGAGCAGGCCGGCCCCGGAGCTGGTGTTGATCACCCGCGCCACCCGGGTCCGGCCCGCTTTCGCCTCGGCTCGCCAATATTCGGCGGCGTGCCGCGTCGGCGCGAAATGCCCCTTCAGGTGGACGCGGATGACGGCGTCCCATTCGTCCTCGCCGAGGTTGACCAGCATTCGGTCGCGCAGGAAGCCCGCGTTGTTGACCAGGACGTCCAGCCCGCCGAAGGTCTCGACGGCCGTCCGCACCAGTGCCGCGGCGCCGTCCCAGGACGCGATGTCGTCGGTGTTCGCCACCGCTTTGCCGCCGAGCGCCTCGATCTCGTCGACGACGTCCTGCGCGGGCCCGGCCGATCCGCCGCTTCCGTCGATCCCGGCGCCGAGGTCGTTCACCACCACCCGCGCGCCCTCCGCGGCGAACGCGAGCGCGTGCGCCCGCCCGATGCCGCGACCGGCTCCGGTCACCACCACGATCCGGCCGTCGGCGATCCCGTTCACACCGGCTCCTTTCGTTCTTTCACCAGGGAATTGGAAGCGGCGAGGAAAGCAGGCACCTCTCCCCCGCCGTGGACGGTCAGGCAGGCTCCGCTGACATAGGACGCCAGCGGGGACGCCAGGAACACCGCGCAGGAACCGATCTCGTCCGGATCCGCCAACCGTCCTAACGGGACGGTCGCGCCCACGGCCTCGATCCCCGCCTCGTCGCCGTAGTGCAGATGCGAGTGCTCCGTCCGCACCATGCCGACGTCGAGCCCGTTCACCCGCACCTTCGGCGCCCATTCGACGGCGAGTGACGCGGTCAGGTTGTCCAGGCCCGCTTTCGCCGCGCCGTAGGACGCCGTCCCCGGCGACGGTCTCGTCGCGCTGACGCTGCTGATGTTCACGATGACACCGCCGCTTTCCTGCTCCTGCATGACGGCGTTCGCCGCCCGCGCGACGCTCAGCGGCGCCAGCAGGTTCAGCGCGACGATCTTCTCGTGGAACCGCGGCGACGCGTGCGCCGCCTCGGCGTACGGCGCGCCGCCCGCGTTGTTGACCACGACGTCGAGCCTGCCGTGCCGCCGGACGACCTCCTCGACGAGCGCGTCGACCTCTTTCGGGTCACGGACGTCGCAGGAGATGAAGGTGGACGCCTTCTCACCGGCGCAGACCGGCCGCTCGGGTTCGGTGCGGGCGCAGGTGACGACTTCGGCGCCGGCGCGCAGGAAAGTCCTGGTGACACCGGCGCCGACGCCGCGGACCCCGCCGGTCACCAGCACCACGGCGCCGTCGAGCCGGAGTTCGAGTGCCATGCCGGGCCTCCTTCACGTCGCTGTACCCGGGCCGGACGTCCTGCTAACGTACCAAGCAAGTGCTAGGTTTGGTAGCGGAGAAGGGTGCACGATGACCGTTTCCACCCACTCACCGGAGCCCGGCATCGCCGTGGTCACGGTCGACGCGCCCCCGGTGAACGCGCTGAGCGTGAAGGGATGGTTCGCCCTCGCGTCCGCCGTCACCGACGCCGGACGCGACCCCGCGACCCACGTGGTGGTGCTGCGCGCGGAAGGCCGCGGGTTCAACGCGGGGGTCGACATCAAGGAGATCCAGCGCGACCCGGGTTACGGCGCGCTGATCAGCGCGAACGAGGGTTGCGCGGCGGCGTTCTCCGCGGTGTACGACTGCGCGGTCCCGGTGATCGCCGCGGTACAGGGTTTCTGCCTCGGCGGCGGGGTCGGCCTGGTCGGCAACGCGGACGTCGTGGTCGCCAGTGAGGACGCCACTTTCGGGCTGCCGGAGGTCGATCGCGGCGCGCTGGGCGCGGCGACCCATCTCGCGCGCCTGGTCCCCCAGCATCTGATGCGGGCCCTGTACTACACGGCTTCCACGATCACCGCGGCCCAGCTGCACCACCACGGGTCGGTCTACGCCGTCGTGCCGCGGGAGGAACTCGACGAGACCGCGCTCGGCGTGGCGCGGCAGATCGCGGCGAAGGACACCCGCGTGATCCGCGCGGCGAAACAGGCCATCAACGGCATCGACGTCCAGCCCGTGCACCGCAGCTACCGCTTCGAGCAGGGATTCACCTTCGAACTCAACCTGGCGGGCGTCTCGGACGGCGCGCGCCAGGAATTCCTGGACGGTAAGGGGAAGTGATGGCCGACAAGCGGATGACGCCGGACGAGATCGTCGCCGAACTGAAGGACGGCATGACGATCGGGATCGGCGGCTGGGGCTCGCGGCGCAAGCCGATGGCGCTGGTGCGCGCGATCCTGCGCTCGCCGGTCAAGGATCTCACCGTGGTCTCCTACGGCGGTCCGGACGTCGGGCTGCTGGCGTCGGCGGGCAAGCTCAAGCATCTCGTCTTCGGCTTCGTCACGCTCGATTCGATCCCCTACGACCCGTGGTTCTCCCGGGCGCGGGAATCCGGGTCGATCACCGTCACGGAATACGACGAAGGCGTGTTCGGCACCGGTCTTTCCGCTGCCGCGCAACGACTACCGTTCCTGCCGACACGGGCGGGCCTCGGCTCCGGCGTCATGGACCTGAACCCGTCGCTGCGCACCGTCCGCTCACCGTACGACGACGCCGAGGAGCTGCTGGCCGTGCCCGCGCTCAAGCTCGACGCCGCCTTCGTCCATCTCAACCGCGCCGACGCCCGGGGCAACGCGCAGTACCTCGGGCCGGATCCGTACTTCGACGAACTGTTCGCGCTCGCCGCCGACAAGTGTTACGTGTCCACGGAAAAGATCGTCGAGACGGCCGAGCTCACCGAAGCGGGCCCGGTGCAGAGCCTGTTGCTGAGCCGGATGCTCGTCACCGGGGTGGCCGAGACCCCGAACGGCGCGCATTTCACCACCGCCGTCCCGGACTACGGACGAGACGAACGTTTCCAGCGCCACTACGCCGAAGCGGCCAAGGACCTCGACGCGTGGCCGGCATTCGTCGACAGGTTCCTGTCCGGGGAGGAAGCGCAGTACCAGAAGGCCGTCGCCGAGTTCGGGGAGTCCGCGTGAGTGACATCAGCCGTGCCGAAGTGGCCGTCGTGGCCTGTGCCGAACTGTTCCGCGGAGACGGCGAAATCGTGGTGAGCCCCATGGGTTTCATCCCTTCGCTTGGCGCGCGGCTGGCCAGGCTGACGTTCGAGCCGGACATCCTGCTGTCCGACGGCGAGGCGTACCTGATGACGCCGGACGCCGTCGTCGAAGGCTGGCAGCCGTTCCGCAAGGTCCTCGACACCGTGGTGCCGCGCGGAAAACGGCATGTGGTGATGGGCGCCAACCAGATCGACGGCGAGGGCAACCAGAACATCTCGGCGATCGGCGCGCATTCCCGGCCCAAGAAACAGCTTCTCGGCGTGCGGGGCGGGCCGGGCAACACCGCCAACCACCGCACGAGCTACTGGGTTCCCCGGCACGGCAAGCGGGTTTTCGTCGATCAGGTCGACGTCGTGTCCGGCGTCGGCTACGCCCGGGCTCGTGCGGCAGGTTTGCGGCATCACGATGTCCATCGGGTCGTCACGAACCTCGGGGTGCTGGACTTCGGCGGCGAAAACCACGCACCGCGGCTGCTTTCCGTGCATCCGGGGGTTTCCGTGGACGAGGTCGTCGAGGCGACGTCGTTCCCGCTGAGCACCGACGGCGTCACCGAGACCCGGCTGCCGACCGAGACCGAGCTGCTCCTGATCCGCACCAGTCTGGATCCGAAGTCCTTGCGGGACAAGGAAGTTCCGTCATGAAAACGGCGCTGACCGAGCTGGCGGGCATCCGGCACCCGATCGTGCAGACCGGGATGGGCTGGGTGGCCGGGCCGCGGCTGGTGTCCGCGACGGCGGAAGCGGGCGGCCTCGGCATCCTCGCGTCCGCCACGATGACCTACGACGAGCTGGCGGCCGCGATCAAGGAGGTCAAGAGCCGCACGTCGGCACCGTTCGGCGTCAACCTTCGCGCGGACGCCGAAGACGCCGCGCGCCGGGTCGAGTTGCTCATCACCGAGGAAGTCCGCGTCGCGTCCTTCGCGCTCGCGCCGAAGAAGGACATGATCGCGCGGCTCAAGGACAACGGTGTCCTCGTCGTCCCTTCGGTCGGCGCGGCCAGGCACGCGGAGAAGGTCGCGGGCTGGGGTGCTGACGCCGTCATCGTGCAGGGCGGCGAGGGCGGCGGGCACACCGGCGGGGTGGCGACGACGCTGCTGCTGCCCTCGGTGCTGGACGTGGTCGACATCCCGGTGGTCGCGGCGGGCGGCTTCTTCGACGGCCGGGGGCTGGCCGCCGCGCGCGCCTACGGGGCGGCCGGGGTCGCCATGGGCACCCGGTTCCTCCTGACGAGGGAAAGCACCGTCCCCGACGAGATCAAGCAGGCGTACCTCGCCCGTGACCTCAACGGCACCGTCGTCACCCGCAAGGTGGACGGCATGCCGCATCGCGTGCTCCGGACGGAACTGGTGGACGCGCTCGAGTCCGCCGGTCCGGTGAGCGGGCTCGCCCGTGCCGCCCGCAACGCCGCGAAGTTCCGGAAACTGACCGGGCTGTCGTGGCGGTCCCTGGCCACCGAAGGGCTGCGGATGAAACGCGGCGGCGACCGGACGTGGTCGCAGGTCCTGATGGCCGCCAACACGCCGATGTTGCTGCGCGCCGGCCTGGTCGAGGGCGACCGGAGCGCCGGCGTGCTGGCCTCCGGGCAGGTCGTCGGCCTGCTCGACGACCTGCCCGCGGTCGGCGACCTGATCGAGACGATCGTCGCGGACGCGACCGGCATCCTGCGGCGGCTGGCCTCGGAGTGAGCGGCCGGACGCGCTGTGCTTGACTTCGGCCATGATCTCGGAGAGTCGTTGTCCGGTCGAGGACGGTGAGCTGTACGTCCGCAGCACCGGCGAAGGGCCGCTTCTGCTCCTGATCGCGGGCGGGCTCGGCTCGGCGGACACCTTCCGGGCGATGACGAAGCTGCTCGCGGACGACTACACCGTCGTCACCTACGACCGGCGCGGGCACTTCCGCAGCACGGACACCAGCACCGGACCGGTCAGCGTGCCGAAGCAGGCCGACGACGCCCACGCGGTGCTCCAGCACGTCGGCGGCGGCCCCGCGAGCGTGTTCGGGACCAGCGCGGGCGCCATGATCGGCCTCGACCTCGTCGCCCGTTACCCGGACGCGGCGACGATGCTGATCGCGCACGAACCGCCCGCCATCCAGCTGCTGCCCGACGCGCTCGGCTGGCTCGACGAGGCCAACGCGCAGGTCCGGCTCGCCCAGGCGGGCGACCTGATGGGGGCGTTCAAACGGTTCACCGACGGGATCGCCGGTGCCGCGCTGCCCGAACTGCGCGCGATCCGGCTGCCGAACGAGGAGGACTGGAAGCGGCTGTTCGGCCGCGAGCTGGCCGAGATCCTCGACTACCTTCCCGATCTGCGGGCCCTGCGCCGGAGCAGGACCGAGATCGTCCCCGTCGCGGGTGTCGGAAGCCGCGGCCACTACCACTACCAGCCCGCGAAGATCCTCGCGCTCGAACTGGGCTTGCCGTTCACGGAGGTCCCCGGCGCGCATCTGGCGCCGCAGCGGAATCCCGCCCAGTTCACCGAAGCGCTGCGGGATCTGCTCGAAGGCTGAGTCACGGCAGCAGCGGCAGCTTCCCGACCAGTTTGTCGATCCGGTTGCGCGGGCCGACGATGCCGATCGCGCAGTAGTCCATCTCCCCGGTCGGGATCTCCTTCATCATCGCGAGGAAGTCGGAGTAGACCCGGATCCGCTGGGCGACGGCGGGCATGTCGGCGACGTGACAGTCCGGCGAGGCGGCGGCCTTGGCGCGGATGGCACGCAGCTTCTCGGTGTCGGCCGACAGGATCGAGCAGCCGACCCAGGGCAAGCCGGTGTAGTGCTCTCCGTCGGCGTCGACCGCTTCGTCGCCGAGGAGACCCATGACGCTCCGCGCGGTGGCGACGGCGGTGCACACCGCCGCGTTGACCGCGCGGCCGGGCGGCAACCCGCTGTCGACCACGATCACCCATTTCAGGCGGGCCGACCGGGTGGACGCGGTGAAGTCGATCTCCTCGGGGGCGAATCCGATGGCCGTACCGTACTCGGACATTCAGCTGGTCTCCTGCTCACTTCGACGGATGAACAAGGCCAAGCTAGGGAGACGTACGAGTACAGTCCACCGTGTTCGTACTTAATACGGCGAGAGGGCCACCATGGCGCGGTTGGACGAACTTGATAAGGCGATCCTGGCGCAACTGCAGTCGGACGCACGGAAGACCAACCGCGAAGTGGCCGCCGCCGTGGGCGTTTCGCCGACCACCGCGCTGGACCGCACGCGCGCATTGCGCGAACGCGGCGTGATCCGGGGCGCGCTGCTGGACGTGGACCTGCCCTCGATCGGCCGCGGGGTGCAGGCGCTCATCGCGGTGCGCGTGCGCCCGCCCTCGCGGCGGAACATCGAGGGCTTCCGGAACTGGGTCAACGCGCTGCCCGACCTCGTCGGGCTCTATGTGACCACCGGGACCGAGGACTTCATCCTGCATGTCGCGGTCCCCGACAACGACGCCCTCTACGCCTTCGTGATCGACAAGCTGACCGAACGCCCCGAGGTGGCCGACGTCCGCACCTCGATGGTGTTCGAGCACAGCAGGCGCACCAAGATCACCCCCGTGGACCGCTAAAGCTCCCGGATGACGCGGGCCGGGTTGCCCGCGGCGAACACCTTCGACGGCAGGTCGCGCGTGACGACGCTGCCGGCGCCCACCACCACGTCGTCCCCGATGGTGACCCCGGCGCAGACGATGACCCCGCCGCCGAACCAGACGTTGTTCCCGATGGTGATCGGCGCCGCCGACTCCCAGCGCTGCCGCCGCAGTTCGTGGTCCTCCATGGGGTGCAACGCGGTCAGCAGCTGGCAGCGCGGGCCGATCGAGCAGTCCGAGCCGATCTTGATCGGCGCGCAGTCGAGCAGGATGGCGTCGTAGTTGAGGAAACTGTTGGCGCCGATCTCGATCAGGTAGCCGTAGTCGCACTGGAACCGCGGCATGATCCAGGAACCCTCACCGAGCTTTCCCAGCAGCTCGCGCAGAATCGTGTCCCGCTCACCGGTCTCCTCGGCGCCCGTGCCGTTGAACCGGTCGACGAGGGCCTGAGCGCGCCTGCGATCCGCGACCAGTTCGGGGTCGTTGTCCCGGTACAGCTCGCCGCGCAGCATGCGGTCCTTCTGTTCACCCATGCGGCCAACCTACCGAAAAGGGCCCTGCCGCCGGCTTCCCTCGGGAAGCCGGCGGCAGGGCGGGGTGAATGCTTGCGGAGCGTTCTTCAGTTGTGTCGATCGTTTCCGGGCAGGGCCGGCCCGGCGGGTGGGTGAGGTGTAGGGGGGACCCGCCGGGCCGGAGTTCCTTCCTTTCTCTTCGCAGGTTCCTGCTTCCGCTTCAGGGCGTCATTCGCGGCACTGGCGGCCTTCGTTGACGCAGTCGACGAGGCGGTCCATGACCCGGTCCGGCATCACGTTCGCGAAATCGTCGTGGTCGGAGAAGGGGTTGTGGTCCTCCTCGGGGAAAGAGTCCACTTTGTACTGTCCGTCGAGCTGGATCCGCCGCGGGATCTCGTAGGTCAGCGAGATGGTGAGCTCCGGGACGGCGGTCAGGCCGTTCGCGCATTCGCCGTTCTCATCGGGATACTTGATGTGGTCCCGGTGGTTCTCGCTGTCGATGTTGTTCCCGTCGAGACAGCTCGGGAACGTGTGCACCCGTTTGACGTCACTGCCCTCGGGACAGATCGGGTACTGCTTGATGAGCCTGTTCTCGAAGCCGGTGCACGTCCAGCTCTCCCGCGCGTTGGCGGGGCCGTTCGTGGTGACTTTCGCGTCACCGTAAAGGATCCGGAGGAACTTCGGCATCTCCTTCACCTTCTCCCTGGCGTTGCCCTTGAAGGTGATGTCGACGACCGCAGGGCGCTGGATCTCACCGTCGTTGCCGGCGAGTTCGTTGTCCGCGTTGGGTTCTTCCAGCTGAGCCTGTTCCTGCTCGTCGTTCCGGTTCCGTCGCTGCCCGGCTTCTTCCTCGGTGTCGATCCGCACCACCGGCCAGAAGTACGCCGACTCGTCGCCGTTGCGGCACGTGGTGCCGGCGCCCAGCAGGCTGTCGTTGTCCGAATCCGCGTTCGTGGAAAGATTTCCGACGTAGTCGTGCAGATGCTGGGCGCCGTTGCGGACACCCGGCTGCGCGATGAAGTTGTCGGGATTGAAATGCCCGTTCTCGTTCCGGCCGCAGTCGACGGTGAACGAACCCGTGGACGCGTTCCGGCCCGGCCTCGGCTCGTCGACGTTCGGCCGCACCTTCGTGATGTCCACGAACTGCGACCTGTCCACCTCGTCCGCGGCGGCGCGCTCGGGTTCGCCGGTCGTGGTGGACACCACCAGCCCGCCGACCGCGATCGACAGGCCCAGCAACGCGGTCGCGATCTTGGTCCTGCGGGCGATCCGATGGCGCCCTTGATTTCGTGCCATTGGCTGCTCACCTCATTCTTTTCCGGGCACGCCGATCACTCGCACCCGGGCATGAGCCACGCATTCGTCGAATACGGGAAATAGCCGCATTCGCGGCGAAGCCTTCTGTTCGCCCGCCGATTCAGATCCGGCTATCTGGAGATACGGCTCCCGTGTGGATCCGGTTCAAAACGCGATCCGGCCGTTATCTTTCCGTTATATGACTTACCGGCGCACGACGGCCAGCACGGTGCCGTCCCGCTTGTGCACCTCGAACCGCTCGATGTCGGCCTTCTGCAACGCCGTTGATCCGGTGATGACGAGAGGATCCGGCGAGCCGGGGACGCCGTACCCCTTGGCGGGCACACTCCAGTTGTTGACGACGTAGGCCTCTCCGCCGTGGGAGTAGGCGAAAAGCTGGCAGGTCATCGGCCCGATGAGGCCGCGCAGTTCGAGCTCGACGGCGCTGCCCCATTCCTTCTCCTGCACCGTGACCTCGGCCGCGACGGCGTTGCCCGCCTCGGACCAGCCGAACGGGGCGGCGCCGCCGTCCGGGCCCGCCTCGCGTTCCCGCGACGACACCGGGGACGGCACCACCGACGTCACGACGGAAGGCGCGGCCTGCGTGACGACCGGCTCACGATCGGTGAGCGAAAGCACCGTGAGCGGTCCGCCGACGACGAGCACGAGCACGGCGGCCGCCGTCGCCAGCCGGACGACCTTGCGCCGCCGGCCCGCCTTGGCGGCGTCCGCGAGCAGCATCCGCAGCACCCGAGGGCCCGGGCCCTTCACGGGCGGATCCGGCCAGCTCTTCTTGACCATGTCCAGGATGTCGGGCAGGTGGTACATCTCCACCAGCTCGACCTGGCATTCGGGGCACTCCAGCAGATGTGCCTCGAACCTGGCGTGATCCTCCTCGCCGAGGACGCCCAGTACGTAGGCGGCGATGTCCGTGTGGACGGCTCCGGACACCTCGCTCACCCCCGCTCCTGCAGCGCCCTGCGCAGCGCGCGCACGGCGTGGTGGATCCGCGATTTCACCGTACCCGGCGGAACCCCCAGCGTCGCCGCGACCTCGTTCACGGTGCGGTCACGCAGGTAGGTCTGCTGGACGGCTTCACGTTGTTCCGGGGAAAGATTGCGCAGGGCCTCGTAAACGATCATGGCCGCGAGCGTCTTCTCCGATTCGTCCGGCACTCCGATCGAATCCGACTCCAGTTCCTCCACCTCTTGAGGGCGGGCGCTCCGGCTCCGCCAGCCGTCGATGACGATGCGCCTGGCCACGGTGAACAGCCAGGCGCGCAGCATTTCCGGCTGCCGGTCGAGTTTGCCGGCGTTGCGCCACGCCTTGATGAGCGTCTCCTGGACCACGTCCTCGGCCCACTGGCGATCGTGGCCGGTCAGCTTCAGCACGAACGCCATCAGGCTCGATCCGAACTCCTGGTACAACGCCCTGATGAGGTCGTCATGCCCGTTCGACGCGGGTTCATGATCGACAATTGGCTGCAGTATCCGAGAGTGGCGTCCCACGCGGCACATCTTTGTGGGCTCAGGGGCGATAAGTCCAGAGCGAAAGTTTTTTGAACCGTTCCCTGCCCGTGACCGTATCCCCTACCGAAGACCCCGACCCGGCGCTGTCCCCCGCACCGCCGAATCCACTGTGGATCATGACTGTCCACAGTGGAATTGAACCTGCCTGCACACCATCTCCCCGCGGTGATGGCGTTCTCCTCTGCCCCGACAGGAGGATTTCCGTGAACCCCGTGTCACGCTCGGTCATACCTCTGCCCCTCATCCTGGCCGCGGTCGCGCTGACCGCCGCCTGCACCACCGGTACCGCGGGACCGAACGGCGCTCCCGGCGCGGGCTCCACCGCCGGAGCGGCGCGGATCCCGGGAATGCCCGACCCCGCGGCCGAACCCGTCCCCGGTGTCACGGCGGCGATCCTGTTCGACCTCGGGCCGATCGTCACCGACACCGGAGGCTTCACGCTTTACCGCTACGACAAGGACACGGTGAATCCGCCCAAATCGAATTGCACCGAAACCTGTGCGCGGACCTGGATTCCCGCCAAGGCCGACGCCGACCTCGTGGTGACCGGGATCGATCGCGCCCTGGTCGGCACCGTCACCAGGGACGACGGCACCGAGCAGCTCACGCTCGCGGGCTGGCCGCTCTACCGCAACGCCAAGGACACGATGCCCGGCAACACGAGCGGGCAGGGTGCCGACGACGCGTGGTTCCCCGCCAAGCCGGACGGGACGAAAGTGCTGCTCACCGCCGAGACCTGGCAGGCCGATGACCTCGGCATCTGACCTCCCCAGACCCGTCCGCCCGCTGCTCGTCCTGCTGATCGCGGCCGTGGTGAGCCTTTTCGGCCCTATCGGCGAAGCGCGTGCCCAAGAACTCTCCGCCGCGGACAAGAACCTGATCGTCAACGTCAAACTGGCCGGGCTGTGGGAAATGCCCGCCGGGATGTGGGCGCAGGAACGCGGGAAGAGCAAGCGGACCCGGGAAGTCGGCCGGACACTGATGATCGACCACGGCAGGCTCGACACCGCGACGCACGCCATCGCCGACCGGTTCGGCATCGCCCTGCCCGCCGAGCCGTCGGATCAGCAGTCCGCGTGGCTCGGCGAGATGAAGGCCGCCCGCGACGACACCGAGTTCGACCGGATCTTCGCCAACCGGCTCCGGTACGCGCACGGCGTGCTGTTCCCCGTCATCGCGCAGGTCAGGGCCGGTACCCGCAACGACGTCGTCCGCGATTACGCCACCACGGCCAACCAGGCGGTGCTGCGGCATATGACGCTGCTGGAGAGCACCGGCGTCGTCGACCAGTCGCTGATGCCGGAGGCGCCGGTGCCGCAGTCGAATTCGGCCAACGCCGCGATGGACGTCGGTTTCGGCGAGTTCGCGCTCGGCCTGCTGCTCGCGGTGGTGCTCGGCGGCGGACTGTTCCTCGCCCTGCGGGCCCTGCGCGGCAAGAACACCCGGACCCGCGACCGCGCGGCCGCCCCCGAACCGGATCCGGTTCCCAGTGCCCCAGGAGAGATCAATGTATGACCAGTGGTCCGAGGTGGTGATCGTGCTGACCCAGAAGGCGGACACCGACCCCGGCGTCAAGGGCATGGCGCAGACCTCGGCCCGGATCGCCTACGGCTTCATGTGCCTCACCCTCTGCTGGGGCGTGCTCACCGCGACCGGCTGGATCAAGTCGCTGACCGGGCGGAAGGCGCTGCGCAACTCGCATATGGTGCTCGGCATCCTGACGCTGTCGTTCGGCGTCGTGCACGCGATGTCGTTCCTGTTCCTGCCCGACGGTTTCACCCTGGCGCAGGTCACCATCCCGCTCCTGCCCGGCACCTTGGCGCGGCACGAACTCGGCGTCGTCGGGCTCGAGGTCATGATCGCCGTCGCGCTGACCGGCGGGATCAGCCGGTTCAGTTCCTATCGCCGCTTTCTGTGGATCCACCGCCTCGCCTATCCGGCGGTCGGGATCACCGCGCTGCACTCGTTCTTCGGCGCCATGGCCAACGGGCATCTCGGCCTGCTGTGGTTCGGCGGGATCACGCTGCTGGTCCCCGTGGTGCTGCTGACCGCGCTGCGGTTCACGCCGACCCGGTACCTGGAACGGCTGGGCCTGGTCGAAGAGCTGGTCTGAAGACTTGGAGAGACGAAAGATGATCTTCGGAAGCATACGGCGTGGCACCCGCGTCAGCGTCGACAACGAGCGGTGCGAGATCTTCGGCTTCTGCGAGATGGAGGCGCCGTCGACGTTCAAGATCGGGCCGGACGGCAAGCTCCGCATCCGCCGCATGGTCGACCGGGACGGACTGGACCAGGCCATCTCCGCCGCGCGGCTCTGCCCGAAACAAGCCATCAGAGTCAAGGGAGAAGGAGCGTACGACGATGAGTGACGGAGATCGGATCGTCATCGTCGGCGCGGGCGTCGCCGGGCTCCGCTCCGCGGAACGGTTGCGGGAGCTCGGTTTCGACGGCGAGATCGTGCTGGTCGGCGACGAGCCCCGGAAGCCGTACCACCGGCCGATGGTGTCGAAGGAGCTCATCACCGGCGGGGTGAA
This sequence comes from Amycolatopsis keratiniphila, assembly GCF_000400635.2. Classification (NCBI taxonomy): domain Bacteria; kingdom Bacillati; phylum Actinomycetota; class Actinomycetes; order Pseudonocardiales; family Pseudonocardiaceae; genus Amycolatopsis; species Amycolatopsis keratiniphila. The sequence goes on along the minus strand of NC_021252.1, from coordinate 2,676,774 downwards.
ACCGGTCGCCGCGAGCCTGGAGCCCTACGTCGACCTGGACGTCCACTGGCGGCTCGGCACCCGCGCGACCTGGCTGGACAGCAAGGAGCGCACGGTGCACCTGCCGGGCGGGGAATCCCTGTGGTACGACGGGCTGATCATCGCGACCGGGGTGTATCCCCGGCATCTCCCCGGCTCGCCGCGCCACGACCCCCGGGTCCGGGTGCTGCGCACCGTGGAGGATTCACTGGCCGTCCGGCGGGCTTTGGGCAACAGCAGCAAATCCGTCGTGGTGATCGGCAGCGGCCTGATCGGGAACGAGTTCGCCGCGTCGATGCGGTACATGGGCCGCGACGTCACGCTCATCGGCCACGCGAAGGCGCCTTTGCACCGCTTCGGGGAGCGGATCGCGTCGGCGCTCACCAAGGAGCATCAGCACCATCGCGCCAAGCTGGCGATGAACACCGAGGTGCGGAACTGGATCAGCACCAAGGAGACGGTCGGGCTGCACCTGACCAACAATCAGTTCCTGGTGGCCAGTTGCGTGGTGCTTTCGATCGGCAGCGTGCCGGCCGTGGACTGGCTGCGCGGGTCGGAGCTGACCATCGACGACGGCGTCCTGTGCGAAGCGACGCTGTTCGCCACCGGGGCGGAGGACGTCGTGGTCGCCGGTGACGTCGCGAAATGGCCGAACCTGCGGATCGACGAGACCCCGCGGCGGGTCGAGCACTGGATGAACGGCGTCGAATCCGGGCGCGCGGCGGCGGAAAGCCTGATGCTGGGCCGGGGCAACGCGCGGCCGTACACGCCGCTCCCCCGCGCCTGGTCCTCCCTCTACGACGCGCGGTTGCAGACCGTCGGGATGCCGTCGCTGGGCAAGGACACGATCGAACTTTCCGACGGGGTCACCGGTTTCGTCCGCGACGGCAGGCTGATCGGCGCCGCGGGCTGGGACCGGCCGAAGGCGATGATCCACTGGACCGCCGAACTCGAGCGGCGGCTTCCGGTGCCCGAGCCGGTGTTCCCCGCGCCCGTTCCTTCGCCGGCGGACACGCCGATCGGGGAGGACATCCTCGCCCCGTTCGAGCGGGACTTCCTGTCCGAGACCCCGACCGAAGCCGTTCCGGCGCCGGAAAGGATGCCCTGGGCTCGCGTTCCCGCCGGGTGACCCGGGAGCGCGAACGGACCGGGGCCGCGCGCGGCGGCCGCGGTCCCCTCAGGTGGCGGTGGGCAGCTGGGCCTCCGCACCCACCGCCACCCCCTGGGGACGCCGGGAGGTATCCGGCCCGACGGTGATTCGGGCTCCGTCGGGTACCGCCTCCGGGCTCCCCGTCTCCGGTCGGGGCCCTTCCAGGCTTGACTCACCTGGGAGGGCCCCGATCTACGGCGGCCGAAGGGGACTTTCCCCTCATTACACGCAGCGAAGGGCGCTTTCCCCGCATCGCATGCGGGGAAAGTCCCCTTCAGCTCACGAGGACGGCTTCACGACGACGGTGTCGTCCGGCCCGACCACACGCCCGTCCGCGGCCCGGATCTCCAGGCCCCGCAACGGAAGCCCGCCGTCGCGGTCCACCAGTTCCGACCGCGCCTCCCCGTCGGCGAAGAAGTGCGCCTCGCCCCATTGCCGCAGCGCGACGATCACCGGGAACAGGTCTCGTCCCTTCGGCGTCAGGACGTACTCGCTGTACGTGCTGCCGTCCGAAGCCGGGACCACTTCGAGCACGCCGTGCCCGACGAGCGCCCGCAGCCGGGCGGACAGGATGTTCTTCGCGACGCCCAGGCTGCGCTGGAACTCCCCGAAGCGGCGCACCCCGTCGAAGGCGTCGCGCACGATCAGGAGCGACCACCAGTCGCCGATCGTGTCGACCGAGCGCGCCACCGGGCAGGAGGCGTCGTCGAACGTCGTCCGCTTGACCATGGTTGCATCTTACAACCGCAGTGCCCTAACGTCATTCGGTAGCAACTTGAAACCACCTGGAGGGTCTGTGCATCGCGGTGTCGTCCTGTTGTTCGCCGTGGCCGCCGGGACGGCCGTCGCCACGATCTACTTCGCCCAGCCGTTGCTCGTCACCATGGGCGAAGAGCTCGGTATCGTCTCCTCGACCGTGGGCGGCATCGTCACGCTCACGCAGTTCGGCTACGGCCTCGGCCTGTTCTTCCTGGTCCCGCTCGGTGACCTGCTCGACCGGCGGCGGCTGGTCGCCGGCCTGCTGACGCTGCTGGCGATCGCCGAACTGGTCGCCGCGACCGCCGTGAACGGCTTGACGCTGTTCGCCGGGATGGCGGCGATCGGCGTGCTCGCGGTGGTCACGCAGCTTCTGGTCGCGTTCGCCGCGTCGCTCGCGGACCCCGGCGAACGCGGGCGCGTGGTCGGTCTCGTGACGACCGGCGTCGTCCTCGGGATCCTGCTCGCGCGCACCGTGTCCGGCACACTGGCCGACCTCGCCGGCTGGCGCGCGGTGTACGTCGTGTCCGCCGCGGTGACGGTGGTGATCGCGATCGTGCTGTATCGCATCCTTCCCGCCACGGCCCCGGGCGAGACCATGAACTACGGGCGGCTGCTGCGGTCCACGTTGTCCCTCTTCGCCGAGGAGCCCGTCTTCCGGACACGCGGAATGCTGGCGTTGCTGATCTTCGCCGCGTTCGGCACGTTGTGGAGCTCGGTCGCCTTGCCGCTCAGTGAAGACGGCCTGTCGCACACCGCCATCGGCGCGTTCGGGCTGGCCGGGGCCGCGGGCGCGCTGGCGGCGGCACCCGCGGGACGGCTCGCCGATCGCGGCCGGGCGCGGTCGACGACCGGGCTCGCCCTCGGCCTGCTCCTGTTTTCCTGGGTACCGCTGGGTTTCACCCGCTCGTCACTGTGGGCGCTGGTGGTGGGCGCGATCCTGCTCGACCTCGCCGTCCAGGCCGTGCACGTCACGAGCCAGACCCTGATCTACCCGCTCCGGCCGGACGCCGGAAGCAGGCTGATCGGCGGGTACATGATCTTTTACTCGGTCGGCAGCGGCCTGGGCGCCATCGGTTCGACTGCCGTCTACGCCGTCGCCGGCTGGACTGGCGTCTGCCTGCTCGGCGCGCTGTTCAGCGCGTCGGCACTCGCCGTGTGGGGTGTCAAAGCCGCTCGATGATGGTGACGTTCGCCGTGCCGCCGCCCTCGCACATCGTCTGCAACCCGTAGCGGCCGCCCCGCCGTTCGAGTTCGTGCAGCAGGGTCGCGAACAGTTTCGTCCCGGTCGCCCCGATGGGATGACCGAGCGCGATCCCGCCGCCGTTGACGTTGACGCGGTCCGGATCGGCGCCCGTTTCTTCGATCCACGCCAGGACGACACTCGCGAACGCCTCGTTGACCTCGAACAGGTCGATGTCGTCGATGCCCAGCCCGGTCTTCCGCAGCGCGTGCGCGGTCGCCGGGATGGGCCCGGTCAGCATCCACACCGGATCGGCCGCCCGCACGGAAAGGTGGTGGATCCTGGCGCGCGGGGTGAGCCCGTGGTCCTCGACGAACTTCTCCGACGCGATGAGTGCCGCGCTGGCGCCGTCCGAGATCTGGCTGGCCACGGCCGCGGTGATGCGCGAACCCTCGCTCAGCGGTTTGAGCCCGGCCATCCGTTCCATGCTGGTGTCGCGCCTGGGCCCCTCGTCCAGGGCGGCACCGGCGAACGGAGTGATCTCGGCGGCGAAACGGCCTTCGTCGATGGCCGCGATCGCACGCTGATGGCTGCGGAAGGCGAACTCCTCCATCGCCTCGCGGGTCAGGCCCCAGTGTTCGGCGATCATGTCGGCACTGCGGAACTGCGAGACCTCGACGCTGCCGTACCGTTCCTGCCAGCCCTTCGAGCCGGAGAACGGGTCTTCGAAGCCGTACTCGCGCCCGGCCAGCATCGCCGCGCTGATCGGGATGGCGCTCATGTTCTGCACGCCGCCGGCGAGGACGAGGTCCATCGTCCCGGACAGCACCGCCTGCGCGGCGAAGTGGACGGCCTGCTGGCTCGAACCGCACTGCCGGTCGATCGTCACACCCGGCACGTGGTGGCCGAAACCCGCGGCGAGCCACGCCGTGCGCGCGATGTTCCCGGACTGTGGGCCGAGCGTGTCGCAACAGCCGAGGATGACGTCGTCGACCAGGTCGGCCTCGACGCCCGCTCGTTCGACGACGGCCTGGATGACGTGGGCGCCGAGGTCGGCGGAATGGACACCGCTGAGCGCTCCCCCGCGTTTGCCGACCGGGGTCCGGACCGCGTCCAGGACATAAGCTTCAGCCACGTCGCCTCCTCTTCGTCGCGATGCCGTCCAGCAGGATCCCGAGGTATTGCTGCGCGACGTCGTCCGCGCTGAGCGTGCCGCCGGGGTTGTACCAGCGCACCGCCACCCAGACGGTGTCGCGGATGAACCGGTAGGTGAGTTCGACGTCGAGGTCCTCGCGGAACACGCCGGCCGCGATGCCGTCGGTGAGGATCCCGTTCCACAGTTTGCGGAATTCGGTGTTGCGGTCGTTGAGGTAGCCGAACCTCGGCAGCTGCATGAGGTGCTTCGCCTCGGATTGGTAGATCGCCACCTCGGCCGGCCGCCGGTGAATGGATTCGAACGACGCCACGACGACGGCTTCGAGGGTTTCCCGCGGGCCTTTCCCTTCCGCGACGATCTCGGCGTAGGCGCCGAACAGTTCGTCGAGGAAGCCGGTGAGGATCTCGTCGGCCATCGACTCCTTCGAGTCGAAATGGTGGTAGAGGCTGCCGGAAAGGATGCCCGCCGCGTCCGCGATGTCCCGCACGGTGGTGGAGACGTACCCGCGCTCGGCGAACAGCTTCGCCGCCAGGGCGAGCAGTTCGGCGCGGCGGGACCCTGGGCTGGCTTTCATCGCTACCTCACGCATGCTGGGAACTCACGGACACGACCTCGCCGGTGAGGTACGACGAGTACTCACTGGCGAGGAACACCATCACATTCGCCACTTCCCAGGGTTCCGCCGCCCTCCCCGAGACCTCGCGCGCGGTGAGTTCGGTCAGCAGTTCCTCGCTGGTCACCTTGGCCAGGAACGGATGCATCGCCAGGCTCGGCGCGACCGCGTTGACCCGGATGCCGTGTTCGGCGACGTCGACGGCCGAACACCGGGTGAGCGCCATGACGCCCGCCTTCGCGGCCGCGTAGTGGGCCTGCCCGGCCTGCGCGCGCCAGCCGATCACCGACGCGTTGTTGACGATCACCCCGCCGTCGCCTTGGGCGATGAACCGCTTCACCGCGGCCCTGGTCGCGCGGAACGTACCGTTGAGGGTCACGTCGACGACCCGCGCCCATTCGTCGTCGGTCATGTCCACAATGGACTTGGTACCGCCGAGCCCGGCGTTGTTGATGAGCACATCGATCCGGCCGTAGTGCGCGGCGGCGCCGTCGATGAGCGCCTGTACCTGATCTTCCTGCGTGACATCGCAAGGGATCGCGTGGACGTCACCGAGCTCGGCGGCCTTCTCGCCCAGCCGTCGCTCGTGCCAGTCGCTGATCACGACGCGCGCACCTTCCTCCAGCGCGCGTTTCGCCACCGCGGAACCGATCCCGGTGCCGGCCGCCGCCGTCACCACGACCACCTTGTCCCGCAGGAGATTCGCCCCCTCGGGGTACTTCGGCACCGGGATCACGGACGTACCTCCCTTGGCAGGCCGAGCACCCGCTCGGCGATGACGTTGCGCTGGATCTCGTTGGAGCCGCCGTAGATCGTGTCCGCGCGCGTGAAGAGGAAGAGCCGCTGCCAGGCGTCGAGCCCGTCTTCCGCGACCATTCCCCGCGCGCCGCGGACGAGCATCGCGAGCTCTCCAAGGTCACGATGCCAGTTCGCCCAGACCAGTTTGGACACTTCGGCCACGCCCGGCGACGAGTCGCCCAGAGTGCGGATCGCCTGCGCCCGCATGACCTCCAGGCCCACCCAGGCGCGGTCGATCCGTTCGGCGATCACCTGATCGTCCGGCGCGATCCTGGTGAGTTCCTCGAGTTCCCGGCGGAAGCCGACCTGCTGCCCGAGCGTCGCGACACCACGCTCGAAGGCGAGGGTGCCCATCGCCACGCGCCAGCCGTCGCCGGGTTCGCCGACCACGAGGTCCTTCGCCGTCCGCGCGCCGTCGAAGAAGACTTCGTTGAACTCCGAAGTCCCGGTGAGCTGCTGGATCGGCCGGACCTCGACGCCGGGCTGGTTCATCGGGACGAGCAAATAGGACAGTCCTTTGTGGCGTTTCGAGCCGGGCTCGGTGCGGGCGAGGACGAAGCACCAGTCGGCGACGTGCGCGAGGGACGTCCACACCTTCTGGCCGTTCAGCACCCACTCGTCGCCTTCGAGGGTCGCCGTGGTCGCCACGGCGGCGAGATCGGAACCCGCGCCGGGTTCGGAATACCCTTGGCACCACAGTTCTTCGACGGCCACGATCGGCGGAAGGAACCGCTTCCGCTGCTCCGGCGTGCCGAACGCGATCAGGGTGGGGCCGAGGAGTTCTTGGGCCAGATGACTGACCCGCGCCGGCGCGTTCGCTCGCGCGTACTCCTCGTGGAAGACGACCTGCTGGTCGAGCGTCGCGCCCTGTCCGCCGTGCTCGACCGGCCAGCCGACGCAGGTCCAGCCCGCCGCCGCGAGCCGCCGCTCCCACTCCACGCGTTCGCCGAAGGCCTCGTGCTCCCGCCCCGGACCGCCCAAGCCGCGCAGTTCCGGCGGCAGGTTCTCCGCCAGCCAGGTGCGCACACGGTCACGGAAACCGTCCTGAGCCACGCCTGCCTCCTCTAGCCAAACCAGAGCCTGCTGCGTAGGCTACCCTACCAAGCACTTGCTAGGGAGACTTCGATGACTGAAGGAACCATCCCGGCGGCGCTCGACAGGGCCGCGGAGCGCTTCGCCGGCCGGGAAGCGCTGGTCGACGGCGAAATCCGGCTCACCTATGCCGAACTCGCCCGCCGGGTGCGGCAGGCCGCGCGGTTCTTCGAGGGCCACGAACGGGTCGCGATCTGTTCCCCCAACACCTGGCATTGGGTCGTCGCCGGGCTCGGCGCGTTGTACGCCGGTGCGACGCTGATCCCGGTCAACACCCGCTTCACCGCGCGCGAGACCATCGACGTCCTCGAGCGCGCGAAGGTCTCCGCGCTGGCGATCACCGGCACGTTCCTCGGCACCGACCGGCTGGCGGACCTCGGCTCCTCGCGCCCGGGCACCGTGGTGCGCATCCCCGTCGAGGGCGTCGAAGACCCCGTCGACGGCGTCACCGAATGGGACGCGCTCGCCGATCTCGACAGTGATCTCGTCAGCCCCGCGCGCCCCGGCGACGTCAGCGACATCCTGTTCACCTCCGGGACCACCGGCCGCAGCAAGGGCGCGATGAGCAGCCACCGGCAGGCGCTGAGCGTCGCCGAAGCCTGGGCCGAGTGCGGCGGGCTGGCCGAAGAGGACCGGTACCTCGTGATCAACCCGTTCTTCCACAGCTTCGGCTACAAGGCGGGAATCCTCGCCGCCGTGCTGCGGGGCGCGACCCTGCTGCCCCAGCGCACCTTCGACGTCCGGGAGACCTTGCGGCTCATCGAAACCGAGCGGATCACCGTGCTGCCCGGCGCGCCCACGATCTACCAGGTCCTGCTGGAGGCGCCCGAACGCGGGAACCACGACCTCTCCAGCCTCCGGCTCGCGGTCACCGGCGCCGCCACCGTGCCGGTCACGCTCGTCGAGCGGATGCGGACGGACCTGGACATCGACACGGTGCTCACCGCGTACGGCCTCACCGAAGCGGTGGTGGCCACGATGTCCCGCCCCGAAGACGACGTCGAACTGGTGGCGAACTTCTCCGGCCGCGCGACGGCCGGCTTCGAGGTGAAACTCGGCGAGCACGACGAAGTCCTGCTGCGCGGGCCGAACGTGATGCTGGGCTACCTCGACGATCCGGACGCCACTGCGAAGGCCGTCGACGCCGACGGTTGGCTGCACACCGGCGATGTCGGCGTGCTGAACGAACGCGGGTATCTGAAGATCGTCGACCGGATCAAGGACATGTACGTCTGCGGTGGGTTCAACGTCTACCCGGCCGAGGTCGAGCAGGTGCTGAGCCGCCTGGCCGGGGTCGCCGAAGCCGCCGTCGTCGGTGTGCCGGACGAACGGCTCGGCGAGGTCGGCAAGGCCTTCATCCGGCTCGCCCCCGGCGCTTCACTGTCCACAGAGGACGTACTGACGTACTGCGAAGGCCAGTTGGCCAACTACAAGACACCTCGATTTGTCGACTTCGTGGCGGAGCTTCCGCGAAATCCGTCGGGGAAGATCCTGAAACGCGTGTTGCGGGAGGAGAACGGATGACCGTCGAGTACGAGCGGCGCGGGCCGGTGGCCGTCGTCACGATGAACCGGCCGGAGTACCGGAACGCGCAGAACTCGGCGATGACCTACGCGCTCGACGCCGCGTTCACCCGCGCCGTCGACGATCCCGAGGTCAAGGTGATCGTGCTGGCCGGGGCGGGTAAGCATTTCTCCGCGGGGCACGACATCGGGACACCGGAACGCGACGTCGACGTCTCGTTCGAGCGCAAAGCGGTGCTGTGGTGGGACCACGTCGGTGCCGAGGGCGGTGATCAGCGGTTCGCCCGCGAGTCCGAGGTCTACCTCGGCATGTGCCGCCGGTGGCGCGAGATCCCGAAGCCGACCATCGCGAGTGTGCAGGGCGCGTGCATCGCGGGGGCGCTGATGCTGGCGTGGGTATGCGACATGATCGTGGCCTCCGACGACGCGTTCTTCGCCGATCCCGTGGTGCGGATGGGAATTCCCGGTGTCGAGTATTTCGCGCACCCCTGGGTCCTCGGTCCACGCGCGGCCAAAGAGGTGCTGTTCACCGGTGAACGCTTCACGGCGCAGCAGGCCAAGGAATGGGGCATGCTGAACCGCGTCGTCCCCCGTGCCGACCTCGAAACCGAGACGATGGCGCTGGCGGAGAAGATCGCGGTGATGCCAAGGATGGGGCTCGCGCTCGCCAAGAAGGCCGTCAACCAGGCGGAGGATCTGATGGGACTCCGGTCCGGAATGGACTCCGTGTTCGGGCTGCATCACTTCGCGCACGCGCACAACGCCGAGATCTCCGGCGGCGACTCGCTGGGCGGGCAGGACGCGCGCTCGATGCGGGACGCGAGTTCGTGATGGACCTCGAACTGGACGAGCGGACACTCGCCTTCCGCGACGAAGCCCGTGCCTGGCTCGCCGCGAACGTTCCCGCCGAGCCGCTGAAGTCGTTCGACACCGCCGAGGGATTCGCTCAGCACCGCGAGTGGGAATCCCGGCTGGCCGACGCCCGCTGGTCGGTCGTCTCGTGGCCGCGTGAATTCGGCGGGCGGGACGCGAGCCTCCTGGAGTGGGTGCTGTTCGAGGAGGAGTACTACGCGGCGGCGGCGCCGTCGCGGGTCAACCAGAACGGCATCTTCATGCTCGCGCCGACGTTGTTCTCCCATGGCACGGAAGAACAGCAGGCCCGGATACTGCCGAAGATGGCGCGTTCGGAGGAGGTCTGGGCGCAGGCTTGGTCGGAACCCGAGGCGGGCAGCGACATCGCCGCGCTCCGGAGCACCGCGGTCCGCTGCGACGGCGGCTGGCGGGTGAGCGGGCAGAAGACGTGGAGCTCGCGGGCGGCGTTCGCCGATCGCGCGTTCGGCCTGTTCCGCAGCGACCCGGATTCGGCACGGCACAAGGGACTCACCTATCTGATGGTGGATCTGCGGGCCGAAGGCGTCACCGTGCGGCCGATCCCGCAGCTGGACGGCGAACCGGGGTTCGCCGAGATCTTCTTCGACGACGTCTTCGTCCCCGACGAGGACGTGATCGGCGCGCCGGGCGAGGGCTGGCGGGTCGCGATGACCACGGCGAACAACGAACGCGGCCTCTCCCTGCGCAGCCCCGGCCGGTTCCTCGCCGCGGCCGACCGGCTGGTCTCGCTCTGGCAAGAGGCGGGTCGTCCCGCGCACACCGCGGACCGGGTCGCCGACGCGTGGATCGGCGCGCGGGCCTACCAGCTGTACACCCTGGGCACGGTCACCCGGCTCGCCGGCGGCGCCGAACTCGGCCCGGAATCGAGTGTCAACAAGCTGTTCTGGTCTCATCTCGACGTCACCCTCCACGAAACCGCGCTCGACATCCTCGGCCCGGACGCCGAACTGCGGGGCGGCTGGAGCGATGGCTGGCTGTTCTCCCTCGCGGGACCGATCTACGGCGGGACCGACCAGATCCAGCGGTCCATCGTCGCCGAACGGTTGCTCGGCCTGCCGAAGGGGGCTCGATGAGGTTCGCACTCTCCGGTGAGCAGGAGCAGTTCGCCCGCAGCCTGCACGATCTTCTGTCCGGTGTGGACACCGACTCGGCCAACCGCGCGTGGGCGGCGGGTGATCCCGGGCCCGGGCTCAAGATCTGGCGGCGTCTGGCGGAACTGGGCGTGACCGCGCTGGCGGTCCCCGAGAAGTACGACGGGCTCGGCGCCACGCCGGTGGATCTGGCCGTCGGCTTCGAACGGCTCGGCTACCACTGTGCTCCCGGGCCGTGGACCGACACCGTGGCCGTGCTGCCGTCCTTGCTGGACGACGAGCTGCTGACTTCGGTCGCGTCCGGTGAGACACTGGCGTCGGTCGCCTACGCGCCACATGTGCCGTACGCCTTGGATTCCGATGTCGCGGACGCTCGTTTGGCGGTCGAGAACGGCAGGCTGCGCGCGTTCACGCCCGGCTCAGTCCTGTCCTCTGTGGACGGTTCACGACGGCTGTTCCCGCCGATGACCGGCGACGATCTCGGCACGGCGCTCGACGCGGACCGCGCGTTCGAACTGGGCTGTCTCGCCACCGCCGCGCAGCTCCTCGGCACGGGACGGTGGCTGCTCGACACGTCGGTCGCCTATGCGTCGCAACGCAAGCAGTACGGCCGCGAGATCGGCGGGTACCAGGCGGTCAAACATCTGCTCGCCGATGTGGCGACCGCGCTCACGCTGGCGGAGCCGCTGCTGTTCGGCGCCGCGGTCACCCTGGACCGGCGCGACGTCTCCGCGGCCAAGGTGGCGTGCGGCGATGCCGCGCACCTCGCCGCCCGGACGGGGCTGCAGGTGCACGGCGCGATCGGCTACACCGCGGAGCACGCGCTCGGCCTGCGGCTGACCAGGGTCCGCGCGCTGACCGGCGCCTGGGGTACGCCGCGGTTCCACCGGGAGCGGGTGCTGTCATGACGTTCACCGCCGAACAGGACGCGCTACGGGACAGCGTCCGGAAACTGCTGGACCGGGAAGCGGATCCCTGGCCGGAACTGTGCGAGCAGATCGGCGTGGCGGCACTGGCCGTGCCCGAGCGGTTCGGCGGGCTCGGCGCCGGGACGGCGGAACTGCAGGTGGTCGCCGAAGAACTGGGCCGGGTGCTCGCCGACGTCCCGTTCCTCGGTTCGGCCGTGCTCGCCGTGCACGCCCTCCTGGCCACGGGCAACGACGAAGCCTGTGAGCGTCTGCTCCCCCGCCTCGCCGAAGGCACCGTCGGCGCGGTGGCCTGGACCGACGCCGACGGCCGGTGGGACACGCCTGCTTGCCATGCCGTCGGCTCCGCGGTGGAGGGCGAGGCGCACTACGTCCTCCACGGCGACGCGGCCGAGATCCTGCTGGTCGTGGCCGACGGCTCGCTGTACGAGGTCTCCGATGCGCGGCATGTGCGGACTCCGACCATGGACGAAACGCGTCGGCTGGCCCGTGTGAGCTTCGAGCACGCTCCCGCCCGGCTGCTCGGTCCCGTCGACCTCGGCGCGCTGCGGGACGTCGCGTGTGCCGTCCTGGCCGCCGAGCAGGCCGGTGCCGCGGCGCGGGCGTTCGAACTGACGGTGGAGTACAGCAAGCAGCGGCACCAGTTCGGCAGGCCGATCGGCGGGTTCCAGGCGCTGAAGCATCGGATGGCGGACCTCCACGTGCTGGTGGAAACCGCGCGTTCGGCGGCCTACGCGGCTCCGGAGTCGAGCAGGCTGGCGGCGGTGGCGAAGGTGCATTGTTCGGAGGCGCTGGCGACGGTGGCGGGCGAGATGATCCAGCTGCACGGCGGGATCGCGATCACCTGGGAGCATCCGGCGCATCGGTATTTCAAGCGGGCGCATGGCGCGGCGCGGTTGTTCGGCTCGCCTGGAGACCACCTCGGGCGGGTGCGGCCGCCGTTATCGTGAGCCGGTGGAGTGCGCGATCTGTGCCAAGCACCGTGGTGAAGGCCCGCTGGTGGGGCCGGTCGTCTGGGCCGATGACGTGGTCGTGGTGTCGCACCGTCCCGGCGAGTTCCCCGGGTACCTGTTCGTGGAGACCCGGCGGCACGTCGCGGCGCTGGACGGACTGACCGCGGACGAGGTGGCGGCGGTGTCGCAGGCGGCCTGGTGCGCGGCTCGCGGCCTGCGGGCGGAGCTGGCTCCGGAGCACGTGTTCTCCGCCATCGCCGGGCGGAGCGTCGCGCATTTCCATCAGCACGTTTTCGTGCGGTACCGGGGAACGCCCTCGGAGATCGGGTGGATGGACGGTCCCTCGTCGACGGGCGCGCCGGTCGTCGACATCGGCGCGCTCTGCCGTCGCCTGGCTGACTACTTCTGATCCAGGAACCGGGTGATGGCGCGGATGCGATCACCGTCGAGGGTGAGGACCATCAGCCCGGCCGGTGTCTCACCGTGACGGCAGCGGAAGGCGGGCTGGTTGTTCGCCCGCGTCGGCGTCATGGTGAAACGCTCCACGGGAACGGCCATGGTGACGCGGAGGAAGCCCGCGATCGCTTCGCGGCCGTGGTACTCGTGCGGTGCCGGCGGCATGGCGAGCCAGGCGTCGTCGGTGAGCAGGCCGAGGACGCCGTCGAGGTCGCCCGCGGTGAAGGCGTCGGCGAATCGCCTGGTCAGCTCGCGTTCGCCGGGTGACGGCCGGTGCCCGGCGCGGTCGCGATGCTTGTCGAGTGAGGCGCGGGCGCGCTGAAGGATGCCTTTGACCGCCGTCTCGGTGGTGCCGAGCATGCTCGCGACCTCGCCGGCGGGGAAGCACAGGACGTCGCGCAGGACGAGCACGGCGGCCTGCCTCGGCGGGAGAAGCTGGAGGCCAGTGATGAAGGCGAGTTCGATCGCCTCCTTGGTGCTGTAGCGCGCTTCGGGACCGGGTTCGCTGTCGGCGAGTTCGTCCGGATACGGCTGCAACCAGGTCACTTCACCGCGACGGCTCGGTTCCGGCGGGTCGAACGGCGGCACCGGCTCCGGCGGGCGACGGCGGCCCGCGTCCCTCAGGGCGTTGAGGCAGCGGTTGGTGGCGATGCGGTACAGCCAGGTGCGCAGCGACGAGCGCCCCTCGAAGCCGTCGAGGCCCCGCCAAGCGGCCAAGAGCGTCTCCTGGACGGCGTCCTCGGCGTCGGTGAGGGAGCCGAGGATCCGGTAGCAGTGCAGGTGGAGCTCGTGCCGGTACGTCTCGGCGAGCTCGCGAAACGACTGCTCGTCCGTTGCCCTGATGCTCACAGACCGTTCCTTTCGCGGCGGGGGTGGTGTCTGACCGGGTGAAGACCGACGAAAGGAACCATCATGACCAGTCCCGCCTTGGATGTCGCGCTCTCCTACCACCACGCGTGGACGGGCAAGGACTTCGAGAAGGCGATGACCTACGTCGCCGACGACATCGTCTGCCACACACCCGGCGGACCGCTTTCCGGTGCGGAGGCGTTTCGCGGGTTCATGGGCCCGTTCACCGAGATCCTGACCGGCTCGACCCTGCTTTCGGCATTCGGGGACGAGACGACGGCGTTGCTGATGTACGACACCGCCACCCTGCCGGTGGCGAGCGCGCCTGGAGCCGAGTTGCTGACGGTGCTTGCGGGGAAGATCGTGGAGTTGCGGATCGTTTTCGACCGGGCTCCTTTCGAAGCGGCTCGGGCGGCTGCTGCTGCTGGGGCTTAGGGGCTAAGCGGCCACCTCAGTCGCGCGTGAAGGACTCCTTCCCTCGGCTCAGCGAAGGGAAGGGGACCTTCACGCGCACGGTTTCGGGCGCGTGGGGGTCGCCGTCTGACGGCGCTCGGGTGGCCGTCAGGACGCGCCTGTTCTCTGTGCGGTTTTCAATCGGACGGCCCTTGGGCACGCTGGTGTTGCCACCCGGGCCGTGTCCGGGGTGGTTCTGGGTGCCGCGCCTGTCAGAAGGGTGGGGTGTCGTCCTCGGGTTGGGGTCGTGGGTCGTGGAGTGGTTCAGGTGTCGCGGTGTAGGTGCGGCCGGTGGGGGTGGTGATGGTCATGCCGCCGTTGCCGGTGGGTTCTGCGGTCCAGCCGGGTTCTTCTTTGAGCATGTTGTGGATTTTGCAGGCGGCGTGGCAGTTGTGGTGGTCGGTGCTGCCGTTGCGGGCCCAGGTGGTGATGTGGTCGATCTCGGAGAACTCGGCCGGGCGGTGGCATCCGGGGTGGGTGCACTCCCGGTCCCGGGCCTTGATCAGGCGCGCCAGCGACGCCGGGGACCGATAGGTGCCGGAGCTGGCTTCGAGGAGTTGCCCCGTGGAGGGGTCGGTGATCAACCGCGACCAGGTGGAGCCGGGATCGGCGGCGATCTCCTGGGCGAGCCAGCCAGGAATCGGCCCGTAACCAGCCAGCGTCGCGGGATCCTCCCGGACGCCGGTCAGGGTCAGCAAGTCGACATAGACATGGACATGCGCCCGAGGCGCACCACGACCGTCCTCGGCCAGCAGCCGTTCGGCGAAGATATCCGCACGATGCTGATCCAGCGTGCGGGACTGGTCGGATGCGCGGCGGGCCTTGGCCGCGCGGGACAGCGACGCGTACACCGAACTGGCGACTTCGGCGGGAAGATAACCCGACAGCTTCGACATGGTCTCGTCCTCGTGGTCCAGCGACACATGCCGCAGTGCCCGCTTGTTCTCGGCGCGTTCCCGGTAGCCGTCGGGGTCGAACTTCTGCACCGCGTGATCCACCGATTTCCGGATCGCCGTCGGGTCACGCCCGGCCAGACGGCCCGCCATCCACGCGTCCACCTGGGCGGCGACCTCGTCGGACACCTCCCGGGTCAACTGGGACACTTTCGACGCCTTGTACAGATCGATATCACCGCGCTCCAGCGCCGCCAACGTGTTCGGCAACCGCGCCATCAGCGCACAGGAGGTTTCGACCAGCAGATAGGCCTGATTACGAGAGACCGAGAAGGCCAGAGCGACCTCCTCGGTCACCGATCTTCGAGAGCCACCCACCCTGGCGAACTGGGCTATCGAGTGCACCTGCCGCCCCTGCGCACGGCGAAGCACCACCTCCTCGTCGTAGGCGGCGTCGAGAAAACGAGCGGCTTTCGGGTTAAAAGCAAGAGATTGGGTCATGACCAAGATCATACTCGAACGTGCGTTCGATCGCCATTGAATCGGCGTCGAGCGATAGAGAAACCGAAAGCGACAGTTCACCGGTCACCGACTCTCGACGCCAGGAACTCCCGCCGCGCGTTGATCTCGGCAAGGCCGATCCGCAGGTCCCACATCCGCGAACGGAATCCAAAGGTAGGGCCAACCCCCGCACCAACCCACCGGCGCACCGCATTCACCCTGCCCCCGCCCCGAACCAGACTCACAACGGTGACCGCAAACCTCCGCACAGGCAGCGATTTCGCCCGTCTGTCCCGCCGCGTCAGCGAAGCGGGCCTCCTCGACCGCCGTCCCGGCTACTACGTCTTCCGCATCGGCCTGGTCGCCACGCTCTTCGTCGGCGGCTGGATCACCTTCTTCGCGATCGGGGATTCCTGGTGGCAGCTGGGGATCGCCGTGTTCCAGGCGGTGATGTTCGGCCAGATCGCCTTGCTGTCGCACGATCTCGCGCACCGCCAGGTGTTCCGCACCCGCCGTCCGAGCGAGATCGCCGGGCGGATCGCGGGGAATCTCGGCGTCGGCATGAGTTACGGGTGGTGGATGGACAAGCACACCCGCCATCACGCGAACCCGAACCACGAGGACCTCGATCCCGACGTCGATCCGGACATCCTCGTGTGGTCGAAAGAGCAGGCACGGGCCAGCAAGGGACTCCCGCGGTTCATCGGCCGCTACCAGGCGTTCCTGTTCTTCCCGTTGCTCACGCTCGAAGGCCTGAACCTGCACTTCTCCGGGATCCGCGCGGTGTGGAAGCCGGGCCTGCGGCGGCGAGGGCTCGAAGCGGCGTTGCTGCTGACGCATTTCGCGCTCTACTTCAGCGCGCTGCTCGTGGTCCTCTCCCCCGGCAAGGCGCTCGCCTTCTTCATCGTCCACAAAGCACTGTGGGGTGTCTACATGGGATCGATCTTCGCGCCCAACCACAAGGGCATGCCGATCCTGTCCGGTGACACCGAGCTCGACTTCCTCCGCAAGCAGGTGCTCACGTCCCGCAACGTCCGCGGCGGCCGCGTCGTCGACGTCGCGCTCGGCGGGCTCAACTACCAGATCGAGCACCATCTGTTCCCGAGCATGCCGTCACCGCATCTTCGCCGCGCCCGGCCCATCGTCCAAGAATACTGCGCGGAAATCGGCGTCCCGTATCACGAGACGGGTCTCCTGGAGTCGTACGCACTCGCGTTGCGGAGCCTGCACGAAGCGGGTGAGCCGATCCGACTTTCGTCGGGTTCACCGGCTGAGACGCCCGCCGGACGCCGTTGACACTCCAGATACGGCTTCTTACGTTCAGTGCATGTCGCCCCCGAAGATCTTCCCCGGCGCCACCCTGCATCCGGAACCGTTCCCGCGCGCCCTGCGCGCGGCGATCACAGCCAGCGGGCTCCCGCTCGACCGGATCCGCCATCGCCTCGAACTCCGCGGCGTCTCCATCAGCGTGCCGACGCTGAGCCATTGGCAGTCCGGCAGACGGAGACCCGAACGCCCGGAATCGCTCCGGGCGCTCGCCGAACTCGAACAACTGTTGTCCTTGCCGCCGTTGGCCTTGCGCTCCTTGCTCGGCCCGCCCCGGCCCCGCGGACGGAAGAGCTCGGTCCCGGCACAGCGCCGGGACCGAGCCACCCCCGAGGGAACCTATCCGACGTAGAGCGTGCGGTTCGGGCTGCCGCTACCGGGGTTGGTGACCTTCCCCGGAGTCGAAGCGCCGATCAGCGCCTGGGCGACCTGCGCCGCGGTGGCGCCGGTGTGCGACGAAAGGTACAGCGCCGCGGCACCCGCCACGTGCGGCGCGGCGAACGAGGTGCCGTTACCGGTGTAGGTCGCGGTGTCGTTGTCGTTCCAGGCCGAGGTGATCGAGACGCCCGGCGCGAACAGGTCGACCACGGAACCGTAGTTGGAGAAGGAAGCGCGGCGGTCGGTGCGGTCCGCCGCGGCGACGGTGAGCGCCTCGGTGACCCGGGCGGGCGAGGTGTTCGCGGCGTTCACGTTGGAATTGCCGGCGGCGACCGTCCAGGTGATCCCCGCCTTGATGGAGTTCCGCACCGCGGTGTCCAGCGCGGTCGACGCGCCACCACCGAGGCTGGCGTTGGCCACGGCGGGTTTCTTGGCGTTCTTGGTGATCCAGTCGACGCCCGAGATCACCCCCGCGGTCGTACCGCTTCCGTCGGAGCCGAGGACGCGCACCGGATACAGCGAAGCCCCCTTGGCCACACCGTATTTCGCACCGGCGATGGTGGCCGCGACATGGGTGCCGTGACCGTAACCGTCGTCCGCGTTGGTGTCGTTGTCGATGAAGTCGTAACCCTGCTTCACCCGGCCGCCGAAATCGGTGTGCGTGGCGCGAATTCCGGTATCGAGGACGTACACGTTCACATTCGAAGCGGTCGTCGAGTAGTTGTACTTGCTGTCGAGCGGAAGATCGCGCTGATCGATGCGGTCGAGCCCCCACGACGGCGGATTCGTCTGCGTCGCCTCGGCGCGCAGCACCTTGTTCTGTTCGACGAAGGCGACCGCCGGATCGGCCGCGAGCCGTTTGGCCTGCCGCTCCTTCAGCGCCACCGAGAAACCGCTGATCCCCTGCGTGTACTGCCGCCCGATGGCACCGCCGAACTTGCTTGCCAGCGAAGGCTTGTCGGCGGTCGAGCCGTCCTTGAGCACGACGATGTAGCTGTCGGCGACGGCGCCTTCCGCACCGGCGCCGACGATCGCGCCCTCGGCCGCCTGCGCCGGCGTCACGCCTGCCAAGACCGCGGCGACGGCGGCGGCCAACCCGATTCCGGCCAGTCTGCGAGAATTCACGTTGCTGTCCCCATTCCTTGGTGAGCTTCCGCCGAAAACGCTAAGCGGAAGCCACCGGAAAGGACAGCTTTACATTTTTTCGTTTATACGGATTAAAGCCAATCATCGGGACGCGGCCACGGCATGAGCGCGGCCAGCGCGTCCGTCACCGGTTCGGTCACCGTGTACCGCCCGCGGTGGAACAGCAACGGCCGACCGTCGGACGGGTCCCCGAGTGCGGTGACCCGGCCGACGACGACGTAATGGTCCCCCGCCTCGTGCACGGCTTCGAGCGTGCAGTCGATCCACGTCAAAGCCCCGGTCAGCAAGGGAGATCCGGACGGAGCGGGCGTCCAGTCGACCGACGCGAACTTGTCCGCGCCCCGCGCACCGAACACCGCGCTGATCTCCTGCTGGTCTTCGGCGAGCACGTTGACGGCGAACCGGCCGGACTCGGCGAGTACCGCCCACGTGCGGGAAGTCTTGGCAGGACAGAAAAGCACCAGCGGCGGATCGAGAGAGAGCGCCGCGAAAGACTGGCAGGCGAAGCCCACCGGAGCTTCGCCGTCGTGTCCGGTCACCACCGCGACGCCGGTGCAGAAGTGCCCGAGCACCGTGCGGAACCGTGCCGGATCGATGTCCGCGCCGAGGTCCGTCACCGGGGTCACGACTGCCCCGGCGGCCTGGCGCCGACTGAAAAGTCGTGTCCCCACAACGAAACCGCCGTACTCTCTCGGGCGATCCAGCTCTCGTCGTCCACCTGACGCCCCTCACAGCCGTATTCGACATCGAAGCCGCCGGGGGTCTTCATGTAGAACGAGAGCATCAGATCGTTGACGTGCCGCCCGAGGGTCGCCGACATCGGCACCTTCCGGCGGATGGCCCGGTCGAGACAGAGACCGACGTCGTCGGTGTTCTCCACTTCGACCATGAGGTGCACGATGCCGCTCGGAGTCGGCATCGGCAGGAACGCGAGGCTGTGGTGCCGCGGGTTGCAGCCGAAGAACCGCAGCCAGGCCGGTGCCCCGTCGGCGGGCCTGCCGACCATCTGCGGTGGCAGTTTCATCGAGTCCCGCAGCCGGAATCCGAGCACGTCGCGGTAGAAGCTCAGGGACGCCTCATCGTCGTGTGTGGACAGGACGACGTGCCCGAGCCCTTGCTCGCCGGTCACGAACTTGTGCCCGTACGGGCTTACCACGCGCCGATGTTGCAGCGCGACACCGTGGAACACTTCGAGCGTGTTGCCGGAAGGGTCCTCAAAGGACACGAGACCGTCGACCCGGCGATCGGCCAGCTGATCCGGCGTGCCTTCCTTGTACGGCACCGAGTGCGCGTCCAGCGACGCCCGGATCTCGTCGAGTTCGCCGGCGTTGGCGACCTCCCAGCCCGCGACGGCGAGCCTGTCCCGCTCACCGGGGAACACCACCAGTCGCGCCGGGAAGTCGTCCATGCGCAGGTAAAGGGCTTCGGGATTCGTGCCGGAGCCCTCGACCATGCCGAGGACCTTCAGCCCGTATTCGCGCCACGCTGCCATGTCCGTGGCTTCGATACGCAGGTAAGCGAGCGAACGGATACCCATCAGGAGGCTCCCAGGAAGTCGAGTGCCAGCCGGTTGAATTCGTCGAATTTCTCCAGCTGCGCCCAGTGGCCGCAGCCGCCGAACACGTGCAACTGGGCACGCGGGATCGTCTTGAGCGCGAGCAGCGCGCCGTCGAGCGGGTTCACCCGGTCTTCCCGTCCCCAGATCAGGAGCACGCGCTGACGCAGGCGATGCGCCTCACGCCACAGCATGCCCTCTTCGTAGGTGTCGGGCTGGGCGAACGACTTCCCCATCGCCTTCATCGCGGCCAGCGACTCCGGCGCGCTCGCGGCGGCGAACCGCTCGTCGATCAGCTCGTCGGTGATCAGCGACTGGTCGTGCACCATGATCCGCAGGAAGGCTTCCAGCTTCTCGCGGCTCGGCCCCGGCGGAGCACTGAACCGGCCGAGGTTCTTGATGCCTTCGGTGGGATCGGGCGCGAACAGGTTCACGCTCAGGCCGCCCGGTCCCATCAGGACGAGCCGCCCGGCCCGCTTCGGATGGTTGAGCGCGAGCCGCACGGATGTCCCGCCGCCGAGCGAGTTCCCGACGAAATGCGCCCGCTCGATCCCGAGTTCGTCCATCAGCCCGGCCACGGCGTCCGCGCTGTGCCGGAAATACTGCGGATGCTCGGTCGGCTTGTCCGACCGGCCGAACCCGGGCTGGTCGATCGCCAGGGTCCGGTAGTTCTTGCCGAACACAGGGAGGTTGCGGCCGAAGTTGCTCCACGCCGACGCGCCGGGCCCGCCGCCGTGCAGCAGGATCACCGTCTCGGAATGTTCCGCGCCCGCCTCGTGGTAGTGCAGCTTGAGTCCACCTTGGACGGTGACGTACTTGCCTTCGGTCATCAGACCATCGCATTCTCGACGGGCAGCCCGAAGGCGCCGGTTCCGAACATGACGTAGGCGCGCTCGGCGTCGTTGGCCGCGTGCACCCGGCCGGCGTGGGCGTCGCGCCAGAACCGCTGGATCGGGGTTCCGGCCCGCAGCGCACGCCCGCCGGAGTTCTCGAAAAGCCGGTCGATCGCGAAGATCGCGCGTTCCGTGCCGCGGACCTGGTCACGGCGGACCCGCAGCCGCGTGGGGAACGGGAGCTTCTCCCCCTTGCACGCCAGCTGGTACAGCTCGTCGATGTTGTGCGTCAGCTGGAGCCAGGCCGCGTCGATCTCGCTGGCCGCCTCGGCGATGCGCACCTTCGCGAAAGGGTCCTCTTTGGACTGTTCGCCCGCGTACGCCGCGCGGACCCGCTTGCCCTGGTACTCCACGTGCGCGTCGTACGCGCCCTGCGCCATCCCGATGATCGGCGCGGTGATCGTGCTCGGATGCACCGAACCGTAGGGGAGTTTGTACAGCGGCCCGGGGTTGATCTCCTGCCCGGGCGTCTTACACTTCGACGTCGCGATGAAGCTGAGCGCACGGTGCGCCGGGACGAACACGTCGTTCACGATGATGTCGTTGGACCCGGTGCCGCGCAGGCCCACGGTGTCCCAGACGTCTTCGATCGTGTAGTCGGAGATCGGCACCAGGTAGGTGCAGAAGTCGACAGGCTTGCCATCCTTGAACGTCGGCCCGCCCAGCAGCACCCAGGTCGCGTGGTCACAGCCGGAGGAGAAGCTCCAGCGCCCGCTGAGCCGGTAGCCGCCCTCGACGACGTCCGCCTTGCCCATCGGCGCGTACGACGACGAGATCCGTACGTCGGTGTCGTCACCCCAGACGTCCTGCTGCGCCTGCGCCTCGAACAGGCCGAGGTGCCACGGGTGGACGCCGAGGATGGAGGCGACCCAGCCGGTGGACCCGCACGCGCTCGCGACGAGTTTGACCGCGGTGTAGAAGCTCACCGGGTCGGCTTCGATGCCACCGAAGGTCTTCGGCTGCAGCATTTTGAAGAACCCGGTCTCCTGCAGGGATTTGACGGACTCCTCGGGAACGCGCCTGGCGTCCTCCGCCTCCTGCGCCCGTTCCCGCAGGACCGGCAGCAGCTCCCGGATCCCCGCGATCACGTCCTGCGCGGCGTGCTCGCTCATATGCGTTCCCTCTCTCGCCATACTCCGTGAACCGGATCCAAGACTAGAACACGTTCTCGTTTTTGTCGACCGATCCCCGGTCGAGCGCACTGTGCAGTCCGGCACGCCGACCGGAAAACACGCAGTCGGCCAGCGACAGACCGCTCACATAGGACCTAGAACAGATTCCCACCGCGGTCCGGCCCGCCGCGTACAGACCACGGATGGGGACACCGGCCCCGGAACGCACGGCACCGGTCTCTTCGTCGACGACCAGGCCGCCCAGCGTCAGCATCGGGCACGGATAGCCGAGGTTCGGCTTGATCGAGACGTCGATCAGCGAATACGGCGCCCGATCCAGCGGCCGCGCGAATTCCGCCGGCTTACCCGTCGGATCCGCACCGGAACGCGCGGCCTCGACGGTGGCGGCCAGCCCGCCCGGGTCGACGCCCGCCTTGCGCGCGACCTCGTCCAGAGACCCGGCGACGACCCGTTGCCGCAGGAGATAACGCACCTGAAGCCCTTGGAACCATTGGCTTTGCCCGCGCGCGTCGCGTTTGACCTCCCCGACGATGGCGTCGTCGACCAGCAGCCAGCCGCGTCCGCCGTGCGCGGTGATCATGCGTTCGCCGACGGCGGCGCCGTAGCGGGATTCGTCGATGATCCGGCCGCCCGTCTCGTCCACGAGCAGGCCACCGAGGAACGCCGACGGCGGGGTGATGAACCGCCAGGCGGAGATCCGCCCGAGTTCGGCGGTGGCCCCGCCCGCCTCGACCCCCATCCGGATACCGGACCCGTCGTCGGCCGACGTCCCGAGCGCCAGCCCGCCCCGGTACGCGGGCGCGTGCTCGCGCACCATCTCGCGGTTCGCGATGAACCCGCCCGCGGCGAGAACGACCCCGCGCGTGGCGGAAATCCGCAGCTCACGGCCGTATCGGCGTTCGATCCGCTCCGCCCGCCGGTGCAGTGACTTCCGCAGCGAGGGCACGTAGATCCCGGGTTTCGCGGCATACGCGGCCAGCTTCCGGTGCGCGGCCCGGACGCGAGCGGGAGCGTTCCGCAGGGTGGACACCACGACGCCGGTGACGGTGCCGTCGTCGCTCACGATCAGGTTCCGCGCCGCCGTCTGCGGCAGCACCTGGATCCCGCGGCTCCGGACCGCCTCGGCCAGGCGTTTCATCAGCAGTTTCCCGGAAGTGCCGGGCCCCTTGACGCGATGTCCGCGTGGCGCGGGCTTGGCCGCCTCACGGAAACCGCCGGCCGCCTCGCTGCCCGAGTAGTACAGATAGTGCTTGTCGCTCGGATAAGACGTCTTGTACGGGCACAGACTGCCCTCGAAGGGGACGCCGTTGCCTTCCAGCCACGAGATCATCTCCGTACTCCCCGCGCAGAACCGCCGCAGGGTCTCTTCGGAGACGACGTCGCCGACCTCGAGCCGCAGGTAGTCGTACATCGCGTCGACACTGTCGTCGACGCCCGCGTCCCGCTGCTGCGCCGTCCCGCCACCGGCGTAGACGACACCGCCGCTGACCGCGCTCGCGCCACCGCCGGAGAACCGGTCCAGTACGAGCACCCGGGCACCGGCGTCGGCCGCTTCGATCGCCGCGCAGGCGCCCGCCGCACCGAAACCCACGATCACCACATCCGCGACGAGGGAGTCCATGGCCCCACCCTAGAACTAGAACACGTTCTCGTCTATGGTGACTGGAGCAGCGCGGATGCTGCTCGTTGCTTCCTACAACGTGTTTCAGGTGAGGGGCGTATGGAGTACGACGTGATCGTGGCGGGCACCGGTGCCGCCGGGATGACCGCCGCACTGTCCGCAGCCCACCGGGGACTCGAGGTCCTGGTCGTGGAGAAGGCCGCCCACTTCGGCGGCTCCACCGCGCGCTCCGGCGGCGGCGTCTGGATCCCCGGTAACCACGCGCTGCGGGCGGCCGGGATCTCCGAATCCCCGGAGCGGGCGCGCGAATACCTCGAAGCGATCGTCGGTGACGTGGTCCCCGCCGAACTCCGGTCGGCCTTCCTCGACCGCGGCCCCGAGGTGCTGTCCTTCGTCTGCGACCACACGCCGTTGCGCTTCCGCTGGGTCCGCGGCTACTCGGACTACCACCCGGAGGCTCCCGGCGGGCGCGCCGGCGGACGCTCGGTCGAACCGGTCGCGCTCGACGGCAACCTGCTCGGCCCGGAACTGGCGAATCTGGAGCCGCCGTACAGCGCTCCCCCGCTGGGCGCGCCGATCACCCAGGCGGACTACCGGTGGCTGAGCCTGCTCGCCCGGCACCCGCGCGGGATCCTCCGCGTGCTGAGCCTCGGCGGCCGCTGGCTCGCGGGCCGGATCCGCCGTCAGCGGCTGCTGTCCATGGGGCAAGCGCTTGCGGCCGGGCTGCGTGAAGGGCTCCGGCGGGCGGAAGTCCCCGTCTGGCTGAACACTCCCCTGGTGGATCTGGAGATCGAAGGCGACCGGGTGACCGGCGTCGTCGTCCGCCACGAGGGTGAGGACAAGACGATCCGCGCGCGGCTCGGTGTCGTCCTCGGCGCGGGCGGGTTCGAGCGCAACGAGGAGATGCGGGTCAAGTACCAGCGGGCGCCCATCGGTACGGAGTGGACCGTCGGCGCGGAGGCCAACACCGGCGACGCCATCGACGCCGGACTCAAACTCGGCGCGGCCGTCGACCTGATGGACGACGCCTGGTGGGGTCCGTCCATCCCGCTCACCGGCGGCCCGTGGTTCGCGCTCGCCGAACGGTCGCGGCCGGGCTGCCTGATGGTCAACGGGCGGGGCGAGCGTTTCGTCAACGAGTCGGCGCCCTACGTCGAGGCCGTGCACGCGATGTACGGCGACGGGGACGGCCCCGGCGAGAACTTCCCGACCTGGCTGGTGTTCGACCAGCGCAACCGCAACCGGTACATGTTCACCGGCCTCGGGCCCCGCCAGCCGCTGCCCGGCCGTTGGTTCAAAGCGGGCATCGCGGTCAAAGCGAGCACCATCGCGAAACTCGCCGAGCGGATCGAGGTCCCGGCCGACGCGCTGGAGAACACCGTGCGCCGGTTCAACGGTTTCGCGAAAAGCGGCGTGGACGAGGACTTCCACCGCGGGCGCAGCGCCTACGACCACTACTACGGCGACCCGCGGAACAAACCCAACCCGAGCCTGGGCCCGCTGGACGTCGCGCCGTACTACGCGGTGAAGATCGTGCCCGGCGACCTGGGCACCAAGGGCGGATTGAGGATCGACCCGCACGCGCGCGTCCTGCGCGAGGACGGGTCGGTCATCGACGGGCTTTACGCGGCGGGCAACACGAGCGCGGCGGTGATGGGCCGCACCTACGCCGGCCCCGGCGCGACGATCGGCCCGGCGATGGTGTTCGGCTACCTTGCGGCCGAGCACCTCGCGCAGCAAGATCACACCAAAGCGGGAGGCAGCCGATGACGACGGAATCCGTACGGCAGATCGACGCGGGCGCGCCCCCTGCGCGGTTCGCGCGCGGGTGGCACTGCCTCGGCCTCGCCGAGACGTTCCGCGACGGGAAACCGCACGCCATCACCGCGTTCGGGACGAAACTGGTGGTCTTCGCCGATTCGTCCGGCAAGCTGAACGTGCTCGACGGGTACTGCCGCCACATGGGCGGCGACCTCACCCAGGGCGAGGTCAAGGGCGACGAGATCGCCTGCCCGTTCCACGACTGGCGCTGGAACGGCAACGGCAAATGCGTGTCGATCCCCTACGCCAAACGGGTTCCGCTGCGGGCGCGCACGAAGTCGTGGCAGGTGCTGGAGGAGAACAAGCAACTGTTCGTCTGGCACGACCCGGAGGGCAACCCGCCGCCGGACGACGTCGTCATCCCACGGATCGAGGGCATCTTCACCGGCGAGTGGAGCAACTGGACCTGGGATTCGGTGCTCATCGAGGGCTCCAACTGCCGCGAGATCATCGACAACATGGTCGACATGGCGCACTTCTTCTACATCCACTACGCCTTCCCGACCTACTTCAAGAACGTGTTCGAGGGCCACATCGCCACCCAGTACCTGAACACGAAGGGCCGCCCGGACAAGGGCATGGCGTCGAACTACGGCGGCGAGGAGAACCTGCTGCGGTCCGAGGCGTCGTACTTCGGCCCGTCGTACATGATCAACAAGCTGCTCAACACCTACCAGGGTTTCGAGATCGAGAACGTGCTGATCAACTGTCACTACCCGGTCACCGAGAACTCGTTCGTGCTGCAGTGGGGCGTGAGCGTGAAGAAGTTCGAGGGCGTCTCGGACGAGCACGCGGACAAGATCGCGGGCAAGTTCGCCAAAGGCATCGGCGTCGGGTTCCTGCAGGACGTGGAGATCTGGCGCAACAAGACCCGCATCGACAACCCGTTGCTGTGCGAGGAGGACGGGCCGGTGTACCAGCTGCGCCGCTGGTACGACCAGTTCTATGTGGACGCGGCCGACGTCACCGAAGACATGACACAACGTTTCGAGTTCGAAGTGGACACCAGCCGCGCCAACGAGGTCTGGGCGGCGGAGGTGGCCGAGAACCTGGCACGGCAGCAGGCGGAAGAGGCCGGGGTGTGAAGCCCGAGACCGTCGAATTCCTCACCGCCGGACTGCGGCCGCTGAACTGCCGCTCGTGCGGGACCTGTGTGCTGGTCAAGAAGAACAGCATGCAGCACACCAGCATCCAGTGGACGAGCGACGCGTCCCGGAGCTGCCCGGTGTTCGCCGAGCAGAAGGCTTCCGGAGCACAGACGGCGTTGCTCGACACGTGCGGCAATCTCAGCGAGAGCATCGAAGCCGCGTTGAAGGACGGCTTGCTGGAGGTGCCCGAATGAGCGGTCCCGTCACCGTGACCGTGGCCGAGGTGATCACCGAGACGGCCGACGCGCGCTCGATCGTGTTCGACATCCCGGCCGAGCACGTCTCCGCTTTCGCTTACGTCCCAGGGCAGTTTCTCACCGTCCGAGTGCCGAGCGACCGGACCGGTTCGGTGGCCCGCTGCTACTCGCTCTCCAGCGCGCCGCACGAGGGCCGGGTGCAGGTCACCGTCAAACGCACCGCCGACGGCTACGGGTCGAACTGGCTGTGCGACAACCTCCGGGCGGGGCAAGAGGTCCAGGTGCTCCCGCCGGCCGGGGTGTTCAGCCCCGCGTCGCTCGACGAGGACTTCCTGCTGCTCGCGGGCGGCAGTGGTATCACGCCGGTGATGTCGATCCTCAAATCCGCGCTGGAGCACGGCACCGGCAAGGTGGTGCTCCTGTACGCCAATCGCGACGAGAGCTCGGTGATCTTCGCGAGGGAGCTGGCGGATCTCGCCGCCCGGTACTCCGACCGGCTGGTCGTCGTGCACTGGCTGGAAAGCCTGCAAGGACTGCCGACGGAGGCGCATCTGCGCGCGCTGGTGGCGCCGTACACCGCGCACGAGGCGTTCATCTGCGGACCCGGCCCGTTCATGGACGCGGCGCGCGCGGTGCTCAAGGAGCTCGGGCTGCCGCGCAAACGGATCCACCTGGAGCGGTTCCTGTCGCTGGGCGGGAACCCGTTCGAGGTGGCCGAGCCCGTCGCCGTCGAAGAGGCCGAGACCCCGGCGTCGGTCGAGGTCACCCTCGACGGCGAGACCAGGAACCTCGCCTGGCCACGCCGGACGAAGCTGCTGGACCTGTTGCTGGAAAAGGGTTTCGACGCGCCGTACTCGTGCCGCGAGGGTCAGTGCAGCGCGTGTGCCTGCCGGGTCACCTCCGGCGAGGTGAAGATGCTGAACAACGAGGTCCTCGACGGCGACGACATCGCCGAAGGCATCGTGCTGGCGTGCCAGTCCCTGCCGCTGACCGACGAGGTCACCGTCACCTACGAGTAGGAGTTCCCCCCGTGCCCATCGATCCTTCGGTCGCGATCGGCGCCGACCTCGGCGAGGTGAGTTTCGCCTGGACCGCGTCGGACGTGCAGCTCTACCACCTGGCGCTGGGCGCCGGCGCGGACCCGATGAGCCCGCGCGAACTGCGCTACACCTACGAGGACGGCCTCCAGGTGCTGCCGACGTTCGCCACCGTCGCGGCGAACCTGCGCGTGTTCGAGCCGCCCGCGGTCTCGTTCCCCGGCGTCGAGGTCGACCTCGGGAAAGTGCTGCACGGCAAGCAGGAGGTGATCGCGCACCGGCCCATCCCGGTCTCGGGGAAGGCCGTGGCGCGGACGCGGATCGTCGACGTCTTCGACAAGGGCAAGGCGGCCGTGATCGTGAACGAGACGGTCGCCACCGACTCGGACGGAGCTCCACTGTGGACACTACGGTCGAGCATCTTCGCCCGTGGCGAAGGAGGTTTCGGCGGCGAACGCGGCCCGTCCGACCGGGCCGAGCCCCCGACGCGGGAGCCGGACGCCGTCATCGACACCCCGACGCTGCCGCAACAGGCACTGCTGTACCGGCTCTGCGGGGACCGCAACCCCCTGCACGCCGACCCCGCGTTCGCCGCGGCGGCCGGGTTCGACAGGCCGATCCTGCACGGCCTGTGCACCTACGGCGTCGTCGCGAAGGCGGTCACCGACGCGTGCCTCGACGGCGGCACCGCCCGCGTCGCGTCGTTCTCGGCCAAGTTCGCCGGCGTCGTCTTCCCCGGCGAACCGCTGCGGACCCGCGTCTGGCGCGAGCCCGCCGGGCTGCTGATCGCGACCACGGCGCCGGACCGGGACGACGCGCCCGTCCTTTCCGACACTTTCTTGACCACGACAGACTGAATCATCGTTCCCGCAGGTAGCGCTCCTGGCTAGACTCGGCCGGGTGCGCCCCTTGATCTCGGACCCGTATGCCGAACTCGGCCGGGACTACGCGCGATCGAGACGGCCGGATCCCCGCGTCGCCGCCGCCATCACCGCGGCCCTCGGTGACGCGCGCTCGGTGGTCAACGTCGGGGCCGGAGCCGGTTCCTACGAGCCGGAAGACCGCGACGTGGTGGCCGTCGAGCCGTCTCTGCGGATGATCGCGCAGCGTCCCGCCACGGCGGCGCCCGCCGTCCAGGCGTGCGCGGAAGGGCTGCCCTTCGCCGACGGCGCCTTCGACGTCGCCTTGGCGGTGCTCACCGTGCACCACTGGACGGACGTGACCGCCGGGCTGGCCGAGTTGCGGCGCGTCTCCCGCCGCCAGGTGATCGTGACCTGGGACCAGGCGGTGTTCGCGCGGTTCTGGCTGGTGCGGGACTACCTGCCGGAGATCGCCGAACACGAGAGCAGGCTGGCCTGTCTCGACCGGGTCGTCGAAGAACTGACCGAGGCGGGTTCGGCGCCCACGGTGGCGCCACTGCCGGTGCCGTCGGACTGCGTCGACGGATTCCTCGGCGCGTATTGGCGCAGGCCGGAGGCGTATCTGTCCGAGCGCGTGCGCGCGGGGATGTCCGGGGTGGCCCTGCTGGACCAGAACGTCGTCGCGACGGCGGTCGAGCGGCTGCGCGCCGATCTCGCGGACGGGCACTGGCACCGGCACCACGTCGGGCTGCTCGGCCGGACGGAACTCGACCTCGGCTACCGGCTCGTGATGACGTGACCGAGTACACAGTGGACACTCTCGCGGCGTGAACGGCGGTCGACCTCGGCAGCGAGGCATGGTATTCATGGCTCTCGTGACGGCAGCGACGGGAGCGGCATGACGACGGAGTACTTCGTGGTCCGTGGCCAGGTGGAGAAGGGCGACCAGCGGGGCAGGGAGCTGGGCTTCCCCACCGCCAACATCGCGCTGCGCGACCAAGACGGCCAGGTCGGCGACGGAGTGTGGGCGGGCTGGGCCGAACGCGCCGACGGGACCCGGATCGCGGCCGCGGTCTCGGTCGGCAGGCGCCCGACCTACTACGGCGCGGACGGCTACCGGCTCGTCGAGGCGCATCTGCTGGACTTCAGCGGCGACCTCTACGGCGAGGTGCTGACCGTGTGGCTGGGCCACCACCTGCGCGAGCAGGAGGCGTACCCGTCTTCGGAGGCGCTGATCGTCGCGCTCAACAAGGACATCGCCGACGCCCGCAAGTGGGCCGCGGAAAACCCGGCCGACGGCTTGCCGGACGCGGGTGCCGCGGAGGCCGGTGTCGTGCGGCGCGTCCCCCGAGACTGAGCTGAAGGGGACCTTCCCCGCGTAAGACGCGGTGAAAGCTCCCTTCACCGCATGAGATGAGGGGAAAGTCCCCTTCGGCCCCTAGACCGCCGCGCCCAGCAGCATGTAGCCCATGCCGAGCCCCATGATCACCCGGCACACCCGCCGCGACGTCTGACCGGAGGCCGAGGCGCCCCGCGCCGCCAGCACCCCGGCGCGTACGGCGTCCGCCGCGAAATACGCGGCGACTGCGCCGAAGATCAGCGAAAGCCACAGCGCGGAAGTGCCGCCGGGGCCGGACATCACCAGCCACGGCCCGTGGGTCACGTCGCTGTGCGGCATGAAGGTCACCATGAACAGCATCGCGACGGCGGAGACCGCGTGATGCCCGCACGACGTGTGCCCGGAGCGCCGCCCCTTCCACCACGAGACGGCGAACCAGCCCGCGGTCAGCGCCAGCACCGCCTGCCAGCCCGCCGCCGGGATCGGGCCGCCGACCGGGGACAGCATCGCGACCATGGCGACGACGAGCAGCAGTTCGGCCAGGTCGCCGTTGCGGACCGCCGCGCCCTGCCTGCGGTAGTCCAGCCGGACGAGTCTCAGCACGCAGGGCAGCACGAGCGCGGCGAACACCGCGGTCGGGGTCCACGCGACGACGATTGGTCCAGACATGGCACCTCCCGGCCGGTAACCCCTTCACCGTGGCAGGTACCGCTCTAGTACACCATCGGGCATTGAGGTGATCTCAGCCCGCGGTCAGGACCAGTCCGCTCGTAGGTACGCCGGTGCCGGCGGTCACCAGCACACGCGCGGCCCCGTCCACCTGGTTGACGGCGTCGCCCCGGAGCTGCCGGACACCTTCGGCGATCCCGTTCATCCCGTGGATGTAGGCCTCCCCCAGCTGCCCGCCGTGCGGGTTGAGCGGGAGCTTCCCGTCCAGTTCCAGGGTGCCGCCACCGATGAAGTCCTTGGCCTCGCCCTTCCCGCAGAAGCCGAGTTCTTCCAGCTGCATCAGGACATACGGGGTGAAGTGGTCGTACAGCACCGCGAGGTCCATGTCGCCGGGGCCCAGCCCGGACTGCTCCCACAACTGCCGTCCGACGACACCCATTTCGGGCAGCGCCGGCAGATCGTCGCGGTAGTAGCTGGTCATCACGTACTGATCCGGCCCGCTCCCCTGCGCGGCCGCCGCGATCACGGCGGGCCGGTGCGGCAGGTCACGCGCCCGCTCGGCGCCGACGATCACCAGGGCGACCCCGCCGTCGCTCTCCTGGCAGCAGTCCAGCA
The DNA here is from genome assembly GCF_000400635.2 of Amycolatopsis keratiniphila. NCBI lineage: Bacteria > Bacillati > Actinomycetota > Actinomycetes > Pseudonocardiales > Pseudonocardiaceae > Amycolatopsis > Amycolatopsis keratiniphila. The sequence continues at coordinate 2,645,734 of NC_021252.1, read as the reverse complement.
GGTGCAGCGGTTCGGCGACCCAGCGGGAGGCCTGATGTTCTTCGAGCGTGATCGGCTTGCCGTAGAACCACGCCTTCGGGTTGGTCGCCGCGCGGGCGCGGTCGACGACGGCCACCCGGCCGAAGTCCTCGCTCGTCGCGCCGTACTCGTGCATGTAGCGCCGGGCGAGCATGGCGACGGTCGCGGCAGGCGTCGCGATGCCCATCGGGTAGTGGAACGCGTTGTCGACGCCGGACGAGTTCACCTGCCCCGCCGCGGCCGAGGACACCTGCCCGAACCGCATCCCGGACCGTTCGTTGAAGGCCCGGTACGCGACGACGACGTCCGCGACCCCGGTCGCGACGGCCATCGCGGCCTGCTGCACGGTCGCGGCCGCGGCCCCGCCGCCGTAGTGGATCCGGCTGAAGAACTTGAGCTCGGGGATGCCGAGTTCCCGGGCGACGGCGATCTCGCTGTTGCCGTCCATGGTGAACGACACCAGACCGTCCACATCGGACGGAGTGAGCCCGGCGTCCTTCAGCGCACTCGAAACCGCTTCCGCCGCCAGCCTCAGCTCACTGCGCCCGGAGTCCTTCGAGAACTCCGTCGCACCGATCCCGGCGATGGCCGCCCGTCCGGAGAGGGTCATCACTCGCCTCCCAGCGTGATCGCCACGGTGCCCACCACATGTTCACCCAAACTGTCCACACCGGACACCGCGATCACGACGTCGTCGCCGTCCCGTTCGGTGACCCGGCCGGTGAAGGTCAGCGTGTCGTAGGCGTAGCAAGGTACGCCGAGCCGGATCTTGATCGACCGCACGAACACCTCCGGGCCCGCCCAGTCGGTCACGAACCGTTGCACCAGGCCGGTGTCGGTGAGGATGTTGAGGAAGATGTCCTTCGAACCGCGCTGGACGGCGGCGTCGCGATCGTGGTGGACGTCCTGGAAGTCCCGCGTCGCCAGCGCGGTGCTCACCACGAAGGTCGGGGTGGCCTCGATCGTCAGCGGAGGCAGCTCGGTGCCGACCGAACAGTCCTTCATCGCGCGACCCTCCAAGCGGGCAACGTCAGTTCCTCGTCGATCTTCACGAAGGCCGCTTCCACCGGGAGTCCGATGTGGACGGTCTCGGGATCGGCGTCGAGCAGCTCGCCCATCACCCGGACACCCTCCTCCAGCTCGACGAGCGCGACCACGAACGGCAGATCCTTGCCGGGGACCTTCGGATGGTGGTGCACCACGTAGCTGTAGACCGTGCCGCGTCCGCACGCGACGACGTAGTCCGGCTTGGCGTCGAAATCACCGTCCGGCGGCATGGGCCCGGGCGGATGCCGCAGGGTCTCGCCCCACCGCTGGATCCGCAGTTCCCCTTCCCGCAGTCCCGCCCAGAAGAACTCGGTGTCCTTGCTGATCACCGGCCGCAGCACGGGCGCGGCCGCCTTGGCGGGCTCCGCGCCCGGCGGACGGAATTTCAGTACCCGGAACACCATGTCCGCCACGGCCTCGTCGCCGACGTACCAGGTGGTCTTCGTCGTCACGAACCAGCCTTCGCCCAGCGCGGTGGGTTTGGGCCCGACGACGCTTTCGAGTTTCGCGGTCGCGGCGACGCGTTCGCCGTGGCGCAGATACCGGAAGTAGTTCTGTTCGGAGTTCGTCGCGACCACCGAGGTGAACCCGGCCTCGTCGAGCACCTCCATCATCGCGCCGAGCGGATCGTCCGACGCCCTCGTCCAGTGCAGCCCGCCCATCGTCCACACCTGCGCCATCGCGGGCGGCGCGACGAGTCCCTTATGGACACTCGTGGCGGCGAACTCCTCGTCGACGTACACCGGATTGCGGTCGCCGATGGCTTCGACCCAGTTGTTCACCATCGCCTGGTTGACCGCGTCACGCGCGGCCCTCGGCGCGGATTCCCCGCGCGCGGCGATGCGTTCGGCCGCTTCCCGGATGCTCATCGCGGCACCCTCGGCAGGCCGAGCCCGGCGGTCGCGATCAGCTCGCGCTGGATCTCGCTGACGCCGCCGCCGAAGGTCAGCACCAGATTGCGTTTGGCCACCACGTCCAGCCACTGCGCCAGTTCCGCGGTTCCGGCGTCGGCCTGATCGCCGTGTCGCGCCACGATCTCCTCCAGTTTCCTGGTCAGCCCCTGGATCCGCTCGGAGCCGACGATCTTGGTGGCCGACGCGTCGGCCACCGCCACCGGCCCGGTGGCGGACGACGCCGCGACCTGCCAGTTGAGCAGTTCGTTGATCCGGGCGGTCGCCAGGGTTTCCGCGAGGACGGCCCGGACGTCGGGCAGCTGGAGCAGCGGCGTCCCGTCCGGGGTCTTCCTCGCCGCCGCCCACTCGCGGACGCGGTCGTGGAGACCGCCGATCCGCCCGGCGGGGCCGAGCATGACGCGTTCGTGGTTCAGCTGCGTGGTGATCAACCGCCAGCCCTCGTTCTCCTTGCCCACCAGCATGTTCGCGGGCACGCGGACGTCCGAGTAGTAGGTGGCGTTCACGTGGTGGGCGCCGTCGCAGGTGATGATCGGCGTCCACGAATAGCCCGGATCGCGGGTGTCCATGATGAGGATCGAGATGCCCTTGTGCCTGGGCACGCCGGGATCGGTGCGCACGGCCAGCCAGATGTAGTCGGCGTCGTGCCCGCCGGTGGTGAAGATCTTCTGGCCGTTGACGACGTACTCGTCCCCTTCGCGCACCGCCGTCGTGCGCAGCGCCGCCAGGTCCGTTCCCGCCTCGGGTTCGGTGTAGCCGATGGCGAAATGCACCTCGCCCGCGAGGATCTTGGGCAGGAACAGGGCTTTCTGCTCCTCGGTGCCGAACGCCTGCAACGTGGGGCCGACGGTCTGCAGGGTCACCGACGGCAGCTGGACGTCGGCACGGGCGGCCTCGTCGACGAAGATGTGCTGCTCGATCTCGCCGAAACCCCGGCCGCCGTACTGTTCCGGCCAGCCGACGCCCAACCAGCCGTCACGGCCCATCCGGCGCACGATCTCGCGGTACACCGGCCCGTGCCGCTCTCGCAGCATCGCGCGCCGCTCGTCGGCGCTCACCAGCCCGGCGAAGTACTCGCGCAGTTCGGAGCGCAACTCGTGTTGCGCCGCGGTCAGTTCGATCAGCATCGGTTCACCCCGCCACCAGTTCGCCCAAGCCGGCCAGCCGATGCGAGGCGCCGCCGAGCGTTCGTCCCAGATCCTTGACCGCCGACGAGAACCGGTGCAGTGGATACGTTTCGTCCACGCCGATCCCGCCGTGCAGGTGATGGCAGACGGCCAGCGCCGCGGGCGCCTCCTCCGCCAGCCAGTAGGCCGCGATGTCGAGTTCCGTGTCGGCGTCGAGCCCCGCCGCGAGCCGCCAGACCGCCGACCGCGCGGCCAGCTGGACCGTCCTCGAAGCGACGTAGACGTCCGCGATCTGTTGTGCCACCGCCTGGAACGCCGCCAAGGGGCGCCCGAACTGTTCCCGTTCGCCGACGTGTTCCGTGGTCAGCGCGAGCGCGCCGGCGAGCAGCCCGTCGCCGAACGCCACGGCACCCGCGAGCGCGAACCGGTGCAGCGTCGCGATCGACTCGCCGGGGCCGTGCCCGTTGAGGAGGTCGGCGTCGGTGACGGTCACCGAGTCCAGCGTCATCGTGTAGTCCGGTGTGCCGGAAGAGGTTCTCGTCGGCGTCAGGGTCACGCCGTCCGCGCGCGGATCGACGAGGAAGACGCCGGTGCCGCCGGGCAGCGAAGCGGGCGTCAGGATCCGGTTCGCCTCCGCCGCGAACGGCACACCGACCTTGACCCCGCTCAGGCGCCAGTCCCCGGCCGATTCCGCGGCGGTCGCGGGCCGGGTGGTGAACGGCGCGGACGGTTCGTGCAGCGCGGCGGTGAGCACGGATTCGCCCGCGGCGACCGGCGGGAGCAGCGCCGACCGCTGATCCGGCCCGCCGAGCGCGGTGACCGGCAGGACACCGAAGGCCAGCGACGCCAGCGCGGGCGCCGTCGAGGCGACGCGGCCGAGTTCGGTCAGCACCAGGGCGACTTCGGCGACACCGAGGCCGTCGCCGCCGAGTTCGGCGGGCAGCGCCAGGGCGAGCAAACCGGCGTCGGCCAGCGCGCGCCACGTGTCCGCGGGCTCACGCTCCTTGCCGAGCACACGCGCGGCCAGCGCGGTGACCTCGGTCTGCGTCTCGTCGAACTGGAAGTCCACACTGGCTCCTCACCGGGGCGAACGGGCACAATATTGAAACCTGTTCTAGTCTTAACCGGAAGGAGCCGCGACGGCAAGGGGGAGGATCTAGGAGGTGGCCTCGAGCAACTCCGCGAGCGCGTCGGCGAAGTGGTCGGCGAGCGGCCACAGGTCACCGGTGAGCTCGCGGGCGCCGAGCAGTCCGACGTCGACCCTGCCCGCGTTGGACAGCACGGTGATGTTGAGCCCGGCGCCGTGGAACACCGGCCCGAGCGGGTACAGCCCGGTGATCCGGCAGCCCAGCAGGTACAGCGGCATCGGCGGCCCCGGCACGTTGGAGACCACCAGGTTGTGCACCACCGGATGCCGTTCGGCCAGCCGCAGTGCGGAATACGCGCGGACCGCGAGCCCGAACATGGTCGCCGCCGAGAACTGCGCCCAGTCCTGGAGCATGTCCGCGTCGATGTCGTGGTGATGGTCCTTGGACAGCCGGTTCGACTCCGCGAGCATGAACACGCGCGCGGCGGGATCCTCCAGATGGGTGGGCAGCGACGCGAAGAACGCCGAGACCTTGTTGATCCCGTGCTCGCGCTCGGTGCGTCCGTGTACCGACACCGGAACGGTCGCCACCAGCGGATCCTCCGGCAGTTCACCGCGATCCCGCAGGAACTGCCGCAGGGCACCGGCGACCACGGCGAGGACGACGTCGTTGACGGTCACCCCGAAGGCGTTCTTGACCCGTTTGACGTCTTCGAGGTCGAGCGAGGCGTAGGCGACGCTGCGGTGCGCGGTGATCGTCCCGTTGAACGACGTCCGCGGCGCGGTGAACGGGACCGGCATTCCCTTGCCCTGCAACGCTTTGCCCAGCCATCTCGGCACGAGTTCGAGCAGGCCGGGGAGCAGTTTCGCCACCTCGACCGGACGTTTCGCGAACGACGTCAGCCCGGCGCCGAACAGCGCGCGCCTGCCGGGAACGTCCGCGTTGCGGCGTTCGTCCCGCGCGATCTCCGGCGGCGGGGCGTCCGGTTCGAGCCCGGCGAGGGAGGCGATCAGGCTGGCGCCGCCGACCCCGTCGACGCTGGCGTGGTGCATCTTCAGCAGGACCGCGATCCCGCCGTCCGCCAGGCCTTCGATGACGTACAACTGCCAGAGCGGCTGCGCGCGGTCCAGCCGTTGTCCCGCGATGTGGGCGCAGAGCTCGGCCAGTTCCCGCCGGTCGCCGGGCGCGGGTACGCCGATGCGGTGCACGTGGGCTTCGAGGTCGAAGTCGTCGTCCTCCACCCAGACCGGATGCGCCAGATTCCAGAGTGGATTGTGCAGCTTGCGCCGGAACGCCGGGATCAGCTCGACCCGTTCGGCCAGTTTCTCCTTGAAGCGCTCGAAATCGTAGCCGCCGGGCATGGTCGAACCGTCCAAGGTGAGCAGCCCGCACACGTGCAGTACCTGGGCCGGTGTCTCCAGGTACAGAAAACTCGCGTCCAGACCGCTCAATCTCTGCATGAGAATCACCTTAAGTGAACTTTGCAACCCGTTCTAGGCGGTCACCCGGCGGTAGGATCGGTCGCCATGCAGCCGAGTTTCGTCCTCCGCCAGGCACTCCAGCTCGCGCTCACCGCGAACGCGCTGAAGCCGCCGCGAGGCGCCCGGACGGCGGTCCCGGCGTTCTTCGCGGGCTGGCTCACCGGGGAGCTCGCCCCGCATCTGCTCGCGCTCACCGCGGCCGACGCGGCGGCGCACGTCGCCCGGCACCGCGGCGCGTCGAGCAAGACGGGGCTCGCCCTCGCGGCGGCGTCGGCGGCCGGGCTCGGCACGCTGATCGCGCAGTCCCAGCGGGCCCGCGACGAGATCGAGACGGCGCTGACCGAAGGCATCGGCGAGGCGTACACCGACGAACTCGAGCACCCGCCGAGCCCGACCGACCTCGCGACGCCGTGGGGCCAGCTGGCCCTGCCGTTCCGCATGCGCGACCCCGAGGTCCGGCGGACCCGCAACGTCGCCTACGCGCCCGGCGGGAAACGGTTCCTGCTCGACATCTACGCCCCGCGGGAACCGGTCACCGGCGCGCCGATCCTGCTCCAGGTGCACGGCGGCGCCTGGGTGATCGGCAACAAGGACCAGCAGGGCCTGCCGCTGATGCTGCACATGGCCAAACGCGGCTGGATCTGCGTCGCGATCAACTACCCGCTCTCCCCCGCCGCCCGCTGGCCCGCGCACATCGTCGCCGCGAAACGCGCGCTGGCCTGGATCCGGGACAACGCGGAGACCTACGGCGGCGACCCGTCCTTCGTCGCCGTCACCGGCGGATCCGCGGGCGGGCATCTCGCCGCGCTGCTGGCGCTGACCGCCAACGACCCGGCGCTGCAGCCCGGCTTCACCGAAGCCGACACGAGCATCCAGGCGTGCGCCCCGCACTACGGCGTGTACGACTTCGCCGCGACCAGCGGGCGGCGCTCCAGCCAGACCCGGCTGAAGACGCTCATCGCCCGGCACGTCTTCGAGGCGGACCGGGATCCAGTGAACTTTCTCGACGACTACATCGCGGCCTCCCCGCTCGACCGGATCACCGAGGACGCGCCGCCGTTCTTCGTCATCCACGGCGTCCACGACTCGCTGGTGCCGGTGGGCGAGGCGCGCGAATTCGTGCGGCGTCTGCGGGACAAGTCCCAGCGCGAGGTCGCGTACGCGGAGATCTCCGGCGCGCAGCACGCCTTCGACGTCTTCCCCTCGATCCGCAGCGCCCACGTGGTGCGCGGGGTGGAACGGTTCCTGGAGTGGAGCTACCGCACCTGGCGGCGCCGCTCCAGCTCCGCGTGAGCGGCGTCCGACCTTGGTCCCGGTCCGTGAAGGCCTCCTTGAGGGACAGCGGGGGCGAGCGAGCGTGCCAACGGCGTGGTGTGGCGCGTCTCGTGACTGGCTGGACGACACACGTGATCAGACGGACGACACACGTGTCTGGCCGGACGACTCGCGGCGAAGGCTCCGCCGCAGGCGTGTCGTCCATCTGATCACATGTGTCGTCCGTCGGATCACAGGTGCCGTCCGGTCAATCACGCGAAACCACCGGCTCGGAACAGTGGTCGTGAGTGTTAGGGCGGGTAGATCACGTCCATCGGCCGGGCGGAGGACGGGCCGTCGACCCGCCAGCCTTCGCCGTCGCGCACGAAGCGGTACCACCGTTCGTCACGGCCGTAGCGCAGTTGCAGATCGCCCTGGGTGATCCGGTTCCGCCAGGTCTTGGGCTCTCCCGGCAACCCCGACTCGGCGAGGTCCGCCTTGGCCTGGGCGAGCGGCGCCTGCGTGGGACGCCACGCCTCCCGGACCACTGCCATCCCGCCCCTGCCGGCCTCACGCCAGGCCTGCGCCCACAGGGCAAGATCCCGCACCGCCACGCCGGCTGCTTCGGCGAGCTCGACGAGCACGTGCGGATCGCTCGCCGCCGCGCGACGGGCGAGGTCCTCCTCGAACGACAGCTCCGCTTCACGCTCGGGCCCCATCACCAGCAGCTCCCAGGCCCTCGCGGCGGCGTCGGCGGCCAGCTCGACGAACATCTCCCCGCTCCAGCCGGTGCGGTGCGGCGGGTCGACGTCGAGGACCGCGGGCGGCCCGACCGTGCTCGGGACGGCCGGACGCGGCGGCAGCGAGGCGATTCGCCGGGTGTACGCGCGTTTCGGGTCCACCCCGGGCGCCGCGGGGGCGCGCACCCGCTTGCCCTGCTCGCTCGCGGGCGCGCGGCGAGACCGCAGTTCGGCGAGCACGGCCTCCCTCGGCCTGCCGCGCAGCAGGAACAGCACGAACGGATCGGCGTCGACCTCGTCCGCGACCAGGTAGTACACCGCCGCGACGTGTTTGCACGGGTTCGCGCTGTCCGGACAGGAGCACTTCGGGCGCAGATCGCCGGGGCCGGGCAGCAGGTCCGCGCCGGTGGCCCGCGCGTCCTCGGCCAGCTCGCCGGGCAGTTCGCCGTCGAGGAGGGCGGCGACGTGCCCGAGCCGCGAGCCGACCATACCGAGCAGGCTCTCCCACTGCGGCTCGGTGAACGCCCGCATGTGGATGGTCACCCGGTACGGCACCGCCCGGCTGCCCTGCACCCAGGCCGTCACCTCGCCCGCGCCGACCGCGAGCTTGCTGACGGTGCCTTTGCGCGCGTATGTCCGCCCTCGCGGCAATCGGTTCGGATCGAGCTTGGCGCGTTCCTCCAGCGCCTCGACCCACGCCTTGCCCCACCACGTGTTGCCGAAGGTGCGCCGTTTCCGCCCTGTCGCGCCGGGCATCACGTCCCCCCGAGCCGGACCAGGTCGGCCAGTTCGTCGTCGGAGAGCTCGGTGATCCAGTCCTCGCCCGCGCCGATGACCGCGTCGGCCAGGCCGCGTTTGGTCTCGAGGACCTTGGCGATGCGCTCCTCGAGCGTGCCTTCGGCGATCAGCCGGTGCACCTGGACCGGCCGGTCCTGCCCGATCCGGTACGCGCGGTCGGTGGCCTGGTCCTCGACGGCCGGGTTCCACCAGCGGTCGTAGTGGATCACATGGGTGGCCTTGGTCAGGTTGAGCCCGACCCCGCCCGCCTTGAGCGAGAGCAGGAACACCGGGACCTCACCGGCCTGGAACCGGGCGACCATGTCCTCCCGGACCTTGGGTGTGCTCGCCCCGGACAGCAGCATCGTCGGCAGCCCGCGTTCGGCCAGGCGTTTCTCCAGCAGGCGGCACAGCTGGACGTACTGGCTGAACACGAGCACGCTGTCGCCCTCGTCGAGGATGACGTCGAGCAGTTCCTCGAACGCGGCGAGTTTGCCGGACCGGCCGTGCAGCACGCCGGGTTCCTTGAGGTACTGCGCCGGATGGTTGCAGATCTGCTTGAGCTCGGTGAGCAGTTTCAGCACCTGCCCGCGCCGGGCCACCCCGTCCAGCTCGCGGATCATCGCGAGGTTCTCCCGGACCACGGCCTCGTACAGCGTCGTCTGCTCGGCGGTGAGCGGGACGAACCGGTCGGTCTCGGTCTTGCGCGGGAGCTCGGGCGCGATGTCCGGGTCGGTCTTCTTGCGGCGCAACAGGAACGGCCGGACGGTCGCGGCGAGCCGTTCGGTCGCCGCGGTGTCCCGGTCCCGCTCGATCGGGCGCGCGACCTTGCGGCGGAACCCGTCGAGCGAACCGAGCAGGCCCGGCGTCGTCCAGTCGATGATGGACCACAGTTCGGTGAGCCGGTTCTCCATCGGCGTCCCGGTCAGCGCGACCTTCGCGGCGGCCGGGATCTTCCGCAACTCCTTGGCGGTGACCGAAAGCGGGTTCTTGACGTGCTGTGCCTCGTCGGCCGCGATCATCCCCCAGTCCACTTCGGACAGTGCCTCGCGATCGCGGCGGAGCACACCGTACGTGGCGAGCACGACCTCGTCCGGCGCGACCTCGTCGAGATGCCGTCCGCCACCGTGGAACCGGCGCACCGGGATGTCCGGCGCGAACCGGGCGAACTCCCGTTCCCAGTTGCCCAGCAACGACGTCGGGCACAGGACGAGCGTCGGCCCCTCGCCGCGCGGGCGGCGGTGCAGGTGCAGGGAAATGAGCTGGATCGTCTTGCCGAGCCCCATGTCGTCGGCGAGGCAGGCGCCGAGACCGAGCCCGGTCATCGTCGCCAGCCAGGCGAGCCCGGCCTTCTGATACGGCCGCAGGGTGGCCTTCAGTTCCGCGGGCTGCTCGATCGGTTCCGCCGCGCTGTCGCGGATCCGCTGGAGCAGCCCCGTCAACGCCGACGGGGCGGTGAACTCGACCTTTTCCCCGTCCAGCTCCAGTTCGCCGGTGAGCGCCGCGGCCAGCGCCTCGGCTCCGGACAGCTTCTTAGCCCGGTGGGCGCGCACCTTGGCGATCAGGCGCGCGTCGACCTTGACCCATTTGCCCCGCAGCCGCACCAGCGGCCGCTTCGCCTCCGCGAGCGCGGTGACCTCGGCGTCGGTGAGGTCCTCGTCGCCGAGACTCATCCGCCAGCGGAACCGCAGCAGGCTCTTGAGCGTGAACTCGGGCCCGGTGACGCTGCCCGGGGCCTGCGTCGCGCTCGCCTTCGCCTTGAGCTCGCCCGCGAAGAGGTCTTTCGGCCACTGCACCTCGATGCCGGCTCCGCCCAGCGCCGCGTCCCCGTGGGTCAGCAGGTCGACGACCTCGTCGTAGTCCAGCGCCAGCCCGGTCGGCGCGGCGGACTGGAGCATGCGGCCGAGCGGCGCCCACGCCCTGGCTCCCCGGCGCAGGCCGAGCAGCAGCTGCGTCTCCACCTGCTCACCCATGCGTTCCAGCACCGCCTCCGGCGCGTCCCACAGTGTCGCCGCCTCGACGATCAGGCTCGGGTCGGCGGCGCTCCGCACGGCGAGGACGGCCTCGAACGTGGGATCGTCTTCGGGATCTTCGGGTTCGTGGACCTCCATGCGCAGGACGAGATGCGCGCCCTGGGCCTGCCGGGCGCTCAGTTCCGCCAGCCACGCGGCACCGTCCGGCCCGACCAGCGTCGGCTGGGCGGCCGCGAACGCCGGACCACCCGCCGCGACACTCGCGGCGGGCGTGCGGACCAGCACGTCCGCCGTCGCGTCCCACAGCGCGCGGATCAATGACTCCGGCGAATGCAGCCGGATCCGTTTCAGCCCGGACAACGGCAGCGCGTGCGCCTCGGGTGGCAGCGCGGCGGCGAGCCCGCGCAGCATCTCCTCGTCGGCGACGTCGAGCGGGCCGACCCGCCACGAATCCACCCCACCGGGTGAGGCCGCGGGCAGCAGCCTGCCGCGGGCGATGAGGTTCACCCCGGCCTCGGCGACGGCCGACCACGCGGCGATGGCCGGGCTCAGCTCGCCCTCCGCGGTGAGCAGCCGCGGAATCGCGCGTGACAACGGGACGAGCGCCGCGTCGACCTTCGTGCGCCGGAAGACCTTGCCCGCCGGCAGCACGAGTTCGATCGCGGTGTCACCCGCTACGCCGTCTCCCCATAGCGCCAGCACTCCGTCCCGCGGGGGATCCGAGGGGACGAAGGTGGCTTGGGTTCCTGTGCCGAACTCCACGACCCGCACGCTAGAGCACCGGACCGACATCCCTCGGGCGGCGGTGTCATGAAAGGGTCGTTCAGGACACAAAACGTCCTGAACGGCCCTTTCATGACACTCGGAACCGGCGTGACAGGGACTTTCAGGACCGCGGCAGCCCCAGCAACCGCTCCGCCGTCAGCGACAGCAGCACCTGGGTCGTCCCTCCCGCGATACTGAGGCACCGGGTCAGCAGGAATTCGTGCTGCGCCGGGTCGCCGTCCACGAGGGCGCGCTCACCGAGCGACTCCAGCGCGAACTCCGCCACCGCCTGCCGATGCCGTACGCCCAGCAGTTTGCGCACACTCGACTCGGCGCCGGGGTCCTGCCCGTCGAGCCGCCGCAGCGTCGCCCGCAGGTCCAGCACCGAACACGCGCTCCCGTCCGCGATCAACGCGCCGAGTTCCTCCAGGTCTGCGCCGTCGCCCAGGGTGGCGAGCAGGTTCTCGACGCCCTCCCCCACCGCCGAGCCGCTCCCGAGCGCTACACGTTCGTTCGCCAGCGTCGTCCGCGCGAGCCGCCAGCCGCCGTCGACCTCCCCGACCACCATCTCGTCCGGGACGAACACGTCGTCGAGGAACACCTCGTTGAAGACGGCGTCGCCGGTGATCTCGCGCAGGGGCCGCGTGCTGATCCCGTCGGCGGTCATGTCGACCAGGAAGTAGGTGATCCCCTTGTGTTTCGGCGCGTCCGGATCGGTGCGCGCCAGGCAGATCGCCCAGTCGGCTTCGCGCGCGAGCGAGGTCCACACCTTCTGGCCGTTGAGCAGCCATCCGCCGTCGGCGCGCCGAGCCGTCGTCCGCAGCGACGCGAGATCCGAACCCGCCCCCGGCTCGCTGAACAGCTGGCACCAGGTGATCTCGCCGCGCAAAGTGGGTACGGCGAACCGTTCGCGCTGCGCCGCGGAGCCGTGTTCCAGTAACGTCGGCACGGCCCAGCCGCCGATGACCAGATCCGGGCGGCGGACCCCCGCACCGTCGAGCGCGGCGTCGATCCGCAGTTGCTCGGCGGCCGTCGCGCCCCTGCCGTACGGAGCAGGCCAATGTGGGGCCAGCAGCCCCGAATCGGCCAGCGCGACCCGCCGTTCCGGCTCGGGCAGGGCGGCGATTCCGCCGACCAGGTCACGGAGTTCGGCGTCCTCGCCGACGTCGACGCGCAACGTCCGGCGGTCGCCGCGCAGCGCGAGTTCGGCCGCGCGCCGGCGCCAGCGGGTGGAACCGCCGAGCCACTGCCGCAGGGCTACAGCGCGGCGCAGGTAGAAGTGCGCGTCATGCTCCCAGGTGAATCCGATGCCGCCGAGGACCTGGATACAGTCCTTCGCGTTGGCCACGGCCGCGTCGAGCGCGTACGCCGCCGCCGTCGCGGCCGCGAGGGCGTGCTGCGCGGGGTCTTCGGCCGCCCTCGCCGCGTCCCACGCGAGCGCGTCGGTGGCTTCGGCCCGGCACAGCATTTCCGCGCACAGATGCTTGATCGCCTGGAACGACCCGATGGGCCGGCCGAACTGCTCCCGGACCTTCGCATACTCGACAGCGGTCCGAAGACACCATCGGGCGATCCCCGCGGCTTCGGCGGCACCGAGCGTGGCGGCGTAGGCATCCACCGGCAGCGCCTCGAAAACCGCTTCGGACCGCACCTTCTCGCACCGTACCCGGCCGACCGGCCGTGACAGGTCGAACGGCTCCTCCTGCTGAATGTCCATTCCGGACGCTCTAGGCGGGATGAGCGCGGAGACGGCGCCGTCGGAGACGAGCGTCCACGCCGACAGGTGAACATCGAGCGCCGGTCCCGATTCACCGTCGACGACCGAATCCTCGACGCGGAAACCGCCGCCCAGCACCACCGCCAGCCGCTCGGTCCCGTCGGCGAGACCGGGCAGGATCTCCTTGGCGGTCTGGGGAACCGTCGCGAGCAACGCCCCGCCCAGCACTGTCCCGAGGACAGGGCCGGGTACGAGCGCTTCGGCTGCTTCGGCGAGCCCGGCGGCCAGATCGGCGAGCGTGCCGCCGGCGCCGCCGACGTCTTCGGGGATCGCCACACCGAACAGCCCGAGTTCCGCCAGCCCTGGCGGAACTTCGGCGATCCGGCCACTTCGGACGGCGTCGACGGGACGGGCGGAGGCCGCCCAGGCGCGGATCGACGCGGCCAGGGCCGCCTGTTCTTCGGTGAGCGCGATCGACACGGGTGAGACCTCCTCGCCGGACCTACCCGCGAGTGTAGAACGTGTTATAGTTTCTTGCCCAGTGGGTCTCGTCTTGAACAGTTCGTCCGCTTAGGTACGCTACGTGAGGAAAGTGGAACAAGTTCCGACGAAGGGGGACGTGGCGATGCCAGGGAAGGCCAAGGCACCCACGAGCGCGAAAGCGCGAAGCGGCAACGGTCTCTCCGCGCTGGGCGGCGAGGAACTCGGCTCCGCGGCCCAGCGCGACCGGCGGCGCCGCATCATCGACGCGACCCTGACGCTCGCCGCGAAGGGCGGGTACGACGCCGTCCAGATGCGGGCGGTCGCCGAGAAGGCGGACGTCGCGCTCGGCACGCTGTACCGCTACTTCCCCTCGAAGATCCACCTGCTGGTTTCCGGGCTGGCCAGGGAATTCGAGCGCGCGCAGGAGAAACTCGACCGCGCCGCCATCCCCGGCGACACGCCGAGCGAGCGGCTGATGTTCGTCCTCGGCCGCAACACCCGGCTGATGCAGCGGGATCCGCACCTGACCGAGGCGATGGTCCGCGCGTTCATGTTCGCCGACACGACCGCGGCCGCCGAGGTCGAACAGGTCGGACGGCTCATGGAGAACATGTTCGCCAAGGCCATGGGCATCGAGGACCCGACCGAGGCCGATCGCGACATCTTCCACGTCATCGCCGACGTCTGGATGGCGAACCTGGTCGCCTGGGTGACGCGGCGCGCGTCGGCGGCCGACGTCGCGAACCGGCTGGAGCTGTCGGTGCACCTGCTGCTGGACAAGAACGTCTGAAACCTCGTGAGTGGTAAGGGCGGTTAGAGCCAAGGGTGTCTTAAGTACCTACGCGGAGCGCGGCTGCGGCCGATCCAACCTGCGCCAGTAGGCACCAGCGGAGTTGTGTGGGCTGAAGGCTCCCTTCGCCGAGTCTGATGCGGCGAAAGGAGCCTTCGCTCCCGGTCGGCTACGGGGAGCGGCGGTTCGGTCGCAGGTGTCGCCTCGTGAGTGTTTGGGTCGTTAGAACCGCCCTTACCACTCACGAGGCGGGTCAGGCGGTCAGCTTGGGCAGTACGTCCCGCCCGAAGGTCTCGATGAACTCGTCCTGGTTCCGCCCCACGTTGTGGATGTAGATCCGGTTGAAGCCCGCGTCGACGTACTTCTGCAGCGCCGCGCGGTGCACGTCCGGATCGGACGAGACGACCATGCGCCCCTCGAAGTCCTCACGCCGCACCAGTTTCGCCATCTGCGCGAAGTCGAACGGCGAGCGGATGTCGGCCTTCGGGAACTTCATGCCGCCGTTGGGCCACTGGTCGAGCGCGTTCGCCCACGCCGTCTCGTCGTCCTCGGCCCACGACAGGTGCACCTGCAGCAGCTTCGGCATCGAGTCCGGGTCCTTGCCGGCCTTGCGCGCGCCGGTGCCGAAGTTGTCGAGGATCCCCGCCAGCTTCTCGATCGACGCGCCCGGCGTGATCAGCCCGTCCGCGAGCTCGCCGGTCTTGCGCGAGGTGTACGGGCCCGCCGACGCGATGTAGATCGGCGGCGGCTCGTCCGGCAGCGTCCACAGCCGGGTCGTGTGCAGTTTGAAGAACTCGCCGCTGTGCTTGACGTCCTTGCCGGTGAACAGCTTCCGGATGACCTCCAGCGCCTCGAACATCCGCCGGACGCGCTCGGGTGCTTCGGGCCAGTAGCCGCCGATGATGTGCTCGTTGAGCGCTTCGCCGGACCCGATACCGAGCCAGGTCCGGCCCGGATAGGTCGCCTCCAGCGTCGCCGCGGCCTGCGCGACCATCGACGGGTGCAGCCGGAACGACGGGCACGTCACGCCCGGTCCGAGGTCGCCCGTGGTGTTCTCCGCCAGCGACGCGAGCACGCTCCACACGAAGGACGCTTCACCCTGTTGAGGGACCCACGGCTGGAAGTGATCGGCCGCCATCTGGCCGGAGAACCCGTGCTGTTCGGCCAGTGCGGCCAGCCGGATCGACTCGCGCGGGGAGAACTGCTCCAACGCCGCGGCCAAGCCGATTTGAACCTCAGTCACGCCTGCTGCCCCTTTCGAAAGCTCTCGGCGACCTTCGCGAACTGGTCGAGTCGGTCCAGTGTCGCCGCTTCGGGCTCGGTCGGCAGGAAGAGCGTCGCCTCGTCGACGCCGCCCTCGACGAGCCTGCCCAGCGCGTCCTCTTCCGGTGTCGCGCCGAAGGCCGAGAACTTGACGTCCTCGCGCCCCTGGTCGGCCAGCCACTGACGCGCCCGGCGAAGCTCCTCCGGCGGGGTGTACGCGTGCGGCAGCCAGCCGTCGCCGTACTTGGCGATCCGCTCCATCGCCTTCCGCCCCGCGCCGCCGATGTAGATGGGCGGATGCGGCTTCTGCACCGGCTTCGGCCACGCGAAGATCGGGTCGAAGTCGACGTGCTCGCCGTGGAATTCGGCCTCGTCCTTCGTCCAGATCTCCTTCAGCGCGGCGAGTTGCTCGTCGACGAGCGCGCCTCGGGTGCGCGGATCCGTGCCGTGATTGCGCATTTCCTCCCGGTTCCAGCCGACGCCGACACCGAAGACGAACCTGCCTCGCGAGACCAAGTCCAGCGAAGCGACCTCTTTCGCCGTGTGGATGACGTCGCGCTGCTGAAGCAACGCGACGCCCGTCCCCAGCTTCAGGGTCGACGTGGCCCCGGCCGCCGCCGTCAGCGCGACGAACGGATCCAGGGTCCGGTAGTACACGCGCGGAAGTTCGCCGCCGCCCGGGTACGGCGTTTCCCGGCTCACCGGGATGTGCGAATGCTCCGCGATGTGGAGCGAGCTGAATCCGCGCTCTTCGGCGGCTGCGGCGAGGACGTCCGGCCTGATGCCCTCATCGGTGATGAAGGTGGCGATTCCGATCTCCATGTCCAGCAACTACCCGGACACGCACCGCGATATTCCCGGCCCGCTAGACGTTGCGGCGGTACTGCCCACCCACCTCGAAGAACGCCTCGGTGATCTGGCCGAGCGAGCACACCCGCGCCGCGTCCATCAGGACACCGAACAGGTTGCCGCCCCGGGTCGCGGCCTCGCGCAGCGTCTTGAGCGCGACCTGCGCCTCGGCGTGGTGGCGGCGCTGGAAGTCCTCCAGCCGCTCCAGCTGCGAACGCTTCTCGTCCTCGGTCGCCCGCGCGAGCTCCACCTCGACGTCGTTCTCGCCGCCGTTCGGGTTGCGGAAGGTGTTGACGCCGATGATCGGCAGCGTGCCGTCGTGCTTCTGGCGTTCGTACAGGATCGACTCGTCCTGGATCTTGCCGCGCTGGTAACCGGTCTCCATCGCGCCCAGCACACCGCCGCGCTCGGAGATCCGGTCGAATTCCAGCAGCACGGCCTCTTCGACCAGGTCGGTCAGCTCGTCGATGATGAACGAGCCCTGCAACGGGTTCTCGTTCTTCGACAGGCCCCATTCCTTGTTGATGATCATCTGGATGGCCATCGCGCGGCGCACCGAGCTCTCCGACGGCGTGGTGATCGCCTCGTCGAAAGCGTTGGTGTGCAAGGAGTTCGCGTTGTCGTAGAGCGCGCACAGCGCCTGCAGCGTGGTGCGGATGTCGTTGAAGCTCATCTCCTGCGCGTGCAGCGACCGGCCGGAGGTCTGCACGTGGTACTTGAGCTTCTGCGAGCGCTCGTTGGCGCCGTAGCGCTCCCGCATCGCGACGGCCCAGATCCGGCGCGCGACCCGGCCCAGCACCGAATACTCGGCGTCCATGCCGTTGGAGAAGAAGAACGACAGGTTCGGCGCGAAGTCGTCGATGTCCATCCCGCGCGCGAGGTAGCTCTCGACGTAGGTGAAACCGTTCGACAGGGTGAACGCCAGCTGCGAGATCGGGTTCGCCCCTGCCTCGGCGATGTGATAGCCGGAGATCGACACCGAGTAGAAGTTCCGGACGCCGTGCTCGATGAACCATTCCTGGATGTCGGCCATCATCCGCAGGCTGAACTCGGTGGAGAAGATGCAGGTGTTCTGCCCCTGGTCCTCCTTGAGGATGTCCGCCTGCACGGTGCCGCGGACGTTGCGCAGCGCC
Organism: Amycolatopsis keratiniphila; assembly: GCF_000400635.2. Taxonomy (NCBI): domain Bacteria; kingdom Bacillati; phylum Actinomycetota; class Actinomycetes; order Pseudonocardiales; family Pseudonocardiaceae; genus Amycolatopsis; species Amycolatopsis keratiniphila. The sequence continues at coordinate 2,628,318 of NC_021252.1, read as the reverse complement.
CATTCGCGCAGTTCGGCGGCCTCGGTTTCGGACGGCTCGCGGCCGTGCTCGGCCTTGAACGCCGCCATCCGCTGGTCGATCGCGGTGTTGAGGAAGAACGCGAGGATCGTCGGCGCCGGCCCGTTGATCGTCATCGACACCGAGGTGCTCGGCGAGGTCAGGTCGAAGCCGTCGTAGAGCACCTTCATGTCTTCGAGCGTCGCGATGGAGACGCCCGAGGTGCCGACCTTGCCGTAGATGTCGGGGCGGGTGTGCGGGTCGTGCCCGTACAGCGTCACCGAGTCGAAGGCGGTCGAAAGGCGCTTCGCGTCGGAATCGGCCGACAGAAGCTTGAACCGCTTGTTGGTCCGGAACGGGTCGCCCTCGCCGGCGAACATCCGCGCCGGGTCCTCACCCTCGCGCTTGAACGGGAAAACGCCCGCGGTGTAGGGGAAGTATCCGGGCAGGTGCTCGCGGCGCAGGAACGACAGCAGCTCGCCGGATTCGGTGTAGCGCGGCAGTGCCACGCGCGGGATCCGGTTGCCGGACAGCGTGTCGCGCCAGAGCTGGGTGTGCAGTTCCTTGTCGCGGATCTTCACGACCAGCTCGTCGGCGCGGTAGGACTCGGCGAGCTCCCGGAACCGCGCCAGGAGATTCGTCGTTTCACCGTCCACATCGGACTCGGCGGCGGCGAGCAGGCCGTCGAGCGCGTCGGTGTTCGCGTCGACGGCGGCCAGCGCCTCCTTGGCGGCGGCGAGGTGCTCGCGTTTGCGCAGCGCGGCGACCTGCCGCTCGGTTTTGGCGTGGTAGCCGCGGACGGTCTCGGAGATCTCCGCGAGATAGCGCGTCCGGTTGGCCGGGATGATCGTGCTGGCGTCGGTGGAGACCTTGCCTTCGACCTGCGGCAGCACCCCCGCCGAAACGGTCAGCCCGCGTTCGGCGAGCGTGTCGCGCAGGTGCTGGTAGAGCGCGGTGACGCCGTCGTCGTTGAACTTCGCGGCGCTGGTGCCGTAGACCGGCATGTCCTCTGGCGAGGAGCTGAACGCCTCGCGGTTGCGCACGAGCTGGCGCGCGACGTCGCGACGGGCGTCTTCGGCGCCGCGGCGCTCGAACTTGTTGATCGCCACCGCGTCGGCGAAGTCGAGCATGTCGATCTTCTCCAGCTGCGACGCCGCGCCGAACTCCGGCGTCATGACGTACAGCGACTGGTCCACGTAGTCGACGATGCCGGCGTCGCCCTGGCCGATACCGGGCGTCTCGACGATCACGAGGTCGAAGCCCGCCGCCTTGCAGGCGAGGATGGACTCGGAAAGCCCGGTGGGGATCTCGCCGCTGGTGGTCCGCGTGGCGAGGGACCGGAAGTAGACCGGGCTGCCGTCGAGGCAGTTCATCCGGATGCGGTCGCCGAGCAGCGCTCCCCCGCCCTTGCGGCGCGACGGGTCGACGGCGAGCACGGCGATGCGGAGCTTGTCCTCCTGGTCCAGCCGGAACCGGCGGATCAGCTCGTCGGTGAGCGACGACTTGCCGGAACCACCCGTCCCGGTGATACCGAGGACCGGCACGGTCCGCGACTTGGCGGCCTCCGTGATCTTGTCGAGCACGTCCTGCGGCAGCGACTCGCGCTGCAGCTGCGTGATGACCCGCGACAGCGCCGGGATGTCACCCGAGAGCAGTTTGTCCAGCGAGCCGGGCGACTGCGCCGCGAGGTCGGTGTCGCAGGCCTTGATCATCAGGTTGATCATGCCCGGGAGGCCCATCTCGTAGCCGTCTTCCGGCGAGAAGATCCGCGCGACACCCCGCGAGTGCAGCAGGTCGATCTCCTCGCGGACGATGACGCCGCCACCGCCGCCGAACACCTTGATGTGTCCCGCGCCGCGCTCGTTGAGCAGCTCGACCAGGTAGCTGAAGTACTCGACGTGCCCGCCCTGATAGGCGCTGATGGCCACACCCTGGACGTCCTCCGCGATGGCCGCGGTGGCGACCTCGTCGACCGACCGGTTGTGCCCGAGGTGCACGACCTCCGCGCCCTGCGACTGCAGGATCCGCCGCATGATGTTGATGGACGCGTCGTGCCCGTCGAAGAGGCTCGACGCCGTCACGAAACGAACGGGGTTCACCGGCCGGTGCAGGTCGCTGCTCATCCCTCCAAAATACTAGGACTTCCTACTGTTTTAAACCCATCCACTCGCGTGACGACGCTCTCACTCGTCCTTGACAGATCGACTCGCACCAGTATATTCAACCTAAGGGTTAAACAACCGATTGATTGAGCAGCGATGACCACTGATCAGCTCAGCGCCACGTTCGCCGCACTGGCGGACCCCACCCGGCGGGCGATCCTCGCCCGGCTCGCCACCGGCGAGGCCAGCGTCAACGAGCTGGCCGAACCCTTTCCGGTCAGCCTCCAGGCCATCTCGAAACACCTCAAGGTCCTCGAGCGCGCGGGCTTGATCAGCCGGAGCCGGACGGCGCAATGGCGGCCCTGCCGGCTCGAGGCCGCCCCGCTCGGCGACGTCTCCGAGTGGGTCGAGCGCTACCGGCGCTTCTGGGAAGGCGGTTTCGACCGCATGGAAGAGCACCTGGCCGAACTTCAGAAAGGCGAAAACGATGTCTGAGACCACCACCCTGCCCGCGGTCGTCTCGCACGACGAGTGGCAGATCGCCCGAGACGCGTTGCTGGTGAAGGAGAAAGAACTCACCCGCGCCGCGGACGCGATCGCCGCCGAACGGCGACGGCTGCCGATGGTCCGCTTCGACAGCGGATACGAATTCGAAGGGCCTCAGGGCAAGATGACCCTGCTGGACCTCTTCGAGGGACGACGTCAGCTGATCGTCTACCACTTCATGCTCGCGCCCGGGCAGAAGGCGGGCTGCCCCGGCTGCTCGATGCTCGTGGACAACATCGGCCACCTCGCCCATCTGCACGCCCGCGACACCACGCTGTACGTCGTCGCGCCGGCGACGCTTCCCGAGATCGAGCGGTACAAGGAGCGCATGGGCTGGACCGTGCCCTGGGTCTCGACCCTCGGCTCCTTCAACCCGGACTGCGGTATCGACGGTGGCTTCGGCGTCAGTGTCTTCCTGCGCGACGGCGACGATGTGTTCCGCACGTACTTCACCACCGGCCGCGGCGGGGATCAGCTGGTGGGGACGCTGCGCTACCTGGACCTGACGCCGTTCGGACGGCAGGAGGCCTGGGAGGAAGGCGGCCGCGGGACCGACGGCCCCGGGTACTGGTGGAAGCGCCACGACGAGTACTGACGCATTTGGTCCTCTGAATGCGTCGGGGGCATGTCGAGAACTCCTCGACCGCTCCGACCCCTCGGTGTCCGGCGCCCGGAAGGCGGGCGCCACACCGAAGGGATCAAGCCATGCGCAAGCTCGTCTACGCCGTCCACACCTCGCTCGACGGCCGTATCGAAGGCCCCGGCGGCGAGTTCGACTGGGCTGACATGGGCCCGCAGCTGTCCGCCCACTCGCAGGAGCTCACCGACCGCGCCGACACCCTCGTCTACGGGCGGCGTGTCTGGGAGATGATGTCGTCGTACTGGCCGGAGGCCGAGACGATCTCGGACCACCCGCACGACCTGGAGTACGCCCCGATCTGGCGCGAGACGCCGAAGATCGTGTTCTCCCGGACGCTGGACAAAGCCGGCTGGAACACCGAAGTGGCGGGCGGCGACCTCACCGAGCGGGTCACCGAGCTCAAAAGCAAGCCCGGTAAGGACCTGCTGCTGATGGGCGGGGCCGGACTCGCCACGGCGATGTCGGACCGCGGCCTGATCGACGAGGCCCACGTGGTCGTGCACCCGGTGGTGCTCGGCGGCGGGAAGCAGGTGTTCGGGGGCGGCGTGCGCACGGACCTGCGGCTCACCGGCACCCGGACGATGGACGGGCGCGCGGTACTGCTGACCTACGAAAAGGCGTGAAACCTGGGCGGCAGCCCCTACGCTGCCGCCGTCAGGGTCACCTCGCGTTGCTCGCCCGCAACGCGATCCACTGCCGCATCGCGTACTCGACCAGCGTGATCAGCGTCTGCTTCGTCGACTCCCGCTCCCGCGCGTCACAGCGGACGATCGGGATGTTGGGGTCGATGGACAGCGCTTCACGCACGTCGTTGATGTCGTGCTCGAGGATGCCGTCGAAGGTGTTCACCCCGACGATGTAGGGCAGGCCCCGGTCCTCGAAGAAGTCGATCGGCGCGAACGAGTCGGCCAGCCGTCGCGTGTCGGCCAGCACCACGGCGCCGATCGCGCCGCGGACGAGGTCGTCCCACATGAACCAGAACCGCTGCTGCCCGGGCGTGCCGAACAGGTAGAGGATCAGGTCCGCGTCCAGGGAGACCCGGCCGAAGTCCATCGCGACCGTGGTGGTCGATTTGTTGGGCGTCTGGTCGAGGTTGTCGATCCCCCGACTGGCGTCCGTCATCATCGCCTCGGTGGTGAGCGGGACGATCTCCGACACCGAACCGACGAAGGTCGTCTTACCCGCCCCGAAGCCACCCGCCACGACGATCTTCGCGGATGTCATGGTCGGGGGCGCGGTTTCCCGCGGTGCCTTAAAGCCGACGGAGTCCACTCAAAACCCTTTCCATCAACACCAGATGTGCCTCGGCGCCGTCATTGCCCGAAATCGTCTTGTGCACGCTGACCAGCCCCGCGTCCGCCGCGTCGCTGATCAGCACGCGTGCCACACCCAGTGGTACGCGCAGGGTCGCCGCGATCTCGGCGACCGAACGCGGGGTGCGGCACTCCTCGATGATCGAGACGCACTCGATCTGGTCCGCGGCCACCGCGGGGAGGCTACCCGCCACGACATGGTCCTTGGTGGAGATGAGGGTCTCCAGCTCGAGAGCGTAGTTCGCCTTGGTCCGGCCCCCGGTGAGGGCATAGGGGCGGACGATCGCCGTCTCCTCGAGCGGCGACGGCGGCTGCTCGAAGACGGCGGGCATGATGAACTCGCCACTGGGCGGGCCCGGGTCGAAAAGACCACCTGGTCTCGGCCCGACGGCACCTGCGCCGCTGTCGGGTGGAGAGGCAAGTGAGGTCACGCGGTCTCCTTGATCGGTCGGCTGCGGGACTGCCGGTTCCCCGGTGGCGTGTGCCCCGCCCACCTGGGAATCCTCTGACTGCTTGCTCTTCTTGCGCTTCCGACGACCACGACCCGAATCCAAGGTGAAGCCGTTCAGGACGTCGGCGAACGTGCCGTCGTCCCGTGAACCGGCAGCATGGGCAGCCCCCGCGTGCGGAGGCTGGTGTTCACCCGTCCCCGGCGGTTCGCCGAAGGATCCGGATCCGGTGCTCATCGGGACATCATCCCACCGGTTCGCCGATCAGCGACCCACCGGCGCCCTGCAATTGTGCGCGGAGTTCCGGAGTGAGGATCTGGCCGACGCGATCGACGAGCATCGTCATCTCGTAGGCGACCTGTCCGATGTCGCAGTTGGGCGCGGCGAGGATGGCCAGGCAGGAGCCGTCGCTGATGGACATCAGCACCATGATGCCGAGTTCCATCTCGACGACGGTCTCGTTGACCGCGCCCGCCTCGAAGCAGCGCGCGGCGCCCTGGGTCAGGCTCACCAGGCCGGAAGCGACGGCGGCCAGCTGATCGGCGCGGTCCAGCGGAAGCCTGCTGGACGCCGTGAGCAGGAGGCCGTCCGCCGACACGACCACGGCGTGCGCCACTCCGGGTACCCGCTCGGCGAAGTCGTTCACCAGCCACCCGAACTGGTTCTGCTGGGGCTGGGCCGGGTTCGGCGAGGTCATTCACCCTCCAGGGTTTCGTGGTTGGCTTCGGTCGCCTGGGCTGTGTGGTGCCGTCCGCGCTGGATGCCCTGCTGGAAACTGCTCAGGCGACCGCGCACGTCGTGCGCGTCTCGCTGTGGTCGGGGGGTGACCGCCCCGGAGGGCGGTCCCGCGCTGCCCGGGAGCAGTTGCTCCCCGCGACGGCGCCTGGGTAATCCTGCCGAAGTCATCCGCGAGGGCACGGACTGGGACACCGCTTGGGCGGCTTTCCAGCCCTCGTCGGAGCCGAAGTTCCAGGCGTCCGTCCGCTCGGTGGCGGCGACCGGCTCCGGTTCCGGGCTCGCTGCCTGCGGTTTCCGGCTGGGCAACGCGGCGGGCGGGGCCGCCGGACGCTCGGCGGTCTCCGGCGTCTTCGTGGGCTCGGCCGCCTTCGCCGCTTCAGGTGCCTTCGACGGCTCGGGCGCCTTCTCGGGCTCGGGCTTCGTGTCCGGCTTGGCGGTCGCCGCCTCGGCGGCCGGCGCCGCCTTGTCCGCGGCTTCCTTGCGGCCTCGTTTGACGCCCTGCTGGAAGCTGCTCAGCCTGCCGCGCACGTTCGCGGGGTCGCGGACCGGCAGTTCCGCTTTGGCCGCGGGTTCGGCGGCCGGGACCGACGACGCCGCGCTGCCCGGCAGAAGCTGCTCGCCCTTGCGGCGACGCGGCAACCCGGCCTGGGTGAACGTCGACGGGGCGTTCTGGGAGACCTCCTGCACCGTGCGGAAGGCCTTGTCGCTGGCGAAGTCCCAGTTGCGGGCTTCCTGTTCGGCGGTAGGCGCGGCCTCGGCCGCCTTCTCCGCTTCGGGCTCCTTCGCGCCCGGCTTCTCCTTCTTGGCCGCGGATTCGGCCGCGGCCTTTTCCGGAGCGGGCGCGGGCGAACGGAACCACGCCGAGAGCATCTCGTCGAAGATCGGCGTCGTCTCCGATTTGGGCGCCGCGGTGGGCGCCGCCGGGGCGGCAGGCGCCGGGGTGGCCGCCTGGTTCCACCACTCGCTCAGCGTGGTGTTGTTCTTGGCCTCGAACAGTTCCTTGCCACTGGGCAGGTCGCCGTCCGCCGGGGCGGGCCTGTCCGCTTCCTTGGCGACCGGCTCTGGCTCGGCGGCGGGCTCCGGTTCGGGACGGCGGGGCTCCGGCGCGGGCGGTGTCGTCTCGTCCTTGGGGATCGGGCTGAACAGCGCCGTTCCCGAGATCTCCAGATCGGACGGTGGCCGCGCCTCCTGCTGGTGGCTGTGCCCGTTCACCCCGGATTTGGTGTGCCCGGCCAGATCGCCTGCCGACGGCCACCGCTCGCCGCCCTGCGACGGGACGCTCGGCATCGCCGGTCGTGAACCGTTCGCGGGCCGCTGGCGGCGGGGCAGGCCACCCGGCTGCTGCGGCGGCAACGGCGCGAGCCGCTGGGTGATCGGGCCGGTCGCGGGGCCCGGGTCTCCCCCGGGCGGGACCATCACCAGATCCGCCGGGACCGAGACGGTGGCGCGCACGCCGACGATGTCCTTGCCGCCGTGCAGCGAGACACCGATGCGGTGCCTGCTGGCCAGCCGTCCGACGACGAACAGGCCCATCCGGCGCGAAGTGGTGAGGTCGACGTTGGGGGCTTCGGTGAGCCGGGCGTTGGCCTCGGCGACCTCGGCCTCGTTCATGCCGATGCCCTTGTCGAGGATGTCGATGCCGAACGAGCCGTCTTCGACGAGTCTGGTCGCGACGGTCACCTGGGTCTCCGGCGCGGAGAACGCCGTGGCGTTGTCCAGCAGTTCGGCGATCAGGCGCATCAGGTCGTTGGCCGCGTACCCGACCAGCCGCACCGGCGGCGGGTTCTGCACGGTGACCCGTTGGTACTGCTCGATTTCGGAGACCGCCGCGCGCACGACGTCGGTGGCGGAGACGGGCTGACCGGAGCGCCTGCCCGGCTCGGCGCCGGAGAGGACCATCAGGTTCTCGTTGTTGCGGCGCATGCGGGTGGCGAGGTGGTCCAGCTGGAACAGCGTGGCCAGCTGGTCGGCGTCCTCCTCGTCGCGCTCCAGCCGCTCGATCAGCTGCAGCTGCCGCTGCACGAGGCTCTGGCTGCGGCGGGAGAGGTTCACGAACACGTTGCTGTAGCCGGTGCGCATCGAGGCCTGCTCGGTGGCCAGGCGCAGTGCCTGGTGGTGCACCTTGTCGAAGGCCCTGGCGACCTCGCCGATCTCGTCGTCGCTGCCGACCGGCACCGGCCGCACGTCGGTGCCCTGCGAACGGCCCTCCTGGATGTTGCGGACCGCGTCGGGCAGCTGCTTCTCGGCGACGTCGAGGGCGCTGGCGCGCAACACCTTCAGCGAACGCAGCAGCTGACGGGTGATGAGGAAGACGACGGCGACGGCGAGCACCATCGCGCCGAACAGCAGGACCGCGAGCAGACCCGCGCCGCTGCTGGCGTCGTCGACCAGTTCGGCCGACACCGCGCTCGTCTCGGCGCCGAATTTGTTCGCGACCTCGCCGACCTTGCCGATCACCGCGGTCGACGCGTCGGTCCAGCCCTGCGCGGACAACGTGCGGAACGCTTGCGCCGACGGGGTTCCCTGCTCGCCGAGCGCGGTTTTCGCCAGCCTGTCACGGTTTTCCATCGCCTGGTCGGTGACGGCGGCGCTGAATTCCCGGCGCTGCTGTTCCGACGCGGCGGCGCGGAAGTCGGTGAGCCGGTCGGTCAGCCGGAGTTCGGCGGTGCGCAGCTGGTCGAGCTCGCTCGGCGCGAGGCTCGACCGCGCGATGCCGAAGGAGACCAGCGCCTGGCTCAGCGACAGCTGTTCCTTCATCATCGCGAGGTCGTGCAGCGCCGTCGGGGTACCGCCGAGGTCGTCCTGGCCGGCACCGGCGGCCAGCGCGGTGTCGAGGGCGAGCAGCGCGGTGGTCACCTCGGTGTACTCGCCGATCGCCTGGACGGGGTCGAGCTGCCCGGAGGAAGCCCGCTGCCGGATGTCGGGCAGCCGGTCGAGCTGGGCGGCCGCCGCTTCACGCGCCTGGCGGAGCGACGGCTCGTTCTCCACCGCCCGCGACGCGGCGGCACCGTAGAGGGGGATGGCGGTGTCGACGTCGGCGCGGGCCGAGCCGAGCTCCAGGGTCCCGCCGACGGTGCCGGCGGTCAGCCCGGCGGCGGACTGGGTGCGTTCGCGGCCGAGGCCGTCGGCGAGCGTGCGGATGTGCCCGCTCAGCGCGACGAGACGGTCGAGCCGTTGGTAGCCGTCGGAACGGCCGACCTGGCCGGCGATGGTGGCGATGCCCAGTGCCAGCGCGATGAGGATCGGCACCAGCGTCACGGCCGACAGCTTCACTGGCAGGCTCCAGTCCCGCCAGCGCACGAGCGTGCGCCAGCCGGTGGCCCACCGAGATGGCCGGGGAGTGCGTCCCAGCAGCTCCCCGACCGGCACTTGGCCTTCTCCTGCAACGGTCACGTAGGTGACTCCCTGTCCGGCGTCCTGGCACGGTCTGAGGCGTCCGTTCCCGCGAGGTACCTGCCTGCGGGGAACTCGACCCCGGCCTGACCACGTGATCGATCGCGACGTGAGGGACCCCGTCCGGCGATCCTGGTGTTCTCTGTGTCCCCAGGAACACCGGTCCGCTTCGGGAGGTCTTGCACCTGCACGTGCAGGTCGCAACCTGCGAAGTGCATGGTCGTCGAGATCAACTTTTCTTTGCCAATCGATCACTGCGGGTCGGCCGGGCCAAAGAATCGTACACCAATCCGGGTGCCGTCAATTCCGTTCAGTACACGGGTGCTGACCAGCGAAAAGTGTGCTTCCGAACGATCCGCGAGGCCGGAAAACCGCCCGTGCGTCACAAACGAGGGAATTCCGGTTACGGGTTGCGCGGATGCACAGGGTGTCCTAATCACCCGATCAGCCTACGTACGGTAGCCGCGTCGCCCGGTCGAACTACTTTCCGTGCCCCCAACGGGTGGGTCAAGCTCAAATATGTGCCCGATGTTGTGGCCTTGCCGCCCAAGCCGGTTCGATGTCGCCCGACATGGTGATTTCTTTCGAGACAACCCCGTGAAGCGGGGGATCTTCCCCGGTCCGGGATGGCGGCACGGTATCGAAACCCGGCGCCCGCGGGTAGCGAAACTACGATCTGTCACCAATTTGAGCGACAGAGCGTGGTCATCGTCCATCGTTTGCCGCAGTGGGCCGTTCGGGCGACGACCGCGCGTGACAACTCCGCTCACTATGACGAGTGAGAAAGCCGGTTCATTCCGGCCGAAACGATTTTCCGAAACACTAATACGAGGTAAAACGGAATACCGCCTCACGCCTTCGCGGAACCGGGGTCGCCTATTCAGAGCGGGTGAAGCCGTAGTTAGTATGTGCGCTCCCCGTACCGCGCCACGGATGCAAGCCCCGGAGGAACCCATGCCCGACGTCGCGCGTCCCTACGCGGCGAGCAACGCCCTGGAGGACACCGGGCAGATGCCCGCGCTGTTCGTCCGCGAGCGCCAGCCCACTCCCCCGCCGCCGCCGCGCGCCACCGGCCCGGACTTCGACCGGATCCAGCACGGCAAGGAGTTCGTCGCGCTGCGCAAGACCTTCCGCCGCTTCGTGTTCCCGATGAGCCTGCTCTTCTTCACCTGGTACATGACGTTCGTGCTGCTGGCGGCCTACGCGCACGACTTCATGAGCCGGAAGGTGTGGGGCGAGGTCAACGTCGGCATGCTGCTCGGGCTCGGCCAGTTCGCCAGCACGATCCTGATCACGATCGCCTACCTGAAGTTCGCGAACAAGCGGCTCGACCCGAAGGTCGAGGCGTTGCGCGCCTCCGTCCGGGCGGGTGAGCGATGAGCATCCCCGACAACAACCCGGTGCTGAACATCGCGGTCTTCGCGCTGTTCGTCGCCATCACCCTGTACGTGGTGTACCGCGTCAGCACGCGGAACTCGTCCACTTCGGACTACTACGCGGCGGGAAGCGCCTTCACCGGACGCCAGAACGGCATCGCCCTGTCGGGTGACTTCCTCTCGGCGGCGTCGTTCCTCGGCATCGCCGGGGCGATCGCGATCCACGGCTACGACGGCTTCCTGTACTCGATCGGGTTCCTCGTCGCGTGGATGGTCGACCTGCTGTTGATCGCGGAACTGCTGCGCAACACCGGCCGCTTCACCATGGGCGACGTGCTGAGCTTCCGGATGAAGCAGCGCCCGGTCCGCGCCGCGGCCGCGACGTCGACCCTGGTGATCTCCTTCTTCTACATGCTCGCGCAGATGGCGGGCGCCGGCGGGCTGGTGGCACTGCTGCTGGACATCCACGGCGGGATCGGCCAGGCGCTCGTGATCGGCGTGGTCGGTGTCGTCATGGTGCTGTACGTGCTGGTCGGCGGGATGAAGGGCACCACGTGGGTGCAGATCATCAAGGCGACCATCCTGCTGCTGACCGGCGCGCTGATCACCGTGTTCCTGTTCGGCAAGTTCGGGTTCAGCTTCTCGAACCTGCTCTCGGCCGCCGCCGACAACAGCCCGCTCGGCGACGAACTGCTGGAGCCGGGCGGCTCCTACGGCAAGAGCGAGGTCACGAAGCTCGACTTCGTCTCGCTGGCGCTGGCGCTGGTTCTGGGCGCCGCCGCGCTCCCGCACGTGCTGATGCGCTTCTACACGGTGCCGAACTCGCGCGAGGCGCGGCGCTCGGTGGTGTGGGCGACCGCGTGCATGACGATCTTCTACCTGTGCACCCTGGTCATCGGCTTCGGCGCGGCCGCGCTGGTCGGCCCGGAGGCGATCAAGAACGCGCCCGGCGGGGAGAACTCGGCGGCGCCGCTGCTCGCGCTGAACATCGGCGGCACCCTGCTGCTCGGCATCGTGTCGGCGGTGGCGTTCGCGACCATTCTCGCCGTCGTCGCCGGGCTGACGATCACCGCCTCGGCCTCCTTCGCCCACGACGTCTACGCCAACATCTTCAAACGCGGCAAGGCGGAACCGGCCGCGGAGGTCCGTGTCGCGCGGCTGACCGCGGTCGCCGTCGGGGCGCTCGCGATCATCGGCGGCATCCTGGCGAACGGGCAGAACATCGCGTTCCTGGTGGCGCTGGCGTTCGCCGTCGCGGCGTCGGCGAACCTCTCGACGCTGCTGTACTCGCTGTTCTGGAAACGCTTCAACACCACCGGGACCCTGTGGGGCATCTACGGCGGGCTGATCGCCAGCCTGGTGCTCGTGTTCTTCTCGCCGGTGATGTCCGGCTCCGCGGACTCGATCATCTCCAGTGTCGACTTCCACTGGTTCCCGCTGAAGAACCCGGGCCTGGTGTCGATCCCGTTCTCGTTCCTGTGCGGGTTCGTGGGCACCTTCGTCGGCCGGACGAAGGCCGATCCGGTCAAGCACGCGGAGATGGAGGTGCGGTCCCTCACCGGGATCGGCTCCTGACGCGCGCCATGAACGGTCCGTTCCTTGCAAATTTTGCAAGGAACGGACCGTTCATGGCATCCGGAGACCGTCCAGCACGATCGTGAGAAGCCGCTTCGTGTCCTCCTCCGAAGCCTTGCTCGCCGCCGACCCCAGCCCGTGCCCGAGCCGCAGGATGTCGACACCGGCGACGTCGGCCCGGAGCACTCCCTCGTCCTGCGCCGCCTTCACGATCGTGTCGGCCGCCGCCCGCAACCGTGCCTGACACCAGGCGAAGACCTCGGAGCCGGCGTCGACCGACGCCTTCAGCGTCATCGCGAGCCCGTGCTTCTCGACCACGTAGATGACGTGCGTGGCCAGCCACGTCTCGAGCGCCTTCCCCGGCGGCAGCTCGTCGAGGAGGTCGTACGCCTGCTGCGCCAGCCCGTCGATCTCGTCGCGGTAGACGGCCTCGATCAGCTTGTCGCGGGTCGGGAAGTGGCGGTACAACGTGCCCGCGCCGACCCCGGCGCGTTTGGCGATGTCGTCGGCGGGCACGTCGACGCCGTCGGCGGTGAACGCCTCCTTCGCCACGGCCACGATGCGCTCGTAGTTGCGCCGCGCGTCCGCACGCATGGGGCGGGCCGGATCGGCCGTGACCATCTGCACCTCCTCGGGCGACGAAAACGGAGAAGCTCTCCGAATTCACTTGCGTAAGCGGAGAGCGTCTCCATATCATCGCTCCGACCTCAAGTGGAGAGTCTCTCCGCTTCATCTCGTTACGTCTTTGGAGTATTCCTTGACCGAGCGAACCCTGCGTGCCGAGCCTAGGCCGGAGGCGGCCGGGACACCGCCACCTCCGCACCGGCTGGTCCTCCCGATCATCCTGACCTGCCAGCTCATGCTCATCCTCGACGCGACGGTGATGAACGTCGCGCTCCCCCGCATCCAGTCCGAACTGGGCTTCACCGACACCGGCCTGTCCTGGGTGATGACGGCGTACAGCCTGGTCTTCGGCGGTCTGCTGCTGCTCGGCGGCCGGGCGGGCGACCTGTTCGGCCGCCGCCGGACGTTCGTCGCCGGCGCGGCCGTGTTCACCGCGGCCTCCCTGCTCGGCGGCCTCGCCGGGTCGGCGGAACTGCTGATCGCCGCCCGGGTAGCGCAGGGCGTCGGCGCCGCGCTCGCCGGGCCTAGCACGCTGGCGCTGATCACCAGCACGTTCACCGAAGCCAAGGCGCGAGTGCGCGCGCTGGCGCTGTTCTCGGCGATGTCCAGCAGCGGTTTCGCGATCGGCCTGCTGCTCGGCGGGCTGCTGACCGAATGGATCTCGTGGCGCGCGGCGCTGTACATCAACGTCCCGTTCGGGCTCGCGATCGTCCTGCTCACCTCGCGGTACGTGGCCGATCCGCCCCGGCGGCGCGCCCGGCTCGACCTCCCCGGCGCGTTCACCGGCACCCTCGGTGTCGGCTCGCTGGTGTTCGCCTTCACCCACGCCGCGTCACACGGCTGGGGCGACACGATCACCCTCGGCAGCCTCGCCGCCGGGCTCGCCTTGCTCGCCGCGTTCCTCACCATCGAGACCAGGGTGAGCGAGCCGTTGATCCCGTTGCGCCTGTTCGCCGAACGCGACCGCGCCGCGGCCTACGTCAACTTCTTCCTCGGGCCGATGGCGATGATGTCGATGTTCTTCTTCCTGACCCAGTTCCTGCAGGACATCGCGGGTTTCGCCGCGCTGGAGACCGGCTTCGCGTTCCTGCCGATGGCGGTCTGCATGTTCCTGCTGAGCAGGCTGATCCCGAAACTGCTCCCCCGGTTCGGGCCGAAGCCGCTCGCGCTCACCGGCACCGCGCTGATGACCGGCGGCGTCGTCTGGCTGACCACGCTCACCACGGACAGCGGCTACTTCTCGCATCTGCTCGGGCCGATGCTGCTGATGGGCGTGGGCGCGGGGCTGGCGTTCTCCCCGCTCAGCGTGATCATCATGGCGACCGTGCCCACCGGCGACGCGGGTGCCGCGGGCGGAGCGTTGCAGACGTTGCAGCAGGTCGGGGCGACCTTGGGACTGGCGATCCTGATCACCGTGTTCGGCGCGGTGACCCGCACTCCGTCCGGAAGCCCGTCCGAGACCACCGTCGACGGGATGACCGCGGCCTTCACCGCCGCGGCCGTGGTGACGGCGCTGTCCTTCCTGGTGGCGCTGACCTTCCGGCGCCGGGCTTAGAGCTTCGCGCCCGCCTGGACCTTGTGCGTGACCTTGCGCTCCATCACGAACGAGAAGAACGGGATGCAGCCGGCGATCAGCACGAGCAGGGTGCCCTTCATCGACCAGCGGGCCTTGATCGCGAGGTCGACCGCGAGCAGCAGGTAGATCAGGTAGAGCCCGCCGTGGACCATGGGGATCAGCTTCACGAACTGGGGAAGCTCCACGCGGAAGACGTACTGCAGCAGCATCTCGACGACCAGCCCGAGCAGGGCCACACCGGTGGCGTACGCCGCGACGCGGAACCGGATCAGCGGTCCGCCCAGCGAGACCGGGCGGGCCGGGGCGGCGTCGTCAGTTCGGGTGGTCATAGGGTCTCGAACCTCTCTGGGGACTACTTGTCGCGGGCGTTGAGTTCGCGCAGGTACCTGTTGTACGCGGCGAGCTCGTCGTCCTCGGGGGGCGGCGGCACCGGGGCACGCCGCCGCCGGGGCGCGGGCACCTCGGGCACGGCGGTCTCGGCCACCGTCTCCTGGGCGTCGGCCTCGGCGGCGCGGCGGCGGAGCTTGCGGATCCGCCAGAACATGAACGCGGGGAACAGCCCGAACAGCGGCCACTGCAGGACGTAGCCGAGGTTCTGGAACGTCCCGCTGGCCGAGGAGAACCGCTCCCACTGCCACCAGGCGAGCCCGCAGCACAGCGCCAGGCTCACCAGGCAGACGCCGGCGATGCCGAGACGGCGCAGGATGACGGGCGAAGCGGACACACATCGACGCTAGCACTGGGTGCGCGGCGAATCGTCGCCGACCTGGGCGTTCGGGACCTTGGTCCCGGGTCCGGTCTCGTGAGTGGTAAGGACGGTTAGAGCGGACCGGTATTTGGCTACCTACGCCTGACTGGGCGAAAGTGGTGGTTCCGCGGCTGCCGGGCGCGACGGTGGAGGATTTGGGACGTTCAACGTCCCAAATCCTCCACCGTCGCCAGGGACTCCCGGTCTTAGACCTTGATCAACGGAAGGATCGGGACACTCAACGTCCCCGATCCTCCGTTGATCAAGGTCGCGCCAGGCGCGACCGGTGGCAGACGAGGTGACGGGGGAAGATTCCGGACGTTCAACGGCCGGAATCCTCCCCCGTCGACCGCCAATCACACCAGTGGGCAGGTAAATACGAGTCCGTTAGAACCGTCCTTACCACTCACGAGACGTGCCGCGACGGCGATGTCACGTGACTGGACGGACGACTCGCGTGATCAGATGGACGACACGCGTGACTGGACGGACGAGACGACCGCGGCCACGTCCCGGGATCACGCGTGTCGTCCGTCTGATCACGTGTGTCGTCCGTTCCGTGCACCTGCGGCAGGTACTCAAGACGCTCTTGCCCTAGCCGTCCTCAACACTCACTTGGCGGCGGCCACGGACTTCGCGTAGCCGTCCGCCAGCCCGAAGACCTTCTGCGCGTACTCGGTCGAGTTGTTGTACGACAGGATCCCCTGCCACCACCCCGAGGCGGCCGACATGTCGCGGTTGTTCACGCACAGGTAGCGCGCCGCCGCCAGCGTCGCGTCGTCGATCTGCTGCGGGTCGCCGAGGCCGTCGCGGTTGCCGTCGGCGGCGTACCGGCGCCAGGTGCTGGGGATGAACTGCATCGGGCCGACCGCCCGGTCGACGGACGCGTCGCCGTCGAACTGGCCGCCGTCGGTGTCGCCGATCGCCTTCACCCCGGGCGATCCGTCGAGCGGGACGCCGATGATCGGCTTCGACGGCCGTCCGTCCTGGCCGAGGACGGCGCCGCCGTACTGGCCGTGGTTCGACTCGATCCGGCCGATGCCCGCCAGGGTCGCCCACGAGATCTTGCAGTTCGGCTGCATCTGCCGCATCGCCAGTTCGGCGTTGCCGTAGGCGAGCAGTGCCCTGGCCGGGATGCCGGTGGCCTGCGCGGCCCGCTCGGTCCAGGCGGTCAGCGGGTCCTTGCCCGGCTTCGGCTGCGCCTGCTGCGGCGAGGTCTGCTGGGTCGCACCACCCGCGAGGGTGGCGTTCACCGGGGCGACCGAACCGGGTTTGACGTCCGCCGCCTTGACCTGCAGCGCGGGGATCTCCATCGTCGTGGGGCTCGCGACCGGGGCGGACGCCTTGGTCACCAGCCAGATCCCGCCCCCGGCGAGGCCGAGCACGGCCAGCACGATCACCAGCCTGCCGAGTACGGCGGCGCCCACTCCGCGGCGTGGCGGAGCGGGCGTGGCCGGGTCGTCGACGAGCTCGTCGTTTTCCGGGGTGGTGCGCACGAAGCGGGTCCTCCAGCGTGGGCGGCGATCACGACCGATGCTCGAACAACGAGCCCGCGCAGGTTAGCGTTACGCGGTAGCCGAGATCGCTCTTGCCACGCCGGTTCACCCGCGCGTGCGAGAAGTTCTCATCAGGCGGACTTCTGCTGCCTCGCCAGCCGCGCGACGCACCAGGCCGGGGCGCTGCCGCGGCGGAGGTGCTGCAAAACGGTCATCGGGCCGAGACGACGGCTCAGGTCGGACGGGGCGAGCCCGGCCGCACGGTAGTCGAGCGCACGCTGGTCGAGCGGGCTGATGCCGGCGTCCCACCAGGCTTCGGCCTCGGCGACGCCGCCCACCATCTGCCACCAGCCGGCGGCCGCGACGAGGAGCTCCTGCGGGACCTCCGGGAGACGACGGCTCATGGCGTCGAGGTAGCCGGGGTCGGCGGCCTCGACCGGCGCCCAGCGCGCCTGGCCGGACTGCTGACGCTGGCCGGGGATTCCGGGAGCCTGCCTTGGCACGTCGGCCAGCCACGCCGACGCGATGCGGTCGGCCTCCTGCTCCTCGGGGGTCTGCTCACGCTCGGCCGCCCACTGCCGGATCAACGCATCGACTCCGGGATCTCCGGTCATCCCTGCCTCCTCATGATTCCCCGACTGACAAGTCCTGACTTACTTGCCCGGCTGGAAGTTCCCGCTGCCCTGGGGCTTGCACCTGCGGAAACTCCTCGCCCAGGAGGCCGGCTCCGGCGCCTGGAGGACCAACCGATCACGCAATGTGAGCACCGTAGGGGCGCGGAGGTCTCTTCCGCCAGAGCTTCCAGGGCACGAATTCGTCGACCAGCGGGTTTTCGGGGGCAATCCACCCGGATGGTCGAGTCGTCCGACCGAAATCCGAGACGGGTGACGCTGAGTGATAACCGCAGGTGGCTGCGCACGGTGATCACCGGCGCCACCGAGGACACCGGTGATCACCCGGACGAGGGGTCAGGAGAAGAGGCTCCGGACGAAGGTCACGATGGCTTCGGCACCGGACCGGAGCCAGCCGAGGGCGGTGTGGACGGCATCGGCGGATTGCGTCGGCCTGCTGATCAGAAAGAAGAGCACGAGCGCGACGACGGCGATCACAACGAATTTCTTCAAGCCGGGCGACATGGCTCCATCCCATCACACCGTAGTGTCCAGACGATGACTCCGCGCGCACTGCGGACTTTGTCACCACTTTAAGGAGAATCGGGCCCTGTTGCCCACCCGTATCCGCCTGAGGGAGCGATCGATGAGCGAAAACGTTCTCGTCCACCGGGAAGGGCCGGTGACGACGATCACGCTGAACCGTCCCGCGTCCCGCAACGCGGTGGACGGGCCGACCGCGGCCGCGCTGGCGGACGCGTTCCGCGCGTTCGACACGGACGAGGAAGCCTCGGTCGCCGTCCTCACCGGTTCGGGTGACGCCTTCTGCGCCGGAGCCGATCTGAAGGCCGTCGGGACCGACCGCACCAACGCGCTCAGCCCGGCGGGTGACGGGCCGATGGGCCCGACGCGCATGGCCCTGTCGAAGCCGGTGATCGCCGCGGTCCGCGGGCACGCCGTCGCGGGCGGGCTGGAGCTGGCGCTGTGGTGCGACCTGCGGGTCGCCGACACCACGGCCGTCTTCGGCGTCTTCTGCCGCCGCTGGGGCGTGCCGCTCATCGACGGCGGTACCGTGCGCCTCCCCCGGCTGATCGGCCACTCGCGGGCGATGGACCTGATCCTCACCGGCAGGCCGGTCGACGCCGACGAGGCGCTCGCCATCGGGCTTGCGAACCGGGTCGTGCCGGACGGCGAGGCCTTGGCGGCCGCGCAAGCGCTGGCGCGCGAACTGGCCGCGTTCCCCCAGGCGTGTCTGCGCGCGGACCGCAAGTCCGCGTACGGCCAATACGGGCTCACCGAAGACGAAGCGATGCGGGCGGAGTTCTCGAACGCGCTGATCGGCGGAGGGCTCGCCGAGGAGGCTGTCGCGGGCGCCAGCCGATTCAGTGACGGCGCGGGGCGTCACGGCAGTTTCGACGGCCCGCGACCCTAGGGTCTGTCGGATGACAGAAACCGGAGTCGCGCTCAGACCGGTGTCCGAAGACGACCTGCCGATGCTCGAAGCGCTCACGAACGATCCGCGGGCCGCGGGCCCGTTCGAGTGGCACGGCTGGCACGATCCGCATTTCCTGCGCCGCCGCTGGTCGGAGACCGGCATGCTCGCGGCGGACAACGGGATGCTGATGATCGACCTCGGCGGGCAGCGGCTCGGGTTCGTCTCGTGGCACAAGACCAGGACCGGCTCGACGTCCTATTGCTGGAACGCCGGGCTCGTGCTCATCCCCGAGGCACGCGGCCACGGCTACGGGACCGAGGCACAGCGGCTGCTGGTCCGCTACCTCTTCGCGCACACGCAGATGAACCGGGTCGAAGCGTCGACGGAGACCGGCAACGTCGCCGAGCAGCGCTCCCTGGTGAAGGCGGGCTTCACCCGAGAGGGTGTGCTGCGCGGCTACGGGTTCCGGGACGGGGCCTGGCGCGACCACGTCCTCTACTCGGTGCTGCGGTCCGATCTCGACGTGGGCTGAAAGCGTCCTTCACCGCATGAGACGCGGCGAAGGACGCTTTCGCCGCGTCTCATGCGGGCAGAGCGTCCTTCAGCTCACGCGATGGTGCCCGCGGCCCTGAGCCGTTCGATCCCGTCGGCGTCCACGCCGAGTTCGGCGAGGACCTCGGCGGTGTCGCCGCCCTTGGGGCGCGGCGGTTCCGGCGTCTCGGCCGGCGTGCGGTCGAACCTCGGCGCCGGAGCGGGCTGCAGCATGCCCCCGACGTCGACGAACGTCTTGCGCGCGACGTTGTGCGGATGCGACGGCGCCTCCTTCGGGGAGAGCACCGCCGTCAGGCACGCGTCGGTGCCCTCGGCCTTCGCCACCAGCTCGTCGCGAGTGTGCTTCGCGACGGCCTCGGCGACGATCTTGCGCAGCTTCGGCCATTCGTTCTTGTCGACGTGGACCGGCGTCTCCTCGGGATCGAGCCCGAGCACCTTCACCAGATCGCCCCAGAACCGCATTTCGATCGCGCCGATGGCGACGTATTTGCCGTCGGAGGTCTCGTAGGTGTCGTAGAACGGCGCGCCGCCGTCGAGCATGTTCTCGCCGCGCCCGCCGGACCACAGCCCGGAGTCCAGCAGTCCGTGCAGGCTGGTGGTCAGCAGCGCCGCACCGTCCACCATGGACGCGTCGACCACCTGTCCCTTGCCGGACGTCTGGCGTTCGAACAGCGCCGCCAGCACACCCATCGCGAGCAGGAGGCCACCGCCGCCGAAGTCACCGACGAGGTTGAGCGGCACCACCGGCCGCTGCCCGGCGTGCCCGATGGGTTCGAGCGCGCCGGAGATGCCGATGTAGTTGATGTCGTGCCCGGCGACGGTCGCCAGCGGGCCGTCCTGGCCGTAGCCGGTCATCCGGCCGTAGACCAGCCGCGGGTTGCGGGCGTGGACCTGTTCCGGCCCGATGCCCATCCGCTCGGCGACACCGGGACGGAAACCCTCGATGAGCACGTCGGCGTCGTCGGCGAGTTTCAGCACCAGTTCGACCCCCTCGGGGGTCTTGGTGTTGATCCCGATCGACCGCCTGCCGCGGGCGAGCGGATCGTTCGGGAACCCGATGACGTCGTCGCCCGGTGTCGCCCGGTCGATCCGGACGACCTCCGCGCCGAGATCGGCGAGGATCGTGCAGGCGAACGGTGCCGGGGCGAGCCCGGCCAGTTCGACGACCTTGAGCCCGCTCAGCGGGCCGGCCTTCTTCGCCACGTCTTTCCTTCCTACGCCAACGGTTTCGCTACAGCGTGCGGGAGATGATTTCCTTCATGATCTCGCTGGTGCCACCGAAGATCCGGGAGATCCGGATGTCGGCCCACGCGCGCGCGATCGGGTACTCGGTCATGTAGCCGTAGCCGCCGAAGAGCTGCAAGCAGTCGTCGACGACCTTGTTGACCCGTTCGGTGGTCCACAGCTTCGCCATCGCCGCGCCCTGCACGTCGAGTTCCTTGCGCAGATGCCGTTCGATGCACTGGTCGAGGAAGGCGCGGGACACCGCGGCCTCGGTCGCGGCCTCGGCGAGCTTGAACTTGGTGTTCTGGAAGTTGTAGACCGGGCGGCCGAAGGCCTGGCGGTCCTTGGTGTAGGCGATGGTCTGGTCGATCGCGGCCTCCATGCCGGCGACCGCGGTGACGGCGATGATCAGCCGTTCCTGCGGCAGCTGCTGCATGAGCTGGATGAAGCCGAGACCTTCCTGCGCGCCGAGGAGGTTGGCGGCGGGGACGCGGACGTCGTCGAAGTTCAGCTCCGCGGTGTCCTGGCCCTTGAGGCCGATCTTGTCGAGGACACGGCCACGGCTGAAACCCGGCGTGTCGGTCTCGACGGCGATCAGCGAGACACCCTGCGCGCCCGCGTCCGGGTCGGTCTTCACCGCGACGACGACGAGGTCGGCGTGGAAACCGTTGGTGATGAACGTCTTCGCGCCGTTGATCACGTAGTGGTCGCCGTCGCGTACCGCGCGGGTCTTGATGCTCTGCAGGTCCGAACCCGTGCCGGGTTCGGTCATCGCGACCGCGCCGACCATCTCGCCGGAGGCGAACTTCGGCAGCCACGCCTTCTTCTGCTCTTCGTTCGCGTACTCCAGGATGTAGTGCGCGACGATTCCATTGTGGACGGTGACGCCCCACGCGCTGTCACCGGACCGGGCCTGCTCCTCGTAGAGCACGGCCTCGTGGGCGAACGTGCCGCCGCCACCGCCGTACTCCTCCGGAATGGACAGAGCCAGCAGGCCGACCTCGCCCGCCTTCGTCCACAGCTCGCGGTCGACCTTCTTCTCGGCCGCCCAGCGCTCCTGGTTCGGCGCGAGTTCCTTCTGGCAGAAGGTCCGGGCGAGGTCCCGGAGGTCTTCGAGCTCCGTCGTGCTCCACGAACTCTTCTGGATCTGCAAGGGCACGGCCAACGCCTCCTGATCGGACCTGGAAAACATGACGCTTAGGATGTAAGTTCCATGCGGAATGTACATCCGTACCGAGCTGCACGTAAAGGGGGCCGGAACCGGTGAGCGTGCTCGGCAGGACCCACCGAACGCAGGCCGAGCGCCGGGAGCAGACCCGCACCGCCCTGCTCGACGCGACCATCGACTGTCTCGTCGACCTCGGCTACGCGCGCACCTCGGTGCAGGAGATCTGCGCCCGCGCGGGCGTCTCGAAGGGCGCCGTGCAGCATCACTTCTCCGCGAAGGCCGAACTCATGGCCGCGGCCGTCGAACATCTGACGGAGAAGCTGCGCGGACGCCTCGCGAAGTCGATCTCGGCGCTCCCCGGCGGCGCCTCGGGTGTCGCGGCGGCCATCGACCTGCTCTGGGAGGGCTACTCCGGCACGCTGTCCACGGCCGCCACGGAACTGTGGGTCGCGGCACGCACCGACCCCGAACTCCGCGAGGCGATCCGCCCGGTCGACCGGGCGCTGGGCCGCTCGACCCTGGAGCACGTCACCGCGGTCGCCGGCGATCTCCCGAAGGAACGCGCGGAGATCCTCTTCTGGCTCACCGTGAACCTCACGCGCGGGCTGGCGCTGGACGCCGAACTCGGCGGCGATCCCCAGCGGCGGCGGCAATTGCTCGACGAGTGGAAGCGTGTCGCGGTCATGTTGTACGAGGACACTTCACCGTAGGCTTCGCCCATGGGGAGACCGAGGGTGTTCGCCGCGCTGTCCGCCGCCGTCCTGATGCTCGCCGGGTGCGCGGCCGCACCGGAACCTTTGCCTTCAAGCCCCTTGACACTCCACGAAGCGCTCGGCGATCCCACGACCGTGGACTTCTGCGGCCTGCTGGACTTCGCCGAGATCGAGAAGACCCAACGGCTGGTGGCGGTCCCGATGCCCAGCATGGGCGCCTGCTCGTTCCAGACCGGAAGGACCCTGGTCAGTTTCGGTTTCCCGGACGACCGGGCGAACGAACGTCTCACCGGCGCCGCCCCGGTCGGCGAACCCTCCCTCCCCCGCGGCCTGCGTGTGGTCCGCACGGACC
Source organism: Amycolatopsis keratiniphila (assembly GCF_000400635.2). Lineage (NCBI taxonomy): Bacteria > Bacillati > Actinomycetota > Actinomycetes > Pseudonocardiales > Pseudonocardiaceae > Amycolatopsis > Amycolatopsis keratiniphila. The sequence continues at coordinate 2,605,690 of NC_021252.1, read as the reverse complement.
TCCAAGGGCAGCCCGTCCTCCACTTGCTGTTCGCCGACGACACCTCCTTGCGCATAGGCACGTTCTTCGAATCCCGTGAAGGCGCCGGACCCGACGCGCTCGCCGTGGCGACGAAAACCGCCGAAACCGCCGCCAGGGCCCTCGCCGCGGGCAAGCGGGCGAAACATCTCGACTACCGCGGCGATTCCCTGGCACGGCTGACCGCCTGCACCGCCTTGTGGTCCGATGCCGAGATCTCCGCCCGACTGGGCGCCGCCGTCACCGGGAAAGGCGACCTGTCCCGGCACTCCTGCCGCTGGGGCGAGGAGGACGCGGAACGGCTCGTGCGACTGGAGTTCGGTCTCGGCCCGCGCCCGAAGGCCGCGGCGGGCGTCCGCGAGGAAACGGTGGGCGGGCACAGGTCTTTGGTGCAGGAGGCCGGCGACGGCTGCACGATCCTGACCGGCCACATCGGCGGCCCGGACGCGAGCCGGGATCAGGTCGAGCATGCCGTTCTCGCCGTGCGGGCGCCGGACGCGTGCGGCGTCGCCAGGGCACTGGCGGCCACGGCGTGGCCGAAACTCCCGGCGTAGCACGCGCGAAAGCCGTTGACCAGAGCACAGGTGACACTTATCTCCTCGGCCGATTCGTGGTGGAATTCCTTGCTGGCCAACAAAACCGGCGGAGGAGCCGACCATGAGCGCGCCGCAGCAGCAGCCGTACCAACCGACTGGCCCGTTCAGCGCAATCCCGCCCTCCGACACGCGGCTTCCCCGCCTTTTCGCCGCGATGATGGGGGTTTTCGCCGGCCTGCTGGTCCTTCTCGCGACTTTTCTCCCGCAATCGACCTACGAACAGCTTTCCGACGGCAAACCGGTGTCGAAGTTCGCCGAAACCGGCTGGACACGGACCTTCGACATCGAGCCTTCGGCGGAGGAAAAGGAGTTCTACGACAAGACCCATGTCGCCCGCTACGGAATCCCGCTGTCGGCCGCCGCGCTGACGCTGTTCACGGGGGCCGCGGTGGGCTTCGCCGCGTACCGGCGCAGTTCGACCTCGATCGCCGCGACGACGTCGAGGACGCTTCTGGTCGCCGGCGGGGCGGGGACCGCGATCGGCGTGTGGATGCTCGGCATGGACATCTCGGCGAGCCTGAGCTTCGGGCAGGACACCGGCCGCTTCGTCTCGCGGTATGGGACCGGCGGCGGTTTCTGGATCCTGCTCGCGGGCGGGCTCGTGGCGTTGCTCACCATCGGGCTGGCGGTCGTGGCCAACCGGCGTGAACCGGCGCCGCCCCGGCAAGTCCCTTATCCGGTCGCCTATCCCCCTTACGCGCCCGGCGTCCCCCAGCAGCATTATCAGCAGCAACAGCAGCCCCGGCCCGATGAGCCGCCGTCTCCCCCGACCCCGCCCGCGGGGTCCGCGTTGCAGCAGCAGGACATCCTGCGCCCGTCCCCGGACAATCCGCCCCGCGCCGACAATATGTGAAACTTATTCATATCAGCGGTGGACAGTCTCCATACCGGCAGTATGCTGTACTCGTCGGTAACACCTGGGCTCTGCGTGGCGCCTCCCGGCTCCGCGCGGTATGGAACGGAGACGGCATGACGAGCACGACACCGGCGAGCGCGGGCCACCACACCGAAGGACCGGCCACCATCGGCGACGTCCCCGGCGCCCCGGCCGCGGCCAGGGCGGAACGGCTCGTGCACCGGGTCGTGGGCGGCGCGGATTCCGCGCCGGTCCAGATGCGCGCGCCCTTCACCGGGCAGCCGATCGCGACCCTCCCCCAAGCCACCGACGCCGACGTCCGCGCCGTGTTCGACCAGGCGAGGGAAGCGCAGCGCGCCTGGGCAGAGCGGCCGGTCGAGGACCGCCAGCGCATCCTGATCCGCCTGCACGACCTGGTCCTGAAGCGTCAGGAAGAGGCGCTCGACCTCGTGCAGATCGAGGCGGGCAAGGCCCGGATGGACGCCTTCGACGAGGTCAGCGCCACCGCCCTCGTGGCCGCCTACTACGGCAAGCACAGCGCGAAGTTCCTTTCGCCGCGCCGTGCCGCCGGGCTGATCCCGGTGCTGACCAAGGTCGGCGAGATCCGGCATCCCAAGGGTGTCGTCGGGATCATCTCGCCGTGGAACTACCCGCTCGCGCTGACCGCGATGGACGTCCTGCCCGCGCTCGCGGCCGGCAACGCCGTCGTGCAGAAGCCGGACAACCAGACCGCGCTTTCGGCGCTGTGGCTGCAGGAACTCGCCGAGGAGGCCGGGCTGCCCGCCGGTGTCTGGCAGATCGTGCTCGGCCGGGGTTCGCAGATCGGCGACGCGCTGGTCGAGGAGTCGGACTACCTGTGCTTCACCGGGTCCACGCCGACGGGTAAGGGGCTCGCCGCGAAGGTGGCGGAGCGGCTGACGAGCTACTCGCTGGAGCTCGGCGGCAAGAACCCGATGATCGTGCTGCCCGACGCGGACATCGCCAAGACCGCCACGGGCGCGGTGACCGCGTGCTTCTCCTCCGCGGGGCAGCTGTGCGTCTCGGTCGAGCGCATCTACGTCCACGAGTCGATCCGCGAGGAGTTCACCCGCGCCTTCGTCGCCAAGACCGCCGCGCTGCGACTGGGTGGCGCGCTGGACTACCAGGCGCAGATGGGATCCCTGACCTCCGAGGCGCAGCTCGAGACGGTGTCGGCGCACGTCGAGGACGCCCGGTCCAAGGGCGCGACGGTGCTCACCGGCGGCAAGGCGCGGCCCGACCTCGGCCCGCTGTTCTACGAGCCGACCGTGCTCACCGACGTCACCGAGGACGTGAAGCTGTTCGCCGAGGAGACCTTCGGGCCGGTCGTGTCGATCTACGGCTACACCGACGTCACCGACGCCATCGAACGCGCCAACGACACGAAGTTCGGGCTGAACGCGAGCGTCTGGTCGCGTAACGGCCGGGCGGGCTGGGAGGTCGCGGCACGACTGAAGGCCGGGACCGTCAACGTCAACGAAGGCTTCGCGGCGACCTTCGGGACCGTGGGGCTGCCGATGGGCGGGATGAAGGAGTCCGGTGTCGGACGGCGCAACGGCGCCGAAGGCCTGCTCAAGTACACCGAGGCCCAGGCCATCGCGGTGCAGCGCGGGATGCCGCTGCGCCCCGGCAAGGGAATCCCGCCGAAGCTGTGGGTGCGGACCCTGAGCACGAGCCTGAAGGCCCTTCGCCGACTCCCCCGCCGCTGACCCCCTCCCGCGTTTCGTCCTCTGAATGCGGCAGAGGACGAAATGCGATCAGGAGGAGGAAGACGGAGCGGCCAGCAGGCCTCGGTCGTAGGCGATCGCGACGGCCTCGGCCCGGCGGCTCGCGCCGAGTTTCGCCATCACGCGCGAGAGGTGGACGCTCACCGTCTTCTCGCTGATGTACAGCTCTTCGCCGACCTGCCGGTTGGTCCGGCCGAGCGCGACGCGCTCCAGCACGTCCCGTTCCCGGTCGGTCAGCGGGTCGACGACGTCACGACGCGGCGCCACGGCCTCTCCGGGCAGCTCGACGCGCGCCCGGTGGCTGAGCTCCCGGACGGCTTCCCGCAGCGGGCAGGCGCCGAGCCGGTCGGCCACCGCGTGCGCGGCCAGCAGCTCCGACGCGGCGAGCGCGGTGTCGCCGTCCGAGGCCAGCAACGACTTCGCGTGCTGCAGGCGGCACATGGCCTGCTCGTACACCGCGCCGTAGCCGAACGCCTCGACCGCCTTCGCCCACAACTCGGGATCCCCCGCGCCACGCAGGCAGGCGCCGAGCGCCTCCAGCCGGGCGAGCCACGCCAGCGCCTCCGGGCCCAGCGACACCGAACGCGGGATGCCGTGTTCGGCGCAGTGGCGGCCGTGGGCGAGCAGCTTCTCGCCGGCTTCCACCGCGGCCTCGGCGGTCGCCAGGTCGCCGCGCACCCGGGCTTCGGCGGCCTGGGCGACGGCCGCGGTGAGGCCGTGCACGCTGATCCGGATCCCGCCGAGCAGCGCGGGTTCGATCTCTTCGAGCCAGTCGATCAGTTCCCGTGCCTGCCGCACCGCGCCCGCGTGGTCACCTCGCCACGAGGCGAGCTGGATCGCGGCGTCGGCCGACGCGAGCGCGATCGAGTAGTCCGCGCCCCAGTGCTGGCGCAGGCTCGGCAGGATCTTGTCCGCGTCCGCGAACCGGCCCCGGCCGACGACGAACTGCGCCCAGATCCCCAGGAAGCGTCCGGCGACGACACTCGACACCCCGCGGCCCGCGCGGCCCGCGTCGTCGTCTTCCGGCCAATCCCCGCTGACGTACCGCAGCGTGAGGTGCTTGGTCCGCAGCTCGATGCCGAACGAGCTCCAGGTCAGCCCGGTCTCCTTGGCCCGCTGGATGCCCTTGGCGTAGTACTTCAGCGCGGACCGGATCTCGGCGCGGTCGTCGTAGCTCAGCCCGAGGAAGTGCAGCGCCCGCAGCTCGCCGTTGAGGGCGCCGGCATCCCTGGCCTTCCGCTCGGCCTCGCGCAGCCGCTCCCGTGCCAGCTCGACGTCGCCCGCCGAATCGGCCAGCGTCCCGAGCGAGACCAGCGCCGCCGCCTCCGCCCCGCCCGCGCCGACGGCCCTGGCGTCGGCGACCGCGGCCAGCGCGCACTGCAGGGCCTCGTCGTGCCTGTCGATCAGCCGCAGGATGCCGGCGCGGGTGGCGAGCACCCAGGCCCGCGCGGCACTCGCCTCGGTGTGTTCGACCAGCTCCCAGGCCTTGTCGATCGCCTCGACGACCTCGTCGAGCGTGCCGTCGACCGAAAGCAGCGCCTCCGCGTGCCGTCGCCAGACCTTGGCGGCCCGCTCGTTGCCGGTGTCCGGGCCGAGGGCCTCGGTCGCGGACCGCGAATAGGCGACCGCGCGCTCCGGCTCCCCCGACGTGCTCGCGAAATACGACGCCTCGTGCAGGAGGCGGAGCTCGTCGACGTCCGACGGCCGGTCCGCCGCGGGCACGGCGTCCCAAATGGACAGTGCCTGCTCGACGTGCCGCAACGCGGAACCGGGCGCGCCCAGCTTCTCCGCCTCGTCCATCGCGCGCAGCAACGCGGCCAGCGCGGAGACGAAATCCTTGCTCTCCAGGCTGTGGTGCGCGAGCCGCGCCTGCTGGCCGCGGCCCTGTGCCCGGTCACGGATCCGCGCCGCGTACGCCGCGTGCATGCGCACCCGCTCCCCCGGCAGCAGGTCGCCGTACACCGCTTCCTGCAGCAAGGCGTGGCGGAAGGTGTAGAAACCGTTCTCGATCACCAGGACGTGATGCTGCACGGCCTCGCGCAGCGCCTCGTCGAGTTCGAGCTCGTCCAGCCCGGAGATCTCGGCGAGCGCGGCGTGCGCCACCGAATCCTTGGCGACCGAGACCACGCGCAGCACCCGGCGCGTGATCTGGGAAAGCTGCTCTACCCGGGCGAGGAGCACTTCGGCCAGCCCGGCGGGGAGGTCCCGGCAGTCCTTCGCGGACGCGAGCAGCTCCTCGACGAAGAACGGATTGCCCTCGGAGCGGGAGACGATGTCGGCGATCATGTCCTGGCCGATCGGCTCGTCGGCCAGTGCCTCGACGAAGGCGCGCGCGTCCTCGGCGCCGAACGGCTTGACCTCGACGCGTTCGACCGCGCCCAGCCGGACCACCTCGGACAGCAGCGCGCGGAGCGGATGCCGCCGGTGGACGTCCTCCTCGCGATAGCTCGCCACCACCAGCAGCCGCTGGGTGCGCAGCCTCGTCAACAGGAAGGACAGCAGGTTCCGGGTGGAACCGTCGGCCCAGTGCAGGTCCTCCAGGAGGATCACCACGGGCCGGCGCTGAGCGATGACGGTCAGCACCCCCAGTACCGCGTCGAACAGCTGGAGCTGGCCGAGGTCCTGCTCGGGCCCGAGCCGTTGCGTCGACATCCGTTCGCTCGCGGTGAGCTGACCGTCTTCGATGGCGGGATAGTCCTCCGCCTGCTGCATCTGCGGGAGCAGCCTGCCCAGCGCCGGCCGGGCCCGGACCGCGGCGGTGACCGCGGGATCGGAGGTCGTCGCCAGCGGCGCCAGCGCCTCGGCGAACGGAAGATAAGGGAGACCGCCCTCATGGACGTCGATACAGCGCCCGGTGAGCACCAGGGCGCCCGCGCCCGCGGCGTACTCGCCGAGCGCGGTCAGCAGACGGGTCTTGCCGACGCCGGCGTCACCGGAGAGCAGCACCGCGCCGGCCTCGGCCCGTTCTGCACGGGCGAAGGCGGCGCGGAGCTGCCGCATCTCCTGTGTGCGGGCGACGATCGGGATTCCGGAGCCAAGACGGGGCACGAGGTGCATTCTTGCCTACCGGACCGACAACTTCGCCTGTGTTTTCGCCGAGAGCTTCATCGCACTCGACCTCTACCGGGTGATGTCGCCGCTGCGGGCGGGCACCTGCCGGACCTCGCGGCGCTCCTGGGCGGGCACCTGGACCTCGGCGCGCTGCGCGCGGATCCGCTTGCTCGCCCGGCGGGCCCGCTCGACCCACATGCTGCGGCCCGCTCGCTGCAGCTCTTCCCTCCGGTATTCGACCTCGGCCAGTACGCCGGTGAGGAGGGCGTCGTTCGTGTTCATCTTTTCCCCTTAGGAACTTCACTGCGTTGTTGGTAGTGAAGAGATTCGTCCTGAGGGGTGGCCTGAGGCATCGGGTGATCACCTACACCCGGACGTGATTCGACCCCTTACGCCAGCCCATCCCCTGCTCGGGGGGCGTAAGGGGTCGAGTACGAGGGTGTCTAGCCGTGATCCGGGCCACTCGCGCGCACCGCGCCGAGCAGCCCGCGCCAAGCCTGCGGCGAGAGGCGGAAGGCACCTCCCTCGGGGTCCTTGGAGTCCCTCAGCGCGGCACCGTCACCGGTGAAGGCGACCTCGACACAGTCGTTGCCGCCACCGCTGTGGCTGCTCTTGAACCACCGGGCCTGGGAAAGGTCATCGTTGGGCGTCATGCTCCCCACTCCTTACTTGTTTCCAGGGACTTCTCCGGAAGGGCCGCCTGTTCGGCGAACCTCCCGGCGGCCTCGGCGATCACCTCGACCGAGTCGTCCGGTTTCAACGCGGCGGCACGGAGATGGTCGAACATCAACGCGTATCGCCGGACGTCCGGGGGTTCCTCCAGGTAGAGCCCGCTGGAGGTGCTGTCGACGTAGACCACATCGGTGTCGGCCAGTTCGGGGAAGCCCATGATGAGGAACGGACCCTCCATCCCGGGATGGGCACCCGCGCCGAACGGCACGATCTGGATGGTGACGTTCGGCTGGGCAGCCATCGTGACCATCCGGTACAGCTGTTCCGCCATCACCTCGGGCCCGTCGACCACGCGATGCAGGACCGCTTCGTCCATGACGGCCCAGTACTCCGGTGGCGAAGGATCGGTCAGCAGCTCCTGCCGCGCCATCCTCGCCGCCACCCGGCGCCTGATCTCGGCGTCCTCGGCGTCGGGCCGCATCGCCCTGATCACGGCCTTGGCGTAGCGCTCGGTCTGCAACAGGCCCGGCACCAGCAGCGCCTGGAACGCCCGCAGCGAACTGGCGTCCGCCTCCAAACCGACGAAGGTGCCGGTGAACACCTCGTTGTACGCATGCCACCAGCCGCGTTTGCGGGCTTCCCTCGCCAGCTGAACGAGCGCCTCCTGCTCGTCACCGGCGATGCCGTAGAGCTCCAGCATGTCGCGCGCGTCGCGCGGGGTGACGCCGACGTGTCCCGTCTCGATGCGGCTGACCTTCGACGCCGAGCATTCGAGCTTCTCGCTCACCTCGTCGATGGTGAGGTCGGCCGCCTCGCGCAACCGCCTCAGTTCGCTCGCCAGTCTCCGGCGGCGCACGGTGGGTCCCTGACCCCTCGTCATCACGGCACCTCCACAAGCTGTCCGAGCAACACCGATCGGGACACGGCGAGGAGAACAGTGTTCAGCAACCCCGCACGAAGCACATCTAACCAGCCCGAGACACATTCGGTGAGATGGTCACACGACCATTTTCACCCACGCGTCGATTTTCATCCTGCAATTTGCAGATTGCCGTTGTAGGTTGAGCATTGTGCAACGCGGTACGCCCGCCCTCACCGGCGTCGGCGGATCCGCTCGCGGCACGGGCGCGGGGCCGCGAGCTGCACCGATGGGCTTTCGCAAGGATACCCGTCGAAGCCGGATTCACCCCCGGTGCAGGGCCGGAGCCGTCCCCCGATCGGTTCCGGCCCTCCCTTTAATTCGTAATGCTCTGGCTCCAGATGTTAATGCGTTTCGCCATTCCCTCTAAAGGGTGGACAAGCCTGGATCCCGACTGCGGAACGTCACACGACTCGGAGAAGACCTTCCTGCACGACGGTGGCGATATGCGTTCCGTCCGCGGCGAAAAACCGGCCGGTCGCCAGCCCCCGGGCGCCTGACGCCGTCGGCGAGGCGCTGTCGTAGAGGAACCACTCGTCGGCCCGGAACGGGCGGTGGAACCAGAGCGCGTGGTCGAGGCTCGCGCCGAGCACCTTGTCGAGATCCCAGTAGACGCCGTGGCGCGCGAGGACCGAGTCCAGGAGCGTCATGTCGGAGGCGTAGGTCAGGACGCAGACGTGCAGCAGCTGCTCGTCCGGGAGCTTGCCGTCGGCCCTCATCCAGACCTGGTTCCTGGCGGGCCGGTCGCCCGTCTTCCGGGTGACCCACGGCGGATCGTTGACGTACCGCAGGTCGATCGGACGCGGCCGGTCGAGATGCCCCATGAAGTACCCCTCGGCGCGTTCCTGCAGCGTCGGCAGCGAGTCGGGGGCCGGGACGTCGGGCATGGCCTCGGAGTGTTCGATACCGCCCTCGTCCTTCTGGAACGAGGCCGACAGGGAGAAGATCGCCTTGCCGTGCTGGATGCCCACGACGCGGCGGGTGGTGAACGAGCGGCCGTCGCGGATGCGGTCGACCTCGTAGACGATCGGGACGCTCGGGTCGCCGCCGCGGATGAAGTACGCGTGCAGCGAGTGGACCTTCCGCTCCTCGGGGACCGTGCGGCCGGCGGCGACCAGCGCCTGCCCCGCGACCTGCCCGCCGAACACCCGCACCGGCGAGTGGGCGGGCGAGACGCCGCGGAAGATGTTCTCTTCGATCTTCTCCAAGTCCAGCAGCGCGACCAGCCGGTCGAGCACGGGCTGTCCGCCCACCCCGCCGGCGTTGTCGAAACCGGCCGCGGCTTCCCTGGCCATCTCAGTCATGTCCTGAACTTTAGGCCGTGCGGGTGCCGGGAGCCTCCGTGAGGCGGGACGTTTGTCGCGAAGGCCACCTTCGGGACACCTGGGACGCTAGGAACGGTCCTTTCCTGGCGAAATTTGCCAGGAAAGGACCGTTCCTAGCACGTGCCGACGGGCCGAAGGGGCCTTTCACCGCATGGCATGCAGCGAAAGGCCCCTTCAGCACACGGCCGGGACACCTCGAACGCTATGAAGGACCCTTTCCTGGCGAATTTTGCCAGGAAAGGGTCCTTCATAGCGTCGGCAGGGAGGGTCAGGCGTGGTCGTCCTCGCCCAGGCGGTGCACCCGGATGAGGTTGGTCGACCCGACGGTCCCGGGCGGGGAACCGGCCACGATGACCACCAGGTCACCCTTGGCGTACTTGCCCATTTCGAGCATCGCGTGGTCGACCTGCTGGATCATCTGGTCGGTCGAGCCCACCTTCGGCACGATCCGCGTCGTGGTGCCCCAGGTCATCGCGAGCTGGCTGCGGACGCTCTCCTCCGGTGTGAACGCCAGCAGCGGCAGCCGCGTGTGCAGCCGCGCGAGCCGCCGGACGGTGTCACCGGACTGGGTGAAGGCGACCAGGGCCTTGGCGTTCAGCCGCTCCCCGATGTCACGGGCCGCGTAGGAGATGACGCCTCGCTTGGTGCGCGGGACGTGCGACAGCGGCGGCACGACCGGCGAGTCGGTCTCGACGGCTTCGATGATCCGGCCCATGGTCTTGACCACGTCGATGGCGTAGCGGCCGACGCTGGTCTCGCCCGAGAGCATGAGCGCGTCCGCGCCGTCGAGCACCGCGTTCGCGACGTCCGAGGCCTCGGCGCGGGTCGGGCGGGAGCTGTTGATCATCGACTCGAGCATCTGCGTCGCGACGATGACGGGCTTCGCGTTCTCGCGGGCGATCTGGATGGTGCGCTTCTGCACCAGCGGGACCTGCTCCAGCGGGAGTTCGACGCCGAGGTCGCCGCGGGCGATCATCACCGCGTCGAAGGCGAGCACGATGGCTTCGAGGTTGTAGACCGCTTCGGGCTTCTCGATCTTCGCGACCACCGGGAGTCGTCCCTTGCCGACGCGGTCCATCACCTGGTGGACCAGGTCGATGTCGGCGGGCGAGCGGACGAACGACAGCGCGATGAAGTCCACGCCGAGTTCCAGTGCGAACTCGAGGTCTTCGATGTCCTTTTCGGACAGCGCCGGCACGGAGACGTCCATGCCCGGCAGGGAAACGCCCTTGTTGTTGCTGACGGGGCCGCCTTCGGTGACCTCGCAGACGACGTCCGGTCCGTCGACCTCCTTGACCACGAGGCCGACCTTGCCGTCGTCCACGAGGAGACGGTCGCCGGGCTTCGCGTCGTCGGCGAGTCCCTTGTAGGTGGTCGAGACGCGGTCGTGCGTACCGGCCACGTCCTCGACGGTGATGCGCACGATGTCGCCGTTGTGCCACTCGACCGGCCCGCCCGCGAAGGTGCCGAGACGGATCTTCGGCCCCTGGAGGTCGGCGAGAATGCCCACCGCGCGGCCCGATTCGGCGGCGGCGGTGCGGATGAGGTCGTAGACCTGCTTGTGGTCGCTGTGCGTCCCGTGGCTGAAGTTCATCCTCGCGACGTCCATCCCGGCGTCGACGAGTTGCCGCATCTTCTCCGGCGTAGCGGTCGCGGGGCCCAGGGTACAAACGATCTTCGCGCGTCGGCTCACGTTCGCACAGCGTAGTCCCTCATCGTGGCTACGTCTGTACCGATACCGAAAGTTCAAGAAAAGTGTCAGTTGACCTGGGCGACGAGGAAACCGCCGAACCTGGTTCGGCGGTTATCGGCGCGGCTTCTCGCTCGGCCCGACGCGGTCCCGCGCCCATTCGTTGAACGCGCGGACCTGCCGCCACGCCTTGCGCACCCGGTCGAGGGCGCCGCGTTCGTGCAGGACGTCGTCCGGCTCCCAGCCTCGGACGGCGTACACGGAGCGGTACTTCAGCAGGTCGATGCGGGGATGGTCTTCGGCGAAGCCGCGCGGCTTCGACTTGAGCCTGTCCCCCTTGATCTCCCAGCCCGCCTTCTCCAGCTTCGCGAGGATCTTGGCGAGCTCGGCGCCCCGGAGTTCCGTGTCGACGGCCTTGCGGAAGCGGGCGAGCTGATCGGACTCGAAGTGGAAGCAGCCGCCGCCGACGCGCAGCCCGGCCGGGCCGACCTCGACGTAGTACGCGCCGCCGCCGCGGCCCTGCTCGATCACCGCGCCGCAGTGGGTCTTGTACGGCGTCTTGTCCTTGGCGAACCGGACGTCGCGATACGGGCGGAAGACCTTGCCCTCGCCGAAGCCGTCGCCGAACTCCGGGACGAGTTCGGCGAGCAGCGCCTCCATCGGCGCGCGCACGTCGGCCTTGTAGGTGGCGAGGTTCGCGTCCCAGTAGGACTTGGAGTTGTCCGCCTCGAGACCGTCGTAGAAGTCGATGGCGTACTCGCCGAAACCCTCGAAACCCATGGGGTGACCGTAATCCTCGCCACCGGCATGTCCCTGAAGGCCCCACGATCCCCGAGGCAACCGCGCCTGATTCGAGTGCTTTGCCTGGTTTGCGATGGGGTCGTGAGTGCTAATGAGGGTTCTAACCCTCATTAGCACTCACGACCCCCTCACCTCGCGCGAGGAAGGGGACCTTCACGCACTTCGGCCTTACTTGGCCAGGGCGGTGATCAGTTCGCCGTCGGCCGTGTCACCGGACAGCTCCCAGAAGAAGGCGCCGCCGAGCCCCTGGTTCTTGGCGTAGGTGACCTTGCCGCCGATCGTCGCCGGAGTGTCGTAGCTCCACCAGTCGCTGCCGCATTTGGCGTACGCGGTGCCCGCCACGGTGCCGGTGGCCGGACAGGTGGTCTTCAGGACCTTGTAGTCCTGGATGCCCGGCTCAGTGCCCGCCGCCGGACCGGTCGCGGTGCCGCCCGGGGCCTCCTGGGTGACGCCGGTCCAGCCTCGGCCGTAGAAGCCGATGCCCAGCAGCAGCTTGTTCGCCGGGACGCCCTTGCTCTTCAGCTTCTGGATCGCCGCGTCGGAGTGGAAGCCGGCGGTCGGGATGCCCTCGTAGCCGGTCAGCGGCGAATGCGGGGCCGTCGGGCCCTGCGCGGCCCAGGCGCCGAAGTAGTCGTAGGTCATGACGTTGTACCAGTCGAAGTACTGCGCCGCGCCGCCGTAGTCCGCGGCGTCGATCTTGCCGCCGTCGGTACCGTCCGCCGTGATCGCGGCGGTGACCAGCTTCGAGCCGAACTTCTCCCGCAGGGCCTGCGCGAGGTTCTTGATCGCGGCCGGACCGCTGGTGTCACACGAGAGCCCGCAGGCGTTCGGGTACTCCCAGTCGATGTCGATACCGTCGAAGACACCGGCCCAGCGCGGGTCGTTGACGAGGTTGTAGCAGGACTCCGCGAACTTGGCGGGGTTCTTGGCGGCCTCGCCGAACCCGCCGGACCAGGTCCAGCCGCCGAACGACCACAGCACCTTGAGGTTCGGGTACTTGGCCTTGAGCTTCTTCAGCTGGTTGAAGTTCCCGCGCAGCGCGCCGGTGTCCCAGCTGTCGGCGACGCCGTCCACACTGCCCGCGGCGTCGTAGAACTTGCTGGTCGCCGCCTCGGCGTCACCGATCGCGCAGCCACCGTTCGTCACGTTGCCGAACGAGTAGTTGATATGCGTCAGCTTGCTCGCCGAGCCCGACGTGTCGATGTTCTTCACATGGTAGTTCCGCTGGTAGACGCCCCATTCGGCGAAGTACCCGAGTACCTTGCCGACCGAGGCGTCCGGCGTTTCCGGTGCGGCGGAGGCCTGCTGCGCCGGCGCGGCGACAGCCAGCGCGCCGAGCGCGACGGCCGCGGCACCCAGGATCGCGGTGAGCCTTTTCGAACGGGGCATGCGTTCTCCCTTCACGGTCACCAGGGGTGACGAGAGGACTGCGGCGGGACACGCACAAGCTAAGTGGACTAGACCACTCCGTCAATGGTTCAGACCAAGACTTTCGGATGGACATTTTCGAACATTCCTTGACGGAAATATGCCGCACGGGGCACATTCCCCGGATGATGCAGACCTTCGAGATCCTCGCCGAACCGCGGCGGAGGACCATCCTCGACCTCTTGCGCGGCGGCGAGAAATCGGTCAACGAGCTGGTCGAGGTGCTCGAATTGAGCCAACCGGCCGTATCGAAGCACCTGCGCGTCCTACGCGAGGCCGGTCTGGTCACCGTCCGCGTCGCCGCCCAGCGCCGCTGCTACCGGCTCCGCCCGGAACCGCTCGCGGAGGTCGACGCGTGGCTCGCGCCGTACCGCCGGTTCTGGGAAGGACGGATCGACGCGCTCGAACGGCACCTCGACGACGACAGTCAGTGAATAGGTAACGGCTCGAACGCGATGCCGCGGTCGGCCGCGCGCCGCGTCCCCCAGTCGTAGAGCGCCTGGAGTGCGGGGCGTAACCGCTCCCCCTCCTCGCTCAGCCGGTACTCGACGTGCCGCCGCCAGAGTTCGCCGTAGCGGTGCACGCCCTCCTTGATATGCGCCAGGATCACCGGCTCCCCCTTGGCACGCACCGGAAAGTAAGCGGTTGTCCCCGCCGATCCGGGGTGGTTGCCTGTGCCGGACCGGAAGATCGTCGCCGCTGGGAGGACCTTACGTGACCGGGACACCGACGTTGTACGAATGGGCCGGCGGGCTGGACGCCCTGCGCAGGCTGACCACCGTCTTCTACGGCCACGTGCTGAAGGACCCGTTGCTGGAGCCGGTCTTCCGCCACATGGACCCCGGCCATCCCGAGCACGTGGCGGTCTGGCTGGCCGAGGTGTTCGGCGGGCCGGAGACCTACAGCGGCGAACACGGCGGGCACCGGCACATGGTCGGACGGCATCTGGGCCGGGCCATCACCGAGGAACAGCGCCGCCGCTGGGTGAACCTGCTCTTCGACGCCGCCGACGAAGCCGGGCTCCCGGCCGACCCCGAGTTCCGCTCCGCGTTCGCCGCGTACGTCGAATGGGGCAGCAGGCTCGCGGTGATGTTCTCCCAGCCGGGCCGCGAGGTCACCGTTCCCGAGCCGATGCCTAAGTGGGACTGGGGCAACCGGCCGCCCTGGCAGCCTCCGTCGGACTGAAGGCGTTCATAGTGGGGCGGTCGTGAAAGGAGGCCGCCGTGATCCGGGTGGACGGCCGGACCCTGCGCTGCGCGGACGTCGTGACCGCCGCGAGCACCGAGGGCCCGCTGGGCATCGACGTTTCGATCGCCGCGCTGCGCGGCGCCGAAAGCGCGTGGAAGCTCGCCGAAGAACTGAGCACGCGCAGGATCGTCTACGGCCGCACCACCGGCGTCGGCGCCAACAAGGAGGACCCGGTCGGCGAGGGCGAGTCGCCGGATCACGGGCTGCGGCTGCTGCGCAGTCACGCGGGCGGCAGCGGCGACGTCATGTCCCCCGGCCAGACCAGGGCGATGATGCTCATCCGGCTCAACCAGCTGCTGGCCGGGCGCGCCGGGCTCAGCCCCGTGCTGATCGGGGCGCTCGCCGACGCGGTGCGGACCGGGGCGCTGCCGCTCGTGCACCGGCTCGGCGCGATCGGCACCGGCGACCTCGCGCCGCTCGCGGAGACCGCGCTCGCCCTCACCGGCGAACGGCCGTGGCTGACCGGCGGGGTGCCCCCGGTGCCGGTGCAGGCGGGTGACGCGCTCGCGTTCATGAGCAGCAACGCCGCGACGCTGGCCGAGGCGACCCTCGCGGCGATGCGGCTCGACACGCTGACGCGGGCGAGCCACGTCGTCGCGGCACTGACCTACATCGCGCTCGACGGAAACCCGGAGGCGTACGCGACCCCCGTGCACGAGGCGCGTCCGCACGCCGGGCAGGTCGCGTGCGCGGCGGAGATGCGGCGGCTGCTCGGGATGGAGGGCACACCCAAACCCGGCAGGCGGATCCAGGACCCGTTCGGGCTCCGCGCCTTCCCGCAGGTGCAGGGGCCCGCGCTGGACGCGATCCACTACCTGCGCGACGTCCTCGCGGTGGAGATCAACGCCAGCACCGAGAACCCGATGATCTCGACGGTGCACCAGGACGCCTATCACCACGCGCATTTCCACACCGCGTACGTCTCGACCGCGCTCGACCAGGTGCGCGCGACCGTCCATCAGGTCGCCGAGCTGTCGGTGGCCCGGCTGGGTGATCTGGTGGAGCCGGAGTTCACCGGGTTGCGGCCGTTCCTGGCGGCCGGGCCGTCGGGCAGCTCGGGCGTGATGATCCTGGAGTACGTCGCGCACGACGCGCTCACCGAACTGCGGCAGGCCGCGCTCCCGGCGACGCTGGGCACGGCCGTCGTCTCACGCGGGATCGAGGACCACGCGAGCTTCTCCACCCAGGCCGCGCGTGCGGCGACGGCGGCCGGGGCGGCGTACCAGCAGGTGCTGGCGTGTGAACTGGTCGCGGCCGTCCGGGCACTGCGGATGCGCAAGGCCGAACTCGTCTCCCTGCCCGCGCGCGACGCCTACGAGACCGCCGCGGCCGTGCTCGACCCGAGCGTCGAAGACCGGCCGCTGACCGACGACATCGCGCGCGCCGTGTCCCTTTTGGACACCTTCGCCCGCGTCTGAACCCCGCGAGGTCAACAGCAGCAACCGCGGCGCGCGAGGGAGCGGAGCCGGGCATTCACCGGCGCCGGCCGGTTCGCGGCGGCCTCGACGGCGTCGAGCATCCGCCGCCGCTCCGCCCGGTCGAGCACCCGGCCTCGAGTGATCACCGTGTCGATCTTCGCGACGTTGCGGATGTCCGCGGCCGGGTCCGCGTCCAGCAGCACGAGGTCCGCCTCCTTCCCCACCGCGACCGTGCCCGACGTCCCTTCCCGGCCGAGGAACCTCGCCGCGTCGGCCGTGACGGTCTTCAGCGCCCGCACCGGCGAGAGCCCGGCCTCGACCAGGAACGCGAGCTCCTCGTGCAGCCCGCTGCCGGGGAAGGTGTACGGATTGAGGCAGTCGGTGCCGCCGATGAGCCCGACACCCGCTTCGTGCGCGACGCCGACCAGCCGCAGCGTCTCCCGCAAGTACCGCTCCTGGAGGGCGACGTCCGCCGGGGTCTTCGGCGCGAAGCGTTCGATGCCGACGGCCCAGCTCTCACGCACGTCCACGGGGACGTACTTCAGCCGCGGGTCCCGCTGGTGGGTCTCGGCGGGCTGCGTGACGACCCGGTTGATCGTCAGCGTCGGCGAGTGCCAGGTGCCGTTGCACCGCAGCCGCTCGAAGTAGGCCCGCGCCGCGCCGCGGTCGTACGTGGTGACCGACTCGAACTCCAGCCGCCGCGCCAGGTTGAAGAAGTCCCGCGGCGCCGCGGGGTCGTAGGGCGTCGCCTTCAGCCTGGCCAGGATCTCGTCGCGCCGGGACGAGCAGTGGATGGACACCCCGAAGAAATGCTCCAGGCTGTGCTGGCCGAGGTCGCTCGCCTGGAGGTGCGACAGCTTGTACGGCCAATGCCCGGAGAACCGCAGGCCCTGAGCGCGGGCCTCGTCCGCGATCGCGCGCACGGCCTCGGGTGCGAGGTAGGAGTAGATCTTGACGAGCTCGGCGCCAGCGGCCTTCTCGGCACGGACGGCGGCTCGCGCTTCGGCCTCCGTCGCCACCTGGAGCACCGGCGGCCCCAGGAGCGTGACCGGCCCGTCGACGATCCCGCTCGCCAGCACGACACGCGGGCCGAGCAGCTCGCCGCGTTCGATCTTGCCCTTCGTGGCACGGTTTTCCGCGTACCCCCACATCTCGCGGACACCCGTGACGCCGTGCGCCAGATGCAGCGGCGGGACGATGTCCTCGAGGTCCGCGCCGTGGGTGTGCATGTCCCACAGTCCCGGGATGAGGTACTTGCCTCGGCCGTCGATCACCCGCGCGCCGCCGGTTTCCGGGACCGGACCGGAGCCGACCCAGGCGATCCGGTCGCCGACGAGCACGACCGAGACGTCACGCCGGGGCGCCGACCCCGTGCCGTCGATCAGCGTGACGTGGGTGATGACGACGATCGCGCCCGTTTCCGCGGCGGCCGTACCGGGCAGCAGCCCGGCGAGCGCCACCCCGGTCCCGCCGGCGGCCAGCCACCTCAGGAACTCGCGTCTGCTGGATCCCATGCGAACCGCCGCCCTTCCACCCCTGATCCCCCAGGTGGCCGATTCAACTCGCCGCGATGGCGGGGCCGCAAGAAAAGCGAAGGCCCCTTACCCGAGGTCAGCACAAAGTAAGGGGCCTTCTCCTGGAACAGGGCTCAGCCGAAGAAGACTTCGGCCTCTTCGTACCGTTCGACCGGGACGGTCTTCAGTTCGGCGGTCGCCTCGGCGAGCTTGACGCGGACGATGTCCGTGCCGCGCAGCGCCACCATCACGCCGAAGTCGCCGTCGGCCACGGCGTCGACGGCGTTGAGCCCGAACCGGGTGGCGAGCACGCGGTCGTATGCCGTCGGGGTGCCGCCGCGCTGGACGTGCCCGAGCACGACCGCACGCGACTCCTTGCCGGTGCGGGCGGCGATCTCGTCGGCCAGCCAGGTGCCGATGCCGCCGAGCCGGACGTGCCCGAAGGCGTCCTTCTCCCCGGTCAGCAGCTTCTCCTCGCCGCCCTCGGGCAGCGCGCCCTCGGCGACCACGATGATCGGCGCGTACTCCTTCTCGAAACGGCGCTCGACCCACGAGACGACCTGGTCGACGCTGAAGTGCCGCTCCGGCACCAGGATCACGCTCGCGCCGCCGGCGAGGCCCGAGTGCAGCGCGATCCAGCCCGCGTGCCGCCCCATGACCTCGACGACCAGCGCGCGATGGTGCGACTCGGCCGTGGTGTGCAACCGGTCGATGGCCTCGGTGGCGATCGAGACGGCCGTGTCGAAGCCGAAGGTGTAGTCGGTGGCGCCGAGGTCGTTGTCGATCGTCTTGGGCACCCCGACGACGCCGACGCCGTCGTCCGTGAGCCGCTTCGCGACGCCGAGAGTGTCCTCGCCGCCGATCGCGATCAGCGCGTCGACCTGCTGCTCGGCGAGCACGGCCTTGATCTTGTCGACGCCGCCGTCGACCTTGTACGGGTTGGTCCGCGACGAGCGCAGGATCGTGCCGCCGCGGGTCAGGATGTCCTCGACGTCGTTCAGGCCGAGCGGGCGGCTGTCCCCGGTGAGGGGACCGTTCCAGCCGTTGCGGAACCCGACGATGTCCCAGCCGTGCACCTCGATGCCCTTGCGCACCACAGCGCGGATCACCGCGTTGAGCCCCGGGCAGTCCCCACCGCCGGTCAGCACACCGACACGCATCAGAAGCCTCCGTCTTGTGTTCCGTAGAGATGACAGTCACATGTCCCGACGCCAGCGTAGCGGCAGTTCTCTGGATCGGTGCAGGGCGGACCACCTCGGGAATCGGTCCGCGCGGCGGATGTGCTAGCTTGGCGTCGTGCAGCGCTATTTCTGGTTTACGAAGCCGGCCCCGGGTGGGCACGGCGGCGTGAACCTGCGCTGACCTCCACCCCGAGCCGGATTTCCCACCGGCTCGGCGAGTTCCCGCGGGTCGGTATCCCTTTCGAAAGGAACCAGACCCGCGATGTCTCCCTCCGCTGACACCCTGATCGCCCTCGACGGGCACCGCACGGCGGCCATCAACCCGCTGCTGTCGCCCGCGATGCTGCGGCACGAACATCCGATGACGGCGGAAATCGCCGATACCGTCCTAGCCGGGCGGGCCTCGGCCGTCGACATCCTCGACGGCCGGGACGACCGGCTCCTCGTCGTCGTCGGGCCCTGCTCGGTGCACGACGCGGACGCCGCGCTCGACTACGCCCGCCGCCTCGCCGCCAAGGCCGAAGAACACCGCCGCGACCTGCACATCGTCATGCGCGTCTACTTCGAGAAGCCGCGGACCACGCTCGGCTGGAAGGGCCTCATCAACGACCCCGGTCTCGACGGCACCTACGAGGTCAACCAGGGCCTCCGGATGGCGCGCAAACTGCTGCTCGACATCTCCGCGCTCGGCCTGCCGGTGGGTTGCGAATTCCTCGACCCGATCACCCCGCAGTTCATCTCCGACACCGTGACCTGGGGTTCCATCGGCGCGCGGACCGCGGCGAGCCAGGTGCACCGGCAGCTGTGCAGCGCGCTGTCGATGCCGGTCGGGATCAAGAACTCGACCGAGGGCGACGTCCAGGTCGCCGTCGACGCCACCCGCGCGGCCGGCGCGAGCCACGTGTTCGCGGGGATCAACCCCGACGGCCTCGCCGCTTTGATCACCACGGCGGGCAACGAGGACTGCCACGTCATCCTGCGCGGCAGCTCCGCCGGGCCGAACTACGACCCCGCGACGGTGGCCGACACGCTGGCGCGGCTGGCGAAGTCGGGGCTGCCGGAACGCGTGATCATCGACGCGAGCCACGGCAACAGCGCGAAGGACCACGTGCGGCAGGCTTCGGTCGTGCGCGAGCTCGCCGGGCGGATCGGGGCCGGTGAGCGGGGCATCGCGGGGCTGATGCTGGAGAGCTTCCTGGTGGAGGGGCGCCAGGACCTGACGCTGGGGTCGGCCGCGTCGCTGACGTACGGGCAGTCGATCACGGACGCCTGCCTCGGGTGGGAGACGACGGCGGAGCTGCTGGACACCCTCGCCGAGGCGGTCGACTCACGCCGCTGAGTGCCCCCTCGCGAACGCTAGGAACGGTCCTTTCCTCGCAAATTTCGCAAGTAAAGGACCGTTCATTGCACGGCACTCGGGGCGGCGAGGGGCTGGAGGGGCTCGCGTCTCGTGTTGCGAAGGGGGCCTTCGCCGCATGGCACGCGGGGATGGCGCCCTTCACCCCGGGATCGTCAGGCCGATGTCGTGGCCGTGAAGGACTCCTTGAGGGACCCAGAGTCCCTCAAAGTTCCCCTCACCCCGCCGGAACCGGCAACTCCAGTCCCACCAGCCACAACGGCCTCGCGTGAAGGCCCCCTTCCCTCGGCTGAGCCGAGGGAAGGGGGCCTTCACGCGCTCAAGGGCCTACCGGTGCCAGTAGGACTCGATGATCTGCCACCGCTGGTAGTTGTGCCGCGCGTCCGCCAGCGCGTCGTGCTGGTCGTCCGGGGCCGACGGCAGCTTCGGCTTGCCCGCGTCCTCCCAGCGTTGCCGCAGGTCACGGGTGAAGCGCGGCAGCTGGCGCGGCAGCGCGGGCATCGGCCCCCACAGCTGCGCCAGCGCGACGTGGTCGTAGGCGGCGAACCAGGCCCACAGTTCGATCCCGCCGGGCGGTTTGCCGAAGAACTCGAGCAGGTCCGTGCGGATCTTCTCGCGGCTGCGCCACGCCGGGTCGGCGGGCGACGGGAGTTTCGGGAGCACGTTGTCGCGGACCCAGGGGCCGGCCTTGCCGGGATCGAAATCGGTCGAGACCGCGTAGAACTCGCGGCCTCTTTCGTCCACGACACCGATCGACACCAGATCGATGGTCACGCCGTCCTCAATGAATTCGGTGTCGTAGAAAAAGCGCACCGGAGAACCCTAGTGGGGCCTCAGCCGACCTTGGTGTCCGGGATACGGGCGACGTCCTGGGCGGAGGGCTGCGCGGGCACCTTGGGGCGGACTCCCGCCTCCTCGGCGGCGAGCAGTTCCTTCGCCTTGGCGGCGTAGATGTCGACGTACTCCTGGCCGGAGAGCTCCATGAGCGCGTACATGATCTCGTCGGTGATGGACCGCTCGATGAAGCGGTCGCCGGCGAGGCCCTCGTAGCGCGAGAAGTCGAGCGGCTTGCCGAAGCGGATCTCGAGGCGGCGCGGCCACCACATCTTCGAGCCGATCGGGTTGACCTTGTCGGTGCCGATCATGGCGACCGGGACCACGACGCCGCCGGATTCGAGCGCGATCCGCGCGACGCCGGTCTTGCCCTTGTACAGGCGGCCGTCCGGGGAACGGGTGCCTTCGGGGTAGATGCCGAGGAGGTGTCCTTCGCGGACCAGCCGGGTCGCGGTGTCGAGCGCGGCCTGCGCGGCGTTGCCGCCGGAGCGGTCGATCGGGAACTGGCCGACGCCGGTGAAGAACCACTTCTTCAGCAGGCCCTTGAAGCCCTTTTCGGTGAAGTACTCCGATTTGGCCGGGAAGGTCACCTTGCGCTTGACGCGCAGCGGCATGAAGAAGGAGTCGGCCACCGCGAGGTGGTTGCCCGCGAGGATCGCGCCGCCGTCGTCGGGGATGTTCTCCGCGCCGACGACTTTGGTGGGCCACAGCGCCTTGAGCAGTGGCCCGATAAACACGTGTTTCATGAGCCAGTACAGCACTGCGAAAACTCCTCCTAGCAGCTCAACCCCTGCGCCCGATGGTCAAGACTACGAATCGCGCACCTCAGGCACAACGAAGTCCACCCGGTTACCCGCACCCAGCGACGGATCTCACACCCGATCCGGCCCGATTCCGGCAGTGGCCGGGGCCCCACAAGCCGCTCCGGTCGTGCGAACATAGTAGACCTACCCAGCTCTCACGGAAGGCGATCGCATGGCCGTCCTCGCCGGCGCGGAACCGTTCGCTCACACCGGTTCGACCGAAGCAGGGTTCCTGCTGTGCCACGGATTCACCGGCACTCCCGCGAGTATGCGGCCGTGGGGCGACCATCTGGCCGAAGCCGGTTACACGGT
Organism: Amycolatopsis keratiniphila; assembly: GCF_000400635.2. Taxonomy (NCBI): domain Bacteria; kingdom Bacillati; phylum Actinomycetota; class Actinomycetes; order Pseudonocardiales; family Pseudonocardiaceae; genus Amycolatopsis; species Amycolatopsis keratiniphila. The sequence goes on along the minus strand of NC_021252.1, from coordinate 2,583,922 downwards.
GCGCTGCCCGCTGCTCCCCGGGCACGGGACCCGGTGGCAGGACATGAACCGGACAGGCTGGGAGGACTGGTACGGCGCGGTCCGCGAAGAGCTGCTGGCGCTCTTCGCGACCTGCGACACGGTGTTCGTCGCCGGGATGTCGATGGGCGGGACGCTGACGCTGCGACTGGCCGAGGAGTTCGGCGACCGGATCGCCGGCATCGTGCTGGTGAACCCGTCGGTGCTGACCCTGCGCTGGGACGCCAAGCTGCTGCCCGTCCTGTCGCGGATCCTGCCCTCGGTCCCGGGCGTGGCCAACGACATCGCGAAGCCCGGCGAAACCGAACTGGCCTACTCGCGGACGCCCGTGCGCGCCGCGGCGAGCCTGGCGAAGCTGTGGAAACTCACCCGCGCGGATCTGCGCAAGGTGACCCAGCCGGTGCTCCTGCTCCACTCGGCCGTCGACCACATCGTGGAACCGGTCAACTCCCAGGTGATCCTCGACGGGATCGGCAGCGACGACGTGACCGAGGTGGTGCTGGAGAACAGCTTCCACGTCGCCACCCAAGACCACGACGCAGGCCTGATCTTCACGCGTACGGTGGACTTCGCCCGGTCCGTGCGCCGGGCGGGACAGGTGGACGCCGGATGAGCAGAGGCAAGGACGGGCCGGAGGACGTCGACGCGACGTTCGCCGAGATCGTGGCCGACCTCCGTGCGGAGGGCGTCGGCCTGTTCCCGGAAGACGACCTGGAGAAACCGGCCGGGAAGACGGCGGAGAAGCCCGCTGAGAAGACACCCCGCCCCGAACCGTCGGACGCCGAACCCGAACCGGGCTGGCGCGGCGGCGGCACCAGCTGGGACAAGACCCTCTTCGAGGACGACCCGGCCGGGCCGGGCGACGACGAGGGCCACTTCGTGCCGCCCGAGCCGCCTCCCCTGCCGCGTCCGCGCAAGGGCGCTTTCATCGTCCTGTTGTTCTTCCTGCTCGGACTGCTGCTGCTGATCGCGCCCACCCTGATCGGCATGGGCACCCGGCTCGGCACGCCGCTCGGGATCCTCGCCCTCGCGACCGCGATCGCCCTGCTCCTGCTGCGGGTGCGCCAGGGGCCGCCGCCCGGCGCGGATCCGCACAACGGCGCTCAGGTCTGATCTGCCGGACAATTCGGAAGATGAAGATCGACTTCACTCCCTCGCGCCGGTCGACGGTCGGCGCGGAATGGGAACTCGCCCTCGTCGACCGGCGGACCGGTGAGCTCTCGTCGGTCGCGGAACAGGTGCTCGACGCCGTCCGGCCCGACGGACAGGAAGAGCATCCGAAGATCAAGCAGGAACTGCTGCTCAACACCATCGAGGTGATCAGCGGGATCTGCGACACGATCGCCGAGGTCAAGGCCGATCTGAACGACTCGCTCGACGTGGTGCATTCGGTGCTGGACCCGCTGGGCGTCGAGCTGTTCTCCGCCGGGTCGCATCCGTTCTCGACCTGGTACCAGCAGAAGGTCACCGACAAGGAGCGCTACGCCAAGCTCATCGACCGGACCCAGTGGTGGGGACGGCAGATGCTGATCTACGGCGTCCACGTGCACGTCGGCGTCGACCACCGGGACAAGGCCCTGCCGATCCTCGACGCCCTGCTCAAGTACGCGCCGCATCTGCAAGCGCTTTCGGCGTCTTCGCCGTACTGGGGCGCGGAGGACACCGGGTACGCGTCGAACCGCGCGCTGATGTTCCAGCAGCTGCCGACGGCCGGGCTGCCGTTCCAGTTCCGGAAGTGGACCGAGCTGGAGAGCTACGTCGACGACATGTTCACCACGGGCGTGATCGACCATTTCTCCGAGATCCGCTGGGACATCCGGCCCGCGCCGCATTTCGGGACGGTCGAGATGCGGGTGTGCGACGGGTTGCCGACGCTGGAGGAGGTCGGCGCGATCTCCGCGCTGACCCAATGCCTGGTCGACGACTTCAGCGCGCGCCTCGACGACGGCGAGATCCTGCCGACGCTGCCGCCGTGGCACGTCCAGGAGAACAAGTGGCGCGCGGCGCGGTACGGCGTCGACGCGATCGTCATCCTCGACGCGGCGGGCAACGAGCGGCTCGTCACCGACGACACCTACGACCTGCTGAACCGGCTCGAACCGGTGGCCCGGCGCCTGGACTGCGCCGACGAGCTGCGGTCGGTGGAGACCATCCTGGCCTACGGGCCCAGCTACCTGCGCCAGCGCGCGGTGGCGAAGCAGTACAACGGCAGCTTGCGCGCCGTCGTCGCTTCGCTGATCGCGGAGATGCGGGACGGGAAGATCGCGCGTCCCTAGCCGAGGTGCCCCAAAAGGGTGCCCGGGCCGAAGGTCGAAGCGCCCAGTGCCTCGACGCGGGAACGCAGCTCCCGGTCGGCGGTCACCACGACGACGTGGTCGTCCGGGCCCGCGGCACGGGCTTCACGCGTGACGGCGACGATCGTGTCGTCGCCTTCGCCGTCGGCCTCGACGACCTCGACACCCGGCACCGGCTCGACTCCCCGCGCCTTGCCCTCGACGACCAGCACGACCTTCGGCCACCACGACCATCCGCCGCCCCCGGGCAGGGCCGGATCGACGAGCCCGGTCTCGGACAGGGGCACCAGCTTGTCCCGCAACCGTTCCGCGGCGCCGCGCCGGTCACGCCACCAGCCGTCCGGCCGCGATCCGACGACGTTCGCGCCGTCGACCACCAGTACCAGCCCGCGATCCAAGTGTTCCCTCAATCCCGGCCACGCCGCCGCGAAGTCGCGATGCAGCCGGAAATCGGCGACCTCGCCCGCGTGGACCCATCGCAGTTCCGCGCTCTCCGCGCTCTTCACCCTGGCCGAAAGCGGGCCGATCGGCGCGGCGAGCACCGTGGTGTAGCGCCAGTTCCCGTGGTCGACGTGCGACGCGGCCAGCGGCCGGACCCGGGCGGGCGGGATGTCGGCCTCCTCGTGCGCCTCACGGGTGGCCGCCTCACGCGGGCTCTCCCCCGCCTCGACGGCGCCACCGGGCAGCGCCCAAGTACGTCCATGGTGGACCCACCAGGCCCGCCGCTGCAGCAGGACCCCGCGGGCGGGATCGGACAGCAGCAAGCCGGCCGCGCCGTGCAAACCCCAGTGAAGATGCCCGAAGTCGCACTTCACGAAGCCGTTGCCGTCCTGCCGGGTCACCGCTTCAGCGTGTCACACCGATCTCGGCGCCGGGAGCCTTCGCCGCGTCGGCGGCGAGGGCGGCGGCGCCGACGATCGCCGAATCGTCGCCGTGGTGCGCGGCCCGGATCCGTGCCAGCGGACGGTGCCCGGCGCCGGTGATCTTGTCCGCGTAGTGCTCACGGGCCTCGTCGAGGAACAGCGGAGCCGATTCGGACACGCCGCCGCCGATCACGATGAGCTCGGGATCGAAGACGTCGGCGACCAGCGCCAGCCCCTCGGCGAGCCACTTCGCCAGCTCGGTCATCGCGCGCTGGGCGATCGGGTCGCCGTCGCGGGCGGCCCCGGCGACCCGGCGGCCGGTGACCGAGCCGGGGTCTCCCCTGGTCTCGCGTGCCAGCACGGTCGAGCGACCGGGATGCCGGGCGAGCAGTTCCACCGCCGTCGCCGCCAGCGCCGTCCCGCTGCAGTACCGCTCCCAGCAGCCGTACTTCCCGCACGGGCAGGGCCTGCCACCGGGGACGACGGTCAGGTGCCCGAGTTCCGGCGCGACGCCGTACGCGCCCCGGTAGATCTTGCCGTCGAGCAGCAGTCCCGCGCCGATCCCGGTGCCGAGGGCGATCAGCGCGGCGACATGAGCGCCGCGGGCGGCCCCGAAGCGGTATTCGCCGACCGCGGCGGCGTTCACGTCGTGCTCCAGGGTCACCGGCAGGCCGACCCGCTTTTCGATGCGCTCGGCGACCGGCGCGGCACGCCAGGACAGATGCGGCGCGAACATCACCGTCCGCCGGTCCTTGGCGACGAATCCGGCGACCGCGAGGCCGACGCCGGACACGTCGTGCCGGTTGCGGAGGTCTTCGACGACGCCGGCGATGGCGTCTTCGAGCGCGTCCTCCCCGCTGGGCGTCCCGACCCTGGCGGTGTCCATCAGCGAGCCGTGCTCGTCCACCACGCCGGCGCGCACACTCGTGCCCCCGACGTCCACCCCTACCGTCAGCAACTCAGTTCTCCCGGTCCGGCTGCCAAGCGTCGCGCCTGGTCACCGTGATGTGCTGGACCCGCGAAGCTCCCATCGGCTCATCTTCGGCCGCGGGCTCCTTCCGCGCAGGCTGGAACCCCGGCATGTGCACGCCTGCCTCGGGTTCCCACCGATCGGCGAGCACCGCCCGCAGCAACGCGACGAGCTGCGCGGCCTGCTCCATCAGGCGGGCCACGAACTCGGGCCGTTCCCCGCGGAAGACCCCGACGATCGCGCAGAGCGGGCACCACCCGTCGGCGTCGTGGTCGGTGCAGCCGTGCCCGGCGGAGATCAGGCCCTCCAGCCACGGCGCGGCGTGCTCGACGACCAGTTCGACCAGGAGCCGGATCTCTTCGGCCAGTTCGAGCGGCTTCGATCCGGTGTACTCGTTGTTCTCGCTCACCCGGGTCCCCGGTTCCCGGCCAGGCTCACGACCAGGCCGTGCGCGTCGGATTCCGCACCGGTGATCCGGCACGGGCGCAACATCTCCGGCAGCGCGATCAGCCGCCGGAAACCATCCACGGTGACGGCGAGATCATCGTCCACTCTGGCCAGGTCCACTTCGGAATCGAGGTGCAGAGGCACCGCGATGCGCAGCTCGTAGCCGCCGTCCGATTCGGACACCTGCAGCAGCGGGGTCACCCCTTTTTCGTTCCCTGCCAAGGGATCCAGCCCTTGGTAAAGCTCATACGCGATTTCCTGCAGAGCTTCGAGCCCCACCGGCTCGACGGCACGATGCTCGACGGGTTTCACCTGTCCCGGCCCGAAACCGGCGTCGGCGAGTTCGGCGAGGACGGCGTTCTGCTGGGTGCGCCGGGTCCGCATCCACGTGGCCGCGGCGCCGCGCCAGAACCCGGGCGCGGGCATGAGCCGGTTGACGATCAGGCCGTCGACCGAGATTCCGCGCAGGGCAAGGGAACTGAGCGTGCGGCGGGCTTCGGCGACGACGACGCGCTCCGGTGTCAGCACGAGCCGCACGGTGGTGGTGGCCGGATCGGTCAGCAGCGTGCGCAGCGACTCCAGATGCGCGCCGAGCCGCCGCACCGCGGCCGCCGTCCGCCGCGCGCCCGGTTTGAACATCCTCGACAGGTAGCCGGAGACGGCTTCGGGCAAGGCCAGCAGGCGCAGGGTTTCCGCGGTCGGTCCACAGTCGACGACGACCGTCTCCCAGGGACCGTGCTCGGCGAGACGCTGGACTTCGGTGAGGGCGAGGAGTTCGTCCACGCCGGGCACCACGGTGAGTTCCTCGGCGTCGAGCGAGTCGAGGCCCACTCCCGCGAGCGCGGTCTGCAGTTCCCGCCGGAGTTCGCGCCAGGTGCTGTCGACGAGGCCGCGGGTGTCGATCTGGGCGGCGTGGAGCAGCGTGTCCACTTCGGACGGTTCACCGCCGAGCGGGCGGCCGAAGGCGTCACCGAGGGAATGCGCCGGGTCGGTCGAGACCACGAGCGTCTTCCTGCCCCGCCCGGCCAGTGCCGCCGCCGTCGCCGCGGCCAGCGTGGTCTTGCCGACACCCCCCTTGCCGGTGAACAGCAGGATCCGCATGCCTACCCTTCGACTCAGGATGCTTCAGCGCGCTTCTTGAGCTCCTTGAGCGCGGTGTCCATGACCATCTTCTCGGCCTTGCGGCGCAGCAGCCCGATCATCGGCAGCGCCAGCTCGACGGACAGCGTATACGTGACCTTGGTGCGTCCGCCGCCCAGCGCTTCGAGGGCGTAACGGCCGTTCTGCGCCTTCTGCATCTGGCCCTTGACCAGGTGCCAGCTGACTCCGTGGCCGTCGGCGTCCCAGTCGTACTCGAGGGTGTAGACGTCCTTGATGGGTCCGGCGTCGAGGGTGAGTTTCACCTGCTTGGCGCGGCCGTCGGCGTCCTCGCCGAGCACCTCGGTCTCCCGGACGGCCTTGGCCCATTCCGGGTACGCGGGAAAGTCGGCGATGACGGCCATGACCCGCTCGGGCTCGGCGTCGACCTCGATGGATTGCGTGGACTGCTCGGCCATGAACGCAGCCTAGCCGGAGCCGAGGGTCACCAGCGCAGCACGTACGGCTGTGCGGTCTCTTTGAAGTGACCGACGTTACGGCATTCGGTCCTGCCGAGCCTCGTCCTCGGGGTCAGCGGCTGGTGGACGTGCCCGAAGACCGACCAGCGCGGCCGCTGCTCGCGGATGAGGTCCACCAGCGCCGCCGAGCCGATCTCGGACCGCCGCGCGATCACGTCGTAGGTCAGTTCCGGGACGGCGGGCGGGATGTGGGTGCACAGGACGTCGACGTTCTCCAGCCCGGCGACCGCGGCGTCGTACTCCTCGCGGGTGCGCAGGTACGGCCGCCAGAAGCCGTTGCGGCGCGGGACCACGTTCGGCGGGAGCAGCGCGCCGCCGATGAACCCCAGCCGCAGGCCGCCGAACTCGGCGACCTCGCCGTCGAGGACGGTGATGCCGTCGCCGGCGAACTCCGGCCACAGCGAGGGGTCGTCGACGTTGCCGGGGGTCGCGAACGTCGGCGCGGTCAGCGCGCCGAACAGGACGCCGTACTGGTCGTGGATCGCCTCGCCGACGGCGGCGGCCGGATCGGCCAAAGTGGCCCACAACGATCGCGAGAAGGCAACGGTCTCATCACGAGTGCCCTCACGCCGCAGGCGCGCGAACTCGCCGACCTTCTCGGCGCCGAACAGCGCGCCCATGATGCCCTTGTCGTGCTCGCGGTAGTCGACGAAGTCCAGCAGGTCGCCCAGGACGACCAGCGCGTCGGCGCCGTCACCCGCGCGTTTGAGCGCGTCGGCGTTGCCGTGCACGTCCGACACCACGTGAACCCGCATGCTCTCCCCTGTGCTCCCCGTGCCTACTGAGCCCGGGGGCCGACCCCGGGCTCCCGCCCGTCCTCCAGGATCTCCTTGAGCCCGAGCGCGATCGCCTTGGCGGCACGGGCACGGCGGTCGAACTCGCGGCGCAACTCCCGTGGTGCCAGGCCGATCGGCTCCCCGCCGGGACCGGCGGGGGTGGCGCGCAGGAAGTAGTGCAGCAAGGTGCCGTCGAGCACCGGCTCGAGCCAGACCTCCATCGTACCGATCAAGGCACCGCGCACGGTCCAGCGCAATCCCTGGTCCCCGCGGTCGGTGTAGACCTCTAGGACGAGGTCCGGCCAATAACGTGACCAAGATCGCGGATCCGCGAAAGCGGCGGCCACGGTGGAGGGCGGGACCACGAGGAAGGTCTCGTCGACGATGTCGAGAGCTGGCGGCGCCTGGTTCACAGCGGCAGAATGTCATGCCCTGGGTATGGCCGATTCGTCAGCATGGTCTTAAGGTGCACGGCACGCTAAGTTGACTGGCGGGTAACACCGGTCACACCACTTGCACGCGAACACGGAGGTTCCTCGTGCGCGAATACAGCGCCCCCGCCGCCACTCCGGTGACCGACGACGAAAATCTCGCCGACGTCGTCTGGGCGAACGCCGAGCGGTTCTCCGATGTGGTGAGTTTCCGCCGTCAGGTCGACGGTACCTGGTTGGACGTCACCGCCAAAGACTTCGCCGCCCAGGTTCTGGCCGTGGCCAAGGGAATGGCACAGGCGGGCATCGCTCCGGGCGACCGGGTCGGGCTCATGTCGAAGACCCGCTACGAATGGACCCTGATCGACTTCGCGATCTGGGCCGCCGGCGCCGTCACCGTCCCGATCTACGACACCTCGTCGGCCGAACAGGTCCACTGGATCCTCTCGGACTCGGCCGCGAAGGCCGTCTTCGTCGAGACCGACGAGCACGTCGCGACGCTGGAAACCGTCAAGGGCCGCCTCGACGCGCTGGAGCACACCTGGCAGATCGAGGCGGGCGCCGTGGACCAGCTCACCGAGCAGGGCGCCGACCTCGGCGACGACGACCTGCACGAGCGCCGCCGCACCGTGAAGGCCGGCGACCTGGCCACGATCGTGTACACCTCGGGCACGACCGGCCGCCCCAAGGGCGTCGAGCTGACCCACCGGAACCTCCTCGCCGAGATCCGCGCCGACATCGCCGCGTTCCCGCAGCTGATGGAGCAGGGCAACTCGCTGCTGGTGTTCCTGCCGCTCGCGCACGTCCTCGCGCGCGCCATCGCGGTGACCGCGCTCAGCGCGCGCGTGACCCTCGGGCACACGTCGGACGTCAAGAACCTCGTCGCCGACCTCGGCACCTTCCGGCCGACGTTCGTCGTCGCCGTGCCGCGCGTGTTCGAGAAGGTCTACAACGGCGCGAAGCAGAAGGCGCACGGCGACGGCAAGGGCAAGATCTTCGACGCCGCCGAAGCCACCGCGGTCGCGTACAGCCAGGCGCAGGACACCGGCGGCGCCGGGCTGGGCCTGAAGGTCAAGCACGCGCTGTTCGACAAGCTGGTGTTCAGCAAGCTCCGCGCGGCCCTCGGCGGCCGGTGCGTCGCCGCGGTGTCCGGCGGTGCCCCGCTCGGCGTGCGGCTGGCGCACTTCTTCCGCGGCATCGGTGTCCCGGTGTTCGAGGGTTACGGCCTGACCGAGACCTCCGCGGCGGCCTGCGTCGGCACCCAGACCGGGTTCCGCGTCGGCACCGTGGGCCGCCCGGTCGCCGGCACTTCGGTCCGGATCGCCGAAGACGGCGAGATCCTGCTGAAGGGCGACGTCGTGTTCGGCGGCTACTTCAACAACCCCGAAGCGACCGCCGAAGCGCTGGAGGACGGCTGGTTCCACACCGGCGACCTCGGCGAACTGGACGACGACGGGTTCTTGAAGATCACCGGGCGCAAGAAGGAGATCATCGTCACCGCGGGCGGCAAGAACGTCGCCCCGTCCGGGCTCGAGGACACCATCAAGGCCAGCCCGCTGGTCAGCCAGGCGATGGTCGTCGGCGACCAGCGGCCGTTCATCGGCGCGCTGATCACCATCGACGAGGAGTACTTCCCGTCGTGGAAGTCGCAGCACGGCAAGCCCGCCGACGCGTCGGTGTCCGATCTGGCCGACGACGCCGAACTGCGCGCCGAGATCCAGACGGCCGTGGACCAGGCCAACAGCGCGGTGTCGCAGGCCGAGGCGATCAAGAAGTTCACGATCCTCTCGAAGGACTTCACCGAGGCGGGTGGGGAGATCACGCCGAGCCTGAAGCTGAAGCGCAACATCGTGAACAAGAACTACGCGACCGACATCGAGGCCCTGTACAAGAAGTAGCCTTTCGCGCGTGAAGGCCCCCTTTCCTCGGCTGAGCCGAGGGAAGGGGGCCTTCACGTACTTCTGGCTACCAGTTCTGGTAAGTCCCGGTCTGCGGTCCGTTCGCGTTCGCGTCCTTCACGAGACCCCGGAAGCCGGCGCCACCCTTGTTGCACAGCGACTGCGTGTTGACCGAGACGCCGGTGGCGTTGGCGCGCTGCACATCGTCGTCGATGAGCATGCCGCCGCTGACCACCTGCAGGATCACCTCGTCACCGATGCGCATGCTCTTGCCCTGCGCGTGGATGCACCCGTTGTCGTTGTTACGCCACAGGTACACCTGCCTGCCGAACGAGCTCGCATAGCCCACCTGCGTGTACGTGGCGGCGTGTGCGGCCGGCGCGCTCACCACGGCCAGCCCCGTCACCGCGAAGGTGGCGAGCAGGAGCGCACGAACCTTGTTGTACATCATTAACCCCCCAGGGTGATTTGGTCGGTACGCCGCGTACCGTACTGATGATCGACAAGCGTCACCCGGAAATCTCGCGACGTATGACCGGCATCACAGGGCTGGTTCACCCGGTGATCTTCGCGTCCCACTCGATGTGGTGCCGATAAAGCCAATTCCGGTCCCGATCGGACGTCGTGCTCGCGGACACCGCCGCGCTGCTCGCCACCAACTGCTCCACCCGCGCCCGCCGCAGCCGCTCGTAGGCCGCGAAAGCCGTTGGCGCGTCAGGAAGATCCCGCAAGCACTGGGCCAGCACGACACTGTCCTCCAGCGCCATCGACGCCCCCTGCCCCGCGGCGGGCGACGCCGCGTGCGCCGCGTCGCCGACGAGCACCATCGACTCGGTGAACCACACCGGTGTCGAGGGCACGTCGTAGGAATGTCCGCCGAAGACCTCGTCCCCGGTGGACTGGATGATTTCCGCGGCGGGCAACGGTTCCCCGTCGAAAGCGGCGAAAGCGGCCGCGCGCCATTCGGCCGGGGTCAGGCCGGAGCGCACGCCTTCGGCCGTGGGAAGCCGCGCGAACCAGTACGTCGAGCCGTCGGGAGTGCTGGTGTAGCCGAAGTAGGCGTGCAGGCTTTGGATCATCCGATAGAGGGAAGGCGCCTGCGGGATGCTCGTGTCGGTCGTGTAGCCGTAGACGACGTCGAGCCCCGTCGAACGCGGCGGCGGGCAGTCCGGGTCGATGATCGTCCGGACGACCGACCGCAGGCCGTCGGCGCCGATGAGGATGTCGCCCTCGGCCACGGAACCGTCCTCGAACCGGGCGATCCCCGGCGAGGCGGAAACCAGCCGCTTCCCGCGTTCGAAGGTGATCCCGCGCGAGATCACCTCCTCCTGCAACGCGCGGTAAAGCGCCGCCCGCTTCATCGTGCGCGGCCCGGCGAGGCCGTCGATGTCGAAGGAACGCCGATCGACGGTCCGCCCGTCCGGCGTCACGAGTTCCAGGCCCGCCGCACCGAACGAAATGTCGATCACCGGTGCCTCGGCGCCGATCGCGCGCAGGGCGTCCATGCCGTTGTGCATGATCGTCAGGAACGCGCCCGCGTCCTCGCCGCCGGACGGGTACGCCTCGTGGACGCTCGCCTCGATCCCGGCCCGGTGCAACGCCATCGCGGTCACCGTGCCGGAGATGCCGCCGCCGATGATCACAGCCTTCACCGCGTACCCCCTGTCGTGTCGCCGGCCCTCGACGGTACCGGGAAACGGCGACACGACAGAGGGAGATCACGCGCCGCCGCTGGCGACGATGTCGCCGTTGACGCCCTTGGGGAAGAACCCGCCCTCCTTCACCGCGCCCGGGTTCAGGTAGACGACGTTCAGCACGCGGTCGGCGCCGCGGCCGAAGCAGATGCCGTTCTGGTCGGTCGGCACGATGTTGGCCTGGTTGCCGAGCAGGACACCCTGGTCGTCGTCACCGGGGCCGTCGAGGGCGTCGCGCGCGTTGGAGATCTTGGCGGCCGCGTCGCCGAGTTCCCGGTCGAACAGCGCGGTCCGGATGGTGGCGGCGTGGTAGGCCTCGGCCGCCAGGATGCCCGCGGCCGCGTCCAGGAACGTCTTGTTGGTGATCAGCGGCGCGGCGCCCTTGTAGGCCGTCACGCCGACGTCCTCGAACAGGAACGCCGCCAGCAGGAAGTTCTTCTCGCTGGCGAACGGGTCGAACTGCTGGTACTCGCTGATCAGCCCGGCGGCGCGAGCGGCGGCTGTGAAGCTGTTCTTCAGGTCGATTTCGGGTCGCGAGACCGCGGCCTCGCCGAGCGCCCCGCGCAGGAATTTGACGTGCGCGACCTCGTCGCCCGCGATCTCCTTCGCGAACTGGTGCAGCGCCTTGTCGTGGAACATCACCTTCTTGCCGCCGGAGACGCCGCCCTGGGTGCCGGCGCCACCGGTGAGGTCGTCCGGCAGCCCGCGGCCGTGGACGGCGAAGGAGTAGAACTCGGCTTCGAGGTACTCCAGGTTGAGCGCGAAGTTGAGCACGGCGGCGTCGCTGGGAGCACCCGCGGCGGCAGCGGCGGCGTCACCCGTGGCCGAAGCCGACGAAGTGGCCTGGACCCCGAGGTAGGTCGCGCCGACCACACCGAGCCCCGCCGCGCCCGCGGCCTTCAGGAACCGGCGGCGATCCGTGGGGTTCTCCGCGCTGCGGGAGATCAGGGTACGAACGAAGGGCTTTCCGAACACGAGTGGTTCCTCTCGTCTTTGCGGTGCACACCCACCCACTCGGACGTTCGGAACCACCCGTGACCCGGATTGGAGAAGATCTCGAACTTATTTCTTCGCTGCCGCGGCAAGGCGAAGAGTGACTGTGTCACGCCACGCTCCTTGTCGAGGGCTCTGGTGAACCTGTATTCGCTTACCCACCCGGCCTGACCTTGATCAACCCCTCGACGATGCAGGAATTAGGACACTCAACGTCCCGATTCCTACATCGTCGGCACCTGGCCTGCCGAGCTTCCGACGCCCCGAGAGTCTCGCGACCCTCGACATTCGCCCTGCTCAGGAGCCGCTCTAACCGTCTTACCACTGACGCCCCGCGTCGGGCACCTGAAGTACGTGACGCTCAAGTACGTGAAGGCCCCCTTCCCTGCGCCAGGCGCAAGGAAGGGGGCCTTCATGTACTTCTGTGTGGTTGCTGGTGCAGGTGACGAAACAGCCAAAGTCCAACAGGTACTCAAGGCACCCTTGGTTCCAACTCGAAACGCCACTCCCGAGACTCGACCGGCGACGTCACCAAGCCACCGGTCACCTTGCCTTACGGTTGCCTATTTCTTCGTCGCCGCGGCAAGGCGAACGCAGACCGCGAGACCGCGGATGGCCTCTTCCACCTCGGCCAGCTCGGGGTACGTCGGCGCGATGCGGATGACGGCGTCCTCGGGGTCGTCGCCGTACGGGTGGGTCGCGCCGGCGGGGGTCAGGGCGATACCCGCCTCCTTGGCCAGCCGCACGACCTCCTTGGCGGTCCCGGACGGCACGGTCAGCGAGATGAAGTACCCGCCGGTCGGCTTGGTCCAGGACGCGAGGCCCGATTCGCCCAGTTCCTTGGTGAGGATCTCGTCGACGGCCGCGAACTTCGGCCCGATGAGTTCGGCGTGCTTGCGCATGTGCTCGCGGACGCCGTCCTCGTCGCGCAGGAACTGAGCGTGGCGAAGCTGGTTGACCTTGTCCGGGCCGATGGTCCGCTTGCCGATGAGGCCGGTCCACCAGGCCAGGTTCGCCTCGGACGCGCCGAAGAAGCCGACACCGCCACCCGCGTAGGTGACCTTCGAGGTGGAGCCGAAGACGAACACGCGGTCGGCGTTGCCCGCCTCGGTGGCCAGCGCGAGCAGGTCGGCCAGCGGCGCCTCGTCCTCGGTGAGGTGGTGCACGGCGTAGGCGTTGTCCCAGAAGATCCGGAAGTCCGGGGCGGCCGTGGTCATCGTCGCCAGGCGGCGCACGGTGTCGTCGCTGTAGGTGACACCGGTCGGGTTGCTGTACTTCGGCACGCACCAGATGCCCTTGACCGCGGCGTCCTCGGCGACGAGGCGTTCGACGACCTCCATGTCCGGGCCGGTCTCGGTCAGCGGCACCTGGATCAGCTCGATCCCGAAGCGCTCGGCCAGCGCGAAGTGGCGGTCGTAGCCCGGCACGGGGCACAGGAACTTGACGCTCGGCTCGTCGGCCCAGCGGCGCTCGGCGCCCGGGAGCTTGCTGAGAAAGGCCTGCACGATCGAGTCGTGCATCAGCTCCAGGCTGGAGTTGCCCGCGGCCAGCAGCTGCTCGGCCGGGACCTGCAGCGGCCCGGCGAAGATGCGGCGGAGCTCGGGCAGGCCCTTGAGGCCGCCGTAGTTGCGGACGTCCGTGCCGTCCTCGGCCTTGCGCACGTCTCCGGGGAGGGCGAGCAGCCCGTCGGCGAGGTCCAGCTGACGAGGGGACGGCTTGCCGCGGGTGATGTCCAGGGAGAGGCCACGGTCGACGAGGGCCGCGTAGTCGCGGCGGGCGCTCTCGACATCGACAGGTGCAGTGGTCATGCCTAACGCTAAACCCGGCGGCGGTCCGGCGTGAGACGAGGGTGGCCCTAGCCCCGCGCGCACATGATCCGATAACGGTTCCGGCGCGTTTTTCAGCAATCGTAACGAGGCCTAATCCCCTATTGACGGCGCCGCCGTTCCCGCATTCTCGGTAGCGCGAGGGAAAGGGGAGGAAATGGGACCGAAGAAGTGGTTGACGGCGACCTTGGCGGCGGGCGCGCTGGCCTCTTGCGCGGTACCGAATCAGGGAACCGCGCTGCCCGCCGTCACGGTGGCCGTTCCCCCGAACACGATCGTGATCCAGCCACCCGCGGTGGCGGCGCCGCCGCGAACGGTCTATGTCACCCCCTCGGTTCCCGTGGCGCAAACGGTGATCGCCTTCTACGACGCGATCAACCGGCGTGATTTCCTCACCGCGTGGAATCTCGGTGGGCAACGGCTGGCGAAAGGCGGCACTTATGCCTCGTGGTCCAGTGGATACGCGACGACTTCGTGGGCCGACGTCACCGTGCGGAGCGTGAGTGGGAACACCGTATACGTCGACCTTTCGGCCCGGCAGACCGACGGTTCACTCCGCACTTTTTCCGGTTCTTACACCGTTTCCGACGGCGTGATCACCGGAGCGAAGATGAAACGCCTCTCCTAGAGCGGAGTGAGCTGGGAGATCTTCCACCGGCCGTCGATCCGCACCGCCGTGACCGAGAGCTGGGACACCGAAGACTGCGGGGCGCCACCGCCCGCGGTGAGCGTCTGCTGGTCGAGGAACAGCAGCACCTCGGCCTGGTCTCCGCGCAGGGAGCGGACGCCCAGCGACCGCACCGTCGTCGTGCGCACCAGCTTCCCTTCCTCCGCCCGCTTCCGGGCCGACGCGAACTGGTCCCGGTACTGCCCGGTCGCCTCGCCGGTCAGCACGTCGGCGGCGGCCCGCTCGGTGCGCGCGAGGTTGCTGTAGTCGTAGGAGAACACGGCCTTCACCCCGGCGCCGACCTGGTCCGCGACCTCGGCCGTGGCGGCCTGGTCCACCAGCGCGGCGTTGCCGTCCGAACCCAGCGAGGACGCCTGGAGGCCGAACCACACCGCGCAGCCGGTGGCCAGCACGATGATCGCGAGCAGGATCCGCGGGACGCGTCCGGTCATGAGCCCGCCGCCTGGACCGCGCCGACCTTCCAGCCGTCCTCGACGCGCTGGTAGTCCACGGTCAGCCTGCTCACCTTCGGCACGGCCGACCCGCCGCCGGTGCTGACCCGCACGTCCAGCACGGCCATCAGGCGCGCCGTCCCGGCGGCGGCGTCGAGTTCGGTGACCGCGGCCTGCTTGAGCTTCGCGGTGGCGACGGTCTTGCTCGCGGTCGCCCGGTCGATCTGGATCTGCCGGTCGCCGGTGAGGTCCTTGCCGAGCCGTCCGGTGGTGACGCCGAGCCAGCGGTCGACGTCCTTCGCCCCGCTGCGGTAGTCGATCGTGTTGAGCACTTCCAGCTGGCCGGACGCGGCGGCGAGGACGGCCTCGCGCTCCCGGCCCCTGGCCAGGCCGTCGTCACCCGCGGCGCGCCACCACGACCAGCCGGACCAGGCGGCCGCGAGGACCGTCAGCGCGGCCACGACGGTGAGGGCGCGGGTGAGCATCACTTCCCGCCCAGCAACGCGCCGAGCCCGCCGGGCGCTGATCCGGTGAGCAGGCTCAGCACACCCGGCAGCTGGGCGGATTCCGCCGCCTGCGGGGTCTGCTTCGGCCGCTCCGGGACCGCCGGTGGCTTCCCGGCGTACGGGGCGTTCTGCGAGCCTCGCACGCCTGTGGGACTTCCTGGCGGCTCGGCGCAGTACGCCTGGGTGTTCACCGGTGCTTCGGTGGTGTCGTTGGCGGGACGCTGCTTCGTGCCCTCGTAGCCCTTCGTGCACGAGACCGGGTCGAAGAAGTTGAACACGACGCCGAGGTGGCCGGTGCCGTCCGGCGACGTCGAACGCGAGAACGCCGAGATGATCGGGTACGCGACCAGCAATTCCTCGATGGCGTCGGTGCGGGCGGAAGTGATTTGGGCGGTCGTGAGCGTGTTCGCGAACAGCACCCCGAGGTCGGTCCCGGACACCGCGAGCACGTCGCTGATCTGGCGGCTCAGCTTCGGTGCCTCGTCGATCACGCGCCGCAGATCCGGGTCGGAGGTCTTCAGCTGCGCGGCGATCGTCTTGAGCCCGCTGGAGAACTGGGTGATGTTGTCCGCCTGCCGCCGCTGCGTGTCCAGCACCGTCCGCGAGTTGGCGAGCAGGCCCTGGGTTTCGGGCAGGTACTGCGTCGCGGTCGCGGTGAGCGAACCGGTGCTGTTCAGCAGCTGCCGCAGATCCGGGCCGGCGTTCGCGAACGCCTCGTAGGTCTCGTCGACGACGGTCCGCAACGATTCCGGCTTCACACTCGACACCAGTTTGTCCAAATTGGACAGCACGGTGTCCGGGGCGAGCGGGATCGAGGTCTTGTCGCGTTTGATGACCGAACCCTCGGCCAGGTACGGCCCGTTTTCGTGCATGGGCAGCAGATCGACGTACTGCTCCCCCACCGCCGACCGGTTCGCGACCGCGGCCTTGGTGTCGGCGGGGATCTTCGGCGCGCCCGAATCGATGTCGAGGCCGAGGTCGATGCCGTGTTCGGTGAGCGTCATCGACGCGACCTTGCCGACCGCGACGCCGCGGTAGGACACCTCGGCGTTGACGAAGATCCCGCCGGAGTCCACGAGCTGCGCGGTGACGAGGTAGCCGCGGGTGCCGAAGAGCCGGTCCAGCCCGGCGTAGTTGCCGCCCGCGTAGACGACCGAAACCACCGCGATGACGACGAAAACCGCCAGCTGGATCCTGATCTTGCGCGTGATCACCGGCCACCTCCCAGCAGCGGCCCGAGGATCCCGCCGAGCACGCCGCCCAGCACGTCCCCTTGCGCGGCCGGAGGCGCTTGCGGGAGGTCACCGGGCAACGGCAGCACCGGCGGGGCGGCACCGCCAGAGAACGGGATAGCCCCGGGCGTGCCGGTTCCCTGGGTGCCCGGCAGCTGGATGATCGGCTGCGACGAGTTGTTCATGTTCTCCAGGAAGGTGTCCAGGTTCAGGTCGATCTTGGCCTCGACGTTCGCGTAGTCGCCCTTGATCACGTTGCCCGCGTAGTCCGGGAACGGATACGTGAGCAGGATCCGCAGCGCCGTCGGCAGGTCCTGGCCCGCCTCGGTCAGCTTCTTCAGCGTGGGCTGCAACGCGCGCAGGTTCGCGACCAGCGTGTCCTTGCTCGCCTTGATCGTCTCGGTCGCGACCCCGGAAAGGGTGTTCAGCGACTGCAGCATGCCGACGAGCTGATCCCGTTGCTCGGTCACGACCTTGAGCCCCGGCGAGAGGTTGTCGAGCGCGTTCGTGAGGTTCTGCGTCTGGCCGGCCAGGGTGTTGGACAGCCGGTCGAGACCGTCGATGGCGCGCAGGATCTCACCCTTGTGCCCGTTGAGTTCGGTGGCCAGCTTGTCCACCCGGGACAGCAGGGAGCGGACCTCGGCCTCGTTGCCGGTGAGCGCTTCGTTGAGTTCGTGGCTGATCTTCTGGATCTGTTCGACCCCGCCGCCGTTGAGCAGCAGGGAAAGCGCGCCGAGGACCTCTTCGACCTCGGGGTTGCGGTTCGTGCGGTCCAGCGGGATCTTCGCGCCCTCGGCGAGCGTTCCTTCGGGCTTTTCGGGGGCGTGCAGGTCGACGAACTTCTCCCCCAGCAGGCTCGACTGCCGCAGTTCGGCACGCGCGTTCGCGGGCAGCGCGATGTCGCCGTTGACCACCATGCTCACCCACGCCGAACGCGTGTCCGGCGCGAGGTCGATCTTCTCGACGCGGCCGACCGGGACGTCGTTGACCTTCACGCTCGCCTGCGGCACGAGGTCCAGGACGTCGGAGAACTGCGCGGTGAGCCGGTACGGATGGTCGCCGAGATCCGCGCCACCCGGCAAGGGAGTGTTGTACAGCCCCGAAAACCCGCCGTCACTGCAGCCGGCGAGCACGAGGACGCCCGCCATCACCCCGGCGATCTTCTGCCGCTGCCGCCTCATTTCGGGAGTCCTTTGGTCATCACGTCGACCAGCGGGAGCGGCAACGGCGGCAGTTCACCGCTCTGCAGCGAGGCCAGCACCTGCGGGACCGACGGGAGTTTCAGCGTGCCGTCGAGGACGGGCGCGAGTTGCTTGCAGATGTTGCCCAGCGCGTCCGGGATCGGTTTCGGCGTGCTCGCGCTGATCAGGCGGCACACGGTCAGGATCGGCGGGTGGGTCAGCTCGTTCAGGTTGTCCCGCACCGCGATCGTGCCGGACGCGGCGTCGTAGGAGTTGATGAAGTTGGTCGCCCCGGTCGGCGCGATGTCGATCACCTCGGCGAGCGAGGCACGCTGGTCCACGAGCACCTTCGTCAGCCCGGCCAGCTTGTCCACATTGGACGAGAGCAGCTCCTTGTTCTCCGCGACGAACTTCTCGACGTCGCCCATCGCCGTCGCCAGTGAGCTCAGCGCGGAGCCGACGTCGGCGGAGTCCGCGGCCAGGAACCCGCTCACGTCCGCCGCCCGGCGATAGAACTCGTTGAGCTGCTTGTCGCTTTCGGCCAGCGCTCCGGTGAAGGAGTTCAGATTCTGCACGGTGGTGAACAGATCACCCTTGGAGCTGTCCAGCGTCTTGGCCAGTTCCGACAGCCGCGTCACCGTGGTGTTGAGGTTCTTCCCGTTGCCGGCGAGGTTCGCCGCCGCGGTGTCGAGCACGCCGGACAGCGCGCCGTCCTTGTTGGCACCATTGGGCCCGAGGCTGGTCGAGAGCTTGTCGAGGCTCGTGTAGAGGTCGTCGAGTTCGGCGGGCGTCGCCGTCTTCTCCTTGGCGATCACCGTGTCCGTCGCCATTTCGGGGCCGCTCTCGTAGGCCGGGGTCAGCTGGACGTAGCGGTCGCTGACCAGGCTCGGCGCGACGACGACGGCGCCCGCGTCGGCCGGGATCGGCGTGTCGGCGTCGATCCGCATGTCGACCCGGACCGCCTCGCCCTGCGGGGTCACGCCGGTGATCTCCCCGACCTTCACCCCGAGCACCCGGACCGACGAACCCGCGTAGAGCCCGACGGTCTTGCCGAAGTAGGCGCTGATCCTGGTCCCGCCCGGTTCCTTGAACGCCAGCCACAGCCCGGCGGTCAGGAGCAGCACGAGGACGCAGGCGAACGCGACCCAGTCGTAGACCGTGCGGGTGCGAGTGCTCATCGTCCGCCCACCCCCTGGTTCGGCGCCGCGATCGGCGGGGTGCAGCCCTCCGGGTTCACCTGGAACGCGCCCGCGATGATCGTCGGCGGCAGCAGGCCGCACAGGTAGCCCTCGAACCAGCGCCCGTTGCCGGTCGCGTTGGCGCCGACGCGGGCGAACGGCGCCATCAGCGCGAGGCTGCGGCTGAGGTTGTCCTGGTTGCGCTGCAGGATGTCGGTGACCTTGCCGAGTTTCTCCAGCGTCGGCTTCAGCTGTTGCCGGTTGTCGGCGACGAGACCGGACAGCTGCGCGGAAACCTGTTGCGTGCCCTTGAGCAAGGTGCTGATCGCGTCCTTCCGGTTCTGCAGTTCGGCGAGCAGGAGATTGCCGTCGTCGAGGATCCGTTTCAGCTGCGCGTTGCGCTCGGACAGCGTCTTGGAGACCTTGCTCGTGTTGGCCAGCAACGACTTCAGGTCACTGTCGCGTGAGGACACCGTCTTGGACAACGCGGAAAGCCCGCCGAGGGCGTCCTTGAGGTACTGCGGGCTGTCCTTGAGCGCGTCGGACAGGACGGTGAAACTCGTCGCCAGCTGCGCGGTGTCGATCTCGCCGACCGTGCCCGACAGCTCCTGGAACGCGTCCTGCAGTTCGAACGGCGTCCGCGTGCGATCGAGCCCGATGGTGGTGTTCGGGTCCTGATTCCCCTTGCCCTTCGGCGTGAGCGCGAGGAACTTCTCGCCCAGCAGCGTCTTGATCTCGATCGACGCCGCGGTCGCGTCGCCGACCCGCACGCCGGAGACCCGGAACTTCACCAGCACCTTCTTGCCGGCGAGCTCCACCGAACTGACCTGCCCGACCTTGACCCCGGCGACCTGGACTTCGTTGTCCGGCGCCAGCCCGGCCGACTCGCCGAAGTACGCGGAGTACGTCGTCCCGCTGCCGAACAACGGGATCCGGTCGGAGAAGTACGTCGTCGCCGTGATCAGCACGATCAGGATCAGCGTCACGCCGCCGACCACGGCCTGGTTGCGTTCCTTGAGCGGCTTCACGGCCCGCACCTCTCCGGTCGCTGCGTGCCGGGCAGCGGCGTGATCGGCAGTTCGATGTTGAGCGACTTGATGCCGATGCTGCCGGAAATCCCGCACAGGTAGTAGTTGAACCAGCTGCCGTAGCTCAGCGTCCTGGTGAACTTCTGCAGGTTGCCCGGCAGCACCCCGAGGAGATGGTCGAGCAGCTGTTCGGAATCGCCGAGGTTCTGCGACAGCGCGCCGAGCTGGGCGACGTCTTCCTTGAGCGCGGGCCGCGCGTCGGCGAGCAGGCCGGTCGTGGCGACGGTGAGATCGCCCAGCGCCTTGACCGCTTCCCCGATCGGCCGGCGCTGCTCGGAAAGCCCGGTGACCAGCTGCTGGGTCTGGTCGATCAGCTCGCCCAGCTGCGGCGAGCGTCGCTCGACCGTGCCGAGCACGGTGTTGAGGTTCGCGATGACCTCGCCGATGATCTTGTCCTTGCCCGCGATGGCCGACGTGACCGACGCGGTGTGCGCGAGCAGGCTGGTGATCGTGCCGCCCTCGCCCTGGAAGACCTGGATGATCTCGTAGGACAGTTTGTTGACGTCCTCGGGGTTCAGCGCGCGGAAGAGCGGTTTGAACCCGTTGAAGAGCACGGTCAGGTTCAGGGCGGGTTTCGTGCGCTCGGGCGGGATGATCCCGCCGCGCGGCAACGACTTCTCGTCCCCGATGTCCGTGCCGAGCGAGAGATACCGCTGCCCGACCAGGTTGCGGTACTTGATGGTCGCGGTCACCGAGGCGGGCAGCCGGTGCGAGGTCTGGACGTCGAAGTGGACCTGGGCGAAGTTCCGTTCGCCCTCTTCGACCTCGATCTTGCCGACCTGGCCGACCTTCACGCCGACGATGCGGACGTCGTCGCCCTCCTTGAGACCGGACGCGTCGGTGAACTTGGCCGTGTAGCCCGAGGTCTCGCCGAAGTTGGTGTTCGCGATGGTGGCGCCGAGGATCGCGGTGAGCAGCACGGTCACCACGGCGAAGACGAGGATCTTGACCAGATCGGGGACGAAGGACCTCATCGGGTGCCCCTCCCGTCCGCGGTGGGGTGAGCGCGTTGTGAGAGCCACTTTCGCAACGCTGGGTGGGCGAAGGGCCCCATAACCGCATCAGACGCGACGAAAGTTCCCTTCGCCGCATCCTGCGCGGCGAAGGGCCCCTTCAGCCCGGCCTTGCTCCAGGGGGTCGTGAGTGGCGATTCGGGTTCTAACCCGAATCGCCACTCACGACCCGCCGCAGCGGACCCGGACCCGACGTTCGGCACAGTCCTCATCGCAGTTCCACCTCCGCCCCGCGGTACAGCGGCCCCACCAGCAGGCTGCCCCAGTTCGGCACCTGGTCCGGCGTCGTGCCCATCGCCGGCGACACGAGCAGGTCGATCAGCCGCTGCTCGTCCGGCGAGTTCACCACCGAACCACCCGCGTTCCCGCCCGCGGGAATGGTCCCGTTCGAGGGCAGGGTGCCGTCGGGGTCGCGCGGCGGCGCGGGCTTCGACGATCCGTCGTCGATGGCGCCGTCCGGCGGGTACTGCGGCCAGCGGCCCGGCGGCGGGACCTCCGGGTAACACCGGGGGCCGCGTTTGTCGTTGTACTTCGGCTCGTCGACGCCGGGCAGGTACTTGCCGCGGCTCGGCGTGAATTCGATCGTCACCCGGCTGACCTCGGGATGCGCGGTGCCCTTGCCGAACGCGAGTTCCGCGCGCGGCACCGATCCGGCGAGCTGTTTGAGCAGGCACGGGTACTCCGGCGCGTATTTCGCGAGGACGTCCAAAGTGGGCTGGAGATTGGTGGTGAGGCGGATCAGGTTGTCCTGGTTGACCTTCAGGAAGCTCGTCAGGTCGATCGAGGCCGCGGTCACCGTCGAGTAGACGTCGGCGAGACCGCGCTGGCTCTCCACCAGCGTCTTGCTCGTGGTGGTCAGATCCGCAAGCGCCGCCAGCAGATCCGGCGCGGCCTTGTCGTAGATCGCGGCGGCGTCCGCGACTCCGGTGATGTCGGCCTTGAGGTCCGGCAGCGACGGGTTCACCTTGCCCAGGTACTCCGAAAGCCCCGCCATCGTCGCACCGAGCTGCTTGCCCTGACCGTCCAAAGCGGACGCGACGGCGTTGAGCGTGCTGGCCATCTTCTCCGGCTGGACGGCCTGCAGCAACGGCATCACGTTGCCGAGCACGGTTTCCAGCTCGATCGCGCTGCTGCTGCGGTCCTGCGGGATGACGTCGCCCTCGGCGATGTGCCGCTCCGGCTTCTCCGGTACCTGCAAAGCGACATACCGCTCGCCGAACAACGTCTTCGGCAGCAGCCGCGCGGACACGTTGGACGGGATGACCGGCGTCTTGTCCGGTTGCAGCGCCAGCTCCATCGTCGCGCGGTCACCGTGGGCCTGGATCGACCGGACTTCGCCGACGACCATCCCCCGCACCTTCACGTCCGCGCCCTCGCGCATCTGGTTGCCGATGCGGTCGGTCTCCAATTTCACCAGGGTCACCGAAGTGAAGGCCTTCTGGTAGAAGGCGATGGTGGTGACGAAGAACAGCACGACCACCACGAGGAAGATCAGCCCCAGCACCTGGTGCCGGAGCCGCTGCAGCAGCATCCTCCTGTTCACCCGGAAATCCTCACTGTCGTGGTGGCGCCCCAGATCGCGAGGCTCAGGAAGAAGTCGAGCACCGAGATCAGCACGATCGACGTCCGCACCGCGCGGCCGACCGCGACGCCGACCCCGGCGGGCCCACCGCTGGCGGTATAGCCGTAGTAGCAATGGGACAGGATGACGAGCACGCTGAAGATGATCACCTTGAGGAACGACCAGAGCACGTCCTCGGGCGGCAGGAACAGCGTGAAGTAATGGTCGTAGGTGCCCGCGGACTGGCCGTAGAGCCAGATGGTGATCTGCCGCGAGGCGAGATAGGACGAGAGTAGGCCGACGGCGTAGAGCGGGATCACCGCGGTGACGCCGGCGATCACCCTCGTCGTCACGAGATACGGCATGCTCGGCACGCCCATCACTTCGAGCGCGTCGATCTCCTCGGAGATCTTCATCGCGCCCAATTGCGCCGTGAACCCGCAGCCGACGGTGGCCGAAAGCGCGAGCCCGGCCGAAAGCGGCGCGACCTCACGGGTGTTGAAGTAGGCCGAGATGAATCCGGTGAGCGCGGCGGTGCCGAGCTGGTTCAGCGCCGAATACCCCTGCAGGCCCACGATGAGACCGGTGAACAGCGTCATCCCGATCATCACGCCGAGCGTGCCGCCGATCACCGCGAGCGCGCCGGTGCCGAAGCTGACTTCGGTCAGCAGGCGGAAGATCTCCCGGCCGTAGCGCCGGATCGTGCGCGGGGTCCAGGCCAGCGCTCGGAAGTAGAACGACAGCTGGCCGCCGAAGCCTTCCAGCATCGCGCCAGGTCGCGCGATGATCTCGAGCGTCCGGTCGGAGACAGCGGGTTCGCCTGCCATGTCACATCGCCTTCGGCGGCACGATCCGCAGGTAGATCGCGGTCAGCACGACGTTGATCAGGAACAGCAGCAGGAACGTGATGACCACGGCCTGGTTCACCGCGTCGCCGACGCCCTTCGGCCCGCCCGCCGGGTTCAGCCCGCGGAACGCCGCGACCACCCCGGCGACGAAACCGTAGAGGAACGCCTTGATCTCGCTGATCCACAGGTCCGGTACCTGCGCGAGCGCGTTGAAGCTGGCGAGGTACGCGCCCGGCGTGCCGCCCTGCATGACGACGTTGAAGAAGTAGCCGCCGAGCACGCCGACGACACTGACCAAACCGTTCAGCAGCAACGAAACCACGATCGCGGCGAGCACGCGGGGCACGATCAGGCGCTGGATCGGGTTGACCCCGAGTACCTCCATCGCGTCGATCTCTTCGCGGATCTTGCGGGCACCGATGTCGGCGCAGACCGCGCTGCCGCCCGCACCGGCCACGAGCAGCGCGGTGATCAGCGGGCTCGCCTGCTGCACGATCGCGAGCGCGCTCGCCGCGCCGGTGAACGACTGCGCGCCGATCTGCTGGGTCAGCGAACCCAGCTGCAGCGCGATGACCGCGCCGAACGGGATCGCGACGAGCGCCGTGGGCAGGATGGTGACACTGGCGAAGAACCAGCACTGCTGGATCCATTCGCGGAACTGGAAAGGTCGCTTGAAGATCGCGCGCAGCACTTCCCACGACAGCGTCGCGAGCCTGCCGACCTGTGTGAGCGCACCCGTACCGGGGACGGACACCGTCGCTCCCACAGAACCTCCCAGTCGCCTGCCCCGAGTCTTACTCCACCTGTCAACGCCCCATTGCGTTAGCGGTGTTCACTTTGCTCTCGGCACCTCCGCGCTAGAACTTGAGAGCGTGCGTCGCGGTCGCGCCGCCGTCGGCGACGAACTCCGCGCCCGTGCTGTACGAACTTTCGTCACTGGCCAGGAACAGCACGAGTTTCGCGATGTCCTCCGGCTGCCCGACGCGGCCGAGGGCGACCTTCTTGCCCACCCACGACATGTCGACTTTCTGCCCGCCCGCGGCGGCGGCGACCATCGGGGTGTCGATCGCGCCGGGGTGGACGGAATTGACCCGGATGTTCTTCGCGCCGAGTTCGAGCGCGGCGACCTTGGTCATCCCGCGGATCGCGAACTTGCTCGCGGTGTAGGCGACGAGGAACGGCATCCCGGCGAGCCCCTCCACTGAGGACACGTTGACGATGGAGCCGCCTCCGGCCCCGGTCATCGGTTCAACGACCGAGCGCATCCCGAGAAACGCCCCGATCTGGTTGACCCGGATGACGCGTTCGTAGTCGGCGAGCGTGGTCTTGCCCAGTTCCGAGAAGTGCAGGATGCCCGCGTTGTTGACCAGCACGGTCGGCGGGCCGAACTCCGCTCGGGCGCGTTCGATCGCCGCGTCCCATTCGGCCTCGTCACCGACGTCGAGGTGCTGGTAGACCGCCGCTTCGCCGAGCTCGGCGGCGAGTTTCTTGCCGTCGAGGTCGTTGATGTCCGCGATCACCACGCGCGCGCCCTCGGCGACGAACAGCCGTGCGGCCGCCTCGCCCTGCCCGCGGGCGCCGCCGGTGATCAGCGCTACCTTGCCGTCGAGCCTGCCCATCGTCATCTCCTCTGATTCACGGCAGCGACATGATCTCGGAGGCGGAGAACATCCGTTCCGGGTCGCGGTCGGCGAAGTAGCCGCCCACGCTGGTGGCGAGTTCTTCGGCGGTCCAGGTGCCGTTGACGGTGTCGAACCGCTGTTCCACCGACGGCGGCCGCATCAGCGCGACCATCCCGCCGTAGACGAGGAACACCTGGCCGTTGACGCGATCGGCGTCCGGCGAGCAGAGGAAGGACACGAACGGCGCGACGTGGCCGACCGAAAGCGGGTCGATCCCCTCCGGCGCGTCGGCACCGAAGACGCCTTCGGTCATCGCCGTGCGGGCGCGCGGGCAGATCGCGTTGGCGCGGACGCCGTAACGGGAGAGACCGCGCGCGGTGGAGACGGTCAGCGCGGCGATGCCCGCCTTGGCCGCACCGTAGTTCGGCTGGCCGGGGGCGCCGAGCAGGAACGACTCCGACGCGGTGTTGACCACCCGGCCGTACACCGGCGCGCCGTCCACTTTGGACTTGTCACGCCAGTACGCCCCGGCGTTGCGGGAAAGCAGGAAGTGCCCGCGCAGGTGGACGCGGAGCACCGTGTCCCATTCGTCGTCGGTCATCGAGAAGAGCATCCGGTCGCGCAGCACGCCCGCGTTGTTGACCAGCACGTGCAGCCCGCCGAAGTGGTCGACGGCGGCGGTGAGCAGCGCGTCGGCGGTCGCGGATTCCGACACGTCGCCGGTGACCGCGATGGCCTTGCCGCCCTCGGCCTCGATCTCGTCGGCCACCGCCCGCGCGGCGGCGGACACGTCGTTGACCACGACCGACGCTCCCGCGGCGGCCAGCGCCAGCGCCTCGGCCCGGCCGAGTCCCGCGCCGGCGCCGGTCACGATGGCCGTCTTGCCGTCCAAACTCACTCCGGGCCTCCTTGCCTCTCCGCACACACTAGAATCTGTTCTTGCTGGATGCAAGCATTAAATGAACGGCGCTAACCACGTATGAGCAGGGCATTCTTTGGGCAGCTCGCCACAGCTTGAGTAACACGTTCTACTTGATCCTGCGGAACTTCCCCCGACGCGAGGACAAGCTCCTCGTCGTCGTCGAGATCGAAGACCTCGGGCGCGAAGCCGACACAGATCGCGTTCGCCTCGCAGAGCGAGCGATCGACGCCGATCTCCATATTCCCTCCTCGCCACCACACCTGGTACAACTAGAACAGGTTCTACCCTACCGCCGCGAGCGGCCATGGCACCAGTAACGAGCACCGACGGCAGAGGTGACGGATGCGGATCGACTACACGCCGGAGCAGCGGGCACTGGCGGGCGAACTCCGGGAGTACTTCGCCGGGCTGATGACCCCGGACCGCCGCGAAGCCCTGGCCGGCGATGGCGGCGAGTACGGCAACGGCCTGGTGTACAAGGAAATCGTTCGCGACCTCGGCCGTGCGGGCTGGCTCGCGATCGGCTGGCCGCGCGAGTACGGCGGGCAGGACCGGCCGATGCTCGACCAGCTCATCTTCACCGACGAGGCGGCCGCGGCCGGGGTGCCCGTCCCGTTCCTCACGGTGAACACCGTCGGGCCGACGATCATGCGATACGGAACCGAAGAACAGAAGGCGTTCTACCTGCCGAAGATCGCCGCGGGCGAGCTGCACTTCGCGATCGGCTACTCCGAACCGGGCGCGGGCACCGACCTGGCGGCGCTGCGCACCCGCGCGATCCGCGACGGCGACGACTACGTCATCAACGGCCAGAAGATGTGGACGAGCCTGATCGAGTACGCCGACTACATCTGGCTGGCCGCCCGCACCGATCCCGACGCGCATCGGCACAAGGGGCTGAGCATGCTGATCGTGCCGACGTCGGCCCCCGGTTTCTCCTGGACGAAGGTGCACACGGTCGCCGGGCCGGGCACGAGCGCCACTTACTACGACGACGTCCGCGTCCCGGTGACCTCCCGGGTCGCCGGGGAGAACGAGGGCTGGCCGCTCATCACGAACCAGCTCAACCACGAGCGGGTCGCGCTGACCTCGGCCGCGCCGATCCAGACGTCGCTGCGCGAGGTGCGCGCCTGGGCGCAGACCACGAAGCTGCCCGACGGCACCCGCGTCGCCGACCAGCCGTGGGTGCGGCTGCACCTGGCGCGGATCCACGCCCACGCCGAGTACCTGAAACTGCGGAACTGGCGGATCGCCTGGGCCGCCGCCAGCAGCGAGCTGGGCCCCGAGGAGGCGTCGGCGACCAAGGTGTTCGGCACGGAGTTCGCGACCGAGGCCTACCGGCTGATGATGGAGATCCTCGGCGCGGGCGCGGTGGTCCGCGAAGGCTCCCCCGGCGCCCAGCTGCGCGGCCGGATCGAACGGCTGCACCGCTCGTCGCTGATCCTCACCTTCGGCGGCGGCGCCAACGAGATCCAGCGGGACATGATCGCCGCGACCGCCCTCGGCCTGCCCGTCACGCGCTAGGAGATATCGATGGACTTCACGCTCACGGAAGCGCAGCGGGATCTCGCATCGCTGACGCGCCGGATCCTGACGGACAAGGTCACCCCCGAAGTGCTGGGACCACACGGTTCCGGTGGTTTCGACGCTCCACTGTGGACCTCACTCGCCCAGGCGGGGGTGCTCGACGCGGCGCTGCCGCAGTCGGTCGGCGGTGGCGGGTTCGGGCTGCTGGAGCAGTGTTCGGTACTGGCCGAAATCGGCCGCGCGGTCGCGCCCGTGCCGTATCTGACCTCGGTGGTCATGGGCGCGGCGGCGGTCGCGGAATTCGGGGACGGGCGGCTCGCGGAACGCTGGATCGTCCCGGTCCTGCGCGGTGACCACGTCCTCGCCGTGGCGTTGCCGGACTACGGCGTGCCGTGCGGTTTCACCGCCGAGGCCGACGGCGACGGCTGGCGGCTGACCGGCGCGCAGACCGCGGTGCCGTCGGGCGCGTTCGCGCACGGATTCCTTGTCGAAGCCGCCATCGACGGCGGTCGTCAGGTGTTCCTGCTCGACCGGGACGCCGTGACGGTCTCGCCGCAGCGGACCGTCGACCACGCCGACGCGGCGCTCGTCGAACTGTCCGGCGCGAAGGCCACGGCCTCGCTGGGCGACGTCGGCGAATGGCTGCGGCTCCGGGGCACGATCGGCGTCTGCGCGCAGCAGCTCGGCGTCGTCGAACGGGCGCTGGAGCTGACGGCGGCGTACGCACGGGAACGCAAGCAGTTCGGCCACCTGATCGGGAGCTTCCAGGCGGTGCGGCAGCGGCTCGCCGACGCCTACGTCGACGTCGAAGCCGTCCGGCTGACGTTGTGGCAGGCCGCCTGGCGGCTGAGCGAAGGACTTCCGGCGGCCGAAGAGGTCGCGACGGCGAAGTTCTGGGCGGCCGAGGCCGGGCACCGTGTCGCGCACACCGCCGTGCACATCCACGGCGGGGTCGGCATCGACGTCGACCACACGCTGCATCGCTACTTCGTCGCGGCGAAGCGGCTCGAGTTCACCCTCGGCGGGGCGACCGCGCAACTGGGCGGGCTCGGCGATCTCCTGGCCGCGGCTCCGGCATGACCCCCACGGTCACGGAACTCCTGCTCGCGCGGGCGGAGGACCGCTCGACCGGGTTGCTGTTCGAAGACCGGCGCTGGACCTGGGCCGAACACGTCCGGGCATGCGCCGGCCACGCGGCCGCACTCGCCGGGACCCTGCGTCCCGGCGGGCATTTCGGGTTGCTGGCGGACAATGTCCCCGAGTTCTCGTTCCTGCTCGGCGGGGCGGCGCTCTCGGGGCACGTGCTGGTCGGCCTGAACCCGACGCGCCGGGGCGCCGCGCTGGCCCGTGACATCGCGCTGGCCGACTGCGAGCTGGTGTTCGCCGAGGAGAAGTACCTCCCGCTGCTGTCCGAGGCCGGCGTTCCGGTGCTGCCGCTGAGCGATCTCGAACCGGCCCGCGAGGCCGTCGTGCCGGTGGCCGCGAAACCCGAAGACCTGCTCATGCTGATCTTCACCTCCGGGACCAGCGGCGACCCGAAGGCCGTCCGGTGCACCCACGGCAAGATCGCCTACCCCGGCGAGATGCTCGCCACGCGGTTCGGTTTGTCCACAGAGGACACCGTCTACGTGTCGATGCCGATGTTCCACTCCAACGCCATCATGGCGGGCTGGTCGGTCGGGCTCGCGGCGGGTGCGGGGATCGCGCTGCGACGGCGGTTCTCCGCCTCCGGTTTCCTGCCGGACGTCCGGAAGTTGGGGGCGACCTATGCCAACTACGTCGGCAAGCCACTGTCCTATGTGCTCACCACACCCGCGCGGGACGACGACGCTGACAACCCGCTGAAGCTGGTCTACGGCAACGAAGGCGCGGAAGCCGACCTCGCCGCCTTCGGCAGGCGGTTCGGCTGCCACGTGGTCGACGCGTTCGGTTCGACCGAAGGCGGCGTGAACTTCGGCAGGGACGCCACCACCCCGCCCGGTTCGCTCGGCCGCCTGCTCGACGGCGTGGCCGTCCTCCATCCGGAGACCGGGAAACCCTGTCCCCCGGCTGAATTCGGCGAAGGCGGGAAGCTGCTCAACGCCGCCGAAGCGGTCGGCGAACTGGTCAACACCGGTGGTCCCGGCTTCTTCGCCGGGTACTACGGCGATCCCGAGGCCGAGGCCGAGCGGATGCGCGACGGGATGTACCACACCGGCGATCTCGCGTACCTCGACGCGGACGGGTACTGCTATTTCGCGGGCAGGCTCGGCGATTGGCTGCGTGTCGACGGCGAGAACCTCGGCACCGCCCCGATCGAACGCGCGCTCCTGCGGCATCCCGCCGTCAGCGAGGCGGCCGTGTACGGCGTCCCGGATCCGCGTGTCGGCGACCAGGTGCTGGCCGCACTGGTCTGCCGGGCGCCGATCGACGCGGACGAGTTCGCCGCTTTCGTTGCCGCACAAGGTGATCTCGGGCCGAAACAGTGGCCCCGGTTCGTCCGCGTGCTCGACGCACTGCCGCGAACGGCCACGCACAAGGTGCTCAAACGGGAACTGGCCGCGGACGGCACCACAGACGCCTGGGAAGTCCGTTACCCCCGGGAGTGATCCCAGGGTCGGGACCAGTGATCTTCCCGATGTCCGCGGCCGCGCGGGCTCCCTACGTTCGGTGCCATGAAAAGAACAACGCGCCGCATCGGCGTACTCGCCACCGTGCTCGCCTTCCCCGCCGTCCTCCTCGCGCCGTCCGCGTCGGCGGCGCCCGTCCGCTTGAGCCTGCCCGCGCCGACCGGCCCGTTCGCGGTCGGCAGCACCGACCTCCACCTGATCGACCACTCCCGCCAGGATCCGTGGGTTCCCGGCACCACAAGGGAATTGATGGTCACCGTCCGATACCCGGCGTTGCCGAGCGGGAAGCCGAAAGCGCCGTACATGGCGCCAGGCGTCGCGAAGGTGGTGGCCGAAGGCGACGCCGCCAAACTGGGCATGCCGTCGGACCGGCTCGATTACCGTTTCCCCACCCACTCCCGGGTCGGCGCGCCCGCGATCGGCGGCAAGCGGCCTGTCGTGCTGTATTCACCCGGGGGCACGTTGTCGCGTTCGCACGGCACCACCCACCAGGAACAGCTCGCGAGCGAGGGCTACGTCGTGGTGGCCATCGACCACACCCACGAAGCGGAAGCGGTGGAGTTCCCCGGCGGCCGCGTCGAAAAGAAAGCCTTGCCGCCGTCGAGCATCGAGGTGTCGAAACGCGTGATCGAGACCCGCGTGCGGGACACGCGTTTCGTCCTCGACTCGCTCGGCCTGACCCGAGTGGGCATGTTCGGCCACTCCGCAGGCGGGTTCACCGCGGGCGAGACCATGGTGAGCGACCGGCGCATCGTCGCCGGGGCGAACCTCGACGGCAGCATGGCCCACTCGCAGTCTCAGCGGATCTTCGGCCGCGTCGCCGACGAGGGACTGGACCGGCCGTTCCTGCTGATGAGCGCCGGCGACCACAGCGCGGCGTCGGACGCGTCCTGGCAGGAGTTCCAGCGCAATCAGCGCGGCTGGACCGGGGAAACGCGGCTGCCGGACGGTGAGCACTTCAGCTTCACCGACTATCAGACTCTGCTGCCGCAACTGGGGAACGCCCCGGCCGCGTTCGTCGGCACCATCGACCCGGCGCGAAGCGTCGCCGTCCAGCGTGCCCGGCTCTCGGCGTTCTTCGCCGAGCACCTGCGTCACCGGAGCAGCGACGTGACCAAGGTGTCCTTGAGCCAGGCTTCGTAGTCGTCGTGACTCCACCCGGCCTCGGCGACGAGGCTGGTGTGGACGTCGGCGCTCATCAGCGCCACGGCGATGTCCGTGGCCCTCGGCGCCAGGGTGCGGCCGCTCTTCCGGACGCGGTCCACGACCATCTCGACGCCGAGCCGGTTGCGCCGCGCGCCCTCCGCCTGGGTCGCGGCGATGTCCGGATCGACGGCCGCACCCGAGCTCAGCATCACGACGATGTCCCCGCAGCGTTCCCGGACCTGCCGGGCGACGGTGGCCAGCAGGCCGAGCAGCGCGACCGGATCCTCGGTCCGCTGCGCTTCGGCGACGAGGTCGGGAATCCCGGCCTCGTCGTCGAGGAGGTCGACGAGACCGCCGACGACACCGGCCTTCGAGCCGAAGTGCGCGTAGATGGTCTGCGGGGAGACGCCCGCCTCCTGGGCGATGAGGCGGATCGGCGTCCGCGCGTACCCACGCTCGGCGAACAGGCCGCGGGCCGCCGTCAGGATCGTGCGCAGCGTCAGCGCCTCACGCCGATCGCGCAACCGGACGATGCCGGGAAGGTCCGCCGACATGTATGCTCCTCGAAAGTTGGAACGTTGTTCTAACTAATGGATCGTTGTTACAGGAGGATAGCGATGACCACCGAGGAGATCATCACCGCGCTGGAACGCGCCTGGAACGCGGGCGACGGCGAGGCATGGGCGGCGAACTTCGCCGAGGACGCGGACTTCGTCGACGTCGTCGGCCGGATCCAGCGCGGCCGCGCGACGATCGCGCGCGAAAGCCAGAACATCTTCGACACCATCTACCGGGGAAGCACGCTGCGGATCCGTCAGGTGTCGAGCCGCCCGCTCGGCGGCGGGTTCGACCTCGTGCACACCGCGACCGTGCTGACCATCCCCGCCGGCCCCCTCGCCGGGGAGAAACAGGCGGTGCAGACGAAACTCGTCCGTGACGGGCGGATCGTCGCGTTCCACAACACGATCCGGGGCGATATCGCGACGTTCACCCAGCACGACGAGGACCTCGCGGCCCGCGCGCCCCAAGAGTGGGAGCTCAAGCAGGGGCGTTGATCGGCCGCAGCCGTCGCGGCCCGGTGTCGGGACGGGACGGTGGCGGGCCGAGCACGATCCGGGCGTTGGCCACGAAAGCGCCGTCCGGCGAGGCCAGGATCGGGTCGAGTGTCATCGACCGGACCTCGGGGTTGTCCTCGGCGAGCGCCGCGACGCGCAGCACGATGTCCTGGAGCGCGGCCAGATCCGCCGGTTCGTCGCCGCGGTAGCCGGTGAGCAGCGGCGACGTCCGCGGTTCGCGCAGCAGGGTGGCGGCGTCGACGTCGGTCAGCGGGACGGCCCGGTAGGCCCGGTCCCCCAGCAGCGTGCTGACCAGACCGGAGAGCCCGAACGACACGAGCGTGCCGAACGACGGGTCGTCCTGCAGCCCGATCACGCAGGACAACCCCTTGGGCGCCATCCGCTGGACGTAGACATCGTCGTCGCCGGAGATCTCCCGCAGGTCCAGGTACGCCCGGCGCACTCCGTCCACAGAGGACAGATCGAGCCGCACCCCGGCGAGGTCCGGCCTGCCGCGCAGCCGTTCGTCGACGGCCTTGAGCGTGACCGGGAAGCCCAGCTCCTCGGCTGCTTTAACCGCTTCGTCCGCGGACGTCACGACCCGGAAGGGGACGACGTCGATGCCGTAGCAGCCCAGGAGCCGGACCACGTCGTCGTCGGAGAGCAGTGTCGTCTTGCCGCCCTCGGCCGCCAGCAGTTCGCCGACGATCACCTGCGCCTGCTCGGCGTGCAGGCCGGCGGGACGCACCAGGTTGCCCTGCGGCCGCTGCCGCCAGGCGGCGTAGCGCACGACCCGCGCGAGCGCGTTCACCGCGCGTTCCGGGCTCGGGTACGACGGCACCGAACCCCGCGTCGGCACGCCGTCCTCCGACAGCACGGCCAGCTCGTCCGGAACACCCTCGACGGCGAGGAAGGTCGACACGATCGGCTTGTTCTTGTCCATCTCGACGACGGCTTCGCGCAGCGCGCGAGCGTAGGCGGTGCCGGGGATCGCCAGAGGCGGCACGAAGACCACGACGAGCGCGTCGGTCTCCGGGGAGTTGAGCGCCTCGCGCACGGCGGCGGCGAATTCCTCCGGACTCGCCTGCGGCCCGACGTCGACCGGATCGGCGGTCAGCCGGAGACCGTGCGCGCGTGCGGTATCGGCGGCGAGCAGCCCGATGGCGCTGGAGTTGCCCACGATGGCGATCCGCGGGCCGGCGGGCAGCGGCTGATGGGCGAAGACCAGCGCGGTGTCGAAGAGTTGCGCGAGGGTGTCGACGCGGACGACGCCCGCCTGCTCGAACAGGGCCTGGACGCTGGATTCGTCGACCTCCGCCGAGGTCGCGGCCAGCTGCGGGCGGACGGCGTGCCTGCCGGATTTCACCGCCACCACCGGCTTCGTCCGCGCCAGCCGCCGCGCGAGACGCGCGAACTTGCGCGGGTTGCCGAACGACTCCAGGTACAGCAGGACAAGGTCGGTCGCCGGATCGGTCTCCCAGTACTGGAGCAGGTCGTTGCCCGAGACGTCGGCCCGGTTCCCCGCCGAGACGAAGGTGGAAAGCCCGAGGCCGCGTGCTTCGGCGTCGGCCAGGATGGCGGTGCCCAGCGCGCCGGACTGGCAGAAGAACCCGGTGCGACCGCGCGCGGGCAGGCGGGGCGCGAGGGTGGCGTTGAGCCGGACCGAGGCGTCGGTGTTGAGCACGCCCAGCGCGTTCGGGCCGACGACGCGCATGCCGTGCGCCCTGGCCTCCCCGACCAGCCTCAGTTCGGCGTGCAGCCCGTGCGGCCCTGCCTCGGCGAACCCGCCGGAGACGATCAGCAGGGTCTTGACCCCCTTGGCCAGCGCACCGTCCAAAACGGACTCGACGGCCTCGGCGGGGACGGCGACCAGCGCGAGGTCGACGTCTTCCGGGATGTCCACGACGGACGGATAGGCACGGACACCGCGGACGGATTTGTGCTCCGGGTTGACCGGGTAGACCGTGCCGGCGAAGTCGGCGCTGAGCAGGTTGGTCAGGGCGACGTAGCCGATCTTCGTCGGATCGGTGGACGCGCCGATCACCGCGACCGACTTCGGATGCAGCAGGTTGTGCACGCTGCGGGCCTCGGCGGCCTGCTCCCGGGAACGGGCGACCGCGAGCGACTCCTCGGTCGGGTCGATGTCGAACTCCAGGTGCAGCACGCCTTCTTCGATCTCGCGGCTGACCTGGTAGCCCGCGTCACGGAACACCCGGACCATGCCCGCGTTCTCGGCGAGCACCTCGGCGACGAAGCGGCGCAACCCGGATTCCGAGGCGGCCGCGGCCAGATGCTCCAGCAGGATCGACCCGAGCCCGCGGCCCTGGTGGGCGTCGTCGACGACGAACGCGACCTCGGCCGACGGTCCCTGGTCGAGCCGTTCGTACCGGCCGACCGCGACGATGTCGTCGCCCAGCAACGCGACGAACGCGACCCGGTCGTGGTGGTCGACGACGGAGAACCGTTCGAGGTCGCGCTGCGGGATCCGCGGATAGGCGCCGAAGTACCGGAAGTACCGGGTGCGTTCGGACAGCCGGCCGTGGAAGGCGACCAGCCCGTCGGCGTCGCTCGGGATCACCGGGCGCAGGTGCACCGTGCCGCCGTCGGAGAGCAGGACGTCGGCCTCCCACTCGCGCGGGTAGTCGTAGGGGTCGCGCTTGGTGTCCTCACTGGCCATGTTCAGTCCCTCGGATCGTCCGGATCGAGGCCGTGCAGGGGGAAGATCGCGCGGCGGGTGTCGCGGATGGCGATGTCGACCGGCTCGTCCTCTCCGTCCCCCCAGGGGACGAAGGCGGTGTCGCGGTCGTCGGACATGCCGGGCGGTATCTCGGCCTTCGGCGCCGCCCTGGTGATCGACGCGACCCAGTTCGGCGGCAGCGACGTCGCCGGGTCGACGTCGCGGTCGAGCACGGTGGCGAGCAGATGGGTCCAGGACCGCGGCACCACCCGGATCAGCTGGTAGCCACCGCCGCCCACGGCCAGCCAGCGGCCGCCGGTGTGCGTCTCGGCCAGTTCGCGCAGCCGCCGGTAGATCGCGCGATGGCCGTCCACCGACAGCGAGAGGTCCGCCAGCGGGTCTTCCTCGTGCGAGTCGACGCCGCATTGGGTGACGAGGATCTGCGGCCGGAACTGCTCCAGCAGCGACGGCACCACCGCCTCGAACGCCCGCAGCCAGCCGCCGTCACGGGTGCCGGGCGGCAGCGGCAGATTGACCGAGGTGCCCTCGGCCCCGCCCTTGCCGATCTCGGCCGAATAGCCCGTGCCCGGCCAGAGCGTGAACGGGTGCTGGTGCAGGGAAACGGTCAGCACCCGCGGGTCGTCGTAGAACGCCGTCTGCACGCCGTCGCCGTGATGGACGTCGGTGTCGACGTACGCGACGCGCTCGAAGCCGTGGTCCAGCAACCACGAGATCGCCACCGAGCAGTCGTTGTAGACACAGAAGCCCGACGCCTTGCCCGGCATCGCGTGGTGCAGCCCGCCGGCGATGTTCACCGCCCTGGTCGCCTCGCCCTCGGCGATCTTCCGCGCGGCCAGCAGCGTCGACCCGACGACCAGCGCGGAAGCCTCGTGCATCCCGGTGAACACCGGGTTGTCCTCGGTACCGAGCCCGTGCGCGAAGTCGGCACCGGTCATCGGCGCCTGCCGGACGGCCTCGATGTACTCGCCGAGGTGCACGCGGCGCAACTCGTCCTCGCCCGCCGGGCCGGGGATCAGCAGTTCGACCCCGTCGAGCACGCCGAGTTCGGTGGCGAGCCGGATGGTCAGTTCGAGCCGCACCGGATTGAACGGATGCTCGCCGCCGAGGTCGTAACCCAGCAGCGAGGAGTCCCATACGACGGCCGGTGCTCGCATGGTCCGAACTCTAGTGCCCGGAAGCGGCTCGTGCGCCGTTCCGCGGGTCAGCCGGGCAGATCCCCCGTGGCCGCCGGGCGCTCCGGATCGCGGGACCAGTGCGACCACGAACCCGCGTACAGCGCGGCGGGCTCCGGATGACCGGCGACCTCCAGCGCGAGCACGACGGACGAGGCGGTGACGCCCGATCCACAGTAGACACCGACCGGTGTCTCCGGGGTCACGCCGAGCCCCTCGAACCGCTCGGCCAGCTCCGAGGCGTCACGCCAGCGGCCGTCCTCACCGACGTGCCCGGAGAAGGGCGCGTTGACCGCGCCGGGGATATGCCCGGCGCGCGGGTCGATCGGCTCGGTCTCCCCCGCGTACCTCGGCCGGGCCCGCGCGTCGAAGAGCAGACCGTCCCTGGCGAGCGTGGCGGCCCCGGCCGCGTCGAGCACCGGCATGCCGCCGGGCACGACGACGATGTCGCCCTCCTCGGGTGACGGGACCTCGTCGGTGAGCGGGCGCTCTTCCCCGGCCCACGCGGCGAACCCGCCGTCCAGCACGGCGACCTCGGTGTGCCCGGCCCAGCGCAGCAGCCACCACGCCCGGGCCGCGACCGAACCGTCGGAGTCGTCGTAGACCACCACCGGGTGACCGGCGCGGACCCCGGCCGCCCGCAGGTGCCGCTGCAGCGTCTCCGGTTCGGGCAGCGGGTGACGGCCGCCCTCACCCGGTTCCCCGGCGAGCGCCGTGTCGAGATCGACGTACACCGCGCCCGGAAGATGTGCCTCACGGTAGGAATCGGCGCCGGGCGGCCCGGCGAGCCGCCAGCGGACGTCGAGGACTACTGAGCGTGCCGATTCCGGCCCGGAGAGCCGCTCGGCGAGTTCGCTGGTGGTGATCATGGGGCGCATGGGCCCATCTTCCCGTGACGCACGGCTCCATGCCCAGCTTGGGGGACTTTTCCCGCCTCGGTGCTTGTTCTCCCCACGCCTGCGTCGCTGTCGGTGCCAGCGACTACGATGAGCAACGCGGACGAAGGGGACAGCGTGAACGATCTCATCGACACCACAGAGATGTACTTGCGTACCATCTACGAGCTCGAAGAAGAAGGTGTCGTCCCGCTGCGGGCCCGGATCGCGGAGCGGCTGCAGCAGAGCGGCCCGACCGTGAGCCAGACCGTCGCCAGGATGGAGCGCGACGGACTGGTCGTGGTCGCGGACGACAGGCACCTGCAGCTGACCGAGCACGGTCGCGAACTCGCCATCGCGGTCATGCGCAAGCACCGGCTGGCCGAGCGCCTCCTGGTCGATGTCATCGGCCTGGAATGGGAGCACGTCCACAACGAGGCCTGCCGCTGGGAACACGTGATGAGCGAGGCCGTCGAGCGCAAGCTGGTGAAGCTGCTCGACCACCCCACCACGTCGCCCTACGGCAACCCGATCCCGGGGCTGGACAAGCTCGGCGACGGTGATCCCGCCCCGCCCGCCGAAGCCGACCTCGTGCGGCTCGACGAGTTCGCCCGCATGGGTGGCGGCGAAGTCGAGATCCGCCGCATCGCCGAGCACGTGCAGCTGGACGAGACGCTGATGACGGAGCTCAAGTCGGTCGGCATCGTGCCCGGCAGCCGGGTGAAGGTCGGCAAGACGGCGCCCGGCGGGACCATCGAGGTCACCGGCGGGAGCAGCACCGCGCAGGTGCCCGTCTCGGCGTTGCACGCCGTGCTGGCGCAAGCCAGGTGAGCGCCGCGTCCGACGCCGCGGAGACCTTCCAGGCCCTCCACGGCCGGGCTCCGGCCGGCGTCTGGTCCGCACCGGGCCGGGTGAACCTGATCGGTGAGCACACCGACTACAACGACGGTTTCGTGCTGCCCTTCGCCCTCCCGCACCGGCTCGCCGCCGCGGCGACGCCGCGCGAGGACGGCGTGCTGACCGTGGCCACCCTCGGCTCGGACGGCCGGGTGCAGGAATCCGGCCCGCTCACCATCGCGGATCTGCGGCCCGGCTCGGTCGAAGGGTGGGCCGCGTACCCGGCCGGGGTCGCGTGGGTCCTGCGGGACCAGGGCCTCGGCGGCGCGGACGTGATGATCGCGGGGGACGTGCCCTCGGGGGCGGGCCTGTCCTCCTCCCACGCGCTCGAATGCGCGGTCGCGCTCGCCCTCCTGGGGCTGGCGGGTATCACCCCGGGGACCGGCGCGGGTGCGCCGACCCTGCACGAGGTGGCCCGCTGGGTGCAGCGTTCGGAGAACGACTTCGTCGGAGCGCCGACCGGCCTGCTCGACCAGACCGCTTCCCTGTGCTGCACGGAATCGAACGTGCTGTTCCTCGACGTCCGCTCCGGCGAGATGGAGCAGGTGCCGTTCCCGCTGGAGGAATCCGGCGTCCGGATCCTGATCATGGACAGCCGCACGAAGCATTCGCACGCCGAGGGCGGCTACGGCGAACGCCGCAGGGGTTGTGAACGCGCCGCGGAACTGCTCGAGGTGAAGGCGCTGAGGGACATCGGCGTCGACGGGCTGGACACCGCGCTCGCCAAGCTGCCGGACGAACTCGTGCCGCTGGTGCGCCACGTGGTGACGGAGAACCAGCGCGTCCTCGACACCGTGGACCTGTTGCGCGCGGGCCGGATCACCGAGATCGGCCCTCAGCTGGACGCCTCGCACGTGAGCATGCGCGACGACTACCGGATCTCCACCCGCGAGCTCGACCTCGCCGTCGATTCGGCCCGCGAAGCCGGGGCGCTCGGCGCGCGGATGACCGGCGGCGGCTTCGGCGGATCGGCGATCGCCTTGGTCCGGGAGTCCGATGTGGACACCGTGGGCCGAGCGGTGAAGGCCGCGTACGAAGCGGCGGATCTGCGCCACCCCAGGCTGTTCACCGCCGTGCCGTCGCGTGGCGCGGGCCGCGACGGGCTTTAGCCGCCGCACCACCCCCGGGCGCGCACCGTGCCCGGGGGCGAGGACACTGGGCCGCGACCGCATCCGCAGCAGAAAGGCGCGAACGTGACCGACGAACCGACCAAGACCCTGAAGCTGATGGTGACGGGCGGAGCCGGTTATGTGGGCAGTGTCTGCGCGGCCCGCCTCATCGAGGCCGGGCACGACGTCACCGTGGTCGACGACCTCTCCACCGGGCACGCCGACGCGGTGCACCCGGACGCCACCTTCGTCGAGGGCGACGCCGCCGAAGTCGCCGGGCGCCTGCTCGGCGACGGCTACGACGGTGTCCTCCACTTCGCCGCCAAGTCGCTGGTCGGCGAATCGATGACGGATCCGGCGAAGTACTGGGAAGGCAACGTCCTGACCTCGCTCCGCCTCCTCGAAGCGATGCGCGACCACGGCACGAAGCGGCTGGTGTTCTCCTCCACCGCGGCCACCTACGGCGAACCCGAGTCCTCCCCCATCCCGGAGACCGCGCCGACCCAGCCGACCAACACCTACGGCGCGACGAAGCTGGCGATCGACCACGCGATCACGTCGTTCTCGCGCGCCCACGGCATCGCCGCCGTCAGCCTGCGCTACTTCAACGTCGCCGGCGCCTACGGCTCCTTCGGCGAGCGGCACACCACCGAAACCCACCTGATCCCCCTCGTGCTCCAGGTCGCCACCGGGGACCGCGAGCGGATCCAGATCTTCGGTGACGACTACCCGACCTCGGACGGCACCGCCATCCGCGACTACATCCACGTGGTCGACCTCGCCGACGCGCATCTGCTGGCCCTGCGGCACGCGGCCGACGGCGAACACCGCATCTACAACCTCGGCAGCGGCACCGGTTTCTCGGTGCTCGAGGTGATCGAGGCGTGCCGCCGGACCACCGGTCACGAGATCCCCGCCGCGGTCGCGCCGCGCCGCGCGGGCGACCCGTCGGTGCTCGTGGCCTCCAGTGAGCGGGCCGGTGACGAACTCGGCTGGAAGCCCGAGCGCACCGACCTCGACGGCATCGTGGCCGACGCGTGGGCGTTCACCCGGTCCCGCCGGAACGTCTGAGTGCCTGTTGGTGAACCCGCGTCCGCTATCGACGTCGGCAGGGCGCGACCTGGTTATCCACGTCACGGATGCGGACAAGGCGCCCTGCCCCCGCGATCGCGGGGCCTTCGGCCGGGCGGGTTCACGCGTCTGGCGACTTCCCGGACGAAACCTCACCTCCGCCATCAGGCTCTGAGCCGGATCTCCGGTGGTCCTTCGGCCTGCTGCCGCAGGATCACCTCGATCAGGTCGTCCGGCGGCACCATCGCGTTGAGGGCCGTGCTCAGCAGCTTCGCCAGCCCGTGCCCGGGGTCGGCCTCACCGGCCCTGGCCAAGGCCATCCCGGCGGTCGCCAGGTCGCCTCGGACATAGGCGGCGTGCGCCTTCAGGACGAGCGCCTCGGCCGCTTCGGGCGCCGGGAGCTCCCGGGCCAAGGTGAGCCAGAGGTCCTCCGCCGCGCGGGCGAGCGCCGAATCCGCGGGGACGGCGGTGAGCAGGCAAGCGCCGCGGACCTCGACCAGGGAAAGCGCCCAGGCCAGCCGGACGGCCTGGTCGTCGGTGATCGCCCGGTCGCCGCCGTCGGCACGGGTGAGGGCGGCGTTCACCTCGGCGACTCCGGCCGGGACGGGATCCGCCCCTCGCCACGGCGGATCGGCCATCCTGGTGAGGAGATCGGCCCGTCTGGCGAGGGTCTCCGGCTCGACGGGGTCGAAGAGCCGCTCGACCTCGTCCCGGCTCGCGTGGGTGACGTGCCCGGCACCGGTGACGACCGCGGCGGCCACCGAGTCCCGCGGATCCGGCAGGAGACCGCCACAGGTTCTTTCCCGGTAGCAGCCCCAGCGTACGTCGGCGGCGATCCGGGGCGCCCACACCGAATGCGTCACCGAGATCTCGTACTCGGCCAGCGCGGCTTCCAGGCGCCGGACGAACCGGCGGCGCGGTGGCCGTCCCGCCTTGTTCGCGGTGCCGCCGCCGACCACCGCGAGGGTGGCACCGGTGTGCCCGGACACGGCGAGCCTGATCGCCAGGTCACGCGCCTGGTCTTGTTCCAGGCCGGGCGGCGGCAGGTCCACGCGCATGACGAGGCCTTGTTTCATCCGTCCCGGGCCGCGCAGGCCGAAGACGACGACGGAATCCTCGGGGTGGAATCCGAGGAGGTACGGGATCGCGGCGAGCAGGTCCGCCGGATCCGTCAGATCGACCTTGGTCCTGCCGGTCGGGGTGGAAGTGGTCATGCCCCCACCCTGCGGCGGGAATGGGGCCGCTGGGTGGGGGCGGGACAGATCTGTGGACAGCCGGGACCGTTGTGGACAACCGCCGCGGGACCGATCGCGGGACGCCGATCCTGTCGCCTGCGTGGTCTACAGTGCCCGGCCCCGCGGGATCAGCCGCAGTGTTCGAACGGGCTCTCGTAGGCGTTCGACCCGACCGAACCGCCCCACTTGACGCAGGTCGCGGCGGCCGTCTTCTTCACCGGTCCGGCGTAGTAGGTGAAGCTGCCGGAGTCGGTCACGCGAGCCGAGCCCTGCACCTCGAGGAACGCCGAAACCGGCGAAGCGGTGCCGAGCGAAACGGCCTTCAGCGTGGTGACGCAGTTGGCCTTGGTCGAGGAGTTGTACAGCAGGTACGCGGTCCCCGAACCGTTCGCGAGGCCCTGGGAGTCGACGACGGAGAAGCCGCTGCCGCACACCTCGGTGGCCTCGTAGGGGTTGCCGCTGCACGAGTTCTTGCTGGTGAAGTTGGTGTGGCCGTAGTACGGCACCGCGACCCCGT
Source organism: Amycolatopsis keratiniphila (assembly GCF_000400635.2). Lineage (NCBI taxonomy): Bacteria > Bacillati > Actinomycetota > Actinomycetes > Pseudonocardiales > Pseudonocardiaceae > Amycolatopsis > Amycolatopsis keratiniphila. The sequence continues at coordinate 2,541,915 of NC_021252.1, read as the reverse complement.
TCAGCACCGCCTTCTGCACCACTCCGTTGAGCCGCTCTTCGAAGTGCAGGTGGGGGCCGGTGACGCCGCCGGTCGCGCCTGCCGTGCCGATCTGCTTGCCGAGGCTGACGGCCTGGCCGACCGAGACGGACTGCGTCGAAAGGTGGGCGTACCGGGTACGCCAGCCGCCGCCGTGGTCGATCTCGACCCAGCGCCCGTAGCTCGTGCTGCCTTCGTTCGCGACCCGGGTGACGGTGCCGCCCGCCGACGCGAGCACCGCCATCCCGGTGATCCCCGACTTCTGGAAGTCGACCGAGTTCGCCGGGCTGTGCCCGCTGAACGTCGCCGCCGTGACCGTGACGCCGCATTTGAAGGGGACCTGGAAGTTCGGGGCGGCCGACGCCTGCGTCGTACCGGCGAGGGTCAGGCCGAGCGCGGGGAGAACGGCGGCCGCGGCGAGCACTGCGAAACGGCGCAACCTGGACATGGAGACCTCCATCAGGTGGGGAAGCCGGACAGGACGGAGCAAAGCCGGGGGAAATACATTTTCCGTACAAGCCCGAGGTCGGGTCGGCGTTTTCCATCCGAAACGCCGGATGCCACGTCCCGAGGGGGACGTGGCATCCGGAAAGCGCGGCCTCGCTCAGCCGAAGGCGGCACGCAGCGCGGGCTTGCCGCCCGCCACCGGTAGCACCAGCGAAGTGCGGTTCAGCTCGACCGAGACACCGGCGCCCGGCTTCGGGCGGAGCGTGTAGTCGTGGTCGCTGGAGGCGACCAGGAACTCGATCTTGTGCCCGGCCGCGAGCAGGTAGTCCTTCGCGACCAGTTCCACCTCGACCTTGTAGTTCTCCCCGGGGGTGATCGGGTCGGTGCGGGCGGGGTCGCGCCGGTTCTGCGGGTCGGTCCAGCCCCGGGTGATCACCTTCGCCGTCCCGTCCGGGGCACGGTCGAGGAGTACGGCGGTCACGTTCGCGGCCGGCTTGTCGAAGGACAGCGACAGGTCGGTCTTCACGGTCCCGGAAAGCCGCACCGGCTGCTTCGCCGCGGTGGTCGAGTACAGCAGCCGGTTGCCCGACGAAGGCGCGGCGGCCAGTTGTTCGATCGTCTTGCTCGCGTCGTCCGCCAGCGTCTCGACGGCGGCCTTGCCCGGGACGGGGTTACGCGTGTCGAGCTTGCCCTTCGAAGAACCGCCGGGCCACGGGTAGAGCTTGACGTCCTGGGTGCCGGGCAGCGGCCACTCCGGCTCGTCCACCCACGACTTGTCCTCGCGCTGGATGGTGGCCTTCGGCTCGCGCTCGATGCCGTTGTCGATGCCGTAGAGGTAGTGCGACATCCACTTGTTCAGCGTGGCGAGCCAGACGTCGCGGCGGAGGCTGTACGGATCGGCGTGCCCGGCCTGGTGCAGCCAGATCTTGTGCTCGACACCGCGCGCCTTGAGCATTTCGTACCAGCGGGTGCCCTGGTCGGTCTTGACGTTCCAGTCGCCGAGGCCGTGCACCACGAGCACCGAGGCCCGCACCTTGTTCACGTCGTTGCGGTAGTTCCGCACGTCCCAGAAGCGGCTGTAGTCACCGGTCACCCGGTCCTGGTCCACCCCGATCCGGTCGATCAGCGGGCGGCAGACGGCGCGGTCCTGGCGCGTGTAGACGTAGTCCGCGAGCACGTCCGCGTCCTCGCCCTGGAATCCGCCGGCCGCGACGACGGCGCCGTCGTTGCGGTAGTAGTCGTACCAGCTGGAGATCGCCGCGATCGGGACGATCGTCTCCAGCCCCTCGACCCCGGTGCTGGCCACCGCGTTGGGCAGCGTGCCGTTGTAGGAGACGCCCGTCATGCCGGTCTTGCCGGTGCTCCAGTCCGCGACCGCGGCCTTGCCCGCCGCGTCGCGCGCCGTCGCGCGGCCGTTCAGCCAGTCCACAATGGACTTCGCGCCGATGGTCTCGTTGACGTCGCCGGTGCTCGGGCAGCCGGTGGACTGACCGCTGCCGAGCGATTCCCCGTACACCACGGCGAACCCGCGGGCGGTGAAGTAGTCCTGGTAACGCCAGCTGATCGGGGCCGCGTTGGGGCCGACGGTCTTCGTCGCGATCCGCGGACCCGCCGGGGCGCGCTTCGCTCCGGGCACGTACAACTCCACGTCGACGTTGTGGTTCGCGACGTCGTTGCCGCCCGCGTAGTACGGGCTGGCCTGGTAGACGACCGGGACCTTCATGCCCTGCTGCGTCGCGCGGGGCCGCACGACCTCCGCGTGCACGAGGTCGTCCTTGCCGTCGTGGTCGCTGTCGACCGGCGCGGTGACCCAGACGTTTTCCCGGATGACGTCCGCCGGGTCGAACACCGGCTGGGCTTGGCCGTCCTTGAAGACCGGCGCCGGCGGCGCGTCGGCTTGGGCGGGCAGCGCCGTCGCCGGAAGGACCAGGACGGCGGTGAACAGGGCGGCGAGCCTGGCGACTCTCACAAGACCCCCAAAAGGCTGGTGGGCAAGACGAAGCTGAGGCTTCCGGCCACCCGAACGGGTGTCAAGAGACTAACGTCGGAGGCATGCCGAGCACCCTGGAAGCACCGATCGTCGCCGTCACCGTCTACCCGCACCACGCCCGGATCACGAGGCGGGCTTCGGCGGCCCTCGACGGGGAAACGCGTTTCGCCTTCGCGGGCCTGCCGTGGAACCTGGACACGGATTCGGTCCGCGTCACCGGTTCAGGTCCGGCGGTCATCGCCGGGGTCGACGTCGCCGTCGAGCGCCATCCCGCGCCGGCGGACGCTTCACTGCGCGCGCTGACCGAACAGCGCAAGGCCGATCAGGCGGTGGTCGACGAGGTCGCGGACGCGGTCTCCGCCGAGACGGCGAAGGTCGACCTGCTGACCAGCCTGGCGACGCGCAGCGGCAAGAGTTTCGCGAAGGCGCTCGCGGCGGGCACGGCGGAACCGCCCCGCGTCGCCGAGGTCACCGACGCGCTCGGCGCGCAACTGGCCGAGGCGCTGGGCAAGCGCCGCGAACTCGGCATCCGCCTCGCCCGGCTCCGTGACGACCTCAAAGCCCTGGACCGCGAGATCGAGGCGAAACGAGGGGCGTCCGAAGTGGACAGCGCGACGGTCACGGTCGAACTGGAGCCCGGGGAGGACGGGGCTGAGATCGGCCTCGAACTGTCCTATGTGGTCGCGAACGCGAGCTGGGAACCCGGCTACGACGTGCGTGTCCGCGGCGAGGACGTCTCGCTGACCTGGTACGGGCGGATCACCCAGCACACCGGCGAGGATTGGCCGGAATGCGAACTGGCCCTCTCGACCGCGCGGCCGGCGAACACCGTCGAGGTACCGGAACTCGAACCCTGGTTCCTCGACCGCGTGCGTCCGGTCCAGCCGCTGATGGCGCGCGCGGCGTACGGCAGCGCGGCACCCGCGGGCGGCGGGATGCCGGAGTCGGTGGGCATGCCGGCGCCCGCCGGCCCGCCGATGGCCGCGCGGACCGCGTCCGTCGAACAGGGCACCACCGCGGTCACCTACCGGCCGGGCCGCCCGGTGGCGGTGCCGTCGGGAGCGCAGGGCCACCGCACGACGCTCGCGCAACTGGAGCTGACGGCGAAACTGGGTTACATCACCGCGCCGGCGGTGTCCCCGGAGGCGTTCCTGCGGGCGACCGTGGTCAACACTTCGGAGCACACGCTGCGGCCGGGGAAGGCGTCGGTGTTCCACGAGACGGAGTTCGTCGGCACCACGCGGCTGGACGTCTGGGCGCCGGGCGAGGAACTCGAACTCGCCCTCGGCGTGGACGACCGGATCCGGATCGAGCGCGAGCTCACGCACCGCACGGCGAGCAAGGCGACGCTGTCCGGCGTGCGCAAGCGGGAAGCCGCGTACACCACGACGATCGTCAACCACAGCCCGCGCGAAGCCGTCGTGACCGTGCTGGACCAGGCGCCGGTCTCCCGGGACGACGCGATCACCGTCCGGGACGTGCGCACCACGCCGGAGCCGGTGGAGCGGACCGAGCTGGGCGAGTTCACCTGGCGGCTGACGCTCGCTTCGGGCGCGAAGGGCGTTGTGACGCTCGGGTACCGGGTGGACGTCGCAAAGGGGGTCGAGCTGTCGGGGTGGCGCGAGTAGCCGCCACCGGATGTCATGAAAGGGTCGTTCAAGACATCTTTCGTCCTGAACGACCCTTTCATGACACTTGGCGGACCGGGGTCAGCCCTGGGAGATGTACGCCTCCAGCTGTTCCTGACTCTTCTCCAGCTGCTCCATCCGGGTCTTAACGACGTCACCGATGCTCACGATCCCCGCGAGCCTCCCGTCCACCACCACCGGGACGTGCCGGATGCGGCGTTCGGTCATCAGGACCGACAGCTGGTCCACCGAGTCCTCGGGGGTGCAGCTCGCGACCATCTTCGTCATGATCGCGGACACCGATCCGTCGAGCAGCTGGGGTCCGCGCTCGTTGAGCCGCCGCACCACGTCCCGTTCGGAGACGATCCCGACGATCCCGCCCTCGGGGTCGACCACCACCAAGGCGCCGACGTTGTGCTCCGCCAGTCTCTCGAGCAGTTCGGTTACGTTCGTCTCCGGCGAGACGGTCGCGACGGCCGCCCCCTTGTTCCGCAACAGATCGGAAATCCGCATACGCGCTCCTCCCGGATGGGTGACCTGAGTCACTCCAGGTTATGGCCTCACCGCCGAGCGCGAAAGTCCGGAGAGTCCGGTTCGAGACCGAGCCGTTCGGCGAGCGCGCGGTACGCCTCGATGATCCCGAGGCCGTAAGGGTCGTCGCCGAGCGCGCCGAGTGTCCCCCGGCCGAGTTCCCAGTGCTTCTTCGCGGACTCGTGATCGCCGAGTTTGCGGTAGTCCTCGGCGAGGTTCAGGTGCAGCGAGGGGTAGAACCCGCGCACGGCGAGCGTCGCGTGGTACTCCTTGGCGCGTTCGTCGGTGAGGGAATCGGCCGCGGCGAGCGCGCGGAGATCCCAGGCGAGTTCGTCGGCCGGATCGTCCTGGACGTCGGCCATGTAGTGCGCGAGCGCGCACCGGTGCAGCGGGTCGCCGTCCTCGCCGATCCGTGCCCACAACGCCGCGAACTTCTCGCGCGCGCCTGCCCGGTCGCCGGAGATGTGCGACTGGAGGCCGGTGTTGATCTCGGCCATCACCTCGTCGGTCATTTGACGTCCGAGGCGGGCGCCGCCCAGGTGTTGCACGCCGACGTCGTCTTCCCGGAGAACCCGGCCTTCGCCCATTTCAGCTGGTTGCGACGGCTGCCGTGGGTGTCACTGTCGTCGGCGCGGCCGTAGTCGTCGAGGGCCGCGTTCGCCAGCGACTTGCTGATCGAGCCACGTCCGGCGGCGGCCGCGAGGGCGAGCGCGCCGAAACAGTTCGCCTGCAGTTCGATGCGGCGGACCAGTTCCTTGTCGGCCGGGCTGTCCTCACCCGGCGACGACATCTTCTCCGCGGCCGCCGACAGGATCCCGCTGGACCGCTGGACGTGGTGCCCGTACTCGTGGGCCATCGTCGCGAGGTGACGAGACCGTTCGAGGCCCGCGTCGCCCAGCATCCACTCGGTCGGCGCGTAGATCGTCGTGTCACCGCCGCAGTAGTAGGCGACGGCCTCGTTCTCGCTCGGCGCCTTCCCGCACGCGCTGGTCTCGGGCAACGTCACCTGAACGGTCGCCGTCAGCGTGGGTTCGTTCGCCTGCTCCAAGGCGGGTTTCCAGGATTCGGCGAGACAGGACACCAAGGTCTTGTAGTACGTCTCCAGTTTCGCGGGCTCACGGCTGATCGCGGGCAGGCGGCAGGTGACGGCGCCGAGCGAGATTCCCTCCGCCAGCAGCGGGTTCGTCTCCAGTTCCCGCACCTCCTTGGGCGCGGGTTTCGCGTTCCCGGCGGGCACTTTGGCCCCTTCGGAGGCGTACGCGCCGGACGCCGGGAGTGCCCGGCCGTCGATCTGCCGCGGTCCGCCCGCCATCGCCATGCCGGTGGTCGTCAGCGCGGCGACGATGAGCAGACCGACGACGGCCGCCCCCGGGTTCCGGCGAGACGGCGAGGGCGCGAACGGTCTGGGTACCTCGTCGGTGCCGGTCATGGTGTCCCCCAAACGTGCGAGCCCACAGCATACGGAATGCCACACCTGGTGGCGCCGGGACGGAGCACCCGGCGAGACTGTGGGCATGAGTGACGAGGACCCGTACCTGTGGTTGGAAGACGTGACCGGCGACGAAGCGCTGGACTGGGTGCGAGCCCGCAACGCCGAGGCGCTGGCGGAACTGTCCACCGGTGAGCGGTTCGCCGCGATCCGCGACGAGGTCCGCGAGGTCCTCGACGCCGACGACCGGATCCCGTACGTCCGCCGCCGCGGCGAATACCTGTACAACTTCTGGCAGGACTCGGCCAACCCTCGCGGCCTGTGGCGCCGTACCACCCTGGAGCAGTACCGGCTCGACACGCCGGAGTGGGAACTGCTGCTCGACGTCGACGCCCTGGCCGAGGCCGACGGCGAGAACTGGGTGTGGCAGGGCGCGGCCGTCCTCCGTCCGGGGTATCACCGCGCGCTGGTCGAGCTGTCGCGCGGGGGCGCCGACGCGACCGTCGTCCGCGAGTACGACCTCGACGAACGCCGTTTCGTCGACGACGGGTTCTTCGTCCCCGAGGCCAAGACCAGGATCGGCTGGATCGACCAGGACCGCGTGTACATCGGCACCGATTTCGGTCCGGGGACGCTGACCAGTTCGGGCTATCCGAGGCTGGCGAAGGAATGGCGCCGCGGCACGCCGCTCGAAGAGGCGACGGTGGTCTTCGAGGGCAAACCGGACGACGTCTCGGTGTCCGCGCACCACGACCCGACCGAGGGCTGGGAACGCGACTTCGTCTACCGGTCGATCGACTTCTACCGCACGGAAAGGTATGTCCGGACGGCCGCCGGTCTCGACCGCATCGAGGTCCCCGAAGACTCCCAGACGTCCTCGCACCGCGAGTGGCTGCTGATCCGGCTTCGCTCGGACTGGACTGTCGAAGGCACGACGTATCCTTCCGGCACCCTGCTCGCTTCAGGCTTCGACGCGTTCATGGCGGGCGAGCGCACCTTCACGACCCTCTTTACCCCGGACGCGCACACGTCGCTGGAGTACTGGGTGTGGACGCACAACCACCTGCTGCTCTCGACGCTGTCCGACGTCCGGACGGAACTGCGCGTGCTCACGCCGTCCGATGGCTGGGCCTCCCAGCCGCTCGCCGGCGCCCCCGAACTGGGCACCGCGCAGATCACCGGCACCGACCCCGACGTCAGCGACGAATACCTGCTCGACTCCAGCGGCTACACCCAGCCGTCGACGCTGAGCTACGGGCACGTCGGCGGTGACGTCGAGGTCCTCAAGCGCGCTCCGTCGTTCTTCGACAGCGAAGGCATGACGGTCTCGCAGTACTTCGCGACGTCCGAAGACGGCACGAAGATCCCGTACTTCGTCGTACGCCCCTCCGGTGCCGAAGGCGGGCCGACACTGCTGACCGGCTATGGCGGCTTCGAGGTCTCACTGACCCCCGGCTACAGCGGCGTCATCGGCCGCGGCTGGCTCGCGCGGGGCGGCACCTACGTCGTCGCGAACATCCGCGGTGGCGGCGAATACGGGCCGGACTGGCACACGTCGGTGACGAAAGCCAAGCGGTACAAGGTCTACGAGGATTTCTCGGCCGTCGCCGCCGACCTCGTCGAGCGCGGGATCAGCGAGCCGTCCCGGCTCGGGATCCAGGGCGGCAGCAACGGCGGGCTGCTGATGGGTGTCATGCTGACGCGCTACCCGCACCTCTTCGGCGCGATCGTGAGCCAGGTGCCGCTGCTGGACATGAAGCGGTATCACAAGCTCCTCGCGGGCGCGTCGTGGATGGCCGAGTACGGCGACCCCGACGACGCGGCGGAATGGGACTTCATCGGGAAGTACTCGCCGTACCAGAACGTCCACGCGGACCGTGAGTACCCGCCGGTCCTGTTCGTCACCTCCACCCGGGACGACCGGGTGCATCCCGCGCACGCCCGCAAGATGGTCGCGCGGATGGTGGAGCAGGGGCACGACGTGCGGTACCACGAGAACATCGAGGGCGGGCACGGCGCGGCGGCCGACAACGAGCAGCTGGCGTTCAAATGGGCGCTGATGTTCGAATTCCTGTGGGAGAAGCTCGCCTGACGTGTCATGAAAGGGTCGTTCAGGACATCTTGTGTCCTGAACGACCCTTTCATGACATCCGGGGCTCACTCGGTCACCTTGGCGAGCACCACCCCTCCCACGATCAGCGCCATCGCGGCGAACCGGCCGAGGCTGACCGGGTCCTTGTGGATCACGATGCCGAACACGATCGCGCCGATCGCCCCGATGCCGGTGAAAACGGCGTACGCGGTCCCCACCGGGATCGAGTCCATCGCTTTCGACAGCAGGTACACCGCGGCGACGCCGAGCACGAAGCACAGCACGGTCGGCCAGAACCGGGTGAAGTTCTCCGTCGGCTTGATGCTCTGTGACCAGGCGACCTCGACGGCTCCCGCCAGCAGCAGGATTCCCCAGCCCATCAGACTTCCCTTCCGGCTTTTTCGGCGCCGAGGAGCGCCTGCTCCCGCGACGCGATCCGGTCGGGGTCACGCGGGCTCAGCCGCGGGTCGACCAGGGCGTTCGTCAGTTCGGAGTGCAGGAACGTGACGTCCCGGACGTCGTAGTGCCCGGCGAAGAAGTCGCGCAGGTAGCGCTCGTGGTGGTCGACCGGCTCGCGCGGCGTGCCCGGCAGATAGGTGCCGCCACGCGCTCCCGCGACCACGAAAGCCTTGCCCGCCAAGGACATCTTCGGGAACGTCACCTGGTCGATCCACAGCTTGAGCGTCGCGGGGATCGAGAAGTTGTACATCGGCGCGCCGATCAGCACGACGTCCGCGGCGAGCAGTTCGGCCAGCAGCGGCTCGACGACAGTCCAGGCCTCGCGCTGTTCCGGCGTCTTCACCACGGAGGCGTACCCGGCCGGATCCGTGATCCCCGCCTGGAGGAGGGCGTCGCAGATCTCGGTCCAGGCCTGCCCGATCGGCGGCACCGGGTCGGCGGCCACGTCACGGTAGGTGTAGGCCGCCCCCGGGTTCGCGGCGCGCCAGGCGTCGGCGAAGCGAGCGCTCAGCTCGCGGGAGAACGACGCGCTGCGGGCACTGGAGTCGAGGTGGAGAAGGTGGCTCATCGGGGCCTCCCGGACCAGGAAGTGGACACGGCGTCCACTTGCTTCGCCGGGTACAAGTGGACGCCGCGTCCGGATATTCCCTAGGCTGCGGACCATGCCGGAAGATCTGCTCGCGAACGGCCCGGGACGGGAACGCTCGGATGCCGCCCGTAACCGCGCGAAGATACTGAAGGCGGCCGAAGAGCTCTTCGCCGCACGTCCGGCGGCCGACGTCACCATGGAGGACATCGCCAAGGCGGCCGGAGTCGGTCGCGCGACGTTGTACCGCCGCTACCCGGACCGCTCGGCGATCGCCGTCGCCCTGCTGGACGAGCACGAACGGGAGCTCCAGGAGCGGCTGCTCACCGGCCCTCCCCCGCTGGGGCCCGGCGCGCCACCCGCCGAGCGGCTGGCCGCGTTCTACACGGCGATGATCGGGCTGCTCGCCCGGCACGCGCATCTCGTCCTCGGCACCGAGGTCGGGCACTCGCGGTTCACGACCGGGCCGTACCAGCTGTGGCGTACCCATGTCCGCCATCTCGCCGAGCAGGCGAGTGCCCCGGATCCGGACGTGCTCGCCGACGTCCTGCTGGCACCGCTCGCCGTCGAGGTGTTCCTGCACCAAACAGGCGAGCTCGGCCTGAGCGTCGAACGGATCACCGACACCCTGGCCGAGCTCGCCCGGCGAACGCTCTCCTGATCAGCCGGCGAGACCGTCGACGACCAGCTTCATCACGGCCTGCCAGTGCTCGCGCTGCGCGGCGCGCTCTTCCGGGCCGGTGAGCCGCTCCTGATGGAAGACCACGGTCGTCTTGCCCAGACCGGCCGGACGGAGGCCGACCTGAACCGTGCTTTCGTGGTCCCAGTCCTTCGGCCGCCAGGTGAGGCGGATCTTCTCGCGTTCGCGGTAACCGCGGACCTCGCCGACGGTGCCCTCGGCCGTCTCGTACGGCGCGCCCTTCTCCGGCTCCAGCCGTACGTCACCCAGCCAGGCCGCGAGGCCCGGACCCGAGAGGTACTCCCAAACCTCGTCCAGCGGATACGCCACCGTCTTGGACACGCCGATCTCCCAGCCCGCGTCCTTCGTCTTGCCGATCATCACGCCTCCGCTGTAACCGTCTTACCTGGTTTCTGAAACCGACTATAGTGGTTACATGACTCCGGGAACAAGAGTGCTCGTCAACGCCCAGGGCGAGCGGTACCGGTTCGACCCGGGCAGCCTCAGCCTCGAACTGATGCTGACCGGTGGCCCCGGCCCGTACGAGCGCTACGAGATCGCGCATACGCCGTCCGCCCTCGCCGACTGGTTCACCGGCTCCCGGCTGGCGCTGACCGCTCCCCTGACCGACGTCCGGATCCGGCCCGCCGAGCTCACCGCGCTCAAGGAACTGCGGGACACGCTCTACCGCGTCGCACCCGCCCTCGCCCGGGGCGAAACTCCGTCGGCCGGCGACCTCGCCGTGCTGAACAGCGCGACCGAAGCCACCCCGAGGCCACTCGTCGACCCGGAGACGCGGCGGCTCGCCTGGGCGCCGCCCGTCACCGGGAAGCAACTCCTCGGCGCCGTCGCCCGCGACGCCATCGGCCTGGTCGCGGGTGAACGCTCCGGCCGCGTCCGCGAGTGTTCCGCGAGCGACTGCTACCTGCTGTTCTTCGACACCTCGCGATCGGGCAACCGCCGCTGGTGCTCGATGGAGCGCTGCGGCAACCGCGCCAAGATCCGGGCGTACCGGGCCCGCACCGAAACCGCGTGATCGCTAGGATTCCCGGCGATGCAGGGTGAAGCGAAACTGGAGCAACGCGTCGTCGAGACGGCGGAAAAGCTGCTGGCCAAAAAGAAGTCGGTGACCGCGCTCGGCATCCTCACCGGCATCGGCTGGCTCTCGGAGAACATCGTCGACGCCTGGCAGCGCGGCCGGATCCCCGTGCTGACGGGGGCGCTGTCGGTGGCACCGGAGAAGCTGGCCTTCGCTCTCGATGCCCTGCAACGCTGGGTCGCGGCCAATGACCTCGAAGCGTCGGAGATCGAGCACGTCGGTGCGACCCGGGACCGGACGGCCCTCCAGGTGACCTCCGGCGAGCTCGCCGGTCTCGAACCGCTGTTCCGGACGCACTGGATCATGCCGGGGCTGTCCGAAGCCAAACGCGCGCAAGTCGAAGCCAGGCAACGGAAAGCACCCGACCTCATGGTGTCGGTGGCACTGCGGGATTGGACGTGCGCCGACTGCGGCGGCACCGGCGACCTGTGGTTCGCGGAGAACGAAAAGCCGCATTGCCTCGACTGCGCCGACCTCGGCCATCTGGTCTTCCTGCCCTCCGGAGACGCCACCCTGACCCGCCGGGCGAAGAAGGCGAGCCGGCTTTCCGCCGTCGTCACCAAGTTCAACCGGCCCCGGAAACGCCATGAGCGGCAAGGGATCCTGGTCGAAGAAGCGGCATTGCGCGCCGCCGAGGAACAATGCCTCGCCGACGAGGACATCCGGGAACGGCGCCGCGGCCGCGATCGGGAACGCCGCGCCCACGAAGACGTCGAGTTCACCGCCCGGTTCCACACCGCGATCACCGAGATGTTCCCCGGCTGCCCGCCGGACCGGGCATGCGCCATCGCCGAACACGCGGGCCTGCGCGGCAGCGGCCGGGTGGGCCGGTCCGCCGCGGGACGGGAACTGGCCGAACGAGCGGTGTTCCTCGCCGTCGTCGCCTCGATCCGGCATCTGGACACCGAGTACGACGACCTCCTCATGGCGGGCGTGGCACGCCAGGCCGCCCGCGACCGCATCCGGCCGACCATCGACGCGGTGCTCGAACGCTGGCGATCCTGACCGCTGTCACGTTTCGGGCGAGGACCTCGTCCAGGGGGCATGTTCACCGCATATCTCATCGTGACCATCGTGACGATCGCGATCAACGCCGGGATCGCCGCCGCCGACTTCGCACGGATCCCGTTCGTGCTCAAGAACTCCGCCGAGGTCGACGTCCCACCGTCCTGGATCCCGCCGCTGGCCTCGCTGAAGGCCGCGGGCGCGGCCGGGCTGCTGCTCGGCCTGTTCGGGGTGCCGTACCTCGGGACCGCGGCGGCCGCCGGGCTCGTGCTGTTCTACCTCGGCGCCGTCATCACCCATTTGCGGGCGCGCGTCCTCTACAACATCGCCTTCCCCGGTGGATTCCTCGCGCTGGCGGTGGCGGCCTTCGTCCTCGATCTCGCTCAGACCAGGTAGAGACCGAAGTGTTCGCCGACGACGTCCGCGACCACTTCGGCGTCCCTTGAGCCATCGATTTCCAGTACGCGGATACCGAGCCCCTTCGCGGTCCGGACGGCGTCTTCGGCGACAAGACGGTCTCGCGCGACCCGGTTGCGCTGCGCGCGCTCGGGATCACTGACCCGCTGCGCCATCGCGGCGGCACGGGGCAGCACCCGCAGCTGATGCTCACGGAACTCGTCCGTGGGTACCAGCACGATCATCCGCCGGGGTGAATCCAGGAGAGGCGCGACCAGTTCCGGGCGTAACCCCCAGCCCTCGGCGAGGATCGGGCGCCCGGACACCAGCGCGCGCAGATCGTCCAGAGCCCATTCGAACCGCAGCGGGAACCCGGCGATCGTGTCGGCGGCCATCCGTTCGGGTGTGGGCTCGACCCACACGGTGTCGGGGTCGGGATCCTCGGCGGGCGAACCGTTCCGGACGCGGTGGGCGATGCGCCGGTCCTGATGGGCGCGGGCGTCGTGGAAGTCGTAGTGGTAGACGGTGATGCCGTGGCGGCGGGCGAGCAGACGGGAGACGGTGGACTTGCCCGCCCATTGACCGCCGCAGATCCAGAGCGCTTGCTTGAGTGTGCCGAAGGGATCGACGTTGGTCACGCACTCGCCTCCAGTGTCATGAAAGGGCCGTTCAGGACACATATCGCCCTGAACGACCCTTTCATGACATTCGCTGTGACCTAGCTGCAGCCGGAGGTCGCTCCGCACCCTTCGCAGGCGTAGCAAGAACCGGCGGGCCGCATCTTCGTGCCGCAGGTCATGCAGAGCGGCGCGTCAGAAGCCGTGCCCAGGTTCAGCTCCACGAGTTCCGCCGTCGAGTGCGCGACCTTGGCGGGCTCCGCGGACGAAGAGTCCACAGTGGACCGGAGGGCGTCGATGTCGACGTTCTCCGGTTCCGCGGCGGGCGCGCCGCCGTAGCTCGCCTCGACCTGCGCCGAACGTTCGTCGGCGGTGAAGATGCCGAGCTGCGAACGCTTCTCGTACGGCAGGTAGTCCAGCGCCAGCCTGCGGAACAGGTAGTCCATGACGCTGGTGGCGATCCGGATGTCCGGGTCGTCGGTCATGCCGGCGGGCTCGAAGCGCAGGTTGGAGAACTTCGAAACGTAGAACTCCAGCGGGATCCCGTGCTGCAGGCCGACGGAGATCGACATCGAGAACGCGTCCATCACGCCCGAGAGGGTCGATCCCTGCTTGCCGAGCTTGACGAAGATCTCGCCGAGGCCGTCGTCCGGGTACGAACCGGCGTGCAGGTAGCCCTCGGCGCCGCCGACGGTGAACGACACCGTCTGGCTCGGGCGCTTCTTCGGCAGGCGCTTGCGGACCGGCCGGTATTCGACGACCTTTTCGGCCTCGGGCTCGGCCTTCTCCTTCTTGCCGCTGGACAGCGGCTGGCCGACCTTGCAGTTGTCGCGGTAGATCGCGAGCGCCTTGAGGCCGTACTTCCAGCCCTGGAAGTAGATCTCCTCGACCTCTTCGACGGTCGCCGACTCCGGCATGTTGACCGTCTTGGAGATCGCGCCCGACAGGAACGGCTGCACCGCGGCCATCATGCGGACGTGCCCCATCGGCGCGATGGACCGCTCCCCCACCGCGCAGTCGAACACCTCGTAGTGCTCCTGGCGCAGGACGGGGGCGTCGACGACGTGGCCGTGCTGGGCGATGTACTCGACGATCGCTTCGATCTGCTCGCCCTGGTAGCCGAGTGCGGCCAGTGCGCGCGGGATCGTCTGGTTCACGATCTGCATCGAGCCGCCGCCGACCAGCTTCTTGAACTTGACCAGCGAGAAGTCCGGCTCGATGCCGGTCGTGTCGCAGTCCATCATGAAGCCGATGGTGCCGGTGGGCGCGAGCACGGAGGCCTGCGCGTTACGCCAGCCGCTCTTCTCGCCCAGCTCGATGCCGTGCTTCCATTCCTGGGTCGCGAGCGCGCGGACCGCGGCGTCGTTCGAGTGGTAGGTCCGCACGAGTTCGTTGGCGGCGGCGTGCTTGCGCATGACCCGCTGGTGCGCCTCGGCATTGCGCGCGTAGCCCTCGTACGGCCCGACGACCGCGGCGAGTTCCGCGGAACGCCGGTACGAGACGCCGGTCATCAGCGACGTGATCGCGGCGGCGAGCGCGCGGCCACCGTCGGAGTCGTACGCGTGCCCGAGCGCCATCAGCAGCGCGCCGAGGTTCGCGTACCCGATGCCCAGCTGACGGAACTTGCGCGTGGTGTCGCCGATCGCCTCGGTCGGGAAGTCGGCGAAGCAGATCGAGATGTCCATCGCGGTGATGACCAGCTCGACGGCCTTCGCGAACAGCGGCGCGTCGAAACCGCCGTCCTCGGTGGCGAACTTGAGCAGGTTCAGCGAGGCCAGGTTGCAGCTGGAGTTGTCCAGGTGCATGTACTCCGAACACGGGTTGGAGGCGGTGATCCGGCCCGATTCGGGGCAGGTGTGCCAGTCGTTGATCGTGTCGTCGTACTGCAGCCCCGGATCGGCGCATTCCCAGGCGGCCTGCGCGATGGTGCGGAACAGCTTCTTGGCGTCGACCCGGTCGATGACCTCGCCGGTGGTCCGCGACCGCAGGCCGAAGTCGCCCTCGGTCTCGACGGCCTGCATGAACTCGTCGGAGACACGGACCGAGTTGTTCGCGTTCTGGTATTGGACGGAGGCGATGTCCGAGCCGGAAAGGTCCATGTCGAACCCGGCGTCGCGGAGGACCTTGATCTTCTCCTCTTCGCGGGCCTTGGTCTGCACGAACTCCTCGACGTCCGGGTGGTCGACGTCGAGCACGACCATCTTCGCCGCGCGCCGGGTGGCGCCACCGGATTTGATGGTGCCCGCGGAGGCGTCGGCGCCGCGCATGAAGGAGACCGGGCCGGACGCGGTGCCGCCGGAGGACAGCAGCTCACGCGAGGACCGGATGCGGGAGAGGTTCAGCCCGGCACCGGAGCCGCCCTTGAAGATCAGGCCCTCTTCGCGGTACCAGTTGAGGATCGACTCCATGGTGTCGTCGACCGCGAGGATGAAGCAGGCGCTGACCTGCTGCTTCGATGTCGTGCCGACGTTGAACCACACCGGCGAGTTGAAGCTGAACACCTGGTGCAGCAGCATCCAGGTCAGCTCGTGCTCGAAGACCTCGGCGTCGGTGGGGCTCGCGAAGTAGCCGTGTTCGCGGCCGGCGTTGACGTAGGAGTGCACGACGCGGTCGATCAGCTGCTTCAGGCTCTGCTCGCGCTGAGGCGTGCCCACGGCGCCGCGGAAGTACTTGCTCGTGACGATGTTCGTCGCGTTGACCGACCAGAAGCCGGGGAACTCGACACCGCGTTGCTCGAAGTTGACCGTGCCGTCGCGCCAGTTCGTCATCACGACGTCCCGGTTCTCCCAGGTGACCTGGTCGTACGGGTGGACGCCCTCGGTGGTGAAGACACGGCGCACGGTGAGCCCGCCCGCCTGCTTCTTCTTCCCGTTCGTCCGCGCTGTGGCCGGGTTGCCTGTTCCCACGGTCTCGGTCATGGGTCTTTCCCTCACTCCCACGCGGGAGGCGGCATCAGCCGTCTTTCGCGTCTTGATCGCTCTCGTCCGGTGTGGCAGCCATGGCCTCGCGGAGGTCCGAGATCTCCTTCTCGAAGTCCTCGACCGAGGAGAAGGAGCGGTAGACACTGGCGAACCGGAGATAGGCGACGCCGTCGAGTTCGCGCAGGGGGCCCAGGATCGCCAGGCCGACCTCGTGACTCGGGATCTCCGCCAGCCCCGCCGACCGGATCGACTCCTCGACCCGCTGCGCGAGCTGCTGCAACGCGTCGTCGTCGACCGGCCTGCCCTGGCAGGCGCGGCGCACCCCCCGGACCACCTTGTCCCGGCTGAACTGCTCGGTGACCCCGGATCGTTTGACGACGGCGAGCACCATCGTCTCCGAGGTGGTGAAGCGCCGGCCGCAAGCGGCACAGGAGCGCCTCCGCCGGATCGCCTGACCCTCATCCACCTCTCGGGAGTCGACGACCCGAGAGTCCGCATGCCGGCAGAACGGGCACCTCATCCGCCGATCACCTTCCCCTCCGCGCCGGCCGGTCCCGAGTGGACGCCCGCCCCCGTCGCCACGCAACGACGGGAAAGATCGACATGTGGATCGATCTGTGGACATCCGGTGGGTGAACACCGGCCAGCTGTGGACAACTGGTACCGAGTCTACCCCAAGCTATGGACCAACTACAGCCATGTAACTACTACATATAGCGGTGGAGACTAGATCGCTGGTCGGACGCACGCAAGCGCAACCGGCGGGTCGATCAGACACGAAAGAGGAGCTCACCCACGACGGGTGAGAGCGTCCTCCGGGATCACCTCCCGCCTTCCGCGACCTCGGCCGCGACGGGGACCGTGAGCGGCAACCCGGGCACGAGGACGGCGTTTTCCAGGGAGTTGAGCTCCTTGATCCTGGCGACGACCGCGCCCGTGTCACTGCCTGGCGCGAATCGCGCCGCGAGATCCGTCAGCGTCTCGCCCGCGGAAACGGACACCGTGGTGGTCCGTTCGGGTACCGCGGCGCCGGGAGCGCCGGCCAAGAACAGACCCAATCCGGTGACGACCCCGGCGACGAGCAAGGCCATCCCGGCGAGCGAGGGCCACCTGAGCGGGAGCCGCCGCGGCGCCGGGCACGCCGGGGCGACGGTGGCGACGCCGGGGCGGCGGCCCGCCACGACCCGCGCCCTGGTCGGCGGACGCAGTGGCTCGGCACGCCTGCCCCGCACCACCCGCACGGGCCTGGTCGCCCCTGCCGGAACGGGCCCGGGGGAACTGGGCCGCACCAGTCCTCGATCGGCCAGAATCGACATCGGAACCTCCTCGCAGTCCTGCTGCACTCGCCGCCGGGCCGGGACCCGGCATCAAGATCGAACACGCGTTCTATCGAACGCCCGTGCGAATGTGTACCACCTCCCACCGACAAAAATCGAGCGACACGGCGTGTCCATCGAACAGATGTTTGAAATCGTCGTCCCGGCGGGCTAACGTCGTTGACCAGGGCGTCTGCTGCGCGGACGCCGCCGGTGCCGTGGGCGGGGAAGATCGTCCACCACCGGCGAAGACACGCGAAGTCGGTCCGGGCGACCGGACGTACTGGGAGGCGACGCAGGAGATGAAGGAGCGAGACGGTGGCTAAGGAGAGCAAGGCGGGGAACGCGCCTAGGGGCTCGGGCAAGGTGCGCGCCTTGCCCGAGGTCTACGAGGTGGACGAGACCCTGACCGTGCGGCAGCAGCAGGTGCTCGACGTGATCAAACTGTGGGTGAGCCGGTTCGGCTACCCGCCGAGTGTGCGTGAGATCGGCGAGGCGGTCGGGCTGACCTCCACTTCGTCGGTGTCGCACCAGTTGCAGGCCCTGCAGCGCAAGGGTTATCTGCGACGCGACCCGAACCGCCCGCGTGCGGTGGGGGTGCTCGCCACGACGGACGACAACCCGATGGGCATCGACGTCGAGCAGCCGCAGTCGGCCGCGAAGGCCGCGTACGTACCGCTCGTCGGCCGGATCGCGGCCGGTGGCCCGGTGCTGGCGGAGCAGGCGATCGAAGACGTCTTCCCGTTGCCGAGGGAGATCGTCGGCGAGGGTGAGCTGTTCCTGCTCAGCGTCACCGGTGACTCGATGGTCGACGCCGCCATCACCGATGGCGACTGGGTCGTCGTGCGCCAGCAGCCCACGGCGGACCCGGGCGAGATCGTGGCGGCGATGATCGACGGCGAAGCGACGGTCAAGACGTTCAAGCGCAAGGACGGCCACATCTGGCTGATGCCGCACAACGAGGCGTACGAGCCCATCCCGGGTGACGACGCCACGATCCTCGGCAAGGTCGTCGCCGTTCTTCGCAGGCTGTAGCCCCAAGCCGGAGCACGCCGGGATCCCGGGTCAGCCGACCCGGGTCAGGCTCGGCAGCTTCGGCAGCCCTTCCGCTTCTCGGTCAAGCGCGCCGCTTGCGCAGCCTGCCGACCAGGAGAAGGCCGCCGATCACGACGACCGCGGCGATACCGACCTGCACGTACGGGAAGTCGGACCCCTGGCCCGTGCCACCGGCCGCGGAGGTCCCGCCCGACGTGCTGCCCTCGGATTTCGCCGCGTCCACCGCGAGTGCGGCCGCGCCCTTCACCGCCCGGATCTGCTCGCCGACGCCCTCCCCGCCGGACAGCAGCGTCCCGTCCGGGTCGAAGGCGATCGCCTCGCCCTGTTTCTCGTTCGGCAGGGGCACGCGTACGGGCTCGCGCTGCAGCGCGCTCTTGAGATCCCCGTCGGTGACGGCGTAGAGGTAGGCGTCGGTGTAGGTGCGCAACGCGACCACCGAGCCGTCGGCCATCGACGCCGCGCCGGTGACGGTCATCGAACCGATCGACCCGACGGGCCCGCCGGGGGTCGAGGTCTCCTTGATCTGCAGTGACCCCACGCTCTCCAGCGGGGTCGGCCCGGGACTGGCGAGCGGCCCTGTCGGCCGGTACACCTTCGCGTCGCCGAAGACGTCTTTCGTGATCAGGTACGGCGCACCGGAGCGGTCCATGATCAGCGCCTCGACGTCGTGCTGCCCGTCGGGGTACGTGAGCCGGTGCAGCGTCGCTTTGCCTTGCGGCGTCAGCGAGATCAGCGCGACCGTGTCCCGCCGCTTGCGGTTGTCGCCGGTGTCGGAAAGCCAGAAGGTGCCGTCCGCCGTCCGGGCGAGGTCTTCGGGGTCGTACGGATCCGTGGCCGCCGAAATGACCTTCTGGACCTTGCAGTCGCGGCCGAGCACGAAGACCTGCGTCTTGGTCCCGCCGTCGTTGAGGGCGTACAGGTGCTCGCCGTCGGAAACCAGACCGGAGAGCTCGCTGAGCCGGGAGTCGCCGTTCTTGCACACCGGCTGCGGCGCCGGGACCTCCTGCGCCAAGGCGGGAGCCGTCCCGCCGATGAACGCCGCCAGCATGACCGCCGCCGCGACAATCCCCCGCACATCCACCTCCGTACCGTGGAACCCCTGAAGCCCCACACTACGGAGACGTGCGGGACGGCGCGCAGTTCGGTGCGGACGCCGAGATGGGGCGGAATGTCGCGAAGGCCACTTCCAGTGACCGGCCACGGTGCCCCAACGCCTGGGTACGTGAAGGCCCCCTTCATCGCGTCCAGCGCGATGAAGGGGGCCTTCACGTACTTGCCTACAGAGCCGAACCGTTCGTCTGGAAGTCGCTCAGCGCCGCGGCCAGCTCGGGCCTGCCGCGGACGACCAGCCGGGTACCGGTCTCGACGTGCTCTTCCTCCAGCACCTCACCGTCGGCGTGGGCGCGGGAGACGAGTTCGCCCCGCGAGTACGGGATCAGCACCTCGACCACGACCTCCGGCCTCGGCAGCCGCTCCGCGATCACCTCGGCCAGCTCGGTGATGCCGGTACCGGTCCGCGCCGACACCTGCACCGAACCGGCCATCTGGTGCCGCAACCGGGCCAGCGACACCTCGTCGGCGGCGTCGGCCTTGTTGATCACCAGCAGCTCCGGCGGGAGCGGCTCGGAACGGCGCTTCGTGATCTCGGCGAGCACTTCGCGCACCGCGTTGACCTGCTCTTCCGGCGTCGGGTCGGAACCATCGACGACGTGCACGAGCAGGTCGGCGCTCGCCGCCTCCTCCAGCGTCGACCGGAACGCGTCCACCAGCTGGTGCGGCAGGTGCCGGACGAAACCGACGGTGTCGGTCAGCGTGTAGGTGCGGCCGTCGGGCGTCTGCGCCCGCCGGGTCGTCGGATCCAGCGTGGCGAACAGCGCGTCCTCGACCAGCACCCCGGCGCCGGTCAGCGCGTTGAGCAGGCTCGACTTGCCGGCGTTGGTGTAGCCGACGATCGCGACGCTCGGCACCTCGTTGGCCACCCGGCGACCGCGTTTGGTCTCGCGGATGGTGTCCATCGCGGCGATCTCGCGGCGCAGCTTGGCCACGCGCTTGTTGATCCGGCGGCGGTCGGTTTCGAGCTTCGTCTCACCGGGACCGCGCAGACCCACACCACCGTTGGCGCCGCCCGCCCGGCCACCGGCCTGCCGGGACAGCGCCGCACCCCACCCGCGGAGCCGCGGGATCAGGTACTGCAGCTGGGCCAGCTCGACCTGCGCCTTGCCCTCCTTGGAGCGGGCGTGCTGCGCGAAGATGTCGAGGATCAGGGCGGTGCGGTCGATGACCTTCACCTTGACCTTCTCCTCCAGCTGGCGCAGCTGGCCGGGCGAGAGCTCACCGTCGCAGATCACCGTGTCGGCCCCGGTGGCCGCCACGATCCCGCGCAGTTCCTTGACCTTGCCCGAGCCGATGTAGGTGGCGGGATCCGGGCGGATCCGCCGCTGCACCAGGCCTTCCAGCACCTCGGAGCCCGCCGTTTCGGCGAGCCGGGCGAGTTCGGCGAGCGAGGCCTCGGACTGGAGGGCGCTGCCCTCGGTCCACACACCGACCAGAACGACGCGCTCCAGGCGCAACTGCCGGTATTCGACCTCGGTGACATCCGCGAGTTCGGTGGACAGGCCCGCTACCCGGCGGAGCGAGGCGCGGTCCTCGAGCTCCAGTTCGCCGGTCGAAGGGTCCATGTCGTTCAGATCGTTGTGTGTCAGTTCCGTCATCGTGCCTCCATGGTCCCACGTTTCGGCGGCGGGACCGAATTCATTACCTGCTGGGATACTTCGACAGGTAGATGGCCGTGCGTTTCGCTTCCGGGTCGACCGGCCGTGCCATGAAGTCGTCGACGAGCTCCATCAGCCGCGTTTCGAACTCGGTGATCTGCTCGTCGGGCACCTGGACGACCAGGCGCGTCTGCTGCACCTCGTCGAATCCCACATCGGCGATCTCGGCCAGATATGCCTCGAAGATCGCCTGATCGATCCCCCTGTCGCGGGAATCAAGATGCCACGACAACCCGGTCGAGCGATACGGAATTTCTTTCGCACCGCGCGTGCCGCGTCGCGGCGGGAGCGCTTCGAGGAACCCCGTGTCGACGAGTTTGCGCACGTGGTGCAGCGTCGTCGCCGGGTCGCGATCGAGCCGTTCGGCGAGCTCCTTGTTGGTCAGCGCCTCGGAATAGGTCAACCGGATGATGCGCAGCCTTATTCCGGAGGCCATCGCGGCGATCTCGGCCTCGGTGGCGGCGCGTCGTGGAGTGGGCACCAGGACAGCCTAAAGCCGAAAGTGATTGACAGTTTCCAATCACTCGCGCCAAGGTGGCGTCGTGCGCAGAGACTCCCTCTTCTTCCACGCGGACTTCCGGCGGCTCTGGGCGGGTGACACGGCCAGCCAGGTGGGTGCCTTCGCCGGCCACACCGTGATTCCCCTGCTCGCGGCCACCGTGCTGGCCGCGACCCCATTCGAGATGGGGCTGCTGACCGCGGCCGAGACCATCGCGTTCCTGATCATCGGGCTGCCCGCCGGGGTGTGGGTCGACCGGATGCGACGCCGGGTCTTGATGCTGCGGGCCGACGTCGTGCGCGCCGCGCTGCTCTTCAGCATTCCGCTGGCGTGGTGGGCGGGGATCCTGTCGCTGACGCAGCTGGTCATCGTCGCCACGCTCGTCGGCGTCGCGACGGTGTTCTTCGACGTCGCCTACCAGTCGTATCTGCCGTCGCTGGTCGGCCGCGAGCACCTCCTCGAAGGCAACGCGAAGCTCCAGGCGAGTCAGTCGGTCGCGTTCCTGACCGGGCCGGGCATCGGCGGCGGGCTCGTGCAGCTGGCGGGCGCCGCCAACGCCGTGCTGATGACCGGCATGGGCTTCCTGACCTCGGCGCTGTGCCTGCTGCGGATCCGCACCGTCGAGGAGATTCCCGAACACCACGAGGACGCGAAGCTGCTCCCTCAGATCGTCGAAGGACTGCGATTCGTGTTCACCGACGCGGCTTTGCGCTCCATCGTCGCCTGCACCGCGACCGCGAACCTGTTCAACGGCGCCTTCACCGCGGTGGAGATCCTGTTCCTGCACCGGGAGCTGGGCCTGTCACCCGCGGTCGTCGGCGTCGTACTGGCGACCGGTGGCGTGGGCGGGATCATCGGGGCGATCCTCGCCGGGCGGATCACCCGGCGGATCGGACAGGCACGGTCGATCTGGTTCGTCCCGCTGCTGACGTGGCCGTTTCAGCTGCTGCTCCCGCTCGCCGCGCCGGGCTGGCGGATCGTGCTGTTCCCCGCGGCGCTGGCGATCGCGGGGTTCGGGATCATCGTCTACAACGTCGCGCAGGTCTCGTATCGGCAGGCCGTCTGCCCGGACCGGCTGCTCGGCCGGATGAACGCCAGCGTGCGTTTCGTGGTGTGGGGGATGTTGCCGTTGGGAGGGCTGATCGGCGGCGTATTGGGCGAGGCGATCGGGATCCGGGGGACGCTGTGGTTCGTCGCGGTCGGCGAGACGGCCGCGCTGCTGTGGGTGGTCTTCTCGCCGATCCGGAAGCTTCGCGACCTTCCGAAGGAGCCGATCGCGGTCGGCTAACCGAGCCCGGCCCACCAGGTTTCGTCGAGTTCCCCTCGGGCGACGATCTCCGCCGGGCCGGTCAGCGTGGACCCGCCGCGACGGACCTCCACCACCACGCGGCCGCCGGGGATGTCGACGGTCGCCTCACCGGTGTCGGTGCCCGCGAGGTGCAGGGCCGCGGCGACCGCGGCGACCGTGCCGGTGCCGCAGGACCGCGTCTCGCCGACGCCGCGTTCGTGGACACGCATCTTCAGCACGCCCTCGCCCAGCAGGTTGATGAACTCGAGGTTCACGCCGTCGGGGAACACGTCGGAGTCGAAGTCGGGCTGGTCGCGCAGGTCGAGCACGTCGACGTCGTCGTCGACGACCGACACCAGGTGCGGGTTGCCGACGTTCACCGCGACCCCGGAGAACGGCTTGCCCGCGACCACGGTGACCGACGTGCCGGTGATCGTCGCCGGACCCATCTGCACGGTCACCGAGCCGTCGGCGTGCATCCGCACCGGACGGTCTCCGGCACGGGTGCCGATGACGAAGTCGCGTTCGGGCACCAGCCCGGAATCGACGAGGTGGCGGACGAAGACCCGGACGCCGTTGCCGCACATCTCCGCGATGGACCCGTCGGCGTTGCGGTAGTCCATGAACCATTCGCCGCCGGACTCGGCACCCAGTGCGGCCGACCGCACGATCCGGAGCACACCATCGGCGCCGAGACCGCGCTGACGGTCGCACAACGCGGCCACCCGCGCTTCGGTCAGATCGAGGCGGCCGTCGGGGTCGGGAAGCAGCACGAAATCGTTCTGTGTGCCGTGTCCCTTGAGGAATTCGATGCCGCCCATGGCGCCAAGATTACTGGGCCACCGCTTCGAGGACGCGCTCGGCCAGCCGCTCCGAACCGCCGTCGAACCACTGGATGCGCTTGTCCCGCCGGAACCAGGAACGTTGCCTCCGCACGAACCTCCGGGTGGCCTGTGCGGTGGCCGCCGACGCGGCCGCGAAGTCACCGTCGCCGTCGAGCGCGGCGATCACTTGTTGGTAGCCCAACGCCCTCGATGCGGTGAGCCCGTCACGGAGTCCTTGGCCCAGCAACGTCCGGACCTCGTCGACGAGCCCGGCTTCGAACATGAGCTCCACGCGGCGGTCGACGCGGGCGTCGAGTTCCGCCGGTTCGCGGTCGATGCCGATCAAAACCGTGTCGTAGCGCGCGGGCCCCGGTTTCGGCAGGTTCGCCGAGAACGGTTCGCCGGTGATCTCGATGACCTCCAGCGCGCGCACGATCCGGCGGCTGTTGGTCGGCAGGATGGCCGTGGCGGCGACGGGGTCCAGTTCCGCGAGCCGGGCGTGCATCGCGGGGACGCCGATTTCGTCGGTCTCGGCGGTCAGCCGGGCGCGCACATCCGGATCGGTGCCCGGGAATTTGAGGTCGTCGAGCACGGCTTGGACGTAGAGGCCCGACCCGCCGGTGAGGATCGGCACGCGGCCGGCATCGAGGAGTTCTTCGACGCGCTGACGCGCATCGCGCTGATAGGCGGCGACGGACGCCGTCTCGGTGACGTCGAGGACGTCGAGCAGGTGATGCGGCACGCCGCGCCGCTCCTCGACGGTCGCCTTGGCCGTCCCGATGTCCATCCCGCGGTAGAGCTGCAGCGCGTCGGCGTTGACGACCTCACCCCCGAGGGTGAGGGCGAGTTCGACCGCCAGTGCGGTCTTCCCGGTCGCCGTGGGTCCGACGACCGCGACCGGCCGGATCACGCGTGGTCCCAGACCGCGACGTGGTAGCCCACGCCGAACGGCGCGGCCGAGTAGAGGACCTCGGCGGTCCAGTCGCCGTCCGCCAGACCGGCGAGGACCTGCCAGGGCGCGCGGCCGCCGGCCCCGAGCTCGGCGGCCAGTGCGGGGTCGAGCGCGGCCAGCGCTCCCGTGTCGGCCTTGGCCAGGGCGTCGCGGATCCCGGCGTCGAACCCTTCCGCGCGCGCGTCCTCGCCGCCGGGGGAACGGGGGCCGTGCCTGCTCGAACCGTCGCCGAGAATGAGCACGGCGGGGTGGTCTCCCACCGCGCGGGCGAACTGTCCGCACTGGTCGGAGGGGGTGGCGGGCTCCACGAGATGGACTCGGACGGAGGACGCGCCGGCCTGTTCACGTAGCCAGCCGGCGACGAGCGCGGGCAACGGCAGCTCGGTTTCGGGCGCCGTCACCCGGCTGAGTGAGACTCCGAGGTCGACGCCGAAACCGCGGAAAGAGCCGCTCGCGTGTTCCGGCACTTCGGGCGCACCGGCGGCCGCGCCGACGACGACCCAGTCCGGTGAGGCACTGGTCAGGCGCCTCGCCGCGGCGAGGCAGGCTTCGCGCAGCTCGGCGCACTCGTCTGCCGCTCCGGCGGCCAGTTCGGGGATGAGCAGCGGGGGTTGCGGGAGCACGGCGACACGGCGGATCACGGCCGCCGACGTTACCTTCCCCGCCATCCACGACCCGCAACCGACCGACACGGAGGGTCCTCCGGAAGTAGGATCACTGCCCTCTGGTGGTTCATCCGGTTCCACGGTGGACGCTGAGCTGCTTGAATGCCGCAAGGGGCTGATGCCCCGGAAGCAAGACGGCAACGCATTACCCGGCCCCGTCGCTAGGCGGGGCGCCCGCGCCAGCGGGCGTACAGGCGATAAGGAGCCTGCGATGGCCCAGGAGAACACGTCCACCGGTACCCCGGCACCGCACCCGGTACCGCACGCGCTCGGTGGCGGGCATCCCGCACCCCCCGTGCCGCCCGCCGAGCCCAGCCCGTCCGCTTGGGGCAGGGTCGACGAAGAAGGAACGGTCTACGTCACCACACCCGACGGCGAACGCGCGGTCGGTGTCTGGCAGGCCGGGAGCCCGGACGAGGGTCTGCTCCACTACGCGCGCCGCTTCGACGACCTGCGCACCGAGGTCGAGCTGCTGGAGACCCGGCTGGAGTCCGGCGCGGGCGACCCGAAGCACGCGCTGGCGACGGCCACGCAGCTGCGTGACGGCCTCGCCGAAGCCGCCGTCGTCGGCGACATCGCCGCGCTGAGCGGCCGCATCGAACAGGTCATCGCCCACGCCGAGAAGGCGCTGGCCTCGGCCAAGCAAGAGCGTGAGGAGGCCCGCGCGGCCGCCGTCGTCCGCAAGCAGGCCCTCGCCGACGAGGCCGAGAAACTCGCCGCCGAGTCGACGCAGTGGAAGGCCGCCGGAGACCGGCTGCGCGCGATCCTGGACGAGTGGAAGACCGTCAAGGGCGTCGACCGCAAGACCGACGACGAGCTGTGGAAGCGGTTCTCCAAGGCCCGTGAGGCGTTCAACCGCCGCCGAGGCTCGCATTTCGCCGAGCTCGACAAGCAGCGCGCGGGTGCCAAGCACCGCAAGGAAGAGCTGATCGCCGAGGCGGAATCGCTCTCGGAGTCGTCGGACTGGGGCGAGACGGCGGGTCGCTACAAGGACCTGATGACCGAGTGGAAGGCCGCCGGCCGCGCCCCCAAGGACAGCGACGAAGCGCTCTGGCAGCGGTTCCGCGCCGCGCAGGACAAGTTCTTCGCCCGGCGGTCCGCGGTGTTCTCCGAGCGGGACGCCGAATTCGCGACCAACGCGCAGCAGAAGGAAGAACTCCTCGTCGAGGCCGAGAAGATCGACCCCGCGGCGAACCTGGACGCGGCGAAGCAGCACATGCGCCGCATCCAGGACCAGTGGGACGAGATCGGCAAGGTCCCGCGCGAGCGCATCCGCGAGCTGGACGGGCGCCTGAAGGCCGTGCAGGACGCGATCAAGTCGGCCGAGGACAGCAAGTGGCGACGGACCGACCCCGAGGCTCAGGCCAGGGCGGCGCAGTTCCGCGAGCGGGTCGAACAGTTCGAGTCGCAGGCGGCCAAGGCCCGTGCGGCGGGCGACGAGCGGCGTGCGAAGAAGGCGGACGAGCAGGCCGCGCAGTGGCGTGAGTGGCTCGAGGCGGCGGAAGCGGCCATCGCGGACCGGTAGGTCTTCGGCGTTCTGTAGTGCCATGAAAGGTCCTTTCCTTGCAAAATTTGCAAGGAAAGGACCTTTCATGGCGTTCGGGGGGACGACTCACGCGTCACTCCACTGTGGAGGGATGGCTAGCACCTTCGTGCGTATTCGAGCGCTCTCCGCGCTCAACCGTGGTCGACTTCGATCATGAACCAGACACTGATTCCCCCAGTACGCCGGGCGTTCGCCGCCCTGGCGATCAGTTGTGCTCTGGTGGCCGGGCTCGCCCCGGCCGCGTCGGCGACGGCCGCCCCGGCACCGGCCCCGATCTCCGCCGAAGCGGGCAAGAAGAAGGTCAAACTCGACGCCTCGCTCAGCAAGAAGCAGGTCAAGGTCAACGAAAAGGTCACACTCAAAGGGACGCTGCAGGCCGCGGAAGGCGCCGACGGCACGGACAGCCTCGAAGCGATCATCGTGCAGCAGCTTCAGGGCAGCGTGTGGGTGAACATCGCCGACACCACCTGCCGTCCGAACTCGACGTTCTCCCTGAAGCTGAGCTTCTCCTTCAGCGCGGTGGTCACGCTGAGGGCCTACCACCCCGAAACGACGCTCTACGCGAGCGCGTACACGTCCAGCAACCTCACCTTGCGGGTCGGCTAGCTGCGGGAGAAGGCCGCACGCATCCAGTAGACGGCCAGCGCGACGGTGGCGATCCAGGCGACGATCAACCCGAAGCCCGGACCGCCACCGGCCGCGCCGGTCGCGTTCGAGGACTGCTGTGACCAGATCGCGAGCATCCCGTCGACGGAGGCGAACCAGCCGCCCGCGGCGCAGACCCAGGCCAGCCACCAGCGCCGGGTCACCAGCGTGACGGCGCCGACGAACACCCCGATCCCGGTGGAGGTCGCGGCGAACAGCTGCGGGATCCCGCCGCCCCGGCCGAGCAGCACCTCCCAGCCGGCGTGCTCGCCGACCCAGGGCAGCAGCTGGGCGATCAGCAGCACGAACACCAGCACGGCGATGGTGAATCCGCGCCTGCCCAGCTCGATCGTCTTGGCCGCGCGCTCACCGACCTCGTCGATCTCGGCGGCGAGTTCGTCGATCTTCGGTTCGGTCACAGTGCACACCCGCTCACCGGTTCCGGCGTGACGGCCGGGGCGCCGAAGCCCGGCAGGCCCAGCGTCACGCCGTTGGTCTTCGGCCGCAGCCCGGCCTCGGAGTTGTCGCCCGCCTTGGTGCGGCGGTGCGAAAGCAGGTCGCCGTCGGCGACGAGGTGGTGCGGCGCGCCGTAGGTCACCACGGTCTCGACGACGTCGCCGGGCCGCACCGAGCGGTCCACCAGCGGCCCCGTCGGCGTGAAGTGGACGAGCCTGCCGTCACGGGCGCGGCCGCTCATCCGCTGCGTCTCGGTGTCCTTGCGGCCCTCGCCGGAGGCCACCAGCAGCTCGACCCGCCGTCCGACGATCTTCTTGTTCTCGTCCCAGGAGATGTCGTTCTGCAGTTTCACGAGCCGCTCGTAGCGCTCCTGCACGACCTCCTTCGGCAGCTGCCCGTCCATCTCGGCGGCGGGCGTGCCCGGCCGGATCGAGTACTGGAAGGTGAACGCGCTGGAGAAGCGCGCCTGCGCGACGACGTCGAGCGTCGCCTGGAAGTCTTCCTCGGTCTCGCCGGGGAAGCCGACGATGATGTCGGTGGTGATCGCGGCGTCGGGCATGGACTCGCGCACGCGGTCGAGGAGCTTGAGGTAGCGCGCCGACCGGTACGACCGCTTCATCTCGCGCAGCACCCGGTCCGAACCGGACTGCAGCGGCATGTGCAGCTGGTGGCACACGTTCGGGGTCTCGGCCATCGCGTCGATGACGTCCTCGGTGAACGCCGCCGGATGCGGCGAGGTGAACCGGACGCGCTCCAGCCCGTCCACCGAACCGCAGGCGCGCAGCAGCTTCCCGAACGCGAGCCGGTCGCCGAATTCGACGCCGTAGGAGTTCACGTTCTGGCCGAGCAAGGTCACTTCCAGCACGCCTTCGGCGACGAGCGCCTCGACCTCGGCCAGGATCTCGCCGGGACGGCGGTCGCGTTCCTTGCCGCGCAGCGCCGGGACGATGCAGAAGGTGCAGGTGTTGTTGCAGCCGACCGAAATCGACACCCAGCCCGCGTACGCCGAGTCGCGCTTCGCCGGGAGCGTCGAGGGGAAGGTCTCGAGCGATTCGAGGATCTCGACCTCGGCCTCGGCGTTGTGCCGCGCGCGCTCCAGCAGCGTCGGCAGCGAACCGATGTTGTGCGTGCCGAAGACGACGTCCACCCAGGGCGCGCGCTTGACGATCTCGCCGCGGTCCTTCTGCGCGAGGCAGCCGCCGACGGCGATCTGCATGTCCGGCTTCGCGGTCTTCTGCGGGCGCAGATGGCCGAGGGTGCCGTACAGCTTGTTGTCCGCGTTCTCCCGCACCGCGCAGGTGTTGAACACGATCAGGTCGGGTGTGGCCTCGCCGTCACCCGGGACGTAGCCGGCGTCCTCGAGCTGCCCGGCAAGACGTTCGGAGTCATGCACGTTCATCTGGCAGCCGAAGGTGCGGATCTGGTAAGTGCGCGCGCTCATCTCGCCTTCGAGGGTACGCGGGCGGGGTTCCATGGCACGATCGACCCTCATGAGGAGACCAGGGGTGCTGGCGGCGGTGATCGCCGTGGTCTGTGCCCTGGTCGCCGGGTGCGGGCCGGATCTGTCCGGGACGAAGGTGCGGATCGCGGCGGGTCTCAACGGGGGCGTCTACGACAAACTGGCCGAGGCGCTGGCCGACGCGTGGGCCGCGCAACTGGACACCGAGCGGCCCGTGATCCAGGAGACCCAGGGCTCGCCCGACAACGTCGGACGGGTGCGGGCGGGGAAGGCCGACGTCGCGTTCGTGGCGGCCGACGTGGCCGCCGACGACACCGCCGGGCTGGCCGCGCTGGCCCGCGTGCACGACGACTACCTGCACGTCATCGTGCGGGCCGACTCGTCGATCAAGTCGTTCGCGCAGTTGCGCGGCCACAAGGTCGCGATCGGCTCGCCGGACTCGGGGGTCGAGTTCCTCTCGAAGCAGCTGCTGAAGGCGGCCGGGCTGACCGGCGCGATCGACCGGCGCAACCTGGGCCTTCCCGAGGCGCTGCCCGCGCTGGAGAACCGGCAGATCGACGCCGTCATCTGGTCGGGTGGCCTGCCGACGCCGTCGATCACCGAGAAGGTGCACACGGTCGGCCTTCGGCTGCTCGACATCACCGATCTCGCGGACGCGCTGCGGGCCACCAGCCCGGTGTACCGGACGGCGACCATCCCGGTGACCGCCTACAACCTGCCGTCGCCGGTGACGACGCTCGTGCTGCCGAACTTCCTGGTGGTGCCCACGTCGATGCGCGACGACGTCGCCGAGGCGCTGGTGCGCGGGCTGTTCGACGCGCGGGATCAGCTGGTCAAGGCGGCCGGGGCGGCGTTGTCGATCGACGTCCATCCCGCCATCGAGACCGCTCCACTGCCGCTGCACCCTGGGGCGCTGCGTTACTTCAGGTCAATCAAGGATTAGAGGCAGGGTCACGGTCACCTGAAGACCGCCGCCTTCGGGTGAACCGAGCCGCAGCGAACCGTCCGATCGGGCCAGGATCTCGGTGACGATCGCCAGGCCGAGGCCGGAGCCGGGCACGTTCTGATGCGCGGTGCTGCGCCAGAACCGGTCCGCCGCGCGGTCCAGTTCGTCGTCGCGCAGGCCGGGGCCGTGGTCGCGGACGGCGATGTCCACCTTCCCGTCCGCGGTCGTGACGTCGACCCGCACCTCGGTCCCCGGTTCGGTGAATTTGAGCGCGTTGTCCAGGAGGGCGTCGAGGACCACTTCGAGGCCGCGCGCGGGCGCGAGCACCCTCAGCCCGCCGCCCAGCCCGGACGCGACCAGCGTGATGTCGCGCGCCGCGCCGACGACGGTCCAGTCGGCGACCCGGGCGCCCACCGTCTCGTCGAGGCCGACCGGCACCAGTTCGCCGCCCGAGGATTCGGCCCTGGCCAGCGAAAGGAGCTCGTCGAGGATCTGGTTGAGCCGTCGCGCGTCGACGAGGGCGGCTTCGAGATCCGCCGCGGCCAGGTCGTCGTCGACGTGCCCGTCGAGGTTGCCGAGCCGGATCTTCAACGCGGTCAACGGGTTCCGCAGCTGGTGGGAAGCGTCGGCGACGAACGCGCGCTGCGCCGACAGCGCCTCGTCGACGCTGGCGGCCATCCGGTCGAAGGAGCGTTCGAGCTGCCGCAGTTCCGGCGGGCCGCCCGTCTCCCCCACCCGTTTGACCTCGCGGCCGCTGACCACGGCGGCGACCAGCTCGCCGGTGGCGTCGTCGAGCCGCCGGACCGGGCGCAGGATCCAGCGCACCACCGGCACCGCGACCAGCAGCGCGAGGCCGAACGCCAGCACCCCGCCCGCCGCGATGAGCAGCCACCACCACAGCAGTTCGGTCCGCGCCTTGTCCGTCGAGGACACGGTGATCACCGCGCCCCGCACCTCGCCGTCGATCAGGATCGGCTCGGCCAGCACCAGCGGCTCGGTGGCCCACGGCATCAGCAGCGGCCCGGGTTCCGAACGCCGCCCGGCCAGCGCCTGCTGCAGATGCGAGGCGATGACGGGATCCTTGAGGTCGATCCCGTCCGTCTCCCCCGGCCCCCTGGCGACGGATTCGCCGTCCTGGTCGACGATCGCCACCGGCACCCCGTACACCTCGGTGTAGCGGCGGAGCTCGTCCTCGATCAGGTCCGGCCGGTTCTCCACCAGCGGCCGCTGGGCCAGCGACGCGAACCGGGAGGTGTCGGTGAGCCGGTCGAGGAAGAGGTCGAGCTGCGCGCTGGCCGCCACGCTGAGCGAGAGCGGGATGCCGAGGCCGAACACGAGCGCCGCGACCAGCGTCAGCACGATCGCCTGGAGCCGGACGCGCACCGGCTCAGCCCTCCTCGGCCGGGGCGT
Organism: Amycolatopsis keratiniphila; assembly: GCF_000400635.2. NCBI lineage: Bacteria > Bacillati > Actinomycetota > Actinomycetes > Pseudonocardiales > Pseudonocardiaceae > Amycolatopsis > Amycolatopsis keratiniphila. Next base: position 2,510,185 of record NC_021252.1, on the reverse strand, counting down.
AGGCGCCGCCGAGGCGGTACCCGACGCCGCGGACCGTCTCGATCAGCGCGGGCCTGCCCAGTTTGGTCCGCAGGGTGGCGACGTGGACGTCGAGCGACCGGCTCTCCGCCGGGCCGCGATGCCCCCAGACCTCGTTCAGCACGTGGTCACGGGCGCAGACCGCGCCGCGGGCGGTGACCACCAGCGCGAGCACCTGGAATTCCTTGCGGGACAACGAAACCGGCTGCCCGTCGACCTGCACCTCATGCCGCCCGATATCGACCGAGACATCACCCGCCCGGATGACACCCGCCGGCTCGGGCGCGGCAGGCCGCTCCCCGCGGCGACGGCGCACGGCCTCGACGCGGGCGACCAGTTCGTCGACGTCGTAGGGCTTCACCAGATAGTCGTCGGCGCCGGACCGCAACCCCTGGATCCGGTCGTCGACCTCGCCCCGCGCCGAAACGACGATCACCGCGACGTCGCTGACCGCGCGGATCCGGCGGCACAGCACGATCCCGTCGATATCGGGGAGCCCCAGGTCGAGCAGCACGACGTCGACCTCGTGCACCAGATCGAGCACCCCGGCGCCGGAGGCCAGGCGTTTGATCGTCAGGCCGCGCCGGGTCAGCGCGGGCGTCAAGGCGCCCGCGACCCGGTCGTCGTCCTCCACCAGCAGTACCCGCACCCGTGTTTTCCCTTTCACGCCGTCCCCGCACCGCGACGAGGTGAAGAACGACTCTATGGGGTGAGTCACCCCTCGCGCTGCCCGTACCGGTGGGCCGTCCGGCCGAGTGAGGGATCCGTCGCGAGCGGTAATGGTCACGATGCGTCACAGATCTCGTGTGACCCCGGTTACGAGGCACCCCCGCTTTGTCTAGGCTGATCAGCGCCGGACGGAGGTGGACCGGGGCCGTCCGGTGGCTTGAGAACGATACGGACTTGAAACCCTAAGTATTGGTCAAGCCGTCTTTACAAGCGGTCCGACGGGAGTAGGTTTCCGCCATCGCGTGGTGCCTGACCCCGCAGTCCCCTGCAAACGAACGCTCCTGGAGGCCAGATGACCGCGGAGGTGGCGGCGCCGATGATCAAGGCGGCCGCCGTGAACAAGTACTTCGGCGACCTGCACGTGCTCAAGGAGATCAACCTCGAGGTGCCGCGTGGGCAGGTCGTGGTCGTGCTCGGGCCGTCCGGGTCTGGCAAGTCGACGCTGTGCCGGGCGATCAACCGGCTGGAACCCATCAACTCGGGTGAGATCGCGGTGGACGGCGTTCCGCTGCCCGCCGAGGGGAAGGCGCTGGCCGCGCTGCGCGCCGACGTCGGCATGGTGTTCCAGTCGTTCAACCTGTTCGCGCACAAGACGATCGTCGAGAACGTCATGCTCGCGCCGATGAAGGTCCGCAAGGTCAACTCGGCCGAGGCCCGCAAGACCGCGATGGACCTGCTCGAACGTGTCGGCATCGCCAACCAGGCCGACAAGTACCCCGCCCAGCTCTCCGGCGGGCAGCAGCAGCGGGTGGCGATCGCCCGCGCGCTGGCCATGCGCCCCAAGGTGATGCTGTTCGACGAGCCGACCTCGGCGCTGGACCCGGAGATGGTCCAGGAGGTCCTCGACGTGATGACCACGCTCGCCAAGGACGGGATGACGATGCTCGTCGTCACCCACGAGATGGGCTTCGCGCGGCGCGCGGCGAACCGGGTGGTGTTCATGTCCGACGGCGAGATCGTCGAGGATTCCACCCCGGACGACTTCTTCACCAAGCCGAAGACGGATCGCGCCAAGGACTTCCTCGGCAAGATCCTGACCCACTGAGGTCTTCCCCGCCGGCCGGTATGGCTGGACAAGATTCGGAAGGAAACTGAGAACAATGCGGTTGAACCGAGTTCTGCGAATGAGCGCGGCCGTCGTGGCGGCCGGTCTCGCCCTCTCCGCCTGTGGCGGCGGCGGGTCGGACGCCGGCAGCGGCTCCAGCGGCGCCAAGAACGTGGTGGCGAAGGCCAAGAACGACAAGAAGCTGACCATCGGCATCAAGTTCGACCAGCCCGGTCTCGGCCAGAAGCAGGCGGACGGCACCTACGCCGGATTCGACGTCGACGTGGCGAAGTACATCGCCAAGGAGCTCGGCGTCGAAGAGTCGGGGATCACCTGGAAGGAAGCGCAGTCCGCGCAGCGCGAGGACCTGATCAAGAAGGGTGAGGTCGACTTCATCGTCGCCACCTACTCGATCACCGACAAGCGCAAGAACGAGGTCTCCTTCGCGGGCCCGTACTTCATCGCCCACCAGGACCTGCTGGTGCGCGCCGACTCCACCGACATCACCGGCCCGGAGTCGCTGACCGGCAACAAGAAGCTCTGCTCGGTCAAGGGTTCGACCCCAGCGCAGAACGTCAAGGAGAAGTACGCCAAGGACGTTCAGCTCCAGGAAGTCGGCAAGTACACCGACTGCGTCACCTCGCTGCTGAACAAGACCGTCGACGCGATGACCACCGACGACGTCATCCTGGGCGGCTACGCCGCGCAGCAGCCCGGCAAGCTGAAGCTGGTCGGCAAGGGCTTCACCGACGAGAAGTACGGTGTCGGCCTGAAGAAGGACGACGCCGAGAGCATCACCGCGATCAACAACGCGATCAAGAAGATGCAGCAGGACGGCGCCTGGAAGGCCGCCCTGGAGAAGAACGTCGGCCCGTCGGGCTACAAGATCCCGGAGCCCCCGGCCATCTCCTGATCCCAGGCTCGCTGAGCCGCTGAACTGAAGGAATCGAACGGTGCGCCGTGTACCGCGGCGCACCGTTCCCATACCGAGGCTGGGTTGAGCACCTTGTTCGATTTCCTCGACAATCCCAATTACGACTTGCTCGGCGCCTTCTGGATGACGATCAAGCTGACCTTCTTCTCCGCCATCGGTTCCCTGATCTGGGGCACCATCCTGGTGGGGATGCGGGTCAGCCCGGTTCCGATCATGCGGGCGTTCGGCACCGCCTACGTCAACATCTTCCGGAACACCCCGCTGACGGTGATCATCGTCTTCACGTCGCTGGGACTGTCCTCCACCCTGGGGATCAACCTGGCCTCGGCGGACTCGACGACGTCGTTGGACGACAACGCCTTCCGGCTCGCGATCCTCGGCTTCGTCGCCTACACCGCCACGTTCGTCTGTGAATCGCTGCGATCGGGTATCAACACCGTCCCGGTAGGCCAGGCGGAGGCGGCCCGCGCGCTGGGCCTCGGCTTCTTCCAGGTGCTGACGCTGATCGTGCTGCCGCAGGCGTTCCGATCGGTGATCGCACCGCTGACCAACGTGATGATCGCGTTGCTGAAGAACACCACGGTCGCGTCGATCATCGGTGTCGCCGAAGCGTCACTGCTGATGTCGGACATGGTAGAGAACGAGTCCGACTCTCTGCTGCTGGTCTTCCTCCTGTTCGCCGTCGGGTTCGTCGTCCTGGTCCTCCCCCTCGGCCTGCTGCTGGGCTGGGTCGCCAAGAAGGTCGAGGTCAAGCGATGAGCGCGCAGACCGTTCTCTATGACATCCCCGGGCCGAAGGCGCGGGCACGGAACTGGCTCTACACGATTCTTTTCATCCTCGTCCTGGCACTGGCCGCGTACTACGTCTACGTGGGTTTCGACGAGAAGAACCAGTGGGCCGGCGCACTGTGGGATCCCTTCCTCAAGGGCTCCACCTGGTCCGAGTTCATCGTGCCCGGCCTGCTCAACACCCTGAAGGCCGCGGCGCTGTCGATCGTGATCGCGCTGCCGATCGGTGCCCTGCTGGGCATCGGCCGGTTGTCGGAACACAAGTGGATCCGGGTCCCGGTCGGCGCGGTCGTCGAATTCTTCCGGGCGATCCCGGTGCTGCTGCTGATGGTCTTCGCCGCGGCGTTCTACGCGTTCTACACCGACATCGACGCCGAGATCCGCCCGCTGTTCGCCGCGGTGACGGGACTGGTGCTCTACAACGGTTCGGTCATGGCCGAGGTGTTCCGTGCGGGCATCCTGTCGCTGCCCAAGGGCCAGGGTGAGGCCGCGTCCGCGCTGGGCATGCGCAAGACCCAGATCATGATGACCGTCCTGCTGCCGCAGGCGGTCACCCTGATGCTGCCCGCGCTGGTGAGCCAGCTGGTGGTCATCCTCAAGGACACCGCGCTGGCCGGTCAGCTGACCATCGGCTTCAACGAGCTGATCCGGAGCACCGGGCCGCTCACCGGTCTCTACGGCAACACGATCCCGACGCTGATCGTCGTCGCGATCATCTTCATCGTGCTGAACCTGATTCTGACGAAGTTCGCGAGCTGGCTGGAGAACAAGCTGGCCCGGCGGAAGAAGGCTCCCAAGGGCGCCAAGCCGGTGCACTCCGCACCGTCCAGCGTCGTCATGCAGCGCGACGACGCGAGCGGTGGGGCTCTGTAGCTCCGTAAGTACATGAAGGCCCCCTTCCTTGCGCCTAGGTACAGGAAGGGGGCCTTCTTGTACTTCGAGATAGGCCTCTTGGTCCTGTCGGGACAGCAGCCGCTCGGCTAGCGTCGGCCGTATGGCGGACCAGGTCACGACGCTGCTCGAAGCGCTGCCGGACCTGGCGGGCAGGGCGGTCCTGGTCGTCGGGTGCGGCGATGGCCGCTATCCGCGCCTGTTGCGACGAGAGGGCGCGCGCCGTGTGGTCGGCGTCGACGCCGACCAGGCCTTGATCGCGGCCGCCCAACGCGAAGAGGAACGCGACCCCGTCGGGATCTCCTACGAGGTCCACCAGCTAGGCCGGCTGCCGGTGATGGGCGCCTTCGACGTCGTGCTGGCCTTTCTGGACTCCCCCGCCCATCTCGGTCGCGTCGCCGGGAGCCTGGTGACGGGCGGGCTGCTCGTGGTCGTCGCCACGAACGGGCTCAACCTGGAAGAAGGACTGCGGGACAACGGTTTCCAGGACCTCGTCCTGCGCCGCCACGAGAGCGGCGACGTGCACAGCGCCCGCAAGACGGGCTGAGTCGCGCACCCTGGTGTCGAGCCAGGCTGGCCGGGGCTATGAATCCCGGCCGGTCGCCGGACCGTGCGCGTCTGGCGGTATGGGACACACGGACCCCACACCGCCGCACCGGTACGACGGAACAGGTTTCCCCGCCGTGCCGGGGCGTAGCGCGTGTGGGAGTCGAACCCACGTCACCGGGGTGAAAACCCGGTATCCCTTCCGCTGGACCAACGCGCCTTGGCCTGGAACACAGTCCGGCACGCATGCGCACCGGACTGCTTCGTTCCAGAAATCAGGGTCACCGAAAAGAAAAGCCGCCCGGTTCGGTTTCCCGAGGGGCGGCTCCACGTACGCGACGTCCGGCTAGGACGGCGGCGTGGAGCCGTGTTTCTCTTCCATGCCAAGGAACATGGCGTAACAACGTCGCGTCATGTGTCCTCCTTGGTCGGTGTGCGGTAAGTGTGGGACAGGCGAGTGAGTGGGTGCAACCGATTAAAGCCGTGAAGGCCTCCTTTCCTACTCTCAGGGTAGGGAAGGAGGCCTTCACGGACTTCCTCGTGGCTACTTGTCCCGCCGGAACAGCTTGTTCCCCAGCCACACGATGGGGTCGTACTTCCGGTCCGCGACGCGTTCCTTCATCGGGATCAGCGCGTTGTCGGTGATGTGGATGCCCTCCGGGCACACGTCCGAGCAGCACTTGGTGATGTTGCAGTACCCGAGCCCGTGCTCCTCCTGCGCCTCGTCACGCCGGTCGGCGACGTCGAGGGGGTGCATTTCGAGTTCGGCGATCCGCATCAGGTACCGGGGCCCGGCGAAGGCCTCCTTGTTCTCCTCGTGGTCACGCACCACGTGGCAGGTGTTCTGGCACAGGAAGCACTCGATGCACTTGCGGAACTCCTGCGAGCGCTCGACGTCCACCTGCTGCATCCGGTACTCCCCCGGCTTCAGCTCCGGGGGCGGCGTGAACGACGGGATCTCGCGGGCCTTGGTGTAGTTGAACGACACGTCGGTCACCAGGTCGCGGATCACCGGGAACGTCCGCATCGGCGTCACGGTGATGACCTCGTCCTCGGTGAAGGTCGACATCCGCGTCATGCACAGCAACCGCGGTTTGCCGTTGATCTCCGCCGAACACGAGCCGCATTTGCCCGCCTTGCAGTTCCACCGCACCGCCAGATCCGAAGCCTGGGTGGCCTGCAACCGGTGGATGATGTCGAGGACGACCTCGCCCTCGTTGACCTCGACGCTGTAGTCCTGCAGCTCACCCGAATCGGCGTCGCCGCGCCAGACCCGGAAACTCGCCTTGTAGCTCATGCCGGACTCCCGGGGTGCGAAGCCAGTTCTTCGTCGGTGTAGTACTTCCCCAGCTCGGACAGTTCGAACAGCTCCAGCAGGTCCTGCCGCAACGGGACCTGGGCCTTGACCTCGATGCCGATCTCCGGCACCACCGGGTTGTCGCCCGGCGTGGCCGAGCAGACCAGGAGTTTGTTGCGCCACTGGGAGTCCATGCCCGGGTGATCGTCCCGCGTGTGCCCGCCCCGGCTTTCGGTCCGCATCAGCGCGGCCCTGGCGACGCATTCGCTGACCATCAGCATGTTCCGCAGGTCGACGGCGAGATGCCAGCCGGGGTTGAACTGCCGGTGCCCTTCGACGGTGACCCGCTTGATCCGCTCGCGCAGCTCCCCGAGCTTCTCCAGCGCCCGCTCGATCTCCTCCGCCTTGCGGATGATGCCGACCAGGTCGTTCATCGACTGCTGCAGTTCGGTGTGCAGGCTGTACGGGTTCTCCTCGACGCCGTCACCCGGCGGGTCGAACGGCGCGAGCGCCATCGCCGCGGCGGCGTCCACATCGGACTGACTGACCTTCGGGCGATCCTTCAGGTCCGCGACGTAGGACGCGGCGCCGAGGCCGGCGCGGCGGCCGAAGACGAGCAGGTCCGACAGTGAGTTGCCGCCGAGCCGGTTCGAGCCGTGCATCCCGCCCGAGCATTCACCGGCGGCGAACAGCCCGGGCACGCTCGACGACGCGGTGTCCGGGTCGACCTCGATCCCGCCCATCACGTAATGACAGGTGGGTCCGACCTCCATCGGTTCCTTCGTGATGTCGACGTCGGCGAGTTCCTTGAACTGGTGGTACATCGACGGCAGCCGCTTGCGGATCTCCTCCGCGGGCAGCCTGCTGGCGATGTCGAGGAAGACCCCGCCGTGCGGCGATCCGCGGCCCGCCTTGACCTCCGAGTTGATCGCGCGCGCCACCTCGTCGCGCGGCAACAGATCCGGGGTGCGCCGGTTGTTGTCGGCGTCGGTGTACCAGCGGTCGGCTTCTTCTTCGCTGTCCGCGTACTGGCCCTTGAAGACCTCGGGTACGTACTCGAACATGAACCGCTTGTCCTCGGTGTTCTTGAGGACCCCGCCGTCACCGCGGACGCCTTCGGTGACCAGGATCCCCTTCACACTCGGCGGCCAGACCATGCCTGTCGGGTGGAACTGGACGAACTCCATGTTGATGAGCTTCGCCCCGGCCCGCAGCGCCAGCGCGTGCCCGTCACCGGTGTACTCCCACGAGTTCGAGGTGACCTTGAAGGATTTCCCGATGCCGCCGGTGGCCAGCACCACCGCCGGCGCCTCGAACAGGATGAACCGGCCGCTCTCACGCCAATACCCGAAGGCACCGGAGATCCGGCCGTCTTCGGTGAGCAGCTCGGTGATCGTGCATTCGGCGAAGACCTTGATCCTCGCCTCGTAGTCGCCGGTCTCCTTGAAGTCCTCTTGTTGCAGCGAAACGATTTTCTGCTGCATCGTGCGGATCAGTTCGAGCCCGGTGCGGTCGCCGACGTGCGCCAGCCTCGGATACGTGTGCCCGCCGAAGTTGCGCTGGCTGATCCGGCCGTCGGCGGTGCGGTCGAACAGCGCGCCGTAGGTCTCCAGTTCCCAGACCCGGTCCGGCGCCTCCCTCGCGTGGAGTTCCGCCATCCGCCAGTTGTTGAGGAACTTCCCGCCACGCATGGTGTCGCGGAAGTGCACCTGCCAGTTGTCGTTCGAGTTCGCGTTGCCCATCGACGCCGCGCAGCCGCCTTCGGCCATCACGGTATGCGCCTTGCCGAAGAGCGATTTGCACACCACCGCGACGCTGAAGCCGCGTTCACGGGCTTCGATGACCGCGCGGAGGCCGGCACCGCCGGCACCGATCACCACCACGTCGTAGCTGAGCCGTTCGACCTCGGTCATGAAAAGAGCCACCTCAAAGCTTGTCGCCGGGGACGGGAGATTCCCGCGCCGCTAGTTGATGAACCGCAGATCCGAAATGGCGCCGCTCGCCACGAGCATCACGTAGAGGTCGGTCAGCACGAGCGTGCCGAGCGTCGTCCACGCCAGCGCCATGTGGCGGGTGTTGAGCTTCGTGATCTGCGTCCAGATCCAGTAGCGGACCGGATGTTTGGAGAAGTGCTTGAGCCTGCCACCGGTCACGTGACGGCACGAGTGGCACGACAACGTGTACGCCCACAACAGGATCACGTTGCCGAGCAGCACGATGTTGCCGAGCCCGAAACCGAATCCGCCGGTCTTGCCGTGGAAGGCGGTGATCGCGTCGTAGGTGTTGACCAGCGAGACGACCACGGCCACGTAGAAGAAGTAGCGGTGGGCGTTCTGGATGATCAGCGGCAGCCGGGTCTCCCCGGTGTACTTCGCGTGCGGCTCGGCGACCGCGCAGGCGGGCGGCGAGAACCAGACGGCCCGGTAGTAGGCCTTGCGGTAGTAGTAGCAGGTCAGCCGGAAGCCCAGCAGGAACGGCAGGACCAGGAAGCCGAGCGGGATGAAGCCCGGCAGTTCGCCGAACCAGGCCCCGAAATGCCGGGAGCCTTCGACGCAGGATTCCGAGACACAGGGCGAATAGAACGGCGTCAGGTAGTGGTACTCGGGCACCCAGTACGCGGTGCGCACGAAGGACCTGATCGTCGCGTAGATGATGAAGGCGGAGAGGCCGAGGACGGTCAGCAGCGGGGACAGCCACCACCGGTCGGTGCGCAGCGTTTTCTCGACGATGAGGGCCCGCGACGGCGCGCGGACCCCCGTACCCCGTCCGGCCTCTTTGCCGGCGGGGGCGCTCACCGCTGGTCGCGCTTGTAGCCGCCGACGCCTTCGTCATCGGCGCCTTGCCACAGCGCCGGGTCGTAGGGCGTATCGGGAACTTGAACACGATCGGCGGCCTTCGCCTGCGCGGGCACCGCGTTCGGGGTCGTGTCGAGGTCCGTCGCGTCGATGTCGAGCCGCTCGACGTCGTTCGCCAGGCGACGTACCGCCGAGGCGTCGCCGTATCGGGACCGCAGCGCGCCGACGCACTGCCTCAGCTGACCGATGGCTCGCCGAAGTTCGGCGATCTCTGTGGTGGACATCGGTACCTCCCGATGGTCGGTTCGGTTGGCCGCTTGAGCCGTCGCGGGCAAGCGATTCCTCGCCAACCCGACTCTGCCGCGCGTTGTGCAATGTGACAAGTAGCACAGTAGAACCCAGGGACGTGACGGAGGTCACGCGAGTCGATCTTCTGTATCGATTTTGATTCGGGCTTTCCCCTGAGCTACTGTGGCCACTGTCACGACCCAGCGACGTCAGCGTTGCCGTCCCGCGGACCACCACGACCAGTGATCCGGAGCCGGACAATGAGCACCGCCCCGAACGTCCACCCCATCATCGCCGAAGTCACCGAGCGCATCTCCGCCCGCAGTGCCGAAACCCGCACCGCGTATCTCGAGCGTGTCGCCGCCGCCCACGAAGAAGGGCCGGTGCGGCGCGGCCTCGACTGCAGCAACCTCGCCCACGGCTTCGCCGCGATGGAAGGTGTCGACAAAGCGGCACTGCGCGCCGCGCGGGCGCCGGGCGTCGCGATCGTCTCGTCCTACAACGACATGCTTTCGGCGCACCAGCCGATGCAGGAGTACCCCGCGATGCTGAAGGGCTCGGTCCGCCAGGCGGGCGGCGTCGCCCAGTTCGCCGGCGGCGTGCCCGCGATGTGCGACGGCGTCACCCAGGGCCGCCCGGGGATGGAGCTGTCGCTGTTCAGCCGCGAGGTGATCGCGATGTCGACCGCGATCGCGCTGTCCCACGACATGTTCGACGCGGCGCTGCTGCTCGGCGTCTGCGACAAGATCGTGCCCGGCCTGCTGATCGGGGCGCTGTCGTTCGGGCACCTCCCGGCGATCCTCGTGCCCGCCGGGCCGATGAACTCCGGCCTGCCGAACAAGGAGAAGGCGCGCGTGCGCCAGCTCTACGCCGAGGGCAAGGCGACCCGCGAAGACCTGCTGGACGCCGAAGCGGCTTCGTACCACTCGGCGGGAACGTGCACCTTCTACGGCACCGCCAACTCGAACCAGATGGTCGTCGAGGTGATGGGCCTGCACCTGCCGGGCGCCAGCTTCGTGCAGCCGAACTCGCCGCTGCGGCGGGTGCTCACCGAAGAGGCCGGGCGTCGCGTCGTGCAGCTCTCGCGCGGCGAGGAGTACACGCCGGTCTCGCGCGTGATCGACGAGAAGGCCGTCGTCAACGGTGTCATCGCGCTGCTCGCGACGGGCGGCTCGACCAACCACACGATGCACCTCGTCGCGATCGCCGCGGCCGCGGGCATCCAGCTGACCTGGGACGACTTCTCCGATCTGTCGTCGGTGATCCCGCTGCTGGCCCGCGTGTACCCGAACGGCAGCGCGGACATCAACCACTTCCACGCCGCCGGCGGCATCCAGTTCCTGGTCGGCACGCTGCTCGACGCCGGCCTGCTGCACGAGGACGTCCAGACCGTCGCCGGTCCGGGCCTGCACCGCTACCGGCAGGAGCCGATCCTCTCCGAGGGCGAGCTGGTCTGGCGTGACGTCCCGACGCGCAGCCTCGACGAGGACGTCCTGCGCCCCGTGTGGCGGCCGTTCGCCGCCGACGGCGGGCTGCGGATGGTCGCGGGCAACCTCGGCCGCGCGGTGATCAAGGTGTCGGCGGTGGCGCCGGAGCACCGGATCGTGCAGGCCCCGGCGCGGGTGTTCACCGACCAGAAGTCCTTCAAGGACGCTTTCGAGGCCGGCGAGCTGGACCGCGACGTCGTCGTGGTCATCCGCCAGCAGGGTCCCCAGGCCAACGGCATGCCGGAACTGCACGGGCTCACCCCGGCGCTGGGCGTGCTGATGGACCGCGGGCACCAGGTGGCGTTGCTCACCGACGGCCGGATGTCGGGTGCGTCCGGCAAGATCCCCGCGGCGATCCAGGTGACCCCGGAAGCCGCTGCGGGAGGCCCGATCGCGCGGATCGCCGACGGCGACGTCGTCCGCCTCGACGCCAAGGCCGGGACGCTCGACGTCCTCGTGGGTGACGAAGAACTCGCCCGTCGTGAACTGGTGGACTCCCCGCCTTCGGAGGCATCCTGGACCGGCACCGGCCGGGAGCTGTTCGCGGCGCTGCGCCGCGCGGTCGGCCCCGCCGATCAGGGCGCGAGCGTGTTCGGATCGCTCACGCCGGAACACTTCGGCGCTCCGGCGCACACGTTGACCCCTGTGGAGGTAACCCAGTGACCACCGGCGCCGACCTGCTCGGCCTGTCCCCCGTGATGCCCGTCGTCGTGCTCGACGACGCCGCCGACGCCGTGCCCACCGCGCGGGCCCTGCTCGCGGGCGGGATCGGCGTGATCGAGCTGACCCTGCGCACCCCGGCGGCACTCGCCTCCATCGAGCGGATCGCCGCGGAGGTCCCGGAGATCGTCATCGGCGCCGGGACCGTCACGGCGCCCGAGCACGCCAAGCAGGCGGCCGACGCCGGCGCGAAGTTCCTGGTGACCCCGGGTTGCACGGACGCCGTGCTGGACGCCGCGTTCGACACCGGCCTGCCGTTCCTGCCGGGTGCGAGCACGGTTTCGGAGGCGATGCGGCTGGCCGAACGCGGGCTGACCGCGCTGAAGTTCTTCCCCGCCGAGGCCAGCGGCGGCGTGGCGTACCTCAAGTCGATCGGCGGGCCGCTGCCCGGGCTGAAGTTCTGCCCGACCGGCGGGATCACCGTGAAGACCGCGCCGGATTATCTCGCACTGTCCAATGTGGGCTGCATCGGCGGTTCGTGGCTGACGCCGAAGGATGCCTTGGCCGCCAAGGACTTCGGGAAGATCGAAGCCTTCGCGGCGGAGGCTTCGAAGCTCTGATCCGTGTTGTGAAGGCCACCTTCGCGAAGGTGGCCTTCACTGCTTTCAGAGCGGGAGCTGGTACTGGATGAAGCCTCTGTTCACCGCGACCCGGTCGTACAGGCGGCGCGCGGTCGCGTTGGATTCCTTGGTGTGCCAGTAGACCCTGCCGCATTCACGGGTGCGGGCCCAGTCCGCGACGGCCTCGATCAGCGCCCGCGCGACCCCTTTGCCGCGGGCTTCCGGCGCGGTGAACAGATCTTGCAGGTAGCAGACATCGGTGAGGGCGGACGTGCTGGGGTGCACCAGGAAATGCACGATCCCGGCGAGTTCGCCGCCCACGTGGGCACCGAGCGAGTGCATCCGCTTCCCCGTTTGGAACTCGCGCCAGGCTCGGTCGTAGACCTCTTGCGGCGCAACACGTTCGTAGAAGGCGATGTACGCGCGGAACAGGTGTTCCCAGGCTTCGCGGTCTTCGGGCTTCAAGGGCTCGATGGTGATCATGTCCGTCCTCCCGGTGATCACCCGAGCCTAGGGTTTCTCCGCCGTCCCGCGTGTGGCCACTCACGCGGTAAAGCGGGCTGCCACTCCGGTCAGCTGACGGCTTGCTTCACCAAAGCGGCGACGCGCTTCTTCACCGCGGGGGTGGCTCCGGTCAGCGCGAAGGCCGTCGCCCACATCGCGCCGTCGTCGAGCTGGGCGGCCTCGTTGAAGCCGAGCGTCGCGTACCGCGTCTTGAACTTGGCGGCAGCCTGGAAGAAGCAGACGATCTTGCCGTCCAGCGCGTAGGCGGGCTGCCCGTACCAGAGCTTCGGCGCGAGCATCGGCGCGTTGGTCTTCACGACGTCGTGGACCAGCTCGGCCAGCACACGGTCCTCATCGGACATCTCGGCGATCTTCGCGACCACGTCCTGCTCCGCCGCCGCGGCCTTGTCGGCGGCCGAGCCGCGGCGCGCGGCCTTCTTCATGTCCTGGGCGTGTTCCTTCATCGCGGCCTTCTCTTCGGCCGTGAATCCTTCGTACGTGGTGCTCATCGTGGTTTCTCCAAGGTAGGCGGCGAGCGGGGGCATCCGGAAGTGGCACATCAGGACTGGGCGGCGAGCGCCGAGGTCTCCCAGGCGAATCCGTCCGGATCGGTGAACGGGGCGGCGCCGCAGATCGCGATGCGGTGCGAGCCGGAGCCCTCGGGGGCCACGCCGGCGTCCTTGGCCAGCGACTTGCGCTTGTACAGCGCCAGCTTCACGGGGCTGGTACCGGCATCGAACTCGACGTACACGCGGCCGAAGCTCTTCCCGACGGTGAGCCCGTGCTCGACGTAGAACTTCTTGCTCGCGGCCACATCGGCGACGCCCAGCAGGAGGACGATGTCGTCGATCTCGCGGGAGGCCGGCGCGGTGTTCTTCTTCGCCGAGGTGGCGATCTTCCAGATCGCGCCGTCCGGAGCCTGGACGGTTCCGCCGTAACCCCACATCGACTTCGCGGCGGGCTTGATCACGGTCGCCCCGGCGTCGACGGCGGCCTCGATGAGCGCGTCGGCGTTGGCGGGCTGGGAAACCGTCAGGGAAAGGGTGTAGCCGCGGAAGCCGGTGGACGGCTCCTGCGACGCCCGGAAGCGCAGTTCCGAGCCGAGCCCGAAGGCGGTGGTGTAGAAGCGTTCGGCGGCCTCGGTGTCGGCCACTTCGAGGGTGATGGCGTCGATGAAGTTCATGCCGGTAACGCTATTTCCCGGCGGGCTTCCGGCGCTTCTCGATTCCTGATCGGTCGTATCGGCGCTGTTCAGAGGCCTGCAGGAGGGCGATCCGGGTCGTTCGGGGGCACTCGGCCTGGCTGCCGTGGCGGCAGGGGCGGCGCGTCGTGAGTGGCGTTTCGGGTTCTAACCCGAAACGCCACTCACGAGGTTTGCAGGGCCGGGGCTTGGCTTGCGCGGTGATCCCGGTTGAAGCTCGACGGTGCTTCGGGCGCGTTGGTGACGCAGCACCGCACTCACGTGATTGAGGCCGGAACTCGCGTGATCAGAGGCGGAACACCGAGTGCGGCGCCCGATTGCGCGAGTCACGGACTTCGGACGAACGCCACTCACGACCACCGTGCGCCCAGGCGGCACTTTCGCGTGACTGAGCGGACGGCGCGTGTGATCAGATGGCCGACACACGTGACTGGACGGACGACACGCGCGTAGCCCCGAGGCGTCCGCCTGGACACGCGTGTCGTCCGTCTGCTCACGTGTGTCGTCCCTCTGGTCACGCGAAAGCGCCCGGGAACGTGAAACGCCGGCCGCACGGGCAAGGGTGCCTGCACGGCCGGCGAGCGGCTCAGGTGAGGAAGCTCAGTCGAGGGTGGCGTCGTCCAGCAGTGCCGACTCGGCGCCGAACTCGCGGAGTTCGTCGCGGATCACGGTGTAGGCCAGCCCTTGGGGATAGCCCTTGCGGGCGAGGAAGCCCAGCAGGCGGCGGATCGCCGTCTGCTCGTCGACGTTGCCCAAGGAGCGCATGCGCTTCCGTACCAGCTCTCGGGCGCGCTGCTCCTCTGCCTCTCGATCCACCTCTTCGGCGGCCTGGACGGCGATATCCCCATCGATTCCTTTGCGTTTGAGTTCGGCCACGAGGGCGGTCCGTGCCAGGCCCATGTTGGCATGGCGGGAACGCACCCACATCTCGGCGAACTCGGCGTCGTTGATGAGCCCTGCCTTGTCCAGCTTACCGAGCAGGGTCTCCGTCGTCTCCTCGTCGAAGCCCTTGCGCTTGAGGGCCTGACGCAGTTCCTCCGTGGAACGCGGGCGCGCGGCCAGGAGATCGAAGCAGATCTCCTTGGCCTTCTTCCTCCGCTCGTCCGGCGGCAGCTCCGCCGGATCCACTTTGGGCGCACGCATTCAGCTCTCACTCCAGTCGAAACGATCGATCGGTGACTTCACCCCTGGCGGGGCTGTGAGGAACTCAGAAGTCGACCGGCGCGGGGGCGGCTTCGGCGTCGACGGCGGCACCGATGCCGAGCTTCTCCTTGATGCGCTTCTCGATCTCGTTGGCGATGTCCGGGTTGTCCAGCAGGAACTTGCGGGCGTTCTCCTTGCCCTGGCCCAGCTGGTCGCCCTCGTAGGTGTACCAGGCGCCGGACTTGCGCAGGATGCCCTGGTCGACACCCATGTCGATCAACGAACCCTCGCGGGAGACACCCTTGCCGTAGAGGATGTCGAACTCGGCCTGCTTGAAGGGCGGCGCGACCTTGTTCTTCACGACCTTGACGCGGGTGCGGTTGCCGACGGGCTCGCCGCCGTCCTTCAGCGTCTCGATCCGGCGAACGTCCAGGCGGACCGACGCGTAGAACTTCAGCGCCTTACCACCGGTCGTGGTCTCCGGGGAGCCGAACATGACGCCGATCTTCTCGCGCAGCTGGTTGATGAAGATCGCGGTGGTGCCGGAGTTGTTCATCGCACCGGTCATCTTCCGCAGCGCCTGGCTCATCAGGCGGGCCTGCAGACCGACGTGGTTGTCACCCATCTCGCCCTCGATCTCGGCGCGCGGCACGAGCGCGGCGACCGAGTCGATGACCAGGATGTCGAGCGCGCCGGAACGGATCAGCATGTCCGCGATCTCGAGCGCCTGCTCACCGGTGTCCGGCTGGGAGACCAGCAGCGCGTCGGTGTCGACGCCGAGCTTCTTGGCGTACTCCGGGTCCAGCGCGTGCTCCGCGTCGATGAACGCGGCGATGCCGCCGTTCTTCTGCGCGTTGGCGACCGCGTGCAGGGCGACGGTGGTCTTACCGGAGGACTCCGGGCCGTAGACCTCGATGACCCGGCCGCGGGGCAGGCCGCCGATCCCGAGCGCGACGTCGAGCGCGATGGCGCCGGTGGGGATGACCTCGATCGGCGCGCGGCCCTCTTCGCCGAGGCGCATGACCGAGCCCTTGCCGTACTGCTTGTCGATCTGGGCGAGGGCCAGTTCGAGCGCCTTGTCCTTGTCGGGTGCTGCTGGTGCCATGGAGTCCACCTCGTTGGTTGAGCCGGGTAGGGCTTGATTCAGTTCTGAGCTGTCGGGTCCGACGCTACGGGCGACCACCGACAATTCCAGGCCTCGCGCCCAAGCTGTGGATCGCTGACCCCGTTGTGGACAACACCATAGACGAACGTGTGTTCGAGGCCGTCGCCGACACGCCGTTGCGCTCGGGTTCTTGCCCGTTCTTCGAGGTCAGCGCCGCTCGGGCGGGATCTCGAAGGCGTCGCAAACCGCCCGCCAGACGTCCTTGGCCGAGGTTCCCGCGTCGAGGGCCTGTTCGACAGTCCGGCCCCCGAGTTCGCCGAAAACGTGATCCCTGGAGAGGGTTTCCGCACGTCCGGGACCGAATTCGTCGGCCATCAGCCGCCGGAAGACCGTGATACGCATCGGGCGGAGTCTAGCCCGGGCACCCGGCGGGAAACGCGTGAAGGGGCTACTCGCCCGGCTGGACGCTCTTCTCGAAGTAATCGGCCAGCTCACCCGGCGTCGGGGTCTGTCCTTCGGCAGGCACCTGGTAGATGAAGCCGACCAGCGGCCGGTCGGTCACGGTGAACACCAGCACGGCGGCGTTCCGCCCGGCGGCCGAGGAGTACTGGCCTTCCAGCGCGTTGCCGGCCCATTTGGCCTCGGTGCGGTCCCCGCCCGCCGACTTGAGCAGTCCGTCGGTGTAGGCCTTGAGCTTCTCCGCCGAGTCGCTCTGCAGATAGGTCACCTGGGTGCCGGCGCGGCCCGGCGCGGAGCAGGTCGACGTCACGCCGAGGTCTTCCGCCGGTTTCGCCGGCCCGTTGCCCATGCCGGGTTTGCAGTCCCCGGTGTCGGCGATCTTCCCCGCGAGCTGGCGAAGGCAGCCGGTGAGGCCCTTGTCGTCGGCCGCGCCGGGCACCTTGCACTCGTCGGCCGTGTAGGTCGTCGACGAGGAGGACGTCAGGAAGAACGTGAGCCCGGCGGCGAGCAGCACGACGACGGCCACGATGGCGCCGATGACGAGCGGCTTCTTCTTGCTCGCGGGTGCCTTCTCGGCGGTGGTCTGCCCGGCGAGGGAGTATGTCGGGAAATTCGTCGGCGCGGGCTGCTGCGCCGGCTGCGGGCCGCTGCTCGGATAACCCGACTGGGGGAAACCGCCGGACTGGCCGGGTGCCCCGCCCGAGTAACCGGGGATCGACGCGACCTGCTGCGGCGGCGCGTACGGGCCCGTCGCGCCGGGGCCGACCTGATGCGCCCCGGTTCCCGCCGCGACCTGCCCTTCGACGCCCTGCGTACGCGAGCTGATGCCGTCGGAAGCGACGTGCTGGGCGCCGAGCGCGACCGCGGTCTCTGGCTGGTCGAGGCTGCCGGGGACGACGCCGAGCTTCTCCGCGATCAGGCTGCCGACCAGCGGGAGACGGCTCGAACCGCCGACGAGGTAGATACCGGCGAGCCGGTCCGGGGTCATCCCGGCCGAGCGGACCACCCGCGACATCAGCTCGACGCTGCGCAGCATCGACGGCCGCACCAGCGCTTCGAGTTCGCCTCGCGTGACGAGGACGTCCTCGAACGGCTCCGGCATCGGGACCTCGGTCTGCGGGTGCCGCGAAAGGGCTTCCTTCGCCGCCTTCACGTCCTCCTGCAGCGCGCGCCGCGTACGACGGTCCGGAGTGGACTCGGGCCGCAGGACCCGCTGCCAGCGCTGAGGGTCCCGGTGCGAGACCTCACGGCCGACGTGCACCAGCAGCGCCTGGTCGACGTCGAGACCACCGAGGTCGGGAAGACCGTCTTCGGCGACGACGGTGAAGCCGCCGTTCGGGGTGGCGCCGACGATCGCGACGTCGAAGGTGCCGGCGCCGAGGTCGTACACGGCGAGCGCCTGGCCCGGCGCGAGTGTCTTGCCGGGGAACGACGCGAAGTGCGCGGCCGCGGCGACCGGCTCGGGGACGAGCACGATGTTGCCGCCCATCCCGGCGAGCCGGGCGGCGGACAGCAGCACGTTGCGGCGGGTCTGCCCCCACTGCGCGGGGTGGGTGAGCCGGACCTCGTCGGGCAGTTCGCCGCCGAGCTGGCGGGTGGTCTCGTCGAGGACGCGGCGCAGGATCGCGGCCAGCACCTCGGTGACCGGGATGACGTCCGTGCCCAGCAGGAGCGTCTGCTCGTCGATACGGCGTTTGGGGTTGGGCTCGAAGCGGGTCGGGTCGAGCCGGGCCCGGCGTTCGGCGTCGCGGCCGACCATGATCGTGCCGTCCTCGGTGGCGAACACCGCGGACGGCATGTTGGCCGAACCGTCGACCTCGACCACCCGCGGCGGCCGCCCGTGCGCCGATAGGACGGCCACGGTGTTGGACGTCCCGAGGTCCACCGACAGGATCCGCACAGCTCATACCCCTTCACAGACGAACGGCGGCCGCCCCAGTACTGATCCGGCCGCGCTGGCCGTGATGCTCCCATGAGCGAGGTCACCGCACGTGCGGAACCCGCCGATCTCGTCCCGACCGGGTGCCTCGTCACAGCCCTCGGAGCGAAACTGTCGGTGGTCCGGCGCAGTATGGAGGGCGTGGCAGACGTACTCGACCTCTTCTCCCCCGCGACCAGGGACTGGTTCGCCGGGGCCTTCGCCGCGCCCACCCGCGCGCAGGAAGGGGCGTGGCGTGCCGCGCACGCCGGGGAACACGCGCTGGTCGTGGCCCCGACGGGATCGGGCAAGACGCTGTCGGCCTTCCTCTGGGCGCTGGACAGGCTTTCGGTCGAGCCTCCGCCGTCCGAGCCGCGGAAACGCTGCCGCGTCCTCTACGTCTCGCCGCTGAAGGCGCTGGCGGTCGACGTCCAGCGCAACCTGCGGGCGCCGCTGGCGGGCATCTCGCAGGCCTCGCGGCGGCTGGGGCTGCCGGTGCCGGACATCGGCGTCGGCATGCGCACGGGCGACACCACGGCCGCCGAGCGGCGCTCGTTCGGCAAGACCCCGCCGGACGTGCTGGTCACCACGCCGGAGTCGCTGTTCCTCATCCTCACCTCCTCCGCCCGCGATTCACTGCGCGGCGTGGAGACGGTGATCATCGACGAGGTGCACGCGGTCGCGGGCGGCAAACGCGGCGCGCATCTGGCCTTGTCCCTGGAGCGGCTCGACGCTTTGTTGGAGAAGCCCGCCCAGCGGATCGGGCTGTCGGCGACGGTCCGGCCGATCGACGAGGTCGCCTCGTTCCTGGCCGGTGGCAGGCCGGTCACCATCGTCCAGCCGAAGCTCGCGAAGACGATCGAGGTCCGCGTCGAGGTCCCGGTCGAGGACATGTCCAATCTCGACGGTCCTCAGGGGCCGAAGCAGAACGAAGACCTCGACGCGGGCCTCGCGCGCCTGCCCGGCTCGCTGGAGGACATCGACGGCGCGCCGCGGCGGCCGTCGATCTGGCCCGCGGTGGAGGAGCGGGTCCTCGAACTGATCCAGGCGCACCGGTCGACCATCGTGTTCGCCAACTCGCGGCGGCTCACCGAGCGGATGACGGCCCGGCTCAACGAACTCGTCGCGGAACAGAGCGAGCTGGAGCCGGATCAGCGGTATCCGGCCGAGGCGATCGGCCAGTCCGGGCTCACCACCGGCGCGGCGCCGGTGATCGCGCGGGCCCACCACGGCTCGATGTCGCGCGAGCAGCGCACGCATGTGGAAGAGGAGCTCAAGTCCGGCCGGCTGGCGTGCGTCGTGGCGACGTCCTCTTTGGAGCTGGGCATCGACATGGGCGCGGTCGATCTCGTCGTGCAGATCGAGGCGCCGCCGACGGTCGCTTCGGGGCTGCAGCGGGTCGGCCGGGCCGGGCACCAGGTCGGCGCGGTGTCGAGCGGGGTGATGTTCCCGAAGTTCCGGGGCGACCTCGTCTCCTGCGCGGTGGTGGCGGAGCGGATGGCGTCCGGGGCGATCGAGGCGGTGCGGTATCCGCGGAATCCGCTGGACGTGCTCGCGCAGCAGGTCGTGGCGATGGTGGCGCTCGAATCGTGGACGGTCGACGAACTGGCCGCCCTGGCCCGTCGCGCGGCGCCGTTCGCGTCCCTGCCGGACGACGCGTTGCTGGCCGTGCTCGACATGCTCGCCGGCCGGTACCCCAGCGAGGAGTTCGGCGAGCTGCGCGCCCGGATCACCTGGGACAGGGTCACCGGCGAGCTGCACGGCCGCCCGGGTTCGCAGCGGCTGGCGGTGACCTCGGGCGGCACGATCCCCGACCGCGGCCTGTTCACCGTCATGACGCCGGGCGGCGACGACAAACCCGGGTCGCGCGTGGGCGAGCTCGACGAGGAGATGGTCTACGAGTCCCGCGTCGGGGACACGATCTTGCTCGGCACCTCCTCCTGGCGGGTCACCGACATCACCCACGACCGGGTGATCGTGGTCCCCGCGCCGGGTGAGCCCGCCCGGATGCCGTTCTGGAAGGGCGACGCCCCCGGCCGTCCGCTGGAACTGGGGCGGGCGCTGGGCGCGTTCGTCCGTGAACTGTCCACTTCGGAGCCCTCGGCGGCCAGGGAACGCGCCGCCGTCGCCGGGCTGGACGAGTACGCGTGCGACAACCTGCTGGCGTACCTGGAAGAGCAGAAGTCGGCCACCCGCCATGTGCCGAACGACAAAACCGTGCTCCTGGAACGGTTCCGCGACGAGCTGGGCGACTGGCGCGTCATCCTGCACTCGCCGTTCGGCGCGCAGGTCAACGCGCCGTGGGCGCTCGCGATCGCGGCCCGGCTGCGGGAGAACCGCGGGGTAGACGCCCAGGTGGCGCATTCCGACGACGGGATCGTGCTGCGGCTGCCCGAGGCGCTGGACATGGACGGCGCCGAGGTCACCATCGGGGTCGAAGACGTGTTGCTCGATCCGGAGGAGGTCGAGCAGCTGATCGTCGCCGAGGTCGGCGGTTCGGCGCTGTTCGCCGCACGGTTCCGGGAATGCGCGGCGCGGTCGCTGCTGCTCCCCCGCCGGGATCCGCGCCGACGCACCCCGCTGTGGCAGCAGCGGCAGCGCGCGTCCCAGCTGCTTTCGGTCGCGGCCAAGTACGAGCGGTTCCCCGTGGTGCTCGAAGCGATGCGGGAAGTCCTGCAGGACGTGTACGACGTCGGCGGGCTGCGCGAACTGATGACCGACGTCCGGTCGCGGAAGGTCAAGCTGGTCGAGGTCGAGACGCCGTCCGCGTCCCCGTTCGCGCGCAGCCTGCTCTTCGGCTACGTCGGGATGTTCCTGTACGAGACGGACGCACCGCTCGCGGAACGGCGCGCGGCGGCGCTGGCGCTGGATTCGACACTGCTGGCCGAACTGCTCGGCACCGAGGCGATCCGGGAACTGCTGGACGCCGAGGTCGTCGCCGAGGTCGAGCGCTCCCTGCAACGGCTCGACCCGGACAGGCACGCCCGCAACGCCGAGGACGCCGCGGATCTGTTGCGGTTCCTCGGTGATCTCTCGATCGAGGAGGCCGCCGCGCGCGGTATCCAGCGGGAATGGCTGGAGGAGCTGGAAGCCGCGCGACGGGTGATCCGGGTGCGCATCGGTGGCGGTGAGCGGTTCATCGCCATCGAGGACGCGGGCCGGGTGCGGGACGCGCTGGGCACCGCGCTGCCGGTCGGGGTGCCGGAGGCGTTCACCGAACCGGTCGAGGATCCGGTCGGAGACCTGCTTTCCCGCTATTCGCGAAGCCGTGGCCCGTTCAGTGCCCGTCAGGCCGCCGAGCGGTTCGGGCTCGGGACGGCCGTGGTCACCGGCGTGCTGGACAGGCTGACCGCGCAGGGCAGGCTGGTCCGGGGCGAGCTGAGCCCGGTCGGGCATCCGGAGACCCACGGCGTCGGCATCGAGTTCTGCGACGCGTCGGTGCTGCGCAGGCTCCGGCGGGCGTCCCTGGCCCGGCTGCGGGCTGAAGTCGAGCCGGTCGAGCCGGCGGCGCTGGGCCGTTTCCTGCCGTCGTGGCATGGCATCGGCGCACGGGTGCGGTCGGCGCCGACGGCGGACGACGTGCTGTCCGTGGTCGAGCAACTGGCCGGCGCCCCGCTCCCGGCGAGCGCGGTCGAGTCGCTGATCCTGCCGAGCAGGCTGCCCGGCTATACCCCCTCGCTGCTGGACGAGCTCACCACGGCGGGCGAGGTCACCTGGTGCGGTTGCGGTTCCCTGTCCGGCGGGGACGGCTGGCTGGCGCTCGCGCCCACCGACGTCGCCGATCTGCTGTTGCCGGATCTCGACGACGATCTGCCGTCCGGTCCGCTCCACGAGGCCATTCTGTCCACTTTGGAGGGTGGTGCTCAGTTCTTCCGCCAGCTCGTGGACCGGGCGTCGCCGTTGGTCGAGACCCCGCCCAACGACGGCGAAGTCGTGGCGGCGCTGTGGGATCTCGTGTGGGCCGGGCTGGTCACCGGGGACACGCTGGGCCCGCTGCGGGCACAGGTCTCCGGTTCCGGCGCGGCGCACAAACCACGGCGGCAGGCTCCTCGCGGGCGGTACGCGCGGCTTCGGGCAGGGCGTCCGGCGATGCCTTCGCGCACCGGGCCGCCGACGGTCGCGGGCCGCTGGGCCCTGACTCCCGCGCGCGAACCGGATCCGACCAGGCGCGCGCACGCGCGGACCGAGGCCTTCCTGGAGCGGCACGGCGTCCTCACCCGCGGAGCGCTCGACACCGAGCGCGTGACGGGCGGTTTTTCCGGGATCTACAAGGTTTTGCGCGGTATGGAGGATTCGGGTCAGGTCGTCCGGGGGTACGTGGTCGAGGGGCTCGGCGCGGCGCAGTTCGCGGCGAAGGGCGCCGTCGACAGGCTGCGCGCGCAATCCGGGAACCAGCGCACGACCACCGAAGGCGCCGTCGTGCTCGCCGCCGCGGATCCGGCCCAGCCCTACGGTGCCGCGTTGCCGTGGCCCGCCGCGACGGGCGACACGAAGCACCGTCCGGCAAGGAAAGCGGGCGCGCTGGCGGTACTCGTGGACGGTGTCCCGGCGATGTACGTCGAACGCGGCGGCCGGTCGCTGCTGAGCTTCACCGAGGATCAGGAGACGTTGCGGTCGGCGGCGCGGGCGCTGTCCACGGCGGTGCGGGAGGGCTGGCTCGGGCAGCTCGCGGTGCAGAAGGCCGACGGCGAGGTGGCGCTCACCTCGGAGCTTTCGACCGTCCTCCAGGAGGCGGGATTCCGGGCGACTCCCAAGGGTCTGCGCCTGCGGGCCTAGAATCACCGCTCAGGCCTGCGGAAAAGGACGTTCGAACATGGTGATGCGCGACCTGCGCTATTTCGGGGATCCCGTGCTCAAGACCGTATGCGACCCGGTCACGACCTTCGACAAGAAGATCGAGTCGCTGGTGACCGATCTGATGGACGGGGTGAAACCCGCCGGGCGCGCCGGGCTCGCGGCGCCACAGATCGGGGTCGGGCTGCGGGTGTTCAGCTACGACGTCGGCGGGCTGAGCGGGTACGTGATCAACCCGGAGATCGTCGAACTGTCCGAGGAGACGCACGAGATCGGCGAGGGCTGCCTGTCGGTGCCGGAGCTGTGGTTCCCGGTCGTGCGCGCGAAGCACGCCGTGGTGCGCGGTGTCGACCTGCGTAACGAGCCGGTCGAGGTCGAGGGTGTCGACGTGCTCGCCCAGTGCCTGCAGCACGAGACCGATCACCTCGACGGCAAGCTGTACCTGGAGCGGCTCACTCCCGAGCGCAAGAAGCGCGCGCTGGGCGAGGCCCGGGGCAAAGACTGGTTCTGGAACCGCAAGTAGTCCTCCGCGATCAGAGGACTAAACGCGGGGGCCGGGGAGCGTGAAGCGCAGGGTGCCGGAGTCGCCGGCGACGCGTTCGGGGCGGAGCCCCACGCGGACGGCGGTGCGGTACAGGGAATCGTCGCCGGGCAGGCAGACGGCGGTGAGTTCGCGCTCCCCCTTGGCCGTGGCGAGCGTGGCGAGCCGGGCCAGCAAAGCCGTGCCGATGCCTTGGCGCTGCCAGGAATCCTCGACGAGAAGCGAGACTTCTGCCGCGCCGCCGCCGGCCGCCGGGATCAGCTGTCCGAGGCCGATCACGTCGCGTCCGCAGACCGCGAGCAGGCTGATCCCGCGCGGCGGCATCAGGAGCCGGTGCAGCCAGCGACGCGGTACGGCACGCATCCCGGTGTGATAGCGGTGGAAGAGCGTCGTCATCGAGCATCTCTGGTGCAGCGCGGACACCGCTTCCGCGTCACCGGGGACCCCCTTGCGCAGGACGATCGCGGCGCCGTCGGCCCGGTCGAGCACGATCGGACCGGTCACGTTGTCGCGGACGGCGGCGACCAGGCCGATCAGTGCGACGGCGCGGCTGAGTTCCAGTTCGACGAACGGCGACCACCGGCGGCGGGCGACGAACGCGGCGCCGTCCCCCGCGGGGAAGACCGCCCGGTGCCCGCCTTCCGTGCGGGCCGGGTTCGACTCGATCGACGGGACCTTCGTGACGACGTCGGCCGCCAGGATGCCGCGCAGTACCTCCGCGAGACCACCCGGTTCCTCGACGGCTCGTTTGGCCGCGGTGAGCGTCGCGGTGGCCGGATCGACCAGTTCCGCCAGATCCGCGTCGACGACCGCGGAGCATTCGCATCCTTCGTCGCGGATCGCGTCGATGAGCAGCTGCCGAGGCAGGCCGGTGGCCGGACGCAGGACGATCTCGTCGAGCACGCCGCCGGGCACCGGCAGCACCGACAGCCCGAGGATGTTGCACTCGAGGTCGGCCAGCCGGATCGCGATCCTGGCCAGCGTGCCGGGCCGGTCGTCCACGCGGATCCGGACACGCCAGGCCGACGCGGCCGCCGTCTCTTCGCCGGGATGGACCAGGGTGGGCCGGACTCGATAGGTCTCCATGACCTCAACGGTCCCGGCCGGTTGTTGCCTGCCCACGGCGCGGGTGTTTCGCTCAGGTCAGCGTTCGACGCCGCCGCGCAACCGGGGCGAAACACTCAGCGGGGCGTGAGCACGCTGAACTCGTTGCCCTCCGGATCCACCAGGGACACGGCGCCTCGTCTCGCCGTACCGCGCCCGATAGCGCCCAGCCCCAGCAGGCGCCGGACTTCGGCCGCCCGGCTTCCGCCCGGCCCCGGCGCGATCTCGAAGCGCAGCCGATTCCGCTCCACCTTGTCCGCTTTCGTGGCGAGAAACTCGACCCAGGGGCCGCGACCGTCCGGCGGCCGCAGGCCCACGATCGTCTCTTCCCGGACGCCGATCTCCCAGCCCAGCGCGGCCGCCCAGAACCGCGCGAGCCGCTCCGGGTCGAGGGCGTCGACGACGACCGCCGCGATGGCGCCGGTGCCCTCGTACTGCTCTCGAGGCTCGAGGACGCAGAACTCGTTGCCCTCGGGGTCCGCGAGCACCACCCACGGCACCCGCTTCTCCTCCGGCGGCCCCTGGCCGACGTCGATGTGCCGGGCGCCGAGGGACAGCGCACGGTCCACCAGCTCGGCCTGATGCCCGGGCGAACGGCTCGCCAGATCCAGATGCAGCCGGTTCTTGCGCCCTTTGGGCCGCGTTTCGGACCGGAACGCCGGCTCGAACGGCGCGTCCCAGCTGAACAGCCCTTCCCAGAAACCCGCCAGATCTCTGGGAAGGGCCGAATCGAAGACCAGGTTCACCAGATGTGCCACCACACCGGTGAACCTAGACGGCACCACCGACACTTCTGACCGGTTTGGCTTCCCCACCGACCGGTCATCGGGTCGCGAGCCGCAGAAGGGCCCAGAGTTGTCCCGCCATGTCCTGGTCTCCGCTGACCGTCACCGCCGTCGGACCCGCCCGGCCCCACAGCCAGCGGTAGATCTTGTCCGGCTTCCCGGTGATCAGATCGTCCGCGCGCTGGGCTTCCTCGGCCGAGCACCGCCAGGCGACCGTCTCCGTGGGCCCGGCTCTGGCGATCCAGGTGTGGCCCGCGGTGCGCACACCGACCGATCCGGTCTTGGTGCCGGACAGCCCGAGCAACGGCAGCCGCTGGCCGAACCACAGCACCAGTGCCTCGTCGATCCCGTCGACCGCCACGTCTTCGGGGATCTCCGAGACCTCACGGCCGGCCGCGCTTTCCGCGTCGATCCGGTGGATCGTCGTCTCGTGCGCCATCCGGCGCCGCCAGAACCCGTAACTGCGGTCCGCCGGCCACCAGGTCGGCGCCAGTTCGTCCGGATCGTGTGCGGACAGCTCGGCGACGAGCTCGTCCCGGCCCTCGCGGAAGAACTCCTCCAGGCTCTGCCCCGGCCCCGGTTTGCGCTGCCAGTGCTCGGGACGCCGCCCGTCGGTGATCCAGCGGCGGGTGACCCGGTACACGCTGCCCACGTGCCGGAGGACCTCGCCGAGTGTCCAGCCGGGGCAGGTCGGGACCGGCGCGTCGGCGGACGCGGTGTGCGCCACCTGAGCCATCAGCTCGGTTTCGGCGCCGATCACCTCCAGGAACCTGCCCTGGTCGATCATGGCCTGCCCGGCCATCGGGCACCCCCTCTCCCCGGTCGCTCAGGCCACATACGCCGAGTCACCCATCGGCAGCCCGTGCACCACCCGTCGCACCAGTTCCAGGAACACCGTGGCGGCCCGCGTCAGCTCGTCCGCCAGTTCGACGGTGACCTTGCCGGTGATCCCCGCCTGCGCGGCGGCCCGCGTCGCCGAGTTGGCCGCGAAGAACGCCGCCCACTCCTTCAGCTCGGGCGCGACGGAGTCGAGCAGCACCCAGCCGCTCGCCGGCCGGGCACGGCCCCGGTGCGGGCGGCCGCGGGCCTCCAGTACCGCCGCGGCGCCCCGCAGCGCGGCGAGATAGGCACCGATGAACCGCTCCGCGGGATCGCTTTCCCGCTCTGCTTCGGCGAGCCCCCGCCTCGCCTGTGCGTACAAGGAGACCGCCGCGGGTGGTGCCGGCGGGCGCAACGACATGGGCAGGGCGGGCTGCGCGGTGCCCCCCGGCCTCTCGGCTTCGTCGGGGGACACGACCGAAACGGACATGACGACCCTCCTCCTGTACGTGAGCGCCGGCCGGTGCCCGGCGCCGAGGCGCTTCCCCCGCCCCCGCGCCGGGCACCTACCGGTGCGCGCTCACCGAATGTCGAACGTCTGTTCGAACAAGTCCAATGTAACCCCGAAGTGCCCACTTCTTCAACCCTGTAGCGGGGTGATCGCCGCATGTGGTGCGGGACACGGCATCGGCCACGTGATCTCATAGGCGTATGAGCACCATCGACCATCCCTCGGTGGCCAAGGTCGCGGCCGCGCTCGCCGAGGCGGGCCAGCAGGCCGCCGCGGACGGGATCCGGATCCTCCCCGCCGAAGTCCGCACGGCCGCCCAGGCCGCCGAAGCGCTCGGTGTCGAGGTCGGCGCGATCGCGAACAGCCTCGTCTTCCGAAGCGGCACGGGCGACGCCGAAACGGCCCTGCTCGCCCTGACCTCCGGCGCGCACCGCGCCGACACGGGCCTCCTCGCTTCGCTGACCGGCGCCGACGAGATCGGCAAGGCGGACGCGGATTTCGTCCGCGCGCACACCGGGCAGCCGATCGGCGGCGTCGCCCCGGTCGGTCACCCGAAGGCGTTGACCACCCTCGTCGACACCGCGTTACGCGCCCACGAAGTCGTCTGGGCGGCCGCCGGGCATCCGAAGTCGGTGTACCCCACGACGTTCGACGGCCTCGTCGCGCTGACCGGGGGCACTCCCGCGGACGTCGCGGGCGACGGGCAGGATGGGCGCCCGTGACCGCGATGTCCTCGGAATGCACCCGTTACGTCCAGCTGTCCGCGGACGAGTTCCGCGCCCGGCTCCCCGAGGCGCTGACCATCTACGTCAACGCCATGCGCTACCCCGAAGG
The DNA here is from genome assembly GCF_000400635.2 of Amycolatopsis keratiniphila. Taxonomy (NCBI): domain Bacteria; kingdom Bacillati; phylum Actinomycetota; class Actinomycetes; order Pseudonocardiales; family Pseudonocardiaceae; genus Amycolatopsis; species Amycolatopsis keratiniphila. The sequence goes on along the minus strand of NC_021252.1, from coordinate 2,482,369 downwards.
CACGGCCGAGCAACGCGCGCCGATGTGGCTCACGCACGCGCTGCGCGAAGGCTGGCGCTGCATGGCCGCGCTCGACGCGGACGGTGTCCTGCTCGGGCTCGCCTACGGCTACAAGGGCCGCGGCGGCCAGTGGTGGCACGAACAGGTCCGCCACGGCCTGACCCGGCGTGAAGGCCAGGCCGCCGCCGAGCACTGGATGTCCGACTACTTCGAGCTCACCGAGATCCACGTCAGCCCCGAAAGCCAGGGGAAGCGGATCGGCGAGGACCTCCTGCGACGGCTGCTCGACGGCGTGCCCAGCGCGCATGTCCTCCTTTCCACGCCGGAAGGCACCAGCCGGGCCTGGAACCTGTACCGGCGCGTCGGATTCGTCGATGTGCTGCGGGACTACCACTTCGCCGGGGATCCGCGGCCCTTCGCGATCCTCGGCCGGACGCTGCCGCTCTAGGGTTTGGTGTAGGCGACCGCGAGCGCGGCGATGAGCACCACCGCGCCGCACCAGCCCACGGCGCCGAGCCGTTCCCCGAGCACGGCCATGGACAGCAGCGCGGCGGTCAGCGGTTCGAGCAGGGCGGACAACGCGGCCAGCACCGGATGCGCGCTTTCGAGACCGCGGAAGTACGCGGCGTACGCCAGCGCCGTGGGCACGACGCCGAAGTAGACGACGAGCGCGAGCACGTCGGCCTGAAGCGGCACGGCCATCCCGAACCACAAGGCGGCGGGAGTGAGCGCGGCACCGCCGATCAGGCAGCCGAAAGCCGTGGTGGGCAAGGGATCCAGCCCCTCGACGCGGGTCGCGGTCACGAGCGTCAGCGCGGCGAACCCGGCCGCGGCGAGCAGGGCGAACAGCACGCCGGCGACGTTGACCTCTTGCCCCGGCGTCCATTGCAGCAGCGCGAGCCCGGCGAGCGACCCGGCCAGGGACACCGCCGTCCACGCTCCGGGCAGGCGGTGGGTTTTGACGACCGTCGCGACGGCGAGCAGCACCGGCGCGCTGCCGATGGTGGTCATCGTCGCGACGCTCACGGAACTCAGCGAGACCGAGGCGAAGTAGCTGGTCTGGAAGAGGGCGAACAACCCGCCGACCGCCAGGAGGCGGCGACGGGCCTGTGGCGTGCGGGGAAGGCCGCGAAGGCCTCCGGTGAGCCAGAGATAGCCGGTGGCGATCACGCCGCCGATGAGCAGCCGGTACGCGGCGACACTCAGCGGATGGAGCCCCGCGCGGGAGGCGAGCAGGGATCCGGCGAGGCCGCCGGTCCCCCAGAGGACCCCGGCGAGGACGAGCGCGGCCGACGATCGGGCGCGCGTGGGTACGGCAACGGACATGGGGAAACGCTCCTGCGTCTGTGTCTGTCGGAAAGGACATCGACGACGCGGGGTGCTTCAGTGCAGCACGGATCGGCCGGGCGGCTGGAGCGCCGCGCGGCCGGACACACCCCGCTCAGGAGGCGGGTGGTGGGGTGACGAGAAAGATCCGGTGCACGGGAGGGAACGTATCAAGGTCGCGGTAGCGGGGGCACGTGAATTACGGCACGCCGAGGGTGAGATGTCATGAAAGGGTCGTTCCTGACATTTTTCGTCAGGAACGACCCTTTCATGACATTCGGGGAAGAGCGGCGGCTCAGTCCAGGGCGGCCAGCATCTCCCGCAGCGTGTCCAGCCCCATCCCGCCGAGCGCCAGCGCCCGCGTGTGGAACTGCTTGATGTCGAACGCGTCGCCCTGCCTCGCGCGAGCCTCTTCGCGGGCGGTGAGCCAGAGCCGTTCGCCGAGCTTGTACGACGGCGCCTGCCCCGGCCAGCCCAGGTAGCGGTCGATCTCGTCGTGCACGTGGGCCGGGTCGGTGACGGTCCGGGTGAGCATGAACTCCAGGCCCAGCTCGGGCGTCCATCGCTCGCCCTCGTGGAAACCGGTGCCCGACGGAATCTCCAGTTCCAGGTGCATGCCGATGTCGACGATCACCCGCGCGGCGCGGAACAGCTGCTCGGACAGCATGCCGAACAGTTCGCCGTCGTCGGCGAGGAACCCGAGGTCCTCCATGAGCCGCTCGGAGTACAGCGCCCAGCCCTCGGCGTGCCCGGAGGTGAACGCCAGCAGCCGCTGGTACTTGTTCAGCGACTCCGACTGGTCGACCGCGGTCGCGATCTGGAGATGGTGTCCCGGCGCGCCCTCGTGGTAGACGGTGCTGACCTCGCGCCAGGTGGTGAACTCGTCCCGGCCCTGCGGCAGCGACCACCACATGCGGCCGGGACGGGAGAAGTCCTCGCTCGGGCCGGTGTAGTACGCGCCGACGGTGCCGCCGGGCGGGGCGATCTTGCACTCCAGCGCCATCACCCGGTCGGAGATGTCGAAGTGCTTGCCGCGCAACGACTTCAGCGCGTTGTCGGACAGGTTCTGCATCCAGGCCTGGAACTCCGCCCGGCCGCGGACGAGGTACTTGGGATCGGCGTCGAGGGCGGCGGCCGCCTCGGCGAGGGTGGCGCCGGGCTTGATCCGGCCGGCGACCTCGCGCATCTCCGTTTCGAGGCGGGTGAACTCGGCCCAGCCCCAGGCGTAGGCCTCGTCCAGGTCGAGGGTGGCGCCGGTGAACACCCGGGACCACAGCTGGTAGACCTCGGCGCCGACGGCGTCCTTGACCGGCGCCAGCGGGGCGAGTTCGGCGCGGAGGAACCCGGCGAACTCCGCGTACGCCTCCTGGGCGGCGTGAGCGGCCTGGCCGAGTTCGGCGCGGAGCTTCTCGTCGACGTCCTTCGCGTCGGCGACGAGGGTCTCGAAGAAACCGGTCTCGTCCTTCAGCCCGGCCCAGGTTTCGGCCTGTTCGGCGACCTTGCCGACCTGCCGCAACGCCGACACCCGGCCCGCGTCGGCGGCCGCGAGCAGCGACGTACGGAGACCATCGAGCGCTTCGGGCACCCTCGCCATCCGAGCGGCGATCGTCGCCCAGTCCTCCGCGGTCTCGGTGGGCATGAAGTCGAAGACCATGCGCAGCTCCTGCACGGGGCTTTCGATCACGTTCAGCGCCGCGAGGTCGAGGCCGGCTTCGTGGATCTCGAGGTTCAGCGCGATCCGCTCGCTGAACACCGCTTTGGCCGCGCGCTCGCCGTCGCCGACCGGTTCGGCCGCGGCGATCTCGGCCAGCGCGCGCCTGGCGATCGCGGCCCTGGCCGCGTGCCCGGCGGGCGAGTAGTCGGTCAGCTGGTCGTCGTATCCGGAGATACCGAAAGTCGTCGCGGCGACCGGGTCGGCCGCGGCGTACTCGTCGACGTACCGGTCACAGATCTCGTGCACACTTCGCGCGGTTGAAGCCATGACCGGCACGCTACCGGGATCGAAGGCGACTTCGGTACGGAGTTACGCCCGGGCGGGGACCAGCCCGAGCCTGCCGACCACCTCACGCGTGGCCTTGGACCGGTTGAACGTGTAGAAGTGCAGGTCGGGGACGCCTTCGGCGATGAGCCGCTCGCACAGCTCGGTCACCGCGTCGATCCCTTCGGCGCGGAAGGCCTTCGGGTCGCCCGCCAGCGGTTCGAGCCGGTCCAGCAGCCGCCGCGGGGCGGGCGCGCCGGACAGCTTGATGGATGTGTGCAGCGTCCGCGGCGTGGTCAGCGGCATGATGCCGGGGATGACCAGGGCCTCGCAGCCGGTGGCCGCCACCCGGTCACGCAGGCGGAGGAAGTCCTCCGGCTCGAAGAACAGCTGCGCGATCGCGAAATCCGCGCCCGCGCGGAGCTTGCGCACCAGGTACTCGGTGTCGGCTTCGAGGTTCGCCGATCGCGGGTGGCCATAGGGGAACGCCGAGACGCCGACGCAGAAGTCGCCGAGCGAACGCACCAGTTCGACGAGTTCTTCGGCGTAGTTCAGCCCGTCCGGATGCGGGACCCAGTCGCCGTAGACGTCGCCCGGAGGGTCGCCACGCAACGCGAGGATGTTCCGCACGCCGACGGCGGCGTACCAGCCGATGACATTGCGCAGTTCCGCGACCGAGTGATTGACGGCGGTGAGGTGCGCCATCGGCACCAGCGTGGTTTCGGTGGCGACGCGGGCGATGCTGCGGATCGTGCCGTCCCGGCTGGAGCCGCCCGCGCCGTAGGTGATCGACATGTACGCCGGATCCAGCGGCTCGAGTTCCCGGATCGACTTCCACAGCACGGCCTCGTCGGCCGCGTCCCGGGGCGGGAAGAACTCGATGGAGAACACGGGTCCATCACCCTGCAATCGCTCGACCACCGACGTCATACGGCCATGTTAGGGGGGAATGTCCGCTGGCTGGGAGCCCCCTCTCAGGCTATGGGCGTGCGATCTGAGCCACGTACGAGCGGTTGCCGAGCGGTGCCCGGCTGGGGAGACTCGGTGGTGAGCACAGGGAGCCGCCATGAGCGCCGAGACCGACACCAGCTGGGATGAGGACGTCCGCGTGGCGGTCTACCGCGCGTTCGCCGAGCACGGGAGGCCGCCGACGGCGCCGGAACTGGCCGACGCCGCCCACGGCTCGCTCGCGGTGGCGAAACAGGCACTGCACCGGCTCGCGGAGCGGCGGCATCTCGTACTCGACGAATGCGAGCACGTCGTGCTGGCGCATCCGTTCGCGGCGATCCCGCTCGGGTTCTCGGTGATGGGCGAGCGCACGTTGTGGTGGGGCGGCTGCGCGTGGGACGCGTTCGCGATCCCGCATCTGGTCAAGGCCGAACCCGAGGTGCTGGTGTCCACCCGCTGCCGCGGCTGCGGCGAACCCCAGGCGCTGATGGTGAACGACCGGACCCCGCCGAAGGGTGACCTGGTCGCGCACTTCCTGGTCCCGGTGGCGCGGATGTGGGACGACGTCGTGCACACCTGCGCCAACCAGCGCCTCTTCTGCGATGAGTCCTGTGTGGACGAATGGCTGACGGAAACGGGACAGGACAAGGGTTACGTCATGGATCTGGCGACGCTGTGGCGGCTCGCGGCGGGCTGGTACGACGGCAGGCTCGACCACGGCTACACCCGCCGGGACCCGGCCGCCGCGGCCGCGTACTTCGCACAGGCCGGGCTGAGCGGCCCGTTCTGGCACTAGACGAGGAACCGCAGCACGGCCGTGACGACGACCCCGCAGAGGATCGCGGCGAGCACCGGCACGCGCAGCATGTAGGTCACCGCGATCGCGGCCAGGCCGGCGCAGAGCGTCCAGTCGACCCCGGACCAGGCGGGGCCGGTGACGTCCGTGAGCACGAGCCCGGCCAGCAGCGCGGGCGCCAGCAGCGCGATCACGGCCGCGACCCGCGGCGGCAGCGTCCGATCGCCCAGCAGGACCGGTCCCGCCGCCTTGAACCCGATGCTGACCAGCGCCACCAGGACGATCGCGAGCCAGAGCGTCATCGCCGCACCCCCAGCCCGACCAGTGCGGCGGCCGAAGCGCCGATCAGCGCGAGCCCGACCGGGACGAACAGCACCAGGATCCCGGCGAGGCAGGCGGCGAGCACCGCGGTCAGCACCGCCTGGCGCGAACGGCGCAGTTCGTCGATGAGCAGGACCAGGAAGAAGCCGGGGAACACCACGTCGAGCCCGAACCGTGAGACGACGTCCGGTGGCGGCGCGGCCAGGACCCCGAGCACCGTCCCCAGCACCCACGCGGGCAACTGGACGAGCGTGCAGCCGATGAGTTTCTCGCGGTCGAAGCGCCCTTCGCCGAGGTGGGCGGCGACCCACGAACCGTCGACGACGGCTTGGCCTTCCCACGCGCGGCGCAGGCGTCCGCCGCGCAGATCGGCGGCGACGGCGGCACCCATCGGCAGGAACCGGGCGTTGATCAGGGCCGCCGCGCCGACCGCGACGGCGAGGTTGCCGCCGCCCGCGAGCGCGGTGGCCATCGCGAACTGGGCCGAGCCGGAGAACACCACGATCGAAGCGACGATCGGGGCGGCGATCCCCCAGCCGAGGGTCTGGCTGTACGCGCCGAAGGTGACTCCGAGGACGAAGGTCGCCACACCCAGTCCGAGCCCGACACGGGCGCCGGCCAGATAGTTGTGCCGGAGCGTTGTCATGGTTCGACCCTAACAAGCTAAACTAGTTTTGACCATTAGGAGAAGTCATGGACACCCACTGGGACGGGTACGACAGCATCGGCGGGAGCGTGCCGTTGGACCTGGTCAACACCGTTTCCTGGCGGCGCGATCCGGCCCGGCGGGAAGACCGGCTTTCCGCTCCGGAACGGCTGTCCGAGTGGGTCGTCCTGGTGGGCGCGGGCACCGAGCGGCTGGAGATCCCCGAGGCCGTCCTGGAGGCGGTGAAGGACTTCCGCGAGACGCTGTACCGCGTGCTGGTGTCGGATCCGCCGGACGTCACGGCGCTGCGCAAGCCGCTGCTGGCGGCGTACCGGCACGCCGGACTCACGCCCTCCCTGCCGCTGCGGTGGACGGTGCCGCTGGTGGACGGCACCGCGTTGCCGCATTTCCTGGCGCTGGCGGCCGAAGAGCTGCTCCGGTCCGGGGAGCTGGACCGGATCCGGGAGTGCGAGGGGCCCGGCTGTGGCTGGATCTTCACCGACCACACGCGCAACCGGTCGCGGCGCTGGTGCAGTTCGTCGGACTGCGGGAACCGGGCGCGGGTGAAGCGGCACTACGACAAGACCCGCGGCTGACGTCTAATTCGCCACATTCGAAGGCACCCGACTGGGTCACGACGACGTCCTTCCCGGAGGATGTGCTCATGGACACGTCCGCCTACGACGCCGATCTGCCCGCCCACGTCGAGCGGGCGCTGGCCGGGTTCCTCGAGCGCGCCGGTGCCGAAATCCGCCGCACCGAGCCGACGGTCGGGGCCGGGATCGACGCGCTGGCCGGATTCGTGCTGGGCGGCGGCAAACGCCTGCGCCCGACGTTCGCCTGGTGGGGCTGGCGCGGCGCGGGCGGCGACCCGGGCGGGCCGGACGTCGAAGGCGTGCTGCAGGCGGTGGCGAGCCTGGAGCTGATCCAGGCGTGCGCGCTGATCCACGACGACCTCATCGACTCCTCCGATTCGCGCCGCGGTTCGCCGACGGTGCACATCGCGGGCGCGAAACTGCACGCCGACAGCGGCTGGCTGGGTTCCCCGAGCACGTTCGGGCTCGCGACCGCCGTCCTGGTCGGCGACCTCGCGCTGGCCTGGGCCGACGACATGTTCGGCGAGGCCCCGCTCCCGCCCGCGGCCCTCGCGGCGGCGCGGCCGGCGTGGCGGGCGATGCGCACCGAGGTGCTCGCCGGGCAGTACCTCGACGTCCGCACCCAGGCCACCGGCGACGCCTCCCCCGAGGCGGCGCTGCACATCTGCAAGCTCAAGACGGCCGCGTACACCGTCCAGCGCCCGCTGCACCTCGGTGCCGCCCTCGGCGGTGCGGACGACGCGCTGATCGCGACGCTGCGCGAGTTCGGCGACGAGGTCGGCGTGGCGTTCCAGCTGCGCGACGACCTGCTCGGCGTGTTCGGCGACCCGTCGGTCACCGGCAAGCCCGCGGGCGACGACCTGCGCGAGGGCAAGCGGACCCTGCTGGTCGCGCTGGGTCTCCAGCGCGCGGCCGAACAGGGCAAGGACGCGGCGGCGAAGGTCATCTCCGACGCCATCGGCGACGCGCACCTGTCCGAAGACGCCGTCGAGACCGTGCGCGAGGCGCTGCAGGACGTCGGCGCCGTCGACGCGGTGGAACGCCGTATCGACGAGCTCACCGACTCCGCGATGGCCGCGCTCGACCGCGCCCACCTGGCCGAACCCGCTCCCGCCGCGCTGACCGGGCTGGTCGTCAAGGCGACCCAGCGGACTTACTGATGCGCACTGTCACCGGTCCGAGTGACCACGTGGTGGTGATCGGTGGCGGGCTCGCCGGGCTGTCGGCGGCGCTGCACCTGCTCGGCGCCGGACGCCGGGTGACCCTGCTGGAGCAGGACAAGACGCCCGGCGGCCGAGCCGGACAGGCCGATTTCGGCGGCAACACCGTCGACACCGGCGCCAGCGTGCTGACCATGCCCGAGCTGCTCGACGAGGCCTTCTCCGCCGTCGGCGAATCCCTGGCGGACAACCTGACGCTGACGCGGCTCGACCCGGCCTATCGCGCGAGGTTCGCCGACGGCAGCACGATCGCCGTGCACACCGAGGCGGCGGCGATGGAGGCCGAGATCCGCGAGGCCGCCGGTCCGGCCGAGGCCGAGGGCTACCGGCGGCTGCGCCGCTGGCTGACCGAGCTGTACGCGGTGCAGAAGGACCACTTCATCGGCGCGAACTTCGACTCGCCGTTCGATCTCGTGCGCCCGGAGCTGGCGAAACTGGCCGCGCTGGGCGGTTTCGGACGGCTCGGCCCGAAGATCGGCGGGTTCTTGCGCGACGACCGGGTGCGCCGGCTGTTCTCCTTCCAGGCGCTCTACGCGGGGCTCGATCCGGCGCGCGCGATCGGCGCGTACGGCGTCATCTCCTACATGGACACCGTCGGCGGGGTCTACTACCCGTCGGGTGGCATGGGCGAGATCGCGCGGGCGATGGCGAAGGCGGCCGAACGCGCCGGCGCGGAGCTGCGCTTCGGTACCGAAGCCGCTTGGCTGGAAAGGGTTTCCTCTCGGGTGCGTGCGGTGCGGACCCGCACGGGTGAGCGGATCCCTTGCGACACGGTGGTTCTCGCGACCGAACTCGGCACCGCGTACCGGCTGCTCGGCGCCCGCCCCCGGCGTCCGCTGCCGCTGCGGTACTCGCCGTCGGCCGTCGTCCTGCACGGGCACGCGCCGAAGTCGTGGCCGGATCTGGGCCACCACACCATCTTCTTCGGCCACGCCTGGGAGAAGACGTTCTCGGAGATCATCCGCGAAGGCAAGCTGATGAGCGATCCCTCGCTGCTGGTGACCCGGCCGACGGCGACCGAACCGGCCCTCGCCCCCGGCGGCGACCAGGTGATCTCGGTACTGGCCCCCGCGCCGAACCTCGGCCGCGGCAAGATCGACTGGGACCGCGTGGGCCCCGCGTATCGCGCGGAACTCCTGCGCACGCTGGAAAACCGCGGCCTCACCGGCTTCGCGGACGACTTCTCCGTCGACGAGATGATCACCCCCGCGGGCTGGGCGGAACGCGGGCTCACCGCGGGCACGCCGTTCTCGCTCGCGCACACCTTCGCCCAGACCGGCCCGTTCCGGCCGGGGAACCTGATGCGGGCGGTGGACAACGTCGTCCTGGCCGGCTGCGGGACCACGCCGGGTGTCGGCATCCCGCCGGTGGTGATCTCCGGCAGGCTCGCGGCGGGAAGGGTCACCGGCCGATGAGCGAACTCGACGCCGCGGGGATCACCGAGCCGGCGTTGCGGGCCGCGTATACCGAATGCCGCCGCATCAACGCGCACTACGGCCGCACCTTCTTCCTCGCGACCCGGCTGCTGCCGCCACGCACGCGGCCGTTCGCGCACGCGCTGTACGGCTTCGCCCGGATGGCGGACGAAGTGGTCGACAATCCCGCCCCCGGCACCGATCCCGCGATCGCGCTGGACGAGGTCGCCGCCATGGTCGCGCAGGTCTTCGAGGGCGGCACGCCCGCCGACCCGGTGCTGACCGCGCTCGCCGACACCGTTCGGCGCCACGACCTCGACCGCGAACTGTTCGACGCGTTCCTGCGCTCCATGGCGATGGACCTCAAGATCACCGAGTACGCGACCTACGCCGACCTCAAGGAGTACGTCCACGGTTCGGCCGAGGTGATCGGTCTGCAGATGTTGCCGATCTTCGGCACCGTCGTCCCGGCCGAGGAGGCGGTGCCCGGTGCCGCCGCGCTGGGCGAGGCGTTCCAGCTGACCAACTTCCTGCGCGACGTCGGCGAGGACCTCGACCGAGGGCGGCTGTACCTGCCGGCCGACGAATTGGCCGCGTTCGGCGTCGACCGTGAGCTGCTCGAATTCTCCCGCGCCCGCGGCCTGCCCGATCGTCGCGTCCGGCGCGCGCTCGCCGTCGCGGTGGCGCGCAACCGCGCCGTGTACCGCCGCGCCGAAGCGGGCATCCCGTTGCTGCGCGCGGAATCCCGCGAATGCGTGCGGACCGCGCTCGTGCTCTACGAAGGCATCCTCGACGAGATCGTGGCCCTTGGATACGACGTGTTGAACACCCGCGCGGTCGTCCCGCGCCGCCGTCGGCTGGGTGTCGCTCTGCCGGGGCTATTGGCGAGCACGTGGAGCAACTCCAGGCTTAGGCTGCGGTCATGACCTCTGCTTCGAACAGGAAGATCCGGATCGGCGTCCAGCTTCAGCCCCAGCACGCCGAATACAAGGCGATCCGCCGGGCGGCTTCGGAGGCCGAAGAGCTCGGTGTGGACATCGTCTTCAACTGGGACCACTTCTACCCGCTCTACGGCGAGCCCGAAGGACTGCACTACGAGTGCTGGACGATGCTGGGCGCTTGGGCGGAATCGACGTCGCGGGTCGAGATCGGCGCGCTGGTGACGTGCAACAGCTACCGCAATCCCGAACTGCTCGCCGACATGGCCCGCACCGTCGACCACATCTCCGACGGACGGCTGATCCTCGGCATCGGCTCCGGCTGGTTCGAGAAGGACTACGACGAATACGGCTACGAGTTCGGCACCGCGGGCGGCCGGCTCGACGACCTGGCCGAGGCGCTCCCGCGTATCGAGAGCCGGTTCGGCAAGCTGAACCCGGCGCCGACCCGCAAGATCCCGGTGCTGATCGGTGGCGGCGGCGAGAAGAAGACGCTGCGCCTGGTCGCGAAGCACGCCGACATCTGGCACGGCTTCGGCGACCCGGAGGTGGTGGAGCGCAAGGTCAAGATCCTCGACCAGCACTGCGCCGACGTGGGGCGCGACCCGAAGGAGATCGAGCGTTCGGTCGCCGTCGAGGGCGAGCCCGAGGAGCTGGGGCCGAAGCTGCTGGAGCTGGGTGTCTCGCTGTTCACCGTGGCGACCGGCGGGCCCGACTACAACCTGGACAAGCTGCGGTCCTGGATCGAGTGGCGGGACAAGCAGCAGTCCTGACCCGCTCGCAAATGTCATGAAAGGGTCGTTCAGGACATCTTTTGTCCTGAACGACCCTTTCATGACATCCGGGACCGATCGCGACGGTGAGCCGCCACCCGCTCCCGAGTGGCGCACCGCGTCGAGCAGTACCGACGCGGACTCCCCCCACCCAAGTACGCGAAGGGCTTCCCACACCCCGAAGCGGCACACAACCCGCCCGGCGGCGCCTGACGGTCCGACAGCAGCACGGCCAGCGCCAGCGCGGACGACGTCACCAGCCACGCGCCCCACGGCCCGTCGTCGGCGGCGTCCACGTGGAGATGCCAGCCGAACCCGTCCGCGTGATCGGTCAGCCGCGGCGGATGCGCGTAGCGGGCCAGCAGCCGGTTGAGCACATCGGCCGCCTCCGCGACATCCCGCGCCGCGAACACCTCCCGCAGCTGCAAGGCCGCCTCGCGTAACGACACCACATCCGACGGCGCCAGCTCGACCGAGGTCTCCCCGTGCGCTTCCAGCACGGAACGGACCGAGGAAACCGACGGATCCGGCGACAGTAGGACGACCAGGAGATCCACCGCCCGCTGTGCCGCCGCCCGCGCCGACCGGCCGGGCAGGAAATCCCGCTGCGCTGAAGTCATACCCCACTGTAACGTCTCGTCCATGAGAGGCCGTTACAGTCTCGCTGTCTACCTGGCCGGCGCGACGGTCGCCAGGACCGGCGACGAGTTGTCCGGGCCGGCTTTGCTCCTGCTCGGCGTGAGTGTCGGCGGCTCGGCCGCCACCGGATCCGCACTGCTCGCGGGCCTGACGATCTCCGCGGCGGCGGGCGGGCCGCTGCTCGGCGCCCTGCTCGACCGCAGTCCCCGGCCGGGACGGCTGCTGGCGTGGGCGCTGCTCGCGTACGCGGGCGGGCTCGGCGCGGTGCTCGCGCTGGTCGAAGTCCCCGCGGCGATCGCCGTGGCCGTCGCGGCCGGGTTGCTCAACCCCGCGTTGGCGGGCGGGTGGACGGCGCAGCTGCCGCAGGTGCGCGGCGCGACACCGCTGGAGCGGGCGAGCACGCTGGACGCGATGACGTTCACCGCCGCGAGCCTCGCCGGGCCGGGACTCGCCGGGCTCGTGGCCGCGTACGCCGGCGCACCGGCCGCGGTCGCGCTCGCGATCACGCTGGTCGCGGCCGCCTTCCCCGCCGCATGGTCGCTGCCCGCCACCGAAGCGAAGCCCACGAGACCGATCCGCCGTCAGCTCGCCGACGGGTTCGCGGTCCTCTTCCGCAACCGCGCGCTGCTGCGGGCCACCGCGACGTCCACCGTGTCCTTCGTCGGCATCGGGATCGCCGTGGTCTGCTATCCGCTGCTCGGCGCCCAGCGGCTGGGGAATCCGGGGTTCGGCGCGCTCCTGCTCACCGTGATGGCCGCCGCGTCACTGGTCGCGAACGCCGTGCTGGCCCGCAGACCGCCCCCGCCGGATCGCACCGTGCTCGTCAGCACCGTCCTGCTGGGCGCGAGTTTCCTGCTCGCGGCCACCGGGCCCGGCGTGGTGCCCCTGCTGGCCGCCGCCGTACTCGCCGGTTTCGCGGAAGGCCCGCAGCTTTCGGCACTGTTCGCCATCCGGCATCGCGAAGCACCCGCGGCGGTGCGGGCTCAGGTCTTCACGACGGCGGCGAGCGTGAAGATCACCGGGCTCGCGGTCGGAGCCGCGGCCGCGGGGCCACTGAGCGCACTCTCCGTAACCGCCGCGCTGGGTGCCGCGGCGGGATTCCAGCTTCTCGCGGCCGCCACGTATGCGCTGATGGGAGCTAGAAGGCCATCGCCTGCGCGCGCCGCTTGACCTCGGTGCCGTGGCTGGTGCGGAGCGCGTTGACCGGCGTGATCCCGGGCAGGGTCTCGTCTTCGGCGAAGAGCCAGCGCAGCATCTCCGTCCGGCTGAACCCGGCGTCCGCGAGCACGGTGATGGTGCCCGCCAGGCCTTTGACCACGCCGTCCTTCACCAGGAACGCGGCCGGGACGTACAGCTCGCCCTTGCGCCGGACGGCGATCAGGTGGCCGTCGCGCAGCATCTGGCGGACCTTGTTGGCCGAAACGTTCAGCGCGGTCGCGACCTCCGGAAGCGGGAGGACGGCCACATCGGCATCGAGAACGTCGTCGGCGACGGGAATACCACTCACAGGTGACACTGTGCCACATTCCGTCTCCCCCTCCGTTAGTGCGCACGGGTGACGAGCCGGGCCATGACGGAGAGTATCCACCCGGTCACGGATACCGCCGATTCGACGAAATGACGGGAATCGTGATCCCCGGCGACCCAGGTCCCGTACACCAGAACATGGGTACTTCCGTACGATCCATAGCCGTGACACGCACGGACCCCACGCTGGTGGGCACTCTGCTCGAGGGCCGCTACCGGGTGGACAAGCTGCTCGCACGCGGTGGGATGTCGTCGGTGTACCGCGGCGTCGACACCCGCCTCGACCGCCAGGTCGCCATCAAGATCATGGACCCGCGGTTCGCCGACGACAGGTCCTTCGTCGAACGCTTCGAACGGGAAGCCCGTTCGGCGGCCCGGCTGCACCACCCGCACGTGGTGGCGGTGCACGACCAGGGCTTCGACACCCCAGGCGGCGAGGAGTCCGGCCGCGCGTTCCTGGTGATGGAACTCGTCGACGGCGGGACCCTGCGCGAGCTGCTCGACGAACGCGGTCCCCTGGACGTCGCGCTCGCGCTGAGCATCACCGAACCGGTCCTCTCCGCGCTGGCCGCGGCGCACGCCGCCGGTCTGGTGCACCGCGACGTCAAACCGGAGAACGTCCTCATCGGCCGCGGCGGGACCGCGCTTTCGGGCGGTGTGGTCAAGGTCGGCGACTTCGGGCTGGTCCGCGCCGTCGCGAGCGCGGGCACCACGAGTTCGAGCGTCATCCTCGGCACCGTCGCCTACGTCTCGCCCGAGCAGGTCGCGACCGGCGCGACCACTTCGCGCGGCGACGTCTATTCGGCCGGGATCCTGCTGTACGAAATGCTCACCGGACGCCCGCCGTACACCGGCGACACCGCGCTCTCGGTGGCGTACCGGCACGTCAACGACGACGTCCCGCGCCCGAGCGAGCTGCGGCCGGGTATCCCGCCGCAGCTGGACGAGCTGATCCTGCGTGCCACCCGCCGCGACCCCGAGCAGCGCCCCGCCGACGCCGCGGCGTTCCTCGCCGAGCTGAACCATCTGCGCACCGTTCTCGGTGTCCCGGCGGTCCCGGTGCCCGTCCCGCTGCCCGCCGACGCCGACCGGGAGACCGACGCCGAGCGCACCACCCCCGGCATCCCCGCCGTCCCCGCGGTGGCTCCGGCCTCCGCCGCGACGACCGTGCTGCCCCCGGTCGCCGAGGCGACCCTTCCGGTCACCGGGCCGCGCGGAACGCAGGCGCTGCACCGCGAGCCGCAGATCCCGGCCGCGCAGCCGCCCCGCACGCCTCCCCCGCGCCCCAAACCGGCGGCCGGCGACGAGCAGCCGGGGTCGCGGAAGCGGCTCTACCTGATGATCGCGGCCGCGGTCCTGGTCCTCGGCGGCCTGATCGGCGCGTTCGCCTTCATCCTCAACGATTCGGGCCCGACGTCGTCGTCGGTGCCGAAGCTGGCCGGGATGAACCAGGCCGCCGCCGGCGACGCGCTCCGGTCGGCGAAGCTGACCCCGGCCTACACCGAGGAGTACAGCGACACCGCCGCGCAGCACACGGTGATCCGGTCCGACCCGGCGGAGGGCACGGCGCTCGCGCCGGGCGCCACGGTCAACGTCGTGCTGTCGAAGGGCCGTCCGATCGTGCCCGACATCCAGGCCGGGACGAGCCAGCAGGACGCGGAGACGGCGATCAAGGCCGCGCAGCTGACCCCGGTCCAGGGCGAGCAGGAGTACAGCGACGTCGCCAAGAACAAGGTGATCCGCGTCGACCCGGGCCCCGGTTCGCAGCTGAACATCGGCGGGCAGGTCACGATCATCCTGTCCAAGGGCCCCGAGCCGCTGCCGCCGGTCCCGGACGTCACGGGCCAGACCAAGGACGCGGCGTTCCAGATCCTGCAGCAGGCGGGCTTCCAGCCGTTCCAGGCGGGCGAGGAGTTCTCCGACCAGTTCGCCGCCGGTCAGGTGATCCGCACCGACCCGAAGGGCGGCGGCAAGGCGAGCAACCGCCGGATCGGTGTGTTCGTTTCGAACGCCGTCGAAGTACCGAACGTGACCTTCAAGCGGATGGAGGAGGCGATCCAGATCCTGAAACAGGCGGGTCTGGAGCCGGACCGTCAAGGTCGCGGAAACGGGAACGGTCACGGCGGCGGAAACGGTGGTTTCGACTTCGTCCTGGAGCAGGATCCGCAGCCGGGCACCAAGGTGCCCAAGGGCACGAAAGTGAAGATCAAGGGCTTCGGGTGACGCGAAAGGTGCTTTGAAACCGTTCAGTACCGGCATGGTCATCGGCTACCGTGAGCGCATGGTGGTCGTCGACGGCGTGAACGGCAGGTCGGACAGCTTCACCCCGCGTTCCGCCGCGCCGCGATGAGCTTCTTCACGGACGGTCCGCGCAGCCGCCCCCTGTTCCCGGTGCCGGAACAGGAGCTGTTCGGCTACAACGGCCGTCCCTGGGTGGAGACGCCGCACGAGTACATCGTCCCGGCGATCCTGCCCTGGTCGATGCCGCTGGGCCGGGCCGAACGGACCATCGTGGCGCTGCGCGGCATCGAGGTGTGGCCGGAGTCGGTGTCCTTCCAGCTGTCGGTGTACTCGCGGGATCTCCTGCTCGACGAACCCGGCGAAGGCCTGATCGACCACCGCCGGGTCCCGGACTACAACGCGTTGCTGGTCGGGGTGCTCTTCCCCGACGGGAGGCGGGCCAGTTCGGAGACCATCTCCGTGCCGTCGGCTACCAAACCGGATCAGCCGGTACTGCGCGCGCAGGGGCTGGGCGGTTCGGCGTTCCACGTCGACCACGAGATCTTCCTGTGGCCGCTGCCGCCCGACGGCCCGCTGGAGTTCATCGTCCAGTGGCTCGACCGCGACATCGAGGAGTCGCGCACCTCGCTCGACGGCACCGCCATCCGCGACGCCGCCAAGGAGGCGGGCGAGATCTGGCCGGGACTGCCCGCGCGGAAGTCGCACGGGCTGCCCGTCCGCCGGGTCGGGGCGCAGGCGATGATCACCCCGGCCTGGCCGCGCGAATCGCAGGCCCCGCCCCCGCTGCCCCAGCCATCGTCCCCGCCGCCCGCTTCGGACCAGCCGCGGGGCGCTCCGCTGCCGACCCGCCTCCCGCGCCGAGCCCGCTGAGGGCCTCGTGAGTGGTAAGGACGGTTAGAACCGTCCTTACCACTCACGAGGCCAAAGATCAGCGGAAGGCTTCGACGTTCGCCACCGCCCACTCCGCGTAGGTGACGCCGGGCCGCCCGGTGAGTTCCTGGACGACGCCGGTCGGCTTGTCGGGGTTCTCGGTGAAGTACGCGAAGCCGTCGAGCAGCCACTCGGCGATCTCGGCCGGGATCCCGGCGGCGGCCCACTGCTTGTTCGCCTCTTCCCTGGTGAGCTCCTGGAAGACCACCTCTTCGCCGAGCGCGGCCGAGATGGCGGCGACCTGTTCGCGCTGACTGATCGCCGTCGGCCCGCTCAGCGTGTGCTTCTTGCCGACGTGCCCCTCGGTGAGGATGACGTGCGCCGCGACGGCGGCGATGTCCGCGAGGTCGATCGGCGTCATCCGCGACTCGGGGTAGGCCTCGCGGACCACCCGCTCGGCCTTGATCGTCTCCGCCCAGCCGAGCGTGTTGTTCATGAACGCGCCCGGCCGCAGGAACGTCCAGTCGAAACCCGCCGCCTCGACGGCCTTCTCGATGATCGCGTAGTCCACACCGCTCGAATTCTCCGCCGGGTCGTCGGCGTTGCTGCCCGACAGCGCCACCACACGGCGCACTCCGGCCTCCTTCGCCAGCTTCACGAAGTCGTCCACCTTGGCCGCGAGCGGTGCCAGGTACACGGTCTCGATGCCTTCGAGGGCTTCCGGCAGCGTCTCCGGTTTGCCCAGGTAGCCCTTGGCGACCTCCACCTGCTCGGGCAGCGCCGCCTTCGCCGGGTTGACGGTCAGCGCCCGTACCGGCGCCCCGGCCTCCACCAGTTCGTCGACGAGCAGCCTGCCGACGCTTCCGGTCGCACCGGTCACCAGGATCGTCACGATTCCCCACTCCTTTTCGTACGCCCTACGGGATGAATTTAACCGTACCTCATACGAGAATGTAGAATCCAGCTTCACGGCCGAGTGGAGTGTGGATGGACTTCGAGCGCAGCCTCGATCTGTTGTGGCGTGACCGCGGCGAAGCCCGGCAGCCGACCAGGGGACGGAAGCCCAAACTGACCCTCGACCAGGTGATCGCCACCGCCGTCACGCTCGCCGACCGCGCGGGCGAGGCGACCGTGTCGATGAGCCAGATCGCCAAGGAACTCGGCGCCGGCACGATGACGCTCTACACCTACGTCCCCGGCAAGACGGAACTGCTCGATCTCATGGTCGACTCCGTGCTCGCCGAACGGAACCTTCCCGGCCCCGGCGATCCGCGGCCGGACGGCTGGCGCGAGCAGGTGCGGCTCTACGCCGAGCGCACCTTGGCCGTGTTCCGGGCGCATCCGTGGCTGCGTTCGACGTCGATGGTGCGCCCGGTGCTCGGCCCCGGGCTGATGGCGGGCCAGGAGTACGTGATCGCGGCGGTGTCGGATATCGGGCTGGAGCCCCGCAAGGCGGCCGCGGCCGCGAACAGCATCGAGATCTACGTGCAGGCCAACGCGACGCTCTTCGCCGAGACGGCGCAGGTCGAGCAGGAGACCGGGCAGTCGACGGACGCCTGGTGGGGGCAGCGGTCGGTGTTCTGGGAGAAGTACTTCGACGTGACGCGCCATCCGGCGATGACGCGGATCTGGGAGAGCGGCGGCTACGACGCGGACACCTGCGAAGCCGCCGACGAGACCTTCGCGTTCGGCCTGGAACGCATGCTGGACGGCATCGAAGCCCTCGTCACCCGCTGAGCACGCCCTGAAGTGTCATGAAAGGGTCGTTCAGGACAAAAGATGTCCTGAACGACCCTTTCATGACACTCGCGCGACAGGGAGTCAGGAGACGGTGGGCAGATCGGGGGCCGAGACGTCGAAGACCTTGCCCTCGCGGGTGAGCAGCGCGGCCAGGACCTTCGCCTTGCGTTCGGTGTCGGCCGAGGTCCCCCACCGCACGGTCTTCCCGTCGGCCAGCGCGAACTCGACGCTGCCGGGGGTCTTCGCCGTCGCGGTGGTGACCTGCTTGAGCAACTGCTGCGGGATCACGCCGAGGACGCCGGTCACCGCGCGGGTCACCGGGTCGTCGGCCGACACCAGCGGAAGCTTGAGCTCGGGCAGCCCGGCGGGCCGTTCCTTGACGGTCTTGAACACCACTCCCCCGCCGTCGACGAGGTGCACGCCGTCGCCGCCGGGCCCGCTGTCGAAGAACGCGATCGCGTTCCGTTCGGTCACGGTGATCTCGAGGGTGCTCGGCCACGACCGCGAGACGTCGACGGTGGCGATGCCGGGCATCTGCGCCACCTTGTCCCGGATCTCGTCGGTGTCCAGGCGCAGCATCGGCTTCTGGTCCGGCACGGCCGCCGCGGCGCGGATCTGGTCCGCGGGCACGGAGCTCGCCCCGACGACGTCGACCTGCCGCACCCCCAGCATCGAGCTGAACCACAGCAGGTAGACGAGCGCGACGGCGGTCAGCACCGAGAGCAGCGCGACCCAGCGTCGCCGCAGCTCCTTGTGCCGGTTCGGCCGGGCGGTGCGGCGGCGGTCGTACACCGACCGCCTGCCGCGCCGTTCCTTCAGCCGTTGAGTCCGTTCAGCCCGTGGGGTCCGCTTGACCCGTTCGGAGCGCGGACGCCGACCGGGTTCGGCCGGGCGGCGGCGTTCCCCGGTCTGTGTCATGGCTGGCCGCCGGGCGTTGTCATGGGCTAGCCCGCCCGCCGGTCCAGTTCGGCCAGGATCTCCGGGCCGAGCTGCGTGACGTCGCCGGCGCCCATGGTCACCAGCAGGTCGCCGGGTTGGACCAGATCCGCCGCGAGCTTCGCCGCGACGTCGAACGCGGGCTGGTAGTGCACCGGGACACCGGAGATCTGATCGGCGATGAGCGCGCCGCTCACCCCGGGCTCCGGCTTCTCGCGCGCCCCGAAGACGTCCAGCACGACGACCTCGTCGGCCAGCGACAGCGCGGCCGCGAACTCCTTCGAGAACGTCTTCGTGCGCGAGTACAGATGCGGCTGGAAGACCACGACGACCCGGCCCGAGCCCGCGGCCGTCCGCACCGCGCGCAGCTGCGCGTCGACCTCGGTCGGGTGGTGCGCGTAGTCGTCGTACACGCGGACGTCGCCCGCGCGGCCCTTGAACTCGAACCGCCGCCGGACGCCGCCGAACGCGGCGAGCCCCTCGGCCAGTCCTTCGACCGGCGCGCCGAGCTCGATCCCGGCCAGCAGCGCGGCGATCGCGTTCAGCGCCATGTGCTCACCCGGCACCGCGACCCGGAGGACGATCTCCTCGCCCTGCAAGGAGATCCGGACGACGCCGCCGTCCGGCGCGGGTGCGTAGTCGAGCACCTTCGCGTCGTCGGCGCCGGTGACCGAACGCCCGTAGCGACGGACGCGGATGCCCTGCTCCGACGCCCTCGCTCCCAGCTCCGAGGCGCCCTCGTCGTCACCGCAGACGATGAGCAGCCCGCCCGGCACGATCCGGCCGAGGAAGTCGCTGAACACCGAGACGTACGCCTCGGCCGTGCCGTGGTGGTCCAGGTGGTCCGGCTCGACGTTGGTCACCACGGCCACCGACGGCGAGTACGCCAGGAACGATCCGTCGCTCTCGTCGGCCTCGGCGACGAAGACGCCGCCCTCGCCGTGGTGCGCGTTCGCGCCCGACTCGTTGAGGTCGCCGCCGATGGCGAACGACGGGTCGAGACGGCACTGCTGCAGCGCGACCGTCAGCATCGACGTCGTCGACGTCTTGCCGTGCGTCCCGGCGATGCAGGCGACGCGATGCCCCTCCATCAGCCCGGCCAGCGCCTGCGCGCGGTGCAGCACGGTGATCCCGCGTTCCCGCGCGGCCATCAGTTCCGGGTTGTCGTCCTTGATCGCGGTCGACACGATCACCGAGGACGGCCCCTCGGGGAAGGCGTCGAGGTTCTCGGCGCGCTGGCCGACGGCGATCTCGGCGCCCTGGGCACGCAGCGAGAGGAACGCGCGCGACTCCTTGGCGTCGGAGCCGGACACCTGGGCACCGCGGGCGAGCAGGATACGGGCGATGCCGCTCATCCCGGCGCCACCGATCCCGATCAGGTGGGCACGCGTCAGCGTGTCGGGGAGTTGATCAGGCACCTGCGGCCTCCAGCACGATCTTGGCAAGGGTCTCGTCGGCCTCACGGTGGCCGAGGCCGACCGCGGCCGCGCTCATCTTCGCGACCCGGTCGGCGTCGGACACCAGCGGGATCACCAGCTCCGCGACCTTGGCGGGGGTGAGATCGGCGTCGTCGACCATCAGCCCGGCACCGGCCTCGACCGCGGGCCGGGCGTTGACGGCCTGCTCGCCGTTGCCGTAGGGCAGCGGGACGAACACCGCGGGCAGGCCGACCGCGGACACCTCGGCGACGGTCATCGCGCCGGAGCGGCACAGCACCGCGTCGGCGGCGGCGTACGCGAGGTCCATCCGCTCCAGGTACGGCACCGGGACGTACGCGGGACGCCCCGGGAACTCCTGGACGACCAGCGTGTTCTTCGGACCGTGGGCGTGCAGGACACCGACACCGGCGTCCGCGAACTCCTTGGCCGCGCCGGCGACGGCGCCGTTGATCGACACCGCGCCCTGCGAGCCGCCGAAAACCAGCAGCGTCGGGGCGTCGGGGTCGAGCCCGAAGTGCTCGCGGGCTTCGGCGCGCAGCGCGGCCCGGTCGAGCGAGGTGATGGAGCGGCGCAGCGGGATGCCGATGACCTCGGCCTTCGCCAGCGGCGTCCCCGGGACGGCGACGGCGACGCGGACGGCGAACCGCGCGCCGACCTTGTTCGCCAGGCCCGGCTTCTCGTTGGCCTCGTGCACCACGATCGGCGTGCGGCCGCGCGCGGCGAGGTACGCCGGAAGCGCGACATAGCCGCCGAAGCCGACGACGACGTCCGCGCCGACCCGGTCCAGGACCTCACGGGTGCGCTTGACCGCGTCGCGGACCTTCAGCGGCATCTTCAGCAGCTCGGGCGTCGGCTTGCGTGGCATCGGCACCGGCGGGATCAGCTCCAGCGGGTAGCCCCGCGCCGGGACGAGCTTGTTCTCCAGTCCGCGCTGGGTCCCCAGCGCGACCACCTTCGCGTCGGGACGCAGGCGCATCACCGCGTCGGCGAGGGCGAGTGCCGGTTCGATATGCCCGGCGGTCCCACCGCCGGCGACCACGACCACCGGCGCTTTGCCGGCGACCTCGCCTGAAGCGCCACCTCTGACGGGGTTGTTCACCTATGACCTCTCCGGTTTGCGGTACCCCGTTTCGCGGTACCGCGGTTCACCGCCGTTCGCGCGGCCGTCCTCCTGCCGGGCTCCCGTACCGAACGGCGCCGCTCCTGTGCGGGCGAAGGCCTCGCCGTCCTCGGCGCGGGCCTCGCCGCCTTGGCGGCGCCTCCCCTGGCCGCGCCGCCCTTGCGCTTGGCTGGCGGGCGGTACGGCTCGGGCGCGGGAAGCCTCAGCAGGCGTCCGAATTTACCTGGCCCCTGCGAGCGCAGTGCGGCCACCGCCTCCGGTTCGTGCCGGGCGGCGTTGGCCAGGATCCCCATGATGAGCATGGTGATCACCAGCGACGTCCCGCCGTAGGAGATCAACGGCAGCGTGACCCCGGTGACCGGCAGCAGGCCGACGACGTAGCCGATGTTGATCCCGGCCTGCGCGACCAGGAACACGGTCAGCGTGCCCGCCACGATACGGATCCACGGGTCGAGGTTGCGGGTGGCGATCCGCAGGCCGACGACGGCGACCCCGGCGAACAGCCCGAGCACCACCGCGCAGCCGATGAAGCCGAGTTCCTCGCCGATCAGGGCGAAGATGAAGTCGTTCTGCACGTTGGGCAGGTAGCCCCAGTTGGACTGGCCCTGGCCGAGGCCCTTGCCGAGGAACCCGCCGTCGGCGAGCGCGAGTTTCGCCTGGTTGGCCTGGAAGCCGTCCGCGCTGGTGTCCGGGTCGCCGGAGACGAACGACATGACCCGCGCCAGCCGGTACGGGGCGATGATGGCCAGCACCAGGATCCCGGCCAGGCCACCCGCGAGGATGACGCCGAACAGCCGTTTCGGCGCGCCCGCGAACCACAGCAGGGCCATCAGCACGACCGCGAGGGTGATCGTGCCGCCGAGGTCGGGCTGCATCATGACCAGCGCGAACATCAGCAGCGCGATCGGCACGACCGGCACGAGCAGATGGCGCCACTGGTTGATGATGTTGTACTTGATCACCAGGATGTGCGCGCCCCAGAAGGCCAGCGCGACCTTCGCCGCCTCGACCGGCTGGAAGGCGAACCCGCCGAGCCGGAACCAGCCCTGCGAGCCGTTGACCTCGGAGCCGAGCGGGGTCAGCACCAGCACGAGCAGCCCGAGGCACACCACCGTCGCCGTCGCCGACAACCGCCGGACGCGTTCCAGCGGCACCCGCAGCCCGATCCAGAACACCACCGCACCGATCGCGACGAACATGAGGTGCTTGCTGAACTGGGCGTACACGCCGGTGCCGGTCTTGGGGTTGTACGAGGCGACCGAAGACGCGGACAGCACCATCACGATGCCGATCACGGTCAGCACGCCGGTGAGCGCCAGGACCAGATGGAACGAAGCGAGCGGCCGCGAAAGCCAGGCCGTCAGCGCGGTGCGGAAGGCGACGAACGGACTTTCCTTGCGTTCACGTCGCTTGCGCTGCGCGGGCTCGCGCTTTCTTTCCTCAACCGCCGTCACTGGTCTCCCCCGCACCGTCGCGCAGGACACGGACCGCGCTCGCGAACGCGTCGCCGCGTGCGCCGTAGCTCGAGTACATGTCCAACGACGCCGCGGCGGGGGCCAGCAGCACCACATCTCCAGGGCGCGCCAGGGCGCGGGCCGCCTTCACCGCCGCAGTCATGGTGTCATCGTCACCCGAAGGGAGGCTGTTCACCGGGACATCCGGCGCGTGTCGCGCGACAGCGGCGGCGATCACGGGTGAATCCACGCCGAACAGCACGACTCCGCGCAGCCTTCCGGCGATCGAGCCGACGAGTTCGTCCACGGAAGCGCCCTTGAGCTGGCCGCCGGCGATCCAGACGACGTTCAGATGCGCGCGCAGCGATCCGCTCGCCGCGTGCGGGTTGGTCGCCTTGGAGTCGTTGATGTAGCGGACGCCGTCGATCTCGCCGATCTCCTCGGCCCGGTGCGGGGCGGGCCGGTACTCGCGGAGCCCCTTGGCGACGTCCTCGCCGGTGACGCCGTACGCGCGGGCCAGCGCCGCCGCGGCGAGCGCGTTGGAGACGTTGTGCGGACCGGCGGGACGCACGTCGGCCAGCGTGCCGAGTTCGTCGGCGCTGGTCGCCGGGTCGGCCACGAAGGCGCGGTCGACCAGCAGGTCTTCCACGATCCCGAGTTCACCGGGGCGCGGGGTGTCCATGCCGAAGGCGACGCGGCGGGCGTCGGCGGGCACGTGTTCGTCGGCGAGGCGGGCGGACCACTCTTCGTGGAGGTTGTGCACGACGGTGCGGGAGTGGGTGTGGACCCGCCCCTTCGCTGCCGCGTACTCCTCCATCGAGCCGTGCCAGTCGAGGTGGTCCTCGGCCAGGTTCAGCACCACCGACGCGAGCGGGGCCAGCGTCGACGACCAGTGCAGCTGGAAGCTCGACAGCTCCACGGCGAGCACCTCGTGCCCGGCGCGCACCGCGTCGAGCACCGCGAAACCGACGTTCCCGCACGCCACGGCGTCGACCCCGGCGGAACGCAGGATCGACTCCAGCATCCCGACCGTGGTCGTCTTGCCGTTGGTGCCGGTGATCGCGAGCCAGACCGGCGGCTTGTCGCGCAGCTGTCCGACGCGCCACGCCAGCTCGACGTCGCCGATCACCTCGACACCGGCTTCGGCCGCCGCCACCAGCAGCGGCGACGTCGGCTTCCAGCCGGGGCTGGTGACGACCAGCTCGACGTCTCCGGGCGGCTCGGTCAGGCCCGGCACCAGGTCGGCGCCGAGCCCTTCGAGTTCCGCCAGCCGCTCGGCGTTGCCGTCGGTGACGGTGATCCGCGCGCCCAGATCCTTCAGGACCGGGACGACGGACTTGCCGGTGACCCCGGCACCGGCGACGAGGACGTGACGCCCGGCCAGCTCCACCGCTTAACCCCCGAGACCGAGCTGCTCGCTGTAGAACAGGCCGAGCCCGAACATGCAGCAGATGGCCGAAAGCAGCCAGAAGCGGATGATGACGGTGGTTTCGGCCCAGCCCGCGAGCTCGAAGTGGTGATGGAACGGCGCCATCCGGAACAGCCGCCGCCTGGTCGTGCGGAACACGGCGATCTGCGCGACCACCGAGATCATCTCGACCATGAACAGACCGCCGATGACGATGGCGAGCAGTTCGGTGCGGGTGGTCATCGACAGCCCGGCGACGAGGCCACCGAGGGCCAGCGAACCGGTGTCACCCATGAAGATCTTCGCCGGCGCCGCGTTCCACCACAGGAAGCCGACACATGCGCCGGTCGCCGCGGCGGCCACCACGGCCAGGTCCAGCGGGTCGCGGACGTCGTAGCAGGCGGCCTGCGGGGTGACCGCGCACGAGAGGCGGGTCTGCCAGAAGGCGATGACGACGTAGGTCGCCAGCACCATCGCCGCGGTGCCGCCGGCGAGGCCGTCGAGGCCGTCGGTGAAGTTCACCGCGTTCGACCAGCCCGAGATGACGATATAGCAGAAGATCACGAAGAACACCGACGGGAAGGTGATCAGCGCGAGGTCCCGCACGTAGGACAGGCTCTCCGAGGCCGGGGTCAGCCCGCGCTCGTCGGCGAACTGCAGCGCCAGGATCGCGAAGGCGATGGTGACCACGAGCTGGCCGACCAGTTTCGCGGTCTTGTTCAGGCCGAGGTTGCGCTGCTTGCGGATCTTGATGAAGTCGTCGAGGAACCCGACGAGCCCGAGGCCGACGGCCAGCAGGAGGACCAGCAGCCCCGAGGCGGACGGGCCGCCGGTGCCGTTGCCGCCGCTGAGCGCGCTGATCAGATGCGCCACGAAATACCCGACGACCATCGCGACGATGATCGCGACACCACCCATCGTCGGGGTACCGCGTTTGGATTTGTGTCCCTGCGGTCCTTCCTCCCGGATCTCCTGGCCGAAGCCCTGCCGGGAGAACACCCGGATCAGATAGGGAGTGAGGAGGATGGAGACCAGCAGGCCCGCCGCGGCCGCGATCAGGATGCTGATCACGCGTCACCACCGTTCGAGCGTTCGTGAGAGGGGGAAAGGGATTCAGCGTCGGTTACGGGAGCGGCGAGCACGGCGTCGGCCACCCGCCACAGAGCGGCGGCCTTGGACGCCTTCACCAGCACCACGTCTCCCGCGCGGAGCTGATCATGCAGCAGGGCGATGGCGGCGTCGACGTCGGGTACCAGTACCGACTCCTCGCCCCAGGAACCCTCCTGCTGCGCGCCCTGATGGGCGGCCGCGGCGGCCTGGCCGATGACCACGAGCTTGTCGATGTTGAGCCGGACGACGAGCCTGCCGATGCCGTCGTGCGCCTCGACCGAGTTCTCGCCGAGGTCGCCCATCACGCCGAGCACGGCCCAGGAGCGGCGGTTCGCGCTCATCGACGCGAGCGCCTTGAGCGCGGCCCGCATCGATTCGGGGCTGGCGTTGAAAGAGTCGTTGAGGACCGTGACGCCGTCGGCCCGCGTGGTGACCTCCATGCGGCGTTCGGAGCGTCGTTCGAGGCTCGACAAGCGGGCGGCGACCTCCTCGACCGTCGAGCCCATCTCCAGTGCCACGGCGGCCGCGCTGAGCGCGTTGCCGACCTGGTGCTCGCCGTAGAGCGGCAGCTTCACCGGCGCTTCGCCGTCCGGGGTGACCAGGCGGAACGACGCGCGCGCCTCGCCGTCGAGGGTGATGTCGGCGGCGCGGACCTGCGCGGACTCGCTCTCGCCGACGAACACCACGCGGGCCTTCGTCCGGCTCGCCATGGCCGCGACGTACGGGTCGTCGAGGTTCAGGACCGCGACACCGCCGTCCTCGGCGCTCGGCAGCGCCTCCACGAGTTCACCCTTGCCCTTGGCGATGCCCTCGCGCGAGCCGAACTCGCCGACGTGCGCGGTGCCGACGTTGAGCACGACCCCGATCCGCGGCGGCGCGATGGCCGCCAGTTCGGCGATGTGGCCGGGTCCGCGGGCGGAGAGCTCCAGCACGAGCTGCCGTGTCGAGTCGTCGGCCCGCAGCGCCGTCCAGGGGTGGCCCAGCTCGTTGTTGAACGAGCCCGGCGGCGCCACCGTCGGGCCGAGCGGCTCCAGCAGCTGGGCGATGATGTCCTTGGTGGAGGTCTTGCCCGCCGAACCGGTGACCCCGACGACGGTCAGGTGGTCACCCGCGAGCTTCTGGATGACGTGCCGGGCGAGTTTGGCGAGCGCGGCCAGCACCGCGGCACCCGCCCCGTCCTTGTCCGAGACCAGCGCGAACGCCCGCTCGTGCCCCTCGCCGGCCGCCAGCGGCGGCACGATCACGGCCGGGGCGTCGACCTCGCGGGCCGCGAGCACCGCGACGGCGCCCGCCTCGACGGCCCGCGCGGCGAAGTCGTGGCCGTCGACCTTCGCGCCGGGCAGCGCGATGAATAGACCACCGGGAGTGACCTCACGGGTGTCGAATTCGACGCTTCCGGTGACCTCGGCGGTCCCGTCGGTCCGATGCAGCCGCCCGCCGACGATGGCGGCGATCTCGGCCAGGCTGAGCACGATCACACTGTCTCCAGACGTCTGCGGATGGCGGCGGCCAGCTCTTCCCGGTCGGAGAACGGGTGCACGACACCCTGGACCTCCTGGCCGGTCTCGTGGCCCTTGCCCGCGATGAGCACGATGTCGCCGGGCTGGGCCAGCTCGACCGCGTGGACGATGGCTTCCCGGCGGTCGGCGATCTCGAGGATCTCGCCGCCCAAAGCCGGCCCGGCGTTGCGGGCACCGGCCAGCATCGCCGCCCGGATCGCGGCCGGATCCTCCGACCGCGGGTTGTCGTCGGTCACGATCAGGACCTCGCTGCGGCGGACCGCCGCCTCGCCCATGACCGGTCGCTTGGCGGTGTCGCGGTCCCCGCCGCAGCCGAGGACGGTGATGATCCGGCCCTCGGTGCGGGCACGCAGCGCGTCGAGCCCCTGCGCGACCGCGGCGGGTTTGTGCGCGTAGTCGACCACCGCGGTGAACGGCTGGCCGAGGTACACCCGCTCCATCCGGCCCGGCACCTCGACCGCGGCGAGCCCGGCGACGATGGCGTCGAGCGGGACACCGGCGGTGTCGAGGATGGCGGCCGCGAGCACGGCGTTGGCCACGTTGAACTCACCCGGCAGCGGGATCTTGGCCGCGGCGGTGAGGCCCTCGGGACCGTGGAGGGTGAAGGTCTGCTCGCCGGCCGGGGTGGGGTTGAGGTCGGTGGCGCGCCACAGCGCGTCCGTCCCCGGCTCGGTGGACACGGTCACCGTGTGCGGGGTGAGGAGTGCCTGGCCCCAGGCGCTGTCGACGACGACCACCTCGGCGGTGGACCGGCCGTCGAACAGCAGCGACTTGGCGGCGAAGTACTCCTCCATGTCCTTGTGGAAGTCCAGGTGGTCCTGGGAGAGGTTGGTGAAGGCCCCGACCGCGAAACGCGTGCCGTTGACCCGGCCCAGCGACAGCGCGTGGCTGGAGACCTCCATCGGGACGTGCGTGACGCCGCGTTCCACCATCACCGCCAGGAGCGCCTGCAGATCCGGCGCCTCGGGGGTGGTGAACCCGCTGGCCAGTCGCTCCCCCGCGATCCGGGTCTCGACCGTGCCGATCAGCCCGGTGGTGAGCCCGGCGGCCTTGAGCCCGGCGTCGACCAGGTACGACGTCGTGGTCTTGCCGGACGTCCCGGTGATGCCGAGGACGGACAGCTCCAGCGACGGCTCCCCGTAGATCCAGGCGGCGATCTCGCCGAGGGCGGCCCGCGGGTCCGGGTGCACCAGGATCGGCACGCCGGCGTCGCGGAGCACCGGACGCTCGGCACCGGCCTCGTCGGTGAGCACGGCGGCCGCGCCGGCCGCGATGGCCTGGTCGCTGAAGTCCGCGCCGTGGGCGCGAGCACCGGGAAGGGCGGCGAAGAGGTCACCGGGGAGGACGTGCTGGGCGCGGAGCGTGCTGCCCGTGACCGTCAGCTCGGCCGCGGCCGGGTAGTCGTCGCCACCCACCACGAGCCGGGCACCCGCCCTGGCGAGCAGCGTGCCCAGCGGCATCGGCTCGATCCTGGCCGGACGAGGGGGTGCGGCGACGGCCTTGACCGGGCTGTCCGGGACCTGGGCAGCCGTCGCGCCGGACCCGCTTTCGACGGCGGGACCGCTGCGGGGATCTGAAGTAGGCACCGACACAGCCAAGGAGGTTACCGGCGCGGCATTCGGGTGACTGAAGCGGTGCGGGGTGTGAGCGCGGCGATCATGCTCGTGGTAATGGGTTTCGCGGGCTCTCCTTGGCACGCAAGGGCTTCCGACTGTCGCTTGAGGACTTCGGACGCGCCGGGGGCTGAAGGGGACTTTCCCCGCGTCTCACGCGGCGAAGGACGCTTTCCTCTCATGACATGCGGGGAAAGCGTCCTTCAGCGACGTCAGGAAAGCACCAGCGGCACCTGAGGCGACGGACCGTCCGACAGCGGGATCTGGAACCGCTGCGCCAGGTACGCGGCCACCGAGTGGAACAGCGGCGCGGCCGAGAGTCCTTGCTGCAGGGTCGCGTCCGGCGCATCGAGGCGGATGCCGACCACGAAACGCGGGTTGTCGGCGGGCAGGATCCCGGCGAAGGTGATGTTGTACAGATGGTTGCTGTACGTCTTCGTCTGCGGGTCGACCTGCTGGCCGGTGCCCGTCTTACCCGAGATCTGGTAACCCTCCAGCGCCGCCTTCGGCCCGGTGCCGCTCTGCTGCCCGCGGCCCTTCTGCGTCACCGCGCGCATCATCTCGCGTACGGTCTTCGCCGCCTGCGGGCTGATGACCTGCACGGTCTTCGGCGCCGGCTCCGGGACGAGGGTCCCGTCGGGATTGATCTTCGCCTTGACCACCCGGGGTTCCACCCGCAGCCCGTCGTTCGCGATGGCCTGGTACATCCCGGCCATCTGCACGACCGTCATCGAAAGCCCCTGCCCGATCGGCAGGTTTCCGAAGGTCGTGGCCGACCACTGGTTGCGCGGCGGCACGACACCCGGGCTCTCACCGGGGAGGCCGAGCCCCGTCCGCTGACCGAGACCGAACTTCTTGAGCAGATCCGCGTACCGGTCCTCGCCGAGTTTCTGCGCCAGCAACAGGGTGCCGACGTTCGACGACTTCGCGAAGATGCCGGTGGTGGTGAACTGCTGGGTGCCGTGGTGCCAGGCGTCCTTGACGATCTTGTCCGCGACCTGCAACGAACCCGGCACCGGCAAGGAGGCCTCCGGCGTGGTGATACCCGCGTCGATCGCGCCCGCGGCGGTGACGATCTTGTTCACCGAGCCGGGTTCGAACGGCGTGGTCACCGCACGGTTGTTCAGGTTCTCCGTCTCGCTGCGCGAAGCGGGGTCGTTGAGGTTGACGGTCTTGTCGTTGGCCAGCGCGTAGACCTCGCCGGTCTTCGAGTCCAGGATGACCGCCTGGCCGCCCTTGGCCTTCGACTTGGCGACGTAATCGCTCAGCTGCCGCTGCAGTTCGTACTGCAGGTCGGTGTCGATCGTGAGCTGCAGATCCGAACCGGGGACGGCGTTCTGGATGTCCCGTTCGGTACCCGGGATGACCAGGTTGTCGTTGCCGTTCCGGGTGTTGACGATCTTGCGGCCCGGTGTTCCGGCGAGGTCGTTGTCCCGCGAGGCTTCGAGACCGTAGCCACCGTGCAGGTTGTGCTTGGACACGTCCTTGTCGTCGGTGCGCCAGTTCGCGTAGCCGACGATGTTCGCGCCGACCGAGTCACCGGGATACTCCCGCTTCGAGCGCTTCTCGACGCTGATCCACGGGTATTCCTTGACGATCGCCTCGGCGACCGACGGTTCGATGTCGTGGACGAGGTAGGTGAAGCCGTCCGGCTTGTGGAACTTGTCCAGCAGTTCCTGCTCGGTGATCACCCCGGGCAGCTTGGCCGCGATCAGCTTCGCCGCGCCCGCCACCTCGGACTCGAAGTTCTTGCCCTTGGTCGGGTTCTTCGCGGCGAAGTCGTCCATCGTCTTGTGGAGCCAGTTCAAGCTCACCGCGAGCGTCCGCACTTCGACGCTGAACGCGATCTTCGTCCCATTGCGGTCCAGGATGGAGCCGCGCTGCGCGGGACTTTCGATCACCGACGTCCGCTGCCGTTCCGCCGCCTCGGACAGCGCGCCGGCCTCGAACCACTGCACCTGCACCAATTTGAGGCCGGCGAGCACCATCACGACGATCAGCAGGATCCGGACGCCGGTGAACCGGCTCCGGTTCCCGCCGTTGCCCCGGCGGGCGGTGGCACGGCGGGTCCCCGCGGCGTAGGTCCGCCGCGCGCTCCCCGCCGACCGGGCCCTGGCCTGCGCCGGGCGGCCGGGTGACATCACTGACCTCCCTGCGCCGGGGCCGTGTTCTCCTGGGGCACCGCGGGCTGGTCGCCCTCGTACGGCGTGCCCTGCTGCGTGCCCTCGGCGGGCGGGGGCGCCGTCGATTCGGCCGGGGCGGCGGGCGCCTCGGCTTCGGCCTTCTTCGGCTCACCGACCACAGTGGACTGTCCATCCGGGCCGACCACGATATGCGCGGGGTCGCCGCCGGGCACCATGCCCAGTTCCCTGGCCTTAGGCGCCAGCGAAGCGGGCGACTCGGCCTTCGCGACCTCGCGCTGCAGCCGCTCCTTCGCCTCGGCGAGCCCGGCGTTGGTCGTGCGGAGTTGTTCGAGCCGGTACGAATCGGCGATGGCCTGCGTGGTCAGCCACAGCGTGCACGCCACGCCGACGGCCAGCATGCCCATCATCATCAGCACGAACGACGCACGCGAACGCGGCCAGCGCAGCTTGAGCTTCTTCTTCGGCTCTTCCTTGCCCGCGCCGCCTTCCGCGTCGGGACGGTTGCGCTGCTGGTCTCGCTGCAGCAGATCGGCGCGCTGGGCACGGCGGGCGTAGGCACGCTCGGCCGCCGACGTCCGGCCACGGGAGGCGCGGGACGTCGTGGTCTCGGTGGTGTCGGGTGTCTGGTCGGCCGTGGCGGTCGCACGGGCACGCCGTCCGGGCGGCGGTGTCCGGCGGCCGCGGGACTTCGCGGGAGCGGTCATCGTGCTCGGTCTCCGATCCGTTCGGCGGCCCGTAGCCGCACGGAGGCGGCCCGCGTGTTCTGTTCGGTCTCCGCCTCGCCGGCCTTCTCGGCCCCTCTGGTGAGCAGTTTCAATTCCGGGCCGTGGCCCGGCAGTTCCACCGGAAGCCCTTCCGGCGTCCGGGATTTCGCCAGTTCCGCGAAGGCCTGCTTGACCAGCCTGTCTTCGAGGGACTGATAGGACTCCACGACGATGCGGCCGCCGACGGCGAGGCAGGACAGCGCCCTCGGCATCGCGCGCCGCAGCACCTCCAGTTCGCCGTTGACCTCGATCCGCAACGCCTGGAAGGTGCGCTTCGCCGGATGCCCGCCGGTGCGCCTGCTCGCCGCGGGGACCGCGTCGTACAGCAGTTCCACCAGCCGCCCGCTGCGCGTGAAGGGTTCCTTCTCCCGTTCCGCCACAACGGCTTTGACGATCCGCTGGGCGAAGCGTTCCTCGCCGTAGTCGCGCAGGATCCGGATCAGCTCACCGGGGGCGTAGGTGTTGAGCACGTCGGCCGCGGTGAACCCGGTGGTCGGGTCCATCCGCATGTCGAGCGGGGAGTCCTTGGCATAGGCGAAACCACGCTCGGCACGGTCGAGCTGCATCGAGGAGACGCCGAGGTCGAACAGGATTCCGTCCACTCTGGACAGTCCGAGGCCCGCCAGCGCGGACGGCATCTCGTCGTAGACGGCGTGCACGAAGTCGACACGATCACCGTGCCGCGCAAGCCGTTTCGCGGAGAGTTCCAGCGCGTTGGGGTCACGGTCGAGGGCGACCAGGCGCAGCGAGGGGAACGCGGTGAGCAGCGCGTCGGAATGACCGCCGAGCCCGACGGTCGCGTCGACCAGCACGGCCTCGCGGTCGGAGAAGACCGGCGCGAACAGTTCGACGATGCGCTCCAGCAGCACCGGGACGTGCTCGTGTTCGTCTGCCATGTCTTCCCCCCTTTCCTGTAGTGCCGGGGAAGATGCCGGATGCCGTCAGGTCCCTGTCCGCCCGCCTGCTGACCTGGTACCGGGGAAGGTGTACCAGGGCCACTGAGCGGACAGAGGCCTCACGGCATCCGTGTGGACGGTTCCCGGCGTGCCCGAAGCGTGAACCCGCGCCCCCCGACGGCGTGGGTGCTTCCTCGGCCACGTCTAGAAGACGCCCGGCAGAACTTCCTCTCGAGCCTTCGCGTAGCTGTCCTCGTGTTCGTCCAGGTAGCCCTGCCACGCTTGGGCGTCCCAGATCTCCAGCCTGGTGATCGCCCCGATCACCACGCACTCCTTGTTCAGCCCGGCATAGCGTCGGAGCTCGGACGCGATCGCGATACGTCCTTGCCCATCCGGGCGTTGTTCGTCCGTCCCGGCGAAGAGATAACGCTGATAGGCCCGGACCGCCTCGTTCGTGAACGGGGCGTCGGCGACCTTCCTCGCCATCTGCTCGAACTCGGCCCGGGGAAAGACGAAGAGACAGTGGTCCTGTCCCTTGGTGACCATCAGCCCACCGGCGAGCGCGTCGCGGAACTTCGCGGGCAGCGTGAGCCGCCCCTTGTCATCCAGCTTCGGGGTGTGGGTGCCGAGGAACACCGGCTCCACCTCCCTACCGATCCCGGCTGCGAACAACCAAGCTCGGCCACGGGGCTCCCTTCTGCCCCACTGCGCACCACCGTACCCCACTTTTCACCACAGTCAACGCGGCAAAAGCCGCGACCACTCCGTCGTGTCAGGCGTTTTCGCTGGTCAGCCAGGTGGGGCCTGGTGGGGGGTCGGTGGGGGACGGTGGCCAAGATCCCCCTGGGCGGGTATCGAAGCAACCTCATCCATGCCTGACACGTCCGGATATCGGCCGCCGGAACCCTGCTGTGGAGCGATGTGGGGGTGAAAGTGGGGAATCCGGTGGGGCCGGGTGGGGAGAACTCAGGACACTGTGGAGGGTGAGGTCGGGTCATCCCATGAACGGTGTCGACAAAGGACTCCCATCCCTCGTGGGTGACGAGGGACCCTCCGGTCCGTGTTCGTTCCGGAGCTCACGGCTTACTGCTGAGCCGATGGGTTGAGGATGCCGCGCGCCGCTCTCAAGACTTCGGCGTCGAGGTCCTCGACCGTGGCTTCCATGTAGTCGACTGTGTCGTAGAAGTCGTCGAGTTGGACGAGCCGCTCGGCGCGTTCAAGAGTTCCGTGGCCAAAGGTCGCGTGAGCCCATACGGCCAACTCCCTGGGAGTCATCGCACCCGACAGGACACGGGCGGCCATGGCTTGCAGCCCCGTCTCCTGCGCGGCCTGCGTGCCTTTCTCGAAGAAGGCCAGGCCCACATCCCGCAATGCTGCTTCCAGCAGTTCCGGGACCTCCTCGTCCGCGTGCCTTACCGACACGGCGGCGAGCATGCACAGCGATGGTCCGTCCAGACCTGCCACCAGCAGGTCACACGCCGTATGGACGATATCGGCGGCACGTGCCTGCCCCACGTACCAGCGTGCGACGACATCGCGCATGTGCGAGAGGGCAGTCTCGAGGTTCACCCGCCCATGCTGACCTGTCATGGTCGGCCTGTCATATGTCTTTCTTGCCCGCAGGTGATGGCCGAGCCGGTCGACATGCCACTCACGACGTCAGCGATCACCGGCACCTACCGGTCCGGGTCCAGCAACGAGGCCAGCCGCGCCGCCAGCCGCGGACCGTCCACAGGGGACACGTTCACCCACGCCTGCCCGCCGCGCCCCTCGGTCCGTGCCGCGCAGTACGCGCCGACGTCGGTGTCGAACCAGGTCAGCCCGCCCGCCCGGTGCGCCCGGCCGTCGCGGTCGCGGGTCCGCACGGTGAACTGGCCCGCGCTGTAGACGGGCCGTGCCTGGATCGCGAGCACCTCGCGCAGCTGATTGTCCGAAGCCGACGATCGCCCGCCGTCGCCGAACACCGGATCCTCCAGGGCGTCGCCGAAGCGCGCCGCGGGCAGGCTGATGCCGTAACCCGGACCGGGCCGCAGTTCGGGCAGGACGTCGACGATCGCCGCGAACACCTCGCCGTCGCCGATCCCGGAGAGCGCGATGGTCTGCTCGGGCTGCGTGGCCAGCACACCGTGCCGCCCCCTCGCGGCCGCGACCGCGCGGAACGGCGCCTGAGCCGTCATGTCGGCCAGCGCCTCGCATTCGACGTAGACCTCGGCTCGCGCGAGCAGGTCCAGCCGTGCTTCCAGGGCGGCGTCGAGCCGGTCCCCGTCATAGAGGCCTCGTTCGGCGAGGTTTTCGTAGACCGCGTCGCGGATCTCGGCGCGTTCCGCTTCCGTGACGCCGACGCTGCGCACGGACAGCGGCCACGGCGGAGCCGCGTGTCCCAGATCGGACCAGAGGACGTCGAACGCCGACGCGGAAACGCGGATCAAGACCGCCCCAGCTCGGGCGGCTTCCCGAAGGAGACCCGCGGGGTCAGCGCCCGCAGTGAGGCATCGCGGGTGTTCATGACGTCGACGGCCTTGCGGCGGGCCTCTTCGGCTTCCGCGTGCTTGGCCTCCATCTCGTCGGCGAGCGCGGCGAGGAGCGCGAGGTTCCCGCCCGCCGCGGCGCCGCGGATCATCGCGCCCGGGTCGTAGTCCACCGGCGGCGGCATGTCGGCACGGGCCCGCGCCGCCGCTTCGGCTTGCCCGGACACGGCCTTCCCGAGCGAGGACGAGAGGTCTGCGGACCAGGCCAGCCAGCCGGACGCGGTGGTCAGCACCCCGCGGAGCGCGTCGCCCGCTTCCCCGCGCCAGTTCTCTTCGCTGCTGCCGATCAGCCCGGCCAGTTCGGCCGTCGCGTCCTGCATACGCCGCGCGAGCGCGTCCCAGCCGGCGCCGATACCGCCCGCGGCCTCGGGGTCGTTGCCCGCTTCGACCTCGGCGGCCAGCGCTTCGTGGCTGTACGCCTCGTATCGCGTGGCCGCGACCGGGACCTCGCGACCCGGCGTCTCTCCTTCAGGCACTGTTTCTCCTAAGGCAGTTTGGGTTCGGCCAATCCCGCCACCGTCACCGCGCGCTCACAGGCGAGCGAGGTGTCGGTGAAGTTCGTGTTGCTCACGTCGATCTGGACGCTCGCCTTCTCCCCCATGCCGAGCAGGACCGCGCAGGTCCCGTCGGCGGCCTTCTTGTCGGCGACCTTGAGCGCATCCCTGCCGCCGACCTTTGTCCTGGTGGCGGTCTTGCGCGCGACCTCGAGATCGGCCAGGCCGTTCTTCTCGTCCACGGTGATGGTGACGCCGAAGGTCGCGGGCACCGTCCAGTCGCAGGCGCGGGCGCCGTTGATCTCCTTCGCGACGCCGAGCACGTTGATCCCCGCGGTCGACCGGTCGCTCGGATCGAGCAGCGTGCACGGATCGACGCCGCGATCCGGCGCGGGCGCCGAAGACGAGGGCGCGGGAGCCGGACCGTCGGCGGCCGGAATTCGTGCCTGCCCCGCGGGTCCTTGCCCGCAGGCGGACACCGCGAGGACGCCGAGGAG
This sequence comes from Amycolatopsis keratiniphila, assembly GCF_000400635.2. Lineage (NCBI taxonomy): Bacteria > Bacillati > Actinomycetota > Actinomycetes > Pseudonocardiales > Pseudonocardiaceae > Amycolatopsis > Amycolatopsis keratiniphila. The sequence goes on along the minus strand of NC_021252.1, from coordinate 2,446,472 downwards.
ACCGAGCGCGGCAAGGCGGGATTTCACCGGGTCAGCCGCCGACACAGTCCACGTCCGCCGCCGCTTGTTCATCCTGCCGGGTGTAGCGGGCCAGCGCCTTCTCGATCCGGTTCTTGAGCGCCTCGAGTTCCTTCCCGAACGCGGTGAGCGCCTCGACCGCGGAGCCTTCGGCGCCGATCCCGTACTGCGCCATGAACTTGCCGACCTCGTCCGCGTATCCCCCGCCGAGGGGAACCGTGCGGCCGAGCACCTTGGCCTCGCGGACCATCTGGCCGACCACGTCTTGCAGGGCGGAGATCTTCACGTGGGCGTCGGCGGCCAGCTCCGGCGCGACCGCGAACCCGCTCAGATCGAACCGGGGTTTGGCGGTACTCACCTCGCTCATATGCGATTACGCCTCTCCGTAGTCGAGCGACCTCGCACCGGAGCATACGACAAAACAAGGCGTCAGCGGGAGCACCCGAAAACGCGCTCACCTCACCCGATCGAGGTAAGGTCTCTGGTTGCACAGAGTCATCGACTGGGGTTGGCGGGGTTCCCCCCACGAGTTCGCCCGAGTTTGACACACTTCGTGGGAGGCTGACCGCTACCCGGGGGACTGCTCGGGCCTTGAAAGCTGACCTTCAGCAGGATCCAGCGGACATCCAGCCACGCGGCATCAGGAGGTCGAGTGACGTCGAGAATCCAGTCTGCGACGCCCGGCGAACACCAGGGCGAGCAGGCAACCGGGCAAGCGCCGTACCCCACGGACGCCGGCTCGGTCAGCGGTCGGCAGAACGGCCGGGAGGCCAGAGCGTCGCTGGACGAACTGCACGAGACCGCGCGGCGGATCGCCGCCAACGTGGAGCGGGTACTGGTCGGCAAACCCGACGTCATCCGCATCGCGCTCGTGACCCTGCTCGCCGAAGGCCACCTCCTCGTCGAAGACGTCCCCGGGGTCGGCAAGACCTCGCTGGCGAAGGCGCTGGCCCGCTCGATCGACTGCACCGTCAGCCGGATCCAGTTCACCCCCGACCTGTTGCCCAGCGACGTCACCGGGGTGTCCATCTACAACCGGCAGAGCGGCGAGTTCGAATTCCGCCCCGGCCCGGTGTTCGCGAACATCGTGGTCGGCGACGAGATCAACCGCGCCTCGCCGAAGACGCAGTCGGCCCTGCTCGAATGCATGGAAGAGCACCAGGTCACCGTCGACACCTCGACGTACCACCTCGAAGAGCCGTTCATGGTGATCGCCACCCAGAACCCCATCGAGATGGAGGGCACCTACGCGCTGCCCGAGGCCCAGCGGGACCGGTTCACCGCGCGGGTGTCCATCGGCTACCCCGACCAGCAGGCCGAGCTGGCCATGGTCGACGAGCACGCCGGGCACAACCCGCTGGCCGATCTCGAGCCCGTGTCCGACCGCGAGTCGGTGCAGCGGTTGATCGAGACGGTGCGCTCGGTGCACATGTCGCCGGAGATCCGCCGGTACGCCGTCGACCTGGTGGCCGCGACCCGCCAGATGCCGGAGATCCGCCTCGGCGCCTCGCCGCGGGCGACCCTGCAGCTGGTCCGCGCCGCCCGCGCGCAGGCCGCGCTGTCCGGCCGCGAGTTCGTCGTCCCGGACGACCTGCACACGGTCGCGGTCCCGGTGCTGGCCCACCGCATGGTGCTCACCACCGAGGCGCACGCCGCCCGCCGGTCGGCCACCGACGTGGTCCGCGCGATCCTGCACCGCGTTCCCGTTCCGCAGGGCTCGAACCGCTGACACACGAGGAATAGCGCCATGCTGCGTGCTCTGTCCGGCCTGACCACACGCGGCCGCTGCCTCCTCGCCGCCGGCGTCGCCGCGGCGGCGTGCTCGTTCGTGCTCAACGAACGGGATCTGCTGCGGGTCGCGGTGTTCGTGATCGCCCTGCCGCTGCTGGTCGCCTTCTTCATCTCGGCGACCCGGCTGCGGCTGGGCGCGGCCCGCTCGCTGCGCCCCGAACGGGTCTCGGTCGGCTCGCCGGGCGAGGTCCAGCTCGAACTCTGGCGCAACGGCAGGCTCCCGGCAGGCGAGGTGCTGCTCGAAGACGGCGTGCCCTACGCGCTCGGTTCGCGGCCGCGATTCGTCGTCGAACGTCTCCCGCACGACCGCCGCGTCGCGCTGCGGTATCCGCTGCAGCCGGTGCTGCGCGGGATCCAGCAGGTCGGTCCGCTGCGGGCGACGATCACCGACCCGTTCGGGCTGTGCGAGTTCGAACGTGAGCTGATCGGGCATTCCCGGCTGGTCGTCGTACCGAAGGTGGCGGGTCTCTGGGGCCTGCCCAGTGGCGCCGGGATCGGCGCGGGCGACGACGGCAGCATCCGCCTGCACGCCGGGCAGGGCGAGTCGGACGTGATCGTCCGGCAGTACCGCCAGGGCGACGACCTGCGGAAGGTCCACTGGCGCTCGACCGCGCGCCGCGACGAGATCATGGTCCGCGTCGAGGAACGGCCATGGCGCGGTGGCACCACGGTGCTGCTGGACCACCGCGCGGCGGCGCATCACGGCACCGGCCCCGCGGCGAGCCTCGAATGGGCCGTCTCGTTCGCCGCTTCCGTGGCGCTGCACCTGCGCCGCTCCGGGCACCGGGTCCGCCTGATCACCGAACACGGCCAGACCCTGGCCGACACCCCCGGTGAGGGTGGCGAGCACTACGACAACGTCGTGCTCGACGTCCTCGCCGCGCTCCAGCCCGCGCACCAGCGCGACATCACCCTCGGCCACGACCCGGCCGAGGGACAGGAACTCATCGCGGTGCTCGGCACCGTCAGCAACGAATCCGTGCACGAGCTGTCCCGGTACCGCCCGCGCGGCATCCGGAGCCTCGCCGTGCTGCTCGACACCCCCGGCTGGTCGTCCGGCGTCAACCGCCCCGAAAACCGGGCCGCCGCCACCGAGGAATCGGTGGCGCTGCTGCGAGCCGCGGGCTGGGGCGTCGTCGTCGCCGGTCCCGGTTCGCCCATGCCGCAGGTCTGGGCCGAGCTCTGCCAGACGGCCACCCGCCGGGGCACGCTGATCGGAGGCGGCCTGTGACCGCGACCGCGCCGCCCCTGCCGCACACCCCCAAACCGCGTCCCGCCGCCCCGCCGCCCGTCTGGACGAGCAGCGTGCTCGCGCCGGTCGCCGCCGGGCTCGCCACGTTGTTCGCCTCGACCTCGCTCACCGGCGTGGTCTCCGGCTGGGCGTGGTTCGGTTATCTGCTGGTCGCCGTCGTGCTGATCGCCTCGACCGGGCTGGCCCTGCGCTCGCTGCGCGCGCCGACCATCGTCGTCGGGCTGGCGCAGCTGCTGGTGCTGCTGTTCCTGATCACCGGGGCGTTCACCACCAGCGGGATCCTGAAGATCTTCCCCGGCCCGGACGCGCTCGAAGAGCTGCGCGGTGTCCTCGCCGCGGCGGCCGAGCAGATCCGCGTCGGCCTGCCCCCGGTCGAGGGCACCCCGCCGATCCTCTGCCTGATCACCATCGCGATCGGCCTGGTCGCGGTCCTGGTCGACACGCTGGCCGTGGCCGCCGCCGCGCCCGCCGCGACCGGTCTGGTCCTGCTGTGCGTGTACGCCGTCCCGGCCGCGCTGGCCGAGGACATGCTGCCGTGGTGGACGTTCCTGCTCGGCGCGGCCGCGTTCGCCGGGCTGCTCGCCGTCGACGGCAACCACCGGCATCGCCGCTGGCGCAACCGGGACGCGCCCGGGCTGGGCAACTCGGCGAGCACGCTGTCGGCCCCCGTCGGCGTGGTGGCCGCCGCGATCGCGATGGGCCTGGTGATCGGCACCGCCGTCACCGGTGTCGGCACCGTCGGCAGCCTTCCCGGCGGCCAGGGTTCGGGCCGCGGTGGCGCGGGCGGCTTCGGCGTCGAGCCGTTCACCCAGCTGCGTGGCCTGCTCGACCAGGGCGAGAACGTGGAGCTGTTCAAGGTCTACGGGCTGGGCGCGGACAAGCGGCTGTTGCGCGCGTTCACCCTGGACACCTACACCCCGAACAAGGGCTGGGGGCTGGCGCAGAACGGCCGCGCCCAGCAGGGGGTGCAGGCCAACAAGGGACTTCCGCCCGCCCCGGGTGACGACGGCGCCGGGCCCGGCCGCGAGATCCGGATCGAGCCGACGAACTGGGTCGACAACTGGCTGCCGATCTACGGCGCGCCGAGGGCGCTCAACGGGCTGGCCGACAACTGGCTGTACGACCCGGTCGGCGGTGCCGTGTTCACCACGACCAAGCAGAACGCGCCCGCCTACACCGAGACCGCGTCCATCAAGGAACCGTCGAAGGACGAACTCCGCCTCGACGACGCCCGCCTGGCCGAGGTGCCGCCGCAGTTCACCCAGGTCGACCGCGTCGATCCCCGCGTGGTCGCGAAGGCCAAGCAGCTGACGGAGAACGAGTCCAACAACTTCGACAAGGCGCAGGCGCTCTGGTCGTTCTTCACCGCGCAGAACGGGTTCGTCTACGACACCAAGACCGCCGACGCCACCGACTCCGACGCGCTCGCCGACTTCATCCTCAACGGCAAACGCGGATTCTGCGAGCAGTTCGCGTCCGCGATGGCCGTGATGCTGCGGTCGGTCGGCATCCCGTCGCGGGTCGCCATCGGCTTCACGTCCGGGACGCCGAAGGGCGATCACGTCTCGATCAGCTCCGAAGACGCGCACGCGTGGGTCGAGGTCTACTTCCAGACGAAGGGCTGGGTCAGCTTCGACCCGACCCCGCTGGTCGACGGCCGCGCGGTCGTCCCGCCGTACCTGCAGAACGACGCGGGCAGCTCCACGACCAACGACACCCAGGAAGTGCCGAGCGCGCCCGCGTCGAGCGCCCCCGCCACCGGTACCCCCCGCGACCCGGGCGAGGACCTCGGCGCCGACGGCGGCACCGGCCAGCAGGAGGAAGAGCCGCTGTGGCCCGCGATCCTCGCCGGGATCCTCGGCGGGCTGGCGGCCGCGCTGACCGTGGTCGCGATCGTGCGGTCGCGGTTGAGATACCGGGCGCTGATGCGGTCGTCCTCTTCCCCGGATTCGCCCGCACCGGAACACGGGTTCCTGGACAACCAGAACGTGACGAACTGGCTGCCGCTGATCGCGATCGCGCTGTGGGTGGCGGCGTTCGCGTTCCTGGCGGCATGGGTGTCGTGGTGGTTCGCGCTGGCGCTGGTGGTCGTCCTCGGCGGGCTCGGCACGCCGACGGCGATCCGGGAGATCAAGCGACGGCTGCGGCTGCAGAAGATCGCGTCCCGCTCCCCCGCCGCGGCCGACGCGGCGTGGCGCGAGCTGATGGACGAATGCGCGGACCGCGGCCTGCCGCTGTCCGGCGGCGACACGGTGCGCGTGGCGGGCCGGAAGGTCGTCGAAAAGCACCGGCTGGACGAGGAGGGCCGCTCCGGCCTGCGGACGGTCATCGGTGTCGTGGAGCGCTCCTGGTACTCGGACCAGCCCGCGGACGACCAGACGCTGGGCCCGGCCTTCGACGAGGTCCGCAAGAGCCTGAAGCGGAACGCGCCGATGTCGTGGAAGGGCCGTCTGTTCCCGCGGTCGCTGCGGCGGCGGGACAAGTAGCGCTCGTGTCCTAGGTACGTCCCCACCGTGCGCGGGTGGCGATCTCGCGTGATCGGACGGACGACACACGTGTGCGGACGGACGACACGCGGCGACACCTCGGCCGAACCCGTGTCGTCCGTCCAATCACGCGTGTCGTCCGTCCAGTCACGCGTGCCGTCCGCCGGATCACGCGTGCCGTCCGATCAGCGCCTGCCGGGGCAGGACAACGCGAACATGCCGGCAGGGCGTCGCCCTGCCGGCATGTTCGCGTGTGTGAGAGCTATTGCTCCTCGAAGCGCTGGCGGAAGCGCTCTTCCATGCGCTGGGTGAACGAGCTCCGGCGCGTGGACGACTTGCCGCCGCCACCCCCGCCGGCCCCCGGGCCACCGCTGTCCTTACCGCCCTCCGCTTCGGCTCCTTGCCGAATCGATGTGACGGCCATCATGACTCCGAAGAACATCACGAGGAACCCGAGCACGCTGATCACTGGGATCTCGGCCACCCGGATGTTGACCACCACGCCGAGCACCAACAGTGCGACGCCCACTACGAACAGGGCGATGCCCTGCAAACGCCGTCGGCGGGCGGGGCGGCGCAACCGGGTGCCTCGCACCGTGGATGCGAACTTGGGGTCCTCGGCATAGAGCTCGCGCTCGATCTGATCGAGCAGCCGCTGCTCATGCTCGGAGAGTGGCATCTTTCCTCCTCCGGCACAGCTGTCGCGGGCGCCGGGCCGCGCAACGTCATGGACCCAACAGACAACCCCAGGCGGGGTGTCTCTGTCCAGGATACGAGCCCCGCGCTCGTCCGACTACCCGATCCCGTATCCAGAAGGAATCGAATTGGCCGAAACCACCCGACTCGGCTCTCTCGAAGACGATCGAGCGGGCGATGTCACTGGTCACGGGGGGTCAGCAGTGACGCGGGCCGCACCGCGGCGGCACCGAACTTCGACCGCGCGACGTCGGCGGCGACTTCCGCATCCCGCCAACGGGGTTCGGAAGATGCGAAAAGCAGTTGTTCTCCACTACTCTCCGTGCCCAAACCCTCGACCCTTACGCCGATCAGGCGGACTGCGCCCGTGGGCGCGTGCTCGGCGAGGAGCTCGACGGCCGTGCGGTGGATGTCGCGGGCCACGTCCACTCCTACGGCGGTTGTCCTCGCGCGGGTGATGGTCTTGAAGTCCGCGAACCGGACCTTGATCGACACCGTCCGCCCGCGAAGGCCCCGGCGGCGCAAGGTGGCGGCGACGCGCTCCGACAGCCGGAGCAGCTCCAGCCCGAGCGCCGCGCGGTCGTGGAGGTCGACGTCGAAGGTCACTTCGGCGCCGATCGACTTGTCCGGCGACTCCGGGACGACCTTGCGGTCGTCGTGCCCGTTCGCGAGCGCGTACAGGTGCTCCCCCAGCGCCCGCCCGAGCGACCGCCTCAGCCTCGCCAGTGGAGCGGCGGCGACGTCGGCGACGGTGTGGAGCCCCTGCTGCCGCAGGTGCTCCTCGGTGCGCTTGCCGACACCCCACAGCGCCGAGACGGGCAGCGGGTGCAGGAACGCGAGCGTCTCGGCCGCCGGGACGACGACCATGCCGTCCGGTTTCGCCATCCCGGATGCCAGCTTCGCGACGAACTTGACCTTCGCGACGCCGACCGAGCAGCTGATCCCGAAGTCGGCGGACACCCGCTCCCGGATCCGGGCCCCGAGCCGCGCGGGCGAGGAGTCCAGCCGTTTGAGCGCCCCGCTGACGTCCAGGAAGGCCTCGTCCAGGCTCAGCGGCTCCACCAGTGGCGTCAGCTCGCGGAAGATCCCCATGACGCCCTGGGAGACCTCGCCGTAGAGCCCCGGCGTCGGGGTGATGCAGATCAGCTGCGGGCAGAGCCGTTTCGCCGTCGAGAACGGCATGGCCGACCGGACGCCGAACTCGCGCGCCGCGTAGCTCGCGGCCGCGACGACCGACCTCGGGCCGCCACCGGAGACGACCACCGGCTTGCCCGCCAGCTCCGGGCGGGTGCGCAGCTCACAGGACACGAAGAAGGCGTCCATGTCGACGTGCAGCAGGCCGCAGCCGGTGTCGTCGGGCCAGGTGGTGGCCCCGGTCGTCACGCGGTAGCGGGCCATCCCTCCGGGCAGTTCGGCGTTTCGTCCCACGGGCAGACGCTAGCCCGGCCCACCGACAGTTCTCCGCTCCGAGTGTCATGAAAGGGTCGTTCAGGACATTTTTCGTCCTGAACGACCCTTTCATGACATCCGAAAGGCGCGCCGCGCCGTCAGGCGGGCCGGTGGGCCAGCAGGTGCAGCCGGCTGGAGATGTCCCGCAACGGCGGGACCGACGCCGCCGCCAGTTCGAACTCGGCCAGGTCCTCTTCCCGCACCCCTCCGGGCACGAAGTCGGCGACGACGCCGTCACCCTGCAGCAAGGTCACCTCGAGGCCCACCTCGATCAGCTGGGCGCGCAGGGCCTCGGCGTCGAAACGCCGCAGCACGGTCTCCCGGCCGCCGCCGAGCACGCCGCTTTCGGCCGCGAGCAGCTCCCGCGCCTCGCCGAGGCGTCCGGCCAGCGCGCGCTGCAGGATCGCGGCGTTCCGGTTCGCCACCAGCACCGAGACCGCGCCGCCGGGTTTGACCGCGGCGGCCAGCGCGGCGAGCACGAGCGCCGGGTCGTCGACGACTTCCAGCAGGCCGTGCGCGAGGACGAGGTCGGCCGATCCGGCGGCGACGTGGGCTCCGAGCGCGTCGGAGTCGTCGGCGATCACCGTGATGCTGCCGGAGACGCCCTCCTCCTCGGCGCGGCGGCGCAGGGTCGCCAGCGCGTTGGGGTTCGGTTCGACCACGGTCACCAGGCAGCCCGCCGAGGCCAGCGGCACCGCCCAGCCGCCGCTGCCGCCGCCGACGTCGACGACGTGCGGCTGTTGCGCGCCTCGCGCCCGTGCGGCCCGGAGTTCTGCTTCGAGAACCCGGCGAACCGCCCCCGATCCCCGCGTGGCCACGGTGTCCGTCTTCATAAACGCACAGGGTAATGCCCGCCTTCGCCGGCCCGTCGGGTGTAGTCCGATGCGGTGTTCGACACCTTGCCACGGGGCTGCCCCGCCGACTGCCCGTAGGCTGTATCGAGTGCACACGGTCGCTGTTCTCAGCCTGAAGGGTGGCGTCGGTAAAACGACGGTCGCCCTCGGTGTCGCGTCCGCCGCGCTGCGTAGGGGCGCCCGGACCCTCGTGGCCGACCTCGACCCGCAAGGCAACGCCACCACCTCGCTGGACCCGCCCTTCACCGATCGCACGCTGGCCGACGTCCTCGAGACGCCGGTGCGTTCGGTGCTCGAACGCGCGATCGCGCCCAGCGTGTGGAGCGACCAGATCGACGTCCTCGTCGGCGCCGAAGAGCTGGAGATGCTCAACGAGCCCGACGCCGACAGCCGCCGCCTGGAGAACCTCTCCCGGGCGCTCGACGAGCTGCACACGAACCCGCTGCGCGAGGAACCCTACGAACTGGTGATCCTCGACTGCCCGCCGTCGCTGGGCAGGCTGACCCGCTCCGCGCTGGTGGCCGCGGACAGCGCCCTGATCGTCACCGAGCCGACGATGTACGCCGTCTCCGGCGCCCGCCGCGCGCTCGACGCGATCGAGAAGATCCGCGAGGAGCAGAACCCGGGGCTGCGGCCGATCGGTGTCGTGGTCAACAAGCTCCGCGTGCGCTCCTACGAGCACCAGTTCCGCGTGGCCGAGCTGCGGGAGAACTTCGGCCCGCTGGTGATGCCGACGGCCATCCCGGACCGGCTCGCCGTGCAGCAGGCGCAGGGCGCGTGCAGCCCGATCCACGAGTGGCACTCCCCCGGCGCGCAGGAGATCGCGCTCACCTTCAACATGGTGCTCGCGAAGGTCCTGCGGTCGAGCCGGGCCGGGCGGCATCGCGTCCGCGGCGAGGAAGAGCCCGAGACCACCGAGGCACCCGCCAAGCTGAGCGACACCGGCACGGGATAGGCGCCGATGCCCGAAGGCGACACCGTCTTCCTCGCCGGCAAGGTCCTCGACAAGGCGTTGGCGGGCAAGACCTTGCTGCGCGGCGAGTTCCGGGTCCCACAGCTGGCCACGACGGATCTCACCGGACGTGACGTGCTCGGCGTCGGCACGGTCGGCAAACACCTGCTGACCCGTCTCTCCGGCGATCTGACCCTGCACAGCCATCTGCGGATGGACGGTAAGTGGGACGTCTACCGGGCGGGCGCGCGCTGGCGGCATCCGGCGCATCACGCGCGGGTCATCCTGGCCACCGGGGATCTGCAGGCGATCGGCTTCCGCGTGCACGACCTCGAACTCGTGCCCACGGACGAGGAAGACCGCCTGGTCGGCCATCTCGGCCCGGATCTGCTCGATCCACAGTGGACGGACGAGCTGGCGGCGCGGGCGGCGGCCGCGCTGGCCGCGGATCCGGATCGCGAACTGGGCGACGCCCTGCTGGATCAGCGGATCATGGCCGGGATCGGGAACATGTACAAGGTCGAGATGTGCTTCCTGCTCGGTGTCACGCCGTGGATACCGGTGTCCGAAGTGGACACGGCGAAAGCGGTCGCGCTCGGCCGCAAACTGCTGAAGAGCAACGCGTGGCGCACCTCGCAGACCACCACCGGCGATCTGCGGCGCGGCCGCGAGCACTGGGTCTACGAACGGACCAAACAGGGCTGCTTCCGGTGCGGCGGGCGGCTGAAGGTCGCGCCCCAGGGCGACGGGTACCAAGCGAGGCCGACCTGGTTCTGCCCGAAATGCCAGTCCGGGCCCGCTCCCGGCGGCTAAGCTGGCCCCGTGACGCTGTTCAAGCTCCCGCTCTACGGGGCCGACACCGAACGCGGCGACCTCGCTCCCTGAGCCGCCCGCTCCCTCCGCACGTCACCCTTCACTTCTCCCAGGGAGCTTTGTCATGCCCGGAATCCTCACGGGCGAGGCGCTGCGCGCGTTCGTGCACGCCCTGCCCAAGGTCGAACTGCACGTCCACCTCGTCGGCTCGGCGAGCCTGCCCACGGTGCTGGAGCTGGCCCGCCGCCGCCCGTCCGCGGGCGTGCCCACCGAACCCGCGGCGCTCGCCGAGTTCTTCACCTTCCGCGATTTCCCGCATTTCCTCCGCAACTACCTGGCGGTGACGTCGCTCGTGCGCGACGCCCGCGACATCCACACCCTCGTCACCGGGCTGGCGGCCGACCTGGCCACGCAGAACGCCCGCTACGCCGAAGTGACCGTGACGCCGTACAACCACGTCCTCGACGGCATGCCCGCCGACGATCTCCTCACCGGGCTCGCCACCGGACGGGCGGCCGCGCGGGCGGACCACGGCGTGGAACTGGCCTGGTGCTTCGACATTCCCGGCGAGAAAGGGGTCTTCGCCGGCCGTGAGACGGTCGTGTTCGCGCTGCGCGAACGCCCCGAGGGGCTGGTGTCCTTCGGTCTCGGTGGCCCCGAGGTCGGTGTCGGCCGTGCGCAGTTCGCCCCGTTCTTCACCACGGCGAGGGAGGCGGGGCTGCACAGCGTCCCGCACGCGGGCGAGACCACCGGACCCGCCACCGTCTGGTCGGCGGTGCACGATCTCGGCGCGGAGCGGATCGGGCACGGCGTCGGCGCGCACACCGATCCGGCACTGCTGGAATACCTTGCCGTGCAACGGATCCCGCTGGAGGTCTGCCCCACGTCGAATCTGCGGACCGGGCAGTTCCCCTCGATCGCGGCGCATCCCGTGCGGCGGCTGCTCGACCACGGCGTGACGGTCACGCTCAACACCGACGATCCGCCGATGTTCGGCGCCACCCTCGACGGCGAGTACGTGGCGGTGGCCGAAACCCTCGGGCTCACGGCGGCCGAAATCGCCCTGTTCGCGAAGAACGCCGTGGAAGCCTCTTTTCTGCCCTCGGCGGACAAGACCGTCCTGCTGCGGGAGATCGACGAAATCTTGTTGCAGGACCCCGAACTCCTCGCATAGCGTGGCGGTACACGAGAGAGGAGGTGGTCCAAAGTTGTATTCCAACAGGACTCGTGAGGTGGCTGTCCGCTAGCGGACCCCACGCGTAGGACTTCAGAGCAGCGATACAACGCAAGTTGGAGCCACCTTCGGCTCGTCGTCTCTGCTTCGCGTGATGCCTGCTAGCGAATACCAGGCAGTCACCGGGCCCCCGAGGTTCCCGAGCACCGGTCCGGCTCGGGCCCGGACGCCGATTCCCGGCGTCCGGGAGCCGCCTCGGGGGTACGCCTATTTCCGGGGCGGGCGGACCACCCGCCGCCCCGAAGGACCGTCCGCCGCAGTCCCGCCCCCAGGAACCCCGCAGACTGGATAGCCTGTCGCCATGCTGAGGCCCGATTTCCCGATCATCACCCAGCGACTGACCCTCCGCGCCTTCACCCCCGCGGATCTCGACGAACTCAACTCGTTCCAGTCCCGCGCCGACGTCGCCCGCTACCTCTACTGGGGCCCGCGCAGCCGGGCCGAATCCGCCGCCGCGCTCGCCAAACGCGTGCACAGCAGCACCCTGTCCAAGGAAGGCCAGTTCCTCGCGGTGGCCGCGGAACTGACCGAGACCGGTCAGCTGATCGGCGACCTGAACCTCGAGTACCTCAGCAGCGAGCACCGCCAGGGCGAGATCGGGTTCGTCTTCCATCCCGATCACCACGGGAAGGGCTTCGCCGCGGAGGCCGCGGTCGAAGTCCTGCGGCTCGGGTTCGAGGACCTCGGCCTGCACCGGATCATCGGCCGCTGTGACGGGCGCAACACCTCGTCCGCCGCGCTGATGGAGCGTCTCGGCATGAAGAAGGAGGCGCATCTGCGGCAGAACGAGATCGTGAAGGGCGAGTGGTGTGACGAACTCGTCTTCGCGATGCTCGAAGACGAGTGGAAGGCGAGGCCCTAGAGCTCACCAGGCATGATGGGGCCGTGCTCTTCGACAAGATCGTCCGCCCCGCTCTCTACCGGGTCTCCGGCAGCGACCCCGAAACCGTGCACGAACGCACCATCGGTTCGCTCGCCAGGCTGAGCCGGGTCTCCCCCGCGCTCGCCGCGCTCGGCCGCGTCTACCGGACGGACGATCCGGTCACCTTCCTCGGGCTGCGCTTCCCGAACCGGGTCGGCCTCGCCGCCGGGATGGACAAGAACGGCCGCGCGCTGCACGCCTGGCCCGCGCTGGGCTTCGGCTTCGTCGAGGTCGGCACGGTCACCCGGTATCCGCAGCCGGGCAACGACAAACCGCGGCTGTTCACCCTCGCCGAGACCGACGCGGTGATCAACCGAATGGGCTTCAACAACGAAGGCGCCGAAGCGCTCGCCGCCCGGCTCGCCGCGACCGGGAAGCCGCCGGTGCCGCTCGGCGTCAGCATCGGCAAGTCCAAGGTGACGCCGCTCGACGAAGCCGTCGAGGACTACCGGTTCTCGCTGCGGGCCTTGTACCCGTACGCCGACTACTTCGCGATCAACGTCAGCTCCCCGAACACCCCGGGGTTGCGCGCGCTGCAGGACAAGTCCGCGCTGGCCGAACTGCTCGCCGAGCTGCGCAAGACCTCGGCCGGGCTCGCCGGCGACGCGAAACCGACGCCGGTGCTGGTGAAGGTCGCCCCCGACCTCACCGACGAAGCCCTCGCGGAACTGCTGGAGGTCTGCCTCGATCACGGCGTCGCCGGGCTGATCGCGACCAACACGACGCTGTCGCGCGAAGGGATCGCCCCGCCCGAGGCCGCGATCGGCGAGCAAGCGGGCGGGTTGTCCGGCCGCCCGCTCACCGCGCGCTCGGTCGAGGTGGTGCGGTTCGTGCACGGCGAAACCGGCGGCAAGCTGCCGATCATCGGCGTCGGCGGGATCTTCGACGCCGGCGCCGCCGCCCGGATGCTCGACGCCGGCGCCGGTCTCGTCCAGCTCTACACCGGGTTCGCCCTGCACGGTCCCGGTCTGGTCAAGCGGGTCGCCCGAGGTCTCGCGGCCCGGCCGTACTGACGAACCTGAGGTAGGCGCGCCAGCACTGGTACCGCGTCAGCTCCGTCGCCGTCGCCGCGGCGGCCTGGTCGCACAGGACGGCCAGCGGCGTTTCCCCGTTCTCCAGCCGGATCCGGCCCAGGACGAACGGGGCGGGCAGCGTGGCGGCGAAGGCACCGAGAGCGGCGGGCGAGAGCCGCCAGCGTTCACCCGAAAGCATCGTGTGCTCGCCCGTGGCGCTCACCGGCACCACCCCCGGCTGGGGCGGATCGGTGGGCAGCAGCACCATCCGGTAGCCCTCGCCGGTCTGGACCGGCCCGGTGAACCGTGCACCAGCGCGGACCAGACTGCCGTTCAACGGCTGCCCGCGCAAATGCGCGCCGAACACCACGAGATCCGCACCCGGTGCGGGATAAGGGAAATCGGCCTGTTCGTCGGTGAGCACGGCGGCGAGGTCGATGGCGACCTGGTCGTCGAACGGCCGCACCACCACCGAAACCCCGTACGGCCCGAGATCCGACGGCGACGCCGGAACCGTGACGGCGGCGAGGTCGAGCAGGTTGACGAACGCCGTGAAGCGTTCCAGCCGCTTCGAGACACCGTCCGGATCGGACAGCGCCTCGGCGACGTCGGGATGGTCCGCGACGGTCGGGAGCACGAGGGCGTCGTACTCGGACAGCATCCGGAGCGCGAGCATCCCGGCTTCGGCGACACGGTGCCTGTCGGCGGTGAAGCCGTCGTCGTGGATCAGCTCGCCCACCTTCAGCAGAGCCGAGACCTCCACGGTCTCCACGAGGGCGCCGGACGCCCTCAGCGCCGAAACCGCGCCGAGGAAAGCGGATCGGGATTGCAACGAAAGGCCGGTGAGCGTGTCCGAGCCCGGGATCGCCACCCGGGGCCGGTCGCCGGCCGACAGCCGGACGTCCGGAGGCCAGTCGCGGGCGAGCGGGTCGATCCCGTCGGGACCGGTCATCAGGCCCAGCGCGCGTTGCCCCAGGGTGAGGCTGCGGGCGAACAGGGCGATCCCGCCGCACGGCGCGGCACCGGTCTTGGGCACGAGACCCAGCGTCGGCTTCAGCCCGACGATCCCGTTGAGCGAAGCGGGAATCCGGCCCGCGCCCGCCGTGTCCGTGCCGACGCCCAGATCGACGAGGCCGAGCGCGACGGCGACGGCCGCACCGCTGCTCGCGCTCCCGGAGACCCGGGCGGTGTTCAGCGCCGCGCTCACGGCGCCGTACGGGCTGCGGGTGTGCTCGAGGTCGCCGCCGAACCGGTCGCAGTTGGTCTTGCCGAGCACGACCGCCCCGGCCGCGGTCAGCCGGGACACGGACGTGGCGCCGGTGGCGCGGACCTCTTCCCCCGCCGTGGGAAGACCGGCGACGTCGATCACGTCCGCGACCGCCACCAAGGTGCCCGCGAGCGGCAGGTCCGCGCCCGCGCGCAGCCGCTCGTCGACGGCTTTCGCGTCCACGAGGGCGTCTTCCAGCGGGCGGAGGGTGATCCAGACGTCGGGGCGGTCGACTTCGGCTATCCGGTCGTAGGCGGCTATGACGCGCTGGTACGAGCTGGGAGGCGGGACGGGGGTCGGCTCTGGTTCCGGGGGGAGCGTCGTCACTGGGCGTCCTTTCCTCGGTGGGGACGAGAAAGACCACTGCGCGAGATCCACTGTGTCCGGTCCGCCACCCTGGGACGCCCGCTCACGCGGGCTGGGTTCAGGCCCGGGCTGGGATGAGCACTGCGTGCATGTAAGAAACGTTAAGCATCGCGGGTCGCCGTCACCAGCGGATTCGGGTCACGCGAGCGTTTCGGTACCACACAGTGAGCATGTCGTTACGCAATGGAGTATTAGCGACGACGAATGAGACGATGGTCCAGGAAAGCGCCTGCTCAGGCGCCGTGCGGCTGGGCGTGACTCGCGTGATTGAAGGCCGAACTCGCGTGATTGGAGGCGAAACTCCATGATGCGCCTCCAATCACGCGAGTTACGCCTTCAATCACGCGAGTTCCGGGTTCAGGAGAGTTCGCGCAGGGCCATCGCGAGGCCGGCGAGCTTGTCGGTGGCGTCGGACAGGGACTCCTTGGACGACGTCATGCCGTCCGAGCTCGCCGCGACGGTGTGCCCGGCGGCCGCGACGAGACCGCCGTAGCCGTCGAGGCCGTCTTCGAGCTGCTCGCGCAGTTGCTTGATGGCGGCGTCGAGGGCGCCGCGTTCCCGCTCGGGCGCGGCGTCGCGGCCGCGTTCGATGGCCTGGATCCGGCCGGCCAGCCCGCGCAGGGCCTGCGCCGCCTCGGCGGCGGTGGTGCGGGCGTCCGCGACCGCGATCTCCGAGACCGGCATGGTGCCGAGCGACGTCGGCTGCGAAAGCTGGCGAAGCAGCTCCGCCAGCGAAGCCTCGCTCTCGGCGAGGCGCTCCATCGGTTCCCGCGCGACCGACCGTGCCGGAGGCAGCGGCGGCGGAGCGGCGGGGGCGGCGGGCAGCACGGTGCGGTTGAGCGTCCGCAGCCGCAGCCCCGACTTCACCCCGAAAGTCCCGAAGATGACGGCGAAGGCGCCGCCCGCGATGGCCTGGAGGACGTCGGCCTGACCGTCCTTCAACAGGCCGGTGCCCGCGACGACGGCGAACAGTCCACAAAGGAAGGTGAGGAGGATCCAGAACGTCAGAGCCCGCGAGGCCCGGCGTTTGCGTCGCTCCAGTTTGGCGGCGGGTTCGTTCCAGCGCGCCCATTTGGCCTTCGCGTCGGCCACGACCGGGATCTGGCCCGCGGCCATCGACGTCAGCTGCTGCGAGATCTTCGGCATGGCGGGCATCTGCGGGCGGGGCCGCGGCGGCGCCGGCTGAGCGGGCCGCGAGGAACCCTGCTCGGAGGGCGGGATGTAGCGCTGCAGCTTCTCCTGCGCGCGCTGGGCGTAGTCGGGCAGCTTCTCGATGTGCTTCTCAAGCTTGGCGGTGAACTCCCCGAAGTCCTTGCGCCTGCCCTGCCCCATGCCCTCTCCCCTGTCTTCTGGTGAGACCGGTCCCGCACCCGCGCGGGGTGCGGGACCGGCTCCCGGTGGTGTGTCAGGCGGGGTTCTTGCCCTGTTCGGCCTGAACCCGTGCCTGGATCTCACGCTGGATGTCCGCGGAGCTCGACGCCTTCGGCGCGGCGGCTGTCTTGCCGTCGGTCACCTGAGCGACGGAGTCACCCTTCATGGACGCGCGGATCTGCTCGAGCCGCGAGTGCCCCGCGAGCTGCGTCGTGGAGGCCTGGACCTCCATCATCCGGCCCTGGACGGAGTTCTGTGCGAGTTCGGCCGAGCCGAGCGCGGTGGTGTAGCGCTTCTCGATCTTGTCGCGAACGTCTTCCAGCGACGGGGTGTTGCCCGGCGCGGCCAGCTGGCTCATCTGGTTCAGCGAAGCGGAGACCTGCTCCTGCATCTTCGCCTGCTCCAGCTGCGAGAGCAGCTTGGTGCGCTCGGCCAGCTTCTGCTGCAGCATGGTCGCGTTGCGCTCGACGGCCTTCTTCGCCTGCTCCGCCGCCTGGAGCGACTGGTCGTGCAGGGTCTTGAGGTCCTCGATGCTCTGCTCGGCGGTGACGAGCTGCGCGGCGAAGCTCTCCGCCGCGTTCTCGAACTCGGTCGCCTTCTGCTCGTCGCCCTTGGCACGCGCCTCGTCGGCGAGCACCAGCGCCTGGCGGGTCGAAGCCTGCAGCTTCTCCACGTCGCCGAGCTGGCGGTTCAGCTTCATCTCCAGCTGGCGCTGGTTACCGATCACCGAGGCGGCCTGCTGGGTCAGCGCCTGGTGGTTGCGCTGCGCCTCCTCGATGGCCTGCTGGATCTGTACCTTCGGGTCGGCGTGCTCGTCGATCTTCGACGAGAACGCCGCCATCATGTACTTCCAGAACTTCACGAACGGGTTGGCCATCTCCTCCGCCTGCCTTCTCGCATCCCACGGGCTGTTACCTCGAGGTGGGGCGTCCCCTCTGTGATGTTGCAACGTCCCGACCCCGGCGTTGAGTTCCATCGTGTCAGGTCGGCGTCCCGCGTTCCAGGCGACCCCGACGGAATTCAGGGATCCCCCTGACTGTGATGTCCACGACGTTTCGGGTTCACCCTCCGTCAGCGGCGCAGCGCGGTCTCCTCGTGCATGCGTGACAACTTCCCGGGGTTGCGCACCGCGTAGAGCCCGGTGACGAGTCCGTCCTCGATCCGCAGCGCGACGACCGTGTCGACCTCCCCGCCGAGCCGGAGGATGGTGTCGCTGCGGGCCAGCCAGCTCAACGGCTGCGGTTTCTGCGTCGACGCCCACGCCAAGGACCTGGCGGCCGCCGGGGAACCCGCGGTCCGGGTCAACCTGGTCGCCGCCTTGGTCTACCTGGTCGCGATGATCAACGCCGCCAACCGGCTGCTCGTGATCACGCACACCAAGGGCGGCTCCTACCAGGCGGGCACGTTCGACGCGAACTGACGCCGAAGAGGCCCCAGGCGGACTGCCTGGGGCCTCTCCGGCGTTCACGACCTTTGCTAGGCGGCGACCATCTTCGGGGCGGAGATCGTCGTCCGCAGCGTGGGACTCATCCGCGGCGGCGGCGAGATCCGCAGGTCGGCCAGATCGTTGCCGATCAGCTCGGACACCAGACGGCCGCCTTCGAGCTCGCCCGCTTCGGCGCTTTCCCGCTCCGGAGCGCGCCTCTTGCCCGCTTCGACCTTCTCGTCCACCGGGGCGACCTCGACGTTGTCCATCGCCGAGACGTCCGCCGCGACCTTGTGCAGGAGTTCGCCCAGCGGAAGGTCCAGGGCCTCGCAAATGGACGCCAGCAGCTCGCTGGACGCCTCCTTCTGCCCGCGCTCGACCTCGGACAGGTAACCGAGGCTCACCCTGGCGGCGCGGGAGATGTCCCGCAGCGTTCGACGCTGGTTCGTGCGGGCGTGTCGGAGCCGGTCGCCGATCGCCTCGCGCAACAGCACGGTCATCACGCGCCTCCCTTCCAGGACTGACTACCCCCTACGTTACCCAGTGCGGTGCCCTGGGCGCAGGTGTTGACACGGCAATACGCCAAGGGCGAACGCGGCGATCATGCGAGATGTTCCCCCAGCAGGGCGAACGCGCCGGAGACGGCACCGGTCCTGACCGAGGCTCGATCACCGCTCAAGCCCAGCGTACGGACGGTGAGCGTGTCCGGCCCGGCGAGGCCGATGTGGACGACGCCGGGCGCGACGCCGTCCTGTCCGTCCGGGCCCGCGACGCCGGTCAGCCCGAGGCCCCACGTGGCGCCGCACCGATCCCTCGCGCCGGCGGCCAACTGCGCCGCGACCTCGGGATGCACGGCCCCCTGCGCGGCGAGGAGATCCTCGTCGACCCCGGCCAGCTTCGCCTTGAGGTCGGTGGCGTAGACCACCAGCCCGCCTCGCACGACGGCACTCGATCCGGGGACCTCGGTCAGCGTCGCGCAGACCAGACCGGCGGTCAGCGACTCGGCCGTCGCCACCGTCTCTCCCCGCTCGATCAGGTGAGTGATCAAGGTCTCAGATCTCATGCGCCCGCGGCACGCCTTCCGGCCGCGCGCAGCCGGACCGCGCGCACGACGTAGTCGAGCCCGGTCACGACGGTCAGCACGAGCGCGAGCCCCATCAGCACCCAGCGCACCGGCTCGGCCGACGCGGGCAGGGGCAGCAGGTACGCGGTGATGGCCGCGATCTGCGCGAGCGTCTTCGCCTTGCCGCCCCGGCTGGCCGGGATGACGCCGTGCCGGATCACCCAGAACCGCAGCAGCGTCACGCCGATCTCGCGGACCGCGATGACGATGGTGACCCACCAGCCCAGTTCGCCGAGCACGCTCAGCCCGATCAGCGCGGCGCCGATCAGCGCCTTGTCCGCGATCGGGTCGGCGATCTTGCCGAAGTCGGTGATCAGCCCGTACTTGCGCGCGACCCAGCCGTCGACCTGGTCGGTGAACGACGCGATCGCGAACAGCGCGGTGGCGATCGCCCGCCAGAACGTGTCCTCCCCGTCCCCGGCGAACAGCGCCATCACGAACAACGGCACCAGCACCAGCCGCGACATCGTCAGCAGGTTCGCCAGGTTCAGGGTCGGGACCGGGGTGGCCTCGGGTACCCGGGCGGACTCACCGCCCGTCCCCTCACCGGCCCCGGCGTCGCTCGGGGCGGCATTCACCGGTCGGCCTCGGGCGGCGCGGGCCGCACGATCAAGTCGACACCCTCGGAATCGACGACCTCGCAGCGGACGAAGTCGCCCACCGCGAGCTTGGGCAGGTCTTCGGTCTCGATGAGGACGCATTCGCCGTCGACCTCGGGGGCCTGGTGCGCGGCGCGGCCGATCGGGTCCTCGCCGTCCTCCGCCTGCTCGATCAGGACGTCGACGAAGTCACCGATCCGGTCTTCGGCCCGCTGCGAGGTCAGCTCCTCGACCAGCGCGGAGATCCGCGCGACCCGCTCGGCGACCACGGACTCGTCGAGTTTACCGTCGAAGGTCTCGGCCTCGGTGCCGTCCTCGTCGGAGTACCCGAAGACGCCGACCGCGTCGAGCCGCGCGCCGGTGAGGAAGCGCTCCAGCTCGGCGAGGTCCTCCTCGGTCTCGCCGGGGAACCCGACGATGACGTTGGTGCGGATGCCGGCGTTGGGCGAGAGCTCCCGGATCTGGTCGCACAGGGCGAGGAAGGAGTCCGTGGAGCCGAAGCGGCGCATGCGGCGCAGCACGGTCTCGCTGGAGTGCTGGAAGGACAGGTCGAAGTAGTCGGCGACGCCCGGGGTGGTCGCGATGGCCTTGACCAGGCCGGGGCGCGTCTCGGCGGGCTGCAGGTACGAGACGCGGACGCGTTCGATGCCGGGCACCGCGGCCAGGCGCGGTACCAGCAGCTCGAGCGCGCGGGCGCCGTCGCGGCCGAAGTCCTTGCCGTAGGAGGTGGAGTTCTCCGAGACGAGGAAGACCTCCTTGACCCCGTTCTCCGCGAGCCACATCGCCTCGGCGACGATCTCGTCCGGCTGCCGCGACACGAAGGAACCGCGGAAGGACGGGATCGCGCAGAACGAGCAGCGGCGGTCGCAGCCGGAGGCGATCTTCAGCGCGGCCACCGGGGAGGTGTCGAGCCGCGTCCGCAGCACGCGCGGGCCCCAGCCGTGCTGCGCGTGCCCCGGCACCTCGACCGACTCGGCGGCGGTCGGGCGCTGGACCGGGCTGATCGGCAGCAGCTTGCGGCGGTCGGAGGGCGTGTGCGACTCGACCTTGCGGCCGGCCACGACGTCGTCGAGACGCTCCGCGAGGTCGGCGTAGTGATCGAAGCCCAGGACCGCGTCGGCCTCGGGCAGGCTCTCGGCCAGCTCGTTGCCGTAGCGCTCGGCCATGCAGCCGACGGCGACGACCTTCTTGCCGGTGTCGGAGGCCGCGAGCAGCGTGTCGACGGAGTCCTTCTTCGCGGACTCGACGAAGCCGCAGGTGTTGACGACCACGACGTCGGAGTCCTCGGGCTCGGCGGCGAGCTCCCAGCCGCCCGCCGCCAGCCGTCCGGCGAGTTCCTCGGAATCGACCTCGTTGCGGGCGCAACCGAGGGTCAACAAGGAAACGCGACGGGTGGCGACAGGATCAGTGGTGGGAGAAGGCACGTGCCTTAGGGTAGCTGGCCTGTTCGCGGGGTCGGCGATCGCTCGCTCGGGCGAGCCCTCGACCGGGCCGGGCGCCGGGGATGGCTTAATGGTGGACGTGCCCTCAGACCCTCTCCCGCACCGCCGCCCCACCGTCCGCCGGGCGCGGATCGCGGACGTCCGCAAGATCAAGGCGCTGGTCGACTCCGACGCCGGGACGGTGCTGCTGGAGAAGGAACTCGTCACCCTCTACGAGAGCGTCCAGGAGTTCTGGGTGGTCGAGGACGGCGACGACGTACTCGGCTGCGGCGCGCTCCACGTGCTGTGGGAGGACATCGCCGAGCTGCGCACCATCGCGGTCGACAAGGACTCCCGGGGCCGTGGCATCGGGCACGCGCTGGTGGGGCAGCTGATCGACTTCGCGCGCGAGATCGGGCTGAAGCGGCTGTTCGTGCTGACCTTCGAGACCCATTTCTTCGCCGGGCACGGGTTCGTCGAGATCGACGGCACTCCGGTGACCCAGGAGGTCTACGAGGAGATGCGGCGCTCGGCCGACCCGGGTGTCGCGGAGTTCCTGGACCTGCCGTACGTGAAGCCGAACACCTTGGGCAACAGCCGGATGCTGCTGGAGCTTTAGCCGAAGGGGACTTTCCCCGCGTCAGACGCGGTGAAGGGCGCTTTCCCCGCATCGCATGCGGTGAAGGACGCTTTCAGCCCTTCGCGGCGTGGCGCGCGACCCGGACGCGGTTGCCGCACAGCGACGGCGTGCACCACACCCGGCGGCTGTTGGCCGCCACGAACAGCATCGAACAGTCGTGCGCACCGCATCGCCGCAGCCGAGCCGCGCGCGGCCCGGACACGAGGTCGATCGCCGCGACCGCGACCGCGGCGAGCGCGATCTCCCCGCCGTCCCCGCCGTGCCAGCACGTCTCCGCTCGCCCGTCGATCAGCCGCGGGCTGGTGGGGACGGCGGCCGCGGCCGCGTTCACCCGCTCCGCCGCCCACGCCTCGGGCTCCCGCTTCGCCACGACCGCCTCCAGCAGCTCACGCACCGCCGAACGCAGCCGCCTCGTCTGCTCGGCCGAAGGCGCCCGGGCACCTTCGGGCAAGGCTTGAGTCGCCCAGAACTTCGCGTGCCCGTCGTCGAGCAGGTCGATCGACGGCGAGACGGCCAGCATGACCGTGTCGGCGAGGTTCACCGCGAGATCGTCACCGGGAAGCGAGTCGAGATCGAGCATGCCTTGACACTATCAGGTACTAATGGTTCGAGACAGTTTTAACCATTAGGGAGTGCTCATGGCGATCATCCGGCACCGTTCCGTCAAGCTCGGCGACGTCGAGGTCTTCTATCGCGAAGCCGGCGACCCCGACGCGCCCGTGCTGCTCCTGCTGCACGGCTACCCGACGTCTTCGCACCAGTTCGTGCGGCTGATGCGCCGTCTCGCCGGACGCTGGCGGCTCATCGCCCCGGACCTGCCCGGCTTCGGGCAGACCGTCACTCCCGAGGGCTTCACGTTCACCTTCGACCGGCTCGCGGAGGTCGTCGGAGACTTCGTGGACGCGCTGGAACTGCGGCGGTACGCGCTCTACGTCTTCGATTTCGGCGCTCCGACCGGCCTGCGGCTGGCCGTCTCGCGGCCGTCCCAGATCACGGCGCTGATCACGCAGAACGGCAACGCCTACGTCGAGGGGCTCGGCCCGGCGATGCCGGACTTCCCGTCCCTCACCGACGAAGCCGAGGCGCGGCGCGGGTTCGAGGCGATCCTCGAACCGGAACAGATCCGCTACCAGTACACCGGCGCGCGCGATCCGGAGACCATCGATCCCGCGAACTACCTGCTGGACGAGTACTTCCTCGGCCTGCCCGGGCGGGCCGAGGCGATGCTGGACCTGTTCTGGGACTACCGGAACAACCCGCCCGCGTATCCGGAGTTCCAGGCGTGGCTGCGTGAAGCCCAGCCGCCCGTGCTCGCCGTCTGGGGTCGCAACGACCCGTTCTTCGTCCCGGCGGGCGCCGAGGCTTTCCGGAATGATGTCCCCTCGGCGGAGGTTCACCTCTTCGACACCGGGCATTTCGCGCTGGAAGAGGACCTCGAACCGATCAGCGAGCTGATCGACCGCTTCCTGGCGAAGCATCTGTAGAAAGGCGGCATATGGACACCTCGGTCACCGATCATCTGCTCAGCACGACGCGAGCGGTCCGCCGCAAGCTCGACCTGGACCGGCCGGTGGAGCCCGAGGTGCTCGACGAGTGCCTGCGGCTCGCGCTGCAGGCGCCCACGCCGGGCAACCAGCAGGCGTGGCGGTGGCTCGTCGTGCGGGATCAGGGCGTGAAGGACCGGCTGTCCGAGCTGTTCCGCCGGGTCGGGAAGGCGTACCTGGAGACGAACGCGGCGGCGCTGGGCGAGGCGATCACCGAGCCCTCGGTGGCCCGAGCTTTCGCTTCGGGACAGCACCTGATCGACGTGATCGACCGGGTGCCCGTGTTCGTCATCCCCTGCCTGACCGGCAGGCCGAGCGGCGACAACGCGACCGACGCCGCCTTCTACGGCGGGATCTTCCCGGCGGTGTGGAACTTCCAGCTGGCGCTGCGGTCACGCGGCCTCGGCTCGACGCTCACGACGTATCACCTGACCCACGAGGCGGAGGCGGCCGAAATCCTCGGCATCCCCGCCGACGTCACGCAGGTCGGGTTGCTGCCGGTCGCCTACACGACGGTGCCGGACTTCAAACCCGCGGCGCGGGTGCCGCTGTCCGAAGTCGCGTATCTCGACGGGTGGGGCAACCCGAGCTAAGCCTTGGACACCCGCAGGGTGACCTGGTCGCCCCCCGAACTCACGGCGACCAGGTCCACCCGGCAGGCGGCGAACTCGACGGACTGCCTGCCACCACGTCCGGTGGAGGCGAGGGCCGCCGTCGTCCGCTCGCCGCGTCCCGGTTCGGCCAGGGTCAGCTCGACCACGGCCTCCCCTTCCCAGACGCAGACCATTCCCGTGGCGCAACGGGAATCGGACACCAGGCGAGCGAAGCGGATGCTGACGTCCTTCGACGCGACCTCGGTCGTGTCACCGGTCTTGAGGACGACGGTCTCCCCCAGCTCGACGCTGTTCTGGGCGTCGCGGGCGGGCTGAGGCCGTTGCACCGGCGCGGGCTGGGCCGGCACGGGTTGCTCGCGCGCGGCGGAGCTGCCGGCCCCGCAGGCGAGGCCGGCCAGTGCGCAGAGGACGACGAGCAGCTTCTTGAGGTCCACGGGTCATGGACGTAGCGGAGGCTCCGGTCCGTTGCACCGGTCTTTCGAAAAGGCCGGTTCAGTCGTCGGAGACGTCGCCGCCGTTCGCGTCCCCGCCGCCGCGGATCATGAACAGCACCGACTCCAGCTCCTCCGGCTTGATCAGCACGTCCCGAGCCTTCGAGCCCTCCGAAGGACCGACGACCCCCCGGCTTTCCAGCAGGTCCATCAGGCGCCCGGCCTTGGCGAAGCCGACCCGCAGCTTCCGCTGCAGCATCGACGTCGAGCCGAACTGCGAGGTGACGATCAGCTCGGCGGCCTGCAACAGCACGTCGAGGTCGTCGCCGATGTCGGAGTCGATCTCCTTCTTCTCGCCCGCCTTCGCCGCGGTGACGCCGTCGGTGTAGTCCGGCTGCGCCTGCTCCTTGGCGAAGTTCACCACCGCGGCGATCTCCTCGTCACCGACGAAGGCGCCCTGGATGCGGACCGGTTTCCCGGCACCCATCGGCAGGTACAGCGCGTCACCCATACCGATGAGCTTCTCCGCGCCCGGCTGGTCGAGGATGACCCGCGAGTCGGTGAGCGAGGACGTCGCGAACGCCAGCCGCGACGGCACGTTGGTCTTGATCAGGCCGGTCACGACATCGACCGACGGGCGCTGGGTCGCCAGCACCAGGTGGATACCGGCGGCACGCGCCTTCTGGGTGATCCGGACGATCGCGTCCTCGACGTCGCGCGGGGCGGTCATCATCAGGTCGGCGAGCTCGTCGACGATCGCCATGATGTACGGGTACGGCGCGTACACGCGCTCGCTGCCCGGCGGCGCGGTGATCTCGCCCGAGCGCACCTTCTTGTTGTAGTCGTCGATGTGCCGGACCTTGTTGACCTGCATGTCCTGATACCGCTGCTCCATCTCCTCCACCAGCCAGGCCAGCGCGGCGGCGGCCTTCTTCGGCTGGGTGATGATGGGCGTGATCAGGTGCGGAATGCCCTCGTACGGGGTCAGCTCGACCATCTTCGGGTCGATCAGGATCATCCGGCACTCGTCGGGCGTCGACCGCGCGAGCAGCGACACCAGCATCGAGTTCACGAAGCTCGACTTACCGGAACCGGTGGACCCCGCCACCAGCAGGTGCGGCATCTTCGTCAGGTTCGCGGTGACGAAGTGGCCTTCGATGTCCTTGCCGAGCCCGATGACCATCGGGTGGTTGTCCTTGACCGTCGACGGCGCGCGCAGCACGTCGCCGAGGCGCACCATCTCGCGGTCGGAGTTCGGCACCTCGATGCCGACCGCGGATTTGCCGGGGATCGGCGCCAGCAGCCGGACGTTGTCGGTCGCCACCGCGTAGGCGATGTTCTTGGTCAGCGCGGTGATCTTCTCGACCTTCACGCCGGGGCCGAGTTCGACCTCGTACCGGGTGACCGTCGGGCCCCGTGTGAAGCCGGTGACCTGCGCGTCGACGTTGAACTGCTCCAGCACGCCGGTGATCGCCTCGATCATGGCGTCGTTGGCCTTGCTGCGGGACTTCGGGGCGTCGCCGAGCTTCAGCAGGTCCGGCGGCGGGAGTTTGTAGTCGCCTTCGACGGTCCTGGTGACCGACAGCGGAGCCTCGGCCTTCTTCGGCTTCTTTTCCTCGACAGGCTTGGGTGCCGGCTTCGGCGCACGCAGCGGCGTCGGCGCCTCGGCCAGCGCGGCTTCGATGTCGAGTTGCTCGCCCTCGTGGTCGCCCGTGGCCTGGCGGCGCCGCGACGGCTTCCGCAGGCGGACGGATTTCGGGTCGGCTTCGGTGACGGCGTCGCGTTCCTCGTGGATGGCCTTGCGCTCGGCCTCGGCCTCCTCGATCTCCTCGGGGTCGAGGCCCCAGGTGCGCAGGCGGTGCGGGATCTCCCGGACCGGGGTCCCGGTGAACACGAGCGTGCCGAACAGCAGCGCCAGCACCAGCAGCGGCACCGCGACCCAGGTGGTGACCCCCATCGTCAGCAGGCCGCCGGAGAACGCGCCGATCACGCCACCGGCGTACATCCGGCCGTCGTTGGTCTCGGGCAACGCGGTGAAGATGTGCAGCAGGCCGAGCACCGCCAGCACCACCAGCAGGGTGCCGATGACCATCCGCGGCCGGGCCTCGGGCACCGGCTCCGACCGCATCAGCGCGACGGCCACCACGGTGAGCACCAGCGGGAGCGTCACCGCTCCGGCGCCCAGCAGCGAGCGGGTGCCGACCTCCACCCAGCCGCCGATCGGGCCGGCGGCCCGCCACCACACGCCGAACGCGATCACCAGCGCAAGCGCGATGAGACCGAGGGCGAGACCGTCGCGACGGTGCTCGGGTTCCAGTTCGCGGCCGCGGCCGACCGTCCGCGCGAGGGTGCCGAGGCCCTTCGCGAGCAGGTTCCAGGTGCCGCGCACGCCCTTGGCGAACGTGCCGGACGAGCGCTTCCGTGGCGCGGGACGTCGTGGAGCGGGCTTCCTCGCAGCCGTTGACCTGGGCTTCGCCGGGGTACGCGGCTTTCGCGCCGGCCCCTTGCTGCCGCCGCTTCGCGCCGTACTCCGCTTCCTGGTCGTCGACCCGCTAGCCATGTCTCCACGGTAGCCGTCTCGACCCTCCAGCCCCGGCCGCCACTCGGAGCACATCCGGAACATTCGTCTCAGGTCACAGCTTGAGCGGCCATCCGGGTGAAAAGCGGTTCATGACATGCTCTGCCCCATGTTCGCGCTGCATCAGGATGAGAATTCGGCTCGCCGCGCCCCGGCCATCTGGCGCACGATGCTGAACATCGACCGGGGGCTGGTCAACTTCGTCGGCAAACTGACCGTGACCGGCGGTGTTTCGGCGGAACTGCGACGGCAGCCCCTGCTCATGACGGCCAACCACATCGGCGTGTTCGACGCGTTCGTGCTGATGGCGGCCTGCAAACGGATCGGCATCAACCCGCGGTTCATGCTGGCGGGCGGCATCCTCGACGCTCCGGTCATCGGGCCGGCGCTGCGGGTCAGCGGTCACCTGCGGGTCGACCGCAAACAGGCGTCGACGGCCATCGGCCAGTTCGCCGAGGCCGCCGAAGCGCTGCGGACCACCCGCGACCCGCTGATCGTCTACCCCGAGGGCCGGATCAGCCACGATCCCGGCCTGTGGCCGGAGCGCGGCAAGACCGGCGCGGCGCGGCTGGCGCTGGCCGCCGGGGTGCCGGTGATCCCGATCAGCCAGTGGGGCGCGCACGAAGCCGTCTACTGGGGGACGGAGACCGTCAACGGCCCCGCCGATCTGGTGCCGCTCGCCAAGTCCGGGCTGAGCGCGCCCATGCGGCGACCGCGGTTCAAGGTGCATTTCGGCGAGCCGGTGGACCTGTCGGAGGTCGAGCCGGAGCGGCCGGGCGCCGGGGTCCGCGCGCACGCCAAGATCATGCAGGCGATCACCGACGGCCTGGTCCCGCTGCGCCGCGACGAACTGGACAAGCCCCGATTCCACGACCCGACGCGGCCGACGGACACCGTCAGCCCCTGGAAGAAGCACTGAGTCCCGGATCCTGAGACGGGGGCTCACGCTCGCCTAGGGTCGGCGGACGTGAGCACCCGCATCCTCGTCGTCTACTACAGCGCGACCGGCAACACCGCGAAACTGGCGTCGGCGCTGGCCGACGGCGCCCGCGAGGCCGGAGCCGACGTCCGCGTCCGCACGGTTCCCGAAACCGCCCCGCCCGGTGCGGTGGCGAGCAATCCGCGCTGGCAGGCGTGGGTGGACGCGGGGCCGCACCACGAGACGGCGACGCTGGAAGACCTGGAGTGGGCCGACGGTTTCGCCGCGGGCAGCCCGACCCGGTTCGGCGGGCCGGCCGCGCAGCTGAAGTCTTTTTTGGACAGCACCGGTGGCCTGTGGGCCAAGGGAAAGCTCGTGAACAAGGTCGCGACGTCGTTCACCACCGCGTCCACCGCGCACGGCGGGCTCGAATCGACCGTGCTGGCCACGAACAACATCTTCTACCACTGGGGCGCCATCGTCCTGCCGCTCGGCTACGCCGATCCCCACCTGCTCGAATCGGGCAATCCGTACGGCGGCTCGTTCGTCTCGCGCAAGTCCGCCGAACCCGACGATCTCGCCCTGGACGCCCTCCGTCTGCAGGGGCGACGGCTCGCCACCGTCTCGCGCTACATCGCCGACGGGCTTTTCAAGGACGGGTGAAGGGAACCGCGTGTCCATCTCCCGCGTCGTAGGGTGGTCACACAGCGTCACGCTACGGGGAGGAAGCGGGATGACCGGCGGGTACGAGGTGGCCTTGGCGGCGATCGGCGCGGCATCAGACGCGGCGAAACGGGCTTCGGCCGACGTCGGGAAGGTGGACCTCGCGGCAACGCTCGCCGGTGTCGCGGCGGGCTTGCCGGGTGGCGTTTCCGGTGAAGCGGCCCGGCTGCTCGCCGATGTCTGGGGGCGCGCGGTGCCCGGGTGGGCGCGGAACACCGCGGACTACGCCGAACGGCTCGACGAAGCGGCCGTCCGCTACCGCGCCAACGAGCTGGCGGCGTCACGGGAACTCGCCGTCTGATGCTCACCTGGGGTGAGGTGCGCCAGTGGGATCCGGCCGCGATCGGCCAGGTCGCCGACGCGCTCAACGACGGCTGCACCCGGATCATCGCCGCGAACGACGACGTCGATGCCATGGCGCGCTTCACCGGCTGGACCGGTGACGCGGCCATCGCCGCGTCGACGCGAGGCGAATCGCTGACCTCCACCCTGGAGGGACTCGTCGCCCAGGCGGCCGCGGTCCGGCGAGGCGCGCACGAGGTGCAGATCGCGCTGGACCGGATCGTCGCTTTCGTGCGGGAGACCGACGAACTGGCGCGACGGAACGGGCTGGCCATCGGTCCCGGCGGCGAGATCACGCCGGCGGGTGTCCCGTCGCCCGACCAGCCCCGTGTGATGGCGGAACTGGCGGACAGGGTCGAACAGGGCCTGCGCCGCGCGACCGACGTCGACGCCGATTTCGCCGAGATCCTGCGGCGGGCCCTTCGCGGCGAGATCACCGAACAGGGTGGCGGCACGCTCGCCCAAGCGGCCGACGCCGGAGCCGCGCAAAGCGGCCTGTCGATCATCGGCCCACCGGAGAACGGCACGCCCGGCGACAACAAGGCGTGGTGGGCGAGCCTGTCGGACACGGCGAAAGTCGCTCTGCTGCAAGGAAATCCAGGTCTCGTCGGGAATCTCGACGGTATCCCGGCGGCCGACCGTGACGCCGCCAACCGCGCCGTCCTCGCCCGCGAGATCGCACGACTCCAAGGCGATCCCAAACTCAGGGGTCTGGAAGCGATCCAACAGCGGCTGGACCGGTCGGACCCGCAGGCGTTCCTGCTGGGGTTGGACACCGGCGGCGACGGGAAGGCGATCGTTTCGGCGGGGAATCCCGACACGGCGGTGAACGTGGCGACGTACGTGCCGGGGACCGGCTCTGAGCTGTCGAAGATCGGCGGCGACCTCAACCGGTCCGACAAGATGTGGGCCGCGGCGACCACGTCGGGCTCCCCCTCGACCGCTGTGATCACCTGGCTCGGCTACGACGCGCCGAACGAGATCACCGACGCCGCGAGCCCCAAGTACGCCGACGGTGGCAAGGCGGCCCTCGCGCAATTCCAAGACGGGCTACGGGAAACGCATCAGGGAGCGCCCTCGCACAACACGGTGATGGGGCACAGCTACGGCACCACCGTCGTCGGGCACGCCGCCGTCGACGGCGGCCTCGCCGCGGACGAACTCGTCTTCGTGGCGAGCCCCGGCGTCGGCGCGCACGACGTGAGCGAACTGCATCTCGACGGGGTGAATCAGGACGAGATCGGCAAGCACGTGCACGCGACGGTGGCCGAACACGACATGATCAACCTGGCGAACCTCGAGATCGCCGGGTACGACCCGATCCTCGGCCAGGACCCGGCCGACGCGGACTTCGGCGGGCAGGTGTTCACGTCGGCGCCGGGCACGGACGGGTGGGGTGGGTACAGCAAGGAAGCGCACAGCGAATACTGGGAAGACAACAACCCGTCGCTCAACAATCTCGGCCAGATCATCGCCGGGAAACCGACGACGTGAACCGGGCCTTCACATTCATCCTCGCCTCGCTGATGTTCTCGGCGGCCTGTTCCCCTGGAGGTGGGGACGACATGGAATCGACGATCACCGAACAGCAGGCTCGCGACAAGGTCGAGCAGTACATCCAAGGCGCGCTGTCGGCGTTGCCCGCCGGTGCCGAGTTGAAGCCGTTCACGCGGAACCGTTCGGAATGCACGGACCCGACGGACAAAGGCCCGCTGGGCCGCTTCGAAATCTCCGCGACCTACGAGATCGTCGGCCTGGACTCCGCGAGCTTCGCCGAACACTTCACGGCGATCACCCAGTGGTGGGAGTCGCACGCGTTCAAGATCCTGACCGACTCCCGGCCGACGGATCAGTACGTCTTCGCCCGCAACACCGGCGATGCCTTCGACATGTCGATCAAGGCGAACGATCTCGGCAAGTTCTACGTCGGCGCCACTTCCCCCTGCGTCTGGCCGAACGGCACCCCCGAACCCCAGGCCCTCGAAGCCACCGCGCCCGAGCAGCCGGTCGCCGCTCCCCCGGAGCCGGAACCCGTGCGCAAACCGCGTCGCGCCCCCGTGGACGACGAGGACTTCGCCCAGACGAACTGGACCGACGGCGGCACCTCCTTCTGACCGCCCGCCTGCCACTGTGACTGCTGATGCATATGAGTGGTAAAGACGGCTCTAACCGACTCGTATTTACCTACCCTCTGGTGTGATTGGTGGTCGACGGGGGAGGATTCCGGCCGTTCAACGTCCGGAATCCTCCCCCGTCACCTCGTCTGCCACCGGTCGCGCCTCGCGACCTTGATCAACGGGAGGATCGGGGACGTTGAGTGTCCCGAACCTTCCGTTGATCAAGGTCCAAGGCCGTGCGTCCCTGGCGACGATGGAGAAATTGGGACGTTGAACGTCCCAAATCCTCCATCGTCGCGCCAGGCAGCCGCGGAACCCGAATCGCCATTCACTAGGACGGGGAACGGCACTCACGTGATCGAAGGCGAAACTCGCGTGATCAGCGGCGGAACACGCGAGTGCGGCCTCCAATCACGCGAGTCACGTCCCGGATCACGCGAGTCACGCCTTCCCTCACGCCACGCCCGCGGGCCCAGCTGGAGACCAGCGGTTGGGAAAACGGGTCGCCCCGCCGTCACCCGGCCTCTACCCTCCGGCCGTGACCGCCGAACTCGCCGCCGCCCCCAGCCAGCACGTCGCGCATCGCGGCCGGGGCATCACGCTGATCCTGCTCGCCGCGCTCTTCTTCGGCACCTCGGGTGTGCTGGGCAAACCGGCGATGCAGGCCGGGATGTCGCCGGAGCAGGTCGCGGCGATCCGCATCGGGCTGTCGGCGATCGTGTTGCTCACCCTGGTCGCCGTTTTCCGGCCGAAGCTCCTCAAAGTCACGAAGAACGAGTGGCCGCTGCTGCTCGCGTACGGCTCGCTCGGGGTCGCGGGCGTCCAGCTCATGTACTTCCTGGCGGCGGGCCGGATCCCGGTCGGGATCGCGATCCTGCTCGAGTTCACCTCGCCGGTGCTGATCGCGCTGTGGGTGCGGTTCGTGCGCCGCGTGCGGCTGCCGAGGGCGATGTGGGCGGGGATCGCGCTGGCGATGACGGGGCTCGTGCTGGTCGCCCAGGTCTGGGAGGGGCTCAGCCTGGACGTCCTCGGGTTGCTCGCCGGGCTCGGCGCGGCCGTCTGTTCGGCGGGTTACTTCCTCCTCGGCGAGCGCGGCGTCGCGGACCGGGATCCGCTCGGCATGGTCACCTGGGGGATGACGATCGGCGCGGTCCTGGTGTGCGCGGTCGCCCCGCCGTGGACGATCCCGTGGGGTGTCCTCGGCGCGCCGACGTCGTTCGGGCCGTGGGAGCCGCCGGTGTGGTCGTTGCTGATCGCGCTGGTGCTGATCGCGACCGTCCTCGCCTACGCGACGGGTATGGCGGCGCTGCGTCATCTCCCGGCGTCGGTGGCGAGCGTCGTCGGGCTGGTCGAGCCGTTGATCGCCGCCGCCGCGGCCTGGCTGTTGCTGGGCGAGGCGCTCAGCTGGATCCAGGCCGCCGGCGCGGTGGTGCTGCTGACCGGCGCGTACATCGTCCAGCTGAATTCGAACGTGGTCCAGACGGACTCAACCCTGCTGGAAGCCCCGTAGTTCGCCGATCTCCTGCTGCTGCGAACGCGAAGTCGTCGCGGCGAGATCGCGGGCGTCGGGGTTGCGGCCGTGCTGGGTCTCGGTGTCGGCGATGCGGACGCCCGCCTCGCGCTGGCGCAGCAACCGCGCGACGAACTGGCGGTCGAAGTCCTTTCCGGACAGTCCGGCCAGTTGCGCCATGTCGCCGGGGCTGACGTATCCGTCGCGCTGGACGTGTTCGAGGTTCGGGTCGTCCGGCGCGGGCTGCCCCCACGCCTCGATGAGCTTGGAGAGCCGCGCGATCTCCGGTTCGTGCGTGTCGATGATCCGCTTCGCGAGCGCCTTCAGCTGATCGTTCGCCGCGCGGGATTCGGCCAGGGAAGCCAGATCCATGCCCTGCTGATGATGCGCGAGGGCCTGCCGCGCGAAGGCGAGATCCGCGTCGTTGAACGGAACGGCGGCCTGCTGTGCCACCGGGGACGACCCGGGAGGCGCCGTCTGTGACTGGGGCGCCTCGTCCGAGCAGCCCGCGAGCACGACGGCGGCCAGGGCGACGGCGGGCAGGAACCGGAGGACGGCGTGCGGCATCGAAGAGCTCCTCGGAACGCGCGGTGGAGGTGCCTAGGTTGGCAGAGTCCACATCGGCCGGTTCACCTGGGGTTGCGCAAACACTTTTCCTCCCCGGCCCACGGTGCGACAATCCCGCGATCCGCCGCCGCTCCGACAGGAGGTAACCGCGACATGGACTCCGAAACCACGCGCGAACGGTCGGGTCTGCGCCCGGACCTGCGGCAACGCCACGTCCGGATGATCGCTCTCGGCGGCATCATCGGCGCGAGCCTGTTCATCGGCAGCGGCGCGGTCATCCACACCGTCGGCCCGGCGGCCGTCCTCTCCTACGCCATCGGCGGGCTCATCGTCGTACTGGTGATGCGGATGCTCGGCGAGATGGCGACCGCTTCGCCGTCGCAAGGGTCCTTCATGGAGTACGCGCGGACGTCGCTCGGCGGCTGGGCGGGCTTCACCGTCGGCTGGCTGTACTGGTACTTCTGGGTCGGCGTGGTCGCGTTCGAGGCCGTCGCCGGCGCGAAGATCCTCCAGACCTGGATTCCCGTTGTGCCGCAATGGATCTTCTCGCTGGTGCTGATGCTGCTGCTGACCGCGACGAACCTCGCCTCCGCCCGTTCGTTCGGGGAGACGGAGTTCTGGCTCGCGTCGGTCAAGATCGCCACGATCGTGGTGTTCCTGGTGGTGGGCATCCTGTTCGTGCTCGGCGCCTGGCCCGGCGGCTCGTTCTCGGTCGGCAACATCGCGCAGGACGGTTTCCTGGCCAACGGCCCGTTTTCGGTGGTGCACGGGGTGGTGATCGTGATCTTCTCCTACTTCGGCGCGGAGATCGTCACCATCGCCGCCGCCGAATCGCGGGAGCCCGAGACCGCCGTACGCAAGGCGACCTCGTCGATCGTGTGGCGGGTCATCGTGTTCTACGTCGGCTCCGTGACCCTGCTGGTGATGATCACCGGCTGGCGTGACATCCCGACCACGACCAGCCCGTTCGCCGCCGCCTTCGGCCGGTTCGGCATCCCCGCCGCCGAGACGGTGGTCAGCGCGGTGGTGCTGACGGCCGTGCTGTCGGTGCTGAATTCGGGGCTGTACACCGCTTCCCGGATGTTGTTCGCGTTGCGCGGCAACGGCTGGGCGCCGAAGTGGATCGCGGACACGAACCGGCGCGGCGTCCCGTGGAAGGCGATCCTGGTGTCGACTTCGGTCGGTTACGTGGCCGTGGTGATGAACTTCGTGTCCCCGGACAAGATCTTCTACTTCATCATCAACTCCGCCGGCGCGGTCGCGTTGTTCGTCTACGCGATCATCGCCGGATCGCAGCTGCGGATGCGGCGGCGCCTGGAGGCCGAAGCGCCGGAACGGCTGAAACTCCGCATGTGGGGCTACCCGTGGTTGAGCTGGCTCACCCTAGCCGGAACGCTGGCCGTGGTCGCGTCGATGTTGTTCGTGGACGACGACACGCGGGCCCAGCTCTACCTGAGCCTGATCAGCCTGGCGGTGATCCTCGCCGTCTACTTCATCCAGCGCCGGCGATCCGGCCGAGAGCCCCGTAAAACACCTCTTCGATCTTCGCGGGATCACGGCTGAGGAAGGCCTGGCCACCGGCGGGCGCGACGAGCTGCCCGAGCTCGGTCTCGTCGGCGTCCGGGCCGATCCCGATGGCGATCAACGGCACCGGACGCTCCCGGTCACGCAGCTTTTCCAGCTCGGCCACCAGGTTCTCGCGGCTGATCCCGCCAGGATCGGTGTTGCGGCCGTCGGTCATCACGATGACGAGGTTCAGCTTCCCACGCTCGAATTCCTTGTGCGCCAGCCGTTGGACGTCGAGGACGCTGTCGTAGAGCCCGGTCTGCCCGTCCGGCACGGCGCGGACGGCGCGCAACCGGCCGACCGCCGCCAGCTGCCGCCCGACCGGCGCCATCGGCAGGATCTCCCGGTAGTCCCGCTCACCGTCCACTTTGGTCGCGAAGGCCAGGAAACGGACCTGTGACGTGGGTTTGAACAAGTGCAGGGCGTTCTCCGCCGCCTCCAGCGTGATCGCCAGGCGGGACTTCCCGGTTCCCGGGACCGGCGCGCTCATCGATCCGGACACGTCGATCAGCACCTGGACCCGGGCGCTCGCGTTCACCGCGGCCCAGTGACTGAGCGCCTTGTCGACGTCGGCGGCCGCCGGGATTTCGGCACTGCGCTGCCCGTGCGTCTCGACGCGCCGATCGGTTTCGGGTAGCCGCAACGCTTGTCCTCCCGGAGCACGCAGCTCGGACCGCGGGCCGGTCGCGGCGCCGTAGAGCAGGGCGCGTTTCAGTCCGGCGACCGCCTCGGCCTGCCGCGGGGTCGCTCCCGCGATCTCGACGAACGGGTAGTCGAGCGCCGGAGCCGCGGGCTCGTACGCGGCCACCAACGCGGCCTCGCCTTCGGAAAGCGCGGAATTGTGCCGCAGCACCGCGTTCTCCGACGCGGGGAACACCGTCGCACCCGTTGTCGTGGCGGAGAACTTCCGGAGCAGGGCGACGTACGCGGCGGCGGGATCCGGCGCGTCCTTCGTGACCTCTCGGAGCGCCAGCAGCGCGGAAACACCGGCGGGATCGCGTACCGGGTCCGGCATCCCGGCGACGACACCGGCTCCGCCGAGCACCTCCGGCCACGTCAGCGGCTTGCGCGGCCAGCCGAGCGCCTGCGCGACCGGTTCCGCGACCGCGAGCACCACGGGCGAACTGGCGATCGACGGCCCGGAGGCGGGAACCCCGTCGGCGCGCCTCAAGAACAGCGTCGACGACGGGATCCAGGCCTGGGGCTTGGGCGCGGTTCCGGCCGGCTCGTCCGCCAGCTGGAGCGATTCCCTGGGCTGGACGTCGAACGTGACACACGCGAGTTGGAGGGCGCCCGCCGCCTCCTCGACGGCGGGGGCGATGTCGGGCGACGCCGCGACGACCACCCGCTCGGGCTCGCAGTCGGGTTCGGATCGCTCCATGGCCACGGCGACCCAGGTGGCCGCGCCGAGCACGGCCGCCAGCGCGAGCGCCAGCAGCGGCACCAGTATCCGTCTTCGGGTCCGGGTGGTGGCGTGGCGTCCCATCGGCTCTCCCGGCATGGGGCTCGAGGAGCGTCCGAGGGTACGCCGAGAGCACCCCTAGGGGAAGGCTACGACTTTCGGCGTAGAGAGACCCTACCGAGGCGGGAGGTGCGCCGGAGCGGCTCGCGAAACACTTGCCGGGTAAGGAAAGCACTCGAAACCGGGGGAATTCGTGATGAACCGGCCCACCCGTGCGGAACAGCGCAAAGCACGCAACGCCCTCTTCGGTCAGGCGATCACGGTCGCCTTCGCGCTGCTGCTCGCGTCCCGCCTCGTGAGTGGCGTTTCGGGTTAGAACCCGAAACGCCACTCACGAGGGCACTGACTAGACGGGGATGACCGTCGGCACGATCATCGGGCGGCGCCGGTAGGTGTCGGCGACCCAGCGGCCGACGACGCGGCGCACGGCCTGCGCGATGCGGTGCGTGTCGGTGATGCCCTCGGCCTCGGTCCTGGCGAGTTCCATCTCCACCATCGGGACCACGGCGTCGAGCGCCTTCGGGTCGTCGGAGAACCCGCGTCCGGACACCGTCGGCCGCGTCACCGCGCGGCCGGTGCTGGTGTCCACGGCGACGGTGATGGCGATGAACCCGCCCTCGCCGAGCACGAGCCGGTCGGACAGGGTCGACTCGCCGACGTCACCGACCGACAGGCCGTCGACGTACACGTGCCCGACCTCGACCCGGCCGGTCCGCGTGGCCTTGCCGTCGACGAGGTCGACCACGACGCCGTCCTCGGCGATCACCACGTTCTCCGGGGCGACACCGGTACGCACGGCCAGCTCTCCGTTGGCGCGCAAGTGTTTCCACTCGCCGTGCACCGGCATGACGTTGCTGGGGCGCACCGCGTTGTACAGGTACAGCAGCTCGCCCGCGGACGCGTGCCCGGACACGTGCACCTTGGCGTTGCCCTGGTGCACGACGTTGGCTCCGAGCCGGGTGAGGCCGTTGACCACACCGAAGACCGCGGTCTCGTTGCCCGGGATCATCGAGCTGGCCAGGACGACGGTGTCGCCGGCGCGGATCGAGATCTGCCGGTGCTCGCCGCGCGCCATCCGCGACAGCGCCGACAGCGGCTCGCCCTGCGAACCGGTCGACACGAACAGCACCTTGCCCTCGGGCAGGTCACTGGCCTGGTCGAGGTTGACCAGCAGACCGTCGGGCACGTTCAGCAGGCCGAGCTCGGCCGCGATGCCCATGTTCCGGACCATCGAACGGCCGACGAACGCGACCCGGCGCCCGTGCCGCACGGCCGCGTCGAGCACCTGCTGGACCCGGTGCACGTGGCTCGCGAAACAGGCCACGATGACGCGCTGGCCGACCTTGCGGACGACGTCGTCGAGCACCGGGCCGATGTCGCGTTCCGGCATGACGAAACCGGGCACCTCGGCGTTGGTCGAGTCGACGCAGAACAGGTCCACGCCCTCGTCACCGAGCCGGGAGAACCCGGCGAGGTCGGTCAGCCTGCCGTCGAGCGGGAGCTGGTCGAGCTTGATGTCGCCGGTGTGCAGCACGACGCCCGCCGGCGTGCGGATGGCCACCGCGAGCGCGTCCGGGATCGAGTGGTTGACCGCGAAGAACTCCAGGTCGAACTCGCCGACCTTGCGCCGCTCGCCCTCGCGGACCTCGATCAGGTTCGGCCGCTGGCGGTGCTCCTTGGCCTTGGCCGCGAGCAGCGCGTTCGTGAACCGGGAACCGTAGATCTTCAGGTCCGGCACGAGCCGCAGCAGGAACGGGACGGCGCCGATGTGGTCCTCGTGCCCGTGGGTGAGGACGAGACCGTCGATGTCTTCGAGGCGGTCTTCGATCGCGCGGAAGTCGGGCAGGATCAGGTCGACGCCGGGCTGGTCGTCCTCGGGGAAGAGAACCCCGCAGTCGACGATCAGCAGACGGCCGTCGAATTCGAAGACGGTCATGTTGCGGCCGACTTCGCCGATCCCGCCGAGCGCGACCACGCGCAAGGCGCCTTCGGGCAGCGCGGGCGGTGGGGTGGTCGGTCCGGGTCCGGTTGGCAATGAACTCACCGAGGCATGGTCCCTACGCTGGTATGTGAGGTCGGCGCCGTGTAGGCCGCCGCTGAATCTGCTTGTGCCACCCGTGCACCATGCCAGTCACTGGCCGCGCTTTCCCCGAGCGGCACGCCCCCCTGGGCGAGATCCGCGGAAATCGCCTGGAGCTGCTCGTCGTTCGCGGCCACGATGGGCAGCCGCGGGTCGCCGATGTCGAATCCGCGCAGCTTCAGCGCCGCCTTCGAGAACGCGACCCCGCCGACGCGGGACATCGCCCGCAGGACCGGCAGCATGCCGCGGTGGTTGGTGCGCGCGGTGGAGGTGTCGCCGGATT
Organism: Amycolatopsis keratiniphila; assembly: GCF_000400635.2. Classification (NCBI taxonomy): domain Bacteria; kingdom Bacillati; phylum Actinomycetota; class Actinomycetes; order Pseudonocardiales; family Pseudonocardiaceae; genus Amycolatopsis; species Amycolatopsis keratiniphila. The sequence goes on along the minus strand of NC_021252.1, from coordinate 2,408,043 downwards.
CGTAGGCGTCCATCATGCCGCGGATCCGGCCCGCCACGACGTGCCCGATCACGCTGACCACGCCCGCGCCGCCGACCGAGACCCACGGCAGGTTGAGGCCGTCGTCACCGGAGTAGTAGGCGAGCTGCGAGTTCGCGATGACCTCGGAGCCGGCGATCAGGTCGCCCTTGGCGTCCTTGACCGCGAGGATGCGCGGGTGCTCGGCGAGCCGCAGCAGCGTGTCGACCTCGATGGGCACGATCGAGCGCGGCGGGATGTCGTAGAGCATCACGGGCAGGCCGGAGGCGTCGGCGACCGTGGTGAAGTGCGCGTAGAGCCCGGCCTGGCTGGGCCGCGAGTAGTACGGCGTGACGACGAGGATGCCGTGGGCGCCTGCCGCTTCGGCCTGCTTCGCCTGCTCGATGCTGTGCGCGGTGTTGTTCGTGCCCGCCCCGGCGACGATCGTCGCGCGGTCGCCGACGGCCTCGACGACGGCGCGGACCAGCTCGGCCTTCTCGGCGTCGGTGGTGGTGGGGCTCTCCCCCGTCGTGCCGTTCACGACGAGACCGTCGTTGCCCAGTTCCACGAGGTGTTCGGCCAGCTCCTGGGCTCGCTTCAGGTCCAGCGCCCCGTCGGCGTCGAAGGGGGTGGCCATCGCGGTGAGCACGCGCCCGAACGGTCTTCCCGGCGCTGCGGTGGGTGGAGTGGACATGCTGTGAAGGTACCTCCTGCGAGCGCCGAACCCTTGCCGACGTGGTCGTTCCCGCCGAATGCGGGAGATTTTCCGCGATGAGGGCGAACTCGGCGCAAACTCTCTGTGAGCTATTTGACCTTGGTCGTGATCTGAGAGGGGATCTGGCTCCCGTCGGTCTTGGCGAGCAGGCAGTAGTAGCCCCGCGAATAGTCGCGGACCTCCTCGTTGGGCGACCGATTCCATTCCGCCTCGGTCGGGACGAGCGCCCGCCAGGTCAGCGAGGCCCGCTGCGCCGCGGGCACGACCTTCGAGTTGAAGGTCGCCGAGCAGGTCGCCTCGGCGATCCGGTTGACCGTTTCCGCCCCTGGATAGTCGACAATCTGCGCGTCGTCGTCGCTGGGGGACTCGACTTCGAGCAGGGCCCGCTTGGCGAAGATCTCCAGCAGGTGGTCCTTGTCGCAGCTGACCCCGTCGTTCAGGTTGATGCCCTCTTTGAGCGGCACGTTGTAGCAGTCCCCCGACGAACCGAGCTTGACCTGGCCGTTGATGCCGTAGGTCAGCGTCGGCTGCGCCTGCGAATTCCCCTCGGGCGCGGCCATCCAGCGGCCGAGGAAGATCCCGCCGACCAGGGCGCCGATCACGGCGACCGCGACGAGGCTCAGCCACAGCGGGCGCAGGTTGCGCTTCGCCGGGGCCGGAGCGAGCCGGGTCAGCGGCTGGCCGGACTGCGGCATCATCGCCGTGCCACCCGAGGGCGGCGTCGGCTGGGCCTGCACACCCTGCGCGGCCGCGAGCAGGCTGCGCACCTGGTCGTACGACATCCGCGCCTCGGGTTTGGTGACCAGCAGGCCGAGGATCGCGGCGGCCAGCGGGCCCTGGACCCGGGTCAGGTACGGCGCCTCGGTCATGATCGCGTGCAGGGTCGCGGCGGTGGTCGACCGTTCGAACGCGACGATGCCTTCCGCGGCGAAGAACAGCGTCGTGCCCAGCGACCAGAGGTCCGATTCGGGCATCGCGTCGCGGCCCTCGACCCGTTCCGGCGCCATGAACGCGGGCGAGCCGACGATCATGCCGCTGGTGGTCAGGCGCGGGTCGTCGGCGGCGTGCGCGATGCCGAAGTCGGTGAGCTTCACCCGGCCGTCCGGCGCGACCATGATGTTCGCGGGTTTGACGTCGCGGTGCACGATCCCGGCGGCGTGCGCGGCCCGCAGCGCGGACAGCACCCGCTCCCCCACCAGCGCGACCTGCTGGGCGGGCAGCGGCCCGCGTTCGCGCACCAGGTCGGCCAGCGTCGGCGCCTCGACCAGCTCCATCACGATGTAGGTGGCGCCGTTCTCGGTGACGACGTCGTACACGGTGACGACGGCCGGGTCGTTGAGGCGGCCACCGGAGCGGACCTCGCGCAGCATCCGCTCCGACAGCACCGAGGCGTCCTCGGGGGCATTCGGGAACTTGAGCTCCTTGATCGCCACCTGGCGGCCGATCACCTGGTCCTGCGCACGCCAGACGATGCCCATCCCGCCGCGGCCGAGCTCGCCCAGCAGGGCGTATCGGCCGGCGACGATCCGCGCGCCGGTGGCCTGCTGCGTCTGCTGGGGCGGCCCGTACGGACGGGTCTGTTCGTCGGTCAAGGTTCGGTGCTCCTTCGGTTCGCGCAGGATGCTAACTCGGACCCGTTCGCGTCCCGAAAGGTTCCTTCGCCCGGCTGGTGAATCAGACCGTGACCTCGTGCCCGGCCTCCCGGAGCGCCTTCACCGCGCGCTCCAGTTCGGCGGCACGGACCAGCACGTGGTCGGTGTCGAACGTGGACATCGAGAACAGCGCCACGCCGGCGGCGGCGAGCTCGCTCGACAACGCCGCGATGATGCCGGTCAGCGTGAACGCGAGCGGTCCGCGGACCGACAGCAGCCGCCAGCCGTCCTCGACGGTGGCCCCGGCCGGCGCGAGACCGGCCGGGCAGATCACCGACAGCTCCTCCGGCGTCCGCGTGAGGGAGATCAGCACGGGCTCGCCGGGGTCGAGCAGATTCGCCGGAACCGGCGCGTCCGGGGCGAGGCGGGCGACCGCGTACTCGCCGGGCCGGACGTCGATCGCGAGGCGTCGCATCAGCCCTCGAGAACCTTCGGGCTGGACGCGACCTCGGTGCCGTCGGGCAGCGCGGAGATGGTGAAGTCCGCGAAGACGTTGCTTGAGGCCTTCTGCAGCTCGCGCAGGCACTCGATGGCCAGGGCGCGGATCTCGACGTCGGCGTGCTCGGTGGCGCGCATCGCGATGAAGTGCCGCCAGGCGCGGTAGTTGCCGGTGACCACGATGCGGGTCTCGGTCGCGTTCGGCAGCACGGCGCGGGCGGCCTGGCGGGCCTGCTTGCGGCGCAGGGTGGCGCTCGGCACGTCGGCGAACTTCTCCTCCAGCCCGGCGAGCAGTTCGGTGTAGGCGTCCACGGCGGCTTGCGAGGCGGCGAGGAACTTGGCGTGCAGCTCCGGGTCCTGCGCGATGACGTCGGGCTCGACGAACGCGGCGTCGCGCTCCGGCACGTAGCGCTGCGAAAGCTGCGAGTAGGAGAAGTGGCGGTGGCGGATCAGCTCGTGCGTCAGCGACCGGGAGATGCCGGTGATGTAGAAGCTGACGGAGCCGTGCTCCAGCACCGAAAGGTGGCCGACGTCGATGATGTGCTCGAGGTAGCCGGCGTTGGTGGCCGTCTTCGGGTTCGGCTTCTTCCAGGACTGGTAGCAGGCCCGGCCCGCGAATTCGGCCAGCGCCTCACCACCGTCGGCATCGGTCGACCACGGTACGTCGGACGGCGGGAAGAACTCCGTCTTCGCGATCAGTTGAACCTTGGGTGACACGGTCTCGGCCACGTTCGCACTCCTTTTCGACCCCTGCTCCACGACTCCGGGCAGCGTAACCGCAAGCGACTTTGACGCCGGGGCGACATCACGGTGACGTCATGGCCTCCTTGACTGACACCACAGGTGACGTCATAGTGGTGTCATGGATCTGACGCCGTACATCACAAGCCTTCGCGAGGACCTCGCGAACACGGCTTCGGCCGGCGACGAGCAGACGCGGCGCGCTGCCGCGCTGCTGTCGTCGGCGCTGGAGCCCGCCGCCCGGCTGACCATCATGAACGCCCTCGCCGACCTCGCCGCCGAAGTGACTTCGGCGCTGCCGGGGCACGTCGTCGACGTCCGGCTCGACGGCCGCGACGTGCGCGTCGTCGTCACCGGCTCCGGCTCCGCGGAGGGCGCCGAGCGGTCCGCGCCCCGCTCCGAGGCGCCGCGGGAGACCCCGCGCCCGCCCAAGGTGGACACGGGCGACATCACCCGCATCACGCTGCGCCTGTTCGAGCAGGTCAAGGGCCAGGCCGAAGCCGCGGCCGCCTCGCAGGGGGTTTCGCTGAACACGTTCGTCTCGCAGGCCGTCCAGGGCGCGCTGGGCAAGAGCGGGAGCGAGCACTGGCAGCACAAGCAGAAGCCGGGCGGCGGTGCCGGTTCGCACCTGCACGGCTGGGTCCAGGGCTGAGGGGGACGGACATGACCGAGGAAAGCACTCCCGCCGGTGAAGAGACCGTGCGCGTCGAGGACTTCGAGGCCGAAGGCCCGATCGAGGTCGACGTGAGCGTGGCCATCGGCCGGGTGACCATCGAACTGACCGACGAGAACGGGGTCCACACCGAGGTCCGCCGGGACGGCGGCGAACAGCAGCCGTGGGTGGACGGGATGACGAGCCTGCTCAGCTGGGTCGGGGAACGTTTCGGCGACCAGCTCGGCGGCTCACCGGTGGGCTCGGCGGGCTCCGTGGGTGACGCCGTGGCGCAGACGCGGATCGAGAAGGTCGGCAACCGGCTGGTCGTCCAGGCGCCGAAGGCCTGGCAGCTGAAGAACGTCCCGCTCGCCGTGACCGTCCGGGCGCCCGCCGGTTCGCATCTGGAGGTGCGGGCCGGGGCGGCCGACGTCACGGTGACCGGTATCGCGGGCCGGGCCGACATCATGACCGGCGCCGGCAAGGTCGGCCTGGAGCGGGCCGACGGTTCGGCGATCGTCCGCACCGGCACCGGCGACATCAAACTCGGGCCGACCCTGTCGGGCCTGCAACTGCGCACCGGCAGCGGTTCGGTCGAGGCGGCCTCGGTGAACGGTTCGGCCACGGTCGCGACCGGCACGGGTGACGTCTGGCTCGGCGAGGTCGCGGGCGAGGTCCTGGCGCGCACCGGCAGCGGCTCCCTCTCGGTGGCGGACGCCGCCTCCGGGACGCTGGAGCTGACCACCGGATCGGGTGAGGTCCGGGTCGCCATCCGCGGTGGTGTCCAGGCCGAGATCGACCTCTCGTCGACGACCGGTTCGGTGTCGAGCGAACTGGAGGTCGCGGACAGCGCGCCCTCGGAGGTCTCGCTGAAGGTGCGGGCGCGCACCGGCACCGGTGACGCGGTGGTGACCAGCGCGGCCGGCTGAGCCGCGGACCGCAGGGGGATCGAGGGACCTTTGCTCGCACTTTTCCACGGGGGTGGGAGCAAAGGTCCCTTGCTCATTTCAGGTGCGCGGATCGGCGGAGAAGTAGCGAAGGCCTCCTTCCCTACTCTCAAGGTAGGGAAGGAGGCCTTCACGGACCTCCCCGCGAGAAGCGCCGACGCTATGAAAGGTCCTTTCATAGCGTTCGCGAAGCTCAGCGCACGAGGCGCGAAAGAACCGGAGCGAGGTCGCCCCGCTCCCCCACCGCGACACCGTCCAGCCCCTGCCATTCCGCCATCAGCCGCAGCTCGCCCGCCAGCTCGCTGGCGACCCGGGCGACATCGACCCCAGGCTCGGCGAAGGCGCCCTGGACGCGAAGCACCCCGGCGGCACGATCGCATTTGAGGTCGACCCGGCCGACGAGTTCGCCGTCGAGCAGGAACGGGAACACGTAGTACCCGTAGATCCGCTTCGGCTCGGGCACGTAGATCTCGATGCGGTAGAAGAAGTCGAAGATGCGCTCGGTGCGGGCGCGTTCCCAGATCAGCGGGTCGAACGGCGACAGCAGGGCCCGGCCGGTGACCGACCTCGGTGCCTTGGCCGCGACGTGCCGGTACGCCGGGGCGGGCCAGCCGTCCACGGTCACCGGTTCGAGCACACCCTCCTCGACCAGCTCCGCCACCGCACGCTTGCTGACGTCCGGGCCCAGCCGGTAGTAGTCCCGAAGATCCGGTTCGGTGCCGATGCCCAGCGCGACCGCCGCGCGGGTGATCAGTTCGCGGGCGCCTTCCTCCGGGCTCACGGTCCGCGACAGGATCTCCGGCGGGACGACGCGTTCGGTCAGGTCGTACAGCCGCTCGAACGACCGGCGCGTGCCGGTGGTCAGCTGCCCCATGCCGAAGAGCCACTCGCAAGCCTTCTTGACCTCCGACCGCTCCCACCACGAGCCCGGCTTCGCCCCGCCCGACTCGCCCACCAGGGCACGCTCGATGCCGCCCGCGCCGATCGGGCCCTGTTCCTTGATCACGGTCAGGATGTCGTCCACCAGCTGCGGCGTCTGGTCCAGCACCCGCGCGTAGTTCGTCCACCAGCCCATGCGTTTCGCCCCGGAGCGCAGCAACGGCCAGTCCGCCACCGGAAGCAGGCTCGCCTCGTGCGCCCAGGTTTCGACCAGCATCCGGGGTTTGCGCGCGGAATGGGACCAGGCCGCGTCGTCCACCAGCGTGGGCTCGTACGCGCCGAGCCGGGAGAACAACGGCATGTAGTGCGCGCGGACCGCGACGTTCACCGAATCCAGTTGCAGCAGCTGGATCCGCGACAGCACGCGCTGCAGATGCCTCCTCGTCACCGCTCCACCGGGACGCGCGTCGGCGAACCCTTGTGCGGCCAGGGCGATCCGGCGCGCGACCGGCCCGCTGATGGTCGTAGTGCTCATCGTCGGAATGGTGCCATCCACCACCGACAGTTTTCGGCGGTCCGGCTAATCTGCGCAGCATGGCCGCCGCCGAAGTCCGCCCAGCAGTCGTGTCCGACGCCCCCGAGATCGCCCGCATCCAGCGGGACACCTGGCGAAGCGCCTACACGGAGCTGCTCGGCGAAGCGGCTGTCGCCGGGCTCGACATCGAGGAACTCGAAAAGACCTGGACCGAGACGATCGAGTACCCGGGCACGCGGGTCTTCCTCGCCACCGAAGGCGAGTTCACCGTCGGTTTCTGCGTCGCCGGCCGCGCTCCGGTGAGCGAGGTCGCCACGGCCGACGGATCGCTGCCCGACGACGCGCCGACGACGGCGCTCATCGCCTCGCTGCTGGTCGAGCCGCGCTGGGGACGCCGAGGGCACGCGGGACGGCTGTTGGCGAACGCGTCCGCCTGGCTGCGCGAGGACGGCGCCACCCGCGGGATCAGCTGGGTCGCCCAGACCGATCACGCGTCACTGGGCTTCTTCCGCCGCGCGGGCTGGTCGCCCGACGGGACCGTCCGCATCCTCGACACCGGAAGCACGAACGTGCGCGAAGTCCGCCTCACCGGCGGCCTCGACCTCGAACTCACTCCCTGACTTCGCGAACACGACCCAGCGCATCACCGAGTACATGAACACGCCTTCGCACGCCCCGGCGATGAGCCGGGACAGGCGGTAGTCGACGCCCAGCGCGGCCAGTCCCGCGCCGACGCCGAGCAGGAACGCCACGTAGTTGATCACGATCGCGATCACGTACAGCACCGCCTGCCTGCCGACGGGCGCGTGCGAGCGGAAGTTCATGCTGCGGTTCAGCACGAAGCTCAGCCCGAACGCCGTCGCGTAGGCGAGCGTGATCGCCAGCCACACCGGCAGGCCGAGCCAGCCACGGAGCAGGGTCAGGAGGATCAGGTCGACCGCGAAGGTGAACCCGTTGATGAGCGCGAAACCGAGGAAACTCGGCGCCACCAGCCGGGAAAGCCCGAAGGGGAGGCGCCGCACCACGGCCGCGCAGAAGTCGGCGAAGCGATCCGCGAAACCCTTGCCGCGGACCGCGTCGTGCACGTCGGCCACGGCTCCAGCATGGCAGCGGCAGGTGGCCGCGAGCCGACGAACAGGTGATCTTCTGGTGCGGCCCCGAGGCCGGGAACGGGGGCTGGCCCCAGTGCGTCCAGGTTTTCAACTGATAACTTGGAGAGAACGAAGATAACGGGGAGGCAACGATGGTGGGCTGGTTGCTCCTGTCGTTCGGCGTCGCCTTCGGTTCGGCGATCCTCCCCGTGGTCAGCATCGAGATGTTCCTCATCGGCCTGTGCGCGAGCCAGCCGTCGATGCCGTGGCTGCTGCTCGGCGCCATCGTCGCCGCGGGTCAGGTGGGCGGGAAGACGCTCTACTACCTGGCCGCGAAGGGCACCATCAAGCTGCCGAAACCGCTGCACGACCGCCTGCACCGCGAGCGGCCGCCGACCCCGCGCCGGGAGCGGTGGCGGGCGCGTACCAAGAAGATGCGCGCCCGGCTCGACGCCCTGCGCGAGCGGTGCCATCGGCATCCGCATTGGATGGCGGGCACGTACGGCGTGAGTTCGGTCGTCGGGCTGCCGCCGTACATGGCCACGAGTGTGCTCGCGGGCCTGGTGCGGATGCCGCTGGTGACCTTTCTGGCCACCGGTTTCGTGGGCCGCTGGCTGCGGTTCAGCCTGCTGGCCGCCTCGCCCGCCCTGTTCGCGGGCTGGTTCCACTACTGACCCTGGGTCGTGAGTGGCGTTTCGGGTTAGAGCCAACCGTGTCCTGAGTACCTACTGGCGGTCTTGCGTGACTGGATGGACGACACACGTGATTCGACGGACGACATGCGTGTCTGGGCGGACGACTCACGGCGAAAGCTTCGCCGTGAGCGTGTCGTCCGTCTGATCACACGTGCCGTCCGGCCGATCACGCGAAGCCACCGATCGGTACAGGCGGTCTCAGGGGGCCACGGCCCCGCATTCAGTCCTCTAAGTGCGGGAGGCGGCTTCGAGTTCCACGGCTCGCCGCATCGTCGCGCGGGCCCGTTTCCGGTCCCCAGCGATCTCGTATGCGTACGCCAGCCGGTACCAGACGCGCCAGTTCTCCTGATCCGCCTCGACCTCGGCGCGGCGTTCGTCGAACCAGGCGTCCGCGGCGTCGCGGTCCACCCGGCCCGAGGGCCGCCGCGGCAGATCGGAGACGTCGGGCAGGCCGCCTTCCTCGTCCAGCCGCCGCGAGAGCCGCTGGATCTGGACGCCGGAACGCCAGGTGGTGACGATGATCCAGATCCCGAGGATCGGCAGCAGCAGGACCCCGATGCCGAAGATCACCGGCACCGTCTCGCCGGTGCGCAGCAACGCGATGGCCCGGCCCGCCAGCAGGACGACGTAGACGGCGAGCGCCGCCGTCATCACCAGCGCGAAATTGCGGGCCCTCACAGGTCGAGGATGTTCTCGAGACCGACCGTGAGGCCGGGCCGCGTGAGCACCGAGCGCACGCCGAGCAGCACGCCCGGCATGAACGACGTGCGGTGCAGCGAGTCGTGCCGGATGGTCAGGGTCTCGCCCTCGCCACCGAACAGGATCTCCTCGTGCGCCACCAGCCCGGGGAGCCGGACCGAATGCACGCGGACGTCGTCGACGAGCGCGCCGCGGGCACCGTCCACTTCGGACGTCGTCGCGTCTTCACCGGGAGCGAGACCGGCTTCCGCGCGGGCCTCGCCGATCAGCCGCGCGGTATGCGCGGCGGTACCGGAAGGCGCGTCGGCCTTGCGGTTGTGGTGCAGTTCGATGACCTCGGCCGAGTTGTAGAACCGCGCCGCCTGCTGCGCGAACCGCATCGCCAGCACCGCGCCGAGCGCGAAGTTCGGCGCGATGAGCACGCCGAGCGACGGGTCGGCCGCGAGCCACGAGCGCAGCTTCTCCAGCCGCTCCCCGCTGAACCCGGTGGTGCCGACCACGGCGTGGATCCCGTTGCCGGTCAGGAACTCCAGGTTGTCCATCACCGCGTCGGGATGGGTGAAGTCGACGACGACCTGTGCCTGCTTGAGCGCCGCGAAATCGTCACCGGCGTCGAGCGCGGCGACGAGCTCCATGTCGTCGGCGCCGTTGACGGCGTTCACCACTTCCTGGCCCATCCGGCCGCGTGCGCCCAGCACGCCGACGCGAATCCCAGCGGTCATGATGCGATCACCTCGTGCAGATCGTCCGGAAGGTCGTCGGCGTGAGCGTACGGCCCGACCACCGCCGCCGCCGACACGCCACCAGGGCGGGCGAGCAGAGTGCGAGCGAGCGCACAGACCTCTTCGGTGGTGACGGCGTCGATCCGCGCCACCGTGTCGTCGACGCCGAGATAGCGGCCGTAGTTCAGTTCGTTCTTGCCGATACGCGACATGCGCGACGAGGTGTCTTCCAGGCCGAGCACGAGCCCGCCCCGAAGCTGCCCCTTCGCCCGCGCGACCTCGGCTTCGCTCAGCCCGTCCTTGCCGACGAGTTCGAGCACCTCGCGGATCACGCCGGCGACCTCGCCGAGCTTCTCCGGCTGGCAGCCCGCGTACACGGCCATGTGCCCGGCGTCGGCGTAGCTCGCGACGGACGAGTACACCTGGTACGCCAGGCCGCGCTTCTCGCGCACCTCCTGGAACAGCCGCGAGCTCATCCCGCCGCCGAGCGCGGCGTTGAGCACCGACTGCGCGAACCGCCGGTCGTCGTGCCGCGACAGCGAACGCAGGCCGAGCATCACGTGCGCCTGCTCGGTGTCGTCGGTGTGCAGCGCGAGCTTCGGCGCCATCGCGATCCGCGCCCGCCCGCCCCGCGGCGGCACGGGGGTCGCCGTTCCGGTCAGCCGGTTCCGCAAAGCCTTGCGCACCAAGCGAAGCACCTGGCCGTGCTCGATGTTCCCGGCGACCGCGAGCACCATCCGCGGCAGCGTGTAGCGGCGCCGGTAGAACCCGCGCAGCGCCGAAGCGGACATCTCGACGATGGACTTCTCGCTGCCGAGCACCGGACGGCCGAGCGCGTGATTGCCCAGGATCGCGCCGACGAAAGTCTCGTGCAGCAGGTCTTCGGGATCGTCGTCGCGCATCGAGATCTCTTCGAGCACGACACTGCGCTCGGTCTCGACGTCCTTGTCCGTGCACAGCGCCTCGAACACGACGTCGGTGACGAGGTCCATCGCGAGCGGCAGGTCCTCGTCGAGCACCTGCGCGTAGTAGCAGGTGTGCTCCTTCGCGGTGAACGCGTTGAACTCCCCGCCGACCGCGTCGATCTCTTCGGCGATCTGGGTGGCGTCCCGGTTCGTGGTGCCCTTGAACAGCAGGTGTTCGAGGTAGTGGGCCGCGCCCTCGACCGACGACGGCTCGTCACGCGATCCGACGCCGACCCACAGCCCGACCGTCACCGAACGGGACGCGGGAACGTGTTCGGTGATGACCCGGAGGCCACCGGCCAGCACACTGCGCTTGACCACCGCGCCGTCCGAAGTGGACTCCAGCGTGCGGGTGCTGCCGACGGGCTGTTCGTGCCCGGGAACCTGACGAGCCAACGGATTCCTTACTCACATGTCAGGAAAGGGTCGTTCAGGACGAAAAATGTCCTGAACGACCCTTTCCTGACGTTTCACATCGGTCTAGCCAGGACTACTACGCGTCGGCCTTCGGGGCCTCGGCCTTGTCACCCTCGGCGGGCTTCTCGGCGGCGTCCGCAGCGTCGTCTTCCTTGACCACGATCAGGCTGATCTTGCCGCGGTTGTCGATGTCGGCGATCTCGACGCGGAGCTTGTCGCCCACGTTGACCACGTCCTCGACCTTGGCGATCCGCTTGCCGTTGCCCAGCTTCGAGATGTGCACCAGGCCGTCCTTGCCCGGCAGCAGCGAGACGAACGCGCCGAACGCGGCCGTCTTCACCACGGTGCCGAGGAAGCGCTCGCCGACCTTGGGCAGCTGAGGGTTGGCGATGGCGTTGATCTTGTCGATCGCCGCCTCCGCCGACGGGCCGTCGGCCGCGCCCACGTAGATCGTGCCGTCGTCCTCGATGGAGATGTCGGCGCCGGTCTCCTCGGTGATCGAGTTGATCATCTTGCCCTTCGGGCCGATGACCTCGCCGATCTTGTCCACCGGGATCTTCACGCTGGTGACGCGCGGAGCGAACGGGCTCATCTCGTCCGGGCCGTCGATCGCCTCGGCGATGACCTCCAGGATGGTGAGACGAGCGTCCTTCGCCTGCTTCAGCGCGGCCGCGAGGACCTCCGACGGGATGCCGTCGAGCTTCGTGTCGAGCTGCAGCGCGGTGATGATGTCCTTGGTGCCGGCGACCTTGAAGTCCATGTCGCCCATGGCGTCTTCGGCGCCCAGGATGTCGGTCAGCGCGACGTAGCGGGTCTCGCCGTCGACCTCGTCGGAGATGAGGCCCATGGCGATGCCGGCGACCGGCGCCTTCAGCGGGACACCCGCGTTCAGCAGCGCCATGGTCGAGGCGCAGACCGAGCCCATCGAGGTGGAGCCGTTGGAGCCCAGCGCCTCGGAGACCTGGCGGATCGCGTACGGGAACTCGTCCCGCTTCGGCAGGACCGGCACCAGGGCGCGCTCGGCGAGCATGCCGTGGCCGATCTCGCGCCGCTTCGGCGAACCGACACGGCCGGTCTCGCCGGTGGAGAACGGCGGGAAGTTGTAGTGGTGCAGGTACCGCTTCGTGGTCTCCGGGGAGAGCGAGTCGATCTGCTGCTCCATGCGGAGCATGTTCAGCGTGGTGACGCCCAGGATCTGGGTCTCACCGCGCTCGAACAGCGCGGAACCGTGCGCCCGCGGGATCACGGCGACCTCGGCGGCGAGCGAGCGGATGTCGGTCAGGCCACGGCCGTCCATGCGGATCTTGTCCGTGAGGACGCGCTTGCGCATGATCTTCTTCGACAGGGCCTTGAACGCCGCGCCGATCTCCTTCTCACGGCCCTGGAAGGCTTCGCCCTCGCCCAGGCCGATCTTCTCCAGCACCGCGGCCTTGACCTGGTCGGTCGCGTTGTCGCGGTCCTGCTTGCCCGCGATGGTCAGGGCGTTCGCGAGGTCGTCGGTCGCGATGGCGGCGACGGCGTCGTACGCGTCCTGCTCGTAGGCGAGGAAGACCGGGAACTCGCCGGTCGGCTTGGCGGCCAGCTCGGCCAGCTGCTGCTGGGCCTCGCACAGCACCTTGATGAACGGCTTCGCGGCCTCGAGGCCCTCGGCGACGGCGATCTCGTCCGGCGCCTTGCCACCGGCGGCGATCAGGTCGAGCGTCTGCTCGGTGCCCTCGGCCTCGACCATCATGATGGCGACGTCGTCACCGACGATGCGGCCGGCGACCACCATGTTGAAAGTGGCCTCTTCCAGCTGCTTCCAGGTCGGGAACGCGACCCACTGGCCGTCGATCAGCGCGACGCGGACGCCGCCGACCGGGCCCGAGAACGGAAGGCCGGCGATCTGCGTCGAGGCCGAGGCCGCGTTGATCGCGAGGACGTCGTACGGGTCCTCGGGGTTGAGGCTCTGGACGGTGATGACGACCTGGATCTCGTTGCGGAGACCGTCGGCGAACGACGGGCGCAGCGGCCGGTCGATCAGGCGGCAGGTCAGGATCGCGTCGGTCGACGGGCGGCCCTCGCGACGGAAGAACGCGCCGGGGATGCGTCCGGCGGCGTACATCCGCTCCTCGACGTCCACGGTCAGCGGGAAGAAGTCGAAGTGGTCCTTCGGGTGCTTCGACGCGGTGGTCGCCGAGAGCAGCATGGTCTCTTCGTCGAGGTACGCGACGACGGCGCCGGCGGCCTGACGGGCCAGGCGGCCGGTCTCGAAGCGGACGGTGCGGGTGCCGAAACGGCCGTTGTCGATGACGGCTTCGGTTTCGTGCACGGTGACTCCGGTGGAGTCGGTCATAAGGTGTATCTCCTCTTTTGATCCTCTGTAACGGCGCGAGTCTCCCACCCTGGGACCTGTTTCGCCTGCGGACGCTCGAGGAGTGAGGCCGGTCTTCGATCGAAGCCCCCGGGCCGTTGCCCGGAAGCCACTACCGAGGACCGGCGGACGGTTCCTCGTGCGCGCTCGCGCCGCGTGTTGCTGCACTTGGACCGAGGGGGAGCGACCGCAGTGGTCACTCCCCCTCGGGTTCAAGCTATCGGCGCAGGCCGAGACGCTGGATCAGCGCACGGTAACGCTCGATGTCCACCTTCATCACGTAGTTCAGCAGCCGGCGGCGGCGGCCGACCAGCAGCAGAAGCCCGCGACGGGAGTGGTGGTCGTGCTTGTGAGCCTTGAGGTGCTCGGTGAGGCCGACGATGCGCTTGGTCAGCAGCGCGACCTGGGCCTCCGGGGATCCGGTGTCCGAGTCGTGCACGCCGTACTCGGCAAGGATCGACTTCTTTTCTTCGGTGGACAAAGCCACAGTGGTGCTCCTAGATACTCTGTGCCGTGCGGCCCGGACGATGCTTCACGCCGGGTGAGACGGTCACGGCCGCCACGGACTGCAGCCGGACCCAATCATCGAGGTTACCAGCCTCGTGATCAGCGGCTTCAGTCGCGGGCGTGGTTCAACGCGTACGACCGGATCACCCGGTAGCGCGAGACGCCCTGCTCACGGTCACTGCTCATCAGAACGGCCTCGGTCGCCGTCCAAGTCTCACTGGTGAACCCGGCCAGCCGCTCCTCCCACGCGCTCGCGGCGTCCGGCCGGTCGCGGGGGAAGCGGGCCAGTGTCAGGTGGGCCACGTACGGCCTGCCCTCACTCTCCGCGCCGGCCCGCAGGGCCAGCTCGTGGAGCCCGGTTCCGGACACACTCAACCACAGCACCCCGGGGAATGTCGCGGCCTTTTCCAGCCGGAGGTCGAGCGGGCCCGCGCCCGCCAGCCGTCCGGCGAGCCAGTCGCCTCGTCCGGCCGGGTCGTCCGCGCCGTAGAAACCGAGGGTGACGTGCCAGTCCTCCCGCGGCGACCAGCGGAAACCCTCGCCGCCGGGAGTCCCCAGCGCGGCGGCGACCTGATCGAGGACGCGATCCGGCGGGATCAGCGCGCTGAAGAGTGTCACGAACCGTTCTTGGCCGCCCGGCGCAGCAAATCCGCCAGCGACGGGAAATCGTCGTCGAGCAGCTTCGCGGCCTCGGCGAGGTCTTCGTCCTCGCCGATGTCCCGCAGCGCCGCGAGCACACCCTGGTCGTCGGCGACGGCCCCGACCGGGATGCTGTCCCGGCCCACCGTCGGCCGCGAGTCGCGGACGTCCTCCAGCGCCTCCTGCATGGCCTTGCGGTCCCCCGCGGCGACCGCGGGGACGAGCACCTTGCGCTCCAGCATGATCATCTTCGCCAGGACGACCGGGTTCCCGATCTTCGCGCGACGCCCGCTCATCACCTGGCTGAGCATGGGCGCGCTGATGCCGAGCACCTCGGCGAGGAAGGCCTGGGAGATGTCGAAGGCGACGACCAGTCTCCGCACCCGATCGCCGAGCGGCTCCCCGTACCACTCCTTCTGCAGCGCGATGTTCCGCTGGACGATCTTGTGGTCCTCCACCTGGTCCGCTCCCCTAACCCCATCGAACGCCACGCGCGCGGTCCGTGACATCTTGCCACCGGAACGCACCCTGGCGGGCGTGTTTGTCGATTCTCGTCCGGCCGTGGCCGGGTCCGGTCAGTCCTGCTCGCCGAGCAGTTCCCTGGTCCGCGCGACGTCCTCGTCGATCTGTTTCACCAGACCCTCCGACGTCGGGAAACGGACCTGATCCCGCAGCTTGGCGACGAAATCGAGTGCGACGTGCTGTCCGTAGAAATCCTCGTCGATGTCGAGGACGAAGGCCTCGACGGTGCGCTCCCGCCCGGAGAAGGTCGGGTTGGTCCCGACGGACACGGCGGCGCGCAGCCGGCTGCCGGAATCCGACGAACGGGTGAACCAGGCGCTGTAGACACCATCGGCGGGCACCGCGGCGAAACGCGGCGTCGACAGGTTCGCCGTCGGGTAGCCGAGGTCGTGCCCCCGGCCGTCGCCCCGGACGACGATGCCCTCCAGCCGATGCGGCCTGCCGAGCGCCTCGGACGCCGCCACGACGTCCCCGGCGTCGATGCACGAACGGACGTAGGTCGAGGAGAACGTGATGTCGTTGTCCGCCTGCTCCTGCGCGAGCAGGCCCTGCAGTTCCGCGCCCTGCGCCACGAAACCGAACCGCTTCCCCAGCGTGCGGAGCAGGCCGACGTCACCGGCCGCCTTCGCGCCGAAGGTGAAGTTCTCCCCCACGATCACCGCGGCCGCGTGCAGTTTGTCCACCAGCACCTCGTGCACGAACTCGTGCGCCGTCAGCCGCGACAGCTCCAGGGTGAACGGCAGCACGCAGAAGACGTCCGCCCCCAGGCCCTCGACCAGTTCCGCCTTGCGGCGCAACGTGGTCAGCTGCGCGGGATGGCTGCCCGGCCGGATCACCTCCGACGGATGCGGGTCGAAGGTCAGCACCACGCTCGGCACGCCGCGTTCGGCGGCGGCGCGGACCGTCCTCGAGATCAGCTCCTGATGACCGCGGTGCACGCCGTCGAAGACGCCGATCGTCACCACGCACCGTCCCCAGCTCCCGGGGAGGTCACCCAAACCACGCCAACGCTGCACTTCTAGCCCCGTCTCCTCAGGCCCGCTCCGCGCACCAGCCTAGGCGGGCAGCAACACGACGACCGACCGGGCCAGTTCGCCTTCGTCCGCCGCGAGGGCGAGCACGCGACCGTCCGGCCCGAACATCCCGTACGTGCCCTTGATCCCGGCCGCGGGCACCCTCTGTCCATATCGGACCGCCTGCGCCGTGCGGGCGTCCAGATCGCGGCGCGGGAACGCGGCGGCGACGGCGGCGTCGAGGTCCAGCGACAGCTCCGGCTTGTCTTCGAGCTGGTCGAGGGTGCGGGCCTTGGCGAGGGTGAACGGGCCGACCGTGGTGCGCCGCAACGCGAGCAGATGTCCACCGGCCCCGAGCCCGGCGCCGAGATCGCGGGCCAGCGCCCGGACGTAGGTCCCCGACGAACATTCGACTATCGCGTCGAGTTCGATCCGGCCCGCCTCGCGGCGGGTGGCGAGCAGATCGAAACGGTGCACGGTGACCGGACGCGGCGGGATCACGACCTCTTCGCCCGCCCGGACGCGGGCGTACGCGCGTTTGCCGTCGATCTTGACCGCGCTGACCGCGCTCGGCACCTGCTGGATGTCGCCGGTCAGCGCGGCGATCCCGGCGGCGATCGCTTCGTCGGTGATCTTCTCGACGACATCCGGGGCGGCTTCGGCGATCGGCTCGCCCTCGGCGTCGTCGGTCGTGGTGGACAGTCCCAAGGAGAGGGTCGCGAGATAGGTCTTGCGGTCCAAGGCCAAGTGGCCGAGGAGTTTCGTCGCGCGTTCGATGCCGAGCACGAGGACACCGGTGGCCATCGGGTCGAGGGTGCCGGCGTGCCCGACCTTGCGGGTGCCCATGAAACGACGCGCCCTGGCGACGACGTCGTGGGAAGTCATCCCGGACGGTTTGTCGACGATGACGAGACCGGGCGGCGGGGCTGGACGTTTCTTGGCAGGAGCCTGATTGGGGCGCGACACGGGCCGAACCCTATCTTTCGGGCCTTCGCCTAGGACGAGACGGGCAGCGGCGCTTCGGCGTCCCAGCGGCGGCGCCGGATCTGCACCGGGATCGCCTCGCCGCGAGCCTCCGCCTCGAACAGCAGAGCGCGGGTGCGCCGCCACCACACGAGCATCCGGAAGGTGCCGAACGCGAGCACCGCGATCACCGACAGCAGCGCCAGGCGGAACGTACCGCCCGTCCACTCCAGCAGCACGCCGACCGCGAGGGCCGAGATCGTCGTGGCCACGAATCCGCCGACGTTCACCACGCCGGTCGCGGTGCCGACGCGCGCGAGCGGGTTGTAGTCCCGTGCCAGCGCGAAACCGATCATCGACGCCGGGCCGCCGAGGGAAAGGAAGGCGAACACGGGGACCAGGACCGCGACCGGGATCGTGCCGCCCCAGCCGAGCAGGATCACCCACATCACCGCGGCGCCGCCGATGTACCCGCCGACGAGCGGCATCCGCAGCGACGGGCGCCGCCCGATCAGCCCGCCGATCACGGGGCCGCCGAGCATCGAGCCGAACACGAACACGATCAGCAGCGAACTCGCGGTGGCCTTCGGGTATCCCTGCCCCTGCACGAGGAACGGGACACCCCAGAGCATGGTCAGCACGTTGGGCGCGAACATCGTGCTGAAGTGGACCCAGAACCCCAGCCGGGTGCCCGGGGTGCGCCACGCGTCGGCGACCTGGCGGCCCAGCAGCTTCGGGTGCACCCGTTCGCGCACGGGCGCCGGGCGGCCGGGCGGGGAGTCCTTGACGCGAAGGGCGACGACGGCGGCGTACAGCGCGGTCACCAGGCCGACGGCGAGGAACGTCGGGGTCCAGCCGGGACCGTCGAGCAGCAGGCCGAGCGGGACCGTCGCGGCGAGGTTGCCGACGTACCCGATGGCCCCGGTCAGCGCGGCGAGCAGGGCGTACTGGCGGCCGGGGAAATGCGCGGCGATCAGCCGCATGATGCTCACGAACGTCAGCGCGTCACCGAAGCCGACGACGGCGCGGGCGACCAGGCCGAGCGGGTAGGAATCGGCGACCGCGAGCAGGATCTGGCCGAGGCCGAGGAAGAACACGGCGGCGGTGAGTACCCGGCGTGGGCCGTAGCGGTCGACGAGGACGCCGGTGGGGATCTGCATCGCGGCGTAGACGCCGACCTGCAGGACGGTGAACGTGCCGAGCGCGGCCGCGCCGACCCCGAACCGGTCGGCGGCCTGGAGCCCGGCGACGCCGAACGAGGTGCGGTGGAAGACGGCGAGGAGATAGACGGTGACGGCGGCGAACCAGATGAACCAGGACCGGCGGGTGGCTCGGCCTGTCACGGTGTTTCCTCCTCGGGACGGTTTCGGACGGGAAGACGCCCGCGCTGCCGCCTCATATAGTTGTAGCTCCTAAGCAACGGTGAAACATAGCCGTTACCCGGGTGCTTTTCGCCACAGCGCCGGCCGCCACCACCGCGTTTCGTCCTCTGAATGCGGTAGTCGCACGCGCAAGGACCGCATCCAGAGGACTAAACGCGGACGGCGCCTTCCACGGCCCACCGGCCCGAGCGCCACCGCACCAGCAGGGTCGCCAGCCGCAGCAGCATGAACAGCGAGAGCCCGGTCCAGATCCCGGCCAGCCCCCAGCCGAAGGCGAGCGACAGCCAGATCAGCGGCAGGAACCCCACCGCCGCGCTCAGCAGGGTCGCGTTACGCAGGAAGGCGGCGTCGCCCGCGCCGAGCAGGACGCCGTCGAGTGCGAACACCACCCCGGCGATCGGTTGCAGCGCGACGAAGAACCACCAGGCGTGCGGGATCTGGCCGAGGACGGCCGCGTCCGAAGTGAACACTCGCGGCAGCACGCCGGCCACCGACGCGAACACGACGCCGAGGAAGCAGCCGAACACCAGGCCGTAGACGGTGATCTGGTTCGACACGCCGCGTGCCCGTTTGCTCGCCCCGGCGCCGAGCGCGGCGCCCACGAGCGACTGCGCGGCGATGGCGAGCGAGTCCAGCACCAGCGCGAGGAACGTCCAGAGCTGCAGCACGACCTGGTGCGCGCCGACGGCCTCGGTCGACGTCCGCGCGGCGACCGCGGCGGCGGACACGAAGCAGGCCTGGAACGCGAGACTGCGCAGCACCAGATCCCGGCCGAGGCCGAGCTGGGCGCGCATCACCTTCGGCTCCGGGCGCAGCGGGACCCGCTCCCGCACCAGGGCCGCGATGAACAGCGACGCCGAGATCACCTGCGCGACGACGTTCGCGATCGCCGAACCTTCCAGCCCCCAGTCCGCGCCGTACACCAGCACCGGGCACAGCACGGCCGAGATCCCGTTGCCCGCCAGGACATAGCGCAACGGTTTCGCGGAGTCCTGCACGCCGCGCATCCAGCCGTTGCCCGCCATCGTGATCAGGATGAACGGCGTGCCGAACAGCGCGATCCGCAGCCAGGAGACGGCGGCGTCGGTGATCGCGGCGTCCCCGGACAGCACGCGGGCGATCGGAGCGGCCAGCAGCTGCCCGGCGACGATCACCACCAGCCCGACGATCACCGCCAACCACGTCGCCTGGACGCCTTCGCGGACGGCGTCACCACGGCGGCCCGCGCCGTGCAGCCGCGCCGTCCGCGACGTGGTGCCGTACGACAGGAACGTCAGCTGGCTCGAAACCTGCGACAGCACGACACCGCCGACGGCGAGGCCCGCCAGCGGCAGCGCGCCGAGATGTCCGACGACGGCCGTGTCCACCAGGACGTACAGCGGTTCGGCGGCGAGGACGCCGAGCGCGGGCACGGCGAGGCCGAGGACGCGTTTCGGCGGGACGCGCTCGTCGGGTTCGGAAGCTTCAGGCACCACCGCAGACTAGACGTCTGGTACGACAGTCCCAGTCGCCGGGAAACCCGCCGGGCCGAAGCGGGCGTGCTTCACCCCGGTGGCGAACGCCCAGTACCGGTCGCCGTAGGACCAGTGCCACCATTCGCTCGGGTAGTTGACGAATCCGGTCGCGGTCATCGCGTCGATGAGCGTTTCCCGGTTGGCACGCGCTTCGGGACCGATCAGCGCGGACTCGGTGAAGCATTCCGTCCCGTATTCCGGCGGCGTCGCGTTCACGTCGGTCCCCATCGGCAGTTCGACGCCGTCGACGGTGCACAGCGTGAGGTCCACCGCTCCCCCGGCGACATGCGGCGCGACTTCCGGCGGTGACACGTAGGTGGCGGCTTCGGCGGCCACCTGCCCGGACGGCCATTCCGGGTTGGCGCGCGCGATCCGGGCCATGCTGTCCTCGAAGTACCGCTCCTGCACCTCCCTCGGCCGGAAGCCCTCGACGACGAGCAACCGGAGCCCGCGCGGGAGCTGGCATTGCGCCGCGACGAGCCGGTCGGCGACGCTGAGCCGCACGTGCGCGAAGGCACCCCGATCGTCGGCGAGCCTGGGGTCGATCCGGATGGCGCCGGTTTCCCGCAGGTCCACCAGGGGTTCCCCGCACTCCCGGACGGGCACGGCGGCGATACGGGGATCCGACAACGACACGAACGAAGACATGGGTCCCACTGTCGACGAGCGTCCTTCAGGAACGCTGTAACCCGGTTACAGCGAAGGCGCCCGATTTGGGTACTTTGGGAGGGGTCGCGAGTGGCAAAGAGGGTTACTGAGAGGCAAGTCAAACATGGCGTGATGGAGTTGGTGGCGAGAGCATGCTCACCACAGAGACCTGGCGCGCCCATGACTGTCCACAAGGGACAAATTCAGAGGCAAATTGCCCGATTTAGCCACTTTGCGCAGGGGTCGTGAGTGATTTGGGTGGTTCTAACCCTCATTAGCACTCACGACCTCGTCCAGAAACGGACATAAAGGCATCAATCGGATGCCCGATCGACGCGATATGTCCCTTGTGGACACTCGGGATCAGGCCTGTCCGCATCGCCAGTCCAGACTCTAGTGGCACACCACTTTAGAACGACCCGAATCACTCACGACCCCGCCCGGTTACAGCGGAGAGTTCCCGATACTCGCGGGCACCGTAGGTCCGGAAGATCTAGCACGCCTCCGCGGTCATCCGCTCCCCCGCCCGCACGTCGCCGAGCGCGTCGTGGACCTCCGCGAGCGTGCGCAGGGTCCGCGCCCGGAACAGTTCGGCGCGCAGGTCGGTCCACCGCCGGAGCGAGTCCTCCAGGCAGTCCTTCGCTTGGTACAACCGGCCTTCCGCGAGATGCACCTCCCCGACGACGCGGAGGGTGCACGCGTGGCCGAAGGCGTCGCCGAGTTCACGGCAGACCTCCAGCGCGTTCTCCGCCAGCCGCCGCGCCGCGACCGAATCCCCGCGCCGCAGCAGCGCCTTGGCCAGCGCGCGTTCGGAATACGCGGCCAGCATCCGGTCCTCGGTGCCCTCGAACACGGCGAGCGCGGCACGTGCGCACTCTTCGGCCTCGGCCCACTCGCCGCGGGCGCGGTGATACAGCGAAAGGCTGCGCAGGGTCAGCCCTTCACCGCGCCGGGACCCGGCCGCCGCGAACGACGCCCGCGCCTCGGTCAGCGCGGTCAGCGCTCCCGGGTATTCGCCCAGCTCCAGCCGCACCGTGCCGGCCAGCCGGTGGACGTGGCCCATCGCCCCCGGATCGTCCAGCCCGGACCACATCCGCCCGGCCCGGTCCAGGAAATGCACCGCCTCGGGCAGGTAGCCCTGCTCACGGCAGGCGGCGCCGAGCGCGGCGAGGGTGGCGGCCTCGCCGCGGACGTCACCGGCGGCGCGGAACATCGACAGCGCCTGGCTCAGATGCGCGCGGGACCGGGGGAAGTCGTCGTGCTCGTAGTACAACTGCCCGAGCCCCGCCAGCAAAGTCGCCTCGCCCAAGGCGTTCTCGGTGCGGCGGGCGGCGGTGAGCGCCGCGTCGTGGGTGCGGCGCCAGGAGCCGAGCGAATCGTCGAGCACCCGGTTGTGCCCGCCGAACGCGGTGCCGCACAAGGCCGACGAGAGCCCGACCGCGATGTCGACCAGGTCCAGTGCCGCCGCCAGCTCGACGGCGGTGGTCATCGCCTCCTCCTCGGCGCGGAACCATTCGTACGGCCTGGCCACGACCCGCCGAGCGATCTCCTCCCCGACCGGACGGCCCAGCCGGGAGATGCCCTGGATCGACGGCACGACCGGCGGCAGGGTCTCGTTGATCCGTTCCACCAGCCAGATCCAGCCACCGAGCACCCGCTCGACGGTGGCGGCGCGGTCCGCGGCGGACTCCTCCTCGACGGCACGTTCCAGCGCGAACAGGCGGACGAGGTCGTGCAGCCGGTAACGCATGAGCCCCAAGGGATCCACGCCGTCGACTTCGAGCAGCGACACGTCGACGAGGTCTTCGAGCACCTGCTCCGCGTCGTCCGGATCGGACTCCAGCGCCGCCGCGGCGACCCACGCGGGGAAATGCGCGAGACCGAGCGATCCCAGCCGTCGCAACGCGGTCCGCGCCGCCTTCGGCAGGAGCGTGTAGCTCAGGTTGATGCTGGCCCGCACCTCCTGGTCGCCGACCACCAGCTCGTCGAGGCGGCGCTGCTCCTGGGCCAGGCGGTTCGCCAGCCGGGACAGCGACCACTGCCGCCGGGACACCAGCCGCGCGCCGGCGACGCGGATCGCGAGCGGCAACTGCCCGCACAGCTCGGTGATCTCGGCGGCCGAAGCGGGCTCGGTGCTCGCCCGCTCGGCCCCGACGATGCGGGTGAGCAGGTCGAGCGCGGCGTCGGCGGGCAGCACTCCCAGTTCGCAGAAGGTCGCGCCCGCCAGTGCGGGAAGCCGGTTGCGGGAAGTGACGATCACCGCGCACCCCGGGCCGCCGGGCAGCAACGGGCGGACCTGTGCCTCGTTCGCGGCGTCGTCGAGCACGACGAGCGTGCGGGTGCCGGCGAGCACCGTCCGGTAGCGGGCGACGCGTTCGTCGAGCGAGCCGGGCGGCGTCGTCGCGGGGTCGAAGTCGCGCAGGACGCGGCCGAGCACTTCTTCGGCGGTCGCGGGGCTGCCGGTGGAACCGTGGAGTTCGAGATGCAGCTGCCCGCCGGGGAAGTGCTCGGCGATCTCGTGCGCGATCCGGTGCACCAAAGTGGACTTGCCGACGCCGCCCGCGCCGGACACGACCGCGACCGGCATCTCGCCGGGCCGCACCAGGGTCGCGCGCAGCTCCGCGAGTTCGGGCGCGCGGCCGGTGAAATCGGGTGGCGGCGACGGCAGCTGCCGCGGGGTGCGGGAGGTGACGGCCGGGAGCAGGGCGGCGTCGGACCGCAGGATCGACTCGTGCACCTGGCGCAGCTCCGGGCCGGGATCGATACCCAGCTCGTCGGCCAGCACCTTCCGGCCGCGTTCGTACACGTCCAGCGCTTCGGCCTGCCGTCCGGACCGGTACAACGCGACCATGAGGCCGCCGCGCAACCGTTCCCGCGTGGGATGCAGGGCGACCAGTTCGGTGAGTTCCGCGAGCAGCCGCGGGCCTTGTCCCGCCGCCAGATCCGCGTCGACGCGCTCCTCGACGACGGTCAGCCGCAGCTCGTCCAGCCGGCTCGCTTCGGCGCGCAGGAACGACTCCCCGATCCCGCCGAGCGCGGGGCCCCGCCACAGGGCGAGGCCGGAGCGGAAGAGGTCCGCCGCCCCGGTGTGGTCACCGCCCTGCGCGGCCTGCCGTCCCCGTTCCACCAGCCGCTCGAACATCCGCACGTCGAGGACGTCCTCGGCGACGTCGGCGCGGTAGCCGTTCCGATCGGACACGATGACCTGCGGCAGCCCCGCCGCGTCGAACGCACGGCGCAGCGTCGCGACATACGTCTGCACCACCGCGCGGGCGGTCGTGGGCGGCTCCTCGCCCCAGACCACGCCGATCAGCCGTTCGGCGGGCACCGTCCGGCCGTAGCCCAGCAGCAGCGCCGCGAGCAGCGTGCGCGGTTTGACCCCCGGGAGCGCGATCGGCCCCGACGGGCCCGCCACCTCCACCGGCCCGAGCAGAGAAAACCTCATCCGTCCCTCCCCAGAGCGGATCCACCTCCAGCGCGCCGCCTCGCTGTAGCCCGCGTTGAAGCGGGGCTACAGCGGCCTCCCGCAGCCTCTGTGTCGTCCACTCCACATCATGCTCAGGAAAGGTCGTCATGAACAGCTCCGGTTCTCCCAGAGCGGTCCGGTTCGCCGCCGCCCTCATGGCCCTCGTGACAGTCGTCGCAGGCTTGCTCACGTTCGGCACGCGGAACGAGGCGAGCGCGGCGTCCACGGTGGGCGGCGCGATCACCCGCGCCGAGATCATCGCCCGTGCCAAGTACTGGTACGACCGGGGTGACACCTGGTACAGCCAGGACCAGGCGGACGCGATCTCCGACGGCACCGGCGGGAAGTACCGCCCGGACTGCTCCGGCCTCGTCGCGATGGCCTGGCACCTGCCCAAGAAGTCCGACGGCTGGGACCTCAACACCGGCGACTTCGAGTCCTATTCGCACAAGTCCTGGCTGCCGAGCCTGCACGATCTGCTGCCCGGTGACGCCCTGCTCAAGAACGGTCACATCGAGCTGTTCGAAAAGTGGGTCGACCCCAAGGACCACTCGGCGGGCGCCTGGGTCTACTCGGAGAACACCTACGGCCAGAAGACCAACCACAACACCAACTCCTGGTCGGAGATGACCACCTACCGCGGCATCCGCTACGACAAGGTCATCGAGAAGTCCCTCGACGGCGGGGACTTCGACGGCAACGGGGCGGGCGACATCCACGCCACCGGAACCGGCACCCTGACGATCTGGAACGGCAAGGGCAACAACAACTTCGGCACCGCGGATCCCGTGGGTGGTGGCTGGGACGGCTTCACCCGCCCTGCGGCCGGTGACTTCAACAAGGACGGCAAGACCGACCTCGCCGCCGTCAAGAACGGCACGCTCTACGTCTGGAACGGCAAGGGCGGCAACAAGTTCGGCGCCGCCGACGCCGTCGGAAGCGGCTGGGAACCCTTCAGCGCCCCCGTCGCGGGTGACTTCAACAACGACGGCGTCAGCGACCTCTCCGCGGTCAAGGACGGCACGCTCTACATCTGGAACGGCAAGGGCGGCAACCACTTCACCCCCGCCGACTCCGTCGGTGGCGGCTGGGAACCCTTCACCGCGCCCGTCGCGGGCGACTTCGACAATGACGGGAAGACCGATCTGGCCGCGGTGCGCGACGGCAACACCCTCTACATCTGGAACGGCAAGGGAAGCAACAAATTCGGCGCCGCCGACGCCATCGGAAGCGGCTGGGGCAACTACCACGCCACCCTGATGTCCCTCGGTGATGTCGACAAGGACGGCCACAGCGACATCGGTGCCGTCAACAAGAACACGGGCACCCTTTACCTGTGGAACGGCAAGGGCGGCAACAAGTTCGGTCCGGCCGACGCCCTCGGCGGCGGCTGGCTCCCCCACTTCTGAAACGGTCAGCGGAGGAACGGTTCGTAGCGTCGTTGCCGGCGCAGCGACTCGATCTGCCGCGTGGTGTCGAGCGAGACACTGACCAGGAAAACGAGCACCACCTGCAGGGTCACCCCGGCGACGAACAGCGTCGCCGGGGTGACGCCGAGCAAGGCCAGGCCGGCGACCGGGATCAGCGCGACCACGCCCAAGCCGAACGCCCCGAAGGCGATGATCCGGCGGTTCACGTAGTCGAGGTACTCGGCGGTCCAGTTCCCCGGCCGGATCCCGGGGACGAAACCGCCCGCCCGCACCAGTTCGTCCGCCACCTTGTCCATGTTCTGCGCCACGGCCGCCCGGACGAAGGCGAAGAGGCAGACGAGGACGAAGTAGACCGCGATCCACCAGGCATCCTCCAGGCCGAAGAGGAGCACCGGCACCGACAGCAGGACCGCGGCGAGGACGGCCGGGCTGTTCGCTTGGGGTAAGCGAAGAGGAATGTAGGACGGCGTCCCGCCGAAAGCGCGCCTGCCGATCATCCGCTTGGCGTACTGCACCGGGACTCGGCGCTGCCCCTGCGCGACGACGATCGTGATCACGGTGACCGACAGCGTCACCACGGTCGTGACCGCGACGGCGGCCCAGCCCTTCCGTTCGTACAGGCGCAGGAACTCCGGCGGCAGCACCGCCAGGACCTGTGCGAGCAGCAGGATCCGGACCCCGTGGCCGAAACCCCGCTCGGTGATCAGCTCGGTCAGCCGCAGCACCACCGCGGTGCCCGCGGTCAGGCACGCCACCGTGACGGCTCCGTCCAGGACGTCCTGTCCTCGAAACACGACCAAGCCGACGGCACCGAGCAGGCCGAGCACGACGACGATCCGCCGCCGGTACCGCGCCAGCACCCGGGCTCCGGCTTCACCTTCCGCCCGGAGCGCCGCCAGTCGCGGGCTCAGGACGATCAGCGCTCGCAGGACGAACGGGGCGACCAGGCAGGGAAGGACACCGAACCCGAACACCGTGGCCAGGCGACCGCCGGTGAGGAGGTCGAGGATCCACCGCCACGAATGATCGCTCAGCGGCAGACGGCCCGTCTGGGGCGCGGGCAGGCTCTGGCCCAGCCGGAACAGCACGATCACGCCCAGCGTGACCAGGATCCGGCGGCGGAGGGGGTTTCGTTCGTTCATCGTGGCTCACGTTAGGAACCGCCGATGAAATTACGATGACACCGTTCGTCAGAGCAGCGGCGCCCTCGACAGGGCCTCCCGGATCTTGCCGAGCACCTCGTCGGCCGTGCCCTCGGCGGTGCACCCGGCCGCCTGGCGATGTCCTCCGCCGCCCAGCTCGCCGGCCGCGGCCGAAACGTCGACACCGCCCGCCGACCGGAGCGAGACCGTCCACCGTCGGCGCGGCCCGATCGGCGCGGCTTCCTTGAGCACCACGGCGACCCCGGCCTCGCGCACGGAGCGGACGACGTCGACGACCGCTTCGACCTCCTCGGCACGGACGGACCGCGCGGCGTCGAGCGTCACGACCGCGTGCGCGAGGCCGAAGCCGCGAGCCTCGTCCGGCTCGAGCCGGGCCCCCGCGAGGACGTCCGAGAGCATCGGCAGCCACGCGAACGGGTGGTCGTCGACGATCTCGCGGACCACCTTGTCCGGGTCGACCCCGGCTTCGAGCAGCTTCGCGGCCATCTGATGGGTGGAGGGCCGGGCCCGGCGGAACCCGCTCGTGTCGGTGACCAGCCCCGCGTACAGGCAGCGCGCGATCGGCTCGTCGATCTCGGTGCCGAGCTCCTCCAGCAACGCGAAGACGAGGACCGCGGTGGCTTCGGCGGTGTCGTCGACCACGTGGTGTGTGCCGTAGAAGACGTTGGACGCGTGGTGGTCGATCACCAGGACGTCGCCGCCCGCCGCGCGGACGGCGTCCACCCGCGGTGCGAGTTTCCCGAGCCTGCCCGGGGTGGGCGTGTCGAGCGCGACCAGCAACCCTTCGCTCTCCGGCAGCTCGCTCGCGGGGACGTAGAGCCCGCCGACGTCCAGGCTCCGCAGCGTTTCGGGCATCTCTTCGGGCTCGCCGACGGAGACGCGGACCTCTGCGCCGCGCAGCTGCAGTGCCCGGCCCAGGGCCAGCGCGCTGCCGAGCGCGTCGGCGTCCGGGCGGACATGGCCGAGCAGGGTCACGTCGGTGGCGCGCGCCAAGAGGGCGGCGGCTTCCTTCAGGTTCGGCACTGGAGTGGCTGTCACAATCAGTCAAGCTACGCTCTACCGGATGTCCGAGTACGCGATCCTGGTCTACCCGTCCGCCAACCGGGTCTACACCGACTCCACCCCGGCGCTGCTGCGCGCGGAGCTGGCGGTGTTCGGTCTGTCCGCTTTGGAGACCGAGGTCTCCGAGATCGGCGAGACGGAACTCGGCGGCGTCGGCTACCTCACCTTCACCACGCCCGCCCCGCTGAGCGAACGCGATCTCGCGCTCCTTTCGAACCTTTCGGCGCTGTACGCGCTGTTCGAAGTCGGTGACGGCGTCCTGAAGCCGGTGACGATCAGTCCGCTCGCGAACTTCGACTCGGATCTGCTGACCATCCAGAAGTACCCGGGCAAGACGAACGAGCTGTTCACCAAACTCCTCGTCAACGTCACCCTCCTGTCGATGGCGGACCCGGTCGCGATGCTGGACAAGCCGTTGCACTTGCTCGACCCGCTCTGCGGCCGCGGCACCACGCTGAACCAGGCGATGATGTACGGCTTCGACGCCACCGGCCTCGACGTCGACGGCAAGGACTTCGACTCCTACGAGATGTTCATCAAGACCTGGCTGAAGCAGAAGCGGATCAAGCACAGCGCCGAATCCGGTCAGGTGCGCCGCAACAAGGTCCGCCTCGGCAGGCGGCTCGACATCGGTTTCGGGATCACCAAGGAGCGGTACAAGGCGGGCGAGGTGCGCAGGCTGAGCTACCTCAACTGCGACACGCTCACCACCGACGAGCTGCTGCGGCCGAACTCGGTGGACCTCATCGTCACCGACGCCCCGTACGGCGTGCAGCACGGCAGCCACCGCACCCAGGACGCGTCGCTCGCGCGCAGCCCGCGCGACCTGCTCGCGGCCGCCGTCCCGGTGTGGACGCGGGTGCTGCGCCCCGGCGGCGCGCTCGGCATCTCGTGGAACACCAACGTCGCGCCGCGCGAGGAGCTCGCCGCGATCCTGGACAAGGCGGGCCTGGAGGTCCGTGAGGACGGCCCGTACGCCGGTTTCGCCCACCGGGTGGACCAGGCGATCGTGCGGGACCTGATCGTCGCCGCGAAACCCGCCTGACCCCCTCCTCCCGCATTTCGTCCTCTGAATGCGGTGGTGCGGGAGGGTCACGCGATGCGGTCCCCCACGAACTTCAGCACGTCGGGCATGATCTCGCGCCAGTAGTCGTCGTTGTGCGCGCCCGGCGTCATCTTCGCGACGGCGGGGTCCAGTGCCTTGATGAGTTTGCGGTCCGCGCGGGCGAAGGGATCCGAATTCCCGCACCACACCCCCGTCGCCGCGGCGGAAAGGTCGCCGGTGTGCAGCAGCGGCTCGTGTGATTCCCACTGCGCGCGATCCGCGAACACCTTGCGGGACTTGGCATCGGGCCAGCTCACGAACAATGCCGCACTGGCGACGGCGACGGCCTTGAGGTCCTTGTGGTCGCGGGCGTAGCGCAGCGCGCCGAACCCGCCCATCGAGATCCCGAACATCGCCGACGGCGGCCGCAGCTGCCGCTGGGCGAGCCAGCCGGGCAGTTCGTCGGACAGCATCCGCTGCGGGTCGTCGGCCTTGCCGACGTCCACCCAGTAGTTGTCCCCGTCGACGGCGGCCACCGCGAAGCCGGGCAGCCCGGCCGCGACGGCCTTGTTCAGCGCGTCCTGCACACCCAGGTTCAGGAAGGTCCGGGCGTCCGCGCCGCGACCGTGCAGGGCGACGCAGACCGGCATCCCGACCCGGGACACGCCGTCCGGCGCGATGATGACGAGGTTGACGTCGCGGTTCCGCGCCGCCGACCGCATCTTCTGCACCGTGACCGCTTCGGTGAGCGGGGTCGGCGTGCTCGGTGGGGCCACCGGCGGCGGCCCCACCAGCGGCGGTTTCTCGGCGCCGCAAGCGGAAAGCAGCGCCGAGCCGCCGAGAGCCGCGGCCCCCAGCAGGAGACCACGCCGGCTCACGGCGTGGTCCGGTCGCTCAGCGACGGGTCTCCTCGTCGGCGAACTCATCGTCTTCGGCCTCTTCCCGCGGCGGCTTGTACGGGTCGGCTTCGCCGGCGTGCTGCGCCCCAGTGGCCCGCCGGGCGACCTCCGCATCGGCTTCCCGCGCCTTCGCGAGAAGGTCCTCGATGCGCTTGGCGTCCTCAGGAATACTGTCGGCCACGAAGGCCAGCGTCGGAGTGTAGCGGACTCCGGTGCCCTGCCCGACCTTCGTGCGCAGCACACCGCGGGCGGATTCGAGCGCCGCAGCGGCACCGGCGTGGTCGGGCGTGGACTCCAGGTTCTCGCCGAGCACCGTGTAGTAGACCGTGGCGTCGTGCAAGTCCGCCGTGATCTTCGTGTCGGTGATCGTCACGTAGTTGAGCCGCGGATCCTTGATGTCGTGCTCGATCGCGTGCGCGACGATCTGTGAGATCCGCTTGGCGAGCTTACGAGCCCGAGCGGGGTCGGCCATGGGAATTCGTCTCCTCGAAAGGTCTTCGTCAGTCATCCGGGCCGAGCAGCCGGCGGTGGCTGGAGAGCAGTTCGAACTCCGGCCTCCCGGCCACGAGGCGCTCACACGAGTCGAGCACGTCACGAACGTGCTCGCCACTCGCCGCGACCACGGCCACACCGATCAGCGCGCGCCGGTGCAGGTCTTGATGGCCCGCTTCGGCGACGGAGACGTCGAAACGCCTGCGCACCTCGGCCAGCACCGGCTTGATCACGGATCGCTTCTGCTTGAGCGAGTGGACGTCGCCCAGCAGGATGTCGAGCTCAAGAGCTCCTACGAACATGTGGGGTTCTGGGTTGTTTCGAAGGTGAAGCGGCGCTCCCCCGCCCAGATGCGGAGGAGCGCCGCTTTGTCACTTACGCACGCGGCTTTTCGCGCTGCTCGTAGGTCTCGATGATGTCGCCGACCTTGAGGTCGCTGTACGACCCCAGCGTCAGACCACACTCGTAACCGTCGCGGACCTCGACCACGTCGTCCTTGAACCGCCGCAGCGAGCTGATCGGCAGGTTCTCGGCGACCACGGTCGCGTCGCGGAGCAGGCGGGCCCGCGCGTTGCGGCGGATCTCGCCCGAGGTGACGAGGCAACCGGCGATGGTGCCGATCTTCGAGGACTTGAAGACCTCGCGGACCTCGGCCTTGCCGAGCTCCACCTCTTCGTACTCCGGCTTGAGCATGCCCTTCAGAGCCTGCTCGATCTCCTCGATCGCCTGGTAGATGACCGTGTAGTACCGGACGTCGACGCCTTCGCGGGTGGCCCGCTCGGTCGCCTTGCCCTGCGCACGGACGTTGAAGCCCAGGACGATCGCGTCGGACGCGGTCGCCAGGTCGATGTCGGACTCGGTGACGCCACCGACACCGCGGTGCACGACGTTGAGTTCGACGTCGTCGCCGACCTCGAGCTGCACCAGCGAGGCTTCGAGCGCCTCGACGGTACCGGAGTTGTCACCCTTGATGATCAGGTTGAGGCTGTTCGTCTCCTTCAAGGCGGAGTCGAGGTCCTCGAGGCTGACCCGCTTGCGACGCGACGCGTTGAGGGCGTTGCGCGTCCGGGCGGAGCGGCGCTCGGCGATCTGCCGGGCGACGCGGTCCTCGTCGACCACCAGGAAGGTGTCGCCCGCGCCCGGCACCGAGGTGAACCCGATGACCTGGACGGGACGCGACGGGTACGCCTCGGTGACGTCGACGTTGTGCTCGTCGACCATCCGGCGGACGCGGCCGTAGGCGTCACCCGCCACGACCGAGTCACCGACGCGCAGCGTGCCTCGCTGGACCAGCACCGTGGCCACCGGACCGCGGCCGCGGTCGAGGTGGGCCTCGATCGCGACACCCTGGGCCTCCATGTCCGGGTTGGCCCGGAGGTCCAGCGCGGCGTCGGCGGTCAGCAGGATCGCCTCGAGCAGGCCGTCGATGTTGATGTTCTGCCGCGCGGAGATCTCGACGAACATCGTGTCGCCGCCGTACTCCTCGGCGACCAGGCCGTACTCGGTCAGCTGCTGCCGGATCTTGTCCGGGTTCGCGCCTTCCTTGTCGATCTTGTTGATCGCGACCACGATCGGCGCCTTGGCGGCCTGCGCGTGGTTGATCGCCTCGACCGTCTGCGGCATCACACCGTCGTCGGCCGCCACCACGATCACCGCGATGTCGGTCGAGTTGGCACCACGGGCACGCATGGCGGTGAACGCCTCGTGACCCGGGGTGTCGATGAAGGTGATCAGGCGCGGCGTGCCTTCGAGCTCGGTCTCGATCTGGTAGGCGCCGATGTGCTGGGTGATGCCACCGGCTTCACCTTCGCGCACCTTCGTCTTGCGGATCGTGTCGAGCAGGCGGGTCTTACCGTGGTCGACGTGACCCATGATGGTCACGACCGGCGGGCGGACCTGCAGATCCTCTTCCTCACCCGCGTCTTCGCCGTAGGTGATGTCGAAGGTCTCGAGCAGCTCCCGGTCCTCTTCCTCGGGACTGACGACCTGAACGTTGTAGTTCATTTCGCCGCCGAGCAGTTCCAGGATGTCGTCGGACACCGACTGCGTCGCCGTGACCATCTCGCCGAGGTGGAAGAGCACCTGCACCAGCGAAGCCGGGTTGGCGTCGATCTTCTCGGCGAAGTCGGTCAGCGAGGCACCACGCGGCAGCCGGATCGTCTCGCCACTGCCCTTGGGCAGGCGGACGCCGCCGACGCTGGGCGCCTGCATGTTGTCCATGTACTCCTGGCGCTTCTGCCGCTTCGACTTGCGGCCCTTGCGCGAGGGACCACCGGGACGCCCGAAGGCACCCGCGGTACCGCCACGGCCACCGGGGCCGCCACGACCGCCGCCGCCACCGCGGAAGCCACCGCCACCGGCCGGGGCGCCGCCCCCACCGGGACCGCCGCCACCGGGACGGAATCCGCCGCCACCGCCGCCGGGACGGAAGCCGCCACCGCCGCCGCCACCGGGACCGCCGCGGAAACCTCCGCCGCCGCCACCGGGACCGCCACGGGCGCCGCCGCCGGGGCCACCACGGGCTCCGCCACCGGGACCACCGCGGCCGCCACCGGGACCACCGGCCGGACGGGCCGGGCGGCCCGGCATCATGCCGGGGTTCGGGCGCGGGGGCATGTTGCCCGGGCTCGGCCGGTTACCACCGGGCGCGCCGCCACCGGGACGGGGAGCCGGACGGTCGCCGCCGCCCTGGCCGCCACCGGGACGCGGCGGACGGTTGTCGCCGCCCTGCTGGCCGCCACCGGGACGGGGGCCGGACGGACGCGGGGCCGGGGCACCGGAACCCACACCGAACGGGTTGTTGCCGACGCGCGGGGTGCGCGGGCCGGGCTTCGGACCGCCGGGCTTGGGGCCCTGCGGCTTCGGCGGCACGACCGAACCCTGCGACGGCGTCTGGGACGACGGCGGGGTGGCCGGGGCTGCCGGGGTCTCCTTCTTCGGCTCGGCCGGAGCGGCCTTCGCCGCCGGAGCGACCTCTTCCTTGGGCGCCGGCGGCCGGGGGCCGGGGCGCGGACCCGGGCGGGCGCCCGGGGTGGGCCGGGACGGCTGCTGGGCCGGGGCCGACGGTGCGGACGCCGCCGGAGCGGGTGCCGCGGGGGCGGCCGGGGCCTCGGACTTCGCCGAGGGCGCGGGCTGAGCGGGCTTCGCGGCCGGAGCCGGGGCAGCGGGCTTCGCGGGAGGCGCGGGCGAAGGGCGCGGGCCGGGGGTAGGAACCGGCTTCTTCTTGCCGTCCTTGGACGGGTACGCGTCACGGAGACGGCGGGCGACCGGCGCCTCGACGGTGGACGACGCGGACTTCACGAACTCGCCCTGTTCCTTCAACTTGGCGAGAACTTCCTTGCTGGTGATGCCGAGCTCTTTCGCGAGCTCATGTACTCGGGCCTTGCCTGGCACAGCTCTCCTCATCTGGGGAGGCCGGCGGCAGACCCGCAGACCTCGTCCTATTGTCGCGCGTTCATTGATTCAGCTTCACGGCTGACTCATGACGGGTCGACCTGCTTCCTGATTCCATCCGGCACCGGGGATGTCCCGGCGCCTTTTAGCCTTCGGCGTGCCGCTCCAGGCGTTCGTGGACACCCTGGGCGTCGAGCGACCCGGGAACACGGAGTGCTCGGGGGAACGCCCTGCGCCGCTCGGCCTTGGCCAGACAGTCCGGCACGGGGTGCAACCAGGCACCCCGGCCCGGCAGCCGCCGACGTTCGTCGACGACCAACCGACCGTCCGCCGCGACCACTCGCAGCAACTCGCCGATCAAGGCCCGCTTACGGCAACCGACACAAGTGCGAACCGGGGCTTCCCGGTCATGCTGGAGGTCGGTTCCCGGCGGCGGACTCTGAACCACTCGTAAGTCTAGCGCTTCGACCTTCACTCAGCCGAACCGGTTGCCGCGGCGGGCCGCGCCTGGCCGGCGTGTGCTTCGTCACCCTGCTCGGGAGCGGCGTCGCTGCGGATGTCGATCCGCCAGCCGGTGAGCCGCGCGGCGAGCCGGGCGTTCTGCCCCTCCTTGCCGATCGCG
This sequence comes from Amycolatopsis keratiniphila, assembly GCF_000400635.2. Classification (NCBI taxonomy): domain Bacteria; kingdom Bacillati; phylum Actinomycetota; class Actinomycetes; order Pseudonocardiales; family Pseudonocardiaceae; genus Amycolatopsis; species Amycolatopsis keratiniphila. The sequence continues at coordinate 2,373,785 of NC_021252.1, read as the reverse complement.
AGCGAAAGCTGGAAGTCCGGGACGACGACGCGAGCGGTCTTGGCCCGCTCGTCGACGACCTTCACCGACACAACCTTCGCGGGCGACAGCGCATTCCCGACGAACTTCGCCGGGTCGTCGGAGTAGTCGATGATGTCGATCTTCTCGCCGGCCAGCTCGCTCATCACGTTGCGCACGCGCGCGCCGACCGGGCCGATGCAGGCGCCCTTCGCGTTGACGCCGGGCACCGTCGAGCGGACCGCGATCTTGGTCCGGTGTCCCGGTTCCCGTGCGACGGCGGCGATCTCGACCGTGCCGTCGGCGATCTCGGGCACTTCGAGGGCGAACAGCTTGTGCACCAGCTTCGGGTGCGAACGCGACAGCGTGATCTGCGGGCCGCGGTTGCCGCGCGAGACGGTGACGACGTAGGCCTTGATCCGGTCGCCGTGCTCGTAGGTCTCGCCGGGCACCTGCTCGATCGCGGGCAGCACGCCTTCGATGTCGCCGACCTGGATGACGACCATGCCGCGGGCGTTGGCGCGGGCGTCGCGCTGCACCACGCCGGCGACGAGTTCGTTCTCCTTGGCGGAGAACTCGCCGAAGGTCTTCTCGTGCTCGGCGTCGCGCAGGCGCTGCAGGATGACCTGCCGCGCGGTGGTCGCGGCGATCCGCCCGAAGCCTTCGGGGGTGTCGTCCCATTCCTCGTCGGTCTGGCCGTCCGGGGTGAGGGTGTGCGCGAGGACGCGGACCAGCCCGCTCTTGCGATCGATGTCGATCCTGGCGTGCGGCTGGTGGCCCTCGGTGTGCTTGTACGCGGTGAGCAGCGCGGTTTCGATCGCTTCGATCACCGTCTCGAAGGGGATGTCCTTGTCCCGTTCGATCGCGCGCAGCGCGGCGATGTCGACGTTCACTTCGGCTCCTCCTTCGGCTCCGTGGTGGCGGCGTTCAGGGCCGACGCATCGGTTTCCAACAGTTTCAGGTCCTCGGCAGGTGGTTGCTTGAACTCGATCTCGATGACCGCCTTGGCCACCGAGGCGTACGGAACGTCCCGGATCTCGCCGTCCACGAGCACGCGCGCGGACTTCTCCCCCGCGTGCCCGACCCGGCCGATGAACGCCGCGCCTTCGGCCGGGGTGACCTTGACGAGACGGAACTTCGCGCGCCGCCAGTGCCGCCGCACGGTCAGCGGCCGGTCGAGACCCGGCGAGGTGACTTCGAGCGTGTACGCGCTCGCGATCACGTGCTCGTTCTCGTCGAGCGCGGCGGAGACCGCGCGGCTGACGCCCGCCACCTCGTCCAGCCCGACGCCGTCATCCCCGTCGACGACGACCTTGACCAGCTGACGGCGGCCTGCCTGCTGGACCTCGAAGGAATCGAGGTCGAAACCCGCGGCCTTGACGGCTTCGGCCACGATGGGCTCCAGCCTGCTGGCGAGGTCGTTGGGCACGGTGGAGCGCTCCTGTTCGGCTGTGGGCGACCCGGCGGCGTGGATCCGGGTTCGGTAGTGGACCAGCTTATCCGGTCACCCCCGCGTGACGCGCGAGCGGCGGCCCCGCACGGGGTACTGGCAGGATGGGGCGGCGTGACCGGAAGATCGACAGAGCCGAGCCGTCGCACTTTCCTGCGGATGGGGGCGCTGGCCGCGCTGGCCGTGCCGCTGGCGTCCGCCTGCTCCCCCGGCTTCGACGAAAGCCCCGACCCGCTGGGCCCGCTGCTGCGCGCGGCGGAGACCGACGCGGCCGGTGCGAAGGCGCTGGGCGCCGAGGGCGAAGCGGTCGCCACCGCGCGGGCCGCGCACGCGGCGGCGCTCAAGACCGAGGTGGACCGGCTCAACCGGCCGAAGCCGGATCAGCCGGGCCCGGCGGCGACTCCGCCGCCGTCGTCGCTGGACGGGCTCAAGGAGCGGCTCGCCGTGGCCCGCAAACAGGCCGAGGGCCTCGTACCGACACTGCCCCGCTATCGCGCCGGGATGGTCGCTTCGGTGGCGGCGGGCTGCGCGGCGCTGCAGCAGAGTTCGGAAAAGCTGGGCCGCGGCGACGAAGCCGGGGCCGTCGAGGTGCCCGCCGGGGTACAGCTCAGCGGTGAGGCGGCGGAGGCCGTCCAGCAGGCGCTGGCCGCCGAGCACGCGGCGATCTGGGTGTACGGGCTGGTCAGCGCGTACCTGCCGGCGGCGTTCAGCGGCGCGGTGTCGCGGGGTACGGCCGAGCACGTCAAACGACGGGACGTCTGCGAACGGATGCTTTCCGCGGCGGGCCAGGCGCCCACCGGGCCGGAGGCCGCGTACGTGCCGCCGAGGCCGGTGACCGAGGCGAACTCGGCGATGGAACTGGTGGCGACCGCGGAGTCGGACGCGTCGGCGGCCTGGCTCGGCGTGGTCGACCGGACCGACGACGCGGCCTTGCGGACGACCGCGCTGAACGCGCTGATCGGGTCGGCGCGGCGGGGGACGGCTTGGCGGGCGGAGTTCGGCGCGAAGCCGGTGGCGATCGCGATGCCGGGCCAGTCGGTCTGACCTCATGTCATGAAAGGGTCGTTCAGGACATCTTTTGTCCTGAACGACCCTTTCATGACACTTCGGAGGCGGGGGTTCCGGTCAGCGGCGCAGGTCGCCCGAGAGCCGCAGCGCGTCGGTCGCGATCCGCTCCAGCACCGGCTTGTCCTTCTGCTTGTCGTAGAAGCCGGCCAGCACGATGGCCACCTCGGCCCCGCTGACGTGGGAGTCGTAGGCCGCGTCCTGCCCCGAGATCTTCGGCGCCCCCTGCGCCTTGAAGGTCCCGTCGCGCACCAGGTCGGACACGTTGCCCGTGCCGTCCTTGTCGGTCAGCGTCTTGAGCTGGGTCGCGGTGACCTCGCCGGGCATGGTGACCAGGACGACCGACACCAGCGCCTTCTTGCCACCGGTCTCCGTCGTGTACAGCGCCCGCGACAGGCGCGTGCACGGCGTGTCGGTGAAGAACTTCTTGGTGTCGCCGTAGGCCTTGCTCGCGCAGTCGGTGGTGACCTGCGGCCCTTCGACCAGCGTGAACTGGAACTGGCCGCTCTTAGACGGCGTGTCCGCGACCGGCGTCGGCTCCGGCTCGTGCCGGATCAGCCACCAGAGCAGCGCCGAGACGACCGCGATGGCGACCAGCGCGCCGCCTTTGAGCGCCAGTGCCTTGGTGTCCCTCGGCGGCTTCGGCGCGGACGGCGGCCCGCCCGGCCCTGCCGGTCGCACCGGCTGAAGCCGGGTCGTTTCCGTCGCTCCCGGGGTAAATTGCGCACCAACCACGGGAACATACGGTAGTTCACGCCCGTCCGGCGGTTCACCTGAACGTGCTTATCACCCGTTCGACGTCGTCAGCCGTGTTGTAGAGATGGAAGCCGAATCGCTGCCGTCCGGCCCGGGTACCGGCCACGATGCCCGCTTCCGCCACCCGGCGGGCGTCGGCGTCGAGGGAGACGATCGCACTCCCCTGACCGGGTGAGCCGATCGCTTCGAGGAGCGAGTCGGCGAGGCCCACACAGTGCGCTCGGACGGCCTCCAGATCCAACGACGCGAGGTAGTCGAGCGAGGCGGCGGCGCCGACGAACGCGAGCCACGCCGGGGACAGGTCGAGCGATCGGGCGCCCTCCGCCAGGCGCAGCGGGAGCCCGTAGACGGTCTGCCAGCGGTCTTCGCCCGCGTACCAGTTCGCGGCGACCGGCACGGCCCGCTCCAGCACCCGCGGATGCGCGGCCAGCCACGCCGCCCCGCGCGGCGCGAGCAGCCATTTGTAGCCCGCGGCGACCACCCAGTCGGCCCAGTCGAGGTCCAACGGCCGCCACCCGGCGGCCTGGGTGGCGTCGAGCAGGACCGCGGCGCCCGCCGACTCGGCCGCGGCCCGGAGCGCGGCGAGGTCGACCTGGGCGCCGTCCGCCGACTGGACGACGCTGACCGCGACGAGGTCGTGTCCTTCGACGCGCTCCGTCAGCTCGGCCAGCGGGACTTCGGTGACCTTCACCCCCCGATGCGCCTGGGCGGCGAACGGGAAGGTGACGCTCGTGAAGTCGTTCGCGGCGACCAGGACACTGGCGCCATCGGGCAGCCCGGCGGCCACGTTCGCGATCAACTGCGACACGGACGCCCCGATCGCGACGCGCTCCGCGGGAACGCCGATCAGCGCCCCGAAGCCCGCCCTGGTCCGCGCGACGGGCTCGTCGAAGTCGGCAGGCCGGGCCTCGCCGCGCCGCCACCGCTCGACCGCCTCCGCCACCGCGTCGGCCACGTGCGAGGGCGGGATTCCGATGCTGGGGGTGTTCAGATATCCGGGCGGGACGGCGAATTCGGCTCCGAAGGTCTGCATGCCCCCGAGGTTAATGAGATTCCGGCAGCAGGGCCGCGACGTCGGCGTAAGACGGCGGCGTCAGCGGGAGTTCCCCGCCGTCGCGCACCGCCTCCACCGTGCGCAGCGTGGCGGCTAGCGCCATCCGGTACGGCAGCGACCCGAGGCTGATCCGGGCGACGCCGAGCCCGGCGAGCCCCGCGACGGTGACCTTGCCTGGCAGGAACAGCAGGTTCACCGGCACCCCGACGGCCTTCACCAGCTTCTCGACGTCCGCGGCTTCGGCGAGCCCCGGCACGAACACGCCGTCGGCACCCGCGTCCACATAGGACAGAGAGCGGCCGATCGCGGCGCCGATGTCGGGCGTTCCCAGCCAATGCGTGTCCGTGCGGGCGTTGACGAACAGACCGGGGGCACGGTCCTTCGCGGCCGCGATCTTGGCCGCGTGCCGCACGGGGTCGCCGAGGGCGTCTTCGAGATTGATGCCCGCGACACCGGCTTCGGCGAGCTCCGCCGCCAGCGCGCCGACCTCGCCCGGGTCCTCACTGAACCCGTCGGCGAGGTCGACGCTGATCAGCGCGTCGAGCCCGGTGAGCCGCCGCGCCAGCCGGACGGTGGCGTCCTTCGAGGAAGGGGCACCGTCCGGCTCGCCCTCGGCGGCCGAGACCCCGAGGCTGGTCGTGCCGAGCGCCGGGAAGCCTTGCGCGGCCAGGAAGGCGGCGGTGCCGAACTCCCAGACGTTCGGCAGGAGCAGCGGGGAACCGGGGACGTGGAGTGCGGCGAATGCGGTCATGGCACGACGGTAGCCAGCGGACGCTTCGGTGACGGCCGAAGCGTGGGTCCGGTGGGTCGTGAGTGGCGTTTCGGGTTAGGGCGAAGGGTTCCTTGAGTACCCCTACTGGACTTTGGCCGTGGCTGATCGCGGGTCGGGTCCGTGAAGGCCTCCTTGCCTACCCTGAAGGTAGTGAAGGAGGCCTTCACTACCTTCAGAGATCGCCACCCGCAGCCCACCTGCACCAGCAACCACAGCAATCACCACAGCGGCGCGTGAAGGCCCCCTTCACGTACTGCAGGGACCCAAACCGGTGGTCGTGAGTGGCGTTTCGGGTTAGAACACGAATCGCCACTCACGACCCACCGGACCGAAGCGTCAGGCCCGTTCGAGGAACGGCGTCAGCAGCTCCGGCACCGACTCCTCCGCGAACAGCAGCCCCTGCTCCTCCCCCGCGTCGTACACCGAATACGCCCCGGCGCCGGCGGCCGTGGTCGCCACGACGGTCAGCAAACCCTTGCGTCGCTGGAAGATCGACTGTTTCACCGTCCAGCCGATCACGCCGTCGCGCTCCAGGGCGAACGTGCTCCGCCGCACGGTCCCGTGCCGCCCGACGAGGTACCGCCCGGTGATCCCGTGCCCGAGGTTGCGATAGGCGTCCAGCGCCAGCAGCACCGACGCGGGCAACAGCACCACGCCGAGCGCGGCGCCGATCACCAGCAGGACGTCGGTCAACAGGAAGCCGAGGAGCGCGAAGATCGCCAGAAGCACCACCACCGAGCCGATCCACCAGCGCAGCAGCCGTCCCCGCGCGGCGCGCGGATGCCCGGTGAGCCGGACGGCTTCGGTCGGCGAGACCGGTTCGCGCAGCACCGCCGCGGCGACGCGGTTGGCCGTCGCGACCGGCGCGGCCGGCAGCAGCGTGTGGTAGTCGGTCTTGTCCTTGTCGGCGCTCTGCCGCATTCCGGTGGCGATCGCGTCGACCCGCGCCGCGCCCGAGATCCGGTTCCCGAGCGGTTCGACGAGGTCGATGCCGCGCATCCGGCGTTCCTCGATCGAGATCGAGCGCGTGGTGAACAGCCCGCGGCGCACCCGCAGCGTGCCGCCGGCTTCGCGGTCGAGCCGGTAGTTCCACCACATCTCGATCCACAGGCCCAGCGCGCCGATCAGGCCGACGAGCATCGCGATCGCCAGCAGGATCAGGATCGCCACCACCAGCGGGATCCCGCGGAACAGGCCGATCACCCAGTCGATCAGGCCCTTCTGCAGGCCCGCCCAATCCGAGACCTGCATCAGGCCACCGCCCGCCGCGAGGCCCAGTGTCGGCGTGAGGAACGACATCGGCGCGTAGCGGATCCAGCTCCGGTCGAGTTCGGCGAGCGGCGCGTCGTCGTCGGTCTCCTCGATTTCGGCGCGGCGCAACAGATCCGCGCGCAGCCGCTCGGCCTCGGCGCGTGAGACGGGGTTAAGCTTGATCCGGCCCTGCCCGCCCGACTCGTGCGAACCGGTGCCGATGGTCACCACCGCGACGCCGAACAGCCGGTGCAGCGGGTTGGCCGTCAGGTCGACGTTGCGGATCCGTTCCCGCTGAAGGGATTTTCGCGAGCGGAACACCAGGGTGAACGCCGTCTCCAGCCGGTCCGGCGTGACCCGGTACCGCACACCCTTCCAGTAGAACAGTTCCGCCAGCACGCCGCCGCCGACGAGCACCACCGCGCCGGCGACGACCCAGGCGAGCGCGACCCAGAAGCTCGCGCCACCGCCCACGATCGCGAGCGTGGTCGGGATCGCGGCACCGACGGCCGCGCCGGTCATCATCACCGCGGTGACGGCGAGCGTCCGCTTGTCGAGTGTGCTCCAGCCCTCGAACTCGCCCGAGGTCATGTCGCGTCCCCCGGCGTCGCCTGCGTCGTTTCGGTGAGCTGCTCCGCCAGGCTCGCGGCCAGTTCGTGGTCGAGGCCGCGGATCTTGACCGCGCCCCGCGCCGACGCCGTGGTGACCGTGACGGTCGCGAGCTTGAACACCTGCTGCAGCGGCCCGCGCAGGGTGTCCACGGTCTGGATCCGTGACATCGGCGCGACGCGCCACTCCTGCCAGAAGAACCCGGAGCGCGCGTACACCGCCGTCTCCGTGACCTCCCAGCGATGCACCTTGAACCACCACAGCGGCATCGCGATCACCCAGACGAGGCCCAGCACCGCGAACACCACCGCCGGCGTCAGCAGCCAGAACCGCGCGGGCGTGATGAGCAGCCCGAGCACCACCAGCACCAGCACCGGCGCGCCCCAGAAAAGCGTTCCCTGCAGCCGCCACCAGCCGACGACCCGCTGATCCAGCGCGTTCCGCGGCGGCCGCAGCCGCACCTTCCCCCGTTCGGCTTCCACCGAGTTCACCCCCGAGTTCGTTTACAATGCGATCGCATCGTAATAGCGTGGGACAGTAGTGGCAATGCGATCGCATTGCAAACGGCGGAACGGATGGTGAAGGTGCCGAAGCAGGTGGATCACGCCGCGAGACGTGCGGAGATCGCCGAGGCGCTGACGCGGCTGACGGCCACGCGAGGTCTCGAAGGAGTCAGCCTCCGGCACGTCGCCGCCGAAGCGGGCATGTCGATGGGCTTGGTGCAGCACTATTTCAAGACCAAGGACGAAATGCTGCTGTTCGCCGTCGAACGCCGCTCTCAGGTGTACGAAGAGCGCATCAAGGCCCAGCTGGAGGCCGGCGAACTGCCGTCGACGCCCAAGGCCATCATCCGCGCGATCATGGTCGAGATCCTGCCGCTCGACGAGCGCCGCCGCGGCGACTGGCTGATGGGCGTCGCGTTCTTCATCCGCGCGATCTCCGACCCGTCCTTCGCGGCCGCGTTCACCGACGGCGTGCCCCAGCTGTTCGAGCTGTTCGCCCTCCTGATCCGCCAAAGCCAGGAGGCGGGCGATGTCGACAAATCGGCCGACCCGATGCACGAGTCCGCGATCCTCTGGGCGCTCGCCGATTCCCAGGGCACCAACATCGTGATGAAGCACCGCACGCCGGAGGAGGCGCTGTCCACAGTGGACTACCACCTCGACCGGCTGTTCGGTCAGGCGGTGAGCTGACCGTCGTAGTTCTTGCGCGCGTCGAGCACTTCACCCATGTGGACACGGGCCCATTTGTCGAGCATCTCGAGCGGTTCGGCGAGGTTGCGGCCGAGCGCGGTCAGCTCGTACTCCACGTGCGGAGGGATCTCCGGATACGCCGTGCGCGTCAGGATCCCGTCGCGGACGAGGCTGCGCAGCGTCTGGGTGAGGACCTTCTGCGAGATGCCGCGCACGCGTTTGCCGATCTCGGTGAACCGGAGCGGGCCGTCGCCGAGCACGCCGACGATCAGCACGGTCCACTGGTCGCCGATGCGGTCGAGCAGCGCGCGGGTCGGGCAGTCGGGGTCGTACGGGTTTCCGAGCACGTGACCTCCTCACTCTCCCGGGGAGAGTAACACGCCTAGCGGGAGGGAGCGGGCTGCATCAGCGCCTCGAACAGCAGGATCAGATGACGGCGGCCGCGCTCCCAGCGCGCCTCCAGTTCGGTCTGGTCGCGGGTCGCCCAGCTGGCGATGAGGATGCCGCGGACGACGTCCATCGCCGTGTACACCGCGTGCAGGAACTCCGGATGCGCCGAATGGTCCGGCAGCAGGGCCTTGCCGAACTCGACCAGGCTGCTCGTCGCGATCGGCTCGACCACCGCCATCTGGGCGCGCAGTTCGGCGTCGGTCCGCGACGCCACCCACAGCTCGACGGTCGCCGAGAAGACCGGCCCCTGGTGCATCTCCCACAGCAGCTGCAACGCGTCCCCGACCGGGTCGGCCGAGGCCTTGAGCCGGTCGATCTCCGCCATCGCGACCTCGGTGCGCTTGGCCGCGAGATGCCGGATCGCCGAGGTGACGAGGTCGGTCTTGGTCGGGAAGTGGTGCACCTGCGCGCCGCGGGTCACCCCGGCGCGGTCCGCGACGCGGGTGGTCGTGGTGCCCGCGTAGCCGTACTCGACGAGACAGTCGATCGTGGCGTCGAGCAGCCTGACGCGCATCGCGGCGCTGCGTTCCTCCTGCGTGCGTCGTGGGGCTGCCATGCGCCTACTTTATGGTGCGCCGCGCGAGGCGCGCGCCACGAGGCTCTCGACCATGCGCCCGATGAAGTGGCCGAGGAAGCGCCGATGGAGCCAGCCGGTGCCCGGGATCTTGGCGGTGAACGTGGAATGCCAGTGGATCGCGGTGCCGCCCCGTTCGGGGGTGAGGTCGACGTAGGCGCGGTAGTCCCGCACCGGGAGCCCCTTCTTCAGCGAGTAGCCGAAGCGTTTGCCGGGTTCGAGCGCGATGACCTCTTCGCAGCTGTTGACGCCGTTGGTGCTGAAGACGCCGATGGCGCCGAGACCGTTGTCGTCACCCTTGTCGAGCAGCCGGAACGCGCCCATGGGCGACCAGTCGGGCCAATGCTCGCGGTCCACGAGGAGCGCGTAGACGTCTTGGGGGCTCGCGCTAGTGTGGCCGTGGACGGAAATGCGCTGGATCTTCGCCATACGTTCTCCTTGTCTCTCGCATTCAGAGGATGGGCACCGAAAGCGAAGTCCCGCCCAACTCGAACGTCACACGGGAGCCGAGCGTGGGCAGGGCCGGATCGAACATGTCCCCATCGGTCCCGCCAAGGACGAGCGCCAGCCGGTGCCCCGCCGGGACGACGTGGTCGAGACTGCTCAGCCGGAACGTCATCGTGTACGCCTTACCCGGCACGAGCGGCTCACCCCGCCACAGTGACCGGTGGTGGCCGAGATCCGCCCAGCCGGTCGCGACGATCCGTTTGTCCACAGTGGTCAGATCGGCGACGGTGTCGAGGAAGCAGCCGGTGTCCGCGGCGGTACCCGCGCCCCAGCAGGAGCGGGTCGTCAGGTCCTTCGTGCCGAGCGCCGGCCACGTCGTGTTCCGCACGGTCGCGGGCCCGTAGTCGACCAGTACCGCGCCGAGCCGGGCGCTCGGCTTGTCCGAGCGGGCGGTCACCGTCACGGTGGCGGTCCCGGCCACGCGCGTGTCCGCCCGCACGGGTTCACCGGCGAAGACGGCCCGATCCGGGCTGGGCTGCGACGGGTTCTCCACCCACCGGGACGCCCCGCGCGCCGGATCGTCGGTCACCGAAGCCGTGCCCGGCGACGGGCGATTCCCCAGCCCGCCCGCCTCCGTGGGCCACAACGTGCGCGACGCGGCACCCACCGGCGGCCAGCGGCGTTCGTCGGTCCAGCGATCCGGGGTGTGCTCGATCCGGATCGCGGGTTCGGTCTCGACGCCGTTGCGGACGCCGAGCAGCCAGCGGTCGAACCAGCGGTGCAGTGTCCGCACGAACAGTGACCGGTCGAGATCGAACGGATCGACGTGCGCCGCCTGGTGCAGCCACGCCTTGCGCGGCACCCCATACGCGTTCAGTGCCTCCCACCATGGCCCGAACTGGATCGGGTTGACGTTGAGATCGTGGAAGCCCATGGACGCGAAAACGCTCGCGCGCACCTTGCCGGTCTTCGCGACGTAGTCGAGCCCGCGCCAGTACTCGTTAAAGTTCCCGTCCGTCCCCGCGCGCCGCGCGTTGTCCTCTTCGAACGGACGGCACAGCTTCTCGGCACGCTCGTTGTAGAACCCGGCACCGCCCGCCCAGCCGAAGTAGGCGCCGTGGGAGTTGTGGACCTCGTAGTACGAACTGACCCCCGCGATCGGCACGATCGTCTTCAACCCCTCGATCCCGGACGCCGCCATGCCGATCGCGGTCGCGCCGTCCTGCGACTTCCCGATCGCGCCGACCGACCCGTTCGCCCAGCCCGCGCGGACCCGCTCGGGCCCGAACGGCGTGCGGAAGGCCTGAGCGCGCCCGTTGAGCCAGTTCACGACGCCGTTGCCGGACGCGACGTCGTCGAAGCACCCGGACGAGCGATTGGTGCCCCCGACGTCGACCAGCACCACCGCGTATCCGCGCGGGACGAAGTAGTTGTCGTAGAAGAGCGGGAACTGCGACGGCGTGCCGTCGGGAAGGTACGTCTTCGGCTGCCGCTCGTTGCCGCGCCCGACCTTCTCGTAGTACGGGCTGACGTCCATGATCACCGGAACGCGCTGCCCGCGGGCCGCCGGTTCCGCCGGGCGGATGATGTCGGCGGCGACGCGGTCGACCTGCCCGTCGCGGTCGAGGTCCTGGCCGGTCTCCACCCAGGCGGTCTCCCGGATGGCCTTCTCGTAGGAGAACACCGGCTCGCTGACGCCGTCACGCAGGACGAACGCGGGTGACGCGACGGCGGGTGCGGCGGTGAACAACAGTGTCGCCACGACGGTGGCGGTCAAGCTCTTGAGCCCCATCGTCCGAGTATCGCTTACAAAACCCGAACATTTCCCCCACATTCCTCGTATCCGGCCGCGCCACGCTCTTCGCATGCTGAAACACACCATCGCCGTCTGCCTCACCGCCGCCGGCCTCGTCGCGCTCGCCCCCGCCGCCTCGGCCCAGGCACCGATCACCCTGAGCCCCGAAGAGTCCCAGACGCTGTGCGCCGAATGGCTGCCCAAGCTCACCCAGCGCACCGCAAAGCTCACCGAACGCATCAACGGCGGCCCGGAGGTCCGCGGCTCGGTCGCGAACCTGAAGGCCAGGGCCGAGGGCCAGCGCAAGAAAGGCCACAACGACACCGCCGACAGGCTCCAGAAGCGCGCCGACAAGCGCAGCGGACGGCTTCCCGAACTCACCGCGGCGAAGCAGAAGCTCGACGCGTTCGCCGCCGCGCACTGCAAGGCGGGCAAGTGAAACGCCTCCTGGCGGCGGGCTTGACCGCGCTCGCGTTGTTCGGCACGGCCGCGTGCGGCGACGACGAGCCCGCGTCGAGCCCGGCGCCGGGCGAGCTGAGCGACGTCCAGCACACCCTCGACTCGATCGAGCAGGACATGGCCGGCGACCCGGCCCCGTGACAGGATCGGCCGGTGACGACACAACCGGGACGCGGGCTGGTGCTGGTCGTCGAGGACGACCCCGCGATCGCCGAACTCGCCTCGCTGTACCTGCGGCGGGACGGGTTCGGCGTGCACGTGGAGGCGGACGGCGGCGCGGCACTGGCCACGATCCGGCGGATGCGCCCGGTCGCGATCGTGCTCGACATCGGACTGTCCGGAATGGACGGTATCGAGATCTGCCGGACCCTGCGCGCGGACGGTGACTGGACGCCCGTGCTGTTCGTGACCGCGCGCGACGACGAACTGGACCGCTTGCTGGGCTTGGAGATCGGCGCGGACGACTACCTGACGAAACCGTTCAGCCCGCGTGAGCTCTCGGCGAGGGTCCGGACCGTGCTGCGCCGGGCCGCCGGGGCGCCGTCGCCGGCCGAGACCTACACCGCGGGCGGCGTCCGGGTCGACGTCACCCAGCGGCGTGTCTGGGCGGGCGGCACCGAGATCGCGCTGACGTCGACCGAGTTCGATCTGCTGACCCATCTGGCGCGACGGCCCGGCCAGGTGTTCAGCCGCGAACAGCTGCTCAGTTCCGTCTGGGGGTACGCGGCTTCGGCGGGCACGCGGACCGTCGATGTCCACATCGCCCAGCTGCGCGGGAAACTGGGCGAGCACAGTCCGATCAGGACGGTCCGTGGCATCGGTTACGCGGCGGACGCCGGATGAACCGGACGTCGCTCGCGCTGCGGATCACCGTGGTGTGCCTCGCGATCGCCGCGGTCGCGGTGGTGGTCGCCGGGCTGGTCGCGGCCCGGCTCATCCGCACCACCGGCACCGACGTGCTCCGGCAGTCGCTTTCGGCGCAGGCCGACGTGGTCGCGAGCCAGCTCGACGAGACCGGGATCGGGAACCGGCTCTCCGTCGGCAAGGTCGCCGAAGTCGTGCGCGGACAAGGGATCGACGTCGTCGTCCGCCGTCCGAACGGGACACTCGGCGGCGCCGGGACGGAGGCGGCGATCGCCGCCGCCCGAACGGGATTCACGCGCTCGGGCACGGTATCGGTGGAGGGCGAGCAGTACCTCGTCGAAGTCCGCACCGTGGGCACCAAGGGGGCCGCGTTCGCGCTCGTCCAGGCGACGGAGATCGGCGAGGCACGCGGCCGGACGCTGGTGCGCGACACCGTGCTCGCGCTCGGCGCCGGGCTGGCGGTCGCCGCGATCGCGGGACTGGTGCTGAGCCGGATGCTGTCGCGGCCGCTGCGCCGGGTCGCGTCGGTGGCGAGCGGGATGCGGTCCGGGCGTCGTGACCTGCGTGTTCCGGTGGAAGGCCCGTCCGAGGTCGCGGACGTGGCGAAATCGGTCAACGAACTGGCCGACGCCCTGCAGTACAGCGAGGCGCGGCAGCGCGAGTTCCTGCTTTCGGTGTCGCACGAACTGCGGACGCCGCTGACCGCCGTCACCGGATTCGCCGAGGCGATCGGGGACGGCGTGGCCGAAGGCGAGGACGCGCGCCGCGCCGGGCAGACCATCCATCGCGAGGCGGAACGGCTGGAACGCCTGGTCAGCGATCTGCTGGAGCTGGCCCGGCTGGGCGCGGACGAGTTCCGCCTCGACCCGGCACGGCTCGATCTCGCCGCGCTGGTCGACGAATGCGCGGACGTCTGGCGGCTGCGGTGCGCGCGGCAGGACGTCACGCTGGTGGTCGAGCGGCCGCCGGGCGAGGTGCCGGTGATCGCCGATCCGCGACGGCTCCGCCAGGTCGTCGACGGACTGGCCGAGAACGCCCTGCGCGTGACCCCGGCGGGCGCGCCGATCGTGTTCTCGCTGGTCGCGGCGGACGGCCAAGCCCGGCTGGCGGTGCGCGACGGCGGGCCCGGCCTGGCGCCGGAGGACTACGCGGTCGCGTTCGAACGCGGGGTGCTGAACCGGCGCTACCGCGACAGCCGCCCGGTCGGCTCGGGTATCGGGCTCGCGCTGGCGCACGGCCTGGTCACCCGGATGGGCGGCACGCTGACGGCCGGCCCGGCGCCGGAAGGCGGAGCCGCCTTCACGGTGGCGCTCCGGTTAGGGTGATCGGGTGGAGATGTTGCACCTGCGGTATTTCGTGGCCGTCGCCGAGGAACTGAACTTCTCCCAGGCGGCCCGCAAACTGCATATGGCCGCCTCCCCGCTGAGCCAGCGCATCAAGGACCTCGAACACGAACTGGGCCACAAGCTGTTCGACCGCAGCACGCACCATGTCACGCTCACCGCGGCGGGCTCCGCGCTGCTGCCCATCGCGCGGGACGTCCTCGAACAGGTCAACGCGATCCCCTGGCGTTTGCAGGAGGCGGTGAAACCCCGGCGGAGCACGGTGTTCGTCGGCATCCCCGCAGGCGTGCACCCGGCCCTGCGGGAGCGGGTCAAACGGCTCGAAGAACGCTGTCACGACCGCTTCGAGCTCAAGCGCTGGCCGGGGACGACCCCCGATCTGGTCGCCGCGGTGCACGAAGGCAAGCTGGCGTTGTCGCTGGTCCGGATGCCGGTGACCGATCCCGCGCTGGAGATCGTCCCGGTACAGACGGAGCGGCTCGGCGCCGTCGTCCCGGCCGCCCGGTTCGCCGGACGGGACACGGTGGACCTCGCCGAATTGCGTGATCTGTCCTATATCCCGTCGGCGTCGGAGAGCATTCCGGCCTATTCGGACGATATGGACCACACCCTGTCGAAAGCAGGCATCAAGAAACGACTCAAGGTCGGCGGAACCGAATATTCGGGCATTTCCGAATTGGTGGCGAACGGTTCGTCGTTCTCGATCACGATGCTCGATCCGGCGAGCCCGATGCATCTGTTCCTGGTCGACGGCGCGACCATCCTGCCGTTCGCCGATTTCCGCCCCCAGCTGGAGACCGCCCTGGTCTGGCGGCATGATCGCGGCGAGGAGGGCGACCTCGCCGAACTGGTGGCGGGGGTACGCGAGATCTTCGCCGAACCGCTTTCGACCTGAAGAATGGTATGACCACGGCGGTCATACCATTCCGCTTTTCTTGATCATTCCCTTTGCCGCAATTCGCGCCTAACTTCGGTGGTAGAGCGAACAACGGCGAAGGGAAGCAAAATGACTCACACCGCCACCGGACCACTGGACGGCGTTCGCGTGATCGACCTCTCGACGGTCGTCATGGGCCCGTACGCCGCACAGATCCTCGGCGACCTGGGCGCCGACGTGATCAAGATCGAGTCCCCCGCCGACACCGTGCGAGTGGGCAAGTTCCGTACGACGCCGGGCATGACCGCGCTCAACCTCAACGTGAACCGCAACAAGCGCAGCGTCGCCCTCAACCTCAAGGACGAAGAGGAACGCGAGCAGGCGCTCAAGCTGATCGACACCGCCGACGTGCTGATCACCAACATGCGCCCCGGCGCGCTGAGCAGGCTCGGCATGAACTACGCCGACCTCGCCGCGCGCAACCCCGGCCTGGTCTACGCCCACGCGCAGGGCTTCCGCGGCGACTCCGACCGCGCGGGTCACGCGGCCTACGACGAGACGGTGCAGGCGTCGTCCGGGCTGGTCGACGTCGCGAACCGCGCGCTGGGCAAGCCGGTCTACCTGCCGACGATCATCGGCGACAAGGTCTCCTCCCTGACCATCGCCTACACCGTGCTCGCCGCGCTGGTGCACCGCGACCGGACCGGCGAGGGCCAGCGGGTCGAGATCCCGATGACGGACACACTGATCGCGTTCAACCTCGTCGAGCATCTCGCCGGGCACGTCTTCGAGCCCGCCGAGGGGCCGACCGGTTTCGGCCCGTCGATGAACCCCGGGCACCAGGCGGTGCACACCAAGGACGGCATGGCCTGCGTGATCCCGTACAACCCGCAGAACTTCCGCGACTTCTTCCACGCCGCCGGGCGGCCGGAACTGGCCGAGGACCCGCGGGTCAACGGCGACGCGATCGACGGCGCCGACCACGAGGCACTGGCCGCGATGATCGCCGAATGCGCCCCGGCGCTGACCACCGCGGAATGGACCGAGGTCTGCGCGAAGCACAGCATCCCGATGGCACCCGTCCTCGAACTCGACCACGCGCAGGACGACGAGTACGTCCGCGACGGCCACCTGCTCGACCTCGTCGAGCACCCGAGCGAGGGCTCGATCCGCACCATCGGCATCCCGGTGAAGTTCTCCGCGACCCCCGGTTCGGTCCGGCGCCTGGCTCCCCTGCCGGGTCAGGACACCGAAGAGGTCCTGCGTGAACTCGCCACCACTCGCTGAGGAAGAACCATGAGCACCGACGAAGTACGCACGGAACGGGTCGGCGGCACGCTGCTGATCACGATCGACCGGCCGCGGGCGCGCAACGCGGTCAACGCCGCCGTCGCGGCGGGCCTGGCCGAAGCACTCGACCTGCTGGAAGCCGATCCCGCGCTGCGGGCCGGGGTCCTGACCGGCGCGGACGGCTCGTTCAGCGCCGGCATGGATCTCAAGGCGGCGCTGAAGGGCGAATCGCCCGAGATCCCCGGCCGCGGGTTCGGCGGGCTGACCGAGGCCGAACTGTCGAAGCCCCTGATCGCGGCCGTCGAAGGCTGGGCGATGGGCGGCGGGTTCGAGCTGGCGCTGGGCTGCGACCTCATCGTCGCCGCCGAGGACGCGAAGTTCGGGCTCCCCGAAGTGAAACGCGGGTTGATCGCCGCCGGTGGCGGCGTGATCCGGCTGCCGAAGCGGATCCCGCATCACCTGGCGATGGAGTTCCTGCTCACCGGCGAACCGATCGGCGCCGAGCGTGCCGGAAGCCTGGGCCTGGTGAACCGGGTCGTGCCGAGTGGCGAGGCCGCCGCGGTCGCCCTGCAACTGGCCGAACAGATCGCTGCCAACGCTCCCCTGGCGCTGGCACTGGTCAAGAAGATCGTCCGCGCGGCGGACGGCGTCCCCGACGCGCAAGCGTTTGCCTCCCAGCGTTCGGAGCTCCCGGCGCTGATGAAGTCGGCCGACGTCCGCGAAGGAATGCAGGCCTTCGCCGAGCGCCGCGCTCCACAGTGGACTGGAGAGTGAGATGAAGCAGCAAGACGTTCTCCGGCATGTGACCACGCCGCTCACGAACCCCGCGTACGCACCGGTGGTGCCGCGGTTCACGAACCGCGAGTACCTGAACATCGTCTACCGCACGGACGCCGACGCCCTGCGCGCCGTCGTGCCGGAGCCGCTGGAGATCGGCGAGCCGCTGGTGCGGTTCGAGGTGATGAAGATGGGCGACGTCAGCGGTTACGGGCCGTACACCGAGTCCGGGCAAGCGATCCCGGTGAGCTTCGAGGGCGAACGTGGCGAGTACCTGCACGCGATGTACCTCGACAACTTCCCGGCCACCGCGTCCGGCCGCGAGATCAGCGCCTACCCGAAGACCATCGGCTCGCCGAAGCTGTTCGCCGAGAACGGCGCGCTCGTCGGCACCCTCGACCACGGCAGCCAGCGCGTCGCGACCGCGACCATGGGCTACAAGCACCACCGGCTGGACGTGGCCGAGGCCGAAGCGCAGATCACCGTGCCGACGTTCATGCTCAAGACCATCCCGGACTACGACGGTTCGCCCCGGGTGTTCGAGCTGGTCCGCACCGAGATCACCGACGTGGTGGTCAAGGAGGCCTGGACCGGGCCGGCGCGGCTGCAACTGTTCCAGCACGTGCTGGCCCCGCTCGCCGATCTCCCGGTGCTGGAGGTCGTTTCCGCGAGCCACATCCTCACCGACCTGACGCTCGCCCCGGTCAAGCCGGTCTTCGACTACTTGAAGGGAGCACGGTCATGACTTTCCGCACCGCCGCGGTGATCGGCGCCGGCACCATCGGCCTGTCGTGGACGGCGTTGTTCGCCGCGCACGACATGGAGGTCCACGTCTCGGACCCGCGGCCGGACCTCGCCGAGGCCGTCGCGGGCGCCCTGGAGGCGTTCGCCCCGCATCTCGGCCGGACCGCCGCGGACCTCGCCCCTCGCGTCCACCTCGCCGCCGACGTCGCGGAGGCCGTTCGCAACGCGGATGTGGTGCAGGAGAACGGTCCCGAGAACGTCGAGTTCAAAAAGGACCTGTTCGCGACGTTGGTCCGTGAAGCACCCTCTCACGCGTTGTTGCTCAGCTCGTCGTCCGCGATCCCCTCGACGGCGTTCGCGGCGGAGCTGGACGACGCGTCGCGAGTCCTCATCGGACACCCGTTCAACCCGCCGCACCTGATCCCGCTGGTCGAGGTCGTGCCCGGTGAGCGCACCAGTGCCGAGTCGGTCGAGCGGGCCGTGGAGTTCTACCGGTTCGTCGGCCGCACTCCGGTGGTGGAACGCAAGGAGATCCCGGGCTTCGTCGGCAACCGGCTGCAGAACGCGCTGAGCCGCGAGGCGATCTACCTGGTGGAACAGGGTGTGGTGTCACCGTCCGAACTGGACGCGGTGATGACGAACTCGCTCGGTATCCGCTGGTCGACCGTCGGGCCGTTCCTCGGCTCGCATCTGGGCGGCGGCCCCGGCGGCTACCGGCACATGGCCGAGCACATCGGCAAGTCGATGAAGAAGATGTGGGCGGGCCTCGGGCAGCCCTCGCAAGATCCCGAACAACAGGAGCGGCTCATCGAAGCCGTGGAATCCGCTTACGGCTCCTCCACGTACTCGGAACTCGCCGAGACGCGCGACCGCAAGCAGCTCGCCGTGCTGTCCGCTTTGGACAGTGCCGCCAGGGAGGAGAACTGACATGACCGCCGACTTCTACGCCTACGAGGACCTGCTGCCGGAGGAGGAGCGCAAGCTGCTGCTCAAGACGCGTGACTTCATGCGCACCGAGGTCAAGCCGCTGGTGAACGAGTACTGGGCCAAGGGCGAGTTCCCGCACGAACTCGTCGGCAAGTTCCGCGAACTCGGCCTAGCCGGGCTGCCCTACGAGGGCTACGGCGAACACCTTCCGGCCACCAGCCACCTGCTCAGCGGCATGATGGCGATGGAGATGACCCGCACGGACCCGTCCGTGGCCACGTTCTTCGGTGTCCACAACGGACTCGCGATGTACAGCATCTACTCGGGCGGCGACCAGGAGCAGCGCGACCGCTGGCTCCCGTCGATGGCGGCGATGGACAAGATCGGCGCCTTCGCGATGACCGAGCCGCTCGGTGGTTCCGACGTCGCGGGCGGCATGCGCACCACGGCGCGCCGCGAGGGTGACACCTGGATCCTCAACGGCGCCAAGAAATGGATCGGCAACGCGACCTTCGCCGATCTGGTCGTCGTGTGGGCCCGGGACGAGGAAGACAACCACGTCAAGGGTTTCGTGGTCGAGAAGGACTCGCCGGGATTCGTGCCGGTCAAGATCGAGAACAAATTCGCGTTCCGGATCGTGGAGAACGCCGAGATCACCCTGACCGACGTCCGGGTGCCGGAGGCGAACCGGTTGCAGGGCATCGACTCGTTCCGCGACGTCGCCGAGATCCTGCGCGCGACGCGGGGCGGCGTGGCCTGGCAGGCGCTGGGCGTGATGATCGGCGCCTACGAACTCGCGCTGGACTACGCCAAGGAACGCGAGCAGTTCGGCCGTCCGATCGCGCGGTTCCAGCTGGTGCAGGACCTGCTGGTGAAGAGCCTCGGCAACATCACCGCGTCGTGGGGCATGCTGGTGCAACTGGCGCGGCTGCAGGACGCCGGGATCTTCAAGGACGAGCACTCGTCGCTGGCGAAGGCGTTCGTGACCTCGCGGATGCGGGAGGTCGTCGCCTGGGGCCGCGAGATCTTCGGCGGCAACGGGATCGTGCTGGACAACGACATCATGCGGTTCTTCACCGACGCCGAGGCGATCTACTCGTTCGAAGGCACGCGGGAGATGAACACACTGATCGTCGGGAAGGCGATCACCGGCCAGAGCGCCTTCGTCTGAGCGGCGCTTTGCGCGTGAAGGCCCCCTTCCCTCGGCTGAGCCGAGGGAAGGGGGCCTTCACGCGCGGTACTTCTTGCCGCAGATGTCCTGGGCGCCGGAGGAGAAACCGTCACGGAAGGCGGCGACTCTCGCGAAACCCGCCGGAAGCGTCCGGCCCCGGACATCCGCGGCGATCAGGCTGTTCCGGGTCAGCATCTCGGCGATCGCCTCGTCGAGGTCGCCCGGCGACAACGTGAGCGCGCCGCCGTCCGTGAGGGTCGACGCCCAGAAACCGGTGAGGCACGCGGTGCGCTGCGCGGCCACCGGACCGTCGAGCCGGAACCCGCCTTCCTGCTGGACCGCGAGCGTGTAGCGCGACGCGACCTCGGCGAACGCGGCGAAGTCACCGATGCCGCCCTGCCGCCCCCTGCGCGGCGGGGTCCCGATGCGGACGAGACCGTCGAGGTCGAGGTTGATCTGGTTGGACTCCGAGCAGTACGACGCGAGCGCGTCCTCAGCCGTCACGCCGCAGGCCGCTCCGGTGGTGAGCGTCGGCGGGGTGGCCGCGAGCCGGAAGGCCTGCCGCAGACTGGTGGTGAGGTCGGCCAGGGCCTGCCTGTCGTCGAGGCGGACGTTCGCCGCGGCCGAACCGAATCCGCCCTGTGTGCTCCGGCCTTCGATTTCCCGCACGTCGATCTTCGCGCACCGCGCGGGTCCGTCGGTGAACCCGAACTGGAACGCGGAAACCCGGTCGAACGCGTTGCCGTGCGCCCCGTCGTCGTCGAAGGCGACCCCCGCCGAGTCCCGGATCTGGAAAAGGGCGGTGAGCACCTCGTTGAGCCCGCGGCCGGTGGAAACCTGGAACATGGGCGACCTGCCCTCGGCGACCCAGCGGAGGTACGCCCCGGTGTAGCAGTCGGCCTGCTGCTCCTTGACGATCGACGGCGCCGTGCCCGGCAGGCCCAGCCGGAACTGGACGGCGTGGCCGATCTCGTGGGCGAGCACGGTCATCACCGCCGCCGGGCCGAGGGAATCGTTGAGCATCGGCAACAACTCGCCGCGGTCCCACGCGACGACGTCTTCCCCCGAGCAATAGAAGGCGTTCACCAGCCCGGCGGTCGAGGTGCCGCAGACCTCGCGGCCGCGGCCACCCGAGTCGTAGGAGACGAGGGTGGCCAGCGGCCGGAAGTCACGTTTGAAGGTCGCGGGCAGATGCTCGCGCCAATACCGCTGGACGTCGGCGACGGCGTTGGCCGCGAGCCGGTCGATCTCGCCACCGTCACCGCCGACGACCGGGAGACCGGCGTCGAGCACGCCGGGTTTGAGACCGCTGGGGCCGTCGGTGATCTCGAGCCCCGCGACGCGGGTCGAGTCCACCGGTTGTGCCGCTCCCCCTACCGTCGCGGCACAACCGGTGAGGCAGAGGGAAAGGCTCACCAGAATCGTCCAGCGCTTCATCACACCATCCCGTGTCCGTGACTTCCCCGGCTCCAGGGACACGGACGGCGGCGCGATGCGGTTCAAAAGAATCTTGGCCGGCTTCTTCAGGGTAGTCGCCGTTCTGAGACCAATCACCCTTCAGTGTTGTTCACACATCTCGTTTGTTGCTTAAAATTACGAACACGTGTTCGATTTCGAGGAGTATTATGGAGTCGTGTCCGAGACCTTCCTCCCCGAACTGCCGCAGGAGCTGTGGCGTGCCGGCAAGCTGGAGCTTGCCCATGGCGTGCAGCAGTTCTTGCAGGTGATTCGCATGGCCACTGCCGGATTGGAGCAGTTTCTGGCGGAGATCGAGAATCGTGGCGTCAAAGACTTATACGGGCATGGCAGTACGGCCAGCTGGTTCGCGGAGATGGCCGGGCTGTCGCGCGGTGAGGCGGGTGCGGTGGTGAAGCGGGCCCTCGCCCTGAACCCCACCCGAGCCTTGGACGGCACCGAGGTCCCGCCTGTCGCTCCCGCCACCGCCGCGGTCGCCGCTCAGGGACTGGTCGGTGACGAGCGGATCGACCAGATCCTGGAGATCTTGAAACGGCTCCCTGCCGACACCTCCGCTGAGGATCGGGCCAGTGCGGAGAAGATCCTGGCCGAGCTTGCCCCGAACGCCGGTCCCCGCCAGCTCTCCGAGGCTGAGACGAAACTGCTGGTCTGGCTCAACCCCGACGGCAACGAACCCAAAGACCCTGAACCCAAAGAGCCGCGCCGGGAAATGACTCTGGAGCGCCGCAAAGACGGCTTCTGGAAGCTGACCGGCCTGCTCGACGATGAGACCGGTGCCCGGACCGCCGCCGCGTTGGAAGCGCACGCCCAGCCCCGCCCCGTCGACGAGTTCGGCCAGGCGGATCTGCGGATGAAGTGCGAGCGCATGGGGGACGCCTGGGCTGAGCTTCTGGATATGGCGATCGCCTGCCCGGACCAGCCCGGCACCAGCGGCTACCGGACCCTCGTCCATGTCACGATCGGACTTGAGGAACTGAAGTCCGGTCTTGGGACCGCCTGCCTGGACTTTGTCAGCACGATGACCGCCCGCGAAGCCCGGCTCGCGGCCTGCGATTGCTTGATGTTGCCGGTCGTGATGAGCGGCTCGGGTGAACCGCTGGATATGGGACGCCTGAGGCGGTTCGTCACCCCCGGCCAGAGACGCGCACTGAACATCCGCGACGGCGGCTGCGCCTTCCCCGGCTGCCATCGGAAACCCAAGAACTGCCACGCCCACCACATTCACCACTGGGCAGACGGCGGCCCGACGGATCTCCGGAATCTCGTGCTGCTCTGCGGCTTCCACCACCGGCTGATCCACCACGGCGACTGGAAAGTACGCACGGCCGCCGACGGGTTACCAGAGTTCATCCCACCCCAATACCGAGATCCGCTCCGACAACCCCGGCGCAACACCCTGCATCACGTCTAGGCCCGAGGAGCCCGTTAGCCGCCTGGCGACGGGCCCCTCGGCATGCCCGCAGTCGGTGACCGTGTGGGTTTCGGGACATCCAACGCCCCAAAAGCCACACAGTCCATCGCCAACGGTCCGGTCACGATCGAACGACCGAGCCGAGATCCTCCGGACTCGTCCACTTCCTCGACGCCGAAGACCTCCACTCAAGGAAGACCCATCACCAAGGGGGCGACCGCTTGGCAGCCGACGACCTACCGGCGACGGGCCCCTCGCCATGCCCACACCGGAACCGTCCCCGGTCGTCGAGCCTCAGTTCACGCAGCCGGCCATCGCGGGCGGCACGGAAGACTTCGACGACGAAGGCGGCGCGGCGATCGAAGAAGTGGCCGCCACCGGCTTGATCCCGATCCCGCCCGTCGGGTCCCCCACCGCGGCGACGGTCGTCGCGTTCAGCGCGGACTTCACGAACGCCTTCACCTCGGCCGGATCGACCTTCACCGCGTCGCCGTCGGACGGCGTCGGCAGGGAGAGGCTCTGCACCGGGATCGTCTGGAACTTCAGCGCTCCCGAGCTCATCCCCCGCAGCTGCTGCGCGAAGCTGAGCACGTCCCAGCCGCGATCGAGCACGACCGAGCCCTGGATCGCGCCGATCAGGGAGCTCAGCCTGGTGGGGTCGGTGAAGGTCCCGGCGTCGAGGACGGTCTTGGCCATGCTCGACAGGAACGCCTGCTGCCGCGCGATGCGGTCCAGATCGCTGGGCAGGCCGTGCCGCTGCCGCACGAAGGCCAGCGCCTGCGGGCCCGAAAGCAACTGCTTGCCCGCGGGGAACGACGCGCCGGAGAACTTGTCCTGCACGGGGTTGTTGAGGCAGACCTCGACACCGCCGACGGCTTCGCTCAGCGCGGAGAACCCGGCGAGGTTGACGGCGGCGTAGTGGTTGATGGACAAGCCCGTGAACTGCTCGATCGTCTGGATCGTGAGTTTGGCGCCCGCCTCGTTGGCCTTGACCTCGAGCTGCGGGCCGGACAGCCCTTGGGCGCGCAGCGTGTTCATCGCGGCGTTCTTGCCGCGGCTGTACGCCGAATTGATCTTGTGCTTGCCGAACCCGCCCGCGATGTCCACATAGGAATCACGTGGGATGGAGATGGCCGTGGCACCCGTGCCGCCCGCCGGGATGTGGACCACGATCATGGTGTCGGTGGTGTCGCCGCCGTCGTCGCCGCTTCCGGCGTGCAACGCGTCGAGGACGTTCTGCGGCAACGGGTTCCCGTTGGTGTCGGTCCGGGAGTCGATTCCGACGAGCAGGATGTTCTGCGCCACCTTCAGCGGTTCGCCCGCCGGGCCGTCGGGCACCTGCGCGGAGGGGGCGATCACATCGGCCGTGACGATCCCTTCGTCCAAACGGCTCAACTGCGTCCACGCGAAACCCGTGACCCCCAGTACGGCCGTCGACACCAGGCCCAGTGCGACGCGGCCGCCGATCCGCCGTCCTCGCGACGTGAGCAGCACGACCTTCTCCCCGCTTCCGTGAATGATCCCCCGGATTCGAGGATCACCGCGTTAGCTGGGAATTACCTGAGAAACGTGTCATAACCGGGTCTTAAAGCCCGTTCGGACCATTCGAAGTGATCAAGCAGACAGCCGGTCGCGACACCGAGCGCCGGACCGACCACGCAGCGCTTCCCTAGCGGGGCATCCGGCGCCAGATCGCGCGTGGCACCACGCGCATCACCGCGAACATCGGCCTCAGGAGTCCCGGCACCCACACCGTTACCCGGCCCTTCCGGAGCGCGGCGACCGTCGCGTCGGCGACCTGATCGGGAGTGCTGGAGAACGGGGCCGGCGACATGCCCTCGGTCATCCGGCCGATCACGAACCCGGGCCGGACGAGCAGCAGCCGCACCCCGGTGCCGTGCAGGGCGTCGGCCAGCCCGCTCGCGAAACCGTCAAGGCCCGCCTTCGCCGATCCGTAGACGTAGTTCGCCCGCCGGACCCGCACCCCGGCGACCGAGGAGAAGACCACGAGGCTGCCGTTTCCTTGCTCACGAAGCACATTGGCCACATGCGTCAGCACACTCACATGTGCCACATAGTCGGTGTGGACGATCGCGACGGCGTGTCCGGCGTCCGCTTCCGCCCGCGCTTGGTCGCCGAGGATCCCGAACGCGGTGACGACGACGTCGAGCGGCCCATGCTCCGCGACGACCTTCTCCAGGAGCGGACCGTGCCCGGCGAGGTCGTCGGCGTCGAACTCGACGGCGTCGACGGTCTCCGCGCCCGCGGCCAGCAGCCGCTCGGACTCCGCGCCGAGGTCCGCGCTCCGTCGCGCGGCCAGCACGATCCGGCGCGCCCCGCCCTTGGCGAGCCGTTCCGCGACCGCGAGGCCGATCTCGCTGCGTCCGCCCAGTACCAGCACCGTTCCGCTCACCCGACGCAGTCTGCCATCCGGCCCGGCGCCGGTCGGCGGTGGCACGGTTCACAAACTGCAATTTTGCAGTATCTGCATCTTTGCGCGTATCGTGGTGCCCATGCCCGAACCCGTCAAAGGTCTCCGCGAGCGCAAACGGCTGGAAACCCACCGCGCGCTGGCGACCACCGCCGTCCGGCTCGTCGCCGAACGCGGCCTGGACCAGGTGACGGTCGAGGACATCAGCGCGGCGGCGGGGGTTTCCCCGCGCACGTTCTTCAACTACTTCGCGTCCAAAGAGGACGCTGTCGTCATCGCGTACGCCGACACCGCCGAGCGGACCCAGCGCACCATCGAGAAGTTCCTTGCCACGCCGAAGGAAGTCAGCACGCCCCGCGCTTTCGTGGACGCGCTGAAGGAAGACTTCGCCCAAGTCGACGAGAACCGCGAAGAGTGGCTCGGCCGGATGAAGGCCATCCAGGAGAACGCCACCCTGCATTCGCGCGCGGTGGCCATGAACCACGACACCATCGCGCCGCTGATCGAGGCGATCGCCCGCCGCACGGGCGTGGATCCCAAGGCCGAGCTGTACCCGACGCTGCTGCTGTCCACGCTCGGCGGCGCGGTCAACGCCGTGCTGATGCTCTGGTACCAGCACGACGGCCGGATGTCCGCGCTCGACCTGCTGGACGACGCCGTCGAACTGCTTCTCGCCGGGCTCCCCGAGCCCGGCGGCCGCGCGCGCTGACGCGCCCGGCACCACAGGAACACGAAGGGGGACCACCATGTCCGTATCCACGACCGAACCACGAGAACCGGAGGCCCCGGCGGGCTCGATGGGCCGCAAACAGGTCCTCGAAGCGATGTCGGGGCTGATGATGGGCATGTTCGTCGCCATCCTCGCCTCGACCGTGGTCGCGAACGCGTTGCCCCGTATCGTCTCCGAACTCGGCGGCTCGCAGGCCTCCTACACCTGGGTGGTCACCACCGAACTGCTCGCGATGACCGCGACGGTGCCGCTCTGGGGCAAGCTTTCCGATCTGTACAACAAGAAGCTGCTGATCCAGCTCTCGCTCGGATTGTTCGTGGTCGGTTCGCTGGTCGCCGGGTTCGCCGGCAACATCGAGCTCCTGATCGGCAGCCGGGTCGCCCAGGGCATCGGCGCGGGCGGGCTCACCGCGCTCGCGCAGGTGATCATGGCGGCCATCGTGTCGCCGCGTGAGCTCGGGAAGTACTCGGGGATCTTCGGTGCCGTGTTCGCCGTCGGGACCATCGCGGGCCCGCTGATCGGCGGGGTCATGGTGGACACGTCGTGGCTCGGCTGGCGCTGGTGCTTCTTCCTCGGGGTCCCGTTCGCGATCGCAGCGATCCTGCTGCTGCAGCGCACGCTGAACCTGCCGACGATCCGGCGTGACGTGAAGGTCGACTACCTCGGCGCGTTCCTGATCATGGCCGGTGTCTCGACGCTGCTGGTCTGGTCGTCGCTGGCCGGGCACCAGTTCGCGTGGGGCTCGTGGTGGACGGTCGGCCTGGTGACCGCGGGCGTGGTCATCCTCGCCCTCGCCGTCTACGTCGAGTCGAAGGTGGCCGAGCCGATCCTCCCGCTGACCCTGTTCCGCAATCACACGGTCACCCTCACCACCCTCGCGAGCTTCCTCGTCGGTGTGGCGATGTTCGGCGGGACGGTGTTCCTGTCGCAGTACTTCCAGCTGTCGCTCGGCAAGTCGCCGACGGTGGCCGGATTGCTGAGCCTGCCGATGATCTTCGGCATCCTCGTGTCGTCCACGGTCTCGGGTCAGCTGATCAGCCGCACCGGCAAGTGGAAGAGCCACCTGCTGCTCGGCGCGGCGCTGATGACCGCGGGCCTGGCGCTGCTGGGCACCATCGACGCGAAGACGAACCTGGTCGTCCTGGGCGCGTACATGGTGCTGCTGGGTGTCGGCGTCGGCATGCTGATGCAGAACCTGGTCCTGGTGTCGCAGAACGACGTCGAGGCGCACGACCTCGGCACGGCGACGTCGACCCTGTCGTTCTTCCGCAGCCTCGGCGGCTCGATCGGGGTGAGCGCGCTGGGCGCGGTGCTCGCGAACCGGGTCCTCGCGCTGATGAGCGAAAAGCTCGGGCCGCTGCCCGGCGGTGGCGAAGGCGGCGCGGTGCCGAACATCGCCACGCTGCCCGAACCGGTCGCGAACGTCGTCCGCGAGGCCTACGGGGAGGCGACCAGCGAGTTGTTCCTGATCAGCGCGCCGATCGCGCTGCTGGTGATCGTCGCCGTCGCCTTCCTCAAGCACAAGCCGCTCAAGACCCAGTCGGGCAACGAGCGGCTGGCCGAGGAGACCGCCGCCGCCTGATCGCCACGACGGAGGGGCCCGGTTCGCGGAACCGGGCCCCTCTTTTCGCGCGCACGAAGAACACGGTGGAAATTCGATGAACGCGAGCACGTGGTTTCAGGCAGCGTTGCCGACGCGAATCAAGTGGCGTCGTTCGCTGCCGGTCAGCCCGCCGAAAACGCCGTGGGCCAATCCGTTGTCCACGGCATAGGCCAGACAGGCCGATACGACCGGGCACCGCGCGCAGACGGCCTTCGCCCTGGCCGCTTGACGTGCGCCGGGGCCGGTTTCGGTGACCGGGAAGAACAGTTCGGGATCCTCACCGCGGCAAGCGGCCTCACTCAGGTCACCCGCCATCCTCATTTCCATTTTCCTATCACCTCCTTTTTTCCGATTTTCCCTTCCCCGTCAAACGACTTCCGGGTATCCGTCCTCGTACGCACCGCAAACATCACCTTGACCGAATCGTTACACTCAGCGGCCCGCTCACTGCACCTGTCCTGTGAGGGCATTCGCGTCAGGCGGCTGAGAGCGGTGAGTGCGGGTGATGGGCCACGAAGGGTTCGACGAGTTCTTCCACGCCGAATTTCCGCTGCTCACCGGCTTTCTGTGCAAGGCGGGCTTCGCGCTGGACCCGGCGCGCGACGCGGCCGCGGAGGCGATGCTCAACGCCTACGAAGACTGGCAGGGCATCACCCAGCCGGAGGCGTGGGTCCGCCGCGTCGGGCTTCGCCGGGCGAAGGAGCAGACCGCGGTCCGGGCCGATTGGGCCTCCGCCGACGCCGGCCGGGAAGACAAGCTCACCGCTCTCGCCGACGAGGCGTCGGCCGTCCTGACGATGCTGGGGAGCCTGCCGAAACGCCAGCAACTGGCCATGGCCTGGACGATGGACGGCTATTCGGCGCGGGAGATCGCCGGGGTGCTCGGGATCGCCGGCGAGGCGGTCGGCGCGACCCTGCGCCACGCGCGGGGCCGGCTGGCGGAGCACGATCCCGGGTTCGCCGACCGGCTGGACGGCGCCAACGGCGCCTTCCTCGACGCCCTGCGGATGGGACTCGACGCCGAAGACACCCTCGCCCGGATCAAGAACCGCGCGATGGTCCGGGAACTCGCCCTGGTCGCCCCCGGAACCCCGGCGGAGTCGGAACCCGAACAGGTGACGCCGTCGCAGTGGTACACCCTCGACGAACCCGTCGCGGCCGCCGGGAAAGGCGACCCGCGCGCGCTGAACCAGCTGCTGACCACCGTGCGGCCGCTCGTGATCAGGTACTGCCGGTCACGGATCGGCAGACAGGAACGGACGTACGCCTCGGCGGACGACGTCGCGCAGGAGGTCTGCGTGGCGATCCTGCGCGCGCTGCCGACCTATCGCGAACGGGGGCGGCCGTTCCTCGCCTTCGTCTACGGCATCGCCCAGCACAAGGTCGCCGACGCCCGCCGTGCCGCCGCCCGCAACCGCACGGAGCCCGTCGCCGAAGTCCCCGACGGGATCTCGGAATCCGTGGGCCCGGAACAGCGGGCGCTGCACAACGAATTGAGCGACCGGATGGGTGAACTGCTGCGGATCCTGCCGGACAAGCAGCGGGAGATCGTCGTGTTGCGGATCGTCGTGGGCCTGTCCGCGGAGGAGACCGCCGCCGTGGTCGGCTCGACGGCCGGAGCCGTGCGGGTGGCGCAGCACCGCGCTTTGACGCGGTTGCGGAAGATCCTCGCCGAAGAGTGAAGGTGGCGGCACGACTCAAGGGCGGCAGCGTTCCGCGCTCGCCGCGGCCGTCTTCAGCTCCGGTGCGCCCAGGACGGCCGCGACCGGGTCGAGCGCGCCGTGCGTGTCCTTCTGAGCGGCGAGGAGCCCTTCCACGGCACGGCTTTGCGCCGCGGTGTCGTTCGCACCCGCAGCGTCCAGAGCCGCCTTCGCTTTCACGGTCTTGTCGCGCGCCGAGGTGTACTTCGCGAGGAACTCCCGCTTCGCCGCGTCTCCGGCCGGAACCGGAGCGGCGGGCAGCGCGCCGAGGCCGTCGACCGTCTCGGCCAGGATCGCGGCGTAATGCCCGAGCTGGTCGCTCGTGCTCTTCTTGACGGCCTCCAGGGTCTCACCGCTCGCCGACGACATCTTGTTGTTGCCGTCGATGAAGTCCTTGACCGCGCCGCAGAAGCCGTTCATCCAGGCCACCGCCGCAGACTGCGAAGGCGCCGCCTCCTGGGCCGCCGGCGCCGGATCCGGCGCGCAGCCGCTCAGGACCGCCGCCGCCAGTGCGACTCCCGCCAGGGCCGATGTCTTGTGGGCAGCGCACATGTCCGTTCCCCTTTCCGCCGTCCGGTGTTCCCGGCGGCGTGAGGACGGTGACATGGCGCTACGCGCGCGGTCTGCGTCATCTGACTCAGAACGACACCCCGCCCTCGAACTCGTAACGTTCGGGGCACGGCGACCGGACGGCGTAACGGGGTGCGGGCAGGTGGCGAGTACCGCTTTACCCCTGTTCGCTTCGAGGGCACCCAGCCGAAGAGGTAGCACCATGGCCATCAAGATCATCGCAGCACGGCTCGAAGGTGGGAAGTTCCACGAAAGCATCACGAAGCTGCGCTGGGTCAACCCCGGCAGCGGCGAGACCGGCGAGAGTTTCGTTTCGGCGATCGTGGCGTGGCTCGAGGACGACGACGGGAAGGCCTACGTGGACGAGGGGATCCACCGGGTGGCCGTGGAGATCATCAAGCCGACCTTCGGCCCGAAATTCCTCCGCACGCGCGCGGACGGGATCTGGAAGAACAACCTGCTGGAGCTTCCCCGCTTCTGAGACGGCGGGCCGGTAAATCCGGAGACGGGCACATGAGCGCTCTGTTAGGTTGAGCGAGCACTCCCGGTGCGCGGGTAACGGTTACTTCCTCTTTCACAGGCACCGTTACCGACAATTTCTCGGGAGCCACAATTCCGGATGTGCCCGGTGCGCAGGCGACGGTTACTTCCTTTATCCAAGGGTCGCGGGTTCGAGCCCCGCCCGGCGGTCATCCCGCCGGTAGCTCAGTCGGTAGAGCATTGGACCACCACCGTCACCGACTTTTTCTCGGGCCTCATCCGGAATCGCGGCTTCCCTCGAACGAAACGAGAGTCGAGGGTGTCGAAGTTCAACACCACCGGTACACGGCCGGCCACGAGCTCACCGATCGTCGGTGAGCGGCGCCCCGGCGGCGTCACCCACCAAGGCGGAGACGGCTACGCGCGGGACACCAAGTCCGAGCTGTTCCTGCTCGCCGTCACCAACATGGTCGGCGAGAACACCTTCTACGAGACCGGCGACCAGCGCGACGCGCGGTACGCGGACCTCGTCCGGGAGACGGCACTGGCCGACCCCGAGTGGACCGCGCGGTTCCTGCGCTGGCTCCGCTCGGAGGCGAACATGCGGACCGCCGCGATCGTCGGCGCCGCCGAATACGTCCGCGCCCGGCTCGCCGGTGACCCGTCGTATGTCGCCCCCGTCGCCAACCGCGCCGTCGTCGGCTCGGTGCTCCAGCGCGCCGACGAACCCGGCGAACTGCTCGCGTACTGGACCTCCCTGTACGGCAAGAGGATCCCGAAGCCGCTCAAGCGTGGCATCGCGGACGCGGCCGTCCGGCTCTTCGACGAGAAGTCGTTCCTCAAGTGGGACTCCGGCGCCCGCGCCTTCCGGTTCGCGGACGTCCTCGGCCTGGCCCACCCGGACCCGAAGGACCCGGTGCAGGACGCCCTGTTCGAGCACATCGTCGACGTCCGGTTCAACCCCGGCCGCGAGATCCCCGCCGAACTGGAGGTCCTCGGCGCCCGCGCGGAGCTCATGGCGTGGGACAAGGAGAAGCGGCGCGCTCTCTTCAGCCGCCCCGAACTCGACACCGCGCGGTCCGTCCTCCGGCGGGCCGGTATGACGTGGGAGTCCCTGGCGGGCTGGCTGCAGGGCCCGATGGACGCGCGCGCTTGGGAAGCCGTGATCCCTTCCATGGGCTACATGGCGCTGCTTCGGAACCTCCGGAACTTCGACGAGGCCGGTGTGTCCGACGAGGTCGCCGAAGGGGTCGCGGCGCGATTGGCCGATCCGGACCAGGTCGCGAAGTCGCGGCAGTTCCCGATGAGGTTCCTCTCCGCGTACCGGGCGGCGCCGTCGCTTCGCTGGTCGTACGCGCTGGAAAAGGCGATCGCCCAGTCGCTGGCGAACGTGCCGCGGCTCGCCGGGCGGACGCTGATCTTCGTCGACACCTCGGGTTCGATGAACGCGGGTTTCAGCAAGGACGGCACGCTGATGCGCTGGGACGCGGCCGCGATCTTCGGGATCGCGCTCGGCGCCCGCTGCGAGACGGCGGACGTCGTGTCGTTCTCGAACGGCTACTACGGCGGCACCGGCTCGAAGTCCTTCGACGTGCCCGCCGGCGAGTCGCTGCTGCGTGGGCTCGACCGATGGAAGAACGGCGGCTACTTCATCGGCGCGGGCACCGACACCGTCGGCGCGATCCAGCGTCACCTGCGTCCCGGCCACCACGACCGGGTGGTGATCCTGACCGACGAACAGCACTCGTCCGGCAACGTCGGCCAGGCCGTGCCGAAGGACACTGCGTTGTACACGTGGAACCTCGCGGGCTACGAGCGCGGCCACTCGACGTCCGGGCGGGGTAACCGGCACACCTTCGGCGGCCTCACGGACGCCGCTTTCACGATGATCCCGCTCCTCGAAGCGGGGCGGAACGCGGACTGGCCGTTCTGAGTCGCGTTCAGGCGCCGAGGCGGCTGTAGAGCCGTGCCGCGAGTGTGGCGGCGAGCTGGTTGAGTTGTCCGGCGGGGTTGTGGAGGGCGTACTGGCCCAGCAGTTCCGCGACGACGTGGGCCTCGGTCTCCGACAGCAGCGCGACGCAGCGTTCGCGGCGGCCCTGCTCGGCCAAGCGCTTGAGGGCGGCGACGTACTCCTCGTGGTCGCGCACCCCGGTCAGGCCGAACGGGTCCTGCCGTGCGGTCGAGTCGGTCATCCCGCTTGCCCTTTCGAGTGATGTCGTTCGTCGCCGTCCCCGCATCGACCTGCGGATCTGTCGCGCCGGGGATTCTTCACACCCAGGCAGCAGAAAATCTATGCTGGCGAAGGTAGACATTCAACTTCGGGTGGGTGTAGTGTTCTTCTCGTACCGAGAGAGACAACGTCAAGCAGGCGCGGGAGATAACGGAACTGCCCGCGGAGTGAGACAAGACGGTCAGGCAGGACGAAGCCGATCAGTGAACAGGTTTCGGCTGGTGACCGGAGAAGTACCGGGATCGGGATGTGAACACGTGAACAGCAAGGCCGATCCCGGCGGAACAGTGCAGTTGCAGTGAACGCAGTGCGAAGTTGCAGTACCCGGTAAGAGAGAAACACAGGAAAGAAGGGACAGGGACCATCATTGGATCGCCCGCGGC
Organism: Amycolatopsis keratiniphila; assembly: GCF_000400635.2. Classification (NCBI taxonomy): domain Bacteria; kingdom Bacillati; phylum Actinomycetota; class Actinomycetes; order Pseudonocardiales; family Pseudonocardiaceae; genus Amycolatopsis; species Amycolatopsis keratiniphila. Next base: position 2,340,907 of record NC_021252.1, on the reverse strand, counting down.
GGCTGGGCAGTAATGCCGCGCGGGTACCGCAGGCCCATCGGATTGGAAGGTGGTTCTCGGTTACGAATCAGCGATCTCCGCATCGTCCGCCTCTCGGACGGACACCGCGGATGCACACCACCGGCCTCACGGTCGGTAGACAATGGTGAAACCCGACCCTGGGACCCCGGGCGCCGCACGTGGCGCCCGGGGTCCCTTGTGATGTGGAGGTGGAATGATTCCTGACCAACGCGAGACCCCGGCCACCGTTTCCGGTGGTGCCGACAAGTTCGACGACGACCACTACCCCGCCTACACGATGGGCCGCGCCGCGGACATGCTGGGCGCCACCCAGAACTTCTTGCGCAGCCTCGACGAAGCCGGGCTGATCACACCCCAGCGCTCGGCAGGCGGGCACCGCCGCTACTCCCGGCACCAGCTGCGCATCGCCGCCCGCGTACGGGAACTGGTCGATCAAGGCACGGCTGTCGACGCCGCGTGCCGCATCGTCTCCCTCGAAGACCAGCTCCACGAAGCCCAGCGCCAGAACGACGAACTCCGCACCGCCGAATAAGGAGTCAGGTCGTCGGAATCTACTGTGGTGCGGCGATTCCTTGGCCGATGCCGCCATCGACGGTAAGCCTGGCACCGGTGGTGAAGGTGGCGTCGAAGGCGAGGAACAGCACCGCCGCGGCGATCTCCTCGACCGTGCCGTGTCGCTTCATGGGGGTCACCTGGTCACCCATCGCCATGAAGGCGTCACGGTCCTCGTGGGTCATTCCGGTGATCCCCATGGTCGGGGTGTCGATGAAGCCGGGGCTGATCACGTTCACCCGGATTCCCCGGGGCAGCAGCGCGCTCGCGATGCCCTTGGCGATGGCCCGGACAGCGGCTTTCGCTCCGGAGTAGACGGTCAGGGCGTCGGTTCCGCCCTCGTCGGCGATGGACGTGGTGAAGACGATCGAGCCGCCGTCTCGGATGAGCGGGGCCAGGCGCTGGGCGGTGAAGAACGCTCCCTTGGTGTTGGTGTCGAAGCTTTGGTCGTAGGAGGCCTCGGTCACCTGATCGAACGGTTCGAGCCTGGCGTGCCCGATGTTGACGAAGAGGAAGTCGATGCGGCCGAGCTTGTTCTCGACGTCTCCGCCGAGGGCGCGGATGTCGGCCATGCTCGTGGCGTCGGAGCGGACGATGTGCGCCGGCCGGCCGGCGAGTTCGGTCCGAACCGTTTCGATGGACTTCTCGTTGCGGCCGGTCAGCAGAACCTCCGCGCCTCCGTCGAGGAGGGCTTTGACGACCGCGAGTCCCATGCCGTGAGTCCCGCCGGCGACGACGGCTTTCTTGTCCGAGTGGTTGTTCACGTGTTTCGTCACTTTCCTTGTTCCGGGCGGTTGATCAGGTCGACGAGGTCGTCGAGTGAGCGGCCCGCGGCCCGGCGGCCGATGAGGTCCCTCATGGGGATGAGCAGGTGGGAAAGCAGATCGCCGTCGACTCCCTGGGCGTTGCTGGCGTCAACGATGTTGGCGATCGCCACCGCTTGCATGCCGGACGGGGAATCGGAGTCCTGGGCCGTGTCCTGCTGGGCGAGGACGGGCAACCCGATCATCGTCGCGGTGAGCCAGGGGATCAGCAGGGACGAGGTGAACTCCGGCAGGTCGGCGTTCTCCGTCCCGACGAGGGCGAGCGCGTGGCGAGCACCGGCGAACTGTCCGTACATCGCGCTGAGCAGAGCCAGGTCGTAGAGGGACGCCGAACCCGGATCCGCGCCGACGTACCTGCTGCCCCCCATCCGGTTCAGCGTCTGCTCGTGCTGGTTGAAGGCAGCCTGTGAGCCGCTGTACAGGACGAGGGCCTCCGGTCGGCCGATCATCGCGGGCACGGCCATGATGCCGCCGTCGAGGTAGCCGACGTCGTGTCTTGCCGCCCAGGTGGCGGTTTCGCGAGCCTGCTCCGGTGTGCCGTTGGTGAGGTTCACCAGTGTCCGGCCGGCCAGGGCACCTCCCGACGGGTCGAGGACCTGGTGCAGGACCGGGTAATCCAGCAGACAGGTGATCACCAGCGGGCTCGCGGTGAGCGCCTCGGTGATCGTGGCCGCGCGTGCCGCGCCGGCGGCGACGAGGTCGTCGGCCTTGCCGGCTGACCGGTTCCAGACGGTCGTGGGATGGCCGGCCGCCAGGAACGCCGAGGCCAGTGCCATGCCCATCGCGCCGAGGCCGACGACCGTCACCGGGATGGGTTCTTTCCGTTCGTTCACGCGAACTCCTTCACATCAGTACCGACACCACCGTGCGGCCGGCCGCACCAGGTCTGGTCTAGGTCGCGCCTAGGCTGGGCCTGCGCGGTCCGGCCCGGTCGTCCGCCGGTTACCGTTGTGCCGTGCGTTTCGGGGTGCTGGGTCCGCTGGCGGTGTGGACGACGGGAGGGTCTCCGGTCACCGTCAAGGAGTCGAAAGTCCGCGCGCTACTCGCCGTTCTGCTGATCAACCAGGGAAGGCCCGTGTCAGCCGACCGGCTCATCGACGATCTGTGGGGCGGGCAGCTTCCGCTCAATCCGCTGAAGACCTTGCAAACGCGGGTCTGGCAGCTTCGGAAGGCTTTGGAAGACGCCGAACCAGGCGGGCGGGACCTGGTGGTGTCGCAGCCACCCGGATATCTGCTGCGCGTCGATCCGGAGATGGTCGACACCGGCCGGTTCCGGGCCCTGATCTCGCAGGCAAGAGCCACCGGCGAACCGGTCGCGAAGGCCCGGCTGCTGTCGGAGGCGCTGGAGCTGTGGCGAGGTCCGGCGTTCGCCGACTTCCGCGACGCGGAGTTCGCCGGACCCACCGTGCAACGACTGGAGGAACAGCGGCTTCTCGCCGTGGAGGAACGGACCGAGGCGAGGCTGGCGTGGGAGGATCCAGCCGATCTGGCCGTCGAGCTGAGCGAATTGGTCGGCCGTCACCCGCTGAGAGAACGCCTCCGCGCCGTCCACATGCGGGCGCTGTACCGCGCCGGCCGGCAGAATGACGCACTCACCAGCTACGGCACTCTGCGTCATCGGCTGGCCGAGGACCTGGGGCTGGATCCCGGTCCCGAACTCGCCGCCCTGCATCAAGCGATTCTGGAGCGAGCGCCCCACCTCGGTGCGGCACCGACCACTCCGGCGCCTCGCACCAACCTGCCCACCGCCCTGACCGCACTGGTCGGCAGGGCGGACGCGGTCACCGACGTACGTTCGCAGGTCACCGCCGCCCGGCTGGTGACCCTGACCGGTCCTGGTGGTGTCGGCAAGACCCGGCTGGCGGTGGAGGTCGCCACGCAACTGGCCGGCACCTTCCCCGACGGCGTCTGGCTGGCCGAACTGGCCGAACTGGACCACAGCACCCGCTCGGGCAGGCCCAGTTCACTCAGCGCCCTCGTGGACCTGGTGACCACGGTCCTCGGCATCCGGGCGGACCCCACCACGATCCCGCTCCCCGCGACGAAGCCGGCCACCTCGATCGAACACCTCGCTGCCGCGCTGCGAGCGAGAAGGCTTCTCCTGGTCCTCGACAACTGCGAGCACGTGATCGAGCCCGTCGCCGAGCTCACCGACCGGCTTCTGTCGGCCGCGCCAGAGCTGCGCATCCTGGCGACCAGCAGGCAGCCGCTCGAGGTGGACGGGGAGCTGTTATGGCCGGTCGCACCACTCGAACCACCTGCCCCCGGCGCGCCGATCGAAGCCGTTCGCCGATCCGGTGCCGTGCAACTGTTCGTAGCACGGGCAACGGCCGCCACGCCTGAGTTCACCTTGAACCAGGACAACGCCGACGCAGTCGCCACGGTCTGCCGCGCGCTCGACGGGATTCCGCTGGCCCTCGAACTGGCCGCCACCCGAACCCGCGCCCTGGGCGTCCGTGAGCTCGCCGCCCGGGTCGACGACCGGTTTCCGCTGCTGACCAACGGGAAACGGGGCGCCCCGGCCCGTCAGCGAACCCTGCGGGCGATGATCGACTGGAGCTGGGAGCTCCTCACCGAAGCCGAACGCGTCGTCCTGCGCCGTCTGTCCGTCCACGCCGGGGGCTGCACCATCGAGGCGGCCGAAGAAACCTGCGCCGGAGACGGCGTACCGCGGAACGCGATCGTCGACCTGCTGGCCCGGCTGGTCGACCGTTCGCTGGTCGTGATGACCGAGACCACGGACGGCCCCCGATACCGTCTGCTCGAATCCGTCGCGGCCTACTGCCACGAACGCCTGCACGAAGCGGGTGAGTCCACCCGGATCCGGCATCGGCATCACAGGTACTACATCGAGCTCGCCGAACATGCCGAGCCGCGGTTGCGCGGCGGGCACCAGCGACACTGGCTCCGGCGGCTGGACACCGAGACCGCCAACCTCCACCGGGCGCTGGACCACGCGATCCGGCACGGCCAAGCGGCCTGGGCCCTCAGGCTCGCCAACGCCTTGAGCTGGTACTGGTTCCTGCGCGGCAGGCTCGGAGAAGCACGCCGGACACTGAACCGCGTCCTGGACCTCGAAGGAACCGCACCCGCCGCGGCAAGAGCCATCGCCACCGTCTGGCGAACGGGTATCACGCTGCTGATCCGCGACAACGCCGAGGCGGACACGACCACTCCCGAACACGCCTTGGACACGCTGCACAAGAGCGTCGACGACCCCGCGGCACGGGCCTTCGCCGAATGGTTCCTGGTCTTCGCCCAGCTCGGCTTCGGCACCACCGTCACGACCGACGGATGGATAAACCGCCTCCGGTCGGCCTTCCACGCCATCGGGGACCGCTGGGGCATCGCGGCCACCTCGACCATGGGAGCGTTCGTCCTCGCCGAAGGAGATCTTCCCGAAGCCGCGCGACTCGGCCGTGAGAGCCTCGCCCTTTTCGAAGAACTCGGTGACAGGTGGGGGCAGCTGAAGGCCGGCCAGCTCCTCGCCATGCTCGCCGAAGCCACCGGCGACTACGAGCAAGCCGCACTCTTCCGGCGTCAAGGACTGCGCAACGCCGAGGAACTCGGACTGTGGACCGAAGCCGCCCACGAGCTGTCCAGCCTGGGCCGGAGCGCCTTGCTCGCGGGCGACTACGCCACTGCGAAGCAACTCCACACCCGTGCGATGCGGCTGGCCACCGAACAGTCCTACCAATGGGGCATCCAACACGCCGAAGTCGGCCTCGGGCTCGGCGCCCGGCGTCAAGGCCGACTCGACGTCGCCGAAACCCACCTGCGCAACTGGCTCGACTGGTGCCGCCGATGGAAGGGAACCCCCGGTCTCACGCTGATCCTCGCCGAACTCGGCTTCATCGCGGAACTACGCGGCGACACCCGGGCGGCGCTCGCGCTACAGCTCGACGGGTACGCCGCCGCCCGGTCCACCGGCGATCGTCGGGCGATAGCGCTCGCCCTCGAAGGACTCGCCGGCGCGCACTCGCTGGCCGACCGTCACGACCACGCCGCCAGGCTGCTGGGCGCAGCCGCCATGCTCAGGCGATCAGCGGGAGCACCGATGCCACCCGCCGAACACGGCGACATCGATCGCATCACCGCCAGGATCCGGCAAGCCCTCGGCGACGGTGCTTTCGCCACCGCGTTCCACCACGGACAGGAAACCGGGCTCGACACCATCGTCACCTGCGACCACGCGCACAGCCGGACCGCGTCCGGGGTGGATTGCGAAATTAGCTGAAAGTTCGTACATCTGGTGCTTCGGGAGAGGCGAGCCCGGCGGTTACGATGATCTTTCCGGCGGCAGTCGTGACTGGGGGGCAGGAGACGACATGAGTGCGCCACGTGCACCGTTCCGGTTCGGCGTTGTCCTGGTGTCCGAGGCATGTTCCCGGGCGGAGTGGGTGGCCAAGTGCCGCCGCGCGGAAGAACTCGGTTACGACGTCGTCTCCGCCTGTGAGCACGTGAACCTCCCGTCTCCGTTTCCCTCCGTGATCCTCGCGGCGGAAGCGACGGAGCGGCCGAGGATCGGTATCTATGTCCTGAACACCAGTTTTCACAATCCGGCGCTGCTGGCCCGGGACGTGGTCACGGTGGATCAGTTCGTGGAAGGCCGGCTCGAACTCGGACTGGGCACAGGCTACGTCGAATGGGAATTCCAGAAGACGGGCATTCCCTTCGGTACCCCGGGCAGCCGGGTGGACCGCCTGGAGACGACGCTCGGCGAGCTGCAGCGCCTTCTCGCCGATCCGGAGCACCCGAAGACGGTGCAGCGGCCACATCCGCCGATACTGGTCGGCGGACACGGCGATCGGGTCCTGCGGCTGGCGGCGCGGAACGCGGAGATCATCAGCTTCGTCGGCGCCCGGTACCGCCCGGAGTACGGCCGGATGGTCATCGCGCCCGCCGAGGAAATGGTGGAGCGGACCGAGTTCGCGCGTCGCGCGGCCGGTCCCCGGGCCGATGAGATCGAATACAACCTCCTGTCCAAGGCGACCGTGCTCACCAAGGACCGGAGGTCTGCGCTCGATCAGGTCCGCCGTTTCGCGCCGCACCTGGACGACGAACGGATTCTCGCCGCTCCGACGGTGTCGATCGGAACGCCGCGGCAGATCGCCGAACAGCTCCGGGAGAACCGCGAGGTGTACGGGATCAACTACATCACGGTGATGGAACCGGCGATGGAAGCCTTCGGCAAGGTGATCGAGGTTATGCGGTAACCGGTCGGGCCACTGTTGTCGCAATTCCGGAAAGAAGAAGCACTACGCGCCGCGGTTGCGTTCGTGTGCCTTGGTCAGCACGCTCGACAGTCTCGAGGCCTCCTCGTCGGAGCCGCTCAGGTTCGGCGCGACGAGCTGGACGGAGGTGAATCTCCCTCCGCTGCAAGTTTGTCCGTTGATGGCTTTGGGGTTCTCCCGAGTGGGAATGAGATTCACGGTGCGGGAGCTGCCGGCCGGTAGTCCTTGCACCTCCAGCAGCATGGAGAACAGTTCACAGGCACGATCCGGTGCGATCTCCTTGCCTGAGGCGATCAGGTCGCGAGCCGCTTCCAGTTTGCGAGCCGTCTCCGGATCGTCGAGCAGTCCCGACCTCTTCACCTGCTCGATTGCTGCCGGCAATTGCGTTGCCCACGTTCCGGCTGACGCACCGATCACCTGGACACGTCCCCCCGCAGGCGTCTCCCAATGACACGCCGGCATCCCGCCGACAGCCAAAGCCTTCGGATCGGACACCTCTCCGGTAAGCATCGACAGCTCAGCAGGCGTGAGAAGTTCACACAAAGCGTCCGGAGTGGACGTCTTGGTCTCCGGGTCAGCGGACGACGGGGCCGCGTTCTCGGCGGCCTTGCCTTGCGGCGCCGAACCAGACTTGTCCGACGAACACCCGACTAGACACAGCATTGCCGACGCGGCGACGAACACTGCGATTCGACCGGCTCTCAGATAGCCGAGGCACTCCACGTTTGGCATCTTGCGCTCATCTCCCCCATCCAAAGTGAAGGGAGGCTACCAGGAGTGCGGTTGCGAAGAGGATGATCACGTGTCCGACGACCATCCGTGAGTGATGTGAAGCCAACAGCTTGTCCAACTGCGGAAGCAAAGAACTTCTACTATCGGCACACCGGAGCAAACGGAGCCCAGCCGCGAGATTGCCGACGAAAAACCAATATCCCCGTAGGTCGGCAACGATATCGATGTGGCGGGCCGGGTCGGGCTCGAACCGACGGCCAAGGGATTGTGAGACTGCGGCTCCGGCATGTCATCCAGTGTCGTCAGATGCCAAATTCTGCCGGTTTGCGCAGGTCAACGCCAGTTTAAGCCAGGCCGATCCCCACTCGCGGATCAGGCGGTGTGGCGGTTGTGTCGTTGGTCGCGCGGGACTATGGCGGCGACGGCTTCGGCGGTGTCGCGGGCGAGCTCGGACAGGACGTGGGCGTAGGTGTCTGCGGTGACCGCGATGGAGGAGTGGCCGAGCAGCTCTTGCACGACTTTGAGTTCTGCTCCGGCGGCGATCATGAGTGTGGCCGCGCCGTGGCGGCGGTCGTGCTCGCCGACATTACGCCGCAGGCGCTGCGCAGACGGCTCGCCACGGCAACGTCTACGCCGCTCAGAAGGTCGACGCCGCGCTCGCCAACTACTTCTGAGTCGGCAATCTCACGGCCTTACGAGAGCTGGCTCGGCAGCAGGTGGCCGCCCAAGTAGACGTAACGTTGCAGCGCTATCGCAGCGAGCGATCACCGGTACCTGGGAAGCTCGGGAAGGATCTCCCCCGCGATCACCGGCGGGCCGAGAGCAAGCCCCTGCTCCGCGGGGCCCGATGCATCGCGCTGCGCGCCGGTACCGAGCGGCTGGAGTTATGCGTCATGCGCGGCGACGGACAAGCTGATGCTCCCCGAATACGACGCCGGCCCGGTGAACCGAAGTTCACCAGGCCGGCATGACCGTGAGACTCAGACCACCGGAACCGGTGGGGTCAGCAATGCCGTCGATATTCCGTAGTGAACGTAAAGCCCGCCAGTGGAACCGATCTCCGTCACGCTTGTCCACATTCCGTCCGTGCCGGAGTTTCCAGGGCTGGCTTCACCGACACCAGAACCAGCAGCGGCGGCAGAACTTTGCTGTCCAGCCCTAATCTCGTCGTTTAGATTTGCGCGAGCGAATTGCCGCGCCCAGCAGGGCGCCGATCGCGGCACCGATCAGGGGAACCCCGATCGAAGGAGCCTGGTTGACCCAGAAGACGACTCCTGTTCCGCACAGCACTATCAGGAAGATGTAGCCCGCGCGGTTCTTTGACATTTTCGTCCAATCTGCGGCCCGGGCAGCTCAGTCTGTTGGCCAGTTGTACTTGTCGAAGGGATCATAGGTCGAGTCGTTGGGATTGTTGCAGCGATAGGTTGTGGCGAGGCCGACTCCGCCACCTGCCACACCACTGCCCCACAGGCCTAGGGGAGACGCGAGGAGACCGACTCCAACGCTGAGTGCCGCGCTGGCGTAGTCGCAGAAACCGAGCGAATACCCACCGCCGCCTGCGCCGCCACCGCCGCGCCGACGTGGTGAGTAGTGCATTCGCCGTGTCACCACGCGATGGTTGCGCGCGTACCGGGACGATCGATGGTAGCCGCGATGGCCGGAACGGCCGTACCTGTGCTGAACGGCGCGATGGCGATAGCTGCGCTTGCTGTAGGAGCGGTGATAGTACTTGCGGTGGTAGTACTTGCGATGCCGGACGCGAGTACCGTCGAGATCCATCGCGTTCACGGGGTCAGCGGCGACGTAGTCGTAGTCGTTGGCGGAGCCACCCTCGACCGGGTCGACACTCAGGAACCGGCCGAGAACCGGACTGTACGGCCGTGCGCCCATTTCGACGAGCGCGAGCGCGCCGGCATGTTCGGTGCCGCGTTGATGTTGTCCGAGCCATCCGCCTTGGTCACCCACGCCATCGGCGGCGCCAAAGCAGAACGTGTCCGGCACGACTACGCCCCCTTGAACCTCGCGGCCATCGCCCTGCGCGTAGACGCTCCCACCGTCCTCGATGCCCTGCACATCCAGCGCGCCGCCGCACCCGCGGCCCGCTCACTCGGCGCCTACCCGTTCAACGACACCTTCACCCTCGGCTGCGGCGGACCCGAACTCGGCACCCACCTCTCGACGCCGACCCCACTCCCCCGTGGCACGAACCTGGGAACACGCGCGGCGAAATCAGCATGCCGCCGGCTGGAGACACGGTCCTCAGCGGCTGGGCCACCATCGGCGGCACGCGAGCCGACTGCGTTCTCGTCGTCGACCAGAACAACGTCGTCATCGGTGGCGGCCTCATCGGCCTGCCGGGTTCGGCCGCCAGGACGAAGACTCCCGCACCGGAAGGAATGGCCTGGCAAGCCGTCGCACCAGCCGGTACTTCGATCGGCGGAGTGATCGCCGTGAAGGCGGGCGCACTCTACCGACTGCAACCGCAAGAGTGATGATCGCCGCGTGGCCGCGTGTGGCGACTGCAGCAAGTCACCCCACGCAAGCGAGGCAAATCCCTTGGCCTTAACGCTCGCCGACCACGCCGGCCCGATGAGCGGAAGTCCACCGGGCAGGCTTGACCACGAGGGCCTCAGACCACAGGGGCCGTCGGGGTCAGCAGTGCCGTCGCCGTGCCGTAGTGAACGTAAAGGCCACCGGTGGAGCCGGTCTCCGTCACGCTGGTCCATGTTCCGTTCGTGCCGGGGTTTCCGGGGCAGGCTTCGCCGACCAACGGGATCTCGCCGGTTGTCGTGGTGGTACTGAAACCCTTCAGCGTGAACCCGGTGATCTGGGTCTTTACCCTGGCGTCGTAGGTGACCTCGTTGGCGACGGAGGTCGAGGTGGCATGGGCGACGTTGTGGGTCTTCTCGCCCTTCGTGCCTTCGCCCGTGACCCAGGTGCACACGGCCGCATAGGTGCCGGTCTCGTCGTAGGTGAAGCTCACCCCGGAGGCGTTGGCCTGCAGTTTGGCGTTGTTCCAGCCAAAAGGCGTCTGGACCTCGCCCTTGCCGACGAAACCGGTACCCGTGGCCGGGTCCAGCGTGTAGGCCTGGGCGATCCCGCCGAACAAGAGCGCGGCACCCGCTGCGGTCCCGGCGACGACACCGATCTTCCGATTGATCCTCATGGTTGAACGACCTCCATAGCAGGCGACCTTCTTCTGTTCCCGGTAGATCGCTGGAACGGCCGCTCTCGTTGGGAGTCCGAAGACCTCGATCTCTTGGGCCTTTCGACCCAATCCCGTTCGTTCAATACCGGCTTACCCCGGACGCGGTGAACGCGGCAGCGGCCCCCGGATCGATTCCGTCACGATGATCGTCACGGGAGCCGACGGCCTAGGCATTCACCGGGGACAGCGTGCCCCAGGGCGCCCGGCACCCCAATGGCCGGCGCGGCCGATCGCACTGTTCGCCGAACACTGGCGATGGGTACCCGAATGCCTGAAGTCCACCGTCTGGCGTGATCGCTTAACTACAAGGTGCACAGGACTGAGACGAAACCGTGTCTGTCGTTGACCTTCTGCTCGAGGTCACGCCCAACCGACCTACTGAAGCCCCCCACCGCAGCAGTTGCGACGAGGAATCAGAATGGCTGCGACGCCACCAACCGGCTCCGCAAAGCACTTCTCCTACTATCAGCACACCAGAGCAAACGGAGCCCAGTCACGATTAACGCCGAGGCGAAATTGCCGCCGAAGTACCAACATCCCGCAGATCGACAGCGATATTGACGTGGTGGGCCGGGTCGGGCTCGAACCGACGGCCAAGGGATTATGAGTCCCCTGCTCTAACCAACTGAGCTACCGGCCCCAACGGTGTCCTGACACCTCCGCGGGAGCCGTCCCAGCCCGAACAGCGGGTTTGCGAACGCACAGAAGTCCCAGTTCGTTCCAAGCTATCACAGCGTTCACCTGCCGCGATCGCCTAGGCCGATCAGTTGGTTTCCGGCGCGGGGCAAAGCCGGCCCGGCTAGGTTTCAGGGACCAGCGCCGGGCGGCATGCCGTCCGGGCCCGTCGGGCAGGGAGGCGCTCGTGGCGAATCCGGTCGCCATCGGGCTCGGTGTCGTGGCGGTCATCGGCATCGTGTTGTCACTGAGGGCGAGCATCCGGGTACTGCGGCGAGCCGGTCTTCGGATCGACGCGATCCTGTCCGAGGAGCTGGACGACCGGCCGAGGTAGTCGAGTACCGGTCTATTTTGGACGGTCAACGGCCCGGCGACTCGGGTGTCGTGAGCGCGGCCGGCGGCGGAAACAACCTCGAACTGGTCGGTTGAACGATCGGTGCGCCATAAGCCGCATAGCTGAACCAGATCGCCCCGCCCACCTTCGGCGTGGTCTGGTCGAACATCGCCCGCACCTTGAATGTCGTCGCCGTGTACGAGCCCTGCACCGTGTTCAGCATGTACGCGTTGAACTGCCCCGGCGTGTTCGCCGAGACGACCACCACCGCCGGGACCGCGCCCAGCGTGTGCTGCACGGTGCACATCCCGGCGCCGTCGGTCACGCACGACGTCTCCGCGGCCTGCACGCTCGGCGCCGGCGACGGGCCGACGGCGCCGGACGTCCCAGCGAACACGGTGCCCCCGGCCGCGGCGACGGCCAGCCCCGCCACGGCGAGCGCGGCCTTTTCCCTGGTCCTCATGTTCGTCCTCCTCGCTCGGAACCCGAAAGCAAGGGTCGGCGGCCGCGCCGCGAGCGTTACGCCACCCCGAGCCGTCGCAGCGCCGGCCGCCATCGGTTCCCGCCGGTCGCCAGGCCCAGCGCCACCAGGCCCGCGCAGTACTTGCTCACCGACTGCTGCTCCCGGATCCGCAGTTTCGCCAGCGCCTCGGTGACGCTGTTGCGCTCGAAAGCCGACTTCACCTCCAGCAGCACCAGGTCGTCCCCCGCCGCCAGGCTCCGGGGGCCGGAGCGCCAGACCAGCGACGTGTCGCAGGTGATCCGCGTGTCGGCGGTGACGAGGGTGGTCCGCCGGTAGTCGGTGACCAGCGCGGGGAGCAGCGGCCGGGGCGCGGGGCGGCCGTAGGCGGCGGTGAGGGCGTCGTCGAGGAACGTCAGCGCGGGCACGGTCAGGCCGTGCGCCGCCTCGGCCGGATGCGGGCGGCGGATCTTGACCGTTTCGTCCCGCCGTCCGCTGACCTTGAGCTCGCAGTAGGTGTCGGCCGAGTCGGTGTAGGTCCGCGTGCGGATCTTGAACCGGCGACGGCGATCCTGCCGGTGCGCGCGGAAGATCGCCAGATCCGGCGTGTCGAAATAGGTCGACGAGTAGCCGAACACCCGTTGCCCTTCGATCTCCAGGCAGCGGAGCGACAGCACCTCGGCGACGGCCAGGAAGTCGTTGAGCGGCAGGACGTACTTGCGGTCCGTCCGGCTCATCAGCCCGCTCGTGGCGACGACTTCGGCCAGCGACAGCGAAGGAAGCCTCTTCGCCACCGCGGCGACGGTGGCCGTGCCGCGCCCGCTCACCGGTGCCCCGCCGGGGCGCCGTGGACGACCGCGGCGGTGTCCGGCCGGAACCGGACGTCGACGACGGTGACTTCGCGGACATAGTCCACTTCGGACACACTGTGCCGCACGACCGTTCCGCCGAGCCGCGCACGCAGTTCCATCAGCATCGTCTGCTCGTCGGGGTAAACGGTGTCGAGCACGACCGTCCGCCGCTGCGGGCCGCGGGTGCGTGACGGGTGGTCGGCGACGTACATGACGGCCAGCAACAGCACATTGAAGACGGCGACGATCCGCCAGTCCGCGGACGGCAGCCCGTTCACCAGGCCGAGCACCAGCGCGACGAAGTAGTACGCGACCTCCTGCTGGCTGATCGAATCGGACCGCAGCCGGATGATCGACAGCACGCCGAAAAGCCCGAGCCCGAGCGCGCTCGCGGTCGACACGGACAGCAGCACGGCAACCGAGACGCAGACGCCGACGTTCAGCGCGAGATAGGCGCAGGCGAGGTCACCGCGGTGATGGCGGCGGGCGTAGATGCCGTAGGCGAGGATCACGGCGGCGACGAGGTCGACGGTGAGATGAAGCAGTGTCGTGGTCATGGAGACCACTGTGCGGCCCGAGAAAGAGACCGTCGTGAGATCCCGATGAGAACCGTCTCATCAGGACTCACCGAGCCGGTAGCCCATCCCCCGCACGGTTTCGATCCGCTCCGCGCCGATCTTCCCGCGCAGATAACGGATGTAGACGTCCACCACGTTCGAGCCGGGGTCGAAATCGAAACCCCAGACCCCGCCGAGCAGTTGCTCGCGGGACAGCACCTGGCCGCGGTTGCGCAGCAACGTCTCCAGCAGCGCGAACTCGCGGGCGGTGAGGTCCTTCTCCTCCCCCGCCACCGAAACCCGCCGTGTGCGCAGGTCGAGCGAGAGGTCCCCGGCACGCAGCACGGCCGGCTCGGCTTCGGGATTCCCCCGCAGCCGCAACCGGATCCGTGCCAGCAGTTCCTCGAACGCGAAGGGTTTGGCCAGGTAGTCGTCGGCGCCGTCGGACAGCCCGGCGACCCGGTCGACGACACTGTCCCGCGCGGTCAGGATGATCACCGGTACCGTCCGGCCCGCCGCGCGCAGGGCCCGCAGCAGATCCGAGCCGTCGAGGTCCGGCAGACCGAGGTCGAGGACGACGAGGTCGTGCGCGCCGGTCAGCGCCTCGGTCAGCCCTTCGGAGCCGGTTTGAACCCAGCGAGTCGCGAAACCCTGCGCCCGCAGGCCTTTCTCGACGAAGGCGCCGATCCTGGCGGAGTCCTCCACCACGAGCACACTGGTCACCGGTCCACACCTTCCGCGACGGGGATCTCCATGGTGAACGTCGCGCCTTCGCCGGGCACGGTGTCGAGCAGCACCCGGCCGCCGTGCGCTTCGGCGATCGCGGCGACGATCGCGAGGCCGAGCCCGGCGCCGTCGTCGCCGCTGGAGTTGCTGCCGCGTTTGAACCGTTCGAAGATCCGGCTCCTCGAATCCGGCGGGACCCCCTCGCCGGTGTCGCGGACCCAGAGCCGCGCCGTCGTCGCCGTCACCTTGGAGCCGAGGGCGATCTCCTGGCCGGGCGAAGTGTGCCGGACGGCGTTGGAGACCAGCTGCAGCAAGGCCTGCGCGAGCCGTTGCCCGTCCGCGCGGACCTTCACCTCGGCCACCGCGTCGAGCCGCCAGACCCGGTCGGCCAGCGGACGGGATTTGGCCAGGGTCTCGACGGTGAGGTCGGCGAGATCTGTTTCACCTGGGGCGAGGAAGTCGGGGTTGCCGGATTTGGCGAGCACCAGCAGATCGTCCACGATCCGTTGCATCCGCCCGAGTTCGTCGAGGACCAGCCGCCGGTTGGCCGCGTTCTCCTCGGGATCTTCACCCATCAGCTCGATATGGCCGCGGACGATCGTGATCGGGGTGCGCAGTTCGTGCCCGGCGTCGTCGATGAAGTCGCGCTGCCCGGCGAAGGCGCTTTCGAGCCGGTCCAGCATCGTGTTGAAGGTGCGCCCGAGCGCGGCGACGTCGTCCGAACCCCGCACCTCGATCCGGCGGGAAAGGTCGGTTTCGCCGATCTGCTCGGCGGCCAGGCGCACCTCCCGCACCGGCGCGAGGATGCGGCCGGCGACCAGCCAGCCGATCAGCCCGGCCAGCACCAGCGCCGCCCCCGACATCGCGGCCATCACGCCGACGACGTCGTTGATCTCGCCCGCGGCGTGGTCGACGAACTCGACGATCACCAGCGCGCCGCGGCCCGGCGAGCCCTCGATGGTCACCGGGACGACGCCGTAGCGCGCGGACCCGACCGCGGTGGTGACCGTGCCATACGCCGGGCTCGTGGCCCTGGAGAGTTCGGCGACGAATTTCGGGTCCGTGTCGAGACGGACCGGCGGCTCGATCGCGCTCCGCCTCGACGCGGCACCGTCGCTGATCGAGAAGAACGTCTCGTACTTCTCCGGCAGATTCCGTTCCAGGTGACGGCCGAGGACCGCCTCGACGGTGGCGGGCTGCCCGGCCGGGCGGGCGTCCGGCGACGCCAGGAAGGCACGGAGTTTGCCGGTCTCGTGCGCGATCTCGTTGTCGAGGCGCTGGTCCAGCTGGTTGTGCAGGACGGTCCGGGTGGCCAGCAGCGATCCGGCGAGCGCGAGCAGCACGACCAGCAGGACCCACGCGAGGATCCGGGCGCGGGCGCTCATCGGCCCCGCTCAGTCGTCGAGGTCGAAGTGGTCATCGGCGTCATCAGGGTCATCATCGACGTCGTCGTCGTGCCCGGCCAGCCGGGGCGGGACGACGGCGGGCGGGGCCCCCGCTTCACCCGGGCCGGTGACGGCCTGCCCCGCCGGGGCGACGACCGCCGGGCCGAGGTCGGGCGGTGAGTCCGCGGTGGCCGCGATGACGGCGAACGTGCCGGTGGCCGCCACCACGACGGCGGCGACCCCGGCCAGGACGATGATTCGGACTCGCATACCCCCAAGGCTGCCCGGAACCGGTGAGCCGCCGATGAGGGCTCGATGAGAACTTTCTCATCGAGCCCTCCCGCTCACTTGAACGCCGCCGCGTTGCGCGCCGCCCATTCGGCGAAGGTACGTCCCGGCCGCCCGAGCACCTTTTCGACGTCGGGGCTGACCCGCAGTTCGTCTTCCGTGGGCGTGCCGAGGATCGAGAGCGTGGCCTCCACGACCACCGGCGGCATGAACTCCGACATCGCGGCGCGGGCCTCGGCTTCGCTCAGTTCGGTGAATCGCAGCGGCTCGCCCAGTGCCTCGCCGAGGTCCGCCGCCTGCCGCCGGGGCGAGATCGGTTCGGGTCCGGTGAGCACGTAGGTCCGGCCGTGGTGGCCGGGTTCGCGCAGCACGGCCGCCGCGACGTCGGCGATGTCCGCCGGGTCGATGACGGGCAGGGCGACGTCGCCGAACGGCGCGGCGACCACCCGGTCGGCCCGGATCGCCGGTGCCCACTGGAAGGCGTTCGACGCGAACCCGCCCGGCCGCAGCACCGTCCACTCCGGACTCGACGCTTTGACCGCCTCTTCGAACGCGGGCGCGTGCCGCCCGGTCCCGACGCCTTGGGAGGACAGGAGCACGATCCTGGCTCCCCCGGCGGCCGCGACGATGTCCGCGACGTCGCCGCCCGCCGCCATGAATTCCCCTGACGTCAACAGGAAAATCCGATCCGCGCCGTCGAAGACCTGCTTCAATCCGTCGGACCTGGCGAGGTCGGCCTGCACGGTGCGCACGCCGTCGGGCACGTCCGCCGCCGAGATCCGGCGCGACACCGCCGTCACCTCTTCTCCTGCGGCGGCAAGGGTTTCCACCAGCAGCCGTCCCACGTTCCCGGTCGCTCCGGTCACCACGATCATGGTCTCTCCTCGATTCGCGTTTGCGTTGACGCGACCGAAGCTACCTTCCCTGAGATAGTAGGTACCTAGAGGAAAGTATTGGGTTCGTGAGCGCGATCACAACTTCGAGGACGGCGGCGGCCGCTTAGGGTCGGGCCATGTCCGAAACCGCACTCGGCCCGCTTCGCGTCCTCGACTTCTCGCGGGTGCTCGCCGGCCCGTTCGCCACCATGCTGCTGGCCGACCTCGGCGCGACGGTGATCAAGGTCGAGCGGCCGGGCACCGGCGACGACACCCGCAGCTGGGGCCCGCCCTACGACGCGGCCGGTCAGGCGACGTACTTCCAGTCGGTGAACCGGAACAAGACGAGTGTGGCGCTGGACCTCGGCGATCCGGACGATCTCGCCAAGGCCCGCGCGCTCGCCCTGGAGGCCGACGTCGTGGTCGAGAACTTCCGGCCCGGCGTGATGGAGCGCCTCGGCCTCGGCCCGGAGGTGCTGCTGGCGGCGAACCCCGGCCTCGTTCTCTGCTCCGTCACGGGTTTCGGTTCCGGCGGCGGCGCCGCGCTGCCCGGGTACGACCTGCTCATCCAGGCCGTCGGCGGGCTGATGAGCATCACCGGTGACCCGGACGGCGAGCCGCAGAAGGTCGGCGTCGCGCTCGTCGACGTGCTGGCCGGGCTGTTCGCGAGCGTCGGCATCCTCGCCGCCCTGCGCCACCGCGACCGCACCGGGCAGGGACAGCGCGTCGAGATCGACCTGCTGTCCAGCCTGCTCGCCGCCCTGGTCAACCAGGGCAGCGCCTACACCTCCGGCGGGACGGTCCCGGCGCGGATGGGCAACCGGCATCCCAGCATCGCCCCGTACGAACTCGTCCCCTGCGCCGATCACGAACTCGCGCTCGCCGTCGGCAACGACCGGCAGTTCGCGGCCTTGTGCGAGGTCATCGGCCTGCCGGACCTCGCGGAGGACAGCCGCTTCGCGACCAATCCGGCCCGGGTCGCGCATCGGACCGAACTGCGCGCGCTGCTCGAAGACCACTTCGGCAAACGGCCCGCGGCCGACTGGGCGGCGGAGCTGAGCGCGGCAGGCGTGCCCGCCGGGGAGGTCAACGACGTCGCGGGCGCGTTCGCGCTGGCCGAACGGCTCGGCCTGAGCCCGACGGTGGATCTCCCGCGGCCCGACGGCACGTCCGTGCGGCTGACCCGTAACCCGATCGGGCTGTCGGCGACACCACCGCGCTACGAGACAGCGCCGCCGGACGCGCCTGGGCAACTGCCCCTTCCCCTGCCCGGCTGGAGCTGACGGACGGCGGTCAGCGGACTGTCAGCGCTTCGTCAACGCCGGCCGTGAAGCTCCTGCCATGACGAACAGGACAGTCCTCATCTCCGGCGCGAGCATCGCCGGTCCCGCGCTCGCCTTCTGGCTCTCCCGCCAGGGTTACGCGGTCACCGTGGTCGAACGGTCGCGGGAACTCCGCGGCGGTGGCCAGGCGGTCGACTTCAAGGGCGCCACCCACCGCGCCGTGCTCCAGCGGATGGGCATCCTCGACGAGATTTACCGGCAGCAGACCGGCGGGCTCGACCAGACCATCGTCGACGCCGAGGGACGGCCGCTCGCCGTCCTGCCCGGCGAGTTCACCGGCGGCGACGTCGAGATCAGGCGCGGCGATCTGGCCCGGATCCTGTACGACCGGACCTCGTCGGACTGCGAGTACGTCTTCGGCGACTCGATCACTTCGCTGACCGAGACTCCCGGCGGCGTCGATGTCACCTTCGAGCGTGAAGCCCCTCGGCGGTTCGACCTCGTCTTCGGCGCGGACGGCATCCACTCCACCGTGCGACGGCTGGCGTTCGGCCCGGAAGCCGACTACGTGCGGCACCTCGGCCACTACTACGCCCTGGTCGAAACCGACGAGCCCGACGGCGGCCCGGCCGTGATGTACAACGAGCCCGGCCGGATGGCGGCCACCGGCGGGCCCAAGGCGAACGCGTTCTTCGTGTTCGCCTCCCCCGAGATCGACTACGACCGCTACGACACCGGCAGGCAGAAGGAGATCCTGGCCGCCGCGTTCGACGGCGGCGGCTGGCGGCTGCCCGAGCTGATGGAGATGGTGAAGCGTTCGGACGACGTCTACCTCGACTCGATCGCCCGGGTCACGATGGACGGCTACTCCACCGGCCGCGTCGCGCTCCTCGGCGACGCGGCGTACGGGAACACGCTGGGCGGCTTCGGCACCGGGCTCGCCGTCGTGGCCGCGTACGTCATCGCGGGCGAACTCGCCGCGGCGGACGGCGACCACGCACTCGCCTTCCGCCGGTACGACGAGAAGTTCCTCGGCTACGCCAAGATCGCCCGCAACGCCAACGCCGGGCCGTTCCTCGCACCGCCGACCACCCTGCGGATCAAACTGCGCGACCAGATGTTCAAGCGGCGGCTCCTGCTGCGCGGGATGCTGTGGGTGACCGACAAGTTCGCCACCGACATCACCCTCGACGAGTACCCCGCGCTCGCCCGGCAGGGCTGATTCAGAGCGGGGGCGCGGCCCCGTGTCCGCGCCCTTCCCCGGCTCCGTGCTCGGCGACCTGGAGCAGCAGTCCCGCCGCCACCCGCACGATCTCCCGTTCCGCGGGGGTCAGCGTTTCGTCGAGGGCCCCGGCCAGCCAGCGGTTGCCGTCGCTGACGTGTGCGCGCAGGGCTTCGCGGCCGTCGTCGGTGATCGCGATCCGCTGGGCCCGCCGGTCGTGCTCGTCGGGACGCCGGGCCACGCGGCCTTCCGTTTCGAGCGCGTTCAGCACCCTGGTCAGGGACTGCGGCTGCAATCCCTCGATCGCGGCGAGCGCGCTGACGGTCGACGGCCCGCTGTGCCGCAGGTTGGCCAGCACCGACGCGGCCAGCCTGCTCAGGCTCCGATCGTCGCCGGGCTGCTCCGCCCGCAGGCGGGACGACAGCCGCGAAACGGCCCAGCGCACCGACTCGGCGACCTGCGTGGCTTCACCCATGATGCGACGCTAACACTTATCGATTCCACACCAAACTCGCGAAACTGACGAATATAAGTAAGCGTAAGCTTTGCATATGACCCCGAGTCCGTGGCGCGTGTTCTGGGGGCTGCTGGAACACGATCTGCTCATCACCCGGAAACAGCTCGGCGGAGTACTGGCGCAGGTGCTCATGCAACCCGTGCTGATGCTCCTGGTGTTCGGAAAGGTCCTCGGCGCGCTCGGCTACACCCCACCCGGCTACGCGCGGCTGCTCCTGCCCGGGCTCGTCGCGCTGAACGCGTTCTTCGCCGCCGCCCAGAACGCGTCCTTCCCCCTGGCCATGGAGTTCGCCACCCGCACCATCGAGAACAGGCTGCGGGCACCCGTGCCGCTCGCCTGGATCGTCGTCGAGCGGATCTTCGCCGCGGCGTCGCGAGGTCTGGTCACGGCCGTGTTCATGGTCCCGGTCGGCGCGCTCGTACTCGGCGAACTGTCCTGGCGGCCGTCCGGTCTCCCGGCAGCGCTCGGGTACACCGTGCTCGGCGCGCTGGCGGGTGGCGCGGCGGGGGTGACGATCGGCTCACTCGTCTCCCCCGCCCGGATCGGGATCACCTTCTCCTTGGTGATGCCGCCATTGCTGTTCACCGGTTCCGCGCAGTTCCCGTTCCCCGAACTCGCCGCCGTCCCCTGGTTCCGCGCCCTTTGCGCGCTGAACCCGATGACCTACGTCAGCGAAGGCCTGCGCGGCGCGCTGACCCCGGAGGTCGCCCATCTGCCCGCGTGGCTCTGCTCGCTCGCGCTGGTGCTCGCGCTGGTCGTGCTCACCCCTGCGGGTCTGCATGCGTTCCGCCACCGGGCGATCACCTGACTTCGCCGTGCGCGATCCGCCGTGCCGTGGTCGGCTGGATCGGGTTTCCCGCGTGACGTTTCCGGGGAAGCGGTGTCTTAACGGGTGACCACCTGTCCGGGTGGGGTGAAGGGAGCTTCGGCATGACGGCGCTGCACAGGTGCGCTCGATGACGGCTTCGGCGAGAACAGAGCCGCTCGCGGCCGGCGAAACGGTGCTGGACGACGCGACGCTGGTGGCGCGCGCCCGCGACGGCGAGATCCGCGCGTACGAGCAGCTCGTCCTGCGGTTCCAGGGGCCGATGTACCGGCTGGCGCTGCGGATGCTGGGGAACAAAGGGGACGCCGAGGACGTCGTCCAGGAGGTGTTCCTCGTCGCTTGGCGGCGGCTCGACCAGCTGCAGGAGGACGCGGCGTTCGTCGGCTGGCTCTACCGGATGACGACCAACCGGTGCCTGAACGTGATCCGCGCCAGGAAACCGGTGGCCGACGTCGAGCTGGACCAGCAGGAGTCCACCGGTTCGGCGGGGCGGCCGGATCGCGCGGCCGAGACGAGCGCGCAGATGACGGCGCTCACCGGCGCGCTGGACCAGCTGACCGCGGAGCAACGGGCCTGCTGGCTGTTGCGCGAGGTCCACGGTCGCTCCTACGAGGAGATCGCGAAGGCGATCGGGGCGACCACCACCGCGGTGCGCGGACGCATCGCGCGAGCACGAGCACAGTTGGCGGAGGTGATGGCGCCATGGCGATGAACCACGCGACCCGCGACTACCTGCTGCCGTGCGGCCGTGATGTGGAACAGGTCTGGGACCGGCTCGACGAGGTCGACGCCGGCCGGGCGGACGCGCACGAACTCGACTGCCCGCACTGCCGGGCGACCCGCGAAAGCCTTCTGGTGCTGCGCGGGCTGACCAGGGAACTGGCCGAAGACGACGCCGAGCCGTCGCCGGACCTCACCGGCCGCATCATGTCCGCGATCCGCGCCGAGGTGCGGCGTCGCGATCTGGTGCCCCTGGCGAGCCCGGAGCCTGGCGAGGTCCAGGTGAGCGATCAGGCGGTCGCGGCCGTGCTGCGGTTCGCCGCGGACTCCGTCGACGGCGTCCGCGCGCGGCGCTGCCGGGTCCTGCCCGCACCGGACATCACGGACCCGCTGGCCGTGAACGTGGAGCTGAACCTGGCGATCGCGCATGATTTCGACGGTGACTCGCTGGACGTCGTCCGCGAGCGGGTCACCGCGGCGGCGGGCGCCAGGGTCGGTCTCCGCCTGGCCCGGCTCGATCTGGTGGTGGAGGACCTCTATGACGCGTGAGCAAGCACCGGCCCGGCAACTGGTCGAGACGGTGATCGCCCCGCCGGTGATCGCGGCGGTCGCCGCGCACGCCGCGGCCCGGGTCCCCGGCGTGGTACGCCTGGAACCCGGGCTGCGCGGGCTGGCCGGTTCGCTGACCAGGATCGCGCGGCAGCGGATCAAGGGCCTCGAACCGGCGCCCACGGAAGGGGTCCGCGCGTTCGTCGAGCACGACCCGCCGGACGTGCGGGTGGAGATCGACCTCTCGCTCTCCGGCCTGGACCAGGCCGCCGCGACCGCGCAGGCGGTGCAGCGAGCCGTGGGCAAAGCGGTCACCGAGGCGACCGGGCTCACCCCGTCGGCCGTCTCGGTGTCCATTTTGGACATCGAAATCCGTGGAGGACTGTTGTGACCGCACGATCCGAACTGACCGCTTCGCTGCTCAGCGCGCTTCGCGAGATACCGGGGCTGCGCGCGGCCACGCCGTCCACCACGGCCGCCGCGTCGGCGGTGCCGTGGGATCTCGACGTGATGGCCGTCGACATCTCCGAGAACGTCGTCGAGCTCCGCGTGGTCGCGCTGGAGGTGCCGATCCCGCCGCTCACGGAGGTCGCAGGGGCCGCGTTGCGCGCCGTGCTGGCCGGAACCCCTTGGGAGAACGCGAGTCTGCGGCTCGTGGTGACCGATGTGGACGCCGCCGCGCTCGTTCCCTGACACGAAGATCGCGGTGGCCGCGCCCGAAGGCGTGGCCACCGCGTTCTCGAGGCGGGGACCTAGTTCTTGTTGGTGCCCGGGGTCAGCACCTTGTCGATGACGAAGACGGTGGCGTTCTTGGTCGGGATGTTGCCGCACAGGACCTTGGCGCCGTTGACGGTCATGTTCTCGCCGGAGCCCTCGATCTTGACCGGGCCGCCCGCGGTGTTCAGGCTCTCCACCGACTTGGCGGACTCCAGGCCCTTGGCGTCGTAACGCTTGCCGACGACGTGGTACTGCAGGATCGGGGCCAGCTGGTCCGGCTTGCCCGCCAGCTCGGCGAACTTGGCGTCGCCCAGTGCCTGGAAGGCCGGGTCCGCCGGGGCGAACACGGTGATGGCCTGCTGGCTGTTGAGCGTGTCCACCAGGTTGGTGGCCTTCACCGCGGCGACCAGCTTGGTCAGCAGCGGGTTGGTCGAAGCGGCGCTGGCGACCGGCTGCGGGCCCATCGAGTCCAGCGAACCCGGCGCACTGCCCTGCGGCAGCTGCGAACAGGCCGGGCCGAACACGTCGGCGTTGGTGGTGACCCCGTCACCGGAAGCGGCGCTCGACATCGGGGCCGACATCGACGAGGACGGGGCGGGCGCGGGGGCGCTGCTGGAGCTGCCGGACGAAGCGCTGTCGTTGCTGCTGCAGGCGGCCAGGGCCAGCGCGGTGACCGCGGTGAAACCGATTCCTGCGACGCGAAGCTTGCTCACGGAAAATCACTCCATTTGTTTTTCGGACTCTTACCGGGTATTCGGAACCACGGTGAAATCGGATTGCCACCCATTCGAGTGACGCCGATCACCGTGCGGTGAAACTGATGACGTGCCAGCCGGTCGCCCCGTCGGGAACGGTTCCGGCGCGCGCGTCGATCTGGGTGTAGCCGGATTTGTCGACCGCCCGGACGGTGACCTGGTGACTGCCGGCCGGGACGTCGAATTCGGTCCACCACATCCGCCAGGTGTTCACCCCCACCTCACGGGAAAGCGTTGCGGGCAGCCAGCTTCCGTTCGCGCCGAGCCGGACTTCGACCCGCTCGATCCCGGTGTGCTGCGCCCACGCGACACCCGAGACGCGGACCTTGCCGGCGGGTACCGTTTCGAATCCTTTCGGACTGTCGATCCTGGACTGCGTTTTGATCGGGGCCTGCTCACCCCAGCCGCGTTCGAGCCAGTACGCCCGGCGCGCTTTCCACGTGGTGATCTCCAGGTCCTTGACCCATTTCGTCGCCGAAACATAGCCGTAGAGACCGGGGATGACCATTCGCGCCGGAAAACCGTGTTCGACCGGCAGCGGTTCCCCGTTCATGCCGATCGCCAGCATCGCGCCCCGTTCCGGATCGAGCGCGGCGACGACCGGGCTGCCCGCGGTCCAGCCGTCGACGCTGGTGGAGAAGATCTGCTCGGCACCGGGCAGGACCCCGGCCTCCCGCAGCAGGTCCCCGAGGTCCACGCCGATGAAGTTCGCGGTGGAGACGTAGTTCCCGCCGACCTCGTTGGACACGCAGGTCATGGTGATCGTGCGCTCGATCAGCGGCCTGCCGCGGATGTCGTCGTAGCTGAACCGTTTTTCCTCGCGCACCATGCCGTGCAGCCGGAGGCTCCAGTCCTCGGCCCGGACCTGCGGCACCGACAGCGCAGTGTCGACGCGGTAGAAGTCGCGGTTCGAGGTGAGGAACGTCGGCGTGCCGAGCTTCGCGAAATCCGCGTCGGCCGGGATGGGCGGCGCCGGCTCGGCGGGAACGAGCCGCCCGACGGCCGCCCGCGAGGACTCGGCGTCTCGCGTGCCGGCGAGGAGCTGACCTCCGGCCCCCGCGGCCCCGGCGGCCACGACGGCGCCGACCCCGGCCAGCAGCACCGATCTGCGTGATGCGCCCGCGACTTCGGCCTGGGGAGCGGCCGAGGCCAGGCGATGCAGCCAGAAGAAAACGCCGACCCCGGCGATCAGGCTGGCCAGCGGTGCGAGCAGCGCGACCGCCGAGAGGTCGGGCCGCTGCGCCACCGCGAACCCGCCCAGCAGCCCGAAGGCGGCGATCAGCGTGATGCCCGGAACGGGTGACCGGCGCGAGGCTATCCCGGCCACGGCGGCGGCGAGCACCATCACCACGGCCATCCCGCCGAGCAGCACGAGCTTGTCGTAGACGCCGAAGGTGCGGACCGCGAAATCCTTCAGCCCGACCGGCGTCAGATCGATCGCCCCGTTGCCGACCGCGAGGTACGGCGAAGCGTTGGCACTGATGAACCCGGCCACCAGATGACCGGCCGCCAGCGCCGCGGCGAGGGCGACGACCCCGATCAGCGCGGCCCCGAAGACGGGGAGGCGTGGTTCCCGAGCGGTCCGCGAAGTCTCCATGCCCGGTATTCGAGGCGGCCGGCCCTGCGGACAGGTCGGCCTTGCGTAACACCGTCTCGGTACAGGTGGTCGTGAGTGGCGATCCGGGTTAGAACCCGAATCGCCACTCACGACCCACGCGACCACTCACCCGAGTTGCGCCGCTCACCCCGGCTTGCATGGTCATACACTCCTATGCATATACTTCCATCATGTCCAAGGTACTCACCTCTCTGCCTGTCGGCGAACGCGTCGGGATCGCCTTCTCCGGCGGCCTCGACACCTCGGTAGCGGTCGCGTGGATGCGCGAGAAGGGTGCAGTGCCGTGCACCTACACCGCTGACATCGGCCAGTACGACGAACCCGACATCGCGTCGGTCCCGGGCCGGGCGAAGGCCTACGGCGCCGAGATCGCGCGCGCCGTCGACTGCAAGGCCGCGCTGGTCGAGGAAGGTCTCGCGGCGCTGTCCTGCGGCGCCTTCCACATCCGCAACGGCGGCCGCACCTACTTCAACACGACCCCGCTCGGCCGCGCGGTCACCGGCACCCTGCTGGTGCGCGCGATGCTCGAGGACGACGTCCAGATCTGGGGCGACGGCTCCACCTTCAAGGGCAACGACATCGAGCGGTTCTACCGCTACGGCCTGCTCGCGAACCCGTCGCTGCGGATCTACAAGCCGTGGCTGGACGCCGCGTTCGTCAGCGAGCTCGGCGGCCGCAAGGAGATGTCCGAGTGGCTGCAGGCCCACGGCCTGCCGTACCGGGACAGCACCGAGAAGGCCTACTCGACCGACGCGAACATCTGGGGCGCGACGCACGAGGCCAAGTCGCTGGAGCACCTCGACACCGGCATCGAGATCGTGAACCCGATCATGGGCGTCCGGTTCTGGGACCCCGAGGTCGAGATCGCGCCCGAGGACGTCACGATCGGCTTCGAGCAGGGCCGTCCGGTGACGATCAACGGCAAGGAGTTCGCCACCGCGGTCGACCTGGTCCTGGAGGCCAACGCCATCGGCGGACGGCACGGGCTCGGCATGTCCGACCAGATCGAGAACCGGATCATCGAGGCCAAGAGCCGCGGGATCTACGAGGCGCCGGGCATGGCGCTGCTGCACGCGGCGTACGAGCGGCTCGTCAACGCGATCCACAACGAGGACACCCTCGCCAGCTACCACAACGAGGGCCGCCGTCTCGGCAGGCTGATGTACGAAGGCCGCTGGCTGGACCCGCAGGCGATGATGCTGCGCGAGTCGCTGCAGCGGTGGGTCGGCGCGGCCGTCACCGGCGAGGTCACCCTGCGGCTGCGGCGCGGCGAGGACTACTCGATCCTCGACACCACCGGCCCGTTCTTCAGCTACCACCCGGACAAGCTGTCCATGGAGCGCACCGAGGACTCGGCGTTCGGCCCGGTGGACCGGATCGGCCAGCTCACCATGCGGAACCTCGACATCGCGGACTCGCGCGCCAAGCTCGAGCAGTACGCCGGGCTCGGCATGGTCGGCGGCGGGCACCCGACGCTGATCGGCGCCGCGCAGGCCGCGTCGACCGGCCTGATCGGGGCGATGGACGCGGGCGGCGCGCAGGCGATCGCCTCGCGCGGCAAGGCCTCGGGCGAGGACGAACTGCTCGACCACGCCGCGATCGAATCCGGCACCGACTGACCCGAATCGAACGGGACGCGAAAGCGCCGGGCGCGCGGCATCGAAGCCGTACGCCCGGCGCTGTTTCTTTCTACTTGCCGCCGAGCTGGGACCGCCGCTGCCCCAACTCGTCCACGAGCCGGGTGATCTCGACCTGCCCGATCGCTTCGGCCAGCACGGAAACCGAGGCGATGCTCTCGATCTGGTACTGGACGGGAACGCCGCCCGACGCTCGCGACCGGGCTTCCGCGTCCGCCTTCTTCTCCGCCTCGACAGCCGAGAAGACGCCGCCCGCCCCGCCGTTGACACAGCTGATCGAGCCGGAGCCGTTCATCGGCAGCGTGGCCGTGTTCCGGCAACTGCCCGCCGAGCGGCCGCCGATGGTGACGTTCGCGGTCATCGTGGCGTTGACCTGGCCGGTGACCTTCCCGCCGCTCGCCGAGGCGGAACTGGTGACGTTCGCGGTCACCGTGCAGCCCGAGGCACTGCACGCGACCGTGGCCGCGCCGTCCATGTCGAACCGCACGCCGGTATTGACGGCACCGGTCAGCTTCTTGGTGTTCGACGTCAGTTCTTCGTAGACGGCGTCGGTCTCCTGCGGTGACAAGGCGTCCACATCGGAGTCACCGAGACCGGCACCCGAGGGCAGCTGCGGCTGCGAACCCGCGCCGGGCAGGGGAGGCATGCCGCCGGGCATTTTCACGGAGTACCGGAGAAGCCGGTGCGGCGCTTCCTTCGACACGTACAGATCGCCGGCGGGCGTGCTCGCCTTGAGCGCCGGGACGTCCCGGACGTTCTGGCCCTCGGTGATCTCGTCCGCCCGCTCCAGCGCCTCGCGCAACCGGTTCGCGAGTTTCTCCGGGGACTCGAACTGCTGCAGGACCGGGCCGAACAGCTCGTCCTCGCCGGTGATCCACCGGTCCTTGAGCTCCTCGGCCGAGTCCGCGGACGCCCCGGGCAGCAGGCCTTCGGGCGCCTTGAAGAACACCTTGCCGCCGACGACCAGGATCTCGATCTTCTTGCCCTGGAAGGACATCGTGCCGGACGTCTCGCCGTACGCCGTGGTCTTGACGTCCGTCTCCATCATCCCGCCGACCGCGGAGGTGCTGTTCCGGACGGCGGGCGCCGAGGAAAGCCCGGCCAGTGCCTGCTCGAAGGGTTCACGGCCGGCGTTCGAGGGCCACAGCAACCAGGTCGTCAGACCCGCGAGAAGCACCACCACCAGCCCGGCGATCCCGGCGAACAGCGGCCACCGGGGTTTCCGGGCGGGCGGCGCCGGTACCGGTTGCGGGACCCAGCCCTGCGGCGGCGGCCACTGCGCGCCTCCGGGTGGGAATGATTGCTCCACGTCGCCCTCCATCACTGAATTCACCGAACGAACCCAAAGCTAGGGAGGAAGGATGAAAACTTGATGAAACGCGATCAGGTCCCCTGCCGCGCCGGGCGGACGCGGCAGGGGAAGCCGGTTCAGCCCTTGCGCGCGAACGAGATCCGGTGCAGCCCACCGGGTGTCTCGTCGGCCAGGTACAGCTCGCCGTTCTGATCGGTGCCGAACGTGGTGGCGTCGAGCGGGAACTGGCCGATGCGGGCGCTTTCGTAGGTGCCGTCGGCCTTCTTGCGGACGGCCCAGGCCGTTCCCTGGCAGAAGTCGGTGGCGAGATAGGTCCCGCCTGCCAGCGCGGCGTACTTCCGGCCGCGGTAGACGTGCCCGCCGATCACCGCGCAGCCCTCCGCGCCGGAGATGTAGTGGAAGACCGGTTCGGTGTAGGTCACGCCGTCCTCGCACCGCGTCTCGTCGAACACGACCGGCCCCTCCTTGCAGGACCAGCCGAAGTTCGCGCCACCCTTGCCCTTGGCGAGGTGGTCGACCTCCTCGAAGCGGCCCTGGCCGACGTCGCCGATCCACAGCGAACCATCGGCCGGGTCGAAGGAGAAGCGCCAGGGATTGCGCAGCCCGTACGCCCAGATCTCCGGCCGCGCGCCCGCGACGCCGGCGAACGGGTTGCCCGCCGGGACACAGTATTTGAGCGGACGGCACGCGCGGTTGACGTCGACGCGCAGGATCTTGCCCAGCAGCGTGTCCAGGCGCTGCCCGCTGGCCAGCGGATCGCCGCCTCCGCCGCCGTCGCCGATCCCCCAGTACAGGTAGCCGTCCGGACCGAACGCCAGCTGGCCGCCGTTGTGGTTGGAGAACTCGGCATGCGGCTGGGTGATCAGCTCGGTGAGCTCGCCGGTGTCGAACCGGACCCGGGACAACGTCACCGCGCTGTCGGACTTGCGGGTGTACGCGACGTAAGCCCGCCTGTCCTTGGCGATCGCGAGCCCGAGCAGCCCGCGCTCGACGTCCGCGCCGTTCACCTTGTCGCTGATGTCGAGGACCGGTTTGGCGGCGAGCCCGGTCCTGGGGTGGTAGGCGCGGACGACCCCTCGTTTCTCCACGATGAGGATCCGGCCGCTCCCGTCGTCGAGCGCCGTGATCGCGGTCGGGTTCACCAGCCCGGACGCGACCTTGGTCGCCGTGGCGGTCAGCTCACCGAGCGGAACACCCCGCGTTTCCCGCGTTTCCGCGCTGCTCGCGGCCGGGAGCAGCGTCCCGGCCAAGGCGAGCCCGGCCACCAGGGACAACCCCCGGCGGAGGTGCCGTCGCGTCATGAGGGACTCCAATCGCCAGTGAATGGTCTGGTCCAATTCAACAGCGGTCGGCGGAGCGGCGGTACCTCCATCCGCGAGGTTTTCGTTGGTTTCTTTCCGGCCGAGCACGAACATCTGCTCGCCCAAGATCGTTTTCTTGCCGTTCACCCTTCTTTCGGGGCAATTCGGACATGGGCCATACCCCCGAGTAGCCACTTGTGTGACTTCTGTATGCTCCGCTCTCGCTCGATGGGATTACTCATCCCCCATCCGGGCGAGCCGTTGCGGTCGGGGCCTGTGGTCGCACGCGGCACTGGCATTCGTGGTCCGTATTTCGGATAGGAGACACATGCACGGCAGGTCAGTTCTGGTTCGCGGCGGGATCGCGGTCGCCACCGCGGCCGTCGCGCTGACGATGGCCGCTCCGGCCGCCCTCGCCGACGACGGCGCGGCACGGGGCCGGGTCGTCGAAAATTCCGGCACCGAAGGTTTCAGCGTCAACTTCGAGGGCGGGCAGCACTACGTCACGAAGCTGTTCGGGCTGAAGCTCTCCGACGGCAGCAAGCTCAAGATGTACTGCGTGCAGGTCGAGGTCGGCATGCGCACCGATCAGGACATGATCGAACGTCCGTGGAACAAGTACCCGGACGCCGCTTCGCCGTTCAACAAGAACAACTCGAAGATCAACTGGGTCCTGCACCACGGCTACCCGGCCGTCGCCGTGAAGGCGCTCGAGGGCGCGCTCGGCAAGGACGTCAAGCTGACCGACGGCCTGTCCGTCGAGGAGGCCGTGACCGCGACGCAGGCCGCCGTCTGGCACTTCAGTGACGGCAAGAACCTCGACCGCAAGAAGCCGCTCCCCTACGAGAGCGCCGAAGAGTCCGCCGACGTGCTGGCCGTCTACGACTACCTCACCGGCGAGAAGAACGTCGGCATCGGTGCGCAGCCGAAGCCGACCCTCGACATCGGCCCGGCCAAGGCCTCGGGCGCGACCGGCTCCAAGATCGGTCCGTTCAGCATCGCCACCAACGGTGACATCACCGAGCTGACGAGCAAGCTGCCCGAGGGCGCCAAGGTCACCGACGCCGACGGCAAGGAGATCAAGGCCGCCGCCATCAAGGACGGCACCAAGGTCTACGTCGACGTTCCCAAGGACGCCAAGGACGGCAACGGTTCGTTCTCGCTGAAGGTGAGCGGCCACCTCGACACCGGTCGCCTGTTCGTGGGCGAGAACTACGCCAAGGTGCCCGCGCAGTCCCTGATCGTGGCGGAGTCCGAGAAGACCTCGGTCGTCGCGAACGCGACCGTGGCCTGGAAGCAGGGTGGCGCTCCCGCCACCGACACCCCGGCGCCCACCACCCCCGGTGGTGCCGAGTCGGGTGGCGGCGACGAGCTGGCCAACACCGGTGCCTCCGCGACCATGCCGCTGGTGATCGGCGGCGCGCTCCTCGGCGCGGGTGTGCTGATGGTGCTGCTGGTGCGCCGTCGCCGTAGCGAGGCGTAAGAAGCGAACGAAGAAGCGGGGCCGGTCCATTGTGGACCGGCCCCGCTTTCGCGTTCACCGGTCGTAGTGCGTGCCCGGCGTATGCCCGAAGGCGCGGCGGAAGACGTCGATGAACGCGCTGGTCGACGACCAGCCGCAGGCATGCGCCACCGCGGTCACCGGAGTGTCCTCGGAGAGGAGGGCCAAAGCGCGATAGAGCCGCAATTGTGTGCGCCACTGCGGGAAAGTCATGCCGAGATCGGCTTTGAAGAGCCTGGCGAGGGTGCGATCGCTCGCCCCGACGCGGGCGCCGAGGGCGGCCAGCGTCCGGTTGTCGGCCGGATCGGCGCTGAGTATCTCGCACAGTGCGCGCAGCCGCGGGTCGTCCGGCGTCGGCAGGTGCAGGGCTTGCTGCGGCGAGGCGCGCAGCTGGTCGAGCAGGACCGCTCGCAGCCGGCGGCGTTCCGGGGTGTCGTCGTGCGGCGGATCGGTGTACGCGCGGATGAGTTCGCGCAGGAGCGGGCCGACGGCCAGCACGCTCGGTTCGTTCAGCCGCAAGGGGTTCACGGTCGCGGGCAGGCCGACGAGGCGGAGTTCGAGGTCGCCGTGCGCCTGGTGGGCGTGCACGGTCCCGGCAGGCACCCAGATGGCCCTCGTGGCCGGCGCGACCCAGGAACCCTTGTCGGTCGTGATCGCCAGTACGCCACGGGCGGCGTAGACGACTTGGTGTTCGTCGTGGCGGTGCGCGTCGACGATCGCGCCCGAGGCCAGTGACCGGACCTGGGTCGGCGCCTCGGGCAGGTGGCGGATTTCCGTCATTGTTTGTCATTTTATCGGAAGCGCGACACCGACACCCGCGACAAGCATGGCGGGATGCCGAAGATCAAAGCGATCGCCCTGCTCTCGGCCGGGCACGCGTGTGTGGATGTGTATCAGGGTTCGGTCGCCGCGCTGGTGCCGTTCTTCGCGGCCGAACGCGCCTACGGATACGCGGCGGTGTCGGGTATCGTGCTCGCCGCCTCGCTGCTTTCGTCGGTGGCCCAGCCGTTGTTCGGCGCGCTGACCGACCGCTGGGCGATGCCGTGGCTGCTGCCGTCGGCCACGCTCCTCGGCGGGCTCGGCATCGGCTTCGGCGGGCTGGTCGATTCGTACGCGCTGACACTCGCGTTCGTCGCCGTGTCGGGAATCGGCGTGGCCGCCTATCACCCCGAGGCCGCCCGGGTCGCGAGGATCGCGGGCGGCGGCGGGCACAAGGCCATGGGCTGGTTCTCTCTCGGCGGGAACATCGGCTTCGCGGCCGCCCCCGTACTCGTGGCCGCGGTCATGGCGCTGGGCGGGCTCCGGATGTCACCGCTGCTCGTCGTCCCCGCGCTGGCCGGATCCGTGCTCTGCCTGCCCGTGCTGCGCGTCCTCACGCGGAAGGCCGGCGCCGGCGGCTCTCGATCGGACGTCGTCGGCGTCGACGACTGGAGGTCGTTCGCGAAACTGTCGGTGTCGGTCGTCTTCCGCTCGATCGTGTTCGTCGGGCTCAGCACGTTCGTCTCGCTCTACGCCCAGCAGCGGACCGGAGGCGGCACGACGACGGGCAGCGCCGCGCTGTTCCTGCTCTATCTCGGCGGCGCCGTGGGCACTCTGCTGGGCAGCAGGCTGGCCGGGCGCCGGGGCCGGGTCACCGTGGTCCGCTGGTCGTACCTGGCCACCGTCGTCACGGTCGCGGGAGTCGTGTTCGGACCCGGCCCGGCGTTCTTCCCGTTCGTCCTGCTGGCCGCGGTGAGCCTGTACATCCCGTTCTCCCTGCAGATCACCCTCTCCCAGGACTACCTCCCCACGCGGGTCGGCACCGCCAGCGGCGTCACCCTCGGCCTGACGGTCAGCATCGGCGGTCTCGCGAGCCCCGTCATCGGAACGATCGCCGACCAAACTTCCCTTCAAACAGGGCTGTTACCGTTGATCGCGCTTCCCGCCTTATGCTGGCTCGTGACCCGCTCACTGGGGGAACCGGACACGCCGAAGGCCACGGATCAGCGGAACACGCCCGATGGCGTGAAACTCGTGGACAAGAGAAACTGAAACCACGGCGAAAATCGCTCGTCCACTGTGGACTTGAGACGATATCCGGATGCCATAGGGTCGAAACGCCCGTGCGGACGCACGTGCAAATTCGTCTGTTCGTGTATTAATTGACCCACAATTCATCGCGTGCAACCCCATCATTGGAGACACTGGACAGTCGGAGACCAAACGGGGGGACACCGCATGGACTACGTGGGACAGCTCTCGCATCAGCCGGAAGCAGCCTGGAAGAGCGGTGGGGTCGGACGATGACCGCCCCGGCCGGTCTCGGAGTCCCCGCGGACCGGCCTTGGCAGATCCCCGCCGCACCGGCTGTGTTCGAGGCACGGGAGCGGTTCACCGCCGAACTCGACCGGCTCTGGCGGGAAGGCGCCGGACGCCGGTTGGTGGTCGTGAGCGGAGTGGGCGGAGTCGGCAAATCCTCACTGGCCCTCGATTGGCTCGAGCGCCAGGCGGACGAGTTCCCCCACGGCATCCTGTACAGCGACCTCGGCGGAGCCCGCGAGCATCCACCGGAAGATCCCGGAGAAGTCCTGCACGGATTCCTCACGGCGCTCGGGACTTCGCCCGCGGAGATCCCGATGAGCCTCGACCAGCGCGCGGCGGCGTTCCGCACGGTCACCGCCGCGCGGCGGATGGCGATGCTGCTCGACGACGCCGCGTCCGTCGCGCAGGTCCGCCCGCTCCTGCCCGCGGGCCAGGCGACGGTCGTCCTCGTCACCAGCCGGTGGCGGCTGACCGACCTGGGTATCGACGGGGCGCAGTTCGTCGACCTCCCGCCGCTCACCGATACCCAGGCACGGGCGCTGTTCGAGCGGTACGCCGGAACCGAACGCATCCAAGCCGATCCTCCCGCCGCCGCTGAAATAGTGACGTCGTGCGGCGGGCTCCCGCTCGCTCTCTCGGTGGCGGCGGCCCGTCTGAGAACCCGGCCGCGGCGAACGCTCGCTCGTGAGGCTGCCGCCTATGGGCGGTGGACGTCAACGGGCGGCAGGTCCGCAGATAAGGCGCTTTCCTTGAACGCGATCTTCGAAGTCGTGTACGAAGGGCTACCGCAGAGCGCGGCTGGGGTCTACCTGGCGTGCGGAGTGCACCCTGGGCCTTTCGTGTCCATAGAGCCCTTGGCCACCGCGTTGGGTCGTCCGGCCGGTTCCGTCGAGGACGATGTCGACGAATTGATCGAGGCGAATCTTCTGACCGAAACCGGCGAAGACCGATTCGTCCAGCACATGGTGCTGCACAGTGATGCGCGTACCCGCGCATCCACCGCCTTGTCGTTCGAGGAGCGGGAACGACTGGGCCGGTCGTTCGCCGGCTGGTATCTCGACCGGGTGCTGGCCGCGGACGAGGCGATCCATCCGCATCGGACCCGGTACGCCACTCGCGCGCGACGGTCGAAGGACTTCGTCGAGCGCGCCGACGGTCTCGCCTGGTGGCGTGAGCACCAATCTGTGATCCGCGCCGTGTTCAGCGAGGCGGCCGATCACGACTGGGATGACATCGTGTGGCAGTTCTGTGAAGGATCGTGGGGTTTCTTCCTGCATCACCGGGATTATCGGCCGTGGATCGCGATGAACGAGCGTGGCGTACTGGCCGCGACGCGTGCGAACCTGCCCTTGATCCAGGCGCGGCTCAGATCCCAACTCGGCTACGCCTATGCCAAGCTCGGCTGGTACGACAAGGCGGCCGACGAGAACATGATCGCACTTCGCTTGGGACGGCAGGAGAATCACGGGCCGACCCAGGCGACGGCACTCTCCCAGCTGGGCAGATCCGCGCGAGGGCGAGGTGATCTCGAAGGCGCCCTCGACTTCTACCGCCAGGCCGCCGATCTCCAAGAGGGGCTGGGAATTCCCCGAGGGGTCGCGTTGTGCCGCCGCCGGCAGGGTGAGGTGCTCGCCAAACTCGGCCGACACAGCGAAGCCATGATCGAGCTGACCGCCGCGGCGACCGTGATGGCCGAACTGGGCGATGCCGCCCAGCACGCTCGATCCGTCATGGCGCTCGCCGGTATCCAAGCCGACGAAGGTCGTGCCGAGGACGCGATCGTCAGGCTGGCCGAGTCGCTACGGACGATGCGAACCCTTGATTCCCCCTACTACACCGCCGAAATCCTGACCGCTCTCGGCCGTATCGAACTTCAATGCGGTCGAGAGAAGGAAGGCACTGGCCACCTCGCCGAGGCTCAGGTTCTCTACGGCGAGCTGGGTCATGCCAACGCCAGTGCACCCGGAGACGGACCTCAGCCGTGAACTCCAATCCCCCTGATCGCGTCGGCGCGGTTTCGCCGTCATCACCGTCGTTCCCGTCCGGGTGGCGATGACGCAGCCGTGCGGATGGACCGCGATCACGGCGGTCGCGCCGGGGTATCCGCTCAACGCCGCCTCGGCTGCCAACCGGGCCTGGCCGGCTGTTTGCCCGTCTCGCAGGAGCAACATGTCCCCCGCCGTCACCCACGCACGCGGCGCACGGTCGACAGCGACGGCGAGGATATCGCCGTCGCGATCGGCGATTCGCAGATGAAGGCGGGCCACTCCCGGCACGAGGCCGTGGACGGCGTACACGATTCCCATGACGTCACTCCTCGACCGGCAGAGGAACGGGCAGCGGCGGGACCATCGGCGGGCACTCCGGCTCCGGCAGTCCCAAGAGGCGGTACATGGCCGACCGCAAGATGCCGGCCGCTTGGCCCGGCCTGGAGCTGATCGCAGCCCCGATGACCGCAGAAAGGCGCTCTCGACGCCGGATCGCCGCCTCCTCCTGTGCGGGTAATGGCCCCGCCTCCAGGGTCGGAGCGGCCTCCCTGACGAGATCGGCGATGCTTCCGGGGCGCAGCCGGTCGCCCGGCTCGGCGGCCATGGTGACCGGGCATCCGATGGCGGCAGCGTACGCAGTGGTCGAGCCGTGGTCACCGATCACCCAGTCCGACGCGACCATGGTCGCCTGCCAGCCGTGATCCGGCGGGATCAGCCGCAGGCCGGCCTCGACGCAGTCGGAGAGCCAAGCCGTCACCTGTCTCCGTCCGTGGACAGTCCATACGTTGGGGTGCAGCACCGCCGCGACCGAATAGCGGGTCGCCGGCAGAGCGTCGAGAATCGCCTTGCAGAGACCCGGGACCCGGCCGAAAACCGAGTCGGTCGACCACGTCGAGCTGATCGTCACCAACCGCCGACGCGGCTTCACTCCGAGCGCCCGCCGGTAGTGTTCGCGGAACCGGCCGCCGTCGATCATCCGGTCCAGGCAGATGTCGCCCGCCACGACGGCGACGGGCAGCGCTTCCGGGCACAGCGACCCGAGCGCCTCCCTCTCCTCCTCGGTGGCCAGCGCCAGAGCCGAGGGAAGGATCCGGCCGCGGTAAGTCAGGAGTTCACGGTCGAGGCCCGTGGCGGGCAGCGCCGGTGTCTCCGCCTTACGGCTGTACAGATACGACTTCATCGTCCCCGCTCCGTGCCCGACCAGCAGGACCGGACCCCGGATCTGTTCGAGATGGCGATGGCTGGCCGCCAGGACGAGGTCGAACGTGTGGTGGACGGCCTGCGCCCACGGCATGAGCAGCCCGTGCCGGGCCCGGACGAATTCCTCCACCCCCGGCCATTGGTCCGTGGTGTGCGGAACCGTGAACACCACCTGCACCCGGTGATCCGATTCGAGCAGCGGGACGATGTCCAGCAGCCGCGTGCCCGCGGTCAGAGTCGGCACGATGACGAGTGCCGTCCGACACCCCGCCAGCGTCACCCTCGCCTCCGCACCCGTCCCGATCGGACCCCGGATCCACATCTCCCCGTTCACGAGCATCCCCTCTCGTCCGTCGAATGTGAGAGCGAGAGTGGCCGGTCCACCTGACATCAACCTTTCGTGCGGCGGTTGACACACCTGACAATGGATCACCACTCGTGCGGTCCACCCTGGCCACGCTGGTTCGAAACGAAAAAGAATGTGAAACTAGTGGGCGAGGCGAGGGGCGGCAGCGACACTGCCGAAGGGAAGGGGGCTGCCATGGAAGTTGCCTTCGGAGTTCTCGGGCAGACTACAGTGCGAATGCACGGGAATTTGGTCGTGAATTGGGGGCGACCACGCGAACAGGGCATCCTTGCAGCCCTGTTAACACGTCCCGGAAGACGTCTTTCCATCGAAAACGTAGTCGAATGGGTTTGGGACGAGCAAGAACAACGTCCACGTGACCCGCGGGCTACGATGTACCAATATGTCACCCGTCTTCGCCACCTTTTCCGGGAGACGCGTGCACCGGCGACACTGGTCACGGCGAACGGCCGCTACACCCTCGACGTCGACCCGTCGTTGATCGACTACGTCGCCTTCCGCAAGACGATGAAGGAGGCGAGGTCATTCGGGGACAGTGACGAACACCTGCGCGCGTGCGAGGCCGCGGCGGCGGCCGTGGGACTGTGGAGGGAGCATCCACTGGCCGATCTCACCACCCGCCCCGCGGAAGACTGGCGCACGTCGTTCGTCAACTCGGATTGGATACCCGCGAACGCTTTCCTGCTCGACGAACTGATCGCTACCGGGCAATCGGTCGCCGCGCTTCACCGGCTGGACGAACTCGATCGCGACCATCCCGACGAACTGAGCTTCGCCAAGCTCCGTCTGCGGGCGTTGAAATCCGCAGGCCGCCACGGGGAAATCAACGCGATCTACCTGAGAAGGTATCGAGCGTTTCGCGTCGAGGGCGATGAGCAGGCAGCCGACGAGCTGCGCGAGTTCCATCGCGAACTCACGGAGACGATTCCGAAATCTCTCCGGATCACCACGGGAACAATAGACAGAAAGCCGGAGAAAGTCGAGGAAAGCGTCGTCCCGCCGCGGCGACTGCCACGCGACATCGATCGTTTCGTGGGCCGCGAGGACATCCTGACGAAACTCGACTCCTTGACCACCGACTCCGCCGGGGCCCCGCTGGCGACGATCGTCTGCGTGACCGGACCGCCCGGTGTCGGCAAGACGACGACCACCGGACACTGGGCCCACCGTGCCGCGGAGCGGTTCACCAACGGCGTGATCATGCTCGACCTCCACGGATTCAGTCAGACACCGCGCCTGGAAGCCACCGACGTCGTCGATGCCCTGCTTTCGGCGTTCGACTTCCCCGTCGACCGGATCGTCAGCCCAGCCGGACGGATGTCGAAACTGGCCTCGATCCTTTCCCTGAGACCCGCGCTCGTCGTCCTCGACAACGTGGAAAACTTCGCC
The DNA here is from genome assembly GCF_000400635.2 of Amycolatopsis keratiniphila. Taxonomy (NCBI): domain Bacteria; kingdom Bacillati; phylum Actinomycetota; class Actinomycetes; order Pseudonocardiales; family Pseudonocardiaceae; genus Amycolatopsis; species Amycolatopsis keratiniphila. Next base: position 2,302,982 of record NC_021252.1, on the reverse strand, counting down.
CATGTCCAGCCCCTGCTGGACGTGCTGACTCCGTGCACGGTGATCCTCACATCCCGTCGACGCATGACCCCACTGACAGCCCTGCACAACGTCCCCTCTGTCGCGCTCGAACCGTTGTCACCCGCCGAGTCGTGCGAACTGCTGGCGCACCGCATGCGTACCCGCGGACAGCACGAACCCGATGTCCTCGAGGCACTCGCTCGGTCGTGCGACTGCATTCCACTCGCTCTGAGCATCGTGGCCGACCGCGCGGCCAGCCGTGGCGGATTGCGCCTGCGCACACTCGCCGATCAACTGAAGGACGCGGAGACCCTTCTGACGATCGGTGACGACGGAGACGGTGCAGGAATCCACCTGCAGTCCGCTTACTCATGGTCCTACAACGCTCTCGAAGAGGCAGAGCAGCGCATGTTCCGCCTGCTCGGCCTGCATCCCGGCACGGAGGTGAGTCCCGCGGCACTCGCCGCGGCAGGGGCGATCAGCGTCCCTACCGCACGCAGGTCGCTGGATGCGCTGTTCGCCGCACACCTGATTCAGCATCCCGGCGATCTGGACCGATATCGCATGCACGACATCCTGCACCGCTACGCGGCGACCCTCGCCAGCCGCGAGTGTGGCGACGACGGTCCGCGAAGGCGACTGTTGTCGTTCTACCTGCACACTGCCTTCAACGCACATGCGACGGTGTACCCGCACAAACCACGGCCGCCGATGATCCCTATCGAGCCTGGTTGCGCTCCCCTCGCCTTCGCGTCACCCGCGAAGGCGCGCCAGTGGTGTCTTCAAGAGAGAACGAACCTCAACGCTCTCGTCGAAGACGCCCATCGGTACGGGCTGCACGAGTACGCATGGCGCATACCCCACGTCACCACCGACATCTACGACCGGTACGGGTTTTACGACGACATCGTGAACGGCCTGGCGATCGCCGCGAGATCCGCGGCGGCAACGGGTGACCGGGTCGCTGAGGCAGCCACACTGAACGATCTCGGACAGATCCACATGATCATCGGCAACGACCGCGAAGCGGATCATTACCTGACGAGCGCGTACGAATTGGTGCAGACACATGGCTACGAATTCGGCAGGCTCACCATTCTGCTCAACCGGGCACGGCAGCACCACCACGCCGGCCGCACGACCGAAGCCGTCGCGCGCTATCGTGAATGCCTTGAGTTGGCGCTCGTGGTGCGACATCCCGGCCACCTCGGAGTCACCGAATACAGGCTCGGCGACGCTTTGGAAGCGGCGGGCGAGCATCAGGAAGCGTTGGAGCACTACCGTCACGCCTTGCGGATGAACCAGGAAACGGGAGACGCTTCGGCGCAGTTGTCCGTGCACTCGGCGATGGCGATCGCCCTTACGCGGATGGGCCGCTTCGGCGAGGCCGAACACCAATGCGACAAAGCTCTGGTCCTGGCCGACGAGATTCATCATCTTCCGGCGACCATGAAGCTGTACACAGTCCTGGCTGAGCTAGCACACGCGAGACGCAGGGACGGAGAAGCGATGCGGTACGCCGACCACGCGATCGGCCTCGCCCTCCGCAGTCACAACGCCACGGGCTTGGCCCGCGCGAGGGCCACCCTTGGTCGCATCCTCGCTGATCACGGCAATGTTTCCGAAGCCCGCGAGCTTCTCGAAGAAGCAGCAGGGCTCTACCAAGACAGAGGACGGCACACCAAAGCGGCCGAGCTCGCACCGCTGATCGCCGAACTGGCCAGCCGCGAGCCGGAGATCCCGGCGACACGGACCGGCGACGAGGACACTGTCGCCATGCTTCCACCACCCCGACGCGCCGGGAAGATTCACTCCAGGTAGTGAATCTTGCACTTCCGCACTTGTCCGTCGGCCGGATCTTTGCTGCTCTCCGCGTTGCTGCCCGGCAACAGAGCGCGAGCGCGCGACTAGAGCATTGACGTCTGCTCACCAGCGGCCCTATCGTCCTCAGCGCGTCCATCAGGGTTTATTGACTCCCTGGACGTTCCCCACCTATTGCCTGAGGAGCACGTTGAAAAAGCTGTCACACTCCAGGTCGTTCACCATGTTCATGCTGTCCGCCACCGCGCTCGCGCTGGTGATCGGCGATTGGTGGCGCCCTTACTGATCAGTCGATGGGAGCGCCATAGCGGCAGCCCGAACAATCATGTGGAACGACCGGTCGTGTCCCCCTTCGGGACACCACCTTGGGGCCTGAGCGTCACCCCGCTCTGCAACAGCATTCGCCTGGCGACGCCGAAGCTCAACCGGAATCTCGTCGCCAAATCCTGAATACTCGCCCCTGCCAGGTAAGCCTGGACCAAGCCGGGCGGGGCCGGCGCCCCAGCCGGCCCCGCCTGCCTCAACACCACTCCGGCCGAGAGAAGAGCAGTACGCGTTTTGTAGTAGGTCATTCCGAAACGGGCAGCGAGTTCAGTAATGGTGGCGCCGCCTTCGTACGCGCTCACCAGCTCGGCATCGATCCCGAGCTCGTCTCTCCCGCCACAGGCGTCGGAGCCGTCCGCGCCTGTCATCTCAAGGCCACCACCCCACTCTTGAGCCGACCAGCCCTTCCACGGTCGTACCTGCGCGCCCAAAAATCCAGGTTTATTCGGGTAAATCCCCCACGCGCCGGAACCCGCTCCGGTACCACTTCAGGCATCGATCACTCTGAGACCACCAGGGGACCGACCGGGTGCGCCCACGCACACCGGGCATCAAGGGCGTGACAAGAAATCATGTACGCCTATGTACACCATCGGTTACCGGCTGGTAGGTTCCGGGAATCCAAAACGTGATCCACTTCATGATTCAAAGGGGAGTCATGACCCGAAAGCCCGCTCGCCTGCTGGCCGTCGCGATCGCCCTCATCGTCGGTTTCGCCGCCGCGCCCGCCGCCTCCGCCGCCCCCGCCACCGACCCGTTCTACAGCTACGACGGCAGCGAACCGTTGTCTTCGTACAGCCCCGGCACCGTGCTGAAGACCAGGACGCTCGATTACCACGTCCTCGGCATTTCCACGCCGCTCAAGGTGACCCAGTTGCTCTACCGGTCCACCGACGCGCAGGGGAAGCCGTCCGCCAACGTCACCTCGGTGCTGCGCAGCCTGACCGGCGACAGCACCAAAGCCGTTTCGTACCAATCGTTCTACGATTCACTCAATCCCGAGCACGGCCCGTCGAGGGCGATCGCCGGCGACGTCTCGCTCGGCGGGCTGATCGCCAACGCGGAGTCGCTGTTCATCGCGCCCGCCCTGTTGCTGGGCTACAACGTCGTCATCCCCGACACCGAAGGCCAGAAGGCGAACTTCGCCGCCGGGCCGGAATACGGGACGAACACGCTCGATTCCATCCGCGCCGCGACGAGGTCGCCGGGGACGGGAAATGAACGACAAGACCCGGTTCGGGCTCATCGGCTATTCGGGCGGGGCCATCGCGACCGGCTGGGCGGCCGCGCTCGCGCCGGATTACGCGCCCGAGGTCAACAAGAACCTCGTCGGTTTCACCGAAGGCGGAGTGCTCGTCAAGCCGTCGCACAATCTCAAATACGTCAACGGCAGTGTCGCGTGGACCGGGGTCATCCCGATGGCACTCATCGGGGTCTCGCGGTCGTTCGGCATCGACCTCAAGCCGTACGCGAATTCGTACGGGCTCCAGGTGCTCAAGGACATGGAGAAGGCGTCGATCGTCGACGCGCTCGGCCGTTATCCCGGGCTCACGTGGGAGAAATTCGTCAAGCCCGAGTACACGAATCCGAACAAGGTGCTGCCGTACGTCGAGGCCGTGAACAAGATCAACCTCGGCTCCGCGCCGACGCCCACCGTGCCCGGCTACATCGCGCAGGGCAACAACGGTGTCGTGGAGGGCACTTTCGGCAATCCGCCGGGGATCGGGACCGGGGACGGCGTGATGGTCGCCGGTGACGTGCGCTCGCTCGCCCGGCAGTACTGCGACACCGGCAACAAGTCGATCAAGTACGACCAGTACAACCTGCTGAGCCACGTCGGGGCGGCCGTCGCCTGGGCTCCGCAGGCCATCGGCTGGCTCAACGACCGGTTCGCGGGCAAGGCCGCGCCGTCCAGCTGCGGGAAGATCGCGCCCGGCAACTCCCTCGCCCCGGAGGTGCCGGTCAGCTGACCGCTCGGTCCGTGAAGGCCTCCTTCCCTACTCTGAGAGTGGGGAAGGAGGCCTTCACGGATTTCGGGGACCGGTACGGTGCCGCACGTGACCGAGCACCGCAAGCTGCCGAAGGGGCCGCACAACCTCAGCCGCGACGAGGTCGCCGGAACCCAGCGGGCCCGGCTGATCGACGCGGTTCTGGAGAACACCGGCAAACGCGGCTACGTCGCCACCACGGTCGGCCACATCACCGCCACGGCGGGCGTGTCACGGACCTCGTTCTACGAACAGTTCACCGGCAAACAGGACGCGTTCCTCGCCGCCTACCGCGAGATCACCACCGAGTTCATCGGCCAGGGTGTCGCCGCGGGCGCCAAGGCCGCCACCCCACTGGACGCCGTTGCCGCTTGCTGCGATTTCCTCGTCGACTACGTGCACCGGCGCCCTACCGCCGTCCGCGCCGCGCTGCTGGAGATCTACGCGCTCGGCGACGCGGGGCTCGAAGCACGCGAGAAGACCTTGCGTGCCGGGGAAGCCGTCTTCGACCGGACGGCGGAATGGCTGCGCGCCACCGATCCCGCGCTGCCGTCGCCGCCGCCGTTCACCGCGCGGACCGTCGTCGCCGCCACCATCGAGCTGATCACGCAGGCCATCTGGATCGGCACTCCCGAGGCCTACGGGCAGGCACGCGAAGCCGTCCGCTACACCTGGCTGCTCGGCCTGTTCGGGCACCGCAGCGTCGAGGGCTAGCGGGCGAGGCGCCGGCGTTCGAAGTCGACGATCAGTTTCGGATACCGCCGCGGGAGCAGCCGGACGAGCCGGTCGACGAGTTTCGCGTCGTTTCCGACGAGCACACGCGGTTTCCCCGCTTCGACGCCATCGAGGATGATGCGGGCGGCCTGATCCGCCGGCATCTTCAGCAGCTTTTCGTTGTACACGCGGACGCGTTCCCGCTGTTCGGCGGTCGGCTCGATGCCGCGGGCTTCGGCTTCCTTCAACGCCGCCGAGGCGATTCCGGTCTTGACACCACCCGGGTGGACGACCGTGACCCGCACCGGATGCCTGCCCGCGATCATCTCCGTGCGCAGCGCCTCGGTGAACCCGCGGACGCCGAACTTGCTGGCACAGTAGGCGCTGAGCGTCGGCTGGGCCAGGAAACCGTTGAGGCTGGAGATGTTCACGACCTGGCCGTCGCCGGAGTCGATCAGATGCGGCAGGAAGGCCTTGGTGCCGTTGATGACGCCGAAGAGGTTCACCGCGAGCGTGCGGTCGTACAGCTCCCAGTCGGCGTCTAGCACGGTCTGCCCGCCGCCGGCGATCCCCGCGTTGTTGTAGATCTGGTGCACCACACCGAATTGCCCGGCGACGGTGGTCGCGTACTCCCGCACGGCCTCCCGGTCGCTGACGTCCAGCGTGGCGCCCTGCACTTCCGCGCCGAGGGCCTTGACCTCGGCGACGGTCTCGGCCAGCCCATTTTCGTCCACATCGGACACCGCGAGCCGGGCTCCGCGCCGCGCGAGTTCGAGGGCCAGCTGACGGCCGATGCCGGAACCGGCTCCGGTGACGACGGCGACCTTGCCGCGAACGCCGCTCATCGGGTTTCTCCTGCCGGGTCGAGGGCCACTTCGGCGGTGAGCCCGACGAGCCGCTCCACCAGCTCCGGGGCGATGTGGTGCCCCATGCCGGGGATTTCGACGTAGCGGGAACCCTTGATGGCCTTGGCGGTCGCGCGGCCGCCGCTGTGGTGGACCATGCGGTCGGTGTCGCCGTGGACCACGACCGTCGGGCAGGTGATGCGGCCGAGTTCGGCGGTGCGGTCGCCGCTGGCCTGGATCGCGCCGATCTGGCGGGCGATGCCGCTGCGGGCGCGCCGTCCCCCGGCGCGTTCCCACAATCCCTCGGCCCAGGCCGTTTCGACGTCCTTGTCCAGCGGGAAAGAGGCCGAACCGAGGTGGCCCATCAGCGACAGGTGCCCGGCCACGGACTCCTCGATCGTCTGGGCGGGCCGCCTCGCCATACGCACCAGCGTCGACTTCGCCGGCTGGCCGACGCGGCGATGCCCGGTGGTGGAGAAGATCGACGTCAGCGACAGGACGCGACCCGGGTTCCGGGCGGCGACGGTCTGGGCGATCATGCCGCCCATCGACATGCCGACCAGATGCGTCTTCTCGATGCCCAGATGGTCCAGCAGGCCGACGGTGTCCGCCGCCATGTCGCCCAGGTCGTACGCGCCGGGCAGCGGTTTGGCCAGCAGTTGCCGGAGTTTGCCCGGGTTCGGTGCCTTGATGCGATCCGAACAGCCCGCGTCGCGGTTGTCGAACCGGACGACCCGGAAGCCGCGGCGGGTGAAACCGTCGATCATCTCCCGCGGCCACGACGTGAGGTCCAGGCCGAGACCGGCGATCAGCACCAGCGGCACCCCGTCGGCCGGGCCGTCCTCGCGGTAGCAGAGCCGCGGGCCGCCGGGCAGGTCGGCGAAGCTGTCGGTCACGAGCCCACCGCCTCACGGACCTTGGCGCGGGAGAAGTGCAGCTCGGGATCGGTGATGTCCTCCGCGCGCAGCAGTTTGATGTCCGAGTGGTAGCTCATCGACGTCAGCCACGGCATGCGGTCACCCTGCCGGGGGAGCTGGTCGAGCGCGCGCTGCACGTATCCGGCGGCGAAGTCCAGGAACGGCTTCGTCGGCATGTCCGGGTCGGCGAGGACGGGGCGGCAGACGTCGTAGCCATGGGTGTCCATATGGGTCAGCAGACGGCAGAAGTGCTCGCACAGCAGGCCGATCTTGAGCGTCCACGACGAGTTCGTGTAGCCGATCGCGAACGCGGCGTTCGGCACGTCGGAGAGCATCATTCCCTTGTACGCGACGGTTTCCGGCAGGATCACCGGTTTACCGTCGACGCTGAGCTTCGCCCCGCCGAACACCTGCAGGTTCAGGCCGGTGGCGGTGACGATGATGTCCGCCTCCAGCTCGCGCCCGGATTCGAGCCGGATGCCCTTCTCGGTGAAGGTCGCGATCTTGTCGGTGACGACGTCCGCCTGCCCCTTGCGGATCGCGGCGAACAGGTCGCCGCCGGGCACGGCGCACAGCCGCTGGTCCCACGGGTCGTACGGCGGGTTGAAGTGCTCGTCGACCGGATAGTCCTTGGGAAGCTGCTTCTTGTTGACGTACCGGATGAGCCCGCGGGCGGTCTTCGGGAACTTCTGGCAGAACTGCCAGACCGCGAGCCCCTTGCGGATGTTCTTGCGGCGGGTGAGCGCGTACGCCCGCTCGTCGCCGAGGATCTTGCGCAGGCCGTTCGCGATCTTGTCCTCGCGCGGCACCGGCATCACGTAGGTCGGGGTGCGCTGCAGCATCGTCACGTGCGCCGCGGTGCCCGCCATCGCCGGGACCAGGGTGACCGCGGTGGCGCCGCTGCCGATCACGACGACGCGTTTGCCCGCGTAGTCGAGGTCCTCCGGCCAGTGCTGCGGATGCACGATCGTGCCGGCGAAGCGGTCACGGCCCTCGAAACGCGGGGTGAATCCCTCGTCGTAGCGGTAGTAGCCGCCCGCGTTGAACAGCCAGCCCGCGCTGAGGCGGGTGCGCTCGCCGGTGTCGGTCCGCTCGATCTCCAGCAGCCAGCGCGCCTCGTCACTCGACCAGGCGGCCGAGAGCAGCTTGTGGTGATAGCGGATGCTGGGCTCGATGCCGTTCTCGGTGATCGTCTCGCGCAGGTACGACAGGATCCGGGGCGCGTCGGCGATCGACTGCTTGTCCCGCCACGGCTTGAACTCGTAGCCGAAGGTGTGGAGGTCGGAGTCGGAGCGGATGCCCGGGTAGCGGAACAGGTCCCAGGTGCCGCCGGACGTGCCGCGGGCCTCCAGGATGGCGAACGTCTTGCCCGGGTTCTCGGTCTTCAGGTAGCGCGCGGCCCCGATCCCGGAAATCCCGGCACCGATGATGACCACGTCGAGGTGCTCGACGGGTGTGCTCGTCGTCATGCGGTACTCCAGCCTCGTCTCGGTTCTCTCCACGATGCGGGTGCGGCGGGGATTTGCGCTAGCACTATCTGCACCATCATCATGCATTCATGGTGCAAAGTGCCGCATCGCCCTGGCCGACGCTGTCCCCCGAGGCCCGTGACCTCTTCCGGCAAGGCGCGGAAATCGTGCTGCATCCGCGCGCCGAATGGATCGAGGAGCTGCACGAAGCCTCCCTCGGCGGGGACAGCATGCGCGCGGTCGCCGAGGACCCCGTGCTCACCGAGGGGACCAAACGCGCGAACCTGGCGAATCTGCTGCACTGGGCGGCCGCCAACGTGCAGCGTCCCGGCGAACGCGTCTCCGCCAACCTGAACCAGGAGGTGCTCGACGGCGCCCGCGACATGGTGCGCCGCGGCTTCGACTCCGGCGGCCTCGACGCCTACCGGCGGGCGCAGGGAGTGGCCTGGCGCCGGTGGATCGAGATCTGTTTCGACCTCACGTCGGATCCGGTGCTGCTCCGCGAACTGCTCGACGTCTCGTCGCTGTCCATCACCACGTTCATCGAGGACACCGTCTCCGCGGTGTCGGAACGGATGGCCGCCGAACGCACGGAGCTGACCCGCGGCGCCCACGCCGAGCGGCGGGCGACGGTCACGCTGCTGCTGGAAGGCGCGCCCATCAGCCGCTCGCGTGCCGAAGCCCAGCTCGGCTACCCGCTCGCCGGCCCGCATACGGCCGCGATCGTCTGGAGCGGCTCGGTCACCCCGTCGTCGCAGCAGCTCGAAACCGCCGCGGAAACGCTCATGCGGGCCAGCGGCGCTTCACACCGGCTGACCGTCGTCGCCAGCGCCGCCGCGTTGTGGGTCTGGCTGCCCGGCCGGACACCGCCGCGCACGGACCGGCTCGCCGAAGACCTCGCGCCGCATCCCGACGTCCGGGTCGCGCTCGGGCGGCCCGGCAGCGGCATCGACGGGTTCCGCCGCAGCCATCTGGACGCCGCCGCCACCCAGCGGATGCTCGCCCGGCTCACCTCGCCGCGGCAGATCGCGCGGTACCAGGACATCCAGCTGCTCGTGCTGCTCACCGGCGATCCCGCGCAGGCGGACGAGTTCATCGCCGACACCCTCGGCGAACTCCGGCACGCCGACACCGAGACCCGGGAGACCGTGCGGACCTACGTGCACGAACTGGGCAACACGACGCGGACCGCGGAACGGCTCTACACCCACCGCAACACCGTCGTCCGGCGGCTGGCGCGGGCCGACGAACTGCTCCCCCGGCCGTTGGCGGAGAACGCGGTGGACGTGGCCGTCGCGCTGGAAACGTTGCGGTGGCTGGGAAGCGGCGCTTGACCCGTCAGGAGAACGGCAGGTCCAGGTTCCGGAGCATGGCGCGTTGTTCCGCGGTCAGCTCGCCCTCGACGGTGATGGTGAACGGCGGGGTTTCCTCGCGAGTGCGCAGAAAGCCACCCCAAGCGATCCCCAGGTTCGCCAGCCCGGTCAGGGAACCGATGGACATGCAGATGACCTCGAAGGCCCCCATCTCCCCCGTGTCCCGCGACCCGGCGAGGCTGATCGTCGCGGACCGCGCCACGTCGACGTCGTCGCGAAGCCAGCTGTAGAACTCGGTCAGCGCTTGTTCGTCGCCGGCGGCGTTGATCGTCAGCTCCATGGGGCCTCCCTCGAACGTGCTATGCCTCCCAGTCGTGGCCCCGGCCCGGCGCGTAACACGTTCGGCGCACTCAACGCCTCGTCGTGATGCGGGTGAAACCTCTAGATTGGCGGCATGGTTTCCACCGCCGAGAAGGCCACGCGGCTGCAGGAGTTGCACGCCGCCCCCGAACTGCTGCTCGTCGTCAACGTCTGGGACGCGATCACCGCGAAGGTCGTCGCCGAAACCCCTGGCACCCAGGCGCTCGCCACGCCGAGCCACGGTATCGCCGCCGCCCGCGGCTACCCCGACGGCGAGGTGATCCCCCGCGACGAAATGATCTCCGAGGTCGCCCTGGTCGTCCGCGTGGCCGGCGATCTGCCGGTCACCGCCGACCTGGAAGCGGGCTACGGCGACCCGGGCGGCACGGTCGCCCGCGCGATCGAGGTCGGCGCGGTCGGCTGCAACCTCGAAGACCAGATGAAGCCGCTGGCCGAGTCCGTCAAGGCCGTCGAGGCCGCGGTCGCCGCCGCTCAGGCCGCCGGTGTCGACTTCGTGCTCAACGCCCGCACCGACGCCTTCCTCCGGGCGGGCGACCGCGACCCCGAGGAGGTGCTGGCCGACGCGATCACCCGTGGCCGCGCGTACCTGGACGCGGGCGCGTCGAACGTCTTCGTGCCCGGCAAGCTCGACGAGACCCAGGTCGGCAGGCTGGTCGAGGCGCTGGGCGAGCGCAAGGTGAACCTGATCGGCGTCCCGGGCTCGATCCCGCTGGCCACCGCGCAGAAGCTCGGTGTCTCCCGCGTGTCCTACGGGCCGTTCAGCCAGAACGTCGCGCTCACCGCGCTGGCGAAGCTCACCGAGGACGTCTACGCCGGCGGCGGCCTGCCCGCCGACATGCGCAAGCTGAACTGAGCGGGCCGGAGCCCGTCGAAGTAGGGTCCCTTCCATGGTGCGCGGTGTCGGCCGGACGGAAGGGACCCTGCTGGCCGGCGCGGTGCTCGCGGCACTCGTGGCGACCGGCGTCCAGGCGAAATCCCCCGGCACGTGGCTGCTGGAAGTCGTCTGGGTGCTGATCGGGCTGCCGCTGGTGGTGGCGCTGCGCAAACGCTTTCCCTTGACCCGTTTGCTCTGCTGGCTGCTGGTGCTGCACGCGTTCGTGCTGTGTTACGGCGGGCAGTACACCTACGCCGAGACCCCGGCCGGGGAGTGGTTTCAGGCCTGGATGGGCACCCAGCGGAACAACTACGACCGGTTCGCCCACTTCGTCCAGGGTTTCGTCCCCGCGATCGCCGTCCGCGAAGTGCTGCTGCGGCGGACGCCGCTGCGCCCCGGCGGCTGGGTAGCGTTCCTGACCGTCTGTGTCTGCCTGTCGATCGCCGTCGGCTTCGAACTGGTGGAGTGGTCCAGCGCACTCGTCGCCGGTTCGGGTGCGGACGACTTCCTCGGCACCCAAGGGGACATCTGGGACACCCAGTGGGACATGTTCCTCTGCCTGTGCGGCGCGGTGCTTTCTTTGCTGGTCTGGCGCGGAATTCACGACCGGCAGCTGGCCGGGCGATAGCCGGGCCCATGGCCTCCCGAGGCGGCAGATACGGTCGTCGTCATGAATTTGCGAGCCGCGGCGGTGCGGCGTAAACCGGTCGCCGACCTGATCACCGAGAGTGATCACGGCACGCTGAAGCGCTCCCTCGGTCTCGGTCAGCTGACCATGCTCAGCATCGGTGCGACGCTGGGCAGCGGGATCTTCGTCGTCCTCGGCGAGGCGGTGCCCGTGGCCGGCCCCGCGGTCGTGCTGTCGTTCGTGCTGGCCGGCGTCACCGCGCTGTTCTCGGCGCTCTCCTACGCCGAACTGGCCGGCATGATCCCGGTGTCCGGTTCGTCCTACTCCTACGCGTACGCCACGCTCGGCGAGCTGGTCGCGTGGGTCTGCGGCTGGTGCCTGGTGCTCGAGTACGGCGTCTCGGTGGCGTCGGTCGCCGTCGGCTGGGGGCAGTACCTCAACGAGCTGCTGCGGCTGACGTTCGGTTTCGCCATCCCCGACGCGCTGAGCCAGCCGCCGGGGTCGGGCGGGATCGTCAACGTCCCGGCCATCGTCGTCGTGCTGCTGGCCATGTTCCTGTTGCTGTCCGGGGCGAAGGAGAGCGCGCGGGCCAACGCGATCATGGTCGTGATCAAGGTCGGCACGCTGGTCCTGTTCTGCGCGATCGCGTTCTCGGCGGTGCGGGCGGCGAACTTCACCCCGTTCCTGCCGCTCGGCCTGGCCGGGCTGAGCGCCGGCGCCGCGAAACTCTTCTTCTCCTACATCGGTTTCGACGCGGCGTCCACGGCGGGCGAGGAGGCGAAGAACCCGCAGCGTGACCTGCCGCGGGCGATCCTGCTCTCGCTCGCCATCGTCACCGTGCTGTACTGCCTGGTCGCCGTGGCCGCGGTCGGCGCGTTGCCGTGGCAGGAGTTCGACGGCCAGGAAGCCGCGCTCTCGCATGTGCTCGGCGTCGTGGCGGGCAACCCGGTGTGGGCCGGACTGCTCGCCGTCGGCGCGATCGTGGCCATCTCCAGTGTCGTGCTGACCGTCCTCTACGGACAGACGCGGATCCTGTTCTCGATGTCCCGTGACGGCCTGGTGCCCGCCTCGCTGTCCAAAGTGGATCCCAAAAGCGGCACGCCGCGGATCAACACCCTGGTGGTGTCCGGATTCGTCGCGACGCTGGCCGCGTTCGTCCCGCTCGGGAAGCTGGCGGACGCCACCAGTATCGGCACGCTCTTCGCCTTCGGGCTGGTGAACGTCGCCGTGCTGCTGCTGCGAAAGCGGCAACCGGAGGCACCACGTTCGTTCCGGGTGCCGTTCTCCCCCGTCACGCCGATCCTCGGGGTGCTGTGCTGCGGCTACATGATGCTCAGCCTCGACGGCGCCACCTGGATCGTCTTCGCCGGCTGGATGGCGCTCGGTCTGCTGATCTACTTCGGTTACAGCATGCGCCGATCCCGGCTGGCCGCGGAATAGCCCGTTCGCCGCCATAATTCCTAGCCTGTCCAGCCGCAGTACGGGCCGGATCATTGAAGTGACGGTGATCGATAGGGGACACTTCCGTCCGACCACGGAAAACCCTACCGTGAACCGAGGAATTCATGCGCCGAAATCGCATTACCGTGCTGACCGCGTGCCTCGTCCTGTCCCTCTCCCCATTCGCCGTCCCCGCCGCCGCGCAAGAGACGGCGGCGCCCTTCTGTTATGAAGAACCCGTACAACCGAAAGCCGATGTAAGTGACATAAAGGCCGGTTTCCAGTCCACGAAGTGGCTTCAGACGATCCAGGCCGTGTACCAGCGGCGCTGGCCCAGCGGTGAGGCCCTCGCGATCGCCCAGGCCAAGGACAAGTACTTCAGCCAGTTCGTGAACAAGACCAGCTTCAACGCGCTCGCCGAATCCCTGATGGTGGCGATCCACGAAGAGACCCACATGTGGGATCTGGATCCGTCGAGAACCTCGTGGGACGTCTACGTCTCCGCCTGGATCGACGCTTCCCGCAAGGCGATGAAGGTCCCGATCCACGGCGGATTCCCCCGCCGCGAAATACTCCCGCTGATCACGGACGATCTCACGCGGTCGATGGACGACATCTACCTGCGCGGCCAGCAGCAGGGTTCGTACCGGATGCAAGGTGTCATCGCGGAACTCAACGCCGGGCTGATGGGATTGCCCGCGGCGACCGTCGTCGCCGAGTACATCCAAGGGGTGGGCGCGAGCAATTCCCGCGACATCGCGGCCACGAACCTGCGCTACCTCCAGCTGTACCTGCGCGTCGCCAAGACGAAGCATCCCGATTACTGGGCCAAGATCAAGGCACAGCCCGAATTGCGCCAGTTCGTGCTCATCGAGTTCCTTCGGACGGCCTACTGGCTGGATCAGTCCGCCCCCCACGCCGCCAAACTCGGCAGCGCGGACGTGGCCAAGATCGTCGCCAAGAACTACGCACCGGAGAACATCGCGATCATCGAGGAGTTCACCGGCGCCAAGGTGAACACGGGCACGGCCAGGAACTGCACGGTCTGACCCCGTGCACGGCTCGCCGGTGACGGGCCCCGTCACCGGTGAGCCGTCCCGTCACGGCACGAACACCGGCTGGTCCAGCGCCCACAGCCAGGAACCGTCCGGCTGACGGCGGGCGACCTCGACGGTCATCTCACCGGTGGTCAGCGTGGACGCCGTGAGCGCGAGGTCCCCGCTCACCAGCGCCGGGTGCTGCCTGCCCGGCAGGAGTTCCGGCGCGGCCGCGACGAACTCCTCGTACACCTTGCGGATCTCCGCGTGCCCGGTCGCGACGTTGCCCGGCGGGAACGCCAGCACCGCGTCCGGTTCGTACAACGCCACCAGCCCGTCGACATCGCCCGCGTTGCCTCGTTCGATGAAGAACCTGCCCAGATCGTTCGGCTCAGTGGCCACAGTCCTGCTTGTCATGGGGATGAGCTTCGCAGCGAATACACGACATCCTGTGTCGTGTATTCCGCTAGAGTTTTCCCATGCGCGCCGACCGGCTGGTCTCACTGGTGTTGCTGTTGCGGCACCGGGGCAGGCTGTCCGCGACCACGCTCGCGCGCGAGCTGGAGGTCTCGACCCGCACCGTGCTGCGCGACATCGAAGCGTTGTCCGCGGCGGGTGTCCCGGTGTACGCCGAACGCGGCAGGAACGGCGGTTTCGCGTTGCTGCCGGGTTTCCAGACCGAGCTCACCGGTCTGAACCACGACGAGGCGCTCGCGCTGCTGATCGCGGGATCGCGGCGCGGCGCGCAGGCGTTCGGCCTCGGTTCCGCGCTCGCCTCGGCCATGCTCAAGGTGATCGACGCGCTGCCGGAAGGGCAGCGGGACACCGCGGCGGGCGCGGCCCGGCGGCTGCTCATCGACCCGGAGACCGATCTCCTCTCGCGCCGCGTGGTCGCCGAAGAGGTGCCCGACGCCATCGTCGCCGAGGTCCGGCGCGCGGTGTTCGCCGGGCACAAGCTGCGCATCCACTACGCGGCCTCGGGTCAGGCGGCGCGGTGGCGCACGGTGGACCCGATCGGCCTGGTCACCGTCCGGGATCAGGGTTACCTGCTGGCCACGAGATCCGGTGAGGACCGGACTTACCGGCTGTCCCGGCTGCGAGCCGCCGAGGAACTCCCCGAACCCGCGCAACGATCGGAGCGGGTCGATCTGGACCGGACCTGGCAGGAACGCAGCACGCGGTTCCGGTCCGGCGGGGATCAGGTCGCGGTCGAGGTGCGGGTGGATCCGGCTCGGCGTGATCAGCTGGTGAGCACCGCGCTGGCCGTCCTCGCGGAGGAGACCGAGGAGGACGGCAGGCTGAGGCTGGCGGTGACCTTCCAGGACGCGCGGCACGCCGAATGGGCGCTGTGGCAGCTCGCCGCGGACGCGGAAGCCCTTGGCCCGCCTTGGTTACGCGATTCCTTGCGGGACAGGGCGGCGGCGATCACGGCCCGGTACCCCGTGAGACAAAAGTCAAGTTGAGCCCGCAGGTCGGGGCGGGATAATCCGATCATGACGAACGCCGCCCCGGGCCGGGCAGCCACGAGTTTCCGTGTGCTGCTGAAGGGTTACCGCGTCCGCGCCGAACTCACGCAGGAGGAGCTCGCCGAGGGGTCCGGGGTGAGCGTCCGCGCCATCAGCGACATGGAGCGGGGGATCGCCAAAAGCCCGCAGCGCCGCACGATCGAAGCGCTCGCCGCGCCGCTGTCCTTGACCGACGAGGAGCTGACCGGCCTGCAGAAGGCCGCGAGGCAGGGCCGTGCCCCCTCGCCCGAAATCCACAAGACGTACCTGATCGGCGTTCTCCCGGCGGACGTCGACGACCTCACCGGACGAGAGAACGATCTCGACGCGTTGCGCGCCCTTTCCGCGGATCTGTGCGACGGCAGGCGCCGGTCGGGACGGGTCGCGATCCTGAGCGGGCCACCCGGGACCGGCAAGACCACCCTCGCGGTCCGAGTCGCGCACAACCTCGCCGAAGAGTTCCCCGACGGGACACTTTTCCTCAAGCTGCGCGGAATGTCCGCCGAACCGGCGAACCCGGCGGACCTGCTGCACCTGATCTTGCGCTCGCTGGGCGTCGACGCCGTCCGCATCCCCGCCGACCCCGAGGACCGGGCGGGCCTGTGCCGGTCGCTCCTGCGGGATCGGGCGACCCTGATCGTCCTGGACGACGCGGCCGACGAAGCCCAGGTCCGTCCGCTGCTGGTCGGCGGACCGCGTTGCCTCACCCTGGTCACCAGCCGCCAGATGCTGGTGGGGCTGGAATGCGCGAGCAGGCTCCCCCTCGACGTGTTCGGCGAACACGACGCGATCGCCCTGCTGTCGGCCATCATCGGGGCGGGCCGCGTCGCGCGCGAACGGCAGGCGGCGCTCGAACTGGTCGAGCTGTGCGGCAGGCTGCCGCTGGCGCTGCGGATCGCCGGCAACCGGCTGGCGAGCCGTCCGACGTGGCCGCTGTCGCGTCTGGTGGACCAATTGCGCGATCGCGGCCGACGGCTGACCACCCTGACCGCCGGCGATCTCTGCGTGCGCAGCGTGTTCGAACTGTCGTACCGCCAGCTCAGCCCGAACGCCGCCGCGGTGTTCCGGCGGCTGTCGCTCGTCCCGGCGGCCGACTTCTCGGTGGGCGCCGCGATGGCACTCGTCGAAGCCTCCGACGAAGACGACGCCGCCGTCTTCCTGGAGGAACTGGCCGACGCGAGCCTGCTGCAGACGTCACAGGAGAACGGGCGGTACCAGTTCCACGACCTCCTGCGGGTCTTCGCGACCGAACGGCTCGCGCTGGAGGAATCCCCCGAAGTCGTCACCGCGGCGGAGAAGCGGCTGGCCGACTGGCTGGTGCGCACCGCGACGGCGGCGGGCCGCTATTTCCACCCGAGCGACGGGGTGAGCCCGCTCCCGGTCGCCACGCCGTCGTTCGGTGATCACACCGGCGCGGGCAGATGGCTCGAAGTCGAGCTGAAGAACTGGCTCGCCGCGGTCAAAAGCGTCGCCGCGCGCGGCGAGCACCGGCCGGTCCTCGACCTGGCCGAGTCGATGCACTGGTATTCGGAGATCGGCGGGACCGCGAGCGTCTGGTACGACGTGTTCGAACTCGCCGTGAACTCGGCCATCGCGCTCGGCAGCAAACGGGACGAGGCGGTGCACCGGAACTATTTGTCCTGGGTGCAGGCTTCGCTGCGCGACCGGGCCGAAGAATCGATCCGGATGGCCCGGCTGGCGTGGGACGCCGCGCTGGAGGCGGGCGACCCGCGCGAACAGGGCTGGGCACGGGTGTACCTGACGAGCGCCCATGCCCGCGACACCGGCAGCACGACGTCGCCGGAGCTTTTCGACGAAGCCGTGCGACTGTTCGAGGAAGCCGGTTACCCACTCGGAGTCCATGTGGCACGGACGATGCGGGCCTCCTATCGGTTTCGGACCGGCCGGTTCGCCGACGCCGCCGAGGAGTTCGATGTCTGTGTCCGCTATTTCGCGCAGGAGCACGGCGGCACGCGGACCCCGGTGGACGACACGAACTACGCGTACGTGCTGCTGCGTTCGGCACAGAACCTGGCCGCGCTGGACGCGCCCGATCGGGCGCTCACCCAGTGCGAAACGGCGCTCGGCCTGTTCCGGCGGCACGGAGCGACCATGGGCCAGGCCCGCGCGCTGCAGGAGACCGGGCGGCTCCTGCGCCGCCAGGGCGACCACGCGAACGCGCACCGCCGCTTGTCCGAAGCCGGGGAACTCTACGAACGCATCGGGCTGACCCAGGCCCAGATCGACACGCTCGGCGAACGAGCGGCGCTGGCCGACGAGATGGGCGATCCGGGGTCGGCCCGCGCGGACCGGGAACGCGCTCGTGGTCTCGGTGATCGGGTCGGAGGGCTCCCGTGACCGTGGCACGCCGAGGCCGGATGGGGATCGGGGGGCAGCGGCCGATCGGCCGGTATCCCGCCGGCCTCGGCGTGTGTGTCGTCGGGGACGACGTCGGTTCGGAGACCGATGGGCGTGTCCGGATCCCTCGGTTCCGTGTCGCCGCTGAGCGACTGGCATCAACGTAGGCCGGTGGGCGGGGGGGTTTCTGCCGGTTTCGGGGTTATGCGGACGGGGTCAGCTCCGGTAAACCCTCGACTGCTGCAGGTCCACGGTGTTGGGGTGGATGACTTCTCGTAGGCCGCCGGCGGTCGGGCGCATAGTGATCGTCTTTCTGGAGTCGGAGGTCTCCGTCGTGGAGGAAGTGGACGGTCCTGAGGATCTCGGCTCGGCCTTCGATGGGCTGACTTGAAATCCACACGGTCGTGCGTGATCGATCCGGTCACGGTGGGTCGGCGGTCAGGGATGGATGAGGATGGCTTTGGGGCGTGCTGGACTGTGTGGGTTTTGGGACGTCAGATGTCCCGAAATCCACACGGTCACCGGTGCTGGGCATGCCGAGGGGCCCGTCGCCTGGGTGGCTGGCGGGCTCCTCGGGGGTTCAGACGTGATGCAGGGTGTTGCGCCGGGGTTTTCGGAGCGGATCTCGGTATTGGGGTGGGATGAACTCCGGTAACCCGTCGGCCGCCATGCGTACTTCCCAGTCACCGTGGTGAATCAAGCGGTGGTGGAAACCGCAGAGCAGCACGAGGTTTCGGAGGTCGGTGGGTCCGCCGTCTGCCCAGTGCTCGATATGGTGAGCGTGGCAGTTCTTGGGCTTCCGATGACATCCCGGGAAGGCGCAGCCTCCGTCGCGGATGTTCAGTGCGCGTCTCTGGCCGGGCGTGACGAACCGTCTGAGCCGTCCCATATCCAGCGGCTCACCCGAGCCGCTCATCACGACCGGCAACATCAGGCAATCGCAGGCGGCCAGCCGCGCCTCGCGGGCGGTCATCGTCCCGACGAAGTCGAGACACGCGGTCCCGAGACCCGATTTAAGTTCCTCAAGCCCGATGGTGACGTGCACCAACGTCCGGTAACCACTGGTGCCGGGCTGGTCCGGGCAGGCGATCGCCATATCCAGAAGCTCAGCCCAGGCGTCTCCCATGCGCTCGCACTTCATCCGCAGATCCGCTTGGCCGAACTCGCCGACGGGGCGGGGCTGGGCATGCGCCTCCAACGCGGCTGCCGTGCGAGCCCCGGTCTCATCGTCCAGGAGACCGGTGAGTTTCCAGAAGCCGTCTTTCCGGCGTTCCAGGGTGATTTCGCGGCGTGGTTCCTTGGGCTCTGGATCCTTCGGCTCGTTGCCGTCGGGGTTGAGCCAACCCATCAGTTTCGTCTCGGCCTTGGAGAGTTGCCGGGGTCCGGCGTTCGGGGCCAGCTCGGCCAGAATCTTCTCCGCACTGGCCCGATCTCCAGCGGAGGTGTCGGCAGGGAGCCGTTTCAAGATCTCCAGGATCTGATCGATCCGCTCATCCCCGACCAACCCCTGAGCGGCAACCGCGGCGGTGCACGGAGCGACAGGCGGAACCTCGGTGCCGTCCAAGGCCCGGGTGGGGTTCAGGGCAAGGGCCCGCTTCACCACCGCGCCCGCTTCGCCCCGCGACAACCCGGCCATCTCTGCGAACCAGCTAGCCGTACTTCCATGCCCGTATAAGTCTTTGACGCCACGAGACTCGATCTCCGTCAGGAACCGCCCCAAACAAGCGGTCGCCATTCGAATTACCTGCAAGGACTGCTGCACGCCATGGGCAAGCTCCAGCTTGCCGGCGCGCCACAGCTCCTGCGGCAGTTCGGGGAGGAAGGTCTCGGACACCCCTCAATAATACCGTAAATCCATCGAACATGTGTTCGTAATTTTAAGCAACAAGCGAACCGCACGAACAACACCGAAGGGTGAATCGGCCCCGAAGCCCATTCACCCTCGGCGAAATTCCGCAGAACCGACTCAACTCCCAAGCCGCCTAGGAGCCGCACTACCGCTGTACTCCCCAAGCCCCGCAACCAACTCCGCCACATCCGGCACGTCTCGGAACCGCCGCCGATGCACATCGGCGATCTTCGCGCCGATTTCCGGATCCGGATCGTCGGTGACGTCGTACGACACGAACCGGTCGATCAACGGCAACCCGGCCCGGTCCATCGCGAGATGTGCCGGGTGATTCATGTACTGCTCGTATCCCTCGATGTCTTCGAGGACGGTGACGGCGCCGTAGTCGAATTCACCACCGAAATCGGGTCCGACGACGCGTGCTTTGATCGCGGGAATAGCGTTGATGTGCTCGCCCATCTGCGCGAGACCCGCCGCTTTCTCCTCTTCGGAGACCCCCGGCTTGAGCGTGAACCGGATGCAGTGGTAGATCATCGGACGGCCTCGAAAGCCGCGGCGTAATCGCGGGCGAAATCGGTGACGTCTCGCGCGGGGTTTCCGGTCAGATCGGCGACGGACGTGTGCACCTCGGCGGCTTCGCCTCGGGCGTAGTGGGCGTAGTCCTCGATGAGACCGTCGACCTGCCACGGCGGGAGCAAACCGTTCAGCGCGGCGGCGAACTGATCGGCGGACGTGTCGTGGAAGACGACGCTCCGTCCCGTGACCATCGACAGTGCGTCGGCGATCTCGGTGTGGGTCACGGCGCGGGGGCCGGTCAGCGTGTAGGTCCGGCCGGTGTGCCCCGCATCGGTCAGCACGACCGCGGCGGCGGCCGCGATGTCCCTCGTGTCGATCGCGCTGACGGCGGCGTCGCCGATGGGCGCGGCGATGAACCCTTGCGCGATGGTGCGCGAGAAGCCGAGCAGCGCTTGCAGGTACAGGTTGGGGCGCAGCACGGTGTGATCGATCCCGAGTTTCCGGACGTATTCCTCGACTTCCGCGTGCCAGCGCAGGAATCGCACCGGCGAGTCCGCGTTCGCCGCGTACTGCGAGAGCAGCACGAGCCGCTTCACGCCGGCGTCCCGGGCCAGGTCGGCGAACCGGATCTGGTGTGTGGCGGCGTCGGCCGCGGAGGGGCTGTTGAGGAAGGCCGCGTCGACGCCTTTCAGTGCAGCCGCAACGGATTCCGGGTCACGCAGGTCGGCGACGACGGTCTCGGCGCCGGGCACAGAACGTCCGGGGTCCCGGGTCATGGCGCGGACGGCGACTCCGCGGGCCAGCAGGGCGGGGATCAATGCGGATCCGACGGTTCCGGTCGCGCCGGTCACCAGCACGGTGTCCATTGTGGAGTTTCCTTTCCTGGTGGAGGTCAACGTTTCGCGGAGACAAGCGATACCGCGAGGGCGATGACGACGAAGGCGGCTTCGCCGAGGAATGCGGTCGTGAACGAGATGTCGCCGTGTGTTCCGGCGGCGCCGATGGCGATTCCGGCGAGCGCGGCGAGCCCGACCGCACCGCCCAGTTGCTGCGCGGCGTTGACCAGTCCGCTGAGCAGACCCGCTTCGCCGTCCGCGCTGTCGCGGACCGCCATCGCGGTGGCGTTGACGGCACCCAGCCCGAGCCCGGTGCCGATCAGCAGGAACGCGCCCAGCAAACTCGCCGAGAAGCCGCTGGTCGTCGGATCCCAGGCCAGCCACAGGAAACCGGCGAGCAGGACGGTCAGGGCGGTCGGCAGCGCGCGGCCGGGCCCGACGCGTTTCGCCAGCATCGGCGCGAGGACACTGCCGACGATGATCATGACGGCGAGCGGGAGCTGGGTCATCCCGGTCGCCAGCGGGCTCATCCCGAGCGCGTCCTGCTGGTACTGGGGCAGGAAGAAGAACAGGCTCGTCAGGGTCCCGCCGATCAGCACCATCACCAGGTTCGCGGTGACCACCGGTTTCCGGCGGAACACCCCGAGCGGGACCAGGGGCCGCGCGGAACGCCGTTCGACGACCACGAACGCCGCCAGCGAAACGAGCCCCGCGGCGAGTCCGATGATCGTGCCGAGCGCGGTCCAGCCCGCGTCCGAGGCGGAGACCATGCCCAGCGCGAGCCCGGAGATCCCGACGGTGATCGTGACGGCGCCCAGCGCGTCGAACCGGCCCGGCCGTCCGGGCACCGGCGCCACCGCCCGCCACACGACGAGCGCGCCGACGACGCCGAACGGCACCGGTGCCACGAACACCGCCTGCCAGCCGAGCAGTTCGGTCAGGGTTCCGCCGAGGAAGACACCGGCGAGGCTGCCCGCCCCCGCGACCGCGCCCCAGACCCCCATCGCCCGGGTGCGTTCCGCGGGCGACGGGTAGAGGCCGAGCACGAGCGAAAGCGCGGCGGGCATCAGGACCGCGGCCCCGATCCCCTGCCCGATCCGCCCGGCGATCAGCATCCCGCCGCCGGTGGCCAGCGCGCAGAAGGCCGTCGCCGCGAGATAGGCCGCCATTCCGGCCAGGAACACCTTCCTGGCCCCGAGCACGTCGGCGAGGCGGCCGCCGAGCAGCAGCAGACCGGCGAAGGTCACCAGATAGCTGTCCACGACCGCGGTGAGCTCGGCGGCGGTCAGCCCCAGACCCTGCCGGATCCTGGATCCGGCCAGGTTGACCATCGCGGCATCGAGGATGACCAGGAACATGGCGCTCGCCAGGCCGGCCATCGCCACCCCGCGCGAGACCCGTCCCGTCTCTCGTACTGTCATGCCGCAACGATCGCGCGGTCCCGCCTTCGCTCGCGTCGGCGACAATCACCTAGTTCGTCTCGCTAGGGTTCGGGCCATGCCCACGACGTCCTCCCGTCCGCTCGTCGGCAGGCGCGACGAGATCGATCGCCTCCTCGTCCTGGTCCGCGCGGCGGCCCGGGGCGAGGGCGGGGTGCTCGTCCTCCGCGGTGAGCCGGGGATCGGCAAGAGCGCGCTGCTGGACCACGTCGGAGAGGCGACCGCGGGGGAATTCCAGCTCATCCGCGCCTCCGGGTCGGAATTCGAGGGCGAACTGCCGTTCGCGGCGCTGCACCAGCTGTGCGTTCCGGCGCTGGCGCACCTCGACACGCTGTCGGCTCCGTACCGCGAGTCCCTCCTCGTCGCCTTCGGGCTGGCCGACGGCGCGCCGGACCCGTTCCGGGTCGGCCTCGCCGCGCTCGAACTGCTGTCGACCGCCGCCGGGACGCGTCCGCTGCTGTGCCTGGTCGACGACGCGCATTGGCTCGACACCGCCTCGGCGAGGGCGTTGACGTTCCTGGCGAGGCGGATCGCGGCCGAGCCGATCGCGATGGTGTTCGCCGCCCGCGACCGGGATCCGGTCCGCGGGCTGGACGAACTGCCCGGGCTGACGATCGGCGGTCTGAGCGACGCGCACGCGCGTGCCGTGCTGGCCGGCGAGAAGACCGTGACGCTGGACGAGCGGGTGCGTGACCGGCTGCTCGCCGAGGCACGCGGCAACCCGCTCGCCCTGATCGAACTGCCGAAGGCGGGTGGTTTCGCACTGCCGGAGCCGTCGCCGGTCGCGAGCCGGATCGAGCGCAGTTTCCTGGCCAGGATGACGGAACTGCCCGTGGACGCGCGACGGCTGCTGATCCTCGCGAGCGCCGATCCCACCGGCGACCCAGCCCTGCTGTGGGCGGCCGCGCGGCGGCTGGACATCGCAGTGCCCGCCGCGAGCGCCGCCGCCGAGGCGTCCGGGCTGATCCGGTTCGACACGCGGGCGCGCTTCTGCCATCCGCTGGCGCGGTCCGCCGCGTACCGCGCGGCCGAGCCGGAGCAGCGCCATGCCGCGCATCGCGCGCTGGCCGAGGTCACCGACCCGGAAACCGCCGGGGACCGGCGGGCCTGGCACCGGGCCCAGGCCACCACCGGGCCGGACGAAGAGGTCGCGGCGGAGCTGGAGTTGTCGGCGTCGCGGGCGCAGGCGCGCGGTGGCGTGGCGGCCGCCGCCGCGTTCCTCGAACGGGCGGCGGCGCTTTCGCTCGATCCCGCCAAGCAGACAGAGCGCACCCTCGCGGCCGCGCGGACGACGCTCGAAGCGGGCGGGACGGACGCGGCGGCGGATCTGCTGGCCAGCGTCGACACGGAGACACTGGATGTGCCGCAGCACGCTTCCGTCGAACTGCTGCGCGGGCGGATCGCGTTCGTCCAAGGCGCGGAGGGAGCCGTGCGGGGGCCGGAACTCATTTTGCGGGCGGCCCAACGGCTCGCCCCCGTCGATCCGGAGCGAGCGCGCGAGTTCTTCGTCGCGGCACTGGAAATGGGGCTCGTCGTCGGCAGAGCCGCGGGAGTGCTGGATCGTGTCCTCGACGCGGCCCGCTCGGCGCCTCCGGGGCCGCCGGACCTCCTCGACGCGCTCGTGCGGCTGACCACCGAAGGACACCACGCCGGTGTGCCCGCGCTTCGCCGGGTTCTCACCGGCGACGACGACGGCTGGACCAGGACGCCTGCCCTGGCCACCGTGCTCGCAGGCGAACTGTGGGACATCGAACTGCACGCGACGATCGTCGACTGGCTCGTGCGGACCGGGCACGACACCGGATCGCCGATGACCATCCGGCTCGGCCTGTCCCAGGTGGCGCTGCACGCGGTGCTCACCGGGAACTTCGGCCGGGCCATGGCCGCGATCGCGGAGGAAGAGGCGATCGCGGACGCCGTCGGCGACGCGCCGCAGCTCTACCCGCGAGTGCATCTGGCGGCCATGCGCGGCCGCCGCGAGGAAGTGCTGGACCTGTTCGCCCAGGCGACGACGCGGGGCAACGGCCAGCTGACCGCGAACGCCCACTGGGCGACCGCGGTGCTGTACAACGGTCTCGCCGACTACCCCGCCGCGCTGGACGCGGCGACCCGTGCCGTCGCGAGCGGAGATCTCTTCCTCACCGGCATCGCGCTGCCCGAACTCGTGGAAGCCGCGGTGCGGTGCGGCGAGCCCGCCGTCGCCCGGTCGGCGCTGGACTCCTTGACCGAACGCACGGAGCCCGCCGGAACCGCCTTCGCCCGCGGAATCGCGGCGGCCACGCGGGCCTTGGTCAGCGACGCGGAGGCCGACCACCTGGAAGCGCTGGGGCATCTGGAAAACGGCCCGCTCGCGGTACACCTGGCGCGGGCGCATCTGCGGTACGGCGAGTGGCTGCGCCGCGAGGGACGCCGTCGTGAGGCCCGCGAACACCTGCGCACCGCGCACGAACGGCTGTCGGACATCGGGCTGGAGGCGTTCACCCGGCGGGCCGCCGACGAGCTGCGCACGACCGGGGAGGTCGCGCGCAGCCGCACCGGACGTTCCTACGACCACCTGACGATGCAGGAGACGCATATCGCGCGCCAGGTCGCCGCGGGCGCGACCTCGAAGGAGGTGGCCACGCGCCTGTTCCTCAGCCCCCGCACGGTCGACGCCCACCTGCGCAACATCTTCCGCAAGCTCGGCATCACCTCGCGCAGGCAGCTGAGGGACATGCCCGATCTTCTCGACGCCGGGGTCACTTCTTGACCGGGTAGGCCAGCGGCGCACACGAGTGGCAGCTCAGACCGGGATGTCGCCCGCTGTCCCCCATTGGGTGGTGAACAGGTTCAGGCCGTACCAGGTCCCGTTCGACGGGCGCCACACCACGAAGTCCGCCCGCGGGTCGCCGCCGAAGTCGCCTCCCATCGGCACGTCGCCCGCCACACCCCATTGCTGGGTCGCGATACCGAGCACGTACCAGACGCCGTTACCGGGCCGCCAAACGGCGAAATCGGAGCGGCCGTCCGCGTTGAAATCGCCCGCCACCGGAATGTCGCCCGAGACGCCCCATTGCTGGGTCGCGATTCCCCGTACGTACCAGACGCCGTCACTCGGCCGCCAAACGGTGAAGTCGGCGCGTCCGTCCGCGTTGAATCCCCGCGACCGGAACGTCACCGGCCACACCCCATTGCACGGTGGCGATACCCAGCACGTACCAGGTCCCATTACTCGGCCGCCAGACGACGAAATCGGAGCGGCCGTCGCCATTGAAATCGCCGGTCAGCGGAACGTCGCCGGCCACACCCCACTGCTGGGTCACCACCGCGCCGTTGCTGCTCTGGATGATGTACCAAATACCGTTGCCCGGCCGCCAAACGGCGAAGTCGGCCCGGTGGTCACCGTCGTAGTCGGCGGCGACCGGAACGTCGCCCGAGACGCCCCACTGCTGCGACACCACGCTGCCGTTGCTGCTGCGGATCACATACCAGACACCGTTGCCAGGGCGCCAAACCGCCTTGTCGGCGAACCCGTCGCCGTCGAAGTCCGCGGCGGTCTTCTGCGACGAGGGCGAGGCGGCGATACGGAAATCGCCTTCGTCCGCCGCCGCCCCGGGCGCCACGAGCAGACCGGCGAGCAGACCGGCCAACGCCGTCCCCAGCCGAATGGATCTTCGCATTTTGCTCGAACCTCTTTCCGTTCGGTGGATGCACTCTTCCCAGTTCGCGCTTTTTGACCGAAGATACGCACCGGGACCGTTCCACCCTGACACCGACGGGATGGCCTTGTCAGCAAGGTTTCCGTCCAGTGGACCGCGCGAGGGGATTTCAATGGAGACCAAGAGAAGACCGAGAAGCGTCCTCGAAGGTGCTTTCACCCTATTGGATGCCTTGGTACGGCATCAAGGTGAAGCGGGATTGACCCAGCTGGCGAATTCGTGCTCGATACCGAAAGCGACGGCACATCGATTACTCGAGCAATTGACCGCACTGGAGGTTGTCCAACGCAGCGAAAGCCGCTATCGCGTCGGCGCGCAGGCATTCCGGCTCGGCCAATCGTGGCAACCCTATCCGCGCCTGCTGGAGCTGGCCCGCGGCGAACTCCGGCGCCTCACCGCGGCCACGCGAGCCAGTTCGGTGCTCGCCGTGCCCTGCGACGGGCACATCCTGATCGCCGCCGCCAGCCTCGCCCGGCCGGAGGACCACCGCCTTTTCCGACCCGGATCGACCGTGCCGCAACGCATCGGCCGCTTCTGCCCCGTGTGGCAGGCGGAACACGGACTCGTCGCCGTCGAAGCGGCCATCACGTTGCCGACCGGCCGGGCGGTCGGTTCGATCGCGGCCGTGCTCGCGCCGCCGCAGCCGCTCGCCGCACTGTCCGACACGGTCGCCCGGGCCGCTCGCACCCTCGGCGCGGCACTGGTGCGCAAGGCCGACCCCGTGTCGCCGATGTCCCTTTGAGCGCGCTCGTGACAGAACGCCTGCCCATGACAACCTCCGCCGCCCGCGAACGTCTTGCACCTCAGGAAGAACCACTACCGAAACCTGGGGAACGCATGAAGAGACTTTCCGCCATCCTGACCGCGATACTGGTGATGCTCGCCTTGACACCTGCCACGCCCGCCGGCGCGACGACCCGCTTCGGCCGGGAGCTCGAAGCCCGCATCGCCCGCGCCCAGGCCTATGCCGACAGCAGGCCCGGTGACACCGGGATCGTCCTGCGGGACCGCTGGACCGGCGCCGTCTACCGGAGCGCGGACGCCGGGACCCTCATCTGGGCCTGCTCCACGCCGAAGCTGGCCATGGTCGTCGATCTGTTGCTGCGCAACGACTCCGGCGCCGTCCAGCTGACCGCGGAGGACCGGGAGCTGATGCGCCGCATGCTCGACTCCAGCGACGACGCCGCCGCTCACACCCTGTGGACCCGCTACGGCGGGGAGGCCGAGTTCGCGAAGCGCTTCCCGTCCTACGGGATGACCGACATGCGGTTCACCGACCAGCACCCGCATCACTGGGGCTGGATCCTGACCACCGCGAACGACCTGGACCGGCTGGTCAACTACGTCCTGACGAAGCTGCCCCGCCATCACCGCGACTACATCGTCCACGAGATGCGCACCGTCGACGCCAACCAGCAGTGGGGCGTCTGGGGCGCCGGGCCCGCCGCCCGCCCCGGCAACAAGAACGGCTGGTCCGACGACAACGACGACGGCTCCTGGATCATGAACTCGGTCGGCTTCGTCGGGCCGCACGAGCGGTACACCCTCGCGCTGATGAACAACACCAAGGTCATCCAGAACGGCTACGAAACCGGCCAGGAGACCACCACCAAGATCAGCGAGATCCTGTTCAAGGGCTATTTCAAGGGCTGACCGCGGCGCGCACGAAACCCGCGATGCGCGGCGTTGATCCGATCCTCGGAAATCCTCCAGTGCTCGAGGACCGCAACCGAGACCGCGTTCATCTGGGGCAACCGCCTTGACCTGTGTCAGCATCCTGACATACTCTCGCCTATGTCAGGATGCTGACACGACGAAAAGGAGCATGACCTTGCCCGCCACCGGCCCGGACTTCATCTCGCTGCAAGCGCGTGACCTCGACGCTTCGCAGGCGTTCTACGAGCAGTACCTAGGCCTCGTCCGCTCACCGGCCGGCCCTCCGCACGCCGTCGTCTTCGAGACGAAGCCGATCGCTTTCGCGCTCCGGGAGGTCATTCCCGGCACCGACCTCGACTCCATCCCGCAGCCCGGCATCGGCGCCGCGATCTGGCTGCACGCCACAGACGTCCAGACCATTCACGACACCCTCGTCGCCGATGGGCACACCATCGTCTCCGCGCCGATCGACGGTCCCTTCGGCCGGACGTTCACCTTCGCCGACCCCGACGGCTACCGCATCACCCTCCACGACCGCGGCTAAGACGCCGCCCAATCACGGAACGCGGTGACGAACTCCTCGGGAGCGTCGGATTCCACATAGGTGCCGGCGCCTTCGACGATCACGGTCGCGTGGTCGGCGAAGGTGGCTTCCAGGCGTTCACGTTCCTGGGGGCGGAAAGCGATGTCCTTGTCTCCCCACACGATCAGCGTCGGGAAGTGGGCGATACCCGGAAGCCCGGCCTCGATCTCGGCGAAGAAGGCGCGGCTGGCGAGGACCCGGTGAGGGAACATGGCGGAGGCCCGGCGTCGCCCGGGGTTGTCCATGGGCCGCCGGTAATGGGTCATTTCGAGCGCCGTCGGCTTGCGTCGCCGATGCCCCAAAGGGACGAACATGTTGACGACGAAGTTCAGCCGCCTGGCCAGAAAACGGCCAGGCGGGCCGCCGAAGATCCGGGAAAAGTACTCGAAGTGGAAGACGCCGTTGACCGGCCAGGCCCAGGTGTTGGCGAGCACCAGCCGGGTGAAGACGTCCGGCCGCCGCTGCACGGTGGCCAGGCCGATCAGGCCGCCCCAATCCTGGCCGACCAGAGTGACGTCCCCCAGGCCGAGCGCGTCGACGAACGCGGTGACGACGTCGGCGTGCTCCTCGGG
This sequence comes from Amycolatopsis keratiniphila, assembly GCF_000400635.2. Taxonomy (NCBI): domain Bacteria; kingdom Bacillati; phylum Actinomycetota; class Actinomycetes; order Pseudonocardiales; family Pseudonocardiaceae; genus Amycolatopsis; species Amycolatopsis keratiniphila. The sequence goes on along the minus strand of NC_021252.1, from coordinate 2,274,219 downwards.
CCAGTAGCGGTATCCGGGCTTCGGTGTCGACAGACCGAAGCCCGGGTAGTCGAGGGCGACACACCGGAAGTCCTTACGCAGCGCGCGGATCACGTCGCGCCAGAGGAACGACCAGGTCGGATTGCCGTGCAGGAACAGAAGCGTGGGGCCTGATCCCTCGTCGACGTAATGCACGATGTTCCCGTCGATGTCGACGAAACGGCTCTCGAACGGGAACAAGTCTTCGTCGACCCAGAAGGGCCTCACGTTCGCGGTGACATCCGACATGGCGACCCCTCTCCGGTAGACTTGAGCTTGTCACGCACACTTGAGAAAAACAAGTTGAGGGATTCCATGCGGAGCTACGGCCAGTACTGCGGGCTCGCCCGCTCCCTCGAAGTCGTGGGCGATCGGTGGAATCTGCTCATCGTCCGGCAGCTCCTCATCGGTCCCGCCCGCTACCGGGAGCTGCTCGACGGCCTGCCCGGCATCGCGACCAACCTGCTCGCCGACCGGCTCCGTGACCTGGAGTCCTCGGGTGTGGTCGAGCGGCGGCTGGCCGGCTCGGGCAGCGTGGTCGAGTACGCCCTCACGCCATGGGGCGCCGAACTTCGCGAGCCGATCGAGAGCCTGATCCGCTGGTCCACCCCGCTGATGACCCGAGGCCCCGGCGACGACTCGTTCCGGCCGGAGTGGCTCGCACTCGCCGTCCCCGCCTTGCTCGGCGCCCGGGTGAAGGTCCACTCCGCGATGACGATCGGCCTCGAGATCGGCGGCCCGCCCTACCAGCTCCGCGCGACACGCTCCGGCTTCGAGGTAGATCCGCACGACGGCCGCGAACTCGACGCCACCGTTCGCGCCGTCCCCGCCTGCGTCCTCGGCCTCGCCGCCGGCGCCCTCACCCTCGAAGACGCCCGCGCGCTCGGGCTGGTCGAGATCGACGGGGACGAGTCCGTCGTCCGCACCGTCTTCGCCGCCTGAACCGCCGGCGACCAGTCTCAAGAGAGTCTGCTGCGAACGTCGTGGATTTCCCTGCTGGTAACGCCGGCTGTGCGCAAGTACTGCTCGACATCGAAGCCTTCGAGGGTCGCCATGACGGCCTCTTCGACCGTGGTGCCCCGGTCCGCGAGGACAGCCTGGATCAGCGGCTCTTGGTCGGCAGTTCCCATCGCGGCGAACAGGGCCCTGAGGGCTTCGGCGGACAGGGCGTAGTCCGCGGCGATCGCCTGGGGTTCGACATCGGCCAGCGCAAGCAACAGAAGCGCGATCACTCCGGTTCGGTCTCGACCGGCGCCGCAGTGGAACAGAATCCCACCGGGATCGGCGTGGGCCATCGCCTTGATGACGGCAGCGCAACGCTCGGCCTTCCGCTGAAGGAAGACCGGATAGTAGAGCGGTGTGCCGTTGAGCCGCTCACGGTTGACGTGCTGCCAGAACTCGATGTCGTCGATGTCGTCGAGCGGGACTTCGAGCCGGTCGACGCCGGTCGGTACGGCAGGACCTATTGAGGCGGCGGCGAATTGTGCCGAGCCCGCCTGTGCCGTCAACGGAGTTTCAGCAGGCCGGATCTCGTCCGCGTTGCGGAGGTCGACAACCGTGCGGACGCCGGACTCACGCGCTTGGGCCCAGCCTGTCTCGGTGACGAAACGAAGGTCCGCCGCCCTGAAGAAAGCTCCATAGCCGGTCGTGCCGCCGGACGTGGTGGGCAGTCCGCCGAGGTCCCTGGTGTTGAAGAAGCCTTCCCAGGTCACGGCTCTGCTTGTGCTCATCGTTCGGGTGCTCCGTCCTCACTGGAGTCGTCGGCCAGCAGGGCGGTCGCGGCGGTGTAGGCCTGTTCGTCTTCGGCGAAGGTGTGCCATCCACCGAAATAAGCGAGCCGCCGTTCGCTGTCGACTACGGCCTGTGCCAGCTCGCGCACTCGATCGTCGGTCGCTTCGAGGTCAGCGAGGTGGCGCAGCGCGGCGATTCGGACAGGCAGGCAGTCGCCGTGCGCGAGCGGGTAGGCCAAGTCGGTCAGGATGGTCACAGGCTCGGTTGGATCGCCGGTGATCCGTGCCAAGGCGTAGGCGGCTTCGGTGCGAGTCCAGTCGTCGGCGGAACAGCTCAGGGAACGAAGCTCGTCCACGCACGATGCGGCTTGTGGACCGAGGTCGGCCAGCAGCGCGATCGTCGTGTGCCAGAGACCCGGCCTGGCTACGAGGTCTGTCAAGACGGCGACGGCCGTTTCGGGATCGGCGCCGGTGCGCCACAACGCCCATGCCACGGCCGGTTCGCTCGCGTGGCGACGCAACGCGTCCACCGCGCCGACACCGGCGGGCCCCATGGCACCGATCGCTTTCGCGGCCGCGGGCCGGACCTGCTCGTCGTCAAGGAATCGGATGACGACAGGTAAGGCGGCGGCCGCGCTCGGCCCCCATGCCGCGATCACCTGGCACAGGTTCAGCGCGAGTATGGAGTCACGGCGGGCTTTGGCCAGCCGGCCGATGACGGCGTCCAGAAGGGCATCGACGTGTCCGCGCAAGGGGATCAGTACCTCGCCGATCGCCGGCTGATCCAATATCGGATTGGTCCTGTCGTAGTAGGAGCCCGCAGGGCTGAACCCGAGGCTGCTACGGCACAGCCGTTTCACCAGACCCGGCACACAGCCTGGATGATGCTGCCTCGCCAATGCCCACACCGCGGCATCGCCCACGGTCGTCGCTGTACGAGGGGCCCGCGCCGTGTGATCGAGGGTGCGGGCGATCAACTGCTCGGCGTACGGCGCTCCCCTTTCACCCACGCAGGCGAGCAGGGCAGCCGCCCGGTAACGCGCTTCGGGTGATTCGTCGTCTAGGTGCGCGGCCAGCAGGGGAAGCAACTCTTCGGTGGTGGTGCGCCACAGGGACAGCACCTGTTGAACATGCCTGAGCGCGGCGACTCGCTTCGCCACGTCGCCGGAACGAGCGACGCCGAGTGCGAACGCGGTGGCCGCGCCCGGGTCGCCGAGCAGCAAACTCCCGGTCTTGTGGACGAGAGCCTCCGGGCCATGGCCGACCCATTCGGAATCCTGGTACTGCGCGGTATCAGCATTCAACACCCCGGAGATGAGCAGGCCGACCTTGTCCGTCGCGACAGCGGGATCGGACACGGCCAGAGCGTGCACGGCGGCCAGTCCGGTCAGTGGGTCGTCATCGGTCACCAGCGTGTGCAGGCACTCACCTGATGCCCCGTCCTGCGACCAGGCGAACACCACACCCAGCGCGCCCACGACATCGATCCGGATCGTGCGATCGGTCTCCACCGTCCACCGGCGACGCAGCATCGCGATCGACTCCGGATGACGGATACCGTGAGCGACCAGCGAGATCGCCGCCCGCCGAACGGCCGGATCCGCGTCGTCCAGCAGCGCAAGCAGTCGTGGTCTCACCCTGTCGAGCGCAGGCTGCCAACCAGCGTCGACGAACCGCTCGGAAACCTCGACCGCTTCACCCGCCAGCCAGCTGATCAGCTCAACCACCTCGTGCCGCCCGTGGACGGCCGGATCACCGGCGAGATCGGCCAGACCGGGCAGCGCGGCCGACGCCGCCGAGCACACCCATCCGCCCTGATGGAAAAGCTTGTTCGACAGGTCGAAAAGCGAGTTCGACGCCGTCTTCACATTCGGGCTCGCACAGCCTCGGAGCAACGCCGGGACATCCGCCGCGTTGCCGTAATTGTGCTCGAGCCGCGACCAGTCCACATCGTCCACCGTGTCCCCCATACCGCGACCCTAGACAAAAAGCCGCGATGGCGTCAGGCCCGGTTGCGCCAGACCTGGTTGCGCGCCGCGAGGCTGCACGGCCACTGGATGAGCTGGACCCCGCTACGGGTAGATCCGCCAGGGATGTCCAGGCACTTACCGGACCGTATGTTCTGGATGTAGTGGTAGTGCCAGCCGTTCTCGGAACGGATGTGGCGGAACTGCCACAACTGGCTGCCACCGGAATCGGATTGGCAGTCCCAGAGGTGGAGTTCGACCCCGGCCGCGCTGCTCTTGCCGGGTACGTCAAGGCACTTGGAGTTCCCGCTTCCGACCTGGAGCCGGAAGGTGTTCTCCCGGTTGAAGTCCTGGGAGAAGTGCCAGAGCTGGTTGGTGTCCCCATGGCAGGGCCACTGGATCGCTGCCGCGCCGTTGGGGGTGACCTTGGATCCGTTGCCGTGCGCGTCGAGACATTGGCCGTTCAGCGCGCTGACAATGGGCGACTCGATCGCCGCCGAGGCCGGCTGGGCGGCCGGCAGGGTGGCGATCAGCGCTGCCGAGCAGAGAGCGGCCATTACGCGGAGGTTGGTCACGTCTTTTCGTGCCTTCCGGTGGGTGGCTGGGTCGGTTTCCGGCCGTTGTGAAACCAGCAGCCCCTATTTTGATTTCCGGAGTCGCGAATAGCGATAGTTCCCAAGAGAATCAGTCATTCGGGTGTCCTCTGGCGTCTCACGACGACACCGGTGCCAGGCGACCACGGCCTCCATCACCCAACCGAACTATTCACCATCACTGGCCGGGTCCGCGCCGCGCCAAGCCAACCACTCTTCGAACGATTCCTTCAGACTGTCGCTGACCGCGTTGGCAGGACCTACAGCCAAGCCAGCCAAAAGAGTTTCGACTGATTCACGATCCAGATGAAGGGTCAGGAAGACAGCCGGGTCGACAAGTAGTGGTTCAGAAGCCAACCCAGCACCCTTGATGGCGGAGACCGCCTGCGATGCCTCGTCAGCAGTCAGCTCAGGTAATTCGATGCTCCAGCAGAACGACTGCTCGGCATCTGATCCCGTCCGGAAGCTCACGGGTTCGGAACCCGCGGTTTCCCCGCTACGCAGCTGTCCACGAAGTGATCCCCATGCAGCGAGATCCAATCCGCCGTGGCGCTGTACGGCTCGTCCCACGGCGCGCCACCGGTAAAGCGTTTGTAGTTGGTCAAGCACACCTCAGGCGCGCGAACCGCGGACTCCGCGAGGAGCGCGACGTGCGCCTCAGCTCCTTGCTCACCTGCCCTGCGCAGCTCCACCGCCTTTTGCTCCTCGCTCATCATCGAGCACGAGGAGACCAGGAGCACCATCGCACCGGCGGCCACCGTGCGCCCCCACTTCGTTGTCATGCACACAGCCAATCAGCACGGCGTTCGCGCGTCTGACACGCCTCCGGTGGCAGCGACCTCAGCGTCGTCCGTCTGGAAAGTCATCCACCAGCTCGTCGTGTACCAACCTGACAGCGGTCACCCACGTCGGAAAGGGCGCGTCGTTCTCGGTCGCTTGCTGCTGGGTTTGCGCGGCCACTTCCAGCACGAGGGCGTCACACCATCGCAACTGCGCGCCGATCCCGGCACGAATCGCGTCGACGTCGATACGACGTCGCTGGATCGCGTCCGCCATGCGCACGAGGAATCCGATGTACATGGTCAGGTGCTGATGGGTGTTGAGTTCGCCTTCGAGCTCACCGCGGTAGTAGTCCCGGTCGCCGGGATACCAGAAACCGCCGGCCACCTGCTCGGCGGTGACGTCGCCGTCCGACATCCGAGCCCGGAGATGTTCGAGGGCGATCCGGTGCGCCAGGAACGCGACGGACAGGAACTCCGTCATCAGGTGGTTCGTGGTGCTCTGCCGGTCCGCCCGCCGCGCGAGATAGAGAGACGAGGTGAATCCGCCGACCGAACCGAAGAAGGCGCCGAGCGCAGCAGTCACAAACGGAAGCCACATCCATCGAAGCTACCGAGAACCGCCGAACAGGAACACCGTACCGACTGAGGCCAGGCCAAAGTCCGGACACGAAGAAGGCCCAGGTCGATGACCTGGGCCTTGTGCTCCCCCGCTTGGACTCGAACCAAGAACCCTCCGGTTAACAGCCGAATGCTCTGCCAGTTGAGCTACAGGGGATTGTGCTCCGTACCAGCCGGATCGCTCCGACCGATGAGAGAACTTTAGCCCATGCCCTCCGGCGGCCGTGCACCCACCCCCCACTTTCGACATCACCTCGTCAAGCTCGCGTTTTGAGGGACAATGACAGCCGGAGCAAGATCGAACGGGAGGCGTGGACTCGGATGAAGATGTTCCTGCTGGGTGCGGCCGCGGGCTACGTACTGGGCGCGAAGGCCGGCCGCGGGCGGTACGAGCAGATCGTGCGGACCTACCGCAAGGTCGCCGACCACCCCATGGTGCAGGGCGCCGCCGGGGTCGCTCGCGCCAAGGTCGGTGAGCGGTTCGGGCGGCCTCAGCGCTGATCCTTCGCCGCGTCAGGCCACGACGGCGACCACGAAGATCCGCCGGAACTCGAACCAGGTGGTCCCGTCGGGGCGCGGCGGGTAGGCCTCGTCCAGCTTGCGGGCGAGCTGCGCGCGGAAACGGTCCCAGTCTTCCCCGTGCAGGACCTCCTTGACCGGCCGCAGCGCGGTGCCGGTGATCCATTCGAGTACGGCGTCCTCCCCGGACAGCCGCTGCAGGTACGTCGTCTCCCAGGCGTCGACGGCGCAGCCCGCGTCGGCGAGCAGGGTCCCGTAGCCGAGCGGGCTGTCGACGGCCTCGTTCTCCCGCAGGACGACGCCGGCGAGGCGCGGAGCCCACTCGTCGGTGCGCGCGAGAGCGCGGGTCAGGGCGTGTGACGGGGCGTCGAAGTTGCCGGGCACCTGGAACGCGAGGATCGCCTCGGACGGCAGGAGGTCCACCCAGCGGCGGAGCAGGTCACGGTGTTCCGGGACCCACTGGAGCACGGCGTTCGAGATGACCACGTCAGTGTCGGGCTCGGGCACCCAGTCGTTGACGTCCAGCACTCGCGCGTCGACACCTCGTGATCGCGCGGCTTCGACCATTTCGGGTGAACTGTCGCTCGCCTCGATGATCGCGTCCGGCCAGCGCTCCGCCAGGCCGGCGGTCAGATTGCCGGGGCCGCAGCCGAGGTCGACGACGCGGCGGGGCGCCTCGGCCGGTATCCGCGCGACGAGGTCGTGGAAGGGCCGGGCCCGCAGGTCGGCGTAGTCGAGGTACTTGACCGGATCCCACACAGTACGAGCGTACTGCTAGCTGTCCGGCTTCGCCAGCTTCCTGGCCGCTTCCTCGGCGATCGCCTTGACCAGGTCGACGTCGGTGCCGGGATCGGGCCGCACCTGCAGCACCGTGCCGTCCTGACCGGGGACCTTGCGCTCGACGAACCATGCTCCCCCGGTCCCGAGGTCCTTGCGGTACCGCCCGCGGACCGAGCCGTCGACCCGCTGCCGCACGAGGATCGGGACCTTGCCGGGCCGGGCGAGCTCGAACCGGACCGGGGTCTTGTCGGCCAGCAGCACGGCGTCCCCCGCCATGCCGGTCTCCTCGGATTCGGTCAGGGTCAGCACCCCGGTGGACCACGCGGCCTTGCCGACCAGATGCCAGCCGACCCGGCGCGGGCCCGGGATCCACAGGCCCAGCGGCGTGACCAGCAGATATCCGCCGCCTTCGACCGCCGCGCTCCCGACGACGTGCTCGCCGTCGTCCAGCGAGCCGTCGAAATCCGCCGGGACACGGTCACCCAGCAGGTGACGCAGCCAGCCCATGCTCAGTCCAATCCGCCGATGGCCTGTTCCTTCAGCGCCTTCCGGTACTGCTCGAGCGCGACGAGGTCGCCGAACAGCGCGCGGTAGTCGTCCGGCGCCTCGACCGGGGAAAGCCGCTGGAGCTTCGACTTGATCTCGTTGATCTGGCGGCCGACCAGGCTTTCCTGCACCGCCGCGAGCTGCGCGGAGATGTAGCGCGAGTCGACTTCGCCCTTGGCGCGTAACGGTTCCACCGAAAGCTCGCTGAGCACGCGCCGCACCGTGCCCTGTGGGCAGTGCGGGGCGGCCGCGTCGAGCAGGGCGGGCCCGGTCAGCCCGGAGCCCGCTCCCCCGGCGGACAGCAGCGCCTTATGGATGGCGACGTAAACCGGATGGGTGAACGCGTCTTCGGGCAGCGCGTCGTATTCGGCTCCGGCGAGCATCGGCTGCTGCAGTGCCGCCTTGAGCGCCTCACGCTGCGCGATGAAGCGCGGGTCGCCGGGCGCGGGCCGGGGAAGGTCCTCTTCGGCGGTGGCGGTGGCCGCGGCGGCGGGCCGCCGGACCTCGACGGTGGCGGAGCGTTTCGCCGCCGCCCCGGCGCTGCCGCGCACCCGGTTCACCACCTGCGCCGCGTCCTGCCAGCCCACCCACCAGGCGAGTTTCGACGCGTAGCCGTCCCGGCTGGCACGGTCCTTGATCCCCGCCACCAGCGGGACGGTCTTCTGCAGCGCGGCGACCTGGCCGTCGACGGAGTCGAGGTCGAAGGCCTTGAGCATGCTCTTGATCGCGAACTCGAACAGCGGGATCCGCCGCGCGACCAGGTCGCGCACCGCGGTGTCGCCCTTCGCGAGCCGCAGTTCGCACGGGTCCATGCCGTCGGGGGCGACCGCGATGTAGGTCTGCCCGGCGAAGGTCTGGTCGCCTTCGAAGGCCTTCAATGCCGCCTTCTGGCCGGCTTCGTCACCGTCGAAGGTGAAGATCACTTCGCCGCGGAAGGCGTCGTCGTCCATCATCAGCCGCCGGAGGACCTTCATGTGGTCCTCGCCGAACGCCGTCCCCGACGACGCGACGGCCGTCGGGACCCCGGCGGCGTGCATCGCCATCACGTCGGTGTAGCCCTCGACGACGACGACCTGGTGCCGCTTCGCGATCTCGCGTTTGGCCAGGTCGAGACCGAACATCACCTGCGACTTCTTGTAGATCGGCGACTCCGCGGTGTTCAGGTACTTCGCCGAGACGCGGTCGTCGTCGTACAGGCGCCGCGCGCCGAACCCGACCACCTCGTTGCCGACGTCGCGGATGGGCCACAGCAGCCGCCGGTTGAACCGGTCCATCGGCCCGCGCTGCCCTTCCTTGGCCAGCCCTGCCGTGAGCAGTTCCTTGACCTCGAACCCGCGGTTGAGCAGATGTTTGGTGAGCTTGTCCCAGCCCGCCGGCGCGTACCCGCAGCCGAACGTCTGCGCGGCGGCCGCGTCGAACCCCCGTTCCGACAGGAAGTCCCGCGCCGCGCGCGCGTCCGGGGTGAGCAGCTGCTCGGCGTAGAACTCCTGGGCCGCGCGGTGCGCCTCGATCAGCCGGGCGCGGGTGCCGCGATCACGCTGGACGCTTCCGCCGCCGCCCTCGTAGGTCAGCCGGAAACCCACGCGATCCGCGAGCCGCTCGACGGCCTCCACGAACGAGATCAGGTCCATCTTCTGGATGAACTTGATCACGTCACCGCCTTCGCCGCAGCCGAAGCAGTGGAAGGTGCCGTGAGTGGGGCGCACGTTGAACGACGGGGTCTTCTCGTTGTGGAACGGGCAAAGCCCTTTCAGGCTGCCCCCGCCCGCGCTGCGCAGCGCCACGTAATCACCGATGACCTCGTCGATCCGGTTGCGCTCGCGCACCTCCGCGATGTCGCTCTCCCGAATCCGTCCTGCCACGCTCATCACTCTAGTTCCCGCTCCCCGAGCGCTGTGCGGCACACTCGGGGAATGAGCACCGCCCTGGACGAACTCGCCGGGAACTTCGCCGCGCTGCGGCCCCACCTGGTGTCGGTCGCCTACCGGCTCACCGGCACGCTGTCCGACGCCGAGGACGCGGTCCAGGAGTCGTGGCTGCGCCTGAGCGGCATGGACGAACGCCGCCGCGCGGCCATCGAAGACCACAAGGGCTGGCTGACCACCGTCGTCAGCCGGATCTGCCTCGACCGGCTGCGGTCGGCGGTGGTGCGCCGCGAACGGTACGTCGGGGAATGGCTGCCCGAACCGGTCCTCGGCCCGCTGGGCACCCCTTCGTCGGAGGACCCGCTGGCCGTCGCCGTCCGCGACGACGGCATGCGCATGGCCGCGATGGTGGTCCTCGACCGGCTGACGCCGGAGCAGCGGGTCGCGTTCGTCCTGCACGACGCGTTTTCGGTGCCGTTCGGCGAGATCGCCGAGATCCTCGGCTGCACGACGGACGCCGCGCGCCAGCACGGTTCCCGCGGCAGGCGCGCGGTCGCCGACGCCGATCCGCCGCCGCGGACGGCGCTCGCCGAGCAGCAGCAGATCATCGAGAAGTTCATGACCGCGATGCTCACCGGCGACATCCAGGCGGTGGCCGAGGTTCTGCATCCCGACGTCGTCCTCGTCGGCGACGGCGGCGGCAAGGCGCGCACGGCGATCCACACGGTCGCCGGGTTCGACAAGGTCACCCGGCTGTTCCAGGGCCTCATGCGGATGTACGACCCGGCGGGGATGGAAAAGGCGAGGCTCGCGCTGGTCAACGGCGACCTCGGCGTCTATCTGCCGCCGCAGCCCGGTTCCGAGCGGTACCGGGCGCTGGACGAGCACGTCGACGCGTTCGTCATCCGCGACGGGAAGATCGTGGCGATCTACGACATGGCGAACCCGGACAAGCTCACGACCGCGCGGACCCGCGCCGGCCTCTGACCGCGTTTAGTCCTCTGAATGCGCCTGGGCGCATTCAGAGGACTAAACGCGGGAATCTCAGGGAAGCGGGATCTTGCAGGCATCGCCCGAGGTGAAGCCCTGCGCGGTGATGTCCAGCGCGCTGTTCATCCGGGCCCGCATGTTCTCGAGGCCGATCTGGTAGGTCAGCTCGATGACGCCCTTGCGGCCGAATTCGCGTTCCAGTTCGGCGACCTGCTCGTCGGTAGCGGTCACCGGGCTCGCGGTCATCGCGTCGGCGTACGCGAGCGCGAGCCGTTCCTGGTGGGTGAAAGCGGGCGACTTCGCGTAGTCGTCGATGTTCTTCAGCCGTTCGATGTCGAGACCCTCGTGCAGTTGCAGCATGGTCCCGAAGTCGATGCACCACGAGCAGCCGAGCTGGGTCGCGACGCGGTACACGGCCAGCTCGCGCACGTTCGACGGCAGTGTCTTGCTGGCCTTCTCCGCCATCATCTCGTGCATGCCGTTCGCCCGCAGCAGGGCCGGGTGGTGCGCGTAGACGGCCATCGGCTCGGGCACGGCGCCGAAACGCTTGCCTGCGAACTTGTAGAACAGCTTCAGCAGGAAACCGGCTTCGGCGGTCTTCACGGCGGGAATGCGCGGCATGGTGTCCTCCTCGTGCGAGTGCGTTCACCGACTGGACGAGGCGCCCCGCGCGGACGTGACAGCACCGTCGGTGACGTGCGCCACCCTCGCTTTTTAGCCTTTTCGCCGGAACCGCCAGTCGATCATCGACGCTACGCTGGTGAGCCGGCACTTTTCCTTCCACCGAGGAGGACCATGCTCGCCGTCGAGGATCCCGCCACCGGACAACGGATCACGACCGTTCCCGACTGCGGGCCCGCCGAGGTCGACAAAGCGGTACGCGCCGCGGCGGTCGCCTCCCACGCTTGGCGCGCGGCGGACCGGCGCGCGGCCTTGATGTCGTGCGCGGTCGTCGTCGAGGAGGCGGCGCCCGTGCTGGCCCCCGTTCTCACCGAGGAGCAAGGGAAACCGCTTCGCGAAGCCGAAGCCGAGTTCGCCGGAGCGGCGGCGCGATTCCGGCATTTCGCGGGGTCTGGGACCGAATCCCGAGTCGCGGACGAAGGGCCGGTCGCCGCGATCACGCCGTGGAACTTCCCCGTTCAGCTGGCCGTCGCGATGCTCGCATCGGCGTTCGCCGCGGGGAACACGGTGGTGCTCAAGCCTTCGCCGCGCACGCCGCTCACCACACTGCACCTCGGCCGGATGCTGGCGGAGGTGCTGCCGCCGGGTGTGCTGACCGTGCTCACCGGCCAGGATCCCCTCGGCGAGCTTCTCATCGCCCATCCCGGGATCCGGCAGGTCGCCTTCACCGGGTCGGCCGAAACCGGGAAGCGGATGGCGGCCGCGCCGGAATGGCGACAGCTGGCGCTCGAACTGGGCGGCAACGATCCGGCGATCGTCCTGCCCGGCACCGACCCGGCCGCCATCGCGGAACGGCTCTTCTGGAGCGCTTTCGCCAACTGCGGGCAGATCGGTGTGGCGGTCGAGCGGGTCTACGCCGTCGGACCGGTCTACGACGGCGTCGTCGAGGCGCTGGCGGCCATGGCGGCGGAAGTCGTGGTGGGCGACGGAAGGACGCCGGGAACGCAGATCGGCCCGGTGAACAACCGGCCGCGCCATGACCGCGTCACCGGTCTCACCGACGAGGCAAGGGCGAGCGGCGCACGGATCGTCACCGGCGGGCCGCTCGACGGGCCGGGCTACTTCTTCGCACCGGCGATCCTCGCCGAGGCGCACGACGGGATGCGGGTGGTGACCGAGGAGCAGTTCGGGCCGGTGCTCCCGGTCGTCCGATGCTCCACAGTGGACGAAGCCGTCGGGCTCGCGAACGCCACGGCGCCCGGCTTGTGCGGATCGGTATGGGGCGCGGACGAGGAACACGCCGCCGAAGTCGCGGCACGGCTCGCCTGCGCAACGGTTCGGGTCAACGAACACCGCGCCGGCGAGCCGTTCGCCGGCTCGCGGTGGTCCGCGAGCCGGGCCGGGCTCACGGAGTGATCGTCCGGACGTCCCACACCCAGACGCCGTCGACGAATTCGGCGGGCTTGCGCAGCAGAAGATCCACGGTGGTCCGGAAAGCGTCCTGGTGTTCGCGCGGGATCAGCACGAGCACGTCGGCGTTCCAGTACCGCAGATCCTCCAGCGCCTGCACCCGCTGCGATTCGGTGATCGTCGCCGGCACGCCGGTCTGCTTGATCTGGTCGAAGATGACCGACGTCGGCCGCTGGATGGCGCCGTAGCGGCCGCGTTTGTCGTCGGGCCCGCTCGGGCCCACGAAGTAGCCCTCCGGCATCGAGTAGCCGAGCCCCGCGTCGATCTGCCAGTGCAGCGGCTCGGATTCGCCGGAACTGGGCAACGGCACGGGCACGACGGTCCCGCCGGGCGCGACGTAGCTCCGCCAGGTGCCGTCGGCGAGGAACCTCGGCGTGGGCGGCCGGTCCTTGACGATCAGCTGGGTCGGCGCGATCGGCAGCAGGACCGCGATGACCACGCCGATCCACACCAGCCGCAACGGGAATCGCCGCTCCCCCGGAACTTCGGGCAGTTTCGACGCGACCGTGTAGACGCGTTCGGTCGCCAGCGCGAGCAGGGCGGCGATGAGCGGGATGCAGCCCATCGCCAGCCGCGATTCCAGCAGCGACTCGAACAACGGCAGTTCCGAAAACAGCTTCCACGGCCCCGGGATCCCGGTCTCCTCGTGCACCACGATCAGTTGCACACCAAGGGAAAGCCAGGCCATCACGAACATCGAGATCGCCAGCGCCCGCGCGAACACCTCGCGCCACAGCCAGGCGGTGATGACCACCATCAGCACGATCAGCGGCCAGCCGAAGAACGCGTTCTCTTCGGTGCGGTTCATCGACACGTCCGCGGCGGCCTGCGGCTGCCCGGCGACGGACTGCGTCGCGAACCGGGTGAACGCGGCGGTGTCGTTCCCGACCGGGCCGTGCTCGATCGCCTGATAGCTCTGCGGGCCGAAGAACTGCCACCACAGCGGGAAAGCGCACAGCACGAGCGCCACGAGCACCCCGATGCCGACGCCGATCCCCAGCGGTTTCGCCATCGGCGGGAACTCGCGGTAGTTCGTCGCGAAGTAGGCGATGGCGAAGATCGCGAACGCCATCGCGAAGATCAGCAGTGGTTCTTCGCCGAGGAAGATCTGGTACGCCGCCAGCAGGCCGAGGAAGATCCCGTTGCGGACCGGGCGTTCGCCGCGCGCGATCTTGAAGACCTTCAGCGCGATGAACGGCAGGACGAACCACGCGACGAAGTTCGGGTGCGCGTTGCCGTGCGAGATCATCGGCGGGGCGAAACCGGCGAACGCGCCGCCGATGGCCGCGCCGACCCGGTGGGTGACCAGATGCCGCGAGAAGACCCAGTACCAGGCCGCCGCCGTGCCGGCGAGACCGCCGGTGAGGGCGATGGCCCAGGTGAGCGTCGGGCCGAAGGTGAGCGTGACCGGCGCAAGCGGGATGCCGATGCCGAGCATGGCCGTGTTGGCCATCAGGTTCACGCCGAGCGGATGGTTCTGGAAGTGCGAACTGAGCGGGTTCCTCAGGTGCAGCACGTTGTCCGCGGTGACGGAGAAGAACCACTCCCACAGGTTCTGATCCGACGCGCTGTTCCAGAGATAGCCTTCCTCGAGGTCGAGCCAGAGCCCGTTGTAGAGCAGGAAGGCGAACAGCAGGAAGCCGCCCATGATGGCGGCGTCGGCGGCGGCGAACCGGCGGGGTCTCGTGGGAGTCTTCCCGGCGTCCACCTCCGCCGTCTCAGCCTGGAAAAGACTCACTGACCGTCCTCACGGCTCGACTACGCGGGCGAGAAAGTAGATCACACCCGTCGAGGCATGCCTGACGAGCAGAAGGAAGGGGCGATCGACGGCGACTTCCAGTGGCTCGTCGACGATGAGCGACGTCAGCCGCATCAGCACCGCCGTCGCGGCGGCGCCTTCGAGGCCCTGCTCGTCGATGCGGAGCACGGACTGGTGGAGCACCTCGGACACTTCGAGCCGGTCGTCGTCGGCGAGGCCGGTGAGGTCGGCGCCGGCGGTGAACATCGTCCGCACGCCGAGCTCCTGGAGTTTCGCCGTCAGCGGGCTGTCGACGTCGAGGTCGAGTTTCGGCAGGGACAGCGCGATCGTCTTGGACCGCGTGTTCTCCAGCAGGCCCGCGAGCTTCCCCGCGTCGAGTTCGGCGTCGTCGAGGTCGCCGTCCGGCAGCAGGACGATCGCCTCCACCCCGCCCTCGGCGCCGAGGCGGACGACCTGCCAGCCGTCCTCGTGGGTGTGGTCGAGCTGTTTTTCGAGCCACATCGTCGGCACCGTACGGGTGCCCGACGGCGCGTGGAAGTCCGCGGGCGCGGTGTTGTCACGCGAGAACGGATTGGTCCAGGCGGTTTTGAGATACAGGGCGTTGACGATCGCGGCGACGGTGTCCTCCGCGACCGTTCCCGGCTTCAGGAGTTCGGGGATCAGCTCGCGGGTGGCCCGCGCGACGTCGGCGTTGATCAGCCGCCGCGCGGCCTCCGGATCGTCGCCGAACGGGGCGCTCTCGACCTTCCCGCCCGGCCAGGTGGCGAGTTCCTCGCGGAAGGAGTCTTCGAGCGGGAGCCCGTCCCAGGCCCAGAGCGTGTTCGCGACCGCGAGTTCGGGACCGTCTTCGAGCAGTGACGAGGCCTTGCCCAGCAGGTCGGCGAGCTCGTCCGGGTCGCCGAGCAGCGCGATCAGTTCCTCGCGGGTCTTCCCCTTGGCGGCCTCGGTCACCAGGCCGAGCGCGCTCGCGATCGAGTACGGCGAGAAGCACGCGTTCTCCGCGCGGCTCGCCAGCACCCGATAGAGGTCCAGACCAAACCGGAGGTGGCTTTCGACGGCTCCCATGCCGCAGACCGTACCGTGCACGGGCCCGTCCGTCTCCTGTCCGAAAGTTCGGTTTCGGTTCGGCGGTCGTGCGTGTGTTAGGGGACGGCGCGTGTGATCAGGTGGACGACACGCGTGACTGGACGGACGACACACGCGTAGCCGGAGCCGTCCGCTTGAACACGCGTGTCGTCCGTCTGGTCACGCGTGTCGGCCATCCAGTCACGCGACACCGCCGTGGCGGCCGGTGTGCCAGGCGTGCCACGCGTACGCCTGCGCGTCCGTGAGCGACGCCACCTGGTCGACGACCACGCGCAGGCGGGCCGCGTCGTCCGCGGCGGCCTCCCAGGCGGGCAGGAAGAGGCCGTCCAGCGCGTCCGGCGCGCGGCGGCACAGGGCGCCGACCAGTTCGGCGAGCGTCTGACGCTGACCGTCCTGCATCGCGAGGCGCCGTTTGTCGCTCATCACGTACCGCAGCGCGAGCGCCTTGAACAACGCGACCTCGGCCGCGACCTGCTCCGGAACGACCAGGCGTGCGGCGTAGCGGCTCAGCGGTCCCTCGCCGTGGACCTCCCTCGTCGCGCCGACCACCGCCGTCGCGAACCGGCCGACCAGCTCACTCGTCAGCCGTTTCAACGCGACCTGCGCCTTGAGCGATCCGTCGAGCCCCGGTTCGGCGAGTTCCGCGACCACGGGCAGGTCGAGCAGTTCCTTCGCCGCACCTTCCAAAGTGGACTGCGACTGGTGCGAAAAACTGCGTGCCGCCTCGGCCACCGCCGCGCGTTCCTCCGCGTCGGCCAGTACCCGCAACGAGATCCGGCCCGCCAGCACGCCGTCCTCGACGTCGTGCACGGAATACGCGACGTCGTCGGACCAGTCCATGATCTGCGCTTCCAGACAGGTGCGGCGCTCCGGCGCCCCTTGCCGGACCCACGCGAAGACCTCGGCGTCGTCGGCGTAGACGCCGTACTTCGGATTGCCTTCTTCGCGAAGCCACGGGTACTTCGTCGAGGCGTCGAGACAGGCGCGGGTGAGGTTCAGCCCGCCGGCCGCCCCGCCTTCAAGCAGGACCTTGGGCTCCAGCCTGGTCAGGATGCGCAAGGTCTGCGCGTTGCCCTCGAAACCGCCGCACGGTTGCGCGACCTCGTCCAGCGCGCGCTCGCCGTTGTGCCCGAACGGCGGGTGCCCGATGTCGTGCGCGAGACCGGCGGTGTCCACCAGATCCGGGTCCGCGCCCAGTTCGTCCGCGATCCCCCTGCCGATCTGGGCGACCTCCAGCGAATGCGTCAGCCGCGTGCGCGGGACGCCGCTGACCTCGGCACCTTCACCCGGGCCGACCACCTGGGTCTTGCCGGCCAGCCGCCGCAGGGCCGCCGAGTGCAGCACGCGTGCGCGATCACGGGCGAAGGCGCTCCGCCCGTCTTCCGCGCCCTCCAGCGCCGCGCCCTTGGGCCGCTCGGGCAGCAGGCGCGCCCTGTCGGCCTCGGTGTAGGTGTCGCTCACCAGCCAAGCTTAAGCGCGATCACCGACACTTATCGGGTTCAGACCTCCGCGGGGAACCTGGTGAGGCGGTAGTACAGCAGCGCGCCGGTCTCGCGGACGATGTAGCGCGCCTGCGTCTCGCGGGCCTGCACGATCGGGCCGCGGTGCGTGGGCGACGTCCAGGCGTCGAGCCCCAGGTCGTCGGCCATCACCCGCGCCCGGAACGAATGCCACGGGTCGCTGACCAGGACGGCGGTCTTCCAGCCCCGCTGCTGCACCTGCTCGGCGACCGCGCGGAGGCTGCGGAGGGTGTCGCTGCCCTCACCGACCGGCAGGGTCGCCGACACGGGCACGCCGCGTTTGCGCAGCCACTGCGCTCCCGCGTGCGCCTCGGTGTAGTTGTCGTCGGCCTTCTTGCCGCCCGCGGTGACGATCACCTCGGCGACGCCCCGGTCGTACAGCGCCTTCGCCTTCTCCAGCCTGGCTCGGAAGATCTCCGACGGCCTGCCGTTGTACTGGGCCGCGCCGAGCACCACGATGACGTCGGCCCGGTCGCGCACGTCCTCCCGCGCCACCTGCCAGACCCGGAACGCCGTTCCGCCGATCAGCGCGACGACGATCAGCAGGAATCCCGCCAAGGTCCGGCGCACCCAGTTCGCGCGGGTGGGTTTGGTCCGTTCGGCGGTACTCACGAGGTGATTCTCGCAGAGCGGCGGAGTGATCTCAGAGCCAGCCGTGCTCTTCCGCGAGCCGCACCGCCTCGGCCCTCGTCCTCGCCCCGGTCTTGCCCATCGCGGCCGAAAGATGGTTGCGCACAGTGCCTTCGGAAAGGTGCAGCGAGCGGGCGATGTCGGCCACCGTGCTGCCGTCCTTCGCGGCCTTCAGGACGTCGTGTTCGCGGCCGGTGAGCGGGCTCGCGCCGGTGGCGAGCGATTCGGCGGCGAGTGCGGGATCGACCACGCGGAGCCCGCCGTGGACCCTGCGGACGGCGTCGACGAGTTGCTCCGGCGGAGCGTCCTTGACCACGAATCCCGCGGCACCGGCCGCCATCGCCCGCGACAGGTAGCCGGGCCGCCCGAAGGTGGTGCAGATGATGATCCGGCACAACGGGAGCGCGCCGTGCAGTTCGGCGGCGGCCTCGAGACCGTCCTTGCCCGGCATCTGGATGTCGAGCAGCGCGACGTCCGGGGCGGTCTCCTTCGCCCGCTGAAGCACTTCGTCGCCCGAGCCGACCTGGGCGACCACCTCGATGTCGGATTCGAGGCCGAGCACGGTGGCCAGCGCCCCGCGCACCATCGCCTGGTCGTCGGCGAGCAGGACCCGGATCACGCGCAGCCTCCAGCGGGTTCGGAGAGCGGCGCAGGCACGTCGCTCCGCAAGGCGGACTCGGGTACCTCCGCCCGGACGAGCCATCCTCCCCCAGGCGGCGTGGTGGCGGTCAAGGTCCCGCCGACCGCGTCCAGCCGTTCGGTGAGACCCTGCAGACCGTTCCCCGCCATCGCCTCGCCGCCTTCGCCGTCGTCCTCGACTTCCAGCCAGGTCTTGCCGAGACGGACTTTCACGTGCTTCGCGCCGGAGTGCCGGAGCACGTTGGTGACCGCTTCCCGCAGTACGTAACCGAAAGTGCGTTGCAGGGCCGGGTCGACGTTGTCCACCGCGTGCGGCAGGTCCGCGTCGATCTCGGCGGCCCGCAACGCCGCCCGCGCTCCGGCGACCTCCGCCGACAGCGACACCTCGCGATATTCGGACACCGTGGCGCGGATGTCCGAAAGGGCGCTGCGGGTCAGGCTCTCGACCTCGCGGATCTCCTGCAGCGCGCGGGAGTCGTCGTTGCCGCTCTCCAGGATCCGGCGGGCGAGCCCGGCTTTGACCGTGATGGTGGTGAGGCTGTGACCGAGGATGTCGTGCAGATCCCGCGCCAGGCGCTCGCGTTCACCCGCCACCGCGAGCGTGGCGATCTCCTGGTTGGCCGCCTCCAGTTTCCGCACCGCGCGGACCAGGTTCGCCATGAAGAACATCGCCGCGGTGATCGAGGCGACCGCCACGAGGTCACCGAAGTCGTCCTTCCCGATGGCGAGGTGGACGCCCAGCACCAGCAGCAGCGCGCCGCCGTCGAGGATCACCGCCCACGCCGGCGGCAGCGTGAACGCCAGCACCGCCGTCGCGTAGATCAGGATGTACGGGTTGTTGTCGTGCAGGAAGACCAGGGCGAGACCGACGAGCAGCATCAGCGCGGAGAAGACGTAGGTCAGCTTCCGGCGGGAAGGCCGCAGGCTGAGCGGGAACAGCACGTAGCAGGCGCCGTAGAAGAGCAGGAGAGCGGCGATCACCAGCTCTTTCCCGTTCGGCCCGTCGGTGGCCAGATCGACCGCCGCGGGGACGAAGCTGGGCAGGACGAAGGCGAGGCCGAAGATCACCCACCGCCTCGGACGGGGACCCCGGCCGGTTCGCGGCGGCATGTCCGCCCACCAGTTCTCCCGGGTGTTCAAACCCGTCTCGACCCTGCCCGGGTAGTCGCTCACCGGTTCACCCTTTTCTCAGACCCGCGCACTGTCCTTACGGTAACGCCTGATCACCAGCGTCCCGAGGACCGCGGTCCACGCCGCCAGCACGCCCAGCGCGGCCGGGAGGCTCACCGTGAGCTGATCGGTGACCACCGGGCGGACCAGCTGGATCAGCCAGTACGTCGGCGTCGCCTGGGCAAGGTCGGCCATCCACGACGGCATCCCGTCGATCGGGATCCACAGACCGCCCAGGAAACCCATGCCCATCATGACGATCATGTTCAGCGGCTGCATCGACTCCGGCGTGCCGAACTGGCCCAGCAGCAGGCCGAGCAGCACGAGCGGGATCGCGCCGAGCCAGATGCCGAGCACCAGCCGCAGCCAGCCGGCGGCGTCGAGGTGGACGCCCTGGAACAGGACGCCGACCAGCGGGACGACGAGCAGTGACGGGAGCGCGACGAGCATCGCCGAAAGCGCCTTGCCGCCGAGGTAGCCGGCGCCGGTCAGGGGGGTCAGCCGCAGCTGGCGCTGCCAGCCCGTGGACCGCTCGATGGCCAGTTTCGCGCCGCTCGTCATGGCGGCGGAGAAGGCGCCGAAGGCCATCATGTTGACCATGATCACGCCGGAGATGTTCAGCTGACCCGAGGCGAAAACGTTGGCCTGCAACAGGAACATCAGCACCGGGAAGGCGACGGCGAAGAGCACGAACCGGGTGGAGCGGAAGGTGCGGACGATCTCGGTCTTGAGATAGGTCGGGTTCATCGGACGGTTTCCTCGGTGGCTTCGGTGGTCAGGGACAGGAACGCGCCTTCGAGGCCGACGGCGCTGATCTCGATGTCGCGCGCTCCGGGGATTTCGGCCAGCAGCGCGCGCAGCGTGGCGTCGGAATCGGAACTGGAGATCGCGGCGCGGCCACCGCGGAGTTCGAACCCGGTGACCGCGGGCAGCCGCGCGATCACCGGCTCCGCCGCCGCGGGCACCACCGCGCGGATCGTGCGTCCCCCGGCCAGCGCACGGACCTGCGCGACCGAACCGTCCGCGACGATCCGCCCCGACCGCATCAGCACCACACGGTCGGCGAATTCCTCGGCCTCTTCGAGATAGTGGGTGGCGAACAGGACCGTGCGGCCGGTGTCCGTGTACTCGTACATGGACTTCCAGAACTCGCGGCGCGTGCCGACGTCCATCGCGGCGGTCGGCTCGTCGAGGATCAGCAGATCGGGGTCGCTCACCAGCGCGACGGCGAACCGCACCCGCTGCTTCTGCCCGCCGGAAAGCCTGGTGGAGCGGCGGTTCGCGAGGTCCTCGATCCCGGCGCGGCGCAACGCCTCCCGCACGGGCATCGGCTCGCGGTGCAGCGCCGCGACCATGCCGACGGTCTCGGCGACCGTGAGATCCTCGACGAGCGCGCCGCCCTGCAGCATCGCGCCGATCATCCCGTCGCCGACCGCGTCCCCCGGCTCGCGGCCGAACACGGTCACCGTGCCACTGTCGGGCACGCTCAGGCCCAGGATCATGTCGACGGTGGTGGATTTGCCCGCGCCGTTGGGGCCGAGGAGCGCGACCACCTCGCCCGGCGCGATCGTCAGGTCCACGCCGTCGACGGCGTGAACGTCGCCATAGTGCTTACGCAGCCCGGAAAGCCGGACCGCCGCCCCCGCGGTGATGTCTTGTTCTCGCATGCTTAGAGCATGTCGCGCGGGGGCGTCGCGGCCGTGGGCCGCGCGTCATGACCTGAGGGTGACAGTTGTCAGGGGTGCGCCGCGGGCTGAAGGGGCCCATCACCGCATCCGATGCGGGGAAAGCTCCCTTCGCCCAATCGCGCGCTCGCGGCCGCTTCAAGTACGTGAAGGCCCCCTTCACTGCGCTAGACGCAATGAAGGGGGCCTTCACGTACTTGCGGAACTCAGGCGCCGATCAGCCGGCCCGCCAGGTACGACTCGAGCTTGTCGATCGCGACCCGCTCCTGCGCCATGGTGTCGCGCTCCCGCACGGTCACCGCGAGGTCGTCGAGCGTGTCGAAGTCGACGGTGACGCAGAACGGCGTCCCGATCTCTTCCTGACGCCGGTACCGCTTGCCGATCGAGCCGGCGTCATCGAAGTCGACGTTCCAGTGCTTGCGCAGCATCGCCGCGACGTCGCGCGCCTTCGGCGTGAGATCGGCGTTGCGGGACAACGGAAGCACGGCGACCTTGAACGGCGCGAGCCGGTAGTCCAGCTTCAGCACGGCTCGTTTGTCGACGCCGCCCTTGGCGTTGGGGACCTCGTCCTCGTGGTACGCGTCGACCAGGAACGCCATCATCGACCGGCCGACCCCGGCCGCGGGCTCGATGACGAACGGGCGGAACCTCTGCTTCGAAGCCTGGTCGAAGAACGACAGGTCCACGCCGGAATGGTTCGAGTGCGTCGTGAGGTCGAAGTCGGTACGGTTCGCGATGCCCTCGAGCTCGCCCCATTCCTGGCCAGCGTTGAACGCGAAGCGGTACTCGATGTCGACGGTGCGCTTCGAGTAGTGGGAGAGCTTTTCCTTCGGGTGCTCGTAGTGGCGCAGGTTCTCCGGCTTGATGCCGAGGTCCTTGTACCACTCGGTGCGCGCGTCGATCCAGTACTGGTGCCAGGTCTCGTCCTCGCCCGGCTCGACGAAGAACTCCATCTCCATCTGCTCGAACTCGCGCGTGCGGAAGATGAAGTTGCCCGGCGTGATCTCGTTACGGAACGACTTGCCGATCTGGCCGATGCCGAACGGCGGCTTCTTCCGCGCGGTGGTCTGCACGTTGAGGAAGTTGATGAAGATGCCCTGCGCGGTCTCCGGGCGGAGGTAGTGCACGCCCTCCTCGGACTCGACCGGGCCGAGGTAGGTCTTGAGCATCATGTTGAAGTCACGCGGCGCCGTGTACTCGCCACGGTTTCCGCAGTTCGGGCACGGGACCTCGGACAGGTCGTCCTCGGTCGTCTCCTTGCCCGTCCGCGCCGAGAAGTCCTCGGCGAGCTGGTCGGCGCGGAACCGCTTGTGGCAGGAGAGACATTCGATCAGCGGGTCGGTGAAGACGTCCAGGTGACCCGAAGCGACCCACACCTGGCGGGGCAGGATCACCGACGAGTCGAGGCCGACGACGTCGTCGCGGCTCTGCACGACGGTCTTCCACCACTGGCGCTTGATGTTGTCCTTGAGTTCGACACCGAGGGGCCCGTAGTCCCACGCCGACTTGGTACCGCCGTAGATCTCTCCACACGGGAAAACGAAGCCTCGACGCTTGCACAGGCTGACGACGGTCTCAATGGTGTTGGCGGGCACTCCACGCTCCGAAGCATGCGGGGACGGGTATGGGCTAGAAGGACAAGACTAACCGCCCGTCCCCGCGCGACCTCCGGCGAGGTCGGACCGCTCAGGGCCTGCTGACCAACGAGGCGGTGACGATGCGGTTGTCCTCGTAACCGTCGGTCCCGCCGACGTACTCGCCACCGCAGGTGACCAGCACCAGCCGATGCGGTCCGTCCGGCCCGAACAGCTTCTCCGACTGCTCGGCGAGCTTCGTCTTGTGCACGGTGACGATCTCGCCGATCTTGTACACCCACTTGCCGCCGTCGGTGTCGACGACGTCGACCTGCTGGCCGGTCTTGAGCCGCCACAATTCGTCGAACGGGCCCTTCTTCCCCTTCCAGTTCACATGCCCGGAAAGCAGGGAAGCGCCCTGGTCGGCGCCCAGTTTCGCGCCCCACCAGGTGGCTTCGTCGAGGCCCTCGGGGATGGGGAGGGTCCCGTCCGCGGTCAGTTCCTTGCGGATCAGTTTCGCCGTTCCGCCGCCGGGGAGTTTGACCGTGCCGGGCGCCTGTCCCAGGTCGGCCGGGGTCTGGGGCGCCTGCGCCGCCGAAGTGGTCGCCTGGTCCTGCGCGGCCGCGACGACCGGATCACTCTTTCCGGTGAAAACCACCACGGCGACCACGGCCGCCACCACGAAGAGCGCGGCGCCGATGAGGATCAGCCCCAGGCTGGAGCGCTTCTTCGGCTGCTCCTCGCGCGCGTCGTCCACGTCGAACTGTCCCACCATCGGGTATTACTCCTTGCTCGCGTCTAGCCGGTGTCGCTAGACACGCGACGCGAGCCGAGAGAGGTTGCACCGATTTCAGGCGGGCGGGCCGGAAACGGGGGTCGCGACGATCACCCGGTTGTCCCGGTAGCCGTCCGTCCCGCCCAGATAGTCGCCGCCGCAGGTGACGAGGACCAGCCGGTGCGGCCCGCTCTGCGCGAACAGCTTCGCCGCCTGCGCGGGCAGGTCGTTCTTGTGCACCGTGACGATCTCCCGCACGCGATAGACCCAGATGCCGCCCGCCGCGTCGCTGACGGCCACCTCCTGGCCCTCCCGCATCCGCCACAACTCGTCGAACGGTCCTTTGACGCCGCCCCAGTTGACGTGCCCGGAGATCAGCGCCGTACCCGCTTCGGCGCCCAGCCGCGCACCCCACCAGGCCGCGTCGCCGAGCCCGCGCGGGATCGGGAGGACGCCGGTGGAGTTGACCTCGGAGCGCACGAGTTTCGCCGATCCGCCTTCGGGCAGGCGGATGGTGCCGGGTCGCTGCCCGCGTTTCGAACTGTCGGCGGGGAGCGCCAAGGGAGCACCGTCCTCACCGGGCGCGACCGCGGGTTCCGCGAACGACGACACCGGCTGTTCCGGCGGGATCCAGGTCAGCACGATCACGCCCGCGGAGATGGCGAGCGCGGAGACCACTGCGGACAGTGCCGCCTGCCAGGGCCGCACGGGGCGGCTACTTCTCCCGCACCGGAACGGGCTTGCGACGGCGGAGGAGCAGCATGGCCGCGGCGCCGATCACGATGCCGCCGCCCAGCAGGCTCAGCCCGACCACGGTCCGCGTCGAGTCGGCGGCCTGCGGCGGGATACCGCCCGCGGGCACCGTCCCCGGCACCGCGGGCTGCGCGGGCGCCGCGCCCGGTCCGGTACCGCCGGCGGGCTTCGCGACGAAGTTCTTCGGGATCGAGCAGCTCACGCCGCCGAGCACGAGCGTCGTGCGGGCCTCGCGCAGATCCTTGCCCGCGTCGTCGCGGACGTGCGTGACGATGTCCACCTTCCAGCCCGCCACCGCGGTCACGTCGCCGTTGCGCCAGCCGTCCTGCCGGATGAGCTGGTCGAAGGCGGTCACGCGGGACACGGTGAGGTCGGAGGTGGTGTCGTCCTTGCCGATGTTCTCGTTCTTGATGACCGACGGCGGGCCGAGCTTGAGGCCCTTGACGTCGACGCCCGAAGCGCCGGACGGCTTGAGCGCGCCGGTTTCGTCCCGCACCCAGATCTTGCCCACGCTCGTCGACGACGTCGTCTTGCCCGGCGACGAGCAGTCGACGGCGCTCTTCGCGCCTTCGAGCACCAGCACGGTGTTGTCGGCGGGCTTCGCGCCTCCGCGGCCGTTGTCGAGCAGGGCGAAGTTGCCCTCCGCGACCGCCGTCGGGACCGTGGTCTGCTGCAGCGCGGCGACCACGTTGTGATCGCGGCTGGCGATACCGGGCGGGAACGGGCTCTGAGCGCCGAAGCGGCCCAGGTTGACGGCCCATTTGTCGCCGAAGGTGCTCTTCTCGCCCTCGTCACGCGGGACGACGGTGCGGTCCGGGGAGAGTTTCGACAGGCCGGGCGTCAGCGGCGAGCGCTGGGTCTCGGTGATCAGCGATCCCGGGTTCCCGATGCGCACCGACGCCACGTTCGCGAACGACACGGGGCCGGTCTTCTCGTCGACGGCCTGCGTCGTCTGCGCCGAGGCGAGCCCCGGAACCGACGCCAAAGCGACGGCCGCCGTCGCGGCGGCCAGCTTCGTCACGAAACGAGTCATGTCTCCCCACTGCCTCTCCGGGCCGTCAGAGCGCGGTCGTCAGCGTAGAAGCGACGAAACGCTCCGCGACAACCTTGCACCGTTGGCGACCACATGCGAAGTGGAATGGTCATTTCTTTGCAAAGTCACCCGAATGGAGCAGTAACATTGCCGCCAAGTGGTCGCCCGGTCGGCGAACAGACCACCGGGGACGGGAACACTAAGATGGGCTGAGCTGTTACTGGCAATGACTTCGGAAATCATGATGGACTTGGAGGCGGCGATGGCTACGGTGACCCCGGACTCTGCCGCCCCGGGCCTCACGGAAGACCCCGGACCGCATTCGTCGGCCCGTCCCCCCGCCGAACCCGCCACCTCGGCCTCGCCCGCCGTCCTCGCGGACGCCGGCGACCTGCTCAGGGCGCTCGCCGCGCCCGTGCGCATCGCCATCGTCATGCAGCTGCGTAACGCGGACAGGTGCGTGCACGAACTGGTGGACACGCTCGATGTCGCACAGCCGCTGATCAGCCAGCACCTGCGGGTGCTGAAGACCGCGGGTGTCGTACAGGGTGAGCGACGCGGCCGAGAGGTGGTGTACCGGCTGGTCGACGATCACCTTGCGCATATCGTGGTGGACGCCGTAGCCCACGTTCAGGAGGGGAAGTGAGCATGAGTCCGACGACGGCCAACAGTTCCGCGCCGGTGCCGGGACGCCGGTCGACGAAACAGCGGGCCGCCGTGGTCGAGCTGCTCAAGGAGATCGACGACTTCCGTTCCGCCCAGGAACTGCACGACGAGCTGCGCAAACGCGGAGACGGCATCGGGCTCACCACGGTGTACCGGACGCTGCAGTCGCTGTCGGAGGCCGGCGAGATCGACGTCCTGCGCACCGACACCGGCGAGGCCATCTACCGGCGTTGCTCGTCGCACCACCACCATCACCTGGTGTGCCGTCTCTGCGGCAGCACCGTCGAGGTCGAGGGACCCGCGGTGGAGCGGTGGGCCGAGAAGATCGCTTCGGAGCACGGGTTCTCCGACATCAGCCACACCGTGGAGATCGTCGGGACCTGCTCGAACCACTGACGAGTGTCATGAAAGGGTCGTTCAGGACGAAAGATGTCCTGAACGACTCTTTCATGACATCCGGTCAGTACTCGTAGGGGTCCTTCGGCGCCGGCACCTGCCGCACCGAGGTGAGCGTCAGATCCGGCATGTAGCTGTTCTCCCGCACCGCGGTCCCCGGCACGACCGTCCCGGTGACCTCCAGCCAGGTGTCGTTCCCGAAGCCCGACACGCCCTCGCCCACCATCCGCACGGTGATCGGGAACGCGTCGGCCGCGCAGCAGCCGATCACCATCCGCGCCAGCATCGTGTTGCCCTCGTTGTGCACGACGAAGCCGGACAGCCGCACCGTCCGCCCGTTCAGCGAGCCGCTGGAATCCCATCCGGCGCGGCTGACGAACTCGTTGACCTCCAGCGGCACCACGTCCCCGGCGGGCAGGGGCGGGAAGGCGGCCGCGTTGCTCGCCGCGGCGCTCTGCGGCGCCCTGGCCTCGGTGCGGGTGACCGAATCGGCGCCCAGCGCGGGCGGCGCGACCAGGAACACGGCCAGCACCGGCACCATCAGCAGCCACGCCGAACGGGCGTTGTGCTCGTGCGCGTGGACGTCGCCGGACACCACGGCGGCGGCCCGCGCGGCCAGCAGGTCGCGGACGATCGCGACCGCGCCCAGCGCGACCATCACCGCGCCGCCCGCGATGATCCACGGCTGCTGCGCGGGTTTGACGTAGCGCAGGTAGTCGCCGTTGACGGTGATCTTGAGCAGCGCGCCGCCGAGCAGGATCAGCAGGATGTTCTGGGTCTCGCGTTTCACGCGCCACCTCCGAGGATCAGCACACCCGACACGACGGCACAGGACAAGGCGACCACGAACGTCACCGGGGCGAACCGCAGCGCGAAGGATTTGCCGAAGGTGCCGGTCTGCAGGGCGAACAGCTTCACGTCGATCGCGGGCCCGACCACCAGGAACACCAGTTTCGGCAGCAGCGGCATCGCGGTCAGCGACGCGGCGACGAAGGCGTCGGCCTCACTGCACAGTGCCAGCACGACGGCGAGCACGGCCATCACCAGCACCCCGAGCACGATCTGCTCCCCCAGCACCCCGAACCATTTGGCGGGCACCAGCACGTTCATCGCGGCGGCGATCATCGCGCCGAGCACGAGGAAACCACCGGCCTCGACCAGATCCGCCCGCGCGGTCTCGGCGAAGGTCTTCCACCGTGAGCCGTGCTGAACCTCGGGAAGCCGCCGCAAAGCCCGCTCCGCGATCCAGTCGAGCTTGCCCCATTTCGCCCACAGCCAGCCCATCACCATCGCGGTGGCGAGCGAACCGGCGAACCGGGCGAACACCATTTCCGGATTCCCGGGGAACGCCACCGCCGTGGCGACCAGCACCACCGGGTTGACCGCGGGCGCGGCGAGCAGGAACGTCAGCGCGGCCGCGGGCGCGACACCCTGGCCGATCAGCCGCCGCGCGACCGGCACCGACGCGCATTCACACCCCGGCAGGGCGACCCCGGCCAGGCCCGCGACCCCGACCGCCGCACCGGCCCGGCGAGGGAGCACCTTCTCCAGCACCCGCGCGGGCACGAACGCCGCGATCGCGCCGCTGATCAGCACCCCGAGCACCAGGAACGGCAGCGCCTGCACGCAGACGGCGACGAACACGGTCGAGCCGGTCCGCAGCGCGGGCACGTCGAACACCTGCTGGAGCCAGCTCTGCCCGAGGATCGCGATCAGCAGGATCGCGCAGAGCACCTCGATCGAGGTGATCTTGAACCGCCGGGCCGGCTTCTTCTCCGGGGCGCTTCTGGAAATGGTTTCCATGCGCGCGATGATGCCAGGTGACCCTGCGTTCCGGCGGTCACTCCCCCGCAGCGGAGCCCAGCAGGTCCGACCGCAGCTGCGACGCCGTCGACACGACCAGCATGAGCAGCGTCCCGAGCGGCGAGGGGTCCATGCCCTCGGCCGGGAACGCGTACCTCAGCGTGATGTCGATGCCCTTCTCCGAACGCACCACCCCGAGCGTCCCGAACAGGCCCTGTCCGGCACGTTCCGCCGCCGAGGCCGCGATCGCCGGGTCGTCCGGCAGATCCCAGGCGACGACGCAGGTCAGGCTCAGCACGGTCAGCCCTTCGGCCAGCCGGGTCGCCTGGATGACGCACGGGACGTCCGCGTGCGAGAAGGTCAGCGCGCCGTCGTCGTCGACGTGGACTTCGAGATAGCGCTCGAGGGCTTCCCGCGCCGACGTCAGCAACGCCGCCGTGTCCGCTGCTTCGGTGGTCATGCGGTCCCTTCGGAAGCCTTGTCGACGGCCCCGCCGAACCGGCGGTCCCGTTTCGCGAATTCGAGGCACGCCCGCCACAGGTGGGTGCGGTCGAAGTCCGGGAAGAGCGTGTCCTGGTAGACCATCTCGGCGTAGGCCGACTGCCAGAGCAGGAAGTTCGACGTCCGCTGCTCCCCCGACGGCCGCAGGAACAGGTCCACGTCCGGCATGTCGGGCTGGTACAGGTACTTGCCGATGGTCTTCTCGGTGACCTTGTCCGGGTTCAGCTTCCCGTCGGCGACGTCCTGGGCGATCCGGCGCATGGCGTCACCCAGTTCGGCACGGCCGCCGTAGTTGACGCACATGGTCATGTTCAGCGCCGTGTTGTGCTTGGTCTTCTCCTCGGCGACCTGCAGTTCCTTGATGACGCTCGCCCACAGCTTGGGGCGGCGGCCCGCCCAGCGGATGCGGACGCCGATCGAACCGAGGTAGTCGACCTGGCGGCGGATGGTGTCGCGGTTGAAGCCCATCAGGAAACGGACCTCCTCCGGGCTCCGCTTCCAGTTCTCGGTGGAGAACGCGTACACCGAAAGCCATTTGACGCCGAGTTCCACGGCGCCGCTGGCGACGTCGATCATCACGGCCTCACCGCGCTTGTGGCCCTCGATCCGCGGCAGTCCCCGCTGGTTGGCCCAGCGGCCGTTGCCGTCCATCACCAGCGCCACGTGCTTCGGGAGGAGTTCCTTGGGGATCTCCGGCGGCCGGGCACCGGACGGATGCGGCTCCGGCGCGCGAAGTTCGAATTGTGACGCCTTGTTCTCGCGTCCCCTGCGCAGCACCTTCGAGCCTCCTGATCGAGTGAAACCTGTGCCTGCGACCCTACTGCGCCTGCGTGCTGGTCTCCCGCGCACGCCTCTCCACCAGCGGCAGCGACCGCAACTGGCGCTCCAGATGCCACTGCAGATGCGCCGCGACCAGGCCGGACGCGTCCCGCCTCGGCACCGGCAGCGACGCCTCGGCCACCGGCCACTCGCCGTGCAGGAGCGCCGCGAGCAGCGTCAGCACCTCCGGGGAGGGGTGGACACAGCCGGGAACCCGGCAATCCGGGCACATCGAGCCCCCGGCGGACACGCTGAACGCCTTGTGCGGCCCGGGCAGGCCGCAGCGGGCGCATTCGGTGATCGCGGGCGCCCAGCCGGCGTAGGCCATGGCCCGCAGGAAGAAGGCGTCGAGGATGAGGGAACTGTCCCGTTCGCCGCTCGCCAGCGCGCGCAGCGCCCCGACGACGAGCATGTAGAGCTTGAGCACCGGCTCGCCTTCTTCGGCGGACAACCGGTCCGCGGTCTCGGCGATGGCGCTCGCGGCGGTGTAGCGCTGGTAGTCCGCCACCAGCGGCAGAGCGAAGGCGTCGACCGTCTCGACCTGGGTGATCACGTCGAGGGAGCGGCCGGTGTAGAACTGGACGTCGACGTGCCCGAAGGGCTCCAGGCGCGCTCCGAAGCGCGATGACGTCCGACGCACGCCCTTCGCGACCGCACGGACCTTGCCGTGCCGCCGCGTGAGCAGGGTGACGATCCGGTCGGCCTCACCCAGCTTGTGCGTCCGCAACACCACTCCGGTGTCGCGATAGAGGTTCACCACCCCGACATCGTCCCACCTGGGACCGACATCGGGGTGGTGCGCCCCGGAATCAGCAGTAGCGGCCGTAGCAGCTCGGCACCGACGCGGCCGCGGCGATCGAGATGATGATCATCACGATGGCGAACAGGCAGCCGAGGCCACCGATGATCGACGCGATCATGCACATGGTCCTCGTGGACCTCGACGCGTCCGCGGCGGCGGCGTAGTTGCCCTGCATCTTGTAGGTGTTGACCTCGTTGGACTTCATGATCGCGAAGATCGCGATGATCCAGCAGAGGAAGATGCAGCCGATCGCCCAGCCCTTGTAGTCCTTGATGGCGTTGATGTCGCCACCGCCACCGGGCATGCCGCCCGGCGCGCCGTAAGGGGAAGGCTGGCCGTACGGGGCCGGCTGGCCGTAGGGGGCGGGCATGCCACCGGACGGCGGACCATAGCCAGGCTGCTGTCCGTAGGGCTGCTGCTGGCCGTAGGGGTTGGTCATGAAAGTGGTCCTCGTTGTTCTTTCGGCTACGGGTCGGGCTAGATGCTCGCGGCGACCAGGACGATCCAGAGAATGGAGAACAGGCAGCCGACACCGCCGATGATCGAGGCGATCATGCACATGGTCTTCGTCGACTTCGACGCGTCCGCGGCGGCGGCGTAGTTGCCCTGCATCTTGTAGGTGTTGACCTCGTTGGACTTCATGATCGCGAAGATCGCGATGATCCAGCAGAGGAAGATGCAGCCGATCGCCCAGCCCTTGTAGTCGGGGATCGAGTTGATGTCACCGCCGCCACCGGGCATACCGCCCGGCGCGCCGTAGGGCGCGGGCTGACCGTACGGCGCTGGCTGGCCGTAGGGCGCAGGCTGGCCGTACGGCATCGGGTTCGGGCCGGAAGGCTGGCCGTACGGCGCGGGCGTGGCGCCGGACGGGGGTCCGTATCCGGGCTGAGGCTGCTGGCCATAGGGCTGCTGGCCGGGGCCGGGCTGCTGGCCGTACGGGTTCGTCATCGGGGTTCCCCACTTTTGTCGCATTTGCCGGCGGGTGGATCCCGCCGGTTTTTCCTTACTGGTGCGGTGTTCCGGGCCCGTTCGGCCCATCCGCTCCGGGCAGCTGCTGCCTCAGCTGGTCCGGGGTGATCTTCTGCGTCGGCTCGGCTTCGTCGAACCCTGACGGTGCCTGCTGGGGCTGCTGCCCCGGGCGAAGGACCTGAGTCGGCTCGGCCTCGCTCAGGGCCGGCTCAGGCTGGGACTCCGGTGACGGCGCCGCGGTTCCCCGCGGCGGCTGACCGAACGGCTGGGACGGCTGCTGCCCGAACGGCTGCGGCTGCTGGGGCTGCTGACCGAACGGGGACTGCGGCTGCGGCTGTTGTTGCGGCTGGCCGAACGGCGCGGGCGGCGCGGGGAACGGCGAAGACGACGGCGGCGCCGGGAATCCCGGCGTCTGACCGAACGGCGCCGACGTGGTCGCCGACGCTTCGCCCGGCACGACGATGGTGCTGAGAATCTTGTCCGCGAACGTCTGCTTCTTCTCGTCCCACAGCGGCCAGAGGTAGCCGAGACCGCAGACCCAGCCGTCCAGGTTGTGGCACAGGTCCCGGACGAACGCCATCAGCGGGCCGATCGGCTGGCCGTCGCTCTCGCGGACGAGCTTGATCTTCAGGATCTTCTTGCCGAGCGACTGGCCGGTGGTGCCCATCTTGATCCACCGGTTGTAGACGGTCCAGGCGAAACCGGCGAGATAACCGAGACCGGCGATGAACAGGCCGACCGTGTCAGGCCCCACCGCCGAGATGATCGCGCCGATGATCGGCAGCACGACGATCGGGCCGAAGTCGATGAGCGTCGCGCCCGCGCGCAGGCCCCAGTGGGCGTAGTCGGTCCGCGGACCGAACGGGGAAGCCTGGCCGAACGGCGAGGCCTGACCTTGCTGACCGAAGGGAGACTGTGGCTGCGCGCCGAACGGCTGGCTCGACTGCTGGCCGAACGGCGAAGACTGTGGCTGCTGCCCGAAGGGCGAGGGCTGGTCGCCTTGCTGCGGCTGCTGCCCGAAGGGCGAGGGCTGGTCGCCTTGCTGCGGCTGCTGCCCGAACGGCGAGGGCTGTTCTCCCGACGGCGGCTGCCCGAACGGCGACTGCGGCTGCGGTGACTGCTGCTGCCCATCCCCGGATCCGGGCGGCGGCTGCTGTCCCGGCGGCTGCTGGCCGTAGGGAGTGGTCATCGAAATCCCCTCGCTGGTTCCTCGCCCCTGGAGCACTGGGCCTCGTGCGGCGACCCGGGCTGAATGTACGGCATGGGTACATACCGAGCAGACCGGTGCGCGGGAGCGTACTCGGTACCACCGACGATCCGGGCCTCGGCCCGGCACTCACACGTATAGCGAGGTGAACGGGGCGAAGGGCAGGTTACGGATGACGAACCAGACGACGAACACGACACCGAACGCGAGCGGCGTCCAGCGCCAGTGCAGCCAGCTGTTCACCGCGCGGCCACGAAGCCTGCCGACCGCCCAGGCGACGGTGCTCCAGACGAGCAGCAGAACGACCACAAAGGACACCGCGTTGTAGTGCAGTGCGGCGGGAATGTCCCCGTGCAGCGCGCTGTAGACCATGCGCATGCCGCCGCAGCCCGGACACGCGATGCCGAGCAGGGTCTTGGTGGGACAGACCGGAAGCGGCCCGCCCGGAGTGGTGGGATCACCCAGCCAGAGGACGACACAGCCGAGGCCCGCCCCGGCGGCGATGGCCAGGGGCGGTCCCAGCGCGCGGGCCTTGGCTTTGAACCCGCGCGCCGGGAATCCCGTGTAGACGGACGACGTCACGGCGTGAAGCTTCCCGCCGACGCGCCGATGATGATCATCACCACGATGAAGATGATGTACAGCAGGAAAAGACCGCCGGTGGCGATCGCTCCCCACATGGACCACTTCTTCGCGTCGTCGGCGGCCTTCTGGGCTTCGGCGTGGAAGCCCTGCGACCACAACGTCTGCACCTGGCTCGACTTCACGATCGCGACGATACCCAGCGGCAAGCAGCACAACACCGTGCAGAGGATGGCCCACACCAGGTTGTTGTCCGGCGGGGGTCCGTAGTTCGGCATGCCGCCGTAATACGGCTGCTGCGGCGGTGGCCCGCCCGGGGGCGGGTAGTTCGGGTACTGGTCGGTCATGAGGTCTCCCCCTCGAGCGCCGGGATCAGCGGTAGTTGTTCACGTCCACCGAGGCCGCGAACACGCCGAGGAAGACGACGAGGACAACGTACAGAACGATGAGCACGCCACCGACGATCGCCGCGATGATCGACCACTTCTTGGCCGCGTCGGCCGCTTCCTGCGCGGCGGCGGGCTGGCCCTGCGCCCAGAGGGTGTTCACCTGGTTCGCCTTGACGATGGCGACGATACCGAAGGGCAGGCAGCACAGGATCGTGGTGAGGATGGCCCACACCAGGTTGTTGTTGGGCGGCGGGCCGGGGTTGTTGAAGCCTCCACCGCCCTGAGGGTCGCCGGAGTAGTTGGGCAGGCCCTGGTTGTCGGTCATTTACCGCTTTCCCTTCACGAATGAGATGTGGAACTGCGACCCGGGCGCGCCGCCCGATCAGCGATCACCGGAGTCAAGGGTTGAGACTCTAAGGTCACCCGTCCGGTTCCACACCATCAACCGGTCTCCGCGACCGAATCGAGACATTCCGTTCAGTCAGAAGCCCAGCCGTCGCAACTGACGGGGGTCGCGCTGCCACTCTTTGGCGACCTTGATGTGCAGGTCGAGGTAGACCTTCGAGCCGAGGAGCCCCTCGATCTGCTGCCGGGCGCGCGCGCCGACGTCCTTGAGCCGCTCACCCTTGTGCCCGAGGATGATGCCCTTCTGGCTCGGTCGTTCCACATAAAGGAACGCGTGCACGTCGATCATGTCGTCTCTGCCCTCGTGGGGCAGCATCTCCTCGACGGTGACGGCGATCGAGTGCGGGAGTTCGTCCCGGACGCCCTCCAGTGCCGCCTCGCGGATCAGCTCGGCGACCAGGGTCTGTTCCGGCTCGTCGGTGAGTTCGCCGCCCGGATACAGCTGCGGCCCCTCGGGAAGGTGCCGCACCAGCAGATCCGAGAGCGCGCCGACCTGGAAACCGTCCACAGCGGACACCGGGATCAGCTCCGCGAACTCCATGACCTCCTGCAGGGCGAGCAACTGCTCGGCGACCTGCTCGGGTTTCACGAGATCCGTCTTGGTGACGACGCCGATCACGGGGGTCCGCTTGGCGATCTTCTTGAGTTCGGCGGCGATGAACCGGTCCCCGGGGCCGACCTTTTCGTTGGCGGGCACGCAAAGCCCGACAACGTCCACTTCGGACCATGTGGAGTGGACGATGTCGTTCAGCCGCTCGCCGAGCAGGGTCCTCGGCCGGTGCAGGCCCGGTGTGTCGATGATCACCAGCTGGGCGTCGTCGCGGTGGACGATGCCGCGGATGGCGTGCCGGGTGGTCTGCGGTTTGCTGGAGGTGATCGCGACCTTGCTGCCGACGAGCGCGTTGGTCAGCGTCGACTTGCCCGCGTTGGGCCGTCCGACGAAGCAGGCGAAACCGGAACGATGCGGTTCGGCCATCAGTTCAGCACCTTGCCACTGGGGTCGGCCAGGTAGATCGGGGCCTTTTCCGCGATGTCCCGCACCGCGTGCACGGACGCCTCCTTGAGCAGCCCTTCGGCCGTGACCACGACGGCGGCCTCGATACCTTCGGCTCCACTCGAAACGGCGGCGGCGACGGCGGCCTGCAGCGCGGTGAGCTTGAACGACGGCTGGTCGACCGTGCTCGCCGCGTAGGTGCGGCCGTCGGTGTCGCGGAGCGCGGCGCCTTCGGCGGCCTGGGTGCGGGCTCGCGCGGACCTGGCCAGGGTCACCAGCTTCTGGTCCTCGGCGTCCAGCTCAGGCATGTTCGACACTCCTGTCACTTTCATCGGGCTGCGGGACCCGGGTCCGGCGCCTGCCCTGGGCTGCGTCGGTCACCGCGTCCGCGTCGGCGGGGTGGACGACCACCGTGGTGATCCGCATCCGCCCGCGCCGGTCCTTACCGCCTTCGGCGAACAGCCGAAGCCCGGCGACCTCGGCTTCGGCCCCCGGCAGCGGGACCCTACCCAGTCGCTCGGCGAGCAGCCCGCCCACGGTCTCCACGTCGTGGTCTTCGAGGTCGATCCCGAACAGTTCGCCCAGGTCGTCGACCGAGAGCCGGGACGAGACGCGGACCGCGCCGTTTTCGAGTTCCTCGACCTCGGGGCGTTCGTCGGCGTCGGATTCGTCGGTGATCTCGCCGACGATCTCTTCGAGGATGTCCTCGATGGTGAGCAGGCCGGCGGTGCCGCCGTACTCGTCGACGGCGATCGCCATGTGGTTGTGCGAGACCTGCATCTCCTTGAGCAGGTCGTCGAGCCGTTTGGAGTCCGGCACGAAGCTCGCCGGGTTCATCAGCGCCTCGACCTGCCGCTGCGAGCCGCCCTCGGCCATGTACGCGGGCATGAGGTCCTTGATGTTGACCACGCCCACCACGTCGTCGACGGAGTCGCCGATCACCGGCAGCCGGGTGAACCCGGTGCGCAGGGCCAGCGCCAGCGCCTGGCGCACGGTCTTGTCGTGCTCGATCCAGACGATCTCCGTGCGCGGCACCATGACCTCGCGCGCGACGGTGTCGCCGAGTTCGAACACCGAGTGGATCATCTCGCGCTCGGATTCCTCGACGACGCCGCGTTCCTGGGCGAGGTCGACCAGTTCGCGCAGTTCGACTTCGGAGGTGAACGGGCCTTCGCGGAAGCCGCGGCCGGGGGTGATGGCGTTACCGAGGACGATCAGCAGCCTGCTGAGCGGGCCGAGGATCGACCCGAGGACGCGCACGGGACCGGCGACGACGAGGCCGATCCGGTACGGGTGCTGACGGCCGAGGGTGCGCGGGCCGACGCCGATGATCACGTAGCTCACCACGACCATCACGCCCGCGGCGACCACGATGGCGAGCCACAGCGGCCGGATCCAGCCGAGGATGTCGACGGTGACCAGCACGGTGGCGGTCAGCTCGCAGGTCATCCGCAGCAGCAGGATCAGGTTGATGTGGCGGCGGCGTTCGGCGATGACCAGCGACAGCTGGCGCGCGCCGGGGCGGCCGAGCCGGACGAGGCCGTCGGCGCGGGCCTTGGAGACCGTGCTGACGGCGGCGTCGGCGGCCGCGAACACCCCGGCGAGCAGGATCAGCGCGATGGCGATGACCAGCAGGGCCGTGGGACTACCCATGTCCGCGAACCGCCTAGGCGGGCGGTTCCTCGGCGGGCGCGGCGTCGAGGCCGGCGGTGCCGAGGAGCCTGTCGTCCGCGGAGCGCTGCGCGTCGCGCTTGTTGTGCGCGGCCACGGCCGCCTGGAACTCGCCGAGGATCCGCTTCTGCAGACCGAACATCTCGCGTTCCTCGGCGGGCTCGGCGTGGTCGTAGCCGAGCAGGTGCAGCACCCCGTGCGTGGTGAGCAGGTGCAGCTCGTCCATCAGCGCGTGCCCGGCCGTCTTGGCCTGGTCCTTCGCGAACGCCGGGCACAGCACGATGTCGCCGAGCAGCGCGGGCGAGGCGTCGGGCGCGTCGGGGCGGCGCGACGAGTCGAGCTCGTCCATCGGGAAGGCCATCACGTCGGTGGGCCCGGGCAGGTCCATCCACCGCTCGTGCAGATCCTCCATCACCTCGAGGGTGACGAGCAGGATGGACAGCTCGGCGAGCGGGCTGACCTCCATCTTGTCGAGCGCGAAGCGGGCGGCCGACACGATGGAGGTCTCGTCGACGTTCACGCCCGATTCATTGGCGATCTCGATGCTCATGAACGGCGCTGCCCTTTCCAGCCACTGCCCTGATCCTTGCTGTCCTGCAGCGCCTGCCACTTCTCGTACGCGTCGACGATGTCGCCGACGAGCTTGTGCCGCACCACGTCCTGGCTGGTGAGCTGGGCGAAGTGCAGGTCCTCGACACCTTCGAGGATGTCGCGGACCACCCGGAGGCCGCTCTTCTGGCCGTTGGGGAGGTCGACCTGCGTGACGTCGCCGGTGACGACGATCTTGGCGCCGAACCCGAGCCGGGTGAGGAACATCTTCATCTGTTCCGGCGTGGTGTTCTGCGCTTCGTCGAGGATGATGAAGGCGTCGTTGAGGGTGCGGCCGCGCATGTACGCCAGCGGCGCGATCTCGATGGTGCCCGCCTGCATCAGCCGCGGGATCGACTCGGGCTCGACCATGTCGTGCAGCGCGTCGTACAGCGGGCGCAGATACGGGTCGATCTTCTCGTTGAGCGTGCCCGGCAGGTAGCCGAGGCGCTCGCCTGCTTCGACCGCGGGGCGGGTCAGCACGATGCGGGTGACCTGCTTCGCCTGCAGCGCCTGGACGGCCTTGGCCATGGCGAGATACGTCTTGCCGGTACCGGCGGGGCCGATGCCGAAGACGATCGTGTGCTTGTCGATGGCGTCGACGTAGCGCTTCTGGTTGAGCGTCTTGGGCCGGATCGTCTTGCCGCGCCGGGAGATGATGTTCATGCTCAGCACTTCGGCCGGTGACTCGTGGTCACCGGTGGAGAGCATGCCGACGGTGCGGCGGACGGTGGCCGGGTCGACCTGCTGGCCGCGGCCGGCGAGCGTCACGAGTTCGGCGAAGACACGCTCGGCGAAGGCGACGTCGGCGGGGGCACCGGTCAGGGTGACCTCGTTGCCCCGGACGTGGACGTCGGCGGCGAGGAGTTCTTCGGCGACCCGGAGGTTTTCGTCCCTCGAGCCGAGCAGGCTGAGCGCGGCGGCGTCGGGGATGGGGAATCGGGACTGGGCCGCTTCGGTGATCGCGGCCTCTTCAGCCTTCGTCGGGGTGACGTCCGCGGGAACGTCGGGTCGGGCGGCTTCACCCGGTACGGTTCCGGCCACGTGGCCTCGGGCCTACTTCCTGCGCTTACGCTGCGATTTTCAACGACAGTGACGGGTTCGATGTTACTGGTTGCGGGTGGCGGCACGCAGTCCGGTTTCCGCAGGCCGCGCGCTTCAGCGCCCGAAATGCCCCAGCTGCTCGCCGCCGAGCACGTGCGCGTGCACGTGGAAGACGGTCTGCCCGGCGTCACCGTCGGTGTTGAACACCACCCGGTACCCGGACTCCGCGATCCCCTCGATCTCCGCGACCTTGCGCGCCGTCGAAGCCACATCGGCGAGGAGTTGCGGGTCGCCCGAGGCCAGCTCGGCCAGATTGCGGTACCGCTTCTTCGGCACCACGAGCACATGCACCCGAGCCTGCGGCGCTATGTCCCGGAACGCATACGTCGTCGCGTCCTCGTACACCTTGTCGGACGGGATCTCGCCCGCGATGATCCGCTCGAACAACGTCTCCGCGTCACTCATCCCCCCACCCTATCGCCCACCGGGGCCAGTCCCTCGCTACGCCGCGACGGGGCGAAGGGAACTTTCGCCGCGTCGCATGCGAGGAAGTCCCCTTCGCGTCCACGCACCTCGGTCGGGGTGGTCGTTCTGGCTGGGGCTGAACGCAAGCCCGATCCGTGAAGGCCTCCTTGCCTACCCTGAAGGTAGTGAAGGAGGCCTTCACGGACCTCGTGATCACCAGTTTCACCCCAGAAGCACCAGCAGCCACAACGGCTGCGCTGAAAGCCCCTTCCCCAGTACTTGAAGCCGACAGGCCGCCGGCGACCATCTCGGTCGGGGTGGTCGTGAGTGGCGTTTCGTGTTCTAACCCGAATCGCCACTCACGACCACCTGTACCGATCGGCCACACTCACGTGATCGAAGCCGGAGCGCAGCAAGGAGCGAAGCGCTTCGCGAAGGGGTTCGAAATGAAGATGCCGCGGCGCGGTGGGCCCTGGGGGTCGGCCCACCGTCGCCGCGGCTCCGCCGGACCGAGGGGGGAGGTGCCCGGCGGGGATTCACGCGCGCGACCGGGCTTCATCCCCAGTGGCGCGCCGAAACCGTGTGTTGCGCGTCAGTTAACGAGAGTAACGGCTGTTTGCGTGATCGCGCCATAACTCGCCGCAAATTAGTGGGGTGTTTTTTACTTCCAGCGGTCGGTGAGAACCCCTAGCGCGCCGAGTGCCACGGCGGCGGCGGTGGAGGTGCGCAAAACGGTGGGGCCCAACCGGATGGCGGTGGCGCCGGCCTCGGTGAGGGTGTCCAGTTCGTCGTCGGTGATGCCGCCTTCGGGGCCGACGACGAGAAGGATGTCGCCCTGTGCCGGGAGTTCGATCTCGGTGAGGCGGGTGGTGATGCCGGATTCGAGGACGAGCGCGCGGGAAACGGTCTGGGCGAGTTCGGCGAGTTCGCGGGTGGTGACGGGTTCGGCGACTTCGGGGACGTGGGCGCGGCGGGCTTGTTTGGCGGCGGCGCGGGCGGTGGTGCGCCACCGGGTGAGGGCCTTGTCGCCGCGGGTCCCTTCTTCCCAGCGGGCGACACTGCGGGCGGCGCGCCAGGGGACGATGGCGTCGGCGCCGGCTTCGGTGGCGAGTTCGACGGCGAGTTCGCCGCGGTCGCCCTTCGCGAGGGCCTGGGCGACGATGACGCGCAGCGCGGGTGGTTCCTCGGTCCAGTGTTCTTCGATGGCGAGGGTGAGCGCCGCGTCGCGGCCCGCCTGGACGGCCTCGACGACGCAGCGCGCCATGCCGCCTTCGCCGTCGGAGAGCACGAGACGTTCGCCGACGCGCAGGCGGCGGACGGTGGCGGCGTGCCGGGCTTCCTCGCCGTCGAGGGTGGTGCGCCCGGAGCCGGGCAGCGCGGCGGTGAGGAAGACCGGCAGTGTCGTCTCGGGCACGGGTTACCGGTGGTTCTTGGTGCGCAGCTTGGAGAACAGCCCGCCGGGCTTGGAGCCGTTCGAGGACAGCGAAGGCACGTCTTCGCCGCGCTGCTGGGCGAGTTCGACGAGGAGGTCGCGCTGGGCGTCGTCGAGTTTGGTCGGCACGACGACGTCGATGTGGACGTGCAGGTCGCCCCGGCCGTCGACGCGGCCGGAAGACCGCAGCCGCGGCATGCCCTTGGCGGTGAGCACGAGTTCGGTGGCGGGCTGGGTGCCCGGCTCGATGTCGAGTTCGTAGTCGCCGTCGATGAGCGTCTCGATGGGCACCGTGGCGCCGAGGGCGGCGGTGGTCATCGGGATGCGGAAGTTGCAGTGCAGGTCGTTGCCCTGCCGGACGAACACCTCGTGCGGTGCTTCGTCGATCTCGACGTACAGGTCGCCGGCGGGGCCGCCGCCGGGGCCGACCTCGCCCTGGCCGGAGAGGCGGATGCGCATGCCGTCGCCGACGCCCGGCGGGATCTTGGCGGTGACGTTGCGGCGGGCGCGGACCCGGCCGTCGCCGCCGCACTGGCGGCAGGGGTCGGGGATGACCTCGCCGAAGCCGCGGCACACCGGGCAGGGGCGTGCTGTGACGACCTGGCCGAGGAAGGACCGCTGCACCGACTGGACCTCGCCCGCGCCACCGCAGGTGTCGCAGGTCTTGGTGCCGGTGCCTTCGGCCGCGCCGGCGCCGCGGCACAGGTCGCAGACGATGGCGGTGTCGACGGTGATCTCGCGGTCGACGCCGGTGGCGCACTCCTCGAGGGTCAGGCCGAGGCGGATGAGCGCGTCGGAGCCGGGCTGCACGCGGCTGCGCGGGCCACGGCCACGGCCGCCGCCACCCCCGGCGGCGCCGAAGAAGGCGTCCATGATGTCGCCGAGACCGCCGAAGCCCGAGAACGGGTCTCCCCCGCCGCCGCGGGCGCCGCCGTCCATCGGGTCGCCGCCGAGGTCGACGACCTTGCGCTTCTGCGGATCCGACAGCACCTCGTACGCGGTGGTCACCTCGCCGAAGCGGTGCTGGGCGTCCTCCGACGGGTTGACGTCGGGGTGCAGTTCACGGGCCAGTTTGCGGTACGCGCGCTTGATCTCCTGATCCGTCGCGTTCTTCGCCACCCCGAGAATGCCGTAATAGTCCCTCGCCACCGTCTTCGCCTTCTCCTTCTGACTTCGACCTCACCGCCGCGTTCAGCGGCCGGCGAGGATCTGCCCCACGTAGTTCGCCACCGCGCGCACCGCGGCGATGGTGTTC
This sequence comes from Amycolatopsis keratiniphila, assembly GCF_000400635.2. Taxonomy (NCBI): domain Bacteria; kingdom Bacillati; phylum Actinomycetota; class Actinomycetes; order Pseudonocardiales; family Pseudonocardiaceae; genus Amycolatopsis; species Amycolatopsis keratiniphila. The sequence continues at coordinate 2,233,108 of NC_021252.1, read as the reverse complement.
GGGTAGTCCATCCTGGTCGGCCCGACGACGCCCATCCCGCCCAGCAGCATGTCGTCCATCCCGTAGCCGATGGACACCACCGAGGTGCTGCGCATCTGCTCGTCCTCATTTTCCTCACCGATGCGCACGCTGATCGCACCGGGGTTGCGGGCGGCCGCGAGCAGCTTGAGCACGATGACCTGCTCCTCGAGCGCCTCCAGCACCTGCCGCAGCGATCCGGGGAAGTCCGAGACGTTGCGGGTGAGGTTGGCCGTGCCGCCGAGCACCAGCCGCTCTTCGGGATGCTCGACCAGGGACTCCACCAGCACGGTACAGACGCGGGTGAGGCTGTCGCGCAGTTCGCCCGGCGACTTCTCGGGCAGTTCGGCGACCGACGCCGCGGCCTCGGACAGCCTGCGGCCCGCGAGTGCCCCGTTGAGCACCGTGCGCAGCCTGCCGACGTTCTCCTCGGTGATGACGTCCCCGAGGTCGACGGTGCGCTGGTCGACGCGGCCCGAATCGGTGATCAGCACGAGCATCAGCCGCGCCGGGGTGAGCGGCACCACTTCCAGGTGGCGGACGGCGGAGTTGGTCATCATCGGGTACTGGATGACCGCGACCTGCCTGGTCAGCTGCGCGAGCAGCCGGACGGAGCGGCGCAGGACGTCGTCGACGTCGGTACCGCTGTCCAGGAACGCGGTGATGGCCCGGCGCTCGGCCGCGCTGAGCGGTTTGACCTCGGCTATCCGGTCGACGAACAGCCGGTACCCCTTGTCGGTGGGGATCCGGCCCGCACTGGTGTGGGGTTGTGTGATGTAGCCCTCTTCTTCCAGCGCCGCCATGTCGTTGCGCACGGTGGCGCTGGACACCCCGAGGTTGTGCCTGTCGACGATCGCCTTGGATCCGACGGGTTCCTGGTTGGACACGTAATCGGCGACGATCGCGCGCAGCACTTCGAAGCGGCGTTCTTCCGCGTTGGCCACCTGCACCTCCCTCGGCTCGTCCTCACAACGAGTTTACGGAAGGTGGAGTGCCCGGCGAGCCACCGGACTTCTTTGGGCCCCTCAGCCGCGCCCGCGCGGGGAGCGCCGCCGCGGCTCCAGGGGCTTCCGGATCACCCTCACCGACCCCCACCAGGCGAAACCCGTGACGCGCAGCACCGGCGCGCCCGCATCCGGGCTCCGTCGCCCGGTCCGGCGGCCGGTGCCGAATCCGCCCATCAGCCCGATTCCCCGGACGTCGAGGGCGAAGTCCTCGGGTACGACGATCTTGACGCCGCCCATGACCGCCACCGCCCTGATCGTGCAGGATCCGGTGATCCGGGCCCGCCGCAGATCGAGGCGCACGCTGCCCCAGAACGCGCGGCTGACGTGTTTCGACGGCAGTGGTCCGCCGAACCGCCGCGTGGTGGCGGACATGACCGCGAACGAGCGGCGTCCGCCTTGCTCCTCGTCGGCGGCGTGGGACAGGGCGAGCGCCCCGCCGGGCGACAGATCCGCGACGACGGGTTCGAATTCCGCGAACGTCTTGGCCGCGTAGACGGCGTCCAGTCTCGTTTCCAGTTCACCGGTGGTGATGCGTCCCGCACCCATGGCTTCGTACAGCAGTCGCGCGACGTTTTCGCGATCGGAATCGGCCACCCGCATCGCCGACCGCTTCGGTTCCGACATGACGGCGACGATAACCGGGATCGGCGAATTCCGGAAATAGCCCGGCCGCCACCCGGAAAGCCATGAGTGAAATCAGTTTCCCCGCACTGACGGGAATGACAATTCGACGAACGGCCATTGACCGCCCGGCACCGAAAGGTCTTCCATCTAGCTCACCTGCGGAAGTTCCGACTCAGCGTGGAGCGCACTATGACTTCTTCCTTTCGTCATGTCCTGATCGCCGCCATGACCGTGACGTTGGTCGCGGTAGGGGCGACTGCCGCGAGCGCGGAATCCGATTCGGTATACGTCTCCTCTTCACCGCTTCCGGCCGGTGAGAACGGTGACGTGATCAAGTCGCAGCCCTCGACCTACAACGGGGCGAAATCGACCCGGATCCAATATCTGTCCCGGGACAACAAGGACAGGCAAGTCGCGGTGAGCGGCACCGTCCTGGTGCCGGACAATCCGTGGACCGGTCCCGGCGAACGGCCGATCGTGGCCTACGCGCCGTTCACCTTCGGCATGGGGCCGGATTGCGCTCCCTCGAAAACCCTCGCGGGCGAGGGCGCCTCGGACCTGGTCTCCGGCTTTCAGGGCGGTTTCGTCAACGCGTTGCTGGGTGCCGGGTTCGCCGTGGCGCAGACCGACTACATCGGACCGTGGGTGACGGGCAGCGGCGACCATCCGTACGTCGTCCGGTTGTCCGAGGCGCACACCGTGCTCGACGTCGTCCGCGCCGCCCAGCGGCTGCCCGGCACGGGCCTGCCCGCCGATGGCCCGGTGGGCATCGCCGGCTACTCCGAGGGCGGCAGTGCCGCCGCGGCCGCCGCCGAACTGGCCGCCACCTACGCGCCCGAACTGGACGTCAAGGGTGTCTATTCCGGCGCGGCTCCCGCGGACAAGGCCGTGCTGTCGAAGTCGCTCGACGGCGGGATGTACGCCGGGTTCCTCGGTTACGCGCTGATCGGCATCAACCAGGCCTACCCGGAGGCCAGGTTGATGGACCTGGCCAACCCGGCCGGGGCCGATCTGTTCCTGAAGGCCCGGCAGACCTGCACCATGAACGCGGTCCTCCAGTTCATGTACAAGCAGACCAGCTCGCTGACGAAGGAGGGCAAGCCGGTGTCCGCCTACCTGGCCCAGCCGCCGTTCGACGCGATCGTGGCGGAGAACCGGATCGGCACCGTCAAGCCGGCCATGCCGGTCCTGGTCGAACACAGCCCGATGGACGACGTCATCCCCGCGGCCGTCGGCAAGCAGATGGCGAAGGACTGGTGCGGCAAGGGCGCCAACGTCCAATGGAAGGAACTGACGACCTTCACGCCGTTCTTCTCGCACGCGCTGGGCATGATGACCGCGTCCGGCGATGCCACCGAGTGGCTGAAGAGCGCGTTCAACGGACAAGCGGGCGGCGGCAACTGCGGCCGGTTCTGACCCGCACCGAAGTACATGAAGGCCCCCTTCCTTGCGCCTGGCGCAAGGAAGGGGGCCTTCATGTACTTCAGGAGCGAGGCCGCGTCAGCTGTTGCGCGGGAACCCGAGGTTCACCCCGCCCTGCGAAGGATCGGGCCACCGCGACGTGACGACCTTCGTCCGCGTGAAGAAGTGGAACCCTTCCGGCCCGTAGGCGTGGCTGTCCCCGAACAACGAGTCCTTCCACCCGCCGAACGAGTAGTAGCCGACCGGCACCGGGATCGGCACGTTCACGCCGACCATCCCGACCTCGACCTCGTTCTGGAACCGCCGCGCGGCCCGCCCGTCGTTGGTGAAGATCGCGGTGCCGTTACCGTAGGGGTTGGCGTTGATCAGCTCCAGCGCCGCGTCGTAGCCCTCGGCCCGCGCGACCGCCAGCACCGGCCCGAAGATCTCGTCGGTGTACACGGACATGTCCGGGGTGACCTGGTCGAACAGCGTCGGGCCGAGCCAGAACCCGCCGTCCTCGCCGTCGACCTCGATACCGCGGCCGTCGACGACGAGCCGGGCGCCCGCTTCGACCCCGGCCTCCACATAGGACTCGACGCGTTCGTGGTGGGCGGCGGTGACGAGCGGACCCATCTCCGAGGTGGGCCGCATGCCGTCGCCGACGCGCAGCCGCTTGATCCGCTCGGCGATCTTCGCGACCAGTTCGTCGCCGACCGGGTCGACGGCGACCACGACCGACACCGCCATGCACCGCTCCCCCGCCGAGCCGAAGCCCGCGGACACGGCCGCGTCGGCGGCGAGGTCGAGGTCGGCGTCCGGGAGGACGACCATGTGGTTCTTCGCGCCACCGAGCGCCTGCACGCGTTTCCCGTGCCTGGTCCCGGTTTCGTAGACGTACTTCGCGATCGGCGTCGACCCGACGAACGAGATCGCCTTGACGTCGCGGTGTTCCAGCAGCCCGTCGACGGCCACCTTGTCGCCGTGCAGGACGTTGAGGACGCCGTCGGGCAGGCCCGCTTCGGCGAACAGTTCCGCGATGAACACGGCCGCGGACGGATCCTTCTCGCTCGGCTTGAGCACGACGGTGTTGCCGCAGGCGAGCGCGTTCGGCACGAACCACAGCGGGACCATCGCCGGGAAGTTGAACGGCGAGATCACGCCGACCACGCCCAGCGGCTGCGAGATCGAGTACACGTCGACGCCGGTCGAGGCGTTCTCGCTGAACCCGCCTTTGAGCATCTGCGCCGCACCGCAGGCGTACTCGACGTTCTCGATCGCGCGCGCGATCTCGCCGGCGGCGTCGGATTCGACCTTGCCGTGTTCGCTGGTGACGATCTTCGCCAGTTCGTGACGCCGTGCCGAAAGCAGCTCACGGAAGGCGAACAGCACCCGGGTGCGCCCCGCCAGCGAGGTCCCGCGCCAGCCCGGCAGCGCCCGGGACGCGGCGGCGACGGCGGCGTCGACGTCGTCCTGCGCGGCGAAGGCGACCTTCGCCCGCACCTGGCCGGTGGCCGGATCGAACACGTCACCCGATCGTTCGCTCACGCCTTCGCACGGTTTGCCGTCGATCCAGTGGTTGATGCGGTCTGTCACGGGTTCCGCCTTCCTGGTCCTGATGCCTGCTCCCGGTCGAGTCTGGGTGCGCGCGCCACACCGACGCCATCGTCAACGTGTACGGACTCCCGGTCCCGCCCGTACAGTCTGTCCCCAGCGTTGTCGAACCGGGTGGGAGGCCGATGTACCCGACCGTCGCCGAGGTGCTCGCGCTGCCGGTGCTGCGACAGGGCAGGCCCCATGTGGTGGCGGGGGCGGCGGGGCTGGACGCGCCGGTCCGCTGGGCGCATGTCGCCGAGGTCGCGGACATCGCCCCGTTGCTGCGGGGCGGGGAACTCGTGCTCACCACCGGGGTCGCGCTGCCCGACGACGGCGCCGCGCTGGCCCGCTACGTCGGCGACCTGGCGGGGATCGGGGTCGCCGGGATCGTCGTCGAACTGGTCCGGCATTGGAGCGAGAAGCTGCCGCCCGCGCTGGTCGACGCCGCGGACCGCCACGGCGTCCCGCTGATCACCCTTTCGCGCGAGACGCGCTTCGTGTCGGTCACCGAGGCGGTGAACGGGCTGATCGTCGACGCCCAGGTCGACGAACTGCGCGCGGCCGAACGGGTCCACGAGACCTTCACCGCGCTGACCATCGCCGGCGCCGAGCCGGGCGAAATCCTGCGGGAGGTCGCGCGGCTCACCGAGCATCCCGTGGTGCTGGAGACGCTGTCGCACGAGGTCCTCGCCTACGACACGGCGGGCACCGACCCCGGCGAACTGCTGCCCGGCTGGCCGACCCGATCACGGCCGGTGCAGGTCGGCGAGCGGACCGGCTACCACCAGGGCGCGGGCTGGCTGATCACCGTGGTCGGCGCGCGCGGGCACGACTGGGGACGGCTGGTCGTCGTCTGCGGGGATCCGCCGCCGCACCGGCACGTGGTGGTCGCCGAACGGGCCGCGTCCGCGCTCGCGGTCCACCGCCTGGTCGCGAAGGACACCGACAGCCTCGAACGCCAGGCGCACCGCGCGATCCTGACCGAACTGCTGGCGAACCCGGTGCCGCCCGCCGAACTGACCGCGCGGGCCTCCGCGCTGGGCGTCCCGCTGACCGGACGGCTGCTGGTCGGGGTCGCCGTGCGGCCCCGGATCACGGTGACCGCCAAGACCGCGCAGTCCACCCCGGTGCTGCTGCGGGAACTCGCCGAGGCGACGGTGCTCGCCGCACGGCACGCCAAGGTGTCCGCGCTGGTGGCCTCCGACGACACCCAGGTGCGCGCGCTGATCGCGCTTTCACCGGAGGCGGGGGTCGACGCGGTACTGCGACGGCTGGCCACCGACGTCCACGAGGCCCGCGCCGGAGCGCCCGCCGTGGTCGCGGTCGGGACCACGGGCAGCGGGCCCGCCGAAGCGCGGCGGACGCTCGTCGAAGCGGCGCAGGTCGCCGCCGCGGCGCTCGCCGAGAACGTCGAACGGCTGGTCCACCGGCTCGACGACGTCCGGTTGCGCGGACTGCTGCATCTACTGGCCGGCGACGAGCGGATCACCGCGTTCGCCGCGCGGGAGCTCGGCCCGCTGCTGAGCCGGGACGCCGCGCAGGGCAGCAGACTCGTTCAGGCGTTGAGGCATTACTGCGAGCACGGTGGCAACAAGTCCGCGGCGGCCGCCGCGGCGCACACCTCCCGCACCGCGTACTACCAGCAGCTGGCCCGGATCGAGCAGGTACTGGGCGTGCGGCTCGAAGATCCGGAGTCGATGCTCTCGCTTTATGTCGCTTTGCTCGCCCACGACATTCGAAAAGCGGACGACCACACGTCCGGGTGAGCAAATCTCACCCGAGCGTGGAACACAGTGATCGGGCCACGTCAGCCGATAGGGTTGATATGGCTTTCTTCGAACCGATCGGCGCCTGCGTGCTCGCGCTGGCCTGTATGGCCCCGGCGCAACCCGCCGAATCCACGTTTCAGCTGACCAGCCACGACACCAGGGGCCGGATCGGCACCGTCTCGCTCACCTGCGGGCCCACCGGGGGTTCCCACCCCACGCGCGGGAACGCCTGCGGCAAACTGTCCGAAGTGGACGGAGAGTTCGGCAAGCTCCGGCCGGAACCGCGGGCCTGCACCCTCGAATACTCGCCGGTGGACGTCTCGGCGGTCGGCAAGTGGCGCGGCGAACCGGTCACCTTCCGCACCTCGTACGCCAACCGGTGCGTCGCCGACGCCGAGTCGGCCGGCGTCTTCACCTTCTGACCGAGGCACTTCCGTCGAGGTGACCGCCGGACCTCCCCCTCGGTGGCCCGGCGGCGCCGTTCACCGCCGCCTTGATCGCCCTCACCCCCAAGAGGGCGATCAAGGCCGTGGGTCACGGCTCAAGGACGGGGCAGGTACCGGCAACCGATCCCGTCCTTCGCGGTAACGGGGGTCTGACGCGCGAGGGACCGGCTCAGGTTCCATTCGCGCCAATCATCTTTCGGGATTCCCCGCACGACCGGTCCGAGCACACAGGACCGCAGCGGTTCGGGGAGCCGGTCGGCCGACGGCACCACGTCGGCGGAAAACCTTGACAGGTAAGTGGTGTCGAGTGTCTTGCCATGCGCGAGCCGGTCGATGTTGCGGTCGGCGATGAACCGTTCCGGATCGAGCACGGCCAGCCCGAGCAGCGCCGCGACGGCGGCCCCGATGGCCGCGCGCGGCAGCCAGGCCGACCGCAACGGGATCAGGGACGCGAGCACCAGCAGGAAGATCAGGCCGATCCAGAGCTCGCAGACCTCGACCAGCAGCCGCAGCACGGTGAACCCGTACGCCTGCTGATAAGTCCACATGCGACTCAACGCCGACGCGACCAGCACCAGGCTGAGCACGCTCAACGCGCCGAGCAACCCGCGCTGCCAGGCACGATCCGCCACCGAGGTCTTCGGCGCCCAGCGCAGCGCGGCGGCGACCAGTAGCAGAGTCAGCACGGTGATGGCGGAGAGCTGCCAGAAGCCGCTCCTGGCGTACTCGGCCGCCGTCAGGCCGCTCGTGGCCAGCAGGTATTCGGTGCCGCCGAACAACACGACCAGGCGGACCACGACGAAGCTCGTGAACAGCAACACCAGCACACCCAGCGGCAACGTCCATTCGAGCCGGTGCGCGAGCCGTTTGCGCGGGGCGTCGTCGTCGGCGGGCAGCGGGGGCGCCGCCAGCAGATAGCACGCCCCGGTGACGGCGAACGCGGCCACCACGAACAGGAAACCCCAGCGCACGAAGGTTCCCGGGTTCAGCTCGGGGATCACCGCGTCGACGACGCTCGCGAACGCGGCATCCGCGCCGCGCAGCAGCGGGACGAACACCAGCAGCAGCAAGGCGCTCGCCAGTACCGGCACCAGGAACCGCGGCCGCGTCCGGCCTTCCTGTTTCGTGCCGAGCTTCCTCAGCCCGCGCCCGGCCCACGGGATCGACAGCAGCGCTTCGATAGGGACCGCGAAGACGTCGTAAACGATCGTGTTCACGGTGCGTTTCCCGACCACCGCGAGGGATCCCGCGACGAAGGCGGCCAGCACGCACAACACGTTCAGCCAGACCGACGCGCGGAACATGCCGACGGCGAGCAGACCGAGCGCCGCGGCCGCCCACAGCGCGTTGACCAGCCGGAAGTGTGGTTCGGCGTCGCCTCGGGCACGCTTGTCGGCGAAGTAGACGGCCACCGCGAAGGCGAGCCCGGCCACGAACCAGCCGGCTCCGGGGTCGTCCGGCATGACGAAGGCGGCGACCAGCCCGGCCGCGACCGCCGCGGGCAGCACGGAGGCGGGCAGCGGGACGATCGCCGATTTCGGCGGCACCCGTGGCCGCATCAGCACCGGCACCTGCGGCGCGGGCGGCATGGGCTTGGGCGGCAGGGCTCCGTCGGGCATGGTCGGAGCCATCGTGCTCGTCGCCTTCGGGGGCGACGCGTGCGCCTGCTTCTCCTGATCTTCGCTCATCGAATCCTCCAGTTTGCGAAAGCACATACCGTTGGCCGTGTTCGGCCGCCCGGAAAAGCGGCCAGGGATTTAAGGAACGGGGATCACGACGCGGATGACACAGCCCGGCCGTCCTTCGGGGGTGACGACGGCGATGCTGCCGTCGTGCAGGTCCACCACCCACCGCGCGATCGCGAGCCCGAGGCCGGTGCCCCCGCCGCCCGCCCGTTCACCGCGGGTGAACCGCTCGAACACGCTGTCCCGCTCCCCCGGCGGGATGCCGGGGCCTTCGTCTTCGACCTCGATGACGACGTCGGCCTCACGGGCCTCCGCCCGCACCCGGACCTCTCCCCCGGCGGGTCCGTGCCGGACGGCGTTGTCGAGCAGGTTGACCACGACCTGGTAGAGCCGGCCGCGATCGGCGACGGCGGTCGCGCCGGGTGGCTGGACGTCGACGGAGAACCGCACGCCGCGACCGGTGACCCCCGCTTCGGTGGCGACCTCCTCCAGCAGCAGTTCGAGATCGAACTCCTCCAGCTGCAAGGGGAACGCGCCGGCGTCGATCCGCGAGAGATCCAGGAGTTCCGAGACCAGCCTGCCGAGGCGTTCGGTCTGCTGCAGCGCGGTCTTCAGCGTCGCCGGATCGGGTTGGGCGACCCCGTCGACCAGGTTCTCCAGCACCCCGTTCAGCGCGGTGATCGGGGTGCGGAGCTCGTGGGAGACGTTCGCGATCAGCTCGCGGCGGCGCTGGTCCGAGGCGTCCAGGTCGGCGGCCATCTGGTTGAAGGCGTGCGACAGCTCGCCGACCTCGTCGCGGGCGGTCGCGCGGACCCGCCGGGTGTAGTCGCCCTTGGCCATCGCGCGGGCGGCGGCGGTCATCTCCCGCAGCGGCCTGGTCATCCCGTGCGCCAGGATCTGCGAGGTGACCACGGCCAGCACCATGGCGGCGATCGTGGTCCGCGGCGGCAGCCAGCCGATCTGCCAGTTGAAGAAGGCGAACGCGATCCCGCCCGACGACACCAGCAGGATCGCGAGCTTGAGCTTGATCGAGCGGACCGGGTCGAGCGGTCTCGGGAGCGCGTCGACCACGCGGCCGAGCAGCGGGCGGAGCTTCACGATCCCACCTCCAGGGCGTACCCGACGCCGTGCACGGTGCGGATGAGGTCCGCGCCCAGTTTGCGGCGCAGCGCCTTGATGTGGCTGTCGACGGCGCGGGTGCCCGAACCGGTGCCCGCGACGTCCCAGTCCCAGACCTCGCTGAGCAGCCGTTCCCTGGGTTGCACCGCCCTCGGGCGTTTCGCGAAGTGGACGAGGAGGTCGAACTCGATCGGCGTCAGCTGGGCCTGGGTGCCCGCCCGCGTGACCCGCCGCTGGTCGACGTCGATTTCGAGGTCGCCGAGCACGATCTTCGTGCCCGTTTCCCCGCCGTCGGCGCGGGCGGACCGCTCGACGCGGCGCAGCAGCGCGTGCACCCGCGCCGAGAGCACCCGCATCGAGAACGGCTTGGTGAGGTAGTCGTCGGCGCCGACGCCGAGGCCGATCAGCATGTCCGTCTCGTCCGAGCGGGCGGTCAGCATCAGCACCGGGACCGGGCGCCGGGCCTGGATCCGGCGGCAGACCTCCAGCCCGTCGAAGCCCGGCAGCATCACGTCGAGCACCACCAGGTCCGGCTCGCGCTCGGCGTCGGCCTCGACGCCGGAAGGGCCGTCGTGCGCCAGGTCGACCGAGAATCCTTCGGCCCGCAAACGCGCGGCGATGCTCTCCGCGATGGTCACGTCGTCCTCGACGACCAGCACCCGGCGTCCTCCCAGTTCCATGGGGATGACTGTAGGCATCGGCCGTGGAGACCATCCGGGTGAGCTGTGGAGATCCTGTGGAGATGTTTCGGCCGGTTTGCCGGATTACTACGTCCGTGTGTGTGACGCACGTCATGCACCAGTGGCCTTCGAACGCAATCGACAGTCTGCGTTCCGACGCCATCAACAGTGAACAGTCTGCCAGTCCCACCCGCGCGGCGCGGGCGAGCACGATTCCGCAATGGAGCCGACGGCACGCGGTACGCAGCACGTGCATCCTGATGGCCGGGTGGAACTCGGCGAGGTCGAGTCCTTGAAGGACAGCCGCTTCTACAACGAAGAACTCGCCCCGGTCCCGGTCGAAAAGCGGACCTGGACCACGTACACCTACTTCGCGCTGTGGATGGGCATGGCGCACAACATCCCGTCCTACGCGCTCGCGGCCTCGCTGATCGCGCTCGGCATGGACTGGGTGCAGGCGCTGCTCACCATCACCATCGGCAACCTGATCGTGCTGATCCCGATGCTGCTCAACAGCCACGCCGGCACGAAGTACGGCATCCCGTTCCCGGTGTTCGCCCGCGCCTTCTTCGGGATGCGCGGCGCGAACCTGGCGGCGTTGCTGCGGGCGTTCATCGCGTGCGGCTGGTTCGGCATCCAGACCTGGGTCGGCGGCGAGGCGATCTACATCATCGTCGGGCGGCTGGCGGGTTCCGGATGGAAGGATTCCACCGTCGTCCTCGGCCAGCACTGGACGCTGTGGCTTTCGTTCGGCCTCTTCTGGCTGTTCCAGATGCTCATCATCTGGCGCGGCATGGAGGCGGTCCGCCGGTTCGAGAACTGGACGGCGCCGCTGGTGTCGGTCGGCTTCCTGATCCTGCTCGGCTACGTGCTGGTCAAGGCGGGCGGTCTCGGCCCGATCCTGTCCGAACCCGGGAAACTCGGCTGGGGGCCGGACTTCTGGAAGGTGTTCGCCCCGGCGCTGATGGCGATGATCGCGTTCTGGTCGACGCTTTCGCTGAACATGCCGGACTTCACCCGGTTCGGCGGCAGCCAGGGCAAGCAGGTCCGCGGCCAGATCCTCGGCCTGCCGACCACGATGACGTTCATCGCGATCGTGGCCATCCTGACCACCTCGGGCGGCAGCGTCCTCTACGGCGAGCAGATCTGGGACCCGGCGAAACTGGCCGACCGGTTCGATTCCCCGGTCGTGGTGGTGGTCGCGCTGATCGCGCTGGTGCTGGCGACCGTGTCGGCGAATCTCGCGGCCAACGTGGTCAGCCCGTCCTACGACTTCTCCAACGCCTTCCCGAAGAAGATCACCTTCGCGGTCGGCGGGCTGATCACGGGCATCATCGGCATCGTCATCCAGCCGTGGCGGCTCTACTCCGACCCGAACATCTACATCTTCGCGTGGCTCGGCTTCTACGGCGGCCTGCTCGGCGCCGTAGCCGGGGTGATGGTCGCCGGCTACTGGGTCGTCTACCGCACCAAGCTGCGCTTGCGGGATCTGTACACCGAACGCGGCGTCTACTGGTTCAACGGCGGCTGGAACTGGCGTGCGCTCGTCGCGACGCTGGTCGGCGCCGTCCTCTCGGTCGGCGGCGCGTACGGCGGGCCGTTCCCCGCCGACGGGCTGATCCCGTTCCTGAAACCCCTCTACGACTACAACTGGGTCGTCGGCCTGGCGGGCGCCTTCGTCGTCTACCTGCTGCTGTCCCTGCCCGAACGCAAGCGCACCACCGATATCGAGGAGGATGCAAGTGAGCGACGTGGTCCGAGCCGGATTGATCCAGCAGCGGTGGACGGGTGACAAGGAGTCCATGATCGCGAACGCGGTCGAAGCCATCGGCAAGGCCGCTTCGCAGGGCGCGCAGGTCGTCTGCCTGCAGGAGTTGTTCTACGGCCCGTATTTCTGCCAGGTGCAGGACACCGACTACTACTCCTACACCGAAGGCATCCCCGACGGGCCGACGACGAAGCTCATGCAGGAGGTCGCCGAACGCCACGGTGTCGTGCTGATCGTCCCGATGTACGAGGTCGAGCAGCCCGGCGTGTACTACAACACCGCCGCGGTGATCGACGCGGACGGCACCTACCTCGGCAAGCACCGCAAGAACCACATCCCGCAGGTGAAGGGCTTCTGGGAGAAGTTCTACTTCCGGCCCGGGAACATGGGTTACCCGGTGTTCGACACCGCAGTCGGCCGCATCGGCGTCTACATCTGTTACGAGCGGCACTTCCCGGAGGGCTGGCGCGCGCTGGGCCTGGCCGGGGCGAAGATCGTGTTCAACCCGTCGGCGACCAGCCGGGGCCTGTCGGAGTACCTGTGGCGGCTGGAGCAGCCGGCGGCCGCGGTCGCGAACGAGTACTACGTCGGCACGATCAACCGTGTCGGGGTGGAACCTTTGGGCGACAACGACTTCTACGGGCAGTCGTATTTCGCGGACCCGCGCGGCCAGCTCGTCGGCGAAGCCGCGTCCGACACCGAGGAGGAGATCGTCGTCCGCGATCTCGACATGGGCAAACTCGCCGAAGTGCGGGATCTGTGGGCCTTCTACCGGGACCGGCGTCCCGACAGCTACGGACCTCTCGCGGAGGCGTGATGACCACCCTCATCAGCGGCGGGCAGGTGCTGTCCACGATGGGCGCTTCGGCGGCGGACGTCCTCGTCGACGGCGAGACGATCTCGGCCGTCGGGGCCCCCGGCACGCTGGGGCCCGCCGACTCGGTGATCGACGCCACCGGGAAGTACGTCATGCCCGGCGGGATCGACGCGCACACCCATATGGAGATGCCGTTCGGCGGAACGCATTCCGTCGACACCTTCGGCACCGGGACGACGGCGGCGGCGTGGGGCGGGACGACCACGATCATCGACTTCGCCGTCCAGGCCAAGGGCACCTCACTGCTGTCCACCATGGACAAATGGCACGAGAAGGCCGACGGCAACTGCGCCATCGACTACGGCTTCCACATGATCGTCTCCGACGTCAACGACTCGTCGTTGAAGGAGATGCAGGCCTGTGTCGACGGCGGGGTCGGCAGCTTCAAGATGTTCATGGCCTATCCGGGGGTCTTCTACTCCACGGACGGCGAGATCCTGCTGGCCATGCAGAAGGCGCGCGAGATCGGCGCGACGATCATGATGCACGCGGAGAACGGCATCGCGATCGACCAGCTGGCCGCGCAGGCGTTCGCGGCCGGGAAGATCGACCCCGTGCAGCACGGCCTCACCCGGCCGCCGGAGCTGGAGGGCGAAGCGACCTCGCGCGCGATCCAGCTCGCGAAGGTGACCGGGGCGCCGCTGTACATCGTGCATCTCTCGGCGTCGCAGGCGCTCGCGGCGGTCGCGGAAGCACGGAACGAGGGGCAGAACGTCTTCGCGGAGACGTGTCCTCAGTATCTCTATCTGTCCATTGAGGACTTGGCGAAGCCCGATTTCGAGGGCTCGAAGTACGTCGCTTCTCCCCCGCTGCGGGAGAAGTCGCATCAGGCGGATCTGTGGCGAGGCCTGCGCACCAACGACCTCTCGGTGGTGTCGACGGATCACTGTCCGTTCTGTTTCAAGGACCAGAAGGAACTCGGCCGCGGCGACTTCCGCGCGATCCCCAACGGGATCCCCGGCGTCGAGCACCGGATGGACCTGCTGCACCAAGGGGTCGTGGCGGGCGAGCTCACCCTCGGCCGCTGGGTCGAGACCTGCTCGACCACCCCGGCGCGCATGTTCGGGCTGTACCCGCGCAAGGGCGTGATCGCGGCGGGTTCGGACGCGGACATCGTCGTCTACGACCCGGCGGCGAAGCAGACCCTCTCGGTCGAGACGCATCACATGAACGTGGACTACTCGGCCTACGAGGGCATGGAGATCACCGGCAAGGTCGACACGGTGCTCTCACGCGGGCGTGTGGTGGTGTCGCCGTCCGGCTTCTCGGGCAGTACGACGCACGGGAAATTCCTCTCGCGCGACCTGAACCAGTACCTGAACTGAGGCGGTGGCCGGATGGATTTCGGGATTGTTCTCCAGACCGATCCGCCCGCACGTGACCTCGTGCGGCTGATGAAGGCGGCGGAGGACCAGGGTTTCCGCTACGGCTGGACGTTCGACTCGTGCGTGCTGTGGCAGGAACCGTTCGTCATCTACTCGCAGATCCTCGCGGCGACGTCGTCGATGATCGTGGGTCCGATGGTGACCAGCCCGGCCACCCGGGACTGGTCGGTGATGGCGTCGACCTTCGCCACGCTCAACGACATGTACGGCAACCGGACGGTGTGCGGGATCGGCCGCGGCGACTCGGCGCACCGGGTGGTCGGTATGCCACCGTCCACTTTGGCCACTGTGCGGGAGTGCATGCACGTGGTCAAGGAACTGGCCGAGGGACGCGAAGTCCTGTTGCGGGACAAGCCGGTGCAGATCCCGTGGATCCGCAACGGCAGGCTCGAGATGTGGATGGCGGGATACGGGCCCAAGGCGCTGAAGACGGTCGGCGAGCACGCCGACGGCTTCATCCTGCAGTGCGCCGATCCCGCGATCGCCCGGTGGACCATCGGTTCCGTCCGCGAGGCCGCTCGCGCGGCGGGGCGGGATCCGGCCGGGATCACGATCTGCCTCGCGGCCCCGGCGTACGTCGGCGACGATCTGGCGCATCAGCGGGAGCAGCTGCGCTGGTTCGGCGGGATGGTCGGCAACCATGTCGCGGATCTCGTGGCGCGGTACGGCGATTCCGGGCCGGTGCCGCACGAGCTGACCGACTACATCCGTGAGCGGCAGGGTTACGACTACGCGCACCACGGGCGGGCCGGGAATCCGTCGACCGATTTCGTCCCGGACGAGATCGTGGACCGGTTCTGCCTGCTCGGGCCGTCTTCGGCGCACGTCGAGCGGCTGGAGGAGCTGGCTTCGCTGGGAGTCGACCAGTTCTCGCTCTACCTCATGCACGACCAGCGCGAGGAAACCCTCAAGCGCTACGGCTCGGAGGTCATCAACCGCTGACACCCGCATTTCGTCCTCTGAATGCGGGAGAACGCATTCAGAGGACGAAATGCGTGGGGGTCAGGCGCCGAACCAGGTGGCGAGGGATTCGCGCAGGCCGTCGGCGTCGTCGCCGGCCCAGGCGACGTAGCCGTCCGGGCGGATCAGGAGGACGTCGGCGGGCCTGTCCTCGGCCTTCGCGGTGTGGACGTCGGCCCGGCCCTGCGCGAGATCACGCAGGTCGGGCCGTCCCGCGAGGTCGAGCAGCACCGGCCGCGCCCCACGCAGCAGCTCGGCGACGCTGGTCGCCCCGTCGTCGGTCTCCAGCGCGAGGTCCGGGACGAACCTGCCGGCGAGCGCGTGCGGGGTACCCGGCATCGGGTAGCGCGTGTCGGTCCCGGCGACGTGGGAGGCCAGCCGTCGCGCGGCCGACTCGTCGTCCAGCAGTTCCTGGAAGACCGCGCGGAGCGCCTCGGCGGCTTCGTCATGCCCGCGCCGCAGCCCCACCTGCGCCCGGGACTGCAACAGCGCACGCGCACCGGCGGCGTGCCGTTCCGCGTGATAGGTGTCCAGCAGTCCTTCCGGCGCCCGGCCCTGGATCTCGGCGGCCAGTTTCCAGGCGAGGTTGACCGAGTCGGACATGCCGACGTTGATCGCCGTGCCGGTGGAGGGCAGCAGGTGCGCGGCGTCGCCCGCCAGCAGGATCCGGCCTTCGCGATAGCGCTCTGCCTGGCGGGCGGAGAACTGGTAGCGCGAGAGCCGGACCGGTTCGCCCAGCGGGACGTCGCCGCCGAGCACGCGGCGGATGCTGTCCCCGAGTTCGGTCAGGGTCATCGGCACGTCGTCGTCGATCTCGCCGGGATCGTCCTCCGTGGTCTGGATGAACACGATCCCCGGCGTCAGCGAACCGAGCGCGAACACGCCGGTGCCGGTGCGGGTGAAGCCCGCCTTGATCCGGCCCAGCTCCGGGGTTTCGATGTCGCCGTTGTCGTGCACGGTCAGCCCCTCGGGGATCTTGACCTGCCCGATCCGGTTCACCTCCGGATAGGTGGTGCCGGGGAATCCGATCCCCGCCATCGACCGGACGGGGCTGCGCCCACCGTCGCACCCCACCAGATACGGGGCGGTGACCTCGTACGTCCCGTCCGGGCCGCGCACCTCGGCGGTCACCGACACGTCGTCCTGGCGCACCCCGGCGACCTCGTGCCCGCGACGCACTTCCGCGCCGAGCTCCGTGGCGTGCTCCTCCAGCAGCCGCTCCAGCGACTGCTGCCGGACCGAAAGCGCCTTCAGCGGCGGCTCGCCGAACCGCGTGAGGTCGACGTGGACCCCACCGAAGGGGAAACGGTGCGGCGGCACGGGATCGGTGACGAGCCCCCGCACCTTCTCCAGCAGGCCGCGATGATGCAGCAGGTCCAGGATCTGCCCGCTGAGGCCGTGGGCCTTCGGAGTCTTCCCCTGTTCCGGCCGCCGTTCCAGGACCAGCGGGCGCGCACCGGCCAGCCGCAGTTCGGCGGCCAGCATCAGACCGGTCGGGCCGGCACCCACGATGATCACGTCGACGTCCGTCAAATCTTCACTCCTGTTCGGCCTGTTCTGGCTACGGCCGAGGATTCTGCGGTATCACCGGGGTCTTGCCGCAAGCCCCCCGGTGCGCTATATGTTGAACGTGGAGGGGCTTACCCCACCATTTTTCCGGGTGCGCGCACCAGGGATCGCGCGTCCGCGAGGCGAGACGCTGGCCCGGTGACCAGAATCCGCGTCGCCGCCGCGCTCACACTTTCCGCACTCGCCGCCCTCACGATCACGCCCGCGGTTTCGGCCGCGCCGAAGGGCCTCACCTGGGGCCCTTGCCCGGCCGGATCGCCACCGGGCTACGACTGCGCCGAGATCGAGGTCCCCTTGTCCTATCAGGATCCTGGCGGACCGCGGATCACGATCGCGCTCGGCCGTCTCCCCGCGACGGACCAGAAGCACAAACGCGGCACCCTCTTCACCAACCCCGGCGGCCCCGGGAACCAGGGCCGCTTCAGCAGATTCCAGACCCCGTCCCTGCACCGGCAGTTCGACATCGTCGGCTTCGACCCGCGCGGTATCGGGGCCAGCACACCGGTCCGCTGCTTCACGTCCGACGCCGAAACGGAGCCGCTCAAACGCATCCTGGGCACCTTCCCGATCACCCCCGAACAGGAGGCCCGGCATTTCGCCGACGCCCGCGAGGTCACCGCCTCCTGCGGCCGCAACGCCGGGCCACTGCTGAACCACCTGTCGACCGCGAACGTCGCCAGGGACCTCGACAGGATGCGCCAAGCCGTCGGCGAGCCCCGCCTGCGTTACTACGGGCTTTCCTACGGCACCTACGTCGGCGAGGTGTACGCCAACCTGTTCCCGCATCGGGTCGGCGCCTTGGCACTGGACGCCGTCGACGATCCGATCGCCTGGTCCACCGGACACCGCCCGGAGGACGCGAACGTTCCGTTCAGCACCAGGCTCGGCGGTTTCCGCGACGCCGACCGTGCGCTACAGGCCTTCCTCGACACGTGCGCGGCCGACACCCGGTGCGCGTTCCGTGAGCCGGGGACGGATCTGCGGGCCAAGTACGACGCGCTCCTCGACCGGCTCGAAACCACGCCGGGACCGGTCACCTATCAGGAGGTCGTCCGGCGCACCCACCACGCGCTGACCGACGAGGCCCACTCGCCCGCGCTGGCGCAGTTCCTCCAGTCGGTGACGAAACCCGTCGCGGCGAAGGCCATCGCGACGCCGTTCGATTCCGCGATGGGTGGCGGCGGGACGATCTGCGCGGACACCACGAATCCGCGTGACCCGGCCGCCTGGCCCCGTGCCGCCCGCGCGGCCGACCGTGAGGGCCGCGGTTTCGGTTCGTACGACACGTATCTCTCCCTGCCCTGCGCCTTTTGGCCCGCTACCGACGAGGCGCGGTACACAGGACCGTGGAACCGGCCGACCGCGCCGATCCTGTTGCTGGCCAACGGCAAGGGCGACCCGGAAACCCCGTACGCCGGGGCGAAGCGCACCGAACGCATCCTCGGCAACGCCCGGCTCCTGACGCTGGACGCCTGGGGGCACGGCGCGCTGAACCGCAGCGCGTGTGTCGACGCGGCCGTCGATGCGTACCTGTCCCACGGACGTCTTCCGGCACGCGGCACCGTCTGCGCCCCGGATCACGCGCCTTTCGACGTCAGGTAGGCCAGGGTTGGTTTGGGGCGGGTCTTGATCCCAAGTGGTGAAGGTTGCCGCAGGTCAAGCGCTCGGTTGCCCTGGCCAACGGGGCGAATCATGCTCAAGCGTCCACTGTGGACACATTTCGATAACTACATGTCCGATTAATGGCGAAACAGGCGATTCCGCCGAGGGGTCGTGAGTGGCAATGGTCGTTCTAACCCTCATTGCCACTCACGACCCCCTGGGGCGAAAGTGGTCAGCCAGGCGGACACCATGATCCGCACCTATCCGCGGCGCCCCCTCAGTCGAGCAAGGCCTGATACACCAAGTTCCTCAATTCGACACGGATCGGGTAGGTCGACGACGGCAGCAACTGGGTGAAGAACAGGACCGTGATGTCCTCGTCCGGATCGACCCAGAACGCGGTGCTCGCCGCGCCGCCCCAGGCGAACTCCCCGGCGCTGGCGAGCGTCTTGGCCTTCACCGGGTCGTCGAGTACGGAAAAGCCCAGCCCGAAGCCGAAACCGTCGTACGGCGCCTCGGAGAACCCGGTCCGTCCGCAGGTCTCCAGATCCACGCCGCCGGGCAGGTGGTTGGTCGCCATGAGCCGGAGCGTGCGCGGACCGAGCAGGCGGACGCCGTCGAGCTCGCCGCCGCGCACCAGCATCTGGGCGAACCGGTGGAAGTCACCGGCCGTGGAGACCAGCCCACCACCGCCCGAAAAGCACGTGGGCGTGACACGGCCGACGGCGCCCATCTCGTCGTGACGGAACGGCGCCTTCGTCACCGGATGCGGCACGTAGAGCGCGGCCAGCCGGTCGAGGGCGCCGGGGTCGGCTTGGAAACCCGTGTCGTGCATGCCGAGCGGGGTGAAGATCCGCTCGGCGAAGAAGATGTCGAGGGGTTGCCCGGAGACGACCTCGACGAGCCTGCCGAGGATGTCCGTCGCGACCGAATAGTTCCATTCCGAACCCGGCTGGAACAGCAACGGCAGCCGCGCGATCGCCTCGGAGACACCCGCCAGGTCGAGCCCGGGCGCGGTGCCGAAATCGAAGCCCGCCTCACGGTAGAGCGCGTCGACCGGATGCGTGCGATGGAACCCGTAGGTGAGCCCCGCGGTGTGGGTGAGCAGATGCCAGACCCGGATCGGTTCGGCGGCGGGCACGGTCGCCTGCTTCACCGACGAACCGGCCGCGTAGACCCGCGGCTCCGAGAACTCCGGCAGCCAGCGGGAGATCGGATCCTTGAGGTCGACGAGCCCCTGTTCGACGAGCATCATCGCGGCGACCGACGTGACCGGCTTGGTCATCGAGTAGATGCGCCAGATCGTGTCGGTCTCTACCGGCAGCCCGGCTTCGATGTCGCGCTGCCCGTTCGCCGCGAGATGCGCGACCTTCCCGTTCCTGGTCACCACGGCCAGGTACCCGGGGAGCCGGTTCCGGTCCAGGTACCCGTCGAAGTGCCGGTCGATCCGTCGCAGCCGCTCCGCGTCGAAACCCACCTCGGCCGGGTCGACGTCCACCTTCAGCTCGATCATGCGACCGAGGCTACGCGTTCCGTTCGGCCTGTTTCTCCAGTCGCCACGCCTCGTCGGTCTTCCCGATCCGCCAGTATCCGGAAATCGACAGCAGGTCGCGCCGCATGCCCCGGTCGTCCAGCAGATGACGCCGCAGGTCCCGGACGAACCCGGCCTCGCCGTGGACGAAGGCCTGCACGACACCTTCGCGCCACTCGAGCGCGCGGACGGCGGTGGCGAGATCGTCGCCCCGGCTCCGGTGCAGCCAGGTGATCCGCGCGTCGCCCTTGGTGGTCAGCGACTGCTCTTCGGCGGAATCCTCGACGAGGATGAACGCGTGCACGGGAACACCCGCCGGCATCGCCTCGAGCGAGGCGGCGATCGCCGGCAGGGCGCTCTCGTCACCGGCGAGCAGATGCCAGTCCGCCTCCTCACCCGGCGCGTACGCCCCGCCGGGCCCGGAGATCAGCAGCTCGTCGCCGGGTTTCGCGGCGGCGGCCCACGGTCCGGCGACCCCCTCGTCGCCGTGGTGGACGAAGTCGAGCACCAGTTCGCCGAGGTTCGCGTCGAAAGCGCGGACGGTGTAGGAGCGCATCCGCGGCCACTGCTCGCGCGGCAGCTCCTCGCGGATCCGCGCCAGGTCGAACGGCTCGGGGTAGGTGACGCCGGGCACCCGGAAGTGCACCTTGACGTAGGCGTCGGTGAAGTCGTTGGGCCGGAACGAACCGATCTCCTCGCCCCCGGCGACGATCCGGACCATGTGCGGGGTGATCCGCTCGGTGCGCAGTACCCGCAACCGGGTCGTCGACACCGCTCTCCGCGCCTCGGCCATCCACACTCCCTCTTTGTGACTTAGGTGAACCTAACCGAGCGTACGCCTCTCCCCGCCCATCGGGACACCGGCGGCCGGATCACTCACCCTGGTGTTCTGGAAGGACGCGACCCGCCAGCCGCCGGACTCCTCGACGAGGACGTACGTCAGCGTCGATTCCCGGCCCGGCCCGGGTTCGCCGCCCGAGAGGGAAGACCCGCCGCCGGACACGACGATCGCGACGTCCGGCCGGACGAACCGGACCTTGGGTTCCCCGCCGCCCGAGACCAGTTTCGACCCGCGGAGCGGCCCCTCGAACAGGGCACGGTGCGCGCTTTCGATGGTCGCGCGGCCCGGCATGTTCATCCCGAAGAAGGTCACGTAGTCGGCGTCTTCGGTGAAGTGCGAGGCGTACGCGGCCGCGTCGCCCGCGTTCCAGGCGTCGGCGAGCTCGCCCAGCACGGCCAGCACTTCGTTCTGTCGATCGGTCATGACTTCCTCCGGTTAGACGAACGCTGTTCGCGTCAAGTAGAGTTCCCGGCGAACCCCGGATCAGGAGGCGAACGAAGTGAGCAGGCCCCGGCGTCGCGCCGAGAAACCCGTGCTGTCCCAGGAGCTTGTGGTGAAGACGGCACTGGACCTCCTCGCCCGCGAAGGGCTGGAGGCGGTGAGCATGCGGTGTGTGGCCAAGGCGCTGGAGACCGGCCCGGCGTCGCTCTACGCCCATGTCGCGAACAAGGAAGAGCTCCACGAGCTGATGGTCGACCACGTGCTCGCCTTCGGCCCGTTCCCCGAACCCGATCCGGATCGCTGGGTCGAGCAGGCGAAGGATCTGCTGCGCGACAACGTGCGCGCGCTGACTTCGGTCCCCGGGATCGCCAAGATCGCGTGGGCCATCCCCGTCCCGGTCGGCGCGAACGCCCTGCAGCAGGCCGAAGCGATGCTCGCGGTCCTGCGCGCCGGCGGCCTCGACCTCAAGCGGGCGCTGTTCGCCGCCGACGCTTTATGGCTCTACGCCAAGGCTTTCGCCTACGAAGGCGCCGGCTGGCAACACGGCGACATCGACCTCGCCGAGCAGGAACAGCGCGGCAGGCGGATGGTCGAGTACATGACGTCGTTCCCGCCCGGCGCCTTCCCGAACCTGCTGGGCGCGGGCGAGTACTTCACCGCGGAGACCGCGCAGGAGCGGTTCGAGTTCGCCATCGACCTCTTCCTGCGCGGCTTGGCCTCCGCGCCTCGGGAGGCTTAGAGCAGCGCGACCGCGGCCGCGTACTGCGGCACCAGATGCGCCCCGAGCGAGGCCTTCATCTCGGACATCTTCTTGCCGAACACCACCTGCGGCCGCCCGGCCCCGATCGCCCAGCGCACCACTTCGCCGTAGAAGTGGAAGTACAGATTGGGCCGCCCGCCGAGTTCCGGCGGCAGCGCCGCCCAGTGCCGTGCGACCGGCAGCGCCGGGTGGTCGAGCAGGGTCGCGATGGCGATCGCGCGGCCGGTGGCGGTCTCGCGGTACTCGATGACGTGTACGTCCGGCTGCCGCAGCAGCGCGCCGACGTAACCGACGAACGCCGGCAGCGGCACGATCGGCACATCGTGGTGTTTGGTCTCGTTGTACCGCAACAGTTCCGCGATCTCGACCGGATCGGCCTCGGCCCCCGGCCGCACGCGCACCGCGAGCGACGGATCGGCCTCGAAGGTGCGGAAGATCTTGCGCAGGTTCTGTTTGCGCTTCCTGGCCAGCGAGTGCATCCAGTCGTCCCGGCTCGAGAACGGCGAGACGTCGAGGACGGCCACGTCCTCCGTCCGGCGCACCATCTTCAGCCCGCGGACACTGTCCACTCCGGACTCCCCGACCTGGCGCACCAGCAGAGCGCGCAGGCCGAGCCCGAGTTCCGCGCGCATGGCGGGGACGAAGGTGTCCAGCAGTCTGCCGACGCCGCCGTCGCCGTCCTCGCCGTCGAACCACCAGCCCGGCATCGCCCCCGCGCCCGGGGAGCGGACGTCGAGCCCGCCGAGCCGCCCCCGTCCCGCCGTGCGGGCGAACCGGTGCCGCCGGGTGAGTCCGGTGACCCACGCGGAGCTGACCACGCCCCGCGGTTCGCCGTCTTCGAGCAGGACCGTGACCGGCTGTTCGGTGCGCACCGCCCACGCCTGGGTGGTGAGCACCTCCCAGCTCCAGTCCGCGCGCAGTCCCGCCTTGCCCCGCAACGCTTTCCAGTACGCGGGTTCCGGGTCGCGGCGGGGGTCCAGCACCTCGGTCACCATCGCGTCACCGGTCTCGGCACGATGACCCCGAGCAGCGGGACTGGCTGGAAACCGAGCGTCGCCTTCAGGTCGGTCAGGCCACGGCCCATCGACAGGGACTTCCGGTTGCCCTCGATCATGTAGCGCACGTTCCGGACGACGGCCTCGAAGTAGAGGTGCTTCGGCCGTCCCTCCTCCGGGGCGAGCGCGGCCCAATGCTGGTGCAGCGGCGCGACGGGGTGGTCGAGCACGTTGGTGAACGCGAGCAGCCTGCCCTCGCCGTCGTGGTAGGTCGAAGTGATCACGTCCGGCCTGCGCACGAGTTCGCCGAGGTATTCGGCGGTGACCGGACCGCGCCGGTCGAACTTCACCGGTCCCATCCGCTCGCGATGCTCCCGCAGCAGGGTCGCCAGTTCCAGCGCGTCGAGGTCGGTGCGGGCGGCTTCGGTGCGGACGATCACGTCCGGGTCGGCGGCGATCTTCTTCGACTGGCCGCGCAGGCTCAGCCGCCTGCTCCGGCGCAGCGACGCGAGCCAGCCGTCGACGTCGACGAACCGGTTCTCCAGCACCGATGTGGGCATCGTGTCGCGAACGAGTCTGCCCCGTCCGGTCAGCATGGCGAGCGACTCCGGCTCGACGGTCCGGTAGAGCACGCCGACGCACCCGGGTCCGGTGAAGCGGCAGACGGCCCGCTCGAACCGGCGCATGATCTCGCGCCGGTCGGCCGCGTCGAGGCCGTCGGCGAACAACCACGGCGGGTATCCGGAAAGCCACGCGTGCTGCACCTCGACCCAGCGCGGACCCAGCCGGGCCATGCCGCGCACGGCACCGGGGCCGTCCGGGGAGATCGGGGCGCACAGCATCGCCAGCACCGCGGCGACGATCTCGCCGCCGTCGCTGATCACGGTGAGCACGTTGGGGCTGCGCGAAAACCGGGACTCCACCCGCAGCAACCCGTAGTCCCACGGGACCGGGGCCTGCTGCGCGGCGAGGAGTCCCGCCCAGCCCCCGGGTTCCGGGTCGGTCCGCGGGTCGAGTACCCGCACTTCCCAGGTCATCGGCCCAGCACCGGTCTCGGTACGGCGACCGACACCAGGGACCTGGTGCCGAAGCCGAGCGGGGTCTTGTTCTCCAGCATCGCCCGGCCCGCGGTCAGTTCGGGGCGCCGATGCGTGATCATGTGCTCCACTCCCCTGGCGTAGAAGTCGACATAGAGGCCTTTCCGTCCGCCTGCCGCGCTCGGCAGCGCGGCCCATTGATGCAGCGCGCATCCGTCGTCGGCGTCGAACACCGTGCCGAAGCCCAGCAGCCGCCCGGATCCGTCCCGGTAGGTTCGGGTGAGGACGTCCGGGCGGCGGATCAACGCGTCCAGATAGGACGGTGCGATCGGGCTCCGGGTGTCCATGTGCAGCCCACCGAACCGCGACCGCTGCCCGCCCGCCCAGGCCCGGTCGTCCTGCCTGCTCCGGTGGGCGTTGAGCAGCACGGCGAGCTCGTGGCAGTCCAGATCCCGGCGGGCGGTGGCCGCCTCGGTGCGCAGGTCCCCGTCTGCCCGCAGTTCGTGCAGTGTCTTCCGGGTCTCGTCGCCGAGTGCCCGTTCCCAATCGTCCACAGTGGAATACTCGTTGGACAGCACGGCGGCCGGGTCGATCTCCCGGGACATCCGGCCTCGGCCTTCCAGCGCCGGGAGGAGCTCCGGGTTCATCGCGCGGTAGATGAGGCCCAGCAGTCCCGGGCCGAGGTGGGCGCACAGTGCCTGTTCGAACCGGCGGACCACTTGCCGCCGCTCGGCCTCGTCGAGCCGCTCGTCGAGCACACCGGCGGGATAGCCGCTGAGCTGCCAGAGGTAGGCCTCGGCCCAGCGAGGACGGAACCGTCCGCCGAAGACGGACAACGGCGCGAAGTCCCCCGCCCGCCAGCTTCGGCACACCATCACGGTGAACGCACCGACGATCGTCCCGTTCCGGCGGAGCACCGCGAGCACCGCGGGATTCTTCGCCATCCAGGCTTCCCGGCGCAGGACGTCGTACTCCCAGACCGGCCACAACTTCGCCCGCCGCCGGAAGCCACTCCAGCCTTCGGGTTCGGCCGCGGTCCTCGGATCGAGCACGTCGACCTCGAACACGGTGCTTCTCGCCGCCACCTTCGTCGTCCCCATCACGTGAGCACGACCGGCGTCCCGTGTCGCGGGCACGGCGCGATCTCACCGCGGACGCCACCGGCCGGGAGCACGTCCACGAACCGCGGGGAATCCTGGCGCAGCAGGGTGAACGCGAGTCCGCCCGTCGTCGGGCGCGCGTAGACACGGGGCCAGTCGAGGTGCCAGCGGCCGCATTCCTCGATCGCGCCCAGGTAACCCAGCGCCGGATCGTGGAGCACCCCGTACGGGCCGGAGTCCATTGTGTCCAGTTCCCGTCGCGGTACGGATTCGACCCGGTACGCACGGTCTTCGGGCAAGGCCGCGGCGAAGACGGCCAGCTGCTTGTCGTCGCCGACCGCGAGCACGCGACGGCCGCGGCGCAGCGCGGAGGACAGTTCGGCCAGCACACTGGGCCCCGGGACGTCGGGATCCACCACACAGCACCGGACCCCGCGCGGCAGGTCCGACGGTGGCCGCACCCCGTCCCCGCCGAGCACGACGACCAGTGCGTCCCCGCTCACCGAACGTGCCTTACGCAGCACGGGACCCAGGCCCCGGCTCGGCTCGATCCGTTGCGCGCCACCGGCGAGCGGGACCAGGTCGACGATCTTGTGCACCGCCTCGGCCAGTGGCGCCGCGCCGGAATCCGTCCCGGTGCGCCCCGGCACCAGCACGGGATCCGTTCTGCCGTCGAGAGCCCAGCGTTCCCGGTAGAACGGCACCGTCGCGAAGGCCGACCGCACGGACCGCCGATAGGCAGCCCGCCAGGCAGCACTCACCCCCACAGTCCACATGGCGCGCAAGCCTGCGTCATCGACGCCGGTTTGGGAATACCCCGCGCCGGGTTCATCCGGTTTTCGGCCGACTTCCCACCTTTTCGACTGAGCTGAAAGGACGAACTTGCGGATTCCGCTAGCGGGAACAAAGCGAGTCTGCCTATAACACGGGAACTTTCGAGCCGGCACGACCTGCCGGACACCTGGGGCCAAGGGGACTCATGAACCGTGAAAACACAACGCGTGACGCTACGAACACATTAGCGTACTCACCGCAGGGATTCGACAGATGAGCTGGTCGACCCCCGGCCCTGCGGAAAGTGGACTCACCGTAGTCGTCCCGTGCTTCAACGAAGTCGACAACGTCGAGCCGTCGTACCAGGAGATCGTCGCCGAGTTGGGGAATCTCCCACTCGAACTGCTCTATGTGGACGATGGCAGCACCGACGGGACGCTGGACGTCATCCGCGCGCTGGCGCACACCGACCCCCGGGTCCGATACCTGTCCTTCACCCGGAACTACGGGTTCGAAGCGGCTTTTTCCGCCGGTTATCGGTACGCGGGAAAACCCTGGTTACTGCACATGGACGCCGATCAACAGTTCCCGGCGTCCGAGGTGGAGAAATTGATCATCGCGGCCGAGGCGGGCAACGACGCCGTTTTCGGTGTTCGCACCAATAGGCAAGACCCCTTACTAAGACGCTGGGGTACCGCCGCCTTCCATTTCCTCGGCCGGCGCGTCCTGCGCATCGAGATCCCGCCCGGCGCGACGGCGTTCCGCCTGGTGCGCACGGAGCTCGCGCGCAAGATCGTCGATCTCCGGCTGGGCACCCCGTACTTCCTCGCCACCGTGCCGAGGCTGACCAGCCGCTACACCACCGTCCACGTGGCACATCGGGCCCGCGAACGCGGCGAGTCCAAAGTGGGCTTCGGTTTCCTTTCCTCGCACGCCATCGAGTTGTTCGTCGGCTTCACCCGGCGGCTGACGACGATGGCTTCGACCACGGCGGTGCTGACCGCGGTGATCTCGGTGCTCGCCGGGATCGCGGCCGCCACCGGGCTTCTCGGGCTGACCGCCGCGTCGACGCTGACGTTCGTCATGTTCTCCGTGCTGCTGACCGTGCTCGCGTTGTCCGTCCGCTACCTGGTCGTGGTCGGCGCGGGGCAGGCGCGGCCACGGCAGTTCTACATCAGGGAAGCCAACTTCCCGGTCGACGAGGACGACCGGCTCTACGCCTCGGCCATGGCCGAGATCCATCCTGGGGAAAGGCAAGCGGGAGTGAAGAACACCGAAGACACGGCGGTGGTACGGAGCCTGGTGATCCTGGGCGGCGCCGACGGTTCGGTCAGCACGTACCACCGGGCACGGGAGCTCGGTTTCCGCACCATCTGCGTGGATGTCCGCGCGAGCGCGCCCGCGGTGGCGCTGGCCGACGAGTTCGTCCAGGTCAGCGTCCGCGCGCCGGAACAGATCGCGGCGGCGCTCGACGGGCGGGACGACATCGCCGGGGTGCTCTGCCCGGCCAGCGACGTCGGGCTGCCCGCGCTCGCCTGGCTCACCCGGCACTGGAACCTGCCCGACCCGTTGCCCGAGGCCGCCGTCGCCGCGTCCGTCGACAAGTCGGTCTTCCGTGAACTCTGCGACAGGCTGCGTCTGCCGACCTATCGCAGCGTCGGCGGGAAGCCCGGCCCGGACCTCGCGCTCGCCGCGCAGCAGCTGCGGTTCCCGACGCTGGTGAAACCGGTCGACTCCTCCGGGAGCCGAGGTGTCATCTCGTGCGCGAGCCCCGGCGGTCTCACCACCGCGTTCTCCGACTCCCTCGCGTTCTCGCCGTCCGGCAAGCTGGTCGTCGAGGAGCACCTCGACGGCTCGCACTACACGATCGAAGCACTCGCGGTCGACGGCCGGATCGTGTTCCACGCGGTCACCCGGCGCACGCTGACGCCGCCGCCGTTCTTCGTGACGGCGTCGCATCTGCTGCCCGCCGGGTTGCCGCCGGTGGTCGACCGCGCGCTGCCGGTGATGCTGACCGCGTTGTGCGCCGAACTCGGCTACCGCACCGGGCCGCTCACCCTCGACGCCGTCCTCGGCCGGGACGGGAAGTTCTACCTGATCGAGATGGGCGCCCGAATGGGCGGGAACGGCCTCGCCGAAGCGATCGAGCACAGCACCGGCGTCGATCTGATCGCCGCCGGGATCGCCGCCGCGACCGGCGACGAGGTCGTGCTGTCCCCGCGCGACCCGCGGCCGACGCTCATCCACATCCTCGCCTCCGACCGCGGCGGCCGGATCGTGCGCATCGAAGGCGTCGACGAGGTCCGCGCCATGCCCGCGGTGCACAACCTGGAACTGTTCGCGGAAGAGGACTCCTACGTCAAACCGTATGAGCAGGCCGGCTACAAGATGGGCTACGCCGTGCTTTCGGCGCCGACGGTGCCCGACGTGCTCGCGGCGGAGGACGAATTGCGCGGCACGCTGAAGTTCCTGCTCGACGAGCAGGGTGCGGCGGTACCGCTCCCTTGACCGGCACTTCGCTCACCGGCGCCGGCACCGCCTCGATCGCGGCGCCGAAGCCGTCGATGATGCTCCGGCTGCTCGCCGGTCGCGGCGTGTTCCGGCTGGCGATCCAGGCGATGGGCCTGGTGCTGGTCACCGCCTGGGGCGCGCACGACTACGGCCGGTTCGCCACCGCGCTCGGGCTGATGACGTGGCTCAACTTCGTGCCGTCGGCGGCGGAGAAGTCGGCGTTGAAGTGCTTGCCGCGCTTGAGGATGACGCGGGACGCGGTCGCGGCGCTGGCCGTCCGCGTCGCCGTCGTCCCGGTGCTGGTGGTAGTGGCGGCGATGGCCGTCGCGCTGCTCGTGGCGCCGGACTCGGACGCCGCGCTGTACCTGACGGCCGCGGGCTGGTCGATCTCCGGCGGTCTGCTGATGACCGTCTCTGGCCTGCACCGCTTCACCGGTAAGTCCACTTTGGATGCTTTGGCGTTCACCGCGGGCGCGCTGGTGGTCGGCGCGGTGACGGTGGGCACCTGGTTCATCCGCTGGTCGCCGTTGACGCATCTCGGCCTGCTGCTCGGCGGGATCCTGCTCATCCTCGGCTTCTCCGCGGCGCTGCTGCCGAGGAAGTGGCTGCGGGTGGAAAGGATCGACGGGCACCGGCTCCTACCCGCCTTCGGCCGGACCACCGTGCTGCTCGGGATGACCGAGGTGCTGGACGTCCTCGCGACGTCGACGGTGTTCGGTGTGCTGGCACTGACCGGGCGGACCGTCGACAGTGGACCGTTCTACGTCGCCTTGCTGGCCAGTAGTGCGTTCTGCTCGCTGCTGTTCTATCAGCTCCGGGTGCACCAGCCGGCGATTTCGGCGCGGCTGCGCGGTGGCGGGGCGGCGGCGGGCCGGGCTCGCGCGGTCGACCTGCTGAAACTGGTCGAACGGGGTGCGCTCGCGTTCCTCGTCTTGGTGGGGGCCGCCCTCGCGATCCCGGCGGCCCGCGCGGTGCTGACCGCCGAAGACACCGCCGGCGCGTACGTCGTCCTCGGCGTCTTCGTCCTGGCTGAAACGGTGTTGTTCGCCGTCCAGCTCTACGCGGGTTTCCTGATCGAGAACACCAACAGCAAGGTCCTCACGCTCACGGCGTCGGCCTCGATCGCCGGGCTGATCGCGACTCCGGCGGCCGCCGCCGCGCTCGTCCCGGCGATGGGGCAGGTCGGCGGATTCGCCGCCCTCGTCGTCGGCATCGGCGTCCGGGCCACCGTCCTCCGGCGGCTGCTGCGCCGCCACCACCCCGAACTCTGAACGTCCGCACTGGAGAAGGAACATGTACGTACTGGGAATCAGCAGGGTCCACGACTCGGCGGCCGCGCTGGTGCGCGACGGCGAGATCATCGCGTTCGCCGAAGAAGAACGCTTCACCCGCAAGAAGCACGACGGGGACTTCCCCGCCGAGGCGATCAAGTTCTGCCTGGAACGCGGCGGGATCACCCTCGCCGACGTCGACCACGTCGCCTACTACTGGCAGCGCTGGCGCGAAGGCATCCACGCGGCGAAGGTGTTCGCGAAGTACTTCCCGGGAACGTTGGAGGTGTTCCGCAACCAGAACGGCGACGAGGGCGGCTCGTCGGCGGGCATGGTGGAGACGTTCAAGACCGGTGGCGGCAAAGGGGTCGACGACTACCACGTCGGCGGCGCGGTGCTCGCGCACATCAAGCGGTCCTTCACCCTCGAACGCGACGTGAAGGAGGCCGTGGGCTGGACCGGCCCGACGAAGTTCAAGACGCATCTGGTCGACCACCACAAGGCGCACGCCGCCAGCGGCTACTTCATCTCGCCGTGGGAAGAGTCGGCGGTGCTCACCTTCGACGGCATCGGCAGCGACGGCACCGCGACCTATCTGGGCCACGGCAAGGGAAACCGGATCATCGACATCCGGCGGATCAAGTTCCCGCACTCGCTCGGCGCGATGTACGCGGGCGTCACCGGTTATCTGGGCTTCTACCCCACCCGTGACGAGGGCAAGATCATGGGGCTGGCGCCGCTCGGCAACGACACCTACGTCGACGCGTTCAAGCAGCTGATCCACCTGGACGACGACGGCGGGTACGAGCTCGAACTGAGCTTTTTCGGCCATCACCGCACCGGCAAGCACGTGATGTCGAAGAAGTTCACCGATCTGTTCGGCCCGGCACGGCCCAAGACCCGGGTCACCGCGGAGAACCCGGTGCCGCAGCACTACTGCGACATCGCCTACGCCCTGCAGGTCACCCTGGAGGAGGCCGGGCTGCACATCGCGCGCTGGCTGCAGCGCGAGACCGGATCGCGGCGGCTGTCCGTCGCGGGCGGGGTCGCGCTGAACAGCGTGATGAACGGCCGGATCCTGCTGGAGACCCCGTTCGAGGACTTCTTCGCCCAGCCCGCGGCCGCCGACGACGGCTGCGCGCTCGGTTCGGCGCTGGAGGTGTCGGTCGGCAAGTACGGCAAGCCGCGTCCTCGCGACGGCTACACCTACACCGGCCCGGACTACACCGAGGCGGAGATGGAGCTCGCGCTGCAGGACGCCGGGGTCCGCTACACCAAGGTCGACGACATCGCCGCGCACACGGCGAAGAAGATCTCCGAGGGCAAGATCATCGGCTGGGTGCAGGGCCGGATGGAGTGCGGGCCGCGCGCGCTCGGCAACCGCTCGCTGGTGGCCGACCCGCGCGACCCCGACTCGAAGACGCGGATGAACGAGAAGGTCAAGCACCGTGAGGCGTTCCGGCCGTTCGCGCCGTCGTGCCTGGCGGAACGCGCGGGCGACTGGTTCGTCAGCGACTACCCGTCGCCGGTCATGCTGCTGGTGTTCGACGTCCTGCCGGACAAACGCGACGTGGTCCCGGCCATCACCCACGTCGACGGGACCGCCCGCGTGCAGACGGTGACCGAGACGGACAACCCGCTGTACTACCGGATGATCAGCGAGTTCGAGAAGCTCACCGGCGTGCCGATGGTGGTCAACACCTCGTTCAACGACAACAACGAACCGATCGTCGCCAGCCCGGCCGACGCGGTCGCCTGCTATCTGAAGACCGACGTCGACGCCCTCGCCCTCGGGCCGTTCTGGGCAGAGAAGGACGACCTGTGACCGCCACCCTGCCCGAAACGGACGGCTGGATCCCCGCGCTCTACCGGCGGCGCAAATGGCTGTGGCTGGTGGCCGCCGTCCCGGCCGTGGTGACCACGCTGCTGATCATGGTGATCCTGCCGCCGGACCAGACGCTGGACAACGTCGCGGACTGGGCGTTCAAGCTGTGCCCGTTCGTCTTCGCTGTCGCCACGGTGGCGCTGTTCCCCCGCACCAAATGGGGTCCGGCGCTGATCGTGCTCGCCGTGTTCGTCTACATGTCCTATTTGGACACCGAGCTGATCATGCGGATCCAGGCGTTCGCCAGGAACGCCGCCACCGACGACGACGCCTTCCAGCCGGTGTACCAGTTCGAGCTGTTCATCGTGACGTTCATCGTCCTGTTCGGGCTGATGGCGTACCGGCTGGGCGGCGGCCGGACGGCGAACGTGCTCAAGACCGGGGTCGCGGCGATCCTCGTGGTGATCTCGGGTGCGAACGACCTGACGTTCTGGGCGCTCAACGACGTCTGGGCCGCCGGGACGAAACCGACCGAGCTCAAATGGGCTTCGCATATGATCGTGTTCCTCGGCGGGCCGCCGAGCGTGCCGGTCGCGGTGCTGTTCATGCTGGTGCACCTGGCGCTGGCGGCGGTCGTGGTGGCGCTTCCGGTGGGCCGGTGGGTCGACCGCAGCTTGTTCGTCAGGTCAAAGCGAGCGTGAAAATACCTGCCGTGCGTGGGCTGAAGGCTCCCTTCGTCGCGTCTGATGCGGCGAAAGGAGCCATCGCACCGGGCGATCAGCCGGCCTTCGGGCCTACCCCTCGCCGAACAGGGCGAACTCGACGTGTGGAGGGCGCTGAAAAGGAGCGCCGGTTGCGGCGTTCGATGACAGCGGACGCTCTCCGTCCCGAATCCTCCCCGCTCGCCGACGTCGGCTCCACCACGGCGACAGGACGGCGTCTGGCTCAGGTGAGCCGTCGCACCAGGCCGTCGGCCAGCAACCGGCCCCGGTCGGTCAGCACCGCCCGGCCCTGACCGTCCAAAGCGGACTGTTCCAGCAATCCCTCGGCGGCGGCGGCGCGGGCTTCGGCCCGGCCGTCGTCGTCGAGCGCGTCGAGCGGAAGTCCTTCGGACAGCCGGAGTTCCAGCATCACGCGTTCCAGATGCCGGTCCTCGTCGGTCAGCAGTTCGCGGCCGGCGGCAGGCGACTCCCCGGCCGCGAGGGACGCGGCGTAGCGGGCCGGATGCTTGACGTTCCACCAGCGCACGCCGCCGACGTGGCTGTGCGCGCCCGGCCCGGCACCCCACCAGTCCCCGCCGCGCCAGTACCCGATGTTGTGCCGGCAGCGGGCCTCCTCCGAGGTCGCCCAGTTGGACACCTCGTACCAGCGCAACCCCGCCGAGGCGAGGACGCGGTCGATCATCTCGTAGTCGGCGGCCAGTACGTCGTCGTCCGGGGCGGGCAGTTCGCCGCGGCGGATGCGGCGGGCGAGCGCGGTGCCCTCCTCGACGATCAGCGCGTACGCCGAAACGTGGTCGACACCGGCGGCCAGCACCGCGTCCAGCGACGCCTGGAGATCCTCGGTCCGCTCCCCCGGCGTGCCGTAGATGACGTCGAGGTTGACGTGGTCGAATCCGGCGGCGCGCGCCTCCTCGGCGGCCGCGACCGGACGGCCCGCGGTGTGCACCCGGTCGAGGATCTTCAGCACGTGCTGCGCGGCCGACTGCATGCCGAGCGAGATCCGGTTGTATCCGGCGTCGCGGATGCCCGCGAAGAACTCGGACGACGTGGACTCCGGATTGGACTCGGTCGTCACCTCCGCGCCCGGCGCGAGCCCGAAGGTCTCACGAACGGCGTCGAGAACGCTTCGGAGCCCGTCGGCGCCGAGCAGGGACGGGGTGCCGCCGCCGACGAAGACGGTGTCGACCGCGGGCGGCGCCTTCAGCACGCGCGCGGCCAGGTCGAACTCGCGCTTGAGGCCTTCGAGCCACGACTGCGGCGACGAACCGCTGTCCAGCTCTCCGGCGGTGTAGGTGTTGAAGTCGCAGTAGCCGCACCGGGTCGCGCAGAACGGGACGTGCACGTAGACGCCGAACGGTCGCGTGCCGAGCCCTTCCAGCGCGCTCTCGGGGAGCGCGGATTCGACGGGCGTGGTGGTTTCGGGCAGCAACGCGGGCACACCCCAGTGTCCCCCACGCCGTGAAGGCCTCCTTCCCGGGGGAAAGAGGCCTTCACGGAACGCGTCATCGGTCGGCGATGCGCACCTTGACCGAGGTCGAACGGGTGCCGTCGTCGAAGCGCACCCAGACGAGGATCTCCATGTTCAGCGAGTAGTCGTTGACCACGTGGTCGACCGACCAGTCGCCCTGCTCGTCCACGACGGCATCGCGGCTCATGGCGACCTCGACCAGCACGGTATGGGCCAGATGTCCCCGGACGCCCGGCGAACAGCCGACCGCCTCGAACCGGTACGAGTCGCCCTTGTGCAGTACCGCCCCTTCCTCGGGCGAGACCAGCCTGCAGCCCTGCTGAGCCCCGGAAGCGGTACCCGGGATCAGCAGGGACGCCAGCACCATCGCGGCGACCACCCATCGGCGCATGCGCAACTCCTCCGTCCTCTGTGGATCGGAGACCGAAGCTAGCGGCGACGGCGGCCCCGCGCGGCCTCACTCACCCGAAGCGGTACTACGCCAACCCGTTAGCGGCCAGCCACTCCGCGGACGGCGGGATGGCCTCGATGATGTCGATCAGGAAGCCGTTCAGGTCCTCGATGTAGAAGTGCCGCTGGCCGAACTCCTCGTCCACGAGTTCCGTCACGATCTTGACCCCCTCCTCGCGCAGCCTTTCGTACTCGGCCGCAGCGTCGGCGACCATGAGGCCGACCATCGACCCGGCGGGCTCCTGCGCCCGCCAAGGCTCCGGCGTGGACTCGTGCCCGCGCTTCACGAAGCTCATCTCATAGCCCGGCACTCCGACGTTGAGGCTGGAGAACCAGTCCAGCTCGATCGTCACCGTCAGCTGCAGGTGCCGCTTCCACCAGGCGGTGGTCTCGGCGATGTCCTCGACGACCACGCAGGCGCCGAAACCGTTGAGTTGCATCTGGTGTTCCTCCCAGGTTGAACCACTTGATGCGTAGTACTATAGACATAGTGGTTTGACCGAAGCAAGGAGAATGTCCCGATGCGACAGAACCCGGAGCGCCGGACCGCGCTCACCGACGCCGCCATCACCGTCCTCGCCCGCGAAGGCGCACGCGGGCTCACGTACCGCGCCGTGGACGTCGAGGCGGACGTGCCGCCGGGTACGACGTCCAACTACTTCCGCAACCGGGACCAGTTGCTCGGGGAGGTCGGCGTCCGCGTGCAGGAGCGACTGTCGGCGCCGGCCGAGGTGATGGCGAACCCGCAGGCCGAGTCGCCGTCCCACGACCGGGTCGGCGTCCTGCTCGGCGAGCTCATGGGGCGGCTGACCGGCCACCGGGAGCCTTATCTCGCCTTGCTCGAACTCCGCCTCGAAGCCACCCGCCGCCCGGATCTCGCGGCCGAGTTGTCCAAGACCGTCCGCGAAGGCATCGACATGAGCGTCGACTGGCACGTCGCGGCGGGCATGCCGGGCGGGCGCGCCGAAGTACTGCTGATGTACCTCGCACTGACCGGGCTCACCGTCGAACGGCTCACCCTTCCGGAGGTGCTCGCGGACGTCACCGACGAGGAGGTCATCCGGATCATCGTGGACCGCGTCCTGCCCTCTTGAGTCGTGCGCGTTCTGCGTCACAATGCCCGGCCGCGAACCCGGGCTTGACCCGCGAAGCATGCCCTTGACCAGCGAAAACCGTGGAGTTCGGACGCTGTTCCCAGTATTCGGACCGGCCTAGACCACATAGTGGGCGCGTGGCACGCTGAATGAATGACCCGCGCCGGAATCAGCCTCGTGGCCCGCCGCCACGTGGACCTCCGTCGTGTGGCGAGCGCGCTCTGTGCGACGAACCGCTGACTCCCCGCCACCACCACGATCAGCCGGAGGACTCCCATGTCGTCGCCCACGCGCGAGACCCCTGCCCGCACGCCCCGGGTCAAACAGAAACGGGGCGAGGGACAGTGGGCACTGGGGTATCGCGAGCCGTTGAACCCCAACGAACGGTCCAAGAAGGACGACAACCCGCTCAACGTCCGGGCGCGGATCGAGAACATCTACGCCCGCGGCGGCTTCGATTCGATCGACCCGGGTGACCTGCGCGGCCGGTTCCGCTGGTTCGGTCTCTACACCCAGCGCAAGCCGGGGATCGACGGCGGCCGCACCGCGACGCTGGAGCCCGAAGAGCTCGACGACCGCTACTTCATGCTGCGGGTGCGGCTCGACGGCGGCGCGCTGACCACCGAGCAGCTGGCCGTGCTCGCCGAGATCTCGCAGACCCACGCACGCGACACCGCCGACATCACCGACCGGCAGAACATCCAGTACCACTGGATCCAGATCGAGGACGTCCCGACGATCTGGGCGAAGCTCGAGAAGGCCGGGATGACCACGATGGAGGCGTGCGGCGACAGCCCGCGTGTCATCCTCGGCTCCCCCGTCGCCGGTATCGCCGCCGACGAGATCATCGATGGCACCCCCGCGATCGACGAGATCAAACGCCGCTACATCGGCGACCCGCGCTACTCGAACCTGCCGCGCAAGTTCAAGACCGCGGTCTCCGGGCAGCAGGACGTCGCGCACGAGATCAACGACGTCGCCTTCGTGGGCGTGAACCACCCGGAACACGGCCCCGGCTTCGACGTCTGGGTCGGCGGCGGCCTGTCCACCAACCCGATGATCGGGCAGCGCCTCGGCGCCTGGGTCTCGCTCGACGAGGTCCCGGACGTCTGGGAAGGCGTGATCAGTGTCTTCCGCGACTACGGCTACCGGCGGCTCCGCGCCCGTGCGCGGATCAAGTTCCTGGTGAAGGACTGGGGCGCCGCGAAATTCCGTCAGGTGCTGGAAGACGAGTACCTCAAGCGCAAGCTGACCGACGGCCCGGCGCCCGAGGTGCCCGCCACCCAGATCGACCACGTCGGCGTGCACCCGCAGATCGACGGCCGGTTCTACGTCGGCGCCGCGCCGGTCGCGGGCCGCGTCTCCGGCGCCACTTTGCTGGCGGTCGCCAAGGCCGCCGAGCGGGCCGGGTCGAACCGCGTCCGGCTCACCCCGCACCAGAAGCTCGTGGTCCTCGACGTCCCCGAGGCCGAGGTGAACGGGCTGAAGACCGAACTGGCCGACCTCGGCCTGCAGACCGAGCCCTCGCCGTGGCGGCGCGGCATCATGGCCTGCACCGGCCTGGAGTTCTGCAAGCTCGCGATCGTCGAAACGAAGGCCCGCGCGATCGAACTGGTCACCGACCTGGAGAAGCGCCTCGCCGACATCCAGGCCGAGATCGAGAACCCGGTGACCGTGCACCTCAACGGCTGCCCCAACTCCTGTGCCCGGGTGCAGACCGCCGACATCGGGCTCAAGGGCCAGATCGTCACCGACGAGGACGGCAAGCAGGTCGAAGGCTTCCAGGTGCACCTCGGCGGCGGGCTCGGCCTGGACGCCGGATTCGGCCGGAAACTGCGCGGGCACAAGGTGACCGCGGCGGAGCTGACCGCGTACGTCGAGCGGGTCGTGCGGGCGTACCTCGCCGGCCGCGAACCCGGCGAACGGTTCGCCCAGTGGGTCCTGCGGGCCGACGAAGGCGTCTTGCAATGACCGAACGCGCGACCCCGTACTACTGCCCTTTCTGTGGCGATGAAGACCTCCGGCCGGAGGAAGGCGGCTCGTGGCTGTGCGCGGGCTGCCGCCGGGTCTTCACCGTGAAGTTCCTCGGACTGTCCTTTCCGGAGGTGTCGCAAGGATGACCGCCACTGCCGACTACAAGACGCTCGCCGAACGGGCCTCGAAGGAGCTCGCGGAGGCGACCGCGACCGAAGCCCTGCGCTGGACCGCGGAGACCTTCGGCGACGACTTCATCGTCGCGTCGAACATGCAGGACGCCGTCCTGATCGATCTGGCCACCCAGGTCAAACCCGACGTCGACGTGCTGTTCCTGCAGACCGGCTACCACTTCCCGGAGACCATCGGCACCCGTGACGCGGTGCAGGCGGTGTACCCGGGCGTGCGGATCGTCAACGCCGAAGCCGAACAGAGCGTCGCCGAGCAGGACGCGGAGTACGGCCCGAAACTGCACGAGCGCGACCCGAACCAGTGCTGCCACCTGCGCAAGGTGGTACCGCTGCGGAAGACGCTCGCGAAGTACTCGGCGTGGGTGACCGGCGTCCGCCGCGTCGACGCGCCGACCCGCGCGAACACCCCCATCGTCACCTGGGACGACCGCAACGGGCTGGTGAAGATCAACCCGATCGCGCCGTGGTCCGACGACGAGTTCAACGGCTACATCAGCGAACACGGGATCCTCGAGAACCCGTTGGTGTCCATCGGCTATCTGTCGATCGGCTGCGCGCCGTGCACCGCGAAGGTCGCTCCGGGTCAGGACCCGCGCAGCGGCCGCTGGGCCGGGCAGGGCAAGACCGAATGCGGCCTGCACGGGTGAGAAGGGACGAAATGACCACGCTCGAACCGGCCACAGACGCCGCCCAAGACAACCTGGCGGCGCTGGAATCCGAGGCCATCCACATCTTCCGCGAGGTGGCGGGTGAGTTCGACCGGCCGGTGATCCTCTTCTCCGGCGGCAAGGACTCCACGCTCCTGCTGCACCTGGCGATCAAGGCCTTCTGGCCCGCCCCGGTGCCGTTCCCGTTGCTGCACGTGGACACCGGGCACAACTTCGACGAGGTCATCGACTTCCGTGATCGCGTCGTCGAGCAGCACGGGCTCCGGCTGGTCGTGGCGAAGGTCCAGGACTGGATAGACGACGGCAGGCTCGAAGAGCGCGCCGACGGGATGCGCAACCCGCTGCAGACCACGCCGCTGCTCGACACGATCGCCGAGAACAAGTTCGACGCGGTCTTCGGCGGCGGGCGCCGCGACGAGGAACGCGCCCGCGCCAAGG
Source organism: Amycolatopsis keratiniphila (assembly GCF_000400635.2). Taxonomy (NCBI): domain Bacteria; kingdom Bacillati; phylum Actinomycetota; class Actinomycetes; order Pseudonocardiales; family Pseudonocardiaceae; genus Amycolatopsis; species Amycolatopsis keratiniphila. The sequence goes on along the minus strand of NC_021252.1, from coordinate 2,194,511 downwards.
AGCGGATCTTCAGCCTGCGCAACGCTTTCGGCCAGTGGGAGCCGCGACGGCAGCGTCCGGAACTGTGGAACCTCTACAACGGGCGGCACCGCCCCGGCGAGCAGGTCCGCGTGTTCCCGCTGTCCAACTGGACCGAGGCGGACGTCTGGAACTACATCGCGCGGGAGAAGGTCGAGCTGCCGTCGATCTACTACGCGCACCGGCGCGAGGTCTACCAGCGCGACGGCATGTGGCTGGCCGAAGGCCCGTGGGGCGGCCCGCGGCCGGACGAGGTCGTCCGGGAACTGACCGTGCGGTACCGGACCGTCGGCGACGGTTCGTGCACGGGCGCCATCGAATCGACCGCCGCCACGGTGGACGAGGTCATCGCCGAGGTCTCGGCCTCCCGGCTCACCGAACGCGGCGCCACCCGCGCCGACGACCGGATGTCGGAGGCGGCGATGGAAGACCGCAAGCGGGAAGGGTACTTCTGATGTCCAGCCTCCTCAGGCTCGCGACCGCGGGCAGTGTGGACGACGGGAAGTCGACCCTGGTCGGGCGGCTCCTGTACGACACCAAATCCGTCCTCGCCGACCAGCTGGACGCGGTCACCCGCGCCAGTGTCGACAAAGGACTGTCCACTCCGGACCTCTCGCTGCTCGTGGACGGCCTGCGCTCGGAACGCGAGCAGGGCATCACGATCGACGTGGCGTACCGGTACTTCGCGACGCCGAAGCGCAGTTTCGTGCTCGCGGACACGCCGGGTCACGTGCAGTACACGCGGAACACGGTCACCGGGGCGTCCACCGCGCAGCTGGCCGTGCTGCTGGTCGACGCGCGCAAGGGTGTCATCGAGCAGACCCGCCGCCACGCCGCGGTGCTCGCGCTCCTCGGCGTCCCGAACCTGGTGCTGGCGGTGAACAAGATCGACCTCGTCGGCTACGACGAAGCGACGTTCACCGTGATCGCCGAGGAGTTCGCCGAGCACGCCGCGTCCCTGGGCTACGAACGGGGTTCCGTGCTCGCGGTGCCGGTTTCGGCGCTGGTGGGCGACAACGTGGCGGAGAAGTCGGACAAGACCCCGTGGTACTCGGGCCCGACCCTGCTGGAGCACCTGGAAACCGTGCCGGTGGCGCCGGATCCGCACGATTCGGCGTTCCGTTTCCCGGTGCAGTACGTGATCCGGCCACGCACGGCCGATCATCCCGACTACCGCGGGTACGCCGGGCAGATCGCGGCCGGCACCGTCCGGCCGGGCGACGAGATCGTCGTGCTCCCGCAAGGAATCCGCAGCCGCGTGGAGGCCATCGACACCGCCGACGGGCCGCTCGCGGAAGCCGGCGCGGGTACCTCGGTGACCCTGCTGCTCACCGACGACGTCGACATCTCGCGCGGCGACCTGATCGCCGCCGCCGATCGGCAGCCGACGGTGACCGACGAGATCACCGCGACTCTGTGCTGGCTCTCGGCGAAACCGCTGAAGCCGGGTGCGCGGGTACTGGTGAAGCACGGAACGCGGACGGTGCAGGCCCTGGTCGGCGAACTCCACGCCCGCTTCGACGAACAGACGTTGTCCAGTGTGGACGATCCGGCCACGCTGGAGCTCAACGACATCGGCCGGGTCACGCTCCGGCTGGCCGAGGAGATCGGCGTCGACGACTACGGCGTCAGCCCCCGGACCGGCGCGTTCCTGGTCATCGATCCGAAGGACGGCGATACACTGGCGGCCGGACTCGTCGGCGAAAGGTTCGCATGACCCCACCGCTCCTCGCCGTCGCCCACGGCAGCCGCGATCCGCGGTCCGCCGCGACCATCCGCGCCCTGCTCGACGTCTCCCGTGGGCTGGCACCCGAACTCGACATCCGCGAGTCCTTTTTGGATCTTTCGGAGCCGTTGCTCACGGACGCCCTCCGCGGCCTGTACGCCGAGGGACACCGCGAGGTCGTCGTGGTGCCCCTGCTGCTCGGCGTGGCCTACCACGCCCGGGTCGACCTGCCCGCGCTCGTCGCCGAAGTGACCGCCGAGTGCCCGGGCCTCGACGTGCGGGTTTCCGCGGTGCTGGGCATCGACCCGCTGATCGAGACGGTCGCGCTGGACCGGCTCACCGAGGCGGGCGCCGATCTCGACGACCCGGAGCTCGGTGTCCTGCTGGCCGGCGTCGGCTCGTCGAACGTGGCGGCGAACGACGCCGTCGCCGGGATCACCACTCGCTGGCATCTGCGTCGCGGGCTGCTCGCGACCCCCGCCTTCGCCAGCGCCGCGCAGCCGGACATGCCCGCCGCCATCGCGCGTTTGCGGCTCAACGGCGCCCGGCGGCTCGCGGTCGCGGGCTGGTTCCTCGCACCGGGACTGCTGCCGGACCGGATCGCGCGCCTGGCCCGCGAAGCCGACCCGTCGGTGATCGTCGCCGGGCCGCTGGGGCCGGATCCGCGGATCGCCGGGCTCGTCCTGGACCGCTACGACGTCGCCGCCGCCCGGCTCGCCGCCTGAGTAGCACGACCCGTCCCGTACGGGCGCTTGATACCGATTTTCGGTGGGTTCCGTTCCCAGTTCCGTGACACCCCGCGTATGGGAACGGAGATTTCTTGACGAGTTACTTAACTTGCCGGTAACTCTCTAATCGCTGCGCAGCTCCCTCTCTCCCCATCGAACCCCCAGGTAGGTGGAACATGAAGGCTGCCATCCGTGCCCTCGTCTGCGCTTCGGCCGTACTCGTCCCGATCGCCGGTCTGGCCGCGCCGGCTTCGGCGGCGACCACCGTCGTCTTCGACTGCGAGGCCAAGCCTCCGCTCGTCGGCAACAAGTACCTCAAGCTGAACCAGGACGCGGACGTCACCGCCCCGGCGACGGTCGCCCCCGGCGCCGCGCTCGACGTCGTCATCGACCCGGCGCCCAACACCGTCCCGGCCGAGGTCAGCGGCTACCAGGTCAAGAACATCAAGGACTTCTCCCTGAAGATCCCGATCCCGGCGAACTCGACCTGGGTGGGCGCCGACCTCGCCGGCGGCTCCGGCATCGGTTCGACCCCGCCGAAGATCACCGTCTCCGGCAGCGTCGCGACGCTGAGCTTCCCCGGTCCGATCGCGGGCGGCTCGACGTTCGAACTGCCGACCGTGACCGCGCATCTCACCGCGGGCTCGTCCGGCACCATCGAGACGAAACTGGGCGGTTCCAGCTACAGCGATCCGGGCCTGACGTTCACCGCCGTGGTCAGCGCCGGTTTCGACGTCTCCGCCCCGACGGCGTGCTTCCCGAACCCGAGCCCGACGTTCACCACGACGACGATCGGCTGACCCGTGCCTGCGCCACCGTCGCCTGCGATGGTGGCGCAGGCCACTGCCCGGCCCGACTTCGCCCGTGCGAAGGTGGGGCATGGCTGACGAACTGGTGCACTACGACGTGGTGGGCGGCACCGCCACGATCACCTTGGACTCCCCGCACAACCGCAACGCGCTCTCCGCCCAGCTGCGGCGCGAACTGAGCGAATCGCTGGACAAGGCACAGGCGGACGACGCGGTGCGGGTCATCGTGCTCACCCACACCGGTCCGGTGTTCTGCGCGGGTATGGACCTCAAGGAGGCCCGCGGCGCCGGTGCGGGCGCCCAGGGCGTGAACGAGTTCCCGAAGATCCTCGAGCAGCTGTGGACCAGCCCCAAGCCCGTCGTGGCGAGGCTCGCGGGCCCCGCCCGGGCCGGCGGGATCGGCATGGTGGCCGCGACCGACATCGCCGTCGCCGTACCCGAAGCGACCTTCGCCTTCTCCGAGGTGCGGATCGGCGTCGTACCCGCCGTCATCTCGCTCACCGTGCTGCCGCGGCTCAACGCCCGCGCCGCGCACGAGCTGTTCCTGACCGGTGACACCTTCGACGCGAAGCGCGCCGTCGAGATCGGCCTGCTGAACTCGGCCGTCCCCGCCGACGAGCTCGACGACGAGGTCGCCCGCTACGTCAAGGCGCTCGCGCTCGGCGGCCCGAAGGCGCTCGCGGCGACCAAGGAACTGCTCAGCAAGCCGCGCCCGGCGACCCCCGCCGAAGGCTTCGAGGCCATGAACAAGCTGTCCGCCGGATTCTTCGCGAGCGAAGAAGGCCAGGAGGGCATCACAGCCTTCGCGCAGAAGCGCAAGCCGAACTGGGTCCCGGAGGCCTAGTCGGGCAAGACGACGGTGAGGCGCCGGGAGTCCGTCCGGTCCCCGGACGGGCCCAGCGCCCTCTGCGCGTCGGAAAGCACGCTGCGGACGGCCAGATACGCCTTGGGATCGCGCTCCCGAAGCCCCGAGGAACCGGCCCAGATCAGAACGTGCTCGCCCGGCGGGAGCCAGGACAGGTCGGTGAGGCAGTCGTAGAGCGCGTCGAGGTTCTTCCCGAAGTAGTCCGGGAACGACAGCGCCTCCGCGATCGCGTCGAGCGTCGAGTCCTTGTCGACCGTCCGCGCACCGTCGAGCAGGTGCGGATACGCGCCGCGGGCGAACGCCTTGTCCGCCGCTTCCTTGCCCGCGCTCATCGGCTGGGGTCCACGACGACGAAGGACTTGTAGTGGTCCTCGGTGTAGTACAGCTCCTTGCCACCACCGGTCACCAGCCGCCTCGCCCCGCGATCCGGGCTGCCCGGCGTCTTGACGGTGTACTCCCGGTAGTAGCCGGAACCCTTGGCGGGCAGGACCTTCTCCCGGTTCTGGAAGGTGACGTCGTCGTTGCGCGGATACGGGTACGGCCCGCCCGCCTGGATGAGCTTCCAGGTGTCGGACGCCTGGGCAGGAAGCTTCGTCAGCGGCTTGACCGGGAGACCGGATTCCTCGCCCGCGACCTTGCCCTTCGCCCCGCTCGCCGCGGCGTCGCCCGACGGCGCGGCCGAAGCGGACGAACTCGCCGGAGCGCTCTTCGTGTCGTCACCGCTGATGCCGTCCTTGACGAACCAGCCTGCGAGCACCAGCACGATCAGGCCGATCAGGGCGGCGGTGATCCGCCTACGGTTGAACATGGTGTGCCAGCTTAGGACGGCCGGTCGGGGTCGTTCGCATCGCGGGCGGTGCCGAAGCGCCGGGCGACCTTGCCGAAGACCGTGTCGAGCACCCAGGCCGCGACCAGGCACAGCGGCACCACGACCGCCATGACCAGCACGAACTGCACGGGGAACGGGGCCTGCGCGAGCCACAGTTCGACGCCGTCCCACCAGTCCGCAAGCCCGTTGAACACACTGTGAGCCTACGCGCGCACCCGGTGCCGCCACCGGTCAGGCCATGTAGGTTGCTGACATGTTCGCCGTTTACGCTTCCGAACCCAACGCCGAAAAGCCGCTGGACTCGCTGGTGATCGGCGAGCGACCCGAACCCGAGGTCCCCGAAGGCTGGGTGCGGGTCAACGTCAAGGCCGCCAGCCTCAACATGCACGACCTGTGGACTTTGCGCGGCGTTGGCATCAAGCCCGAGCAGTTCCCGATGATCCTGGGCTGTGACGGCGCGGGCACCCTCGACGACGGCACCGAGGTCGTCGTCCATTCGGTGATCAACGCCCCGGGCTGGCAAGGCGACGACACCCTCGACCCGAAGCGCACCCTGCTCACCGAGAAGTACCAGGGCACCTTCGCCGAGCAGGTCGTGGTCCCTGCACGCAATGTCGTTCCGAAGCCGTCGGGCCTGAGCTTCGCGGAAGCCGCGACCATGGGCACGGCGTGGCTGACCGCGTACCGCATGCTGTTCGTGAAATCCGGGCTGCGGCCCGGACAGACGATGCTCGTCCAAGGCGCCTCCGGCGGTGTCTCGACCGCGCTGATCCAGCTCGGGCGTGCGGCCGGTTTCCGGGTCTGGGTCACCGGACGTAGTGAAGAGAAGCGTGCGCTCGCCGAGAATCTGGGCGCACATCAGACCTTTGAGTCCGGCGCGCGGCTGCCCGAGCGGGTCGACGCGGTCTTCGAAACCGTCGGCAAGGCGACCTGGTCCCACTCGGTGAAGTCGCTGAAGCCGGGCGGCATCATCGTCGTCTCGGGCTCGACCAGCGGCCCGGACGCTCACGCGGAGTTGCAGCGCGTGTTCTTTCTGCAACTGCGCATCGCCGGTTCGACCATGGGGACCAGGGACGAACTGAACGATCTCCTCGCGTACCTGGAACTCACCGGGGTCCGGCCGCAGATCGGCGCCGAACTGCCGTTCGCCGAAGCCGAAACCGGGTTTAAGAACATGCTCGACGGGGAAACTTCTGGCAAGGTGGTCTTCACGCATTGATCGGAGGGGTGAGTTCGCCCCCCTCGCCCGGATCAAGCGCGCACACAAACGCACGTCCGCGCGTTCCGCGCAGGTCAAACAGCCATTTCGCGGTCTTGTCAAGTGTCAAGAACGTTATGACTTGGCGAGCTTCTTACGACCAAAGTTCGACCAAAATCCGACCTCTCGCGGTTAGCCTGGAACCATGACCGCATCGCAGCGGCCCGAACCGGCGGACCCGGGGGGCCGGACCACCACCGACACCGACCCGATCCGCGTCTCGTTCCGGCGCTACGCCGGTGTCCGCACCAGAGTGCTCGAAGTCGGGCCGCCGCCGGTGGAATCCACCGACCGCACCCCTCGGCGGATGCTCGGGAAGCGGGCCACGGCACGCGGGCAGGTCAAGCCGACCGCACCGAGGCTGGTGCTGCTGCACGGCTACTGCGACAGCGCCGACACCTGGCGCCCCGTCCTGGAGCTGCTCGCGGCCGCCGGTGTTCCGGCGGTCGCGGTCGATCTGCCCGGATTCGGTGACGCTCAGCCACTGCGGCCGGGACCGATGCTGCCGCAGCTGGACGCGTTCACCGCGGCCGTGGTCAAGGAACAGGCCGTACTCGGCACGGTGGTCCTCGCCGGCAACTCGCTCGGCGGCACGATGAGCCTGCGTGCCGCGGAGAACCACCGGCTGCCGGTCGCCGGCGTGGTGTCGATCGCCGCGCCCGGTTTCGTGGACAGCTGGCTCATCCGCACCGTGGCCAGGTACCCGCTGCCGCTGCGGATGTACTCGGCCCTGCCGCTGCCGATCCCCGGCTTCCTCGTGCGCGCCGTCGCCGAGCAGGTCGTCCCCCGGCTCCTGTACGCCGACTCAGCCGCCGCAGACGCGGACCAGGTGCGCCGGTTCACCTCGCTGTTCCCGGACTACCGCTCCACCACCACCAGGCTCGAACAGGCGAGGCAGCTCGTCGAAGAGCTGGCGAACGCGTACCGGCTCGAAGAGGTCCGCGTCCCGCTCCTGGTGGTGGTCTGTGGCAAGGACAAGCTGGTCAGCGCCGCATCCGGACGGCAGCTGCACGCACTGGTCCCGCACAGCAGGCTGATGGTGCGCGAGGACTGGGGCCACTGCCCGCAGCTGGACGACCCCGTCGAGATCTCGGAGCTGCTCACCTACTTCTCCGCCGGCGCGTCCCGGCCGTCGAAGATCGCCGCTCGTGTCGCCGCCGAAGTGAGCGAGGACACCGTCGCCGGATAGGTGCGATCGCCCGTCTGCCAGTACGGTGCCCTTCGGACTGTGACCCAGTCCGAAGGGCACAACCTGTTGGGAGACGACGATGTCCGCACCGCGCAGCCTGGGCTCGGGATCCGGGATTTTCCGCCGTAAACCGATCGATCAGATCCAAGAACTCAGTGGAGGCGGAGGGCTCCAACGCACGCTGGGCCTGCGGCAGCTGACCGCGATCGGCGTCGGCGGCATCATCGGCGCGGGGATCTTCTCCCTGGCCGGCGCGGTCGCGAACAAGACGGCCGGACCCGCCGTGCTCATCTCGTTCCTCATCGCGGGTATCGCCAGCGCCGCCGCCGCGTTCTCCTACGCCGAGTTCGCCGGGCTGATCCCCCGCGCCGGGTCGGCCTACACCTACGGCTACACCGTGCTGGGCGAGATCGTCGGCTGGTTCATCGGCTGGGACCTGCTGCTGGAGTACACCGCGATCGTGGCGGTGGTCGCGATCGGCATCTCCGGCTACTTCAACGAACTGCTGGGCTATCTCGACATCAAGCTCCCGACGTGGATGCTGGGCGCTCCGGGCACCGAAACGGGCGATGTCGCACCGGGGTCCTACAAGATCAACCTGTTCGCCGTGCTGCTGTGCCTGCTGATCGCCTTCATTCTCAACCAGGGCATGAAGAACGCGGCCCGTTTCGAAACGCTGCTGGTCTACCTGAAGGTCGGCCTGGTCCTGCTGGTGATCGTCGTCGGCGTCTTCCACATCAACACCGACAACTACTCGAACTTCTTCCCGTTCGGCCTCAGCGGCGCGTTCACCGGAGCGGCGACGGTGTTCTTCGCGGTCTTCGGGTACGACGCCATGTCCACCGCGGCCGAGGAATCGACAGACTCCCAGAAGCACATGCCGAAGGCGATCATCTACTCGCTCGCGATCTCGATGGTGCTCTACGTGCTGGCCTGCCTGGTCCTGACCGGGATGGTCAACTACAAGGACATCGACAGCGAAGCCGCCTTCTCCAGCGCCTTCGCCGGCCTCGGGATGAAGTGGCTCGGCCTGATCATCGCCGTCGGCGCGATCATCGGTATCACCACGGTGCTGTTCACCTTCCTCATGGGCGCGAGCCGCGTCGGCTACTCGATGAGCCGCGACGGCCTGCTGCCCAAGTGGTTCAGCAAGACCCATCCGGTGCGCAAGGTGCCGAGCCGGATGACCTGGGTGCTCGGCGTCGCGTCGGCGGTCATCGCCGGCCTGCTGCCCATCGGCGAGGCCGCGGAACTGACGAACATCGGCATCCTGCTCGCGTTCGTCGTGGTCTGTGTCGCGGTGATCGTGCTGCGCTACAAGCAGCCGGACCTGCCCCGGTCCTTCAAGACCCCCGGCATGCCGATCGTGCCGATCATCGGGATCGTCTTCTCGATCTGGCTGATCACGTTCCTGAACCCGGAGACCTGGCTGCGGTTCGCGGCCTGGTTCGGCGTCGGCCTGATCATCTACTTCGCTTACAGCCGCCGTCACTCGGCGATGAACGCCAACAACGGCGACGCGAAGCAGGTCAGCGGAGACGACTCAAACGCGTAGCGGCTTCGCGGGCTTCGGCCTGGAGGCGTTCGACGATCGACGCCGCCGGGCCGGAGCCCGCGAGTTCGTAAGTCTGCCCCGCGTAGAGGGACATGATCTCGGGGTCGCCCGCCTTCCCCGCCGCCGCGCGGATCGGCTTCGTCAGGTTGTTGACCTCCGGATACGCCGACGGCGCGGTGGCCGAGAAGTCCGCGACCGCGCGGTTGACCAGCGACCGGGCGGGACGTCCGCTGAACGCCCTGGTGAACGCCGTCGGCCTTCGCCCGTCCGCCAGCGCCTGCCGGTGCGCGGGCTGGGTCCCGGCCTCGTCCGCCCGCAGGAACGCGGTGCCCAGCTGAGCCGCGACGGCCCCGGCCGCCAGCACCGCCGCGATGTCGGCGCCGTGCACGAGTCCACCGGTCGCGACGAGCGGCAGGTCGGTCCGTGCCGAGACCAGCCGGAGCAGGCTCAAGACGCCATACTGCGCGCCCCCGCCTTCGGCCTCGGGCTCATCGGAGAAAAGCCCTCGATGCGCTCCCGCCTCGAATCCCTGGACCACGAGCGCGTCCGCGCCGACGGCCACGGCCCGATCGGCTTCCACCGGGCTGGTGACCGTCACGGCCACCTTGCTCCCGTTGGCGTGCAAGCGTTCGACGTCCTCGGCCGAAGGAGTGCCGAAGGTGAAGGAAACGACCGGCACTTTCCGTTCCAGGACGACCTCGAGCTTCGCGGCATAGGCGTCGTCGTCCCAGCTCGGCTCACCCGGCTCGACGCCGAGGCGCTGGGCTTCCGCGCGCCAGCGCTCGATGTGCACACCGAGATCCGCTTCGGCGGCGGAGCCACCCGATACGAAGAGGTTCACGCCGAACGGCTCACCGGTCAGCTCGGCCGTCTTGGCGATCCGGTCCGAGAGGGCGTCGGCGCTGAGATAGCCCCCGGCCAGAAAGCCGAAGCCGCCCGCCGCGGTCACCGCGGCGACGAGCCCGGGAGTGGTCGGCCCGCCCGCCATCGGGGCCGCGATCACGGGAAAACGCAAGTCTTCGAACACGTTTCCGACGATAGTCCCCTCGCGGTGGCACGCATTGTGACGTTCGAGTCACTCCAAGGTTCCTTCCTGGTGGTCTAGACCTTTAACGGCGAAAATGCGACGATCGGACAGTCGTGACGCACGTCACGGCCCCCGTCCCCCTTGGAGGCCCCGGTGAAGACCTTGAGAGCGCGACTGGGCCGCGCCTTCGTCGGGGTGGCGCTGCTCGCCGGCGTCACCACCGCAGCCGCCCCCGTCGCCGACGCGGCCACCCCGCCACTGCAGGCGATCGTCCCGATCCCGGTCTCGGCCCAGGCGGTCACCGGCTCCGACCACACCCTGACCGCGAACACCAAGATCTACACCCAGGCCGGGTCGGCGCAGGCCAAGGCCGTAGGCGAATACCTCGCCGGGATCTTCCGGACGTCCACCGGCTTCCCCCTGCCCGTCGCCGACGCGCCGTCGGGCACCCCGGTCGACGGGATCTCGCTCCTCCTGTCCGGCGCCGACTCCCGTGTCGGCGAACAGGGCTACCAGCTGAACTCGACGTCCGCTTCGGTCATCCTGCGCGCGACGACGGCACAAGGCCTCTTCGGCGGCGTGCAGACCCTGCGCCAGCTGCTGCCCGGCAAGATCGAAAGCCCCACGGTGCAGCAGGGTCCTTGGACGATCCCGGGCGCGAACATCCTGGACTACCCGCGCTTCGGCTACCGGGGCGCGATGCTCGACGTCGCCCGGCACTTCCACCCGGTCGCCACGGTCAAGCGGTACATCGACCAGCTGGCCCAGTACAAGATCAACAACCTGCACCTGCACCTCGCCGACGACCAGGGCTGGCGCATCCAGATCGACAGCTGGCCACGGCTGACCACCTACGGCGGCAGCACCCAGGTCGGCGGCGGCCCCGGCGGCTACTACACCAAGGCGCAGTACTCGGAGATCGTGAACTACGCGGCCTCGCGATTCATCACGGTCATCCCGGAGATCGACATGCCGGGGCACACCAACGCCGCCTTGGCGTCGTACGCCGAGCTGAACTGCAACAACACCGCTCCTCCGCTGCGCACCGACACCGCCGTCGGCTACAGCTCGCTCTGCATCTCGAAGGAGATCACCTACACCTTCGTCAACGACGTCATCCGTGAGGTCGCCGCGCTGACGCCCGGACCGTACTTCCACCTCGGCGGCGACGAGGCCCAGGCCACCAGCGACGCGGACTACCGCACGTTCATGAACCGGGTCCTGCCGATGGTGGCCGCCGCGGGCAAGCAGGTCGTCGGCTGGCACGAGATCGGCAAGGCCACCCTGCCCGCCACGGCGACCCCGCAGTTCTGGGGTACGACGACGTCCAGCACGGAGGTCTCGAACGCCGTCGCCCGCGGCAGCAAGGTGATCCTGTCGCCGGCGAACAAGGCGTACCTGGACATGAAGTACAACTCCAGCACGCCGATCGGGCTCTCGTGGGCGGGCTACATCGAGGTCCAGGACGCCTACAACTGGAACCCGGGCGCCTACCTCTCCGGGGTGCCGGAATCCGCCGTACGCGGCGTCGAATCCCCGCTGTGGACCGAAACCGTGGTGACCCCGGCGAACATCGACTACCTCGCCTTCCCCCGGCTCCCGGCGCACGCCGAACTCGGCTGGTCGCCGTGGTCGACGCACGACTGGAACACCTTCCGCGTCCGCCTCGGCGCTCAAGCCCCGCGCTGGCAGGCACAGGGCCTCGACTACTACAAGTCGGGCCAGGTGCCTTGGGAGACCGGATCCGGCAACCCGGGCACCTGCACGCTCCCCGCGTGGGACCGTGCCGCGGTCTACACCGGCGGAGCGACCGTCTCCCACAACGGGCACAAGTGGACGGCCCAGTGGTGGACGCAAGGCGAAGAGCCCGGAACGACCGGCCAATGGGGTGTCTGGCGCGACAACGGCACCTGCTGACCGTCCCCGTAGCCCGCTCGGCCCCTTCACCGGGCCGAGCGGGCTACGGTGGTTCCATGGCCGCAGACCTCGAACTCGTCCGCACCCTTTCCTTGCGCGAAAACGGACTCGCGACCGTCTCGACGGTCCGCGCGGACGGCACCGTCCACTCGTCCGTGGTCAACGCCGGTGTCTACGAAGACCCGGTCACCAAAGCACCGGGAGTCGCTTTCGTGGCGATGGGCGGCGTGAAGAAACTCGATCTGTTCCGCCGGGCGGGCCACGCCACGATCACCTTCCGGCGTGGCTGGGAATGGGCGGCGGTCCAGGGCAACACCCACCTCATCGGCCCGGACGACCCGGATCCCGGCTTCGATCCCGCCGGTCTCCCCAAGCTGCTGCGTGAGGTGTTCATCGCGGCGACGGGGACTCACGACGACTGGGACGAGTACGACCGTGTGATGGCCGCCGAACGCCGTGTCGCCGTCTTCGTCACCGCGAACCGGATCTCCGGCAACCGCTGACACGAAAGGCCGCCCGGACGGTGATCCGGGCGGCCTTCGCGGGTATCGGTTACTTCTTCTTGCTGCCGGCGTCCTCAGTGGACAGAGCGGCGACGAAGGCCTCCTGCGGGACCTCGACCCGGCCGACGGTCTTCATCCGCTTCTTGCCTTCCTTCTGCTTTTCCAGCAGCTTGCGCTTACGCGAGATGTCACCGCCGTAACACTTCGCGAGCACGTCCTTGCGGATCGCGCGGATGGTCTCGCGGGCGATGATCCGCGACCCGACGGCCGCCTGGATCGGCACCTCGAACTGCTGCCGCGGGATCAGCTCGCGCAGCCGCGTCGCCATCCGGTTTCCGTAGCCGTACGCGGCGTCCTTGTGCACGATCGCCGAGAAGGCGTCGACGGTCTCCCCCTGCAGCAGGATGTCGACCTTGACCAGATCGGCGATCTGGTCGCCGCCCTCTTCGTAGTCGAGCGACGCGTAACCGCGCGTACGCGACTTCAGCGTGTCGAAGAAGTCGAAGATGATCTCCGCGAGCGGGATGTTGTAGCGAAGCTCGACGCGATCCTCGGAGAGGTAGTCCATTCCCAGCAGCGTGCCGCGCTTGGCCTGGCACAGCTCCATGATCGTGCCGACGAACTCCGACGGCGCCAGGATGCTCACCTTGGAAACCGGCTCGTGGACCTCGGAGATCTTCATCCCGGACGGCCAGTCCGAGGGGTTCGTCACCACGACCTCGCTCTTGTCCTCGAGCACGACGTTGTAGATGACGTTCGGCGCGGTGGAGATCAGGTCGAGGCCGAATTCGCGCTCGAGCCGGTCACGCGTGATCTCCAGGTGCAGCAGGCCGAGGAAACCGCAGCGGAACCCGAACCCGAGCGCCACCGACGTTTCCGGCTCGTAGGCGAGCGCGGCATCGTTGAGCTGGAGCTTGTCCAATGCCTCACGCAGTTCGGGGTAGTCCGAACCGTCCACCGGGTAGAGGCCGGAGTAGACCATCGGCTTCGGCTCGCGGTAGCCCGCGAGCGGCTCCGACGCGCCCTTGCGCTCGGAGGTGACGGTGTCACCCACCTTCGACTGGCGGACGTCCTTCACCCCGGTGATGAGGTACCCCACCTCGCCGACCCCGAGCCCCTTGCTGGCCTTGGGCTCCGGCGAGATGATCCCGACCTCGAGGAGTTCGTGGGTGGCGCCGGTGGACATCATCTTGATGCGCTCACGCGGCGTGATCTTGCCGTCGACGACCCTGATGTAGGTCACCACGCCCCGGTAGGTGTCGTAGACCGAGTCGAAGATCATCGCGCGGGCCGGCGCGTCCGGGTCACCGACCGGCGGCGGGACCTGCCGCACGCACTCGTCCAGCAGATCCGTCACGCCCATGCCGGTCTTCGCCGACACGCGGAGCACGTCGGAGGGCTCGCATCCGATGATGTGCGCCAGCTCGGCCGCGTACTTGTCCGGGTCGGCCGACGGCAGGTCGATCTTGTTCAGCACCGGGATGATGTGCAGGTTCTTCTCGAGCGCCAGGTAGAGGTTCGCCAGCGTCTGCGCCTCGATCCCCTGCGCGGCGTCGACCAGCAGAATCGCCCCTTCACAGGCCTCCAAGGCCCGAGAGACCTCGTAGGTGAAGTCCACGTGGCCGGGGGTGTCGATCAGGTGCAGGACGTGGTCCTGGCCGTCGACCTTCCAGGGCAGGCGCACGTTCTGCGCCTTGATGGTGATCCCGCGTTCCCGTTCGATGTCCATGCGGTCGAGGTACTGAGCGCGCATGGCCCGCTCCTCGACCACGCCGGTGAGCTGCAGCATCCGGTCGGCCAGGGTCGACTTGCCGTGGTCGATGTGCGCGATGATGCAGAAGTTCCGGATGAGCTCCGGGGGCGTGAAGGTCGTGTCGGCGAACGTCGTCAACGGGTTTCCTCGCGAAGGTCGGGGTGTGCCACCTCTATGGTCCCATGCCGCTCCGGGTGCGAGTGGGGGTCATCCCCGATGCGGCCCGTGATGAGCTGTGGTGCCCTCGAAGTATGAGTACTTCACTGTCCCAAATGCTCGACCGGACGTTCGGTCATCCCCGGGGACTGCTCGGCCGGTTCGGCGGGCGGGCGATGGCGCACGGCAATGCCGCCACCGAGCTTCGCGTCGTCGAGCTGGCGTCGATCGAGTCCGGCGAGACCGCCCTGGTCGTGGGCCCCGGCCCGGGCGTCGGCCTGCAGGCCACGGCCGAACGCGCGGGCCGGGCGATCGGGGTCGACCCCTCCCAGGAGATGCTTTCCCGCTCTCGCCGTCGTTGCGGCGACAACGTGGAGCTGCGGCAGGGCACCGCGGACTCCACCGGTGAACCCGACGACAGCGTCGACGTGGTCCTGAGCGTCAACAACGTGCAGCTGTGGGACGACCGGGCGGCCGGGTTCGCCGAACTGTTCCGGGTGTTGCGTCCCGGTGGCAGGCTGCTGCTTTCCTCGCACGAGAAGTGGTTGCCGGTGTCCAGGCACGAGCTGGCCGAGGAGGCGGCCGCCGCCGGCTTCGTCGACCTGCAGACCTGGACCTGGGACCCGCCGGGCTTCGGCGCGTCCCTCGCCGCTCAGCTGCGCGCGATCAAGCCCCTGGACTAGCGCGGGTCGGTGCGCAGCGGGTGCTCACGCGGCACTTCGACCAGCACGATCCTGGTGCCGTCCGGGTCGGCGATCCACGCTTCGTCCAGCCCCCAGGGCTCACGCCGTGCCCCGCGAACCGGCTCCAAGCCCTTCCCCGCGAGTTCCTCGAGCGCCGCGGGCAGGTCCCGGACCTGGAGCCACAAGGCGACGTCAGGGGTCGGGCCGGTCTCTCCGGTACCGACGATCTCGATCGACCCGTTCCCGGCGAAGAACACCGTCCCGCCGGGGAACTCCTTGTCGATGGCCAGGCCCAGGGTGTCCCGATAGAACGCCGTCGACACGTCGAGGTCCTTCGGGTGGATCAGCACCCTGCTGCTCAGCACGTCCATGGCTCAATCCCTACCGGATGGGTTCAGGCCATCGCAATCGCGGCGATACCCGCCAGCACCACCACCGACCCGGCCAGCCGCCGGACGGCGTTCGCCTCCCCGAGGACCAGCCAGGCGGCGATGCCGCCCAAGACGATGCTCAGCTCCCTCGCGGGCGCGACGAGGCTCACCGGGGCGATCTGGAGGGCGTAGAGCACCAGCAGGTAGGCGACCGGGGAGAACACGCCGACGATGACGACCTCACGCTTGTGCTCGCGCCAGAGCCACGCGACCTCCTCGCGGTCCTTGAGCGCGTACGGCGCCATGAGCAGGCTCTGCACGATCGCGCCGGTTCCGAAGTACACGATCGGCGGGACACCGAGCCCGGTGACCGAATGCGCGTCCCACAGGGTGTAGGCGGCGATCGTGAGGCCGGTCAGCAGGCCGTAGAGCAGACCTTTGCGGCGGGCGACACGCTCGGCGGCGCCGACGTGGGCCGGTGCCCGCCCGGTCCCGATCACCAGTACCCCGGCGATCACGAGGAAGGCGCCCACCAGGCCGAGGATCCCCGGCCGCTCGCCGAGCAGCACGACCGCGGCGAGCACCGAGATCAGCGGCCCGGTCCCGCGGGCGACGGGATAGACGACGGACAGATCGCCGACGGCGTACCCCCGCTGGAGGACGACGCCGTAGGTGACATGGAACACCGCGGTGACCACGGCGGCGAACAGCCAGGTCCACTGTGGACGTTGTGGTTCCACGGCCAGCGAGATCGCCATGACGGGGACGAGCAGGATCGCGGAAAGACTGTAGTAAGCCCAGACGAACCGGGCTCCGCCACGGCGGATCCGTTTGGCGGCGAGGTTCCAGCCCGCATGGATGACGGCGGCGATGACGACGAAGGACAGAGCGGTGGCGTTCACAGCGGACCTTTCACGTTTTCCGCGCATGCGGAAAACCGGGTCCTCCAGGCTTTTGTCCCGTCAGATGAACGGCGGTGCTTCCGGCTCCGCCGATGGTGCCGCTCGGACCTGTCCCGTCTGCCCTGATTGTGTGTTTTCGCTGGCCGGGCAGGCGGCGGAACCCTAGGCACTACGATCTTCACCGTACCGCAAGCACCCCTCCCGAGGCTGCCGCGAGCCGCGCCGGGACGGCTGTTAAGCTTGCCTTTCACCGTCGTGTGGCATTCCGTCATGGAGGAAACCCGCGCCGCTCCACGAGCACGCAGGGCCGGTCACAGCGCGGCGGTGAAACCACCGAGAGATTCAAGAGGAGCGCCCCGTGGCCAACATCAAGTCGCAGATCAAGCGCATCACCACCAACGAGAAGGCGCGTCAGCGCAACCAGGCGATCCGGTCCTCGGTGAAGACCGCGATCCGCAAGTTCCGCGAGGCCGCCGACGCCGGCGACAAGGCCAAGGCCCTGGAGCTGCAGAAGGACGCGGCCAAGAAGCTGGACAAGGCCGTGACCAAGGGCGTCATCCACGCCAACCAGGCCGCCAACAAGAAGTCCGCGCTCGCGAAGCGCGCGAACTCTCTCTGATCGGCTTTCGAAGGGCCCCGGCGACTCGGTCGCCGGGGCCTTTCGCCGTTCTCAGCGGCTTGTGCCGTGAGCGTCGACGACCTCCAGGACGGCACGCTCCAGGGCGTACTCCGGGTTGGCCGCGACTCCCTTGACCTCGGCGTTGAGCCGGGCGACCACTCGCATCGCGGTGGCCAGCCCGTCCTGCCCCCAGCCGCGGGCCTGTCCCTGCGCCTTGCGCACCTTCCAGGGCGGCATCCCCAGCTCGCCGGCCATCTGGTTCGGGTTACCGCGACCGGCGCCGGACACCCGCGCGATCGTCCGGACGGCGTCGGCGAGCGCGTCCGCGACCAGGACGTGCGGTACGCCCAGCTGCATCGCCCAGCGCAGCGACTCCAGCGCCGCCGCCTTGTCACCGGCGACGGCCTTCTCGGCGACGGCGAAACCGTTCACGTCCGCGCGGCCACGGTGGTAACGCCGGACGGCCTGCTCGTCAACCGCCCCGCCGGCGTCCGCGACGAGCTGCGTCGCCGCCGACGACAGCTCACGCAGATCGGAACCGACGGCGTCGATCAGCGCGAGCACGGCCGCACCGTCGATCTTCCCGCCGACCCGCCGAACTTCGTTGCGGACAAAGGATTCCCGCTCGGCGGCCTTGGTCAGCTTCGGGCACTCGACGACCTCCGCGCCCGCCTTCTTCAAGGCGGCTGGAAGCCCTTTCGCGGCCTTGCTCCGGCCGCCTCCGCTGTGCACGACGACGAGCACGATGCCGTCGGCGGGCGCCTTGACGTAGGCCATCACCCCGTCGGCGAGCTCCTGCGAGATGTCGTGCGCGGATTCGAGGACGATCACCCTGCCCTCGGCGAACAGCGAGGGGCTGACCATTTCCGCGAGCGCCGGGACTGTGAGGTCCGACACCCGGATCCGGGTGAGATCCGCCGTCGGATCGGCCGCTTTGGCCGCGTCCGAAGCACTGCGGACCGCTCGCTCGATCAGCAGCTCTTCCTCACCGAGAACCAGGACCAGCGGCGATGGGGCGGAAGCTTGCGTCGTCACGGTGACGATCCTGCCACTCCTCCTCTCGTGTGCTTTGTCCGGTGATGTGTTCCGGGCACGGTGGCCCCACCGGAGCCTCATGTCGTACGGTGTTGGCGAGGCGACGCGATGACACGCGTGCCGACAATCGAATACCGCTCATCCAGAGGGGCAGAGGGAACGGCCCGATGAAGCCCCGGCAACCGGCGTCAGCCTGTCATCCCGCGATCGCGGGGTAGCTGACGAACACGGTGCCAATTCCGGCCCGCCACGGCGGGGCAGATGAGGAAAGGAACCTCGCGATGACCGCAACCCTCGGCACGACCTCCACCACCAAGACCCCGGATCTCGGACCGGCCGTCGAACTGGTGTCGAAGGAAGAGGGCCACCGGCAGCCGCTCGCCCCCGAATTCGTTTCCGCCGAGGACTTCTCGCCGCTCGAGGTCGCCTACGACTTCGGCCGCGTGCGCCGCGAGGACATCGAAGCCGGGCCGAAGAACATCTGGCGCTACAAGAAGCTCCTTCCCGTTCCGTCGAACGTCGAAGAAATCCCCAACACCGAACCCGGCGCCACGCGGCTCATCCAGGCCGACAGGCTCGCGAAAGCCTTGGGCGTCAAGAAGGTCTGGGTCAAGGACGACACCGGGAACCCCACGCACTCGTTCAAGGACCGCGTGGTCGCCGTCGCGCTGGCCGCCGCCCGCGAATTCGGGTTCGACGTGCTGGCCTGTCCGTCGACCGGCAACCTGGCCAACGCCGTCGCCGCCGCGGCGGCCCGTGCGGGCTGGCGGTCGGTCGTCCTGATCCCGAAGACCCTTGAGCGCGCCAAGATCCTCACCACCGCCGTGTACGACGGAGACCTGATCGCGGTCGACGGCAACTACGACGACGTGAACCGGCTCGCCACCCAGCTCGCCGCCGAACAGGAGAGCTGGGCGTTCGTGAACGTGAACGTCCGGCCCTACTACTCGGAAGGCTCCAAGACGCTGGCCTTCGAGGTCGCCGAACAGCTCGGCTGGCGGCTCCCCTCCCAGATCGTGGTGCCGATCGCCTCCGGTTCCCAGCTCACCAAGGTGGACAAGGGTTTCCGTGAGTTCGGCCAGCTCGGCCTCGTCGACGAGACGCCGTACAAGGTGTTCGGCGCGCAGGCCACGGGCTGCTCCCCCGTCTCGGCGGCCTTCCGCGCCGGCCACGACGTCGTCCAGCCGGTCAAGCCGGACACGATCGCCCGGTCGCTGGCGATCGGGAACCCGGCCGACGGCCCCTACGTGCTCGACGTGGTCAACCGCACCGGCGGTGCGATCGAAGACGTCACCGACGAAGAGGTCGTCGAGGGCATCCGGCTGCTCGCCCGCACCGAAGGCATCTTCACCGAGACCGCGGGCGGCGTCACCGTCGCGACGGCCAAGAAGCTCATCGAGACCGGCAAGCTCAACCCGGACGAGGAGATCGTCCTGCTGATCACCGGTGACGGCCTCAAGACCCTCGACGCCGTCGAGGACAAGATCGGCCCGAAGGCCACCGTCAGCGCCTCGGCCGACGCGGTCCGCGAAGCTCTGGGTATCTGAGTTCCCGCCGGCCCGCCTCAGGAACGAGGCGGGCCGCGGGGCTCACCCCGTCGTACCAGGGCGAGGCCTCGCCCGTCGGCGATCACCGCGGTGTCGCCGTCCGTGTCCGTCCGGGCGACCGACGCGCCGACCGCCACCAGGTTGTCCAAAGTGGACTTGTTCGGATGACCGTAGGTGTTTCCGGCACCGACACTCACCAAAGCGGCCCGTGGCGCGACGGCGTTGAGGAAATCCGGTGCCGTGTAACGGCTTCCGTGGTGCGGGACCTTCAGGATTTCGGCACGCAGGTCTGCTCCCTCGGCCATCAGGTCGGCCTGTGCGGCGAGCTCGATGTCGCCGGTCAGCAGTAACCGGCCCGCCGGGGTCCCGGCGCGCAGGACGACCGAACCGTTGTTGATCACCGTACCGTCCTGTTCACGAACAGAGCGCCGGGTGACATAGCGCGGACCCAGTACGTCGAGTGACAACGCCTGCCACTCCAGGCGTTGGCCGATCTCCAGCTCCAGCAAGGGAATCCCGCGGCGCGCCGTCTCGTCCGCGACCTGCTGCCACGCCCAGGCCGGAGCCCGGCCAGGCCCGACGGCGACCGCTCCGACCGACCGGCCCTCGAAGACTGATCCGAGACCGCCGATGTGGTCGGCGTGCAGATGACTCAGCACGATCAGCGGCACGCGGTCCACGCCGAGCCTGCTCAGGCATTCGTCCACCGGTCCCGGTTCCGGCCCGGTGTCGACCAGGACCGCCCTCCCCGGCTCGCCCGTGGCGAGGGCGACGGCATCTCCCTGCCCGACGTCGCAGGCGACGGCATTCCACGCCGACGGCGGCCACGCCGGCGCCAGCACCCGCACCGGCACGAAGACGACCAGCCCGGTGGCCAACGCGACCGCCAGCAGGATCCTGCCGTGCCGCAACCGGACGACCACGAGCAGAACGGAGAGCAGCCCGGCCGCCAAAAGCCCACCCCACCAGCCATCCGGCCAGTCCACGACCGCGCCCGGCGCCCGGGCACCGTGACGGGCCACGGTGATGAGCCAGCTCGCCTCGGGTTCGGTCAGGCGGACGAGCAGTCTGCCCGCCGACGGCCACCATGGCCCGACGGCGGTGGCGAGCACGCCGAACACGGTGGCCGGTGCGACCACCGGCGCGGCGAGCACGTTGGTCAGCACCGAGACGAGACTGACCGATCCCGCCATACCCGCGATGACCGGCGCCGTCATCACGAACGCGGCCAGCGGGATGGCCAGTCCCTCGGCATAGCCGGCCGGAACGCCGCGTCCGACCAGCCAGTCCGCCCACCTCGGCGCCAGCAGTACGAGCCCGGCCGTGGCGAGCACCGAAAGCGCGAACCCGAAGTCTGCGGCCATCGCGGGATCGGCGACCACCAGCCCTGCCACCGCGAACGCCAGCGCGGGCAGCGCCGAACCCCGGCGCCCCAGTGCCAGCGCCAGCAGCCCGACCGCCCCCATCACCCCGGCGCGGAGCACGCTGGGCGCGGGCCCGGCGAGGACCACGAACCCGGCGAGCCCCACGGCGGCCGCGGCGGCGGAAGTCCGCGGCCCGACCCGGAGCACTCGCAGCAGGAGCAGGATCGAGCCGCAGACGATCGCCACGTTCCCACCGCTCACGGCCATCAGGTGGGACATGCCGGAGTCGGTGAACTCGTGTTCCACCCTCGGGGAGAGGGTGCTCGTGTCCCCCACGACCAGTCCGGGCACGAGACCGGCTTCCTCCTCCGGGAGGACGGCGCACAGCTCCCGGAGCCCGGTGCGCAGCGATTCCGCGGCTCGCTGCCACCAGGGCGCCGGCGCGACGGCCGACGGCGGGCCTCGCACCGAGAGGACCGCGACCGTCAGCTCGGCCCCCTTCGCCGGTGCGAGCCGCCCGGAGGCGGTGACCTGCTGCCCGGGCAGCAGGTCCGTCCATCCCTCGGCGGGAGCGAGCAGGAGAATCCGGCCGGCCGAATCCACCACCCGCTCACCCGCCACCGCGGTGCCCACCGTCGCGGCGATGACCATCAGGCGGGTGCCCGCCCGGCGATCGGCGTATCCGGCTCCGCGGACCGGACGTGGCCGCTCGGTGACCACCACCGTCGTGGTGGCGTCGCTCCCCCGTGCGGCGGCGGCACGGAGGTCGTCGTGCTCGGCGGCCCGGATCCGCAGCGCCACCGGGCCGGCGGTGAGCACGCCGAGGACCGCCAGGGCACCCAGGCCCGCCACCCACCGGGACGCCGTCCGGCGGGCACGGACACCGGCGATGATCGCGAGCACCACGGCGGCCGCACCGCAGAGCATCGTGATCCACCAGCCGGCGAGAAGCCCGGAAAGTGTGCCGAGCCAGGCCGTCGCCGCGGCCGGTAACAGCCGCAGGTCTTGACCCCGCCACGACGCGGTGTCCACTTCGGACGGATCGGCGGACGGGTTCATCCGACGGACACCAGTTCCCGGAGCTTTCGGTACTTGCTTTCGCCGATCCCTTCTACGTCACGGAGTTGCTCGACGGTGGTGAACCCGCCGTGCCCGGACCGCCAGTCGACGATGCGTTTCGCCATCACCTCGCCGACCCCGGGCAGCGTGTCGAGTTGCTCGGCCGTGGCCGTGTTCAGGTCGAGCTTTCCCGCCGGTGCCGCCGTTCCGGCCGCGGCCGGGACGGGGACACCGACGGCCACCTGCTCACCGTCGGTGAGCCGCCGGGCCAGATTCACTCCGGTCAGATCCGTTCCGGGCTGTGCCCCACCGGCCGCCGTGAGGGCATCGGCGACCCGTGCGCCCGGAGGGATCGTGACCAGGCCGGGTCTGTGCACCCGGCCGACGACGCTGACCACCAGAGGCGCCTTGCCCGCCGCGGCGGGGACGTCTCCGGCGGCCTTCGCCGACGGCAGGGGCGGCACGGTCTCCGCCCCCGGCCGGTGTCCGAACAAGGCGATCGCTCCGGCCACGATCACGGCCACCGCGATCAGCACGGCCACCACGGCGAACCACCGCCGGTTCACCGGGATCCCGTCCGCCGTGAACCGGGCGGGCACCCAGCGGCGGACGAGCCTGCCCGCGGGCGGGCCCTGGGTGGGCGGCGACAGCTGGGCGGCCAGCCACGCCAGCCTGGCGTTGACGGAGGGACCCGGTGACCGGGCGGTTTGGTCGAACACGTGAACGACCCTACGGAGGGGAGGCGGCGGGCGGGAGTGGTGAATGCCGAGGCTGTGGACAAGTGGGGTGTTGTGGACAACTCGGCCGCGACCGGGACCGGATCACCGTTTCCCGTCGGGACCTTGTGGGACGCTGGCGGGTTTCCCTAGCCCGTTCGCTGGATCACGACACCGAGCACACCGGGTCCGGTGTGGGCCCCGATGACCGCGCCGATTTCCGAGACCACGCACCCTTCCGGGCAATCGATGGATTCCTCGAGCCGGTTGGCCAGTTCGACGGCGCGCTCGGGCGAGGCCAGGTGATGGACGGCGATGTCGGCGAGCCCGCCTTCGGCCGCCTTCACGGCGAGTTCGACCAGCCGCGCCACCGCGCGATTCATCGTCCGCACCTTCTCCAGTGGCTGGATCCGGCCTTCGGACATGTGGAGCACCGGTTTCACCGCGAGCGCCGTACCGAGCAGGGCCGCCGCCGGGCCGATCCGTCCGCCGCGGCGCAGGTATTCGAGGGTCTCGACGGCGAACAGGGTCTCCGAACGGTTCACCGCGTCGACCGCGGCCGCCTCCACCTCGGCCGGTTCCGCTCCGGCCGCGGCGGCGCCCGCCGCGCGCAGGGCGGCGAACCCGAGCCCCATCGCGGTGCTGCGCGAATCGACCACGCGCACCTTGTCCGGCCCGACCTCCTGGGCCGCGAGTACCGCCGCCTCCCAGGTTCCCGACAGCTCCCGCGACAGGTGGACCGACACGATGGCGTCCGCGCCCTCGGCCAGCGCCGCCCGGAACTCCTTGACGAACTCGGCCGGCGTCGGCCGGGAGGTCGTCACCAGGCTGCGTTTGCCGAGCGCCTCGGCCAGGGCCGCGGGCCCCATCTCGACGCCGTCGAGGAACACGACGCCATCGACGAGGACATGCAACGGGACCACCCGGATCCCGTTCCGTTCGGCGAAGCCTTCCGGCAGGTGGGCGGTGGAATCCGTGACTACGGCGACCGACACGGCAGCCAGCCTACGTTGCCGAGGGGCGGAGCACCGGGGCCATCAGGCGGGCCATTTCCGCGCCGACGGCGGCATGTCCTTCCCATCCCCAGTGCATCCCGTCCGGATTGCCCCGTCCGCTCAGCACGTGGTCGCCGACGACGGCTTCGAGATCCAGCAGCGGGACGTCCGCGCGCCGCCCCCAGGCGGCGAGGGCCGCGGCGGCACCGGCGCGGGCGGTGTGGACGCGGCCGTACGAGTCGGATCGATGCACGGAGGGCAGCATGCCGAAGATCGGCAGCTCCGGTCGCAGCGTGCGCAAAGCGCCGACAGCGGTGTCGAGGTACTGGATCGTGAGCTTCGACGGCAGGACCACCGGACGTCCTCGGAGAGCGATCGCGAGCCGCGGCTGGGCGGCCAGATAGGCCTTGCGCGCCACTCGCCGCAGCGGATCGGGCCGCAGGTACCGCAGGCCGGTGCGCAGGTAGGTGGGCAGCGGCGAGGGCAGCGTGTCCATGCTCCCGACGGCCAGCACGACGGCGTCGACGTGACGGAGATCCGCCCAGACCCGCGGGTCGCCGATCAGTGACCACCAGGCGTCACGGGCGGTCCAGCCGAATCCGGCGACGAGGTCCACCCCACCACCGCCGAGCGCCTCGGCCGCGACGTTGGGCCACAGGCGCGCGTCGTCGGCGGCGTGCGGGCCGTCCGGGCCGTGGAAGCTGAGGGAATCGCCGAACACCAGCAGGCGCGGGGCCATGGATCAGCCGGTGATTCCCGCGTTGTAGGCGGCCAGGCGCCAGTTGCCGTCACGCCTGGTCAGCTCGACCCAATGGCAGTTCGCGATCCCGCCCAGCGACGGCCACGACGCGACCGGCAGGCCGAGCAGTTTCGCGGTCAGGGCGATGATCAGACCGCCGTGCGTCGCCAGCAGCACGGCGTCGCCGGCCTCGGAATTGGCCTGATCGAGGTCCGCGACGACCTCCAGCGCGCGTTCGGCGACGTCGACCCGCGACTCGCCGCCGGGCGGCGCCCAGGTCGCGTCGACACGCCAGCGGGCGCGTTCGCCGGGGTACGCCTCGTCGACCTGCTGGCCGGTGAAGCCCTGCCATTCACCCAGATGGGTTTCCCGAAGGCGCTTGTCGATGCGCAGCGGGACGCCGATGGCCTCGGTGAGCACCGTGGCCGTGTCGGTCGCGCGGCGCAGATCCGAAGCGATCACCAGATCCGGGGAGAACCGGGCGAGCGCAGGAACGGCGAACCTGGCCTGGTTCCAGCCGACCTGGGTCAGCGCGGAGTCCAGATGCCCCTGCATCCGGCCCGCCGCGTTGTAATCGGTCTCGCCGTGGCGCCAGAGCACCAGCCGCCGCGGGCTCACGAGGCGCCTTGCGCGTCGGCGGGGTCCTCCTCGGCGGGTGTCTCCAGACCGGCGACCTCGATCCGCGGGCAGTCCTTCCAGAGCCGCTCGAGACCGTAGAAGGAGCGTTCCTCCTGGTGCTGGACGTGGATGACGACGTCGACGTAGTCCAGCAGGACCCAACGGCCTTCACGGGCGCCTTCGCGGCGGACGGGCTTGTGCCCGCCGAGCCGCAGCTGCTCCTCGACGTTGTCGACGATGGCGCCGACCTGGCGCTCGTTGGGCGCGGACGCGATGACGAAGGCGTCGGTGATGACCAGCTGGTCGGACACGTCCAGCACGACCACGTCGCTCGCCTTCTTGTCCGCCGCCGCATGGGCGGCCGCTACGGCCAGCTCTCGTGCCTCGGACGTGGCTGTCACAGTTCTCCTCAAACAGATGGCTTTACTCGCGGGTGCGCCCGACGAGGGTACCCGGTGGCGAACCCCGGTCTTTGCGATAGAGGTCCTTTTTGGCGATGTAGCGCACCACACCGTCGGGAACGAGGTACCAGACGGGCTCCCCGCCTTCGACCCGCTCGCGGCACGCGGTGGACGAGATCGCCATCGCGGTCACCTCGACCAGGCTCACCTTCCCGCTCGGCAGATGCTGCGAGTTGAGACGGTAACCCGGCCTGGTGACACCGATGAAATGCGCGAGGTCGAACAGCTCGTCGGCGTTGCGCCAGGTGAGGATCTGTTCGAGCGCGTCCGCGCCGGTGATGAAGAACAACTGGTCGTCCGGATACTCCGCGCGCAGGTCGCGCAGGGTGTCGACGGTGTAGGTCTGCCCGACGCGGTCGATGTCGACGCGGCTGACCGAGAAGACGGGGTTGGACGCCGTCGCGATCACCGTCATCAGATAGCGGTCCTCGGCGCGGGTGACCACCCTGTCGGACTTCTGCCACGGCTGACCGGTGGGCACGAAGATGACCTCGTCGAGCGCGAATCGCGACTGGACCTCACTGGCCGCGACGAGGTGCCCGTGGTGAATGGGGTCGAACGTGCCGCCCATGACCCCGATCCTGCGTGGTGACATGGGTCGTGAGCCTATACAGCGCGCGAGGCTTCACGCTCGGGTCGCCGAACCCACCGAACAGGAGTGATCTGGATCACATTACAGTCGGTTCCATGGATGAACGGTCCGTTCACGACATGCCGATCGCGACTTCGTCGGTGGCATGGGGTAGAGGTGGGGACGTGGACACATCGACTCTCCGGGATCGCGCCGAGACCCTCCTCCAGTCGCTGGCGGGCGAGGGCGCCCGGCTGCGCGACGACCAGTGGACGGCCATCGAGGCGCTGGTCGCGCACCGCCGTCGCGCGCTCGTCGTGCAGCGCACCGGCTGGGGGAAGTCGGCCGTGTACTTCCTGGCCACCGCGTTGCTGCGAGAGCGGGGCAACGGCCCGACCGTGATCATCTCGCCGCTGCTCGCGCTGATGCGCAACCAGATCTCCGCGGCGGCGAGGGCGGGCATCCACGCGGCGACGATGAACTCCGCGAACCCGCAGGAGTGGGATCAGGTCCAGGCCGCGATCGCGGCCGGCGAGGTCGACGTCCTCCTGGTCAGCCCGGAACGGCTCAACAACCCGGACTTCCGGGACACCGTCCTGCCGAAGCTGACCGCGAGCGCCGGTCTGCTCGTGGTCGACGAGGCGCACTGCATCTCGGACTGGGGTCACGACTTCCGGCCGGATTACCGGCGCCTGCGGACGCTGCTGAAGGACCTGCCCGACGGCGTCCCGGTGCTCGCCACCACCGCCACCGCGAACGACCGCGTGGCGACCGACGTCGCCGAACAGCTCGGCATCGGCAACGGGGGCGACACCCTCGTCCTGCGTGGCAGCCTGGATCGCGAAAGCCTGCACCTGTCGGTGGCCAAGCTGCCGACGTCGCAGGCACGGCTCGCCTGGCTGGCCGAGCATCTGGAGGAGCTGCCGGGTTCGGGGATCATCTACACGCTCACCGTCGCCGCCGCCCACGACGTGGCGGGCCTGCTGACCGAGCGCGGGTATCCGGTCGCCGCCTACACCGGGAAGACCGACCCCGCGGACCGCCAGGCGGCCGAAGACGATCTGTTGAACAACAACGTCAAGGCGCTGGTGGCCACTTCGGCGCTGGGCATGGGGTTCGACAAGCCCGATCTGGGCTTCGTCGTCCATCTCGGCGCTCCGTCCTCCCCTATCGCGTACTACCAGCAGGTCGGCCGTGCCGGGCGTGGCGTCGATCGCGCCGAAGTGATCCTGTTGCCGGGCCACGAGGACAAGGACATCTGGGCGTACTTCGGCTCGCTCGCGTTCCCGGACGAACTGCGGGTGACTCAGGTGCTCAACGCGCTGGCGTACGCGGACCGTCCACTGTCGACACCCGCGCTCGAACCGTTCGTCGAGCTGTCCCGTTCCCGGCTGGAGATGGTCCTCAAGGTGCTGGACGTCGACGGCGCCGTCCGCCGGGTGAAGGGCGGCTGGGAAGGCACCGGCGAGGAGTGGCGCTACGACAAGGAACGCTACGCGCGGGTGAGCGCGGCGCGGACGAACGAGCAGAACGCCATGCTGGCCTACCTCGAAACCACCGGCTGCCGGATGGAGTACCTGCGGAAGCAGCTGGACGATCCCGAGGCGACACCCTGCGGACGGTGCGACAACTGCACCGGGAAGCATTGGGACACCACGATCTCCGACGACGTCGTCGACGCCACCCGGCAGCGGCTGCGCCGTCCGGGGGTCGAGGTCGCGCCGAGGAAGATGTGGCCGACCGGGATGGCCGGGCTGGAGGTCCCGCTCTCCGGACGGCTGCCGGCGGGCGAGCAGGCCGAAACCGGTCAGGTCGTCGGGCGGGTGACCGACGTCGGCTGGGGCACGCGGCTGCGCGAACTCGTCGGTCCGTCCGCGGCGGACACCGAACTCCCCGATCCGGTCTTCCAAGCCTGCATCGAGGTGCTCAAGGGCTGGCAGTGGGCGGAGCGTCCGGTCGCGGTCGTGGAGGTGCCGTCCGCCACCCGCCCGCGTCTGGTCCACAGTCTGGCGACGAAGCTGGCGTCCATCGGACGGCTGGACTACCTGGGCGCCATGACTTCGACGGGGCCGCCCCCGCGTCAGGCGAACAGCGCGCAGCGGCTGGCCGACCTGTGGAATCGCCTCAGTCTTTCCGAGGAGCTCGCCGCCGAAGTCGCCTCGGCAGCGGGCCCGATCCTGTTGGTCGACGACCTGATCGACACCGGATGGACGATGACCCTGTCCGCGCGCTTGCTCCGCCAGGCCGGGGCTCGCGCCGTACTGCCGTTCGCTCTCGCGAGCACCTCGTAACCGGGGATCCCGATCCCGACATTCGACAGGTTCTTTCCCGCGCGGGAACTTTCTGGCAATGTTCCGTCCACGCGCGAGTACGGAGGTGCCGATGGCGGACGCAACGACGGAGCGGCTGAAGCATCGGCTCCCGGTGAAGAAGTTGTTCGCCGCCAGTGTCGGGAACGCGCTGGAATGGTTCGACTGGACCATCTACGCGACCTTCAGCATCTACTTCGCCAGTGAGTTCTTCCCAAAGGGCAACGAAGCCCTGGCGTTGATCAACACCTTCGCGACGTACGCGCTGGCGTTCTTCTTCCGGCCGCTCGGCGGGATGCTGCTCGGGCGCTTCGCCGACATCAAGGGCCGGAAGCCCGCGATGATCCTGACCATCGTGCTGATGGCGGGTGGTTCGGTGGCCATCGGCCTCCTGCCGACATTCGACCAGGTCGGCTGGCTGGCCCCGATCCTGTTGCTGCTGGCGAGGGTGGCGCAAGGACTGTCGCTCGGCGGCGAGGTCTCCAACGCTTCGGCGTACCTCGGCGAGATCGCGCCGCCCGCCCGCCGCGGGCGGTACTCCGCCTTCTTCTACATCTCGACCGGTTCCGCCGTTCTGATCGCCTCGATCCTCGGATTCGTGCTCGCGCGGACCATGTCCAAGGCGGATCTGACGGCATACGGCTGGCGGATCCCGTTCCTGCTCGGTGGTGTTCTCGGCATCATCGGCCTGTGGCTGCGGCGCAGTCTCGCCGAGACCGAGATCTTCGAGGAGAAGAAGTCGACGGCGCGCCGGGTCGAGCGACCGCTGCGCACCACCCTCCGCGAGCACCCGCGAGCCGTCGTGCAGCTCGTGGGCTTCTCGATGCTGTCGACCCTTTGCTACTACACGTTCTTCAGCGCGCTGACCTCGTTCGCGGTCAAGACCCGCAAGGCCGACGACGTCGACGTGTTCCTCGCGTTGTCGATCGCGACGGCGTTGTTCGTCGCGCTTCAGTACCCGATGGGTGTCCTGTCGGATCGCTTCGGCCGCAAGCCACAGCTGCTCGTCTGGGCGGCGGCGACCGCCATCCTCATCGTCCCGCTGTCCACTTTGGTCCGGCCGGGGCTACCTGGTCTGCTGGTCGTGTTCTGCGTCGGGCTCTGCCTGTACACGGCGATGACGTCGATCGCGCCCGCGATCATGAGCGAGCTGTTCCCCACCGAACTGCGCGGCCTGGGCATCGGCGCCTGGTACAACCTGACCGTCGCGTTGTTCGGCGGGACCGCTCCGCTGGTGCTCACGGCGCTGTCCGACGCCGGGCTTTCGACGCTGTTCTTCTGGTACGTGGCCGCCGGCGCGGTGATCGCCTTCTTCGTCATCCGGACCCTGCCGGAGACCAAGGGCAGCGACCTGCGCTGAAACTCCGTCGCCGACGATGTGGGTAGGTGGCTACTCTCGCGCTCCTACGACGAGCGCGAAGGAGGGACACCGTGTTGTTCGGCGATGTAAGCGAGGAATTGGCGCGACGCTTGGTGAAGGCCCTTCGCCACGTCACCGACTTCGAACCGCCGTCCGTCCTGGTGCGGGTTTCCGCGCAGAGCGGCGTCGACTATCAGTGCGATCTCGCGATGAGCTTGGGCAAACGGCTCGGCAAGCCGCCGAGGCAGATCGCCGCCGACATCGCGGCCCGGCTCGACGTCGCCGATATCGCCGAGCCGCCGGAAGTCGCGGGGCCAGGCTTCCTCAACTTCACCCTGCGCTCGTCCTGGCTCGCGGAGCGGACGACCGCGCTCAACGGTGACCCGCGGCTGGGCGTCGCGGCGGCGCCGCGGCCCCGGCGGATCGCCGTCGACTACAGCAGTCCGAACGTGGCGAAGGAAATGCACGTCGGGCACCTGCGGTCGACCGTCATCGGCGACGCGATCGTCCGGCTTTCACGGTTCGCCGGCCACGAGGTCGTCCCGCACAACCATCTCGGTGATTGGGGGACCCCGTTCGGCATGCTGATCGAGCATCTGCTCGACGAACGCCCGTCGGGCCCGTACGCGATCGGGGACCTCAACGGCTTCTATCGGGCCGCCCGGTCGAAGTTCGACACCGACGAAGGCTTCGCGACCCGCTCGCGCGAGCGGGTGGTGCTCCTGCAAAGCGGCGACGAAGAGACGCTCTCGCTGTGGCGGCGCCTGGTCGACGAGTCGACACGGCATTTCACCCAGGTCTACGAACTGCTCGGGATCGGCCTGGCGAGCGAGGACGTCTACGGCGAGAGCTTCTACAACCCGTTTCTCGCCGCGGTCGTGGACGACCTGGGCACCGCCGGGCTGACCGAGATCAGCGACGGCGCGGTCTGTGTCTTTCCCGACGGTTTCCGCAACCGGGAAGGCGAACCGCTGCCGCTCATCGTGCGGAAGCGGGACGGCGGCTACGGCTACGCGGCCACCGATCTCGCGACCCTGCGGTACTGGACGGAACAACGCGGCGTCACCGATCTGCTCTACGTCGTCGGCACGCCGCAAGCGCAGCATTTCGCGATGGTGTTCGCCGTGTGCCGGGCGGCCGGCTGGCTCCGCGAGGAGCACCGAGCCGAGCACATCGGGTTCGGCTCGGTGCTCGGTGAGGACGGCCGCGCCATGAAGACCAGGGCGGGTGAGTCGGTCCGGCTCTCCGACCTGCTCACCGAGGCGATCTCCCACGCCGCCGAAGTGATCGACGACCGGGCCGACCTCTCCCCCGAAATCAGGGAAGAGGTCGCCAAGGCGATCGGGATCGGTGCGATCAAGTACGCCGACCTTTCCGGTGATCGCGAACGTGACTACGTCTTCTCCTGGGACCGGATGCTCGCCAAGAGCGGGAACACGTCGGTCTATCTGCAGTACGCCAACGCGCGGATCCGTTCCGTGCTGGCGAAAGCGGATCAGGACCTCACCGGCGCTCGAGTCCTGCTCGGCCACCCCGCGGAACGCGCGTTGGCGCTCGCGCTGGCTCGCTTCCCCGAGGCGATCGGCGCGGCGACCGCCGGACATCTCCCCCACAAGCTGTGCACCTATCTGTACGAGACCGCGGTCGTCTTCTCGCGGTTCTACGAACAGTGCCCGGTGCTGGAAGCGGAAGGCCCCGGCGTCCGCGACTCGCGACTGCTGCTGGCCGAACTCACCTCGAGGACACTGACGCTGGGCCTGTCCCTGCTGGGCATCTCCACTCCCGCCCGGCTATGAGTCACCGTGGTCGCTGAAGACCTTGCGCTTCAGCGGAGGGACCGCCTGGAAGAAGCGGAACATCCCCCGTGCCATCGTGCGGCCCGCCCGGTTCTCCGACACGAACTGGCGGGCACTGCGTTCCGAGTCGCGCACCGCCGCGAAGCCGTAGTCACGCATCCGGTGCTCGTAGTCGGCGACCGCGGAGCGCACCGTGCCGGTCTTCCGTGCTTCGACGAGGTTGCGGCACAACAGTTGCGCGTCCCGGAGCGCGGTGTTCGCGCCGATGCCGCGAAACGGGGTCATGCTGTGGATCGCGTCGCCGATCAACGTGACGTTGCTCGTCGGCCATGGCTCTACGGGCTTCGACGTGAAGATCGGCAGCCGGGACACCGCCTCCTCGGGCGAACCGGCGACCAACTCTTTGAAGGCGGGGTCCCAGTCGTGGATCAGGTCCAGCACCAGGGCCCGCAGCTCCGCACCGTCCAATGAGGTCAGGTTGTCCGGGTAGCGCCGGGCGTCCGCCGCGTACGCCCACATGACGTAACTCGAGGTGTTGTCGAACAAGACGGGTTCGTAGTCCACGGTCTCGTCGTTCACCGAAGGGACGCCGGCCAACTCGTGCGGCGCGGTGAACAAGCCCGCCCCGGTACGCGGCATCACCATGCTCGGACCGTCGGTGAGCCGGGCGGGCAACCGCTTGCGGGTCTCTTCGGTCAGCGGATGCTTGCCCGCGATCGCGATGATCCCCGTGTCCACCCGCTCGGCGCCGGGAAGAAACTGTTTGCGCACGCGGGAATTGGCCCCGTCGGCGCCGATGACCAGGTCGGCTTCGACGGTGCTGCCGTCGGCGAACTCGCAAACGACCACCTCGCCTTCACGGCGGTAGCCGACGAATTCCTTGCCGTGGTGCAGAACTCCTTCGAGCCCGTCGGACAGCACCTGATGCAGGCTGATTCGGCTGACCGAATGATGGTCCGACGCGGGATCGGGGCTCGACGTGAGCTCGGTGTCGATCACCATCAGGTCCCGCAGCCGCTCGGTCACGAAGGAGAACGGGCCGCTAGTGGTGCCGGTGGTCTCCAGGAACCGCTGCCAGAGCTCGGCGGGCAGGCATTCGTGCAGGGCGGCGGAGCCGTGCGGGTTGATGTGCACGCGATAGCCCTGCAGGCGTTCGGTCCGGGTGCGGCTGCGTTCGTGAACGGATACGTCGATTCCCGCCTGGCGCAGTCCTTGCGCCAAGCAGAGACCGCCCGTTCCGCCGCCGATGATCGCGATTCTCGTGGTCATGGGGTTCTCCTCTCTCCGCCGACAACTATCAACCATGTGGATGATAGTGTCAACCGTATGTTTGAAAGAGTCAGCGGCTAAGCTGAACCGCATGTCCGAAGCCGCCCCGCGCAGCCCTCGCCGTGCCCCCGTCGAACGCCAGCGCGATCCCGAGCGCACGAAGGCTCAACTCCTGGAGGCGGCGAAGGCGGAGTTCGGCGCGAAGGGCTACGCCGCGGCACGCGTCAGCGAGATCGCTGCTAAAGCGGGCGTGAACAAGCAGCTGATCTCGTACTACTTCGGCGGCAAGGAAGGGCTGTACAACGCGCTGACCGCGACGATGTACGACGACTACGTCGCGGTCGCCGACCACGAGAAGCCGTTCGCGGAGGTCGTCCGGTTCTTCGCCCAGTCGGGAGTCCGGGACCACGACCTCGCCAAGCTGTTCCTCTGGGAGAACCTGACCGATGGCGCCCCCGACGCGATCGGTGTCGAGGGGCAGCGCGAATTCCTCCAGCGGCAGGTGGAGTACGTGCGGGCCCGTCAAGCCGCGGGCGATTTCCCCGCCGACCTCGACCCGGCGTTCCTGCTGGTGATCTTCATGGCCGCGTCCAGCGCCGCACTGGCGCTGCCTCGGATCGTCCGGGCCGTCTCGGGCCAGGACCCCCAATCGGCCGAGTTCGCCGAGGCCTACGGCGAACAGCTGGCGCGTCTGGTCGGCCACCTCGCCGATCCGGGGAAGCGGTAGCAAAGGTCCCCTGCTGTCGCTTGAACCTTTCGGGCCTCCTCCGGACTAGAGAGGGCAGACGAAGAGGGGGTGGCCGATGGGACAAGCGAGAGACACCGACTTCAGCGAGTACTTCGCGGCCCGTGTACACCGGTTCCGGCGACTGGCGTTCGGTATGTGCGGCGACTGGCACGGCGCCGAGGATCTGGTGCAGGCCACGTTCGTCCAGTTGTACCGGCGCTGGCGGCGCGTCCGGCCGGACACCGTCGACGCCTACGCGCGCCGGATCCTGCTCAACCTCTTCCTCAGCGGGAAACGCAAACACCGCGGGGAACTGGTGACCTCGGCGCCGCCGGACCGGGCCGCGCCGGCAGGCCACGACAGCCACGACCGGATCGATCTCGAGCGGGTGCTCAGCGACCTGACGCCGCGTCAACGCGCGATGGTCGTACTTCGCTTCCTCGAAGACCTCTCGGTCGCCGAAGTCGCTTCGCTGCTCGGCGTCGCCGAAGGCACCGTCAAAAGCCAGACCGCCCGCGGGGTCGAGGCACTGCGCGCCGTACTGGCCTCCCCGACGAGCAAGGAGTAGTCATGGAAGACCAGGATGTCCGCTCCGCGCTGAAGGAGTACGTGGCCGAGACGGAGCCGCCGATCGGGCTCACCGAGGAGGGCGTGCTCGGTGCCGGTCGCCGCTCACGGCGCCGTCGTCTGACGACAATGGTCACGGCCGTCGCGCTGGCCGCGGCGGGATTCCCGGTGGGAACCGCTCTCATCGTGCTGCAGGACCGGAACGAACCGGCCGCGACCTCACCCTGCGGTGAGAAGTCGCCCGGCGAAAGCCGTGACGCGGTGACCGCGCGGTTGGATTGCCTGCTCGAACGGGCGATCCGCACCTACGTCACCCCGGCGGACCCGCTCGACCTGGAGACCTATCCGGGGCCGGATAAGACGCTCTACCTCATGTCGGCCGACGTGGGCGACCGGACGGGATCGGTCTTCGTGGAACTGATGACCAACGACGGCACGCTGCTTTCGGCGGAAACCGCCTGCAAAGTGCAGGTCCCGGCTCCGACCACTTGCTCGGCGAGCCTGGTTCGCGGCGGAACCCTCGTGGAGACGACGATCAAAAAGCCCGACAGCCCGGGTTTCGTCGCCTACCAAGCCGCCTACCGGACCGCGCAGGCCATCGTCGTCATCACTTCCACCAACAGCACCGAAGCGGGCACTGACGCACGGCCGTATCCACCGGCTCAGCGTGAACTGCCTCCCCTGACCGAGGCCCAGGTCCGTGAAATCGCCCTGACCCCGGGGCTGGTGCCCTAGCGGCGCAGGGGAACGAGATCGTCCGCGTGGACGACCTCGCGACGCTGTTCCGCGGGGAGGTCGTGACTGGAGCGTCCGATGAGGTCGGGCAGTTCGCCCGCGTCGAAGGCCACGACACCCCGTGCCACGGTCCGCTGCCGGAGATCGACGAGATCGACGACGTCGCCCGCCTGGAAATCGCCGTCGACGCCGGTGATCCCGGCGGCCAGCAGGGAGCGACGGCGGCGGACGACGGCCGCGACCGCGCCGTCGTCGAGATGCAGTTTCCCGGACGCGCCCGCGGCGTAGCCCAGCCAGAACCGGCGGGCCGACAGCCGGGAGTCCGCGGCGGCGAACGCCGTGCCGACCTCGGCGGTGGTCAGGGCGCGCGCGGCCTCGGAAGCGGCGGCGAGCAGGACCGGGATCCCGGCGCCGGCGGCGGTGCGGGCGGCGGCGAGCTTCGACACCATGCCGCCGGTGCCGAGCCCGGAGCTCGACATGCCGACGGTGATTCCGTCCACATCGGACTCCCCGGCGACCTCGGCGATCTTGCGGGTCGCGCCGTCACGGGGATCCCCGTCGTACAGACCGTCCACATCGGACAGGAGGACGAGCGCGTCGGCGCCGATCAGGTGCGCCACCAGCGCGGCCAGCCGGTCGTTGTCGCCGAAGCGGATCTCTTCGGTGGCCACGGTGTCATTCTCGTTGACCACGGGAACGGCGCCGAGGGCCAGCAGCCGGGTGAACGTGTTCTGCGCGTTGCGGTAGTGCGCACGGCGCACGACGTCGTCCGAGGTCAGCAGAACCTGGCCCACTGTCAACGAAAACCGGCCGAACGACTCGGCGTAGGCGTGGGCCAGCGCGAGCTGCCCGACACTGGCCGCGGCCTGCTGGGTGGCGAGATCACGCGGTCGTTTGCCGAGCGAGAGCGGCGCGAGCCCCGCGCCGATCGCGCCCGAGGACACCAGCACGATCTGTGTGCCGCGGGAGACCCGGTCGGCGATCGCGTCCACCAACGCGTCCAGCCTGGTCACGTCGAGACCGTCGCCGGCGGTGGTCAGTGCGGAGGAACCGACCTTGACGACCACACGCTTCGCGTCGGCGATCGCCACCCGGGTTGAGCTCACTCGTCGTCCATCTCGTCTTCGTCTTCGACGCCGTCCGGACCGTCACGACGGATCCGGCGGGCTTCCTTGCGCTCGGCGGCACCGACGCGGCTGGTGTTCTCCAGCCGCACGTCCGTGCCCCGGCCCGACAGGTGCACCGCGACCCCGGCCGGGGTCGACGGCTCCCATTCGAACTGGACGTCGCCGATGGTGACGGGGCTGCCGGGTACGGCGCCCTTGCGTGCCAGTACTTCCTCGACACCCAGCCGGTTGAGCCGGTCCGCGAGGTAACCCACGGCTTCGTCGTTGCCGAAGTTGGTCTGCCGGATCCACCGCTCCGGACGGGAGCCGCGGATGATGAACGCGCCTTCCTCCTCCGGGTCGAGTTCGACGGTGAAGCCGGCGTCGTCGACGGCCATCGGCCGGAGCACGACCTTCGCCGGCTCGGGGGCGGGCTGTTCGGCGCGGTACTTCTCGACGACGGCGGCGAGCGCGTAGGTCAGTTCCTTCAGGCCCTGCCGCGACGCCGTCGAGATCTCGAACACGCTGAGCCCGCGGGCTTCCAGTTCCGGACGCACGAACTCGGCGAGCTCGGCGGCGTCCGGGATGTCGATCTTGTTCAGCACCACCACCCGCGGCCGGTCGGCCAGGTCGCCGCCGAGGCTCGGGGTGTAGCGGGCCAGCTCCTCTTCGAGGGCGTCGATGTCGGACAGCGGGTCACGACCGGGCTCGAAGGTGGCGCAGTCGACGACGTGCACCAGCACGGCGCAGCGTTCGATGTGGCGCAGGAAGTCGAGGCCGAGGCCTTTGCCCTCGCTCGCGCCGGGGATCAGCCCCGGCACGTCGGCCATGGTGAACACGGTCGATCCGGCGGTGATCACGCCCAGGTTCGGCACCAGGGTGGTGAACGGGTAGTCGGCGATCTTCGGCTTGGCCGCCGACAGCACCGAGATCAGCGACGACTTGCCCGCGGACGGGAAGCCCAGCAGCCCGACGTCGGCGACCGAACGCAGCTCCAGGACGAGGTCGCGGGTCTCCCCCGGCTCGCCCAGCAGCGCGAACCCGGGTGCCCGGCGGGCCTTGGAGGCCAGCGCCGCGTTGCCGAGGCCGCCACGGCCGCCCTGGGCGGCGACGAAGGTGGTGCCCGGCCCGACCAGGTCGGCCAGGATCTCGCCGTCCTCGGTCATCACGACGGTGCCGGACGGGACGCGCATCTCCAGCGTCTCCCCCGCCGCACCGGCGCGGTTGCCGCCCTGGCCCAGCTTGCCGTTGCCGGCGCGGGCGTGCGG
This sequence comes from Amycolatopsis keratiniphila, assembly GCF_000400635.2. Classification (NCBI taxonomy): domain Bacteria; kingdom Bacillati; phylum Actinomycetota; class Actinomycetes; order Pseudonocardiales; family Pseudonocardiaceae; genus Amycolatopsis; species Amycolatopsis keratiniphila. Next base: position 2,157,361 of record NC_021252.1, on the reverse strand, counting down.
GCGGAAGTGGAAGTCGAGCAGCGTGTGGACGTTCGGGTCGACGACCAGCAGCACGTCGCCGCCGTTGCCGCCGTTGCCGCCGTCCGGGCCGCCGAGGGGCTTGAACTTCTCGCGGTGCACCGAGGCGCAGCCGTTCCCACCGTCGCCGGCGGCCAGATGGATCACCGCTCGGTCCACGAACCGGGACGCCATGACTTGCCTCTATTCACTCGCGAAAGAAAAGGGGATACACAAAACAAACGAGGGGTGGGCCCGGATATTCCGGCCCCACCCCTCGTCCGAGGTTCTAACTCGAAGCCGGAACTCAGGCTTCGGTCGGCACGATGTTGACCGTCTTGCGGCCACGCTTCTCGCCGAACTGGACCGCACCGGCGGCCAGCGCGAACAGCGTGTCGTCGCCGCCACGGCCGACGTTCACGCCGGGGTGGAACTTGGTGCCACGCTGGCGGATCAGGATCTCGCCCGCGTTGACTTCCTGACCGCCGTAGCGCTTGACGCCCAGCCGCTGCGCGTTCGAATCGCGACCGTTGCGGGAGCTGGACGCACCCTTCTTGTGAGCCATGGCTCAATCCTCTTTCTGACGAAGATCCGGAGAAAGTCCTACTTGGAGATGCCGGTGACCTCGACGCGGGTCAGCTTCTGCCGGTGACCCTGGCGCTTGTGGTAGCCGGTCTTGTTCTTGAACTTGTGGATCCGGATCTTCGGACCCTTGGTCTGCTCGACGACCTTGCCGGTGACCGAGACCTTCGCCAGCGCGTCGGCGTCCGTGGTGACGTCGCCACCGTCCACAAAAAGGACTGCGGGGAAGGTGTGCTCGGTACCCGGCTCGCCTTCGAGCTTCTCGACCTCGACGACGTCGCCGACGGCCACCTTGTACTGCTTGCCGCCAGTCTTGACGATCGCGTACGCCGACACGGAAGTCTCCTGCTTACTCGACAACGGGTGGGGGCTTGCGTGATCGGCCCACCCAAGTTTCGGTGGTCCGGATGCTGCGCAAGGTGCCCGCTCTAGGTGGCGGGCCGTTCTACAGGTTACGTGGGGCTCCCCGGTGCGATCACACCGGGGTGCCCCTAGGTGTTCACTAGCTCTTTTCCGACGCCTTGACCGGCGGACCGGCCGGCCGTGAGGCCGCCCGTCGCGGACGACGGCGGGTGGTGGAACGCACGGCCGGGGCCGGGACGTCCACGTCGGGCTCGGTCTCCTCCTGAACCGAAGAAGGAGCCTCGGAAACCTCTTCCGTCACGACAGCCTCAGGAGTCACCGGCACCTCGGGCGCTTCGGGCTCCGGGCCCGATTCCGCGACGACGGCGATCTCTTCCTCGCGCACGGCCGGAGCCTCGTCGTCCGGAGTCGTCACCGGTTCACCGGCGAGTTCCGTCGCGGGTGCCTCGGCGACCGGCTCGGAGACCGGCTCAGCGGCCGCCTCGGCCGCCTGTTCGACGGTCGCTTCGGCAACGGGCTCCGAAACCGGCTCGGCCGACTGCGGGGCGTGCCCGTTCAGCGCGGCGCCCTCGGCGTTCTCGGTGGCCTCGTGCGGGTGCTCGCCCTTGGCCGCCTTCGTGGCGTTGGCCACGGCCTGGACCGCCGAAACCACCGACTCGCGCTGGGCGGGCGGAGGCGTTTCGGCCTTGGCCGCGGCGGGCTCGTTCTGCCCCTGGTCCTCGCCCTTGCCCCGGCCACGGGACCGGCGGGAGCCCTGCTCCTTGGTGCCGCCGCCACCGCCACCGCCGTGGTTGTGACCGTTGCCGCCGCCACCGGTGCGCTGCGGCTCGGTCGAGACGACCACACCGCGGCCCTTGCAGTGCTCGCATGGCGTCGAGAACGCCTCGAGCAGCCCGGTGCCGATCTTCTTGCGGGTCATCTGCACCAGGCCGAGCGAGGTGACCTCGGCGACCTGGTGACGGGTGCGGTCGCGGCCGAGGCATTCGGTCAGCCGGCGCAGCACGAGCTCACGGTTGGATTCGAGCACCATGTCGATGAAGTCGATGACGATGATGCCGCCGATGTCCCGGAGCCGGAGCTGGCGGACGATCTCCTCCGCCGACTCCAGGTTGTTCCTGGTCACCGTCTCCTCGAGGTTGCCACCCGATCCGGTGAACTTGCCCGTGTTGACGTCGATGACCGTCATCGCTTCGGTGCGGTCGATGACCAGGTACCCGCCCGAGGGCAGCCAGACCTTGCGGTCCAGCGCCTTGGTGATCTGCTCGTCGATGCGGTGGTCGGCGAACGCCGAGCCGGTTCCGGTGTACCGCTTGACGCGATCCGCCAGGTCCGGCGCCACGTGCTGCACGTAGTTGTAGATGGTGTCCCAGGCCTTGTCGCCCTGGATCTCCAGCTTCGCGAAGTCCTCGGTGAACAGGTCGCGGACGACCTTGACCAGCAGGTCCGGCTCTTCGTAGAGCATGACCGGGGCGCTGTTCTTCTTGCCGCCGTTGCCGGCTTCGGCCTTCTCCTTGATGACGTCCCACTGCGCCTTGAGGCGGCGGACGTCCCGGTCCAGCTCCTCCTCGCTGATGCCCTCGGACGCGGTGCGGATGATCACACCGGCGTCCTCGGGGACGATGCGCTTGAGGATGTCCTTCAGACGGCGGCGCTCGTTCTCCGGGAGCTTCCGGGAGATACCGGTGGCGCCGCCCGCGGGCACGTAGACCAGGAAGCGGCCCGGCAGCGAGATCTGCGTGGTCAGCCGGGCGCCCTTGTGCCCGACCGGGTCCTTGGTGACCTGGACCAGCACGGAATCGCCGGTGGAGAGCGCCTGCTCGATCTTGCGGGCCTTGCCCTCGAGACCGGCGGCGTCCCAGTCGACCTCGCCGGCGTAGAGCACGGCGTTGCGGCCGCGGCCGATGTCGATGAAGGCGGCCTCCATCGACGGCAGCACGTTCTGCACTCGGCCGAGGTACACATTGCCGACGATCGAGCCGGTGCCCGACGACGTCACGAAGTGCTCGCACAGGACGCCGTCCTCGAGCACGCCGATCTGGGTGGACTCGCCCTTCTCGGCGACGACCATGGTGCGCTCGACCGACTCGCGGCGGGCGAGGAACTCGGCCTCGGACAGGATCGGCGCACGACGGCGGCCCGCCTCGCGGCCGTCCCGGCGGCGCTGGCGCTTGGCTTCGAGCCGGGTCGAGCCGCGCACGCTGCGGACCTCGTCCCGCGCGGGGCGCTCGGTCTCGGCGGCCTTGGCCTGGCGCACGTGAACGACCGTGTTGGGCGGGTCGTCGCTGGTGGCCTCGGCGGTGTCGTCGTCCCCGCCCTTGCGACGGCGGCGGCGACGGCGGCGCTTGCTGCCGCTGTCCGATTCGCCGTCGTTGTCCGGCTCGGCCTCGGCGGACGCCTCTTCGGCGCTCTCGGCGCCGGCCTCTTCGGTCTCAGCGTCCTTGTCCTTCGCGCGCTGCTGACGACCGCGCGGGGCTTCGGAAGGCTGCTCGTCCTCGTTCTCGGCCTCGGCCGAGCCCTCGTCGCCACCCTTGCCGCGGCCACGGCCACGACGTCCGCGACGACGGCGGCGACGGCCGTTGGCGTCGTCACCGTCCTCGTCGGTGCCCTGGCCTTCGGCCTGCTCGGGCTGCGTCTCGTCCTCGTCGGAAGCGGGCTCCTCGGTCGGCGCGAAGGCGGGCTCCGGCTTGCGGGCGGGCTTCGCCGTGACGGGCTCCGGCGGCAGGAACACCGGCGACGGCGCGGCGAACACCGGGACGTGCACGGCGGCCTTCGCGGGCCTGGTCGTCGGCTGCGGCGGCTCCGGGGTCACCGGGGCGGCCAGCGCGGGCGGAACACGCCGCGAAGGCGCCTCGACCTGCGGAGCGGCGGGCTCCGGCTCGGCCTTGACCTCAGGCTTGGCTTCGGCCTCGACCTCGGGAGCCGCGGGGGCCTCGGCGACCGGCTCCTCGGCGGTTTCGGGCTCGTCTCCACCCGCGAGGGCTTCGGCGAGCTTGAGTGCCACTTCGCGGGTGACGCTGGACTGCGCGCTGCGTACGGTCTCGCCGAGCTCACCGAGCTTGGCCATCAGTTCACGGCTGTTCGATCCGAGCAGCTTCGCCAAGGCGTGCACCCGGATGCGGGGCGGCAGTTCGGCCAGCTGACCTGCGATGGGTGTGGCGGTATTCCCGCCGGTGACGGCGGGTGTGTCCGCGTTCGACATATATCTCCTCCGCCCCCGGGCGCGTCGGCTGGCTCACACCGGCTCGACGCGGCCGCGCAGGGGCCCCTTTCTGTTCGTTCCGCCGTGGTGGTCACCAGCAGCGGGAATCCTTGCCCGGACCGCGACGGCGCCGGGGTTGTCCGGGCGCCGCGTACGGCTGAAGGTCTGCTCGGCGGAGCGCTGGCCACGTTCGCGACATCGGGCCGCCCGCCACGTCGTCGAGCCGCATACAGCGGCGACGCGTGTGGAGGATGTGCAGCACACCACCGGGCCACGAGACCGCGAGCGCCACCTCTCACGTGTGCCCGTCGGCCAGCGGCCACCGCGAGTATCCCACACCCCGGCCCCACTCCGGTGTACTCGGTGCCACAGGGCCTGTTGGCGGAGCTGGACCTCGCCCCCGAAAAGCGACCGAACGTGTGAACCCGGCCCGCTATCGCGGACGCGGGTTCACCTCCGGACAACACAGACCTGGCTCCCGGGCGCGCCGCGGCCACCGGCCGAGCGAACTTCGCGGGAGAGCTTGTCGACCCGGCCGAGGGTGGCTAGCGTGCCGCTCGGGGGTACCGAAGCGTAGGCAGCGGTGCCCTCGTTGTCCGATGTTCTCCGGTGGGAGGTCCGGTGTCCCTGCTGGGGCGGTCCCTGCGAGCGGCCGTATGCGCCTTCGTGGTGCTCTGCGGTTCGGTCGCCGCTGTCGCGACGGCCGAGGCCGAGCCCTCGTGTCATCCCCAGGGACGGGCCCTCCGTTACGTCGTCGCCTTCGACAAGGGCACCTCCGAGGCCGAGGCCAGGGCGGCCGTCGCCGACGGCTGCGGCAACACGACCGTCTACTACCCGCAGATCGCCGTGGCCGTGGCCACCTCGGCCGACCCGGACTTCGCCGGACTGGTCCGGCCCGCCGCCGCGTTCAGCGCGCAGGCCGAACGGCTGGCCGTGCAGCGGGCCAACGGCACGTCACCGGCCAGATCCGCGCCCGCCCGCGCCGAACTCGAACCGACGGATCCGGCGAAGGTGCCCTTCGCCGATCGCACCGGCGAGCAGTGGGACATGCGCGCGATCGGCGCCGACCGGGCCCACTCGATCGAACCGGGCAGCCGTGACGTCGTCGTCGGCGTCCTCGACTCCGGCATCGACCCGACCCACCCCGACCTGGCGAACGCCCTCGATCCGGGCAAGTCCGCGGGCTGCCTGACCGGCGCGCCCGACCGGAACTGGGCCGCGACGACCTCGGTGCACGGCACGCACGTCGCCGGCGTCATCGCCGCCGCCGACGACGGCAAAGGGGTCACCGGGGTGGCGCCCGGCGTGCGGATCGCCTCGGTGAAGGTGATCGACGATCGCGGGTACGCCGACCCCGAAGCCGCCGTCTGCGGGCTGATGTGGGCCGTTTCACAGGGCATGGCGGTGACGAACAGCAGCTACTTCGTCGATCCGTGGTCGCTCTCCTGCGCCCACGCCGACGAGCGGGGCGTGGTGAACGAGGTCATGGCCCGCGCCGTCGAGTACGCGACCTCGGCGGGCACCCTCAACGTCGCGGCGGCGACCAACGAAGCCGCCGAGCTGGTGCCGTCACCGCGCTCGGGTGCCCGGCGCCAGGCCGAAGGCTGTCAGGCGCTGCCCGCCGGTCTGCGGGACGTCGTCGCGGTGTCGTCCGTGAGCGAAGAGCGGGTCAAGGCCGGCTACAGCTCGTACGGGCTCGGCGTGATCGACGTGACCGCTCCGGGTGGCGAGGCCGGGCAGTGCGTGCTTTCGACCGTTCCCGGCGGGTACGCGCCGCTGTGCGGGACGTCGATGGCGGCGCCGCACGTCGCCGGTGTCGCGGCGTTGCTCGCTTCGAAGCATCCCGGCTACAGCGCCCGTCAGCTGCGGCGGACGCTGGACGCCCAGGCCACCCCGATCGCGTGTCCCGCCGACTACGACCTGACCGGTGACGGCTCGCAGGACGCGTACTGCACCGGGTACGCGGGGTTCAACGGCTTCTACGGGCACGGCATGGTCGACGCGCTGGCCGCCGTGGCGCCCCGGCGGACGGGCGCGAACCCGGCCCGATGACCGGTCAGCGCAGCAGGAGCTTGCCGAACCGCTTCGAGGACGCGTAGATCCCGACCGCCGCCAGCGCCACCAGGTACGCCACGTTGCCGGCCATGCCCCACGACAGGACACCTGCCGAGAGCCCGCGCATCAGCTCGATGCCGTGGTACAGCGGGAAGATCTGCACGATCCACTGGATCCCGGCCGGGTACACCGAAAGCGGGTAGAACGTCGTGGAGAACAGAAACAGCGGCATCAGCACGAGGTTGATGTAGTCGAACTGCGACACCGACCGCAGGAAGGTCACCAGCACGATGCCGATGGCCGAGAACGCCATCGCGATCAGCAGTGCCGCCGGGATCATCAGCAGGGCCCACCACGACCCGGGCAGCCCCATCACGGTCATCACGCCGAGGAACGTCGCCGAGTAGATCCCGCCGCGCAGCACCGACCAGCCGACCTCGCCGAGCGCGATGTCCAGCGGCCCGATCGGGGTGGCGAGCATCGCGTCGTACAGCTTGGCGTACTTCAGCTTGAAGAACAGGTTGTACGTCGAGTCGAGGATCGCGCCGTTCATCGCCGACGCCGCGAGCAGGCCGGGGGCGACGAACGCGACGTAACTCATCGCCTGTCCGCCGGGCCCGACGACCTCGCCGACGAGCTTGCCGAAGCCGAGCTGGAAGGCCATCAGGTAGAACAGCGGCTCGAAGACACCGGACACGAACAGCATCCAGGCGTGCGAGTACGTCAGGAAAGTGCGCTCCAGCACCGCCGTCGACCGGCCGCTGTACAGCGCGGACGGCAGGATGCGCAGCAGCACCCCGCGGCGCGGGGCCTCGGTGAGCACCGCCATTTCAGACCACCAGCCGTCGGTAGAAGTACTTGTGCGCCAACGCCCAGCCGACCCCGGCCAGGACGACCAGGAAGGCGAGGTGGCCCAGCGTGGCGAGCGGGCCGACGGTGCCGAGGCTGACCGCCCTGGCGGCCTCGTTGCCGTGCCACAGCGGGGAGATCCAGGCGATCCACATCAGCGGGGCGGGCAGTTCGCTGATCGGGAAGAACGTGCCGGAGAACAAGGTCATCGGGATCAGGATGAACCGGAAGACCAGGCCGAACCGGGTGCCCTCGTCGTAGGTGGTCGCGGCCAGCGCCATCACCGGGGTGCCGCAGGCGATGCCGGTGAGCGTGCCGATCAGGATGACGGCGAGCACGCCGAAACTCGTCCAGGAACCGAAGAGCGCCGCGATGACGGCGTAGATCGTGCCCGCGAGGGTCAGCCGCAGGCTCACCCACATGATCTGGCTGCCGAGCACCTGCCCCGGCGTGATCGGGGTGGCGGTGACGGCGATGTAGTCCTGCTGCCATTTGAACCCCGACAGCACCGGGTAGCTCGACTCCCCCACCGCCAGCTGCGCGGCACCCGCCACGAGCAGTGCCGGGGCGACGTACTCCAGGTACGAGAACCCGCCCGTCGCCGCGCCCGCCTGCACCTGCGAGCCGAAGCCGAGCCCCATCGCGGCCAGGAACAGCACCGGTTGCAGGCCCGTCGAGTACAAAGTGGACACCCAGTAGCGGCGGTACCACATCCAATGGCCCTCGACCCGCAGCCAGGCTCCCGCCCAGCGCGAGACCACGCGGCCCGTCGACGCCTTCGTCTGCGCTGTGGTCATCAGTCCACCAGCGTCCGGCCGGTGAGGCGGAGGAAGACGTCCTCCAGCGAACTGCGGCGGACCAGGCTCGACAGCGGACGCAGCCCGCGCGCGTGCGCCTGCTCGAGGGTGGCCTCACCGGTCATCGTGTAGAGCAGGACGCGGTCCGGCAGCACCTCGACGCGTTCGGCCAGGCCCTCGATCCGCTTCGCGGCCGCCTCCTGCTCGCCGTTCGGGAAGCGCAGCTCCACGACCTCGCGGGTGGAGTACCGGCTGATCAGGTCCGCGGGCGAGCCTTCGGCCGCGATCCGGCCGTTGTCCATCACGACCAGCCTGTCGCAGAGCTGCTCGGCTTCGTCCATGTAGTGCGTGGTGATGATCAGCGTGGTCCCGCCGGCCTTGAGCCGGAACAGCCTGTCCCACAACAGGTGCCGGGCCTGCGGATCCAGCCCCGTGGTCGGCTCGTCGAGCAGGAGCAGCTCCGGGTCGTTGACCAGCGACCGCGCGATGGTCAGCCGCCGCTTCATCCCGCCGGAGAGCGAATCGACCTCCGCGTTCGCCCGGTCGGTGAGCTGGGCGAACTCCATCAGCTCCTCGGCCTTGCTCCGCACGTGCGACCGCGAAAGGCCGAAGTAGCGGCCGTAGATCTGCAGGTTCTGCCGGACGGTGAGCTCGGTGTCGAGGTTGTCCTGCTGCGGCACCACGCCGAGCCGGGCGCGGATCTTCGGCCCCTCGACGTCCGGATCCATACCGAGGACCCGCAGGTCGCCGTCGGTGCGCGGGGAGACGCTCGCGATCATCCGCATGGTGGAGGACTTGCCCGCGCCGTTGGGCCCGAGGAAGCCGAAGGCCTCCCCCGGGCGGACCTCGACGTCGATCCCGCGTACGGCCTCGAAATCGCCGAAACGCTTGACCAACGCCTTCGCCTGCACCATCGCCGGTTCGTGCTCCGAATCACCCACGGTAGGCACCCTAGGACCTGCCACCGACAAAATTCGACCGGTTTATCCGTGCCCTTGTCGGCCGTTGCCCGCTCGTCGATACTCACCGACCATGAGTCTCAAGCCCAAAATCGCCCTGTTGTCCGTTTTTGTCAGCGCCGGGCTCCTGATCGCGCCCGCCGCGCAGGCTGCCGAGACCCGTGCGGCCACTGTGGACCCGCGGCCGTCCACCGCCAAGCTGGCCTTCGAACTGCACAAGCTGGCGGCGCTCAGCCACGGGAAGATCCGCGTGGACAAGATCGGCCGCAGCAACGAGGGCCGTCCGGTGTGGGCGGCCAGGGTCGGCCACGGCAAGACCCGGATCCAGTACGTCACCCAGCAGCATGGCGACGAGCCGCTCGGCACGCCCGCCGCGCTCGGTTTCCTGCGCGAGGTCGGCGTCGGGAACAGCGCGTGGGCGCGGAAGCTGCTGGCGAAGGTGACCGTCGACATCGTCGTGCGGGCCAACCCCGACGGGCACGAGCGCGACTGGCGCTACAACTACGACCCGGACGCCACTCCCGAATACGGTGAGAAGGGCAAGGGGTACGACATCAACCGCTACCACGACCCGGCCGTCGCGCCCAAGGACAACCCGGCCACCGAAGCGGGCCTGATCCAGCGGCGGAACGCGGAGTTCAAGCCGGACATCATGGTCGACTACCACATGCAGGGCCGCTACCAGGACGCGAACGGAAAGGAGATCACCGCTTCGACGATGTGGCCGACGCATCCGGGCGTGAAACCGTCCGATGTGGACTTCGCGAAGCAGATCGCGGTCGTGGTGCAGCGGTCGATCGACGGTAACGGCGGCTACGTCTCGCAGTATCCGGGCGGTTCGTACCAGGGCATCGCGCGCAACGGGTACGGGCTGCTCGGCAACGGCAGCGTGCTGATCGAGCTGAGCCTCATCCCGGAGCGGGAACAGCAGCAGATCCAGGACGCCAAGGCCTCGATGCTCGCGATCGCGCGGGCCGCGGCCGACGGTTCGGTGCGGAACGTGGACCCGGCCGCCGCCGACGCGATCCCGCCGCGCGGTCCGGCGCTGCCGGGCACGGTCGAAGAGGCGCACGAAGCCGCCTGACGCGTGCAATGAAAGGTCCTTTCCTTGCAAATTTTGCAAGGAAAGGACCTTTCATTGCCTCAGCGGACGGTGACCGAGAGGCTCTTCGTCACCCCGTTGACGGTCACCGAGAGGTTCGCCGTCCCCGGCCGCAACGCGGTCAGCACCCCGCTCGCCGGGTCGTACGACGCGACGTCCCACGGCATCGCGGGCAGGAATCCGCCGGCGACGTGCGTACCCCAGCCGCCCTTCCAGTCCGCGCTGACCGGGTACGAAACCGGCACCTGACGCGCTCCCTGCGTCACCACCGCCCGGATGTCCGCCTTCTCCCCGCGCGCCAGCGAAGTGGGCCCGGACAGCGTCAGCGCGTCGACGTTCGGCCACGTCTCGAACCGCACCGGCTGCGCCTTGTCCCCCGGCTCGAACCGGACCATCGTCCAGCCGACGAACCCGCCGTCACCCGGAGCCGCCGCGGGCGACTTCCCGGAATTGCCGTTCACCAGATACGGCACTCCGTCGACCCGCGAAAGGTTGAAAACGCCCGCGTGCGAGGCGATCGCGGCCGCCTGCTTGCCCGATTCGCGTTCGAAGGCGGTCAGCCAGCCGGTCAGCATGGCCGCTTCCTTGCGGTCGGCCAGCTGCGAGTTCCCGGCGGGGCTGGGGTCCTTCACCGGATGGTGCATCGCGACGACCACGCCGCGGATCCGCCGGTCCGCCTTCGCCCCGTCGAGCGCCTCGCGCAACATCCGGATCTGGTCGAACCCGCCCGCGCGCAGCGATCCGCGCGAGGAATCCATCAGTACCAGCCGGATCCCGGCGATGTCGGCGACGCGATGGGTCTCCCCGAACGCCGCCTGGAACTCGGCGAGCCCGTGCCCGCCGTCGGCCTCGTGGTTGCCCGGAACGTAGTACCAGGACGCCTTGCCGACGAGCTCTTCATCGATGACCGACTTCGCCAGCACGAAATCGGCGGCCGTACCGCGGTCGACGAAGTCGCCGTTGATCAGCACGAGATCCGGTTTCGCCGCCACTGCCTCGCGCAGCGCGCGCCGGGCCTGGGCGACCAGCGGGCCGTCCGGCTGGTCGGCGGTGAACTGCGCGTCGCTGACCACGGCGATCCGCAGGCCGCCGGTCGCGGCGCCGTCGGTGATCAGCGCCGGATCACGCGGCGCCGGGTCGGCGGGGACGGCGGCCGCGGGCGCGACCTCGAAGGTGAGGTCGTCGAAGACCAGCCGCCCTTCGTACTGCTGGGCGGGAACGTTCTCGACGGCATAGAACTTCGTCAGCCGCTGCCCGTCGGGGAGCCCGGCGGGGATGGCAGCGCGGACGTAGCGCCAGCCCGTCCAGTCGACGCTCAGCGACAGGTCCACGACGGACGGGACGTTGGCGGCGTCACGGAGTTCCGCTCGCAGCCAAGCGCCCTTCGCGTCGCCGTTGACCCACAGGCCGAGGCGCTGGGTGCCGGACGGCAGCGCGAGCGGGGGCGCCGAGTTGACGTACGCCGCACGCGTGGCGTTGGTCCCGTTCAGCCGGTAGTCCAGGGCGAGACCGCGACCGCCGTCGCGGCCGGGTGCCTCGGAAAGCGCGGCGCCGACGACGGCCGGGAAGACGCTGGCGGTCCAGCCCGCCGGGCCGTCCAGCGTTGCCGCGACACGGGATTCCGTGCCGACGGAGGCCGCCAGATGCGTCACCTTCCCGCCCGCGGTGGCGGTGATCGCCGAAGCGCCCGACGCCTTGAGCGCGGTGACCGCGAACCCGTCACCGGACGGTTCGATCTTCACCACGGAGGGGTCGTAGTCGAGTTTGACGTCGTCGGGCTCGATCCACGTGCCGTAACCGTCGGCGTCGTAGCCGAACACCTTGAACGTGCTCTTGGCGCCTTCACCGGACAATGCGACCTGCTCGGTGCTCGTGCCCAGCCGGACCGGTGAGCCGAGGACGTTCAGCGTGGTCTTGCCCATGACGCCGCCACGTTTCGCCAGGACGTCGACGTTCGCGGGCGCGTCGGGCCGGAGCCGGTCGGCGTGCGCGGTGAACACGCCGTCGGTCACGGTGCCGCGGAAGGGATTCGTGCTGAGCCACTGGACGTGGGCGTCGACGGCGGCGCCGGTCTCGTCGTGACCACCGGCGACGAGCTTCCGCGTCAGCCCGGAGAGCACACGGGTCGCGTCGGCGGTGTCCTGCGCGGGGGCGGGCGCGAATCCGGTCAGCCGCCCGCTTCCCGGCACGGTGGCGACGCCGATCCCGTTGGGCACCAGGCGTTCCCCGCCGTCCGACGGCGAATTGCGCACCAGCGGCGACTTCTCGCCCTCCTCGCGGGCGAGCATCGTCGAGGAGCCGCCGCCGTCGAGGTTGAGGGCGTCGTCCGCGCCGAGCGACTTCATGTGCCGGGCGAGTTCGAGCTCGGTCATGCCGCGGCTGTCCGCCTGGCGGCCGTCGACCGTGGCCAGCCACATCTTCGTGCCGTCGGTGGAGAACCCGACCGCGGTCCGCGGGTGCATGGCGACGTTGTCGACCGGCTGGACCACGCCTTCACGCAGCAGGACCTTGTTGCCGCCGACCGAGACGGACAGCTTGCCCGCGTCACTCTTCGGCGCGTACGCGATGCCCACCTTGTCGCCGGGCGTCAAGCCGGACAACGAGTCCACGCCGCCGTCACGGGCGAGCAGGATCGTCGCTCCCGCGACGATCGGGCCGTCGGCGGGCTGCGGCCGCACCTGCGTGACGACGCCGTCGGAAACCTCGACCTCGACGACGCGCTGCGCGCCCGCGACCGAGGTCCGCCGCGAGGACGCGCCCCACAACGGCGTGTAGACACCGATCGCGTCGCCGCTCAGCACGGGGCTGTTGAAGTTCGAGGCGGGCACGACCTTGCCGTCGGGCAGGGTCACCGACGCTTCGAGGAACACCTCCGCGAGCCGTGCCTTGCCTTCTTCGGTGATCGACGCGGTCAGGTTGTGGCCGCGCGCGGGTGCCGTCTGGAGTTTCCCGGCGTCGACGCCGACACCGATCGGCGCGCCGGAAGCGTTGATATCGAAGAAATCCCCGTTGACCCCGGCGACCGCGCCGGCCCTGGCGACCTGCTGCGAAAGCGGCGTCCGCGCGGAAACCGTGCCGGGGCTGAGGTACGTCGGCTTGAGCGTCTTGCTGGTGAGATCGACGGCGAGGGTGTCGCCGCGGATCCAGCCCGCCGGGTCGTAGCGGTCGAACTCGGTGAGGCTCAGCCCCGGCGCCACGCGGGAAGTCGCGCTGGTGGTGACGAGCCCGTCGTCGGGCGCGGCCACGGCGTACGCGGACGGGCCCTCCTTCGCCGAAGAGGCCGCTGGGGCGGCTTCGACGGGCGCCGGGCCGAGCGGAGCGGCCAAGGGATCGGCGTGCGCCGGTGCGGCGACGAACAATCCGGGCAGCAGGGCAGCGAGCAGCAATAGGCGTGAATTTCTCACGAATTACCCCACGATCGAGTGATAGGCAGCATCGCTCAGCACAGCGGACGCGAGCCGCCAGGAGAAGACCCCGAGGTGAACGTGAACCGAACGGCGTAGGGCGCGAAGGTCAGGGCGTGACCGGCCCGGCGAGCAAGGTCTTCGCGGCCGCGGCGTCACCGGTGATTTCGAGCCCCGCCCCGTCGAGCTCGATCCGTTGCCACAGCAGCAAGTCCAGCGCTTCCGCGGTCCCCGCGACGACGGCGCCCGCCGCTTCGGCGGGGTCTGCCTGCCGCGAGCCGGGGACGTCGGTTTCACCCGGCGGTGTGATCAACCAGGCGTGTCCGGTGTCGGATGTCTTCAGCAGCAACGGAACGGTGACCACGGGCGGGGTGTGCCAGCGCTTCACCTTCGGCAGCATGCCGAGGAGGACCTCGTCCACGCCGTCGGCGGCGAGGTTCGGGTCCAGGGTGTATCCGGTCCCTGCCGCGCGGTGTGCGTCGAGCAGGTGCACCGCGGTCTCGTGGACCTGGCGGCGGAACCAGAAGGCTTTGGTCTTGGCGGCCGCGGTGAAGTTCCAGGCGCCGTCTTCCGGGGAGGACTCGCGCAGCGCCCCGATGAGGTCTTCGGCGCTTTCGCGGTACCAGGCGGCGAGGTCCGCACCGGGTTCGTCCTCGAAGCTCTGCGGGGCGAGCTCACCGGTACGCACGATCCCGGCCGCCCAGCGGTGGACGTTGCCGAGGTGGACGACCAGGTCACGCAGGCGCCAATCGCCACAGCACGGCACGGGCGCGGCGTGGTCCCCGGTGCTCGCCACCCGCGCGAAACCGGTGGTGAGCTCCCGCAGGCGCTCCAGGTACTCGTCCGGTGTCATCGCGGCTCCCCCGGGTTCGTGGACGGCGCGGCTTCCCCACGCCGTCCACGAGTGTGTCAGACCTCGGGGAACCAGAGCTTGAGCTCGCGCTCGGCCGACTCCGGGGAGTCCGAACCGTGCACCAGGTTGTACTGGGTCTCCAGCGCGAAGTCGCCGCGCAGGGTGCCGGGGGTGGCCTTCTCGACCGGGTCGGTGCCGCCGGCGAGCTGACGGAAGGCGGCGATGGCGCGCGGGCCCTCGACGGCGATCGCGACCAGCGGGCCCGAGGTGATGAACTCGAGGAGGTCGCCGAAGAACGGGCGCTCCTTGTGCTCGGCGTAGTGCTCCTCGGCGACCGAGCGCTCGACGGTGCGCAGTTCGAGGGCGGCGAGCTTCAGGCCCTTGCGCTCGATGCGAGCGATGACCTCGCCGACGAGGCCGCGCGCGACGCCATCGGGCTTGACGAGGACCAGCGTGCGTTCAGTCACGGCGGTATTTCTCCTTGGGTGGGATTCGTGCTATTCGCCCGGAGCCTACTGGGTGCTTCGCGGCTCACTTCACGTCGGACCAGGGAATGGCCTCGATGCGCTCGAGGTGCTCCTCGCCCCACTCCCCGAGCGCGGCCATCGCGGTGTTGAGGGAATCCCCGAACTCCGTCAGCGAATACTCCACCTTCGGCGGAACCTGGTGATACACCTCGCGATGCAGCAGCCCCGCGGTCTCCATCTCGCGCAACTGCAGGATCAGCACCCGCTCGCTGATGCCGGGCACCGCGCGCCGCAGCTCCCCGAAACGCAGCGGCCCGTCTTGGAGTGCGAACAGGATGAGCCCTTTCCATTTGCCGCCCACGACGGCTATCGCGGCGTCGAGGCCGCAGGTGAACGTGCGGTTCTTGGTCATCGATCACTTACCTTTTTGTCGGTACCCGGCAAAATAGTAGGTACTTGATCGAATGTACGCGACCGCCCAGCATGGAGTCATCCCGAAGATTTCCTTTGACTGGAGCGAAAAAATGCCGAAGACACCGGTGACCGTCGTGGGCCTCGGCTCGATGGGCTCGGCCCTCGCGGGCGCTTTCCTCGCGGCCGGGCATCCGACCACCGTGTGGAACAGGACGGCCTCGAAGGCCGATCCTCTCGTCGCACGCGGAGCGATCCTGGCCGCGACGGCCGACGACGCGGTGCGGGCGAGCCCGTTGACCATCGCCTGCCTCACGACTTATGAAGACACACGCGCGGCCTTGGAAGCGGCCTCACTGACCGGACGTGCTTTGGTCACCTTGAACAGCGGCTCCCCGGCCGAAGCACGCCGGATGGCCGGATGGGCAAAGGATCGCGGCGCGCGCTACCTCGACGGCGCGATCAAGAACGTGCCGTCGGCCGTGGGAGCGCCGGACACGCTGCTGTACTACGGCGGCGACAAGGCCGTCTTCGACGAGCACCGGGAAACGTTGCGGGTGCTGGGCGGCGACACCGTCCACCTCGGCGAGGACACCGATCTCGCGGCGCTGTACGAAACGGCCGTCGGCGGCACCCTGTTGCCCGCGCTGGTCGGGTTCTTCCAGGGTGCCGCCGCGCTGCGGTCACGCGGGCTCGAAGCCTCGACGCTCCTGCCGTACGCCACCAAGTGGTTCGAGATGATCATCTCGGTGCTTCCGACGCTCACCAAGGAGATCGACAGCGGTGACTACTCGGATCCCGCGTCCTCGGTGGACATCTTCCACGCCGGCGCCGCCGCCGACCTCGGGCTGGCCGAGGAAGGCGTCGACGTCGCGTGGCAGCTGCCGATGCACGACCTCGTGCGGCGGGCCGTCGAGGCCGGGCACGGCGATCGCAGCATCTCGGTCCTGACCGAACTGCTCAGCGTTGGGGCCGCAGGGTCTTCGACCACAGCGAAGCGCCCGTAGCGTCCCTCAGGTCGACCGTGAGCGCGCCGCTCCGCCCGTCGATGTTCACCTCGCCGAAGTGCTGGAAGCCGTCGGCGGGCGAGGTGTTCGCGGCGGGCGGGGCGTGCACGAACACCGCTTCCGGCCCGAAGGTCGGGTCGAGCTTGTTCGGGCCGAACGCGCCGGCGTTGAGCGGGCCGGAGACGAACTCCCAGAACGGGTCGAACTCGGTGAAGGAAGCGCGATCCGGCGAGTAGTGGTGCGCTGCGGTGTAGTGCACGTCGGCGGTCAGCCAGACGACGTTGCGCACCCGGCGCCGCGAGATCTCCCGCAGCACCCAGGCGAGTTCGGTCTCGCGACCGCCGGGCGCGCCGGGAAGACCGTTGGCGACGCCTTCGATGGCCTTGCCGTCCGGGACGGTGAGCCCGACCGGGAGATCGGCCTGGATGATCTTCCAGGTCGCGGTGCTGCGGTCGAGCGCGTCGACGAGCCAGCGGGCCTGGCGATCGCCGAGGATGCGGCCCGGCTTGGTCTGGTCCGAGGTGTTGGCGTCCTTGTAGGTCCGCATGTCCAGCACGAAGACCTCGGCGCGGGAACCGTGCCGGAAGTTGCGGTAGACGCGGCCGTCGACGGCCTGGCGCCGGTCGATCGGGTGCCATTCGTGGAACGCCTGGAACGCGCGGGCGGCGAGGACGTCGACGCGCTTCTCGGTGTATTCGGGGCGGTCGTCGAGGATCTCCCCCGGGTACCAGTTGTTCACGACTTCGTGGTCGTCCCACTGGACATAGGACGGCACGCTCGCGGTGAAGCGCTTGAGGTTCTCGTCGAGCAGGTTGTAGGCGAACTGGCCGCGATACTCGTCGAGCGTCTCGGCGACCTTCGACTTCTCCGGGGTGACGATGTTGCGCCACACCCGCCCGCCGGGCAGCGCGACGGTCTCGGTGAGCGGGCCGTCGGCGTAGACCGTGTCTCCACAGTGGAGGAACAGATCCGGACGGCGGTCGGCCATCGCGCGGTAGATCGTCATACCGCCGAGTTCGGGGTTGATGCCCCAGTTCTGCCCGGCGACGTCACCGGACCACAGCAGCCGGACGTCGGAGCGGCCGACGGGGGCGGTCGTGAAACGGCCGGTAACGGCCTCGCTGCGAGTGCGGCCGTCGAGGTCCTCCGCGGTCACGCGGTAGTGGACTTCGGTCCCCGGCATGAGCCCCGCGACGCGGACCTTGCCCGTACCGCCGGTCTCCGGGCTCATCACCGGGCCGCGCACGCGGCGCGCGTGCCGGAACGACGGGTCCCGGGAGACCTCCACGATCAGCCGCGACGGCCGGTCGGCGCGCGACCAGACGATGCCGGAACCGGTGGTGACGTCGCCGGACTGGACGCCGTGGGTGAGCACCGGACGGTCGCGGCGGAGCAGCGGGACCGGGTTCGCGGTCGCGGTTCCGGGGAGAAGCAGGCCGCCCGCGGCCACTCCGGCGCCGGTGAGACCGGCTTTGAGCAGCGTGCGGCGGTTGTGGTGGGTTGCGGTCATGGCGCGGTTCTATCCCGCGGCCACGGCCGGTGGGCCAACGGCGGTTTGCGCGGTGATGAACGAACGGACGGTAGCCGTTCCGGCGGTTTCCGCGACTCTATTCGACTTCGCGTGTTCTAGGCAGATTTCGCCGCCGAGAAGATGCTTCGCGACAAAGAGTCCACCCAAGGAATGTGAATCAATTTTCGAATGATTTGCCATCTATCGACTCGAACTTTTGTTCGATTCACTGGTATTCTTGCGGGGTGTCCGGACAACGTATCCTCGAACCGCCGCAGGAGCTGTGGCGTGCCGGTGCGCGCGAGCTCGCGCACGGTGTCGTCGAGCGGTTGTCGGTGGCACGACAGGCGTTGGCGGAGGTCGGTCAGTTCCTGGTCGAGATCGAATCCCGCGGCCCGATGGAACTGTTCGGGCACGGCTCGACCGCCGGCTGGTTCGCCGAGACCGCCCGAATCACCCCGAACGAGGCCCGCGACACCGTCACTCGCGCGTTGGCGGTGAACGAGAGCCGGAATCTGGATGGCACTCCCGTCCCGGCGTTCGCGCCGATCGCCGGTGCCGCGGCGGCAGAGGGTGACCTGGGGCATCAGCAACTCGACCCGATCCTCGCGGTGCTGAAGAAAATCCCAGCCGACGCCTCGGCCGACGACCGGACCGGCGCCGAACAGATCCTGGTGACCTTGGCCCGCCACGCCGGACCGCAGGAGATCAGCAACGTCGGCGCCGAACTCCTCGCCCACCTCGACCCCGACGGCAACGAACCCAAAGACGAAGACCTCAAACCCCCGTCACGCGAAGTGCACCTCCACAAGCGTGACGACGGGTGGTGGCGGCTCAACGGCCTCCTGGACCCCGAATTCGGGGCCCGCGCCAACGCCCTGTTCGAAACCTGGGGACAACGAAGACCCGTCGACGAGGACGGCAACCGCGACCCCCGCACCCCCGGCGAGCGCAATGGGGACGCACTCTTCGACGCGATCCACTACGCGATGACCAACGACAAAGCCCCCACCCTCTCCGGAGACCGGACGACGGTCGTGGTCACCATCCCGCTGGAGACTTTGACCTCAGGGCTGGGGGCGGCCTGTGTGGACGGGGTCGCGCAGATCACCGCCCGGCACGCCCGGATGCTGGCCTGCGACGCGAAAATCATCCCCGCGCTCCTCGGGAGCGAGAGCGAACCCCTCGACATCGGCCGTGCCGCCCGCAGTGTCACACCCGCTCAACGCCGGGCCTTGAACCTGCGCGACCACGGGTGCGCGTTCCCCGGCTGCCGGCGAAGACCGAAACACTGCGAAGCCCACCATGTTTTGCCGTGGGGACAGTTCGGTGACACCGATCTGAACAATCTCTGCCTGTTGTGCCGCTATCACCACATGGTCATCCACGGCCAATCCGGCTGGAAAGTCCAGATCACAAACGGAAGACCCGAATTCATCCCACCGCAGTATTTGGACCCACTGCAAACACCCCGCCGCAACCATCGCTGAACCCGAGGGAGCCCGCCGACCACATGGCGACGGGCCCCTCGGCATGCGCGGAAATCAAGACTCGACCGCTGCTTCAACGGCCTGCCGCTCGCCTAGCGGCCACTCCCGCAGGCGTTCCGGAACACCTCTCCGACCCGCATGCCCGACTCGGCGAAAGCTTGGAGAAAGGGTGCCCCCAGCAGGACATCTTCCGGCCCAGCCACGTCGAAGAAGCGGTGAAGCTCGCCATCCATGGCTCCCGTCCCGGTGAACATCCCCGAGTCGGCCCGGACGGCGACGCCGTTACTGCGGTTGCTGCTGCTGACTCGGCAGCGTCCCCGCCGCCATCCGCCGCGCCACGTCCCGCCGCAGCCACAGCAGCCACAACCAGATCCCGAGGAAGATCACCCCGAGGATCGCCACGGCGGGCAGCGCGACGAAGAACGCGATCAGCGCGGCCTGCAGCACCAGCACCGCGGGCACCGCCCAGGGCTTCTTCAGAAAACCGCACAGCACGATCAGCGCGACCGCGATCACGATCACCGACCAGCCGGTGAACGAGCCGACCCCGCCGCCGAGTTTCGCCACCACCGGCAGCGCGAGCGCGACGGTGATGCCCTCCATGATCAGCGAACCGGCCATCACCCCGCGGAAGGACTTCATCGGGTCCTTGGCGGGCGGCTTCGGGGTCTCGTCGGTCACGCCGGCTCCTTACCGAACAGGGTCCTGGCCTCGCCCGCGGTGACGACGGAGCCGGTGACCAGCACGCCGCCGCCCGCCAGTGGTTCCTCGGGGTCGTCGCTCTGCTCGACGAGGCCGATGGCGGTCTCGATCGCGGCGTCCAGGCTGGGCTCGGCCACGACCCGGTCTTCGCCGAAGATCGAGATGGCGATGTCGTTGAGTTCGTCGAGCGGCATCGCGCGCGGGGAAGAGTTCTTGGTGACGACGATCTCGGACACCACCGGTTCGAGGGCGTCCAGGATGCCGCGCGCGTCCTTCTCCGCCATCACGCCGACCACGGCGGCGAGGCGGCGGAAGGCGAACTCCTCGGCGACGGTGGTCGCGAGTGCCTTCGCGCCGTGCGGGTTGTGGGCGGCGTCGAGCAGCACGGTCGGGGCGGCGCGGACGCGCTCCAGCCGACCGGGGGTCTCGACCTCGGCGAAGGCCTCGCGTACGGCCTCGATGACCAGTTGCTTGTCCTTGCCCGCGCCGAAGAACGCTTCGACGGCGGCCAGCGCCAGCGCGGCGTTGGCGGCCTGGTGCGCGCCGTGCAGCGGCAGGAAGATCTCGTCGTAGACCCCGCCGAGGCCCTGCAGTTTCAGCATCTGCCCGCCGACGGCGACCTCGCGCTCCAGCACGCCGAACTCACTGCCCGCGCGGGCGACGCTCGCGTCGACCTCGATGGCGCGTTCCAGCAGGACCTTCTGCACTTCGGGGTCCTGCTCCGCGATGACCGCGACACTGCCGGGCTTGATGATCCCGGCCTTCTCCACCGCGGCCTTGACCGGGGAGCCGCCGAAGTACTCGACGTGGTCGACGCCGATCGGTGTGATGACGGCGACGTCGCCGTCCACGACGTTGGTGGCGTCCCAAGAGCCGCCGAGCCCGGTCTCGATGACCGCGGCTTCGACGGGCGCGTCGGCGAAGGCCGCGAACGCCATCCCGGTGAGCACCTCGAACTTGCTCATCGGCACCGCGTCCTGGCCGCCGGCGTTGTCCACCATGGTCACGTACGGCGCGACGTCGCGGTACAGGTCGACGTACGCGGCGGCGGAGATGGGGGCGCCGTCGAGCGCGATCCGCTCGGTGACGAGTTGCAGATGCGGGCTCGTGTACCGGCCGACGCGCAGGCCCATGCGGGTCAGCAGCGCGTCGATCATCCGGGTGGTCGAGCCCTTGCCGTTGGTCCCGGCGACGTGCAGCACCGGGTAACCGCGGTGCGGTTCACCCATGAGGTTGACCAGGGCCGCGATCCGGGCGAGGGACGGCTCGATCTTGGTCTCGGGCCAGCGCTGGTTCAGCTCGGCCTCGACGGCGAGCAGTTCCCGGCGGGCCTGCTGCCCGTTGGGGTCGGACGGGGCGAACGCGTCGCCCTGGTCGTCCAGTTCGTGCAGTTCCACGTCCTCCGGGGCGACGAGGTCCGGCACGGGGCCGAGCGCGAGGTTGTCCCCCAGCTGCCCGATCCCGCCGATGCCGCCCCGCGCACCGCCGCCCGCCTGGTACGCGGCGTCGGGTGCGTCCAGATCCGGGTCGGTGTCGTCGGACGGATCGTGGGCGCGGGCCCCCAATTCGTCGACACCGGCGAAACTGTCCAGATCTGCCAGGTCCGGGGATTCCCTGAAATCTTCGGAATCCCGGCCGTCACCTCGCGGCACGAACTCTCCTCTTAGCCTTGCTGCCTGTCACGCCGAGTCTACGTGCGGCTTTTCCTGGCACTCTCGACGCATGGGGTTCAACCACAACGACCACTATCACCCGCTGCTGCTCGACCAGTTGCCTCCCGGGCCCGGCGTGGCGCTGGACGTGGGCTGCGGCAGCGGGCGGTTCGCGCGGCGGCTCGCGGCCACCGGGATGCACGTCGAGGCGATCGACCGGTCCGGTCCGATGATCGACCTCGCCCGCGCCGCCGGCTCGCCGGGCCCCGGCACGATCTCGTACCGGCAGGCCGACGTGGTCGCCGAAAAGCTGCCGGAAGAGGCGTACGACTTCATCTCCTGTCTCGCGATGCTCCACCACGTGCCGTTCGACACGGTCACCAGGCTGCGTGACGCGCTGGTCCCCGGCGGGGTGCTCGCCGTGCTCGGCCTCGGCAGGCCCAGCACCGTCGCCGACTACGCGCGTGCCCTCGTGGCCTCACCGGTGAACGCGCTGGCCAGGGTGGTCGTGTACGCGGGCGAGCGGCTGAACGGCGGCGCCGACCCTCTGCCGACGGCGCCGATCGTGGAGACCTTCCCGCCGATGAACCGCGTCCGGCGCGACGCGGCCCGCCTGCTGCCCGGCAGCCGGGTCCGGAACCTGCTCTTCTTCCGCTATCTGCTCGTCTACCGGCGGCCCGAAGACGATCACCCGATGTGACACCCCAAGCGGGTGAAACCGGCGCCCGACCACCCGATCGGCGGCGCCGACGGGGGCGGATCCGGTTCATTTTTGAGAGGCCATCCAGTCCGGAGATCGGGGTCCTCATGCGCTACAGACGCGTCCTGTTCGCGGCCGTCTCGACCGTCGTCCTGCTGATCGCCTCCGCCACGGCGGCCACCGCCACCACGCGGTCCTACCGGAATTACGTCGCGCTGGGTGATTCCTACACCTCCGGACCGCTCATCCCGCTCCCCCGCCTCGATCCGCTCTTCTGCGGCAAGTCGACGCAGAACTACCCGTCGATGCTCGCCTCCGCACTGCGGGTCCGTTCCTTCACCGACATCAGCTGCGGCGGCGCCGACACCACCAACATGACGCAGCGCCAGAGCGTCACCCTGGGCAGCAATCCGCCCCAGTTCAGCGCCCTGCGCGCGAACACCGACCTGGTGACGGTCGGTATCGGCGGCAACGACTACGGCGTCTTCGGCACGCTCGTCGGCACCTGCCCGTCGCTGCGGGCGAGCGATCCCACCGGAAACCCGTGCCAGGACAGGTTCACCGTCGGCGGCGTCGACACCATCAAGGCCAAGATCGCCGACACCGGCAAGAACGTCGAGAAGGTGCTGGCCGGGATCCACGCCCGCTCGCCGCGTGCCAAGGTGCTCGTCATCGGCTACCCGCGGATCGCGCCGGAACGCGGCTACTGCCCGAAGATCCTGCCCTTCGCCGAGGGCGACTACGCGTGGCTCAACGACGTCGAGAAGGCGCTGAACTCGGCGATCGAGAAGGCCGTCGCGGCCGACGGCAAGGCGACCTTCGTGGACACCTTCGGACCGTCCGCCGGGCACGACGCCTGCGCGAAGAACGGGGCCGCGTGGATCAACGGGCAGCACACGAAACTGCTCGCCGCGGCGGCTTACCACCCGTACCGCACGGGGATGGCGGGGGTGGCCGCGGTGGTCCTCCGTCACCTCCGCTGAATGTCATGAAAGGGTCGTTCAGGACAAAAAATGTCCTGAACGACCCTTTCATGACATTGGTCAGGAGGCGGGGAGGGCGGCCAGCCGGGCGTTGATGCGCTCGATGTCCGCGACCGCGGTCTCCTTGCGGGCCCGGATCTTGCCGATCACCGGTTCCGGCGCCTTGTCGATGAAGGCCTGGTTGCCGAGCTTGGCCTCGGCCTGCGCCAGTTCCTTCTCCGCCGCGCCGAGGTCCTTCTGCAGACGCTTACGCTCCGCGGCGACGTCGATCGTGCCGGACAGGTCCAGCTCGACGGTGACCACACCGGCCGACAGCCCGACCTCGAGCGACGCGCTCGGCGCGAAACCCTCTTCGGGCTGGGTCAGCCGGACCAGCGAGCGGATCGGCTCGTCGTGCCCGGTCAGCTCGGCGAACCCGTCACCGGACAGCCGCGCGGCCACCTTCTGGCTGGGCTTGAGGCCCTGGTCGGCGCGGAACCGGCGCACCTCGGTCACCAGCTTCTGCACGTCCGCGATCCGCTTGTCCGCCACGGCGTCGGCGTACGAGGCGTCGGCCACCGGCCACGGGGCGATCACCAGCGACTCGCGGCCGGTCAGCGCCGTCCACAGCTTCTCGGTGATGAACGGGATGAACGGGTGCAGCAGCTTCAGCACGGTGTCGAACACGTGCCCCAGCACCGCGCGCGTCGCCGTCACGCGGGCCTCGTCGCCCTGGAAGACCTGGACCTTCGACAGCTCCAGGTACCAGTCGCACAGCTCGGTCCAGGTGAACTGGTAGAGCGTGTCGGTGGCCTTCGCGAACTGGTAGTCCGCCAGGTAGCCGGTGACCTCGTCGACGACGTTCCCGAGCCTGCCGAGGATCCAGCGGTCGGCCTCGGTGAGTTCGGCGGCCGGCGGCAGCGGGGCGTTGGCGTCCGCGCCGTTCATCATCGCGAACTTGGTGGCGTTCCAGAGCTTCGTGGTGAAGTTCCGGGAGCCCGCGACCCACTCTTCGCCGATCGGCACGTCGGTGCCCGGGTTGGCGCCCCGCGTGAGGGTGAAGCGCAGCGCGTCGGTGCCGTAGGCGTCCATCCACTCGATGGGGTCGACGCCGTTGCCCGCGGTCTTCGACATCTTCTTGCCGAACTGGTCGCGGACCATGCCGTGCAGCGCGATGGTCTTGAACGGCGCCTCGCCGGTGGCGTAGAGGCCGAACATCATCATCCGCACGACCCAGAAGAACAGGATGTCGTAGCCGGTGACCAGCACCGACGTCGGATAGAACTTGTTCAGGTCCGGGGTCTTCTCCGGCCAGCCGAGGGTGGAGAACGGCCACAGGCCCGACGAGAACCAGGTGTCGAGGACGTCCGGGTCCTGGGTCCAGCCCTCGCCCGAGGGCGGCTCCTCGTCCGGTCCGACGCAGACGACCTCGTCGTTCGGGCCGTACCAGACCGGGATGCGGTGGCCCCACCACAGCTGCCGCGAGATGCACCAGTCGTGCAGGTTGTCGACCCAGTCGAAGTAGCGCTTCTCCATCTCCGCCGGGTGGACGTTGACCCGGCCGTCGCGCACCGCGTCACCGGCGGCCTTCGCGAGCGGGCCGACCTTGACGAACCACTGCAGCGAAAGCCGCGGCTCGATCGGCTCCTTCGAGCGCTCCGAGTGCCCGACGCTGTGCAGGTACGGGCGCTTCTCCGCGACGATGCGGCCTTGCTCGCGCAGCTTCTCCCGCACCGCGACGCGGGCCTCGAAGCGGTCCATGCCGTCGAACTCGGTGCCGGTGCCGTCGATCCGGCCCTGCTCGTCCATGATCGTGATCATCGGCAGGTCGTGCCGCTGGCCGATCTCGAAGTCGTTCGGGTCGTGCGCGGGGGTCACCTTGACCGCGCCGGTGCCGAATTCCGGGTCGACGTGCTTGTCCGCGACGATCGGGATCTTGCGCCCGGTCAGCGGCAGCTCGACCTCGGTGCCGATGAGGTGGGTGTAGCGCTCGTCGTCCGGGTGGACCGCGACGGCGGTGTCGCCGAGCATCGTCTCCATCCGGGTGGTGGCCACGACGATCGCGTTCTCGCCGTCGCCGTAACGCATCGAGACGAGTTCGCCTTCGACCTCTTCGTGCTTCACCTCGGCGTCGGACAGCACCGACCGCAGCTCCGGCGACCAGTTGACCAGGCGCTCGGCGCGGTAGATGAGGCCGTCGTCGAAGAGCTTCTTGAAGATCGTGTTGACGGCCTTGGACAGACCGTCGTCCATGGTGAACCGCTCACGGGTCCAGTCGACGCCCTCGCCGAGGCGTTTCATCTGGGCGAGGATCTTGCCGCCGTGCTCGTTCTTCCACTGCCAGACGCGCTCCACGAAGGCCTCGCGGCCGAGTTCGCGGCGGCTGGTGCCTTCGGCGCGGAGCTGCTTCTCGACCAGCGCGTGGACCGCGATGCTCGCGTGGTCCATCCCCGGCAGGTACAGCGTCTCGTCGCCGAGCATGCGGTGGTAGCGGGTGATGGCGTCGATCAGCGTGTGCTCGAACGCGTGCCCGATGTGCAGCGAACCGGTCACGTTCGGGGGCGGGATGACTACCGTGAACGGCGGCTTGTCCGACGTGGGGTCGGCCGTGAAGTAGCCGGCGTCTACCCAACGCTGGTAGAGCGAGGCTTCTTCGTCGGCCGGGTTCCAGGTACCCGGAAGGTCGGTCTGCTGCGGCTGGGCGTTCTCGGTCACAGTTGACAAGTCTACGAACCCCCTCTATCGACTTCCTCACCGGCCGTAACGCCCGCCGTTCACAGCCGATGAGGGGATGTCGTGACGCACTGGGGAGGGGCGGGCTCTTGGAAGACCGGCGGCTGGAGACGCATCCGGATCTGATGGATCCGGAGTGGCGCAAACGAGCCGAACGCGAGGCTCGGCTCGGCGCGAAGAAGGACCGCAAACGGCAGCGGAAGCAGCGGCCGCGCCGCCGGTTCCGGATGACCCGCAGGGTCGTCGTGGTCCTGTTCGTGATCGGGACCGTGGCATTGCTCGGGGCCGCGGCGGTCGTCGTGCACCAGATGCGGGGAAGCTCCGCTCCCGGGCCGCAGCCTCCGAAGGCGGCCCCGGTGCTCACCGGCGTCGACCTCGATCGGCCGTTCGACCGCACGCCCGCCGCGAACTGGCGTGAAGGGACGGCCGGGATCACCGTGCCGCCGGGGCAGGCCGTCGGCGGCTTCACCGCTCAGGAGGTCGACGCCGCGTACCGGAAGGTGACGGAGGCCATCGCGGCCGCGCGGCTCGGGTCCCGGGCGCTGCGGGACCACGACGGTTCGGAACTGCTCGCGCTGCTGGCCCCGAACGAGCGCGCCCATCTCCAGGAGATGCTCACGAGCGGTCCCACCGTCGAGAAGAACCGGTACTTGACCCTCATCGGGCCGAAGGCGCTGTCGAAGGTTCCCCCACGGATGACCGGCGCGCTGACGGCGAAGCCCGGTGGCAAAGGCGAACTGGTCGTCCACGCGAGCTACACCACCGCGTACGCCTTCGACGCACGCCCGGGCGAGGCACTGTCGCCGGTGGACATCGTCCCGTTCCTCCGCGAAGAACAGGACTACGTGATCCGCAAGGCACCGCCGTTCGCGAAGGCCGACGCCGGGCTCTCCTTCGGGGAAGGGAGGGGCTACCGCTCACGCATGGCCTGCGACGCGATCAAGACCGGTCTCCTCGCACCCCAGTACGCTGACAAGGACAGACCTCTCGCCGGCCCACCCGTCGCCGACGAGGTCGCCACCTACGACCCGACGAAACCCCTGCCGTCGCTGGACACCTGCGGGTAGCAGGCCGAACCCTGGGGAAGAGGACCGAGATGGACGAAGAGGACCGGCGGATCGAGACCCATCCGGATCTGATGAACCCGGACTGGCAGAAACACGCCGAACGCGACGCCTGGCTGGGTGCGAAGAAGGAACTCAAGAAGAAGCGTCGTAGGCAGCAGAAGGCCGCCGGGGGCGGTTACTCCGCGCCGGGGACGAGCCGGTGGCCGGGTATCGCGGCGCTCGTCGGCCTGATCGTGCTGGTCGTGGCCGCGGTGACGGTGAACGCGGTGCAGGAACGCGGCGTCAACGAGACACCTTGGTTCCCGCTCGACGAGTCGCAGATCACCAGGATCGTCACCGACGCCTGACCCCTCGGTCGCGCGCGAAGACGGCAAGGCGCACGATGGGGTCATGACCCGCGAAGCACCCGCGAACGACGTTGACGAGACACAGCTCGAGGTCGGGAAACCGAAGAGCTGGGCGGCCGGGATCCCCGGTGTCGCCGTCTCCCTGATGCGCGGCATGGAGCAGATGGGCGCCGCGCGCACCGTGAAGACGCTGCGCCTGCTGAACCAGCGCGACGGCTTCGACTGTCCCGGTTGCGCCTGGCCGGAGCCTCGCGAGGTCGACGGCGAGCACCGCAAGCTCGCGGAGTTCTGCGAGAACGGGGCGAAGGCCGTCGCCGAGGAGGCGACGAAGCGCCGCGTCGGCCGCGAGTTCTTCGCCGCGTATTCCATCCACGAGCTGGCGGACAAGACGGACTACTGGCTCGGCCAGCAGGGCCGCATCACCGAGCCGTTCGTGCTGCGCGAAGGGGCTTCGCACTACGAGCCGATCTCCTGGGACGACGCGTTCACGCTGGTCGCGGACGAGCTGCGGGCGCTGAGCGACCCGAACGAGGCGATCTTTTACACCTCCGGCCGCACCAGCAACGAGGCCGCGTTCCTCTACCAGCTGCTCGTGCGCTCCTACGGCACCAACAACCTGCCGGACTGCTCCAACATGTGCCACGAGTCCTCCGGTGCGGCGCTCGCGGCCACGACCGGGATCGGCAAGGGCTCGGTGTCGCTCGCCGACATCCACAAGGCGGACCTGATCGTGGTGGTCGGCCAGAACCCGGGCACGAACCACCCGCGCATGCTGTCCGCGCTGGAGGAGGCCAAGGGCAACGGCGCGAAGATCGTGGCGGTCAACCCGCTGCCCGAAGCCGGCCTGATGCGGTTCAAGAACCCGCAGAACGTCCGCGGTGTGATCGGCAAGGGCACCCCGCTGGCCGACGAGTTCGCGCAGATCCGGCTCGGTGGCGACCTCGCGCTGTTCCAGGCGATCGGGCATCTCCTGCTGAAGTGGGAAGAAGAGACCCCAGGCACGATCGTCGACCACGCGTTCATCGAGTCGTCGTCCGA
Source organism: Amycolatopsis keratiniphila (assembly GCF_000400635.2). NCBI lineage: Bacteria > Bacillati > Actinomycetota > Actinomycetes > Pseudonocardiales > Pseudonocardiaceae > Amycolatopsis > Amycolatopsis keratiniphila. Next base: position 2,129,115 of record NC_021252.1, on the reverse strand, counting down.
GGGCTTCGAGGACTACGCGAAGCATCTGCGGGAGATCGACTGGGCCGAGGTCGATGCCGCGACCGGGCTGCCGCGTGAGCAGATCGAGCGGCTGGCGCGGATGATCGCGACGTCGAAGCGGACCATCTACTGCTGGGCGATGGGGCTGACGCAGCACAAGCACGCGGTGCAGACCATCTCCGAGGTCGCCAATCTGGCGCTGATGCGCGGCATGATCGGCGAGCCGGGCGCGGGACTGTGCCCCGTGCGCGGGCACTCCAACGTCCAGGGCGACCGGACGATGGGCATCTGGGAGAAGATGCCGGAGTCGTTCATGGACAGCCTCGACGCCGAGTTCGGCATCAAGGTGCCGCGAGACCACGGTCACGACACCGTCGCCGCGATCCGCGCGATGCGGGACGGGCACGGCAAGGTCTTCTTCGCCGTCGGCGGCAATTTCGCTTCCGCCACACCGGATACTGAGCTGACCGAGAAGGCACTCAAGTCGTGCTCGCTGACCGCGCACGTGTCGACGAAGCTCAACCGCTCGCACGTCGTGCCCGGCAAGACCGCGCTGATCCTGCCCACCCTCGGCCGTACGGAACGCGACGTCCAGGCCGGCGGCGAGCAGTTCGTCACCGTCGAGGACTCGATGTCGCAGGTGCACACCTCGCGCGGCAGGCTGACCCCGGCCAGTGAGCATCTGCTCTCCGAGGTCGCGATCATCTGCCATCTCGCGGAAGCCCTGCTCGGTGCCGGGCACCCGGTGCCGTGGCGGGACTTCCACGCCGACTACGACCTCATCCGTGACCGGATCGCCAAGGTCGTCCCCGGCTGCCACGACTACAACGCCCGCGTGCGTGAGCCCGACGGGTTCGTCCTCCCGCACGCGCCGCGCGATTCGCGGCAGTTCAACGGAACCGCGAACGGCAAGGCGAACTTCACCGTCTCCGAACTCGAGTACCCCCAGGTGCCCGAAGGCAGGCTGCTGTTGCAGACGATGCGCAGCCACGACCAGTACAACACCACCATCTACGGCCTTTCCGACCGTTACCGCGGCATCGAGGACGCGCGGCGCGTGGTGCTGGTCAACCCCGACGACCTGACCGCGCTCGGGCTGGCCGAAGGCGCGATGGTCGACCTGGTCTCGGAATGGCGGGACGGCGACCGCCGGGCACCGCGGTTCCGAGTGGTCTCCTATCCGACGGCGAAGGGCTGTGCGGCCGCGTACTTCCCCGAGGCGAACGCGCTGGTGCCGCTGGATTCGGTGGCGGACAAGTCGAACACCCCGGTGTCGAAGGCGGTCGTGGTGCGGCTAGAGCCGGTGGCCGCACCTTAAGCTGCCCGCTTGGCGGTGCCGCCCGGCGCCGGACGGGGTCCACCGTGAAAGGGCCAACCCCTTTCGCGGAAAGGCCTTGTCATGTCACGAAGATCGACCTCGCGTTGCTTCGCCGCCCTGGCTTCGCTCCTGCTCGTCGCGGTGTTGCCCGGCGCGGCCACCGCCGCTCCGGGTGCACCGCCGCCGCTGCCCTTCGTCTCCCAGCTCGACCTGTCCTGCTACCGGACCGAAGGCTACAAACCGCCGCCGACGGAGCTCACCCTCAAGCACCTCAACCCCGTGCTCGGGGATCTGCCGGTGGAGACGGTCAAGCTCGGTGAACGCCAACAACTGTGCGTGCCGGTGGCGAAGAACGGCGCGATCCCGCCGCCGGGGATCGTCGACTACGTCCGCTGGGTGGATCTGTCGTGCTACCGGATCGAAGGCCGCGCGGTGGACTTCCCGCTGACGCTGAGCCATCTGAACCCGGTCGTGCAGAAGCTCGGCATCCAGGATTCGCACGTGACGATGTTGTCGCCGGAGCAGTTGTGCGTCCCGGTCGCGAAGAACGGCAAGCTGCCGCCGCCGGAGATCCTGTCGTTCGTACGGCACATCGACCTCGCGTGCTACACCCTGCGCGTCCTCGGCATCCCGACCATCCCGTTCCCGCTCACACTCGGCCATCTCAACCCGGTGCTGGCCGACCGGCCGAAGGTGGACGTGAAGGTCGGCAACGCGCGGCAGTTGTGCGTCCCGGTGGCCAAACGCGGTGACGAGATCCCGCCCGAGGTGCTCGGCACCGTCCAGTGGCTGGATCTGGCGAAGGCGGACATCAGCACCGCGCCGAGCGTCGTCGGGCCGGTCACGCTGAAGCTGACCCACCTGAACCCGGTGCTGTCCCACTTCCCCAGCGAAGCGGCCGTCATCACCGAGCCGGTTCAGCTCGGCCTTCCGGTCGCCAAGAACGGGAAGATCCCGCCTAGGGAGTGACGCGGCTCAGTCGATGCACTCGGTGCCTTCGGCCCTGATCGGCTGCTGGCCGAGCGCACCGGTCGCTCCCCCGCCCGCGGAGACGCCCGGTCCTTTGTAGACCTGGCCGAGGACGACCTCGACCTGGCCCGCCGCGACCGAATCGGCTTTCTGGACGTCCAGTCCGCCGAGCAGTTTCGCGATCTCCGCGGCGGGTCCGGCCGCGTCGCTGTACCGGACGACCGACGTCCGGCGGCCGGCCTCGGCCTTCGTGTCGCCCTTGCCGTATCCCTTCTCCGCCAAGAGTTCCGAGACGCGCGCGGCGAGACCGTCCTTGCCGCTCGCGTTGACGACGTCGACCTTGGGCCCGGCGGGCGCCTGCGGGGTCGTGGGCTGGGCGCCGATCAGCGAGGCGGCGAACGCGCGCACCTGGGCGGGATCCACCTGCACGGCGGTCCAGGTCGGATGCCGGGGGTCGTAGCGGTAGTCGGGGTTGACCACCGGGATGGTCTCGAACGCGATACCGCCACCGGACACCCCGCGCATCTGCCGCACGAAGTCGAGCAGGTTCCACGAACCGTCGAGCACGACCGAACGCTTCACCGCGTCGATCAGGTCGGACACGCGCGCCGGGTTGGCGAGGGTCCCGCCGGAGAGCACCTGTTTCGCCAGCCCCGCGAGGAACACCTGCTGGCGGCGGACGCGGTCGAGGTCGCTGCGGGGCAGGTTCTTGCGCTGGCGGACGAAGGCGAGCGCGTCGGCGCCCTGGATCGTCTGCGGCCCGGCCGGGAAGTCCGCGCCCGAATCGCGGTCCTTGGTGGCGTTCTTCAGGCAGACCTCGACGCCGCCGACGGCCTTGCTGATCTCGTAGAAGCTCAGCAGGTTGACCTCGGCGAAGTGGTCGATCTTGACGCCGCTGAGCTCTTCGACGGCCTTCAGGGTCGCCTTGCGCGCCGCGGTGATCGCCTGCTTGTTGATCTCGGCCTTGTCGGTCTTGCCCGCCGCGCGCTGCTCGTTCGCCGAGGCGAACTTGGTCCGGCCGAAGATCTCGTTGATCTTGCTCTTGTCCTTCGTGCCCGGCTGCGCGACCCAGGAGTCACGCGGGATCGAGAACGCCTTCACCGCCTGCTGTCCGTTGGGGATGCGGAGCACGATGAGGGTGTCGGTCAGGTCGTCGCCGTTCGCCCCGGCCCGCAGTTCGCGCAGGATCTCCGGCGGGAGCGGCCGGTCCTGGTTGTCGGTGCGCGCGTCCCGCCCGACCAGCAGGATGTCCAGCGAACCGTCGGCGGGCTGCTCCCCCGGATCCGGCGCCTCGATCACGTCCTCGCGGGTGATGCCGTCGAGCGACTCCAGCGTCGTGTATCCGTACGCGGTCCCGCCGAACACCGCCACCGCGAGCGCGGCGACCAGGACCTTCCCCAGCTTGTGCACGTTCCATAGACGCGCCGGAAGCCGTCACCGCTGCATCAGTGATCCAGTTCACATCCTCAGATGCGAGGCGCCGTTCAGGTCGAGGATCGCCCCGGACGCCCACGCGGCCTCGCCGGAAGCCAGGTAGAGCACCGCGGCCGCGACCTCCTCCGGCGTGCCAACCCGGCCGAACGGGCTCTCGCTTCGCGCGCCTTCGACCTTCGCCGCCACCCGGTCCGTCGCGGTGAAACCGGGCGCGACCGAGGTCACGGCGATCCCGTGCGGGGCGAGGGCCACGGCGAGCGACTGCCCCAGCGAGTGCAGCGCCGCCTTGCTCGCACCGTACGCCGGGAACTCGGGCTCGCCCTTGAAGGCTCCCCGCGAGCCGATGTTGACCACGCGGCCGGGCGCGCCGCGCTCGATCATGTGCCGCGCCACGCAGTAGGTCACGTTCGCGGTGCCGAGCACGTTGACGTCGAGCATCCGTCGCCAGACCCGCTGCCAGTCCGCATAGGACACTTCGGCGACCGGATGCGCCGAAGCCGCGGACGGCGCGAAGGCGGCGTTGTTCACGAGGACGTCGACACCGCCCACCAATGCCTCGGCCTCGTCGGCGACCCGTTGCGCCACTTCGGGTTCCGCAAGGTCGCCCTGGATCAGGCCGTGCCCGGAACCGGGCAGCTCGCCGAGGGTGCGCTCGGCTTCCTCCCGCTTCGAGGCGTAGTGGACGGCGACACGGTCGCCCTTTTCCGCGAAGGCGCGGGCGATCGCACGGCCGATGCCGCGCGACGCCCCGGTGACCAGAACTCCCACGAGCCGACCCTACTTCAGCCGCCGAAGAGCTGGACCACCTTGCGGAACAGTTCGTAGACGCCGTAGGCGAACGGGAGCGCGACCCACAGCCACGCGAAGACCATCAGCCCGGTGCGGCGGCGTTCGGGAACCTGTTCGGTCATCGGGCCTCACTCCTCGCGGGCTCGCCGGACGGCGCCGGCTCGTGGTACTTCGGGTTGACCGGGCGCACCAGCTCGTTGGCGACGAAACCGACGACCAGCAGGCCGATCATGATGAACAGCGACGTCGAGTACAGCTCCGGGCCGACCTTGCCCGCCGCCTTCCGGCTGTCGGCGATGGCGTTGACGATCAGCGGCCCGAGCACGCCGGCCATCGACCACGCGGTCAGCAGCCTGCCGTGGATCGCGCCCACCTGATAGGTGCCGAAGAGGTCCTTGAGATACGCCGGCACGGTCGCGAAGCCGCCGCCGTAGAAGGACAGGATCAACATCGCGCACAGGACGAACACGAGCTTCGAGGCGTTGGTGGTCAGCGCGATCACCAGGTACAGCAGGGCGCCGACGCCGAGATACAGCCGGTAGATGTTCTTGCGCCCCACCAAGTCCGAAGTGGACGACCAGACGAACCGGCCGAGCATGTTGGTCAGCGAGAGCAACGCGACGAACCCGGCCGCGGCGGCGGTGCCGACCGGGGTCGAGGTCTCGCGGAAGAAGTCCGCGATCATCGGCGAGGCCTTCTCCAGGATGCCGATGCCCGCGGTCACGTTGAAGCACAGGACCACCCAGAGGAGCCAGAACTGCGGCGTCCTGATGGCGTTGCGCGCCGACACGTTCGCGGTGGTGATCATCGCGTTGCCGTGGTCGGTCTTCGGTTCCCAGCCCTTCGGCTTCCATCCGTCGGCGGGGACCCGCACCAGCAGGATGCCGAGGGTCATGAAGACCGCGTAGACCAGGCCGTGCACGAGGAAGGCGGTCGCGACCGTCCCGATGGACCACGGCGCCGCGCCCAGCATCTGCGAAGACCACGGGGAGGCGATCAGCGCGCCGCCGCCGAAGCCCATGATCGCGATGCCGGTGGCCATGCCGGGCCGGTCCGGGAACCATTTGATCAGAGTCGAAACCGGTGAGATGTAGCCGATCCCGAGCCCGATGCCGCCGATCCCGCCCCAGCCGAGGACGACGAGCCAGTACTGCGACGTCGCCACGCCGAGCGCGGAGAGCAGGAAGCCCGAGCTGAAGCAGACCATCGAGACGAACATCGCCCAGCGCGGCCCGTTGCGTTCGACCAGCGTCCCGCCGAAGGCCGCCGACAGCCCGAGCATCACGATGCCGAGCTGGAACGGCAGCGCGCTCTCCGTCCCGGTGAGGCCGAGGGTCTTCTCCAGCGGCGGCTTGAAGACGCTCCACGCGTACGCCTGCCCGATCGAAAGGTGGACGGCCAGCGCGGCGGGCGGCACCAGCCAGCGGCTCCAGCCCGGTGATGCGACGATGCGGGAACGGTCCAGGAAGCCGACAGCCATCCGGCGCCTCCGTACTCTGAGGATGTGCACTGGGAATGTATTACTTAATTCCCGACGTTGCAGTATCCGAGTGTGGAATTACCGGTCAGAAGGGTGGACAAGTGGGCAGGGTGACGGTGCGGCGTCCGGTGCGGAAGATCTCCGCGACCAAGGACGTGCGGCGGCCCGACGCGCTCGCGGCCGAAGAGCCGCTGGAGATCCGCGTCGGTGGCAAGGCACTCGCGGTCACCATGCGGACACCCGGCAACGACGTCGAGCTGGCGCACGGGTTCCTGTTGTCCGAAGGCGTGCTCGCCTCGCGTGAGGACGTCGCAGTCGCGCGGTACTGCGACGGCGTCGACGACCAGGGCCGCAACACCTACAACGTCCTGGACATCGCGCTGGCCGAAGGGGTCGCCCCGCCGGAGACCGGCGTCGAGCGGAACTTCTACACCACGTCCTCGTGCGGCGTCTGCGGCAAGGCCGCGCTCGACGCGGTGAAACTGAAAAGCCGGTTTTCCCCGGAGAAGTCCGAATTCGCGGTGAGCACCGACGTGCTGGCGAAGCTCCCGGACACCCTCCGCGCACACCAGAAGGTGTTCTCCAGCACCGGCGGGCTGCACGCGGCCGCCCTGTTCGACGGAGACGGGAACCTCGCCGTCGTCCGCGAGGACGTCGGCAGGCACAACGCCGTCGACAAGGTGCTGGGCTGGGCACTACAGGAGGGCCGGATCCCCGCGGCGGACACCGGGCTGCTGGTGTCCGGCCGCGCCTCGTTCGAACTGGTGCAGAAGGCCGCCATGGCCGGGATCGGGCTGCTGGCGGCCGTCTCCGCGCCGTCGTCGCTGGCCGCGGAACTAGCCGAGGAGAACGGCATGACGCTCATCGGTTTCCTACGCGGCGACAGCATGAACCTCTACAGCGGGGAACAGCGGGTGCTCGGCCTCGGCTGAGCGGCGAGGACGGTTAGAACCGTTTTCCTGCACCTACTGGCCCGAAGTCCGTGAAGGCGTGACTCGCGTGATCAGGCACGTGACTCGCGTGACTGGAGGCCGCACTCAGGTGTCCCGCCTTCCAGCACTTCAGCGGTTTCGCGTGACCAGATGGACGGCACACGTGATTGCGTGGACGACACTCGTGATCAGCGGGACGGCAACGCTCGCGGCCGAGCCCCACCGCGAGCCGTCCGTCCAAACACGGGTGTCCTCCACGCAATCACGCGAAAGTACCGGTTCGGCACCGCCGGTCACGGGACCCTTTACTCCGTGCCCACCCAGTTGCCGTGGAAGCCGTTCGGCACCCGGTCCGGCAGGTGCACGGCCCCGACGGTCTCCAGCGTCCCCGCGTCCAGAATGGTCAGATCGCTCTTCTGCGTCGCGGGATCGTAGACGAACCCCATCAGCACGCCCTCGTCCTCGCCGGCGTCCACCGAGGACGGCACGAAGACGAACTCCCCCACCTGCGCGCCGTCGCCGAATTCGCGCGACTGGACCGACCGATTCCACAAATCGTGCTTGAGCAAGGAACCCGAGGACGCCGAACCATCCTTTGTGGACACCGCGTAGCCGAAGCGGTGCCTGCGCCCCACCAGCCGTTCGTCGACACGCGGGAACTCCTGCCCCTGGTCGTCGAGACGTTCCTCGATGACCTTGCCGACACTCAGGTCGACGGTCCAGCGATCCAGGGTCGGCGGCCCCTCGGCGGGGCCGAGGAGTTCGGTGTCGAACATCTTCGGATGCCGCACGACGTCCAGCACGATGTCGTCGCCGTCGTCGTAGGCGTTCATCGGGTGGAACACGTAGCACGGCTCGATCTCGAACCAGCGGACGTCGCCATTGCCGCCTTCGCGCGACATCACGCCGATCCGCGCCGGGTACTTGGGGTTCCAGCGATACGGCAGGCCCGCGTTACCCGTGATCCGCTGGCGCAACCGCGCGCTGAGCGGATCCGGCACCTTCACCTTGCCCACCAGCGCGGACACCACCAGCTGGGCGGGCGTGCGCAGGAACGGCGGGACGGAAGCGGCGACGGCCTGCTCGGTCGCGAACGTCACCGGGAGGTCGTAGAAGACGACGTGCTTCTCGGTCAGGGAGAAGTCGTGCATCATCGGCGAACCGGCGACCTCGATGTCCACCTTGCGCCGCGCGCGGCCCTGCGCGTCGATCACCGAGTACTGCACCTTGTTGCCCCAGCCGAAGAAGTACGACACGGCGTGCAGTTCGCCGGTCTCCGGATCACGCTTCGGATGGGCGGTGTAGCCGCCGGGAAGGGTGCCGTCGAAATCGCAGGCGCCGACGGTGTCGAGTTCGTCGGTCAGTTCGAAGTTCGTGGGTCCGCCCTCGATCAGCGCGAGGGTTTTGCCCGCGTGGCCGATGACGTTCGTGTTGGCCCCCATCGACGCGACCCCGGAGACCGGCCCGCCTTCCCAGCGCTCGCCGATCTCCGCGGACAGCCGGGGGTTGCGCACCCAGCGGTTGCGGTACCACTCGGCGCGGCCGTCCCGCAGCCGGACACCGTGCACCATGCCGTCGCCCATGAACCAGTGGTACGTGGCGGGGTCCACTTCGGACAGCGGGTTGGGCCCGTTCCGCAGGTAGCGCCCGTCCAGGTACTCCGGGATGTGCCCGGTGACGCCCAGTTCGGTGATCGTGTGCTCTCGGCTGACCGGGGCGAAATTGCCCTCGAGGAACTTGTTTCCCATCACAGCCCCCTAGCCTGGGATAACGATGTTATGCGCTCATTTATAACAGAGTTATGAGATACTGGCAAGCATGGCACCGAAACCCTCCGCCACCGAGGTCAAGGGAAAGCTGATCGAAGCGGCGATCCGGCTGCTCGCGCACGGCGGCCCGGAGGCGCTCCAGGCCCGCAAGCTGGCGGCCGAGATCGGCGCGTCCACCATGGCCGTGTACACCCACTTCGGCGGGATGGGCGCCCTCGTGGACGAGGTCGCGCGCGAGGGATTCCGGCGGCTGTCGGCGAACCTGGGCCGGGTCGAGGAGACCGACGACCCGGCGGCCGACATCCTCACCCTCGCGCTGGCGTACCGGCGGACCGTCGTGGACGATCCGCAGCTCTACGCGGTGACCTTCGGCCAGAGCCAGCCCAGCGGGCAGAAGGTGACCCTCGGCGACATGACCAACGAGGAGACCCGCCAGAACGCCAGCGAAGAGGGCATCGAGGCCTTCGGCTACCTCGTCCGCGCCGCGAAGCGGGTGATCGACGCCGGCCGGTTCCGCCCCGCCCCGGAGTTCGAGGTCGCCGCCCAGCTCTGGAGTGCCGTGCACGGCTACATCACGCTGGAGGTCGCCGGCCACTTCGGCGACGGCGAGAATGGTGTGGACCACATCCTGATTCCCCTGGCCACCGCATTGGGCGTGGGTCTGGGCGACACTTACGAGGCCGCGACGCGGTCCGCCCGCCGCTCGATCGAGGCCTGGCGCGCGAAAGAGGGAAACATCGGCACCTGATCCGGCGATACCCCGGTCACAGGTCGGTGAATCGTGCAACCTTCGAGCGGAAACGCGCGTCTGACCTGGTGGAAGCTCAACAGGGGGAACGGGGATCGGTGAACGAGGACGACCAGGGGCACACGACGCTGCCGGGGGTGGACGGCGCCCGCCGGTGGCTGAGCCGTCGTTCCGTGCTGATCGCGGGCGCCTCCGGCCTCGGGGTGGCCGGGCTCGCCGCCGGAACGGCCACCGGAGCCCTGCCGTTCAGCGAAGCGCTCCAGCGGGCGCTCGGCGTCGCGTCGCCGACCCCGGCCACCCAGCTGGGCAGCCCGCGTGTCGAACGCGTCTACTCCGAAGCCCGCGGCCGCGAGGTCGATCTCGTGCTCATGCTGCCGACCAAGGCGCCGCCCAAGGGCCTGCCGATGTCGCTGATGCTGCACGGCCTCCACGGCACCGCGCGGCACGCGGCCCCGACAGGACTGCTGAAGCAGCTCGGCAGTGAGGTCGCCCGCAAGGCGGTGCCCCCGTTCGGGTTCGTCGCCGTCGACGGCGGAGACCACTACTGGCACGAGAACAAGCCGGGTGACAACCCGATGGCGATGCTGCTCGAAGAGGTCCCCCGCTGGCTCGCCGCGCGCGGCCTCGGCGGCCGGGACGGGCAGCCGTTCGCCGCCACCGGGCTTTCGATGGGCGGCTTCGGCGCGCTGCTGTACACCCGGCGCCGTCTCGAACGCCGTCGCCCGCCCGCCGCGGTCGCGGCCCTCGCGCCCGCGCTGATCACGTCGTGGGCCGAGATGAGCAAACGGCGCGCGTTCCGCGACGCCGCGGACTGGGGCTCGCTGGACCCGCTGCGCCACATCGACGTCACCAAGAGCGTGCCGACCGGGATCTGGTGCGGGACCGAAGACCCGTTCATCGGCGGGGTGCGGAAGTTCATCGCCGAGGCCCGGCCCATGGTCGCGCACACCTCGCGCGGCAAGCACGGTGACGCCTTCAACCGCACCGTCGTGCCAAGCCTGATCGCGTTCCTCGGCAAGCACGTCCCGAAGAACGCCTGAGGCCCCTCAGACCCGGAAGTAGATCCTGGTCACGGTCGACCCCGGTCTCAGGTACTGCCGGACCAGGTCGGCCACCTGGTTCACCAGCACCAGGCCACGTCCGCCGATCTGTCCCGGCGAGGCGGGACGGCGGCCTGCCAGCGGATCGCTCAGCGTGCCTTCGTCGATGACCTCACAGAGCACGTAGTCCTCTTCACGCCAGACGCGGACGACACCGTGCCCCGAACCGTGCAGCACGCTGTTGGCGGACAGTTCGGCCACGGCGAGCACAAGGTCTTCCACGCGCTCCAAGGCGAGCCCGTACTCCTCGGCCCGGTCCTGCGCGAAACTCCGCACCGCGGCGAGCCGGGCGAGGTCGAAACGGAACGCGTCGGCCATCCGCGGTTCGGGCAGCGGGAGGTTGTACTTCTCGACGACCGCGTCGGGGGCGTACCCCGCGCTCGGGCGGTCTCCCCCGGTGCCGGACAGCGTCGGATGGGTCCGCTCGGCGTCGGCGAGGACGTCGTCTTCGAGCCGGTCGCGGTCGTACGGGCAGAGGATACTCAGCTCGCGGTCCCCGAAAGCGAAGTTGATCAGCGCCTCGTGCTGCGCGCAGGCCGGGTACTCCAGGGCCGACCGGCCCGCCCAGATCGGTTCGCCGATGATCCGCACCGGCCCCGGGCGGTGGTCCGCGAACGCGAGCAGCACACCGGGGAGGATGCGGCCGGGATTGCGGCCCGCCTCGGTCATGTCGATGAGCTCGACCTCGGCCGCGGAATCGCCCAGGGCGGCTTCGATCAGCGCCAGATTCCGGCCCGGGACGGCCACCGCGACGGGCCGGCCGAGCTTCAGGCCCTCCAGGATGTACGGAACCGTACCGTCCAAGTACTCGGTGTCACCGGAGTAGAGCAGGCCCACGTGCGAGAAGAGACCCGCGGTGACTGTCACGGACTCGTCTTACCCCGTGAAGACGATTCTGAAACCCTGCTAACGGAGGGAAATCGCCGAAACGGCACCGGGCCGATCAGCCGAGCCAGCGTCCCGCCATCGAGATCAGCCAGAATCCGGCGAGCGTCGCACCGGTGAACAGTCCCGTCCAGGCGACCAGCGACTGGTTCACCTCGGCGCTTTTCGCCGCCTTGAGCCGGACGAGCGCGTACGCCGAAACGGCGAAGAACGGCAGCGGGATCAGCGGCAGTGGCGACAAGCGGACGACCCCGGCCACCAGGCAGGTCACCACCAGCACGCCCAGCGCGATCGTCAGCGCGCGCGGGAGCCACGGATGCCCGCGGTAGGCCCCGACGACGATGCGTTCGGTGAGTTCGACGAGTCCCCTGACCTCGCGTGGACTCGCGGCTTCCAGCTCGGGAGCCTCGTTCTCGTCCTTCGTGGGAGTCAGCGGCACCTTCGCATCCTATCCCGGTCGGGTCCCCGGCCGGACCGGGCCGGAGAAACCGATGCCCCGGCCGGAGGTTTCCGGCCGGGGCATCGGTGACGAAACAGCTCCGTCAGGCGGACTTCTCGCCGCGCTCGCTGCTGCGACGGCGTGACGGCTGACGCGCCACGATCGTCGGGTTCACGTTCTCGCGGACGGTCTGCTCGGTGATGACGACCTTCGCGACGTCGTCGCGGCTGGGGATGTCGTACATGACCGGCTGCAGGACCTCTTCCATGATCGCGCGCAGGCCACGGGCGCCGGTGCCGCGGAGCACGGCCTGGTCGGCGATGGCCTCGAGCGCGGTCTTGGTGAACTCCAGCTCGACGTTGTCCATCTCGAAGAGCTTCTTGTACTGCTTCACCAGCGCGTTGCGCGGCGTGGTCAGGATGCTGACCAGCGAGTCCTTGTCGAGGTGGGTCACCGTCGCGACGACCGGGAGACGCCCGATGAACTCCGGGATCAACCCGAACTTGATCAGGTCCTCCGGCATGGTGTCGGAGAAGATGTCGCTCTCGTCGATCTCCGCCTTGGTGCGGATCTCCGCGCCGAACCCGAGACCGCGTTTGCCGACCCGCTCGTTGATGATCTTCTCCAGCCCGGCGAACGCGCCGGCCACGATGAACAGCACGTTCGTCGTGTCGATCTGGATGAACTCCTGGTGCGGGTGCTTGCGGCCGCCCTGCGGCGGCACCGACGCGGTGGTGCCCTCGAGGATCTTCAGCAGCGCCTGTTGCACGCCCTCGCCGGACACGTCGCGGGTGATCGACGGGTTCTCCGACTTGCGGGCGATCTTGTCGACCTCGTCGATGTAGATGATGCCCGTCTCGGCGCGCTTGACGTCGTAATCCGCCGCCTGGATCAGCTTGAGCAGGATGTTCTCGACGTCCTCGCCCACGTACCCGGCCTCGGTGAGCGCCGTGGCGTCCGCGATCGCGAACGGGACGTTCAGCATCTTCGCCAGGGTCTGGGCCAGGTAGGTCTTGCCGCAGCCCGTCGGCCCGAGCATCAGGATGTTGGACTTCGCCAGCTCGACGGTCTCGTCCTTGGAATCCTTCGGCCCGGCCTTGTCGTCGGACTGCACACGCTTGTAGTGGTTGTACACCGCCACGGCCAGCGAACGCTTCGCGTCGTCCTGGCCGATGATGTACTGCTCGAGGAACTCGTGGATCTCGGCGGGTTTGGGCAGCTCGTCGAGCTTGACCTCGCCGGCCTCGGCCAGTTCCTCTTCGATGATCTCGTTGCAGAGATCGATGCACTCATCGCAGATGTAGACCCCGGGGCCGGCAATGAGCTTCTTCACCTGCTTCTGGCTCTTGCCGCAGAAAGAACATTTCAGCAGGTCGCCGCCGTCACCGATCCGTGCCATGGCCGTTGACCTCGTCCCCTCCGGCGCGATACGCGCCTGACTGTCTTACCGCCCCGGTCACGGATGACCTCTCGGAGCCTCACACACTGCCACTGACGGTACCCGTCCGATGCCGCCGACGGGAGAACCAACGTCACATCTGAGCACGCCAGAAGCTGACCATAGACCAGGGGTCCGGTGCGTGTCGTCTCCCGACACGCACCGGTCCCCTCGCTCGATCAGCTGCTCGAAGCCTTGCGGTACTCGAGCACCTCGTCGACGATCCCGTACGCCTTGGCCTCGTCGGCCGTCAGGATCTTGTCGCGCTCGATGTCCTTCTTGACCTCGTCGGCGTCCTTGTTGGTGTGCTTCGCCAGGATGACCTCCATCTGGCGCCGCACCCGCTGGATCTCGTTGGCCTGGATCTCCAGGTCCGACACCTGGCCGTAGGTGCCCTCGGTGGCGGGCTGGTGGATCAGCACGCGCGAGTTCGGCAGCGTGAACCGCTTGCCGGGGGTACCGGCGGCCAGCAGCACGGCGGCGGCCGAGGCGGCCTGGCCGATGCACATGGTGACGATGTCCGGGCGGACGTACTGCATCGTGTCGTAGATCGCCATCAGCGCGGTGAACGAGCCACCGGGCGAGTTGATCAGGATCATGATGTCGCGGTCCGGGTCCTCGTGCTCGAGGTGGAGCAGCTGGACCATCACGTCGTTGGCCGACGCGTCGTCGATCTGCACGCCGAGCATGATCTGACGCTCTTCGTACAGCTTGTTGTACGGGTTCGATTCCTTGATGCCGTAGCTCGTGCGCTCGACGTACGAGGGCAGGACGTACCGCGACTGCGGCAGCTGGAGCCGCGACTGCATCCCGGGCGCCTGCGACCCGATCGGAAGCTGGAAGTTGCTCATGAAATTCTCCTGTGTGCCGGGCGCGGATCAGCTGTTGGGAAGCGGGTTCTCACGAGTGAGGACCTGGTCCACGAAGCCGTAGTCCTTCGCCTCCTGCGCGGTGAACCAGCGGTCGCGGTCACCGTCCTTGACGATCTGCTCGACCGTCTGGCCGGTCTGCTCGGCGGTGATCCGGGCCAGCTCCTGCTTCCACTTGCCGAACACCTCGGCCTGGATGGCGATGTCGGAGGCCGTGCCGCCGACACCCGCCGAGGGCTGGTGCATGAGGATGCGCGCGTGCTGCAGCGCGTACCGCTTGCCGGGCGTGCCGGAGGAGAGCAGGAACTGCCCCATCGACGCGGCCAGGCCCATCGCGTAGGTCGCGACGTCCGGGCGGATCAGCTGCATGGTGTCGTAGATCGCGAAACCCGCGGTGACCGAGCCACCGGGCGAGTTGATGTAGAAGCGGATGTCCGACTCGGAGTCGTCTGCGTCGAGCAGCAACAACTGGGCGGTGATCCGGTTCGCGACCTCGTCGTTGACCTCGGAGCCGAGGACGACGATGCGCTCCTGGAGCAACCGCTCGAAGACCGAGTCGGTGAGGTTGAGCCCTGCGGTACCGGTCCGCGCCTGGGGCGTGTGCTGCGTCACGTCATGCCTGCCTTTTCGCCGACGGCGGCGGGTGGAACGTTCGCCGCCGCGTATGTCCAGATGCTTGAGGATCTTGCAACCGACCCTAACGAACTTGGGCGGTGCAGAATGCCTGACACCGCCCAAGTTCGCTTACAGCTTTACGGTCCGTTTCGACCGGACCGGATATTCCCTACTCGGCCGCAGTCTTCGCGGTCTCCTCGGTGACCTGCGTCTCCTCGGCTGCGGGGCCGAAGAGCTCTTCGAGGTCGACCGTGGCGCCGGAGGCGTCGGTCACGGTGGTCTTGCGGACCACCGAGGCCAGCGCCTTGCCGCGGCGGACGTCGGCGTAGATCGCGGTCAGCTGACCGGACTGCTGCGCCCGCTGGACGTACTCGTCCGGGCTGACGCCGAAGCGCTGCGCCTGGTAGATGATGCGTTCGGTGAGCTCGCCGTCGTTGACCGACGTCTGCTCCGCGTCGGCGATGCTGTCCAGCAGCAGCTGCGTGCGGACCGCCTTCTCCGACTCCTCGCGGACCTCGGTGTCGAACTCTTCGATCGTGCGGCCTTCGGCCTCGAGCGCCTTCGCGAACTGCGCCTCGTCGTGGTCGAAGGGGTGGATCGCGTCGTGCTTGCGGTTCTCGATCTCGGCCTCGAGGACCTTCTCCGGGATCGCGACCTCGGTGCGCTCGAGGAGCTCCTCGAGGACCTTGTCACGGGCCTGGACGCCCTGCTGCATCTTCTTGACGCGGCCGAGGCGCTCGCGAAGGTCGTTCTTCAGCTCTTCGATCGTGTCGAACTCGCTCGCCATCTGGGCGAACTCGTCGTCCGCCTCGGGCAGCTCGCGCTGCTTGATGGTCTGCACGGTGACGGTGACGTCGGCGTCCTTGCCGGTGTGCTCGCCGGCGACCAGCTTCGTGGTGAAGGTCTTGGTCTCGCCGGCGTTCGCGCCGATGATCGCCTCGTCGATGCCGTCGACGAGCTGGCCGGAGCCGATCTCGTAGGACAGGCCGGTGGTCGAGGCCTCCTCGACCTCCTGACCGTCGACGGTGGCCGCGAGGTCGATCGAGACGAAGTCGCCGTTCTCGGCCGGGCGGTCGACGCCGGTCAGCGTGCCGAAGCGGGCGCGCAGCTCGTCGAGCTGCTCGTCGACCTCGGCGTCGGTCAGTTCGACGTCGTCGACGCTGACCGCGAAGCCCTCGAGGTCGGGCAGCGAGATCTCCGGGCGGACGTCGACTTCGGCGGTGAACTCGAGGACCTCGCGGTCCTCCAGCTTGGTCACCTCGAACTCGGGCTGGCCCAGCGTGCGGACCTCGCCCGCGCGCACGGCTTCCATGTACTTGGCCGGAATGACCTCGTTGACGACCTCGTCGAGCACCGGGGCTCGCCCGATCCGGCTTTCCAGCACGCGAGCCGGCGCCTTGCCCGGGCGGAAGCCGGGGATGCGCACCTGCTGGGCGATCTTGCGGTAGGCGCGGTCGAAGTTCGGCTTGAGCTCGTCGAACGGCACCTCGACATTGATCTTGACTCGCGTCGGGCTGAGCTGCTCGACGGTGCTCTTCAACGTATTCTCCTCGAGCGGTAAACGATGTGTTGGGGCATCCGCATGTCTTCGACGGCGGATGTGCCCTGGTCACCTTGCAGACCGGGCCGTCCGAGTCTAGGCCGTGTCCCTTCCCGGTCCGGGCCCGGGGCCATCAGCCCGCCCTCTCCCGCCCGTCACAGGTTTCGGGCAACGTCCGACCAACAGGTCCCCGACCACCCGATCGGACGAGTTTTCGGTTCTTCTCTGTTACGAACCGGCCCTTTCCTGGACACGGATGCGTGCCACGCTTCACCATCGGACGCCGTGACGAGGCGTTTCGGCGATCGGATGAAGTTTACAAACCAGTACTAATTGTCTACGTTGTGCAGGCTTGTCCCGGTAGCCATCGACCGAGGGGAACGATCGATGACCGTCGCCGTATCCCGGTCCGAGGACACGGGGGAATCACCCGAGAGAAGATCGAGACGCGGCGTGCCCAACCCGCGGATCCCGTTGCCGCCGGTCTCGGTGCCGACGGTGCTGCTGTTCACCGGTGGCGCCATGGTCTGGACGGGCGCCACCTGGCTGGTCGTCAACGAGGCCGCGCCGCTCTGGGTGACCATTCCCCTGCACGCGCTCGTCACCTTCACCATGTTCACCGTGCTGCACGAGTCGACGCATCACGCGGCCGGGCGGCTCACCTGGGTCAACGAACTGCTCGGCAGGCTCGCGATGCCGTTCGTGGCGGCCTACGGCTCCTTCCCCCTGGTGCGCTACATCCATCTGGAGCACCACCGCAACACCAACGAGGACGCCCACACCGACCCCGACGCCTGGACCGCGCACGGCCCCTGGTGGCAGTTGCCGCTGCGCTGGCTGACCATCGACTTCTGGTACGCCCGCTTCTACGTGGCGCGGCAGCGCACGCGGCCGCCGTCGGAGCGGAACGAGACCGCGGCCGTCGTCATGCTGAGCCTCGCCGCGTTCGCCTGGCTGACCGTGAGCGGCCACGGCTGGGAACTGCTGATGGTCTACCTGATCCCGCAGCGCGTCGGGCTGGCCGTGCTGGCCTGGTGGTTCGACTGGCTCCCGCATCACGACCTCGGCGCGCAGCGGCAGAACCGGTTCGGCGCGACCCGCGTCCGCGTCGGGCTCGAATGGCTGATGACGCCGATCATGCTGTGCCAGAACTACCACCTGGTGCACCATCTCCACCCGGCGATCCCGTTCTACCGGTACCTGCGCACGTGGCGGGACAACCGCGACGCCTACCTCGCGAGGGACGTCCCGATCGCGACCCCGTGGGGCCGCGAGCTGACGGCGTCGGAGTACCGCGAATGGCGACGGCTCACCGGCTCGTTCGACGAGGAGCCGCCCGCGCGCCAGCCGCTGCGGCCGAGCCGGTTCCACTCGCTGCGGGTCGCCGAGGTCCGGCCGCTGTGCGAGGGCGCCGTCACCGTGACGTTCGACGTGCCGGAGCGGCTGCGCGAGACCTTCCGTTTCACCCCCGGCCAGCACCTCGTCATCCGCGCGGAGGTCGACGGGGAAGAGGTGCGGCGCGCCTACTCGATCTGCTCGACACCGGACTCCGGCGTGCTGCGGATCGCGATCAAGCACCAGCTCGGCGGCGCGTTCTCGACATTCGCCACCACGGAGCTCGCGGCGGGTGACGTGCTGGACGTCCTGCCGCCGGACGGCGAGTTCACGCTGATCCCGGAGCGGGGCCGCGCCGGGCGTTACGTCGCGCTCGCCGCGGGCAGCGGGATCACGCCGATCCTGTCGATCCTGGCCGCGACCCTGCGCGACGAGCCGAACAGCAAGGCGACCTTGCTGTACATCAACACCTCCGGCGCCAGCACGATGTTCGCCGGCGAACTCGGCGAACTCGCCGCACGGCTGGGCGGACGGCTGCACGTCGTGCACTACCGCACCGACGAACGCGACCCGGACCTGCGCACGCAACGGCTCGAGAAGCCGTTCGACATCGTCGGCGAGGCGCTGGCCATCTCGCACGAGCGCTACCAGCGCGGCCGGCTCGACAGCACTCGCCTCCGCGCGCTGCTGCAGGCACGGCTGCACCCGGCGAAGGTGGACGACTGGTTCCTGTGCGGCCCGCGCGACCTCGTCGACATGGCCCGCCGGACGCTGGCCGACCGGGACGTCCCGGAGGAGAACGTCCACTTCGAACTGTTCCAAGGCGCGCTTCCGGTCCGCCCGTCGCGGCGCCCCGGCTCGACGCTGACGGTGACCGCCGGCGGGAAGACCGTCGAAATCCCCGCGACGGTGGGCGAAACCGTGCTCAGCGCCGCACTGCGGCACGGCGTCGACGCGCCGTACGCGTGCGTCGGCGGGGCTTGCGGCACGTGCCGGGCGACCGTGGTGCACGGCGACGCCCGGATGGACGTGCACTACGCGCTCGGGGACGACGAGGTCGCGGCGGGACGGATCCTGACCTGCCGCGCGGTGGCCACCTCCCCGGCACTCGGCGTCGACTACGACCGCTGACCCCGCCCATAACGGTGGCGCGCACGACAGCCCTCCGATATGTCGCGAAAGTGGCTTTCGCGACACCGGGTCGCACGCCGTCGATGGGGTCGTGAGTGGCGACTCGTGTTCTAACCCGAATCGCCACTCACGACCACCCGGACCAAGTCGTTGCGTGACTGAGTGGCCGACGCGTGTGATCAGACGGACGACACGCGTGATTGGGTGGACGACACTCGGACGCGACCGATCCTGCCGCGAGGCGTCCTTCTGGACACGCGTGTCGTCCGTCTGATCACCTGTGGCGTCCGTCTGATCACATGTGTTGCCCGACGGCAGGTACGTGACCGCGGCACACAGCGGGCTCACAGGCGGGACACAACGCGCGCATACGACCGCGGCGCACGCTCGGGGCATGGCATCCGGTCCGACCGCCGGCCCGCGCCGGTGGCCCCGGCCCGGGCGGCTTTCCCTGCGCGCCAAGCTGACCGGCTCGATGGTCTTGCTGCTCACGTTCGTCTGCCTGGTGATCGGCGTCGCCAGCGAGATCGCGTTGCGGTCGTTCCTCACCCGCCAGATAGACGACCAGCTCTCGGCCGCGTCGGACCGCGCCCACGACTTCGCGAGCAGGCCGCCGGAGGACGGCCTCGGTCCCAACCCGCTCAACGCGCCGGGCCAGGCTTCCGGGACGCTCAGCGTGCGGGTCTCCGGAGACCGCGTGCTCTACGCGGGAGTCCTTACCGTGCAAGGACTTCCGCAAGGACTGTCGGCCGAGCAGGAGGCCGGGCTGTTCTCGATCCCGGCGGACCGGCCGCCGATGACGCTGACGATCGGCGGGCTGGGCGACTACCGCGTGCAGGCCTCCTCGATCCCCGGCGGCGTGGTCGTCACGGGGCTCCCGCTCGGGCCGATGCAGGACACCCTGACCACCGTCAGATGGATCCTGTTCGGGGTCGCGGCGGCGGGCGTCACCGGCGCCGGGTTCCTCGGCGCGTTCGCCGTCCGGCGCACGCTGCGGCCACTCGACCGGGTCGCGGCGACCGCGGGCCGGGTGTCGGCGATGCGGCTCGACCGCGGTCAGGTCGCGCTTTCCGTGCGGGTGCCCGAGATCGACACCGATCCGCGGACCGAGGTCGGCCAGGTCGGTTCGGCGCTGAACCTCATGCTCGGGCATATCTCGCGGGCCCTGGAGGCCCGTCAGGCCAGTGAGACCCGGGTCCGCCGGTTCGTCGCCGACGCGAGCCACGAACTCCGCACGCCGCTCGCGGCGATCCGCGGGTACGCCGAACTCGCCGGCCGCGGCAGCGCGCTGGCACCGCCGGAGGTCGCGCGTTCGATGTCGCGGATCCAGTCCGAGGCGGCCCGGATGACGACGCTGGTCGAAGACCTCCTCCTGCTGGCGAGGCTCGACGCCGGACGGCCGCTCGAAGCGGGCGAGGTCGATCTCGCCCGGCTGGCCGCGGACGCCGTCGGCGACGCGCACGTCGCGGGCCCGGACCATCGCTGGGAACTCCGGCTCCCGCCGGTACCCGTCCTCGTCAGCGGCGATGTCCAGCGCCTGCACCAGGTACTGGCGAACCTGCTGTCCAACGCCCGCACGCACACCCCGCCGGGCACCACGGTGGTCACCGCGCTGACCCGCTCGCCCGTCGGCGCCGCGGTGCTCACCGTCACCGACGACGGCCCCGGTATCGCACCGGAGCTCCTGCCGACCGTGTTCGAACGCTTCGCCCGCGGCGACTCCTCCCGCTCACGGACCGCGGGCGGCACCGGGCTCGGGATGGCCATCGCGTCGGCGATCGTCGTGGCCCATCACGGCACGATCGAGGTGCACAGCCGCCCGGGGCGCACCGAATTTGCCGTCCGTCTTCCGGTGATCGGATCCTCACAGCGGGTGCACAGCTTCGGCACAACCACGCCCCAGGTCGGCCCCCGACGCTGAGGCCATGACCCTCCTCGCCTCCCGCGACGATGCCGATCGAACCGCTCCCCCCGCCCGAGGCAGGCCCGCGGATCCGCGCTGGGTCCGGCCGTCCCTGGCGGCGCTTCTGCTCGCGACCGCCGTCCTGTACCTGTGGAACCTCGGGGAATCCGGCTGGGCCAACGCCTTCTACTCGGCGGCCGCGCAGGCCGGATCGCTGAGCTGGAAGGCGTTGTTCTTCGGTTCCAGCGACGCCGCGAACGCGATCACGGTCGACAAGACACCGGCCGCGTTGTGGGTCATGGGCCTTTCCGCGCGCCTGTTCGGCGTCAACGCGTGGAGTGTGCTGGTACCGCAGGCGTTGATGGGCGTCGGCTCGGTGGCGTTGCTGTACGCCGCGGTGCGCCGGACGTCCGGCCCGGCGGCGGGGTTGCTGGCGGGCACGGTCCTCGCGCTCACCCCGGCCGCCGCGCTGATGTTCCGCTTCAACAACCCCGACGCGTTGCTCGTCCTGCTCCTGACCGCGGGCGCGTACTGCGTCGTCCGCGCGCTGGAGAAGGCGAGCCCGCGCTGGCTGGCTTTGGCCGGGGTCGCCGTCGGTTTCGGCTTCCTCGCGAAGATGCTGCAGGCGTTCCTGGTGCTGCCCGCGTTCGGGCTCGCCTATCTGATCGCCGCACCGACCTCGCCGGGCAAACGTCTCTTGCACCTGTTCGGCGCTTTGGCCGCGACCCTCGCCTCGGCCGGCTGGTATCTCGCCGTCGTCGCGGTGTGGCCCGCCGCCGACCGGCCTTATATCGGCGGCTCGCAGGAGAACAGCCTGTGGGAGCTGGCTTTCGGCTACAACGGCCTCGGCCGCATCACCGGCAACGAGGTCGGGAGTGTCGGCGGGAATCCCAACGGCGGTTGGGGCGGCACGGGCTGGGACCGGCTGTTCGGCGACGAGATGGCGGGTGGGATCGCCTGGCTCCTGCCGGCCGCCGCCGTCGCGCTGGCCGCCGGGCTGTGGTTCACGCGCCGTGCCCCGCGCACCGATCGCGGGCGGGCGGCGCTGATCGTCTGGGGCGGCTGGTTCCTGGTGACCGCCGTGGTGTTCAGCTACATGGGCGGCATCATCCACGCCTACTACACGATCGCGCTCGCCCCGGCGATCGCCGCGCTCGTCGGGATCGCGGGCACGCAATTGTGGCGGGCACGGGGGAATCCGGCCGCCGCGGGCACCATGAGCGCGGGGATCGGGATGACCGCCCTGACGGCGTATCTCCTGGTGTCACGGCAATCCGGCTGGCTTCCCGGGCTCGGGATCGCGATTCTCGTGGCCGGCCTCCTGTGTGCTTTTCTGGTGTTCTTCGCCGCGCGTTTGCCCGACGTGGCAAGGCGTCTGGTCGCCGCAAGCACCCTCGTCACCATTCTCTCAGGCACCGGGGTGTACACGGTCGCGACGGCGGCCACCCCGCATTCCGGCGCGCTTCCCTCCGCTGGGCCGGATACGGGCCGGGGCATGCGAATGGGTGGCGGCGGACTGCTCGGGACGAGCCTGCCCGGTGACGACCTGGCCGCCCTGATCCGGCAGGACAGCGCGAACTACACCTGGGCGGCGGCGACCGTCGGCTCCAACAACGCCGCGGGGTATCAGCTGGGCAGCGGCGCGCCGGTGATGGCCGTCGGCGGGTTCAACGGCACGGATCCCGCCCCCACACTCGAACAGTTCCAGGAATACGTCCGAAAAGGACAGATTCATTACTTCCTCGGCGAGGGCATGATGATGCGCGGGGAGACCGGCAGCGACGCCGCCGAGCGGATCGCCGCCTGGATCGCGGAAACCTACACACCGACCACTGTGGACGGTGTCACCGTCTACGACCTGAGCCGGTGAATCCCGTGACAGGACACAGCGACAGCACAGCTCGGGCACAAGGCGACCTCAGCGCGATGACCGAGATTGACGTCATGACAACCGCGATCCTCTCCGGCGCCGACACCGGCCGCCGCCCCGCCATCGCCCCGGACGGCTCCCCGGTCCTCGACGTCGTCATCCCGGTCTACAACGAGGAGAACGACCTCGAACCGTGCATCCGCGGGCTGCACGCGCACCTCGTGGAGCAGTTCCCGTACCCGTTCCGGATCACCGTCGCCGACAACGCCAGCACCGACGGCACGCTGCGCGTCGCGGAACGGCTGAGCCGCGAGTTCGACGCCGTCGAAGTCCAGCACCTCGAAGAAAAAGGCCGCGGCCGCGCGTTGCGTGCCGTTTGGTCCACTTCGGACGCTCCGGTGCTCGCGTACATGGACGTCGACCTGTCGACCGATCTGGCCGCGCTCGGACCGCTCATCGCGCCACTGCTGTCCGGCCACTCCGACCTCGCCATCGGCAGCAGGCTCGCCCGCGGCGCGCGGGTGGTGCGCGGGCCGAAGCGGGAGTTCATTTCCCGTTGCTACAACCTGATCCTGCGCGGCACGCTGGCGGCGAGGTTCAGCGACGCGCAATGCGGCTTCAAAGCGATCCGCGCCGACGTCGCCGAGCGGCTGCTCCCCCACATCCAGGACACCGGCTGGTTCTTCGACACCGAACTGCTCGTGCTGGCGCAGAAGGCCGGGCTGCGGATCCACGAGGTCCCGGTCGACTGGGTGGACGACCCGGACTCGTCGGTGAACATCCTCGCCACCGCGACCGCCGACCTCAAAGGCATCGCACGGCTGACCAAGGCCACGATCACCGGCCGGATCCCGATCAGCGGCCTGCGCGAACAACTCGGCCGCGCGCCGATCCAGGTACAGGCGCCGGGGGTGGCGCCGAGCCTGGTGCGGCAGCTGGTGCGGTTCGCCGCCGTCGGTGTCGCCAGCACCGTCGCCTACCTGGTGCTCTTCCTGCTGCTGCGGACGTTCACCGGCGCGCAGGCGGCGAACCTCGTCGCGCTGCTGGTGACGGCGATCGGCAACACCGCGCTCAACCGGCGGCTCACCTTCGGGATCCGCGGCCGGGAAGGCGCCGGGCTGCACCAGTTCCAGGGCCTCATCGTGTTCGGTCTCGGGCTGGCGCTCACCAGTGGCGCGCTGGCGCTGCTGCACACGATCACCGCGCCGGGGCTGGCGCTGGAGATCACCGCGCTCGTGCTCGCGAACCTCGCGGCCACCGTCCTGCGTTTCCTGTTGCTGCGGGGCTGGGTGTTCCGCCGCCGCCCCGCCACCGAGATGGAGAACTGAGCCATGACCACCGCACTCGCTTCCCGGGTGGAACCCGGCCACGCCGGGGAAACCGCCACGAAGCCACCCGGCCGCTGGGTCCGGCCCGCCGTGTTCGGGCTGCTCGCCGCCACCGCGCTGCTGTACTTCTGGAACCTGACCGCCTCCGGCTACGGCAACTCGTTCTACGCGGCGGCCGTGCAGTCGGGCACCCAGGACTGGAAGGCGTGGCTGTTCGGCTCCCTCGACGCGGGGAACGTGCTGACCGTCGACAAACCCCCGGCCGCGCTCTGGGTGACGACGGCGTTCGCCCGGATCTTCGGGTTCTCCGGTTTCACCGTGCTGGCCCCGCAGGCGCTGATGGGCGTGGCCTCGGTCGGCTTGCTGTACCTGACGGTGAAACGGACCTCCGGACCGATCGCCGGCCTGTTCGCCGGGGCGGCGCTCGCCGTCACGCCGGTCGCCGCGCTCATGTTCAAGTTCAACAACCCCGACGCGCTGCTGACACTGCTGCTGATCGCGGGCGGGTACTGCACGATCCGCGCGATCGAAAAGGCGAGCCCGCGGTGGCTGGCGCTGGCCGGGGTCGCCGTCGGATTCGGCTTCCTGACCAAGATGATGCAGGCGTTCCTGGTGCTGCCCGCCTTCGGGCTCGCGTACCTGGTCGCCGCGCCGGCCTCGCTCGGCAAACGCCTGCTGCACCTGTTCGGCGCGGTGGTCGCGGTGGTCGTGTCGGCGGGCTGGTTCATCGCGCTGGTCGATCTGTGGCCGACCGATTCCCGGCCGTACATCGGCGGCTCGGACGGCGACAGCCTGCTCGAACTGGCCTTGGGCTACAACGGGCTCGGCCGGATCTTCGGCATGGGCGGCGGCATGATGGTCGGCGGCCCAGGCGGGGCCGTCAGCTCTGGTGTCGGAAACGTCGGATTCGGCGGCGAGAGCGGCCTGACCAGGATGTTCGGCGCCAGCTTCGGCGGCGAGGTGTCGTGGCTGCTGCCCGCCGCGCTGATCGGGCTGGTCGCGGGGCTGTGGTTCACGCGGCGGGCGGCCGGCACCGACCGGACGAGGGCCGCGCTGATCATGTGGGGCGGCTGGATGCTCGTCACCTCGCTGGTGTTCAGCTTCATGAGCGGGATCGTGCACCCGTACTACGCCGTCGCGCTGGCGCCGTCGATCGCCGCGGTGGTGGCCATCTCGGGGACCTCGCTGTGGCGCGGCCGGGCATATCTCGCGCCGCGGGTGTTCCTGTCGCTGATGATCGCGGTCAGCGCCGTCTGGGCGTACATCCTCTTGGACCGCCACGCGGACTGGCTGCCCGCGGTGCGCTGGATCATCGCCGGCCTCGGCCTGGTGACCGCGACCGTCGTGCTGGTGGGTGTCCCGCCGATGCGCAAACTCGCCGCCGTCGTGGCCACGGTCTCCGTGCTGACGATCGGCCTCGGGACCACCGCGTACGGCATCGAGACCGCTTCGCGGTCGCACTCCGGCTCGATCCCGATCTCCGGCCCGTCCACCGGTGACGAGCGCGGCATGGGGATGGGCCCGGAAGAGGAATCTTCGGCGGAGATCGGGGCCGTGCTCGCGGCGACCACGACGAAATGGGCGGCCGCGACGTCGAGTTCGCAGTCGGCGGCGAGCCTGGAACTCGCGAGCGGGAAGTCGGTGATCGGCATCGGCGGGTGGAGCGGCCGGGATCCCGCTCCGACGCTGACGGAGTTCCAGCAGTACGTGGCGAACGGCGACATCACCTACTACATCGAAGGTGGCCGCGGCGGCGGGCCGGGCGGCGGCTCGAACGAGATCTCCGAATGGGTCGCCGAAAACTTCACCGCCACCACGGTCGGCGAGCGGACGGTGTACCGCCTGCTGTCTTAAATGCTTCGACAAACCTTGGGGCGCACGGGAATCCTGGACGGCGTGAATCGGCCGTACCGCTGGGATCTCGTGCGCCCCGACCAGCTCGGGACGCTACTGGAGCGCGCCGGGGAACCGTCGTTGTGGTTCCTGGACGAACTGATCGAATGCGCCGCGAAGGTGATCGCCCGGGCCGGCGACGCGGATCTCTACTTCGTCGGCCGCTCCGCGGACAGCGTGTACGACCTGCTGAGCGGAACCCCTTGGCGGGAACGGATCCACCGGTTGCCGCTGTCGTTCGCGGGGACCGGTTCCGGGCTGTCCGAGTCCGATGTGGACACTCTTCGCGGCTATCTCGCATCGGCGGGTCTGAGCCCGTACGACCTGGCGCGCGGACGGCCGAAGGTGTTCGTCGACCTCGTCTACACGGGACAGACGTTCACCGACCTCTACTCGCTGCTGCGGAAGTGGGTCGACGACGAGCGCGAGGCGTGGAGCATCATCCGCGGGCGGCTCCGGTTCCTCGGGATCACCATCCGCGAGGACACCTCCCCGTCGGCGTTCCGCTGGCAGCGGCACTTCGGCTGGCCTGCCGACCTGCCCGCGAACGGCGTCCGGAACATCTCACTCGACGAGCCGGTGTGGCTCTACTTCGGGAACACGCAGCCCAAGCTGACGGCGTCGTTCCCGCGGCCGCGCTGGTCGGACGAGAACGGCCGGGCGCCGGAGCATTCGGAGACACGGCTGCGGGGGCTCGCCGAGGCGGTCGCGATCGTCGAGGCGGGGCGCTCGAAGGCGGGGCGGGACCTGCTCGTGCGGCATCTGCGGAAGGAACCGGCGATGGCGGAGAGCTGGCTGCGGACCCTGATCACCCGTCTGCGCTGACCGAGGCCTCGTGCGCGGTAAGGACGGTCATTGAGGAGTGAGTCAAATGTGGCGCGTTGTGTCACCCGAGGCCTCTGGTGTCCACAGTGGTCACCTTCCGGGCAGCGTACGCCTGCTTTGTGCCCTTAAGTCCGGTTTCTCGGGGAGTCGTGAGCGGTAAAGACGGTTAGAACGATCATTGCCACTCACGAACCCCTGGCAATACTGCGCAAAATTCGCAAACCGGACACGCGGACCTCGAGCGTGTCCTTTTTGGACAGTCCAAGGGCGCGTGAGGCCTCGGTGGCGAGCCCGTTCGCGCAGCCGACTTCATCCCGCCACTTTTGACTTACCCCTCAGTAACCGTCCTCGCCAGATCACGAGACGCGACCGACAGCTGCCTTTCACCTATCCCTCAGCCGCCCCACAGGATTCGGGCGCACTCTGGAAGCAGGGCATCACCCAGGGGTGAGGAGAAGACGATGAGGGAGCTTCCGCACTGGCACACGGCGAGCGCGCAGGGACCGCGCGACTACAACGCGGACGCCGTCGCGGCGTACGCGGCGGCGGGCGGCCGCGGGATCGTGTTCGCGCTGGCCGATGGGGTCGGAGATCACCCGAATGCCGCACAAGCGGCGCGGACGGCGGCCTCGGCGGCGGCGAGGACACCGGTCGAGCAGGGGGCGGTCGGGGCCGTTCTCGCTGCTCAGCGGGCCGTGCTCGCCCTCGGCGGGGCCGGTGACTGCGTGCTCGTCGTGGCCGTCCGGACCGGCGATGGGTATGGCATCGCGTGGGTCGGGGACGCGCGGGCGTACGCTTGGGACGGTTACACCGTGCGGCAGGTGACGAAGGACCATACGCTCGCGCAGTACTTCCGCGACCACGAACAACCCGTGACACCGCGGATGGAACACGTCGTCACCACCAGCGTCCGCACGGCCGGTGCACACGAGATCGGCACGGCCACCGTCACCACCGGTGGGCTTCTGCTCACCAGCGACGGTGTGCACAAGACGCTCAGCGGTCCGACCATGCTCGACATCCTCGGGATGCCGGACAGGGCGGCCACGGAGCTGGTGCGGACGGCGATCTCGCTCGGTGGCTCCGACAACGCCACCGCGATCGTGGTGGATCCGCCCGGCGCGGAGGTCACCACGGAAAAGTTTCGCGTCGCGGCCTGAACCGGGCGGTCAGGCCGCGACGCGATCCCTCTTCAGCTGACGGTATTCACGCAGCACCAGCACGACGATCACGACGTCGAGGGCGGCGAAGAACGGCAGCGCGAGCGAGTGCGTGTGGATCGCGCGGAAGATCTCGTAGACCACGAACGCCGAGAGCACCACGGCGGCCACGGGGTACGCCCGCATCACCTTCTTCGCGAGTGCCCAGACCAGGCCGAGCTTGATGAGGCCGTGCGCGACGAGGTACACGACGGCGAAGGTCCGGCCCTCGGCGAAGTGGCCGGCGGCGAGTTCGAGGTGGCGGGCCAGCGTCCCCTCGGGGTCGCCGAGCAGGTCGCGGGTGACCACGGCGTGCGCGAAACCGGAGATGACCGTCGCCGGGACGATCATCAGGACGAGTCCGCCCACCAGCTGCAACGCGCCGTCGAGACCCTTCAGGGTGATGGCGATCCGGAACAGCTTCTCGGTGCTCATGTCACCTCACCCTGCCGCACACGGGGGCCGTCCGCAGCCACCGTCACCGGAACAGGCGGTCCTGGCAGGCCGGGCACCGTTCGTGCCGGGCGGTCCGGCCGGAGGGGTCCCTGCCGTAGAACGGGAAGCACGGCGCCCCGCAGACGGCGAGATAGATTCGCCCGCACCGCAGCGGCCGCTCGCCGACGTGGTGGGCCACGACCAGCGCCCGGTGGCGCTCGCCCGCTTCGGGCAGCCAGCCGTCGTCCGGCAGCTTCGCGAGCACGTCCGCGTCGACGTCGTCCGAACGGGCGAGCAGCGCCGTGCCGAGGTTGGTCAGCCGTTCCCCGAGATCACGGAGGACGTCGGCGCGCGGCGCCTCGTCCTCGACCATCCGGGTGACGAAGGTGATGTCGGTGCCCAGGGAGCCGTGGAGGTCCCGGAGCCGGTCGATGAGACAGTGATCCATGCCCTTCCATTAAGGCGTTGCGCCCCGGCAAGGAAAGGGTCACGAGGCGTAGGTGACCCGGCCGTTCATGACGGTGGCGGTGACGGGGATGTCGCGCAGTCCGGCCGGGGACAGGCGCACCGGATCCACCGCGGTGACGACCAGATCCGCGACGTCCCCGACGCCCACCGAAGTCCGGCCGCCGGACGATGCCGCGAGCGCGGCCTCCAGCGGCATGGCCTGCTCGGGATGCCACGCCGGACGGTCGTCGTCGGTGCGGCTGACCGCCGACGCGATCGCGTCCCACGGGTCCAGCGGCGCGACCGGGGCATCCGAGCCGAACTCCAGGCGCACCCCGGCGCGGTGCAGGGCGCCGTACGGGAACGCCCGATCGGTCCAGCCGTGCCAGTGCCGGTCGGCGACGTCGCGGTCGTCCGGCTGATGGGCGGGCTGCACACTCGCGACGACACCCAGTTCGGCGAAGCGGGCCACGTCCTCGGAACGCAGCAGTTGCGCGTGCTCGATGCGGCCGGCGCAGCCGACGTTCGCGAAGGCGTCGAGCGCGATCTTGTTGGCGTGATCGCCGATCGCGTGCACCGCGGGTGAGAGACCGTGTTCGGAAGCCTTGCGCATCAACGGCTCCAGCTCCCCGGGCGGCAGTTCGAGCAGCCCGTGGGACTCGGTTCCGGCGTAGTGGCCCACGCAGTACGCGGTGCGCGTGTTCAGCGAACCGTCGACGAACAGCTTGAACGGGCCCACCGTGAGCAACCCGCCGCTGCCCTCCAGGACGTCGCCGGAACGGTGGCCGCGTTCGATGGCCGTGTCGAGCAGATACTTAGCGATCACGCAGGAAACCCGGACCGGCAGGGGTTTCCGCGCCAGCCGTCGCCGCCAGTCGGTGACGGTGTCGGCGTATTCGTAGTCGACGATCTTGGTGACGCCGCGGGCGGCCGCCGCGTCGAGGGCGTCGGCGACCCAGCCGTCGATGACGTCGTCGGGGGCGACCGGGAGTTCGGCCGTCGCGCTCATGCAGTCGTTCTCCAGCAGCACGCCGGTCGGATGCTCGCGGCCGATGAGCTTCAGCGCGGCGGGGCTGAGCCACAGCGTGTGGAGGTCGGCGCTGAAGAGCGCGACCGGATGGCCGGGCAGCGCCTTCTGCAGCAGATCCTTGTGCGGGGCGTCGGGCCAGAGGCCGTCGCGGAACCCGGCGCCGAGCACGAGCTCGCCGGGCGGCGCGGGATGAGCCAGCAGATGGGCGAGCACGAGCTCGACCGTGTGGGCGGCGGAAGTCGCCTCGCCCAGCGGGATCCGGCGGCGCGCGGCCGACCACTGCGCGGTGTGCACGTGCGTGTCGACCAGGCCGGGCAGCAGCGTGCCGCCGTGCCCGTCCAGGATCTCCGACGCCTCACCCGCCTGCCCCGGGCCCGCGATGGCCGCGATCCGGCCGCCCTCGATCCGCACGTCCGACAGGGAACCCGCCAGCCCGACCCGGACCCGGCGCAACAGAAGATCGTCCACGCCCTCACCTTGCCAGCCCGGCCGCGTTTAGTCCTCTGAATGCGGTCCTTGCACGCGCAACGATCGCATTCAGAGGACGAAATGCGGGCGGGTCAAGAGCCGGCGAAGGTGAGCTTTCCGAGCGCGGCGACCAAAGGGGCGAGTTCGGGGAGTTCCTCGGCGGCGGCGAGGGCCTCGGTGAGGACGGTGTCGTGCGTCGGCCGCGCGGCCGCGAGCAGTTCCTGCCCCGACGGCGTGACCTCGGTGTAGATCCCCCGCCGGTCGTCCGGGCACAGGTACCGCTGCAGCAGGCCCCGGTCCTCCAGCCGCGACACCAGCCGGGTGGTCGCCGACTGGCTGAGCACGACGGCGTTCGACAGCTGGTTCATCCGCAGGTGGAAACCGTCCTGGCGGGCGAGCACGTCCAGCACGGTGTACTCGCTCACGGACAGCGAGTGCTGCTGCGCCAGCGCGCGCTCGAGCGCGTCCTCGATCCGCGCGTGCAGTGCGGCGAGGGTCCGCCAGCCCTGCGCGCGTGCCTCCACGGCGTCGTCGGCCAGTGACACGGTTCACCTCTTCCCCGGTTGCCCGAGCTTCGTTGCGTCATGCATCATCAAGCGTGTGCAATATACGGCGCGTGCAACTATTTCAGACGCCCGTAGTTGCTAACGCCAGCCAACACCACTCTACGGGAAGAAGTGAGCCTCCAATGCCTGCCGCTCTGCTCGCACTGGCGATCAGTGCCTTCGGTATCGGCACCACCGAGTTCGTGATCATGGGCCTGCTGCCCGAGGTCGCGGGCGACTTCGGCGTCTCGATCCCCTCCGCCGGACTGCTGATCTCCGGATACGCACTGGGGGTCGTGGTCGGCGCCCCGCTGTTGACCGCGCTCGCGTCGCGGGTGCCGCGCAAGACGGTCCTGGTCGGGCTGATGGTCCTGTTCATCGCCGGCAACGTCCTGTCCGCGCTGGCCCCCACGTACGGCCTGCTGATGACCGGCCGCGTGGTCGCCGCGCTGTCGCACGGCGCGTTCTTCGGCGTCGGCGCGGTCGTCGCCGCCTCGCTGGTCGCGCCGACCAAGCAGGCGGGCGCCATCGCGATGATGTTCACCGGCCTGACCGTGGCCAACGTCCTCGGCGTGCCCGCCGGGACCGCGCTCGGCCAGGCGCTGGGCTGGCGCTCGACGTTCTGGGCGGTCAGCGCGCTCGGGGTGATCGGCCTGATCGGGATCCTCGCGCTGGTCCCCGCGCAGGCGACGACGCAGAGTGCCGGGCTGCGCAGCGAACTCGCCGTGTTCCGGCGCCCGCAGGTGTGGCTCGCGCTGGCGATGACCGCGCTCGGTTTCGCCGGGGTGTTCGCGTCCTTCACCTACATCGCCCCGATGATGACCGAGGTCGCGGGCTTCTCCCCCGGCGCGGTGACCTGGCTGCTGGTGCTGTTCGGCGGCGGCCTGTTCGTCGGCAACCTGCTCGGCGGCAAGGCGGCCGACCGGTCGCTGATGCCCAGCCTGTACGTCATCCTCGCCGTGCTTGCGGCCGTGCTGGTCGTGTTCGTCTTCACCGCGCACGCCCAGCTCCCCGCCGCGATCACCATCGCGGTCTTCGGCGCCGCCGGTTTCGCGACCGTCGCGCCGCTGCAGGCCCGTGTCATGAACAAGGCCGAAGGCGCGCCCGCGCTGGCTTCGGCGGCCAACATCGCCGCGTTCAACCTCGGCAACGCCGGGGGCGCGTGGCTCGGCGGCAAGGCCATCGACGCCGGTCTCGGCTACACCGCGCCCAACTGGATCGGCGCCGCGCTCGCGCTCGCCGGACTGCTGGTCGCGGTCATCTCGGGCATGCTCGACCACGGGCGGCGAAAGGCTCGTCGCGCCGAACTGGCCCCCGCCGTCTGAACCGGAAACACCCATGAAAGGAACGCAAGTGACCGACATTCCCACCGTCAAGCTCAACAACGGGGTGGAGATGCCGCAGCTCGGGTTCGGCGTCTTCCAGGTGCCGGACGAGGAGACCACCGCCGCGGTCAAGGCCGCGCTGGACGCGGGCTACCGCAGCATCGACACCGCCGCCATCTACGGCAACGAAGCGGGCGTCGGCAAGGCACTCGCCGAGTCCGGGATCGCCCGCGACGAGCTGTTCATCACCACCAAGCTGTGGAACAGCGAACAGGGCTACGACGCCACGCTGAAGGCGTTCGACGCCAGCCTGGCCAAGCTGGGCCTGGAGCAGCTGGACCTGTACCTCATCCACTGGCCGACGCCCGAGCGCGACCTCTACCGCGACACGTGGAAGGCCTTCGAGAAGCTCTACGCCGACGGCCGGGTGCGCGCGATCGGTGTCTCCAACTTCCAGCCCGCCCACCTCGAACGGCTGGCCGAGGCCGGTTCCGTGACCCCGGCGGTCAACCAGGTCGAGGTGCACCCGTACCTGCAGCAGGCCGAGGTGCGCGAATACGACGCGAAGCACGGCATCGCGACCGAGGCGTGGAGCCCGCTGGCCAAGGGCGGCGACCTGCTCGGCGAAGACGCGGTCAAGGCGCTGGCTTCGAAGCACGGCCGCACGCCGGCGCAGATCGTGCTGCGGTGGCATCTGCAGCTGGGCAACGTCGTGATCCCGAAGTCCGTGACCCCGTCGCGGATCAAGGAGAACCTGGACGTCTTCGGGTTCACGCTGTCGGAGGAGGACATCGCCTCGCTGTCCGTGCTGGACCGGGGCGAGCGGACCGGACCGGATCCCGACACCTTCAACGTCGCCTAGTCACAAGTCCGTGAAGGCCTCCTTGAGGGACTCTGGTTCCCTCAAGGAGGCCTTCACGGACTTTCGCAGGTAGTGGGCGTAGCGCTTTGTTTTCGCCCGAGCCCGCTGCGTAGCCGGTTACTATTCGGCCGCACAGACGGCACTTGTGCGAAAAGAGGTAACCGGACGATGCAGGCCCGAGGACGCGCCGTCCTCGCGACACTTCTGCTCGTGGCGTTCCCAGTGGTGGTCGTCGCGGTGGGTGTCGCCAGTGTGCTGGCGGGCCTGCGGATCCAGGGCAAGATCGGCACCTACGTCATGCTCGGCGGGCTCGCGATCATGGTCGCGCTCGGCTTCGGGCTGATGAGCGCGTTGCGGGCACGGCGTCCACCGATCGAGGGACCGCGGCTGGACCGCGAAGCCCATCCCGCGTTGTGGGAGATGATCGACGACCTCGCCGCCCTGGTGAAGACGCGGCCGCCGGACGAGATCGTGCTGATCGGCGAGATCAACGCGGCGGTCAGCGAGGACGCCCGGTTCCTCGGTCTGCGGCCGGGCCGCCGCACGATGCTGATCGGGCTGCCGCTGCTGGCGGCGATGAGCGTGAGCGAGCTGCGGTCGGTCCTCGCGCACGAACTCGGCCACTACAGCGGCGGCCACACCCGCCTGCTCGCGCTGACCTATCGCGGCACCCAGACGCTCGCCTTCACCGTCGACAGGCTGGACGGCGGCCCCGCCAGGGCACTGCTCTCCGCCTACTCGAAGCTGTACCTGCTGGTCGCGCGGTCGGCGAACCGGCGGCAGGAGCTCCAGGCCGACGAGGCGTCCGTGCTCGCCGCCGGCAGCCGGACGGCGGCCGCGGCACTGCGGAAGGTCGCGACGCTGAGCCCGCTGTGGAAGGACTACGCCGAGCGCTACCTCTCGCTAGGCGCGGCGGCGCGGCGCACTCCCCCGGTCCTGCTGGGGTTCCGTTCGTATCTCAACCACCCCGTCCAGCGGGACTGGATGGCGGAGTACGCCGAAGACATCATCGACGGCGAAGAACTCTCGAAATACGACAGCCATCCGCCCACGAAGCGGCGTATCGCGGCGCTGGTGGGAGTCCCGGACAACCCGGTGAAGCCGGACGCGCGACCGGGCTGGTCGCTGCTGGGCGCGCCGAAGATCGACGTGCCGGAGGCGGAGCTGGACGTACTGATCCGCGACGTCGGGCCGCGCGCGGACTGGGACGAGGTCGTCAAACGCGCGGGCCGCGCGTCGGTGGCGGAGGGCGCGAGGCTGCTGACCGCGGCCGGGATCGAGAGCAGGCTGGCGCCGCGCGGCACGATCGGCGAGGTCGTGCGGGTCCTGCGGGACGGCGACGCCGACGCGCTCGCGAAACCCCTGCGTGCGCCGTCCCGCGAAGAGGGTCTCGACCTGCTGACCGAGCTGTTCGCCGACACCGTCACCGCCGCGATGATCGACAACGGCGTCGCCGCGCACCGCCTGAACTGGGGCGGCGGCTGGGAGCTGTGCCTCGGCGACGGCGAGCCGTTCGACGTCACCGAACTGGTCGGCGCGGCGGTGCGCAGCCCGCGCGCGGTCGACGAACTGGTGCACAACCTGCAACTGCTGAGCGTGCCCGCCGCCTACTTCTGCAAACAGGAGCCGCAGCCGGAACCGGATCCCGCCGAAGCCCGCATGCTCGGGATGTTCACCGCGCTCAAGGCCAAGCGGAAGCTCTACGACCTGATCGTCTGCGACACCGAAGTGGTGCTGCTGCCGTTGGCGCGTTCGGTGCTGCTCCGCCGCGGCCTGGCCGGCCTGATCGGGGCGCGCGGCGTGTCGGATCGCAAGCGGATCCGGAAGCTGCGGGAGCGCGGCCTCGACGATCTGCGCGCCGAACCGGGAGCCCGGCGAATCCCGTTCCCGGACATCGTCGCGGGCGGTTTCCCGCGCCGGAAACTCACCACGTACCTGACGCTGGAACTGTCCGACGGCGAGACGCTGGAACTGGCGATCACCGGCAACACCGAGGACTTCGGCGCCGCCCACGACGAACTGACGGCGTTCTTCGCCTCGCTGAAAGCCTGACGCCTTAAGGCTTGATCCCCACTCCACCGAGGCTCAGGTGGTTCAGCTCCGTCAGCGGAGCGAGACGCGGCCCCTCCGGCCACCACTCGTGCAGGTGCACCACGCCGGGCTCGAGGATGTCCAGCCCGTCGAACAGCGACTCGATCTCGTCGCGCCCGCGGTGCACCGTGCGATGCCCGGTGCTTGCCATCAGATCGTCGAGCTTCCGGGCGAGCGCGCCACGCGAGCCCTCACCGGGTGTGAAGTCGTGCGTGATCAGCACGTAGGACCCCGGCGCGATCGCGTCGACGTAGGCGCGCACGACGGCCCGCGCCTTGCCGAGGTCTTCGATGTGGTGCAGCACCGAGTTCAGGATCACCGCGACCGGGCGGTCGAGTTCGATGTGCTCGGTGACCACCGGATCGGCGAGGGTCTGCGCGGGATCGGTCAGATCCGCGCCGCTCACGTGGACGAGGTGGTCCTCCAGCAACGCCAGGCCGTGTGCCTGGACCACCGGATCGTGGTCGACGTAGACGACCAGCGCGTCCGGGTTGTACCGCTGCGCCGCCTGGTGGGTGTTCTCCGCGGTGGGCAGCCCGGAGCCCAGATCGAGGAACTGGTCGATACCGCGGGCGTCGGCGAGGAAGCGGACCACGCGGTTCGCCCAGGCGCGGAATTCCTTGGCCATCGCGGCGGCGTCGGGGGCGAGGGCGAGCAGGTCTTCGACGGCGCGCCTGTCGACCTCGTAGTGGTCGTGCCCGCCGAGCAGGACGTCCTTCATCCGGGCGAGATTGGGCTTGCTGTAGTCGAGGGGGAGCGGGCGCCTCGGCACAGACCGGACCTCGTCCGAAGTCATGGACACGTTCCACCCTTCAGCCGCGCACAGGCCACGCGAACGTGCCCACGGCTCCCTCGACATCGACGGACCGTACACAGATTACGACATGGCGTGCACCCTCGTGAACCTCCCCAAGGGCCTTGACTACCTGCGACGATCACCCGAAGCCGAGTTCACGCCAGGTGCGTCCGCCATCGGTGGTGCGGTACACGGCGGACCCGCCCTCGGCGTCCGGCAGGCCGTCCACGACCACGCCGACCCGTTCGTCCGGGAAGTCCAGATCGTTGAGGCAGACCCCGCGGCCGCTGAGCACGGTGGTCGTCCAGGTCGTCCCGCCGTCGGCGGTGCTGTGCAGGAATCCGGTGCCGCCGCCTTCCGCCGCGACGGTCGCCGCCGTGGGCGAAGCCGCGCTGAAACTCTGGTCGATCCCGAGCGTCGGCGCTTGCCCCGTTCCGGTGAACTGCCCGCCGAGTTTCGGCGCGCGCCACAGCCGCCGGACGGTCGCCCCCGGCTGCGGCGTCCCCGGTCCCCCGCTGCACAACGCCAGCACCTGTCCCCGCCGGACTCCGCTCAGCGAAGCCGAACTGTCCGCCGGGCAGGGCGGCGGCGCGGTCGCGAAGGTCAAGCCGTCCGAAGACGTCCAGTACTTCTGGACGCGGTAATCCGCCCCCATCGACACCTGGACCCCGCCACTCGTGGCGATGTCGCCGTAGGTCGTGGAGCCGGTGACGGTGAAGCCCGGGACCGGCAGGAGAAGCCGTGTGCCGGAGATCCCGGCGTACAGCGTCGTCGTCGACGGGCTGCCGAAACCGGTGACCATCGCGAACATCCGAGGGCCGGCTTCGGTGATCTTCGAAATATAGAAGGGTTCCCGCACCCCGGCGAGCCTGACCTCGGCCCAGCTGCCGCCACCGTCGCGGCTCGCGAGCAGCCGGGTGCCGTCGGAGAGGAACACGTCACGCTCGCCGATCACCGTGAGCTTGACCTGATTGTGGTTGTCCGGCAACGAGATCGGCGGTTCGCCCGCGCGCCGCCACCGCTTCCCGCCATCGGTCGTCGACAGCAGGGACGCGCACCATCCCGGTTTCCCGCATGGCGAAAACCCGAGGACGAAACCGCGCGACGGTCCGGTCCAGCTCGTCGACGCGGGAGCGAAACCCTTGGGCACCAGTGGATCGGCGACGGCGGACGGGGCGAAGACGGCCAGGGCGGTCAGTGCGGCGGCGGCGAGCGCGGCCCACCGGTTCGGCTTCATGACCACGAGACGTCCCGCCCGCGCCGGGGTTGCCCGCCGTTCGGGGTGAACCCTTCGGTCGTCTCCGGTAGGCTCCCCAACCTTGTTTCGCCCGGGGCCGGACCGGGTATACGGCGTTCGGCCGGTGAGACGGAGGTAACCCCCGATGGACGACGCGGGTTCGCGTGCTGGTGGTGAGGAAGAGGAACCCGATGCCGGGACCACTCAACGCCGGTTCAGCCTGAACGTCCACGACCCGGACCATCTTCCGCGCAAACTCGCCGGCCGCTACGAGGTCGGTGAGCTGCTCGGCCGCGGCGCGACCGCACGCGTCTTCCGCGCCCGTGACCTGCTCGAACGGCGCGAAGTGGCGCTGAAGCTGTTCCACGCCGACACGATGACCCGGGACGAGCGCCGCCGCCAGCAGGAGATCCAGACGCTCAGCGCGGTCCGGCATCCCGGGCTCGTCCCGCTGTACGACGCGGGCTCCGACGACGGCTACACCTACCTCACGATGCGCCTGGTCGACGGGCCGAACCTGGCCCAGCGGCTGCGCTCCGGCCCGCTCCCCCAGGACGAGGTCGTCGAGCTCGCCGCCCGGCTGGCCGACGCGCTCGCGCACGTCCACGCGCACGGCATCACCCACCGTGACCTCAAGCCGGCGAACATCCTGATCGCCGAAGACGGTCCGCTGATCGGCGACTTCGGGGTGGCGCACGCCTTCGACGCGACCAGGGTGACCGAGACCGGCGGTGTCGTCGGCACGGCGGCGTACATGGCGCCCGAACAGGTCCGCGGCGAGAACGTCGGCCCGCCCGCCGACGTCTATTCGCTCGGCTTGGTCCTGCTCGAATGCCTCTCCGGGGAACGGGAGTACACCGGGACACCGGTCGAGGCCGCGGTCGGACGGCTGCACCGGCCACCGCGGATCCCCGCCGGGCTGTCGGCGACCATGACGACGTTGTTGCGCGGGATGACGGCGAGGAAGCCGTCGCAGCGCCCGACGGCCGCGGCGATCTCGCGGATCCTGCTGGAGGATTCCACCGGTACGAAGGTCGCCCACCTCGCGCCGGTCACCCGCAAACGGGCGGCCGTGGTCGCCGCCATCAGCGCGCCCGCCGCCGCGATCACCGTCGGGGTGCTGCTCGCGATGAACCAGGCCCCGGGTGAAGGGCCGATCCAGCCGGCCGGCCCGCTCCCCCCGGCCGCGACCGGCTCCTCCATTCCGGTGGTGGGCCAAGGGCCGCAGTCCTCGGAGGCGGTCGAGGTGGCCACTCGCGATCCGAAGGTGAGCAACGGCACCGTCGTGGTGACCGAAGCCGTGCCCGCGTCCGGGGATCCGTCCGGTGCCACCGAAAGCGCCGGCGCCACCTCGACACCGAGGGACACGACCGCCGCCGGCGAGCGGCAGAGCACCTCGGGCAAGCCGAGCAAGACCCGGCCCAGCCCGCCGACGAAGAGCAGGCCAGGCCCTCCCGGCTGAGCGACCGCCCGACCGGGTGTCCACAGTGGACGATGATGGGAGACGGCGATGAGCTACATCAACGACCCGCGCGAGCCACCGGAAGAAATCGTCGAACAGACACCGGCCAGGATCCGCGCCGTGCGGATCATCAACGCCGTCGTCCACGCGGTCTGCTGGGTCTTCGCGCTGGTGCTGATCGTGCACATCCTGCTGGTGTTCGGCGAAGCCAATCCGGGGAACGGGTTCGCGCAGCTGATCGACCAGTGGTCGCGAGCGGTCTCGCTCGGGCTGCGGAACCTGTTCACCCCGGAGGGGATCAAACCCCGGACGCTGTTCAACGACGGTCTCGCGGCGCTGTTGTGGCTGATCATCGGCGGCGTGGTGACCGATCTGGTCTCGCGGATCGGCCTGCCCGGCCCGAAGCGGGTCTGGTACCGGCGACCGCTCAGTTGAGCGAGCCCGGTCTCGCCTCCGGAGCGTCACCGGCCTGGGCCTGCTCGGCCTGGGGGTCGGTGACCTCCGGGGCGGCCTCGGTCTCGGCCGACGGCTGCTCCGGCGCGTGCTCCGTCTCGAAGTGCTCACGGCACCAACGGCCGTAGCGTCTGGCATGCACGGTCATCGCGGCACCTCCTCCTCTGCCCACCACGATCCCCCATCATTGTGACGCGCGCCACTCGTTTATCCGGCGAATCGGGCCACGATCGCCGCGCAGAACGCGGGCAGGTCGCCGGGATTCCGGCTGGAGATCAGGCCGTTGTCGTCGACCACCTCCTGGTCGACGACGGTGCCGCCGGCGTTGCGGATGTCGGTGCGCACGCTCGGATACGACGTGAGCGTGCGGCCGCGGACCACATCGGCCTCGACCAGCGTCCACGGCCCGTGACAGATCACCCCGACCGGCTTCCCGCTGTTCACGAAGTCGCGCACGAAGCGGACCGCGTCCTCGTCGGCGCGCAGATTGTCCGGATTCATCGTGCCGCCGGGCAGGACGAGCGCGTCGAAGTCGTCGACCGTGACGTCCTTGACGACCCGGTCGACGGTGAACTTGTCCGCCTTGTCGATGTCACCGTTCATGGCCTGGATCTCGCCGGGTTCCAGCGAGACGAGCTCGGCCGTCGCCCCGGCGTCCGTGACCGCCTTGCGCGGTTCGACCAGTTCGACCTGTTCCACGCCGTCCGCGGCGAGGATGGCCACGCGGCGTCCGTTCAGTGATGTCGTCATCGGTTCCCTCCTGAAGTCGTGTTCGCCCCCGGCTACCCCGGGGCGGCCTCGCCGAACCATGGGTATGAACCGCGATCGCCGGGGGTATTCGCCGCGCATGCGATTGCGGCGAGCGGATCTGGGGTCCCCCGGTATCGGGAGGCGGCGAAGAGGCCGGGGTTTCGGCTACCTGACGCCGGACGGCGAACCACTGAAGGACGAGGAGACGATCGAGCGCATCGAGGCGCTGGCGATCCCGCCCGCGTGGCGGCGCGTCTGGATCTCGCCGCACGAGAACGCCCACATCCAGGCCGTCGGGGTCGACGACGCCGGGCGGAAGCAGTATCTCTACCACGGAGAATGGCGACGGGCCCGCGACGAGGAGAAGCACGAGCGCGTCCTCGCGCTCGCACGGCGGCTTCCCGGGATCCGCCGGACGATCCGGGAAGATCTCGACTCCCGCGGCCTCACCCGCGAACGGGTGCTCGCCGGCGCGCTCCGCATGCTCGACCTCGGGGTGTTCAGGACCGGCGGCGAAAGTTACGCCGACGAGAACGGCACGCACGGGGTGGCGACCTTGCTGTGCGAGCACGTGTCGATCCGCGAAGGGTGCCTGCTCTGCGACTATCCCGCGAAAGGCGGGATCCAGCGGAAGGTCCGGCTGCGGGATGACGGCCTCGTCCGGCTGATCCGCTCGCTCCGGCGCGCCCGCGGCGACGAGGTGCGCCTGCTCGCCTACCGGAACGGCCGCGGCTGGCAGGAGGTGCGGGCCGAAGACGTCAACGAGCGGTTCAAAGAACTCGCGGGCGACGGCTTCACGGCCAAGGACCTGCGCACCTGGAACGCCACCGTCCTGGCCGCTTCGGCTTTCGCGGGGACCGAAAAGCCTTCCAGTGAAAGAGGATTGAAGCGGGTCGAGAAGGCCGTGATGACCGAAGTCGCCGAAGGACTCGGCAACACGCCCGCCGTCGCCCGACGGTCCTATGTGGACCCTCGGGTGATCACCGCCTACCGCCGGGACCGGACGATCGCGCACGCGGCGCGACGAGCGGACAAGATCTCCGATCCCGACGAGGCGCGCGAAATCGTGGAGCGGGCGGTGGTGCGGCTACTGAACGGGTCGTGAGGCTTCGATGGCGAGGACGGCGATGTCGTCGTGCGTCCCGCTGCCGAGCCATTCCCGCACCGCGGTGCGGACGCGGGCGACCACCTCGCGGCCGGACATCCCACGGCAGCCGGCCAGCAGTTCACGCAGCCGCTCGTCGCCGAACAGGTCCGACGGCCGCTCGTGATGGCGCGCCTCGGTGATGCCGTCGGTGTAGAGCAGGCAGACGTCGCCCTCGCCCAGCCGGATGGCCGTCTCGGCGAACCGGGCCTGCGGCGAGATCCCGACCAGCGTGCCGGGCAGGGTGATCTCCTCGACGCCGCCCCGGCGGCGCACCACCAGGGGCGCGGGATGCCCACCGGAGGCCAGGGTGACACCGAGCCCCTCGTCACCCGCCAGGACCGAACCGAGCACCAGGGTCGCGAACCGGCCGCTGCCGCCGGTGATGAGCAGGGAGTTGAGCAGGCTCAGCAACGTCGTGTTGTCGTGCTCGACGAGGTCGAGCGCGGCCAGGGTCTGCCGGACCCGGCCGGTGAGCGCGGCCGCCTCGGCACCCTTGCCGCAGACGTCGCCGAGGACGAACATCGCGCTGCCGTCCTCGCGCGGCAGGACGTCGTAGAAGTCGCCGCCGACGTCGAGCAGCCCGCTCGACGGCTCGTACCAGACGTCGAACTTGACGCCACGCACGTCCGGCGGCGGCGTCGGGCGCAGCGTGGTCTCCAGACCGCGCGTGGCCTCTTCCTGGCGGGCGTAGCGATGCGCGTTCGCCAGGGCCGTCCCGGCCGCGCGGGCGAACTCGGTCACCGCGCGCGAGTGGTCCTCGCCGAACGCGGGCGCGCCGCGCCTGCCGAGCACCACCGCTCCGGTGACCCCGGCGCCGCCGTCGAAGCCCAATGAGACCACGGTCACGGACGGATGGACGGCGAGCCGTTCCGCGACGATCGCGGGCAGCGTCGCGACCTCCTCCTCCGGGACGGCCTTCGCCTCGGTTTCCTCGGTGGAGGCGAAGGTGCCGGCGAGCACCGGCGCGAGCTGGGCCGGAACCCGGCGGATCCGGCCGTGCCCGTGGTTGGTGCGGCGATCGCAGCTCCACCATTCCCACCGGCCGCGGGTGGTCGGCAGCAGCACGAACACGCAATCGGCGAGCTCGGCGGCGGCGACCTCGGCGATCACCTTCGCCGTCCCGTGCCGTCCCCGCGCGGAGGCCAGCCGGGGCGCCGAAGCGGCCAGGAAGCCGTCCACGCGCGGGCCGTCGGCCGCGACCGCGGATGTCACCGTCCACGCGTGCCAGCCGCCGGGCAGCGTCCGGATCCGGGCCGGGAACCGGCGGCCGGTGTGTTCGACATGCCCGACGTCGGGGCCTTCGGCGGTCAGTATCGGGCGGGCGCCGCCGAACAGCTCGCGGGCGGCGGGATTCGACCAGCGCAACGCGCCGCCGACGTCCTGCACGAGCACCGCGTCACGGACGTCTTCCAGCAGCTCACGCCAGAACCGCCCGGATTCGGGCAGCGCGCCCTCGCTGGTCGCCGTCGACGACTCCGAGGGGAGCGACGTCGAGGCCGGGGCCGGCCGTGACACCATTCCCGGACCTCCTCCTGCCTGGCGGGTAGCGCAGTGTGAGCGGGCGGACTGGCTCGAAGTGTAGGTCGAATCATGGCACGCTGATGCGACGACCATGGCTTGGCATGCGTGGTGGAGAGGGTCGACACAGATGACACAGCACTCCCAAAGGGACCGGATCCCCGTGGAAGGTGGTGGCGGCCAGGTGGACGAAGCGACCCTGGAACGCCTGCTCGCGGCGGCTCGTGACCTCGGGGACGGCAACTTCCGGCGGCGGCTCGTGGCGCACGGCGACGGGCTCGCGGCCCAGCTCGCGGGCGCGTTCAACGACATCGCCGAACGGAACCAGCGACTGGTGACCGAACTCCTGCGCGTCCGCGAGGCGGTCGGCAAGGAAGGCAGGCTGACCGAGCGCGTCGCGGCCGAGATCGGCCCCGGCGGCTGGGCCACCGCGGTCGACGTCGTCAACGGGCTGATCGAAGACGTGAGCAGGCCCACGGCCGAGCTCAACCGCGTCCTCGGCGCGGTCGCCGAGGGCGATCTGTCCGAGCCGATGCCCCTGGAGGTCGGCGGACGGCCGCTGCAGGGTCAGTTCGCCGAAGTCGCGAAGACGGTCAACGGCCTGATCAAGCAGCTTTCGCGGTTCGCGACCGAGGTCACCAGAGTGGCCCGCGAGATCGCCACCGAAGGACGGCTCGGCGGCCAGGCCGAGGTCCCGGGGGTGGCGGGCACCTGGCGTGATCTCACCGACAACGTCAACGTGATGGCCAGCAACCTGACCGACCAGGTGCGCAACATCGCCCAGGTGACCACCGCGGTGGCGCGGGGCGACCTGACCCAGAAGATCAACGTCGACGCGCGCGGCGAGATCCTGGAGCTCAAGAACACCGTCAACATCATGGTCGACCAGCTCTCGTCGTTCGCCGACGAAGTCACCCGGGTGTCACGCGAGGTGGGTAGCGAAGGGCGTCTCGGCGGCCAGGCGCAGGTCCCCGGCGCGGCGGGTACGTGGCGCGACCTCACCGACTCGGTGAACCTGATGGCGGACAACCTGACCGACCAGGTCCGCAACATCGCCCAGGTGGCCACGGCGGTGGCGAAGGGCGACCTCTCGCAGAAGATCAACGTCGACGCCAAGGGCGAGATCCTCGAACTCAAGAACACGCTCAACACGATGGTCGATCAGCTGTCGTCGTTCGCCGACGAGGTCACCCGCGTCGCGCGCGAGGTGGGCACGGAAGGCCAGCTGGGGGGCCAGGCTCAGGTACCGGGCGTCGCCGGGACGTGGCGCGACCTCACCGGGTCGGTCAACTTCATGGCGAACAACCTCACCGCGCAGGTCCGGAACATCGCCCAGGTGGCGACCGCGGTGGCGAAGGGCGATCTGTCGCAGAAGATCGCCGTCGACGCCAAGGGCGAGATCCTCGAACTCAAGAACACGCTCAACACGATGGTCGATCAGCTCTCGTCGTTCGCCGACGAGGTCACGCGAGTGGCCCGCGAGGTCGGCAGCGACGGGCGGCTCGGCGGCCAGGCGCAGGTGCCCGGCGTGGCCGGGACGTGGAAGGACCTGACCGACAACGTCAACTTCATGGCGAAGAACCTGACCGACCAGGTCCGGAACATCGCCCAGGTCACCACCGCCGTCGCGAAGGGCGACCTGACCCAGAAGATCATCGTCGACGCGCGCGGCGAGATCCTGGAGCTCAAGAACACCGTCAACATCATGGTCGACCAGCTTTCGGCGTTCGCCGACGAAGTGACCCGGGTGTCGCGCGAGGTCGGTACCGAAGGCAAGCTCGGCGGCCAGGCGCAGGTGCGTGGCGTCGCCGGGACCTGGAAGGACCTCACCGACAACGTCAACGTCATGGCCACCAACCTCACCGACCAGGTGCGGAG
The DNA here is from genome assembly GCF_000400635.2 of Amycolatopsis keratiniphila. Taxonomy (NCBI): domain Bacteria; kingdom Bacillati; phylum Actinomycetota; class Actinomycetes; order Pseudonocardiales; family Pseudonocardiaceae; genus Amycolatopsis; species Amycolatopsis keratiniphila. Next base: position 2,084,862 of record NC_021252.1, on the reverse strand, counting down.
CATCGCGACGGTGACCACCGCGGTGGCGAACGGCGACCTGTCGAAGAAGATCTCGATCGACGCGCAGGGCGAGGTCGCCGTCCTCGCCGAGACGATCAACAGCATGGTCGAGACGCTGCGCGCGTTCGCCGACGAGGTCACCCGTGTCGCCCGTGAGGTGGGTACGGAAGGCATCCTCGGCGGCCAGGCCCGGGTGCCGAACGTGGCGGGCACGTGGAAGGCGTTGACGGACAACGTGAACGTCATGGCCGACAACCTGACCGGCCAGGTGCGGAGCATCGCGACGGTGACCACCGCGGTGGCGCAGGGCGATCTGTCGAAGAAGATCGACATCGACGCGCGCGGCGAGATCCTCGAACTCAAGACGACCATCAACACGATGGTCGACCAGCTGTCGGCCTTCGCCTCCGAAGTCACCCGTGTCGCCCGCGAGGTCGGCACGGACGGCACGCTCGGCGGCCAGGCCGAGGTGCCCGGCGTCGCGGGCACGTGGTCGCGGCTGACCGAAAGCGTGAACCAGCTGGCCGGGAACCTGACCACTCAGGTGCGCGCGATCGCGCAGGTGGCCACCGCGGTGACCGCCGGCGATCTGACCCGGCACATCACCGTCGACGCGTCCGGGGAGGTGGCCGAACTCAAGGACAACATCAACCAGATGATCGCGAACCTGAAGGAGACCACCCGGGCGAACCGCGAGCAGGACTGGCTCAAGACCAACCTCGCGCGGCTGTCCGCGCTGATGCAGGGTCACCGCGATCTCGCGTCCGTGGCGTCGCTGATCCTGTCCGAGCTGACGCCGCTGGTGTCCGCGCAGCAGGGCGCGTTCTTCCTCGCCCGTGAGGACGAGCAGGAAGAGGTGGTCCTGGAGAGCATCGCCACCTACGGGCTGGCGAAATCCCAGACCGGGCTGCGGTTCTCCCCCGGCGAATCGCTCATCGGGCAGGCCGCCGTCGACCGGCGCACGATACTGGTCCACGAGGCCCCGCCGGAGTACGCGCTCATCTCGTCGGGACTGGGTTCGGCCGCGCCGGTCAACGTGATCGTGCTGCCGGTGCTGTTCCAGGGCGAGGTGCTCGGTGTGCTGGAACTGGCGACCATCAACGCGTTCAGCACCGTGCACATCGACCTGCTGGAGCAGCTGAAGGAGACCATCGCGGTCAACGTCAGCACCATCCAGTCCAACTCGCGCACCGAGGCGCTGCTGACGGAATCCCAGCGCCTGGCACAGGAACTGCGCGCGCGGTCCGAGCAGTTGCAGGCGCAGCAACGGGAACTGCGCCGGTCCAACACGGATCTGGCGGAGAAGGCGGCGCTGCTGGCGCAGCAGAACCGCGACATCGAGGTCAAGAACAGCGAGATCGAGCAGGCGCGGCAGGAGCTCGAAGAGCGTGCCGGGCAGCTGACCATGGCGTCGCAGTACAAGTCCGAGTTCATGGCGAACATGTCGCACGAACTGCGGACCCCGCTCAACAGCGCGCTGATCCTCGCGAAACTGCTCTCGGAGAACCCGGACGGGAACCTGTCGGAGAAGCAGGTCCAGTTCGCGCGGACGATCTACTCGGCGGGCAGCGACCTGCAACAGCTGATCAACGACATCCTCGACATGGCCAAGGTCGAGGCCGGGCACCTGGACCTGCAGATGTCCGACGTCACGCTGCCCGAGCTGGTCGAGTACGTCGAATCGATCTGCCGTCCGCTCACTTCGGACAAGGGCCTGGAGTTCGCCGTCCTCATCGACCCGCCGGTGCCGTCGTCGATCCACACCGACGAACACCGCGTGCAGCAGGTGCTGCGGAACCTGCTGTCCAACGCGGCGAAGTTCACCGACGAGGGCGGCGTGCGCCTGCACATCCGGATGGCGGACCCGGGCGAGGTCGAAGCCGACTCGCTCCGCAACGCCCCCGGCGTCCTCGCGTTCGCCGTGGAGGACACCGGGATCGGGATCGCGCCGGACAAACTCGCGATCATCTTCGACGCGTTCCGCCAGGCCGACGGCACCACCAGCCGCAAGTACGGCGGCACCGGGCTGGGGCTGTCGATCAGCCAGCAGCTGACGGAACTGCTCGGCGGCGAACTGCGGGTGCGCAGCGAGCCGGGCAAGGGCAGCACGTTCACCCTGTACCTGCCGGTGAGCGCGTCGAACCTGGTTGTCCCGACCTCCGCCGCGGCGAGCGGTGTCCCGCTGATCATGGCCGTGCCGCAGGTGATCCCGGTGCCACCGTCGCAGCGGTTCCACGGCGAGAAGATCCTGATCGTCGACGACGACCTGCGCAACGTCTTCGCGCTGGCCGCCGTGCTGGAACGCAACGGCTTGGAGGTCATCTACGCCGAGACCGGCGTCGCGGGCATCCGGGCGCTGGAACGGCACGAGGACACCGCGCTCGTCCTGATGGACGTGATGATGCCCGAACTGGACGGCAACGCCACGATCACCGCGATCCGCGCCGAGGCGGCGCACGAAGACCTGCCCGTGATCGCCGTCACCGCGAAGGCGACCGCGGAGGACAAGGCGCGGACGCTCGCTTCGGGGGCGGACGACTACGTGACCAAGCCGGTCGACACGGACAAGCTGCTGGACCTGATCGCGGCGCATCTGGAGGCGGATGCCGCTTCCAGCGGGCTCTCGCAGGCCGTGGCCCCCGCCGAGTCCGACTGAGGCGTTGGCCGGGTTGGTCGTGAGTGGCGTTTCGGGTTAGAACCCGGAACGCCACTCACGACCACCTGGACCCCTGCTGGCGCGTGTCCTTCAGGACGTGCGGACGCTGGCCCCAGCAACGAAAGAACCCGCAGGCCAGAAGGCCTACGGGTTCGGATGTGGAGCTGTGGAGCGGGTGACGGGAATCGAACCCGCGTAGCTAGTTTGGAAGACTAGGGCTCTACCATTGAGCTACACCCGCGTGCCCCCGGAGTACCGGGTGCGAAAACAGCTTAGCGTGACCCGCTAGGCTGTGCGCACACCCCCCGGGAAGATCGGGGAGTCACGGGATGTGGCGCAGCTTGGTAGCGCATCCGCTTTGGGAGCGGAGGGTCGCAGGTTCAAATCCTGTCATCCCGACTCTAGGTCCTTGACCTGCGAGTTCACCGGCGTTTCGGCTCGACCGTGCCGGTTCGACGGTTGGCGTCGTGGTCAGCGACCCTCCGCTTTGACGGTTACCGTCCCGCGTGACCGGACCGATCACGACGGGTGTGTGGAGATAGGGACACTCAACGTCCCTATTTCCACACACCCCTCACTCCGAGTCAGCGGCCATCGCACGTCCGGGCAAGATGGCGATCATGGAGATCCGCCACGCCCGCGCCACCGACGCCCCAGCCGTGACCACCCTCCTCGCCGAGCTCGGCTACCCCGACAACACCGAGACCGACGTGCGCGGCCGGCTCGAACGCTGGGCCCGCCATCCCGAAGGCGCCGCGTTCGTCGCCGAATCGGACGGCACCGTGGTCGGTGTCATCGCGGTGGTCGCGATCCCGCTCCTCGAGCGGGAAGGGGCCGTCGGACGGATCGTGGCCCTGGTGGTGGACGAGACCCAGCGCGGTACCGGGGTCGGCCGCGCACTGATCACCACCGCCGAAGAGCAGGCGTTGCGGTGGGGCTGCGGCGCCATGGAGGTCAGCAGTTCACGCCGCCGGACCGGCGCGCACGCCTTCTACCGGGCGCGGGGGTACGAGGACCGTTGTGAACGCAGCGCCAAGTTCTTCCGCGAACTGACCACCTGACCGGCTCCCGGATCGTGAGAGCCCTAGGCCCGCCGCCACCCGCTTGCGAACATCGGCACCGTGACCGGCAGGCGGAGCGCCAGTGCCAGCGCGGTGCTCCGCGTGGTGCTGGACGAAGGGGCGACAGCGCGCAGCACCATCGCGCGCCGCACCGGGCTCAGCGCCGCGGCCGTCACGGGGCATGTGGCGGAACTGCTGCGCCGCGGATTCCTCGTCGAGCTGCCGGAGGTCGCGGGCGCGGTCGGCAGGCCGTCCGTGCCGCTGGACCTCGACACGGAGCGGTTCGTGGTGTGCGGAGCGCATGTCGCGGTCGACCATCTCACCGTCGGGCTGCTCGATCTGCGCGGGAAAGTGCTGGCACAGCTGGAAGCCCCGCATCACGGCGCCGAGCCTGCCGTGCAGGTCGCGCAGATCGCGGAGCTGCTCGACGACCTCCTCGTCGGGCACGCACCGGAGCGGACGCCGCTGGGGCTGGGGGTGGCGACCGGCGGATGGGTCGACGAAGCCTCGGGAACGGTGGTGGAGCACGGGTTGCTCGGCTGGCACGGGGTCCCGTTGCGCGATCTGCTCACGGAGGTCACCGGTCTCGACGTCCGCGTCGACGGGCATTCCCGGGCGCTCATCCACGCCGAACGCCTGCTGGGGCAACCGAGAGCGCGCCGCAGTGTGGTGCAGTTGTTCACCGGCAACGTGGTCGACGCCGCCTTCGCCACCGGCGACACCGTCCATCATGGACCGCGCTCGGCGGCGGGCGCCGTCGCGCATCTTCGGGTGGACGACAGCGAGGAACCTTGCCGTTGCGGGCGTTCCGGCTGCCTCGAAGCGACGGTGTCCGAGCGCACCATCGCCCGTAAAGCCGCCGAAGCACACATCATCGAAGAACCGGATTTCACCGAAGTGCTCCATTTGGCGAAATCGGGAAACAAAAGCGCCGTCGCTCTTTTCCACGAGCGCGCGAGAATCATCGGACAGGCCGCCGCGTTGCTCTTCGACGTGCTGAATCCGGAAATCCTCATCGTGCTCGACCAGAGTGTACGCGACGTCGAGGGCTGCCTTTCCACGATCCGGGACGAGGTCTCCCAGCGGTCCTGGATCTGCCAGGACGCGGAGAAGAACGTTGTGGCGTCGAGCTTTCCGGGTACCGAGCTCGCGACGGCGGGCGGGGCGGTCATGCTGAACGCCCTCTACGATGATCCGCTTTTCACCGACCTCGCCGACGCCTCCTGAGTTACTTCACTAAATCGCAAAATTGACGCTCTCCGCCGGGCCTGCGTTGAATCGTCTTCAACGACGCGAACCCGAACGAAAGAGCCCACCGTGAAGAAACCAGTGCCCTTGATCGCCGCGCTCCTCGCCGGATTGGCGCTGTCGGGCTGCGGCGCCTCCGCGACCCCGGCGGGCGTGGCCGGGCAGCCGGAGAAGCTCGAACTCCGCTACCAGGGGTCGGCGAACAACGTCACCTTCCCCGAGCTCGCCGAAGACCTCGGCTACTTCGGCCCGGTCAAACTCAAGTGGGTCGGCAACACGATCAGCGGACCGCAGGACATCCAGTCCGCCGCCACCGACCAAACCGACTTCGGCGGCGCCTTCACCGGCGCGGTCGCCAAACTCGTCGACGCCGGCGCCCCGATCAAGGCCGTCGTCAACTACTACGGCTCCGACGAGAAGACCTTCCTGGGCTTCTACGTCAAGGAGGACAGCCCGATCCGCACGGCGCGCGACCTCATCGGCAAGAAGGTCGGCGTCAACACCGTCGGCGCGAACCTCGAGGCCGTCCTCGACACCTGGCTCAAGCGCAACGGCCTGACCGACGCCGAAATCGACCAGGTGCAGCTCGTCGTCCTGCCGCCGATCAACACCGAACAGGCCCTGCGCAACGGTCAGATCGACGTCGCCGCGCTCAACGGCGTCCTCCAGGACCGCGCCGTGGCGGGAGGCGGCGTGCGGCCGATCGTGAAGGACGTCGAGGCGTTCGGCCCGTACAACGGCGGGCCGTACGTGCTGCGGACCGACTTCATCAAGAAGTACCCGGAGACCACGAAGACCTTCGTCACCGGCGTGGCCAAGGCGATCGAATGGGCGCGCACCACTCCGCGCGATGAGGTGATCGCCCGGTTCACCAAGATCATCCAGAACCGCGGCCGCAACGAGAACACCGAAACGCTCAAGTACTGGAAGAGCACGGGCATCACCAAGGGTGGGCTGATCTCGGACAACGACTACACGCTCTGGACGGGCTGGCTCAAGCAGTCCGGGTTCATCAAGAACGACCAGGTCGACCTGAAGAAGATCTACACCAACGAGTTCAACCCGTACCGCGAAGGCGGTGGCGCATGACCGCCAAGATCAGCCTGCGCTCGGTCACCAAGACCTTCGGCGCGTTGACCGCACTCGACGACGTCTCCCTCGACATCGAGGACGGCACGTTCCTCTCCCTCGTCGGACCGAGCGGTTCCGGCAAGTCCACGCTGCTCGACCTGCTCGGCGGGCTCGCGAAACCCACCTCCGGCGAAGTCCTGATCGACGGGAAACCCGTCACCGGGCCGGGGCTGGACCGCGGGGTCGTGTTCCAGCAGTACGCGCTGTTCCCGTGGCGCACCGCACGCGCCAACGTCGAGTTCGGCCTCGAAGGCGGCACCCTGAACAAACGGCAACGCGCCGAGCGAGCGCGGGAATTCCTCGACCTGGTCGGGCTTTCCGGCTTCGAGGACCACCTTCCCCACGAGCTTTCCGGTGGCATGAAGCAACGTGTCGCGATCGCGAGAAGCCTCGCCTACGACCCGGACGTGCTGCTGATGGACGAGCCGTACGCCGCGCTGGACTCCCAGACCCGCGAACTCCTGCAGGAGGAGCTGCGCCGGATCTGGAAACGCACGGGCAAGACCATCGTCTTCATCACCCACAGCATCGAAGAAGCCGTCTATTTAGGACAGAAGGTCGCGGTGCTCACGTCCCGGCCGGGCAGGCTCAAGGACGTCGTCGACATCGATCTCGGCGACCGTTCGAACGACGACCTGCGCTCGGCACCCGCCTTCGTGGCCCATCGCCATCGGCTGTGGGAACTGCTGCACGACGAGATCCGGAGGGCCGCATGACCGCGACACTCGAAGCACCGACCATCCGAACCGGACCGAAGCCGGTCGAGAAAGCACGCAAGAAGAGCAGGCTCAGCAAGGCTTTCCGCAGTTCCGCGGCGATCCTGCTCTTCCTCGCCGTCTGGGAGCTCGCTCCCCGGTACCTGCTCGACGAAGGCATGAGGACCTTCCTTCCGCCGCTGTCGGAAGACCTCGCCGCGCTCTGGGAGCTGATCCTCAACGGGCAGCTGGCCGACCATCTGCTGGCGAGTCTCGGCCGGTCCGCCGCCGGATTCGTGATCGCGGTGGCGGTCTCGGTGCCGCTCGGCCTGCTGATCGCCTGGTACCGGCCCCTCGCCGAATTCCTGAACCCGCTGCTGGAACTGGCCCGCAACACAGCCGCGCTCGCCCTGCTGCCGGTGTTCACGCTCCTGCTCGGCATCGGCGAGGTGTCCAAGATCGCGCTGATCGTCTACGCCTGCGTCTGGCCGGTGCTGCTCAACACCATCGCCGGGGTGAACACCGTGGATCCCTTGCTGGTCAAGGCCGCGCGCTCGCTCGGGCTGTCGAGCCCGAACCTGTTCCGCAAGGTGATCCTGCCGTCGGCGGTGCCGACCATCTTCACCGGCATCCGGATGGCGGCGGCGTACTCGATCCTCATCCTGATCGCCGCCGAGATGGTCGGCGCCAAGGCCGGGCTCGGCTATCTGATCAACAACTCGCAGGTCAACTTCCAGATCCAGCAGATGTACGCCGCGATCATCACGGTGTCGGTGCTGGGCCTGGCCATCAACGCGGGTTTCGTCGCGCTGGAGCGGCGATTCTCCACCTGGCGGGTCAAGGAGAAGGCATGAAACACCTGCACCTCAACGCGTTCGTGATGCCGAACGGTCATCACGAGGCGGCATGGCGGCATCCGAGCACGGATCCGCACCGCGCCGCGACACTGAAGCACTACGTCGACATCGCCCGTACGGCGGAGCGCGGCAAGCTGGATTCGCTGTTCCTCGCCGACGGTGTCGCCCTGTGGGGCAACGTCCGCTACAACTCGCACACCCTGTTCGAGCCGCTGACGTTGCTTTCCGCGCTGGCCGGGGCGACCGAGCGCATCGGGCTGATCGCCACCGCGTCGACGACCTACAACGAGCCGTACCACCTGGCACGGAAATTCGCGTCGCTCGACCATCTCAGCGGCGGGCGCGCGGGCTGGAACATCGTCACGTCGGCGGGCGAGGACGAGGCCCGCAACTTCAACCGCGACGCCCGGCCGGCGCACGCGCTGCGGTACGAGCGCGCCACCGAATTCGTCGAAGTGGCCAGGAAACTCTGGGACAGCTGGGACGACGACGCGGCGGTGATCGACAAGGCGAGCGGCGTCTACGCCGACACCGACCGCATCCACCCGATCGACCACAACGGCCCGCATTTCCAGGTTCGCGGCCCGCTCAACATCCCGCGCCCGGTACAGGGACATCCGTTGCTCGTCCAGGCCGGTTCGTCGGAGACGGGCAAGGAGTACGCGGCCCGGTTCGCCGAGGCGGTGTTCACCGCGCAGCAGACTTTCGCCGAGGGCAAGGCTTTCTACGACGACGTCAAGGGAAGGCTCGCGAAATACGGCCGCTCGCCGGAGGAGATCAAGATCCTGCCGGGGATCAGCCCGATCCTGGGCCGCACCGAGGCCGAGGCGAAAGAGCGCGAGGCAGAACTCAACGCCCTCATCACGCCCGCGTACGGCGTGCGGCAGCTGTCGAACATGCTCGACCACGACCTGACGCCGTATCCGCTCGACGGTCCGCTGCCCGACGTCGGCACGTTCACCGAAGGCGCGCAGAGCCGGTTCGAGCTGGTCACGGGCCTGGCGCGGCGCGAGAACCTGACAATCCGCCAGCTGATCGAGCGGCTGGCGGGCGGCCGGGGACACCGCGTCTTCGCCGGAACCGCCACCCAGGTGGCCGACCAGCTGGAGCACTGGTTCACCGAAGGCGCCGCGGACGGCTTCAACGTCATGCCGCCGACGCTGCCCGGTGGACTGGAGGACTTTGTCGACCTCGTGGTCCCCGAATTGCAGAAGCGCGGGTTGTTCCGCACCGAGTACAACGCCACGACCTTGCGCGGCCACTACGGCCTCGCCCGTCCAGTCCGCCGCACCCCAGTAAAGGAGCACGCCGCATGACCGCCCTCAACACCCAGGTCGAGGTCCGCAAGATCACCGGCAGGATCGGCGCGCAGGTCCTCGGCGTCGACCCCGCCAAGGATCTCGACGCCGCGACCGTCGCGTTCGTGACCGACGCCCTGCACGAGCACAAGGCACTCGTCTTCCGCGACGTCGATCTCGACGACGCGGGCCAGCAGCGGTTCGCCGGGCACTTCGGCGAACTGACCAAGGCGCACCCGACCGTCCCGTCGGTCGACGGCGAGCCCGCGATCCTGCCGGTCGACAGCGAACAGGGCCGCGCGAACCAATGGCACACCGACGTCACTTTCGTGCTCAACCCGCCGAAGGCCAGCACGCTGCGCAGCCTGGTCGTCCCTCCGTACGGCGGAGAGACGCTGATCGCCAACTCGGCCGCCGCGTACCGGGATTTGCCGGAGCCGCTCCGGGCGTTCGCGGACACGCTGCGCGCCGAGCACACCAACGACTACGACTACGCGAAGGCGCCCGAGACCCTGGACGACGCGGAGCGGGAACGCCGCGAGGTGTTCGTCTCGCAGAAGTTCCGCACGGTCCACCCCGTGGTGCGGGTGCATCCGGTGACCGGGGAACGCGGGCTGTACATCGGCGGGTTCGCGCAGCGGATCATCGGGCTGTCGAAGGGCGAGTCGCGGGACATCCTGCGGTTGCTGCAGTCCTACGTCACGCGGCCGGAGAACGTCGTGCGGGTGAGCTGGGAGCCGAACCAGCTGGTGCTGTTCGACAACCGCATCACCCAGCACTACGCCGTCGACAACTACGACGACCTGCCCCGCCGCCTGAACCGGGTGACCGTGGCGGGTGACGTGCCGGTGGGCATCGACGGGGTGCCGAGCGAATCCCTCGAAGGCGACGCTTCGCACTACTCCCCCGTCGCCTGACGACCGAAGTGGTAAGACTGGCGGCGTGAAGACCGATCGTCAGGTGGAAGCGCTCCTGAGGGAGCTGGCCCCGCAGGTCATCGGGCTGCTGGTGCGCAAGCACGGGCAGTTCGACGCCTGCGAGGACGCCGTCCAGGAAGCCCTGCTCTCGGCCGCGCAGCAATGGCCGGAGCAGGGCATCCCGGACAGCCCGAAGTCCTGGCTCGCGACGGTCGCGTCACGGCGGCTGGTCGACGAGTGGCGCAGCGAAAGCGCACGCAGGCGGCGCGAAGAGAACGACGCGCTGATGGACCCCGCCCCGGCCACCGTGTCCGATTCGGACGACACGCTCACCGTCCTTTTCCTGTGCTGCCACCCGTCTTTGTCCGCGCCGTCGCAACTCGCGCTCACGCTGCGCGCCGTCGGCGGGCTGACCACGGGCGAGATCGCGAACGCCTTCCTGGTCCCGGAATCGACGCTGGCCCAGCGGATCAGCCGGGCGAAACAGACCATCAAGAAGGCGGGCGCCGAGTTCGTCCTGCCGCCGTCCGCGGAACTCGGCGAACGGCTCCGTGTCGTCCTCCAGGTGTTGTACCTGATCTTCAACGAGGGCTACACGACCAGCGGCGGCCCCGATCTGCACCGCGCCGACCTGACCGCGGAGGCGATCCGGCTGACCCGGCTGCTCCGGCGGCTCATGCCGGACGAGGACGAGGTCACCGGCCTGCTCGCGCTCATGCTGCTGACCGACGCCCGCCGGGCCGCCCGCGCCGGCGACGACGGCTCGCTCGTCCCGCTCGCCGAACAGGACCGAACGCGCTGGAACGCGGACACGATCGCCGAAGGGGTCTCGCTGGTGAGCGAGGCTCTGGAGGCGGGTCCGGTCGGGCCGTATCAGGTGCAGGCCGCGATCGCCGCCATCCACTCCGAGGCGGCCACCGCGGCCGACACCGACTGGCCCCAGATCCTCGCGCTTTACGACGTTCTCGAGAAGGTCTCGCCCGGCCCCGTCGTCACGCTCAACCGCGCCGTCGCGGTCGCCGAGGTCAATGGGCCGGAAGCGGGCCTCGAACTGCTGGCCACGCTCGACGACGACAGCCGCATGAGCCAGACGCACCGGCTCGATTCCGTCCGCGGGCACCTGCTGGAACTGGCCGGGGATACCGGCGCCGCGCGCGAGGCGTACCTCCGTGCCGCCGGCAAAACCGCGAGCGAACCCGAGCAGCGGTACCTGACCCGGCGCGCGGAGCGGCTCGGCTGAGCCTCACATGCGCAGGCAGAACGAAGGTGTCGAGCAGGCGTTTGCTTTCGGCGTCGTAGGCCTTGTAGGTGTACTGGACACCGGTGACCGCGACGGAGAGCGGCGGCTTGCCTTGCCGCTCGTACCCGTCACAGGTGCCGACGCGCTCATTGGTCGGCTTCGGATATTCGCACACCACCACCTGCACGGCTCCCTGCTGGGACGTGCCCATCGGCAGATACCCGTCGGCGGTGTCGCTGAAGTCCCTCATGCCCTTGTCGTCGACCACGAAGTAGGCAAGCCGATGCGGGCCGGACGGCGTGCGTGGCTCCGTCTTCCCGTCGAGGCCGGACGGGGAACGCACGCGATCCGAGGCCGCGGTGTCCGGGCAGAAGGCGATGGGTGGTTGCGCTGTCGTCACCGGTGCGGGCGGCGGCGCGCCGGGCCCGGCCAGGAGCGTGATCACGAACCGCCGCCGCATGCTCAGCCCTCTTGACGGGCCGTCGCCATGGCGCGTTCGGTCTCCCAGAACGCGCGCATCGACACGATCAGCCCGTCCTCGCGCACCCGGTAGACGAACACGCCGTCGGTGTCGACGCGGTAGCCGCCGGGCAGGTACGTCGTGATCGTGCCGACGTTCGCGACCTCGTCCCCGGCCGCGTGGGAATCGCGGATGGTGAACTGGAAACGTTCGACATTCGCGATCGTCTTGTCCCAGAAGGCACTGATCCCGTCGTGCCCATGGTGTCCCTTGCCTTCTTCGTCGAACATCGACTTGCCGATGGGGTCCTCGACGACGGCGTCCCCGGCGAAGAGTCCGAGCCAGGCGGTCTTGTCCCCCGCGGTGACCGCGGTCATCGAAGCGAACGCGGCCCGCCGCGCGGGCGGCTGCTCGGTGGCCGGGTCCCAGCAGACGTCGACACCCATGGTTCAGTCTCCGATCTTCGCGATGATCTCGTCGCCGAACTTCCTGATGGAATCGAGCTTCGGGCCGACTTCGGCGTCGAAACCGAGGCCGTCGAACACCCACGGCATGGTGATGATGTCGGTGACGCCGATGTCGCCCTGCTCGCGGTAGCCGTCGAGGCCGAACTTGTCGATGCAGACGGCCTGATACTCGAAGGGATCTTCGGCGCGGCCCTGTTCGGCCAGCAGCCCGCGCAGCTTGGCGATGGTGTCGGCCAGGTCGTCGAACTTCATCATCGCCGAAGACCAGCCGTCGGCGACGCGGGCGGCCCGGCGCAGCGCGACGTCGGTGTGCCCGCCGATGTAGAACGGGACCCGCGACGGCGGTGTCGGGCTCATGCGGAGCTTGTCGAAGTCGAAGAACTCGCCGTGGAACTCGACCATCCCGCCGTCGAGGATCAGGCGCAGCACCTCGATGGCCTCGTCGACGCGTTTGCCGCGCTTCTCGTACGGCGCGCCGCACCAGCGGAACTCCTCCGGCGACCAGCCGACGCCGAGGCCGAGCCCGAAGCGGCCGCCGGTCAGCGCCGCGACCGAGTTGACCTGGCGGGCGAGCAGGACCGGGTTGCGGGAGCCGAGTTTGAGCACGGAGGTGTAGAAGGTGAGCCGCTCGGTGACCGCGCCCATCGAGGCGGCCGCGATCAGCGGATCGGCCCAGGGCGTCTCCTCGGTCCAGAAGCGGCTTCCGTCGGGCGTGTACGGGTAGTCGGCCGAGACCGTTTCGGAATAGAACAGGGAATCCGGGAGCGCGATCGAGGAGAAACCCGCCTCTTCGGCGGCCCGGGCGAGCTCGCCCAGCTGATCGAGCGGATTCATCGCGATCGACAGGGTGAACTTCATGGAGCCGAACTATAACGTGTTCTAGTTTCACCCGCCAGTGCGCGCGGGGAACCCCCGGCGGGTTCCCCGCGTTGATCCGGTCAAAGGCCGAACGATTCCTGGAGTTGAACCCATGGGCACCGCGATCTTCCTGATCGTGCTCCTCGTCGTCGTGGTCGGCGGCGGCATCTACTTCGCGAAATCCCAGGCGGCGGCCAAGAAGCGCCAGCTGGACGACGCGAAGGCGGACGCACGGCGCCTCGTCGAACGACTGGGCGGTCAGGTCATGAACCTCACCGGCACGGACACCGCCTCCCAGCAGGCGATGGCGGACGCGTCCGAACGTTTCACCGCGGCCGGCTCCCAGATGGAGCAGGCGCAGACCGTCGAGCAAGCCCGGCTGGTGCGCGAGACCGCCATCGAGGGGCTCTATTACGTCCGCGCGGCGCGGCTCGCGATGGGCATGGACCCCGGTCCGGAACTGCCCGGCAGCGAAGAGCGCGATCGGGCGGGCAAGGTCACCGAGTACCGCTCGGTCGACGTCGAGGGCGAGCACTACGAAGCCTCGCCGGACCCGAGCCAGCGCACGCCGCACTACTACCCCGGTGGCCGCGTCGCGGGCCGTCCGGTGCCGCAGGGCTGGTACAGCGAGCCGTGGTGGAAGCCCGCGCTCGTCGCCGGTGCCTGGGGTCTCGGTTCGATGCTGCTGTTCAGCGCGATGTTCTCCGGGATGGCGGGCATCGCGAGCGCGTCGGCCTGGGAGTCGGGCTATGACGCGGGCCAGGAGGACGCCGGGGCCGCGGACGCCGGCGGTGACGCCGGAGGCGACATGGGCGGGGACGCCGGTGGGTTCGACGGCGGCGGCTTCGATGGTGGCGGTTTCGACGGCGGGGGCTTCGACTTCTAGCCCGGTCCGAAGGGGCCCTTCGGACGCGACTAACTCAGAGGGCTCGTCTCGTGATCAGACGGACGACACACGTGATCAGAGGGACGACACGATCGTGACCCGGTCTTGCCGCGAGTCGTCCATCTGATCACATGTGTCGTCCATCCCGTCACGTGTGTCGTCCGTCTGATCACGCGAAACCGCCACTCGACCCGAGTACGTGAAGGCCCCCGTCAGGTACTTGCCGAAAGCGAGTCAGGCGGGCTGGCAGGTCGGGCACCAGAAGAGGTTCCGCGCCGCCAGATCGCTCCGCAGCACCGCCGTCCCGCACACGAGACACGGCATCCCCTCGCGCCGGTAGACGTAGACCTCGCCTCCGTGCCGATCCTGCCGCGGCGCGCGGCCGGTGGCCTCGGGCAGGTGCTCCGGCGCGACCGTGTCGATCCGGCCCACGCGGACACCGTGCCGCATGAGCGTCACGAGATCCGCCCACATGTCGTCCCACAGCCCGCGGTCGAGCGCGCGGCCCGGGACGAGCGGGGCGACACCGTGCCGGAACAGCACCTCGGCGCGATACACGTTGCCGACGCCCGCCAGCACCGACTGGTCCATCAGCAGTGCCGCGATCGACGTCTTCGACCGCGAGATCCGCTCCCACGCCTTGTCCGGCTTCGCGTCGCGGCGCAGCGGATCCGGGCCGAGCCGCGCTTTGATCGCGTCGACCTGCGGCGCGTCCAGGAGTTCGCACCGGGTCGGGCCGCGCAGGTCGGCGTAATGCGTCGGACCGGCCAGCCGCATCCGCACCTGCCCCACGGGCTCTGGAGCGGGCAATGGCTCGTCGGAGAACGTGCCGTAGAGGCCGAGGTGGACGTGCACCGTCCCGTGTGGACCGTAGTCGTGGAACAGGTGCTTCCCGTACGCCTCGGCCTTCACCAGCACCCGGCCGTCCAAACGGGACGCTTCGGCGGCGAACCGCCCCTGCGGGCTGCTCACCTCGACCGGGTGACCGGCGAAACGGCGTTTGTGCAGACGTGCCAAGCGATGGAGCGTGTGCCCCTCGGGCATGTCAGTGCTCGGGAAGCGGCGGCGGCCAGCCGGTGTTCTCGTAGTCCAGGATCTGCTGGACGCGGCGGCCGTGGCGCTCGTCCGGGCTCGGCGGGGTCGCGAGGAACGCCTCGACGATCTCCGTGGCCTCTTCGGTGGTGTGCATCCGCGCGCCGACGCCGATCAGCTGGGCGTGGTTGTGCTCGCGGGTGAGCTTCGCGGTCTCGACGCTCCACGCGAGGCCGGCGCGAGCGCCCTTGACCTTGTTGGCCGCGATCTGCTCGCCGTTGCCGGAGCCGCCGACGACGATGCCGAGGCTGCCCTCGTCCGCGACGACGCGGCGGGCCGCCTCGATGCAGAACGCCGGGTAGTCGTCGGCCGCGTCGTAGACGAAGGGGCCGACGTCCTCGACGTCGTGGCCCTGCTCCTTGAGGTGGGCCACGAGGTGGTTCTTCAATTCGAAACCGGCATGGTCAGAGCCAAGGTAAACACGCACAGCGCGGAGTCTGCCATCACGTTCCGGCGCGGGCATGCTGTGGGGGTGGACATCAGGCTCGAATGGGGACCCGAGGGTGTCGCCGCCCTGGGCGCGGGCTGCGCCGTACTCGTCGTGGTCGACGTGCTTTCCTTCTGCACCACAACGGATCTCGTACTGGGAAACGGCGGCCGCGTGCTGCCCGTCCGCTGGCGCGATCGTCGCGGCGAAGAGGCCGCGAAAGCGCGCGGCGCCATCCTCGCGGGTGAAAGCGAATGGACTTTGCGACCTTCGTCTGTGACGCAAATCCCTTCCGGAACGCTTTTGGCGCTCCCTTCCCCCAATGGCGCCACGCTGTGCGACGCCGCCGCCACGACCGGTGCCGAAGTCCTGGCGGGCTGCCTGCGCAACGCGTCCGCCGTCGCCGCCCGCGCGGCGGAACTCGCGAACGGACGGCCGATCGGTGTCGTCCCGGCCGGAGAACGCTGGGGCATCGACCTGCGCACCGAAACGAAGACGTTCGGACCGCTCAGGCCGTGTGTCGAGGACCAGCTCGGGGCGGGGATGATCGTCGCGGCACTGGACGGCTACGGCCGCCTGTCCGCCGAGGCCCGTCTCGCGGCCGTCGCGGCAAAAGCGATCGACATCGACGATGCGCTGACAGAATGTTCTTCAGGGCGCGAGCTCGCCGAGGCCGGGCACGCGAACGACGTGCGGCTCGCCGCGAGTCTCGACAGCAGCGGCACGGTTCCTGTGCTGCGCAACGGAATTCTGGAGGATTCGTGACTTGGCTCGAACTCGCGGACGGCGTGTACGCGCGCCGTTACGAGGAGCTGGACCTGACCGTCGGCCTGGTCGTGGGCAGCGAGCGCTGCCTGGTCGTCGACGTTCGCGGTGACGTCGACCAGGGCGCCGAACTGGCCGCGGCGGTACGGGAGATCACGCCGCTGCCGTGGTCGGTCGTCTACACCCACGCGCATTTCGATCACGCCTTCGGCACGACGGCGTTCCTGCCGTGCGACGTGTGGGCGCACGAAGGGTGCCTGACCGAACTGACCACCTTCGGCGACGGCGCACGGCTCAAGTGGATCCAGCACTATCTCGGCGAAAACCGTCCGGAGATGGCGGAGGCGTTGGAGCGCACCGAGATCACCCTTCCGGACAAAACCGTCGTCGACACCGCCGAGATCGACCTCGGCGGCCGCACCGTCGTGCTGCGGTTCCTCGGCCGGGCCCACACCGATCACGATCTGTTCGTGCACGTGCCCGACGCGGGCGTGATCTACGCGGGCGACGCCGTCGAGAACGCCGAAGCCGGCTTCAGCGCGTTCTCCTTCAACGACGGCACCTTCCTCGCCGAATGGCCGGGCGTGATGGACGCGATCCTCGCGCTGGAACCGAAGATCATCGTCGCCGGGCACGGGGACCCCGTCGACACCGCCTTCATCGAGAAGCACCGCGACGGGCTGCGCGAACTCGTCGCGCTCAAGGCCGGGATCGCGGCGCGAGACCTCACGACGGACGAAGCCGTCGCGAGGTCCTCCTACCCCGAAGCTGTCACCAGGGGCGCCCTGGAGACCCCTTAGTCGAAGTTCAGCTCACCGGACCGGGTGCGCTTCAGCTCGAAGAAGTCCGGGTAGCTCGCCAGCGCGCGGGCGCCGTCGAACACCTTGACGGCGTCCTCGCCACGCGGGATCGAGCTGAGCACCGGGCCGAAGAAGGCGACACCGTCGATGTGGATGGTCGGGGTGCCGACGTCCATTCCGACCGGATTCATACCTTCGTAGTGACTCTTTTTGAGCGCTTCGTCGTACTCGGTCGACTCCGCGGCCTCGGCCAGCTCGGCCGGGGCGCCGATGGCCTCGAGGGTCTCCTTGATGACCTTCGGGATGTCCTTGTCGCCCTGGTTGTGGTGACGCGTGCCGAACTCCGTGTAGAAGTCGCGCAGGGCCTCCTCGCCGTTCTTCTGCGCCAGCGCGGTGGCGACGCGGACGGGACCCCAACCGCTCGCCAACAGCTCCTTGTACTGCTCAGGCAGGTCCTCACGGCCGCTGTTGAGCTCGGACAGGCTCATGATCCGGAACCTCAGGTCGAGGTCGCGGTGCTTCTCCACCTCGAGGATCCAGCGCGAGCTGATCCAGGCGAAGGGGCAGATCGGGTCGAAGTAGAAGTCGACCTTGGTCTTCTCGGACGGGGCGGTCATCAGGTTCTCCCAGTGCCATCGTCTTGGGGTGGTCCGGTACACACACAGTGCTACACAGCGGCCAACATCGCCGCCGTCGGCGTTGTTCCCGTCGTCAGCACGGGCTCCGACATGATTGGATGCCTGTAGTTGGAAACCAAAACCGATACCGATGACCAGAGGTGCCAGTGCCCGCCCCCAACCTGACCCGAGACCAAGCCAAGCTGCGCGCGGACCTGCTCGACGTCGAGTCCTACGACATCGAGATGGATCTGACCGACGGCCGTGGCGGTCCCGGTGAGAAGACCTTCACGTCGAAGACGACGATCAAGTTCGCGAGCGCCAGAAGCGGCGAAGCGTCGTGGGTCGACATCGTCGCCGAGGGGATCGAGTCGGCCGTCCTCAACGGGACGGACCTCGACGTCAGCGGGTACGTCGAGGACAAGGGCATCGAGCTGCCCGGCCTCGCCGAGTCGAACGAGCTCGTCGTGGACGCGGTCTGCCGGTACATGAACACCGGCGAGGGCCTCCACCGGTTCGTCGACCCGGTCGACGACGGCGTCTACCTCTACACGCAGTTCGAGACCGCGGACGCGAAGCGCATGTTCGCCTGCTTCGACCAGCCCGACCTCAAGTCGGTCTACCGGCTCACCGTGATCGCGCCGAAGGACTGGAAGGTCATCTCGAACGCGCTGATCGAATCCACCGAGGAGACCCCGGAAGGGGCCGTCCGCACGGTGTTCAAGGTGTCCGAGCGGATCTCGACCTACCTGGTCGCGCTGATCGCGGGCCCGTACAGCGAGTGGCGCGACGAATTCTCCGACGAACACCGCACGATCCCGCTGGGCATCTACTGCCGCGCCTCGCTCGCCGAGCACATGGACGCGGACAAGCTGTTCACCGAGACCAAGCAGGGTTTCGCCTTCTACCACGAGAAGTTCGCGACCCCGTACCCGTTCTCCAAGTACGACCAGCTGTTCGTGCCGGAGTTCAACGCGGGCGCGATGGAGAACGCCGGCGCGGTCACCTTCCTGGAGGACTACGTCTTCCGCAGCCGCGTCACCCGCTACGCCTACGAGCGCCGCGCCGAGACGCTGCTGCACGAGATGGCGCACATGTGGTTCGGCGACCTGGTCACCATGCGCTGGTGGGACGACCTGTGGCTGAACGAGTCGTTCGCGACCTTCGCGAGCGTGCTGGCCCAGGCCGAGGCCACCGAGTACAAGAACGCGTGGACCAGCTTCGCGAACATCGAGAAGTCGTGGGCGTACCGGCAGGACCAGCTGCCCTCGACGCACCCGATCGCCGCGGACATCGTCGACCTGCACGCGGTCGAGGTGAACTTCGACGGCATCACCTACGCCAAGGGCGCGAGCGTGCTCAAGCAGCTCGTCGCCTATGTCGGGCTGGAGCACTTCCTCGAAGGCCTCAAGGTCTACTTCGGCAAGCACGCCTGGGGCAACGCGACCCTGGCGGATCTGCTGGGCGCGCTGGAAGAGGCCTCGGGCCGCGACCTGTCGTGGTGGAGCGCGCAGTGGCTGGAGACCACCGGTCTCAACTCGCTGAGCCCGCGCTACGAGGTCGGCGCCGACGGCACGTACACCGCGTTCGCCGTCACCCAGACCGGTGCCAAGCCGGGTGCCGGTGAGCTGCGCACGCACCGCGTCGCGGTCGGTGTCTACGACGAGGACGAGAACGGCAAGATCGTCCGCAAGCACCGCGTCGAGCTCGACGTGGACGGCGAGCGCACCGAGGTGCCGGGGCTGGTCGGGCTCCCGGCGGGCAAGCTCGTGCTGGTCAACGACGACGACCTGACCTACTGCACGATGCGGCTCGACCCGGCGTCGCTGACCACGCTGATCGACCGCATCGCCGACATCACCGAACCGCTGCCCCGCACGCTGTGCTGGTCGGCGGCGTGGGAGATGACGCGCGAGGCCGAGCTCAAGGCCCGCGACTTCGTCACGCTGGTGCAGCGCGGCGTGCACACCGAGACCGAGGTCGGCGTGGTGCAGCGGCTGCTGCTGCAGGCGCAGACGGCGCTGAACTCGTACGCGAAGCCGGAGTGGGCGGCGGAAAAGGGCTGGCCGGAGTTCTCCGCGCGGCTGCTGGAGCTGGCGCAGGGCGCCGAGGCCGGTTCGGATCACCAGCTCGCGTTCGTGAACTCGCTCGCCGGCTGCGTGCTCGACGACAAGACGCTGGCGATCATCGCGGGCTGGCTCGACGGCACGGCGCCGCTGGAGGGCCTGACCGTCGACACCGACCTGCGCTGGCGGCTGCTGCACGCGCTGGTCGCGCACGGCAAGGCGGAGAACCCCGAGATCGACGCGGAACTCGGCAAGGACGACACCGCCGCCGGACGGCGCCAGGCGGAGCGCTCGCGGGCGCTGCGGCCGACCGCCGAGGCGAAGGCCGACGCGTGGCAGCGGGCGGTGTACGACGACGAGCTGCCCAACGCGGTCAGCGACTCGCTCATCACCGGCTTCTCCCACCCGGGTCAGAAGCACCTGCTCGGCGACTACGTGACGCGCTATTTCGAGGTCATCGACGAGGTGTGGCAGCGGCGCTCCAGCGAGCGGGCGCAGCCGACCGTGGTCGGGCTGTACCCGTCGTGGGCCGTCGAGCCGGCGACCGTCGAGGCGTCGGACGAGTGGCTGGCCGGGGAGCACCCGGCGGCGCTGCGCCGTCTCGTGTCGGAAGGCCGGGCCGGAATCGTGCGGGCGCTGGCCGCCCGTGAGTTCGACTCGCAGGCCGGGGTCTAGTCCCGTAACGCAATGAAAGGTCCTTTCCTTGCAAATTTTGCAAGGAAAGGACCTTTCATTGCGCTTGAAGCGGCTTGAAGAGCGTCAGTGCTGCGGAGCGCCCGCCTGGTCGCTCAGCATGCGGAGCGCGTTCACGAGGCCACCGATGAGGTCGCCTTCCTTGAACGAGGCCACCATACTGGCCACGGCGAGCTTCGCGCCGCGGTCGGGCAGGCGGTGCCGGGCCTGCGTGCCGGTCACGACCTCGATCGCCCGCTGGCCGGGCGACACGGCGATGACGACCCCGTCGGCCGGGTTGTCGGTCGAGGTCAGCAGGCCTTCGGCGGTGGCGCGGGTGTCCTCGCCGAGGTCGCCCAGGTACACGCTGAAGTCCAGGCCGGTCTCACGGCTGGCGAGCGTCAGCGCCTCGTCCAGCCGGGCGAGCTGCTGGGTGGTGAATGGGCTGATCGGACCAGCCGGTTCGTACATCTTGGCGGCGGAAATCCGGCCGCTCGAGGTAACGACGGCGCCGTAACCGGGCTCTTCGTCAACAGCGGTGGACGAATGGGTCAGTTCACCAGTTGCCACGAGCGCCTCCCGTCACCGAAGCTCCGTCCGCCGCGACGACGGCGGTCGCGCCGCCCTCGGTCGCGTGCGAATGCCTTGCGCCGACACCGTCGGGGTTGGCGCTCCACCACATGGCCGGGTACTCCCACGGCTGCCCCGGCCGGTACCGGGCGACGCCCGCGCCCTTCGACCGCAGCGTGGCCACCCCGCACAGCGCGTAGATGACCAAGGGGATCACCGCGAAGACCAGGATCGTCTCGACAAGGTTCACGCGCGTGAGCGTATCCGATGGCGTGCGACCGCACCCGCTCGCACGGCCCCTACCGCTCGTCGTCCTCAGGTGGCCGTCCGCCGCTTGCCGCGAAAGCGCTCCCACGTTGGGGCGAAGCCCGCAAGGCCGAAAGGTTGCAACTCAACGTACGGGCGGCCGCACCCGGCGCTGTCGTCTTGTCGCGGCCTTGAAATCCTCGTAGCTTTTTCACCTGTACGGGCCTTGCGCCCAGCTCCCCCACCCCAGCAGGTAACGCACCGGTCGCAGGAGGATATGTCATGCAGAGCACCCAGACACCCGGCCAGGCGATCATCGACGACATTTCGTCACTCTTCGAAATTGGATTCGTCCCCGGTACGCGTGTGACGGCGGGCACACGGGTTACGCGCGGTACTCGTGTCACTCGCGGTACGCGGGTCACCGCCGGCACCCGGGTCACCCGCGGAACTCGCGTCACCCGGGGCACCCGCGTCACCGCCGGCACTCGCGTCACCCGCGGCACGCGAGTCACCCGTGGAACCCGCGTGACGGCGGGCACCCGCGTCACCTGCGGCACGCGCGTCACTCGCGGAACCCGCGTCACCCGCGGCACCCGCGTCACCTGCCAGAGCGACTTCTCGCTCGCCGCCTGAGTCCGCGCACGACCGGTTAGTAGGGGACGGCGTACTCGTAGCGAGTTTCACCACGGCGTCATCGGCCCGCCCCGGCCGCCGAAAGGCAGCCGGGGCGCCGACGTGTTCACGGTCTGATCAGGCCGCGGTTCCCAGGTACGGCCGCCACAACGGGTCGGCCTCCTTCGAATGCGCGAGCAGCCGCCAGTGCGGCCCGTGCGGGGCCCTCGGCACGACGCGCAGGCGCCAGCCGATCTCGGAAAGCAGCTTGTCCGCCTTCCGGTGGTTGCACTTGGCGCAGCAAGCCACGCAGTTCGTCCAGCTGTGGGGGCCTCCGCGACTGCGCGGGACGACATGGTCGATGGTCTCGGCCCGCCCCCCGCAGTAGGCGCAGCGGTACCGGTCGCGGTGCATCAGCCCGGCCCGGGTCAGCGGCACCTGCGCGCGGTAGGGCACTCGCACGTAGGTGCTCAGCCGGATCACCGAAGGCACGGGCAGCGAGACCGTGGCGGCGTGCAGCTCGATCCCCGCCGGGTCTCCGTGCACCACCTCGGCCTTGCCGCACATCACCAGGACCACCGCGCGCCGCAACGGCAGCGCCGTGAGCGGTTCGAACGTGGCGTTCAACAGCAATACCCGTCTGCGGCCCCAAGACGACGCTGATGTCGTGGTGGGTACCGCCGTGGTCGACGGGTCCCGCCCTCTACGCTGTCCGGGCGGGCGGGCAACACCCCCTGGCCGCGTTCCCGGCCCGCCCGGTGGAGCCCCGTGCGAGGGGGCACCTCCCGGATGGGCGCGCAACACGACCTCCGGCGCCTGTCCGGCCACGGCTTGGCTCGGGACGCCGAGGGGGATGGGTTGTCGGTCTGGCACTCGACCACCTCCACCGGTGCAGGCATAGTCGACCACAGATCAGCCCCAAAGTGCACGTGTGTTACTGGACGTGTCACATGCGCGCGACCCGGCGGCCACATGAAGTTGGGTGTTTCGCATCCGCCGGGGCGTGTGGCGTGACCGATCTCCGCCGAGTACGAAAGGACATTTCCTCTCCGTGAACCTGCTGCCCACCGAACCCCCGGCCTGCACGCGCGAAGCCGGGAGCCTGTGCTACCAGGTGTTCCAGGTCACAAAGAACGAATGGCTCTCCGCGTCGGCGGGCTGGCTTCTGACGAAGCCGCTCAGGATCCTGATGATCGTCGCCGTGGCGTTCCTGCTGCGGTACCTGGTGCGACGCCTGATCAACCGCGTGACGCGGATGCCCGGCGGTGGCTCCTCGAAGCTGCCCGCCCTGTTGAGACCGCTGCGGGAGAGGGCTCCCGAGGTGCTCGGGTCGGCGGTGATGGAACGGCGCCGTCAGCGCGCCGCCACCATCGGCTCGGTCCTCAAGTCGATGGCGACGTTCCTGATCTACGGCCTCGCGTTCATCCTCGTGCTGGGCGAACTGGGCATCGACCTCGCGCCGATCATCGCTTCGGCGGGCATCGTCGGCGTGGCGCTCGGGTTCGGCGCGCAGAACCTGGTCAAGGACTTCCTGTCCGGCATGTTCATGATGATCGAGGACCAATACGGCGTCGGTGACGTCGTCGACGTCGGCGAGGCGTCCGGCACCGTCGAGGCCGTCGGCCTCCGGATCACCACCCTGCGTGACATCAACGGCACCGTCTGGTATGTCCGCAACGGCGAGGTGCTGCGGGTCGGCAACTCGAGCCAGGGCTTCGCGGTGGCCGTCGTCGACGTCCCGCTCAGCTACTCCGCCGACGTCGAGAAGGCCACCGAGCTGATGGCCGAGAAGGCGAAGACGCTCCTGGAGAGCGAGAGCCTCGCCCCGAACGTGCTGGAACCGCCGGAGATGCTCGGCGTGGAGACCGTCACCCCCGAGGGCATCAAGCTCCGGCTGACGGTGAAGGTCCGGCCGGGTAAGCAGTGGTCCGTGCAGCGCGCGCTGCGGGCGCACCTGCTCGCCGCGCTCGACGAAGCCGGCTTCGAGCCACCTCTGGGGCGCTTTATGTCGTCCGGCCCGGCCCCGCAGTAGGAGAAGGGCAGAATGGAGCTGTGTCCGTGACCGAACCTGAGCCCACCACCTTGTACGAAGCCATCGGCGGTGAACCGGTGTTCACCCGGATCGTCGCGCGGTTCTACGCCGAAGTGGCGGTCGACGAGGTGCTTCGCCCGCTGTACCCGGAGGAGGACCTCGGCCCGGCCGAGGAGCGTTTCCGGCTGTTCCTCATGCAGTACTGGGGCGGCCCGCACACCTACTCCGACCAGCGCGGTCACCCGCGGCTGCGGATGCGGCACGCGCCGTTCAAGATCGGCCCGATCGAACGCGACGCCTGGCTGCGCTGCATCAAGATCGCGGTCGACGAGGAGAACATCGAGGAGCCCTACCGCGGGCAGCTGTGGGCGTACCTGGAGATGGCCGCCAACAGCATGATGAACAGTTTCGTGTGATGGAGCGCGACGTGGCTTGGTGGGACCAGGCGGTCTTCTACCAGGTCTACGTGCGCTCGTTCGCCGATTCGGACGGGGACGGCGTCGGTGACCTCGAAGGCATCCGCGGCAAGCTCGGGTATCTGGAGCTGCTCGGGGTCGACGCGCTGTGGCTGACGCCGTTCTACCGCTCCCCCATGGCCGACCACGGCTACGACATCGCCGACCCGCGCGACGTCGACCCGATGTTCGGCACCCTCGGCGACTTCGACGTCCTGCTGACCGAGGCGCACAAACGCGGTATCAAGGTCACCGTCGACGTCGTCCCCAACCACACCAGCAACACCCATGCCTGGTTCAAATCGGCGATGGCGGCGCCGCCGGGCAGCCCGGAACGGGATCGCTACATCTTCCGTGACGGGCTCGGCCCGCGCGGCGACCAGCCGCCGAACAACTGGGTCAGCTCGTTCGGCGGCCCGGCGTGGACGCGGGTGCCGGACGGCCAGTGGTACCTGCACCTGTTCTCGCCGCAGCAGCCGGATCTGAACTGGGCCAACCACGAGGTCGCCGCCGATCTGGAGCGGACCCTGCGGTTCTGGCTGGACCACGGTGTGGACGGCTTCCGCGTCGACGTCGCGCACGGTATGGCGAAACCGCCGGGCCTGCCGGACATGGATCCGCGGGTGAACCCGCTCGGGCCGAGCGAGTTCTACGATCCGCGCTTCGACAACGACCGCGTCCACGAGATCCACCAGATGATCCGCAAGGTGCTCGACGAGTACCCCGGCACCATGGCCGTCGGCGAGATCTGGGTGACCGACGAGGAACGCCTCGCGCGCTACCTGCGGCCGGACGAACTGCACCTGGCCTTCAACTTCCGGCTCGTGCTCACGCATTTCGACGCGGACGCGCTGCGGACGGCCATCGAGCGGTCCTTGGCGGTGCCGAAGGCCGCCGGGGCCCCCGCCACCTGGACGTTGAGCAACCACGACGTCTGGCGGCAGGTCAGCCGGTACGGCGGCGGCGAACGCGGGGTCCGGCGCGCCAGGGCGATGGCGCTCGTCGAACTCGCGCTGCCCGGCGCGGTCTATCTGTACAACGGCGAGGAGCTGGGGCTCGGCAACGTCGACATCCCGCCCGACGCGGTCGCGGACCCGCGCGCCAAGATCTCCGGTGCCGAGTTCGGCCGGGACGCGTCGCGGGTGCCGCTGCCATGGGAAGGCGACCTGCCGCCGTTCGGTTTCTCGCGCAATCCGCGCACGTGGCTCCCGATGCCGGCTTCGTGGGCGTCGGTGACCGTCGAGGCGCAGCTGGAGGATCCGTCGTCGACGCTGTCGCTGTACCGGCGGGCGATCGAGATCCGCAAGTCGCACAACGCTTTCCGCGGGGACGAGCTGGAGTGGTACGGCGCGCCCGCGGGGTGTTTCGCGTTCCGGCGGCGCGGTGGCGGGCTGGTCTGCGCGCTGAACACGTCGGCGAGCCCGATCGCGCTGCCGCCGGGCGAGGTGCTGCTGTCGAGCGTGCCGTTGGTGAACGGGAAACTGCCGCCGGACGCGGCCGCCTGGCTCGTCTGAGCCAGGCGGCCGCTTAGCGGACTACTTGTTGAAGCCCGGGTGCAGCTTGTACTGCGTCTGGGCGTTGAACTGGTTCTGCCGGACCAGCTTCGCCGGGAAGGTCCGCCAGTCGTTGAGGTCCAGGACGTCCAGGCCCTTCACGATGTCGGACGAGTAGATGTGGCCGTTGTACCAGTAGGCAGACCACGTCCCACCGCCGACGAGCTTCTCGTTCGAGAGCGGGCCACGCTCCCAGAACGCGATCTCCTTCGGGTTCTTCGCGTCGGTGAAGTCCCACACCGAGACACCGCCCTGGTACCAGGACTGGACCATGATGTCCTTGCCCGGCACCGGGATCAGCGAACCGTTGTGCGCCACGCAGTTCTCGGTCTCGGACTGCAACCGCGGGATCTTGTAGTAGCTGACGAACTCCAGCTTGCGGTCGTCGCCGCGGCCGGTGATCTGGTAGATGCCGTTGGCGCCGCGGGTGGGGCCGAACTTCTCCAGGCAGGTCGCCATCCCACCGCCGCCGAGCTCGTCGGTGAAGACGATCTTGGTGGCGTCGTTGTTGAAGGTGGCGCTGTGCCAGAACGCGAAGTTCACGTTGTCCTGCACGCGGTTGAGGACCCGCGGCTTGAGCCGGTCGGAGATGTCGAGCAGGACGCCGTCACCCATGCAGGCACCGGCCATCAGGTCCTTCTCCGGCAGCGCCGTCAGGTCGTGGCAACCGGTGGTCGCCGAGCGGCGGGTGCCGTCGGGGTTGGTGCCACCGGGGTTGCCGCCGCCGTCCTCCGCCGGGAACAGCACCGGCGTCGCGACCAGCGCGGCCTTCGCCGGGTCCTTCACCGGGACCTTGATGATGGACAGCTTGTCGTGCGGCGGCTGGCAGTCGGGCAGGTTCGCCGCCGGCGCGTACGACGAGACGTAGATGTAGACGTCCTTGCCGCGCTTGTCCGGCACCAGGGTGTTGGTGTGCGAACCGCAGTCGGTCTCGATCGCCGCGACGTACTTCGGCGCCGCGAGGTTCGAGATGTCGAAGATCTTGATGCCCTCCCACGACGTCTTGTCCGAGGCGGGCTTCGAGACGCTGTTGCACGAGTTGTCGCTGCGCGACGCGTCGGTCGACAGGAAGAGCAGGTCTCCGGAGATCGACACGTCGTTCTGCCCGCCGGGGCACAGGACCTGGCTGACGATCTTCGGGCGGTACGGGTTGCGGACGTCGTAGACGTTGAACCCGTCGTAGGTACCGATGATCGCGTGGCCCTTGGTGAACGCGATGTCGGTGCCGGTCGAGTCCTTGGTGAACGGTCCCTGCTGCGGGACGTTCGCGATCGACCGGAGGTTCGGGCTGTGGACGATCTCGTCCACACCCGGGATCGCGGTCGCCGACGGTTCGGCGACGACGGCCGGCGCGGCGAGCGCGCTGGAGGCCCCGAGGGCGGCGACCGCGGCCGCCGACACGAAGACCCTGGTCAAGCGGCGTTTCAGCCCAGGCTGCAGCACGATATGGCTCTCCTTCCACCCAGCTTTACGCGCACCTTATTCCTTATTTAGGCTCAGCAGATACCGACCAACGGAGGAACTCCCGGGATGCGAAAAAGTTTGACATCGGCGCTGGTCGCCGCCGCTTTCCTGGTCTCGGGCTGCACCGGTGACGCGGAGCCCGCCGCACCGGCCCAGAGCGCGCCGGTGATCGCCCCCGGCAAACCCGGCGAGCAGGCGAGCACCGGCTCCCGCGGCCCGGTGAACCGCGATCAGCCCAACGAGGCCGACGTCGAGTACATGACGATGATGATCCCCCATCACCAGCAAGCGAAGGTGATGACCGACCTGGTGCCGGGCAAGACGGCCAACGAGCAGATCCGGGCGATCGCCGGGCGGATCTCGGTCGCGCAGGACGGCGAGATCACGATGATGAAGACCTGGCTCGCCGATCGTGGCAAGCCGGTGCCGGGCGAAGGGCACGCGGGCCACGGGGGCGAGCACGATCACGCGCTCATGCCGGGGATGGCGACCGAGGCCCAGCTGGCGGATCTGCGCGCGGCGAGCGGGGCGGCGTTCGAAAAGCTGTTCCTCGACCTGATGATCGCGCACCACCAGGGCGCGCTGACCATGGCCGAAGCCCAGCTCGGCAAGGGCGTGGAGATCAAGGCGCAGGAGATGGCGCAGGAGGTCATCACCGGGCAGACCGCCGAGATCGAGCGCATGAAGACGATGCGCGGAAAGCTCTAGGCCTCGCCGGAGCCCATGTCGCCGAACCCGGAGTCGCCGGAGTCGTCGTCGAGGGTGCCAGAGACGATCCAGGTCGCCAGCGCGGCGGCCTGGACGTAGGGCGCCGCCTTCGCCGCGGCCCGGCCGGCGCTCTTGGCGCGGCCCCACTTCTCCGGACGTTCGGCGCGTTCGGGCGCCTCCTCACCCGGCGGCCGCTCGGTCCGCCACGGCGTCTCCTCAGGCCTGACCTCGGCGAGGAAGTCCGCGGTGGGGTCGTCCCCGTCCTTGTCGTTCATGGAGACAGCATGACGCCGCGGGCGGCCGGAAGCCACCCGCGGCGTCAAGCGGTAAGAAACCCGTCAGAACAGCAGCGGCAGGAGCGCGTGGCGCCGCTTGAGGACGGCGCCGTAGCGGGCGTCGATGCGCATCCACGATTCCGTCGCGGTGACGCGGACGACGTCGCCGTCGATCGACGAGTCCACGAAACCCATCCCCGACAACGCGAACAGGCACCGCATCTGGACCTTGATCTCCAGCTCGTTGCCCGAAACGGTGAGCACCGCCTGGTCCATCAGCGACGCCGGCGGCGTGCCGTGCGGGCCGACGTTGTCGCGGGCCAGGGTGACCCCGCGATCGGCCAGCTCGGAGATCACCGTCGCCGGCAGTTCGTCCACCAGCTGCCAGCGGCCCGGCGCGGGCAGCTCCGAATGCCACATCAGGTCACGGGCCGGGCCCGGATCCATCCGCTCGCCGCCGGCGACGGTCAGCGCGGCGAGCAGCTCGTTCCCGGACACGGTGATGTCCGACGGCGTGATGTCCCCGGCGACGGCCCTGGTGGCCAGGACCTCGAACGGCGTCGCGCACCACGCCTCGACGACACCGTCACCACGCTGCCGCAACCGCACCAGCGTGTTCTGGTCGAGCCGGACCGCCCTGGCCACGAACGCGCCGAGCGTTTCGCGGTCGCCCGCGTCCGGGATGACGAGCTCAGGCATCCGCGAACCCCTTCTCCAGGAAGGCACGTTCGTCCTCGGTCAGCCGGCGGGGCCGCTCGGACGCGGTGTCGAACGGCGCGAGCACCGTCTCCGCGGTCACCGCGACCTTGTCGGTCTCGGCGGGCCCGGAGTGCACCCGGTAGCCGAGGGTGAAGCTGGCGTGCTTCAAGTCCTTCAACGAGATCTCCACCCGGATGTCCTGATCGGACACCACGATCGGCGAACGGTAATGGACGGCCAGCTTCACCACCACGATGCCCTTGGGCAGTTCGGTGAGCCCGGCGCGGACGGCGTCCCCGAACAACAACGGGATCCGTGCCTCTTCGAGCAGGGTCACCATGTTCGCGTGGTTGACGTGCCCGTAGACGTCCATATCCGACCAGCGCGGCCGGATCAGGGAAATGTAGCTCACTACCTCACCGTGCTCCGGATCTGCCTCGCCGCCACCGACAGCGTCGCCAGGTCGAGCTTGCCGAACTGGCTGATCTCGTCCAGCGCGACACGGGCCCGCTGCAACCGCGAAGCGTTCGTCTTCTCCCAGTGGGCGATCTTCTCGTCCGGGTCGGTGCCCGAATCGCTGTGCCGCAAGGCGTCCAGCGTGATCGTCCGCAGGGAACCGTAGACGTCGTCCCGCAGCGCCAGCCGCGCGAGCGCGTGCCAGCGGTTGCCGCGTTCGAGACCGCTGATCGACGTCAGCATCTTGTCGATGCCGAGGTGGTCGGACAGCGCGTAGTACAGGCCCGCCGTCTCCGCCGGGGTGTGCACCGCGTCGATCCCCGCCTGCTGCTCGGCCAGCTCCGCGACGTCGGTGACGTCGAGCAGGCCGTAGGTGTGCAGCAGCAGCGCCACCCGTCCGGCGAGTTCCGCCGGGACGCCCTTCTCGATCAGCCGCTCGGTGTTCGCGTCCACCGAAGCGCACTCGACACCGCGAAGCAGCTCGTGCGCCCTCGGGGCCAGCTCGCCGACGACGCGGCCGAACCGGTTGATCTCGGCGAGCGGGGCCAGCGGCTGCGGCCGGTTGGTGAGGAACCAGCGAGCGGCCCGGTCGAGCAGCCTGCGGGTCTCCAGCATCATCTCGTCCGCGACCTCGGTCGGCACGACGTTGTCCAGCGCGTCGATCTGCGCCCACAGCGAGGGAAGGTCGTACACGTGGGTGACCACGGCGTACGCGCGGACGGCGTCGGTCGCGGTCGCGTTCATCTCCTCCATCAGGCGGAAGACGTACGAGATCCCGGCGCCGTCGACGACCTCGTTGGCCACCATCGTCGTGATGATCTCGCGCTTCAGCGGGTGCTGGAAGATCGCGTCGCCGAAGCGCTCCCGAAGCGGCTTCGGGAAGTACTCGGGCAGGCGGCGCGAGAACACCTCGGAGTCCGGCAGCTCACTGGCCAGCAGCTCGTCCTTGAGGTCGAGCTTGACGTGCGCGAGCAACGTCGCCAGCTCCGGCGAGGTGAGGCCCTCTCCCGCCTTCTCCAGCGCGCGGAACTCCGCCGAACTCGGCAGCGCTTCGAGCTTGCGGTCGAAGGCGCCCTTCGCGACCAGCGCCGCGACGAGCCGCTGGTGCACCGAGACCATCGGGCCGGCGTGCGCCCGGCTGACGCCGAGCACCGCGTTCTGCCGGTAGTTGTCGGCCAGCACCAGCTCGCCGACCTCGTCGGTCATCTGCTCGAGCAGTTCGTTGCGCTGCTCGGCGTCCAGCGATCCGGTCGAGACCAGGTGGTCCAGCAGGATCTTGATGTTGACCTCGTGGTCCGAGCAGTCCACGCCGGCGGAGTTGTCGAGCGCGTCGGTGTTGATCTTGCCGCCCGCGCGGGCGAACTCGATCCGGCCGAGCTGGGTCAGGCCCAGGTTCCCGCCCTCGCCGACGACCTTGACGCGAAGCTGGTTGCCGTTGACGCGCAGGGCGTCGTTGGCCTTGTCACCCGCGTCCGCGTGGGACTCGTTCTCGGCCTTCACGTAGGTGCCGATGCCGCCGTTCCACAGCAGCTCGACCGGGGCCAGCAGGATCGCTTGCATCAGGTCGTTGGGCGCCAGTTTCGTGACGTCCTCGCCGAGGCCGAGCGCCTCGCGGACCTGCGGGCTGATCGGGATCGTCTTCGCCGACCGCGAGTAGACCCCGCCGCCCTCGCTGATCAGCGAGCGGTCGTAGTCCTCCCACGAGGAGCGCGGCAGGTCGAACAGCCTGCGCCGCTCGGCGAACGAGGTCGCCGAATCCGGGTTCGGGTCGAGGAAGATGTGCATGTGGTTGAAGGCGGCCACGAGCCGGATGTGCTCCGAGAGCAGCATCCCGTTGCCGAAGACGTCACCCATCATGTCGCCGATGCCGACGACGGTGAAGTCCTCGGTCTGGGTGTCCTTGCCCAGCTCACGGAAGTTGCGCTTGACGCTCTCCCAAGCACCCTTCGCGGTGATGCCCATGGCCTTGTGGTCGTAGCCGACCGAGCCGCCGGACGCGAAGGCGTCGCCGAGCCAAAACCCGTAGTTCGCCGAGACCTCGTTCGCGATGTCGGAGAACTTCGCGGTGCCCTTGTCCGCGGCGACCACGAGGTAGCTGTCGTCGCCGTCGTGACGGACCACGCGCGGCGCCGGGACGGTCTTGCCCTCGACGCGGTTGTCGGTCACGTCGAGCAGGCCGGAGATGAACATCCGGTAGCAGGCGATGCCCTCGTTCAGCTGGGCGTCGCGGTCCAGGCCGGGGTCACCCGTGGGCGCCGGCGGGCGCTTCACGACGAAGCCGCCCTTGGCGCCGACAGGCACGATGACCGCGTTCTTGACCGCCTGCGCCTTGACCAGGCCGAGGATCTCCGTGCGGAAGTCCTCCCGGCGGTCGGACCACCGCAGGCCACCGCGCGCGACGTCGCCGAAGCGCAGGTGCACACCCTCGATCCGGGGCGAGTACACGAAGATCTCGTACTTCGGCCGCGGCTCGGGCAACTCGGGCACCGCGCTCGGGTCGAGCTTGAGCGCCAGGTACTGGCGGGAGTTCCCGTCCGCGTCGGTCACGTGGTAGTTCGTGCGCAGCGTGGCGAGGATGACCGACATCAGCCGCCGCAGGATCCGGTCCTCGTCGAGGCTCGTCACCTCGTCGACCAGCTTGCCGATCTCGGTGGTGAGCTGATCGGCCTGCGACGCGCGCGCCTCGTCGCCGAGCGCGAGGTCGAAGCGGGTCTCGAACAGCCGCACCAGCGCGGTGGCGATGTCCGTGTGCGCGAGGACGGTGTTCTCGATGTACTCCTGCGAGAACGGGATCTTCGTCTGGCGCAGGTACCGCGAATAGGCCCGCAGGATGGCCGCCTGGCGCCAAGTGAGCCCGGCGCGCAGGACGAGACCGTTGAAGCCGTCGACCTCGCAGTCGCCGCGCCAGGCGGCGTGGAAGGCGTCCTGGAAGCGGGTGCGCAGGTCGCTGTCGGCGTGGTCGAGGACCTGCGGGTCGATCCGCAGGCCGAAGTCGTAGATCCAGGACCGGCCGCCGTCCTCGCGGCGCAGTTCGTAGGGCCGCTCGTCGACGACCTCGACGCCCATCCGCTGCAGGACCGGGAGCACCTGGGAGAGCGTGACGCCCTCGCCGCGCAGGTACAGCTTGAAGCGCCGCTCCCCCGCCTCGGCGTCGGCCGGCAGGTAGAACGACATCGACAGGTCGCCCTCGTCGGTCAGCGACTCCAGGGCGCGGAGGTCCGCGAGCGCTTCGAGCGCGGTGAAGTCCTCCTTGTAGCCCTCGGGGAACACCGCGGCGAACCGCTGCCCCTGCTCGCCCGCCGACTCCTCGACCAGCAGGCCGATCGCGACGCCGCTGTCCCCGGCGCGCTCGCGGCGCTCGGCGAGGATCGCCTCGACCATCCGGTCGTCCCAGCTGCGCACGGCCTCGTTGAGCCGTTCCTGGATGCGCAGGGTGTCCGGTTCGGAGCGCTGGGACGGATCGGTGTGCACGATGAAGTGCACCTGCGCGAGCACGGTCTCGCCGATGCGCGCGCTGTACTCCAGCTGCGTGCCTTCTAGTTCTTCGAGCAGGACCTCCTGCATCGCGAGCCGCGAACGGGTCGTGTAGCGGTCACGCGGGAGGTACACGAGGCACGAGTAGAAACGGCCGTACGGGTCGCGGCGCAGGAACAGGCGCAGCCGTCTGCGATCCGAAAGCGTGATCGCGCCCGTCGTCGTCGAGTAGAGCGAGTCGGAGTCGGCCGAGAACAGGTCCGCGCGCGGCCAGTTCTGCAGGACTTCGAGCATCCGCTGGCCGGAGAAGGACTCCATCGGGAAGCCCGCGCGGTGGATGACCTCGCGGACTCGGTTGCAGACCACGGGGATGTCGAGCACGT
This sequence comes from Amycolatopsis keratiniphila, assembly GCF_000400635.2. Taxonomy (NCBI): domain Bacteria; kingdom Bacillati; phylum Actinomycetota; class Actinomycetes; order Pseudonocardiales; family Pseudonocardiaceae; genus Amycolatopsis; species Amycolatopsis keratiniphila. The sequence continues at coordinate 2,051,719 of NC_021252.1, read as the reverse complement.
TCTCGTGCAGCGCGGTGGTGGTGAACATGCCGAGGAAGCGGTGTTCGCCGGTGACGTTCCCGTTGTCGTCGAACGTTTTCACGCCGACGTAGTACGGATACACCGGGCGGTGCACGGTGGACGGCGCGCTCGCCTGGGTCAGCACCAGCAGTGTCGGCGCGAGCGCGGAGGCCGCCGTGTCGGGGCCAGCGGTGAGGCTGCGCGCGGCCAGACTGTCCTGACGCAGCACGCCGAGCCCGGTGGCGAGCACCGCGCGCAGGGCGGGCTCGTCGCTGTCCGGGTGCGGGTTGTCGATCAGCTCGTACCGGCGGTAGCCGAGGAAGGTGAAGTGGCCGTCGGCGAGCCAGCGCAGCAGCCGGGCTCCTTCCGCGACCTCGTTGGCCGGCAGCCGCGGCGGGTTCCCGTCCAGCTCGTCGGCGAGACGGCGCGCCGTCTCCGTCATCTTGTCGGTGTCCTCGACGACCTCGCGGACGTCACCCAGCACCGAAGACAGCCGGTTGTCCAGCTCGCGGGCGCGGTTCGGGTCCGTGACCAGGTCGATCTCGATGTACATCCACGATTCGGCCGCCGAATTCGCCGGCGGCTCCGCCGGGTCGGCGTCCGGGTGGACCTCCAGCAGCTCACCGGTCAGATCCCGGCTCACCACGACGATCGGGTGCACGATGCGCTGCACCTGCACCCCGTCGCGAGCGAACTCGGCCGCGACGGAATCCACCAGGTACGGCATGTCGTCCGTGACGACCTGCACCACGGTGGCCTCACGCGTCCAGCCGTCCTCGGGCCCCGTCGGGTTCAGCAACCGCACCGCGGGACGGCCGGGCATCCGGTCCTTCGCGAGCTGCAGATGCGAGCGGACTGCGCCGACGAGGTCGACCGGGTCGTCACCGAGAATCTCTTCGGCCGGGATGTGCCGGTAGTACAGGCGGATCAGGTCGCCGATCTCCGGGGCGTACGCCGCGGCGGCGTCGATCAGGTCGTCCCGGATCTGCTCCGGGTTCGCCGACCGGCGCCGGGCGCCATCCTCGGTGCCGACATCTGTTCCGGGCAGGGACGAGACTCCCGTCGAGCTCATTTGAGGCAACTCTCCACTGTAGCGAGATTGACACCGCGACCGGCACGACTCTGTACCGGCCCAGACCCAACCTACAGCTCCGGACAGTCGGCTCCACAAGGCCGGGTCATTCCCGCCCGTCGAAGATTTCCCTGCTCAGATACCGGAATCGCCGTGATCGGTTCAGCTACTCGCCGGTCACATAGGCGGTCTGTCCGGGCCCTTCCGCGCATCGCCGCACCGGGGTGACCAGCACCCATTCCCCCGCGCGACCCCGGCGAGCGACCTGAGGGGGTCAGCTGAATCGTTCAAGCCGACCGCGGCTCCCACCGAGGTGAGCAAGGGACCTTTGCTACCGCGGGGTCAGTCGCTCCCGTTGGCGCGGTGCCGGTCGTGGCCGTTGACCGGACGCTTTCCCGAGTCCTGGGAGCCGAGCTGCTTCACGAGCGCGGCGGCGCTGGCGGTGCCCGCCTGATGCTCGGCGAGCGCGCGGGCGAGCAGGTCGGCGAGACCGGCGTCCGGCGGCGGTTCCTCCTCCGCGATCGCACGGGCGTAGCTCTCCGGGAACGGCGTGATCGGCCGCCAGGAACCGGTGTCGGTCAGCGGATCCAACGCCGGCGGCATCCGCAACCGCGGCAGCCACGGATCGGCGACCTCTTCCTTCGCGGCCGGGCGAACGCTTTCCTGAGACGGCGAAGGCGCGGGATCCTCCCGAGGCGGCGGTGCGAGCGGAACGGCGGGCTCGCTGTACTCGACCGGTGGCTGCTCCCGGCGGGTATCGGCGCGTTCTTCGGCGACAGGTTCGGGGTGCACCGGATCCGTGGCGCCGTCCGCACGACGACGGCCGCCGCCATGTCCGCCTGCGCTCGAGATCCCGAGCCGGTCCAGCACCGATTTCGCCGCCACGGAACCGTGTTCGACGTCGTGCCTGGTCTTGCGCGAGACGGGCGCCGACGACCGGCGGGCACGCTCTTCGGCCGCCCACTCGTCGCTCTCCCACAACGGGGCGGCGGTGCCGGGCGGACGCGGCGGCATGGCCTCGGCCGCCATCCGCGGCCGGGGCTCGGCCGCGGGCTCGGGAGCGAGCAGCAGTTCCGGGACGACGGGTTCCGAAGCCGCCACGGGCGCCGGCTCCTCGATCCGGACGGGGATCTCGGCCTCGGGCCGCCACCGCGCGGCCGGAGCCGGGGTTTCGGATGGGGCGACCACCGGTTCGGCGACGCTCTCGCGCGCCGCGGGCTCCTCCTGACGACGGCGGCGCCCGGGCTCCGGTTCGGGACGCGACACCGGCGCGGGTTCCGGTTTCGGCGGCATCAGTTTCGGTGCGACGGGTTCGGCCTTGGGCTCGAACCTGATCGACGGCTTGGCCTTCTTCGGCACCCGACGACGCCAGTCGCTGTCCGACGCCGCCACTTCCCGTGCGGGCTCCGGACGGGACGGCGGCTTCAACACCGGTGCTTCACTCTTTTCGGCGACCGGCGCCGCGGGCCGCTCAACCGGACGCGGCGGCTCGACTGGACGCGCAGGCTCCGCGGGACGCGACGGCGCAGCCGCGCGCGCAGGCTCGACCGGCGCCTGCCGCACCGGCGGGGGCTCCGGCTGCCTGCTCTGCCGCACGGGCTGCGGCTCACGACGAACCGGCGGCTCGGCCGCGGCCCGTTTCGGCGGTGCCACGTCGATCGGCGGCATCACCGCGGTCACCTCGGCCGGTTCCGGAGCCGGAACCGGGGACGGCGTGGACACCGCGGCGGCCGACCGCGCGGCGACGGCCCGCAAGACGTCGTCGAGGTCCACAGCGGCGTTCTCGGCCGAGCCGAACTCGCCGACCAGGACGTTGCACGCCTGCCTGCGCGCACGGGCGTGCAAATGTTCGGCGGCCCGCGAACGGTGCAGGCAGCCGATGGCCTCTTCGGCCCGGCCCAGCCGTTCCTCGATCTGCGCGAGCTCCAGCCACAGCCGTGCCGTGACGGCGTGCAGGTTGTGGTCACCGGTCCCGGCGACCGCCTCACGGACGAGCATGCCCGCGGCCTCGGCGGATCCCGCGGGCAACAGGACACGGGTGGCCACCGCCAGCCGCAGCCAGGCGGCCGGGGCGATCCCCGCGGCCCGGACGGGGGCGTCGAGGATCGGCTGCGCGACCTCGAGCGCCATGTCCGTGTCGCCCCGGTCCAGCAACGTGCAGACGAGCTGCAGGACCAGCCTGATCCGGACGAGACCGCCGTCGTCGTCCGGGTTTCCGAGCTTTTCGAGCATGCCCAGCCCGGTCCGCGCGGCATCGGCGGCCGCTGTCAGGTCGCCGTGCCGACGGCGGTGCGCCGACACCCCGACCCGCAACATCGCGCGGATCAACAGCTGCGAATCCGCCGTCATCGAACCGTCGCCGAGCACGAGCTTGTCCGCCTCGGCGAGCACGCGGTCCAGTTCCGCCTTCCGGCCGAACTGCGCCAGGCAGCCGACGAGGTGACACAACGCCTCGGCCCGGTGCGACGGCGAAACCGCCGGATCCGCCAGCAACGGACGCAACGCGGCCAGCCCCGTCAGCGGGATGCCGACGCTGCGCGCGCAGACGGCAAGGTCGATCCTCAGCCGGGCGGCGATGTCGCCGTAGCCCGCGTGTTCCGCGGCGCGCAGGGCGACAACGGCACGGCCGACCGTCCGGGGGCGGCCACCGAGCCGCACCCGGGCGCTCACCACCAGGCTCTCCGCACGGATCCACTGCTCGTCGGCACCGGCGGCCTCGGCGAGCGCGGCCGCGCGCTCCCCGAGGACTAGTGCGAGCTCGGGCGCCCTCAGGTGCAGGGCGTCCGCGCGTTCGATCAACCTGCCGACAGCGGACAGGGTTCCCCCGGTGGCAGCCGTCCGCCCACCCACCATGGTGGTGGGCGAGCCCGGCCGTTGGCGCTTGCTGGCTTCCACGGGGAACCCCCGGCCCTCAGTCGCGGGTCAGCTTGCGATGGGTGACGCGGTGCGGACGAGCCGCCTCGGCACCGAGACGCTCGACCTTGTTCTTCTCGTAGCCCTCGAAGTTACCTTCGAACCAGAACCATTGCGAGGGGTTCTCGTCCGTGCCTTCCCAGGCGAGGATGTGCGTCGCGACCCGGTCGAGGAACCACCGGTCGTGCGAGATGACCACGGCGCAGCCGGGGAACTGCTCGAGAGCGTTCTCCAGCGAGCCCAGGGTCTCGACGTCCAGGTCGTTCGTCGGCTCGTCGAGCAGGATCAGGTTCCCGCCCTGCTTGAGGGTCAGCGCCAGGTTCAGCCGGTTGCGCTCACCACCGGAGAGCACGCCCGCCGGCTTCTGCTGGTCCGGGCCCTTGAAACCGAACGCGCTGACGTAGGCACGCGAGGGCATTTCGGTCTGCCCGACGTGGATGTAGTCCAGCTTGTCCGAAACCACCTCCCATACCGTCTTCTTCGGGTCGATCCCGCCACGGTTCTGGTCCACATAGGACAGTTTGACCGTTTCGCCGATCTTGACCCGGCCGTCGTCCGGCTCCTCGAGCCCGACGATCGTCTTGAACAGGGTCGTCTTGCCGACACCGTTCGGCCCGATCACGCCGACGATGCCGTTGCGCGGCAGGTCGAACGAAAGCCCGTCGATCAGCACGCGGTCGTCGAAACCCTTGCGCAGCTTCTCGACCTCGACGACCACGCTGCCCAGCCGGGGCCCCGGCGGGATCTGGATCTCTTCGAAGTCGAGCTTGCGGTGCTTGTCCGCCTCCGCGGCCATCTCCTCGTAGCGGTCGAGCCGGGACCGCGACTTGGTCTGGCGGGCCTTGGCGTTGGACCGGACCCATTCGAGCTCGGACTTCAGCCGCTTCGCGAGCTTGGCGTCCTTCTTGCCCTGGACCTCGAGGCGCTCGCGCTTCTTCTCCAGGTACGTCGAGTAGTTGCCCTCGTAGCCGACGACCCGGCCGCGGTCGAGCTCCATGATCCACTGCGCGACGTTGTCCAGGAAGTACCGGTCGTGCGTGACGGCGAGGACGGCGCCGGCGTAATTCGCCAGGAACTGTTCCAGCCACAGCACGCTTTCGGCGTCCAGATGGTTGGTGGGCTCGTCGAGGAGCAGCAGGTCGGGCGCGGACAGGAGCAGCTTGCACAGCGCGACCCGGCGGCGCTCACCACCGGAGAGGTGGGTGACCGGCTCGTCCGGCGGCGGGCAGCGCAGGGCGTCCATCGCCTGCTCGACCGTGGAGTCGATCTCCCAGGCGTCGGCGTGGTCGAGCTCCTCCTGGAGCTTGCCCATCTCCTCCATCAGCTCGTCGCTGTAGTCGGTCGCCATGAGCTCGGCGACCTCGTTGAAGCGGTTGAGCTTGACCTTGATGTCGCCAAGACCCTCTTCGACGTTCTCGCGGACCGTCTTTTCCTCGTTGAGCTCCGGCTCCTGCATGAGGATGCCGACGCTGGCGCCGGGCTGGAGGAAGGCTTCGCCGTTACTGGCCTGCTCGATCCCAGCCATGATCTTCAGAACGGTGGACTTACCCGCGCCGTTCGGCCCCACCACGCCGATCTTGGCGCCGGGGTAGAACGCGGTGCTGACGTCGTCGAGGATGACCTTGTCCCCGACGGTCTTGCGCACCTTCTTCATGGTGTAGATGAACTCGGCCATACAAGCGATCGTAGAGCGAGCCGATCGCGGCCTTGACGGCGGTCACCACCGAGCTACCGACAGTCAGCCCGATATCACTGAACGAGCATCGGTACCTCACGCCACGGGTGCGTCCTCCAGTGCGATGACCATGGGATTCCCTGCGGGCGGCGGTACCGCCGGGATCGCCCTGGGCCGATCCCGGCCCATCCGGTGGATCTCGGCCGAGCACCGCGCGAGGTTGGGGCCGATGGAGAAGGCCTCAAGCTCAGGTAGACCCAGAGGTGCCGGGATCTCCTCCGCCGTCTCGGCGCCGCGCAGCCGCCCGGCCACGATCACCGGGTCGCCCTTGCTCAGGCAGGAGAACGCCGCCATCGCCAGCTTGCGCCAGCAGGTGACCTTGACCGCGAGTTGCCGCCCCTCGCCCCACTCCCCTCTCTCCTTGTCGTACCGGCGTTCGACACTCCGCAAGCCGAACGACACGACGTCGTGCCCGTGCACCCGCTCCGGATGGTGGATCGGCTCGCTGGTCAGGTTGCCGATCATGGTCACCCACGTTTCGCCCATCGCCATCACACTCGCCCTTCTCCTCGGCCCGAGACCTTCCCGGTGTTTCCCTTGAGCACAGATTGCCGCGGATCAAGGGCGGGAAAGGGACGTGAACCGGATCTGTGGACAACTCCGGGCGTTGTGGACAACTCGGTTCGGGAGCGGGGGGTCGTCGGCGAGGCGTGGTAGAGGACCTAACGGTCGCGGGTCAGCTTGTACGGCACCAGATCGACCACCAGCTCGTCACCCTGCACCTGGAGATACAGGGAAAGCGGCGACGGCGGATTCCGCAAATACGCGACCGCGGCCTCGGTGAACCGGACCCTGCCGCCGCCGAGGTGCGTGATGCCTTGAGGTTCTTCCAGCGTGGTGAGCCATTCGGCGTGCCCCGGGTCGACGACCGCGGTATAGGTCTTCGTGGCGGCGCCCGGCCTCCGCTCGACAGCTCGAAGGATGTCGGCGGACCGGGCGTGGTCGAGAACGGCGCGGATGGCCGCGTCGAACGTCGGCACTCCCACGGCCACCTGGGCGATGTCGTGATAACCGCCCTTGGGGACCCGGGCGTACGCGAGCCATGTCCTGCCGCCGGCTGTCGCGATGACGTGGCCGACCGGGAAACCACCCGGTGTCCTGTCGTCGGCGCAGACGTACACGACCTTCCCGACGTCGTCGTTTTCCGTCTTCAGGAAGAGGTTCCGTTGTTCCAGAAGCCTGCGGACCGCGGCTCCGACGTGGTCTTCCATTGCGGTCTCCCCCGGCGATGGTGATGTGCCTTGGACGACCGAGGTTCCCACCGAACGGCCGGGCGGACCGCCCCGTTGTCCTGTTGCGGCCAAAGCGCTAGGAGCCGGACCCAGGCCCCCGACCCTGATCGGCGAGTTTCTTCAGCATCGCGTTGTAGGCGTTCAGATCCGCGTCGCCCGAGGCGTCCTCGCGGCGGTCACGGCGCCGCGCCTCCCGCTCGTCCTGACGCGCCCACTGCACCAGCAGCGCGACGAGCACCAGCAGCACCGGCAGCTCACCGGACGCCCACGCGATCCCGCCGCCGAGGCGCTGGTCGGTCAGCAGGTCGGTGACCCACGGCAGCTTCAGCCCGCGGTAGAAGTCCTGCCCGAGCACGGTCTGCATGCTCATCAGCGCGATCCCGAAGAACGCATGGAACGGCATGGCGGCGAACATCATCCCCAGCCGTCCCAGCGGCGGGAGCCGTCGTGGCGCCGGGTCGACCCCGATCACCGGCCAGTAGAAGACGTAGCCGGCCAGCAGGAAGTGCGCGTTCATCGCGAGATGCGCCCAGTGGTAGTTCAGCGCGGAGTCGAACAGGCCCGAGAAGTACAGGCCGTAGAACGAGCCGACGAACAGCAGCAGCGCGACGATCGGATGCGTCAGGAACCGCGAGAGCGGCGAGTGCACGAACGCGAGCAGCCATTCACGCGGCCCGGGCGGGGCGTCCTTGCCCGCCGTGGGCAACGCGCGCAGGGCGAGCGTCACGGGGCCGCCGAGGACGAACAGCACCGGCGCCACCATGGACAGCAACATGTGGTTGCCCATGTGCACGCTGAACATCGCGGGCGCGTACCGCCCGATACCGGACGACGTCGCGATCAGCAGCACGAAACAACCCGCGAGCCACGCGACCGTCCGGCCGGTGGCCCAGGTGTCGCCGCGACGGCGCAACCGTCGCACCCCGGCGAGGTACAGCCCGGCGAGAACGATCGCGAGGGTGCCGTAGACGAGGTCGAACCGCCAATCCGTGAGCAGGCGGAGCACGGTCGGCGGACCGTAGAGGTCGTAGCCGATCAGCAGTTCCGTGGTCGACGGCTGGGTGAGCGATTCCTGCGGCGGAGGGGTCTTCGCGAGCCCGGTGGCGATGCCGATCGTGATGAACATGATCAGCACCTCGACCGCGGCCAGCCGCAGCAACTGACCGCCGCCGGCACCGTTCACCAGCCCGGCGACGCCCTTCTGCCGCTGCTGATGCCCGAAGACACCGAGCAGCAGCAACGCGACGATCTTCGCGACCACCAGCAGGCCGTAGTCGGTGGTGAACAGGTCGGCGATCCTGATCCGCACCAGCGCGTTGACGACGCCGGAGACCGCCATCACGATCCAGCAGACCAGTGCCAGCTTGGAGAACCGCGTCGCGGCGAGCTTGAGGTTCTCGCCGCGGCGCCAGCCGAGCGCGAGCAGCGCCACGAGCCCGCCGACCCACAGCGCGGCGGCGACCAGGTGGTACAGCAGGCTGTTGGTCGCCATGTCGTGCGAGCCGCCGCTCGCGGAATGCCCCGTGACCGCGACCGGTACGAGGCCGCCGACGGACAGGAAGAAGACCACCGTCGTCCAGCCCCAGGTCAGCGCGAGACGGCAGCCGAGCGCGACCAGCAGCGCGATCAGCGCGGTGAACAGCCAGGCCTTGGGCTGTTCGATGGCATCCACGAGGTCGATCAGTACCTGCGGCGAGAGCACCTCGGTGAACGGGCGACCCGCGCCGTCGGCCGCCGAGAAGAAGATCGACGCGGCGGCCGCGAAGAACCAGACCCACGCGGCGGCGCCCGCGACACGGATGGCCGCGTACCCGTCGGCCGCGAGCGTGCCGGACTTCTGTGGTGGGACGAGGAACGCGGCGAGCAGCAGCGAACCCACGCACAGCACCGAAGCCGCCTCGGCCAGCACGCGCACGACGGTGATGCCGTAGCGCGTCACCAGCCCCGGGTCCGGGAGTCCGGCGATGACGTAACCGGCGCCACCGGTCAGCGCGACCAGGCCGACGGCCACCACCGCGGCCAGGAGCGCCCCGATCGACACCAGCGGCAGGACACCGGCCTTCCGCGCGGATGGGGCCGGTTTCGTCTCGGGGTCTGAAGGCACGTCACGAGGGTATGCCGGACGCGCAACCGGCAAGATGGCGGCGTGCGGATCATCCTGCTGAGGCATGCCGAGTCGCTCGGCAACGTCGACGAGCTCGCCTACACCCGGATCCCCGACCACGCGCTGCCGCTCACCGAAGCAGGCCGCGAGCAAGCCAGGCTGGCGGGCCCGGAGATCGGGGAGATCCTCGACGGACAGCGGCCGGCGGTCTACGTCAGCCCCTACCTGCGGACGCGGGAAACGTTGCGGCTGATGGACATCCGTGACTCCTGCGAGCGGATCGTGCCGGAGCCGAGACTGCGGGAACAGGACTGGGGCAACCTCCAGGATCCGCGGGACCAGGAGGTCCAGAAGCAACGGCGCCACGAGTTCGGACATTTCTTCTACCGGCTCCCGTTCGGCGAGTCCGGCGCGGACGTGGACGACCGGGTCGCCGCGTTCCTCAGCGAGCTGGCGTCGTGCGGCGAAGATCACCCCGAAACCGTGCTGGTCGTCTCACACGGGCTGACCATCCGATTGCTGTGCCGACGGCTGTTCGGCTGGAGCATCGAGCTGTTCGAGTCCCTGTCCAACCCGGCGACCTGCGAATACCGGGTCGTCGAGCGGGTGGGCGACAAGTGGACGCTGGACCGCCCGTTCCGCCAGTGGCGGGACTCACCCGACGGGGAGACGCAGGACTGAAGGAGCGAGGAGGACCACCCTCGTTCCCAGCCCCGGACTGGATTCGATCCGCGCGAAACCGCCGATCTCCGCCATCCGCGCGATGATCGAATTCTCGAGGCCGAAGCCACGCCGCCGGTCGCCGACATCGAATCCGGCGCCGTGATCGCGCACCGTCAAGGAGACACCGCCGCCGATCTCTTCGACGCTGACCACGGCCCGTCTGGTCCCGGAGTGCTTCAACGTGTTCCGCAAGGCCTCCCTGGCCGAGTCGTGCAGTGCCGCGGCCGCTTCTTCCGCGAGCTCCGGGGCGCAGTCGTCCTGGACGACGACCTCGGCTCGTAGCCCCTCAGCGGCCATTTCGGCGGCGAGCAGCCGCAGCCGCTGGTGCAGCCCGATCCCTTCGGCGGATTCGTGTTCGAGGCTGATCCGGATGCGCATCGCCTGGGCGCGAGCGGTCCGGCGGACGCGGTCGAGGCTGGCCGCCGGGTCGAGTTCGTCGGCGGGCGCGGGGATCGCGAACGACTCCATCACCTGCAGGACGGTGTCGTGGACGTCGCGGCGATGCCGTTCACGTTCCGCCGCCCGGCCCTGCTGCTCCCCGAATCCGAGCGCGAACCGCATCGAAGCCCCGACCACGCCGACGATCGCGAGCGACGCCACCAGCGCGGTCGCGAGCGTGAGCAAGAGACCGAGCGCCGAGTCGAGGTGCAGCACGGTGTACAGCAGCACCGAGCCGCCGATGGCCAAGGCACCCGCCGGCGCGCCACGCAGCAGGGCGCAGATCATCACCGTGCCCATCAGGTGGGTCCAGGTGATCGACGTGATCGCGCTGTCCTGGGCGAACGGCGCGGCCGCCAGGACGAACAGGGCGCCGAACCCGGCGTCCACCGCGGGAACCAGCCGCGTCCCGGCCGGAGGGCGGCGGAAGATCCAGACGGCTTCGGCGACGTTCGGCATCAGGTGGAGCAGCACGAACATCCAGAGCACCGACCCGCCGGTGCCCGCCGTCCAGAGTGCCTGCGCCAGCATCACCAGGCGGAACGCCACCGCGACCAGGATGAGCCAGGGCAGCGTGGTCTGCACCAGCCGCGCCGGGATCCCGGCGCCCCCTCCGAGCATCAGCACCCTCACGCTGCCCCTCCCCGGATCAGCCTTCCTGAAATGGCGACAACGCCGCATTCATTTCAGTTTACCGAGCAGTCAGCTTGCCCGGGCTCCGGCGAGGATGTCAACGGGCGACGGGCTCGGCGGCCTCCTCCCGTTTCCCCGCCCGAGCCGCGGCCACCGCGGACGGCACGATCAGCGCGGCGGTCAAGCCGACGAACAGGAACGACACCGAAAGCGACGTCACCTGCGCGATCCCGCCGATGAGCGGCGGCCCGGCGAGGAAACCGGTGTAGGCGATCGCGGTGACGAAGGCCAGCTCCCGTTCACCTCCGGTGCCGTCGGCGCGTTTCCCCGACGCCCCCGCGAGGCTCAACGCGATCGGGAAGGCGGCGGCCAGCCCGGCACCCGCCAGAGCGAAACCGACGAACCCGAACACCGGCAGGCTCGCCACCGCGGCCAGCACCAGGCCCGCCGCGGCGATCCCGGCGCCGACCGCCAGCGCACGCGTCGCGCCGAAACGGTTCTGCAGCCAGGCACCCGCGAGCCTGGCGAGTGCCATGGCCAGCGCGAACCCGGAGTAGGCGAAGGCCGCGGCACCGTCGCCGACCCCGTGCACGGACGTCATCAGCAGGGCGGACCAGTCCGAACTCGCGCCCTCCGCGATCGCCGAGAACAACGCGATGGCGGCGAGCAGCCAGAGGACGGGACGTTTGATCGGCGGCACCCGCGGTTTCTCGACGGGCTCGGTGTGCACGGGCCGCGCGCCGGGCACGGCCGTGATGACGATGGCCAGCACGACCAGCGCGGCCAGTGCGGCGACCGTGAGGTGCCGTCCCGGCGACCACTGGTGCGACGCGGCGAATCCGGCGGCGACCGAGCCCGCCAGCGCGCCGAAGCTGAATCCGGCGTGCAGGATCGGCATGATGGCCCGCCCGGACCGGCGTTCCACCTCGACTCCCGCGACGTTCATCGCCACGTCCAGCGCGCCGACGCTCGCGCCGAGGACGAACAGCGCCCCGGCGAGCAGGGCGACCGACGTCGAGAAGCCGATCATCGGCAACGCGGCGGCGGCGATGATCGTGCTGCCCGCGACCACCGCGCGGGCACCGTGACGTTCGATCAGCCGCCCCGATACCGACGCCGCGATCAGCATGCCGACGCTGGCGCCCAGCAGGGCCAGCCCGAAAACACCCGGCGAGGCGTTCACTCTTTCCGACAACGCCGGCGTCCGCGGCGCCCAGGAGCCGAGCGCGGCCCCGTTGAGCGCGAACACGACGAAAACGGCCGTACGGTCACGCATAGACCCCTGTCTCCTTTCGATTCCTCTTCCCTCAGAATGACTTAAGCGCTTCAGAAAGTCCACCGGCGCAGCTCGGGACTACACTGCGCCGGTGACCAGCACGCGACGGCGAAGGCCGACGTTGGACGATGTCGCCGACGCCGTCGGGGTGTCGCGGGCGACCGTGTCCAACGCCTACAACCGGCCCGATCAGCTGTCCGCCCAGCTGCGGGAAGAGGTGCTTCGCGCGGCCAAGAAGATCGGGTACGCGGGGCCGAACCCGACCGCGCGCAGTCTCGCCACCAGCCGCACCGGCGCGATCGCCGTCCTGCTCGACACGAACCTTTCGACGGCGTTCTCGGATCCCGCGTTGTCACTCACCCTCGACGCGCTCTCGACCGTCGTCGACCCCGAGGGCCACGCCCTCCTGCTGCTTCCCGGCGACGGCGAGAGCGGCGGACCGCGCGCGGAGCGGATCCTGACCGCGCAAGCCGACATCGCGGTGGCGTATTCGCTGGCCGACGGCGCGCCGGCGCTGAACGCCGTCCGGGACCGGGGGATGCCGCTGGTGGTGATCGACCAGCCGCATCTCCGCGGTTCGGCCAGGATCGGGGTCGCGGACCGGGCGGGAGCGGCCGCCGCGGCCCGGCATCTGGTGGAGCTCGGGCACCGGCGGATCGGGATCTTCTCCGCACAGTGCCTCTCGGCGCCCCGCGGCGGGGAATTGAGCGTGGCCGAGGCGGGGAACAGCCGGTTCCACGACAACCGCGAACGCATGGCCGGTTACCTCCAGACGCTGGCGGAGGCGGGGATCCCGGCGGCGGACGTGCCGATCTGGGAGGCTTCCGGGCTCTCGGTCGAAGGAGCCCTGCCGAGCGCTTTCGGCCTGCTCGACCGGCATCCGCGGCCGACGGCGCTGCTGTGCATGTCGGATCTGCTGGCGCTGGCGGCGATCTCGGCGGCCAGACAGCTCGGCCTGTCGGTCCCGGATGATCTTTCGGTCGTGGGCTTCGACGACGTCCCGCCCGCCCGGTGGTCCGAACCACCGCTGACGACCGTCCGGCAGGATCTCGCCGCCAAGGGCCGGGCGGCCGGCGAGCTGGTGCTGGGCCTGCTGCGCGGGGAGAAGGTACCCGCCCCCGCCGAGGTACCCGCCGAGCTGGTCGTCCGGGACTCCACCGCGCCCGCGTAGCAGCCGATTTCGGCGAGCACAAGGCGCTCCCGGCGATATGTGGACAACTCGCCCCGATCGAGCGGCGCACAACTACTTATCCACAGAAGTAGAAATGCGGGCAGACAAAGCCTTCCCCGCGCGCCATCGTGGAATCACACATTCACCGACGGCGATCGAGCCGCCGATTCACGGGGGAGAACCCAGCCATGCAACGACGTTTGACGAACCTGCGCGCCCGCCTCCCGCACGTGCTCCTGCTCGCCCTGGCGAGCTTGCTGACCAGCGCGGGAGTCGCCAGTGCCGCCACCGTGCCGCCGCAGCCCGACTGCCAGAAGGGCGAGTTCTGCGTATGGGGCGCGGAATCGTACGGCGGCGCGATGCACAAATTCGACCTGCGCACCTCCAATCCCGAGGAATGCATTCCCCTGCCCCAGGGCTTCGACGGGCATTCGTTCGTCAACCGGCTGAGCCGTGACGTGACGATTTACCAGAGCGAGGAATGCACGACCGAAGGAGATTTCATCACCTATCCGGGTGGCGGCACCTACGTACCCCAGGGACCGTTCGTGATCCGCGCCCTCAAGATCTGGGACTGACCACCCCGGCGGTTCGCGCCGGTCGCTCGCGGACGAGTCGACTCGCGACCTGCGCGAACCCAGGGGCCGCTCCCCCGAAGCGGCCCCGGCCCGTGAGCGCGTCACCCCGCGTCGTGACGCGCTCACGGGTGTTCCAAAAAACGGTGGGCTCGACCTGAAACGATCTGGCGGTGTCGAACGATCGACAGGTTGGCGACGGCTAAGCTGCCGATGCTGGGCGACACCCAACGTCGCCGACGTCGGCCCTCGTAGCTCAGCTGGATAGAGCAAGAGCCTTCTAATCTCTAGGTCGCAGGTTCAAGTCCTGCCGGGGGCACGTCGCAGAGGAGAACGGGACCGGAGGGGCCGCACAGGCCCCTCCGCCCGCGACGTCACTTCTCTCGGATCGCGCCACCAGGCATCCTTCCTCGAAGGTTCACCGAAGCGCCGGAAGCGGCGCCTCAGCCGGTGTGATCCTGCCTACAGCCGAGCTCATCCCACATCGCGTCGAGGCACAAATTCCGGTGGAAAGTTCCTCAAGCGAGGCCAGATCAGGTTGCTCGTTAACTCCGTCCACTCGGCCTTGATCGCGGGTTGCCGTCCTGGTAGTGGATGCCGTCGCCGCACGGCTCAGCGGGAGAGGACACCCACCGACTCCGCGAGTTCAGGAGACAGGTCCGACCAGAGCGACGCCGGAGCCACCGACCGCAGCTTCGTCGCCTCGGCGGTCAGCAGCTCGTAGCGGTTCGCGGTGTGCGCTCGTCCCCGCTGCTCAGTCCACAACGGACGGTCCGAGAGATCGACCGCCCACAACGCGCGGAAGTTCGCGCCGCGGGCCACTTTGGCGGCGGCCGTGCTGTGCCCCAGTTCGACCCAATCGAATCCTCGCGTGATCGCGTAGCGCAGGGGTTCGTAGACGAGGAGGTTGAAGTACTCCGCCTTGTCCGGGCGGTCGTAGTCCTTGCCGAACATGCGCACGAGCAGGTCCGGCCAGGAGTGGTAGGAAAGGCAGGCCGCCGCCAGCGCGCCGTCACGGCGAGCGGTGAACACCGAGGTGTGCTCGTCTCCCGCTTTCGCCTGTCTTGTCAGTGACGCGAGCATCTCTTCGGCATCACCGCCCACACCATGCCTGCTCTCGAGTTGGGCGGCCAACGGAGCGAATTCCCGGAGACACGATGCGAGCGACTCGACGCCGACCTCGTAGCCCGCGCCCGCGAACTTGCGCATCTCGCGGCGGATCTGTCCTCTCCGCTGATGAGAGAACCGATCGAGGTAGCCCTCCAGTCCGTCGGCCGGAACCTCGATCCCCGCGCATCCGTCGAGCAGTACGGCTCGGCGTATACCCAACACACCGGTCAGCCGCAGCATGGTGGAGGTGTCCGCGTAGAGCGCGAGCACACCCGAGGCACCGTGTTCGGCAGCGTGCCGATTCGCCGCCTCGGTCAGCGGCGGGATCAGTGACCGCGAGTCGATCCCGTCGCGGGACAGCACCCCGCTGCGATAGGACTTTTGAAACCCCATCACCGCGTAGCAGACCCCGGTGACCCCGAGATCTCCTAGCAGCAGCGCCGGTGTCCTGAACTCGTGTTCGTCCGCCGTGGTGAACCACAACGGCATCACCGCGGCGAGCCCGCGTCCGTCCCGCGCGAAAACGTACGCGCATCGCCTGCCGGTCTCCGCCTCGGCGAACGCCGTCCACGACCAACTGGCGTAACAGCCCGCGGGCTCGGCGAGCACGTCCCAGTCGTGCGGGGTGAATTCGTGCACGCTGGTGGCGATGTCGACGGTCCAGGTCACTCGGAGACCTCCTCTTGGGAAAGTTCCGCGCCGACGTCGAGTTCTTTCGGCCGCGAGGTCATCAAGCTCGTGATCACGAGCATGAGCCCGCCTCCCGCCATCAGCAGGACGGCGGCGGCCGTGAAGGTGGCGGTGATCCCCAGTCCGAGGAGCACGGGCCCGGCGATCGCGAGCCCGAGCGGGCGCAGCGCCGTCGACCCCAGCCACTCGTACGCCGAGATCCGCGAGACGTACTCCGGCTCGGCCGACGCCTGCACCGACAGGTCCCACAACACGCTCGCGTAGGCGATTCCCGCCCCGGCGAGCGCGTGCGCGGCCAGTTGCCATCCCAGCGGGGCGGCCCAGCCGAGACAGAGCAGAGCGGGCACCATCAAGACCAGAGCGCAGTAGAACGCGTGCAGCGGATTCGACGTGCGCCATCGCAGGGTGAGCGCGCTGCCAGCCACCGTGCCACAGCCGTAGGCGGCCGCGATGAATCCCCAGACGTCGGGTCCGCCGAGCCTTTCGTCGGCTACGAGCGGCCCACCGACGTAGTACAGCCCCATCACCACGAACTGGAAGAGGCCGAGAAAGAGCACTCCGCTCCACAACCAGGTGAGTTCCTTGAACGCGTTCCAGCTGGTGACCATGTCCCGCACCAGGCCGGGCCCCGCCGAACGGGGCGCCCGCCCGCAAGGGACCTTCACCAGCAGCAGGATCGCGACCACGAAGGCCGCGACGCCCACGAGCAGGGCGACCGTGGGGCTGGCGACGACGAGCAGTCCGCCTGCCAGCAACGGGCCGCCGCCGGTGGCCAGGCTGGTGATGATGCCCACCTGGGCATTGGCGGAGGCCAACCGGGAGCGGGGTACGAGGTGCTGGATCACGCCGTTCGTCGTGGGCAGATAGGCGGCGACCGCTGCCCCGTATCCGCATTGCAGTGCGACGATCGGCCACACCGAGGACACACCGCCCAGCAACAGCAGGACGGTCGACACCTGCACGAGGACCTTGACCGCGTTGGCGGCGATCAGCACCGCGGCGCGCGGCACCCGATCGGCGATCGCTCCGCCGAGGAGCAGGAAGGCCGTGGTGGACAAAGCGCGCGCACCGAGCGCCAAGCCCACCTCGACCGCGCCGCCGATCGAGAGGATCGCCAGTGGCAGAACGACCTGGGCGTACTGGTCGCCCGCCATCGAGAGGCCGTTGGACACGGCGAACCGCCGGAACAGAGAAGCCCTCCACGACAGGGCCAATGCCACCGTCATCCTCCCGACAATTCGATGCTTTCGCCCCAGGAGCGAATTACCGATTTCGCAGACGTCGAATAGCGGGCCAAATATCACGCGAGGGTTTCATGATGGCAAGTATCCACCACTTCCCTCAATACTCCGATTGAGGGAAGACTTTCGGCGTACATCTTAGTTTCACAAATCCATCGTTCGCTTGACCCGCTTCGACGGACCCTGCGTAAAGTCCTCATAGCTGCGATCGGACCGTGAGCGACCAGGGGGAGTCCTTCGTGCTGGAAAGGTACGATTCGATCGACCAACTGACCGGTATGGGGTACGGGCAGGTCGCGGACACCGAAAACCTCTTCGTATCGTCGCGCTGGTTACGGCTCGAAGAACGCGTGAGCCGCGACAAGCCCTTTTACCTGACCGTCAGGAACCAGGAAGGTTCGCTCATGTCGGCGCTTCCTTGTTTCCTGCTCGACGACCGCTCGGCGGGTTCACCGTTCATCCGGCTCGACACGTTCCTGGCAGGTCTGCTCCCTGAACCGGTCCGGGGCGACGTCTCCGGCACGGACCTGGCGAAATCGACACTGCCCACCCTTTTGTGCGGTGGCAGGCGAACCTCGCATACCGCGGCACCGATCCGGCCGGGGTTGACCGCGCCGGAGAGACACGCCGTCCTGGCCGCGGCGGTGCGAGAGCTGGACCGGCTCGCCGAGGACCTCGGAGCGGCGAGTACCGCGTTCCTCTACGTCGCGGAGAACGACCACTCTTTGCGGGACTGCCTTTCAACCAACGGGTACACGGAATTCCCCAGTCATCGCAACCATATGCTGACCGTTCCCGCCGACGGTTTCGACGGATATCTGAAGAGTGTCTCCAAGCGGCGCGCGCAGGCGATCAGGCGCGAGGAACGACGGTTGGACGCTGCCGGTGTGGTCGCCGCCGTCGAGCGATGCACCTCGCCGGTGATTCGCGAGCTTGCCCCTTTGCAGCAGGCCCACGAACTCAAGTACGGGGTGACGATCGAGGTCGAGCATCTGGTGGCCCGGCACGAACAGGCCAGGGAGGTCTTCGGGGACGACTACCTGGTCGCGACGGCGCGCACCCGGGACGGCACCCTGCGCGGATTCACGACGTTCATCCCGGCGGGCCACACCATCCACGTCCGCGAGCCCGGCCGCGAATACGGCTGGGAGCCCTCGCTGCCGATCTACTTCCAAACCGTCTTCTACACACCGATCAGACATGCCGTCTCTCACGGTTTTCAGTACATCGACTACTCCATCAGTGCAGAAGAGACCAAGAAGTCCCGGGGCTGCGAGTCGCAGCCCCGATTCGCCTACGTCAAATTCGCCGAATCGCGACGCCGGGCACCTGAGGGCACTTTGCGGACCGTGCTTCGCGCCCTGGCGGACACGGGCAGGCCTGCTCCGGAAACAAGCCGAACGGGACAACCGACCGAGGGGTAAAACATGCTCAAGCAGGAAATCGAGGTCGCCGGGCTGACGATGAGCCGGTTGTGGCACTGTTTCGGGACCGAACGCCACCGCGCCTCGCTGGACACCGTGATCAAGTTGCTGAAGGCGTCGGGAACGAACGTACTCCCGATCAACACCCACCATCTCGACGCCGCCGGCGATCGCGCCGCACTCGAACTGGGGTTCGCCGGTGTCACCTATGACACGCTCGGCGAGCGGATCGACGCCGGACGTTACGTCAAGATGCTCAACATCAACCTCCGCACCAGCGCGGACGCGGCCGTGGAAGCGGCGAAGACCGCCGTCGCGCTCACCGGTGAAAAAGTGCTCAAACTCGAGGTGCTCACACCGGATCTGAAAGCGTCGCGAGACGACCAGGTGATCGAAGCGGCGACGCGGCTGATGAGCTGGGACCCGTCGCTGGCCGTGTTCCCACTGCTGTCCTGCGATCTCGCCGCCGCGAGGGCCGCCGCCGACGCCGGTTGCGGGTTGCTGCGGGTGATGGGCTCCAACATCGGCACCGGGGCCGGGATCACCGACCCGATCACGTTCGGCGGGATCTGCGAGCTCCCGGTGCCCGTGGTGCTGGACGGCGGGGTCGGCAAACCGGCCGACCTCGCGCTGGCGGCGAAGCTCGGCGCGGACGGCGCCCTGGTGAACAGCGTGTTGTTCGACGACGGCAGGCCCCCGGAGACCGTGATGGCCGACTTCGTCGCGCAAGCACGGGACACCTTCGTCCTGACCGCGGCACGATGACCTCGGATGACCCCCGTCTGTCCCGGAACACCATCCCCCGCCGGGGGACGATCTCGGTGGTGGGCGGGGACGGCGCGGTCATCAGGGACGCGGCGGGCCGGGAATGGCTGGACCTCAGCAGCCAGACCGTGAACCTCCTTTTCGGACAGTCGCACCCATTCATCACCGAACGGGTGATCGGGCAGCTGCGGGACTACACCTTCGTCGACCAGGATTTCGACTGCCCGCGCGACCGCATGGCCATCAAGCGGTTGCAGCCTCTGCTCCCACCTAACCTGACCTCGTTCAACATCCGGATGTGCAACGGTTCCGACGCGGTCGAGTGCGCGGTCAAACAGGCCAGACGGGCCACGGGGCGGTCCCGAGTGCTCACGGTGGACGGCATCTACCTCGGCCAGACCACCCAGGTCATCCATTTCCGCGGGCTCGGCGAGCGACCGTCGGACATCCTGCGCGGCAGTACGGAGGACGTGCTGTTCGCGCCGACGCCGTACTGCGACGACCACGGTCACGATCCGCTGGAATGCCCGGCCGAGAACGGCGAGATCACCGCCGAACTGATCGCACGCCACCATCTCGAACTCGCCTGTGTCCTGGTCGATCCGGTGCTCCTGAGCAAAGGGGTGTTCCTGGGGCGGGCCATGTCCGCGTTCGTCACCACTGTCGCGGCCGCCTGCCGTGAATACGGCGTTCCGCTCGTCCTCGACGAATGCCAGTCCTTCGGCTGGGTTCCCGAGAACACGTTGTCGACGTTGTGGCAGGTGCGACCCGACGCGCTCGTGCTGGCCAAGGGTGTCGCGGGAGGTTTCCCGCTCTCCGTCTGCGCGACCACGGCGGAACTGGACAACCTCAACTGGGGTGAAGCCGACTACACCAACGGCGGGCATCCTGTCGCGGTTTCGGCGATGGACGCGACCTGTGAACTGCTGGCGGATCCCGCCCAGCAGCGCGACTTCGGCGAACTCTGCTCGGTGCTCGACGAGCATCTTCCCCCCGAGGGCGGAGCCCATGCCCGGTCGCGAGGGATCGGGATGGTGCGGGCGTGGGAGATCCTGTCCGACGGTGTACCCGCCGATCCCGCATATGTCAGGCACATCTCCGACGCCTGCCTCGACGCGGGGGTTTATGTGCGCCCTTATGGCAGCGCGCTCGGCATCAAACCGCCTCGTTCGATCACCGCCGATCAACTCGCCAAAGCACTGCACACCATCGGCAGGGTCGTCGACGAAGCGCGGGGCCACTAGAAATGGGGAGCCATCAGTGAAAACGTCTGAAGCACGAACGGTGGTCTGGGACGGAACCGCACTGTCCGAGCACACGGTCCAGCACGTGCACCGGACCGACAGCACCGTGCTGGAGGTCGTCGCCGCCGGTATCTGCGGAACCGACCTGCATGTCATGGCGCACAGCGGTTTCGGCAGGCCGGACAACGTGCTCGGGCTCGGGCACGAGATTCTCGGCCGGGTCCAGCGGCCGGGGCCCGCGACGCCGGTGGTCGGCGGCGGCACGATCGCCGCCGGGGATCTGGTGCTCGTCGTTCCCGGCAAGGCCTGTGGGCGGTGCACCATGTGCCTGTCCTTCGGCGCGCATGAGCACCTGTGCCCGCGGCGCGTCGTGCACGGATTCTCCGCGTTCCGCCCGGACGGCGCTTTCCCGCTGGGCGGGTTCTCCACCGAGATCGAGCTCGCGGACGACATCGCCGTGATTCCGGTGCCCGAGGGCATGGACGTCAACCGCGCGGTGCTGGGTGAGCTGGTCTCGGTCGCGGTGCGGGGCGCCGAACGCGCGCTGGGCCACGGCAGGCCGGACATCGGGATGGGGACCCTGCTCGGGGGAACCGCGGCGGTGCTGGGGGCCGGGCCGGTGGGTGCCGTCGTCGCCCTGGTACTGGCCGCGGCGGGGCTCGAGGTCACGGTGACCGAGACGAACGAGTGGCGGGCCAAATACGTCGGGGAAAAGCTCGGACTGCGCGTGATCGTCCCCGAGCCCGGCACCCCCTGGCTCGACGAAATGATCGGCGGCTCCCCCGGCGGTCTCGGCTTCGACGTGGTCATCGAATGCGGTGGCGTCCCGGAGTTGTTCACCGACGCGCTGACCCTCGCCAGAGCGGGTGGCCGCGTCGTGGAACTGGGGCACTTCATCCCGAACGGGACCGTCCCGACCGATCCGGCGGTGATCTGCCGCAAGGACCTGGAAGTGGTCGGTTCGGTGCTCGCCCCGCCCACCGCCTATCCGAAGGCGCTTCGCTTGCTGCAACGCGAAGATCTCGCCTTCGACGAGATCGTGTCTTCGACACTGACGCTCGCCCAGCTGACCGACCTCGATCTGGTCCTCGGCGAACGCGATTACCTCAAGCGAGTGGTGCGGCCGAACGGCTGAAGAGAGGAAGACGATGACGACTCCCCTGATCCGACCGGATCTTCCCTTGTCCGCCGTCGCCGCGATCGCCGAACGCGCCGCGGCGGCGGGGTGGCCCGACGTGATCCCGATGGCGGGCGGCGAACCGCGGTTCCCCTGCCCGCCCGGCCTGCTGGACTCCTTGCACGCGGCATCACCGGACGTGCTGACCAAGTACTCGCCGTTCAAGGGAACGGCGGACTTCCTCGAAGCCGCGCGGGACAAGCTGAACGAGGTCAACCATCTCGACGTCGCCCCGGACGAGATCATCGCCGTGCCCGGTGGCGCGCAGGCCTTGTTCTCCACCTTGTCGATCCTCGTGCACGGGACCCGCAAGAAGGTGATCATCACCGATCCGTGCTGGGAACACTACCCACGGATCGCGATCGCGGCCGGCGCCGAAGTGGTGCGGGTGCGGACCACCCGTCACTCGGCGCACGACACGATCGACCTCGACGACCTGGACCGGCTGATCGACCACGACACGGCCGCCGTCCTGCTGAACACCCCGCTCAACCCCACGGGATCGGTGCTGAGCGAGGACGAACTGGACCGCGTCGGCTGGCTGTGCGAGTCACGCGGCGCACGCATGGTCGTGGACGAAGAGTACGAAACCTTCGTCTACGGCGCCCACCGGCACACCACCGCGCGTGCGGCGCGCCGGTCCGCGATCTCCCTGTTCAGCTTGTCCAAGAGCTTCGCGCTGACCGGGATCAGGATGGGGTACATCACCGCGGACGCGCCCACGATCGACGCGCTGAAGCGGTTCGGCCTGTTCACCTACATGTACAGCTCCAGCCCCGCCCTGGTCCTCGGCACGGCCGCGCTGCGGACCGACCTCGCCACCTACCTGGCAGGTGTTCGCTCCGAATACGAGGAGAAAACGGCCCGCCTGGCCAAAACGCTGGACGCGATCCCCGGGATCGAGTGCGCCATGCCGGAGGGTGGCGTCTACGTCTTCCCCCGGATCGCGGACGCGAGCGGCGAGTCGCTAGCCGAACGCATCGTGTCCGAACAACATGTGCTGTGCGTTCCCGGCGAAGCGGCGGGAAGCAGCGGCCGGGGTCACGTGCGGTTCTTCGTCGGCCTCGCCGACGACGTGGCGGCCACGGCCGCCGGAAGGATCCGCACGCTGCTCGGCGTCGCGGAGCATCCGGGCCCATGAACCGGATGACGCTCGGCACCGTGCACTTCGCCAAGTTGCCCCCGGAGGCAGCGTACCGGGTGCTCGACGCGTTCGCCGAAGCCGGTGGCTCCGCGGTGGACACCGCGTCGTTCTACGGCCGCGGCTATGTGGAGTCCGTAGTGGGCTCCTGGCTGCGCCGGGTCGGGCCGGTGGTGCGTGTGCGCACGAAGCTCGGCTATTTCGAGAAGCCGGAACACCATCGCGAGCACGTGGCCGTGCGCGAGGCGTTCGAACGCAGCGTCGCCAGGCTGGGCGGCCTGCCTGGCGAAGTGCTGCTGCACGAGGCGGATTGGGCGTGCTGGTGGGATCCTCGCTCCTCGCCGGGCGAGCTGGGCGCCCCGACGGCGGGGCGGCCGGTGCCCGCCTGGGAGGCGCTGCGCGAACTCGCCGCCGAGACCGGGGTCGGTATCGGGGTGTCCGGCAACAACGCCGGGCTCCTCGCCACCTCGGCGGCCCGGCTGCCCGCGACCAGGGTCCTCGTGGCCAAGCAGTACGACCTGCTGTGGCGTTCGGCCGAAGTCCTTCTCGCCACCCCTGGCCTCCGCGTCGATCTCGGTGCCCCGTTCCATCAAGGAAGGTTGTTCGATCTCGCCGCGCTCACGAAGGTCCCCGGGCTGGCAGCGGCGGCGGCTCGGCTGCGGACGCTGCTGCGGGAGGCCGGGGTCCGGGTCGAAGACGTCGCGGTGCCCTTCGTGCTGGCCGAGCACCGGGCCCGGGGAGTCTGCGTCGGCCTGTCGTCGGTTTCCGAGGTCGCGGCGCTGACCGCCGCGGTGGCGCGCGTCCTGGATCCCGGCCTGCTCGCCGCCTTGCGCACCGTCGGTGTGCGGCATCCGCCCATGCCCGGCCCCGCGGGCACCCCCGAATATCTCGCACCGCCCTGGCGCGTCGGACCTTCCGTCGCGCCGTCCAGCCACCCGGACCGGAGAGAGGAACCACGAACATGGTCACCAAGCCGTATCTGAAGCCCGCCGCGGTCATCGACCGCGAGAGCGAGAACCTGCGGTTCACCTATCGCGGCCGGGCCTACACCTTCCCCGTGTCCCTGACCAAGCCCGTGGAACTCGCCACGATGGCCATGGACGGGCGCACACCACTGCCGGAGATCGCACTCAACAGCCTGCTCGCCACCGACGAAGTCCAGGACCTGGTGACCAAGCTGTCCGGCACGCCGCTTCTGCTCGACGGAGAGCAGGAGGTGCTGGCGGACGGCGGGCTCAGCGGCCGCGAGGCGTACTGGCGGTTGGAAGGCCAGATGTGGGACTGGCGCGGCTTGGGCCAGCGTACCGACATCCGGCCGGTGACCCCCCTCGACGTCGAAGTCGGGGCCGGTCGCGCGCCGATCGACGTCGTCAAGGGGTTCTGTCTGGAAATCTGCCACCAGGTGTCCAACGCGCCGCGCGAGATCTCTTTGGCGATCGCGAACGCGCCGACCAAGGCCGCTCGCGACCTCTACATGGAGTTCTACGAAGAAGAGCATCCGCACGGCGACATGTTGCGCGAGGCGCTGGCGCACTGGCTGCCCGAGACCGGGATCGACGCGGCGGTACCGCTCCCCCAGACCCTCGGCCTGCTCAACACGTACAACTGGTGGGCACAGAGCGACCCGCTGCTGTACGCGGTGGCGCTCATGCGCGACGAAGGCAGCGGCCTGGACGCGACGCCCGCCCCGGAAACCGACGTGTACGAGGCCATGCGCACGCACTACGACGTTCCGAAGGAAGTCACCGAACGCTTCCACTGGCACGCCACCCTCGACGCGGACCTCGACCACGGATCGTTCCCGCTCGACGTCTTCTCCACCGTGCCCGTCATCGAACCGCTCAGGTACGCGGCACTCACGAAGGCGGCACGCGGCATCGTCGAGCTCTACGACGCCTTGATGAACGGCGTCCTCGAGTACTACTCGGCGAACTCGGCCGAGTCGCGCTGGTCCCAGGTCACCACGCAGGCCATGGCCCGATAGCCCGCCATGTCCACGGAGATCCGGCATTTCACCTCTGTGCGGTCGATGGACAGGAAAGCCATCCGGCGCATGTTCGACCTCGCCGCGGGTATTCGCGCGCTCCCGGCCGCGGAGCGGTCGACGCTGCTCGAGGGCCGCGTCGTCGTCAGCGCCTTCTACCAGCCGAGCACCCGCACCCGGACCGCTTTCGAATCCGCGGCACTGCGCCTCGGGGCGGCGTGCACCGGGTTCGCGGAAGCGTCCTCCACCAGGGCCGGTGATTTCTACCAGGAGACGCTCGAGGACGTCGTGGCGAACTTGGGCATGCTCGGCGACGCGGTGGTGCTGCGGCATTTCGAGAGCGGTGCCGCCGCTCGCGCGGCAGTGGTGTCACCGGTTCCGGTGATCAACGCCGGCGACGGCTACAACGAGCATCCCTCGCAAGCCCTGGGCGACGTCTGGACCATGTGGCAACTGCTGGGTGACCTCGCCGGTACGAGCATCGGGTTGCTGGGTAACGCCAACGTGCGTTCCCTGCACTCGATCACCTTCGTACTGGCCAAGTTGCGCCCGGCCGAGGTCGTGTTCCTTCCCGAGCCGGGGACTTCGGTTCCCGAAGACAGCCGGCTCGCCTTGGAAGCGGCGGGAGTCCGCTGGTCGACGGTCGACGACGTGGAAGACCTGCTCACCCGATGCGACCTCGTGGAGACGATCGGTACCCGGCATCCGGACCACAGCACGGCACAGCAGCTCGCGAACGCGGCCGACGTCAGCACGACCCCGGAACGGTTCCGCATCGACGCGGCGGTGCTGAAACGGGTGAACCGGGAGGTGCCGATCCTGCATCCCGGTCCGCGGACCGACGAGGTGTCGACGGACGTCGACGGTCTCCCGGTGGCGCATTACCTTCCCCAGGTCCGGCACGGCATGTGGATGAAGGCGGCGATGCTGGCCTCCTGCTTGTGCACGCCGGAGCAGCTGGCGGTGGGGATCCGGTGACCGAAGTGGAGGCGGGATCCGGCGAGTGGGCCGCGCCCCGCTCCACGACGGCACTCTGGACGCTGTCGGCCACCGAGCTGCTGGCCGCGCTGCGCGGCGGGACGGTGACCGCGGCCTCCATTATGGAATCGGTGCTCGATCGCGTCGCCGCCGTCAATCCTCTCCTGAACGCTTTCGTAGAGGTGGACTCGGCGGGAGCCTTGAAGGCGGCGCACGCGGCCGACGACGCGTACCGGCGGGGAGGAGCCGGGCCGTTGTCCGGGATCCCGTTCTCCGTGAAGGACCTGCATCCGGTGCGCGGGATGCGGACCGGTCACGGGAGGGCGGTCCGCGAGACGGAACCGGATACCGAGGACGACCTGGTCGTCGAGCGGCTGAGGGCCGCGGGGGCGATCCCCTTCGGGAAGACCCGCTCTCCGGAACAGGGCTACAGCTACTCGTCGATGTCCAGCGACGGCGTGGCGGCACGCACACCGTGGCGGCTCGATTACGGTGCCGGCGGTTCCAGCAGCGGAGCAGCCGCCGCGGTAGCAGCGGGAATGGGCCCGCTCGCGCTGGGCAGCGACGGCGGTGGGTCCATCCGCGTTCCGGCGGCGTTGTGCGGTGTCGTGGGTTTGAAACCCTCCTTCGGCAGAATCCCGGCCTTCCCGGTAGCGGACGCTTTCACCGCCCCGAGAGTCCACATCGGCCCCTTGGCCCGAACGGTCGCCGACGCGGCGCTCTTCCTCCAGGTGGCACAGGGCGCCGACTCCCGGGACCCGTTCTCGTGGTCGGACCCGATGGAGGCCGGCCTGGCTGCCCGGCGACCGGGCCCATTGCGGTTGGCCTGGACGGAATCCCCCCAAGGCGCGCCGCCGGTCGACCCTGAGGTCGCCGCGATCACCGGAGAAGCGGCACGAAGACTCGCACAGGCACTCGGGTCCGCTCCCCCGACGCCGTCATCCGGCTGGGAAGATCAGAGCGAGGTACAGCGGGTGCTTTGGGAATGCGGACTGGCGATGCGCTATCCGGGTCCGGTCGACTCCTCGTGCCCGGCTCCCCTGCGACGGCTGGTCCAGCGTGGAAGAACCTGGTCGATGGCCGACCTGGGGGCCGCCGGCCGGGCCAGGACCCGGCTTTTCCACCATTTCCGGGAGTTCTTCGAGAACTGGGACGTGTTGATGACCCCGACCTGCCCGGTCGCGGGCTGGCCGCACGACCGGACCCCCGGGCTGACACCCGGCCGGGAGGACGCCCTGTTGTCCGGTGCGGCCGTCTATCCCTTCAACCTCACCGGCAATCCGGCGATCACCTTGCCCGCGGGGTGGACCTGCGGCGGGCTGCCCGTCGGGCTGCAGCTGATCACCGGCTGGCGAGCCGACCCGCTCCTGCTGGAAGTGGCACATGTGTTCGAGCAGGTCCGGCCCTGGACGAGCCGTCGTCCGGTCCTGCGCCTGCCGGATTCGGGAAATGGAGGGTGATCCATGCGGAAACCACGTGTTCTGCTCGGTCTGCTGCTGGTACTGGTACTGGTCTCTTCGTCCTGCGCCGCGACCGATCAACGGACGAGCCTCCAGCGCATCCGGGACGAGAAGGTGCTGCGCGTCGGGATCGGCGCCTCTCCACCGCTCACGATCCGGCGTGGCGACGGCTCGTACATCGGCCTGGACGTCGACCTGATCGATCAGTTCGCGCGGAGCCTCGGCGTACGGGTGGAGTACGTGGGGACCAGTTACGCCACGATCATCGCCGGTCTGCAATCGGGGAAATACGACATGATCACCTCCCTGCAGGCCAGGGAAGAGCGCCGGAAAGCGGTTGACTTCGCCGATCCCCTGCTGTCCATGGGCGGCGCCTGGCTCGTGGCCAAGACCGACGCCAGGCTCACCGACCTCGCTTCGCTCAACGACCCCTCGGTCACGATCGCCTGCCTCGCCGGTGGCGCACAGTGCCTGATCTGCCGTCACATCGTGCCGAAGGCGAAGTTGCGGGAGCTGCCCTCGGCTGGATCCGGTCTGCCGGAATTGATCTCGGAACTCGGCAGCGGCCGTGCGAACGCCGTCGCCGCCGAGGCGCTGATCATGCCGGCGATCCTGGCGAAGTACCCACAATTCCGCGTGATTCCCGAATCCCCCGAGGGAGTCGACCCGGTACCTGTCGGCTGGAGCGTTCCCAAGGGCGACCACGAACTGCTCGCCGAACTCAATCGGTTCGTCGCCGAGAAGAAGGCGGACCGGACCATCGACGAAGCACTCAAGAAGTGGATCACCCCCGAGAATTCGCTGGGTGGGTGAGGGGATGGCAGCGACGGACTACACGTTCGACTGGACCTACCTGTTCACCGGAGAGGCGCTGGACGCCGCGCTCGGCGGGCTCGCCTTCACCGCCGGCCTTTCGGTGGTGTCTCTGCTGGCGGGCAGCGTGGTCGGCCTGTTCTGCGCGCTCGTGCGCGCCAACAACGTGCCGGTGCTCGCCCAGCTCGCCTATGCCTACACCGAGTTCTTCCGCACCACGCCGGGGCTGGTGCAGCTGATCTGGATCTTCTACGCGCTGCCGATCCTGCTCGGAGTCGAGCTGCCGGTGATCTCGGCCGGGGTACTGGCCTTGACCCTGAACTCGGGAGCGGTCCTCGGGGAGGTGTTCCGCGCGGGTATCACCTCGGTCGGCCCGGGTCAGCTGGAGGCCGCGGCGGTGCTGCGGTTCACCCGGTTGCAGACCATCAGCCACGTGATCCTTCCGCAGGCATTCCGCCACGTGCTTCCCGCGCTGGCGACCACTCTGATCCTCCTGATCAAGGAGTCTTCGCTGCTGAGCGTCATCGCGGTACCGGAGATCACCTACCGGGCCCAATCCATCGTCAACGCGACCTTCCGGCCGCTGGAGGTCTACACCCTGCTCGCCGTCATGTACTTCGTCGTCACCTACCCACTGTCCATGCTGAGCGGCAGGCTCGAACGCAAACTCGCGATGGTGTAGGAGAAGCATGGACGAGACCCGGGACGGGAGCGCGGCCGAGGTGCTGGCCGTGCGCGGTTTGTCGTTCGCCTACCAAAGCGGATCGCCGGTACTGCACGACATCCACCTCTCGGTGGGAGAACGGGAACTCGTGGCGGTCATGGGCCGCAGCGGCAGCGGCAAATCCACGCTGCTCCGCTGCATCGCGGGCCTGGCGGAGCCCGACGCCGGCGCGGTGCTGGTCCGGGGCCGTCGGATCAGCGGCAAAGAACGCAGGCGGGACAACGCGATCGGAATGGTGTTCCAGCAGTTCAACCTGTTCCCGCACCGGACGGTCAGGGACAACATCGTCATGCCGCTGAGGGTGGTGGACCGCGTTCCCCTGGCCACCGCGGTCCAGGTCGCCGACGAGCACCTGGAGATGGTGGGGCTCTCCGGCCTCGGCGACCGCCGCCCCACCACCCTGTCCGGCGGGCAGCAGCAGCGGCTCGCCATCGCCCGTATGTTGGCCATGCGGCCCCGGATCCTCCTGCTCGACGAGATCACTTCGGCACTCGACGCCACGTTGACCGCGGACGTGCTCGCCATCATCCGACGGCTGGCTGACACCGGGCTGCCCATGTTGATGGTGACCCACGAACTGACCTTCGCCAAACGGTTCGCCGATCGGATCGTCGTGCTCCACGACGGCCGGATCGTCACGGAAACGTCACCGGAGTACGAACAGACGCTCACGCCGGTCACCGAAATGGACCAACCTCCGAACGTCCAGCGATGACTCCTCGGAGCGGTGCCCGGCCGTCTCAGTGCGCGTCCTTCTTTTTCAGCTGTACGCCCGGTCCCCGGCGGGGCGCCGATCGGACCAGCGCCGTGATCTCGGCACGCTGCCCTACTTCGAGTTTGCGCAGAATTCTCGAGACGTGCGTCTTCACAGTCGGTTCGCTGATGTAGAGGCACCGGGCTATTTCCCTGTTGCTGTGCCCTTTCGCCACGAGTTCGGCGACTTCCTTTTCCCGGGGTGTCAGCCGGGATACCAGGTTCTCCGATTTGCGGGCAGGCCCGGTGAGAAGACTGAACATCTCGTTCCACACCGCTCCGAAGGTCTCGTTCAATTCCTGGACGGCGCGCTGGAGAGCGACTTCCTCGCTCGGCGCCGTCCGCCTGACCCGGGCGATACCCGCGCGAAGCGGCAGCAGCTTCCCGCCGATGCTGTCGGCCAGCCCTGGCGGGTAGGACCATCCCGCCGGAGGATCTTCGTCCGGGTGGCCTCCGGGACCTTCGGACCATCGTTCCGCCGACTCGTCGATCATCGTCCGTGTCAGGCGCAAGAACGCCTCGACCGCCTGCGCGTCATAGACATCCGGGCTGCACGACAATGCGGCGGCGAAGCCGATCACCCGGCACCGGCCCGCGTGCCCGGGATCGAGCACCGGCACCACGATCGCGTCCTGGAAACCGAATCGCAGGGCTTCGAGCCAGGGACTTCCGCGCAGCACCACGCCTTCGTCCTGATCGACGGTGTACGGCCACCGGCGCCCCAGGATCCAGTCACCCAGCGCGTCGGCGTCCAGCGGCGGATCCGTCTCGCCGAGGCGCAGGACACGCACCGAATCCGTCGGCCAGAAAGTATTCATCGCCACCAGAAGATGGGCTCGCAAAGAGCTTTGTTCCCGGCCGGCGACCAGCTGCGCGATCTCGTCGGTACTCTCGAGGAACGTGACGACGCGGCCCGGTAATCGAGACGTCGTCGAGTGCGACAAGGGACATGCAGGCGGCTTATCGCGACAATGGCAGAGCAACAGGTACCCCCACAGTTACCTTTGACGACCTGACGCAGATAAATGACAAAAAGGCCTCGCCATCCACGCTACGCGCGACCTCATCACCGTCAACCCGGCAAAAGCGTGGTGATCGCCGCTGATCCTGGTGATCGGCCTGTCACCGGGACCGGGACCTTCGCACCATGCCAAGATCAGGTCATGACGTCTTCGCACACGGTGTCGATCCGGCAAGCCGGCGAGCACGACGTGCCGGCACTGGCGGCGCTGCGGCGAGCATGGACGGAAGAGCAAGCGGGACAGCCGGTCGACGACGACGGTTTCGAAGAGCGCTTCGCCGGGTGGTACGCCGCCGAAGCATCGCGCCGATCGGCGTTCTTGGCCGAACTCGACGGTGAGGCCGTCGGTATGGTGAACCTCGCCCTGATCGAACGAATGCCGCGGCCCGGCATCCCCGCCACTCGATGGGCCTACCTGGGCAACGCTTTCGTGCTCGCCACGCACCGCGACCGGGAGATAGGGTCCGCTCTGGTCGACGCGGCAACCGCACACGCGCGCGTATGCGGTTGCGATCGTATCGTCCTGTCTCCCACCGAACGGTCGGTGCCCTTTTACCGGCGAGCGGGATTCGGCCCGGCGACCATGCTTTTGGCTCGGGTTCTCGACGAAGGCCGGGCGCTATAGGTTGTGCGCATGTACGTGCCGACGCCGACACAGCACGACCCACGTCCGACCGGGCAGCCGTGGTGGCTCGTCATCGGGCCGGGGTTCGCCGCGCTCATCGGACTGTTCCTGCTCACCGTGATCTACCGCTTCGACGGCGAGTCTCCCCTGCGAATCGATCTCGGCATGTCCGGCCAAGCGCTACTGCTGAACGGTCTCGTCTCGTATCTCGTCGCGGCCGCGATCGCCTTCCCCGCGGGCCTGCTGCTCGGCGCGCGCTTCCCGACGTCGGTGACCGTGCCCGCGCTCGTCCTGATGCTCATGGGCGTCCTCTTGGTCGCCTTCGTCCCGGGCAGTGGCCTGCTCCTGGTCGGCCGGGTGCTGAACGGGCTCGGCGCGGGCGCCGTCCTCGGCGTGACCGTCGCGCTGATCCGACGGCTCCAGACCGGTCGCGGCGTCGCGGCCGGGGTGGCGGCCGGTCTCGGTGTGCTCGCCTTGGCGATCGCACCGGTCCTCGGCGGCCTGCTTTCGGACGCCACCGGTTTCCGCGTGGTGTACGTGGTGGCCGCGCTGTTCGTCCTGCTCGCGCTCGTGGTCGCCGGGGTGCTCGGCATCGTCACGCTGGCCAAGCCGAAACCCCTGCCGCACGCCTGACTTTCAGGCGCCGAGCTCCCGGAGGGCCGTGAGCACGTCGTCCGGCACGTCGAGGCCGGCTTCCACTTCCGCCACCTTCGCGGCGACGCGGCGGTACGTCGCGCGGCCACGGGCGCTGAGGTGGACGAGCACGCGACGTCTGTCGGCGGCATCGACCTCGCGGTAGGCCTGCGCGGTGGTGACCAGCTTGTCGACCACCCTGGTCAGCGTCGGGGCGGTGGCGAGCGTCCGGTCGGCGAGGTCGGCCATGGCGAGACCGCCCTTGCCGCTCAGCGCGTCCAGCACCAGCCACTGGTCCAGGGTGAGGCCTTCCTTGGCGAGCACCTGCTCGACCCGGGCGGCGACGGCACGGGCGGCGCGGGTGAGCGAGCCGGTGAGCGACGTTCCGGCGGTCGTGACGCCGCGTGTCCCCATATCCCGTCCCCTTGCCAAAACCGGACACCCTCGCAATACTTCCAGGTGAAAGCACTTTGACCTTACCGGGCCACCGCACGGAGCGCCATGCCCCTACGCCTCGCCACCCGGCCCCGCGACGACACCTGGCGTGTGGCCATGGTGGTCCCGTTGCAGGGGCCCGCCGGGCTGTTCGGCCCGTCGTGCGAGGCGATCACGGAGCTGGCCGTCCACGAGCTCAACGAATCCGGCGGCATCCTCGGCCGCCAGGTCGAGGCCGAGGTCGTCGACGGCGGCGGCACCCCCGCGCAAGTGGCGGGCGATCTGCGGCGTCTCGTCGACAGCGGGCGGGTCGACGCGGTGAGCGGCTGGCACATCTCGTCGATCCGGCACGCGCTCGCGCCGGTCGTGGCCGACAGGATCCCGTACGTGTACACGTCGCTCTACGAAGGCGGCGAGCGCCGCTCGGGCATCTTCTGCACGGGCGAGACACCGCGCTGCCAGATCGAACCGGCGCTGCGCTGGCTGCGTGATCACCTCGGCACCCGCCGCTGGTTCGTCGTCGGCGACGACTACGTCTGGCCGCACCGTTCGACCCGCGCGATCCGGCAGTACGCCAAGGATCTCGATCTGCGCATCACCGGAGAGGCGTTCGTCGGGCTCGGCGCCGGTGACATGTCCACAGTGGTCCGTGGGATCGAACAGTCCACAAGCGACGGTGTGCTCATGTTGCTGGTCGGACAGGACGCGGTGCGGTTCAACCGCGCCTTCGCCGCGCACGGGCTCAGCGACCGGCTGGTCCGGTTCAGCCCGCTGATGGAGGAGAACATGCTCCTGGCGAGCGGCGCGAACGCCACCGGCAACCTCTACGTCTCCGCCGCCTACTTCCGTTCCATGGTCACCGCCGACGCGATGGACCTGCTCGGCCGCTACGTCGACCGCAACGGTCCCGGCGCCCCGGCCCTGAACAACGCCGCCGAATCCTGTTACGAGGGGCTGCATACGCTCGCGGAGCTCGTCCGCCGGGCGGGGACGCCGGAGCTTCCCGCGCTCAACGCGGCGATCGACGGCGTCGCCTATCACGGCCCGCGCGGCACGATCGAATTCCGCGGGCAGCAGGCCGATCAGCACGTCCATCTCGCGGTCGCCGACGGTTACGACTTCGAAGTCCTCACCCGGCTCTGAGCAAGCACCTCTTGACTCGCCCCGGCACACCACATACTTTCATTTGAAATTATTCCATGTGACGTCGATTACGCGGAGGTGAGCATGGGCGACGTGGGCCTGCTCTACGTCGGCGCCGCTCTGATGATCAACGGCCTGATGCTGCTCGGCCGGATACCGCCGCGGTCGGCGGCGGTGCTGAACCTGTTCGTCGGCGCGCTCCAATGCGTCACCCCGACCGTGCTGATCGTGCAGGCGGGCGGCGACCGGGACGCGATCCTCGCCGCCTCCGGCCTGTACCTGTTCGGTTTCACCTATCTGTACGTCGGCATCGCGAACCTCGCGGGCCTCGCACCCGAAGGGATCGGCTGGTTCTCGCTCTTCGTGGCGGGTGCCGCCGTGGTGTACGCGGGAATCGCCTTCTGGCACGACGGCGATCCGGTGTTCGGCGTCATCTGGCTGTCCTGGGCACTGCTGTGGACCTTGTTCTTCCTGGTCCTCGGCCTGGGAAAGGAGCATCTGACGCGGCTCACCGGCTGGACCGCCCTGCTGCTCAGCCAGCCCACGTGCACGGTGCCCGCCTTCCTCGGCCTCACCGGCGTTTACCCGTCCTGAAAAACCGTTCCGAGAAAAGGAGTCCTCATGCGACACGGTGACATTTCCGCCAGCCCGGACACGGTCGGCGTCGCGGTGGTCAACTACAAGATGCCGCGGCTGCACACCAAGGCCGAAGTCCTCGCCAACGCCCGCAAGATCGCCGAAATGGTGGTGGGCATGAAATCCGGCCTTCCCGGCATGGACCTCGTGGTGTTCCCGGAGTACTCGACGCAGGGCATCATGTACGACCCGAAGGAAATGTACGAGACCGCCGCGACGATTCCCGGCGAGGAGACCGAGATCTTCGCCGCCGCGTGCCGCGAAGCTCAGACGTGGGGCGTCTTCTCGATCACCGGAGAGCGGCACGAGGACCACCCGGACAAGCCGCCGTACAACACGCTCGTGCTCATCAACGACCGAGGCGAGATCGTCCAGAAATACCGCAAGATCCTGCCCTGGTGCCCGATCGAAGGCTGGTACCCCGGCGAGGACACCTACGTCAGCGACGGGCCCAAGGGCATGAAGATCTCGCTGATCATCTGCGACGACGGGAACTACCCGGAGATCTGGCGCGACTGCGCGATGAAGGGCGCCGAACTGATCGTGCGCTGCCAGGGCTACATGTACCCGGCCAAGGAACAGCAGATCCTGATGGCCAAGGCGATGGCGTGGGCCAACAACTGTTACGTCGCCGTCGCGAACGCCGCCGGTTTCGACGGCGTGTACTCCTACTTCGGTCATTCCGCGATCATCGGTTTCGACGGGCGCACGCTCGGCGAGACCGGCGAAGAGGAATACGGGATCCAGTACGCGCAGCTTTCGGTTTCGGCGATCCGCGACGCGCGGACCTACGACCAGTCGCAGAACCACATCTTCAAGCTGCTGCACCGCGGGTACACCGGCGTGCAGGACGCGGACGAAGGCGACAAGGGCGTGGCGGACTGCCCGTTCGACTTCTACAAGCTCTGGGTCACCGACGCCAAGAAGGCGCAGGAGAAGGTGGAGTCGATCACCCGCGACACCATCACTCCGCGGCATCCCTGACGAGGACAGCGCGCCCTAGACTCGGCGCCATGGCCAGGATCGACAGCGGCAGCCGGACGATCGCCGCCCCGCCCGAGACCGTCTACCAGGCACTCCTCGACCGGGAGTCCCTCGAAGCCTGGCTGCCGCCCGAAGGCATGCGAGGCCGGATCGAGCACTGGGATCCGCGGCCCGGCGGCGGTTTCCGGATGACCCTCACCTACCTCGACGCGTCCGCCGCGCCCGGCAAATCGTCGGACGCGACGGACGTCGTCGAGGTCGGGTTCGCCGACCTGGTTCCCGCGAAACGTGTGGTGCAGCAGGCCGTCTTCGCATCCGAAGACCCGGCGTTCGCGGGCACCATGACGATGACCTGGGACCTGGCCGCCGCGGGTGACGGCACCGAAGTGACCGTCACCGCGACGGACGTGCCGTCCGGCATCGGCCAGGCCGATCACGAGGCCGGGATCGCCTCCTCGCTGGCCAACCTGGCTTCCTTCGCCGAGACTCGCTGACGGCCGGCCGCGATGACGATCGCGGCGAGCACGGCCATCACCAGCGGCACGACCAGCGCCGCCCGGAACCCGCCGAGCGCCGCCTCCGGCGAACCACCCGTGCCGAGGACGGCGACGTTGACGGCGGTCACCACGGAAAGCCCGAGCGCCGCGCCGAACTGGAACGCCGTGTACAGCAGACCGCCCGCGAGCCCCTGTTCGTTCTCGGCGATCCCGTCGGTGGCGACGATCGTCAGCGGACCGTAGGCGAGCGCGAAGCCGAGACCCAGGATGATCATCGACGGGAACATCGCCGCGTACGTCCAGTCCAGGCCCAACGGCAGGAAGAGCGCGTAGGACACGGCCGCGAGCACGAGCCCGCCGAAGATCAGCCGCGTGTTGCCGAACCTCGCCACCAGCCGCGGGGTGAGCGTCGGCGCGAGGATCGCGTCGATCCCGACCGCCAGCAGCGCCAGGCTCGTCTCCACCGTCGACCAGCCCCGCAGTTCCTGCAGGTACAGCGTGACCAGGAACTGGAAGCCGAAGAACGAGCCCGCGAACAGCAGCGCGCTGACGTTCGCCCGCACCAGCGGCCCCGACTTCAGGATGCCCAGCCGCACCAGCGGCGCGGGCGAGCGGCGTTCGACGGACACGAAGGCCACCAGCGCGGCCACTCCCCCGGCGAACGAGGCGACGGTCCAGCCCCAGCCCTGCCCGGGGTGTTCCAGCCGGACCACCGCGTAGGCGATCAGCAGCATCGCCGCCGTGACGGTGACCGCTCCGGCGAGGTCGAGGCGACGCGGCCCGCGTTCCTCACGGGCGGGTTCCTTGATGAGCCAGAGCGCGGCGAGCAGGATGACCGCGGACAGGATCACCGGGGTGAAGAACACCCAGCGCCAGTCGATCCTGGTCAGCAGGCCGCCGATGACGAGGCCGAGCGAGAAGCCGCCCGCCCCGGTGCCGGCGTAGAACAGCAGGGCCTTGTTGCGCTTCGGGCCCTCTTCGAAGCTCGTGGTGATGATGGACAGGCCCGCCGGGGTCATGAAGGCCGCGGCGACGCCGGTGACGAACCGGGCGAGCAGCAGCATCCAGCCTTCGGTGGCGAAGCCGCCCAGCCCGGAGAAGACGAGGAACACCACCAGCCAGCCGACGAACATGCGGCGGCGGCCGTACAGGTCGGCGGCGCGCCCGCCCAGCAGCATGAACCCGCCGTAGCCGAGCACGTAGGCGCTCACCACGCCGCTCAGCGTCGCGGTCGACAGGCCGAGTTCGGCCCGGATGGACGGCAGCGCCACGTTCAGCATCGCGACGTCGATGCCCTCCAGGAAGATGGCGCCGCACAGCACTACGAGCACGCCCCAGGCCCGCCCGCCCATCCGGTCGGCACGCGGAAGCGTTTGCGAGTTGCTCAAGATCGGATCTCCCTCGGTGAACGGGAACCGACGGTTACCCATCGGCCGGTCGGTTCCCTCTTGTAACCAAGGGGATCTTCCGTCACCATCGATGACCATGGAAGAAGGCACTTTGAACTCACCTAGTCGTTGTGAACTCACCGAGGAGGACTACGAGGCCTTCCAGTGGGACACGCGCGAGGACTGCGAGGTCCGCCAGATCCTGGACCGGGTGGCGGACAAGTGGTCGCTCCTGGTGATCGCCCTGCTGGACCGCAACACCCTGCGGTTCACCGAGCTCAAGTACAAGATCGACGGCATCAGCCAGCGCATGCTCACCACCACGCTGCGGCATCTGGAACGCGACGGGCTGGTGAGCCGGACCGTCTATCCGGTGGTGCCGCCCCGGGTCGAGTACGCGCTGACGCCGCTGGGCATGACGCTGCACAAGACCATCCAGTCGCTGGTCACCTGGACCGAGGACCACCAGAGCGAAATCGCCCTCGCGCGCGCCCAGTACGACAAACGCGTCACCGCCTAGGGAGTCGCATGGCCAGGCTGTCCGGAGGGGATCCGTCACTGCTGCGGCGGCTCAACGCCATCGCCGTCCTGCGCGCGCTGTACGCGGCCGAGGAGCTCACCCTCGCGGAACTGGTCAAGGCGAGCGAGGTCTCCCGGCCGACCGTCGAGGAGATCGCCGCGGACCTCGGCGAACAGGGCTTGGTCGAGGAGGTCCCGCTCTCCCCCGGCGCGCCGCGGCCGCGGGGCAGACCAGCCAAGCGGTACCGGTTCCGCCAGGAGTCCGGGCACGTCGCCGGCCTCGAGATCGGCCCGCATCAGGCGTTGTGCCTGGTCGCCGACCTGCGTGGCGACGTCGTCGGACGGGCGCGGGCCGGGCTCACCCCGGAAACGGCCGCCGCCGACCGGCTCGGCGCCGCGCACCGGGTGCTCGGCGCGGCCGCCGAAGGCCATGCCAACCTGCGGATACTCGGTGTCGGCACCACCGGTGTGGTGTCCGGCGGCAAGGTCGTCCACAACTACCGGCTTCCCGGCTGGACCGGCGTCGACCTGCCGGCGGAGTTCGGCGGCGGCTGCCCGGTGCTGGCAGGCAACGACACCGAACTCGCGACGCTGGCCGAACACTGGCGCGGCGCCGCGCACGGCCTCGACGACGTCGTCTACGTGCGGGCCGGACCCGCCGTCTCGCTGGGCCTGCTGCTCGGCGGGAAGCTGCACGCCGGCCACCACGGGGCGGCGGGCGAGATCGGCGCCCTGCGGCAGGCGGGCGGGTTCCTCGAGCTCGTCGCCGCCACGATCATCGCCGTCGACCCGGAGCTGGTGGTGATCGGCGGCGCCGAGGACCCGCTGACGGTGCCGCTGCGCGCCGAACTGGCCCGTCTGGCGCTGTTCCCGGTGCGCGTCGAAACGTCGGCGCTCGGCGAGGACGCGGTCGCGCTCGGCGCGGTCCGGCTGGCGCTGAGCCGGGTCGAGCGCGAACTGTTCAGCGTCGCGGACGTCGCCTGAGCAGGCTGATCGCCACGATCAGCACGGCCACCGCACCGCTGGTGAACAGCTGCGTCCGCGCGTCGGCGTCCGTCCACATGAGAACGAGGACGCCCGCCATCGCGAGCAGCGCGACCCAGCTGAGCCACGGGAAACCCCACATCCGCACCGGCAGGTCGGCGGCCGTGCCGTCACGTTCCGCCGCCTTCCGCAGCCGCAGCTGGGAGACGGCGACGAAGATCCAGACCAGCAGGATGTTCGCCCCGATGGCGTTGAGCAGGAACGGAAGCACGTGTTCGGGGGCGAGGAAGTTCAGCAATACGGCCACGAAACCGAAGGCCACCGAAGCGAGCACCGCCGTCCGCGGGACACCCGTGCCGGACAGTTTCAGCATCGCGCGCGGCGCTTCACCGCGTTCGGCCAAGGAGAACACCATCCGCGAGGCACCGTAGAGGTTCGCGTTGAGCGCCGAGAGCAACGAGGTCAGCACGACGAAACTCATCAGCAGCGCCGCCGACGGCACCCCGACCTTCTCCAGGATGGTGACGAAGGGGCTGGTGTTGGCCGAAGCGGATTCCCACGGCAGCAACAGCACCATCAGTGCCACGGAACCGATGTAGAACAGCAGCAGCCGCACGATGACCGTGCGCGTGGTGCGGCGGATCGAACCCGCCGGGTCGTCGGACTCCGCCGCCGCGATGGTCACCAGTTCCATGCCGCCGAAGGAGAACGCGACCGCGAGCAGGCCGGTCAGCACCCCTTGGAGGCCGTTGGGCAGGAAACCGCCGTGTCCGGTGAGATTGCTCAGCCCGACCGGCGTCGTGCCCGGCAGGACCCCGAACACCGCGAGGGTGCCGAGTACGAGGAAGGCGACCACGGCGGTCACCTTGATCGCGCCGAACCAGAACTCGAACTCCCCGAACGAGCGCACGGCGAACAGGTTCACCACGGTCAGCACCGCCATGAACAGCAGCACCCAGGTCCACTGTGGAACCTGGGGCAGCAGCTCGTTCGCGATCGCCGCGGCCGCGGTCGCCTCGGCGGCGACCACGACCACCAGCAGCGACCAGTACAGCCAGCCGACGGTGAACCCGGCCCAGCGGCCGAGCGCCTTCTCCGCGTACACCGAGAACGAGCCGCTGCTCGGCTCGGCGGCCGCCATCTCGCCCAGCATGCGCATCACGAGCACCATGAGCAGGCCCGCGACCACATAGGACAGCAGGATGCCGGGGCCCGCGGTCTTGATCCCCGCGCCGGTGCCGACGAACAGCCCGGCGCCGATCGCCCCGCTGATGGCCAGCATGGTGACGTGCCG
Source organism: Amycolatopsis keratiniphila (assembly GCF_000400635.2). NCBI lineage: Bacteria > Bacillati > Actinomycetota > Actinomycetes > Pseudonocardiales > Pseudonocardiaceae > Amycolatopsis > Amycolatopsis keratiniphila. The sequence continues at coordinate 2,012,184 of NC_021252.1, read as the reverse complement.
CCGCCGGAACCCGTTTCCGAGCGATTTCGTCTCGATCGCGGTCACGGGTTCGGCGGGACCTGGTGCGGGCATGGCGGATCCATTCGTCTGCGGTACTGGCGAGCTCAACCGCGGGACAACTCTTCCAGCCGCTCGTGCAGCCGGTCGACGTGGTCCTCGCTTTCGGGCTTCATCAGCACGCTACGCAGGATCCTCGCGCCGTCCGCATCCGCGTCGACCCCGGTGTGACGCAGACCGAACTGCGCCTCGCCGATCCGCAGCGTGCTGAGGAACACCGGCTCCCTGGCAGCCGCCATTCCGGTGCGCAGGATCCGCGCGCTCTCCTCGTCGATCCTCGACAGCGAAAGCGGCTCCGTGCGGGGGAAGTAGGTGACGATGTCGAGTTCCGGTGGCTGGTACAGGTCGAACCGCTCGGAGTCCTCCAGCAGCTTCGCCCACCGCAACGCCGCGCGGCGCCCGGCCGCGAGCACCTTGCCCAGTCCGTCGGGGGTGGGCGGCAGGACGCGGAAGGTGAGCCACAACGCGGCGGCGGCCGCGCCCGCCCGGGAGCATTCGAGGCTGATCTCGCCGAGATGCAGCTCTTCCGAGGTGAAGTAGGTGTACGGCGAATCGTGCAGGAAGAACCGGCCCACCGCGGGGTCGGAGAACAGCACCGCGCCGCAGCCGTAGGGCTGGAGGCCGTGCTTGTGCGGGTCGATGACGATCGAGTCGGCCTCGGCGATGGCGTGCCACGGGGCTTCGGGCAGCCCTTCCGGACCGTCCAAACCGGACAGAAGCCGGAAGAATCCCCCGTAGGCGGCGTCGACGTGCACCCGGACGCCGTAGCGCTCGCGCAGTGCCAGCGCCTCGTGGATCGGCTCCACCGTGCCGAGCGCGGTCGTCCCGGCGGTGAGGACGACGGTGCCGATCTTCCCGGTGCGCAGCAGCTTTTCGAGCGCGTCGAGGTCCATCGCGCCGCGCGCGTCGACGGGTACCGTGTGCCCCTCGACGCCGAGGACGCCGCACATCCGGCCGTGCGTGTAGTGCGCCTCGGCGCTGTACGCGATGCCCTTGCCGGGATGCGTTTCCCGCGCGACGAACAGGGCCTCGAGGTTCGCGATCGTGCCACTGGTGGTCAGATGCCCCAGATGCTCGGTGTAGCCGAACATCGTGGCCAGGGCCTGGACGACCTCGCGTTCCATCTCGGCCGTCGCGGGGCCGCCGTCGAGCGCGTGGTTGTTGGGGTTGACCAGCATCGCGGTCAGGTAGCCGACCACGGCGGCCGGATGCGGCGGTTTGAGCATCTGGCCGGCGTAGGACGGGTGGAAGAACGGGTAGTTGTCCTTCAACCGCTCGGTGAGCTCCTCGAACGCCGTCTCGAACCGCCCGTCGGAGATCTCCAGCGACGGATGCGGCCGGACGGGGGTGAACGTCTCCGCCCACGCCTCGTTCGACGTCAACGCCTGACCGAGCCAGTACCGGAAGTCCATCAAGGGCGCCCTTCGCTTCGTTCGGCTCCAAAAAACGTAGGAGTCGCCGGAGGTTTCGCGCAACCGTCTTCGGTAGGGGTCAGCTTCCCCGGGTCCGCCGTTCTTCGCCCTTCTCCTCCAGCTGCCGGACGATCTCCCTCAGTGAAGCGGCCAGCTCGGTGCACTTCTCGGAGCTGAGCCGTTCGGTGACGAACGCTTCCTCCTGGTTGAACTCGGGGAAGAGCTCCCGCATCAGCCGCTCGCCCTCCGGGGTCAGCGCGAGCAGCACCAGCCGTCCGTCGACGGGGTGTTTGCGCCGGGTGACCAGGCCGTGCGCCTCTAAGGTCTTCATCACCCCGGTCAGCGTCCCCTTGGTGATCCCGGATTCCGCGGCGACGTGCCTGGTCTCCTTCTCGCCGAAGATCCACACCACCCAGAGCACCACGAACGCGGTCCAGGTGAGGCCCGCGGTGCGCAGTACCGAGTTCTCGAAATGCAGCCGGACCGCGGTCGCGGCGCGGTGGAGGTTGGCCACCGCCTCCATCCGCTCCCACAGCAGCGGGATACCGCCCAGTTTGGCCCGGACGGCGTTCTCGGTCTCGGCCAGCGTGTGATACCCGGTCAACAGCCACATCCTCACCGGCCCCGGAGGCACCAGCCCGGTGGGCACGCACCCCCGCGCACCCGCTCCGCAGATCGTATGCGGAACGGGCGGGAGTCCACAGTGGTCTTTCCGGGTTGCTCTTCGCTAAGCGGCGGGCGCCAAGGGCTCCAGCAGATCCTGTCCTGTTTCGGACAATTCCGCGGGTACCCGGCTGCCGGGAACGCCGCCGGGGGGCCGGATCAGCCCGGCGTGGGCCAGTCGGTGGGCCGTGCTCTGGTCACTGCACGGCAGGCCGTCGACGTAGAGATCGGGCTCCAGGCTGACGGTCATCTCGGCCCTGCCCTGTGCCACGGCTCGCAGCATGGCCAGGGCTCGCGCTGACCAGCCTTCGGGATCTTTGGTGTGTTCGGTCATTCGGGGTCACTCCTCTGACCTGAGGTTTTCCCGGCGGCCGCGGTTCAAACATGAGCCCGGTCACCGTTGGGGAACGGCCGCGCGGTGCTCGGCGATGTCCCCGAACAGGTCACCCATCTCCTCGACGCGTTCGAGCACTTGTTCGGCGGTGAACAGCAGGTCGGCGGCCTTGCGGCAGGCTTCGACCTCCTCCCAGGTCACCGGCGTGGAGACGGTCGGGATGGCGCGGCCGCGCAGCGAGTACGGCGCGATGGTGGTCTTGGCGGTGTTGTTCTGGCTCCAGTCGATGAACACACGGCCTGGGCGGATGGCCTTCGTCATCTTGGCGACGATGGTTTCCGGTGACCGGCGCGCGAGTTCCTCCGCGACGGCCTTGGCGTACTCGGACGTGCGTTCGTCGGAGCGCGTGCGCACCGGGCAGTACAACTGCATTCCCTTGTTGCCGCTGGTCTTCGCGTACACCGTGAGACCGTCTCCGATGAGCAGGTCGCTGAGCGTCTCGGCCACCCGGCAGCAGTCGACGACGTCCGCGGGCGGTCCGGGATCGAGGTCGAACACCAGCAGATCGGGGGATTTCCGCGCGCCGCGCGGGCCGACCGTCCACTGTGGAACATGCAGTTCCAGCGCGGCGAGATTGGCCGCCCACATCAGCGTCGGGAGATCGCCGACGACGGGGTAGTCGAGCGTCTCCTCCCCGCCCCGGCGGCCGCGGTTGGTGAGCCGCGCGGTGCGCACCCAATCGGGCGCGTGGCGGGAAACGTTCTTCTCGTAGAACGGTTCGCCGTCGACCCCGTCGGGGAACCGGCGGAAGGTGGCGGCTCGGTCGCGCAGATGCGGGAGCATCACCGGGGCTATCCGGCGGTAGTAATCGAGGACCTCGCGTTTGGTGAACCCGTGCGCGGGATAGAGCACCTTGTCCAGATTGGACAGCCCCAGCCGCCGACCCTCGACCTCGACCGTTATCCGCTCCTCAGGCACCCTTCGACGATAGATCACCGGCGGGGTTTCCGGGGTACCGTGAGGCATGAGTACCGTGCCGGACGCGATCGCCCCGATGCTGGCGACCGACGGTGACCTGCCCACCGGCGGGTGGGGGTACGAATACAAATGGGACGGCTACCGCTGCTGCCTGCGTGTCGCGCGCGACGGCGAAACGCGCCTGACCAGCCGCCGCGGGCTCGACATCACGGCGACGTACCCGGATGTCACCGGCGAGGCGCTCGATGGTCACGAAGCCGTCCTCGACGGCGAGATCGTCGTGCTCGACGAGCAGGGGCGGCCCAGCTTCCCGCTGCTCCAGACCCGGCACCTGCGCACGCCGGACGCGTCGCTGCTGGAACGCAGCCCGGTGCACTTCTTCGCCTTCGACGTGCTGCTCCTCGACGGCGACGTCCTGCTCGACGAGCCGTACGAGGCCCGGCGCGAGGTGCTGACGTCCCTGGGCGCCGGCGGCCGCATCGCCATCCCACCGGGGTACACCGACGAAGACATCTCACCCGATCAGCTGCTCGACGTCGTCCGGCAGCACGGGCTCGAAGGCTTGATCGCGAAGAAGCTCGACAGCCGGTATTACCCCGGCAAGCGGACACGGCAGTGGGTCAAACGGGCGGTGTGGCACACCCAGGAGGTCGTGGTCGGCGGCTGGCGGCCCGGCGACGGGCGTCGGTCGGGGACGCTCGGCGCGTTGCTGCTCGGCGCCCATGACGAAGCCGGGGACCTGCGGTACATCGGCGACGTCGGGACCGGGTTCACCGACAAGGTCCTCGAAGACCTGCATGCCCGGCTCACCCCGCTGGAGCGGAAGAAGCCTCCCTTCGCTTCGGAGGTCCCGCGCGATCGGGCGCGGCGGGCGCACTGGGTGGAGCCGGAACTCGTCGGCGAGGTCGTGCACCGGAACTGGACACCGGACGGCCGGCTGCGGCATACGACCTGGCGGGGTTTGCGGGCGGACAAGACGCCTGAGGACGTCAAGCTTCCCTCCTCTGGATGAAGCGCAGCAGATTGCCGGAGGGGTCGAGGAACGCGCAATCACGTACCCCGCCGGGCCGGTCGATCGGTTCCTGCATCACTTCCGCACCCGCGGCCTCGATGCGCTCGAAGGTGCCGTCGCAGTCGTCGGTCGCGAAGACGAGCCGGTTCAGCAAGGCCTTGGACATCAGGTCTTCGATCGCGGACCGGTCGGCCGGTGAGGCACCGCGGTCCGCGTCGGGTGGTTCGAGGACGATCCGCACGTCCGGCTGCGAAGGCGGCCCGATGCTCACCGGTCCGTCACTCCACACGGTGAAACCGAGCACGTCACGGTAGAAACCGAGCGCGCTGCCGAGATCGTGGACGGCGAGCGTGCACGAGAAGAACCGGATCATTTGGCGCTGAGGAAGACGATTTCGAGACCGCGAAGGCGTTCCGGGTCCGTGTCGATGTCGATCCGGGTGATCCTCCCGTCGCGAACGCTGAACGTGAAGACGGCCTTCGCTTCGCCGCGATGCGACCAGACCGCCGACGGATCCCCGCCGACCAGGGCCGGCCGGGCCGCCTCCGCGCGTCCGGAGAAGAAGGCCGCGACCGCGTGGCCGCCGCGGACCTCGCCGACCACGGCGTCCGGGTCGAGCACTTCGAGGAGGGCTTCGAAATCACCGTTCCGGGCGGCTGCCAGGAAGGCGGCGATGACCTCCCGTTTCGGGGATCGCGCCGCGTCGGTCTCGTCGGAAGCGGTCCGCACCCGGCGTCTGGCCCGGCTCGCGAGCTGCCGGGCTGCCGCCGGTGAACGGCCGAGAACCGTGCCGATCTCGCCGAACGACACGGCGAACACGTCGTGCAGGACGAACGCGAGCCGCTCGGCGGGGTTCAGCTTGTCCAGCACCACCATCAGCGCGACCCCGACCGAGTCGGCCAGCAGCGCCTCGTCCTCCGGATCCTCCTTGGTGACATCGGGCAGGGCGGGCTCGGGAGGCATCGCCCCCGCGGCCTCCTCCCGTCTGGCGCGGCGGGCTTCCAGCATGTTCAGGCAGACCCTGGCGACGACCGTGGTCAGCCAGCCCGCCGGATTCTCGATCTCGTCGGTATCCGCGCGGCTGACCCGCAGCCACGCCTCCTGCACCGCGTCCTCGGCCTCCCCGGGCGAGCCGAGTATCCGGTAGGCCACCGCCCGCAAGCGGCCCTGGTGCTCGGCGAACCGCTCGCTCACCCACTCCTGCTCGGCCATCTGTCACATTCCTCCGTCCGGGTCTGTCACTGCGAATGACCGGCGAACCCGTCCCGATGTGACATCGCCGGTCCGACCACCCGTTTCGAATCCAGGAGATCATCATGAAAGCGCACGTCAGCTCGATCCTCCTCGGCGTCAAGGACCTGGCCAGGTCCAAGGCGTTCTACACGGAGGGCCTCGGCTGGAAGATCAAGGACGACTACGGCGTCTCGGTGTTCTTCGAACCGGACGGCGGCACCTGGGTCGGCTTCTACGGCCGCGAAGGCCTCGCGGCCCAGGTGGGCACGAGCCCGGAGGGCACTGGCTTCAGCGGGCTGGTCCTCAGTTACGTCGTCCGCAGCGAGGCGCGCGTCGACGAGATCGTCGCCGAGGCCGAGAAGGCCGGGGCCACGGTCCTGAAGCCCGCGGGCGCCCTGGCGTGGGGCGGGTACGGAGGCACCTTCGCGGACCTGGACGGCTACGTCTGGAGCATCAGCTACAGCGGGAAGAGCACGGATCAGCCGTACGCGGAGTGATCACCGGGTGAGCCTGGGCCCCTCGTGTTCTGGCGAGGGGCCCGGTGTCTCCGGCGTGTCAGCGCCGTGGCGGTCCGGTGTCAGGCGGGTCGGCGATCGTTGCTTTCACAACGAGAGATCACCACCACCAAGGAGTTCGAGATGTCCGTCTTCCCCACCCCGCAGCCGATCGCCGCCACCCTGACCGTCGCCGGCGCCCGGGTCCGCCTCACCGCCAGCGACCGCACCGACACAGTGGTCCTGGTCGAGCCGATCGACGCCACGAGCAAGTCGGACGTGAAGGTCGCCGAGAACACCAAGGTCGGCTTCGACGGCGGCAAGCTGTCGATCGAGACGAAGAAGGCCGGCGGCAAGAACGGCTCGGTCGCGATCACGATCGAGATGCCCACCGGTTCTCAACTGGCCCTGAACACCGCTTGGTCGGACGTCGACGCCGACGGCCGGTTCGGCGACTGCGTGCTGGAGATGTCGTCGGGACAGGTCCGGATCGACCGCGCCGCGGCGGTACGGGGCGACCTCGCCGCCGGTGAGATCGCGATCGGGCACGTCGCCGGGGCCGTGGCCATCGAAGGCGGCTCGGCCGGAGTCCGGATCGGCGAGGTCGAAGGCACCGTCAAGTATTCGGGCTCGACCGGGAAGGTCTGGATCGGGCACGCCCGGTCCGACGTCGAACTTTCCGGCTCCAGCGGAAGTTTCGACATCGACCGCGCCGACGGTGACGTCGTCGCGTCGGCGGCGAACTGCCCGATCCGCGTCGGGCGGCTGTCGCGCGGCGAGGCCGAACTGATGAACGCTTCCGGCGGCATCGAGGTCGGCGTCGACGCGGACACCGCGACGGTGGATGCCAAGAGCACCAAGGGATCCGTGCACAACTCCTTCGCGCCCGCCGTCGAGGGCGGCGTCAAGATCCACGCCCGCACGCGACTGGACGACATCGTCATTCACCGCGCCGCGTGATCCCGGCTGATTCGGGTGGGGTGGCCGCAGTTAGCCGGCTAATTGCGGCCACCCTCGCTCTCCCGGGCGCGAGTGGAATTCCGGCACCTGCTGCCGGTACTTCCTTCATCACAGGAGCCCGCAGGCCATTTCCTGGGGCGATATCTTGGAATCAAACGGTCATTGCGCCACGAGGGATCGTGACGATGTTGCCGAGTGATGGGCGCGGCGAGGTGCTCGTGGTGTTCCGTTGCACGCGATGGAGCGTGAGTTGATCGCGTTGGGGATCAAGCAGGGGATGTCGTTTCGCGAGATCGGGGCGTGGAACTGAGCTGGTACGCCAAGTTCACCATTGCCACCAACATGCCCGACTACTTCTGCGATCCGCACTCACCATGGCAACGCTGCAGCAACGGTCTACTTTGCCAGCACCTTCGACGACGAACTCAATGACCGTCCACGTGAGACCCTTGGCTGACTCAAGCCTACCGAAGTCTTCAACAAACTCCCGCTAGACTCAGGTGGCGCATTGATCCAATGAAACCGCCTATAGTCTGAACATGCTATAGCACAGGTGTTCGATTCGGCGTAGCATTGATCTTGTGTCCAGCGACGATGCAGCCCCGAAGACGACCACCGAGTGGTGGCGCGTCGATACCGCGACGCTGCATGCCCGCAAACAGGAACTCGAAGTGCTGAAGCGACAGTTGGATGCCGAGCAGAACGCGATCCTCGCCGAAATCAATTCCCGCGGGATACGCGGCTGCTCCGGTCATTCGACGCTGGCGGGGCTGATTCTCGAGGACTTCCTGGTCTCGGACAAAGAAGCCGCTGCCCGCGCCGACCGCGTCCTCGCCCTGCACCCCGGCCCCTCGATCGGCGGAGACCCCGAACCCCCGTTGGCTCCGTTGACCGCCGAGGCTGCCTCGGAGGGCGCGATCGGTGGCGGTCAAATCGACGCGATCATCAAGACGCTCGCCCGCATCCCGTCCAGTGTCCCGGACGAGGACGTACGGGCCGGGGAGAAGATCCTCGTCGAACTGGCCCGGCACGCCGGGCCGAGGCAGATCGCCCGCGCCGGACGCCGCCTGCTCGACGAACTCGACCCCGACGGCAAAGAACCCCGCAACGAGGACCCGAAAGACACCCGCCCCGAACTACGGTTCATCAAGCACCGCGACGGCACCTTGGGGCTGAAAGCGCGACTGGATCTGGAAACCTACGCCCGGTTGAAGTCCGATCTGGATCCGATGGCGAAACCCCATAAGGCCGTCGACGGGGTCCGGGATGCTCGGACTCAGGACGAGCGCTACGGGGACGCTTTCACCGACTATGTGCGGTTGAAGACCACCAGCCGGAACCTTCCCGGCCAAGCCGGGGAAGCCACGCACATCCTGGTTACCATGTCCTACGGAGATTTGATCCGGGACATCGGTGAAGCCCACCTGGATCTGGTGGGGCCGATCAGCGCCACCGACGCGAGGATCCTCGCCTGCGACGCCCGCGTCCGCCCCGGCGTCCTCGGGACGGCGGGCGAGCCCCTCGACATCGGCCGATCGAAACGCACCGTGTCGCTGGCCCAGAAGTACGCGCTCACCCTCCGCGATGGTGGTTGCGCGTTCCCGGGCTGCGACATGCCCGTACCGCGCTGTACGGCCCACCACATTGTTTTCTGGCGCCATCACGGCGAAACGAAGATCGACAACCTTGTTCTGCTCTGCACGAAGCATCACCGGTTGATCCATCGCAGCGAATGGAAAGTCCAGATCGCCCAAGACGGACTCCCCGAATTCACCCCACCCACCTACCTCGACCCCACCGGAACCCCAAGGCGGAACACCATGCACCTACGGACATAAGCCGACCCCGCGAACCTTCAGAACCGAACCCACAACCGGCCGAGAGAACCCCCGGCCGCGATCGCCTCTGCCCACGGACGGAAGTCCATGCCTCCCAATACTGCCAACCTCACACCCCGCCGGAACACCGAGACGAAACACCATTCACCTACAGACATGGGCCGATCCGTCGTCCTCGAAAACCGAACGCACCACCAGCCAGGCGAACTCCCGGCGGCGGCCGCCCTTGCCTCCAGACGAAATGTTCAGACCGCCAAGACTCCCCACCTCAACCGCACCGGAACACCGAGATGCAACCACCTCCTACCTTGGGACATGAGGGCCGACACGACGAAGCCGCCTAGACTCGGAACCCACGAAACTGAATACAAACACGGAGTCGCTCGATGAAGTTGCTTTGGGAAGGCTGCCTCAACAGCCGCGACGTCGGCGGCTTGCTCTCGGCCGATGGACGACGGATCCGTTCCGGCGCGCTTTTCCGGTCCGACAGCCACAATCGATTGACCGCCAAGGGGATAGCCGCGGTCCGGGCGGCGGGGATCGGCCGCATACTCGACCTCCGTTGGGTGCGGGAAACCGAGCTGGAGCCCAGTCCGTTCGCGGACGATCCGGTGTACCGCAACGCGCCCTTGATCGCCGAACTGGCCGAACAAGGCACCACCATGCCGGACGCGTACCGCACGATGCTCGACGACAACCGACCTCAGATCACCGGCGTTTTCATTCAGCTGAGCGACGCTCCGCCCGGGCCGCTCGCAGTGCACTGCAGCGCCGGGCGAGATCGGACGGGAGTGCTCGTCGCGCTCGCGTTGAGTGTCGCGGGCGTGCCACCCTCGGCGATCGCCGAGGACTACGCGCTCACGGAAGGATGCAGCGGCGACACGATTCTCCGTACCCTGGCCCACTTGGAGAACCGCCACGGAGGCGCATACAACTACCTGACGAAGGGAGGAGCTACCAGGACTCAACTAAGCCAGGTGAGAGATCGTCTGCTCGCTTAAGAAGAAGCGAACCGGTCCAGCGCCGCGAGCTTCCAGGCCCGCTTCACGTCGCTCGAATGGTGTCCTGAATCGTCGTCGATCAGCAACTCCGCGCCGGGCCAGGCGCGGGCGAGTTCCCAGGCCGTGTCCACCGGGCAGCTCAGGTCACGGCGGCCGTGGATCAGCACTCCGGGAATGTCACGCAACAGGCCGGCATCGCGGATCAGCGCGCCGGGCTCCAGCCAGCCGGCGTGGGAGTAGTAGTGCGTGACGATGCGCGCGAGCGCGAGTTCCCATTCGCCGATCGGACCATTGTGGACGGTGGCGTCGGGTTCGAGTAAAAGCACGGTGTCCTCCCAGCGGCACCAGGAACGGGCGGCCTCGATTCGCACCCGTGGGTCGGGATCTTCCAGGAGCCGCGCGTAGGCGGCGACCAGGTCACCGGAGAGATCACCGCGAAAACGGTCCCATTCCTCGGGGAAGAACCGGCCGGCGCCGTGATACAGCCAGTCGATCTCGGAGGGCCTTGTCGTGCTGATGGCGCTGACGACGATCTCGGTGACCCGCTCCGGGAATCGTTCGGCGTAGGCGAGCGCGAGGGTGGTGCCCCACGAACCGCCGGTGACGAGCCAGCGTTCGATCCCCAGGTGTTCCCGCAGACGTTCCATGTCGGCGACGAGATGATCCGTCTTGTTGTGCCGCATGTCGGTGGCCGGGTCGCTCGCGTGCGGGGTGCTGCGGCCGCAGCCGCGCTGATCGAACAGCACCGCGCGATAACGGGCCGGGTCGAACATCCGCCGCATTCCCGGCGTACAGCCCTGCCCGGGGCCGCCGTGCAGCATGACCGCGGGCTTCCCGGCGGGGTTCCCGCAGGTCTCCCAGTAGACGAGGTTGCCGTCACCTACATCGAGCAGTCCCTTGTCGTACGGCTCGGCAGGTGGGTACAGATCGATCATGAACGCAGACTAGACCGTCAGTGAGGCCTCGAAACACTTTCGCCGCAACGAAGTTCAGCACACCGGCCCTTTCCTCGCCGCGCCCGAAGGGGCAGATTCGGAGGTTCACCGGCGAAACCACGAACGGGGAACCATGGCGGTCGACGGCATGACCTACACCGTTGGGGTGGAAGAAGAGTTCGTCCTGCTCGACCCGGTCGACGGCTCGGTCGCGTTGCGCGCGCCCGAGCTTCTCGAAAGCCTCGCCCCCGGGACCGACGTCACCGGTGAGCTGATGCGGTTCCAGATCGAGACCGCGACCGGTGTCTGCCGCGGTCTGGACGAGGTGCGTTCGGAGCTGACGCGGCTGCGGCAGATGGTCGCGACGGCGGCGGAAGCCGACGGTTGCCTGATGGTGGCGGCGGGGATCCCGCCCGCCGGCCTGCGGGGAGACACGCTCACGCCCGAACCCCGCTACCGGCGGATGGCGCAGGCGTTCCCGGACCTGATCGGCGAGGCGGGGACGTGTGCCTGTCATGTGCATGTCGGCCTGCCGTCGCGGGACCTCGGCGCCCGCGTCCTCGCCGGGCTGCGGCCGTGGCTCGCGCCGTTGCTGGCGCTCAGCGTCAACTCCCCGGTGGAGAACGCTGCCGATTCCGGCTGGGCGAGCCGGCGTTTCCCGATCTGGAACCGGTGGCCGACGGCGAAGCCACCCGAGGAATGGTCCGGCGCGGCCGCGTACGACCGGAGCATCCGGGAGGCCTTGCGCCGCGGCGCCGCGCTCGACGCGGCGGGCGTGTACTTCTACGCGCGCCTTTCCCCTCGGCATCCCACGGTCGAGGTGCGGATCGCCGACGTCTGCCTGGCCGTCGACGACGCCGTGCTCCTCGCGGCGCTGGTGCGCGGGCTGGTCGCGACCTGCGCCGCGACGACGAGACCGCCACGCGCCCGCGGCGCCCGGATCGACGCCGCCTTGGCGGCCGCCGCGCGCCGCGGTCTCGACGGGCCGGGCGTCGACGTCTTCACCGGCCGGGAGGCCGATCAGCGGGAATTACTCGGCGAACTCGTCGAGTTCATCCGGCCGGCGCTCACCGCTGCGGGCGACGCCGAAGACGTCGACCGGGGGTTGGACTCACTGTTCGAACACGGCACCGGCGCGGCCCGGCAGCGCCGGTTGCTCGCGGAAGCGGCTTCTCCCGGCGAGTTCGCCGCGGATCTCGCCCACGCGACGATGAACGTCCCCGCCCGTTAGGCGGGCCGGCGTCACAGCCAGCCGGACTCGCGCGCGATCCGTACGGCGTCGACCCGGTTGCGGGCGCTGAGCTTCGAAACGATCGTCGTCAGGTAGTTCCGCACGGTGCCCGCGGACAGGAACAACTCGGCGGCGATCTCGGTCGGATCGGAGCCGACCGACGCCAGCCGGAGCACCTCGATCTCGCGGGCGGTGAGCGGGCATTCCTCGCTGTCCCAGGCGGCGAGCGCCAGGTCGCCGTCGACGACGCGCCGTCCGGCGGCGACCCCGCGGACCGCGTTGGCGAGCCGGTCGGCGGGCGCGTCCTTGCGCAGGAAACCGTTGACCTTCGCGGCCAGCGCCCGCCGCAGGGTGCCGGGGCTGCCGAGCGAGGTGAGGATCAGCGTGCGCACACCGGGCAGTTGCTCGTGCAGTTCGGCGGCCGCGGTGAGCCCGTCCTTGCCCGGGAGGTCGATGTCGATCAGCGCGATGTCGGGGCGCGCGGACTGGGCGAGCGGGAGGATCTCGTCGCCGCTGGCGCATTCGGCGACGACTTCGATGTCGGGTTCCAATCCGAGCAGCGCGACCAGGGCCCCCCGGACAATGTGCATGTCCTCGGCCACCAGGACCTTGATCATCGACCCCATCTGCCTTTCGCCTGCGTCTCGCCCCACGAGCCGACGATACTATCGTCACACACTCGTTCCGCGAAATGGAAACCGGCCCTTGACCGCCGCGGGGGACGCGGTCAAGGGCCGGTTCTGTGTTGCCGCGGGAATACGTTCTTCGGACCGCGCCAACACGGCCGGGGAGGTTCCGGCGTGAATGCGCTACCAGGAATTCTGCGGCCACCGGCCACCGGGATCCAGTGCGCGCACCACCCGTGGGGCATGGTTTTCGCATGCTCGCCCACCCCGTGAAATTTTCACGTCGGCGCACACAGGAATCCATATCCGGCGGTGAATCAAGCACTTCAGGAGAAGCCGTGGCGAACACTACTGTCGGAAACCGCAAAGCATGCCAGAAATCCTCGAGCGAAAGGACGGCACAATGGATGAGACTGTCCGGCGAGCCGTGGAGCGAGCCATTGGGGCCATGAACGAGAAACTGGGCGAAGAGCTCACTATCGACGACATCGCCCGCGCCGCGACCTTCAGCAAATTCCATTTCACCAGGGTGTTCCAGCAGGCCACCGGGGTCTCGCCCGGCCGGTTCCTCTCCGCGCTGCGGCTCGACGAGGCCAAGCGCCTGCTGCTGACCACCTCGATCACGGTCGCCGACATCAGCCACCGCGTGGGCTACAACAGCGTCGGCACCTTCAGCACGCGGTTCAGCAGCCGCGTCGGCCTGTCCCCGTCCGCGTACCGGCGGCAGGGCGGCTTCCAGCGCCGCCTGGCAGGCGAGCCCCGTCCCGGCCCGAAGCGGGCGATCGTCCGCGGTTTCGTGTCGGCGCCGCCGGAGATCTCGCCCGGCCTCGTCTTCGTCGGCCTCTTCCCGACGCGGATCCCCGAGGGCGCGCCCGTGCGGTACACGGTCATCGACGCCCCCGGCCCCTATCAGCTGACCGAGGTCCCGGAGGGCGACTGGCACCTCGTCGCGCACTGCGTGACCGGCCCGCTCACGCGCCGCGGTACCGGGTACACCGGGCACCACGGTCCGATCACCGTCGAGCCGGGGGTCACCGCGCGGCTCGCGGACCTGCGGATGCGTCCCAAGCGCCTGTTCGACCCGCCGGTCCTGCTCGCGCTGCCCGATCTGCGGCACCGGCCGGAGCCGTTCCAGCGCGCGGCCTGACCCTCACCCGGATGTCATGAAAGGGTCGTTCAGGACGGAAAACGTCTTGAACGACCCTTTCATGACATCCACGGACCCTCAGGCGGAGAGCCGGCCCGCCGACGGGGCCAGACCCTCCCGGATGTTCTGCCGCCACAGCTCGTACGCGGGTGTCCCATCGGCGGCGTCCTCGGTGACCTCGGTCGAGTCGGCCAGCTCGACGGCCTCCTCGACGCTCAGTCCGGCGAGCGCGCGGGCGGCACGGCGGGTGTGCGGCGGGACGAACGACGAGAACGTCCTCGCCTTCACCGCGAAGACCACGCCGAGCCCGAGCTCGTCCTGGTGCTCCCCCGCCGCCTCGCGAAGCCTCACCAGCCCTGGCCGGTCGCAGCCGCCCGCGAAGGTCGAAGCCAGCCCGACCCCGCTCCAGAGGTCCGGACGGCGTCCGGCCGGGAAGCGGTCCACCGCCGCGGCGACCTTCACCGGATCGCCGCCGTTGATGAACCACAGCGCCCGGCCGATGCCCTGATCGCAGGCGCGCGGGAAGTACGCGGGGGCCCCTGCCCACGGGTACTGCTTGGGGACGAACTGCTCGTCGACCCACTTGCGCGTGTCGAAGTAGGCGCGGTCGAACGCGTAGCCGTCGACGGCCAGCCAGCTCATCGTCGGGTGGAACGGCACGCCGTCCAGCTCCGGCAGCACCTTCTTCCACAGCGGCCGGGGCAGCCGGGCCATCGCGAACCCGATGCCGATGTAGGTCAGGAACACGTGCGGGAGGCCGGGGCCGCTCATCAGTTCGGCCGTGCGGTCCTTGCGGCCGCCGGGCATGACGTCGAGGATGGTGAACGCCATCGCCGCGCCCTCGTAGGCGAACCCGCGCATCTCCGGCTCGACCATGTCCAGCCGCCGTTCGGCCTCCCACAGCGCCGGCGCGTCGATCCCCCACTCGAAGCCGCACACCACCGACTGCGGGATCGACTCCAGCCGCGCGGTCGACGGCGTCCGCGGCACTCCGAAGCCGCGCCCCTCGAAGCCGACCGAAGCCAGCGAAGGCGCGAACATGACCTTGCGCAGGGCACCCAGCAATGAGCTCATCATACGTCCTTTGTGGATAGTGGCGGCATCGCGCGAACCGGCTCGTGCCGAGGAGACCATGCCGCGATCGACGTCCGATCGAGGCCGGCGCCGGTACCGCCGAACAGTCCATCGCCCTCTCCGGAATGGAGAGAGTTCACCCGTTCGCCGGACTGATTCACCGGAATGGAACGTACTCGACGGGGAATGAAAACCACTCGAGGTAGCAATTTTACCTTCTTCTGACCTGACAGCCAGTAATCGATCGCTCGCAGTTTCAGTACTCTCGAAGCCGACGCATCGCCGCAGCTCACCAGCACATTGATCACGTCGGGCAGACCCCAAGGAAAAGCGCAACCTTGCATCGTGCGATTCCGATTCACTCTTCCGGGTTTGCTATGTACACTGAGAGTTAGCGCGTTTCTGGGGAAGAGGAGGTCGGAGTGATCCGAGTCCTATTGGCCGAGGATATGCACATGGTCCGTGGCGCCTTGGTCGCTCTGCTGAACCTCGAACAGGACATCGAGGTCGTCGCCGAGGTCAGCTCCGGCGACAAGATCCTCCCGATGGCCGCGGAGTATCTCCCGGACGTCGCGATCATCGACATCGATCTACCGGCCAAGGACGGGCTCGCGGCCGCTTCCGAGCTCTGCCAGCAACTTCCGAGCGTCCGCACGCTGATCCTCACCTCGCTCGGCCGCCCGGGCACCGTGCGCCGCGCGCTCGACGCGAAGGTCAACGGCTTCCTGCTCAAGGATGCGCCGGCCGACAAGCTCGCCAACGCCGTCCGGTCGGTCGCCATCGGCCGCCGGGTCATCGACAGCGAACTCGCGTTGTCCGCCTGGGAAACGGAGGACTGCCCGCTGACCCCGCGGGAAGCGGAGATCCTCCGCCTCGCCGCGAACGGGCGCACGGTCGCCGACATCGCGGCGGAACTGTTCCTGTCGCCGGGAACCGTGCGGAACTATCTCGCCACCGTGGTCACGAAACTCAACGCCCGCAACAGGGTGGACGCCATCCGTATCGCCACCGATTCGGACTGGCTCTGACCCGTTCCGCGTCTTCTCTTTTGCCACAACCGGTTCATCGCTCCAGGTCGTGACGATCGCATACCGCGCAACGAAGAAATCATGGCCTGCCGGGTGTTTCCGGCACTGTTCCGAAGGTTCCGCCTCTGTCACCGTCATCGAGGGGGACTCCGCCGGAGGGGCAGGGATGCACGCGATGACCATCGAAGCGGGTGACACGGCCAGGCTGCTGGGGCCACTCGAGCTGCACATCGGCGGCGCCGACCGCGCGCCGAGCACGCCGAAACTCCTGCAACTGCTGGCGATGCTGCTCATCCGTCCCGGCAAGACGGTCCACGTCGACTCCCTCGTCCACGAGCTGTGGAACGACGCGCCCCCGCGCAGTGTCCGCCGGACCCTGCACACCTACGTCCACCACCTCCGCCGCCACCTCGACCCCGGCGGCAACGGCGGCCTGCTGGTCACCAGCTCGCCCGGCTACCGGCTCGAGATCGACGCGGGCGTGGTCGACGTGTCGGAGTTCCAGCGGCTCCACCGGCTCGGCAGCGACCTGCTGGACGAGGGTGACAACGCGGCGGCCGCGCACGCGTTCCGTACCGCGCTGGACCTGTGGTCCGGTCCCCCGCTGGCGAACATCCACTGTGGACCGACCTTGGCCGCCTACACCGTCTATCTGCTGGAGCATCGGCGCAACGCCCGCGACCTGTGGATCGAGGCCGAGATCCGGTCGGGCAGGCACCGGGAGATGCTCGGCGTGCTGCGGTCGCTGACCACCGCCGACCCGTTCGACGAAACCCTGCACGCCCACCTGATCCGAGCGCTGGGGCTCAGCGGACGGCGCAGCGACGCGCTGGCGTCCTACGAGTGGCTGCGATCCAGGCTCGAGGACGAACTGGGGGTGACACCCTGCGCCGAACTGCGAGAGCTGCACCGCGAGCTGCTCTCCGAGGGACATCCGGTCCGCTGAAGCACCACCCGCCACCACCAGATCAAGGAAACTGAGGAGTCAAGCATGACCGCTCGTACCTATGGCCAGTTCTGCGGCCTCGCCCGCGCGCTCGAGATCATCGGGGAACGCTGGTCCCTGCTCGTGATCCGCGACCTCGTGCTCGGGCCGAAGCGCTTCGACGAGCTCCAGCACGGCCTGCCGAAGATCCCGACGAGCATCCTGTCGACCCGGCTCAACGAACTCGAGCGGCACGGCGTCGTGCAGCGCCGGGTGCTCTCGCAGCTCGACGCCGGGGTGGTCTACGAGCTGACCGAATACGGCAACGACCTCGACCAGATCCTGCTGCAGCTGGGCCTGTGGGGCGCCCGTTCGCTCACCGACCCCGCCGCCGACGACCTGTTCACCCTCGACGCGGCCATCCTGTCGCTCTACACCACGTTCCAGCCCGACGCGGCCCGCGGCATCGACTGCGCGTTCGAACTGCACTACGGCGATCAGATGATCGTGCACGCGGTGGTCGAGGACGGCGCCATGACCGCCGGGGAGGGCCCGCACCCGAACCCCGACCTCGTCATCGAGCCACGCGGCCCGGTCGTGCTGAAGCTGCTGAACGGCGAGATGGACGCCGCGAGCGCGCTCACCTGCGGCGCGGTGGCCATCAAGGGCGAGCCGGCCATGCTGGAGCTGTTCACGCGGCTGTTCCACATCCCCTCGGCCCCGTCCAAGGCCGAAGGGCTCGTCACCCACTGAACCGCGGGCGCGTGGGACCGGGACGCCGGTCCCACGCGTCATTCGAAGCGCGAGGTGTCGCCCGCGCCCCGGCGCACGATCTCCGGCTCGCCCGACGAGAAATCGATGACCGTGGTGGGCTCGACCCCGCAGTCGCCGGAGTCGATCACCGCGTCCACCACGTGCTCCAGATGTTCCTTGATGTCCCAGCCCTGGGTCATCGGCTCCTCCTGGTCGGGCAGCAGCAGCGTGCTCGACAGCAGCGGCTCGCCGAGTTCGCCGAGCAGTGCCTGGGTGACCACGTGGTCGGGGATGCGCACACCGACGGTCTTCTTCTTGGCGTGCAGCAGCCGGCGCGGCACCTCCTTGGTGGCCGGGAGGATGAACGTGTAACTGCCCGGTGTGGACGCCTTGACCGCGCGGAAGACCGCGTTGTCCACGTGCACGAACTGGCCGAGCTGGGCGAAGTCCTGGCACACCAGGGTGAAATGGTGGCGGTCGTCGAGTTTGCGGATGCTCCGGATGCGGTCGATGCCCTGTTTGTTCCCCAGCTGGCAGCCGAGGGCGAAACAGGAGTCCGTCGGATACGCGATGAGCCCGTCCTCGCGCAGGATGTCGACGACCTGTCCGATCGCGCGCCGTTGCGGATTCTCCGGATGTACGTCGAAATACCTGGCCATGCGCAGAGCTTAGGGCCACCGGTGCCCGCCCGCCCCGCGTGGCGTACAAAGTGGAACCCACGTCTTCCATCGTGGCGTGTTCCGCGATCCCCGGTGTGGTCCGAACGCCCCACACCCGCACGGGTGACCATGGCGATTTTCCCTGTCCCGGACGGGAAAACTTCTCCTTGATCATCCTCCTCCCCGCCACGGAAGCGGGAACCGGGGTAACGAAGATGGGTTAGGATCCGAATCACACCGCGATGGAGGTCGTGCGGCGGCCCCGGCCGTCGCAAGGGGGCAGCACGACAAGGATCAAGACGTCTTCTGTTACCACTGGGGTGCCCGTGCCGGATCAGCTCGCCGTGACCGCCGAACCTCTGGGTACCGCGGGGGTCGACCGGCGCCCGCGCCGGGCACTGTTCCTCGCGGGCCTGATCATCACCGTCGTCTTCGTCAACTCCTGCCTGTTCGGTCTCCTCGCGGTCTTGTTCCGGCCGGGGGTGGACTTCTGGCAGGGCCTGCTGGCCGTGCTCTACGTCGGGCCCGTGCTGGCGATCCAGCTGCTGTACTTCAGCCGTCCGGCGGTCCGGCTCGACACCAGGCTCGCGAAGGCCATGCTGGCGGTGCAGGCGTGCCTGGCGTTCCTGCCGACCCTGCACTTCGACGCGGCGCTGAGCTCGCTGACCACCCTCGCGGCGGGCAGCGCGCTGCTGCTGTTCCGGCCGCGGACGGGCTGGACGGTGTTCACCGTGTTCATGGCCGGCACGATCTGGATCCTGTGGACCTACGACGAGACCTGGCTCGGCGCGGTGTTCGACAGCGTCACCGCGGTCCTCTACGCCCTGGTCGTGTACCTGCTGACCTGGCTCGCGCGGCTGGTGACCGAACTGCACCAGGCCAGGACCGAGCTGGCGAGGCGGGCCGTGGCCGAACAGCGGCTGGCCTTCGCGAGGGACCTGCACGACCTGCTCGGCCTCAGCCTGTCCGCGATCGCGCTCAAGGGCGAACTGGTGCACCGGCTGCTGCGGAAGTCGCTGGACCGGGCGCGTGAGGAGCTCGCCGAGATCACCGGGATCGCGCAGCGGACGCTGTCCGACGTGCGGTCGGTGGCCAGGGGTTACCGGGAGCTTTCGCTCGACAAGGAATCACGGACCGCGGTGTCCCTGCTCTCGGCGTCGAACGTCGCGGTGCGGGTCGACCTCGAACAGGTCGACCTCCCGGTGAAGCTGCGCACCCTGCTGGCGAAGGTGCTCCGCGAGGGTGTCACGAACGTGCTCCGCTACACCGGCGTCGAGCACTGCGAGATCACCGTGCGCGAGAGCGGCGGCCGGGTCGCGCTGGAGATCGTCCACGACGGGACGGCGCACGACGACGTGCCCGAGGAGACGGCCGAGAGCCTGCGCGAGGTGACCGGGGAGGTCGCCGGGCACGGCGGGAAGCTGAGCGCGGGCCCCGACGCGGCGGGCCGGTGGCGGCTGCACGCCGAACTCCCGGTGCCCGAACAGGCCGAGCCCACCGAGACGGCGCTGGCCGAGGGTTCCGGGCACTGGTCACGGATCGACGCCAGGAACGTCCAGTGGACGATGACGGTGGTCTTCATCGTCTTCAGCCTCTCCGCGATGGCACGGGCGTTCATGCTGACCGACGACGGCTGGTCCCTGGCGCTCATCGCCGGCTACCTCACCGCGCTGACCACACTGCAGCTGTCCTACTTCGCCCGCCCGAACGTCCGGTTGCGCTCGCGGCAGAGCTACGCGCTGCTGTTCGTGCAGGCCTGCCTGATCTTCCTGCCGCTGATCCCGCTCGGGAGCGCGTGGGTGAGCCTGCCCAGCCTGTTCGCCGGCACCGCGCTGCTGGTGCTGCCGCCGCTGGCGGGCTGGACGGCGTTCGCGGTGACCGCCGCCGGGGTGGTGCTGATCCGGATCGCCTACGGCACCGACTTCCTCGGCGGCTTCTACACTTTCGCGTCCATCCTGAACACCGGGCTGATGGTGTTCGGGCTGATCTGGCTGATCCGGCTGGTGACCGAACTGGGCGAGACCAGGAAACGCCTCGCCGAGGTCGCGGTCGCGGAGGAGCGGCTGCGGTTCGCCCGCGACCTGCACGACCTGCTGGGGATGAGCCTGTCGGCGATCGCGCTGAAGAGCGAGCTGACCACCCGGATCATGGACATCGACACCGATCGCGCCTCCGCCGAGCTGCTGGAGATCCTCGGGCTGACGCGGCAGGCGCTGACCGACGTCCGGTCGGTGGCGAGCGGCTACCGCGAACTGTCGCTGGATCAGGAGTCGCGGTCGGCGCAGGCGGTGCTGGTGGCCGCCGACGTCCAGGTGCGGCTGGAGATCGAGCACGAGGACCTGCCGACGACGGTGCGGACCGTGCTGGCCGTGGTGCTGCGCGAGGGCGTGACGAACGTGTTGCGGCACAGCAAGGTCGAACGCTGCGAGATCGCCGTGCGGCGGACCGGCGACGGCGTCGCGCTCGACATCGTCAACGACGGCGTGGTGAACGGGCGGCCGCCGAAGCCGGAGCAGCCGGTGCGGGTGGAGGCTCCGGGCAGCGGCATCACGAACATGTCCGACCGCGTCGCCGGGCTCGGCGGGGAGCTGACCGCCGGTGTGGAGCCCGACGGGCGGTTCCGGTTGCGTGCCGTTGTGCCCGTCTAGATCCAGCCGGACTCTTTCGCGATCCGGATCGCGTCGACCCGGTTGCGCGCGTTGAGCTTCGACACGATCGTGGTCAGGTAGTTGCGCACGGTTCCGGTGGAGAGAAAGGCCTTCGCCGCGACCTCCAGGGTGTCGCGGCCTTCGGCGGTCAGCCGCAGGACGTCGATCTCCCGCGGCGTCAGCGGGCATTCCACGGTGTCCCAGGCGGCGAGGGCCAGATCGCCGTCGACCATCCGCCGTCCGGCCGCCACCCCGCGCACGGCGTTGGCGAGCTTCTCCGCGGGGGCGTCCTTCAGCAGGAAGCCGCTCACTTTGGCCGCCAGTGCCCGGCGGAGCGTGCCGGGCCTGCCGAGGCTGGTCAGGATCAGGGTCCTGACCTCCGGGAGCTGCTCGTGGAGTTCGGTGGCCGCGGTGAGCCCGTCCTTGCCGGGGAGGTCGATGTCGATGATCGCGACCTGGGTGCGGGAGTCCCGTGCGGCGGGGAGGATCTCGTCACCCGACGCCACTTCGGACACCACTTCGATATCCGGTTCCAGCCGCAGCAGCGCCACGAGCGCCCCGCGGACGATGTGCATGTCTTCGGCCACGAGAACTCTGATCACCATGGCGCCGTCCCCTCACGCACACCCCCATGGCCCCCAACATAAACACGCCCGCACGGAACGCGTTCCACCGTTCGGGTGGTGAGTCGGCCGGGGCCGTCTCGGAGGCGACAGCGCGAAAGGGTCACCTGCCGACGGAATCCGCAGTCGGTCGGCTACTTTCCGTCGTCCTGGCGGGAGACACCCCGCATACGACACCGGCCGCCACTCGCCTTCGGGGAGCGAGTGACGGCCGGAAAGTGCGTTCAGCTCGCTTCGGCCAGCGGCGGGGCGGTGCAACAGGCGCCGGTGAAACAGCTGAATGCCTCACTGCGGTGCTGGTTGGTCCAGTGGTCGAACCGGTCGATCACCAGCTCGACCTCATTCCCGGCGAACCCGGTGTCGATCCCCCGGACGGCGAAGAGCGAGCGGACGTTGTCGGTCGCGGTGTTCATCATCGATGGCTCCCAGGCTGTTCGGTGGTGTTCCTTCGATGAGGAAATCGTGCTGCTCAGGGCGGGTACGCGGCCAGTGCCATGCATCATCGCGGGGATGTGCTTTTCACCTACGCCGGAAGGTGCCTTTCATCTGCTCCGTTTCCGCGATCATGGCCATCGAACGGAGTAACAGGCACCGGTTTCGACAACGGAAAGTGGCAGTGCGATCTCGGGGTGACATGGTGACCCCCCGTGACCGACACCCGGTTACCCGCACTCGAATGGCCCAGTCAGCGGGATGCCTCGTCGAGCAACGTCGCGAGGCCGGCGTAGCCGCCTTCCTTCAACCGCACGCCCGAAATCTTCGCGTAGGCGGCGTCGGCGCGGATCCCGAGCCCCTCGACCATCCGGTTCATGAAGTTGAACAGGGCGCACACGAGGACGGCGTCGTGCAGCGCAGTTTCGTCCCAGCCCGCCGCGTACACCGCTTCGGCGTCCGCGTCGGTCATCCGTGCCGGAGTACGCGTCAGCTTGCCCACGTAGGCCAGCACGGGCTTCATCCGGTCGTCCACGGGCGAAGAGTCGAGATCGGCCAGCGCGGCGGCCAGAAGTCCTTCCGGCACACCGAAAGCCTCCGCGGTGACGGTGTGGACCCCGTGGCAGTACCGACAATCGTTGACGCCGGAGACGTAGGCCGCGATCAGCTCCCGCTCCCCCGCGCCGAAGGCCGACGGCGCCCGCATGAGGAGTTCGTGGAGCTCCAGCAGTTTCGACGCGGGCGCGGGGAATTTCTGGAAGACCTGCAGCAGTGTGGCGTCAGTCGGCAAAGACCCGAGATAGGACATCCTGTGTACCGCTCCCCTTTTCCGGCGCCCGCCCGTGCGCGGCGAACTCATCGACGTCGTCGCGACGCAGCCAGCAGGCCGCGAGGCACGCCACCGATGCCGGCCCCAGCCCGGTCACCGTGGCGGTGACCCGCGCGGTGGCGTGTTCCCATTCTCGGCGCAGGGAACCCGCCGCCGTCATCTCCGGACCTGCTTCGATCAACGGGCGGACCGCGCGCCAGCGAACGATTCCGGCCTCGACGAGCGCGCCGAGGCCGAGGTCGAGCGCCTCGTGCCGGGCCTGGTCCACGGCGAGGGCCACCAGCGCGGGCTCGTCGGCGAGCCGGGCCAGCCCGACCCCGGCGAGCAGGCGTTCGGCGTCCAGGCCCAGCAGGATCACCCCCGACTCGGTCGAGGGCGCGTCGTCGATCGACGGCAGGGTGAACCGGGAGTCGTAGGGCTCAGACACGGGCGACGTCCTTCGTGGCCGTCCGCAGCGGGGTGTCCCGGCGCAGGTTCTCGGCGACGGCCGCCGCGACCCGGGCGGTGGCGACCCGGTGGCCGTCGATGTTGCGGGCGGCCGGGCCCAGCGCCATCCCCGCTGCCGCGCCGACCGCGAAGACCCGGGGCGCGCCGGTGTAGGCGAAGGTGCGCTCGTCCAGCCGCGGCCAGCCGCCGCGATCGAGCACCGCCTCGTCGGGCATCAGGCCGTCGCCGATCGACGGCGTGGTGCCGAGCGCCAGTACGGCGTGGTCCGCGGAAACCCGCGAACCGTCTTCGAGGTGGAGCCCGACGCCCGGCGTCACCTTCGTGATCGCCTTGCCGCGATGCACGATCAGCCGCCCTTCGGCTTCGGCCGCCTCGAGCATCGGCCGGAACTCGAACATGATCGACGCGCGCCGGAACCGGCCCATCAGTTCGAGCCGCTCCGCCCAGCTCACCCCGTCGAAGCGGGCACGGCCTTCGGGCCGGAAGAACGACGAGTTGACGTCGGCGCACTGGTAGCGTTCGCCCGCTTCACGGACCACCCAGTGCACCTCGCGCCCCTGGGCGAGCCCGTTGGAGATCAGGTGCGCGGCGGTGAGTCCGGCGCCGACGACGGCGAGGCGCTTCCCGCCGCCGGGCACGGGTTCGTCCCAATAGGTCACTCCGCGCGGCGGATGGCCGCCACCCCACCAGGTGTCCGGGGCGGACCGGCGCTCCTCGCCGAGGCAGAGCACGACGTGGCGCGCGGTGACGGAGAACCGGTCGGCGCGCACGGTGACCGCGTCGGAGGTCGGCAGCACCTCGCGCACCGAACCGCGCCAGGTCCGTTCGGTGACGTGGTGGCTCGCGGCCAGATGGCGGCAGTAGGCCTCGAAGACGTCGACCGGGACGACCGAGCGATGTCCGGCCTGCGCCATGCGGATCTCCCGGCGCTCCACCGGGGTCAGCACCGACCAGTGCAGCCGCGCGAAGTCCAGCAGTTCGCAGTCGCGGTAGCCCTCGACGCCGGGGTGGTGTTCGTACGGCGACCGCAGCACGCGCTGGCCGAGCAGGTCGACGCGGTCGAAGAACCGGCCGCAGGGGCGGCCGTCGCGGTCGATGAGGACGAGGTCGCGGACGCCGTGGTGCCACAGGGCGGAGGCGACGGCGAGCCCGGCCGGGCCCGCCCCGACGATGACGACGTCGGCGGCGGACGGCGGCTCGGGGGTCATCGCCGCACGGGAACCGGGGAGAACCGGCCATTCCCGCCCGCGCGGCGATTCGAGCAGATGCGGTTCCGGGACGAAGGTGATCACCGGCGTGCTCAGCCGATCACGGTCACCGGGACGATCAGCTCGATCACGGGGCGCTGCTTCATCCCGTTGCTGATCAGTTCGTCCAGGGTCTGCTGGGACTGCTCGGCGGTGTCGGTGGCGATCGGGCTGTAGCGGGAATAGGAATAGGTCGGCTTCCGCCCGCCGGCGTCGAGCGAGTACACCTTCAGCACGGCCTCGCCGGGCCGGACCTCACCGTCGTAGAAGGTGAGACGGCGCTGATCCGGCGTCATGAAGGATTTCGAGAACTGGCGGGAAAGCACGAGGGTGTCGGCGTCGTTGACGAAAGTCGAGTCCTCGTCGGTGACGACCTGCATCGCGACCCAGGTCTTGTCGGTCAGGTTGGTCTCGGACTTGATCACCTGCCAGCGGCCGGGTTCGGGGAGATTGACGCTGACCGAGATGTCGTGCTCGGTGGTGTCGATCGCGCCGGAGATCATCAGCACCCTCCGGCGGACGTCGGCGACGCCCGCCATCTGAATGTCACGTGCGCGCACCCGTGTGGAAACATCCAATCCCGGGAATTCAGGAGATGACATCTTTCATGCCTCCAGACCTCGACAACCGCAATTCCAGACCGGCAGAATTTCCCCATCCGCAAACACTCGCAGAATTTCACGCCGAACTGGACGATGTCAAGGTGAGGAACACATGATCCACTGGTACGAAAGGCTGCCGGTACCGATGCGCGGACTGGGCCGTTCAGCGGTACCGGCTCAGGAGCCGTCGACGTCGTCGGCCCATGCCGCGGCGGGTGTGCCGTGCTCCAGCGCGCCGATGTAGACGATCTCGAACGAAGAATCGGTTCGTTTGAGCCCTATCCTGATGACGAGATCATGTTTCACCAGAATGATGAACTGGTGCGGATCGCGGCCATCTCCGAAAATGTCGTAGATGAGAAAAGCGGATCCGTCGGCTACCGCGAAAAGCGCTTCGTAGATAACATTGCGGTCGGCCTGCGGAGCATTGATCGCCCATTCTTCCAGCACCTGCAAACCCGACGTGAGCTGGAGGCGCATAGCCATCCGGAGGCCTCCTCGTGATCTGGCCGGTTCGCGGGCGATCTTCATTCTCGCGCGCGCGATATCCGGCGGTCTTCTTCGTCCGTGCTGTCCGTACAGGGGTGAGCTAGTTGTAGCCGAGGACGATGTGCTCGGCCGGGAAATCGTTTTCGGCGGCCTGCCTCGGCTCCGGGACGAACGCCGTCACGTCGGCCTCGACGGCCCCGCGCGGGTCGAGATCATCGGTCACGACCCAAATTCGCACCTGTGCCGTCATGGCGTTCCTCCCGGCCTTCGATGAACGACTCACTTGACAACCAAGGATGACCCCGTCCGATCGGGAGCCGGTCGTGACGCGATCGAGGATGCCGGGCGCGCGCGGTGAGCAAAGGAAAAGTCGCCGGTGGTGGGGTGCCGGTAGTGCCCTTGTGGTACCCCGAAACCCAAGGAGCGCGCCATGACCGAACGTCTCGACCCGTATGAGATCTACGCCGAAGACGAGCTCGACGTCGACCTGCTCGGCCTGTCGTGGCCCGACCCCGCGGTCCCCGAGCAGCGGGACCGGCAATGAGCGCGGCGGAGCGGCAACGGACCTGCGCGGCCTGCGGGGGCGCGTTCGAGCCCGGGGAGCGGACGGAGCTGGAGACGGTGGTCGACGGCGGGATCCTCTACGTCGCCGTGCACACCCGCCACAGTACGTATCCGCCGCGGCGGGAGACCGAGGCCGCGCGCCGGCTCGCGTGAGGACAGCAATCCCACGCCGGTAGCCAACGGGCGAAGGCTCCCGTCGCCGCATCAGACGCGACGAAGGGAGCCTTCAGCCCACGCACGACAGCACGGAACGCGCAGCGAGGCCGTTTTCGCGCGCGGCTCAGCGCAGCGCGGAGGTGCGCCAGGTCGGCGCGACGAGCGGCGACCAGGCCGACCGGGCCGGCGCCGCGGGCGGGGGCGCGGCCGAAGCCAGCGCGGTGAAGACGGCGACGAGCGCCGCGAGGTCGGCGTCTTCCGGGTCCCCCCGCAGGACCCGGAAGACCGGCGCACTGTCCATTCCGGACGGTGACATGGTTCCCCCGTTCAGATCGGGTGGTTGCCGTGCTTGCGCTGAGGCGCCGCCTTTCGCTTGTCCTGCAGCATGTCCAGCGCTCTGGCGACGGCGGACCGGGTGTCCGCCGGGTCGATGATGTCGTCGACCAGGCCGCGTTCGGCCGAGTACTGCGGGTTCATGAACTCCTCGGTGTACTCGGCCACCAGGTGGGCACGCAGGGCGTCCGGATCGGGCGCGACGGCGAGATCCTTGCGGAACAACACGTTCACCGCGCCCTCGGCACCCATCACGGCGATCTGGTTGGTCGGCCACGCCAGCGAGAGGTCGGTCCCGATGGACCGCGAGTCCATCACGATGTACGCGCCGCCGTACGCCTTGCGCAGGATGACCTGCACACGCGGCACGGTCGCCTCGCAGTAGGCGTGCAGCAGCTGCGCGCCGTGCCGGATGATCCCGGAATGCTCCTGTTCGACGCCCGGCAGGAAGCCCGGAACGTCCACAAGGGTCACCAGCGGGATGCTGAACGCGTCGCAGAACCGGACGAATCGCGCCGCCTTCTGCGAAGCCGGGCCGTCGAGCACGCCGGCGAACACCACCGGCTGGTTGCCGACCAGGCCGACCACGCGCCCGTCGATCCGCGCGAGCGCGCACAGCACGTTCTGCGCCCATCGCTCGTGCAGCTCGAAGAACTCGCCGTCGTCGGCCAGTTCCGAGAACACGTCACGCATGTCGTAGGGCTTGTTCGGCTCCACCGGGACGAGTTCGGCGAACCGCGGCCGCCGGTCCTTGCCCGCGTCCTGCGACGGCTCACGGGGCGCGGGGTCCAGGTAGTTCGACGGGAGCAGCGACACCAGGTACCGCACGTCGGCGAGGCAGGTCTCCTCGTCGTCGTGCACCACGGTCGCCACGCCGGACGACGCGCCGTGCACGTCCGCGCCGCCCAGTTCGTCGTGGCTGACCCGTTCCCCGGTCACGGTCTCGACGACGTCCGGCCCGGTCAGGTACATGCGGGCGGTGTCGCGCACCATGAAGACGAAATCCGCGAGGGCGGGCGAGTACGCCGCCCCGCCCGCGCACGGCCCCAGCACCACGCTGATCTGCGGGATGACACCGGACGCCTCGACCTGGCGGCGGAAGATGCCGCCGTAGCCGTTGAGCGCCATGACCCCTTCCTGGATCCGCGCTCCCCCGCTGTCGTTGAGCCCGATCAGCGGCGAGCCGGTGGCGATCGCCAGATCCATCACCTTCTGGATCTTCGCCGCGTGCGCCTCGCCGAGCGAACCGCCGAAGACGGTGAAGTCCTGCGCGTATACGAACACGCGCCGTCCGTCGATGGTGCCCGAGCCGGCGATCACGCCGTCGGTGTACGGCCGGTTCTCCGCCAGCCCGAGCCCGCTCGCCTGATGCCGCCGGTACAGCTCGACCTCGGTGAAGGAATCGGGGTCCAGCAACAGATCCAGCCGTTCGCGCGCGGTGTGCTTGCCGAGCGAGTGCTGGCGGCGGACGCCGTCGAGCCGTCCGTCGACGATGTGCTCGCGCAGTTCGTCGCGCTGGGTGCGCAGCAGCGGCATCGTCGGTTCCGGTGGATGCACCGGCTCCGCACCGCGGGCGAGCGGGATCACCCGCCCGTCGGTCGGCCTCGGGATCCGGGAGCGCCGCAGCCGGTCTTCCGGCAGCGGCACCACCTCGGAGTCCTCCGTGCGCTGGGCGCCCGGATCGCCCTGCAGGGTCACGCCGCCTCCCTCATACGGGCCTCGCGCTCGAGCTCGTCGAGTTCGATCTCGCGCACGATGTCGCGCCAGCACACCCCCCGTCCGAGGCGGGGCATCGTGGTCACCACCGGCGGCCGTTCGGCGGTGGGCGCCGGAGCGGGCGTGGCGGATTCGTTGGTGGTCATGACATTTCCTCTCCCTGTCAGGCGGATGCCCGGATGCGGCCGTCGATCTGGTGGTAGCCGCCGCTGTAGAAGACGAGCGAGTCCTGCGCGGTGCCGCGGCAGGAGGCGACCACCTTGCCGAGGAAGATCGAGTGGTCACCGCCTTCGTAGACCTCCGCCAGCTCGCATTCCAGCCACGCCAGCGCCCCGTCGAGCAGCGGGGCGCCGGTCTGCGGCCCGGCCGTCCAGTCCACCGAGTCGAACTGCGCGATCCCGGCCGGGCGGCGCCAGTCCGCGAAGTACTTCGCCAGGTCCTTCTGGTCCGACGCCAGCACCGTGACCGCGTACGAGCCCGCCGTCACGATCGCCTCGTGCATCCGGGCCGCGCGGGAAACGCAGCACAGCACCATCGGCGGCTCCAGCGACACGGAGGTGACGGCGTTGGCGGTCATCCCGTGTGCCCGTTCGCCGCCGGCGGTCAGCACGGTGACGCCGGTGGCGAACTGGCCCATCACCTCCCGCAGGCCGGCCTGCGCGGACAACCGGCGCCGGGCGACGGGTGCCGGCAGCCGTTTCAGCACCGGCCGCGAGGGTTCCTCCAGCGTGCCCACGTCATTCCCCCTTGCCGTCGACCGCGTACGGGGCCAGCGCCTCACGCAGCTGTTCGGGCACCCGGCTGGGCACCGTGGCCGTGTTCGGGCCGCGCATGCACGCGATCCGCTGCCGTCCGCGGGCCACCAGCCGCTCGCCTTCCGCGGTGAGGTGGACGTAGTCGAAGGTGAACTGGATCTGGGTCTGGGTCAGCTCCTCCAGCCGCAGCCGGATGGACAGCTCGTCGAACGCGGTGATCTCCGCGTAGAACTCGCAGTCCACCTTGAGCGTGAACAGCTTGAGGTCGTGGCGGACCTCTTCGAGCACCGCGGGCGCCTTCTCCTTCAGGAACATCTCGCGGCACCGGCCCTGCCAGCGCACGTAGTTCACGTAGTAGACGTTGCCCACCAGGTTGGTCTCTTCGAATCCGACCGTGTGGAGGATCTCGTAGTAGTCGGCCATGTCAGCTCTCCTCTCCCTGGAGCACCGCGAAGACGACGGGATCGGTCCGGTCGTTGACGGTCGTCACCCAGGTGGCGATGCGGGCACCGCCGTGGGAAAGCACCGCCCAGCCGTCCGGGTCGACCCGGTGCACGGTGAGCGCCTGTGTCATGTCCCCGGTCTTGCGCACGCATTCCAGTGCGCTCCAGACCCTGGTGTGCGCCACCGAAAGCGGCTCGCGGGCGTCCGCGGCCAGCAGTTCGCCCACCGCGAGCAGATCCTCGCCGAGCAGGCCGGCCCAGTCCTCCGGCGTCCGTTCGATCGCCGTTTCGACGTCACACGCGATCCGTCCGGCGCCCGCGATGGCCAGGGTGAGGTCGGCGCTGTGCGACGCGCTCACCTCGACCCCGTCGGCCTCCGGTTTCCCGTCCGGGCGGTAGCGGATCTCCAGCGGCGCGTCGACGGCTCGGCCGGCGGCCAGTGCCGTCTGCGCCCGCCGCTCCGGCGTGGTCTCCACGGGAACGCCCACCGGATCCGGTTCGACGACGATCGCGCGGGACGAGCCGAGCAGCCGTTCGACGGAACGCTCCAAATAGGACCCGAGCATCGACGGGACCCAAGGCCCTTCGCCGTCACGCTTGCGCACCGCGCGCAGCTTCAGCCCTTCCCACCGCTCGACCAGCTTCCCGTCGGGGTTGCGGACGTCGAGGTCGTAGACGTAGCTGTCACCGTCCTGCGAACGCTCGCGGGCGTCGAGGAGCACGTACTCCGGGTGCTGCTCACCGGGTTCGGCGAGGTACAGCCGCTCGATCCCTTGCGGCAGCAGGGTCGCGTCCGGGACACAGCACTGGATCGCGTGCATCATCGCGTCGCGGGTGCCCGGGTCGGCCAGGAGCTGCTCCTGCGGGAGGAACGGCGCGAACCAGTCGACCTCGGCACCGGTGGCGACCTCCGCGACCGCGTGCCGCGCGCTGGCCCGCCGGTATCCGGTGACCCGCTGGAATCGCTTGCCCTGGAACAGAACCGTGCCGTAGAGCTCGGTCGTCGGGTCCACCGGCACCGGCGGCAGCGCGACGTCGCGGGCGACGGTGTCACCGAGCGGATCCGGCCGCGAGAAGCTCAGCCGGGCCCGGAAGTGGTCGGCGCTGAAGCCGGTCTCCCCGCTGCGCAGCACCACGTCCACCGTTTCGGCGTCCCTGGCCAGCGCGGCGAGCCGGATCGTGGTCGACCCGCCCGGCGAGACGATGATCGGGCGCAGGAACTCGACGTCGGAGAACACCGGCGCCGGCAGCGTTTCCGCGGCCAGCGCGGCCTTGGCGACCTGGGTCATCGCCTCCATGCCGATCACCGCCGGGAACAGCAGCTGACCGTCGAGCAGGTGGTCGGCCAGATACGGGTCGCTGCCCGCGGACAGGTCGGCCTCGGTGATCAGCTCGACCCCCGGGTAGTGCACGACGGCGCGGTCGACGAAGCGGGTCAGCGGCAGTTCGCGCTTCTCCACCGGAAGGGTGGCCAGCCCGGCGGTGCGGCCGCAGACGACCAGTACCGACGGGGCGGCCGGGTCGCCGACGACCTGGCGGAGGATCTCGATGCCCTCCTCGGTCGGGATGGGGGTGATGCCGTCGCGCATCAACGCGCTGACCACACCGAGCTTTTCGCCCATCCCGGTGCCGGACCAGACCGACCATTCGAGCGCGATCGCCTTGGCCCGGGGGTGTTCCTGGCCGAACCGCACGGTCAGTTCGGTCATCCAGTCGTTGGCCGTGGCGTAGTGCGCCTCACCGCGCAGGCCCGCCCGGCCGATGATGCTGCCGAAGGTCACCAGCAGCTTGATCTTGTCCTTGTCGACGGCGTCGAGGACGGCGTTGAGACCACCGATCTTCGGCGCCAGCGTCTTGCGGAAGCTCTCTTCGGTCAAGGAGAACAGCGCGGCGGGCTCGTTGCGGCCCGCGCCGTGCAGCACCGCGGTGACCGGGCCGAATTCGGCCTGCACCCGGCCGATCGCGTCGGCCACCTGCCGTCCGTCGGTGACGTCGGCACGCTCGTAGCGGTAGGTGATGCCCGCCGCCGCCATGCGGCCGAGGTTCTCCGACAGTTCGGCGTCGTCGGCCGGGTCGCTCCGGCCGAGCAGTGCCAGCTTCGCGCCGGAATCCTTGGCCAGCGCCAACGCGCTCTCGGCGGTGATGCCCTTCCCGCCGCCCGTGACGAGCAGGACGTCGCCGGTGTCCAGCGGGGTGCCTTCGGCCTCGGCCGGGGTCAGCGCCGCGAGCTTCGGCACCGTGCGGACTCCGGCGGTGTCGTAGCGGACTTCGCTGAAGTCGGTCGTCGCCGCCACTTCGGTGACCACAGTGGACACCGCGGCGTCGAGGGCTTCGGGGTCGACCGGGCCGAGGTCGGCGAGGTCGACGATCGTGGTGCGGGCCGACGGGTCCTCCAGCCGGAGCGTCTTCGCCAGCCCCGAGGCGCCGAGACCGTGCTGCACCACGACGAACCGCGTGCCGTTGGGCGCGGCCAGCACCGCGCGGCCCGCGTCCAGGAACAGGCCGACGTCGCCGGAAGCGCTGTCGGCGTTCAGGCAGAGGAGGACACCGTCGCCGACGCCCGCCGTGGCCAATGCCGCGCGCAGCGGCTCCGCCAGTGGGTGACCGGCCGGGGCGAACGCCGTCCACTCCGCGGTGGAGATACCCGTGGCGAGATCGGGCGACGGCTTCGGCGCGACGACGTACTCCACCGCGAACGGCCGGACCCACGGGCCGACGCCGGCGACCTCGGCCTGGTTGCTGTCGGCGGGTTTGGCGGTCTGCGCGAGCTCGTCGATCATCTCGGCGAGTTCGCCGAGGCACACGGTCGCGAAGTTCGGCATACCCTCCAGCGCCGGCCGGCCGAGCGCCCTGGTCACGTCGTTGACCAGCTGGCCGACGGTGATCGACGAAAGGTGCAGATCGTCGAGGGGATGCGTGTCGGCGGTGACCGCTTCGAGCGGCAGCTCGACCCGTTCGGACGCGAGCTTGCGCAGCAGGTCGAGGGTGCTGCTGCCACCGCTTTCCGAGGCCGTTCCGGCGGCGGCCTCGGCGGGCTCGGCGACTCGGTCGCGGGTCAGCACGGCGCCGATGGACGGCGCGGCCTCGCACGGGCTGGCGAGGAACGAGAACTCGCCGTCCGCGGGCAGGGCCCGCACGACCCGGCCGTCGAACAGCGTGGACGTCTCCAGCTGCGCGCCGAACGCGAACGCGGCACCGGCGACCTTCAGCACCGGCGCGAGCGTCAGGCTGTCGGTGTCGATCGAAAGCACCGGGGTACCGGGCGCGATGGTGCCGAGCAGGCCGGTGAGCACGCGGCCGGGGCCGACCTCGATCACCAGGTCGCTGCGCTCGGCGACCTTCGCGGCCGCCTCACGGAAGCGGACCGGCAGGACCACCTGGTCGCGCAGCAGATCGCGCAGGTCTTCGGCGGCGTGCAGGACGTCACCGGTCACCGTGGAGACGACGGGCCGGTCGAGCCGCGCGAAGTCGATCGCGGCGAGTTCCCCGGTCATCGCCTCGGCGGCCGGGACGACCGCGGGCGAGTGGAAGGCGTGCGAGACGTTGATGCGGGCGGCGGTGACCCCTTCCGCGCGGGCACGGGCGACCACGCGGTCGATCGCCTCCGCCGGTCCGGAAAGGACAGTCTGCTCGGGGGCGTTGTAGCCCGCGATGACGACCTCTTCGCCCTCGGCCAGGCCCTCGGCGACACTCGGCGTGGCCGCGATCGCCGCCATGGCCCCGTCCCCGTCGCTGGCGGTCGCCATCACCTTGCCGCGGATCTTGGCCAGTTTGAGCACTTCGCGTTCGGTGAGCGCGCCGCCCCAGTGCAGGGCGGTGAGCTCGCCGAGGCTGTGGCCCGTGACCGTGGCCGCCTCGATGCCGAGGCTCTTCAGCACCCGCAGCCCGGCCAGCGAACCGGTGACGATGCGCGGCTGGGCGACGTCGGTGGCGACCTGGTCGGCGCCGGTGGACAGGTTCGCGGCGCGGTAGATGTCGTCGGCGTGCGCGAAGCGTTTGCGCAGCGCGCCGACCCTGCCCTGCCCGGAACCCTGGCCGGGGAACAGGAACCCGATCTTCGGGGACTGGGAGCGGGATCCGGCGAAGATGCCTTCCTTGGCGGAGAAGACTTCCGGCTCCCCCTCACCGAGAAGGTCGAGGAGTTTGGCCAGTTTGCGCTCGGCGTCGTCCGGTCCGGCCGCGACGACCGCCGCCCGGACCGGTTTCCCGGACAGCTCGGCCGAAAGCGTGCCCGCGAGGTCCGCGAGTTCCGCGAACGAGAGCTTCGGGACGACCTCCAGCAGGCCGGTCACCTTGCCACGCAACGACGCGGCGTCGTCGGCGTCGAGGAGCAGCAGTTCACTGTCCTGCCGTCCGGCGACCAGCGACCTGGTCCGCTCGTCGAGCTCCTTGCGACGGGCCGCGCCCGGCGCTTCGGTGACGGTGACGTGCGAGTTGATGCCGCCGAACCCCATCGCGGAGACACCGGCGCGGACCGGCTGGTCCGAGGGCCACAGCCCGGCCTCGGCGGGCACGTACATCCGCGCCGAGTCGCCGACCAGCGACTCGTGCGGTTCGAAATGGCCGGTCGCGGGCGGGATGACCTGGTGGTACACCGCCAAGGTCGCCTTGATCAGCCCGGCGACCCCGGCCGCGGCCTTGGTGTGGCCGATGTTGCCCTTGATCGTGCTCAGCGCGGCCCGCTCGGCGAGCGGATCGGCGTCGCGGCGGGCGGTGGAGAGCGCCTCGATTTCGGTGGCGTCGCCCAGTGCGGTCCCGGTGCCGTGGCCCTCGAAGTAGGAAACGGTCTCGACGCCGTACCCCGCCTTGTCGTACGCCCGCTTGAGCGCGAGGCGGTGCCCCGAGGCCTCGGGGCGGGTGATGCCGCCCTTGCCGTCGGACGAGACGCCCCAGCCGCCGATGGTGGCGTAGATCCGCTTGCCCTGCGCGATCGCGTCCTCCTCGCGCATCAGCACGAGCATGCCGGACCCCTCGCCGGGCCAGAACCCGTTGGAATCGGCGTCGTAGACCTTCATCTCGCGTTTGGCGAGCGCGCCGGTCTTGGCGAACCCGATCACCTCGAACGGGTCGATCGACAAGTCGACACCGCCCGCGATGGCGACGTCGAGGTCGCCCTCCGAAAGCGCGTTCGCCGCCGTGACCACGGAAAGCAGCGACGACGAACAGGCACCGTCCACAGTGAACCCGCCGCCGCCGAAGTCGAAGAAGTTGCAGACCCGGCCGGCGATCGTGTTCGCCAGCCCGCCCGCGAGCGTGTCCTCGTCGATCTCCGGGAAGGGGGCCTTGTACTGCGCCTCGAGATCGTGGAGGAACTCGGCGGTGTCGCCGTCGGCCCAGCCGCGCTCGGCGAGCGCCGCCGCCACCGTGCGGCGCACGTACGGCCAGCGCAGCCGCATGATGTTGGCACGGGAGAACTCGCCGGTGAGGCTGTTGCCGATGACCACGCCGGTGGCGGGCTTCGGCAGCCCCTCGCCCTCGGGGAAGCCCGCGTCGGCCAGCGCCTGCGCGGCGACGTCGAGGGCCAGCCAGTGCGTGGTGTCGGTCGAACGGAACGTGCTGCCCGCGACCTTGTACTTGATCCGGTCGAATTCGTAGTCGCGGAGGACCGCGGCCTTCTGGGCGTAGAAACGGTCCGGAGCCTTGGGGTCGGGCGAGTAGTAATCCTCGCGGTTCATCCGCTCGTCGGGCAGCCTCCGGAACGCCCGGCGGCCGGCGAGGACGTTCTCCCACAGCTCTTCCGGGGAACCGGCGTCCGGGTATCGGAGACCGATACCGACAATCGAAATCCGCTCAACGCTCATGCCACCGCACTCCCCTAGCTCTCAACCACTCAAGTCACGGAATCCGGTCCCGGCGCCGGTTCTGTCCCCAGATACGCGGCCGCCGTCCGTTCGCGCAGTCCGGTCAAGCATGAACCGGGGGCGGACGCGGAGTCTTCTCTCAAGTTGTTGACCGGGATCGGTCATCCGCCCGAGTGATCCGGCCCTGGCACGTTCGCGATGGCGGTCAACGGAGTCCCGCGGCCTGGTCGGTGGTGGGGTGAAGGCTCCCTTCGCCGCGTCTAACGCGGTGAAGGGAGCCTTCATACCGGTCACTTACCCGCGCCGACCACGTTTTCCGCCGGCACCCACCGACGACGCGAAAGCCACTTCCGCAACGTTGAACGTTGCGAAAGTGGCTTTCGCGTCATAAACAGGCAGTACTCCGCACTAACCAGGAAGCGGGGCGACCGAAACAGCGCGGGCGGCGGCGGTGAAACCCGCCCACCCCACCAACTCGACCAGTTCCCGGTCTCCCAGTCCCGCCGCCGCCACCAAAGCGTCGTCCACCTGATAAGGCGCCTTCGCGACCACCAAGGCCAAACGGACCGCGGGATCGTCGAAGGCCTCCACCCAGGACCGGCTCAACCCGGGTGGCGCACCGTCCCAAGTAGACAGTTCTCGCTCCACGACGTCCCGCACCGACGAAGGCACCGGCAACGCGGCGAACGCCGACGCGGCGCGGGAGAACGCGTCCTCGACCACGGGATTGCCCGCGGCCCAGGCGAAATCCCGGGAGCCCACCGGCAACAGGTCCAGCGACTCCCCCGGCGCGGCCCCGGTCACCGGCCGAAGGAACCGCCCCAAGACGGCCTTCGCCTTCGCCCGCGCCGAATCCGGCACGGACGACGGCAGCGGTGACGGCCCGAGGAAAACGCTCACCACCCGGTTCAGGTAGTGGAACGTGAACGCGACCGCGGTCAGCTCCGCCCGGGCCCCCGCCGAAAGGATTCCCGTACGAGGATCCGTCACGGGCCGCCCCGAGGCGATCGCCGCGGCCTCCACAGAGCGCCCGAGCGAGTCCAGCGCCATCCCGTGGACCTCGACACAGTACGGACACGAGTTCCCTCGCGACACCACCGTCGCGACGATCTCCCGGTCCGCCCGGCTCGTCTCCCCCGCCGCCACCAGCGATTCCCGCAGCATCACCCAGCTCGCCGCGAGCACCGGCGGTGACGGCGAATGCACCGCGACCGGCGGGGCCAGCATCCCGAAATCGCGTTCCAGCCGTCCGTAGACGTCGCGCACGAGCCCGGTCGCCCGGCCGAAGGGCACCGGCCGGACGTACCGGGCTTCACGCACCGCGCGCCGCAGCGCGAGCTTCACCAGCACGGGTGCCACGCTCAGCTCCCGGCCACCAGCGACAGCTTGCCGACGGCCCGCCGCCCCGTGATCGAACCGTCCGGGGCGGGAGCGCCGTAGGTGACGTCGACACCGCGAGCCTGCAACGCCCGCACGATCCCCGGCACCGAACGCTCGGCCAGGGCCGCGATCGTCATCGCCGGGTTCACCGTCAGCGCGCCCGGTACGGAAGCGCTGTCGGTCACGAAGATCCCGGGGTGGTCGCGGAGTTCGTGGTTCGGGTGCAGCGCCGAGGTCGCCGGGTCGTCACCGATCCGGCACGACGCCAGCGGGTGCACGGTGTACGCGCCGACGACGTCGTTGGTCCACGGCGCCACCTTCGCCAGGCCGTCCTTCTCGAGGATCTCCTTGCACTCCGCGTCGGCCAGCGCCCAGCCGTGCCGGGTGTTCGGCGTCGGGTCGTACTTCAGCGGACCGCGGCCGAGCATCTGCTGCGAGATGCGGTAGGCGTTGCCGGTGGGCGGCGGCGCGCCGAAGACGCCCTCGTTGTCGTCCTCGGTCATCAGGAAGATGGTCAGCCAGGAGGCCCACTTCTTGAGGATCTCCTTCTTCTGCACTCCGAACCAGCGAGGCTCGTCCCCGTCGGGCACCTGCGCGAGAATCGTGCCGAGCCCGGGCGGGAAGTACAGCTGCTCCAGCGAATACCGCTCGTACTCCGGCAGCGAGCCGTCGAGCTTGTCCCAGTTCGCGACGGTCGGGCCCTTGCCGATGTGGTTGGCCTCGTAGACCTTCCCGTCTTCACGGGACAGCCCGAGCACCTCGCGCACGCGCTCCTCGTTGATGATCGCGGTGTTGAGCCGCTCCCCGTTGCCCGAGAAGTACCGGCCGACCGCGTGCGGCATGGTGCCCAGCGCCGCCTCCGAACGCTGCAGGATCACCGGTGTCGCGCCGGCGCCCGCGGCGATGATGACGATCTTCGCGTCGATCGTCCCGCTGCCGGACTGGAGCCGGTAGTCCTCGTCGTCGACGATGTTGAAGTGCACGCGGTAGTCGCCGTCGTCGATCCGCTCGATCCGCTGCACCTCGTGCAGTGGCCGGATCTTCGCGCCGTGCGCGAGCGCCGCGGGCAGGTAGTTGGTCAGCAGCGAGCGTTTCGCGTCGAACCGGCAGCCCGCCATCATGAAGTTGCAGTTCACGCAGCGGTCGTTGTCCACCGCCACCGGCGCGGGGTTGGCGGTCCGGCCGGAGTGGTTGCAGAACGCCGCCCACAGCCCGCCCGCGTACGAGACGTCGTTCCAGTCCTGTGTGGACACCGGAAGCGACTCCGAAACCCGATCGTACCAAGGTTCCAGGGTGTCACGCGTCAGCACCGAAGGCCACATGCGACGGCCGATGCTCCCGTGCCGTTCGAACACGAACTTCGGCGCGCGGGGCATCGCGGCGAAGTACACCACGCTGCCGCCGCCGACACAGTTCCCGCCGAGCACGCTCATCCCGTCGCCGACGACGAAATCGAAGGCCCGGGTGTAGGACGAGCCGAGCAGATAGTCGTGCTCGAACTCCTTCGTCTCCAGCCACGGCCCGCGTTCCAGCACGGTGACCTTCGCCCCGCCCGCGGCCAAGTGGTAGGCGGGGATGGAGCCACCGAACCCGCTGCCGACGATGACGACGTCGGTCTTGTCGTAGGCGGTCATGCGGGACTCCCGGAAGGCGTGGTGTCGGGGTGGACTCGGGCCAGCTCGCGGCGGTAGGAGAACTTGGGGAACCGCCACAGACCGTCTTCGTCCGGCGCGGTGTACCCCATCGCCAGCAGGCCGGGGTGACCCTCGGCGATGGCTTCGGCGGTGTGCTTGTGCGCGGCGCTGTCGAAGGACATGTTGCAGAACAAGGCGAGGCTGACCCAGCCGTCCTTCTCCGGATGTCCCGGCGCGGTCAGCGACCGCACGAGCGCCGTCCTGTCCGCGAAGGACAATGCGACGAACGCCGGCAGCGACTCGTCCAGCGTGATGTCGTGTTCCTTGGCGTAGACCTTCGCGTGGTCGTTGAGGGACTGCGCCAGATAGGGCAGCCCGACGGTCACCCCGGTCGCCTCGGTGTGCAGCAGTTCGAGCGCGCCCGCCGCGACCGCGCCCGGCCCCGGCGAAGCGCCGGCGATGGCGTGGTCGCCGGGGAAACGCTTCTCCCCCGGCACGATCGTGTCCGCGTAGGCCTCCAAAGTGGACACCTCGACCTGTTCGTCCGAATCCACGGAACCTACCTCCTGTTCCTGGTGTGCACGGTCATCGGCAGCCCGCCGCGCACCCGGAGCGACAGCATCGCCTCGGGAACCACGTCGTAGCCCGGGAGCTTTCTGAGTTCGAGGTCGCGCAGGACCATCGTCAGCACGAAGACGGCCTCCATCACGCCGAGGCTGTTGCCGATGCAGAACCGCGGCCCGGCGCCGAACGGGATGTAGGCGTAGCGGGGCCGCCCGCTCGGCCGGTCCGGGTCGAACCGGTCCGGATCGAACCTCTCCGGCTCCGGCCAGAAATCCGGATGCCGGTGCAGGGTGAAGGGCACGACGACGACGTCGGATCCGGCGGGGATGTGATAGCCGCCGATCTCGTCGTCGGCCTGCGCCACCCTCGGCAGCAGCCACACCGGCGGGTACAGGCGCATGACCTCTTCGACGACCCTCGCCGTGTACGGCAGCCGATGCAGATCCTCGTGCGTCGGCAGCTGGTCGCCCAGTACCGCGTCGGCCTCGGCACGCAGTTTCGCCGCGATCTCCGGATGCTCGTCGAGCAGATGGAACGCCCACCCCAGCGTGCTCGCCGTCGTCTCGTGCCCGGCCAGCAGCAGCGTGATCAGCTCGTCGCGCATCTGCCCACGGGTCCCGTCGGTGGCGATGAGGCGCGAAAGCACGTCCTCGCCGTTCTCGACCGGGTTGGCCAGCCGCTGCTCGACGAGTTCGTCGGCGATGCGGCGGAGGTCGTCCCGCGATTCCCGGAACCGCAGCTGTTTCTTCAGCGGCGCCCACTGCGGGACCATGCTCAGCGTCACCGCTTCGAACATCGCCTGGTCCTGCACCGCCTCGAACGAGTGCCCCAGCGAGGTGAACCCGCCCAGGTCCGCGTCGAGCAGCGTCTTGCCGAGCACGCCGAGGGTCAGCCCGGTCATCTCGTGCAGGATCTCCACCGGTCCCTCGGTGTCCCGCAAGCGTTTCACGAGTCCTTCGACCTCGTTCGCGACGACCGAGGCCTGCCGTGCGATCCGCTTGGGCTGGAACACCGGCTGGATGGTCCGGCGCTGCTTCTTCCAGACGTCGCCGTCACTGGTGAGCAACCCGTCGCCGAGTGCCCGTCTCGCCTCCTGGAGGCCGATTCCCTTGTGGTAGTTGGCCGCGTTGTCCGCGAGTACGTGTTTCGCCAGTTCGGGGTGGTTCACCAGGTACATCGTCTTGGGACCGATCGCGATCCGGACGACGTCCCCGTGTGCCTCCGCCGAGTCCGACATGAGCGCCAGCCGATCGGTGAAGAGCTTCTTCAGCAGACCGAAGGTCGCCCGGCGCGGCGGGCCGGGCGGCGCGAGACGCGCCGCCCGGCTGCTTTCCGCACCGGGGGTCATGCCGCCACGGCCCCGGTTTCCGGCTTCTCGGCCGGCTTCGGCAAGGAGGTGATCTCGGCCGACTTCGCCTGCTCGGCCTCCCATTTCTCGGTGGCCTTCTTGGAGAAGTGCAGGCCCCACAGGAACATCCCGCGGATGAGGCAGACCAGCGCGGTGGCGAGGAACAGACCGTAAGCCACGTGCACGACCATGAAGAACCCGTACGCCAGCGCCACTCCCGAGCCGAACAGGATCTGCGACGCGGGCTTGGACGGGGTCGTCCCCGGGTCGGTGACCATGTAGTTCGTGTAGAGCACGAACGCCACACCGGTCATCATCCCGAGCGCGCCCGGGATCGCGGTGTCGAACACCAGGCCACGGATGATCGCCTGGAGCGCGAAGGTGATCAGCCAGGCGCCGATCAGCCACATGCGCTGGGTCAGCATCGCGTTGAGCACGGTGCCGGAGACGATGATGATGCCGACGATCAGCCAGCCGACCCACGAGTCGACCTGCTCGGTGAAGTGATACGGCGGGGCGATGCTCGCCCAGGGGAACACCAGCAGGATGATCGTGATGCCGAAGTTCGACGGGTTCATGTAGTGGCGGAGCCTGCCGCGCACCGGGGCCTGCAGGACCCACTTGGCGCCGACGGCGACCACGACGCCGAACATCATGACCAGCACCTGGTCGTTGACGTAGGTGAGCATGTTCAGCGCGAGACCGGTGATATGCGCGGGGAAGAGGAACTCCACCAGTCCCTTGAACCCGTTGCCCCGGAAGCGGACGCCGCGCCCCTGTGCGCGGGCCCCGATGATCTCCAGCAGGATTTCCGTGGCGTACGCCGTGGCCAGCGCGATGAACGGATAAGTGTAGGGCTGCTCGAAACCGAGCACGGTGTAGCCGATGATGTTGAAGATGGTGATCGAGATCGCGAACCGGCGCAGCGCCGTGATCGTCTTGTTGCTCTTCGGTGCGGTGAGTGTCTGCTCAGCCATGACGGTCATTTCTCCTTAGCCTGAGCGCCGAGCTGGAACGTGTGGTCGCCCGGGGTCAGCTGGACTTCCTGCGTGCGGATCTGCCCGGTCAGGTCGCGCCACTGCAGGCAGACCTTCACCGGCCCGGTGACCTTGCCCAGCCCGATCTGGATCTCGTGGCTGCGCTTGCCGGAGTGGCCGCTGCCGCCGTCGACGCGGTCCATGTACTTCTTGCCGTCGGGGGTGACGACGGTGACCTGCGCGCCGATCGCCGCGGTA
Organism: Amycolatopsis keratiniphila; assembly: GCF_000400635.2. Classification (NCBI taxonomy): domain Bacteria; kingdom Bacillati; phylum Actinomycetota; class Actinomycetes; order Pseudonocardiales; family Pseudonocardiaceae; genus Amycolatopsis; species Amycolatopsis keratiniphila. The sequence continues at coordinate 1,970,578 of NC_021252.1, read as the reverse complement.
CCGGCCGCCTTGAGCGGACCGTCCGCCGAAGCCTTGTCGTGTACCAGCTTCAGGTTCAGGTAGGACCCGGTGCCGGGGCTGACGTTGCGGTAGAAGATCGGCTGTTCCCACTGGCGGGCCACGGCGAAGTCGAGCTTGCCGTCGCCGTCGGCGTCACCGGTGGCGATACCGCGGGTGGGCACCGGGACCGCGAGACCGAGGCGCGGGGCCAGGTCGGTGTAGCGGCCGTCGGAGCTCTTGGCCCAGAAGTGCAGCGTGTGGTCGCCACCGACGTCGTCACCGGCGACCATGTTCGGCCAGAAGTACGGGTGCTTCAGCAGTTCGTCGTTCGACGTCGCCAGCTCCTGCAGCTGCGGCCAGCGGTTGACGTCGCCCTTGACGAACCCGGTCGCCTGGGTGATCACCGATTCGCCGCTGTTGTCGTAGTCGGCGATCTTGACGTCCCAGCCCCAGCCGGACCAGGCGGTGCCGGCCTGCGCGCTGCGGTCCACCCACGGCGCCTCGCCGCCCTGCAGACGGCCACGCAGATCCGCGGTGTCCTTGGCGGTGTTCATGAACTGGAAGTGGCTTTCCTCGATACCCCAGGAGGTCGTGATGTTGCTGACGTACAGGTCGTAGAGACCGTCGTGGTCGAGGTCGGCGAAGTCGACGCCCATGCCCTTGAAGGAGTCGTTGCCGATCACCTTGGACTTCGGCTCGTTGGGCCCGCGGATGCCCTTCACCTCGGCGAATTCGACGTGACCGGGGCGGGACTTGTTGTACAGCAGGCGGTCGTGGCCGAAGTCGTTGCCGATGTAGAGCTCGGGCAGGTTGTCCCCGTCGACGTCGGTGGCGCTGGCCGCCAGCGACCAGCCGCCCTGGGAGTCGGCCGGGATGGCCTTGTCGTCGAGGGCGAACGTCGCGCTCGGCTTCGCGCCCTGCGTGGCGCCGGTGAACCTCAGGATGTACTTGCCGCCGGCGTTGTCGGCGTGCGACATCGACTTGTTCATCTCGACCCCGCCGGAGACGCGGTCGTCCAGCACCGCGCTGTCGGGGAAGTAGTTGCCGATGAAGATGTCCTGGTGGCCGTCGCCGTCGAAGTCACCGACGGAGGCGGCGTTGGTGTTCCACAGTGGACCGGAGTACTCGCCGTTCTTGGAGTTGTTGCCCGGCACCAGTTCCACCGGCTCGTAGGCCTTCGGCTCCAGCTTCGTGGCGCCCGGCTTCGAGAGGAACAGGATCGGCGTGCGGCCCCAGTAGTAGGCCAGCAGGTCGACCCGGCCGTCCTCGTTGTAGTCCGCGGGGACACAGCCCATGGGCGCGATGTACTTGCCCATCGGCAACGGTGCCGCGTCGAGCGCGAACGGCGCGTAGCGGTCGCCGCCCTTGCCCGGCGTCGGGGTGATGACGACCTGGTCGCTGCGCGGATCGACGAAGCACAGGTCGTTCGCGAGCTTGTCGCCGTCGAGGTCGTTCACCGCGATCGCGGCGCCGACCGAGGAGATCCAGGCGCGGATGTGCTCGTACTCCTTGTTCACCGTCCGGATCGACTGGCTCTTCGCCGCTTCCGGCAAGGCGATCGTCAGCGGCTCGAACGCGTACTTCGAAGCCATGGTGTCGGCTTCGGCGGTCGAGACGGTGGGCAGCTGCGCCACCACGAACAGTCCCGCCATCAGCACCAGCGCCACGATGCCCGCAAGCTGCTTGCGGAGCCAGCCCAAGGTCGCGGTCATTTCCCTGCACCTCCAGAAAGAATCGCTTCGGCGATGCGCTGTCGCCAGGTTTCGAATGCCGGGAGTTCGCCGTCGACCACGGTCGCCGGGCGCACCTCCTGGGTGATGGCCGCGGCCCGCTCGGCCGGCAGCCCGCAGATCGCCCGCGTGGCGACCTCGGTCTCGGGGATCAGCAGCCCGGCGCGGACGCGGGCTTCGGCGGCGAAAGCGCTGCCCTGGGCGAGGTTCCCGCGGTGCTCACCGGCGAACTCGGCCAGCTTCAGCAGTTCGTCACCGGTGACACCGCACGCGTAGGTCGAGGCGAGCCCGATACCGGCGTACAGGTCTCCGTGCCGCCGTTCCGGGAACCGCGCGACCGTGTCGGCGACCAGGTCGACGTCGGTGCCGCAGATGAACCACAGCGCCCGCCCGATGCCCTGGTCGATCGCCCGCAGCGCGTAGCCGTCGTTCCCGGGCGGCCAGGAGAAGTCCGGGTCCTGGAACTGCCCGTCGACGTATTTCGCCGTCTTGAAGTAGGCCTGGTGGAAGCCGTAGCCGTCGAGCACCAGCCAGCGCAGCAACGGGTCGAAGTCCTCGGCGGACGGCCAGCGGAAGCGCGGCAGGCGCGCCATCGCCCAGCCGACGCCGACGTAGATGATGTAGTCGTGCTTCTCGCCGGGGCCGTCGAGGAACCGTTCGACGTGGCGGCGGCCGCCGCCCGGCAGCCCGTCCAGCATTCCGTAACCCATTCCCGCGCCTTCGTAGGCGAAACCGCGGTATTTCACCGGAATCTGTTCGAGCCATTCTTCCGCCTGTTCGACGGACCGTGCTTCGACCGCGTGCGCGTAGCCGAGCAGGAACTTCTCACCGACGGTCTCCAGCAATTCTTGAGCGGCCGGGCTCTTCTTGTGGAAACCGCGCTTGTCCAGTGACGTCTCGGAGACGTCCGGCGTGATCATGCGACGTCTGATCGTGCGCCAACCATTGCCCAACGCACTCTCCCCCTAACGGGTGGATTCGAATTCCGGATTGCTTAAAGGCTCACATGCGTGCCGATCACGCGACCACTCCACGGTTGCGCCCGCGGTTCTCCCGGTTTGCGGGATCGGGAGACCGCGGGAACAACTCGGTCAGGCCACCGCGCGGAGGTACTCGGGAGCGGGCATGGTCATCCGGTTCCCGGCGGAGCTCGGACCGCCGGCGAGGGTGATCGCCATCGGCGCGTCGGTGGGCCGCGGGGCACGCATCGGCATCCTCAGGTGGACCCTGCCGTACCGGGTGATGTCGACGCGGCCGGGCAGCGTGCCCACGGAGAACGAGGAGGCCGCGGTCCCGGCGGCGTGCTCGGCCACCCCGATGACGGTCCATCGTCCCTCAGGGACGTTCTGGATCTCGATGTCCGCGGACAGGACGTTCGCCCTGCCCCCGAAGGCGACGGGGCCGCACTGCGGGATCGACTCGGCGAACAGTCCGATGAGGACACTCGCCGGGCCCGCCCCGCGCGGGGTCTCGACCCGTACGCTGATCGTGCCGGTGCCGCTGCGCATCGTGGCGCTGCCCATTCCGGCACTGTGCAACGCTTCCAGCGTCGGGAGGCGCTGGAAATGCGGGGCCAGCGCGACGAGCAGCTCGCCGACCTCGGGATCGCGGTACTGGGTCGGGGTCATCCCGACCGCACGGGTGAAGCGGCTGGTGAACGTGCCGACACTGCTGTAGCCGACGCTGCACACGATGTCCGACACCGTCAGCGATGTCGTCAGCAGCAGTCGTTTCGCCTCGAAGAGCCGGATCGCGGTGAGGTACCGGCCGGGGGTGATCCCGGTCGCCTTGGTGAAGATCCGCGAGAAGTGGAACGGGCTGACGAAGACTTCCGATGCCAGGTCGCCCAAGGTGATCGGGTCGAAGTACCTCGCGTGCATCGATGAGATGGCCTGCAGCACCGCAGGTTGCAAGGGGGACGCCGGCTCGGGGAGCCGACCGGGTTCGGTGACGCCTTTCTCGTTCGCCGCCATGGCGACTGTTCGTAGCTGCATCAGACCAACCTCGGATTCGCTGTCGCTTTTCCTCTGTACGCCAGCAAACGCGGTGTCGATTTCAGTGCACTCGACGAGCGATCGAGATCCGCAAGGCCGAACTCGCGTGATCCAGGGCGTGACACGCGTGATTGGGCACGGAACTCGCGTGATCAGAGGGCGATCATCGAGTTTCGCGCCCAATCACGCGAGTCACGTCTCCAATCACGCGAGTCACGCGCGGGTGCACGAAGGGTCAGACCGGGAGGTCGAGGACGCACTCGCCGACGCTGACCTCGGCGGGCCAGTCGAGCTTCAGCGCGCGATCGACGCGGTCGCCGGCGTCCACCGGGACGGCGTGCGCGGCCAGCCCCATGGCTCGAGCGACGAGGTACAGCGTCTGTTGCAGCGCACCGACGTGCGCCAGCGTGGTGGCGTACGCGCCGCCACCGAGGACGGACGCCATCCGCGGCATCCGCGCGGTCACGGTGATCAGCGCCGAGGGCCGCCGATGGTTGCCGCCACCGATCATCGCCATGTCGAGCATCGCGTCGAGGTCGGCCTCGTCGGCGTTCACCAGGGCGAGCCGGTGCTCCAGCGGGTCGTAGTGGTAGATCCCGCGATCCAGCCCCGAGCAACGGTTGACGGAGACGTACAACTCGAGTTCGTACAGGCAGGCGACGCTGAAGTACGGCCGCTGCGAAGCACTGTGCGCGGGCCCGTTCGGCAGGTGCGCGGGCCCGATGGACCGGATTCTCGCGCCACGGAACAGGAACTCGCCGATCTGCTCGGCGGTCAGCACACCCTCGGTGAATTCGGGGCAGGTGTGGTCGTTCTCCAGCAACGTCGTCAGCGTCGGGTCGGTCACCGCGCGGTCGGCCAGATCCGGCCGGTACAGCGGGTGGACCGGCCCCTCGCCGGTGGCGGCCTTGACCACCGGCGGTTTCCCGAGACCGGGCAGATCCGCCGGGCCGCCGGGCCGCCAGGTGCGGCTGGTGGTGTGGAACGAGAGTTCGTCCGGCGACCACAGGCTCAGTTCGGGATCGTCGTCCTCGGCGAACCGGCCGTCTTCGCCCGCCACCTGGACGACACCCGCGGCGACCAGATAGGACACGATCGCGCCGGCCACCGAGGCGTCGATCCCGGTGGTGGACACGATGTCCCGGACCGATTTCGCCGTCGCCAGTGTCGCCGCGACATGCACCGCCCACGGCTGGGACAGCACCACGCGGTAGCGCGCGGACGGCGACTCCAGCCCCATCCCGTCCGCGTCGGACCGCAGGGAACTGAAGCGGGACAACCGGATCGGGCGCGTGGGCGGGATCTCCACCGGCGCGAACACCGGGGCGAGCACGACCGGTATCACCGACAGCAGCGGTCCCCTGCCGTCGGCGAGCCCGAGTGAGCGCACCACGGAACCACCGAGTTCCTTGAGTACCTGCCGCAACGCGTCGGCGCCTTCGGCCGTCCAGCTCAGTTCGCCTTCGAGGTCGGGCTCCCGTTCGAAGGGCTCCCACGAAGACGTCACGTTCGCCAGCGAGACCGGCCCCAACGCCATCCGCCGCAACGATTCCAGCACCAGCGGTTCCGCGCGGTCGAACTCGTACTCGCCCCAGCGGGTGACGACCACCAGCGAGCCGTCCTCACCGATCTCGACAAGGCTGTCGTCGGTGAGCGACCACAAGGGGATCGTTTCGGCCACTCCGCCGGGGGGATCTGTCGTCAACGGTTGCTCCAGAGCGCTCTATAAGAACATGGGGAATGGGTTGAGCCGGTCGTAGGGAGTCGGCTCGGCGAGCCTGCCCAGCCGCACCGGCACGTCGAACAGGCGCCCGGGGGCGAAGCGGCTCCAGAACGGGCGCAGCCCCGGAACGACCACCCGGACCACCGGGAGGTCGATGTCGGGTCTGGTCTGGTCCAGCACGAGCGTCTCCATTCCCAGCGCGGAAAGCTTGCGGACCAAGCACTCCACGTCGTCACGGACATCGGGCCGCCGGACGAACTTGAAGTCCGCGGCGCGTTTCGCCGACCGCCCCGGCGCCGGCAGCAGATACGGCTGGTTCCCGACGGTCGCGTACTTGAGCCACGCCGACGCGTCGGGATCGTCGAGTTCGACGTCGTTCGCGAGCACCGCCGGGATCATCTGGTTGAGCTCGCTGACCGCCCTCCGCAACGCCGTCCTGGGGTCCAGGTGGGCGCCGAAGCCCATCATGACGTTCTCGCGCGGCCCGGCGATACTCCTGGACAGCGCGACCATCACCGGCACACCGAGGTCCGCGGTCAGGTCGAGCACCCACAGCTCCCGGCCTGCCCGCGCGTACTGGCCGACCATCTCCTCGGCCCACGGGTCGTCGAACGACGCGATGTCGACGCCGGGCACGGGAAGCCGGTTGTACCACCACATCGCGACGGCGTCGCGTTCCACGAGTTCGAGCAGGCCCTGCAGGATCGCGTCCTCGACGCTGCTGCCGGCCGCGCAGCCGTTGGAGTCCGCGCGCATCCCGGTGAGCCCGCACTCCGGCGGCACCCCGTAGTAGAGGTACGCCGTCGGCATCAGCTTCCGCCGCTGCTGCGAGAGCGACCACAGCGGTGTCCAGTCGACGGCCGCCTCGGTGTCGAACCGGTCGGGGACGTGCTGGAAGTTCGCGTGCCTGGCGTTCCAGTCGACGCGCGTTTCGTACTGGCGCTCGTCGAAGAGCATGCACGTGTTCGGGTGGACGGCGTCGTCACCGAGCGCGCGGAAGGTGTCGCGGATCCGCAGTTCGTCGCCCTGGTAGTTCGCCGAGAACCGTTCGATCGCCTCGCACAGCGCGCCGACCTCGGCGTCGATCGGGCTCGCGCCCTTGCCGCCGTTGTCCCCGCGCAGCCCGGCCTGCAATCCCGCCTCGCCGCGCACACGGCGGGCGACGTTCAGCCCTGAGCGGTACGCGTTCACGAACGCGGGCGCCCTCGGGTCGCGGGCGATCTCCTTGACGATGCCGGTGACCGGGCTGACCAGATGGCCGTAGCGGTCGAGCACCTCGACCGGGGTGAGCGTCCGGTGCCCGCCACCGCCCGACGTCGCCTTCTTCGCCTCCCGCAGCACGACCGGTTCGGCCGTCTGCGCGGCGACGATGCCTTCGTCACCGCATTCGGGGCATTGCGGGCGGCGCCGCAGTTCGTGCAGCCGCCCCTGCAGGTCGAGGGTGTCGAGGATCCACACGGCCTGCTGCCCCGGATAGCGGTGCCCTGCCAGCCATTTGGACGCTTCGAGCGAGATCAGGTGCGACGCGGCCGCGGTCAGCGGCGGCACGGCGGGCATCGGGAACGACGCGGGACCGTCGTGCCCCAGCACCTCCTGCACACAGGCCTCGGCGTGCCGGTGCCCCCACAACCGGTTCGTCAGGCAGTGCCAGCAGCCGGACCGGCCGGGCTGCATGATCGGCCCGATCCACACTTGGGATCCCGAAGGCCGTGCCAGCAGCCAGGGCCGCCCGGTGCGCCGGTGCTCGGCGTCGATCCCGGCCAGCCTCGGGTCGAGGTAGTCGTCGCACAGCACGATGGCCAGCTCGGACGCCGTCTCGACCACTTCGATCCCGCTCGCGGCCAGCGCGTTAGCCACCTGCGACGTATCGACGCCGCGGCCGATCGCGGTCAGGCTCGCCGTCGCCGGCTTCTGACGGCAGGCCACCGCGGACGCGTCGAGCCCGCACGCGTCCCAGTACGCGAGCGCGCGCTCGTCCCCGCTGAACTCGTCCGGGACGCGGACGGTCACCAGACCGGCCTCGACCAGCCGGGCCACCACGCCGGTGACCTGTTCGGCGTTCATCCCCTCCGGGCAGGCGGACAGGAGCCCGTCGAGGTCACGGGTGCCGTCGAGCAGGGCCGCCACCGACGCGACCTGTGCGCCGCGGATGGCGATGACCCCCTGTTCGGAGAACAGGTAGGCACCGTTGCCCTCGCTGATCTCCGCACGCAGATGCCGCTTGAATCCCAGTCCGCCGATCGAGGTGGGTGTGGTCGATGCCTCGCGCATGATGACCCCCAGTAGGTCGGTTCGATTCTCGAATCCTGCTGTGTGGGGCCGGTGAGCGGCCAGTGTGCGATTCACGCGTCGGATGTGAAAAACCCATGTTCTTCCGGGAGACACGCATGCGGGCCCTGGTGGACGGCTCACTGGCCCGGCGACCGGCCGCTCTGTCACTGTCGAAGCACTGGGATTCAGGTCACGACGCGTATCGAGCTGGAGGGCGCTTGCGATGTACACCGGATCACGAGTAGCGGACAAGCACCACGGCTCGGCACCCAACCCGATTCCGGCCGCGTCCGCAAGCCCCGTCCGCTTCAGCCTGCTCGGCCCGCTCGAACTCGTGCGGGACGGGATCGACTACGCGCCGACGACGCCGAAGCTGCTGCAGGTGCTCGCCATGCTGGTCATGAGCCCGGGGAAGATCGTGCACATCGACACGATCGTGCAGGAACTGTGGGCCAACGACCCGCCGCGCAGCGTCCGCACCACCATGCACACCTACGTCTACCAGCTGCGCAAGTGCATCGACGAGAACGAGCTGGCCCCGTACGGCGAGACCATGCTGGCGACGAAACCGCCGGGGTACGTGTTCCGCATCGCGCCGGAGCAGGTGGACGTCTTCGAGTTCCAGGAGTTGCAGCACAAGGGCCGGGAGCTGCACCTGCGCGGCGAGCACACCGAAGCGGCGAAGGCCTTCCGGTCCGCGCTCGACCTGTGGTCCGGCCCGCCGCTCGCGAACGTCCACTGTGGACCGGTGCTGTCGGCGTACGCGGTCGACCTCGTCGAGCAGCGGCGCAGCACGCTGCACCTGCGGATCGAGGCGGACATCGCGGCCGGGATGCGGCACGAGCTGATCGGCGAACTGCGTTCCCTGGTCACCGCGAACCCGCTCGACGAGGCCCTGCACGGGCAGCTGATCCGCGTGCTCGGCCGCAGCGGGCGCCGCTCCGACGCGCTCGCCACGTACCGTCAGGTGCGGGCGAGACTCAACAACGAACTGGGCGTGGAACCCTGTGACGAACTGCAGGTCCTGCACCACGACCTGCTTTCCGAAGGTGAACCCGCGTGAACCCCGCCACGGAAACGAAAGTGAGGATCGACGGATGAGCAGTCGTACCTATGGACAGTTCTGCGGGCTGGCCCGCGCGCTGGAGATCATCGGCGAACGCTGGTCGCTGCTGATCGTCCGCGACCTCGTCCTCGGCCCGAAGCGGTTCACCGAACTGCAGGCGGGTCTGCCGAAGATCCCGGCGAGCACGCTGTCCGCGCGGCTCAACGAACTCGAGCAGTCCGGTGTGCTCCGCCGCCGCCTGCTCCCCCAGCTCGACGCCGCGGTGGTCTACGAACTCACCGAATACGGCAGCGAACTCGACCAGATCGTGCTGGACCTCGGGCTCTGGGGGGCGCGATCGCTCGGGCAGCCCGCCGCCGAGGACGTCTTCACCCTGGATTCGGCGATCCTTTCGCTGTACACGACCTTCCGGAGTGAAAAGGCCAAGGGCGTCCAGGTGACCTACGAGCTGCGCTACCCGGGCGAGATGGTCCTGCACGCGATCGTCGAGGACGGCGCGCTCAAGGTCGCGGAGGGCGCGCACCCCGGCGCCGACGCGGTCATCGAACCGCTGGGCCCGTTCATCAAGGACCTGCTGAGCGGGGATCTCGCCGCCGCCGACGCGACGCGGACCGGGAAGATCCGCATCGAGGGCGACTTCGAATATCTGGAGCTGTTCACGGAATTGTTCCACATTCCCGCCGCTCCGAAAATGTCCGACGGAATCGTCGTCCGCTGATCCATCCGGCGTAACACCGCTGGTCGGATCAGCAATCCGGAGTAACGGAAATCCTCGGAACGCGGGATATCGTCGACATCCGTCACCGGTCGGTCTTTCGCCCTAGGAGCCCTTTCATGGCCGCACTCGATTCGCCTCGTCCGGGTCTGCTCGCCTCGCTCAACGGGAAGTACCACCGCGCGGCGCTCCTCACCTTCGCGGTGGTCGTCGTGGCCCACTGGGCGGAGCACCTCGTGCAGGCCTTCCAGATCTACGCGCTCGGCTGGAAGACCCCGGACGCCCGCGGTGTGCTCGGGATCCCGTTCCCCAAGCTGATCAGCTCCGAATGGCTGCACTACGGCTACGCCATCGTCATGCTGATCTTCCTGTTCGCCCTGCGCAAGGGTTTCGCCGGCCGCTCGCGGCAGTGGTGGAACCTGGCGCTCGGCCTGCAGTTCTGGCACCACATCGAGCATCTGCTCCTGCTGATCCAGGCGCAGACCGGCTGGCGGCTCGGCGGCGGCACCGCGCCGAGCAGCATCATCCAGCTGTTCATCCCGCGCGTGGAACTGCACCTGTTCTACAACACGATCGTCACCATCCCGATGATCATCGCGATGCTCGTGCACCGGAAGGCCTCCGCCGCCGAGCGGGAGCTGACCGGCTGCACGTGCTCGCCCGTCAGCCGGCGTGAGCTGGCGACCGCGGCGTCGTGACCGGGAGACTCTGCGCACTCCTGGCCCTCGTGGCGGCGTGGTTCGGGGTCGCGGTCCTCACCGCGGCCCCGGCCTCGGCCCACGTCGAGCTCCTCTCCTCGAACCCCGCCGACGGCGCCCGGCTCACCTCGGCGCCGGCGCGGGTCTCGATCACCCTGTCGGAGAACATCGGCATCCAGCCGAACTCGATCAAGGTCGTCGATCAACAGGGCACCGACGTGGTGTCCGGCCCGGTGTTCCAACCCGGTGAAGTCGCCGAAGAGGTCGCCGTCGCGCTCGAACCGGACCTTCCCGACGGCAGCTATCTCGTCGAGTACGCCTTCGTCTCGACCGACTCGCATCCGGTACGCGGCACGATCGCGTTCGTGATCGGCACCGGCCCCCTGATCACGTCGGCGGGCGCGGTGTCCGCCTCCACCGGGACCGACCCGGTGACCGACGCGCTGTTCACCACGTTCCGCTGGGGATCCTTCGGCGGGGTCGCGCTGCTCGGCGGGCTGGTGTTCCTGGTGGTCTGCCGTCCGGGCGGCCGGGCGGACCCGGCGGCACGGAAGCTGATCACCGCCGGCCTGTGGCTCTCCGGTGTGACGGCCGTGGCCGGGTTCCTGCTGCAAGGCCCGTACGTCGCGGGGCGCGGGGTGGGCGCGGTCTTCGACGGCGCGCTGATCGAGGCGACCCTGCGGGTGGCGTACGGGAAACTCCTGCTCCTGCGCCTGGCAGCGATCGTCGCGCTCGCCGTGATCGTGCGGCGGCTGCTGGCCGGCGACCTGCCGGACCGGCTGCGGTCGCGCTACGAGAACCTCGGCATCGCGGCCGGGTTCATCGTGATGCTGAGTTTCTCCGCGACCGGGCACGCGGTGGCCGACAAGATCATGTTCCTCTCGGTCAGCGCGGACCTCGCGCATTTCGGCGCGATGGCCGTCTGGGTGGGCGGGCTGATCCAGCTGGCCGTGCTCCTGCGCGGCCGGTATTCGGCGTCGGAGGCCGAGCCCGCGCTGGCGCGGTTCCACCCGATCGCCACCCGGTCGATCGTGATCATGGTGGTCAGCGGTGCCTACCTGGGCTTCCGGCTCGTCCCCTCGGTGGAGGCGCTCTGGACGTCGGCGTACGGCATCGTCTTCGTGCTGAAGCTCACCGGGTTCGCCGCGTTGCTGCTGGTGGCGAACCTGAGCCGCACCGCCGTCCGGCGCGGGATCTCCGGGCGCGGCGGCACCGGAGTGGTGACCGCCGACCTGCGGAAACTGCGGGTCAGCGTCGGGGTCGAGGTGCTGATCGTGGCCGTGGTGCTCGCGCTGGCCGCGGCGCTGTCCTCGATGTCCCCGGCCGGCTGATCACCGTTCGATCTCCGCTTCCGGCGGGGTGAACGGTCCCCAGGTGAAGGCCCGGAGCCACGGCCCGGGATCGCCCAGCCAGTCCATGGCGGTGATCTGGGCCGGGCTCCGGCGCCCGGCGAGCGTCCGGTACAGGTCCGCGGGCGCGCCCGAGAGCACCGCGGCGACCGGTTCGGTGCCGGCGATCCAGGTCGCGCCCTCGGTCTCGATCCGCAGCCCCGGCAGCCCGTGCCTGCCCAGCGAGGCGCCGAGCCCGCTGACGAGCACTTCGAATCCCCGAAGCCAGGCCGCGTGCGCTTCGGGCGGCGGAGCGCCGAGCGCGTACCGGATGTCGAGCTCGTGGGTGAAGGCGTCCATCACCATGATGTCGCCACGGCTCTTCCCGTCGCCGTCGGCGGCGAGGAGGGTGTCGGCCTCGGGACCGCGTTCGAGCCAGAGTTTCAGCAATTCGACGGCCGAGGCCGACTCCGGAATCGGGCAGGCCTCACCGCCGAACCGGGTGATCACCCGATCGCAGATCTCGGTCAGATGCGCGATCAGATCGCGCACGGTCCACTGTGGACAGGCGGGGACGGCCCGCTCCCCCGCCCCCGCGTGATCGGTGACCAAGATCGCGATGTTCTCCCTGACCTGCCGATATCCTTCGGCCGCTGTCGCCGTATTCCAGCCAGGGACCCGAATTCGGCTGCTCGTCACGCGGCCACCTCCCGTGGGGTATGCGATGGTCGTCCATTCTCCCATCGCCGGGGAGCTTCACCCTTCTTCCCGCTTGCGGCGGACCGTTCACCGCAAAGACCACCCACCCGTGGCGCGTGTCGTCGCGCCTTCAGGCACACTGGTCGTTGAAAGCCCCGTGTGGCAAAGAAAAGCGCCCAACGGCGACACATCGACCACTGTGGAGGTGACCAATGGAGATGCCCGGCTTCGATCTGGCGTGGCGCGGTTTCAATCGCGCGCAGGTCCGGGAATTCGTCCGCGAGGTGGAAGCCGAACTACGACGAGTGGAAGCCGAACGCGACGAGGCGATCCGCCGTGGGCAAGTTCTCGCCGGCGAGCTCGCCGCCACACAAGAGGAAAATCGCGAACTGAAGGCCAGCGTCGACCGGATCAGCCGCGTGCCGATCGCACCGGACGCGTTGCAGGAGCGCTCGCGCCGGATGCTCGAACTCACCCGCGAGGAAGCCGACGACATCGCCGCGCGAGCCGCCGAAGAAGCCGCGAAGGCCGAAGAAGAACGGAAGCGGGTCGCCGAAGACTTCGAGCGCGCCATGACGCTGCGCCGCGCGGAGGCGATGCGCGCGCTCGCCGCGCGGGACGAAGCCGCGCAGGCGAAGGCGCGGAAACTGCTCGACGACGCCGCCGAAGAGGCCGAGCGCCTGGTCGCCGAAGCGCGGCAGAAGGCCGATGTGGCCCTCCGCCTGCGCGACGACGTGCTGAAACAGCTGGCCGGCTGCCGCGAACTGCTCACCGAAGCCGGCGTGGTGCTGGCCGTACCGGACTCACCGAAACCGGAAGTGCCCGTTCAGCGCCGGAGCAGGCCCGAAGCCCGCACCGGCACCGAAGCCGCCGCCACCTGACTAAGCGTTGTCGCCGGACGAGAAGACCACCGGCCGGATCTCCATCGCGTTGACATGCGCGTCCGGGATCTGGCCCGCGATCTCGATCGCCCGCTCCTTGCTGTCGCATTCGACCAGGTAGAAGCCGGCCAGGTACTCCTTCGACTCCGCGAACGGGCCGTCGGTGACCACCGGGACGCCGTCACGCACCCGGACCACCGTGCTTTCCTTCGGCTCCGCCAGCGCCTGCGTCCCGAGCAGTTCGCCGCTCTCGGTGAGCTTCTTCATGAAGGGGTCGATGCGGGCGACCACCTCGTCGCGCTCCTCTTCGGGGAGGGCGTCCCAGGCGGTGGGGTTCATCGTGATCATGATCATGTACTTCATCGGTGTTCCTCCTGGTCGCGCGGCCGGTGCCCGGCCACTCACGCAGGAGTCGGAGCGGCCGGATCGTTCTCGACATCCTGGCACCCGCGAATTCGGCTCCGTCCGGCACATACGTGGGGTGGGTATAGTGGGACCACGACAGGGAACGACGAGAGAACGGGTGCGGGAATGACGGGCTACGGCACCGAGCGGGAGGCCTACCTCAAGCGCCTGCGCCGGATCGAGGGGCAGATCCGCGGTTTGCAGCGGATGGTGGAAGAGGACAAGTACTGCATCGACATCCTGACCCAGGTGTCCGCGGCCACGAAGGCGCTGCAGTCGTTCTCCCTCGAACTGCTGGACGAGCACCTCGCCACCTGTGTGGTCCACGCCGCGGCCGCGGGCGGTGAAGAGGCCGACCTCAAGGTCCGGGAGGCGTCCGACGCCATCGCCCGGCTGGTCCGGTCCTGAACCGTCGCAACCGCAGGCTGTTGGTGACGACGAACACCGAGGAGAACGCCATCGCGGCCCCGGCGATCATGGGGTTGAGCAGGCCGAGCGCGGCCAGTGGCAGCGCGGCGACGTTGTAGGCGAACGCCCAGAACAGGTTGCCCTTGATCGTGCCGAGCGTGCGGCGGGCGAGCCGGATGGCGTCCACGGCCGCGCGCAGGTCGCCGCGCACCAGGGTGAGGTCGCCCGCTTCGATCGCGGCGTCGGTCCCGGTCCCCATCGAGAGACCGAGGTCGGCCTGCGCGAGCGCGGCCGCGTCGTTGACGCCGTCGCCGACCATGGCGACCACCCGGCCTTCGGCTTGCAGCCGCTTGACGACGTCGACCTTGCCGGCCGGCAGCACCTCCGCGATGACCTCGTCGATCCCCACTTCGGCGGCGACGGCCGCCGCGGAACCGGCGTTGTCGCCGGTCAGCAGGACCGGCCGGAGCCCGAGCGCCTTCAACCCGGCCACGGCCTCGGCCGAAGTCGGCTTGACCGTGTCGGCGACGACCACCACCCCGCGTGTCTCGCCGTCCCAGGCGACGACGACGGCGGTCGCGCCGCGTTCCTCGGCGACCTTCTTGACCTGGGCGAACTCGTCGCCGACGGCGATGCCGTGCTGGTCGAGGAGGGCGGACCGGCCGGCCAGGACGGTCTTGCCCTCGACCTCGCCGACGACACCCAGGCCCTCGACGTTGCGGAACCCACCGGCCTGCGGCAGCTCGCCCAGCCTCTCCTCGGCGGCCGCGACGATGGCGCGGGCGATCGGATGCTCGGAATGGTGCTCGACCGCCGCGGCCAGGCGCAGGACCTCGGTCTCGTCCTCGCCGAACAGGTCCGTGAGACTCATCTTCCCCGCGGTCACCGTGCCGGTCTTGTCCAGCACGACGGTGTCGACCGCGCGAGTGGACTCGAGCACCTCCGGGCCCTTGATGAGGATGCCCAGCTGCGCGCCGCGGCCGGTGCCGACCAGCAGCGCCGTCGGCGTGGCCAGCCCGAGCGCGCAGGGGCAGGCGATGATCAGGACCGCGACGGCGGCGGTGAAGGCGGCGTCGGCCCCGCTGCCCGCGCCGAGCCAAAAGCCGAGCGTGCCGACCGCGAGGGCGATCACCACCGGGACGAACACGGCCGACACCCGGTCGGCGAGGCGCTGGACCCGCGCCTTGCCGTTCTGCGCGTCCTCGACCAGCCGCGCCATCTGCGCGAGCTGCGTGTCGGCGCCGATCCGGGTGGCGCGGACGACGAGCCTGCCGCTCGCGTTGACCGTTCCGCCGACGACGGCGTCCCCGGCCACCACCTCGACCGGGACGGCTTCACCCGTCAGCATGCTCAGGTCGACGGCCGAGCCACCGTCGGTCACCACCCCGTCGGTGGCGACCTTCTCTCCCGGCCGCACGACGAACTCGTCGCCCGTCCTCAGCTCGCCGATCGGGACACGGCTCTCGATGCCGTCCTTGAGGAGCGCGACGTCCTTCGCGCCGAGTTCGAGCAGGGCCCGCAGCGCGGCGCCGGAGCGGCGCTTGGACCGGGCCTCGAAGTAGCGGCCCGCGAGGAGGAACGTGGTCACCCCGGCGGCGACCTCGAGGTAGACGTTGCCCGCGCCGTGCCCGCGTTCCATGGTCAGCTCGAAGCCGTGGCGCATGCCGGGTGTCCCGGCGGTGCCGAACAGCAGCGCGTACAGCGACCAGAGCGTGGCGGCGACGACGCCGAGCGAGATCAGGGTGTCCATGGTGGCGGCGCCATGGCGGAGGTTCGTCCAGGCGGGGCGGTGGAACGGCCACGCGCCCCAGGTGACGACGGGCGCGGCCAAGGCCAGCGAGACCCACTGCCAGTAGGTGAACTGCCAGGCCGGGACCATCGCCAGCACGATCACCGGCACGGCGAGCACGGCGGAAACCACGAGGCGGGTTCTCAGGGAGCCGGTCTGCTCCGCGTCTTCGTCGGGCTTGGGCGGCTGGGCCGTGTAGCCGGCGGACTCGACGACGCCGACGAGGTCTTCCACCGAGACCGCGGTGGGGAAGTCGACCTGCGCCTTCTCGGTGGCGTAATTGACCGTGGCGGAGACGCCATCGACCTTGTTCAGTTTGCGTTCGACCCGCGCGGCGCAGGACGCGCAGGTCATTCCGCCGATGGCCAGTTCGACGCGCTGGGACGTCACGGCGTACCTCCCGGGTGGTGCCCGTGGTGCTCACTGGCCGGCGCCGGCGGGGGCGGCTCCTCGTCCAGTGGCCCGACGGCGGAGCCGATCGCCCAGGCGACGGCGAACACCGCGACCAGAGCCGCGGCGAACGCCGACACCTTGACGGCGGTGCTCACGAGACGAGCTGGTAACCGGCCTCGGTGACGGCCGCGTCGACGGCTTGGACGTCCAGCGGCGCCTCGCTGGTGACGGTGACCTTGCCGCTGGCGACGTCCACGTTCACGGCGCTGACGCCCGCGATGCCGCTGACCTCTTCGGTGACGGAGGAGGCGCAGTGCCCGCAGGACATGCCCTTGACGGTGTAGGTGGTTTCGGCCATCGGTTCGAACTCCTCTACAGGACAGGTGGAGCGATCACTTCCTTTATACCCCGTGGGGGTAGGGGTGTGCACAGAGGGTGCGGGGACACTGCGGAAATGAGGAAGATCTCCGCCATCGGCATCGGCGCCGGCGACCCGGACCACCTGACCGTCCAGGCGATCCGGCGGCTCAACGAGACCGATGTGTTCTTCGTGCTCGACAAGGGCTCGGAAAAGCAGGACCTGGTGGCTCTGCGCCAGGAGATCCTCGACCGCTTCGTCGAGCAGCCCGGCTACCGCGTCGTGCGGGCACCGGACCCCGAACGCGACCGTACTCCTGACGACTACCGGAAGGCCGTCGCCGACTGGCACCGGCTCCGCACCGACGTCTACGAGAACATGATCGCTTCCCTGGGGCCCGACGAGCGGGGCGCGTTCCTCGTCTGGGGTGACCCGGCGCTCTACGACTCGACCCTGACCCTGCTGGACGCGGTGCTCGACCGGGGCAACGTCGAGTTCGAGTACGACGTCATCCCCGGGGTCAGCAGCGTGGCCGCGCTGACGTCCCGGCACCGGACCACGATGAACCAGATCGGCCGCCCGGTGCTCGTCACCACCGGCCGCCGCCTCGAGGCCGGCTGGCCCGCGGACGTCGACGACGTCTTCGTCATGCTGGACGCTGGGTGCACGTTCTCCCGCTTCGTGGACACGGGCCTGGAGATCTACTGGGGCGCGTACCTCGGCACCCCCGACGAGCTCCTGCTCTCCGGCCCGCTGACCGCGGACCTCGCCGAGGAGATCCGCTCCGTCCGCGCCTCCGCCCGCTCCCGAAAGGGCTGGATCATGGACATCTACCACCTCCGCCGCCCCGCCCCCTCCCGCATTTAGTCCTCTAAATGCTCGGGCCCCCGCCCCTCCCCCACGTGCCCGACCCCGTCACTCGCGTGCTCCAGGCCGCAACTCGCGTGATTGAAGGCGTCACTCGCGTGATTGGACGGGCGACACGTGTGATCAGGTGGACGACACGCGTGTTGGGCGGGACGACACGACCGGGGCATCGTGTCGTCCGTCTGATCACGCGTGTTCCGCCTTCAATCACGCGTGTCGCGTCTTTAATCACGCGTGTGGCGGGTTCCGGGTATGAAAAAAGGTCTGGGACCTGGGAGAACTCTCGGTTCTCGACCAGGTCCCAGACCCTTTTCTTCAATGTTAGTCCGGCGGTGTCCTACTCTCCCACAACCCTTCGGTTGCAGTACCATCGGCGCTGTCAGGCTTAGCTTCCGGGTTCGGAATGGGACCGGGCGTTTCCCTGACGCTATAACCACCGAAACACTATGAAACACTCCCCCACAACCTCACAACGAGGGGGTTGTGTGGTGTTTCAGAGCTGTAGAGTGGATGCGTAACATCTTTGTGGGCAAGTCCTCGGCCTATTAGTACCAGTCAACTCGACAACACATTACTGTGCTTCCATTTCTGGCCTATCAACCCAATGGTCTGTTGGGGGCCTTAACCCACAAGGGGTGGGATACCTCATCTTGGAACAGGCTTCCCGCTTAGATGCCTTCAGCGGTTATCCCTTCCGAACGTGGCCAACCAGCCATGCCACTGGCGTGACAACTGGCATACCAGAGGTTCGTCCGTCCCGGTCCTCTCGTACTAGGGACAGCCTTCCTCAAGTATCCTACGCGCGCGGCGGATAGGGACCGAACTGTCTCACGACGTTCTAAACCCAGCTCGCGTGCCGCTTTAATGGGCGAACAGCCCAACCCTTGGGACCTACTCCGGCCCCAGGATGCGACGAGCCGACATCGAGGTGCCAAACCATGCCGTCGATATGGACTCTTGGGCAAGATCAGCCTGTTATCCCCGGGGTACCTTTTATCCGTTGAGCGACACCCCTTCCACCAGGTGGTGCCGGATCACTAGTCCCGACTTTCGTCCCTGCTCGACATGTCTGTCTCACAGTCAAGCTCCCTTGTGCACTTGCACTCAACACCTGATTGCCAACCAGGCTGAGGGAACCTTTGGGCGCCTCCGTTACTCTTTAGGAGGCAACCGCCCCAGTTAAACTACCCATCAGGCACTGTCCCTGAACCAGATCATGGTCCGAGGTTCAGATTCCCAATCCGACCAGAGTGGTATTTCAACAACGACTCCACCAACACTAGCGTGCCGGCTTCACAGTCTCCCACCTATCCTACACAAGCCGAACCGAAAACCAATACCAAACTATAGTAAAGGTCCCGGGGTCTTTCCGTCCTGCCGCGCGTAACGAGCATCTTTACTCGTAGTGCAATTTCGCCGGGCCTGTGGTTGAGACAGCCGGAAAGTCGTTACGCCATTCGTGCAGGTCGGAACTTACCCGACAAGGAATTTCGCTACCTTAGGATGGTTATAGTTACCACCGCCGTTTACTGGCGCTTAAATTCTCAGCTTCACCCCCAAAGGGGTTAACCGGTCCTCTTAACGTTCCAGCACCGGGCAGGCGTCAGTCCATATACATCGTCTTGCGACTTCGCATGGACCTGTGTTTTTAGTAAACAGTCGCTTTCCGCTGGTCTCTGCGGCCACCCACCCCTAGTCCGCAAGGGACTTCAGAGTGTTTGGCCCCCCTTCTCCCGAAGTTACGGGGGCATTTTGCCGAGTTCCTTAACCACAGTTCACCCGATCGCCTTAGTATTCTCTACCTGACCACCTGTGTTGGTTTGGGGTACGGGCCGTGCACGCACTCGCTAGAGGCTTTTCTCGGCAGCATAGGATCACTCTACTTCACCTCAATCGGCTACGCATCACGTCTCAACCTATATGAATGGCGGATTTGCCTACCATTCGGTCTACACGCTTACACCAGTACTACCACTCACTGGCGGAGCTACCTTCCTGCGTCACCCCATCACTCGACTACTACGGAATCAGATCCCACGCTCCACACTCGCGTATCCACCCGAAGGCTTCAACACGAGGCTTTGGGTGGTTAGTATCAACCGCCTCATCCTGGGCGCACGTGCTCGGGTACGGGAATATCAACCCGTTATCCATCGACTACGCCTGTCGGCCTCGCCTTAGGTCCCGACTTACCCTGGGCGGATTAGCCTGGCCCAGGAACCCTTGGTCATCCGGCGGCAGAGTTTCTCACTCTGCATTCGCTACTCATGCCTGCATTCTCACTCCCACACCCTCCACGACTGGCTTCCGCCGCCGCTTCCCTGGATGCAGGACGCTCCCCTACCCATCCGTGCGACTAGACATCCCTTCAAGAGAGACGCCGATCTATATGCACGAATGACACAGCTTCGGCGGTGTGCTTAAGCCCCGCTACATTGTCGGCGCAGGACCACTTGACCAGTGAGCTATTACGCACTCTTTCAAGGGTGGCTGCTTCTAAGCCAACCTCCTGGTTGTCTGGGCAATCCCACATCCTTTCCCACTGAGCACACACTTAGGGGCCTTAGCTGGTGTTCTGGGCTGTTTCCCTCTCGACGACGAAGCTTATCCCCCGCCGTCTCACTGCCACACTCTCACACCACGGTATTCGGAGTTTGGTTGATTTCGGTAACCCGGTAAGGCCCCTAGACCATCCAGTAGCTCTACCCCCGTGGAGAAACATGTGACGCTGCACCTAAATGCATTTCGGGGAGAACCAGCTATCACGGAGTTTGATTGGCCTTTCACCCCTACCCACAGCTCATCCCCTCAGTTTTCAACCTAAGTGGGTTCGGCCCTCCACGTCGTCTTACCGACGCTTCAGCCTGGCCATGGGTAGATCACTCCGCTTCGGGTCTAGACCACGCGACTATGACGCCCTATTCAGACTCGCTTTCGCTACGGCTACCCCACACGGGTTAACCTCGCCACGCAGCACTAACTCGCAGGCTCATTCTTCAAAAGGCACGCCATCACCTCAACATCACAAGGATGTGCTCGGGCTCTGACGGCTTGTAGGCACACGGTTTCAGGTACTCTTTCACTCCCCTCCCGGGGTACTTTTCATCTTTCCCTCACGGTACTAGTCCGCTATCGGTCTTCAGGAAGTATTTAGGCTTACCGGGTGGTCCCGGCAGATTCACAGCAAATTCCACGAGCTCGCTGCTACTCGGGAACACCAGACAAACAATCCACAACGTGTTTTCGCGTACGGGACTCTCACCCACTCCGGTCGCCCATCCCAAGGCGTTCCACTAACACGCGTAATCGTTCCGAGGACTGTCAGATCCTCGACGCTGGGTCCCACAACACCGCTTATACAACGCCTGACAGCTTGACATATAAACGGTTTAGCCTCTTCCGCTTTCGCTCGCCACTACTCACGGAATCACGGTTGTTTTCTCTTCCTACGGGTACTGAGATGTTTCACTTCCCCGCGTTCCCTCCACGCACCCTATATATTCAGATGCGGGTAACACCACATAACTGGTGCTGGGTTTCCCCATTCGGAAATCCTCGGATCACAGCTCGGTTGACAGCTCCCCGAGGCATATCGCAGCCTCCCACGTCCTTCATCGGCTCCTGAAGCCAAGACATCCACCATGTGCCCTTAACAACTTGACCACAAAGATGCTCGCATCCACTCTACAGTTCTCAAACACCACACCAGAAACAAACGTCCCAGAGGGTACTAGCCCCTTGGCGTGTTGCCTCAGGACCCAACAGCATGCCAGCGAACACCATCCCCAACCATCCCGGGATCACCCTTTCCACGCTCACAAGGAGCAGTACTCAAGCGCCCCGGCAACCGCCGGCGATCGCATAAACCAGTAGTTCCACAATTCCTTGAGCAACCCAGGCAGAAACACATTCGGTTTCTAGGCCTGAGCCACTCCACAGTGCTGGTCTCGGGTATCCCGAGGACTGTGGATGTGTTGCTCCTTAGAAAGGAGGTGATCCAGCCGCACCTTCCGGTACGGCTACCTTGTTACGACTTCGTCCCAATCGCCAGTCCCACCTTCGACCACTCCCCCCCTTGCGGGTTGGGCCATGGGCTTCGGGTGTTACCGACTTTCATGACGTGACGGGCGGTGTGTACAAGGCCCGGGAACGTATTCACCGCAGCGTTGCTGATCTGCGATTACTAGCGACTCCGACTTCACGCAGTCGAGTTGCAGACTGCGATCCGAACTGAGACCGGCTTTAAGGGATTCGCTCCACCTCGCGGTATCGCAGCCCTCTGTACCAGCCATTGTAGCATGTGTGAAGCCCTGGACATAAGGGGCATGATGACTTGACGTCATCCCCACCTTCCTCCGAGTTGACCCCGGCAGTCTCCCACGAGTCCCCGCCATAACGCGCTGGCAACGTAGGATAAGGGTTGCGCTCGTTGCGGGACTTAACCCAACATCTCACGACACGAGCTGACGACAGCCATGCACCACCTGTACACCAACCACAAGGGAAGCCCTATCTCTAGGGATGTCTGGCGCATGTCAAGCCCAGGTAAGGTTCTTCGCGTTGCATCGAATTAATCCACATGCTCCGCCGCTTGTGCGGGCCCCCGTCAATTCCTTTGAGTTTTAGCCTTGCGGCCGTACTCCCCAGGCGGGGCGCTTAATGCGTTAGCTACGGCACGGACAACGTGGATGTCGCCCACACCTAGCGCCCAACGTTTACAGCGTGGACTACCAGGGTATCTAATCCTGTTCGCTCCCCACGCTTTCGCTCCTCAGCGTCAGTATCGGCCCAGAGACCCGCCTTCGCCACCGGTGTTCCTCCTGATATCTGCGCATTTCACCGCTACACCAGGAATTCCAGTCTCCCCTACCGAACTCAAGTCTGCCCGTATCGCCCGCACGCTCCACGTTAAGCGTGGAGTTTTCACGAACGACGCGACAAACCGCCTACGAGCTCTTTACGCCCAATAATTCCGGACAACGCTCGCACCCTACGTATTACCGCGGCTGCTGGCACGTAGTTAGCCGGTGCTTCTTATCCAGGTACCGTCACTTGCGCTTCGTCCCTGGCGAAAGAGGTTTACAACCCGAAGGCCGTCATCCCTCACGCGGCGTCGCTGCATCAGGCTTGCGCCCATTGTGCAATATTCCCCACTGCTGCCTCCCGTAGGAGTCTGGGCCGTGTCTCAGTCCCAGTGTGGCCGGTCACCCTCTCAGGCCGGCTACCCGTCGTCGCCTTGGTAGGCCATTACCCCACCAACAAGCTGATAGGCCGCGGGCTCATCCCGTACCGCCGGAGCTTTCCACTTCCACGGATGCCCGCAGAAGTCATATCCGGTATTAGACCCAGTTTCCCAGGCTTATCCCAAAGTACAGGGCAGATTGCCCACGTGTTACTCACCCGTTCGCCACTAATCCCCCACCGAAGCGGGTTCATCGTTCGACTTGCATGTGTTAAGCACGCCGCCAGCGTTCGTCCTGAGCCAGGATCAAACTCTCCAACAATGTCAAATTTGATCGAGGCAATTTAATGCTCTCAAAGGAACCTCAATATGAGGTTTCAATACATAAGCTCTACTGGCTTAGTTCACTAGCACACTGTTGAGTTCTCAAGCAACACACCCCGAATCGCACCGTGGCTACACGGCCTTATCCGAAGCAGTCATTCCTAGCAGTTTTTGGTGGGACACCCACTCAATCGCACTGAGCGAGAGCTTGGTTCGTGTCCCGGTCGGCCGCTCGGTTTCCCTGGCGACGAAGAGAACTTTACATGGCCGGAAACCCCCGAAAACAGGGGGGTACCTTAACGGCATTCGTGCAGGTCAGAGGCCATAAACGAGCCCGGACCCGGCGATCACGCGGTGATCGCCCCGGGAGACCGCGGATGAACTCCCGGGCAAGAACATTGCTCCGAGTACATTGCACCGTATTGATCCCGTCGATTGCTCCGATTAGCGTCGGGCTCATGAGTACTGCGGAACTCGACGGCATCTCCGTCGCTTACGACGACCTCGGCACCGGGCTGCCCGTCGTCCTCGTCCACGGCCACCCCTTCAACCGTTCGATGTGGCGGCCCCAGGCCGAACGCTTCAGCCGGGAGGGTTACCGGGTCATCACCGCGGACCTCCGCGGGTACGGCGAGACGACCAAGCCGGCGAAGGACCAGAAGACGGGTCTCGATGTCTTCGCAGCCGACATCGTCCGGCTGGCCGACCACCTCGGTCTCGAACGCTTCGTGCTGGGCGGCCTCTCCATGGGCGGGCAGATCGTCATGGAGTTCCACCGCACCTACCCCGAGCGCGTCGCCGGGCTCCTGCTCGCCGACACCTCTCCCCAGGCGGAGACGGAGGAGGGCAAGCGTGTCCGCAACGAGATGGCGGACCGCGTCCTCGCGGAGGGACTGAACCCTTATGCGGAGGAAGTGCTGACGAAGATGGTCTCCCCGGAGAACGTCCGCACGATGCCGGACGTGGCCGCGCACGTCCTCGGGATGATGCGCACGACACCGAAGGACGGAGCGGCGGCCGCGCTCAGGGGGCGGGCCGAGCGTCCGGACTACCGGGAGAGCCTCACCCGCGTGGAAGTACCGGCCTTGGTCGTCGTCGGGACCGAGGACGAGTTCACGCCGGTCGCGGACGCCGAACTCATGCACGACCTCATCCCCGGCTCCACCCTGGCGGTGATCGACGGCGCCGCGCACATGCCTAACCTGGAGCGCGAGGCCGAGTTCAACGACGTGTTCGCACAATTCTTGAAAGAGATTGACTGATGCCCGAGAAGACCGTTTTCGTGACCGGTGCCAGCGCCGGGTTCGGCGTCGAGATCGTCCGCCGGTTCGCCGCCGACGGCGCCAAGGTCGTCGCGGCCGCGCGCAGCAAGGACCGGCTCGACAAGCTCGCGGACGAGCTGGGCGAGAACGTCCTCCCCTTCGAGCTCGACGTCCGGGACGCCGACGCGGTGGCCGCGCTCCCCGGCTCGCTGCCCGCCGAGTTCGCCGAGGTCGATCTGCTGGTGAACAACGCCGGCCTCGCGAAGGGCCTCGAGCCCGCCCACCGGGCGAAGCTCGACGACTGGGACCAGATGATCGACACGAACATCAAGGGGCTCGCGCACCTCACCCGCGCCCTGCTGCCCGGCATGGTTGAGCGCGGCCGCGGGCACGTGATCAACATCGGGTCGGTCGCGGGCAGCTACCCCTATCCCGGCGGCAACGCGTACGGCGCGACCAAGGCGTTCGTCCACCAGTTCAGCCTGAACCTGCGCGCGGATCTGCAGGGCACCGGCGTCCGGGTGACCAACGTCGAGCCGGGCCTGGTCGGCGGCACGGAGTTCTCGGTGGTCCGGTTCGAGGGCGACCAGAGCAAGGCCGACAACGTCTACAAGGGAACGACACCGCTGACGGCCGCCGACGTGGCCGAGTCCGTCTTCTGGGCGGCTTCGCAGCCGGAGCACGTGAACATCAACGTCATCGAGTTGATGCCGGTGGTGCAGAGCTTCTCCGCGCTTCATATCCACCGAGAGAGCTGAGCCCGAAGAGGTCGAAGAGCGCCTGCTGTTCCGAATTCCGCTCGGTCAGCAGGCGCCGCGTCCGCGGTCGGCCGCCGGTGGACGGATACCGGAGCACCGTCTCCCCTATCCCCGCGAGGCTGTCCATCAGTTCGCGGACCGACAGGTTCATCCCCGCGCGGTCGGCCTCGCGCCGCATGAGGTGGGTGACCGTGGACGCGAGCACCGTGACCAGGGTGTGCACCTCGATCCGATGCGGCGTCCACTCCCACCGCGGCGCCGGACCGGCGACGGCGGGGCCGGTCAGCCAGCGGAACGTCGAGTCGAGGTGGGTGCGGGCCCGGTACGCCGTGACGACCTCGGACACCGGCCAGTCGTGATCGGTGACCAGCACCTGCTTGCCGAAGAACTCGTCGTGCAACCGCGACACCGCGGCGTCGTCGACCTTCCAGGTCAGCCGGATCTCCCCCGGCTTCGTCCCGGTCAGTGCCGGTGAGAGCACCCGTTCGACGCGGCGGCCGCGGGTGATCCGGGCGATTTCGGCGTTCACCTGGCCGCGGTCGCCCCGGTACGTGCCCGAGGCCAGCGCGGCGTCGAGGCCGGCGAGTTCGCGGGTGGCGGTGCCCAGTTCCTCGCCGAACGCGCGTGCCTGCGCGTTGTGCAGGGTCTCCGAATGGGTCAGGATCACGCGCCGTCGCACGCCGGCGACGACGGCCCTGGTGTCGAGGGCGGTCAGCCCGGCGAAGCGTTCCGGGTCGACGGGTTTGCGCGCGGACGGCGGTTTCGCCAGCAGTTCCGGATGGTCCGAGAGCGGGAGCGCGCCGACGAAATGCCGCCCGAGGTCCAGTTGCGCGGCCTGGCCCGCGGTGAAGACCAGCGTGACGGGATACAGCGAGCGGAGTTCCTCGGCGAGTGCGGCGAACGGCGGCGCCCCTTCCCTCGGGTACACGTGCGACGCCAGCGGGATCGCGCCGTCCTTGGTCACCACCAGGCCGAGGCCGGCGAGTTCGCAGCGGCAGGGATCGGCGGTGGTGAAGGTGGCGAACTGCGGGACGTCGACGGCGAGCGCGGCGTCGCCCGTCCCCAGCCAGGAGAGCACCGCGCCGGCAACGGCGGTCTCGATCCGGGCGATCCGTTCGGGCGTGAGGCGTTGCAGCGCCCGACGGTGATTCGGAAGGTCGGCCTGGATGAATTCCCTGGCGACGGAGTCGCGCCACCAGTCGCCCAAGTGCGTGTCGGGCGCGGTCGCCCGGTGCAGGACGGCGAGCGCGAGATGAGTCCCCAGAGTGGTCGACGCGCGCTGGGCTCCGACGGCTTCGTCGACCCGGCGCACGAAGTCGAGCCGCCGTAGCGTGGCCCACACCGCCGCGACGTCGCCAAAGGTCCGGTGACGCGCTTCGCCGGGGGCGGAGACGTCGCCGTCCATCGCCCGCCCGATCTCCTCGGCCGTGCCGAGATACCGCTGCGACACCACCCTCGGCTCGCCGCCGACCCGCGCGGAGGTGACGAGGTAGTAGTACGTCCGCCCGCCGACCTTCTTGCCGATCACCGAAGCCACACTTTAGGTAATACACTCGCACCCCCTGATCGGCAACCAAGATCATGCTCTGACCAGCGGAAACGGTGACCTTACCCACGTGGGTGACGCGGTGGCGGGTTGCACACTGGCAGGTGGAGCGAGTCCGGCCATAGCGTGCGGGAATGGCATCCCCTGCTGACCCGAACGCCCCCACCACCTCGGCGATGCGCCGGGCGCTCGCCAGGGCGCGCGACGGGAAGACCCTCGACATCACCGAGGCCTCGATCCTGCTCCAGGCGCGCGGCGACGACCTCAAGACGCTGTCCGAGCACGCCTCGAGGGTCCGCGACGCCGGGCTCGTCGCGGCGGGCCGTCCCGGCGTGGTCACCTACAGCCGTTCGGTGTTCATCCCGCTGACCCGGCTGTGCCGGGACCGCTGCGGCTACTGCACCTTCGCGACCGTCCCCGGCCGGGTCGAGTCGCCGTTCCTCTCCCCCGACGAAGTGCTCGACATCGCCCGCAAGGGTGCCGAGATGGGGGTCAAGGAAGCGCTGTTCACCCTCGGCGACCGTCCGGAGGACCGCTGGAAGGCGGCGAAGGACTGGCTCGACGCGCACGGCTACGACGACACGCTGTCCTACGTCCGGGCGATGGCGATCCGGGTGCTGGAAGAGACCGGCGTCCTCCCCCACCTCAACCCCGGCGTGCTGAGCTGGCAGGACTTCCAGCGGCTCAAGCCGGTGTCGGCGTCGATGGGCATGATGCTGGAGACGACGGCGAAGCGGCTGTACACCGAGAAGGGCGGCCCGCACTACGGCTCGCCGGACAAGGACCCGGACGTCCGCCTGCGGGTGCTGGAGGACGCCGGCCGCAGTTCGGTGCCGTTCACCACGGGCATCCTGATCGGCATCGGCGAGAACTTCGAGGAGCGCGCCGACTCCCTGTTCGCCATCCGCAAGGTCGCGAAGACCTACGGCGGCATCCAGGAGGTCATCGTCCAGAACTTCCGCGCGAAGCCGGACACGAAGATGCGCGCGACCCCGGACGCCGACCTCGAAGAACTCGCCGCGACCATCGCCGTCGCCCGGCTGGTGCTCGGGCCGCGGATGCGCATCCAGGCGCCGCCGAACCTGATCGGCCAGCAGTACGAACTGATGCTGAACGCGGGCATCGACGACTGGGGCGGCGTCTCGCCGCTGACCCCCGACCACGTGAACCCCGAACGCGCGTGGCCGCAGATCGACGAGCTCAAACGCCGCACGGAGGCGCTCGGGTTCACCGTGCGCGAGCGGCTGCCGATCTACCCGGAGTACGTCAAGGCGGGCGAGCCGTGGCTGGACCCGCGGATGAACGCGCATCTCGCGCCGCTGACCGACACCGAGACCGGGCTCGCGATCGAAGAGGCCATCCCGGTGGGCATCCCGTGGCAGGAGCCGGACGGCGGATGGAAGGAGGCCGGGCGTACCGATCTGCACGTCGAGGTCGACACCGTCGGGCGCACCGAGGACCGCCGCAGCGACTTCGACTCGGTCTACGGCGACTGGGCCGAGATCAAGGGCAACATCAAGACCGGGCCGCAGCGCTTCGACACCGACATCCGGGATGCCTTGCGCAGCGCGGAAAAGAACCCCGCCGGCCTCTCGGACGACGAAGCGCTGGCCCTGTTGCACGCCGATGGGCCGGAGCTCGACGCCTTCACCAAGATCGCCGACGACCTGCGTCGCGAGGTGAACGGCGACGACGTCACCTTCGTCGTCACGCGGAACATCAACTTCACCAACGTCTGCTACACCGGCTGCCGGTTCTGCGCGTTCGCCCAGCGGCGCACCGACGCCGACGCGTACACGCTTTCGCTGGAGCAGGTCGGCGACCGGGTCGACGAAGCGTGGGCCGCGGGCGCGACCGAGATCTGCATGCAGGGCGGCATCCACCCCGATCTGCCGGGTACCGCGTACTTCGATCTCGCGGCGGAGGTGAAACGCCGTCAGCCGGACATCCACCTGCACTCGTACTCGCCGATGGAGGTCGTCAACGGCGCTTCGCGGACGAACCTCTCGATCGAGGACTGGTTGGCGCGCGCGAAGGAAGCCGGCGTCGACTCGCTGCCGGGCACGGCCGCGGAGATCCTCGACGACGACGTGCGCTGGGTACTGACGAAGGGCAAGCTGCCGACGTCGGAATGGATCAACGTCGTCACCACCGCGCACAAACTCGGCATCACGACGACGTCGACGATGATGTACGGCCACGTCGACACCCCGGCACACTGGGTCGGGCATCTGAAGCTGCTGGCGAAACTGCAGCGGGAAGGCCTGGAGCGCAACGGGCGGCGCGGGTTCAGCGAGTTCGTGCTGCTGCCGTTCATCCACCAGAGTTCGCCGATCTACCTCGCCGGGCTGGCGAGGGCGGGCACGACGCTGCGCGAGAACCGCGCGGTGCACGCGCTGGCCCGGCTGCTGCTGCACGGGATGATCGACAACATCCAGAGTTCGTGGGTGAAACTCGGTGAAGAGGGCAGCCGAGCGGTGCTCCAGGGCGGGGTCAACGACATCGGCGGGACGCTGATGGAGGAGACGATCAGCCGGATGGCGGGTGCGGCGAACGGGTCGTACAAGACGATCAGCGACATGCGCGCGATGGTCGAGCCGCTGGGCCGTCCGCTGCGGCAGCGGACCACCGAATACGGCACGCCGACCGCGGAGCGGATCGCCGCTGCCCAGGCGTCCGACGGCGTCGCGACCGCGGTGCGCCGTCCGCTGCTGCCGCTTGTCACCAGCTGACGAAAAGCCACTGACGGCCTCCTGACCCGAGTCAGGAGGCCGTCACGTTGCGTGTGGCACCGCTCACAAGGCGCGGGGGTCGCGGGCGTTTTCTGTGCTAAACCCGAGAATCACTTCCGGGCAGCCGAGAGGACGTCGATGACCGCGAGCGCAGTCCAAGTGGCCGATACCGCCCGCTATCCGTTGTCCGAACCGGGAAGCCCCGCGTGGCGCGAAATCGTTTCCCGCACCCGTGCCGAACTGCGGGAAACGGGCTGCAGTGTGCTGGCCGACTTCATCCGTCCGGAATTGCGTGACGTCCTTCGCCGCGAAGGCGCGAAGATCGCTCCGGAGGCGTACGCGAAGGTCGAACGCGTCAACGCCTACAACATCGCCATCGACACTCCGCTGCCGGAAGACCATCCGGGCCGCACGATCATGGAACGCGGCAACGCTTTCGTGGCGCGCGACCGGATCCCGGCGACCGCGGTGATCCAGCAGCTGTACTCGAGCCCGGAGTTCCAGCGGTTCGTGGCCGGCTGCTTCGAACTCCCCGAGCTGCACGAACTCGCCGATCCGCTGTCCGGGCTGGTGCTCAACGTGATCGAACCGGGCCGCTCGCATCCGTGGCATTTCGACACCAACGAGTACACGGTCAGCATGCTCACGCAGGAAGCGGCCGATGGCGGTGTATTCGAATTCTGCCCGAACATCCGCTCCGAAACGGCGGAGAACTTCGACGACGTCCGTGCCGTCCTGGCCGGCGAAGGCGATCACCTGATCAGGCGGCTCACTCTCCGTCCCGGTGATCTTCAGCTGTTTCGCGGACGCTTCGCGCTGCACCGGGTGAGTAGTGTTCAAGGGGCAGTCGCCCGCCATTCCGCGATCTTCGCGTACAGCGAGCGCCCTGGGGTCATCGGCAGTCCGGAGCGGACGAGACAGCTGTTCGGCCGGGTCCTGCCGGAACACGTCGCTTCGGCGGCGGTCCGGGGCGATCAGCTGCTCGACTAAGTCAGGAGCATGGCCGTGCCTTTGGATTCGACCGGCAAGATCAATTTCGACGACATCTACACCGCTCCCGATCCACGCGCCTTCTTCGGCACCTTGCGTCCGCTGGACTACGACATCCCGCAGCAGGCGAAGGCCTACTTCGCGAAACTGATCGACGAATATCGCGCGGAAGCCGATGTCAAGGTGCCGACGGTGCTCGACCTCGGCTGTTCGTACGGCGTGAACGCGGCACTGCACCGATGCGACACGTCGATGGAACGGCTGTACGACCACTACGCGTCCGCCGCGTCGCTGAGCCGTGACGAACTGATCGCGCGCGATCGCCGGATGGTCGAGGACGACACAGTGCGCTTCATCGGTCTCGACGCCTCCGCGCCCGCGCTGGACTACGCGCTCGCAGCGGGCTTCATCGACGAAGCGATCCACGCCGATCTGGAGAGCGAAGACCCGACGGACGAACAGCGCGCGTTGCTGTCCGAGGTCGACATCGTCATCTCGACCGGCTGCGTCGGCTACGTCACCGAGAAGACCCTCGTGCGGATCGCGCGGGAAAACCGGCCATGGATGGCGCATTTCGTCCTCCGGATGTTCTCTTACGGCCCGGTCGCCGACAGCCTCGGCGAACTGGACTACGAGACGACCGGGGTCGAGGGCGTCTTCCGGCAGCGGAAGTTCGCTTCGGCTGAGGAACAGACGCAGATCCTGGACAATCTGTCCGTCGCGGGCGTCGACCCGCGTGGGCTGGAGGACGGCGGCCGGCTGTACGCGCGGCTGTTCGTCTCCCGCCCGAACGGCGCGGCGGGCGGGCTCGCCTCCGCGCTGAACGCCCTTCCCCTTCGAGATCAAGGATGATCGTGAGCAGTCCGGAACCGTCCACCCGCACGTTCGGCAACGAGGACATCCTGCCGCGGGTCCCCGTCCCCAGCCTGGAGGACACCTGCCGCCGGTTCCTCGAGTGGTGCTCGCCGCTGCTCACCCCCGGCGAGCTCGCGGAGACCGAAGGCGCCGTCGCCGAGTTCCTCGCGGCGGGAAGCCCGGCGCACGAACTGCAGAACGCGCTCGAGGCCTACGACAAGCGCGAAGACGTCCGAAGCTGGCTCGACACCTTCTGGCCGTACCGCTACCTCGGCCGTCGGGACCGGATCGCCCTCAACGCGAACTTCTTCTTCCTGTTCACCGAGTCCCCGCTGGGGCAACTGGAACGCGCGGCCGAACTGGCGGCTTCGGCGGTGGACTACAAGCTGAAGCTCGACGAGGAACTGGTGCCGCCGATCCTGCTGCGCGGTCAGCCGCAGTCGATGGTGCAGCACAAGTTCCTGTTCTCGGCGACGCGGATCCCCGGCGCCGTCCAGGACACCGCGCGCACGCCGTACCGCGAGGACTGGCCGGGGCCGTCGAGGGCGCGGCACATCGTGGTCTTCCACCGCGATACACCGTTCCGGATGGACGTCATCGCGCCCGACGGCCGCCCGTATTCCCCCGAACAGCTGGTCGCGGGGCTGCAAGCGATCGTCAAGTCGGGGAACTTCATCGACGATCCGAGGACCGCCGCCGGGCATTTCACCACCAAGGCCAGGGCCGAGTGGGCGGCGACGCGGGAAGCGTTGCTGGCGGCGGGGAACGCGGCCGCGCTCGACGACATCGAGACGGCCTTGTTCTGCCTGTGTCTGGAGGACTTCACGCCGTCGGGCACGCAGGAGGCGTGCGACCACCTGCTGCACGGCGACAGCGGGAACCGCTGGTTCGACAAGGCGGTGTCGCTGATCGTGTTCGAGGACGGCACGGCGGGGATCAACGTCGAGCACTGCGAACTGGACGGGACCACGATCCTCGGGTTCACCGACGCGCTGCTCAGCGGGGCACGGCTGGAGCGGCCGCCCGCCGACGGGGTGCCGTCGTCCGAGGTCATCGAGTTCGTCCTGGGCGACGCGCTGCGCGATGACGCCCGAGCCGCCGCGGCGGCCTTCGCCGAGTACGCCGACGCGACCGCTACGAAGACGGTGTCCTTCACCGACTTCGGTGCGAACCGGGCGAAGGAGCTCGGGATGTCCCCGGATGCCTTCGCGCAGATGGCGTACCAGCTCGCGCACAAGCGGGCGAAGGGGATCACGGGCGCGACGTACGAGTCGATCGCGACGCGGCAGTACCAGAACGGGCGCACCGAAGCGATGCGTGTGGTGACGCCCGAGGTGCTGTGGTTCGTCCAGGTGATGAACGACCCGCAGGCCGACCGCCAGACGCGCCAGGCGGCTTTCCGCGCGGCGGCCGCGAAGCACGTCACGCGGGCGAAGGAGTGCCAGGCGGGCGACGCGCCGGAGCAGCACCTGTGGGAGCTGCAACTGATCCAGAAGCGGCGTGGCGTCGAGGACTCCCCGTCGCTGTACTCGTCACCCGGCTGGCTGAAGATGCGCAACGACTACCTGAGCACCAGCTCGGCGCCGTCGGTGAACATCCGGTACTTCGGTTTCGGGTCGACCAGCCCGCAGTGCATCGGCGTCGCGTACGTGCTGCTGCCGGAGTCGTTGAACCTGTATCTGTGCACGCCGAAGCACGTGGCGCACGAGATGGAGCTGTTCGCGACGGAGCTGACCGCGGCCGTGGCGGAACTGCAGGAGTTACTGGCCTCTTGAGCGGGGCGTGAGTTGGGGCGAAGGCGTCCTTCGCCGCGTCGGATGCGGTGAAGGACGCCTTCGGCCCAGGCCGGGGCAGTGCGGCCAAGCCCACGACCGACATCGCTCCCCGCTACATGGTTGTCGAAGTGAGGAAGGCCTGTTCGGACCCCTCGGCGACGAACGCGGTCCGCGACTTGGTGGTCGTGGGCAGCGCGCAGGAAAGCCACTTCAGCCCGGACGGGAAGAGGCCCTTCAAGGATTCAGGCACCGCCGGGGAACCCGCCTGGCACTTGTAGTCGGCGAGCACCTTCGCGACGGCCTCGCGACGAAGCTTCACCACCGCGGACAGCCGGAGGTCGGACGGACCCGGCGCCGCGACCCGCCCTTCTGAGGTGCCCATCCGCTCCTCGACCCAGGACGCCTGGACGATCTCGCCGACCTCCGGGAACGTCTCGGCGACCGGCGCCGGATCGGTGTGGACGGCCACTTCCTTCGGCGGGACCGGGTCACAGGCCGCGATCAGGACGATCGCGGCCGTGATCCCCAGGATCTTCCCCATGGTGCGCATGGGGAAGATCCTGCCTCAGGCGGTGAGCTTCAGGATGTCGATTCCGCGAGTGTTGTCGGCGACATAGACGTAACCCTTGTGCCAGTACGGCGCCCACGCGCTGGCGTCCGCCGGGCGGAAGTAGGCGATCTGCTTCGGGTCGGTCGGGTCGCTGACGTCGAGGAAGCGCGTGCCCTGCGCGTAGAACGACTGCACGAGGACCTTGCCGCGGATGTCGAAGTAGTGCGCGGAGCAGTCACCCGACGCCGGGTCGCTGCCCTCCTGCCCGGCCACGCTCCAGGTGCCGACGGACTCGAGACGGAACGGCTTCTCCGGCGTCGAGCGCCAGCCTTCGCCGTTGTAGGAGTTCCGCAGCGACGAGATCGTCAGCACACCGTCACCGGCACAGCCGTCGAGGAAGCTCTCTTCGGTGGCGTAGATCAGGTCGCGGCCGCGCCAGCGGTTCGAGTCGGCGCCGTCGGCCGAGCGGTGGCCCGCCGGATGGAAGCTGTTGTGCATGAACTTCGACGGCGCCGCCGTCTCCTCGATCCCGCCGCCCGCGTACGGCACGGGGTCGAACGCCGTCGCGCGGCGCACCTTGCCCTGTACGGGATCGCGGTGGTAGCCGTTGGTCCAGTAGCCGCGGACACCGCCCCGCCCGGACACCCACGCCACACCCTCGGCGTCGACCTGGACGTCGTGCACGTAGTCGGTCTTGCCGTCGTTGCGCGCGAGTTCGATCGGGTTCGGGAACGTCTTGGGGTTGCGCGGGTCGCGGATGTCGGTCACCCAGATCGGGCGGCCGCCCCACTCCGCGGGCTGGTTCGCGGCCTTCGAGGGGCCACCGGTCCAGAGATACCGGCAGTCGTCGACGCAGCTGGTCGTGTGACCGGCGGGCACCTTGGTGTAGCTCAGGAGGACCGGTTTGTCCGGGTTCTTCAGGTCGATGATGTAGATGCCGGATTCACCGGTCTGCGTGGTGCCGCCGTAGGCACGCGGGTCCCGCGCGAGGAAGACGAGCTTGCGCTTGACGTCGACCTCGGTGTCCTCGGTCTCCCACAGGCCGGGGAGACTGACCTCGCCGATCAGCTTCGGGGCGGTGGGGTTCTTCGTCAGGTCGTAGACCTTCAGGCCGAACTCGCCGGAAACCGCCATGACGTCACGCTTGCCGTACTGCAGGAACCCCATGGCGATGGCGCCTTGCGCGTCGGGCACGTTGCCGACGGCCTTGACGTTCTTCACCGCACCGGGCGCACCGGCGACCCGGACCTTTTCGGCGGCCGGTTTGTCCTCGTCACCGCACGCGGCGGCGGGCAGGCCGGTGGCGATCAAGGTCGCGGTGACCGTGGTGAGCGCCAAACACGAACGGAGCAACCAGTTTCCTCGCACAGAAACCTCCCAGGCTGGTCCCCGCACCTTATGATCGTCACTTTGCCCGCACAACCGCCATTGGTCGGTGTGGGACTGCTATGACATGACCATGCGCTTGCGTCTTCTGGCCCCGCTCCTCGCCGCCGCCCTGGTCGCGGCGGGCTGCACCGAATCCGGCGAACCGCCCGCACCGGACGTTCTTCGCGTGAGCCTGGCCACCCCGGCGACCCTGCTGCCCGCGGACGTCCGCGACCAGTCCGGGCGGATGGTCGCCGGCGCACTGTGGACACCGCTGGCCGATTACGACCCGGCGACGGGGAAGACGGCGCCGCGGGCGGCCGAGTCGTTCTCCAGCCCCGATCGGGTCACGTGGACGGTGAAGCTCAAGGACGGCGGGAAGTTCCACGACGGCACCCCGGTGACCGCTCAGTCCTATGTGGACACCTGGAAGACGATCGGTGCGGAGCAGTGGCAGGCGTCCCGGGTGGTCAAGGATCTCCTGCGGGCCAAGGAGATCACCGCACCCGACCCGCTGACGATCCGGCTGGTACTCGACCGGCCGTCCGGACAGGTCCCGGCGCTGCTCTCCTCGCCCGCGCTGGTCCCGCTGCCCGCGTCCGCGCTGGCTTCGCGTGATTGGGCGGGCTTCGCGCAGCGGCCGGTCGGCAACGGGCCGTTCCGGTTGGACGGCGCGTGGCAGCCGTCGGGCGGCAAGCTGGTCCGGGTCGCCGACGCGCCGGGCAAGGCGCGGGTGGTCGAATTGAAGACCGGCGACGCGGCGGCACAGTACGACGAGGTCAAGGCCGGGAAGCTCGACCTGTCCACGTTCGTCCCCGGCGATCGCCACGAGGCCATGCACGCGGATTTCGCGCAGCGGCACGTGATGTGGGCCCTGCCCACCGCCGCCTACCTCGGCTTTCCGTTGAGCGCACCGCATTTCTCCGACGCGACCGTCCGGCACGGCTTCGCGCTCGGCATCGACCGCGCGGCGCTGGAGGCCGGCGCGCTCGGCAAGCAGGTGGATCCGGCGAAGTCGCTGCTGCCGCCCGCGGTCGCCCCCGGTGAACGCAGCAGCACCTGCCGCCCCTGCACGTTCGACGCCGGAGCCGGGAAATCCCTGCTGACCCAAGCGGAGTTCCCGGCCACGCCTGTCCACTTCGGACAGTCGCAGGCGAACTGGCAGCGGCCGCTCGCGGAGCAGGTCGGCAAGGCCGTCGGTGTCCCGCTCGCCGCCGAGCCCGGACAAGGACCGTTCGCGATCGACGTGGCCCTGACGACGCCGAGCCCGCAGGAAGTGCTGGCCGAGATCGTGAAGGCGACCGGTTACCAGAGTGACGGATTCGCCGACCTGCTGAAATCGGCCGAGGAGATCGACGCGGGCGAAAGCGGCGAGATCTACCGGCTGGTGGAGAACCAGTTGCTGCGGGATCTCCCGGTGGTACCGCTGTGGTCCGGGCACGGGCACGCCGTCTGGGCGGATCGGGTCGGCGACGTCAAGGCAACGACGTTCGGCGGCGTGGACCTCTCAGGGATTTCCGTGCGGTGACCCGAGGGTGCACTCACCCGCGACGACGTCGATGAAAGCTGACGTCAGCGGGTCGGGCGTGCTGCGGCAATAGGCGGCCAGCGTGCGGCGGATCGCCGGTTCGGGCCGGAGGACGCGGCCACGGAAGCCTTCGGGCAGCACGTTGGCCGGGACCAGCGCGGGGCCGAGGCCCGCCGCCGCGAGCATCGGCGCGGCCGCGCTCTGCTCGGTGCGGACCGCGGCCCTCGGCTGGAATCCCGCGGCGGCGCAGGCCTGGTCGACGAGGTCGGCCAGCCCGTTGCCCGGCGCGTAGTGCACCCACGCGCAGTCGGCGAGGGTCGCCAGGTCGACGACGCCGGTGCCGTCGTCCTCGCGCGGCCCGTCGATCGGCAGGACGACGACGAACTCCTCGACCCCGAGTTCGCGCACCGGACCGTCCCAGTCCGGCGGGACCGGGCCGACCGCGACGTCGGCCTCTCCTGCCGCCATCGCCTCCCTGAGTTCGTCCGCGTGCCGGAACTCCACCAGCCGGACGTCGACGTCGGGCCGCTCGCGGCGCCACACCCGCAACGCCGAGGGCAGCACCCCGAGGCCGACCGAATAGACCGTCGCGATCTGCAGTTCGCCCGCTTCCAGCCCCGACGCCTGCCGGGCCGCGCACCGCGCGCGTTCGGCGTCGGCGAGCGTGGCGCGCGCGTGCGGCAGCATGGCGCGGCCCATCGGGGTGAGCCGGACGCTGCGCGGCAACCGTTCGAGCAGCGGGCCGCCGACGCCCTTCTCCAGCGCGCGCACCTGATGCGACAGCGCGGGCTGCGTAACGTGCAGCAACTCGGCGGCCTTGGTGAAGGAGCCGGTGTCGACGACGGTCACCAGGTATTCGAGCTGCCGCAGACTGGTCATGAAGAGAGTTTATCGGAGCCGTGAGATCTATGCCTTGGACTTATCCCTGAGCCTGGTCCAGGCTCGGAGACATGAACGAAGAACGCAAGG
The DNA here is from genome assembly GCF_000400635.2 of Amycolatopsis keratiniphila. Lineage (NCBI taxonomy): Bacteria > Bacillati > Actinomycetota > Actinomycetes > Pseudonocardiales > Pseudonocardiaceae > Amycolatopsis > Amycolatopsis keratiniphila. Next base: position 1,933,414 of record NC_021252.1, on the reverse strand, counting down.
TCGCCCTGGTCGCCGGGGCCAACGGGGTCATCGGCAAGAACCTGATCGCACACCTGGAGACCCTGCCCGGCTGGCGCGTCATCGGCCTGTCGCGGCGCGGCGGCCCCGGCCAGATCGCGGTCGACCTGCTCGACGCGGACGACACCCGCGCGAAGCTCGGCGGCCTGGACGACGTCACGCACGTGTTCTACGCGGCCTATGTCGACAAGCCGACCTGGGCCGAACTGGTCCCGCCGAACCTGGCGATGCTGACCAACCTCGTCGATGCGATCGAACCCGTGGCGCCCGGCCTGCGGCACATCAGCCTCATGCAGGGTTACAAGGTCTACGGCGCCCACCTCGGCCCGTTCAAGACCCCGGCGCGCGAGGACGACGCCGGGCACATGCCGCCCGAGTTCAACGTGGACCAGCAGCAGTTCCTGGAGAAGCGACAGGCCGGGAAAGCCTGGACGTGGTCCGCGATCCGGCCGTCGGTGGTCGGCGGGACCGCGCTGGGCAACCCGATGAACCTGGCGCTGGCCATCGCGGTCTACGCGTCGATCTCGAAGGAACTCGGCCTGCCGCTGCGGTTCCCCGGAAAACCCGGCGCGTACGACAGCCTCCTGGAGATGACCGACGCCGGACTGCTGGCGAAGGCCACCGTGTGGGCCACCGGCTCGGAGAACGAGGCGTACAACATCGCGAACGGGGATCTGTTCCGGTGGAACGACCTCTGGCCGCGGATCGCGCGCTACTTCGACCTGGAGGTGGCGCCGCCGCTGCCGATGTCGCTGAACGTCGTCATGGCGGACAAGGAACAACTCTGGACCTCCATCGCCGCGAAGTACGGCCTCGAAGTGCCGTACAGCGCAGTTTCGTCGTCGTGGGCGTTCGCGGACTTCGTGTTCGGCTGGGATTACGACATGTTCGCGGACGGCTCGAAGGCACGGCGGGCCGGTTTCCACGAGTACGCCGAGACGCCGGAGATGTTCTTCCGGCTGTTCGACGAGTTCCGGAAGGCGAAGGTGATCCCGTGAGGGCCTAGGGATTCCGGGAGTGGTCGCCGGCCAGCGGGTGTCGCGAAAGCCACTTTCGCGACACAGGCGCCGGAGGCGAGGTGGTCGGCGCGGGTAAGTGACCGGGGCCGAAGGCTCCCTTCACCGCATTAGACGCGGCGAAGGGAGCCTTCACCCCACCAGCGACCCGCCCGCGACCACGACACCTTGCCTTACCGCTCAATAACCCAATGCCACGTGGCTCAAGGTGATCTTTAGCGGTGATCTTCAGCGGTTGCCGGTCTGATCGGTCAAGCCGGATAAGGTCACCGGTAGCGGGTCGGGGCACGACTGTCCACAAGTGACGCCAGTCCGGATCAGGTTGCCCGATTTGGGCGCTTTGTGCAGTTTCAGGTGGGTGTCGTGAGTGGCAAAGAGGGTTAGAACGACCTTTGCCACTCACGACCCCTCGAAAGAATCGCCCATGTCGTCACTAATCAGACATTCAGCCGCCGAGAAGTGACCACAGTGGACACTGGGGGCATGGCCGACTCCCGTCAGCCCTGACAACCGGGCGCTTACCCTGCGACAACCGTCACTACTCGATCAAGACCCGTCCAAGATCAACCTAAGCTACGTGGCATTGGGTTCTATTGAGGAGTAAGTCAAGGTGTGTGATGGAGTCCGCGGCGCGAGCGGGCTTGCCGCCGAAGACCCATCACGCCACCTTTGACGTTCCCCTCAATAGATGTCCCGAAAGTGGCTTTCGCGACAAGCGCTCCACTGCGGACCAGGAGAGGCCGGGGTGAAGGACGCCTTCCCCGCATCCGACGCGACGAAAGCGCCCTTCACCGCGTGAGATGCGGGGAAAGTCCCCTTCAGCCGCGCCCGATGTACGGCATCGTGGTCGCCGTGACGGTCAGGAACTGGACGTTCGCGTCCAGCGGCAGCCCGGCCATGTACAGCACGGCGTCCGCGACGTGCCGGGCGTCGAAGGTCGGCTCGGCCTTGACGCTGCCGTCGGCCTGCGGGATCCCGTCGGCCATCCGCAGCGTCATCTCGGTGGCGGCGTTGCCGATGTCGATCTGTCCACATGCGACGTTCCAGGCGCGGCCGTCGAGGGAGATCGACTTCGTCAGCCCGGTGACCGCGTGTTTCGTCGCGGTATAGGCGACGGACGCGGGGCGCGGGGCGTGCGCGGAGATGGAGCCGTTGTTGATGATCCGGCCGCCGCGCGGGTCCTGCGCCTTCATCAGCCGCACGGCCTGCTGCGCGCACAGGAACATCCCGGTCAGGTTGGTGTCGACGGCGCGTTTCCAGTCCGCGAAGGACAGTTCGTCGACCGTCCCGCCCACCGACACCCCCGCGTTGTTCACCAGGAGATCCAGGCGCCCCCACTCCGCGCGGACCGTCTCGAGCAAGGCGGCGACGGAATCGGGGTCGGCGACGTCGGTGGGCACGGAGAGCGCGTCCGCGGCGCCGCCGGCGGTCTCGGCCAGCGCGTCCGCGCGGCGTCCGGCGAGGGCGACCCGGTAACCGGCGCCGAGCAACGCGCGGGAGATCTCCCTGCCGAGCCCGGAACCCGCCCCGGTGACGACCGCGATCCTGCCGTTGCCCATCGATCCTCCTCGCAGACCGTGCCGGACCGGACCGGCACGGTGATTGTTCTCCGATTACCCGCGTCCGTTCAGGCTAGCGCGCCGCCGCCGGGGGAAAACGTTCACCCGGCGGCCGTCGCGCCTTAAGCGAATCCGGTAACCCCTTCACCACATCGAGGCGATTCACGGGATGTGACCAGGGGGAATTCAGCACCGAAGAATCCACGCTTTCAACTCGTCCAGACCGGTGAGCAGACCCTTCGATGGCGGTTGCTCGGCGGCAACAACGTGTCGCTGGGTTCGGCGCCCGACGACTATCCGCGAGCCGAGGAATGCCTTGTCGCGATCGCTTGGCTCAGCGCGCACGTTTCCGAATTGACCAGCGATTTCAGTCATCTCAGCGGCGGCCGCTGGCGGTGGCGGCTGCATACCGGCGACCGGCTCGTCGCGATCGCCAGCCATGCCTACGGACGGCGTATCGAGGCCCAGCGCGGTCTCGACCGGTTCCGCTCGGCCACCACCGAAGCGTCCATCGGCGAAGGAATCGAGACGATCGCCGATTGGCGCCGGAAATACCGTCGCGATTCCGGCGGACATTCACCGAATCGTTCTCCGTGACGGCCGATCACGGAAAGTGCGTTCCCCGGAGATTAACCACCATGACGTCGGGCGGGAACGCGAAGCACCGCCGCCGGACAGTGTTGCGGAGCGAGGATTGTGCCAAGTCACGGAATCCCGCGACTACTTGGGGACTAGAGAAAGAGTGCAAACAAGATGCGTGCTCGTACCACTCGGTTTCTCGGCGCCACCGCGATCGCCGCGTGTGCCTGCCTCACCCTGACCGGCACCGCCTCGGCGGTCGCCCCGGCCAACGGCCTCGAAGACGTCCTGGCCGCGGCGGGCTCGGACACCACCGTCGACATCACCGGCGCGATCCTGGCCAACGCCAACGGCGCCGCCTGGAACACCGACCCCGACAACCACGTCAACATCCCGCCGCTGCTCGCCGGGGGTACGACGTTCACCGTTCCCGGTGACCTGTACGCCGACCAGGTCGTCTACAACACCACGACCACCCTGCCGCCGAACGGTTCTTCCCAGGGCAAGGCCGCGCTCAAGGCCTCCGGCGACGCGGGTGACGGCAAGATCGACATCGCGCGGTCGTCGTCGCCCCGCGGCTCGTCCGACCCCGCGTCGTTCGAGTACTACGCCTTCGCCACCGACGGTGTCACCTGGTCCTCCTCGGCGACCGGTTCGGGTGCGGGCCTGTCCCTCACGCTGGCGCAGCTGCGCGGCATCTACGACGGCTCCATCACCAACTGGAACCAGGTCGGTGGCGCCAACGCCGCCATCGTCGTCTACCTCCCCCAGACCGGCTCCGGCACGCTGAGCTTCTTCACCACCACCGTCCTCGGCTTCGACCCGACCACCAAGCCGGTCACCATCAAGCGGTTCCAGGAGCACGACGGCACCTCGATCCCCGCCGCCGACCGCGCCAACGCGATCGCCCCGTTCTCCATCGCGCAGTGGATCGCCCAGGGCAACGCGGTGACCGCGGACAAGCGCGCGGGCTTCACCGTGAACCCGCTGACCGGTGCCGGCTTCAACGGTTCCCCGGTCGCCGGCTCGGCCGGTAACTACACCCCGGCCTTCACCACGGCGTTCCTGGGCTCGCGCAGCGTCTACCACGTCCTCGACACCCGCACGCCGAGCTACGACCAGGCCCAGCGCGCCGTCGGCTTCGCCGCCGGTGACACCGCCGCGACCGCCAGCCCGCTGTGCGGCGGCCAGCTCGCCACCACCATCAAGCGGTACGGCTTCCTGACCGTGTCGGGCCCGAACGGCCTGTCCTGCGTCAAGTCCTGACCCCCTCCTAGCGCGTGAAGGCCCCCTTTCCTCTGCTGAGCCGAGGGAAGGGGGCCTTCACGCGCTACGGGACTACTTCGGGGCGACGCCCAGTGCGGCGAGCGCCGGGCCGGTCATGATCACGCCCGCGCCGGTGACCGGGTCGAAGCCCGGGGCACCGAGGTCGATCGCGGTCGACACGAGCGCGTTGCGGATCTCCGCCGGGGTCGCGGCCGGCTTGCCCTGCTTGAGCAGCGCGGCGATGGCGGCGGCGCTCGGCGCGGCGGCCGAAGTGCCGAAGAAGGGCTGGAAACCGCTCACCGAGGTCGCGACGCCGTCGGCCGCGGTGATGTCCGGCTTGTTCCGCGTCGCACCACCGGTCGACGACACGTTGCCGGGGGTGATCACCGAACCGTCCGGGTTGTAGAACTGGTGACGGCGACCGTCCGAAGTGAACCGCTCCCACTTGCTGGCGGCGGTGAACAGGCCCGGGTACGGACCGGCCGGGTTCGCCGGGTCACCGGCTTCGAGCGCGCGGCCGAAGGCACCGGCGGCCGGGGCGGCCGCGACGCTGAAGGCGTTGACCGCCGCCGAGTGGCCGGACGTGACGCCGTTGGTGCTGAAGGCTTTCAGGTCACCCGAGGCGACGAAGCGGCCGCGGATCACGTTGAGCGCGATGAACCGGTCGGAGCCGCTGTATTTGACCACGGCGACCTTGAAGCCCGAGCCGCTGGCCGGGACCTGGGCGATCTCGTACGGGTTCTGGGTGCCGTTCTGCGCGCCCTCGCTGGAGGCGACGACCGCACCGGACGAGTTCAGCACGAACAGGTCGTAGTCGCTGGTGGCCTTGCCCCACGGGTCGGACCAGAACAGGGTGACGTAGCGGCCGACCGAGTTCGGCGAAAGCGCGTTGTACAGCTGGGTCGTGGCGCTCGGGTCGAAGTCGTGCGGCGTGCCGGTGATCCCGGAGATCTTGCTGCTGGAGCCGCGGAAGTCGCCTTCGTAGTAGCCGCTGGTGCCGTCGGTCAGGTTGCCCGAGTTCCCCGCGGAGGAGAAGTAGAGCGCGCCGTTCGCGGTCACGTCGTTGACGGCCTGCGCGACCGGGCCGTCCTGGAACGGCGACTCGTCGAAGTAGGAGACGTCGTCGACGATGATCGTGCACTTGCCGGTGTTCCGCAGGGCGCGGATGTTGTCGGCGAAGCTCTGCTCGCTGGTGAACGCGGTGGCGAAACCGAGCGCGGCGCCGGGCGCCATGTCGTGGATGATCTCCAGCATCGCGGTGCCCTCGTCACCGCTGCCCGCCTGGCCGGGGAGGACGTCGACGGCGGGGAGCTCGCCGGCGGTCTGGGACGCCTTCAGCGACTTGATGCCGTCGGAAAGCACGCAGACCTTCTGGCCCGCGCCGGTGACGCCGTACTTCGTGCGGGCGGTGTCGTTGCCGTGCGCCTTGTCGCCCTCGGCGACCTGCAGCGCGGCGGCGGTCTGCTTGACCGCGGCCTGCCGCCGGTCCTGCGGCGCGGATTCGTTCCAGGTCATGGCCTGCGAAGCGGCCTTGACCTCGGCGACGTCCCCGCGTCCGGCGATCGCGTCGACGGCGTTCAGGGGGAGGTCTGCGCGGATCGCGCCGGCGGGCGAGGCGTAACGGACGGTGCCGCCCGCCGCCTTGACAGCGTCCACCAGGGACTGTCCGGCGCCCTTGATGTCCACCGCGACCGTGCCGGCGTCGCTGACGCCCAGCCCGGTCCGGTACTCGGGCAGCTTGCCGGCCAGGCCCTTGTCGGCCCGCAGGCGCTTCTCGACGACGAGCTGGCTCGACTGCTTGCGCTCAGCCGGGGTAAGGCTCTTCTTGATGCTCTGCAGGGCGCTGATCCCGGCCTGGGTGCGCACCTCTTCCGACGGCTGGGCACCCGAAACCGCCGTCGACAGCAGCAAAGCACCGACCGCGACCGGAACCGAGCATGTGACCACCCGGCTGAATCTGCTCATTGAATTCTCTCCCTGTTCCCACACGGCACAGCCCGTGACAGGAATTCCTTCGGCCGCCCGAATGAATTACCCCTGACCGGGTGTAATGGGGAGAATCTAAAGAGCGATCAGTGAGGAGTCCACCGACCAAAGTCGGTATCGGGGGAAGATCCACATCGTGGGAGTGATTTCGGTCCGAAAAGACCGAAATCAGACTCCTAAGCCCAAGCGGGAAACAGTCGCCAAAGCGCCAAAGCCGCCAGTGACGCCAGGGTGAGCAGCACCGGGCCGGTGATGACGTAGGTGGAAACCGGCCGCCACCGGCGGTAGAGGAACGTCGCCCCGGCCGCGGCCGCCACGAACCCGCCGAAGGCCAGCACGAGCCCGGCCCACGCGTCGCCGTCGCCGGTCCGGCCGTCCTGCGTGTCCGCCTTGCCGTTCTGCTGGGTGGGCCGGAACGGCCTGCCCTCCAGCACCGCGGTCACCACGGTCGCTTCCGCCGCCGCCAGCGGCCACCACGACGCCGACGTCACCAAGGTCAGCCGGTCGTTCTGGGTCTTGCCGTAGTCGGCTCCCTCGTCGAGCGGACGGATGGCCTTCTCGGTCACCCGGTAGACGGACTTGCCCTGGGTCGTCGCGACGACTATCTCGTCACCGGGCTCCAGCGCGTCCAGCGAACCGAACGGCCCGCCGTAACCCGCGTTGCGCGCCACGATCGCGGCGTTGCCCGGCTGCCCCGGCCCGGCGGTGCCCGGCACGTGGCCAGGCCCGGACGCGGTTTCGCCGCTCGACGCGCCTTCGACGACGACCTGCTGCACCTTCAGCGCGGGGATCTCCAGCACCGCGACCGGCTTGCCGAACTCGACCGGTTCGGTGGGCGGAGCGGCGCCGAAGAGGCTTTGACTGGCCCCCAGCGCCAGGCCGATCTCGCCGCGGATCTCGCCCAGCGCCTTCCGCTGGTCGCTCGCCTGAAGCATCGGACCCAGCGCGTAGACGACCAGCGCCAGCGCCACCAACGTGGTGACCAGCCAGGCGGCCAGGACGGCGCCGATCCATCCAGGGCCGAAATACAGGAAGCGGGTTTCCGGTTCGCCTTGTCTCTCTTCGACGGTGGTGCTCACGCCGCGCCTCCGGCCGTCTTCCGCCGCAGGAGACCGAAGAGCATCGAGAACGCGGCGGCGATCTCGGCCAGCGCGACGACCAGCCACCTCGGCACCGGGCGCCCGGCGGCGACGTACGCCGTCGCGGACGGGAGCGTCGCCAGGATCACCAGCGCCACCAAGGGAACGAGCGCGCCCAGCACCCCGGCCCCGGCGAACTTCGGGATGTCGATCGACTCGGCGAGATTCTTGGCCGCCAGCACGCTTTCCGGGGTCGGAGCGGCCGCGGCGGCGGGTCCGGTTGCGGCCGCGGGCGACGACGTCCCGGCCGGTGAACCCGTTCCCCCGGAGGGACCGGTCAGCGAGGAATTGGCGGCCGTCGTGGCGCCGGCGCCACCCGCGGGTGGCGGATTCTTCGCTTCTTCCCTTTCCTGGCAAGCTTCTTGGACCGTCCCGGTGCCGATCTTGGCCACTCGCGCGGGAACGGTGGCCGCCAGGCCGGGGCTCAACGGGGTCATCCCCGGCGGGAGCAGAGACTGGCCGAAGCCGCTCGCCAGCCCGGCGACCGCCTTCAGCTGAGCCTGCTTCTCGGTCATCGGCTTGCAGGTCGCGTCGATCAGCGGATTGACCGGCGCGGCCAGGTACTCCACGAAGGTCAGCGGATACGCGCCGTCCTTGGTCGCGGTGCCCGGCTGCACGGTCCCGTCCGCGCCGACCCGCATCGAATCGGCGGCCAGCTGCAGGCTTTCCTTGGTCGGTGCGACGAAGTTCCCCTTGCCGTCCGGGACCGCGACCGGTGCCCAGCCATAGGCCCTCGCCGTCGCGAGATCGGTGATCACCCAGCTCATACAGCCGCCGGTGCAGACGAATCCCGTTCCCACGACACCGTTCTGCACCGTCTTGCGCACGGCGAGCTGACCGGTTTTCGCGTCGACGTTGTGCAGCGAAAAGGCGCCGGGGTCGAGCGCGTTCAGATCGGAGATCACCCCAGGCGACTTCCCGTCCAGCTCACCGAAGTATTCCTTTCCCTTCTTCGGGAACACCCAGGCCGACGGCGCGGCCTCCGCGAGCACCTTGCTCAACGCGAACGGGACGGTGCCCGGTCCGGATTCCCCGGTCACCCCGAAAAAGTCCAGGCTCTCGGCGCCCGCCCTCGCCCTGGCCGCGTTCGCCTCGTTCTCTCTCGTGACGGAGACGAGCCCGGGATTGCGGCCGACGAGCGGGGAGCCGTTCCGGAAGATGCCGCCCCGGCCGTCGAGATCGGGTTCCTGCCCGCCCTTGGTGATCATGTTCGCGAGTTCGTCGTGGGTGAACCGCAGGGTGCCGGTGAACTTCGCGTTGAGCGAGTTCCCGTTGTCGTCGATGTCGGTGGGCGACCAGCCGACGGCGGCCACGACGGCCGCGTTGATCCCGACCGGGATGTACTGCCGGTCCCGGACGGTCTGGGTGGCGAGCGCGTTCCCGCTGCCGGTGACGACGAGATCCGAGGTGCCCTTGTCGAAAGCGGTCAGGCCGGCGTTCTCCGTCTCGCTCACGATGTTGAGCGGCTGCTCGGCCTGGGTGGGCGCGCAGAGCGCCTGGTTCCAGGCGACCGCGGCCCGGCCGAGCCGCTCCGGCATGCTGGCGCCGAGCGTGTGCTGACCGGCGCCCTTGCACCCCTTGACGCCGAGCTCCTGCTGCGACGGCGTGAAGTGGATCGAGCTGTCGATCCAGGTCACGAACGCGCCGTCCGCGTTCTTCGCGGTGATCGTGACCGCGATCGCACAGGGATTGTTCTCGTCGCACCGGAACGAATACTTGTTGCGGGTCTTCGCACCGGTCGCCGGATCGACGACGTCGGGATTGGCCGCCCAGGAAACCGTGGGCGGCTTGTCCGCCTGACCTTCCGCGTTCTTGTTGAAGGTGGTGTACAGCGGATCCCAGATGATCGGTTTCGGGGTGGAGGAACCGAGCGGGATCTGGGTGTCGACGACGATGTCGCCGGTTCTGCTGCTGCGGCGGCCGGTGGCACTGTCCATATGCGCCGCGTTCGCGATGAACTCGTCCTTCAATCCTCCGCAGTAGGCGTTGACCCGCGCGTTGACGGAAGTCTCCCGATTCCACGGCGGCCTCGCGGCGACCTTGATCAAATTGTCCGGCAGGACCGCGGGGCAGACCTTCAGTGACGCTTGCGCACCGCTCGCCAATCCCGAGATCGTGAGCCGCACCGGGTCGCCGTTGCGGGCCGCCGACAGATCGGCGGGCTCGGTTTTGAGGGTGTACGGCGGATTCGACGGCGCTTGCGCCTGCGCCGCGGGGACGGCCACTCCCGTGACCATCAGCACCCCGCAGATCAGCAAGATCCCGACTTGTCTCGCACGGACGAAGAACACGGACGACCCCCAGGGTGCGCGGGCATACGGCGGAGAGCGGGACTCGATCACGAGCCGCGCCGAAACCAACGTCCCCGAGTCGCCCGTTCGGGGTCAACCGCACCCGGACCCGCCCCGGCACAGATTCACACGCGCCCCGTCGGGCGTTCTCCGCTTGGACACCTTTCGCGGGAGGGAGCACCACATACTGGCCGCATCGAGGGGCGAAGTGGTGTGCCCTGAACACGTTTGCTCACCGATACGAAGGAAGGCCGCTCGTGACCGTCGCGCCACCCCGGCCCGACCCGTCCCCACCGGGAGCACCGGTGCGGCGGGCGATCACCGAAGTCCTTTCCCGGGCCGACCGGGCGTTCCACCGGGTCACCACCGGCGCCGGGCTGGCCATGCTGGGCATCCTCCTTATCATCGGCTTCTTCCTGGTCTATCGGTCCGGACCCGCCTTCGACAACAGCGGTTTCGGCTTCTTCACCACCATCCGGTTCGACCCCGCCTCCGGTGTGCTCGGTGTGCTGGGCCTGCTCTACGGGACGATCGTGGTCGCGCTCATCGCGGTCGGAGTCGCCGTGCCGCTGAGCATCCTGGCCGCGCTGTTCATCACCGAATACTCCAGCGGCCGGATCCGCGGCTTCCTCACCGGTCTCGTCGACCTGCTCGCAGCCATCCCGAGCCTGTTGTACGGCCTGTGGGGATTCAGCTTCCTCGGCCCGCAGATCGTCCCGGTTTCGACGTGGCTGACCGAAAATCTCGGCTGGTTCCCGCTGTTCGCGTCCAAGGAGAACACGCTGTACATCCAGTCCATGTTCATCGCCGGGCTGGTGGTCTCGCTGATGGTCCTGCCGATCACGACCTCGGTGATCCGTGAGGTGTTCGCGCAGACCCCGCCCGGGGAAAAGGAAGCGGCGCTCGCGCTGGGCAGTACGCGGTGGGGGATGGTCAAAACGGTCGTGCTGCCCTTCGGCCGCGGCGGCATCATCGGCGGTTCGATGCTCGGGCTCGGCCGCGCACTCGGCGAGACGATCGCCGTTTCCCTGCTGCTGCCCCAGGTTCCGGAGATCACGAAGCACATCCTCCAGTTCGGCGGCGCGACGATCTCCGGGTTCATCGCCAACAACTCCGGCGCCTCAGGCCTTTCGCTGTCCGGACTGATGGCGGCGGGGCTGGTGCTGTTCGTCTTCACCCTGGCCACGAACTTCACCGCATCGGTGATCATCTCCAAGAGCCGGTCCGGCGCGGGAGTGGATGCCTGATGACCACGACGACCACGCCCCCGGTCACGTCCGCTCCGCGCAAACTCGTCAAACGCCGCCCGTCGGAGACCACCCGGCAGGACCGGCTGGCGGCACTCGGCTGCGCGGTGTCGGCCACGCTGCTCACCTGGTTCGTCATGCATCTGCTGCTGGATTCCCCCGGCTGGCTGGCGGATCTGATCGTCGCGTACCTGCTGTACCTGGCGATGCTCTACCTGGTCACCCGCGACCGTTTGGGCAGACTGGCCGCGTCGGACCGGATCGTGTCGACGATCGTGGTCTCCGGGGCACTCACCCTGCTCGTCCCGTTGCTGTTCCTGTTGACCTACATCGTGATCGAGGGCGCGCCGTACCTGCGGCTGGGTTTCTTCACCCATGACATGTCCGCGGTCGCGCCGACCGATCCGGTCACCGCGACCGGTGGTCTGCACGCGGTGGTCGGCACCCTTCAGCAGACCGCGCTGACCCTGGTTTTCGTCGTTCCGCTGGGCGTGCTCACCGCGATCTTCCTGAACGAGACCCGGTCGCGGTTCCGCCGTCCGGTGCGGATCATGGTCGACGCGATGAGCGGTCTGCCGTCGATCGTGGCCGGCCTGTTCATCTACGCGGCGCTGATCATCCCCGGTATCCAGGCGGGCGTGGGATTGTTCAGCTACAACGGTTTGATGGCCACCTTGGCGCTGACCATGGTCATGCTGCCGACGGTGACGCGGACCGTGGACGTGGTGCTCCGGCTGGTCCCGGACGGCCTGCGCGAGGCGTCGCTGGCACTCGGCGCGAGCCGGGCGAGGACAGTGTGGTCGGTGGTCCTGCCCACCGCGCGCACCGGCGTCACGACCGCCGTGATCCTCGGCATCGCCAGGGTGGCGGGGGAAACGGCACCGCTGCTGTTCACCTCGTTCGGCTCGCTGGCGATGAACGCCAACCCGTTCTCCGCGCCGCAGGAGAGCATCCCGCTGTTCATCTTCCGCTTCATCAAGCAGCCACTGGAAAACGTCCAGCAGCGCGGTTACGTCGGCGCGCTCGTGCTGATCCTGCTCATCTTCGGCCTGTTCGCGATCGCGCGGATCGTCGGACGCGACCGGTCGAAGCGCAAGGCGAAAAGAACGAAGGAGAACCGGTGACCGACACCATCGATTTGTCCACTGTGGACGGCAGGCCGCCGGTCACCCTGACCGGCGGTCCCCCGCCCGGTGCGGCGGAACTCGAGTCGCGCGAGATCGGTGCCTGGTTCGGCGACCGGCTGGTCCTCGAAGGCGTGTCGTTGCGGATGCCCGCCAAAGAGGTGACCGCGCTGATCGGCCCGTCGGGCTGTGGCAAGTCGACCTTCCTGCGCATCCTCAACCGGATGCACGAGCTCGTCCCGTCGGCGTCGCTGACCGGCGAGGTCCTGTTGGACGGCCAGGACATCTACGCCGACGGGACCCGGCCGCAGCAGGTCCGGCTGCGCATCGGCATGGTGTTCCAGAAGCCGAACCCGTTCCCGGCGATGTCCATCCGGGACAACGTGCTCGCGGGGCTGAAACTCGCCGGCGTCAAATGCGACGACAAGAACGCGCTCGTGGAACAGAGCCTCGAACGCGCCGGGCTGTGGCGTGAGGTCCGCGATCGGCTGGGCTCGCCCGGCGGCGCGCTCTCCGGTGGACAGCAGCAGCGGCTCTGCATCGCCCGTTCGCTCGCGGTGCAGCCGAACGTGCTCCTGATGGACGAGCCCTGCTCCGCCCTCGACCCGACGTCCACCCGGCGGATCGAGCAGACGATCGCCGAGATCGGGCACGAGGTCACCGTCGTGATCGTCACGCACAACATGCAGCAGGCCCAACGGGTGTCGGATCACTGCGCGTTCTTCCTGGCGGCCGAGAACGAACCCGGCCGGGTGATCGAGCATGGTCCGACGGACACGATCTTCAACGCGCCGTCGGACGAACGCACCTACGACTACGTGAACGGGCGATTCGGATGACGACCTTGCGCAGGCTGGGCGCCTTGGCCGGGGTCTCGGCGCTCCTGCTCTCGATCTCCGTGACGGGCGCGCCCGGCGCGGCGGCGCTCAGCCGGGTCACCGGCTCGGGGTCCAGCTACGTCGGCGTGGCGATGACCGACTGGCAGAACGGCGCGACGTCGCGGGGGATCCCGGTCAACTACTCGGCCACCAACTCACCCGCCGGGGTCAACCAGTACGGCGACCGGACGGTCGACTTCGGCGGGACTGAGGCCGAAGTGTCGTCGCTCCTCGCGGCCGGCGGTGGTGGCGTGACCGCGCAGACCCGCGGCTACCAGTACGTCCCGGACGTCGCCGGCGCGGTCGCCGTCATGTACAACGTCACCGACCAGGCCGGGAAGCGGGTCGACTACCTGCATCTCACCCGCGAGGTGATCGGCCGGATCTTCAGCCGGGACATCACCCGCTGGAGCGATCCGGCGATCACCGCGACCAACGGCGGGAAGTCCCTGCCGGACCAGCCCATCACGCTCGTCGGCCGGACCGGGCAATCCGGGACGACGGCGCTGTTCTACGACTTCATCGCGCACGCGGCGCCCGACGCCTACCAGCGTTTCGTCTCCCGCAACGTCGGCAACGGGATGGGCAGCCTGCCCGCCGGGGTGCGCCCGATCCAGCTCCCCGAACGGGGGCCGGACGCGGATTGGTACCGGCTGCTCGCGGACTCGGACCAGATCGCGCAGGCCATCGGCAAGGCGACCATCCCGTTCTCCATCGCCTACGACGAATTCGCCTACGCGCAGCGCCACAACGTGCCCGCGGCCTGGGTGCAGAACGGCGCGGGCCAGTACACGCAGCCCTACGCGGAGAACATCGCGTCCGCGCTGAAATTCGCGGAACTCCGCCCGGACCTGAGCCAGAAACTCGACAAGGTCTACTCGAACACGGATCCGAAGACGTACCCGATTTCGGCGTACTCCTACATCATGATGCCGTGCACGAGCGGGCGGGACACCTGCCGCGGCGGCTACGGCGACCAGGGCAAGACCGACACCATGACCGCGTTCCTCGAACACGTCGCCTGCGACGGCCAGATCAACATGGCCCGGATCGGCTACTCGCCGCTGCCGCCGAACCTGTCGCAGGAGATCATGAACTCCAACGCGCGGCTCACCGGGCAGCCGCCGAAGCAGCTGAACGCGGGCAACTGCGCCAACCCGACCTTCCGCGGCAGTCTCGGCGCCGGTGCCGCCAGCCCGCCCGACCCGCTGGTGACCGCCGGGATCATCGCCCCGAACGGCAAACCCGCGGCCGGGCCGGGTGCGGGCGGGCCGAGCAAGCCCGCCGGGCCCGGCACCGGCCCGGCCACCGGCGACAAGACCGCAACCGCGACGGCGAACCCCGACGAGGAATCGGCGGGCGGCGGCTCGAAGAACTGGCGGGAAGCCGCTCCGGCGGCCTACGACGAAGGTGGTTTCGGCGGCTTCGGGGGCTGGGCGGCTTTGGTCCTGTTCGTGGCCATCGTGACGCCGTTGGTGGTGCGCGGGGTGATCCGGAAGCTGCGCCGGGCTTAGCGTCTTGAGTCTGCGCGGCGTCGGGCATGGCGAGGGGCCCGTCGCCTGGGTGGCTGGCGGGCTCCTCGGGGCCTAGACGTGATGCAGGATGTTGCGCCGGGGATATCGGAGCGGATCCCGGTACTGGGGTGGGATGAACTCCGGTAACCCATCGGCGGCCATGCGTACTTCCCAGTCGCCGTGGTGAATCAGGCGGTGATGGAAGCCGCAGAGCAGCACGAGATTCCGGAGATCTGTCGGTCCGCCGTCTGCCCAGTGCTCAATATGATGAGCGTGGCAGTTCTTGGGCTTCCGATGACATCCTGGGAAGGCGCAGCCACCATCGCGTATGTTCAACGCCCGACGTTGGCCCGGGGTGACGAACCGTCTCAGCCGCCCCATATCCAACGGCTCACCTGAGGTCCCCATCACGACGGGCAGCATGAGGCAGTCGCAGGCCGCGAGCCGCGCTTCCCGCGCGGTCATCGTCCCCACGAAATCCAGGCAGGCGGTCCCGAGACCCGATCTGAGTTCCTCAAGCCCGACGGTGACATGCACCAAGGTCCGGTAACCACTGGTTCCCGGCTGATCCGGGCACGCGATCGCCAGGTCCAGGAGCTCGGCCCAGGCATCGCCCATGCGCTCGCACTTCATCCGCAAATCCGCTTGGCCGAACTCGTCCACCGGCCGCGGCTGGGAGTGTGCTTCCAAAGCGGCGGCGGTGCGGGCACCGGTCTCGCCGTCGAGGAGACCGGTGAGTTTCCAGAACCCGTCCTTCCGGCGCTCCAGGGTGATTTCGCGACGCGGTTCCTTGGGCTCTGGATCCTTCGGCTCGTTGCCGTCGGGGTTGAGCCAACCCATCAGTTTCGTCTCGGCGTTGGAGAGTTGCCGGGGTCCGGCGTTCGGGGCAAGCTCGGCCAGAATCTTCTCTGCGGCCGCCCGATCCTCAGCAGACGTGTCGGCCGGGAGTCTCTTCAAGATCTCCAGGATCTGGTCGATCCGCTCATCCCCGACCAACCCCTGAGCGGCGACCGCGGCAGTAGCGGGAGCGACAGGCGGAACCTCCGTGCCATCCAACGCCCGGGTGGGATTCAGGGCGATCGCCCGCTTCACCACCGCACCCGCCTCACCCCGCGACAACCCCGCCATCTCCGCGAACCAACTCGCCGTACTCCCATGCCCGTATAAGTCTTTAACGCCCCGATTCTCGATCTCCGCCAGAAACTGCCCCAATCCGGCAGTGGCCATGCGAATCACCTGCAAGAACTGCTGCACGCCATGAGCAAGCTCCAGCTTGCCGGCGCGCCACAACTCCTGCGGCAGTTCGGGGAGAAAGGTCTCGGACACCCCTCAATAATACCGCAATACGTCGAACACGTGTTCGTAATTTTAAGCGACAGTCAAAGCGCACATTTGCCACTGAAGGGTGATGCCGACAGGAGTTGACGTAACGCCGCGCGCGGATCGAACGAGTACGTCCGGCAAGCACCACCACAAAGCGGGAGAGCGCCATGTACATCCCACCCGAACCGGCCGCGCGTCCGGCCAAACCCCGACGCTGGCCGTGGATACTCGCTGCCGCCATCGTCGTCGCAGCGCTCACGGCGACCTTGACACTCGTACTGCTCGGCAACGAACGCGACGGAAAGAAGGTCGCGTCGAAATCGACCGCATCACCTTGCCGGGACCAGACACTCAAGCCGCCGTGCCAAGGCATCAGCGGCTGGATCCTGGCCGATGGCTCCTATGAAAGCACCACACGCGCGACCCCGCCCGCCTACGTGGCACCGACGACGCCCAGTCCGCCACCGCTCACTCCAGCGGATTTCACCCTCGATCTGAAGACATATTCCAAAAAATGCTTCGGCTCCGCCGGCTGCATCGTGGTCGTCGAACCCGCCCTGACCTACAAGGGCTCCGCGGAAACCATGGCAAGCCACGGAATGTGCTCGTTGACCTACGACATCACAGGCGACGAGTCGGGCACGGTCACCGATACGCTCAGTTTCGTCGGAACGAACGTGACCGCACACCGCTCGGTCCTTTCGACGCCGTCCTCGAAGACCAAGGTGACGGTCAAGATCGTCAGTGTTTCCTGCACCTGACCGAGGGCGCCCCCACGCCCCCGGTCGGCCCGTTAGGGGAAGGTCAGCACGATCTTCCCCCGCCCGTGCCCGGTCTCGATCTCCCGGTGCGCCGCCGCGGCCTCGCCGAACGGATACGTCCGCCGCACGAGGAAACGCAGCTCTCCCTTGACGTACAACGACGCCAGCATCCCCAGCCGCTCGGCCGACCGCGTCCCGGTGACCACACGCGCCCCGGCCCCAGGCGCGCGGCCGTGCTCGACCAGCGTGAGCACGCGGTCCGGATTCCCGACCAGCTCCAGGGAAAGGTCGAAGGCGACCCCGCCCGCACCGTCCAGCGCCGCGTCGATCCCGGCGGGAGCGAGCGCCCGCACCCGGTCGGCGAGGCCGTCGCCGTAGACCACCGGTTCGGCGCCGAGCGAACGGACGTACTCCTGGTTCGCCTCGCTCGCCGTCCCGATCACCTTCGCCCCGCGCAGCACGGCGAACTGGACGGCCGCCATGCCCACTGAGCCCGCCGCCCCGTGGATCAGCAGCGTCTCGCCACGGGCGACCCGCAGCGCGTCCAGCGCCAGGTACGCCGTCTGCGTCCCCGCCGTGAACCCGCCCGCGACCTCCCACGGCATCTCCGCCGGCTTCGGTGTGACGTTCTCCGCGGGCACCACGATGTACTCGGCGTACGCCTGTACCGCGGTGAACCCGAGCACCTCGGCCCCCGCGACGAGGCCGGTAACCCCGGAACCGACCTCGTCGACGACCCCGGCGAACTCGTTCCCCGGGACACGCGGCCAACGCAGCTCCATCCCCGCGGGTTCCCAGCCCGCCCGCACCGCCGCGTCGTACGGCTGCACCCCCGCCGCCTTCACCCGCACCCGGACCTCCCCCGCTCCGGCGTGCGGCTCCTCCAGCTCCAGCACCCGGAGCACCTCCGGGCCACCGGCTTCCGTGAACGCGGCCGCTTTCATCTCGTTCCTCCAGTTCGTCCCCAGCTGTCGGAACCCAGCCTGATACCTCTAG
Organism: Amycolatopsis keratiniphila; assembly: GCF_000400635.2. Classification (NCBI taxonomy): domain Bacteria; kingdom Bacillati; phylum Actinomycetota; class Actinomycetes; order Pseudonocardiales; family Pseudonocardiaceae; genus Amycolatopsis; species Amycolatopsis keratiniphila. The sequence goes on along the minus strand of NC_021252.1, from coordinate 1,915,717 downwards.
ATAGCTGGAGGTCAAGAATTGTCGGTGTGACGTTCTAAGCTGCGCTCGTGACGAGCTACCGCATCTCCAGGGCAAGCGCTTCCGACGCCGGCAGGCTGACGGCGCTGATGCAAGAATCGGCCGCCTACCAAGGGGAATACGCCTCGATCCTCGACGGCTACCAGGTCACCGAGGACTACCTCGCCACCCATCCCGCGTACGTCGCGCACGCGCAGCGGGACGTGGTCGGTTTCTACAGCCTGATCGAGTACCCGGCCGAGCTCGACCTGCTGTTCGTCGCCGATTCGGCGCAGGGCACGGGTATCGGCGCGTGGCTGGTCGAGCACATGCTCGGCCAGGCGGCGGAGCTCGGCATGACCGAGGTCCGCGTCGTCTCCCATCCACCGGCCGCCGGGTTCTACGAGCGGATGGGCGCCCGCCGCGTCGGCGTCGTACCGCCCAACCCGCCGAAGATCGCCTGGGAGCGCCCGGAGCTGGTCTTCGACGTCAAGCACCCACCGCGCGGCTGAACCGCCCGATCAGTTTGCGCAGGTGGCCGGCGAATTCCGGCGAGTCGACGACCTCGAAATCGGCGTCGAGCAGGCCCAGGTAGAGCGCCAGGTACTCCAGCGTGTCCGCGCCGGCTTTGAGCAGGCAGGTCCGCTCGTCGACGGCTTCGACGACGACGGCGGGCGGCACCTTCGCCGCGGCTTCGGCGGCCGAGGCATGCAGCCGGATCGTCGCGTGGTGCCGCCACAAGGCCGCGCCCACACCACGCTGGAGGTAAGCGACCACGCCGCCTTCGGGTGGTTCGCGTTCCTCGAAACGGCGCCCGTTCGGCGTACGCGGCCGCACCCGGTCCGCGCGGAACGTGCGCCAGTCCTGCTTGTCGACGTCCCAGCCGACGAGGTACCACCGGCGGCTCATGTGCACGACGCGGTGCGGCTCGACCTGCCTTCGGGTCTCGGATCCGTTGTGCCCCACGTAATCGAAGCGCAGGGTCTCGCGGTCACGGCAGGCACCGGCGATGGCGGAGAGCACTTCGGCGTCGACCGTGGGCCCGCCGCCCTGCACCGCGAGGGTCGCGGAATTCAACGCCGCGACTCGGTGCCGTAGCCGCGACGGCAGCACCTGCTCCAGCTTCGCCAGCGCGCGCACCGACGTCTCCTCGATCCCGGCGATCGTCCCGCCCGCGGCCGTGCGCAGGCCCATCGCCACCGCGACGGCCTCCTCGTCGTCGAGCAGTAGCGGTGGCATGGCCGCACCGGCGCCCAGGCTGTACCCACCGGAGACGCCGGGCGTCGCGTCGACCGGGTAGCCCAGCCCGCGCAGGCGCTCGACGTCGTTCCGGATCGTCCTGGTCGTGACGTCGAGCCGCTCCGCCAGTTCCGGGCCGGTCCAGTTGCGCCTGGCCTGCAGCAACGACAGGAGCCGCAGCAGTCTCGCCGAAGTTTCCGCCATGAATTCCACCTTGTCCGCAATCGCGGAACGAAACTTTCCGCAATCGTTCCTAATCTAGCCCCATGACCGAGATCAAGCCCTTCCGCATCGCCATCGACCAGGCCGAACTCGACGACCTCAAGGAGCGCCTGAGCCGCACCCGCTGGCCCCGCGAGGTCACCGGCGACTGGAGCCGAGGCGTTCCCGTCGCCTACCTCAAGGGACTGGCCGAGTACTGGGCCGACGGCTTCGACTGGCGCGCCCAGGAAGCGGAACTGAACGAGTTCCCGCAGTTCACCACCGAGATCGACGGCCAGACCATCCACTTCCTGCACATCCGGTCGACCGCCCCGGACGCGCTGCCGGTGGTCCTCACACACGGCTGGCCGAGCTCGCCGTTCGAATTCCGGCGGGTCGTCGAGGAGCTCAGCGGCGAGTTCCACCTCGTCATCCCGTCGCTGCCCGGTTACGGGTTCTCGAGCCCGGTGAACGGACCTGGCTGGGGCAACCTGTTCCGCGTCGCCCAGGCGTGGATCACGCTGATGGACCGCCTCGGCTACGAGCGCTTCGGCGTCCACGGCACCGACGCGGGCGCCGGGGTCGCGAACATCCTGTCGATGATCGCCGCGCACCGGGTGGTCGGCACGCACCTCACCGGGACCAGCGCGGGTATGCCGTTCGGCCCGGCGGTCGACCTCGACGGCCTCGACGAGAAGGACCGCGAGCGCGGCGAACGCTTCAACCGGTTCCAGGCCGACGGTCTCGGCTACCTGCACCTGCAGGCGACCCGGCCGCAGACGCTGGCCTACGCGCTGAACGACTCCCCCACCGGCCAGCTCGCGTGGATCGTGGAGAAGTTCGCCGAGTGGACCGATCCGGCCAAGGAACTGCCGGACGACGCCGTCGATCGCGACCACCTGCTGACCGCGGTCAGCCTGTACTGGTTCACCGGCGCCGGCGCTTCCTCCGCACACGCCGTGTACGAAGGCATGGAGGTCTACCGTCAGATGGCGCAAGGCGGCTGGGACGGCGGCGGCGAGGCGCCCGCCGGCCCGCCGCTCGGGATCGCCGTCTTCGCCGGGGACACCACGATCCGGAGCCTTCAGGACGGTCCGGTGGCACACTGGTCCGAGTACGACACCGGCGGCCACTTCCCGGCGATGGAGGTCCCCGGTCTGTTCGCCGAAGACCTCCGTTCCTTCCTGCGAAAGTGCGTCTGACGAATGGATCAGCTCAGCCCCCGGGCCCTCAACCGCGCGACCCTGGCCAGGCAGCTCCTGCTGGATCGCGCCGATCTTCCCGCCGTCACCGCGATCGAGCGGCTGGCAGGCCTTCAGGCGCAGGCCCCCGACTCGTCGTATGTCGGGCTGTGGTCGCGGCTTCGCGATTTCCAGGTGGACGAGCTGGCGAAGCCGCTGGCCGCCCGCGAAGTCGTCCGGATGACCTTGATGCGCGGCACGGTGCACCTGGTCACGGCCGCCGACGGTCTCGCGCTGTGGCCCACCCTCGCACCGGTGGTCGAGCGCGGTTTCCTCGGCCATTATTCGCGGGAGGTCGCCGGGCTGGACCTCGCCGCGATCGCCGAAGCGGGGCGGTCCCTGCTCGCCGAACGGCCACGCACCCGCGCCGAGCTCCGGACCGCGCTGGCGCCCCGATGGCCCGACGCGGACCAGCCGACACTCGGCTACGCGGTCAACAGCCTGCTCCCTCTCGCGCACGTGACTCCGCGTGGCCTGTGGGGACAGACCGGCCCGGCCGCGTTCGCCCTGCTCGAAGACTGGGTCGGTGAACCGATCACGGCCGGGATCTCCCTCGACGACCTGGTGCTGCGCTATCTCGGGGCGTTCGGCCCGGCGACCGTCCGCGACGCGCAGCTCTGGTCGGGACTCACCCGGTTGAAGGAGGTCTTCGAACGGCTGCGGCCACAGCTGATCACCTTCACCGACGTCGAGGGCAAGGAACTGTTCGACCTTCCCGACGCACCGCGCCCCGATCCGGAAACCCCGGCGCCACCGCGGTTCCTTCCCGAGTACGACAACGTCCTGCTCTCCCACGCCGACCGCGCGCGGGTGATCCCCGACGGCCGCCGCGTGCCGCTGCCACCGGGTAACGGCGGACGAAGGGGCACGCTGCTCGTCGACGGTGAATTCCTGGCCATCTGGGCGATCAAAGGGGCGACGCTGACGATCGAATCGCGGGAACCCTTGCGAGATCAGGATTCGATCGCCGAAGAGGGCGCGCGGCTACTGGAATTCGTAGTGCCGGATTCCGGGCACGACATACGTTTCGGCATCGGCGGGTAACGGTCCGGCCTTTTGCCGTAACGATGGGCACCGTTCGGGCGAAGCATGGGCGCAAAGAGCCTGAAGGGAGCGGGCCATGAGCAGGAACTACGGTTTCATGACGGTGCTGGCGGGCCTCAGCGCGCTCGCGGTGATCGCGGTCGCGGCGGTGTGGCGGTATCCGAACACGTCGGACGTGACGGCGGTGATCACCGCGGCGGGGACGGTGATCGGCACCGTGGTGGGCGCCTTCTTCGGCGTGAACGCGGCCTCGGCGGGACGCGTGAAGGCCGAAGAAAGCCGGGATCAGGCCACGGCGGCACTGGTCAAGGTGGCCACCAAGGCCGACGAGGACAGCGACGTCGCGAAGGCGGCGATGGAGGGCGTGCGCTGACCGTCCTCTATGGACACTCAGTCGAGCGCTTCGAGCAGGGCGAGGTCCGGCGGGACGAGCGTCGTGGACAACACCAGTTCTCGCAACAGGTTGTCGTTCAACGCGTTGCCGACCGGCTCGCCGACCTCCTCGCGCCTCAGCCCGAAAACGCCGCCGGCGGACAAGCGCCCGCGCACGTCGATGACGACGTGCTCGACCCGGCGGGCGGTCCACGTCTCGCCGGGCCTGAGTTCGGAGAGCACCTCGGCCGTCTGCTGGCGGGACAACGGCTGCGGATTGAGGTCGTGCAGGAGGTAGCGCTGCCCGAAGACGACCAGGACCAGGCGTTCCTCCGCGCTGAGGCGCCAGCGGCGGGGCGGCACGGTGACGTCGTCGTGCCGGGTGGCGGGATGCCCGCCCTCGGGACCCGCGACGTACAACTCGAGCAGGTGCTCCCGCCTGCCCGAACCGCGGACGAACAGCGGCGTGTACCCGTCCGACAGGGGAATCGGCTCCTCGCCGCGGGAAAGCCAGCGGGAATTCGGCAGGCGGATGGGCAACTGGCCGGTGTTGCTGACCCACCATCGCCCGTCGGTGAAGTTCAGCAGCCCGTGCTTGCGGCTGACCTGCAGGTCGTTCTCCCCCACACAGACGTCGACCTGCGGCCGGTTACGCCCGAAGGAGATCTCGCCGCCCTCGCCGGGATCGACGGACACGCCACCCGCGAGCGTGAGCGCGAACACCGCTCCGGGCGCCGATCGGGGCACGCCGAGCGCCAGGCTCTCGTGCGTCGTCGTGAGCCGCTTCATCGTCCCTCCTCCTGATCCCCGGCATTATGCGAGATCCCGCCGGGGACGGGTCCCGGTGTCGCGGTCGTCCGGTTGTTTTCGTCCGTATGTTGGAGTACATGATTGACTTCTCCAAGGACACCGTCTTCAAGCTCACGCCGTGCAAGCCGAAGGACATCGCGCCGACGGTGCAGCCGATCATCATCCCCGGCGAGGAGATCATCTCGTCGTTCAAGGCGGTGCGCGACTTCGTGGTGTTCACGAACAAGCGGCTGATCGCGGTGAACGTGCAGGGCATGACGGGCAAGAAGAAGGACTTCACCTCGCTGCCGTACAACAGGATCCAGGCCTTCTCGATCGAAACCGCGGGCACCTTCGACCTCGACGCGGAACTGGACCTGTGGTTCAGCGGGCTGGGGAACGTACGGCTTGAGTTCCGGGGTTCGAACATCCGGGCCATCGGGCAACTGATCGCCATGCACACGCTCTAGCCCGCCTGCGCTTGCTTGCGGGAACCGGGCTGCGGGTGGCCGTTGGGTCCCGCTGGTCGTGAGTGGCGATTCGGGTTCTAACCCTGATCGCCACTCACGACCCACCCGACCGACCTGCCCCCTGGCGGCTACGGGCTTTGCACGGGTGGCCGTCTCGCGTGACTGGACGGACGACACACGTGGCAAGAGAGACGACACACGTGCTTGAACGGACGATTCGCGCCCGGCGCGCACGTGTCGTCCATCCAGCCACGCGTGTCGTCCACCGGATCACGCGAACCCGCCGGGCGGTACCGGCGGTCGTGAGTGTTTCGGGTCGTTAGAGCGACCCGAAACACTCACAAGGTTCTACATGTTGATCTTTTGATGCCGGGGCCTCGCTGACCTCGGCATGATCGCCGCTTCTGGCCGTTGACCTGCGCGGACAGGGCTGGACACTTCTCGCGTGTTCTCGCCCCTACCCGACGTATGACGGCCTGGAGACGGCCTGACCACTCCTCCCCCATCTCCCCGATACGAAGCCATCCACGCGGCCGTCTCGTCGGGTCAAGGCACGCTTTCCCGCCTTGACGCGTCGTGACGGCCGTTGTGACGATCTGGCATCGGGGCGATGGCTCCGCGTAACAGCCGTTGGTCCGTCTGCGACATTGCGGGCACGAATGTCTCAGCGAGGAGGCCGACGTGCTCTTTGGCGTACCTGCGCGCCGCTGGCGGCGGCAACATTTGCCCACGGCTTCAGCGGGCGCACCGCCCGGCCGGTGGGCGGAGCGGAGCGGCAGCCGGCCGTGTCGGGCAAGGTGCGCCCGCAGGCGAGACGCGGACGCAAGGTGACCAGCGCGCCGCCGACGGCGCACCTTGATCCCATAGAGCCAAGTTCGACAGCGACCTGAACAACAGAAAGAAGAAGTTCGAGGACCATAATGAGCGATGCTAACGAGTTCTGGCTTCAAACCTGGATTAAAGAATTCGACGTGAGCTCCAATGGCGAATTCAAGAAAGCTGCCAAGTCGCCAACCGCAATCAAGAGACTTTTCTCGTTAGCAACAGAGAAGAGTTCGCGAAACCTTGAAGAACACGCCACCAAGCTCCCCGCGTACAGCGTTCTCGCCGGAAGATCTCTCGATCTCTCGGGCGCATACCACCATTCATGCGCAAAATGTCTCTCTACGGAACTTTCCATGCTACTTGCCCGAACGGTGCACTTTTTCGATCGAGCAATAGTAAGCGGGCCTTCCGTTACAGAGGTAGCATCAGGCCTGCAACACAAGAACCTGAACATCCGCGAGAAGACCTTATGGAACCTCAAAGGCCAGGTCGAGTTTATCAACTATATCAATAAGATTGGCGCAGCCGACACGGTCACCTACGCACCGAAGATTGAAGCCTACTGCGATACCTGCTTCCACAATTGGGCAAAAAGAGCAAGGATATCCGCGCTAGAAAGCGAAGAGCAGTCCGAGAAGATCGTCGAACAACTCTTGAACGAAGCTAAATTCATTACCATTCGAGATCGCACAGGAAACTGGACCTCGAATGTTACGCACCCGAATTTGATAGGTGGAACTTGGTCTCGACGCCGACCCTATAGCCGTCGCCCTACCCGAAAAAAAGGTCGCTTGGGATCTATTCTACGGAATGAGCCGCCCGACGATATATGACCTTTCGACCGCACAACATTACAAAGTGCCCCTGCTAGACGCCTACCAAGTAAAGTGGATGGCAACCGACTCCAGCAGAGGTAAAGCATCTGCTGACGACGTCGCACTCGAACTCCGCATACCACAGCTCAGCGGCCTACCACTAGAAGATCTAATTCGAATCAAGCAAGAGGAAAGGGATCATTTAGTACGATTCCAGCAGGCGATCTCAGCCGCGATTCGCGAGATGGTCTCGAAACGAGAAATGGACTCACCAAGCACGATCGCCGCAGCCGTCGTTCGAGAATACATTGAACCAGAAATTGCAGCTATGGAAGCGCGAATGAAGAGCAAGCAACGCGCCTTTGGGAAAAAGTTGGCCTCAGCGGCAGCATTGGGCACCCTGGTGACAACAGTGGGAGCGATTCAGGCAGTGCCACTAGTGTTAGCTACCGGGGTAGCGGCTGCTGCAACGTCACTAACCCAGCTCTACAAATACTTCGACGATAAAAGCGAGATTGAAACTTCAGACTTATACTTTATTTCCCGACTATCGAAGATCAAGCACTGACCTGTCCATCAAATGTCAACCACTCCGGAATACCACCTCGGAATCAGGTAAAATAGGGAGCCTTTCCTGTTTCCAAGGCATGCTTGATGCGCAGCCGTATTGAATCATGTATCCGCAGAGAGGCAAGGCGATCAACTTCAACCCAGCCAACAACCTTACTTTCACTGCTGACACGTTCGACACCTCCAGTTGCCTTAGCTCGAAAACAAATCGAGAACTCCTGCCGAACCTCCCCATCGTCGTACGCGATGACGTGGTTGGGGTTCGAGTACAGCCCAATGACGCCAGTCACCTCGCACTCAATCCCGGTCTCCTCACGAACCTCCCGCACAGCGGCCTGAGCCAGAGTCTCGCCGAGTTCGAGCTGCCCACCAGGGATCGAGTACAGGTCGTTGTCCGTCCGCCGGATCATGAGAATCCGGCCCTCGTCGTCCTGGATGAACGCGGACACCGCAACCGCGATGCTGTTCGCCTTGGGGGCGTTCGGGTCGTTGTAGTAGTCGACGCGTGCCATGGGTGGCCTCCTAGAAGGTGGCGGGCTTGGCGAGATTCCAGACGGCTTCGAAGCTCTCCGAGTACGTCTCGAAGAGGTCCCCGGCGGACAGCCGGCGGAGGTGCAGGGATGGGGCGTGGGCTCCTTGAAAGCCGTAGACGTGCGTGTTGACGATCATTTCGTCGTCGAAGCGGAAGATCGAGTTGTAGAGCGTGGTGTCGTGGAAGCGCATCTCCACCCCGTCTACCCCGACCAGTGGCCGGTAGAACGCCAGCGCGTTGCGGATGCGCGCCGCGAGCGTCCCGTCGCCTAGCTGCTCCTCCTCTCCGCGCAGAGCAATGCTGTCGCTGGAGGGGTCACCGAAGAGCAGGCGGACACGCGCGCCCGCAGTGGCTTTGGCGGTCAGGTCCTTGACGAACCGCGGGCGTTCCACCAGGAACAGCCCGGCGTGGACCAGAACCTCAACGGTCTCCGACGCTTCCTTGATCAGCCGGTCCCACAGCTCGGCCGGCATGACATTGCGGTGCGGGAACACCTGCACGACCTCGGCGGCGGCCATCTCCGCCTTGCGCTCCGGGGCCACCGAGTCCGGCCACAGGTAGGTCTCGGACTCGCGCGCCATGGCAGCGATCTTGTGCCGGTGCTTCGGGTACGGCGTCCGCCCCTTGGTGATCCACCGTTCCACGGTCTTCTGATCGACCCCGATGGCGTCGGCCACCTGCTCCAACGAGAAGCCATTACGCAGCAAGGCGTCCCGAAGGCGTTCGTTCGGCATCCGCGCTCCAGGGACTTGTAGGGACGTCTTCGACCGTACCAAGGACGTCCCAAGATGTCCCGCCGTGAGGTGGTCACGTCCCCGCCGTTGCCGAAAACTGACGACATCGAGAGGGAGGGGTCGATGAAGACCGAGCCGCAGACTCTGCGTGACGCACACACCGACGCGGCGAGCCGGCGCCCTCGGCCGGAGGCGGATATGTCGGAATGGCTGACGTTTCACCGGGCGAACGCGCGGATGTATCGCGAGGTGTCCGAGGTGGACCGGTGGCACCACCACGAACTCAAGTACTGGGTGGGTTTCGAGGAGCGTAAGGCCGAGGAACTAGCCGCACGAATCGCTACAGCCAGAACCAGCTCGTGAGTGGTAAGGACGCTTCTAACCGTCCTTACCACTCACGAGCCCCTTACATGTTGATCATGTGGCCCGCGAGACCGTGCACGGCTTCCTTGACCGCTTCCCCCAGCGTCGGGTGAGCGTGCACGTTCCGCGAGATTTCGTGCACCGTGAGGTCCCACTGCTGCGCCAAAGTCAGCTCCGGCAGCAGTTCGGTGACCTCCGGGCCGATCAGGTGCGCGCCCAGAAGCTCGCCGTGCGTCGCGTCGCTCAGGATCTTCACGAAGCCGACGGCCTCGCCGAGGCCGTGCGCCTTTCCGTTGGCGGTGAAGGGGAACTTCGCCACCTGGACGTCGAAGCCCTTTTCGCGGGCCTGTTCTTCGGTCCAGCCGAAGCTGGCGATCTGCGGCTGGCAGTAGGTCGCGCGCGGGATCATGACGAAGTCGAGTTCCATGGTCTCGGCGCCCGCGATGGTTTCGGCGGCGACGACGCCCATGGATTCCGACGCGTGCGCGAGCATCAGTTTCGCGGTGACGTCGCCGATCGCGAAGATGTGCGGGACGTTGGTGCGGCCCCGCGCGTCGACGGCGATGGCGCCGCGGTCGGTCAGTTCCACGCCGGTCTTGTCCAGGCCGTATCCCTCGACCCGGGGCTGGAAACCGATGGCCTGCAACACCTTGTCCGCTTCCAGGACACGCTGCTCGCCGTTCTTCGACACCGTCACGCGCACGCTGGAGCCGGTGTCGTCGATGGACTCGACCTTGGTCGAGGTCAGCACCTCGATGCCGAGCTTCCGGTAGCGGCGCGCGAGTTCCGCGGAGACCTCGGCGTCTTCGAGCGGGACCATCCGGTCGAGGTATTCGACGATGGTCACCTTCACGCCGTAGTTGTGCAGCACATAGGCGAATTCGACGCCGATCGCGCCCGCGCCGGCGATGACGATGCTCTCCGGCAGCTCGTTTTCCATGATCTGCTGTTCGTAGGTGACCACGCGGTCGCTGCGCGTGGTGCCCGGCAGCAGGCGCGCGGTCGCGCCGGTGGCGATCACGCAGTGGTCGAAGGTGATCCGCTCGCCGTTGACCTCGATGGTGTTGGCGTCGAGGAAGGTGCCGTGCCCGTCGTATTCGGTGATCTTGTTCTTCTTCATCAGGAAGTGCACGCCCTTGACGCGACCGTCCGCGACCTTGCGGCTGCGGTCGAAGGCGGCCTGGTAGTCGAAGCTGACCTTCCCTTCGACCTGGATCCCGAAGGACTTCGCCTCCTTGGTCACGATGTGCGCGAGTTCGGCGTTGCGCAGCAGTGCCTTCGACGGGATACAGCCGACGTTGAGGCAGACACCGCCCCAGTACTTCTCCTCCACGACCGCCGCGCTCAGCCCCAGCTGCGACGCCCGGATCGCCGCCACGTAACCGCCGACCCCGGCCCCCAGGACAACGACGTCATAGTGTGCACTCATACCTCGAAACCTACCCCTCACCGAGACGGTCCGAAGGGTGAGACTGCCTACTCGGGACGCGAGCCGCGGATCTCGATCAGCAGGTCGGTCACCGCGGTCATGATCCGCTTGGTCGCCTCCTCCAGCACCTCACGGGACGGCGAGGGCGTCATGAGGTCCGAGAGGTCCACCGGCGGGCCGGCGACCAGGTTCACCGTCTTGCGCGGGAAGGCGCGCGGGAGCACGGCGTCCGACGGCAGCAGGTGGTGCGTGCCCCAGTTCGCCAGCGGGATCACCGGGACACCGGTCTCCAGCGCGATCCGCGCGATTCCGGTCTTGCCGCGCATGGGCCACCCGTCCGGGTGATCGGTGAAGGTGGCTTCCGGGAAGATGACGACGCATTCACCCTCACGGACGGCGCTGACGGCGTCGCGGTACGCGTCCGACGCGGTGGCGGCCCCGCGGTAGACCGGGATGTGCTTGCCGGAGCGCATCACCGAACCGATGACGGGCGCGTCCCACAGGCTCGCCTTCGCCAGGTAGCGCGGCACGCGCCCATGGGCGAGGCAGTACGCCGTCACCGTCGTCGGGTCGGCGAACGAGAGGTGGTTCGACGCGACCAGGAAGCCACCGGACGAGGGCAGGTGCTCCCCGCCGCGCACCCGGAACCGGGTGAACAGCACCAGGAACGGCCACACGACGTTGATCGCGAAGGCGAACCAGGCGCCCCGGCCGGCGCGGGCGAAGCGCCGGCCGAAGGCGATCATCTGGCGGAACGTCAGCAAGTCCCCCGAAGCGGGGCTCAGCGCGGTCCAGCGTTCACGGGGTCTCAGCACCATGGACGTAATTCGTAGCCGAACCCGCCCTGGTTCGGCTGAAACCACGCGCGAACGCGGCGCGGATCACACGCGCTCGAGCACCACCACGGGGATCTCGCGGTCGGTCTTCTTCGCGTACTCGTTGTAGTCCGGCCACACGGCGGCGAGCTTGTCCCACAGCTTCGCGCGCTCCTCGCCTTCGAGGGTCCGGGCGCGCGCGGTGAACTTGTCCGCCTTGACCTGGGCCTTGACCTCGGGGTTGGCCTGCAGGTTCTTGTACCAGCCCGGGTCCTCCGGCGCGCCGCCCTTCGAGGCCACGATCACCGGGTTGTTCTGCTCGTCGAACTGGTAGATCAGCGCGAACTTGCGGTCCTCGCCGGTCTTGCGGCCCTTGGTGGTGAGGATGAGGCAAGGCGCGCCCTTCTCCCAGTCGTGGCCCACCTCGCCGTCGGTCTCTTCGTAGCGACGGACGTGCTCGTCACCGAAAAGCATGTCTGTGTTCCTCTCGTCCTGGCGTGTACCGGCGCCCACCCAGTCTGACGCGAACCGGTCGGTCGCGCTGATCAACTCGTGCAGGGTGCCGGGTTCGTCGAACGCGTGACCCGAGTCGCCGACCATCACCAGTTCGGCGGAGGGCAGCACCTGGCTGAGCTCCCACGCGGTGATGGCCGGGGTGACCACGTCGTAGCGTCCCTGGACCAGAACGCACGGGATGTCCCGGAGCTTCCCGGCGTCGCGGAGCAGCTGATCTTCGGCCAGCCAGCCGCCGTGCCGGAAGTAGTGGTTCTCGATCCTCGCGATCGCGAGGGCGAACGCGGGATCGCTGAACGCGTCGATCACCTCGTCCTGGGGACGCAGTTTCACCGTCTCCCCCTCCCAGCGGCTCCACGCGATCGCGGCGGGACCGTGCACGGCGGGATCCGGATGGCTCAGCAGTTCGTGATAGACCTCGATCAGGTTCTCCTGGCGGCGCGAGTACGGCACCGGGGCCAGGAACCGCGACCACGCCTCGGGGAAGAGGAACGCCGCTCCCCCGCCGTAGAGCCATTGCAGTTCCTTCACCCGCAAGGTGGCCACGCCGCGGAGGACGAGTTCCGTGACGCGTCCCGGGTGGGTTTCCGCGTAGGTCAGCCCGAGCACGCTCCCCCAGGAGCCGCCGAAGACCATCCAGTGTTCGATGTCCAGATGCTCGCGCAAGCGCTCGATGTCGGCGACCAGGTGCCACGTCGTGTTGACGGAGAGGTCCGCCTCCGGGGTGGCGCAGTTCGGCGTGCTGCGCCCGCAGCCGCGCTGATCGAAAAGGACGATGCGGTACCGGTCCGGATCGAACAGTCTGCGATGTCTCGGACCCGAACCGCCCCCGGGGCCGCCGTGCAGGAAAATCACCGGCTTGCCCTCGGGATCGCCGCATTCCTCCCAATAGATCTCGTTGCCGTCACCGACGGGCAACATCCCTTGGACGTAAGGTTCGATTTCCGGATAAAGGCCGAGCATGTCCGCCACTATGCCCCAAACGCCAGCTTGGAGGATCGATGAAGGCCCGCCCCCACGTGACGCTGGAAGATGTGGCGCGCACCGCGGACGTGTCGCTCGCGACCGCGTCCCGCGTACTCAACGGCACCGCCACCGTCCGGGGAGATCTCCGCGAACGAGTGATCGCCGCGGCGGCCGAGCTCTCGTATACCCCCAACGCTCACGCTCAGGCGTTGGCCGGTGGCTCACAGCCGACCGTCGGAGTGATCTGCCACGACGTCGGCGACCCGTATTTCGCCGCGATCGCGGGCGGGATCATGCGCGCGGCGAGTGAGAACGATCTTCTGGTGATGCTTGCGAGCACGTTCCGCGATCCGGCCAAGGAGGTCGCCTACGTTTCGACGCTGCGTGCCCAGCGCGCGTCGGCGATTCTGCTGATCGGTTCCGCGTTCGAGGACAAGGCCTGGGAAAAGGCGATGGCCGCCGAACTCGAGCCGTACCGGCGCGGCGGCGGGCACGTCGCCGCGGTCAGCAGGCACCGCGGGCTCAAAGTGGACACCGTCCAGCCCGACAACCGGGGTGGCGGCGCCGAACTGGCGAAGGCCCTGCTGGACTTGGGACACCGCCGGTTCGCCGTGCTCGCCGGGCCGAAGAGCCTGACCACCGTCGTCGACCGCCTCGACGGATTCGCCGCGGAACTGCTGGAGCACGGCGTCGAACTGGCCGAGGACGACGTCTTCGAGGCGGCGTTCACCCGTGACGGCGGCTACGAGGCGATGGAAAAGGTCCTCGCCCGGCCGCGCAAGCAATGGCCGACGTGCGTGTTCGCGGTGACCGACGTGATGGCGATCGGCGCGATGTCGGCCTTGCGCGACGCCGGTGTCTCCGTGCCCGGCGAGATGTCGATCGCCGGTTTCGACGACATCCCGGTAGTGCGCGATCTCACCCCCGCGCTGACCACGGTCGCGCTGCCACTGGAGAAGCTGGGCGAACGGGCCATGGACCTGGCACTCAAGGCCTCCCCCGGCACCCGGCCGCGCGTGGTGAAGATGTCCGGCGAAGTCGTCCTGCGCCGCAGCACCGCGGCCCCCGGTCGCTGAAACCCTTGTGTGCGGCCCGCGGGGTGACTTAACGTGGTCCGAGAAAGCGCTTTCTCACACCCGCGCCACGGAGACCCGATGACCTTGATCGCCCTTCCCACCGCCGACGGCGGCTTGGCGGAGTGGACGCCGCGAGGGGCGGAAACGCCCGCGAAACCGGCGACGCCGCCGACCTCCCGGATCGCCTACGCGGCCGCGCACGTGGTCGCCGACCCGTTCGCCCCCGCCGACCCCGAAGAAGGCGCGGTGCTGGACTGGGACACCACGCTCGCCTTCCGCGAGCACCTGTGGTCCTGCGGTCTCGGCGTCGCCGAAGCCATGGACACCGCGCAGCGCGGGATGGGCCTGGACTGGGCCACCACCAAGGACCTGATCCGCCGCACCGGGGCACTCGCCGCCGGACGGCCGTGGGTGGCGGGTGTCGGCACCGATCAGCTCCCCGACGGCGAAGCCACCGCAGGGTCCATTGTGGACGCCTGGCGCGAGCAGCTGGATCTGGTCGGCGAGGCGGGCGCGATCCCGGTCGTGATGGCCAGCCGCGCGCTCGCCGCCTCGGCTTCCGGGCCCGCGGATTACCATGCCGCGTACGGGAAACTGCTCTCCGGGGCCGACCGTCCGGTCCTGCTGCACTGGCTGGGCGAGCAGTTCGACCCGGCACTGGCGGGCTACTGGGGCCACGGCGACGTCCGCAAGGCGGCCGAGGAACTGGGCAGGCTCTGCGCCGAGCACGCCGGCGTGATCGCCGGGGTCAAGGTTTCGGTGCTCGACGCGTCGATCGAGACCGCATGCCGCCGCGCGCTGCCCGAAGGCGTCAAGTGCTACACCGGCGACGACTTCAACTACCCGGAGCTCATCGCCGGAGACGACCAGGGCCACAGCGAAGCGCTTCTGGGCATCTTCGACGCCGTCGCGCAGGTCGCCGGTGCCGCGCTCGCCCGCCTCGACGAGGGTGACGCGGCCGGTTTCCACGGCCTGCTCGACCCGACGGTGGCGCTGAGCCGGGCCATTTTCCGCGCCCCCACGAGGAACTACAAGACCGGCGTCGTCTTCCTCGCCTACCTCAACGGGCACCAGGACCACTTCCGCATGGTCGCCGGCCGCGAGTCGGCCCGCTCCATCACGCATCTGGCCGAACTGCTGCGCCTGGCCGACGCCGCGGGCGCGCTCACCGACCCGGAGCTGGCCGTCGCGCGGATGCGGCCGCTGCTGGCCGCGGCGGGGGTGGCCTGATGGACCGGTTGAGCCTGAACCAGATCACCACCAAGGCCTGGTCGCTGCCGGAGGCCGTCGCGGGCTGCGCCGAGGCGGGCGTGCGCTGGATCGGCCTGTGGCGGGACAAGGTCGCCGAGACCGGCGTCGAGGAAGCCGCCCGGCTGCTCAAGGAGTACGACGTCGGCGTGTCGTCGTTGTGCCGTGGCGGTTTCTTCACCGGGGTCACCCCGGAAGGGTCTCCTGTGGACGGTGTCGCGCAGACCAGGCAGGCGATCGACGAAGCCGCGGCGCTGGGCGCGGACGTCCTCGTCCTGGTCGTCGGCGGGGTGAACGGCAGCCTGAAGTCGTCTCGGCAGCGCGTCGCGGACGCGGTCGGCGAGCTGGCGCCGTACGCCGGTGAGCGCGGGGTCCGGCTCGGCCTGGAACCGTTGCATCCCATGCAGTGTGCCGAGCGTTCGGTTCTGTCCACTGTGGACGAGGCACTGACCATCGCGCTGGAGCATCCGGCCGATCAGGTCGGCGTGATCGTCGACGAGTTCCACGTGTGGTGGGACCCGCGGATCGAGGAGTCGATCGCCGCGGCGACGGGCCGGATCGCCGGATTCCACGTCTGCGACCAGAAGGTTCCCCTGACCGACACCCTGCTCGGCCGGGCGCTGCCCGGCGACGGCCCGATCGATCACCGGCACTTGAAGGCCTGTGTCGAGGCCGCCGGGTACACCGGTCCGATCGAGGTCGAGGTGTTCGACGCCGACCTCTGGCGCCGCCCCGGTGGCGAGGTGCTGGCGGAGACCATACAGGCCTACCGCGACCACGTTTCCTGACGAAAGTAAGGGTCGCTCGCTGCCCAAGGTCCGCTGTCCGGGCGGCCGTGGTCTCCTACCGTTCGCGGCATGAAACCACGGCTGCTCTGGTGGCTGGGCACAGCGTTGCTCCTGCTCGCCGTCCACACCGACTGGAACGTTCCGCTCGCGGCCTGGGTTTTCCCGGTCTTCCTCCTCCGCTACGCCCGGCTGGTGCCCACGCGCCGCGCGATCCCGATGGTGGGCCTGTCCCTGCTGATCGGGCAGGTGTTCTGGCTCGGTGTCACCGGTCTGCTGTTCGTGCTCTCCGCGCTGCTCGTCTTCACCTTGCTCGCCGTGCTGCAGACGACGGCGTTCCTGGCCGACCGTCTGCTCGCCGACCGCGCCGGCCCGTTGAGGACGCTGGTGTTCCCGGTGACGCTCGTCGCGGGTGAGTACCTCTTCACAGTGATCACCGGATTCGGGGACTTCGGCGCGCTCGGCAGCACCCAGTCCACGAACCTGCCGCTGCTCCAAACGGCCTCCGTGACCGGCGTGTACGGCCTCACCTTCGTCCTGGCGTGGTTCGCGTCGGTGGCGAACACCGTTTGGACGGAAGGGTGGCGGCCGGTCAACCGCACGGTCGTCGTGCACCTTTGCCTGCTCGGCGTGGTGTTCGCCGCCGGTGGCGCGCGGTTGCTGTTCGACGCGCCCACGACGAAGACGGTGCGGGTCGCGGGGATCAGCCCGTCGGCCGAGGCGGACCGATCGAGTTCCGACGCGCTGGAGCGGATCGGTGTGAAGTACTGGCGTGCCGAAGAAGTCGTGGCCGCCGACCCGGCCGCGGTCGGCGCCGCGTTCGCGCCGGTCACCGAAGATCTCGTGACGAGGACCCGGCAGCAGGCGTCGGCGGGGGCGAAGATCGTGCTCTGGCCGGAAACCCACGCCAGTGTGCTGGAGCGCGACCAAGCGGCGCTGCTCGCCCGCGTCGGCACCGAAGCGAAGCAAGCGGGGATCCACGTCGGACTCGCGTACTCGCTCTACACCGCGCAGGCTCCGTTCATCCGCAACGTGGCCGTGCTCGTCGGGCCGTCCGGCGAGGTGCTGTGGACCTACGACAAGACGCATCCGACGCCGATGGAGCCGATGACCCCCGGCCCGGGCATCGTCCCCACCGCTGATTCGCCGTACGGACGGATCGCGTCGGTCATCTGCTATGACGCGGATTTCCCCGGTCTGATGCGCCAAGCCGCGGACAAGGGGATCTCGCTGATGCTCGTCCCCGCCAACGACTGGCCGGGATTCGGCTCGCTGCACGCGGAAAAGGCCGTCTTCCGCGCGGTGGAGAACGGATATTCGCTCTTCCGGCACTCCACCCACGGGAATTCCACAGCCGTGGACGATCAGGGCCGGGTGCTCGGGCACGCCGACTACTACCGCACCGATCAGCAGACGCTCGTCGCGGATCTGCCGGTGCAGCCGAGAACACAGACCGTGTACGCCCGTGTCGGTGACGTGTTCGCCTGGCTGTGCCTCGCGGCCGCCGCGCTCTGTCCTTTATGGACATATCGAAGGAAACGTTAGCGCCCCGTTACGGAAGGCGTGGTGTTCCTAACGTCTCAGCCGAAAAGAACAGTGTTCAACGGTTAAGCTCCCCCGCATGCCGAAACTGCTGGTGGTGGAAGACGACGACGCGATCGGCGGCGTCCTCGAATCGACCCTCCGTCTGCACGGCTACGAGGTCTCCTGGCAACGCGACGGCCGCACCGCGCTCGCGGCCGCGGCGGACGGCGACATCGACTTCGTCCTGCTCGACCTCGGCCTGCCGGATCTGGACGGGGTCGAGGTCTGCCGTCGGCTGCGGGCGGAGCTGCCCGGCGCCGTCCTGGTCATCCTGACCGCGCGGCAGGAGGAGATGGACGTCGTCGTGGGCCTGGAGGCAGGCGCCGACGACTACCTCACCAAACCCATCCGGCTCGGCGAACTGCTCGCCAGGGTGCGGGCGCATCTGCGGCGCGGGACGGCGCCGCCGGAAAGCAGGCCCGCGATCGCCATCGGCTATCTGCGGGTGGACACCGCCGGCCGCCGCGTCAGCGTCGGCGGCAAGGAGATCGCGTTGCGGGCCAAGGAGTTCGACCTGCTCGCCCGGCTGGCCGAACAGCCGGGCGTCGCGGTCAGCCGCGACACCCTGATGTCCGAGGTGTGGGACGCGCATTGGTACGGCTCCACGAAGACGCTCGACGTCCACATCGCGGCGCTGCGCCGGAAACTGACCGAGTCGGCGCCCACGCCCGAGCAGGCGCCGAGGATTTCGACCCTGCGCGGCCACGGCTACCGCCTCGAACAGCCCTTCGAGAGTCAGTAGTCACGCAGGTCGGAGACCTCGTCGCGGGCGGCGAGCTGCGCGATCCGGGCCGACGCCGCCACGCACGACACGATCACCACGAGCGCCAGCAGTCCGAAGTAGCCGTGCGGCGAAGGCACCCTTTCCACCTTCGAGACCAAGACGAACAGCACGCCCAGCAGATGCCCCGCGATCAGGCCACCGCCGCCGACCACCAGCGCGTCGCCCGCGATGAACGCCGCCACCTGCCGCCTTTTCCCGCCGAGCGTGCTCACGATCAGCAGGTCGCGGCGACGTTCGTTGAGCGCCGCCCCGAACGACGGCCCGGCCGCGGCGGCCGCGAGGATCAGGGACGCGATCAGGTCCACCTCGGCCTCGCCGCAGCCGTCCCTGGTGAGGGCGGTCGCGATGGCGAACGCCACCGCCAGCGCGACCAGCACCACCGACCGCGCCAGTAGCGCGCTCCGCCACGAAATGGACAGCGCGATCACCCCCGCGAGCCCCGAGACGAGCGGCCGGAGTATCCCGCCGATCGCCCGCTTCCCCTTCCGCAGCCCCAATTCCACCAGCCGCCACAGCAGCATCGTGCCGCCCGCCCAGCCGAACAGCGGCCAGACGAAGGCGAGCGCGAGCAGGATGAAGTCGAGGCCGTAGGGCGACCACCAGGGCGGCCCGCCGTCGGCCGGGACGAAATACCACTCGCGCAGCACCGGGGGCAGGATGGCGAGTGCCGCGACGAGCACTCCGGCGAGCAGCAAGAGAACGATTTCCCGGGCGACGGCTACGCCCGTGCCCGCCGAAAAGCCACAGGCCAGTGACACGGTCACCCCGACCACACCACCGGCGAACCCGGCCGCCGCGGCTTCGGCGGCGGCCAGTCCGATCACTTGCCTGCCGGTGGCGCCGCGGGCGCGCAGCAGGTCCTGATCCGCCCGCAGCACCCTCGCCGAGGGGGTGGACAGCAGCACCACGAGCACCATCGCGGGTATCCAGCGCGGCGCCGGAGTCCAGGTCCAGTCGTGCACGGCGAGCAGCGTGGTCACGATCGCGACCCCGGCGGCGGGCACGCCGAGCCTGGCAGGGCGCACGCGCGCTATCCCGCCGACCCACAACGCCATCGCCGCGATCACCGGTCCAGCACCAGCTTCCCGTCGACCATGGCCCAATGTTCGCCGAAGAGCCCGGTCGGGGCAGGTTCGGCCGTGGCCACCAGCAGTCCGGCGGCCAGCTGGTCGGCGGCGCGCACGAGCCTGCCGAGGAGCCGCTCGCCCTCGCGCTGGTCGAGCCAGCCCGCCGGGTCGTCGGCGAGGATCAGTTTCGGGGCGGGCGCGAGTGCCCTGGCCAGGATGGCGAGCCGGATCTGCTCGCCGGTCAGGTCGCGGGGCGCCTTCTTGGCGAAGCCGTCGAGGCCCACGAGTTCCAGCGCGCCGTCGACGGCGTCACGGACCGCCGTGCCGGTCCGCCCGGCGAGCACGAGCGGCAGGGCGACGTTGAGCCGGACGTCGAGGTCGCGCAGCAGCCCGCCGTCCTGCAGCACCAGCCCGATCAGGTCGGGGCCGGGCGGTGACGGCTCGAAGGCGGGCCAGTCGACGGTGCCGGCCGTCGGTTTCTTCATCCCGGCGAGCAGATGCAGCAGCGTGGTCTTCCCGGCGCCCGCCCTGCCGGTCACCACCGCGCGGGTCTCCTCGGCGATCACGCAGGTGACGCCGTGCACCGCGACCACGGCGGTCAGCCCGGAACCATAGGTGTGTGCCAGCTCGTCGGCGCGGACGAGTGGCGGCGTCACGCCACTCTCACGATCCGCTGCGCGGCCGCCGCGATCTCGGGGTCACGGGTCGCCACGACGACGGCCGTCCCGCGGGCCGCGACGGCGCACAGCAGATCCATGAGTTCGAGTGCGGCGAGCCCGTCGAGTTCGCCGGCGGGTTCGTCGGCGAGGAGCACCTCGGGCGCCCCGGCCAGCGCGACGGCGACTCCGGCCCGCGCGCCTTCCAGCGCCGACAGCGTGTCCGGGTAGTCGTCGCCCCGCCCGGGCAGCCCGACCAGTTCGAGCAGGTCGTCGGCGGAGCGGAGAGAGCGGCGGCCGGCGAGCCTGCCCGCCAGCACGACGTTCCGCCCGACGGTGAGGTGATCGAAGAGGTTCCCTCGCCGGAGCAGCACGCCTGCCCCGGGAGCGCCGATGGGGGCCTCGCCACCTCCTGCGGGCAGCACGGCCACACACTCGCCCGGGACGGCGAACCGGACGAGGGGGACGGATCCGGGCCCCGGGCCTGCCATGACGGCGGCACGTCGGCGCATGGCCCCAAGGTAAAGCGAAAGGGGTCAACATCGCCTTGATCTCAGGTCAACGGACGGCAAAATATCGCGTCGGGTGGGTGATCCTCTCGCTCTTCGGCCACACTCTGAGCGTGCGCCGCCGGATCGTCACCCTCACCGTGCTGGCCGCGGTGCTGGCGATCACCCTGTTCGGGGCGCCGCTGGCGGTCGCGGTCGCCAAGTTCCACGAGGGCAACTCCACCCACGACCTCGAACGGGTCGCCGACACCGTCGTCCTCGGCGTCACCGGCGATCTGGCGAACGGCCGGATCCCGGAACTGAGACCGGTCAAAGCGGAGGAAGGCCGGATCCGGGGGATCAGGGTCGCGGTCTACACGCCGACCGGCAGGCTCCTGGCGGGCAACGGTCCGGCCAGCGAAGACCGCTTCGTCCGCGAAGCGCACTACACCGACATGGCGACCGGCATCCGCGACGACGAGGTCGTGCTGGCCGTCCCGGTGCTCAGCGGACCGTCACTGGTCGGGGTGGTCCGCGCCGCCCATCCCCGGTCGGAACTGGACGCCAAGATCCGCCTGACCTGGCTGAAGATGATCGCGCTCGGCGGGATCGCGATCGGCGCGAGCTGGCTGATCGGGCGCCGGATCGCCACCCGGCTGGCGCGGCCGCTGGAGGATCTGGCCGCCACCGCCGAACGGCTCGGCGAGGGCGACTTCACCGTCCGCACCCGCCGGACCGGGGTCCGCGAGATCGATCAGGTCGCCGAAGCGCTCGACGCCACCTCCGAGCGGATCGGCGAGACGCTGGACCGCGAGCGGACCTTCTCCTCCGACGCCTCACACCAGCTGCGGACGCCGCTGACCGGGCTGCGCCTGCAACTGGAGGCGGCGCTGGAAAGCCCTGATCGCGACCCCTACGCGACGATCCGGGACGGCATCGCCTCGGCCGACCGGCTAGAACGCACCATCGACGACCTCCTCGCGCTGGCCAAGCAGACGAGGGCTCCGCGAGCCTTGCTCGACCTGGGCAAACTCTTCGAAGAGGTCCGGCAGACCTGGCACGGCCTGCTCGCCGGACGCGGCCGCGCGCTGCGGATCAGCGGCCGTGACGCGCTGCCGGCGCGGGCGGCGGACGCGGCGGTGCGGCAGGTGCTCGCCGTACTGCTGGACAACGCGGCGACCCACGGGCGCGGCACGGTGTCCGTCCTCGCGCGCGACGCCGGGGACGCGCTGGCCATCGACGTGAGCGACGAGGGCGCCATCGAGGACGGGCGCGATCCGTTCGCGACCGTCGACCGGACCGAGGACCACGAAGGCAATGGGATCGGGCTGCGGCTGGCGCGGAGCCTCGCCGAGGCGGAAGGCGGGCGGCTGCGCCTGACCAGCCCGGCGCCGACGACGTTCACGCTGCTGCTGCCGGCCGAACGCCCCTCGCCGAAAGAAGAAGGCCCGGGCCTGGCGAGCTAGGGGGGGTTACTCGCCAGGCCGGGCCGGTAGGAGGCAAACGCGCCCCGACAGCGCGCACGGCATGCCACCTGACTGAAGACGGTAAAGACCAGCGGGCCAACAGACGGTACACGCCGGATTAACTGACACTTTGCTTTTGAATGTCACAGCGCTTTTCGATGTCGCAAGGGATCCAGAGCCGTTGTCCGGCCGGGCTGAATCGATCGTGGGAAGATTGACCGCATGACCACCGAGCCGGCGCCGAGATGGCGGAGACTGGAACCGGACGAGCGCAAGGAGCAGATCTTCGCCTGCGCGGCCCGCCTTTTCTCCGACCGTCCCTACTCGGAAGTGTCCACTTCGGACATCGCGGCGGAGGCCGGGGTCGCCAGGGGGCTGATCAACCATTACTTCGGCACGAAACGCGAGCTCTACCTGGAGATCATCCGGCGGGCACTGACCGTGCCGCGGCTCGCCGTCGAGATCCTGCCGGAGGGGCCGCTCGAACTGCGCGCCGACGTCGCCATCGACTGGTTCCTGGACATGGTCACCAGCCAGGAGAAGATGTGGCTGGCCGCGATCGCGCCGGAGGGCATCGGCCGCGACCTCGAGGTCGAACGGATCCTCGAAGAGGCCGATCGCGAATCGGCGGACCGGGTGCTCGAAGCCGTCGGCCTTTCCCGCGAAAGCGAGCACGGACCGGAGCTGAACGCGCTCGTCCGCGCGTTCGGCGGGATGGTCAAGGCGGCGGGCCGCGAATGGCTCGTGCGCGGCGCGCTCGACCGCGCGCAGGTGCACACCCTGCTCAGCAAATCTCTGGTCACGCTGGTCGGCGAGGTCTTCCCCGAGATCCAGCGAGGCTGAGAAGGGAGAAGCCCCCGGCACCTCGAGGGGGAGGTTGGTGCCAGGGGCTTCGGGACCGGTGACGAGCACCGGTATTCCTCCACACTACGCCGATTCCCTGTCAGGGCTCTGTCAAACGTCCGATTGCGTTCAGCTGGGTGAGCCGGAGTTCGAGACCGTCGAGACAGCGCTGCACGGCGTAATGGTAAAGCCGCTCGTAGTAACCGGCCGCGAGGTCCGGATCCGCGACCAGCTCGGCGACCGACTCGCCCAGCGCCGCCATCCCGGGCAGATCGTCGCGCGTGCGGTACGCCGCGTAGCCCTCGCATCGGTCGAGCTGGAGCGCCATCGCGCTCTCGCGGTCGTCCTCCATCGCGACGAACTGGCAGGCGGTGGCCAGCAGCAGGTTGTAGGCGAACGGCGCCTCGCCGCCGAAGCCCGCCGAGAGCAGACGGCCGATCCCGGCGTTCATGGTCGGCACGGCGGCGGCGACCGACGGGCCGAACAGGGCCAGGCGTCGCGCCGAGCCGGGATAGCGGCGGAGCACGGTCCGCACCGTCGGCAGGAACTCGTCGAACCAGTCACGCCATGGCAGGGTCTCGGCGGGCAGCGTCAGTTCGCCGACCACCCGGTCCAGCACCGCGACGACGACGGTGTCCCGGTCGCCGACGTGGTGGTAGACCACCGCGGGGTAGGCGTCGACGGCGGCCGCGAGCTGCCGCAACGTCCAGTTCTCCAGGCCCGACTCGGCCGACAGCTCCAGCGCGGCGTCGACGATCCGGTCCCTGGTGACGGCCGGCCGTCCGGAAGCCGCGCGGGACCTCGGCCGGGAACCCGCGTCTTCGGAGAAAGTCGGCATGCGGGCTACCGTATCCGCATTCGGCTGGTCGGACGGCGGGGGCTTCCGGCAGGATCGGGCCATGCCCCGCGCGCGTGTGAACGGTCTCGAACTCGAGTACGACACCTTCGGCTCCCCCACGGATCCGCCACTGGTCCTGGTGATGGGACTCGGCGCCCAGATGGTGACGTGGGAGATCGGCTTCTGCGAACTGCTCGCCGAGGGCGGATTCCACGTCGTCCGCTTCGACAACCGCGACATCGGCCTCTCGTCCTATCTGGACGATCTCCCCGCACCGGATCTGGCCGCGCTCGCCGCGGGCGACCTGACCTCCGCGCCGTACCTGCTGTCCGATCTCGCCGCCGACGTCACCGGGCTGTTCGACGCGCTCGGATTCGCCCGCGCGCACGTCGTCGGCGCGTCGATGGGCGGGATGATCGTGCAGCAGCTCGCGATCGACTCGCCGGAGCGGCTGCTCAGCCTCACGTCGATCATGTCGACCACCGGGGATCCGTCGGTCGGGCATCCGGAGCCCGCCGCGCTCGCCGGGCTGACGCGCCCGCCCGCCGCCACGCGGGCGCAGGCGATCGAAGACGGCATCGAATGGTTCCGGCTCGTGGGTTCGCCCGGTCACCCGTCCGACGAAGAGTTCCTGCGCATGAAGGCCACTCGCAACTACGACCGCGCGAATCACCCCGAGGGCGCGCTGCGGCAGGCCGCCGCCGTCGTCGCTTCGGGTGACCGCACGGCGAAGCTGCGCGACGTCCACGTCCCCACGCTCGTCATCCACGGCGAGAGCGACCCGCTGATCAACGTCAGCGGCGGGAAGGCGACCGCGGAGGCGATCCCGGACGCGGAACTGCTGCTGTTCCCCGGTATGGGGCACGAACTGCCGCGGCAGCTGTGGCCCGCGATCGCCGGCGCGATCATCGCGCACGCGCGGAAAGCCTGAGCGGGGTCAGGATTCCGTCAAAGTTCCGCGCGAGGCCGTAGGGAACGCGTTCACGCCCGCGGCACGGCCGGTGACGCGGAGTTGACTGGGCGGATGAGGAAAACCGAGTGTTTCGGCTTCCCGTTCGGTTGCGCCTCCGTCGTCGTCGCGGCGTCGGTGGCCGGACTCCTCGGTTCGGCGCGACATCACGTCTTTTCCTTGCTGGCTTTGGGTTTCGTCGTACTCGTCACCGGGGTCGCGACGAGATTGAGCGCGACCGCCGGGACGGCGGTGGTCGCCTGGGGTGTCCATTCGGGATTCACCGCCGGAACGCTCGGCGAGATCCAGTTCACCGCCGAGACGGGGCTCGCCGCGGCCGTGTTCGCCTCCGCTACCGCGGTCGGCGCGCTCGCCGGAGCGGCCCGGCGTTTCGTACGGGATGCCGCGTCCGGGTCGCCCCACCCCCTGGAAGGGGCGACCCGGACGCGGCTTTCCGGCCCTGACACACCTGCCCACACCCCTCCGGTGGGCGAATGCGACGGGGATCATCGATCACGGGAAGGTTCCAGCTGGTCCGCTCGTACCCAGGTCGCGTGAAAACCGAGCGGGACACGCTGGGGCAACAGGACCCTGGCCACGGGTCCGGCAGCGAGATCGGCGGCGTCGAAGACGTCCAGCTCCGAGCGCCCCTCACGCTCGTCCTGGACGAAGGTCACCAGATAGCCGTCGGCGGAACCGGCGGCCGCGCCGTCGCGGGGTGCGAACGGCGCCTCACTGCCCCACCGGCCAGGACCGAAACGGTGTTCGGTCTTGACGCCGGCAAGATTGTCGTAGCACACCAGGCCGTCGAACTTCAGTGTCGACTCCGGCGAGATGTGCACCGCGTAGGAGAAGCGATTCCGGCCGCCGACCACCCTCGAATCGACGGACGGAAATTCGGTGTTGTCGTCGTCGAGCTGGTTCTCCAGGCACTGCCCGGTCCGGAGGTTGAACCGGTAGCGGTGCAGGGAGGCGTCCAACCGCAGGTACGACAGCATCTTGGCGAGCGGGGTGCGGGCGTCGGCGCGCGGTTGCGGGCGCTGGACGCGGCAGACGTCGAGGACGATTTCCTCGCCCTGCTCCCAGGAATTGACGACGTGGTAGATGTAGCACGGGCTGGCTTCGAACCAGCGGATCTGGCTACCGTTACCGTAGCGGGGAAGCACCCCGAAACGACTCGGCAGCGACCGGTCGAACAACAGCCTGTGACGGCCGTTGCGCGCCGCCTCCCTGTCCTGGACCAGCGGTAGATCCATCAGGACGGCGTGGTTGTCGGTGATCGCCATGTCGTGCGGCAGGCGCGGGCCGGGCAGCTCGATGTCGGTCGTGCTCGCGACCTTGCCGTCCGCGCTGATCACGCCGTAGCGCAGGTACGGCGGGCGCGGGCCGTAGTCGAACCAGAACATCTCGCCGGTGCGCTCGTCGATCTTCGGATGGGCCATCATGTCGCCGACCAGCGTGCCCAGGAAGTCTTCGGCGCCCAGCGTTTCCAGCGAAAGCGGGTCGACCGAGTACGGCGTGCCGCACATGTACCAGGTGGAGAGCACCTTGCCGCGATGGAAGACCAGGTCGGTATTGGCGCTGTCCTTGACGTTCAGGCCGTGCGTGTTGCCGAACGGGTTGCCCTTGGGCGATTCCATGACGCCCTTCCAGAGCGCCTTGCCCGCTTCGGATTCGGCCTCGAACGCCTTGGTGCGCACCCAGCGGTTGCGGTAGCGGGCCTTGCCGTTCTCCAGGTGGACGGCGTGGATCATGCCGTCGCCGTCGAACCAGTGGTAGCGCCCCTCCGGCTCGAACCGGGGGTTCGGCCCGTTGCGCAGGTACACGCCGTTGAGGTCCGCGGGGATCTTGCCGATGATTTCGAGCTCGCTCGCGTCGATCTCCTCGCCGACCGGGGCGTAGACGCCCATCAGGTACGGGTTGACCTCGGGTTCGCCGGTGGGGGCTGCCACCAGCACCGGCTGCTCGGAGGTGCTCGTCATGGCCGAGACACTACGATTGCTGTAGTCAGGTGTCAATAGGCTCCTACTGCTGTAGTCAGTAGTACGCTGACCGCGACTCCCCCTCGGAAGGAAGCACGTGACAGAGGCGACGGCGCCCCGCGTCCGGCCGGCCGGCGACCCGCTGCGCCGGGCGCTCGAGCTCCTCGGCGATCAGTGGACCTTGCTGATCCTGCAGAGCCTTTTCCTGCGCTTCCGCCGTTACGAGGAACTGCGGCTGCGGCTCGGCATCTCCCCCACCGCGTTGTCCGGGCGGCTGCGCGACATGGTCGACGCGGGCGTGCTCGTCCGCACGCCGTACCGGGACGCGCGCCGCACCCGGCACGAGTACCGGCTCACCGAACGCGGCCTCGATCTGTGGCCGCTGCTGATCTCGATCTGGGCGTGGGAACGGGAATGGGTCGAGGGACGGCGCGCCGTACTGCCGACGCTGATCCATCTCGACTGCGAACTGGCCACCTCGGCGCCGCTCGGCTGCGCCTCCTGCGAACGCCGGGTCGACGCCCGCGACGTCCGCGCGCGACGGCTCGACGACACCGGCGTCGTCGAAGCGACGGCGTCGAAACGCTTCCGCCGCAAGGACGCCGAGTCCCTCGCGGGCGATCCGCTGATGTTCTTCCCGGACACCATGGAACTCCTCGGCGACCGATGGTCGACCGGGGTCGTGGTGAGCGCGCTGCTCGGGGCACGGCACTTCTCGGAGTTCGAACGCGAACTCGGCATCGGGCCGAGCGTGCTCTCAGGGCGGCTTTCGCGACTCGTGGACGTCGGCGTGCTGCGGACCGGGATCGCGAAGACCCGCACCGACGCGCACGACTACCGGCTGACGGCGAAAGGCCTCGCGTTCTTCCCCGCGCTGGCCTTCATCGCCGAATGGTCGCGGGGTTTCGAGGTCCCCGGCCAGGAGCCGGACATCACGCTGGAGCATGTGGACTGCGGCAACCGGCTGAAGCCGATCCTGCTGTGCGATCACTGCTGGCATCCGCTGCTGCGGGACCGGGTCCGGTTCGGCGGCCCGGTCCAGCTGCCCGCGCCGTCCAGGTGACGTAAATCGACTCGCCAAGCCGGTCGGTTCCTGACAGGCTGGCGTGGTCACACGTCGTCACCTCGGAGGTAAGAATGACTGAACCCGCACCGT
This sequence comes from Amycolatopsis keratiniphila, assembly GCF_000400635.2. Taxonomy (NCBI): domain Bacteria; kingdom Bacillati; phylum Actinomycetota; class Actinomycetes; order Pseudonocardiales; family Pseudonocardiaceae; genus Amycolatopsis; species Amycolatopsis keratiniphila. The sequence continues at coordinate 1,887,880 of NC_021252.1, read as the reverse complement.
CCCCGGCGGATGGCGAAGAGGACGACACGAAGCGCAAGTTCCGCGAGGCCCTGGAGCGCAAGCAGGCTCAGGCCCGCTCCGGTTCGTCGCACGAGAACGGCGGCGGGAAGAACCTGCACGCGCACGGTCCGGCGGCGAACAAGCGCACCTTCCGTCGCAAGAGCGGCTGAGTCCCCGGCACACCCAAGTGCCATGAAAGGTCCTTTCCTTGCAAAATTTGCAAGGAAAGGACCTTTCATGGCGTTCAGGGGGCCGCGTCCGGGGGAGCTACACGGTCAGGATCGACCGCAGCCCGCCGACCTCGGCCATCCGGCGTTCGGCCAGCCGGTCCGCCGCCGTCGCCGGCGGGACACCGTCGGCCTTCGCCAGCGCGAAGACCGCCTTGGTGGTGTCGAAGATGGCCGTCGTCTTGCGCTTGGCGCGCGCGAAGTCGAAGTCGTGCCGCTCGTCGTCGACCTGGATCACGCCACCGGCGTTGACCAGGTAGTCCGGCGCGAAGAGGATGCCGCGGTCGTCGAGCTGCTTGCCGACGCCCGGATGCGCGAGCTGGTTGTTGGCCGCGCCGCAGACGATCTTGGAGCGGAGCAGGCCGACGGTCTCGTCGGTGAGCACCCCACCCAGCGCGCACGGCGCGAAGACGTCGAGTTCGGTGCGGATCAGCGCGTCGAGGTCTTCGACGACCTCGACCCCGGGGTACGCCGCGCGAGTGCGCTCGATCGCCGCGGGCGAGACGTCGGTGATGACCACCTGCGCGCCCGCCTCGATCAGATGCCCGACCAGGATGTGCCCGACCTTGCCGACCCCGGCGACGCCGACCTTGCGGCCCGCGAGCTCCGGGACACCCCAGACGGCGTCCGCGGAAGCGCGCATGCCCTGGTAGGTACCGAAAGCGGTGAGCACCGAGGAGTCGCCTGCGCCGCCGTTCTCCGGCGAGCGGCCCGTGACGAACTCCGATTCACGGGCGACGATGTCCATGTCCTGCACGTAGGTGCCCACGTCGCAGGCGGTGATGTAGCGGCCGCCCAACGTCTGGACGAACCGGCCGAAGGCGCGAAGCAGCGCTTCGGTCTTGTGCTTCTGGGGGTCGCCGATGATGACGGCCTTGCCGCCGCCGAGGTCCAGCCCGGCGAGCGCGTTCTTGTACGCCATCCCCTTCGACAGCGCGAGGACGTCCGCGAGCGCGGCGTCTTCGGATTCGTAGGGGTAGAACCGGGTCCCGCCCAGTGACGGCCCGAGCGCCGTCGAGTAGATCCCGATGATGGCCTTCAGGCCGGTGGCCTGGTCTTGACAGAAGACGACCTGTTCATGGCCGGTACCTTGGCCGAACACTTCGGTCACTGTGGTGACTCCTTGTCCTGGAGTGCACGCTGCTTGTGGCTCACGTGCGAAGTTCCTGCAACAAGGCACAGCCTCCGACGAAGGTCGTCCGGCGGCGACGGTGCCACATCGCAAACCTAGATCGCCCCGGTCCGTTCGCCAAGCCGGGGGCGAGGTGTCTCAGCCGTTGACGACCTCTCGAAGGACGTGGAGCGCGGAATCGAGCTGGCGGTCGGACAGATACGGCGCCGGCCCGAACCTCAGGTACGAGCCGCGGCTGTCGGTCCGGACGCCGCGTTCGGCAAGCGCGGCCTGCAGCGCACCGGCGTCGGCGCACTTCAGCGACAGGAAGCCGCCGATGCGGTCCAGCGGCGTTTCCCTGTCGCGGGTGATGACGTCTTCGGGCAGCCCGAGCCGGTCGAAGCCCTCGGCGAGGAAGCCCACCTGGTGCCGCGACACCTCCCGCAGGAATTCGGGCGTGAGCCCGTGCTCGGCGAAGAACCGGAAGACGCGAGCGCCCCGGTAGTGGCTCGTCGGGTCGTAGGTCGCCCCGGCGAACCTGTCCGATCCGGCGGCGTAGGCGATCTGGCCGGGACGGCGCTCGTCCGCGAGCGCGCCGAACTCGGCGTACCAGCCGGTGACGACCGGCCGCAGTTCCTGCGCGTGCGCGGGCATCCGCAGGAAGCAGTTGCCCTCGCCGAGCTGGAGGTACTTGTACCCGCCGCCGAGCACCCAGGCGTTGGTGAGCCCGAGGTCGTGGAGCGAGAACGGGACGACGCCGAGCGCGTGGTAGGCGTCGACGACGAGGTTCACCGACTTCGAAAGGCAGACGTCGGCGAGATGCGCGAGGCCCGGCACGAGCCGGGAGGTCTCGAACAGCACGGCCGAGACGAGTACGGCGGCGGTGTCTTCGGTGACCTCGGCCGCGACACGTTCGGCCAGCGTGGCGACCGGCGCCGCCGGGACGCGGACCACCTCGACGCCTTCTTCCGCCAGCCTGCCCAGCTGACGGCGCAGGGTGTGGAACTCGCCGTCGGTGGTGACCAGGCGCGGACGGCGAGGCAGGTCCATCGCCGAGAGGAACCGGATCACCAGATCGTGGGTGCTGGCACCGAGCGCGATGGCGCCGTGCGGGTCGCCGAGCAGCGCCCGGAACCCGGCCCGCATCTCGTCGGCCTTCGCGAAGGCACGGTCCCATTTCGTGTCGACCTCTTCGGCCGCGTCGGCGAAGGCCTCGAGAAGGCCCTCCCGCGCGACGTCCGGCCATGCCTGATGTGAGTGCCCGGTGAGCAGGATCCTGTCCGCCACACCGAAGGCCTGGTAGTGCTCCGCGAGCGCGTTGGGATCGCGGCGGAGTTCGTCGAGGTTCGTCAAAGCCTGCTCCGCACCGCCCAGAGATCCGGGAACATCGGGGAGAAAAGCGTCGTACGCAGATAGTGCGCGCCCGACGAACCCCCCGTCCCGGTCTTGTCTCCGATGGTGCGCTCGACCATCTTCACGTGCCGATACCGCCACTCCTGCATCCCTTCGTCCAGATCGACCAGGTGCTCCGCCACGACGGACGGCCCGGTGTCGTCGCGGTAGACCCGCAACAGAACCTCTTGGAGCGCCGGAGAGGGTTCGAGTGGCTTGGTGACATCGCGCCCGGTCGGGACGTCGTACTCCTTCACCGCGAGGTAGGTGACGAAGGAGTCGAAGAGCGACGGCCGTGACATCGCGTCCGCGATCTGGGCGCGCTGTTCACCGCCTTCGGGGTAATGCGCGAACACCCGCTCGTCCCGGCGGCCGAGGACGGCCTCCAGGACACGGAACTGAGCCGACTGGAACCCGCTCGAAGCGTCGAGTCGCGCACGGAAACTGGTGAACTGGCTCGGAGTCATCGTCTCGAGCACATCGATCTGCGCGACCACCACCTTGAAGATAGTCAGGATTCGGCGCAAAGTGCGGACGGCGTGAGCGGTGTTACCCGCTTCGAGTTGCTCCTGCAGGTAAAGCGCCTCGTGGAGAACTTGTTTGAACCAAAGTTCATACACTTGGTGGATCACGATGAAGAGCAATTCGTCGTGCTCGTCGGACCGCGGATGCTGTGCGTCCAGCAATTCGTCCAGCGAAAGGTAGGACGTGTAACTCAATGCGGCCTGAGTGTCGTTCATTTTTCTGTCACTCCATCGATATCGCGCCGACCGTGATCGCGCTGCCAGGGCGCACTCTTCCCGATCAGCGCACGTTGCCCACGACGGCGCCCTGCCATCGCGATCACGGGGCCTGCCGGCCGAAAACGGCGCGACCCCGAAAAGATCAAGAGCCCCTTCCGGTCACCTTTCACTTTTCTGTCACCTCGTCGAAATGGCGTTGCGCCGCCGGGGCCAGCGCCTGATAGAGATCGTGGAACAACTCGACCGCCGCCGCCCGGCTCGGCGGAGCGGGCACCAGCCCGACCGGAAGCTCCGGATCGAGCGACGGGAAGGCGCGGAACGTGTGCGTCAGCCAGGTTCGGACCTGGAACGCCTCGGCGTCAGGCAGGTCGCCTGAATATCCACCGAAATCCCGGACGAACGCGTCGTAACGCGCGGCGAGGCCGTCGAGGTTCCACGCCCGCGCGGCGAACCGCCGGACGTCGAGCCCGGCCGACGGTTTCCCGAGCATCAGCCCGGCGTGTTCGGCGACGTCCAGTTCGGCCAGCAGGGCGAGCACCTCGGCCTCGCGGTCGTGCGGCGCGATCCAGGTGCCGTCCTGGACCGGACCGAACCCGAGGAAGCGCAGCCGCCGCACCAACCGCTCTCGGGCCTGACGGCGGCTTTCCGGGATGCTCTGCCACAGCACGGTCCACTGCCCGACCTCGCGCTCGCGCCTGCCGAGGGAGAAGATCCGGCGGTCGCCGTCCTCCAGCAGCGCGATCGTGCGGCGGGTCAGCGAGTAGTGGACGAGCCTGCCCGCCTTGTGCCGCGCGAGCAGGTCGCGGCGGGCGAGCCTGGCCAGCGCGATCCGCGCGGCGCCGTCGGAGAAGCCGAGCCCGGCGAGCACGCCGACCAGGCCGCCGGACCAGACACGACGGCTCTCGCGCGGCGACACGTAGGTGCCGAGCAGCGTCATCACCAGCTCCTGGGGACCTGGGTCGCCGTGGGGCGGGACCGATTCGGGCATGAGCGCAACTCTATACACCTCAGGCCGCTGCGGTGTAGCTTGATTCGAGTGACGTACTTCGCGGAGTTGAGCTCGCGTCAGGTGGCCGCACTCGCGTCCGACGCGCGCGTTCCCGTGCTGCTGCTCCCGGTGGGCGCCGTCGAGCCGCACGGACCGCACGCGCCGCTGGGCACCGATCCCCTGATCTCGCGCGGGATGTGCGAACGTGCCGCCGCGCGGCTGGCCGGCGATCCCGGCTTGCGCGTGCTGATCCTGCCCGAGGTGCCGTACGGGGTGACGCGGTTCGCCGCCGGGTTCGCGGGCGGCGTCTCGATCGGCGAAGAGACCCTGTACGCGCTGCTGACCGAGATCTGCGGCGCCCTCACCGAACAGGGACTCACCCGGATCCTGCTGGTCAACAACCATTTCGAACCGGCACATCTGGCCGTGCTGCGCCGGGTGGCGGAGACGGCGGGCGTCGGCTTCGTCGACCTCGTCCGCCGCCGGTACGCCGCACGGCTCACCGACGAGTTCCGCTCGGGCGAATGCCACGCCGGGCAGTACGAGACGTCGCTGGTGCTCGCCGACCGGCCGGATCTCGTCGACGCCACCGTCCAGCGCGCACTGCCCGCGGTCCATGTCGACCTGGCACGCGGCGGGGTCACGGATTTCGCCTCGGCCGGGATGACCGAGGCCTACTGCGGGACCCCCGCCCAGGCGACCGCCGAAGAAGGCGAGAAGACCTTCTCGGTGCTCACCGACATCCTGGTCGAAGCGATCCGGGAGCTGGTATGACCTTCAATCTGGCGACCCATTTCGTGGACCGCCTTCCCGGGCAGCGGACGGCGTTGCTGTGCGGCGACGAGGAAGTCACGTACGCGCAGCTCGGTGCGCTGGTGAACCGGGCCGGGAACGTGCTGCGCGAGCTCGGTGTCCGAAGTGGACAGCGGGTCCTGCTGGCGCTGAACGACGGCGTGGAGTTCGTGGCCGTCTGGTACGCGGCGCAGAAGATCGGCGCGGTCACCGCCGAGGTCTATTCCTTCCTGCAGGCCAAGGATTACGCGTACTACCTCGGCTACACCGAGGCCGTCGTCGTCATCGCGGACGCCTCGACGCTGCCCGCGCTGCGCGAAGCCGGGGCACGGAACCTGCTGGTCGTCGGCGACGTGGAGTTGCTGCCCGGCGAGCACTCGTTCTCCACGCTGATCGCCTCGGCATCGGACGAGCTGGAGGCCGCGCCGACCACACTGGACGACGTCGCGATCTGGAAGTTCACCACCGGCAGCACCGGCGCGCCCAAGGCGTGCGTGCACCCCGCGCGCAGCGCGCTGGAAAGCTTCGACCGGTACGCGCTCGGCGTTCTCGGACTCCGCGAGGACGACCGCGTGCTGGCCGTGCCGAAGCTGTTCTTCGGCTACGCTCGCGACTTGACGGCGTTGTTCCCGTTCGGCGTGGGCGCGTCCGGCATCGTCTTCCCGCAGCGCAGCACCGCCGACCTGCTGTTCTCGCTGATCGAGCGCTACCGGCCGACGATCCTGGTCAACGTGCCGACCATGATGAGCGCGATGATCGCCCATCCGGCGGCGTCTACTGTGGACATGAGCTCCCTGCGGCTGGCGACGTCGGCGGGCGAGGCCTTGCCGTCCGAGTTGCATCGCAAGTGGGACAACCTGTTCGGTGTCCCGGTGATCGACGGGATCGGCTCGTCGGAGGCATACCACATCTACCTGTCCAACGTGCCCGGCGCGCAACGGGTCGGCAGCCTCGGCCGCGAGGTCCCCGGCTACACCGCCCGCGTGCTGGACGAGAGCGGCGATCCGTTGCCGGACGGGGAGATCGGCACCCTGGAGGTGACCGGCCCGACCATCGCTCGCGAGTACCACGGCGACGCGGAGAAGACCGCGCGGACGTTCCACGGCGACACCCTGCGCACCGGCGACCTGTTCAGCCGCGACACCGACGGGTACTTCCACCACCACGGCCGCGCCGACGACCTGCTGAAGGTGTCGGGCGTGTTCGTCGCGCCGAGCGAGATCGAAGACTGTCTCATCGGTCATCCCGCCGTCGTCGACTGCGCGGTGCTGGGCGTGACCGTCGACGGCCTCGTCGTCCCGCGGGCGTGCGTCGTCCTGACGGAGGGCGCTTCCGTCACGGCCGAGGAACTCAAGGACCACGCGCGGGCCAACCTGGCGAAGCACAAATACCCGCGCGAGGTGGTGTTCGTGACCGAACTCCCCCGCACCGCCAACGGAAAACTCGATCGGCGCGCGCTGCGCCGGGTGGAGGCAGAGTGAGCAGGATCGTCGTCGTCACCGGCGGGACCCGCGGGATCGGCGCGGCCATCGCCGCCCGGTTCCGGGCCGCCGGCGACAAGGTGCACGCCCCCGGCCGGGCCGACTGCGACGTCACCGACGAAGACGCCGTCGCGCGGTACTTCGACGGACTCGGCCCGGTGGACGTGCTGGTGAACAACGCCGGGATCTCGGCGAGCGCCCCGCTGGCGAAGACCTCGCTGGAGCAGTGGCAAACCCAGCTCGAGGTCAACGCGACCGGCGCTTTCCTGTGCACACGGGCGGTCCTGCCCGGCATGCGGTCGCGCGACACCGGGCGGATCGTCACCGTCGCCTCGACGGCGTCGCATATCGGCTACCGCTACACGGCCGGCTACACCGCGTCGAAGCACGCCGCCGTCGGCCTGATGCGGGCGACCGCCGCGGAACTGGCGGGCACCGGTGTCACCGCGAACGCCGTCTGCCCGGCCTTCGTGCGCACGGACATGACGGCCGCCTCCGTCGCCCGGATCCAGGAACGGACCGGCCGCGACGAAGCCGACGCGGAAGCCGCCCTCGCCGCCGCGTCGCCACTCGGCCGCCTGCTCGAACCCGACGAGGTCGCCCACGCGGTGACCTTCTTCGCGGCGCCCGAAGCCGCCGCGATCAACGGACAGACACTCGTCCTCGATGGAGGTGGGATCCAGTCATGAGCCCGTTCCGCGCCACGCCGCCGATCACGACGGACTGGGAGCACTTCGAGTTCACCGTGGACGACGGCGTCGCCACGGTCACCTTGAACCGCCCCGACAAACTGAACGCGCTCACCTTCGACAGCTACGCCGACCTGCGTGACCTGCTGGCCGAATTGCCGCATCGCGGCGACGTCCGAGTGCTGGTCATCACCGGGCAGGGGCGTGGTTTCTGCTCGGGCGGCGACGTCGAAGAGATCATCGGCGAACTGCAGAAGATGGAGTCCGCGGAACTGCTGGAGTTCACGCGGATGACCGGCGCGGTGGTGAAGGCGCTGCGGGAATGCCCCATCCCGGTGATCGCCGCGGTGAACGGTGTGGCCGCGGGCGCGGGCTCGGTGATCGCGCTGGCGAGCGACTTCCGGCTGCTGGCGTCGTCGGCGAAGTTCGCTTTCCTGTTCACGAAGGTCGGCCTGGCCGGCGCGGACATGGGCTCGGCTTACCTGCTGCCGCGCCTGGTCGGGCTCGGCCGGGCGACGGAACTGCTGATGCTGGGCGACAAGATCGACGCCGCCCGGGCCGAAGCGATCGGCCTGGCTTCGAAAGTGGTGCCCGACGATTCGCTGGCTTCGGAGGCTTCCGCGTTGGCTCGGCGTCTTGCCGATGGACCGGCTCTGGCGTACAGCACGACGAAGGTGTTGCTGACGCGTGAGCTCGACATGGACCTGGGGAGTTCCATCGAGCTGGAGGCGATCACGCAGGCTTTGCTGATGACGGCGAAGGATCATGGGGAGTTCTATGCGGCCTGGACGGCTGGGCGTTCGCCTCAGTGGACTGGCCGGTGAGCTCTTTTCGCTGACCGTCGCTTTGTCGGGCGTCGCCGGATCGGTTCCGGCGACGGACTCTTCGTGAGGCGTGGGCGGGATCAGCTCCGGTAGGCCATGCGAACTTCCCGGTCGTCGAGCAGGACCAGATTTCGGAGCTCTGCTCGGGTCGGCGCTACGTCCGCCTGAGGTACGGATGTCTTCGTCGCCGAAGCAGTGAACGAGTCCTGAGGATCTCGGCTCGGTTTCCTGTCCTGTGCTGGGCATGCCGAGGGGCCCGTCGCCTGGGTGGCTGGCGGGCTCCTCGGGCCTAGACGTGATGCAGGGTGTTGCGTCTCGGTTTTCGAAGCGGATCTCGGTATTGGGGTGGGATGAACTCCGGTAACCCATCGGCCGCCATCCGTACTTCCCAGTCACCATGATGAATCAACCGATGATGGAAACCGCAGAGCAGCACCAGATTCCGAAGATCCGTCGGTCCGCCGTCTGCCCAGTGCTCAATATGATGAGCGTGGCAATTCTTGGGCTTCCGATGACAACCCGGGAACGCACAACCACCATCGCGGATGTTCAACGCCCGTCGTTGGCCCGGGGTGACGAACCGTCTCAGGCGCCCCATATCCAACGGCTCACCCGAGCCGCTCATCACGACCGGCAACATCAAGCAGTCGCAGGCAGCGAGCCGGGCTTCCCGCGCGGTCATCGTCCCGACAAAGTCCAAGCACGCGGTCCCGAGACCGGACTTCAACTCCTCAAGCCCGATGGTGACATGCACCAACGTCCGGTAGCCGCTGGTTCCCGGCTGATCCGGACAGGCGATGGCCATGTCCAGCAGCTCGGCCCAGGCATCGCCCATGCGTTCGCACTTCATCCGCAGATCCGCCTGGCCGAACTCGTCGACCGAACGTGGCTGGGCATGGGCTTCCAAGGCGGCCGCTGTCCGGGCCCCGGTCTCGTCGTCCAGGAGGCCGGTGAGTTTCCAGAAGCCGTCCCGGCGGCGCTCCAGAGTGATCTCGCGGCGCGGCTCTTTGGGCTCGGGATCCTTCGGCTCGTTGCCGTCCGGATCCAGCCAGCCCAGCAGTTTCGCCTCAGCCTCGACGAGCTGGCGGGGACCGGCGTTCGGGGCGAGCTCGGCCAGGATCTTCTCCGCACTGGCCCGATCCTCAGCGGAGGTGTCGGCAGGGAGCCGTTTCAAGATCTCCAGGATCTGATCGATCCGCTCATCCCCGACCAATCCCTGAGCGGCGACCGCGGCAGTGGCGGGAGCGACAGGCGGAACCTCCGTGCCATCCAAGGCTCGGGTGGAGTTCAGGGCGATCGCCCGCTTCACCACCGCACCCGCCTCACCCCGCGACAGCCCGGCCATCTCCGCGAACCAGCTCGCCGTGCTGCCATGCCCGTATAAGTCTTTGACGCCCCGAGAATCGATCTCCGCCAGGAACCGCGACAACGCTGCGGTCGCCATGCGAATCACCTGTAGAGACTGCTGCACGCCATGGGCAAGCTCCAGCTTGCCGGCGCGCCACAGCTCCTGCGGCAGTTCGGGGAGGAAGGTCTCGGACACCCCTCAATAATAGCGCAAACCCGTCGAACATGTGTTCGTAATTTTAAGCAACCAGCGAAACCGCGTGAACAACACCGAAGGGTGAAACAGTCGCCAAGGCCGAATCACCCTGAGCGACTCGCAATTAGTCGGCTAAATGCGAAGACAAAGAACCGGCCGCACTCAGCAACCGATCCGCCAGAACCCGGCACCGCTCCCCCAATTCCACCGGCTCGATCACCTCGAACGCATGCCCCAGCACCACCACGTGCATCAGCAAGAAATCGAGATCCCCGGCCCCGCTCACCACCTCGCACCGCGCCCGGCCCCGTTCCCGCACCACCGCGGCCGACGCCGGGATCTGCGAACGCACGACCGGAGCGGGCGCGTGCACCAAAAACCGCGCCTGGTGCCGGTAGACCCTGCTGGCGATGTTCTCCTGCACGTACGCCGCCGCGTCCGGCGCCTCGCGCGGGCGGAAACGCCACGACCGCGCGGAAACCTCGGTCATCTTGTCGACCCGGAAGGTGCGCCAGTCGTCGCGGTCGAGGTCGTAGGCGAGCAGATACCAGCGCCGCCCCGAGGCCACCAAACGATACGGCTCGACCCGCCGCGGCGTGGAACCCGAAGACGGGTACTCGAAGGCCACCTCGACCTCGTCGCGACAAGCGCGGGCCAGGGTCATGAGCACGTCGGGATCGATCGGCGCGCGGCTTCCGTCGAAGGCCACCACCGAGCCGGACAGCGCGCTCACCTCGTGCCGCAGTCTGGTCGGGAGCACCCGGTCGAGTTTCGTCAGAGCCCGCAGCGCGGCTTCCCCGCTGCCCGTGCCGGCGAGCAGCGAGACCGCGGTGGCGATCGCCTCCTCGTCGTCCAGCAGCAACGGCGGCATGTCGTGACCGGGCCCGAGCTGATAGCCCCCGCCGACCCCGTTGCTCGCCTGCACCGGGTAGCCGAGCGCGCGCAGCCGCTCGACGTCGCGGCGGATGGTGCGCGGCGTGACCCCGAGCCGCTCCCCCAGCTCCGGGCCGGTCCACACGGCACGCTGCTGCAACAGCCCGAGCAGGGTGAGCACCCGCTCGGTCGTCCCCCGCTCGTCCTCCATGTCACCCACTCTGCCAGAGATAGCGGACCGATCCTGTCCGCTAGGCATGTCAGAGTGGTCCCATGAACCGCAAGAGCCGCGAATTCCAGGTCAGCTTCGACGCCCTCGACCCGAAAGCCCTGTCCACCTTCTGGCGCGACGCGCTGGGCTACGTCCACCCCGGCCCGCCCGGGGTCGAGGTGCCCGAGGGCACCGATCCGCTGGACGCGTGGGACGAGTTCCTCGAGCGGGTCGGCGTGCCCGTGGATCAGCGCAACAGCCGCTCGGCCCTCGAAGACCCGGCGGGCGAAGGGCCGAGGATCTTCTTCCAGCAGGTCCCGGAGGACAAGATCGCGAAGAACCGCGTCCACCTCGACATCCGCGCCGCCCCTGGGCTGCAGGGAGACGAGCGCATGGCGGCGCTCGAAGCCGAATGCGACCGTCTCGTCGCCCTGGGCGCGACGCGAGTGAAGCGTTTCGAGCCCGAGCAGCCGTTGAGCCTCGGCTTCATCGTGATGAACGACCCGGAGGGCAACGAGTTCTGCCTAGACTGACGTCACCGCGATCGCGTTGTCCTCCAGCGAGCCGAAATAGAGGGTCCCGGCCCGCTCACGGACGCCGACGAGCACGTGGAACCCGTCGATCTCCCCGCGCAGTTCGTGGACGAGCTTCCCGTCCGGAGTCACGCCCCGCACCCCGCATTCCCGCGCGGGTGCGGGCTGCAGGGCCGTCGGCAGCGCCCGGACCCCGGCCCGCAGCGGCGCGGGGAGCTTCTGCACCAAGGAAAGCGCGGGGACCTTCGGGCTGGCCACGGTGATCCAGATCAGCCCGTCGCTGCCGGTCGAGATGTTGTCGGGATAGCCCCACAGATCGTCGACGAGGTAGTCCCGCGTGCCCGCCTTGTCGCCCGTGAGCCATACGCGCGCGACCCGGTAGGCGCCGGTCTCCGCGACGGCCACATAGGACTCGTCGGGCGGCAGCGCGACGCCGTTGGCGAACTGGAAACCGTCCGCGAGCTGCTCGATCTTCCCGTCCGGCGTGCGGCGCAGGAGCCGTCCGCCGCCGGTCTGCTCGATCAGGTCGTCGCGCCATTTCTCGATGCCGAAGCGGCGCGACGAGTCGGTGAAGTACACCGTGCCGTCGGCGGCGACGGCGGCGTTGTTGCAGAACACGAAGTCGAGCCCCACCGCCGAAGTCGCCAGCGTGGTGACCGGGCCGCCCGCGAGGGGCATGGTGAGCAGACCGGCCTTGGCGTCGCAGATCAGGAGGTCTTCGCCGTAGAACTCCAGGCCCAGCGGACGGCCGCCGGTGTCGCCGAGGACGTCGATCCGCTTGCCGTCCGGCGTGACGCGCAGGATCCGCCCGTCGTCCACGCCGGTGTAGATCCGCCCCTGGTCGTCGACCACGACGTCCTCGGGACCGTGCCCGTTGACCGGGATGACCGTGACCTCGCCGAACGCCATCGCGTTTCTCCTAGCGGTAGGTGAGCAGTTCCGCGGCTTCCGCCTCGAAATGCGGATGTTCGTTGAACGACAACAAGGTCACTCCGCCGCGGCCGGACACCAGTTTGGTGATGCCCGCGTTCACGGTGACCCGGTTCAGTTTCAGCAGCCCCGCCTCCGGCGTGCCCATGAGCGCGCCGCAGACCGTCGCGATCACCCCGCCGGAGCTGAAGACGACGGCGTGCTCGCCCTTGCCCAGCGAAGCCACGACGTCGGCCAGCGCGCCCTTGACCCGCTCCAGGAACTGAGGCCAGGTCTCGGCACACGGGCTCGAATCCCCTGACGACACCCAAGCGCTCAGCGCACCGTCCAAAGCGGCCTGGTACGCCCGCGAGTCGGTCTGCTGGACACCGGCGGCGTGGTACTTCGCGATGTCGACGTGGTCGTATTCGTTCCAGCGTTCGTCCTCGACGACGGCGATCCCGGAGCCGAGCACCTTCAACGCCGTCGCGGCCGTGTCCCGTTGGCGGGCAAGGGAACCCGCCCGCGCCTGGGTGAACTCGACGCCTCGCCGGAGCAGTTCCTCACCGACCACAGTGGACTGTTCGAAACCGCGCGGCGAGAGCTGGTCGTAGTTCTCCGCGCCGAACGACGCCTGCCCGTGCCGGACCAGATAGATCGCGCCCATCAGGCGTGCCCTTTCGCGATGATCCGGCGGCAACGGCCGTCGAGGTAACCGACGAACTGCCAGAGATCCTTCAGCGCCGGATTGGTCGTCTGCCCCGCGTGGTAGCGGTAGTAGATCTGCTGGATCACCACCGCGAGCCGGAACAGGCCGTACACCTCGTAAAACGTCCAGTCGCCGATTTCGAGGCCGGACCGCTCCGCGTACCGTCGCACGAATTCCTCGCGCGTGTACATCCCCGGCAGATGCGTCGGCTGGCGACGGCTGAGCTTCATGACGTCGTCATCGTCGTCCTGCACCCAGTACGCCAGGGTGCTGCCCAGTTCCATCAGGGGATCGCCGAGGGTGGCCATCTCCCAGTCCAGCACGCCGACGATGCCCAGATCGTCGTCGAGTACCAGGTTGTCGAGCCGGTAGTCGTTGTGGATCAGGCAGATCTTCACCTCGGACGGCTGGTTCTCCTTCAGCCACGCCATCACCTCGGCGCAGTCCGGGACGTTCTCCGTGCGGGCCTTGAGGAACCGCTCCGACCAGCCGCGCACCTGACGCTCGACGTAGCCGGCGCCCTTGCCGAGGTCGGCCAGCCCGGCGGCTTCGACGTCGACGGCGTGCAGCTCGACGAGCCGGTCGACGACCTTGCCGCACAGTTCGCGCGCGCTCTCCGGCGACAGGTCGAGCCCGGCGGGCAGATCTCCGCGCAGGATCAGGCCTTCGAGCCGCTCCATCACGTAGAAGTCGCCGCCGAGCACGGTTTCGTCGTCGCAGAAGGCGAGAACCTCCGGCACGTAAGGGAAGACCGGCCGCAACGCCTGCTGGACCCGGAACTCGCGGCGCATGTCGTGCGCGGACGCGGCCTTGTGCCCGAGCGGCGGGCGCCGCAGGATCAGCTCGCGATCCGGATAGGACAGCAGATAGGTGAGATTCGAGGCACCGCCGGGGAACTGGCGGACTCCGGGCGGCGCATCGCCGAGCCCGGGCACCCGCGCGGCGAGCCAGGCGTGCACCGCGGCCGGGTCGAACGAGTCCTCACCGCGTACCTCGACGGTCTTGTCCGCGGCCAAGGTCATGCGAACTTCTTCAGCACCGACGCCGGGACCAACGGGAACACCTTGGCGAGCACGGCCCATGGCCACGAGGGCACATACGCCTTCGCGGCTTCTGATTCGATCGCCTTGACCAGTGCCTGCGCACCCGCCTCGGCCCTGGTCCCGAGCGGGACCTTCGTGATGTCCTCGTTCATCTCCGATTCGATGAATCCGGGGAGCAGCGTGGTGACCTTGATCGGCGTCTTCATCAGCTCGATCCGCGTGCCTTCCGCCAAAGCCGAGACACCCGCCTTCGAGGCGGCGTAGGCGGTCAGATTGCCGGGGAAGGCGCGAAGCGCGGAGAACGAGGAGACCACCACGAGGTGGCCTTCCTTCTGTTTCCGGAAAATGCCGACGGCGGCTTCGATCTGGGCGGCCGCGGCGAGGAAGTTCGTCTGCAGGGTCTGACGGTTGGCGTCGAACCGGCCCGAGCCGATGGGCTGACCCTTGCCGAGCCCCGCGTTCACGATCACGCGATCGAGGGAGCCGAGCTCCTCGCGGAACTCCTCGAAGACGGCGAAGACCTGGTCGTGGTCGTTCACGTCCAGCTTCCGGGTGACCACGGTGATGCCGGGGTACGCCTTCTTGAGCTCCGCGGCGAGGGCTTCGAGCCGGTCGACCCGGCGGGCGGCCAACGCCAGATTGCGGCCTCTCGCGGCGTACTGCCTGGCCATTCCTTCGCCGAGTCCGGAGCTCGCCCCGGTGATCAGGATGTTCTTCCGCAGGACCATGGGCAGGAGCTTACCCGTTGGTAACAATTCTGGGAGCCCCTTGGACAGGGGGCTGCCCCCGGCGCCTGGAGTTCGCCGGGGGCAGCCTGTCCGCAAGGGTCTTACTTGACCTGGAGCAGCTTGTTGGCCGTTCCACCGGTCGGGTTGCTGATCTTGCCGTCCGCGGCCGCGCCGACGAGACCTTCGGCGACCTGGGCCGGGGTGGCGTCAGGGTGCGCCGAGAGGTACAGCGCGGCGGCGCCGGCGACGTGCGGCGCGGCCATCGAGGTACCGCTGATGGTGTTGGTGGCGTCGTCACCGGTGCCCCACGTCGAGGTGATGTCGACACCCGGCGCGTACAGGTCCACGACCGAACCGTAGTTCGAGAAGCTGGCCTGCTTGTCGGTCTTGTCGCTGGCGGCCACCGTGATGGCCTCCTTCACCCGGGCCGGGGAGGTGGTGCCGGCGTCGGAGGACTCGTTGCCCGCCGCGAGCGCGAAGGTCACGCCCTTGTCGATGGCACCCTTGACCGCCGCGTCCAGGGCGTCGTCCGCGCCGCCGCCCAGGCTCATGTTGGCGACCGACGGGCCCTTGGCGTTCGCCGCGACCCAGTCGACCCCGGCGACGACACCCTCGGTGGTGCCGCTGCCGTTGGCGTCCAGCACACGGACGCCGACGATCTTCACGCCCTTGGCCAGGCCGTGCTCCGTGCCGCCGATGGTGCCGGCGACGTGCGTGCCGTGACCGTGCTCGTCGTTGGGGGTGTCGTCGTTGTCGACGAAGTCCTTGCCGCCGGTGGCGCGGTCACCGAAGTCCTTGTGCGAGCCGCGGACACCGGTGTCGATGACGTAGGCGGTGACGTTGTCGGCCTTCACCGGGTAGGTGTACTTGTCGTCGAGCGGAAGGTCCGCCTGGTCGACCCGGTCCAGGCCCCACGACGGCGGGTTGTCCTGGGTCTCGCTGATCTTGAACGTCTTGTTCTGGACGACGTACGCGACCTGCGGGTCGGCGGCGAGGCGCTTCGCGGCGGCCTCGTCGGCCTTGATCGAGAAGCCGTTCAGCGCCGAGCCGAAGGTGCGGGACAGCGTGGTGCCGTACTGACCGGTGAGGCCCTGCGCCTTGGCGGCCACGTTCGCGGTGATCTCGCTCGCCGCGGCCACGCCCTGGCCGACGGCGGTGGGCTTGAGGACGACGATGTAGCTGCCGCCGACCGCGTTGGCCGCACCCGCGCCGCGGATCTCGCCCTGCTGCTCGGCGTTGGCCGCGCCCGCGCCGAACGTGGCGACCGCCGCGGTCACACCGGCGAGGGCGACTCCCGCCACGAGGCCGCTACGGGTCTTTCGGGACTTCAGGTTCTTCCGGGACTTGCTCACTGGTTCCCTTCCTGCCGCACCGTGCGGATCACCCGGGAGGATGATCGTTGTTGAGAGCCATGCAAGCCGGTGCCCAGGTGGGCGGGCAATGATTCACAGTTACCAGTACTAGGCCATCCGGAGTAATCACGCTCGTCCGGAAAGTCGTTTTCGCCTGGCAGAAGGCGCCCCTGAAGCGTTACCTCAGACTGTTAAAGTTATTCGTGTTGTTATCAACCGGGCGGTGTCAGGGAACGGCAGACGGGGGCGGTCGGGCAGCATATGGTGGCGGGGAGCGCGGCGGACCGAGTGACCACGGACGATGAGGATCAACCGCGTACCGCGTTCGCCACCGCGTTGCGCTCGGCCATCGCGACGAGCGGCCTGAGCCTCGACCGTATCCAAGCGCGGCTGCTCGCGCGCGGCGCGTCGGTGAGCGTGACCGCGCTGAGTTACTGGCAATCGGGCAAACGTCAGCCGGAACGGCAGAGTTCGCTGTCCGCCGTCCGGGTTCTCGAAGAGGTGTTGGCGATCCCCGCCGGATCGCTGCTCAGCCTGCTGCCGCCACCGCGGCCGCGCGGGGCGTCGTCGCGCCGCAGCCGGGCCACCACCGAGCAGCCGCTGACCTTCCCGCTCGAAGCGCTCCAGGCGCTGCTGGAGAAGGTCGGCGCGCCCAACGCGCTCGAACAGCACCATCAGCTGAAACTCGTCGGCCTGCACGACCTGTGCGAGATCGCCGAGGACGGCGGGCAGCGCGCGGTGACCGCGCGGGCGGTGTTCCAGGCGGGCGCGGACGGGCAGGACCGCTGGCTGCTGGTCTACGCCCAGGGCGACCCGGAAGCGGGGCCGCCGGCGCTGAACACGCTGCGCAACTGCCATGTCGGCCGCGCCGAGGTCGACGACGAGCACGGGCTCACGGTGGCCGAACTGCTCTTCGACCGGCCCATCGATCGCGGCGAGACACACCTGATCGAGTACTCGCTGACCAACCCCGGGCCGCCGTACCCGGAATGCCGGAACACGCATTACCGCGAGTTCCGGCGTCCCGTGCGCGAGTATCTGCTGGAGGTCCGGTTCGACCCGGAGTCCAGTCCGGCGAAGTGCTGGCAGTACTCCAGGCAGGGGCAGGGCACCTCGCCGATGGACCGGAAGGAACTCAAACCGGACCAGGGCAACGGTGTCCACGCCGTCGCGCTCGACTTCGGCCCCGGCGTGTTCGGCATCGACTGGGAGTACTAGCGCAGCTTGTTGCGCAGCACCTTCCCGGTCGCGTTGCGCGGAAGCTCGTCGAGGAATTCGACGTCACGCGGCACCTTGTACCGGGCGAGGTTCGCCTTGACGTACTCGCGCACGCCGTCGACGTCCAGGTCCGACTTCTCGGCCCGCACCACGAACGCCTTCAGCCGCTGCCCGAACTCGGGATCCTCGACGCCGACGACCGCGGCCTCGATCACGTCCTCGCGTTCGACCAGGAGGTTCTCCACCTCGATCGGGAAGACGTTCTCGCCACCGGAGACGATCATCTCGTCGTCGCGGCCGTCGATGAACAGCAGGCCGTCATCGTCGAAGTGCCCGACGTCGCCGCTGGAGAGCAGCCCGTCGATGATCTCCTTGTTGCGCCCGTCGGTGTAGCCCTGGAAGCTCAGCCCGCTGCCGACGAACACCCGGCCGGTGACGTGCGGCTCGGTGATCTTGCCGCCCTTTTCGTCGTACAGCGCCACCTTGCAGCCCACCGGCGCGCGGCCGACGGTGCCCGGCGCCTTGCGCCAGTCCTCGGGCGTCGCGACCGTCGCGACCGCGACCTCGGTGGAGCCGTAGAGGTTGTGCACGACGTCGCCGAACGCGGCGGTCGCGCGATTCCCGAGATCCGGGGACAGCGCGGAGCCGGCGACGAAGATGATCCGCAGGCTCGACGTGTCGTACTTGGCGCGGATCTCCTCGGGCAGGTCGACGATGCGCTGCAGCATCGTCGGCACGAGGACCAGCGTGGTGCAGCGGTTCTCCGCGACCCCGCGCAACGTCTCCTCCGGCACGAACTTGCGCCGCATGACGACCTTCGAACCGAGCGCGAAGGACAGGATGAACTGCGACAACCCGGTGCCGTGGAACAGCGGTGCGCCCATGTAGGTCGCCTCGCCGGTGCGCAGCGGGATGCGGTCGAGGAACTGCGCGGAGGCGAGCGCGGAGGTGTGCGGCCGCGGCGCGCCCTTCGGCGTCCCCGTGGTGCCGCTGGTCAGCAGGATGAATCCGCCGGGTTTGGCGGGCGCCGGCCACGGACGGTCGTCGGTGCTGGCGACCAGTTCGGCGACGACCGGGATGCCGGCCGGGCGCGCGGTGTCCGAATCGACCCAGGCGAGGTAGTGCTCGACGTCGCCCTCGACGGCGTCCAGCAGGTCGGTGAACTCCTGGTCGTAGACGAGCGCGGTGACGCCTTCACGCTTCGCGACGTCCGCGAGCTGGGGTTTGGCGAACCCGGTGTTCATCAGCAGCAGCTTGGCGCCGAGTTTGCCCGAGGCGAGCATCGTCAGCACGAGACCGCGGTGGTCGCGGCACAGCGCGGCGATCACCGAACCCGGGCCGAGGCCGCGTTCGGACCACGCCCTGGCCAGCGCGTTCGACTGGGTGTCGAGCTGCTTGAAGGTCAGCGGCCCGAGCTCGTCGATGATGCCGGTCGCGGTCGGGTCGCGGCGGGCGGCGATCATGTTCGCCCCGGCGAACGGGCCCCACTTCCGCACCATGACCAGCGAACGCAGGCCCTCGTCCACCCGAGGGATCGGGAGCAGGCCCGCTTGCCGCATCACGTCGATGCTGCGCACGGTCTCGGTCACCTTGCCCGCCACCAGGGTGGCGAGGCCGGTGGGGTTTCTCATCCGGGCACCTCCGTTGCTGCTGCGGCGAGACACCATGCCACCGGCGGTTCGCGTACCGGCGGTATGGGGTTGCTACTCGACAGTAGCCGACCGATAGCGCAGGCGCACTAGCCGTCTGGTGACAGAAATGTCGGAGGGAACCACCACAATGTGAGTGTGCAGGCGATCGCAGGTCAAGAGGAGGATGGCGACTTCGCGATCGCACTTTCCGGGCAGCCGCCGCAGCGCGGCCTGAAGCTCGCGGAGTTCGCCGGTGAAGTACGAAGTTTGGAGGCCGAGTATTCACCCCGTTGGGTGTTCCCGTCGGTCGAAGGGACGTACCCCGCGCTGATCAAGGCGGGCGTCCGGGTGCGGCGCTGCCACGACCTGACCTTGATCGAGGGATTGCTCCTGGCCCACGAGGGTCGGCCGCGGGAGTCGCGAAGCCTGCGCGCGGCGTTGGCGAGGGCGAACGGGCAGGAGCCTCCCGCCGACGAGCCGCCGCTCTGGGCCGAGGACGACCAGCCGACGCTGTTCGAGACGCGCGGCCCGCGGCTGCCCGCCGGTGTCACGATGATCGACGCGGCGCGCCGGGTGCTGGCCGAGCAGGAGAAACGGGTCGCGCTGACCGACCATCCGGAGCGGCTCCGGCTGCTCTTCGCGGCGGAGTCGGCGAGCGCGCTGGCGGCCGCGGAGATGTCGGCCGACGGGCTGCCGTGGCGTGCGGACCTGCATTTGGCGCTGCTCGCCGAGCAGCTCGGCCCCCGGGTCCCGGCCGGGCACCGGCCGAAGCGGCTGGTCGAGCTGGCGGCGAAGATCAGCGACGCGTTCGGCGGGCGCCCGGTCAACCCGGACGCCCCGGCCAGCGTCGTCCGCGCGCTCGGCCGGGAGGGCATCGAGGTCTCGTCGGCGAGGAAGTACCTGCTGCGCGACATCGACCATCCCGCCGTCCCGCCGCTGCTGGAGTACAAGGAACTCGCGCGGCTGCATTCGGCCAACGGGTGGACCTGGCTCGACGAGTGGGTGCGCGACGGGCGGTTCCGCCCGCATTACGTCGTCGGCGGGGTCGTCTCCGGCCGCTGGGCGAGCCGGGGCGGGGGCGCGCTGCAGATCCCGAAGGTCCTGCGGACCTGCGTCCGGGCCGATCCGGGCTGGAAACTGGTGGTCGCCGACGCCGCGCAGCTGGAGCCGCGGGTGCTCACGGCGTTGTCCGGGGACCGCAAGCTGGCCGACGTCGCCGCGGCCACGGACCTGTACGCGAGCCTCGCCGAGGCGATGTTTTCCGGCGTGCGCCGGGTGCCCGTGCCCGCGTGGGACGACAGGGACGATCGGGACCGCGCGAAGATCGCGATGCTGTCCGCGATGTACGGCGGGACCTCCGGGGAGGCCGGGCCGCTGCTGGCGTTGCTGCGCACCAGGTTCCCGGACGCGGTGTCCTATGTGGAGCGGGCCGCGCAGGCCGGGGAACGCGGGGAGCGCGTCCGCTCGCGGCTGGGCCGGACGTCGCCCGCGCCGTCGGAGGCGTGGCGCGCGCTGACCGGCGGGGTCGCGGCGGACGAGGCCGGCGAGCTGAAGGCGCGACAGGCGTCGCGCAACTGGGGCCGGTTCACCCGCAACTTCGTCGTGCAGGCGAGTGCGGCGGACATGACCGCGGTCCTGCTGGCGACCCTGCGCGGCAGGCTCCCCTCCCCCGCGCACCTGGTGTTCTTCCAGCACGACGAGGTCCTGGTGCACACCCCGGCCGAGTTCGCCGACGAGGTCTCGCAGTCCATTGTGGACAGTATGGCCGAGGCGGCGCGGCTGCTCTTCGGTGCCGCCTGCCCCGTCCGGTTCCCGTTGCACATCGCCGCCGTGGACACCTACGCCGACGCCAAGTGAGTTCCGCCCCCGATCACGCGAGTTTCGCCTCCAATCACGCGAGTTCGCCGTCCAATCACGCGTGTCGTCCGTCCAATCACGTGAGTTCCGCTTTCCCTGCCATGGAACGCGTGTGATCAGGCGGCGAACTCGCGTGATCAGAGGGACGACACGCGTGATTGGGGGCGCGACTCGCGTGATTGGGGGCGTAACTCGCGTGATCAGGCGGAGGCGGCGTCGTCCAGGGCCTTGATGACCCGCTTGAGCGAGACGGGGTGGGCGGTGCCCAGGGTCTGGGCGAAGAAGCTCACCCGCAGTTCCTCGATCATCCACCGGATTTCCCGCAGGGCGGGCGACGAAGTGCCCGGCGGCAGCGCGTCGAGGGCGGCCTGGTACTCGTTGCGGAGCCAGGCGATGTCGCCGGTGCGCTGGATGTCCCGGGTCGGCTCGGTCGGGAGCTTCTCCAGCCGCCGTTCGATCCCCCGCAGGTACCGGACGACGTGCTTGAGCCTGTCCTGCCCGGTCTCGGTGACGAAACCCTTGTGCACCAGCCCGTCCAGCTGCGCGCGGATGTCCGCGAGCGAGTCCTTCGGGCCACGCGTGTCGGCCAGCCGGGTTTCGACGTCGTTGGCCGCGCGCAGGATCTTCTCGACGTTGGTCAGCACGTCGAGCACCCCGGCGTTCAGGCCCGCGCGCACCTTTTCCAGCAGGACGGCGAATCCCGCCTCGTCCCAGCGCGGGCCGCCGTTGTCGGCGACGAGCTTGTCGACAGCGCAATCCACACAGTCTTCGAGCAACGCCGCCACCGAGCCGTGCGGATTCCGGTTCAGCACGAGTTTCGACGAGTTGCCGAGGCTGCGGGTGATGAACTTCATCGGCGACGGGATGTTCAGCCGCAGCATCCGCCGCGTACCCGCCCACATCGACTGTTCCTGCTGGCCAGGCGTGTCCAGCAGCCGCACCGCCACGGAACCGCCTTCGTCGACCAGCGCCGGATACGCCTTCACGTCGTGCCCGCGCTGCTTGCTCGCGAACACCTTCGGCAACTCGCCGAACGCCGGCGTCGTCAGGCCCTCGCGTTCGATGCTGTCGGCGGCCTTCGAGATCGTCGCGCGCACCTGGCCGCTCAGATCCCGTTTGAGCGCCTCGATGTCCTTGCCCTCGGACACCTTCTTGCCGCGGACGTCGACGACGCGGAACGTCATCTTCAGGTGCTCGGGAACCGTCGACAGCTGCCAGGCGTCGTCCGGGATCACGACCCCGCGCAACGCCTCCAGCTCGTCGGCGACGGCGTGCAGCAGCGGCCCGTCGGCCGGGCCGACCCGCGAAAGCACCAGTTTCGCGTGGTCGGGCGCCGGCACGAAGTTGCGCCGGATCGCCTTGGGCAGCGACTTGATCAGCTGCGTCACCAGTTCTTCGCGCAGGCCGGGGACCTGCCAGTCGAAACCGTCCGGGGTCACCTGGTTCAGCACCGGCAGCGGGATGTGCACGGTGACACCGTCCGCGTCGGCACCCGGCTCGAACTGGTACGTGAGCTTGAAGGTCTGCGTGCCCTGCGTCCAGAAGTCGGGGTAGTCGGCTTCGCGCACGCCGCCCGCGGTCTCGTTGATGAGCATCGTCTTCTCGAAGCTCAGCAGATCCGGCTGGGTGTGCCGCGCCTTCTTCCACCAGCTGTCGAAATGCCGCGCGGAGACGACGTCGGCCGGGACGCGCTGGTCGTAGAACTCGAAGAGCGTCTCGTCGTCGACCAGGATGTCGCGGCGGCGGGCCCGGTTCTCCAGGTCCTCGACCTCGTCGAGCAACGCGCGGTTCTCGCGGAAGAAGTGGTGCCGGGTCTCCCAGTCGCCCTCGACCAGCGCGTGCCGGATGAACAGCTCACGGCTGACCTCGGGATCGATGCGGCCGTAGTTCACCCGGCGGTCGGCGACGAGCGGGACGCCGTACAGCGTCACCTTCTCCTTCGCCATCACCGCGCCCTGCTTGCGCTCCCAGTGCGGCTCGGAGTAGTTCCGCTTCACGACGTGCCCGGCGAGCGGCTCGACCCATTCCGGCTCGATCCGCGCGTTGACCCGGCCCCACAGGCGCGAGGTCTCGACGAGTTCGGCCGACATGACGAACCGCGGCTGCTTCTTGAACAACGCCGAACCCGGGAACACCGAGAACCGCGCCCCGCGCGCGCCGAGATAGTCGCCCTTGGCCGGATCCTTGAGGCCGACATGCGACAACAGCCCGGCGATCAGCGACGTGTGCACACGTTGCGGATCGGCCGGGCCGGAGGTGGAGAGGGTGATGCCGAGGGGTTTGGCCAGCTGGCGCAGCTGGCTGAAGATGTCCTGCCATTCGCGGATGCGCAGGTAGTTCAGGTACTCGTTGCGGCACATCCGGCGGAACTGGTTGGTGGACAACGCCTTCTGCTGCTCGCTGACGTACTCCCACAGGTTGAGGTACGCCAGGAAGTCCGACGTCTTGTCCGCGAACCGCGCGTGCTGCTCGTCCGCCGCCTGCTGCTTCTCCGCGGGCCGCTCGCGCGGGTCCTGGATGGACAGTGCGGCGGCGATGATCATCACTTCGCGGACGCAGCCGTTGCGCGAGGCCTCCAGCACCATCCGAGCCATCCGCGGGTCCACCGGGAGCAGCGCGAGTTTGCGGCCGATCTCGGTGAGCTTCTTGCCGTCGGACATCTCGAAGGCGCCGAGCTCCTGCAGGAGCTGGACACCGTCGGTGACCTGACGGCGATCCGGCGGTTCGACGAACGGGAACGCCGCGATGTCGCCGAGGCCGAGCGAGGTCATCTGCAGGATGACCGAAGCGAGGTTGGTCCGCAGGATCTCCGGGTCGGTGAACTCGGGCCGCGCGTCGAAATCGTCCTCGGAGTACAGGCGGATGCAGATACCGTCCGACGTCCGGCCGCAGCGGCCCTTGCGCTGGTTCGCCGACGCCTGCGACACCGGCTCGATCGGCAGCCGCTGCACCTTGGTGCGGTGGCTGTAGCGCGAGATCCGCGCGGTTCCCGGGTCGACGACGTACTTGATACCCGGCACGGTCAGCGAGGTCTCGGCGACGTTCGTCGCGAGCACGACGCGGCGCCCGGTGTGGCGCTGGAACACCCGATGCTGGTCCGACGACGAAAGCCGCGCGTACAGCGGCAGGATCTCGGTGTTCCTCAGGTCCTGTTTGGACAGCGCGTCCGCGGCGTCGCGGATCTCCCGCTCGCCGGAGAGGAACACCAAAATGTCTCCGGGTCCCTCGTGCTGGAGCTCGTCGACGGCGTCGCAGATGGCCTGCGTCTGGTCACGGTCCTGATCCGCGTCCGGATCGTCGGGGTCGATGATCGGCCGGTAGCGGACCTCCACCGGATACGTCCGGCCCGAGACCTCCACGATCGGCGCGTCGTCGAAGTGCTTGGAGAACCGCTCCGGATCGATCGTCGCCGAGGTGATGATCACCTTGAGGTCGGGACGCCGGGGCAGGAGCTGCTTGACGTAGCCGAGGATGAAGTCGATGTTGAGGCTGCGCTCGTGCGCCTCGTCGATGATCAGCGTGTCGTACTGCCGCAGCATCCGGTCGGTCTGGATCTCGGCGAGCAGGATGCCGTCGGTCATCAGCTTGACCAGCGTGTCCTGGCCGGACTGGTCGGTGAACCGGACCTTGTAGCCGACGGTCTCGCCGAGTTCGGTGTTCAGCTCCGAGGCGATGCGATCGGCGACCGTGCGCGCGGCCAGCCGCCGAGGCTGCGTGTGCCCGATCTGGCCGCGGATGCCGCGGCCGAGTTCGAGGCAGATCTTGGGCAGCTGGGTCGTCTTACCCGACCCGGTCTCCCCCGCGACGATCACCACCTGGTGGTCGCGGATGGCCTCGGCGATCTCGTCCTTCCGCTGGCTGACGGGCAGCTCTTCGGGGAACGAGATCTTCGGGACGCTGTCCCGCCTGCGGGTGATCCGGAGTTCGGCGGCCTCGATGTCGGCCTCGATCTGCGCGGCGATCGACTCCGCGTCGCGCGCTTTGCGGGCACCGTCGAGCCGGCGCCGGAGGCGGTGCTCGTCGCGCGACATCAATTCGGGCAGGCGAGCGCGCAGGGCGCCGAGCGGGGAAGGTTGAGAAGCCATGACCGGCACCAGGATAGCCGTGCGTGACGATCCGGGCCTCCGAATATGCCGGAGGCGACACCGCGCTGGTCAGGAGCGGGTGAGCGAGCCCGGCGTGAGGTCGGCGAGCCGCCGGTGCCCGGACAGGCCCATGGTCAGGTCGAGGTCGGCGAGCAGACTCCGCAGCACGTGCCGGACGCCGTCCTCTCCCGCGTGCGCCAGGCCGTACACCCACGGCCGCCCCACCAGGACGGCCTTGGCCCCGAGCGCGAGCGCCTTGGCGATGTCGGCGCCGGTGCGGATGCCGGAGTCGAACAGGATCTCCAGCCGGTCGCCGACCGCGGCCACGATCTCCGGGAGCGCGTCGAGCGAGGCGACCGCGCCGTCGACCTGGCGGCCGCCGTGGTTGGACACGACGATCCCGTCCATCCCGGCGTCCACGGCGCGGCGTGCGTCGTCGGGGTGCTGGATGCCCTTGAGAACGATCGGCCCGTCCCAGTGCTCGCGCAGGAACGGCAGCCGGTCCCAAGTGCTGTCGGTGCCGGTGATCATCGAGATCCAGCGCAGGATCGCGGTGGGCGGGTCCTCTTCGGGCGTCTTCTCCAGCAGGCCGCGGAACACCGGGTCGCTCAGCGGGACGCCCAGGCCCACGCCCTTGATGAACGGCAGGTACGCGTGGTCGAGGTCGTTCGGCCGCCAGGCGAGCGTCCAGGTGTCGAGGGTGACGACGAGCGTGGTGAACCCGGCGGCCTTCGCCCGCGCCAGGATGCTGGCGCAGACGTCGTTGTCGGTCGGCCAGTACAGCTGGAACCAGCGCGGCCCCTCACCACTGGCCTCGGCGACGTCCTCGATGCTCGTGGACGACGCCGTCGACATGACGTAGGGCAGGCCGACCGACGCCGCGGCCCGCGCGGCCGCCGGCTCGGCGCCCTCGTGGACGATCGACTGCACGCCGACCGGCGCCAGCAGCACCGGCGCCGGAACGGGCGTGCCGAGAACCGTCGTGGACAGATCGCGTTCGGTGGCGCCGGTGAGCATCCGCGGCACCAGGCGCCAGCGGTCGAAGGCCTCTCGGTTGGCCCGGGCGGTGGCACCGGAACCGGCCGAACCGGCGACGTACCAGAACGGCCCGGGCTCCAGGATCTCCCGCGCCGACTCCTCCAGCTTCGTGGCGTCGGTGGAGCACGGCGGGAAGGTCCCGCCGAGCCCCTGCAGGTAGATCTCGTTCTGGTAGCCGCCGAACCGCTCCGTCACCCAGGCCTCCTCGTCACGTCGCCCTGGCCGGCTCGTCGCGGCGGGTCGAGCCTCGGACAATACTCGCCGGTAGCAACCAGGTGAGCTTCTCGGAACGGATGACCGCGACTGGACCGATCACGGCCAGCAGCAGGACGTAGCCCGCGACGAACGGCGCGACCCGCGAGTCGAGCCCGGCCGCGGTCGCCATCGCCGCGAGCACCAGCGAGAACTCTCCCCTGGTGAGCACGGTCAGCCCGATGTTCACCCCGGCCTGCCGATCGAACCCGTTGACCCGCGCGGCCAGCGCGCCCGCGCCCAGGTTCAGCACGATCGTCAGCGCCACCGCGATCAGCACCGGCACGACCACCGAGCCGACCGCGTTCGGGTCGATGCTGAGCCCGAAGATGAAGAAGAACAGCGCGCCGAACGCGTCCCGCAGCGGGAGCACCAGCTTGTGGATGCGCGGCGCGACCTTCGAACCGCCGAGCATCATGCCGACCATGAACGCGCCGATGGCGTCGGACACCCCGACCTCCTCGGCGACGGCTGCGCCCATGACCGCGACACCGACGAAGCAGACGGTCAGCAGCTCGTCGTCGGCCGAACCGAACAGCTTCGACACCACCCGGCCGCCCCAGCGGGCGAGCGCGGCCATGACGATCAGGAACGCGAAGGCCTTGCCGAAATCGGTGACCGCCGAGCCGAAGCTCCCGGCGCCGGACAGCACCGGCTGCAGCAACGCCAGGTACAGCGCGAGGAAGATGTCCTCGATCACGATGATGCCCATGATCAGCCGGGATTCGGGGTTGTCCATCCGGCGGGATTCGAGCAGGAGTTTGGTGACGATCGCCGACGACGAGATACCGATGGCACCGGCGATGACCAGCGCCTCCCTGGTCCCCCAGCCGAGCAGGAAGCCGAACGCGAGCCCGCCGCCGATGTTCAGGATCAGGTAGATCAGCCCGGACCAGACGAGTTTGCGCCCGCCCTTGGCCAGGTCGTCGAGGGAGAATTCGAGGCCGAGGTAGAACAGGAGGAAGACGAGGCCGAGACCGGCGAGCACACCGAGCTCGGCTGGATCGTCCACAAGGGACAGTCCGGGGGTGTTGGGGCCGAAGACGAAACCGGCCAGCATGAACAGGGGGATGGTGGGCAGCCCGATACGGGCGCCGGCTCTGGCGATGACACCGGCGGCGAGGAACGCCCCGCCGACGGCCAGCAGGGCATGACCGGAACTCATGGAGACCTCCGATGGATGGCTGATGCGGGAAGAAGACGCCGATCAGCGCGGAGGTGCCCGCGCTGGCGCCCGGGGCACCGCACGGGTGATGACGACGGGTTCGCCCTGCTCAGGGGCATGGCCGGCGTCGGGGAGGTCGACGGTCTCCGCTTCGGCGGGAGCGTCGGCGAGGGGAACGGCCTGCCCGCCGTGGAAGGCGGGCAGCGGATGGGTCGCGAAGACGGCGACGGGATCTTCCTTCGCGGCCCGGCCGTGCCCATGGGGAACGGTCGGCGTGACGAAGGCGAAGACGAGCAAGATCAGCAGGAAGAAGACGGAACGGTGCCGTGCGGCGGGGGCACGGGTGGTCGTCATCTGCCCGCCACTTTACCATTCCTTTATAGACAAATCGACGAGGGGTCCGTCACGTGCGTCCATTTAGGACAGCTTGGCGGCGGCGAGCTCCTCGTCTTCGAGCGGTCCGCCGATGGCGGCGTACGTCTCGGGATCCCTCGTCCGCAACACTTCCGCGCGCAGGAAACCCGCCAGTGCGGCGACGAGCACGAGACCGGGCAGCCCCCAGCGCAACAGGAACGTCCCGGCCGGGCCGAGCAGCAGATCGAAATTGAGCAGGATCAGCGCGAGGACGGTCGACAGCGCGAGGATCGCCAGCGACGGCGCGACCCAGCGGCGCCAGGCGTTTTCGGCGTCGCGGCGCCGTTTGAAAAAGCCGATCACCGAAAGCGAGACGGCGATCATGATCACCACGACCCCGGTGGACGCCGTCGTGCCGAGCCAGGTGAACAGTTCGGTCACCGGGTCGCGGCCCGCGATCGCGAAGAGCGACACGACCGTCAGCGCCAGCGCGGTCTGCGTGAGCGAGCCTGCCACCGGCGCGCCGGTGCGTTTGCTGGTCTTGGCCAGCGAGCGCGGCAGCAGCCCTTCCCTGCCCAGCGCGAAGAAATACCGCGCGACGGCGTTGTGGAAGCTCAGCAGCGCCGCGCACTGGCCGGTCACGAACAGCGTGTACGCGACGTCGGAGAACGTGCCGCCGAGATGTTCGCCCGCCAGGTTGAACAGCAGATCCGGCCCCTGGGCGGCCGCGGTCGTCACGATGACGTCCGGCCCGGTGCCCACGGCCAGCGCGAGCGACGAGACGACGTAGAGCACCGCGGTGAGCGCGATCGCGGCGAACGTCGCCCGGCCGACCGTGCGGCTGGGTTCCCTGGTCTCCTCGCCGTAGGTCGCCGCGCCCTCGAAGCCGATGAACGCGGCCGCGGAGAACGCGAACACCGCGCCCACGCCGGTGGTGAACAGGCTCGACGGCTCCAGCGGGACCCAGGAAACGCCGCCACCGGCCGGATTCGAAAACAACGCGATGTCGACGATCGCGACGACGGCCACCTCGAGGCACAGCGCCACCCCGAGCACCTTGGCGTTGAGATCGACCCGCAGGACACCGAGCGCGCCGACGAGGAGCACCATCACCAGCGCGCACAACCACCACGGCGGCGGGGATCCGGTGAGCGTGCCCAGCCAGGTCGACACCGACCAGCCGAACAGGCCGTAGATGCTGATCTGGATGGCGTTGTAGGAGATCAGCGTGACGAAGGCGATCCCGGCGCCGGTGGATTTGCCGACACCGTTGGCGACATACGGATAGAACGCGCCGGCGTTGGTGATGTAGCGGCTCATCGCCGCGTACCCGACGGCGAACAGGCCCAGGATCGGGGCGAGCAGAAGGAACGACAGCGGCACGCCGACATTGCCGGTGACCGCGTAGTTCGTCGGGACCCCGCCCGCGATGGCGAAGAGCGGACCCGCCGCGGCCACCACGAAGAACACGATCTGGGCGGCCCCGAGCCGTCGATGACCGAGACCGCGCCGCGGTCTTTGCGTACCCATGGACCCGTCCCCCCGGACGTCGGTATGGCGGTGAAAGATCTTGATCTTCCGAAGCCATCCCACCTTAGGGCCGGGTACCCCGGCGAGGTACGTCCGTTCAGGCTAAAAACGGACCTCGGGTCGCAGTGGTACGCGCGCTACCGCTACTTTGGCCGTCCCGCACTTCAACGCCGGAGGGCGTGCCATTCATGCGTCGGCTGACCTTGGTCGATTCCCTGTTCTTTCTCGCCCACGACGAGTTCACCGGAAAACCCGCGTTGCGCCGCACGGGACTCGGGATCGGAATGGCCGGTTCCGCGCTCTGCGATCTCCTCCTCGCCGAGCGGATCACCGTGGAACGCAAGCGAATCCGCCCGCTGTCACGACGCGGCCTCGCCCATCCCCCGCTCGACGGGGTGTTCTCGGAAATCCTGGCCGAACGCGAGCGGCACACCGTCCGGGAATGGGTCACGCATCTGCGGCACGACCTCGGCGAAACGGTCGCGGGGAATCTGCTCGCCGCCGGGGTGATCGACCGCGAGACCGACCGGATGCCCATGCGGAAGAATCACCGGTACCCGCCGCGGGATCTGCTGTTGTCGACGGCCGCGCGCAGCAAGGTGCGGGCGGCCGTCCTCGGCACCGAACAGCCGGATCCGCATTCGGTCTGCCTGGCGCTGCTGGCCTGGACCATCGGGCTCGACGACTTCTGCGAACCGGAACTCGACCGGGCGGGCCTGCGCGCCTGGGTGGAGTCCACTCAGCGGGAACTGCCGAAGGCGCTCGCCGAGCTGATCTCGGGGGTCGACGCGGTGTGCGCCGCCGTCGTCTACACCGGCGACCGGCGATAGCCCGGGTGGCCTGTGCGGACGACGGACGTGCCCACCGCGCGACCGAGGATCAGCCCGCCGGCACCGAGGAGAGGTGCGCCCACGGATTCGCGGCCTTGAGCCCGGTGAAGGTGAAGGACTGATTCGTGTTCTTGGGGCAGGCCTTGCGGCTGGTGTCCCAGCGGTTCTCGCTCGGCCAGTAGATCTTGAGCACGATGCAACGATTGTCGGCCGCGCTGTCGTAGACCTTGCCCTTGATGGTGACGGTGTTGCCGCTGCAGGTCGCCCAGAACTCGGTCCATCCGCCTGAGACGACCTCGTTGTACTGGAACTGCCTGCACTTCACCTCCCAGCTGTTGGTCGTCGCCGCCTGGGCGGGTGCGGCCGCGAACAGCGTCCCGAACGCCATCGCCGCACCCGTGGCGGCGATGCCGAGCTTCCTGATGTTCATCTTCATCCCCTCGGTAGTGGACCTTGCCCGACGAACCGTGCCAGGCCCGGTGCGACTCCCCCGGCCAGTTTTAGTTCTCGCTGAAACATCGCCAAGACGGGCATTCCGTGCGTTAATTCCTGCGGGGACCTGGGGAGGGGGCGCTGTGCTGCGCGTGCATTTTTCCGGAGACGATCTTGGCCGCGTCAGGGTCGCGACGAGGCCGGATCCGCTGTGGGAGACGACGTTGAGCCTGCACCGGCTGCAGCGCGGGGACGGGGACCTGCGGGTGCGGAAGTGGCGTGGCGCCGTCCGCACCCGCCTGCCGAAGGCCGCGGGTCCGTTGCTGACGCTCGTCCCGCCCAGCGGGTACTTCCCGGACTTCCTCACGCCCTCCGGCGAAGACCTCGACGAGCAACTGGACCTGGTGTGCCGCACCGAGCGCCTCGCCCTGCGGCGGGATCTGGCGACACTGGCCCGATCCCGGCGGCCGACGCCGTGGGCACGGGATCTGGGTGACGCCAACCCGGCGGCGCTCGGCGCGCTGACGCGAGCGGTCCGGTCCTACCACCGTGCGGCGATCGAGCCCGTCTGGAACGACGTCCTCGCCTGCTTCGACCGTCAGCGTGCGAGACAGGCACGGATTCTGCTCACGGAAGGCGTCGACGGGCTGTTGCGCGGGCTTTCCCCCGCGATGCGGTGGAAAGCGCCGGTGCTCGAGGTCGACTACCCCGTGCACCACGACCTCCACCTCGACGGGCGGGGGCTGCTGCTCATCCCGTCGTACTTCTGCTGGCGGACCGGGGTGACCCTGGTCGAGAACGATCGGGTGCCGGTGCTCGTCCACCCCATCGAAGAGCACGTTCCCGAAACCGTGCACCCCGGCCACGGCTCCGCCTTGGCCACACTGCTGGGGCACACGCGTGCGGCCGTGCTGGAGACGATCGAAGGCGGCGGGCGGACCAGCGATGTCGCGCGCCGCGCGGGGATCTCCATGTCGTCGGCGAGCCAGCACGCCACGGTGCTGCGTGAAGCGGGTCTCGTGCTCAGTACGCGTGAGGGCAACACCGTGCGGCATCACCTCACGCAACTGGGGTCGGCGCTGCTGCGCAAGAATCTTTAACCGGCTCGCCCTCTTGCCGGAAACTGTCACCCATGGTTATCGTGTGCCCACGCCGCAGCAACACCTGATGAGAAAATGACAATTCTCTGTGGAAAGGGACACCTTTCATGAGTGACACCCTGCGGCCCGCGATGCGTCGTGCTCTCGGCGCGGTCTCCGTGCTCGCCCTCGCCGTTTCCGGCCCTGTCGCGATCTCTTCGCTCGCGTCCGCGGCGCCCGTCCCGGCGTCGGCGTCGATCTTCGCTTCCGGTGGCGATCTCGCCTCGCCGGAGAAGAAGGAGATCGCGATGCAGATCGTCTCCAGTGCGGAAAACTCTTCCCTGGACTGGAAAGCGCAGTACTCCTACATCGAGGACATCGGCGACGGGCGCGGGTACACCGCCGGCATCATCGGGTTCTGTTCCGGCACCGGGGACATGCTGGAACTCGTCGAGCGCTACACGAACTCGGTCCCGGACAACCCGCTCGCGGAATACCTCCCGGCGCTGCGCGAGGTCGACGGCACCGAATCGCACGAAGGGCTGGGCACCGGTTTCGAAAACGCGTGGCGGGAGGCCGCCGGCCGTGAGGACTTCAAGGCGGCGCAGAACAGCGAACGGGACCGCGTCTATTTCGACCCGGCGGTGAACCAGGCGAAATCGGACGGTCTGGGCGCACTGGGACAATTCATCTATTACGACGCCATCGTGATGCACGGCCCCGGCACCAGCCAGGACAGCTTCGGCGGTATCCGCTCGGCCGCTCTCCAGCAGGCGAAGCCGCCCGCGCAGGGCGGTGACGAGACGGCGTACCTCAAGGCGTTCCTCGACGCGCGGCGCGTGGTCATGAAGCAGGAAGAGGCGCACGCGGACACGTCTCGGATCGACACCGCGCAGCTGGTGTGGCTCAACGACGGCAACCTCGACCTGCACACCCCGCTGAAGTGGGCGGTCTACGGGGACCCGTACGAGATCGACTAGCGCACGGCCTCGTGAGTGGCAAGGACGGTTCTAACCGTCCTTGCCACTCACGAGGCGAGCAGGTCCTCGGCGGTCCGCGTGTTGATCACCCGCTCCGGCTCGATCCCCAGTTCGTTGGCCCGCGCGCAGCCGAAGACCAGCCAGTCCAGCTGACCGGGCGCGTGCGCGTCGCTGTCGATCGCGAAATCGCAGCCCAGGTCCACGGCCAGGTTCAGCAGCCGCGTCGGCGGATCCCGGCGTTCGGGGCGCGAGTTGATCTCGACGGCGACCCCGTTGTCCCGGCACGCGGTGAACACCGCTTCGGCGTCGAACTCCGACTCCGGCCGTTTCCCGCGGCCGCCCATCACGAGCCGTCCGGTGCAGTGCCCCAGCACGCGGACCCGCGGATGCCGCACCGCGGCGATCATCCGCGGCGTCATCTCCTTCGCGGGCATCCGCAGTTTCGAGTGGACACTCGCGACGACGAAGTCCAGCCGCTCCAGCAGTTCTTCCTCCTGGTCGAGCGTGCCGTCCAGGTGGATGTCGACCTCGATGCCGTGCAGGATCCGGAACGGCGCCATGGTCTCGTTCAGTTCCGCGACGACGTCCATCTGACGGCGCAGCCGCTCGGGCGAGAGCCCGTTCGCGACGGTCAGCCGCGGCGAGTGATCGGTCAGCACCATCCATTCGTGGCCGAGCGCGCGGGCGGCCTCGGCCATCTCCTCGATCGGGCTCCCGCCGTCGGACCAGTCCGAATGGGTGTGGCAGTCGCCGCGCAGCGCCGCCCGCATCGCGCCGCCGTCGGGCAGCTTCGGCTCGCCGATCTTCTCGAAGTACGCGGGACGGCGGCCGGCGAGGACGTCTTCGACGACGGCCGCGGTCGCCTTGCCGATGTTCGGCAACGCGGTCAAGGTGCCCGCCGCGGCGCGTTTGCGCAGGTCGTCCGCCTCGATCTTGGCGATCACCGAGGCCGCCTGCCGGAACGCCCGTACCCGGTAGGTCGGCTCGCCCGCGCGCTCCAGCCGGAACGCGATCTCCCTCAACGCCTGCGCCGGTTCCATGCCTACCTGTCTACCCCGTCAGCGGCGAAGAGGCAGCTCATGCAGCGTGACGTCGCGCAATTCGCCGTCGCGGACCTCGGCGGTCTGATAGGTGCAGAACGGCTGCCGCCGCCGGTCGGTCGGCGAGCCGGGGTTCAGCAGCCGCAGCCCGTTCGGCGTGACGGTGTCCCAGGGGATGTGGCTGTGCCCGAACACGAGGACGTCGGTGTCCGGGAACTGTTCGTCGCAGCGCCGTTCACGGCCCTGTTTGCCGCCGGTTTCGTGGACGACCGCCAGCCGGACGCCGTCGAGGTCCGCCCGCGCGATCTCGGGAAGCCGCGCCCGCAGATCAGCGCCGTCGTTGTTGCCGTAGACGCCGATGAGCCGCTTACTCCGGGCTTCGAGTTCGTCCAGCAGGGCGGCCTCGACCCAATCGCCGGCGTGGACGACGACGTCCGCCTCGTCGACCTCGCGCCAGACCTGCTCCGGCAGCGCCTTCGCGCGCAGCGGCAGATGGGTGTCGGCGATGAGCAGCAGCCGCATCAAGCGTCTCCGATGGTCTCGAGGGTCCGCTCCAGGAAATCGCCGATGTGGGCGCGCAGCAACCGGGCCGCACCTTCGGCGTCACCCTTCTTCGCCGCCGCCAGCACCGCCTTGTGCTCGTTCCATTCCTTGCGCCAGCTGGGATTCGTCTCCCAGCCGACCACGCTGATCAGCGCGGCACGGTCCCTGAGATCGTCCAGCATCGAGACCATCAGCGGATTGCCGCAGCCGCTGTAGAGCGCCCGGTGGAACCGGCGGTTGAGCAGGCTGAGCGCGGCGTGGTCCTTGTCCGAAAGCGCCGCCGACGCCTCCTTCAGCGCTTCCGCGGCGTCTTCGAGCAGGTCCGGGGAGCGGCGTTCGACCGACCGGCGCACGGCCTCGGGCTCCAGCACCATGCGGACGTCGTACACGGACTTCGCCAGCTCCGCGTCCACCACGCACACCGAAGCGCCCTTGTACGGGCTGAACGTCACGAGCCCCGTGTTCGACAGCACCTTGAGCGCCTCGCGGACCGGCGTCTTCGAGACGCCGAGCCTGGCCGCGAGCTCGGCTTCGACCAGCGGCTGGCCGGGCTTCAACTCCCGGGTGAGGA
This sequence comes from Amycolatopsis keratiniphila, assembly GCF_000400635.2. Lineage (NCBI taxonomy): Bacteria > Bacillati > Actinomycetota > Actinomycetes > Pseudonocardiales > Pseudonocardiaceae > Amycolatopsis > Amycolatopsis keratiniphila. The sequence goes on along the minus strand of NC_021252.1, from coordinate 1,853,127 downwards.
TGCCGCGGCGGATCTCGTCGAGCACCACTTCGGTCCGTGAAGCGGGCAGGCTGAAGGTCGAAGACATGGGCCCGATCATATATGAGATGCCATACTCGCGGTCATGAGGAACTCCGAGGAACTCCGGAGCCATCGCTGGTTCGGCGGCGACGAGCTGCGCGGCTTCAGCCATCGTGCCCGCAGCAGGCAACTCGGCTACAACCCGGAGGAACACCTCGGGAAACCCGTCATCGCGATCCTCAACACCTGGAGTGACATCAACCCCTGCCACATGCATCTGCGCGAGCGGGCCGAACAGGTCAAACGCGGAGTGTGGCAGGCGGGCGGATTCCCGCTGGAGTTCCCGGTCGCGACGCTGTCCGAGACGTTCCAGAAGCCGACGCCGATGCTCTACCGCAACCTGCTTTCCATGGTGACCGAAGAGATCCTGCGGTCCTATCCGATCGACGGCGCGGTGCTCATGGGCGGCTGCGACAAGACGACCCCGGCGCTGCTGATGGGCGCGACGAGCGCGGGGCTGCCCGCGATCTTCGTACCCGCGGGACCGATGCTGCGCGGGCATTGGCGGAACGAGGTGCTCGGCAGCGGCACCGACATGTGGAAGTACTGGGACGACAAGCGGGCCGGGTTGATCGGCGACGAGGAACTGTCCGAATTGGAGCGTGGGCTGGCCCGTTCCCCCGGAACCTGTATGACGATGGGCACCGCGTCCACGATGATGTCGGTCGCCGAAGTACTCGGGCTGACCTTGCCCGGCGCCGCGTCGATCCCCGCCGTCGATTCGGCGCATCACCGGATGGCGGCGGCGAGCGGCGCGCGTGCCGTCGAGATGGTGTGGGAGGGCCTCACCATCACGAAGATCCTCGACGAGCGCGCCTACGCCGACGCGATCACCACCGTGCTGGCGCTCGGCGGCTCCACCAACGCCGTCATCCATCTGATCGCGATGGCCGGACGCGCGCGGATCCCGCTGGCATGCGACGATTTCGACGCGATCGCGCGCCGGGTCCCGGTGCTGGCGAACATCCGGCCGGGCGGCGACTGGCTGATGGAGGACTTCTATTACGCCGGCGGACTTCCCGGCCTGCTCTCCCGGCTGACCGACCTGCTGCATACCGATCGGGTGACGGTGACCGGCCGAACACTCGGCGAGAACCTGGCTTCGGCGCGGGTACACGACGACGACGTCATCCGCACGCGTGACAATCCTGTCGCCACCGAAGGAGGAGTCGCGGTGCTGCGCGGGAATCTCGCGCCGTCCGGGGCGGTGATCAAGCACATCGCCGCCGAACCGCGGCTGCTCGTCCACACTGGACCGGCGGTGGTCTTCGACGACTATCGGGACTTGAAGAAGCGCATCAACGACCCCGCGCTCGGCATCACCGAGGACTCGGTGCTGGTGCTGCGCGGATCCGGCCCGCTCGGCGGCCCCGGCATGCCCGAGTACGGGATGCTGCCGCTGCCGGATCACCTGCTGGCCAAGGGGGTCCGCGACATGGTCCGCGTTTCCGACGCCCGGATGAGCGGCACCAGCTACGGCGCCTGCGTGCTGCACGTCGCACCGGAGTCCCATGTGGGCGGTCCGCTCGCGCTCGTCCGCGACGGCGACCCGATCACCCTGGACGTCCCTTCGCGACGGCTGAGCCTCGACGTCGATGATGCGGAATTGCAACGTCGCCGGGCGGAGTGGACCACGCCCGCCCCGCGGTACGAACGGGGTTACGGCGCGTTGTACGCCGAACACATCACGCAAGCCGATGAAGGCTGTGACTTCGACTTTCTCGCCAGAGTGGGCGAAAATCCGGAACCTGACGCCCAGTGACCACCCGACGGAGTGACCCGATCACCCAACCGGGCGAGTTGCAGGCTCACAAAACGCGCCCCGTATCTTGAACCTACGTCCGGAACGTGTGGAAGGCCCGGACGTTCGATCACGAAGCCCGGCGCTCGCCGGACCGTGGAGGGTGGAGAGTTGCCGCAGGAACCGCGCTGGCCCGAGTCCCACGCTGAGCAGACGGACATTCTCCCGGTCGTCACGCCCGGGTTCGCGGAGTCTGCCACGCCGCAGGAGCCCACGCCACCGAAGCGCCGTCGCAGCTATCGCAAGGCCGCCTTCATCGGCGGCGGCGTGTTCGGCCTCCTGGTCGTCGCGTACGCCCTCGACGTGCTGGTCTCCCAGGGCAGCGTCCCCCGCGGCGTCACCGTCGCCGGGGTCGACGTCGGCGGGATGGACCGCACGGCGGCCGAGAAGGAACTCCGTGGCGGTATCGAGCCGCGGCTGACCCGGCCGGTGAAGGTCGTCGCGGGCGACGCCGAGGAGTCGCTGGCGCCGAACAACGCCGGCCTGCGCCTCGACTGGCCCGCCACCCTGGACCAGGCGGGCGACCAGCCGCTGAACCCGTTCACGCGGATCGCGTCGTTCTTCTCGACCACCGAGGTCGGTGTCGTCACGCAGACCGACGACGCCAAGCTCACCGGCGCGCTGGAGAACCTGCGCGACAAGGTCGACCGCGACCCCGTCGAGGGGACCGTGCGCTTCGAGGAGGCCAAGCCGATCGCGGTCGAGCCGAAGACCGGGCAGAAGCTCGACCTCGAAGCCGCCAAGAAGACCATCCTGGAGCGCTGGGCCGGCGGCGAGCCGCTGACACTCGCGGTCACCCAGACCCCGGTGAAGGTCTCGCCGGAGGCCGTCCACGCCGCGCTCGAGCAGATCGCGAAGCCCGCCGTGGCGGCGCCGATGGTCGTCAAGGGCGAGGGCAAGGACGCGGTCGTCAAACCCGAGCAGATCGCGGCCGCGCTGACCTTCGAGCCCGTCGACGGCGGTGTGCTGAACCCGAAGGTGGACAACAACAAGATCATCGAGGCCGCGGGCCCGCAGCTGAAGTCCACCGAAAAGGAGGGCAAGGACGCGCAGATCGTCTTCGAAGGCGGCAAGCCGACCGTCCAGCCCTCCGAGGACGCCAACGTCGTCGACTGGGAGCCGAGCCTCAAGCCGGTGCTCGACGTGCTCAAGCGCGCCGCGCCGCGCGAGCTGCCGGTGACCTACAAGAAGACCCCGGCCAAGGTGACCACCGAGCAGGCGAACCAGCTCGGCATCAAGGAGGTCGTCAGCGAGTTCAAGACCGGCGGATTCGCCCCGGACTCGGGGACGAACATCCGGGTCGTGGCGCAGAAGGTCAACGGCGCCATCGTGAAGCCGAACGAGACGTTCAGCCTCAACGGGTTCACCGGGCCGCGCGGCGCCGCGCAGGGCTACGTCGAGGCGGGTGTCATCAAGGACGGCGCGCCCGGCCGCGAGGTCGGCGGCGGGATCTCGCAGTTCGCGACCACGCTGTACAACGCTTCGTACTTCGCCGGCATGAAGGACACCGAGCACAAGGAACACAGCTACTACATCAGCCGCTACCCCGCCGCGCGCGAGGCGACCGTGTTCCAGAACCACAGCGGTGGCAGTGTCATCGACCTGAAGTTCACCAACGACACGGACACCGGTGTCGCGATCCAGACCATCTGGACGCCGTCGGACATCACGATCCGGCTGTGGGGCACCAAGAAGTACACCGTCGAGTCGATCCCGGGCGGCCGCACCAACCCGTCCGAGCCGCCGACGAAGCCTGGCCCCGCCGAGAACTGCAAGCCCAGCAACGGCGCGCCCGGCTTCACCACCTCGGACACCCGGGTCATCAAGGACGCCGCGACCGGCCGCGAGATCCGGCGCCACACGCGGAACGTGCACTACAACCCGCAGCCGAAGATCACCTGCGGCACGGAGTAGCTCCGAGGGTTCACCACCCGCGCCCGGAGCGGTACGCTGAGTGACTCACTCGACCGGGCGGGGGTGGTCACCTCGTGGACTCCAAGGCGACCTTCCGGCAGATCCTCGCGGTCGGTGAACTACGCGCGATCTGGTTCGCGGAACTCCAGTCCATCCTCGGCGACCAGGTGGCCAGGGTCGCCCTGTCGGTGCTGGTGTTCCAGCGCACCGGCTCGGCGACGTGGCCCGCGCTGACGTACGCGCTCACCTACCTCCCCGACCTGATCGGCGGGCCGTTGCTCGGTGGGTTGGCCGACCGGTACCCGCGCCGCGCGGTGATGGTCTGCTCCGACGTCGTCCGCGCGCTCCTGGTCGCGGTGCTCGCCGTCCCCGGCATCCCGTTGCCCGTGCTCGCCGCCGTGCTTGTGGTGGTGCAGCTGGCCAACGCGCCGTTCACCGCCGCGCAGGCCGCGGTCCTCCCGTCGGTGCTCAGCGGGGATTCCTACGTGCTCGGCCAGTCCCTGCTGAAGATCACCAACCAGATCGGTCAGCTGGCCGGATTCGCGCTGGGCGGCGCGGTGATCGCCGCGATCGGGCCGGGACGCGGGCTGGCGCTGGACGCGGTGACGTTCGCCGTCTCGGCGGTCGTCCTGCGGCTGGGGGTCCGCGCGCGGCCGGCTTCGGGAGCGAGCGGACCGGCGACGTCGACCGTGCGGCGGCTTTCGGCGGGCGCCAGGACGATCTGGCGTGATCGCCGGTTGCGCGCTCTGGTCGGCGTGGCATGGCTGGCGGGTTTCGTGATCGTGCCGGAAGGGCTCGCCGTGCCCTACGCCGCGGAGATCGGCGGCGGGGCGGTGACCGCGGGGCTGCTGCTCGCGGCGCATCCCGCGGGGATCGTGCTCGGGGTCTTCGTACTGGGCCGCCTCGTGCGGCCCGAGCTCCGGTTGCGCCTGGTCGGCGTGCTGGCACTCGGCGCGATCGTGCCGCTCGCGGCGTTCTGGTTCCGGCCTTCGCTCCCCTACGCCGCCGGACTGCTCGTGCTGTCCGGGATGTGCGCGGCCTACCAGGTCACCGCGAGCACCACGTTCATGCGGCTGGTACCCGACACCGAACGAGGCCAGGCCTTCGGCCTCGCCGGGTCGGGACTCATCGCCGTGCAGGGAATCGGGCTGATCGCCGGCGGCCTGCTCGTCGGCGTGCTCGGTTCACCGGCGACGACGGTCTCGGTCATCGCACTCGCCGGTCTCGTAGTGGCTGTTCCGGCCACCCGGGCTTGGCGCCACGTGGCCCCACCGCACCCCCTTTAGACCGGAACCCGGTACTCACCAGTTCTGCCCGCGCATAGGGCTCACCCCCTCCGCTTTCCCGCTTCCGGTCACGCGTGGTGCACCCACGCCTACCCATACAGCGTAGTGACACCTAGTATCCAACCGATTACGTTCGTCTCCGTGGCGCTAACGAATTGGGCGCTGTGGCGGCTACCCAACCGTGGTTTGATCGGCTTCGTCCTCCTGGTGGACGTCGCGGCGATCGCCGGATCCGCCTGGTCTTTTCTCCGCGTCCCGTTCACCGAGGGCGACGCGGTGCCCTTCGCGATCCTGATCCTCAGCTCCGTGCTGTACACCGAATTGTCGCGCCCGGTGGAGCGGGTCCGGGAGCGGTTCGCCGGCACGCCGCACATCTCGCTCGACAGCGTGTGGACCTTCGCCGCCGTGCTGCTGGTGCACCCGGCGCTCGCCGCGCTGGTCATCGCCGTGTCGTTCTTCTACCGCTGGTTCCGCGGGCAGCCGAACCCGTTGTTCCGGCGGATGTTCTCCGCCTCCGCGACGGTGCTCTCGGGATTCGCCGCGGCCGCCTTCCTCGCCCGGTACGCGGAGCCGTTCGACGTGCTCCCCCGCGACGCCTCCTCGTTCGGTTCGGTGGTCGCGGCGGGCGGGGTGTTCCTGCTGGTCAACACCGTGCTGATGACGATCGCGGTGTACTACGGCACCCCGCACGAACGGCTGCGGGACGCGCTGGCGAAGCCGTTCGAGTACGCGCTCGAAGCGGCGACGATCGCGCTCGGCGTCATCGTCGCGTGGGCGCTGCGGGACTGGCCGGTGGTGCTGCTGCTGGTCGTCGGGATCACGCTGGTACTGCACCGCGGGGTCCTGCTGCGGCAGCTGAAACGGCAGGCGCGCAGCGACGCCAAGACCGGGCTGCTCAACGCGAAGGCGTGGCGTGAGGCCGCGACCGACGAACTCGACCGCGCGCGGCGCGCGGGGCGGCACACCAGCCTGCTGATGGTCGACGTCGACCGGTTCAAACTGATCAACGACCGGCACGGGCATCTGGTCGGCGACCGGTATCTGGCGGCGATCGCGGAAACGCTGCGGACCGAGGTGCGCGGCACGGATCTCGTCGGGCGCTTCGGTGGCGAGGAGTTCGTCGTCCTGCTGCCCGGCACGCCCGCCGTGCACGCCCACGCGATCGCGGAGCGGATCCGGTCGAGCGTGGCGTCGCGCGCCGGTGACCTGCCCGAGCACGTCACGGTGTCGATCGGGCTCGCCGACCGGCCGGGGGTCGCCGATCTGGACACGGTGCTCGCCGTGGCGGACCGGGCGCTGTACCAGGCGAAGAACACCGGGCGGAACCGGACTTCGGGCTACCAGGTGACCGGCTGACCCCTTCCCGGATGTCATGAAAGGGTCGTTCAGGACATTTTTCGTCCTGAACGACCCTTTCATGACATCCGCGCGAGGGTTACGGAAGGCCGGCGAGGGACTTCTCGAGGGCTTCGTCGGGCAGCGCGTGATCGGAGATGTTCCCCGCCAGGTACGCGCCGTACGCCGGAAGGTCGAGGTGCGCGTGCCCGCACAGCGCGGTCAGGATCACCTTCTCCTCCCCGGTTTCCTTGCACCGCAACGCTTCCTGGATACACGCGGCGAGCGCGTGCGTCGGCTCCGGCGCGGGGATGATGCCCTCCGTACGGGCGAACCGCACTCCGGCGGCGAAGCAGTCCTCCTGCCCGATGGCGATCGCGTCGATCAGCCCGAGTTCGTAGATATGCGAGATCAGCGGTGACATCCCGTGGTAGCGCAGGCCACCGGCGTGGATGGGGTCGGGGATGAAGTCGTGACCGAGCGTGTGCATCTTCAGCAGCGGTGTCAGCCCGGCGGTGTCCCCGAAGTCGTACGCGTACTTCCCGCGGGTGAGCGTCGGGCAGGCGGCCGGTTCGACCGCGCGGATCACCGGGTCCATCCGCCCGGCGAGTTTCTCGCGCAGGAACGGGAAGGCGAGCCCGCCGAAGTTGGATCCGCCGCCGGTGCAGCCGACGAGGACGTCCGGGGTGTCCCCGGCCAGCTCGAACTGCTTGAGCGCCTCTTCACCGATGATCGTCTGGTGCAGCAGCACATGGTTGAGCACGCTGCCCAGCGCGTAGCGGGTGTTCTCCGCCTGCGCCGCCTGCTCGACCGCCTCGCTGATCGCGATACCGAGGCTCCCGGTCGAGTCCGGATCGGCGGCCAGGATCGCGCGGCCGGATTCGGTCAGCTCGGACGGGCTCGGGTGCACCTTCGCGCCGAAGGTCTCCATCATCAGCTTGCGATACGGCTTCTGGTCGTAGGAGGCGCGGACCTGCCACACCTCGCATTCGAGCCCGAAGGTGGCGGAGGCGAACGCGAGCGCGCTCCCCCACTGCCCGGCGCCGGTCTCGGTGGTCAGCCTGGTGACGCCCTCCGCCGCGTTGTAGAACGCCTGCGGCACGGCGGTGTTGGGCTTGTGCGAGCCGACCGGGCTGACGCCCTCGTACTTGTAGTAGATACGCGCGGGGGTGCCGAGCGCCTTCTCCAGCCGCCGCGCCCGGAACAGCGGCGACGGACGCCAGAGCCGGTAGACGTCCAGGACCTCGTCCGGGATGTCGATGTACCGCTCGGTGCTGACCTCCTGGGCGATGAGCGCCTGCGGGAACAGCGGCGCGAGATCGTCCGGGCCGACCGGCTCGCGGGTGCCGGGATGCAAGGGCGGTGGCGGCGGCTCCGGCAGATCCGGGACGACGTTGTACCACCGGGTCGGCATATCCGCTTCGTCGAGGATGTACTTGGTCCGCTCCGCCATGGGGCCTCCTCCGTCCGTCCCATCAACCTAAAGGGACGGACGGCGCGGCACCAGACATCGCTACTACGGTGTGACCATGGGGAATCTCGTACTGCTCGACGCGCCGTCCAACCTCGGGCTGCGGCCGCCCGCCGAAGGTGTGGTCCCGGGCTGCTACAAGGCGCCGGGCGCGCTGCGTGACCACGGCCTGCTCACCCGGTTGGGGGCAGCCGACGGCGGCGTCGTCACCCCGCCGCGCTATCTGCCCGCCTGGTCGCCCGACGGCGGCGTGCGGAACGCGGCCGGGATCGCGGCCTACACCGAGGCCCTCGCCGGACGCCTCGCGAAGATCCGCGCGGACGGCGGCTTCCCGGTGGTGCTCGGCGGCGACTGCTCGATCGCGCTCGCCGCGATGCTGACGCTGCGTCGCGAAGGCCGCTACGGCATCGTCTACTTCGACGGACACGACGACTTCCGGCACCTCGGCAATTCCGAGTACGTCGCCTCCGTGGGCGGTGAGGCCCTCGCCGTCGTCACCGGCCGGGGCCAGCCGGAACTGGCCGATGTGGACGGTCTGAAGCCCTACGTCCGCGACGAAGACGTCCTCGTGCTCGGCGTTCGCGCGGAGGAGTCCGCCGAGGCACGGGACGCCGGGCTCCGGGTCGTGACCAGCCAGGAGATCATGGCGTCCGGCACTGACGGCGCGCTCGCCGCCGCACGGGAGATTTTCGCGCCACTGGAAGGTTTCTGGATCCACATCGACATCGACACGCTCGATCCGGAGTATGTGTCCGCTGTGGACAGTCCCGATCCGGGCGGGCTCAGCCCGGACAAACTCGTCGAGCTGCTCCGCGGTCTGCTCGCGATCCCCGGCGCCGCCGGACTGGAGCTGACCATCTTCGATCCCGACCTCGACCCCGACGGCACGCAGGCCGCCCTCGTGACGGATTGCCTCGTGCGCGCACTGGAAGGAACCCGATGACCAAGGTGACCGTCGCCGACGGCTCGTTCGACGCCCCGCTCTGGCTGCCCGAATCCGGCTCCGGCCCGGGCCTGGTGCTGATCCAGGAGATCTTCGGCCTCGACGACTACCTCAAGTCGGTCGCCGCGGACCTGGCCGCTCTCGGCTACGTCGTCGCGGTGCCCGAACTGTTCTGGCGGATCTCGCCCGGATGGTCGGCCACGCACGACGAAGCCGGGGTCTCCGCGTCGATGGCCGTCGCCGGCCAACTGGACCCGGCGAGCGCCGTCACCGACGTGCTCGCGACCCTGGCGACACTGCGCGCGCTGCCCGAAACCGACGGCCGCGCGGGCGTCTTCGGCTTCTGCCTCGGCGGCTCGATGGCCTACGCGGCCGCCGCCGAAGGCGACCCGGACGTCGCGGTCTCGTACTACGGCTCGCGTGTGCCCGAGCAGCTTCCGTTGCTGGATCGGATCACCTGCCCGATCCAGTTCCAGTTCGGGGGCGCGGACCCCTACATTCCCGTCGAAGGCGTGCGCCGCCTCGCCGACGCGGTCGCCTCCCACGACGGGGCGGAGATCCACATCCACGAGGGCGCGGGGCACGCGTTCCACAACCACGTGGCGCCGATGTTCCATCAGCCGGAGCCCGCGGCGGCGGCCTGGGCGCTGACGCTGGAGTTCCTGGGGCGGACCTTCCCGGCCTGAGGTGGCGGAACGCCGGAATATGTCGGTGCCTCCCGGTAGTTTCCCCACCATGGCCACATTGGTGAGTTTTCACGCCCACCCCGACGACGAGTGCATCGTCGCGGGTGGCGTCATGCGCAAGGCCTTCGAGGAAGGTCACCGTGTCGTGCTCGTCGTCGCGACCAGGGGGGAGGTCGGCGAGGTGCCGGACGGGTTCCTCGACGACGGAGAGGAGTTGTGGCAGCGCCGCGTGCAGGAGACGCACGCCTCCGCCGAGGTCCTGGGGGCCAAACGCGTGGAGTTCCTGGGGTACACCGATTCCGGCATGATGGGCGAGCCGCGCAACGACGTGCCCGGCACGTTTTGGCAGGCCGACGTCGAGGAGGCCGCGCAGCGGCTGGCCGCGATCCTGCGCGAGGAGCAGGCCGACGTCCTGACCGTCTACGACGACAACGGCGGCTACGGGCATCCGGACCACATCCAGGTGCACCGCGTCGGCATGCGCGCGGCCGAGCTGGCGGGCACGCCGCGGGTCTACGAGGCGACGAGCAACAGTGACGAGATGCGCCGCGGTATGGAGGAAGCGGTGCGGACCGGGCAGATGAAGGCCGAGGACCTTCCCGATTTCGAAGACGGTTCGGAGTTCGGCAAGCCGGAAGCGATCCTGACGGCGAGGGTGGACGTCACCGCGTACCTGCCGTACAAGCGGGCCGCGATGCGCGCGCACGCCAGCCAGATCAGCGAGGACTCGTTCTTCCTGGCGATGCCCGACGAGGCTTTCGCGCAGGCGTTCGGCGTCGAGTGGTTCATCCGTGCCGGGCAGGGTCCGGGCATCACGGAGACCGACATCATGGCCGGTCTCTGACCGATGGGCATGTGCGGTGCGTATCTCCGGGTCACGCCGGAGGAATTGCGCGAGCTGATCGAGGAGCCCGAGCGGTACTGGACCTACGCCGAAAAGGCCGACGGGACCGAGCGGGCGATGGACATCGACAAGGCGTGGAACGCGCTGTGGTTCCTGGCGAAGCGCGCCGGGTTCGAGGTCGACTTCGTACTGGGCGGGACCTTGCTGGGGGAAGCCGACAGCGACGGGCCACCGCGGTACTTCATCGCGGACCAGGTGCGGACGGTCTCGGCGGAGATGGCGCGGACCGGGTTCGATCGGCTCTTGGAAGGCGTCGAGCTCTCGGAACTGGAGGCCGAGGGTATCTACCCGTCGATCTGGGACGAGCCGGACGCGCTCGATTACGTTCGCGGGCACTACAACGAGCTGGTGACCTTCTTCGCTGAAGCCGCGAAGGCCGGGGAGCCGGTCGTCACGATCATCACCTGACGAAGCCTGCCGCAGTCCGTGAAGGCCTCCTTGAGGGACTCTGGGTCCCTCAAGGAGGCCTTCACGGAACTTCGCGGACTCGACGCGCAGGTCAGGCGGTGGCGGCGGTGACGTCGAGTTCGACGAGCTGCCCGGGGTAGCCGAGCTGCGCGACGCCGAGCAGGGTGCTCGCGGTGGTGAAGGCCTCCCCGATCGCCGACCCGACGAACCGGTCCCACACGGCCGAGAGCACGTCCGCGTCCGGCGTCACCACGTAGATCACCGTGCGCACGACGTCCGCCGGGGTCGCCTTGGCGAAGGCGAGCGCGGCGGCGGTGTTCGCGACGACCTGGTCGACCTGGTCGAGCACATCGCCTTCGACGACCTTGCCGTCTTCGGTGAGCGGACACTGGCCGGCGAGGTGGACGTCTCTGCGGCCTTCGACGATGGTCACGTGGTGGTAGGTGGGTGTGGGGTGCAGACCGGGCGGATGGTGGCGTTCAATGGTCACGAGCCGCATCCTCACCGAGGCGGTCGCGACGGGACAACCGGATTTCACGGGGGAGCCATGCGCAGGACGATCGACTGGACCGGTGGCGCGGTCACGATCATCGACCAGACCGTCCTTCCCGCCGAGTACCGCGTGCTCGAACTGCGCACGGTCGGCGAACTCGTCGCCGCCATCCAGCGGCTCGCGGTACGCGGGGCACCGGCGCTCGGCGCGGCGGGGGCGCTCGGCGTCGTGCTCGCCACCCGGGCGCAAGGCGACGTCGAGGCCGAAGCGCGTCGCGTCGCCCAGGCCCGGCCGACGGCGGTCAACCTGAGCTGGGGCGTTTCCCGCGCCCTCGCGAAGCTCCCGGAGGGGCCGGAAGCCGTTCTCGCCGAAGCGCTGGCGATTCTCGACGAGGACGAACGGATCAACCACGAGGCCTCCCGGCTGGCGGCCGACGTGGTGATCGAGCACTGCGGGCGGCGACCGCTGAAGCTGCTGAGCCACTGCAACGCCGGCCACCTCGCGACGGTCGCCTGGGGCAGCGCGCTCGGCGTCGTCTGGCATCTGCAGGCCCGCGGCCTGGTCGAGTCGGTGCTGGTCGACGAGACGCGGCCGCTGCTGCAGGGCGCCCGCCTGACCGCGTGGGAACTGGCCGAAGCCGGTGTCCCGTACCGGATCCAGCCCGACGGAGCGGCCGCCGCGGCGATGAGCCGCGGCCTGGTCGACTGCGTCCTCGTCGGCGCCGACCGGATCGCCGCCAACGGCGACGTCGCCAACAAGATCGGCACCTATGGCCTGGCGATCGCGGCGAAACACCACGGAATCCCGTTCGTGGTCGTCGCCCCGTCGTCCACTGTGGACACTTCGATGCCGGACGGCGCCGGGATCGTGATCGAGGAACGCGATCCCGGCGAGGTCCTGGCCTTCGGTGGCACGAAGGTCGCGCCCGAAGGCGCGGAGGTGTTCAACCCGGCCTTCGACGTGACGCCGCACGAACTGATCACCGCGGTGGTGACCGAGCACGGAATCCTGAAGCCCTAGAAGGATTCCAGGCAGGACGGCTCGCGGTCGGTGGCGAACGCGGCCGTCGCCCGCGAGACCGCGCCGGCGGTCCGCTCCTTGATGCGGCCCGCCGCGGCCAGAGTGCTCGGCCTGGTCCCGCCAAGGAAGATCGCGCCGAGGTCGGTGACGTCCAGTTCGAGATCCGGCACGTCCTCCACTCGCGTCACCTCCGCGGCGCCGTCGGCACCCGCGACGAGCCGCCAGTTCCCGGTGTTCCAGGGGCAGAAGGCGTCACGTACACCGAACACCAGGTCCACCGGACCGTTGTAGCGCCGGGTGACGAGGGCCCGATCGACGTCGACGAGCCGGAGCCACAGGGAGTCGCCGCCGGACCGGGTCATGGCCCGCGGGTTGGCGAGCAGATGGACGAGCGGTTCGTCGAGGGCGGCGGACACCTCCACCGTGACGACGAGGTCGTAGTCGAGCAGGAAGCGATACAGCGTCGCGTACGCCTCCGGCGTGGTCGCGACCAGCTCCTGCACGCTCAGGATTCCTCGCGGGCCCTCTTCGTTCCAGTCGTTCTTCACCCGGTAGATCACATAGCCGTCGGGAAGGACGGCGAATCTGAACGCGGTCGCGCCGTTCCTCCGCCGCTCCGGGTCGTCGAGGTTGAACTCCCACGTCGCCCCTGGCCGGTCCAGCGCGCCGACCCGCTGGGGCGCTTCCTTTTCGTAGATCGCCTTGATCAGCGGGATCGCCTGCTCGCGGCCGACTTCGCGCACGCGCTCGGCTTCGAGTTCGACGCCGGGCCGGAACGCGGACTTCGCGCGGATCTTCGCGCGGTAGAACTGTGCCGCGAGCCCGTATCCGAAGCGGGGGTAGATGACGGCTTCGGACGCCCACAACGCGGCGATCGGTTCGGCGCCGTCGTCGTGCAGGCCGTGCAGCTGCGCCCGCATGACCCGGGTGAGCGCACCCCGCCGCCGATGCCCCGGAGCGACGCCGACCGACGTGATCCCCGCGAACGGCGTCGGTCCTGTGCCGGGAACGGTGATCTTCCTGGTGAGGATCTCCCCCATCCCGATCAGTTCGTCGCCGTCGAAGACGCCGTGCGAACGCTCGGGTTCGAACACCAGCCCTTCGCGGTGTTGGAAGCCTTCCGAAGGATCGGCGAGGAAAGCACGCGCCAGCATGTCCGAGAGTGCGGGCAAGTCGTCGGTGGTCAGGGTGCGGAGGGTCAAGCCGTCGTCGCTCACCCTGTTCGTACTACGCCCCTTCACCGACGACCGCCACGCATTAAAGGGCGGCGTTCAGGGCCTCGGCCCGATCACCTCACCCTTTTCCGTCACCTCGATGGCCATCGCGGGGCAGGAATCCGCCGCGTCGAGCACCGTCTCGTCCGGATCCACCTCTCCCTTGACCACCGTCGCCACGGCGCCTTCGAGTTCGAAGACCTCCGGCATCAGCGCCGCGCACATCCCCGAGCCGATGCACGTGTTGCCATCGACCTCGACTTTCCAGCTCATGCTCACCATCCGATCGGCATGGAGCGGGGGCCCCGCACCAGCATCTGGGTCTTCCACACGATATCGCCGTCGAGGTGCAGCCCGGGGAGATCTCGCAGGAGCGCCTTCAAGGCCTCCTGCAGTTCGAGCCTGGCCAGCGGGGCGCCGAGGCAGTGGTGCACGCCGTGCCCGAAACCGAGGTGGGGATTGGCCTCCCGGCCGAATTCGAGGGTTTCCGCCGAGGTGAACTGGAGCCCGTCCCGGTTGGCGGCGCCGATCGCGACCATCACCGGCTCGCCCTCCTTCACCAGCACATCACCCACTTGGATGTCTTCGGTGGCGTAGCGGGCGAACCCGGCTCCGGCACCGAGCGGGACGAACCGCAGCAGTTCCTCCACCGCGGCCGGGATCAGGTCCAAGTCCGCGCGCAGGCGGGCGAGCTGCTCCGGCTGTTCGAGCAGGGCGTAGACGAAGTTGGGGATCTGGCTGGCGGTGGTCTCGTGCCCGGCGATCAGGATGCCGATGCACATGTCGACCAGTTCCAGCTCGCTCAGCCGGTCGCGGACGTCGCGCGCCTCGATCAGCGCGGTCATCAGGTCGTCCTGCGGTTCGGCGCGGTGCTGCTCGACGAGCACGTGCATGTACGCCCGCAGCTCGTCCTGGTTGGCCATCATCTCTTCGGTGGTCAGCGGGCTGGTCGACAACGCGGCGTCGCTCCACACGCGGAACTTCGGCCGGTCCTCGACGGGAACGCCGAGCAGCTCGCAGATCACCGCGACCGGGATCGGCAGCGCGTAGTCCTCGACCAGGTCCGCGGGCTGTCCCTTGGCCTTCATGTCCTCGATGAGGCCGGCCGCCAGCTCCGCGACGCGCGGGCGCAGCAGCTCGACGCGGCGCATGGTGAACGCCTTCGCGACCAGCGTGCGCAGGCGGGTGTGATCCGGCGGGTCCATGCTCAGGATCCCGCCGGGCCGCCTGCCGGGCGCCATCCGCGGCTCGTCCTTCTCCGCCGCCATCGCCCGGGAGAACCGCCGGTCGCCCAGCACGAACCGGGCGTCGGCGTATCGGGTGGCGAGCCAGGCGGGCTCACCGTGCGGGAGCCGGACGCGGAGCATGCCCTTGGTGGCGCGGGCCGCCGCGTACGCCTCGTTGAGTTCGAGGCCGGCGTCCTCGTTGAAGGGATAGGCGACGAATTCGGTGTCTGTGGTGGTCATTTGTCCGGAAACCCCCCGGCTCGGCGGTTTGTAAGCAACTGCTTACAACGCTAACCATGATCACGCTGAGCGTCAATGCGCCTACCGTGCGACGCCCGGCTAGCCTTTGCCGATGACGGAAGAACCGCAGGTCCGCAGGCGCGACGCGGCCGCGACCAGGGCGGCCCTGCTCGACGCGGCGGCGGCCCTCTTCGCCGAACGCGGCTTCGACCGGACGACCGTGCGCGACATCGCGAAACTCGCCGGCGTCAACCAGGCCCTGCTGTTCCGCTACTTCGGGTCGAAGGACGCGCTGTTCGAGGAGGTCCTGGCGCGCGGTGGACGCGAGCAGATCGCCACCACCCCACCGGACGAACTGCTCGGGACGGCGTTGCGCAGCATGCTGGAGTCCGACACCGGCCGCGACCGCACCCTCGACGCGTACCTGCGCTCGACCGGGCACGACAGTGCCGCGGCCGCGGTCCGGCGACAGCTCGGCGAGGAGTACGCGAAGGTGCTCGCCACCCTGAGCGACGCCGACGACGCGGAGCTGCGGGCCGACCTCGTCCTCGCCTGGCTGCTCGGGATCGGCCTGGTCCGCGACATCACCGGCAAGGAGCCGCTGGCCAGCGCGGATCCCGACGACGTCTGCCGCCTGGTGCTCGGCGCGGCAAGAACCCTGCTGGAGCGCAGCGGGTAATTGCGTCGCCGTCCACGGCACGCTGTTCTACGGTCGTGCCGTGATCACGTTCCCGCCCGCCGGCACCGAAGCCGAGTTCGACGCGCTGACCAGGCAAGACCTGCTCCCTGCCGTGATGTCACTCGGCTTCGGCGAAGCCGTCCCGTTCACCGAGGGCTCCCTGCCGGTCTACGCCGTCGGCGACGATCTCGTCCTCAAGCTCTTCCCGCCGGTGCATCTCGGCGAACTCCCCACCGAGCGGACGATGCTCGAGGTCCTGCACGGGAAACTGCCGATCCCGACCCCCGCCGTGCGCGAAGCCGGAGAGCGGGACGGCTGGGGTTACGTGCTCATGGAACGCCTGCGCGGCGAAACACTGAAGGACGCCTGGCCGAAACTGTCCACAGAGGACAAACACCGGCTCGCGCCCGAGCTCGGCGAAGCGCTGGCCGCCCTGCATTCGCTGCACGACCACCGCCTCGACGTCCTCGGCCCGCCGAACTGGGCCGCGTTCGTCGCCGAACAGCGCGCGAAGGTCGTCGAGCACCACCGGCGGACCGGACTCGACGAAAGCTGGATCGCGCAGATCCCGGCGTTTCTCGACTCCGTCGACCTGGGCAGCCCGCCGGTCGTCCCGCTGCACACCGAATTCATGCGCGACCACCTCATGGTCACCCACGACGGCGGCCGTCCGCGGCTGACCGGGCTCTTAGATTTCGAACCGGCCATGCGGGGCGCGGCCGAGTACGACTTCGTCGCCGTCGGCCTGTTCGTTTCCGGCGGGGACAAGGACTTCCTGCGGCGGCTGCTCACCGGTTACGGCGCCGAGCCGGACGAGGACTTCTCCCGTCGTTGCCTGGCATACGCGCTTTTGCACATCTACAGCAACTTCACCTGGTATCTCAGGGTTCTCCCCGCCCCGCCGGAACCGACGCTGGAGAGCCTCAGTCGCGCTTGGTGGTAGCCCAGGTCACGGGCACGGCCTCCGGGCCGCGGATCGAAAGCGGCGGACGCCACGCGATGGCCGAGGCGGGAACCGCGAGGTCCAGCCCCGGGAGCCCGTCGAGCAGGGTCCGGAACGCGATCTCCCCTTCGAGCCGGGCCAGCGCCGCGCCGAGGCAGAAGTGGAGCCCGTGCCCGAAGCCCAGTTGCGGCGCGTTCCGGCGCCGGATGTCGAACCGTGAGGCGCCGGGAAAGGCGGCTTCGTCGCGGTTCGCCGCGCCGGTGTGCGCCAGCACGGCCTCGCCGCGCCGGACCCGGCCGGCGCTCAGCTCGACGTCTTCCAGCGCGACGCGGAGCAGCGACGCGTCGGCCGGTCCGTCGAATCGCATGATCTCCTCGACCGCGCCTTCCGTCAGGCTCGGATCCGAGCGCAGCGCGGCGAGCTGATCCGGATGTGCCGTCAGCAGGACGATCCCGGTCGCGATCAGGCTGACCGTGGTCTCGTGCCCGGCGAGCAGGAGCTGGGTGGCGAGATCGATCAGCTCGGCCTCGGTGAGCCGGTCGCCGTCCTCGTCGCGAGCGTGCACGAGGACGCTCAGCAAATCCTCCCCCGGCGTCTCCCGTTTGACGGCGACGAGCGCCGCCATGTCGTCCGCCCCGTCACGCCGGGCCTGCGCCACTTCCGCCGGGCTGTACGCCATCGGCGTGACGATCACGCGCGACCATCGGCGGAACCGTTCCCTGCCTTCGTAAGGGACGCCGAGGATTTCGCACATGACCGCGGTGGGCAGCGGAAAGGCGAACATCTCCACGAGATCCAGCGGCGGCCCGTGTTCGGCCATCGCCCGCAGCAGCGTGTCGGCGATCTCCTGGATCCGCGGCCGGAGCCCGGCGATCCGGCGGACGGTGAAGGCCTGCGCCGTCAGCTTCCGCAGGCGCGTGTGATCCGGCGGGTCCATGTTCAGGATGCTGTGCTCGCCGGTGGAGAAGTCACCCGGTTCGATGAGGCACGGCGCGCCCGGGGCGAGCAGGTTCCGGGAGAACCGCGTGTCCGAGAAGATCAGGCGGACGTCTTCGTACCTGGTCACCAGCCAGCCTTCGCAGCCGCTGGGGAAGACGACCCGGGACATCGGCGGATATTCGGCGTAGATCGCGCCCATCGGGGTCGCGGGGTCGTCCTTCGCCGCGGGATAGGTGGCTGTCATGGAGCATGATGATGAGCGGCGCGGCGTGCGGCCGGAAGGCCCTTCTCACCAGGTGATAACCCCGCGCAGGAAGTCCAGATAGGCCGGGCGTTCCGTATCGGCCAGCAGGGTGCCGCCACTCGCCCGCTGCGCCTGGATCAACCCGACGAACGCCGTGTACGCCAGCAAAGCGCGATGGCGGGCCTCGGTTTCCGGGCAGTCCATCTCACGGAAGCACCGGACGATGAACTCGACGCGCCGCGCGGTGACGTCGGCGAGCAGCGGGCCGATCACGGGGTCGCCGGCGTGCGCGAGCAAGGCCAGCTCCTCCCGCTCGTCCTTCGACCCGAAGACGACTTCGAAGAGTTCACGCAGCCTCTCGGCCGGATCCGATATCCCGTCCAGCAACGTGATCAGCGCCTCGGTGTGCTGTTCGGCCCATCGGCGCACGGCGGCCTCGACCAGCGCGTCCCGGTTCGCGAAATGCCAGTAGAAACTGCCTTTCGTCGCCCCGAGTTTCGCCGCGATGGGCTCGACAGCGATCGCGCCGACGCCGCCTTCGCACAGCGCTTCGAGCGCCGCGTCCGCCCAATCCTCCCGCGCGAGCTTCCGTTTCACGCGACATACGCTACCGTATGGAAAACCATACGGCACCGTACGGGAGGCGGACATGCCCTTCGGATCACCCGCGAACTGGGGCGCGACCACGGAAGAACGCCGCCGCGCGCAGCCGGCGGACACCCTGCTCGACGGCCCGATCGCGCGCTTCGACCGCGCGGTCACCGTGCGGGCGCCCGCCGCGCTCGCGTACCGCTGGCTCTGCCAGATCTCGGTCGCGCCCTACAGCTACGACCTGCTCGACAACCGGGGCCGCCGCAGCCCCGGCAGCCTCACCCCCGGTGCCGACGAACTCGCCCCCGGGGACACGCTGATCGTGTTCAAGCTGACCGAGGTGCGGCGGGGCCACAGCCTCACTGGACGGACCTTCGCCGAATCCGAGAAGGTGTTCGGCCCGGTGGCCGCCACGTACTCGGTCGAACCGATCGACGAGCGGTCGTGCCGCATGCTGTGCCGCATCGTCGTGACCTCGAAGGGGCTGCGCGGGCGCCTCAAGGAGTTCCTGCTCGGCTGGGGCGACCTGATCATGATGCGGAAACAGTTGCTTACGTTGAAGAAGTACGCCGAGCGGGACGCCCGGCTAGGGCAGCGCGCGCCTTAACAACTCCGCCAGGTGCACGGCCCGCCGCCCGTCGAGCTGCTCGATCTGCGTCCGGCAGCTGAAGCCGTCCGCGACCACCTCGGTGCCCTCGGCCGCGGCGCGGATCGCGGGCAGCATGCGGTCTTCGGCGCAGGCGACCGAAACGTCGTAGTGCCCGCGTTCGAAGCCGAAGTTGCCCGCCAGTCCACAGCAGCCGGAGTCCATTGTGGAATTGTGGATACCCGCGGCGCGCATGGCGGCCTCGTCGGCGTCGAAGCCGAGCACGGCGTGCTGGTGGCAATGCACCTGGCTGAGCGTCTCGACGTCCAGCGAACGGAATTCCAACGGCGAATCCTCGACGAGTTCCGCGAAGGTCCTGGTCCGTTCGGCGAGCAGTTCCGCGACCGGGTCACCGGGGAGCAGCGCCGGGAGGTCGCCGCGGAACAGCGCCGTGCAACTCGGCTCCAGCCCGGCCACGAGGTACCCTGACCGCAGGTACGGTTCGAGCACGGAAAGCGTGTGGCGCAACACTTTCTTCGCCACGTCGAGCTGTCCGGTCGACACCCAGGTGAGGCCGCAGCAGACGCCGCGATCGGGCAGGACGACGTCGTAACCCGCGGCGGTGAGCACCTCGGCCGCGGCGTCGAGGACGTCCGGCGTGAGGTAGTTGTTGAACGAGTCGGGCCATAGCACCACGGGCCGTGAGCCGGTCGCCCAGCGCTTGAGATCCGTACGCCGCCGGGTGAACGGCGCCTTCGCGAACGTCGGCAGATCCCGTTCCGGCGCGATCCCGCCGAACTTCTTCAGCAGCCCGGAGAACCGGCGCGCCATGGTGTTCGCCAGCCGGGGCGCGAGCGACGCCGCGCGCAGCCACGCCGGCAGCCAGCCCATCGAATAGTGCGAAGCCGGGCGGATCCGTCCTTTGTGGTGCTGGTGCAGGAATTCCGCCTTGTACGTCGCCATGTCGACATCGACCGGGCAGTCGGACAGGCACCCCTTGCACGACAGGCAGAGATCCAGCGCCTCGGCGACCTCCTCCGAGCGCCAGCCGTCGGTGATCAGTTCGCCGTTCACCATCTCGGCGAGCAGATGCGCGCGGCCCCGCGTCGAATGCTTCTCCTCGCGCGTGGCGCGGTAGCTTGGGCACATGACGCCCGCCCCGGTGGTGTTGCGGCATTTCCCGACACCGACGCAACGCCGCATCGCCTGCCCGAAGCTCCCCCGGTCCTCCGGATACGCGAGCGCGGTGACGTCTTCGAGTTCCAGCGGCGCGCGGCGGACGCGGAGATCGGCGTCGACCGGCCTGGGGTTCACCAGGATGCCGGGGTTCATCATGCCCGCCGGATCGAAGATCCCCTTGAACCGCGCGAAAAGCGCGAGGATCTCGGGACTGTACATCCGGGACAGCAGCTCCGAACGCGCCTGGCCGTCGCCGTGCTCCCCCGACAGCGAGCCGCCGTGCGCGGCGACCAGGTCCGCCGCCTCTTCGAGGAACGACCGGAATCCGGCGATCCCTTGCGGTGAAAGCAGATCGAAGTCCAGCCGCAGGTGCAGACAGCCCTCGCCGTAGTGCCCGTAGACGACGCTCTTGCGCCCGTGCTCGCGCATGAGCCGCTTGAACTCCCGCAGGTACGCGCCCAGCCGCTCGGGCGGCACGGCCGCGTCTTCCCAGCCGGGCCAGGCTTCCGCTCCCCCGGCCAGCCGGGTCGCGAGACCGGCGCCCTCCTCCCGGATCCGCCACAGCCGCTTCTGCGCAGCCACGTCGTCGAGCAGTGCGGATCCGGTCAGCGCGCCGCGGAGCCCGTCGATCAGCCCGCGCGCCTGGTCCGGGTCCGCCATCTCGACGAACAACCAGGCGCCACCGGGCGGCAGGCCGTCGGCGCGACCGGGCTCCAGCAGCGCGACGAGATCGGCGTCGACGCCTTCGACGGTCAGCGGCGACCACGGCAGGATCGCGGGGACCGCGTCGGCCGCGGCGATGTCGGATTCGAAGCCGAGCACCGCGAGCACCTTGCGCCGCGGGACCTCGGCGAGCGAGACCGTCGCCTCCAGCACGGTGACGCAGGTACCCTCGCTGCCGACCAGCGCCTTGGCGACGTCGAAACCGTTCTCCGGCAACAGGTGTTCCAGCCCGTAGCCGGAGACCCGCCTGCTGAACGAGGACAGCTCCGTCCGCAGCAACGCCAGGTTGTCGTGGACGAGCGCGCGAAGCTGCGAGAAGACCCTGCCCTCCGTGCCGGGCCTGGCCGCGCGTGCGTCCACTTCGGACGGTGAGGTCGGTCCGACGGTCAGCCGGGTGCCGTCGTAGAGCAGCACGTCCAGTTCGCGGACGACGTCGACCGTGCGGCCCCAGGCCACCGAATGCGAGCCGCAGGCGTTGTTGCCGATCATCCCGCCGATCGTGCACCGCGAATGCGTCGACGGATCGGGGCCGAACCGGAGCCCGTGCGGCGCGGCGAGCCGCTGGAGGTCGTCGAGGACGGTGCCCGGGGCGACCCTCGCCGTCCGTGCCGCCGGATCGAGGCCGAGGACCCCGCCGAAATGACGCGAAGTGTCGATCACGACGCCCGGCCCGCACGAGTTGCCCGCGACGCTGGTGCCGCCGCCGCGGGCGATCACCGGCAGCCCGGCCCGGCGGCAGGCGGCGACGGCCTCGATCACCTCGTCGGCGCTCCGCGGCAGCACCACGCCCTTCGGCACGTGCCGGTAGTTGGAGGCGTCGGTCGTGTACAGCGCCAGTGTCGCGGCGTCGGCCAGGATCTCCACGGGTCCATTCAAGACAACCGCGGGCGAGAACGCATCGGTGAACCTCTCCGGACGGGTGTGTCGGAAACCACGTCCGGTGTGCGATCGTGAGCGCGTGACGGCGAGACGGCACGCCGCTGAAGAGCTCGCCGCCGAGCACAGCGCGGTGCTCGGCGGGCTTCTTCGCGAGCGCGAAGAGCTGCTCGCGACCCTCGACCGGGTCGCGGCCCTCAACGGCACCGCGCGGCTGATCCGCGAGTCGATCGGCACGCATTCCGGCTTCGTCGCCGAGCTGGCCGGGCCCGAACAGGCGGTGATCCGCTGGATGTCGGGCACCCGCACCGACGCCCTGCAGGATCTCGCCGTGCCGATCGGCCAGGGCATCGGCGGGCGGGTGCTCGCGCTGGGCAGGCCCGTGCGGGTCAACGACTACGTCAGCTCGCCGAGCATCACCCACCAGTTCGACGCGCAGGTCCGCGGCGAGGGGCTCGCCGCGATGATCGCCGTCCCGATCGTCAGCGGGACCGAGACCGTCGCCATCGCGTACGCCGCCATGCGCGAGCGCCGCGACTTCGGCGACGACGCGGTCCAGTCCCTCGAGGACATCGCCACCGAGGCCGGCCGGGCGCTGAAACTGGCGTCGGTCGCCGAGGCCGACCGCGAGACCGCGCTGTCCGCCGAGCGGCTCCGCATGCAGAGCGCGCTGCACGATTCGGTCGGCGCGCTGCTGTTCTCCATCGGCGTCCAGGTGCGGAACCTGCACGAGGACATCAGCGACAACCCGGCGCTCGAATCGCGGCTGCGGCGGCTGGAGGGCGACGTGTCGGCCGCGTCGAGGGCGCTGCGCGAGTCGCTGCTCGCGTTGTCGGAGTCGAGCCCGGAACGCGCGCTGCCGGTGGAACTGGCCGAGCACTGCCGTTCGTTCCAGGCGCGCTGCGGTGTCCCGGCGCGGTTCGTGCAGCTCGCCCCGGTGCCGCGGCTGGACGCCGAACGCACCGGCCTGCTGGTGGCGGCCGTCCGGGAGGGCCTGCTCAACGTGGAGAAACACGCCGAGGCGCTGTCCGTCGTGGTCAGCCTGCTGCCCAGCGACGACGGCGTGCAGGTGGTCGTCGCCGACGACGGGACCGGACATCGTTCCGAAGAGGATGAGCCCGAGCCGGGGACCGGGATGGGGCTGCGCGCGCTCGCCGAACGCGCCGCGCGGCTCGGCGGCCGGGTCAGCCTGGTCCGCGACGACGACGATGGGTGCACGCTGCGCGCCTGGGTGCCGGAACCGTGCCGTCGCCGGTGACGGTCCTCGTCGTGGACGACCATCCGGTGGTCCGCGACGGGGTGAGCCTGCTGCTGCGTTACGACCCGGCGATGACGGTCGTCGGCTCGGCCGAGACCGGCCGGTCCGCGATCCGGCGGGCGGGTGAGCTGAAACCGGTGCTGATCCTGCTGGACCTGCGGCTGCCGGACATGCTCGCGCCCGAGGTCATCGCGGAACTCCGGCGCGTGCACCCGGCCGGGCGGATCGTGGTGTTCACCGCGCACGGCGACCATCAGGGCGTGCGGGCCGCGCTGGACTCCGGGGCGCACGGCTGCCTGCTCAAGGACGTCGCCGGGACGGATCTGGTGGCGGCGTTGCGGCAGGTGCTCAAGGGTGAGCGCGTCGTCGATCCGCGGATCTTCCCCGACGACGGCCAGCGGTCCGACGCGCTGGCCCGCAGCGGGCTGACGCGGCGCGAGTACGAGGTGCTGCGGTTGGCCGCGCAGGGCCAGACGAATCCGGAGATCGCGGAATCGACCGGGCTGGCGCGGAACACCGTCAAGACCTACCTGCAGTCCGCGCTGCACAAACTCGGCGCGCGGAACCGCGTCGAAGCCATCGGCAAGGCCTCCGAAGCCGGCCTCCTCTGACGCGGGCTGAAAGCTCCTTTCGCCGCGTCTGATGCGGCGAAAGGAGCCTTCGCCCCGGCCTCGGATATGGGGTCGTGAGTGGCGTTTCGGGTTCTAACCCGAAACGCCACTCACGACCACCGGTTTGGGTCCCTGAAGTACGTGAAGGTCGAGTTTCCTCGGCTGAGCCGAGGGAAGGGGGCCTTCACGGGCCACCGCGGTGATTGCTGTGGTTGCTGGTGCAGGTGAGCTGAAGGTGGCGATCCCTGAAGGTACTGAAGGCCTCCTTCACTACCTTCAGGGTAGGCAAGGAGGCCTTCACGAACCCGACCCGCGATCAGCCACGGCCTGACGCCGGAACACCCGAGTGCGGCCTCCAATCACGCGAGTCACGTCCCTGATCACGCGAGTGACGCCTCTGCTCACGCCGCGCCTGCGTTCCTAGTCCGACCAGTAGGTACCCAAGGCCCCTTCAGCGCCTGTGTCCGTTTTGTGTCCGGGTGGGTCTCCAAGTGGGGGTAACGCGACGGAGGGTGCCCACGCAGGATGACCGCCACCGATCGTGACTCGCGTCACACGAACGGAGGAGGCGGCTTGCTGAGTGTTCGTGATCTCCAGGTGCGGTACGGCCGATCGGTGGCCGCACTGCACGGGGTCGACCTCGACGTTTCACCTGATGGCGTGCTGGCCGTCCTCGGCAGCAACGGGGCCGGGAAGTCGACGCTGCTGCGCACCGTCTCCGGCACGCTGCGTATGCACCGCGGCTCGGTTTCCGCCGGCGAGGTGCGCTACGACGGCAAACCACTGACCAAATTGGACCCGGCCCGCATCGTCGGTCTCGGCGTGGTCGGCGTTCCCGAAGGCCGCCAGGTCTTCGCGCGGATGACGGTCGAGGAGAACCTGCGCGCCGGCGGGATCGGCGCCCGCTCCCCCGAGCAGCGCGCCGCCGCCCGCAAACGCGTCGACGAGCTCTTCCCGGTCCTGTCCGAACGCGCCAAACAGCGCGCCGGCCTGCTTTCCGGCGGCGAGCAGCAGATGCTCGCGATCGGCCGCGCGCTGATGTCCGGCCCGCGGCTGCTGCTGCTCGACGAACCTTCGCTCGGTCTCGCGCCGAAGATCGTCGAGCGGATCGGGGACATCATCCGCGAGATCCACGAGCAGGGCACCGCCGTGGTGCTGGTCGAGCAGAACGCCGTGATGGCGTTGCGCGTCGCCGACCACGCGATCGTCCTCGAAGTCGGCCGGGTCGCGCTGGCGGGCACGACGGCCGAACTCGCGGCGAGCGAGGAGGTCCAGCGGCTCTACCTCGGCGGTCACGCCGAATCGCAGGCCACCGCCGAGGCCGAAGCCGCCGACGCCCGCAAGCACCTCGCGGGCCGGAGCCTGTCGAGGTGGGCAGGATGACGCCGCCCGAGTTGCGCGTCGAGAACGTGACCCTGCGCTTCGGCGGGATCCGGGCGCTGGACGACGTCTCGTTCACCGTCGGCTCGGGCTCGCTGCACGCGCTCATCGGCCCGAACGGCGCCGGGAAGTCCAGCTGTTTCAACGTGATCAGCGGCCTCTACCGGGCCAACTCGGGCAGCGTCCGGCTCGGCGACACCGTCCTTTCCGGACTCCCGCCGCATCGGCTGGCCCGTCTCGGGGTCGGCCGGTCGTTCCAGAACGCCGCCCTCTCCCCCGGCTCGACCGTGCTCGACAACGTCATGCTCGGCCGTCACGCGCTGACCAAGGGCGGCTTCCTCGCCTGCGGCCTCCGTCTGCCGTGGACGGTCCGGGCCGAACGCCGCCATGCCGAACGGGTGCGGGAGATCTGCGACTTCCTCGGCATCGGCGCGCTGGTGGACCTCCCGGTCGGCGCGCTGCCCTACGGCGCGGTGAAACGCGTCGACCTCGCCCGCGCGCTCGCCGTCGAACCGGTCCTGCTGCTGCTCGACGAGCCCGCTGCGGGCATGAACGCGACCGAGACCGCCGAGCTGGCCGGGACGATCCGCGACGTCCGTGACGAGCTCGGCATCTCGATCCTGCTGGTGGAACACGACATGGGGTTGGTGATGGGCATCGCGGACCGGGTCACCGTCCTGGACTTCGGCAAGCGCATCGCCGACGGCACACCGGCCGAGGTCCAGTCGGATCCGGACGTGATCAAGGCATATCTCGGCACGGAGGCCACGGCGTGAACACATTCCTGCAACTCGTGGTGAACGGGCTCGGCAAGGGCGCGGTGTTCGCGTTGCTGGCGTTGGGTTTCGTGATCATCTTCAAGGCCACCGAGGTGGTCAACTTCGCGCACGGCTCGCTCGTGCTCTTCGGCGGTTACCTGGTCGTCGTGACCCGTGAAGCGCTCGGCTGGGTGGGTGCCTCGCTGGTCGGCATCGTCTCGGCGGGCCTGCTCGCCCTTCTGCTGGAACGGTTCCTGCTGTCCCGTTCGCGGCACGCCGACGCGAACAGCCTGGCGTTGCTGACCATCGGCGTCGACGTGATCGTCACCGAGGAGATCGTGCGGCGGCTCGGTGTCACGTTGCCGTTCCTCGGCGACGCCTGGGACGCGAAACCGTTCCAGCTCGGCGGGATCACGCTGTTCCGCACGCATCTGGTGGCGCTGGTCGTCGCCGCCGTGCTGATCACCGCGTTCACGCTGGCGTTCAAGTACTCGAACTGGGGCGTCGCGATGCGGGCCCAGGCCGAGAACCGCGAGGCCGCCGCGCTGATGGGCATCCGCAGTTCCCGGGTGACGGCGACCGCCTGGGTGGTCGCGGGCGTGCTCGCCGGGGTCGCGGTGCTCTTCATCGCCACGCAGGACTTCTCCGGCGCGGGGCTGTCCCGCGGCACGCACTCCATCGCGCTCGCGGCGTTCCCCGCGGCCATCCTCGGCGGGCTGGACTCGACCGCGGGCGCGGTGGTGGGCGGCCTGGTCGTCGGGCTGGTCGAGGCGCTTTCGGCGCAGTACGTGTCGTTCGACTTCTCCAAGAGCGCGGTCTTCCTGGTGATGCTCGTGGTCCTGGTGGTGCGGCCGTCGGGGTTGTTCGGGACGAGGGAGAGCACACGTGTCTGACACCGCCGTGAAAACCCCCGCCGCCGCACCGACGGCACCGCCCCCGAAACGCGATCGGGGACGCCTGCTCAAGGCGCTGGCCTGGGTCGCGCTGCTCGTGGTCCTGCTCGCGATCCCGCTGTACCTCGACGCCGCCTGGCTGAAGGCCGGGCAGTACATGATGATCGGCGGCGTCGGCGCGATCGGGCTGACGCTGCTGGTCGGGCAGGCCGGGCAGTTGTCGCTGGCGCACGCGTTCTTCCTGCTGGCGGGCGCGACCGGGTACACCGTCCTTTCGGGACCGGCCGACGACGAGCGCGTGTTCGGCCTCGGGCTCGACCCCGGGCTGTCGCTGGTCGGCGCGGTGGTCATCGCCGCGTTGCTGGGGCTGGCGTTCGCGCCGGTCTCCGGACGGCTGCGCGGGATCTACCTCGGGGTCGCCTCGCTTTCGCTGGTGTTCCTCGGGCTCTACTTCGGACAGTCGGCCGAAACGCTGACCGGCGGGACATCGACCGGGCGCACCCCGGAACCGTTCTCGTTGTTCGGCTTCCCGTTCACCAACGACGGTCCCGAGATCGAGCTGATGGGTGTGCCGATCCGGCAGGCGGAACGGCTCTGGTACCTGTTCCTGCTGCTGACCGTGCTCGCGTTCGTCGTGGCCAAGGCGGCGGTGCGCAGCCGGGTCGGCCGGTCGTGGCGGGCGGTGCGGGACAACGAGGCCGCCGCGTCCGTGATGGGCGTCAGCGTCACGCGCGCCAAGGCCGGCGCGTTCGCGGTCTCGTCGGCGTACGCGGGGCTCGCGGGCGCGATGACCGTGCTGTGGTTCGACATCCTCAAACCCGACGAGAGCGAATTCGGCACGTACGGGATCAACATCTCCATCGCCTTCCTGGCCATGGTGATCATCGGGGGACTCGGCTCGGTGCCCGGCGCGCTGGTGGGCGCGCTGATCGTCAACGGGCTGCCGCAGGTGCTTTCGCTGTACTCCGCCGATCTCGGCTGGTTCTCCGGAACCGGGGACGGCGCCTTGACCCCGATTTTGGTCAGTTCGTTCGTCTACGGCGCCGCGATCATCCTCGTGGTGCTCTTCGAACCGGGCGGACTCGCCGCGATCGGACGACGGATCACACCCGCCAGGAAACCTCATCTCCCGGAGGAGCAAGACAAATGAAGCGTACATATCCGGCCGTCGCGCTGGCGGCGGTCCTCGCCCTTTCGGCGTGCAGCACGAAAGCGGGCGACTCGGGGTCCTCGGGGGCGGACGGTTCGGGCGTCAAGGCCGGCAAAGGGGTGACCGCCTCGGAGATCACCCTCGGCGTGATGACCGACAAGACCGGGGTGTTCAAGAACCTCGGACTCGGCATCACGCAGGGGAACGAGTTGTGGGCCAAGGACTTCAACGCCGCGGGCGGGGTGTGCGGCCGTCAGGTCAAACTCGAGACCGTCGACCACGGCTACAAGGCGGACACGGCGAAGACGCTGTATCCGCAGATCGAGCCGAAGGTCCTCGGCTTCGTGCAGTTGCTCGGCTCGCCGGTGGTGGCCGCGCTGAAGCAGAACATCGCCTCGGACAAGACCGTCGCCGCGCCCGCGTCGTGGTCTTCGGAACTGCTCGACAACCAGTACGTGATGATCGTCGGGACGACGTACGACCTGGAGATCATCGACGGGCTGTCGTACTTCCAGGAAAAGGGCCTGGTGAAGGACGGCGACACGATCGGGCACGTCTACATCGACGGCGAGTACGGCAAGAACGGCCTGCGCGGCTCGCAGTACTACGCGAAGAAGCACAACCTGACTGTGAAGGAGGTCAAGATCACCTCCACCGACAACGACCTCACCAATATCGTCACCGGGCTCAAGGGCGACGGCGTCAAGGCCATCGTCCTGACCACTTCCCCGGCGCAGACCGGTTCCGCGCTCGCGGCGAACAAGGCGCTCGGGCTCGACGTGCCCGTGCTCGGCAACAACCCGGTTTTCGACCCCGTGCTGCTGAAGAGCCCCGCTGCGAACGCGCTGGACAAGCTGACGATCGTCGCCAGCAGCGTCCCGTTCTCCGCCGACATCCCCAAGGCCAAGGAAGTCGCCACGAAGTACAAGGCGGCGTACAAGGAGACCCCGAACGGCGGGATCCCCTACGGCTACGCGGTCGGCGAGGTGTGGGGCGCGGTGCTCAAGAAGGCCTGCGAGAACAAGGACCTCACCCGTGAGGGCATCGCCGCGGCACTGAAGCAGACGACGTCGGCGAGCACGGGCGACCTCGTGGCGGCGCTGGACTTCTCGAAGGCGGGCACCCCGGCGACGCGTCAGGTGTACGCGGCGACACCGGACGCGTCGGCCGAGGGCGGGGTCCGCTACGTCAAGCCGCTGTTCGAGGCTCCCGAGGCGAAGGAGTACGTGGCCCCGCACCAGAAGTGAGTCTCGTTTCGGCGAGCGCGTCCGCTTCGGCCAACGGTGTGGTGCCGTTGGCCGAAGCGGCGTCGAGGATCTCTTGCGTGGTGTCCTCCAGGGTTTCGACGCGGGCGATCGCCTGTTCGTGTGTGAGGTTTTGGGCTTCCCTGCCGAGCGTGTAGACCACTCCCCCGGCGCTCGCGACGAAGTCCGGGATCCACAGGACTCCCTTCGCGGCGAGATCGGCCGCCACCGTGTCCTCGGTGAGCTGGTTGTTGGCCGGGCCGACGACCAGCGGCGCGTTGACCTTGGTGCCCGGGCCGAACACGCCACCGACCGCGGCCGGGATCAGGACGTCGGCCTCGATGCCGAGCACTTCTTCCGGCAGGGCCAGGGTCAGGCCTTGTTCGCGGGCCGCGGCGAGGCGTCGTTCGTCCACATCGGACACGACGACCTCGGCACCCTGCCCGGCCAGGTCCGTGGCCAGGTGGGCGCCGACCGAGCCGTATCCGCTGACGACCACTTTGCGGCCTGCCATGCCGTCGTCACCGAAGACGGCCCGCGCGCCCGCTCGCAGGGCGGCGAGCACGCCGACGGCGGTCGGACCGCTCGAAGAACCGGTGCCGCCGTGCTCCTCGGGCAGGCAGAAGACGTGCGGGGTCCGCTCACTCAGCACGAGCATGTCCTCCGGACCGGTTCCGACGTCGGGCCCGGCGAGATACGCACCGTCGAGTGACGCGATGAGGTCGGCGTGGTCGAGCAGGATCTCGCGCCTCAGCTCCGCGGACGGCACGCCGTCGAGCGCGACGACGCTCTTGCCGCCGCCGAAGTCCAAGCCCGCGACCGCGCATTTGCGGGTCATCGCCGCGGACAACCGCAGAACGTCGTCGATCGCGTCGTGGACGCGTGGATAGATCTTGAACCGGCAGCCGCCGACGGCCGGGCCGAGCGTGCTGGAATGCACGGCCACCGTCGTCGTCACCCCGGACCGGCGCCCCCGCCGGACGACCAGCTCCTGTACGGACATCTGGCTCCCCTTCTCGCATTTAGTCGACTGAATGCGCCGAAGTTAGGCTGATGCGCAGGGCTATGGAGATCTTGCCGAATGATATTCGGCAAGGCAGGTGAAGGAGTAAGCGTGGACGAACTTGATTCGGCGATCATCCGGGAACTCCAGGCGGATGCGCGGCAGTCGAACCGCGACATCGCCCGGAAGGTCGGCGTCGCGCCGTCGACCTGCCTGGAACGGACGCGGCTGCTGCGGGAGCGCGGCGTCATCCGCGGGTATCACGCGGACATCGACCTGCGCAGCCTCAACCGCGGCGTGCAGGCGATGGTCTCGGCGCAGGTGCGGCCGCTGAGCCGGGAGGTCATCGATTCGTTCCAGCGTTCGGTCGCGGAATTGCCGGAGGTCCTCTCCGTTTTCGTCACGGCGGGCAGCGACGATTTCCTGATCCACGTCGCCGCCCAGGACGTCGATCAGCTCCACGCATTCCTGGTGGATCGCTTGGCGAAGCGCAAAGAGATCATCGGCTTCCGGAGTTCGATCATTTTCCGGCATCTGCGCAAGACCGAGCTGGAACCCCTTCCGCGCCGAATACCGGGTGACACCCCCTAGGTCGTCACCCCGGAATACCCGACACACCACCCCTAAGTACGCCCGAAATCCGAGACTTCGCATCGTAGGAGACGGAAACTGTCGGGGGTATGGGTTTGACTGTTCACAGCGGAAACGGAAAGGAGGCGCGCCATGGACGTTCGGACGGACCTGAATCATCGTGAGCGGGCCACCCTGAGAGCCGTGGCCGAGGGCCACGCCGAGATCAGCTGCAGTTGCGAGCCGGATCTGTTCGTCGACGGTCTCGCCTGCTGCGACCAGCACACCGCGCATCGCCTCGCCCACCTCGGCCTGGTGATGCCCGCGCGGGGCGGCCGATGGGGCGAGCGCGTTCCCGCGCTGCTCACCGAGGCCGGGGCGATGGCGCTGGAAGGCGCGTTCCCTCCGCTGGCCGCCGCCTAAAAGCGTTTGCGGGCGCGCGCGGGGAGCGCCACGATCTCGTGATGCGTGTCTTCCTGGAGACCGAGCGGCTCGTGCTGCGGCAGTTCACCGGCGCCGACGTCGACGATCTGTTCGCGCTCTACGACGATCCCGAAGTCATGCGGTTCCTCAATGGGGGCGAACCCGCCGACCGGGCGGAGATCGAAAACCAAGACCTTCCCGCTTTTCTCGGTTACTACGAGCGTTTCCCCGGTTACGGGTTCTGGGCGGCGATCGAGAAAGCGAGCGGGGATTTCCTGGGGTGGTTCCATTTCCGCCCGCTGCGCGGGCACCACACGGACGACCCCGAGCTGGGCTACCGGCTGAACCGGTCGGCCTGGGGCAAGGGGTACGCGACCGAAGGTTCTCTCGCGCTCCTGGAGAAGGGGTTCACCGAATTGGGGGCCCGGCGGATCTGGGCGGCGACCATGGCGGTGAACCTGGGGTCCCGCCGGGTGATGGAGAAGATCGGGATGCGCCACGTCCGGACCTTTCACGAGCACTTCGACCACCCGATTCCCGGCACGGAGGAGGGCGAGGTCGAGTACGCCATCACCCTGGACGAGTGGCGGTCTCGCGCCAACCCGTAACTCGCGTGATCGAAGGCGTAACTCGCGTGATCACGCGGCGCACTCGCGTGATCAGAGGGACGACACGGCCCCACCCACGCCAGTCTCGTGTCGTCCGCCTGATCACGTGAGTGCGCCGTCTGATCACGCGAGTCCGCTCTCCAATCACGCGAGTTACGCCTTCGATCACGCGAATGACGGGTCCGGTCACGAGGTGGGCAGCCAGGTTTCGCCGATCTCCTCGGCCAGGGCCTCCCCGCCGGTGAGGTCGGCGAGCCAGGCGTGGAACGCGTCGCCCTGGTCCGGCGCGAGCCCGACATCGAAGTGCGCGACGTCCTCGAAGCGTGTCGCGTGCAGCAGGTACGGCGACGAGCGGATGTCGTTCTCCAGGCGGCCGGCCCGGTCGTAGTCGACGACGACCTCCACCAGCCGCAGCCGCCGGTACTCCCGCACCCCGATGACGTCGACGGCCTCCGAAACGGCCTGGCCGTACGCGCGGATCAATCCGCCGGCGCCGAGCAGGACTCCGCCGAAGTAGCGGGTCACCACGGCGACGGTGTCGGTCAGCTCGCGGCGGCGGAGCACCTCGAGCATCGGGGTGCCCGCCGTGCCCGCGGGCTCACCGTCGTCACTCGACCGTTGGGTCCTGCCGTCGGCGCCCAACACGAACGCGTGACAGTGGTGCCGGGCCGCCGGATCGGCCTTCTTCCTGGCGGCGATCAGCGAGCGGGCGGCCTCTTCCGAGGTGACCGGCGCGAGCGCGCAGAGGAAGCGCGACCGCCGGATTTCGATCTCGTGGACCCCGGTACCCGCCACGGTGAGATAACGATCCGCCATCGGCCAAGCCTCTCAAACCGGGCAGCTCACTCTGCCGTTCGGGCGATTCGGCGGTCACCCGGGGTCATCGCAACACCGGTGAAACCCACTCTCCCGCGCGACCCAGATCACACTTTCGGACCAGTCGGGCAGTGATAACCGCAGGTCAGCGGGCTGATGCCCCACTCAGTGGACACGTCATTCCAGCCAGTGGGCAGATGATGTTTGAAGTCAACGCCCGCGTGGCATTTCCCACCCCGACCAAGCGACGTATGTCGATAACAGCGATTTCACACTATCGTCATAAGACCGGCGAACCCGGGAGTAACACGTGTACCCGCCAGCCACCCACCACAGCGGCCAGGCGGCGCCCACGTGCACAGCAGTACCGATATGCGCATCGGCCGCCCAGTGCAGTGCGGCTCTACGAGGCCTGCCCCCGTTTCCGCGGGCGGGATCGTTCCCTCTCGACTGACCATCGCGGTCCCGGACCACTCCGTTAACTGGTTCACGTCCGAACCACCCGAACGGAGTGTTACCGGTCGCGCCGACGCCTTGGGAGGCGGCCAGCCGTGACCCACCATGCCAGCTACAAGGGCAGCAAGGCCCCCGAAGGCCTGTATGACCCGGAGTTCGAACACGACGCCTGCGGTGTCGCGTTCGTCGCCGATCTCTCCGGTAAACGCGATCACGGCATCGTCGCCAAAGCGCTGATCGCGCTGCGGAACCTGGAACATCGCGGGGCCCGCGGCGCCGACCCGGAGACCGGCGACGGCGCCGGGATCCTCATCCAGGTCCCCGACGAGTTCTATCGCGAGGTCGTCGGCTTCGACCTTCCCGCGCCCGGCGCCTACGCCGTCGGCACGGCTTTCCTTCCGCAGGACGAAAACGCCCGCGGCCGCGCGATGACGACCATCGAGCGCGTCGCCGCCGAAGAGGGCATGCGCGTGCTCGGCTGGCGTGACCTGCCGGTCCACACCGAACACGTCGGCACCGGCGCGGCCGAGACCATGCCGTATTTCAGCCAGTTGTTCCTGGCGGGCAACGACGCGCTGGAGGGCCTGGAGCTGGAGCGCGCGGCTTTCGTGGTGCGCAAACGCGCCGAGCACGAGCTCGTCGAAGACGACGTCTACTTCCCCAGCCTCTCCTCGCGCACGATCGTCTACAAAGGAATGCTCACCGAGCCGCAGGTCGAGAAGTTCTTCGCCGACCTCACCGACGAGCGCGTCACCAGCGCCATCGGCCTGGTGCACTCCCGCTTCTCCACCAACACCTTCCCGTCGTGGCCGCTGGCGCACCCGTACCGGTACGTCGCCCACAACGGCGAGATCAACACGCTGCGCGGCAACCGGAACTGGATGGACGCGCGTGAGGCGCTCCTCGAATCCGACCTGATCCCCGGCGACCTCAAGCGGATCTACCCGATCATCACCCGTGGCGCGAGCGACTCGGCGTCCTTCGACGAGGTGTTGGAACTGCTCCACCTCGGCGGCCGCTCGCTGCCTCACGCGGTGCTGATGATGATCCCGGAAGCCTGGGAGAACCATCAGGAGATGGACCCCGCGCGCCGCGCGTTCTACGAGTTCCACTCGACGCTGATGGAGCCGTGGGACGGCCCCGCGCTGGTCTCCTTCACCGACGGCACCCAGATCGGCGCGGTCCTCGACCGCAACGGCCTGCGCCCCGCCCGGTACTGGGTCACCGAAGACGGCCTCGTCGTCCTCGCCAGCGAGGTCGGCGTGCTGGAGCTGGAGCAGTCCACGATCGTCCGGAAAGGACGGTTGGAGCCGGGCCGCATGTTCCTCGTGGACACGGCCGCCGGCCGGATCGTCGAGGACGAGGAGATCAAGAACGAGCTCGCCACCGAGCATCCGTACGACGAATGGGTCGAAGACGGGCTG
This sequence comes from Amycolatopsis keratiniphila, assembly GCF_000400635.2. NCBI lineage: Bacteria > Bacillati > Actinomycetota > Actinomycetes > Pseudonocardiales > Pseudonocardiaceae > Amycolatopsis > Amycolatopsis keratiniphila. The sequence continues at coordinate 1,818,772 of NC_021252.1, read as the reverse complement.
CTCCCGCTCGACGGTCTTCCCGAGCGTGAGCGCGAGATCCCGCCGCACGCCGCGCTCGTGCGCCGTCAGCAGGCGTTCGGCTACACCGAGGAGGAGCTCGACGTCCTGCTCGAACCGATGGCCCGCACCGGCGCGGAGCCGATCGGTTCGATGGGCAACGACTCCCCCATCGCGTCGCTGTCCAGCCGTCCGCGGCTGCTCTTCGACTACTTCATCCAGCTCTTCGCCCAGGTGACCAACCCGCCGCTGGACGCGATCCGCGAGGAACTGGTCACCTCGCTGGGCACCCAGCTGGGCGCGGAGCCGAACCTGCTGCAGGCCGACGCGAAGTCGTGCCGCCGCATCGTGCTGCCGTTCCCGGTGCTGGACAACGACGAGTTCGCGAAGCTGGTGCACGTCAACGACGACGGCGACCTGCCGGAGTTCCAGGCGGTCACCGTGCAGGGCACCTACGACGTCCACGGCGGCGGCGAGGCGCTCGTGCGGCGGCTCGACGAGATCCGCGCCGAGGTGTCCGCGGCCATCGCCGAGGGCGCGCGGCTGATCGTGCTGTCCGACCGCGGGATCGACGAAGACCACGCGGCCATCCCGTCGCTGCTGCTCACCGGCGCGGTGCACCACCACCTGGTGCGCGAGAAGACCCGCACGCAGGTCGGCCTCATCGTCGAGGCGGGCGACGCGCGCGAGGTGCACCACATCGCGTTGCTGATCGGCTACGGCGTCGCGGCGGTGAACCCGTATCTGGCGATGGCGACCGTCGAGGAGATGGCCGATCAGGGCCTGATCGCCGGCGCCACCGCCAAGCAGGCGACCGCGAACCTGATCAAGGCGCTGGGCAAGGGCGTCCGCAAGACGATGTCGAAGATGGGTGTGTCCACAGTGGCCTCCTACACCGGCGCGCAGATCTTCGAAGCGGTCGGGCTCGGCGACGAGGTCATCCAGAACTGCTTCACCGGCACCACTTCCCGCCTCGGCGGCGTCGGCTTCGACACGCTCGCGCTGGAGGTCGCCGAGCGGCACCGCCGCGCTTTCCCGCGCGACGGGTTCCGTGCGAACCACCGCGAGCTGGAGACCGGCGCGGACTACCAGTGGCGCCGCGAGGGCGAGCCGCACCTGTTCAACCCGCAGACGGTGTTCAAGCTGCAGCACTCCACGCGTGCCGGGAAGTACGAGGTTTTCAAGGAGTACACGAAGGCCGTCGACGACCAGGCGCAGAAGCTGTACACGCTGCGCGGGCTGTTCGACTTCAAGATCGGCGAGCGTCCCGCGGTCCCGATCGAGGAGGTCGAGCCGGTCTCCGAGATCGTCAAGCGGTTCGCGACCGGCGCGATCTCCTACGGGTCGATCTCGGCGGAGATGCACGAAACCCTGGCCATCGCGATGAACCGGCTCGGCGGCAAGTCGAACACCGGTGAGGGCGGCGAGGATCCGGAACGGCTCTACGACCCCGAACGCCGCAGCGCGGTCAAGCAGGTCGCGAGCGGCCGGTTCGGCGTCACGAGCGAGTACCTGGTCAACGCCGACGACATCCAGATCAAGATGGCGCAGGGCGCGAAGCCCGGCGAAGGCGGCCAGCTGCCCGGCGCGAAGGTGTACCCGTGGATCGCGAAGACGCGGCATTCCACGGCGGGTGTCGGGCTGATCTCCCCGCCGCCGCACCACGACATCTACTCGATCGAGGATCTGGCGCAGCTGATCCACGACCTCAAGAACGCCAACCCGGCCGCGCGCATCCACGTGAAGCTCGTGTCCGAGGTCGGTGTCGGCACGGTCGCGGCCGGGGTTTCCAAGGCACACGCGGACGTCGTGCTCATCTCCGGGCACGACGGCGGCACGGGCGCTTCGCCGCTGTCGTCGATCAAGCACGCGGGCGGCCCGTGGGAACTCGGGCTCGCCGAGACGCAGCAGACGTTGCTGGCCAACCGGTTGCGCGACCGGATCGTCGTGCAGACCGACGGCCAGCTCAAGACCGGCCGCGACGTCGTCATCGCCGCGCTGCTCGGGGCCGAGGAGTTCGGTTTCGCGACCGCGCCTCTGGTGGTGTCCGGCTGCATCATGATGCGGGTGTGTCACCTCGACACCTGCCCGGTCGGCGTCGCGACGCAGAACCCGAAGCTGCGCGAGAAGTTCAGCGGCAAGGCCGAGTACGTGGTGAACTTCTTCGAGTTCATCGCCCAGGAGGTCCGGGAATACCTGGCGGAGCTGGGTTTCCGGTCCATCGCCGAGGCCGTCGGCCACGCCGAGATGCTCGACAAGCGCAAGGCGATCGACCACTGGAAGGCCGCCGGTCTCGACCTGACGCCGATCTTCCACGTGCCCGACATGGCGCCCGCCGGCCTGCGTCACCAGCAGACCGTGCAGGACCACGGGCTGGAGAAGGCGCTCGACAACACGCTGATCCAGCTCGCCGAGGGCGCGCTGTCGTCCGGGGACAAGGTGCGGCTGGAACTGCCGGTGCGCAACGTGAACCGGACCGTCGGCACCATGCTCGGCCACGAGCTCACCAAGCGGTGGGGCGGCGAGGGCCTGCCGGACAACACGATCGACGTGACCTTCACCGGTACCGCCGGTCAGTCGTTCGGCGCGTTCGTGCCCAAGGGCATCACGCTGCGGCTCTTCGGTGACGGCAACGACTACGTCGGCAAGGGCCTGTCCGGCGGGCGGCTCGTCGTGCGGCCGCCGAAGGTGGCGCGGTACAACGCCGAAGAGCACATCATCGCGGGCAACGTGATCGGCTACGGCGCGACCAGCGGCGAGATCTTCATCCGCGGCAAGGTCGGCGAGCGGTTCTGCGTGCGCAACTCGGGCGCGCTGGCCGTCGTCGAAGGCGTCGGCGACCACGGCTGCGAGTACATGACCGGTGGCCGGGTCGTCGTGCTCGGCGGCGTGGGCCGCAACTTCGCGGCCGGGATGTCGGGCGGCGTCGCCTACGTGCTGGACCTGCCCGCGCACCGGATCAACCCGGAGATGGTCGACATCGACCCGCTGGATTCGTCCGATGTGGACTTCCTGCGCGAGGCGCTCGAAAAGCATTACAACGAAACGGAGTCCGCGGTCGCGCGTGCGCTGCTCGCCGACTGGGACGCCGCCGTCGACCGGTTCGGCAAGGTCATGCCGAAGGACTACAAGCGCGTGCTCGCGGCGCAGGCTGAGGCCGAGCGCGATGGGCGTGACGTGAACGAGGCGATCATGGAGGCCGCACATGGCTGACCCCAAGGGCTTTCTGACCACCACTCGCGAGACGCCCAAGAGCCGTCCCGTCGACCTGCGCCTGATGGACTGGCGCGAGGTGTACGAGGACTTCGCGACGTCGAAGCTGCAGAAGCAGGCCGGGCGCTGCATGGACTGCGGTATCCCGTTCTGTCACCAGGGCTGCCCGCTCGGGAACCTCATTCCCGAGTGGAACACGCTGACCTGGCGCGACGATTGGCGCGACGCGGCCGAGCGGCTGCACGCGACCAACAATTTCCCGGAGTTCACCGGGACCCTCTGCCCGGCGCCGTGCGAGACGGCGTGTGTGCTCGGGATCAACGACGATCCCGTCACCATCAAGCGGGTCGAGATCTCGATCATCGACCGGGCCTTCGAGGAAGGCTGGGTCACGCCGCAGAAGCCGGTGGCGCTCACTGGCAAGAAGGTGGCGGTGGTCGGATCCGGCCCGTCGGGACTCGCCGCGGCGCAGCAGCTCACGCGCGCGGGCCACAGTGTCGTGGTCTTCGAGCGGGCCGACAAGATCGGCGGGCTGCTGCGCTACGGCATCCCCGAGTTCAAGATGGAGAAGCACCGGCTCGACCGCCGTCTGGACCAGATGCGCGCCGAGGGCACGGAATTCCGGACTTCGGTGAACGTCGGCGTCGACCTCACCGTCGAGGAACTGAAGTCGTCCTACGACGCCGTCGTCCTCGCCGGCGGCGCGACCGCGTGGCGCGACCTGCCGATCCCCGGCCGCGAGCACGCCGGTATCCACCAGGCGATGGAGTTCCTGCCGCACGCCAACCGCGTCGCCGCCGGTGAGCTGGACGTCTCGCCGATCAGCGCCGAGGGCCTCGACGTCGTGGTCATCGGCGGCGGTGACACCGGCGCGGACTGCGTCGGGACGTCGCACCGCCAGGGCGCGAAATCGGTGACGCAGCTGGAGATCATGCCGAAGCCGCCGCTTTCGCGGTCCGACGCGCACCCGTGGCCGACGTACCCGATGATCTACCGCGTCTCGTCCGCGCACGAGGAAGGTGGCGAGCGGCTGTACTCGGTCAACACCCAGGAGTTCGTCGCGGACGCCGACGGCCGGGTGCGGGCGCTGAAGCTGGTCGAGGTGCGCAACGAGGGCGGCAAGTTCGTCCCCGTGGAAGGCACCGAGCGCGAACTGCCCGCGCAGCTGGTGCTGCTCGCGATGGGCTTCGTCGGCCCCGAGCGGGAAGGCCTGCTGGAGTCGCTCGACGTCGAGCTGGACCAGCGGGGCAACGTCGCCCGCGACAAGGCGTTCAAGACCAGCGTCGACAACGTGTTCGTGGCGGGCGACATGGGCCGCGGCCAGTCGCTCATCGTGTGGGCGATCGCCGAAGGCCGGTCCGCCGCGGCCGGGGTGGACGCGTTCCTCACCGGACGGGACGTGCTGCCCGCCCCGATCGCTCCGACCGACCGGCCGCTCACCTAGGCCGTTTTCGCGCGTGAAGGCCCCCTTCCCTCGGCTGAGCCGAGGGAAGGGGGCCTTCACGCGCTCGGCGTCGCGCCTACCCCGCCGCGTTTAGTCCTCTGAATGTGGTAGTTGCGCGTGCAACCACCGCAAGCAGAGGACTAAACGCGGGGAGTGAGCAGAGCATTGGTTCTTTCGAGTGAAAGAACCGCCGGAAGAGTGTACTTGCGGGTGATGACAGCAAGGTTTCGGTATCGGTTGTATCAAGGGGTAAGTCCCGTACGGCGGCGGGGACCGGCAAGACCTGCCGGGGCCGCCGGACGGTTCCCAAGGAGGGGGTTCCTTGACATGTCCGTCGATCTGACCGTGCCGCTGGAATGGAAGACCGCCACCGGCGATGCCGCGAAAATGCTCGAAGAACTACAGCCGAACATCCTGAAAGCGCACGCACGGGACCATTTTTCCGCGCTTTTCCTCCGTTTTTCGGAGCCCGGGAGCGCGATGAAGTTCCTCGCCTCGCTCGTCCCGCTGATGAAGTCCGCGAAGACCCACCTGACCGAGGTCGAGCGCTTCAAGACCGAAGGCGTGAAGGGGACGCCCTACGTCGGCACCGGGCTGACCGCGGCGGGCTACCGGTTCCTGAAAATCGAGGCACCGCAAGATGATTCCTTCCTCCTGGGTATGCGCGCGCAGGAGACCCGCGAGAAGCTGAACGACCCGCCGCGCTCCACGTTCGACAGCGGATACCACGACGAGATCCACGCCGTCGTCATCATCGGCGACGGCGCCGACGCTCCGATGACCGCGCGCCGGAACGCGGTTCTCGCGCTGATTCCGCCGACCGTTTCCGTCGTCGCCGAGGAAACCGGATTCGGCCGCGTGAACGCCAATGGCGACGGGATCGAGCATTTCGGTTACGTCGACGGCCGGAGCCAGCCGCTCTTCCTGGTCGAGGACATCCATGCGGAAAAGACGGGAACGGACGGCATCAGCGTCTGGGATCCGAGCGCCCCGCTGAACCAGGTGCTCGTTCCGGACCACGCGGCTCCCGATCCCGAAGTCCATTTCGGCAGCTACTTCGTTTTCCGAAAATTGGAACAGAACGTGCGGCGATTCAAGCTGTCGGAAGAGGCGCTGGCGGATCAATTGGGCCTCGTCGGCGAAGACCGGGAACGGGCGGGCGCGATGATCGTCGGCCGGTTCGAGGACGGCACGCCGTTGACCGCGCAACGGGAAGAGGGCGCGGAAAGCCCGGTACCGAACAATTTCGACTACGGAAGCGACATCACCGGCGCGAAATGCCCCTTCCAGGCGCACATCCGGAAGACGAATCCGCGCGGCAGCGGCGGCGCGGAACCACCGCCGCAGGAACGCCTGCACCTGATGGCCCGGCGGGGTGTGCCCTACGGCGAACGGGCCGACGATCCGAACGCCGATCTGCCGCCGTCCGCCCGGCCCAGCGGCGGGGTCGGCCTGCTGTTCATGGCGTTCAATTCGGCGCTGGGCGACCAGTTCGAGTTCACGCAGCAGAACTGGTCGAACAACCCGGGCTTCCCGATCCCGGCCGACGGGGTCAAGCCGCCGGGTCTCGATCCGGTCATCGGCCAGGGCCCGCGCCCGGAATCCGTCTACACCGCGGAATGGGCGGGCACGCGGACGGTGACCGCGGATCCGATCCCGCAGGCGGTGACGCTGAAGGGTGGCGACTACTTCTTCATGCCGTCACTCGCCTTCCTGCGCGGACTCGGCGGCAAGGGCTGACGCGTTATCCGCTGAACGTCACCGGAACGGGCGTAAAGCGGATATCAGTCCGGAGTCGGCGGCGATAGCCTGCGAAACGGGCCGGTCCTGGGCGTACCGGCCGCCGGGCGGGCGCCGGTCACACTGGGGGTGGCCGGCGCCCGTTCACTCCGCCCTTTCTTCCCGGCGCCCGAAATCCGCCGCTTCTCTCCGGCCGTATCGCGACGCGTAGTACTTTGTCCGGTGCGGTAAGCGACATCGCGCTTCGGGGAGGGAGCTGGTGATGAATCGGCATGAACGGCTGACGGCTTTATTGGACATGGTGGGAGAGCGGGAAAAAGTCGACGTCGAGGTTTCGGCGGGCGAACTCGGTGTCTCCCCCGCGACGATCCGCCGGGACCTCGATCATCTGGCGGGCCGCAATCTCGTGGTCCGCACCCGCGGCGGCGCCGTCGCGAGCAATGTCGCCTACGACCTTCCGTTGCGGCACAAGGCCGCGCGCAACGCGCCGGAACAGCAACGGATCTCCGCCGCCGCGGCCAGGATGGTCGATCCGGGCATGGTGGTCGGGCTCAACGGCGGCATCACGAGCACCGAGGTCGGCCGCGCGCTCGCGACCCGCCCGGACATGAGCGAGCCGACCGGCGGGCCGTCGCTGACCGTGGTGACGAACGCGCTCAACATCGCCCACGAACTCGCCGTGCGGCCCAATATCAAGATCGTGGTGACCGGCGGGGTCGCGCGGCAGCAGTCGTTCGACCTGTCCGGTCCGCTGTCGCAGCTGTTCCTCGACCAGATCTCGTTGGATCTGGTGTTCCTCGGCGTCGACGCCTTCGACCCGGTGCACGGCGCGCAGGCGCATCACGAGGGCGACGCGAACACGAACCGGCTGATGGCGGCCCGCGCCCGGCAGGTCGTCGTGCTCGCCGACAGCGGGAAGCTCGGCGGTCACGCCTTCGCGAAGATCTGCGCGACCGCCGACGTCGACGTGCTCGTCACCGACGGCCGCGCCGATCCCGCGCGGGTGCACGCCTTCGAAGAGGAAGGCGTGCGGGTGGTCAAGGCTTGAGCCGATCGGCGAAGCGGGAGAGGATCCGCGATCAGAACCGTACGCGTGAACCCGCCTCGGCCGAAGGCCCCGCTATCGCGGTGGCAGGACGCCCTGACCGCCATCCGCAGGTGGCTGACCAGGCAGCGTCCTGCCGACGTCGATCGCGGACGCGGGTTCACCATCAGACACTGAGCCGGTCCAGCGCCAGCAGCGCCGCGCCGAGCCTGCCCGCCTCGTCGCCGAGGCGCGCGATCCGCAGCTCGGGCATCCGCTGGAACTGCAGGTTCGCCGCCAGCCAGGCCCGCACCGGCTCGAGGACGTAGTCGCCCGCGGTGAACAGACCGCCGCCGAGGACGACGACTTCGGGCGCGAGCAGGGTGACCAGGGTCTTGATGCCGTGGCCGAGCCCCTCGAGCGCGTCGTTGACCACGGAGATCGCGGCCTCGTCACCGTGGCGGGCGGCGTCGACCACCTGCTCGGCGCCTTCGGCGGGCCGCCCGGTGTGCTCGCTGTAGCGGCGGGCGATGGCCGAAGCGGAAGAGATCGCTTCGAGGCATCCGGTCGCGCCGCAACCGCACGGCAGCCGGTGGCCGACGTCGATATGCCCGATCTCGCCGCCTTGCCCGCCCGCGGCGTACAGCCGCCCGTCGAGCTGGAGCGCGGCCGCGATCCCGGTGCCGACCGGGATGAAGGCGGCGTCGGTGCAGCCCTTGCCCGCGCCCACCCGGAATTCCGCGAGCCCGCCCGCGCGGACGTCGTGCCCGAACGCGAACGGCAGGCCGAGCCTGCTGTCGAGCATCTCGCCGAACGGCACGTTCCGGAAGTCGAGGTTCGCCGAGAACCGGGCCACCCGCTCGACCTCGTCGACGATGCCGGGGATGACCACGCCGACGGCGTCCGGCGTACCGGTCCCTGCCTGCTTGCCCAGCGTTTCGACGATCCGCGCGACCTGATCGGCGAGTGCCTCGCCGTCCGCCCCGCGCGCCGTCGGCTCGCGCAGGCTGGCGAGGTCCTTCAGGTCCGCGTCGTACAAGGCCGCCTTGATGGACGTTCCGCCGACATCGAGTGCCGCCACCGCAGGTGTCATGGCTGGATTTTGGCATGCGCCCCACCATGGACGGCAGGGCTCCGTCAGCCGCGCGGGGTCAGGTACCCCTGGGAGAACGCCGTGGCCACGGCGGCCGCCCGGTCGTTGACGCCGAGTTTCGCGTAGACGTGCAGCAGGTGTGTCTTCACCGTCGCTTCGCTGATGAACAGCCTCTTCGCGGCCTCGCGGTTCGTCGTGCCCTGGGCGATCAGTTCCAGGACTTCCAGTTCACGCTGTGAGAGCGGACCTGAGGCCGGCTGCCGCATCTGCCCCATCAACCGGGTCGCGACGGAGGGGGAAAGCATCGCCTTCCCCTCCGCGGCCGCCTCCACCGCACGGAACAGTTCGTCCCTCGGCGCGTCCTTCAGCAGGTATCCGGTGGCACCGGCTTGGATGGCGGGCAGCACATCGCTGTCCGTGTCGTAGGTGGTGAGCACGAGGATCCGCGAGGTCACCCCGCGTTTCGCCAGCTCCTCGATGGCGGTGACGCCGTCGATCCGCGGCATCCGCAGATCCATGAGGATCACGTCGGGCCGGAGCTTCACCCCGGCGGCGATGGCCTCCTCGCCGTCCCCGGCCTCACCGAGGACCTCGAAGCGCGGGTCGGCGCTGAACATGCCCCGCAGCCCGTCCCGCACCACGGGATGGTCGTCGACGATCAGCAGCGAGATCACCGCTCGGCCCCGGCCGGGATCGCCGGGACGGACGCCGAGAGCGCGGTGCCCCCGCCCGGCTCCGACTCGATGTCGAGGCGGCCGGCGAGGCGCTGCACACGCTGCCGCATCCCGGCCAGCCCGAACCCGCCGTCGGCGGAACCGTTGGCGCGCTTGGCTGTCGGCTCGAAGCCCACGCCGTCGTCACGCACGTCGAGCGTCACCAGATCCTCCATGTACGACAGGGTCAGGCCGACTCGGCCGGCCTTCGCGTGCTTGGCCACGTTGGCCAGCGCTTCTTGCGCGGCCCGGAGCAGCGTCACCTCGACATCGGCGTGCATGGGCCGGGGATCGCCGGTGGTGGTCAGCACCGCCTCGATGTGGTTCACCTCCGACCAGCGTCGGGTCACCTCGCCGATCGCGTCCTGGAGCCTGCCCTCGGCGAGCGGCTCCGGCTGCACCGCGTGCACCGTCCGGCGTGCCTCGGTCAGGCTTTCCCTCGCGAGGTTCATCGCGTTCGTCACGTGCCGGTGCGGCACCGAGGGCTCGTCCAGGGTCTGCTCGGCGGCCTGGAGCTGGGTGAGGATGCCTGCCAGCCCCTGGGCCAGGGTGTCGTGGATGTCCCTGGCGATCCGCTGCCGCTCGTCGAGCACCCCGGCTTCCCTGGCCTGGACCAGCAGCTGGGCGTGCAGGCCGGCGTTCTCCTCCAGCGCCGCCTCCAGCCTGGTGTTCGCCTCGTGCAGTTCGGTGAGCGCCTGCTTCTGTTTGAGATTGCGCTGGTCCGACTGCTCGGCGATGCGGGAGAAGGCGCCGGACAGCACGGTGATGATCACGCTGAGCGCCGCCCACGCCACCCACATGTCCTCTTCCTGGATCCCGGCCAGCCCACCCAGGTACGCCACCGCCGAGATCACGGACGTGGCGGCGACCCCGACGTACCGCCAGCGGCCTTTCAGGTAGTGGAACGCCTGGGGATAGCCGATGAAGGCGAACAGGCCGTACCACGGCGCGACCGCGACCAGGCAGGCCGTCAGCGCCATCAGCCCCGTGTAGTACAGGCCCATCAGCGGCCCGTTCCGGTGCCATTCCGGGTGGAGCGTGTGGAACCAGAAGGACCAGGCCAGGATCCCGGCCGAAAGCGCGAGCACGGCCGGGAGGTGCACCGGCACCCGCCAGATCGGCAGCAGCACCGAGATGAGGACGCCGATCGCCAGCAGGACGTACGGAAGGACCTTGAAGACCGTCGTCTCGACCCGTTCCCAGTGGTCGGACTCCGCACGCAGCTCCGCTTCGATGCCCACGAATCACTCCCAGCGGAAGTACCGGGCGGCCAGCCCGCCTGCCACGATCGTCCACCCCAGCAAGACCGCCACCTGCAGTGGTTGCGGCCAGTGACCGGCGGCGGCGTCCTGCAATGATTGCACGCCCGCGCCCAGCGGGGTGAAGTCGCTGATCTTCCGCAGGACGTCGTTCATCTCGGCGCGCGGCACCCAGAGACCGGCGAAGAACAGGATCGGGAAGAACAGCAGGGTCCCGATCGCGCCCGCGCTCTTCCCGGTCGGCGCGACAGAGGCGACCAGCAGGCCGATCGCGAACATCGCGAGCGCCGTCAGCAGGTAGGCGATGAGGTACGCGGGCAGCTGCCGGGGCAGGCCCACGTCGTACAGCACCCTGCCGATGGCCAGCAGGACCAGCATCGTCGCCACGGACATGATCGTGGACATCAGCAGCTGCGCGCCCAGCAGGACGTGCGGTTCGACCGGGGTGGTCCGCATCCGCCGCAGCACGCCTTTCTCCCGGTAGGTGGCGAGCAGCTGGGTCACGCTGTTGAGCGCGAACAGGGCGAGGCCCATCGTGACGATGATCGGCAGGTACAGGGTGATCGCCCTGGCGCCGCCGAGGTCCGCGCTGGGTTCTCGCAGCGCGGGGAACGCGCCGAGGACGACGAGCAGGAGCGGCGGGAACGCGAGCACGAAGAACACGAGCATCGGCTCGCGGAAGAAGAGTTTGGTCTCGGCGACGGTGAGCCGGGCGAGGGCGGACATGGTGTTCTCCTCAGGAGTCGATGGTGCGGCCGGTGAGCGCGACGAACGCGTCGTCCAGCGACGCCTGCTCGACCCGCAGGCCGGCCGCGGTGACCTGGTTGCGGGCGAGCACGGTGGTGACGGCGAGCAGCAGGTCGCCCGTGCCGGTCACGACGAGCTGGTCGCCCGCGCGGTCGACCGAGGCGACCTCGGGCAGCGCGGTCAGCACGGAGTGGTCCAGCGGGGCGGACGGACGGAACCGGATGCGTTGCCGGTCGTCGACGCCGGCGACCAGCCCGGCCGGGGTGTCGAGCGCGACGACGCGGCCGGAGTCGATCACCGCGATCCGGTCGCACAGTCGTTCCGCTTCCTCCATGAAATGCGTGACCAGCAGGATCGTCACGCCGCGGTCGCGGACGCGCTCGATCAGGCCCCACGCGTCACGGCGCGCCTGCGGGTCAAGGCCGGTGGTGAGCTCGTCGAGGACCGCCACCCTCGGGTTGCCGATCAGCGCGAGCGCGATCGACAGCCGCTGTTTCTGCCCACCGGACAACCTGCGGAACTGGGTGCCGATCTTGTCGGTCAGGTCGAGGATGCCGAGAAGTTCCCGCCAGTCGGCCGGTTCGCGGTAGAAGGAGCCGTACAGCTCCATCGCCTCGCCGACCTTCAGCTTGTCCGGCAGCTCGCTTTCCTGCAGCTGCGCGCCGAGCAGCTGCCGCAGCTCGCCGGTTTCGCTTCGCGGGTCGATCCCGCAGACCCGGATGGTGCCGCCGTCCGGGACGCGCAGCCCTTCGACGCACTCGACCGTCGTGGTCTTGCCTGCCCCGTTGGGGCCTAGGATTCCGAAGATCTCGCCCTGCTCGACGGCGAAACCGACCCCGTCCACCGCGGTGTGGTCGCCGTAGCGTTTGACGAGGTCTTCCACCTCGATGATTGCCATACGAAGACCATCCCGCGCGGCGCGGGTCCGCCGAATCAACCGCGTGGCCACGGCTGAGGCTGTCGATGGTGGAGCCCCCATCAACCGATCGGTGGATGCCCGTGACGTAACGAGCCTGGGCCGATCGGGTTCCGTCACATTGACCGGACGCTTCGTGGCGACCTACGCTCGGTCGGCCAGACGACGGCACCCGGAACGCGGTGAGAATCCGCGCGGTCGCGCCACTGTGACCCCGAGTCATCGGGGAAGCCAGACCCGGAGCCGTCGTGACACCCCTGAAGAGGCCGCGCTAGCCCGAGGAGGTCCCACCGCCATGTCCGAAGCGGTAGCCGCAGTTCCCGTCCCCGTCCGGATCCCCGTCCGCGAGATCCTGCCCTGGGCGGTGCTCGTCATCCTCCTTTCGCTGATCACCCTGTACTTCATCAGCGCCGAGCAGGGCGCGGTGTCGGTGTTCGCGAACTCGTACGTCCACGAGTTCGTCCACGACGGCCGGCACCTGCTGGCCTTCCCCTGCCACTAGGCGGGCAAGCGCCCCATGATGAGGACCTTGCTGGTCCGCGGCATGTTCGCGGGCCTGGTCGCCGGTGTCCTGGCGACCCTTTTCGCGTACTTCTTCGGTGAGCCTTCGGTCGAGACCGCCATCGGTCTCGAAGGCACGGCCGCGCATTCCCACAGTGCTCCGGGTGCCCACGAACACGCCCCCGCCGAGGCCGAGGAAGAGCTCGTCACGCGTGGTGTGCAGAGCACCGTCGGTCTGTTGACCGGCGTCGGCCTGTACGGCGTCGCGGTCGGCGGGCTGTTCTCGCTCGCGTTCGCCTTCACCTACGGCCGCCTCGGCACACTGCGGCCGCGGGTGACCGCGGCGCTGCTCGCGGGCGGCGCCTTCGTGGTCGTGTTCCTGGTGCCGTTCCTGAAATACCCGGGGAATCCGCCCGCGGTCGGCCAGGCGGGCACGATCGGAAGCCGGACTTCGCTGTACTTCGGCTTCGTCGCGCTTTCGCTGCTGGTCGGCATCCTCGCCGCGGCGTTCGGGCGGAAGCTGGCCGACAAGCTCGGCGCCTGGCGCGGCGGCCTGCTCGCCGCGGGCGGGTACATCGTGCTGATCTCGGTGGCGGCGGCGCTGCTGCCGTCGATCGACGAGGTGCCCGACGGGTTCCCGGGTTCCACGCTGTGGACCTTCCGGCTGGCGTCGGTCGGCACGCAGGTGGTGCTGTGGACCGCGCTCGGGCTGGCCTTCGGCGCTTTGGCGGAGAAGGCTTTGAAGCACGAGGAAGCCGTGCGGGCCTAGACGCCGGGCGGCACGAAAGGCAGGGAGCCGTCGGCACCGTCCTCGATCAGGCGCAGGAGCCGGGCGGTGTCGACGTGCTCTTCGACGGCGTCGGCGAGCCTGTCGAGCATGCTCTCCCGCAGCGCGCCGAACCCCGGTGCCCCGGCGGCCGGTGACCAGTCCGCCACTTCGCCCAGCCACGCGCGCCGGAAACCGTCGTTCTCGAACGCACCGTGCCACATCGTTCCCCACACCGCACCTCGCCGATATCCGTCCAAAAAGGACTCGGCGGGGCCGGTGGCGGTCACGGTGCCGTGGTGGATCTCGTACGCCTCCACGGATTGCCCGCGCCACGAACCCGTCGGCCGGGCCAGCACTTTGTCGGCACTGAACGAGACACGCGTCGGCAGCAGGCCGAGACCGGGAACCGTTCCGGCGCCCGATTCGACGTCGTCCTCGATCTCGGCGGCCAGCATCTGGTAACCACCGCAGATCCCCAGCACCGGACGGCCCGCCTCGGCCCGTGTGCGCACGGCGTCCGCCAGGCCACGCGCCCGCAACCACGCCAGATCGTCCACGGTCGCGCGGGAACCCGGCAGGATCACCACGTCGGCGGACCCGACCGTGTCCGGATCGGCGGTCAGCGCGACCGAGACGCCGGGCTCGGCGGCGAGCGCGTCGACGTCGGTCGCGTTGGAGGCCCGCGGGAAACGCACGACGGCGACCCGCAGCGACCCGCCGGAGGCACCCCACCCCGCGGCGGCCAGCGCGTCCTCCGAGTCGATCCACACCTGGTCGAGCCAGGGCAGCACGCCGAAGACCTCGCGGCCGGTGAGCTTCTCCAGCGTCTCCAGCCCCGGCCGCAGCAGGCCCACGTCACCGCGGAACTTGTTGACCAGCCAGCCCGAAACCAGCGCCTGGTCTTCGGCGGACAGCAGGGCGAGGGTGCCGAACATCGCGGCCATGACCCCGCCGCGGTCGATGTCGCCGACGACGACCACGGGCAGGCCGAAACGCCGCGCCAGCCCCATGTTGACGTAGTCGCCTTCGCGCAGGTTGATCTCGGCCGGGCTTCCCGCGCCTTCGCACAGCACGACGTCGAAACGCCTTCGCAGCGCAGAGAACGTGTCGAAGGCGATCTCGGCGAGCCCGGCCCGGCCCGTCGCGTACTCCCCCGCTTCCAGCGTGCCGAACGGTTTCCCGAGCGCGACGACGTGGCTGCGGCGATCACTCCCGGGTTTCAGCAGCACCGGATTCATCGCGGCTTCGGGTTCGACACGGGCAGCGCGCGCCTGGAGCCATTGCGCGCGGCCGATCTCGGCGCCGTCCGCGCACACCATCGAGTTGTTCGACATGTTCTGGGACTTGAACGGCGCGACCCGCACGCCCCGGCGCGCGAGCCAGCGGCACAACGCGGCGGTGACCAGGCTCTTGCCCGCGTCCGACGTCGTCCCCGCGACGAGCAGGCCGCTCACCGCGACACCACCACCGCGACGGCGAGCGCGGCGAGCCCGACCGCCCTCGACAGCCGGACCGCGCGGCGCACGTCCACCGGCTCCGGCTCGCGGCCGTCGCCGAGGACGCCGCGGCGTTCGGTGCGGCCGCCATAGCTGTTCGTGCCGCCCAGCTTGATCCCGAGCGCGCCGGCGAAGGCGGCCTCGACCTGACCCGCGTTGGGGCTCGGATGACGCTTCCCGTCGCGGCGCCAGATCCGGAACGCGGGTTTGGCGAAGCCGCCGGCCAGCGGCGCCGACGCCACGGTGAGCGCCGCACCGACCCGGGACGGCACCAGATTCGCCAGGTCGTCGGTCCGCGCCGACGCCCAGCCGAAGTTCGCGTACTTCGGCGATCGGTAGCCGACCATCGCGTCGAGCGTGTTGAGCGCGCGGTAGCCCAGCAAGCCGGGGATCCCGGCGACCGCGCCCCACAGCAACGGCGCGACGACCGCGTCGGAGGTGTTCTCGGCGATGGACTCGGTGGTGGCGCGCGCGAGCTGCTCGGTGTCGAGGCCGGTGGCGTCGCGGGCGCACAGATGCGAAAGGCGGCGCCGGGCTCCGGGCAGGTCGCCGTCGTCGAGCAAGTGGGCCATGCGCGTGCCCTCCGCCGCGAGGCCCTTGCCGCCCAGAACCACCCACGTGGACGCCGCGGTGAGCGCGAACCTCGCGAATGGACGCTTCCGGGTCAGGAACTGGGCCGCGACCCCCAATCCGGTGACGGTGCCCGCGCAGGCCGCGGTGTAGGCGGCGCCCCGCACCTTCGAATCGGCGTAAACCCGCTGTTCGAGGGCTTGCGCGGCGCGGCCGAACCCCGCGACCGGATGCCACTTCCGTGGATCTCCGAACACGGCGTCGGCGACGTAACCGGTCACGAGTCCGGCTGCGGTGGCGGCTTGTCGGAGTGGCACGTGGCGAACGGTAGCGCGTGCACGAGAATGCGGGGTATGACCAAGCTGACGCATCGCCTCGCGAGGGTCCTGGAGACCCTCGCGCGGGCACTTCGCCGCTATTCGCGCGACGACGGCAAGGTGCTGATACTGGGCGGCGTCCGCTCTGGGAAGTCACACCACGCCGAGCGGCTCGCGTCCCGTCACCCGCACCTGACCTACGTCGCGCCCGGGCTGCCGCCGAGCGCCGAAGATCCCGAATGGGCCGCCCGGGTGGCCGCGCACCGCGCGCGGCGGCCGAGCCACTGGAAGACGGTCGAGACCACCGACCTGGCCACGGTGCTGCGGACGGCGACGCATCCGCTGCTGATCGACTGCCTCGGCACGTGGATCAGCCGGGTGCTCGACGAGGTCGGCGCTTGGGACCAGCGCAAGGGCTGGGAACGGCGGCTCGACGACCGGCTGGAGGATTTCCTGGCCGCGTGGGAGCAGGCGGACGTGCCGGTGATCGCGGTCAGCAACGAGGTCGGCAGCGGTGTGGTGCCCGCGACGGTGTCCGGACGCGTTTTCCGTGATGTGCTGGGCGCGTTGAACAACCGGGTGTCCGCCGTGTCCGACCGGACCGTGCTGGTCGTGGCCGGACGGATGCTCGACCTGCCTTAGGAGTCCTATGCGTATCGCCACCCCGGACGCCGCCGCCGAAGCCGCCGCGCGCGCCAGACTGGACGGTCTGGTCAAGCCGCTCGGTTCCCTCGGACGGCTCGAAGACCTGGCCGCGTGGCTCAGCGCGGCACACGGTGCCGTCCCGCCGCGGCCGCTCGACGACGTCCGGGTCGTCGTCTTCGCCGGGGACCACGGGGTTTCCGGGATGTCGGCGTATCCGCGCGAGGTGACCGCGGCGATGGTCCGGGTGTTCCTCGCCGGGAAGAGCGGCGTCAGCGTGCTGGCCGGGCTGGCCGGGGCGAAGGTGCGCGTGCTGGACATCGCCGTGGACTGGGACGGCGCGGACGTGCCCGCGGAGGTCACCGCGCACAAGGTCCGGCGGGGTTCCGGCGCGATCGACGTCGAGGACGCGCTCGCCGAGGGCGAGGCGCGGGCGGCGTTCGAGCACGGGCTGGCGATCGCGGACGAGGAGATCGACGGCGGCGCGGATCTGCTCGTCCCCGGCGACATGGGGATCGGCAACACGACGATCTGCGCGGCCGTGGTCGCCTCGCTGCTCGGCCTGCTCCCGGAAGACGTCGTCGGCACGGGCACCGGGATCGACGAGGACGGGCGCGCGCGGAAGCTCGCGGTCGTCGAGGCCGCGTTGATCAGGGCCGGTGCGGTGAAAGACCCCTTCGCGTTGCTGACCTCGCTCGGCAGCGCCTGTCTCGCCGCGACGGCGGGCTTTCTCGTGCAGGCGGCGGTCCGCGGGGTGCCCGTGCTGCTCGACGGCGTGTTCTCCGGGGCCGCGGCGCTCGTCGCCCGCGAGATCGCGCCGGGGGCGGAGCGGTGGTGGCTGGCCGGGCACCGTTCGACCGAGCCGTCGCAGGCGTACGCGTTGAAGGCGCTTGACCTGGAGCCGATCCTCGACCTCGGGCTGAGGCTGGGCGAGGGCAGTGGTGCGGTTCAGGCGGTCCCGGTGCTGAGGGCGGCGCGGGCGATCCTCGCGGACATGGGTCTGCTGGCGGATCTGGCTTGATCGCCGACGCGCTGAAGATGGCCGTCGGCACCCTGACCACGGTCCGGGTGCCGACGCCGGGAGTGATCGACCGGCGGGTGGCGGGCGGGGCGATGGTGCTCGGCCCGCTGGCCGTCGTGCCGCTCGCGGCCGTCGCCGCGGTGATCGTGTTCCTGGGTGAGCTGATCGGCCTGCCCGCATTCGCGTCGGCGGCGCTCGCGCTGGGCGCGGTGGCGCTCGGCAGCCGCGGGCTCCATCTCGACGGGCTCGCCGACACGGCCGACGGGCTCGGCGCGTCGTACGACCGCGCGCGGGCGCTGGAAGTCATGCGGCGCGGGGATTCCGGGCCGACCGGGATCGCGACCCTGGTGCTGGTGCTGCTCGTCCAGGCCGGTGCGCTGGCCGGGGCGATCTCGGCCGGGCACGGGATCGCGGCGGCCGCGGTCGCGGTCATCGCCGGACGCGGGGTGCTGTCGCTGTGCTGTGCGCGCGGTGTCCCGTCGGCCCGGCCGGAAGGGCTGGGCGCGACCGTCGCCGGTTCGGTGCCGGTGTGGGCGGCGGCCGTGGTCTTCGCCGTACTGGCGGGCGCGGCGGCACTGGTGCTGCCGTGGTGGCAAGGGTTGATCGCCGTGGCGCTGGGTTACCTGGCCGCGTCGGCGCTGCTGGCGCGGTGCGTTCAGCGGCTGGGCGGGGTGACCGGGGACGTGCTCGGGGGTTGCGTCGAGGTCGCCGTCGCGGGGGCCTTGCTGGCTTCGTCGTTCTGAGGAGCCGCCAGTTTCTCGTCGATCTCCGGCAGGCCGACTGCGGATGCTGCGAAAGTGGCCTTCGCGACATTGGAGAACAGGCGCCTGGTCGGGCGTTGTCTCAGAGCCTGGTCTCCCCCGCGACGATGTAGGAATCGGGACACTCAACGTCCCAATTCCTACATCGTCAACTCCGACGCCCACGCAACCATCGTCCTCGTGCGGGTCAGGCGCAGGCAGGTAATACCGATCCGTTCTGAAGCGACCCCGGTCAAGCGGGCTTGTCCGTCGCCAGTTTCTCGTCGATCTCCGGCAGCCAGAAGCACAGTTCGAGGGTCTTCATCCCGGCCCAGAGGCCGAGCTTGCGGCCCTGGGAAACCAAAGTGAGCGAAGCGGACAACAGCAGCGCGGCGATCACGGCGGCGACGAACGGGTGCTTGCCCGCGAAGATGTCGACGATCGCCGCGACGGCGCCGAACAGCAGCGGCGGCGCGCAGTTGCGCACCTTGAGCCCGGACGCGCGCAGCCGCGTGACGTCGGCCGCGACCTCCTTGTCGTGCAGTTGCAGCGCGCATAGCAAGAGATGCGTGTTCTCCTTCAGGAACGCGCGCCCCTCGGCCGTGGGCATCCGGCGCACGAACTCCGCGGCCGCGTCCCGGTTCCGCCTGCGCGGCACGATCCGCTCCAGCGCTTCCCCGAGCGGATAGGCCAGATAGCCCAGCAGGAAGCTGAGCACCACGATCACGACGACCAGCACCACGGTCGGCACGCCGCCGATGCTCGCCGCCGTCAGGATGTGGAGCTTCGCCCCGAGATAGCCGAAGAACGCGACGTACAGCGCGCCGGGGATGGTGTAGGCGAAGAGATCGAAGACGCCGATCACGAAGTTCACCGGTTCATCCAACCACTTCGAGGGCCTGGTTGGTCGTAAGTGTTTCGGGTCGTTCCAACGACACTGGCCACTCACGACCCCCTGTACCGAACACGCCACATTGCCTTACTTCTCCATGACCGCCCTTACCGCTCACGAGCCAGTGCCTCGGCGACTTCGTCGGCATGCGGGACGGTCGCCGCGATGATGCCGTCCAGCACCTTCCGCGTCGCCGTCATCTCGTCGATCGCCGCGGTGATCCGGTCCCGCTCCCGGTACAGCTCGGGCAGCAGATCGACGCAGGCGGGCGCCAGGCCGTCCCCCAGATCGACCATGCACGGCAGCACGCCGGCGATGGTCGCGGTGCCCAGCCCCGCGGACAGCAGGGTGCGGATGTTGCGCACCCGCGCGACATCCGCTTCCGAATATTCGCGGTAACCACTCGGCCTTCGCACCGGATGCAGGAGGCCCTGTTCCTCGTAATAGCGGAGCAACCGTTCCCGCACGCCCGTCCGCCGCACCAGCTCACCGATCCGCATGAGAACAACCATTACACGATCAGGAGTTGACTCTCACATCGATGAGAGACTTTAGCCTTGCCCCATGACCGATCAGAACCTCCCGGTGACCGTCGCCGGGCTCGGCCCGATGGGCTCCGCGCTCGCCGCCGCCCTGCTCGACCGCGGTCACGACGTGACCGTGTGGAACCGCTCCCCCGGCAAGGCCGCCCCCTTGGTGGCGAAAGGCGCGCGGCAGGCGGACGACATCGTGGACGCGGTGTCCGCGAGCCGTCTGCTCGTGGTCTGCCTCGCCGACTACGACGCGCTTTACTCCGCGCTCGGCCCCGCGCGGGAAGCCTTGCGCGGCCGCGTAGTGGTGAACCTGAATTCCGGCACGCCGAAGGAGGCGAACGAAGCTCTCCGATGGGCCGAGCGACACGGAACGGGCTATCTCGACGGCGCCATCATGGTTCCCCCCGCGATGGTCGGCCACCCCGGCTCGGTCTTCCTCTACAGCGGTTCCGCCGAGGTTTTCGAGGAATACAAGGAGACATTGGCCGGTCTGGGTGATCCGGTCCATCTCGGCACGGAAGCCGGCCTCGCCGTGCTGTACAACACCGCGTTGCTGAGCATGATGTACTCGTCGATGAACGGTTTCCTCCACGCCGCCGCGCTGGTCGGCAGTGCCGGGGTCCCGGCGGCCGAATTCACGAAGCTCGCCGTCGACTGGTTCCTGCCCGCGGTGATCGGACAGATCATCAAGGCGGAGGCGCCCACCATCGACGAAGGCGTGTACCCCGGTGACGCCGGTTCGCTGGAAATGAACGTCACGACACTGAAGCACATCATCGGAACCAGCCAGGAGCAGGGCGTCGACACCGAGATCCCGGTCCGCAACAAGGAACTTCTGGACCGGGCCGTCGCCGCCGGGTTCGGCGAGAGCAGCTATTACTCGGTGATCGAACTGTGGAGGTGAGCCAGGAAAGCGTCCACCGTCTCCCGGTCCCGCACCGCGATCCGCAGGTACCGCGCGTCCAGCCCCGGGAAGGTGTCCCCACGCCGGACGGCGAACCCGTGCTCCCGCAACCGTTCCCGGACGACATCGGCATCAGGGAGCCGCACGAGCACGAAAGGCCCCCGGGGCTCCCCCAGCACCTCGACACCCAACGCACTCAAGCCCGAGACCAGGTACTCCCGATCCGCTTCCGCCGCCACGGCCAGTTTCTCGGCTTCCTCCAGCGCCGCGGGACGGCAACACGCCGCCACGGCGACGGCGGCCAGCGACGACACCGACCACGGGGGCTGGACGGCGCGCAAACGGTCCACAATGGACTCGTCCGCCAGGACGTACCCGGCACGCAGCCCAGCGATCCCCCACGTCTTCGTCAGGCTGCGGAGGACGACGAAACCCGGTTGTCCCGCAACGCTTTCGGTCTCGCCGGGGACGGCGTCGAGGAAGGCCTCGTCGACGACGACCAAGCGATCCGGGCGGCCCAGCGCGAGCAGGTCCGCGGCCGGATGCAGCACGGAGGTGGGGTTCGTGGGGTTCCCGACGAAGACCAGATCGGCTTCTTCCGGCACGTCGCCCAGCCGGAAGCCGTCGTCGGGCGACAGCACCACCCGGTGCACGGCGTGGCCGGCCGCGCGGAGGGCGGCTTCGGGTTCGGTGAACTGCGGGTGCACGACCACCGCGTACGACGGCCGCAACGCCGTGGCCAGCAACGTGAACGCCTCGGCCGCGCCGGAGGTCACCAGCACCCGGGATTCGGGCAGCGAGTGCCGGGCGGCGACCGCGGCCCTCGCGGCGGTGACGTCCGGATAGGCGGCCAGATCGTCCAGTGCCGCCGCCAGTTCGGCGCGCAGCCAGGCGGGCGGTGCAGGCAGGCGGACATTGACCGCCAGATCGACGAGACCTTCGCCGACCTCGCGATCGCCGTGGTGCCAGAGGTCGTAGTCAGCCATGGGCGCGCACCGCGGCGGCGAACCGCTCGGCGAGTTCGGGGTACCCCGCCCAGTGGACGTGCAGATACGACGCGTGCAGGGACGCCGACGCGAAGCCGTCCGGAGTGCGGTCCCAGCCCCAGGCCGGGGTCGGGCCGCTGCCGGGTTCGATGATCGTGCGGTGGAACTCGTGCCCGGTGACGCGTTGCCCGGCGACCGCGAGCACACTGTCGGCGGGCGAGAAAGCCTTGCGGTACCCAAGTTTTCCGCGTTTCGTCATGGTGGCCGACGCGTCGAGGACGCCGGTCATCGGCGTCCCGTCGATGTCCCGGCACAGGTACAACAATCCCGCGCATTCGGCCACGACGGGCATTCCGTCGCCGACGGCTCGCGCGATCGCCGTCCGGAGCGGCAGATTCGCCGACAGCTCTTCGGCGTGCACCTCGGGGAAGCCGCCGCCGAAGTACAACCCGGCGCAGCCTTCGGGAAGTTCCTTGTCCTGCAAGGGATCCACGTCGACGACGTCGACCCCGGCGGCGGCGAGCAGTTCGACGGCCTCGGTGTAGCGGAAGGTGAACGCGGGGCCCGCCGCGGCGGCGACCACCGTACGGCGTCCGTCATACGAGAACGGAGGCTGCCAAGGCTCTCCCGAAAGCCGGGAAGCCGACCGCGCCACCTGCACGATCGCGCCAAGGTCCACGCCCTCGCTGATCCAGGCGGCCAGCTCCGGCAGCAGCCGTTCCGACTCGCTCGCCCGTTCGGCCGCCGGGACCAGGCCGAGGTGACGGCTGGGCGCGTGGATCTCTTCGTTGCGGTACAACGTTCCCAGCAGCGGGACGCCGGTCGCCTCCAGCGCGGTGACGATCTCGTCCGCGTGCCGCTGCGAGCCCAGCTTGTTGAGGATGACACCGGCCAGCCGGACGCGGGTGTCGTACTGCGCGAATCCGAGCACGGTCGCGGCGACACTGCGCGACGCTGCCGACGCGTCCACGACGAGCACCACCGGAGCGTCCAGCAGCCGGGCGACGTGCGCGGTCGACGCGTACCCCTCGGTGCCGAGTGCCCCGTCGAACAGGCCCATCACGCCTTCGATGACCGCGATGTCGGCACCCGCGGAACCGTGCCGCAGCAACGGGATCAGCCGGTCCTCGCCTTGGAGGAACGGGTCGAGGTTGCGCGGCGGCGCTCCGGTGGCCAGCGCGTGGTAGCTCGGGTCGATGAAGTCGGGCCCGACCTTGTGCCCGGACACCTTCAGTCCCCGCGCGCGCAACGCCGCCATCAGGCCCGCGGCGATCGTGGTCTTGCCGTGCCCGGAGCCGGGCGCGGCGATGACCACGCGGTTCACCATTCGATGCCTCGCTGGCCCTTTTGCCCGGCGTCCATCGGATGCTTCACCTTCGTCATCTCGGTGACCAGGTCCGCCGCCTCGATCAGCTCCGGCGGCGCGTACCGGCCGGTGATCACCACGTGCTGGTGACCGGGACGCCCGGTCAGCGTCGATACGACGTCGTCCACTTCGAGCCAGCCCCATTTGAGCAGGTAGCTGAACTCGTCGAGGACGTAGAAGTCGTGGGTCTCGGCGGCGAGACGGCGTTTGATCTCGGCCCAGCCCTCACGCGCGTTCTCGGCGTGGTCTTCCTCGGAACCGGATTTACGCGCCCAGCTCCAGCCTTCGCCCATCTTGTGCCACTCGACGGCGCCGCCCTGGCCGGTGTCCTCGTGCAGCTTGCCCAGCGCGCGGAACGCGGCTTCCTCGCCGACGCGCCATTTCGCCGACTTCACGAACTGGAACACGCCGATCGACCAGCCCTGGTTCCACGCGCGCAGCGCCATCCCGAACGCGGCGGTGGACTTGCCCTTCATCTCGCCGGTGTGCACGGCGAGCAGCGGGCGGTTGCGCCGCTGGCGGGTGGTGAGACCGTCGTTCGGCACCGTTTCCGGTTTGCCCTGTGGCATTACGCCGCCTTTCCGGAGATACGGCTGCGGACGGCGCCCGCGAGGGTGTCGGCGGCGACTTCGGCGACCGGAACGTGTTCCGCGCCAAGGTGGTCCGCCAGTTCGGCGGCGAGCCCGAGGCGCATCTTCCCGCTCTCGCAGTCCATCACGACCGAGGTCACGGTCCCGGCCAGCAGCCCGGCCGCCTGACGGGCACGCTGGACGGCGTCGGCTCCGCTGGTCGCACGGCCGTCGGTGACGACGACGAGCAGCGGGCGCCGCAACGGATCACGGACCGCCTCGATACGCAGAACCCTTGCCGCTTCGAGAAGTCCTTCCGCCAGCGGTGTCCGGCCGCCGGTCGCGAGACCGTCCAAACGGGACGCCGCGGCGTCCACACTGATCGTGGGCGGGAGCGCGAGTTCGGCGCCCGAGGCGCGGAAGGTCACCAGGCCCACCTTGTCGCGGCGCTGGTACGCGTCGAGCAGCAGCGACAGCACGGCGGTCTTGACCTCGTGCATCCGCTGCCGCGCGCCCATCGAGCCGGACGCGTCGACGCAGAACAGCACCAGGTTGCCCTCGCGCCCTTCCCTCCGCGCGAACCGCAGATCCTGAGGCCGCACCACGAGTCCGGCGCCGCTGCGGCCGCGGGAACGCTGATGCGGCGCGGCCGCGCGCACGGTCGCGAGCAGATGCGGATGCCCGTCCTTGGTCCCGGCGGGCTGGACGCCGATGGTCCGTCCGTTGTCGGTGATCGCCCGCGACCGCCGTCCGGCCGCGCCCTCACCGGTGCCCTTCACCTCGAAACGCCTGGCACGGAAGGCTTCCCCGGCGCCGACCGGCTTCTGGTCGCCGCCACTCCCGCCACCTGACGGCTCCTGGCCACCTTGCGAGGGCGGCGGGGCGTCTCCGCCCTCAGGAGGGGCACCGGAACCGGGACCGTCGTCGTCGGGGCCGGGGCCTTCCGGTTCGGCGTCCTGCAACGCCTGCTCCAGCTGCTCCTCGGAGATCCCGGGCGCGTCGAAGGGATTGCGGCGACGGCGGTGCGGCAGCGCGAGCCGGGCCGCGACCCGGACGTCGTCGGTGGTCACCTCGGTACGCCCGGCCCAGGCGGCGTGCGCGACCGCGGTCCGCGCGGTCACGATGTCCGCGCGCATCCCGTCGACCTCGAACGACGCGCAGACCTCCGCGATCTGCCGCAGCGCTTCGTCCGGCAGTTTGACCGACGGCAGAAGTCGTTGCGCCGCCTCGATGTCCGCGGCGAGTTCGGCGTCGGCCGCGGCGTACTGGCCGGCGAAACCGTCGGGGTCCGCCTCGTAGGCGAGCCGCCGCCGGACGACCTCGACCCGCAGTTCGGGATCCCGGCTGGACGCGACCTCGACGGTGAGCCCGAAGCGGTCCAGCAACTGCGGCCGCAGCTCGCCTTCCTCGGGGTTCATCGTGCCGATCAGGACGAACCGGGCCGCGTGCGACACCGAAACACCCTCGCGTTCGACGGTCGCGCGGCCCATGGCGGCGGCGTCGAGCAGCGTGTCGACCAGGTGGTCGTGCAGGAGGTTGACCTCGTCCACGTACAGCAGCCCGCGATGCGCGGCCGCGAGCAGGCCGGGCTGGAAATCGGTGACGCCGTCGGCGAGCGCGCGTTCCAGGTTCAGCGAGCCGATCACGCGGTCTTCGGCCGCGCCGACCGGCAGTTCCACCAGCCGCGCGGGACGGCGGTGGGCGGGCGAGCCCTCCGCGTGCGGGCCGTCCGGGCAGGCCGGATCGGGCTCGACGGGGTCACAGGAGAACCGGCACGCGTCCACGACGTCGACGCCGGGCAGCAGCCCCGCCAGCGCGCGCACCATGGTGGATTTCGCCGTGCCCTTCTCACCGCGCACCAGCACCCCGCCGACAGCGGGCGAGATGGAGGAAAGCACCAGCGCCAGGCGCAGATCCGGCATCCCCACAACGGCGGTGAACGGGTACGGCTTCACAGCACTCCCTCATCCTCGACGACCTCCGGCCGATCATCGCATAGGAATTCCGTCATCTAACGTGACCGAGGTGCGCGAAAAATCACCCCTGACGGTCGTCGGGATCGGGGCCGACGGCTGGTCCGGCCTGTCCTCGCAGGCCAGGGAAGCGGTCCTGAACGCCGACGTGGTCGTAGGCGCTCCGCGTCAGCTCGCGTACCTGCCCGCCGGGATGAAATCCGAGCCCTGGCCGAGCCCGCTGTTGCCCGCTCTGGACGGTTTCCTCGCCGAGCGCGAGGGCCGCGTCTGCGTGCTGGCCAGCGGCGATCCGCTGCTCTCCGGCATCGGCACGACGCTGATCCAGCGCGGCTACGACGTCGAGGTCCTGCCCGCGCTCTCCTCGGTGACGCTCGCCCGCGCGCGGCTCGGCTGGGCGGCGGAGGAGACCGAGGTGGTGACCGTCGTCGGCCGCGCGATCGCCAGGGTGAGCCGCGCGCTCGCGCCCGGGCGGAGGATCCTCGTCCTCGGCGCGAACGCCGAAGACCTGCTCGACCTGCTCAAAGCCCGCGGTTACGGCAAGAGCCGCGTCACCGCGCTGTCCGATCTCGGCGGCCCCGGCGAACGCGTCGGCCCCGGCTCGCTGACCGTGTTCGCCATCGAGGCCGACGGTCCCGCGCTGCCGCTGACCGGGCTGCCGGACGACGTCTTCGAGCACGACGGCCAGCTCACCAAACGCGACCTCCGCGCCTCCGCGCTGGCCAGGCTCGCGCCGTCGCCCGGCGAACTGCTGTGGGACGTCGGCGGGGGCGCGGGCAGCGTCGGGATCGAGTGGTCCCGGCTGCATCCGCTGAACCGGGCGATCGCGATCGAGCGGTCGCCGGAGCGGGCCGCCAGGATCACCCGGAACGCGGACGCGCTCGGCGTCCCGGAACTCGATGTAATGATCGGCGCGGCGCCGGAAGCCCTCGACGGGCTGGCCACCCCGCAAGCGATCTTCATCGGCGGCGGAGTGACCGTGCCCGGTGTCCTGGACGCCTGCCTGGCGACCGGCGCGCGGATCGTCGCGCACGGCGTGACCCTCGAGTCTGAACAGGCCCTGGCCCGCGCGTACGGCGAACACGGCGGGGAACTGATCCGCGTCGCCGTCGAACAGGCCGCGCCGCTCGGCGGATTCACCGGCTGGACCCCGGCGCGAGCCGTGACCCAATGGAGCAAGTCGTGACTGTCCACTTCATCGGCGCCGGTCCGGGCGCGGCCGACCTCATCACCGTGCGAGGCCGTGACCTGCTCGCCCGCTGCGAAACCTGCCTGTACCCCGGCAGCATGACGCCCACGGCGCTCTTGGCGTACTGCCCTTCCGAGGCCGTGCTCGTCGACACCGCGAACCTCGACCTGCCCGCGATCGTCGAGCGCATGGTCGAGGCGCACGGGAAGGGCCACGAGATCGCGC
Organism: Amycolatopsis keratiniphila; assembly: GCF_000400635.2. Lineage (NCBI taxonomy): Bacteria > Bacillati > Actinomycetota > Actinomycetes > Pseudonocardiales > Pseudonocardiaceae > Amycolatopsis > Amycolatopsis keratiniphila. The sequence continues at coordinate 1,791,936 of NC_021252.1, read as the reverse complement.
GGCTGTGCTCGGGCGATCCGTCGATCTACAGCGCGGTCGCCGAGCAGATGCGCCGCCTCGACGCGGCAGGTGTTCCGTACGACGTCACGCCGGGCGTCCCCGCGTTCGCCGCCGCGGCCGCGCTGCTCAACCGCGAACTGACCGTGCCCGAGGTCGGGCAGAGCCTGGTCATCACGCGGGCCCAGGCCCGGTCCACGGCCATGCCGCCGGGGGAAACGCTGGCGAACTTCGCGCGCACCGGCACCACGCTCGCGCTGCATCTGGCGATCAACCGCATCGAGCAGGTAGTCGACGAACTGCGGCCGTTCTATCGCGAAGACTGCCCGGCCGCGGTGGTCGCGCTGGCGAGCCAGCCGGGTGAGCAGGTGCTGCGCGGCACGCTCGGCACCATCGCCGCGCAGTCCCGCGAGGCCGGGATCACCCGCGCCGCGATGATCTTCGTCGGGGAAGTCCTTGCCGCGGAAGGCTTTCCCGACAGTTTCCTGTATTCGGCCACCCGTGACCGCGCTAGCCAACCGGAGTCGCTGTGAAGAGCCTTCGCTGGGGCCTGCTGGCCGCCGGGACCATCGCCGCCGAGTTCGCGGCGGGCGTCGAAGAGAGCAAGCACGGAGTGCTCGAAGCGGTCGCCGCGCGATCCGGTGACCGGGCGGCCGAGTTCGCGAGCCGCTTCGAGATCCCGAAATGCTACGGCGCCTACGAGGATCTGCTCGCCGATCCGGACGTCGACGCGATCTACATCTCGACGCCGCATCCGCTGCACGGCGAATGGGCGATCCGCGCGGCCGAGGCGGGCAAGCACATCCTGTGCGAGAAACCGCTGACGATGTCCGTCGCCGAAGCCGAGAAGGTCATCGAAGCCGCCCGCGCCAACGACGTCTTCCTCATGGAGGCGTTCATGTACCGGCTGCATCCGCAGATCCGGCGGCTGGCCGAGCTGATCTCCTGCGGTGCCATCGGCGAGGTCCGCGCCGTGGACGTCGCCTTCAGCTACAACTTCGCCGTTCCCCGGCTCACCGATCCCGCGCTGGGCGGCGGCGGGATCTTCGACGTCGGCTGCTACTGCACTTCACTCTCGCGGCTGGTCTCGCAGGCGGCGACCGGGCAGGACGTCGTCGAGCCCGAAGAGGTGCTCGGGATGGCGAGGCTCGACGAGAACGGCGTCGACGAGGTCGCGTTCGGGCTGCTGCGGCTGCCGGGCGGGATCCTCGCGCAGCTGGCCTGCGGTTTCCAGCTCACGCAGGACGACCACATCCGCGTGTACGGCTCGGAAGGGCAGCTGTACGTGCCGAAACCGGCGTGGATCCACGAAATGCGCAAGCCGAAGACGTCGCAGATCGTGCTCACGCCGGAAGGCGGGGAGCCCGAGGTGATCGAAGTCGAAGCGACACAAGGCCTTTTCGCCCGCGAAGCCGACCACGTCGCCACCCACCTCGAAGACCGCCAGGCGCCTGAACTCACCTGGGCGGAGACGCTCGCGAACCTGCGCACGCTGGAGCGGTGGCGCGAGGCTGTGGCCCGATGAAGCTGCTGATCCTGGGCGGCACCGGCGAAGCACGCGAGCTCGCGAAGGAACTGGTGGCGCGCGGCGAGCACGTCGTGTCGTCGCTCGCGGGCCGCGTCGCACGCCCGAAGCTGCCTCACGGCGAGACCCGCGTCGGGGGCTTCGGCGGTCCGGAAGGGCTCGCGCGCTGGCTGACCGAGAACGACGTCGACGCGGTGATCGACGCCACGCATCCCTTCGCCGAACGCATCGGCTCGAACGCGGCCATCGCGGCGCGGGAAACGGGTACACCGCTGCTCAGGCTGGCCAGGCCCGGCTGGACCGAGCAGCCCGGCGACACCTGGCACTGGGCCGACGACCTCGACCACGCCGCGCGGCTGCTCCCGGCGCTCGGCGGACGCGTGTTCCTCACCAGCGGGCGGCAGGGCCTCGCCGCGTTCGCCGGGCTCGATCTCTGGTTCCTGATCCGCTGCGTCGACCCGCCCGAAGCCCCGCTCCCCCGCCGTCACGAAATCCTGCTGGACCGAGGGCCGTACACGGTGGAGAAGGAACGCGCGCTCATGGAGCGCCACCGCGTCGAGGTCCTCGTCACCAAGGACAGCGGTGGCTCGATGACCGCGGCGAAGCTCACCGCGGCCCGCGGACTCGGCCTTCCGGTGATCGTCGTGCGGCGGCCGCATCGGCCGGAAACGGCCAGCGTAACGACAGTTCAGGGCGCTATAACCTGGCTCGGCACCGAGACGAAGGGCAGCCCTGCGTAAGCCGTTCGGACCAGACCCGTTAGCGTTGCGCCGATGCGTTTGATCGCTGTCACGCTGGGGTTGCTGTCCGCCTTGTGCGCATTGGCTTTCCCCTTCCTGCCGGTGGTGCAGGACACAGCGGAGGTCGTCTGGCCAACGGGCGGCGACACCCGCTCCGTCAACGCGCCCTTGACCGGGTACTGGGCGCAGGACCTGCGCGTCGACCTGCCGTGCACGACCGTCCGTTCGCTGGACGCGCGTTCGCAGGGCCAGGCGCTGTTGTTCTCCACCGTGCCCGACGGCCGCACCGACCCGCGCGCGGGCAAGGGTGTCGGCCTCCAGCTGCGCATCGACAACGGCGTGCTGCTCGCCTCCAGCCAGGGCCAGCAGATCGTGCAGCAGCCCCTCCCGGAAAAGAACTGCGACGTCAAGCTCCGCGCGGACGCGAACCAGATGACGGTGACCGTCGCCGAGACCGTGGTTTTCCACGCCGAGGGCGACGTCCGGCCGCGGTTGGTGGGGATCTACTCGTCGATCAACGCGAGCAAGGACCCGATCGCCGGCCTGCACGTCTCGGTCGTCCCGGACACCCGCTACCAGACCTCGCCGACGGTGTGGAAGTGGATCGTCGGCGTCATCGCGGCGCTGTCGTTCATCGGCTGCCTGATCGCGGTGTGGCGGATGGACTCCGGATTCGCCCGCCGCGCGCCACGCTGGGCGCCGGTCGGCTGGTGGCGGCTGACCGCCCGCGACGCGACGGTGATCATCGCGCTCGGCGCGTGGGTGTTCATCGGCCCGGTCACCTCGGACGACGGCTACATCCTCACGATGTCGAGAGTGGCCGAAGAGACCGGCTACCTCACGAACTACCACCGCTGGTTCGGGGTCGCCGAAGCGCCGTTCGGCTGGTTCTACCACGTGTATCAGCTGATGGCGCACGTCAGCACGGTGCCGCCGTGGATCCGGCTCCCGTCGTTCGTGCTCGGCGTGCTGAGCTGGCTGCTGATCAGCCGCGAGGTCATGCCGCGTCTGGGCACCCAGGTCCGCACGAGCCGCGCCGCCGGCTGGGCCGCCGCCGCGGTGTTCCTGGTCTGGTGGATGCCGTTCAACAACGGGGTCCGGCCGGAGCCGGTCGCCGCGCTGGGCTCGCTGCTGGCGATCTGCGCCGTCGAGCGCGCGCTGGTGACCCGCCGTCTGCTGCCGTTGTGCCTCGGGCTGACCGCGGCCGGGTTCACCCTGGCCGCGACGCCGACCGGGCTGATCGCGGTCGCGCCGTTCCTGGTCGCCGCGCGCCCGCTGTACAAACTGGTCCGCCAGCGCGCCGAGAACGGCTGGCTGCCGGTGCTCGGGCCGGTGCTGGCCGCCGGGCTGCTGGTGCTGGTCGTGGTGTTCGCCGACCAGACCTTCGCCACCGTGCAGGAGGCGACCCGGATCCGCACCCTGGTCGGCCCGAACCTGTCGTGGTTCCAGGAACTCGCGCGCTACCAGCTGCTGTTCGAAAGCCTGCCGGACGGCTCCGTGCCCCGCCGGTTCCCCGTGCTGCTGGTGCTGCTGTGCACCGGGACCTGCCTGGTGGTGCTGCTGCGCCGCGGCCGGATCCCCGGCGCCGCGCTCGGCCCCAGCCGCCGCCTGATCGGCACGGTCGCGCTGTTCTTCCTGCTGCTGGCGCTCACCCCGACCAAGTGGACGCACCACTTCGGCGCGTTCGCCGCGGTCGGCGCGGCCATGGCGGCGTTGACCGCGCTGGCGACCAGCTCGACGGTGCTGCGCTCACGGCGCAACCGTGCGGCGTTCCTCGCCGGGCTGCTCGTGGTCGGCGCGCTGGCCGCGACCGGGCCCAACTCGTACTGGTTCGTCTCGAAACTCGGCGTGCAGTGGACCGCGGTGGCGCCATCGATCGGCGGGATCCCGCTGTCGACCATCCTGCTGATCGCGGCCGCGATCTCCGGGGTGTACGCGTTCGTGGAGAACGTCCGCGCGCACCGGCCCGGCCTGCAGGCGGGGCCGCAGGAAGGGCGGAGCCGGTCGCTGCGGCTCGGCTCGCTCTCGCTGGTGGTGGTCTGCGGCCTGATGGCCACGGGCGAGTTCGTCAGCATGGCGTGGGCGATCCACAACCAGCAGGGTTCCTACAGCCTCGGCGCCGCGAACTTCGGGCATCTGTTCGGCAAGAGCTGCAACCTCTCCGACCACGTGATGGTGGAACGGGACGCCGCGACCAGCATCCTGCGGGCCCAGCCCGAACAGCGGACGGTCCCGGTGAAGAAGGAGGAGCCGCCCGCCGGGCAGACCCCGCCGCCGCTGCCCGACCCCGAGCAGGACAACGGCCGGGTGCAGACCGGGTTCCACACCCGCGCGATCGACGACAAGGATCCGCTGGCCGAACCGCCGCACGGCTTCAAACCCGACGAAGTCCCGATGTGGAGCAGCTTCCTCGACCCCGAGACGCGGGCCGGGCGGCTGCGCAGCGACTGGTACGCCCTCTCCGAAAAGCCGGCCGACGGCCAGATCGTGGTCGCCACCGCGGGCGCGGCCCGGCGGCCGACGTCGGTCAGCCTCGACTACGGCGTGAACACCAGCGAAGGCGTGAAGGTCGTCCGCAGCCAGTTCGTGCTGCCGCCGGGCGCCGGGACGAACGGCTGGAACGACACCCGGATCAACCTGCGCGACCTGCCGGCCGAGACGACGTCCGTGCGGATCAACATCGTCGACAACGACCTCACCGAGGACGGCTGGATCGCCGCGTCCGCGCCCCGCGTGCCGACGTTCACCACGCTGACCGAGAAGATCGCGGGCAAGCCGGTGTACGTCGACTGGCCCGCGTCGTTCGTCTACCCCTGCGTGCAGCCGGTGACCTCGCACGACGGCATCTCGAAGATGCCCGAGTACCGGATCACCGCCGGCGCCGTCGCCGACGAGGCGAACTGGGCGTCCAGCACCAACGGCGGCCCGATCGGCTGGCTCGAAGAGGTCGCGGCCGAACCCGAGGTGCCCAGCTACCTGATCGGCCAGCCGAGCCAGTCCTGGGGCCAGCTGCTGCAGGTCGAACCGTTCACCGAGGGGATCGCGCCGACGATCGTCCACGGCGAGAAGGTCGTCCCCGGCTGGTGGTCACCCGGCCCGGGACCGCGGCAGCCGAACGGCAAGGACCCGACGCGCTAGTGGGCTGAAAGCGTCCTTCACCGCATCAGACGCGGTGAAGGACGCTTTCGTCGCGTCTCATGCGGGGAAAGCGTCCTTCAGCCCCCTCAACGCGGGCGGCAGCGGGCCTTCGTGAAGGACGCCGAGCCGCTGCGTAGCGCGCGTCAGCGCCACATAGAGCTCCGCGGCACCTCGCGGACCGTCGGCCAGGATCCGCTCCGGGTCCACGACGAGGACGGCGTCGTACTCGAGTCCCTTCGTCTCCGACGCGGGCACCGTGCCCGGCACGCCGGGCGGCCCGATCACGACACTGGTGCCTTCACGCCCGGCCTCGTCCTTGACGAACTCCTCGATGGCACCGGCCAGCGAATCCGCGTCGACCTGCCGTGCCCACGGCCGAACCCCGTTCGACCGCACCGATTCCGGCGCCCGGACCTCCGGCGCGAACTCGGCGAGCACCGACGCCGCGACGGCCATGATCTCCGCCGGGGTCCGGTAGTTCACCGTCAGCGAGCGGTAGACCCAGCGTCCCGGCACGTACGGCTTCAGCATCGCGTCCCACGAGCGCGCCCCGGCCTCGGACCGGCGCTGCGCCAGATCGCCGACGACGGTGAACGACCGGTTGGGACAGCGCCGCATCAGCACCCGCCAGTCCATTTCGGACAGTTCCTGCGCCTCGTCGACCACGACGTGCCGGTACGTCCAGTCCCGGTCCGCCGAGGCACGCTCGACGAGGCTGCGCGTGTCGTGCTCGACGAACCGGTCGGCGAGTTCGTCGGCGAAGAGCAGGTTCTCCGCCGAGAGCATGATGTCCTCGTCCATCTCCTCGCGGTCGAGTTTCATCGTGTCGAACACACCTTCGGCGTACTCGGCCTCGGCCTTCTTCTCCCGCGCGAGCGCTATCTCGGCGGCCTTGTCCTCCGCCTTGTCACGGCCGAGCAGGTCGACGAGTTCGTCGAGCAACGGCATGTCCGACACCGTCCAGGCCTCGCCGTCGGCGCGCAGGAGCGCCTGGTCGGCCCCCGCCGCGCGAAGCCGCTCCGAGGACGAGAGCAGTGTCCCCAGCAGGCTTTCGGGCGTGAGGATCGGCCAAAGGTCGTCGAGCGCGGCGGTGAACGTCTCGCTCTCCGCCAGTTCCTTGAGCAGATCCTTCCGCAGCCGCTCCCACTCGTCGCGGTCGTCCCGGCTGAGCCAGCCGCGGCCGATCCGCGCGATCGCCCGCTCGGTCAGCACGTAGGTGACGATGTCGGTGAACGTCCCGCGTGCTTCGTTGTGCGGCAGGCCGCTCTTGCGTGCCTCGTCGCGGGCCCATTCCGCGGTCTCGGCGTCGATCCGCACGGTGACGTCGGCGAGGTCGATCAGCACCGGCTCCTCCGGCAGCCGTTGCCGGTCGGCGACGGCGGCCTTGAGGACGTCCAGCATCTTCAGCGAACCCTTGAGCCGCGTGGCCTCCGGCCCGTCCTCGGCGGTGACGTGCTTGCCGGGCACGAGGTCGCCGGTGGTCATGAACACCACGTCGGTCTCGCCCAGCGACGGCAGGACGCGGCCGATGTGGTGCAGGAACGCCGGATTCGGCCCGACCACCAGCACGCCGTGGCGCTCCATCCGCTCGCGCTGCGTGTAGAGCAGGTACGCGACGCGGTGCAGCGCGACCACGGTCTTCCCGGTCCCCGGCCCGCCCTCGATCACCAGCACCCCGGGATGCTCGTGCCGGATGATCTCGTCCTGCTCGGCCTGGATCGTCGCGACGATGTCCCGCATCCCCTCGCCACGCGGCGCGTTGACGGCCGCGAGCAGCGCCGCGTCACCCTCCGCGTCGCCGCCGGGACGGCCGAACACCTCGTCGGTGAATCCGAGCAGCTCACGGCCGTGCGTGTGGAACTGACGGCGACGGCGCATCTTCTCCGGCGTCGCCGCGGTCGCGGTGTAGAACGGACGCGCCGCCGGCGCCCGCCAGTCGAGCAGCACCGGTTCGTAGTCGTTCTCCTCGTCGAAGAGACCGATGCGGCCGATGTGGGCGGTCTCCCCCGCCAGGCTGTCCAGCCTGCCGAAGCACAGCCCGTTGTCGACGACGTCCAGCCGCCGCGATTCCCTGGCCAGCGCGCGCACCTCGACGTCACGTTCCATGGCCGTCCCGCCGGTTCCGCCCAGCGCGGCCTGGTACTCCCCCTTCACCCGCGCGCGTTCGGCGTCCAGGCGTGTGTAGAGCCCGGCGACGTATTCGCGTTCGGACCGGAGCTCTTCTTCATGACCCTGAGTTGACACAGACTCCCATTTCGCCAGGTTTCGGCTACGGCGAGTGAGTCTGAGGCATCACCGGGGTCTTGTGGCAAGTCCCCCCATGCGCTATATGTTTATTACGGAGGGAGTTACTCCGTCCACTTCTCGGCCCCGTCGGGCCCTGTCCACCCAGTTCGCCGGTTACGAACGTGGCTTTCGCATCGCCGGCGGAGGCAAGTCGTCCATCCACTGATCAAGTGGGGGTCGTGAGTGTTTTGGGTCGTTCTAACGACCCGAAACACTCACGAGGCGACACCTGCGACCGAACCGCCGCTCCCCGTGGCCGACCGGGGGCGAAGGCTCCTTTCGTCGCATCAGACTCGGTGAAGGGAGCCTTCAGCCCACACCACTCCGCTAGTGCCTACTGACGCAGGTTGGATCAGCCGCAGCCCCAGCGAAAACCGTACAGCTAAACATCAAACGGACATCCGCTTGCCGACTGATGTCCTTTGTGGAAAGTCAATCATCCGCACGGTGGCGCGTATTCGAGCCCCGGAAAGTACTTCTCCCACTCTTCCCGCGTGATCCTCGGCGTCGCCAGCCTGCAGATCTCCTCGCTCACCTTCGTGGTGTCCGTCTGCCACAGCTGGACGCCGCTGCTCCCGATCGCGAGCGTATGCCCGTCGTCCCGGTACGCCAGCGAGTTGACCGTCGCCCCGAAACCGGTGAGCTGCGTCGTCTCCACCGGTTTCCGCGGATCGGCCACATTCCACACCCGCACCGTCCGGAACGCCGACGCCGCCAGTTCCCGGCCGTCCGGGCCGAACGCGAGCGGCCCGACGCCTTCGGCGTGCCCGCCCAGTTTGACCGGCCCCGCGACGTGCGCGCGATCGGTGATGTCCCAGAGGTAGACGTTCCGGTCGCTGCCGCCCGCGGCGACCGTGCGGCCGTCGGGGCTGAGCGCCATCTTGAACACCGTGCCGCCGTCGGGCCGCAGGGTCGACACCAGGCTGGGCCGCTGGGGATCGGCGACGTCCCACAGGGTCACCGCGGACGAGTCCGGCCCCTGGCTCGCCACGAGCGTCCGTCCGTCGGGGGTGAACGCGAGCGACCACACCGTGCCGTCGCCGACCGGCAGATCCCGCGGCCCGGTGAACCGCCGGGGATCGCTGACGTCCCAGAGCGTGATCGGTCCGTCGTCGCGGCCGGAGGCGAAGGTCTTCCCGTCCGGGCTGAAGGCGAGCGAGTAGGTCGGCAAGACCTCGGTCGACGCCAGTAGTTTCGGAGCCGTCGGCTCGCCGATGTCCCAGCGCTGGAGCACGAACGTCCCGCCGACTCCGGCGCCGGCGTGCGCGGCCAGCGCGAGACTCCGCCGGTCCGGGCTCACCGCGACCGCGGTGACGGTCGCCGGGCCGGGAAGCTTCGAAAGCTGCCTCGGGGCACGCAGATCGTCCATCGACCACAACCGCACGTCGTCCCCCGCGGTGACGAGGATGCGCCCCTGTTCGAGGAAGGTGCCGACGTTCCAGCCCGCGCTCGACGCCAGCGCGAGTTCGCCGACGTCCTGAAGCCGGACGGTGCGGTCGGCGCTGGTGGACACGATGGTCTTGCCGTCCGGGGAGAACGCGGTCCACCAGATGGAGTTCGTGTGCCCGGACAGCGGCGGCAGTTCCTTCGCCGGTCCCGTGACGTCCCAGAGACGCACGGACTGGTCGTCCCCCGCGGTCACCACCAGCCTGCCGCTCGGGCTGAACCCGGCCGCCCAGACCACGGCCGGGGTGGTCAACGTCGACAGTGGCCGCGGCGCCGCCGGATCGGCGACGTCCCACAGCTTCGCGGTGCGATCCCAGCTGGTGGTGAGCAGCCGCTTGCCGTCCGGGCTCCACGACGGGGTGAGCTGAAGATCCTTGTGTCCGGAAAGGACGGAGCGCCGTCGCGGCGCGGACGGGGTGGTGACGTCCCAGAGCTCCGCCGTCCAGTTCGTGTTCGTGACCGCGAGCAGCTTGCCGCCGGGGCTCAGGACGGCGCGTTCGAGCTGTTCGGCCGGGATACCGCCGAGCGGTTTCGGCGCGCCGAGGTCGCCGACGTCGGTGAGCCGGACCGTCCGGTCGACCGAGCCGCTGACGAGCAGACGGCCGTCCTGGCTGAAGTCGAGGGAGAGCAGGACGTCCCGATGCCCGGTGACGTCCGCTTTCCGCACCGGTCGCCGTGGATCGGTCAGATCCCAGAGCCGGACCCGATGGTCCCGGGTGGCCGTCGCCAGCGCGCGCCCGTCGCGGCTGAACGCCAGCGGACCGCGGACCTCCACCGAACCGGGCAGCGTCGACAGGAGATCCGGCTGCCGCGAGTCTGCGATGGACCACACCTGCGTCGCCCGGTAGGCGTCGGAGGTGATCATGAGCTGCCCGCTCAGCGCGACGGTGACGTCGCCCAGGTCGAAGACCATCCGGGTGGCGAACGGCACCGCCATCGACGCGAGCAGGCCGTCGTGGGTCTCCTGGATCGGCGCGAGCCGGTACGCGGCGAGACTGAGCTGGGTCGACAGCGCCGGATTCGACTCCCGCAACGTCTTCGCGTCGACGACGGCTTTCCGCGCGAGCGCCTCGTTCCGTTGTTCGGTGGCGGTCCGCCCGGCGTCGACGGCGTACCCCACGGCGACACCCGCCAAGAGCAGCAGGACACCGAGGAGCGCGACGAGCCTTCGCAGCCTCCGCGTCCGTTTGCGGCCGACGGCGGTCTCCTCGGCTTCGGCGTCGAGCCCGGCCTGAAGGAACGTCCGCTCGCGCGCGCTCAGCGCGTCCGGCTCCCGCTCCGCCCATTCGGCCGCGAGACCCAGCCGCGTGCCGCGATAGAGACTGCCCTTGTCGCGATCCAGCGACTCCCACAGCTCGGTCGCCTCGGCCAGTTGCCGGTGCAGGCGGTGCCCTTCGCGGTCCTCCGCGAGCCAGTCGCGCAGCCGCGGCCAGCTGCGGATCAAGGCCTCGTGGGCGATCTCGACGCCGTCGCGGTCGAGGACGAGCAGACGCGCGTCGGCGAGGCGTTCGAGCACCTCCGTCGTCGCCGGGTCGTCGTCGAGTTCGCGCCGGTTGAGACGGCGCTTCGTGTCTTCGGTGCCTTCGCCGAGCGCGGTCAGGCGAAGGAAGATCTGCCGCACGACGCGCTGCCGGTCCGGCTCCAGATCCGTGTAGACCGCCTCCGCGGTCCGCGCGATCGCGTTGAGGATCCCGCCCGCCGCCTCGTACGCCGCGCTGGTCAGCGTGATCCCCTGACGCCGCCGCCAGGTCTCCAGCAACGCGTGCGACACCAGCGGCAGCATTGCGGGCTGGCCGGTGGCGTCGGCGACGAGCGTCGTGACCAGCGCCGCCTCGACCCGGCAGCCCGCGCGGACGGCGGGTTCGACGATCGCGGTCCGGAGCTCGTCGGCGGTCATCGGGCCCACCATCACCTGCGCGTCGGTGAGCGCCTCGACCAGACCGGCGTGACGGCAGAGGTGACCGTAGAAGTCCGCGCGGACACCGAGGACGACCCGCGTGCCGTGCTCGTCGCGGGAGAGTGCGACCAGGGCGTCGATGAATTTCTCGCGTTCGATCCGGTCTTGGCAGAGCGTGTAGACCTCCTCGAACTGGTCGACGATCAGCAGTCGTCCCTCGGCGTCGAGGTCCTCGTCGAGTGAATGCGCCCCCGGCGTGCGGAGGACGACGGGGCGTTCGCTCGCCGCCGCCAGCCCGGCCCGCAGGACCGACGACTTCCCCGACCCCGAGGCACCGAAGACCCCGACGAGTCGTTTCTCCGCCAGCTTGCCGGTCAGCTCGGCGACCAGCCGCTCGCGGCCGAAGAAGCGGTCGGCGTCGGCGGTCTGGAACGCGGCCAATCCGAGGTACGGGAGTTCGGTTTCGTCGCGTACGCCGGAGGCCGCGGCGAGCCCGGCGGCGACCGCGCGCCAGCGCTCCTCCCACGCCGCGACGTCACCACCGCACGCGGTGACGTACGCCGTGGTGACCGCGAGCCCGGGCAGCTTCCGCCCGCCCGCGGCTTCGGAGAGCGCGGCGGCCGAGTAGCCCGCGCGGGTCGAGAGTTCGCGGTACGTCGGCCCGCCCGCCTTCTCGCGCAGCAGGCGAAGGTCCGCCGCGAAGCTCACGACGACGTCGTCGCCAGGCCCCAGCGGTCGCTCGCGTCTCGGCACCAGGCCCCCCTGATCGTCCAAGCGTTATCGAATGGACATTGTTCACCGAAAACGGCCGGACACTGTACAAAAGTTCTGCGCTACAACCGATGGCGTGCCGATTCGAACCCATGCGGTGACCGTGGTCTTCGCGGGCGTCCCCGAACCGCCCGCGTCCTCGGAGCTGGAGGTGGTCGCTCACACCCCCGACGAACGTGAGGCGGTCTGGCACGCCAGGGCGCTGCGGCCGGACGTCCTCGTCCTGTCCGTCCACCCGCCCTCGCTCGACGGGCTCGCCGTGACACGCGAGGTGTCGTCCCGCGTACCGGGCACCGCCGTGCTGGTGCTGACCCCGCCCGGCGACGGCGAACTCGTGGTCGCCGCGATGCTCGCGGGCGCCCGCGGCGTGCTGTCCCGCAGCGCGGGCCCCGACGACCTGGTCCGCTTCATCCGCGGGGTGGCGGCGGGTGCGGTGCTCTTCGGCGAGCGCGCCGCGGACCGGCTCTACGGCCTGCTCGCCGCTTCACAGCCGATGCGGGCGTTCCCGCGGCTGACCCCGCGCGAACACGAGGTGCTCGACCTCCTGGCGGGCGGCCTGACCATCCCGGCCGCCGCGCGGCAGCTGGGGCTCGCGCCCAAGACCGTGCGCAACGTCGTCACGTCGATCCACGCCAAGGCCGGCACGGACGACCGGGAGGTGTTGCTCGCCCAAGCCCGGAACGCCGGGCTGGGCCGTCAGTCGTAGGTACGCGGTGTCCAGACGACGCCGTTCTCGGCGCGGGTCTTCGACGAGCCGATGATCAGCAGGCAGCGCATGTCCACACCGGCCGGATCGAGGGTGCCGAGGGTGACCACGCGGATGTCCTCCTCGGGCCCGCCGACGTCGCGGGCGACGACCACCGGCGTCTCCGGCGCGCGGTGCCGGAGCAGGACGTCGCGGGCCTGCGCGAGTTGCGCGGTCCGCGTGCGCGACGCCGGGTTGTACAGCGCGAGCACGAGATCCGCCGCGCCCGCCGCGTCGAGCCGTCGTTCGATGATCTCCCACGGCTTGAGCCGGTCGGAGAGCGAAAGCACGCAGTAGTCGTGGCCCAGCGGCGCGCCGACCCGGGACGCGGCCGCTTGCGCGGCGGTCACGCCCGGCACGACCCGCACCCGGACACCCGCGCCGTGCCCGGCCGCGACCTGCTCCAGCACGGCCGACGCCATCGCGAACACGCCAGGATCGCCCGACGAAACCACCGCGACCCTGGCTCCGTTCGCGGCCAGTTCCAGTGCCTCGACGGCGCGGCCGGCCTCGACGCGATTGCCCGACGCGTGCCGCTGCTGGCCCGCGCGCTGCGGCACCCGGGCGACGTACGGGCCGTACCCGACGATGTGCTCCGCCGCGGCCAGTTCCGCGGTCGCTTCGGGGGTCAGCCAGTCCGGACCCGCCGGGCCCAGGCCGACGACCACGACCTCGCCGCCGGTGTGCGTTTCCACCTCACGGGTGACCTCGGGTTCGTCGGCGAGGCGGGAGGCGTAGGCGGGACTGGGCAGCAGCGCCAGCGAGAAGTACGGCACCGACTCCGGGTCGACGTCGGCGAGCGGCTCGACGCGCTGCGCCGGCCAAGTCGCCCGTTCGACGTAGAAGGCGTCGTCCAGTTTCCCGGCCTCGGCCAAGGCCTCGCGGACGTTGCCGAACGTGCGGCCGAGTTTGAGCACCGCCGCTGCCTGCGTGTCGGCCAGGCGGCGCGCGAGCTCCGGGGCGGGCAGTGTGCCCGGCAGGATCGTGAGGACCTCGTCGCGCTGCACCAGCGGGCGGCCGAGCACCGACGACGCCGCGCTGACCGACGTCACGCCCGGCACCACGGTCGCCTCGTAGCGGTCGGCGAGCCGTTCGTGCATGTACATGTAGGAGCCGTAGAAGAACGGGTCGCCTTCGCAGAGCACGACGACGTCGCGTCCGGCGTCGAGGTGTTCGGCGAGCCGTTTCGCGCTCAGCTCGTAGAAGTCGGCGATGGCGCCTTCGTAGCCGCCGGGGTGGTCGGTGGTCTCCGTGGTGACCGGGTAGACGAGCTTCTCCTCGATCTGCCCGTCACGCAGGTACGGCTCGGCGACCGAACGCGCGATGCTCCGGCCGTGCCGCGCGCTGTGATAGGCGATGACGTCGGCCTCGCCGATCAGGCGCGCGGCCTTGACCGTCATCAGTTCCGGGTCACCGGGTCCGAGCCCGACACCCCAGAGTTTCCCGCTCATTCGACCTCACTCGCCATCGCGTTGATCGCGGCGACGGCCATCGCGCTGCCGCCGCGTCGTCCGTGCACCACCAGGTACGGGGCGGGCGCCCGCTTCGCGAGCTCCACTTTGGACTCGGCCGCGCCGATGAAGCCCACCGGGACGCCGATGATCGCCGCCGGCGCGCCGACGCCCTCTTCGAGCAGTTCCAGGAGGCGGAACAGCGCGGTGGGCGCGTTGCCGATCGCCACCACGGAACCGGGCAGCTTGTCGCGCCACAGCTCCAGCGCGGCCGCGGACCGGGTGGTGCCCATCCGCTCGGCCAGCCCGGGCACCTTCGGATCGGACAGCGTGCACAGCACCTCGTTGGCGGCAGGCAAACGTTTGCGGGTCACCCCGGAGGCGATCATGTTCGCGTCGCACAGGATCGGCGCGCCCGCTTCGAGCGCGGCGCGGCCGGATTCCACCACGTCCAGGCTGTAGCGGAGATCGTCGACCAGGTCGACCATCCCGCAGGCGTGGATCATCCGCACGGCCAGCACCGCGACGTCGTCGGGCAGGATCGCGAGATCCGCCTCCTCACGGATGGTGGCGAACGAATGCCGGTAGATCTCGGCCCCGTCCCGGATGTAGTCGATCACTGTGTCCCTTTCTCCGCCAACGTTCTCGCCAGCTCGCCGACCGGGACGAACGCCCCGTCGACCAGATAACCGTCCTCCGTCGCGAGCACGTCGACGTGCTCGCGCGCGGGTTTGCCGCAGCGCCGTTCACAACCGGCGAAATGAGCCCTCGGCGTTCGCCCGACCCGCGCCGCGTCGGCCCGCACGTCGGCGAGCGACTTGGCACAGCCCGGCTGCCCGATGCAGGCGCTGACCCCGAGCGAGGGCGCGTCCGGATCGGTGATCAGCCCTGTGTCCGGCGCCAACGGACCGAGGACCAGGATCGACCGCCACGGCGTGACCACGGCGTTCCCGGCCTTCGCGATCGCGCGTGCCTGGGCCGAGGTGAGCCTGCCGAAGACCGGGGCGACCCCGATCGCGTCACCGATCGGCCCGATCGGGAGGCCCGGGTTCACCTCGAACCGCCGCGGCTCCGTCGTGTCGCCTGGGATGCCCCTGAGCAGCGGCTCGATGTCGGCGAGTTCGCCGATCCGCCACGCCGTTCCCCTCGTCCGAAGGAACGCGCGCGCGACCGAGAGCAGCGTCTCGACGGCCTGTCCGGCGGGGACGCGCAGGCCGGTGTCCTCGCCGGCGAGCAGCACGGCACCGTCGCGCCAGCAGACGTCGGCACCCTCACCGGCGACGTCGCCCTGGCCGCCGTCGAAGGCGAAAAGGAACCGTCCCGGGAGGTTTGCCAGCTCCGGAACGGCACACAAGGCTTCGTCGAGTTCCCGAGCGAGCTTTTGCGCGGTGTCGCTCAGCGGCGACGCGAGGATGTTGCGGACGCGTTCGTGCGACGGCGAAGGCAGGAGCCCGGCCGCGGCGAGCCTCCCCGCGAGACCCGGCCGGGTGACGCCGCGCAGCTGCACGTTGCCGCGGGAGGTCAGGTGGAGTGCGCCGTCACCGAGGTCGTCGGCGGCGTCGGCGAGTGCCCTGAACTGTGCCGCCGAGATGGCCCCGCCGGGCAGCCGGATCCGGGCGAGCGGACCGTCGGCCGCGTCGTGCGTGGCGAAAACACCAGGGCACGCGTCGGCTCGGACACGTGCGCTCGTGGACATGCGCTCACTGTAGATGGCCGATTCCACCGAGAGTATGTCTCAGATCATATGTAGTAGGTGTGCTACATTCGATCGCAGAACTGAGATGGGGGTGACCAAATGAGAGATCCACAGGACGTGATGATCTCCGTCAAAGATCTCCGGATGCGGTACGGCACGAACGACGTCCTCCACGGCGTCGACTTCACCGCGCACCGCGGCGAGGTGATCTGCCTGCTCGGCCCGAACGGGGCGGGCAAGACCACGACGATCGAGATCCTCGAAGGCTTCCGGATGCGGTCGGAGGGCGAGGTCAGCGTGCTGGGCGTCGACCCGGCGCACGCCGACGAGAACTGGAGGGCGCGGCTGGGGGTCGTCCTCCAGGCCTGGCGCGACCACGCGAAATGGCGGGTGCGCGAGCTGCTGGAGCACCTGGGCGGCTACTACGCGCCGTACTCCACGGATCGCATCAAGCGGCCGTGGGATCCGGACGAACTGGTCGCCGCGGTCGGCCTGACCGAGCACGCGGACAAGCGGGTCCGGATGCTCTCGGGCGGGCAACGGCGACGGCTCGACGTCGCGATCGGCATCGTCGGCCGCCCGGAACTGCTGTTCCTCGACGAGCCGACCGCCGGGCTGGACCCGGAGGCGCGGCGCGAGTTCCACGACCTCGTGCACCGGCTGACCGATGACGACGACACGACGATCCTGCTGACCACGCACGACCTCGACGAGGCCGAGAAGCTGGCCGACCGGATCCTGATCCTGAACCACGGCCGCATCGTGGCCGACGGTTCGGCCGACGCGCTGAGCAGGCAGATCGCCGGCGAGGCCGAGGTGCGCTGGACGCTGCACGGCCAGCGGTTCGTGCACTCCACGACCGAATCGACGAAGTACGTGCACGAACTGTTCAAACAGCACGGGGACGCCATCGGCGATCTCGAGGTCCGGCGGGCGTCGCTCGAAGACACGTACATGACCCTGGTCCGCAAGGCCGAGTCCCTGGAGGCGGTGGGCGCGCGATGAACACGATTCAGCACAGTGTCCGGCTGGGCGTCCGGCGCGGCTGGCTCGAAGCCCGCCAGATGATGACCAACCGGGAAGACCTCTTCAACACCTTCCTCTTCCCGGCGATCTTCGTGATCGTCATGTTCTTCATGCGCGGCGCGAAACTGCCGGGCACGGAGTTCTCGCTCGGCGCCGCCACCGTGCCGAGCGTGCTGGGCGCGTCGATCGTGTTCAGCGGCATGCTCGGGATGGCGGGAGTCCTCGCCGTCGAACGGGAAGACGGCACGCTCCTGCGCGCCAAGGCCACGCCGAACGGCATGATCGGCTACCTCGTCGGCAAGGTCGTCACGGTGTCGTTGAGCACCGTCATCGGCATGCTGCTGGTCCTGATCCCCAGCCTGATCCTGTTCGACGGCATCGCTCCCGGCGGGCTGACGTCGTGGCTGGGCCTGCTGTGGGTGCTGGTGATCGGCCTGCTCGCCACCATGCCGATCGGCGCGATCTTCGGCTCGCTGACCTCGAACGCGCGCAGCATCGGGCTGATCATGCTGCCGACACTGGGGATCGGCGCGATCTCGGGGATCTTCTACCCGATCACCGCCCTGCCGGAATGGCTGCAGTACCTCGGGCAGGTGTTCCCGATGTACTGGCTCGGCCTCGGCATGCGGTCCGCGCTGCTGCCGGAGTCGACGGTGATCATCGAGATCGGCCAGTCCTGGCGGCCTTGGGAGACCCTCGGCGTGCTGTCGGTGTGGGCCGTGATCGGATTGACGCTGGCCCCGGTCGTCCTGCGGCGCATGGCGCGGCGCGAGTCCGGGTCCTCGGTGGCGGCACGACGGGAAAAGGCGATGCAGCGAATTGGCTAGCTCATGAGCGAGGTCGTTTACAACCGGATCGCGATGTTGCGGGCGGAACGGGGCATCTCCCGCCGCGAACTCGCCGATGCGCTGGGCGTGCACTACCAGACCATCGGCTACCTCGAACGCGGCGAGTACAGCCCGAGCCTCTACCTCGCCCTGCGGATCGCGGAGTTCTTCGAGGTGACGGTGGAGATCATCTTCTCCACCGCCCCTTTCCCGCGGATCGGTGACTCTTCGTCGGAGCGGTCGGCGTGAGCCTGCTGGAGCGGGCGCACGCGCACGCGGTCCGGCTGGGACACGACCGCATCGGGGGCGAGGAACTTCTGCTCGTGGTTCTCGACGACGGTGTGGGGCATGCACTCCCTGGCGCTTTGGGGATCTCTCGCGATGTCCTTGTGTGGCAACTGGAGAAAGCTCCTTCGTCGCCTGTCGCCGGGACCGTCGACGGCTATCCGGTCACGGCCGAAGTCCTTGGCGTGCCTCGATCCTCGGGGCTGGTGGAGTTGGTCGTGGGCCTGCTGGCCGCCGGGGGCGGAGCGGCTCGCGTCCTGGGCGAACACGGGGTGACCGAGGAGCGGGTGCGGGAGGCTCATGCGCGGATTTGGGCTCCCTTTCTGGATGAGAACGCCGTCTGGGGAAGTTCCGTTGCGCGCGGCCCCGTGGACCCGCCCTTTGAGATCGACGCACTGACTTCCCAGATCGCCGAATACCGGCGACGCAAGGAAGCGGCCGTCGATGCGCAGGAGTACACCCAGGCGGGCCTCATCCGCGACAAGGAGAAAGAGGTCGAGCGGCGGCGATCCGTGCTCATCCGGGAATGGGCGGCCACCGTCGATCCGGTGGATCTGGCCGAGGCGGTCGTTTCGCTGCGGGCGGAGGTCGCCGCCCTTCGCCGCATTTAGTCGACTAAATGCGATTCGCTCAGGGTAATTCGGCGTTGGCGACTGTTTCACCCTTCAGTGTTGTCCGCGCAAGTGGCCTTGTTGCTTAAAATTACGAACACATGTTCGATGGGTTTACGGTATTATTGAGGGGTGTCCGAGACCTTTCTCCCCGAGTTGCCGCAGGAGTTGTGGCGTGCCGGCAAGCTGGAGCTTGCGCATGGCGCGCAGCAGTTCTTGCAGGTGATTCGCATGGCCACTGCCGGGTTGGGGCAGTTTCTGGCGGAGATCGAGAATCGTGGCGTCAAAGACTTGTACGGGCACGGCAGTACAGCGAGCTGGCTCGCCGAGATCGCGGGGCTGTCGCGCGGCGAAGCGGGCGCGGTGGTGAAGCGGGCTCTTGCCCTGAATCCCACCCGTGCTCTGGATGGCACCGAGGTTCCGCCTGTTGCTCCCTGCACCGCCGCGGTCGCCGCTCAGGGACTGGTCGGGGATGAACGGATCGATCAGATCCTGGAGATCTTGAAAAACCTCCCGGCCGACATCTCGGCTGAGGATCGGGCGTGCGCGGAGAAGATCCTCGCGGACCTCGCCCCGACCGCCGGACCCCGGCAACTCTCCAAGGCCGAAGCGAAACTGATGGGCTGGCTGAATCCCGACGGCAACGAGCCGAAGGATCCCGAGCCCAAGGAACCACGCCGGGAAATCACCCTGGAACGCCGGAAAGACGGCTTCTGGAAACTCACCGGCCTGCTCGACGACGAGACCGGTGCCCGCACCGCGGCTGCGTTGGAAGCACACGCCCAACCACGCCCCGTCGACGAATTCGGACAGGCGGATCTGCGGATGAAGTGCGAGCGCATGGGGGATGCCTGGGCCGAACTTCTCGATCTGGCCATCGCCTGTCCAGACCAGCCCGGCACCAGCGGCTATCGCACCCTCGTCCACGTGACCGTCGGGTTGGAAGAGTTGAAGTCCGGTCTCGGCACCGCCTGCCTCGACTTCGTCGGCACGATGACCGCGCGGGAAGCCCGGCTCGCGGCCTGCGACTGTCTGATGTTGCCGGTGGTGATGGGTTCCTCGGGTGAACCTCTGGATATGGGGCGGCTGAGACGGTTCGTCACCCCTGGCCAGAGACGTGCGCTGAACCTCCGCGACGGTGGCTGCGCGTTCCCTGGATGTCATCGGAAACCCAAGAATTGCCACGCTCACCATATCGAGCACTGGGCAGACGGCGGACCGACAGATCTCCGAAATCTCGTGCTGCTCTGCGGTTTCCACCACCGGCTGATCCATCACGGTGACTGGGAAGTACGCATGGCCGCCGACGGGTTACCTGAATTTATCCCACCCCAGTACAGGGACCCGCTCCGAAAACCCCGGCGCAACACCCTGCATCACGTCTAGGCCCCGAGGAGCCCGCCAGCCACCCAGGCGACGGGCCCCTCGGCATGCCCAGCGCCAGTGACCGTGTGGATTTCGGGACATCCAACGTCCCAAAATCCACACAGTCCATCACCAACGGACCGGTCACGACCAAAACACCGGCACCCGCAAAACCAGAGCCCCTCAGAACCTGCCCGCCGCACGGCAACAGCCGCCAAGCCAAACATGAAGACCTCCTCATCCGTCCTTAACGGACGATTCAGGAGCGCGCCACAAGCTGATCACCGTGACCGCCTACACCTACACGACCAGCCCACCAAGAAAGCCCACCCACTCCGGAAAACCCAAGCACACCAAGGCATGGCTGATCCCCACAGCAGCCATCCCGGCACTGGGCACCGCGCTCGTACCCGGCGGGCCGGGCTGGCAAGGCGCACTGGTCCTGGCCGTCTTCGCTGCGGCGGTGGGTGCCTGGGTCCTGACCAGCCTGGACGACACGTGGATCGCGCTTGCGGCGGTGGCCGTCCTGGCCGTGGCCGGAGTGCTGGCGCCCGCCGATCTGTTCGCCACCCTCGGCGCGGATCTGGTGTGGCTGCTGATCGCGGCGTTCGTGCTGGCGGCGGGGCTGACCGGATCGGGGCTGGTCGACCGGTTCGTGGCCATGGTTCCCGCGCGGGCGCGATCGGTGCGCGGGCTGGCGCATCTGTCGACGGTCGCGTTGGTGGTCTCGTCGCTGGTGGTCCCTTCGACGTCGGGGCGGGCGGCGCTGGCCGTGCCGGTGTTCACCGCCTTGGCGGGCGCGCTCCCGCGGATGGTCAAGGCGCTTTCGGTGCTGTTCCCGACGGTGGTGCTGCTCTCGGCGGTCTCGACGCTCATCGGCGCGGGCACGCATCTGGTGGCCGACCAGCTCCTGCGTGAAGCGACCGGCGACGGCATCGGCTTCCTGCGCTGGCTCTTGCTGGGCCTGCCGCTGGCGGTGGTCTCGTCCCATCTCGCGGCCGAGGTCGTCCTGCGGTTGTTCACCACCCGCGAAGACCGCCGTGAGCGGTTCGACCTGCGCGCCGAGTTCCCACCGCGAGGGCCGTGGACGCGGACGGAGCGGTTCGCGGCGGTCACCATCGGAGCCGTGCTGGTGCTGTGGTGCACCGAGCCGTGGCACGGACTGCCGCCCGCGCTGGTCGGCCTCGTCGGTGCCTTGGCGATGTGCGTGCCGCCGCATCGGGTCACCACTGGTACGGCGCTGAAGACCGTGCCGTGGTCGTTGCTGCTGTTCACCGCCGCGACGGCCGCGCTGGGCGGGGCGCTGGTGGCGTCGGGCGCGGCGGCGTGGGTGGCGGACGTGGCTTTGAGTCCGGTCCGAGGCGCGCCGGCGTGGGTCGTACTGATGGCGGTGATCGTGGTGAGCACGGCCGCGCACCTGGCGGTGCAGTCCCGGTCGGCGCGGTCTTCGGTGCTGGTGCCGGTGGTGATCCCGCTCGCGACGGCCACCGGGCTGGCCCCGGCCGCGGCGGTGTTCGCCTCCACCGCGGCGGCGGGGTTCTGCCACACCCTCACCTCGTCCGCCAAACCCGTCGCCCTGTTCTCCGGCATCGACGGCGTGCCGACTTATTCGTCCCGCGACCTGCTCCGGCTTTCGAAAGTGCTCGCGCCGCTGCACGTGGTCGTGGTCGCCGTCTTCGCCTTGCTCGTCTGGCCGTCCCTCGGCCTGCCACTCGTGCCCTGACCCATCAGGAGGAAGTCATGCGGATCGTTGTCGCCCCCAGTGGGTTCAAGGAAAGTCTCGGCGCCGAAGCCGCCGCCGACGCCATCGCCGAGGGCGTGCTGCGGGTCGTCCCGTTCGCGGAGATCGACCGCGTCCCACTCGTGGACGGCGGGGAGGGTTCGGCCGCGGCGCTGGCCGGGAGCACCGGCGGGAAGATCGTGGACACCGTCGTCACCGGGCCGGTCGGGCTGCCGGTGCGCTCCCATTTCGCGATTCTCGGCGACGGCTCGACGGCGGTGGTCGAGATGGCGGCGGCCGCGGGGCTCCGCCTGGTGCCCGCCGATCGCCGCGACCCCGGGCGCACCACCAGCCGGGGCGTCGGCGAGCTGATGATCGCCGCGCTCGACTCGGGTTGTTCGTCGGTGCTCATCGGCTGCGGCGACTCCGGCGTGTCCGACGGCGGGGCCGGGGCGCTCCAGGCGCTGGGTGCCCGGGTGCTCGACCGCGCCGGTCAGGAGGTGGGCCCCGGCGGGGCGGAGCTGGCGCGGGCCCGGCATATCGACGTGTCCGGCCTCGATCCGAGACTCGCGGACACCGAGCTCCGGCTGGCGGTCAACCCGCACAACGTGCTGTGCGGCCCCCGCGGCGTGGCGAGGGTGTTCGGCCCGCAGAAGGGCGCGACCCCCGAGCAGGTGGAAAGACTCGCCGCCGCGCTGGACAACTGGGCCGGCGTCCTGCGCCGCGACCTGGGCGCAGACGTCGCACTCACCCCCGGATCGGGTGCTTCCGGCGGCCTCGGCGCGGGACTGTGCGCGGCGCTGGGAGCCCGGCTGCTGCCCCGTTTCGAGGTCCTGCTGGACCACGTCGACCTCGACGCGCGGCTGGCGACGGCCGATCTCGTGGTCACCGCCGAGGGCACGATCGACGCCCAGACCCCGTACGGGAAGGTGCCCGCCGAGGTGGCACGCCGGGCCAAGGCGCACGGCAAGCCGGTGGTCGCGCTCGCCGGGCGGATCGGTCTGGACGCCGACACCACCTACGCGGTCGGTATCGACGCCTTCCAGGCCATCCAGCCCGGTCCGGTGGCTCTGGACGAGGCGATCTTGCGCGGAGCGGAGTTCCTGACCGACGCCGCCGAACGGTTGCTGCGGATCGTGCTGGTCGGCACCCGCCTGTCCGTGCCCGTTATGTGAAGATTCCTTCATCTTGTCCTCATTTTCGCCACATCGACGGCCGGGAAGGTGGAGCCATGGCCCGTTCGCCGCGTATCGCCCTCCTCGTCGCCGCCGTGGCGCTCCCGCTCGGTGCGGCGGCGGTCACCTGGGCGTGGCCGGAGCCGCCCGCGCCGCGGCCACCGATCGAGGTGAAGCTGCGAGATCACCCGGCTCCACCCCCACCGCCGAGCAGTTCGACGCCGGTGGTCGTGCCACCGCCCCCGGTGGTCCCGCCTGGCGACGACCAGGACGACGACGGTGCCGACGACGACTGAACCCAGGATGCGGGCGGTCCCCGCGCGGATCCGGATCATGGGCTGGCTGCTGCTGCTCGTCGCCGTGGTGACGGTGTCGACGACGCTGGTCACCTACAACCTGTTGCTGCGCGAGGTCGACAGCGACGTCAACGCCGCGCTCGAACAGGAAGCCGCCGAACTCGGCCAGGTACTGGAAGAAGGGGTGGATCGCGCCACCGGGCAGCCGTTCCCGGACGTGCGGTCCGCGCTTTCGGCGCATCTGCGGCGCCAGTACGTCGACGACGACGAAGTGGTGCTGGCCTGGACGCCGTCGTCCGGGCCGATCCTGCAGGACCGCGAGGAACCGTTCCGGCTTGGCGAAAGCCCGGGACTGCTGAACCCGATCCTCGCGGACCCGGCGCGCAGCGGCAGCGTCGAGACCCCCGCCGGGGAGATGCGCTGGATCCGCGTCGACGCGTCCGGCACCCGCGAGGGCGACCGGGGTTCCTTCGTCGTCGGCTACTTCGTGGACCGCGACCGTGCCGAGATCGCCACCACCGTGCGGACCCTGCTGTTCGTCGGGTTGCTCGGGCTCGTCCTGGCCGGGGCCGCGGCCTGGCTGGTCGCCGGGCAGATCCTCGCCCCGGTGCGGCTGGTGCGCCGCGCCGCCGCCGAGATCACCGAACACGACCTGACCCGACGCATCCCGGTGGACGGCCGCGACGACGTCGCCGCGCTCGCCGAACAGTTCAACGCCATGCTCGACCGGCTCGACCTCGCGTTCGCCACCCAGCGGCGCTTCCTCGACGACGCCGGCCACGAGCTGCGAACCCCCATCACGATCGTGCTCGGCCACCTCGAACTGCTCGACGACGACCCGGTCGCTCGGGCCGAGGCGATCCGGCTGTGCGTCGACGAGCTGGACCGGATGAACCGCATCGTCGGCGATCTCCTGCTGCTGGCCAAGGCCGAACAGCCCGACTTCGTCACCCTTGCCCCCACCGACGTCACCGAGCTGACCAGCGACCTTTACGCCAAGGTCCGCACCATCGGCGATCGTCGCTGGCGGCTGGAGGCGCTCGGTGAGGGCCAGGTGCCGCTCGACGAGCAGCGCACGACCCAGGCCGTGGTGCAACTGGCCCAGAACGCCGTCCAGCACACCGAAGACGGTGACGAGATCCTGATCGGCTCGGCCGTCTCCGAGGACACCGTGTCGTTCTGGGTGGCCGACCACGGTCCGGGTGTCCCGCAGGAGGACGCCGAGAGGATCTTCCAGCGGTTCAACCGGGGACCGTCGGGCGGCCATCGGAGCGGGGCCGGGCTCGGACTGGCGATCGTGCGCGCCATCGCCGAGGCCCAGCACGGCCTGGTGCGCCTGGAGTCGGCACGCGGCCGCGGCGCCCGGTTCACCATCGAGATCCCTGTTCATCCAGCCGAAGGAGGCACGCCGTGGCCCGCATCCTGATCGCCGAGGACGAGGAGCGCATCGCCTCGTTCGTCCGCAAGGGGCTCGTCGCCAACGGCTTCACCACCACCGTCGTCGCGGACGGTGAGCAGGCCCTCCAGTACGCCCTCGGTGACGGCTACGACCTGCTGGTGCTCGACCTCGGCCTGCCCTCCCGCGACGGCCTGTCCGTGCTTCGGACGCTGCGCGAACACCACAACACCACCCCGGTGGTGATCCTCACCGCGCACGATTCGCCGCAGACCACCCTGGCCGGGCTTGAAGGCGGCGCCGACGACTACATGGCCAAACCGTTCCGCTTCGACGAGCTGCTGGCCAGGATCCGGCTCCGGCTGCGCCGCACCGAACTCGTCGCCGAGACCACCGTGCTGCACGCGGGCCCGCTGTCGCTGGATCTGCGCACGCGCCGCGCGGACGTCGACGGCACCGGCGTCGACCTGACCTCGCGCGAGTTCGCCCTGCTGGAGCTGTTCATCCGCCACCAGGGCCAGGTGCTGACCCGCGAGCAGATCCTCTCCCACGTGTGGGGGTACGACTTCGACCCGGGCTCCAACATCGTCGACGTCTACGTCCGCACCCTGCGCCGCAAGATCGGGGCGGGCCACATCCGCACCGCGCGCGGCATGGGCTACGCGTTCGACCCCGGTCGCACATCACCTTGACTCGCGCCGGAGCGCACCGGAGAGTGAACCGGAGACCCATGCGACGGCAGAGGGAGGAACCCGGTGAGAGTCCGGGGCGGTCCCGCCACTGTCACCCTCCTTGCCAGGGAGGGGAGCCAGGAACTCCGGCCGTCGCGACCACACGACCCGGGGCGCGGACACCCCGAGTGAGGACTGCCGTGATCCTGCTTCTGTCCACTTCGGACACCGACCTGCTCAGCGCCCGCTCCAGCGAGGCCGAGTACCGGCTGGCCAACCCGGCCCGCCTCGACCTCGCCGAGCTGCCCGCCCTGCTCGACGGCGCCAAGATCGTCGTCGTCCGGATCCTCGGCTCCGAGCGCTCCTGGCAGGAGGGCCTCGACACGGTTCGCGCGAGCGGCGCGCACGTGGTGGTCCTCGGCGGCGAGCAGACGCCGGACGCGCAGCTCATGAAGCTGTCCACCGTCCCGGCGGGCACCGCGGCGGAGGCGCACGCGTATCTCGCGCAGGGCGGCCCGGCCAACCTCACCCAGCTGCACCGGTTCCTGAGCGACACCCTCCTGCTCACGGGTGACGGCTTCGAGCCGCCCGCCGTGCAGCCGCTCTGGGGTGTCCTGGAGCGCGAGCCGAAGAGCACCGAGGGCCCGGTCGTCGCGATCCTCTACTACCGGGCGCATCACCTGTCCGGGAACACCGAGTTCGTCCACGCCCTCTCCGACGCCGTCGAAGACGCCGGGGGCCGCGCGCTCCCGATCCATTGCGCCTCCCTGCGCACCCGCGAGCCGGAGATGATGGCCGAACTGGCCAAGGCCGACGCGCTCCTGGTCACCGTGCTGGCGGCCGGCGGCACCCGACCGTCGGAGGTCGGCGCGGGCGGGGACGACGAGGCGTGGGACGTCGCCGAGATGGCCGCGCTCGACATCCCGATCCTGCAGGCGCTGTGCCTCACCAGCGACCGCGAGACCTGGTCCGCGAACGACGACGGCCTCTCCCCGCTCGACGCGGGCAACCAGATGGCCGTCCCCGAGTTCGACGGCCGCCTCATCACCGTCCCGTTCTCGTTCAAGGAGATCGACGACGACGGCCTCCCCAAGTACGTGCCGGACGCCGAGCGCGCTTCACGGGTCGCGAAGATCGCGCTCGCGCACGCCCGGCTGCGCCACACTCCCCCGCCGGAGCGCCGGATCGCGCTGATGCTGTCCGCGTATCCGACGAAGCACTCCCGCGTCGGCAACGCCGTCGGCCTCGACACGCCCGCGTCCGCGATCGAACTGCTGCGCCGCATGCGCGACCAGGGTTACGACCTCGGCGAGGACCCGTTCCCCGGCGTCGAGCCCACCGGCACCGACCAGCCCGACGGCGACGCGCTGATCCACGCGCTCATCGCCGCGGGCGGCCAGGATCCGGAGTGGCTCACCGAGGAACAGCTGTCCGGCAACCCGATCCGCGTGCCCGCCGACAAGTACCGCGCTTGGTTCGCCGAGCTGCCCGCGGAACTGCGCGAGGGCATGGAGGAGCACTGGGGCCCCGCTCCCGGTGAGCTCTATGTGGACAACGGCGACATCGTCCTGGCGTCGCTGCAGTCCGGCAACGTCATCCTGATGATCCAGCCGCCACGCGGCTTCGGCGAGAACCCGGTGGCGATCTACCACAACCCGGACCTCCCGCCGAGCCACCACTACCTGGCCGCTTATCGCTGGCTGGAGGAGGAGTTCGGCGCGCACGCCGTCGTCCACCTCGGCAAACACGGTTCGCTGGAATGGCTTCCCGGCAAGACCGCGGGTCTCTCGGACTCGTGCGCGCCGGACGCCGTCCTCGGCAATCTGCCGCTGATCTACCCGTTCCTGATCAACGACCCCGGCGAGGGCGCGCAAGCGAAACGGCGCGCGCACGCCACGATCGTCGACCACCTGATCCCGCCGATGGCCCGCGCCGAGAGCTACGGCGACATGGCCCGCCTGGAACAGCTCCTCGACGAGCACGCCAATATCGCCGCGATGGACCCGGCGAAGCTGCCCGCGGTCCGCGCGCAGATCTGGACGCTGATCCAGGCCGCGAAACTGGACCACGACCTCGGCGTCGAGGAACGCCCGCACGACGCGGAGTTCGACGACTTCCTGCTGCACATCGACGGCTGGCTGTGCGAGGTCAAGGACGCCCAGATCCGCGACGGCCTGCACATCCTCGGTGCCGCGCCGGTGGGCGAGGCGCGGATCAACCTCGTGCTCGCCATGCTGCGCGCCCAGCAGATGTGGGGCGGCAAACGGGGCGCCGTCCCAGGCCTGCGGTCCGCGTTGGGACTCAAGGAGAACAGCGACGCGCCACTGTCCGAAGTGGACGCGATCGAGCAGACGGCGCGCTCGCTCGTCGAGGCGATGGAAGCCAGGGATTGGTCCCCCGCCGCCGTTGCCGAGGTCGTCGCCGAAGTGCCGGAACATCAGGAGGTCGCCCGCGTGCTGACCTTCGCCGCCACCGAGATCGTGCCGCGGCTGGCGGGCACCGGCGCCGAGATCGACGCCGTGCTCCACGCGCTCGACGGTGGTTACATCCCGGCGGGCCCCAGCGGTTCTCCCCTGCGCGGCCTGATCAACGTGCTGCCGACCGGCCGCAACTTCTACACCGTCGACCCGAAGGCCATCCCGAGCCGCCTCGCGTGGGAAACCGGACAGGCGCTCGCGGACTCGCTTCTCCGCCGCTACAAGGAGGACACCGGCGACTGGCCGCGTTCGGTCGGTCTCTCGGTGTGGGGCACGTCGGCGATGCGCACGTCGGGCGACGACGCGGCGGAAGTCCTTGCCCTGCTGGGTGTCCAGCCGATCTGGGACGAGGCTTCGCGACGCGTCACCGGCATCGAGGCCATCCCGCTCGCCGAACTCGGCCGTCCGCGGATCGACGTCACCGTGCGGATCAGCGGGTTCTTCCGCGACGCCTTCCCGCATGTGATCACCCTGCTGGACGACGCCGTGCGCCTCGTGGCGAACCTCGACGAGCCGGACGAGCAGAACTTCGTGCGGGCCCACACCCGCGCGGATCTGGCCGCGCACGGCGACGAACGCCGGGCCACCACGAGGATCTTCGGTTCCAAGCCGGGCGCGTACGGCGCGGGCCTGCTGCCGCTGATGGATTCCGGGAACTGGCGCGACGACAAGGATCTCGCCGAGGTCTACGCGGTCTGGGGCGGGTTCGCCTACGGCCGCGACCTCGACGGCAGGCCGGCGCGCGAGGACATGGAGAACTCGTACAAGCGGATCGTGGTCGCGGCGAAGAACACCGACACCCGTGAGCACGACATCGCCGACTCCGACGACTACTTCCAGTACCACGGCGGGATGATCGCGACGGTCCGCGCGCTGACCGGGACCGCGCCCGCGTCCTACGTCGGCGACAGCACCACCCCGGACGCCGTCCGCACCCGCACGCTCGGCGAGGAGACCGCCCGGGTCTTCCGGGCCCGCGTGGTCAACCCGCGCTGGCTGGCGGCCATGCGCAAGCACGGCTACAAGGGCGCTTTCGAGCTGGCGGCGACCGTCGACTACCTGTTCGGTTTCGACGCCACCGCCGGGGTGGTCGGCGACTGGATGTACGAGAAGCTCACCGAGTCCTACGTGCTCGACGAGGTCAACCAGGAGTTCCTGCGGCAGGCCAACCCGTGGGCGCTGCGCGGCATCATCGAGCGGCTGAACGAGGCGGCCGATCGAGGGCTGTGGGCGGAGCCGGACGCCGATCTTTTGGCTCAGCTGCGCGAGGTCTACCTATCGCTGGAGGGGGATCTCGAGTCCTGACTTGCCTGTTGGCGGAGCTGAGCAGTGGCCGCGAAAGGTGACCATACGCGTGAACCCGCCACGGCCGAAGGCCCCGCTATCGCGGTGGCAGGGCGCCCTATCCGCATCCGTGACAGGGAAGGCTAGGCCGCGTCCTGCCGACGTCGATCGCGGTCGCGGGTTCACCAGAGACATTGCTGTCACCCGCTGGAGCAGCGCCGTGGCACTCCCGGCGGTACCACTGTCGTATGCGCAGAACTTAGCGTGACAAGGGCGGTGGGACGTCAATGATCGGGAGGACAGCGATGATCAAGCGTCTGTTGAAGGTCGTGCTTCGCCACGGTTGCTGCTCGGCGTGCACCGGTCTGGGCTGCGGCTGCTGCGACGCCTGCAAGTAGGAACTCAGAGGTGGACACCCGGGATATGGGTGTTCGCGCGGCGGACGTCGGCGGCGAGGGCGGGTACCTCGATCACCCGGCGTCCGGCCGCCTCCAGTGTCTCGGCGCCGACGCAGTCGACGAACACCGACGGCTCGCGCCAGGCGAAGACGACGCGCGGGATGCCGGCGTCGAGGATGAGCTGAGTGCAGCTTCGCGGATGTGACGTCCGCGAGCTGCACGGCTCCAGTGACGTGTACATCGTCGCCTCCGCCAGCCTCGGATCACCCGGTTCGAGTTTGGCGAGCGCGGCTTCTTCGGCATGGTTGGCGGGATCGCCGTCGCCCGAGAAACCGGTGGTGATCACTTCGCCGTCGGCGGCGGTGATCACCGCCCCGACACGGAACGTACGCGGCGGACAGTTCTCGGCCAGCGCGATGGCCTCGCGCAGGTGTCGAATGTCCACATCGGACGGTTCCGGCGTCGCGTGGTACTCCAGGACGGCGATGTCACCCAGCCTTGTGCTTTCGACCAAGGTCAGCCCGCGCGGGAAGGCCCCCGGCCCGACGAATCGCGGCGCGTTTGGGTCGCCGACGAAGAACGGCGCGACGGCCAGATGCAGTTCGTCGACCAGGCCTTCGGTGAGGAACTGGGTGTGGACCGCGCCGCCGCCTTCGACCATCAACCGCCGGACGCCGCGCGCGTGGAGATCGGCCAGCACTTCCCTCAGGCCGGACAGTTCGACGACGGTCGCCTTCACTCCCGTGACGACGCCGGGCGGGGCGTAGACCAGCTTCTCGGCGTCACCGACGGTGAAGAACTGCGCCGCCGGATCGAGTGACCCGCTCCGAGTAAGGGTGACCTTGACCGGTTGCTCCGGGCTTCCTTCCGCGACCCTTTTCGCGACGAGCTCCGGCGAGCGGACCAGCAACCGCGGGTTGTCCGCGCGTATCGTGTTCGCGCCGACCAGGATCGCGTCCGACGCGGCACGCAGCCCGTCCACCCTGGCCCAGTCCTCCTCGTTGGACAGCACCAGCCGGGTGTCGCTCGCGTCATCGAGGTAGCCGTCGAGGGAGACCGCGGCGGAGAGCAGGACATGAGGGCGTTGGATCACGATCGCCAGTATGCCCCTCGCTGGCCGTCGAGGTGACGGACCGTGTCTTGGGGGTGGGCGTGTGGCCGGTCGGTTGTTGCCGGGAATCGGCGACGGCTGGGCTGGCCCGATGTTGCGTCGGGGTCGCCCGCAGCGGTTGCCGGGTTTCGGCGACGGCTGGCTGCGGGAGCCGCGGACCGTCCCGCGACCGAGGCCCGCACCGTCGCCGGAATTCGGCAACAGCTACCCACGGAGCGGCCCGTTGTCACGTCGGATCGACGCACCAGCGCCGTTGCCGGAATTCGGCGACGACCAGCAGGGCCCACGACTCGACCCGAAGTCACGACACCGACGTCGACGCACCCGCGCCGTCGCCATAATCCGGCAATACAACACACCTGAATCCAGGCAGCTCCCCAAGAAATCCCGCCGACGATGGCACCAGTCCATGATCCAGAACCTCCAGCGGACGGCAACGGTGCCGCCTCGGAACATCTTCCCGACGGCCGAACGCCGCAGACCAGACGCCCGCGCAAGCTCCGCAAAAATCGATCGCCACACGACCACCCACGAGGTAACCTGCCACGGTGATCTTCTGAGACGAACCTGCGCCCCCATCCACCTCCTTCGCAGGGAGTCTCATGTCTTCTTCCTTGACGCTTTCCGACGTCACCTACACCTGGCCCGACGGCGCACCGGCGTTCGAGCGCCTTTCGCTCACCCTCGGCACCGGCCGCACCGGCCTGGTCGGCACCAACGGATCCGGCAAGTCCACGCTGCTCAGGCTGCTCGCCGGCGAGCTGCGGCCCACCACCGGTTCCATCACCACACCGGGTGAACTCGGCTACCTGCCGCAGAACCTCGTCCTCGACACCGAACGCCGCGTCGACGACGTCCTCGGCGTCACCGCGATCCGCGCGGCGATCAGGGCCGTCGAGGACGGCTCCGCCACCGAAGAGCACTTCGCCACCATCGGCGACAACTGGGACGTCGAGGAACGCATCCGTGCGATCCTCGACCGACTCGGCCTGGGTGCCGTCCGCCTGGACCGGCGGGCGGGAGAGCTGTCCGGCGGCGAGCTCACGCTGCTCGGGCTGGCCGCTCTGCTGCTGCGCCGTCCCGCGGCGTTGCTGCTCGACGAGCCCACGAACAACCTCGACCTGCGGGCGCGTGAACTCGTGCACCGCGAGGTCGCGGGCTGGGGAGGGCTCCTCGTGGTCGTCTCGCACGATCGCGAACTGCTCCGGCTGGTCGACCGGATCGCCGAGGTCCGCGACCACGAGGTCACCCTGTACGGCGGCAACCTCGCGGCCTACGAACACGCCGTCGAGGTCGCTCAGGAGGCCGCGCGGCGGCACGTGCGCGCGGCGGAGTCGGACGTCAAACGGCAGAAGCGGGAGCTGGTCGAGGCCGGGATCAAACTCGCCCGACGCGCCCGCTACGGCCAGCAGATGTGGGACCGGAAACGCGAGCCCAAGGTACGGATGCGCAAACGCCAGGAGGACGCGCAGATCGCCGCGGGCAAGTACCGGAACCTGCACACCGACCGGTTGGAAGGCGCCGTCGAAGCGCTGAAGGCCGCCGAGGAGCTGGTGCGGGAGGACGCCGAGATCCGCGTCGAACTTCCGGAAACGACCGTTGCCCGCGGCACGGACGTGCTCCGCATCGACGCCGTGCCCCGATTCGGCCCGGCGATGGACCTGCACGTCATGGGCCCAGAGCGGATCGCGCTCGTCGGCCCGAACGGTTCGGGGAAGACCACCCTGCTGCGGACGATCACCGGCGAGCTGCCGCCGAAGTCGGGCGAGGTGGGGCTGTTCGTCCCCGCGAGGCTGCTCCCCCAGCGGATCGACGTGCTGGACGACACACTGTCCATTGTGGACAACGTGCGGCTGGTCGCGCCGTCGCTCACGGACAACGAGATCCGCGCCAGGCTCGCGCGATTCCTGTTCCGAGGCAAGGCGGCCGACCGCGAGGTGGCGTCGCTGTCCGGTGGGGAGCGGTTCCGGGCCGCGCTGGCGACGTTGCTGCTGACCGAACCGACGCCGCGGCTCCTGCTGCTCGACGAGCCGACGAACAACCTCGACCTGGCGAGCGTACGGAGGCTCACCGAGGCGCTGCTGGCCTACCGGGGCACGCTGATCGTGGCGAGCCACGACCGGCCGTTCCTCGACGACATCGGCATCACAAGGCAATTAGTCCTCTGAACGCGGGCGGTCAGGCGTCGAAGTCCACGGTGACGGCGTCGGAGACGGGCACCGACTGGCAGGTGAGCACGAAACCGGCGTCGACCTCGGCCTTCTCCAGCGCGAAGTTGCGCCGCATGTCCACCTTGCCGTCGCAGATCTTCGCCCGGCAGGTGCCGCACACGCCGCCCTTGCAGGCGAACGGCAGGTCCGGGCGGAACTTCTGCGCGCCGTCGAGCACCGAGGTGCCGCGCGGCAGCGTCATCGTCGTCGACCGGCCGTCGAGGACCAGCGTGACCTCGCTGGACGCACCCACGACGGCCGGGTCGACGTGGTGCACCGGCTCCGGCGGAGTGTCCACATAGAACAGTTCCTGATGCACCCGCTCGTCGGGGACGTCCAGCGAGCGCAGGAGTTCCTGCGCGCCGGTCACCATCTCGAACGGCCCGCACAGCCACCAGTGCGCGACGTCCTCGACCGGGATCAGCACGCTGCACAGGCGCCGCAGCTTCTCCGCATCGAGCCGCCCGGTGAACAGTTCGGCCTCGCGCGGCTCACGCGACAGGACGTGGACGAGTTCCAGCCGCGCGGGGTAGCGGTCCTTCAGATCCGCGAGGTCGTCGGCGAACATGACGGTGTCCGTGCGGCGGTTGCCGTAGAGCACGGTCACCGTAGCGTCGGAGTCGCCGAGCAGCGAGGACGCGATCGACAACACCGGCGTGATCCCGGATCCGGCCGCGATCAGCACGTGATGCCCTGCGGCTTCCAGATCGGGGCTGAAGTTACCGGTCGGCGGCGCGACCTCGATCTCGTCGCCGGGTTTCACGTCGCGCACGAGCCACGACGAGAACAGCCCGCCCGGCACCTCGCGGACGCCGACCCGCGGCGCCGCGCCGGCGGGCGCGCAGATCGAGTACGACCGGCGTTCGTCGCGGCCGTCGATCTCCCGGCGCAGGGTCAGCGACTGCCCCGCCTTGAAGCGGAAGGTGTCCGCGAGGGCTTCGGGCACGTCGAAGGTCACCGCGACGGCGTCGTCGCACAGGCGCTGGACGTCCGCCACCTTCAGGGCGTGGAATCCCGTGCGGCGCAGGGTTGCGGTCACGCTAGATCTCCTTGACGTGTTCGAACGGTTCGAGGCAGAACCGGCAGCGGCGCAAGGCTTTGCACGCGGTCGCGCTGAACCGGGACTGTTCCTCGGTGTCCGCGGAACCACAGTTCGGGCAGCGGACCGACGACACCGGCGGGCTCAGCGTGAGCGGGATCGGCCCGGTCCGCCGCGGCGCGGCTCCCGGCGGCGCGATCCCGGCTTCGGCCAGTTTCCGTTTGCCGTCCTCGGTGATCCAGTCGGTGGACCACGCCGGCTGGAGCACCGTGCGGACCTCGACCTCGCCGTAGCCCGCGCCGGTGAGCGCGTGCACGAGGTCGTCGCGCATGGTGTCCATCGCCGGGCAGCCGGTGTAGGTCGGGGTGATCGCGACGACCACCCGGCCGTCCTCTTCGGACACTTCACGCAGCACGCCGAGGTCGGCGAGGGTGAGCATCGGCAGTTCCGGGTCGGTGACCGTGGCCGCCACGGCGTACGCGGTCACCATGTCGCGTCCGGATGTTCCCTGGCGACGCTCTGCAGCGTCGCCAGCAGGTAGCCCATCCGCTCGGTGTGCACGCCGTCGCGGCCCATCCGGCCCGAAACCCCGGCGATGGCACCGGTTTCGGGCCGCTTCAGCGTCGCGACGGCCAGCACCTGGTCCAGGATCGCGTCGAACTCCGGCCGCAGCGACGGCGACTCGACGAACTCGACCTCGTGCGCCGCGAAAAGCTCGTCCACGTAAGGCCAGACCGCGTCGAGACCTTCCTGCATCCGCGCGTGGGACAGCTCGGTACCGTCGCCGAGGCGCACGGCCCACTGGGCGGCGTAGTCGCGGTGGTACGCGACTTCCTTGACACCCTTGTCCGCGATGGCCGCCAGCACGGGGTCCACAGAGGACTGCAAACGCTGGAGCAGCGCGAGGCGCCAGATCGAGAACACCAGCAGCCGCGCGATCAGATGCCCGAAGTGCCCGCCTTCGAGTTCGGCCAGGCGGACGTTGCGGTATTCCTGCTCACTGCGGAAGAAGGCGTACGAATCCTCCGAACGCTCGCTGCCGTCGGCCTTGCCCGCACGGGCCAGCAGCAGCCGGGCCTGTCCGAGCAGGTCGAGCGCGATGTTCGCGATCGCGACCTCGTCCTCGAGTTCGGGCGCGTTCGTGCACCACTCCTGCAGCCGGTGCGAGAAGATCAGCGCGTCGTCGCCGAGCATCAGGCAGTAGGCCGCCAGCCGCGCACCGTCCACACCGGACGGAACCGTGGTGTCCACACCGGACAGCGGATCCTCGAACCCGGTGCCGAAGGCCCAGCGGGAGTCGTTCTCCTCGGTGATCGCCTCGTAGGCGTTGTCGAAGCTCATGTCAGATGTGGGGAACGTTGTCGGGGATTTCGTAGAACGTCGGGTGCCGGTACACCTTGTCGCCGCTGGGCGCGAAGAACGGATCCTTCTCGTCCGGCGAGGACGCCGTGATAGCGCTCGCGCGCACGACCCAGATCGACACGCCCTCGTTGCGGCGGGTGTACAGATCCCGCGCGTGGTGCAGCGCCATGTCGTCGTCCGCCGCGTGCAGCGAACCCACGTGCACGTGGTTCAGCCCGCGCTTGCCCCGGACGAACACCTCGTACAACGGCCAGTCGTGTTTCATCGCGAACCCTTCTTCGCTGCGTGCGCCGAGGCGGCTTCCCGCACCCACGCGCCGTCTTCCTGGGCCCGCCGCCGGTGCGCGATGCGCTGGGCGTTGCAGGGGCCGTTGCCCTTCAGCACGTTCTTGAACTCGTCCCAGTCGACGGCGCCGAAGTCGTAGTGCCCGCGTTCGGCGTTCCACTTCAGGTCCGGGTCCGGGAAGGTGACGCCCAGCGCCTCGGCCTGCGGAATGGACATGTCGACAAAGCGCTGGCGCAGCTCGTCGTTGGTGTGCCGCTTGACCTTCCACGCCATCGACTGCGCGGTGTTCGGCGAATCCGCGTCCGGCGGGCCGAACATCATCAGCGACGGCCACCACCAGCGGTTCACCGCCTCCTGCACCATCTCGCGCTGCTTCTCGGTGCCGCGCATCATGGTCATCAGCAGTTCGTAGCCCTGCCGCTGGTGGAAGGACTCCTCCTTGCAGATGCGGATCATGGCGCGCGCGTACGGCCCGTACGAGCTGCGGCACAACGGGACCTGGTTGCAGATCGCCGCGCCGTCCACCAGCCAGCCGATCACGCCGACGTCGGCGAAGGTCAGCGTCGGATAGTTGAAGATCGACGAGTACTTCTGCTTGCCGTTGATCAGCTTGTCGGTCAGATCCGCGCGGTCGGCGCCGAGCGTGGCGGCCGCGGAGTACAGGTACAGCCCGTGCCCGGCCTCGTCCTGCACCTTGGCGAGCAGGATCGCCTTGCGCCGCAGGGAAGGCGCGCGGGTGATCCAGTTGCCCTCGGGCTGCATGCCGATGATCTCCGAATGCGCGTGCTGCGCGATCTGCCGGATCATCGTCTTGCGGTAACCCTCCGGCACCCAGTCACGCGGTTCGATGCGCTGGTCGCGCTCGATGGTCGCCTCGAAATGCCGTTCGAGGTCTTCCTCAGGGAGGGTCGCTGTCATGACTGCTCCTTGGCGACGAGGGTCAGAACGTCGTACTTGGCGACCGAGTCGCCGTCGGCGTTGGTGACGTCGGCGTCCCAGCGGACCTCGCCGTACTCCTGGTCGATCCGCGGGGTGATCTGCTTGGCGGTCAAGGTCACGGTCAGCGAGTCGCCGACCTTGACCGGGGTGAGGAAGCGCAGGTTCTCCAGGCCGTAGTTCGCCAGCACCGGGCCGGGTTCGGGCGAAACGAACAGGCCGGCGGCGAACGAGACGACGAGGTACCCGTGCGCCACGATCCCGCCGAACAGCGGGTTCGCCGCCGCGGCCTCGGGGTCGGTGTGGGCGTAGAAGGTGTCGCCGGTGAACTCGGCGAAATGGTCGACGTCCTCCTGGGTGACGGTGCGCGGGCCGGCGACCACGGAGTCGCCGATCTTGAGCTCCGCCAAGGACTTCCGGAACGGGTGGACGTCGCCTTCGGTGCGCGGCGCACCCGCGACCCAGCGGCCGGTGACCGTGCTCAGGGCGGCGGGCGAACCCTGGACCGCCGTGCGCTGCATGTGGTGCAGCACGCCGCGGACGCCGCCCATCTCCTCGCCGCCACCGGCACGGCCGGGACCACCGTGCACCAGCTGCGGCATCGGGGAACCGTGACCGGTGGACTCCTTGGCGTCTTCGGCGTCCAGCACCAGCAGGCGGCCGTGGTACGGCGCGACGCCGAGGACGACCTCGCGCACGAACTCCTTGTCGGCGGAAACGACGGAACCGACGAGGCTGCCGCCGCCGCGGGCGGCGAGCTCGATGACCTGTTCGGTGGAGGTGTAG
Source organism: Amycolatopsis keratiniphila (assembly GCF_000400635.2). Lineage (NCBI taxonomy): Bacteria > Bacillati > Actinomycetota > Actinomycetes > Pseudonocardiales > Pseudonocardiaceae > Amycolatopsis > Amycolatopsis keratiniphila. The sequence continues at coordinate 1,754,984 of NC_021252.1, read as the reverse complement.
GGCAGCAGCGTCGACACCGGGCCGAACGCCTCGACCTCGTGCGGCTCGGAGCGCTCCGGGTCGGCCTTCAGCAGCACCGGCGAGATGAACGCGCCGCGTTCGGCGTCCGCGCCGACGACCTCGACCTGTTCCGGGTCGCCGAAGACGACCGTGCCGACGTCCAGCAGCGCCTTGAGCGACCGCCGGACCTCCTCGCGCTGCTCCAGGCTGGCGAGGGCACCCATCCGGACGCCCTCGGCGGCCGGGTTTCCGACGGTGGTCTTCGCCAGCCGTGCGCTCGCGGCCTCGGCGACGTCGTCCAGCAGGTCGGCGGGTACGAACGCGCGGCGGATGGCGGTGCACTTCTGCCCCGCCTTGACCGTCATCTCGGTGGTCAGCTGCTTGACGTAGAGGTCGAACTCGGTGGTGCCGGGTTTGGCGTCCGGGCCGAGGATCGACAGGTTCAGCGAGTCGGCCTCGGCGTTGAACCGGACGGAGTTGCGCACGATCGCGGGGTGCGCGCGCAGCTTCTGCGCGGTCGACGCGGAGCCGGTGAACGAGACGAGGTCCTGCGCGGTGACGTGGTCGAGCAGGTCGCCGACGCTGCCCGCGACGAACTGCAGGGTGCCCTCGGGCAGGATGCCGGATTCGATGATGATCTCGACGAGCCGCGCGGTGAGGTACGCGGTCTGGCTGGCCGGCTTGATCAGGCTCGGCACCCCGGCGAGGAACGCGGGCGCGAACTTCTCCAGCGGACCCCAGACGGGGAAGTTGAACGCGTTGATCTGCACGGCGACGCCGCGCAGCGGGACGGCGATGTGCTGGGCGACGAAGGTGCCGCCCTTGCTGAGCGGCTCGACGTTGCCGTCGACGTAGACGGTGTCGTTCGGCAGTTCGCGCTTGCCCTTGCTGGAGTAGGCGAACAGCACGCCGATGCCGCCGTCGATGTCGACCATCGAGTCGCCCTTGGTCGCACCCGTCCGCGCCGAAAGCGCGTACAGCTCCTCGCGGTGTTCGCGCAGGTGGGAGGCCAGTGCCTTCAGCAGCGCGGCACGCTGGTGGAAGGTCAGCTCGCGCAGCGCGGGGCCGCCGACACGGCGGCCGTACTCCAGCGCGGCGGCGAAGTCGATGCCGTCGGACGAGACCCGGGCGACCTCTTCGCCGGTGGAGGCGTCGTGCAGCGGTACGCCGTCGTTGTCCGCCGTGTGCCATCCGCCGGAGACGTAGCTGCGCAGCAAAGCCATGGGGCGACCCTTCGATGGTGGGATTTACAGACCGTCCGTTCAGTAATTCACTGTAGCTCCTGACCGGGGTCTTGCAAACCCCCCGACGGCGGTGGACCCTTGACATCTGCCCGAAAGCGCGCCTTTACTTGCGGCACCCTTCACCAACCGTCCATTCGGTCAGTAACTAGGTGGTCAGGCTTGACTAGCAACGCCGCGCACACGATGTTCGCCGACGACCAGGCGTCGAAGGCGCTGGGCATCGAGCTGATCGAGGCCGCCGAGGGCCACGCCGTCGCCACCATGCGGATCACCGAGACGATGGTCAACGGCCACGACATCGCCCACGGCGGCTACGTCTTCCTGCTGGCCGACACGACCTTCGCCTGCGCCTGCAACAGCCACGGCCCGGTGACCGTCGCGTCCGGCGCGGAGATCTCCTTCGTCGCCGCCGGCAAACTCGGCGACCACCTCATCGCCACCGCCACCGAGCGGACCCGCTACGGCCGCAACGGCATCTACGACGTCACCGTGCACCGGGAGACCCCCGACGGGCCGGAGGTCGTCGCCGAATTCCGCGGCCGCAGCCGCACCATCCAGAAGGCGTGACGATGACTTTCAGCGACGAAGCCGAGAACCTCACCATCGACGAACTCCAGGCGCTGCAACTGAAACGCCTCCAGTGGACGCTGCGGCACGCGTACGACAACGTGCCCTTCTACACGCGGAAGTTCGACGAAGCGGGCGTTCACCCGGACGACTGCAAGGCGCTGGAAGATCTGGCGAAGTTCCCCTTCACCACCAAACAGGATCTGCGCGACAACTACCCGTTCGGCATGTTCGCCGTGCCGGAGTCGCAGGTCAGCCGCATCCACGCGTCCAGCGGCACCACCGGGAAACCGACCGTCGTCGGCTACACGTCCGAAGACATCGACACCTGGGCGACGGTGATGGCGCGCTCGATCCGCGCCGCGGGCGGGCGGCCGGGCGACAAGGTCCACGTGGCCTACGGCTACGGCCTGTTCACCGGCGGGCTCGGCGCGCACTACGGCGCCGAAAAGCTCGGCTGCACGGTGATCCCGGCGTCCGGCGGCATGACCGCGCGGCAGGTGCAGATCATCACCGATTTCAAGCCCGAGATCATCATGGTCACCCCGTCGTACATGCTGACGCTGCTCGACGAGTTCGAGCGGCAGGGCATCGACCCGCAGGCCAGCTCGCTCAAAGTAGGCATCTTCGGCGCGGAGCCGTGGACCGAGCAGATGCGCACGGAGATCGAGGAACGCGTCGGCATCGACGCGGTCGACATCTACGGCCTGTCCGAGGTGATGGGCCCCGGTGTCGCGCAGGAATGCGTCGAGACGAAGGACGGGCTGCACATCTGGGAGGACCACTTCTTCCCCGAGGTGATCGACCCGTTCACCGAAAAACCGACCGACGCCGAGGGTGAGCTGCTGTTCACCTCGCTCACCAAGCAGGCGCTGCCGATCATCCGGTACCGCACACGCGACCTGACCCGGCTGCTGCCGGGCACCGCGCGGCCGGCGTACCGGCGGATGGAGAAGGTGACCGGGCGTAGCGATGACATGATCATCCTGCGTGGCGTCAACGTCTTCCCCACGCAGATCGAGGAAGTCGTACTGGTGACCCCCGCGCTCGCGCCGCATTTCCAGCTGATCCGGTCGACGAAGGGCCGGATGGACCACCTGACCGTCCGCGTCGAAGCGCGTCCGGACGCGACCACCGAGCAGCGCGCCGAGGCCGCCGCCCGGCTGATCGCCGGCGTGAAGGACGGGGTCGGCGTGAGCGTCGGCGTCGAGGTCGTCGATCCGGACACGCTGGAACGCTCGCTGGGCAAGATGCGCCGCGTCGTCGACGAACGGGACCGCGGTTGAGCACCCCCGCCCGCCGGGGGCGCCCCGGTTACGACCTCGAGTCGCTGCTGCTGGTCGCGGTGAAGCTGTTCAACGAGCGCGGCTACGACGGCACCAGCATGGAGGATCTCTCCCGCAAGCTCGGCATCACGAAATCCGCGATCTACCACCACGTGCCGAGCAAGGAGGAGCTGCTGCGGCTCGCCGTCGACCGCGCGCTGAACGGCCTGTTCGCCGTCGCCGCCGAGACCGAATCCTTCGAGGGCAAGGCGATCGAAAAGCTGGAGCATCTGGTGCGGGGCAGTGTCCTGGTGCTGGTCGACCAGCTGCCGTTCGTGACCCTGCTGCTGCGGGTGCGCGGCAACACCAAAATCGAACGGGCGGCGCTCGCGCGGCGGCGCGAATTCGACCGGCTCGTCACGGAACTGGTGAAACAGGCCGAAACCGAGGGCGACGTGCGGCCGGACATCGATCCCGCCGTCACCGCGCGCCTGCTGTACGGCATGGTGAACTCGCTGATCGAGTGGTACCGGCCGCGTCGGGGCTCCGCCGGGACCGAGCTGGCGGACGCGGTGTGCAAGATCGCCTTCGACGGCCTGCGGACCCAATAGCCGGATCACGCGTGATTGGGGCCGTAACTCGCGTGATTGGGGCCGTTCCGCCTTCAATCACGCGAGTTACGTCTCCAATCACGCGAGTTCAGCTTTTCGGCGGCCGCGCCTGCCAGACCAGCGCGTCGCGCAGCTGCTGGATGAGCTGTTCGTCGTCGGCCTCAGACGGGTCCACGCCGAGCGGGATCCAGCGCTCGCAGACCTCGGCGCCGTTCTCGAAACTCGTGATCACGATCCCCGCGTAGGAGACGCTTTCCTCCCCGGTGTCACCTTCGATGCGGACGTCACGATGCTGCAGCCGCACACTGACCCACCGCCCGGCGCGGCGAACCGGATCGCGTTCAGCACTGGTCATTCGTCCCTACCCATGACACCCGGTCCCCCCGCCCCGAACGTCGCCGTGCGGGCCCCAGGGGTTACCAGCGGGTTGTTCCGAATGAGTAACGGCAGGCGGTCACGTGAAACGGTTACGCTCGGCCCATGAGCACCGATCCGGAGGCCAGGCGGCGCCGCCTCGAACCGGCCGCCCGGCGCGCCGAGATCCTCACCGCGGCCCGGCGGCTGTTCGGCGAGGGCACGTACGCCTCGGTCTCGACCTCGGACATCGCGAAAGCCGCCGGGGTGGCCCGGCCGCTGATCAACCACTACTTCGGCGGCAAACGCGAGCTGTACCTGGAAGTCGTCCGGCAGATGATGATCGTCCCGGCGCCGGTGATCGAGAACCTGCCGGAGACGACCGCCGAAGAGCGGCTCGCGATCAGCGTCCGGCACTGGATCGAGGTCGTCGAGCGCAACGAGCAGGCCTGGCTGACGGCGATCGGGCCGGAGGCGGTGGGCCGCGACCCGGAGATCGAGCGGATCATGCTGGAGGGCGACGAGATCGCCGCCGATCGCGTGCTCGCCGCCGCGTTGATGAGCGACGTCACCGAGGGGCGCGAAGAACTCCGCGCGATGATCCGGTCGTACGGCGGGATGCTGCGGGCGGCGTCACGCGAATGGCTGATCCGCGGCACGCTCGGCCGCGAGGAGCTGCGGGTGTTCCTCACCGAGTCGATCCTGCATCTGCTGCGGGTCACCTACCCGGCCGTGCTCGCAACGCGTTCCGCCGGGCGTAGGCCGCCGGCGTCATCCCCTTCCAGCGTTTGAAGGCGTAGATGAAGCTCGACGCCTCCGCGTAGCCCAGCCGCAGCGCGACGTCCTCCACGGTGAGCGCGCCGGTGTCGAGCATCTCCTCCGCCAGTGCCTGGCGGACCTCGTCGAGCAGGGCCCGGTAGCCGGTCCCGGCCTCGAACAGCCGTCGCCGCAGCGTGCGCGGACTCACCGCGAGCTGCCGCGCGACTTCCTCCATACCCGCGTCGACCCCGCCGAGCCGCACCAGTCTTTCCCGCACCTGCTGGGCGATCCCGGACCGCTCCCGTTTCCGCGACACCAGCAGGTCGCATTGCGCGGCGCACACCGCGACGGTCTGGTCGTTCGCCTGCGGCAGCGGTTTGTCGAGGAGGAGCGGGTCCAGGGTGGCGACGTGCGACGGCGCCGAGAACGACGGCGCCAGCCCGAAGGTCCGCACGTATTCGTCCACAGTGGAGGGTTTGTCGTGCCGGAAGGCCAGGGAACGCAAGGAGATGTCCGGCAGGATGTCGCGCATGACGGTGTGGATGGCGCCGAGGTCGCGCAGCAGCAGGAAGCGGGCGACGTCGCCGGGCACGCGGCTGTCGTCCATGGCGAGCGCGAGCCGTCCCGCCTCGACGGTCACGTGCGGGATGCAGAAGGTGAAGCTCAGGTCCAGGTAGCGCAGGGCGAAGCGCATCGCGTCCCCCAGCGTCGGGCTGCTGATGCACGCGAAGCCGAAGATGCCGAACGCGCTGACCCGGTATCGCCTGCTCAGCCGGAGCGCGACCGCGTCCTCCCCGCCGAGCCCGCGGACCAGGGCCCGTACCACCGCGAGTTCCTGACGCGCGTCGACCTGGCCGTCCACGGGGGCGTACTCGTAGGACTCCAGGCCCTCGACGCCGTTCTCGGCGGCGAAGCGGGCCATGAGCACGATGCTCGCCGTGCCGCGCGGGTAGTCCCAGTCCCGGATCACCGGCGGCGGTAGTTCCATGGCCGGGATTATGGATCCCCGGACGACGATCGGCCCATTGAGGACCGTAACTGTCCTTGATCCCCTTTAGGGTGAGCGGTATGTCCGACACGTTGAGCAGGCGCGCGCTGAACCGCGCCATGCTGGACCGGCAGTTGCTGCTCCGGCGTTCGAAGATGACCGCGCTCGAAGCGGTCGAGCATCTGGCCGGGTTGCAGGCGCAGGCGCCGAACCCGCCGTACTTCGCGCTGTGGACCCGGCTGCACGGCTTCCGCCAGGAAGACCTGGCGAGTCTCCTGCTGGACAAGAGCGTCGTGCGGATCGCGCTCATGCGCGGCACGGTGCACCTGGTCACGCCGTCGGACGCGCTCGCGTGGCGCCCCATCGTGCAACCGCTCTACGACCGCTCGGTGCTCGGCAACACCCAGTTCGGCCCGGACATCAAGGGCCTCGACCAGCAGGAGATCGCCCGCACCGCCCGCAAACTGCTCGGCGAGCGGCCGCTGTCGTCGGCGGAACTCGGCGCGGAACTGGCGAAGCGGTGGGAGGGCGTCGCGCCGTCGTCGCTGGTGCACGTCGCGCGGGCGTTGCTGCCGCTGGTGCAGATCCCGCCGCGCGGCGTCTGGGGCAAGTCCGGGCAGCCGACGTACCAGACCACCGGGGACTGGCTGGGCGCCGAGCCGGACTCCGCGCCGTCGCCGGAAGCGATGTTCCGGCGCTACCTGGCCGCGTTCGGACCGGCCAGCGTGCAGGACGCGCAGGCCTGGGCCGGGATCACGAAACTCGGCGACGTCGCCGAGCGGCTGCGCCCGGAGCTGCGGACGTTCCGTGACGAGAACGGCCGCGAGCTCTTCGACCTGCCCGAAGCCTCCCGTCCGGATCCGGACACGCCCGCGCCCGCGCGACTGCTGGGGCCGTTCGATCAGACCGTCCTGTCCTACGCCGACCGCACGCGGGTGATCAGCGACGAGCACCGCAAGGTCGTCATCACCCAGAACGGCCTGGTCAAGGGCACGATCCTGGTCGGCGGGATGGTGAAGGGCTTCTGGGAGATCAAGGCGGTGAAGAAGACGGCTTCGGTGGTGATCACGCCGTTCGAGCGCGTCCCGAAGCGGGATCTGGAAGCCCTTGAGAGCTCGGCGCACCGCCTCCTGGCCTGGGCGCACCCGAAGGCCGAGACCCACTCGGTGGAGGTCGTGGCCGAAAATCTCGATTGAGTGGCCGGTCGTGTACTTCCACCAGGGATGACCGCTGGGTAACTTCGATCGGCATGGGCGATACGAGCGTGCTGATCGTAGGGACGGGCTTCGGCGGGGTCGGGACGGCGATCGAGCTCAAACGCGCCGGGTTCGAGAACTTCACCATCCTGGAGAGCGCCGGCGAACCCGGCGGCGTCTGGCGGGAGAACACCTACCCCGGCGCGGGCTGCGACATCCCGTCGCCGCTGTACTCGTTCTCCTACGAGCCCAACCCCGACTGGCCGAAGCGGTTCTCGCTGCAGCCGGACATCCACGAGTACCTCAAACGCGTGGTGCGCCGCTACGGGCTCGAACCGCACATCCGGTTCGGCGTCCGCGTCACCTCCGCGGCCTTCGACGAGGAGCGCGGGCTGTGGCGGGTGGAGACCGCGGGCGGCGAGACGTTCGAGGCGAACGTCTTCGTGCCCGCCGTCGGCCAGCTTTCGCGGCCCGTCCAGCCGGACATCCCCGGCCAGGAGACCTTCGAGGGCATCAGTTTCCACTCCGCGCACTGGGATCACGACGCCGACCTGCGCGGCAAGAAGGTCGCGGTGATCGGCACCGGCGCGAGCGCGATCCAGTTCGTGCCCGAACTCCAGCGCCAGGCCGGCGAACTGACGGTGTTCCAGCGCACCGCGCCCTACATCATGGCGAAACGGGACACCAGCTACCGGCGCTGGCAGCAGCGGCTGTTCCGGCACCTGCCGGCGACGCAGCTGCTCGGCAGGCTCCGGATTTTCCTGCTCGCCGAGTACGCGACGTACGCGATGACGAAGCATCCGTTGCTGGCCAAGGTCTTCGAGCTGCGGACGGCCCAGCTGCGCCGCCGTCACATCAAGGACCCGGCGCTGCGCGAGAAGCTCACCCCGGACTACCCGCTGGGCTGCAAACGGATCCTGTTCACCAACGAGTACCTGCCCGCGCTGGCGCAGCACAACGTCGCCGTGGAGACGCGGCGGATCAGCGCGATCACCCCGTCCGGCGTGCGCACCGAGGACGGTGTCGAGCACGAGGCCGACGCCATCGTCTACGGGACCGGCTTCGCGGCGACCGACTTCCTCGGTGAGCTGAAGGTGGAAGGCCTCGGCGGAAAAGCGCTGTCGGACGCGTGGAAGGGCGGTGCGCGGGCGTACCTCGGCATGACCGTGCCGGGCTTCCCGAACCTGTTCTGCGTCTACGGCCCCAACACGAACCTCGGCGCGGGCTCCATCATCTACATGATCGAACGGCAGGCCCGCTACATCCGCCAGGCCGTCGAACACCTCACCAAACCGGGAGTGTCCTATATGGACGTCGTCCCGGAGGTCGAGCAGCGCTACGACGAAGAGATCCAGCGACGGCTCGGCCGCAGTGTGTGGACGACCTGCGCCAGTTGGTACCGCCAGGAGAACGGCCGCGTGAGCACGAACTGGCCCGGTCTGGTCACCGAATACGACCGCCGGACGAAGACCCTCGACCTCGGCGACTACCGGACGGTGGGACCGCGATGAACTACGACGTGCTGGTGATCGGCTCCGGTTTCGGCGGCAGCGTGACCGCGTTGCGGCTCACCGAGAAGGGCTATCGCGTCGGCGTGCTGGAGACCGGCCGCCGGTTCGCCGACGACGAGTTCGCGAAGACGTCCTGGCGGCTGCGGAAATACCTGTGGGCCCCGAAACTGGGCTGCTACGGAATCCAGCGGCTCACCCTGCTGAAGAACACCTTCGTGCTGAGCGGCGCGGGTGTCGGCGGCGGCTCGCTCGTCTACGCCAACACGCTCTACGAACCCCCGGACACCTTCTACCGGGATCCGCAGTGGGCGCACATCACCGACTGGAAGGCCGAACTCGCCCCGCATTACGACCAGGCGAAACGGATGCTGGGCGTGGTGGAGAACCCGCTGGTCACCCCGGCCGACCGGGTGCTGCGCGAGGTCGCCGAGGACATGGGCATCGCGGACACCTACCGGCCGACCCCGGTCGGCGTCCACTTCGGCGAGCGCGACGTCGACCCGTTCTTCGGCGGCGAAGGCCCGCTGCGGAAGCCCTGCACGCACTGCGGCGAGTGCATGACCGGCTGCCGGGTCGGCGCGAAGAACACGACCGTCAAGAACTACCTGTACCTGGCGGAGAAGGCGGGCGCGGAGGTCCATCCGCTGACCACCGCGGTGTCGGTCCGGCCGGTCGACGGCGGCTACGCGGTGGACACCGTCCGAACAGGACGGTGGGCCCGCAAGGGCAAGCGGACCTTCACCGCCGAACAGGTCGTGTTCGCCGCCGCTTCCCTCGGCACGCAACGGCTTCTGCACTCGCTCAAGGATTCGGGCACCCTGCCCGAGCTGTCGCCGCGGCTGGGCCTGCTCGCCAGGACGAACTCCGAGGCCGTGCTCGCGGCGCGCTCGCTGCGGAAGGACACGGACTTCACCCGCGGCGTCGCGATCACGTCGTCGATCCATCCCGACGCCGTGACGCATGTCGAGCCGGTGCGCTACGGCAAGGGCAGCAACTTCATGGGCCTGCTGACGACGGTGCTCGTCGACGCCGAGCCGGGCAAACGCCGATGGGTGCTGGGCGCGCGCGAACTGTGGCGGAACCGGCGGCGGCTGGCGCGGCTGCACAACCCGCGACGGTGGTCGGAGCGGATGGTCGGGCTGCTGGTGATGCAGACGCTGAACAATTCCGTGACCACGTACACCAAACGCGGGCTCTTCGGCCGCCGGATGACCACGAAACAGGGCATCGGCGAGCCGAACCCCGAATGGATCCCGGCCGGGCACGAGGTCACGCGGCGGGTGGCGGACAAGATCGGCGGACTGGCGCAGGGCGCGTGGACGGATCTGGCGAACATCCCGATCACCGGGCATTTCATCGGCGGCTGTGCGATCGGTGACAGCGCCGAGACCGGCGTCGTCGACCCGTACCAGCGGGTGCACGGGTATCCGGGGCTGCACATCGCCGACGGCTCGGCGATCTCGGCGAACCTCGGCGTGAACCCGTCGCTGACCATCACCGCGCAGGCGGAACGCGCGATGTCGTTGTGGCCCAACAAGGGCGAGGAGGATCCACGGCCGCCGCTCGGCTCCGCCTACCGGCGCCTGTCCCCCGTCGCCCCGCTGAAGCCCGTCGTCCCGCCGGAGGCCCCGGCGGCGTTGCGGTTGCCCCTCACGCCCCTCTGACCCCCGTTCCAAGTGTCATGAAAGGGTCGTTCAGGACACAAAATGTCCTGAACGACCCTTTCATGACATCCGAGACGGCCTCAGCAGCGCCGCCTATGGAAAGGGCGGAGCACCGTCGCCCGCGCGACGACGGTGCCCCGCCCCGGTCTAGCGGATCATCACGGGAGGCCGGCCAGGCCCGCGCTCACCGTGTTCGACCACGCGTAGCCCTGCGAGGCGTCCCAGTTGATCGACCAGGTCATCGCGCCCCGGATCGTCGGGTACGTCGTCGAAGGCTTGAACGAGCCGCAGTTCGTGCCCTTCGCCAGGCAGTTCAGCGCGTTGACCGTGTTGCCGGGCGCCTGGTAGCCACCACCGGCCGCCGAACCCGACGCGGGCAGGCCGAGACCCACCTGGTCGGCCCGCAGGCCGCTCTGCAACTGGATGCAGGCCAGCGCGGTGAGGAAGTCGACCGTGCCCTGCGAGTAGACCTTCTGGTCGCAGCCGAGCATCGTGCCGCTGTTGTAGTACTGCATGTTGACGATGGTCAGGATGTCCTTGACGTTCAGCGCCAGCTTGAAGTACTCCGCCGCCGGGCTCTGCATGTCGATCGTCTGCGGCGCCATGGTGATGATCGAGCCGCCCGCCGCGTGGATGCTGCGCAGCGCCTGCGCCATGTAGGTCGCGTTGACGCCGTTCTCGAGGTCGATGTCGACGCCGTCGAAGCCGTAGGTCGCGATGAGCGACTTCATGCTGTTGGAGAAGTTCGTCGCCGCGGCCGCGGAGTCGACGCGGATCGTGCCCTTCTCACCGCCGACGGACAGGATGACCTTCTGCCCGCGCGCCTGCGCCGTCTTGATGTCGGCCTTGAACTGCGCGTCGGTGTAGCCGCCGAGCTGGCTCGACAGACCGGAGTCGAGGGTGAAGCTGACCGCGCCCGGCGTGGCCGTCGCGTCGGCGAAGGACACCGCGATGATGTTGTACTTCGTCGGGACGTCGGCGAGCTTGAGCGCCTTCGCGCCGTTGTAGAAGTTCTGCCAGTAGCCGGTGATCACGTGCTTCGGCAGGTTCCCGGTCGGCGGGGTGCTGGTCGTGGTGGTCGGCGGGTTCGACGTGGTGGTCGTCGGGCTCGTGGACGTCGTCGGCGTGGTCGGCGTCGTGGTGGGCGAGCCGCCGGGGCCGTCGAGGTTCACGTCGTCGGCGAAGTACGCGGGCTGGCCGTACCAGCCGTGCAGGTAGATCTCGACGCTGGTGGTGGACGCGCCGGTGGTGAAGCTCAGCGAAAGCTGGCTCCAGGTGCCACCGCCCTGGGTCCAGGTGTTCTTGTCACCCGTCCCGGTGCCGGTGACACCGAGGTAGGTGTAGCTGCCCTGCACCCACGCCGAAAGCGTGTACGCGGTGTTGGCCTTGACCGCCACGCTCTGCGAGCAGCGGGCGTTGTCCTGTCCGGCCGGGGTGGCGCTGAGCGCACGGGTGCCCGAATGGACCGGCGTGCTGACCACCGCGTTGGTGCCGGAGCAGGTCCAGCCGCTCGTGGTCCCGAGTTCGAAGCCCGGGTTGGTCAGGATGTTGGCGGCCGAGGCGTTGCCCGAGACCGCGAAAGTCACCCCCAGGCACACGGCCAGTGACGACAGCAGGGCGAGGAACGCGTGTTTCGGCTTCACTTTCACGACTGGCCTCCACGAACGGGTGATGTCGGCCACATCAAAATGGTACAGACCAATACAACTGTCAAGGGTTCGGTTAGGGGAGGCCATACGAAAGTCGGCTCGGCGCGAGCGGCAGAATGCAGGGTCCGAGAGCACCCGAGGGCGGATTTCAGGAGCGTGGGAGTGAGCGTGCAGGGCCTGCAGACAGTCGAGCAGAAGATCGCCGAAGAACTCGGCGTGCGCGAGGGGCAGGTCAAGGCGGCCGTCGACCTGCTGGACGGCGGATCGACCGTGCCGTTCATCGCCCGGTACCGCAAAGAGGTCACCGGGATGCTGGACGACACTCAGCTCCGCACCCTCGAAGAACGCCTCCGCTACCTGCGGGAACTCGGCGAGCGCAAGGTCGCGGTGCTGGAGTCGATCCGCAGCCAGGGCAAGCTGGACGAGGCGCTCGAAGCCTCGATCATGGCGGCGGACACCAAGTCCCGCCTCGAGGACATCTACCTGCCGTACAAGCCCAAGCGACGGACGAAGGCGATGATCGCCCGCGAGGCCGGTCTGGAGCCGCTGGCCGACGGGCTGCTGAGCGACCCGAACACCGACCCGCAGGCCGCCGCCGCGGTGTTCGTCGACGCCGACAAGGGTGTCGCCGACGCGCAGGCCGCGCTGGACGGCGCCCGCGCGATCCTCGTCGAGCGCTTCGCCGAGGACGCCGACCTGATCGGCGAGCTGCGCGAGAAGATGTGGGCGGAAGGCCGCCTGGCCTCGAAGGTCCGCGACGGCAAGGCCGAAGAGGGCGCGAAGTTCTCCGACTACTTCGACTTCTCCGAGCCCTACACCAAGCTCCCCTCGCACCGGATCCTCGCGATGTTCCGCGGCGAGAAGGAGGAGATCCTCGACCTGTCGATGGAGTCGGAGGAGCCGTCCGAAGAACCCCGCACGGGGCCGACCGAGTACGAGAACCGGATCGCGCACAAGTTCGGCATCGCCAACGAGGGCCGCCCGGCCGACAAGTGGCTCGGCGACACCGTCCGCTGGGCGTGGCGCACGAAGATCCTGCTGCACCTGGGCATCGACCTGCGGATGCGGCTGCGCCAGTCGGCCGAGGACGACGCCGTCCGCGTGTTCGCCGCGAACCTGCGCGACCTGCTGCTCGCCGCCCCGGCCGGCACCCGCGCCACGATGGGCCTCGACCCGGGCTTCCGGACCGGCGTCAAGGTCGCCGTCGTCGACGCGACCGGCAAGGTCGTCGACACGCACGTGATCTATCCGCACCAGCCCGCGAACAAGTGGGATCAGTCCATCGCCGAACTCGCCGCGCTCTGCGCCCGGCACAAGGTGGACCTGATCTCGATCGGCAACGGCACCGCGTCGCGCGAGACCGACAAGCTCGCCGGCGAACTGATCAAGAAGCACCCGGAACTGAAGCTGACCAAGGCCGTCGTCTCGGAGGCCGGAGCGTCGGTCTACTCGGCGTCGGCGTTCGCGTCGCAGGAGCTGCCGGGCATGGACGTCTCGCTGCGCGGCGCGGTCTCCATCGCGCGGCGGCTGCAGGATCCGCTGGCGGAACTGGTGAAGATCGACCCGAAGTCGATCGGCGTCGGGCAGTACCAGCACGACCTGTCGGAGATCTCGCTGTCGCGTTCACTCGACGCGGTGGTCGAAGACTGTGTGAACGCCGTCGGCGTGGACGTCAACACCGCGTCGGCGCCGCTGCTGACCCGCGTTTCGGGCATCACGACGACGCTGGCGGAGAACATCGTCGCGCACCGCGACGAGAACGGGCCGTTCAAGACGCGGAGCGGGCTCAAGGAGGTCGCGCGGCTGGGGCCGAAGGCCTTCGAGCAGTGCGCGGGCTTCCTCCGGATCCCGGACGGCGACGACCCGCTGGACTCGTCCTCGGTGCACCCGGAGGCGTACCCGGTGGTGCGGCGGATCCTGTCGTCCACCGGCACCGACATCCGTTCGCTGATCGGCAACACGCGGACGCTGCAGGCGCTGAAGCCGTCCGAGTTCGTCGACGACACCTTCGGTCTCCCGACCGTGACCGACATCCTCGCCGAACTCGACAAGCCGGGCCGCGACCCGCGTCCCGCGTTCAAGACCGCGACGTTCGCCGACGGCGTCGAGAAGATCGGCGACCTCAAGCCGGGGATGCGGCTGGAGGGTGTCGTGACGAACGTGGCCGCGTTCGGCGCGTTCATCGACGTCGGCGTGCACCAGGACGGGCTCGCCCACGTGTCGGCGCTGTCGAAGAACTTCGTCAAGGACCCGCGTGAGGTCGTGAAGCCGGGCGACATCGTCAAGGTGAAGGTGCTGGAGGTCGACGTGCCGCGCAAGCGGATCTCGCTGACCCTGCGCCTCGACGACGAGCCCGGCAAGCCCGCTCGCGAGCAGGGCGGCGGCGGTCGTGACCGCGGCCAGGGCGGCGGTCAGCGTCAAGGCGGCCAGCGCGGCGGCCAGGGCGGCCGTGGCGGCGGCCGGGACCGCGGCGGCAACTTCGGTGGCGGCGGCGCCATGGCGGACGCGCTCCGGAAGGCCGGTTTCGGCAAGTAAGGCTCAGAAGTCCGTGAAAGCCTCCTTCCCTACCCTCAAGGTAGTGAAGGAGGCCTTCACGGATCTTTAGGGATTCATCGCGTAGGCGCAGGAGAGATCGCGGACCAGGGACCACACGTGGTCGAAACGGGCCGCGTCCACGACCGGCTTCCGGATCGAAGCCAGCGCGAGCGCCTGCTGCGCGTCGGTCGAGGACGACTTCCCGTGCAGGTCGATCGCCGCGACGCTGAAGTCCTGCACCAGCACGGCGAAGATCTGGTCGACGACCTCGGTCTCGATCCCGGTGATCTCCGCCTGCTCCAGCACCAGCTGCCCGTAGACGACCAGTGTGAACAGCTCGGTCAGCGCGAGCCCGAAGTCGAGGTCCTGCTGCTGCGCCTCGTCCGGGGCCGCGTCGGTGAACAGTTTCACCAGCGCCTCGGCCTGTTCGGTGAACCGTGCGACGTTCGGGATCGCGGACGCCTTGGCGTACGCCTCACGCCAGTCGTGGAACCGCACCTTCGACAGCCCGCGCGCGGGGCCCTGGCGGAACAGGAACTCGTCGTCCGCCGCGTCGGAGCGGGTCGGCACCGGCTCGTAGGCCTGCGGCGCGAACAGGTACGCGGGTACGAACTTCGCGATCAGCGCGAGGTTCACCGCCACCGTGCCTTCGAGCTTCGGCAGGCCGTCGATGTCGTTCTTGGACATCGCGAGATAGGTGTCGGCCTCGAAACCCTTGGCCGCCACCACATCCGCGACCAGGCCGATGACCTTCTGCGCCTCGGTGGTCACCTTCATCTTGGTGATCGGGTTGAACAGCAGGTACCGGCGGTCGTCCGCGTTCGCGCTGCGGAAGTAGTCCACGGCGCGGTCGGAGAACAGCTTCATCGCGACGAGCCGCGCGTACGCCTCGACGAATTCCCTGCGCACGTGCGGGAAATCGGTGACCTTCTTGCCGTAGAGCACCCGGTTGTGCGCGTGCGTGATCGCCTCGTACAGCGAGTGCGTCGACATCCCGATGCCGCCGAAGCACAGGTTGAACTTGCCGATGTTGACCGTGTTCAGCGCCGCGGAGAACGCCTCGGCGCCGACGTGCAGGATGTCCTCTTCGGACACCGGGTAGTCGTTCAGCTCGAACTCGGCGACGTACATCTGCGACGGCACGACGTTCTTCACCACGCGGTAGTTCGGGTGCTCCGAGTCCGCGTAGAAGAACACGTACTGGTCCGGGCCCTCGACACCTTCGATGCGGCCGAAGACCGACACCGTCCGCGCGCAGTTCCCGTTGCCGATGTAGTACTTCGAGCCGTTCGCGCGGTAGCCGCCCGAGCCGTCCGGGGTGAGCACGAGGTCCGACGAGTAGATGTCGGCCCCGTGCTCCTTTTCGGACAGTCCGAACGCGGCGACGCCGCCGGCCGCGAGCGAGTCCGCCGCGCGTTTGCGGGCGGCCTCGTTCGCGCTCTGCCACACCGGGCCCAGGCCGAGGATGGTGACCTGCCACGGGTACCAGTAGTTCAGGCCGTAGAAGCCGAGGATCTCCGACAGGGCCGCGACCCGCGCGGTGTCCCAGCGCTTGTCGGGGTTCCCCTCGGCATTGGCGCCGGGAGTGAGGAAGGTCGAGAACAGGCCTTCCTTGCCCGCGAACTCGATGAAGTCCGCGTAGAAGGTCCGGTCGTGGTAGTCCTCGACGAGCTTGCGCTTGCCACGCTGTTCGAACCACTCGATGGTGGCACGCAACAGGCGACGCGTCTCCGGGTCGAACTGCTGGGGGTCGTACCCACCCGGGTTCAGCAACAACGCGGTCGCCTTTTCGCTCATGGTCACTCCTGGTCAGCCGAAGTTACTACACGGTAACCGTAGCGTCCCGCTTCGCCGTCCGGCCACCGAACTCGACCGAAGTCACCCGTCCACGCTCGTCGCGCAGGAACCGCGCGGTGGGCTTGCGGGTGTCCGCGGCCGGGGCGATCGCGTCTCCGCCGACGAAGACGGCCTCGAACGGCGGAGGCGACGGGAAGTCCTCGATTTCCGCGACGAGCTGGGTCCAGAGGGCGCCGTCCCGGTCGCTGACCACGAACGCCAGGTCCCCGGTTTGGTAGCGGCCCAAGTACTCGGCGATATCCGGCTGGGGCACCGGCGGCGGGCTCGCGAGCGGCGGCAGACCGACCACGTTCTCCAGGCACCAGTCGACGATCTTGGCGCCCAGCGCGGATCCGCCCGCGCTGTTGGTCAGCACCGTGACGGCGAAATCGTGCTCGGGCAAGGTCACGAACTCCGACAGCTGCAGATTGCTCACGTTGCCGCCGTGCCGGACCAGCCGGGCCTCGCCGTGTGTCGTGTGCAGCCAGCTCAGGCCGACCTCCTCGAAGCGCAGGGCGGCCTTGCGCTGCGGCGCGCGCATGAGATCACGGGTGGCGTCGCTGAGCGGCGGCTCGCCCTCGGCCTCGCCGGTCAGGAAGAACCGCGCCCACTTCAGCTGGTCGCCCGCCGTGGACCACAGGCCGCCGCTCGCGCTGTCGGCCCGGGTCAGGCCCACGGTGTGCTCGACCGCCGGCCCGCCGTCTCGCAGCACGTGACCGACGGCGTGACGGCGGGTGAGCACCTCCCACGGCAGGTAATACGACTCGGTCATGCCCAGCGGTTCGAGCAGCCGGGCGCGGACGACGTCCTCGAAGGCCTCGCCCGCCGCCACCTCGACGACCCGCCCGGCCAGCTGGAACCCGGCGTTGCAGTAGGAGAACACCTCACCGGGCGCGAAATTCTGCGGGAGGTCGCCGAACTTCGCGATCGCCAGGGCCAGCGCGTCGTCACCCCACCCGGTGGTGAAGTCCACGTCGCCGAGGAACCCGGCCGAATGCGTGAGCAGATGGCGCAGGGTCACCGTCTTCCGCGCCACCGGATCCGCCAGCGGGAGATCGGGAAGGTGCTCGACGACCGGCCGGTCCAGGTCCAGCACGCCGTCTTCGACCAGTGCCAGCACTGCTGCCGCGGCGAAGGTCTTGCTGGTGGAACCGATCATGAACAACGTGCCGGGATCGACCGGGAGCCCGGTGTCCACACTGGACACTCCGGTGGCGAACACCGACTCCTCGCCCCGGTGCGTCACCCCCACCACGGCGCCGGGGACGCGCGCGCGGCGCGCCTCCTCGTCGAGCACCCCTTGCAGTTCCTGAACGTTCGACACCCGTGTCCCCTTTCGTCCGGTCGGGTCAGCGTTTCACCGCGAGGCCGGGTCCGGCTCGTACGAACCGACGAACATCGGCGGGCCGGTGCGGGCGATATCACGTAGCCCGGGAGATCACGACCCAGTACACTGGGCCACGCGGTCCGCTCAGTTCTGCCTCGGGCCGCGTTTCGTTGTCGAAGACCACGCGCCGCGGCCCCCCGAGGTCTGCGCCGGGCAGGACAACCGTTTCTACTCTTACGGAGATACCAGGGCGCCCGTGCGCCCACACGCTTATGAGCACACCTACTTTCACCGAGCTCGGCCTGTCCAAGACTCTCGTCGACGCGCTCGCCGAACAGGGCGTCACCAGCCCGTTCCCGATCCAGGCCGCCACGCTGCCGCATTCGCTGGCCGGACGGGACGTCCTCGGCCGCGGCCGCACCGGCTCCGGCAAGACGTACGGCTTCGTGCTGCCCGTCCTCGCCCGGCTCGCCGACGGCCCGACCCGGCGCCGTCCCGGCCGCCCGCGCGCGCTGGTGCTGGCGCCGACCCGCGAGCTGGCGACCCAGATCGAGGCGTCGTTCCTGCCGCTGGCCAAACCGCTCGGCCTCAAGGTCACCACGATCTTCGGCGGGGTCAGCCCGAACCCGCAGATCACCCGCCTGCGCGACGGCGTCGACATCGTCGTCGCCTGCCCCGGCAGGCTCGCCGACCACATGCGCTCCGGCGAGGCGAAACTCGACCACGTCGAGATCACCGTGCTGGACGAGGCCGACCACATGGCCGACCTCGGCTTCCTGCCCGACGTGCGGCGCATCATGGCCGAGACCCCGGAGCGCGGGCAGCGGCTGCTGTTCTCCGCGACCCTCGACGCGGGCGTCGACGTGCTGGTCAAGCGCTTCATGCACGACCCGGTGACGCACAGCGTCGACTCGGCGCAGTCCCCGGTCTCGACCATGCAGCACCACGTGCTGCACCTGGAGGAGACCCACCGGCTGCCGGTGCTGATCGACCTCACCGCCGCCCCGGGCCGCACGCTGGTGTTCACCCGCACGAAGCACCGCGCCAAGCAGCTGACGCGCAAGCTCATGGCCTCCGGCGTGCCGGCGGTCGAACTGCACGGCAACCTCGGCCAGACGGCGCGGACCCGCAACCTGGAGGCGTTCGCCTCCGGCGCGGCGAAGACGCTGGTCGCGACCGACATCGCCGCGCGCGGTATCCACGTCGACGACGTCACGCTCGTCATCCACGCCGACCCGCCGGTCGAGCACAAGGCGTACCTGCACCGGTCCGGCCGGACGGCGCGGGCCGGGGCGTCCGGCACCGTCGTCACGCTGATGACCGACGCGCAGATCGGCGACGTCCGCGACCTCACCCGCAAGGCGGGGATCAAGCCGACCACGACGCAGCTCGGCCCCGGCCACCCGCTGCTGTCGGAACTGGCGCCCGGAGAGCGTTCGTTCACCGCGTCGCCGCGGCGGCCGATCGTGGACACGCGGCCGAAGAAGGTCACCGCGTCCGGCGAGGCCATCCCGGCCAAGGGTGACGACGAAGAGCGTCCGGCCCGCGGTGGACGTGGCGCCCGCGGTGGTCGTGGCCGTGGTCCCTCGGCCGGTGGCCGTGGCGCTTCCGGCGGCGGACGGGGTGCTTCGGGCGGCGGACGTCGCGGTGGCTCCTCGGACGGCCGTTCGCGTTCCGAGGGCGACCGTCGCGGTGCTTCCGCGGGCCAGGGCCGTCGCGGCGCCGAGTCCACCGGACGTCGCGAAGGCGCGCCCAAGGGCGGCCAGGGTCGTCGCGCCGCCGCCGAGGCGCAGCCGCGCCGCGGCTCCGGCGCCGCGAAGTCCCAATCCTCGCGGAACCAGTCCGGCGGCGCTCCGGCCCGCCGCGGCGGTGCCGCCGCGTTCTCCTCGGGGACCCGGGCCGGCTCGCGCCGCTCGCGCTGACCCACCCCGGACACGCGTGATCCCAGGCGGATCACGCGTGTCCGGAGGCGTAACTCGCGTGATTGAAGGCGTAACTCCGTGATCCGGCTCCGATCACGCGAGTGACGCCTCTGATCACGCGAGTGACGGCTCCGATCACGCCTGGCGGGCGGCGGCGCGGGCTTCGGCGGCCGCGCGACGTTCTTCGAAACGCGACGCCTGGGTGTCGAGGGCCTTCAGGAACTGGTCGAGTTCGTCCCGCGCCTTCTCCCCCACCTCGCCGAGCCCTTCGAGCTCGAAGATCTTCCACTGCCGCAGCAACGGCCAGATCACCTCGTCGTGGTGGATCCGCAGGTCGTAGATGCCCGCCTTCGCGATCAGCGCGGCCTTCCGCACGAAGCTCGGGATCACCGCGCCCGGCATCTGGAACTGGACGACCTCGTCGGTGATGGCGCGCATCATCGCGTCGGGTGTCAGCTCCAGCGACGCCTGCACCAGGTTCCGGTAGAAGAGCATGTGCAGGTTCTCGTCCATCGCGACCCGCGCGAGCAGCTTCTCGCACAACGGATCCTGCGTGTACTTCCCGGTATTGCGGTGCGAGATCCGCGTCGCGAGCTCCTGGAACGACACGTACGCGAAGACGTTCAGCAGCTCCTTGTCGCCGCTGTCGTACCCGGCCTGCATGGTCTGCATCCGCATGCGTTCCAGCTCGACCGGATCGACCGCGCGCGTCACCAGCAGATAGTCGCGGATGCAGATGCCGTGGCGGCCCTCTTCGGCGGTCCAGCGGTGCACCCACGTGCCCCACGCGCCGTCGCGGCCGAAGGCGCGCTCGATCTCGCGGTGGTAGCTCGGCAGGTTGTCCTCGGTGAGGAGGTTGACCTCCAAGGACGTCCGCGCGATCGGCGACACCCTCGACTGCTCGGGATCCCACGCCTCTCCGCCGAGGTCGGCGAAGTTCCGGCCCTCGTCCCACGGCACGTATTCGTGCGGCATCCATTCCTTGGCGACCGAGAGATGCCGGTTGAGGTTCTCCTCGACCGTCCCTTCGAGTTCGAGCATCAGCCGGGTGGTTTCGGGGACCGCCATGCGTTTCGTCCTTCCAGGGTACGGAAAACGCTACCTACGACACCGTAACTTACGGTCTCGTAGGTTAGCCACCCGCGAGCCGCGTTGGCACCCTAGGTACATGAAGGCCCCCTTCCTGTACCTAGGCGCAAGGAAGGGGCCTTCATGTACTTGGCAAGGTCGAGGGGGTGAAGGCTCCTTTCGTCGCATCAGACTCGGCGAAGGGAGCCTTCAGCCCACACCACTCCGCTAGCGCGTACTGGCGCAGGCTGGATCAGCCACAGCCGCGATCCGCGTAGCCACCTAAAGCGAAGCCGTCAGCCCCCGTGCCCGCAGGACCGAACGCTCCAACGGACGGAACACGATCAGCTCGATGCCGATCCCGACCAGCAGGATCAGGAAGATGGCCGACATCACGGCCTCCATGCTGTTGAACGACGAGCCTTCGTGCAGGTACGCGCCGAGCCCCTTGCCCAGCGCCGGGGACAGCGCGATCAGCTCGGCGGCCATCAGCGAACGCCACGAGAACGCCCAGCCCTGCTTGAGCCCGGCGAGGAATCCGGGCAACGCGGCGGGCAGCAGGATGTGCCGTGCGGACGAGAGCCGGTTCGCGCCCATCACCTGGCCGACGCGCGGCAGGATCGGCGGGATCTGGTCGATGCCGGCGACCAGGCCGTTCGCGATCGAAGGCACCGAACCCAGCAGGACCACGAAGTAGATCGACGCGTCGTTCAGCCCGAACCACAGGATCGCCGCGGGCACCCAGGCCACCGACGGAAGGCTCTGCAACCCGGTCAGGAACGGCCCGACCGCGGCCCGGACGACCCGGACCTTCGCCACGAGCAGCCCGAGCGGGGTGCCGATGACCACGCCGATCAGGAAGCCCAACGCGGCCCGGTGCACCGACGTCCAGACGAATTCGAAGATCTCGCCGTCGACGGTGATGCCGACGAGTTCGTCCCACACCGCGAGCGGCGCGGGCAGCATCGCCTCCGGCCAGAACGCGGCGGCCCACAGTGCCTGCCACAGCGCGACCAGCAGGACCAGGAAGACCACCGGCGGCACGAAGCCGCGCAGGAACCGCTTGCCCCGGCTTTCCCGGCGTTCGCCGGTCGGGGTGTCGAGCGAGTCGAGCCCCGCGCCGACGGCCTCGTCGGCGTCCTCCACCGCGGTTTCGGGGCGGTCAAGCCGCGGCATGGGTACTGATCACCTCCCGGAGGTGACCGGTGATCTCCAGCGTCAGCTCTTCGGCGTCGGAGGCCTGGACGTCGCGCCATTCCCGCACGACCCGGCCCGGCCGCGACGACAGCAGCACCACCCGCTGGCCCAGCCGGACGGCCTCGCGGACGTCGTGGGTCACGAACAGCACCGAGGTGCCGGTGCTGCGGTAGACGCGCAGCAGTTCACCCTGCAGGACGTCGCGGGTGATGGCGTCGAGCGCGGCGAACGGCTCGTCCATCAGCAGCAGCGACTGCTCCGCGTCACCGCCGACGCGCAGGGTCGCGGCCAGCGCCCTGGCCAGCGCGACGCGCTGCCGCATCCCGCCGGACAACTCGTGCGGCCGCTTGCCGCCCGCGCCGCCGAGACGGACGAGTTCGAGCAGTTCGGCCGCCTTCTCGCGGCGCTCGGCCCGGCCGAAACCGGCGAGCCGCAGCGGCAGTTCCACGTTGCGGGCCGCGGTCAGCCACGGCATCAGCGCGGCCTCCTGGAACATGACCGCGGGCCGGGAGGTTTCGAGCGTGATCGAGCCCGACGTCGGCTGGTCGAGGCCGGCGACCAGGTTCAGCAGGGTGCTCTTGCCGCAGCCGGAGGCGCCGAGGAGACAGACGAACTCGCCGGGCGCGACCGTCAGGTCCATCCCGTCGAGGGCCACGACGGCGCGGCCGGTCGGCCCGAACGCCTTCCGCACCCCGTCGAGCCGCACGGCGACCTCGGTGGACAGGCCGGGCTCCAAGGTGGTCGTCATCGCTGATCCCCTCCGGTCACTTCGTCAGGCCGGGCGCGTTCACGCCGGGCTTGCCCTGCTCCTTGAGCACGGCGTTGAGCGGGCCGAAATCGGCGAACCCCTTGAGGTCCACCGCGGACTTCACCACGCCCGCGGTCACCGAGTCCTGCGCGAGCTGGGTGAAGGTCGACGCCACCGGGTCGATGCCGAGTTCGATGCCGGAGAACGCGCGGTCGAGAACAGCCTCGTTCAGTGTGCTGCCCGCGAGCGCCTTGAGTTCTCCGTTGACCACCTTCTTCGCCTCGACGGGGTTGGTCTTCGCCCACTCGATCGCGGCGAGTTCACCCTTGAGGATGGCGGTGACGGTCTCCGGGTGCTGCTGGAGGAATTCGCTGCGGACGATCACGACCGTCGTCGGGAACTTGCCTTCCGGCCACAGGTTCTTCTCGTCCACCAGCACCTTCGCGCCCGCGTCCAGCACGAGCCGCGAGGACCACGGTTCGGGCAGCCAGCCACCGTCGAGCTCGCCCTTCTTGAAGGCGTCGAACGTCTTCGGGTTGTCGAGGTTGGTGACCTTGACGTCCGGCAGCTTCTTCTCGGCGACGAACTTCTTGAGCGCGACGTCCTGGGTGTTCGCCAGCGACGGCGTCGCGATGTTCTTGCCGCTCAACTGCTCGGGCGTGGTGATCTCGGGCTTCACCACCAGCTGCGCGCCGCCGGTGACGGCGCCGGAGACGAGCTGGATGGCGCCCTTGGACTTGGTGAAGGCGTTGATCGCGGGCCCTGAGCCGATGAAGGCGATGTCGAGCGACTTGCCGAGCAGCGCGTTGACCTCTTCGGGACCGGCGTTGAACGTCTGCGTGGTGAGCTTCGTCGAGCCGAGTTCCTTGGCGAAGAAGCCGTTCTTGGTGCCGATCAGCGCGGGCGCGTGCGTCACGTTGGGGAAGTACCCGACGCGCACCTCGGCCGCGGCGCCCTGGCTCTTCTGCTCCGCCGGGGCGGCGCCGCTGTCCGCGCGTGAACACCCCGCGATCCCGCCGGCCAGTGTCAGGGCGGCGAAGGCCGCGGCCAGCAAGCGGGTTCTGTGGTGGGTGCGCACGGGAGGTCGCCTTTCGGAGGGTACGACTCGGCTCGGGTGACGGCGCGAGAGTCGCATGTTCACCCACGTGCCTGCATCGCCATCCGAATGACGGGAAAGATGCTGAGAAAGCTTGACACCTGACGGAACAGTTGTTCCACATATCAGGACCGGTGTAACGGTCCAGGCCGAACGGACGAATCACGCTTAGTGGTGACGCACCCTCGGACCGTCGCGATGGCGGGCGTGCTGACCGCCGGGATCGGCATGGGCGTCGTCGCGACGACCCTCAAAATCGCCGACGGTGGACACACCGTTCTCGACACCACCTTGTCGTCCGCGACGGGGTTCCTCTTCCTCCTCGCCGGCGCCGTCGCGCACGTACGCCGCGCCTCGAACCCCATCGGCCTCCTCATCGCCCTGGTGGGGCTCGCGTTGTTCACCGAAGACCTCCAATTCGCCGACGAGCCGCTCACGCACACCGCCGGCCTGGCGCTGGCGGCCGCGTCCAGCCCGGTGATCGCGCATCTCGTGCTCGCCTTCCCTCACGGGAAACTCCAGTCGCGCGGGGAGCGGGTGCTCGCGTTCTCCGCGTACGCCGTGGTCTTCTCCTCGGCCGTGCTCGGCCTGCTGGTCAACGACGATCCACGGAACCTCGCCGCGATCGCCGCCTCACCGGAGGCCGAAGAGCTGGTGAAACGGCTGCTGGAACTGGTCGGCGCGCTGATCGGCGGCGGGGTCGTGGTGGTGCTGCTCTACCGCTGGCTCACCGGGCGGCTTCCGCAGCGTCGGCTGCTCTCCCCCGTCCTCGCGATCGCCGTGGTGGGCGCGGTGAGCACCACGGTCGGCAGCGCGCTCGGCTCCGGGCACCCGTTCTCGGAGCCGCTGCTGGACGTCTACCGGATCTCGTTCTGCCTGTGGCCGCTGACGTTCCTGATCGGGGTGCTGCGGGCGCGGGTCGGCAACGCGGAGATGATCCGGCTCCTGCTGGAACGCGACGGCTCCGGGCTGGCCGCGCTCGTGCAGGACGACGAGGTGTGGAAGGACAGCCGGTCGATCGACGCGCTCAACGCCGCGGCCGGGCTGGTGCTGGACAACCAGCGGCTGGCCGCGGAGCTGGAGGAGCGGCTCGTCGAGGTCCAGGCCTCCCGCGCCAGGATCGTCGCCGCCGCGGACGACGAACGACGGCGGGTCGAGCGGGACCTGCACGACGGGGCGCAGCAACGCCTGGTCAGTGTCGTACTGCTGCTGCGGATGGCGGAACGGCGGCTCGGGGACGACCTCACGCCCGCCGTCGCGACCCTGCTGAAGAGCACGATCGACGAACTGCAGGCCACCGTCACCGAACTGCGTGAACTCGCGCGCGGACTCCGGCCCCCGATCCTCACCGAGGCAGGGCTGATCCCCGCGGTCCGCTCGCTGCTGGACCGGGTCCCGATCGCCGTCCACCTCGCGACGGCGGACGTGCCGCGGCTCAGCGGCGCCGTCGAGGCCACGGCGTACTTCGTCGTCTCCGAAGCGGTCACCAACGCGTTGAAACACGCGCAGGCCGAGCAGGTCCGGGTGTGCATCCGCGTCGAGGAGGACGGCCTGCGGGTGGACGTCCACGACGACGGCGTCGGTACGGCCGACATCGGCGGCGGTTCCGGGCTGCACGGGCTTCGCGACCGGGTCCGCGCGCTCGGCGGCGAACTGACCGTCGCGAGCGAACCCGGCACGGGTACGACGGTTTCGGCCGTCATCCCGACGGACGGCTAAGCACCTGCCGCGGTCCGGTGCGCCGCGGTGCGTGTCTGCGGGGACGGCACTGGTGACCAGATGGACGACACGCGTGACTGGATGGACGACACGCGCGCTCGGCCGGGGCCGCCGCGAGTCGTCCACCTGGACACGCGTGTCGTCCATCCGATCACGCGTGTCGTCCCCGCAGTCACGCGAAATGCCCGATCGCATTTGCTCGGGCCACGGCTCCAGACCGAATCGCGCTGACGACCGACGGACGGCTAGGCGAGTCCTCGGATCGCGCGTGCGGGCGGCCGGGTCCCCTGGATCGACGCGACCATCTCCAGCACCTGCCGGGTGCGCCGGACTTCGTGCACCCGGAACACCTTCGCGCCTTCGGCCACGGCCCAGGCCGTCGCGGCGAGGGTGCCGTCGACGCGCTCCGCGAGTTCCACGCCGAGCGTCTCCCCGACGAAGTCCTTATTGGACAGTGCCATCAGCACGGGCCAGCCGGTGTCCGCGAGTTCCCGCGCGTGCCGCAGGAGCGCCAGGCTGTGCCAGGTGTTCTTGCCGAAGTCGTGCGTCGGGTCGATCAGCACCCCTTCACGCGGGACGCCGAGCGCCACGACGGCTTCGGCGTGGGCCGTCGTCTCCGCGACGACGTCCGCGACGATGTCCGGGTACCGCACCCGGAACGGGCGGGTACGCGGGACGGCGTTCCCGGTGTGCGAGCACACGTAGCCGGTGCCGAATTCCGCGGCGACCTCGGCCAGTTTCGGATCGGCTCCCGCCCAGGTGTCGTTGATCAGGTCCGCGCCTGCCTCCGCCGCCCGCCTGCCGACCTCATGGCGCCAGGTGTCGACGCTGATCACCAGGTCGGGATGCAGTTCGCGGATCCGCTCGACGAACGGGACCACCCGTCGGATCTCTTCCTCGACGTCGACGTCCGCGCCGGGGCCCGCCTTGACCCCGCCGATGTCCACGATGTCGGCCCCTTCGGCCACCACCCTGTCGACGGCCGCGAGCGCGTCCGGGTCCGAGAAGGTCGCGCCCTTGTCGTAGAACGAATCGGGGGTCCGGTTGACGATGGCCATGACCAGGGCGCGGTCCCGGGCGACGCGGCGCCCGCGGAAGGTCAGCTCGTTCACGCACCGATCGTAGGCGAGCGGAAGGAAAGTGCCGCCCAGCGGGACCGTCCCGGGGACCGGGAGCGCCCATTCGGGTGGCGTATCTGATATATGACGTAAGAGATCGGATCTCTCTTGACTCGCCGCCGAACACGCGGGTAGACGTTGTTCGGCCGGGATGGCGACGGACGGCGGATCGGCATCCCGGCCACTCATTCCCCCGGTTTCCCCGGCGCAGGAAGGACTTCGAATGGCACCGGATCCTCTTGGCGCGGCACGACTTTCGCGGCGCACCGTGCTGGCGGGAACCGCGGGCGCCCTCGGCGCGCTCACCCTGCCCGGCGTGGCCACCGCGGCTCCGGTGGACTGGTCGCGCGCGGTCGTCGACTCGACGATGAAGCGCCACACGCCGGCCACGCTCGGCGGCTGGGGCTACACCCGCGGTCTCTACCTCTACGGCCAGTACCTGGTGTACCGGCGCACCGGCGAGAAGTCCTACCTCGACTACATCCTCGCCTGGTACGACCGCTTCGTCACCGACAGCGGCATTTCCAACGGGTTCACCAATCTCGACGCGATGCGCTCCGGGCAGATGTTCCCCTTGCTGTACACCGAAACCGGGCAGGCGAAGTACAAGACCGCGGCGGACCAGCTGCGCGCCAGGTTCCCGTCCTATCCCCGGACGTCCGACGGCGGGATGTTCCACGCCACGAGCCGGGTCGGGCAGCTGTGGGCGGACGGCGTGTACATGGCGCAGCCGTTCCTCGCCCTGTACGGCAAGACCTTCGGCGATGCCGCCTACTGCTACGAAGAGGCCGCGAAGAATGTCAGCGTCTACTTCGACCATCTCAAGGAGCCCGCCAAGGGCCTGCTCTACCACGCCTATGACGAGGACGGCTCGGAACCGTGGGCTTCGGGCGCCGGACGGCATTCGAAGTACCACTGGGGGCGGGCGATCGGCTGGCTCGGGATGACGGCGATCGACCTTCTCGAAATCCTCCCGCGCGACCATCCGCGACGGCGTCGTCTCGTGGAGGTGGTCAAATTCCTCGCGGCCGGCTACACGCGCTGGCAGGACCGGGCTTCGGGCCGCTGGTTCCAGGTCGTCGACCGGGGCGGCGACAAGGACAACTGGCTGGAGACGTCGGCTTCGGCGATGTACACCTTCCTGCTCTCCCGCGCGGTGCAACGCGGCTACGTCGGCCCGGAGTACGGCCCTGTGGCCGCGAAGGGACACCGCGGGGTGCTGTCCCAGGTTTCGACCAATCCCGAAGGATTGACCGATATCGCGAACATTTCCGAAGGCACCAACGTCGGCGACACGGCGTATTACTACGCGCGTAAACGCAACACCAACGATTTCCACGGTCTCGGCGCGTTCCTCATCATGAATGAGCAACTGGTCCGCTGAGGTCGCCGCACCGGCCGAAGGACGCCTTCCCCGCTTCCGACCTGGGGAAAGCGTCCTTCGGTCGTTTTCCGGGCGGATGCCGGGTATTGACCGGAGGCGCTAACATCGCGTGCTGCGAAGCCCACTCCCAGGAGGGACGACCGGATGCGCGAGACGCCGCCCCCGGCTTCTTATACCCGGCTCGAACTCGGTGACACCAGCACGATCCCGGTCGGTGTGACGGTTTCACCGCACATCTCACTGGTTTCGATGCTCGTCGAGGTCGTCGGCGGGTACGACCGCGGCCTGCCCGCCCCCTGGCGGCGTCAGGTGGGCTCGGCGATCCCCGAGCAGGGATACCGTGCGGCGGGCGCGCTCGCCCGCCGCGGCACCTCGGTGCAGCCGGATTTCATCGTCCCGATCAGCCCGGGCGAGGACTCTTCCGCCGCCGCACAGGCGGAGATGCTGCGCGAACTGCCGGAAGCCGACGTCCTGAAAGGCCTGGAAGAGGTCTTCGGCGACCGGTTGCCCGCGCAGTGGCGGCAGGCCGCCGACCAGCCGAGACGCTGGGTCGCCTCGCTCGCGGACGCCTTCACCGCGACCAGGCTGGCGACCGAAAACCTCTGGACCAAGGCCCGTCCCCTGCTCGACCGCGAGATCGAACGTATCGGCGTCGCCTCCGTCCGCGGCGGGACGGACGCGGTGCTCGGCCTGCTGCGGCCGCATTTCCGGTTCAGCAACGGGTGTCTCCTGCTGCCCGACGCGGAACCGGCGCGGTACACCACGCGTGGCCGCAAGCTGATCCTCGTCCCGATGCTCGCGGGCAGCCGCTCGGTGGTGTCCAACTTCGACGAAGAGGACGCCATCTGGATCGGCTACCCGCTGCCAGGGCTCGACGGCCTGCTCGACGGCGGCAAGACCGAACCGGCCCCCGGTGTCGACGGGCTCGACCTGGTGGTCGGCGCCCACCGCGCGAAACTGTTGCGACATCTGGGAAAACCCGCCCGGATGGGCGAGATCGCGAATCTGCTGTCGTGCGCCGCGAGCACCGCGACCTACCACTGCGAACAGCTCGTTTCGGCGGGGTTGATCCAGCGGCACCGCGAGGGCCAGGTCGTCCTGGTGGTCCGGACTCCTCGCGGTGACGCGCTGGTGGACCTGCTCTCCTGACCAGGGTGCCGTGGGCTGAAAGCGTCCTTCACCGCATCTGATGCGAGGAAAGCGCCCTTCACCGCGTGAGACGAGGCGAAGGACGCTTTCAGCCCGCACTAGGCCCGCTGCAGCCCCGGCTTCCCCGCCTCGACGACGTACGAGCGGTCCGCGGCCAAGGTCACCTTCGAGAAGTCGTACTCGCTGGTGTCCGAAACCGTCATGAAATCCGCCCGCATCTGCGTTTGCGACGCCGTCACCCGGACATAGCCGCGCTTTCCCCGGCAGTACTTGATGTGCGGGTTGTTCGAAAGCCACGTCGACGACGGGTCGGTCGCGGTGTCGCTGTTGCTCGTCACCGAGGTCGTGACGAGTTCCGAACCGAACACCGGGTCGCTGTGGTTGAAGTAGTCGCGGCGCAGATCGGCCGCCCAATGCCGGTGGACGTCGCCGGTCAGCACGATCGGGTTCGGCACCTTGCGGTCCACGATGCCCTTCGCGATCCGGTCGCGCGAGGCCTCGTAACCCTGCCAGGAGTCGGGGCTCTCGCACGTCGCCTTGTTGCCGTCGCCGTCACGGGTGGCGAAGAAGACCTGCTGGCCGAGGAAGTCCCACTTCGCCGGGTGGGTCTCCAGCGCCTTCAGCAGCCACGCTTCCTGCGTGGTGCCCAGGATGCTGCGCGACGTCGACCGCATGTCCGTGCACGCCGGTCCCGCCGAACCGGACGGGTCGGGCACCTGCGCGCTGCGGTACTGACGGGTGTCGAGCATGTGGAACCGCGCGAGGTTCCCCCACGTGAACTGGCGGTACAGGCGGATCGACGCGCCGCTCGGCTTGGCGGTCGACCGGATCGGCATGTTCTCGTAGAACGCCTGGAAACCGGCGGCCTTGCGCGCGTCCGTCGCCGGGCTGGTGGTGCCGTTCCAGTTGTTCATCACCTCGTGGTCGTCGAAGACCACGAGCCACGGCGCCATCGCGTGCGCGTTCTGCAGGTCGGCGTCGGTCTTGTGCTGGGCGTGCCGGGCGCGGTACTGGGCGAGGGTCGTGACGTCCTCGGTGAAAGCCAGCCTGCGCGGGTTCAGCTCGGCGGCGGCGCGGCCGGACTTCCGCTCGTACATGTAGTCGCCCAGGAACAGCACCAGTTCCGGGTTGTCGGCGAGCATGCCCTTGTACGAGTGGTACCAGCCCTCCTCCCAGTGCTGGCAGGAGGAGAAGCAGTACTTCAGCTGGTTCACCGCGGCACCGGCGGCGGGAGCGGTCCTGGTCCGGCCGACCGGCGAAAGGTAGCCACTGGTCTTGAACCGGTAGAAGTATTCGCGTCCCGGCTCGAGTCCGACCGGTTCGATGTGCACGCTGTGCCCGGAGGCGCGGGCCGCGGTCGCGGTACCCCGCTGCACGATCGAGGAGAACGCCTGGTCGTTCGCGATCTCCCAGTCCACTGTGTACGAAGCGTCCGGCATCCCGCCGAAACCGTCGGGGTTCAGCGGGGCGGGCGCGAGCCGCGTCCACAGCACGACGCTGTCCGGCAGCGGGTCACCCGAGGCGACGCCGAGCTGGAACGGGTCGTGGATGGCGGGCGCCGCCGCCAGCGTTCTCGCGTTCGCCCACGAAGGCACCGTCGACGACAACGCCGCCGCCGAAACCGCCGCGGCACCGCCGAGGAGTACCGCGCGCCGATTCACCTGGCCCATGAAAATTCAACCTTTCGAAGTGGGGAAAGAACGGGGAGGGATTTCACGCGGCGTAATCGGTGATGCCGCCACTACAGGCTTCGAGCGTCGGATTGGCGGCGGCGTTGGCGACGCAGACCTTGTAATAGACCCACGATCCCTTCGCGACCGGCACGGCCTTGTCGACGTGGGTGCCGTTGCCGCCGGAAGCCCAGACGTAGAACGGGCCGGCGCCGCCCTTCAGCCAGTAGGCGACCACGGCGGACTTGCCGTCGGCGTCCTTGTCGTAGACGAGGAAATGAGCGTCCGATGAACGGAACTGCCCCTCACCCGCGCAGACGCCGGTCGAACATTCGGCGCTGCCGGAACCGACTCCGCAGTCGGGCGCGATCCGCTGGTCCGAGCCGGTGTAGACGTAGCTGTCGGAGATGTAGCCGCCCAGCGCGGGAACGTAGTCCCACAACGTCGTCGTGCCCAGCGGGCCGGCGACCGAGGTCCCGGTCGTCTGGCAGTCGATGGTCACCGTGGCGCCGTTGGCCACCGTGCGCACCGCGGTCGAGGAGGTGCTGGGGGCGCGGCGGACGTTCAGCGGATCACCCGCCGTCTTCACCGTCCCGGTGGCCGCGGCCATCGCGGGAGTGGCTCCGGCGAGGCCCAAGGCGCCCGCCGTCACCAGCACGAGAAAGAAACCGGCGAGCCGCCGGACACTTGAACGCTTCATGACCGCAGGGTCGACCGGCGTCGTACACATCACGTACAAACGCCGACCCGGTGTCTGCACATGCATGCGAATGGATCTAGCCAACCATGGCGGGACGGCAATATTATCGGCGGATATGGGGCTCCTGCCGTATTGGCGGTTTAGGTGACTATTCTCGGGTTTCGCGTTCTCGGTCCGCTCGAAGTGGCGGTGGACGGGCAGGTGGTGCCGCTCGGCGGCCCCAAACCACGTCTGCTGCTGGCCGCTCTCCTGCTCCAGCCCAACGTCGTCGTCTCCACCGAGCTGCTGATCGAGGTCCTGTGGCCGTCGTCGGCGCCCCGGTCGGCGGCCGCGAACATCCGTACCTACGTCCATTCACTCCGCAAACGCCTCGCCGACCACGACCCCGCGCTCGGGGAACGCATCGGGAGCCGGGCGTCCGGCTACATCCTCAAGGCCACGCCGGAGGAGATCGACCACATCCGGTTCGGCGCATTGGCCGCCCGCGCGCAGGACGCGCTCGGCCGGGGTGACGCCGGATCCGCTCTCGACCTGCTGGATCAAGCCGAAGCGCTGTGGCGCGGGGAAGTACTCGAGGGTCTCCCCCACGACCACGGCTGGGGCGCGACCGTGGCGCGGCTGTCGGAACTGCGGCTGGCGGTGCAGGAACAGCGGCTGCGGGCGCGGATCGAACTCGGCCGGACCGCCGAGGCCGTCGCCGAACTGCGCGGCCTGGTCACCGAGCATCCCCTGCGCGAGGAGCTCTGGCAGCAGCTGATCCTCGCGCTGCGGGCCGACGGCCGCACGGCCGACGCGATCGAGGCCTACGAAGCGGCCGAGAAGGTGCTGGCCGAGGAGCTCGGCACCGAGCCGGGCCCGCGGCTGAGGGAGCTGCGGGCCTCGCTGGTGATCACGCCGTCCGCGACCCAGGACGCGGTGGCCGCCGCCCTCACCCGGCCGATGGCGCCGGTCTGCCAGCTGCCGCTGGACCTGCCGGACTTCACCGGCCGCGACGACGTGGTCGGCGAGCTCGTCGGCCTTTTCCGTGAACGCCGCGAGCAGGGGAAGCCGGCGATCGCGGTGCTTTCGGGGGCACCGGGGATCGGCAAATCCTCCGTCGCGATCCGGGTGGCACACGCGGTCCGCGACGATTTCCCGGACGGTCAGCTGCACGTCGACCTCGCCGGGACGTCGTCCTCGCCCCGGCCCCCGATGACCGTGCTCGCCGAACTGCTCCGCGCGCTGGGCGTTCCGGACGCGGGGCTGCCGCGCGATCTCCCCGAACGCGCGGCACTGCTGCGGTCCCGGCTGTCGACCATGCGGATGTGCGTGGTCCTCGACGACGCCGGCAGCGCGGCGCAGGTCCGGCCGCTGCTGCCCGGCGCGGGTTCGTGCGCGGTGCTGATCACCAGCCGGATCCGGATGCCGGATCTGGCCGGGGCCACCCCGGTCGACATCGAGCTCCTTCCCGAAGACGAGGCCGCGGCGCTGCTCGAAGGCATCGTCGGCGCCGAGCGGGTCGCCGCGGAGCCGGAATGCGCGACCGCGATCCTGCGCCACTGCGGCTATCTGCCGCTGGCGATCCGGGTCGCCGGGGCGAAGCTGACGCACCGGCCGGGCTGGACGTTGCGCGTACTGGCGGACCGGCTGCGGGACGAAAGACGAAGATTGGACGAACTCCGCGTCGGCGATCTCGCCGTACGGGCGAGTGTCACCCTCAGCTACGACCTGCTGCCCATGTCGGCGGCGACCGCGTTCCGCGGCCTCGGCGGCCTCGGTTCGGTGCAGTTCCCCGGCTGGGTGGTGGCGGCCCTGCTCGGCCGCGAGCACGGCGACGACGTCCTTGACGTGCTGGTGGACGCCCATCTGGTCGAACTCGGCGGCTCGGACACCACCGGCGAGCCCCGGTACCGCTTGCACGACCTGTTGCGGTGTTACGCGCTCGAACTCCGCGCGCAGGACGTGCCGTCGAAGGCGCACGACGCCACGAAACGGGTGCTGGAGGGCTATCTCGCGCTCGCGATCGAGGCCGCGGACCGGTTGCCGATCCACTTCTTCGGCCTGTACCGGGACGACACCGCGGCCCAGCCCGCCCTCCCGCGGGGAACCGGGCGGCTGATCGAGGATCCGGCCGCGTGGTTCGCCGCCGAGCGGCACACCTGTGTCGCCGCGGTCTCGCTGGCCGCCGACCTCGGCTTCGATGCGCTGGCCTGGCGGCTCGCCGCCGCGCTGGCGCCGTACTTCGACCAGCGCGGCCACCAGGACGACTGGCTGCACACGCACGCCGTCGCGCTGGCCGCCGCCCGGCGGTCCGGCGAGGTCCGCGGCGAGGCGATCATCCAGCGCAACCTCGGGCAGATCCAGCTGTACCAGGACAGTTACGCCGAAGCGCTGGTCGCGTTCGAGCAGTCGCAACTGCTGTTCGACAAGGTCGGCGACGCGCAGGGCGCGGCGATCGCGCTGGCCGGGCTCGGCACCGTGCTGCGGATCAAGGGCGAGGACACCGTCGCGCTGGAGCACTGCCACGCGGCGCTCGACCAGTTCTCGGCGGCAGGCGATCCGCACGGCGAGGCCCTCGCGCGGATCGCGATCGGTGCGGTGTGGCTGGCGCGGCGCCGGTTCGACGAAGCGGAACGCTGGTTCACCGAGGCGCTCGAGCAGTCCGCCCGGATCGGCGACCGGCATCGGGAGGCGCACGCGTTGAAGCGGCTCGCGATGCTGCGCCAGCATCAGGGCGACCTCGCGGGCGCGCGGGAATGGGTCGACCGCGCCATCGTCCTCTTCAACGAACTCGGCGACGACCACTGCGTCGGCTACGCGAACCAGAATCTCGGTGAGCTGTACCTGCACAGCGGCGACCTGGCGCACGCGCAACTGCTGCTGGTGAATTCGCTGAGCGTGCACCGGCGCAACGGGGACCGCCGGTCCGAGGCCGAGGTGTCGCAGTTGCTCGGGGAACTGCACGAGGCGCTGAGCCAGCCCGAGCGGTCGCGGACCTATTCGGAACGCGCGCTGGCGTTGTGGCGGGAACTCTCCGCCCGGCCGCAGGAATCCGCGCTCGCTTCACGCCTTCAGGAGTCGGCCGAAGCGTCCTACAACGACTCCGCGAGCGCCTGACCTTCTCACCTTTCGGCACCTGATCGCGGTGTTCACGCACCGCGATCAGGTGCCGACTTGCGTTTGTATCGATCGTGTACAGGCCCCGGCGAAGCTCCCTTCGTAGCAACCGAGAGTGCTCGAAGGGAGACCGGAATGGTCCGGACCGTGAAGGCCCGCCGGGTGATGGCGGCCGTGCTGGCCATGGGGGCGGTCACCGCGCTCGCCGCCAGCCCCGCGAACGCCGCGCCCGAAGGAAGCTGGCGCGCCGACCTGTCCACTGTGGACGGAGATGACGTCAACGTCCGCAGCGACGGCGGTGTGCTCAGCCTGGAAAACGCCGCCTGGCACAGAAAACCCGACTCCATCGGCAGCCAGGGTTACCTGCTGCTGGCCGAGCAGAAGCTCGGGAAGCCGGTCAACCGGGTCACCGCCCAGGTGACCGCCGACGCGCCGAAGGGCACCGAGGTCGAGGTCGACGTCCGCGGCAAGCTCAACTCGCAGGACTGGACGGAGTGGACGCCCGCCGACGGCGGCACCCAGCTGTCCGCTTCGGTCTCCACGGTCCAGGTCCGCGTCGGACTGCGCACGGTGCACGACGGCGTGACCGCGAAGGTCAGCGACGTCACCCTCCTGGGTGAGCTCGCCCCGCAGGTCAACGCGATCGGCGCGGCCGCGGCCCCGCTGACGTACAAGGTCTACGGCACCCGCGAAGGCCTCGTCGGCGGCACCACCGCCAACGGGCACGTGATCAAGTCCCGCGACCACTTCGTCGCGCTCCCCTCGGGCCGCGGCCTGGCGCCGAAGAACACCGGCAACTACACCGTCCGCATCTGCCGCACCGACAACAGCCGCTGCGAATACGCGCCGGTGTGGGACGTCGGCCCGTGGAACACCAAGGACGACTACTGGAACCCGTCGGCCACCCGCCAGATGTGGAAGAACCTGCCGCAGGGCAAGCCCGAGGCGCAGGCCGCGTACCAGGACGGCTACAACGGCGGCAAGGACGAGTTCGGCCGCAAGGTGGCCAACCCGGCGGGCATCGACCTCGCGGACGGCACCTTCTGGGACGGCCTGAAGATGACCGACAACGGCTGGGTCAACGTCTCCTACCTGTGGACCGGCTCCGGCCCGACCGGCGTCGTCAGCACGGCGGGCGACCCGATGAACGTCCGCGCGTCGGCGAGCACCTCGGCGGCGATCAAGGGCCTCGCGGCGAACTACGCGAAGGTCAACATCGAATGCTACGTCGAGGGCGAGACCGTCACCGGCAAGTTCGGCACCAGCAACATCTGGGACCGGATCGGCCCGGGGCACTACATCTCCGACACCTACCTGCAGACCGGCTCGGACCTGCCGGTGGCACCCAAGTGCTGACGCACTCCTGATCGCGAAGGCCCGGCGTACCCCATAACGCCGGGCCTTCGCCCTTTTGTCCGCCCTTTCCGCCGCTCGTGCGGACCTGGGGCCGGGGCGTCCGCCATCGAGACTGGCGGTAGCCACGACCTGAGGGGGTCCCATGAATCCGCCCGAAACGACCACGTTGCGCGAGAAGCTCTCCGGCACGGTGATCACCGCCGCCGATCCCGGTTACGACGCCGCCCGCGCCGTGTGGAACGGCGACATCGACCGGCGCCCGGCGGTGGTCGCCGAATGCGCCACCCGCGAAGACGTCGTCACCGCGCTGGCCTTCGGCCGCGAAAAGGGCCTCGAGATCACGGTGCGCGGCGGCGGGCACAGTTTCAGCGGCTCCGCCGTGGCCGACGACGGTCTGGTGATCGACCTCGGCGGGCTGCGCCGGATCACCGTCGATCCCGGCGCCCGCACCGCGGTGGTCGGAGGCGGCGCCGTCTGGGCCGACGTCGACGAAACGACGCAGCGGTACGGGCTCGCGACGGTGGGCGGCACGGTGAGCGACACCGGCGTCGGCGGGCTCACCCTCGGAGGCGGCTTCGGCTGGCTGACGGCGAAACACGGGCTCACGATCGACAATCTGCTTTCGGCGGAGG
Source organism: Amycolatopsis keratiniphila (assembly GCF_000400635.2). Lineage (NCBI taxonomy): Bacteria > Bacillati > Actinomycetota > Actinomycetes > Pseudonocardiales > Pseudonocardiaceae > Amycolatopsis > Amycolatopsis keratiniphila. The sequence continues at coordinate 1,718,623 of NC_021252.1, read as the reverse complement.
TCGTGACGGCCGACGGCCGGATCCTGCGGGCGTCGGAGGCGGAGCATCCGGATCTGTTCTGGGCCTTGCGTGGCGGTGGCGGGAACTTCGGCGTGGTCACGGAATTCGAGTTCCGGCTGCACCGGGTCGGCCTCGCCGAGGTCGGGCTGTTCTTCTGGACACTGCACGACGCGCCCCAAGCACTGCGCTTCGCGAAGGACGTGACCGCGACGCTGCCGCCGGGCACCGGTTCGATGCTCGTCGGGATCACCGCGCCGCCCGCGCCGTTCGTCCCGCCGGAGCACCACCTCGCGCCGGGGCTCGCGCTGGTCGTCGCCGGCTTCGACGGCCCCGAGCGGCACGCCCGGATCGTCGAGCGGATCCGGGACGGGCTGCCCGCGGCGTTCGAGCTCGTCACCCCGATGCCGTACGCGGAACTGCAGAAACTGCTCGACCCGACCGCGCCACGGGGCATCCTCGCCTACGAGAAGTCGCTTTACGTCTCCTCACTGTCCGAAAAGGTCATCGACGTGATCGCCGCGCGCCTGCCGGACAAGGCGTCGCCGACGACCGTCATGCCGATCGTGCCGTTGCAGGACACCTTCTCGACGGTGCCCGACGACGCGACCGCGTTCGGCGGGCCGCGGACGCCCGGGTTCGTCATCGGCCTCGCGGCGACCGCCCCGACACCGGAACTCCTGGCCGCCGACCGCGCCTGGGCGCGTGCGCTGTGGGAAGAACTCCTGCCGCATTCCAACAACTACGGCGGCTACCTGAACTTCATGAACGAATACGACGAAGACCGCGTGCGCACGGCGTTCGGCGCGGAGAAATACGCCCGGCTGGCCGCCATCAAGGCGGTGTACGACCCGGACAACGTGTTCCATCACAACGCGAACATCCGTCCCGCTGAGTGACGCATTTATTCACAACCATGAACGCTCTTCACAAGCCCGTAATCGTCGTGCGAAACTCCCGTCACGCATTTCCCACTGACGATTGGCGGGCATGGTGAGCGTTTCCCGGCGAACCCTCTTGACCACCGCCGCCGGTGCCGCCGTCGCGGCGACGACGACGATCACCCCGGCCGCCAGTGCGGCCGGGGAACTGCGGACTTTCCGCCGAACGGCCGATTACGCGGTGACCAAACTGCGCGCCGTCGCCCCCGGCGTGACGGCCTTTCCGGAGATCACCCGATTCGAGAAATGGACCTATTCGCAGAACGGCGGCTGGATCGGCGGATTCTGGCCGGGCACATTGTGGCTCGCCTCGATCTACAGCGGTGATGCGCGATTCCGCACGCTCGCCATGGCGTCGGCGGAAAAGCTCGCGCCGCGGCAATACGAGACACGGGACCACGACCTCGGATTCCTCTTCTACCCGTCGTGGGTGACCGGCTGGCGGCTGACCGGCGACGAGAAGTGGCGCGCCGGCGCGCTCAACGCCGCCGCGTCGCTCATCCAGCGCTACAACGAAAAGGGGCGGTTCATCCGGGCATGGGGCGCGCTCGGCACCCCGGGCAACGCGGGCCGCGTCATCGTCGACACGATGATGAACCTGGACCTGCTGACCTTCGCGAGCAAACAGACCGGCGACCGGAAGTACCTCGACATCGCCGTCTCGCACGCGAAGACCACCGAACGGGTCTTCGTGCGCCCGGACGGCTCGACCCCGCACGTGTTCGACTTCGACCCGGACACCGGCGCCGAGATCGGGCCGGAAACCGTGCAGGGTTACAGCCCGACGTCGTGCTGGTCGCGCGGCCAGGCCTGGGGGATCTACGGGTTCACCACGATGTACCGGCGCTCCGGGGAACCGTTGTTCCTGCGGACCGCGCAACGCATGGCCGACTTCGCGCTGCACGCGCTGACTCCGGACAACCTGCCGGTGTGGGATTACCTCGCACCGCAGGCGCCCTACGACATCAAGGACTCCTCCGCCGGCGCCGTGATGGCGTGCGGGCTGCTTGACTTGGCGAAGGTGGCGAACCGGCCGCAGTACCGCGAAGCGGCGATCCGGATCCTCACCGCGCTGTGCGACACGTGCCTGACCGCGAAATCCACGCGGGCCGAGGCGATCATGGCGCGGGGCACGCGCAACCGGCGGGCCGAGGACGGCGTCGAGGTTTCGTTGCCGTACGGCGACTACTACCTGCTGGAGGGGATTCTGCGGGTGCTGATGCCGCGGGAGATCGACCGGGCCATCGATCTGTCGAGCGTCTGACCCTGGACTGGCGATGCCGACAGGCCTGATCCCGAGCGTCCACAAGGGACATATCGCGCCGATCGGGCATCCGGTTGCACCTTTATGTCCGCTTCCGAACGGGGTCGTGAGTGATAATGAGGGTTAGAACCACCCAAATCACTCACGACCCCTGCACAAAGTGACCAAATCGGGCATTTTGCCTCTGAATGTGTCCCTTGTGGACAGTCGAGAGCGCGCCAGGTCTCCGTGGTGAGCATGCTCTCGCCACCAACCCCATCACGCCATGTTCAACTCACCTCTCAATAACCCTCCTTGCCGCGAAGACCCTGAAGCTCGCTCAGTGACCACCGTGGTGCGCGTGGACCTTCGCGTGCCCCAGCCCCCGCCCGATCATCCACTTGTTCACCGGCACCGTCAGCACGAACGCGACGGCCAGCGAGAACGCCAGCGCACCCCAGAACAGCAGGCTTCCGAGCCCGGCGTCCATGGCGCCCGGCACCACCAGCATGACCGCGTTGTCGACGATCTCCATGACCGCGATCGACACGGTGTCCGCGGCCAGCGCCACCTTGAGCGCGGCGCCGAACGGCAGCCCCGACTTCAGCACGCCGCGCATGGTCAGCGCGTAGCCGAAGACGAAGGCGAGCGCCACCGCGAGGACGATCGTCGCCAGGTTGCCGAAGCCGAGCGCCGTACCGATGACCATGCCGAGGACCTCACCGATCGCACAGCCGGTGAGGCAGTGCAGGGTCGCCGACACCGCCATCGACCAGCTTGCTCCATGCCTTGCGTCATCCATACGCGAGACCATACCCCCCGCCCGTATAAAACGCGCGATGAGTCGTCGCTCACCGTCACCCCCGTAGGCCGACTGGGTAATCGTCCCAGGTCGATGAACTCACTTCCGTAACCCTTTGCGCTCATCCGGTTGACCGGGGTAACCAGGAGCCCTAGTTTCGCCGGAGGTCTCCACCGCGCGTAGACCGATCGGCTGGTTCAGATGGTTCCGTGACTATGGGGTGGAGATGCGAGGGCCGACGAAGACGCTCGTCGTTGCCACTGTGCTCGCTTTGGGCATGGTGTTCGGGCTGGCGGGCTGTGACGGCGAAGAACCGGCGGGCATGGCGGCCAGGCCGATCCGGATCGCGTTCGTGCCGAAGGTCGCCGGCATCCCGTACTTCGAGGCGATGAACACGGGCGGGCAGGCCGCGGCCAAGCAGCTCGGTGTCGAATGGAGCTCGACCGGTCCGGCCACGGTGGACCCCGCGGCGCAGGTCTCGATCGTCCGTGGGCTCGTCGACCAGCAGGTGGACGTCATCGCGATCGCGCCGAACGACCCCAGGGCGATCGCGCCCGCGATCACCGACGCGCGGGCCAAGGGTGTCCACGTGATCACTTCGGACACCGACGCGCCCGGCACCGATCGCGAACTCTTCGTCAATCAGGCGACCCCGGAAGGCATCGGCAAGGCGCTCACCGACGCGCTGATGAAGAAGATGGGGAACGCGGGCAAGTACGCGATCGTCTCCTGTGGCGAGACCGCCGAGAACCTCAACGCGTGGATCGCCGTTCAGCGTGCCTATACCGCTACGGCGTACCCCCATGCGCAGCTCGTCGAGACGGTCTACGCCGGCGAGGACAAGGACAACGCCACCGCGCTGGCCAAACAGCTGATGACCAAGTACCCGGACCTCACCGGCCTGGTCGGCGAATGCACGACGTCCGCGCCCGGCGTCGCCGAAGCGGTCCGCTCGCAGCAGAAGATCGGCCGCGTCTTCACCGTCGGCGTCGGGACACCGCAGGCGATCAAGCCGTACCTGCTGGACGGTTCCGCGTCGCTTTCGGTGCTGTGGAATGTCGAATCGCTCGGCTACCTCACCGCCTGGGCGGGCAAGCAGGTCGCCGAGGGCAAACAGCCCGGCCCGTCGAACAAGGTCAACCTCGAACTCCCCGCGATCAAGTACGAGGAAGACACGAAGACCCTGCTGCTGGGCGACCCGCTCCTGATCACGCGTGAGAACGTGGACCAGTTCAAGTACTGACTCACCGGGCCCGCCGGACGGCACCGGCCGCCGCGCCACCGCCGAGGATCAGGACCAGCGCGGTCAATCCCCAGCGCCGTTTCTCCTTCGTACGGGCGTGTGGGTCGACCTCCTCCGCCGCTTCCTTCCGTTCCCTGGGCGCCACCGAACGAGAGGGCCTCGGCGCGGAAACCGGCGGCTGCGGCATCACCTGGGGAGCGGACCTGGGCGCCGGGCTCGACGACGGCGTAGGGCTCGGCGAAGAAGACGGACTGGGTGACGGCGGCGAGGAACTGGAAGTAGGTGTGGGGGAAGGAGAAGATGTCGGCGTAGGTGTCGGCGTCGGCTTCGGCGGCTCGGGTTTGGGCGGTTCAGGGTTGGGTGGTTCAGGTTTGGGCGGCTCGGGCGCGGTGAGGCAGCCCGCGGCGTCCGAACCCGCCAGCGGCGGTCCCGAGAGCACCACGGTCACCTGCCCACTCCGGTCCAGCCGGTAGAGCACGCTGCGCCCGCCGATCCGGTTCGCCGTGGCGTACAGGGCACCGTCGCGGCCCAGCACGACCGAGCCGTAGACGTCGGCGGGCGGGAAACGCGCGTCTTCGGCCTCACGGACCTTGCCGGTCTCCGGGTCGATGGTGATCACGGCGCCCTTTCCGCGCCAGGTGGTGGAGACCCCGTACAGCAATCCGTTGTGGTACGCGAAATCGTTGACGTCGTGGGCGAGTGTGATCGGCCGCAGGAACACCGTCCCGATCACCCGCAGATACCGCTCCCCCGGCGTCAAGTCCACTGTGTACAGTGTGCCGTTCCTGAGCAGGTACCAGGAATTCCCGCCGATCGCGCCGGCGGTCACGCCCGCGACGGGGCTCCACAGCGGCAGCCGGTTCCCGGCGCGGGTGATCGGGCCGAGATCCTGGGTCTTCCCCTCCCGGTCGATCGTCACCGCGTGCGCGCCCCGGCTGAGTCCTTCGGCGACGCCGAAGACCAGATTCCGTGTCGCGGAGTAGCCGAGCGCGTTGAGCCGGTAGCCCGGCTCGGTCACCCGTGACGTCGTACCCGAGCCGACGTCGAGCCAGCGCAGCTTCGACTTCCCGTACGACCCGGTTTCCGCCTGCACCGCCAGGCAGGACTCGGCGGCTCGCGCGGCCATCGGCGCCAGGAGCGCCGACGCCCCCACCAGCCCGGCGACGGCCACCGTCGCCGCCCCCCGGGTCATCCGGTCCACTGTGCTCACCGGCTCAAGAGATCCTCGCCAGCGCGGCGGAGAACGCGTCCGGCGGGATCCGCACCCCACCGCCGAACGGGTTCTGCAGCTGGTAGATCGCGAACAGCAGCAACGTGACCGTGCCGGCCAGGGTGGACACGATCACCAGATGCGCGGCCAGCCGGGTACCGCCGAACAGGTTGGGCAGCAGTGCCGAGATCAGGCTGCCGAGAATGAGCGCGAACCACACGACGCCGCCGACCCGGCCGCCCACGACCGCGTTGAGCCGCTCCTGCCGGGCCTCGTAGACCTGCCAGAGCTGCGTGTTCGCCTCGGTCTTGCGCTCGCGGAGCCAGTCGTCGTCCGTCGGGGCCTTGTCCACCGCCTTGCGCAACCGGTCGAGCAGCGTCCAGCCGGTGTCCGGAAGGGTCGTCTCGCCCCCGGCCATCAGCGGCCATTCCTTCTGCTCGACCGTGGTCATGTACTCGGTGCTCAGCTTCCGCACCTCGTCCTTGACCTCGGTCCCCAGCGAGTCGGCGGCCCAGACGGCGGCGACCAGGCTGTCCGCCTCGTGGTACGAGCCCTCGCGCGCCGCGCTCGCGGAGTCGAAGAGGGAGATCAGGATGAACGCGACCAGGACGGCGTGCAGCCCGCCGACGATGGTGAACACCTGGCCGGCGGCGTCGTTGTTGTCGGGCCGTCCTTCGTCCCAGCCGAATTTGCGGACGAGGTAGCCGACGAGACCCGCGAGGGCCGCCGCGCCGACGACCCAGGCGATGCCGGTCAGGTAAATGCCCATTCGAGTCCTTCCAGGCGGAGACTGCTGAAACTAGTTCACGCTTCGCCGAACGGAAAAGACCGGTTGAATCAATTCATACCTGCGGCGGACCGACGCCAGTCGATCATCACCGGCTCGGCCCAATTTCCCACGACTCGAAACCATTTCCGACACGCGCCGGAAAGGCCCGTCACCGGTCGGAGAGCGCGGCTTCACGACCGAGTGAGCGGCCACCACGAGACGTCACCACCCACGCCCCGTACCGGCATTTCGTGCGGTGACGGCACCCGATCGGCCGCCCGGCACCGCGCATCCGGCCCAATCCGGCAAACAGGTGAACCTCTCCGTAGACCCGATCGAGCTGTTTGACCCGGCATTACCCCTTGCTATGTTGATTTTGCGCCCACCCCACTCGAATGGGTATCCGCGAATTGCGAAAAATCGCGGCTCACCGGGTCGAATGAAAGGGAGTCCGTTGACGACCATCGAGACCCATACCGGCGCCCGGCCCGCCGGTGAGGTACTGACCTGGAGCCGGAATCTGCTCGATCCGGCACTGCGTGAAGCCGTCGACGGATTGCCCGAGTCGATGCGGCTCATCGCCGGCTACCACTTCGGCTGGTGGGACGAACACGGCCGTCCGTCCACTTCGGACAGTGGGAAGGCCTTGCGGCCCGCATTGGCGTTGTTGTCGGCTCAAGCGGTCGGCGGGGACGCCGAGATCGCCGTCCCGGTGGGCGTCGCGGTGGAGATGGTGCACAACTTCTCCCTGCTGCACGACGACGTGATGGACTCCGACACCACGCGGCGGCACCGGCCGACGGCCTGGACCGTTTTCGGCACCGGCGCGGCGATCCTCGCCGGGGACGCCCTGCTGTGCCGGGCCTTCGAGGTGCTGGCCCCGTTCGGGCAGACCGCGTTGCGGGTGCTCAGCACGGCCGTGATCGACCTGCTGGAAGGGCAGAGCGCGGATCTGAAGTTCGAAGAACGCGGTGACGTCGACACCGCCGAATGCGTTCGCATGGCCGAGGGGAAGACCGGCGCGTTGCTCGGGGCGTCGTGCACGCTCGGGGCGCTGGCCGGAGAAGGGAGGCAGGATCAGATCGACCGGCTGACCGAGTACGGGAGGGCACTCGGGCTGGCGTTCCAGCACATCGACGATCTCCTCGGGATCTGGGGTGATCCGGCGGTGACCGGGAAACCGGTCCACTCGGATCTTTCCAACCGGAAGAAGTCCCTGCCGGTGGTGGCCGCGCTCCACTCGGGGACGGACGCCGGGCGAGAGCTGGATGCCTTGTACCGCAAGGAAAGCCTCGACGCCGCGGAGTTGCCCCACGCGGCGGAGCTGGTGGACCGGGCGGGCGGCCGGACGTGGAGCCAGGAGCAGGCCGACGCGCTCCTGACCGGCGCGCTGCACCATCTCGCCGTCTCGAACCCGGTGCCCCGCCCAGGCGCCGAGCTCGCGGCCCTCGCGAAACTGGTGGTGCGGCGACGTTATTGAAGGCGGGCGCGGTAAGGCAGGGGTGGGCGGGGAAGAGCCCACCCCTGTCCCCTCAGAGCTTGTCGGCGGAGCTGAAGACACACTTCGAAAAGGGCCTGAACGCGTGAACCCGCCACGGCCGAAGGCCCCGCTATCGCGGTGGCAGGACGCCTGATCCGCCATCGTGAGGTGCATGGCCAGGCAGCGTCCTGCCGACGTCGATCGCGGACGCGGGTTCACCGATAGACACTCAGCTCAGCGACCGGGACGGGTCAGGCCCTTGTCCGCGGCGCCACGGCTGAGGACGACCTCGTCGGTGGCCTTGAGCGCTTCCGCGCCGGCGTTCCCGGCCGGTCCCGCGGTCAGGTCGAGCAGCCGGATCGGCGGGCCGAGCTGGACCAGCGTCGGAACGTATTCGGCCTTGTCGACCTTCCAGCGTTCGCCGTCCCGCACGAACCGGAACCGCGCCGCGGCGCCCTGTTCGGTCGAGCCCTTCGGTTCCGAATGCCGGGCGACGCTGTTGCCGAGACCGTAGGCGACCCACTTGCCGTTGATCTGCTCGAAGGGCTGCACGACGTGCGCGTGGTGGCCGATGATCAGGTCGATCGAGTCGTCACCGAGGAGTTTCTTCGCCAGCGTGCGCTGTTCGGCGGTCGGGTCGTGCTGGTATTCGGTGCCCCAGTGCAGGCTCGCGAGGACGACCTGGGCGCCCGCCTTCCGCGCGGCCTTGGCCTGGGCGATCACGTCTTCGGCGTCGATCTGGTTGACGAGCCAGGGTTTGCCCGCGGGCACCTTGATCCCGTTGAACCCGTAGGAGAAGGAGATCTGCGCGACCTTGACACCGTTGACGTCGACGATCAGCGGCTTTTTCGCCTCTTCGGCCGAACGCGCCGAACCGGTGTGCTTGATCCCCGCCTCGTCGAGTTTGTCGAGCGTGCGGGTCGCGCCGTCCACACCTTGGTCGATCGTGTGGTTCGACGCCGTCGAGCAGTTGTCGTATCCGGTGTCCTTGAGCGCGTCGACGATTTCGGGCGGCGCGCTGAAGGACGGGTAGCCGCTGTACGGCCCGCCTTTCGGCGCGAGCGGGGTCTCGAGGTGGCAGATGCCGAGGTCGGCCCCGGAGATCAGCGGCTTGATCCCGGCCAGTAGCGGCCGGTAGTCGATCTTGCCGCCACCGTCCTCCTTCGCCTGCTCGGTCAGCGCGGGGTGGATCAGCACGTCACCGGTGGCGACCACGGTGAACGACCCGTCCGGCGCCTGGCTCGCCTGCGGCGCCGGGGGTGCGGCGGGCGGTTGCCGCTGCTCAGGGGTGCCGCTGCACGCGGCGAGCAGGACGGCGGCGCCGAGGAGGGCGGTGGCTTGACGGACGCGGGAGCTGAACATCGATTCCCTCGATCGGGTGACAGTCTCCTCCATCCTGCCTTACGCGCGGTCACTGGACAGCGTCAAGCCTGGTCGCTTTCGGCGTCGCCGCGTAACTGCCCGCGTGAGGTGAAGGTGACCAGCTCGAATTTCGCGTGATCAGACGCGTATCTCGCGTGATCAGGGGCCGCACACCGTGATCGCTCTTCAATCACGCGAGTTCGCTGCTCAATCACGCGAGTTCGCCGTCTGATCACGGGGCCCTCAGGCCAGGCAGTCGCCGGGTTCTCCCCGTCGCAACGCCGGATCCTCCTGCGTGAAGGTCCGCGCGACCCCAGGCCCGCTGGATCGCGTCTCGAACCGGACGGTGACCCGGCCGTGCCCGGCGCCCTGCACCCAACCGGTGCCGAACTCGTCGTGCACGACGTCGTCGCCGGGCCGCCAGCTCGACGCGACCACGGGTACCGGCGCGGGCGCCCGCTCGACCACCGGCACGTCCGGGGCCGGCACGGAAAGCGTGAAGAGCGGATCCTGATGCGGCACCGAAAGCCCGGACAACGCGACACCGGCCAGCCGCACCCCGCCGAATTCGGTCGGGTCGATCAGCAGCCGTTCCGCCATCGCGGCGAGCTGGTCGAATTCGTCGGTGGGCGAGGCCATCGTCTCCGAACGCGTCACCGTGCTGAAATCGGTGTGCCGCAGTTTGACCACCACCGTCCGCGCGACCCGGCCGGCGTTGACGAGCCGCCGGTGGGCGTGCACGGCGAGGTCGCGGACCTCGCGCCGCAGGCTCGGCAGGTCGATCAGGTCCCGGTCGAACGTCGTCTCCGCGCTGACCTGCTTGAGCTCCGCACGGTCGGACACCGGCCGGTCGTCGACGCCGGTCGCCAGCCGCCGCAGGTCCCGCCCGACCACACTGCCCAGAGTGGACACCGCGTCGGCGTCGGAGAGCGCGGTCAGCTGCCCCAGCGTCCGGACGCCGATCGCCCGCAGTTTCCCCTCCGCCACCGGGCCGATCCCCCACAGCACCCTGGTCGGCAGCGGGGCGAGGAAATCGCGTTCGGTGCCCTGGTCGACGACGAGCAGCCCGTCCGGTTTCGCCAGATCCGAAGCGACCTTCGCGACCTGTTTCCCCGACGCCGCCCCGATCGACGCGACCAGGCCGATGTCGGAGCGGATGTGCTCCCGCAGGCGCGCGCCGAACTCCCGCACGTCTTCCGACGACGCGCCGACCAGCGACGGCGGTTCCGCGAAGGCCTCGTCGAGGGAGATCCGTTCCAGCACGGGCGCGTACGTGGCGACGAGGTCGAACACCCGGGTGCTCAGCAGCTCGTACAGTTTGAACCGCGGCGGCAGGATGACCCCGTTCGGCGGCAGCAGCCGCCGGGCCTGCGACATCGGCATCGCCGATTTGATCCCGTGTTCGCGCGCCTGGTAACTCGCCCCGGCGACAACGCCGCGCGGGCCCGCGCCGCCGACCAGGACCGGACGGTGCGCCAGGGTCGGCCGGGTCAGCTGTTCACAGGAGGCGTAGAACGCGTCCATGTCCAGGTGGATGACCCACCGGTCATGCCCGCCCATCGCCCGGTACCTCGAGAAGACGGTGCAGGGCCTTCGTGTACTCCTCGAACGCGGCCCGGCCCCGGGTGGTCAGCTCGACCAGCGTCACCGGCGTGCGATGCTCGAAGGCCTTGGTGATCCCGACGTAGCCGGCGTCCTCGAGTTTGCGCAGATGCGTCGACAGGTTGCCCGGGGTCATGTCCAGCAGTTGCTGCAACCGCGGGAAGGTGATGCTGTCCCCCGGCCCCAGGCTCGACAGGGCCACCGTGACCCGCAGCCGCGCCTGCGCGTGGATCACCGGATCGAGCTGGGGCAGCCCGTCCTCGCTCATCGCGCCCGTACCAGGAAGACCAGGGACGCCACCAGGAAGCCACCGCCGCCCGCGACGCTCAGCACGAGGAAGTTGTACGGTCCCCCGGCCAGCACGCTCGCCGCGCCGCACGCGATGATCCACACGCCGAGGCCGTACTGCAATTTGCTCTGCCACAGCATTCCGCCGGCGAGGTACATCAGGCCGGTCAGCATGAGCGCGGTCCCGGACCACAGCAACGGGATCAGGTCGGCGTCGATGCCCAGCCGGATCAGCGCGGTGTTCACCACCGTCAGCCCGCCGAACGCGATCATCCAGCTCCACCCGTACATCGCGCCGACGAGCCGCGACGGGCCGTGTACGCCGCGGCTCGACCGGATGCCGTAGATCGCCGAGTACGTCATGGCCCCGGCGAAACCGACGACGGTGAGCACGGCGGCGACCCACAGCGGCATCAGGGCGGTCGGCGGGGCGGAGACGTAGATCAGCCCGAAACCGAACAGCCACACCAGACCCCAGACGCCGAGCAGCACGGCCGGATTCGGCCCGATCTCGCGCCGGGTCCGCTCGGCCTGCGTGGCGATGAGCGCGAGCGACTCCTCGGGCGTCATCGGCCGCTCGTCGCCGTCCCGTTCATCCTCCACCACTTGGGAAAACTAACACGGGTTCACAGCCTCGCCGTGTCGAGCCGGAACCTCGCCATCACCACGAGCGCGGGCACCACCAGCCACGCCGCGAGCACTCCGGCGGCGGTCAGCAGGCCCGAGCCACCGAGCACCGGCGCGCGGCCGATCTCGCCGAGCCAGTACGTCGGCATGAGGTGCCCGGCGGTGTTCATCCAGCCTGGCAGGACCTGCAGCGGGATCCACAATCCGCCGAACATGCCCAGCGGCAGCATCAGCGCGCCGGTCACGGCCTGGACGGTGTCGCCCTTGCCGAACAGGCCGATCATCAGGCCCAGTACGGCGAAGGGCAGCGTCCCGAGCCACAGCGTGCCGAAGATCGTGAGCCACTGGCCGGTTTCGAGCCGGATGCCGCGGATCATCCCGGCCGCGAAGATCACCAGCAGGACGGGCAAGGCGACGAACAATCCGGCCGCCACCTTGACCATCAGGTAACCGGGCGCCCGCAACGGTGTCAGCCGCAGGGTGCGCTGCCAGCCGTCGGTGCGTTCGGTGGCGACGCGGGTGCCGGTGAACAGCGCGGCGGTCATGGCGCCGTACGCGGCCATGTTCACCATGGTCACGGTCGCGGTCGAGATCCCAGGGGCGATCTCGCGGGCGCCGAAGATCCCGCCGAACAACAGGAACATCGCCAGCGGCATACCGATGGTGAACAACGCGAACTGCGGGCTGCGAACGATGCGCTTGATCTCCAACGCGAGGTAGGCCGGGTTCATCTCAAGGCTCCTTCAGCTTCATCGGCGGTCAGCGCGATGAAGGCTTCTTCCAGTCCCACAGCGGTGATTTCGATGTTCGCGGCGAGCGGGAACTCGCGCAGCAGGCCGCGGATCGCGGCATCGGAGTCGGCACAGTTCAGTTCCGCGTGCCCGGCGCGCAACACGGCTCGCGACACCCCGGGCAGCGCGGCGAGCGCGGCTTGGGTGGCGTCCGGGACGACGGCGCGCAGCACCCGCCCGGCGACCGCGGCCCGCACGTCGCCGACGGGACCGTCCGCGACGACCCGGCCGTGCCGCATGAGCACGACGCGGTCGGCGTAATCCTCGGCCTCGGCGAGGTAATGCGTCGCGAAGAGGACGGTGCGGCCCGTCTCGGTGTACTCGCGCATCGACGCCCAGAACCGGCGCCGCCCGTCGACGTCCATGGCCGCGGTGGGTTCGTCGAGCACCAGCAGATCCGGATCGCCGACCAGTGCGAGCGCGAACCGGACCCGCTGCTGCTCGCCGCCGGAAAGCTTGCCGCAGCGACGGTTCGCGTACTCGGTGACGCCCGCCCGCTTGAGCACCTCGCGGACCGGCAACGGATTCCGGTGCAGCGACGCGAACAGGCCGACGAGTTCGGCGACCGTGGCGTCCCGCAGCAGCGTCCCGTTCTGCGCCATCGCGCCGATCATCCCCCGGTCCATCGCCTCGCTGGCGCTGAGCCCGGCGACCCGGACCTGACCGGAGTCCGGCCTGCTCAGCCCCAGCAGCATGTCGATGGTGGTCGACTTGCCCGCACCGTTCGGCCCGAGCAGCGCCACCACCTCCCCTGGCGCGGCCCGCACACTGACGTCTTCGACGGCCAGGACGTCACCGAAGCGCTTGACCAGCCCTTCGAGGCTGAACGCGTCCGCCATTACTCTCCCCCTTCGAGCACTCTGCGCTACAAAGCTCACTCGCACTTTGTAACACAAAGTCCCCTGACTCGGAAAGCTTGGAGCGCGTGAAGGCCCCCTTCCCTCGGCTGAGCCGAGGGAAGGGGGCCTTCACGCGCATCCTTTAGGCGGGGACCCGGGAGAGTGCCGTGCCGGGGGCCGAAGCGGGTGCCGGAGGCGGCACCGGGAGCGGCAGCGGCGCGCATTCGACGTCGGCCGTGCGCCCCGGCTTGCGGTCGGGCAGCGCCCCGGTCGCCAGGTAATCGGCGATCCGGTTGTCGACGCAAGCGTTTCCGCGCGGGGTGATGGCGTGGCTCGTACCCCCCGGCTCACCGATCAGGCGAGCGCCGGGGAACCGGCTGCGCACCTCGAGGCTGCCCTCGTACGGCGTCGCCGCGTCGAGCGTCTCGCCGATCATCAGCACGCTCGGCACCTTCGAGCCGTCGACCTTGACCGGCTTGCCGGGTTTCGCCGGCCAGAACAGGCAGGGCGCGTTGAACCAGGCGTTCTGCCAGGTGAAGTACGGCGCCTTTTCATACGTCCGCCAGTTGTCGCGCTTCCACTGCTGCCAGCTCGGCGGCCACTTCACGTCCGTGCACTGGACGGCGAGGTAGACGGCGTACCCGTTGTCGTCACCGCGGCCGCCGAAGGCCTCGAACAGGCCCTTCATCGTCTGCCAGTCGCCCTTGTTGACGAACTTCGCGAGCGCGTCGCCGAGCAGCGTCCACCGCAGCTGGTAGTACGACGCCTGCTGGAAGACGTCGAGGAGTTCGTCCGGCCCGATGAAACCACCGGCCGGGACGGCGGCCACCTTCTTCAGTTGTTCATTGAAGACCTGCTTCACCGCGGCCTGCGTCTTGCCGAGGTGATAGACGCCGTCGTGCTGCGCGACCCAGCCGAACCAGATGTTCAGGTTGACGTCGAAGGCCACGTCCTGGTTGAGGTTCGCCTGGTACCAGACGTTGCGGGGGTCCACAGTGGAATCGAGGACCATCCGCCGGACGTGCTGCGGGAACAGCGTCCCGTAGACCTGGCCGAGGTAGGTGCCGTAGGAGTACCCGTAGAAGTTCAGCTGCTCCACGCGGAGCGCCTTGCGGATACTTTCCATGTCCTTGACCGTGTCGGTCGTCTTGATGTTCTCCAGCAGCGCGCGGCTGTTCTTCTCCGCGCACGCGTCGGCGTAGGACTTCGAGCGCTGCAGCCAGGTCTTCTCCAGCTGCCGCGTGGTCGGCACGTAGTTCGGCCGGTTGTAGTCCATGTAGTCGGGGATGCACGAAAGCGCCGGCTTGCTGGAGCCGACGCCGCGCGGGTCGAAGCCGACCCAGTCGTAGGCGTCACCGGCGCGGTTCGGCACGCGGGTGCCGCGGGTGGCGAGCAGCAGCCCGGAGCCACCCGGACCGCCGGGGTTGGTGAGCATGACGCCCTGGTACTGCGCGTCGGGCGTCTTGTGCTTGACGCGGCTGAGCGCGAGCTGGATCTTCTCGCCGCGCGGCCTCGAATAGTCCAGCGGAACGGACAGGTAGCCGCATTCGGCGCCGGCGTTGATCAACGTCGGGTCGGTGCACGCTCCCCAGGTGATCGACTCGACGGGCTGTGCCGCCTCCGCCGCGCCGGCCGGCGCGGTCACCGCGACCGAGGCGAGCGTGGCCGCGGCCAGCGCGGTGATGAGAACACGTCTCAAGGTTTCTCCCTTTCCCTCCAAAGGTGAAAGCCCCGAAACCCTATCCACGTCCGTGACCTGCGGAAGCCTTCCGGCGAAGGTCCCTACCAACGGCGGGTCCCGATCGCGGCAAACCGGGCAACCGGTTAATCGGTTGGGATGCTTCGCCGACCTCGCTAGGCTGTCGATCATGATCTACTTCATCCGCCTGCGCACCGCCTGAGACGGCGTGACCGCAGGGCCGCCCGCGATCGGGAGGCCCCTTTTCTGCACGCCGTCTGACGTTCCTCCACGGATTCAGACAGGACATCATGCAGAACCAGCACATCGCCATGATCGGCTCCACCGCGCCGAGTCACATCTATCCCTCGCTGGCGATCATCCGTGAGCTGGTCGCTCGCGGGCACCGGGTCAGCTACGCCGTGGGCGAGCCGCTCACCGGGCTGATCGAGCCGACCGGGGCCGAGGTCGTCGCCCACCCGTCGATCCTCCCGCTCGGCGACCAGGCGGCGTGGCCGGAGGATCCGGCGTCGCAGATGCGGGTCTTCCTCGACGAGGGCATCCAGGCGATGCCGGTGCTCACCGATTTCTACGACGAGAACCGCCCGGACCTGCTGCTGTACGACATCGGCGGGCTTCCGGCGCCGCTGCTGGCCAGGCGCTACGGCGTGCCGGCGGTGCAGCTTTCCCCGACGTACGTCGCCTGGGAAGGCTACGAGGAGGACATGGGTGAGATCATCACCGCGATCCGGACCTCACCGTCCGGAAAGGACTATTTCGCCACTTTCACCCGCTGGCTGAACGAAAACGGCATCGAGGCCGACGCCTGGGACTGGATCTCCCATCCGCCCCAGGTACTCGCACTGCTGCCGAAGGCGATGCAGCCGAACGTCGAACGGGTGCCATCGACGGTCCGGTTCGTCGGCCCGGCGCTGGACCCGGAACGCCTCGCCGACCGGAGCTGGACCCCGCCGTCGAACGGCCGGAAAGTCCTCCTGATGTCGCTCGGCACGGCGTTCACCGACCAGCTCGACCTGTTCCGCGCCTGCGTGGACGGGTTCCGCGACTCGGACTGGCACGTGGTCATCTCGATCGGCCAGACCGATCCGGCCTCGCTCGGGCCGCTGCCGGAGCACATCGAGGTCCATCGGTTCGTGCCGCAACTCGCGGTGCTGGAGGCCGCGTCGGCGTTCATCACGCACGCCGGTATGGGCGGCAGCACGGAATCGCTGTGGTACGGCGTGCCGACCGTCGCGATCCCGCTGGCCACCGACGGCTTCGGCAACGCGGCGAAACTGGCCGAACTCGGCGTCGGTGAGCAACTTCCGGCCGACGAGGTGACGGCCTCGACGCTGCGGGCCGCTGTCGAGCGGGTCGCCGGGTCGCCCGAGGTGGCCGCGCGCCTGGCCGAGGTGCGGGCCGAGACCCGCGGGAACGGCGGGATCGATCGGGCCGCCGACGCGGTGGAGTCCTTCCTCGCGTAGCTCCCCAGTGCTATGAAAGGTCCTTTCCTTGCAAAATTTGCAAGGAAAGGACCTTTCATAGCACGCGCGTCAGGTGCCCCGGATCTCGTTCAGGTAGTTGTAGATCGTGTACCGCGTGACGTCGAGTTCCCCGGCGAGGTGGTCCACCGAGTCCTTGATGAGGAAGAAGCCCGCCTCGTCCAGTTCCCGGACCACGGCCGCCTTGTGCCGTTTCTTCATCAGGTCCACCGGGATCCCGGCCTTCGCCACCGCACGCCCGACCAGGAAGCGCTGCAGGCTGTCGACGTCGGGCGGGAACGTCTCGGGTTCGTGCCCGTCGGCCTTCGGCGCGCCGTCGGACAGCCGGTTGACGCACAGGCAGCCGATCGCGACCCCGTCCGCGTCCCGCAGGAACAACGTCGACGAGCGGATCGCGCGCCCGTCGGGGCCGTGGGTCTCGTAGTTCGTCAGATCCTGCGTGGTGCCGCGCCGGACGAGCCCGAGCAGCAGATCCGTCATCGGTCCGCCGACCGTCCGGCCGGTGAGGTCGCCCGCGATGGCGACGATCGAATCCGGCAGCCTGCTCAGATCGTGCAGCAGGACTTCGTTGCCCGGCCCCAGCATCGCCGCGAGCGCGTGCACCGCCGGGACGAGCGCGGTGAGCAGATCGCCGGACGCCGTGGACGCGATGACGGGCGTCTCGAAGATCCGGGCCGGTTTCTTCAGCCGTTCCAACACAGAACGCACCTGTTCCGCCGCGCTCGCCGGAGTGGACGCGTGCGGCGACAGCCGGACGTGTTCCGGCCGCACGGTCGCGGCGATCCCGGCGCTCGCCAGCGCGGACCCCACCTGTTCGGCCGCGTGCCCCGGCAAGGTGAAGGCGAGGATCCCGGCCCGTCGCTCGACGGCCGAAACCACCTCGCCACCAACGGATTTCACGACGTCTTCGAGTTCGCCGACCCGTTCGGCGATCCGCCCGGCGATGGCGCCGACACCCGCCTCCTCGACCAGTTCCAGCGCGGCCGCGAACGCACCCGAGGTGATCGGGCTCAGGTTCGAGATCGACCACGCGGCCGCGGTGTCGTCGGCCGGGTGGATCTCGTCGTCGAACAGGCCGGGATCGCGGGCACCGGTCCAGCCGGAAAGGATCGGCTCCATCCGCTCCAGCGCGCGGTGAGACAGCACGGCGAAACCGGTGCCCCAGCCCGCCCGCAGCCACTTCTGCCCGCCGACGACGAGCACGTCCGCGACCTCCCACGGCGCCTCGGTCACGCCGAAGCCCTGGATCCCGTCGACCACGAGGAGCCGGTCCCCGGCCACCTCGCGGATGGCCGCCAGATCGGCGCGGTACCCGGTGCGGAAGTCGACCGCGCTCACGCTCACCAGCGACGTCTCCGGGGTCAGCGCCGCCTTGACCGCGTCCGCGGTGACGTTGCCCAGCGGCAGCCGCCGCACGGTCAGCCGCCCCGCCTGTTCCGCGCGCGCCCACGGGTAGGTGTTGGCCGGGAACTCCGCCGCCGACACCAGCGCCTCGCCGCCCGGCGCGTTGAACGCGGCCTGGAACAAGCCGAGACTGGTGTGCGGCAACAGCACCGTGTGGTCGGTGTCGCTGCCGGAAAGCCGCGCCGCGGCGGCCTTGGCCCTGGTCTCCTGCCGCATCAGGTCGTCCACTGTGGACGGACCGGCCTTGGTCGAGGCGTCGAGCAGGCTCGCCGTCGTGTCGAGCACGGCGTGCGAGGGCGGGCCGAACCGGGCGAAGTCGAGGTACCCGGCGGGCTCGCCGAACTGCAGCAGGTACCGCGGCGAGATCCGCGTCATGCGAGGACCCTGGCCAGGAACTGCTTGGTCCGCTCGTGCTTCGGGTCGCTCAGGATCTCCCCCGGCGGCCCGGTCTCGACGACCGTGCCGTCGGCCATGAACACCACCTCGTCCGCGGCCTCGGCCGCGAACCCCATTTCGTGCGTCACCACGACCATCGTCATCCCCTCCGCGGCCAACGTACCCATCACCGCCAGCACCTCGCCGACGAGTTCCGGGTCCAGCGCCGAGGTCGGCTCGTCGAACAGCATCAGCTTCGGTTTCATCGCGAGCGACCGGGCGATCGCGACCCGCTGCTGCTGCCCGCCGGAAAGCTGCGCCGGGTACGCGTCGGCGCGATGCGCGAGACCGACCCGGTCGAGCAGATCGAGCGCCTGCTCCCTGGCTTCCTCCACGGGGACGCCGAGTACCCGCACCGGCCCCTCGACGACGTTCTGCAGCGCCGTCCGATGGCCGAACAGGTTGAACCGCTGGAACACCATGCCGATGTCGCGCCGCTGCCGGGCGACCTCGCGTTCCTTCAGCTCGTACAGCTTGCCGTCGCGCAGCCGGAACCCGATCGGCTCGCCGTCGACCCAGACCTGCCCGGCGTCGATCGTCTCCAGATGGTTGACACAGCGCAGGAAGGTGCTCTTCCCCGCGCCGGACGGGCCGAGCAGGCAGACGACCTGTCCTTTGTGGACTTCGAGGTCGATGCCGCCCAGCACCTCGGTGTGGCCGTAGCTCTTGCGGACGCCGACGGCCTTGAGCAGTGGCTCAGACACGTTCACTCCTCACCAGTGGCGCGGTGCGCAGGGCCTTGGCGGCACGGGAGAACGGGCTCCTCGACCGGTCTTCGGCGTCGAAGGCGCGCTCCAGGTAGTGCTGCCCCACCCCGGCGACGGTCACCACGACCATGTACCAGACGGCGGCGGCCAGCAGGGTCTCCATCACCAGCAGGTTGTTGGACGAGATGTTGTTGGCGGCGTGGATCAGCTCGGTCACGCCGATCACCGACGCCATCGACGTGCCCTTGAGCATGTTGATGAAGTCGTTGCCGGTCGGCGGGATGATCACCCGCATCGCCTGCGGCAGCACCACGCGGCGCAGCGTCGCGCCCGGCGACATCCCGATCGACTTCGCCGCCTCGGTCTGTCCACTGTCGACACTGTTCAGCCCGGCGCGGACGATCTCCGCCATGTACGCGCTTTCGTTGAGCGCCAAGCCGAGCAGCGCGGCGGTGAACGCGGTGATCAGCACGTTGGTCTGCTCGTGCAGCAGATAGCCGCCGAACGGCAGCGGGATCGAGATGAACTCGAAGACCAGCGCCAGGTTGTACCAGATCAGGATCTGCAACAGCACCGGAAGCCCGCGGAACAGCCAGATGTAGCCGGCGGCGAACCAGCGCGCCACCGGATTCGCCGAGCGGCGCATCAACGCGATCACGATCCCGATGACGATCGCCGAACCCTGCGCGATCACCGCGAGCAGCACGGTGTTGAGCAGGCCGACCGCCATCACCCGGTACCACAGGAACTCGGGGACCGAATCCCACTGGATCTGCGCGTTGCCGAGCGCGATCCCGAGCAGGATCAGCAGCGCCAGGATGATCGCGGCGCTGACCCACCGGCCCCAGTGTTTGCGCCGGACGATCGGCAGCGGCTCAGCTTCCGCCATTGAGCTTCGCCTCCTTGAGCGCGCCCTGCTCGACGCCCCAGGCCTGGAGGATCTTGCCGTAGCCGCCGTCGGCGATCAGCGACTGCAGTGCCTTCTGGATCGACTCGGCGAGCGGCTTGTTCTCCTTGTTGACACCGATCCCGTACGGCCCGCCGTTGATCGGCTCGCCGGGAACGACCTCGAAGAACTTGCCCTCGCCCGCGGTCCGCGAGATGTAGACCGCGCTGGGCAGGTCGTTGAGGATGGCGGCGACCCGGCCGGTGCGGAGCTGGTTCTGGTTCTGGGTGTCGGAGTCGGTCGCGGTGACGGTCAACGCGGGCTTGCCCGCCTGCGTGCATTCGCCGTTCTGCTCTTCGGCGAACTTCTGGTGGCTCGTCCCCTGCACCACCGCGACGTTCTTGCCGCACAACGTGTCCGGCCCCGAGATCTGGTCGGGGTTGCCCTTGCGGACCATGATCGTGATGCCGGACGAGAAGTAGTCGACGAAATCGATCTGCGCCTGACGGGTCTTCGTGTCGTTCATCGCGGCCATCGTGAGGTCGACGCGGCCGGACTGGAGGCTCGTGATCAGCGAACCGAACGCCATGTCCTGGTGGTGCACGGTGACGCCCAGTTTCTTGCCGATGGCCTTGGCGAGGTCGACCTCGTAGCCGATCGGGGTCTTGCCGTCGGCGGCGTAGAAGTTGTTCGGCGCGGACTGCAGGTTCGACGCCAGGTGCAGCATCCCGGCCTGCGCGTACTTCGCGGGCAGGGTGCCGGCGACGGCGGCGTCCTTCTGGACGGACTCGATCAGCGCGGTCGTGTCCGGGATCGCGGCGGGCGCTCCCGGGGCCGCGGGTTCCTGGCCGCCGGCACCGTCGGGCCCGCCTCCGCAGGCCGCGGTGACGAGCGCGGCCAGGCCGGTGAGCACGGCCAAGCGCCAGGTTCGGTTCAGGGTGAGCGGCGTCGACGGCATGACGGACCTCCACGGTGCCTCGGGTGGTCGCCGACGCTACAACTGGGTGTTGAAGAGGTCAACTGCGTGTTGAAATCTTGTCCGGTCGGATGTCATGAAAGGGTCGTTCAGGACAAAAAAAGTCCTGAACGACCCTTTCATGACACTTCAGTAAGCGGTGGGCACCGCCGGATCAGACCGCGACGTAGTTCCCCGAGAGGATGATCAGGACCTGCACGGTGATACCGGTGCCGTAGTAGTCCTTGGCGTTCGGCGACCAGGCGGTGATCGACGTCCACAGCTTGTCCAGCCAGGCCTGGCTGCCCGGGTCGTTCATCGCCGCGATGGCGAACGACGCGGTGAAGCAGGGGTGCTGCCCGGTCTCACCCGGCAGCTTGGACCCGGACAGGGTGTAGCCGGAGGTGATCTTGGCCGGGTTGCCGCCGGTGTTCTGCTGGATCCAGGTGTTCATCTTCCGCACCTGCCCCTGCGCCGGGCTGCCCGAGACGGTGATCCCGTCGACACCGAGCCGCCACGGGTCACGGCAGGCGTTGTAGCCGTAGTGCGGGTCGTGGTCCTCGAGGAAGCCGTCCGGCGCGGGCTTCGGCGTGGAGTTGGTGTTGACCACGAAGTCCGGGATCAGGCCGGTCTTCGGCGCGTACTGCTGCTGCAGCTGCGTGACCGCCTTCTCCTGCCGGGTGCGGACCTGGCCCCAGAAGGAGTCACCGGTGGCCTTCTCGAACGCGCGAAGATGTCCGGGCATCCAGTCCGAGGAGCGCGAGCTGTTGATGTACTTGCCGCTGTCGGCCCAGTCCGCCAGCCGCATGAACTTGGTGTCGGGGTTGACCTCGCTGCGCTTGATCGCCTTGATGATCCGCAGCGCCTCGGCCTTGTAGTTGACCGAACCCCCGCTGCCCCAGACCTTGTCGGCGAGGAGCAGGCCGTACGCGATCTCGAGGTCGCCGTCGGTCGCCGCGTCACTGCCGTTGACGCTCTTGCAGTTCTCGTCCTGCTCGGCGGCGTGCAGATCCTTGTCGATCACGGACGGGTGCGCCTTCACGAACTTCAGGATGCCGTCGAAGACCGTGCGCGCCTGCGAGTCCTTGCCCGCCATCATGGCCGCGATGGTCATACCGTAGCCCTGACCCTCGGCCACGAAGGCGTGGTCGGCGTCCGGCGCCTTGACCGCGTACGTGCCCGCGCCGCACTTGGTGGTCAGGAAGTTCTTCTTCCAGTAGTCGTAGTACTTGGCGAGTGCCGCGTCCTGCGCCGACTGGGAGACGGACGGGCGCAGAACGCCCGGCAGGTAAGGGGTCCCCTGAGCGGTCGCCGCGGCGGCGGGGGCGGTCGTGGCGATCAGCCCGGCGGTCAGCGCGGCCGCGGCCAGCGCTGTCCGAACGGTCTTTCTCATGGCTCCTCCGGGAAACGTCGTTGGTGGCGGCGGCGCGTTCCGAGAGTGACATCCGGATCGGGCAAAAACAAGAGAGTTAAGAAAGTTTCCTTACTATTACCTCAAATGACGCCTGTATGACCGGTGCCTTAGCGTTGACACCATGAAGATCGACCTGAGCGAACGCGGCGAAGCCTTCCGGGAATTCTGGACCGAGCGGCACCTCGCCACCCTGACCACCGTCCGCCCGGACGGCACCCCGCACGTCGTCGCGGTCGGGGTCACGGTGGACTTCGAGGCCGGGATCGCCCGGGTGATCACGTTCCGCTCGTCCAAGAAGGCGCGCCTGGTCAAGGAAGCGGGCGAAGGCGGCATTCCGGTCGCCGCCTGCCAGATCGACGGGCCCCGGTGGTCCACTTTGGAGGGCCGTGCCGTGCTGCGCGAAGACCCGGAGTCCGTGCGCGACGCGGAGGATCGCTACGCCGCGCGCTACCGGCAGCCGAAGCCGAACCCGGAACGCGTGGTCATCGAGATCACCGTGACGCGGGTGCTCGGCAACGCTTGACAGGCCCGCATCTCACCACGCTGCCGGTAAGCCAAGACTGAACGGAAGGCCGTTGCGTCAGGCCCGCGAAGACCCTTCGCAGGCTTCAAGATGGGCCGAGTCGCCCATGGCGGCACGATCCCGAGGGTCGCGAGCGGCATGCCCGCTTTGGTCACTTTGCGCAGGGGTCGTGAGTGATTTGGGTGGTTCTAACCCTCATTAACACTCACGACCCCTAGTGGACGCGATATGTCTCCTGTGGACGCTCAAGGCCGGGCCTGTCCTTCACCTCCCGCTAGCCGGCGAGCACGAGCCGGGTGTATTCGTCCAGGATCTCGCCGAGGTCGGTGAATCCGCCCGCCGAGGCCACCTGCTGGTAGCCCACCAGCATCGCCAGCCCGAGCGAGGTCACGACCTCCGCACGACGCCGGTCGGGGATCAGCTCGGCCACCACCCTCCCGACCGTCTTGACCCGGGCGTCGTCTACGCGTTTCTGTGCCACGCGAACGGTTTCGTCGTTCGCCGCCCAGGCGCGGATGGCCGCCTCGGCGCGATGGCGGAGTCCGCGCGTCAGGCTCATCAGCGCGGCGAAATCCGCCTCGGGGCCACCGGAGCCGAAGTCCAGTTCCCGCAGGATCCGGACCTGCCGCTGCGCCCAGAAGTCGAGCAAGGCGCTGACGAACCCGGGCCAGCCGCCGAAATGGTGGTAGAAGGATCCGCTGGTGACACCGAGGCGCCTGCCGAGCGCGCCGACGTTGAGCCCGGCGAACCCGGACTCGGCGAGGATCTCCAGCGCCGCGTCGAAGTACTGCTCGCGGCTGACGGTCGACGGCATCAGACGGCGCGCTCCCGCCCCTCCCAGTACGGGCGCCGCAGGGTGCGTTTGAGGATCTTGCCGGTCGCGTTGCGCGGCAACGCCTCCACGATCTCGACCGTGCGCGGGCATTTGTAGTGCGCCAGGCGTTCCCGGCAGTACTCGACGAGTTCGACGGCGTCGACGCGCTCTCCCGGAGCCGGGGCGACCACGGCCTTGACCTGCTCGCCCCAGCGATCGTCGGGGACCCCGATCACGGCGACCTCGCCGACCGCGGGATGTTCGGCGATGACCCGCTCCACCTCCGGCGAGTAGACGTTCTCGCCACCGGTGATGATCATGTCCTTCACGCGGTCTTCGATGAACACGAAACCGCCGTCGTCGACCCTGCCGACGTCACCGCTGCGGACCCAGCCGTCGACGATCGTCTCGGCGGTCGCCTCGGGTTTGCCCAGATAGCCCGCCATCGCCTGATCGGTACGGAACCACAGCTCGCCGGGAGTCCCCGGCTCGCAGTCTTCGAGCGTTGCCGGGTCGACGACGCGCATCCCCACCCCGGGCAGCACCGTGCCCGCCGACGCCAGCCGCTCCGGCCGGGCGGGGTCGCGATGCGCGTCCGGGCCGAGCGTCGTCACCACGCCGGACAGCTCGGTCATGCCGTAGACCTGCACGAACCGCGTGTCCGGCCAGGCCGCGAGTGCCTTGCGCAGCAACGGGAGCGGCATCGGCGAAGCGCCGTAGCCCAGGTACTTCAACCGCGCGAACGCGGCGACGGCCTGCTCCCCCGCCTGCATGATGCCGGCGACCACCGCGGGCACCAGGAACGCGTGTGTGACCCCTTCGGCGAGCGCGCCCAGCAAAGACTTGCCGTCGGGCTCGCGGGTCATCGTCGTCGGCTGCCCGTAGTGGAAACCGATGATCGCGTAACAACTCCCGCCGACGTGGAACAGCGGCATCGCGACCAGATTGCGGTCACCGTCGCCCATCGGGAACGCGGCCCCGGCGTTGCGGCTGTGCGCCAGCAGGTTGCGGTGGGTCAGGACGGCGCCCTTGGGGAAACCGGTGGTGCCGCTGGTGTAGATGATCAGCGCGCCGTCGTGTTCGCCGACCTCGGGTGAGGGCCCGGCAGGTGTCGCGCCTGCCAGGAAGTCCTCGTACTGGTCGTCTTCTCCTCCGACGACGATCACCCGCTCGACCGACGGCAGCCGATCGCGCAGCGCCTCGACGGCGGGCAGCAGTTCCGGTCCGGCGAAGACGATCCGCGCGCCACTGTCGCCGAGGACGTACGCCAGTTCCTCCGGGGCGAGACGCCAGTTGACGACCGCGTTCGCCGCGCCGAGCGAGGACGCGCCGAAGGTCACCTCCAGACAGGCGGGCGTGTTCTTGTCGACGAAGGCGACCCTGTCGCCTCTGCCGATTCCGGCGGCCGCGAGCGCCCCGGTGACGCGCCGCGCCCGGTCGTCGAGTTCCTCCCAGGTGAGCCGCCGGCCCTGGAACGAGAGGGCCTCCCGCTCGGGGAGCACCTTCGCCCAGTGCGCGAAAAGTTCACCGAGAAGCCGCACATCCGGACGCGCGTCGTCGGGCATGCCGGACCCCTTTCGCCTGGTCGGAGCCGCCATAGAGTGCTCTATGGTGGCTCGGCGACCGGCAGGCGTCAAGCCACGAACAGGCTGAGCAGTCCCTCGACCGAACGCACGATCACCCGGGCGGCGGCACGTTCGGCGTGTGCGGCGTCGGCCCGTTCCGCCTCGTGCCGCCAGCGGACGAGCGCGCTTTCGGCCCCCGCGTGGATCTCGGCCGGATCCGCGTCGGGTTCGAGACCCAGCCGCTCGGTGGGCGCGAGTCCCTGCGCGCCGAGCAGCCGGACGGCCTCCTCGGCGATTTCCCCCGACAAGGCCGTGCGGCCACCGCGAATGCCCGCGATGAGCCGCAGCTCCCGGAAGTCGTGCGCGGCCGCGGCGAAACGTTCCACGCGAGCGGCGAGCCGGTCACCGTGCGGAAGGGGTTCCGCAGCGAGAAGGCCTTCCAAGCGCAACACCGCCGTGCGCGCCTTCAACGCGTCGGCCCTCGCGACGAAGCATCCGGCGAGCGTGTCCCTCAGGTCACCGAGACCACTGCGGTGCACGAGTTCCGCCGAGAGTTTGAGCCTGCTGTCACAGCCCGTGCGGATCAGGGTGATCGCCAGCCGGACCCCGTAGAGCCCGAACCGCGACACCAGGTGTTTCCGCGATTCCGGCGAGACCCGCACCGGGAACGGATCGTCCACAAAGGAATCCACGGACAGCAGATACCGTTCCAGCTCCGGCCGGGAGATCGACGCCAGTGCGCGCAGCACCTCGAATTCGTCGTCCCGCAACGCTCGTCCCGCATAGCCCAGCTGCCCGGCGACCGCGATGACCCCTTGGAATCCCGCGCAATCCGGGTCCTCGCGCCAAGCTCGGCGGGCCAGCTGTTTCGCGGTGAGCAGGGCGTCGATCCGGCCCGCGCCGACCTCGTCCGCCCTGCCGAGCACGAGCACCGAGTTCACCGCAGTCTGCCGCGCGAACGCCGAACCGCCCACCTGCCGGGTGCCGGCGAGTTCGTCGGGTTCGAGATGGCGCACCAACCGCACCGTCGCGTCGACGTGTTCGGCGAAAGCCGGAGTGTCGAACAGATCGATCTCACGCAAGGCCCGCGTCGGCCATTCCGCCAACGCTGAGACCAAAGTGGACTTCCCGGTTCCCGGCGTGCCGATGAAGCCGACGCGCAGCGGTTCGTCCAGCCGCTCCAGGCATTCCCGCAGCATCGCCACCGCGTGCGGACGGTCCCGGTAGTGCGCGGCGGCTTCGTTCAGCAGTTCCCGGACATCGAGGGTGGTCACGCCGACAGCTCCCGGCGCGGCGCGGCGCCGGTGCCGAGTGCCCCCGCCTTCCGGTGCAGGGCGGCCAGCCGGTCGATCTCCTTCTTGACCCGCTGGGTGCGCCGGTCCCGTTCGGCGGAGCCGGCGATGATCAGTTCCCGTTGGCGCGTCAGCTCTTCCGAGAGCTGATCGGACAGCGCGGCGAAATGGTCACGCAGGCGGCGCTGCACCTGGCGGACCTCGTCCTTGATCTCCTTGCTGAACCGGATGAACACGTCGTCGACGTGGCGCTGCGCCGCGGCCTTCGCCAGCGCCTGGCGGCGTTGCAACCGCATCCCGCCTTCGTCGCGCACGCTCTTGGTGGCGAACGCGACACCGGCGCCGAGCGAGACCGGGTTGATCAACGGCAGCCCGGCGAGACTGGTGACCAGGCCGAACATCAGCACGCCGCCGTAGGAACCGCGTAGGCCGGTAAAGAGTTTCTGCCCGATCTTGAACCGCTCGATCTTGGGCGTGCCGACCTCGGGGATCGAGTCCACTCCGGACCCGGTCAGCGGCAGTTCCGGGGCGTGGCCGTAATGCGGCCCGAAGGTCGACGCGACCGCTTGCGCGATCCACTCCGACCGGTCGGACACCCAGTTGTAGTTCGTCTCGACGGCCTCGGCGAGGTTTTCTTCCAGCCAGGTCTGGAAATCCGGCCAGATCTGCACCGGGTCGCCTTCGTCGAAGGTGCGGTCGACATGCCGCACGATCACCCGGGTCCGCTCGCGCAGATCGTATTCGGCGTCGGAGATCAGGTCGGTGATCTCGTCGGACAACATGTTCTGCCAGCGGACGTTCTGTCGCCGCAGCTCCTCGGTGCGCCGTTGTGCCTGGTGCAGCAGGGTGACCTGGTCCACCCCGTTGTCCTGTGAGACGGCGTTCAGCCGGGTCTGCAACGTCTCGACCAGTTCGACCGCCGCCGCGCGCACGCTCACCGCGGCGGCGAGCGCGCGGGTGCGTTCGATCGGGCGCGCGGCCTGTTCTCCCACCCAGTTCAGGAGTTCCGGGAAGCCGGACCGTCCGTTGAGGGCGGCGTCACCGGCCTTCGCGGCGGCCTGACGCACCGTCGCGGACACGGGGAAGACGTCGGCGACGACACCGGTCTCCGACAGCGCGGCACGATTGCGGGCGGCGAGCTCCCGCCAGTCCGGGCTCACGTCGATCTTGGTCAGCGCCAGCACCAAGGCCGGGCACCAGGTCCGGATGTGCCGCGCCAGCGCGAGTTCGGCGGGCTGGAGTTCCTGGGTCGCGTCGGAGACGAGGATCACCGCGTGCGCGTCGGCGAGCACGTCGAGGGTGGCCGCCGTGCGCGGGGAGCGGGGATCCCCGATCGCCGGGGTGTCCACCAGCACCAGCCCGGTGCCGAGGAGTTCGCGCGGCAGGCCGACTTCGACCCGGCGCAGCGAACCGGGCGGCCGGATCTCGAGTTCCTTGGCGAGGTCGCCGACCGGCACGTTCTCCCTGGCGTGCCCGACCAGGGTGGCGGCGGGGTCGGCGGCGTACCCGATCTCCGTTGGCACGGCAGGCGTACTCGCGTCCCCGACCGCGCAGACCGGCGCGTTCAGCAGCGCGTTGAGCAGGTAACCCTTGCCCTGCTTGGGAAAACCGACCACCGCGATCCGGGTGCCCGGAGCCCGCTGGTCCCGTCTGCGCCGGAGTCGTTCGGCCAGGTCGGCGCGACCGTGGGCGGCACAGGCGTCCAAGGTCTCGTTCAGCACGTCGAGCCAGGCGGGGGCTGTCACGGGGATGCAGTGTTCCCTTAACCAAGCGCGGAATCAATGTGGCATGGGCCAACATGCCGTGCGGGCCCCGCGACCTGCTGCGGTCGCGGGGCCCTGGCACAGATATGAAGAATCTTCGGATCAGCCGATGTGGATGTCGTTGTTCGAACCGATGTCACCGGTGCCGATGTTGACGTCGTTGAGGTTGCCGATGGTGTGGCCGATGTTGTTGCCAACCTCGGAAACCGTGTCGTGGACGTCGCCGACGCCGGCGTGGTTCGCGACGTTGGCGACCTCGTTGGCCACATTGCCGGTCACGTCGCCGTTGTTGTGGGCGATGTTGTTGGCGACGTCACCGTTGCCGTAGTTGTTCGCGATGTCGTGCACCTTGGTGGTGACGTCCGCGACGCCCGTCGTCTGACCGATGACGCTGGTCAGGTCGCCGACCGTCGACAGGAAGTCCGGGGCGTCGCCCGCGACACCGTCGGCACGCGGCAGGTCGCTGGTCAGGTCGCCGACGGCCGGGACCGAGTCGACGGCGGGCAGACCGGCGGTGTCCACGGCCGGGACGCCGTGGGCCAGGTCGGTCGCGGTGTCGACGGCACCGGTGGCGATGTCGCCGGCCTGGCCGACGGAAGCGGCGTCGAGGCCACGCGAAAGGTCGTCGGTCAGGCCGAAGCTGCCGACGGTGTTCTGCGCGAGGGCGGTCACGCCGGCGGCGGCGTTCGACACGTCGGTCACGTCGGAGACGGCCGGGACGGCGGGCAGGCCCGGGACGTCGACAGGCAGGTCGCCCACGGCCGGGACGGCCGGCAGGCCACCCAGCTCCGGCAGCTCGGGCAGGCCCGGTACGGCCGGAAGACCGGCCTCGGGCAGGCCCGGGAGGGCACCGGCGCCGGGGACGGCGACCGGCAGGCCGGCGGTCAGCGCGGTGAGCTGGTCGATCGCGCCCTGGACGCCGTCGGCGCACTCGCCGTCGGTGCCGTTGACGGCGTTCGTGATGCCGCCGAAGCCGGCCAGGTTGTCGGCGGTGGCGGCGGTGGTTCCGGTGAGGTCGGTGGCGGTGCCGACCGGGACGAAGTCGAGCACCAGCGGGACGACCTCGTGCACGTCGGCGGCGTTGATGTCGCCAAGGCCGGCGTCGGCCAGCACCTGCTGCGGGTCGTTGGCGAACGCCGCGCGGGCCGCGGTGTCGTTCAGCAGGTTCAGCGTGAAGTCGTGCAGGGTCTGGACGGAACCCATGAAAGGACTCTCCTGGGGGTCTAGGTCGGTGGGGCGCACCCAGCGGCCGGAGGGCACGGCTGAGCGCAGGTCACCGAAGTTAGTGAGCCGGTGCCGCCGGGCACATCGGGGATCACTCCTGGTCGTCGCTCACTCAGCCAATAGGGGATCGGTATGACATCGTTAGGGCGTTAGGGGCTTAACCGAGACGCACTCGGTTGGGTTTAATGCCAACCCTCACCCGGATGGGTCAAGCCGTTCAGGTGAGTGGCCCTATTTGGTCCTTAGGGGCTGGTCAAGCGAAGGAGGATGCTCGTTGCCCTACGTCCTCGGCATCGATATCGCCTCGACCCGCACCACCGCCGCCACCTGCGTGAACTCCGGCGACGGCTGGGGCGTGCCCGAGCCGTCATGGCTCGGCGCGCGCGGCCCGGCGGCGGCGTCGGCGGTGTTCCTCGACGACGACGGCTACCTGCTCACCGGGGACGCCGCGGTCGAGGCGGGCCGGTCCGCGCCCGCCCGGTTGCTCACCGGGTTCCACGAGCGGGTCGGCGACGACGTGCCCGTGATCGTCGGCGGCGAACGGTTCCCGGCCGAATCCCTCAGCGCGGTCCTCGTCGACGCGGCGGTGGATCAAGCGGCCGAACGCTTCGGGGAGAAACCGCACCACATCGTGCTCACGCACCCCGTCGGCTGGGGTTCGTTCCGCCGGGACCTGCTGCGCCGGGCGCTGGCCGAAGCCGGATTCCCCCGTGCCGCACTGGTTGCGTCGCCCGTCGCCGCGCTGCACGCGTATCTCGCCCCGCACGGCGATGTCACCGCCGGAGTCTGCGAATTCGGCCCGGACGGCGCGGTCGTCACGATCGCCGCCGCCACCGCCGTCAACGGCTGGCAACCGATCAAAACGCTGGAAGGTGTCGACCCCGCCGAGGCCGTCGGCAAGGTCTTCGAACTCGCGCACGGCGCCGGGGTCCCGCCCCAGTCGCTGGCGGGCATCGTGCTCTGCGGCGAGGCACCGCCGGTTCCCGGCCGGACGCCGTGCCCCGTGTTCGCGTCGAGCGACCCGGTGCTGACGGTGGCGACCGGCGCGGCCAACATCGCCGCGCGACGTGACCTTCCTCAACCCGGCGGGGCGGGATCGCACGCCGTCGCGACCATCGAGACCACCCTGCTCCCCCGGGTCGATGTGTCCGAAGAGCTCACCGAGCGGCCCGAACGGCCGCCGGTGGACATCACCCCGTTCCCCTTGCCAGAACGCACCGGGGCGGCGAAACTGCTCAGCCGGCGCAAGCCCCTCGTCGCCGGAGCCGCGGTCGTGGTGCTGGCCGCGACCACCCTGCTGCTCACCCTGACCACTCGAGAAGCCACCGCCGACAAGGGTCCCGAAGCCCCTCCCACCACTTCGAGCTCGTGCGCGCCGCCCACCCCCGGTGCCACGCCGTCCACCCCCGAAGGTCGCTGTTGAACGCACTGCTCGACCAGCCCGGCATCATCCATCCGGGTGCCCGGCGCCTGCTCGACGAGGTGACCACCGCCCCGGAAGCCCCGGTGCGGGTCGCCGTCGTCGCCCCCGGCGGGCACGGCAAGACCCATCTGCTCGGCCTGCTCGGACGTCGCTACGCCGATGCCGGTGTCGAGGCACTGCTGATCGACGACGCCGACCAGCTCGACGACGACGAACTCGCGAAGATCAAGGCGCGCACGGAGGAAACGACGGCACCCGTGGTCCTGGCCTTCCGGACGGCGGCGCGCACGAAAGCCTTGCGCACCCTCGCCGATTCCTTCGGCAGGTCGGTGTCCTTGGGCGCTTTCGGCGTCGACGACGTCCGGCGGCTCGTCGAGCACGCCGGTGGCGACGCGGCCACCGCGGCGGAGGTCCACGTCAGAACCGGTGGTGTGCCGGGACTCGTGGTGCGCGCGGTCACCGGGCGGCTCGCGGACTTCCGCGGCGAGCTGGAGCAGCTGGACGACGACGTGTACCGCTTCCTGATCGCGGCGGAAGCGGGTGCGGGCCGGAATCTCGATCTCCTCGCCGCACTTCTGAACCGTGATCGCGAAGGCCTGCCCGAGGTCTTCGACAGTGCCAGGGCGACCGGTCTCCTCGGCGAGGATGACGTCCTGCTGCCGATCGCCGCCGAGGCCATCCGGACCTGGGGTTCGCCGGGACGACGGCTGACGGTGCTGCAGCGGCTGGTGGAACTCCAGTTGCGGGACGGGCTTCCGGTGCTGGACCTCGCCCGGTCGTTGCTGGGAACGGGAAGTTCGGGCGCGAGCGCGGCGGCGGCCTTCGAAGCGGCCGCCCGCGAGGCGATGCCCGACGACACGAAACTCGCGGCGCGGTTCTACGAGGCCGCGTCCGAGGCCGGTGGGCGCGGCGCGGCGCTCACCGTCGGCTGGGCGCACGCCGCGGCGCTGGCCGGGGACCTCGACACCGCACTGCGGCTCGGGGACGGCATGCTCGGCAGCACCTCGGACACGGACGCCCGGGCCGCGGGCGCCGAAGTGGCCGGGACCGTGCTGGCGCATCGCGGCGAACTGGCACACAGCGCGGAGCTGTACCAATGGTCCGGGCGGGCCGAATCGAAGGCGTTCGCCGCGATCGCGTTGCTGGGCACCGGAAAACTCGAAGCCGCCCGGGGTGTGCTGGAAACTCCCGAGGTCCCGACGTTGTTCGCCGGAGCCGCCTCGCGGATGGCACGGGCGATCACCGGCTCGGTGTCGGGCTGTGGCGCCGAAACCCTGTCCGCGTTGCTGGGCGCGGCCTCGATGCTGGAATCGGCGGGCGCGCCGGCGCCGCTCCCGGACAGCCCGGCGGCCCTGGCGGCGTTGGTGGGCCTGCATTCCGGCGAACTCGCGCTCGCGGAGTCGGTGTTGAGCCGTGCGGCGAACGGCCGGATCGGGGGCGACCTGCTCGCGAAACGGCACCGGCTGCTGCTCGGCTGGGTCGCGATGACCGCGGGCGACCTCAAGACGGCCGCCGAAGCGTTGATGCCGCCGGACGGCCTCGAAGCGCGCGACGAACTCTTCGCCGCCACCCTGCACCTGGGCCTGGCGCGGCGCGCGAGCGATCTTCCCGGCCTGCAACGTTCGTGGGACCGGGCGTATCAGGCTTCGATGCGCCAGCAGCCGGACCTGTATTCGCTGCTGCCGCTGGGAGAACTCGCGATCGCGGCCGCACGGGGCGGCGCGAGCGCCAAACTGGCCGGGCAGCTGGAGCGGGCACACGCCGTGCTCGACGCGCTCGGCAACCCTCCACTGTGGACAGCCACCTTGCGCTGGCACGAACTGCACGCCGCGATCACCGTCGAGGATCACACGTCGGCGGGAGAACATCTGGCCGCGTTGAACGATTTCGCGCCCTGCGGCCGTTATCCCGCGGCCCTCGCCGCCGCGGCGACCGGTTGGCTCGCGGTCTTGACCGGCAGTTTCGATCCGGAATCGATCACCGCGGCCGCGTCGGAACTGCACGAACTCGGGCTCTGCTGGGACGCCTCCCGGCTGGCCGGGCAGGCGGCGATCCGGACCTCCGACCGCAAGGCGATGGTCCAGCTGCTCGAAGCGGCCCGGCAATTCCAAGGCCGGGCACCGGAACCCGTCCCGGCCACCGGATTGAGCGCCTTGAGCGAACGGGAACTGGAAGTCGCCCGCCTCGTCGTCGGCGGGCTGACGTACAAGCAGGCAGGGAGCGAACTGTTCATCTCGGGGAAGACCGTGGAACACCACATGGCGCGGATCCGGGGGAAACTCGGGGCCGGTGACCGGCGGGAACTGCTGGCGATGCTGCGGGAGATGCTCGCGGCGGGCGAGGGTTGAGGCTGGTTCGGGGCTCGGCTACCGCTCCGTGAGGTAGGCGTCCTCCGCGGCGTAGTCGAACATCGGCGCGAAATAGTCGTGGTCGAAGCCTGCCGGGAGCCGATCGATGGAGCCCAGCCAGTCCAGCTCAGCGGTCACGGTGGCGGCGTAGTCGCCGACCGGCCGGTAGCCCAGTCGCCCGGCCGCGGACATGTCCAGCCGGATACCCGGCAGGCGGTCCCAGGGGTGACGGCCGAGTCCGGCGGGGGCGTGGTCGTCGAGGAGCACTTCCTCCCATCGATGGCCGAGGTGGTTCGCGACGATCCTCGAGATGCCCAGGGCGTCGGGCGCGTCCGGGTCCGCGGCATTGAGGACACGCCTGCCCGGGTTTCCCGCGGCGGTTTCGATCAGCGCGGCGATGTTCCCGGCCGCACTCGGGTGGTCGACGCCGCGGCCACCGCGGGACAGGAGAAGGACTTCGCGCCGGTCGGCCACGCGTTTGACGAACACCCATTCGCCGGGCTTGGCCGACCCCTCTCCATGGACTTTGGACGGCCGCAGAACGGTGACCGGGTATCCGCTGTCGAGCAGGACATGCTCCGCCGCCACCTTGTTGGCGCCGTAGCCCTCACGAGTGCGGTAGTCGACGTCCTCGCGTGGGGCCATGGTGCGTTGCGACTCGTGGATCGGCCCGTCGAAAACCGGCGCGACGGCCGAGTTCACGTGGTTGCCCGCCGCGTCGACGTACACGGCCTTGCTGGAGATCATCACCGTGGACCCCACATCGTCCAGCAGCGGCAGCAGATCACGGGCGTGTGCGGCGGTGAAGCACAGGCAGTCGACCACCAGATCCGCTCCCGCGCCGAGCGCGGCCGCGAGGCTCCCGGGTTCGCCGCGGTCCCCGGCGGCGAACCGGCCACCCGCGACCGCGATGTCCTCGGGCATACGCGAGGAGTCCCGGCCGGCGACGGTCACCTCCCAGCCGGCGGCCAGCAACCGGCGTGCCGCGGCGCGACCGATCAGCCCGGTCCCACCGAAAACGACCGCGTGCGACATCGATCAACGATAACGCCCTTAGTCCGCTGAGGGTTGATAGACAGGACGGGTGAACGCCTTCTACCACCTGTGCTTCGTCGTTCGTGATATCGGACAGGCGACCGAAGACCTCACCCGCACTCTCGGTGTGACCTGGAGTCCTGTCCGTGCGGGCACCCTCGGGGATTGGGACTACGAAATCGTGTTCTCGACCGACGGGCCACCGTTCTTCGAGGTGATCCACGGGCCCGCCGGCAGTCCATGGGATGCGACCGAGGGGTCCCGCTTCGACCACATCGGCTACTGGTCCAAGGACGTCGTGACGGACAAACAACGCCTGGCGGACCGAGGCGCGCCGATCGAGTTCGACTCCTGCCCGTACGGTCGCTCCTTCACCTACCACCGGCTCGACAGCATCGGAGCGCGGATAGAACTGGTCGATCTCGCGGTGCAGCCGGGCTTCCGCGACACGTGGGCCAAGGACGCGGCGCCGATGCCGCCTCTCGTCCTGGGCGACCCGTGACGGTCAGCCCAGCACCGTGCCCGAGTTCGCGGTGTTCCGGTCGCGCTTACGGGAGAACGCACTCAGGTCGATCTCCAAGCCGGTGCGCGGGGCCCGGAACCGGACGGGCGACGTGTCGTGGTCGGCGCCGTTTTCCACCTGGCCGATCAGCTCCGTCATCAGCTGCCCCACGACCGGCGCGTTCTTGAACTGGTTGCCGCTCCTTCCGATCGCGAGGTAGAAACCACCACGTCGGCACTCGGGCGTTTACCGGGCACGGCAGGTCCTGAGATAGCTGAGGAACGAGGCCTGCAGGCCGGTCACGTGCGTTTCGCGCAGGACCGCGCTGGTGACGGCTCCGCCGCGCGAGGTGAGGCGGTGCAGAACGGTGGCCGCGTTCTTCGCGAGATTCTGGTAAACGGTCAGGTCACCGAGAAGCTCCCGGTCGTTGACGGTCACGTGGAGTTCGGCGGCAGGAAGGCCGTCGCCCAGTTCTTCGAGCATCGCGAAGATCCGGCTGTCTTCGCCGATGACACCGGGGCTGCCCGCTCCGATGCTCCCGAAAAGTGTGCTGCCGCTAAGCCAGGCGTAGAGGCTGAAGAGGCCGCCGTAGGAGTAGCCGAAAAGGCCGTGGCCGCTCGTGGCCGTGCCGTAGTCGCGTTCGATCCGCGGGTGCAGTTCCGCGGTGAGGAAGCTCAGGAACGCATCGGCGTGGGTATCGCGCAATTCGGCGAGGTAGGCATCGGATTCCTCGCGGGTCCTCGCGCCCGCCTGGAATCCCATCCCCACGGCATCGACGAGTTCCTTGGCGACGGGTTCGCCGGGTGGCACGAGGTCCCGGTTGCGCAGCCGGTCCCAGTGCTGTGCTTCCTCACCCGCGTAGCCGACGCTGACCTGGATGTAGGGCTGTATCCGTTGCATGGGGTCCGCCTGGGTGACGATGAGCGGAGCAGTCTGGCCCACGGCGAAGTTGCCGTCGACCACGTACACGGCAGGCGTTGGCGTCGTGGCGGGGTCATAGCCCGGTGGTGTGGTGACCCAGACGCCGTAGTCATGCCCACCGCTCGAGCGCATCTCGAAGTAGTCGGTGTCGGCGAGGCAGCCTTGCCACATGGTGCTCATCGAAGGTCCTTCACGATTCGGCCGGCCTGGAGAACGAGGACGGCATTGGCGGGATCGGCGAACAGCTCCGGGTCTTCGACCGGGTTGCCGTTCCACAACACGAGGTCTGCCTGTGCGCCGGGAGCGATGACACCGACCTGGCCGGACAGGCCGAGGATCTCGGCGTTGGTCTTGGTGGCCGCCACGAGGGCTTCCATCGGTGTTTCGAGCTTCGCGCGCAGCCGGAGCTCTTCGCCCCGGCGGTGCTGCGCCGGACCGATGAGGTCGGAACCCAGCCCGATCCGTACGCCGGCCTCCTTGGCGACGGCGAGCGCCTCGGTCATCCGCTCGCGGACGCCCAGCACCCGATCGCGGGTCGATTCGTCGAGGCCGGCTCCGGCGGTGTCGTGCAGCAGTTGCTCGACGACGGCGAACGTGGGCACGAGGGCGACCTCGCGACCGGCCATCAGGGTGGCCGTGGACTCGTCGAGGTCGGTGCCGTGCTCGACACAGCGCGCCCCCGCCTCGACCGCGTTCCGGATGCCGTCGTTGTTGTGGGCGTGAACGGTCACGTAGGTGCCCCGCGCCGCGGCTTCCTGGACGGCGACGGCGATCTCCTCGACGGTGAACTGGGTGTCGGTCAGCCGGTCGTGCGCCCCGACCACTCCGCCGGTCACGCAGAGCTTCAGGAAGGAAGCTCCGCGGCGGAAGGCTTCGCGCACGTTGTGCCGCAGCTCGTCCGCGTTGCCCGACATCATGGACAGGGCGCACAGACCCGGAACGTGATGGCTGCTCCACAGCTCGGTCGGTTCCCACTCGGCCCCGTAGTAGCCGTGTCCACCGATCTGGCACTGAACCGGCCCGCAGGACAGGACGCGGGGTCCTCGGACCTTGCCCTTGGCGATCGTGGTGACGACGCCGCCGTCGATCCCGCCGGTGTCCCGGACGGTGGTGAAGCCGGCATCGAGCGCCGCGCCCGCCGTGGCGAAGATGTCCGCCGCGAGCTCGGCAGCGCTCAGCCGGAACGAGAACTGTGGCTGGATCGGGCTCGACAGGCCCAAGTGGACGTGAGCGTCGATCAGGCCGGGCGTCATCGTCAGACCGTCGGCCTCCAGGCGCTCGCCGTGTGCGGCGGAGGCACCGACCTGCGTGATTCGCCCGTCTTCGATGCCGACGTTGACGTCGACCGGGTCACGACCCGATCCGTCGACGACCGTCGCGCCGACCACTTGAACACGTCCCACGAGTCGTTCCCTCCACCGGCGTGACTGCGATCATGTGTAAGCGACGGCGCCGCCGTCTCTTATCCAATGGATAAACTGAGGGAGTGATCCTGTCAAGCAACGAACGCAAGGGCGACGCACGCGAGCGTCTCCTGGCTCGGCTTCTCGACGCCTTCGATGAGGACCTGCCCGCCCCGGAGGTGTCGCTCCGCGAGATCGCCGCCAGGGCCGGGACCAACCACGCCCACCTGCGCTACCACTTCGGGTCGCTCCCGGGCGTGTTGGCGGCCATGCTCAAGGCGCAGCGCACCCGAGACAACGAGGTGCTTTTCGAGACCGCCCAGCAGGGCACATTCGACGACTTCGTCGTGGCGATCTGGCGGGCCTACACCAGCCCGGAGCAGTTGTCCCGCGTCCGCGGCTTCTTTCACGTCGTCGGTCTGGCCGCATACGGCCCAGAGGACTTTCGTGAGTTCATCGACTCGCTCGACGACCTGACCAAGATGCTGGCCTCGCTCGCGGAACGCGAAGGGCTTGAGTCCGAGGAAGCACTGACGCTGGCCACCGTCACCATTGCCGCGATGCGTGGCCTGCTCCTGCAGGAGGTCCTGACCCCGGCGGGCCACTCGGAGGCCGCGGTCGCTTTGATCCTGCGCATGCACAAGGGCGGATCCGTTCCACGGACGTGCACCGGGCAAGAGCAGTGACCGATTTTCCGGCGGACGTGGAGACGCACTACCGACGCCTGGCAGCACAACGGCACTGGCCGCCGGAGACCGAAGCCGCGTTCCGGGCGAGCGTCGCGAGGTACCGGATGTGGGACGAAAGCTCCGAGCCTCGCCGGTACTACGAGTACGTGGATCACGAAGGCCTGGTCGACGAAGGAGCCCGCTGGCTGTGGGAGGCGATCGTGGTCGACCACGAGACGGTGGCCGTCAAGCAGATCGAGCAGGACTCGTCCGGCGCCGTTCGCCGCTACTGGTGGCGGAACATCGAGGATGACGCCGGCGGACTCACCGACCAGGCACTCGACTCCGGCCTCACACCTGTTTCCCGAGCCGCGTTCTACTCGCTCTGGGACAGCGCCACCGGCAAGTGAGGCCCTGTGGCCGGGAGTGGGACACACTCCCGGCCACCGATCCGCTTACTCGGGCAGGGTGTCGGTCCATTCGGCGTCGATCCTGGCGCCGGCGGGGTCGGCCACCTTGTGCACCGCCCCGTCCATGGCGACGAAGATCGACGTCCCGTTCACCCGTCCGGTCGCCGGATCGACGACGAGCCGCTCGCCCGTCGGCAGCCTCAAGCCTTGACCGCCCGGCACCGTGCCGAGGTTTTCGACACCTGGATATTCGGCGATCGCGCGCAAGGCCGTGGCCCGGACCCCCGGCGTGGCCGGCAGGGTGGACACCAGTGAGATCAACGACTGGAAGCCGGCTTGTTCCCGGTCGCTCGCGGTGAGTTCACCCGCACTCGTCCTGGCGTCGCTGCGTTCGAGCGCAGCTGCGATCCAAGCCTTCAACTCGCCCGGGTCCGTCGGCAGGGCACGCAACTGCTCGAGGGTCAGATCGACGGCGACCAGGGAGAACGGGGTGGCCGAAAGCGCCCTCAGCGGCATGACCTTGCCTCCCGTCTTCGCTCCCCGCATCCACGACTGACCGTCCGGCTTGATCCAGTACTCGTACTCGTCCGCCCCGGTCACCTTCACGTGCCAATACGTGCCGGCCCCTTCAGGGGAACGCTCAGCAGCGGTGGCGGCGGCGAGCAGGACCTCCTGCCCGGTGACCGTCCGCACCGCCGGACCATCGACCGGTGCGGCCGGCATGGCCGCGATCGCGACGGCGGCAGCGGCCGCCGTCGCGAGCCCGGCCCCCGCGATCAGCCATCCGCTCCTCCGCCCGGAGGGCCGGCCACCGCGGATCCGGTTCTGAAGCCGGTGACGGCTGCGGTCGATCACGTCCTGGGACGGCTCGTCCGGGGTCATCGCGGCGCGCAGCGTCTGCAGGTCATTCATCGAGTGCCTCCGGAGTGAGGATGAAGTTGAGCTTCTTGCGTGCACGATTGAGCCGGGAACCCACCGTGCCGGAGGAGATACCGAGCGCCGCGGCCACTTCCTCGTACCCGAGCTGGCCGAGTGCCACGAGCAGCAACACGTCCCGTTCCCCGGCGGACAGCCGCGAGAGCGCGTTCGCAAGCCGAGGAAGCAGCAGTTGGGCGGCCACTGACGCGACCACCCTGCTCTCGTGTCCCTCGACCGCCGGGGCGACGCTCACCCGTGCCAGCGTCCGATAGTGGCGAGCCTCCTTGCGGCGGTGCCTGGCCACTAGATTCGTGGCGATGCCGAACAGCCAGACCCGCACCTCACCGCGTTCGGCGTCGAACGTGTCGCGCCGGTCGAACGCGACGAGGAACGTCTCCGCGGCGATGTCCTCCGCGGTCTGCGCGTCCAGCCGTCCGGCCACATACCGGTAGATGGCCGCGAAGTAGCGGTCGTGCACTTCGGTGAACAATTCCGGGTCCTGCCGCAACCGGGCGGCCAGGTCGGCATCGGTCACCTGCTCACCCGTTCCCGCTGTCATATGCCCGCCTCTGACATGTGGTTCCTTCCCGTCGACGGTCGGCTTTCACCACCACTTCGCCGACGGCCGGTTTCTTCTTCCCTCGCGGCGAAAGCTCGTTCGCCTCCCGGGAGGCAAATCGTCGAGGTTGTCCCGGACGTGGCCTTGTTCCGGCCTCGGCAGCGCCGCCACGCGGCCTGACCGCTCGATGCGGCAATTCCGGTTGTCGTCCCAGCCTCCGAAACGCCATGCTGCGACCATGATCCAGGCACGGATTGGCTCCGGCCACGACTTCCTGCGGCTGACCACCGATGTCGCCGAGAACGGTCCACCAGAGTCCTTGCTGGCCGAGCTGCGACTCCACGGCTTGTCAGCGTCAGTTCAGGTCGTGCACCACTATGCGACCGGGTTCGCCGATCTCGCGGAGTTCTTCCAGCGGCACGTGGACGACTGGCGTGGATGGGACGGAGTCCGAACGTGGGAGTCGCTCGAAGGGGACCTGAGAATCGACGCGTCCCACCAGTACGGCCACGTGCAGCTACGGGTCACCATCCAGAGGTTTCAACCCGGCTGGGGAAACGAAGGCTGGACCGCGACCGGCGACTTGACGATCGAACCCGGTGAGCAACTGTCGCAGATCGCCCAAGAGCTCAAGGCGCTGGCGACCGGCTCATGACAGTTCCCTTCACCTGCACTCAGAGCCGACGACCCGTGGCCGCTTCCCACCATTCGGCGTGCCAGGTCTCCTGTTCCGCGACACTCACGATCTGGTCGAGCTCCGCATCGGCCAGCGTATCGACGAGGTCGGCTTCCGAAGTCTTTTCGCCAGTGCGCATGACGTAGATCTGCATACCGCCGCCCATATCCCTGCACATCCCGCTCGGGTAGGTGTCGCGACGGGCGCCTTGAACGGCAATCGCCCAGCCCCCGGGTTCCAGCTGACGACGCAGCCGGACGAGCGACTCGAACATGTCCATGGCGGTGGCCGTAAACCGATCACCGTCGAGGAAGAGCTCGATCCGATAGAGCGGCCTTGGCCCGTCGTAACCGTCGAGCCAGCCCCGCAGCCGCGCTCGTCGCCGATCACCGGCCCGCGCCACCGACACTTCTCGGTCTTCCAGCAGCCTCGGGTAGTCGCTCACCCTCCCATTCAATCAGCCGCGGCGACGATCGTGTTCCGGTCTGGGCGAACAGCCATGACTGGCCCGTTCACTCTCCGCGCAAATCCGATCACGATCTCGGCCCAATTCGAACGTGAGTTCGAGTATGATCATGGGCATGACCACAACTCTCGCTTATAACCCGAAAGCCGCTCGCTTTCTTGACGCCGCGTTCGACGAAGAGCTTTCCCTTCGCCGGACGCAGGGACGTCAGGTGCGGGCGTTAGCCGACTTCGCCGCTCGCGGCGGGTCCCGAAGATCCGTGACCGAGGAGGTCGCCCTGCGCTTCTCGGTCACCCGCAATCACGCGTTCCTGCTCGTCGAGACTTCCTGCGCCCTGGTCGCCCGCCTGCCGAACACGCTGGCGGCGTTGGAGCGTGGTGATATCGACCTGTACAAGGCTTCCAAGGTCATGCAGCTGACACGAGAAGTGTCGGACGAAGTCGCGGCGCAGGTCGACGCCTGGATGGCAAAACGTTTCGCCGATCGTGATCCCGGAGCGATCCGGGGTTCGGTGAGACACGCCGTGCAGAAATTCGATCCCGCCGGCTATCGCGAACGAGCCGCCAGGAAACGCGCGTTGCGCCATATCTCGTTGGAACACGACGACGAGACCATGTCCACACTTTCCGGCCATCTTCCCACGGAAGTCGCCAGTTCCATCTACGCCTCGATGAGCCGCGCCGCGCGATCCCGGCGGAACAAGGACAAATCCCGGACGCTCGACCAGCATCGCGCCGATATCTTCGCCGAACGACTGCTGGCCGAGAACGGCCGGGGCAAGCCGCGGGCCCACATCCATGTCTATGTCGACTTCCTGACACTCGTCGGCGCGCGCGACGATCCCGCGACACTTGCCGGGTACGGCCCCATCCCCGACTGGCTGGTCCGCGAAATCGCCTCCGACCCCTCGTCCACCTGGTCTCGGCTGATCACCGACTCCGCCACGGGCCAACTGCTCGAGGCGGGCGGCGACAAGTACCGGTCACCGGCGTCCTTGGCCCGCTTGATCAAGGCGAGGGATCGCGAGTGCACCCAACCGGGCTGTCACCTGCCGGCCGAGTTCTCCGAGATCGACCATATCGTCGCGCGGGCTCGCAACGGGAAGACCAATCACCACAACTGCCATATCCACTGCAAGAACCACAACCTGCTCAAAGAGGAACCCGGGTGGTCGGCCGTGCCCACCGGTGACGGCGGCATGATCATTACCACGCCGAGCGGCCATACCTACGAGACAGCACCCGAGCCGTTCCACGAACCGCGCACAGGTACCGAGGACGACGAACCGCAGACCTGAGCACGGAAACGGATGGCGGCGGAGGTTCCCCACAGGACCATCCAAGGCCTTCGGCACCTGGTGACAACAAACATCAAGCCCGTGTTCCCAATGCCTTCAAGGCCGCCCTGACCACCCGACGGGAAGGATCCTCAAGCATCGAACTCATCGAATCGACCGGAACGGCGTC
This sequence comes from Amycolatopsis keratiniphila, assembly GCF_000400635.2. NCBI lineage: Bacteria > Bacillati > Actinomycetota > Actinomycetes > Pseudonocardiales > Pseudonocardiaceae > Amycolatopsis > Amycolatopsis keratiniphila. The sequence continues at coordinate 1,676,472 of NC_021252.1, read as the reverse complement.
CAGAATCCGAAGTGCCCCAACGGCTTGCGCCCGCACGCCGGCCGCAGGATGGCTCAGCAACGGATACAGCAGCCGCCCGTCCTGTTGCCGCCCCGACTCGGCAAGCCCCGCGATGGTGCCCAAGGAAGGGTTCGCAGCGGAAACGGCCGACCGGTACCAGCCGACAGCGTCGACGCCCGTACGCCGGGCAGCATCCCGTGCGAGCGCACGGATCAGCGTGGAACGGTCGTCCAGCAGACCGACGATTTCGTTCCAGTGGCCGAGGCGAGCGAGTCCGGTCAGCGCGCTGATCCGTACCTCGCCGTACCGGCAGGCGGCCAGCTTGCGCAGGACGTCCACGCGGCCGGTCCACACGGCCTCGCGGGCGGCGGCCTCACCGGCTCGGGCACGAAGACTCTTGTCGGAATTCGTGAGGGCAACCCGGACCATCTCGTCGAGTTTGAGATCGCCACGCCGGGTTCTGGCCTCGAACGCGAATCTCGGCACCACGGAGGTGACCGAGCACATCAACTGGTCGAGCACCGCCACAGGAGCGTCATAAGCAGCCGCATACAACTGCTGCACGCCGAAGCCGCCACGACGACGGCGCCGCAGGTGAAGCATCGTTTCGGCGGCTGGCCGCAAATACGTCGCCGGATCGTCGTGGAGCAGCCGGACGACTCCCATGCGGGCGACATCACGGACCGGAGACGCCCAATCCGTCATGCGCACCAGCAGAAACGGAAGCATCTCCGGGCGCGGACTCGCCAGCAACTTCGTGACCGCGAACTCCCGGACCCGACCGTTACCGTGTGACGCGGCGATCGCCGTCGTCAACGGCCCGGCCCCACGTCCCGTGAGTCGTAGACCGACGTCGACCAGGGCCCGCTGAGACCGGCAGTACACGTGGAGAGTCGTGACGAGCGTCGGTGTCTCGGTGATCGTCTCGAAGGCGGCCTTGATTTCGGCGGCGTCGCCGGACTTGTCGACGCGCATGAGCGCATCGATGAGTACGCCGACGCGATGTCCCCTGCTCTCCAGAGTTTCCTGGAGAGCCTCGGCCACGGACTTCCTTCTCTCGAAGATCACACGGCGATCTTCCCGAATCCGCCGCCCATCGCGCTCATCCTTTTCGCGGGTAGACGCCCGACCACAAGGCGCGTAGGAACAGGAGAATGGCTGAGGAAAGGTCCAGACGAGTTTTCCTGTCCACGTCGGCCGCGCTCTCGGCGGCCGCCCTGTCATCAACGGCCCTATCATCAACGGCACTGTCATCAACGGCTCTCGCGCCGACCGCCGGCGCCGAGGTCCCGACCAATGACGAAAAGCCCGGTGAACGCCTCACCCCACAACGACCCGACGCCGAACTTCGAGCGATCCTCCGGGAGATAGACGAACACCGCATCGAAGCCAACGTACGCAGGCTCGCTGCTTTCGGAACCCGGCACACGTTGTCCTCGCAGACCGACCCCGTCCGAGGGATCGGCGCCGCCCGCGACTGGATCCTCGCGGAGATGACGAAATCCGCGGAGCGGTCGGGCGGCCGGATGACGGTCCAGGCACAGTCGTATCTGCAGCAGCCCGCTCCACCCCGGATCCCGGTCGCGACCACCATCACCAACGTCGTCGCCACCCTGCGCGGCTCCACCACCCCGGAACGGGTCTACGTCGTGTCAGGCCACTACGACTCGCGTTGTTCGGATCCGCTCGACGCGACGAAGGATGCGCCGGGCGCCGACGACGACGCCTCCGGAGTGGCCGTCGCGATGGAACTCGCCCGGGTGCTCGCCACTCGCCGTCCGGCCGCGACCATCGTGTTCGCCGCGGTCGCCGGTGAGGAGCAGGGCCTGTTCGGCGCACGGCACATGGCCACGCTGTTCAAGACGGCCGGCACGAACGTGCAGGCGATGTTCACCAACGACATCGTCGGTTCCAGCCGGGCGGACGACGGCACGCGGGACCCACGCACGATCCGGTTGTTCGCCGAGGGCGTGCCGACATCGGAAACCCCGGCGCAGGCCGACATCCGGCGCGCGGTCGGCGGGGAGAACGATTCGCCCTCCCGCCAGCTGGCGCGGTTCGTGCGCTCGGTCGCAAAGAACGAAGCGACCGGAATGACCGTACGGGTCATCCACCGGCGCGACCGCTACCTCCGGGGCGGCGACCACATCCCCTTCCTGGAGCAGGGATATCCGGCCGCGCGGTTCACCGAACCGCATGAGGACTACGCGCATCAGCACCAGGACGTCCGGGTGGAGAACGGCAAGCGATTCGGCGATCTGCCCGAGTTCTGCGACTTCCCGTTCATCGCCAGGGTCGCCCGGGTGAACGCCGCGACGATGTGGTCGCTGGCGACCGCGCCCGGTACCCCCGAAGACGTCCGGATCCGGACGAACCGGCTGACGAACGAGACGGATCTGGTGTGGCGGCGCGGGACAGACCCGGATCTCGCCGGTTACGAGGTCGTCTGGCGGGAGACGACGGCGGCCGACTGGACGCACGTCGTCAGGGTCGGCGACACGACCGAGGCTAAGGTGGATCTGTCGAAGGACAACGTGTTCTTCGGTGTCCGCGCGGTCGGGAAGAACGGCCACCGCGGTCCGGTCGCGTTTCCGACGCCCTTGAGTTGAGGTCGCTGAGCTGATGCCACGATGACGGTCACCCCCGGCGACCTCGACGCCGCGATCACGAGCGTGGTCGGTGAACTGCGCCAGGCGTCGGGCCGTGACTGGTCGGCGGCGCCGGGCACCGGCGACCTGAACGCCTGGCGCACGGCCGAACACCTCGGCGACTGCCTCATCTCCTACGCCGGCCTGCTGATCGCGCGGCCGTCGACACCGCGTTTCGTCTGCTTCGAATCCGTCGCCGACCAGGCCGCGACCCCGTCGGAGATGCTGGAGTTCGTCACGGTCGCCAGCGGCATCCTGGGCGCCACGCTCCGCACGGTGGCCCCGGACGTCCGCGCGTACCACCCGAGCGGCCGTGCCGACCTCGAAGGTTTCGCCGGAATGGGCTGTGTCGAAGTCCTGGTCCACGGCGAAGACATGGCCAGGGGCCTCCAAGTCACTCTCGATCCGCCGCGCGACGTCTGTTCGCGCGTGCTCGCGCGGATGTTCCCGGAAGTGGACGTCGCCGGCGTCGATCCCTGGACGGCGTTGCTGTGGGCGACGGACCGCATGGAGCTACCGGGGCGGCCGTCGCGCGCCGGGTGGCAATGGCGAGGCGCACCGCTCGACGATCCACCGTTCAGCGAGGCCTGAAGGCCACCACAGCGGCTTGGGCGCCGTCCCGCCACGCCACGGCGGGCTCGTCGACCGGCCCGGCCTGCAAGGCCCGCAGATGCCAGGCGGCGGGCGGGTGCCATTCCGCCGAAGACGAATCGCCGAACAGCCGGGCCCGTTCCACCACGGCCGGGCCCAGCACCGGATCCGCCGCGACCTGATCCCACCAAGCGTCCCAGGAGCCGTCGTCGCTCGCGGACGCCACGGCTTCCGTCTCCGGCATGTCGTCCACATTGGCCACGAATCCACCCGCCCGCACCAGTCCGGCGAGTTCGGCGTACAACGCGGTCAACCGGTCCGGCGGCAGGTAGTGCAACGCCATGATCGCCAGCACGGCGTCGTAGCCGCTGTACGGCAGCAAGCCCCTCCAGCCGGGATCACGCAGATCGGCCCGGACCACCTCGACAGACGACGGCAGCGACGCCCCGGCGATCGCCAGCATCACCGGGTCGAGATCGACCAGCGTGACCTCCGCCTCGGGAAACCGCGCGAGCAGCCGAGAACAGAGCGTGCCCGTGCCACCACCCACGTCCAGCACCCGCGGCGCCCGGCCGTCACAGCGCGCCGTGATCAGGTCGATCGTCCGCTCGATCGCCTGCTCACGTCCCGGCTGGTACCTCGCCATGAGACGTTCCCAGCTGTCGTTCCAGTCCCCAGAAGTCATACAGGTAATGATAATCGATATCACTAGATGAGCACTGCGTCGCGGACCGTCCCCAGGCAGTAGCCGAGGTACGGCCGATCGGCGCAACTTGGCCTCTGACGCGTTTGCCGCCACGGAGCCCGGGAACTTTTCCGGTATGTCCAGATGGCGAACCACCAGTAGGAGCAACACCGCCGTGCGCGTCATCACCGGCATCGGCGCGCTGTTCGCTTTCATCGAGCTGCTGTACATGGTGATGGTGCTCGCGGGAGCCAACGCGGGCAACGGCTTCTTCATCTTCATCCAAGCGCTGGCGAGGCCGTTGGCGTTGTTCTGGCCGGGCCTCTTCCCGGTGAGTGACCCGAATCTCGCGGTCATCCTCGACTACGGTCTGGCCGCGGCGTTCTGGGTGATCCTGGCGGGCGTGATCGCCCGTTTCGCGGCCCGCTGACCCCCTGCGGCGGCGATCGGCGTCCCGTTCGGCGACACTGGACGGATGAGCGACGGCAGATGGTTCGACCTGAACCCGCTTCCCGAGCTGTTCGGCCTGGCCGCCGCCGGGCGGGCGCTGTTGCCGAACGTGCCCGTGACCCCGGCCGCGATCCTGAAGACCGTGACCGAGCAGCTGGTCGGGCGTAGGCTCACGGCCAAGGTGGACGGGCACGACGTCGGCCTCACCCTGACCGGGCTCGACTACCAGGCCGACAGCCTGAGCCTGGCCGCCACCGGCCGGGTCGGCGACGTCCGCATCGTCGTCGAGGACGTCGACTGGCCGGAAACCCCGCTGGAACGCATCACCGTGCTGGCGTCCAACGTCCGCCTTCGCTCGCTCCCCTCCCCTGCCGCCATCCCGGAGCAGGTGAAGATGGCGATCCGGGTAGCACCGGAAGTCCTCCAGGCACGCGTGGCGGAGGTCCGGCCGGGCATCATCGTGACCCCCGGCGAGGACGGGCATTTCCACATCCGCTGGGAAAAGCGGCCCCACTGGGGTCACCTCGCCCTGGAGTCCACTGTGGAGCACGACGCCGTCGTCCTCCGGCCGATGTCCGTCCACATCGGACGCCACCGGTTCGGCCCGCCGTCCCGGCTCAAACCGATCGTGCTGCCGCTACCGGAGCTCCCGCAAGGGATCCGGCTCACCGCGGTCGAGGCGCACGACGGTCACCTGGTCCTGCACGCGCTGGCCGAGGAATGGCCGGAGAAGCTGTCCACCATCCCGCTCGGCGACCTGCTGGGCTGGGTGACGACGGCCGTGGCCACGTTGACCCTGCCGCGGCTCGGCGGACGTTGACCGGCGATGGCCCTCGCCGCGGTGACGAGGGCCATCATCGGGTCAGCTGTGCAACGGGCCCTGCGCGACGCGCACCGCGGGTGCGGCAGGCTTCGCGACAGCCGCGGCGGTTTCCGCCTCCGCGAGGGCGGACGACCGCACGAGACCGGTCTTCTTGCCGCACACCCTCTTCTTCTCGTCCGTGGTCATCTTCTTGCCGACGGTCCTGGTCTGGCCCACGACACCGGGCGCCGGGCCCTCACCGCTGAAGTTCCAGACGTACCACTGGTGGTGGCCCCAGCGGCGCTTGTCGTACCACATGTCGTACGAGCCGTAGCCCACGCGCATCACCGGAGAGCGGTCCAGACCCGCCCAATAGCCCGGATTCACCTCGATCCGGGTCTCCACGTTCTCGCTGGTCTCCCAGCCCCACTCCTGGCCCCACGTGCGCTTGTAGGCGACCGTCCACTGGACGAGGAACTCGAAGCCCGCGCTCACGCTGATCTCGTTCGACACCGTGTTCTTCCCGCTGCGGGTGTCCCGCTTGCCGATCACCTGGGTGATCTTGTTGGCGCTGCAGTTGAAGACCGTGTCCACCCGGTTCCACTCGCCGTAGAAGTCCTGGCCGCGCTGGTCGACGTGGGCGTTGCAGGTCTTGGTGGCGCGGCCGCAGTCCTTGAGCAGTTCGGCGCGGGACGGCCCGCGCGAGTACACGACGGAGCTGCCGAGGTCGTTCATGTTCGACCCGTAGTTGGCACTGTCGTTGGCGTACCACTCCTGCGTGGCGCCCTGGTATTCGGCGTGCTCGTACATCGTGATGTAGCAGTTGTAGAAGGTTTTGAACGAGGAGACCTTGTCGTTCATGGAGCCGAGGTAGCCGATGGTCTGGTTCGTCCCCTCGACGCACGGCGATCCGGTGACGGCGACACTGGCGCCGCCGAAGTTCGCGTGTTCGTAGAGCACGCTGATCACTGTCGCGGACGCGCCGACCTCGCCGGCCGACGCCGCGGCGAGGGACTCGCCCACGCTGTCGAAGCACCGGAAAGCTCCGGTGATCGTGTCGGCGACGCAGTGCTCGTCACGTTCCGCGGCGTTCGCCGGGACGACGCAGGCGAGACACATCGCCACAGCGGCCAGGAAGGCCGCCCCGAGTCTGTACTTGTGCACGTCTGAACTCCCTGGGGAAGACGGATTACCGACCATGGTCGGATCGGCGCCACGAGTTCACCACGGGGAAACCGGTTTGCCCATGCAGAACGACCGGCAGACTGTTTTTCGCTTACCACTGAACGGGACTGCTAGGCCGATTCGCCGCGCTCGCGCAGATATCGCGTGTGGTCGGCCTGCTGATGGACGTCGCCGGCATAGAAACGTTCCGCTATCCGGTGCGCTTCGGTCTCCAGCAGTTCCAGTTGCGCGAGGAGTTCGTCGGCCGGCCGTTTGGCGGCGAACCACCACGGCAGATTGAGGTAGGTCTCCACCGAAAGCGGCAGATCCGTTCGCGCCAACCGGGTGACGGCGTGCTGGACGTCCGGGTTCGCCGCCCACCGCTCCGGCCGTGAAAGCAGGTCTTCGAGCACCTCGGCGATCCGCCGCACACCGTCCACAGAGGACCCCGGCATCCGCTGTGCCCGCTCGGTCACCTTGTCCACCAACGATGCGAGGTCGGCCCGCAGCTGCCCGGCCTCGGCGACGGCGTCCGGCGAGACCAGCCGGACCCGCTCGGGCGGCGCGAGCAGGGCGAACACCGCGTACAGCCCGGCGACGACCAGCGGCCACAACCCGCCGACGACGCCGGTCAGGTACAGCGCCAGCCCGATCAGCCCGCCGACGCAGCCCGCGAGGTTCTTCGTGGAGCCGAGGTACCCGATCACTGGTACCCGCGGATTTCCTGAAACACCTTGGGCAGCACGTCGCCTCGCGCGTCGAACACGTTGCCACCGGTGCGTTTCGCGACCTCGCCGAGTTCGGCGGAGTCGCCTTCGCCGAAGATCACGGTGAACACGGGGATCTGCCGCATCGCCTCCGGCAGCGACGGGAACGTCAGCTGGAAGTCCGAGAACTTGGAGCCGTTCGCGTTCTGCCCGTCGGTCATCAGCACGATCGAATTGAAGCGATCGGGGTCGCGCGCGACCAAAGGCCCCATGATGTCGTACGCGCGCCGGAGGCTGTCGTAGATCGCCGTGCCGCCGTTCGCGTCAAGGCCCTCGGCGAAGCGCTTGATCTTCTCCAGCGCGGGTTGTGGATCGCCTTCCGGGACGGTGAACGTCTCAGGGCTGCCGGGCACGGTGTCGAACGGCAGCATCGTGACCTCCTCACGGCTGCGGAACCGGCGGTACCGCCCGGTCAGCGAACCGTCGGCACCGGTCAGCCCGATCAGCGCGGCGCGCAGCGACTCGATCCGGTCCCCCGCCATGGACCCGGAGGTGTCGAGCACGTACAGCGTCCGCGACGGCCGCCGGATCTTGTCGAAGTAGGCGCCCAGCAACGCGTCCACCGCCTGCTGCGTCGCGGGGAACGGCAGTTCGACGAGGTCCTTCTGCGCGAACTGCTGCCCCAGCTGAACCCCCGGCACAACCGGACGGCGTTGCGTGGTCTCCATGATCTTGCGCTGGGTGTCCGGCGTCCGCAGCCGCTCGGCGAGCTTGCGGTGTGCGTCCCGCGCGTCGGAATTCGCGCTCTGCAACAACGTCAGCGGGTAGTCAGCGGTCACGACACCGTCGGAGGGATACACCAGCGTCAGCGGTTCGGGGAGTTTCCCGCTAGCGTTCATCGACAGCAGGACGGACTCGTAGTTGATCAGGCCGTCGACCTTCTTGCCGGGATCCTGGCCGCTCGCCCGTCGTTGGTAGGCCTCGGAAAGCCAGCCCGACGAGCCCGCGGACATCGCCTGCGCGCTGAAGAACTCGGTCAGTTTCGGGGTGACGGAAGCGATCTGCTGCGCGTCGATCGCGTTGCCCGCCCCCGCGAGCGCCGACGCCACGCCGACGAGCGCCGAGAAACCCGAGTTCGACGCGGACGGGTCGGTCATGCCGTAGGTGAAGGCCTTCTTCCCGGCCTGTTCGGCGATTTCGCCCCAGCCCACCGGCCTGCCGGTCCAGCCGAGCCGTTGCGCCGACGACGCGGACAGCCCGAGCACCACCGGCGAGCTCATGATCTTCACCTGCTCGCCCAGCCGTTTCGCGGCCTCCGGAACCGCCGCCGGATACCGGTTCGACGAGAACCAGACGGCGTCGTACTGGCCGTCCGCCTTGCCGTTCGCCAGCGACTCGGTGCCCTCCAGCGTCCCGGTGAACTGGAATTTGACCTGGACGCCCGTCGCCGCCGCCTCCTGCTCCAGCAGCGGCTGCAGGTCGGCCAGTTCGCTGCCCGCGAGCACCCGCAAAGTGCCGGCTTCGGCCTCCCCCAGTCCCGTCCCGCCTTCGCTCGAATCGCAGGAAACCAGTGACAGCGCGCAGATCGCCGCCACCGTGAGCCCAGCCCAGCGTTTCACGATGCCCCCTCGGCCGCCGCCGTCTCGTGAGACCGGCGCAGATGGTCTTCGGCCCGCCGGATCTCCCCGGACAGCGCCTCCACGGTCGCCGCCATCGTCGACACGGCCCCCGCCTTGAACTCGTCGATCGCGTCGATGCTCCGGTAGATCCGCTCGAACGACTCGCGGATCGTCGCCACCGCCACCGCCGGATCGCTGCCCGCGCGCTGGATCTCGGCGCTGCGCAGTTCCAGCATTTCCGCGTTGGCCCTGATCAGCCCGTCGGTGGTCGCCTGCACGGCCTGGATCTCGTCGAGCACGTCGCGCTGCCCGGCGAGCGCCCCGCTCACCACCAGCGCGACCCGCAACGCCGCGACCGTGGTCGACACCGCCCGCTCGATCCCGCGGATCAGCTCGTCGTTGTTGCGCCGCACCAGATCCAGCGCCAGGTAACCCTGCGCGCTGACGGCGAGCTGGGTCAGCAGATCCTGATGCCGCTGCCGGATCGGATGCAGCGCGTCCGCCCGCAATGCCTTGGCCCGCATGGGATCGGTGAAGTCGAAGATCCCGGCTTGACGATCGACGGCCGTGTCGACGGCTTCGGCGAACGCGGCCGCTTCCGACAGCTTGCCGAGCGTCGCCCACAGACGTTCTCGCTCACCCTTGAGCGCGGCGTTGTCCCGTCGCAGGAGGTCTTGCCGCGCACGCAGGTCCAGCACGAGCGCGTTCACCGGCTCGTTGGCCGCGCGATAGCGGTCCAGTGCCTTCTTCGCGCTGCCCGCGACCGGGATGAGTCCCATCAGCTTCCGGCCCGTGATCGGCAGCTTCGCCGGGTCGATCTCCGCCACGGCCCGCCGGAGCCCGGCCAGGCTCACCGTCGCCTGGTGTTGCGGCGACCCGATTTCCGTGAGCGCCCGCGTCGACCGGTCCAGCAGCGCACCGGCGACGGTCGCGGCCGCACGCATGTCGGACTCGCCGACCGCGAGCAGTTCGTCCAGGACGCGCGTGAAATCCGGCGAGCGGACGTCGAGCGCTTCGAGACGCCGAGCGAACCCCTCCGCGCGCTTCGCGATCTCAGCGTGGACCTCCGGCGCCAGGGTGACCAGGCCGGCGGCCCGCTCGGCCGGGATCGCCTCCACCGGTTCGGGTGGAGTGAGCGTGAAATCGTCCATCAGTACTGCTTCTTCACCGCGTCGAGCAGCCGCTCCAGCGTTTCGTACGACGGCGGCTCGACGGCGTCCACCAGGTCCGCGGGCACCGGCGCCTTGGCCGCGGCGACGACGTCGGCGAACAGGCGCGGGTCCCCGGTGCGGAAACCGAAGGTGGCGGCGAGTTTCCCCAGTTCCGGGTCGGTCGCGAGCAGCCTGCCGACCTGGTCGCCGTTCGGTTTCAGCGGCACGAGCGTGTGCTTGGAATACACCGTCGGCGCCGTGTAGAGCAGGCGCATGTCCGGCCGGATCGAACCGTCGGCGCGCACCAGCCTGTCGACGAACTGCGACTCGTAGATCAGTGCCATCGGTGTCTTGCCCATCCCGGCCGCGAGGTAGTCCTCGAACGGGCCTTCGGTGCTGTTTTGCGTGTAGCCCTGGTCGATGAACAGCTTCGACACCGCGGGCAGCACCTTCGCCTCGGCTTCCGGCGTGCTGACGACGTTGTTCCCGTTGGCGACGAACGAGACGATCGACAGGTACATCGCCGCCGAGTTCGATTCGCGCGGGTCCGTGGTCGTGACCAGCACGTTCTTGCGCGCGGGGAACGCGGTGTTGCCGGGAAGCTGGTCCCAGCGCGTGCCGTTCTGCGCGGCTTCGAGGTATTTCGCGATGTCGAGCACCTGGTACTCGCCGGCGCCCTTGCGCACGATCCCGTTGGCGCTCAGGAGGTTCACGATCGGCTCGAAGGTCGCGACGGCCATCGGCGACTGGAACGGCGTGTGCACGCCGGTCACCTGATGGTCGCGCTGGATCCGCTGCGCGGCGGGCGACGAGGACGGGAACGCGAACTCGTACTTCCCGAGGTCCATGCTCGCGATCTGCCGCGAGCCCGCGGTGTCCACCTCGACCTTAAGCCCGTGCTTGGCGAACGCGTCCGCCACCCGCTTGTCGGAGAAGAAGGCCAGCTTCTCCGAACCGATGACCCCGCGTACGGTGGTCAGATCCGTTCCCTGCGCGGTGTTCTCGTCACCGTCCCGGCCCCAGACGATCACCGCGGCCACGGCCAGCAGCAGCACCACGGCCAGACCGATCGACAGACGGCGTTTCACCGGCCAACCCCCTCGTTCACAGGCTCGATCTTTCAGCCCGTACGACTCTTTTGACGCGCGGGCGAGCCATTTCGAAGTGAACGATCGATGAACGGGAGCCGTCGGTAGTTTCTGGCGAAACCTTGGGGGATAAGGGAAATCAGATCACGGACTGCTCCGAGACCGGCAGGCATACGGTGAACCGCGTGTCACCCGGCGCCGATTCGACCCGCAGGTCGCCCTGATGCCGTTCGACGACGATCCGCCAGGAGATGTCCAGGCCGAGGCCGGTCCCCTGCCCCACCGGTTTCGTGGTGAAGAACGGCTCGAAGATCCGCTGCCGCACCTCCGCCGGGATACCGGGCCCGGTATCGCCGATCTCGACGTGCACGTGGTCGTCCACCCTGGACGTCCGCAGGGTCAGCGTGCCCTCGGCCCCCATGGCGCCGAGCGCGTTGTCGATCACGTTCGTCCACACCTGGTTCAGCTCGCCCGCGTACGCCGGGATCCTCGGGATCGCGTGGTCGTACTCCTTCACGACGCGGATCCCGGGCGCGATCTTGCCCGCCAGCATCACGAGGGTCGAGTCGAGGCCTTCGTGGACGTCGATCCACTGGTGCGGGGCGCGGTCCATCTGCGAGTACTGCTTGGCCTTGCCGACCAGCACCGAGATCCGGGTGGTCGAATCCTCGATCTCGCCCATCAGCATCTCGGTCTCGAGCGCGTACGCGAGCCAGCGGACGGCACCGTCGAGGAAGGTCTCGCCGACCGCGTCGAGCAACCGGTCGAGATCCGGCACCGTCAGCCCGGCGCGGACGTAGATGTCGGCGAGATCCCAGCCCTGGTCGATGCCGTGGTCGTCGAACCAGTCGCCGATCTCGTCCTCGCGGTCGGCCTGCTGCATCGCGGTCAGCTTCGGCGCCGACGCGACCTGTTTGACCAGCTGTTCCTGGATGTCGAGCAGCTGCTCCAGCAGTGTCGGGTCGACGTTCTTCTTCGCCAGCATCGCGAGCTTGTGCCGCATCCCGGCGACGCGCTCCCGCAGCGACGCCGTCGCGCGGACGGCGGCGGCCGCCGGATTGTTGAGCTCGTGGGTCAGCCCGGCGGACAGCTCGCCGAGGGCCAGCAGCCGCCGCCGCGAACCGATGACGGTGTCGCTGTTGCGCCAGCCGAGGTACATGCCCTCCAGCAGATGCGTCGCCATCGGGAACCAGCGGCGGAACTCGGTGGCGAACTCGGCCGCGGGCAGGGTCAGGAAGGTGAGGTCGCTGACCGCGTGCACCGAAGCGCCGTAGGTGTGTTCGGTCTCTTGGTGCACGAAGAACTGCGTCGCGCCGCAGTACGCGCCACGCTGATCGGACCGGATCGTCTCGACCTCGGTGCCGCCGACGAGCCGCGTCATCCGCAGCGCGCCCGACAGCAGGAGGTAGAAGCAGGTGGCCGGTTCGCCCTCGCGCATGACCGTGGTGCCGCCGGTGTACTGCTCCAGCACGGCGTGCTCGTCGATCCAGTCGAGCTGCTCTTCGCTGAGGTGCTCGAAGAGGAAGAGCCCGCGCAGTTCTTCCCTGGGCAGAACGCTCATTGCTCCTCCAAGTACCGGTGGACCAGGGTGACCGCCATGGCGCCTTCGCCGACGGCCGACGCGACACGCTTCACCGACGCGGCCCGGACGTCGCCCGCCACGAACACGCCCGGGATGGACGACTCCAGGTAGTGCGGGTCGCGGTCCAGCGGCCAGCCCGGCGGCGGGCCGCCGTCGGTGAGCAGATCGGGCCCGGTGCGCACGAAACCGTGGTCGTCCCGCTGGATCTCCGTGCCGAGCCAGTCGGTGCGCGGGGCGGCGCCGATGAAGATGAACAGGTGCCCGGTGGGCACGGTCTCGGTCGCGCCGCCGTTCTCACACAGCGTCAGCCGTTCGAGGTGATCGTCGCCGTGCGCCTCGACCACGGTGGTGCGGGTGCGGACGTGGATGTTCTCGATCCCGGCGATCTGCTCGATCAGGTAATGCGACATCGACGCTTCGAGCGACTGGCCGCGGACGAGGATGGTGACGTCGGCGGCGTGCTTGGAGAAGAACACGGCCGCCTGCCCCGCCGAGTTCGCGCCGCCGACGATGTAGACGTGCTCGCCCTTGCACTCGGGCGCCTCGGTCGCGGCCGAGCCGTAGTACACGCCGCGGCCTGCGAGCTCGGCGACGCCGGGCGCCTCCAGTGCCCGGTAGGTGACGCCGCTGGCCAGCACCACGGAATGCGCGGAGATCTCGGTGCCGTCGCCGAACATGACCACTCGGGCGGAACCGCGGGCCTCCAGGCCGACGACGTCGCGGGCGGTGAGCACTTCGGCGCCGAACTTGAGTGCCTGCCGCCGCGCGCGGTCGGTGAGCTGGGCGCCGGAAACGCCGTCCGGGAAGCCGAGGTAGTTCTCGATCCGGGAGCTGGTGCCCGCCTGTCCGCCGGTCGCCTTGCGCTCGACGATGACCGTGCGCAGGCCCTCGGACGCGCCGTACACGGCCGCTCCGAGCCCGGCTGGCCCGCCGCCGATCACGATCAGGTCGTAGAAGTCCTGGGTGGGCCGGGTGGAGAGGCCGACGGCGTCGGCGAGTTCCGGCCCCGACGGCTGACGCAGCACCGTGCCGCCCGGGGTGACCAGCACCGGGATGTCGTGCGGCGCCGCGTCCGCCGCCTCGAGGATCCGGCGGCCCTCGTCGTCGTCGACGGAGTACCAGCGGTACGGCACGGCGTTGCGCGCCAGGAAGTCGCGCAGGTGGAACGACGGCGAGGAGTACCGGTGGCCGATGAGCTTGATCTCGTCGACCGGCCGCTCCCCCACCGCGCGCCACGTCTCCACCAGCGCGTCGACGACCGGATAGAGCTTCTCCTCCGGCGGGTCCCACGGCTTGAGCAGGTAATGGTCGACGTCGACGACGTTGATCGCCTGGATCGCGGCGTCGGTGTCGGCGTAGGCGGTCAGCAGCGCGCGGCGCGCGTTCGGGAACAGGTCCATCGCCTTCTCGAGGAAGACGATGCCGTCCATCTGCGGCATCCGGTAGTCGGCGAGGATCGCGGCCACGGCGTCGCCGCGCAGCTTGATCTCGCGCAACGCGTCGAGGGCGTCGGCGCCGGAATCGGCCCGGATGATCCGGTAGTCCTTTCCGTACCTTCGGCGCAGGTCACGGGCGACCGAGCGGGATACGGCGGGATCGTCGTCGACGGTCAACAGGATCGGCTGGCTCACCGGATCAGCCTAAGCCCTCTTGCCGAGCCCCTAGCCCTTCAGGCTCGGGTGAGTTTCCGCAGCCGGAAGGCCAGCACGAGCAGCATCACGCCGTACAGCAGGGCGTAGATCCCGACCAGGAGGGCGATCCCGTACGCGCCGGCGATCGGGTTGAACACGATCACGATGCCCGCGATCAGGGAGAGCGCGCCCGCCGCGATGAGGAACGCCTCGCCCTCGATCTGCTTGCGCAGCCGGATCGCCGCGACGATCTCGACGATACCGGTGAAGATCGCCCAGAAACCGACCAGAAGGGCCAGCACCAGCACGGTGATCCCCGGCCAGATCAAGACGAGGACACCGGCGATGATCCCGAACGCGCCGAGGACTCCGTACGCGGCGCGATGAGCGGCGTCGCCCGGCCGGAAGGCCTGCATGATGCCGCCGATGCCGTCGAAGATGGCGTAAATGCCGTAGAGGATCGCGAGAGCCAGCACGGTCGTTCCCGGCCAGATCAACGCGAGAATGCCGAACAGGATGGCGAAAACCCCGCGCACGGCGGCGAGCGGCCAGGCCAGGCGGGGTTCGACGACGGTGAGACCGACGAGAGGCATGTCCCGAGTATCGGAGCGCCTGTGCGGCGGCGCGCGGCACGCCACCCGTTGGGGTGAGGCCGGTGCGCGCCGCGACCGCCATCACGGCGCGCACCGGGGTCATCAGGGATAAGCGACCAGGTTGGCCACGTTCGATCCCGAATTGGCCGGTCCACCGCGGTCGTTGATCACCCGGGCGATGGTCCCGTTCCCGCCGAGGGAGACGGCGACCATGCTGCGGAACCGGACGTTCGCGTTGTTCGGCACCTCGATCGCGCGATCCGCCACCACACTCGGATTCACGTTGAAGAAGCAGTAGCTGCCGAGCCCGTACGCCTCGTGGTTCGTCACCGAGTTCGCCACCTTGTAGGCCGCGAAACCCCGCGTCGAGCCGTTCATCCAGGCGGCCTGATTCGGTGGGTCGTAAGGCATTTCGTTCTGGTAGAAGTACGTCCGGCCCCGTTCGCCGTTCCAGATCGTCTGGTACTTCTGGTAATGCTCGACGAACAGGCCGTACATCGTGACGTCGTCGCCGTTGACGATCAGGCCCGTGTCCGCGGTGTTGGTGTTCCATCCGACCCCGCTGCCGTGGTCGGCGCGCCAGATCCACAGGTGGTCGCCGATGACGTCGTCGCTGTTGACCACCAGGCTGTTCGTGGCCTTGCCGACGCCCGCCCCGCCGATGCGGAAGAACACGTCGTGCAGCGAAGTCGGGTTCGCCGCGTGGTCCTGCGCGGAGTTCGCCGGGCCGACCTCCATCAGCGTGTTCGAGTTCGTGGTGCCCGCGTCGATCAGCACGCCGGCGATCTTGACGCCGTCGACGTCGGCCACCGTCATCGCCGTGATGCCGTTGTCCGGGATCAGCGTGGCCAGGCCGAGGCCGAGCACGACGGTGTCCGGCCGGGTGACGCGCAGCGTCTCGTTGAGGTGGTAGACACCCGGCGTGATCAGGAGGTCCTTGCCTTCGGCGAGGGCCGCGTTGAGCTGCGAGGCCGTCGTGCCGGGCTTCGCGATGAAGAACCGGCTGATCGGCAGCGAAGACCCCGGCTGGCCGGCGCCCCAGGTGATCCCGGAGGCGTTGGTGCGCTTGGCAGGCACGAAGACCTGGTACGCGCCCGCGGCGTCGACGTAGAGGAACGGCTTCTCCCGCACGACCGGCGTCGTGTTCACCGTGGTGTACGGCGGATTGGGGAAACTCGTCGACGGCGCGCCGCCGACTCCCGCGAACACCATGTTCCAGTTGGAGCCGCTCCAGCTCCCGAACTGCGAATTGCGCGAGATCCACTGCTGCTGCGAGCCGGACCGCACCTGGCCGTCGACCTTCACGTCGGACATCCAGCCGCCGCTGGACCAGCCGCCGTCGTCGAGCTGCAGGTTGCCGCGGACATGCATGCGGCGGTACGGCGCGGCCTGCGAAACGGCCCATCGATCGGTACCGCCGGCCGGGTTGACGGACAGGTTTTCCGCGCCACGCCAGAAGTTCTGCGTCGCGTTGCCCTGGAACCAGTCGGCCTCCGCGTGCACCGCACCGTTGATCGTCACGTTGTCGGGAGACAGGCCGAGTCCCAGCACCTGCGTGTAGAACCCGACGTTCACATCGACGTTGTACGAGCCGGGCTTGAACAGCAGCGCCTTCCGGTTCGAGCCGAACTGGCTGGTCTCCTGCTGCGAGAACACGCTGTTCACTTGCGACTGGATCGCCGACTGCGACATCCCCGGATCGAAGAGGAGCACGTTCGGCCCGAGGTCGGGGTTCGCGGTGCCGGAGACCGGGGTGAGCCGGAAGGACTGGGCGCCGGTGCCGTTGCAGGCGTACTGCTGGAGCTGGGTGCTGTCCTGGGTCGAGAGACCGGGGATGTCCAGGCACTTGCCACTGTTGCGGCTCACGAAGTGATACGCCCCACCCGATTCCTCGACCGGCCGCCACTGCTGGTTGTTCCCGCCGCCGTAGGCCCACAGGTGGATCAGCCCACCGTCGGCCGTCGACACCTCGGCGACGTCCCACACCTGCGCCGGGGCGTTGCGCGTGTTGACCCGGTAGTAGCCGTCCGAGGTGGGCTGGAACTGCCACTGCTGGGAAAAGGTCTGGTTGCAGGCGTACTGCTGGACGACCGTCCCGTTCGCCGTCCCGGCGGCGCGGGCGTCCACGCATTTCCCGCCGGTGGTCGACACGGTGTACCAGGTATCGGGCACGATGGCCGCCTGCGCCGCCGGAGCCGCCACCAAAAGCGCTCCGACCAGGGAAAACAGGGCTATCAGGGCTGCTCTGGCCCTCATCAGGATCTCCTCCGCGTCATTCGGGCAGGGCGAGCTGAGGCGGAGCCCAGTGGAGACGCGGCGTAGCGGGCGGGGACCTCGGCGTCACGATGGTCGAAAACGTAACCGCGGTCACACGCGGAGTCAATACACGACTAAAAATAAGCTGCAAAAATGCAGGTCAGAGAGGTTTGCGCCGTCCGTGGCCGCATAGAGTGACCCCCGCGTGAACCGCCTTCGCGGGCGGTGTAATGTATGGACACACGAGATGCGGAGAACAAATCCGCTCCGGGGCTATGGCGCAGCTGGTAGCGCACCTCACTGGCAGTGAGGGGGTCAGGGGTTCGAGTCCCCTTAGCTCCACAGTACGAAAACCCTCCCGAATCAGCGGAAGCTTCCGCAGGTCAGGGAGGGTTTTCTCGTTTAACCGATGATCTTCTGTGATCACCTGAAGATCCACTGCGGATCGATTCAGGAACCCCTGATGGAGGATTTCTGGAGGATCGATCTTGCTGTTCTACCTGCTCGATGATCAGCAGCAGGCGCCAGGCCATGCAGCTGCGGCTGTCCTCACGGCCGCCAAGCACGGTGACGACCGGGGCGAGCTTGCCGGCGGAGTCGGCGCCGAAGACGAGCGGACCTATCAGCACGCACACGAAACTCCCTACAAATCGAGGATCAGGCGGGGCGAGCGAGCGCGGGACACGCAGATCATCATGCATGAGCCCGCCTGGCGTTCCTGGTCGGTCAATACCGAGTCGCGGTGGTCGGGGGCGCCGTCGAGGACTGGTGTCTCGCAGACCCCGCAGGTGCCTTCTTCGCAGTTGTAGACGACCGGAATCCCGGCCTCCTCGGCGACCGCGATGATCGAGCGGTCTGGCGGGATCGTGAGCGTCACGCCGGACTGCGCGAATTCCACGTCGAACTCGGTCGTCGGGCCGTCGAGCGCTCCCTCCGCCGGGGAGAACCTCTCCACGTGCAGTGACCCCTTCGGCCAGGGGGCGCAGTGCGCTTCCACGGCCTTCAGCAGTGGCTCAGGGCCGCAGCAGTAGACAGCCGTGTCCGGGGTGGGCTCTGCGAGCAGGCTCGCCAGGTCGAGCAGTCCGTACTCGTCCTGCGGACGTAGGGACACCCGCTCTCCCCCGGTTGCCACGAGTTCTTCGGTGAACGCCATCGACGCGGCGGTGCGCCCGCCGTAGAGCAGCGTCCAGTCCGCACCCGCGCGCTGCGCGGCCTCGATCATCGGGAGCATCGGCGTGATGCCGATGCCGCCGGCCACGAAGACGTAGCGCTTCGCCTCGATCTGCTCGAAGTTGTTCCGCGGCAGGCTCACCAGGATGGTATCCCCCAACGTCAGTCCATCGTGGACATACGCTGATCCACCGCGGCTGTCCGGCTCACGAAGGACCGCGACCTGGTAGCGGTCGCGCTCGGTGGGTGAAGAGCACAGCGAGTACTGCCTGATCACCGGCGGTTCGCCCAGGTGCAGGTCGACGTGCGCCCCGGACTGCCACGCCGGGAGCTCGCCACGGTCCGGCCGACCCAGCGTGAGCAGGACGACTCCGTCGGCCACGGTCTCCTTGCTGAGCACGACAACTTCGAAGGTCTCGGGAATGGGCATGGCTTTCCTCATCTGGTGCGGCGGCGGTCCTCGCCGGTCTGCCGGTAGAACTCCAGGAGTTCGGGCCGGTCGACGGCGTCCTTCTGGACCGTTGCGGTGAAGCCCCGCAGGATGTTCTTGACCGGTACTTCCAGCTTCTTGCCTGTGCGGGTGTGAGGGATCCCCGGTGCCTCGATCACCTCGTCGGGGACGTGCCGCGGTGACACCCGGTCGCGGACCGCGGCCCACACCGCGGCAGCGAGTTCCTCGTCGAGGTGCCGTCCGCCGGAGAGAGTGACGAACATCGGCATCCAGTAGCCTCCGTCGGGCTCCTCGATGCCGACCACCAGCGCCTCATCGACCTCGGGAAGGTCCTCGACCGCCTGGCAGATGTCGGCGCTGCCCATGCGGATGCCGTGCCGGTTGAGCGTGGCGTCCGAGCGGCCGTGCACGATCACCGATCCGCGGCCGGTCACGGTCACCCAGTCGCCATGCCGCCACACCCCGGGGAATTCCTCGAAGTAGGCGCCGCGGTAGCGGCTGCCGTCCGGGTCGTTCCAGAAGCGGAGCGGCATCGACGGCATCGGTGAGGTGACGACCAGCTCCCCCACCGCGTCGGTCAGCGGCTTCCGGTCAGGAGACCAGGCTTGGAGATCGACCCCCAGACAGCGGACGGCGATCTCCCCGGCCCGGATGGGCGCCGTGAGCGCGAAGCCGGCGAACCCGCTGACCACGTCCGTCCCGCCGGTGGTGGACCCGACCAGGACCTCCGGGCCGAGTTCCTCGGCCGCCCACTGGTGCAACGGGGCGGTGAGCACGGATCCCGTGCAGCCGACCACCCGCAGGGCCGGGAGATCGAAGTCCGCGGCGGGGTGCAGCCCCGCGTCGCGAGAGGCGCTCAGATAGCCGGGGCTGAGGCCGAGGTGCGTGACCCCGCCGCGCTCGGCGACCTGCCAGAGCGCGCGCACCGTCGGCGCGCCGTCGAAACAGTGGACGGTCGCTCCCCGGAGCAGCCCGCCCATCCGGAGGTTCCACATCATCCAGTTCAGCGTCGTGTACCAGAAGAACTGGTCCCCTGGCCGGACTTCCAGATGCAGGCTCAGGGTCTTGAGGTGCTCGACGACAACGCCGGCGTGGCTGTGCACGATGCCCTTCGGGGGGCCGGTCGTTCCCGAGGTGAACAGCACCCACAGCGGATGCTCCGCGAGTACCGGTACCGGCTCCACGCGTTGTGCGGGTGGAGAGACGGCCTGCGCCCAAGCGAGGGTGGTCACGTCCGTCGCGTGACCGTCGCCGACGAGCACGGTCGCACGCAGAGTCGGCAATCCCTCCCGCAGCTTCCGCACGTCGGTGGTGCGGTCGATCCACTGCCCCCGATGGTGGTGGCCCGAGGCGGCGACGAGGACAGCCGGGTCCAGCTGGGCGAGGCGGGCTCGAGCGGCGTCCCCGGCCAGGTCTGTACCGCAGCCGCCCCAGACCGCCCCCAGGCTCGCCGTGGCCAGGAAGGCCACGATCGACTCGGGGCGGTCGGGCAAATACCCGACCACCCGGTCGCCCGCGCGGACCCCCAACCCGGCGAGGGTGGCGGCGAGGCCGCTCACCTGCGCCTCCAGCTCCGCCCAGGTCAGGGTCTGGCTGATCCCGGTTTCGTCGTGGCCCACGACCGCCACTCCGGTGCGCGGGGTCCGGAACACCTGGGCGGCGTAGTTGAGGCGCCCGCCAGGGAACCAGCGGGTTTCCGGCATGGGGGCACCATCGGTGACCGCGTCAGGCTGGGTGTCCCAAGCCATTTCGCAGAACTCGGCCACGGCGCTCCAGAACTCGGTCGTGTCGTCGACCGACCACCGCCACAGCTCCTCGTAGGACGCGCCGGGTGGCGGGCCGCCCCGCCTCCCTGCGAAGCGGGCAAACGCGGTGATCGTCGCCTCGGCGGCCGCCTGGGCTGTCGGTGTCCAGACCTCGGCGCTCACGACGACCCCGCGGTGTTCCACGGGCGCGCACGTCGCCGCTGCTCCACCCGGGCCCTCGGCACGGCCACCGGCTCGGCCCCGGCGACGATCGGGTTCGACACCGAACCGATGCCCTCGACGACCAGCGTCACGACATCGCCCGGCCGCAGCGGCGGGGGCTCCTCGCTGTCCGTGTGGGCCCAGTATTCGAGCAGGCAGCCGGCCCCGCAGGTCCCCGAGGCGAGCACATCACCGGGCACCAGCTCCGCGCCGCGCGAGGCGAACGCGACCATCTCCTCGAACGACCAGGACATGTTGGCCGAGTTGTCCCCGCCCGCGGGCAGCGCGGCACCGTTGAGCTCCGCGTGCATCTCCAGCGCCAGCCGGCCGTCGCGGCGGTAGGGCGCGAGCTCGTCGGCGGTGACGATCCACGGCCCGAGGGTGTTGGCGAAGTCCTTCCCCTTCACCGGCCCCATGCCGACCGGGACCACCGGCGACATCAGGTCCCGCGCGGACCAGTCGTTGAACAGGGTGTACCCGGCTATGTGCTCGGCCGCCTGCTCCGGGCTCAAGTCCTTGCCGGGCTTACCGATGACGGCGGCAAGCTCCAGCTCGAAGTCCAGCAGCCGGCACCCCGGCGGCACCGCGACCGGGTCGTCGGGTCCCATCACCGCATTGGTGTTGGAGAAGTAAAACAGGGGCTGGTCGTACCAGGCGGGGTGAGGTGCCGGCGCGCCGAGCAGCTTCAGGCTGCCTTCCAGGTGCTCCTCGAAGGTGAGGAAGTCCCGCAGCGTCCTGGGCTGCACGGGCACGAGCAGCCGCACCTCGGACAGTGGGCGTGGCTCGCCCTCCGTGGCGCGTTGGACGAACTCCGCGCGCTGTGCTGGGGTCGCGGCGAGCAGCTCGGACATGTCGGTGTCCGCGGCGAGCGGCTGTACCTGGTCGCCGTCGACGATGCCCACCCTGGTCGTTCCCTCGATCTGGATTCGCGCGATCTTCATGCCGGCTCTCCGAGTTCGAAGGCGGCGATCCGGCTGAACTGCTCCAGCCGGTCCGCGCGCGGCCTGTCCGGATCGAGCTCCTCGTAGACGTTGAGCACATTGGCCGCGATCCGTCCCTGCTCGGACATCGCCGCGAACCGGCCGAGGTTCATCGACGCGACGGCCTGTTCGACGCTGAGCCCTTCCTCGAACCGCTTGGTCGCTTCGACCTCCACGAACGCGAGGTAGTCCCGGACCAGCCGGACGCCGTCCTTGTCGGTGAGCGGGCCGTGCCCGGGCACGATCGCGGTGAGTTCGAGGTCGAGGATCCGGTCGCAGGCGGCGATGCACCGCGAGACCGGTCCTGCCCACACGAGCGGAGCACCACCGACGAAGAGGATGTCCCCGGTGTAGACGACCTTCGCGTCCGGCACGTGGACCAGCACATCGCCGGGCGTGTGTGCCGGACCGACCTGAATGAGCCGCACCTGGCGCCCGCCGACGTCGAGGTCGAGCTCGCCGGCGAAGGTGCGGGTGGGCGGGGCCGGGGTGATCCCGGTCAGGTTGAAGCGGCCGCCGACCGAGTGGATGAACTGGCCGACGCGGTCCCCGCGGTTGTGCAGGGAGGCCATTTCGGACACCGCGCGCGGGGTCATCAGCTCCGCCGCCGCCTCCGACGCGACGATCTCCACATCGGGCCCGGCGACCAGCTGGTTGCCGAACCAGTGGTCGCCGTCGGAGTGGGTGTTGACCAGGGTCCGGATCGGATGGCTCGCGGTCAGCGGGCGGTAAGCGTCGAGCATCTCCGCGGTGTGCGGGAGGTCGTAGAGCGTGTCCACCAGGAGTGACACCCCCGCGCCGCGCACCAGCCCGGTATTGCTCTCCCCCCAGCCGCCGTCGGGCAGCAGCCAGGCGTGGCAGTCGCCGCCCAGGTCATGGGGTCCCTTCGAGTACCCGCTCATCACGCCACTCCCGGGGCCGGTACCAGCCGCACCGGCAAGGAGTCGAACTTGCGCATGGTCTGGCTGGGGCTGCGCACCGGCTCGCCGGTGCGCTCGAACCGCAGCACCCGGCGGGTGAGCTCGGTCAGCATCGACGTGGCCTCCAGCCGCGCCAGCGGCGAGCCGAGGCACAGGTGGATCGACGTCCCGAACGACAGGTGCGTGCGGGCGTTCTCCCGGGTCACGTCCAGCCGGTCGGGATCGGGGAACTGCCGAGGATCGCGGTTCGCCGAGGCAAGTACGGCACACACCGCGGCACTGGCCGGGATCGTGGTTCCGCCGATCTCGGTCTCGGCACGCGTGCGGCGGTAGAAGATGCGGAAGGGAGCCTCGAAGCGCAGCAGCTCCTCGACTGCGTTCGGGATCAGGTCGGGCCGGGCGCGCAGCAGCTCCCACTGGTCGGGGTGCTCGATGAACGCTCCGATCGCGTTGCCCAGCATCGCGCCGGTCGAGTCGATGCCCGCCAGCCAGATGGAGGCGAGGGTCATCAGCCGTTCCGAGCCGTCGGCTTCGAGCCCCCTGTTCGCGCCTCCGGACTCAGTGATCAGCCGGCCGAGGCAGTGCGCCGGCAGGCCGGGAACGCCTACCTCGGTCAGCCAGTTCAGTGCTTCGATCAGCAGCTCGGAGTGGCGCGCGCTCGCCGCCGGTTCCTGCGCGCGGACGACCGCGTCGCTCCAGTCAGCCAGCGTCTGGGCGCTCGGCGGGGTGAGCCCGGTCAGCAGTTCCATGGCCTTGTCGGGCATCGGCTGGGCCACCGCCTGGACGGCGTCGATCTCGCCGAGCGCGACGGCTTTCTCGGCGATCGATTTCGCGGCGGCCTCGATCGCGGGCCGCAGCTGCTCGATCGGGCCCTTGGTGAACGCCGGCTGGACCGCCCGGCGGATGCGGGTGTGCACCGGCGGGTCGTTCTCGATCAGCGGATACCGTTCGAGCCGGTCGCCGACCCCCTCGTAGGTGACCCCGTCGCCGGAGACGAACTCCTTGTGATTGCGCAGCACACCTGATGCCTCGGCGTAGCCGGGCACCAGCCAGATCTCGCGCTCCGGATCGAAGAGCACCGGTCCCAGCTCGCGCAGTTTCGCGTAGTGCGCGTACGGATCGAGCAGCGCTTCCGGCTGGTAGAGGTCGAGGTCACTGGGCCGCATCGAGGACGTTATGTTGGACATGGTCACTCCCTTGTGACGAGTTTTGCACTCGAGTGCAGTCACTGCGCGAGGGATGCTTGCACTCGGGTGCAGTTGATGTCAAGCATCGGGAAGGGGCGAGAGCGGCGGTGACACCCACTGAACAGGCCGCAGCGGGCCGGCGCGCTCCGGCCACCCGTGATCTGCTCTACGAGGCTGCGACGGCCTTGTTCGTGGAGCGTGGCTACGAGGACACCACAATGGCGGACATCGCCCAGCGGGCAGGCACCTCGCGCCGCACGGCGTTCAACCACTTCCCCAGCAAGGGCGACATCCCGATGTTGTGGACGCGGCGGATGGCGGACCGCGCCGTGGAGGTGATCACCGAGGCCACGGAGGAAGCGGTGCCGGAACGGGTCCGCGCCTACTTTCGGCTGATCAGCCGTATGGTGGAGGCGGAGCCCGAGCTGAGTAGGCAGATGATGCTCGGCTGGACCGCGGCGGGCGGCCCCATCCGTTACGAGTCACAGTTGCTGGCCGACCTGACACCTCTGCTCAGAAATGGCCAGGAACGCGGAGAAGTCGATCCGGGGGTGGACGTTGCCGAGGCGGCACGCACCCTCAGCGACGTCTACGCGGGAGTGATCTTCCGCTGGGTACGGGACCCGGACACGTCCCGGACACTGCAGACGACGGCGGACAGCGCGATCGACCTCGTCCTGTCGGCCATCCGGGCGGGCGGCAGGACGCCGAGCGCGTGGCGGTGAAGGCTGCGGAACAGGTCCAGCCCGCCCTGCTCGACCGCAACCGGCTCAGCGATCCTCGTACCCCCATGGCTGACCTCGAAGTCGCCACCGCACATCGGCATGAGCGGACGCCGTCGACACGGCATGCACAGGCAGACTGAACATTGCGAGCAGTGGTCCGCCGACTCCGAGAGTGGCGCCCACAGGAGCCAGGTTTCGAGCCCACGGCGAAGTGGAGCGCACCGTCGGTTACAACAGCGCCCAACGACACCGGACCGCATCGAACAGAGCACAACTGCACCAGCCGACCAGCGAGTTCCCGATAACCGCAGGTCAGCGACCTGCCCGAACCTGACTGGCAGTGAGGGGTCAGGGGTTCGAGTCCCCTAGCCTCCACAGTGCGAAAAACCGCCCACCTGGCAGCTTTGCCGAGGTAGGGCGGTTTTTCGTTCCGTCTCACTTTGGGACTCTCACCCGGCGGGCGGGCCACCTACCGCGGATCTTCACCAGCCTCGACGTCAACGAGAACTCCATCTCACCGACGCGACCGTTGACCGGCGCATCAGGCACCACATACCGATTCGATCCGAAGTGCCGGTCATGGCGCGGAAACGCAGCTCCACGTAGCGGGTACCCAAGGAGACGCCGGGCCGTGCGAACCGGCGAGCTGGTTGTCGTCGGTGACCGCGGAGATCCTGCTGGCCGGGGCGAAGTCGCCGATGAAGGTTCGATTCCACCAGATGCCGAGCGTGTTCGAGCCGTCGTTGTTGAAATACCACGCTGCGAGCAGGCCGTTCGCGTTGATGCCCATCACGGTGTTCCCCGGTGTCTTGCCCAGCACGGCACCGGTGTTCACGTCCCACTCGATGAGCTGCTCGCCCTGGGTCCATGACATGCCGACGATCCGCTCGCCCTGGTATCGCTTGATGACGAGATCGCCGTACCCGGCCAGCTGCCGGGTGGAACCATCGGGCGACCACACCAGCCCGGGCTCGGTCACCACCCGGCCCGCGTTGTCGATGCCGACCGCTTTGCCGTCGGCGATGATCCGGTAGCTGCCGGGAGCATTCGCCGGCCAGAGGATGACCTGATAGGGCACTCGTCCATCGCCGATGTACCCCACGATGTCACCGGACTCGTTGATGGCGGTGGCGGTGGCCCGCACCCCGGGCGGACTCGGCAGGGTCTCGTAAACGCCGTCGTGGTAACGGAATCCCGCGCTGACATCGGTCGAGGACTGATAACCCACAACCTCGCCGCGGCCACTGATGGCGGAGAACTGGAGCGCGGCGCCGTTCGGCGGCTGCGGCATTTCGACGACCTCGCGGTTGTGCCACAGCACGTTCACGCGTTTGTTGTCCTTCCACACCGCGCCGGCCAGATACCCGTTCGGTCCGGCGACGGCCACCGAGCCACCGTCGGCTCCGGCGGGGACAGGCAGGTCGGAGACGACCCAGGTACAGGGCGCCACCGAGGGTGTGGCAGCCGCGGTGACGGGGAGGGCGGTGGTGACGGTGAACGCGAGCGACGCGCCGAGTACGGCGCTTAGTACGGCCTTACGCATGGAATAACCCCTTGGAACGCAGGAAGCGGTCTTCGGGTTCACGCACGACTGGTCACCATGGTTGCCTTGGTGACCGGCGAGTGTGCGGGGATTCCCTGTGTTCGTCCTTCGAACGCTGTACACCCCGGCGACGTCGGGATCTCCAGCCCGGGATCCCACGATCCCGGCGCCGGTTTCATGCCCGCCCGTCGGCGACGTCTCCCGCTCGCAAGGCATAGCGCCGCTCGGCGTAGGCGAGGTCGTCCCGCCAGAGACGCGCGGACGCTCGGCGCATCAGGGGCCGCAGAGCCGGGGCGATGCGGGCGGCCTTGGCGAAACCGGGACGGTCGGACGTGGCTATCGTCGCCTCGATCACGGCGGTCCGTGGTCGTCCGTCGGGGCCGGTCCCGAGCGGTGTGGCGTGGGTTTCGACCACGCTGCCCGCGCCTTCGCCGTCGACGATGGTCATCAGCACCGTCCGCGGCTCGGGGCAGGTGAACTCGGCGATCACCGGCACGCCCAGTTTCCCGGCGAGCCGGAAGGTCACTTCGACGACGAACTTGTCCTCGGCGTCGGTGACGTCGTTCCCTTGTGGAGCCGACAACACCTTCAGCCGGGTGAACGAGTACGGATGGAACCACGCGCCATGCCAAGGGTCGAGCCGGTTCGCGACGACGTCCACCGGTTCGCAGGTCCCGGTCAGCGTCGCGACCGCGTCGATGGTGACGTCGCCTTCCGGACGGGCCGGCACGATCGGCCGCTCGGTGGGGGTTTCGCCGCCGAAGCGGTCGAGGCGGACCCAGGCGAGCACACCGTCGTCATGGGAGGGCAGCCGTGACCAGCCCGGCCGCTCGGGCCCGACCCGCAATCCGTGCCACCGGCAGACCAACTCTCCACAATGGACACGAGCCTGATCGAGCGGAGCACCGAGATGCGGGCAGGCACCGGGGCCGATGACCAGGTCACCGTCCGGACCACGCCACGCCACCAGTTCCCGGCCGCCGGCGCGCAGACCCAGTGGCCGATCCGCGACGACCTCCCGGCTGGCCGCGACGACGAACCAGTTGCCCGCCGGCCGCGCGTCGGCCCGTTTGACCGCGGCATCGATCAGCGCGGGACTGCATTCGCGGTAGGTCGGTTCCTGCCGGGCCCAGGCCGGCTCCCGGAACGGCTGGACCGGCCATTTCGCCGGCCAGCGCTCGACCACCTGCCGCCTGAGATCCACCGGGGAATCCTCCCTGTCCCGCGTCCGCTTCCGGATCCATCCTCAGGCACCTGAAGCGATCCCGCAACGGTTCAGGCTTTGAAGCGGGCGGCGACGACGTCCAGCGCGGTGGTCAGATCGTTGACCCAAGGCGCGCCACGGACGTTGAGTCCTTCCCAGCCGGGGCCGGCGACGACGACCTCGGACCCCTGCCGTTGCAGACGCTCGCACAGCAGGACATCGACGGTGCTGGCGGACATCGACCACAGCACCACCAGCACCGGATCCAATCTGGACGCCAGCCCGGCCAAGGTCTCCGCGGGCACCATCTGACCGAGGTGGACGGCGGGGACACCGATCTCCGCCAGGGACGCCCGGAGGACCTCGACCGGCAGGCTGTGCCGCTCGTCCGGGCAGCAGGCGATGAGCACTCCGCGTTCGGACGGCCCGGTGCTGAATCGGGCGACGTAGCGTTGCAGCGCAAGGGAAACCTCGGTGGTGAGCGCCCATTCCGACTCGAAGCACACGTCACCCCTGGACCAGCGGTCCCCGAGGCCGCGCAGGATCGGCAGCAACACGTCGGCCCACGTCGCCGCCGCGCCGATCGCGCCGAGCGTTTCGTCCAGTAACGCCGCGATGGAGGCGAATTCCAGGTCTTCCGCGGCCTGCTCGAGTTCGCCGACCAGCCTGTCGGCGGGTACGTCCGGGACCGTCTCACCGGTACCGGAGAACGCCGCGGCGGCCGCCTCGCGGGCGGGAATCCCCCGGTCGATCAGCCGCTGCATATGCTGCAACCTGCGGACATCCGCGTCCGAGTAACGGCGATGACGGCCACCCGCGCGGATGGTGGGGCCGACCCCGTACCGCGAATCCCAGGTGCGGAGCGTGACCGGCGAGACGCCCAGGATCTCGGCGACCTTGCCGGGGGTCCACGAACCGCCGCCAAGGCCGCTCATCTCGTCGACATCCATCCGTTCCACGTTCCCGGTGCCAGTGTTCGCCCGAAGGGCAGCTTACGAGGTCACCGGGCATGGACAGGCGCACACCGTCCCCGGAACGAAGAACGCCCGACGGCGCCACGGCGGGGCCCCGGGAAGGGACCGGTCCGCACGCCAGGCGCCGTCGGGCATCCGGAGCCCGGCGCGAGGGGGCACCGGGCTCCTGAGGGTGGCGGGGTCCGGGCCACTCTCGTCCGAAAGACGGTCTTCTTCGATCCGCGAGCGATCCGGGTTTGAGCCGGGAGATCCCGGGAAACCCAGGATTTCCTTGCTCTCCGGCCGATATGGCTCGAGTTGCGGGTGCGCCACTGGATCTAGTAGACAGGATACCCCAGGCGTGAAACGGTTATGAAACGAAATCACCGGATCGGCGGAGGGAAGGCGGATGGCGTCGACCATGGCGGCGGGAACGGTGCCGCCGAAGGAGGCGCGGGCCGCCTGGCTGGACGAGGTGGGCAGGCGTTGTCTCGCCGAAGCCCACGGTTTCGTCGAAGCACGGGCCGCCGAGCACTTCTCCGGCCGTGGCGAGGGCGAGCTCGCGGAAACCGTCCTTCCCCAGTTCCTCGCCGGAGGGAAATTCCTCCGG
This sequence comes from Amycolatopsis keratiniphila, assembly GCF_000400635.2. Lineage (NCBI taxonomy): Bacteria > Bacillati > Actinomycetota > Actinomycetes > Pseudonocardiales > Pseudonocardiaceae > Amycolatopsis > Amycolatopsis keratiniphila. The sequence goes on along the minus strand of NC_021252.1, from coordinate 1,647,795 downwards.
CCGATGTTCGCCTATGTCGGCTGGCGGTGCGGAGGCCCGGAATCGGACGCCGCGCTGCGAGCCGCGTCGAGCTTGGAATTGCTCCACTGTTTCGCGCTGGCGCAGGACGACGTCATGGACGCCTCGGCGCTGCGCCGGGGCCGCCCCGCACTGCACGTGCGGTTCGCGCGGTGGCATGCCGAACAGGGGTGGAGTGGCTCCGCCGACCGGTTCGGCGAATCCGCGGCGACTCTCGCCGGTGACCTTTTCCTTGTCTGGTCCGAACAGTTGCTCCGGGAGTCCGGTTTGGACACGGAAACGCTGTCGCGCGGCTGGCCGAGGTACGACGCGATGCGCGCGGAACTGGCGGTGGGGCAACTCGCCGATCTGGTGAACGACGCCCGGACACTTCCCGGCTGGGACGCGCTGCTCGACGTGCTGCGCCGCAAATCCGGCAACTACACCGTCCGCAGGCCGCTGGAGTTCGGCGCCGCGCTGGCGGGCTGCGGTCCGGACGTCATGGCCGCCCTCGCCGAGTACGGCGGCCTGGTCGGCGAGGCGTTCCAGTTCAAGGACGACCTACTCGGTGTCTTCGGCGATCCCACGGTCACCGGCAAACCCGCCGGCCAGGACCTCCGCGATCGCAAGGCGTCCAGCGTCGTGGTGCTCGCCGCGGAGATGGCCGACGGGCGGCGGCGTGCCGAACTCGGCGAACTGCTGAACCTGACGACCGTCGACGACGACGCCGTCTCCCGCTGGTGCGAACTGATCACGGCCACCGGCGCACGCGAACGCCTCGGCGAACTCATCCGGGAACGCGCCGACAAGGCGCTCGCGGTGATCGACCCGGCCGTCGTCCCGCAGGAGGCAGCGGACGCGCTGGCCGTACTCGCCATCCGGTGCACGGAGCGCGACCAGTGAAAACGGTGCCCGGCAGGACGGACCGGATCGTCGTCGTGGGAGCGGGGTTGTCGGGGCTGGCGGCCGCGTTGCACCTGGCGGGCCGCGGCCGCGAAGTCACCGTCCTCGAACGCGACCCCGGCCCCGGCGGCCGCGCGGGGCGCGCCGAACACCAGGGCTATCTGCTCGACACCGGTCCGACGGTGCTGACCATGCCGTCGATCCTGCGGGACACCTTCGGCGCCGTGGGCGCGGAACTGGACAGGGAACTGCCGCTCACCCGGCTCGACCCGGCCTACCTGGCACAGTTCGCCGACGGCAGCGCCCTGCCCGTGCACACCGACGCCGCGGCGATGACGGACGCGGTACGCGAGTTCGCCGGGCCTGCCGAGGCCGCGGGATACCTGCGGCTGCGCGACTGGCTGACCCGGCTCTACCACGCCGAGTTCGGCCGGTTCATCGACTCGAACATCGACTCACCGCTGGGCATGCTCAACCCGGATCTGGCCCGGCTGGTGGCGCTGGGCGGATTCCGGCGGCTGGACGCGAAGATCGGGTCCTTCCTGTCCGACGAGCGGCTGAAGCGGGTGTTCACCTTCCAAGCGCTCTACGCGGGCGAGTCGCCCATGCGGGCGCTGGCGCTGTACGCGGTCATCTCCTATATGGACACCGTCGGCGGCGTGTACTTTCCGCCCGGCGGGGTCGCGGCACTGCCCCAGGCGCTCGCCCGGGTCGCCGCCGAGAACGGCGTCACCTTCCACTACGGCGACCCCGTGCACGCGCTCGAACGCGACGGCAGCCGGGTCCACGCGGTCCGCACGGCCGCCGGCGAACGTCATCCGTGCGACGCCGTCGTCCTCACGACCGAGCTACCCGAGAGCTACCGGCTGCTCGGCCGGACTCCGGCGCGGCCCGTTCCGCTGCGGCCCGCGCCGTCGGCACTGATCCTGCACACCGGCGGCCCCGATACCGGGCCCGATGTCGGGCACCACACCATTTCCTTCGGTCACGGGTGGCGCTCGACCTTCGACGAACTCATCACCACGGGCCGCCGCATGAGCGATCCGTCGCTGCTGATCACCCGGCCGACCGCGACCGACCCGGGCCTGGCGCCGCCGGGCCGTCAGCTCTACTCGATCCTCGCGCCGGTCCCGAATCTCGACCGAGGCCCCGCGGATTGGACCGCCGAGGCCGGACCGTACGCGGAGGAGATCCTCGCCGTCGCGCGGCAGCGGCTCCTGCCGGATTTCGAACCCGAGTTCACCGAGATCATCAGCCCCGCCGACTGGGCCGACCGCGGGCACGTGGCCGGAACGCCCTTCAGCTACGCGCACTCGTTCGTCCAAACAGGACCGTTCCGCCCTCGGAATCTTCCTCGCGGCACTGAGAACGTCGTCCTCGCCGGAGGAGCGACGGTGCCGGGAGTGGGTGTGCCGACCGTGCTGATCTCCGGCAGGCTGGCCGCCGACCGGATCACCGGCGTTCCCGGACGCCGCTCGCGCGTCCTCGACCTGGCCACGGAGGCGAGCCGATGACCCGACGCGAACTCGATGCCGCCGAGATCCACGATCCCGGCCTGCGGGCCGCGTACACCTGGTGCCGCGACGTCAACGCCCGGCACGGCCGGACGTACTTCCTGGCGACCCGCATGCTGACGCCAGCGCAACGGCCCGCCGTCCACGCGCTCTACGGTTTCGCACGATGGCTGGACGACATCGTCGACGAGCCCGCCGCGGACGCCACCCCGGACTCCCTCGCCGCGCGACTGTCCGAAGTGGAGGATCGGTTTCTCGCCGATCTGACCGCGGGTACGAGTGACGATCCCCTGCTGACGGCGGTGATCGACACCGCGGCGAGGTACGAGCTGGAGGAAGGGCTCTTCCGCGACTTCTTCACGTCGATGCGGATGGACTTGAGCGTCACCGACTACGCCACCAGGGACGACCTCGACGAGTACGTGCGCGGTTCGGCGGAGGTGATCGGCCTGCAAGTGCTCCCGATCCTCGGCGCGGTCGCGCCTCGCGAAGAGGCGGCACCGCGAGCCGCCGCACTCGGGAAGGCCTTCCAACTGACCAACTTCCTCCGCGACGTCGCCGAGGACTTCGAGCGCGGCAGGGTCTATCTGCCCGCCGACGAACTCAAGGAACACGACGTCGACCGCGAACGGCTCTCCTGGTGCGCCGAGCATGGCCGAGCCGACGTCCGCGTCCGGGCCGCGATCAAGGAACAGATCGCGGTGACCCGGCGCGTCTACGCCGAGGCGCGGCCGGGCATCGCGATGCTGCACCCGGTCTCACGGCCCTGCGTCGCCACCGCCGCGACCCTTTATGGGGAAATCCTCGACCGGATCGAAGACGCCGGCCACGACGTCTTCGCCGGCCGGGCGAAGGTGTCCCGGCGTCGCCGTCTCGGGGTCGCCTGCGGCGCGCTCGTTCGCGCGCAGTGGGCCCGGAAACGACATCCCGCTCCCCCGTCGGCGGTGGGCTGATGGGCAAGATCGAATACCTGCTCGTATTGGCGGCATGTGTCCTGGTGACGCTGCCGTTGGAACTCGCGGGCGCCCGCGTCTACCGGCAGCCGAAACGCCTCGCCCGCGCGCTGCTCCCGGTGGCCGTGGTCTTCCTCGTCTGGGACGCGGTGGCGATCGCCGGCGAGGTCTGGGGTTACGCGCCCGAGTTCGTCACCGGTATCCGCGCGCCGTTTTCCCTTCCGCTGGAAGAGATCCTGTTCTTCGTCGTGATCCCGATCTGCGGGGTGCTGACCTACGAAGCGGTCCAGCTCACCCTCGCCGCGGTCCAGCGGCGCGAGAAGCAGGCGGTTCGGCGATGATCCCTTGGGGTTACACCGTTCCGGCCGTCGTCTCGGTGATCGTGGTCGTACTGTTCGAGCTCGCCGTGCTGAAGACCGGGCTGTTCCGCAAACCCGCCTACTGGCTCACCATGGCGATCGTCACCGGCTTCCAGATCCCCGTCGACGGCTGGCTGACCAAGCTGTCCGCGCCGATCGTCCTCTACGCGCCCGAACACATCACCGGCTGGCGGTTCCCGTGGGACATCCCGGTCGAAGACTTCCTCTTCGGCTTCGCGATGGTGACCGCCGTGCTGCTGCTGTGGGAACGAGCCCGATCACGAGAGGAAGCGCGATGAACGCCATGGCGCGAAACGGTTTGCCGCGCGAGGCCGTGCCTTCCGCCTTCGACACCGAAGCCCGGTTCTACGACCGTCTCGTCGGCGCGAATCCCGGCTACCACGAGCATTTGCGCCTTTCCGCCCGGCGGCTCGCCGCTCCTGGACCGCGGGTGCTGGACGCCGGCTGCGGAACCGGTGCGTCCACGGCGGCCCTCCTGTCGGTGCTGCCGAGCGCCCGCATCACCGCCTTCGACGCGTCCGGCGAGATGCTGGAGCGGGCCCGGAGCAAAACCTGGCCCGGCAACGTCGAATTCGTGCACACACCGGTCGAGGAACTGGCCGGGATCCACGGCCCGTTCGACGGAATCCTGGCGGCGTACCTCCTGCGCAACCTCACCGATCCGACCACACAGCTACGCCGGCTTCGCGCACTGCTCCGGCCGGGTGGCCGGATCGCCGTGCACGAGTACTCCGTGGGCGACTCCCGCCGAGCCCGCTGGATCTGGAACGCCGTCTGCGCGGGCGTGATCATCCCGCTCGGGAAACTCACCACCGGCGACGCCACACTCTACCGTCATCTTCGCCGCAGTGTCCTCGAATTCGACGGCATCACCGCACTCGCCCGGCGTCTCACCGACGCCGGCTTCACCGACGTCCACACCGCGACCGTCGGCGGCTGGCAGCGGGACATCGTCCACACCGTCGTCGGCACCGCGCCCTCGGAGCCGGTGTGACCCGCCCCAGGGATCCCCGTCGCGTGACCCGGCAGGCCCCGCCGGGGCTGGCCGACGCCGGACTGCTCGGACGGCGCCCCACCGCCGCGATCGTGGGCGGCGGCATCGCCGGGCTCACCGCGGCGACCGGGCTGGCCGAACGCGGCGTCACCGTCACCGTCTTCGAACGCGAAGACCATCTCGGCGGGCGCGTCGGCGGCTGGCGGGAGCGGCTCCCGGACGGCACCGCGGTGACCATGAGCCGGGGCTTCCACGCGTTCTTCCGCCAGTACTACAACCTGCGCGCCCTGCTCGCGCGCACCGATCCGCGGTTGGACCGGCTGACCCCGCTGACCGACTACCCGCTGTTGGACGCACACGGCCGCATCGACACCTTCGCCGGACTTCCGCGCACCCCGCCGTGGAACGCGATGGCTTTCGCCTGGCGTAGCCCGACCTTCACCCGCCGGGATCTGCTGCACCTCAGCGGCCGCGAGGCGCTGCCGCTGGCGACGGTCAGCGTGCCGGAGATCTACCACCGGCTCGACCGCACCGACGCCTCGACCTTCCTCGAAGCGATCAACTTCCCGCCCGCCGCCAAGCACCTCGCGTTCGAGGTCTTCTCGCGCAGCTTCTTCGCCGACCCGCGTGAACTGTCGGCCGCCGAGCTGGCGACCATGTTCCACCTGTACTTCCTCGGCTCCAGCGAAGGCCTGGTCTTCGACGTACCGACCGAGCCGTTCCCCCAAGCGCTCTGGGACCCGCTCGCGAACCATCTCACCGGCCGCCGCGCCGACATCCGCACCGGCACGACGGTGACCGGCCTCGGCCGGACCCCGGAAGGTTTCGCCGTCGAATCAGACGGCCGGACGGAGAACTTCGACGGCGTGGTCCTCGCCTGCGACGTCTCCGGGCTGCGCGAAATCGTCGCCGCTTCACCGGATGTCGGCACCGAGGCGTGGCGAGCCGACGTCGGCGGTTTGCGTACCGCCCCGCCTTTCCTGGTCCGGCGGCTCTGGCTGGACCGCCCGGTCGAGCCGCGTCGGCCACCGTTCCTCGGCACCGGGAGCATCCCGCCGCTGGACAACATCAGCCTGCTCGACCGGTACGAGGGAGAAGCCCGGCGCTGGGCCGCGCGCACCGGCGGATCGGTCGTCGAACTGCACGCCTACGCGGCCGCCACCGAGGACTCGAGCGGGTTGGAAAAGGCACTGGAAAGCCGTCTTCACGAGATCTACCCGGAAACCCGGGACGCCCGCGTGGTCGGCGACATCACGTTGTGGCGCGAAGACTGCCCGCTGTTCGGCGTCGGCGACTTCGCCCGGCGGCCCACGGTGGCGACCCCGGACCCGGCGCTCGCGCTCGCGGGCGACGGCATCCGGATCGACCTCCCGGTCGCCCTCATGGAACGCGCGGCCGCCACCGGCTGGAGCGCGGCGAACACCCTTCTCGGGCACTGGGGCCTTGCCGGGCACCCGATCCGCTCGGTCCCCAACCACGGACGGATCCGCCTGCTGAACCGGCTGGCCGCCTCGAAGTCCGGCTGAGCGGATGCTCCCCTGGAGCCGGTTATCGAGAGGTAAGTGAAAGGTGTCGTGGTCACGGGTGGGTCGGCGGTGGGGCGAAGGCTCCCTTCGCCGCGTCTAATGCGGCGAAGGGAGCCTTCACCCCGGTCACTCACCCGCGCCGACGGCGCCCGTGTCGCGAAAGCCACTTTCGCGACGTCTGATGTCCCGAAAGTGGCTTTCGTGTGGTCCACGCCGAGCACTAGCGGGTCAGGAACACGGCGGACTGTACGGCAGTTCGGCCGACACGAACTTGTCCCACATCTCGCGAGTGAGCGTGTTCCCCGTGACGGCGCAGATGCCGTGCACGGCTTGGGGCACGGTCATGTTCCACAGCCGCACGGTGTGGTCTTGGCTGCCGGTGGCGAGGGTGGCGCCATCCGGGCTGAACGCCACCGTGTTGACGGCGGCCTGGTGTCCGGTGAGCGGCTGCCCCGACTGCGTCCGGTCGGCTGTCCGCCAGAGCCGCACGGTGTTGTCGCCGCTGCCGCTGGCCACCGTGTGTCCATCCGGGCTGAACGCCAACCCGATGACGGGGTTGGTATGGCCCGCAAGAGGTTCGCCGAGCGGTGTGGCGTGAGCGGGATCGGTGACGTCCCACAGCCGCACCTGAGCGTCGTCGCCGCCGCTGGCCAAGGTCCGCCCATCCGGGCTGAACGCGATCCGGCGTATGTCGTCCTGGTGCCCTTTGAGGGGGCCGGTCAGCAGCGTGGGCTTGGCCGGATCGGAAACGTTCCACAGCCGCACCGCGACGTCGCTGTATTCGGTTCCCGTCGCCAGAGTTCTCCCGTCCGGGCTGAACGCCACCGCCAAGGCGTTGGCGTCCGGTCCGATCTCGATCCGGGCCAGCAACACGGGTTCGGCCGGGTCGGCGACGTCCCACAGCCGTGCGGTGTTCTCGTCCTTCACATCGCCGCCGGTGACCAGGATGCGGCCATCGGGGCTGAACGCCATCGACCGGACTCCGTCGGCATGCCCGGTGATCGGCGCGCCGATGGGCGAGGGGCGGGCTGGATCGGCGACGTCCCACAGCCGCACGGTCCGGTCACCGCCGCCGGTGGCCAGCACGCGGCCATCCGGTCTGAACGTCAAGGCGTTGATGTCGTCTTGGTGGCCGGTGAGCGGCCGGCCCAGCTGCCGCCGATCGGCAGGCGTCCACAACCGGACGGTCCGGTCGCCGCCGCCGGTGGCCAGGATGCGCCCGTCAGGGCTGAACGCCAACGCCTTGACTTCTCTCGTATGTCCTTTTAGGACGGTGTCGGGTATGTTCCACAGCCTTACCGCCCGGTCGCCACTGGCGGTGGCCAAGACACGGCCGTCCGGGCTGAACGCCATCGACCGGACGCCGTCGGCATGCCCGGTGATCGGCGCACCGATGGGCGAAGGGCGAGCTGGATCGGCGACGTCCCACAGCCGCACGGTGTAGTCATCGCCGCCGGTGGCCACCGTCCGTCCGCCGGGCCCGAACGCCAGCGACCGGATCGCGCCGGCATGCCCCGTGATCGGCCTGCCGACCGCCTCGGGGCGGGCCGGGTCGGCGACGTTCCACAGCCGCACTTCCCGGTCGTTGCTCGCACCGGCCAGCATCCGTCCATCGGGACTGAACGCCACCGAATGGAAAGCGCCGGTGTGCCCGGTCAACGGTGGCCCGAAGGGTTCGGCCCGGTCCGGCGCGGCGATGTCCCACAGTCGCATCGTCCGGTCGTCGCCGCCGGTGGCCAGAGTCCGGCCATCAGGGCTGAACGCCACGGAGTAGACGGCGTCGGTGTGCCCGGCCATCGGCGGGCCGAGCGCCGTGGGCCGGGCGAGGTCGGCGACGTTCCACAGCCGTACGGTTCGATCGTCCCCCGCGCTGGCCAGCGTCCGCCCGTCGGGACTGAACGCCATCGACCGGATCGTCTTGGTGTGTCCCGTGATCGGCGGGCCGAGCGCCTCGGGGCGGGCCGGGTCGGCGACGTTCCACAGCCGCACCGTGTTGTCGGCGCCGCCCGAGCCCAGAGTGCGTCCGTCCGGGCTGAACGCCAGCGCCCGGGTTGCCTCACCGTGACTGATGGTTTCGTTCAGCAGCACCGGATGGGCCGGGTCGGCAACATTCCACAACCGCACGAGTCGGTCGCCGCTGCCGCTGCCGGTGGCCAGCGTCCGCCCATCGGGACTGAACGCCACCACGCTGACGTCCTTGGCACCCGCGGGCAACGTCGCGGACAGCGGCGCGTTCGCGTCGACGATCAAGTGGGTGCCGGTGTCCGCGTCGGCCGGGCGCATGCGGTAGGCGACGAGATCGAGCTGGGCCGCCAGCGACACGTCAACGGTCCGTATCCGGTTCGCCTCGGCGGTGACCTTGTTGAAGATCGCGGCGTCACGTTGCTCACGGGCGATGTCGCGTTGCTGGAAGGCGTAGACGGCGGCACTGGACGCGACAAGGCCGAGGACGGCCAGCATGGCGACCGCGGTCCGGCGGACTCTGGCCCGCCGGCTTTCGTGCCGGATCGACGCGCCGAGGAAGGCCGCTCCGAGCGGCGTGAGGGCGGCGCGGTGCTCACTCCTGGACCGCCACCCCCGCGCGATGGCCAGCCGATCGCCGCGATACAGCGATCCGACCGGTTTCCCTTCTCTCTCCCATTGTTCGGCGGCCTCGATCAACTGCTGCCGGATGACCTGATCGTTGCGGCCCGTCTCGATCCAGGTGCCGAGCTGCGGCCACGCCCGCAGCAACACTCCGTGGGAAAGCTCGACGACGTTGCCGTCCAGCGTGACCAGACGTTTCTCGATCAGCCAGCCGAGAACCGTCTCAGCGGTCCGCGGTGCGTCGAAACCCTGGACGAGGTCGGCCGGATCCGCGCGCCGCCTGGCAGGCGGCGCGTCGTGCCTGACCACGACCAGGTGCATGAGGATCTGCTGGAAGATCACGCGCTGCTCGGCCGTGGAACACCGCGCGTAGGCCTCGTCCGCGGTGGCCGCGATCGCGCCTTGGATCCGCCCTGCCCGGTCGTAATCCGCCAAGGTCAGCTTGTCGCCCGCGCGCCGCTGCCAGGTGACGGCCAAGGCATGGGCCAGCAGCGGGAGCCCGCCCGCGTCCGTCCCGATCTCGTGCAGGAGGATCTCGACCAGGCCCGGTTCGACGTCGACGCCGATCTGCCGAGCGGGTCTTTCGATGGCCGCCCGCAATCCGGCCGGAGTCATCGCCTGGAGGTTGAACTGGCTCGCCGGCAGGAACTTCGCGAGCTGATCGTCGGCGAGGCAGTGGTCGTAGAAGTCGCCCCGCACCCCGAGAACCGCCCGCATCGCGATCAATGCGGCGATGAACCGCCGCCGCTCGGCCTCGTCGGCGCACAGGGTGAACACCTCTTCGAACTGGTCCACCACGACGACGGTGCCGTCGGGCAGCATGCTCGCCGGCCGGGCAGGATCGGATCCGACCGCCGAGCGCACGTCATCCACGTCGCCGTCGATGAGCTGCGCGACCTGCTGTGCCAGTGTCTCGCAAGGTTCCTTCGCCGGGGTGAGCAACAGCCACGGGCGTCCACTGTCGGCCACCTCGGTGATCACGCCTGCCCGAAGCAGCGACGACTTGCCGGCACCGGACGGTGCGACGACGAAGACCGGCCCGCCGCGGTGATCGATCTTCTCCATCAACACCGACAAGGTCGCTTCACGGCCGAAGAACCACCGCGCTTGGTCAGGTTGGAACGCACGCAGACCGGGATAGGGGCAGACGTCCTCCGGCCACTCCGCCTGACTGACGTCGGGCGGGTACGGGTCGTCCGGCAGGCAGATCCATCCCACCGTCTCCGTTTCCTTGACCCGGATGCGTTGGGGCCGATAGCGGGTCTCGTCGGCAGCGCTGTGCCAGACCACTTCACGGAACAACCAGTCGGAGGTGATCACCGCGAGCACACCGGCCGAGCCGGCGAGGGCGTCCTTCAACGGCGGCGAGTCGAGCAATCGGAACGTGTGGTTGATCGCGACGCCGGTCGCGCCGTGCTCGTCGAGCAGGACTTCCCCGGCGTGCACGGCCATCCTCAGCCGGATCTGCTCGCCGGTCCCGTGCGCCCGGTTGTGCCTGTTCAACGCTTTCACCAGGCGACCGGGCACCCGCTCGACGAACAGCTGCTTCGGAACATCCGCCGGTGCCAGAAGAAACACACCATCGCCCCGGTCTTCGCGATGGCAGGCGCTCCAGTGCGAGCCGAGCGCATGAGCCAAGGCCGCGTAGACCGCGCTGCGCACATTCCTCTGTTCCGGATTCTTCCGGCCGCTGAATTGCTCCACGTCCACAACCAGAACAGTGTGATGCAGCGCGGTAGGCGACATGAGACCTCCCCAGATCACGTCACTCGGCCAAAGATGCCGCCATAGTCCCCGCAGCCGTACAGAGCCTGATGAGCTTTCACTCGTTCGCGTGAAACCGATTGAAAGTATTCAGGATTAAGGGTGTCCCGCATCAGCTTGGACAGGCGCCGCACACGCATGAATCGACACGTGGCCGGTCCGCTGGACGCAGCCGGCGTGGTCGCCACGGCCGCCGCCGGGGAGACAAACCACAGCTGACCAGAAAAGCTCGATCATCGGGCTGAAGATCGGTGTAATAGCCGACGCCGAAGTGCATAGCCAAATCCTTCTTCAGCTGGGTTCGCAAAAGCGATATCTGGCGGATGATCGCGCAACCGCGACGGCGTTCGGCGTCGGCCGGGGGCAACGCGGCGAGTTGCGCGGCCAGTACGGCCGGTTTCATCTCGCCGACCGGGCAGACGAGATTGCCGTGGACGCCTATGAACAAGTCGCGAGCCGCGGACGAGGTGAGGATGCCGTCGCCGTCGTCGAAGTACCACTTTCCCATGTCGTCGTAGAGCTTTTTCAGCTCTCCGGGCTCCAACGGAGTAGCACGGAACGGGGCGGCGGGCGCGGTCAGCGCCCAGAGCCGCACGTACGACTCGACCTGACGTTCGGCGAGTTTGAGCCGGATCTGCCGCCGGTAGTTGTGCGCGAACCAGAGCCCGACCAGCCCCAGCAACACGGTTCCGGCCGCCTGAACCCACGTCGTGATCACCATGTCACGTCAACTCCCAGCTCGACGATGGCTACCAGTGTGAGGCCTGGAAGCCGCACCACCTCACTCCTTGTTCGGCACCAGGTACAGCTCCTGCTTCCCGAGAGTCGGCGCATCGAGCGTCCAGTGCGCGAGCGCGTCCGGTGGAGGAGCCGCCAGCCGTCGCAGCAGGAGTTCGGGACGCCGTGGCCGGACGTCGAAGTCGAAGAAGGCATAGTTCACGCGAAGCATCGCGCGAATCCAGCGGTTCTCCTCGCCGCGCGCCTCGATCGCGGCGGGCAGCAGGCCTCGGTCGGAGAAGACGTCGACGACCGGGCAGCCGCAACTGTAGGCGAGGACACCGATTTCGCCCGCGCTGCCGACGGTCCGGCCTCCGGCGAGCGTGCCGAGTTCCGCCCCGATACGGGCGTACTGCGCGCTCGACGTGTAGTTCGACGTGAACGGTGCGTACGTACGAGGAAGTCCGGCGGCCGCGTACGCGATCAGACCGGCGACGATCAGCGCGAGCACCCCGCTGACCATGAACCGGTGTGAAACCGCCACGGCACAGAGGACGACGGTCGCCGCGGTGAGGCCGGGCCCGTAGTACCAGTGGTAGGGCGGGACGGCCAGCAGCACGTAGCCGAGGTGGTAGAGCAGGCCGCCGACGGCGAGCGCCGCGAACGGCCGCAGGCCCGCCGGGCTCGTCCGCAGCCGGATGGCCAGTGCCACCACGGCGAGGACGGCGGGCAGGAACGCCAGCACGACCATCACCGGTGAAACCCGCGCGTAGAACAGCGGGCCGTTGCCGAAGTTCCAAGCGCCCCAAGCATGTTGCGCACCCTGGAGGGTCTTGATCACCACGGTGTCCGGTACCGCCGCGCCGAGCGCCACCCAGCTGAAACCGAACCACGGCAACGTGATCAGCCCGGCGCCGAGTAGTGCGCGTCCCACTCCGGGACGGAGGAAGACGAAGAGCACCACCGCGAACACGATCAGGTCCAGCCGGACCAGGGCGAGCGTGCCGGCTGTCAACCCGAAGGCGAATGGGTTCTTCTCGACGGCGAACACGGTGAGCCAGCCCAGGACGGCCGCGCCGAGGGCGACCTCGAGCCCGATCGACGAGAGGAGAAGCGGGTTCGCGGTCAGCGCGCCGAGCGTCAGGGCGGGGAACCGGGACGGCAGCCCGCACGCCGTGCCGAGCCTGCGCAACGCCAGGGCGAGAAGGACCTGGCAGAGCACGAACAGCACTCCAGCGGCGAAGACGGCGTCGCGGACGACGATGGTCAGGGCCGCCAGGACGAGCACGTTCGCCGGCGACGTCGCGGTGTTCGACGTCGCGTCGGCGAGCAGGCCCCAGTGGCCGTGGAAGGCGACATTGCGCGCGTACGCCAGCGTGATGTACGTGTCGTCGATCAAATGCGGACGGGCGAGCAGGAACACCACCGCCGAGAGCACCGCTGTGGACAGGGGCATCCGCCAGGGCGGCGCCTGGTTGTCCGTCGTCCGGACCTGTTCCATGATCATGTCTCGATGTGGCTCCTCCGCCCCGGGAAGTTGCGCGCAACGTTCGAGCGGTGCCGGCCACAACCAGGGCGTGAGCAACCTTGCGATCGGGTTGGGAGAACCGGTGGAACAGACCGGTGACCGGGAACTGTGGGCCCGCGCGGCCGACGGCGACGAGGGGGCGTTCAGTGAGCTGTTCGAGCGGCACGCCGAGACGCTGTGGAACTACACCTATCGCCTGACCGGTTCGTGGAGCAGCGCCGAGGACCTGGCGTCCACGACGTTCCTCATCGCGTGGCGGCGGCGGGCCGAAGTGACCCTGGTGCGGGACAGCGCCCTGCCGTGGCTCTACACGGTCGCGGCCAACGTCGCCCGTGACGAGCACCGCGGTGCTCGCCGCCGGCTGCGGCTGCTCGGGAAGATCCCGGCCCAGCCTGCCGTATCCGACCACGCCGACTCGGTGGCCGAGAAGATCGACGGCCAGCGCCGGCTGAAGCAGGTCGCCGAAGCCGTCCGGTCGCTGCCGAAATCGCAGCGCGAGGTCGTCGAACTCTGCCTGGCCGCCGAGGTGGGCATCGCCGACGCCGCGGAGCTGCTGGGCATCGCCGAGGTCACCGTCCGCGCCCATCTTTCCCGGGGACGAGCCCGGCTGCGTACGTTGCTGGAGGAGAAATGAGCGACGAACCCGTGTACCCGCCTCACCACGCGATGCCGGACGACGTCCGCGCCCGGATGCGATCGGCCGTCCGCGAGGGGATCGCGAAGCCGCGGCGGAGGGCACGCGTCTGGTACGCCGCCGCGGCGGCGGTCGTTCTCGTCGCGTCCGGCGTCGCCGCCGCGGCGCAGTCGCTCCGTCAGCAGGGCGCGGCCCCCGGCCCCGAACCGGCGGCCGGCGGGCTCACTCTGGACACCGCGCTGGCGACGTCGTCGCTCGACCGCTGCTGGGCGGCGGTGCGGGCCGCGGGCAAGTCGGACCGGCTGGCCCCGCGCGAGGAATGGGTCCCCCTGTTCACCGACGTCATGCTGGGCGTTTCGGTCGTCGCCGCGACGGCGGCGGGCAAGCCGATGTTCTGCGAGACGACGCTGACCACCGTGACCGTGTCCGATCCGGACGCCGCCCCCGCGTACATGCCGGGCACCCGCACCGGGCTGCTCGTGCAGAGCGCGACCGGACTGATCGGCGGGGTGCTGGATCCGTCCTGGCCGGGTGCGGGTCTCGCCTTCCAGGCCGAGGATTCCGGCGGCGGGGACACCCTGGAGGCGTCGCCGCTCACCCATCAGTTCGTTTCGTTCACCTGGACCGCCCCCGCGAAAACGCGACTGTCCGTTTACGGACCCGCCGGAGCGACGACCACGACCCTGCCGCCGGCTCCCCCGCCGCTGCTTTCGGCCGTCGATCGCCCGATCGCCCCGGCCGACCGGACCTCGCCCGCGGGACTCGCGCTGGGCGAATGCCTGTCCGGCGCGGTGGACGCCGTCTCCGACGCGGCGGGCTACCGGCCGGGCGCGCTACTGGACAAGGACGGCTATCGGGTCGTACTCGGCCGGTTGGGCGACCGGAGCCTGGCGTGCACGACCGTTCCGGACCCGCGGCGTCCCGGCCGGATGAAGATGCGCGTCTACCAAGATCATTTCGAGCTCCCGCCGACGCGGCCACGGACCATCCCGATGCAGACACTGGGCGGCGTGGAAGACGGTGGTGAACGGGGCAACGCCCGGACGCCGTACGCCGGGACCCTGCTGCCGGAGACGGCGGTGACGGTGACCTGTGACTTCGGCGCCGGACGGACCTCGACGACAGATGTGGTCGACAGGACCTTCGTGGTCTTCCTTCCGAAGGAGATGAACGATCCGTTCCCGCAAGGGGTCGGTATTCAAGCGCGTGACGCCGGCGGCGCTGTCGTATTCGAAGGGACGTTGTAGCCGGGCCGCCGGCGAGGTGTCATCACCCAGGCGGTCGCTACCTCCCGACCATCTCGTTCGCCCAGCCGGTCACCGCGTCGTGCAGCAGCGGCGCGTTGGGTGCGAAGTTGATCGAGTGCCCGTAGCCCGGCACCACGAAGGTTCGCAGCCTCGCCTCGGGTGAGTAGTACCCGGCCTCGCCCTGCCGCAGGGCTTCCGCGCTGGAGCAGTCGCTGGCCGGCGGGCCGCAGAACACGTTGTCCTTCTCCCCCATGGCGACCAGTACCGGCGCGGTGATCCGCCTGCTGTACGGCAGCACCAAACCGATCAGGACGGCGTCGATGATCTCACCGGTCGCGATCAGGTCCTTGCCTGCTTCGTCCACGTCGATGACCTGCCGGTCGAACGGCCCGGGATCGTGGAAAGCGGTGTACCGCATACCCGCTGTCGTGGTCAGGTAGCCCGGATCCAGCCCGACGACCTTGGACATCTTCTCGTCCAGCAACGCCGGACCCAGCGCGACCAGCGTGGGCATCACCGTCAGCGCGGCGACCCGGTGGGTGAACCCGGTGATCACCACACCGTCCACGTCGCGGAAGGTGGCCGCCTCGATGATCGCGGTGGCCGATCCGAGTGAGTGCCCGACGAGGACGATCTTGTCGAACCTGGGCCCCACCCTGCCCGTCCGCATCGCCTGGATGGCGTGGTGCACCGCGTTCGCCTGCGCGCTCGCGGTCAGCAGCCCGCTCAGCGGCTTCGAGCTGCGGCCCGAGCCGACCCGGTCCACCGACAGGGTCGCGTACCCGGCGTTGTTCACCGCCTTGCGGAACGATCGGGTCTCCGGCAGACCGGCCGGGTCGTAGTAGGCCGAGCTGTACGTGCCGCCGGGCACCAGCACGTGCAGGGTGCGGCTGCCGCCCGGCGGGACGCACAGCCTGCCGTACATGGTCTGGTCCTTGAGTCCCAGCAGCGGCACGTCCACCAGTGACACCGGGATGTTCAGGTCCTGGCACGCCGCCTCGACGGCGGAGGCCCGCAGGGGAACGAGCACCGCTCCCGTGCATAGAAGAGCCACCGCGGCGGCGAGGCGACGCAAGCGAAAACGCACGAAATTCTCCTTTGTGGGGCCTAATCCCTCGGGCGCACCGTCATCGGCAGGCCGCGCGGGTAGGCGATCGTGGTGTACCGCACCCGGACCGGGCCGGCGGGTTCGAGGCGCCACCGCGCGAAGATCGTGGCCAGGCCGATGACCACCTCCGCCCGGGCGAACAGGTGGCCGATGCATTGCCGGATCCCGTTGCCGAACGGGATGAACACCCCCGGCGGCAACGACCGCACCCGGTCGGTGGCCCAGCGGTCCGGATCGAAAACGTCCGGGTGGTCCCAATACCGGGGATCCGTGTGCAAGGCGAGCGGGCTGAACATCACCTCGTCGCCGGGCCGCAGCCGCACCGGGCCGAGGTCGATCTCCTGCTCGGTCCGGCGCATCAGGATCCACAGCGCGTACAGCCGCAGCACCTCGCTGACCACCTGACCGGTGTAGACCAGCGCGGGCAGATCGTCGAAGGTCACCGGGCGCCCGTCCAGTACCCGGTCCACCTCGGCCCGCATCCGGTCCGCGACATCCGGGTTGCGCCCCAGCTCGTGGCAGGCCCAGGCCAGGATCAGCGCGGTGGTCTCGGTGCCCGCGGTGAGCAGGGTCATCACCTCGTCGTGCACCTGCTCCCGGGTCATCCGCTCCCCGGTCTCGGCGTCCTTGGCCAGCAGCAGCGTGGACAGCAGATCGCCGTGGTCGGTGTCGGCGTCGCGGCCCGCCATCAGTTCGTGCACCACGGCCTTCATCCGCGTGGTGGCCTCGTCGAAGCGGCGGTTGAACGGCAGCGGCAGCTTCTCCGCGAAACCCGGGGAAAGCACCCGGTACATGCCCAGCCGGATGACCAGCGGGATCGAGCGACGGGCCTCGCTGATAGCCGCCTCCCCCAGTTCGGTGCCGAACAGCGCCTCGCCCACGTTGGTCATGGCCAGCGCCTGCATGTCCGCGTCGATCCGCCGTACCTCGCCCGGCCGCCAGGACGCGGTCAGGGCGGTCGTCGCCCGGACCCAGAGTTCGGCGTAGCGGCGCAGGTGGTTCCGGTCGAAGGCGGGCAGCATCAGTTTGCGCTGCCTGCGGTGAAAGGATCCGTCGGACAAGGCCAGGCCGTTGCCCGCGTACGGGCGGAATTTGCGGAACATGATCCCGGTGCCGAAGCTCGATCCGTTCGTCACCAGCACTCGGTGAATTAATTCCGGATTCGTCAGGAAATATGTTTGCAATGGCCCCAATGACACCTTGACCACGTCGCCGTGTTCCCGCAGTCCGCCGGCGAATCGGACCGGACGGCGGACCAGCGGGAGTGTGTGTCCCAGCACGGGCCATCGGCCGGGTGCCACCCCGACGGGCACGAGAACTCCTTGGCATTGGCGGAAATTCGGAAGTCCGCCACGGTACGGGGCGAGCCGCCGTGTCGGCAGCACCCGATCGGGTAAGACCCGGCCACGTTAGACGGATTAAGCCATTGTCGGCGAAGTGGGTATGCTGTCCCGTCTCCCGAACCGATGAGGTGCGCGATGGCGGATACACGGGACTGGGTCCCGGCCGGAGTCGATACAGCCACACCGAACGTCGCCCGGATATATGACTATTGGCTCGGCGGCAACCATAATTTTGAAAAAGATCGCACTACCGCGGATCATCTCGAGCGCACCCTGCCCTGGATCCGGCAGTCGGTGCGGCTCAACCGCGCCTTCCTCGGCCGGGCGGTGCGGTTCATGATCGCGCAAGGGATCCGGCAGTTCCTCGATTTGGGCGCGGGAATCCCCACCGTGGGCAACGTGCACGAGATCGCCCAACGAGAAGCCCCCGACGCCCGGGTGGTCTACGTCGACAAGGAAGCGGTGGCGGTCGCGCACGGAGAACTGATGTTGGCGGGCGACGACCGCTCCGCGGTCCTGCACGCGGACGTGCGCGACGTGGCCGGGGTTCTCGGCAGCTCGGAAGTCCGGCGGCTGATCGACTTCTCCGAACCGGTGGGCCTGCTGTGCATGCTGCTGCTGCACTGGATCCCGGACGAAGACGACCCGGCCGGGCTGGTGCGTGCCTACCAGGAACCTCTGGCTCCCGGGAGCCTGCTCGCCTTCACGCACATCTCGGCCGATGCGCATCAGGAGTCGTTCGCCGTGGCGAGCGACCAGATGGCCGCGCGGCGCGGCGAGGTGCCGCACACCCGCTCCCACGACGAAGTCCTTGGCCTGCTTGGGGATCTGACGCTGGTCGAGCCGGGCCTGGTCGGTTGTGGCAGCTGGCGGCCCGCCGGGCCCACCGACATCGCCGAGGACCCGGCATGGAACGAACTGATCTACGCGGGCGTGGCACGGAAGTCCTGAACCCATGACCGACCCCGGCAGACACCCGATCCCGGAGCCGCCGCCCGAACCCGGGCGCCGCGAGCGTGGTCTGCTCGCGCGCAAGTGGGCCTACCTGCTCGGCGGGATCGGCTACGTCCCGCTGGTGCACGCGAGCTTCGAGGCCGAGCTGGCCACGCTGCTGGACGCCCTGTGCGCCGAGGTGTACGAGAGCGGGCAGGAGCATTCGCCTGGCAGCACCGGTGCGCTGGAGGCCGCGGGCGCCCGGCTCGCCGAGCTGAACTGCGCGAGCGGGCAGTCGATCACCGTCACCATGGGTGTCCTCGGCAAAGGCTTGCTCACGTTGCCCGAATTCCAGCCCGCCGAAGAGTTCGCCGAACGCGTGGTGGGCGTGCTCGGCGCGCTGGCCGCGAGTGTGGTGGTGGCCGCGCAGAACGCCACCTTGGCACAGCAGGAAAGCCTGAAGCTGTCCATGCTCAAGGCCGTGCGGGACGCCAAGTACGAGCTGCGGACGGCGCAGGCGCGGTTCGACGAGGTCGCGACCTCGTCGGCCAGCGGCATCCTGGTCGCCGGCCTGGACGGCACGCTGGTCACCGTGAACGCCGCCGCGGGCGTGATGCTCGGGCACGCCCCGGACGAGCTGACCGGACGCGACCTGTTCGAGCTGGTACACCCCGACTACCGGCCGGTGCTGCGCGAGGACTACCGCGCACTGAGTGCGGGCAAGGTCGAGCGGATCCAGCAGTCCCAGCGGCTGCTGCACCGCGACGGCGAGCCGGTGTCGGTGTCCTTGACCGCTTCGCTGCTGCGAGGCGCCGGGGACGAGCCGAGTCATTTCGTCACCGTTGTCGAAGACGGCACCGAGTTGTTGTTGCTGCAGAACGAACTCAGCAGGCAGGCCCTGCACGACGTGCTCACCGGCCTGCCCAACCGGCAGTGCTTCAGCACGCGGATGGAGACCTCGCTGAGCAAGGCCGATCCGGAGCTGGGCGTGACGCTGCTGCGGCTGGAGCTGGACGCTTTCGCGGTGGTGCGCAACGGACTCGGCGAGCGCGTGGCCGAACAGCTGCTGGTCATCGTGGCCCAGCGGCTGAAATCCGTGCTGGCCGGGGAAAAGGCCCTAATCTCCCGGTTCGGCGGTGCGGAGTTCGCGGTGCTGGTGGAGAACGCGCCGAGCACCCCGGCCCCGGTGCACCTGGTGCACGAGTTGCGCCGGGAACTCGCCGAGCCCGCCTACGTGGACGAGCACGGGCTGGCCCTGTCGGTCAGCATCGGCGTGGTCAGCCGCCCCGCCCAGGATCGCGAAGCCGCCGACCTGCTGCGCGAGTCCCACCAGGCCCTGCGCCGGGCCAAGGCCAACGGACACGGGCAGTGGGAGCTGTCCCATCCCGAACAGGACCGGCTCGACCGCGAGACCGACGCGCTGGCCGCGACCATGCCGGGCGCTTTCGAGCACGGTGACGTGGAGGCGCGGTACCGGCCACTGGTGCGGCTGGCCGACGGCGCGGTGCACGGGGTGGAGGTACTCCTCGGCTGGGATCCGCCCGGGGTGGACCCGTTGACCGACCGGCAGTGCCGACGGTTGGCCGAGACCACCGGGCTGATGCTGCCGCTGGGCCAGTGGCTGCTGGCCACCGCCTGCCGTCAGGTGGGCTGGTGGCGGCAACGGCTGGACCGGGACCTGCGGTTGCTGGTCAGCCTGAGCCCGCATCAGGCGGCCGACACGGACTTGCTCACCCGGGTGGTCGGCGTACTGGAGGAGACGCGGTTCCCGGCCGAGCGGCTGCTGATCGAGCTGCCCATGCTCGCCCTCGCCGCCGATCTCGGCGAGACCGGGGACAACCTGCGGGCGCTGGCCGACCTGGGCGTACGGCCGGTGATCGGCGTCCGCGGGCTGGGCGACGGCGCGCTGGCCATGCTGGCCGGCCTGCCGGCGCACGGCGTGCGGCTGGACTGCGAGCCGTCGGACGGGGCCGGGCCGGACTCGCCGGTGGCCGGCCTGCTGCGGGAGCTGCCGGGTTTGGCGCACCGGGCAGGCGCGGACGTGATCGTGGACGGTCTGACGACCGCCGGGCAAGCGCGGTTCTGGCTCGACGCCGGGGCCGAATTGGCGGTGGGCGACCATTTCGGGGCGCCGTGCCGTCCGGACGAACTGGCCAAGGCTTTCGGCGACCTCGGTTGACGGACCCCTTTAGGGTGACCCCATGTCGCTGGTGGGAAGGAACGTCGAGCTGGCGCGGGTGCGACGCCTGCTGGCGAACGCGCGTGACGCGCGAAGCGGTGTGCTGGCGTTGCGGGGCGCGGCGGGAATCGGGAAATCGGTCCTTGTCGACCACGCGGTGTCGATCGCCGAAGCCGAGGGCATGCGGGTGGTCCGCGGAGCGGGGGTCGAGTCCGATTCCGAGCTGGCGTACGGCGGACTGCACCAGCTCCTGTTTCCGCACTTGGCCCGGCTGGACGCCCTGCCCATCCCGCAGGCCACGGCGCTGCGATGCGCTTTCGGCCTGGCCGAGGGAGACGAGGCCAATCGGTTCCTGATCTCCGCCGGCACCCTGTCTCTGCTCGCCGATCTGGCCGAGGACGCGCCTCTGCTGTGTGTGGTCGACGATCTGCAATGGCTCGACCAGGGTTCCGTGGAGGCGCTGTTGTTCGCGGCCCGCCGCTTCGTGGCCGACCGGATCGCGATGCTGTTCGCGGTGCGCGAGACGTCGGCGCCGTTCGAGATCGCCGGCATCGAGGTCGTGGAGCTCTCCGGCCTCGCCGCGCCCGACGCCGCCCGCCTGCTCGACGACCACGCGCCGGAACTCGTCGAACCGGTACGGGCCCGGGTCCTCGCGGAATCCGGCGGCAATCCGCTGGCGATCATCGAACTCGGGTCGTCGCGGCTCGCGGCACACGACACCGACGAGCCCGACCCGGCAGAGCAGGTCCGGCCGCTGCCGGTGACCCGCCGCGTGCAGGAGGCGTTCCGCCGCCAGATCGTCGAGCTTCCCGAACCCACCCAGCGCGCGCTCCTGGCGGCGGCGGCCGACACGGCGGCGCCGCTCGCGACCATCCTGCACGTGATCGAAGCGCTCGGTGGCGCCCCCGGCGATCTGGCGCCCGCCGAACGCGACCGGCTGCTCCGGATCGACAGCCGGATCACGTTCCGCCACCCGCTGGTCCGGGCGGCCGCCTATCAGGACGCGCCGCTGCACCGGCGGATCGAGGTACATCGCGCGTACGCCGACGCACTGGAGACCGACGCGGACCGCCGCGCGTGGCACCTCGCCGCCGCCACCACGAGCCCCGACGAGTCGGTGGCCGCCGAACTCGAACGCGCGGCGGAGCGGGCCTGGCACCGGGGCGGCGCGATGGCGGTGTCCGCCGCGTACGACCGCGCCGGCCGGCTCAGCGCCGACCGCGAGCTGAAGGCCCGGCGTATCGCCCGCGCCAGCCAGGCCGCGTTCGACGCCGGCAAGGCCGACCGCGCCGCCCGGCTGGCGGCCGAAGCGCTCTCGCTCACCACCGAGCCCGGCATCCGGGCCGACGCCATCTACACGCGTGGCGCCGTGGAGTACGAACGCACCTCCCCTCGGGCCGACGCGGAGCTGGCGATCGGGGCCGCGGAACTGGTGCGCGACACCGATCCGGAGCGCGCCGCGCTCAACTTCTTCGAGGCCGTGCACGCCGCCCGGCACGGAGCGGCGCACGATCTGCTGTGGCGCGTGGTCGACCTGATGCGCGGGTTCACCCCGCCGGAGGACTGGGCACCGATCGTCACCGCCCTTTTCGGCTGGGCGGAGCTCTTCGCCGGACGTCCGGAGGCGGCCGTCGGCCCGATGCGCGACCTCTACACCACCAAGAGCGGCGGCGGGAACGACCTGATGCATCGCGTCACGGCCGGGTTCGGCGGGCTCATGATCGCGGACGACGACGGCGTCGCCGCCGGGACCGAGGACATGCTGGCCCAGGTGCGGGCCACCGGCGCGCTGGGCTGGGTCCCGTACACCCTGAACGTGCTCGCCGTGGCGCGGTTGTTCCGCGGTGAGTTCGCCGATGCCCGCGCCTGTGTGGCGGAAGGCGCGGCCGTGGCCGCCGAACTCGGCAACACGACCGAACGCCTGGCACACCGGTCGATCGAGGTGTGGCTGCACGCCGTGTCGGGTGACGAGGCGCGCTGCCGGGCGCTTGCCGAGGAGGTGCTCCCGCGCGCCCGGGCCCGGCACCGGGTCAACGCCGAGCTCGCGGACTGGGGACTCGGCATGCTCGACCTTTCCGCCCGGCGGTTCAAGGAAGCGGCCGACCGGCTCGAGAAGGTGTTCCAGGGACCCGCGAGCCGCGATCTCCTGATGCGCGCGGTGCCGGATCTGGTGGAGGCCGCCATGCGTACCGGCGAGCCGGATCGAGCCCACGAACCGTTGGCGTCCTTCCTGCACTGGGCCGAACACGTCGACCGCCCGGTCGTCGCCGGGCTTGCTCTGCGGTGCCGGGCCCTTGTGACCGATGACGCCGACGCGCTGTACACCGGAGCGCTGCGGATCCAGGAGCGGCACGGCGGCCCCTACGAGCACGCCCGTACCCAGCTGGTCTACGGCGAGTGGCTGCGCCGTCAGCGCCGTCGCACCGAGGCCCGCGCCCATCTCGCGGCGGCGGTGTCCGCGTTCGAGGGACTCGGCGCGGAGCTCTGGGCCAAGCGTGCGCGCGGTGAGCTGGCCGCCTTCGGCGAGCGGGGCGACGAACCCCGGCGCAGCGGCCCGCTCACCCTGTTGACCCCGCAGGAGCTGCAGGTCGTCCGGCTGGCCGCCACCGGTCACACGAACAAGGAGATCGCCGCGCAGCTCTTCCTCAGCCCGCGGACCGTCGGCCACCACCTCTACAAGGCGTATCCGAAGCTGGGCGTGACCGGTCGTGCCGAGCTGGCGGGCCTCGTCCGGTAGTCGGATACCGGTCACGATGACTGATTCGCCGACCGGGGTCTCCCGCATAGCTTTTCGGCACAGCACCGAGAACGAGGAGCCGACCATGACGAAGTACTTCCTGAGCCTTCCCCACGACGCCGCCGAGGAGCCGACGATGGCGGACATGGACCCCGCCGAGCTGCAGAAGATCATCGCCGAGGTCGGCGCGTTCAACTCCGCCCTCGAGGAGGCGGGCGCGTTCGTGACCGCCGGTGGCCTGCAGCCGCCGTCGACCGCGACCACGGTGGACTACTCCGGCGACAGCCCCGTGCTGACCCCGGGCCCGTTCGTCGAGGCCAAGGAGTACCTGGGCGGCTTCTGGATCATCGAAGCCGAAAACGACGACGTCGCGATCGAATGGACCAAGCAGGCCTCGCGTGCGTTGCGCAGCCGGGTCGAGGTCCGCGCGCTCCAGGAAGAGCCCCCTGCCTGAAACGCCGTGTGGAGGGCGGACCGGGATCGGTCTCGCCCTCCACACGGGGATACAGCCGGTCATCGCCGGACCGCCGGTTCACCTCCGCTGACCTCACTGGGAGTGCGCAGGGTCGCCATGGCCAGGAAGCCACCGGCGATCGCGATCCCGGCGGCGCCGAGGAACGCGGCCGAGTAGCCGCCGGTCAGCGCGACCGGGTCACCGATCCGCCCCGCACCCGCCGACACGGCGACCGCGGTCATCGCGGCGAGGCCGAGCGCCGACCCGATCTGGTACGAGGTGTTCACGATGCCCGACGCGAGCCCGCCTTCCTCCGGCTTCGCGCTGGAGATCGCGGTGCCCAGTGACGGGATGAACGCCAGCGCCTGACCGAGGGCCGCGACCAGTGACGCGGGCAGGACGTCGACCACGAAGTTCCCCGTCGGGCTGACCAGCGACAGCCACACCAGGCCCGCGGCGAGCGCCCACAGCCCACCGATGATCATCTTCTTCGGCCCGAACCGGCCGATCAGCCGGGGCGCGACCGCGACCATCAGCACGACGATCAGCACCGTCATCGGCAGCAGCGCCGCACCGCTGGCGAAGGCGCCGTAGCCCAGGACCTGCTGCAGGTACAGGTTGAGGAAGTACCACATCGGGATCCACGCCGCGCCGAGCAGGAACTGCGCCAGGTTCGCGCCGCCGAGGTTCGGCGTCCGGAAGATCCCCAGCCGCACCAACGGGACCTCGCGCTTCCGCTGGATCGCGACGAACACCGCGAGCAGCGCGATGCCACCGGCCAGCGCGCCCCATGTGCCGGCCGAGTCCCAGCCCGCTTCCGGGGCGCGGACGACACCGAACACGGTCAGGCCGAGGCCCGCGGTCGCCGCGATGGCGCCGGCGATGTCGACCGAGCCACGCCGGGCCGGGGCGGACGGCATCAGCTTGCCGGTCGCCACGATCGCGACCAGTGAGATCGGGACGTAGAGCCAGAAGATCCACGGCCACGACAGCCATTCGGTGATCACACCGCCGAGGAACACCCCCGCGGTGCCGCCCGCGGGAGCGGCCGCGCCGTAGAGCGCGAGTGCCTTGGTCAGCTCACGGGGACGCGCGCCGAACAACATCATCAGCAGGGTCAGCGCGGACGGCGCGATCAGTGCCGCTCCCGCACCCTGCAGCACCCGGCCGAGCAGTTCGACCCACGCGGTGCCCGCGACCGCGGCGACCACGGAACCGCCCAGGGTGACGACCCAGCCGGCGGTGAACATCCTCCGCGCGCCGAACAGGTCCGAGAGGCGTCCGCCGAGCAGGAGCAGCCCGGCGAGCGCGATGACGTAAGCGTTGAACACCCACGACAGGTCACCCGGGGAGAACCCGAGGTCCTGCTGCATCGCCGGGAGCGCGACGCCGATGATCGAGGTGTCCATGATGACCATGAACTGGGCCAACGCGATGAGTCCCAGCGCCCACCACCGTCGCGGGTCCGGGGTTGTCTCCGCCATGACGACCGTCCTTTCCGGATCTTGTTACCCCTGGGGGGTATTGCGGAGTTGAAGTTAGACCGATCGACGCCGTCTCACAAGTACCCCTAGGGGGTATTAGTGTAGCGATCGTCACATGCGCTTCGTTGACAGCGAAACCCGTTGCACGGCAATGAGGACACCGAAACCCGACCGAGCTCGACAGTTACCCCTTACAGGTATAAGGTTCCGGCGACCGGCAGGACGAGGAGGAGCCATGCAGCGTCTCAAGTCGCTTGATCCGGCCGACGCGCCGGCGAAATCCGCCGAGCTGCTCGGCGACATCGTCGAACGGCGTGGCTCGGCGGGCCCGATGGTCTCCGCGATGGCCAACTCCCCCGCGCTCCTTCAGGGCTATCTCGACTTCTCACGCGCCATGAAGCGGGCGAAGCTTCCCCGGGCACTCGGCGAAAAGATCTCACTCGCCCTGCAGGAGTGGATCGGTTGCGCGCTGTGCCTGGAGGCGCACACGCGGGCCGCGCAGGCCGCCGGGCTCAGCGACAACGACATCGCGCTGGCCCGCCAGGGCACCTCCACCGACCGGCGCGAGGCCGCGCTGATCGCGTACGCCGTGCGAGTGCTCGCCGAACCGTCTTCGATCGGCGACGAGGACGTCGCCGAATTGCGGCGACACGGCTGGAGCGATCAGCTCATCGCCGACACGGTGGGACTGGTGTCCCTCAACCTGCTCACCGGTTCGTTCAATCTCGTCGCAGGCCTCGAACCCGCGCCTGCCGAACAGTCCACAAAGGAGAAACACGACCATGTCGGTTGAGCACGACCACTCGCACCACGAACACGAGCACCACGGTGGACATGCCGGCCATGAACACCACCGACCGGGCAAGGTCTCCTGGGGTATGGCGGCGTCGGCCACCCTGCACTGCCTCACCGGCTGCGCCATCGGCGAAGTGCTCGGCATGGTGATCGGCACCGCGCTGGGCTGGGGCAATCTCGCCACCATCGTGCTCGCCGTCGCGCTGGCGTTCGTCTTCGGCTACACCCTGACGATGCGCGGCGTCCTGCGCGCGGGCGTCGGCTTCAAGCAGGCCCTCAAGGTCGCCCTCGCCGCCGACACCGTGTCGATCATCGTCATGGAGATCATCGACAACGGCGTGATGCTCGTCGTCCCCGGCGCGATGGAGGCCGGTCTCGCCAGCTGGCTGTTCTGGGGCGCGCTCGCCTTCGCCCTCTTCGTCGCGTTCCTGCTCACCACGCCGGTCAACAAGTGGCTCATCGGCCGCGGTGCCGGACACGCGGTCGTGCACGCTTACCACCACTGATTCACGACCGACAACGGCCGCCCCTGGTGCTTTCGCACCGGGGGCGGCCTTTTGCCGTCACAGCGTTTGCCCAGCACACCTGCCTCGACGCTCATCGGACGTGACCGCTCGTCCAGGTGGTGGTGAGGTGTGGGTGTCGGCGGCGAGTTCATGATCACCACAGAGACCTGGCGCGCACCCCCTTGCCTGTCCATAAGGGACACTTCTTCGAAGAAGATGCCCGATTTGACCACTTCGCGCGGGGGTCGTGAGTGATTTTGGTGGTTCTAACCCTCTTTGCCACTCACGACCCTGCACAGAAACGTACATATAGGCGCCAATCGGACACCTGATCGACACGCAGTGTCGCATGTGGACACTCAGGACCGGTCCGGCACGCACGAAAGAGGCGCTCGCACGACACCGGAAGTGCCGCGCGAGCGCCTCGTTCGAGCGGGCGTCAGCTCGCCGTGCTGCGGAATCCTTTGAGCCGCAGGCTGTTCGTGACCACGAAGACCGAGCTGAACGCCATCGCGGCGCCGGCGATCATCGGGTTGAGCAGCCCCGCCGCGGCCAGTGGCAGCGCCGCGACGTTGTAGGCGAAGGCCCAGAACAGGTTGCCCTTGATGGTGCGCAGCGTCCGCCGCGAGAGCCGGATCGCGTCCACCGCCGCCCGCAGATCACCGCGGACGAGGGTGAGATCCGACGCCTCGATGGCGACGTCCGTGCCGGTGCCCATGGCCAGGCCGAGGTCGGCCTGTGCCAGCGCGGCCGCGTCGTTGACGCCGTCGCCCACCATCGCGACCACCTTGCCCTCGCCCTGCAGCCGCTTGACCACGTCCACCTTGTCCTTGGGCAGGACCTCGGCGATCACCTCGGTGATCCCCACCTCCGCGGCCACCGCGCGGGCCACGGCCTCGTTGTCCCCGGTGAGCAGGACCGGGGTCAGGCCGAGCGCCCGCAGCTGCGTGATGGCTTCGGCGGAGGTCGGCTTCACCGTGTCGGCGACGACGAGCACGGCACGCGCCTTCCCGTCCCAGCCGACGGCGATCGCGGTGCGACCGTCCTTCTCTTCAGCCGCCTTCTTCTCCGCGAGGTCCGGCGGCAGGTGGTGCGCCCATTCCTCCAGCAGCGCGCTGCGTCCGGCCAGTACCGCCTTCCCGTCGACGATCCCTTGCACGCCAAGGCCTTCGACGTTGGTGAACTCCTCGACGGCGGGCAGCTCGCCCACCCGCTCCCGTGCCGCGCGAGCGATGGCCTGCGCGATCGGGTGCTCCGAGGCGTTTTCCAGCGCACCGGCCAAGCGCAGCGTCGTCTCCTCGTCGGCGTCTTCGGCGACGTGGACCGCCACCAGCGACATCTGCCCGGTGGTCACGGTGCCGGTCTTGTCGAGGACGACCGTGTCGACCGATCGCGTGGACTCGAGCACTTCCGGGCCCTTGATCAGGATCCCGAGCTGCGCGCCCCGTCCGGTGCCCACGAGCAGCGCGGTCGGCGTCGCCAGCCCCAGTGCGCACGGGCAGGCGATGATCAGCACGGCCACCGCCGCGGTGAACGCCGCCGCGACCGAACCGCCTGCCCCGAGCCAGAACATCAGCGTGCCGACGGCGAGCGCGATCACGATCGGCACGAACACACCCGAAACCCGGTCGGCCAGCCGCTGGACCTGCGCCTTGCCGGTCTGCGCGTCCTCCACCAGTTTCGCCATCTGCGCCAGCTGCGTGTCGGCGCCGACCCGCTTCGCACGGACGACGAGCCGTCCGCCCGCGTTGACCGTCGCGCCGACCACGGCGTCGCCGGGCCCGACCTCGACGGGGACGCTCTCACCGGTCAGCATGCTCGCGTCGACGGCGGAGCTGCCTTCGACGATCACGCCGTCGGTGGCGATCTTCTCCCCCGGCCGGACCACGAACCGGTCCCCGACGACGAGCCGGTCGACCGGGATCCGCTCTTCCTTGCCGTCACGGAGCACGGCGACGTCCTTCGCGCCCAGCTCCAGCAAGGCCCGCAGCGCGGCACCGGCCCGGCGCTTGGACCGCGCCTCGAAGTACCGTCCGGCGAGGATGAACGTCGTCACCCCGGCGGCGACCTCGAGATAGATGTTGCCGTCCCCGGCCATCCGCTCGACGGTCAGCTCGAAGGCGTGCGTCATCCCCGGCGTTCCCGCGCTGCCGAACAGCAACGCGTACAGCGACCACAGGAACGCGGCGAGCGTGCCCATCGAGATCAGGGTGTCCATGGTGGCCGCACCGTGGCGCAGATTCGCCCACGCCGCCTTGTGGAACGGCCACGCCGCCCACACCAGCACCGGCGCGGCCAGCGTCAGCGAGATCCACTGCCAGTAGGTGAACTGGAACGCCGGCACCATCGCCAGCAGGA
This sequence comes from Amycolatopsis keratiniphila, assembly GCF_000400635.2. Lineage (NCBI taxonomy): Bacteria > Bacillati > Actinomycetota > Actinomycetes > Pseudonocardiales > Pseudonocardiaceae > Amycolatopsis > Amycolatopsis keratiniphila. The sequence continues at coordinate 1,619,155 of NC_021252.1, read as the reverse complement.
TCACCGGCACCGACAGCACCGTGGAACCGATCAGCCGCTGCCGCAACGGCGCGATCGGGTCGGCCTCCTCGACGGGCCCGTCCGGCTGCTCCTGTTTCGGCGGAGCGGGCAGGGCGGCCGCGTAACCGGCCGCCTCCACCTGCTCGATCAGCCGTTGGGGTTCGATCTCCCCGCTGTAGGTGACTTTCGCCTTCTCGGTCGCGTAGTTGACCGTGGCGGTGACGCCGTCCAGCTTGTTCAGCTTCTTCTCGATGCGCATCGCGCACGACGCGCAGGTCATCCCGGTGATCGCGAGTTCGACCTCGGCCGTGGTGGCCTGGTCCAGATCGGAAGTCATCGTGGTCACTCCTTTCCGGCTCGCGGTCAGCCGTGTCCGCCGTGGCCGTCATCGGCCGCCGGGGGTGGGGTCTGGTTCTGGGACGCCGAAGCGGGCGTTCCCGCGGTGGCGACGGTGAACTCGGCGGTGCGGACCTTGCCCTGGTGCTGGAAGTCCAGGAACAGCCGGTACGTCCCCGCCGAGGGGACTTCGGCGAAGAAGGTCACCGTGGGGCCGGGCTTCGTGCGGCCGTCTCCGGGCTCGCCGTCCGGGTGGACGTGCAGGTACGCGAGGTCGCCGCCGCGCAGCGCCACCAAATGCCCGTAGGCGCCCAGGTACGGCTGGAGATCGGTCACGTCACGGCCGTCCTTGGTCACCGTCAAGGTCACCTTCGACGACTTGCCCGGCGTCAGCTCGCCGTCCAGGCGGACCTGGTAGCCGTCGACGTCCGCGACGCGCGAGGGCCGGTACTCGACGGGTTTGAACTCTCCCGCCGCGGCGACGTCGACACCGAGTGTCGAGGCCGAGCCGCCCGTCGGCTTGAAGTCCGCGAAGACGCGGTAGCTGCCCGCCTCGGGCAGGGACAGCGGGACGCTCCACACGCCGTCGGGCGCGAGTTCGGGATGCACGTGCTGGAAACCGGCCGTGTCGCGGCGGACGACGATCAGGTGCATCCGCTTTTCGTGTTCGACGTCGTACGCGGTGACCGGCGCGCCGTCGGGGCCGAGGATCTTGAAGGAGAAGAGCTGGTTCGTCCCCGGCGTGAGCGTCGTGGTGGTGGGCGTGAGGGTGTAGCCGCCCCTGGACGACGCGAGCCCGCCGGGCTCGTCGGTCGGCGCCGCCTCCGCGACGGTGCCGCTGTGAGCGTCCCCATGCCCGGCGTCCTCGCCGCCGGGAAGGCCGGCCGCGCCGGCGAAAGGACCGACAGCGGTGCCTGCGGCCCAGGCGCCACCGGCGACCAGGGCAAGCGCCACACCGTAGGCGGAGAGCTTCGCAACTGTGTTCATCGTGAAGTCCTTAGTACGGGCCGTGGCCCGCGATCGGGAGCGGACCGCGGATCAGGCGGTCAGCTCGTATCCGGCTTCTTCGACGGCGGCGCGCACATCCGCGACCGCGGGCTCCTTGGATCCGGTCACGGTCACCGCGCCGGTGGGCAGATCCACGCGGACGCCGGTGACGCCGTCGATCTTGCCGACCTCTTCGGTGACGGAACGGACGCAGTGGTCGCAGGTCATGCCGGTGACGGTGTAGGTGGTCTCGCTCATCGCTCTTCTCCTCCGGATTCGTTGCGGTGCTTCAGGAACGGACGAGACGGGCGATGACGTCGCTCGCCTCTTTGATCTTCTCGTCGGCCTCGTCGCCACCCTTGGCGATGGCGTCGGACACGCAGTGCCTGAGGTGTTCGTCCATCAACCCCAGCGACACCGACTGCAACGCCTTCGTGGCCGCGGACACCTGCGTGAGGATGTCGATGCAGTATTTGTCCTCTTCGACCATTCGCTGCAGGCCCCGGATCTGTCCTTCGATCCGCCGCAGCCGGGTCAGGTATTCGTCTTTGCCTTGCGTGTATCCGTGCATCTCGACCTCCTGACGACGACTCTACATACCCTAGGGGGGTAGGGCAACAGGCATACCCCCGTGGCGTATATCACCAGCCGCCTCCACGGCGGGCGCCTTCGACGCATCACTGCCGGACGGGCATGATTGAGCCGTACGCGAATCCCGACTCGAGGAGTGAGCGTGGCCGATCACGGCGACGACAAGGAGCGCCAGCTCAAACGCCTGCGACGCGTCGAGGGGCAGATCCGGGGGCTGCAGAAGATGGTCGAGGAGGACAAGTACTGCATCGACGTCCTCACGCAGGTCTCCGCGGCGACCCGCGCCCTGCAATCGTTCTCGCTCGAACTCCTCGAGCGGCACATGGCGGGCTGCGTCGTCGAAGCCGCGGCGAAAGGCGGCCCCGAGGCGGACCGGAAGATCCGGGAAGCCTCCGAAGCGATCGCGCGCCTCGTGCGCTCCTGATTCCCCCGATACAACGAGCGGGCGGGTGACCTCATGTCACCCGCCCGCTTCTCATTCCGCCCTGGCCGCCGCGAACCCGGTCCGGACATGGGCTCCGTCGCAGAACGGCTTTTTCGCCGAATTGCCGCACCGGCACAGCAAGTGCGTACGTCCGCTGATCTCGTATTCGTTGTTGTCGTGATCGACCAGCCGGATGGGCCCCTTCACCTGATACGGCCCGTTGTCCACGACCTTGACGACGACGGCCGGTTCGGCTCCGTTGTCAGCCATCGCCGTCAGCCGACCACCTCGTAGCCGGCTTCTTCGACCGCGGACCGCACCAGCCGCGCGTCGACCGGCCCCTCGCTCACGACGGTCACCTCGCCGGTCGCGATGTCCGCGTCCACCTCGCTGACCCCGGCGACACCGTTCACCGCCGTCGTCACCTTGTTCATGCAGCCCGAGCAGGTCATGCCCTTGACCGTGTACACGGTGGTGTCCATCGGCTTTCACCCTTCGATCCGAAATTACATTACCCCCGTAGGGTATAGCACAGCGTCCGGGCGCGCCAAAGTCCGTGAAGGCCTCCTTGAGGGACTCTGGGTCCCTCAAGGAGGCCTTCACGGACAGCTGATACGGGGTAGGGGTTTACAGGTCGGACTTCAGGATCTCGTTGGCGTCCTTCACCAGCACCATGACGTCCTGATGGCGATCCCACGCGGCCTCGTCGTATCCGGCGAGCCGCAGGCCGGGCGCCTCCAGCGCGCGCTGCACCGCCCAGCCGGGCGAGCAGAGCGAGATGCCGTAGCCGTCGTTGCCCGCGTAGTCGTTGTAGCCGAAACCGCACGCCTTGTACGCGGCGAGCATGCGATCGGTGGCACGCGCGTCCAGCCCGTAGTCCTTGCCCGCTTCGGCACGCATCGCCATCCGGCGGCCGTGGGTGGTGACCACCGCGACGCCACCGGGAGCCAGCGCGCGGGAGAAGTAGCGCAGCAGCGGGCCCCAGTCCGGGGCATCGAGATGAGTCAGCACCGAACCGCACCACAGCAGGTCCACCTCGGTCACCTGCTCGATGTCGTCGACGTCGGGGGCACCGGTCACCGCCCGCGCGCCGAACGCCTCCGCGCAACTGGCCAGCGCCGCCGGGTCCATGTCGCACGCGATCAGCTCCGCCGCCGGGAAGGCGGCCCGCAGCGAACGCATCACCCTGCCGTAACCACACCCGAAGTCCAAAACCCGCTTCGGTTCCGGCCGCCCCGTCACCTGCAACGCGGCGAGCACCGCACGCAGCGCGTCCCTGGACACGCTCATGTAGTGCGCGGTGTTGTTGCCCGCGAACATGCTGTCGCCCTCGGCGATCGTCGTACTGACCCCGGCCATGAGGCCCGCGACGGTCTCGTCCAACGTCTCGCTCATTCGTCCCCCTGGGTGGTCGGTCCCGCACGGCAACCGTAGCGGTCCCGGTTTCGCACCGAAGCGGTCATCCCGGCCGCTGGGCCGGCAGCCGCGACACCGTGACGAACCGGTAGCCCAGCCCCCGCAACCGCTCGACCAGCGGGACCACCGCCTGCCTGGTCGTGGCCCGGCTCTGGTACATCCCGTGCAACAGGACGATCGAGCCCGGCCTGACGTGCTCCGCGGTGTGCTCGGCGATACCGGCGGCGCTGGCGGCCACCTCGGGGTAGGAGTCCGGCTCGACGTCCCACATGATCGTCCGCCGCCGATGTTCGGCGAGATAACGCGGCAGCGCCAGCAGCTTCTTGCCGTTGGGCGGGCGGAACGTGATCTCGCCGCGGTAGCCGGTGCGGCGGATCAGCGCGTCGGTCCGCTCGATCTCGCCTGCCACCGTTTCGGCGGACACGAAGACCATCCGCTCGTGGGAGTAGGAGTGGTTGCCGAGTTCGTGACCGGCGGCGGCGATCCGCGTGCCGAGGTCCGGATGCCGCTCCAGTTCCCGCCCGGTCAGGTAGAAGGTGGCGGGCACCCCGGCCTTGGCCAGGCCGTCGAGGAGTTCCCCGGTGCCCGCCGGATCGGGCCCGTCGTCGAAGGTGAGGGCCACGACCTTGTCCGGCACCTCGACCCGATGGGTCAGGCCGCCATAGAACTGGAAGGTCCGGGCGTTGACCAGCCGATCGAGGCCGTAGGCCGACGCCGCCAGCACGACCGCGGTGATCAGGCCGAGCACCACGGTCTTGCGGGCACGCGGCGAAACAGGAAGGACGCGCATACGGGAACCTTGGCCGATCGCCCGTCACGACGGAAGCAGCGGAAGTAACCTTCGCCGGTCAGCCTGGCGCACGGCGATCTTCGCGTGAAAGCGACCGGGACGTTCAGCGTCTGCGGGTGGGCGGGCGGTGCGGGGCCGTGTAGCGCTTCGGGGTCGCCGGCGAACGGTAGGTCGTGGTCCGCGTGGTGTGCGGCGTGTCCCGGGTCGTGATGGTGGTCGCCGGGGTCTGCGTTGTCGTCGTCTTCACCGAGCCGGTCGTCGTCGGGGATGTCGTCGTGGACGGTGTCGTCGGCGTCGCCGGGGACACCACCTGGCCGCGTCCCGCCCCGCCCCCGGAACACGCGCCGAGCAGCGCGACCACGCCCACGACCAGCCCGCACAACCACACCCGCATGTCGCGGACCCTAACAGCCCGCCGCCCGGGAATCCGGCGAAACGGCTAGACCGCCGCTCGCAGGCGATACAGCTCGGCCAGCGTGGCTCCCTCGGCGCCGATGTCCGCGCCCAGCCAAGTGGCCGCCTCGTCACGCGGCAGCGGGCCGACCTCGATCTCCGCGAGGCAACGGCCCGGCCGGACCACCGCCGGATGCAGCCGCGCGACGTTCTCGTTGGTGGTCAGGCACACCAGGATGTCCAGGCCCTGGCCGAGCAGTCCGTCGGTCAGGTTGAGCAGCCGGGACAGGGCCTGCCCGGAGTCGCGTTTCGCGTCCGCGCCGACGAGTTCGTCGCAGTCTTCGAGGATCAGCAGTCGCCATTTCCGGTTGTCCGCCCGCTCCTCGCCGAGCACCACCGAGGTCAGGTAGCCCGGATCGGCGAACAGGACCTCGGGGTCGAGGACGTTGTCGACCTGGCACCAGTCCCGCCATTCGTGCGCGAGGGCGCGCACGGCGGTCGTCTTGCCGGTGCCCGCGGGGCCGTGGAGGAGGATCAGCCGTCCGGTGATGTCCTGCGGGCGCACCGCCATGAGCGTGTCGAGCGCGGTCACCGCCGACCGCGGGTAGTTGCCGCGGATCGCTTGCCACGGCGGCAAATCCATCGTCCTCGGCGCGCGCACCCCGGCACCACCGCAGCCCTGCACATGCCAGAATCCGACCGGCACGGCCGATTCGCCCGGCGTGCCCGTCCGTGCGGTGCCGACCGCCGCCGCGAGCACCTCGTCCGCCAGATCGCCGGAAGTGGCGCATACGCATACGGTCGCGGCGCCGGCGCGGCGGCGCAGCGCGACGAGTGTCCACTCCGGACCGGACGCGAGATGCGAGCGACGTCCGTCCAGTTCGTACGTCAGATCCGCGGTGACTCCCGGGGGCAGCAGCGTCGCGTCCGGTGAGACCTCGGTGATTTCGGCGGCTCGTGAGTGCGGCTGCGACCCGGTGATGAAAGGTTCCATCGCCAGTGAGTTCAGCACGCCTTCCATCGGCGCGTTGCCGCCGAAGAACATCGCACGGTCGAGAGGCTGGGGTAACTCCGTTGTCCTTGCTGTCACCCCAACACGGTCCAACCCATGAGGCAGGCGCACATCAGGGACCGTCCCCGATTCACCCCTGACAGGGATCTTCACCGGACCGCCTGTCCGCCACGATCGCCGGGATGATTGTCTCTGGTCGGACACTGGACCATTCGCGGAAGGAGGTTCGCGGTGAGCGACGACGGCTTCATCGAGGTGATCGCCCGCGAAGTGGAGGCCGACCCCGGCAATCTGGCGCTGCGCGAGGACTTCGTCACGCTGCTGCTGGAGCAGGACCCGGACCGCGCCGCCACCGAACTGACGGCGTTCGAGGCACACGGCGGCGATCCGGCGCGGATCCGCCTGCTGCGCGCCCGGCTGATGGCGGCGCGGTTGCGGACGTCGGCCCCGCCGCCCGCCGAGGTCGTGGCGGCCCCGTCCGATGAGGACCGTCACGACACGAGCCCCGCGGCTTCGGCGTCGCTGTGGGACACCGAGCGCCCGGCGGTGACGCTGGCCGACGTCGTGGGGCTCGCCGAGGTCAAGCAGCACCTGAACACCGCGTTCCTCACCCCGCTGCGCAATCCCGAACTGGCGGCGGCGTTCGGGCAGAAACCGGGCGGCTCGCTGCTGATGTACGGCCCGCCCGGCTGCGGCAAGACGTTCATCGCCAGGGCGATCGCCGGCGATCTCGGCGCGTCCTTCATCCACGTGACCCTCGCGGACCTGCTCAGCAAATGGATCGGGGAAAGCGAGAAGGCGATCCAGAGCGTGTTCCGCCACGCACGCGCGGCGGCGCCGTGCGTGATCTTCTTCGACGAGTTCGACGCGCTCGGCGGACGGCGCACCTCCGGTGGCGGCGGGTCTCAGTCGATGCGGATGCTCGTCACGCAGCTGCTGGAGGAGCTCGACGGCGTGGCAGGCGCGAACGACGGCGTCTACTTCCTGGCCGCGACGAACCGGCCGTGGGACATCGACTCCGCGCTGCGCAGGCCGGGCCGGATCGACAAGACGGTGCTGGTGCTGCCGCCGGACGCGGTCGCCAGGGCGGCGATCGTCCAGGGCGCGCTGGACGGCAAACCCGCCGACGACGTCGATGTCGTGGCCGTCGCGGCGGCGACCGAAGGGTTCTCCGGCGCCGATCTCAGCCACCTGACGACCACCGTGCTGCAGCAGGCGATGGTCGAGTCGATGAGCAAGGGCGAGCTGGTGCCGGTCACCACCGGCGCGCTGCTGGCCGCCGTCGGCGGGATCACCCCGTCCACCACCTCCTGGTTCGACCAGGTGGCGCCGGTGCTGGAATTCGGCGTCGACGACGGGACCTTCGACCAGCTCCGGGCTTACCGGGTGAAGCGGGGCATGCGATGAGCGACACCGTCGAGCGGGACCTCGACCTGGCGTGGGAACTCCTCGAGGCTCAGCCGACGCATCCCCGGGTCGCCGAGCTGGCGGTGCGGGTGCTCGCGGCCCAGCCCGAGCGGAGCAGCGCGTTGATGGTGCTCGCCTATCACCGTGAGTCCTGCGGTGACGCGGACGAAGCGCGGCGCCTCTATCTCCGGGTGGCCGGTCGCCGCGACAATCAGTTCATCTGGGCGGCTCGCGCGCTTCGGCATCTGGAATCGGGGGAGCACAACCACGACGAGGCGTTGCGGTGGGCTCGCACCGTACTGGGCCAGAACCACGAGGGCTGGGACGACTGGATGCAACTGGGCCACGCCCAGGCCTGCGCCGGGGAGCACGAGGCCGGGTGGCGGCAACTCGACGAGGCGGTGACGCTGTGCGCGCGGACGGCGCCGGACCACCTCCCCAAGGCACTGGCGAAACGCGCGGAGTACCTGCTGGGCACCTGCGCACCACCCGAACGGTTCGTTCCCGCCGCCGAGGAGGCCATCCGGACCAACGTGACGGACTCCTGGGTCGCCACGCTGCTCGGCTACGCCTACCTGGCGCGATACCGGTTCGACGACGCCGAACAACTCGGTCTCCGGCTGCTGCGCGAGGACCCGACCGACGACCTGTTGCAGACCCTGGTGGATACCGCGCGGACGATGCTGCGGATCGTCGAAAAGGCGCGCGGCGACGACATCACCCTGGCGGACATCCAAGCCACCGGCGCGCTCGAGATGGCTTGGCAGCAGATCCGCGACCTGAAGCTGGGCATCGACCTGGCCTCCGCGCTGGCGGCACTGGACGCGGTGATGCCCGCCGAACTCCGCGACACGCTAATGCCGGGAGCCTCGGCCGCGGATCTGGCCGAGGGCGAGGACAAGGTCGGCTCCATGGCCGCGAGGGATCTGCTCACCTGGCACGACGGCCAGCCACCCGGCTCCGGCGCCGCCTGGGGCTGGACCGAGCCGTTCCGCCTGATGTCGGCAGCCGAAATCCTCGCCATGGACGCCGAGATCGAAGCCGACCGGGCGGCGCACCCCGACTGGCCAGAGAAAGAGGTCTGGGAGCAGGTGATGACCGACGACGCCGGGGCCTACCTGGTCACCGTCGCGTTCGGGAAGCTGGTGAAACGCCGGCCAGGACAGCCGGACGAGCCCGTCGCCGACTCGATGGCCGACTGGATCTGGGACCGGGTGGCGGGCTTCGGCGGGCAGGACCCGCGGCCGGCACCCCTGAAGACCGAGGAGCCCGCGGCCGATCCGCTTCCGGCCCCCGGGACGCCGTTGACCGGTGTCATCGTCACGATGTGCGCCGCGCTGGGCGAACCCGAGGAATCCCCGGCCTACGCGGAACTTCGGCGGCTCTTCCCCGGCTCGACCGTCCGGCGGAGTGAGCTGGTCCCGGACGAGCCGAGCTCCGACGGCGTCTACATCGAGGCGCTCGACGGGCTGGTGACGAAGATCAGTGTCGATGTGGCGGTCTGCCCGGACGCGGACCGGCTGATCTCCGGGCTCGACCTCGGCGGGCATCGTGGGTCCGTCGATGCCTACGTGCGGGCGCATGGGGCCGTTCCGCACGACAGCTGGGTGAACCGTGCCAACGGCGAAGCCACGGTCGTCTACCACTTCGCCGGGCATCGGCTCTGCTTGTGCTGGGCGGACGGGAGTATCGCCCGGATCTACGTCACCGGTGCTTGAGCGTCGGCTCTTCCCTGGACGGTTGACCCGCCTCCGCCAGCGCGCGTTCACGGACCTCCCGCACCACACGGGACCGCGTGAACGCGGACGAAACCGCGCTCAGCCAGGCACTTTCGTCCCGCGCGCTGGGGTGCGGGCCCGCCGGGTTGCCCGGCCAGCTCCGGCCCGCCTCCCGCATCACCAGTGCCGCGGCGAGTTCGGCGGCGGCTCGCGTCGGCTCGTCGACCGGGGTGCGCAGCCAGTCGCCGAGCTGCGGCGGGACGTGTGCCCGCAACGCCAGCAGGCCGTCACGGATCTCGATCACCCTGCGGTACAAGGTGAATTCGAGGTCGTGCCGCACGGGCAGCGCGATCTGCGGGTGGGCGGCGACGAGTTCCTTCCACAACGGTGTCACCGCCCGGATCCTCCGCCACGCGCGCGCCAGCCGGAGCGCGCCGTCCCAGGTGGTGAACAGTCCGCCGAGGACCCACAACACCATCGCGCAGAGCCCGACCAGGCGGGCGCGGGGCATGAAGTCGAGGTCCGCGAGGTCGGTGATCTCCAGCCACAGCGAGGGAAGCCCGGAGAACAGCGCCCAGCCGATGGTGACCACGGCGGCACAGATCAGGATCCGCAGACCGGTCCGGAACGCCCCTCGTGGACGGCCCGCGGCGCTGCGGACGAGCGTGCGGATGAACAGCACCAGGCACATGACCGCGTACGTCGTCAGGATCACCTGGTAGGCCACGATGCTGAAGCGCCACTGGAATCCGGACGTGCCCGCTTCGAGCCGATGCGGCGCGAAGTCCAGATAACACAACACCATCAGGGCCCAGCACAGCACGATCGGCCAGAACGGCGTCGGCTTCTCCGGCGACCGGGTGCTGCGGACCAGTTGCAGCAGCGCGCGCATCGCGAGCAGTTGCAGCGCGTTGGTGACCAGCCGCGGGAGCAGTTCGTCGCCGAGCAGCCGGACCGTGTCCTCCGCGGAGACGGCGAGGCCCACCGCCATGCTGAGGAAGAACGTGGCGAGGTACCTCGGCCCGGCGCGGACCGTCATCAGCCGGGTGAGCCCGATCAACGCCAGCAGCGCGGCGGACAGGTAGCTGATCATGAACCGAGGGCGTGGCGCAGCCGATCGTTTTCCGGCCCGGTGCGCGCGGCGCGGCGCATGAGCAGCGACGCGACCAGTTCGGCTTCCTTCTCCTGCTCCCGCGCGTAGGTGGTGCGGCCGAGGACCCGGCGGACCAGATCCACCGACAGACTGGGCGCGACGATCTCCGCGATCGTCTCCGGCCGTACCTCGCCTTCGACGTGCCCGCACAGCAGGTGACCGAGTTCGTGGAGCAGGATGTGCCGCTGGTGCAACGGCGACGTGTCCCGCGTGTAGAACACGTAGTCCGCCCGGTCGGTGGCCGCGAGCACACCGCACGGCGCCCCCGGCCGCGCGGCGAGCGGCACCAGTTCGATGGGCCGCCCCCGCATCGCCGCGACCTCGCCGAACAACGTGGTGACGTCGAACGGCTCCGGCAGCCGCACGCCGCCCGCGATGCGCTCACATCTGCGCCAGAGCGCACTCTTCCTGCCCAGCATGGCTACTCCCCCTGGTCACGCTTGGACTCGCGCCGCTTGATCGCCTCGACGATGTCGGTCACGGTGCCGAGCCCCTCCTCGGACAGCGTCACCGCGCGCAACGCCAGGTTGCGCACCGCGCTGTTGCGCAACGCTCCCAGCAATTCGACCTCCTCGGCAAGAGCCCTCCCCTGTTCGTCGTCGAAGAAGTACGCGGGCGGCACCTGGAAGAACGCCGCGAGCGCTTCGAGGTGCCGTTTGGTCGGGTTGTCCCGGCGGCCGGTCCGCAATTGCCAGAGGTAGGCGGCGGAAAACGACTCGCCGGTGCTCTCCCGGCAGGCGCGTGCCACCTCCTCGTGGCTGTGCTGCTCGCCGTTGGGCCGCCGGACCACCTGGAAGAGGCGGTCGATCCGGTCGGTGAGCGTGGTCGCCCGTGGTTCGGTCATCTTCACCTCCGTTAGCTGAAATGAATGGCTTGTGGCGCTTTGTTCATCTGGGTTGACAGCCGGACGGCCGTCACTCTACGGTTTCCACGTTAGCTGAGATGAATGACTGAGGGGAGTCAGTCGATCCTGGCTGACGACCAGAAGGGGATCTCCCATGAAGAAATTTCTGACCGCGGCGGCACTGGTGGCGGCCGCGGTGACCATGTCGGCACAGCCGGCGCTCGCCGTGGAGACCGGGAATTTCTACGGCACCGGCACCGGCCCGTATCCGACGGATGCCATCAGCTCGGCGGAAAAGGTCGCCCGTACCTTCGCCCGCAACACGGGCTGGCTGGACTCGCAGTGTTACGTCCGCAGCTCCGACGTCCGGTCACAGACCAGCTACTACAGCGCCACCGTGTGGCTCTACTGCCAGCGCTGAAACCAGGAGGGGAAAACATGAACAGGACGATCGCCCGCGCCACGGGGGCCGCCGTGGTCCTCGCGGGACTCATGACACTCGCGCCGTCGGTGGCGAGCGCCGAGGAGACCCGGGCATTTCTCGGGACCACCGTGGAGAAGACATCGGCCTCGGCCAAGCGGACGGCGTTGCAGCAGGCCTACGACCACGCTTCCGCCTACGGGTACACGCAGGACCAGTGCGTGATCATCCACCTGTACTCGGTGAAGATCAGCTTCGTGATGTACCGCGGTGAAGCCGGGATCCACTGCACGAAGTAGACGGTCGGTGAAGGCCTCCTTGGGTCCCCGAGGAGGCCTTCACCGATTTCAAGCTAGGTTGGCCGGGTGAGTCTCCTCGACGACGTGGCCGAACGCGACGGCTGGCGATGCTGGGTGTGCGACGAACCGGTCGACCCGGACATGTCGGTGAACGACCCGCGGGGCCCGAGCGTCGACAGCCGGACCGCGGACCGGAAGGCCAAGATCGCCGAACGGCTCGCGCACCGCGGGTGCAACACTCGCAAGGGCGCGGTCAAGGTGGCCATCGCCTGGCCGGACAGGCTGCACGTGGTCGAACCCGCGCCGCTGATCACCGTCGCCGGACGGCTGGAGCGCAAAGGCGGCCGCGAAATGGTGGCCCGCTGCCCGACGAAACAGGACGCCCAAGAGGCGGCGGACTGGCTGGTGGACCGATTCTCGCGGCTTGTGCCGGGGCTGCCGGTGACCGCCGCCGTCGAGCCGGGCGGCGGCCAATTCCTCGTCATCCTGGCCGCCGGCCGCCGCTGAAATAGCCCGATCCTCGCCTGCGCGCAAGCCCTGAACAAACCATTGTCCGGGCCGGGGCCTGCCTGTTTAGTCAGGGACGCCCGGCCGATGTCAGGGCGTCGAGCGCATGAAAGCGAGGGCATATGAACGGAAAAGCACTACCGCGCAGGCTGGTCACGATGGCGGCCGCCGTACTGATGGCGGCAGGCGTCACGATCACCGGCCCGGCCACGGCTTCGGCCGCGGACTACTACTACGAACTGCCGTACCCGGCAGGCGAGGCCTACGCCGTTTCCCAGGGGCCTGAGGGCACTTTCTCCCACACCGGCCCCTACAACGAGTACGCCTGGGACTTCGCGCTCCCGGCCAATTACGAGGTGTCGGCGGCACAAGGCGGCCAGATCCTCGTCTCGGACTGGTCGCCGTACTGGCAGAACGGCATCGAGGTGATCATCCGGCACTCCAACGGCACCTGCACGCAGTACATCCACCTGAACCGGGCCATCTACAACGCGGGCACCTGGGTCCCGCAGGGCCGGGTCATCGGCTGGTCGGGCAAGACCGGCGCGGCCACCGACTATCACCTGCACTACCAGGTGATCAACTGCTCCACCCGCGTCGGCATCCGCTCCACCCTCCAGGGCTGGACCCCGCCGACCGGCTCTCGCCCGGTCAGCGTCAACACCAGGGCCTGAGTCCGCGCAGCCATTGCCCGAATCGAAATCCCGCGCCGTTCATCATGACAAAAAGCCATCTCTTATCGAAAATTCACCCGAAGGTGGGTACAGCGGCGCATTTCATCGGTATTTCATCGGCCCTCATTAGCGTTCGGCGCGGCAATACGACAGTGGGGAGAAACCGATGAAAAGAACCGGAGCGCGTTTGCTCGCGACCGCCGTCCTGTCCGTCGTCACCCTGGCCGGCGCCATCGCCGGTGCGGGCGCGGCGCAGGCGGCACCCGCCCGGCCGGACGGTCCGTGCGGGCCCGTCATGTTCGTCGTCCCGGGTTATCAGGACGGTGGCGCGCAAAAACTGCTCGACCGGGGACTCGCGCCGGGCGGCGCCGACCCGGTGCGCATCCCGTATCCGAACAGCGCCGGCGACGTCAATCTGTACGCCGACGTCGACGCCGGTGTCGCCAATCTCCGCACCGCGCTCTACAACCTCTATGTCACCTACGGCTGCGACCTCGAAACCAAGGTGTACATCGTCGGGTTCAGCCTCGGCGCGCTCGTCGCGGGCACGGTGCTGGAGACCGAGCCGCCCGGACGGAACATCCAGGGCGTGCTGTTCGCCGACGGGCGGCGGCAGCCCGTCGAGTCGAACTGGCCGGGTGACCCGGGCGGTCTGATCGGGCATCTGCCCGTTCCCGGCCCCGGTGGCGCCGGTTTCCGGCCGGTGGATTCCTTCCGGTACCCGACCTTGAGCCTCTGCAACGGCCCCAACGCGGGGGGCGGCGCGGATCTGATCTGCTTCGGCGGCACCAATCTGGACAGCTACTTCAACTCGCATCCGTTCTACAGCTTCGAAGTGGCCAAAGAGCTGAACATCCACGGCGAAGGCCCGTACCCGAACAACCTGCGCAACCGCGTGATCCCGTAACCCGCTCCGCACCCCTCCCCGGCGGGTCATGCCGGGGAGGGGTGCCATGAAATTCACCGCGAAGACCGTCAATGCCGCCATTGTGGGCGGCGCGCTAGCGGTCACCGCGAGCGGGTGCTCGACGTCCAGGGCCCCTGACCAAGAAGGTTTCAGATGTTCTGAACATCTGGTGCTAACATCTGGAGAATGCGAGTCCTTTTCGCCAGCCTGGCGTCGGTCGGCCACACCTATCCGCTGATCCCCCTCGCGATCGCCGCCAGGGACGCCGGCCACGAGGTGTGGTTCGCCGCCGGCGAGAACGTCCATCCGCCGCTGCTCCGGAACGGTCTCAGGCCGTTCCGGCCGGCGGACGCGTTCTACGAGATCTACGCCGAGGACCTCGAACCGGACCTGGCGCGGCTACGGCCCGACCTCGTCGTGCACGAATGGGGGCAACCGGGGGTGGCCGTCGCCGCGGAACGCGCCGGGATCCCGGGGCTCTGGCACGGTTTCGGCCGCATGTTCCCCGACGGGATCGGGCTTCAGCCGCCGGTGCGGCCCGGCCGGCCGCATCTCGACATCTGCCCGCCTTCCTTGCAGGACAAGGATTTCCTCGCGACGGCCGAACGCGTCGAACTGCGGCCCGTTCCGTTCTCCGAACCGGCGGCGCGGCTGGAAAAGACCGCGCGACCGCTGATCTACCTGACCCTCGGCACCGCGTTCGGCACGCCGGAAGTGCTCACCACGGCGATCCGAGGGCTGGCTCCGCTCGGTGCGCACGTGGTGGTCGCGTCGGGACGGATCCGCCCGGAGGAACTCGGCGCCCTCCCGGACGACGTCACGGTGCGGGCCTGGGTAGCGCAACCGGATCTGATGCCGCACGTCGACGTGGTGGTGCACCACGGCGGCAGCGGCACGACGCTCGGCACGCTCGCCGCCGGTGTCCCGCAGCTGGTCCTCCCTCAGGGCGCCGACCACTTCGCCAACGCCGAAGCGCTGTGCACCGCGGGGGCGGCGCTGAGCCTTCAGCCCGGCGAGCTGAGCTCGGAAGCCGTCACCGGACACACGCGGACCCTGCTGGGGCGGAACGGCCATCGCGACGCGGCCCGGGCGATCGCCGGGGAGATCGCCCGGATGCCCTCGCCCGACGAGGTCGCCCGCACCCTGCCGGAATGGGCGGGGGCCTAGAACCCGAACAGCTCCTGCGGGATCTCGTAGTCGTCCGGCCAGGTCAGCCAGGCGACGTCGGTCGGGCCGATGGCGCAGTTGGCCACCCGCCAGGACCGCGGATCGTCGTCGACGTTCGTTTCGCTCTTCTTCTTGAGCAGGGCGACGTAGACGTCGGACATGACGCCGTCGGCCCGGCGGTTCTCGTAGATGGTGCCGGCCCAGTACGGACGGCCGGCTTGGGCGGGGCGCATCGTGCCCTGCAGGAACACCCAGGGACCGAGCCGGTCGAGCTGTTCCACGGCCACCCGGACCTGATCGCCGAACTCCTCGTCGAGCCGGGCGGTGGCGGCCTGGAGCACCGCTTCCCGGACCGGGTCGCCGGGGTTCAGCGCCACCGGAAACGGTCGTGCGGACGGGGTGTACATCAAGCTACCTCCCACTGGCGGGCGGCGACGCGGGTGATCGCGTCCGCCTGCCCGGTGCTGCTACGGCGTTCTGTCGGATCAGGTCGGCGGGGTGAGGATCTTCACGAGGCCGCCACCGCCGCCCATGCTGATCCTCTGCGAACCGTCGGGGTTGACGTTGTTCGAGCCGATGAACTGGCCATCGCCCGCGTACAACACGACGTGCCCGCCGTTGTTCGAGATCACCACGTCGCCGGGTTTCGCTTCGGAGAGCGGCACCGACCGCCAGCCGTCCGCTTCGAGGTTGGCCGTCAGGCCCGCGACCGAGGCACTGGCCTGACCCTTGTCGATCAGGCCCGCCGCCTCGAGACAGCCGGAAACGAAGTTCGCGCAGTTGACGTTGTTGGGCACCCACGACTGCATGGCGGGGAGCTCACCGCTGCCCTTGAGGTCGCCGGCGTTGCGGCCGAGGAACTGCTCCGCGATCTTCGCCGGGTTGTCGCCGCGGGCGTCGATCGGCTTGGCGGGCCTGCCGTCACCCGGCACCCCGGCGGGGCCGCCACCGCCACCGCCACCGCCTCCACCACCGCCGCCGTCTCCCCCGCCGTAGCTGGGAGTGCTGCTGAGGTTGGAGTTGACCGGCTTCGCGTTGACGCTCGACGCCGTGGTCTGGCCGTCGTCGGCGGGGATCAGTTCGAGGAAACCGCCTTCGATCTCCAGGCCGAGCGGCTTGAGGAGATCGTCGATCTGCTTCTCGGCGTCGTCCAGCGCCTTCTCGATCTCGTCCTTCTTGCCGTTCGAGTCTTTTTCGTTGAGCGTCCGGAGCCGCTCGATGTCCGACGCGGCCGCGGCGATCTCGTTGTCGTCCTCGGAGCTGTTCTTCCGGCGGCGGGCCGCGTCGATCAGCTTCCGGTTGTCCGCGTCCTTGTCGTTGGCTTCCTGGGCGAGCTGTGCGACCTTCTTCTTGACCTCGTCCATGATCTCGGACACCCGCTGGAGGATGTTCTTGGCCGCTTCGGCCTTGTCGCTGACCTTGTAGCTGGCCTTGCCGAGTTTCTCAAGGTGATCGGCGACGGCGTCGGCGTCCTTGCCCTCCCAGTGGCGCAGGACGTCGTCACGGAAGGCCTTGAGGTCGTCTCCGAGGTCGTTGGCCCGGGTGGCGGCTCCGCCGACCTTCCTGGCCTGGTCGTTGACCGCGCCCGAGTTGAGCTTCTGCGTCTGCTGGGCGTGCTTGTCGATGGCGTCCAGCGACTTCGGGCGGTCGTGCGACGGGTCGTCGAGCGTGCTCGGATTCCGCTCCGCGGTGGTCATCGGTAAATCCCCCTGGTTCCCGTCTTCAGTCCGATCAGTCCCGCTCGCGAGCGTGGCCGCGGAGGGTGTCGACACCCGCGGCCTCGTCGTTGCGCATCCGCTGCGCGGCGTTGGCCAGCGCGTTCGACGCGGCGTCGACGAGCTTCGCGGCGGCCGCCAGTTCGGCGTTCACCCCGCGGTGGAAACCCTTGATGGTGGTCCCCGTGCCGGCCGCGTTCTTCAGGTCGCCGAAAGCGGCTCCGGGGTCGCCGTCGCCCAGGTCCTTGCCCGTGCCGGTGTAGCCGTCCTTGAGCCCGCCGACCTTCTTGGCCAGCGCGGCGATCTGCTCTGGATCGAATCGGCGAGTCATGAATGATCCTCCAGCCCGTGCTTGCCTGACCCATATTGCTCTACCGCGCACCCTATGAGTTCCCACCCACGCGTGCGCACCGTTTCCGTAAACGCGATGACGCCGTTCGTGTACACCGACGCATCCGGCCGCGCGTTGGTTCCCGGAAGATTTCCACGGCGTCCTCGGCGGGGAGATCCTACCCTCCCGGCACCCACCGGCAGGAGCCGAAGCTCACCCGGTCGGGGGCTTTGCCAGAATGGGCCGCGATGACCATCGATCGGCGCACTCGCGCCTTGAACTCCCTGTACGGCTTGGCCCTCGGCGACGCGCTGGGTTCCCAGTTCTTCGTCCCCGAAAATCGCGACCACTGGGCACGGCGGCAACCGCCGCCCGGCCCGTGGCAATGGACCGACGACGCCGAAATGGCGTGCTCCGTTTTCGCCGTCCTGGACCGGGACGGCCACATCGACCAGGACCTGCTCGCCGCGAGCTTCGCGACGCATCACGACTTCGATCGCGGCTACGGCCCGTCCATGAACCGCTTGCTGCGGCTCGTCCGCGAGGGCGGCTCGTGGCGTGAACTGGTCGCGGATCTGTTCGACGGGCAGGGTTCCTGGGGTAACGGCGCGGCGATGCGCGTCGCGCCGCTCGGCGCCTGGTTCGGTGGCGAACCCGACGAGGCCGCGCGTCAGGCCGCGCTTTCGGCCGAAGTGACCCACACCCATCCGGACGGGGTGGCCGGCGCCATCGCGGTCGCGGTCGCCGCCTCGCTGGCCGCCACCCCGGACCCGCCGTCACCGGAGGACTTCCTCGGCCAGGTGCTGCGGCGGGTGCCACCGGGCCGCGTGCACGACGGCGTCCGAGCCGCCCTCCGCCTGGCCGGTGAGCCCTCGGCCGAGACCGCCGCCCAGGAGCTGGGCAACGGCAGCCACACCGGCGCCCACGACACGGTGCCGTTCACCCTCTGGGTCGCGGCCCGCGAACTCGACGACTACGAGAAGGCCTTCTGGACCACGGCGGCCGCCGGTGGCGACGTCGACACCACCTGCGCCATCGTCGGCGGCATCGTCGCGACCCGTGTCGGTATCGAGGGCCTGCCGCCATCCTGGCGGGAGACCTGCGAACCGCTGCCGGACTGGGCGGGCGTCTAGACCAAGCCGAGTTCGCGCGCCCGGACGCCGGCCTGGAAGCGGGACTCGGCGCCGAGGGCGGCCATCAGCTCGGCCACCCGGCGCCGGTAGGTCCGCACGCCGAGGCCGAGGGTCCGGGCGGCGGCCTCGTCCTTGACGCCGCTGCCGAGCAGGTCCAGCACCGCGGGCGCGAGCCGCCGGATCTCGGACACCCGCGCGTCGAAGACGGCGAGCTCGGTCGCCGATCGCCACGCCGCCTCGAACAGCGACATCACGCCCTGCACGGTTTCGGGCTGGGTGATGACGCTGTAGCCGCGCTGCCCGGCGGTGAGGTCACCGGCGAGGATGACGAGCCTGCCGTCCATGACGATCGTCTCGTTGAGCTCCTCGGTGGAGATGCGGACCTGGGCTCCGTGCCGGTCGCGGACCCTGGCGAGCTCCTGCGCGGAGCCCGGGTCGAGAAGCAGACCGGCCCGGTAGATCTTGCGGATCCGGACCTGGCCCGCCCGGCGCTCGGCGAGCTCGCCGGCTCCGTGGGCGGCGACCCAGGTCGCGAGGTCGTTGGCCGCGCACGCCATGTCCGTCACGGTCGAGAACAGGTGCCCGACCCGGCGGAACAGCTCTTCCTCGCCGCGCACGATCGTCACCGCATCACTCGTCCGCATGACACCGATACTGCCCCAGCCGCGCGACCAGGTGGCAGCTTGTTGTCATTTTCTGACTACGAGCGGGCGCGTCACGACGCTGAGGGATATGACGAACCTTCACGACACCTGGCGGCTCGGCGACCTCACCGTCAACCGCCTCGGCCTCGGCGCGATGCGGCTGACCGGGATGCCCTGGGACGAGAAACCCAAGAGCCGCGAGGACGCGATCACCGTCCTGCGCCGCGCGATCGAACTCGGCGTCAACCACATCGACACGGCTTCCTTCTACTTCACGCCCACGCGTTCGGCGAACGAGCTGATCGCCACCGCGCTCCAGCCGTACCCCGGAGACCTCGTGATCACCACGAAGGTCGGCGCGGGCCGGTCGCGTGACGGCGAGTTCTCCTTCGCCCGGCCGGATCAGCTGCGCGGCCAGGTCGAGGAGAACATCCGGCAACTCGGCCTCGACCACCTCGACGTCGTCAATCTGCGCTGGGGTGCCGCGATGGGCAAGGAGCCCGGCTCGGTGGCCGAGCATTTCGGCGCGCTGGCGGAGCTGCGCGAGGCGGGCCTGATCCGGCACCTCGGCATCTCCAACGTCGTGGCGGACCAGCTGACCGAAGCGAGGTCGATCGCCCCCGTGGTCTGCGTGCAGAACCGCTACGGCCTGACCGACCGCGAGGACGACGCCCTGCTCGACCTGTGCGGCGAACTCGGCATCGCGTTCGTGCCGTTCTTCGCCGTGACGACCTCGATTCCGGGAGCCGCGCCCGGGCCGGTTCGTGGCGAGGCCGAGGTCGCGAAGGTCGCCGCGGCGCACGACGCGACCCCGGCGCAGATCCGGCTCGCCTGGACACTGCACCGGGGCACGCACGTCCTCGCCATTCCCGGGACCGGCGTTCCCGGGCATCTGGCGGAGAACGTCGCGGCGGGCGGCCTGCGGTTGAGCGAGGCGGAGCTGGCTTTGCTGGATGGCGTCGGCCGAGGGTGAATGGCGTTTCCTACCGCGGTGCGCGGCTGGACGGCGCGCGTGATCAACGGGACGACACGCGTGTCCAGAGGGACGACTCTCTGTGCCGTCCAACCAGTCACGCGAGTCGTCCATCGGCTCACGCGTGTCGTCCGATCAGTCACGCGAAACGGCCGGCCCCGCACAGGGGGTGGTCGTGAGTGGCGATTCGGGCTGGAACGGGCAGGTATTTACGTACCCGCGCCCGAGCAGGGCGAATGTGATTCGCATGCTCGCCACGGCAGGGTCGAGTGTGGAGGATTTGGGACGTTGAGTGTCCTGAATCCTCCACGCTCGAATCACCTGGCCGGCACGAGGATTGGTGTGCCTGGTGGTGACGATGTGGGAATCGGGACGTTGAGTGTCCCGATTCCCACATCGTCGAAGGGTGCGCCGGTCTCGGAGCTTGATCAACGGAAGATCGGGGACACTCAACGTCCCCGATCTTCCGTTGATCAAGCTTGTACGACCTGGTTCGCTACCGAGTGGGGAAGATTAGGGACGCTCAACGTCCCAAATCCTCCCCACTCACCACCCAGTCGTCCCGCTGTCGACGGAGAACGCCTGCTCGAACCGTGCTTCGTCCGCGCCTTGCCGGAAAACGAGGAAACGCACCTTGATCGGACGGCCGCCAAGCTGGTCGTCGCCGTGGAACTCGCCGAAGCCGTCACGGAACCGCCGTGGACCGACGGGGTGAGCAGGCCGGTGGTCGAAGGGGTCAGGGTCTGGGGCGAGGCGCATCTCGAACGCACCCTGGGCGACACGGCGCCGAACGCCGCGATGGGCTGCGCCGACGTGATCGGATAGCGATCTCGTGTGATTGGAGGCGGATCTCGCGTGATTGGAGGGCGATCACGCGTGATTGGACGGCGCACACGAAATCAGCGCACTCCGGAGCGGCGGGTGGCGGTGGCCGTGGCGAGGGTCTGCAGGACCTCTTGGGTGGCGGCGAGGTCGATGCAGGCGTCCGTGATGGACTGGCCGTAGGTGAGCGGCCGGTCGGGGTGGAGGTCCTGGCGGCCGGCCTGGAGGTTCGATTCGAGCATGACGCCGACGATGCCGCGCTGGCCGTTCTTGATCTGTTCGGCGATCTGGCCGGCGACGACGGCCTGCCGGAGGTGATCCTTGCGGCTGTTGTCGTGGCTGGCGTCGATCACGACCCGGCGGGGCAGGCCCGCGTTCTGCAGCGTGGTGAGCGCCGCGCGGACGGACGCCGGGTTGTGGTTCGGCTCGCTGTTGCCGCCGCGCAGCACGAGGTGACAGTCCGGGTTGCCGACGGTGTGCAGGATCGCGGGCAGCCCGCTGGGGTCGACGCCGGGGACGACGTGCCGGGCTTCGGCGGCGCGGATCGCGTCGACCGCGACGGTGACGTCGCCGTCGCGGCGGTTCTTGAACCCGACCGGCATGGACAGACCACTGGCCAGCATGCGGTGGTTCTGGCTTTCCACGGTGCGCGCGCCGATCGCGCCCCACGAGACGGTGTCGGCGAGGTACGCCGGGATGGTGGTGTCCAGCCATTCGCAAGCGGCGGGCAGGCCGCCCTCGGCGAGTTCGAGCAGCAGATCCCTCGCGATGCGCAGCCCGCGGTTGACGTCGCC
Source organism: Amycolatopsis keratiniphila (assembly GCF_000400635.2). Taxonomy (NCBI): domain Bacteria; kingdom Bacillati; phylum Actinomycetota; class Actinomycetes; order Pseudonocardiales; family Pseudonocardiaceae; genus Amycolatopsis; species Amycolatopsis keratiniphila. The sequence goes on along the minus strand of NC_021252.1, from coordinate 1,597,697 downwards.
GGTGCCGTCGAGGTGCGGATCGTTGATGAGCCCCTTCCAGCCGCCGACCGTGCGCGGCTTTTCGAAGTACACGCGCATGACGATCAGGAGTTCGTCGGCGAACCGGCCGGCCAGGGCGGTGAGCCGGTCGGCGTATTCGAGTGCCGCGGCGGGGTCGTGGATGGAGCACGGCCCGGCGATCACGAGCAGCCGGTCGTCCGTGCCGTCGAGGACGCGGAGGACGTCTTCCCTGCCTTGGCGCACCGTGTCGGCCGCGGTCGCGCTGAGCGGCAGTTCGTGGTGCAGCAGGGCGGGGGTGACCAGCGGGACCATCCGGTCGATGCGCTGGTTGTCGAGTTCGACCGTGGCGATGGTTGTCATCACAGATATCCAGGGTTTCTGCCGGCACCGGGGGCGGGAAAGCCGGGATTTCCCGGCCCGGCCGGCGGTCTCGGGTGAACTAAGAAGCAAACCCGGCATTTACTCGAGCGAGAATTCTCCTGCCCCGAATCTTCCACCATCCGCCACGCGGAACAACGGTCCAACCCGGATTCAGCGACCGGTCCAGATCGGGTCCCGTTTCTCGGCGAAGGCGCGGGCGCCCTCACTCGCGTCCGCGCTCGTCCGCCGCCGTTCTTCCCACGGATACGAGGTTTTGAACGCTTCTTCGAGCGGGAGGTCGAGTGACTTCAGCGCGGCCTCTTTGATCGCCCGTACCGAAAGCGGCGCGGCACGCACCAGATCGTCCGTCCATTCGGCGACGCACCGGTCCAATTCCGCGACCGGGACGACCTCGTTGACCAGGCCGTGACGCAGTGCCGTCGCCGCGTCCATTCTGCGCCCGGTCAGCAGATGACCCATCGCCACTTTCTGCGGAAGCTGGCGCGGCAACCGGAAAACGCCGCCCGCCCCGGCGATCAGCCCGAGACGGACCTCCGGCAACCCGAAGACCGCTTCTTCGGAAGCGACGACGATGTCGCACGCCAGCACCAGTTCGAAGCCGCCGCCCAGCGCGTAGCCGTGCACACGCGCGACCACCGGTTTGGACAGCGTGAACCGGTCGGTCAGCCGGGGATGGCCCGGCTGACCGGCGCTGCCGAACGTCGACGCCTCGACGCCTTCCTCGGTCAGCCGCGCGCGTTCCTTGAGGTCCTGCCCGACGGAGAACGCCCGATCCCCCGCCCCGGTCAGGACCACCGCCCTGACGTCGTCGTCGGCTTCGACGTCGTCCCAGATCCCGGCGAGTTCCGCGTGCATCCGCCGGTCCATCGCGTTCAGCACCTCGGGCCGGTCCATCGTCACGTAGGCGACGTGGTCCTTCTTCTCGTACCGGACGCCGTTCATCGCGACCCCACCGCGAAGCCGTCCACCTTGCCGATCACGTCCGCCCCGTAGATGCGCAGGGCCTGCTGCAGCGCGAATTCGGCGATATACCGGCGGAATTCCTCCGGTGGTTCCTCGGAAAGGTTCAGCATGCGCCGGTTGGCCGCGACGGCTTCCCCGTCGAGCCGGGCGAGCGCGCGGTCGATGGCCGAGTCCACCTCCTCCGGCCGCACGACCTCGTCGACGATCGAGCGGGCGTCCGGCTCGTCCGCCCGGAGCTTGCGGCCGCCGAGGATCACCTGCCGGGCCACCCGCGGCCCGGCGATCCGGGAAAGCCGGAAGTTGGAGACGCCGGGGATGATCCCCTCCTTGGCCGCGGGCAGGCTGAGGTACGCGTCGGAGGCCGCCAGCACGTGGTCGAAGACCAGCAGCAACTGGGTCCCGCCGCCGATGGCGAACGAATCGACGGCCGCCACCCAGGGTTTGCCGGTGAACCTCGAATGCCAGGAATTCTCCGTCAGCAGACCGTGGAAGATCTTCTGGATGTACCCGGTTTCCCGCCGCAGCAGGAAATCCACCAGCGGGATGTCGCCGGAGCTGAGCTTCTTGAGGTTGATCCCCGCGCAGAACACCCGGCGCCCCAGGTAACGGGGGTGGCTCATCACCCCGCCCCGCACCAGTCCCACCCGGACGGACGGGTCGAGCAGCACCAGGTCGACCGCGGTCTCCATGTCGTCGACCTGCTGGGCGTCCTCGGCGTTCAGGCAGTCGTCCCGGCACAGGGTCAGGTGCGCGACGCCGTCCCGGCGCTCCAGCCGGACGGCCTCCATCTGCACGACGCCGGTTTCAAGGAACTCCGGGAGCAGCCGCTGCGCCCTGGCGGTGGGCCGGAGCATGGCGTCGAGCAGATGCGGGCCCGCCTTCGGCGCGCGCAGGATCCCGCGCAGGAAGATGCCCTGGTCGATCTCGCGCCCCTCCTTCTCCGCCTGCGGCCGTGCACGCTCGGCCGCCATCTGCTCCTCCGACGGCACCAGACCCGGAAAGGCGAGCGCCGCGGCGCGGACGAGTTCGTCCATCCGCAGGTACCGCGTCCGGCCGCCGGTGAGTTCGGCGTAGATCTCCTCGGCGTGCGCCTCGACGAAGGCCGCACGCAGCGTCCGGACGTCGTCGTCGACCCGGTGGGCCTCCCCCGCCAGGGCCCGGAGGTCGAGCCCTGGCGAAAGTGCGGTTTGATCCGTCGTCACGACTTGGCTTCCCGCCGCAGGGCCCGGTCCGCGGCGGCCAGGTGGGAACCGAGCGCCTCCTCGAAGGTGGTCGAGCCCGCTTCGAAGATCAGCTGCCGCCGGATCGCCGTCTCGGCGCCGTCCATGACGACGTTCAGCTCGGCCAGCGTCTTCGCCGGGTCTTCGGACACCTCGTCGATCAGGTCGAGGGCGAGCGCGCGCTCCGTCCCGAGTGGCGCCCCGAGCAGTACGGCCCGGCGGATGCCCGCCGCTCCGGCCTGCTTGGTGAGCCGGTACACGGTCATGCCCGGCCAGGTGCCACCGCCGGCCGACGCGAGCCGCAGCGTGGTGCCCGGTTCGGCGATCCGGATGTCGGCGGCGAGAAGGAGGTCCAGGGCCGTTCCGGCGCATTCGCCCGACGCCACCGCGGCCGTGAGCCTGCCGAGGCGTTCGAACCGGCGCACGACCCGCTCCCATTTGGACACGAGCCCGACCGCCAGCCCCTTCGCCCAGCCCTCGGGCGGGGCGCCCGTGACGTGGATGGTGACTGGTCCGGGTTCACGCTCGTCCTCGGCTCGATCGCACAGCGCGTCGATCTCCTCGACGATCGCGGCGGACAGCGGACGGGATCCGTCGAAGCGCAGCATCGGCTCGCCCTTGCTTTCGTTACTCGTCACCATTGGATAAGCGCCATTTCGATCGTGGAGCCGGGCCCCATGGTCATGAGCACGCCGTAGTCCCCCGGGCGGGCGACGTCTTCGTCGGCGAGCCGCTCGTAGGAGAAGAGGAAGGAGCCGCTGGAGAGGTTCCCGTAGTCGCGGAGCACACCGGTGGTGTGGCGCACGTCGTACCGGCTCAGGCCGAGGTTGACGACGACGGCGTCGATCACCTTCTTCCCGCCCGAATGCACCAGCCAGTGGCCGATGTCGCTGCGGCGCAGGCCCGTCCCGGACAGAAGCCGGTCGATGACGATTTCGGCGTGCGCGCCGACCACGTAGGGGATCTGCGGGTCGAGGAAGAAACTGAACCGGTCCTGGTCACGGTCCCAGTCGTAGCGCATCGCGTCGACCGCGTCGGTGATGATGTAGCTGGCGAATTTCAGGACGCGCGGACCCGGCACGCGCCCGTCGCCGGAGACGACCGCGAGCGCCGCGGATCCGTCGCCGAAAAGACTGTTGACCACCGCGGTCCGCATCGTGCCGTCCAGCGCGTAGGCGGCGGAACACGCCTCGCTGCACAGGACGACGCCGAGTTCGCCGGGATGCGCCGCGGACCAGCCCGCGACCACGTTGAGCGCGTTGAGACCGGCGTTGCAGCCCATGCCCACGATGTCCGAGCGGCTGCAATGCGGGTCGATGCCCATTTCCCGGATGACGAGCGCGCTCAGGCCGGGCGTCAGGAACCCGGTCGAGGTGACACAGCACAGGTGACGCAGATCCGAAAGCGTCGCTCCCGCCGACTTCAGGCAGGCTTCCAGGGCACGGCAACCCATGTCGACGGCGATCTTCTTGTGCTTGTCGAGGAGGTCGCCCTGCGGCTCGGCCGCGCGGGCTCCGCCGGGACCCTCCGGCGGCAGGGTGAGGAAACGCCGATCGATGGCGCTGTTCAGGAAGACCGAGCGGATCTTCGGATCCTCGATGTCGAGGATTTCGAGCAGCTCGGACTGCGAGTAGGACGACTCGGACACCGCGGTGCCCACGCCGGCGAATCGGGTGATCTCGGTCAATCCATTGTGGACGGCAAGGTCCGCGGTGGTTTCGGCTAGGGCAGTCATCGATACATCCATCCCCATGTTCTCAATTTGCTCCGGAGCAGCTGCTTGAACCGCGCAGCGCGCATCGATCTCACCTTTCTCTGGTCTGGAGTGGACAGTGGGCTTTCAGGTGGTCTGGGGCACTTCGGACAGTCGCCGTTCGATCTCCACGCAGGTGGCGTAGTCCGGCAGCAGTCCCTGTCGTTCCGCCTCGGCGAGCGTGATCGCCACCTGGTCGCGTTCGGACAGGATCGGTTCGACGCCGGGGTCGACGGGCAGGCCGAGCGCGGGATCCAGGACCGAGAGGGCGAGTTCGTTCCCGGGGTCGTAGGCCGTGGAGAGCAGGTACCACATGACGGTGTCGTCTTCGAGCGCCACGAAGGCGTGGCCGACGCCGACGGGGAAGTACATCGCGCGGTGGTCACGCTGGTCCAGCAGGACCGCGTCCCATTTCCCGAACGTCGGCGAGCCGACCCGGAGGTCGACCACGATGTCCAGCGCCTGACCGCTCGCGCAGTAGACGTACTTCGCGGTGCCCGGCGGCGTCGTGGTGTAGTGGATGCCCCGCACCACTCCGCGTTTGGAGCTGCTGTGATTCGTCTGCACCGTCCGGAAGAGCGGGCCGCCGTGCGCTTCGGTGAACGCCTCTTCCTGGAATGGCGAGAGGAACAGGCCGCGATCGTCGGGGAAGACCTTGGGGGTGAACTCGATCGCGCCTTCGACGGCCAGTTCGCGTGCTTGCACAGGTACTCCCGTGGTCGGCGTGATCAGAGGCTGGACAGCACTTCGCGGACGGCGTGGACGACCTTGTCCTGCAGATCGGGGGAAAGCGCGGGATACATCGGCAGCGAGAAGATCTCGGTGGCCAGCTTCTCGGTGACCGGCAGGGAGCCCTTCTCGTAGCCGAGGTGGGCGAACCCGGTCATGGTGTGCACCGGCCACGGGTAGCTGATGTTCAGGTGGATGTCGTACGCCTTGAGCCGCTCGATGATCTCGTCGCGTCGCGGGTGCCGCACCACGTACACGTAGTACACGTGCTCGTTGCCGGGCGTGGTCTTCGGAAGCTTCAGGTCGGTGTCGCCGAGGCCCTCGACATAGCGTTCGGCGACGGCCCGGCGGCCCGCCGTGTACGCGTCGAGCCGCTTGAGCTTGCGCCGCAGGATCTCCGCCTGCACCTCGTCCAGCCTGCTGTTGTGGGCGGGCGTTTCCACCGTGTAGTAACGCTCTTCCATCCCGTAGTAGCGCAACCGCCGCAGCCGCCGGTCCACCGCTTCGTCGGAGGTGATGGCCGCGCCGCCGTCGCCGTACGCGCCGAGAACCTTGGTGGGATAGAAGGAGAACGCGGCCGCGTCGCCGAACGTCCCCGCGATCGTCCCGTTCTGCCGGGCTCCGTGCGCCTGGGCGCAATCCTCCAAAAGGGACAGTCCGTGCTTCGCGGCGAGCGCCTTCAGCGGGGCCATGTCCACGCACTGGCCGTACAGGTGCACGGGCAGCAGGCATTTGGTGCGTTCGGTGATCGCGGCCTCGACCAGGCCGGTGTCCATCAGGAAGTCTTCCTCGCGGACGTCGACGAAGACCGGGGTGGCCCCGGTCCCGTCGATGGCGACCACGGTCGGTGCCGCGGTGTTGGACACGGTGATCACCTCGTCGCCCGGCCCGACACCCAGCGCCTGCAGGGCGAGCTTGATCGCGTTCGTCCCGTTGTCGAGACCGGCGCAGTGCCCGACGCCGTGGTACGCGGCGAATTCCGACTCGAAGCCGCGCAGGCTCGCGCCGAGCACGAGCTGCCCGGAGTTGAAGACCGTCTCGACCGCGTCGAGCAGATCGGCCCGCTCGGCACCGTATTCGGCGAGGTAGTCCCATACGCGCGTGGTCATGTGTGAACCCTTCCCTGAACTGATGACGTCAAAGCGGCGACGGTGCGGCGCACTCCCTCGGGCAGCGAGATCTCCGGGCGCCAGCCGGTGACCGCACGGAACGGCGTGGAATCGATGGTGATGCTCCGGAGATCCGTCTCGGGCGCGTGCGCCGGAGGCTCCACACAGGACACTTCCACCGGGCTTTTCCCCGTGTGCTCGGACATCTCCTTCGCGACGAGCCGGAAGACCTCGCCCAGCCGGTCCCCTCGACCGGCACCGATCAGCCAGTGCCCGCCCACCAGGGAATCCGGATGGTCCAGTGCGGCCATGAACGCCGAGGCGACGTCGTCGACGTGCACCAGGTCGCGTCGCACCGTGCCGTCGCCCCAGACGGTGAGCGGTAGTCCTTCGAGCGCCCGCCGCGCCATGGTGGACACCACGCCGCGGTCGTGGTTCGCGCCCTCGGCCGCGGTCTCGCCGAAGATCGTCGGCAGCCGCAGGCTGATCCCGCGCACCAGGCCGTCGGCGGTGGCCTTCTTGAGGAGTTGTTCCGCTTCGAGTTTCTGGGCGTCGTAAGGAGTCGCCGGGTGGTCCGGTTCGGTCCCGTCGAGCGGTTCCCGCGGCGGCACCCCGACCTGCGCGGTGGTTCCGGCGAACACCACCACCGGAGGCGGCCCGTCGCCACCGCCGGCGATCTCGACGAGGTCCCGGAGGACTCCCACGTTCACGCGTTCGGCGCCCTCCGCGCCACGCCAGCCGCCGTCACCGAGCAGCAGGTGCACGATCGCGTCCGAGCCGGCGACCGCGCCGGCGAGCGCGGCGCGGTCGGTGAGATCGGCGGCGACGGCGGTGATCTCGGCCCGGCCGGGCGGGGGCGTGAGCCGCCTGCGCGCCACCGCCCGCACCCGGACCGGCCGCCGCGCCAGCGCGCGCACGACGGCGGAGCCGACGAAACCCGACGCGCCGAGGACGGTGATCGTCTTCATTCAGGCACCGCCCCGTGGCTGCGCGGCCGCGGCGTTGAGGCAGGCGAGCAGCGTACGGGCCTCGACGTTGACGTAGTGCCCGTGCCGGGTGAGTGCGGTGAGCTGCCCCGGAGTGATCCAGGCGTAGCCGGGCGGAGGCTCGACCGTGTCGTCCGCCTCGATCGCCAGATAACGCGCCTGGACGCTGAGGAAGCGGCCGCCTTCTTCGGAATGTACCGCCTCGTAACGGATCCGTGATCGCGGGGCGCCGAGGACCAGGTCGAGAAAGGGCGGCCGTTGCTCGGCGGGCAGATGCAGGTAGTTCTGCGGCGTGCACTGGACGGTCGGCGCCAGCTCGACCGTGTCCAGGAACCCGCCGTCGGCGCGGGCGTGCGCCAGGACGTGCGGAACGCCGCCGAAGTCACGCATGAGGAACGCGACGAGGCCCATCCCGACGGATTCGATCAACGGCTGGGTCCAGGTGACCTTCTCGCGGTTGCTGCCTTTCACCGCGACCGCGAGGACCCTGAAGTAGCGGCCGTCCTCGTGCTCGATCGCCTCGGCACCCCGCTTCCAGTCGCGGACGTCCTTGAGCGGGATGCGGCGGGCGCGCACGTCGTGCCGCGACCGCTCGTTCGTGAACCACGACAGGAGCTGGACGTCGGAGAACATCGCGCCGGGAGCCTTGTCGTGGTACGGCAGGCACGACAGCACGCTCCTGGCGTTCATGTTGATCGTCTCGTCCTCGTGCATCAGCTCCGCGATCTGCCCGAGGGTGAGCCAGCAGAAGTCGTCCCACAGCGGCACTTCGTCGGCGGTCTCGACGATCATGTTGCGATTGGACTTCTGGAGGAACCACGATCCCTGCTCCGCCTGAAGCACGTCGACGATGACCCGCTCGGGGTCGGGCGGCGCGAAGTACTCGATCAGCTTGACGTTCGTGCCGCCGTGCGCCTTGGTGTAATTGCTGCGCGTGGCCTGCACGGTCGGAGACAGCTGGACCAGATTGGGATTCCCCGGCTCCATCTTGGCCTGCATCAGGAAATGCAGGACGCCGTCGAACTCCTTGGCCAGGATGCCGAGGATGCCGACTTCGGCCTGTTTGATGACGGGCTGCTGCCATTCGCGGTAGGGACCGTCGCCGTGCGGGCCGTCGGCCTCGACCACGTGCAGCCCTTCGATGGTGAAGAACCGTCCGCTCCGGTGCGCGATGTTGCCGGTCCCGTCCTCGAAACCCCATTGGTCCAGCGCGGCGAACGGAATGCGTTCGACGTGGAAGACGTTGGCCTCACGGCGTTCGGCGATCCACGCGCGGACGTCGGCGGTCCGCATGTGCACGCCATCGGTGGTCGCGGCGGACAAGGCGACACGGTCCGCGTGATCCTGGCCGTCGCGGGGGCGCACCAGCGTCGAAGGACTCCTTGTCATGGCCGTCTATCCCCTTTGCGTGCCAACGGAAATTTCGCTTCCTACGCTCCGCGCCCTGACGGAAAGGTAACTTCGGTCCGGCGGAACGGTCCAGATCGTCCAATCCCGTCGCGGGCCGGGTTCGGCCGGCGGCTGTGGTGAAGGCTCCTTTCGTCGCATCAGACGCGGTGAAGGGAGCCTTAAGCCCACACTCGACGGCAACGGCCAAGGCAGAGGAAGAGGAAGAGCGTTGCGAAAGCCACTTTCGCAACGTTGAAGGTTGCGAAAGTGGCTTTCGCAACACCGCCGACGTGGCGTTCCGCCCTCGATCGGAGGGAAGGTAGCTTCGGTCCGGCGGAACGGTCCAGATCGTCCAATCCCGTTGCGTGCCGGGTTCGGCCGGCGGCCGTGGTGAAGGCTCCTTTCGTCGCATCAGACGCGGTGAAGGGAGCCTTCAGCCCGAGAGCAGCGGGGCGCTAGAGCGAATGTTCCTGCTCGTTCTTCACCGGTTCCGCGGCCCAAGCCCGGTGCTCGGTCTCCCGCACCTCCTCCTCGGCGGTCTGTTCCACCCGCTTCATCGCGAACCGCAGGATCGGCGGCGTCATCAGCGAAGTGACGATCGCGACGAGGATGATGATCGTGTAGATCTCGACGCTGAGAATGCCCAGCCGCAGCCCCACCATGGCGACCACGATCTCGATGACACCCCGCGCGTTCAGTCCCGCGCCGAGCGCGAGCCCCTCCCATTTGTTCAAGCCGCTGATCCGGGCGCCGGCGTACGCGCCGACGAACTTGCCGATGATGGCCAGCGCGAGCACCGCGAGCCCGGTGAGCAGGACCTGCGGGCGGATCAGCGCGGTGAGATCCATCCGCAATCCGGCCGTGGCGAAGAAGATCGGCGCGAAGACCGCAAGGACGACGGTGCGCAGCGGAGCCAGTTTGACGGGATCCACCTTGCCCGCGGTGTTGATCAGGATGCCGCAGAGGAAGGCACCGAAGATCGCCTCCAGACCGAGGGCCTGCGTCCCGGCCGAGGCCAGGAAGATCAGGATGACGGCGGCGGAGACGGTGAGCCCCGCACCGTCGGATCGGGCCGCGGTGCGCATGACGCCCCGGACCAGCGGCCTGCCGATGGTGAGGGCGAAGACGACGACGCCGACCAGATAGCCGAGCGAGATCAGCACGGCACCCGCGGACACGGCGGTGACCGCCATCGCGCTGACGACCGACAGCATGAACCAGCCGAAGGCGTCTTCGATCGCGCCGGCCGCCAGCGTGAGCTGCCCGACGTTGCGGTGCAGCAGTTTCATGTCCATCAGCGTCTTGGCGATGACCGGGATGGCGCTGACGCACAACGCCACGCCGAGGAAAAGCGCGAAGACGGTGCTGTCCGTGCCTTCGGGGATCAGCATCTTGGGCAGTACGTAACCCGCGCCGATGCCCAGTCCGAGCGGGACGATGAGGCCGCCGAGGCCCACTCCGGCCGCCGCGGCACGCCGCCGCCGGAGCAGGCCCATGTCCATCTGCATACCGGTGAAACCGACCAGCAGGATGACACCGATCTGCCCGACGGCGTCGAGAAGGTGGTACTGCTCGGTGACGGCGGGGAAAAGCCACCCGTGCAGCCCCGGTGCGGCCCACGCCAGCAACGACGGGCCGAGAAGCACCCCGACCAGCAGTTCGCCGACCACGGCGGGCATCCCGAACCGGGCGGCCAGCCGCCCGAAGACGACGGCGAGCAGGAGCAGCGAACCGACCTGCAGCAAGAACAGCAGGAGACTGTGGGCGGCGATCGGGGCGACCGGCGCCGGGAGCGAGAGAAGCACCTTCCTCCTTCGGGTAAGAACGGCAACGGCGTCAGCCGCGGCGGGAGACCTTCGTGCCCAGCCGCCGGGCCGCGTCCACCGAGTCGCAGCCCGCGAGGCCCAGCGCGTTCCGGAATTCGACGGCGAGCAGGTCGAGCACCTGCCGGACGCCGTCCTCCCCGCCCGCGGCGAGCCCCCACATGGCGGGCCGTCCGACCAGGACACCCGACGCCCCCAGCGCGATCGCCTTGAGGATGTCGCCGCCACCGCGGATCCCGCCGTCGAGCAGCAGTTCGCCCGGCCAGCCGGAAAGGGTGGCGGCGATCTCGCCCAGCATCTCGATCCCCGGCACGGCGCCGTCCAACTGCCTGCCTCCGTGGTTGGACACCACGATCCCGGCGGCGCCCGCGTCGACGGCGCGGCTCGCGTCCTCGACCGCGAGGATTCCTTTGAGCACCACCGGGAGATCCGTGTGCGCACGGACCGCTTCGACGGATTCCCAAGTGGCCGGGGCGAATTCGCGCGCGGTGTGCTCCGCCACCGCCGACCGGCCGCGAGTGCGGTGGTGCGCGGCCGCCCCGGCGTCGAAATTGGCCGCGGTCACGGAATCCGGCAGCGCGAAGCCGTTCCGCATGTCCCGCAGCCGTCGTCCCATCCACGGCACGTCGACGGTGAACACGATCGCCTCGCAGCCGGCGTCCTCCGCGCGGCGGACGAGGTCGAGCGAGCGTTTCTCGTCCCGCAGCCAGTACAGCTGGAACCACGGCCGTCCGCCGACGGCCGCGATCTCCTCCAGCGGGACACTGCTCAGCGTGCAGATGGTGTACGGCACGCCCGCGTCCCGGGCGGCGCGTGCCGCGGCGAGCTCGCCTTCGGGGTGGAACAACCGCTGGTACGCGACGGGCGCGACCGCCAGCGGCAGCGCGGCGCGACCGCCGAGGAGTTCGGCCTCGACGGTGCCACCGGTCAGCTCACGCAATACCCGGGGGATCACGAAGATCCGCTCGAGCGCGGCGCGGTTGGCCTCCAAGGAGGCTTCCGCGCCGCTGCCCCCGGCGAGGAAATCCCAGTTCTCGCCGGAGAGGACATCGCGTGCCGCGCGCTCGAGGTCGTCGAGACAGACGTGGGTCATCGACGGACGGGGCCGAGCTTGCTCTGCCCGGTGCGCTCCAGCTCCACGGCTTCGTACAGGGCCTTGATGTTCGAGCTGCCGAACGTGCCGGCGCCCTGGCGCTCGATGATCTCGAAGAAGATCGTCTTACGCGGATGCGTGGAGGCGGTGAAGATCTGGAACAGCTGGCCGCCGTGGTCCTCGTCGGCGAGCAGCTTCGTCTCGCGCAGATCGTCCAGCGAGTGCGTCTCCAGCTCGATCCGCTCGCCGAGCAGGTCGTAGTAGGCGTCCGGGGTCTTCAGGAATTCCACGCCGCGCGCGGAAAGCTCCTTGACCGCGCGGACCGCGTCCGGGCTGGTGAAGGCGATGTGCTGGACGCCGGACCCGTGGTGCTCCTTGATGAAGTCGTCGATCTGGCCGGGGTCGGCGGTCTTGTCCGGCTCGATCAGGGTGAGGGTGACCGCGCCCGACGTGCTCTGCACGACGGTGGAGTTCATCGCCTGCGCGCCGACCACGATGTGCTCCTCGAAGATCTGCTTGAAACCGAGCGCGCGCTCGTAGAACGCCACCGTGGGGCCGAGGTCGCCGGCGTTGAGGCAGACCGCGAAGTGGTCGATCACGCCCAGCTCCACGCCGCCCTTGCCGCGCGGGGTCTCCTCGGCGGCGTCGCTCTGGATCAGGGTGTGCACGACATCGCCGAACCCTCTGACGGTGGCCGTGACGACCGAGTCCGCCCGCTTCTCCGGCTCGCGGACGGGTTCCGCGCCCGCCTTCACCGCGGCCTCGAAAGCGGCGGCCACGTCGGGGGTGCGCAGCGCGATGTCGGCGACCCCGTCACCGTGGGTCTGCAGGTAGGTCGCCCCGGGGTGCCGGTCCGACAGCGGCTCGGTCAGCACCAGCGCGATCGCGCTGTGCCGCAGCGTCACGCTCCGGTGGTCGGCCGACCGGTCGGTGGCGGTGACGGAGAAGCCGTACTTGTCCATCCAGCCGGACGCGGCCGCCTCGAGGTTGGCGACGTACATTTCCACATAGTCGATCTCGAAATTCTGCGTGCTTTCTTGAGCAGACAAGGCATTCCTCCGTGGAATAGATGTAACCCTCGATCACAGGATGGCCCGCATCCCTTTGTGCATCAACGGTGTCCGCTTGACACTTACGTCCACATAGGACTCAGCGTCCGGTGAACCGCACCGGGAGTTCCCGGTACCCCTGCACGACGATCGCGCGCAGCCAGGCCGGTTCCTTCTCCAGCTCCACGCGTGACACCCGGCCGGCCACCTCCCGCAGCACGACCGCCAGCTCGATCCGCGCGAGCGCGGAGCCGAGGCAGTGGTGCATGCCGTGCCCGAAAGCGATGTGCCGGTTGGGTTTCCGCCCCGGCCGGAACGTGTCCGGTTCCTCGAACACGGCGGGATCCCGGTTCGCGGCGGGCAGCCACGCGACCACCGGCGTACCGGCTTCGAGGTCGCGGCCGTTGAGCGTGACTTCGCCGGTCGTCACGCGTAGCACGTGCATCGCGGGCGAGGTCCAGCGCAGCACCTCGTCCACGACGGGGTCGACGTCGACGTCGCCGTCCCGCACCCGGTCCAGAAGTCCCGGCACGGCGGCGAAAGCGTGCACCGCGCCGGTGATCGCGTGCCGGGTGGTCTCGTTGCCGCCGATCAGCACGTTGTCGCAGTTGAGCACCACGTCGTCGATCGAGAGTTCGCCGTCGGACAGCAACGTGCTGACGAGGTCGTCGCCGGGGTTCGCGCGGCGAGCGCTGATCAGTTCGTCGAAGTAGACAAGGATCTCGGTGTGCGCCTGACGCGGCGTCATCCCGTCGAACAGCTCGTCCTCGCCGCCGAACGCGTGATTGGTCAGGTCGATGAGCATGTCCTGGTCCTCGGCGGGCACGCCGAGGATCTCGCAGACGACCGCGGCGGGGATACGCGGGCCGATCTCCGCGGCGACGTCGCACACCTCGCCGTCGAGCACCCGGTCGAGCACGCCGCGCACCTCGGTCCGCACCCGGTCCGACAGTTTCCGCGCCGCCGCCCGGGAAAGCAGCGGTCCGACCAGCTTCCGCAGTTTGCGGTGCTGGTCCTGTTCGGACACCACCATCATCTGGCCCCCGGAATTGTCCGGGTGCTCGCGGTCGAAGCCGATCATCATCCCGTACTCGGAGGTGAACGGGGCGGACGGGCCGAGCACCGCGGCGCACGCCCGGTGCGAGAACACCGACCAGAAGCCGCCGGGTGAACTGCCCGGTTCGCTCCACACCATCGCGTCTTCCGCCGCGTACTCGCGCCAGCGGGTGTGACGGTCGAGGGTGGTGTACAGATCGGGATCGCCGAGGTCGACGGTTTTCGTCGTCTGCATGAAGTTCTCCAGGTCAGGTGAGTGCGCCGTCGAGCACCTTGGCGAGCTGTGCCACGGTCGGCGCGTCGAAGAAGGCCTGCACTCTCAGCCGGATCTTCAGGCTTTCGCGGATCCGGCTCACCACCCGGGTCGCGAGCAGCGAATGACCACCGATCTCGAAGAAGCTGTCCTCGACCCCGACACTGGCGACACCGAGCACGTCGGCGAACAGTTCGGCGAGAAGGATTTCCGTCGGTGTGCTCGGCGCCCGTCCCGACGCCGCGCGCTCGGCGCTCTCCTCTTCCGGGGTGGGCAGGGCGGTCCGGTCGACCTTGCCGTTCGGCGAGACCGGCAGTCTCGGCAGGCTGACGACCACGTCGGGGACCAGGTAGGACGGCATCCGCTCCCGCAGGGGCGGGAGGAGCTCTTCGGCCGTCACGCGTTCGCCCCCGGTGCCGACGACGTAGGCGACGAGCCGGTTGTCGTGCGCGGTCACCACCGCCTGGGCCACCTTGTCCACGGCGAGCAAGGCGGACTCCACCTCGCCCGGTTCGATCCGGTGACCGCGGACCTTCACCTGGTCGTCGACGCGGCCGACGAAGACGAACTGGCCGTCCGGACGCCGCCGCACCCGGTCGCCGGTGCGGTACATGCGCCCGCCCGGTTCGCCGAACGGATCCGGCAGGAACCGCTCCGCGGTCGCGGCGGGCCGCCTGAGATATCCGCGGGCGAGGCCGGGACCCATCGTGTACAGCTCGCCCACGTCCCCGTCCGGGACGGGCCGGAGCAGTTCGTCCAGGACATAGGTGCGCACACCGGTGATCGGCCTGCCGATCGGCGGGGTCTCCTCACCGGACAGCGGCTCGCTCGCGGTCACCGCCACGGTGACTTCGGTGGGGCCGTAGGCGTTGATCATCACGCGGTCCATGGACCAGCGTTTGGCCACCGGCGCCGGGCACGCCTCGCCCGCCACCAGGAGGGTCAGCCCGGCGGGCAGGCCGCCCGCCTCCTCCAGTGGCGCCAGCGCCGACGGCGGCAGCGTGATGTGGGTGATCCCCTGCTCTCGCACCAGCCTCCCGAGCGGCTCGCCAGGGACCAGGTCCGGCGCGGAGGCCAGCACGAGACAGCCACCGGCCTGCCAGATCGGCCAGAACTCGGCGACCGCGGCGTCGAAGCTCGGCGAGGCGAAGGCCAGCAACCTGCTGTCCGGCACCAGTTCCTGGCGGCGCACGTAGTCGTCGGCCAGGTTCGGGATCCCGCGATGCGTGACCAGCACGCCCTTCGGTTTCCCGGTCGAGCCCGAGGTGTAGATGACGTACGCGGGATGGTCGGGCAGCAACGGGCCGAGGCGGTCCCCGTCGTCCAGGTTCGGCTCGGACAGCCCCGGTTCCCGTTCCACGCTCAGGACGACGCCGTCACCGGGCACTTCCTGCCCCGGCAGGCACAGCACGAGCTGCGCCGCCGTGTCGTCCAGCATGTGGCGTTTGCGTTCCTCCGGATAGTCCGGGTCGACCGGCACGTACGCGGCGCCCGCCTTGTGCACGGCCAGGATCGCGATGACGAACTCGATCGACCTCGGCATGGCCAGCGCGACCAGCCGCTCCGGGCCCACGCCGTGCGCCACGAGCCGTCGCGCGAGCCGGTTGGCTTCGCCGTTGAGTTCGGCGTAGGTGAGTGTGGTGGTGTCCATCGCCACCGCCGGCCGATCCGGCAGCACGGCTGCGGTCGCCTCGAACAGGGCCGGTGTCGTGGCCGCCGAAAAAACGGTCATGCGGTCTCCCCCAAAGTCTCACGGGATTCGGTGCGGAGGAACCGGATCAGCTCCCGGTTCACCGCCTCCGGGTTCTCCAGGTAGCCGAAATGCCCGCACCCGGGAATCGTGCGGTGGGTCGCGCCGGGGATCGCGTCCGCCAGCTCGCGTCCGGCGGACGGCGGCGCCACGAGGTCGTGTTCGAACGAGACGACGTGACAGGGCACCTTGATCGAGCGGTAGGCCTCGAGGCGGTCGGGCAACGCGCTCAGCAGCAGCTGCTCCCGCACACCCGGCCCCCAGGATCCCGCCGCGGCGAACAGGTCGAGCCAGTCGCCGGCGAGGTCGTCGTCGGCGAGGGTCGCGGGTCCCAGGTTGTGCATGGCCCGGACGGCGGCGAGGAAGGCCGGTGGCAGCTCGATGCCTTGTTCGATCAGCTTCGCTTCGCCTTCCGCGAGTTCTCGCTGGACGAGGCTGCTCTTGCCGCAGGCCGCCATCAACAGGACCGAGTCCAGCAGTTCCGGACGGGCGAGTGCCAGCTCCTGCGCGACGTACGAACCCATCGACGTGCCGATCACGCGGCACGGCACGGCGTCGAGGTAGTCGATCAGCGCCGCCACGTCCGCGACGAGGTCGTCGATGGTGAACCCGTCCGTGCCCTCGTCGCTCGGCGGGATCCCGCGGTTGTCCATGGTGATCACGCGGAATCCGGCGGCGCGGAGCACGGGAACCTGGTGCAGATCCCAGACGGAACTCGGCGCGCCGGTGCCGGTCAGCAACAGGACGGCCGGGCCGTTGCCCTGATCGTGGTAAGACAACCGGATCCCGTTCTCGGTTGTCATCAGCATGATGGTCCTTCCCCGCTCACCGCACAGCCACGGCGCGCAGCGACATGGCGGCCGCGAATCACCCGGGCCACCGGTTTCCGTCTGATGTGGAACGTGCGATCCCCGGCTACGCGGCGCACTGCGGTGACCGTACCTTCGGAGATCCGTTATTCGGAAGGAATCAGCACTGGACATGGCGGAAAATCGGCACCGAATCGCGTCCACACCCCCGCTTGACACTTCGCCACCGGGTGGAAATCCTAGCATTTATGGATTCGAACGTTTTGTCCACCCATTTGGACATGGAAACGCTGCACGGATCGCTCACCGATCCGGCCATCTCGTCGATGAATCTGCTCAATGAACTGATCGACGAATACCCTGTGGCCATTTCCATGGCGGCAGGACGGCCATACGAAGAGTTTTTCGACATCCGGCTCATTCACGATTATCTCGACGCGTACTGCGAGCATCTCCGGCGCGATCGGAAAGTGGACGAGGCCGGCGTCACCCGCGCGCTTTTCCAATACGGCACCACGAAGGGCATCATCGCCGACATCATCGCCCGCAACCTGGCCGAGGACGAGAACATCGACGCCGCCCCGGAATCGGTGGTCGTCACCGTCGGCGCCCAGGAGGCCATGTTCCTGGTGCTCCGCACCCTGCGGGCGAACGAGCGGGACGTGCTGCTCGCCCCGGCGCCCACCTACGTCGGCCTGACCGGGGCGGCGCTGCTCACCGACACGCCGGTCTGGCCGGTCCGGTCCGGCGAGAACGGCATCGACCCCGAGGATCTCGTCCTCCAGCTGAAGCGCGCCGACGAACAGGGCATGCGGGTGCGGGCCTGCTACGTGACGCCCAACTTCGCCAACCCCACCGGCACCAGCATGGATCTGCCGTCCCGCCACCGGCTGCTCGAAGTCGCCGCGGCCCACGGGATCCTTCTGCTGGAAGACAACGCGTACGGGCTCTTCGGCGCCGAGCGCCTCCCCACGCTGAAAGCGCTCGACCGGTCGGGGAACGTGGTCTACATCGGATCCTTCGCCAAGACCGGCATGCCCGGCGCCCGGGTCGGCTACGCGGTGGCGGATCAGCGGGTGGCGGGCGGTGGCCTGTACGCCGACCAGCTCTCGAAGCTCAAGGGCATGCTCACCGTGAACACCTCGCCCATCGCGCAGGCGGTGATCGCCGGGAAGCTGCTGCTCAACGACTACAGCCTGACCAAGGCCAACGTCCGGGAAACCGCGATCTACCAGCGGAATCTCCAGCTGACGCTGAGCGAGCTCGACCGCAGGCTCGGCGACCGCCCCGGGGTCCGCTGGAACACCCCGACGGGCGGGTTCTTCGTCACCGTCACCGTGCCCTTCATCGTCGACGACGAGCTGCTGGCGGACGCCGCCCGCGACCACGGTGTGCTGTTCACCCCGATGCATCACTTCTACGGCGGGAAGGACGGGTTCAACCAGCTCCGGCTGTCCATCAGCCTGCTCACGCCGGAGCTGATCGAGGAGGGCGTGAGCAGGCTCGCCGCGCTCATCACTTCGCGTCTGCCGTGACCTCTCGCGGGATCGCCTCCACCAGCACCATGTCGTCACGACCGGTGCCGGTGGAGGCGAACGGTTCCCGCGCGACGACGTCGAAGCCGGCCTGCCCGAGTTCCCGCGCGATCCGGTCCACCGTGAAGAGCCTCCGGCGATGCGTGCAGACGACGAAGGGATCCGCGGTCTCGTCGGCGGGGTGGATGGTGATCTCCTGGAGCTCCTCCGACGGCAGGATCTTCACGTGCAATACGTGCCTCCTGCCGCTCCGGCCGGTCAGCTCCTGGCTGCGCTCCACCGGCTCCGCTTCGACGGGCTTCGTCAATTCCAGGCTGAGCAGGAACTTCCCGCCGGGCCGCAGATGCTCGAGAACCGACGCGTACAGGCCCTTCCGGTCGGCCTCGCCGAGTTCGTTGATCGAACCCGAGCTGATGACCACCGCGCCGAAACGCTCGCCCAACGCGAAGGCGCTCATGTCCCCCTGAACCACTGTGCACCGCTCTCGGAGCTCCGACGGCGATTCCGCCAGCCGCTTCCGGAAAGCGGTGACCACCGTCGCCGACAGCTCCAGTGCGGTCATCTCCCAGCCGAGCTCCAGGAAAGGGAACGTCAGCCTGCCCATTCCGGCCGCCAGCTCCAGCACGGGCCCCGGATCCTCGGGAAGACGGGCCGCGAATTCCCGCGTTTCCGGGGTGCCGTCGGCGTCCTGGATCAAATCCCGATAGGTGTCCGAGCCCGCCTCGTCGTAGAAATCGCACAGAACGCCCCGGTCACCCGCCGAGGCCAGGACGACATCGGCGTGCGCGGTCCGCGCCGGGCCGCGGTCCAGTTGATCGGTCATCAGGACAACCTCCAGGTCGACATTCGTCTCAGGCCCGATTCAGCCGTTTTCTTCGCGGACGACGACCGGCCAGGTCATTTCGCCGTACCCGGACCGCACGCCGTTCTTCCCGGCGTGCCCGTCCAACTGCGCGAAAAGATCCTTGTCCGGCCCGTGGAGCATCCGCATCTGCGTCGGATAGCGCAGTAGGGCCTCGAATTTCCGCGCCCGCGCGTCCGCCTCGACCGAGGCGAATTCGGGGGCGCCGAGCCGGAATCCTTCCGGGAGTTCGGCTTCCCCCTGAGCGAACATCGCGTGCGGGAGGTCTTCCCACAGCCGCACCGGGATCTCCCTTTCCCGCGCGACGAGCAGCGTGGCGTCCCGGGTGATCTCGTTGTCGATATGCCCGCTGGCGGCCGCGCAGGTCAGGATCAGCGTCGGGTCGCACTCCTGGACGACCGACGCGATTTCCTCCCGCACCGCGGAGAACAGCGGATCGTCCTGCGGTGACAGCCGTCCGATGGCCAGTTTCTGCCGTCCTGGCACGTTGTCGGCCATCCACCGGCCGTCCGCCGCCTTGCGATAGATGGCGTCGAGGAACCGGCTGTGCCGGTACTCGGCCCCCAGGTGGCCGAGTGCGGCGATGTCTTCGTCACGGCGGCGCAGCGACGCGTCCTCGTCCGGCGACAGCCCCCAGATCGAGTGCAGCCGGTCCGCCGCCGGTGAGAACGGGGGCGTCGCGGTACCGGCGAACACCGTGTGGACGGTCACTTTCGCGCCGTCCCGTTCCGCCTGGGCGAGGCCCGCCCCGAAGGACAGGACCGCGTCGTCCAAGTGCGGGGAGATCGCCAGGATCCGGTCCGTGCCGAGGTCTCGGGTCATGGCGATCAGCTCACGTGCACGTTCGGCACGTACCGGATCCACTGCCCGCCGGCGTCGCGGAAGGCCTGCTCCGCGTTCATGATCTCGTCGGCGTGGTTCCAGGCGAACAGCAGCGCGTAGTCCGGGTGGTCGCCGGCGAACGCCTGGTACTCGCGAACCGGGATGTGCTGTCCGGGGCTGAGCCTGCCCTGCTTGGCCGGGGTGGTGTCCGAGATGAACTCCACCAGATCCGGGGTAATGCCACAGAAGTTGGTCACCGTGGCGCTCTTGGCCGTCGCGCCGTAGCCGACGACGCGCTTGCCCTCGGCGCGGAGCTTGGTCAGCAGCGCGATCAGGTCTTCCTTGATCTTCTTCACGTTGGTGGCGAAGCGTTCCAGCGTGGCGTACTCCGCCAGCTTGCGCTCGGCCTCCCACGCCAGGAGTTCCGCCACCGCCGAGGAAGGCTTACGGGCCCCGGCGAGGGCGAGGGTGTAGCGGACCTCGCCGCCGTGCACCGGGATGCGCTCGACGTCCACGAGTTCGAGACCGTTGCGCCGGGCCATCTCCTGGACCGAGCGCGCGGTGAAGAAGAAGAAATGCTCGTCGTAGATCTGGTCGAACGACGTGCGCTCCACGATGTCGCCGAGGTACGGGTCCTCGAACACGAACACGCCGTTCGGGCGCAGCAGCGTCGTGACGCCCTTGAGGATCGAGTCCATGTAAGGGATGTGGCACAGGGTGTTGGCCGCGTAGATCACGTCGGCGGGGCCGTCGTTCTCCCGGATGTCGGCCGCCGTCGCCTCTTCGAAGAAATCCTTGCGGACGCGGATTCCCTTGGCCGCGGCCAGATCCGCGACGCCGCCGGAGGGTTCCACACCGAGCTGGCGTACCCCGGCTTCGGCCACGGCCTTGAGCATGATGCCGTCGTTGCACCCCAGCTCGACGATGAACGGGTCCTCGCCGGTCAGCTCCGTGGTCAGCAGGCGCTTGGCCAGTTCCTGGAAATGCGTGCGCATGACCGACGAACCGGACGAGTGATAGGGGTACGCCTCGTGGAACATCAGGTCCCTCGGGACCTCTTCCATCAGCTGCACCATCGTGCAGGACTCGCAGATCCCCGTGGCGAGCCGGAAGAAGAACTCCTTCTTCTCGTCGCCGGGAACCACGAACGCGTCCGAAAGCGGCTGGCGTCCGAGATCGATGAACTCGGTGACGGTGCCGTCGCAGATGCGGCACCGGGAAGTGGTCGACATGCGGTCTCCTCTGTACTGGTGATGATCAGGCGGGAACGGCGGGCTGGTTCCCGGTCACCGCGGCGAACAACAGGTCCGCGGCCACCGCGGCCCCGTCCGTCTGGACCGTTTCCGCCACGGCTTCCGCTCGCACGCGCGTTTCCGGAGCGAGGGCCTTGGTGAGCGCCGCCGACAACGTGTCGAAGGTCGGGGTCGGGCCGTCATGCGCCACACCGACCCCCAGTTCGGCCACCCGGGCGGCGTAGTAGGGCTGGTCCGCGATCTGGGGAACCAGGATCTGGGGGACGCCCGCCCGCGTGGCCACGTGGGTCGTGCCCGCGCCGCCGTGGTGGATGACGGCGGCCACCCGGCGGAACAGCACCTGCTGATTCACTTCGCCGATGGCGAAACAGTCCTCCCGGTCGTCGGGCAGGACCAGATCGGCCCAGCCGCGGGAGAGGATCACCCGGTGGCCGTGGGCACGGATCGCCTCGATGGCCACCTTCGCGGCGTCGGCGGGGGCGCGAAGGCTGCCGAACCCCAGGTACACCGGTGGTGCGCCGGCGTCCAGGAACGCCTCCAGCTCAGCGGAAATCGGTCGTTCGTCGGGCAGGATCCACGCCCCGGTCTGCACGGCGTCGAGATCCGTGGGTTGCAGCGGGGCCAGTACCGGGTCCGCCGCCATCCACGGGTGATCGGTGTAGCCGTGGCCGAAGATGTCCTCCACCGGCGGCAGGCCGATGGCGGCGCGCCTGCTGTTGAGCGGCTCCCCGTACCGCCGGTAGGCGCTCTGGTTGTTGCGCTCCCACAGCGCCTGGATGTCGGTCCCGTCCGGTGCGGGCGGCTCGCCGAGGGGCGGCGGAGGCGCATAGTACGGCGACGGCACATAGCTCGGGCAGTGGAAGCCATAGAAGTAGGGGATGCCCAGCTTTTCGGCCACCGACCGCACGCCGATGGCGGCGGCCAGCAGGCCGGTCGTCACCACCGCGGCGCATCCTTCGGCGGCCGCCGGAATCCGCTCGAACTGCGTGGCGATCGTCTCGGTCGTGAACCGGAGCATGTCCTCGGCCGTCAAGGGTTTCGCCTGCCCGGCCGACGGGCGCGCCGACGCACCGAGGGGCAGATGCGGCACGTCGACTTCGGCCAGCCGATCCGCGCAGTCCGGCGGCGCGCACATCCGCACCTCGGCGCCGCGCTCCCGCAACCGCACCGCCAACGCCACCAGTGGTTCGACGTCTCCGCGGCTCCCACAGGTCGACAACAACACACGCATCACGTATTTCCCCGTTTTCTCCGGTCCTGGCCGGCGTCCGGTCGCTGATGGTTCACGCGGGAACGGCGGGCTCGTTCCCGCCGACGGCGGCGAGCACCAGATCCGCGGCCGCCGCCGCGCCGTCGGTCTGGGCCATGGCCGCCACGGCCCGCGCCCGCGCGCGCGTTTCCGGCGCCAGGACCGTGGTGAGCGCGGCCGACAGGGACTCGAAGGTCGGCGTCGGGCCGTCGTGCGCCACACCGATCCCCAGATCGGCAACCCTGGCGGCGAAGTACGGCTGGTCGGTGTTCCGGGGGATCACGAGCTGGGGGACGCCCGCCCGCGTGGCCACGTGTTCCGTGCCCGCGCTGCCGTGATGGATGACGGCGGCCACCCGGGGGAACAGCGCCTGGAAGTTCACCTCGCCGATGGCGAAACAGTCCTCCCGGTCGTCGGGCAGGAGCAGATCGGTCCACCCTCGGGAGAGGATCACCCGGCGGCCGTGGGCACGGCTCACCTCGACGGCGATCTTCGCGGCGTCGGCGATCCCCTTCCCGGACGAGCTGCCGAAACCCACGTGCACCGGCGGTGGGCCGGCGGCCAGGAACGCCTCCAGCTCCGGGGGAAGCGGCCGGTCGTCGGTCAGGATCCACGCGCCGGTCTGCACGGCGTCGACGTCCGGCTGCAGCGGGGCGAGGACCGGGTCCGCCGACAGGATGGGCCGGTCGCCGTGGCCGTAGCCGAAGACGTCCTCCACCGGCGGCAGGCCGATCGCGGCCCGCCGCCGGTTGAGCGTCTCCCCGTACCGTTCCGCGAACCGGTGGGCACGCTCTTCCCACAGTGTCCGGTGGTCGGTCACGCCCGGGGTGGTCGGCTCGTCATAGGGCGGCGGGAAGTGCGGGGAAGCCAGGTAGACCGGGCTCGGGACGGAGTAGAAGAAGGGGAGGCCCAGCTTTTCGGCCACCGACCGCACGCCGGTCGCGGCGGCCAGATCGCCGACCGCCACCACCGCCACGCATCCTTCGGCGGCCGAGGGGATCGCGTCGAACTGCATCTCGACCGTCATGGCCGCGAGCCGCCGCTCCTCCTCCGGGGGCGGCGGCGGCATCCCCTCCTGCAACATCATGTGCTGCGGAAGGCCGACCGGCACATGCGGCACCTCGACCTCGGCCAGCCGCTCGGCGGCGGCGGGCGGTGCGCACATCCGCGTCCCGACGCCGAGCGCCTTCAGCCGGACCGCCAGCGACACCGCGATCTCGACGTCCCCGCGGGTTCCGCACACCGACAACAACACACGCATTTCGCTACCCCTGTTTCGTGCTCGACCACCGGCGCACCGCCGGCGTGCGGAGGTTTCAGGCCGGGTGGTGCGGCAGCCACTTCATCCCGTCGGGCGAAGTCACCAGGCCGCCGGGGAACAGCGGCAGCTCGGGTTCGGCGTCCTCGCCGAGCAGCGCCTTCATCTGGACCTGGCCCGCCTCCTGCATCGCCTGCTTGACCACGGTCGACTTGAACATCGGCACCATGTCGTCGCCGTCGCCCGTCGCCATCTTGTCGACGGCGGCGGCGAATTCGGCACTGTTCGCGGCGATCCGGTCGGCGGCCGTCAGCGCGGTCTCGCCGGACGACACCCCGCCGATCAGCTCGACGAACGACTCGATGTCGGTGCTCTGGTTCTGCGTGACCTTCTTGGCCTGCCAGAAATACGATTCCTCGTTGACGTTCATCTGATAGAAGGAGACGAGGAACTCGTAGAAGACGCCGTACTCGCGGCGATAGCGCGCCTCGAACTCGTTCAGCGCGGTCTTCTCGTCGAGGTCGCCCGCGAGGACGCTGTTGATCGACCGGGCCGCGAGCAGCGCGCTGTAGGTCGCCAGGTGCACCCCGGAGGAGAACACCGGGTCCACGAAGCACGCGGCGTCGCCGACCAGGACCATCCCGGGCCGCCAGTAGCTGTCCTGCTGGTACGAGTAGTCCTTGCGCACCCGCAGTTCGCCGTACCTGCCGGTGGTCACCCTGGTCGCGTTCGAGAGGTACTCCGAGATCAGCGGGCATTCGGCGATCAAGGTGTTGAGGGCCTTCTCGCGGTCGCCCTGGATCTTGTCGGCGTCCTCCCGGCGCACGACCGCGCCGACGCTGGTCAGCGTGTCGCTCAGGGGGATGTACCAGAACCAGCCGCTGTCGAAGGCGACGCTCAGGATGTTGCCCGACACCGGCTCGGGCAGCCGTTTGCCACCCTCGAAATAGCCGAACAGCGCGAGGCTGCGGAAGAACTCCGAGTAGTTCCGCGAACCGTTGACCTTCGTGTAGAGCCGGCTCTTGTTGCCCGACGCGTCGATCACGAACCGGGCCGAGACTTCGTGCGCGTTGCCGTCCGCGTCGGTGTAGCGCGCGCCGGTGACCCGCTCGCCGTCCTCCACGACGTCGTTGACCGAGCAGCCTTCCCGCACGACGACGCCCTTGCTCTTGGCGTTCTTCAGCAGGATGTCGTCGAACTTCGCCCGCTCGACCTGATAGGCGTGCGACGTCGAGCCCGCCATCTTGGCCGAGATCCCGAAGTGGAACGTCCACGGCTCCGGACGGGCGCCCCAGCGGAACGTGCCGCCGCGTTTGATCGGGAACCCGGAATTCGCCAGCTCGTCCGCGACGCCGAGCATCCGGCAGACCCCGTGCACCGTGGCGGGCAGCAGCGACTCACCGATCTGGTACCGGGGGAAGACCTCTTTCTCCAGCAGCAGGACCCGGTGTCCCTGCATCGCCACCAGGGTGGCCACCGTCGAACCACCCGGCCCGCCGCCCGCCACCACAACATCGAAATCTTCGACCGACATTTCCCACCATTCCTTTGTCGAGTGTCACTTCGCCGGGCCGGTCGTCACCAGGTGACCGGTACTTGATCGGGGCAGTCAACGAACGCGCTGCGGTATTTCACTTCTTCGACGGGCACGGCCAGCCGCAGCCCCGGGAATCGCCGCCACAAGGTCTGATAGGCCGTCCGCAGCATCGACCGGGCCAAAGCGGCACCGACGCAGTAATGGATTCCGTGCCCGAACCCGACGTCCGAAACAGCGGTGCGGTTCGCGTCGAAAACGTTCGGATCGGGGGTCAGTGCTTCGTCCCTGTTCGCCATGAGAACCGAGCACAGGACATAGTCCCCCGCTTTGATCAGCTGCCCGTCGACGACCACGTCCTTGATGGCGAGCCGGGGATTCGGCGCCTGCACGGGGGACAGATAGCGCACCAGCTCGTTGACGACGCGGTCGGCCTTTTCCGGGCCTTCGAAAAGCAACGGTATCTGGCCGGGGTGCTGAAGGAGGGCGAGCACGCCGAAGCCGATCATCCCCGCGACGGTTTCGACACCGCCGAGGATCAGCGCCGTGCACAGGCCCCGCAACTCCTCGTCCGTGACGTTGCCGCCGTGCTCTCGCACGATCGTGCCGAGGAGTCCGTCGTCGGGATCCGCGCGCTGCCGGGCGATGAGGTTGTCCAGGTACCGGTTGAACGCCGCGCTGTCGGCGGCCCGCGCCTTGAGGCCGCGGCTCAGATCGGCGTTCCGCCTGATCCGCCGGACGAACTCGCGCTGGTCGTCGCGGGGGATGCCGAGCAGTTCGCACAGGGCGTGGGCGCCGACCGGATCGGCGAACAGGCCCTGGAGGTCCGCGGGCGACCCCTCGGCCTCCAGCATGTCGAGGCGATCGTCGACGAGGCTCTGGATCGCGGGCTCCATCCGGCGGATCCGCCGGACGGTGAACTCCGGTGTCAGCATCTTCCGCAACCGGGTGTGCTCGGGCGGATCGTAGGTCGAGATCTGCCCGACGAACTGGGCCTCGACATGCGCCCCGGATTTCGCCTGGGTGAATTGCGGGCGCGTCGTGAAATTCTCGTGGTCACCGAGGATCCTGCGCACGACGTCGTAGCCGTGGGCCTGCCAGACGAAATCCCGGCCGAGCTGGGCCGAGGAATCGCCGGCTATCCGGACGAGCGGGCCGTGCGCCCTCAGTGCGAAATTGTCCGTATGCGGATCGCAGTTCGTTCTCAGCTGAAAGTTCGCGGGCTCCTCCAGGAGTGGCGCGACCTGTTCGATACCGTGCCCCATCCGACTGGAACTCCTTGGTAGACCGGGAAAGTGTCTTTCGGCTTCGACCGCCCGAACACAGCGACGCCCAATTTGACCGGTAATCGGGCGGCACGTCCAGCGACCTCGCGTGGACGGAGCCGCCGATCACCAGGCGACCATCAGCTCGGTCAATCCGTACGCCGGGGTGGTCAGGCGGAACTTGGTTTCCTGCGCGGGATCCGCCAGCCGCAGCTCGGGAAAACGCCGCCACAGCAAGGTGAACACGGTGCGCAGCTGGAGCCGGGTCAGTGCGGCGCCCAGGCAGTGATGGACCCCGTGCCCGAACGCGACATGCGGCGCGGACTCGCGGGTGACGTCGAGGCGTCCGGGATCCGGCACCAGCGCGGGATCCCGGTTGGCCGCCGGGAGGGAACAGATGACGCTCTCGCCCTTTTTGATCGCCTGGCCCGCGATGGTGATGTCCCGCATGGCGATCCGGGGAGTCGGGGAATACGGGACCGTCAGGTACCGGATCAGCTCGTCGACCGCCCGTTGCGCCTGCTGCTCGTCGCCTTGGAACGCGGCGATCTGCCCGGGGTTCCGCAGCAGGGCCAGCGCACCGAGGCCGATCATGCCGGAGATGTTGTCGTCGCCGGCCAGCATCACCTGAACGCAGAAGCCGCGCAGTTCCTCGTCCGTGGCTTCGTCGCCGTACTCGGCGACGACCGCTCCGATCAGGCCTTCGCCCGGTTCCTTGCGTTCCCTGGCGATCATCGCCAGCAGGTAGCGGGAGAACGCCTCACCCGCCACCGCGCGTCTCTTCTGGCTGCGCGAGGCGTCGAGATGCGCGTGACACAGCTGCAAGAACGTGGCGCGGTCGTCCCTCGGCACACCGATCAGTTCGCACAGCACGGCGCCGGGGACCTTGTCGGCGACGATCCCGACCAGATCCGCGGGGGATCCCGCCTGCTCCAGTTCGTCCAGCCGTTCGGTCACGATCTGTTCGATGTACGGCCCCATCCGCTGCATCTTGCGCAGCGTGAAACCCGGGTTCAGCTTCTGCCGCAGCCTGGCGTGCTCGGGCGGGTCGTAGTCCATCAGGTTGCCGACCAGTTCCCGCGGCCGGAAGATGCCCTTCCCGCCGATCTCGTCCCGGGGGTCCCAGCGACGCCGGGTGCTGAAACTCTTGTGATCGCCCATCACCTGCCGGACGACGGCGTGCGCGGTGGCCATCCAATGCGTTTCGGCGTCCGCTCCGGAGCCGATGGTGACCCTCGTCAGCGGCCCGGCGGCGAGCAGTTCGGGTGCCGGGTCCAGCCCCTGTCTGCGAATGTGCAGCGGGCGCGGGTCGTCCTCACTCAACGGGAAACTCCTTTGCGAACGTGTCATGCGCTTTCATGGGCGGGCCGTCCACTGAGATGGTGATTTCCCGTGACTGGCCGGACGGCACCTGTGATCCGACGGACGACACACGTGACTGGAGGGACGGCATCCAACACGGCCGATCCGTCCGCCTGAACGTGCTTGTCGTCCCTCCAGTCACGTGTGTCGTCCATCCAGTCACGTGTGTCGTCCCTCCAGTCACACGACACCGGGCCGGTCCGACGTTACGAAAGCCACTTTCGCAACGTTGAAGGTTGCGAAAGTGGCTTTCGCAACGCAGTCCGCGGACCGGGCCCGGCGCCGGCTTCGCCTTACCCGGCAACGAAACGGCCCGGGCTACCAGTCGAGCAGCAGGGATTCGACGTCGAACGGCGGCGGGCCCAGTTTGATCTCGCGGTCCGGTTCGGCCAGCCGGAGCTTGGGAAAGCGGTGCGCCAGGCCCGGGATCGCCGCCCGGAACACCATTTCGGCCAGCGGCCTGCCGAGGCAGTGATGGATGCCGTGCCCGAAGGTGACGTGCGCCGGCTTTTCCCGGGTGATGTCGAACCGGTCCTCCGGGTCGGGGAACTGCCGGCGGTTCGAAGCCAGCAGCGAGCAGGTGACGGCGTCGCCCTTCTTCACCAGCTGGTCACCGATGTACACGTCCTCCCGCGCGATGCGCGGAGTGGTCTTCTCGTCGCTGGTGAGGTACCGGGCCACCTCGTTCAGCCAGTCCGGGACGGTTTCCGGCTTGTCCCGGAGCACGGCGAACTGCTCGGGGTGCTCGACCATCAGCCACGCCCCCGCCGCGAGGAACCTGGCCACCTGGTCCCCGCTCGCCCCCATGACGAACGCGGCCACGCCCAGCAGTTCCGCGTCGGTGATGTCGTCGCCGTGCTCGCGCACCACGGCGCCGAACATGTCGTCACCGGGATCGCGGCGCGTCTTGGCCGCGATCTGGCCCATGTACGTCCAGTACTTGTTCCCCGCCGCCACACGCCGTTTGCCCGACCGTTCGGCCCGGCTGGCGTGCAGGGCGCGGGACAGGTCGGCCTGGTCGTCACGCGGGATGCCGAGGAAGTCGCAGATCACCGTCGTCGCCACGGGCCACGCGAACCGCGGCACGAAGTCCACCGGCCCGCCGGTGGCTTCGATGTCGTCCAGCGTGGCCTCGACGATCGCCTCGATCTTCGGCCGGAAGTCCTGCATGCGCCGGAAGGTGAACGCCGACGCCACCATCCGGCGCAGCCGCGTGTGTTCCGGCGGGTCGTACTGGTTGAGGAAGCCGGGCCAGATCCGGCCCGCCGCGGTGCCGCCGAAGAGCAGCTTGGCGCTGAACTTGTCCGAGCCGAGCACCTGGCGGGTTTCTTCGTACCCGGTGGCGAGCCACCCGGTCCGCCCGTCTGGGCCGTCTTCGGACTCCATCACGGACATGCGGCCCTCGGCCATCAGGGAGCGCAGTTCCGGCCCCGGATCGAAGCGCTCTCTCCGGTGGATCTCCGTGCCCCGGAGGGCGTTCTTCTCCTCGAACACTGCACAAGGTCCTTTCGCCTCATCCAGCCGGTGATCGAAGCCTGCGGCGTGTCCAACCGTCCGCGTTGAGCGGCTGGACACGCGCCCTCAGGCGCCCGCTTCCTGGATGAGGCTCTTCGGCCGGAGGTCGGTCCAGTTCTCCTCGACGTAGGCGAGGCATTCCTTGCGGCCGGCCTCGCCGTGCACCGTGATCCAGCCCGCGGGCACCTCGGCGAAGGCGGGCCACAGCGAGTGCTGTCCCTCGTCGTTGACCAGAACGAAAAAGGAACCGTCTTCGTTGTCGAAGGGGTTGGTCATCGTTGTGTCCTTTCACCTTCCGGACGCTGCCGGAGTTTCTCGGCGACGATGGCTCCAATCTGGCCCAGCGCCGCGGTTTGCACCATGTCGTAGTGGTTGGACGGGACGTCGTGGGTCTCGATGGTCCCGCTGGTGAAGTCCTTCCAGCTGGCCTTCGCCACCGAAACCGGCAAATGCTCGGGACGGTCCACAGTGGCCACGAAGAGCAGGATGTCGCCGGCGAAGGGGGAAGAGACGTGGCGCGGCCCGACGTCCCAGAGATTGCGCATGACCGCCTCCAGGCGGGCACGGGCGGCCTCGCCCTTGACCAGCTGGCCCGCGAGGTCGAGGTCCGCCTGGTTCCGCTTCGACAGCGCCTCTTCCTCGCTCGCCGCCCCGGTCGTCTTCCGTCCCATGTAGACGGGATAGGCGTCGAGCAAGGCGAGCAGGCCGACCTTCTCCCCTTCCTCCTCCAGCAGTTTGGCCATCGCCTGCGCGATACGGCCGCCGAGCGACCAGCCGAGCAGGTGATACGGCCCTTCCGGCTGCACGGCACGGATCTGCGCGAGGTAGTCGGCGGCCATCTCCTCGACGCTGCCCGGCAGCGGCTCGGTCCTGGCGAGACCGCGGGCCTGGACGCC
This sequence comes from Amycolatopsis keratiniphila, assembly GCF_000400635.2. Lineage (NCBI taxonomy): Bacteria > Bacillati > Actinomycetota > Actinomycetes > Pseudonocardiales > Pseudonocardiaceae > Amycolatopsis > Amycolatopsis keratiniphila. The sequence continues at coordinate 1,567,783 of NC_021252.1, read as the reverse complement.
GTAGACCGGCTGGTTCGACGGGAGGTGACGCAACAGCGGCTCGTAGTTCCAGCTCAGCCCGCCGCTCGCGTGGACACAGAAGAGCGGGGGCCGGTCCCCGGTCGTCCGGAGCGGCAGCAGGATCTCGAAGTCGCCCGTCTTCACCGAAGAGCTCGTCCGCCGCCGCTCGCCGACGACGACCAGGGTCTTGGCGGGCGTCTTCCTGGCGAGCAGACCGGTCCGCAGCATCCGGTGCCCCTCCTCCCCGAACGGACAGGGCACGGTCGGGAGATCGGCCGGTCCCTCGTCCACCGCGGGACCGGTGACGTAGAGCTCGCCGACGGTGCCCGGGGCGACGGGGCGCGACCGCTCGTCCAGTACGAGCGCGCCGAGCGGCCCGTCCCCGGCCACGTCGGCGACCACCTGCGGGACGGCCCCGGCCCAGCGCGCCGGCGCGATGGGCGGACGGGAGCGTTCGAAGTCGTCAAGGAAGAGGTCCAGCTCGCTGATCCGCCGCCCGGGATCCTCCGCCACCTGTTCGAGGACGCGGACCAGCCGCCGGGCCACCGACTCGGCGGTGGCCTCGTCGAACAGGTCGGTGGCGTAGCGCAGCACGCCCTCGAAGCCGCCCGGTTCGTCGTCGTCGTCGAAAAGCTCGGTGAGTTCGACCGACAGATCCAGCTCCATGGCCTCGACCCCACCGGGTTCGACACCGGTGCGCAGGGCGGGCAGTTCCGCCGCCGTCCAGCCGTCGATGTCCTCCTCGTCCACCCGCAAACCCACCTGGAACACGGGATGACGGGAGAGCGAGGCGGGCAGTTCGAGCAGCTCGACGATGCGCTCGAAGGGCACGTCCAGATGCTGTTCGGTCGCCTGGAAGGCTTCTTGCACCCGGTTGACGACCTCCCGGTGGGTCGGATCACCCGAGAGATCCGTGCGCACGGCGAGCGGCCGGGTGAACGGTCCGACCATCGGTTCGAGGTCGAAGAGTTCCTCGTCCCGGGGCAGCGCCGAGCCGATCACCACGTCTTCGCCCGCTCCGTATTTGGCCAGCAGCATGGCGAGCGCCGCGTGCACCAGCCGCGACGTTTCCACGCCCGCCGACTCCGCGGCCTCCGTCAGCCGGGCGTGCGGGCCGGCGTCCAGCCGCAGCGCGACGGTGCCCGCCCGCCGCGACGGGACGGCGGGCCGCGGCCGGTCGAACGGGAGCACCGTCTCGCCGTCGATACCGGCCAGGTTTTCCCGCCAGAAGGCGAACTGTTCGTTGATCAGGCTGCCCGGTTCGTTCTCGTCCTCCAGCAGCCGCCGCTCCCAGAGCGCGTAGTCGGCGAACTGCAAGGCCAACGGCGCGCGCTGCGGGACCCGGCCCTCACGCCGCGCGCCGTAGGCGGCCGCCAGGTCGCGGAAGAACACGTCCAGCGAATCGTCGTCCGCCAGGATCCGGTGCACCTGGAGGTGCAGCACGTGCTCCTTTTCCGAGAGCTCGAACAGATCGCACCGCCACGGCACCTCACGGGTGAGGTCGAAGGCGGCCTCGCGCCGCTCGGCGAGCAACCCGGGGAGGGCCTCCTCGGTCACCGGGATCGGGACCGGCCCGGCCGCCGGGGTGTCGTGGACGAGCTGGTGCACGCTCTGCGCGTCACCGGGAAAAGTCGTGCGGAGGAGCTCGTGCCGCTCGGCGACGTCGCCGAGCGCCGTCACCAGCGCGGGCACGTTCAGCTTGCCGTGCAGGCGAAGCGCGACCGAGGTGGTCAGGCCCGCCGTCTCCCCGCCAGGATCGGCCAGCAGCCAGGCCCGCAGCTGCCGGGCGGTCAACGGCACCCGATCCGGCCGCTTGGCGGCTTCCAGTACCGGACGGGACTTCGCGGCCAGGGCCCTGGCCAGCCCCGCGGGCGTCGGTGAGGAGAACAGCTGCCGGATGGGCAGGTCCTCGCCGAGTTCCTCACGGATCCGCGCGACGAGCCGCATGGCCAGCGCCGAACTGCCACCGAGGTCGTTGAAGGCGTCGTCGACCCCCACCTGCTCGACGCTGAGGATCTCGGCGAACAGCGCGCACAGCACCTTTTCGGTCTCGCTCTCCGGCGCCTTCTCCGACGAGCGTCCCGCGAGGTCCGGGGCGGGCAGCGCCCGCCGATCCACCTTGCCGTTGGGGGTGACCGGCAGGCCGGGCAGCGCCACGACCGCGATCGGGACCATGTAGTCGGGCAGGACCAGGCCCATCCGCCGCCGGATCTCCTCCGGCCCGGCGTCGGTGCCGTCGGACACGAAGTAGCCGACAAGGCGCTTTTCGCCCGGCTGGTCCTCACGCGCCAGCAGGACCGCCTCGACCACTCCCGGCTGGGCGGCCAGCACGGCCTCCACCTCACCGAGCTCGACCCGGTAACCGCGGATCTTCACCTGGTCGTCGGCGCGGCCGAGGAACACGATCTCGCCGTCGCGGGTCCAGCGGGCCAGGTCGCCGGTGCGGTACATGCGCTCACCGGGGAGGAACGGGCACGCCACGAACCGGTCGGCGGTCAGGCCGGGGTTGTTCAGGTAGCCGCGGGCCAGCCCCGTGCCCGCGATGTACAGCTCGCCGGCCACACCCGGCGCGACCGGGCGCAGGAAGGCGTCGAGCACGTAGATCCGGCGGTTGGTCATCGGGTGGCCGATCGGCAGCTCGGAGCCGAGCACGGCACCGGGTTCGATCGGCAGCCAGGTCGCGCACAGGGTGGTCTCGGTCGGCCCGTAGGTGTTGCGCACGCGCAGGCCGGGCTGGGCCCGCCGCAGGTTCTCCACCGACTGCAAGGGGACCACGTCGCCGCCGGTCCCGATCTCGATGAGGCCTTCGAAGCACTCCGGCGAGGTTTCCGCCAGTGCGCGGAAGGTGCCCGCGGTGAGGTGGACGTAGGTCGCGCCCCGTCGCACGGCCTGCCGGACCCCGGCCGCGTCCAGCACGCCCGGTTCGGTGAGCAGGACCCGGGCGCCGGAGACGAGCGGCACCCACATCGCGTACAGCGACGGGTCGAAGACGTGCGTCGCGTGCATCAGGACGCCGTCGTCCTCGCCGATCTGCCAGCCCGGGTCACCCGCCAGCCCGGCGACGGCCCCGTGCGGAATCCCCACGCCCTTCGGCAGGCCGGTGGATCCCGAGGTGTACATGACGTACGCCAGATCGTCCGCGTGCGGCCGGATTCCCGGTGCGGCGCACCCGTCCACGGCCGCGCGTGTTCCGGGCGCGTCGAGCACGATCGCGTCCTCCGGAGCGACCGCCTTCGTGGCCTCGGTGCACAAGACGGTCGAGACGCCGGAGTCGGCGAGGATGAACGAGATGCGCTCGGCCGGGTACTCGATGTCCACCGGCACATAGGCGGCGCCCGCCTTCCAGATCGCCAGGAACGCGATGGGCAGCTCCGGCGACCTTTCCATGGCCACGCCGACGCGGTCGCCGCGGCCGACACCGCGACCGGCGAGATACCCGGCCAGCCGATCCGACGCCTGATCGACTTCGGCGTAGGTCAGGTTCGCGCCGCCGGCGTCGATGATCGCCACCGCGTCCGGCGCCCCGGCCACCCGCCGCGCGAACAGTTCGACGACGGAGTCCCCCGGCACCGGGCCCGCGGTCGCGTTGAAACCGTCCACCACCAGGGCGCGTTCGGCCTCGCTCGCGAGGGTGAGACGGCCGACGAGGACGTCGGGCTCGGCGACCAGCCGCTCCAGCACCCGTGCCATCGCGCCGACGACCGATTCGGCGGCCGCGGGGTCGAACAGGCCCCGGTCGTAGTCGAGGATGAGCGGCATCCGTTCGCCCGGGCCGGTGACGAGGGTGAACGGATAGTGCGAGGAGTTGCTCCCCCGCTTCAGCGGGAGCAGGTTCAGGCCGTCACCCGACGGCTTCCCGAGTCCCTTGCGGGGGAAGTTCTCGTAGATGACGAGCGTGTCGAAGACCGCCCCGGGTCCGGCGACGCTCCGCACGTCCTGGAGCCCGAGATACTGGTGCGCCATGAGCGCCGCCTGGCCGCGCTGCACCTCGTCGAACAGGTCGACCGCCCGCTTCGCGCCGTCGAGCCGGACACGGACCGGCAGGGTGTTGAGCAACTGGCCGACCATCGACTCCACGCCCGGGAGATCGGCGGGCCGCCCCGAAGCGGTCGCGCCGAACACCACGTCGGTGCGACCGGCGAGCTGCGACAGCACGACGGCCCACGCGCCCTGCACGACGGAGTTCAGGGTGAGACCGTGGCCGCGCGCCAGCCGGGCGAGGCCGTCGGTCAGCTCCGCCGACAGCTCGACCACCGTGGTGTGGATATCCGGCACGCGCGCCGGATCGGCGGGAACGACCAAGGTCGGGGTGTCGAGCCCGGCGAGCTCGTTCCGCCAGGCCGCCTTCGCCGCTTCCTTGTCCTGCCGTCCCAGCCAGGCGAGGTAGTCCCGGTAGGAGACGGTGGGCGGCAGCCCGGACGCGTCGCCTCCCGCGGCGTAGATCTCGGCGAGCTCGCGGTGGATGATCGGCATCGACCAGCCGTCGGTCAGCACGTGGTGCAGGGTGTGCACGAGCCGGTGGCTCTCCTCGCCCAGCCGGATCAGGTGCAGTTTCATCAGCGGCGCCGTCTCGACGCTCAACCGCTCGGCCACCTCCGCCGCGGCCAGCCTGTCGACTTCGGCTTCGACGGCGTCGGCCGCCAGTCCCGAAAGATCCGTCTCCCGCCACGGGATCTCGGCGTCCCGCGCGATGACCTGCACCATCTGCGCGCCGCTGACGTAGCGGAAACAGGCCCGCAACGCGGCGTGCCGGTCCACGAGTGCCTGCCACGACGCCTTCAGCCGTCCCGCGTCCAGCGGCCCGTCGATCCCGTAGACGGTCTGCACCGTGTAGGTGTCCGGCCCGTCCTTGTCGAGGGCGGTGTGGAAAAGCATTCCCTCTTGCAGCGGCGAAAGAGGCCAGACGTCCTCCACGCTCGAGCGGGGCTTCGCGCGAGTGTCGTCTACGGTCACGATCTGCTCCTTAACGCGGGTCATTCGCCGGCCAGCCCGGCCTCGAGTAGGTCCATCTGGTCAGGGGAAAGGGCGAGTAGCGTGCCGTCGGCGGGCTCCGGTACCGCGACGGGCGCGTCCTCGGCCGGGAGTTCCTGGACGAGCGGCGCCAGCCGTTCCGGCGTCTTCTCCTCGAACACCTGCCACGGGGTCAGTTCCAGCCCCTGACGGCGGGCCCTCGCCGACAACTGCATCGAGGTGATCGAGTCGCCGCCGAGTTCGAAGAAGCTGTCCTCGGGAGCCACCTGGTCGAGCCCCAGCACGTCCGCGAACAGCGCGCACAGCGCCGCCTCCGCGGCCGTGCGCGGCTCCCGTTTCGCCGACGTCCCGGCGAAGTCGGGGGCTTGCAGCGCCCGGTGATCGAGTTTGCCGTTCGGGGTGAGCGGCATCTTCTCCAGCGACACGAACGCCGCGGGCATCATGTACTCCGGCAGGCGTTCGGCGGCCAGCTCCCGCAGCGCGGCGGCCAGCGTGCCGTTCCCCTCGCCGGCGGCCGCCGACGGCACGACATAGGCCACCAGCCGCTTGTCGCCCGGCCCGTCCCGGCGGACGGAGACCGCCACCTGGCCGACCCACGGATGCTCCGCGAGCACGGCCTCGATCTCGGCGGGCTCGACCCGGTAGCCGCGGACCTTGACCTGCGCGTCGACCCGACCGGCGAAGAGCAGCTGGCCTTCCCGGGTCCAGCGGAACAGGTCGCCCGAGCGGTACATCCGCTCGCCGGGCGCGAACGGGCTGGCGACGAACCGTTCCGCGGTCAGGCCGGGACGGCCGAGGTAGCCGCGGGCCAGTCCGACACCGGTGATGTAGAGCTCGCCGACCACACCGGGCGGCACCGGCCGCAGGAACGCGTCGAGCACGTAGTGCCCCACGTTGTGGATCGGTCCGCCGAGCGGGACCTGGTCGTGTCCCGGGGACAACGGGGCGCTCATCGTCGAGCAGATGGTGGTCTCGGTCGGCCCGTAGGCCTGGATCACCCGGCGGCCCGGCGACCAGCGGTCCACCAGCGCGGCCGGGAGCGCCTCGCCGCCCGTCAGCACCGTCCGCAGCGTGTCCGGCAGGTCGTCCTCGCTCGCCAGCACACTCGGCGACACGGTCAGATGCGTGATCTCCGCCTGCCGGATCGCGTCGCCCAGCGTCACCTTCGGCGGCATGCTCGCCGCGTCCGGCAGGACCAGGGTCGCCCCCGCCAGCAGGGACATGTAGAGCTCGGACACCATGGCGTCGAAGCCGATCGCGGACAACTGCAGGATCCGTGAGGACGACGTCACCGCCATCCGTTCGATATGCGCGTAGCCGAGGTTGACGAGTCCGGAGTGGGTGACCAAGACACCCTTCGGCACGCCCGTCGAGCCGGACGTGTAGATCACGTACGCCGCGTCTTCCGGCGCCGGCTCGGGCAGGGCGGCGTCCGGACCGGCGGCGGGCAGGTCCTCCAGCACCAGCACCGTGCCCGCGAACTCCGCGGGCACGAACGACCGGGTCGCCTTCGTGCACACCAGCACCCCGGGCGCCGAGTTCGCCAGCATGAATTCGACGCGGTCACGCGGATAGTCCGGATCGACCGGCACGAACGCCCCGCCGGCGAACATGACCCCCAGCAGGGTCACCGCGAGGTCGGCCGAACGCTCGACCAGCACCCCCACCCGGGCTTCGCGTCGCACGCCCGCCTCGGCGAGCAGCCGCGCCAGCGACTCCACTTCGCCGACCAATCCCCGGTACGACAGGCCTCGCGCCGCGTCCTGGACGGCGATCGCGTCCGGCGTCCGCTCCGCCTGTTCGCGCAGCAGCACCGGCAGCGTCTTCTCGGTGACCGGCCTGCCGGTCCGGTTCCACTCGTCCACCACCAGGCGGCGCTGCTCCGGGCCGATCAGGCCGATCCGCCCCACCGGCGTCCGCGGTTCGGCCAGCACCTGCTCGAGTGCGCGGAGGAGGGTCGCGACCGTCTCCTCGGCCTCGGCCCGGTCGAGCACGTCCGGCCGGTAGATCACTTCACCGCGGACCGGACCTCCCGCCACGGAAGCACGCAGGGACAACGGATAGTGCCCGTCGTCGTCCGAGTTCCCCGCGGGGCTCAAGACGAGCGCGTCGGGGCCGTCGAGCCGGGGCGGCGGGGGCGGATAGTTCTCGAACACCAGGATCGTGTCGAACGCCGCGCCCCGGCCTGCCGCCTTGATGATCTCTCCCTGCCCGAGGTGCTGATGCGGCAGCAGATCGAACTGCCGCTCCTGCAGGTTCTTCAGCATGTCGACGACCGGTTCGGTGCCGACGAGGCGCGCCCGGACCGGCAGCATGTTCATGAACAGGCCGACCGCGGCCTCCACCCCGGGGATGTCGGCCGGACGCCCGGCCACCGCGGCGCCGAAGACCACGTCCCGCCGTCCGGTCAGCCGGGCCAGGTGCAGGGCCCAGATCCCCTGGAAGAGCGTGTTCGGCGTGACCCCGTGACGGCGGCAGAACTCCGCCAGGCGCCTGCTCGGCTCGTCGCCGAGGGCGAACCTGACGCGTTCGGGTGCGAGCGGGGTGAGGATCGACTCCGGCGGCACGATCTGGGTCGCCTCGTCGAGCCCCGCCAGTTCGGTCCGCCACGCCTCCAGCGCCGCCGTCTTGTCCTGGTCCGCGATCCAGGCGAGATAGTCGCGGTACGACGCCGACGGGGGCAGCGCCCGGGCGTCGCCGCCCGCTTCGTACACGGCCAGCACGCCGGTGGCGAGCAGCGGCAGGGACCAGCCGTCGACCACGATGTGATGCGACGTGAAGATCAGCCGGTGCCTGCGTTCGCCGAGGCGCACCAGGTGCAGGCGCAGCATCGGTCCCTTGGCCAGGTCGAACCGTTCGGCGTGCTGTGCCGCGGCGAGCCGGTCGAATTCCGCCAGCGCCTCGTCCTCGGGCAGCCGGGACAGGTCGGTCTCCTGCCAGGGCAGCGTCGCCTCACGGGAGATCGTCTGCACGGCCGTCCCGGACGGGAGCTGGTGGAAACTCGTCCGCAGGGCGGCGTGCCGGTCGAGCATGGCCTGCCAGGACGCGCGGAACCGGGCGGCGTCCAGCGGGCCGTCGAGGGCGAGGGTCCGCATGCTCGCGTAGACGTCGAGGCCGTCCTCGCCGGTGGAGTGGAACAGCAATCCCTCCTGCAGCGGGGAAAGCGGCCAGATGTCGAGCAGATCCGGCACGGCGGCCTCGATCCGCGCCACCTCTCGCTGCGTCAGCGCGGTGAGCGGGAAGTCGGACGGAGTGTGTCCCCCGCCGCCGCCGTCGACGTGCGCGGCGAGGCCGGTCAGCGCGGCCAGCCACGCGTCGGCGAACGACTCGGCTTCGGCGTCGCCGAGGAGCCGGCGGGCCCAGGTCACGGTCAGGCTGAACTCGGGACCGTCCGCGCCGTCCGCCACGACGGCGTCGATCTCCAGGACGTGCCGCAGAGGCGTGGCATCGTCCGCCGCGTCACCGACGATTCCCGTTATCCGCCAAGGCTCGCCGCCACCGTCGGCTCGTGCGGAGAAGCGGCCGAGGTAGTTGAATCCGATCTCCGCCTTCGGCAGCGCCGCGAGGACCGGTGCCGTCTCCGGGTTGAGATGACGCAGCATCCCGTAGCCGAGCCCGCCGTCGGGCACCGCCCGCACGTTCTCCTTGACCTGCTTCAGCAGACGGCCCGCCGCGTCGCCGCCCGCGACGACGTCGGCCGGGTCGGCCCCGGTCGTGTCCAGCCGGAGCGGGTGGACGTCGGTGAACCAGCCGAGCGTCCGCGACAGGTCCATGTCGCCGAGGGGCTGACGCCCGTGGCCTTCGACGTCCACGACGACGGCGGTGCCGCCCCGCCAGCCGGTCACGGCGCCGGCCAGGGTGGCCAGCAGTACCTCGTGGACACCGCAGTGGAAGGCCGAGGTCGCCTTGTCCGCGAGCGTGCCCGCCGGCCGGGTCCAGGTCCGGCGGCCCGCGGTCGACACGGTGTCACGCCGGGGATCGAGCTCGCCGAGCCGCCGCGGTGCCCCGTCGAGGATCTCCGTCCACGTCGCCAGCTCGGCGGTCCGGTTCGCCGCCTCTTCGGTCAGCGTCCGCGACCAGCGCCGGAAGGAGACGTCCGGCGCTTCGAGCGACGGACGCAGGCCGGCGACTGCGGCCTCGCAGGCCGCTTGCAGGTCCGGCAGCAGGGTTCGCCACGACACCACGTCGACCACGAGGTGATGCGCGGCCACCACGAGCCGCCCGGCGTCCGCCAGGACCGCCCGCACCATCACGCCCGCGAGGGGATCCAGGCGTGCCGCCGCGTCACTCGCGATTTCGTCGATGTCGCCCGCGGCGGCACGCTCGACCAGCGTCGCCGCGTCGACGGTTCCCCGGTCGGCCACGACCAGCCGGGGCTCCTCGCCCTCGGTCGCGACGAGCCGGCTCCGCAGCAGGTCGTGGGTGTCGAGCACCGCGCCCAGTCCGGCGGCCAGGGCGGTCACGGAAAGGTCGCCGGGCACGTCCACGATCACCCACTGCGCCATGCCGCCGCGGGTCAGTCCGAGGGGGTCGCGTTCGAGCAGCGCCCGCACCACCGGTGTCAACGGGACCTCGCCGACGCCCTCGCCGTCCTCGGCCCGCGTCCGTCCGCCGTGCTCGGCGACCGCCGCGATCCCCGCGGGCGTCTTGTGGTCGAAGACCTGCTTCGCCCCGAACACGAGGTTCTCGCGGCGCGCGCGGGCGGCCAGCCGCATCGAGAGGATCGAGTCCCCGCCCAGTTCGAAGAAACCGTCGTCGGCGCCGACCCGGTCCAGTCCGAGGATTTCGGCGAACAGGTCGCACAGCACCCGTTCGGTCCCGGTGCGCGGTTCGCGACCGGCCGCCGCCGGGACGAATTCGGGGGCGGGCAGGGCCGCGCGGTCGATCTTCCCGTTGATGGTCAACGGGAAACCGTCCAGCACCAGCACCACCGACGGCACCATGAACTCCGGCAGCCGGGCCGCGAGCTGCGCGCGGACCGCGGCGGATTCCAGTCCCTGTCCCGGTTCCGCGGTCACGTAGGCGATCAGCCGCTTTTCGCCGGGGCGTTCCTCCCGCGCCACCACGATCGCCTGCGCGACGTCGGGGATCTCGGTCAGCACCGCCTCGATCTCGCCGGGTTCGACCCGGTAGCCCCGGATCTTCACCTGGGCGTCGGCACGCCCGCCGAAGAGCAGCTGGCCCTGTTCCGTCCAGCGTGCCAGGTCGCCGGTCCGGTACATCCGCTCTCCGGGGGCGAACGGATCGGCGACGAACCGCTCCGAAGTCGACACCGGGTTGCCGAGGTAGCCGTGCGCCAGCCCCGCTCCGGCGAGGTAGAGCTCACCGGTCACACCCGGGGCCACCGGCTGCAGGAACGCGTCGAGCACGTAGGCCCGCCGACCCGCCAGCGGTCCGCCGATCGGCAGTGTGTCCCCCGTTTCCGCCCCCGGTTCGAGAACGAGCCAGGTGGCGCAGAGGGTGATCTCGGTCGGACCGTAGAGCTGCCGGAACCGGACGCCGGGGCAGGCCCGGCGCATCCGTTCGACGGAGGCGAGCGGGACCGCGTCCCCACCGGTCAGGATCTCCCGCAGCCCGCGGAAGGAGTCCGGCGCTTCCTCGGCCACCGCACGGAAGGCACCCGCCGTCAGGTGGACGGTGGTCACCCCGCGGGCGATCGCCTCGCGGAGCCGCTCCGCGTCCACGGTGCCCGGTTCCGCGACCACCACGCGGGCCCCGCTGACCAGCGGCACCCAGAGCTCGACCAGCGACGCGTCGAAAGCGTGCGACGCGTGCAGCAGTACGTGATCGCCGGGGCCCTGCGACCAGCCCGGGTCGCTCGCCAGCGCCGCCACGCTTCCGTGTGGCACCGCGACACCCTTCGGCACCCCGGTCGATCCCGACGTGTACATGACGTAGGCGACGTCGTGCGCCCCGACCGTGACCCGTGGCGCCTCGTGCCGTGTCCCGTCGAGCGACGGCAGATCCGCGACCACCGGCTCGACCCCGTCCGGCACCGCCTTGCGGCTCGCTTCGAGGCAGACCGCGACCGACACCCCGGCGTCGGCCAGCATCCGCTCGATCCGCTCCGCGGGGTAGCCGACGTTCACCGGTACCTGCGCGGCACCCGCCTTCCAGACCGCGAGCAGGGCGACGAGGAGGTCCGCGCCGCGTTCCATCACCACACCGACGCGGTCACCGCGCCGCACCCCGACGGCGGCCAGATATCCGGCCAGCCGGTCGGATTCACGGTCGAGGCCGGTGTAGGACAGGGTGCGTTCCCCGTCCACGACCGCCACCGCGTCCGGCGAGGCGACGGCCTGACGCCGGAACAACTCCAGTACCGACGTCGTGTCGGCCGCGTCGCCCGTCGCGTTCCAGCGTTCCACCACCGACTCGCGCGCCGGTTCGCTCGTCACGCCGAGGCGGCCCACCGGCAGCGAAGGCCGTGCCACCACCTGGTCCAGGACCCGCACGACCTGCCGGGCGACCTCGGCGGCCGTGCCGGCGCCGATCCGGTCGGGCCGGTAGGACACGTTGATCCGCAGGCGGCTCCCGAGGCTGACGTTCATGGTCAGCGGATAACCGGTGCCGGTGCGGGTGACGACCGAGCTGATCGCGACCCCGCCGTCGTCGCCGAGACCGTCGGCGGTGTGCGGGTAGTTCTCGATCATGACGATGGTGTCGAAGACCGCGCCCGTGCCCACCGCCTTCTGGATCTCCGGCAGGCCGAGGTACTGGTGTTCGGTCAACGCCGCCAGGCGTCCCTGCAGCTCCCGGATCAGCTCCAGCACCGGCTGCCCGCCGTCGAGCCGCACCCGGACCGGGACGGTGTTGATGAACATCCCCACCATGCGTTCGACGTCCGGCACCTCCGCCGGACGGCCGGCCACCACCGACCCGAACACCACGTCCGTCCGGCCCGCGAGCCGCGCCAGCACCAGCGCCCAGGCGGCCTGCAGGATCGTGCTCGTCGTCACCCCGTTGGCCCTGGCCAGTTCGGTGAGCGCGCGCGTCGTCCCCTCGGACAGCAGTTCGGCGTGCTCCCCGGGCATCACCATCGTCTTGTCCGCGTCGGCGTCCACAAGGGACGGTTCGTCCGCGCCGTCGAGCTCGGCCCGCCACGCCGCCCGGGTCGCGTCGGCGTCCTGGCGGCCCAGCCACGCCAGGTAGTCCTTGAAGGACGGCGCCTTCGCGGGGAGCTGCCCGCCCGCGTACGCGGCCGACACCTCACCCACGACGAGCGGCGTCGACCAGCCGTCCAGCACGACATGGTGGGACGTCAGCACGAGCCGGTGCCGGTCGGCACCGAGCCGGATCAGCGACAGCCGCAGCAACGGCGGCTGGGTCACGTCGAACCGCCTGTCCTGATCCTCGGCGAGGAGCCGTTCGATCTCCGCGGCCGCGGCCGCCTCGTCGAGGTGCGACAGATCCACCACGCGCCAAGGGAGTTCGGCCTCCCCCACGACGACCTGCACCGTCTCGCCGGACCCCAGCTGATGAAAACCGGTCCGGAGCGATTCGTGCCGGGCGAGCACCCGCGTCCAAGCCTCGCGCAGCCGTTCCGCGTCGAGCGGCCCGTCGAGGCCCAGGATCCGCTGGCTCTGGTAGACGTCGACGCCGTCGGCGTCGAAGGCCCGCTCGAAGAGCATGCCCTCCTGCAACGGCGACAGCGGCCAGATGTCGGTCAGCCCCGGCGCCGCCGTTTCCAGTTCCGTCACGTCCCGCCGCGTCAGGCCGACGAGGGCGAAGTCGGACGGCGTGTGCCCGCCCGCGCCGGGATCCCCGGCGAGCGCCGCGAGGGCGCTCAGCGTCTCCGCCCACGCCTCACCGAGCCGTTGCACCAGGCCGGAGCCGGCGTCCCGGGCGTCGATGGCCAACCCCAGCCGGGGTCCGGACGGCGTGTCCTGGACCTCCGCGCTGACCTCCACGGCGTGCGCGAGGACCATGTCCGGACCGCCGCCGAGCGGCCCTTCGCCGTCCGGCTCCCACGCGGTGTCCTCCGGGGCGAGGACGGTCCGGCCGAGATAGTTGAAGCCGATCCGCGCGGACGGCAGCGCGGCCAGCGTCGCCGCGGTGCCGGGGTTGAGATGACGCAGCAGCCCGTAGCCGGATCCATCGCCGGGCACGGCGCGGATCTGGTCCTTCGCGGTCTTCAGCAACGATCCGGCGGCCGCGAGGTCCACATCGGACAGATCGAAGCGGACCGGGTGGACGCTGGTGAACCAGCCGACGGTGCGCAGCAGGTCCTCGCCGTCGGCGGCTTCGCGCCCATGTCCTTCCACGTCCACCAGCAGCCCGGCGCCGGTACCGCGTACCCGCGCCACCGCACCGGCGAGTCCCGCCAGCAGGACGTCCTGGATCCCGCAGTGGAACGCGCCCGGCAAGAGCGTCACCAGGTTGCGCGCCTCGGTGCCGGTCAGTCGCGTGGACCACGAATACGACTGTCCGGTGTCCTCTTCCCCGGCCGGGTCCGCGCCGTCCAGCAGGGCGGCCCAGTCCTCGAGTTCGGCCACGGTGCGCTCGCTGTGCGCCTGCTCGACCTGCCTCAGCGCCCACTGCCGGTACGACGTCGCCGGTGCTTCGAGGGCGGGGGTCCGGCCGGAGATCAGCTCGTCGTAAGCCGTCCGCAGATCCGGCAGCAGGATTCCCCACGACACCGCGTCGACGGCCAGGTGATGCGCCACGAAGGCCAGCCGTCCCGGCCCGGCGTCCCCGGCGTCGACCCAGACGAGCCGCGCCATGATCCCCGCCGACGGGTCCAGCGTGCCCGTCGCCGTCCTGAGCTCGCGCTCGGCGACCTCGTCGAGTTCCGCAGTTCCAGCGGCCACCCGCGTGACCAGACCGGCCGCGTCCACCGCGCCGCGCTCGGGCACGATCAGCCGTCCGTCCGGCTCCACCCGAGCCCGCAGCAGATCGTGCGTGTCCAGCACCGCCTGCAGCGCGCTCGCCAGCGTGTCCTGGTCCAGGCCCGCCGGAGCGACGACGACGCGCACCTGCGCGAAACCGGGGCGCAGCGCGTCGTCTCCGAGCGCGAGCATCACCGGCGTCCGCGGGATCTCCCCCACGCCGGTGACGGCCTCGGCGCGCGGCGTCGCGGCGGTCTCCCGCGCCAAGACCGCGAGGCGCTCGGGAGTCCGGTGCTCGAACACCTGCCGCGGCGTCAGCGGGATGCCCTCACGACGGGCGCGAGCGGCGACCTGCATCGACGAGATCGAGTCGCCGCCCAGTTCGAAGAAGCTGTCGTCGATCCCGACCCGGTCGAGACCGAGGACTTCGGCGAACACTCCACAAAGGACTCGTTCGGCGTCGGTGACCGGTTCCCGGCCCGCCGACTTCGACGCGAAGTCCGGTTCGGGCAAGGCCCGCCGGTCCACCTTCCCGTTGACCGTCAACGGCAAGGCGTCCAGTACCAGCACCACGGCCGGGACCATGAATTCGGGCAAGGTCTCGGCGAGCTGCCCGCGCAGGCGCTCCGGGTCGGCGTCCTGCCCCGCTTCGGCGACCACGTAGCCGATCAGATGCTCGCCCCTCGGGAGCACCACGGCCTGCGCCACCCCCGGCAGACCGCCGAGGACCACCTCGATCTCGCCCGGTTCCACGCGATAGCCGCGGATCTTCACCTGGTCGTCGGCGCGCCCGGCGAACGCCAGCGCGCCCTGATCCGTCCAGTACGCCAGGTCCCCGGTGCGGTACATCCGCCCGTCGGCCGCGAAGGGATCGGCGACGAACCGCTCGGCCGTCAACGCCGGACGGTCCAGATAGCCTTGCGCCACACCGGCTCCGGCGAGGTACAGCTCGCCGGGCACCCCCGCGGGCACGGGCCGCAGGAACGCGTCGAGCACGTAGACCCGCCGTCCCGCGAGCGGCCGTCCGATCGGCAGCACCGAACCCGGCTCGTCCCCGGGTTCGAGCAGCCACCACGTCGCGCACAGCGTGGCCTCGGTCGGGCCGTAGAGATGCCGCACCCGCACGTCCGGGCACACCCGCCGCACGCGCTCCACCGCCGAAAGCGGCACCGCGTCGCCGCCGGTCAGCACCTCGCGCAGCCCGGCGACGGATTCCGGCGATTCCTCGGCCAGCACGCGGAAGGCCCCCGCGGTCAAGTGGGCGGCCGTGACGCCGTCGGCGACGTGACGCGCCAGCGCCTCGCCGTCCACCGCGCCCGCTCCGGCCAAGACCACCCGTGCGCCCGACACCAGCGGCACCCACAGCTCGAACAGCGAGATGTCGAAGGCGTGCGAAGCGTGCATCAGCACCGCGTCGCCGGGGCCCACCCGCCAGCCCGGTTCCCCGGCCAGCGCCGCGACGTCGCCGTGCGACACCGCGACCCCCTTCGGCGTCCCCGTCGACCCGGACGTGTACATCACGTAGGCGAGGTCGAGGCCGCTCGTGGCGGTCGACCGGCGAGCGCTCTCCTCCACCGCCCGCCGCGTCCGGGGATCGTCCAGCACGATCGGTTCGAGGCCGACGTCCAGCACGGCGTCCCGGTACGTTTTCGCGCACACCACCGCCGCGGGCCCGGAATCCGTCAGCATGAACTGCACGCGTTCCACCGGATAGGCGGGATCCACCGGCACGTACGCCGCGCCCGCCTTCCACACCGCGAGCAACGTCACGATCAGCTCGGGTGACCGGTCCAGCACCACGGCCACCCGGTCGCCGCGCCGGACTCCCTTGCCGTGCAGGTGACCGGCGAGCCGTTCCGCGCGCTCGGCGAGTTCTCCGTACGACAGCGCCCGGTCGCCGTCGACGATCGCCGGCTCGTCGCGGTGGCGCTCCACCTGTGTGTCGAACAGTTCCGGCGCCGTCCGGTTCGGCGCCGCCTGGGACGACGTGCCCCAGGCGTCGACCACCAAGGCGCGCTCGGCCGGGCTCGTCACCTCGATGTCGGCGACCGTGGCCTCGCCCGCGTCCGTCAGCAGGCGCAGCACCCCGGTGAAACGCTCGATGATCGCGAGCGCGGTGTCCCGGTCGAAGAGGTCGGTCAGATAGTCCAGCTTGAAGTACATCGACTCGCCGGGGACCGCGACCAGCGTCAGCGGATAGTGGGCGGCCACGCGGCCCTGATGCACCCGGACGCCGAAGGTCTCGGCGGAGCCCAATTCCCCGGAATCGTGGTGGAACTTCTCGAAGACGATCAACGTGTCGAAGACGGCGCCGGGACCGGCCGCCTGCTGGATGTCCGCCAGCCCCACGTACTGGTCGGGGATGAGCGCGGACTGCCGCTTCTGCAGCTCCGTCAGCAATCCGGCGACCGGCGTCGAAGCCTGCAAGCTCACGCGCACGGGAACGGTGTTGAGGAACAGCCCCACCATCCCCTCCACGCCGGGAAGGTCCGGCGGACGCGCCGACACCGCCGCCCCGAACACCACGTCCGTCCGCCCGGTCAGCTGCGCCAGCACCAGTGCCCACGCGCCCTGCACCACCGTGTTCAGCGTCAATCCCTTGGCACGGGCCAGTTCGCCCAGCGCTCGCGTGACGTTCTCCGGCAGCCCGGCCTCGACACTCTCCGGCTCGGCCGGCGCCCGCCCCGGATCCGCAGGCACCACCAGCGTCGGCTCCTCGGCGCCCGCCAGCCGTTCCGTCCACGCCGCGAGCGACCGCTCCTTGTCCTGACGGCCCAGCCAGGCCAGGTACTCCCGGTACGACGTCACTTCCGGCAGGTCCGTCGGAGCGCCGTCCGCCGCGTACAGCGTCGACATCTCGGCCAGCACGATGGGCAGCGACCAGCCGTCCATGATCGTGTGATGGCAGGTCACCACCAGGCGGTGCGCGTCGTCGCCGAGGCGGATCAAAGTGAGCCGCAGCAAGGGCGCGCGCGTCAGATCGAATCTGGTCGTCCGGTCCTGCTCGGCCAGTTCACGCACGGCTTCGGCGGGATCTTCGACCTGCGAGAGGTCGATCTCCCGCCACGGAAGGTCCACCTGCTTGGCGATGATCTGCACCGTCTCGCCCGATTTGCGCTGCCGGAAACAAGCGCGCAGCGGGGCGTGCCGGGACAGCAGCGCTTCCCAGGCCGCGCGCAGCCTGGCCGCGTCCACCGGCCCGTCCAGGTCCAGGATCCAATGACCGACGTAGACGTCAGGCCCTTCGCCGTCGTAAACCGCGTGGAAGAGCAATCCGGCCTGCAATGGCGACAGCGGCCAGATTTCCTCAATCCGCGACTGGTTCATCAATGTCTCCCTCAATCAGCGAAGGGTGTGAAGTTCGTCTAGCTCAGCTTGAAATCCCCGATTCGGCCTTGGCCGGTTCGAGGAGTGCGCCTTCTTGTACGGAATAACCCCAGTGAAGGGATCATCCCCCGGTCCGGCCTTGCCGGACAACATGTCCAGCCGCGCCGTTCTGTTGAGCGGTAAGGCAAACGCGGCCCGGCGTCGCGAAAGTGGCTTTCGCGACACGGGCGCCGTCGGCGAGGTGGCCGGCGCGGGTGAGTGACCGGGGTGAAAGCTCCCTTCACCGCATTAGACGCGGCGAAGGGAGCCTTCGGCCCACCACCGACCCGGCACACCTCACGGCGTCACGGGCTCAGCGACCGCTTTCGAACTCCGCTTCGAATTCGTCGATCTCGTCTTGGTCCAGTTCGAGAAGAGCGACGTCGGACGTCGCGTGTTCACTCGCGGCGGGAGCGCTCGCCGCCCGTTCCACGACCGCCGCGATCGCCGCGGGGGTCCGCTGTTCGAACACCTCACGCGCCCCGAAGGCTATTCCCGCCCGGTGGGCACGCGCCGCCAGTTGCATCGAAAGGATCGAATCGCCACCCAGTTCGAAGAAACTGTCGTCCGCGCCCGCCCGCTCCAGTCCGAGCACCTCGGCGAAGAGCGAACACAGCAGCCGCTCGGCCTCCGTGACCGGCTCCCGTCCGGTGACGCGTCCGTTGAAATCGGGATCCGGCAACGCGTCCCGGTCCACTTTCCCGTTCGCCGTCAACGGCAGCGTCTCCAGCACCACCACCGCCGCCGGCACCATGTACCGCGGCAACCGGGCGGCCACGCCCGCGAGGACCGCGGCTTCGTCCACTTCGGACTCCCCGGCGGCGGTCACGTAACCGATCAGCCGTTTGCCGGAGGCGCCGTCCTTGGCCAGCACCACGGCCTGTCCCACCGGCTCCTGTGCCACCAGTGCCGCTTCGATCTCGCCGGGCTCGATCCGGTAACCCCGCACCTTCACCTGGTCGTCGACGCGACCGATGAACATCAGTTCCCCGTCCGGGTTCCACCGCACCAGGTCCCCGGTCCGGTACATCAGCCCGCCGTCCCCGGACGGGTCGGCCACGAACCGCGTCGCGGTCAGCCCCGGCCGCCCGAGATAGCCGCGTGCCACACCCGCGCCCGCCACGTACAGTTCGCCCACCGCGCCCGGCGGCACCGGCCGCAGCCACGAATCCAGCACGAACGCCCGCGCGTTCGTCATGGGAGTGCCGATCGGCACCACCTCGCCGGACGGCGCCGGCTGCCCGGGTTCGAGCCGGAATTCGACGCAGCCGACGGTGGCCTCGGTCGGGCCGTATTCGTTGACCACGACGGTGTTCGGGTAGGTCCGGCGCCAGTGGGCGATCGTGTCGACGGGCAACTGCTCGCCACCGAGCAGAAGGTCGCCCGCGACCGCGATCTCCCGTGAACCGGTGTCCAGCGTCTTCACATGGCTCGGCGTGGCCTTGAGGAACAGCGCCGGGGCGCTTTCCACCGTGCCGATCAGGTCTTCCAGCGCACCGACCTGAACCGTTCCGCCCACGGTCAGCGGAGTGAGCAGCGCGGTCACCGTCAGATCGAAAGCGATCGACGAATGCATCAGCGATCGTCCCCGCAGCCCCGGGTACTTCCGTCCACAGTGGAACAGGTAGTTCGCCAGGTTCCGGTGGGTGACGACGACGGCCTTGGGCCTGCCGGTGGAGCCCGAGGTGTAGATGAGGTACGCCGGATGACGCGGATCCAGCGGCCGGACGCGGTCCGCGTCGGTGACCGGAGCGCGATCCCGGGCAGCCAGCTCGCCAACGGCCACGGGATCGTCGATCACCACCGTCGCCTGCCTGCCCGCCACCACCTCACCGGCGGGCGACGCCGACAGCGCCGCGGAGGTGATCACCAGCGACGGCCGGGCGTCGTCGAGCATGTACGACACGCGCTCGGCCGGATAGACCGGATCGATCGGCAGCCAGGCAGCACCGGTCTTGGTGATCGCCAGCACCGTGACGACCAGTTCCAGCGACCGGGGCAGCAGCACCGCGACCAGGCCTTCGGGCCCGGCGCCCCGTTCGATGAGCCAGCGCGCCAGCTGATTGGCACGGGCGTCGAGTTCGGCGTAGGACAGCGACAGGTCCTCGAAGACCACCGCGGTCGCGTCCGGGGTGGCGGCGGCCTGCGCGGCGAACGACTCCGGGAGCGTCCGGTCCGGCACCTCCACCGCGGTGTCGTTGCGCGCCAGCAGGTCCCGCTGTTCGGCGGCGGACAGGATCGGCACCGCCGGGAGCGGCGTCCGCGGCTCGGCGACCACGGCTTCGAGCACCCGCGTGAAGCGGTCCAGCACGGCGGCGGCCTGCTCCGTGGTGAACAGCGTGGGCTGGTGCTCCAGCCGCAGGCGCAGGACGTCGCCGGGGACGACCGCCAGCGCCAGCGGGTAGTGGGTGGCGTCGGCGGCGGTCATTCCCCGCACCCGCAACCGATCCGGCTCCGTGTCGGCGGTCTCGTCGGGCCTGGGGTAGTTCTCGTAGACGACGAGGGTGTCGAACAACCGGCCCAGCCCGGCGGCCTGCTGGATGTCGGCGAGCCCGACGTGGTGATGGGCCAGCAACGCGATCTGCTCGTCCTGGATCTGCCGCACCAGCTCGGCGAAGGTCTGCTCCGGCCGCGTCCGGACCCGGACCGGCACGGTGTTGATGAACAGGCCGACCATGGTCTCGATCCCGGGCAGCTCGGCCGGTCGCCCGGACACCACCGCCCCGAACACCACGTCGTCGCGTCCGGTGGTCGCCGCCAGCACCAGGCCCCACACCGCTTGCAGCATCGTGCTGACCGTGACCCCGCATTCGCGGGCCCGCGCGGTCAGGGCGGCGGCGAACGTCTCGTCCAGTTCGGCCCACATCTGGCCGGGCACCTGGACCGGCACCGGCCGGTCGTCCGCGACCAGGGTCGGTTCCGGCAGGCCCGCCAGCGCCTCGCGCCACGCGGTGATCGACGCGTCCCGATCGGTTTCGCCGACCCAGGCCAGGTAATCCCGGTACGGGGTGACCGGCGCCAGCGCGGACGGGGCCGCGCCGTCGCGGTAGAGCGTGAGCAGTTCGTCCACCAGCAGCGGCGTCGACCAGCCGTCGAGCAGGATGTGATGGTTGGTCAGCACCAGGCGGTGGCTGTCCCGGCTCAGGGCCACCACCGTGATCCGCAGCAGCGGAGGCTTGGCCAGCTCGAACGGCCGAGCCCGCTCGGCCTCGGCCACCGCCGTCGCCTCGGCCTCCGGATCCGCCGACCCCGTCGCGTCCACAAAGGACACCGGCACCTCCACGGCGCCCGGGATCACCTGATAGGCGGGCCCGGCGGCGGCGTGCCGGAATCCGGCGCGCAGGTTCGGGTGCCGGTCCAGCAGCCCGCGCACCGATTTCCGCAGCAGCAGCATGTCCAGCGGACCGCTCAGGTCCAGCACCGCCTGGGCGGTGTAGACGTCGACCCCGTCACCGCCGTACCCGGCGTGGAACGCGAGCCCGTGCTGCAACGGCGAAAGCGGGAGCACGTCGGCCACTCCGCCGGCGTCCGCGTATTCGGCTTCGAGGGCTTCGATCTCGGCCTGGTCCAAGGTGACGAGCTCGAAGTCGGACGCGGTGTGCCCGCCCGCGGCGGGATCGTCCGCCTGCCGGGCCAGCCCGGCCAGCATGTCGAGCCAGTCCTGGGCCAGTCGTTCGACCTCGGCTTCGTCCAGCAGGTCTTCCTGCCATTCCAGCAGGAGCGTCAGTTCGGGACCGTCCGGCGAATCCTGGACGATCGCGTTGACTTCGAGCGCGTGCGGCAGACCCATTCCGGGTTCCTGCGCACTGCCGAGGTCGCCGACCGGCTGCCAGGCCCGCACGTCGCCCTTCTCGGCGGTGGCGAACCTGCCGAGGTAGTTGAACCCGATCTCCGGCGACGGCAGTGCCGCCAGTACCGGCCCCGTCACGTCGTTGAGATAGCGCAACATGCCGTATCCGAGGCCGTCGCCGGGCACCGCCCGCGACTGCTCCTTGACCAGCTTCAGCAACCGACCGGCCGCCGGGCCACCGGCGAGCACGTCCGCCAGATCGGTGTCCGCCACGGCCAGCCGTACCGGATGCGCGCTGGTGAACCAGCCCACCGTCCGGGACAGATCGGTGCCCGCGGCCGGATGACGGCCGTGGCCTTCCACGTCCACCAGCACCGCGTCGCCACCGCGCCGCCGGGCCACCGCTCCGGCCAGCCCCGCGAGCAGGACGTCGTTCACCCCGCAGTGGAAGACCAGCGGAGCCCGGCCGACCAAGGCCCGTGTCTCCGCCTTCGGCACCACCCACGACCGCGAGCGCACTTCGCCCCCCGCGGCCCGGCTCTCGGACGGCCCGCGCTCCACCGGTCCGAGGATCGCTTTCCACGCCTCCAGTTCCGCGACCCGTTCCGCGGAGACCGCCTGCTCCTTCAGCAGGCTCGCCCACCGTTTGAACGACAGGCCCACCGGTTCCAGCGCCGGGGTCCGCCCCTCGGCCGCCGCTTCGCAGGCGGACCGCAGATCCGACAGCAGGATCCGCCAGGACACACCGTCGACCGACAGGTGATGGACGACCACCACCAACCGGCCGGCCCGGTCCGGTCCGGCGTCGAGCCACACGACCCGCGCCATCACCCCCGCCGCCGGGTCGAGCCTGCCGACGGCCTCGCGTGCCGCGTCCTCGACGGCCTCGTCCGGCGAACGGCCGTCGAGCCCGACGCGGGTGATCCACCCGGCCGGGTCCACCGCCCCGCGCTCGCCGACCACCAGCCGCCGTCCGCGCCCGTCTTCGACGACGCGGGCCCGCAGCATGTCGTGCGTCGCCACCACGGCCGAGAATCCCGCCGCCAAAGCCTTTTCCGTCAGGCCCGGAGGTGTCGCGACCACCATCCACTGCGCGAATCCGGGTCCCGTGACGCCGTCGCCCAGCAGCGACATCACCGGCGTCCAGGCGACGTCGCCGACACCGTCGGGCTTCGGGGAAGCGGCCTGTTCCGGCGGCGAAGACACCTCCGCCAGCTGCGCGATGCGCTCCGGGGTCTTCCCGTCGAAGACGTCCGCCGCGGTGAAACTCAGTCCCGAACGCCGCGCCCGCGCCGCGAGCTGCATCGAGAGGATGGAGTCCCCGCCGAGGTCGAAGAAGCTGTCGTCCACCCCGGCCCGCTCCAGCCCGAGCACGCCGGCGAACAGCTCGCACAGCACCCGCTCGGTCTCGGTGGCGGGCTCCCTGGCGGGCGTCCCGGTGACGAAATCGGGGTCGGGCAACGCGCGCCGGTCGATCTTCCCGTGCGCCGTCAGCGGCAGGACGTCCAGCGCCACCACCGCCGCGGGCACCATGTACTGGGGCATCCGCGACGCGAGCTGCGCCCGCACCGCCTGGGTGTCGATGTCTCCCGGCGTCACGTAGGCGATCAGGCGGTCTTCGCGGACGGTCACGGTGGCCTGGGTGATCCCCGGGTACGCGGACAGCGCGAACTCGATTTCGCGCGGTTCGACCCGGAAGCCGCGGATCTTCACCTGGTCATCGGCCCGCCCGGCGGACACCAGTTCGCCCTGATCCGTCCAGTACGCCAGGTCCCCGGTCCGGTACATCCGCTCACCGGGGGCGAACGGATCGGCGACGAACCGCTCGGCCGTCAGCGCCGGACGGCCCAGGTAACCGCGCGCCACCCCGATGCCCGCCAGATACAGCTCACCGGTGATGCCGGGCGGCAACGGGCGCAGGAACGAGTCCAGCAGATAGGCGCGCACTCCCGGAACCGGTCCGCCGAACGGGATCGGGTGCTGGCCCGGCGACAACGGCATGCTCATCGTCGCGCAGATCGTGGTCTCGGTCGGCCCGTAGGCGTTGATCATCCGGTGGTTCGCGGACATCCGGTCCACCAGGCCGGGCGGGCAGAGTTCGCCCGCCGCGACCACGGTGTCCACCCGGTCCGGCAGCACGTCGACCGTGCCCAGCACCGACGGCGGCGCCTTCACCTGCGTGATGTCCCACCGTGCCAGCGTTTCGGACATCGCCATCCGCGGCGGCAGCTCCCGCTCCGGCGGCACCACCAGCGTGGCTCCCGACAGCAGCGCCATCATCACCTCGGACACGATGGTGTCGAAGCCGAGCGCCGCGAACTGCAAAACCCGCGACGACGGCTTCACGGCGAACCGTTCAATATGCGCCAGCGCCAGGTTCCCCAGCCCGGTGTGGGTGACGACGACGCCCTTCGGGGTCCCCGTCGATCCCGACGTGTAGATCACGTACGCGGCACTACGCGGATCCACCCGCGGCAGCTCTTCCTCCGTCGCCGCCGTCAGCTCGACCTCGTCGATCACCAGCGACCGGTCCGCGTACTCGGCGGGCACGGTCCCCCGGGTCGACGCCGCGCACACCACCAGCATCGGATCCGCGCTGCGGAAGATCGTTTCCTTGCGCTCGTCCGGATACGCCGGGTCCACCGGCACGAACGTGCCGCCCGCGAGCAGGACGCCCAGCATGCCGACGGTCCACCAGGACGACCGTCCCACCACCAGGCCGACCCGGGACTCCGCCCCGACGCCGTGGGCGCGCAGCACGGCGGCGAACCGCACCGAGAGATCCCACAACCGCGCGTAGGTCAGCTCGCCGTCGCCGTCCACCAGCGCCACGCCGTCCGGCCGCTCGGCGGCCATCCGCCCCACCAGCGTGTGCAGCGGTTCCCCCGCCACGAGTGGCGTTCGCCAGTCGCGTGCCTCCGCCGTGCCCACCCCGATCCGCCCCACCGGACCGGCGGGATCGGCGACCAGGGCGCCGATGGCACCGACGAACCACTCCAGCAGCGAGTCGGCGACGGCGTCCGGGACCTGGCCCTGCCAGTAGCCGAGCTGGATCTTGAACCGGTCCCCCGGGGTGATGCCGAGCGTCAGCGGATAGTGGGTCCCTTCGATCGTGCGCAGGTACTTGTACCGGCCGGCGTATTCCCGCGGGTAGTTCTCGACCACCAGCAGCGTGTCGAAGGTCGCGCCGGGTCCGGCCGCCTTCTGGATCTCCGGCAGTCCCAGGTGCTGATGCGGCATGAGGGCCAGCTGACGGCCGTACAGCCCGGTGAGCATGTCCATGACCGCCTGCCCGCCGTCCAGCGTCACACGGACCGGCATCGCGCTCATCAGCAGGCCCGGCATCGACTCGATGCCCGGCAGTTCCGCGGGGCGGGTCGCGACCATGGTGCCGAACACCACGTCGGTCCGCCGCGTGAGCCGCGACAGCACCATCGCCCAGGCGGCGTGCACCACCGTGCTCGGTGTCAGCCCGTGCTCACGGGTGAATTCCAGGAGGCCGTCGTGCAGCGCGGGCGGCAGGTGGGTGACGCGGTAGTCGTAGTCCGTCGCGGCCGACGCCGACGCGATGAGCGCGGGCTCGTCGAGGTCGGACAGCTCCGCCCGCCAGGCCTCGCGTGCCGCGTCCTTGTCCTGCCTCTCCAGCCAAGCCAGGTAGTCGAGATAGCCGGCGCCCTCCCGCCGTTCCGGCAGCCGCCCGCCGGGCTCGTAGGCCTCGAACGCCTCGTTGAGGATGACCGCCACCGACCAGCCGTCGACCAGGATGTGGTGGATGACGACCAGCAGCCGGTGCCGGTCCTCCCCGACCCGGACGAGCACCAGCCGGATCAGCGGCGCCGTGGCGAGGTCGAACCGATGCGCCTGCTCCTGCATCGCCAGGGCTTCGAAGGCGGTGTCGACGTCGTCGGCGCCGGTCAGATCCACCGTCCGCCACGGCACGGTGACATCCCCGTGGACGGCCTGCACGGTCTTGCCCGATTCGAGCCGGTGGAAGGTCAGCCGCAGCTCGTCGTGCCGCCGGACGACGGTGTCCCACGCGGCTCGCAGCCGGGTCTCGTCCACCTCGCCGGTCAGCTCCAGGATCACCTGCACCTGGTAGATGTCGGGGCCCTGGTCGTCGAGGATCGATTCGAAGAGCAGCCCCTCCTGCAGCGGGGCCAGCGGCCAGATCTCGTCGGCGCCGGGAGCGGCGAGCGCCAGCTCCGCCTCTTCCGCCTCGGTCAGGCTGAGCAGGGCACCGTCGGCGGGCCGGTCGGCGGGCAGGTCCCGCGCCACGGCGGCCAGCCGCGCGGGAGTGGTCTCCTCGAAGATCTGGACCGGCGTCAGCAGCAGACCGGCCTTGGCCGCGCGCGCCGCCAGGCGCATCGCGAGGATCGAATCCCCGCCCAGTTCGAAGAATCCGTCGTCGACACCGGCCCGGTCGATCCGGAGCACCTCGGCGAACAGTCCACAAAGGACACGCTCGGCCTCGGTGGCGGGCTCCCGGCTCGTGGCGCTCGCCGTGAACTCGGGTGCGGGCAGCGCCGCCCGGTCCACCTTGCCGTTGCCGGTCAGCGGCAACGCGTCCAGCACGAGCACGGCGACCGGGACCAGGTACTCCGGCAGCACCGCACGGAGACGCTCGCGGACGAGCGCGGGGTCGACGTCCTCACCCGCCACCACATAACCGATGAGCCGTCCGTCGATCGCCGCCACCACGGCGTCCTGGACGTCCGGCTGGGCGATGAGCGCGGCCTCGATCTCGCCGGGTTCGATCCGGAACCCGCGGACCTTCACCTGGTTGTCGGCCCGGCCCGCGAACAGCAGCTCGCCCTCGGCGGTCCACTGGGCGAGGTCGCCCGTCCAGTACATCCGCTGTCCCGGCGTGGAGGGATCCGCCACGAACCGTTCCGCCGTCAGCCCGGCCTTGCCGAAGTAGCCCTCCGCCAGGCTTCCCGAGAGATACAGGTCGCCGACCACACCCGGCCCGACGGGCCGCAGCGACTCGTCGAGCACGTGGACCGCGCGGCCCGCCAGCGGACGCCCGATCGGCAGCACCGTCCCCAGCACGTCACCCGGCTCCAGCAGATGCCACGTCGCGCACATCGTCGCTTCGGTCGGTCCGTACATATGCCGGACCCGCGCCCGGGGGCAGGCCTGCCGCACGCGCTCCACCGCGTGCACGGGCACCACGTCGCCGCCGGTCAGCACCTCGCGGAACCCGGCGAAGGATTCCGGCGATTCCTCAGCCACCGCACGGAAACTCCCCGCGGTCAGGTACGCGCGCGTCACTCCCGCGGCGGCCACTTCCCGCAGGCGCCGGGCGTCCATCACGCCCGGTTCGGCGATCACCACCCGGGCCCCCGAGGACAGCGGCGTCCAGATTTCGAGCAGGGACGCGTCGAAGGCGTGCGGCGAGTGCATGAGCACCGCGTCGTCCGGCCCCATCTCCCAACCGGGGTCCTGCACCAGCTCCGCGACACGGCTCTGGGAGATAACCACTCCCTTCGGCGTGCCCGTAGAGCCGGACGTGTACATCACGAACGCCGGATCCCCCGGGCGCGCCGCGGCGACCGGAGTGCCGCCCGCGTCCTCGTCCGTGACGGCGTCCGCTTCGAGCGACGCCACCCCCGCCGGTACGGCGGAACGGGTGGCGGCCGAGCACACCGTCAGCGCGGCCGCCGAGTCCGACACCATGAATTCCACGCGCGGAGCGGGATAGGCGGCGTCGACCGGCACATACGCCGCCCCCGCCTTCCACACGCCGAGCAGCGCCGCCACCAGGTCCGCCGACCGGCCCATGATCACCGCGACCCGGTCGCCACGGCGGATTCCCCGGCCTGCCAGGCATCCGGCCAACCGGCTCGCTTGCTCGTCGAGCTGCCGGTATGTCAGCACCCGGTCACCGTCGACCACGGCCACCGCGCCGGGCGTCCGGTCCACGTGCGACGCGAACAGCTCCAGCACCGTCCGTGTGGTCCGCGCTGCGGAATTCATCGTCATCCTCCGAAGCCGATGGGTTGGATCGCCGGCTGAGGCTCGGGCTCGTCAAGCTCGGCTTCCTCGACTTCCGGCTTGGCCGCGTCGTTCGCCGGGTCGGCGAACTGCGTGTAGTACAGCTCCGCGTACAGGCCGCCTTGGGCCAGCAGCTCGTCGTGCGTCCCGCGCTCCCGCACCCCGCCACCGTCGATCACGAGGATCTGGTCGGCCTCGCGGATCGTGGACAACCGGTGGGCGATCACCAGCGACGTCCGGTTCCGCAGGGCGGTCTTGAGCGCCCGCTGGACGGCCGCCTCCGACTCGGAGTCCAGGTGCGCGGTGGCTTCGTCGAGTACGACGATCGTCGGCGCCTTCAGCAGCAGCCTGGCGATGGCCAGTCGTTGCTTCTCCCCGCCCGACATGCGGTAGCCGCGGTCACCCGAGACGGTGTCCAACCCGAGGGGCAGGGATTCGATCAGATCCCAGATCTGGGCCCCCTTGCAGGCCTCGATCAGCTCTTCCTCGGTGGCGGTCGGACGAGCGTAGAGAAGGTTCTCCCGGATCGTGTTGTGGAAGAGATAGGCGTCCTGGCTGACCACACCCACCGTTTCGCGCAGCGATGCGAAGCTGAGGTCCCGCAGGTCGTGCCCGCCGACGCGCACGGTCCCGGCGTTCGGGTCGTACAGCCGGGACACCAGGTGGGTGATGGTGCTCTTCCCCGCCCCCGACGGGCCGACGAGCGCGGTGAGGGTGCCGGCCCCCACGTGGAAACTCACGTCGCGCAAGACGTCCGGCGACACTTCCCCGCGCTCCCGCTCGGTCCGCAGATGCTCCAGCGACGCCAGCGAGACCTCGTCCGCGGTGGGATAGCGGAACTTCACGTTCTCGAACTCGATGTCCGGCGCCACGTCCTTCTCCAGCGCGACCGCGCCGGGGCGTTCCTGGATGAGCGGCTTGAGGTCGAGCAGCTCGAAGACCCGGGAAAAACTCACCACGACGGTCTGCGCCAGCTCCTGCATCCCGGACAGCTGGGTGATCGGCCCGAACATCCGCCCGAGCAGCGTGGCGATGGCGACCAGCGTGCCGAGCTGGAACGCCCCCGCGAGCACGAGCCCGCCACCGATCCCGTAGACGAGCGCCGTGGCCAGCGAGGCCATCAGCGCCATCATGACGAACGCCATCCGGCCCCAGACGGCAAGGCTCACACCGACTTCGCGGATCTTCCCGGCACGTTCGGTGTACTCGGCCATCTCCTCGTCCGGCCGGCCGAAGAGTTTGGAGAGCATCGCCCCCTGCACGTTGAACCGCTCCTGGAGCAGCCCGCCGAGACCGGCGTTCTCGTCCATCTGCCGGATGCTGCGCCGCTGGATCGCCCGCCCGACCCGGATCCAGGGCACGAGGAAGATCGGGATGATCAGCAGCGAGATCGCGGCGACGAGCCACGAAAGATAGAACAGCTCGGCCAGCACCACCACGACCATGACCAGGCTGGTGGCCGCCATGAGCAGACCGGTGAAATGCTGCTGCGCCATGATCAGTTCCGTGTGCAGCCGTCCGACCAGCACCCCGGTCTGCGTGCGGGTGAAGAACGCGATCGGCAGCCGCCGGACATGGTCGAGCGCCTGGACCCGGAGGTCGTAGGTGATCCCCTCCCCGATCTTCCCGGAGATGTAGCCCGACAGCAGCGCCAGCGCCGCGCCCAGGAAGGCGAGCCCGGCGGTGAGGACGGCCATCCAGATCACGACCCCGAGGTCGTTCTTGACGATGCCGTTGTCGATGAGTTCCTTCAGCAGCAACGGAGTCGCGACGACGATCAGCGCCTCCAGGACGGCGACGAGCACGAAGAGCGCCACCTTGCCGACGTGCGGGCGGAAGTAGGCGAGCACCCGGCGCACGGTCCCCTTGCGGACCTTCGTCACCCAGGGATCCGGATCGTGCTCACTCTTGTCCACCCCCTCGAAGCGCAGAACCACGTCCATACGGTCACCTCTCTCACGAGCCAAGTCGGCGATCTCAATCGTGCTGAATCGAGTCGATGTCCACGAGTGAGTCCAAGCGAGCACTTTCCGCGCTTGGACACGTTCGCGCGGGGTCGGAGCGCGAGTGTTCCGTGGCGGGTCAGCCTGCTTTGGCGCCGCGCGGGCCGGGGATCCGGCCATGGCCGGCCACCCCGCGCCGCAGCAGATCCGTCACCTCGTCCAGATCGCCGGACCGCAACGCCGAGGCCGCCGCCGCGAGGTCGCCCGCGATCCGGTCGAGCACCCCGGCGACCGGCTGGGCGTTCCCGGCGAGAATCCTTCGCCACAGCAAGGGATCCCCGGCCGCGATCCGCGTCACATCGCGGAGTCCCTGCCCCGACAGGCCCAGCGCGACGTCGTCGCCGCCCGCGAGACTCGCCGCCATCGCCGACGCCACCACATGCGGAGCGTGCGACACCAGCGCCACCGCCGCATCGTGCTCGGCCGCCTCCACCGTGACCGCCCTCGCTCCGCACGACGAAACCAGTTCCCGCGTCAGCCGGACGGCATCCGCGGCCGTCTCGGCGCCGGGGCAGATCGCCCACGGACGGCCGAGGAACAGATCGGAGCGGGCGGCGGACGGGCCGGACCGTTCCCGGCCGGCGAGCGGATGGCCCGGCACATAGGAACTCAGGTCGCAGCCCAGCCGTTCCGCGTCGGCGATCGGGTCGACCTTGACGCTCGCCACATCGGTGTACACCCGCGCGGCTCCTCGCCGCTGCAGGTCCGCCAGTCGCTCACCCACGAGATGCGGCGGGACGGCGATCAGCGCCAGGTCGGCTTCCTCACCGGTCCATTCCCGGCCGGCGCCGAGGTCCCCCGCCAGCCGGACGGCCCGAGCGTCTACATCGGACAGATACACCGCCACGCCCCGTTCGCGAAGGGCCAGCGCGACGGAGGTGCCGATCAGTCCCGTACCGACGACAAGCGCCTTCTCGATGGTCACCGTCACTTCTTATGCCGCCCACCTGGCGATGTCGAGCCGGCGACCTTGGCACCGCGATCCGGTGTCCAAGGCGGAGTTGGACACCGGGCACA
Source organism: Amycolatopsis keratiniphila (assembly GCF_000400635.2). Classification (NCBI taxonomy): domain Bacteria; kingdom Bacillati; phylum Actinomycetota; class Actinomycetes; order Pseudonocardiales; family Pseudonocardiaceae; genus Amycolatopsis; species Amycolatopsis keratiniphila. The sequence goes on along the minus strand of NC_021252.1, from coordinate 1,537,814 downwards.
CGAAAGGGACCTTCACCGTGCACCGCACGGGAAGGTCCCCTTCGCGCCGAGCTGTCGCGTTACGCGATCGCTCCCGTGGCGAGATCGGTCGCGCGGTTCTCCAGGTGATCCGCGAACCCCGCCCAGACCCGGGCGTGGTCCCTGGCGAATCCGGCGACCACGCCGTACAGATGCGGCGGGACGCCGCGCAGGATCCGCTCCCACTCCTGCCCGTCGATGGAGTGCATGGTGAGCATGCGCAACAGGATCCGGCCCACCTCACTCAACCGCAGGGTGGGATCCGCCTTGAGTTTCTCCAGTACGGCGAGCCGCTCCCGGTCCAGCGCGTGACCGAGATCGGGCTCGGTCAGGTTCAGCGGATGCTGTTTGGTCCGCGACCTCCTGCTGCCGTCCGGGGTCGGGTTCTCCCCGCGCTCCAGCCGCCCCCGCACGTCCCGGACCGTCTCCGGCGAGATGCCGACCTGCTTGGCGACCTGCCGGAGCGAGAGCCCCGGATCGTTGCGGATGAGGTCGGCGGCGAGTCGCCGCCGCTCTGAACTGTCGACGGGCCGGATCCGCCCGTCTCGCCCGATCCTGGCCTCGCTTCCGTTCTCTCCACCGCGTTTGCGCAGGTCCGCCACCGTCCCGGCGGAAATACCCGTCGCCGACGCCACGCGCCGATCGGACCACTGCGGATGCGTTCCGATGATCTGGACGGCCGCTCGTTTGCGATCGGCCAGCGAAAGCGGCAGACCGTGCCGGATGTTCGCCGCCACGGCCAGGACGAAGGCATCGGATTCGGTGCCGTCGATGAACCGTGCCTGGATTTTCGTGTCACCCCTTAACCGCGCCGCCTTCAGCCGGTGCTGGCCATCGACCACCCGCATCGTCGGCCGGTGCACGAGAATGGGCGGAAGCTCCCATTCCGTCGACAGCAACATCTCGACATGGTCCGGATCCTCGCCCGAAGTTCGTGGCGAGCACACGGACGACAGCCGCGACAGCTCGACTTCGACTACCGGGAGAGCGGACAGGTCTACTCTCGTCGGATCCACCTAGCCCCCACTGAATCTCTTATGCGTCAACTTCGTGACATGGCTTTGGAACCCACCGTCCAACTGCTTGGTTTCGGTGGTTGGACACCACGATCCCGTCCGGGCGTATCTCGGCCGCGCGGCGGGCGTCCTCGACGGTGAGGACTATTCGAACGCCACCACGGTTTTCGGAAGACCGATGGCGGCGCGTATTCCCCGGAACCACCGGAACGGGAAGGGTTTCCGCGCCCCGGATGAGGCTCCGATCAAGACGTACGCTCGGCGGCTCCGGTCCGGCAAGGGCTTACACCCGTTCAGCCCGAAGTAAGCCGGTACCCCACCCGCAGGGCGAGTTCTCGAAAGGTTCAGATCCTGGTTCTCGACTAGGGGGCCGATCAGTGCTGCACCGGTCGGTCCAAGACTTCCTCGCAGTCGCGAGTCACCGTCGCCCCCCCTCGATCCCCAGTGCGTGCGCGCTCTGACGATCCCCAGCGAGCCGCACACCTTTGCAGCATGGCACGATCAACCGTTGTCGGCAATTGACGAACAGCGTAATTCGCAGTGTCGAAGCGCCCCAAGATCACTATTCGCAGCTTCCACTCAGGGTATTGACTCGCTCACCCGGGATCAGTACGGCACGCCCGCATACGCTGCTCACAGGGGTAACGGGCTAGGCTGTTCGCGGACTCTTCTTAACCCGTTCGCCTGTTTCGCCTTCTCGGCCGGATGACCATGACATCCGATCACCGGATCCCGCCCTTCGACACTTATTCACACGAACGGTCGAGCCGGGGCCCCTTTGTTCGGTTCGCTACCGGATGCTTCTCATCGGTACGCGCACGCCGAGAGCAAAGCGGGGGATGCGAAAGTGAACTCCGACCCCGAACGGGTTCGCCTTCTTTTCATCCGGAGGCAAGCTCACCCCGATCGAGCGGAGGAGCAGTGACAGCGATGCCGCGGGCACCACTCGGGGCACCCGCGGCATCAGTGTGGCCGACCGGCTTTCCTACTCGATGGGAAAATCGAAATAGGTGTCCGGGTAAGGCTCGTCCTTCAGGTTGTAGTGCCACCACTCGCACTCGTAGGAGCTGAAGCCGGAACCTTCCATGATCGCGCACAGGTGCGCGCGGTTCTTCGCGGCCTCTTCCGGCACCCCGTCGGCACCGTGGTGCGAGACGACGTCCATCAGGTCGTGGTCACCGCCCATGTCGGCGAGCTCACCGGTGTCCAGGCGGTAGAGCGTCAGGTCCACCGTGCTGCCCCGGCTGTGCCCGGACTTGGTGGCCACGTAGCCCTGTTCGAACATCTGGGGCCGCTCGATGTTCGGGTAGTGCCTGGCCTTCTTCCGGCCGTCTTCGGGCTCTTCCGCCCAGCGCATGAAGCGGTCCACCGCGCGCTGCGGGCGGTACACGTCCCAAAGAAGCAGCCCGAAGCCGAGTTCCGCGGCCTTGTCCCGCGCCTTTTCCAGCGCCGCGCAGAACGCACGTGTGCCGACGACGCGGTTCACCAGGTAGCCGTCCACCGGCTTGCCGGTGAAGTTGTCCCACGTGGCGTACTTGGCGTCCCAGCGGATTCCGGAGACGACCTCGTCGACGAAGACGAAATCATCCCTCATTCGTCACGCCCGCCAGCGTCAGCTTCACCAGGCGGTCGATCACGTCGCCGAGCGAGAGGCCGGCGGCGTTCATCATCCGCGGGTAACGGCTGTACGAGGTCAGGCCGGGCAGGGTGTTGACCTCGTTGAGCACGACACTGCCGTCCTCCTTGAGGAACAGGTCCACGCGCGCGAGCCCGCTGCAGCCCAGCGCACGGTAGATGACCTTGGCCGTCTCCTGGACCAGGTCACGCGAGGCGTCCGGGATGTCGGCGGGGACGATGAAGCTCGAGTTCTCGGAACCGGTCTCGGGGCTCTTCTCCTGGTGGATCTTGAAGAAGCCGTGGGTCAGCGCGACCCGGTCGACCTCACCCGCGAACAGGTCCTCGCCGTCGCCGAGGATCGAGCAGCCGATCTCACTGCCGATAACGGCCTCTTCGATCAGGATCTTCGCGTCGTACTGGCGCGCCTCCGCCAGCGCGGCGGGCAGCTCTTCCTTCGAGGAGACCTTGCTGACGCCGAACGACGAGCCGGAGCGGGCGGGCTTCACGAAGACCGGGTAGTTCAGCGCGTCCGGGTCGACGTCGTTGTCCGGCGTGACGATGTGGAAGGTCGGCGTCGCGATCCCCGCGCCGCGGACGACCGAATAGGTGAGCGACTTGTCGATGCACATGACCGAGCTCGGGAGGTCGCAGCCGACGTAGGGGATGCCGGAGATCTCCAGCAGGCCCTGCATCGCGCCGTCTTCGCCGAACTTGCCGTGCAGCACCGGCAGCACCACGTCGAGGGCGATCGTCTCGTACTTGCCCTCGTCCAGGACGAGCAGGCCGTGCACACCGCGGTCCGGCGACAGGACGGCCGGGCGGACGTCGCCGTTCTCCCAGTCCTCGGCGGGGCCGTCGCACAGCATCCAGGAACCGCTCTGGGTGATCCCGATGTAGTACGGCTCGTACTTCTCGAGGTCGAGGTGCTTCTGGACCTCACGCGCAGATTTGATGGAGATAGGATGTTCTTCGGAAAGCCCGCCGAACAGAATTCCGATTTTCAGCCTACCCATACTACTTCCCGCTTTCGAATTGGAGACAATTGATGATGGAGTTTTCAACAGTGTCACTCAGTGCGTGGTCCGTGTAATAGGCGGTATGCGGACTGATGAGCACGTTCGGCAGCTTTTCCAGCCGCAGCAACGTTTCGCTCTCGAGCGGCTTGTTCCGGCAGTCGGCGTAGAAGATGCCTTCCTCTCCTTCGACGACGTCCAATGCCGCTCCGCCCAGTTTGCCGTCTTCCAGTGCCGAAATGAGGGCTTCGGTTTCGATGAGCGGGCCACGTCCGGTGTTGATGATGTACGCGCCGTCCTTCATCCGCTCGATGTTCTTCCGGTCGAGAAGATGATAGGTATCGTTGTTGAGCGGCACATGGAGCGTCACGATGTCGCTCTGCTGGAGCAATTCGTCGAGCGGAACGTAATCGGCCGAGGCGGTCAGCAGCGTGTCGTAGGCCAGCACCCGGCAGCCGAAACCACGCAGCCGGTCCAGCACCGCGACCCCGATCCGCCCTGTTCCGACCACTCCGACGGTCAGATCGCGCAGCTCTTTCCCGCGCACCTCGTTCAGCCGGTAGTCGTGCACCTCGGTGCGGCGGATGATGGACTTGGCGTCGCGCACCGCCATCAGCATCAGCATCAGCGTGAAGTCGGCGACGCTGTCGGGCGAGTAGGCGACATTGCCCACGGTGATACCGACGCTCGCCGCGTATTCCACATCGATGTGGTTGAAGCCGATGCTCCTGGTGGAGATGTATTCCACGCCCGCTTCGGCGAGGGCGAGAAGAATGGAATTCGTGACCTTGGTCTTGTGACCGATACTGATGCATCGATTTCCGGAGACCAGCCCGATATTCGCCTCGGATACCGGCTCGTCCACAATGGTCGGCATTACGCCGAAACGAGGAGCCATCTCCCGGAACAAGGCGGCCTCGTCCGATCCGCAACCATAAATCGTGATTCCCCTCGCCAAGACGGCCGAGGAGGAGGCGGACGCCGGCGATCCGGTGCGGGGGGCAGCTGATCGCGCTGGTTCGCTGTAGGTCATGCCCGACATTGTAGGCAGCGCGTTGTTGCCGCTTCTTATGGGGTTTTCGATGCCCCGACAATAAGTTACCAACTGGTAGCGCCGAGTGCATGTCGTTGTCGCTCACCTGCGGCGCACAGCTCTACCGCAGATCTTGCCCGCCCGCCCCCGAGGTCGAAACCGCCCCGTGACCGATGCCGCAAAGCCATCCGGACACGAGGTCGGCGAGCTGTTCCGGAGCGTCCCTCGCGACGAGATGACCCGCCGCCGGAACACGGACGACGGCGACCCGGCGGTTGGCCGCGCGCAGACGGCCCACATCGGCGTCGCGCAGCGGCGACCCCTGACCGCCGTGCACCACCAGGACCGGCAGGTCCAGGGCCCCGGCCGTGGCGAGCAGGGCGGGACCCGAGCCGAGGACGTCGTCCACCAGGCGTGTGTACCGCCCGGCGAGCCCATGGAAGTCGAGCCACGAGCGCACCCTGCCCGGTTCGAGGTCGGGTACGACGTCGACGAGCACGAGCCCGGACGCGCCTGCCGCGACAGCGGGATCCGCGAGCGCCGCGATGGCGGCCAGGCCACCGACCGAAGCGCCCACCAGGACCACGGGCACAGGCTGACTCGCGACCATCCCGGCCACGTCGTCGGCCAGCTCGCGGAGCGTGGTCGCCCGGCCGGAACTGTCCCCGTGTCCGCGCAGGTCGAAGGCCACCGACCGGAAGCCGTGCCCGGCCAGCGCCGCGGCGACCGGCACCCAGACCGCACGGCGTTCTCCGCCCGCGTGCAGCAGCAGCACCGTCGGACCGGCGCCGGTCGCCGTACCCCGAAGGATGACTTCGCCCAGGTCAAGACTGATTTCACTACTCACGGCATCCCCCTTACCTTGGACTGTCAAGGTAACGCATCTACCTTGGCTCATCAAGGTACGATCCGGTCGTGACGACCTCTCGAGCCCGACGAGCGCCCGAAGAGGCCCGGCGGCTGATCCTCGACGCCGCGGCCTCCCTGCTCGGCGAGTCCGGCGTCGCCGCCGTCCAGATGCGCGCCGTGGCCGCCCGGGTCGGCATGACCGACGCAGGCGTCGCCCATCACTTCGGCAACCGCGAGAAACTGCTCGCCGAACTCCTCCGGCACGGGGGCCGCCGTCTCCGGGACGCGCTTCAGGGCCTGCTCGCCGGCTGGCTGGACCAGGAGGCGGATCTGCTCGGGCTCGTCGAGGCCCTCCACACGCTGTACCGGGACGGCTACGGCGAGCTCGCGGTGGCACTGCACGCGGCGGGCTGGCACGACCCGGGCAGCGGGATGCTCGACCCGGTCGTCGACGCCCTCCACCGGCTCCGGCCGTCCGGCGGCTCACTCGACGACACGCGGCTCGCCGTCGCCGCCCTGCACCAGGCGATGGCCACGGAGCCCCTGTACGGGAGCGATTTCCGGCGCAGCGCCGGGCTCACCGCAGCCGACGGCTCGTCCGCGCAGGTGCGCTGGTGGGCGCGCCAGCTCCACCTCGCGCTCGGGCTCAGGCCCGATACGGACCCTGGTCCCCGAGATCCGGGCTCACCCGCGGGTTCCGGCCCTCCTGGCCCGGCACCGGGGTGACCGTCGGCTCCTGCACCGGTTCGACGCGGTCGTCCGGAGGCTTCCGCCGCCGGGTGCCGACCACGACGTCGTCCTCGCGCCGCCGGGCGAGCACGGACAGGGTGAGGACGTGGGCGACCGCCATGAGCAGCAGGAACACACCCAGCCTGCCGACGAACGCGGCCGTCGAACCGGACCAGTCCGGGGCCACGACCGCCAGCAGCGCCAGCATCCCGATCGCCGCCAGGTGGAAGACCGTCACCACCATCCAGGCCACCGACCCGCTGCCCTCCCGGGCGTCCGGCGCGGTCAGGAAGCGGCGGGCGCCGCGGTACAGGATCTGGCCGTCCGCGACGACGAAGATCAGGCCGATGATCAGGAAACCCGGGAGTTCGTTGTCGGGCATCGTTTGCCTCCTCCGTTTCCCGGGGGATACCCGCGGAACGCGGCGAGACGGGCCTCTTGCCTCGATCGTGTGACCGGCCGAGTCCGTGAAGGCCTCCTTGAGGGACCCAGAGTCCCTCAAGGAGGCCTTCACGGACTTGCGAGACGTCACACAAGCCCCATGAACACCAACAGTCACAGCGGCCGCGCGTGAAGGCCCCCTTCCCTCGGCTCAGCCGAGGAAACTCGACCTTCACACCTTCCCCAGTACATGAAGGCCCCCTTCCTTGCGCCTGACACAAGGAAGGGGGCCTTCATGTACTCAGCGAATACCCTGCGCCAGGCGTTGGCCCAGGCCTTCGACGTCGTCGAGCGCTGCTCGCAGCTCGGCGGCGTACTCCTCGGCCCCGGCCCGCAGGCCCCGCTCGACGACGTCCACGGCGTCGAACGTCTCGACGTCCCCTCCGCTCAGCGCCGCGACGGATTCCTTGACGACGGCACCGAGCAGCAGTTCTTCGGGGACCCCCGGCGCCCCTTCCAGCGGCCAGACGAGATCGTCGAGCACGCTCTGCCCGCCGACTTCGCGGACCAGGCCCGCCGCGGTGATCCCCGGCACCCGGAACCCCTCCGGCAGCACCGCGCGGACGCTCATATTGCGCGAAAGCCAGTACAGCAGCTGCGAGTTCACTTCCAGCTTGACCGGCTTCGGCGTCAACCACAGTGTGAGGTTCACGTAGTACTCGGTGAGGCGGTCGAGCACCTCGCCGCCCTTTTCGAAACCCCACAGATTGATGTCGAAATAGTGGTGCCAAGTGGCGTCGGCGACGATTCGCCCGACACCGGCGGCCGCGCCGTCGTACACACAGGACACGCCGTAGACCTGGCCGTTGCGTTTGTCGGTGCCCTGCGCGACGATTTCCGGCTTCGGCTGCCCCGAACGCCCGGACGGCCAGACATCAGCCGGGAATTGTTCCGGAATGACCAGCTGTCCCTCGTGCATGTGGTCCGGGAAAACGGTGATCGGTCCCCGCCTGCCCTGGAACAGCGCGTGCGGCCTGCCGAACCGCTTCCGCAGGATGAGCTCCTGCGGGTACGGGTCGAGGTCGTTCGGAATCGGATTGTTGATGTCACTGCCCCACGGATCCGGCTGGTGGGTGTTGTGGCTGAACTCGATGCTGGCGTCGGGCCGGTCGTTCCACACCCGCAGCTCACCCGCGCGCGGGACCCGGTGCCCCAGCGCCCGGCCGAGGTTCAGGTAGTCGGGCAGCGACGGATCCGCTCCCGGCGGACGCGGATTCGAGTGGTCGCCGCAGATGAGCACGCCACCACCGGCGTCCATCCACGTCCGCAGCGCGGCGACCTCCGCGTCCACGAGCTCGTTTTCCGGCTCTCCCGGCATGTTGGACTGCAGGATGCCGAAGAACCACACCTGCTCGTAGCGGCCGAGCACTTCGGTGGTGAGTTTGTTGGCGGCGTGCCCGCCGTCGTGCCGGTTGATCAAATCGATCTCGAACTCGGCGAAGAAAGGCTGATTCCCCAAAAGGAGATCACGGACGATTCCCAGCGAGAAGCCGCCGTTCCCCGAGAAGCCGACGACATCGGTGTAGAACAGAATTCTGATCTTCGGTTTGGCGAGCGGGCTGACTTGGTCAGCGACGAGACGCGCGTCGAACATCGGTATTTCCCCCTTGCTACAAGCGCCATGCCGTCCTCCCCGGCGGCGCCCTCCCTTCCACGTATACCGGAACTTCCGATGATCGTGCAGGCACCGAAGCGCGACCGAAAGGGCGGCCGCGCCCGGTTTTTCGCCCGCTTCGGGTGATCTTCGGAAACCGGCGGCCTGCCACCGTGGAACGCCGATCCGCCTCCTGGAAGGTGCCGCATGGTGCGAATATCGTTCGGCGATTCACCCGCGTACCGGTTCCGCCGCCATAAGACCAGCGGGCGACAGAAAGCCCGGCGCTTCACGAGACGGCCGCCACCGATTCCGGCGCCACCTCCCGCCACCGGCACACTGTTTCCCCGCGCGCTGGTGATGCTGCTGGGTTCCGCCGCCGCGGTCGTCGTACTGGCCGGCCTGAACGCGATCGCCTGGCTCGCCGGGCCCGTGTTCCTCGCCCTGGTCATCGTGATCACCCTCGACCCGGTGCGGACCTGGCTGCGCGGCAAGGGTTTCCCCCGCTGGCTCACGGTCGCCGTCCTGGTGGCCACCGTCTACGCCGCGTTGCTCGCGCTCTTCCTGGTGGTCGTGATCTCCCTCGCGCAGCTTTCGGCCCTGCTCCCCCGCTACGCCGGGCAGGCCGACGAACTGCTCCGGGACGGAGCGGCGTTCCTCGGCCGGTTCGGGGTCGGCGAACCACAACTGCGCGAGATTCTGTCCACTATGGACACGGGCAAACTGATCGGTTTCGCCGGATCCCTGCTCGCCGGCGTCGGCGGACTGGTCACGAACCTGGCCTTCCTCCTCGCCTTGATGCTCTTCCTGAGCACCGAATCGGCGTGGGCCGGGCAACGGCTCGGCCGGATCGCGCGCGACCGGCCGTGGGCGGGCGCGGCGTTGCGGCGGTTCGCCTTCGGCACCAGGAGATACCTGGTCGTGACGACGGTGTTCGGCGGAGCGGTGGCGATACTCGACACGATCGCGCTCGCCCTGCTCGGCATCCCGGCTGCCGTGCTGTGGGGGCTGCTGTCCTTCGTCACCAACTACGTGCCCAACGTGGGCTTCGTGATCGGGGTGGCACCGCCCGCGCTCATCGCGCTCCTCGACGGCGGCCGGCGCGCCATGCTCGTGACGATCGTCGTGTACGTCCTGCTGAACTTCGTGGTGCAGTCGCTGATCCAGCCCCGGTTCGTCGCCGAGTCCGTCGGTCTGTCCACTTTGGTCACCGTACTCGCGCTGGTGTTCTGGACCTGGCTGCTCGGCCCGCTCGGCGCCGTCCTCGCCGTGCCGGCGACGCTGCTGGTCAAGGCGCTGCTCATCGACGTCGATCCGCGTGCCCGCTGGGCCGAGGCGCTGCTGTGCTCGCCGGATCGCCGGAAGGGCTGACCGGCGCGCTCAGGTCAGGCCGTGGTGGCGCGCGACCACCACGGCCGACCGGCGGTTGTTCACCCCGAGCTTGCCGTAGATCGACCGGACATGGGTCTTCACCGTGTTGACCGACACCGTCAGATCCGACGCGATCTCGTCGAGCGAACGCTGGGACGGCAGCCGCCGCAGCACCACCTGCTCGCGATCGGTCAGTTCGCTGGGCGGGGTGTTCGGCACGAGACGCCCGCGGACCGTCTGCGCGAAACGGTCCAGTGAGCCGAAACCACCGGAATGGTCGATCAACAGGTTCCTCACCCGCGGCTCGGCGAGTGCGAACGGGCGGATCAGCCGCTGCGGCCTGGCGAGGGTGAGCGCGCGGTCGAGCGCCTGCAGCGCCAGGGTCCGCCGGTGGGACCGCAACGCGAGCGCGGTCTCGGCCAGGCGGGTGTCGACCGGGGTGGCCGGCAGCAACGCGGGAGCGGATTCGTTGGCACGCAAGACCTTCTCGGCGAGGTCGGTCTCCTCGACGGCGAGGTGGGCCCGGATCTGGAGCAGGGCCAGCTCGGCGGTGCCGGACAAGCTCTCCTGCGCCCAGGCGAACACTTCGGCCGCGTGCAGGCCTTCGCCCACCACGAGCGCCGCGTGGTGCTCGACGACGGTGCACATCCCGATGAGTTCGCGGGGCAGTTCGAGATCCGCGAGCCTCCGCCGGGCCGCCCGCATGGCCTGCGAGCCCGCCGCCCGGTCGCCCCCGTCGAAGCGGACCATGCCTTCGAAGAAGCCCCGCAGCGGCCCCAGAACCGGCGCGGAGACAGGCACTTCCGCTCGTGGAGCCCTGGCGAGCTCGCCCGCGGCCGCCACCGGTTCGAAGCGCATCAGATCGTCGTAAGCGAGCATCAGATGGCATTCGGCGACCCCCGGCGAGCGGCACCAGCCGTGCCGCCGGGCGACGGCGAGCGCTCCGATGCACGCGCGCCGCATCGCCGTGTGGTCGCCGAGCAACGCCGTCGCGACGGCGAGCGCGAGTCTGCTGTGCAGGACGAGATGTTCGAGCCGTTCGCCGTGGGCGAGGCGCAGCGCGGTTTCGGCACGGGCGACGGCGTGCCGCCGGGCGCCCCGGTGCAGCGCCCGCCAGACCAGCTCGACCTTGTCCCACGCGACCGATTCCGGCGACCGCGTCACCGTGCTCTCGGGCGGCCCGCTCCCCGTCACCAGCGCGAGATGGGGCGCGGCCAGCCGTCGCAGTCCGTCGTCGCCGAGATCGGTGGCGGCGGCGCCGAACTCCCCGCGCTGGACGTGTTCCAGCGCGGACGCCAGCCGGAGCCGGGGGCTCGCGCTCAACGCCCCCTCGCCCAGATAGGCGAGCGCGCCCCGGACGAGTTTCCCGTCGCCTGCCAGCACTTGGCGCACCGCGTGGTCGCGCGCCAGGCGCAAGGCCCCCTGCCGGTCCCGGCCCGCGACGGCGTGCGTCAGCGCTTCGCCGAACCGCCCTTGCCCGGCGTACCAGCGGGCGGCGATCCCCTGCAGCCGCCGCGCCCGTGCCGGGGACCGGCGTGCCAGCTCCGCCTGCAGGAAACCACGCAGCGGCGCCGGAAGCCGGTAGGTGTCGGCCGGGGTGCGCACGACGAGCCCGGTCTCGCGCTCCAGTTCGTCCAGCGTCACCCCGGCGTCCGGCGAACCCGTCAGCCGCGCCGCGAGCGCCGCGCTCACGGTGTCGCAGACACTGACGCACAGCAGCAGATCCGACGTCGCGGGCGGCAACCGCGCGAGCACCTCGTCGGCGAAGAACCGGGCCACGGCGAGCTCGTCGCCCCCGACCGCCGCGACGAGCCCGTCCGCGTCCTCGGCCTCGCGTACCGAGACCGCGGCCCAGCCGAGCGCGGCGGCCCAGCCCGCGGTGCGCTCGGTCAGTTCGCGGACCCGGTCCTCGCCCACCGTGGCCCCGGTGGAGCGAAGCAGGTTCGCCGTTTCCTCCACGCTGAAGCGGAGTTCGGCGGCGCCGAGCCGCGAAAGCGCGCCTTCGACCTCCAGCCGGGCCAACCGCAGTTTCGGCTCGACGCGCGTGGCCAGCACCAGCCGCAGCATCGGCGGCTGGTGCCGGGCCAGCGCGGCGAGCGCTTCCACCGGCTCCGGACGGGAGATCTCCTGGACGTCGTCCAGGACCAGCCACACCGGTTCACGCAGACCGGCGAGCACGTCACCGAGATCGGCGAGGAATTCGGTGCGCCGTCCGGGTGCCGGTGGCCCGAGCCGGAACTCCGGGAGGCGGAGGTTCCGGCGCAGCGAGAGGAGGACGGCCGACCACAGACGGCGTTCGTCGTTGTCGTCGTCGTCCAGCGACACCCAGGCCACGTCCCGCCGATCGCGGGCCCAGCAGGCCAGCGCGGTGGTCTTGCCGGAACCGGCGGGCGCCCGGAGCACGGTCACCGGCCGGGTGCCGGCCCGGTCGACCAGGGCCGTGAGCCGGGCGCGCGGGACGAAGATCCCCGGCACCCGCGGCACCGTCACCTTGGCCGAAGGGATCCGCCAGGACCGCGATGTCGTTCGAGCGGGCAAGTCAACCTCTCGATCGTCCGAAGGATCGCGACCCCGGCGAGGCCACGACTGTACTGGTCAGCGGGTCACCAGAGCTCGTCCGAGGTCTCGTCCCCGTGCACGAGCACTGCCCAGATCACCAGGACGTCGAGGGCGATGACGACCACGCCCCAGATCGGGTACGCGGACAGGAACACCAGCTGCGCCAACGCGTTGAACCCGGCGAGCAGGACGGTGACGACGCGGGCCCACGGCGCCCCGGTGAACAACGCGCTCCCCGCGAACACGGCGAGGACCCCGACGATCAGGTGGATCCAGCCCCAGGCGCCGAGATCGAAGACGAGCAGCCCCGACGGGCCGAGCAGGTAGTAGTTCTGTTCGAACAGCGCGACCAGCCCCTCCACCGCGGTGAACAGGCCGGCCATGATGGTGATCGACGCGGCGAACCACACCCAGCCCGATCGCCGCGACGCCCTCGCGGCGTGTTCCGGCGGGGACGACGGGCCGGTGCCCGCCGTGGTGGTCCAGTGATGCGCTCTTTCGCTCATGGTCCCTCTTTTCGGAAGCGGGGGCTGCGGACCCGGGCGATCATGGTCGGTTCACCGTGACGGGGGCCTCGCCCGCGCCAGGTGAGATCAGGGCCGCGTCCCCGCCGCACCGCCTCATCCGGCCCGGGCGATGCGGGGGTGCCGCCGCCCGGAGCACAGTGCGGCCTCCGAGCACCGACCCAGGACCGAGGAGGACGCACCATGAGTTCGCTGACCGTATGGGCCTTTCCCACCGCGGACGGCGCGGAGAACGCGCTCGCGCTGCTGGAACGACTGCAGAAACAACAGCTCATCAAGATCGCCGACGCGGCCTATGTCACCTGGCCCGAGGGCAGGAAGAAGCCGAAGACCAAGGACCTCGGTTCGCTGACCGGCGCCGGCGCGCTCGGCGGCGGGTTCTGGGGACTGCTGTTCGGCCTGATCTTCCTGGTGCCGCTGCTGGGCATGGCCGTCGGCGCGGCGATCGGCGCGTTGACCGGCTCGCTGTCCCGCGTCGGCATCGACGACGATTTCATCGCCACCGTCCGGGCCAAGGTCACGCCGGGCACGTCCGCGTTGTTCGTGATGGCGGACGGTGCCGTGCTCGACCGGGTGGCCGAGCCGTTCAAGGAGACCGGCGCCGCCTTGGTGACCACCAATCTCTCCGACGAGGAAGAGGCGCGGCTGCGTGCCGCGTTCGGCGAGTTCCCCCTCCCCGAACGGCTCTGATCCCGGCTCCGGGTTTTCCCGATTCACCGCGCGATCGGGAAAACCCGCGAGGGCAGTTCACGGACCCGGTGCACGGAGTCCACCCGCATCCCCAGTGCTTCGAGCGCGCACAGAATTCGCGAAACGCTTGTTTGCTCGGTCACCGTGCCGAAGACGATCAGCTCGCCGCCGATCGGGACGACGAACATTCCCCGGAAATCGTCTACCGTCCGGTTCGCCTGTTCGGGGATTCGGCCGCTGCCCCGGAAGACGTAATTCATTCCGGCCAACGGGCTCATCGGTTCCCCTTTCCCCGGCCCGCCAGGAACCAGGCCGCCGCCAGTACCGCCAGGTCGACCGCCGCCATGATCGAAGACCAGGTGTGCCACGGCAGGAAGAGCAGCCGCGCGAACAGGTCGAGGCCGGCCCGCGCGCCGAGCCGGATCGAGGTCACCGAGGTCAGGGTGGCGAGCAGGACGGCGAGCGAGAAGAACCCCGCCTCGGGTCCGACCCGGCCGGTCCCCAGCAGGTCGAGTGCCGCGAACTCGACGGGACCGATCCAGAAGAACTGTGTAGCGACGAATACCGACGCGGGCCGTTTCCGGCCATTCTCTTTTCTCCGGCAATCTCCACTGGCCATCACGCGGCACACGATTCTGGGTGCACTCGCTCTTTTCCTCGCCCAGCGCGGGTGAGACCGCCGAATTGCCTGGCAGTATCCGCTCCGACGATGTGAAACTGGCCGCAAAGGAGGCTGGCGCATGATGCAGGATCAGCATATTCCGCCGCGAAGACGGGTCCCGAGGACAAAGGTGACCATCCCCGATCCGCCACCGGATCTCGTTTCCCGGCCACGTTTGCTCGCCGCTCTCGACGAAGCGGGAGAACACGCCTTGGCGTTCGTCGGGGCGCCCGCGGGTCTCGGCAAGACGGTGCTGCTCGCCGAGTGGGCGGCCCGCCGCCGGGGGGCGGTCGCCTGGGTGTCCGCCGACGCGGAGGACGACGACGAACGGCTGTTCTGGTCGGCCGTCCTCGAAGCACTGTGCGGCTGCGCCCGGATCCCGGCGGGGAATCCGCTGCGCTCGCTGGCGGTCCCCGCGTCCCCCGGCACGGACCTCGCCTTCCTGGCCACGATGGCCGACGCGCTGGACACGGTGGACGAACCCGTCCTGCTCGTACTGGACGACGCGCAGGAGATCACCCATCCCGGCACCTGGCGCGGAGTACGTGCGCTCCTGCGGCATCAGCCGTCGGGGCTGCGGCTGGTGATCTCGAGCCGCCGGGAGCCACCGCTGCCGCTGGTGCGCGCCCGGATCGCGGGAGGGCTTTTCGAAGTGGGCGTGGACCGGTTGCGCTTCTCGCCGGAGGAGGCCGAGGCGCTCATCGCGGCGATCGGGCCGGGTATCCCGCGCCATCAGGTGGGGCTGCTCGTGAGCAGGACGGGCGGCTGGCCGGCCGGACTGCGTCTCGCCGCCGCTTCGGCGGCACGTCAAGGAAATCTCGCCGACTTCTTCGCCGGACGGGACCGGGCGGTGCTCGACTACCTGACCGACGAGGTGCTCGCTCCCCTGTCCGCCGTCCACCGGGATCTGTTGCGCTCGATCAGCATCTGCGACGAAGTCCCGGAGGGGCTGGCGGCCGCGTTGACGGACCGGCCGGACGCGGAGGCGCTGCTACGCGAACTCGGTGAACCCGCGCGCGTGGTCCATTCCGCCGGGACCCCTCCGTGCCACCGCGTCCCGCCCCTGCTGCGCACCTACCTGCGGGCCGAGTTGCTGCGCCGGGATCCGGACCGGACGAGGTCACTGCACGCGGCGGCGGCGCGCTGGTTCGCCGAACACGACCAGGCCGCCGCCGCACTGCTGCACAGCGTCCGCTCGGGGAACACCACCCGCGTCGGCGAACTTTCGCGCCGCCACGCGGTGCCGCTGTTCCTCGGCGGTGAGCACAACGTCCTGAGGCTCGCGCTCGCCGTTCTCGGCGAGCGGCGGACCGTGGCCTCACCCCTGCTCGCGCTGGTCTCGGCCGCGCTGTATCTGGAACGGGGTGAACCGACGTCGGCCGAGTCGCAACTGAGCTGCGCGGACGCGGCCTGGCCCGCCGAACCGGAGGCGGAGCTGACCGTGTTGCGGCAACTGGTGCGATCCCGGCTGGCCCAGATCGATCGCGGCCCGGCACAGGCCGTCCGCGCGGCGGAGCAGGTCGACGAGCATCTGGCGGCGGACACCGGCCTCGGCGGGCTGGCGACCCTGCACCGGGTGGGTGTGCTGACCGCACGCCGTGATCGTGCCTCCGCCCGTGCCGCGCTGGCCCGTGTCGCCGGGTCCGCCGCGAACGCGCGGCACCATTTCCTGGCCACGCAATGCCTTGTCACGCTGAGCGGGCTGGCCGGGTCGGACGGCGATTACCGCGAAATGGAGGCGCTGGCCCGGCGGGTGCAGGCCCGGCACGCGGCGCACGACCCGCATCGCTCGCTCGAAGGTGCGCAGGTGTCCGCTCAGCTCGCTTACGGCTCCTTGCTGCGCGGCGAGGCCGCCGAATGCGTCGAACACGCGAAACAGATCGGCCGGATGCTCGGCGACGCGCCTGCCCGCGCGGCCGGGAATCTGGGCTTGATCGCCGAAACCCTGCGTGGCGCGGCGGAATTCGAGCTCGGCGGCTGGCATTCGGGGCTGCGGAGGATGCGCCGTGCACGCACCCGGCTCGGCACCGGGCGGAGTTTCTCCGCCGAGCACGCGGCGTGGTGCGCGGTGCTGGAACACCGGGCGGCGCTACGGCTCGGCGCGGCCGATCAGGCGCGGGAGACCTTCCGCTGGGCCCAGCCGATCATCGCCGGTTCGGGCGAACTGCTGCTGATGCGGGCCCGGACCCAGCTGCGGCTCGGCAGGCAGGGCACGGCGAGTGCGGTGCTGCGCTCGCTGTCGGAGGACGGCGCGCCGATGCTGCTGCCGTGGTCGGAGGTCGAGGCGTCGCTGATCGGCGTGCGGGCGGCGCTCGGGGCCGGGGCGCCGGAACGGGCCGTGCGGTCGCTGGACGACGCCTTGCGCGCCGCCGAACCCGGCGACGTCCGGTTCCCGTTCGTGTTCGCCCCTTCCGACGTCATCGCGTTCCTGACCGCGCGGCTGGGCAAACTCGGCGCCGGTGAGCGGTTCGCCTGCCAGGTGCTCGCCCGGCGCCGCGAGTCGCGGACCCCGCCGATGCCGGCGCCGCTGACCGAACGGGAACGCAATGTGCTGCGCCTGCTGCCGACCCAGCGGTCGATCGACGAGATCGCCCAGGATCTGACGGTTTCGCCGAACACCGTCAAGACCCACGTCCGCGGCATCTACGCGAAGCTCGACGTCCGCAGCAGGCGTGACGCCGTGGCGATCGCGCTCCGGCGCGGTCTGCTGGACACCGAGTCGTGAGGAGGGGTCATGGCGGCCGGTTGGCGGTTCGTCCATCTCGCGGTGCTGCGGCCGCTGCTCACCGTCACCGCGTTGCTGTGCCTGTACTACCTGCTCCCCGTCGACCAGGGGCTGCGTCCCTGGACGGTGGCCGCCTTCGCCTGCGGCCTCGCGATCGTGGTGCTGGTCGTCGTCGGCGAGGTGCGGATGATCCTGCGCTCGCCTTTCCCCGCCCTGCAAGGGATCCAGGCGCTGGCCTTGATCGTGCCGCTGTTCCTGCTCCTGTTCGCCGACGTCTACTACGTGCTCGGGCAGGACCGGCCCGGTTCGTTCGGCACGGAGCTGACGCGAACCGACGCCCTGTACTTCACGGTCACCATGTTCACGACGGTCGGTTTCGGGGACATCGCGCCGGTTTCGGCGACGGCGCGGATCATCGTGATGATCCAGATGGTGGCGAACCTGCTCGTGCTGAGCATCGCCCTGCGGGTGATCGTGACCGCCGTGCGGCACCGGCGTTCGTCCACAGTGGACCTACCGCGCGGGCAGCAGCACCGCGGCGATCAGGCCGATCACCCCGGCAGCGGTCATCGTCGCGAGTGCCCAGGCGAAGCCATGGCCTGCCGCCCCGGCCAGCACGGAACCCGCGAGCGCCGTCCCCACCGAAGAACCCAGGTTGGACACACCGCGCGAGACCCCCGAGATGTCGCCCTGGGCCGCGTCCGGGCTGCGCGACTGGACCAGGTTCACCGACGCCGTCAGCATGATCCCGACCCCGGCACCGAGCAGGAACAGCCCCGGAACGGCGCTCGCCACCCCTGAATCCGCCCGCACCAGCAGGAGCACGAGCAGAAGCCCGGCGATGGCGAGCACGAAACCACCGCGGATCAGACGGCGCTGCGCGTGCCGCCGGGCCATCCGTCCCGCGGCCGCCGAAGCGGCGAGGATGCCGATAGTGGCAGGTGTCAGCGTCAGCCCGGTTTCGACGGCGTCGTACCCGCGGGCCTGTTGCAGGAAAACGGCGATCACGAAGAACGAGCCCTGCAGGATCAGCCATTGCACGTGCTGGGTGATCAGGCCGAGCCGGGTGACGCGGTCGCGGAAGAGCGCGGGGGACACCAGCGGTTCGCGGCCGCCCCGTTCCCGCGCGCGGATGTGGAGGTGGAACGCGGCCAGGATCGCGGCGCCGAGCCCGATGAGGAACCAGGCCGGGCGCAGCACACCGGCCACGACGAAGAACAGGCCCACCGCCGAAAGCACCGCACCGCCGACGTCGAACGGGGTGCGGGCGGGGGTTTCCGGCGGTTCGGCGATCCGCAGCGCCAGCAGGACGATCACGCCGACGATCAGCACCTGGAGGAGGAACGAGGACCGCCAGCCCAGCCACGTCGTGATCAGCCCGCCGAGGAGCGGACCGGCGGCGGCACCGAGCGCGCCGGCGCCGGAGACCACGCCGAAGCGGCGGGCCCTGGTTTCGATGTCGGGACTGGCGACGGTCACCAGGATGTAGATCGGCGGGATCATCAGCGCCGACCCGACGCCCTGCAGCAGGGAATACCCCAGTACCAAGGCGACCGGCCCGTGCGCGGCCGAGGCGAGCAGCGCGCCCGCGCCGTAGACGGCGAGGCCGGCCACGAAACACCGCTTGCGCCCCAGGACGTCGGTCAGTTTGCTGCCGGGCACCATCAGCGTCGCCATGGTGAGGGTGAACAACGTGATCGCCGTCTGGACGCCGAGCACCGTCGTGCCGAGATCGGCGGCGAGCACGCTCACGGCCACGGTCATCGTCGTCGCCGCGTAACTGGCGGCGAACTGGGCGAGGGCCAAGGGCGGTACGAGCATCGGCACGGCCTTCCGGTCGGGGTGCCGCCCACGGTGTCGTGGCCACCACCGGGCCACCTCACCCCGGGTGGATGAGGCGGCGGCCACCCGGCCGGACGACGGTGATCACCGACCGCACCCGATACCCGAGGAGGCGCCATGCCCGAAACCGCGATCGCCGACCACGGCCTGATCGGCGACCTGCAGACCGCCGCGCTGGTCACCACCGACGGGTCGATCGACTGGTTCTGCAGTCCGCGTTTCGACGCGCCGTCGGTCTTCGGCGCGCTGCTCGACGACGAACGCGGCGGCCGGTTCCGGATCCGGCCGAGCGGGCCGTACACGAGCAGGCAGATGTACTACCCGGACACCGCGGTCCTGATCACCCGGTTCTCCGGCGCGGACGGGATCGGCGAAGTGGTCGACTTCATGCCTCCGTGCGGCGGCGCCGCGACCGCCCGGCACCGGATCGCCCGCCTCGTCCGCTGCGTCCGGGGCAGCGTCACCTTCGAGATGGAGGTCGCGCCCCGGTTCGACTACGGCCGTCGTCCGCACGAGGCGATCCCGTTCGGGCACGGTGTCGTCTTCGTGTCGAGCGAACTGTCGCTGACGTTGCATCCGGTCCGCGAACCCGGCGACGAGCACCTGGCCGAGACGCGGCTCGAAGGCGGCGACGCGCATCTGCGGCTGAGTCTCACGGCGGGACAGGTCCGGGGCGTCGTCCTCGAAACCGACACCGCGGAACCGCCGCGGGAGATCCGGCTCCGCGAGTTCACCGCTCTCTTCGACGGCACGGTGGGCTGGTGGCGCTCGTGGCTGGCCCGCTCCACCTACCGCGGCCGCTGGCGCGAGATCGTGACCCGCTCGGCGATCACCCTGAAACTGCTCACCTACCGGCCGACCGGCGGACTGGTCGCCGCGCCTACCCTCGGGCTGCCGGAGGAACTCGGCGGGGAACGGAACTGGGACTACCGCTACACCTGGGTGCGGGACGCGTCGTTCTCGGTCTCCGCGCTGCTGGCGCTCGGTTTCACCGAAGAGGCCGCCCGGTTCGGCGGCTGGCTGGGCGACCGGATCCGCGAAGGCGGCAACGGGGACGGCGGGCCGCTGGCCGTGCTCTATCGCGTGGACGGCACGACGGATCTCCGCGAGGAGGGCCTCCCGCACTGGTCCGGCTATCGCGGATCGAGCCCGGTCCGGATCGGCAACGACGCGGCCGGGCAGCTGCAACTGGACATCTACGGCGAGGCGCTGGACAGCGTCTACGCCGCCGACCGCGCGGGTTTCGAGCTGCCCCATCGCGGGTGGACCGCGGTCCGCGCGGCGCTCGACTGGCTCGGCGAACACTGGGATCAGCCCGAAGAGGGCATCTGGGAGACCAGGGGCGGCCGCCGGTCCTTCACCTACGGCCGGTTGATGAGCTGGGTCGCCTTCGACCGCGGCCTCCGGATGGCGAGCACCCACGGCCGTCCCGCCCCGGTCGAGGACTGGACGTGGCAGCGCGACAGCATCTACGACCAGATCCTGAACCAGGGCTGGCACCGGACGCGGCAGGCGTTCGTCCAGCACTACACCGGGGACGAACTGGACGCGTCGCTGCTGCGGATGCCCCGCACCGGCTTCCTCCCCTCGCGGGATCCGCTCTGGCTCTCGACGCTCGACGCGATCGGGAAGGATCTGGTCGTCGACAGCCTGGTGCACCGGTACGACCCGGCCGCGTCCCCGGACGGCCTGGCGGGCACGGAAGGCACTTTCTCCTTGTGCAGCTTCGCCTACGTCGACGCGCTGACCCGGGCGAGCAGGCTGGACGAGGCCCGGGCGGCGTTCGAGAAGATGCTGACCTACGCCAACCACGTCGGCCTCTACGCCGAGGAGATCGCGCCCAGCGGCGAACAGCTCGGCAACTTCCCGCAGGCCTTCACCCATCTCGCGCTGATCGACGCGGCGGTCACCCTCGACGCCGCTTTGGGCTGATTGCGCGAAGATGCGGGGATGGGTTACCGGACCTGGATGCGGTACTTCACACCGTCCGCCGTGCACCGACGGCTGGGCCTGGTGTGCCTCGGGGTCGGGCTGCAGCACGGCGTCCTGCCCGCCGTCGGGCCGCGTGTGCTCGACCACTACGTGGCCGTGGTGGTGTCCAAGGGGCGCGGCTGGTTCGCCGTGACGGGCGAGGAACGGCAGGAGGTCGTCGCGCCCGCGTTGCTGTGGCTCGTCCCCGGTGTCGGGCACCATTACGCGCCCGATCCCGCGCACGGCTGGGAAGAATGCTTCGTCGACTTCGACGGCAGTGCCGTGGACGCCTATGTCGAACTCGGTTACGTCACACCCGCGACGCCGGTGGTGCCGCTGGGCGACGTCGAGGCCGTGCGCGACATCGTGAGCCGGATCGTGCGCTGCGCGCGCGGTGGCAGCCCGCTCGCCCAGGTCGACGCCTCGGCGGCCGTGCATCACCTGCTGGTGGCGTTGCGGCGGGCCGCCGACAGCACACCTGATGACGGTCCCTTGTTGGAGGCGCTGGCGCAGGACGCCCTGCTGCCGCTCAGCGTCGCGGAAATCGCGGCCCGGCGCGGGATGACGCTGCCCGAACTCCGCACCGCCGTGCGCCGGAGCACCGAGACCGGGCTGAAGGACCACCTGCTGACCCTTCGGCTCAACCGCGCCAAGGAACTCCTCGCCACCACACGGATGCCGGTGCAGGAGGTGGCGCAGGCGATCGGGTACGAGGACGCCGCGTACTTCAGCAGGCTCTTCACCCGCCGGGCCGGCGTCTCCCCCGCGCGCTTCCGCGAGTCGCGCGTCCAGGCCGTGCCCGGCGGCTGGAGTTCGCGCGTTCCCCCGGCCGACGACCCGCCGTTGGTACCCGACTGACCGCCTTGGACTTCCGTATCGGGCCGCTTGGACTTTCCGCGCAATAAGTGCATGGTCGACGCTTGAAGTTGACTGAAAGCGTTGACTTACGCGCAATTACGTTCATAACATCGGCGACCGCCCCGCCAACTGTGGTGCGGGTCACCCTTGGGAGAGAGTCATGCGGACCCTGCCTCTTCTCGGCGCCGCGGCCTTGGCCGTGGCGGCGACCACGGTGGTACCGGTGTCGTCCGACGCCGCGCCGCCGGACGCGACGTACACCATCACGGTCGACGCCAAGAAGTCGTTCAGCCCGACCACCGACACCCCGGCGAGTACCTATGTCGACAAGGACGGCACGTTCTACTTCCAGCAGGCGGCCGCGCTCTACGGCGCGGACCAGCCGCGGGAGTGGGACTTCTACAGCGGACGCGATTTCGACAGCTTCACCAAGAACCCGATCAGTTCGGCGGTGAACCCGGCGAATCCCGCCGACCGCAACGACGACACCACCTGGCGCTGCAACAACAGCCCCACCGGCAAGGAATCCACCGACCCGCCCGCCGGTTCCGGCTACTCGCAGCGCAATTTCTGCGACCTCGTCGGCACGTGGGTCGATCCGGACACCGGCGACTGGTACGGCCTGATCCACAACGAGTTCACCCCCGAACCGTTCGGCGCGTACTCGTTCTCGCACTACGACGCGATCGACATGGCCGTCTCGAAGGACCAGGGCAAGACCTGGACGATCAAGGATCACGCGATCACTTCGCCGTACAGCACGAAACGCGGTGACACGGCGGCATTCCCGCATCAGACGTTCGACTACGGCGACGGTGATCCGCGCCTGTTCGTCGACACCGCCTCCGGCTACTTCTACGTCTACTACGGCTCGCGCATCGTGCCGAAGGCCGGCGCCGGCGGCCCGATGACCGGGCTGGCCCACGTCGCGCGTTCGCCGATCTCGGCCAAGATGGCGTCCGGCTCGTGGCAGAAGTGGTTCGACGGCGGCTGGAGCCAGCCCGGCGTCGGCGGCCGCGAGAGCAACATGGTCCCCGTGTCTGCCGCGGGCGACACCGGCTACACGCCCGTAGCGGACGACTACGACCCGGCCAACACCGGCAACGTCACCCAGCAGATCGCCGCGGGACAGCTGCCGAAGAAGTCGGATCTGTTCATCATGAACATCGCCTACAACGCGCATCTCGGGCTCTACATCGGCGCGCCGGAAGCCGTGGACAGCGTCGTCCCCCAGCGCTATTACGTGACCGACGACCTGACCACGCAGAAATGGCGTCTCATCGGCGACACCGGGAGCTACACCAACCAGTCGTGG
Organism: Amycolatopsis keratiniphila; assembly: GCF_000400635.2. NCBI lineage: Bacteria > Bacillati > Actinomycetota > Actinomycetes > Pseudonocardiales > Pseudonocardiaceae > Amycolatopsis > Amycolatopsis keratiniphila. The sequence goes on along the minus strand of NC_021252.1, from coordinate 1,514,988 downwards.
TACCGCTGGTTCGTCGACGCGGCGAACAAGACGAACTCGACCATCATCGGCAAGCAGTTCCGGTCGTACTGCGCGGTGGCCTGCTCGAACAACGCGGGCGGCGAGTACACCACCCAGACCATCACGTCGTCCGCGCCCGCACCGTCCCCTGTGGACACTTCCCGCAAGTACCGGATCGGCCTCGGCGACGGCCGGGTTCTCGCTCAGGGCACCGGAACCGCGACGACGTCGGTCTCGGCCACGACCGGATCCGACCGCGAAGCGTGGCAGTTCACCTCCGACGGCGACGGCTCATACCGCATCGCCAACGCCGCCACGGGCCAGCTCCTCGGCGTCGACGCCGTGCAGGCCGGCCGGGCGTGGGGCGCGAAGCCGACCGTCACGTCGGCTTCGACGGTCGGGCAGCAGTGGTTCGTCATCCCGTCCACTGTGGACAAGGGCACCTTCCGGCTGGTGAACCGCTACAGCGGTCTCGTGCTCGGCCTGTCCGGCAAAACGTCACGCCTGGCGGAGACCACCCCGCTGCGATCCTGGACCGATACCACCGGGAACGCCGTCGGCGGCGGCCGGACCGCGGCCGAGCAGACGCTGAAGTTCACCGACGCCGGCGCGGGCACTCTCGGCGGCGTCCACACCCTGGCCGCGTCCGGCAAGAACCTCGACGACCCGGACTCCTCGACCACCGCCGGAACCCCGCTGGTCACCTGGACGCCGAACAGCGGCGCCAACCAGAAGTGGCTGTTCACCAGGCAGGCCGACGGTTCCTACACGCTGACCAACGCGCATTCCAAACTGTGCGCGGACGTCGAAGGCGGGTCCACCACCGCGGGCGCGCGCGTCATCCAGTGGACGTGTACCGGCGGGGCCAACCAGCGCTGGAACGCGACGAAACAGCCCAACGGCACCTACAAGATCGCCAGTGTCCGCTCGGGTCTGCTGCTGACCACGGCGTCCACTTCGGACGGTGCGGCCGTGACGCAGCAGGCCGACACGGGCTCCTCGCTGCAAGCGTGGGCCATCGGCTGAGCCACGGTGGCCCGTTCTCCGGGGCGGGCCACCCGGGTTGCGTTTGTGTGGCACATCACACTCTCACTGCACGTCCCTGATCCGTAACCGTCTCCCTTCCTGAGAGTACTTTCGGTGAAAAGTTCACCGGGAGTGTGGGAGGGAGAACACCATGAAGCACACGGGCATCATCCGCACCACCACCATCACCGGCGTCGTCGTGGCGCTGAGCCTGGCCGCCGTCGTCCCGGCGCTGGCGAGCGCGCCTTCCGCCGACCCGGTCACCACCGTGGCCGACCTCGACGGCGACGGCGAGATCGAGACCGTCACCGCGCAGCTCACCGGCCCCGGCGACCAGGTCGTCTCGGCCACCGTGCACGGCACCTTCACCTCGATCCACCTCGGCGCCGACAGCTCGGTCCCGCTCGAGGCCCCGCGCGTCACCGATCTCAACGGCGACGGCCGCGCGGAACTGATCGTCACCCAATCCGTCGGCGCCAACACCACGTTCTTCACCGCGCTGCACTACGACGGCCGCAACCTCGCCCAGGTCGTCGGCAACGACGACAAGCCGCTGTCGGTCGCCGAAGGCGGTGGCGTCGCCGCCCACCTGGGTTACCAGTGCACCCCGCTCGACGGCGGCGGCCGCACCTTCGAAACCGTCGCGGCCGAGGCCGACGACGTCGGCGCCGACCCGCTCACCTATTCGGGCACGCGCACCGTGTACACCCTGCGCGACGGCGCGCTGACCACCCAGAAGACCATCCCGATCACGAACCGTCCGGTGACCGACCCGGTGCTGGGCACCGACGCCGCGAGCTGCGACCAGGCCGGCGCCTGACGGCTTCGCACCCAAGCGCGTGAAGGCCCCCTTTCCTCGGCTGAGCCGAGGAAAGGGGGCCTTCACGCGCAATTAGGCGACTAAGGCGCGTAGGTCAGGCAGTTGGCGGCGTGGTCACCCTCGCCCGGTCCCACCCGGACACTCGAAGCGGTGCATTCCAGCGCGGAATTGTGGCGGCAGTCGGACCGGGAGCAGGCTCCGACCTGCGCGGTCACCCGGTCGAGTCCGCCCTTGGTATTGAGCGGGACGAACGTTCCGCAATCGGCCGATCCGTTGCCGCCGCCCACCGTGATGGCGAAGGCGTGACAGCCGTCGTGGTTGTACGAGCATCCGCTGACCGTGCATTCGTGGACGGCGGGCATTTCGGTCGTGGTCATAACGACTCCTGTACTTCGTGGTGGTGGTGTCGTTCGGTATGACCAGGGTTACACCGGCCCGGTGCGGCGGCAATTCGGGAAAATTCATTCACGTCCGGCGAGCAGCCGGTCCAGCCAGGAATCCCGGGCGGCGAGACACGATCGGGCGACGGCCGTTTCCGGTGCCAGATCGTAGAAGCCGTGGAAAGCGCCGCCCCAGACGTGCAATTCCGCCTCTCCCCCGGCGGCCCAGATCGCGCTCGCGTACGCCACGGCCTCGTCGCGGAACACCTCGGCGGCGGCGACGTCGATGAACGTCGGCGGCAGCCCGCCGAGATCCGTCGCGCGGGCCGGGGCGGCATACGGCGAGACGTCGGGGCCGCCTCGCCGGTCGCCGAGGACCATCGTCCACGCCGTCAGGTTGCTGGTCCGGTCCCAGACACCGACGCCGTCGTACCGGCGCGCGGACCCGGTGTCGTTCCGGTCGTCGATCATCGGGCACTGGAGCAGTTGCCCGCACAGCGCCGGCCCGCCGCGGTCGCGCGCCAGCAGCGTGACCCCGGCGGCGAGACCGCCTCCGCCGCTGCCGCCGAAGATGACCAGCTTGCCCGGGTCGAAGCCCAGCTCGTCCGCGTGCGCGGCCATCCACTCCAGCCCGGCGTAGCAGTCCTCCACCGGCACCGGATCCGGGTGTTCGGGCGCGCGGCGGAATTCGACGGTGACCGCGACGGCGTCGTATTTCATCGCCCATTCGACGAGCGGCCCCACCGACGCGAACCGGTCGCCCATCACCATCCCGCCGCCGTGCACGTGGTAGATCCCCGGCCCGCCGCCGCGATGATCCCGGCGCGCGATGACCGAAACGGTGATCTCCGCGCCGCCGTATCCGGGGATCGTGTGATCGGTCCAGGTGACCGGGCGGTCGCCGATCTGTTCTTCGATCGTCGGGAACGGCAATGCCCGGTACCGCTCCAGCTGATCCGCCGTCATACCGACCGGCACGTTCCCCTTCAGCGCGGGCAGTACGGCGGCGAGTTCGGAATCGTATGCGGGTTCCACCATCCGTGTGAGCCTAGAGGTCGACGTCCAGCCGCGAAGACGCACGTGAGACACAGCAGTACATCCGCCCGTCCGGCGCCCCGATGTCGTCGCGGTGCTCAGGTTCCCCGCCGACGACGCCGATCTCGCAACTACCGCAAACGCCCTCACGGCACCCGGACGGGATCCGGAATCCCGCGTGGTTCAAGGCGTCCAGCAGCGACTCCTCCGCGGCGACCGGCACCGTCCGGCCCGAGCGGACGCAGTGCGCCTCGAACGGCACGTCGGGCCCGAATTCCTTGACCACCGGCCGAAAGCGTTCGAGGTGCAGGCGATGCGCGGGGAACGCCGCCTCGGCCGCGTCGAGCATCGACGCGGGGCCGCAGCAGTAGACCAGCGCGTCCGGGCCGAGTTCTGCCGCGAGCGCGGCGAAGTCCGGCCTGCCGCCCGCGTGCAGACGCACCCGGTCGCCGTATTCCGCCTTGAGTTCGGCGGCGAACGGCATGGTCGCTTCGGACCGGCCCACGTACACCAACCTGGCCGAGTCGCCCGCCGCCGCGAGCATCGGCAAGAGGGGCGTGATGCCGATCCCGCCCGCGACGAACAGGTACTCGGGGGCGGACAGCAACGGGAAGTTGTTGCGTGGCAACGAGACATCGAGGGTCCGGCCCGCGCGCAGGAACAGGTGGACGTACTCCGAACCGCCCCGGCTCAGCCGGTCGTGGCGGACGGCGACCCGGTAACTGCCGCGATCGGCCGGGTCCCCGCACAGGGAATACTGCCTGGTCAGCCAGTTCGGCAGGGACAGATCGACATGCGCGCCAGGCTCCCAGGGCGCCAAGGGGCCGTCTGCGCCGCGCAGGACGAGCGAGACGACACCCTCGGCGACCGGTTCCACGCGGTCGAGCACGGTCTTCTGCATCAACGGGATCACCTCAGTACAACTGCCGGTAGCCGGTTTCGAGCATGGTCTGCAGCACCGCGGGATCGACGCCGGGACCCATCTGCTCGGCGGCGACCTCGCCGACGGACGGCAATTCGTCCGCCAGCGCCTGACTCGCGGGATCCCAGAGCCGGGACCGGATCAGCGCGCGGCCGCAGTGGAAGAAGGTCTCCTCCACCTCGACGATGATCGCCAGAACCGCCGGTTTGCCCTCGGTGCGCATCCTGGCGAGCACGTCCGGCTCGTCGGTGGGATAGGCACGACCGTTGACCCGGAACACCTCCCGCACGCCGGGGACCACGAACATCAGGCCGATCCCGTCGTTCTCCGCGAGATTGCGGAAGGAATCGGCGAGTTTGTTGCCCGGCCGGTCGGGGATCGCCAGGGTGCGCTCGTCGAGCACCTTCACGAAGCCGGGGTAGTCGCCGCGCGGTGAGCAGTCGGGCAGGCCCGTCGCGTCCGACGTCGCCATCGCCACGAACGGCGCATGGGCGATGAACCGGTGGCCGTGCCGGTCGATCCGGTCGTGGACCTTGGCCTTGATCATGGCCTCCGGCTCCCCGAGCCGGGCACGGACCTCCTCGGGCGAAAGCCGGCGCGGACGCGTCTCAGTGCTGGTCATGGCACAATTATGAGTAATTGTTCAGTCCGCTCGCTACTCGCTTTCGCGCCGCTTCACCGGGAGTGTCATGACGTCGGAGCAACGACGGCTTCAGCCACGTAAACAGCCGCGCCAGGTCCGGGCCGAGCTGACCAGGCAGCGCATCCTCACCGCGGCTGCTCACGTTTTCGCCGAGTACGGGTACGCCGCGGGGACGACGAACCGGATCGCCGAACGGGCCCGGATCTCGATCGGTTCGCTGTATCAGTACTACCCGAACAAGGACGCGATCCTGGCCGAGTTGCTGACCCGCCACCTCGACGGCGACCGGGCGACCGAGACGCTGCGCCGCTACAAGGAGTCGCCGGAGCCGCTCGAAACGATCATCCGGGATTTCGTGCACACGGTGATCGAGAACCATCTCGACGATCCGCGGCTGCTGCAGATCATGATCGAGCAGGCGCCCCGCTCCGGCGAACTGCTGGAACGGATCACCCGCCTGGAATGGGAGATGATCGGCGATCTACGGGAACTGCTCCACGGTCATCCCGAGGTTCGCGTGGCGGACAAGGAGACCGCGGCCCGGCTCGTCGCGTCGACCGTGGAGCTGACCGTGCACCAGCTCATCGCCGCGCCCGGCTCCATCGACGTCACGCGGCTCGAGAACGAGCTCGTGGCGATGATCACCGGCTACCTCCGCGCCTGATTTCCGGGGGTTGACCAGGCGATGAGCGGGTACCCACCGGTGTGAGCCGACTCGGGGACAGCGTGCGCGGCCTCACCGCCCGGTGGCGGCGGCGAGGCGGCGCACTCGCGCTGATCTGGACACTGATCACCTTCGGCCTGGTCACGATGCTGTGGCTGTCCGGCTTCCGCGCCTGGCCGGTGTACCTGACCGCGGCGCCGGGCGCCGTCGTCACCGTCCTGCTGTGGATCGGTGTCGCGCGCACTCGCCGCCGGAGGGTCGTCGAGAAACAGCCGAGCGGTTGAGCTACTTCGTCGCGCGCATGGCCAGCTGGTCGAATTCGCGATCCGGCAGCGTCCTGTTGAGCTCCAGGAGCTGCTCGGCGAGGTGACCGACGGCGTACCGCGTCTCCGGCTTCCCGGCCTCGATGGCGCGGCGGATGGCGTCCACGACCACGGACGGGTCGGAGCCGTCACTGAGCCCGGTTTCCCCGTGCCGCGCCATGGCTTCCGCCATTTCCCGATACGCCCCGCGGCCGGAATTCTCCCGCAGCTGCACGGAAGTCTGGTCTTCGAACTCGGTTTTGATGATACCCGGCTGGATGATGACGACGTCGATACCGAAGGGCTCGACCTCCATCCGAAGCGTGTCGGAAAAGGCTTCGAGCGCGTGCTTCGACGCGTAATACCAAGCGCCGAACGGCAAGGCGATCTCGCCGCCGATCGACGAGACGTTGACGATCGTGCCGGATCGCTGAGCCCGCATGGCAGGCAAGACGAGCTGCACGAGCCTCGCCGGCGCGAGCAGATTGACTTCGAGCTGGTCACGCGCGCTGTCGAGCGGCACGTCCTCGACGGCCCCGTGCAGCACGGTCCCCGCGTTGTTGACCAGGACGTCGATCCGTTGCCGTTCTGCGAGAACGGTGCCGACCGCCTGGCGGAGATCGTCCTCGTTCCTGGCGTCCATCTTCAGCACCTGGCCGCCCGCCTCGCGGAGATCGTCCATCTTCTCCACGCGCCTCGCGGCGCCGTAGACGATGTGCCCGGCGCGCAGGAGGTCCAGCGCGGTGGCGTGGCCGATCCCCGACGAAGCACCGGTGACCAGGCATACCTTGGCCGTCATTTCGGGCACCCCTCCTGAGTTTTTCGGTTACGACGAAACCGTAGGCTTGTTTTTCCCGCTCCTGCAACACAGAACCTGGAATCGATGCAATGACCATGCCACTGAATGCACCGGAGGACGGATGCCCGGAAACCGCCTGACCCGCGACGAGCGCGGGCAGATCGCGGCGGGCCTGTCGGCGGGGCTCGCCTACGCCGAAATCGCCCGCCGGATGGAACGGCCCAAATCGACCGTGATCCGGGAAGTGGCCCGCAACGGCGGCGCCCACGGCTACCGGGCGGACCAGGCGCAGCAGGCGACGCGATGGCGGGCGCGCCGCCGCAAACCCGGCCCGCCGCCCGGCACCCCGCGGCCCCCGGAAACGCTACGCGATTTCGAAACCGAATTCGCCGAAACGATGGCCGCGACCGGCGTCCCGGCCATGATGGCCAGGGTCCTGGCGTGCCTGTTCACCGCGGACACCGGAGGCGGTACCGCCGCCGACCTGGTCGCCAGGCTGGAGGTCAGCCCCGCGTCGGTGTCCAAGGCCGTCGGCTGGCTCGAACAACGCGGCCTGATCACCCGCGAGCGTGAAGGCAGGCGGCAGCGATACGTCATCGACGACGACTTCGGCTACCGCGCCTGGCAGACGAGTCTCGAAGCGATGACCCGATGGGCGGAGGTCACCCGCCGAGGTGCCACCCTGCTCGACGGCCCGGCAGGCGCCCGGCTGGACGCCACCAGCCGGTTCTTCCGGCATCTGCGCGAGGACATGGGCGAGGCGGCCGAACACTGGCGCCGGACCGGCCCGCGCTGACGGGGCGTCACCCACGCTTGAATTCCGGTGTGTTCGCCTCCCGATCACGCGAGTTCGCCGTTCAATCACGCGAGTTCGCCGTTCAATCACGCGAGTTCGCCGTTCAATCACGCATGAGGCGCGCCTGAGCCCGGGGAAAACACCTCGTTCGGCCGGAAAAGTGCGCTAGCCGCCGCTTTCCGGGCTCCCTACGCTGAATTCCGCGCACGAGAACCACAAACGGCCTCGGGAGACTCCAGTGAGAGCAACGAGAATCGTGTTCTGCGCCCTGTTCGCCCTCGGCGCCGCCTGCCTTTCCCCCGTGGCGTCGGCGACACAAAACGCGTTCACCCTGTCCAGCACCGCGTTCGCCGATGGCGGTCTCATGCCCAAGGTGCACGAGTGCACCAGCGGCGGCGGGAACGATCCGGCCAAGAAGAACGAGTCGCCGCCGCTGGCGTGGTCGGGTGCCCCCGCCGCGGCGAAGAGCTACGCGATCGTCATGCGCGACCTCGACAACGCCAACCTCATCCACTGGGTCATCTACGACATCCCGGCGGCCACGGCTTCGCTCCCCCAGAACGTCCAGCACGTCTACCGGCCGCCGGTGCCCGCCGGCTCCAGGCAGGTCTACTACCGCGGCAGCGCCAGCCTCTACGGCTACCAGGGCCCGTGCTCGCCCTCGACCGTGAACACCTACGAGTTCGTCGTGCACGCCCTCGACCGGGCTTCGCTCACCGGCCTGAACTCCGGTTCGTCGACCCAGGCCGCCGCCAGGGCGATCACCGCGGCTTCGATCGGTTCGGCGAGGCTCACCGGCGAGTCGTAAGTCCCCTGGTCACCCGTGGCAAAATCGGCCCAATGCGGATCGGGATGCTGGGGCCCTTCGAGGTGCACACGGACGACGGCGGGCTCGCCGACGTGCCGGGCGCGCGGCTGCGCGGGCTGTTGATCGCCCTTGCGCTCGATCCGGGCCGGGTGGTCCCGAAAGCGACGCTCGTCGACTGGATCTGGGGCGAGCAGCCACCGGCCGACGCGACGAACGCCTTGCAGCGCTTGGTTTCCCGGCTGCGGAAGGTGCTCCCGGACGGCGTCGTCGAGGGACAGACCGACGGTTACCGCCTGAAGGTGGCGCCCGAAGACGTCGACGCCGTGCGGTTCGAGCGGCTGATCGAGCAGGCCCGCGGCGACGACGGGCCGAGGCGGCTGCGCGAGGCGCTCGACCTGTGGCGCGGGGCGGCCATGCAGGACGTCGGCCTGCAGGACAGCGGCGCGTTCGACGCCGCGGTCACCCGGCTCGAAGGGCTCCGCCTGACCGCGTTGGAGGACCGCTTCGACGCGGAACTCGACCTCGGCCACGGCGCGAACCTGGTCACCGAGCTGACCGATCTGGTGGCCGCGCACCCGCTGCGCGAGCGGCTCGTCGCCGCGCTGATGCGGGCCCTCGCGGCGACCGGCCGCGACACCGAAGCCTTGCTCGTGTACCAGCGCACGCGGGAAGCCCTGGCCGACGCGCTCGGCGTCGACCCGTCGCCGGAGCTGTCCGCGGTGCACGTCCAGCTGCTGCGGGGCGAGCTGGGACGGCGTGAAGAGAACCGCAAGACCAACGTGCGCGCCGAGCTGACCAGCTACGTCGGGAAGGACGACGACGTCGCCAAGGTCCGCGAGCTCGTCGCCGATCACCGGCTCACCACCCTGATCGGGCCCGGTGGTTCGGGGAAGACCCGGCTGGCCACGGAAGCCGCGCGCACCGTGCTCGGCGACCTGCCGGACGGCGCGTGGCTGGTGGAGCTCGCGGCCATCGGCCCCGATGACGACGTCGCCCAGGCGACGCTCGCCGCGCTGGGCATGCGGGACGCACTGCTCGGCGACTCTTCGAACGCCGAACCCGTCGAGCGGGTCGTCGCCGCGATCCGCGACCGGGAAGTCCTGCTGATCCTGGACAACTGCGAGCACGTGATCGAGGCGGCCGCGGCCTTCGCCCATCGGGTGCTCGGGGAATGCCGCCGTCTCCGGATACTGGCGACGAGCCGGGAGCCGCTCGGCATCACCGGCGAGACGTTGTGGCACGTCGTGCCGCTGGCCGTCCCGGACCGGCACGCGAGCCCCGGCGAGATCGAATCCTCCCCCGCCGTCCGGTTGCTGCGGGACCGGGCGAGCGCGGTGCGCAAGGATTTCGTGGCCGACAAGACCACCCTGGCCACGATGGCGCACGTGTGCCGGATCCTGGACGGGATGCCGCTGGCGATCGAACTGGCCGCGGCCAGGCTGCGCACGATGTCGATCGAGCAGCTCGCGAACCGCCTCGACGACCGGTTCCGCCTGCTCACCGGCGGCAGCCGGACCGCGTTGCCCCGCCACCGGACGTTGCGCGCCATGGTCGACTGGAGCTGGGAGCTGCTGTCCGAGGCCGAGCGGACGGTGTTGTGCCGTCTCTCGGTGTTCTCGGGCGGGGCGAGCCTGGAAGCGGCCGAGCGCGTCTGCGTGAGCGAAGCCGTCGAGGAGTACGAAGTCCTCGAACTGCTCACCACGCTGACCGAGAAGTCGCTGCTGGTCTCCGCGGGCGACGAAGCGCCGCGTTACCGGATGCTCGGCACGATCAAGGAGTACGCCGCGCAACGGCTCGCCGAAGCGGACGGAACACTGCTGGCGCGCCACGCGCATCTCGCGTATTTCACCGATCTCGCCGAGGCCGCCGAGCCGATGCTCCGCCAGGCCGAGCAGCTGGAGTGGCTCGCCAAGCTCAACGCCGAGCACGACAACATCACCGCCGCGATGCGCGGCGCCCTCACGGCGGGCGAAGCACCGGAAGCGATGCGGCTCGCGGCGGCCTGTGGCTGGTACTGGTGGCTCAGCGGGCACCGCACGGAAGGCATGGAGCTGGTCAGCGCGGCCGTCAAGACGCCGGGTGAGGTGCCGGAAGAGATCGCGGCCGTCGTGTACGGGCTGGTCTCGCTCTTCGTGAGCTCCGGTTTCGCCGACGAACACACCGCGGCGAAGTGGATCCACGAGTCGTACCGGCTGGGCACACGCACCGAGAAGAAGCATCCGCTGCTGGGCCTCGTCGTCCCGCTGGAACGCATGCTGGCCGGTGACGACGCGCTGTCCGCTTGGGAACCGGTGCTGTCGGACGAAAACCCTTGGGTCCGCGCGCTGGGCAGGCTGCACCTCGGCAAGATGCGGGCCTCGCTCGGCCATCCCGGCCGGGAGGCGGACGAGTACCTCGAGGGAGCGCTCGCCGAGTTCCGGGCCATCGGCGAACGGTTCGGGATCTCGTTCGCCCTGACCGAACTGGCGGACCGGATCGCCACGCGCGGCGAGTTCGCCACCGCGTGCGAGTACTACGAACAGGCGGTCACGGTGGTGACCGAGGTCGGCTCCGTCGAGGACCTGATCCGGCTGCGGTCGCGGCAGGCACAGCTGTTCTGGCTGATGGGCGACGAGGAGGCCAGCGCGGCCGCCGCGGCCGATGCGGAACGACGCGCCGAGCAGGTCACCTGGCCGGGCGCACTGGGGATGTTCGCCCTCTCGCAGGCGGAACTCCTCCACTGGCGTGGCGAAACCGAGGAAGCGGCGAAGCAACTCGACTTCGCGACGACCGTGATGGGCGACGAAGCGGGATTGGGACACGTCCGCGCCGTCACCCACGACCTTCGCGGCTACTTCACCGACGACCTCGACCGGTCCCGTGAACACCGGCGATCGGCCTACCAGGCGGCGCATGAGGTGCACTTCCAGCCCTTGATCGCCCACGTGCTCGTCGGGATCGCCGATCTGGCCCTGCGCCAGGACGATCCCGAGCAGGCCGCGCGGCTGCTCGGGGCGGCGGACGAACTGCGCGGGCTGCCGGACCGGTCCCGTCCGGACGTCACCCGCATCGAGACCACAGTGCTGCGCCGCCTCGGCGAAGCGAAGTTCGCGGAGGCGGCGCGAGAAGGCGCTGCGACGGACTGGAAACAGCTGGCCGAGGTCACGCTCGCTTCTTGAACGTCGAGGACGCCCACAGGTATCCGGCGAGCGCGATCCCGGCGCACCAGCCGAGGGCCGGGAGCACGTCGCCCGCGGCCGGTGCCCCGTTGAGAAGCCCGCGCAAGGTCTCGATGATCGGCGTGAAGGGCTGGTACTCCGCGAACTCCCGGAGCCCCGGTCCCATCTTCTCGGCGGGCACGATCGCGCTGCTGAAGAACGGCAGCATGACCAGCGGCACCGAGGCCATTCCCGCGGTTTCCGGGGATTTCGCCGCCAGACCCAGCGCGACCGTGAGCCAGGCCGCCGCGAAACCGAGCAGGACGACGATGCCGACCACGCCCAGCCAGTCGAGGAAACCGGCCGCCGGGGAGAAGCCGAGCAGGAAGGCCACCCCGGTGAGCGCCGCGATGGCGACCAGGTTGGTGAGCACGCTGGCGATGACGTGCCCGGTCAGCACGGCGCCGCGGGAGACGTCCATGACCTTGAACCGGTTGATGATGCCCTTGGTCATGTCTGAGTTCACCGCGGTCGCGGTGGCGCCGAGGCCGTAGCAGACGGCCAGCAGCATCAATCCCGGTGTCGCGTAGTCGATGTAGTCGACGCCGACGCTGAACGCGTCCCCGAAGACGTAGACGAACATCAGCATCATCACGACCGGCATCAGGATCGCGTTGAACACCGAGGTCGGGTTGCGGACGAGGTGTTTGAAGTTACGGCGCAACATCACCGTCGAGGGGGTGTTCATCGGGCTGCCTCCGTGTCGTGGCCGGTCAGGGCGAGGAAAACGTCATCGAGATCAGGGGTGTGGACGGAGAACTCTTCGGCGGCGATGGAGTACTCGTCGAGCCGGTCGAGCAGCGAGCGCAGGGATTTCGTCCCGGCGTCGCTGGGGATCCGCAGGTCGAGCTCCTCGTCGTCGCGGGTGGCGCCGGGGAAGATCCGCGCCGCCGCGTCGAGTTCGGCGACGGTGGTGAAGTGGAGCCGCACGTGCGTGCCGGGCATCCGGCGCTTGAGCTCGGCGGGCGTGCCCTGTGCGACCAGGCGGCCCTGGTCGAGGACCGCGATCCGGTCGGCGAGCTGGTCCGCCTCTTCGAGGTACTGGGTGGTGAGGAAGACGGTCACGCCGCCGGCCACCAGCTCGCGGATGATCGACCACATCGTGCGGCGGCTGCGCGGGTCCAGGCCCGTGGTGGGCTCGTCGAGGAAGATGATCCGCGGATCGCCGACGAGGGTCATCGCCAGATCCAGCTTCCGCCGCATGCCGCCGGAGTAGGTCGACGCCGGCTTGCGCGCCGATTCCACCAGGTCGAAGCGTTCCAGCAGCTCGGACACGACGTTCTTGCCCGCGGTGCCGCGGCTCAGGTCCACCATCAGCTGGAGGTTCTCCTGGCCGGTCAGCAGTTCGTCGACCGCCGCGAACTGGCCGGTGACGCCGATCGCCGCGCGCACCGCCTTGGCCTCGGTCACGAGGTCGTGGCCCGCGACCTTCGCGGTCCCGCCGTCGGCCTTCATCAGGGTGGTCAGCAGGTTCACCGTCGTGGTCTTCCCCGCCCCGTTCGGGCCGAGCAGGGAGAAGATGGTGCCCGCCTGGACTTCGAGGTCTATACCGTCGAGCACGACCTTGTCGCCGAAGGTCTTGCGCAGTCCGGAGACCGCGATCGCTGTGTCGTTCATGGGCACCACTCTGTGCGGCCGCGCTGACACGGCCCCGCCACGCCGCTGACACGGGTGGTGTCAGCGCCGTGTCAGCCGGATGTCAGGCCTCGCGGGGAGAGTGGCCGTCACAACCACCACGAAAGGCGAAGCGATGACTCAGACGGTTCCCGTCCCGCAGGGCCTCCCGATGGAGCGCGACGCGGGGCCCTTCGACCCGCCCCGCGAGATCACCCGGCTGCGCGAGGCCCGCCCGGTGAGTCCCATGCTCTTCCCCGACGGTCACGAGGGCTGGCTCGTCACCGGCTACGACGAGGTCCGGCAGATGATGGCCGACACCCGCTTCAGCTCGCGCCAGGACATCGGCATCCTGCACGTGCCGTACGAGACGCCGGGGATGCCGGTCCAGACCGAGCCGTCCCCGCCGACGCCGGGCATGTTCGTCGCCATGGATCCACCGGATCACGGCCGGCTGCGGAAGCGGCTCACCGGCGCCTTCACCGTGAAGCGGATGAAGCAGCTCGAAGAGCACATCGTCGAGGTCACCGAGCGGCAACTGGACGCGATGGCGAAGCTGACTCCGCCGATCGACCTGGTCAAGGAGTTCGCGCTGCCGGTGCCGTCGCTGGTGATCTGCGAACTGCTCGGCGTCCCCTACGAGGACCGGGAGAGCTTCCAGGCCGACTCCGCGCAGCTCATGGTCAGGGACCAGACGCTGGAGGAGAAGATGGCCGCTTTCATCGGGATGAACACGTTCCTCACCGAACTGGTCACCCGCAAACGCGAGACGCCCGAGGACGACATCCTGTCCGACCTCGGCCGCCACGAAGACCTCACCATCGAGGAGCTGGCGGGCGCCGCGTTCCTGTTGCTGTTCGCGGGCCACGAAACCACCGCGAACATGCTGGCGCTGGGCACTTTCGCGCTCCTGGAGCACCCGGAGCAACTGGCCGAACTGCGCGCCGACGCGGCGCTGCTCCCCGGCGCCGTCGAAGAGCTGCTTCGCTACCTGTCCGTCGCCGACATCTTCTTCCGCTACGCCACGGAAGACCTGGAGCTCGGTGGCGAAACCATCCCCGCAGGGTCGACCGTGATCGTCTCTCTGCTGGCCGCCAACCGTGACCCGCGGCGGTTCGAGAACCCCGACGCCTTGGACCTGCACCGCAACGCCCGCGGTCTGCTGTCCTTCGGGCACGGCATCCACCAGTGCCTCGGCCAGCAGCTGGCGCGGATCGAGATGCGCGCGGGTTTCGAGGGGCTGCTGCGCCGGTTCCCGACGCTCGCGCTCGCCGTTCCGGCCGACGAGGTCAGGCTCAAGACGGACATGAACATCTACGGCGTGCACGCGCTTCCGGTCACCTGGACGAAATAGGTTCCGGGCACCGCGGCCCTCCCCTGCCTGGTGGGGAGGGCCGCTCTCGTGGTCAATTCTTGAGCCACTCCAGCACTTCGACTTTTCCGTGTCCCTTCGCGCCGGTCTTGCGGATCGACGCGTCGACCGAACCCGCGACGACGTAGGAAGCTCCGGCCCCACCGCCGCCGCCGGCCGAGTCGTTGGTGCCCGATTTGCCACCTCCGCCTCCGCCGCCGCCCTTCACCGCGTATCCCGCGCCGCCGCCACCGCCGCCACCGGCGGTCGACGCTCCCGGCGCTCCCTGGCCGTTGTCACCCTTGCCGGTTTTCGCGGTTCCCCCGGTTCCGCCGTCGCCGCCGACGCCGAGCGTGCCGCGTTCGCCTTTGCCGCCGTTGTGCGGTTTCGCGTCACCCGCGCCGCCGTCGCCACCGCCTGCCACCAGCGAGCCGCCGCCGGCCCCGCCTCCGCCGCCCGCCACGATCAAGGGCACGGAACCACGGCAGACCGCGCTGGATCCACCTCCGCCACCGCCGTTGCGACCCGAGTCGGTTTCCCCGGAGCCGCCTCTTCCGCCGATGGTGAATCCGAAACCGCCGGATCTCCCGGCCTGTTTCCCGACATGGACTATCAGTATCTCGCCGCCTTTGACCGGCACCGTAGCCTCGACTTCAGCCCCGTGACCGGGACCGCCGGAATCCGCGTTTCCGTGTCCTCCTTGCCCGCCTCGCAGTTTGAACCGGCCACGCTTCGCGTCGTCGGGAACCGGGAGTTTCTGTCCTTCTTCTCCTTCAACGGCTTCGAAGCTGTGGGTGGTCACGGTCTCGGTCATGATTCCTCCTGGATTTCCGCCGGACTCCCAGTCTGGAATGCGCGATTCACCGGCCGATAGTGCACGATCGGGCACGAAAAGACTTCGCTGCGTTCGCGATCGCGTCCTTTTCGTACCAGCGTGGAGCAGCGCGGCTATACCTTCGGGTAATTACCGGGCCGTGCAAGGAAATCCGCCTCCCCCTTCAGTTCTTGGGGCGGGCGAGGGTCTGGCTGAGCGTCAACGCGGTGAGCGCGACGGCGAATCCGGTGAGCTGCCAGCCGGTGAGGGTCTGGCCGAGCACCAGGAATCCCGCCGCGGTGGCGACCAGGGGGTTGGTCAGCGTCAGCAGGGAGACCGACGCCGGGGCGAGCCGGTCGATGCCGCAGAACCACAGCGGATAGGCCAGCGCGGTGGTGACGACGCCGATGTAGCCGTAGCCGATGACGTTCGCCGTCGTCAGCGAGCTCGGGAGGCCTTCGAACAGCAGCGTCGCCGGAGCGAGGACGATGCCGCCGAGGGTCAGCTGCCAGCCGGTCATCGCCAGCGGATGCCCGGGGCGGCCCCATTTCTTGGTCAGGATCAGGGAAACGGCCATCAGCCCGACGGCGACGAGCATGGCGGCCAGTCCGAGCGGGTCGAGCCGGGCTTCCGAGGTGAGGGTCAGCAGCGCGACCCCACCGGCGCCGGCGGTCGCGGCGAGCAGGATCGGCGCCGGGGTCCGGACGCGGAGCATCGGGAGCGCGAGCAGCGCCACCAGCAGGGGTTGCAGGGCGCCGAGGGTCGCGGCGACCCCGCCGGGAAGGCGGTACGCGGCGAAGAAGATCAACGGCAGGAAGGCGCCGAAGTTGAGCATCCCGAGCACCGTCGTCTTCCACCACCACGACCCGTGCGGAAGCCGCCGGGTCAGTGCCAGCAGGAGCAGCCCGGCCGGGAGCGCCCGCAGCGCGGCGGCCAGCAAGGGCCGGTCCGGGGGCAGCAGGGTCGCGGTGACGACGTAGACGGTGCCCCAGCTGGCCGGGGCCAGCGCGGCCGGCCCGGTGTCACGCAGCGTCGGTTTCGCGGCCGCCGGTTCCGCCGGGGCGACGGGCCGCTCGGCGATGATCGCCATGATGTCTCCTCACTGATAATCTCAACGTTGAGATAACACCAGCGACTTCTGTCAATGTCAAGTCTCTTAATGTTGAGATGATTGGAGGGCGTCATGGCCGACGCGGTGGACGCGGTGATCGCGCTTTGGCGGCACGAGCGGCCGGACCTCGAAGACAAGCTCTGGCCCGCCGAGGTGATCGGTCGCGTTCAGCGGCTTTCCCGGATCCTCGACCGGAAGCTCAAGGAGTTCAACGCCAAGCACGACCTGGAGTCGTGGGAGTTCGACGTGCTCACCACACTCCGCCGCTCCGGGGAAGCCGACGGCCTGACGCCCGGCGCGCTGCTCAAGGCCGCGATGGTGACGTCCGGGGCGATCACGAACCGCATCGACCGCATGGAGGCGAAAGGCCTGGTCGAGCGGGTGCGCGACAGCGACGACCGCCGCTCGGTCAAGATCCGGCTGACCGGCAAGGGACGCCAGGTCGTGGACGAGGTCTTCGTGCTCCACCTGGAGAACGAAGCGGACCTCCTGCCCGACCTGAAACCGGCGCAGTGGGCGGAACTGATCGGCGGCCTGCGCCTGCTGCTCGAGCACTTCGGCGACACTTCACTGGAGTGACCCCGGGCGCGTCACGTCCAGCCGAGCGGGGTGACCTCCGCCGCCGACGTCCACGGCCCGCGTCCGCCCGCTTCGGTGAGGGCGCGGAACCGCACATACCGCGCCCTGGTCGGCCAGAACC
The DNA here is from genome assembly GCF_000400635.2 of Amycolatopsis keratiniphila. Taxonomy (NCBI): domain Bacteria; kingdom Bacillati; phylum Actinomycetota; class Actinomycetes; order Pseudonocardiales; family Pseudonocardiaceae; genus Amycolatopsis; species Amycolatopsis keratiniphila. Next base: position 1,498,006 of record NC_021252.1, on the reverse strand, counting down.
GCAGGGTCTTCCGGGCGGCATCGTCCGCGAAGGTACCCGCGGCGACGGGACTCCCCCAGGCCGAGCCGTCCGCACTCAAATGGACTTCGTAGCCACCGACGCGCCCGTGGTCGGAACCGTCCTGGCGCGGCAAGTAGGCCAAACCCGTCACCGTGCGGGCGGCACCCAGATCGAGTTGCAGTTCGTGCGGCAGCGGGTCTTCCCCACCGGACCACTTGGTGTGCCAGTGAGTGGCGGGATTCCCGTCGACGGCGTTCGCGGCGGCGCCGTTCTCCCCCACGGTCTCCTGGCTGTCGGCCGAGCGGACGGTGGCGGTGAGCGGCCCGGAGCCCATGACCGGGTCGCTGATGGTCTCGGCGCCCGACTCGACATGGCCCGCGAAGCGGCGAAGGAAGCCATCCGGCCCCTGAACGGTCAGGTCGTACCAGCCGCCCATGCCGCCTTCGGTGCTGAACCAGTCCTCGACCGTCGCGCCCTGGGCGACCGTGTACGTCCATGGCCCACCGCCCCGGTTCCCGGTCCGCACGGTCAGTTCGCAGGCGGCGCCGGCGTTGGTCATCTTCAGGTACACGACGCCGGAACCCGGCCACAGCACGACTTCCGGATTCGGCTTGCCGCCGGTGGTCGCGGTGATCCGGTTGCCGGCGAACCGGCGCAGGAACCCGTTGGGGCCGTGCGCGGTGAGGTCGTACGCGCCGCCCGGGGAACCGGCCTGCCAGTAATCGGAAAGCGTCGCGTTCCCGCCGACGGTGTAGCGCCACGGCCCGTCGGTCCGGTATGCGTTGGCGTACACGGAGAAATGAGCGCCCGCCGTTCCGGTATTGGCGAAGTCGATCCAAAACCTTTCGGCCGTCACCCGCCCTGAAGCCGCCAGCTGGTAGGGCAACGGGCGCGCGGCGCGTACCCCGGTCTCCGCGACGGGAAGCTTCTGCACGGACGGCGGCTGCGGCTGGGTGTTCCACGGCCCGCTCGTCGGCACCGGTTTGGTCAGCACCGGATAGCTCGCGCTCGGCGACGTCGTGTCCAGCGCCGAAGTCAGGTCACCGCAGACGGTGCGCCGCCACGGCGAGATGTTCGGCTCGGCGACACCGCTCCACTGTTCGAGGAAGCGCAGCACGGAAGTGTGGTCGAAGACCTCCGAACACACCTTCCCGCCCCGGCTCCACGGCGAGATCACGAACATCGGCACCCGTATGCCCAGCCCGATCGGCTCACCGGAGACGAATTCGTCGGTCGTGGCGACGGAACTCTTGCCCTCGTCGTCGGAGGCCGGCGGCGCGGGCGGCGGCATGTGGTCGAAGAAACCGCCGTCCTCGTCGTAGGTCAGCAGGAACAACGTCTTGTTCCACACCTCGGGTTCGGACGCGATCGTGTCGAGGATCGACTTCACCAGATCGGCCCCGGTGTTCGGGCCCCACGCCGGATGTTCGGTCTGGGATTCCGGCGCGACGATCCACGACACCGACGGCAGCCTGCCCGCGTCGACATCGCCCTTGAAAGCACTCAGCAATTGCTTCGGCGCGACCCGCGCCAGTCCGCGGTCGTACAACGCGCGTTCGGACGCGGTCAGGGTCGCCACACCGGCCGCCAGTCCGTCGAGCAGCCGGGTGCGCTCGGCGGCCGAGGCCGAATCGAGGGCGTAGTAGAAGTACTCCAGCTTCGGAAAGGCTTTGCCCGCGGAGTCCTTCACCTTCGACAGTGCCTTGGTGCCGACGGCGAGGAAGCTGCTGAAATAGTCCAGCGAGTTGTCGCCGTAATTGTCCCATTCCTGATAAACGCGCCAACTGCGGCCGGCGGCCTGGAGCCGCTCGGCGTAGGTCTTCCACGTGTAGCCGGTGTGCCCCGGGTTCTGCCAGGCGTCGTTGCCGATCGCCCGGGTCGTGCCGTCCGGCTCGTAGCCGAGTTTGCCGGTGAACAGGTAGAGCCGATTCGGGTTGGTGGGGCCCAGTTCCGAGCAGTGGTAGGCATCGCAGACGGTGAACGCGTCGGCCAGCTCGTGGTAGAACCGCAGTGCCGAACGGGTGTGATAGGTCAGCGACCGGACCCCCTTGGCCGCACGCCACGCGTCGTGACGCCCCTTGTTCCACGCCCGGTGCCCGCCGGACCAGCTGTGGTCGACGTCGGCCATGAACTGATCGTCGATCGCGTACGGGAGCAGAGTGCCCGTGCCGTCGGGTTGCTGGAAGACCGAAGCTCCCGACGGTAGTTTGATCGCGGCCGGATCGTTGAAACCCCGTACGCCGCGCAAGGTCCCGAGATAGTGGTCGAACGACCGGTTCTCCTGCATGAACACCACGACATGCTCGATGACGTCGAGCCCGCCCGTCGGCGCCTCGGCGGCGAGCGCCTGCCGGACGCTCGCCGGGAGCAAGGTGAAGGCGGAAGCCGCACCAGCGGCTTTCAGCAGGGTACGACGGCGCACGGAGCCCTCCAGGAATTGCGTTGAACCCGTTCGATCGTGTTCGAAACTGCATCTTTGATCGGACTATCGAGCAGATAGAAACATAGGTGCCTGATCGGTTCAAGGGTTCGGCCCAGGGGCTGCATGATCGGAGCAAGATGACGCGACTTTCGGAGGGTCACGACCCTCGTGAGCGGCGAGGACGGTCGGAGCCAACCGTGTCCTGGATACCTACCGGTCGGAAGTCCGTGAGCGGAGGCGTGACTCGCGTGATCAGGCACGTAACTCGCGTGACTGAAGGCCGCACTCGAGTGTTTCGCCCCTGATCACGCGAGTTGCGCCTTCAATCACGCGAGTGCGGTGCTACGCACTCACGAGGGAACCGCGGTGGGGGCCGCCCCCCTTGAGCGTCCCCCACCGCGGTCATCCGGCCGGAAACCGGCCGGACGTCATCTCCTGTCGTCGTCCGGACGCCCGGACAAGGCAGCCAGGGAAAGCACCACGACGACCGGCCAGATCACCGCCACCAGCGCGACGCCGCCGAAGGTGATCGCCGTGACCGAGACCGCCGTCGCGATCAGCCCACCGACGGGTGACACGTAACAAAGGCCCAACGGGCCCAGGAACAGTGCCCACAGCAACGCGGCCTTCGCCGATTTGGCGGGCGGCCGGGGAACCGGATACCGGCCGGGACCGACGACCTCGTGATCGTCGCCCTGATACCACCCGCCGGACATCAGCGGCGGGTGCGGCGCGAAGAACGCCGGTCTTCGGCCGAACGCCTTGGGCGTCCGCGGGTTCTGCCCGACCGGCACGTTGCGGTGATCCTTCGGCCGTCCCATGACACTTTCCGCACTGCGCATGACACCCTCCCCCGTCGCCGGCCCGAGGCCTGGTGAAGTCACCCCGTGCCTGGCACAATTACCGGTCGCGGTTCGAAACTTCCGGGTCGTTCTGCCCACTGACCATGCTGACGAGTCGGGGGAGTGGCTGATGCGTCATATGGAACACAGCACCGATCCGGTTCCCGGGGAACCGGAGGGCCACGATGACCGGTTCCCCCGCGGCTGAAAACGGGAGTCTTGGCACCTGGCGGCGGCTGACCCCGGCCGAACAGTCCGCCCTCCGGCGCGCCGGCCACCTGAAAGTGTGGCGCCCCGGCCAGATCCTCGCCCTCCAGGGCAGTCCGCCCACCAGTATGTTCGTCGTCCTGCACGGCTGGGTGAAGATCAGCGCCACCAACTACCGCGGCGAGGACGCCCCGCTCGCCGCGCGCGGTCCCGCGGAAATCGTCGGCGAACTGGCCCCGATCAGTGGACTCCCCCGTTCCGCCACGATGTCGGCGATCGACGAGGTGCACACCCTCGTCGTGCCGAGGGACAAATTCCTCGGCGTATTACGCGACCAGCCGCGTATCGCCGAGGAAATCTTCCGTACCGCGGCGATCCGCCTGCAGCAATCCGACCGGCTGCGTCTCGAATCCGGCGGCCCGGATTTCCCGCAACGCCTCGCCGCCGTTCTCCTGGAACTCGCGTTGCAGCACGCCGTCGACTGGACGGCCGGGAAACAGATCGATCTCCGCTTCAACCAAGGAGAATTGGCGGGCTTCGCACGCGTCTCGCGCAGCACCCTGATCCGTGGCCTCGACGAACTCCGGCGACTGGGCGTGGTGCGCACCGCCCGTCAGCGCGTCACCATCACCAGCCCTCGCGCACTACGGGAATTGGCGGCCGGACGGCCACCACCGGCCGCCGAGGCCTGATCCGGCGCGAAATCTCGGCTATCCTGAGCGAGGTTCAACTCTCGCAACCGTTTCACGGGTGGAGGGAATCGGCACGATGAGTTCTTTCTCGGCAGACACGGAACCGGACATCGAATCGGCGTTGCTCGATCTCGACGCGGTCTCCTTCACCGCGTTACGGGAGCTGGACGGCGAAGCCTTCCGCCATTCGGCGCGCCAGGTCGTCGAACGCACCACCCTCGTCCGAGCACGCTACAGAAGCGGCAGCGTCGGGAATGGCGAACGGATCGACTGATGCCGCCATCGGCCGGGTCGCGTCCCGCGTTCCACCGGTTGTCATGGCGGGACTTCGACGCGCTCGCGCGTCTCGACGGTGACGAGGACATGGCGCGGCGGCTGCGACGAGCCGAACGAAGCCGTCGCAAACTATTGATCCACGCCTTGCTGACCGAAGCCGCGAAGACACCGGATCATTCAGGCCCGTTACCGCCGCTGGATTCCGCTTGGGAACTCCTCGCCCGTGCCGAGGCACGAGCACCCCGTTCGGTGAACCGGATGCTCACCAATCCGTATACCGGAAGCTGGGCCGGCTACACGACTCGCTTGCTCCGCAACGGAATCGACGGTATCGGTCCGTTGTGGATGCACCTGGGACACGCGCACGCGATCGCGGCGGCCGCGGCGATCCGGGCGGAGCTCGACTTCGAGACCGTCATCCCGGCGTGGCACGGCAACGCCATGCTCCCTTCCCTCGGGATGGCCCGATTTCCGGACACCGAAACGTTTTCTTCGGTAGTCGTGCGTGGCGTGAACGGCCGGTACTCCGTGTCGAACGTCGACACGACGGTTCACCTGCCGGACGCACCCGACGTCGACGCCCCGGGTTGGTGGGGAATCCGACGGGTGCGAAGCCAGGTCGGCGCGCAACGGTTCTCGTTGTGGCTCGACGACCTCGACCCCTATCGCGGACTCTACGAACCGATCCCGCCGGAACGGCTACCGGGCAAGGATCTGGCCGATTGGCAACGGGTGATCGACGAGGCCTGCCGTCTGGTCGCCACCCATCTGCCCGGTCTCGCCCGCATCATGCCGGTGGGATTGGCGTCCTTGGTTCCGAAACCCCAGGTGCTCTTCCGGAATCCGAGCGCGTCGACCGGGGAAGCGTTCGGCAGCGCGGTCGTCGGGCTGCCCACGGACGGAGCGTCGCTCGCCGAAACCCTGATCCACGAATTCCAGCACATCGTGCTCGGCGGCCTGCTGCATCTCGTCGAGTTGTACGAGCCGGACCCCCGAGAGCGGATCTATGTGGCCTGGCGGGATGATCCACGCCCCCTCAGTGGCGCTCTGCAAGGGGTCTACGCCTTCTTCGGCGTCACCGCCTTCTGGCGCGCCTTGGCCAGGGCCGGGACGAATCCCCGGCGCTCCGGCTTCGAATTCGCCTACTGGCGTGAGCAGACGTGGCACACCCTGCGAGTGCTGCGCGTGGACTCGACACTGACCGACGCCGGCCGACGCTTTCTCGACGGCGTCGCCGAACGCCTCGGGCCGTGGCAGAGCGAGCCCGTCTCGGCGGAGGCGAGTGAGCTTGCCACTGCCGCCCGTCGCGATCACCGCGCGGGTTGGCGGGCCCGGCACCTGCGTCCGGACCCGTCCGTGGTCGCCGAACTCGCGGCGGCGTGGCTCAGCGGAAGATCGAGGCCTCCCGCGAGTGTCGACGCGACAAGCCTTCCCCCGACCCCGGTACCGGACGGAGCCTGGTCCCCGGCCAGGACGGACCTCATCCGGCTCTCGCTCGGCGGCGCGGGGCGACCGCTGACGGTACCCGGCGCCACCGAAGCGGATTTCGCTTACAGCGCGGGTGATCACCTCGAAGCCGCCGAGGGCTACCGGCGGGAACTCGCCGCGGATCCGGACCGGCCGAAGTCCTTGGTCGGGCTGGGCCTCGCGCTCTCCGCCCGAGGCCTCCACCCTGCCGCCCGTGCCCTGCTGCACTGTCCCGAACTGGTCCGCGCGGTGCATCGGTCCTTGCGATCCGGCACACGGCCGCCGACCGTGGAGGAACTCGCCTCCTGGATCGGGCAGCTCGTGCCGGCCTGACTCACATCAGGATCGGGTCGATGTCGCAGTTGGCCCGGGCACCGCGACCGGCGGCCTGCGTTCCCGGGTGGGCCTCGCCCAAGATCCGGCGGTACCGCGCCAGGATCGGGTCGCGGAACGGTGCGGCCTCCTCCGTCCGACCCAGCGCGGCCAGATCCAATCCGAGGTTGAACGACGCCGCCAGGACCGTGGGGTGATCCTCGCCGAGCACCTGTGTGCCACGCTCGATCGCGTCTCGTCCCAGCTCGACCACGCGGTCGAGTTCACCCACCGCGGCCAGGTCACTCGCCAGGTTGATCGCGGCGGTGATGGCATAGGGATGGTCCGGGCCGATGGTGGCGCGGAACTGCTCGAGGGCACGCTCGTCGAGGACGCGGGCGGCCGCGGGGTCGCCCATCAGGCGCAACGTCACCGCGAGGTTGACGTTGGCCGCGAGGGTGTGCGGATGATGTTCGCCGAGACCGCCGCGGTACCGCTCGAAGGTGCCCTCACCGAGCTTCTTCGCCGCGGCCAGATCACCCGAGTGGCGAAGATCGATCGAATGCGCGAGAGCCGTGGCCATCGTCGTGCCATGGTCGTCGCCATAAGCGAGCCGGAACCTCTTGAGGGCCTCCGTGGACAAGCTGAGCGCTCCGGGGTGATCGCCGTCCTTCCGCCTGGTCACCGAAAGCAGGAACGAGTTGACGGTCGCGTCCAGCTGCTCCCCGCCGAAGCGGGCGACGAAATTCTCCGTCAGCCTCTCCTGCTGAATCCGGGCCTGGCCGTATTCGCCCGCTTCGCGCAGGTCGACGATCACCGAACTGTTGACGCTGAAGGTGCGAACGTGATCGCGGCCGAGAACCTCGATCCGCCGCCGGAGGGTGTCCTGATCCAGTTCCAAGGCCTCCCGGTAGGCACCGGCCAACCGCAGGCTGATCGCATGCTGATACGCGGCGTAGAGCGTCTCCGGGTCGTCTTCACCGAACATCCGCTTGGCCTTGTGATAGATCTCTTCGCTCAGCTTGGTCGCCGCGGCGAAATCACCCTGCGCCCGGAGATCGATCGTGATGTTCCGCTGGAGCGCGAAGGTCTCCTCGTTCTCCTCACTGGAGATCTGCAAACGCAGCGCGAGAGTGCGCTGGTTGAGTTCCGCGGCTTCGGAGTACCGGCCGATCGCCCACAGGTAGAGCCCGAGCCTGGACGAGACTTCGAGAGTCTGCGGATGTGTGGGGCCGAGGACGTCGGTGAAGCGTTTGCGCGCTTCGAGACCGAGCCGTGCCGCTTCTTCGTGATCGCCGTACTCGAACAGGTAGCGCATCAGGTTGATGTAGAGCTGACGCGGCCAGTCGTTGTCGCAGTCCAGGACGTTCGCCGCGTAGGCGTGCGGCAGCAGTTCGCGGTAGCGCGACCAGTGCCTGCTGGACTCGGGGTCGTTGGGGTCCAGCGCGGCGAGCAGCTGGTGGGCACCGTGCTGCATCCGCGCGTGCACCTGCCGGGCCATGACCCGGTTGCGCAGCACCAGCTGCACCAGCCGGTGCAGCTGAAGGGTGTTGTTCCCGTGGTCGATCTTGGCGAGGCCATAACGGTTGATGTCACGGATGGCGCGCGCCAGCTTGATCGGGTCACGGAGCGCGGCGTCGAGCTCGGGCGAGATCGACACCCGGTTGACCCCGGTCAGCAGGTCACGCGAGATCGGTTCCGGGGAGAAGAAGGCGCAGATGTGCAGGATCTGGTGCGCCGCCGGGTTGCGGGTCTTCAGTTCCTCGAACGAAACGTTCCACGCGGCGGCGACGGATACCTCGTTGTCGGGCGCCGAAGCGGTGTCGAGGATTTCCTCGACCGACTCGTCGAACAGGCGCAGATATTCCTGCACCGGCATCCCGGTCACCGCACGCCAGGCCGCCGCCTGCTCCACGGCCAAGGGCAGATCGCCGAGCTTCTCGGCGAGCTGGTCGGCGTCGGCCGGGTCGATCTCCGGGCCGCGGCGGCCGAGCAGCTCGACGCTTTCCTCTCGTTTGAACACCGCGAGTTCCAGCGGGCGCGCGATACCCGCCCAGTCGGAGTTCCGCGAGGTGATCAGGATTTCGCCGGGACCGTTGCGCGGGAAGAACGGCAGCACGGTCTCCGGGCTTTCCGCGGCGTCGAAGACCAGGAGCCAGCGGCGGAAGGGGCGGCCGGTCCGGAGTGCCTCGATGACCGCGGGCACCGCGACACTGGCTTCGGACGCGCCGTGCAGGCCGAGGATTCCGGCGAGTTCGGTGAGACCGGCTCGGATCTGGGTGGTGTGCGCGGCGTCGATCCACCAGACGAGGTCGTAATCCTGGAGATGCCGGTAGATGTACTCGGCGGCCATCTGCGTCTTGCCGATACCACCGAGACCGTGCAGCGCCGAAGGAAGCACGGCGGTGGTACCACTGCTCAACCGCTTCGTGAGCTGGTCGAGCAATTCGTCGCGACCGGTGAAGTTGGGGTTCCTCGGGGGGACGTTGCCGAAGACGAGCGGCGGGTCGTCGGGCTGGCGCGTGGGGAAGCTCCGGGAGGTTTCCGACGCCGAGGGATGCACGATCCGGGTGGTCGGCTCGTTCGCTTCGGGCTCAGTGAGATAAGACGAGCGTCCCTGTGTCACAGGCGTCGAGGCAGGTGGACGTTCGGCCGTCTCAGGCATCATCGAGCTCTCAGTCTTTGATTCAGATAGGTGCGTTGGGAGGATTTGGCTTGCCGCCGCGTTCCGCAGCCGGTCGGCCCGGGACAGGTACGGCCCGGAAAGGGCGCGCATGAGCGCGGTTTCCAGCTCCACATCGGCCGGGGACTCGCGGGTGAGGTCTGGGTCCGGTGTGTTGTTCGGGTCGGCGATGGCGTCTCGGAGGTGGCCGATCAACCGGATCCGGTCACCGAAATGGGTGGCGGCCACTCGGACGACCTTGGCCGTTTCCGACCGGCGCGCGCCGCTGAGCAGCAGTTCCCGGACTGCCTCGGGAAAAGCGAAGACCCCGTCTGTGTCCCAAGTGGACTCGCCCTCCCTGAGTGCGGGAGCGTACATCATCCCCGAAAGCAAAAGTTCGAGGAGGTGTTCCGGGCCCGCTTCCGGAACGAATTCCTGTCCCACCAGCTTCGCCACGTCGAGACGGACCGGTACCGCCGCGAGCAACTGCGCCAAGCGTAGCGCCGGCGGCGACGCAACACTGCGAAATCGCTGCACTCTTTCGGCGGGTGACAAAGTTACCGGCGGGTCATCGAAATCGGACTGGGAAATCCGTTCCGAGGCGAGTACGACGGTTCCTTCCACGGTGTCGTCGTTTTCGCCGGTCATCAGTCCGGCCCACCAGCCCAGCGACCTCGGCCGCAGTTCGAGGACCGGCACCGGGACGAGATGGTCCGGCACTTTCGAGCCGGGTTCGAGCCACGCGTCCGCCAGGTCGTATTTCCAGCGGCCGTTGGGCGCCACCGCGTTCGGCACTCTCAACCGCGCTTTGTGCGGACTCATACCGCACCGGCCCCACAGCCATTGCGGGAGCAGGTGCACGATACTCACCGGCATCTTCCTGCCCCACCGCGCCAGGATCGGATAGAGGGCGTCCTTCTTCTGCCAGGCGTCACCCACACCGTCGGTCAGCAGCAACACCACACGCCGCCCCGACGAATCCACGATCTCGTCCGGATCCCGGGCGGGCGCGCCGGGCGTGCCACCACGAAGAACGAGATCCTCTTCGGTGTCCTTGGCGGTTTCCAACAGGCGGACCTGAATGGTGCGGAAAGCACCCACCTGTCCGAGCAATTCGACGAACGCGGACACCCTGGGGCGCCACAAGGCCATCGACGGACCGTTGTCGAGGACGAGCGTCAGGTCCAGCCAGCGCTCTTTTCTCGATCGGGTGACCGGCCACCACCGTCCGGTCTCCGCGACCCGGACGGCGGTCGCCACTTCGTCCAGGACCACATTGTTGTGTCGCCGCGAAGCCATCTCCCGTTTCAGGCTTCTCAGCGCACGGAAGTACTCCAGCGATTCGAGGAGTACCGCTCCCCCGGGCCCGTCGCCGTCCACCGCGGGTTCCGGCAGCTCGCCGGGTATGGCCTCGATCGCGACGACCTGACCGTCGTCCTCCTCCAGTGGGGCGTCGACGAGCCGGGACGGCTTCGGTTCGGGAAGTTCCGGTCTTTCCCCGCGTTCGGAAGGCGCGTTGCGGATCCGCACGTCTTGGTGCGTCCGTTCGGGCTCCTCGGGCGGCGCCGATGCGCCGTCGGCCCGCCGTGGGGAGATGACCGCGGCCAGCCACACGATGTCGGCGACGTCGGTCCAGTTCAGGTCCTCGAATCCGAACCGCTCCGCCACCGGGGCGGAACGCGAGTCGGACACACCGCCCGGCCCCTCCATGTCACCGCACCGTCAGTCGTTGCCACAGAGCGTCCACCAGCCGCGGCCATGCCTCCTGATCCGGCTGGTACGCGCCCGACGTCGCGAGATAGACGGCGTCGAGCAGCCTGTCGGTGGGGAGCCCGCCTTCCGCCTTGCTCCGTTCGGCGAATTCCCGGATGAGCCTGTCCCGGTGTTCTCCGTTTTCACTGACCAGATGACCGGCCACGATCGCGGCGAGCTGCTCCTCGTCCGGGTTCTCGATCCGCAACTGCAGGCAGCGGCGCAGGAACGCGGGCGGGAATTCCCGTTCCCCGTTGCTGGTCATGATGACGATCGGGAAGGCGTGGCAGGCGATCCGGCCGTCGCGGACCACGGCGGTGCGCTGCGGGTCGGCGGTGTGCACCGTAACTTCGGGATGCCGGTTGCGCACGCGCGTCAATTCCTCGATGGAGAATTCGCCGTCCTCGAAGATCGAAAGCAGATCGTTGGGCAGATCCGCCTCGGATTTGTCGAGCTCGTCGATCAGCAGGACGCGCGGCAGCCTGCTGGGCAGGAAGGCGGTACCCAGCGGGCCCAGCCGGACGAAATCACCGATCGGGGGTTCTTCGGCCTCGCCGCCGCGCTGGGCCTGGCTGGTCGCGGCCGCCTGGACCCGGCCGATCGCGTCGTAGCCGTACAGCCCGGAACTCAGCGCGGTATGACTGGTGATCGCCCAGCGCAGCACCCTGCCCAGGCCCAGTTCCCTGGCGATCCGGTACGCGAGGCTCGATTTCCCCGTTCCCGGGTTTCCCGTGACCAGCAACGGACGCCGCAAGTACAGGGCGGCGTTGACCATGTTCAGCTCGCCCGCGTCGGCGTTCTGCTCCGAAAGCGTGAACGCGGTGCCGAGACGACGTTCCACCTCGCCGTCGTCCGGCGGCGGTACGTCGTTCTCCGGTGGCGGGTCACCGCGATAAGACCGCCACGGTGGCGGGGCGGGCAGAAGCTGCGCGAGGTCGATGTCGTGAATCGGCATACCGGTGCCCCGGTAGATCCACCAATCGGGTGCGTCGAGCCGAGGAGTCCGGCCGTCCACGGCCGCGTCCTGATCGTTCCCGCTCATCCGCGGCATCCCCTTACAGTCGAGTCGGGATCAACGGCTGGTCCAGAACGATCACACGTTTGGGGTCGTCCCACATTACCACCAGATCGTGAGCCAGAGAATTCTTGAACGGTACCGCCATACCGGAATTCGCCAGTTTGCGGCGATCCGGAAGTTCGTTGAAACCGCTCTCCGCGGCCAATACCCAGTCGAGCAACTCGCGCAGGGTCTCCGGCTCCGCGTCCGGATGCCACAGCACGACCGGCAGGCCACTGCGGAGCGCGCTCGTCAGTTCGTCCGGCGCACCGTCGGGTTTCGCTTGGGGCGACGGGGGTTTCGCCAATACCAGACCGACCCAATGTTCGTCGCTCAGTATTGCGTCGATCGGGTGATCCTCGACCTCCGGGCGACCGGAATAGTGCAGCCGGTCGGCGGCGGGGTCCTTCACCATCGAATCCCAGCGAACGTGCCATGCGCGATGCCAATGCCTCGCCCGCATCCTCTCCAAAGACCGTATTCCGAGACGGTACCCGTAGCGCAACGGCTGAGGCTGACCGGTGTCGTGTTCCTTCGCCCATCGCTGAACCGGCAAATTGATCAACGTCCTCGGCAGGAGGAATTCCACCGACGCGGACATGCTCTGACCGGACCAGACACCCTCGGTCTCCAGGATGACGTCATCGACCCTGAGCTCGACCTCTTCGATTCCGATTTCGCGGACACCGCCGAGCGACGGCGGCCAGACCTCCGGATCGTCCTGCCGCCAGAAGGCGAGCGTGCACCGCGTCGGATCCGCGGAAACCGGTTCGAGCATGATCAGCAAATGCAGGTGCGGACGATCCGGAATGGGCGGCCTGGTCAGCCGCTGATTCCCGAGCGCCGGGGCGAGCCGCAGCGACCTGGCCTGGTTCGCCAGCCAGCCCTCGATCATCGGATTCGGCTTGCCGCCGGCGTTTTCGGCCAGCAGCCCGAGAAAGGTCAACGCGGGCGGGATGCCCGTCCGGTCCCGCGTTGAAGTCGGTGAGCAGCTGGAAGATCTCCCAGGCGTCGGTGATGCCGTCCAGCCGGGGCGGCGGGACCGCGGGCCCGAGCGCACGGCTCACCATGACCGCCGGATTGGGGATTCGCATTCCGGTCAGATGACGGCACAGGCCCACCAGATCCTTGCGAGGGATCAACTCCAGAACGGGGCCCGCCAGGTCGGCGGGGAAGAGATCCTCGGCGCGCACCACGGCCGAATCCGCGATGACTTCCCCGTGCAGCCGTAAATAAGCCATTCCGGTGAATGTCTTCACCGAAACAGGTAGCGGAGTGTACAACTCGGGCAACAAGCCCGGGTCCTTCTCGATGACGTCCGCGAAAAAACGCTCCGAAGAGATGAAGGCGATCATCCGACCGGATTCGGCGAAGGTCTCCTTCACCGGTCGCGCGTCGAGAATGCGGAAAGCGATATCGACCGCGTCCCCGACCCAGCCGTTGCCGTCGCCGATCACCTCGCCGGAATTGAGGCTCACCCGCAGCCGCATCTGCGCCTGCGGGGTCCGCGTGTGGTTGTACCGGCGGAGGGCGACCCCGAGGCGATCCGGCAGCAGGTCCGCGACCAGGCTTTTGGTCGTTCCGGGCGGAAGCAGGATCAAGACACCGTCGCCGCGATCCTCGTGCGCGCAGGAATCGAAGTCGATACCGCTTTCCGCGAACGCGATCTTCAAGACCTCGTACATGCCCTGGTGCACGGCGAGCCGGTCGAGACGGTTGCGGTCCGGCGCGGTGAACCCCACGACGTCCACCACGACGATCGTGCGGTCGAGAGCCCGCGTCGGTCGCGCCACTGGCCCCCTCCCAAGGTCCATGGCGCCGACCCACCGGCGCCGACCGCCACATTATCGCGTCGATGGGCCCGGAGTTGAGTGTCAATTGACAAATAGGGTGCGGCGGATCGGTGTTAACGCTCGTGAGTGGTGAGGTCGGTTGGAGCCAAGGGGTACCTACGCGGAGCGCGGCTGCGGCTGATCCAACCTGCGTCAGTAGGCACTAGCGGAGTGGTGTGGGCTGAAGGCTCCCTTCACCGAGTCTGATGCGACGAAAGGAGCCTTCGCCCCCGGTCGGCCACGGGGAGCGGCGGTTCGGTCGCAGGTGTCGCCTCGTGAGTGTTTTGGGTCGTTAGAACGACCCAAAACACTCACGAGAAGGGTCAGACGCCGGCGATCTGCTGGATCCAGCTGCGGTAGCGGGTGATGTTGGTGTACGCGGTGTTGTTCGACCGGTCACTCGTAGAGGCGACGCCGACCTGGCGGCCACTGGAGAACATCGGGCCGCCCGAGTCACCGCCGGCGGTGATGCCGTCGACGCGGTTCGCGCAGACCGCGACCCCGCCGTTGTAGTCGCTGCAGCCGACCGAGTTGACCCGGACGGTGGCGACCTTCAGGTAGCGGGACTGGCAGTTGATCTCCGAGCCGCACTGGCTGGTCGCGCCCCAGCCGTAGACCTGGACGTTCTGCCCGACGGCGACATCGCTCGTGGTGCCGAGCGGCGAGTAGGTGGCGTTGACCGAACTGGTCAGCCGCACGATGGCGAGGTCCGCGCCCGAGTGGCGGGTGATGCTCGCCGCGGTGGCCATGGTGCCGCCGCTCTGCTGGTCGAGGCTGCCGATGCGGAACGTGTAGCTGCCGCTGCTGGCGACACAGTGCTTGGCGGTGAGGATGTACTGCGGCGCGATGATCGTGGCGGTGCAGTTCTGCTGGCCGTTCACGAACAGCCTGGCCGCCCAGGGAGCGTTCTGCGCGTACTGACCACCGATGATCATCGGCTGCACGCCCGAAGGCTCGGCGGCGGTCGCGGCGGGGGCGGTCGAGCCGAGCAGCGCCATGAAGGCGGTGCCGGCGAGCAGGACAAGAGAGCGCAGTCGCATGTTCCGACTCATTTCTGCGGCGGGGATCCGGCCGCTTCAGTGGGGACGAACGCGCTGATTCTGTGTCGTGCCAAGGGAAGCCGGAAACCGACGAAAGTTCGCGTGGGCTACCTATTTATTTCGACGGCCCGGCGAAGATCATTAGGTAGTCACTCGCCTAGCAGGCGCCAAGCGGTGAGGGCGAGCCTCACCCGCGTCAGGCCGAGCGGGTCGGTCAAGTCGACGGACAGGCTTTTGCCGATCTGGGTCAGCCGCCGCGCCACGCTGCTGTGGTGCAGGTGCAGGGAATCGGCGGCCTGGCGCACGGAACCCGTGGCGCAGTAGGCGTCCAGCGTCCGCAGGTCCTCCGGATCCGCGGCCAGCTTCGTGATCGCGACGACGTCGGCGTTGGCCCGCATGTCCTCCTCCGGGATCCGCGCGAGCAGCGCCAGGGCACCGAGGTCGCGATAGTGGATCACCGGACGGCGCGCGGTCGTGAACCGCAGCGCGGTCGTCGCGTCCTGCCAGGACCGATGCGGGCATTCGGCGTCGCCGATCCCCGCACGGACGTCTTCGGGGAACCGGGCCGGATCCACCGCGGCGGCCAGGATGATGCCGACGTCGCCGAGTGACGCGGCCTTGACCGGGCGCCCGTGGCAGATCAGGCCCCCGATCTTCTCGAGCGGGAGCCCGGACCGGACGGCGACCACGCGGATCGGCGCGTCGCCGGGGAAACCCAGCAGCCGTAAGGCCCGGTTCCTGGCGGCGTCGTCGCTGGCGGAGCTGATCACGAGTTCCACCAGCGCCGGATCGGCCATGGTGGTGCGGGCGGGCCCGTACCGCTCGACGACCGTCGCGACGGCGATCGCGAGGCGGTCCAGCACCGCTTCGTCGAGGGCACCCGGCTCGCCCTCGCGTTCCAGCCAGACCGTGCCGATCTCTTCGTCGTCGAGGGTGACCGCCGTCGTCATGGACACGGGCGCGGAGGCCGGAGCGGCTTCGCGTCCATCGGGGGCCATGCGGATGGTGCGCCCGGTGCTGTGCAGCCGGATGCCCGCCGCGCATTCCGCCAGCCCCGCGGTGGCGCGGGCGAGCGCTGGGAGGTCGACCCGCCGCCGCATCAAGGTGTCGTAGAACATCACGACGCGGATCACGCCCTCGACGTCGGGATCCAGATGCGACAACCGCGCGGCCAGTGCCTCCATGCCGGCGAGCCTACGCGGCGATCGTCGCGCGAAGGGGCGATCACACGCGACGGATGGCGGCCGCCCTCCGGACCGGAAGCCGGAAGGATCATCGTCATGGATCCCGAACTCGAAGCCTTCATCGCCCTGTTCCCCGCGGCGAACCTCGACGACCCGATCGCGGATCGCGAGAAGCTCGCGAAACTGGCCACGTCGGTGCCGCGGCCCGACACGTCGGCCATGGAGGTGGAGGACCGGACGGTGCCCGGCGACCCCGGCGTCCCGATCCGGATCTACCGGCCGCGGGAGGCCCAGGGCGCCATCATCTGGCTGCACGGCGGCGGCTGGGTCATGGGCAACCTCGAGACCGAGCACCCTTGGGCGGCCCGGCTCGCCGAAGCGTCCCAAGCGGTGGTGATCTCGGTGGAGTACCGGCTGGCGCCGGAGAACCCGTTCCCGGCCGCGTTTGACGACACCTACGCCGTGCTGAACTGGACGGCGGACCACGCGGCCGAGCTCGGCGTCTCGCCCGACCGGATCGCGGTCGGCGGGCACAGCGCGGGCGGCGGGCTCGCGGCGGCGACGGCCTTGCGGGTCCGCGACGAAGGCGGCCCGCGGATCTGCTTCCAGCTGCTCAACCAGCCGGGGCTCGACGACCGGCAGGAGTCGTGGTCGGCGCGGAACTTCACCGACACGCCGTGGATGAACCGCGCCAAGATCACCGCCGCTTGGGGGCACTACTTGGCCGGGAAGCCCGCGCCTTCGCCGTATGCCGCCCCTTCGCGGGCCACCGATCTCTCCGGGCTGCCGCCAGCGTACGTGGCCTCCGCCGAGTTCTGCCCCAACCGCGACGAGAACATCGAGTACGCGCTCCGTCTGCTGCAGGCGGGGGTTTCGGTCGAACTGCACCATTGGCCGGGCACCTTCCACGGGTCGCAGGCGATCCTGTCCGCCGAGGTGTCCCGCCGCCAGATCGACGAACTGGGCGGCGTCCTGCGCCGCGCGCTGGCCGAGTCATGACGACACCTACGACAGCCGGGTTGCTGCGCCCGTTCGCCGGGAGTTTCGCCGCCGTCGTCGTGCTGCAGATCGTCGGCGCCGTCTCGGGGTTGGCGCCGCTGCTCGCGGTCGTGGAACTGGGCAGGGCGCTGCTGGCGCCCTGGCCGGTCGACGAGAGCCGGGTCTGGACCGCGGTGATCGTGGGCGCGGCCGGATTGTTCGTCCGGCTGGTGCTCACGGCCGCGTCGTCCGGGATCGGGCATCTGCTCGACGGCCGGGTCCAGCTCACCTTCCGCCGTCTGCTCGCCGACCGCCTCGGCCGTGTGCCGATCGGCTGGTTCTCCGGGCGCCGCACCGGCGAGCTGGCCAAGGTCGTCGGCGAGGACGTCGGCGCCGTGCACCCGTTCATCGCCCACACACCCGGCGAACTCGTCTCCGCCTTCGTCGTCCCGCTGGTGTCACTGGGCTACCTGCTCACCATCGACTGGCGGCTCACCCTGATCACGCTCATCCCGGTGGTGCTGGCGGTGGCGCTGGTCCCGTTGATGATGACGCCCTCCCGGCTGCGTGAGCAGGAGGAGTTCGACCGCGGCATGGCGGGGATCTCGGATTCGGTCGTCGAATTCGTCCAGGGCATCGCCGTGGTCAAGGCGTTCGGCGGAGCGGGCCGCGCCCATCGCAGGTTCCGCACCGCCGCGGACGATTTCGTCGCCACCTTCACCCGGTGGGTGCGAGGGATGGCCGGCCCGGCGGCGGGGATGCAGCTCGCGCTGTCGCCGCCGTTCGTCCTGCTGGTGGTCCTGATCGGCGGAACGCTGCTGATCACCGGCGGCGGCCTCGCCCCGGTCGATCTCCTGCCGTTCCTCGTGCTGGGCCTGGGCTTGACCGCCCCTGTGGCCGCGCTCGGCCACGGCTTCGACGAACTGCAGGCCGCCCGGCGCGCGACCGGCCGGATCCGCGACGTGCTCGCCGTCCAACCCCTGCCGGAACCGGAGAATCCCCTTGTGCCACAAGGGCATCGGATCGAGCTGCGCGACGTCCGGTTCGGCTACGAGGCCGATCGCGAAGTCCTGCACGGTATCGACCTGGTACTCGAACCGGGCACCGTCACCGCCCTCGTCGGGCCGTCCGGCAGCGGGAAGTCCACTTTGGTCACTCTGTTGCCGCGGTTCTTCGACCCCACGGAAGGAAAAGTCCTGCTGGGTGGCGTCGATCTGCGCAAGATCGGCAGCCAGGAGCTGTACCGCAAGGTCTCCTTCGTGTTCCAGGACGTCCGGCTGCTGCGCGCGTCGGTCGCGGACAACATCGCGCTGGCCGTACCGCACGCCGATCTCGACGACGTCGTCCGCGCCGCCCGGCTGGCGAACATCCACGACCGGATCCTCGAACTGCCGCGTGGCTACGAAACGGTGCTGCACGGGGAAACCGGCCTGTCGGGCGGGGAAGCCCAGCGGATCTCGCTGGCCCGCGCGTTGCTCGCCGATACGCCCGTGCTGGTGCTCGACGAGGCCACCGCGTTCGCCGACCCGCAGACCGAACTGGCCGTGCGCCGGGCGCTGGCGACGGCGCGGGAAGATCGGACGCTCCTGGTCATCGCGCATCGCTTGGAGACGGTGGTCGACGCCGACACCGTCGTACTGCTGGAGAACGGCACCATCGCCGAACGCGGCAAGCCCGCGGATCTGCTGACCGGCGACGGGAAATTCGCCGCCTTCTGGCGTTCCCAGCACGCCGCCGAACCACAGGGGGAACCTCGATGATCCGGATGTTGCTGAGCGTCCTCGGCCCCGAACACGCCCCGCCCGTGCGGCGGACCGTGGCGCTGATGACGGTGACCGGGATCGTCGAAGGACTGTCCTACGCGTTGCTGGTCCCCTTGCTGCGGGCGCTGCTCGGGGGCACCCCGGGCGACGCCGTCCCGTGGCTGATCGCGTTCGGCGCGGCCTTCTCGGTGTTCGCGATCCTGCGCTACCGCGCCGATCTCTCCGGTTTCCGCGCCGGGACGACGTTGCTGCGCGGGATGTACCACCGGCTCGGCGACCATCTCGCCCGGCTGCCGATGGGCTGGTACGGCGGGAACCGCGTCGGTGAGGTTTCGGCGCTGGCCGGACCCGGGGTGCTGCAGGCGATGGGCGTGATCGCGCATCTGCTGGCCCCGTTCGTGGCCGCGTGCGTCACCCCGCTGACGATCGTGCTCGTGATCTCCGCCTTCGATTGGCGGCTGGGGCTGGCCGCGCTGATCGCCGTCCCGGTCGTGGTGGCGATCCAGGTGCGAACGGGCCGTTCGACGGCCGCCGCCGACGAAGAGTCCTCCCGGCGCGGAACCGAGGCGACCGGCCGGGTCATCGAGTATCTGCAGGCCCAGCCGGTGCTGCGGGCCGGTGGGCGGGCCGCGGAACGATTCCGGCTGCTCGACGACTCGCTACAGGACCTCCAGCGGGCGAACCGCCGGTCCACCCTGTCGGCGCTGCCCGGTGTCGTGGGGCTGACGTTCACGGTGCAGGCGTTGTTCACCGTCCTGCTGACGCTGGGCGCCTTCCTCGCGCTCGGCGGGGAGATCGGGGCGGCCGAGGTAGTGGCGATCCTCGTCCTGGCCACGCGCTGCGCCGATCCGCTGCTCTCGCTGACGGACATCGGCGGCAAACTCCGCGGCGCGCGTTCGGTGCTGGTGCGGCTCGACGCGCTGCTGCGCACCGAACCGCTGCCGGAGCCGCCGGAACCGGTCCGGCCGGAGCGGCACGATCTGGAGTTCGAGTCGGCCGCCTTCACCCGCGGCGGCCGCGCGGTGCTCGACGGCCTGTCGCTGACCGTCCACGAAGGACAGAAGCTCGCCATCGTCGGCCCGTCGGGTGCCGGCAAGAGCACGGTGCTGCAGCTGCTCGCCCGGTTCCACGACGTGGATTCGGGCGCGGTGCGGGTCGGCGGGGTGGACGTCCGCGCGATGAGCACCGACGACCTGATGTCCCGGATCGCGATCGTGTTCCAGGACGTCTACCTCTTCGACGGCACGATCGAGGAGAACATCCGGCTGGGCCGCCCGGACGCCGACGACGCCGACGTGCGGGCCGCGGCGACGGCGGCCCGCCTCGACGAGGTGATCGAACGGCTGCCCGGCGGCTGGTCCGCGAACGTCGGCGAGGGCGGCGCCCTGCTGTCCGGCGGGGAACGCCAGCGGGTGTCGATCGCGCGCGCACTGCTGAAGGACGCGCCCATCGTGCTGCTCGACGAGGTGACCTCCGCGCTGGACCCGGTCAACGAAGCGGCCGTTCACGAGGGCATCGAACGGCTCATGGCGGGCCGGACCGTGGTGATGGTGGCGCACCGGCTGCGCACCGTCGAACGTGCGGACCACGTGGTCTTCCTGGACGGCGGCCGGATCGCGGAGGAAGGGAGCCACGGCGAACTGGCCCGGCTCGGCGGCCGGTACGCCGGGTTCCTGGAGCCGCAAATCGCTTGACGCCGCCGGGGTACGGCAATGCACTGTGCCCATGAAGATCCGTTCCACGACCGCCGACGACCGCGCCGTCTTCGTCGACACCATGTTCACCGCGTTCGCCCGTTTCCCGGACACCGCGGGCGAGACCTGGTCCGCGCTCGAAATGGACCGGGGCCTGCTCGCGGTGACCGAGGACGGGCGGCCCGTCGGCACGGCCGCCGCGTACTCCTTCGAACTGACCCTGCCCGGTGAGGTCGTCGTGCCGGCCGCCGGTGTGACCGCCGTCGGCGTCCTGCCCTCGCACCGTCGCCAAGGCGTGCTCAGCGCGATGATGCGGCGCCAGCTCGCCGACTTCCGGGCCAGGGGCGAGTTCCTCTCCGTCCTGCTGGCGTCGGAGGCCCTGATCTACCGCCGGTTCGGCTACGGACCGGCGACCTACACCCGGCGCCTGACGGTGCAACGCCACCGGGCCGCCTTCGCCGTCCCCCGGACGGCCGGGGTGGCCACCGGCTCGATCGAAGTGCTGCGCCGGGCCGACTGCGGCGAAATCCTGGAAACCGTCTACGACCGGTATCGCCGCACCCTGCCCGGCGCGCTGTCGCGCCCGCACGGCTGGTGGGAGGCCGGGGCCGGGCAGCCCCCGATCTCCCGGGCACAACGTCATGTCGCCGTGCATCGCGACGCCGACGGAGTCCCGGACGGCTACGCCTCCTACTCGCTCACCGAACCCTCCACACTGACCGTCGACGAGACCATCGCCACCGACGACGCGGTGTCCACGGCGCTGGCCAGGTTCCTGCTCGGGCACGACCTCGTCACCGAAGTCGTGTTCAAGCACCGCCCGCTCGACGATCCGCTGCGCTGGCAGCTCGAAGACTTCCGCGCCGGGGAACTCGGCGGCGACACCGACTGGCTGTGGGTGCGGCTGCTCGACGTCCCCCGGGCACTCACCGCCCGCGGCTGGCAGACCGACGGCGAGCTCGTCCTCGACGTCGGCGACCCGGCGCTCGGCGAACACGGCCGTTACCTGCTCACCGTCCGGGACGGCGAGGCCGCCTGCGTCCCGACAGAGCGGGAACCCGACCTGTCCCTGGACGTGAGCGATCTGGGCTCGATCTATCTCGGCGGCACCACCCCGAGCATGCTCGTGCGGGCGGGCCACATCCGCGCCCATCACCCGGAGGCCGCCGCGCTCGCCGACGCCCTGTTCGGCACCGAGCGTCCTCCGCACTGCCTGCACTGGTTCTGATCAGGTCCGGCGGGTGCCGACCGTGAACAGCAGCGACGCCGCGGTCAGCACCACGCCGAACCACACCACACTGGTGATCCCGGCGTGGTCCGCGAGCAGTCCCGCGAACAACGCCCCCAGGGCGATGGAAGTGTTGTAGGCCAAGGTGTTGAGTGACATGGCGGCCTCGAACGTGTCGGGCGCGGACCGCTGCGTCATGGTGAGCTGGCTCAGCTGCACCACGCCGTAGGACAGTCCCCAGAGCACGAGCGCGATCAGCGCCCCCGCCTGCGCGTGGCCGACCACGAGCAGCAGCACCAGGGACGCCACGAGTCCGGCCGCTCCGACCGCGAAGCTGACGAGCACGTTCTTCGCCACGAAGTGCCCCGCGACGAAGTTCCCCACCGCCCCACCGGCACCGAAGACGATCAGGCACACCGTGACGAAGGCGGGCGACGCCGACGAAGTGCCTTCCAGGAAGGGACGGATGAAGGTGTAGACGCCGAAATGCCCGAGCACGAACAGGACCACGGTGATCAGGACCGACCGCAGGCGCGCGTTCACCCGTGGCAAGCCGAAGACCTCGCGGACCGGGACCGCGTTCGCCGACGGCAGGGACGGGACCAGGACGAGCACGGCGAGGAAGACCAGGACGCTGAGCCCGCTCCAGATCAGGAACGTGGCCTGCCAGCCGACGAGGCGCTCCAAGACGGTGCCCAGCGGCATCCCCAGCACGGTGGCGACGGAGATACCGGACATCACGACCGCCGCCGCCCGGTTGGCGTGGCGGCCGGGGACGATCCGCATCGCCATCCCCACGCCGATGGCCCAGAACGCGCCGTTGGCGAAGCCCATGACGAGCCGGGTCGCCAGTACCAGCGGATATCCGGGCGCGAGGGCGGTGATCAGGTTTCCGGCGGTCAGGATGGCGAGCAGTGTGGAGAGCAGGACGCGCCGGTTGATCCGCCGCGTCCACGCGACCACGAACGGCACGCCGAGCCCGGCCGAGACGCCGTAGAGCGTGACCATCAGCCCGGCGGCACCCACCGAGATGTCCAGGCTGGTACTCACCGGGGTGAGCAGGCCGACGGGCATCAGTTCGGTGGTGAGGAAGACGAACAGGCTGGCGGTGATGGCGGCGACCCCCGCCCAGCCCTTCAGGGTCGAATGCGTGTTTTCGGTTCGGGTGACCATTTCTTCTCTCTCGATTCACGAGCATGACGAAGAAACCCCTGCGGGTACGGCGATTCCGTCCCTGGGGTGCTTCGCTCCAGAAGGATCGACGGCACGCGGGACCACCCCGCGAACCTCTTAGCGCTAAGCTATTCGATGCTTAGCGCTAAGTCAAACGAGTACTCGAGAGAGGGCGTGCGTCAGTCGTCGAGAGCGACATCTCCCAGTGACTGCAACAGGTTTCGCAGCAACACGGCCAGCTCGTCCCGCTCCTCGGCGCTGACCGCGCTCAGAAGCCGATGCTCGGTGTCGACATGATCGGGCAGGGCGCGGTCGATGAGTTCGCGCCCTTCCGCGGTGAGGTCGACCAGCACGCGGCGGCCGTTCGTCTCGTCGGGCAGACGGACGACCAGGCCGCGCTGTTCGAGGCGGTCGAGCCGCTGGGTGACCGCGCCGGAGGTGATCATCGCCGAGCGCATCAGATCGGCGGGGGTCAGCGTGCCGGCCCGGCGCAGGGTCGCCAGGACGTCGAACGACGACCGGTCGAGGTCGTGGCGCGCGAACGTCTTGCGCAGCTCGCCTTCCAGGACCCGGGTCAGCCTGGTCAGCCGCCCGATGACGCCCATCGGGGAAACGTCCAGGTCGGGACGGGCTTCGGCCCACTGGCGAAGGATGTGATCAACGTGATCCGGCACGACCGGAGATTACCCCGGTCTCAGAGCGCGGACGTTCGTTGACACCCCGTAGTGCCACTGCTCTACTCGGACGCATGCGCTGTCCGGCCTGAATCAGTGTCCGCTCATTTCGGAAACACCCGGGAATTCCGGGCGCCGCATGCTGCCCGGAAACCCGTTCGCCCTCACACAGAACGGAATTCACCCATGACCACGACCGAGAACCGCGTCCGATCGGCCAGTGAATGGCTCACCACCGCTCGGGAGGTCGCCGCCGAACTCGCGGTGGACGCGGCCGAACGCGACCGGAAGAACGAGACGCCTTACCCGGAAGTGCGGCTGCTCAAGGACTCCGGTCTGGTGACCCTGCTCGGCCCGGTCGAGCACGGCGGTGGCGGCCAGAGCTGGGAGACCGCCTACCGCGTGATCCGCGAGGTCGCGCGCGGCGACGGCTCGATCGGCCAGCTGCTCGGCTACCACTACCTCTGGGCGTGGGCCGCGCGCCTGGTGGCGACCGACGAGCAGATCGCCGCGGTCGAAGAACTGTACACGCGCAACAACTTCGTGTTCGGCGGCGCGGTCAACCCTCGTGACTCCGACCTGAAGATCACCGAGGACGGCGACGAGATCGTCTACAACGGACACAAATCGTTCTCCACCGGCAGCAAGATCTCCGATCTGACCGTGCTCGAAGGTGTCCTGGAGGGCACCGAGGACCACGTCTTCGCCATCGTTCCGTCCGAACAGGACGGTATCGTCTTCCACGACGACTGGGACAACATCGGTCAGCGGCTCACCGAATCGGGCAGCGTGACCATCACCGACGTCCGCGTCCCGTGGGCGAGCGCGGCGGGCTACGTCGACAAGAAGTTCCACCCCTTGACCTACAACACGCTCAACGTCCCGGCGATCCAGCTGGTGTTCACCAACTTCTACCTCGGCATCGCCCAAGGGGCATTGGAAACCGCGCTGACCTACACCCGCGAGCACACCCGCGCTTGGCCGTACGGCGGCGACGACAAGACATCCGCCGGTGAAGAGTGGTACATCCTCGAAGGCTACGGCGACCTCCAGTCGAAACTGTGGGCGGCCGAGGCACTCGCGGACAAGGCCGGAACCGCGATTTCGGCCGTGCTGCACGCGCCGCGCGAGGAATTGACACCGCAGGCCCGCGGCGAAGTCGCGGTCCTCATCGCGGCCGCGAAACAGCGTGCGATCGAAACCGGCCTCGAAATCGGCACGAAGATCTTCGAACTGACCGGAGCCCGCGCGAGCGCCACGAAATACGGCTTGGACCGGTTCTGGCGGAACCTGCGCACGCATTCGCTGCACGATCCGGTGGCCTACAAGCGCCGCGAAGTCGGTGCGTACGCGTTGCTGAACGAACTCCCGGAGCCCACCTGGTACACCTGAGCCGGCCACCGCGAAGTGACCTCTGGGCACACCGGAGCCGGTGTGCCCAGAGGCCGGATCACTCCTCGAAGCCCTCGTCGCCGCCGTCGAAGACGTCTTCCATGACCTCGCCGAGGATCATGCCGCCGACCACACCGGCCGCGGCACCGGCGACCACGCCGCCCATCCCCGGACCACGCCTGCCGTGGTGACCGTGGTGGTCGTAGTCGTGGCCGTAGTGCTCCTGGTGCCCGCCGAACATGGCGTGCCCGCCGCCGGATTCGGCGACCTTGGCCAGCCAGCCGTCGATGGCCGCGGCCCAGTCGGTGCGCAGCGCCTCCTCGTGCGAAACGTGGAAGCGGCCGAAGGAGTCACCGCCGGACCGGAACATGCCGCCGCGCCTGTCCGCCTCCAGCACCACCACGAGGTCGTCCGGGCTCGCGACGAAGGTCAGCTCCACCTGGCTGACCCGGCCGGCGTAGCGCGACGGCGGGAAGAACTCGATCTCCTGGAAGAACCCGAGCTCCTGCCGGACACCGTGCAACCGCCCGGCCTCGACGTCGGCGCTGCGGAAGGAGAAGCCGAGCTCGCCGAACGCCTCCAGCACCCGGTCCTGCGATTCCAGCGGCCCGACGAGCACCGGGTCGAGGTCGCCCTTGTCCGGCGCGCCGGCGATGACGAGTTCGGTGCGCACGCCGACGACCATGCCCGGCAGCTCCCGCCCGCCCACCGCGCTGATCGGCGTTTCCCACGGCAGGGCGAGCTGGAACGGGACGGTCGTCAGCTGCCCCGCCGTCACCCGCACCTTGCGGCCCGCGCTGACCCGCAGGAACTCCGCGGTCCCGGCCCGCTCGTGGTCGCCGTGCTCGACCTCGACCCTGGTGACCAGCGAAAGCAGGATCTCCTCGATCTGGGCGTCGCTCGAACCGCCCTGGATGCGTACCTGGCCGGTGATCACCTCGCCGGGAACGGCGTGCGGCGAGTCGAGCACGGTGTCGACGGACGGACCGCCGACCCCGAAGGCGCTGAGCATCCGTTTGAACATCAGGGATTTCCTCCGCTGGGTACTGGAACAAGGGGGTACCGGAACACTTCGACTACTACCGAGATCCGCCGCGGCACGCCAGGTGAACCGGGTTAAAAACCCCTAAACGGGCGCGACGTCACTACCTTCTCAGATCGGCCTCGCGGACGTCGTGCAGGTGGATGACGACGTCGTAGGAGCGCCCGAGCGAGATGTCCGCCGGGTCGACGGGGAACAGCGTGCCGATGGTGCGGGTGGGCCGGGCGGTGTCCAGCCAGGCGCGGGCGGCCGGCGGCGCGGTGCGCAGGTCCAGGTAGAAGTCGTCGAACCGGACCCGGTCGAGGGTGTCCTCGTTCGTCCCCGACGGCGCGGCCGGGACGGAGAACCGCTTCCACTCCCCGCCCACCGCGGTGTCCTTGGACAGGAAGGAACCCTCGTCGAAGCTGAACCCGATCGGCAGGTAGCCACGGCCCAGCGTCTCGCGAAGGAAGGCGCCTTGGGTCTTCGGGTAGATCGACGGCATGTCGGGGATGTACGCGACGTGGGCGTTGTGCGCGGAGAGCAGGATCTTGTGCCCGGTCCGCCGCTGCCACCAGGCGACGTTCTGCGCCATCGCCTGGTCACGCAGGATCTGGGCCGCGGGCAGCCCCTTCGGATCCGCGAGGTCGACGGCGAGGAAGCGGGCGGTCTGCGCGACGAACCTGGCGTGCTGCTCGGTCCAGCCGTAGGTGTCCGCGCCGGTCAGGCCCTTGACCAGCTCGAAGGCCTGCTCGGCCTGCGTGGCGAGCCGCCTTCGCTCGTCGACGGGTTTCCGCAGGTAGGCGAACGCGTCGTCGATCGGGCGCAGCCCCGTGTACAGCTCGTTGAGCCGGGGCAGCGCCTCCGGATGATGCCGCCCGATGTAGTCGGTGATCCGCGCGAAGAACGCGTCGTTCACCGAAGGCGCGCCGAGGTCGTCGCCGACGAAGTGCACCGTGCGGTCGGGGTGCGCGCGGTTGTGATCGCGCATCCACCGGATCAGGCTGACGAACTCCTCGCGGTCCCACGGAGACCCGGCCAGCGTGCGCTTCGCGATCTCGCGGGCGTCACCGCGCCCGGTCTGGACGTACTCGTCGATCTCCAGGCCGGCGGACCAGCTGAGCTCCAGCGCGAAGGCCCGGAACCCCTTTTCCTCCACCAGGTAGCGGAACACCCGCTCCTTCATGGTGAAGAACTCGTGGGAACCGTGGGTGGCCTCGCCGAGGCCGACCACCTTCGCGTCGGCGATCATCCCGCCCAGCGCCCGAAGATCAGCGTTGTTCCGGCCGGGTTCGGTCGAGCGCAGCGGATGCGCCAGCCGGTCCAGCGACCGCACCGGATCCCGCCAGGTCGTGGTCGTCTCCGCCGCGAGTGCCGGACTCGCCAGGGGAGCGAGCACCGCTCCCGTCACCATCACGGCGGCGGCCACCACTCCCCGTCTCGCCCACCGCTTCCGGCCGTTCGTCATACCGTTCACCCCTTCGCTCCGATGTCGAAGTCGATCATCGTCCGCGGGCCGGGGCCGGCGCATTGAAGCAAAGCTCCTACTTGGGGTGAGGAAAACCCCACCCCATGAGGAAGCGGGTGGACCCCGCCGCCGGGGTGTGGGACCCGGCGGCGGGAGTCCACCCGCGTTTATCTCCCTCCGCAGCGGCCGTCCGTCACTCCGCGCGCCACAACGCGGGTGTGGACGGCGGCTCCCAGCCGGGCTGGGCGGTGTGCGCCTGCAAGCACACGTAACCGCGACCGCTGTAGGTGACCCGGGCGCCCGCGGAATAGCCGGTTCCCGCCGCCCAGGTCGTCCCGCCGGGCGGGTTGGAGGTCGAAGTCGACGTCGTCGGCGTCGTACTGGTCGGCCGCGAGGTCGAGGTCGGCGTCTGCGGCACGTTCAACACGAAGTCGAACGCGGCCTCCTTGGCCGTGCCCGCGTCCCGGACGGTCATCAGCAGCCGCGGGTCGAAGATCGTGTCGGTGTTGTTGCGCGGCTCGTTGGGGAAGTAGAGCTGCGTGGTCAGCACCGGCCTGCCGGGGGCCTGGACCTTGACGTGGATGTGCCGCGTACGGCCGGGGTACAGGCCGGGCACGATGGTGCTCAGCGAGAACGCGCCCTGGTCGTTCGTGAACTGGTGACCGCGGAAGGTGTACCCCACGTTGTCGTAGGCGCCGTTGACGTCCGCCTGCCAGAAGTCCAGCAGTGCCCGCGCGATCGGCAGGCAGCCGAGCCCGAACACGTAGCCGGACACGGTGAGCCGCGTTCCCGGCGTCCCCGGCGAGACGAGCGAGGTGCGCTGCGGGGAATTCGGCTTGAAGTAAGGACCCTCGGTCTGCGGAATGGTCGGGGCGTCCCCGTCGTCGCAGTACGGGGTCAGCTCGGGTGTCTTGCCGCTCTCGACGGTGGTGCGCGCGAGTGCGGGACCGCCGATCAACGCGACCGGAGCCGCCACACCCGCCGCGAGCGCGGCCTTCAGCACAGTCTTTCGGCTGAGCTTGTTCTCTTCGTCCATACCTGCTCCTCGTGGGGGCTTCGGGAATCACCCTCGACGGTATGGAGAAGATCAGCTGCGGACGATGGACTGGGATGGTCAGTCGTGGTGAATCTCCGGGGGCGAGTCTCCGGTCCGGCGATAATCACCGGGGCTCAACCCCGTTTCCCGCCGGAAGAACCGGCAGAAATACGCGGGATCCGCGAAACCGACGCGGCTGGCGACCTGCCGCACGGTGAGGTCGGTGCCGAGCAGGAACCGTTTCGCCTCCCGTGTCCGCGCTTCGCGCATCAGTTGTGCCGCCGTGCGGCCGGTCGCCGTTTTCACCGCGTCGGTGAGATATCCCGGTGTGACCCCGATACGTTCCGCGAGCGCGCCGACCGACCAGAGCCCGAGATCGGGCCTGCCGAGCAACCGGGCGAATTCCGTGCCCACCGCCTGCGCCCTCGCGGGCGGACGGGGATCCGCGAGCCCGGGAAGCCGTCCCGCCCGCACGATCAGCACGTGCATCAGCGCTCGCAGCACCGAATCGGTACCCTGCCCGCCACAACGGAATTCCTCGTCGAGTTCGGCGACCAGCCGCGCCGTCTCCTCGGCCGCGCGTTCGTCGAGCCGCCACGGCTGCTGGCTGAGCCTTCGCAGGGTTTCGCGATCCGACGGATGTTCGAGCAGGAAATCGTCGGTGAACAGCACGACGAATCCGCTGAGATCGCGGGCATCCCAATGATGCACCTGCCCCGGTGTTATGACCGCGAGTTGCGGCGGCCCCAATTCCCAGCGGGTGAAATCGATGACGTGGTCGCCGGCGCCGCCGGTGACATGGACGATTTCGTAGAAGGTGTGCCGATGCGGGAACGACGCCCGCGACATCGGCCCGATCGTGTCGAATGTGCCGACCGTGAACGGCAGGGCGTCCGGCGCGCGGACCTCCAGCCGATGCAGTGGCAATTCCCCCGCCTTCGGTTTCAGGCAAGGCGTCCTCGGCAACACCGTCGTTCCGCGCATGGATCGGTCCCTTTCACCACACTGGGGAATGAAAAGTCTAGACCAATATGCGGGCGGTGACTGCCGACGGAAGTCGCTTCTCCCCCGCCCGGTACAGTCGTGATCATCGACGCACGTCCGAAGGGTCACCACGCGATGTCTCCCACCAAGTCGCGCGGTCGGGCCTGGTGGTCGCTCGGCGCGTTCGCCGCCTTGTCGCTGGCGTGCGCCGTGGCCCTGATGACGGCGGGCACTTCCCACAGCGATCTGGAGATCTACCGTTTCGGCGTCGACACCCTGTGGAGCGGCGGCGATCTCTACGGCGCGTTGCCGCTTTCCGACGCCGGCATCCCCTTGCTGTTCATCTACCCGCCCTTCGCCGCACTGGTGCTCACCCCGCTGGCACTGGTGCCGTGGACGGGCGCGGTGCTGGTGCTGTTCGCGCTCAGCCTGGCCGCGCTGGGCATCACCTTCTACGGGATCGTCCGCACGCTGTGGCCGTCCGGGGACCGGCGGAAGGCGTTGCTCGCCGCGTCGCTGGCGATCACCCCGGCGCTGTTCCTCGAACCGGTCCGCCAGACGCTCGGCTTCGGCCAGATCAACCTGTTGCTCATGGGCCTCGTCGCGGCCGACTGCCTGCTGGCGCGGGGTCGTTACCGGGGCATCGGAGTCGGTCTCGCCGCCGCCGTCAAGCTGACACCGATGGCGTTCCTGCTGTTCTTCCTGGTACGCAAAGACTTCCGCGGCGCGCTGACCGCGGTGGGCACGTTCCTGGCCGCCTCGGCCGTCGCGTTCGCGGTCGCGCCGGAGGCCTCCGCGCGTTACTGGTTCGGCGGCTTCGCGGGGGCGTCCGGGATCAGCGGGACTTCGTTCCACACCAACCAGACCTTGCAGGCCGTGCTGGCCCGGTTCGGCGTCGAGTCCGCCGCGAAACCGCTGTGGATCGTCCTCACCGGTGTGCTGCTGATACTGGTGACGGTGACCATGTACCGCTCGGCGCCGGTGCAGGCGTTGCTGCTGAACGCGACGTTCGCCCTGCTCATCTCCCCGACGTCGTGGTCGCATCACTGGGTGTGGATCGCCCCGGCGCTGTTCACCACCGCCGCCTTCGCGGTCCTGCATCGCCGAGATCGCCGCCGTGCGGCAGGCTGGCTGGCCGTCACCGGCGTCGTGGCCACGATCTTCGTCGCGGCACCGTTCCGGTACTTCCCGGCCTTCGACCGGCCGGGCCAGACCTGGACGACCACCCAGCAGTGGCTGGGGAACTGCTACGTCCTCGCGGGTCTGGTCTTCCTCGCCGTCGCGGGTTCGCTCTCCCTGCGGAAACGCGTTTAGCCGGCTGAACGCGATCGAGTTCCACCTCGAGGACCACTCCGGCCTGTCGCCGTATCTGCAGCTCGTCCGCCAGGTGCGGCAGGCGCTGCGGCTCGGCTTGCTCGCCGAGGGCGACCAGCTGCCGACGGTCAAGGAAGTGGTGGCCCGGCTGGCGATCAACCCCAACACCGTGCTCAAGGCGTATCGCGAGCTCGAACACGAAGGCCTCGTCGCCGCGAGGCCGGGCTCGACGACGAGAGCATCGAGGCGCTGTTCATGACGACCTTTCGGACCGTCGCCGGAGAGGAAATAGCATGACCGCCGTCCTGCGAACCGAGGGTCTCGGCAAGAGATACGGCAGGAACTGGGCGCTTTCCGAGTGCACGCTGGACATCCCGGCCGGGCACGTGGTGGGGCTGGTCGGCCCCAACGGAGCGGGCAAGACCACGCTGCTGAACATGGCCGCCGGCCAGCTGCCGCCGACCACCGGCCGGATCACCGTGCTGGGCGGTCGCCCCGGCGCGAACCCGGCCCAGCTCGCCAAGGTCGGCTTCGTCGCGCAGGACACCCCGACCTACGCCGGTCTGACTGTCGAAGACCATCTGAGGCTCGGCGCGCGGCTCAATCCCGGCTGGGACGACGCGCTGGCCAGGGACCGCATCGCCCGCCTCGGTCTCGATCCCGCGCGTAAGGCCGGGAAACTGTCCGGCGGTCAGCGCGCCCAGCTCGCCCTCACCCTCGGCGTGGCGAAACGGCCGGAACTGCTGATCCTCGACGAACCCGTCGCCGCGCTCGATCCCTTGGCGCGCCGCGAATTCCTGCAGGGGCTGCTCGAAGCCACCGTCGAGCAGGAGCTGAACGTGGTGCTGTCGTCCCATCTGGTCTCGGATCTGGAACGCGCCTGCGACTTCCTGATCGTGCTCATCGACTCCCGCGTGCAGGTGTCCGGCGAGGTCGAGACCCTGCTCGCCACCCACCACCGCCTGACCGGCCCGCGCCGCGACGCCGCCAGGCTCCCGTCGAACCAGCACGTCGTCTCGGAAAGCCATACGGACGTCCAAAGCACCTTCGTCGTCCGCACCGAGGAACCCATTCACGATCCGGCGTGGACGGTGAGCAAGCTGAGCCTCGAAGACCTCGTCCTGGCTTATCTGACCAAAACCACCACGAACCACCGGCGGATCCTGGAGGTCCGGAGATGATCTGGCTGACCTGGCGTCAATTCCGGCTCCCGGCCGCGGCCGTGTTCGGGGCACTGGCGGCGCTCGCGCTCGTCCTGGCCGTCACCGGGCCCGCCATCTCCGGCGAGTACGCCACCGGGATCGCGACCTGCGCGGGCGACACCGCCGCCTGCGACGACTTCATCGAGCGCTTCCTCAACGACCACCAGAACACCTTCCTGGCCGTCACCGCGCTGGTGCTCCTGCTGCCCGCGCTCATCGGCCTCTTCTGGGGCGCGCCGCTGTTCACCCGCGAACTCGAGGCGGGGACGCACCGTCTGATCTGGAATCAGAGCGTCACCAGGACACGGTGGCTGGCGGTGAAATTCGGGATCACCGGGGTGGCCGCGATGCTGGCCGGTGGCGTGGGCAGCCTGCGGTGACCTGGTGGGCGACCACCTTCGAACAGGCCGCCGTGAAGGACTTCCCGCGGCTTTCGGCGATGGTGTTCGACGCGCGCGGCGTCGTCCCCATCGCGTACTCGGCGTTCGCCTTCGCGCTCGGCGTCACCATCGGCATGCTGGTGCGCCGCAGCCTGCCCGCGATGGCCCTGACGCTGGCCGCGTTCGCGGTGATCCAGGTCGCCGTGCCGATCGTCGTCCGGCCCCATCTGCTGCCCGCGATCGACGGGACCTTCGAGCTCTCTCCGTCCACTGTGGATGGAATCGGCCGGAACCCGAACACCGGGGTATTCCATTTCGAAGCCAAGGCACCGGATCCCGGTGGCTGGCTGCTGTCGGGCGAAACCGTCGACGCCGCAGGCAAACCCGTCGAGAACGTCACGATGCCCACGTCCAGCGGCGCGTGTTCACCGTCGGCGCCGCCCGGCGGCCGGGGCACCGGTGCCGATCCGATGGATCTGTGCCTGGCCGAAATCAACCGGCTCGGCTATCGACAGCATCTGGTCTACCACCCGCCGACGCGATTCTGGCCGTTCCAATGGATCGAGAGCGCGCTGTATCTGGCGCTCGCCCTCGGCCTCGCGGGATTCTGTTTCCGGTGGATCCGCCGCCGTCTCGCCTGAAAGGACCTCGATGCTCGACCTGACCGGTACCACCACCCTCGTCACCGGGGCCAGCGGCGGGATCGGCCGCGGCATCACACTGCGCTTCGCCGAGGCGGGCAGTGCCGTCGCCGTGCACTACCACCGTGACAAGGCCTCGGCGCTCGCCGTCGTCGAACGGATCCAGGAGGCGGGCGGCACCGCCGAGGCGTTCGCCGCCGACCTCACCGACGACGACGAATGCCGACGGCTCGTGACAGCTGCCGCCGCCTGGGCCGGGCGGCTGGACACCTTGGTCAACAACGCCGGCGTGCAGCCGATCGAACCGCTGCCGGAGATGTCGGCGCAGAGCTGGCGCGCCGTCCTCGACGCGAACCTCACCAGCGCGTTCTCGTGCACCCAGGCCGCGGCCGAAGTGATGAAGGGCGGCAGCGTCATTCATATCGCCTCGATCGAAGCGGCCCAGCCCGCGCCGGGACACGCGCACTACAGCAGCGCGAAGGCCGCCCTGGTCATGCACGCCCGAGCCGCCGCGCTCGAATACGGGTCGCGAGGACTGCGCGTCAACTCCGTCTCCCCCGGCCTGATCGACCGGCCCGGCCTTGACGACGCCTGGTCGGAGGGCGTCCATCGTTGGCGACAGGCCGCGCCTTTGGGCAGGCTCGGCACTCCTGGGGACGTCGCGAACGCCTGCCTCTTTCTCGCTTCGCCGCTCGCGTCGTGGATCACGGGGCACAACCTCACGGTGGATGGAGGCGTCTCCGCGCGTCCCACTTGGTAGACAAGCACGGCGAAGCTCCTGGTCGAGCGAGTGATCCTGGTCGTGAACTCCAGTGCCTGACGGGTGATGTTCCGGGCGCCATACTGGTCTTCATGACCCCAGCCAAAGTCCACTTGAGGGCATTCACCGAGGCCGACCTCGCCTTTCTCGACCGCCTCTGCACGGATCCCGATGCGCTCGGCGAGTTCGACTGGCCCGGATTCGGTGATCCGAGGGCACGCCGCAAGCGATGGGAGATCGACGGGTACATCTCCGCCGAGTCCGCGGCGGTGGCGATCGCGCGGGCCGACGACACGGTTATCGGCATCGTCAGCTGGAAACCTCGCGGCTTCCCCTTGGGTGTCACCTACGAGATCGGCGTGGGGGTGCTACCCGAGCATCGTGGACAGGGGGTGGGCACGGCGGCGCAGAGGCTGCTCGTGGACTATCTGTTCGGCCGCACGACCGCGAACAGAATCGAAGCCCTCACCAATGGCGGTAACCTCGGCGAGCAGAAAGCCCTCGAACGCCTGGGGTTTCGCCGGGAAGGGGTCATGCGCGGCAGGTCCTTCCAACACGGCGAGTATGTCGATGTGCTCGTCTACGGTCTGCTCCGCTCAGAGCATTGTCCCGGAACGCCATGAGCACTCCTTCCACCTGTTCAGAGTGAGGTGGAAAAGGCTCCGCGTACATCGAGGGCGCTGCGACGGCTTGGCGCGGAGCACCCGTATCGCCTCCATCGGCACGGTGAAAAGGACCGAACCCCGCGTCCACCCGCTTGGCGAATCATCTTGCCAGGACCCACTCAAGATTGTTTGACAACAGGCCGCCGTTTTATTGGGTCGATATAGTCTGAATATGCTATAGCACGGGTGTTCGATTCGGCGTAGTGTTGATCTTGTGTCCAGCGACGATGCCTCCCCGAAGACGACCACCGAGTGGTGGCGCGTCGACACGGCGACGCTGCACGCCCGCAAACAAGAACTCGAAGTGCTGAAACGCCAGTTGGATGCCGAGCAGAACGCTATCCTCGCGGAAATCAATTCCCGCGGGATCCGTGGCTGCTCGGGTCATTCAACGCTGGCGGGGCTGATTCTCGAGGACTTCCTGGTGTCGGACAAGGAAGCCGCTGCCCGCGCCGACCGCGTCCTCGCTCTGCACCCCGGCCCCTCGATCGGCGGAGACCCCGAACCCCCGTTGGCTCCGTTGACCGCCGAGGCTGCCGCGGAGGGCGCGATCGGCGGCGGTCAGATCGACGCGATCATCAAGACGCTCGCCCGCATCCCCTCCACCGTCCCCGACAAAGATGTGCGGGCCGGGGAGAAGATCCTCGTCGAACTGGCCCGGCACGCCGGGCCACGGCAGATCGCCCGCGCCGGACGCCGCCTGCTCGACAAACTCGACCCCGACGGCAAACAACCCCGCAACGAGGACCCCAAAGACACCCGCCCCGAACTACGGTTCATCAAACACCGCGACGGCACACTAGGCCTCAAAGCACGCCTGGATCTGGAAACCTACGCTCGCTTGAAGTCCGACTTGGATCCGATGGCGAAACCCCATAAGGCCATCGACGGCATTCGGGATGCTCGGACTCAGGACGAGCGCTACGGGGACGCCTTCACCGACTATGTGCGGCTGAAGACCACCAGCCGGAACCTTCCCGGCCAAGCCGGGGAAGCCACGCACATCCTGGTCACCATGTCCTACGACGACCTGATCCGGGACATCGGCGAAGCCCACCTGGACCTGGTCGGACCGATCAGCGCCACCGACGCGAGGATCCTCGCCTGCGACGCCCGCGTCCGCCCCGGCGTCCTCGGCACCGCAGGCGAACCCCTCGACATCGGCCGCTCCAAACGCACCGTCTCCCTCGCACAGAAATACGCACTCACCCTCCGCGACGGAGGCTGCGCCTTCCCCGGCTGCGACATGCCCGTACCCCGCTGCACCGCCCACCACATCGTCTTCTGGCGACACCACGGCGAAACCAAAATCGACAACCTCGTACTCCTCTGCACCAAACACCACCGACTCATCCACCGCAGCGAATGGAAAGTCCAAATCGCCCAAGACGGACTCCCCGAATTCACCCCACCCACCTACCTCGACCCCACCGGAACACCAAGGAGAAACACCATGCACCTACGGACATAAGCCGACCCGTGAAGCTCCAGGAACCGAGCCCGGCGCGACTGGCCAGACGCACCGAACACCCAGTGCTTCATCGAGCCGTGCCAAAAAGTCACCGGCTCCGGATTTCGGCCCCACGCCTCAAGTTCGTCACCAGTGCCGTCGACTTGCCGGTGACGGCGGCCGCGAGCGGGCGTTCGAGTCCCGGAAGCCGGGCCACGCGAAGGAGCGCGCGGCGCGCCAGGAGCAGGAAGCGGTTGGCGGGAAGGAACCATCGCGCGCCCCGGCGGGCGACCTGCTGCTTCTCGGTCACCACCGGACGGACCAGACGCTCGTACTCCGCGAGGGCGGTCTCGATCGAGGGCGCCCGGGTGAGCTGCTCGGCCAGCACGAACGCGCCCGCGATACCCAGTGATGCGCCTTGACCGGCCACAAGGGAGACGGCATAACAAGAGTCGCCGACGAGCACGACCCGCCCGCGGCTCCAGGAAGGCATCTCGATCTGCGCGACCTGGTCGTAGTACACCTCGCCGGGAGGCGGGCACAGCTCGAGTGCTTTCGGCACCACCCAGCCGAGCGAACCGTAGGTCGCGCGCAGCGCCGCTCGCGCATCGGCCGGCAGGGCCGGGTCCGTCGTGCGGTGCACGGCGAACGCCGCGAGTTTGCCGTCGCGGAGACCGTAGAAGCCCATCTGCATCCCGATGGTGTCGGTCAGGCAGAACCGCTCCCCCATCCGCGCACGAATGTCCTCGTCCTCGAAAACGAAGGCCGCCGTATGAAACCCGAGATGACGCAAGAACCGGCTCTCTTCACCGAAGACCAGCCGCCGCACGGTCGAATGGATCCCGTCGGCGCCGACCAGCAGATCGGCTTCGAGGATCTCACCGTCCGCCAAGGTGACCCGCACGCGGTCGCCGAGGTCCTCGACGCCGGTTACCCCGGCACCGAACCTGACGTCCACTGTGGACGGAAGCCCGCTACGCAGGACACGCTCCAGATCCGGTCGCATGATGCTGCAGAGCCGTCCCCGCACCGACTTGGCGAACTGGACGTAGTCGATCGCCGCCCGGCGGCGGCCGTGCTCGTCCAGCAAGGTCGCTTCGTCCACCCGATACGCCGATTCTTCGACCTGGGGCAGCAGCCCCATCTCCTCGACGGCGTCGAAGCCGGGGCCGAAGAAGTCGATCATGTAGCCCTGTTCCCGCGGCCCGGCGGCTCGTTCCAGCACCACGACCTCGACGTCCAGCGTCGCGAGCCGGTGCGCCAGTGCCAGACCGGTGATCCCGGCACCGCAGATCGCCACCTTCATGGGGTCCCTCCCTTTCGTTCAGCCGACCAGCCTGCGCAGGACGGCCGGAGAGACGATCCGGCCGGACTCCGGTCCGAGCGCCCGATGCAACAGAAGCCCGTCCACCGCGGCGAGGAGCGCCGCCGCCGTGTCCTCGGCGTCGGCCACTCCCCGCTGCGCCAGCCACCCGCCGAACCTGGTCCGCAGGCCGGCGAGCAGCTCACGGATGCCTTGGCGCAAGGTGTCGTCGCGGGTCGCGGCGAGGTAGGCCTCGGCGAACAGCAACGACATCGGGTCGGTGCCGGAGTATTCGCCGACCGACGCCAGCAGCGCGTCCACCGCGTCCGCGGGTGTCTCGACGGCCTCCAACGCCGGCTCGAAAGCGACCGCGACTTCACGCATCGCGCCGAGCACGGCCTCGATCATCAAGGCCTGCAGCGACGGGAAGTGGTAGTGCACGACGCTCGGCGTCACACCCGCACGCTCGGCCAGGATCCGGGTGCTGACCGCGGACCACCCGAGTTCGGGCACGAGCGCGACAGCCGCTTCGAGCAACCGCTGCCGAACGAGCCTGCCACGCGCCGCGGCCGGGGATCCTGCCACCGTCATCTCCTAGGGCGTTCGTCCTGTACGACTGCCCTGATCGTATGCCCGGATCTGGCCGAGGCGCAAACTCACGCCGTCTTCAGCCGTGCCACCACGCGTTCCGCGGTCGCGACGCTGGACTGCGGGTTCTGGCCGGTGACAAGGTTTCCGTCGACGACGACGTCGCTCGACCAGGCGGCCGCCGGAGTGACGTTCGCGCCCTCTTCCCGAAGTCGAGCCTCCACGAAGAAGGGGGTCTTCTCGCCCAACCCGCCCTGCCGTTCCTCCTCGTCGCTGAACGACGTCATCGAGCGGCCGGCGAAGGTGAACGAGCCGTCCTCGCGGCGCGCGCTGAGCAAGGCGGCGAGTCCGTGGCAGAGGGCGGCGATGGTCTTGCCCCGCGCGTCGGCGTCGTTCAGCAGGGCGCCGAGGTCGGCGTCGTCCACCAGGTCGGTCATCGGGCCGTGTCCGCCGGGCAGGTAGTAGGCGTCGTAGGCGTCGGCCGAGACGTCTGCGAGCTTGAGCGGCGCCGAAAGGTCGAGCTCTTTGAGGTACTCGGCGAACTTCGCGCCCGCGGCCGGGTCGACGCCGCCGCGTTCGTCCAGGCTGATCGGGTCGACGGTCGGCCGGAGCCCGGACGGCGTCGCGATCTCCACCCGGTGGCCCGCCGCGGCGAGCACCCGGTGCGATTCGGCGACCTCTTCGGCCCAGAACCCGGTCGGGTGGTCGACGCCGTCCGTGAGCCGCACGTGGTCCGCGGCCGAGAGGATCATGAGGATGCGCGCCATGACTGTTCCTTTCGTTGTCCGGGGGCGTTGTGCCCCACTGCCCCCTTCAACCGGGTCTTTGCCGCGAGCACTCCGCGCCGACGGCTACGATCCATAAGATTTCTTATGGAAGGTGGCTTGTATGACCAACCTGGACCGGCTAGCGACCTTCCTGTCGATCTACCGCCTCGGCTCGCTCTCCGCGGCCGCCGCGGAGCTCGGCCTGACCCAGCCCGCCGTAACCGGGCAGCTACTCAAGCTCGAAGAGGAACTCGGCGAGCAGCTCTTCGTCCGGTCACGGCTGGGGGCGGCGCCGACCGCTCGCGCGGCCGAGCTCGCCGCCAGGATCGGCACCCGGATCGACGAACTGCGGAGTGCTTTGACGCCGGGCGACGACGAGGTCCAGTACCGCGAACAGGTGGCACTGGGCGGCGCGAGCGACGGCATGGCGACGCGGTTCCTGCCCGCGCTCGCCCCGCTGACCGAACGCGGGCTACGGCTCACCGTCACCCTCGGCCTCGCCGACGAACTCCTGGCCGCCCTCGAAGCCGCGCGCCTGGACCTCGTCATCTCGTCGGTCCGGCCGCGGCAGCGCGGCATCGCCGCGATTCCGTTGATCGACGAGGAATTCATACTCGTCGCCGCCCCGGCGCTCGCCCGGAGCGTCGATCCCGCGCTGCTCGCCGCCGACCCGGTGCCGGCGCTGGCCCACTTACCGCTGATCGCGTACGCCGGTGATCTGCCGATCATCCGCCGCTACTGGCGCAGTGAATTCGGGCGACGTCCACCGAACCGCGTCGCGATGGTCGTGCCCGATCTCCGCGCGATCCTCGCCGTGGTCGTCGCGGGAGCCGGGGCGAGCGTGCTTCCGCGCTACATCGCCGCGGCCGCGCTCGAAGCGGGCTCGGTCTCGACAGTGCACACCCCGGAAGTGCCGCCGCTGAACACCATCTACCTCGCGCACCGGCCGGGAACGGTGCGTCCGGTCGTGACCCTCATTCGCGACCGGCTACTGGAACGCGCCCGCGCCTGGGGCTCACTCTGAAACCCCAGGCGGGGCAAAAATGACCTCTTTCTCCTTCGGAACCGTCGCGAAGCTTGCTCTTCCGTACCCGTTTCCTGGAGGACACATGGTCTCGAAGCCCCGCCTCGCACTGGGAATGCTCGTCTTGGCCGCCCTGGCGGCGGGGCTGCTCGCGTTGCTCATCTCGCTCGACGTCGGCGCTTTCTGGGCCAAGACGCTGCCGCTCGTCTTCCTGGCGGGCGGCGCGGCGTTCGCGCAATCCCTCGGCCTGTTCAACAAGGCGCCGAAGGACTGAGGACGAGCGTCAAACGCGCTGCGGCGCGAAGGTCCGCCGGTAGTCCTGCGGGGAAACGCCGACGACCTTGTGGAAATGGTGACGCAGCAAGGCTCCCGAGCCGAAGCCGCAACGGCGCGCGACCTCGTCGATGCTCATCGTCGTCTCTTCGAGCAGTGACCTCGCGTGCAGAACCCGTTGTGTCGAAAGCCATCGGTGCGGTGTGGTGCCCGTCTCCGCGACGAACTTGCGGGCGAAGGTGCGCTCGGACATCCGGGCCCGGCGGGCCAGCTCGGCGACGGGATGTTCGTGGTCGATGGTGTCGAGCATCCAGGCGAGCACCGGTTGAAGGCTGTCGCCGGTGCACTCCGGGATCGGCACCTCGACGAACTGGCGTTGCCCGCCTTCCCGTTGCGGGGGCACCACCATGCGCCGGGCGATCGCGGTGGCCGCGGCGGAGCCGAGTTCGCGGCGGACCAGATGCAGGCACGCGTCGATACCGGCGGCCGTTCCGGCGCTGGTGATGATGTCGCCGTCGTCGACGAAGAGGACGTCGGGATCCAGCCGCGCCTCGGGAAAGCGCTCCCGGAACCGCGTGCTGTGCCGCCAGTGGTTCGTGCATCGCCGCCCGTCGAGCAGCCCCGCGGCGCCCAGCACGAACGCGCCGGTGCAGACCGAAAGCAGCGTGGCACCCCGCGCCGAAACCGCACGGAGCGCCTCGAGCACCGCGGGTGGGTACTCGTCGCGCACATCGCAGGCTGGGACGACGACGAGGTCCGCGTCTTCGGTCGCCTCGAGACCGTGTTCCGGGGTGACCTTCACGCCGTGCCCGAGGCTGAGCGGCTCTCCGGCGCGCTCGCCGCACACGCGGAAGTCGAGCAGTGGCACTCCGTCATCGGTGCGGTCGTAGCCGAACACCTCGCACACGACGCCGAACTCGAAGGGGGCGAAGTCGTCCAGCAGCACCACGGCGACGCTTTTCAGCATGCCCGGAGCATAGCTGGCAGGATTTTGTCGCACAACGACAGAACTGCCACTTTTGGCAGGATGTCGAGCGGCGCAAACTTACTGCCATGACCGCAATCATCGTCACCCTCGCCCTGATCGCCCTCGTCACCTACCTGCTGGAGCGCAACCACGCGCGGCAGGGCCGCCCGGACGCCGCCGGCGGCGATCCGCTCGGCCGGCCCTTCTGGCGAGGAGGCGCCGCGGCCTGAAATCGCCTTACGCGGGCACCGCGCCGGTGTCACGAGCGACACGTTCCCCGCCGAGCCCCTCGACCGAGCTCGCATCCTCCGAGGTCAAGCCCACAATCACGGGTTTAAACCTCTTCGCCCGCATTTTCTGCCGGTTACCAGTTTTCTGGTTAGGGTGCAGTGGTGCAAACGGGTTAACTCGGGCGGAAGGAGCGCGCGCCGCAGTCGGCGCGTCACTGAACATGAGTTCGCAGGACGGTAAACAAGCGGAAGAACAGGTCGTCGCGGAGACCGCGGCCGACCTTGCCCACGCACCGGACACGACAGGTCCGGGGCACCCGCCCGATGAACACGTCCCGCTCGACCTCGCGTCCGAACGACCCGCCGAGACCGACCGCACCGTTTTCGGTGTGGCGGCGGTGCTC
The DNA here is from genome assembly GCF_000400635.2 of Amycolatopsis keratiniphila. Lineage (NCBI taxonomy): Bacteria > Bacillati > Actinomycetota > Actinomycetes > Pseudonocardiales > Pseudonocardiaceae > Amycolatopsis > Amycolatopsis keratiniphila. Next base: position 1,456,882 of record NC_021252.1, on the reverse strand, counting down.
GCGCTCGCGATCATCGTCTGGGGCGTGCTGGCCCCGGAAAACCTGGCGAGTGTCGCGTCGACCCTGTTGAACGACGCCGTGATCCCTTACGGCGGTTGGGCTTTCGTGCTGACCGCGAGTGGTTTCGTGCTCTTCGCGGTCTGTCTGGCCATAAGCCGCTACGGCCGGATCCCGCTGGGCGGGGACAAGGAACTCCCCGAATTCCGGACGTCGTCGTGGATCGCGATGATGTTCAGCGCCGGCATGGGCATCGGCCTGATGTTCTTCGGTGTGTACGAACCGGTCTCCCACCTCGCGAGCCCGCCCCCGGGCACCGCGGCCCCGAACTCCGACGAAGCCGTCCACACCGCGATGGCGACGACGTTGTTCCACTGGACCGTGCACCCGTGGGCGATCTACGCCGTCGTCGGCCTCGCGATCGCGTACAGCACCTTCCGGAAGGGCCGCAGCCAGCTGATCAGTTCGGTGTTCGCGCCGCTGATCGGCAAGCGGCGCACCGAAGGCCCGCTGGGCAAGGCGATCGACATCATGGCGATCTTCGCGACCCTGTTCGGCTCGGCCGCTTCGCTCGGTCTCGGCGCGCTCCAGGTGGGTGGCGGTATGGGCGCCGTCGGCTGGATCGACGACCCCGGCAAGGGCCTCCTGGTCGCGATCATCGCGATCCTCACCATCGCGTTCATCGCTTCGGCGGTGTCCGGGGTGGCCAAGGGGATCCAGTGGCTGTCCAACATCAACATGGTGCTCGCCGCGGTGCTCGCGGTGTTCGTGCTGGTGGTCGGCCCGACCGTGCTGATCCTCAACATCGTGCCCGGCGCGATCGGCGACTACTTCCGCGAGCTGGCGGAGATGTCCGGCCGTACCGGGATGACCGGTGGCGAGGAGATGCAGACGTGGCTCGGCGGCTGGACGGTCTTCTACTGGGCGTGGTGGATTTCGTGGACGCCCTTCGTCGGCATGTTCATCGCGCGGATCTCGCGCGGCCGCACCATCCGGCAGTTCATCTTCGGTGTCATCGCGATCCCCAGCATCGTGAGCCTGATCTGGTTCGCGATCTTCGGCGGCGCGGCGATCAGCAGGCAGCGGGCGGGCACGGACATCGCGGGCGCGGGCAGTGCCCAGTCGGCGACGTTCGAACTGCTCGAGACGCTGCCGTGGTTCCTCCCGATCGCGATCCTGGTGATGATCCTGGTGTCCATCTTCTTCGTCTCCGGCGCGGACGCGGCTTCGGTGGTGATGGGCACCTTGTCCCAGCGCGGAAGCGTGCATCCGACGAAGAGCGTCGTGATCTTCTGGGGCGTGCTGATGGGCGCCGTCGCGGCGGTGATGCTGCTGGTCGGCGGGAACAAGGCGCTGACCGGGTTGCAGAACCTCACCATCCTGATCGCGGTGCCGTTCGTGTTCGTGATGGTCGGGTTGTGCGTGTCGGTCTGGAAGGACCTGCGCAACGACCCGCTGATGAAGCAGGAAGACGCGATGATGCTGTCGCTGAAGGAACTGCACGAGGAGCGCACCAACGGCCACGGCCGTCGTCGCATCCTCGGCCGGTCGAAACAGCGCACCTGAGCTGATCTCGCGTGAAGGCCCCCTTTCCTCGGCTGAGCCGAGGGAAGGGGGCCTTCACGCAATTCAGGCACGTCCGATGGCGACGAAAGCGCACAGCGCGAGGTAACCCAGGTCCAGCAACGCGATCAGGGGCTCGCGGCGACGCAGCCGGACGACCAGCGCGCCCGCCATGACCAGCGCCAGTCCGAGGGCCGCCAGCGGCACCAGCACCGGGGCGATGTCGAGCAGCGCGGGAACGACCAGGCCGACCGCGCCCAGGATCTCGACCACCCCGATGAACTTCACCGTGCCGGGGCTGAAATCGAGCACCCAGCCCGCCCCCGAGGCCACCCCGGCGATCGTTTCCCTGCGCAGGAACAGCTTTCCGACGCCGGAGACGAGATACATCACGGCCAGCAGACCGGCGACGATCCACAGCGCGGTCTCCATCAGTGCGCCGCGAACTGGCCGGGCGTGTAGTCACCGGCGGGCTGCCGGGTGATGACGTTCAGCCGGTTGAAGGCGTTGATGAGCGCGATCTGGGTCACCAGCGCCACGAGCTGCTCGTCGTCGTAGTGCTTGGCGGCGGCCGCCCACGCCTCGTCGGTGACACCGCTGCCGTCGGCGAGACGGCTGCCCTGCTCGGTGAGTTCCAGCGCGGCGCGTTCGGCCTCGGTGAACACCGTCGCCTCGCGCCAGCACGCGACCAGGTTCAGCCGGGTCGTGGTCTCCCCCGCGTGTGCCGCGTCCTTGGTGTGCATGTCGAGGCAGCCCGAGCAGCCGTTGATCTGGCTGGCCCGGATGTTCACCAGTTCCCTTGTCGCCAAAGGAAGTTCGCTGCCGTCGAGGACTTTCGCGGCCGAGACGAGGTGCTTCACCAGCTTCGGAGCGAGAGCGGTCTTGAGGTAATCGATCCTTGCCTGCATGGGATTTCTCCTTCTCGTCGGTCTTCACTTACTTCGACGAGGAGGACTTCCGAGAGGTAACACCCATGGCGGCGAGGCGACGTGGATCACTGACGGAGTCGATTTCGACGATGCGGCCGTCGACGATGGTGCACGCCATGACGCCCAGCAGCTTCCCGGTCCGGCTCCACGACACGATGCCCGGTTTACCGTTGACCAAGGCGGGCCGGGTGGTGCCGGCGGCACGCGCTCCGCGCTGGACCCGCGTGGCCACCTCCGCCGCGCCGAGCCGCACGACCTCGCCGTGACGGCTCCGCGAGCGCCAGGTGACGTCGGGGTCGAGCATCTCCAGCAACCCCTCGAAGTCCCCTTCGCGGGCGGCCGCGAGAAACGCTTCGACGACGGCGCGTTGCCGCGGCTCGTCGGCCGGACGCTGTCCCCGCACCTTCCGGCGGGCCCGGCTGGCGAGCATCTTGGCCGCGTCCGCCGACTTGCCGAGGATCTCGCCGATCTCGGCGAACGAGACCGCGAACAGGTCGTGCAGCACGAAGGCCAGCCGCTCGGCCGGGCCGAGGGTGTCGAGCACCACGACCAGCGCCACCCCGACCGATTCGGCGAGCAGCGCGTCTTCTTCCGGCGAGTCGTCGAGCACCAGCAGCTCGGGCGGCTCGTCGTAGGAATCCTCGGGACGGGTCTTGCGGGAGCGCAGGACGTCGATGCAGACGCGGCCGACGACGGTGGTCAGCCAGCCGGACAGGTTGTCGATCGTGTCGGCGTCCTGGCGGGCGAGCCGCAGCCAGGCCTCCTGGACCGCGTCCTCGGCGTCCGTGCGGGAGCCGAGCATCCGCTGGGCCACGGCCACCAGACGCCCGCGCTGTTCCTCGAACGCGCTGGCCAGGGCTTCGCCGGTCATGTCGATACCTTTCTCGCGCCGAACCCGTCATGGACATGACGAGCGCGACGCGAGAAAGGTAACCGACTCCGCGACTCGTGTGCTTGAGGACGTGACTCACGTGATTGGGAACGTGACTCACGTGATTGGGAACGTGACTCACGTGATTGGGGACGGAACTCACGTGTCTGGACGCCGCACTCGGGTGTTCCGTGCTCAAGCACGCGAGTTCCGTGTCCAAGCACGCGAGTCACGTGCCTGATCACGCGAGTTCGGTGTCCCGTCACCCAGGCCGACGCGAAGGGGCCTTTCCCCGCTTCGTATGCGAGGAAAGGCCCCTTCACCACATTCGGCACAGCCCTGCGGCGCCGAGCCGAGGACCGGTCAGACGTCGCGGATCGGCGTCTTCACGGTCTTCTTCATGCCGGGGTTCTTCGTCTCCGGCTTCTTCTTGCCGGGCTCCGGCTCCGGCTCGGCGGTCGTGCCGCCGATGCCGGAGTCGATCGCCGCCGTGACGATCAGGTTCCGCTCGTCGGACGAGATGATCCCGCCGTCGAGCAGTTCCTGGGTCACGGCCCGCACGTAGGTCACGAACTGCTCGTTCGACGAGTAGTCCGACTCGTCGTCGATCACGTCGTTGATCGTGCAGCCGTCACCGGTGTCGCGGTTCTCGACCTGGCTGTCCGCCGTCCCGAGGATCACGGTTTCCCGGAGGTCGGAGTCCGGGCAGGCGTCCGGGCCCGGCGGCGCGGCGACGATGGTGAACGAGCCGCCCTGTTCCGCCGACACGTTGCCGGCCTTGTCCGACGCGCGGTAGGTCAGCGTGTGCGTGCCGAGCGCGGTCACCTTCACCGGCGCGGTGTAGACCGTCCAGGCCCCACCGTCCAGCTGGTACTCGATCTTGTCCACCCCGGACCCGGTGTCCGTCGCGGTCAGGTTGATGGTCGCGTCCTCGATGTATGACCAGCTTCCGTCCAGATCACCGCTCACCACCACCGAAACCACCGGTGCGGTGCTGTCGTCGCCCTCGACGATGGTGAACGTCGCCGTGCCCTCGGCCGAGACGTTGCCCGCCTTGTCGGTGGCGCGGTACTTCACCGTGTGCGCGCCGACGACGGTCAGCGCGAGCGGCGCCGAGTACGTCAGCCACGGGCCGCCGTTCAGGCTGTACTCGACCTTGCCGACACCGGAGCCTGCGTCGGTGGCCGTGAGGGTCACGGTCGCCTTGCCGACATAGTTCCCGGCGGTGTCCTTGGTCCCGGTCACCTCGGACGTCACGGTCGGCGCGGTGGTGTCACCGCTGACGATCGTGAAATGCGCCATGCCTTCCGGCGAGACGTTGCCCGCCTTGTCCGAAGCGCGATAGGAGACCATGTGCATCCCGGGCGCGGTGACCGCGACCGGAGCGGTGTACGCGGTCCACGCGCCTTCGTCCACTTTGTACTCGACCTTGTCGACACCGGAGCCGGCGTCGGTGGCCGTGAGCTTCACGGTGGCGGTGTCGAGGTAGTTGCCCGCACCGTCCTTGGTCCCCGTGACCTCGGCCGTCACCGTCGGCGGTGTCGTGTCGCCGGGCTGGCCGGTGACGACGGTGAACGACGACATCCCTTCCGGTGAAACGTTTCCGGCCTTGTCGGTAGCGCGGTAGTGGACCATGTGCGCACCGGCCGCGGTGACCGCCACGGGTGCGGTGTACGCGGTCCACGCGCCGCCGTCGAGCTGGTACTCGACCTTGTCCACACCGGACTGGCTGTCCGACGCGGACAGGTTCACCGTCGCGGAACCGACGTAGTTCCCGGCGGTGTCCTTGGTGCCGGTCACGTTCGCGGTCACGGTCGGCGGCGTGGTGTCCGGGGTCGGCTCGCCGGTGACGACGAACTCGCCCATCATCTTGGTGTGGCCCTGGATCGTGCAGTAGTAGCGGTACTTACCAGGGGTCAGCGTCACCGTGGCCTGGTGCACGCCGTTCTTGTCATCGTAGGGGTTGGCGAGGATGTTGAGGTTGACGTCGTGGTTGTAGCCCGCGGTCGACGTGTCGAACGTCAGCGTGTGCGACATCGTCGAGCCGAGCTCTTCGGTGTTCTTGAAGACGATCGTGGTCTCACCGGCCACCGCGGTCGACGGCGCGCTGAGGTAGTGGTCGGTGCTGTCGCCCGCGGTCCATTCCAGGGTCTGGACGGGTGCGGCGGAGGCGGGAGCGGACGAGCCCGGTAACACCAGGCCCGCCAGTGCGAGCGTCGCGGCCACCAGGGCCACGACGAGGGTTCTTGGGGACATCGCAGGGAAACCTTCCGTACAAGGGACACCGGCCGGGCACACGGAACCCGCGCGCCCGGCCGGCTTTCGCGCTACAGCTGCCGCACCCGGATGTTGCGGAACTCCATCAGGTCGTTGTCACCGTGGTTCTGCAGACCGATGAACCCGCTGACGAACTGCCGGAAGTCGGTGGACGGGTCGCCCGCCCGCGACGAGGAGATCCCCGGCGCGTTCTCGAACTCGTTGATCACCACGCCGTTGCGGATGATCGTGTACTTCTGCCCGACGACCTTGATCTCGTACTCGTTCCAGGTCCCCTTCGGCTTCACGCCCGCCTGGTCCAGCGGCCGCGGGTCGAAGTTGTAGATCGACCCGGTCTTCTGCGGCTCACCGGTGGCCCCGTCGTACAGCTGCACCTCGTGACCGCAGTAGATCGCGACCCAGGCCTGCGACGTCCTCGCCGAGCCGACCGTGCCGCAGCTGCCCGGCGGGCGCTGCTCCAGCGGAGTGCGCGGATCCGGGAACCGGACGAACACACCGCTGTTGGCGCTGCCGGTCGGCGCGATGTCCTTGAACTGCAGCTTCACCGAGAAGTTGCCGAACTGCCGTGCCGAGTACCACAGCATGCCCAGCCCGCCCGACGGTCGCAGTGACCCGTCCGGCTGGATGGCGAACTGCCCGGACGGGGCTTGCGACCAGTTGCGGAACGACTCGGCCGTGCCGTCGTAGATCGCGTCGTAGCCGGTGACGCCCTTGTTGCCGATGGGCGACGCGGCGGCCGCGGCGTTGATCTTGTCCGACTCGGCCGCGTTCAGCACCCCGAGGTCACCGAGCCGGTCCACGGCCTGCGTGACGTGGTTGACGAAACCGGCGTGGGAGGTCCACGTGCTCTCGTCGTCGATCATGTCGTCGACCGTGCAGCCGCCACCGGCGTTGCGGTTGGTCACCCCGGTGTCGGTGTCGCCGATGGTCACCGTGGCACTGGAATCCGCCACGAGACACCCGACGCTCACCGAGTTCCGCGTGGTCACCGTCTCGCCGTTCGCGTAGGTCACGGTCAGCTTGGCGGTGTACAGCCCGGTGCGGGGGTAGGTGTGCCGCGGGTCAGGCTGGGTCGAGATCGTGCCGTCGCCGAACTCCCACTTGTAGGAGACGCCGCCGGACTTCGACCCGGTGAAGGCCGCGGTGAGCGGCTTGTTCTGCACCATCGTCGAAGACGCCGCCGCGGACGGGGTCGCCTCGCCGCCGATGTAGCTGATCTTCAGCAGCTTCTGGTTGTTGGTCAGGGTGAAGAAGCCGCCGCCGTAGTCGAGCGCGTACAGCGCGCCGTCCGGCCCGAACTTGGCGTCCATCCACTGGTTCAGCTTGGTGTCGCCACCACCGGTCGGGATGATCTGCCGCACCGTCTCGGCGAACACCGGCGGATCCTGCTTCGCGACACCGTTCGGGTCGAGGGTGACCGCGATCCGGTTCTGCCCGTTGCTCTGGTCACCGATGAACCACTTGTCGTTCCAGTAGGCGGGCCACGCGACACCGCTGTTGGTGTTGACCAGGTCGCGGTGGTACGTCGGCCCGGTCATGACCGCCTGGCCGCCGCCCTTGAGGTAGGGCTGCGTGTAGGTGGCCTCGGCCGCGTTGTACGTCGGGACGGAGCTGTTGGGGCGGTTGGGGAACACCGGCCCGCCGCCGTCCGGCGCGTACCAGATCATGTTCTTCTTGATCGGCGGCAGGTTCACCAGGCCGGTGTTGCGCGGCGAGGTGTTGACCGGGTTGTCGCAGTCGTACCAGCCGGTGAGCACCGCGGCGTCGGTGCTGCTGCGGTCGCGGTACGGCTGCTTGTTGCCCATGCAGTACGGCCAGCCGTGGTTGCCCGCCTCGGTGATGACCGTGGCGGTCTCGTACTTGGCCGGGCCGAGTTCCGGGCTGGGCGAGGACGCGTCCGGGCCGACCCAAGCGGCGGTCAGCCAGTTGGTCTTCTTGTCGACTTGCAGACGCGAGATGTTCCGCACGCCCATCACGTAGATCTCGGGCCTGGTCTTGTTCCCGGGGTCGTTCGCCTCGGGGAACAGGTTGCCCGCCGGGTTGGTGTAGGTACCGTCGGCCTCGGGGTGGATCCGCAGGATCTTGCCGTTGAGGTCGTTGGTGTTACCGGCGGTGCGGCGCGCGTCCTGGAACGAGACGCCCTTGTAGTCCTGGGTCCAGTTGTTGCCGGAGTACCCGTTGGAACCCTGCGACGAGTTGCTGTCGCCGGAACCGATGTAGAGGTTCCCGTCCTTGTCGAAGTCCATGCCGCCGCCGGCGTGGCAGCAGCTGTGGACCTGGACGTCCCACGACAGCAGGTCCTTGCGGGTCGCCTGGTCCAGCGTCTGGTTCTTCAGGTCGTAGGTGAACCGCGAGACCGTGCGCTTGCCGATCCGCTTGTCGATGTCGACCGACTCGTGCGGCATCCAGTAGGCGTACATGAAGCCGTTCTCGCTGAACTTCGGGTCCAGCACGAGCCCGAGGAGGCCTTCCTCGTTCTTGACCAGTTCGTCGCCGCTGCCGCGGTTGCCCATCACCTTCAGCGTGGTGAGCAGCTTCGGCTTCTTGGTGACCGGGTCCCACTGGTGGATCGTGCCGCAGCCGGCGCCGATCTGGGGGTTGGTCCAGTCGTTCGGCGCGGGGACGACGTTGCCGGCGCAGGCGGCGCGGCCGATGTAGAAGACGCGGCCGTTCGGCGCGATGGTGAGCCCGTGCGGCTCGCCCATCTGGTCGAGCTGGCCGGGCTGGTTGATCCCGGTCAGGCGCTCGACCTTGTAGTTGGCCGCGATCCCCGCCTTGCAGTCACCGCGCACCATGCCGGTGGTCCACTTGAGCGCGCCGAGGATGTGGCTGCGGAACTGGGCTTCACCGTAGCTCGCCTCGGTCCGGCCCATGCCGCTGTAGAAGGAGCGGCCGCCGTCGTAGTCACGGCACCACGAGATCGGGTGGAAGGCGCCGTTCGCGCCGACACCCGGCTTGTAGGTCGATTCCTCGACCTGCGCGACCGTGTGCACGGTGCCGACCGGGTTGACCTCCCAGTTGAGCCACCGGTCGGTGCGCACCCACTTCTGCGGCAGGCCCGCGGTGGCCGGGTTCGCCTTGTCGAGGACGTCGACCGTGGCCTGGGCCGGGTCGGGCTCCGGCGGCGGCGGGGTGGTCGAGTTGTCCTTGTACAGCTTCCAATCGGCCAGCTGGATGAGCGGTTCACCGGCGTTGGCGGTGATGTTCAGCCGGTAGTTCGCGTACGCCGTGGTGTTGGTGAAGGTGAACTTGCGGCTCACGAACCGGTCGGCGAACGTCTCGTTGGTGCGGGTGTCCAGATCGGTCCACGTGGTCCCGTCGTTGGAGCCCTGCAGGGTCCAGCTCTTGGGGTCACGGCCGGGGAAGTCGTTCGCCGAAACGAGGTCGTAGCTGCTCACGGCGACCGGGGCGGCCATCTTGTAGGCGACCCAGCCGGTCGGCTGGAACGCCAGCCACTTGGTGTTCTCGTTGTTGTCGGCGAGCTTTTCCTTGCTCTCGTTGGGCGCGTTCTCCGCGCTCGCGGTCACCGAGGCGACCGCCTCCGGCGTGGGACGCGCCCCCACCGGACGGGCACCGATCAGGCCGGAGAACCACTGCGAACCGTCCTGGGCCCGCGCGGCGTCGGACAGGCCGAGGAACCCGCCGCCCGCCTTCATGTAGTTCTGCAGCGAGGTTTCCTGGTCACGGTTGAGCGTGATGCCCTGTGCGGAAAGGAAAACGACGCCGCGGTACTTCGCGAGGTTCGCCTGCGTGAACACCGCGGGGTCCGAAGAGGACGAAACGGAGATGCCGTTCGCCTGGCCCAGGCTCGCGATCGCGTCCGTGGCACGCAGGACGGGGTCCTTCTGGTCCGCGGCGGCGCCGTGGAAGACCAGGACGTTCACGGGGACGTTCGTCGCGGCTTCGGCGGTCACCGGTGCGATGGCCAGTGGCAGGCCGGAGGTGACGACGGCGCCGACCGCGAGCGCGGCCAGTGACCGTCTGCGGAGCCGGCGTTGCGAAAATACTCGTCTCAAGTTCTCGCTCCTTTCAAGACTGGTGGTGGTGGGCCGAGGCGCCGGTGGCGTTCGGCGTGGACGTGGTGGTGTGCTGGTGCCCCTTGAAGCGGTCGATCGCCTCCTGCGCGCCCGCGGGCATCCCGCCGTCGGCGTTGCGGACCAGGAACACCCCGGACATGCCGTCGTCCGAGTGCTGCTGGACGTGGCAGTGGTACATCCACGCGCCCGGCCCGACGCCGTCACCGGCGATCACCTGGAATCCGAAGGAGTTGCCGGGGTCCAGGGTCTTGTTGTCGACGATCGGGGCGTTGTCGGTCGCGCTGGTGAGCATGCCGGTGCGGGTGTCCGCCCAGCGATGCGCGTGCAGGTGGAAGGTGTGCATCAGGTTGCCGTGCCCGATGCAGATGAATTCGACGCGTTCGCCGAGGTTCGCCTCGAAGATCGGCGTGTTCGGGGCGATCTGGTGGTTGATCCACATCTCGGTGAACACGACGGTGAACTGCTTGCTGGGCAGCAGATCGCCGCGTTTACGCACGATCAGGCCACCGTAGAGGCCTTTCAGCAGGCCGATGGTGCCGTGGTCGCCGTCGAACGCGTGGTCGTGGTAATGCCAGTACCCCGCGCTGCCGGGCATCCAGAAACCGTTGGCCGCCTGGTAGGCCGTGCGGGTCTTCCAGGTGTAGGTCTTGGTCTCGTAGGGCTTGTTGAAGGAATCGTTGAACGGCGAACCGTCGGATTTGGTGTCGTAGTTGACACCGTGCGGATGGATCGACAGCCGCTTGTCGGTGTTGTTGACCAGCTCGATCACCAGCGTGTCACCCTCGTAGCACTCCAGGAGCGGCCCGGGGATCGTCGGCTTGCCGGGCTCGAGCCCGTAACCGACCCGGGTCGAACCGGGAACGTAGTCGGCGTAGATGGTGATGTTGCGGGTCATCCCGGCCGCGGCGGCCGGTGCCGAACCGGCGCTGGCCGACACCACGACCGGGGCGATCACCCCGGCCGCGGTGCCCGCGAGCATCGATCTGCGGGACAGCCCGCGTTTCTTGTTGTCCATTGTGGATTCCCCAGTTAGAAGCGGACGTTACGGAGATAGGTGAATCCGGTCTGGGCGGTGCTCAGGGGATCCGTGGGGTTGTCGTGCTCGACGATGTATTCGGCGAGGTGGGGACGGGTGTGGCGGAAGATGCGCGGGAAGTCGATGACACCCTTGCCGGGGTCGACCATCTCGCCCGCCGCGGTCCGGTCCTTGACGTGGTACTGCACCACGCGCGGACAGTGCTGCCGGTACAGCGAAACCGGGTCCATCCCGCCTTCCACCGCCCAGAACAGGTCGATCTCCAGGTGCACGTACCGCGGGTTCGTGTTCCTGGTCAGCACGTCGTACGGGCGCACGCCGCCGATGGGCGCGAACTCGTGCGCGTGGTTGTGGTAGCCGAGCGGGATACCGGCCTGGCGGAACTTCCGCGCCGCCGTGTCCATCCGGCCGGCGAACTGCTTCCAGCCGTCGATGGTGTCGAAGTTCGCCCACGGCACGTTGGCGCGGGTGTTCCCGAGGATCTTCGCGTCCGCGATGGTCTTGTCGAGGTCGCCGTCGATGCCGACGTGGGTGGACGTCGCCTTGATGTGGTTCTTGTCCAGCAGACCGCGGAACTCCTCGGCCGACCGGCCGTAGGTGCCAGCCAGTTCGACCTTCCGGTAGCCGATGTCCGCCAGCGCGGACAGGGTTCCCGGCAGATCGGCCTGCAGCGCGGTGCGCAGGGAGTAGAGCTGGATGCTGATCTTCTCCACCGGGACCCGGCCCCGTCCGTGGTGGCCGGATCCCTGGGTCTCCGCCTTGGTGGCCGCACCGGCCACACCCGGCAGGGCTACCGCCGCGCCGACCGCGACCGCCGCCGTCGCCGCGCCGCGCAGGAGCGCCCGCCGGGAGTGGAACTGCTCAGCTTCTTCACCGCACATGAAACCGCCCTCACTTCTGGTTGCTGAAAGCCGCGTCGAAGGCCGCCGACGGCTTGTCGAACAGGAGCCCCCGCAGAAAGGTCACGGCCTCCGCCGCGCCCCGGAGCCGGTCCATGCCGGCGTCCTCCCACTCCACCGAGATCGGACCGGCGTAGCCGATCGAATTCAGTGCGCGGAAACAGTCCTCCCAGGGCACGTCGCCGTGCCCGGTCGAAACGAAGTCCCAGCCGCGTCGGGGATCTCCCCAGGGGAGATGCGAGCCGAGCCGTCCGTTCCGTCCGTCGAACCGCTTCCTGGTGTCCTTGCAGTCCACGTGGTAGATCCGGTCGGCGAAGTCGAGGATGAAGCCGACCGGGTCGAGGTCCTGCCAGATGAAATGCGAAGGATCCCAATTCAGCCCGAATGCCGGACGGTCGCCGACAGCTTCGAGCGCTCGTTTCGTGGTCCAGTAGTCGTAAGCGATCTCCGACGGGTGGACCTCGTGGGCGAACCGCACGCCCACCTCGTCGAAGACGTCGAGGATCGGGTTCCACCGGTCGGCGAAGTCGGAGTAGCCGTCGTCGATGACCGCCTGCGAGACGGGCGGGAACATCGCGACGTACTTCCAGGTCTTCGAGCCGGTGAAGCCGATTACCGTGTCCACGCCGAGTTTCGCCGCCGCGCGGGCGGTGTCGGCCATCTCCTTCGCCGCCCGCTGCCGGACGCCTTCGGGCTCTCCGTCCCCCCACACCCGGGCGGGGATGATGGCCTGGTGGCGTTCGTCGATCGGGTCGTCGCAAATGGCCTGGCCGACGAGGTGGTTGGAGATCGCCCACACCTTGAGGCCGTGCTCGGCGAGCAGCTTGAGCCGTCCGGGCACGTAGTCCTCTTCGGACAGTGCGCGGTCGACCTCGAAGTGGTCGCCGGAACACGCGATCTCGAGGCCGTCGTAGCCCCATTCACTGGCCAGCCTGCACACCTCGGTGAACGGGAGATCCGCCCACTGGCCGGTGAACAGGGTGATCGGACGGCTCATCAGTTCTCCTCGAAAGTGATCGCGTCGACGTCGAACAAGCCGCCGGAACCGCCCTTGAACACGAGGAACAACGGGCCGGTGCCGCCGGGGTCGGTGATGGCGGAAGCCGGGATGTCGGCATAGGTGTCCCAGCCGCCGGTGTTGGCGACGGTGACCGTCTGGACCAGCGGTCCGTCCACCGCGCCCGAGCGCACCTCGATCGTGCCGCCCGCGCCACCGGACGAGACCCGGTAGCCGATGCCGCTGACGCCGACGAGGTTCACCGGGTCGAATTTGATCCAGTCGCCGGATTCGATGTGACCGACGCGTTTGCCGCCACTGGCGCCGGCGTGCGCGACGACCTCGATGCCGCTGGACTGGGTGTAGAACTCGGCCTGCTTCAGTTTCGGCTGCAGGATGGATTCCGCCTCGCCGGTGAGCGCGGGCACGCCGTTTCCGCCGTTGTCGGTGTAGCTGGCGTTGATGACGCCGAAGACGTTGGCGTCCGCACCGTGTCCTTCGTCGGCGGGCGTGGCGATGGTGCCTTCACAACCGGTCGCGCGGCTCAGCGGATGTCCGTGCCCCTCGTGGCCGAGGATGTATTCGACGGTCACCTTGGAGCAGTCGATCGGGTTGTCCTCGGCGTCGGTCACCTCGACCTTGAACGGGACCATGTCGCCGAAGCTGAACACGCTGCCGTTGACCGGGGTCTTCAGCGTGACCACCGGCGCGGTGTTGCCGACGGTGACCACCACGCTCGCCGAACCGGTCAGCCCGGTGGAATCGGTGACCGAGAGCTTCGCCGTGTACTGGCCGTTCGCGGCGTAGGTGTAGGAAACCGGGGTGGCCTCGGTGGAATCGGTCGTGCCGTTCCCGTCGAAGTCCCAGGCGTAGGTGAGCGCGCCACCGTCGGGATCGTTCGTCCCGGCCGGGTCGAACTTGACGGTCAGCGGCGCCTGTCCGGACGTCTTGTCCGCGGCCACCTTGGCGACCGGCGTGCGGCGGCCCTTGGTGTAGTCGATGCGGTAGACGGCGGATTCCTTGGAGCCGCCGAAGTAGCCGGTGCCGTAGTCGAGGACGTAGAGCGCGCCGTCCGGGCCGAACTCGAGGTTCATCGGGCGGACGAGGTCCATCGAGTCGAAGAACGGCTTGATGGCGCCGCGTTCACCGTTCGCGCCGACGGTGATCTCCTTGATCCAGCCGCGTTCCCACTCGTAGGCGAAGGTCTTGCCGTTGAAGTACTCCGGGAACTTGGTCTGCGACGGGTTCGTCGCGTCGAACTGGTAGACCGGGCCGCCCATCGGCGACTCGGGGCCGGTGCCGAACTCGGGCACCGAACCGCCGTCGTAGGCGATCCACGCCTTCTCGACCGGCGGCAGATCGGTCAGGCCGGTGTTGCGCGGGCTGGTGTTCTTCGGTTTGGCGCAGTCGAAGGCGGCGCCGGACTGCTTGGTGGCGAAGTCGTAGTCGATGAACGGCAGGTTGTCCCCGACGCAGTACGGCCAGCCGAAGTTGCCGGGCTTCTTGATCAGGTTGAATTCGACCGTGCCGCCGGGCCCGCGCTTCGGGTCGGCAGCGCCGGCATCGGGACCATAGTCGGCCAGGTGGATCCAGCCGGTCTTGCGGTCGACGGCGAAGCGGAACGGGTTGCGGAAGCCCATCGCGTAGATCTCGGGCTTGGTCTTGGCCGTGCCCTTGGGGAACAGGTTGCCCTTGGGGATCGTGTACTTGCCTCCCGCACCGACCTTGATCCGCAGCACCTTCCCGCGCAGGTCGTTGGTGTTGGCCGAGGTGCGCTGCGCGTCGTACACCGGGTTGCGGTCGGCGCGCTCGTCGATCGGGGTGAAGCCGTCGGAGGCGAACGGGTTGGAATCGTCCCCTGTGGACAGATACAGATTGCCCTTGGCGTCGAAGTCGATCTCGCCGCCGGCGTGGCAGCAGATACCGCGTTCGGCGGGGACCTGGAGGATCTTCTGCTCGCTCGCGAGGTCGAGCTTGTTGTCGGTGCCGAGCTTGAACCGCGAGAGCTGGTTGTACCCCTTGAACGGCTCGAAGTCGGCGGGGGTGCCGTTCTCCGGCGCGTCACCGGCCGGGGTGTTCAGCTTGGGCGCGTAGTAAAGGTAGACCCAGCGGTTCTTGGCGAAGTCCGGGTCGATGGCGACACCCTGGAGGCCGTCCTCGTCGTGGTTGTAGACGGGGATCTGCCCGGCCAGCGACGTCGTCGCCGACGAGCTGGTGTACCAGACGCGGCCGTCGCGCGAGGTGTGCAGGACGTCGCGGTTGGGCAGCACCGAAAGCGCGATCGGCTCGCCGGTCTTCTCCTCGCCCTTGGCCAGGGTGATCTGGTCGAAGTCCGCGTCGACCGGGTCTTCCTGGGTCTTGGCGCAGCCCGCCTCGCTCAGCTTGGTGGCGTACTTGATGCCGCCCGCCAGATGCTTGAGGAAGGCAGGCTCGGCGTAGGAGGCCTTGGTGTGCCCGCCGCCGGTGTACCAGGAGCGGCCGCCGGAGTTCTCGTGGCACCAGGCGATCGGGTGATCGCCCATCGCGCCGTCGCCGGGCTGATAGCTCTTCTCGTCCAGGCTCGCGAGCACGTGGACGTCGCTGCGCGGGTTCTCGCGGTAGTTGTACCACTCGTCGGTGCGCGGCCAGGTCTCCGGAAGATCCACAGTGGACACATGCTCGTGGTCTTCGACCTTGACGTTCGCCTGCTGGATCTGCGGGTGGGACTTGAAGTACGCCCCGACCAGCTCGCCGTACCAGGGCCAGTCGTACTCGGTGTCGGAGGCGGCGTGCACGCCGACGTACCCGCCGCCTCCCTTCACGTACCGCTCGAACGCGGCCTGCTGGTCCGCGTTCAGCACGTCACCGGTGGTGGAAAGCCAGACCACCGCGTTGAACCGCTTGAGGTTCGCGTCGGTGAAGGCTGCCGCATCCTCGGTGGCCTCCACCGCGAAGTGGTTCTGTGCCCCCAAATCCTTGATCGCCTTGATCCCGTCGGGGATCGAATCGTGCCGGAAGCCCGCGGTCTTGGAGAACACGAGCACCGTGGCCGCTTCGTGCGCCGATGCGGTCTGCATCGGTAGCGCGACGCCTGTCAGAGCCGTGACCATGGCTGTGACGAGCACACCCATTCGTCGTTTCAAAGACATAGCAGTGGCGATCCTTTCGATGAGCGGCGGCGATCAAGGAAGGACTTGCGTTGGTCGTGAGTGGCGTTTCGGGTTCTAACCCGAAACGCCACTCACGACCCACTGGACCGAGGACCTCCTCTACTTCAGTCCCTGCAGCGACAACAACAGCGGGTGCACGTCGGTGGCCCCGACGCGACCGGAAGGCTGGAAGGCCGGATCCGAACACAGCAGCACCGGACCGTCCTCTGTGGAATCCGGCAGCCGTCCGTGCGAGCCGCGCACCCAGCGCGGATCGGTCGGGACGACGTCCATCGCGTACCGGAGCCCGGCGAACTTCTTCGCCAGGTTGAGCCCGGCCCGCGCCTTGGCGAACTTGTCCTCCGGGTCGAAGAACAGCTCGGCGGGGTCGTAACCCGGTTTGCGGTGGATCTCGACGCCGCGCGCGAAGTCGGGCTTCCGCGCGTCGTCGAGCCAGTAGTAGTAGGTGAACCACGAGTCCGGCTCGGTGACCGCGACGAGTTCGCCCGCGCGTTCGTGGTCGATCCCGTAACGAGCCTGCGCCTCACGGTCGAGCACCTCGTCGACGCCGGTCAGCTCGCCGACGATCGAGCGCACCCGCTCGAGGTCGGCCGAGTCGCGGACGTAGACGTGCGCGACCTGGTGGTCGGCGACGGCGAACGCGCGCGACGCCCACGGGTCGAGGTACTCCATGCCTGCCTGGGTGTAGACCTCCAGCAGACCCTCGCGCCGCAGCGCCCGGTTGATGTCGACCGGCCGGTGCACGTTGGTGATCCCGTACTCGCTGAGCGCGACCACGGTCGCCCCGGCGTTGCGGGCGTCGTCGAGCAGCGGGGCGAGCGCGTTGTCCAGTTCCCGCGCGGCTTGCCGAGCCTGCGGCGCGTCGGGACCGAAACGCTGCAGGTCGTAATCCAAGTGGGGCACGTAGGTCAGCAGCAGATCAGGCCGCTTCTCCCGCAGGATCTGCCGCGACGCCCCGATCACCCACTTGCTCGACTTGAGCGACGCCGTCGGTCCCCAGTACTGGAAGAGCGGGAACTCCCCCAGCGCGCCGGTCAGCTGATCGTGCAGTTCCGGCGGGCGCACGTAGGCGTCCGGCGACTTGCGGCCGTCGGCGTGGTAGATCGGCCGCGGGGTCACCGTGACGTCGGTGCTCATCCCCATCGCGTACCACCAGCACACGTTCGCCGACGTGTAGCCGGGGTGCGCCGCCCTCGCGGTCTCCCACAGCTTCTCACCGCCGACGAGCCGGTTGTGCTGGCGCCACAGGAAGATCTCACCGAGATCGCGGAAGTACCAGCCGTTGCCGACGATCCCGTGCTGCGCGGGCATGAGCCCGGTGAGGAACGTCGACTGCGCGCTGCAGGTGACCGCGGGCAGCACCGTGCCCAGTTCGGCCTGCCAGCCGTCGCGGGCGACGGCGGACAGTTTCGGCATGTCCCGCAACGCCCTCGGGGTCAGCCCGACGACGTCGATGACGACCAGCGGTTTCACGCGGACGCCCCTTCCTTGACGAGGTTCGCCTGTGCCCATTCGAGTTCCGCGGCGATCCCGCCGACGAGGTCGCCCGCGTCCGGGAGCACACTCCAGGTGTAGGTCTCGACCTCGATATGCGGTTCGCCGGGCAGCCCGGCGGCGACGGTGCGCAGGACGTCGGTCGTGGTGGACAGCGGCGCGGCCGGCGCCTGGTGCAGCGGCATGTGGAAGTGCACGCGCCACGGCCCCTCCCCCGGCAGGTCGGTCCACGCCTCGGGCAGGTCGTCGGCCTTGCGCACGACACCGCCCGAAAACTCGCGGACCTGGTGCAGATACCGCGGTTCCGCGAAGGCCGCCAACGCGTCACGCGCTTCGGCGGGATCTTCGACGTGCAACGCGGCGGAAGCCTGCACCTTCACGATGTCCACATCGGACTCCGCGATCGCCTTGAGCGTCTCCGCCGGATCGGCGAACGACACCGCGAGATGGCAGGTGTCCAGGCACAGCCCGACATACTCCGGATCGACACGGCCGGACAGCCAGCCCAGCGCGTCGGCCACGGTGTCGAGCACGCAGCCGGGTTCGGGTTCGACGGCCAGTTTGATCGGTCGGTCACCGATCGCGCGGACGACCTCACCGAAGGCTTCGGCCGCCCGGCGGTCGTCCTGTTCGCCCCACGGTTCACGCCAAGCCAACGGCAGCGTGGATATGCTGCCGTAAGAAGCATCCTCGGCGAGGAGATCGGAGAGCACGTTCACACAGTCGATCGTGTAGGCGACCCGGTCCGGGTGTGTCCACTCAGGACGGTAGACCGCGTGCTTGACGACGTCGTCGTGAAAACCGCCGTACGGGAAGGCGTTGAGCGTGTACACCGACAGCCCGCGGGCGTCGAGTTCGGCACGGAAACGCATGCGCGCCTCGGCGTCTTCGGCGAGCCCGCGCGCGACCGGCGCGGAAAGCCACAGCCCGACGCCGAGCCGATCGGCGCCCAGGCGCTCACGCACCGGGAGCGCGTACCGCTCCAGCTGCGTGACGATGCCGTCGACGTCTTCGGCCGGGTGGACGTTCGTACAGTAGGAGATCATTTGCGGGCACCTCGCAGCACCGAGTTGCCCTCGAACGTCACAGCCTCGCCGGTGAATCCGGGCAGCGGGTCGAGCGTGAGCCTGCCGCTGAGCCCGTAGAAGTCGACCGGGTTCTGCCACAGCACCTTGTCGACGTCGGCCTCGGTGAACCCGCCGTCGAGCATCGCCTGCCCGGTTTTGGCGGTCTTCAGCGGATCGGACCGGCCCCAGTCGGCGGCCGAGTTGACGATCATCTGATCCAGCCCGTACTGGCGCAGGATCTCGACCATCCGGTGCTCGTCCATCTTGGTGTCCGGGTAGATGGAAAAACCCATCCAGGCGCCGGAATCCTTGACCAGCTTGACGGTGACCTCGTTGAGGTGGTCGACGACCACGCGCTCCGGCGCGACGCCGGCCTCACGCACGACGTCGAGCGTGCGCTTGGTGCCTTCCAGCTTGTCGCGGTGCGGGGTGTGCACGAGCACCGGAAGGTCGTGTTCCAGCGCCATCGCCAGCTGCTGGGAGAAGACCTCGTCCTCTTCCTTGGTCATCGAGTCGTAGCCGACCTCGCCGACCGCGACCACGCCGTCCTTCGCCAGGTACCTCGGGAGCACGTCGAGCACCTCGCGGCAGCGGGGGTCGTTGGCCTCCTTGGGGTTCAGTGCGATCGTGCAGTGGTGCCGGATGCCGAACTGGGCGGCACGGAACCGTTCCCAGCCGATGAGCGCGTCGAAGTAGTCGGTGTACGAGCCGACGCTGGTACGCGGCTGCCCCAGCCAGAACGCGGGCTCGACCAGCGCGCGGACACCGGCCGCGTACATGGCTTCGTAGTCGTCGGTGGTCCGGGAGGACATGTGGATGTGGGGATCGAAGATACGCACTGGCTCAGTTCTCCTTGAGCAATGAGAGGGCGTCGGCGGGTACGTCACGCCCGGCCGCCCTGCGTTCGTCGGCGAAATCGGCGAGCATCCTCCGAAGCTCGTCGTCCGCGCGGGCAGTGAGGTCCGCGACGGCGGCCAGCGGCACACCGACGAAGACGCATTTGAGGACGCCGTGGCGCCACGTGTGGTCGTCCAGGAACCGGGCGAAGGCACCCATGGCGGCGGCGACCAGCCTGATGTCGTTGGCGCGCAAGGCGTCCTCGACCAGCTTGATCCCGGCATCGGTGACTTCGGCGCCCGGCGACTCCAGAGTGGAGAGCGCCCGCAGGACCCCGCGCCGCTCGGCGTCGTCGCCGTAGCGGTAGAGATCGCGCAGTTCCGCGGCCAGCGCCGCGTCGTCGAGGACTTCGGCGAGCACCGACACGAGCCGGACCCGTGCCCGGTCGTCGACCGTGCCGTGGACCAGCCCCTGCGGATCGGTGTCCGGGCGCAGCGCCTCCCGGCCCACCTCGCGGCCGACGGCCGGGAAGATCGAGCCGATCACCGACGGCTTCTCCCGGATCCGGCGTTCCGCCTTGGTCTGCCACGTCTGCGGCATCGCCGCCGTGAGCGCCTCGAAGGCCCGGCGCGCGGTGTCCGGCGCGGCGTGGCTGTGCCGGGGCAGTTCGACCGCGGCCAGCCCGGTGTAGCCGATCTCCGCCAGCGCGGCGAGCGTCCCCGGCAGATCCAGATGCCCGTCGCCGAACTCCAGATGCTCGTGGACCCTCGGCAGCATGTCGTCCAGCTGCACGTTCCACAGCAGCGGACCGGCGAGGCGGACACATTCGGCCGCGTTCACCGGCTCGACCGCGACGCAGTGCCCGACGTCGAGCGTGACCCCGAAGAGGTCCGGCTCGCCGAGTTCCTTGCGCAGGTCCAGGACCTGGCCCAGATGCTGCACGAGGTGGCCGGGCTCGGGTTCCATCGCCAGCCGCACGTTCAGCCGCGCGGCGTGCTCCAGGACCGCCGCGACCCCCTCACGCAACCGGGACCAGGCGAGGTCGTTGTCCACAGTGGACACTCCAGACCAGAACGACACGCAGTCCGCGCCGAGATCCCCGGCGATCCGCAAAGCCCGTGCCAGGAAGTCGATCCGCAACGCGGGATCGTCCGAAAGCAGCGTCGGCGAGTGCTTGCGCCACGGGTCGAGCAGATACCGCGCGCCGGTCTCGATGACGACCCGGTTCAGGCCGAGCGACGAAAGCCGGGAAGCCACGTGGTCGACCTGCCGCGCCAGATCGTCGGCGAACGGGTCGAGGTGATCGTGGTCCAGCGTCAGCGCCACCCCGGTGTACCCGAGGTCGGCGATCACCGCGAGCGCGTCGTCGAGGCGGTGGTTGGAGAAGCCGTTGGTGCCGTATCCGAGCGAGAACGTCATGTGGGGCTCACCTTCCTCGACAGCTTGCGGGCGATCGGCAGCGCGGCCGCGACCAGCGCCGCCCCCAGTACCGAGCCCTTCGCCGTGACCGCCGCCTGCAGCGGGACCATGCCGTGGATGCCGTTCTTGGTCGCCGACCGCACGGATTTCGCCGACGGGTCGCGGACGGCGTCCGCCTGCGCCCGGCCGACCAGGCCCGCGTAGCCCGAGCCGGCGGCCATCGAGGCGGCGCGATGCCAGCCCCCACGTGCCGGTCCGGTCAATGCCAACGTTGTCGCCGCGCAGCTGGTGGCCAGCGCCGCCCGGGCGGTCGCCGGGTTCGCCCCGTGGACCTCCCCGGTGGAGAGCGCGGTGACGCCGAGCGTGTGGACGCCCACCGCCGCCGCGGCGGTGGCTGCCTTCTTCGACGAGTCACCCGCGCCTAGCAGGACGTCGAGGGTGCGGCACGTCGCCATCGCCATCGGTCCGGCCGGGGTCGGCTTGAGCACGGTGTCGTAGGCCCACACCGACGCCGCGAGCGGGACCGCGACGCGCATCGCCCGGCGTCCGCCACCGAGCGCGGCCAGGCCGAGTCCCGCCGCGGTCAGCGCGGCACCGGTGGTGAGCGCCGCGCCCGCGCTCACCCGTCCGGACGGGATCGGGCGCTCGGGCCGCTCCACGGCGTCGAGCTTCCGGTCCGCCCAGTCGTTGAGGGCCATCCCGGCCCAGTAGAAGGCGACCGAGGACAGCGGCAGCAGCAGCCGTCGGCCGGTCATCTTGAGCCCCGCCGCGGCGGATCCGGCGACCGTGTCGCCGAGCACCGTCAGCGCCGCGGGCGCCCGGACGAGTTCCACATAAGCCTTCACAGGTCGGCCGCCCAGGTGACCAGGCGGGCGGTCTGCTCGGCGAAGCGGTGTTCGTCGCTGCCCAGCGGATCCTTGAAGAAGAAGCCGAGTTCGGTCAGCGCGCCGCTCTGGCCGCCGGCGTGCGCCGCGGTGACGAAGCGGGCCAGGTCCAGGATCAGCGGCGCCGCGAGCGCGGAGTCGTAGCCGGTCCAGGTGAACTGCAGGCTCATGCGCGCGCCGAGGAAACCCTCGAAAGACACGTGGTCCCACGCGGTCTTGATCTCGCCGAGGTCGGGCACGTTGTCGATGTGCAGCGGCGCGGTGACGTCCTCACCGAGCAGCGCCGCGAGTCCGCGTGCCTTGGATTCCAGCTTGCTGTTCGCGGTCACCGGGTCGGCGAGGGTCTCGCCGTCGCCGCCGCCCAGCAGGTTGGTACCCGCCCAGGAGCGGACCTTCAGCGCCCGCGCGCTGAACATCGGCGCGAGGACGGTGCGCAGCAGCGTCTCACCGGTCTTGCCGTCGCAGCCCGCGTACGGCAGGCCTTCCCGCTCGGCGAGCTGCCGCAGCGCGGGCAGGGTGATCCCGGCGGACGGCGTGAACTCGACGTACGGGCTTCCCGCCTTCAAAGCCGCGTAGGCCGACAGGGAACTCGACGGGAGCACCGCCCGCGCCGGATCCGTGAGCGCCGCTTCGAGCGCGTCGAGGTCGTCGTGTTCGGGCAGGTGGGGGCACGGGGCCTCGGTGGAGGACACGTTGACCACCACGACCCGCGCTAGGTCGTGCCGGTCGGCGAAAGACCGGATGTCCGCCGTGAGCCGCGCGGCCGCGTCGGCCTGGGCACCGGTATGCGTCGCCGGGTGGTAGCCGTCGCGGATCTCGGCGTCCACTTCGGCCAGCCCGGACCGCACCGCGGAGAACACCGAGTGCCCGAAGACGCCGGCGTGCGCCAGCTGCTCGGCACGCTTCTCGAGCGGGGTGTGCACGATGTCGTGGCCACCGAGGACCAGATCGTCCCAGCCCGGCAACGGAACCCCGGCGAACGCGGGCAGCTCGCTGACACAGCCGCCACCGCCGGCCACCCCCGCGCGCAGCGCGAGCAGCCCCACCGCGGCGGTAGTCGCGACAGACCCCCTCGCCCCGACCAACCAGATGCCCGTACGCTCGTGAGCAGGCATTTCTCCACCTTTCCAGAACCCGACAACCCCGACCTCCGATGGTCGGATGTTTCGGATCGAACCAAGTCGCAGTGATAGCCGTCATGCGACTTTCGGCTGGATCTACTCCTCAGTTACTCCCCTTCGCGGTGACACCGGGCACAGTGGTCCATCGCGCCTCGTCGGACGCGCTGCGCTCGACCGCGTCCAGTACCTGCTGAACCCTCAACCCGTCCTCGAAGGACGGTTCGGGATCCTTGCCGTCGCCGATCGCGGTGAGCAGATCGGCGACCTCGTTGGTGAAGGTGTGCTCGTAGCCGAGCAGGTGGCCCGGCGGCCACCACACCCCGACGTACGGGTGCTCGGGTTCGGTGACCAGGATCCGGCGGAACCCGGCCTCGGTGGCGGGCTGGCCACCGTCGAAGAAGGACAGTTCGTTCATCGACTCGAAGTCGAACGCGAGGCTCGCCTTCGACCCGTTGACCTCCAGCCGCATCGCGTTCTTGCGGCCGAGCGCGAACCGGGTCGCCTCGAAACTCGCCACCGCCCCGCCGCTGAACCGGCCGAGGAACAGCGCGGTGTCGTCGACCGTCACCTGCCCGGTGCCGCCGTCGCCGTCCGGCCGCTCCTTGACGAAGGTGTTCGTCAGCGCGGAAACCCCGGTGATCGTGTCGCCGGTGACGAACTGGGCGGCGTCGACGATGTGCGCGCCGAGGTCGCCCAGCGCGCCGGAGCCCGCCTTGTCCTTGTGCAGCCGCCAGGTCATCGGCGCCTGGGCGTCGGACAGCCAGTCCTGCAGGTAGACCGTCCGCACGTGGCGGATCTCGCCGAGCGCCCCGCTCGCGACCAGTTTCCTGGCGTGCGCGAGCGCGGGCACCCGGCGGTAATTGAACGCCACCATCGACCGGACGCCGTTGGCCCGCGCCTTCGCCGCGGCCTCGGCCATCGCTTCGGCCTCGGCGAGGGTGTTGGCCAGCGGCTTCTCGCACAGCACGTGCTTGCCCGCTTCGAGCGCGGCGATCGCGATCTCGGCGTGGCTGTCGCCCGGTGTGCAGATGTCGACCAGGTCGACGTCGTCGCGGGCGATCAGCGCGCGCCAGTCGGTCTCGACGTCTTCCCAGCCGAACCGTTCCGCCGCGGCCTTCGCCCGCACTTCGTCACGGCCGCCGAGCACGGCGAGTCGCGGGATCAGCGGTGGCGTGAAGAACCGGTGCACGCTGCGCCACGCGTGCGAATGCACCGCACCCATGAACGCGTGGCCCACCATGCCGATCCCGATCGTTTCCTTTGCCGTGCTCAATACCCCTCCTATGTCTCCGCTTGCGTGTCGGGTGCGCGGGTTTACGAGTCGAAGCCGACGTCCATGTACTTGTCGACGTTCTCCTTGGTGACCACCGCGGAGTACGTGGTGATCTCGGCGGGGATCTCGTGCTCGGCGAAGTCGCCGGCCCCCTTGCCCTGGCCGAGCAGGCGGGCGAGCGAGATCGCCGAGGACGCCATCGACGGGCTGTAGAGCACCGTCGCCTTCAGCGGTTCGGCGTCGGACTTGATCAGGTTCATCGCGTTCTTCGATCCGGCGCCGCCGACCATCAGGAAGTTCTTGCGGTTGGCGTTGTTGATCGCGGCGATGACACCGACACCCTGGTCGTCGTCATGGTTCCACAGAGCGTCCAATTTGGACGCCGACTGCAGCAGGTTCGAGGTCTGCTGCTCGCCCGACTCCGGGGTGAACTGCGCCGAAACGCGCGGTCCGACCGTGAAACCCTGACGGGTCAAGGCGTCCTTGAAGCCCTTGCTGCGTTCCTGGGTCAGCGGCAGCGAGTCGATGCCCGCGACCTCGCCGATGACCGGGTTGGCGATGTTCTTCGCCTTCATCTGCTGGGCGATGTAGTTGCCGGCGTTGACACCCATGCGGTAGTTGTCGCCGCCGATCCAGGTGCGGTACGCGAGCGGGGTGTCGAAGACGCGGTCCAGGTTGATCACCTGGATCCCGGCGTCCATCGCCTGCTGGCCGACCGCGGTCAGCGCCTTGCCGTCGAACGGCAGGATCACCAGGACGTTGACCTTGGCGTTGATCAGGGTCTCCACCTGGGAGATCTGCTGGTTGACGTCGTTGGTGCCCTCGGTCGCGTTGAGCGTGACCTCACTGAACTTCTGCGCCTGCGCGCGGGCGTTCTTGGTGATGGCCGCCATCCAGCCGTGGTCCGCGGCAGGAGCCGAGAACCCGATGGTGACGGGGGTTCCGGGCTGCGAGTTCGCCCCGGCGTTGGCCACGTTGGCCGCGTTGTTCTGCGCCGGTGCCTCGTTCGAGGTGCACGCGGTCAGCAGCGCACCCGCTCCGACGGCCGCGCCTCCCAGCAGGAAACGGCGGCGGTGCAGGGATTGTTCGGTCATGACGACTCTCCATCCACGGTGATCAAGTACTCGTCTTGGTTTTCTTTACGGAGCGGAACTGGAGCAGCGCGGCCAGCACGATGATCACGCCCTTGGCGATGTTCTGGATGTCGGTGTCCAGGTTGTTGAGCGTGAAGATGTTGGACAGCACGGTGAAGATCAGCACGCCGATCAGGGTGCCGATGAGCGAGCCGCGGCCACCGGTGAGCAGGGTGCCGCCGATGACGACCGCCGCGATGGCGTCGAGTTCGTAGAGCATGCCGTTGGTCGAGGCACCCGCGGTGGTGCGGGCGACGACCATCAGCGCGGCGATGCCACAGCACAGCCCGGCCACGCCGTAGACGAGCGCGGTGTGCCGCTTGACGTTGATCCCCGCCAGCCGTGACGCCTCGGCGTTGCCGCCGACGGCGAAGGTGCGGCGGCCGAACGTGGTGCGGTTCAGCACCACCCAGCCGATCGCGAACACCAGCGCGAACATCCAGATCAGCACCGGGATGCCGAGCAGGTCACCGCGGAAGAAGTCGAGGAAACCCGCTTCCGACACCACCTGCGTGCGGCGGCCGCTGATGCGTTCCGCGAGACCGCGGGCGGAGACGTACATCGCCAGTGTGGCGATGAACGGCACGATCTTCCCGTAGGAGACCAGGATCCCGTTGATCAGCCCGCAACCGAGGCCGACCAGGAGTCCACAAAGGATCATCACCCACGGGCCGTAGGACTGGGTGGCCAAGGTGGTCAGCCAGACACTGGACAGCGCCACGATCGACCCGACCGAGAGGTCGATGCCGCCGGCGATGATCACGAACGTCATCCCGACACTGACCACCCCGATGGCCGCGGCGAGCCGCAGGATCGTGGAGATGTTGCCGTCGGTGAAGAACTGGTCGGGCCTGGTCACCTGGCCGACGATGCACAGGATCACCAGCACCCCGGTCAGGCCGAGCAGCCTGGGGTCGGCGGTGAACTTGAACCCTGTCTTCTTGGGGGGCAAGGGTTCCACGGCGCTCTCCGTACGCACCGATTCGGCTTGGTCGGTCACGCCGCACTCCCTTCGAGAATCACGTCGAGCACTTCCGCCTCTGTCAGCTCCGCGGACGGCTTTTCAGCCAGGACACGTCCTTCACGCAGCACCAGCACCCGGTCGGACAGGCCGAGCACTTCGGGGATCTCGCTGCTGACGAGCACGATCGCGACCCCGGTCGCGGCCAGTTCCTCGATCAGCCGGTACAGCTCCGCCCGCGCGCCGACGTCGACCCCGCGCGTCGGCTCGTCCAGCAGCAGGACCCGGCAGCCGCGGACCAGCCAGCGCGCCAGCACCGCCTTCTGCTGGTTGCCGCCGGACAGCGTGCGGATGATCCGGTGCGGGTCGGCGGGGCGGAGATCGAGGCGCCGCAGGCTTTCCCCGGCGTCGTCGAGTTCCCGGCCCCGCTCGGTGAACCCGAACGTCGCGTACTTGCTCAGGCTCGCCAGGGTCACGTTGTGCACGACCGGCAGGTCCAGCAGCAGCCCCTGGCTCTTGCGTTCCTCGGGCGCCAGGCCGATGCCTGCCTTGACCGCCGCGGACACGCTGCCCGGCCGGACCGGTTCGCCGTCGACCGACACCGAACCCGTGTCCTGCTTGCGCGCGCCGAAGATCGTCTCCAGCAGTTCGCTGCGGCCCGAACCGACGAGTCCCGCGATCCCGACGACTTCACCGGCGTGCACGGTGAAGTTCACGTTCTCGAACTCGCCGACGGTGGTCAGGTTCTCCACCTTGAGGACCTCGTTGTCCGGGTCCACGTGTTCCTGGTGGCGCGGGCCGAACACGGTTTCGACCTTGCGGCCCGCCATCAGCGCGACGAGGTCGGAGGTCGGCGTCTCCTTGGCGTCGAGGCCGGTGGAGACGGTCTTGCCGTCCTTCAGCACGGTGACGCGGTGGCCGATCCGGCGCAGTTCTTCGAGCCGGTGGGAGATGTAGACGATCGCGACACCTTCGGCGGTCAGTTCGCCGACGATGCGGAACAGGTTGTCGACCTCTTCGCCCGCCAGCGCCGCGGTGGGCTCGTCCATCACCAGCAGCTTCGCGTCGTAGGCGAGCGCCCGCGCCATCGAGACCAGTTGCTGACCGGCGGCGGACAGCTTCCCGACCTCGGTCGACGGCGCGATCTCGGGATGTCCGAGCCGTGCCATCAGTTTCGCGGCCTTGTTCCGGGACTCGCTGATCCGCGTGAACCCGAACTTCGCCCGCTCGCGGCCGAGGAAGATGTTGTCCGCCACGGAAAGCCCGGGCACCAGGTCGAGTTCCTGGTACATGGTCGCGATGCCGATCTTCAGCGCGGCGACCGGCGAGGGCAGCGTGACCGGCTCGCCCTGCCAGAAGATCTCGCCACCGTCGGGCCGGTGTGCTCCGGCGAGCGTCTTGATCAGCGTGGACTTGCCCGCGCCGTTCTGGCCGAGCAGACAGTGCACCTCGCCGGGTTCGACGTCGAAGTCGACCCCGTCCAGCGCACGCACCCCGGGGAACGTCTTCACGATCCCCCGGACGGATAGCAGGGTCATGCCGGAGCCTCCTCGGCCGCGTTGGGAACTAGCGTCGGATCGGCGAAAAGCCGTTCGGTGGCGAGATGCGCGGCGCCGCGCAGCGGGGCGGTGGTGCCCAGCGGCGACGGCTCGACGCGGCAGGCGGGCTCGTGCCCGAGCGGACGCGCGGACAGTTCGCGGCGCACCGGCTCGACCAGCCACTCACCCAGTTCGGCGAAGTAGCCGCCGAGTACGACGACGTCCGGGTCGAGCACGTCGACCACGGTGGACACCGCGATGCCGAGCGCGACCCCGAGTTCCGAGACCGCCGCGACCGCGCGCTGGTCACCGCGCTGCACGCGGTGCTTGAGCAGCCCGACCCGGCCGTCGACGCCGAGCGCGGGATCGTGCAGCGGGTCACCGGGCGAGGCTGCGCCGCGCAGGACGGCGTTGAGCCCGGCCTTGGTCTCCAGGCAGCCGACCCGGCCGCAGGGGCACTGCTCGCCCGACGGGTCGACGGTGATGTGCCCGACCTCGCCCGCGAAACCCCTGGCACCGCGCAGGATCGCGCCGCCTGCCACGAGCCCGCCGCCGACGCCCGTCCCGCCGCTGAGGTAGAAGAGCTCCCGCACACCTTGGCCGACTCCGGCGACCGATTCGCCGACCGCGCCGAGGTTCGCTTCGTTGTCGACCGTGATGGCGTCGGCAGGCAGGCCGAGCCGGGCGGCGAGGAGGTCGGCGATCTCGGCGTCGCGCCAGCGCAGGGTCGGTGCGAACCGGAGGACGGCGGCGGCCGAATCGACCAGGCCGGGCACCGAGACGGTGACCCCGACCGGCTGGTCGTCCAGCAGCACGGTCCGGGCGAGGAAGGCGAGTTCGTCCATGCTCCGGTGCAGCCCGAGCGCGGCGACGTCGGCGGTCTCGGTGCGTTCGGCGACCACGCGACCGTCGAGATTCGTGACGACGGCGGCGAACCGGTCGGCCTCGACGCTGAGCGCGAGCCCGCACGCGCTGGCGCCGTTCAGCTCGACCAGCTGGCTGGGCCTGCCGTTGCCACCGCCCTGGAGTCCGGCGGAGCGGACGAGACCGCGATCGGACAGCTCGGTGACCAACCCGGAGACGGCCGCCTTGGTGAGCCCGCAACGCGCCGCGAGCTGGGTGCGCGAGAGCGGCCCCGCGCGCAACGCCCGCAGGAGCGCGGCGAGGTTCGCGGTGCGTGGGCTGACCGGGTCGAGCCCGGGTTCAGTCGCGGCCACACTGCCTCATCAGACGACGCCTCACTTACGAATCAGCCGTAACAAACTTTGTTACTTAGCCAGCGAAAGTAGGGTGGCGCCTGTCACCCGTCAAGGTGACAACAGGACAGAAATGTCGACTAAAGGCCTCCGTCACCCGATTAGCCGCCTCAATCCGCGCAGACTTTCGTATCTTTCGAGCGAAAGTCTGTACGATCTTGACGTTACTAATCGGAATCAGGTGGATGCCCAACGTGCCGCCGGATGCTCACTCAGCGCTCCGGCCCGGATGTCATGAAAGGGTCGTTCAGGACGTAATTTGTCCTGAACGACCCTTTCATGACATCCGGAACCGCGGCACCGCGGCCTCTCAGCTACTCAGCGTGAAGGCCCGATCCGTAGCGGACCAAGCGGCCCCGATGACCCCCGCGGTGTCCCCCAGCTCCGACAGCACGATCGGCAGGTTCCCGGTCGCGAGCGGCAGCGACCGCCGGTACACCGAGCTTCGGATCTCGGCGAGCAGCTGATGCCCGAGCTGCGCCACGCCGCCACCGATCACGACCATGCCGGGGTTCACGAAACTCACCAGCGAGGCGACCACCTGCCCGAGCCGCCGCCCGCCGTCGCGGATCAGGTTGACCGCGCCGAAGTCGCCCGACGCCGCCGCCCGGCCGACGTCCTGCGCGGTGATCGCGCCGCGGGCCGCAACGACGTCGGCGAGGTAGGTCGACCGGCCACTGCGCGCGAGCGTAAGCCCGTCGCGGGCCAGTGCGGCACCGCCGAAGTAGGCCTCGAGGCAGCCCGTCTCGCCGCAGGCGCAGGTCGGCCCGTAGTCGTCGAGCCGGATGTGCCCGATGTCGCCCGCGGTGCCGGCGACGCCGCGGTACACCTTGCCGCCCAGCACGATCCCGCAGCCGATACCGGTACCGATCTTGACGAACACCAGGTCGTCGATGGAGCGCGCGACCCCGGCGTGCCGTTCCCCGAGCGCCATCGAGTTCACGTCGTTGTCGACCGTGACCGGGCAGCGCAGCAGCCCACCGAGATGGTCGCGCACGGAGAACCGGTCCCAGCCGGGCATTATCGGCGGCGCGACCGCCATGCCCTCGGCGAAACTCACCGGGCCCGGGAGACCGATCCCGGCGGCGATCAGCTTGCCCGGCGCCTCTTCGCGGATCTTCTCCGCCAGCGCGACGACGCGTTTGAGCACAGCGTGCGGCCCCTGCCGGACGTCGCAGTCCTCGACGGTGTGCACCAGCACCTCGCACGAAGCGTCGGTGAGCGCGACCCCGACCGACGTCGCGCCGACGTCGACCGACAGCACCCGCAGGTCTCCCGCGAGCCGCACCAACGTGGACCGCCTGCCGCCGCGGCTCGCCGACGGACCCGCCGTCTCGACGAGGCCGACCTCGGCCAGCCGCGCGACCTCGGCCCCCACCCGGGCACGCGGCAGCTCCAGCCGCTCCCCCAGCTCGACGCGGGACATCGGTCCCTCGTCGCGCAACAGGGTGAGCAACTGGGTCTGGTGCCGGGTTTCGACCGTCGGATGCTCCGACGTGGGTGCCGTGCTCATTCACCTGAGCCTACGGCGTTGTCCACCCGCTGTCCCGGATGACACTGGAAACCTTCACGCCCTCCGGACGGGAACAAACCCACCGTCACCGCTCAGTCCTTTGTGGACATTTCGGCGCGGACGAGGAGCCACGCCGGGATCAGCACGATCGCCGTGATCCCGGCGATCCACCCGTGCGCGCCCGCGACGGCCACCGCGGACCCGGGAGCGGCGGCGAGCCGCGCGGCGACGACCGCGGTCAGGGCCGACGTCCCGAAGGAACCGCCGATGCGTTGCAGCATGGCGAAGAGCGGCATCGCGTGGGAAATTCGCTCTTTGGGCACCGACACCAGTCCGGTGGCGAGCGCCGGGGTCGTGGTCAGCCCGATACCGCAGCCGCGGACCACCTGGACGGCCGAGAGCCACCGGTAATCGTCGGACCCGGTGAGCAGTGCGAGCGGCACCGTCCCGATGATCGTGACGATCAGGCCGGCGAAGATCACCCGCGCGCCGCCGATCCGGTCGGTCAGCCTGCCCGCGAGTGGAAGGGCCAGCACGGTGCCGAGTGCCAGCGGCGCGGTCAGGAACCCGGTGGCGACGAGGCTTTCGTGCCGGACGTCGAGGTAGTACAGCGGCAGGACGAGCATCGCACCGAACAGCGCGATCCCCATCCCGAAGACGACGGCGGCGGCCGAGGAGAACGTCCGGTCTCGGAACAGCCGCAGGTCGAGCAGTGGCGACGGCGACCTCAGCGCGGTGACCACGAAGGCGGCGAGCAGGAGCGCACCGGCGGCCGCCGCGATCGGGGCGGCTTCGGCGAAGCCGTAGACGAGCAACGGCAAGCCGGTGACGGTGAACACCAGGCCACGCCAATCCAGCGGGTGGTCGCCGACGGGCTTTTCCCTCGGCAGCCGTTTCCGGCCCAGCAGCAGGCAGAGCACCGCGAGCGGCACGTTCACCAGGAACATCCACGGCACGCCGAACCGCTCGGCGAGCACGCTGCCCGCCAGGGTGCCGAGCACGGGAGCGAGGTAGATCGGGATGCTCAGCACGGCCATCATCCGGCCGAGCCGCTTCGGTCCCGCCATCGTCGCGAACAGGATCTGTCCGGCCGGGACCAGCAGTCCGCCCGCGGCGCCTTGCAGGACACGGAACGCGATCAGCGCTTCGGCCGAGGGCGCCGCCGCGCACAGCGCGGAAAAGACCGCGAACAGACCGACGCACACCAGCCACAGCCGCGCCGTGCCGATGCGACGGCTCGCCCAGCCGCTCACCGGCACCATCGCGGCGAGCGCGAGCAGATAGCCGGTGACGATCCACTGGGCGGTACCGAGTGGTGCACGGAATCCGGCCGCGATCGTGCCGAGCGCGACGGTGACGACGGTCGACGTGAACATCGACAGGAATCCGCCGAGGGTCAGGATCGCGGCCGTCCCCCACAACGCCGGGGTCAATCGGTCCTCATCGGGACTTCCGATCATCCTACCTGCCGATCTTATCGCCGTTAAGATCTTAACAATGATAAGTTGCCGTCGAGTTGTCAACTCCGATACGGACCGGCGAAGGTGTGCGCATGGTCGTGAGACGGGATGGCTACGTTCGAGCCGCGCTGGAGCTCCTCGACGAGGTCGGGCTGGACGGATTGAGCCTGCGCAAGCTCGGGGAGAAGCTCGGCGTGCGCGGCCCCGCGCTCTACACGCACTTCGAGAGCAAGCAGGCGTTGCTCGACCAGATGGCCGAAACCATGCTGGACGACCGGCTCGCCCCGCTCGACGATCCCTCGGCGATGGACGACTGGGCCGAGTGGCTGGCCCGGCGCGCCCGCACCATCCGCCGCACCCTGCTGTCCTACCGGGACGGCGCCCGCCTGCACGCCGGCTCCCGCCCGACCGGCCGGTCGGCGATGACACCGCTGATCAAACCGTTGCTGCGGGCGGGTTTCACCGAAGAGAACGCGACGCACGCGATCCTCGCGATCAGCCGGTACACCCTCGGCTGCGCGATCGACGAGCAGCAGCACCTGGAGGGCGACCACGACGAGGATCCGGCCGCCTCGTTCGAGTACGGCCTCGCGCGCCTGATCGCCGGGCTCCGCGCCGACGTCGAAGTCGCGAACCCGCCGGACCAGGACGTCGCCTAGCCGCATTCAGAGGACGAAACGCTGGTCAGGACCAGAGATAGCGGCGTTCGGGACGGCCGGTCCCGCCATACTTGAGGGTCACCTCGGCCTTCCCCGTCGCCACGAAATGCTCCAGGTACCGTCGCGCGCTCACTCGCGCGACGCCCGTCGCCTCGGCGCATTCGCTCGCCGACATCCCGCCGTCCGCGCCCCGCAGGGCGTTCTCCACCAGTCGCGCGGTCTCGGCGGTGAGTCCCTTGGGCAGCACGGGTTTCGCGCTCGGCCGCGCACCGAAGACCTGGTCGACGTCGGCCTGCCCGGCCTCGGCCAGGCGGTCCAGCCGTTGGTGCAGGGACGCGAAATGCGTGAGCTGATCGCGCAGCGACGCGTACTCGAACGGCTTGATCAGATAGTGCAGCACCCCGCCCCGCATCGCCTGCCGCACGGTTT
Organism: Amycolatopsis keratiniphila; assembly: GCF_000400635.2. Classification (NCBI taxonomy): domain Bacteria; kingdom Bacillati; phylum Actinomycetota; class Actinomycetes; order Pseudonocardiales; family Pseudonocardiaceae; genus Amycolatopsis; species Amycolatopsis keratiniphila. Next base: position 1,424,083 of record NC_021252.1, on the reverse strand, counting down.
CCACGTCGGTCGCGGCGGTGATCAGGATGACGTCGACGTCCTCGGTCGTGCGCAGTTCCCGCAACACCGAAAGCCCGTCGAGATCGGGAAGGTAGACGTCCAGCAGCACCAGATCCGGTTTCAGTTCCCGCGCCAGGCGGATCGCGTCGGCGCCGGTGTGCGCGACCCCGACCACGGCGAACCCCTCCGTGCGCGTGACGTATCCACTGTGGACCTTCGCGACCATGAAATCGTCGTCGACGACGAGCACCTTGATCATCGCGGCAACCTCGCCGTGAACACCGCGCCGCCGGAGTTGTGCACCTCGACCGAGCCGCCTCGCCGCACACACGCCTGCCGGATCAGCGCGAGCCCGAGACCGCGCTGGCCGTGCGCGGCGGCCTTCGTGGTGAAGCCGTGCTCGAACACCTCTTCCGCGATCTCCGGGGCTACTCCCGGCCCGGAATCACGGACCTCCACCCGCACTTCGTCCTCCTCCTGCCACACGCCGACCTCGATCCAGCCCTGCTCACCGCCCTGCTTGTTCAAACTCAGTGCGTCCAAGGCGTTGTCCACGAGATTTCCCAGCACTGTCACCAAATCCGAGGAAAGGGCGTCTTCGACGCGGTCCAGTTCGCTGTCCGGGGCCATGCGCAGCCCGACCCCGCGTTCCGCGGCGAGCGACGCCTTCGCGATCAGCAACGCCGCCACCGCCGGATCCCCGACGCGCGAGCCGACCTCCGCGCGCCACTCCCCCTGCGCCGAGCTGATCCGGCTGACATAGCCGCGGACCTCTTCGTATTCCCCGAGTTCCAGCAGTCCGGAGATGGTGTGCAGCCGGTTGCTGAACTCGTGCGCCTGCGCCCGCAACGTGTCGGTGGCGTGCCTGCTGGCGTCGAGTTCGTCCCGCAGGGTCATCAGATCGGTGCGGTCCCGCAGGGTGACCACGGCTCCCCGCACGTCGATCGGCATCCGGTTCAGCGTGAGCACCTTCCCCTGCCGCAGCACGATCTGGTCCGCGCCGGTCGCGCGGCCGGTGAGCAGGTCGCGGATCCGCTCGTTGAGGTCGAGGTCCTCGACCGACCGGCCGACCGCGTCGTCCGGCAGCGCCAGCAGTGCGCGCGCTTGATCGTTCACCAGGGTGATCCGGTGCTGCGGGTCCAGGCCGACGACGCCCTCCTTGATGCCGTGCAGGAGCGCCTCCCGGTTCTCGACCAGCGCGGTGATCTCGTGCGGCTCCAGGCCGAGCGTCTGGTTCTTCACCCGCCGCGCCAGCAGCAGCGAACCGCTCACCCCGATCACCAGCGCGACCCCCAGCACGCGCAGGGCGTTGTCCGGCGACTCGAGCACTCCGGCGAAGAACCCGGGCGACTTCGAGCCCGCCGCGACCATGCGGACGACCTTGCCGCCCTTCTCGTCGAGCACCGGGACGTGCGCCACGATCGAGCCGTCGAGTTCGCCGACCCACGACCGTCCAGAGAGGACGGTGCTGTCGCCGATGTCGAGCAGCGTGCGCACCTGCCCCGGATCAGGTGACGCGAGCACATAACGGTCCGCTCCCGCGATCACGACGAAATCGACCCCGGAGAGGCTTCGCGCGGTCTCCGCGGGCGCGTTCAGCTCCCACGGGCCGTTGTCGAGGTCGCCCACGATGCCCTGCGCGGCGACACTCTCCGCGACCGAAAGCGCCCGGCGTCCCTCGGTCGTGCGGAAGTTGTTCCCCGCCTGGACGACGGCCAGCACGCCCACCGCGCACAGTAGGCAGGTGACGACTACCAGTTGCCACACGAGGAGCTGGCGGGCCAGTGAACCCCGAGCGCCCATCGCCACCTCCTCGTGACCACAAAGAACAAAAGAACCCTTAGGCGTCTAAGCGAGACATCTCTGTTTACACGAGTGCAACATGTCCAACCACGCGGCAGAGAGGCGGGGATCACAGTGAAGCCCAGTAGCTGGTTGGCCATCGCGGCGGCGCTTGTCGCCGTCTTGCTGGTGCCACCGTTGCTCACCCCGGGCAGCGAGGCCGACGAGGGCTCGCAGATCCGGTCGTTGCGGGTACTCGTGCCCAACGCGCCCGGCGGCGGTTACGACATCACGGCGCGGACCGCGACCAAGGCCATGGAGGACGCCGACCTGCTCGGCAACGCGGAGGTGTTCAACCTCCCCGGCGCCGGCGGCACGGTCGGCCTCGGCCGCACGGTGGCCGAACGCGGCAACGGCAAACTCGTCATGTCGATGGGGCTCGGCGTCGTCGGCAGCGTGTTCACGAACAAGTCGCCGTCTTCGCTGCTCGACACCACACCGGTGGCGAAGCTGATCGAAGAGTCGGACATCGTCGTGGTCGGCAAGGATTCGCCGTACCAGAACATCGGCCAGCTGCTCGATGCCTGGAAGCGGGACCCGGGCGCGGTCCAGGTCGGCGGCGGTTCGTCGCCCGGCGGGCCGGACCATCTGGCGCCGATGCTGATGGCGAAGGCGATCGGGCTCGCGCCCAAATCCGTCAACTACGTCCAGTACGACGGCGGTGGCGAACTGCTCGCCTCGGTGCTCGGCGGCAAGGTCGCGTTCGGCGTCTCCGGTGTCGGCGAGTACCGCGACCAGATCGCGGCGGGCACGCTCCGGGTACTGGCGGTGACGAGCGAGAAGCGGCTCCCCGGGATCGACGCGCCGACGCTGACGGAGTCCGGTGTGGACGTGAAGTTCACGAACTGGCGCGGCATCGTCGCGCCGCCCGGGATCACCGAGTCGGACCGGGCGAAGCTGGTGAGCCTGTTCGAGCGGTTGCAGAAGACGCCGCAGTGGCAGGAAGCCTTGCAGCGCAACGGATGGACCGGCGCGTTCGCGCCAGGTGAGCAGTTCGGTTCGTTTCTCAAAGAGGAGAACACTCGAGTGGCAACGGTGCTGAAAGAGCTGGGTCTGGCATGACCACGTGGCTGAAAGGGCGCTCCGAACTCGGAGTGAGCGTGGTGCTCGTCGTACTCGGCGTGCTGGTGCTGACCGACGCGCTGAGCATTCCCACCGACTTCGCCCAGCGCGGTCCCGTGGGGCCGAAGGCGGTACCGGTCCTGGTCGGCTCGTTGCTGCTGATCGTCGCGGTGCTGCTGGCGCGCGACGTCCTGCGCGGCGGCAAGGGCGAGGCCGAGGGCGGCGAGGACATCGATCTCACCGCGCCCGCCGACCTGCGCACGGTCCTGCTGCTGTGCGGTGCCTTCCTCGCCAACGCGGCGCTGATCGGCCTCGTCGGGTTCCCGATCTCGGGCGCGATCCTGTTCTGGGGCGCGGCGTTCGCCCTCGGCAGCCGCAACCTGGTGCGTGACCCGCTGATCGCGGCGGGCATGTCGATCGTGACCTTCCTGATCTTCAACAACCTGCTCGGTGTCCCGCTGCCCGGTGGCCCGTTGATGGAGGTGTTCTGATGCTGCAGCAACTCATCGACGGGTTCGGCACCGCGCTGACCCCGACGCACCTCGCGCTCGCCGCGCTCGGTGTGCTGCTGGGCACCGCGATCGGCGTGCTGCCGGGGATCGGTCCCGCGATGGCGGTGGCCCTGTTGCTGCCGGTGACCTACGGCATGGAGCCGACGGCGGCGTTCATCATGTTCGCCGGCATCTACTACGGCGGCATGTTCGGCGGCTCGACGACGTCGATCCTGCTGAACACCCCGGGTGAGAGCTTCTCGGTGGTCGCCGCGATCGACGGAAACCCCATGGCACGCAAGGGCCGGGGCGCACAGGCGCTGGCGGCGGCCGCGATCGGGCATTTCGTCGGCGGCATCCTCGGCACGATGGCGCTGGTGCTGCTGGCGCCGATCATCGCGAAGTACGCGGTGGACATCGGCGCGCCCGACCTGTTCGCGATCATGGTGCTGGCGTTCATCGGGGTGACCTCGGTGCTCGGCAACTCGCGGATCCGCGGGGTCGCTTCGCTGCTGATCGGTCTCACCATCGGGCTCGTCGGCCTGGACGAGATGACCGGCCAGTCGAGGTTGACCTTCGGTTCGCTGCATCTGGCCGACGGGATCGACGTGGTGATCGTGGCGGTCGCGCTGTTCGCCGTCGGCGAGTCGCTGTGGGTCGCCGCGCATCTGCGGCGCAACACCTTCAAGCCGATCCCGGTCGGCAGGCCGTGGCTCTCGCGCGCCGATCTGAAGCGGACCTGGAAGCCGTGGCTGCGCGGCCCGGTGATCGGTTTCCCGTTCGGCGCCATCCCGGCCGGTGGCGCCGAGATCCCGACCTTCCTTTCGTACCTGACCGAAAAGCGGCTCTCGAAGCACAAGGACGAGTTCGGCAAGGGCGCCATCGAAGGAGTCGCCGGTCCGGAAGCGGCCGCGTCGTCTTCGGCGGCGGGCACGCTGGTCTCGATGCTGACGCTGGGCCTGCCGACCACCGCGGTCGCGGCCGTGATGCTGGCGGCGTTCCAGCAGTACGGCATCCAGCCGGGACCGCTGCTGTTCGAACGCGAGTCGAAGCTGGTGTGGGGCCTGATCGCCTCGCTGTTCGTCGGCCTGACGCTGCTGCTGGTGCTGAACCTGCCGCTGGCGCCGCTGTGGGCGAAGCTGCTGCGCATCCCGCGGCCGTACCTCTACGCGGGCATCCTGTTCTTCGCCAGCGTCGGCGCGTACGCGGTCAACGCGGACATCTTCGATCTGCTGGTGATGTTCGTGATCGGCCTGATCGGGTTCGCGATGCGCCGCTACGGGTTGCCGGTGCTGCCGGCGATCATCGGCGTGATCCTCGGCCCGGCCGCCGAACAGCAGATGCGGCGCGCGCTGCAGCTCAGTGACGGCTCGCTGACCGGACTGGTCAACACGCCGTTCGCGATCGTGGTCTACGTGATCATCCTGGTGATCCTGTTCTTCCCGTTGATCAAGCGTTTCCTGCCCTCCCGGCCCACCGCACCCGAGCCGGAGCCCAAGGACAAGGTCGACGCCTGAGAAGCGGGAACCGGCCCGGCCTCGACTGCCCCGAGGCCGGGCCTTTCTCCCTCTTCGGAAGGAGGGCTTAGTCCCGTCGCCGTGAGACGCCGGCCCGGCCTACGCGCTCCCCTGGCTCCTGCTGCCTTCGTGCCTGTGGCGGTTGCCGTTCGCCGTCCACTTCGAAATGGGCCAGGCGAAGTGGTGCCCCGCTGGATCCCGTTCCTCGGCGGCAAAGCCGTCCGGCCGCTGGCGGCGGTCGTTCCCGCCGTGGTCGGCGGCTTGAGCCTCACCGCGCTCTTCAGCTCGGTCCCCCTCGGTGACGACCTAGGGGCCCGGCAAAGTCGCATAAGCGCTGGTCGGTGCCGCTCTTGACGATTCGGGCGGGATCTCCGAACGGGCGGACGACAGGAGACTTGACCGGACGATGTCCACAAAGGACACGAACCGGCAGGCAAATGCCCGTTTGATTCATATTCGTCCGGTTTTCGGGTGGGGTCGTGAGTGTTTTTGGTCGTTAGAACGACCAAAAACACTCACGACCCCTTCGTAAAACGCCCAAATCGGGCGCGCCCATCTCGGAAGTGTCCCCTGTGGACAGTTGAGAAGAGGCCAGGCCGCCGCGACGAGCCCCTCTGTCACCCACTTGACCAGCGGATAGACGACTTTGCCGGCCCCCTCGGTGACAACCGACGGCTCACCGTGTTCGGCATCGCCGAAAACGCCCCTTACGTCAACGAAGGCTGGGAAACGCTGGCCGCGATCTGCATCGCCCCGCTCAGCTTGTGGGGACCCATCACCATCGTTCTGGGGCTCGCCTATCACCGCCGTCGCAAGGTAACGAAAGCATAACGGCGAGGTCGCGTTTTGAACCGGCCGTCCCTCGGGGCCGTTTCAGCCAACGCGGAGTCAGTGACGCCGGCGCGGCCGGCGCCGCATCCCCCGGGCTTCGCGCAACGACACCGAACGAGGTGAACAAGTTCATGCCCCGTAACCAAAGAACCGCTGGCCGCCATCGCATGGCGCGCCGCACCAAGGTCGCCACGGGCGCCACCGCCCTCGCCCTCGCCGTCGGCGGGATCGTCGTGGTCAACACGACCGGAACCCCCGACGCCGCCAGGGCCGACGGCGCGGACAAATCGTTCTTCATCGACATCACGAAGGTCCCCCGCGGCAACAACGTCAACCTCGACCTCGCGAAACGAGGCGCACGAGGGACGTTCACCGTGGACTGCGGCCGCAACGAGAACGGCCACTTCAACGGCGACAACTTCATCGCCCAGCCCGGCGTCCGCAATGGAGCCGAGCACCTGCACGACTACGTCGGGAACCTTTCGACCAACGCGGACTCGAACAACAAGAGCCTGCTGCGCGCGGGCACCACCTGCAAGAACGGGGACAAGTCGGCCTACTTCTGGCCGGTCATCCGGATCAACACCGAGGAAGAGGAAGCCAACGAGGCCGCGAACGAGGAGAAACTCGCCGCGGATCGCGTCGACGCGGCCAAGGACGAGGCGGGCGCCCAGGTCGACTGCCCCGACGTCGCCAGCGAGCTCGAAGAGGTTCCCGACCAGGCGATGCCCGCGGTCGACGAGAACCTCGACAAACTCGACCGGGAGTCCGAGAACGCGAACAACCAGCTGGCGCAAGGAAAACAAGCCGCCCAGGTGCTCGACGAGCTGAAGAACAAGCGGAAGCCGTCGATCCAGCAGATCGGCGACACCATGCGGCAGGCGGGCAAGCCGGTCGCGAAGAACGAAGACCAGCTCGCGAGCTGCGCGGTGAAGCAGAACGGCAAGGGCGGTCTCGACAACGGCGGCGACAACAGCAACGTCAACGCCGCCGGTGACGCCGAGAAGAAGAAGGCCGACGGCAACGCCGCCGACCTGCCGGGTGTCAACGACAACAACGAGATCGGCGACAACGAAGGCGAGATCCAGCGCGCCGAGAAGGTCGACCTGACCTTCACCAGTGGCGGAGCCCGCCGCGTCGTCGCGATGCCGAAATTCCTGCGGGTGCTCTACGGCGACGCCAAACAGAGCACCAACGGCCCGGCCAACGCCCGGCCGAGCTGGACCTGCACCGGCTTCGAGGACCGGCTCACCGAGCTGTACCCGATCTGCCCGCGCGGCAGCAAGGTCACGCGGATCCACTCGTTCCCGAACTGCTGGGACGGGAAGAACACCGACAGCGCCAACCACCGCACGCATATCGTGTTCTCCGACCGCAACGGGAAATGCCCGCGTGGCTTCAAGAACGTGCCGCAGCTGCGGATCACGCTCGTGTACGACATCCCCGCGGACATCCAGGCCGCCGGGCAATACGCGGTCGACGCGTTCGCGCAGGAGAAGCACAACCCGCGCTCCGACCACGACGACTTCGCGAACGTCATGTCGCAGCGGCTGATGAACCAGCTGGTGAAGTGCATCAACAGCGGTAAGAGGTGCCGGCAGTAGCCCGCGCCCGGACGTCATGAAAGGGTCGTTCAGGACGAAAAACGTCTTGAACGACCCTTTCATGACATTTCCATGCGAGAGGGCGCGGCGGGGATGACCCGCGCCCCCACCCCCCGCGCCGGGGGTCCGGTTCCCGGCCCGGCGTAGGGGTACCGGGCCGGGAACCGGCGAGCGATACGGTTTTCCCTCCCTGGAAACCGGACCGCCCGGTCTGGGTCAGGCCGTCGTGGACAACCGGCTCACCCGGTCGAACACGAGCGGCACCGCGACGGCGGGGTTCAGTTCGGCGAGGACCGCTTCCGCGTCCAAGCCGGGCAAGTGGATCCACGCGCTGTCGGCGAAGTCCGGGGTCGTGACGCTGATCCGGGCGCAGCGGGCCGGCGGGACCAGCGCGACCCCGAACGGCTCGACCACGTTGCGCCACACGGATTGCGAGACGATCATCCCGGCGCCGAACTTGTCGCCCGTCGGATCCGAACGGCACCAGTAGCCCACGGCGTCGTTGAAGGTCGAGGCGCACAGCAGCCGGGTCAGCGTGATGTACGTGCGGTGGTAGCGGTGGTTGTCCGCCATCGGTCCCATGTGGACCGCCACCCGTGCCCGCATCGGGACCCTGGCGTAGCGGTTACGGGTCCGGAGCAGATGGTCCAGGTGGAACGCGACCTCGCAGAGCTGCCCGACGGCGTGGTCCGGATACGCGACCATCAGCCCGTCCCCGGTCTCCCGGAAGTGACGCGCTTCCCCCGGGGCGAGCCCGACCGCGTTGAACGAGCGGGAAACCAGCGTTTCCATCTCGGTCTTCATCGGGTCCAGCAGATCGTCGCTGGCCTTGGACGAACCGACGATGTCGACGGAAAGCACGGCGTGGGTGTGCGCGTTGTAATGGCCTGAGGTCAGCACCTGCATCTCTGCGACCCCTCCCCTGATCGGTGAAAACTGGCGGCAGGAAGCAGTGTTCCCACTCCTCACCGGAAGTTCTGTTCGGAACCGAACAAAACATGATCTCGCGATGGTCAACGCCAGTGAGCTAAGTCACACCTTTTTCCGTGATCACCCGCAATGCCTCGCGGTCGATGACGGTGATCGCACGGCGCGAACTGGCCACGACTCCCGCCTTCCGCAGCTTGTCCAGCGCCTGCGCGACCATGGTCCGCCCCATCGGGATGAACTGCGCGAGTTCGTCCTGGCTCAACGGGATCCCGATCCGCCAGCCGGCGGGTGTCCGGATGCCACAGACGTCGACCAGGTAGTCCAGCCGGGTCGCGACCCGCGCCACCGCCTGCGGTTTCCACGATTGGGTCCGCTGCCGCTGGGCGAGCACGAACCGGCGGGCGACGCTGACGAGCACCTCGCGCATCGCCGCCGGATGATCCAGCAGGAACCGGTTGAACTCGCTCGCCGCGATGCGCCGGACGTGCACCTCCTCGATGGCCACCACGTCGGCCATCCGGATACCGCCCGCGATCACCGCGATCTCGCCGTGCAGATCGCCGGGCACCCCGACGTCGAGGATGACCGTCGCACCCATCCGGTCGGCGCTGGTCACCTTCACGTAGCCGTGCCGCAGCAACATGACGAAGTCGCCGGGCTCGCCCGCCCGCATCAGCGCCTGTCTGGCCTCGTAGGTCTGCGGGGTCCCCATCTCCAGCAACCGGGCGCGGACGGGTTCGTCCAGTCGCTCCAGGAACGGACGTTCTCTCTCTTCGGCGGCCTCTTGGCCCAAACCCACGAAACACCCTCCCAGGCAGTCGTGAACACCTATCGCGGAGAGTAACCGAGTCGGCCACCCGATCCGGCGGCGGAACCGTCGTGGGTGGTGAAGATGCCCAGCCGGACCAGTTCCGATCTGATCCACTCGGCCAGCCGGTGCAACGGTCCGTCTTCGGCCTCGACGAAGTAGCTGTCCACGATCTGGTGTCGCCTATCGGCGTGTTTCGCCGCATAAAGCAGCGCTGACCGTACCTCCGACACCTTCAGCGGAGCGACCTTGATTCCCGGAGCGGGCCGCACGGTGCTTTTGGCGGCCATCACCGCCAGCACGGCCTCCTCCAGGCTGAACCGGTGCTCCACCGGCACGACCACATGTTCCACGCCCTCGACAACCCGGCGCCCGATCAACGGCATGCTGTCAGATCAGCATGACGCACGGCCGTAGTCTGTTCGGCACCGAACACTCACCCCGGTTCGACCGCCCGGAGAGCCTCTTCGAGCGTTTCCCGGTACAGCCCCATCCGTTCGCCGAGCATCACCGGATCGGGATTCTCGTCCCCCGCGTGTCGTTCCAGCTTCTCGGTGGTCTGCTTCACCGTCACCCGCAGTTCGACGACTTCGGCGGTGTTCCGGTTCTTGTGTCGTTCGAGCGCCGACACCGCCCGGCGGAAGACCTTGGCCAGCTCGGTTTCGCCGGGCCGCACCGTTTCGATGGCCGTCAGCGCCCGGCCGAGCAGGCTGAAGTGGTCGTACGGGGCGGATTGCGGCACGCGCTTCTTCTCCCGCGCCGGCCTCCGTCGCCTTCCGTTGAGCACGAAGAACGCGGTTTCGGCTGGCACCAGCACGGCCAGCGCGGCGGCCGCGGCGAAGAGCCAGGCCTGCGGATGCGGATAGGTCACCGCGCGGCCGATCATCCCGGCGATGAGGGCGAGCACCACCGCGACGACGTGGAACGGCCGGTTGTCGTACTCGGCCATGTCAGAAGTTGCTGAACACGTTGACGAACATCTTGTCGATGCCGTGCGGGTCGACGGCCTGGTAGCTGCGGGCCTTGGACTTCTGCGCGATCTCGTCGAGGACGCGGCTGTCGGCCTGCGCGCCGTAGGCCATGGTGAAGATCCGGACGGAGTTGTCCAGCCGTTCGGCGTCGACGTTCTGTAGCACCTGCTCCTTCGTCCCGGCTTCGGTGTTCTCGCCGTCGGTCAGGAAGACGACGGCGTTGATGAGGTTCGGATCGAACTCGAGCCGCATCTTGTCGTTGGCCGCCATCACCGTCTGGTACAGCGCCGTATCCCCTTTCGGAGTCAGGTTCTCGACCAGCTGGAGCATCGGGCCGCGGACGTTCTTGACCTTGCCGATCGGCATCTTCTCTTCGTACCCGTCCGAGAACGTCCACAGCCCGACCTCGTCTTCGGGATGCAGGTACTCGAGCTGTTTCCGGATCGCGGGTTTCAGCAGGGCGATCCGGCTTTCGGAGTACGGCTTGTCCTTGCGGTTCTTGTCGAACGGCTCGTTCATCGAACCGGACAGGTCCAGCACCAGCAGGATCCGGCCGCGCCGCTGCGTGTACTCCCAGCCGTCCAGCATCTTCTGGATCTGCTCGCCGGTGGGCACGCCGATCTTCGGGGTCTCCTGGGTGCCTTGGGTGCCCACGACCCCGGCCAGATCCGGGCCCGGCCTGCCCTCGGGGTCGCGGAACCCGAGATCGCGGAACCGGCGCTGCTGGCCCTCTTCCCGCAGGAAGGCGTAGAAGTCCTCGGCCGCGGCCTGCTGCTCGGACGACGCGCTCGCGGTGATCAGGAAGGGATGGTCGATCAGCATCGTCCCCTCCTTGGGGGGAACGGCGACCAGCGGGCGCAGCGGCGGGACGGGGTTCGCGTTCAGCTGCGCCGGATCCCCGGTCGGCACGCCGCGGTTGTAGAGGTAGACCATCTGCTCCTGCATCGCCATCGCGCTGATGTAGGGCGTGGGCTTCTTGCGGTCCTCGTCGTAGAGCGTCTTCAGGAAGGCCACCGAATCGTCGCTGTAGTAGGCGACCGACGCCTCGACCCCGCGGACGAACTGCACGGTCTCCGCGGTCCCGATCTTGCCGTAGTCGCCGCCCGTGGCGGCGAAGTAGGTCGCGATGGTCGCCGCGAGCCCGGACGTCGACCGCCGCGGATTGTCCTTGCCCAGGGTGAAGTTGCCCCAGTTGGCGTACTCCGCCCCTTTCGAAGCCCAGCCACCGTCCCGGTTCACCTGCAGGACGTCACCCCAGCCGATGGACTTGCCCGGCCAGCCCATCGCCTTGGCCATCGGCTCCGGCATCGCGATCACCATCGGGCTGGTCGCGAGCGAGGTCTTCGGCCCGGCCTTGATCCGGTCGCCCTTCCCCCGCTGTTTCAGCAGATCGAGCCAGAGCGAGGAACTCGGCAGCCAGACCTGGGGTTCGGGTTGACGTTCGTCGACGTCGTTCCAGCCGTCGGCGATGAGGTCGAGCGTGGCGCCCGAGGTCTTCTTGTATGCGTCGACCTTCGCGCATTTGCCGCCGTCGAACGTCCGGCCCGCGTCGTTGTACCGCGCGGCCAGTTCGGCGATCAGATCGCCCTTCTCCGTGGAGGAACTCGTGACCAGCCGCACGCAGTCGGTCCTCGGCGCCGCAGGCGGAGCGCTGACCGTGGTGGCGAGCAGGACGATCACGAGCGTCCCGACGAGCGCGCCGAAGACGAGCGAAAGCCAGCCTGATCTCCGCATGCGCCGCCCCCTCGCCGTCGTAGCGGGCAAGTGTAGCTACAACGTGGCTTCCGGTTCCGTCTCCTCGGTGACCAGATCGTAGGTTTCGAAACTGAAGCGGGCGAGAGTGCCCACCCAATTCCGGTAGACCTGTAGATCATCGAAGGATTCGGCGTCCAGCCGCCATTCAGGTGGAAAGGCGTCGCGCGATGATTCCCCGGCGGAAAGCGCGATGAACGTCGAACGCGCGGCGTCCGGATCGGCGACCAGCAGGGCCAGCAGGACGAGCACCGCGCGATAGGGGCCGCCGACGAACGCCGCCAGTTCCGCGTCGGGGATTCCGATGCGCACGAGCCGGTAGAGATTGACCAGTTTCCGGATCTCGCGCGGCGTGTTCAGCCTCTTCCGCAGCACGTGGACGAAATCGCGTTCGACCTCGGTGAGCCGCAACCGGTCCGGCCGCATGTTGTAGAACGTCGGCGGGGCGGTGTCCTGCACCACGACCTCCACCGGTTCACCGCGTTCGGGGGCACTCTCGTCCTCCGTCCATTCTTCGTGCTCGGACGGCCGCGGTCCCCGTTCCCCGATCGGCATCAGGGCGTCGATCAGCTCGTCCGCCGCGCTTCCCATGGGGCGCAGGGCGAACACGATCTGGAAGATCTTGTCGAGGTACTCCGCCCGGCTCGTCTCGCCCGCGCCGAACAGTTCTTCGTGGTGCTGGTCGAGGCATCGCCGCAACCATCTTGGATCGACGGCCACCACCACGACGAACGCGGGCAGGGCCAGCAGCAGATGGACCGCGGCCAGCACTTCGATCACCTTCGACGGCGCGCAACGGTCGAGGTCGTCGATGTAGAGCACGATCCGCTCCAGCGGTGGCTTGCCCTTCCCGCCCGCCAGCAGCCATTGTTCCCGCGCGTCGGCCAGATCGGCGCTCAGGTCCGCGAGGTCCTCGCGCACCCGGGCGAAAACCCCTTGGTAATCCCCGTATCGACCGGTTTTCGCCTCCTCGATCAGATCGCCGAGCCTGCTTGCGGCGTCCAACCGCCGGAGCCGTTCCTCGGTCTCCCGTACCTCGGTCTCGAACCGTTCCCCGCGTTTGTCGACGTCGTGCCGCAGTTTGTCCAATGTGGACTTCACCGGGGCGAGGGCCGCCCTGGCGGTGGTGAGCGCCGGGGTCAGCACGGCGCCGAGCGCGACGATGGCGCCCGCGGCCGCGAGAATCGCGTTGTGCCACAGGGCCCAGCCGGTGATCGCCGCGGCGATGCCGAGCACCCCCGCCACCGCGTAGCCCGCGACCGCGAGCCGTCGCCGCCGTCGTTCGGCGCGGTCCACCCCGGATACCAGCAGCCGCCAGCGCCAGGTGAGCGGAGAGTCCGCCTTGACCGCCTTCAGTCCCGCGAGCCGGGCCCGCAGTTCCTCGCGTTCGGCATGGACCTCACCGGCGTCCGCGTGCGTCTCGGGCGCGCCGAGGTTGCGGAACAGATGGTCCACCAGCCCGACCCACAGATGGTCGTCGTGGTACTGCCAGGCGTTGAACCGGATCTGCCGGATCTCACCGGTGAACACGCTGTTGGCGGCGTCGCCGCGGGACCGGCTGGCCAGTTCGGCCACCCGGTCGGTCACCTGCCGGACGAAACTCGACTTGCCGGACCCCCAGGGCCCCAGCAGCGCGACGCACAGCGGCGGGCTGGTCTCGCGGTCGGCGATGACCGCGGCGAGCGTGCGCACGTCGTCGTGGAAGCCGATCAGGTCCACCGGGCTTTCGACGTCGGGCGTGATCCGCGGCCGCGCCCGGCCCGGTTTCGGCTCGACGAAACCGGTGCCGTCGATCTGGTTGCCGAAGCGGTCCCACACCCGGATCGTGCGGTCGTCGCCGACCGTGACGATCTTTTCGTTCCCCGCGGTGCAGGCGATCGCCCGGACGTTCCCCTGATGTCCCTTGAGGAGCGTGTACTCCCGCGGGTCGTCGATCTCGCGGACGCGGACCTCGCCGTCGGAGCCGCCGGAGAGCACCAACTTGCCGTCCGCGCCGAAGGCCAGCGCCCGCACCACCCCGGTGTGCGCGGGGAAGACGAGGGCGGGGTCGCCTTTGCGTCCCCACAACCGCACCGTCTCGCCCTCGGCGGACAGCACCTGCCCACCGTCGGGCGAGATCGCGACCACGTGGACCGCGCCCGCCCCACCGAACCGGTAGTGGGAAACGACTTCCCGGTCCCACAGCCGCACGCCGCCGGCGTCGTCCCCGGCGACGACGACCCGGCCGTCCGGGGTCACCGCGACGGATTCGATCTCCGGGCCGCCGATGCGCGGACCGCGCACCGTCACGCCGTCCGGCCGGCGGACCTCGACGGCGCTCCCCGCGCCGGACACGACGAAGTCCTTCGCCACCGCGACCGCCACGGTCCGTTTGGTGGTCTGGACCTCCGGGGGATGCGCTTCGGCGCCGGTGATCCGCCAGCGCCGCACCGTCGCCCCATCGCAACCGACCACGTACTGACCCGAGATACCCACCGCCAGCACCGGCCGATCATGGCCGCTCAGCACGAATTTCTGCGCTCCGGTCTCCAGGTCCCAGACCCGGACCGTCCGGTCGGCACCCCCGGTGACCAGCCGGTTTCCCTTCACCGCGACCGCGAGGATCGGTTCTTCGTGTCCGGTGAAACGCGCCGTCGTCATAACGGCACAGTCTTCCGGTCGCGTCAAGATCATGGTTAACGACAGACGACTATCGGCGGGTACCCCGGCCGCCCCGACAGGTTCAGTGTCGACACTGCTCCGAAATTCCAGCACGCCTTAACGCGAGGAGTTCAACGTGCTTCGACGTACCTTCGCCGCGGTGCTCACCGGCGCCGCGCTCTCCATCTCGGTGCTCTCGGCACCCTCCGCCGGCGCCGCCGAGATCATGGCGACGACCCTGACCTACGACGACAGCCAGGCGGCGGAGTTCAAGGACGCGGTGGCCGCCGGCGTCAACGTCTGGAACACCAACGTCACCAACGTCCGCATCGTGAAGGCGACGCCGGGGCAGCGGGTCAACATCCGGGTCATCGCCGACAACGGCTGGCCGCGCGCCACGCTCGGCCCGGTCCGCCCGGGCGGCACGGTCACCGTGTGGATGGGCAGGCAGGCCGTCCAGCAGGGCTATCACACGCCCCGGATCGCTTCCCACGAACTCGGGCACAGCCTCGGCCTGCCCGACGTGAAGCCCGGCCCCTGCTCGTCGCTGATGTCCGGCTCGACCGGCGGGGTCAGCTGCACCAACGTGAACCCCAACGCCCAGGAGAAGGCCAGGGTCCAGCAGCTCTACGCCGGCACCGCGGTGCAGAGCGCCGACGCGGGCAAGGTCCTCGCGGAAATCGGCTGATCCTCCAGCCAGGGGGTGCCGCGCCCGGCACCCCCTGGCCTGGCTCTTTCAGGCGTTCGCCGTGATCGCCGCCGCCGGGCACAGCTGCACGGCGTCGCCGATCTCGGCCGGTTCCGGATCCAGCAGCCGGACCCGGCCGTCTTCCTCGTCCTGTTCGAACACCCCGGGCGCGGTCAGCACGCACATTCCGGCGCCCACACAGCGTTCCCGGTCCACTTCGAGTTTCATCGCGCTCAGCTCCAGGCCACCGGGAGCGCGTACACGCCGTAGATGTCGGAGTCCGTCCGCATCGGGATCTCCTCGGCCGGGACGGCCAGGCGCAGCTTGGGGAACCTGGCGAGCAGCCCGCCGAAGGCGACCTTCATCTGCACACGCGCGAGCTGCTGGCCGAGGCACTGGTGCACGCCGTGCCCGAAGGTGGCGTGCCCGGCGGCGTTCCGGCGGACGTCGAGCCGGTCGGGTTCCGGGAACTTCAGCGGATCACGGTTGGCGGCCTGGGCCGACAGCGCGACCACCTCCCCGGCCCTGACGAGCTGACCGCCGATCTCGACGTCTTCGAGCGCGGTGCGCGCACCGGTGTGCGTGATGGTCAGATAGCGCAACAGTTCCTCGATCGCGCCATCGATGAGCTCCGGATCCTCGCGCAGCGCCGCGAGCTGCTCCGGATTCTGGAGAAGGGCGAACGTGCCCAGCCCGAGCATGTTGGCCGTGGTGTCGAGACCCGCTCCCAGCAAGAGGAACGCGATGCTGGTCAGTTCCTCGTCGGTGAGTTCCGTGGTCGTCAGTTCGCCGAGGATGTCGTCGGTCGGCTCGGCACGCTTCGCCAGGATGAGCTTGTAGAGGTACTCCCCCAGCGCGTTGATGGCGGCTCCCTGCTCCTCGGCCGAAGCGTCCGGCCGGTTCAGCGGCATGACGTTGCGGCGGAAGAACTCGTGGTCTTCGTACGGGACGCCGAGCAGCTCGCAGATCATCAGCGCCGGAATGGGCTGCGCGAAGACAGGCACCAGATCGGCCGTCGTCCCCTCGCGCTCCATCGCGTCCAGGCACTCGGTGGTCACCTGCTCGACTCGCTCGGTCAGCAGCCGCATCCGGCGGACGGTGAACTTGCCGGTGAGCAGCTTGCGGTACCGCGCGTGCTCCGCACCGTCCATCCGGATGAACATCCCCGGTGCCGCGGGCGGCATCTCCACCATCGCCGCCGCCCCCGGCAACGGTGAGTGCATCAGTTCCTGCCGGGCACTGAACCGGGGATCCGCGAGGATCGCCCTGGCGATCGCGTGGCCGGTCGCGAGCCAGCCCTCGTGCCCGTCGGGGAAGGTCAGCCGGACGAGCGGGTGCTCGTCGCGCAGCGTGCCGAGCTCCGCGGGCGGGTCGAACGGGCAGCCCTTCGGGCGTTCGAGGGGCAGCTCGGTGAGATGTGGGACCGAGGTGGTCATTTCTGTTCCTCCCAGTTTTCAGCGATACCCAAAGGCTACGTTGCATTCAGAGTTGCTTCAAAGCTAAGGACTGGCTTTTATGGCGTTCTTGCTGGTAGGTTTCCGTAAATCGTTGCAACGATCTTGGCGGTGAATGCAACGACTCGTTGCAATGATTTGCGGGTGAACGCACAGGAGGTGCCCATGCCGGGCGGCAGGCTGACCCAGGAGGACCGTCGGCTGATCGCGGCCTGGCTCAAGGACGGCCTCGGTTACGCCGAGATCGCGCGGCGGCTCGGGCGCCCGACGTCGACGATCAGCCGTGAGGTCGCGCGCAACAGCGGCCGATCCGGCTACCGCGCCGACGAAGCGACCCGCGTGACCGGAGAACGCGCTCGACGCCGCAAACCCCAGCCGCGCGCCGTCCCCGTCGTCGAAAACGGCTACGGCCGCGACCCCGAAGCCGTCCGCGCCTTCGAAACCGAGTTCGCCGAAATGATCGTCGAGACCGGCCTGCCCCGGATGACCGCCCGGCTGCTCGCGTGTTTGGCGGTCAGCGACGACGGCGTACTCAGCGCCGCCGAACTCGCCCAACGGCTCCAGGTCAGCCCCGCTTCGATCTCGAACGCCGTCGCCTACCTCGAGTCGCAAGCGATGCTCAAACGGGAACGGGACGGTCGGCGAGAGCGCTACGTCATCGACGAGGAGATGCCGCAACGGGTGTGGAACGAAAGCGTGCGGTCGAACCAGGAATGGGTGCGGGTCTCGCGCCGGGGCGCCGAAGTCCTCGGCACCTCGACCCCCGCGGGGGCCCGCATGGACGACCTCTCCCGGTTTCACGCGCGTATCAACGAAATCATGCTCGACGACCGGATCGCGGTGTTCGCCGGTGACGCTC
This sequence comes from Amycolatopsis keratiniphila, assembly GCF_000400635.2. Classification (NCBI taxonomy): domain Bacteria; kingdom Bacillati; phylum Actinomycetota; class Actinomycetes; order Pseudonocardiales; family Pseudonocardiaceae; genus Amycolatopsis; species Amycolatopsis keratiniphila. The sequence goes on along the minus strand of NC_021252.1, from coordinate 1,406,634 downwards.
TGACCGTGCTCGCCGCCCTTCTGCATGCCGGGCGCGCACTTTCCGTTTCGGCTCTCGCGGACGCGCTGGGCTGGGCGACCGACCGGGTTGCGGCCGCTTTGCGGGTGGCGGAGGAGCATCCGCATATCGCGGGGCCGGTGCGGGTGGTTTGCCGTGATGGGGAGTATGGGGCGGTTCCCTTGGTGGAACGGCTCACGGCTGGGCAGTTGGCGGCTTTGGGGGGTTGAGGGGTGTGGTTCGGGTTTGGGGCTGCTGTGTCGCCGTTTTTCGGCGACGTGGCAGGGCTGGCACGCGGACCGCACGTTGCCACTTTTCGGCGACGCCTCGTGGCTTCTGGTTGAAAGCCGGTGCTTCACGCACAAATCCGCCGCTTTCCGACGGCAGATGGGAACGGTGGGACTTGTTGACGGCTTGCGGCTGAAGCCCTCCCTGCACCTGGACCGTCGCCGGTTTTCGGCGACGCACCGGAACAGTGGGACATGGCAGCGGCTTGTGCCTGAACCCAGCCCACACCCGACCGCCTGTCGCCGGTTTTCGGCAACACATCGAAACAGCGGACTGGCCGACTGTGTTCTCCGACTGAAGCTCAGTGTCGTACGCACGACTCCCCTGTCGCCAAATTCCGACGACAGACCGGACTCGTCGGCGGCCCTCCGGCTGAAGCCCTCCCCGAACCTGACCCGTCGCCGTTTCTCGGCAACGGACTCAGAACGGTGGTGGCTCGTCGCCTAATGGGCGGGGTTCGTGAAGTGGTGGCGGTGTGCTGTCGTGGCGCTGTCCGGTCGGAGTGATGATCGTGAGGGTGCCATCGGATGCGAGGTGGTAGGTCCAGCCGGGTTCGTCCTTCAACCGGTGGTCCCGGCGGCAAAGATCCACGAGTTCGGTGTCGGCGGTGTGCCCGCCGTGCTGCCACGGCACCGCATGATCGAGGTCGCACGCCTGAGCCGGGCGATGACAGCCGGGTCTTCGGCATTCACGATCCCGCACCCGCACGAACTCCGCCAAACCCGCCGTCGGCCGGTACCGATCCCGGCCGAGATCGAGAACCTGCCCGGACAGCGGATCGGTGATGATCCGCCGCAACACAGTGTTCTCACCGTTAGCGATGTGCCGGGCCAACGCCGCGGGGATCGTGCCATGTCCGGCCAGTGCCGCGGGGTCGTCGTTCAAACCGAGATAGGTGAACAAGTCCATATAGAGGAACACTTCGCTGCGCTCACCCGCCCCGCCCTGCCCACCGAGCAGCAGATCCAGCGCGACATCGGCCCTCAGCTGATCCAGAGTGCGGGTCTCGCCGTCGGCCCTGAGGGCGCGTGCTTCCCGATCGATCCGCTGATACGCGGCGGCGACCTTCTCCACCGGCCCATCCTCGACCTCGATCGAGGCGACCCCGGTCTCACCATGCCGCAGCGTGAGACGGCGGCCTTCGCGATGCTGCTCGGCCCGTTTACCGGCCCCGTCGGGGTCGATGGTGTTCACCGCGTGATTGGCGGCTTTCCGGACCTGATCGGGGTTCTTCTTCGCGATCCGATCCTCCAACAACGCGTCCACCGCAAGAGCGTCCTCATCGGAGAGCCATGCGGTGGCAGTGGCGACTTTCGACGCACCGAACCCACTCAATTTCCCATTGTCCATCAAGGCCAAGGTGCGAGGCAGACGGCTGGTCACCGCGTCCGCCGCGGCGACCAGCGCACCCGCATGATTGTCCACAAGGGACAACTCAAGCGCGACCTCCTGCACCACACTCCGCGCGCCGTCACGATGCCGGTTCAACTGCGCCAACGCCCGGAACCGCACCGCCTCCAGCCGCGCGATCCCCGCTGACGCCGCCTGCGCCAACGCCACGGAATCGTTGTCGTCCAACATATTCGCGGCATCGTTCACCGCAGCCAGCACCTCAGGATCGGTGAGGCTTTCCAGGAGCGCCACAGGCGCGGAATGAGTGTCCACCCCACGAACCTACGACCCAACACCGACAATTCCCGGCCTCACGAACGACCGAGGTATTGCCGATTTTCGGCAATACCTCGGTCGAACCCAAGAAACCCCTACATCACATCCCGCACGACCATCCGCTCCGAAGCGCGCTCGATAGCCGCCTCGACCGCGCCCACCCGGTCCGCCAGCAAACCCACAGCGCCGACAGCCCGGCTCATGGGGTCTTCGTCGTCGCCGCCCAGTGCCTGCGCACGCAGGTAAGCCGCCTTCACATCCGCCCACCGTTGCGCGTCCGAAGGGCTCAGCCGTCCGCGGAGTTCGGCCAGCTTCAACAGGTTGGCTTCGGCGCCCGAGGTCAGCGTCTGCGCTTCGCCGGCGTAGTGGTCGTCGATCAGCGCTTCCAGCTCCGCGTCGTTCATCGCGGGCACGATGCGGCCGGCGAGTTTGTTCATGTTGCGGTACGAGCCTTGAAGCTGGAACGGCGGTTCGACCCGGGAAGCGTCCGCCTGCGCCGCGGAAGCGATGTACGCTTGGTTGTTCGTCAGGACGATCCGCTGCACCTTGATCAGTTTCCGCAGCACGGCGAGGATCTGCTCCAGTTCGGTCGCCGAGTACGCGTGTTTCAGCTGATCCGCCCGCGCCGAACCGTCGCCGCGGGCCAGCCGTACCAGAACGTCCACATCGGACCGTTCCCGTGAGACCAGTGGGGCCAGCACGGTATTGGCGGTGAGCGAGTTTTCGATGTAGCTCAGCGCGAACAGTTCTTCCTTGCCCGAGAGCACATCGCCGAGGTTCCACACGTCCGCGCGGTTGGCGAGCATGTCCGGGATCCGGAACCGCTTGCCCTGCTCGGTGTACGGGTTTCCGGCCATGCAGACCGCGAACCGTTTGCCCCGCAGGTCATAAGTCCGCGTCCGGCCCTCCCACACGCCTTCCATCCGCCGCTGCGCGTCGCACAGCGAGATGAACTTCTGCAGCAGTTCGGGTGAGGTGTGCTGGATGTCGTCCAGATACAGCAGCACGTTGTTGCCCTGCTCCAGCGCGAACGAGATCTTCTCGACCTCTTGCCGCGCCGTCGCGTTGGGCGCGTCCGCCGGATCCACCGACGTGACGTCGTGCCCGAGCGCCGGCCCGTTCACCTTCACGAACACCAGCCCGAGACGGCTCGCGACGTACTCCATGAGGGTCGTCTTGCCGTAGCCAGGCGGCGAGATGAGCAGCAGCAGACCGGACTGGTCGGTACGCCGCGCGTCGCCCGTCGCGCCGAGCTGTTTGGCGAGGTTGTCGCCGATCAGCGGCAAGTAGACCTCGTCGAGCAGCCTGTTGCGCACGAAGGCGCTCATCACCTTCGGCTTGTACTCCGACAGCCGCAGCCTGTCCCGTTCGGCCGCCACCAGGTCGTTGCGCAACCGTTGGTACGCGCGGAAACCCGGAACGCGGTCACGCCGGAAACGCCGTGTCCTGGCGAGTGTCTCGTCGAGCCGCAGGGTCAGCGACCGGTTGACGATCCGCGGATGCGAGCCGAGCAGACCGTCCACAGTGGCCGAAAGCTCGGCCGAAGAGTCGTAGCGCGGCAAGTCGGCCAGTTCGATCGCGACGGCCTCCGCCAGCTCGTCGTCCGGCAGACCGGCGGAGTCCACAAAGGACCGCAGCCAAGCCTCCGCGAGCTGGTGACGATCGGCGAGGTCTTCGAGCGCACGCAGATCTTCGGCGAAGCTCCGGCGATCCAGCCGGAACTTGTCGAGCAGCGTCCGCGCGCCACCGCTGGTGACGAACCCCGGCGACGCGTCGGCCAGTTCTTCGAAGAGGTATTCGCCGGCGAGTTCGAGTTCCAGCGAGAGCCCGGACGACGTCGCGAACGCGGTCATCGCCTCGGTGAGTTCCCGCGCCAGCGCGTCGATCGCCGGGGCGTGCCCGAACGCCTCCCGCACCCGCGCGAGCGACGCGGAACGCGTGGTCCAGGCGGACTTCGCCGCTTCTTCGGCACCGAAAGCCCAGAACAGCTGAGCCGCGGCCCTGGCGGCGGGCGGATAGCGCAGCAGCCCGGCGGCGGACCGCAGACGCACCAAGGCCGACAGGATCGCGGCGGCGTCGTGGTCGTGTACGCCACGCGCGTAACCCTCGTCGTACCGATCCCCCGCCGCGCGCCGGACGACATCCAGCAGATCGACGTCCGGCAGGTCGGGCTGTTCGGCCAGGATCGACGTCGCCAGATACTCGGCGCGGTAGACCTCGGCCGACTCCGAGACCAGCAGCTGATCCCAGTACGGCCGCGTCTCCTCGAACGCGGAATCCCGCACCGGCGAACGGTAGTCGGTGCCGGTGATGGCGAACTTCATCCCGCCGTCGTGCGGCACCAGGGTGAGGTCGATGTCCTGCGTGTTGACCGCGAAGGTGTTGCGGCCCAGGCGGATCGTCTCGCCACCCTCGCCGTAGAGATCCAGCCGGTCGCGCAGCGCGCGACCGGCTTCCTGGCGCGCGGCCTTGACGCGGCCTTCGAGCTCCTCGGCACGCACCTGGTCACCGAGGTCACGCAGTTCGGCGACGACGCTGCGCAGCTTCGCGACCATCGGGTCGGAGGCGAAGTAGGTGTTGATCTCGTCGACCGAGCCGAGTGTGCCGACCCTGCGGGTCACGCTCGTGAGGATCCGCTCGGCCGAATCGACCAGCCTGTCCGCGCGTCGCGCCCGCTCGTCGAGCAGCGCCTGCTTGCGCGAGGAGAACGCCTCGTAGACGTCGGTGCGCTTTTCGCCGAGCGACGCCAGGAAGTCGTCGAACTCCCCGAACCTCGATTCGAGGTTTTCCAGCTGCAGCAGCAATCTGCCGAGCTGCTCGTCGCAACGGTCCGGTGTGTCCGCGACCGCGAGCCCGCCGGTGATGGCCTGCGCGAGCAGCGCGAACTCGGCGGCGAACTCGGCCCGGCCCTCGGTCTCCAGCAGTTCCTTGCGGCGCGCGTCGAGCGTCGCGCGAGCCCGGTTGACCGCGCCGATGACCTCGCCGACGCGTTCGAGGATCTTCGTGCGCACCACGGCGTCCGCGATCTCCAGCCCGCCGACGACGTCGGTGAGGACTTCGAGCCCGCCGGACTGCTCGTCCAGCTGCTCGGCGACCGGAACCGCCTCGGCGACGGTGGAGATCGTGCCCGCCGCCTCGATGAGGCCGTCGACCTCGGCGTGATAGCTCGTGAACGCGTCTTCGCCCTGCAGGAAGCGGACGGCCCGCTGCGCCGCTTCGCTGAAATTTCCGTCGAGATCGGCGATCAGCTTGTCGACCCGTTCGGTGTCGACGTACCGCAGTTCCCGCACAGTGACGAGATGTCCGCGCGCGCGATGCATTTCCGCGAGCCGTCGCACCCACGCGTCGGCCGCGTTCAGCGCCTCGCCACGGACCTTCCGCACCAATGACGCGGTCTCGGCGGCCGCTTCCTCGACGGCTTCTGCCGCCTGCGCGGTGAGCGAGGTGACCGTCTCGAATTCGTCGAGCACCTGCTCGGCGGTGACCCGGACGTCCGACAGCGGCGACCGCAGATCGCCGAGTTCGGCCTCGCCGAGCCAGTGATAGTGGTCGAAGACCCGCGCGCACGCGGCGATCAGCGCCTCGAACACCGCCGCCGACGGCGCCATCTCCTCGACCATCCGGCCGATGGAGAGACAGTCGGAGATGCCGCGGACCAGATCGGCGTTGCCGACCCGCTCCAGCGGCCCCGTCCCGGCCGGCTGCGACGCGGCGTACGTATCCGACTGGAACGGCGTCCGCCACACCTGCATCGGGTGCACGCGGCTCGGCTCGTCGGACAACGCGCGGAACAGCACCATCGTGCCGTCGTCGAACAGCGAGTACCCGTGGCACGGGATCGGGTTCGAGACCTCTTTGCGGATCACGTTGTACGGCAGGAGCAGCGATCGGCCCTCGGCCCGCGCGTGGAAGACGTAGAGCACGTCCTCCCCGTTGGGCGAGCGGATCACGCGCTCGAATTCGAGCTCGTCCACGGTGGTGTCGAACGTCTTGCTGACACCCGTGTCGAGGTAGTAGCCGCCGGGGAAGATGATCCCGTGGTCCTCGGGCAGCCGCTGGCACGCCTGCCCGATCCCGTCGAGGCGCACCACGCTCCGGGTGCGGGTGTTGAACACCAGGTACCGGTACTCGGTCTCCTTGTACGGCAGTATCCGCAGCAGGATCAGCGGGCCGATCCTGGCGTAGGACACCTCGGCGTCGGCCAGGCTCTGCAGCGGCTCGTCGACCGGTTCGGAGTAGACGCCCTCGCCGGTTTCGGTGTTGTTCTCGACCTTGATCGTCAGGTTGCCGCCGACGGTCTCGACGAACACCTCGTCCTCGATCGAGATATGCGGATGCCGCCCGAGGACGTGCTGTTCGCGGCCGGTCTCGATCCATTCGAAGTCGTGCGACGGCGGGAAGACGTGGTCGCGTTCGCCCCGGCTGTCCACATAGGACACCTTGCCGTCGGCGGCCACGCCCCAGCGCAGCACGCGGATGTCCTCGGTCCGCGGGCCGATCTGGAACACCGCGAGCAGTTTGCCCTCGACCCGCCGCAGCTGCAGCAGCTTCGCCTGCCGGTAGTACCGGTACAGCTCGGCGAAATCGCGGACGAACTGCTCGTCGCGCAGCAGCCCCGGCAGTTCTTCGGCCGGCACGTCGTCGAAGCGGAAGGCCTGTTCGTCATGACTGAAGCCGTGCAGCGAGAAGACGTCGTCGACCGTCGTCTCGGGCTTGAGGCCGATGAAGACGTTGTAGCCGAACAACATCCGCCCGCCGACCGACACGACGTCCCGCGGCACGCAGTTGTTCTCGGTGCGGATCCGCTCCGTGCCGATCAGCGCGAGCTGCGCGCTGCCGAAGACCCCGAGCCGCGCGGTGTTGAGCTCGTCCGCGCGTTTTGCCAGCTCGGCGGCCTGTGCGGCGAGCCGGGCGCGGAGCACCTCGTAGGTGCCCGCGTCCAGCTGCTCCGTTCCTGCCGCCGGTTCGGTCGTCGTCACTGCTTCGCGGGGGCGAGGGTGGCGACGGACGTGTCAGCCAGGCCGAGCCGCTGCGCCATGGCCAGCAGCTCCTGCACCTTGCCGCTGTCCGGGCCGCCCGCCTGCAGCTGCTTGGCCAGGAAGGCCGACAGCGTCAGGTTCTTCACGTCCTCCGTGCTCACCGAGCCGACCAGTTTCGTCAGGTCGTCGGTGAAGCTGCCCGAGCCGTCGAGCCAGGCCTTCCCGAGGGTCTGGACGACGTCCGAGTGCTCGACGAACCCGTCCACGCTCTTGCCCGCCCCGATCGAGCCGATGACCTTCTCGAAGAACATCGTCTCGCCGCCGACGATGTCGATGTCGGCCTTCTCCAGCCCGATGCCCAGCACCGTGGCCTGTGCCTCGGCGACCTCGCGCTGCACGTTGAGCGCGGCGAGCCGGATCTCCTTCTCGGCCTCCAGGCGCAGGCGGTACTCCTCGTGCTCGCGGCTGGCGCTGTCGAGCGCGGCCATCGCGGCGGCCTTCTCGGTGAGACCTTCGGCCTCGCCCTTGAGCTTGTCGCGCATCGCGTCGGCGAGGACGATCGCCTTCTCGCGTTCGACGATGGCCTCGGCGCGGCCGACCTTCTCCAGCGCGTCGGCGTCGCGTTCCTTGACCTGCGCCGCGGCCAGCCCGGCGGCGGCCTCCTCGGCCTGGATGCCCTCGGCCAGGCGGATCTTCGCCCTGGTCTCCAGCTCGGCGGCCTGCTGGCGCGCCTCGGCCAGCGTCAGCTCCTCGCGGGCCTTGTGCTTGGCGGCCGCCTCGGCGGCTTCCGCGGCCTTGATGTCCTTGACGAGATTCTCCTGCGCCTCGCCTTCGGCCCGGATGATGGTGGCCTCGCGCTGGCGCTGCGCCTCTTCGACGACGCGGAGCTTCTTGATGTTCTCTTCCTGCTCCGCCACGGTCTTCTCGACCGCGATCCGCTCGCGGATGACCTCGGCGATGGAGCGCTTCTCGGTCTCGACCTCCTTGTCCTTGGCGATACGGGACAGCTCGGTCTCGCGTTCGCGGCCGATGACCTCGAGCAGGCGGTCCTTCTCGATGCGCTCGGTCTCGATGGCGATCACGCGTTCGCGGTTCTTGCCCGCGACCTCGATCTCACGCTGCTGGTTCTGGTGCTGGATGCCGAGCTGCTCGTCGGTGCGCAGGCCGGCGGCCTGCGACTTGAGCCGCTCCTCCGCCTGCACCTTGGCGATCTCCGCCTCTTCGCGCGCCCGCATGGTCTCGACCTCGCGGCGCTGCTTGATCTCGGCGTCGGCCTGCCGCCGCTCCAGTTCGAGGATCGCCTCCTTGGCGTCCACGTTCTGGCGGGTGATCTCTTTTTCCTCGCTGCGGCGGAACTCGTTGGTGCGCACGTGCTCGATCGCGGTCAGCTCGGTGATCTTGCGGATACCCTGCGCGTCGAGGATGTTCGCGGAGTCGAGCTGCGCCATCGGCGTCTGCTCGAGGTAGTCGATGGCCGCGTCCTCCAGGCTGTACCCGTTGAGGTCGGTGCCGATGACGCGGATGATCTGATCGCGGAATTCGTGGCGTTTGGTGTAGAGATCCACGAAGTCCAGCTGCTTGCCGACGGTTTTCAACGCCTCGGAGAACTTGGCGTTGAACAGCTCCTGCAGGGTCGCCTCGTCGCTGGCGCGTTCGGTGCCGATGGCCTGCGCGACCTTGATCACGTCCTCGACGGTCTTGTTGACCCGCACGAAGAACGAGATCCGGATGTCGGCGCGGATGTTGTCCCGGCAGATCAGGCCCTCGCGGCCGGTCCGGGTGATCTCCATGGCCTTGACCGAGGTGTCCATGATCTCGGCCTTGTGCAGCACAGGCAGGACGATCGCGCCGGTGAACGTCACGTCGACGCGGCGGACCTTCGAGATGATCAGTGCCTTACCCTGCGGCACCTTCTTGAACAACCTGGTGATCGTGAAGAGCAAGACCAGGAGGATGACAACTACCACGGCGATCAGAACGCCGGCCCCCACGCTGATGGCACCCATAGTGTTCCTTTTCTGCTTCAGATGTCCAAAGACTCGACCCAGAAGAACTCGCGTTCGGAGTCGTAGTCATAGAGAACTACGCGGCTGCCCGCCGTCAGGTTGCCTTGACCCGCCTGCCGAACGTCCACAATGGCCGTCGACCCGTCGGCGGCGGCGACTTCGGCCTGGCCGAAGTCGTGCGTGACCGACGAGGTGCGGATGACCGCGGCCCGGCCGACGAAGTCCTTCCTGCTCGGTTCCCTCGCGGGACCGAAGACGCGACGTAGCGGCACCACGATCACCCTCGTCCCGAGTGTGCCGAGCACGAGCGCGACGACGAGCACGCCGGCCCCGAGCCCGATCCTCGATGGTGTCGAAAGCTCAAGGTCATCGAGTAGAACCGTCCCTGCCAGGCTGGCGAACCAGGTGAATGCGATCAGCAAAGAGAGCGAAATGGACAGTGGGACGCCGCCGAAGCCCGCCAGGAGCCCGTCGCCGCCGTCGAAGTCGTCGACGTCGACGGCACCGAGCAGTGCCAGCAGCCAGTAGCCGATCACCACGATCAGCAAGAAGCTGAAGAGCACGGCCGGGAACCCCAAAGCCGCGGTGACGAACCCGCCCATCGCCGTCGTTCCCTCCCCATTACCCCGGGTCAGGACTATAACCAGCGCGTGACGCCCGGCGGGCCGTTTTCGGCTACGACTGGGTCACGGTGTGCGGAAGCGTGCGGCTGGTCGTGAGTGGCGATTCGGGTTAGAACCCGAATCGCCACTCACGACCACCTGTACCGACGACCAACCGCCGGGGTTACGCCGACCGGCCGCCCGGAAGCCATCCGGTTGGACCTGTCGCACCGTCGGGGCGAGCCCTACTCTCCAGTATTGAGAGTGACACAGGACACACCACGGTCTTGGGAGGCTCCATTGGGTTGGCACGTTCGCGAGACGATCGACGAGGATCAGCGCGAACGGCGGATCCGCCACGTCACCCGCTGCCTGAGTTGCACGCTCACCTGTGTCCACTGTGGACTTCCCACGAGATTCTCCGTGCCCGCCGGACATCCCGGCCTCGGTGTCGTCGAACACCTCCCCGGCGTGACCTCCCCCGGTCTCCCCGATCTCGCGCTGCTGCACCGATTCTGCCGGGACAACCTCGCCGCGGAGCCGGGGATCGCGCTCAGACGCGCCTATCTCGGCCTGGCGACCGAACTCTTCGAAACGGGACGGCGGATCCGCCGTCACCGCAGGCTCGGCGTGCATCCGCCACGGCCGGGAAATCTCGAGGCCTACCGAAAACGGTGGCGAGTGGCCAAAATGCGGTACGCCTGCAAGGCGTGCCGGTACTACACCGGCTCTCACTGAGCCGATTCTCCCCCGGAGGACTCGTGCTCGTTCGTCTCATCCTCGGCCTGCTCATCACCGTCGCCGGCCTCGCCTTCGCCGCCCGTCGCGCCGTCTGGCTCTACAAACTGATCCGGTCCGGCCAGCCGGACGAGAAACGCTCCGACGTCATGGCCGTCCGCGCGAAAACGCATCTGGCCGAGGTCTTCGGACAGCGCAAACTGCTCAAATGGTCCGTCCCCGGGCTCGCGCACCTGTTCACCTTCTGGGGATTCGTGATCCTCGGCTCGGTCTACGTCGAGGCGTACGGTGCCCTGTTCGACCACGACTTCCACATCCCGCTCATCGGGCACTGGGCGGTACTGGGTTTCCTTCAGGACTTCATCGCGGTCGCGGTGCTCGTCTCGCTCGCGGTCTTCGCGGTCATCCGGATCCGCCAAGCACCCGAACGGAAAGAGCGCGCGTCGCGATTCTTCGGCTCGCACACCGGCGGCGCCTGGCTGATCCTGTTCATGATCTTCAACGTGATCTGGACGATGTTCCTCTTCCGTGGCGCGTCGGCGGCGGTGGGCGTCTTCCCGTACGAGTCGGGCGCGTGGGTCTCGCTCGGCGTGGGCGAACTCCTGGAGCCACTGGGCGCCTCGGTCACCGAGCCGCTGGAGACCGTCGGGCTGCTGCTGCACATCGGCGTGATGCTGGCGTTCCTGTCGATCGTGCTCTACTCCAAGCATCTGCACATCTTCCTGGCGCCGGTCAACGTCACTGCGAAACGGCTCCCGGACGCGCTCGGCCCGCTGCTGCCGATGGAATCCGGCGGCAAGCCGATCGACTTCGAGGACCCGGGCGAGGACGACACGTTCGGCCGCGGCAAGATCGAGGACTTCACCTGGAAGGGCATGCTCGACTTCGCCACGTGCACCGAATGCGGCCGCTGCCAGTCGCAGTGTCCGGCGTGGAACACCGGGAAACCGTTGTCCCCCAAGCTGTTGATCATGGATCTGCGAGATCACCTCTTCGAGAAGGCGCCGTACATCCTGGAGGGGAAGGAAGCCCCCGAAGGACGTCCGCTCGTCGGCCCCCAGGACGACGGCGGCGTGATCGACCCGGACGTGCTGTGGTCGTGCACCACCTGCGGCGCCTGCGTCGAGCAGTGCCCGGTCGACATCGAGCACGTGGACCACGTCGTCGACATGCGCCGCTACCAGGTGATGATCGAGTCCGCCTTCCCGAGCGAGCTCGGCGTGCTGTTCAAGAACCTCGAAACCAAGGGGAATCCCTGGGGCCAGAACAACTCCGACCGGCTCGCCTGGACGAAGGACCTCGGCTTCGAGGTGCCGGTCTTCGACGGTGAACTCGCCGACGACGTCGAGTACGTCTACTGGGTCGGGTGCGCGGGCGCGTTCGACGACAACGCCCGCAAGACCGTCCGCGCCACGGCGGAACTCCTGCATCTGGCCGGGGTGAAGTACACGATCCTCGGCACCGACGAGTCGTGCACCGGGGACCCCGCCCGCCGCTCCGGCAACGAGTTCCTCTTCCAGATGCTCGCGCAGCAGACCGTCGAGACGCTAAACGCGGTGTTCGAGGGCCGCGAACCGGGTACGCGCAAGATCGTCACCACCTGCCCGCACTGTCTCAACACCCTCGGCCGCGAGTACCCGCAACTGGACGGGCATTACGAGGTCCTGCACCACACGCAACTGCTGAACCGGCTCGTCCGCGCGGGCAAGCTGACGCCGGTCAAACCGGTCGACGCCGGCCCGGTGACCTACCACGACCCGTGCTACCTCGGCCGCCACAACAAGGTCTACGAGCCGCCCCGCGAGCTCGTCGGCGCGACCGGCGCGACGCTCAGCGAGATGCCCCGGCACGCGGACCGCTCGCTGTGCTGCGGCGCCGGTGGCGCGCGGATGTGGATGGAGGAGCAGATCGGCAAGCGCATCAACCTCGAACGCGTCGACGAAGCGCTCGGCACGGACGCCGAAACGATCGTCACCGGCTGCCCGTTCTGCCGCGTGATGCTGAACGACGGCCTCGTGCAGCGGCAGAGCGAAAAGCGTGGCGAGAACGTCACCGTGCGCGACGTTTCCCAGCTACTGCTGGAGTCCGTACGGGAGCGGGACCGGACCGCGACCGAGATTTAAGGCACACGTGAGTTGGAAGTTCGGCACGCCGAACTCTAGACTCGCGGAATGGCGAATCTGCGCAAGACCGTGTGCGCGCTGGCGGCGTCGGCACTCGTCCTGTCCGCGTGCGGCGGTCCCGCCGACAGCACGGACGACAAGCGGCCCGTGGTGCTGACGACGTTCACGGTGCTGGCGGACATCGCCTCGAACGTCGCGGGCGACAAGCTGAAGGTCGAGTCGATCACCAAACCCGGCGCGGAGATCCACGGCTACGAGCCCACGCCGGACGACATCAAGAAGGCCGCGAAGGCCGACTTGATCCTCGACAACGGACTGAACCTGGAGGCGTGGTTCGCCCGGTTCGTCAAGGAGAGCGACGCTCCGCACAAGGTCGTCAGCGAGGGCGTCCAGCCCATCGCCATCGGCGAAGACGCCTATCAGGGAAAGCCGAACCCGCACGCGTGGATGTCCCCGAAAAATGTGGGTATCTACGTGGACAACATGGTGAAGGCGTTCAGCGAGCTCTCCTCCGGCGACGCCGCCGTGTTCAAGGCCAACGGCGATGCCTACAAGGCGAAACTGCAGGAGGTGCAGGACGAGATGACGAACGCGCTGAGCACCCTGCCGAAGAACGAACGCGCCCTGGTGACCTGCGAAGGCGCCTTCTCCTACCTCGCGCGCGACACCGGTCTCACCGAGCGGTACATCTGGGCGGTCAACGCCGAACAGCAGGCGACCCCGCAGCAGATCACCCGCGCCATCGAGTTCGTCAAGGAGAACAAGGTCCCCGCGGTGTTCTGCGAGTCGACCGTCTCCGACGCCCCGATGCAGCAGGTCGTCTCCGCGACGGGGGCCGCGTTCGGCGGCGTGCTCTTCGTCGATTCCCTGTCCGGGCCGGAAGGTCCGGTGCCGACGTACCTCGACCTCATCCGCCACGACTCGAAGACGATCGTCGCCGCGCTCACCGGGGCGAAACCGTGACGGCCGCGATCCGCGTCGAAGGCGTCACCGTCCACTATGGCGACGTCCTCGCGCTCGACGGTGTCGACGTCACCCTCGACCACGGCCGCGTCTGCGGGCTGGTCGGGATGAACGGTTCCGGCAAGTCGACGCTGTTCAAGACGATCATGGGCATGGTCCGGCCGGACGCCGGCACGGTCTCGATCGACGGCGGCACCCCCGTCCGCGCGCGTAAGACCGGCGTGATCGGGTACGTGCCGCAGAGTGAGGACGTCGACTGGTCGTTCCCGTTGTCCGTGCGGGATGTCGTGATGACCGGCCGCTACGGACGGCTCGGCTTCACCCGCCGTCCGCGTCGCGCTGACCACGAAGCCGTCGACCACGCGCTGGAGCGGGTCGAACTGACCGACCTCGCCGGACGCCAGATCGGCCAGCTGTCCGGTGGGCAGCGCAAGCGCGCGTTCGTCGCGCGCGGGATCGCGCAGGGCGCACGTGTCCTGCTGCTGGACGAGCCGTTCGCCGGCGTGGACAAGCGCTCCGAGGCCACGATCACCCGGCTGCTCAAGGAACTCGCGGCCGGCGGCGCCGCGGTCCTGATCTCCACCCACGATCTGCACGCGCTGCCCGGCCTGGCCGACGAGGCGATCCTGCTGATGCGCAAGGTGCTCGCGCACGGCTCCCCCGGCGAGGTGCTCCGCCCCGAGAACCTCGCGCTGGCCTTCGGACTCGACGTCCTGCAACGGGAAGAAGAACCCGCGTGAGTCTCTACGACCTGTTCCTCGAACCACTGAGCTACGACTTCATGGTGCGGGCGCTGGCGTCCACGGTCGTCGCGTCCGCGGTCTGCGCGGTGCTCTCCTGCTGGCTGGTGCTGATCGGCTGGTCGCTGATGGGTGACGCGGTCTCGCACGCGGTACTGCCCGGCGTCGTGCTCGCGTACGTCCTCGGCGCGCCCTTCGCGCTGGGCGCCGTGGTCTTCGGTTTCCTCGCCGTGGCGCTGATCGGCGTCGTCCGGGACACCAGCCGGGTCAAGGAGGACGCCGCGATCGGCATCGTGTTCACCACGCTGTTCGCGCTCGGGCTGGTGCTGATCTCGGTGACGCCGAGCCAGACCGACCTGAACCACATCATCTTCGGCAACCTGCTCGGCGTCGACACCTCCGATCTGATCCAGATCGGCGTCCTCGGCGCGATCACACTCACCGTGCTGGTGCTCAAACGCCGCGATTTCACCTTGTACGCCTTCGATCCCACGCACGCGCACGCGATCGGGCTCAACCCGCGCGTACTCGGCGCCGCGCTGCTCGGCCTGCTCGCGCTGACGGCGGTGGTGGCGCTGCAGGTGGTCGGCGTGATCCTGGTGGTGGCGATGCTGATCATCCCCGGCGCGACGGCGTACCTGCTGACCGACCGGTTCGGCCGCATGCTGGTGATCGCGCCGTCGTTCTCGGTGCTCGCGGCGGTGGCCGGGCTGTACCTGAGCTACCACCTCGACACCGCGTCCGGCGGGATGATCGTGCTGGTGCAGGGCGCCGGGTTCACGCTGGTGTACCTGTTCGGGCCGCGGCACGGGATCGTCGGGAAGCGGCTGGCCAAGCGTCGCCGGGAGACGGCACGGGCGGCGGCGTAACCGGACAATCACCCCGCGCTCTGTGTCTCTCGTGACATGGGTCTGGACCGCCTCTTAGGTTAGGCTCCCCTCATGTCTACGGAAGACGCGCTGCTCACCGGCCATGACCTGGTGCTCGCGCACCAAGAGCGGGCCGTGGTGGACGGGGTGTCCCTGTCCTTGCGCGCCGGCACGGTGACCGCGCTGGTCGGGCCGAACGGCTCCGGCAAGTCGACGCTCCTGCGTTCGCTGGCGCGGCTGCACAAGCCCCGCGAGGGCGGCGTCCGGCTCGGAGAGCGCGCCGTCTGGGGCGGCAACGCGTTGTCCGGCAAGGAATTCGCCCGTCAGGTCACGCTGCTGACGCAGCACCGGCCCACCCCGAGCGGGGTCTCCGTGCGCGACGTCGTCTCCTACGGCCGGTACCCGTACCGCTCCGGCTGGCGCGGGGTCGACATCGACGGCGCCGCCGCGATCCGCCGCGCGATGGAGCTCACCGGCGTGACGGCGATGGCCGAACGCGGTGTCGACGAGCTCTCCGGCGGCGAGCTCCAGCGCGTCTGGCTCGCTTCCTGCCTCGCGCAGCAGACCTCGGTGCTGCTGCTCGACGAGCCCACCAACCATCTCGACCTGCGCTATCAGGTCGAGATCCTCGACGTCGTCCGCGATCTGGCCAACGAAGGCGTCGCGGTCGGCGTGGTGCTGCACGACCTCGACCACGCGGCGATCATCGCCGACGAGGTCGTCCTGCTGAGCGAGGGAACCATCGTGGCCACGGGTGACATCGGGCAGGTGCTCACCTCCGAGCACCTCTCCCAGGCCTACGGCGTCACCGTCCACGTCGCGAACGACCCGGTGACGGGCGCGATCCACTGCAGGCCACTCGGGCGGCATTCGCCCAGGCCCGCCTGAGAAATCCAGGAAGAACCATGCGTTTGCTGACCCCTGCCGCCCTCGTCGCGGCGACGGCCCTGCTGTTGTCCGCGTGCGGCACCACGGAGAACACCGCGGCCGCGCCGAGCGAATCCGCCGCCGCGAGCGGACCGGTCACGGTGACCGACGCGCGCGGCAAGGCCGTCACCCTCAAGGCCCCGGCGAAGCGCGTGGTCGCGCTGGAGTGGGGCGAGGCCGAGATGGTCGCGTCGCTCGGTGTCATGCCGGTCGGCGCCGCGGACGTCGCGGGCTACAACGTCTGGGACAAGGCCGCTCCCCTGACCCCGGAGGTCAAGGACGTCGGCAAACGCAACGAGCCCAGCGTCGACGCGATCGTGGGGCTGAACCCCGACGTCGTCATCATCGCCGACGAGCGCGACTCGACGCTGGTCCCGCAGATCGAGAAGTACGTGCCGGTCGTGGTGACCAAGTCCAGTGACGCGAGCCGGAACTTCGACCGCCTGCGCGAGGACTTCAAGCTGATCGCCAAAACGGTCGGCAAGGAGGCCGAGGCGGACAAGCAACTGTCCGAAATGGACGCCAAACTCGCCGAGGGCAAGAAGGCCGTCGAGGCCAAGGGCGCCGCGGGCACCCCGTTCCTGATGGCCGACGGCTACCTCGAAGGCAGCACCGTCAGCATCCGCCCGTTCGGCAAGGGTTCCCTGGTCTCCGACACCGCCGAGGCCGTCGGCCTGAAGAACGCCTGGACCGGCAAGGTCGACCCGCAGTGGGGGCTCGGCCAGACCGACGTCGAGGGCCTGACCGCGATCACCGACCCGAAGACCGTCCTGTTCTACAGCGCTTCCGAGGAAGACGTCTTCACCACCGGGCTCGCGCAGAACGCCGTCTACCAGCGGCTGCCGTTCGTGGTGTCGAAGAAGATCCACAAGCTCGACGCGGGCACCTGGACCTTCGGCGGACCGAAGTCGATCATCATGACCGCCGACCAGATCGTGAAGGCAGTCACGACCTGATGCGTGCCCGCACCATCGCGGTGTCGGCGGGGCTGGTGGTACTCATCGCCGTCCTCGCCGGCATCCACCTGACCCAGGGCACTTCGACGTCCGGTCCGCTGGACGTGGTGAAGGCGATCTTCGGCCAGGGCGACGCGCAAACCCTCGCGGTGCTGGAAGGTGCGCGCGTCCCCCGGCTGCTCGCCGCGTTGCTGCTCGGGATCGCGCTCGGTGTCGCGGGCGCGGGAATGCAGTCCGTGGCACGGAATCCGCTCGCCTCGCCGGACACGCTCGCGGTCAACGCGGGCGCGCATTTCGCCGTGGTCGCCATCTCCGCGTTCGGGCTCTCGCTGCCGCTCGTGCCGGTGGGCGGGGCGGCGTTCGTGGGCGGGCTCGCCGCGGCCGTCGTCGTCCTCGGTCTCGCGGGCGGCGGTGCCGCGAGCCCGCGGCTGGTGCTCGTCGGTTCGGCGATGCTGCTGGCGCTCCAGTCGGTGACCGTCCTGCTGCTGCTCCTGTTCGAGGAGGAGACGAGCGGGCTGTTCGCCTGGGGCAGCGGTTCACTGACGGTGGCCGACCTGCGCGCGACCGCCCAGATGACGCCGATCGTGGTGATCGCCGTGGTGGCGCTCATCGCGATGGGCGGCAGGCTCGACATCCTCGCCCTCGGCGACGACAACGCGACCGTGCTCGGCCTGCGCGTCCGCCGCACGCGGGTCACCGCGATCGTGCTGACCGTCGCGCTGACCGCGGCGGCGGTGACCGTCGCCGGACCGGTCGGGTTCGTCGGGCTGAGCGCGCCGGTGATCACGCGGCTGCTGCTGCCGATCGCCAAACATCGTGCCCTGCTGCCGGTTTCCGGGCTGGTCGGCGTTGTCACGGTGCTCGGCGCCGACGTCGTCCTGCGGGCGATCATGGGCTCGGCCGCCGCCGTGCGGGTGCCGACCGGGGTGGTGACCACGATCGTCGGCGCCGTCGTGATGGTGTGGCTGGCACGGCGCGGCCGGGGAAGCGGCTCGCGCCGTCCCGCTCCGGCCGGGCGGGTCGGGGTCGCCGGATCGACCCGGCGGCTCGTGCTCATTTCGGTCGTCCTGGTGGGTCTCCTCGCTGTCGTCCCGGTGGTGGGCCTGATGCTAGGCGACCGCCTGGTGCTGCTCGGCGATCTCGCGAACTGGGTCACCGGCAACACCGGGACCGCGCTCACCTTCGTGCTGGACCAGCGCCTTCCGCGGGTGCTGGCCGCGCTGCTCGCCGGTGCCGCGCTGGCCGTGTCCGGCTGCGGGATCCAGTCGGTCAGCCGCAACCCGCTCGCCGAACCCGGGTTGCTCGGCATCACCGCGGGCGCCGGGCTCGGCGCGATCACGCTGATCACCATCGTCCCCGCGGTCGGCGCCTGGTCGATCGCCGGTGCCGCCGGCGTCGGCGCGACCGTGGTGTTCCTGCTGGTCTACGGGCTCGCGTGGCGGTCGGGGCTGGATTCGGACCGGCTGGTGATCATCGGCATCGCGGTCTGGTCGGCCGGGATGGCGCTGATCACGCTGCTGATCGTGGTCTCCGACCCGTGGAACTCGGCCAAGGCGCTGACCTGGCTGTCCGGTTCGACCTACGGCCGCACGCTGGAGCAGGTCGTGCCGGTCGCGCTCGCGCTCGTCGCGCTGACGCCGCTGCTGTGGATCAAGCGCCGGGAACTCGACCTGCACGCCCTCGACGAGGACACTCCGCGTGTGCTCGGGGTGCGCATCGAACGGTCACGGCTGGTGGTGCTGGCGGCGTCCGGGATCCTGGCGGCCACGGCGGTGTCCGCCATCGGCGTGGTCGTCTTCGTCGGTCTGGTCGCACCGCATCTGGCGCGCTCGCTGGTCGGTGGACGGCACGGGCGGGTCGTCCCGGTGGCCGCGGCGCTCGGTGCGCTGCTGGTGAGCGTCGCGGACACGCTGGGGCGGACGGTCATCGCGCCCGCCCAGATCCCGGCGGGTCTGGTCATCGCGATGGTCGGGACGCCGTACTTCGTGCTGGTGCTCTGGAAGACCCGGCCGTAGCGAGCCGTCAGGATGCCGGGAAGGCGAAGGTGCGTGGTGGAGTCGGCGGTGCGAGCGGGCTCACCACTGAGGCTTAGCGTCCCCGGACTGTCCAAAAAGGTCACTTTTCGAGATCAAAGCGTCCAATTTGGGTACTTTGCGCAGTATTGCCCGGGGGTCGTGAGTGGCGATGGTCGTTCTAACCCTCTTTAGCACTCACGACCTCAGTACAAAGCGTCCAAATCGGGCATCGAATCAGTCTCGGCGTCCCTTGTGGACAGTTCAGGCCACGATCGGCCCCCACGGGTCGCCTGGGCTGAAGGGGCCCTTCACCGCATGCGATGCGGTGAAGGGCCCCTTCGGCCCACGGAACTACAGGGTCTTCTGGAGGTGCGTGGCGAGCAGCTTCGTGAAGCGCGCGGGGTCGGCCAGTTCGCCGCCTTCGGCGAGCAAAGCCATGCCGTACAACAGTTCCGCGGTCTCCGCGAGCCCCTCGGACTCGCCCTTCTCGGTGAACGAGGACCGCAGCCCGGACACCAGCGGGTGCCCCGGGTTCAGTTCCAGGATCCGCTTGATCTGCGGCAGCTCCTGGCCCATCGCGCGGTACATCTTCTCCAGCGTCGGGGTGACGTCGTTCGTGTCGCCGACGATGCAGGCGGGCGACGTCGTCAGCCGCGACGAAAGCCGGACCTCCTTGACCTGCTCCCCGAGCGTCTTCGTCAGCCAGGTCAGCAGCCCGGAGAACTCTTCCTTCTGCTCGTCGGTGGTGTCGGAGTCGAGTTCGACCTCGCCCTTCGCGACCGACTGGAACTGCTTCTCCTCGTAGCCGGCGACGGCGTCGACCCACATCTCGTCGATCGGGTCGGTGAGCACGAGCACCTCGTAACCCTTGGCCTGGAAGGCTTCCAGATGCGGGGAGTTCTCGATGCTCTGCCGCGACTCACCGGTCAGGTAGTAGATGTGCTCCTGGCCGTCCTTCATCCGCTCGATGTACTCACGCAGCGACGTGAGCTTCTCCGGGTCGTTCGTCGAGGCGAACGAGCAGATGTCGAGGATCGCGGTGCGGTTCTCGTGGTCGTCCAGCAGGCCTTCCTTGACGGCGCGGCCGAACTCCTTCCAGAAGGTGTCGTACTTGTAGCGGTTCTCGTCGGCCATCAGGGTCTTGACCGTCGACAGCACCTTCTTGACCAGGCGACGGCGGATCAGCTGGATCTGCCGGTCCTGCTGCAGGATCTCGCGCGAGACGTTGAGTGAAAGGTCCTGCGCGTCGACGACGCCCTTCACGAAGCGCAGGTACTCCGGCATCAGCGCTTCGCAGTCGTCCATGATGAAGACGCGCTTCACGTACAGCTGGACGCCGCGTTTGCGCTCCCGCATGAACAGGTCGAGCGGCGCGTGTCCCGGCAGGAACAGCAGCGCCTGGTACTCGAAGGTGCCCTCGGCCTGGAGCCGGATCGTCTCCAGCGGGTCGTTCCAGTCGTGCGCGACGTGCTTGTAGAACTCGTTGTACTCGTCCTCGGTGACGTCGGACGACGGGCGCGCCCACAGTGCCTTCATCGAGTTGACCGTGACGACCTCTTCGCCTTCGGTCATCCGGATGGGCCAGGTGATGAAGTCCGAGTACTTCTTGACGATCTGCTTGATCTTCGTGGCCGAGGTGTAGTCGAAGAGCTGGTCTTCGGCGTCCTCGGGCTTGAGGTGCAGGATCACCGACGTGCCCTGCGGCAGGTCCGGGACCGTCTCGATGGTGTACGTGCCCTCACCCTCGGACTCCCAGCGGACGCCCTCGTCCGATCCGGCGCGGCGGGTCAGCAGCGTGACCTTGTCGGCCACCATGAAGCTGGCGTAGAAGCCGATGCCGAATTGGCCGATCAGATCCTGCGAGGCCGCGGAATCCTTGGTCTCCTTCAGTTTCTTCAGGAATTCGGCGGTGCCGGACTTCGCGATCGTGCCGATCAGCGCCACGACGTCGTCCCGGCTCATCCCGATTCCGTTGTCCCGCACGGTGAGGGTGCGGTTTTCGGGGTCGGTCGCGATCTCGATGTGGAGATCGTCGGTGTCCGCCTGGAGTTCCTTGTCGCGGAACGCTTCGAGGCGGAGTTTGTCCAGTGCGTCGGAGGCGTTGGACACCAGTTCCCGCAGGAAGGTGTCCTTGTTCGAGTAGATCGAGTGGATCATCAGCTGAAGCAGCTGACGTGCCTCCGACTGGAACTCGAGTGTTTCGGCAGAGGTTGTCACGGGCCGATATTACCCAGCGTGGAACGGGCTCAGGCCAGCCTCTGCCTCGCCACCTCGGTGAGCCCCTCGCCAGTGGCCTGCTCGATCGTCGTGACGGCTGACCGGCCGTCGGTCTCGACGGTCGCGATGACATTGCCGAAATGCGGTCCCGACGTCTTCCGCCAGTCGAGGGGAAGGGGCGCGACGCCGCCGCGTTCCGCCCAGCGGCGCGCCGGCGACGCCAGCCGGGCCGACCAGGTGGCGCCGAAAGCCAGCCTGAGCGGCCGCGGCATCGCGTTGTGCACCGGCGAGCAGGTGAGCTGGTACACCGCCGACGCCACCGGCTCCGGATACCGCGCCTCGGCGATGTAGGCGTGGTGGACGTCGCCGGAGAGCACCGCGATGGTGGCGGGCGGATCGTCCCGGCGGCCCTCGCGCGCGATCATCGCCGCGAGCCGGTCGAACGACGCGCGGAACGACGCCCAGTGTTCGAGGTCGCCCGCCTGCCGGATCTTCTCCGCGAGCCGTCCCCGCCACCCGGGACGGGCACAGGCACGCTCGTTCAGCGATTGCAGGTGGGAGATCACCGGCGGCAGCAGCCACGGCAGCGAGGAGCCGATGAGCAGGTGGTCGCACGGCGCGGCGGCGTTCTCCTCGATCCAGTCGAACTCGTCGTCGTCCACCATGCACCGGGCGCCGCCCACCAGGATCCGCCCCGCCCGGCTGTCGATGACCAGCAGCCGCACGCCGCCGAAGTCGCGGCGGTAACTCCAGCGCGCGCCCTTGGTGCCGTCGCGGTCGTCGTCGGCCTCGTCGGCGAATTCGGTGAGCAGGCCGGCGTTGTCCCCGCCGGAGGCGATGGCTTTCTGGAAGGTCGGGTCCTCGGCGAGTTCGGCGGGGCCGAGGTTCCCGAGGTGCTGGTAGACCCAGTACGACATGATCGCCCCGCGCAGGCGCTCCCGCCACCACGGCTGCGCGCGCATCTGCTGCCGCCAGGTGTGGGAGGTGTTCCAGTCGTCACGGACGTCGTGGTCGTCGAAGATCATCGACGTCGGCACCGTGGACAGCAGCCAGCGGATCACCGGCTCGCCCCAGGCTTCGAGGTAGAGGTGGGTGTACTCCTCGAAATCCGTCACTTCCGTGCCCGGTGGTTTCGACGTGTCGCGACGCCGCTTCAGCCATTCCTGCGTCTCGTCGGTGGTCTCGTCGGCGTAGACCTGATCGCCCAGCATCAGCAACGCTTGCGGCCACTCGGTTTCCTCGCCCGCGGCCATCCGGTGGGCATACGCGGCCAGCGCGTCCGGGCCGAAGACGTCGCCGTCGTGCGGTTTGCGGCAGGAGCCGAACACGAGCCGGACCCGGGACTCGTTCCGGGGCAGGGTGCGGATGCGGCTGGGCGGGAAGCCGGAATCCTCCGGCGGCCATGCCTTTTCGCCGTCCACGCGCACCTCGTACTCGTGGCACGAGCCCGGTTCGAGACCGGTCAGGACCAGCAGCGCGTAGTGGTGGCCGCGGATCTCGAACGTCCTCGCCGTGACACCGAGGACTTCGACCTCACTCGCGGTGGCGGTCTCGACCCATACCGTCGCCGACGTCTCGTCGACGTGACGCAGCAGCGGACCCAGGCGCAGGCTCATTCCCGAAACGGTGCCACAGCGGAGCCATGATCGTGCGCTGAGCGGCGTCTCAGCCGAGCCGCGCGAAGATCTCCCGGACCTCGGCCAGCGCCTTCTCCCGCTCGGCGTCGTCCTCGTACCAGCCGTCGGCGGCACGGTCTCCGACGATCGCCTCGGGCGTGAACTCCTCGCCGAACCGGTAGTCGCCGAGGCAGTAGGTGAATCCCGACTCGCTGAGCGGATCCAGGCCTTCTTCGCGACAGTGGTCGAGGAAACCCTCGCCCTGCCGCCATCGCTCCCCGTCGAACCAGAACACACCGCCGGCGTAGAGGATCATCGCCCCCGATTCGGCGACGAGGTTCAACGACTCGTAGTTCTCGGGCTGGTCCCGCACGAGCGCGACGAGGTCTTCGGGGACGCCGCGGTACAGCGCCTCCTGCACCGAGTAGTCGCCCTCGGCGAACAGGTTCAGCTCCGACTCGTGGTCGAAGGTCAGCAGCAGCGCTCGTCCGTCCGGGGTGAAGTACCAGACCGCCGACTCGCCGCCACCGTTGTTCCAGGCGTACCGCACCGCGCCGTCGACCTCGATCGGCTCGATTTCGGTGACCGCGTCGATCACCGCCGCACGCCGTCGTACCTCCGCGAGGGATGTCGCACCGAGTGCGGCCCAGATCTCTTCGCTCACCCGCGCAGGCTACCGGTACGCACGTGGCCGATCCGGATCCGCTGCGGGTGGTCACCGACCGGGACGGACTTCACCTTCGCGCCGGTCGCGAAGTCGATCGCCGTCACCTGGTCCGAACCGCTTTCCGAGATGACGCAATGCCTTCCGTCGCCGCTCACGGTCGCCCAGTACGGCTTCGCCGCCGTCACGAGCTGCGCCTCCCGCAGGCTCGCGCGGTCCACAATGGTCGCGTAGTCGTCCATCGTCCCGGCGACGCAGAGCTTGTCGCCCGCCGGGCTCATCGAGAGCCCGTGGTGCCGCGAGTCGTTGACCCAGGTGGTGCGGTCCTCGCTGGTGGCCGGGTTCTTCGGCAGCGTCTTCGATCGCGTGATCCGGTCGGTGGCGACGTCGTATTCGAGAAGGCCGTTGAAGAACGACACCTGGAAGTACAGCTTCGACTCGTCGGGGGTGAAGGCCACCGGCCGGACGGCGTCGGAGAGATCGCCGCGCCCGAAAGCGTCCAAACGCTCACGCATGTCGATCACCTTCACCTGCTGGAAGGTGGTCGCGTCGACGACGGTGAGCCGCCGGTCGCCCTTGGTGAAGTCCTGCCACGGCGCGTCGAGCGCGGTGTTCACCTCACCGATCGAGCTGTTCCACAGGTACCGGCCGCCGTCGGTGTAGGTGTTCTCGTGCGGTTTGTCGCCGGTCTTGAACGAGCCGCGCTGCCGCCCGGTCTCGATGTCGAGCACATGGACGGTGTTCGACGTCGAGGCCGACACCGCGATGCTGCGGCCGTCCGGCGACACGGCCATGTGGTCGGAGCGGAAACCCGACACCGGGAACCGCCAGTTGACGCGGCCGGTGGCGAGGTCGATCGACACGACGTCGGCGAAACTCGGGCGCGACGCGACCACCGCGCGGCCGTCCGGAGTGGTGTAGAGATCGTCGACGAGCTGGTCGTGTCCCTCGCCGACACCGTTGCGGATACCGAGGAAGAACGCGAGCTTGATCGGGTTCAGGTAGATCTCGGTGAGCCGTTCGTCCTTGTCCGGCACCATGTTCACGCGCGCGATCTTCGCGTAGTCGCCGGAGGGCGCGATGACGTCCGCGGTCCCCTCCCAGTTGTTGCCCACGAACAGCACCTGCCGCAGGCCGTCTTCCGCGGCGGCGGGCGCCGAGCCCAGTGCCGCGGCGAGGCAGGTCACGAGGACGGTGGCCAGCAACCGGCGTTTCCGCATCACGCGCACCTTTCGGCGAGGGCCTGTTACCTTTCGGTAGCTCACAGGAAACCAACCGGCCGGACACCCTCGGTAGGGGACGGTCGCCAAGGACCGCCGGCTTCGTTGTGCACCGGGCACAATCCGCGCGGGAAGGCGGTGGCGATGGCGCACCGGTCGCTCCACGACGTGCTGGCCACGATGGCCGCCGACGCCGATGTCGTCGACGAGGTGGTCCGGGCGGCCCGCACGGAGTCGCCGGAAGTCGCGACCCTGCCGGTGAGCGAGAACCGGCGGCACGTCGCGATCGTGCTCGCCGCCGGACTCGCCTCCTTCGACCGGCCGGGCGGCGCCGGGGAGCAGGACTACGCCGCGGCCGCCGTCCTCGGCGCGGACCGGGCCGCGCAGGGCGTGCCGCTCGCCGCGCTGCTGCGCGGGGTGCAGGCGGGCCGCAGCCGCGCGGTCGAAATCGCCGTCGAGCGCGGCAAGGCCGCCGGGGTACCGGACGACGTCATGCTGGCGGCGCTGGTCGACTTCGACCGGAACACGCGCGCGCTCGAACGGCAGGTCATCGCCGGGTATCACGAGGCCGAACTCGAACTCTCCCGGACGGTGCACGACAGCCGCGCCCGGGTGCTGCGGCGGTTGCTGGGCGGCGACACGACGGCGCCCTCGGCCGAGGAGGTCGCGAACGCCGGGCTGAACCCTGGCGGGCGCTATCACTGCCTGCTCTCCGACGTCGGCGATCCGTACCAGGCGCGGGTCGTCGAACGACGGCTCGGCGCGACAGGCGGCGTCTTCGGCCTGGTCGACGGGCGGCTGACCGGGCTGGCGCCGCGGCTTCCCGCTCCGTCGGCGCTCGGCGACGACGTCCTCATGGTGGTCTCCCCCGCCGTCCCGCTCGCGGAGGTCCGCGGGATGCACGCGCTGTGCGTGATGGCGCTGCCGACGGCCGCGCGGTCCCGCGGTCTGCACGCGGTGGCCGATCTGGCCGTCGAGACCGCGCTCGCCGCCCAGCCGGGGCTCGCGGCGCTGCTCGGTGACACCCTGCTGAGCGCGCTGACGCCGGGCGATCCCTTCCACGAGCAGCTCGTCTCGACCGCGCTGGCCTACCTCGACCACGGGCGGCGGCTCGACCAGACGGCCGCCGCGCTGCACGTCCACGCGAACACCGTGCGGTACCGGCTCGCCCGCCTCGGCGAGATCACCGGTGCGTCGCTCGACCCGCCGGAAGACGACGGCGGTACGCACGTGCGGCACACCGTCGGCTGGTGGTGGGCGCTGCGCACCTGGCGCTCGGGCTGAACCGCCGGGGTCCGTCGCGCGTGTAACCCGATGAAGGCTTCTCCACCCGGAAGGAATCCCGCCTTGTCGGTTTTCACGCGCCCCGCGCTGGTTGGCCTGCCGGGCGACCGGACGTCCGCCCGCGAGATCGCGTCCAGCGCGGCGACCACCCTGTCCGCCGTCCTCGTGCTGTTCGCCCTGCTCGCGCCGGACGACCTCGACACGCTGACCCCCGAGGCGTTCGTGCGGTTGCCGGTGGAGGCGCTGCTCGGGGTGGCGGTGGTGCTCATGCTGCGCGACGGCGCCCGGCGGACCGTCGCGGTTTCGGCGGGCGCGCTCCTCGGCCTGCTGACCGTGTTCAAGGCCATCGACATCGGTTTCGGGCTCGCGCTGAACCGGCCGTTCAACCCGGTTTTCGACTGGGGTGTGCTCGGCAACGGCGTCGATCTGCTCGGCACGTCGATCGGCCGGGCCGGCGCGATCGCGTCGTTCGCCGGGCTGACGCTGCTCGCGGCGGTGGTGATCGTGCTGATGGCGCTGGCCGTGCTGCGGTTGAGCCGGGTGGTGGCCGGACGGCGCACGGCGTCGGCCAGGGTGACGGCCGTGCTCAGTGTGGTCTGGATGGTGTGCGCGGTCTCCGGCGCGCAGCTCGCTCCGGGGCAGCCTCTCGCTTCGCGCAGCGCGGTCGCCTTCGCCTACGACGACCTCCGCCAGGTTCGGGCCGGAATCCGGGACAGGCAGGCCTTCGCCGAGGAAGTCGCCGTCGACACCTTCCGTGGCACGCCGTCTTCCGGACTGTTGAACGCGTTGCGCGGCAAGGATGTGCTGTTCACCTTCATCGAGAGCTACGGCCGGGTGGCCGTGCAGGACTCGGACATCGCGCCCAAGGTCGACGCGGTCCTCGACGCCGGGACGGCGCGGCTGAAGAACGCCGGCTACGGCTCGCGCAGCGCGTTCCTGACGTCGCCGACGACGAGCGCGGGCAGCTGGCTGGCGCATTCCACGTTCCAGTCCGGGGTGTGGGTCGACAGCCAGCACCGCTACGACGACTTCGTGAAGACCGACCGATTCACCCTCGGCGGTGCGTTCAAGCGCGCGGGCTGGGAAACCGTCGGCGTCGTTCCCGCGCACACCGAGGACTGGCCGGAGGGCAAGGTCTACGGCTACGACCGCTACTACGACTCACGGAACATCGGGTATCACGGCCCGCGGTTCTCCTACGCCACGATGCCGGACCAGTTCACGCTTTCGGCTTTCCAGCGCGCCGAACGCGCGAAGCCGGACCGTCCGCCACTGATGGCGGAGATCGACCTCGTCACCAGTCACTGGCCGTGGACGCCGCTCCCCCGCATGATCGACTGGGCCGCCGTCGGCGACGGATCCGTCTACGACCCCATGCCCTCACAAGGGAAAACGCCCGAAGAGGTCTTCACCGACCCCGCCAAGGTGCGCGGCGCGTACGGCGACTCGATCGCGTATTCGCTGGAATCGCTCATTTCGTACGTGGAGACGTACGGCGACGACGACCTCGTGCTCGTGTTCCTGGGCGACCATCAGCCGAACCCGATCGTCGCCGGCGCGGGCGCGGATCACGACGTCCCGATCACCGTGGTCACGCGGGACGAGGCCGTGCTCGACAAGGTCGCGGCGTGGCACTGGCAGGACGGCCTGAACCCGGACCGGAACGCGCCGGTGTGGCGAATGGACACGTTCCGGGACCGGTTCCTGACCACTTTCGCCCGCTAGCCGGTGGCGTCGCGATACCGGTCGGCCAGCTCGCGCAAGTAGTCGACCAATTGCGGGGGTTCGGTGACTCGGAAAGGGGCGTTGAGGAGTCCTAAGTGGACGGCCATCGTCTCGATGCTGTCCGCGCCGGTGTGCAGGACGCAGGTGTTCGCGTCGACGGCCTCCACCGTCCCGACGGCCGGGTTGATCCGCGCGGTCACCTCTTCGGCGGACGCGTGCACGGTGACGTCGGCACGGTATCGCCAGGCGGCGGACGACACCCCGCGCCGCACGCGGTCGGTGACGTCCTCGGGCAGTTCGCGCGCGGTGAACCGCGGGCCGGTCGGGACGCGCGGGGTCAGCCTGTCGACGCGGAAGGTGCGCCAGTCGCCGCGGTCGAGGTCCCAGGCGACCAGATACCAGCGGCGTCCCCAGTTCACCAGGCGATACGGCTCGACCTTGCGGAGGCTTTCCGAACCGTCGTGCGTCCGGTAGCCGAACCGAAGGACCTCATGATCCCGGCAGCAGGCCGTCAGCACGGTGAGCGTCTCGGCGGCGACACGCGGGCCGGGGTCGTCCCTCGGCACCGGGACCGTGTACGCCTGCAGGGTGTTCACGCGGCGCCGCAACCGGGACGGGAGCACCTGCTCCAGCTTGGCGAGCGCGCGCAACGACGTCTCCTCCACGCCCGCGATGGTGCCGCCGGCCGCGGTGCGCAGGCCGATCGCGACCGCGACGGCCTCCTCGTCGTCCAGCAGCAGCGGCGGCAGATCGGCGCCCGCGCCGAGCCGGTAGCCGCCGACGGAGCCGCGGGTCGCGTCCACCGGGTAGCCGAGCGCGCGCAGGCGCTCGACGTCGTTGCGGATGGTGCGGGCGCTGACCTCCAGGCGTTCCGCCAGTTCGGTGCCGGTCCAGTCACGGGGAGTCTGCAGAAGAGAGAGCAAACGGAGTAATCGTGCCGAAGTTTCCAACATTTCTTCAGACTGCTCCTCCATTAGGAACGGGATGTTCCTAATGAGACTCTACCTTGGTCTCATGAGCGAAAACACCGAGATCAAGCCCTTCCGCGTCGAGGTCCCGCAGGCCGAACTGGACGACCTCGCCGACCGTCTGGCCCGCGTCCGCTGGGCGAACGAGCTGCCCGCCGACCAGGTGACCGACGGGGTGCAGCGCGGACCGGTCACGCCGGGCTGGGAGTACGGCGTGCCCCTGGAGTACGTGCGACGGCTCGTCTCGTACTGGCGCGAGGGCTACGACTGGCGGAAGTGGGAGGCGAAGCTCAACGAGTACCCGCAGTTCACCACGGAGATCGACGGGCAGAACATCCATTTCCTGCACGTCCGCTCGCCGGAGCCGGACGCGACGCCGCTGATCCTCACCCACGGCTGGCCGAACTCGGTCTTCGAATACCTCGATCTGATCGACCAGTTGACCGACCCGCGCTCCCACGGGGGCGACCCGGCGGACGCGTTCCACGTGGTCATCCCGTCCCTGCCCGGGTTCGGCTTCTCCGGCCCGACGCGCGAGAAGGGCTGGAACCGGTACCGCACGGCTCGGGCCTGGGCCGAGCTGATGCACCGCCTCGGCTACGAACGCTATGGCACGCACGGGAACGACGCCGGTTCGTTCGTCGCCCCCGAGGTCGGCCGCGTCGACGCCGAGCACGTCCTCGGCGTGCACGTCACGCAGCTGTTCTCGTTCCCGAGCGGTGACCCGGCGGAGTTCGAGGGCATGACCGAGAAGGAACTGGAGTACCTGCAGTTCCTCCAGTCCTTCAACGACGACATGTCCGGCTACGCGAAACTCCAGGAGAGCGCGCCGCAGAACCTCGCGCACGCGCTGGCCGACTCGCCGACCGGGCAGCTGGCCTGGAGCGCGCAGCTGCTGTCGGCCACGAGCGACGACCACGTGCTCACCAACGCCACGCTGTACTGGCTCACCAACACCGCGGCTTCGGCGGCGCGGTTCTACTACGAGGACAAGCACAGCGAGCACCCGGCCGAGCCGACGACCGCGCCGACCGGGCTGGCCAGCTTCGCCTACGACTTCCGGCCGCTGCGGCGCTTCGCCGAGCGGGACCACGCGAACATCGTTTCGTGGCAGGAATTCGACCGCGGCAGCCACTGGGCGACGCAGGACGCGCCGGACCTGCTCGTGGGGGACCTCCGGGCGTTCTTCCGCAAGCTCTCCTGAGCAACGCACTCACGTGATCGAAGGCGGAACTCGCGTGATCAGAGGCGAAACACATGAGTGCGGCCTCCAATCACGCGAGTCACGTCCCTGATCACGCGAGTCACGCCTTCGCTCACGCCACACCAGTCCGTGAAGTACATGAAGGCCCCCTTCCTTGCGCCTGGCGTAAGGAAGGGGGCCTTCATGTACTTGGGGGAGGTGTGAAGGTCGAGTTTCCTCGGCTGAGCCGAGGGAAGGGCCCTTCACGCGCGATCTCTGAAGGTAGTGAAGGCCTCCTTCACTACCTTCAGAGTAGGCAAGGAGGCCTTCACGGACTTCGGCCACTCACGAGGTCACTCGGCCATGCGGTGCAACAGGAAGATCCCGTTCAGCAGCGGCCGGTCGAGCCGCTGCCCGTCGGTCGCCACGTACTCGTCGAGGATGTCGAGGATGCGGTTGTCGAGTTCGGTGGCCTCTTCCGGCGAGAGATGCAGCGCGAACCGCTCGACCACCCGCACCGAACCGGGCCCGGCCTCGCGGAGTTCGTCCTGGAAGGCCTCGATCGGCCCGAACCGGGTGTCTTCGTCCTCGCCGTTCAACGGCCCGTCCAGCCACCAGGTCTTGCCGGCACCGCGATAGGGCTTTTCGAGCGCGCCGCTCGCCCCGGTGCGCACCGGGGCCTGCTCCAGCAGGCCGGCCTCGACGAGTTGCCGCACGTGATAGAGCACCGTGCCGGGGTCCTTGCCGAGCCGGTCGGCGAGTTCCTTGTTGGTCAGCTCCCGCTCGCCGCAGAGCCGGAGGATCCGCAGCCGCAAGGGATGACCGAGCGCCTTGGCCTCCCGCGCGGTCGCTTCGCGCCGCCTGTCCGCGACCCTCGCGGCGACCTGATCGTCCATGGGCGCAGCGTAGCCGACCGATGGAGAAGGCAGACATCGATGGAGTTTTCTCAATCGATGTGCGATCCTCGATCGGTGACCTCACTGGGGACCGCCTATCGGCGGCTGTGGAGTTCGTCGGGGCTGTCGAATCTGGCCGACGGGATCGTCAAGGTCGCGCTCGGCCTGGTGGCCGTCCAGTTCACCCGGTCGCCGTCGCTGGTCGCGGGGCTGGCGGCCGTGTCCTCCTTGCCGTGGCTGGTGTTCGCCCTGCACGCCGGGGTACTCGCCGACCGCGTCGACCGCCGCCGCGCGATGCTCGCCGCGAATCTGGTCCGCGCGGCGCTCGTCGCCGTGCTCGCGGCGGCGATCGCGCTGGGATCCGGGTCGATCTGGCTGCTCTACGTCGTCGCGCTGGGGCTCGGGATCGCCGAAACGGTCCACGACACGGCCGCGCAGGCGATCCTCCCGCAGATCGTCGGCCGCGACCGGCTGACGCGGGCCAACAGCCGTCTCTACGCCGCCGAACTCACCGCCAACGAATTCGCCGGCCCGCCACTGGGCGGTTTCCTCGTCGCCGCCGGCGCTTCCGTCGCGTTCGCGGCGCCCTCGGCGCTCTGGATCGTCGCGCTCGCCGCGCTCTTCTTCGTCCCCGGCACGTTCCGCGCCGATCGGCCGCGGAGCACGAGCGTGCGCGAAGATCTGGTCGAGGGCCTGCGTTTCCTTTGGGAGAACCGGATTCTCCGGATCCTGGCGGTCATGGTCGGCGGGTTCAACCTCGCCACGAGCGCCGTGATCACGCTCTTCGTGCTGTACGCGGTGGGCCCGTCGTCGGCGATGGGACTGTCCGAACAGGCCTACGGATTCCTGCTCGCGGTCATCGCCCTCGGCAGTCTCGCGGGGTCGTTCGCGGCCGAGCGGATCGAACTCGCGCTCGGCCGCTCCCGCGCGCTGGTGCTCAGCCTGCTCACCGGCGCCGCCTTCGCCGGGATTCCCGCGGTGACCACGGATCCGTACGTGATCGGCGCGGTGTTCTTCCTCGGCGGGGCCGGGGTCGTGCTGTGGAACGTGATCGTCGTTTCGCTGCGGCAGCGGATCATCCCGGACCACCTGCTGGGCCGGGCCACCAGCGGCCACCGGCTCGTCGCCTGGGGGACCAAACCGCTGGGCGCTGCGGCGGCCGGGCTGCTCGCGGAGGTCTTCGGGCTGCGGCCGGTGTTCGCGGGGGCGGCGGCGGTGATCCTGGCGCTGTCGCTGCTCACCCCTCGCGAGTGGTGAGCACCGACTGAACGGCCTCCGGGGTCCGCCCGACCACGGTCGTGCCGTCGTCGGCGGTGATGATCGGCCGCTGGATCAGCTTCGGATGCGTCGCCAGCGCCTCGATCCACCGCTCACGGTCGACGGGAGTGCGCCCCCACGTCTTGAGTTCGAGTTCCTTCGCGATCGGCTCGGCGGTGCGGGTGATGTCCCACGGCTCGAGTCCGAGCCGCTTGAGGACGACCTTCAGTTCCTTCGCCGTCGGCGGCTCCTCGAGGTACTTCCGCACGGTGTACTCGGCCCCCGCCTCGTCCAGCATCGAAACCGCGGACCGGCATTTGGAACACGCCGGGTTCACCCAGATCTCCATCCGGGACCACCTCCCTTCGAAAAGTACTCACTCGATGAGCACTTTGCTTCCGATGATGGTCACAGACATTACGACGAAAGGAACCCCGGCCATGGACGAGACCACCTTCAGCGCCGCCTCCCCCGCCGAGTGGCGTGCCTGGCTCGCCGAGAACGCCGGGACCGAAAAGGAGGTCTGGCTGGTCATCCGGCACAAGGACAGCGGCGTCCCCAGCGTCCGGATCGAAGAGGCGATGGAGCAGGCGCTGTGCTTCGGCTGGATCGACGGGCTGCACCGCAAGAACGACGCCACCAGCTCGCGGCTGCGGTTCACCCCGCGCAACCCCCGGAGCACGTGGAGCCGGGTCAACCGCGAGCGGGCCGCGCGCCTGATCGCCGGAGGGCTGATGACCGAACGCGGTCAGGCGATGATCGACCTCGCCAAGGCGAAGGGCCGTTGGCAGGTCGTGCCGGACGGCGACGGCGTCCCGGAGGACCTGCGCGCCCGGCTCGACGCCGACGACGACGCCCGCACCCACTTCGAGAAGTTCCCGCCGTCGTCGAAGCGGCTGATCCTGGAATGGATCCTGACGGCGAAGAAGCCGGAGACCCGGGAGCGGCGGATCGCCAAGACCGTCGAACTCGCGGCCGTGAACGTCCGCGCGAATCACCCGGTCCGGTGACTCAGTTCGGTTCGCACCGGGCGACGAGGAGGGCGATGTCGTCCTGCGCCGGGATGTTGCCGACGAGCGCGGCCATTACGCGCGCGCAGACCACATCGGGCTGGTCCGCGGAGATCACGCCCGCGAGCCGCTGCAGGCCGACGTCGATCAGCTGGTCCCGGCGCTCGACGAGACCGTCGGTGTAGAAGGCGAGCACGGCACCGGCCGGCAGTTCGACGACAGTTCTTCGGCGCCCCGGCCCGGTGACCCCGATCGGCGGATCGACCGGCGCGTCGACGAACACCGACGGCCCGCCGGGCGGCGCGAGCACCGGCGGCAGATGCCCGGCCAGTGAGATCGCCATGCTGTCGCGCGAAGCCGTCACCAATCCGTACACGACGGTGGCCAGCGAACCCGGCTCGAAATGCTGCACCTTCCTGTCCAATTTGGACAGTACTTCCGCCGGGTCGTCCGATTCGAGCGCGTAGGCGCGAAGCGCGCTGCGCAGCCGTCCCATGATCACGGCGGCGTTGAGGCCGTGCCCGGCGACGTCGCCCATCACGATGCCGAGCCGTCCACCCGGCAGCGCGAACAGGTCGTACCAGTCACCGCCGACCCCGGGTTCGGTACCCGGGACGTACCGCGCGGAGAACTGGATTCCCGGGACGGCGGGCAGCCGCGCGGGCACCAGGCTCCGCTGCAGCGCGGCCGCGGCCGCGCGATCGGTCGACGAGAGTTCGATCTGCGCCGCCAGCGCGAGCCGCGCGGCCACCAGCTGCAGCAGTTCGATGTCGGTCGCGGAGAACTCCCTGGGCGTCAGCGACCCGACGTGCAGGACCCCGATCAGTTCGTCGCCCGCGACCATCGGCACGCCGAGCAGCGTGCTCAGCCCCCGTTCCCACAGGAGCGAGTTCACCACCGTGGTCTCGTCGACGTGGTCGATGATCACCGGACGGCGCTGCGCGGCGACCTTGCCCGCGAAACCGGCACCGACGGGCACCCGCACGTCCTGGTAGACCTCTTCCTCGATCCCGGAAGCGGCGATCGCCAGCAGCTGCTGGGCCGCCGGGTCGTGCCGGAGCACCGTGGCGGTGTCGACGCCGAGCACCTCGCGTACGCGCGCCAGGATCGTGGCCATCACCTTGTCCTGGCCGAGGTGCCCCAGCTCCGTGTCGGTGATGGCTTCGAGCACCTGGAGCCGGTCGGCGGCGGTCGGGGTCTCGGGCATGCGCAGAGCCTAGCCAGCCCGGTCGGTGGCCACCGCCCAGCCCGCCGCCAGTCCGTCGAGGTCAGCCGCCAGTACGGCACTCGGCGGAATGGCGTCCCGCGGGACCCGGCAGGCGAGCGCCGTGCCGAGCCCGGCCATCCGGATGACGCCGTCGATCAACACCTCCGGCTCCTCCGCCCAGTCGAACCCCGGCTGGGCGATCAGCAGGCTCACGCAACCGTGCATCGCCGACCAGAGGCCCATCGCGAGGACCTCCGGTTCGCCGTGCAGGATCCCGGCCCGTACGCAGGCGGCGGTCGCGTCGGCGAGATACCGGAAGCAGGCGACCGCGCCGGGCGACGAACCGCCGGAGGGACGCATCAGGAGCACGCGGTACTGCACCGGATGGTCGAGGGCGAACCGGGCGTACACGCGTGCGCGGCGGCTGAGCGCGCGCATCGGATCGGCGACCTCGACGGCGTGCTCGCGCATGCGGTGCGCGAGTTCGTCCCACACCCGCAGGCAGACCGCCTCCAGCAAGGCGTCCCGGCTGGGGAAATGCGCGTAGACCGACGGCGTGGAAACGCCGGTGCGGCGCGCGACGGCCCGCAACGTCAGCGCCTCGTCGGTGCCCGCCTCGCCGAGCAGGGCGTCGGCGGCGGACAGGATCTCGCCGCGCAGCCTGTCCCCTTCACCCGGCCGCGCCTTCGTCCGCTTCGCGCCCATGCCGTGATGCTGCCAGCATTGACTTGACACCGTCAACTTGACGGTGTCAGCTTGGCGGTATGGCGCATTTCCGGACCGCGACCGCCCTCCGCCGCCGAGGCGGCGACCCGGTCTTCGACACCGAGCTCGATCCACAGTGGACGATCGGGACGAAGCTGCACGGCGGCTATCTCCTCGCCGTACTCGCCAAGGCGGCCGCCGAGGTGTCGTCGCATCCGCATCTGACCGCGATCAGCGGCTCGTTCTCGGTGGCCCCCGAGCCCGGCCCCGCGGTCGTGGAGGTCGAGGTGCTGCGCGAGGGCCGCGGCCTCACCCAGCTGCGCGCCCGGCTGAGCCAGGGCGGCGCGCCCTGCACCGAAGCGCTCATCACCCAAGGCGTCCTGACCGAGGGCGACGCGTGGTGGTCCGGAGTGGACCCGGTCGAGATCCCGCCGGAGCAGGACTGCCTGCCCGTGCCCGCCGACGGCGGCGGCGGCTTCCGCATCGGCCTGATGGACGTCGTCGAGCAGCGCCTCGACCCGGCCGCGGCGGGTTTCGCGGTGGGACAGCCGTCCCGGAAAGGCGTCATCTCGTCCTGGCTGCGGCTCGCCGACGGCAGCGACTGGGATCCGGTGAGCCTGCTCGTCGCGCTCGACCCGGTACCGCCGATCTCCTACGACCTCGGCATCGCGGGCTGGGCGCCGACCGTCCAGTTCACCGCGTACCTGCGCGGGCTCCCGGCGCCGGGTCCGGTGCGGGTGCGGATGCGCGCGGGCGAACTCGGCGGCGACCGGATGGACGAGGTCGCGGAGCTTTGGGACGAAAAGAACCGGCTCATCGGGCAGGCGACCCAGATCGCCGCCGTCCGTCTCCCCTGAACCACCCGAAAGCGGGTTCATGACGCGGCGCCGGGAGCTAAGATCCGGCTTCGACGTCATAGTTCTGGGGGCAGGACCATGGAAGTGGAACCACGTCGCGCGGGCGAGAACGACTCCGGCTCCGGCGGAGCCGAGATCACCCGGCTTTGCCGGACCCTGGTGCCGCTGGCCGCCGCCGGCAAGTACGCCGAGGCCGCGTCGACCTATCGCTGGGTGAGCAGGGCCTCGTCCGGCGACCCGCTCCGGTACGGCGATCACGCGCTGCGGCTGGAATTCTGCGCCCTCACCGGCAACGAGCACACCGGTCTCGATCTTCTGTCGCTTTTGGACGGTGTCGGCGACCATTCGGACGCCGTCGGCAGGCTGGAGTTCTTCGCCTCGGCGGCGCTGCTCACCCGCCGGTTGACGGAAACCGGATACGGCGAGATCCCGTTTGTCCTCAACGGCCCGTACGACGGCGTCTCCCTGAGCAGGCTGCACGAGCGGATGCGGGCGGCGGCCTTCGTCGAAGCCGAAGAACTCGACGGACGCGAGCACTCCGGCTACTTCACCGGCTACGCCGAACGGAAGATGGCCGCGAAACCGGTCGCGGAATTCGTCCCGCTCCTGCCCTCGGCGCTCCCCCGGGTGCCGGTCCTGCCGCCGCCCGGACTGTCCGCGGAGGAACTCGTCATCCGGGCGGAGATCCACAATCACCGGTGCGAACCGGAGGAGGCGCGAGCCTGTCTCGACGCGATCGAAGGCGTCCCGGACGAAATCGCCCCTCGGCTGAGCGAACTGCGCGCGATCTTCTTCCAAGGTGAGGACACCGAGAAGCGGCTGCGCGACGCCGCCGCCGGATTCCGGCGCCAGGGCGACGAAATCCGCTTCCTGCTCAACCAGTGCTGGCTCGGCCTGTGGCTCGTTTTCGACGATCAGGCCGAGACCGGGGTGGCGCTGACGACGGTGGCCGCGTCCCGCTTGCGCGCCGGGACGGACGAACGCGCCGCCTGCTGGGGCGAATACTGGCTGGCGCACGTGCTCTCCGGACAGGGCCGCACTTCCGAGGCGTACGAGGCCTTGCGGCGGGGCGCCGAGCGGGCCGGCGCGGTGGGTGATCCCTTGCTCCTCGGGACTCTTCTGTGTCTCGAAGCGTCGTTGCGCAACGGCGACGGCGAGGATCCGGTGACCACACTGGAACTCGCGCGGTCGGCGACGGACGCCTTCATCGTCGGGAACGTCGGCGAGAAGGCCGTCGAGGCGGTCGAACAGGTCCGGATCGCTTACGAGCGCACGGGATCGCTCGACGAATTGGACGTCTTCGTGGAGCACATGCTGGCGACGCTGCCTGTGGGCGGCCCGGAACGGTTGCGCGGACATCTCCGCCACCTCCGGGCGTTGTCGCTGATCGGCACCGGCAGGTTCGCCGAAGCCGTCGACGACGCCTACGCGTCTCTCGGTGTCTCCGCGTCGCAAGGCAAGGACACCGCGGAACATTGGTACGTCCTCGTCACCGCACTGCACGGCGCCGGCCGCTACGACGAGGTGCTCGACGTCGCGCCCCGCGCCATCGCTCTGCTCGCCGCGTCACCGGACTGGGGTCACCGCTGCCGGTGGATGTACGCCGACAGCTACCGCGCGCTCGGCGAATCTTCCCGCGCCTTCAACGAATACGCCGTCCTCGCCGAAATACTCCACGATTCGGGCGACACCGGGCACTCCTACATCTCGGTGAGCATGGCCGCCGCCGAACAGCTCGATCTGCTCGGCTACGGCGCCAACGCCGCCGACTTCTACGCGCGGGCCGCCGACGCGGCCTTGGCGATCGGCGGCGGGTACGTGGCCGCCACCTGCCGCAACGCCGCGACGCTTTCCCGGCTGCGGTCCGGCGACGTCGACGCGGCGCTGAGCGCGCTCGACGCCGCGGAAACCGCTGTGCACGCCGTGGAAACCGAAACCGTGCCCGCCAGGGAGCATCTCGTCGCGCAGCTCGACCACGTCGCCGCCCACGTGCTCAGCGCCGCCGGCCGGGTCCGCGAGGCCGCCCGCCGCGCGCTCCGCGCCGCCGAAACGTTCCACCGGATAGGCGAAGCCGAATCCGCCCGCGACGTCGACCTGTTGCTCGAACAGATACTGCTCGGCGACCAGAAGTGACGTGCCGTCTCGGTCCAGTGGGTCGTGAGTGGCGATTCGGGTTAGAACCCGAATCGCCACTCACGACCACCTGTACCGAGACGGCGGCTTCGCGTGATTGGGCGGACGACACCCGTGATCAGATGGACGACACGCTCGCGGCGAAGCTTTCGTCGTGAGTCGTCCGTTCAGACACGCGTGTCGTCCGTCGGATCACGTGAGTCGTCCATCCAGTCACGCGAGATCGCCAGTAGGTACTCAGGACACGGTTGGTCCTAACCCGAATCGCCACTCACGACCACCTGGACCGACTACGCGGCTTGCCTGCCCCGTTCACCAGGAGAAAGATCCCCGGCATGACCGGAGGAGCCAGCGGTACCCGAAGCCTGTCCATCGGCTCGATCCTGCTGTGGGTCGTGCGCATCGCGCTCGCCGCCGAGTTCCTTTACAGCGGCTACCTGCTGTTCGCGGGCGGCCACACCGAACAGACCTTCGCCGAGATCGGGCTCGGGCAGTGGCTCCGGTACGTCACCGGCGTGCTCGAGGTCGCCGGCGCGATCGGCCTGCTGATCCCCCGCTTCGGCGGGCCGTCGGCGCTGCTGCTGGCGGGCGTCATGGTGGGCGCGAGCGTCACGGAACTGTTCATCCTCGCCAACGGGGGCCCGGTCCTCCCGCTGATCCTGCTGATCGTCTGCGCGACGCTGGCCTGGTTCCTCCAGGATCAGACGCGCGCGCTGCTCGGGATCCAGCCGCCCGAAGACGACGAGGACGACCGCTAGGCGAACGCGCGCCACCCTTACACCGAACGGCGCAAAGGTCGCCCGCCGAATGCCCCGATCACCGGGACGGACAAAGAAAAACCGCATGTCAGCCCGCCTCGCGAGGCGCTGACGAGCATGCCGAAATCCGATCATCAGCGTGATCATCCGCTCACTCAAGGTTAAAGATTGCGGCTCGTTTACAACGAACCGGCCACCCGCTTGACAGTCGGAGTGGTACGTACCACGCTGCCCGCATTGGTCTACACCATTTTGTGGGAGCTCGGCATGGTGGCCGGGCATCGAAAGGACGGCACGAGTGAAGCGCTGGCTCAAGATGGCTGCGGGCGCCGCCGCCATCACCCTCGCGACGGCGGGCTGCGCCGGTTCCGGCAGTGGCGACAGCACGAATTCGAGCGCTGCGGCCTCGAACGGCTCGCTCACGGTCTGGCTCATGACGGGGACCGCCCCGGAAGCACTGACGAACTCGCTCCACAAGGAATTCGAAGACGCGCACCCCGGCGTCAAGGTCAAGTACGAGATCCAGCAGTGGAACGGCATCCAGCAGAAGCTGACCACCGCGCTGGCCAGTGACAACCCGCCGGACGTGATCGAGCTGGGCAACACCCAGACCCCCGCGTTCGCGAACCAGGGCGTGCTCGCCGACCTCACGTCGAGCGTGAACGACTTCAACGGCGCGCAGTGGCTGCAGGGCCTCAAGGCTTCGGGCGAGTTCGACGGCAAGACCTACGGCGTCCCGTTCTACGCGGCCAACCGCGAGGTCATCTACCGCAAGGACATGTTCGAGCAGGCGGGCATCACCGCGACGCCGAAGACGCGCGCGGAGTGGCTCGACGCGATCACCAAGCTCAAGGCCAAGTTCGGCAGCGACCCCGAGTTCCAGGCCCTCTACCACCCCGGCCAGAATTGGTACGAGCTGCTGTCCTACATCTGGGACGAGGGCGGCGACATCGCCCAGGCCAACGGCAAGTCCTTCAAGTCGACCCTGGACTCCCCGCAGGCGAAGGCCGGGCTCGAGTTCTACAAGCAGCTCACCGACGCTTCGGGCACCAAGGCCCCGAAGGACGCCGACGAGGCCACCCCGCAGCAGGCCGGCATCTACGGCGCGGGCAAGGTCGCGATGATGATCGGTGTCCCGGGTGAGGTCGACACCGCGGCGAAGACCGACCCGAAGATCAAGGAGAAGTCGGGCGCCTTCGCGATCCCGGGCAAGACCGCCGACAAGTCGGCCCCGGTCTTCCTGGGCGGCTCGAACCTGGTCATCCCGGCCAACAGCAAGAACGCGGCCGCGGCGAAGGACTACGTCAAGCTGTTCTCCACCCCGAAGTACCAGACCGAGCTGGCCAAGGCCGGTTACGTCCCCGGTACCTCGACCGACGTGTCCGCGCTCGACGCGAACCCGCTCACCAAGGTGATGGCCGAGGCTTCCAAGAACGGCCGCGCCGTGCCGACCAGCCCCAAGTGGGGTGACGTCGAGTCCGGTCAGAACCCGATCAAGGACATGCTGACCGCCTACCTGACCGGAACGAAGACGCTCGACCAGGCGACCGCCGACGCCAACGCAGCGCTCGACAAGCTCATCGGCGGATGACCACGACGAAAGATGTGACGATGCCGGCGGGGGCCACCCCGCCGGCATCGCCGCGCATCAAACCCCCGAAGTCCAACCGGCGCCTCCGCCTCGGCGAGCGGACGGCGCCGTACCTGCTGATCCTTCCCGCACTGGTCGCGATCCTGGTCCTGCTGGGCTGGCCGACGCTGCAGCTGATCGGGATCAGTCTCCGCAAGCTCGATCTCCGTGAGCTGGTCTCCGGGGAGATGGTCTGGATCGGATTCGAGAACTTCTCCGAGATCCTGTCCGATTCGGAGTTCTGGGAGATCACCGTCCGGACGCTGGTGTTCACCGCGTCGGTCGTGCTCCTCACCCTGCTGCTCGCGCTGCTCATGGCGGTGCTGATGCGGCATCTCAACCCGGTGGTCCGGGTGATCGTGCAGGTCGCGCTGATCCTCGCGTGGGCGACCCCGGTGGTCGCGACGACCACGGTGTTCCAGTGGATCTTCGACCAGCAGTACGGCATTTTGAACAAGACGCTCGCGAAACTCGGTTTCGAGAGCTTCATCGGGCATTCCTGGTTCTCCACCGGCCCGAGCACGCTCACCGTCATCGGGATCCTGGTGGTCTGGCAGGCCGTGCCGTTCGTGGCGTTCACGCTCTACGCCGGGCTCCTCGGCGTCCCCAAGGAGCAGTACGAGGCCGCGGGTATCGACGGCGCCAACGCCTGGCAGGCGTTCTGGGCGGTCAGCTGGCCGGCGATCCGGCCGATCCTGACCATGGTCACGTTCCTGTCGGTGCTGTGGGACTTCAAGTTGTTCGCCCAGGTGTGGGCGATCCGTCAAGGCGGACCGGACGGCGCCAGCACGACGCTGCCGGTCTACATGTACCTCAAGGGCCTCGCGGGCAACCACTTCGGCCTGGCGGCCACCGCCGCCCTGCTGATGATGCTCGTGCTGATCCTGCTCACCGCCCGGTACGTCCAGCTGCTGGTGCGCACGAAGGAGGCCGACCTGTCATGAGGAAGTCCCTGACCCAGCGGATCGGCCTCGGCACGCTCGGCGTGGTCGTCGCCCTGCTGTTCGTCTTCCCGACGTACTGGATGTTCACCTCGTCGCTGAAGACCCCGGGCCAGGTCCTGTCCCCGGACTACGACCTCGTCCCGCTTTCGGTGACGTTCGAGAACTTCGTCTCGGCGCTGACGAAACCCGGTTTCACCACCTACCTCGCCAACAGCCTGATCGTCACGCTCGGCGCGGTGCTGTGCTCGCTCGTCGCGGGGGTGCTGGCCGCGGTTCCCTTGTCCCGTATGCGTTTCCGTGGACGCAAGGGGTTCCTGCTGCTGGTGCTCGTCGCCCAGCTGGCGCCGTTCGAAGCGCTGCTGATCCCGATGTACCTGCTGATGCGCGACGCCGGGCTGCTCAACCAGCTGCCTTCGCTGCTGCTGGTGTACTTCGCGGCGACGCTGCCCTTCACGTGCTGGATGCTCTACGGCTTCGTCAACGGCATCCCGTACGACCTCGAAGAAGCCGCGATGATCGACGGATGCAGCCGGGCAGGTGCCTTCCGCCGGGTGACGCTGCCGCTGCTCGCGCCCGGACTGGTGACCACCTCGGTGTTCAGCTTCATCACCGCGTGGAACGAGTTCCTGTTCGCGTTCGTGTTCATGCGCGACCAGAACAAGCAGACGCTGCCGGTGTGGCTCTCGTCGTTCCGGACGGCGTTCTCCGTGGACTGGGGCGGCATCATGGCGGCGTCGGTGATCTACGCCGTGCCCGCGCTGGTGTTCTTCATCATCGTCCAGCGCAAGCTCGTGTCCAACCTGACCGCAGGCGCAGTGAAGGGGTAATCCTTGTCTTCACCGGAAAAGCTCGCCGCTTCCGTTCTCGTACCGGGCTTCGACGGCACCACCGCGCCGGATTGGCTGCGCCGCAAGGTGGCGGACGGTCTCGGCGGCGCGATCCTGTTCGGCCGCAACGTGGTCGACGACGAGCAGGTGGCCGCGCTGAGCGCGCAGCTGCGGGCGGAACGGCCCGACGTCCTCGTCGGCATCGACGAGGAGGGCGGTGACGTCACGCGGCTCGACGTCGCCACCGGCTCGTTCGTGCCGGGGCCACTCGCACTCGGCGCCGCGGACGACGTCGAGCTGACGACCTCGGTCGCGGCGGCGCTCGGCGAGCGGCTGGCCGCGTGCGGGGTGACGATCAGTTTCGCCCCGTGCGCGGATCTCACGCTGGCGGCGGAGGATCCCTCGATCGGGGTCCGGGCGTTCGGTTCGGATCCGGTGAAGGCGTCGCCGCATGTGGCGGCGTTCATCACCGGGCTGCAGAAGTACGGCGTGGCCGCGTCGGCCAAGCATTTCCCCGGGCACGGGGCGGCGACGGACGATTCGCACCACGCGCTGCCGGTGCTGCCCCGGACCGAGGCGGAACTGCACGAGATCGAACTCGTCCCGTTCAAGGCGGCGATCGCGGCGGGGGTGCGCGCGGTGATGACCGGGCACCTCGTCGTGCCCGCGTGGGGTGAGCTGCCCGCGACGCTCAATCCGAAGGCGCTCACCGACGTCCTGCGCGGCGAGCTCGGCTTCACCGGCGCGGTCATCACCGACGCGCTGGACATGGGCGCCGTCGCGGGCGAACTCGGCAAGACCGAGGGCGTCGGACGGGCGTCGGTGCGGGCGCTGATCGCCGGAGCCGACGCGCTGTGCCTCGGCGGGGTGTCGTTCGAAGAGGACGAGCTGAACCGGATCGCGGCGGTCATCGCGGCCGCCGTCGAGTCCGGTGAGCTGCCGCTGGAGCGGCTGGTGGAGGCGTCGGAGCGGGTCGCCGCGCTCGGCACTCCCCCGGTGTCGACGCCGATCTCTCCGGTGGATCACCGGCTCGGCCTGGAGGCGGCGCGCAAGGCGTTGCGGATCCAGGGTTCGCCGAAGCTGGACGGCCCGCCGCTGGTGATCGACATCGAGACCGAGCCGATCATCGCGGCAGGCCCGATGCCGTGGGGGCTCGGCTCGCATCTGACCGAGCTCGTGCCCGGCACCCGGGCGCTCAAGGTCGGCGCGGACGGGATCTCGACCGCGATCGAGGCCGTCCACGGCGCCCGCGATCTCGTGGTGGTGACGCGCGAGGCGCACCGGCACCCGGAGGTCCGCGAATTCCTCGGCTGGCTGCGTGAGGCAGGCGTGGACTACATCCGGGTCGAGACCGGCGTTCCGGGCCCGGAGACCGACGGCCCGCGGATCGACACGTTCAGCGGGTCCTATGTCAGCCTCCGCGCCGCCGCGGAGTACCTGGCCTGATTTGCGCGTGAAGGCCCCCTTCACGCGCGTTATTCGGTTGCGGGGCCAAGGCGGGGGTGTTGTAGTCCTGGGGATCGGTTCCCGGCCTAGGAGATGATCGTCTTGCGAGTGACCACGTCCTTCCATCAGGTAATTCCCGCCTACCTCAAGGACGAGACCACTCGTGAAAACCCTCAATCTGGGGATTCTGGCGCATGTTGACGCCGGGAAGACGAGCCTGACCGAGCGGCTGTTGCACACCGCCGGGATCATCGGCGAGCCGGGCAGCGTCGACGACGGCAGCACGCAGACCGACACCCTGGCGCTCGAACGCGCCCGCGGCATCACCATCAAGGCGGCCGTGGTGTCGTTCGCCCTCGGCGACGTCACCGTCAACCTGATCGACACCCCCGGCCACCCCGATTTCATCGCCGAGGTCGAACGCGCGCTCGGCGTTCTCGACGGCGCGGTCCTGGTGCTGTCGGCGGTCGAAGGCGTCCAAGCCCAGACCCGTGTCCTGATGCGGACCTTGCGGCGGCTGGGCATCCCGGTGCTGCTGTTCGTGAACAAACTGGACCGCCGCGGCGCCGATCCGGAACGCGTTTTCCGGGAGATCACCGAGAAACTCACGCCAACGGCCGTCACGATGGCTCCCGATCGGGTGATCGATCTGCTGGCGACGCTCGACGAGGACTTCCTCACCGAATACCTCACCGCCCCGGACGCGTTCACGCCGTCGCGGCTGCGTGCCGAGCTCACCGCGAAAGTCGCCGAAGGTCGCGCGCATCCCGTCTACTTCGGGTCCGCGATCACCGGCACCGGGATCGACGCGCTCCGCGACGGCATCGAGAACCTGTTGCCCGCCAAGGAAGCCGACGTCCACGCGCCGTTGTCCGGCACGGTGTTCAAGGTCGAGCGCGCGCCGGGCGGCGAGAAGATCGCCTACGTGCGGCTGTTCTCCGGCAGCGTCTCCGTACGCGACAAGGTCCCGCTCGGTGACGACGAAGGAAAGGTCACCGCGATCAGCGTTTTCGACCACGGCGGGGCCGTACCGTCGGCGTCGGCCGGCGCCGGGCGGATCGCGAAGATTTCAGGGCTCGACGTCCGGATCGGGGACGTACTCGGAGCGCGGCCGCCGATGCGGGAAGCGCGGTTCTCGCCGCCGACGCTGGAAACCGTCGTCTCGCCGGTGCGCCCGGCCGATCGCGGACCGCTGCACCAGGCACTCACCCGGCTGACCGAACAGGATCCGCTGATCGGCCTGCGGCACGACGAGGTCCGCCAGGAGACTTCCGTTTCGCTGTACGGAGAAGTGCAGAAGGAGGTCATACAGGCGACGCTCGCGGACGAGTACGGCGTCGACGTCACGTTCAGCGAGACGACCACGATCTGCGTCGAACGCCTCCGCGGCAACGGGTCGGCCGCCGAGCTCATCGGCACGTCGTCGAATCCCTTTCTGGCCACGGTCGGACTGCGCGTCGAACCCGGGAGCGGGATCT
Source organism: Amycolatopsis keratiniphila (assembly GCF_000400635.2). NCBI lineage: Bacteria > Bacillati > Actinomycetota > Actinomycetes > Pseudonocardiales > Pseudonocardiaceae > Amycolatopsis > Amycolatopsis keratiniphila. The sequence continues at coordinate 1,361,738 of NC_021252.1, read as the reverse complement.
CGTTCCACCTGGAGGTCGAACTCGGCTCGATGCCGTACTCCTTCGTCAAAGCCGTGGAGGACACGGTGAGGAAGACGCTGCGCGAAGGCATTCACGGCTGGGAGGTGCGCGACTGCGCGGTGACGATGACGCATTCCGGCTATTACGCCAGGCAAAGCCACGCCCACGGCACCTTCGACAAGAGCATGTCCAGTACCGCGGGCGATTTCCGCGATCTGACGCCGCTGGTGCTGATGGCGGCGCTGCGCGAGGCCGGGACGACCGTGCACGAACCCCTGCACCGGTTCACCCTCCAGACTCCGGCCGACACGCTCGGCCCGGTGACCGCGCTGCTCGCGCGGGCACGCGCCGTCCCGCGGACGACGCTCACAAAGGGCGGGACGGCCGAGATCGAAGGCGAGATCCCGGCGGCGAAAACCCATGAGGTGCACCAGCTCCTGCCCTCGGCGACCCGAGGGGAGGGTGTGCTGGAGACGGCGTTCCACGGCTACCGGCCCGTCCGGGGAGCGGTGCCGTCGCGATCGAGGACCGATCACAACCCGTTGAACCGCAAGGAATACCTGCTACGCGTGCTGCGGCGCGTCTGAAGAACGGAGAACGTCATGGTTTCACGGCTCGGGGTCAGGATCCCGCGCGAGCTGCCCGCCGCCCGGCTGAAGAGTCTTGCCCAGCGCGCGGAGCAGGAAGGCTTGGACGAGGTCTGGATCGTCGAGGACTGCTTTTACGCGGGCGGGATCGCGACGGCGTCGGCGGTGCTGGCGGCGACCGAGAAGATCACGCTCGGCATCGGGATCATGCCCGCCGTGGCGAGGAACCCGGCCATCGCGGCGATGGAGATCGCGGCGATGGCGGAGCTGTACCCGGGACGGCTGATCGCCGGATTCGGGCACGGGGTACCGAGCTGGATGCGGCAGATCGACGCGTGGCCGAAGTCGGCGCTCGCCGCGTTCGAGGAGACGCTCACGGTCATCCGGCGGCTGCTGGCGGGTGAGCGGGTTTCCTTCGAGGGCAAGCACGTCCGGCTCGACGAGGTCGAACTGGAATTCCCGCCCGCGCTGCCGCCGAAGCTCGTCGCCGGTGTCCGCGGCCCGAAGTCGCTCGCGGCGGCGGGCCGGGTCGCCGACGGGACGCTCCTGGCCGAACCGGCGACCCCGGAGTACGTCCGCGCGACGCGGGACCTGATCGGCGTCGAAGGCCATTCGATCGCCGCCTACAACTGGCTGGCCCTCGACGCCGATCAGGATCGGGCCCGCGAACGCGCCCGGTCCGACGTCGCTTCCGCGATCGGGCCGAACTCCGGTCCGGCGCTGGAGCCGCTGGACTTCGGCGCCGAACTATTGGCCGAGGTGAAGGCCGCTACCGACCGCCAAGACCTGGCCCGGCGGTTGCGGCCCGAGTGGATCGACAGGCTGAGCATCAGCGGCCCGCTCGACCGGTGCGTCGAGCAGATCCGCGCCCTGTACGCGGCCGGGACCGAGTCGGTCATCCTGCTCCCCCTGCTCGGGGAGCCGGAAGAGGAGTCCTTCGCCGCTGCGGGCCGGATCGCCTCGGCCCTGCGCGGCTGACCCCCTCCGCATTCGTCCTCTGAATGCGGTCAGGGGGCGGCGGCGCCTGGGGTGAAGGGGACTTTCCCCACATCTGATGCGGCGAAAGTCCCCTTCACAACACCCGAGCGACCGCGTTTAGTCCTCTGGATGCGGGCGGGAGTCGAGCGCCCTGATCACGGCGACCATGTCCTCCTCGCCGAGACCGAGCCGCGCGGTCTCGGCGTAGAGGGCGCGGGACGCCGAGATCAGCGGCAGCTCCAGGCCCGCTTCCCCAGCCGCCGCCGCGATCAGCTCGACGTTGGCCAGCACGTTCGCGATCGAGGCCTGCGGCGCGAAGTCCTCTTCGACCAGCTTCGGCGCCTTGACCCGCAGGATCGGGCTGGCGAGCTGCCCCGCGCCGAGCACGTCGGCGAGCAGGCCGAGATCCAGCCCGTGCGCCCGGGCGAAGTGCACCGTCTCGGCCAGCGAAGTCACGACCGCGGTCAGGTGCACGTTGACCGCCAGCTTCATCAGGAGCCCGTTCGGGACCGGCCCGCAGTACACGGTTTCCCGGCACATCGGCCCGAACAGTTCCCGGACCTCCTCGACCACGGCGGGGTCGCCCGCGAGCATCGCGACCAGCTCCCCCGCCTCCGCCGGGACACGCGAACCCGAAACCGGCGCCTCCACGTACTTCGCCCCCGCCGCGACGAGGTCCGCCTCCAGCGCACGGGAATGGCCCGGCGCCGTCGTTCCCATGTGGACGATCGTGCGGCCCGCCACCCGCCCGGCGAATTCGGGCCCACCGCGTCCGAGCACGGCGTCGACGGCGTCCGCGTCCTTGAGCATCAGGATCACGACGTCGCAGCGCGCGAACAGGTCGGCGACGTCGGCCACCTGGTCGCCCTTGCCCGGCGTGCGGTTCCACCGGAGCACCGGGATCCCGGCCCGCACCAGGTTCCGTGCCATCGGCTCGCCCATGCTGCCCAGCCCGGCGAAGCCGACTCGTTCGAGGTCCATGGGCTCCACTCTGCTGCACGGGAGGACGACACCGGACCCGGTGCGACGATTGCGGCGGAAATCGCGAGGAATGCCCCGCGACGCGACGACGAGGAGCGAGCACGATGGCCTGGCCCGAGAAGGACACCCGTCGAGTCTCGCTTCGCGACGGCCAGACGTTCCTCTGGCACCTCGACGCCGACTGGGAACGGACGACGCGCGCGATCCGCGTCAAGGAAGACGGCACCGACGGCCAGATCCTCGTCCTCGACCCGTACCACCACGCCTTCCTGCCGACTCAGACGCAGGTCCGCCGCGCCATTCACGACGCCTTCCGCGCCGGCTGGCGGCCCGCCATCCGGCTCCCGCCACTCGAGATGGTCTTCGACGGCGAGCATTTCCGCCGCCGCGAAGACTGAACCGATCAGAACGGGTGCTCCATCCACACGTTCGCCTCCACGTACACCCCGCAGTCCCGCTCGATGTCCGCGTGCACCGGCGCGATCCCGCCGGGGATCACGTTGTCGCCGTCGACGAGGTCGACGCCGCTCCACTCCTTCCAGTCCGCGATCGAGCCCGAGATGGTCACCGCGAACGGGCACACCTTGATCATCCGCGCGCCGAGCCGTTCGTGGGTGCGCAGCCAGCGGTCGGCGAACAGCCCGTCCTCGCGCCGCCGGAGGGCGTAGTCCTCCATGAGCACGCCGGGTTCGTCCTCCTTGCCGATCGGGCGCACGGAGACGATCAACCGCTTCAGCCCGGTCTCGGCCGCGCGCGCCTTCAGCGCCTTGAGCATCGGCGTGGACAGGCCGGTCCCGCGCATTCGCGGCGCCACAACGACTTCGAGGGCGCAGAGGGTGTCCGGCGCGCGGCCGTCCATGAGGTCCTGCGCGGCCCACTGGATCGCCTCGTCCCACCCGTGCGACGGCAGCTCCTGGCGGTCTTCGGCCGGATAGGTCAGCGGGACCGACAGGGCCCGCGCGATCGGCGCCCCGTCGTCGTCCAGCGCGATCAGGAAATACCGGGACCAGTGGCGCAGGAACCGGTCCGGCGTGATCATCTTGCCGCTGAACCCGGCGTAGATGAACTCACCGCCGACGTCGCCGAGGTTCAGCGCGGCATCGAGGAGATCGGGACGGGACGCAAGGTCGACGATTCGCATGCCGCCCAGTCAACCGAGCCGGTGATCTCCGCCGATAGCTGCTTCCGGGCGATGATCAAACCGGCTGACGCGGCGCCGCCTGCAACCGGGAGAGGACGTCGGTGAGCCTGCCCGCGGCGACGTCCCATTCCTCGAGGACGCTGCTGCGCGCGAGCGCCGACGTCCGCAGCGAATGGCGGAGTTCCGCGTCGAGCGACCACCGCAGCAACGCCGCCGCGAGTGCCGAAGGGTTGTTCGGCGGCACCAGCATGCCGGGCACACCGCCGCCGGGCGCGGTGCCGAGCGCGTCGTGCGCGCCGGCGGTTTCCGTGGCCACCACGGGGATCCCGCGCGCCAGCGCCTCGGCGACGACCAGTCCGGACGTGCCGCCGCGGGCGGGCAGGACGAGCAGATCCGCGCCGTCGTAGACCAGGTCGAGGTCCTCCGGCGGCTGGATGAGGCTGATCCGCGAACCGAGCCCGAGCCGTTCGACCGTCCAGCGCAGTTCGTCGACGTACGCGGGATCGTGGTGCGTCGCACCGGCGAACACGCATTTGAACGCCAGTTCGTCGACCATCGAAAGCGCCCGGATGAGCACGTCCTGGCCGTGACGCGCGGTCATGGGCGCGAGACACAGCAGCCGCGAGACGCCGTCGGCCCCGGCGGCGAGCGGCGCCGCGTCCGTACCGGGTGTCGCCACGTAGACGCGGGTCGGATCGAGGTCATGGCGGTCGATCAGCTGCCGGGCGAGCCACGGCCCGGTGGCGACGATCATCCCGGTCAGCCGCAGGGTCTCCCGTTCGCAGGCGTCGAGTTCGGCGGCCTGCGCCGGATCGAGCGCGGGATCGTCGGCGAGCGGCCGGTGCACCAGGACGGCCAGCCGGAGCCGCCGCGCGTGCGGGACGACGATCTCCGGGACCCCGCAGGCGACCGTGCCGTCGATCAGGACGACGGTGTCGTCGGGCAGCGCGGCGAGCGAACGGGCCAGTCTCGACCGGGACAGCGGCCCCGGCATCGGCCATTCCCCGGCGATCGGCAGTTCCAGCAGGGGAAGGCCGGTGGCCGGGAGGTTCTGGCACATCCGGCGGTCGTATTCACCGCTGACGTCCTCCGTTTCGCCCGGCAGGACGAAGACGACCGGTTCGGTCACGCGGACATTCGAGGTGAACACGGTTACCTCCAGATGCGGGCGCCTTATCTGGAGACACGGATACGGCGCCCGGTCGGTTCACATCCGGAGCGAGAAATCTCAGCCGCGCACGCGCGCGAGGGCCGCGACGATCTCGTCCCGCAGCCCGGCCCCGACCGCGATGGTGGCCGCCGAACGCACCGTGTGATCGCCGCCGTCGATGTCGACGACCACTCCCCCGGCCTCGCGCACCAGCAGGACCCCCGCCATCGTGTCCCACGGTTTGTTGGCGAGGATGACACTCGCGTCGAGTTTGCCGTCCGCGACCCAGGCCAGGTCGATCGCCGCGGAGCCGAGGAAGCGCACCCGCTGCACCCGGCCGCCGAGTTCCGCCAGCAACGCCATCCGGACGCGGTTCTTGACCTCCGCGCCCTCGCCGACCGCGAAATCGCCGATGCTCACGATCGCGTCGGACAGCTTTGTCGCTTTCGACGCCGTAAGACGTTCTTCGCCCGCGTACGCGCCTTGGCCCTCCACAGCGGTGTAGGTGACGTCGAGGAACGGCAGGGAGATCGCCGCGACCGTGCTCTTCAGACCGTCGACGAGCCCGAGCGAGACGCCGCACAGCGGAATCCCCCGCGCGAAGTTCGCCGTGCCGTCGACCGGGTCGAGCGCCCACCACAGGTCCTCGTCGCCCTCATGCCCGCGCTCCTCGCCGAGGATGCCGATCTCCGGGGTCTCGCGCGCCAGGAACTCGCGGACGGCGTCCTCGACGGCGAGGTCGACGTCGGTCACCATGTCACGATCACCTTTGGCGGCAACGGAAAACGACGTCATCGAGCGGATGATCCCGGTCGCCTTGGCGACGGCCTCGCGGGCAACGGACAACACTGCGGCGTGGTCGGTCATGTGGGTACCGTAGCCCGCGTGAACCTGTTCCCGACGGCCACGACGGCCGACGAAAGCGCCCGCGGCGCCGAGGTCGCGGTGCTGCCCGTCGGCAGTTTCGAACAGCACGGCGCGCACCTCCCGCTCGCCACCGACGCGGTGATCGCGACGACGATCGCCGACGCCCTCGCCGCGGCGTATCCGGTGCTGCGGCTCCCGCCGATCACCATCGGCTGCTCCCACGAACACGCGGATTGGCCGGGCACGGTCAGCATTTCCGCCGCGACGCTGTACGCCGTGGTGAACGACGTCGCCGCCTCGCTGCGCCGGTCCGGCGTGCCGAAGCTGGTGCTGGTGAACGCGCACGGCGGCAACTACGTCCTGTCCAACGTGGTCCAGGAATCGACGTCGCCGATGGCGCTCTTCCCCGGCGTCGAAGGCTGGCAGGCCGCACACGACGCGGCCGGGCTGGAAACGTCACTGGACAGCGACATGCACGCCGGCGAGCTGGAGACGTCCATCCTGCTCCACGCGCATCCTTCGCTGGTCCGGCCCGGTTTCACCGAGGCGGATCACCTCGCCGACGACCGGCGGCACCTGCTCACGGTGGGTCTGCGCCCGTACGCGGAATCCGGTGTGGTCGGGCGGCCTTCGCTGGCGACGGCGGAGAAGGGGCGGCTGGTGCTGGCGTCACTGGTGGAGAGCTTCGGGGACACCTTGGCCGTGCTCGGCTGAAGGGACTTTCCCCGTGGGTCATGCTGCTGTTCGCCTGTTCGGGCGGGTGGGCCGTCGGTACAGCGGGTCGTGAGTGTTCCGGGTCGTTCTAGTGCGCGGTAAGGCAAAGGTGGCGTGGGTGTGCCGCGCTCCGCCGGTCCGTGAAGACCTCCTGTCTGCCGTGAGGGTGAGGAAGGGGTACTTGCGGGCTTTCGCGACACAGGCGCCGGCGGCGAAGTGACCGCGGCGGGTGAGTGACCGGCGCGAAGGGAGCCTTCACCCCATCATCGACCCGTCCGCGACCACGACACGTTGCCTTACCCCTCAATAACCCTCTTTACCACTCCGGACACGTGATCGCCGCGAAATGTCTGTGGCGGCTGCCTTGGGCTCGCCCGCCCCATGCGATGAAAGCGCCCTTCACCGCGTGAGACGCGGGGAAAGTCCCCTTCAGCTCCCCGCCGCACCCACCGGCTCGACAGCGTCCAGATGCGGCAGGAAATGGTGCATCCGTTCCTGTTTGGTCCGCAGGTACCGCAGGTTCTCGTCGTTCGGCGTGACCAGCAGCGGCACCCGCTCGCTGATTCGCACGCCGTGCTGTTCCAGCTGGTCGACCTTCGCCGGGTTGTTGGACAGCAGCCGCACCGACCGCACGCCGAGATCGTTCAGGATCTCCGCCGCGGCACGGTAGTCGCGGGCGTCCACCGGCAGCCCGAGCGCGATGTTCGCCTCGACGGTGTCGAGCCCTTCGTCCTGCAGCCGCATCGCTTTCAGCTTCGCGAGCAGGCCGATTCCGCGTCCTTCGTGCCCCTGGGCGTACACGAGGATTCCGGCGCCCTCGTCGACGATCGCCCGCAGCGCGGCGGCCAGCTGGTCGCCGCATTCGCAGTGCATCGAACTGAACACGTCTCCGGTGAGGCATTCCGAATGGACCCGCGCCAGCGTGCCCGAGGTCGCGACGTCGCCGTGCACCAGCGCCATCTGTTCGGTGCCATCGGCGTCCAGGTACCCGTACGCGCGGAATACGCCGTACCGGGTGGGCAGTCTGGTCTCCACGACCCTCTCGACGGTCATCGGGCTTCTCCTGACTGTTCGGTGACTCTTGACAGAACGCGCGAGCAGGACGCCCGCACCGGGAAGGCTGGAGACGAGCGCGAGCACGCCGTAGACGACGGCCACGGTGACGCCCTGCGCCGAACCGAGACCCGCGGCGCCGAACAGCAGCGCGCAAACGCCTTCGCGCGGGCCCCACCCGCCGATGTTCAGCGGCAGCCCCATCGCCAGCAGGGCGAGGATCATCAGCGGCAGCAGGTCGCCGATCGGCGCGGTGACGCCCGCCGCGCGCGCGGCGACGACGAACAGGGCGAGATGCCCGGCCAGGGTGGCGACCGAAAGCAGGCCCACGCCGGGCCAGGTCTCCTTGGTCAGCAGGCCGAGCCGGACGTCGGCGAGGGAGACGGCGAACCCGCGGCGCCATTTCGATCCACTGTGGATCCATCGCCGCCCGGCCGTCATCCCAGTGACGACGGCCGCGAGCGCGAGCACGACCACCGCGATCCCCGCGACCGTCACCACGCGGTCGATCGGCGGCGGCACCACGGAAGGCGCGCTGAGCACGACGACGACCGAAGCGCCGATCACCACGATCTGCCCGGCTGTGCGTTCCAGCACCACCGCGCGGACTCCGCGCGGTACGTCACCGGCCTCGCGCCCGTGCTGAACGGCGCGGTTGACGTCGCCGAGGACACCCGCCGGCAGCACCCCGTTGAGGAACAACGCGCGGTAGTACTCGCCGACGGCACTCCTCAGCGAAAGCTTGAGACTGAGCCGCCGCGCGACCAGGCGCCAGCGCCAAGCGCTGAAAACCGTGGTGGCGAAACCGAACCCGAGCGCGGCGGCGATCCCGCCCGCGTCGACCTCGCGCACCCCGGCCAGGAACGCGCCGGTGCCCAGCTGCCAGACCAGCGCACCGAGGATGGCGAGCGCGCCGAGGATCCGAAGCCAGGGCCAGAACCGTTTCACGCGGGCACCACCAGGAGATCTTCGTGCTGGATCACCGCGTTCAGCTCCCCGGCGGCGCACTGCGCGAGCCGCCACTGCAGGTAGGAGTCGCCGTCCGCCGCGAGTTCCGGCCGCTGTTCGCAAGCGGCGCCGACCCAGCCGGTGAGCCATTCCGCGGTCAGCGCGGCCTGATCCGCCCCGAGCCGCCACGGGCTCGGTGCACGCCGCACGGTGGCGCCGAGACGTTCGAAAACACCGAAGGCGACGTCCACCGCGTCCGGTCCGAGCAGCCACCGGCCGCCGGTCACCCGGCGCTGATGCGCGTTGAAGGCGTCGGAGATCTCGATGTCGAACTTGTCCTTGGGCGAAAGCACGACCCGGCCCGAAACGCTCAGCGTGAACAGGACCGCGCAGCGCGCCTCGACGCACGCCTCCGCCAGCCGGGACATCTCCTCGGCGGTGAGCAGGTCGAGCAGCGCCGACGCCGCCACGAGCGAGGTCCCGGCGAGGTCGTCGGCGCGTAACTCGGTGATGTCACGCTGTTCGGTGACGACGGTGACCTCGCTTCCGTCCAAAGCGTGATCCGGACGGCTGGTGCGCGCCAGCGCGTGGGTGAGCAGGTCCGGGTCGCGGTCGTGCAGGATCCAGCGCTGGCGGCCGGGCAGCCGCCTGGCCAGCCAGCGGCCGAGCGAACCGGTGCCGCAGCCGAGATCCCGGATGACGACCTCGTCCTGGTCCGGCAAGAAGGACCGCACCGGCTCGATCAGCTCGGTCGCGCGAGCGGCGGCGTCGGCGTCTTCACGCAGCTGGAGCCAGCTGGGGGCGTACTTGGTCATGCCGCCGTCCGTTCGCTCAGCAGTACGGCGGCGACGCCGCGGGCCGTCTCGTCCCAGCCGGTCAGCGTCTCGCGGCGCAGGCGTGCGGAGGCGCGAAGGCGGTCACGCAGGTCAGGTTCGGTGAGCCAGCGGCGCAGGGCCGCGGCCAGCGCGTTGACGTCCTCACCGGGGACGAGCATCCCGGGCACACTGCCGTCGGGCGCCTGCCCGAGTGTGTCCGGCAGGGCGTCGACGGCGGTCGTGAGCACGGGGATGCCGCGCGCGAGCGCCTCGGTGACGACCATGCCGTAGGTCTCCGCGCGCGAAGGCAGCACGAGAAGGTCTGCCGCCGCGTACGTCGCTTCGAGCGCTTCGCCGGACCGGGGTCCGGTGAGGGTGAACCGGTCGCCGAGTGTGTGCCGCCGCAGGCGTTCGACGTAGCGGGTCTCGCGACGGATGGCGCCGACGCACTCACAGCTCCATGGGAGGTCCTTCAGCGACTTCAACGCGTCCGCGAGCAAGCCCTGGCCCTTGCGCGGCGTCACGTTGGCGACGCAGACCAGATGAGTCCCGTCCAGGCTCCCCGAAGCGACTTCGGCCTTGTCGACCCCGGGCGGCACCACGTGCACACGGTGCGGGGCGAGGTCGTGGTGCTCGATCAGCCGTCGCGCCGCCCAGTCGCTGGTCGCGACCACGGCGTCGACCGCGCCGAGCGTCTCCCGCTCCAGCCGGTCCAGTTCGGCGGCGAGCGAAGGCGAAAGTCCCGTCTCGTCGGCCAGCGGCAAATGCACCAGCACCGCGAGCGACAGCCGGCGCGCCGCGGGGGCGATCACCTCAGGCACCCCGCAGGCCACCAGCCCGTCGAGCAGCACCGCGGCGCCGTCGGGCAGCTCGGCCAGCTTGCGCGCCAGCACCTTGCGCGCTTCGGTGTCGGGCCGCGGCCAGTTCCCGCGCACGGGGATTTCGCGGACCTCCACCGCTTCGGCGGCGAGGCCGTCACACAGCCGGCGGTCGTAGACGTTGCCGCCGCTGGGCGCGCTCACGTCGTCGATGTCGTTGGGCAGGACGACGTGGAGGCCACTCACAGCGCACGCTCGTAGCTCGCCCACGCGACGTGGGATTCGTGCAGCGAGACGGTGAGCCCTTCGAGGCCGCGCGCGCCCTCACCGAGCGCTCCCGAGTGGACGCGGTCGGCGAGCCGGTCCGCGATGACCTTCGCGAGGAACTCGGTCGAGGTGTTGATCCCGGCGAACTCGGGCACGTCGTCGAGGTTGCGGTAGTTCAGGTCGGCGAGCACCGCTTTGAGCTCTTCGGTGGCCTTGCCGATGTCGACGACGATGTTGTCGGCGTCCAGTTCGGACCGGCGGAACGTCGCGTCCACCAGGAAGGTCGCGCCGTGCAGTCGCTGTGCTGGGCCGAAGACCTCGCCGCGGAAGCTGTGGGCCACCATGACGTGGTCGCGGACGGTGATACTGAACAACGGACCTCCCGGGTCGAACCCTTAACGCGTGTCCTCCATCTGATAGGTGACACGGAGGCAGAGCGTTCCTGGTTCATTCGCGGCCAGACGCGGCAAGACGTCCGGCAGTTCACGGAACTGACATTCCCCGCTGACCAGCACTTCGAATCCCGGATCGGCGAGAAGACGCAGCGCGAGCGCCAAGCGGTCGGCGTAGGTCCGGTTCAACCGGCGGGACGGCGAGACCATGCCGACCTGGCTGCTGCGGATCGCGAGCCGTCGTGAGTGGAAGTTCTCGCCGAGCGGGACGCTGATCCTCCGGTCGCCGTACCAGCTCAGCTCGATGACCTCGCCTTCCGGCGCGAGCAGTTCCAGCGACCGGGCGAGGCCCGCTTCGCTCGCGCTGGCGTGCACGACGAGGTCGCAGTCGCCGAGGGCGTCCTCGGGTGTCGAGAAGTCGACACCGAGCACTTCGGCGACCTTCGCGCGCTCCGGGTCGACGTCGATCAGCTGCACCCTGGCCCCCGGGAACCCGGCCAGCAGTTTCGCGACGCTGCTGCCGACCATCCCGGCGCCGACCACGGCGATCCGGTCGCCGATTTTCGGCGACGCGTCCCAGACGGCGTTGACCGCGGTCTCGACCGTCCCCGCGAGGATCGCGCGCTCCGGCGGGACTTCGCGCGGCACCGGCGTGACGGCGGACGCCGGGACGACGAAGCGCGTCTGATGTGGATAGAGGCAGAAGACGACCTGCCCGGCGAGGTCCTCCGGACCGCGTTCGACCACGCCGACATTGAGGTACCCGTACTTCACGGGACCGGGGAAGTCGCCTTCCTGGAACGGCGCGCGCATGGCCGCCCGTTGACTCGGTGGGACCTCGCCGCGGAAGACGAGCGTCTCGGTGCCGCGGCTCACGCCCGTGTACAGGGTGCGGACCAGCACTTCGTCGTCGCCGACCGGAGGGAGCGTGACGGGCCGGAGTTCACCGTCGCCGGAACCACTGAACCAGAAGGCGCGTTCCATCGTGTCCTCTCATGTCGGACCCTGGAAGCGGGGTCACCGCCACCATAACGAGGAGGCCTCGTGATCAACCCCGGAGTTTTCCTGGGGGTCCTCGTCCAGCTGGCGCTGCTGGGGACGCTGGACGCCGTCACCGGGCTGGGCCCGCTGGGCTGGCTCGCCGGAGCGGCCTACGGCCTCGCCGTGGGCGGATTCCTGACCTACGGCCTGAACCGGAGCACCGCGCGCTCCCTGGGCCCCGCTGATGCCGTCACGCTCGCCCGCTCCGGGCTGGTCGGCTGCGTCACCGCGCTCGTCGTCGACACCGCGGGACGGGAGATCGTCGCGATGGTCGTCATCGCGTCGGTCGCGCTCGCCCTGGACGCCGTCGACGGCCAGGTCGCCCGCCGCACCGGGACGGCGTCGCCGCTGGGCGCGCGGTTCGACATGGAGGTCGACGCGTATCTGATCCTGATCCTGAGCGTGGTCGTCGCGCAGTCGCTGGGCCCGTGGGTGCTCACGATCGGCGCGATGCGCTACGTCTTCGTCGCGGCGAGCAGGCTGTGGCCTTGGCTGAACACGCCGCTTCCGCCGAGCATGGCGCGCAAGACGGTCGCGGCGGTCCAGGGCATCGTGCTGGTCGTGGTGGCCTCGACGATCCTGCCGCTCTGGGCGGGTTTCGTGGTCACGCTGGGCGCGCTGGCGCTGCTGACCTGGTCGTTCGGACGCGACACGTGGTGGCTGCTGGAGCAGCACGCCTTCACCGCCGCGCCCGCGTGATCACGCGTACTGCGCTTCGCCGTTGCCGATCGACCAATCGATGGGATTGTTCTCGGTGATCGTGACGAGCACGTTCCGCGGCTCGGTTCCCGCGTACTCCTCGGCGAGCTCCGCGATCCGCCGGTAGAGCGACTTCTTCTGCTCGTCGGTGCGGCCCTGCCGCATGGTGATCGTGATGAACACGACCCCTTCGTCGCGGTGGATCCCCAGGTAGTCGTCGTATTTCAGGGTGTTCTGGCCGTTGAGGACCTGGAAGCGGTCGTCGGCCGGGATGCCGAGCGTCTCGACCAGCGCGTCGTGGACGGCGTTGCCGAGGGCTTCGAGCTTCTCGGTCCCGATGGTGTCGATACGGACGAAGGGCATGTCAGGTCTCCTTGGTGGTGAGCAGGCCGAGGGCGCCGTCGACTGCTTTCGCGAACACGTCCGGGGAACCGGCGGCGCGGGCGAGGATGTATCCGCCCTGCAGCGCCGCGACGAGCGCGGTCGCCGTGGCGAGCGGGTCCAGCGCCTGGTCGAGCTCACCGGCCGCGCGGCCCTCGTCGAGCAGCTCGGCGAGGCGCCCGGTGAGCCAGCCGAAGTACTCCTCGACCGGCTTGCGCAGCTCCGCGTCGGCCATCACGTCGGGATCCTGGGCGAGCCTGCCGACCGGACAGCCCTTGAGCACGTCACGCTCGCGGCGCAGGTAGACCGTGATGCGCTCGACGACCGACCCGGGCCCGGAGAACTCGGCTTCCGCTTTGGCGCGCAGATCGTCGGCGCTGCGTCCGATCGCGGCGAGCGCGAGTTCGGACTTGCCCTGGAAGTGGTGGTACATGCTGCCCTGGCCGGCGCCGGAGCGCTCCTGGATCGCCTTCGGGCTGGTGCCGACGTACCCGCGCTCCCACAGAAGCTCGCGAGTGCTCTCGATGAGCCTTTCCCTCTTGTCCACATGCTGACCGTACATACTAGTAGGTACAGGGACAACCCAGGCGCTTGGGAGCAAGGGACCTTTGCTGCCACTTTGACACTTCTCCGCAGGTCAGCGCCCACTTTCCGCATTTAGTCCTCTAAACGCGCTCCAAGTCCGTGAAGGCCTCCTTCACTACCCTCAAGGTAGGGAAGGAGGCCTTCACGGACCGGCAGATAGCCACATGCGCCTCAGCGACCCCAAGCCGCGCACGAAGGCCCCCTTCATTGCGCCTAGCGCAGTGAAGGGGGCCTTCATGTACCTGGGAAGCATTTAGAGGACTAAACGCGCCCCAAGGCTCAAGAACGCGAGTCCTGCGCGAACCGCTCCCACTCCCGGTCCCAAGCCGCCCACCGCGCCCGGTTCAGCAGGTGCCGGGCGAGCAGATACCCCGCCACCAGCAGCGTCACCGCGCTCAGCCACACACCGACGCCGACCCCGATCCCCGTGCTGGCCGCGTCCTGCGGCATCACCGGCGGCTCGACGACGGCACCGGACTCGTCGAGCCACACGGTCACCGCGTCCCCCGCCGAAGCGCCGAGATCGACACTCACGGCAGCCTCCTGAAACCGACCATCCGGCAACGCCCACCGCGCCGCCACCGAAGCCGTCTCCATCGAGGGCGTCCCGTCGACACCGATCCGCGCCTGCGGAGCGTCTTCGAGCAGGAACGCGGTCGTCGAGTGACGCGAAGCCGTCTCAAGAGCCGAGCGCGCCATCATGGTCGCGTACGCCTCCGAGCCCGCCGCCGCGGCCAGCGGCACACCGAGCAGCGCGATCAGGACGCAGGCGACCAAGATCGCCGCCTCGATCCGATCCCAGCTCCGGCCGAGGTGGATCCGGCGCCACAGGTGCACGAGCGACACGACGGACCTCCTTCACCGGTAAGCCTGCGCCGGGAAGAGCCGTCACGACAGGAGGCTTTGGTCCCGCATCCAAGACCACGTACGCGGCGAGCCTCCGGTTCACCGCACTACGTGTTCGTACGCGGACTTCAGGTCTTCGACCCGGCCCGGCGGAGCCACTAGAGGCCCCTTCGCCCAGTCGCAGCCGAGTTCGTGCAGCACCTCCAGCTGCCGCGCGGTCTCGACCCCTTCCGCGACGACGACGAGGTCGACGGCGTGCGCCATCGCCATGATCCCGGCGACGATCGGTTCGGCGTCGCTCGACCGCCCGAGATCGGCCACGAACGACCGGTCGATCTCGATCACGTTCAGATCGAGCCCGCACAGCTGGGCGAGCGAGGAGTATCCGGCGCCGAACCGTTCCGCGGTCACCCGCACCCCGGTCTTCCGCAACGCGTCGACGGCGTCGGCCGCGTCCTTCAGCGCCGTCTCGTCGACGTCGAGGCTCAGGTCCTGCGGCCCCAGGCCGGCGTCCTCCAGTGTTGTCTGGACCACTTGCAGCAACGTGGGATCGCCCAGTTGGCGGACCGAAAGGCTCACATTCACATTACAGTGCACACCATGATCGGCACGCCATCGAGAGATCTCGCAGGCGGCCTTGGCGAGAACCTCCGCCCCGATGACCGTCAAAAGATCGCCGTCGTCGGCGAGCTCGGCCAATTCCGCCGGATCGATCGGCCCGCGAACGGGATGGTTCCAACAGGACTTCGCCTTCACCGCGACCGTCCGCCCGGTCCGCAAATCGACGACGGGCTGATAAACGGTCTCGACCAGGCCTTCCGCGACGGCGTTCCGCAGATCCTGTTCCAGCGCGAAACGGTCTCGTACTCGTTTACGCATGATCGGCGCATAGAAAGCGTACCGGCCGGGTCCGAACGTTTTCGCCTGATACATCGCCAAATCGGCGTCTTCCAGCAATTCGTCGGCCGTGCGCCGATCGCCCGGTTCGGCGATCACTATTCCAATGCTCGTATTGATATGCAGTTCTCGGCCGTGCACGGTGAGCGATTCGGCGAGCCGCCGCTGGAGATGATCGGCCAGCGCCCGCACCTCGGCGGCTTCGGTATAACCGGTGGTGATGACCAGGAACTCGTCCCCGCCGAGCCGTCCGACCAGGTCCGAAGGCCCGGCGGCGGCCCGCAGCCGGTCGCCGATGATGCGCAGCACCTGGTCGCCGACGGTATGACCGAGCGAATCGTTGATGATCTTGAACTTGTCGAGGTCGATGAACATCACCGTGGTCGTGGCCGCCGGGTCGGCGATCGTCCGGCGCAGGTGGTTCAGCGCGAGCGTGCGGTTCGCGAGCCTGGTCAGCGGGTCGTGGGTGGCCTCGTAGGCCAGCCGCTCGCTGATCGCGCGCCGGTCGGTGATGTCGGCGAAGGACGTCAGCACCGAGGGCACGCTCTGGCCGGGTGCCATCAGCGGACCGGAGGTCAGCGAAAGCCACCGATGCGCGCCGTCACGCCGCCGTACCTGCACGACCCGTCCGGTCTCGACCTTCCCGGACCGGCGCACCCGCGCGGACGGCAGATCGTCGACGGGCACCGGGACACCGTGCTCGTCGTGCAGCCGCAGCGTCCGGCTCTCCAGGCCGACCAGGGAACCCGGCGGCACGCCCGCGATCCGGTGCGCCGCGGAGTTCGCCAGCTCGATCCGCCCACCGGGGCCCACCAGCAGCACTCCCTCGTCGAGCGTCTCGACGACGGTGGCGAATTCGGCCTCGGCCCGGCGCTGCGCGGTCTCGTCGGCGCACAGCAGCACGTAACCGTCGAACATCTCGGCCGCGGAGACCCGCACCGCCAGCGCCGTGCCGTCGGCGCTGTAGTGCGTCGCCTGCACGACACCGCCCGCCGCGACGACCTCCCGCGGGCTCATCGGCGCGCCGACCACCTCGGCCACCGGAACCCCGATGACCTGGTCGAGGTCGTGCCCGTAGACGGCCTCCGCCGCCGGGTTCCAGCTCGTCACCAGCCCGTCGGGCGAGGTCGCGATGATCGCGTCGCTCGCGTGGCCGACCAGCGCCGCCTGGAACCGCAGCCCGGCCTCGGCCGCCTTCTGCGTGGTCAGGTCGCGCATGATCACCTGGTACGCGGGTTTGCCCTCCCAGGTGGTGAGCACCGCCTGGGATTCGACGTCGACGCTGCGGCCTTGCAGGGTCCGCAGGGTCATCTCGGTCGGTTCGCTGAACGAGCCGGGCGAGGCCAGCGAACCGATCCGCGCCAGCAGCGCGTCCTGCGACCCCTCGTCGACCAGGTCCGTGATGTGCATCCCGATGATCTCGGTCGACACCTTCGCGCCGACGAAGCGCATGGTGGCCGAGTTCACGAAGACGACTTTGCCCCGTTGATGGACACAGATCCCGTAAGGGCTCGCCTCCACCATCGTGAGATATTGCGTTCCCAAAGTGCCGCTGTCGGAATTTTGCTCCAAAAGGCGGTACCCCTGGCCGAGAAAAGCGAGCGCGGGTTCGCCGCGCCGATCCCTCTCGGCGGACAACTCGGTCAGCAGACGGACGAGCGACGCGTGCCGCCCGGGTTTTCCCACCGTGCGGGTCGCGGTGCCGTTCGCTGGCGAGGAATCCTGATCCGAGGGCCGGTGGGTGTCGGGAGTCCCACCGTCGAGATCGTCAGGATCCATCTGATCCAAACCCCCTACTCGACTGATGTAGCTTCCGATTAGATCACTAAATCGACGTAGCCGTCCTCCCCGGACAGCTGATCGGTGCGGCTATTCCACCCCAGCGTTGACTGAATGTAGTTGAAGGGAAACACGTGCGGAGCAAAACAGACATCTGCGGCATCGGCGCCGTAACCGCCTACGGCTGGGGGCGCGAAGCACTGTGGGAGGGCCTGGCGAGCGGCGTCCCCTGCGCCCAATTCACCGACGGCTTCGGGGAAACCCCGGATCTGCCCGGCTGGGTCGCGCACGTTCCCGAGGGCGGCAAGGCGAGGGACGGCAGTTTGCACGCCCGCGCCCTGCTCGCCGCGGCACGGGAAGCGATCGAAGACGCCGGCTCGCGGGGCTGGACGCCGGGCCGCCGGGTCGGGGTCATCTCCGGCGGCGTCCGCGAGGACCTGCGCACCTGGGACCGGCTCACCGAACTCGGCGAACAGCTCATGTACCGGCGCGAGTTCATCGGCATGATGCCCTCGACCCCGATCGCCACGCTGATGTCGGAGTTCGGTTTCCACGGCCCCTCGATGGCCACGTCCGCGATGTGCGCGACCGGGAGCGCCGCCGTGCTCACCGCGAAGATGTGGCTGGACGCGGACATGGCCGACGACGTCGTCGTGGTCACCACCGATCTCTCCGCGACCAGGCCGATGGTGCGCAACTTCGTGCACTGCGGGGTGGCGATCACCGACGTGCCCCCGCTCGAAGCCTGCCGTCCTTTCCAAGAGGGCACAAAGGGTTTCACCTTCTCCGAGGCCGCGGTCGCGGTGGTGTTGACGCAGCGGAAGACCGATTCGTACGCGACGCTGCGAGGCGGCGCGATGACGCACGAAGCGCACAACGCGATGGCACTCGACCCCGATTCGACGAGCGCGATCGAGGCGGTGACCAGCGCGCTGGAGAACGCGGCCGCCACACCGTCGGACGTCCGCTACCTCAACGCGCACGGGACGGGCACGAAACTCTGCCACCGCACGGAATCCCAGATCCTCGAAGCGGTCTTCCCGCGCGAGACCGGGATCTACTCGATCAAACCGCTGACCGGGCACAGCCAGTCGGGCAGCGCGCTGACCGAGATCGCGGCCATCTGCCTCGCGGCCGAGCGGGATCTGGTGCCGGCGCCGAAACCGGTGGCGGACGGGCATCCGCAGCTGATGGACGGACCGTCCCGGCCGGAAGGCGGGCTCACCGTCAAGACGTCGATCGGGATGGGCGGTTACGTCGCGGCTGTCGTATTGGAAACCGCCTAGCGAGCAATTCGATAACACACGGTCTCTCCGTCGTCACGAGCTGTCATCATATGGCGACAAGCACTGAGCACGGAGGCGACCATGAGCGCGCGAACGGCATCCGACAACCTCGTCCACAACTACCTGTTCTTGCGGCGCGCCATCGGTTTCCTCGGGATCGGACTGCCGTTCGTGCTGGTCTTCGGGAAGCTGGTCGTCGACGGTGGCGGCCTGCTCAACTCGATCAGCGGTTACTACTACTCGGGAATGCGTGACGTCTGGGTCGGCGTCATGTGCGCCATCGGCGTCTTCCTGTTGTCCTACCGGGGTTACGGCCGGGTCGACGACATCGCCGGGAACATCGCGGCGGTGGCCGCGGTCGGGGTGGCGCTCTTCCCCACGACTCCGGCGAACGGCGACCGCACGGACGAGATCGTCGGGCTGCTGCACCTCGGCTTCGCCGCGGTCTTCTTCCTCACCTTGGCGTTCTTCTGCATCGTGCTGTTCACCAAGTCGGACAAGGAGATCCCCGGCCCGCGCAAACCCGAACGGAACCGGCTGTACGTCGCGTCGGGCGTGATCATGCTGGTGTGCCTGGCGTTGATCGTGCTCTGCGGCCTGGTGTTCGACGAGCTGACGAGGGACCTCTACCCGGCGCTGTGGCTGGAGTCGGTGGCGATCCTCGCGTTCGGTGTCGCATGGCTCACCAAGGGCGGGACGCTGCTGCCGGACAAGACCGTGCTGCCCGGAACGCGCGTGACCGCTTGACCTGTGCCGATCCTGGTAAAGGAACCTTTGTCATCGGCCGGGTCGTTGAGGCCGTATGACCGATCGCATCGCACTCCGGCTCGGCCGTCGCGACCTGCTGGTGGTGGCGGGGATCCCCGGGGCGGGCAAGACCACCCTGCTGTCCCGGGCGGCGACCGGCGCGCTACCGGTGCTCGATTCGGACCAGGTCCGCGCGCGGCTGCGCGAACGGTTGCCGCCCACGTTGCCGTACCGGATCTACCGGCCGCTGGTCCACGGCTGGCATCGCGCGCGGGTCGTGCGGACCGCGCTGGCGCACGGCGGCCCGCTCGTCGTGCACGAACCGTCGACCAGGGCCACCACCCGCGGCCTGCTGGCCCTGCTCGGCCTGCTGAGCCGCCGCCCGGTGCGGTTGCTGTGGCTCGACGTGGCGCCGGAGGACGCCCGCGCGGGCCAAGTCGCGCGCGGGCGGGTCATCCGGCGGCATTCGTTCGCCCGCCACGTCAAAAGGGCCGAGAAGGTACGCCGTGCCCTGCGTGAGGGCTGGGTCCCGGCGGGCTGGCACAGCGCGCGGATGGTGACCCGCGAGGTCACCGGCGCGCTGCGCTTCGTCACCGAGGAGGAGCCGGGGAGACACCGCTCAGGCGACGTCCGGCTCCTCCGCGTCGAGCTTCCCGCGACAAACACAGTCCGCGCGGGCTAACGGTTCCGGCTCGGGTTCGTCCGCGGGGCCGGGACGGCTCGGGTGCGGGTTCGACGGCGTCCAGCGGATGCGTACCGGCATCGTCGTTCGTCCTTTCACTCCGCGATCCCCTCTTTCCCGGAATACGGACGCGACGGGCTTCCGGTTCAGATACCCACGTAGTTTTCGGCGAAGAAGTCTTGGTGCGCACGGGAAACCCGCAGGCTCTCCAGCCGTGCGTCCCGCAGCGCCCGCTGGAAGACGGCCTCGTCGTCGTAGCCCGCCGGGCCGTGCAGCAGATTGATCATCCAGAGCGAGAACTCCTGCGCACGCCAGATCCGCGGCAGGCAGTCGGCGGAGTAGCGATCGAGCGCCGTCGTGTCACCATCGAGGTGGGCCGCGATCAACGCGTGCGCGAGGATTTCGGCCTCCATCAACGCGAGATTCGCGCCCTTCGCGGCGGCGGGACTGATGAGGCTCGCCGCGTCGCCGGCGAGGAACAGGTTCCCCCGCTGGATCGTGTCCATCACGCGCGAGGCCATGTCCACGATCCGGCGCTCGATGATGGCGCCGCGTTTGAGCTCGCCGTAACGATCGGAGCGCATCCGCACGTGCAGTTCGTCCCAGATGCGGTCGTCTCCCCAGTCCTGAAGATCCTCACCGCGCGGGACTTCGAGGTAATAACGCGTCACCGTCGGCGTTCTCGCCATATGCCCGGCGAATCCGCGTTCGTGGATCGCGTAACCGATCGCGGACATGCTCGGCGGCGCCTCGGCGAGGATCGCGAGCCACGAGATGTCGTGATCCCGCCGGAAGACCCGCGCGGGGACGGATCTCAGCGAGACCCCGCGCCTGCCGTCGCAGCCGGCGATGTACTTGGCACGCAACAGAAGATCATCGGCGATGACCGTCGCGTCCATCCCCGACACCGACGAGACCTCGGTGCCGAACCTGATCTCCCCGCCGCGGGCGAGGAATTCCGCGATCAGGTCGGTGACCAGGAACTGTTGCGGGTAAACGGTGTGCACCTCACCGTTCCCGAGTTCACTGTAGTCGAGCTCGAATTCGGCCTGATCGTTGCGGAAGGCGCAGGTGTCGTGCCGCGCGCCCTTCTCGATCAGCCCGGCGGCGAGCCCGTTCTCGGTGAGCACGCGGACACTGTTCGCGGCGAGAAAACCCGCCCTCGCCCGGTTTTCGACATGTTCACGGCTTTGCCGTTCGAGGATCAGGCAGTCGATCCCGGCGGCTCGCAACAGGTTTCCCAGCACGAGCCCCGCCGGACCGGCCCCCACGATCACCACGTCGGCATCGATCTTTCCCACGAAAGCCCCCAGTACCTTCGCCCGCCCCCAGCGCGGTCCAAGGTACACAAAACGGCGTGCCGCCGTGGGTGTTCAGTCCTTCCGGTCGCGCGCCCGTGCCCGCCGTTTCCCTTCGTGCATCGCCACCACCCGGGCGATCGGGATCGTGTGCCCCTGCTCGACGAGGTCGGCGGGCAGCCTCTGCGGTTCCGGCATCGACTCGGCCCAGGGATCCTTGCCGCCCAGCAGCTCGGGCGCCGTGTGCACGGTGAAATCGGCGGGGACCACGTTTTCGAGGTCGTCCCAGGACACCGGGAACGACACCGTCAGCCCCGGCCGCAACCGCGGGCTGTACGCCGCCGCGACCGTGTTGCCGCCCGCCCGCGTCGAATCGAGGTACACCTTGCCTTCGCGGTCTTCCACGATGTACGCGGTGGTCGCGACCGACGGATCGAGCCGCTCCGCGCGGGCGGCGAGCGCGCGGGTCGCGGCGAAGACGTCTTCGAAGCCTTGTCCCGGCACCAGCGGGACGAAGATGTGCACTCCCTTGGAACCACTGGTCTTCACCGTCCCGACGAGCCCGGATTCGGCGAGTGCCTGGCGCACCAGAACGGCGGCCTTCACGACGTGCGCGAAATCGTCGCCGGCGGGCGGATCCAGATCCAGCACGAGATGGGTCGGCCCCGCGTCGACGTCCGCGGTCATCAGCGTCGGGTGATATTCGACGGCGCGCTGGTTCGCGAACCACAACAGCGTGCGGCGGTCGTCGCAGAGCGCGTACGACACCTGCCGTTTCGAGGTCTCCGCCCACATCCCGTACCGCTTCACCCAGTCGGGCGTGTACTTGGGCAGGTTCTTCTGCATGAACGGGTCTTGGCCGCGCAGGATGCGGATCACCGAAAGCGGCCTGTTCGCCAGCACGGGGACGAGGCGGTCCGCGACCGCGTCCAGATAATCCACCAGGTCGCGTTTGGTCACGCCCTCGAACAAGGGCTGATCGAGATTGGTCAGCTTGACGCCGTCCCGTTCGCACATGGGACGAGCCTGACACAAAAGCCTCGTGAGCGGTAATGACGGTTCTAGCCGTCATTACCGCTCACGAGCCCTGCTACCTAGCTGATGTTGGCGTCGATGCAGGCGTAGAACGCGTTCGCCGTGTCGTAGACGTTCCAGCGGGCGAGGATCTTGTGCCGCCCGCTCTGCTGCAGGTTCACGCTGTGGGTGACCGTGGCGCCCGGCTGCGCGCCGCCGTCGTTGAAGCTGGCGACCTTGGCACCGTCGACGAAGTACTCCCAGGTGCTGGTGCGGTGGCGAGCCGTCAGCGTCCACCGGAACGTGGTGGTACGGCCGAGGGAATGCACCTTCCAGCCCTTGCTGTCATCGTTGAGGTCCGCGAAACGGCCGACACCGCCGTTGCAGCTCATGAGACCCTTGGGGCCTTCGACACTTTGCGGCTCCCATTTGATGGAGCCACAGGAAACGGTGTTCTGGGCGCATTGTGCCTGCCTGCTCGCAGGCGAGGAAACGTAACCGTGCGCGCTGGCGGTGCCCGCCGGGATCGCGACCAGGGCCGCCGGCACCATGGCCGCACCGGCCGCCAGGGTCAAAAGCCGTCGTTTGAAGCTCATGCCTACCCCTTTCCCATCTCTACACCCACCGCGGACTCGAGATTCCTGGGTCACAGCGAGCGAAATACCAATGAAGGTTGGGACCCATCCGCCGAAGCACCGAGCGGGCGAATGTGGTCTAGACCATAATTGGTTCAGACGACTCGGTCAAGAGTAACCAACCGGCCACTTGGAGTCGTGAAGATCGAACAGGGGTTGTCAAGCCGGACGATCAGCCCGCACCCAAACAGACGAACGGTCGCCGGAACGGATCAACGGCGATGGTGTCCGCCAAGGCGGTCGCCGGTCCGGCGCCTCCCGCGAGGCCGCGGTGGTAATCGTCCATCGCGGCCGCCGCAGCCTCGTCACCGACTCGGCTCAACGGCGCGATCACCGTCCGCGAACCGCTCGCGAGCAACGCGCTGGCGAAACCGAGGACCTCGTCGCCGGGCCGGATCCGGTTCAGCGCCAGCTCGCACGCCGCGAAGACGACCTGCGACGGCGGCTGCGCCAGCCCGGCCATCTCGTGCGCGAAGAGCGCGCCGTCGGCCAATTCCAGCCGGGAGAACAAGGCGTTCTCGGGCTCGTGCGCGCCGTGCGCCGCGATGTGCGCGAGCTTCGCCCCGTCCAGCGCCCGCAGAACCGACGACACGGTCGCCTCGGCGCCGGCCAGCGTATGCGCGGTCCGGTAGTGCATCGCGAGCTTGTCCAGCTCACCACGGGTCCCGACGAGGCCGGGGCCACGGACGAGCACGACCTTCCGCGCGCGGGACACCGCCGACCGCGCCGCCCCCAGCCAGGCCGTCGCCGACGGGGCGACGACGATCGGCCGGGACCGCAGCGCCGGCAGCACTCCCCACGGGACGGCGAACAACGGACCGGTCGGCACGACGATCAGGCCGCGGTCCCCCAGCAGCGCTTCGAGCGGCCGGATCAGCTGGGTGTCCAGCCGTTCGGCCTGTTTCCGCGCCGAACCGAGTACCGACTGGACCAAGGGTGCCGGCAGCTGATCCGGCGCGAGGGCGTCGAGGTCGACGTTCAGCATCCGCGCGGATTCCGCCGCCCGCACGGCCGAACCGAGCCGCACCAGCTCGCATCGCCCGTCGACGACGACCATCGCCACCAGGTCGTCCCCCGACGACGCGAAACTCACCAGCGCGCGTTCGCCCAGCTCCTGGGCGACCTCCGCGAGCCGCGCGACCGGCCGCGGCCTACCCCAGCGGCCCGTATGCCAGCCGAGCCGATGCGCCTCACGCAACCGCTCGGCGTGCTTCGTCCGCAAGGCCGCCGTCGGATGCCCCTCGTGCTGTGCCTGGTGGATCGCCTGATCGAGCCCTCGAACCTCGCCGATCCGCTCGGCGAGCTCCGGATCGGTCGCGACAACTGGTTCGTACCGGTAACTTTGCGCCCTGGTCCGCTCCGTCCAGCCGAACAATCGGGCCGCGTCGGCCCGCTCCAGCACGATCTTGACGGCCAGGTCCGCCAATTCCCTGCCGTGCAACGCCGTGCCGGACACCAGCTCGATGCCGCCCATCCGGTCGCGGACGCGGTCGAGTTCGGTGAGCCCGGCCCGGATCTCCGCCAGCGCCTTGCTCTTGTCCCCCTCGGCCACCGCGAGTTCCGCGCGGCAAAGCCGGCGCAGCATCCGATAATCGACGGAGGTCAGCCGTCCCGGCTGCGGAATCCGCGCGAGCAGCTCGGCGGCACGTTTGCGTTTCCCCTTCCGCAGCTCGACCCGGACGGCCAGCATCCGCGCCAGCGCGGCCTGGTCGGCGAGCCGCGGCATCGGCATCGCGTTCGCCGCCCGCAGCGCGCGCGAGGTCAGGGTTGGCGGGATTTCGTTGGTACGCAAGGCTTCTTGGACGTCGGCGCGGAGGCCGACGATGGTCGCGTTGGCGACACAGGTCTGGCAGCCCCAGCGCAGCGTACGACGCCGGGCCGAAGCGGCATAGGTTCGCGCGAGCTCCAGATCATCGGTCATCAACGCCGCGGTCGCGCGGAACAACTCCACCCCGCCCAAATCCCTGGTGATACTCCGCTGTTCCAGCATCACCGGCAGAATCTCGTCGAGATGGGCTCCTGCCTCTTCGGCCAGGCCCGCGGTCAACAGCGCTTCGGCCCGCTCCCACCTCAGCAGGGGCGGGATGTCCAGATCCAGCGAACGGTAGATCCGCTCGCTTTCCTCGTAGAGCCGCAGCGCGGCGGGCACGTTCCCGACCCGGAGTTCGAGCGTGCCCAACGGGCGGCGGACGTCCGCGGCCTGTGCTCGCAGCCCGTTCCGTTCCGCGAGTTCCACCGCACTGACGAGGTCCCGCCTCGCCCGCCGTACATCGCCGAGCCTGGTGTACGCGAGCCCCCGCGTGGTCAACGTGCCCAGATAAGGATCCAGCGAGGTCGAGGGATCCTTCGCCATGGCGAGTGCGGCCTCTTTGTGCGCCAGTGACGAATCGAAATACCCTGTGCTTTCCTCGTTGCGACCCACCGCCATGAGCAGGAGTCCGTAATTGTGGTCGAGCTGCCCGCGTAATTCCGCGTAAAGTCGGGGGTCGTCCACCGCTTTCAGCAACTGTCGTACGTCGTCCAGGCCGGCGAGACCGGAAGCGACGCCCCCGCTGGTCTCCGACCCCACGGTCGCGATACTGGAAGCCAGCCGGATCCGGGCGGCGAGCCAGTCGTGCCTCATCTGCTCGGCGACCGGATGGATGGAATCGAGCAACGCCATGCCGCGGCGGAGCAGAAGGATTCCTTCGCGTTGACGGGCCGAACACGCGGCATCGATACCGGCGCGCTGGAGTTCGCGCGCCTTGCGAATGACCTCGATTTGATCGAGTTGTGTTACCGCCACTGATCTATGACAGCACACTCCGTAGCCGAGAGTCGCCCGCCACCGGTTCGAAACCGGGTGACGGGCGCACTTCTACGGCCAGGAGCATTGCTCAGGGAGTGGGCGGCGGCGTCTGAGCACATCCGCCGGGGCAGTCGCGGACCCGTTCGTTCTGGTGCTCACAATCGGGACCGTGCCGGTGTTCTCCCTGGTCAGGCTTGGGCTGGGCCGGGTCGACCGGCTCCTCCTCGCCGATGGGGTCCTTGACGTCCGTAGGCGTCGACATTTGACGATCTCCTCCCCTGGTGATCATTTTTGTCATATCAGGCAGCCCCATTCACGACTGCCCCCCTCTGTTCACAGGCCCTCTTCCTGCGAACGGGGTAATAGTGCCACAACGGAGCAGTGATCGGGAGTTTTTACCTACACTGAGTCATCGGAGGCACCCAATAGGGGGACGCCTGGTTAGCAAACCTCACGATCTCCGCTCATTGCGCACACCGGCGCACGCGAAGCGGCCCAGGAAAGATCAATTCACTGCGCCATCCGGCCTAAGATCCAAAACTTCTTGCGGCACAAGGGTTTCCGGCCCGAAAAGCGAGGGAACTCGCCGCCTGTCGGGGGATGACCGGCGAATATCCGGAGGAGATAACGATGCCCACGTGGTTGGTCATCATCATCGTCATCGCCGCGATCCTGGTGGTGGGAGCGGCCGCCTGGTTCGTCATCGAAGGACAACGCAGGCGGCGATTGCGTGAGACGTTCGGGCCCGAATACGACCGGGCCGTGCAGGAACACGAAAGTCCGCGGGAAGCCGAACGTGAGCTTTCGTCGCGGGTGAAACGACACTCGGATCTCGACATCCGGCCGTTGCCGGAGACCACAAAGGACCGGTACGCGCAGGAATGGGCGCTGATCCAGGAACAGTTCGTCGACCGCCCGTCCGGCGCCGTCGTCGAGGCGGACCGCGTACTGGTCTCGTTGATGGCCGAGCGCGGCTACCCGACCGAAGGGTACGACCAGCAGCTCGCGGATCTGTCCGTCCGGCACGCGAACGCGTTGCGGCACTACCGCGCCGGGCACGACACGCTGGTGCGCCACCGGGAATCCGAAATGTCCACAGAGGACATGCGGGAAGCGATGAAGCACTACCGCGAAGTGTTCGAAGAACTGTTGACCGACGCCGGCGAAGGAGCGGAAAGCCATGGAAAGCAGGCCCCTGGAAACCGAGGGAACGGAACGGCTCGACGAGGATCGGACCACTGACGGCGACACCGGCCGTCCCCTGGGCACCGAGGACCTGGTGGCCACCGATCCCCAGCGCACCAACGAAGACGAAGCGCAGGCGTTGTTCGAAAACGCCGACGTCGACCGGTTCCGCGACAGCTGGCAAGGCATCCAGACGGCCTTTGTGGACGATCCGCGGCGAGCGGTCAAGGAAGCCGACGAACTCGTCGCGGTGGTGATCCAGAACCTGGCCACGACCTTCGCGGACCACAAGAAGGAATTGGAATCCGCGTGGAGCCAAGGTGAACCGGCCACCGAAGACCTCCGGATCGCGCTTCGCCGCTACCGGTCGTTCTTCAACCAACTGCTGAGCGCCTGACGGAAGCCTCGTGAGTGGCGATCCACTCACGAGGCTTTTTCACGCACCGGTGGTCGATCCGGGCCGCACGATCATCAGCACCGTCACCACGGCCCACAGCAGATTGAACATCCCGGTGTACATCGCCACCCGCCCGGCGGTGACCGGCGCCGACGGCGGCTCCGCGTCCAGCGCGGCGAGGATCGCGTTCTGCCCGGGCAGCACCAGCAACGCCAGCACACCGGCGGCCGCGGCGGTGAGCACGATCGACACGATCACCCACGCGTCGCCGAAGACCCGCATGCTGCCCGCCGTCGCCAGCGCGAAGAACGGCACCGCGATACCGAAGATCGCGTAGACACGGCAGATCCGGTTGAGCGCGCGCAGCACGGACAGGCCGGAACCCGGTTCGGCGAAGGCCTTTCGCGCCGCGGCGGGGAACATGCTCGCCGCGACGGTGACCGGGCCGACCGCGATGACGGCGGCGAGCACGTGGAGGATCAAGAGGATTTTCGACACGCCGCCGAGCCTATGATCGTCACCGCGGTGCCCGGTACCGGTGTTTTCGACAGATGTCGCAGGATTCCGGCCATCCGGCTACGTCCGACGACGTACGCGTGGTGCCGCCCGTGAACGGATGTGGTGACCGCCTCCCCCGCGACACCATTCGTCACCATGAACCTTCCCGTGGACACAGACGAACTCACGAAACGGTACGGCGAACAACTCGCCGTGGACCGGATGGAACTGACCGTGCTGCCCGGCGAGATCTACGGTTTCCTCGGCCCGAACGGCGCCGGCAAGACGACGACGTTGCGAATGCTGCTGGGCCTCGTCCGGCCGACTTCCGGCAGCGTCCGGCTGTTCGGCAGGCCGCCCGGCGACCTCGACGGGGTCGGCGCCCTGATCGAATCGCCGGGCTTCTACCCGTACCTCTCCGGCTCGGACAATCTCAAAGTACTGGCCCGCTACAGCGGAACGGATCCGTTGCGCGTCGGCGAAGTGCTGGCGATGGTCGACCTCGCCGATCGCGGCAAGGACCGGTATTCCACCTACTCCCTCGGCATGAAGCAGCGGCTCGGGGTCGCGGCGGCACTGCTGAAGGACCCGCGGCTGCTGATCCTCGACGAGCCGACCAACGGGCTCGACCCGGCCGGGATGGCCGACATGCGGGTGCTGATCCGGCGGCTCGGCGCGGAGGGCTGCACCGTGCTGCTGTCGAGCCATCTGCTGGGCGAGGTGCAGCAGATCTGCGACCGCGTCGGCGTCGTCTCGCACGGGCGGCTGGTCGCGGAGAACACGGTGGCCGAACTGCGTGGCGGCACGGTGCTGCACATCGAGTCCGACGAGATCGCGCGTGCCACCGGCCTGCTGCGGCGCTGGATCGGCGCGGAGAACGTCCGCGAGAGCGGCACCGGTCTCGATCTGACCGTGGAGCCGGAACGCGCGTCGTGGCTGAACCGCGAACTCGTCACGGAAGGGATCGCGGTGCGGGAACTGCACGTCCGCGAACGGGATCTGGAACAGGTCTTCTTCGAGCTCACCGGAGAGGTGGCAGGTCATGTGGGGTAGCTGCACCGCCGAACTGGCGAAACTCGTCCGGCGTCCGGCGAACTGGTTCATGCTGGGGATCGCCGTCACGCTCGGCCTGACCTTCACCTATCTGCTGCCGCTCGCGGGCGCGGCGGGCTCGTCGAGCGGGGCCCCCGGTACGGATCGCGGGCTGGCCGCGACCCTGCCGTCCAACCTGGTCGGCAACGCGATCGGCGGGCTGCCGGTGTTCCTCGGGGCGATCCTGCTCGTGCTCGGGGTGCTGGCCGTCGGTACCGAATACGGCTGGAGTACGTGGAAGACCGTGCTGACACAAGGGCCTTCGCGGCTGACCGTCTACAGTGGAAAGTTGTTCGCGCTGGCCGTCGCTTCGCTGACCGTCGTGCTGACGAGCTTCGCGACCGGCGCGATCACCAGCGCGCTCATCGCCTCCTCGGAGGGCGAGCCGATGAACTGGCCGTCGTTCGGCGCGGTGCTGACCGGGATCGGCGCCGGCTGGCTCATCGCCATGACGTGGGCGGCACTCGGCGCGGCGCTCGCCATCGCGATGCGCGGGGTCGCGCTGCCGATCGGGCTCGGCCTGGTGTGGCTGCTGGTGGTGCAGAACCTGCTGTTCGGGGTCGCGGCCCCGCTGGTGGACTGGGTCGGCACGCTCCAGCTGGCGCTGCCGGGAGCCAACGCCGGTTCGCTGGCGGCGTCGCTCGGTGCTTCGGGTGCGACGCCGGGCGTCGGGGAACTCGTCGGCGCCTCGCAGGCGACGCTGGTGGTGGCCGGCTACCTGGTGGTCTTCGCCGGTGTCGGTGGCTGGCTGCTGCGGCGCCGGGATGTCCTCTGAAAGTCCGTGAAGGCCTCCTTCCCTACCCTCAAGGTAGTGAAGGAGGCCTTCACGGACGGCTAGGCGAGGCCGTCGAGGTCCGCCAGGACGTCGGCGGGCAGTTCGAGTTCCGCGGCGGCGACGTTCTCCCGCAGGTGCGCCGGCGAGGACGTGCCCGGGATCAGCAGGATGTTCGGCGACCGCTGGAGCAGCCACGCGAGCGCGACCTGCATGGGCGTCGCGCCGACCCGGCGGGCGCAGTCGTCGAGCACGCCCGATTGCAGCGGCGTGAACCCGCCGAGCGGGAAGTACGGCACGAACGGGATGTTGATGGCCGCGAGGGCGTCGAGGAGCCCGTCGTTGGCGCGGTTCGCGACGTTGTACTCGTTCTGCACGCAGACGACCGGTGCGATGGCGCGCGCTTCCTTGACCTGCTCCGCCGAGACGTGGCTCAGGCCGAGGTGCCGGATCAGGCCCTGCTGCTGGAGTTCGGCGAGCACCTCGAACGGCTCCGTGATCGAGACCGGGATCGGGAAGACGCCGTGCTCCCCCGCGAGCCGCAGGTTGACCACGTCGAGGACGTCGAGGCCGAGGTTGCGCAGGTTGTCGTGGACCGCGGAGGTCAGCTCCTCCCGCGAGAGCGCCGACGGCCAGCCCTTGTCCGGAGACCGCTTCGCGCCGACCTTCGTGACGATGTGCAGCTCGTCCGGGTATGGGTGCAGGGCCTCGCGGATCAGCTCGTTGGTCGTGTGCGGACCGTAGAAGTCGCTGGTGTCGATGTGGGTGACGCCCAGCTCGACCGCCTCACGGAGGACGGCGATCGCGGCGTCGCGGTCGCTCGGCGGGCCCCAGATGCCGGGGCCGGACAGCCGCATGGCGCCGTAGCCCATCCGGCTCACGGTGAGATCGCCGAGGGTGAGGGTGCCGCCTGGGCTCATGATCGCTCCTTGTGCAAGTGGGTTCCGCTCACCTTATGCAGGTTCTCCTCAGTCGGCGCGTGCGGGAAGGGAGCAAGGGACCTTTGCTACCACTCGGGGCGCTGACCTGCGCGAACAGCCAGGCCGACCAGCTGGTTCGCCAGCCCTTCGGTCAGGCCGTGGACGAACATCGCCTGGCCGTCGGGCGCTCCGCGTTCGGCCAGGACCGTCGCCACGGCCTCGCCCGGGTTCGCGTAGGGCCACAGTCCCGCGACGAGGATGAAGACCGCCTTCGCGAAGTACCCGGCCGCTTCGGCGTCCAGCGTCACTCGAGCGCGGACGATCCCGGCGAGCCGCTCGGTCCGTTCACCGGCCCGCGTCTTGAACGCCCGCGCGGTCTCCACGGAGATGTTGCGTTCCAGTACCGCGGCCATCGTGCTGATCAGCTCGCACAGCAGGCGCTGCCGCGAGATCGACGTCGCGATGACGGTCGCGACTCGCTCGTAGCCGGGCCCGTCGAGGGCGCTCAGCTCACCTTCGAGCTCGTCGAGCCACGAGACCCAGGCCGAGTCCAGGACCTCCAGGAAGATCGCCTCCCGGCTGTCGAAGTACCGCAGCACGTTCGACTTCGCCAAGCCCACCCGATCGCTCAGTTCCCGCAAACTGATCCGGGAGACGGGCCGCTCGGCCAGGAGTTCGCGCGCCACCCCGAGGATCGCCGCGCGCCGGGCCTCGACCTGTTCCGGCCGCCGTGCGCGCTGGAAGTCGGGTGCCACGCGGCGCACGGTACCAGACCACCCGGCTGTTATTCGGCGTTCGCGGCCCTCCGCGCCTGCACCCGCTTGTAGCTCCAGATCAGCAACGCGAACAGGATGAGCCCGGAAAGGATCAGGCTCGACCCGGTGCTCCAGCCGCCGAGCGGCAACCCCGGCACGAGTCCCCAGACGACCCCCGCGGCCAGCAGCCCGAGCCCCGCGAGCACCGAACCCGCGATGCGCAGCGGAGACGAAACGCTGTCCTCCGCCGCCTTCATCGCCCTGTCGCGGATCGGATCGACGTACTTCTCCACGGCGGGGAACTCCGAGGCCAGCACGAGCAGACCCGCGAGCACCAGCAGCAACCCGGGCCCTGGCAGCACGAGCAACGCGATACCGACCAGCAGGAGAATGAGGCCCGCGATGAGGATCAACACCTGCTTCACGGGTTTTCCGATGCCCACCGTCGTCTCCTCGCCGTCGTCCGTTCCTTTCGATTGTGCCGGTCGGGACGGGAAAGCGCTGGTCCTGATGGTCTGTTTCGGCAGAGACCGTTCGTCGGGGTGATGAACCGTCCAACCCAAGGAGGACCCGATGCGCTACATGTTGCTGATCTGCGGGACGCCGTTTCCCGGCGCGGACGACTGCGAGGACCCGCTGGACGAGCGGACCCAGGAATGGGTCGACGAGATGACCGCCCGCGGAGTGCGGCTGTCCGGCAGCAGGCTCCGGTCGGCGGCCACCGCGACCACCGTGCGCCACCGCGACGGCGAACTGCTCGTCTCGGACGGGCCGTTCGCCGAGACGAAGGAACAGATCCTCGGCTACGACCTGATCGAGTGCGCCGATCTCGACGAGGCGATCGAGGTCGTGTCGAAGCATCCGGTGTCGAAGTTCGCGACCGTCGAGATCCGGCCGGTCTGGCCGACCCCCTGAACGCTGGCCGGCGGGTGCGAGTGTCACCGCGAGTAAGAGGTGTGTGGATATAGGGACGTTAGATGTCCCTATATCCACACACCCCGTCGTGACCGGACCGGTCACGACGGGGTGTGTGGGCTCCCTGAACGCGCCACGAGAGCAAAGGTCCCTTCCTCACCCACCGGCCAGCAACTGCTCGAACGGCACGAACCCGCTCTCCGGAGCCCCAACCGGCGAATCCGACGACAGCCGCGAGGCGAGTTCCCGCCCAGCCCGCGACGCCCGCTTGTCGAGGTCTCCCGGAGAAGCCCAGTCCGACGAAGCCGCGTACACCGCCGTCGCGACCGGCTCGGCGCGAAGGTAGGCGAAGAGCGGACGCAGCGCGAAGTCGAGCACCAGCGAGTGCCGTTCGGTCCCGCCGGTGGCACCGATCAGCACCGGCTTCCCGTCGAGCGCCTTCTGGTCCAGCACGTCGAAGAACGACTTGAACAGTCCGCTGTACGACGCGGTGAACACCGGCGTCACGGCGATCAGGGCGTCCGCGGTGGTCACCGTGTCGATGGCCGCACGCAGGGCCGGGGAAGGGAACCCGGTCAGCATGTTCTTCGTGACGTCGACGGCCAGATCGCGGAGTTCGATCACCTCGATCTTCACCTCCGGCAGCGCGACGGAAACCGCCGCGGCGAGCTTGTCGGCGAGCAACCGCGTCGAGGACGGCTGGCTCAGACCGGCGGTGACGACAGCGATCGTGGTCATGCCAACACCTCCAAACGAGAAGCGTGCGTAGGGGCTTCCGGCACGTGCGCCGGCCGAAGCGAGTCGAGTTCCTTGCGCAGCACCGGGATCACGTGCTCGCCCAGCAGGTCGAGCTGTTCCAGCACGGTCTTCAGCGGCAAGCCGGCGTGGTCCATCAGGAACAGCTGGCGCTGGTAGTCGCCGAAGTGCTCGCGGAAGGTCAGCGTCTTGTCGATCACCTCTTGCGGGCTGCCGACGGTCAGCGGCGTCTGCTCGGTGAACTCCTCCAGCGACGGCCCGTGCCCGTACACCGGCGCGTTGTCGAAGTACGGCCGGAACTCCCGCACCGCGTCCTGCGACTTGGGCCGCAGGAACACCTGGCCGCCCAGTCCGACGATGGCCTGGTCCGCCTTGCCGTGCCCGTAGTGCTCGTACCGCTCGCGGTAGAGGTTGATCAGCGCCTGGAAGTGCTCCTTCGGCCAGAAGATGTGGTTCGCGAAGAACCCGTCGCCGTAGTAGGCGGCCTGTTCCGCGATCTCCGGGCTGCGGATCGAGCCGTGCCAGACGAACGGCGGAACCCCGTCGAGCGGACGCGGCGTCGAGGTGAACTCCTGCAGCGGCGTCCGGAACTTGCCGGACCAGCTGACCACGTCCTCGCGCCACAACCGGTGCAGCAGGTGATAGTTCTCGATGGCGAGCGGGATCCCCTGCCGGATGTCCTGCCCGAACCACGGGTACACCGGGCCGGTGTTGCCGCGTCCCATCATCAGGTCGACGCGGCCGTCGGCGAGGTGCTGCAGCATCGCGAAGTCCTCGGCGATCTTCACCGGGTCGTTCGTGGTGATCAGCGTGGTCGAGGTGGAAAGGATGATCTTCGACGTCTGCGCGGCGATGTAGCCGAGCATCGTCGTCGGCGACGAAGGCACGAAGGGCGGGTTGTGGTGCTCGCCGGTCGCGAAGACGTCGAGGCCGACTTCCTCGGCCTTGAGCGCGATCCGCACCATCGCCTTGATCCGCTCGTACTCGCTGGGCGCCTCCCCGGTGGTCGGGTCGGTCGTCACATCGCCCACCGTGAAGATTCCGAACTGCATGACCTGCTCCCTAGGCCGGGGTTACTTTGCTTGAGCGTTCAACTTCACGCACGCGAGAAGTATTCCAGACCATCGGCGCGGGCTGAAAGGGTGACTTGATCGGCCCGGAAAGTGACCGCCCCCACACTCGAATCCATGTGGCTCACCTCCCTGCTTGTGACAACGTTGACATTCGCTCTCACGCCGGCCACCACCCCCGAACCGACCGTCGCGGCGACGATCTGCGCCAAGTACTGCGACAGCCGCGACCCCGCCTTGGCCGTCGGCGAAAGAAGACCTGGCACGGCGTCCGTCTGGGGCCGCGCCATCACGCTGCACCTCTCCGACGGCGACAACATGGGCTGGGGCAGCATCGGCGACGGCGACCCCGGCGACGAAGTCTGGCTCGACCGCTCCTTCGACGGCGGCCGTACGTGGGCGGGCGACAGCCGGATCGGCGACACGAAGATCCCGGTCGGCCAACGCGGCTGGCGCACCCTGATGTTCAACGTCGACGACCCCGCCACCCACCGCTTCGGGGCCCTCCGCGCCTGCGGGAAGGCGGGCAACCGGCCGGAAATCGCCTGCACGCCTTGGTTCCGCACCACGGTCGCCGCCAAGGACCGCACGGAAGCCGCGGCCACCGCGCTCATGCAGTTCTACGACAACGGCACCGGGCTCTGGCAGACCACGGGCTGGTGGAACTCGGCGAACGCGCTCACCGCGATCCTCGACTACAGCACGCGAACCGGCTCGCAGAACTACCGCTACGCCATCGGCAACACCTTCGACCGCAACCGCGGCGACAACTTCACCAACGAATACATCGACGACACCGGCTGGTGGGCGCTCGCCTGGATCCGGGCCTACGACCTCACGAAGGATCGCCGCTATCTCGACACCGCCGTCATCGCGGCGGACTATATGTACTCCTATCGCGACGGGACCTGCGGCGGCGGGCTCTGGTGGTCGACGGCGAAGACGTACAAGAACGCCGTCACCAACGAGCTGTACGTCAAGGTGGCCGCCTCACTGCACAACCGGCTCCCCGGCGACACCCGGCAGCTGGCGCGGGCCCGCGAGGTCTGGGACTGGTTCCGCGCCAGCGGCATGATCAACGGGAGTTCCCTGATCAACGACGGCCTGAACGCCTCCTGCGCCAACAACGGCCAGGCCGTCTGGAGCTACAACCAGGGAATCGTCCTCGGCGCGCTGGTCGAACTGCAGCGCGCGACCGGTGACGCCGCCCTGCTCACCACGGCCCGGCGGCTCGCGGATGCCTCCACCACCACGTCGCTCCTGCACGCGAACGGGATCCTGCGCGACCCGTGCGAATCCGGCGACTGCGGCGCCGACGGGCCGTCGTTCAAGGGCGCATACGCCAGGGGGCTCGGCGAGCTGGACCGGGCGCTGGCGGGCAGGCCGTACCGCGCTTACCTGACGCGCCAAGCGAACGCGACGATCACGAACAACCGCACGTCGCTCGACCAGCACGGCCTGCGCTGGGCGGGACCGGTCGACAAGATCGACGCCGCCCGTCAGCACAGCGCGCTGGAGGTCCTCACCGCAGCTCTCTGAGAACCGGATCGGGCACGTGCAGCCAGGCGCGGACCTCGGTCTCCTTCTCGTGCACGAGCACCTGCCGGTAGCTCATCGTGTCGAGACCGGGGCCGCCCTGGTCCTGGACGTCCTCGTGGAACCGGTCCGACACGAGCACCACCACGGGCGACTCGTCCGGCGCTTCGGCGAGCGCGTCCCGCAGCACGCGTGAGTCCAGCAGCCGGGCGAGCAGCACCTTCGGCCGCCCCGTCACGCCGTACTCGTCGAGCGCGATCTCGCCGGCGTGGATCGCCACCCGCACCCGGATCCGCAGGCCGGGTTCGGTGACGACGTTGTAGCGGGCCAGTTCCGCGGTCAGCCGGGAAAGCAGCGGATACACCAGGCGGAACTTCGGGAAATGCGGCGGGACCACGACGATCATGCCGTCCCCGGTGTCGCGCTTCAGGCACGCGTCCCAGGCGATCCCGCTGGCCTCGAAGGCCGTGGCGAGGAGGCCGAAGAGCATCCGCCGGACCTGGACGAAGATCTCGCTGCTGCGGCCGACCTGGCCGAAACCGGAGATGTCGATCGAGAACAGCCCGCAGTGCATGCCGGATTCGACCCACGCCGTCGGCGGCGGGTAGAGGATCTTCGTCCGCAACCTGGCGAGGTGGACGCAGGTCACGGTGACGAACAGGATCGTGCCGAAGAGCCAGGCGAACGAGAGCATCGCCTCCGACTCGCCCTCCGACGCCGCCCGCTCCAGCAGGAACGTCATCGCGACGGCGATGCCGCCGTAGCCGAGCACGAACAGCCAGAGGATGCCCCGCCGCAGCCGGATCGCGGCGTGCGCGACCGGGAGCAGCGCGAGCATGCCGAAAGACCCGACGACCACCACGAAATACCAGAGACTCACGACGCGTTGTGCGGTCGAGACGCGTGTGCGACCGGTTCCGACGGCCACCTTGTTCCCCCCGTCACCCTGTGACACCGGAAACGATAACGCCTCATCCGAGGCCGGTGGAAGTCGCTTTCCCCAGCCGTGACCCGCCCATCGGGACAGGGTGATGCGCCACACCGGGGGCTCGGGACAACGAAGCTGTCGGAGGGGGCGGATATCCTCCAGTACGGTGTCGCGTTGAACACCACCTCCACGAGCTAGTTCGCGAGCCACGACTCCAGGAGAAGTACCCAGTGACTGCTGAGACCCTGTACGGGGCCGACGACCTGACGCATCTCGAGGGTCTGGAAGCGGTCCGCAAGCGCCCCGGGATGTACATCGGCTCCACCGACAGCCGCGGTATCAACCACCTGTTCTCCGAGGTCGTGGACAACTCGACCGACGAGGGCGTGGCGGGTCACGCCACGAAGATCGTGGTCACCCTGCACGCCGACGGCAGCGTCCAGGTCGACGACGACGGCCGTGGCATCCCCACCGGCACGCACGCCAAATCCGGTTTGTCCGGTGTCGAGCTGGTGCTCACCAGGCTCCACGCGGGCGGCAAGTTCGGCGGCTCGGGCTACAAGACCTCCGGTGGTCTGCACGGTGTCGGCGCTTCGGCGGTGAACGCGCTGTCGCACCGCTTCGACGTCACGGTGAAGCAGAGCGGCAAGGTCCACCAGATGTCGTTCGCGCACGGCGTCCCCGGCGTGTTCGACGGGCCCGGCCCGAAGGCCAAGTTCACCCGCAAATCCGGGCTGAACGTGACCGGCAAGATGAAGCGCGGCGAGCGCTCCGGCACGTCGATCCGGTACTGGTACGACTCGCGTTACTTCGAGAGCGGCGCCGCGCTCGACGTCGAAGGCGTCCGCGCGAAGATGCGCAACACCGCGTTCCTGGTCCCCGGCGTCACGTACGTGTTGCGCACCGCCGTGGACGACACGATCAGCGAAGAGACCTTCCACTTCCCCAACGGCCTCGCGGACATGGTCGACTTCCTCGCCCCGGACAGCGAAAAACCCGTCTGCGGCACGCTGATCATCAACGGCGAGGGCACGTACAAGGAGAACGCCGCCGACGCCAGCGGTGTCATGCAGTCCAATGTGGTGCGTCACGCGGAGGTCGAGGTCGCGCTGCGCTGGGGCACCGGCTACGAACGCACGGTGGAGTGCTTCACCAACACCATCCGCAACGTGCACGGCGGCACCCACCGCCGCGGTTTCGACCGCGCGGTGCTGAAAGCCTTGCAGGACGCCATTTCCAAAACCCGCGGGCTGCTCAAGCCCAAGGAGGACATGC
The DNA here is from genome assembly GCF_000400635.2 of Amycolatopsis keratiniphila. Classification (NCBI taxonomy): domain Bacteria; kingdom Bacillati; phylum Actinomycetota; class Actinomycetes; order Pseudonocardiales; family Pseudonocardiaceae; genus Amycolatopsis; species Amycolatopsis keratiniphila. The sequence continues at coordinate 1,324,250 of NC_021252.1, read as the reverse complement.
CGACCGTCGAAGACGTGCTCGAAGGCATGACGGCGGTCGTCCACGTCCGGCTGCCCGAGCCGCAGTTCACGTCGCAGACCAAGGACGAGCTGTCCACCGCCGGCATCACCCGCGTCATCCAGGGCATCGTCGACAAGCACATCCGCGCCTGGACCGAAGAGCGCAAGACCAAGTCCGAGGCGAAGATCGTGCTGCAGAAGGTGGTCGACGCGGCACGCGTCCGGCTCACCCAGAAGCAGCAGAAGGACGCGGCCCGGCGCAAGACCGCGCTCGAAGGCGCGGCGATGCCGCCGAAGCTGGTCGACTGCCGCACCACCGGCGTCTCCCGCAGTGAGCTGTTCCTCGTCGAGGGTGACAGCGCCCTGGGTTCGGCGCGGATGGCGCGCGTCTCGGAGTACCAGGCGCTGCTTCCCTTGCGCGGCAAGATCCTCAACGTCCAGAAGGCGTCGCTCGGCGACACCTTGAAGAACGCCGAGATCGCCTCCATCGTGCAGGTGCTCGGCGCGGGCAGTGGGCGCACGTTCGACCTGTCGACCATGCGCTACGGCCGGGTGATCCTGATGGCCGACGCGGACGTCGACGGTTCGCATATCCGCACGCTGCTGATCACGCTGTTCGCCAAGTACATGCGGCCGGTCATCGAGGACGGCAGGCTCTACGCCGCGATGCCGCCGCTGCACAAACTGGTCACCAAGGGCCGCAACCCGGAAACCCATTTCACCTTCACCCAGAAGGAGATGGAGACCAAGTACGCGGAACTGGAGCGGGCGGGCAAGCAGATCGTCACGCCGGTGCCGCGGTTCAAGGGTCTCGGCGAGATGGACGCCGACGAGCTGTGGGAGACCACGATGAACCCGGCCACCCGCTCGGTCCGCCGGATCACCCTCGACGACGTCGAAGCCGCGGAGAACGCGCTCGAACTGTTGATGGGCGAGAAGGTCGAGCCACGCCGCAACTGGCTGGTCGAATCCTCCGACCGGGTCGACCGCGAAGCCATCGACGCCTGATTTCGCTGCTATTCAAGGAGCTTTGAGCAATGGCACGCCGCAAGGGCACCACCACCAAGGTCGATCCCTCCGCGTTCGACAAGCCCGGCGCGAACGTCTTCGACAATTCGCTGAAGACGGAGATCGAGGATTCGTACCTGGAGTACGCCTACTCGGTCATCCACTCGCGGGCGCTCCCGGACGCGCGGGACGGGCTGAAGCCGGTGCACCGCCGGATCATGCACTCGATGAACGAGAACGGCTACCGGCCTTCGCACGCGTACGTGAAGTCGGCGCGTGTCACCGGCGACGTGATGGGCAAGTACCACCCGCACGGTGAGACGGCGATCTACGACGCCATGGTCCGGCTCGCGCAGGACTTCTCGCTCAACGTCCCGCTGATCGACGGGCACGGCAACTTCGGCTCCCCCGACGACGGCCCGGCCGCCTCGCGGTACACCGAGGCGCGGCTGTCCCCGGAAGCGATGCTGCTGGTCGGTGAGCTCGGCGAGGACACCGTCGACTTCCGGCCGAACTACGACGGCTCGCTCGAAGAGCCGTCGGTACTGCCCGCGGCCTTCCCGAACCTGCTGGTCAACGGCACGTCCGGGATCGCGGTCGGGATGGCGACCAACATGATCCCGCACAACCTGTCCGAGGTCATCGGCGCGGCGCGGTGGCTGATCAACCACCCGAACGCCACCCTCGACAAGCTGATGGAGTACGTCCCGGGCCCCGACCTGCCGACCGGTGGTTCGCTGCTGGGGCTGGACGAGGTCCGCCGCGCGTACGAGACCGGCCGCGGTGTGGTGCGCATGCGCGCCAGCGCCGAGACCGGGCCGCTGGAGGGCAGCCGCGGCCGTCAGGCGATCACCATCACCGAGCTCCCGTACGGCGTCGGCCCGGAGAAGGTGATCGAGAAGATCACCGACGAGGTCAACAAGTCCAAGCGGCTCACCGGCATCGCCGACGTCAAGGACCTCACCGACCGCGAGAACGGCACGCGGCTGGTCATCGAATGCAAGGTCGGCGTGAACCCGCAGGCGCTGCTGGCGGATCTGTACCGGCTCACGCCGCTGGAGCAGTCGTTCGGCATCAACAACCTGGTGCTGGTGGACGGGCAGCCGCAGACGCTGGGGCTCAAGGCGCTGCTGGAAGTCTTCCTCAGCCACCGCTACGAGGTCGTCACCCGCCGCACGCGATATCGGCGCCGCAAACGCGAAGAGCGTCTGCACCTGGTCGACGGTCTGCTGATCGCCCTGCTCGACATCGACAAGGTGATCAAGCTGATCCGCGACAGCGAGAACGCCGCGGCCGCGAAGGACGGCCTGATGAAGCGGTTCAAGCTCTCGGAGATCCAGGCGACCTACATCCTGGACACCCCGCTGCGGCGGCTCACCAAATACGACCGGATCGAACTCGAAGCCGAGCAGGACAAGCTGCGCGGGGAGATCGCCGAGCTGTCGAAGATCCTCGACGACGAGTCGGTGCTGAAGAAGGTCGTCTCGGCCGAGCTGGCCAAGGTCGCCAAGGACCACCCGACCGAGCGCCGCACCGCGCTGATCGACGGTGACCTCAAGGAGGTCCTCGCCGCGTCGAAGCCGTCGGGTCCGCTGGAGGTCGCCGACGATCCGTGCCAGGTGATCCTGTCCGCCACCGGGCTGGTCGCCCGGACCGCGGCGGAATCGGAGGAGGCGTCGGAAGTGCGGCGCCGCAACGGCCGCGTCAAACACGACTCGGTGGCCGCGGTGGTCCATTCGACCGCGCGCGGGCAGGTGCTGCTGGTGACCAACCGCGGCCGCGCGTTCAAGACCGACGTGCTGCCGCTGCCGGTGCTGCCCGAGCAGGCGGGCACCGTGTCGCTTCGAGGCGGAATGGCCGCGAAGGAACTGGTGCCGCTGGAGAAGGGCGAGCGCGTCATCGGCCTGGCCCCGCTCGGCGAACAGGCCGCCGGCTCCCCCGGCCTCGCGCTCGGCACGAAGCACGGCGTCGTGAAGGTGTGCGCGCCGGAATGGCCGGTCCGCTCCGACGAGTTCGACGTGATCAGCCTGAAGGACGGCGATGAGGTCGTCGGCGCCACCTGGCTCACCGACGGCAACGAGACGCTGGCGTTCCTGTCGTCCGAAGCGTCACTGCTGCGCTACGCCGCTTCGTTGGTGCGGCCGCAGGGTCTCAAGGGCGGCGGCATGGCGGGCATCGTCGTGCGCGGCGATGCGGAAGTGGTCTTCTTCGGCGCGATCCGCACCGACGACGCCGAACACGGCGAGCCGATGGTCGTCACCGCGACCGGCGCGAGCGTGAAGGTGACCCCGTTCAGCGAGTACCCGGCCAAGGGCCGCGCGACCGGCGGTGTCCGGGCGCAACGGTTCCTCAAGGGCGAAACGAGGCTGATCGTCGGCTGGATCGGCCCGCGTCCGGCCGGTGCCGCCCGCAACGGCGACCCGGTGGAACTCCCCGAGGTCGACCTCCGGCGCGACGGCTCCGGCCACGCCCACCCCGGCCCCGAGGTCGTCGGTCACCTCATCGAACGCGACTGACCCCGCACTCGCGTGATTGGGCGCGGAACTCGCGTGATGGGAGCCGTAACTCGTGAGTTACGCCCCCAATCACGCGAGTTCCGGCCCCGATCACGCGAGTTCCGCGCCCAATCACGCGTGTCGTCCGTCTGATCACGGGTGTCGTCCGCCCAAGCACGGGTGTCGTCCGCCGGGCCGCCGGATCCCGGGTGGTAGCAAAGGTCCCTTGCTCCCTCAGCGGCCGAGCAGACCCTTCGCGATGTGTGTCACCTGGATCTCGTTGCTCCCCGCGTAGATCATCAGCGACTTCGCGTCCCGCGCCAGCTGCTCCACCCGGTACTCCGCCATGTACCCGTTGCCGCCGAACAGCTGCACGGCCTCCATCGCGACCTCGGTGGCCGCCTCCGACGAGTACAGCTTCATCGCCGAAGCCTCGGCCAACGTCGGCATCTTGCCCGCGCGCAGGGTCTCGATCAGCTGGAAGACCATGTTCTGCACGTTGATCCGCGCGACCTCCATCTTCGCCAGCTTGAGCTGGATCAGCTGGAACCGCCCGATCTCCTGGCCCCACAGCTTCCGGTTCTTCGCGTAGTCCACGCACAGCCGGTGACATTCGTTGATGATCCCGAGCGCCAGCGCCGCGACGCCGATCCGCTCGACGGCGAACCCGGACTTCACCTCGGCCTTGCTGTCACCGTCGCGGCCGCTCTCGGATTCGCCGAGCAGCCGGTCCCGCCCGAGCCGGACGTCGCTGAAGAACAGCTCGCCGGTCGGCGACGACATCATGCCCATCTTCTTGAACGGCTTGCCCTGCGTGAGCCCGGGCATCCCCTTGTCGAGCACGAACGTCAGCACCTTGCGGTCCCGCACGTCCGAGCCGTCGTCGAGCTTCGCGTACACGATGATCGTGTCGGCATAAGGCCCGTTGGTGATGAACGTCTTCTGTCCATTGAGGACGTACTCGTCACCGTCACGCCGCACCGACGTCTTCATGCCGCCGAAAGCGTCCGAGCCGGAGTCGGGTTCGGTGATCGCCCACGCCCCGACCTTCTCGAACGTCGCCAGCCCGGGCAGCCAGCGCTCCTTCTGCGCTTGCGTGCCCTTGGTCAGGATCGTCTGCGCGGTCAGCCCGATGCTCACGCCGAGCGAAGCGACGATGCCGAGGCTGACCCCGGCCAGCTCGCTCACCGCGATGAGCGCCATCGCCTCCTGCCCACCGAACGCCAAGCCGCCGCCACCCGAGCCGCGTTCCTTCGACAGCAGTTTCGACACCGATTCCCGCGCGAGCGCGTCAATGCCGAAGGACGCGAACATCTTACGGATGATGTCGTACGGCGGCAGCGTGCCGCTCTCCAGCGCGTCGAGGTGCGGACGGATCTCCTTGTCGACGAACTCCCGGATCGCGTCCCTGATCAGCAGTTCGGTCTCGGACCACTCGATCACGGGAGCCTCGCGGCGATGTCGTCGATCTCCCAGGCCGCCTCGGTTTCGATCACCTTGACGTCGTGCCAGCCCGCGAGTTCGGAGATCGCGCCGCCCTGCACCGCGAACACCTTGCCGGTGAGCGGGCACTTCTCGGTCGCCAGGTAGGCCACCAGCGGCGAGATGTTCGCCGGGGAGAACGCGTCGAACTCCCCCTCTTCGACCTCCTGCGCGAAGATCGCGCCCATGCCCGGCGTCGCCAGGGTGAGCCGCGTGCGCGCGATCGGCGCGATCGCGTTGACCCGCACGCCGTAGCGCTCCAGCTCCTCGGCGGCGACCAGCGTCAGCGCGGCGATACCCGCCTTCGCGGCGCCGTAGTTCGCCTGGCCCGCGTTCGGCAGCGTGGTCCCGGACGCCGAGGCGGTGTTGATCACCGAACCCGCCACCGGCTCGCCGGCCTTGCTCGCGCTCTTCCAGTAGGCGGCCGCGTGCCGCAGCACCGCCGCGTGCCCCTTCAGATGCACGGCGATCACGGAATCCCACTGGGACTCCTCGAGACCGGCGATGAACGCGTCGCGCAGGATGCCCGCGTTGTTCACGACGACGTCGAGCCTGCCGAACTCGTCCACCGCCTGCGTCACCAGTTCGGCGGCACCCGTCCAGTCGGCGACATTGGCCGTGTTCGCGACGGCCTTCCCGCCCGCCGCGCGGATCTCGTCGACAACCTCCTGCGCGGGCCCGGCGTCGCTACCGCTGCCGTCGTTCGCCCCGCCGAGGTCGTTGACCACGACGCTCGCGCCCTCCCGCGCGAACAGCAGCGCGTGCTCGCGGCCGATCCCGCGTCCGGCGCCGGTGATGACGGCGACGCGTCCGTCGAGTGCTCCCATGGCTTTGCTCCTACTCCGCGAATTCCGCGAGACCGTCTTTGATCACGACGGTGTCGCCGACGCTGGTTTCGAACGCGTAGCTCCCGGCGCCCGCGCGCCAGATATGCGTCGTCAGGTCCTGGCCGGGCAGCACCGGCTTGGCGAACCGGACGGCGAACCGTTTCAGTCTGTCCACATCGGACCCGGCGACCTCGGTCAGCAGCGCCCACGAGGTGAACGCCATGGTGCACAGGCCGTGCGCGATGATTCCCGGCAGTCCCGAATCCTTCGCGACCTCTTCGTCGAGATGGATCGGCATGGGGTCGCCGGCGGCGGGCGCGTACCGATACGTCTGGTCGTCGTCGACGTGCTGGTTCACCTTCGCCACCGGCGCCTGCGCGCGGAGGGCTTCGTCGAACTTGTGGTCCGGCCCGAGTTCGCCGCGGGTCTCGCCGGTGTCGAACCCGCGCACGAACAGCGTCACGTACTGCTCGTTGACCAGGTCGCCGTCGTCGGTCCGGCATTCGAGGTGGATGGTGCCTCGGGTGCCGTTCGGCAAGCCCTCGTAGCCGGTCATCCGCGCCCGCGACACGAGCTTGTCGCCTGGACGGATCGGCCGGTGGAACCGGAATTCCTGCTCCCCGTGCACGATCCGGCCGAACAAGCCGACCGGGACGACCTCGAGCGCGGGTTCCATCAGCGACTCGAACACCGGCACGATCGCGAACACGGGGCTCGCGACGTCCCCGGCGAGATGCGCCGGGATCGGGTCGTTCGTGGCCTTCGCGTACTCGATCAGCCGCTCGCGGGTGACCTCGAACCGCGACTCGCCGGTCCACTTGCCGAGTCCGCCGGGGTCGAACCGCTCGGTCACGAGACCAGCGCCTTGAAGTTCTCGAGCGAGGCGTCGAGGTTCTTCTTGCCGTCCTTCTCGACAGCCTTGCCGAGCGCGCCGACGATCATCTGGCCGGCGAACTCCGCGTCGATGCTGGCCAGTGAACCGTCTCCGGACGCCTCCACCGACAGCTCGAACTTGACCTTCACCCCGGCCATCCCGGTGCCGGAGATCGCGAGCTTCGACGGCGCCTCGAACTCGTCGACGGTCCAGGTGATCGTGTTCGGCATCCCGAGCATCGTGACGACCTCGGAAGCCTGTGCCCCCTTGGAGAATTCGGCCGGGACCTCGCCCTTCCACTTGGTGTGGATGGTCAGCCACTTCTCGAAGTTGTTGGGGTTGGAGAACTCCGCCCACACCTTGTCCGGAGCGGCGGGGAGTTCGACGGAGGCACTGATCTTGCCCATGGTTCTTCCTTTCGGGGTCAGCGCTCGGCGCGCTGGTAGGCGGTGACGACGGCGGCGCCGCCGAGTCCGATGTTGTGCTGCAACGCGGCCTGGACGCCGTCGACCTGGCGTTTGCCGGCGGTCCCGCGCAGCTGCCAGGTCAGTTCGGCGCACTGCGCGAGGCCGGTGGCGCCGAGCGGGTGTCCCTTGGAGATCAGCCCGCCGGACGGGTTGACGACCCACTTCCCGCCGTAGGTGGTGTCACCGGAGTCGACGAGCTTCCCGGCCTCCCCTTCGGCGCAGAGCCCGAGCGCTTCGTAGAGGAGGAGTTCGTTGGCGGAGAAGCAATCGTGCAGCTCGATGACCTGGAAGTCCGCCGCACCGAGCCCCGCCTGGTCGTACACCTGGCGGGCGGCCTGGGCGTTCATGTCGTAGCCGATGATGTTCTTCGCGGTGCCGTCGAAGGTGCTGGCGAAGTCGGTGGTCATCGCCTGCCCGACGATCTCCACGGCCTGCCCGGCCAGCCCATGCGAGTCCACAAAGGACTCACTGGCGAGGATCGCCGCGCCGGAACCGTCCGAGGTCGGCGAGCACTGGAGCTTCGTGAGCGGGTCGTAGATCATCCGCGAGTCGAGGATGTCCTGCAGGGAATAGCTTTCCTGGAACTGCGCGTACGGGTTGTTCACCGAATGCCGGTGGTTCTTCTCGCCGATCTTGGCGAAGTGCTCGGCGGTGGTGCCGTAGGTCTTCATGTGCTCGCGGCCTGCCGCGCCGAACATCCACGGCGCGGGCGGAAAGAGCACCTCCGAGATCTCCGCGAGCGCCTGGATGTGCCTGCCCATCGGCTGCTCGCGGTCGTCGTAGGTCGAGCCCAGTGATCCAGGCTGCATCTTCTCGAAGCCGAGCGCGAGCGCGCAGTCCGCGCGGCCGCCCCGGATCGCTTCCGCGGCCAGGTAGAGCGCGGTCGACCCGGTCGAGCAGTTGTTGTTGACGTTGACGACCGGGATCCCGGTCATGCCGAGCTCGTAGACCGCGCGCTGCCCCGAGGTCGACTCGCCGTAGACGTAGCCGACGTAGGCCTGCCGCACCTCGTCGAAGGAGATCCCGGCGTCGGCGAGCGCCTTGGTCCCGGACTCCTTGGCCATCTGCGGGTAGTCCCAGCCCTCGCGGCGTCCGGGTTTCTCGAACTTCGTCATGCCCACGCCGACGACGTACACCTTGTTGGCCACCACGACGCTCCTTGTCGTTGCCGGGTCGCTGCTGCCACTGAAGATACAGACAGGACTGTATTTATCAACCCCTTACATACAGGTCTGAACGGATGTTATTCACGGCACGTTGCGTGTCAGGTGACGCAGACGGGCGAGCCACACCCCCGTTAAACAGGGAGAACACGACTCACAGGGGGTAACGATGAAACGGACGAGCATGGTCTTGGCGGCCACCGTCGCCGCCGGTCTGTTGTCGGCGGGCACCGCGTCGGCGAGCGACTGGACGATGAGCTACCTACGGCCGCCAGGTGGAGACGCCATCCGGGTGGTCGGCACCGACGGCGCCGGGAGCTACGCGGGACACTCCAACCGGGGACTGCTCACCTGGTCGGGCTGGATGGTGCGGAACCACGGTTTCCCGGCGGGCTACGACACGGTCGAAGCCGTGGACGAGAACACGTCGAAAGCCATCCTCGCGAACGGGTACGCGAGTTCGACGGCGACGAAACGCTCGTTCGTCTTCCAGAACGGCGCGTTCCAGCTCCTCGAGAAGGTTCCCGGGTACGCCCAGACGGTCGTCACCGGGATGAACAACCGCGGCGACATCGTCGGTCGCGTGTACAACGATCCTCGATACGGCTCGTGGGCCGCGTTCTGGCCGGCCGGCGACCGCGCGCACCCGGTGCTCCTGGACTCCCCGCCGCTGCTCGGCCCGGTGGACATCGACCACGACGGCACGATCCTGATGCAGGAACAGTTAGGCGGCGCCTGGCTCTGGAAGGACGGCGTGGCACGGCAACTCGTCCTCCCCGAGGGCGTCCGTGAGGCACGCGCCATCGCGATCCGGGACGGCAAGGTGCTGGCCGACCTCCAAGGAGGCCAACGGCTTTGGACGGCCCACGACACGTCCATCCCGGTGCCGGAGACCATGACGGTGACCGCGCTGAACGGGTCGGGGCTCCTCACGGGCTGCTTGCGAACCATGGGGACCGACACGATTCCCGCGGCGTGGACGCCGGGCGGCCCGGTCGAGACGCTTCCCGCGCCGTCCAGCGGTTGCGGCGCGATCGTGAGCGACAACGGGGAAATCATGGGGACCCTGCAGGACGACGACTACTACGACAAGCTCGTGGTGTGGCGCCGTGGCTAAAGTCGGGGTATGGATCCCGAAGAGCTTCGGCAGCGGTTCTCCCTGCTGACCACCGCACACCTGACCGACGGCTGCGTCCGCGCCGGCGTTCAGGTCCGGTGCGCGCCCGCGGGCACGCACTCGGTCGTGCCCAGCGCCCGCGTGGCCGGACGGGTCACCCCCGCCCGGCACGTCGGCAGCGTCGACGTCTTCCTGGAGGCGTACGAAACCGCGAACCCCGGCGATGTCCTCGTCGTCGACAACGGCGGCAGGCTCGACGAGAGCTGCGTCGGGGACCTCGCGGTCCTCGAAGCGGAGGCGGCGGGGCTGAGCGGTGTGGTGATCTGGGGGCTGCACCGCGACACCGCCGACATCAAGAAGATCGGGTTGCCGGTGTTCAGTCTCGGCTCGATCCCGACCGGCCCGCTCTCGGTCTCCGCCCGCCCGGACGGCGCGCTCGAATCCGCCGTCGTCGGGGAGTGGACGGTGACGCGGGAAGACCTCGTGTTCGGTGACGAGGACGGCGTCCTGTTCGTCCCGGCCGACCGGGCGGACGAGGTCCTGGACCGCGCCGAAGGCATCCGCGACACCGAGCGCCGCCAGGCCGACCGGATCCGCGCCGGAGAGTCGCTTCGCGAGCAGGTCCGCTTCGCCGACTTCCTCGCGGAGCGGGCGAAGTCGCCTTCGCTGACGTTTCGGCAGCACCTGCGGGCGGTCGGGGGCGCCATCGAGGAGTAGCAAGGGACCTTTGCTACCACCTGACCCGGGGCACACCGCACCCGTCGTCCGTGAAGGCCTCCTTCACTACCTTCAGGGTAGGCAAGGAGGCCTTCACGGCACCGCGAGAGAGCAAGGGACCTTTGCTACCACTCGCGGCCCGGCTCATCCGCGGGCGGCTTGCCTCCCACCGAGCCACAGCAGACCGTCGACGACGAAGCGGTTCTGCACCTCACTGGCGAAGCTCGACGAAAGCGGCTGGTTCGTCTCGTAGTTCATCTTGTTGTGCCCGAAGTTCGCGTAGAGCATCTTGTACTTCGCGTTGGTCCAGAGGATCGGGTAGTACCCGCTGTACCAGGACTGGTTCGGGTCGGTCCCGAGCGGGAAGCTCACCGGGTCCACCGACGCGAGGATCCGGATGTCCGGGTTCCCGCGCAGGTCGCGGTTCCAGGCGTACCACTCGCTCACCGACGAGGTGAACGTCGCGGGCAGCCGCGTGGTCGACGGATGTGGCCGGTTCTCCACCTTCAGCGTCGCCGTCGTCGGACCCCAGGTGTTGGACTTGAACGCGCCCGTGCCGAGGAACCTGTTGTGGTACCAGTCCCAGGTGGACGGATTGGTGTTGAACGCGGCCACGTGGAAGCCGAAGAACGCGCCGCCCGCGTTCATGTAGCGCTCGAAGCCCGAGCGCTGCGCGGAGGTCTGCGGCAGGTCGTCCAGGAACAGCACGACCTGGTACTGCGAGGGCTGCAACGAGCTCAGCCGGTTCCAGTCGTTGGTCGCGGTGTAGCTGAAGTTGTTCTGCGTAGCGGTTTTCGGGAACCACTGATTGGCTTCCTTGACGAAGCTGATGTGCGCCGCGTCGTAGGTGCCGTTGTAGAACGCGAGCACCTTGAACGCGGGTGCCGCCTGTGCCGTCACCGGCGCCAACGCCAGCGCGAGACACGAAACGAACAGCAGAGCGAGCCGGACCGCGAATTTCGTCATACCCCACCACCCATGCCGGAAGCATTTAAGTTCACATCTTGAATTAACACATGACAAAGCGCCAGACCTGCGAAAAAGACGGTTCCCGCTGACCGACACCGGCGCCTATCGATAACCTGGGGATTATGGAACTGCGGGATATCGAGATCTTCCTGGCACTGGCCGACGAACTGCATTTCGGCCGCACCGCGGAACGCCTGCACGTCTCGCAGGCGCGGGTGAGCCAGACGATCAAGCAGGTGGAGCGCCGGATCGGCGTACCGCTGTTCGCCCGCACGAGCAGGCGGGTCCGGCTCACGCCGATCGGCGAGCGACTGCGGGACGACCTCGGCCCCGCCTACCGCGCGCTGCACGAAGGCATCGACCGCGCGATCGCGTCCGGCCGCGGGATCGGCGGCGTGCTGCGGCTGGGCTTCGAAGCACCGGGCGTCGCCGATCTGACCGAAGACCTGCTGGACCGTTTCCGGCAGCGCTACCCGGACACCGAACTGCTCATCCGCGAGGCCGACTTCGCCGACCCGTTCGCGATGCTGCGATCGGGCGAGATCGACGTGCTGGTGACGCTGCTTCCGGTCGACGAACCCGATCTCACGACCGGACCGGCCGTGTACACCGAACCGATGGTGCTCGCTGTGTCGTCGAAACACCCTTTCGCGCGACGCAAGTCAGTCACCCTCGACGACCTCGCCCGCGACACCGTCCTTCGCGCGGCGCATCCGCCGGAGCCGTATTGGATCGAGGAACCGCGACAATGGCTGACGCCGGCCGGGCATCCCGTAAGTCGGGGAACGCCCTTCGCGACCTTTCAAGAGCTACTCGCCGCGATCGCCACCGGTGCCGGTATCTGCCCGCTAGCCGCGCACGCGCGGGAGTACTTCAGCCACCCGCGGATCCGCTTCGTGCCCTTCGCCGGCTCACCCGACGTCGAGTGGGGCCTCGTCTGGCCGCGCTCCGCGGAGACGGCCCGCGTACAGGCCTTCGCCTCCGTCGCTTCGCACCCCTGACCTGCGAAAAGGGAGCAAGGGACCTTTGCTACCACCCGGCTGCCCCACCGACCCCGAACAGCGTGAAGGCCCCCTTCCCTCGGCTGAGCCGAGGGAAGGGGGCCTTCACGGGAAAAGCTAGCCGATGACCTCCTGCAGCCAGCCCTCCTTGAGCTTCACGACCTGCCCGTTCGCAGTGACGGTCGGCGTGCCGAAACCGGGGCCGTTGCCGAAGTCCTGCTGCAGCGACGGGTCCGTCGAGATCTTCTTGTACGCGTCCTGGATCTCCTGGTCGTACGCGCCGCTGTTGACCTTGAGCGCGAAGGCCGGGTCGGTGATGCCGACGTCCTGGCCCAGCTTGATCAGCTGCGCCTTGTCGAACCCGCGGCCGCCTTCCTCCGGCTGGTCCTTGAACAGCGCGTCGTGGAAGGCGAGGAACTTGCCCGCGTCGGCCGCCGCGAGGGAGGCGTTGGCGGAGTCCAGCGAGTAGCCCGGCGGGTCGGAACGCTGGTTCAGCATCGGCAGCATGTGGTACCGGACCTGCAGCGTCCCGTTGTTCACCTGCTCTTCGATCTGCCCCTTGAACGACTCTTCGAACTGCTTGCAGACCGGGCAGAGGAAGTCGGCGTAGATGTCGATGGTCTTCTTCGCCTCGGGCTTGCCGACGACCACGGCGGCCCCGTCGCGCTTCTCGACGACGCCGGGCGCCGACGCGGTCGGCTGTGCCCCGATCACCTTGCCCTCGGTGCTGTCCTTGCTGGACGTCGTCCAGATGACGCCGCCGATCACCAGCGCGGCGAGGACGACCACCGCGACGGTGATCGCGACGACCTTCTTCTTGTCGCCGCCCGCGACGCCCCTGGCCTGTGCCACCGAGCGCGCCGCCGTCTGCTGCTGCTTGCGTTTCCGAGCGTTGCGCTCAGCTCCACCCACGATTATTCGTTCCCTTCAGCGATACCCACATAGTCGTCGTCGGCGGGGGCCCCGGAGTTCCCGAGCCAGCCGTCCACCGACAGCCAGGTCCGCGGCCGCACGATCAGCCACACACCCAAGAGCGCGAATCCGAGGTCCCTGGCGATCTCCTGCGGATACTGCGTCTGATCCGCGGCGATCTGACCGCCACCGCCGAAGCAGCCGCAGTCGATACTCAGCCCGCGCGCCCAGGATTGGGCGATGGCGGCGATGAGCACCGCGAGCAGCAGCACCGACAGCACCGACACCCACCGGGTCACGAACCCGGCGAGCAGGAACAGGCCGAGCGCCAGTTCGACGAGCGGCATGCCGATCGCGACCGGGCGGACGAGCCCGTCCGGCAGGACGTCGAAGGCCTGGACCGCGATGTAGGTCTGCCCCGGATCGCTGATCTTCAGCGCTCCGGAAATCAACCAGACGGCGGCCAGTCCGAGCCGGGCGAGTGTGCCCACGGCGTCGAGTACGACTTGGGGCGGTCTACGCACGGGCCTAGGCTAACCGCCGACCCTGAGAACAATGTGAGGCGGCGGACGGAGGCACCCGATGAGGGGACGCGCCCTGCTGGTGGCCTGCTTGATGCTGGTCACAGCGGCGGCCTGCGGCGAAGAGGCCGGTCCGTCGGATTCTCTCGTCGCGCGCGCCGTCGCGTCCAACAAGCTCACCATCGGCATCCGCTTCGACCAGCCGGGACTTTCCAAAAGAACGATGGACGGCCGTTACGTCGGTTTCGACGTCGACGTGGCGAAGTACGTCGCGAGCGAACTGGGTGTCGACGAGGATCACATCACCTGGCACGACAGCAGGCCGTCGTCCCGCGAGACGGACATCACCTCGGGGATCACGGATCTGATGGTGGCGACCTACTCCATCACCGAAAAACGCAAACAGGTCGTCGCGTTCGCCGGCCCCTATTTCGACACCGGCCAGGATCTCCTCGTCCGCCTCCGGTCGACCGACATCACCGGGCCGGAGAACCTCAACGGCCGCAAGCTGTGCGCCGTGGGCGGCACCACCTCCGCCGAGCAGGTGCGCGACAAGTTCGCCCAGGCCGTGCAGCTCGTCGAGTACCCGCGCTACCAGGACTGCGTCACCGCGCTGCTCGCCGGACAGGTGGACGCGGTGACCACCGACGACGTCATCCTCGCCGGTTACGTGGCGCAGAACCCGGAGCTGCTGAGGGTCGTCGGGAAGCCGTTCTCGAAGGAGAAGTACGGCGTCGGCCTGCGCAAGGACGACACCGAGGGCAAGGCGGCGGTGGCCAAGGCGATCCAGAAGATGATCTCGTCCGGCGAATGGCTCGAATCGCTGAACCGCAACATCGGCCCGTCCGGCTACCGGATCCCGCCTCCTCCGCAGGTCACCGAGAAGTGACCCTTCCCGATCTGCCGGTTCGCGCCGTCCTGCCCGAACTCGAAGCCGCCCTCGACGCCCACGGCACCGCTGTCCTCGTCGCGCCCCCTGGCACCGGCAAGACCACTTTGGTGCCGCTCGCCTTGGACAACGGCGAAGGCCGGGTGATCGTCGCCGAACCGCGGCGGCTCGCCGCCCGGGCCGCGGCCGCGAGGATGGCGTCCCTGCTCGGCGAACGCGTCGGGGAGACGGTCGGCTATTCCGTCCGAGGCGATCGGAAGGTGTCTTCTTCGACGCGGATCGAAGTGGTCACCTCGGGTTTGCTGGTACGGCGGGTGCAGGGCGATCCCGAGCTGGCCGGGGTGTCGGCCGTCCTGCTCGACGAATGCCACGAACGCCATCTCGACGCGGATCTGCTGCTCGCGCTGCTGCTGGACGTGCGCGCCGGGCTGCGGGACGACCTGCGGCTGCTCGCGACGTCCGCCACGGTGGCCTCCGGACGGCTCGCGGCCCTGCTCGGCGACGCGCCGGTGATCAGCGCGCACGCGAGGACCTATCCGGTCGACGTCTCGTACTCCCCGCCCTCGCGCGGCGAGCGGATCGAGGCGACCGTGGCCCGCGTGATCCACAAAGCACTGTCCGAAGGGGACGGTGACGTCCTCGCCTTCCTGCCCGGCGCCGGTGAGATCGCCAGGGTGAGCGGACTTCTCCACGGCCTCGACGCCGACGTGCTGCCCTTGCACGGACGGCTTTCGGCGGCGAGCCAGGACGACGCGCTGCGCCCGCGCGACCGGCGCAGGGTGGTGCTCTCGACGTCGGTCGCCGAGTCCAGCCTGACCGTGCCGGGGGTGCGCGCGGTGGTGGACTGCGGGCTTTCCCGCGTTCCCCGTGTCGATCACCGGCGCGGCTTGCCGGGGCTGGCGACGGTCCGCGTTTCGGCCGCGGTCGCGGAACAGCGAGCCGGCCGCGCCGGACGCGAGGCGCCGGGCCGCGCGTACCGGTGCTGGGCCGCGCATGAGCAAGGGGCGCTGCCCGCCTATCCCGAACCCGAGATCCGGACGGCGGAACTGGCGCGGTTCGCCCTCGAACTCGCCTGCTGGTCCACTCCGGACGGTTCCGGCCTTGCCTGGTGGGACCCTCCCGGCGAAGGCGCGCTGGCGGCCGGACGCGCGTTGCTGACCACCCTCGGGGCGACCACGGAGGACGGCACGGTCACCGAGCGCGGGCGGAAGATGGCCGGGCTGGGCCTGCATCCGCGGCTGGCGAGGGCGTTGCTGGACGGCGCGGCGCGCACCAACGCGCGTTCGGCCGCCGAAGTCGTCGCACTGCTGGACAGCGGCGGCACGCTGACCGACCTCGAAGCCGAGTTGCGCCGAGTACGCGGCGACGAGCGCTGGAAGCGTGACGTGCGAAGGCTTTCCAAGCTGGTGCCCGACGGCGGCAACGCCTCCGATCCGGCGCTGGTGGTGGCGCTCGCGCATCCCGAGCGGCTCGCGCGGCGGCGTGCCGCGGGGACGCCGGTGTACCTGATGGCCGGGGGAACGGCGGCCGAACTCCCGCGCGGCAGCGGGCTGGCCGACGTCGAATGGCTGGCGGTGGCCGAAGCGACCCGGGATCCCGGCCGCGCGCAAGGCGTCATCCGCCTGGCCGCGCCCGCCGACGAAGACCTCGCCGTCCGCGCGGCGCCGAATCTGGTGTCCTCTGTGGACGAAGTGCACTGGGCTTCCGGTGATGTCGTCGCGCGCTCGGTGCGACGGCTCGGCGCGATCGTGCTCTCGGAGAAGCCGCTGCGCTCGCCCGCGCCGGACGCGATCCGCGCCGCGCTGCTGGACGGATTGCGCACCGAGGGGCTCGGCCTGCTGCGCTGGTCGGAGGACGGGAAGCGACTGCGCGAACGTCTGTCCTTCCTGCACCGGGTACTGGGGCCACCTTGGCCCTCCGTCGCCGACGCCGACCTGATGTCCACTTTGGACAGCTGGCTCGACCTCGGTACGGCACGCCGCCGATCGGATCTGGCCTCGCTGGACGCGGGTGCCGCGCTGCGCGGTCTGCTCCCCTGGCCCGAGGCGTCGCGTTTGGACGAACTGGCGCCGGACCGGCTGGAGGTGCCGTCGGGTTCGCGGATCCGGGTCGACTACTCGGGCGAGCAGCCTGTGCTGGCGGTCAAACTGCAGGAGACCTTCGGCTGGCTCGCGACGCCGGAGCTGGCGGGTGTCCCCGTCGTGCTCCACCTGCTCTCCCCCGCCGGGCGGCCCGCCGCGGTCACCGCCGATCTGGAATCGTTCTGGTGCAACGGTTACGCTGCCGTACGGGCCGATCTTCGCGGACGCTACCCGAAACATCCGTGGCCGGAGGACCCGCTGACCGCCGCGCCCACCCGGCGCACGTCACGAGGTCAGTCCATCAACTGATGCTGAGGTCTGGTCGGCAACTGCGCCGCCAACTCCTCGTCGTCCTCACGTTCGTTGAGCCCCAGCTGCACGGCGCTGCGGATCTGCTCCCGGTTCTCCCGCACCACATGCGCGAAGAACTCGTCGATCCGCGGATCGGTCAGCACTTCGAGGATCACGCGCATCGCGGTGTCGATCACCGAACGCACCACCTCGTCGTGGAACGGCAGCTTCGAAAGCCGGCCGGCCTGCGGGTCGTTCTTGAGTTTCTCCGCGATGATCCCCCGCAGCAGCGTCTGGTTCTCGCCGAGTGAGCGCGCGAGGTTCTGCGGATAGTTCCCGGTTTCCAGTACCTTCACGACCTCGTCGAGCACCGCAATCGTGATCGGCTTCTTGATCGCCAGCACGATCGGCCGCGAAAGCCTTTCGACCAGCCGCTGCGTGAACCGCTCCCCGAACGCGCGGTCCGCCGTCCGGGCGAGCCGGACCAGGACCACGATGATCCGCAACAGCCGGAAACCGCGCAGTGCCGGATGCGCGATGGGGATCATGCCGAGGATTTCGTACCAATTGCGCAGCGGGAACCGTTTCTCCCAGCCGTTGCGCCGCCACCGCCAGAGGAATTCCAGCGCGAAGATGCCGCACACCGTCGTGTCGATGACGAAGACGCGGTGCGCCGTCTCCTCCGAATGCGGGAAGAACGTCACGTAGGCGAGCAGCCCGACGGAGAACACGGCGAGGACGAGCATCACCAGGTCGAGCGGATTCACGCGCCGTTGTTCGCGGGTGGTCATGGCGCCGATTCTGCCTTTCCGCGGCGACTCGTGCCGAGCGGCACCTGCCGAAAGTAAGGGGTAGCCGATGACTTCGGGGCAATGACCGCGGGTGTCCCCGCATCGGAGGATTCGGGGACACGAAGGAGGACGCGGATGATCACGCTTCGAGGACTCACGAAGCGCTATGGCGAGAAGACGGTGGTCGACGGGCTGACCTTCGCCGTCGAGCCGGGCAAGGTGACCGGCTTCCTCGGTCCCAACGGCGCGGGCAAGTCGACGACCATGCGGATGACGCTCGGCCTCGACGTGCCGAGCGCGGGCGAAGTCCGCATCGACGGCAAGAGGTACGAGGACCTGCGCTTCCCGCTGCGCGAGGTCGGCGCGCTGCTGGAGGCCAAGGCACTGCATCCCGGCCGGAGCGCGGGCAAGCACCTGCTGGCGATGGCGCGCAGCAACGGGATCCCGGCGAGCCGGGTGGACGAAGTGCTCGCGACGGTGGGCCTCACCGACGTCGCGGGCAAACGCGCCGGGACGTTCTCCCTCGGCATGGGGCAACGGCTCGGGATCGCCGGCGCCCTGCTGGGTGACCCTGGCGTGCTGATGTTCGACGAACCGGTGAACGGGCTCGACCCCGACGGCGTCCGCTGGGTGCGGCACCTGATGCGTTCGCTCGCGGAGGAGGGCCGCACGGTGTTCGTGTCGAGCCATCTGATGAGCGAGATGCAGCTGACCGCCGACCGGCTGGTCGTCATCGGCAAGGGAAGGCTCCTCGCCGACGCGCCGGTCGACGAATTCATCGCGGGCAATTCGCGGACGTCGGTCGTGGTGCGGGTGCCCGCTCCCGCCGACCTGCGTGTCCTCGACCAGCGCCTTCGCGCACTCGGCGCGGCCACGGAAGCCGATCAGGACGAACTGCTGGTGCACGACCTGCCCGTTCATCTCGTCGGCGACGCGGTGCACGAACTCGGGATCCGGGTGCACGGGCTGACCGAGCGGACGGCCTCGCTCGAACAGGCGTACATGGAACTGACCGCGTCGTCGGTCGAATACGGAACGGGAGTCGCGGCATGAAGTCACTCATGGTCCTGGTGGCGGTGATCGCCGGCCTGCTGGGGGTGCCGGCGGTCGCGTCGGCGGCACCGGCGCTGTCGCTGCCCGCGCCGGACGGCCCGTTCCCGATCGGACTGCGCACGCTGCATCTCACCGATCAGCGGAGAGCCGATCCCTGGGTGCCCGAAAAGCGCCGGGAACTGATGGTCAACGTCTGGTATCCGGCCGTGCCGATCGGGCGCGCGCCGCGGTACATGACCGAGGCGGAGTCGGCGGCCGCGGTCGCCGGGCGGAAACTCGACCTGCCGCCGGACGCGTTGAGCAAGGTGCGGGTCCACTCGCGGGAGAACGCGCCCTCATTGCCGGGGCGGCGTCCGCTGGTGGTGCTTTCGCCGGGCGCGGGCAACAACCGGATCACCCTGACCTCGGTGGCCGAACACCTTGCCGCGCAAGGCTTCGTGGTCGCCGGGATCGACCACGCCTACGAAGCCTGGGCGACGGAATTCCCCGACGGCCTGCGCCAGTGTGTCGCTTGTGGACTTCCCGGCGAGCCGTGGCCCGCCGCGATCGCGAACCGCGCCGTGGACACCACGTTCGTCGTCGACACGCTGCTGAAGGACCGGCGCTGGTCGATCGACGCGACGAAGATCGGGATGGCCGGTCACTCCGCCGGGGGTTCGGCGACCGCCGCCGCGATGACCGCCGACCGGCGGATCAAGGCGGGCGTGAACGTCGACGGCCCGTTCTACGGCGGCGTCTCGCTCGACCGGCCGTTCCTGCTGCTGACCAGCCCGACCGGCGAGAAGTACTTCCGCGCGTCCTGGGACGAGACGTGGCCGCGGCTCACCGGCCCGAAGAAGCAGGACCTGGTCGAGAACAGCGGCCATTCGTCGGTGACCGACGCGGCGATCCTGATCGACCAGCTGGGGCTGCGACCGCAGCTCCCGCCGACCGAGATCGAGAACCAGTACGGCTCGATCGACTCGCGGAAGGCGCTGGAGTTCTTCCGTACCGAGTTGACCGGTTTCTTCAAGCAGTGGAGCGCACGATGAACGCGATCTCTTCGGAATGGACCAAGTTCTGGTCGGTCCGGTCGACCTGGTGGTGCCTGATCGGCGGCGTCTTCCTGATGCTCGCCTACTCGGCGGCTCTCGGCTTCGCCCTCCAGGACGGCAGCGACCGTCCGATGGCCCCGCACGCCGTGGTGACCGGAGCGGCGTTCTATCTCACGCAGTTCGCCGTGGTCGCGCTGGCGACGCTGTTCATCACGAGCGAATACGCGAGCGGCAGTATCCGTTCGTCGCTGCAGTGGGTCCCGGTGCGGAACCGGGTCCTCGCGGCGAAGTCGGCCGTCCTGCTGCCGGTGCTGTTCGGCTACGGCGTGCTGAACACGCTCGCCGGCGTGGCGGTCTCGGCGCCGCTGATCCCCGCGCCCGACTCGTCGTTGGGCGAAGTACTCGCGACCGCGGCGGGCATGGGGGCCTACTTCGCGCTACTCGGACTGCTCTGTCTCGGTCTGGGGACGGCGCTGCGTTCGACGGCGGGAACGATCGTGTCGGTGTTCGTGCTGCTGGTGATGATCCCGATGTTCGCCGGTTCGCTCGGCTGGGAAGACCTCGTGAACTACTTCCCCGGCTTCGCTGGCGTCAACGCGATGGTCACGCCCGGGGAGCGGAATCCGATCTTCGGCGGTGTCGCGCCCTACGCGCCTTGGGTCGGCGTCGCGCTCTGTGCGGCTTGGGCTGCGGCTGGGCTTGTCACCGGTTCCACCGTCCTGCGGCGGCGCGACGCCTGACGGGAAGCAAGGGACCTTTGCTACCACCCGGGTGCCTGAGCATGTCGCCTCGTTCCAGGACCGCCGAGCCGACGCCCCACGTGGTAGCAAAGGTCCCTTGCTCTCTTTCCGCAGGTGTGCGCTGTGACCGTGTGGATTTTGGGACGTCAGATGTCCCAAAATCCACACGGTCGCCGGATACCGACCCGTGAGCGACAGCAAAGGTCCCCTGCTCTCTTTCCGCAGGTCAGCGCCCCAAGTGGTAGCAAAGGTCCCTTGCTACCCAGCCACCCCGAGCCCCGCCAAAACCTCCCGCGCCCCCCGCGTCAGCTCCTCCAACCCCGGCGGCCGCAGCGAGCCGGTCCCCGCCAGCGCGTCGAACACCGTCCCCTCCAGCCAAGCGACCAGCACCCGCGCGTGCCGCTCAGGATCCGCCGATCCGCACGCCGTGAGCACCTCCGCGCACCGCCGCCGGATCACCAGCCCGCCCCGGTCGTAGGCCTCCCGCAGCTCCGGCCGCCGCGTCGCCTCCAGCGCGAACTCGTACCGCGCGAGCATCCGCGTCCGCCCCTTCGTGATCGCCGCGTGCGCGAACCCCGCGACATACTCCGCCAGCTGCCCGGGCGGCGGGTCGAGGGTGACCTCGTCGAGTTCGACCATCCGCGAGATCGCCAGTTCCAGCAGCGCCGCCCGCGTCCGCGCGTAGTACGAGGTTGAACCCGGCGGCAGTCCGGCGAACCGATCGACCGCGCGATGCGTCAGCCCCCGCATCCCCTCGGCCGCGATGACCTCGATGGCCGCGTCCCCGATCGTCGCCTTTCGCACTCTACAAGTGTAGTAGTACTCTACAAATGTAGAGGAGGTCGACATGCGTAAAGCGATCATGATCGGCGGGGGAATCGGCGGACTGAGCGCCGCCATCGGGCTGAACGGCATCGGCTGGGAGGTCACCGTCCTCGAACGAGCACCGGAACTCACCGCGGTCGGCGCGGGTATCTCCCTGTGGCCGAACGCCCTGCGTTCACTCGAGACACTGGGCGTCCACCTCGGCAAGCTGCGGGAACAATCGTCCGGCGGGCTCCACGACCGCGAGGGCCGCCGCATCACCCGATGGGATGCCGAGGCGTTCCGCCGTCATCACGGCCGCCCGCTCGCCGCCATCCACCGCGCGGATCTCATCGGCGCGCTCCACGACGCCCTTCCCGACGGTTGCGTCCGCACCGGCGTCGAGGTGACCCGCCTCGACGACCTCGACGCCGACGTCATCGTCGCCGCGGACGGGATCCACAGCACGGCCCGGAAACAGCTGTGGCCACGACACCCCGAACCGGTCTACAGCGGCAGCACGGCCTTCCGCGCGGTGACCACCCTCCCGCACCGCACAAAACTGAGCACGAGCTGGGACGACGGCGCCGAGATCGGCGTCATCCCGTTGCACGATGACAGCGTCTACTGGTGGGCGAGCTACGTCGCCGAACCGGGCATCCGCCACGAAGACCCGAAGTCGTATCTGCGAGACCGCTTCGGCGGCTGGCACGACCCCATCCCCGAACTCATCGAGGCGACCGCGCCCGAGACGCTGCTCCACCACGATCTCGACTTGCTCGGCACTCCCCTGCCCGCCTACGTGAAGGGCCGCGTCGCACTGCTCGGCGACGCGGCCCACGCGATGCCGCCGTTCCTCGGCCAGGGCGGCTGCCAGGCGATCGAAGACGCCGTCGTTCTCGCCGCCGCGCTCAGCACCACCGAAGACGTCGACGCGGCACTGAAGAGTTACGACGAGCAGCGCCGCCCCCGCAGCCAAGGCGTCGTGAAAGCCTCGGTCCGGGCGGGAAAGGTCGGGCCGCAGCTGCGCAATCCGCTCGCCGTGGCCGTCCGCAATGGCGTGTTCCGCCTGCTCCCCGGCGCGGTCGCCGCCCGCATCGGCGCCGGCGTCAGCGGCTGGACTCCTCCCGTCCCCCGCCGACCAGCCCCGCCTCGTACGCGGTGATCGCCGCCTGCACCCGGTTCCGCGCGCCGAGCCGGTTGAGGATCGTGCTCACGTAGGCCTTCACCGTGCCCTCGACGACGAACAGTTTCGCGGCGATGTCCGCATTGGACAGTCCGGAACCCAGCAGCGCCAGCACTTCCTGCTCACGCGGGGTCAGTTTCCCGATCAGCGCCTTCGCCTCTTCGGCGCGGGACACCTGGTTGCCGGAAAAGCGGGCGATGACCCGCTGCGCGACCTTCGGCGAAAGGAACGCCGCCCCGCCCGCGACCGCGTGGATGCCGCCGAGCAGTTCGCGGGGATCGCCGGACTTCAACAGGAAACCGCTCGCGCCCAGGCCGAGCGCGCGCTCGATGTAGGCGTCCTCGCCGAACGTCGTCAGCATGATCACGCCGACGTCGGGCAGCAGCCGCCGGATCTCTTCGGCCGCCTTGAGCCCGTCCATCACCGGCATCCGGATGTCGAGGAGCACGACGTCCGGCCTGGTCGCGCGGGTCTGCTCGACGGCGGCGCGCCCGTCCTCGGCCTCCGCGACCACCTCGATCCCGGCGTCCGCGGCCAGGATGGCCGACACCCCGGCGCGGATCATCGCCTCGTCATCGGCCAGCACCACCCGGATCATCCGGGTCCCCCCTTTTCTCGTCTTCCGTGATCACGTCCTTCGCCACGAGTCTCCCGTCGGCGAAGCACAGCCTGTAGGCCTCGTAGTTCAAGTTGAACACGCTGCGCTCGGTGCCGTAGTACTCGCATGCCGCCCCCGCGGGCACCGGCGGCTCCACCGCACGCGGTCGCGCGATCCGTTGCCCCGACGGCAGCAGGGAGGCGATCTCCGCGCGCGTCTGGCCGATCCGGATGCGGTCGTAGTCGCCGACGGCGAGTTCCGAGCGGTACCACTGGACGAGGAACACGGTCCCGCTGATCCCGACCACCACGCCGAAAAGCCCGATCGGCACGACGATCGCCTGGATCAGGCTGCGCCGGACGTCCCGGCGGGCCCGTTCCAGTTCCCTCGCCGACATCGACTGCCCCACCTCGGCGTCCATCGCCGCCTGGCTCTCCGGTGATTCCTCCGACGGCGCCGCGTCGTGTGGCAGGGTCGCGCTGACCTCGAATCCGCCGTCACGAGGCCCTGCCCGCAGGGTCCCGCCGACCAGCCGGACCCGTTCGCGCAGGCCGATCAGCCCGCGTTTGCCCGACGTCCGGCCCGGGAGCGGGCCCGCGGGCGGCGCGGCGTTGGTGACCACGACGTCCGTCCGCCCCGCGGATCGCACGACCCGGACCGTGACCGCGGCACCCGGCGCGTGTTTCACCACGTTCGTGACCGATTCCTGGACCACGCGATACGCGGCACGATCGACCATCGGCGGCTCACCGTCGGCCGGTTGGTCCACAGAGGACTCGATCAGCACGCCCGAAGCCCTCGTCCGGTCGAGCAGTTCGTCGATGCTCTCGTGCACCGGCTCGGTCGGCGCGTCGTCCTCGCGCAGGACACCGATGATCTCGCGCAGCCGTTCGGTCGCCGTCGCGGCGCTCTGCCGCAGCTCACCTGCGGCCTGCCGCTGCGGTTCGTCGAGTCCTCCCGCGACCTCCAGCGCCGCCGCGCGCACCGCGATCAGGCTCAGCTCGTGGCCCAGCGAATCGTGCATGTCGCTGGCGATCCGGGTGCGCTCGCGCAGCCGCGCGCGGTCGGCGACGAGCCGCTGACGGCTCTCCATCTCCTCGGCGCGCCGCCAGCCGTCGCGCGCCATGTCCTCGCGCTGCCGGACGTACCTGCCCAGCAACCAGGGCGTCACCCCCGCGAAGACCAGGACACCGAGCAACGCGCCCCAGGCCGCGAAGCCGTCGTCGCTCCACAGCAGCGCCACCGGGACAGCGACCACCGAAACGGCGGCGAAAAGGCGAAGCATCGGTTTCGCGACCGGGTGCCGATAGCCGGCGAGATAACCGACCGCGACGAGGACGAACCCTTCCCAGATCGGCACCCGGCCACCGAAACTGCCCAGCACGATGAAGCTCGCGACCATGGCGACGGCGAGCGAGACCAGCGGATACCGGCGCGCCACCGCGATCGCGGCCGTGGTCGCGACGAGCCCGAAGAGCAGTTCCCAGTGCTTGGTGCTGGACCCGGCGTCGATGACCACCCAACCGCAGAGCCCGAGCCACAGCGCGACGTCCATCAACAGCCGCCGCCCGCGCCGCACGGGCTCCTCTCCGTCCATCACAGCCCTGGACGCTACAAGCCGTGACGAGCGGTCCGCCATGGACGAAAGTAAAGGTCCCCTGCTTCCCGGGCCCGATGAGGCATGATGATCGACCATGGCCGAGCGCACACTCACCGGTCAGCTAGGCGGTCCTGTCCCGGCAGGCATCGAAGCGCTGGCCGACCACGAGAAACAGGACCTCTCCGACGCGCTGCGCGACGCGCGCCACCGCCAGGCCAAGGCGTTGGCCGAAGCGGGCGAAGAGGGCTTGAAGTACGTACCTGCGCTTCTGCGCGGCGCCGTTCGCAAGGTGGTGGGCCTGTGACCACCGAAAACTTCGCTTCGCAGGCGGAGATCCTCAAGCTCGCGCGTGTCCTGGGCACCTCCCCGGAGCGGCTCTCCTACCTGGAGAACGTCGACGCCGCCGAGCTCCAGGCGTTCCGCGAGCAGGTCACGGACACGCTGTTCGACGCCAACCTCGCCGCGTTGGAGCGGATGGCGATGGCGAGCAAGCTCGTCCCGAGCCCGATCCTCGCGAAGATCGCCGAGAAGGTCTTCGGCCCGCTTCTGTGCGCGCGGATCGCCGGGCTGGTGGACGTCTCCCGGGGCGTCGACGTCGCGAAGCGGCTGAAGCCGCCGTTCCTGGCCGACGTCGCGGCAGAACTGGACCCGCGCCGGGCGAGCGCGATCATCGCGCGGATCCCGCTCGACACCGTCGTCGAGGTGGCCGGTGAGCTGGTGCGCCGCGAGGACTGGATCACCGTCGGCCGGTTCGTCGGCCACCTGCCCGATCCGACCGTGCGCCGGGCGCTGGCCGTCATCGGCGACGAGGCGCTGATCCGGATCGCGTTCGTCCTCGACGACAAGAGCCGGATCGATCACGTCCTCGGCCTGCTCCCCGAGGCCCGCTTCCGCGGTCTCCTGCAGGTCGCGGCCGCCGACGAGGACCTGTGGGCGCCGGTGCTCGACCTGCTCACGCACCTGAGCGAGAAGCGGGTCGAGCAGTGGTCGCACCTGCTCGGCGATCTCCCGCCCGCCTTGCGCGAGCGCGTCCAGGAGACCCTCGACCAGGCCTCCTGACCACCGCGGGGGAGCAAGGGACCTTTGCTACCACTTTGAGGCGAAACCGCTGGTCAGACGCTTTCCGCGCCGCCACACCCCGGCCGTCAGCGGCACCCCCGGCCGGTACGCGAGGTGCGTCGTCGAAGGCGCCTCCAGCACGTGAAGGTCGGCCCGCGCCCCCGGCCGCACGAAGCCCACATCGTCGCGCCGCAGGGCGCGAGCGCCGCCCGCCGTCGCCGACCACACCGCCTCGTCGATCGTCATCCGCATCTGCAGCACCGCGGTCGTCACGCAGAACGCCATCGACGTCGTGTACGAGCTGCCCGGGTTCGCGTTGCTGGCCAGCGCCACCGTCGCCCCCGCGTCGAGTAGCCGCCGCGCCGGCGCCAACGCCTGCCGGGTCGACAGGTCACACGCCGGAAGCAAGGTCGCGACAGTCTCCGAAGCAGCGAGAGCCTCGACGTCCGCTTCGCTCAGGTACGTGCAGTGGTCGACACTCGCCGCCCCCAGTTCGACGGCGAGCCGCACGCCCGGTCCCTCCCCCAGCTGGTTCCCGTGCACCCGCAGCCCGAGCCCGCGCTCCCGCGCCGCCTTCAGCACCCGCCCGGACTGCGCCTCGTCGAACGCGCCGGTCTCACAGAACACGTCGGCCCACCGCACGAGCGGAGCCACGGCATCGAGCATGTCCCCGCACACCAGGTCCACATAGGACTCCGCGTCCGCGCCCGGCGGCACCAGATGCGCGCCGAGGAACGTGACCTCGTCGGCCACATCGGCGGCGATCCGCGCCGAACGAGCCTCGTCCTCGACGTTGAGCCCGTACCCGGTCTTCGTCTCCAGGCAGGTCGTGCCCTGCCTAGCCGCCTCGTCGACGTGACGCCGCAGGTTCGCCGCCAGTTGCTCGTCGGAAGCCGACCGCGTCGCGTCGACGGTGACCGCGATCCCCCCGGCGCTGTACGCCTTCCCGGCCATCCGCGCCTCGAACTCGGCCGTCCGGTCCCCGGCGAAAACGAGGTGCGTGTGGCTGTCCACCCAGCCAGGCAGCACCGCGCGCCCCTCGACGTCGACCCGCTCGTCCGCGTCGGGCGCCTCCGCGGCGGCACCGACCCACGCGATCGCTTCGCCATCGATGACGACGGCCGCGTCGCGGAGCTTGCCCAGTTCGGCGTCGTTCGTGGTGAGCTCGCCGATTCCCGTGATCAGGACTGCCACAATGCCTCGATCTCCTTGGCCAAGACCGTTTCCGGCCGGTCGATCAGCTGATGCACGCCGCCACGGACGATCTCACGCCCGGCGACGACGACGTCCCGGACGTCCGCGCCGGAAGCGGCGAAGACCACCCCGGACGGCTCGATCCCCGCGGTCCGCACCGAGCCGAGGCCGACCGTGACCAGGTCCGCGCCCGCGCCCGGAGCCAGCGAGCCGACCTCGTCCCAGCCGACCGCGCCGTGATCCGTCGCGGCCGCGAGCAGTTCCTCGGCGGTGAACCGGCCGCGTTTCTCGCTGGCGAGCCGCTCGTTCAGTTCCAGCGCCCTGGTCTCTTCGAACGCGTCGACGACCGCGTTGCTGTCACTGCCGATCGACAGCCGGACCCCCGCGTCCAGCAGCGTCCGCGCGGGGCCGATGCCGTCGCCGAGATCCCGCTCGGTCGTCGGGCAGAAACAGGCGCGGCTCCTCGCCGCACCCAGCCGCTGGACGTCCTCCGCAGTCAGATGCGTCGCATGCACCGCGGTGAGCCGCTCGCCGAGGATGCCGTGGTCGTGCAGCAGCCCCGTCGGCGTCCGGCCATAAGCCGCCAGGCATTGCTCGTTCTCGGCACGCTGCTCCGAAAGGTGGATGTGCAGCGGCCCAGTCCCACCGGCCACTTCGGACAGTTGATCCTCGGGAACGGCACGCACCGAGTGAATCGCACCCCCGACGCGGAACGTCTCGTCCTCCCGCAATTCGCCGGCTCGTTGCGCCCACTTGGTGGCCGTGCCGTCGGAGAACCGCCGCTGCACCTCGTCGGGTTCGACGCCGATCCCACCCGCGAGGTAGCACGTGTCGAGCAACGTCAGCCGAATCCCGGCATCCTTGGCCGCCTGCCGCAGCGCCCCGCCCATCGCGTTCGGCTCGGCGTACGGCTTTCCGCCCGGCGCGTGGTGCAAGTAGTGGAATTCGCCGACACTCGTGTATCCCGCCAGCACCATCTCCGCGTAGACCCCGCGTGCCAGGCGGTAATAAGAGTCCGGATCCAGCCGGGACGCGAGCGAGTACATCCGCTCGCGCCACGTCCAGAAGGTCCCGCGGTCGTGGTGCGTCCGCCCGCGCAACGCGCGGTGGAACGCGTGCGAGTGCCCGTTCGCGAAGCCCGGCAAGGTCAGTCCACTCAGGACAGTGCCCGCACGAGGCGCGTTCGCCGTCACGGCAGCGATCTTGCCGCCGTCGACCTCGATCCGCACGGCATCGGCGATCCCGTCCGGCAGCCAGGCACGTTCACACCAATATGTCGTCATGTCGACAGTTTCTCCAGGACGTCCGCGAGCGCGCGGGCACCGTGGTCGACGTCCTCCGCTTCGGAGAACTCCTCCGGGGAATGGCTGATCCCGGTGGGGTTACGCACATAGAGCATGCCGGACGGGACGAACCCGGCGAGGATCGCCGCGTCGTGCCCGGCGCCGGTCGGCAGCTCCGGCGGCCCGCCCAGCCAGGTGCCCAGGTCTCGGCGCAGCGCGTCGTCGAAGATCACGTCGTCGGAGTACGACTCCCTGGTGACCTCGACGCGGCAGCCCTCCTGCCCTGCCGCCTCTTCGGCCAGCTTCGCGATCTCCGCGACCAGTTCGGGCGTGGCCGTGCCCGGCACCCGCGCGTCCAGCCAAAGGTCCACAGTGGACGCGATGACGTTGGTCCCGCCGGGCACCGGCACGAGCCTGCCGACGGTCGCCCTCGCGTCCGCGGTCGCCTTCGCCAGTTTCCGTACGGCGAGCACGGTCTCCGCCGCCGGGATCATCGGGTCGCGACGATCGCCGATGAGCGTCGCACCGGCGTGGTTTCCCTGTCCCTGGAAGGAGAATCGCCACCGCCCGTGCGCGATGACCGTGTTCCCGACGGCGACCGGCGAGCCGAGGTCGATCAGCCCGCGCCCCTGCTCGACGTGCAGTTCCAGGAACCGCCCGATCAGCCCGAGCCGCTCCGAATCCCGGCCGATCCGCTTGGGATCGAGGCCGGTTTTCGCCGCCGCTTCGGCGAACGTGACGCCGTCCGGGTCGCGCAGGCCGCGTGCCTTGTCCGCGTCGATCGTCCCGGTCAGCAGGCGCGAGCCGAGGCACGGCACGCCGAATCGGCCGCCTTCCTCCTCCGCGAACACCACCACGGCGAACGGCTTGGCCGGGCGGAATCCCTTGGCCTGCAAGATCTCCACCGCGTCGAGCGCGCTCGCGACGCCGAGCGGGCCGTCGAAAGCGCCGCCGCCGGGCACCGAGTCGAGATGGCTCCCGGTGACGACCGCGTCCGGGCCGGGTGTGCCCCACCAGGCCCAGATGTTGCCGTTACGGTCGGTCTCGACGCCCAGTCCCAGCCGCCCGGCGCGCTCGACGAACCACGCGCGCAGCTCGGTTTCGGCCGCGTCGAAGGCGTGGCGGGAATAACCGCCGCGCTTCGGGTCGCGGCCGACGTCCGAGATCTCCTCCAGCAGCGAGGACGCGGTCACTCGGCGTCCCGCATCGGCACGCGCACGCCGCGCTCGTCGGCGACGTCGGCGGCGCGGTCGTAGCCCGCGTCGACGTGCCGGATGACGCCCATGCCCGGATCGTTGGTGAGCACACGCTCGAGTTTCTGCGCCGCCAGCAGGGTTCCGTCGGCCACGCTGACCTGGCCCGCGTGGATGGAACGGCCCATGCCGACGCCGCCGCCGTGGTGGATCGACACCCAGCTGGCGCCCGACGAGGTGTTGACCAGCGCGTTCAGCAGCGGCCAGTCGGCGATCGCGTCGGAACCGTCGGCCATGCCCTCGGTCTCGCGGTACGGCGAAGCGACACTGCCCGAGTCGAGGTGGTCACGCCCGATGACGACCGGCGCCTTCAGCTCACCGCTGGCGACCATCTCGTTGAACCGCAGGCCCGCGAGGTGACGCTCGCCGTAACCGAGCCAGCAGATCCGCGACGGAAGGCCCTGGAAGGCGACGCGTTCCCCCGCCATCTTGATCCAGCGCGCGAGGGATTCGTTCTCCGGGAACAGTTCCAGCATCGCGCGGTCGGTCGCCGCGATGTCCTCGGGGTCGCCGGACAGCGCCGCCCAGCGGAACGGGCCGTTGCCCTCGCAGAACAGCGGGCGGATGTAGGCGGGCACGAATCCCGGGAAGTCGAACGCGCGCTCGCAGCCGCCGAGTTTCGCCTCGCCGCGCAGGGAGTTGCCGTAGTCGAAGACCTCGGCGCCCTTGTCGAGGAAGCCGAGCATCGCCTCGACGTGCTCCGCCATCGACTCGCGGGCGCGTTCGGTGAACTCGTCGGGCTTCTTGTCCGCGTAGTCCTGCCACTCGTCGACGCCGATTCCCTTGGGCAGATAGGAAAGCGGGTCGTGCGCGGAGGTCTGGTCGGTGACGATGTCGACCTCGACACCGCGGCGCAGCAGCTCGGGCAGCACCTCGGCGGCGTTGCCGACCACACCGACGGACAGCGCGCGCTTCTCCTTCTTCGCGGCCTCCACCCGGCGGATCGCGTCGTCGAGATCGTCGGCGACCTCGTCGAGGTAACGGGTCTCGACGCGACGGTGGGCGCGCTGCGGGTCGCACTCGATGACGAGCGCGACACCGTCGTTCATCGTGACCGCGAGCGGCTGCGCGCCGCCCATGCCGCCGAGACCGGCGGTGACGGTGAGCGTGCCCTTGAGGCTGCCGCCGAACCGCTTCTTGGCGACGGCGGCGAAGGTTTCGTACGTGCCCTGCAGGATTCCCTGGGTGCCGATGTAGATCCAGGACCCCGCGGTCATCTGGCCGTACATGGTCAGGCCCTGCGCCTCCAGGCGGCGGAACTCCGGCCAGGTCGCCCAGTCGCCGACGAGGTTGGAGTTCGCGATGAGCAC
Source organism: Amycolatopsis keratiniphila (assembly GCF_000400635.2). Lineage (NCBI taxonomy): Bacteria > Bacillati > Actinomycetota > Actinomycetes > Pseudonocardiales > Pseudonocardiaceae > Amycolatopsis > Amycolatopsis keratiniphila. The sequence continues at coordinate 1,293,532 of NC_021252.1, read as the reverse complement.
GCGCGGCGCCCATTCGTGCGTGCGGAACACGCCGACCGGCTTGCCGGACTGGACGAGCAGCGTCTCGTCCTGCTCCAAAGCGGTCAGCTCGCGGGTGATCGCGTCGAAGCTGGCCCAGTTGCGGGCGGCCTTACCGGTGCCGCCGTAGACCACCAGGTCCTCGGGGCGCTCGGCGACCTCGGGGTCGAGGTTGTTGTGGAACATCCGCAGCGCGGCTTCGGTCTGCCAGTTCTTCGCGGTGAGCGTGGTGCCTCGGGCGGCACGGACCGTGCGGGTCATGGGCTCAGACCTCCAGTTGGGCCGCGGCGAGGACGGCACCCGACGCGACGAGTTCTTCGGCGGCGGCGATCTCCGGCGCCAGATGACGGTCGGGGCCGGGGCCCTCGACCTTGGTGCGGACGAGATCCCGGACCCGGCCGGTGACCGGCGACGGGGCCAGGGGCGCGCGCATGTCGAGGGCGCGCGCGGCGGTGAGCAGTTCGATGGCGAGGACGGTGTTGAGGCCTTCGACGGCCTTGCGCAGCTTGCGCGCGGCGGACCAGCCCATGGAGACGTGGTCCTCCTGCATGGCGCTGCTCGGAATCGAGTCGACCGACGCCGGCACCGCGAGGCGCTTGAGCTCGCTGACCACGGCCGCCTGCGTGTACTGGGCGATCATGTGGCCGGAATCGACGCCGGGGTCGAACGCGAGGAACGGCGGCAGGCCGTGCGAACGGGCCTTGTCGAGCATGCGGTCCGTGCGGCGCTCGGCGATGCTCGCGACGTCCGCGAGCGGGATGGCGAGGAAGTCGAGCACGTACGCGACCGGGGCGCCGTGGAAGTTGCCGTTGGACTCGACGCGGCCGTCGGACAGCACGACCGGGTTGTCGACCGCGGACTGGAGCTCACGCCCGGCGACGAGTTCGGCGTGCGTGAGACTGTCGCGCGCGCCGCCGTGCACCTGGGGCGCGCAGCGAAGCGAGTACGCGTCCTGGACGCGGTTGCAGTCGGGACCGCGGTGGCTCTCGACGATCTTCGAGTCCTGAAGCGCCGTCCACATGCGCTGGGCGCTCAACGCCTGACCGGGGTGCGGGCGCAGCGCCTGAAGGTCGGCTGCGAAGGCACGGTCGGTGCCGAGGAGCGCTTCGACGCTCATCGCCGCGGTGATGTCGGCGGTGTCGAGCAGCTTGCGCAGGTCGGCGGCGGCCAGCAGGAGCATGCCGAGCATGCCGTCGGTCCCGTTGGTGAGGGCGAGGCCCTCCTTCTCCGCGAGAACGACCGGCTCGATCCCCGCGTGCTTCAGCGCTACGGCGGCCTGGACGACTTCGCCGTTGTACTCGACTTCGCCCTCCCCCATCAGCGCGAGCGCGACAGCGGCGAGAGGCGCGAGGTCACCGGAGCAGCCGAGACTGCCGTACTCGTGCACGAGCGGCGTGATCCCGGCGTTGAGCATGGCCGCAAGCGCTTGCGCGGTCTGCGGACGGATGCCGGTGTACCCGCTGGCGAGGGTGCGGAGGCGCAGCAACATCAGCGCGCGGACGACCTCGGTCTCCACGACCGGGCCCGCGCCGGCCGCGTGCGACCGGATCAGCGACCGCTGGAGCGCGGTGCGGCTTTCGAGCGGGATATGCCTCGTGGCGAGCGCCCCGAAGCCCGTCGAAACGCCGTACGTCGGCGTCTCGGCGTGCGCGAGGTCGTCGATGTGCTGACGCGTCGCGGCGAGGTTCTTCTCGGCCGCTTCGCTGACCGCGACGGGCGAGTGGTCACGGGCGACCGCGACGACCTGTTCGGGCCGAAGCGGTTCGGACCCCAGAAGTACGGTTTCCGGCATAGCCCCATTGGACAACGCCATGCCCGCTGGTGGGCGGCGCCAACCGGTGGTTGTGTCTGGTATCCAAGACACGCACGGTGGGAGCAAGGGACCTTTGCTACCGCGCGGCGGAAGGTGTGTGGAAATAGGGACGTTGAGTGTCCCTATTTCCACACACCACCTACTCCGCGTAGCAATGCGTACCGACCGTGTGGATTTTGGGACATCTGACGTCCCGAAATCCACACGGTCACCTGCGGAAGGAGAGCAAGGGACCTTTGCTCTCACTTGTCTCAACGCTGAGAGAAGCGAAAGCAAAGGTCCCTTGCTCCCGCCGCTGAGCAAAACAGGAGGTCAGCATGGGTGAGAGCAGCGAAGTACCAGCCCTCCGACGCGGCCTCGGCATCCTCCGCGCCCTGGCCGCGAGGCCCGGCCCGGTATCGGCGGCCGCGATCGCGCGCGAACTCGGCCTCCCGCGTTCGACGACGTATCACCTGCTCGCCGAACTGGAAGCCGCCGGTTTCGTGACACACCTGCCGGCCGAGCGCCGGTACGGCCTCGGCATCGCCGCGTTCGAGCTCGGCTCGGCCTACCTACGGCACGATCCACTCGAACGGCTCGCGCTCCCACTGCTGCGCAAACTCGCCGACCGGGTCGGCCACACCGCGCATCTCGGCGTGCTCCACGGCAACGAGTCGCTCTATCTGGTCAAAGAGCGACCAGCACGGCCGGAAACCCTGGTGACCGAGGTCGGCGTGCGGCTACCGGGCCAGCTCACCGCCTCGGGCAGGGCGATCCTCCGGCATCTGCCCTCGCCGCACGTGCGCGCGCTTTTCCCGGCCGCGTCGGCTTTCGTCCTGCGCACCGGCCGCGGCCCGCGCACCCTCGCCGAACTCCGCCGCACGCTGAACGCGGAAGGCAGGCTCGGCTGGGCGGTCGAAGACGGTCACGTCACCGAAGGATTCGCCTCGGTGGCATGTCCGGTCTTCGACCACGGCGGCCGGCCGATGGCCGCGATCAGCGTGACCCTCCGCCACCTGTGCCCAGGGGTCGAAGGGTGTGAGGAGACTTGGCCCGATCTCGCCGAAGAGGTCCGTGTGACGGCGGCCGAATTGACCACCCGGATCGGCGGTCAGGTGCGCTGAACGTGCTCTTTCCGCACGCCTTCGAGACCCAACATCGCGAGCAGTTCCGCGCAGTCGAGAGCGCCCGAAGAATGCCCGGCGACGGTGCGGGCCGCTCTGGCGTTCTGCAGGTTGAGGCGGATTTCTTCCTCCGCGCGAACACCCGCCATCCGGCTGTGGTCGTCCGCGGGATCCGGTCGGCTCGAGTGCCTGGCCCAGGTCATCTGCCACCTTCTTCCGGCCCTCCGGCGACACGGGGTCGTTTCGAAAGAGGGCCATGGTCGGACACTCAGCATGACACCTCACTCGCACAAGATCACCATTGCGGGTGAATCGAGATGAAATCAGCTACCCTCTGTGATTCAGAAATTCTTCCAAAAGCTCATTGAACAGTGCCCCGGTGTCGGGCACCAAATGCCCCATGCCGCGCACGATTTCGCGCCGAGCGCCGGTCCGGTCCGCGATCGCGTCGGCGATGATCCCGTACTCCGGCCGATGGCCGCCGGTGACCGCGAGCATCGGGAAGCCCGCCTCGGCCAGCACATCGAGTGGCAGTTCCGCGTCACCCGGTGGCCGCATCCCGACGAGCGCGCGGGCGCCGCGCCGCAGCGTTTCCGGCACGGGATCCGGGATGGGCAGCGGCACCCCGGCGAGCGGGAAGAACGCCTTGAACACCTCGCGAGGATCTTCGAGCGGCCCGTCGAGGAATCGCCGCAACTCGGCATCCCACGTGTCGACGACCTCGTCCCCTCGGACGACTCCGGCCGCGGGCGGTTCGACCACGGTGAGCGTCCTGACCATCTCCGGCCGCCGCGCGGCGGCCAGCATCGCGACGATCGCGCCATAGGACAGCCCGACCAGATGCGCCGGCTCGTCGAGCACCTGCTCAGCGATCAATTCCGAGTCGACTTCGAAATCCTGTACACCGTCCGGCGATTTCCCGTGGCCGAGGCGGTCCGGCGCGAGCAACGTCCACCTTGCGGTCAGCGGGCGCTGCGCCCGCCACGCCTCGCGGCCGCCGAGCAATACGCCGTGCACGAGAACGACACGCGGCCCGGATCCCCACTGATGCACATGAAGGCGCATGGCTCCGAGCCTATGAGGCTCTCACGAATCGAGCCCGCCCGATCGGGCGGGCGAAGACGCCTCCCTGATGCCCTCGGCGAGCGCACCGACGAGGACCGGCCCACGCGTGAGGCGAACGTCGCTGCCCAACCGGCCCAGCACGTCGTCGTCGACGATGCCGAGCACTACCGCGACGCCATCGGAATCCAACAGTTCCGGCATGTGTGATCCCAGTAGCCAGGCCCCCGCGAGCGCAGGGTCGAAGCCGTGCCGTTCGAGCACCTCGAGTTCCTCGTCGTAGAGCCGATCCCAATAGGGTCCCGATGAGTACCAGCCGATCATCGTCCCGAGGTCGATGGCGTCGCGTGTGGTCGTGGCGCGCCGATCCCACCAGGTCAAGAGCTTGAGCAGAGCCAACGCCGGCACCGCGGGAACCTTGATGACGAGCCCGCCGGGCAGGATCACCGACTCGGCCGATGCCACGGCTTCGCGCAATCCGCGGACGTTCATGCGGTGGTCGTCGGGCCAGAGGATGGTCCGGTCGTCATCCTCGATACCGCCGTAAGGCAGCACGTCGACTTCGATGCCCTCCACCAGAAACGAATGCGCGCTCCGGCCATGTCGTTCCAGCCGGCTTACGAATTTCTCGAACTCGTCCCAGGTGCCCATCGCGGCGGCGATGTCGATGTCCTGGGTGGCCCGCTCGGGCGGGCCGCCGACCAACCCGATCGACAAGATCGTGCGTGCGGTCGCCCCCACCACGAGGTACTCGACCCCGACGGCATTGGCGACGGCATCGACCCGAGCCAGCACTCGCGGCGAGCAGGAGATCAGGTTCGGTCGATGCGCTTAAGTCGATCATCATCGCTCCGAATCCGGTCGCCGTGCTCGCGCTGGCGCGGATCGCCCGAGGCCAGCAGGTCAGCGTAGATCAGCGGCGAAGGCACGATCCACGACTCCGGCCCGGGTGCCTGCCAGAACCGGCGCCTGATGTGTACGTTGCCGCCGTTTTCCGCTCGTGCCAAGCGATACCGGCCGATCAGCCGCGCCGGTAGCCCGCCGGCATAGAGGGTGAGTGAGGCGGGCCGCAGACGCGGATCGATGAGGCTCGCCCCGGCTTCTCCGCCCACCTGGACCCCGGAGGAAAGCAGGTCCTCTTCCGCGTCACGCCACCACGACAGGTCGGCCGCCACGAATTCGCCGAGGGCCAACGACGTGTCCAAGGTGATCGAGTAAGCCTCCGACCATCGGTCGAGCAACTCGGCTCCACGGGCCAGCCGTCGCTCGTTCCCTCGTTCGTACAGGTAGCCGGCACGGGTGAGCTCATCGACGACCGTCTTGACCGTACCGAGCGAAACACCGCTCATCTCGGCCAATCGACGATACGGAAAGGCGGCCGCCTCCGGCCAGCTGAGCAGGACGAACAGGACCTGAAGGCCCGCCCTGCCGAATGCTCCCGCACCTCGCGAGGAGACTCGCCCGGCCGGCACGGTGGGCTTGCGACGGCCTCGAACATCGATCAGGACGTCGTCCCACGAAAGGTGGGCGTTGCCCGCGGCGTCCACGTAGTCGATACCCCTGGCCCGCAGCCGCTCGGCAACCGGTTCGCTGAGGTAGGTGGTGAACAGCAGCGGCGGAGGGGACGGCGGGAAATGGACCGCCGTGGCCAGTTCCGCGGTCATCCGTCGCTTGAGCTCGACACCGTAGGTCCGTGCGGCACCGGATCGCGTTGTGAGCTTCACCAGTGCGTCAGCGAGTACCTCGACACGGAAGCCCAGCTCCTGGAGCCGGGAGCGCATCTCGGCGTTCAGCGAGTCATCATGTTCATTCAGATTGAACATACGCATATTTTGAACGCGCGCGGACCTCCGGCGCAACCCGCACCGCCGCCGAAACGACGAATGGCGAGTGCTCGATCACGAGCACTCGCCATTCGGGCGGTGGAGGTGCCGGGAATTGAACCCGGGTCCTCTGGCGCATCATCAGGGCTTCTCCGTGCGCAGTCCGCTATGTCTCTACTTGGCCCCTTCAGTCACGCGAACAAGCTGAAGTGACGAGCCCAGCCACTGTTTGTTTCCCAATCACACCCCGTAGCCGAGTGTGACGGTAAGCCTCCTAGCTGATGCCGGTGACCGGGTCGGAGGCGACCCCGGACCGACAGAGTTGCTCTACTGCTTAGGCAGCAAGAGCGAACTCGCGCTGGCTCTTAGGCTCGGCGCTTATTGGTTTGCGATGACGCTTACGGTGGTCTCTCGCCTGCACCGGCACGCTTCTCCTGATTCAACGACCAAAGTCGAAACCGTTCACCCCCTTGGTGGGACACAACCTCTACATCATAACGCGGTCGGCAACCGGGTTAATCCCGCAGGTGGGGCTAGCCCTACCTGCGAGATGCCCGCGCGCACCATGTCAGCGGACGCCCCCGAGCGCGATGCTTGACTCCTCGAACAGGAGAGGAGCACGACCATGAGTTCGCTGGCGGCCGAGCGGGAGCTGAGCAGGTCCGATCCGTCGTTCGGCGGCTCGCTGGTCTACCTGCTGATGAACCTGCCGATGGGCGTACTGGCCTTCGCGCTCCTGACGGCCTTCATCTCGGCGGGCGTCGGCACGGCGATCGTCTGGATCGGGTTGCCCATCCTCGCGCTGGTGATCCTGACGGTCCGCGGCGCGGCCCGGATGGAACGCGCCAGGGTGTACGCGCTGCTCGACCGCTACATCGACCTGCCGTACCTCCCGCTGCCCGCCGCCGGCCAGTCCGTGCGCTGGAAGGCGCGGCTGAAGGACGGCTCGACCTGGCGCGACCTCGGCTACTTCTTCCTGCTCTTCCCGCTCGGGATCGTCGAGTTCGTCCTGGTCACGGTCTTCTGGTCGACCAGCCTCGGCCTCGCCGGGCTGCCGATCTACTACCGCTTCCTGCCCGGAGGCGAGTACCGCTTCCCGACCTGGGAGAACGCGTGGTTCACCGTCGATTCGACGGTCTCGGCGCTGCCTTGGGCGGCGCTCGGAGTGCTCTGCATCGCTCTCTCGGTAGCGTTGACGAAGGCGCTGGCCGGGACGCATGCACGGCTGGCGACGGCGTTGCTCGGGCCGACCTACGCCCAGCGCCGCCGTCTGGAAGATTCTTGGGGCGAGGTTCACGGATGACGATCGACCAGCAGGTACAGCAGGTGGGGATCCCGCGGCCGCGGCCGATGCGAACGATCGCCTACATGTTCGTCAGCTTCTTCTTCCGGCTGCTCCAGTTCGTCCTCATCGTCGTCGGACTGGCGGTCGGCATCGCCACCGCGGTGGTGTGGATCGGCTTCCCGATCCTGATGGCCACGACCAGCTTCATCCGCTGGTCCGCCGACCGGGAGCGGAGCTGGGCGCGGACGATGCTCGAAACCCCGCTGGAGCCGGTCGAGCGCCTCCCCCTCGAAGGGCTTTCGCTGGTCAAGCGCTGGCTGACCCGGCTGACCGACGCGACGACCTGGCGTGACCTCGCCTACCTGATGGCGGCGTTCCCGCTGGCCTGCCTGGAGCTGCCGATCGCGATCGCGTCGGTCGTGCTGCTGCCGATGGCGATCTGGGTGACGCCGTGGGTCGGGTGGCTGCACGGAAACCTGGCGTACTCGCTGCTCGGCCCGAACCGTGCCGCGAAGCTGGAGCAGAAGGCCGAGCGCCTGCAGGCGTCGCGGGCTCGCGGGGTCGACGCCGCCGAGGCCGAACGCCGCCGCATCGAGCGCGACCTGCACGACGGTGCCCAGCAGCGGCTGGTCGCCGTCGCGATGAGCCTCGGCCGCGCGAAGTCGAAGTTCGACCAGGATCCGAACGCCGTGCGCGAACTGATCGACGAGGCACACCTCGACGCCAAGCTCGCGGTGTCCGAACTGCGCGATCTCGCCCGTGGGATCTACCCGGCCGTTCTCGGCGATCGCGGCCTCGACGCCGCGTTGTCCGCACAGGCCGCGAAATCGCCGATCCATGTCGACGTCGAGGTGGACGTCGAGCCGCGACCGCCGGCCGCGGTCGAGACGACGGCGTACTTCATCGTCGGCGAGACGCTGACCAACATCGCGAAGCACTCGGGCGCGACCGAAGCGGGCGTGAAGGTGTGGCGCACCGAGTCGATGGTCATCGTCGAGATCACCGACAACGGGCACGGCGGCGCCGAAGTCCGGCCAGGTGGCGGCCTCGCCGGGCTCGCCGACCGCGCCGCCACGATCGACGGCGTGATCACCGTCGTCAGCCCGCCCGGCGGCCCGACGGTGATTCGCGCGGACCTGCCGTGCCAGTGGTGACCAGCTCGTGAGTGAATAGGCTCTGCCATTCACTCACGACGCTGGGGGCAGCATGCGGGTTGTCATCGCCGAAGACGCGGTTCTGTTGCGCGCGGGGGTGATCCGACTGCTCGCCGACGAGAACATCGAGACGGTCGCCGCCGTGGACAACGGCGACGACCTGCTGGTCGCGGTCAAGGAGCACCGGCCGGACCTCGCGATCGTCGACGTCCGCATGCCGCCCACCTTCACCGACGAGGGCTTGCGGGCGGCGCTGGGCGCCCGTGAGGCCGTTCCCGGTCTTCCGGTTCTCGTGCTGTCCCAGTACGTCGAAGAGAGTTACGCCGTCGAGCTGTTGTCCGGCGGCGCGGGCGGAGTCGGTTACCTGCTCAAGGAACGCGTCGCCGACGTCGGGGACTTCCTCGACGCGGTCAAGCGGGTCGCCGGCGGCGGCACGGCCATCGATCCGGACGTCATCGCGCAGCTGATGGCCCGCGGCCGCAAGAACCCGCTCGACGCGCTCACCGCCCGCGAGTCCGAGGTGCTGGGCCTGATGGCGCAGGGCCTGTCGAACACCGCGATCGCGAACTCGCTCGTCGTCTCGCACGGCGCGGTCGAGAAGCACATCGGCAACATCTTCTCGAAGCTCGGCCTCGAAGCGAGCTCGGTCGAACACCGCCGGGTCCGCGCGGTACTCACTTACTTAGGACGCTGAAGTAGCTCTTGGTGGCGAAGCCGTCACTCACCTAACATGGGCAGACTGTTGGTGGGGAACGAGCCGAACCGAGGAGGACCCATGACCGACCGGCCCTCCCACAGCGTCCGCTTCTTCGGCGGGCCCCTCGACGGCCGCGTCCAGGAACTCGGTGACACGGAGCCGATCGTGGGCACCGTTGTCAAACACGTCCATTTGCACGACGGCCCCAAGATCGAAACCCGGTACGAACTCGGTCTCGCCGAGGACGACCGCTGGGAGTTCCGGCTGTGCCCCGCCCCGCTCCCGGAGCCAGAGACCGACGGCGTGGGGTAGGGAAAACTCCACCCTCGGAGGGCGAAAACAGGAAGAACGATACGGCGGCACGCACCGCTGTTTTCGCGACCCCGAAGCACCAGGCTCTTTCCATGCACACAAGCGGGAAACAGGGCCGGGACAGGTTCCTGGACATCGTCCGAGCGGTCGCGATCCTCGCGGTCGTCGTCCAGCACTGGGGAATGCCGGTGCTCTCCTACGCCGATGGCCATCTCTCCACCGGAAACGCCCTCGCGACGCCCGGCTGGTGGGTCATCACCTGGCTCAGCCAGGTCATGCCGCTCGTCTTCTTCGCCGGCGGCGCGGCGAACCTGATCTCGCTGAGCCGCGCGGAAAGCTCCCGTTCCTGGCTCGCGGCGCGCCTCAAGCGGCTGATGATCCCGGTGCTGCCGCTGGTGGCCGTCTGGCTGTTCGTCCCGGACATCCTGCGCGGCATGGGCGTTCCGGAGCAGCCGCTGCAGGTCGGCGGCGCGATCGCCGCACAGCTGCTGTGGTTCCTGGCCGTGTACGTGCTCACCGTGCTGCTCACCCCGACACTGGCCGCGGCACATCGCCGCTGGGGTCTGAAGGTCCCGCTCGTGATGCTCGCCGCCGCCGTGCTCGTCGACGTCGCCCGCTTCAACGACCTCGGCCTGATCGGTTTCGCGAACGCCGTCTTCGTCTGGATGGCCGTGCACCAGCTCGGTTTCCACTACACGCAAGGACGTCTCGGCTCGCTGAGCCGCAACGCCGCGCTGGGCATGTCCGCCACCGGTTTCGGCATCACCGCGCTGATGGTCGCCTTCGGCCCGTACCCGGCGAGCATGATCGGCATGCCGGGCGCCCCGGTGTCGAACATGAGCCCGCCGACCGTGCTGCTGGCCTTCCTCGCGATCGGCCAGATCGGGCTCCTGCTGGCCTTCAAGCCCCAGCTGAATGCCTTGGCCGCCCGGCCGAACCTCGACGCCGCCCTGAAGTGGATCGGCCCGCGGTTCATGAGCGTCTACCTGTGGCACATGCCGGCGCTGATCGTCGTCTCCGGTGTCGCGGTCTACGGCCTCGGTTACGAAACCCCCGAACCGGGTTCCGTGCTCTGGCTGACGATGCTCCCGGCCTGGCTCGGCGCCTGCGGGCTGGTGCTCCTCGGCCTGCTGCGGATGTTCGCCCGCTTCGAATCGCAGGGTTCCGGCCCCGCGTCGACCGCCCGCACGCCTCAGCTCGTGGTGGCCGGGCTGGCGATCGCCGGCGGCCTGCTCGGCCTCGCCGCGCACGGTTTCGCCCCGCTGAGCGACGGTCTCGCGCAGGGCCCGGCGCCGTGGGTGGCGCTGGCGACGGGCGGATTCCTCCTGGCGGGCAAGCAGATCCAGGTTTCGGAGCTGGGGACGCGGCTGCTCGGCCGCGCCGTCTCGGTCACCGAGGTGGCCCAGCTCAAACGCTGAGCAGTTTCGCGGGGGTGTCGTGCAGCACCGCCCGCAGGAACGGCTCACCCAGGCGATCGTCGGCGGCCCAGCCGGCGATCGCCTGCAGCTGTGTGGCGTACGAGTACGGGATGTTGGGGAAATCGGTGCCGAGCACGACGCGATCCGGGAACTCCGCCAGCAGATCCTGCCAGTCCGGCGGGAGCGGGTTGCCCCGCAGCGTGAACTCCACCCCGACCATCGTGGTGTCGAGGTACACGCGCGGATACTTCCTGGCCAGCTCGAACGCGAAGTCGATCTCCGGCATACCGGCGTGCGCGAGCACCAGCGTCAGGCTGGGATGCCGGACCAGGATCTCCTCGAACAGCCGTAGCCCGGTGTAGGCACCCCTCAACGGTCCGTGTCCACAGTGGACGACCACCGGAACACCCGCGTCCGCCAGCGCGCCCCAGACGCCGTCCAGCAGCTCGTCACGCGGGTCGTAGGCGCCGACCTGGACGTGTGCCTTGAAACAGCGGGCGCCCGCGCGCAGCGCACCGTCCACAACGGACAGCGCACCGGGCTCCGGGTAGAACGTGCCGGTCGGCACCGCCTCCGGGACGCGCTCCGCGAACTCCAGCGCCCACGAGGTCAGCCATTCGGCCATCCCCGGCTTGTGCGGATAGACCAGCGGCGCGAACCTGCGCACGCCGAACGAGCGCAGCGTTTCGACGCGTTCTTCTTCGGACGTGCGGTAATGCACCGGCCAGGCCATGCCGTAGTGCTCCTCGGCCCGGTCGAAATAGGCCCACACCTTGTCCATGACCGGCTTCGGCAGGAAGTGCAGGTGAAGGTCCACGAGCCCGTCGATGCCCAGCGCCGAGATCCAGCCGGGGATCTCGGCGTCCGACGCGGGCCCGTGGATCAATCGTTGTACCGGCCCTTGAGCGCCCGGCCCATGGCCCGGCTGATGGTGCGCTGCGCGTCCCGCTTGGCGATGTCCTGCCGCTTGTCGTAGGACTTCTTGCCCTTCGCCAGCGCGATCTCGACCTTGACCTTGCCGTCCTTGAAGTACATCGACAGCGGGACCAGCGAGAGGCCGCTCTCCTTGGTCTTGCCGATGAGCTTCTCGATCTCCTGGCGGTGCAAGAGCAGTTTCCGGGTGCGCCGCGGCGTGTGGTTCGTCCACGTGCCCTGCACGTACTCGGGGATGTGCACGTTGCGGAGCCAGACCTCGCCGTCGTCCACCGTGGCGAACGCGTCGGCCAGCGATGCCCGTCCTTCACGCAGGCTCTTCACCTCGGTACCGACGAGCACGAGACCGGCTTCGTAGGTGTCGAGGATGGAGTAATCGTGGCGAGCCTTGCGGTTCGACACGATCACTTTTTGTCCGCGTTCCTTGGGCATGACGGCGACTCTACGTGAGTTTCTGTGTTCGGGCAGGTGGTTATCGGGGCGGCTAGTGGCGCACGTACAGGCGCAGCGTCACGTAGCCGGTGATCGCCGAAATGACGATCGAAACGGCGAGCAGGATCGGCGCCACCGGGAACAGCAATTCGAGCATGCCGACCGCGGGGAACACGTCACCGGTGAGCACCAAGTCGAGCAACAGCACCTTGGTGAGGATCAGGAAGACGATACCGATGATCGCACCGACCAGGCCGGCGACCACCGCCTCCAGAAGGAACGGCAGCTGCGTGTACCAGCGGGTCGCGCCGACCAGCCGCATGATGCCGACCTCGGTGCGCCGGGTGAACGCCGACACCTGGATCGTATTGGCGATCAGCAGCAGCGCGGCGATGGCCATGATCAGCGCGGCCCCGAAGGCCAGGTTCCGCACACCGTTGAGCGCGTTGAACACGCGGTCCAGAGCCTTCTGCTGGTCGTCGACCTTGGAGACGCCGGGCTTGCCGGTGTACTCCTGGATGATCGCCTGGCTGCGCTCGGGGTTCTTCAGCTTGACGTGGAGCGACGCGGGCAGCGCCTCCGGCCCGGTGAGCGCGAGCAGTTCCGGCTGGCTCTCGAACATCTTCTTGAACCGCTCGTAGGACTGCTCGCGGTTCTCGAAGACGACCGACTCGACACCTTCGTTGCGCTGCAGCTCCTCACGCAGTGTCTGGCAGGCGGACTGCGAGCAGTTCGGGTCACCCGCGCTGATGTCGTTGACCAGATAGACCGAAACCTCGACGTCGGCGAGGAAGTTGGCCTTCATCTTGTCGATCGTGCCGACGGCCAGCAGACCGAAGCCGAGCATGGCGAGGGAGACCGCGGTGGTGAGGATCATCGCGATGGTCATCGTGACGTTCCGGCGCAAGCCGGTGACTACCTCGCTGAAGACGAAACTGGCGCGCATCGGGGTTGATGTCCCTTGGAAGTCGTGGGTTACGGAGGAGGGCGGGGCCGGTCAGCGGCCGATGCCGTAGACGCCTCGGGCGTCGTCACGGATGACCTTGCCGAGCTGGAGCTCGACGACCCTTCGCCGCATCGAGTCCACGATCGAATGGTCGTGGGTGGCCATCAGCACCGTCGTGCCGGTGCGGTTGATCCGCTCCAGCAGCAACATGATGTCCTGGCTGGTGTCGGGGTCCAGGTTCCCGGTCGGCTCGTCGGCGAGCAGCACGAGCGGGCGGTTCACGAACGCGCGGGCGATCGCGACGCGCTGCTGCTCACCGCCGGAGAGTTCGTTGGGGAGACGGTCGGCCTTGCCGTCGAGGCCGACGAGCTCGAGCACCTCGGGCACGACCTTGCGGATCGTGGGGCGCGGCTTGCCGATGACTTCGAGCGCGAAGGCGACGTTTTCGGCGACGGTCTTGTTCGACAGCAGACGGAAGTCCTGGAACACGCAGCCGATGGTCTGCCGCAGCCGCGGCACCCGGCGCCGGGCCAGCTTGGCGACGTCGAAGTTGGAGACCATGACGCGACCCTTGCTCGGCACCTCTTCGCGCAGCAGGAGACGCAGGAAGGTCGACTTCCCGGATCCCGAGGGACCGATCAGGAAGACGAACTCGCCTTTGTCGATCTCGACCGACACCCGCTCAAGGGCGGGACGGGTCGAGGTCTTGTAGACCTTGGAAACCTCTTCGAGCCGGATCACGGTTCGGCATACTACCCATGCCCGTCGTTAAGCCCGGGTAGCCCGGTACCGGCGGCCAAGCGAGCAAGGGACCTTTGCTATCACTCTCTTTCGGAAAGTGGTAGCAAAGGTCCCTTGCTCTCTCACGCAGGGTTGTTACGCGGCTCCGGACTGCTTGCGCCAGCGGATGCCCGCCTCCAGGAAGCCGTCGATCTCGCCGTCGAGCACGGACGACGGGTTGCCGACCTCGAACTCGGTCCGCAGGTCCTTGACCATCTGGTACGGGTGCAGCACGTAGGAGCGCATCTGGTTGCCCCAGCTGGAGCCGCCGTCCTTGAGCGCGTCCATTTCGGCGCGCTCCTCCTCCTTCTTCCGCTGCAGCAGCCGCGCCTGGAGAACCTTCATCGCGGCCGCCTTGTTCTGCAGCTGCGACTTTTCGTTCTGGCACGAAACGACCACGCCGGTCGGGATGTGCGTGATCCGCACCGCCGAGTCCGTCGTGTTCACGCTCTGGCCGCCGGGTCCGGACGAGCGGTACACGTCGACGCGGATGTCCTTCTCGGGGATGTCGACGTGGTCGACCTCCTCGACCTCGGGCATCACCTCGACGTGCGCGAAGGAGGTCTGGCGACGGCTCTGGTTGTCGAACGGCGAGATGCGCACCAGCCGGTGCGTGCCCTGCTCGACCGAGAGCGTGCCGTAGACGTACGGAGCGCTCACCTTGAAGGTGGCGGACTTGATGCCCGCTTCTTCGGCGTAGGAGATGTCGTAGACGTCCGTCGGGTAGTTGTGGCGCTCCGCCCACCGCAGGTACATCCGGAGCAGCATCTCGGCCCAGTCGGCGGCGTCCACACCGCCCGCTTCGGACCGGATGGTGACCACGGCGTTCCGCGGGTCGTATTCACCCGACAGCAGGGTGCGGACCTCGAGCCCGTCGATGTCCTTGGTGAGCGCCGTGAGCTCGGACTCGGACTCGGCCACGCTGGCGGAGTCGCCCTCGGCCTCGGCCAGTTCATAGAGGACGCCCAGATCGTCGAGCCGCTGCCGCAGCTCGGAAATGCGTCGCAGCTCACTCTGCCGGTGGGACAACTGGCTGGTGACCTTCTGCGCCGCTTCGGGGTCGTCCCAGAGGTTCGGGCTGGATGCCTGTTCCTCCAGCTCGGCCACCTGGGCACGCAGCGCATCCAGGTCCATCACCGACTCGATCTGCGTCAGCTTGCCGGCCAGGTCCTTCAGTGCCGCATCGAACTCATCACTCACGTCGGCCAAGGTTACGGCAAAACCCACGACCGGTTGCGGGGAACCGGCCGTGGGCACCTGTCCGGGTCAGGACTGGGGGATGGAATCCAGCAGTTTGAGTGCGGCTTTGGCCTGCGCCTGAGCGAACTCGGCGACCGCCTTGGCGTACGGGCCGTCGGCGGCCTTGGTGGCGGCCTTGGCCTCGTCGAGCTGCTGCGTGTAGCTCGCGCGGGCCGATTCGAGCAGGGTCGCGCGCTGCTTCACCGTCAACGAACCGGCGTGCACGAGACGGAGGATCAGCGGGCTGCGGAGGTGGTCAGGACCGGCTTCGGAGGACAGCCACGTCTTGAACGCCTTCTTGCCCGCCGCGGTGATGAGGTACTGCTGGCTCGACCGCGGCCCCTGCTTGCCGAGGCGGACGAGGCCCTCCTTCGACAAGGCGGGGAGCTCCCGGTACACCTGGCTGCGAGTCACGCTGAAGAAGGCGCCGAAACGCTCACCCGCCCCCGCGACCAGTTGCCCGCCCGTGGCGGGACCGTCGTGGAGAAGACCGAGCAGTGCGGCGGCTGTTGCATTCAATTCGGACACGTTCTCTACGGTCCCACTTTTCGGAACCTGTGTCCACTGTGGTCAACACATCTGTCCATTGTGGCTAGTGGTATGCGCTCATTCGGCCCAACGCACTACGCCTGTCCACAATGGACCGACCACGCTACGCAACCGGCCTTCGCCACGGACAGCGGTACGCGTCCCCCGCCCCGACCAACAACAGGGAGTGATCGCCCCGGAGGGCGCACGGGCCACGAAACCGGAAAACGAAGAAGCGCGGATCTGCGATTTCCGCAGATCCGCGCTTCGTTTTCGAAGTAGCGGGGACAGGATTTGAACCTGCGACCTCTGGGTTATGAGCCCAGCGAGCTACCGAGCTGCTCCACCCCGCGTCGTTGTGTTAATAGATTACACGGGTCCTCAACCGGGTTTCACGGGGGTGCCCTTAACTCTTCAAGGGGCCCTTGACCTGCCTTTATGGCGCGACTTTGTCATCCAGCCAGGCGAAGACGCCGTTGAGCACCATGGTCAGCCCGTCGCCGAACCTGCCCTCGACGTCCTTGTCGAACACCCACGAGGTGGGTGTCGCGTCGTAACGCGGATCCCGTTCCCCCGGAACCGGGTAAACGGCCTGCTCTTCGATGGTGAAACCGATGACATAGCTGTAGACGGTGAACAACGCTCGTCCAGCCAGGTACGGTTCGAGCCCCGCGTCGACGCGCGCCTGAAGCGGGTTGTCACCGAGCAGGCTGTCGTCGGTCATGAAAGTCCCGGCGAAGACCTTCGCGCCATCACGGTAAGCGAGCATCATCCGGCGCAAAGCCCGTGCCGCCAGCTCGAGAGACTCCCGCTCCCCCATACCTTCCGGAACACGACCTGGCATCGCATCCGCGTACATCCGCGTCGCCATCTCGTCGAGCAGCTCCTGCTTGTTCTTCATATGCCAGTACAGCGCGGGCGCCTTGACGCCCAGTTCCTGCGCGATCAGGCGGAGCGTCAGCCCGTTGAGCCCGACGTCATTGAGCAGCCGAAGCCCGGCATGGGCGATGTCCTGCCTGGTCAGACCCACTTTCATCCCTCTTTCCAGCAGAAGCGCCTTGACAATTTAACAATGTTAAGGGCACGCTGGGCGGTGGTCAATTTAACGTCGTTAAGGAGTGGTATGAACAACCTGGGGACGGACGTGGTCGTGGCAGGCGCCGGACCGACGGGGCTGATGCTGGCCAACGAACTCTCGCTCGCCGGCGTCGATGTCGTCGTCTTGGAACGGCTTCACGAGCGCACAGGGCTGTCGAAAGCGCTGAACCTCCAGCCGCGCACGGCGGAAGTCCTGGAGCTGCGCGGACTTCTGAGCGGCGCCGAGGAACGTTCGTTCGCGACGGTGCGGGACGGACATTTCGCGATGATCCCGGTCGGTTACGAGGGCTGGGACACTCGTTTCCCTTTCCAGCTGGGGATTCCGCAGGCACAGGTGGAGGAGTACCTGGAGGAACGGCTTGCCACACAAGGAACGAAGGTCATCCGCGGCGCCGAAGTAATCGATTTCGTCCAGGACAAGGACTCTGTGTCTGTTCGGTACCGAACAGACAGCGGCGAGAACGTGCTGTATGCGAAGTTCCTCGTCGGCTGCGACGGTGCTCGAAGTGTTGTACGCAAAGGACTCGGCGTGGACTTTCCCGGAGTGGACGGTGAAGGTTTCGGCGTGGTCGCGGACGTCCTGTTCGACAGAATCCCTGACGGTGCGCAAAAACAGTGGCGAACGATGCGGAACGTCGGCGAGCCGACCGGCGCGACCACGTTCAAGGGCCTGATTCCGTTGGGAGAACCGGGCCTCTACCGCTTCGTGTACGGCGACCGGGCCTCGCGGCCTGCGGACCTCCGGGCCGCCGTCTCCCAAGACGACGTCCGGCGGGCACTGCTGGACTCGTACGGCGAGACAGCGACGGTGTCGGAAATCCGGTGGGCGTCACAGTTCTCCGACGCCGCACGACAGGCGGAGCACTACCGCGTCGGACGTGTGCTGCTCGCGGGCGACGCCGCGCACATCCATTTCCCGGCCGGCGGCCAGGGGCTGAACCTGGGCGTGCAGGACGCGATGAATCTGGGTTGGAAGCTCGCCGCGACAGTGCACGGCTGGGCGGGCGACGACCTGCTCGACACCTACGAGGCCGAGCGGCACCCCGTCGGCGCGCAGGTGCTGCACAACGTCGCCGCTCAACTGGGGCTGACTCCGCGGTCTCATTCGTCTCGCGCGCTTCGCGCCGTTTTCGCCGACCTGGCCGCGCTGCCCGAGGTGAGCAAGCACCTGTCGGGCATGGTCTCGGGCCTAGGGGTCCGCTACCCGACCCACGGGACTTCGCATCCCGCGCTCGGCTCGCGGCTGACCGATGAGGACGTCGCGACCGAAGACGGCCCACTGCGCCCCAGCACGCTCTTCCGCGACGGCGGCTTCGTGCTTCTGACGACCACGCCGGCCCACATCGACGCCGCCCGGGCCCACGCCCCTTCGCCGCGCCTGACCACCCAGCTGGTCACGTCCCTGCCGTGGCCCGCCACCGAGGCCGTCCTGTACCGCCCCGACGGCTATGCCTGCTGGACCGCCCCCACGCGGTAGCAAAGGTCCCTTGCTCCCCACGTGGTAGCAAAGGTCCCCCGCTACCACCGTCACCCTGGGCACCGAGGCGACCCACTCACTCGGGGTCCAGGGGGCGGAGCCCTCCTGGCGGGGGTCCGGGGGTTCGACCCCCGGGACAAATGCGAAAGAGGCCCGGCCTGCGTTTCCGCAGGCACGGGCCTCCAACCTCTGTAGCGGGGACAGGATTTGAACCTGCGACCTCTGGGTTATGAGCCCAGCGAGCTACCGAGCTGCTCCACCCCGCGTCGTGACACCTACCTTACGCCTGCGTTTCGAGCAGGCGCAAAGCAGGTGCCCTTTAGGTAAGCGACGTCACCCTCCCGGCTGGCCGGAGGCCGGGGGCGCGCCGGACGCCGGCGGGCTGGCCTTGGCCGCCTCGTAGGCCTTCGAAGCGGCTTCGAGTGCGGCCAGGGCGGCACCCTGGTCGGCGTAGTTGCCGGATTGCTGGGCCGCACGGAACTTGACCCAGGCGTCATGCATGTCGCCCGCCGCCTTGTCGAGCGCCGGGTTGCCGCCGGCGGGCGGCTGCGGCGTCGTGGTGCCCGGGGGCGGCGGCGTGGTCGTTCCGGGTGTGCCTCCGGTCTGCGGCGGCGTGACCCCGGAGCCCGTGCCTGGGCCGAAGACCTGATCCAGGGCTTCGTTGAGAGTCGGCGCGAAACCGATCTTGGTGCCGTAGGAGACCAGGACCCGGGCCAGCTGCGGATAGCTCAGCTGGTTCCGCTGCCGGATGTAGACCGGTTCCACATAGAGGAAGCCGTTCGCGACCGGCAGGGTGATCAGGTTTCCGTACGTGACCGTGACGTTCGGGTTGTTGAACAGCGTCCGGTCCTGCGCGACCCGCGGGTCACTTTGGAATCTGTTCTGTACCTGGACGGGACCATCCACCTGGGTCGAGCCGCTGGCCCCTGTCGGCAGTCTCAG
Organism: Amycolatopsis keratiniphila; assembly: GCF_000400635.2. NCBI lineage: Bacteria > Bacillati > Actinomycetota > Actinomycetes > Pseudonocardiales > Pseudonocardiaceae > Amycolatopsis > Amycolatopsis keratiniphila. Next base: position 1,274,472 of record NC_021252.1, on the reverse strand, counting down.
GACGCGCATCTTCCCGTAGTCCTCGGGATCCGAGGACACCGACATCCAGGCCGCCAGGTACTGCCGTTGGAGACCGGTCAGTGAACTGGTGAGCTGGAACCGCGACTTGGTGTCTCCCGGCGCGGTGGCCAGGACGTAGTAGCCGGGCTGGTTCGCGACACCGGATGCGGACGCGTTCACTCCGCCTTCTTGCGTCGGGTCCTGCGGAACGCTCCAGAAGGCCTGCTGTGCGTAGAACTCCGCCGGGTTGTTCACGTGGTACTTCGACAGGAGTTCCCGCTGCACCTTGAAGAGGTCTTCGGGGTAGCGGAAGTGCGACCGCAGGTCCGGCGAGATCTCGCTGCTCGGCTTGACCAGGCCCGGGAAGACGTTCTTCCAGGCGTTGAGCACCGGCTCGTTGTCCTCGACCCCGTACAGGGTCACGGTGCCGTCGAACGCGTCGACGGTGGCCTTGACCGAGTTGCGGATGTAGTTGAGCGAGGAGTTCGCCTGGCGGGTGGTGCCGCTGAGCGAGTCGTTGGTCGCCTGGCCGAGCTGGGTCTGCTGGGCGTACGGGAAGTTGTTCATCGTGGTGTAGCCGTCGACGATCCAGATGATCTTGCCGTTGACGACCGCCGGATACGGGTCACCGTCGAGGGTCAGCCACGGAGCGACCTTGGCGACACGATCCCGCGGTTCGCGGTTGAACATGATCTTGGATCCGTCACCGATGGCGTCGGAGAAGAGAATGTTCCGCTCGCCGTACTCGGCGGCGAAGACGAGCCGGTTGAACCAGTTGTCGATCGGCACGCCGCCGGAACCCTTGTAGATGTAGGCGCGGTCGACGGCGGTGTCGTACTCGCCGGGCGCCTGCCCGGCCTTGCCGCCGACGATCGCGTACGCGGCGTCCGTCGCCAGCTCGCCGTAGTAGATACGGGGCTCGTCCACCTTGATACCCGGCTTGTTCGGGTCGGTCGAGCCGGCGCCGGTCGGGTTCTGGGTGTCGCTGGTCGTGGCGATCGGGTAACCGCCGTCGGAGTTCGCGTCCTTCAGCGCGCGGTCGATCGTGTTGGCCGGCGCGGCGACGAAGCCGTTTCCGTGCGTGTAGACGAGGTGCTTGTTGATCCAGTTCGTCTGGTTGCCGGTCAGGCCCTCGGTCTTGATCTCCTTGGCCGCGACGATGTAGTCCTGCGTGACCCCGTTGAGGGTGTAGCGGTCGATGTCGAGCTTGGACGGGAAGCCGTAGAAGTTCTCACGGCCGACGCGCTGGGTGAAGGTGTCGCTGAGGATGTTCGGGTCGAGGAGCCGGATGTTCGGGACGGTCCCCTTGTCGGCCTTGATCTCCGCGGAGGTCGCCTCGGATTTCCCGGTGTAGTCCTTGTACTCGACGTTGGTCAGGCCGAACGCCTGACGGGTCGCGTCCATGTTGCGCTGGATCGACGCGGCCTCCTTCTCGTTCGCGTTGGGACGCACCGAGAACTGGTCGAGCACGGCGGGCCACGCGACACCGACGAGCACGTTCGACAGGATCAGCAGCACCAGCGCGATCGCGGGAAGCTGCAGGTTGCGCAGGAACGCGCCGGCGAAGAACGCGACAGCACAGATCACCGAGATGCACAGAAGGATGAGCTTCGCGGGCAGGACCGCGTTCAGGTCGGTGTAGGTCGCACCGATGAAGAGCGGCGCCCCCCTGTCGGAGAGCAACAGGTTGTAGCGATCGAAGAAGTACTCGACCGCCTTCAGCAGCACGAAGATGCCGATGGTGATGGCGAGCTGGGCCCGGGTGGGGCCGGCGAGCTGGCCGCCCTTACCGGCGAGCCTGATGCCACCGAAGATGTAGTGCGCGATCAGCGCGCCGAAGAACGCGATGACCACGGAGATGAACAGCCAGCCCAGGAGCCAGTTGTAGAACGGCAGGTCGAAGGCGTAGAAGCCGACGTCGTTGCCGAATTCGGGATCGGTCTGCCCGAATCGTGTGCCGTTCAGGAACAGCTGGACTACCTGCCAGTCGCTCTGCGCGGAGGCGCCGGCGATGAGCCCGGTGAGCACCGGGATGCCGATGCCGAAAAGCCGGATCCGGCCGACGATCGCCGACCGATAACGCGCGAGCGGATCGTCGTTGCCGGAAATCGGCACGAAGACGGGCCGCGACCGGTACGCGATCATCAAACTGACCGCGAGCGAACCACCCACCAGGAGCCCGACGGCGAAGAACAAGACGACACGGGTGATCAACACCGTGCTGAAGACCGTCCGGGCGCCGACCTCGCCGAACCACAACCAGTCGACATAGGTGTCGAGCAGTCTCGCGCCCAGCAGCAGGGCCAGGATGACTACGGCGGCGATGATGAGCAGGATCCGGCTGCGCCGGGACAGCTTCGGCAGGCTCACGGGGGGCCGAGTGGCCACTGCACACGCTCCTGGTTTGGTGAACTTTTCGCAGGGGCGCGCGTACCGCGTGCGGCCCCTGATGCTCTAACTCTACGGATGCCGTCGGAAGTTCCCGGAACCCGCCCAAACCGGACTCGGGACGCCGCTGTCCCGGCCGCCTGGAACGATGTGCCAATGGCACCGAGTGAGCAGCAGGGCGTGGCCGGCCTGGCCCGCGAAGTCGAGGAGTTCGTCGCCTCCGGAGGATGGGACCAGCCGCCGCAGTTGTTCGCGCTGGTCCCGACCGCGGCGCTGCTGGACGAGCAGCCCGAACTGGCCGGACAGCTCGATCCGTCGGCCCCGCTGACGCCGGTCGCGCAGGAGTCGCTGCCGGAGGGCGACCTGGGTGAAGCGCTGGCGCAGATCGCGTGGCCCGATCTGGTCCTGGGCTGCGCGCTCGCGCAGGAGATCATCGTGCTGCCGCCGGACGCCGAAGCCGAGCTTCCCGTCGTGCCCGAGACCGACGCCGAACGCCTGCGCCAAGCGGCCGCCGACCACCCGCGCCGGACCGAGGCGCGGCTCGTAGCGGCCGTCCTGCGGGATGGTGCCGGAGCATGCGTCATGCGGCTTCGCGGCGCCGGGAAGGTCGAAGAGCCTGGTGACGTCCCTGTCGACGAGATCATCGAGAACCCTGAGCTGGCCCCCAACCTGCTGGAAGCCCTGAAGGCGACCCTGCTGCCCTGACCTGCGAAAAGAGAGCAAGGGACCTTTGCTACCACCCGGCCCGAGACGCACGCCGGGTGGTAGCAAAGGTCCCTTGCTCCCCCAGCGGTCAGCAGGAGGCGGTGGGGCGTCCCGCCTTGAGGTTCTCGAGCTGAGTGATCGCCTCGTCCAGGGTGGAAACCTTGATCAGGTTGAGGCCATCGGGCGCGGCGGTCTTCGCCTCGGCGCAGTTGTGCGCGGGCACGAGGAAGTCGGTCGCGCCGGCCTCGCGGGCGCCGACCACCTTGAACGAGATGCCGCCGATCGCGCCGACGACGCCCTTCTCCGAGATCTCGCCCGTTCCGGCGATGTGCCTGCCGCCGGCGAGGTCGCCGGGCTCCATCTTGTCGACGATCGCGAGCGCGAACATCAGGCCCGCCGACGGCCCGCCGACGTCCTGCAGCGAGATCTTCACGTCGAAGGGGACGTCGGCGCGGTCCACCGCGGTCAGGCCCATGAAGCCTTCCGGGCCGTCGGGCCGCTGCGCGAGCGTGAGCGGCACGGTGCGCTCGGCCTGCCCATCGGATTTGAAAGTGATCTGGACGGTCTGCCCGGGCTTCGTCCCGTTCAGCGCGGCCCGCACGTCGGTCGCTTCCTTCACCGTCGCCCCGTTGACCACCAGAAGCCGGTCCCCCGGAGCGAGCACCTTGTCCGCGGGGCTGCCGGAGACGATCGTTTTCGCGAGCACCTTCACCGGGAACTTGCGGCGCAGCGCGGCGACCTGAGCGGCGGTCTGCGAGTCCTGCAGCTGCTGGATGTTCTCCTGGCGGACCTGCTCGTTGGTCTCACCGGGCTTGAAGTACTCCTCACGCGGCGCCAGCGCGTACCGGCCGCTCGCCCAGAGCCCGAGCGCGTTGAACAGCGTGATACCGCCATCGCGCAGGGAGACCGTCGTCATCCGCAGTTCGCCGGAGGTCTGGAAGATCTCGTGCCCGTTGACCTGGATCACGGACTGCCCGGCGGCGTCCTTGCCGAGGGTGTCGTACGTCGGACCGGGGCTGATCGCCACATACGGCACCGGGATGAAGAACCCGACCAGCGCGAAGACGACGAACAACCCGCCGCTGACCAGCAGCGTCCAGCCGCGCCGGGTCAGCCGCCGTTCGGAGCGGTCCTGGTCACCCGCGGAGCCCGAACGGCTCCGCGCTCCTGTGGTCTCCTCCGAGGGCTCTGTCACGCGTGACAGCGTACGGTGACTGTGTTCGCTTCTCGGTGAAGGCCACGCTCATCACTCCACTTGACGAGCTGTGAATCCCGGGACCCGCGTACGGTGGTGCCATGAGCAAACCCCCGTTCGGCTTCGGACCGCCCGATCCCGACAAACGAGGCGAGAACGAGCCGTCGGATTCCGGCGGCCAGCCCTCCGGCGCCGAGGCCTTCAATCAGCTCGGTCAGATGCTCAGCCAGCTGGGCCAGATGCTCAGCCAGGCCGGCAGCTCGACCGGGCCGGTCAACTACGACCTGGCGAAACAGATCGCGTTGCAGAACCTCAGCGGCAGCGACAGCGGAGACGTCAAGCTCGGCTTTTCGTCGTCCAGTGGCGGCGACTCGAGCACGGCCGTCCGTGACGCCGCCCACCTGGCAGAGCTGTGGCTCGACGCCGCGACGATCCTGCCCGCCGGAGCCACCTCGACCGTCGCATGGTCCGCACGCACCTGGGTCGAGAAGACCCTGCCGACCTGGCAGCGCCTCTGCGACCCCGTTGCCCAGCAGGTTTCGGGCGCGTGGGTCCAAGCCTTGCCCGAGGAGGCCAAGCAGGCCGCCGGTCCGCTGCTCTCGATGATGGGGCAGATGGGCGGGATGGCCTTCGGCTCCCAGCTCGGCAACGCCCTGGCTCAGTTGGCTTCCGAAGTGCTCACCTCCACCGAGGTCGGCCTTCCGCTGGGTCCCGCGGCCACCTCCGCGCTGCTGCCGGCGAACATCGAGAAGTTCACCGAGGGCCTGGAGCTGCCGACCAGCGAGGTGCTGGTCTTCATCGCCGCACGCGAGGCCGCCCACCAGCGGCTGTTCGCCCATGTCCCCTGGCTGCGGCAGCGGCTGCTGGCCACGGTCGAGGAATTCGCGAACGGTATCTCCGTCGACACTTCGGCGCTGGAACAGCTCGCCGGCCGGATCGACCCGTCGAACCCGGCCAGCATCGAAGAGGCCATGTCCTCCGGCCTGCTCGAGCCGCAGACCTCGCCCGAGCAGAAGGCGGCGCTGAACCGCCTGGAGACCCTGCTCGCACTGGTCGAAGGCTGGGTCGACGTCGTGGTCGCCGAGGCCATCGGCGACCGGCTGCCGGGCGCGGACGCGCTCCGGGAGACGCTGCGCCGCCGCCGGGCCACCGGTGGTCCCGCCGAGCAGACCTTCGCCACCTTGGTCGGGCTCGAACTCCGGCCCAGGCGGATGCGGGCGGCTTCCTCGTTGTGGAAGCTCGTCGGCGACCAGCACGGCATCGAGAAGCGGGACGGCCTCTGGTCCCATCCCGACCTGATGCCGACCGCCGAAGACCTCGACGAGCCGCTCGACTTCTCCGAACGCCTCGGCGACGGCGAGTCGACGCTCGAAGGCATCGACCCGATCGCCGAGATCGAACGCACCGAGCGCGAGAAGAACAAGCCCAAGGGCGACGAAGACGAGAGCTGAGGCACGTCAGTCCTCCGCCGCGATGCCCCAACCGGCGGCGGAGGACAAGCCCTCCAGGTAGCCGATGGCGCGTTCGGTCTTGGGATAACGGCGAACGAGCTCCCAGAACGCCGCGTTGTGCCCTGGCTCCTTCAGATGCGCGAGTTCGTGCACGAGGACGTAGTCCAGCACCCATCCCGGCACCCGGCGCAGACGATCACTCACCCTGATCGTCGCGTCGACCGGTGTGCAGGACGCCCACCTCGTCCTCATCGGCGGCACCCAGCGAACGCTCGCGGGTATCGCCTTGCCATCCAGATATTTCGCCGAGAGCACGGCGCAGCGCGCCAGCAGCGCCTCGTCGGAGGCCTTCGGCGGCGCGGCCTGCCGCGGGCCTTTGCGCAGCAGCTTGCGCTGCATCTCGGCAACCCAGTGCTTCTCCTCGGCCCGGGTCATCCGGGCAGGGATCAGCACGACGAGGGTGTCCTCGTCCCAGTACGCGGTGACGGTCCGGTGACGGCGTTGGCTACGCCGTACCTCGACCTTGTGTTCGGGAGTGTCCGACGGATTCGTCGTGTCCCGGCCCCTCAATGAGGGCGTCCGTGCTTCGACCACTCGACCACGGTAAGGCCAGTCACCGACAACTCCGAGGGCCGAAAGGTCACAGCCTCCAGTTGTCCACAACGGGGCCAACCTGTGGATAACTCGCGTTCTTTCGGACGGCGAGGCGGCGGGTGGGTGCGATCCTGCGATCATGAACCCGCGCGAACCCGATCTGCGATCGATCATCCTTCCCGCCTTCCCCGCCCTGCTTCCCGGCCTGGATGTGCTGGAACGGGGAAACGGCGAGATCCAGATCGGCCTCGACCCCGCACACGCCGTCGTGGTCGCCGGAGTCGCCACCGAGGTGGCCGAAGCCGTCCGCGGGCTGGACGGGAAACGGGCCGCGGACGACATCGTGCTCGCGCAGAGCGAACACGACGAACAGCTGCGGGACCTGTTGACGGACCTGACGGCCCGAGGGCTCGTGACCGACGCGGGGCAGTCCGAACGGCATCCGAGACCGAGACCGGAGACAGGACTTTGGCCGCTTCGCGCCCGTCACCAGCAGGCCGCGATGGCGGCACGCCGCAGGCGCACCGCGGTGGCGATCCACGGCGACGGCAGGCTGGCCGTGGCCATCGCCGTCCTGCTCGCCAACAGCGGCGTCGGGCACATCGACGTCCGGGCGACGGGCACGGTTCTCGAACGTGACCTGGGCTCGGGCTACACCGAAGCCGAAATCGGCATGCCCCGCCGGGAGGCGCTGGTCCAGGTGGTGCACCGCACCGGGGCGGATACGGCGACCACCCGGCTCTATTCGGACCGCCGTCCGGAGCTCGTCCTACTCACCGACGCCGTGGTCCCGGCACCCGAATTGGTCGAGGAACTCGTCCGCGACGGGGTCAACCACCTGCCGGTGCGAGTCCGGGACGGGATCGGCATCGTCGGACCGCTCGTGGTGCCCGGCCGCAGCAGTTGCCTGCGCTGCGCCGACCTGCACCGTGCCGGCCGCGACGATTCGTGGCCGAGGGTCGCGAGCCAGCTCGCGGGACGTGTGCAGCAGCCGGACCTCGGCGCCGTCCACGCGTGCGCCGCGCTGGCCGCCGCACAGGCGCTCCGGCTCCTGTCCCCCGGCGACCGGACTCCGCCCGCGTGGAACGCGACACTGGAGATCGACTTCTTCGACGGCACGATCCGGCACCGCGACTGGCCGCCGCACACCGGATGTGGATGCGGCGCCCGGTGATACGGCGAGCGACGTAGCCCACACACACTCCCCCGACAGGCTGCGCGGGCGCAGTGAATCAAGGCAGAATCGCGAAGGTGACCGACTCCCGCAACGCCGAGGACCGTGACGCCGCCATCCCCCGCAACGGGGCCGCGCGAACGGCGAAGCTGGCCAGTATCCCCCTCGGCATAGCGGGACGGGCGGTCGGCGGCTGGGGCAGGCGGTTGACCGGGCAAAGCGCCGAAGAGGTCAGCGCGACGCTGTCGGCCAAGGCCGCGGAGCAGCTTTTCGAGGTCCTCGGCACGCTCAAGGGCGGCGCGATGAAGTTCGGCCAGGCGCTGAGCGTTTTCGAGGCCGCGGTGCCGGACGAGATGGCGAAGCCCTACCGCGAGGCCCTGACGAAGCTTCAGGCGGCCGCGCCACCCATGCCCACCCGGCAGACCCATCGAGTCCTCGCCGAGCAGCTGGGGCGCACCTGGCGGCAGCGATTCGCGGCCTTCGACGACCAGCCCGCCGCATCCGCGAGCATCGGCCAGGTCCACCGCGCGACCTGGCACGACGGTCGCGAAGTCGCCGTCAAGGTGCAGTACCCGGGGGCCGACGACGCCTTGCGGAGCGACCTTCGGCAGCTCCAGCGTTTCAGCAGGTTGTTCCAGGCCTTCGTGCCGGGGACCGAGGTGAAACCGCTCCTGGCGGAACTCGCCGAACGGATGAACGAAGAACTCGACTACCAGGCCGAAGCCCAAAATCAGCGTGACTTCGTGAAGGCATTCGAAGGCGTCCCCGGGTTCCTGATCCCCCGCGTGGTCGCCAGCGCGCCGAAGGTCGTCGTCACGGAGTGGGCCACCGGCACACCGCTGTCGAAGATCATCGCCGGCGGTGACAAGGAGACGCGGGACCGCGCCGGCCGCCTGCTCACCGAGTTCCACTACTCGTCCCCGGAACGAGCCCGGCTCCTGCATTCGGACCCCCACCCCGGCAACTTCATGCTGACGGCCGACGGCAGGCTGTGCGTCATCGACTTCGGTGGAGTGTCCAGGCTGCCCGACGGGATTCCGCAGCACCTCGGCGAGATGACCAGGCTGGCGCTCGACGGCGAGTCCGCGAAGCTGATGCGGCTGCTCAGGGAGTCCGGTTTCATCCGGGCCGACGCGGATCTGCGGGCCGACGACGTACTCGCCTACCTTGCCCCGTTCACCGAACCGCTGGCGGGCGAAACGTTCCACTTCACCCGCCGCTGGATGCAACGGCAGGCGGGCCGGGTCGGTGACACCCGCGGCCGGGATTTCCGGATCGGGCGTTCTCTCAACCTCCCTCCCGAGTACTTGATGATCCACCGGGTGACCGCCGGCTCGACCGGCATCCTCTGCCAGCTCGACGCCGAGATCCCCGCCCGCGCGATCGTCGAACGCTGGCAGCCGGGCTTCGCGGCCTGAGAAAGTTATCCACAGGGAACGTTGGGACTGAGCGGAAAACGGGCTCGCCGGGGCGAGTTGTCCACAAGTTCGCGGAAGCGGTTCCACCCGGTCGGCCCAGCGGTCATCCTCGATTCATGACCATTACACGAAGCGCCCGACTCATGGCGCTCAGTAACACCAGCGAATCCGGGATCATCACCAGCCGCGAGCTGCGCAAGGCGGGCGTCACCGCGCGCTACACAGCGAAGCTCTGTGGCCCGGGCGGTCCCTGGCGAAGGTTGATGCCGGGTGTGATCCTGTTGCGCGACGCCGCGCCCACCCGGCTTCAGCTGCTGCAAGCCGCTGTCGCGCGGTTCGGGCCGGACGTGGTGGTGACGGGCGCCGACGCGCTACGCGCACGAGGCGTCGACTGCCCGGTGACACGGGAGGTCCATCTCCTTGTCCCCGAGTACCGTCGCGTGCCCGCGGAGCCCGGCATGCTGCCGCGAAGAACCACGCGGATGCCGCCGCCGACCTTGATCGACGGTGTTCCGTTCGCCCCGCCGGCCAGGGCCGCGCTCGATCTCGCCCGGTTGGAGCTCGATCCCTCGCGAATCGACGAACTGATCACGCTGCCGCTGTATTGGGGCCTGTGCACGCTCGACGAACTCAGCGAGGAGCTCGATTCCGGCAACCGACGGGGTTCGGCCGCGGTGCGGGCGGCCTTGCGGCGCGTCGATCCCGAAGAGACGTACGCGCATGGGCTGGCACAGAAGGTCCTCAGCGGCTGTCCGCTGCCCTCGCCCTCGTGGAACACGACGCTCTGCGACCGACGAGGACGCCCCATCGGCACCGCCGATGCCTGGTGGGACGACATCGGCATGGCATGGCAGTTCCGTGCCCCGAAACAGGGCGCCGCGAATTTCCACCCGCTGGCGCTGACCGCGACCGGGACCGTGCTGGTGCGCTGCACCATCGACCAGATGAGGAAGGTGCCATTGGAAGTCGCGGCCGAGCTCGTCAGGGCGTTCGCCGAAGCGGCGCGGACACCGAGGCCGAAGGTCCGCACGATCGGCCGCATCGACGCCGCCTGAGTGGTTCACCAGTACTCGTCCGGCAGCTTTCCCTCGATGTCGCGGGTGTGGCGGCGAGCGCAGGCGGGGCACATCCAGCGCACGACGTTCTTCTCACGGGTGGAAACCCAGGCGAGCGTCTGCGCCGGCTCCTCGTCGACGCCGCGGATCCGGCCGCACAACGAGCAGCCGATCGGGTCGTTCACGACCGCCGTCCGCGATGGATCGTCTTCGCCCCTTGCAAGAACAGATCCTGGCGCGCGCCGAGGAAGGCCGGGTTCGCCGGGTCCATCAACGCGGCCACGGTCTCGTGGTCGTCGTCGGCGAGGCGGTCACCTGCCACCTCGCTCAGCCAGGTCAGTCGCTCGACGATGAACTCCCGCAGCAGTTCCGGTCCGGGCGCCGGATGGTGGATGAGCACGCCGAAGGAGTCGACGTCGGTGAGGTCTGCCCGCTGAAGTGCGATATTCCAGCCGTAGGGCATGGGCACGGAGCCGGGGATCCCTGCCCGCATCTCGGCGAACCACTCACCGCGCGCGGCGAGCAGCCTGTCCTCGAGCCCGGGCCGTCCGATGCCGAGATCCCAAGGAAGACAGTTGAAGTCCAGACCACCCTCGGAGATGGCGACCAGGCCGCCGGGGCGGGCGAGCCGGGCGAGGGTGTCGATGGCCGCCTGCTGATCGGGCAAGTGATGGACCACGCGGGAAGCCCAGACCAGGTCGGCGGGAGGAAGCTTGGCGGCCAACGCGTCATCGGCCACGTCCGCGTGGACCGTCTCGACGGTGGCCCTGTCGCCCGCGGCCGCGCGGACGACGCGGTGCGCCTCGACGAGCAGCTGCTCGGTCGCGTCGACCAGCACGATCCTGGCGCCGACGGAAGCGAGCTCCTCGGCGAAGAGCACGCTCATCCCGCCCGCGCCGCAACCGACGTCGAGGATGGTCGGGCCATCCGGCATGCCCTTCAGCAGCCGTCGAGCCGCCTCCCGCATCGGCTCGGCGTCGAGTGCCTCAGCCATGCGAAGCGATCGAAGCCGATCGGCCCAGTCGATGTCGTCGTGCGTGTGTACGGCCATTCCCCCAGTGAACACCAAGCCGAGCCGCGCCACGCCCCAAAGGGAGCGGGGGACCTTTGCTACCACCGCGCTGGTGGTAGCAAAGGTCCCCCGCTCCCCCGAGTGGTCAGGCCTGAAGGCGCTCGGCTCGCCGGGCCGCCCAGCGGGCGACCTTGGTCCACCTGCGTGCGGCGCGCGGGCCGCTTCGAGCCGGCTGCGCGCGGACTCCCTCCTCGAGGTCTCGTATTCGGGCCCTGGACAGTTCTTCATAAAGCAACATTTCGCTGGTCTCCTCGACCTTGATTTCGTTCAATTCGGTCGGCGCGCGAGTTCCCCTCAGCGCCTCGTAATCCCTGGTGGTGATGAGTTCGACGGTCATGCCGCAGCGCTCCGCTCGACCTTGCGCGCGACGGGGCGAGCCTCGGCGGCGGGCTCGACGACCGGGTTCTTCCGGGGGCGACCACGGGGCCGCTTCCGCGCGACGACAACGCCACGCTCGAAGATCTCGCCACCCCAGACACCCCACGGCTCACGCCGGGAAAGGGCACCCGCGAGGCAAGCGGAACGGACCGGGCAGTCCGCGCAGAACGCCTTCGCCCGCTCGAGCTCTGCCGGCGACTCGGCGAACCAAAGGTCCGCGTCGCCCGAACGGCAGGGAAGCATCGACTCAGGCGAGTCGATGGCGTCGAGCAGGTCGACGACGCCTGCGTCGGCGAAAGGCAGAGCCTCCCCCGGCGCGAAAGCTATGGCCGATGACATAAGTGCACTCCTCTGTCCGGTAACGGATTTCGTACTCACGGTGGAACTGGACAACGCTGAACCCCAATTAGGTTGTGCAGCCAACTTGTTTGTGCAGCAAAAACACGAAGGCCGCGGATCCGGTAACCGGTTCCGCGGCCTTCGTGAGCCTCTAGTCCTGACTAGGTCAGGAACTTCGCTCCCGTATGGACAACGGAACACGGAACTGCTTGATGACCGGCAGATCGACGCCACCGTTCTCGTACGCTCCACCGAAGGCGGCAACGTGCGAGAAGGTTTCTTCAGCGGCGATCCGGCCGAGGTCGAAACGCTGGGTGCCGCGGGCGGCGAGGATGCTCACAGGCACAAAGGTGCCCTGGCGCTGAGCCTGCGGGACTTCCGCGACGCAGGACAGACGGGTGCCAGGGTTCGTGAGCATCATGTTGATCGTCATTTCACCGGCACCGCCTTTCTCTGTCGCGCGCGAACCGCCCTGCGGTCTACGCTGTGTTGTAGATGTTCTTCCCCAGTCCGGGCTCTTCCCGCCCGGTACCTGCAGGTTATTGCCACCGGCCGCACCGGGGCAACTTATTTTCCAGAAAATCCGTCGAAGTTGCGAAGATCGGCTCTGAGCAGCAGGTTCGCCGCGTGGATCATGCCTGGAACGCGGTCAAGACTCCACCGACGCCCGTACGACGTCGAGAACCTCCGCTCCGAAGCGCTCGAGCTTCGTCGCGCCGATCCCGGAGATGGCGCACAACGCCGTGTCGTCCGTCGGCCGCTGCTCGGCGATCGCGACCAGCGTCGCATCCGTGAAAACGACGAAGGCCGGCACCTTGAGCTCGCGCGAGCGCTCCCCCCGCCAGGACTTCAGCTTCTCGAGCAGCTGCTCGTCCACGTTGGACGGACAACGGGAGCACCGGCCCAGCTTGATGTCGAGCGTCTCCGGCAACGGCCCGCCGCACACCCGGCACCGGGCCTTGTTGCCGGCCTGCTTCGGCTGCTGCGAGCGGGCAACCCTCGCCGCCGGATGATCTTCGGGGATGAGGCCGTAAAGGAAACGGCTGCGGCGCCGGTTGCGGCGGTTTCCCGATGTCCTGGCCAAGGCCCACGAGAGCGAGAGGTGCTCTCGCGCCCGAGTGACACCGACATAGAAGAGTCGGCGCTCTTCTTCGATGGCCGCCTCGTCGCCGTCGGCGTGGAGGATCGGCATGGTCCCTTCGGCGAGCCCCACGAGGAACACAGCGTCCCATTCGAGCCCTTTCGCCGCGTGAAGCGAGGCCAGGGTGATGCCCTCCACCGTCGGCGGATGCTGCGCTGTCGCCCGCTGCTCGAGCTCCGCCACGAAACGCGGCAGATCCGCGTCGTCGACGGTGGAGGCCAGCTCCTCGGCCAGCTCGACGATCGAGAGAAGCGCGTCCCATCGCTCTTTCGCCGCACCTCCGGCGGGAGGCTGGTCCGTGAGCCCTACTTTCGCGAGCACGGAGCGGACCCGGGTCACCAACTCGCCGGTGTCGGCGTCGGTCGACGCCATCCGCAACGCGGACATCGCCTGCCGGACCTCCGCCCTGGCGAAGAACCGCTCGCCGCCACGGACCAGGTACGGGATCCCCATCTCGGCCAGAGCCTGCTCGTAAGCCTCCGACTGGGCGTTGACGCGGTAAAGCACCGCGATCTCGCTGGCCGCCACTCCGCTGTCGAGCAGATCACGGATCCTGCGGGCGACGGCCGCGGCCTCGGCGGTCTCGTCGTCATATTCGGCGAACCGCGGGACCGGCCCGGAAGGACGCTGGCCGATCAGCTTCAACCTCGACCCCGCAGGGCGGCCACGCGCGGCACCGATCACCTGGTTGGCGAGAGCCACGACCTCCGGAGTCGACCGGTAGTCCCGTTCGAGCCGCACGACCGTCGCCTCGGGGAACCTCCGCGTGAACTCCAGCAGCGGACGGGGGGAAGCCCCACCGAACGAATAGATGGTCTGGTTGGCGTCGCCGACGACGGTCAGGTCGTCGCGGCCGCCGAGCCAGGCGTCGAGCAACCGCTGCTGCAGCGGGGTGACGTCCTGATATTCGTCGACGACGAAGCAGCGGTAGCGCTCGCGGAACTCCTGGGCCACCACCGTGTGCTCCTCCAGGACCGCGGTGGTGTGCAGGAGCAGATCGTCGAAGTCGAGCACCTGCGCGGCGTTCTTGACCTTCTCGTAGTTGCGGTAGACCTCCGCGACCTGCGACGCGGGAGCCGGGGTATCCCGCTGCGTACGCGCGGCGACCGCCGGGTAGTCGTCCGGCGATACCAAAGAGGCCTTGCTCCACTCGATCTCACTGGCGAGGTCGCGCAGGAGCTCCGTCTCGGTGCTGAGACCGGCCTTGTTGGCGGCTTGGCTGATGTAGCGGAACTTGTTCTCGAGGAGCTCCCACGGCCGGTCACCGACCACCTGCGGCCAGAAGTAGCGAAGCTGGCGGCGAGCGGCGGCGTGGAAGGTGAGCGCCTGGGCGGCGTCGACACCCAACCCCCGAAGCCGCGTGCGCATCTCGCCCGCCGCGCGAGTCGTGAACGTTACCGCGAGCACCTGACCAGCGGCGACGTGCCCGGAACGGACCAGGTGGGCGATGCGATGCGTGATCGTCCTCGTCTTGCCGGTCCCCGCTCCCGCGAGGACACAGACCGGCCCCCTCGGCGCGCAGGCGGCGGCGCGCTGCTCGGGATCGAGCCCATCGAGCAGGCCTGGACGACTCTTCGGGGACGATGCGCTAACCACGCCCCGATCCTCGCAGAGGGCCCGACGGGTTCGGCGCAGGGCACGCGGCCGTATCCTGGTCACATGGCGGGAAAGCAGGACAAGGAAGCAGCGAAGCTGGCCAAGAAGGAGAAGCGCGCCGCGAGCAAGGCTCGCCGCGGGCAGATCTTCGAGGCCTTCAAGATGCAGCGCAAGGAAGACAAGGCGCTCATCCCCTGGATGGTCGGATCGCTCCTGGTCATCACCGGTGTCGTGTTCGGCATCGGGTTCATCTTCGACGTCCACTGGGTCGTGCTGCCGCTGGGCATCCTGCTCGGCGCGCTCGCCGCTGTGATCATCTTCGGCAGGCGGGTTCAGAAGACCGTGTACTCGAAGGCCGACGGGCAGCCCGGCGCCGCGGCCTGGGCACTCGAGAACATGCGAGGCCGTTGGAAGGTGACGCCGACCGTGGCGGCCACGACCCAGCTCGACGCCGTGCACCGAGTGCTCGGCGGCCCGGGCGTCGTGCTCGTCGCCGAGGGAGCGCCGCACCGCGTGAAGTCCCTGCTCGCGCAGGAGAAGAAGCGTGTGTCCCGCTTGATCGGTGAGACCCCGATCTACAACGTGATCATCGGGAACGAAGAGCAGCAGGTGCCGCTGAAGAAGCTCCAGGGCTACCTGATGAAGCTTCCGCGCAACCTCAAGCCCGCCCAGGTCGACGCGCTGGAGGCGAAGCTGGCCGCCCTCGGCAGCCGCGGTGCCGCCATGCCCAAGGGCCCGATGCCCGCCGGCGCGAAGATGCGCAACGTCCAGCGCACCATCCGCCGCCGCTGACCAAACGAGAATCAGGGGTCCTTTGCTGCCGCTAGGTGGCAGCAAAGGACCCCTGATCCGTCTTCAGGCGAAAAACTGTCGGTGGGTGGTCGCATGATCACTGTGTGGACAGAACCTTGAGCGCCCGGCAGAAGATGCTGGCAGCGATGTTCCCGGACGGCGTGGCCGCCCGGGCGAAACTTGTCGCCCTGGGCTACTCACACTCCTCGATCTCTCGATATTGCCGAGAAGGCGGTCCGTGGAGACGTCCCATACCCGGCGTCATCCTCCTGACCAACACCACGCCGACCAAGCATCAGCTCTTGAAGGTCGCGCTGACTCACGCGGGCCCGGAGGCGATGCTCACCGGCGTACAGGCCGCCAGGTTGTACGGAGTACGAAGACTCCCGCCAGAAAGACGTGCGCACAGCTTGATCCCCCACCGGAGCAAAGTGGCCACCTGGGGATTCGCCGTCGTGGAACGAACGATCCATCTGCCGGAACCGGTGGAGATCGATGGACTCCCCGTCGCTCCACTCGCCCGGGCGCTGATCGACGCGGCACGACGGATGGACGAGCTCAATTCGGTGCGGGCCATGATTCACGACGCGGTCCATCGCGGGCTCTGCACTCCGGAGGAGCTTCGAGTCGAGCTTGCCCAGGCCAGCACGATCGGCTCCGCACTCCCCCGGATCGTCGTCAATGCCCTCCAGGACGGGGTCGACTCCGCCGTCGAGCAGTGGTTGGAGTCCGTACTGGAGCGCAGCGGTCTGCCCACACCTACGCGGAGGGCAGAGCTACGGACGTCGGATGGAACGGTGGTCGGAGTCGCCGACGCCTGGTGGTCGCAGGTTGGCGTCGCCTTGCAGATCCGCCACGACGAGGCCGCTCTCGAACCGGACAAGTCGCCCAAGATGCCGTCGCTGGCCGCTCCAGGGCTCATCGTCGTCCAGGTAGGCCCGGCACAGCTGCGTGACGAGCCGCTGGTGGTGATCCAGGATCTGCGAGCGGCGCACCGCCGCGCTCGGCAACGACCGCCGCCGGACCTAGGGAGCGTTCCCGCGGCACCGGCCGCCTGACCAGGGTCGGCCGGACAGCGGATGCCCCGGCGAGAGCAAAGGTCCCTTGCTCTCCCCCTACGTCAACGCATGCGGATCACGACGGTCCCGGTCAGCCGGTCGAGCCAGCTCCGGCCGTCGATGTTGCGGATCGCGGCCGGAATGATCACGAAGGTCAGTGCCGCGCGCACGACCGCACGCCACGCTCCGACCATTTGCGCGCCGTCGAGCCTGGCGACGCGGATCCCGACCACCGCCATACCGGGGGTGAAGCCGAAGAAGGCCGCGGGAATGACCGTGATCGCCGCCCAGACGCCGACCGACCAGAGGTTGAAGGTCTGCATGACAGCCGGATCCTGAAGACTGGGAGTCACGAAGATGGTCGTGACCAGCGAGGCGAGAACCAGATCGATGATCAGCCCGAGAAGGCGTGCGCCGCCGCCCGCTACCGAGCCGACACCTGATTGGGGCAAGCCGAGTCGCTCGCCACGCCACCGCTGCGTACCCTCGCCACCGGCAGTCGTCTCGTCACCGGCTCCGGGCAGCCATTCTCCGGTCCATCTCGCCACCCATCCAGGGTATGCCGGTGGCGCGGGCCACATTCGCCCTGGTCGACTACCTGATATCGCCGCCCCGTTAACACCGGCGAAACATACGGGTGACGGTCGGGCAACACCGCGCTCTTAGCGTGAGCCGAAGAGAGTACTGCCGCCGGCAACGAACGAGAAGGAGTCACCGAGGGTGCCCACTACTCCAGACGACATTCAGCGCCTTATCGCCGACGAGAACGTAGAGGTCGTCGACGTCAGGTTCTGCGACCTGCCCGGCGTTATGCAGCACTTCACCGTTCCGGCGAAGGCGTTCAACGAAGAAGCCTACGAAGAAGGCCTGGCCTTCGACGGCTCCTCGGTGCGTGGTTTCCAGTCGATCCACGAATCCGACATGCTGCTCCTCCCGGACCCCGAAACCGCGCGTATCGACCCGTTCCGCAAGGCGAAGACGCTCTCGCTGAACTTCTTCGTGCACGACCCGTTCACCCGTGAGGCGTACAGCCGCGACCCGCGCAACATCGCGCGCAAGGCCGAGCAGTACATCTCCGAGTACGGCGTCGCCGACAACGTGTTCTTCGGCCCGGAGGCCGAGTTCTACATCTTCGACTCGATCCGGTTCGACTCGGCCGAGCACGCCTCGTTCCACGAGATCGACTCCGTCGAGGGTTGGTGGAACACCGGTGCCGATGTGCCGGGCGGCAACCAGGGTTACAAGACGAAGTTCAAGGGCGGCTACTTCCCGGTCCCGCCGGTCGACCACTTCGCCGACCTGCGCGACGAGATCGTCCGCAACCTGCAGGGCTCCGGTTTCGAGATCGAGCGCGCGCACCACGAGGTGGGCACCGCCGGCCAGACCGAGATCAACTACAAGTTCAACACGCTGCTTCACGCTGCGGACGACCTGCAGCTGTTCAAGTACATCGTGAAGAACACCGTGTTCGCCGCCGGCAAGACCGCGACCTTCATGCCGAAGCCGCTCGCCGGCGACAACGGCTCGGGCATGCACTGCCACCAGTCGCTGTGGAAGGACGGCACGCCGCTGTTCCACGACGAGTCGGGGTACGCGGGCCTGTCCGACACCGCCCGCCACTACATCGGCGGCCTGCTCAAGCACGCGCCGAGCCTGCTGGCCTTCACCAACCCGACCGTCAACTCGTACCACCGGCTCGTGCCGGGCTTCGAGGCGCCGGTCAGCCTGGTGTACTCGCAGCGGAACCGGTCGGCTTGTGTCCGTATCCCGATCACGGGCAACAACCCGAAGGCCAAGCGCGCCGAGTTCCGGTGCCCGGACTCGTCCGGTAACCCGTACCTCGCGTTCTCGGCGATGATGATGGCCGGTCTCGACGGCATCAAGAACAAGATCGAGCCGCCGGAGCCCATCGACAAGGACCTCTACGAGCTTCCGCCGGAGGAGGCCCAGAACGTCAAGCTCGTCCCCGGCGACCTCGGCGCGGTTCTCGACACGCTGGAAGCGGACCACGACTACCTGCTCGAGGGTGGCGTGTTCACCCCCGACGTGATCGAGACGTGGATCTCCTACAAGCGTGAGAACGAGATCGACCCGCTGCGGCTCCGCCCGCACCCGTACGAGTTCTCGCTGTACTACGACGTGTGATCGTGCGGTAGGCAACACCAAGAGCACGCCGGTGGTGAGGTGCGGAAGCGCCCCTCACCACCGGCGTTTCTTATGGTCATTCGCGGTACGGCTACTCCGAAGTGGAGAGCACCTTCAGATCGACGCCTGCACGCTCGATGCGCCCACGCGGGTCGTCCACCAGTTTGCGCCGCTCGAGATCCATCAGCCCCAGCGTGCAAGTGATCTCCGCGGAGAGGGTGCCATCGATCTTGTAGATGTTCGAGTCCATGTGGAAGGTCTTGCCGGTGCCGAACTTGGCGTCGCAGGTCACGTCGACGACATCGCCCGCCCGAAGCTCGCGCCGGAACACGATATGGGACTCGAGCAGCACGAAGGCGAGATTCGCGTCGCGCATGCCGGAGTTGAGGCCGCCGGCGAGCTCCATCAGCTCGAGTCTGGAGACCTCACCGTATGAGTGGTAGACGGCGTGGTTGAGGTGGCCAAGGGTGTCCAGCTCGTAATGACGCACCTTGATCCGGGTGCGAAATGGCTCGCGCACAGTCACGAGTCCACTGTAAGCGCCACTCACCGTCCGCGACGCCGAGTGTGAGCAAGGGACCTTTGCTACCACCTCGTCCATTCCAGGCAGGTGGTAGCAAAGGTCCCTTGCTCACTTACCGCAGGTCAGAGCGGTCAGCCCTGGTAAAAGAGGGTCTCCACGACCGCATGAGCACGTCGCGTCGTCCGCCGGTAGGCATCGAGGAACTCGCCTGGATCGTCATCGGCCGAGTAACCGAGCACTCGGGCGACCGCGGCTAGGTCCCGGCCGGAGCTCGGGATCTCGTCGACGGCCTTGCCGCGAACCAGCATCCCGGCATTGCGCACACGCGTCGCGAGCAGCCAGGCCTCGGTCAGGGATTCGATCTCGGCGGACTCGGCGAGCCCCGCCTCCGCCACGGCTTTCAGCGCCTCGATCGTCGAAGTGGTCCGAAGTCCCTCGACTTCGTGCCCATGGCGCAGCTGCATGAGCTGCACAGTCCACTCCACGTCGGCGAGCCCTCCGCGGCCGAGTTTCGTGTGCCGTGTCGGGTCGGCGCCCTTGGGCATCCGCTCCGTCTCCACCCGGGCCTTGATCCGCCTGATCTCCCGCACCCGAACGGCGTCGAGGCCCGCTTTCGGGTATCGAATGGGGTCGATCATCTCGATGAACCGAGCGCCAAGGTCGTCGTCGCCTGCGATGAATCGTGCGCGGAGCAGCGCCTGCGACTCCCAGACCTCCGCCCAACGACCGTAGTAGCTGCGGTAGGACTCCAGGGTTCGCACCAACGGGCCGCTTCGCCCCTCCGGACGGAGGTCGGCGTCGACGACCAGCGCAGGATCGGGGCTCGGGGCCCCGAGGATCTTGCGCACCGTCTCGGCGACCGAGGAAGCGAACTTCGCGGCTTCGGAGTCCGACACTCCTTCCGCCGGCTCGCACACGAAGAGAACATCCGCGTCAGATCCATAGCCGAGTTCGGCGCCGCCCAGGCGTCCCATACCGATGACAGCGATCTTCGCGGGGGTCTGGCCGAGCTCAGCCTGACGCTGGCGAAAAGCAGCGGCCAAGGCACCTTGAAGCACGGCGACCCACACGCTCGACAACGCCGCGCAGACCGCGGGAACGTCCAGCAACCCCAGCAGATCCGCCGACGCGATCCTCAGCATCTCGTGACGGCGGAGCGATCTCGCGGCCGCGACCGCGGCGTTCAACCCCGGTTGCCGCCGTACTGCGGCTCGCAGCGAGGTGGCCACCTCTGCCGGAGTGCGACCGGCCAGCCGCGCGGGATCACCGAGCAGTTGCAGGACCTCGGGCGCTCTCGCCAGCAGGTCGGGTACCAGTCGCGAGGTACCCAGCAGAAAAGCGAGCCGCTCGACGACCGCGCCCTCGTCCCGGAGAACCCTGAGGTACCAAGGCGTTTCCTCAAGCGCTTCGGAGACCTTCCGGTAAGACAGCAGTCCACGGTCAGGGTCCGGAGTGTCGGCGAGAAGGTCCAGCAAAACCGGCAGCAGTGCCTGCTGGATGGCCGCCCGACGTGACATTCCCGCGGTCAACGCCTTGATGTGCTGAAGGGCGCCGTCCGGAGCGGCATAGCCGAGCGCGGCGAGACGGCTCTCCGCCTGTTTAGTGGTCAGCCGGAGCGCTTCGGTCGGCACGTTCGCGACAGATTGCAGCAGAGGCCGGTAGAAGAGCTTTTCGTGAAGCCGTCGGATACTCTGCAGATGACGACGGAACTCCGCCAGCAGAACGTCCCCTTCACTTTTGCCCCGCGCTGGCCGCACACCGCTCGCCCTCGCGATCGTTCGCAACTCGCTGACGTCCGAATCGGCAGGGAACAGGTGCGTGCGCCGGAGCCTGCGAAGCTGAAGCCGATGCTCGATGGTCCGGAGAAATTCGTATGACGATGTGAGCTCCGCGGCGTCCTTCCGGCCGACATAGCCGCCGTCACCGAGGGCGGCGAGCGCGTCCATCGTGGACGGAGATCGCAGATCCGCGTCGATCCTGCCGTGGACCAATTGCAGCAACTGCACGGCGAACTCGACGTCGCGGAGGCCTCCACGCCCCAGCTTCAGCTCCCGCTCCGCGTACGCGGAAGGCACGTGCCCTTCGACGCGGCGCCGCATCTTCTGGACTTCGGGGACGAAATTCTCCCGATCGGCCGCGGCCCATACCTTCGGTGCGACCATCTCCGCGTACTGGCGCCCGAGCTCGGCGTCGCCCGCGACCGGCCGTGCTTTGAGCAAGGCCTGAAACTCCCAGGTCTTGGCCCACTTCTGGTAATAAGCGGCGTGCCCATCGAGGGTCCGGACCAAGGCACCCGCCTTACCCTCGGGACGCAACGCCGCGTCGACCTCGAAACAGGCCTTGCCGACCACGCGCATCATCGTGCTGGCGAGCCGCGTGGAGATCGTCAGATCTCCATCGCCGACAAAGATGACGTCCACGTCGCTCACATAATTCAGCTCTCGACCACCGCATTTCCCCATCGCGATGACGGCCAGCCGGCCTTCGGCACCGGCACCCACCTCGGCCTCCGCGACCAGCAGCCCCACTGACAGCGCGGCTTCGGCCAGCGTGGTGAGCTGGGCACCGATCTCGGCATAGGGAGGCTGGCGAAGGCCAGGTTCGACCAGATGCCCGAGGTCGGCCGCTGCGATGCCGAGGAGCAGCTCGCGGTAGCCGACGCGAAGAGCCTGCTCCGACTCGAGTCCAGTGAGCAGTTCTCCATTCGGTCGTAAGTGGTCGAGGAGACTGCTCACGTACTGACCTGGCTCGGTGCTTTTCTGTCCTTCGAGGGTCTTCCAGCAGCCGGTGTTCGAGACCAGGAAGTCCGCGAGTGCGCTCGAGGTACCCAAGACACCGAGCATCCGGCCGCGGAAGGTGCGATTGGTGCGGAGCGCCTGGTCGAGTCCGCTCCAGTTTTCAGGGTCGGCTTCCCTGATCCGGTCTAGGCCGCTCAAAGCGAGATCAGGATCCGCCGCGCGGGAAAGCGCGGACAACACGTCGGCGGCGGAGCCATCCGGGCCGGCTTCGGTCCACCAACCGGCAGCACGCAGCTGCCCGTCGGCACGGGGATCGGTGAAGCCGTATCTCGCTACGGAAGCGGTCGGCCTGGCGCGCTCAACCATCGGCTTCCACCGTAGTCGCCCTTCCGCCCGCGGCCAGACGGACGCGCAAGGGAGCAAGGGACCTTTGCTACCACTAGGCGGCGATCCTGCCGACTTCCTGTTCCGGAACGGGCGGGGCGGGGCTGGTGAAGCTGCCTGCATTGACGGGGCTCCGCCGTGAAAGGAGGTAGATCCCAATGCCGATCGCGAGGCCCGCGACACCGACGGCGATCGTGCCCACTGTGCCGGTCGAGGTCACGAGGCCGGCACCTGCACCGACGATGGCGGCTGCCGGAAGCGTGAACAGCCAGGCGGTCACCATGCGACCGGCCGTACGCCAGCGAACCGGTGACTCATTCCTGCCCACACCGGAGCCGACGATGCCGCCTGAGCAGACGTGGGTCGTCGAAAGCGGGAAGCCGAAGTTCGTCGAGGCGAGGATGACGGCCGCCGAGCTGGTCTGCGCGGCGAACCCCTGCGGGCCATCGATATCGGTGAGGCCTTTGCCCAGCGTATAGGTGATTCGCCAGCCGCCCAGGTACGTGCCGAGCGCCAGCGCCAGCGCCGCGCTGACGATCACCCAGAGCGGCGGCCCCGCCCCGGCGGGGAGGGTCCCGGCGGTGATCATCGTCAGCGTGATCACGCCCATGGTCTTCTGCGCGTCGTTCGTGCCGTGGGCGAGCGAGACCAGCGAAGCCGAGATGATCTGGCCGACTCTGAAGCCCGCGGTGCGACCGCGGCGGACGAAGAAGCGGTAGACGAAGTACGTCACGGCCATCGCGACGAGGCCGGCCAGGACCGGCGACAGCGCCGCTGGAACCAGCACCTTCTCGACGATCTTTCCGAAATGGACGGAGTCCGTTCCGGCCGACACCCACGTGGCACCGATCAGCCCTCCGAACAGCGCGTGGGACGAGCTGGACGGCAGGCCGATGAACCAGGTGATCAGGTTCCACACGATCGCCCCGACCAAGCCCCCGAAGACGATCGCCGGGCCGATCTTGGTGTCGTCGACCAGTCCATTCGAGATGGTCTTGGCCACCTCGACCGACAGGAACGCTCCGACCAGGTTCAGGACCGCGGAGATCGTCACTGCGACCTTGGGCCGCAACGCCCCGGTGGCGATCGACGTCGCCATCGAGTTTGCCGTGTCATGGAACCCGTTTGTGAAATCGAAAATTAGGGCCGTGACGACGACGAGCACGACCAACAGTGAGGGCTCCACCCCGACCTCCGAACCCTTCGAAACTCCCCTCGCAAGGTACCTGACGGCAAGAGCCGAGTGTTAATAACCCATACGGATTTGAGACATAAGTCGTTAAGCCATCGGCAATGTACGTTGACGGTCCGCAGCCGGGGCGAGGTCGCCGGACACCAGTCGGACGAAGCGGTGGGCGAACGGTCGCCAGGTTTCGGTGATATCGGCATGCACCTTGGCGAGGTTTTCCGGGGTCAGTACGTCCGGCCGGGTGAGTTCCGCCATTTCCGGCGCCTGCCATGCCCAATCGAGGACCACATCAGGCGTCGTCTCGATGTGGAACTGGACACCGTAGGCACAACGGTCGAATCGGAAGGCCTGGTAGGCGTACCGCGGGGAAGAGGCGAGAATCTCCGCGCCTGCGGGCAGCCGGGTGATCGCGTCGTTGTGGAACTGCAGGACGTCCTGCATGAGCGGCAGGTCCGCGAACAGCGGGTCGGTCCACGCAGCGTCCTTCTTGGACACAAGCCCCGGGCCGACCTCGGGCCCTTGATCGCCCGTGCTGACACTGCCGCCCAGCGCTACGGCCAGTAGTTGGCTGCCGAGGCAGATCGCGAGTGTCGGGATCCGTGCTCCCGCGGCTTTCGAAAGAAGCTTCCGCACGTCCGCGAGCCATGGGTAAGCCTCGTCGTCATTCGCACCCATCCCGCCGCCAAGGCATACGACGCCGGCGTATCCGTCGAGATCGGCGGGGAGAGTTTGATCAGGCAACAACCGGATGTCGAGCTCGGCGCCCGCCTCGGTGAGCCAGTCGCCGAGGGGGCCGATCGGGTCTGATTCATCCGGCTGGATGACGAGCAACTTGGGAGCGGTCACCTCCCCAGCCTACGACCGCGTCGAGAGCAAGGGACCTTTGCTACCACGCGGGGCGGTGGTAGCAAAGGTCCCTTGCTCCTCAGCAGGCGCAGAGCGGGGTGGGTGCGGAGGTGTGCGCCGGCAGCAGGGCGTCTCGCTCAACGGGATAGCCGGCTGCTTGCCAGGCGGTGATGCCACCGGAGAGGCGTTTGATCTTGAAGCCGAACTCCGCGAGTTTTAAAGCGCCCTTCGTCGCGGCGTTGCAGTGGATGCTCTCGCAGTAGCAGATGTAGACGAGTCTGCGGTCCAGTCCGCTGACCGACTCTGCTGTCATGTCCCGGTACGGGAGATTGATCGCGCCGGGGATACGAGCGGACGCGAAGGCCTCGGGAGCTCTGGTCTCGACGACCACGTAACCCTGCTGGGTGTCAGAGGCGAGATCACGGACCAGGTCGTCCGGGTCGACCTCGAGAGCGAGTTCAGCGCGCAGGTGCGCGGCCGCGGTCGCGCTGTCCAGGGCCGGGAACGTCAATGCGCGGGGTTCGGTCGTCATGGCTCAATCCTCGTAGGCAGTGATCGCTCGCGACATCGGAGAATCCAGGTCTTGGAAACGGCTAGCCTGGAGATTCCTCGCGGGCATGACGATCGACCTGGAGTTCTGTGAACCTCGATGATCTCGACTGGCAGCTGCTCGAACTGCTCCAGTCCGACGGCCGCCTGACCTACTCGGAGCTCGGCAGGCGGGTGTCGCTGTCCGCGCCCGCGGTGACCGAGCGGGTACGTCGGCTCGAGGAGAAGGGGATCATCACCGGGTACTCGGCAAGTGTCGATCTGACGAAGCTCGGGCTCCCCATCGAAGCGATGGTCCGGGCGAAGGTACGCAGCCTGGACACGGCACGCTTCCGCGAAACCATCCTCGCGCTACCGCAGGTGCTCGATGCCGACCACGTCACGGGCGACGAGTGCTGGTTGGTGCGAGTTGCCTGCCGGAACACGGCAGAGCTGGAGGAACTCGTAGAGCGGATGCAGCGCTATGGCGAGACGACCACATCGCTGGTCTTCTCGTCGCCTGTGCGCCGGCGGGCGATCGGCCGCGAAAGCTGCTGAGCGAGATCTCCGCGGGGGAGCAAGGGACCTTTGCTACCACTCGGCAGACCCAAGCATGAAAAAAGGTCTGGGACCTGGGAGAACTCTCGGTTCTCGACCAGGTCCCAGACCCTTTTCTTCAATGTTAGTCCGGCGGTGTCCTACTCTCCCACAACCCTTCGGTTGCAGTACCATCGGCGCTGTCAGGCTTAGCTTCCGGGTTCGGAATGGGACCGGGCGTTTCCCTGACGCTATAACCACCGAAACACTACGAAACAACACACACTGCCTGTTTCCAGAACGGTGTGGTGTTTCAGAGCTGTAGAGTGGATGCGTAACATCTTTGTGGGCAAGTCCTCGGCCTATTAGTACCAGTCAACTCGACAACACATTACTGTGCTTCCATTTCTGGCCTATCAACCCAATGGTCTGTTGGGGGCCTTAACCCACAAGGGGTGGGATACCTCATCTTGGAACAGGCTTCCCGCTTAGATGCCTTCAGCGGTTATCCCTTCCGAACGTGGCCAACCAGCCATGCCACTGGCGTGACAACTGGCATACCAGAGGTTCGTCCGTCCCGGTCCTCTCGTACTAGGGACAGCCTTCCTCAAGTATCCTACGCGCGCGGCGGATAGGGACCGAACTGTCTCACGACGTTCTAAACCCAGCTCGCGTGCCGCTTTAATGGGCGAACAGCCCAACCCTTGGGACCTACTCCGGCCCCAGGATGCGACGAGCCGACATCGAGGTGCCAAACCATGCCGTCGATATGGACTCTTGGGCAAGATCAGCCTGTTATCCCCGGGGTACCTTTTATCCGTTGAGCGACACCCCTTCCACCAGGTGGTGCCGGATCACTAGTCCCGACTTTCGTCCCTGCTCGACATGTCTGTCTCACAGTCAAGCTCCCTTGTGCACTTGCACTCAACACCTGATTGCCAACCAGGCTGAGGGAACCTTTGGGCGCCTCCGTTACTCTTTAGGAGGCAACCGCCCCAGTTAAACTACCCATCAGGCACTGTCCCTGAACCAGATCATGGTCCGAGGTTCAGATTCCCAATCCGACCAGAGTGGTATTTCAACAACGACTCCACCAACACTAGCGTGCCGGCTTCACAGTCTCCCACCTATCCTACACAAGCCGAACCGAAAACCAATACCAAACTATAGTAAAGGTCCCGGGGTCTTTCCGTCCTGCCGCGCGTAACGAGCATCTTTACTCGTAGTGCAATTTCGCCGGGCCTGTGGTTGAGACAGCCGGAAAGTCGTTACGCCATTCGTGCAGGTCGGAACTTACCCGACAAGGAATTTCGCTACCTTAGGATGGTTATAGTTACCACCGCCGTTTACTGGCGCTTAAATTCTCAGCTTCACCCCCAAAGGGGTTAACCGGTCCTCTTAACGTTCCAGCACCGGGCAGGCGTCAGTCCATATACATCGTCTTGCGACTTCGCATGGACCTGTGTTTTTAGTAAACAGTCGCTTTCCGCTGGTCTCTGCGGCCACCCACCCCTAGTCCGCAAGGGACTTCAGAGTGTTTGGCCCCCCTTCTCCCGAAGTTACGGGGGCATTTTGCCGAGTTCCTTAACCACAGTTCACCCGATCGCCTTAGTATTCTCTACCTGACCACCTGTGTTGGTTTGGGGTACGGGCCGTGCACGCACTCGCTAGAGGCTTTTCTCGGCAGCATAGGATCACTCTACTTCACCTCAATCGGCTACGCATCACGTCTCAACCTATATGAATGGCGGATTTGCCTACCATTCGGTCTACACGCTTACACCAGTACTACCACTCACTGGCGGAGCTACCTTCCTGCGTCACCCCATCACTCGACTACTACGGAATCAGATCCCACGCTCCACACTCGCGTATCCACCCGAAGGCTTCAACACGAGGCTTTGGGTGGTTAGTATCAACCGCCTCATCCTGGGCGCACGTGCTCGGGTACGGGAATATCAACCCGTTATCCATCGACTACGCCTGTCGGCCTCGCCTTAGGTCCCGACTTACCCTGGGCGGATTAGCCTGGCCCAGGAACCCTTGGTCATCCGGCGGCAGAGTTTCTCACTCTGCATTCGCTACTCATGCCTGCATTCTCACTCCCACACCCTCCACGACTGGCTTCCGCCGCCGCTTCCCTGGATGCAGGACGCTCCCCTACCCATCCGTGCGACTAGACATCCCTTCAAGAGAGACGCCGATCTATATGCACGAATGACACAGCTTCGGCGGTGTGCTTAAGCCCCGCTACATTGTCGGCGCAGGACCACTTGACCAGTGAGCTATTACGCACTCTTTCAAGGGTGGCTGCTTCTAAGCCAACCTCCTGGTTGTCTGGGCAATCCCACATCCTTTCCCACTGAGCACACACTTAGGGGCCTTAGCTGGTGTTCTGGGCTGTTTCCCTCTCGACGACGAAGCTTATCCCCCGCCGTCTCACTGCCACACTCTCACACCACGGTATTCGGAGTTTGGTTGATTTCGGTAACCCGGTAAGGCCCCTAGACCATCCAGTAGCTCTACCCCCGTGGAGAAACATGTGACGCTGCACCTAAATGCATTTCGGGGAGAACCAGCTATCACGGAGTTTGATTGGCCTTTCACCCCTACCCACAGCTCATCCCCTCAGTTTTCAACCTAAGTGGGTTCGGCCCTCCACGTCGTCTTACCGACGCTTCAGCCTGGCCATGGGTAGATCACTCCGCTTCGGGTCTAGACCACGCGACTATGACGCCCTATTCAGACTCGCTTTCGCTACGGCTACCCCACACGGGTTAACCTCGCCACGCAGCACTAACTCGCAGGCTCATTCTTCAAAAGGCACGCCATCACCTCAACATCACAAGGATGTGCTCGGGCTCTGACGGCTTGTAGGCACACGGTTTCAGGTACTCTTTCACTCCCCTCCCGGGGTACTTTTCATCTTTCCCTCACGGTACTAGTCCGCTATCGGTCTTCAGGAAGTATTTAGGCTTACCGGGTGGTCCCGGCAGATTCACAGCAAATTCCACGAGCTCGCTGCTACTCGGGAACACCAGACAAACAATCCACAACGTGTTTTCGCGTACGGGACTCTCACCCACTCCGGTCGCCCATCCCAAGGCGTTCCACTAACACGCGTAATCGTTCCGAGGACTGTCAGATCCTCGACGCTGGGTCCCACAACACCGCTTATACAACGCCTGACAGCTTGACATATAAACGGTTTAGCCTCTTCCGCTTTCGCTCGCCACTACTCACGGAATCACGGTTGTTTTCTCTTCCTACGGGTACTGAGATGTTTCACTTCCCCGCGTTCCCTCCACGCACCCTATATATTCAGATGCGGGTAACACCACATAACTGGTGCTGGGTTTCCCCATTCGGAAATCCTCGGATCACAGCTCGGTTGACAGCTCCCCGAGGCATATCGCAGCCTCCCACGTCCTTCATCGGCTCCTGAAGCCAAGACATCCACCATGTGCCCTTAACAACTTGACCACAAAGATGCTCGCATCCACTCTACAGTTCTCAAACACCACACCAGAAACAAACGTCCCAGAGGGTACTAGCCCCTTGGCGTGTTGCCTCAGGACCCAACAGCGTGCTGAGTGAACAATTCTTCCGACCTCCCAGGAGCACCCGTTCCACGCACCAAAAGTGCAGTACTAGAGCGTCCCGGCAGAAGCCGGCCGAACCCTAACCAGTAGTTCCACAATTCCTTGAGCAACCCAGGCAGAAACACATTCGGTTTCTAGGCCTGAGCCACTCCACAGTGCTGGTCTCGGGTATCCCGAGGACTGTGGATGTGTTGCTCCTTAGAAAGGAGGTGATCCAGCCGCACCTTCCGGTACGGCTACCTTGTTACGACTTCGTCCCAATCGCCAGTCCCACCTTCGACCACTCCCTCTCCGAAGAGTTGGGCCATGGGCTTCGGGTGTTACCGACTTTCATGACGTGACGGGCGGTGTGTACAAGGCCCGGGAACGTATTCACCGCAGCGTTGCTGATCTGCGATTACTAGCGACTCCGACTTCACGCAGTCGAGTTGCAGACTGCGATCCGAACTGAGACCGGCTTTAAGGGATTCGCTCCACCTCGCGGTATCGCAGCCCTCTGTACCAGCCATTGTAGCATGTGTGAAGCCCTGGACATAAGGGGCATGATGACTTGACGTCATCCCCACCTTCCTCCGAGTTGACCCCGGCAGTCTCCCACGAGTCCCCGCCATAACGCGCTGGCAACGTAGGATAAGGGTTGCGCTCGTTGCGGGACTTAACCCAACATCTCACGACACGAGCTGACGACAGCCATGCACCACCTGTACACCAACCACAAGGGAAGCCCTATCTCTAGGGATGTCTGGCGCATGTCAAGCCCAGGTAAGGTTCTTCGCGTTGCATCGAATTAATCCACATGCTCCGCCGCTTGTGCGGGCCCCCGTCAATTCCTTTGAGTTTTAGCCTTGCGGCCGTACTCCCCAGGCGGGGCGCTTAATGCGTTAGCTACGGCACGGACAACGTGGATGTCGCCCACACCTAGCGCCCAACGTTTACAGCGTGGACTACCAGGGTATCTAATCCTGTTCGCTCCCCACGCTTTCGCTCCTCAGCGTCAGTATCGGCCCAGAGACCCGCCTTCGCCACCGGTGTTCCTCCTGATATCTGCGCATTTCACCGCTACACCAGGAATTCCAGTCTCCCCTACCGAACTCAAGTCTGCCCGTATCGCCCGCACGCTCCACGTTAAGCGTGGAGTTTTCACGAACGACGCGACAAACCGCCTACGAGCTCTTTACGCCCAATAATTCCGGACAACGCTCGCACCCTACGTATTACCGCGGCTGCTGGCACGTAGTTAGCCGGTGCTTCTTATCCAGGTACCGTCACTTGCGCTTCGTCCCTGGCGAAAGAGGTTTACAACCCGAAGGCCGTCATCCCTCACGCGGCGTCGCTGCATCAGGCTTGCGCCCATTGTGCAATATTCCCCACTGCTGCCTCCCGTAGGAGTCTGGGCCGTGTCTCAGTCCCAGTGTGGCCGGTCACCCTCTCAGGCCGGCTACCCGTCGTCGCCTTGGTAGGCCATTACCCCACCAACAAGCTGATAGGCCGCGGGCTCATCCCGTACCGCCGGAGCTTTCCACCCCTCACCATGCGATGAGAAGTCATATCCGGTATTAGACCCAGTTTCCCAGGCTTATCCCAAAGTACAGGGCAGATTGCCCACGTGTTACTCACCCGTTCGCCACTAATCCCCCACCGAAGCGGGTTCATCGTTCGACTTGCATGTGTTAAGCACGCCGCCAGCGTTCGTCCTGAGCCAGGATCAAACTCTCCAACAATGTCTTCGAATTCAATCGAGGCAATATAATGCTCTCAAAGGAACCTCTTACGAGGTTTCACTACATAAGCTCTACTGGCTTAGTTCACTAGCACACTGTTGAGTTCTCAAGCAACACGCTTTGCTTCAAGCGATATTCACAAGCTTTTGGTCGAGCATGCCGAATCCTACGGTCTTAGTCGTAGGGGGTCGGCGGCCGCTCGTGGGCCGACGCTGAACGTTACCTGGTCCGGTTCGCGG
This sequence comes from Amycolatopsis keratiniphila, assembly GCF_000400635.2. Classification (NCBI taxonomy): domain Bacteria; kingdom Bacillati; phylum Actinomycetota; class Actinomycetes; order Pseudonocardiales; family Pseudonocardiaceae; genus Amycolatopsis; species Amycolatopsis keratiniphila. The sequence goes on along the minus strand of NC_021252.1, from coordinate 1,243,664 downwards.
TGTCAACCCGCTCGGCCCTGGTTCCTGACCTCGGGGCTTTCGGCCCCGGCGGCCCGGTGTTCCTGGCGACGAAGAGAAGATTACATGCCCCGGAACCCCCCGAAAACAGGGGGGTCACTTAACGACATCGCCGCAGGTCAGCCGGTGTAAACCCCCGTCATCCGACGGTCTTCAGGTAGCGAGGCGGTTCGCGGGCGGGGACGACGCGTTCGAAGTCGGCCGCGTAGGCGAGCACTCGGGCGTCCGCCCACTGCCCCGCCATGAACGAAACCCCGACCGGGAGCTCGCCTACGAAACCGGCCGGCACGGTCACCGCGGGGTAGCCCGAGACCGCGGCCGGCGTCGACGACGGGATCACGTCGTTGTCGCCGGTCTTGCAGTCGGTCTTCCAGGCGGGCGGGTTGGTGGGCGCGGCGATGGCGTCGAGGCGGTACTTCGCGAGGGTCTCGTCGATCGAGCGTTTCGCCAGATCGGTGAGCTCGCGGCGGTTGGCCTGATAAGTGGGGTCGGACGGACTGGGCGCGACGAGTGCCTGTTCGAAGAGTTCCTGTCCGGCGAAGCAGGTCTGCTCCAGCGGGTCGGACCGGTTGTAGGCGATCAGCGCGGCGAGGTCGCGCGGGCCTTCGGGGCGCGTGGCCAGGTAGCGATCGATGTCGCGATGGAACTCGGTGAGCAGGGCCGGGAACTCCAGTTCGCCGAGCCTCGCCTGGTACGGCGGCGTCACCTCGACGACTTCAGCCCCCGCCTTGACCAGCGAGTTCTTGGTCTTCATCATCACGGCTTCGACGTCCGGCCCGAGGACCGGCAGGCGCCAAAGCCCGATCCGGGAGCCCTTCAGCACGCCGGGCCGCAGGTGCGCGGCGTAGTCGGTCGGCTGGTTCGGCGGGTACGTGCCGGTGGCGGGGTCGCTCGGGTCGCGGCCCTGGAGCGCGGACAGCGTCAGCGCGACGTCGACGACGTGCCTGGCCATCGGGCCTGCGGTGTCCTGTTCGGCCGAGATCGGCACCACGCCGGTGCGGCTGACCAGGCCGAGACTCGGTTTGTGCCCCACTGTCGCGGTCATCCCCGCCGGGCAGACGATCGAGCCGTCGGTCTCACTGCCGATCGCCACCTGGGCGAGTGAAGCGGCGACACCCGCGGCGGATCCGGCGGACGACCCACACGGGTTGCGGTCGAGCACGTACGGGTTGTTCGTCTGCCCACCGACGCCCGACCACCCGGAAGTGGGTTTGGCGGCGCGGAAGTTCGCCCATTCCGACAGGTTCGCCTTGCCTAGGACGACCGCCCCCGCGTCACGCAGACGGCGGATCAGGGTCGCGTCCTTCGCGGGCTTGCCGCGCAGTGCGCGCGACCCCGCCGTCGTCTGCTGGGAGCGGGTGTCGACGTTGTCCTTCACGAGGACCGGGATGCCGTCCAGCGGTCCCCGCGTCTTGCCGGCACGTCGCCTGACGTCGCTCTCCGCGGCTTGCGCGATCGCGGCCAGGTTGACCGCGATGACCGCGTTCACCTTCCGGTCGATCTTGTGGATGCGGTCGAGATAAGCCGAGGTCAGGCCGACGGCGGTCAGCCGTCCGGAGGACATCCGGGCCTGGAGCGCGGGGATGTCGGCGGCGTCGAGATCGAGTGGTTTTCCGGCGGCCGATGCCGCTGGTGCGGCGCTTGCCACGATGGTCGCGGCGACCAGCGCCGTCAGAACTCCGAACACCGGCCGCCGCACCATCAGGTCTCCTTCGTCTAGAGAACCGGAAGCAGGGTCCGCAGCTCGTACGGGGTCACCGCGCTGCGGTAGTTATCCCATTCAACACGTTTGTTGCGAAGGAAGAAGTCGTAAACGTGCTCTCCGAGCGCTTCGGGCAGAAGTTCCGATTTTTCCATCTCCGCCAGCGCCTCCCCGAGGTTCTGCGGAAGCTGGGCATATCCGGCCGCGCGGCGCTCGGCGTCCGACAACTGCCAGATGTTGTCCTCGGCGGGCGGCGGGAGCTCGTAGCCCTTCTCGATGCCCTTGAGACCGGCGGCCAGGATGACCGAGTACGCCAGATAGGGGTTGCACGCCGAGTCGAGCGTGCGGATCTCCACGCGGCGTGACGACGCCTTGCCCGGCGAGTACATCGGCACCCTGACCAGCGCGGAGCGGTTGGCGCGGCCCCACGAAACGGTGGTCGGGGCCTCGCTGCCGCTGATCAGCCGCTTGTAGGAGTTCACCCACTGGTTGGTGACCGCCGAGATCTCCTTCGCGTGGTGCAAGAGCCCCGCCACGAAGGCCTTGCCCGTCGCGGACAACTCGTATGGGTCTTCCGCGTCGTAGAAGGCGTTGCGATCGCCCTCGAACAGGCTCACGTGGGTATGCATGCCGGAACCCGGCTGGTCGGTGAAGGGTTTCGGCATGAAGGTCGCGCGAACCCCCTGGGTGAGTGCGACCTCCTTGACCACGTAACGGAAGGTCATCACGTTGTCGGCCATGGTCAGCGCGTCGGCGTACCGGAGGTCGATCTCCTGCTGGCCGGGCGCGCCCTCGTGGTGACTGAACTCGACCGAGATCCCCATCGCCTCGAGTGTCTCGATGGCGTGGCGGCGGAAGTGCGTCGCGGTCGCGTGGCTCGCCTGGTCGAAGTAGCCGCCGTTGTCCGCGGGCTCGGGCTCGCTGCCGTCGTCCGGCAGGTTGGAGAGCAGGAAGAACTCGATTTCGGGGTGGACGTAGCAGGTGAAACCCGCTTCGCCCGCCTTCGAGAGCTGCCTGCGGAGGACGTGCCGGGGATCCGCCCAGGACGGGGAGCCGTCCGGCATCGCGATGTCGCAGAACATGCGCGCCGAGTACGGGCCGCCGTCAGGCGTTTCCCACGGCAGGACCTGGAACGTGGCCGGGTCGGGCTTCGCGACCATGTCCGACTCGTAGACGCGCGCGAATCCTTCGATGGCCGATCCGTCGAAGCCGATGCCCTCGCTGAAGGCGCCCTCGAGCTCGGCGGGCGCCACCGCGACGGACTTGAGAAACCCCAGCACATCCGTGAACCAGAGCCTGACGAAACGGATGTCGCGCTCTTCCAAGGTACGGAGCACGAACTCCTGCTGGCGATCCATGGCCGCACCCTAACGAGAACGTGTTAACGACATGTTTCGCGACGCGCCGATCGACCGGAAGTGGTGGTTCACCCCACGAGGACCGGCTCGGGCTTGGCCGCCTTGGTGATCGACAGCGAAGCGACCGAAGCGATCACGGCGAGGCTCGCGGCGATGTACCAAGCGAGCGCGTAGCTACCCGAGGAATCGCGGATCGCGCCCGCACCGAAGGCCGCGAGACCGGCTCCGAGCTGGTGGCTGGCGAAGACCCAGCCGAAGACGATCGGCCCGGCGGCGCCGTATTGCCGGACACAGAGCGCGACGGTGGGCGGAACCGTCGCCACCCAGTCGAGGCCGTAGAAGATGATGAACGCCCACATGCTCGGTTCCACCGTTCCGCTCAGCAGTTGTGGGAGCAGGGCGAGCGAAACGCCGCGAAGGGCGTAGTAGACGCCGAGCAGGATCCGGGGATCGACGCGGTCGGTGAGCCAGCCCGAGGCGATCGTGCCGACGACGTCGAAGATGCCGACGAGGGCGAGCAAGCCGGCGGCGGTCGTCTGCGGCATGCCGTGGTCGTGCGCCGCGGGCACGAAGTGCGTGCTGACCAGGCCGTTCGTCGTGGCGCCACAGATCGCGAAGCCGACGGCGAGCAGCCAGAACGTCCTCGTGCGGGCTGCCGAGCCGAGGACCGAAAGCGCGCGGCGGGCGGAACCGCCCGTGCGGGCGACCGGAGCGACTTCGCCCGGCTCCGCGCCGTAAGCGGTCGTTCCGACGTCGGACGGGTGATCGCGGACGACCAGGAGGACGACGGGGACGACGGCCAGCGCGGCGATGGCGATGACGAGCGACGCCGTCCGCCAGCCTTCGTCGACGGCGAGGTTCGCCACGATCGGCAGGAAGATCAGCTGGCCGGTGGCGCCCGCCGCGGTGAGGACGCCGGTGACGACGCCGCGGCTGCGGACGAACCAGCGTGCGGCGACGGTGGCGGCGAAACTCATCGCCATCGAGCCGGTGCCGACGCCGACCAGTACTCCCCAGCAGAGGATGAGCTGCCAGCTCGCGTTCATGAACACCGTGCCGCCCGCGCCGATCGCGACGACGAACAACGCCGTCGAGGCGACGCGTCGCATGCCGAAGCGCTCCATGAGAGCCGCCGCGAAGGGCGAGAAGAGTCCGTAGAGGACGAGGTTCACGGAGACGGCCGAAGCGATCGTCGCGCGCGACCAGCCGAACTCGTTGTGAAGCGGGTCGATGAGTACGCCTGGGGCCGCGCGGAAACCGGCGGCGGCGAGCAGGGCGATGAAGGCGGCGGCGGCGACGAACCACGCGCGGTGGAGCCGGGTCTCGGATTGCACGGGTACAGCGTCATGGGCGGCGGCGCCCGGCGAAAGCGGCCGGAAGGACACTGTGCGAAAGATTCGGGCCAAGCCATAGGCTTCGGTCATGCGCTGCCGTCACCTCGTGCCGGCGCTGCTGCTCACGCTCGGGCTCATCGGCGGCTGCGCGGGGTCTCCCCCGCTGCCGCCTGCCCAAGACTACGTGAGCGCGGCGGCCGACTCCCTCGTTTCGTTGCGCAGCGTGCGGTTCACGCTCGGGGTGAACGGCGTCGTCACCGGCCTGCCGGTGCGCGGGCTGGACGGCGATGTCAGCCTCGATGGAGGCGCGGTCGGTAAGGCCGACCTGCAGGACGACTCCGGGCGGCGGAAGGTCGAGTACCGGATGTCTGGCTCGGAGGTCACGCTCAGCGGGCCCGACGGGGAGCAGGTGCTGCCGGCTTCGGCGCCGTACACGCCTGAAGCGATGCTTGGGCCCGAAGGCGGGCTTCGGCGGCTGCTGACCGGTGCGACCGACCTGCGGGGCGAGCGGTGGGAGCGGGTGCAGGACACCGAGTCGTTCCGGATCGCCGCGAAGGTGCCGGCCGCGGTGATCGGCGGGATCGTGCCGGAGATCAAGTCGGACGTGTTCGTGAAGCTGTGGATTTCGCGGGACGAGCCGCGGCGGCTGGTGCGGGTGTGGCTGCAGGTGCCGCCGACGAAGCCGGAGGAGTTCGCGGTGATGTTGGAACTGGCGTTGACCAGGCATAACGCGGTGGTCGTGGGGGCCGGGCGGTAGCAAAGGTCCCCTGCTCCCTTTTGGGCGGGAAATGCCTGGTCAGCGGGGTCGGTGGTAGCAAAGGTCCCTTGCTCCCCCGCTAGGAGCAGCGGGTGTCGGGCGCGGGTAGGTCGCCATCGATCAGATAGGCGCGGCCGGCACTGTCGACGCACTCGTTGCCGTCGAGGAACACGGTGTGCTGCGCGCCCTCGAACGTGAGCAAAGCTCCCTTGAGGTCTCGCGCCAGGTTCACACCGGACGCGTACGGGGTCGCCGGATCGTCGGTGGTCGAGATGACCAGGGGCCGCGGCAGGCCGTCGACGTCCGGTTTGTGCACCTCCGACGTGGCGGGCACCGGCCATACCGAACAGATGTCCAGCTCGCTCATGTCCGGGGTGCCGCCGGTCAGGAACGGCGCGCCCTGAAGCATCCGCTGGTGAGCGTCGTCGATGACGCGCCTGTCGGCGATCCGCGTGCTGTCGACGCAACGGACGGCGAAGTACACGTCGAGGATGCCGGTGTACCGGCCGTCCGGCTCGCGGCCGTAGTAGTTGTCGGCCAACGCGACCAGCGTCTTGCCACTTCCCCGCTTGAGCTCGGCGAACCCGTCGTTGAGGAACTTCCACGCGTCCTGCGAGTACAGCGCGGCGCTGGTGCCGGTGATGGCGTCCTCGAACGAGAGCTTGCGGGTCCCCGCGGGTACCGGGGCGGTGATCAGCGGCTGGACCAGGTCCTGGAACGCCTTCGTCACCGCGCCCGCGTCACGGCCGAGCGCGCAATCCGTACGAGCCACGCACCACTTGCCGAATTCGGCGAAGGTGTTCTGGAAGCCCGCCATCTGGATGACGAGCGATTCGGCGGTGTCGAGTTGAGGATCGACGGCGCCGTCGAGGAGCAGCGCCCGCACCTTGTCCGGGTAGGCCTCGGCATAGGCGGTCCCGATCTGCGTGCCGTACGAAAAACCCAGGTAGGTGAGCTTTTCGTCGCCCAGGGCTGAGCGCAGGACGTCGAGATCGCGGACGACATCCCTGGTCCCGATGTTGGCGAGAAGCTCTTTGCCGTGCTTCGTGCGCTCAGCGCACTTCGCGGCGTACGCCCTGGCGTCGGCGAGTTGCTTCGCGATCCCGGCGGGTGTCGAGTCGCTTTCCGAATCTTCCGCGCGATCCGCGTCGCGTTCGGCATCGGTGAGGCAGACGAGCTTCGGCTCGCTGGTCCCGACCCCACGCGGGTCGAATCCGACGATGTCGAAACGCTCGGCCAGCGCCGCGGCGGGCCGGGACTTCGCGATCCGCGCCGCGGCCGAGACGCCCGAGCCACCGGGGCCACCCGGATTGAGCACGAGGGAGCCGATCCGTTTGCCGGTGTTCTTCGTCTTGTGCCGGAGGACGCCGATGGAGATCGTCTCGCCGTCCGGCTTCAGGTAGTCGAGCGGCACGGTGAGCTTCGCGCAGTCGAACCCCTTGTCCTCGAAGCACGCGCCCCACGCCAACTTCTGCGCAGTGAATTTCTCGAGCGCCTTCGGGTCCGGAGTAGGTGACGCCGTGGTGGTCGGCGACACCGTCGGCGCGGGCTGTGGCTGCTGCGTCGTGCAGGAAGCGACCAGCACGGCGACAACGAGCACGGCCGGGACGCGGCGAAGGCTCATCTCGCGATCTTCGCAGCGTCCCGGCCGTTCATGGCCCTTCACGCCGAACTCGTTACTTGGCGGCGCAGCGCGTGCCCTCGTCCGGCAGGGCGCCGTTCACCAGGTAGTCGATGCCGATCTGGTCGACACACGAGACGCCCTGGAGGAACACCGTGTGCTGGTTGCCCTCGAACGTGAGCAAAGCTCCCTTGATCGCTTTCGCGAGGTTGACGCCCGCCTGATACGGGGTCGCCGGGTCGTTCGTCGTCGAGATGACCAGCGTCTTCGGCAGGCCCTCGACGTTCGGCTGGTGCGGCTCCGAGGTGTTCGGCACCGGCCAGAAGGCGCAGGAGTCACGCGCGGCTCCGTCCGGCTTGCCGTCGTCGAGGAACGGCGCCGCCTGCGCGTACCGCTTCTGCGCGTCGAGGATCTTCGCCGGATCGGTGACCCGGGGGTCGTCGACGCAGCGGATCGCGACGAAGGCGTCCTGCGTCGTCCCGTAGCGGCCGTCGGCGCCGCGCTCGTTGTAGAGGTCGGCCAGTTTTTCCAGGCCGCCGCCGCGCTGGCGCTTCAGGTCGTTGAGCGCGGTGTTCAGCGGTTCCCAAAGATCTTCCTGGTAGAGGGCCTGTATCACGCCCGTCGTCGCGTCCTCGTACGACAGTTTCCGGCCGTCGCCGACCGGTACCGGGAAGTCGATCAGGGGCCGCACCAGGTCCTGGAACGCCTTCGTCGCGCCGGCGGCGTCGCGCCCCAGCGCGCAGTCCTCACGCGCGGCGCACCAGTTCGAGAACTCCCCGAACGCCTTGCCGAAGCCCTGCCCCTGCGCGACCAGCGACTCAACCGCGTCCTGCTCCGGGTCGACGGCACCGTCGAGCACCAGCGCGCGGACGTTCGCAGGGAACGCCTCGGCGTAGGCGGACCCGATCCGCGTCCCGTAGGAGTAGCCGAGGTAGCTCAGCTTCGGCTCGCCGAGGACCGAACGCAGGATGTCCATGTCCTTGACGACGTCACGCGTACCCAGGTTGGCGAGCATCGCGGCGCCGTGTTCGGTCCGCTCGGCACACTTCGCCGCGAAGTCCTGGGACTCGGTCTCCTGCTTTTTCACTCCCTCGGGTGACCCGTCGGTCTCGCTGTCGTCCGCGCGGTCCGCGTCGCGTTCGGCATCGGTCAGGCAGCGGACCTGTGGCTGGCTCGCGCCGATGCCGCGCGGGTCGAAGCCGACCACGTCGAAGCGCTTGCCCAGCTCGTTCGTCGCCGTCCGGGAGGCGAGACCGGCCGCGGCCTGCATGCCCGAGGCGCCGGGCCCGCCGGGGTTGACCACGAGCGCCCCAATCCTTTCGTCGGTATCCAGCGCCTTCCGGCGCAGCAGACCGAGCGTGATCGAGTCGCCTTCGGGCTTCGCGTAGTCGAGCGGGACGGTGAGCCGGGCGCACTGTGCGTCCTTCACCCGAAACGCCGCTTTCGCGTCATCGGATGTCGCGTAGGGTGCACAGTCGGCCCAGGTCAGGCTCTGTCCGTAGAACTTTTCGAGTCCGGCGGGCACCGGTCCGGTCGGAGCATGCGACTCGGTGGCCGGAGGCGGCGGCTGGGTTCTACCCTCTCCCGACGAGCACGCGGCGACGGTGACCGCGAGCAGGCCGGACAGCGTGATCGCGGCGAATCGACGGGCACGGGACCTGGCGCTGACATGAGTGGACACGGTTGGATCGTGCCATCGGCCGTGGAACTCGGCCGCACCACCACTGCGTTGGTGATACGGGTGCGGACGGCAGAAGAACAGACGGGAGCACAGGGGTGGCAGCACTGATCAGCCGGGTGGGCAAGAAGCTGCGCCGGATCATCCAGCGGCCGGGCAGCGTCGAGCTGACCCGCTACGAAGCGCTGCTGCCGGCCATCGAGAAGCTCGAGCCCGAGTTGGAGAAGCTTTCCGACGAGGAGCTGACAGAGCGGGCCGGCAAGCTTCGCGACGCCGCTTCCTTCGGCAACGACCAGCTGATCGAGGTCTGCGCGCTCGGTCGCGAGGCCGCGCGGCGGGCGCTCGGCGAGCGTGCCTTCGATGTCCAGTTGCTGGGCACGATGGGCCTGCTCAGCGGGCATATCGTGCAGATGGAGACCGGTGAGGGCAAGACGCTGGCGGGTGCGCTGGCCGGCGCCGGGTACGCCCTGCGCGGGAAGCACGTCCACGTCGTCACGGTGAACGACTACCTCGCCCGTCGTGACGCCGAGTGGATGGGCCCGATCTACGCCCTGCTCGGCGTCTCCGTCGGCTGGGTCGAGCCCGCGCACTCCCGCGACGAGCGCCGCGAGGCGTACGCGAAGGAGGTCACGTACGGCGCCGTCAGCGAGATCGGCTTCGACGTGCTGCGCGACCGCCTGGTGACCCGCGAAGAGGACCTGGTCCAGCGCGAGCCCGAGGTGGCGATCGTCGACGAGGCGGACTCCGTGCTGGTCGACGAGGCCCGCGTGCCGCTGGTGATGGCCGGCTCGATCGACCACACCGACGCCGACGAAGAGGTCGCGAACATCGTCCGGCGGCTGCGGCTCGGGCTCCACTACGAGACCGACGCCGACGGCCGCAACGCCTGGCTGACCAAGGCCGGCGCTTCGGTGGTCGAGAAGGCACTCGGCGACGACATCAACCTCTACGACGAGACGGGCTCGGACCGGCTGCCCGCGGTGAACGTGGCGCTGCACGCGCACGCGCTGCTCACCCGCGACGTCGACTACCTCGTGCGCGACGGCAAGGTGCATCTGATCAACGCCGCGCGCGGCCGCGTCGCCGAACTTCAGCGCTGGCCGGACGGTCTCCAGGCCGCCGTCGAGGCGAAGGAGCAGGTCAAGGCGACCGACCGGGGCGAAATCCTCGACTCGATCACCGTGCAGGCGCTGCTCGCGCGCTACCCCGAGGTCGCGGGCATGACCGGTACCGCGGTCGCGGTCGCCGAGCAGCTGCGCGAGTTCTACAAGCTCGAGGTCGCGGTCATCCCGCCGAACACGCCGAACATCCGTGAAGACCAGGAAGACCGGATCTTCGGGTCGCCGTCGCAGAAGCTGCGCGCGATCGAGGAGGAGATCCGGCGGGTGCACGAGAGCGGGCGGCCGATCCTCGTCGGCACCCAGGACGTCGCCGAATCCGAGGAGCTGGCCGAGAAGCTGGCGAAGGTCGACCTCGAATGTGTCGTGCTCAACGCGCGCAACGACGCCGAGGAGGCCGCGATCATCGCCGACGCCGGCAAGAAGGGCGCGGTCACCGTCTCGACCCAGATGGCGGGCCGGGGTACCGACATCCGGCTGGGCGGCAAGGACGGCGAAGGCCGCGACGAGGTCGTCGAGCTGGGCGGCCTGCACGTGATCGGCACCGCCCGTTACCCGTCGAGCAGGCTGGACGGCCAGCTGCGCGGCCGGTCCGGGCGACAGGGCGACCCGGGCAGCGCGGTGTTCTTCGCGAGCCTGAACGACGAGCTCGTGCTGTCGAACGCGCCGGACATCCCCGAGGGCATCAGCTCGGACGTGGGCAGCGGCGAGATCGTCGACCCGGCGGCGCTGCGGCAGATCAACCACGCTCAGCGCGTCGCCGAGGGTGTCGACCTGGAGATCCACCGGAACACCTGGCGCTACACACGGCTGATCGAGCGGCAGCGCGGCGAGCTGCTGGAGCACCGGGACAAGGTGCTGCGGACGGCGCACGCGGCGGAGGTGCTGGAGAAGGCGCACCCGGAGAAGTTCAAGGAGCTTTCGGAGAAGGTCGACGACGAGGCCCGCGTCGAGCAGCTGTGCCGCGAGGTGCTGCTGTTCCACATCGACCAGCTGTGGTCCGACCACCTGGCGTTCCTGACCGACGTGCGGGAGAGCATCCACCTGCGGGCGCTGGCGCGGGAGACGCCGATCGACGAGTTCCACCGCGCGGCGATCCCCGAGTTCCACAAGATCATCCCGGAGGCGGCCGAGCGGGCGGCGAAGACGCTCGAGGAGGCCGAGATCACCGACAACGGGATCGACCTCGGGGACGCGGGGGTGCGGCGGGCGAACACGACGTGGACGTACCTGGTGCACGACAACCCGTTCGACTCCGACTTCGAGCAGACCATCAAGAAGGTCCGGAGCATGATCAAGCGCAAGTAGCGCGCGGGGAGCGGGGGACCTTTGCTACCACTCTCTTTCGGCGAGTGGTAGCAAAGGTCCCCCGCTCTCTTTTCGCGACGACCGCACCCGGGTGGGCGATTCGGCACATCCGGTCGTCCCCGCGGGCGCCGGTGGGTGAGAATGTCGGCATGCCGCAACTGCGCATCGCACTGGCCCAGGTCAACACCACCGTCGGCGACCTCGAAGGCAACGCCGAGCTCACCGTCGAGTGGACTCGCAAGGCCGCCGAAGCAGGCGCCCACATCGTCGTCTTCCCGGAGATGTCCCTCACCGGTTACCCCGTCGAGGACCTCTCCCTCCGCCCGACCTTCGCCTCAGCCTCGAAGCAGATGGTCGAAGCGCTCGCCAAGCGGCTCGAAGACGCCGGCTGTGGCGAGGTGCTCACCTACATCGGCTACCTCGACCTGGACGAGACCGGCCCGCGCGACGCGGCCGCCGCGCTGTACCGCGGTGAAGTGGTCGCCCGCCAGTTCAAGCACCACCTGCCCAACTACGGCGTCTTCGACGAGCACCGCTGGTTCAAGCCGGGCCAGGAGCTCGAGATCGTCCGCTTCCACGGTGTCGACGTCGGCATGGTGATCTGCGAGGACGTCTGGCAGGACGGCGGCCCGATCTCCGCGCTGGGCAAGGCCGGGGTCGACCTCGTGGTCGCGCCCAACGCTTCGCCCTACGAGCGCGCGAAGGACGACATCCGCCTGCCGCTCATCGCCCGCCGCGCGGCCGAGGCCGGGGCGCCGCTGGTGTACACGAACCAGATCGGCGGCCAGGACGACCTCGTCTTCGACGGCGACTCGATCGTGGTCGGCGCGGACGGCCGGTTGCTGGCGCGCGCGCCGCAGTTCGTCGAGCACCTGCTCGTCGTCGACACGGACCTCGTCGCCGGCGGGCACACCGCCGAGGGCGAGTTCGAGGGCCTGCGGGTCAAGCGCCGCGTGCTCAGCGAAGACGCGGTCCCGGCCTACACGCCGAGCACCGAGTCCGCGATCAGCGAACCGCTGTCGGACGAAGCCGAGGTGTGGCACGCGCTCGTCGTCGGTCTGCGCGACTACGTGCACAAGAACGGCTTCTCGTCGGTGACCTTCGGGTTCTCGGGCGGCATCGACTCGGCGGTCGTGGCGGCGCTGGCCGCCGACGCACTCGGCGGCGACAACGTCTACGGCGTTTCGATGCCTTCGGAGTACTCCTCGGAGCACTCGAAGGGCGACGCCGAAGACCTCGCCCGCCGGATCGGCGCGCACTACCGCGTCGAACCGATCGCGGACATGGTCAAGGTCTACGTCGAGCAGCTTCAGCTGACCGGGCTCGCCGAGGAGAACATCCAGGCCCGTGTCCGCGGCATGCTGCTGATGGCGCTGTCCAACCAGGACGGTCACCTGGTGCTGGCCACCGGCAACAAGACCGAACTCGCCGTCGGCTACTCGACGATCTACGGCGACGCCGTCGGGGCCTTCGCGCCGATCAAGGACCTCTTCAAGACGCACGTCTGGCACTTGGCCAAATGGCGCAACAAGGAAGCCGAGAAGAACGGCGAAACCCCGCCGATCCCGGAGAACTCGATCACCAAACCGCCCTCGGCGGAGCTGCGGCCTGGCCAGCTGGACAGCGACTCGCTGCCCGACTACCTGATGCTCGACGACATCCTCGACGACTACATCGAGGGCGACCGCGGCTACGTCGACCTGGTCGACGCGGGCTTCGAGCCGGAGACCATCGACCGCGTGGTGCGGATGGTGGACAAGGCCGAATACAAGCGCCGCCAGTATCCGCCGGGCACCAAGATCACGTTCAAGGCGTTCGGGCGGGACCGGCGGCTGCCGATGACCAACGGCTGGCGGGAGGGCACCGTCGTGACCCGCTCAGCTCAGCGCGACCTGCTTCCCGGCTGAGTTCGTCAGCACGGCCACCAGGCCGGGCTTCGTGTCGCGCCGGACGAGCATGTCCATCCCGAGTGCGCGGACCGCGGCTTCGACCGCGGCCGGCTCGGGGTGGACACCGGTGACCATGAGCAGCGGGATCGACGGGAGCCCCCGCGTCGTCGGATGCGGGGTGCTCCCCCAGTCGATGAGGAAGGGCGCGAGCCCGTCGAGGCCGCCCGCACCGGTGAGGCGCCAGGTCAGCAGTTCGCCGTCGTCGGTGGTCCGTGACATCTCCGACGCTTCGCCCGGGTCGTAACCGCGTTGGCGTGCCTCCGCGATCGCCTCGTCGATGCCGTCCACACGCGCTGCCCAGGTGATCAGGGCGGGAGCGGTCAGCTCGTCGATGCCGAACGGACGCGGCCCGATGTGCTCGGGCTGGTCCGGGTCGGGACCGACCACCTCGAGGTAGGCACCGGCGCCCAGATCGGCCAGGTAGTTGGCCGTACCGAAACCGACATGCCTTCCGCCGCGTACCGGCGTGACACCGGTCAGCTCGGCGACGCGCTCGACGGCCTCTTCGAGGTCCGGCCCGGCGTAGACGAGGTGATCAAGCACGAGGTCGCTCATGTCCATACTCCTACCGCAGCGCAGGCTCCGGCGGCACCGCGGCCTGGCGATGCATCCGAAACTGTCGGACCGCTCTCGTACCCTGGGCTCATGACGGCACCGGGCTACTCCGTGTTCGGCACCGCGATCGGCGACTGTGGCATCGCGTGGAGCGAACGCGGGGTCGTCGCGGTACAGCTCCCCGAGGGCAGTGAAGAGAAGACGAGGGCGCGACTGACCGCGCGCCTTCCCCACGCGACCGAATCCACACCGCCGGAGGAGATCCAGCGCGCGATCGACGGGATCATCTCGTTGATGGACGGCAAGCGCACGGATCTCACCGGCGTCGAACTCGACTACGAAGGAGTACCGGACTTCCACCACCGCGTGTACGAATTCATCCGCACGATCCCCGCGGGCAAGACGCTGACCTACGGCGACATAGCGAACATCCTCGGCATGCCCGGCGGCGCGCAGGCCGTGGGGCAGGCGATGGGCCGGAACCCGGTCCCGATCATCGTGCCGTGCCATCGCGTGCTGGCCGCCGGCGGCAAGGACGGCGGCTTCTCCGCGCGCGGAGGGGTCGCCACCAAGCGCCGGATGCTGGTCATCGAAGGCGCTTTGGCGGACGAACCGACCTTGTTCTGATCGCTGTGGGCTTTAGTCGCTCTGACCCGGCGACCAAGGCTTGAGCCACGGCGTCTCCGGCCAGCCTTCCGCGGCGGCCATCAACGGGATCGCCGTCGCGCCGTCGATGTGCTCGCGGATGATGTCGGCGTGCCCGGCGTGCCGCGCGGTCTCCTCGATGAGGTGGAGCAGCACCCAGCGGACCGACCACGCGTCGACGTCCTTCGGGTACCAAGGCACGCCCTTCGGCACCGGGACCGGCTGGCCGAGGTCGGCGATGTCCGCGATGACGTCCGAGGTACGGCGGGCGACTTCGTCGTAACGCGCGAAGACGTCTTCGAGTGTCTCGCCGTCAGCCATCACGTAGCCGGCTTCGTACTCCTTCATGGCCTCGTCCATCGGCTTCGAGGGCTTCTGAAGGAGGATGTCGATCCAGCCGTCTTCAGTGAGCGCGGTGTGTTTGATCAGGCCGCCGACGCTTAGTGAGCTTCTGGTCGGGACGGCTCTGGCCTGTTCTTCGGTGAGGCCGTGCGCGGCGATGCGCAGGACGTGGCGCTGCTGCTCGAGGTACGCGAGGAGTCCTTCGCGCTCGTCGGCGACCGGGGGAACGTTTCCAGCCATGGTGGCTCCTTCCGTTGGAAGGGGATCATGACACCCGGCACCGGCTTCCTGGGGCGATTCGGCCAGGAAGGGAGCAAGGGACCTTTGCTACCACTTACCCCTGCGGACGCACGAACGGGAACAGCACCGTCTGCCGGATCGACGCCCCGGTCAGCATCATCAGCAGCCGGTCGACGCCGATGCCGAGCCCACCGGTCGGCGGCATGCCGTGTTCGAGCGCGAGCAGGAAGTCCTCGTCCAGCTCCATCGCCTCGACGTCTCCGCTCGCGGCGCGCAGCGACTGGGCCTCCAGCCGCCGTCGCTGCTCGAGCGGGTCGGTCAGCTCGGTGTAGGCCGTGCCGACCTCGGAGCCGAACGCGATCAGGTCCCAGCGCTCGGCCAGCCGCGGGTCCACGCGATGTTGCCGGGTCAGCGGCGAGACGTCGGTCGGGTAGTCGGTGTAGAAGGTCGGCAGCACCGTCGCGCCTTCGACCAGATGCTCGTGCGCCTTCAGCACGAGATCGCCGTGCCCGGCGTCCTCGTTCACCGGCACCCCGGCCGCGCGGCACAGCCGCTGGAGTTCGGCGACGGAAGTGCTCGCGTCGATCTTCTCCCCGAGCGCCGCCGAGACGGCTTCGTGCACCGGGATCACCGGCCAGTCACCGGAGATGTCGTACTCGACGACCTTCCCGTCCGGCCCCGGGCGGCGAACCACCTGCGCGCCGTACGCGGCCTCCGCGGCGCACTGCACGAGTTCGCGCGTCAAGGTCCGCATGGTGTTGTAGTCGGCATACGCCTGATATGCCTCCAGCATGGTGAATTCGGGGTTGTGCGTCGCGTCGACACCCTCGTTGCGGAAGTTCCGGTTCAGCTCGAAAACGCGCTCGACGCCCGCCACGCAAAGCCGCTTCAGGTAGAGCTCGGGCGCGATCCGCAGATACATCCGCATGTCGTAGGCGTTGATATGCGTGATGAACGGGCGCGCGTTGGCGCCGCCGTGCACGGTCTGCAGCATCGGCGTCTCGACTTCGAGGTAGTCGCCCTGGTGCAACCGCTCCCGCACCGCGCGCACGACGGTCGAGCGCATCCGCAGCATCGCCGTCGAGTCCGGGTTCACCGCGAGGTCCAGGTACCGCTGCCGCACCCGCGTCTCCGGGTCGGTGAGGCCTTTTCGCTTGTCCGGCAACGGATGCAGACTCTTCGCCGTCACGGTCCATTCGTCGACGAGCACGGAAAGCTCACCGCGCCGCGACGTCACGACCTGCCCGCTCACGCCGACATGGTCACCTAGGTCGATGCCTCGCCGCCAGCCGCCGAGGTCGAGCACGGAGGCGTCGAGCATCAGCTGGATCTCGCCGCTGAAATCCTTGATCCGCGCGAAACAGAGCCCACCGAGGTTACGCATCGCGAGCACCCGGCCCGCGACGCGGACCCGATGACCGGTGTGGGTGTCCGGGCTCAGATCGCCGAACTTCGAAACGACGTCGCCGAGCAGATCCTCCCGGGCGAAACCGACCGGGTAGGGGTCGATTCCGGCTTCCCGCAAGCGGTCCAGCTTCGCCATCCGCACCCGGACCTGGTCGGGGCGTCGCACCGGTTTCGGCGCGGGAGTGGCCGCGTTCGCTTCGATGCGGTGGACTTCGACGACGAATTCCTCGGTGACCGTCTCCAGTTTGAGCGCCCGCCCCGATCGTCCTGTCGGGACGAAACCTTCGAGCGCGCCGGCGACGATGCCGACCCGCGGCAACCGTCGAGCCGAGGAATAGCACAGGAAACGCGGCTCCCAGTCGGGCCCGTACTTGGCGTTGGACCGGTAAAGCGATTCCAGCTGGAAGAACCGCGACGCCATGCTGAGCACGCCGCGCCAGGCGCGCAGCACCGGGCCCGCGCCGATCCGCTCCCCCTCGGAGAAGACCGCGCGGAACATCGCGAAGTTCAGCGAAATCCGTTGCGCGCCAAGGTGGGAACTCGCCGCGACGACCTCGGCGACCATGTACTCGTTGAGCCCGTTCTCGGCGTCGCGGTCGCGCCGCATCAGGTCGAGCGACAGGCCGCGACGGCCCCACGGCACGAACGACAGCATGCCGCGAAGCTCGCCCTTGGCGTCGTACGCCTCCACCATCACGCTGCGACCGTCGCTCGGATCACCGAGCCTGCCGAGCGCCATCGAGAACCCGCGCTCGGTCTCCGCGCCGCGCCACTGCTGCGCGTGCAGCAACAGCCCGGCCATTTCGTCGGCCGGGATTTCGCTGTGCCGCCGGACTTTCGTGCTGTATCCGGCCCGTTCGATCCGTTTGACCGCTTGCCGGACCGAACGACGTTCCGGCCCGGCGAGGCTGAAGTCGCGGACGTCGAGGACGGCTTCGTCGCCGATTTCCAGCGCGCGCAGACCCGCGTCGGCGTAGACCTTCGCGCCGCGTTCGCTCGCGCCGAGCACGCCGGGCGTCCAACCGTAGGTGCGTGCCTCGTTCAGCCAGGCGCGGACCGCGTCGGGCCAGGCGTCGGGATCGCCGATGGGATCCGCGCTGGCGACGCTGGTGCCCGCGAGCACGCGGTAGGCCACGGCGGCGCGGCCGTTCGGCGAGAAGACGACGCTCTTCTCGCGCCTGGTGGCGAAATAGCCGAGAGAGTCGTCTTCGCCGTGTTCGGCCAGAAGACGGCGTACGCGCAGTTCTTCCTCGTCTGTCCTCAAGCGACGGCTGCGCACCCCGCGGAAGAGCGTGTACAGCGCGGCCGTCGCGACGGCCGTCGCGCTGAGGTCGAGCACGAGGTCGAGCCACGCGGGCCCCTCGCCGATCCCGACCCGGCGCAGCTGGATGTTCTCTCCGGTCGTGTGGTTGACGACCCAGGCGAACCGCGCCCAGGTATCGGCGAGACGGCCGGGGAAGGCTTCGCTCAAGCCCCAGCCGACGAGGATGACCGCGGCCAGGCCGCCGAAGAGCACCGTGAGACCGTCGCGCCAGGCTCCGGGCGCGAGCCGGGCGGGGAACGCGGGCCGCAGGATCCAGAGGAACGCGATCATCCCGATCGAGATCAGGTCGGCGATGGCCAGCACCCACACCTGGTGTGGAATGTGCCGAACCTGCCACGGGCCCAGTTTCAACAGCTCGGGTGACCACAGCAGGGCGGCCTGGAAGGCCAGCGTCACCGCCAGGCCGCCGACCTGGAACAGCAGGAGCGTGTAGAGGGCCGCGCGTTTGCGGCGGCGGAGCGCGGCGCCGAGGACGACGAGCAGCAGGACGATCACGAGGCTCGCGTTCGTCGGGATGCTCAAGGCCGAGAAGGCGATGTCACCCGTCCTGAGCACCGGCCCCTTCACGCCGCCGGCGAGCAGGAGGATCACCGAGAACACGGCCGCGAGCTGCACGAGGGTGGCGACGATCCCGCCCGCCCTCGCCTTCCACGGCGCGACTCGGCCCACTGGGTTTGCCATTCTGGTCCTTCGCGGTACACACAGGAGATCGACAGCTGTACTTACTTGACGTCACACAACCCTGTGTGGTTGTCAACGATCATCATCCTCTGGTCTGAATTTCCCCATCCGCGGGCGTGACGCCGCCGTGTGAAGCTGGTCGCAGGGCCTTGGGAGCGGTATCCGGGCATGTCACGCTTTGTCTTGTTCAGCTCCACGACCCGGGGACCTCTTGGAGGCCTCGAGGGAAGGACGGTCGACAAGGATGTCTGCCACCGAAAAGGATTCCGGCGAGCTCACCGCTCCGTACGGGACCGGCGCGGCGCCCCAGGCCACATCTGGGAAGAAGGTCCGCGTACATCACCTTCGCGACATGAAGGAGCGCGGCGAAGCCTGGCCGATGCTCACCGCCTACGACATGTACACCGCCGCACTGTTCGACGAAGTGGGCATTCCCGTGCTGCTCGTCGGGGATTCCGCGTCGAACAACGTGTTCGGTTACGACACTTCGCTTCCGGTGACCGTCGAGGAGCTGCTTCCGTTGGTCCGCGCGGTCACCCGATCGGTGAAGCGGGCCCTGGTCGTGGCCGATCTGCCGTTCGGTTCGTATCAGCTTTCACCGCAGCAGGCGCTGGAGACGTCGGTGCGGTTCATGAAGGAAGGCCGCGCGCACGCGGTGAAACTCGAAGGCGGGCGGAAATTCGCTCCGCACGTCGAGGCGCTGACGTCGGCCGGTGTCCCCGTGATGGGACATATCGGATTCACGCCGCAGAGTGAACACAATCTGGGCGGCTACCGCGTCCAGGGGCGCGGCGAAGCGGCCGAAGCGCTGCTCGCCGACGCGCTCGCCCTGGAGGAGGCCGGCGCCTTCGCGGTCGTCATGGAGATGGTGCCCGCCGAAGCCGCGAAGCGGATCACGCACGAGCTGAAGATCCCGACCGTCGGCATCGGCGCCGGGCCGGACTGCGACGCGCAGGTGCTCGTCTGGCAGGACATGGCCGGGCTTCGGCGCGGCAAGACACCTCGCTTCGTGAAGAAGTACGCCGATCTCGCCGGCGTGCTCGCCGGGGCCGCGTCCGCGTTCGCGGAGGACGTGCGGCGAGGCGAATTCCCGGCGCCGGAGCACTCTTTCCACGACTAACCCGCCTCTGACCTGCGAAAAGAGAGCAAGGGACCTTTGCTACCACTCCTGACCGAGGAGCGTGGTAGCAAAGGTCCCTTGCTCTCGTCGCGGCTGACCGTGTGGGTTTCTGGTCATCTAACGTCCCAAAATCCACACGGTCAGTCAGCGTCGCTACACGGAGTAAGGGGTATGTGGAATTGGGGACACTCAACGTCCCTATTTCCACACACCCCCCACCCGCCAGGGAGCGCGGTAGCAAGGTCCCTTGCTCCCTTTCCAGGCGGTCCTTGACCGACCACCCTCCTTTAGTCGTTCACGTATATGAACTTCAATCATGTCCTTGACTCTCATTCGTAAAGAGGCTTAACGTCTAGCCCGTCGCCGCCACGACCGAGTTTCAATCCCTCGACGAGGAGGACCACGGATGCGTGTTCGTGAGCGGATTCTGGCCGTTGCGGCCGGTGCGGCCCTGCTGTCGACGCTGGCGGCGTACCCGGCACAGGCCGCGACGGTCCGCGTCGGGACTTCGGAGCAGCTCACGGCGGCGCTCGCTTCGGTCACTCCGGGCACCGTCATCGAACTCGCGGCCGACACGACTTTCACGGGCAACTTCAAGGCGGCGAAGAGCGGCACGTCCAGCAGCCGCATCACGCTGAAGGGTCCGCGAAGCGCGGTCATCAAGGCCTCGGCCGGGCGCACACTCGAACTGACCGGCAGCTACTGGAACCTGACCGGCTTCACCCTCACCGGTGGACAAAAGGGCCTGATGGCGACAGGCGTCAAGAACACCGTCGTCGACGGCATCAAGGTCGCCGGCGTCGGCCACGAGGGCATCCATTTCCAGTACACGAGCACCGACAACGTCGTGAAGAACTCAGAGGTGACCGACACCGGCCGCGAGTACGCGGGCTACGGCGAAGGCATCTACTTCGGTTCCGCGAAGGGCAACTGGCCCGGCGGCACGCCCGACCGGAGCGACCGGAACAAGGCGCTGAACAACAAGATCGGCCCGAACGTGCGAGCCGAGTCGATCGACATCAAGGAAGGCACCACCGGCGGCGAACTGCGCGGCAACGTCTTCGACGGGACCGGGCAGAGCGGCGAGCACTTCGCCGACAGCTGGGTGGACATGAAGGGCAACAACTACGTGGTCGCGGACAACCGGGGCAGCAAGGTCTTCGTGCACGACGCGACCTACGGCGGCTTCGAGGTCCATGTCCAGCTTGACGGCTGGGGCCGCGGCAACACCTTCTCCGGCAACACCGCGGACGTGCAGTCCAGCTACGCGTACGGCTTCTATCTCGTGAAGGCCGCGACGGGCAACAAGGTCTGCGCGAGCAACAAGGTGACCGGTGCCGGGAAGGGATTCGCGAACGTGGCCGCCACGGCGGGCTGCTGACGCGACCGAAGACCGGGGGCCCGCTCAGCCCGGCGGCGGGGGCGGGCCCCCACCCTTCGGACACTCGCCGATTCGGGCAGAGTGTTCTTATGGATGACCTGTACCCGCCGATCCAGGTGCGCGCCGAGGGCATGCTCGACGTCGGCGACGGGCACCGGATCTACTGCCAGGAAGCCGGGAACCCGGACGGCAAACCCGTGGTCGTGCTGCACGGAGGCCCTGGTAGCGGCATCTCCCCCATGGCCAGGCGGCATTTCGACCCCGAGGCCTACCGGATCATCCTGTTCGACCAGCGCGGCGCCGGCCGCAGCACTCCGCATATCGGCGCACCGGATGTCGACCTGTCGGCCAACACCCTCTGGCACCTCGTCGCGGACATGGAAAAGCTGCGCGAACGGCTGAATCTCGACCAGTGGCAGCTCTTCGGCGGCTCATGGGGCGCGACCCTCGCCCTCGCCTACGCCGAAACCCACCCGAGCCGCGTCAGCGAGATCATCCTGCGCGGCGTGTTCACCGTCCGCCGTGGCGAACTCGACTGGATCTACAACGGCGGCGCCGCGAACCTCTTCCCCCGCGAGTGGGAAGACTTCCTCGCGCCGATCCCCGAAGACCTCCGCGACGACCCGCTGTCGGCCTACCGCGAACTCGTCTACCACCCCGATCAGGCTATTCGGGAACGTGCGGCCATCGCTTGGAGCACCTGGGAAGGCGCGATCGTCTGTCTGCGCCCGGATCCCGCCTTCCACAACCAGTACGCGTCGCCGGAGTTCGCGGTCACGTTCGCCCGGCTGGCGCTGCACTACTTCTGCCATGGGGCGTGGCTTGAGGAAGGGCAGCTGATCCGGGATGCCGGGAAGCTGGCTGGGATTCCCGGCGTGATCGTGCAGGGCCGGTACGACGCGGTGTGCCCGCCGGCGACCGCTTACGAACTGCACCGGGCTTGGCCGGACTCGAAGCTGGAGCTGGTGGAGGCGGCAGGGCATGCGGTGACGGATCCGGGGATGCTGGCGGCACTGCGGAAAGCGACGGATTCGTTCCGACGGCGCTGACTTCGGCCTGCGAATGGCCGATGACAAAGTGGAGTCAGACCAATAGCGTTCTCCTTGATCATCGTCCTTGGGGGGATCCGGGTGTCTTGATCGTCGCGTTGAGTCATGCCGCGTCCGCGGCACATCTTCGCCCAGGGCACGCGCGCGATCCGACGCCTTCTGGAGCTCTCTTCCTCCGAAGAAAGCAGGTCCGATGCGCACTCGAAGATCCATCGCCGCCGCGACGGCGATCTTGACCGCTCTCGGCGTCACAGTCGTCACGGCACCTGTCGCCGCGGCGGCGCCGGTACTGCCCGCCGGGTTCGTCTTGACCGATACGCCGACCGGCCAACCGGCCGGTGACCTCACCGACGTGGCCTATCTGCCTGACGGCGGCGTCCTCACGACCGGCAGGCATGGCTCCGTACGCTGGACACCAAAGGGCGGACAGCCGAGTGAAATCGCGTCGATCCCGGTCTACACCGGGGGTTCACTCGGTTTGACGAGTATCGCGGTGGCCCCGGATTTCGCCACCAGCCGAACGATCTACACCGCACGAGCACTGTCGAACGGCGGCGACCGGGCCTTCCGCGTCAGCCAATGGCAAGTGCAGGGAACGGACGCGCCGACCGGGCTCACCGACGAAAGACCGGTACTTCAGCTCCCCGCGAACTCCGACAGCCGGGGCATCCAGGATCTCGCCGTCGATCCGTCGGGCGGAGTGCTCTGGATCGCGGTCGGCGACAACGCCGCCGACCAGGCACCCGGAACCGCCACCAAGGACACCGTGGACAAGTTCGCGCTGCGCGCGCTGGACCCGGGTCAGCCGACCGGGAAGATCCTGCGGGTCACCCCCAACGGCGTCGGCGTCGGGAGCAATCCCTTCTACGACATGGCCACGCCGGATTCGTGGCGCAGCCGCAACTATCTCAGCGGGCTCCGGGATCCGCGGATCACGCTCGACCAGCGTGGCGGAATCGTGGTCACGGACAACGGATGGGCGGCCCGGGACGAGGTGAACATCGCCCTGCCAGGCCAGAACCAGAAATGGCCGTGCTGGGAAGGAACCGGCAAGACACCCGGCTACCGCGACCTGGCCGAGTGCGGCAACGTGCTGAACACCGCGCCGCTGACGGAAACGGCACGCCACACGAACGGCGACATTCTCGGTGGGGTCTTCTACGCCGGTACGTCGTACCCGGAGTCCTACCGTGCACGGCATTTCGTGGCGGACAAAGGCGCGGGCACGCTGTCGACGCTGAGGTTCGACAGCGCCGGCAAGGTGGTCGATCAGCCCGCGGTACTCGCGTCCGGGATCGGCAATCCCGCCGCCCTCGCGACCGCGCCCAACGGGGACATCGTGGCGGCGGACGCGAGCACGTCGACCCTACGGCGGTTGAGCTACCTTCCGGCCAACAAGGCTCCTGTGGCCTCCTTTGACGTCACCATCGACCCCGGCACCCGCACGGTGCGGTTCGACGCGAGCGCTTCGACCGACCCGGACTTCGACGACCTCGGCTACGAATGGGACTTCGGCGACGGCGATACCGGAACCGGACGCGTCGTGTCCCACGTCTACGACGCCGCGGCCGAGAAGGTGACCGTCACCCTGACCACAAAGGACAGCCACGGGACGGCGACGAGCACGACCCAGTCCGTCACCCCCGGCACCGCCGGTCCGACGGTCACGATGTCCTCGCCGGGGCCGGACGCGCGCTTCCAAGCAGGCGAGTCGATCAGGTTCACGGCGAAGGCGACCGATCCCGTCGATGGGTGGCGCAACGTCTACTGGACGGCGGAGCAGGTGATCTGCCCGGTTCAGGACAGCTGCACGACCAGCGTGCGCACCGGGTCGGATGAAATCTTCTCGCTGGTTTACCCGCGGGACAACGACAGCAAGATCATCATCACCGCGTACGCGACCAGCAGCCGAGGTGTCGTGAGCAGGGAGCGGTACGTCGCCCTGCCGCGGCTGGCGAGGGTCTCGATCGGTGGGTCGCGGGAGGCCCGATTCGATGTGGGCGGCGGTCAGGG
Source organism: Amycolatopsis keratiniphila (assembly GCF_000400635.2). NCBI lineage: Bacteria > Bacillati > Actinomycetota > Actinomycetes > Pseudonocardiales > Pseudonocardiaceae > Amycolatopsis > Amycolatopsis keratiniphila. The sequence continues at coordinate 1,220,064 of NC_021252.1, read as the reverse complement.
CCAAGCCGTCGACAGGTGGGTGACCGTCGGTTCCGGGGTCTCGGTCACCGCACCGTCGACTGCGTTCGACGGAGCGCCGTTCACCCGGTGGGCAGACAACTCCAGTACGTCACCGAAGCGCGAGTTCATAGTGCTCCCGGGCGAAACGCAACTACGTGCCGATTACCAGTCGCCCATCGAGAAGCGCTACGCCGAAGACGCCCCACTTCAGGGAAGACTGGGTCCCGCAACGGGGATCGAGGTCATCGAAGACGGTGTTCACTGGCGTCCTTACGCCTACGGTCGTCTCTACTGGACGCCGAGGACCGGTGTGACCGCCGTCTCCGGCGCGATCCACGAAAAGTACGTCGCGCTTGGCGCGCATGCCTTCCTCGGAGTCCCGACCACGGACGAAGCCGCGGGTAAAACGACCAACGGTCGCTTCAATCAGTTCGAGGGCGGCCCTGCGACCGGCGCCGGGACGATCTATTGGGAACCAGGCTTCGGCGCGATGGCGATCTATGGCCCCATCCGCGACAAATGGCTCGAGACCGGATCAGAAGCAGGCCTACTCGGTCCCCCGACCACCGATCAAGCGGCGACGCCGGACGGGACTGGCCGGTACAACCACTTCGCCGGCTCGTCGATCTACTGGACGGCCGCTACCGGAGCGCACTACATCAAGGGCGAAATCCGGAACAAGTGGCGAGCACTCGGCTGGGAAAGGTACTTCGGTTATCCCACCACCGATGAGAGCGGGACTCCGGACGGTGTGGGCAAATACAACCACTTCAGCCAGGCAGGCTCGATCTATTGGACGCCGTCGACAGGCGCCTACGAAGTCCACGGGTTGATCCGTGCGCGGTGGTCGGCGATCGGCTGGGAGAACGGAGTCGGCTATCCCATCACCGACGAGACGTGGACACCTAGCAACACCGGGAAGTACAACCACTTCCGCCAGGGCGGCTTCGATCACTCGATCTACTGGCGTGCGGGAACGAACGTCGCCTGGGAGGTCAAGGGATTGATCCGTCTTCGCTGGCGCGACCTCGGCTGGGAGACCTCGTACCTCGGCTTCCCCACCAGCGGCGAATACAACATCCCGACCGGTAAGCGCAGTGACTTCCAGTACGGCTACATCACCTACAACGGATCGACAGGAGCGATCGAAGACCGTCGATACTGAGTGAGACGCCGGTGCGGCCCGCAAAGGGTCGCACCGGCGTTTCGCCGTCTAAAGCCGTCCGCCCGACGTCGTGTCGCCGGAAAGCCGTTGCGCCAGATAGACCGGCACCGTCGAGGCCAGGATCAGCACCGCCGCCACGACGTTGACGATCGGCGCCTGGTTCGGCCGGAACAGGTTGTTCAGGATCCAAATCGGCAGGGTCTCCAGCCCGGTCCCGAGGGTGAACGTCGTGACGATGATTTCGTCGAACGACAGGGCGAAGGCGAGCAGGCCGCCGGCCAGCAGGGCCGAACGCAGCATCGGGAAGGTCACCAGCCGGAACGTCGTGAGCCCGTCGGCGCCGAGGTCCATCGACGCCTCTTCGAGGTTGCCGCCCATACGCCGCAGGCGGGCGACGACGTTGTTGAACACCACCACGATGCAGAACGTCGCGTGCGCGACGATGGCGGTGAACAGGCCGAGGTCGATGCCGAGGATCGTGCGGAAGGCGTTGTTCAGCGCGATACCGGTGACGATACCGGGCAGCGCGATCGGCAGGATGATCAGCAGCGACACCTGGTTGCGGCCGAAGAAGCGGTACTTCTGCAGTGCGAAGGCCGCCATTGTGCCCAGTACCAAGGCGATCGCGGTGGCCGCGAGTCCTGCTTGGACACTTGTCCACAGTGCGTTCAGCGCGCCTTCGTTCTCCGCGGCCCGGCCCCACCATTCGAGGGTGAAGCTCGACGGCGGCCAGCCGAAGGTGGTGTCCGCGTTGAAGGAATTGAGCAGGACCACCAGCAGCGGGAAGTAGATGACGCCGAGGCCGAGCACCAGCGCCGCCAGCAGCAGGTATTTGGTCGTCCGGGAAAGCCGCATCGCGCGCTCCTACAGGTTGTCCAGCGCGCCCGTGCGGCGCACGGCGGCGAGGTAGGCGAGCATGATCACCACGGGCACGGTCGCGACGGTCGCCGCGAACGGGAGGTTGTTGGCCGCGCCGATGTTGTCGTAGACGACGTTGCCGAGCATCTGCGACGTGCCGCCGACGATCTTCACCGCGATGTAGTCGCCCAGTGACAAGGAAAACGTGAAGATCGAGCCGGCGACGACGGCCGGGAAGGTCACCGGCAGCACCACCGAGCGGAACGTCCGGAACGGCCGGGCACCGAGGTCGCTCGCGGCGTCCACCAACGAGTTCGGCAGCCGTTCCAGGCCCGCGTAGATCGGCAGGATCATGTACGGCAGCCACAGGTACGACAGCGTGATCACGGTCGCGAGCACGCCGTAACCCGGGGTGTCGAGGCCGAACGGGTTCAGCAGCCAGTGCAGGACTCCGTTGCCGGACAACATGGTCCGCCACGCGTAGGCCTTCACCAGGTAGCTCGCCCACAGCGGCGTCATGACGGCGATCACCAGGAGCCGCCGTGCCCTCGGTGAGGCGAATTTGGCCATGTAGAACGCCATCGGGAAGGCGATGATCGCGGTGACCACCGTGACCAGCGCGGCGATCCCGACCGTCCGGAGGGTGATCGTGCGATACACCGCGTCGCTGAACAGGGTGAGGAAGTTGTTCAGCGACCACTCGGTCACGACCTGGCCGGTGAAGACGTCGGTGCTCCAGAACGCGGTCACGAACAACGCGGCCAGCGCGCCGAGGTAGGCGAGGCCGAGCCACAGCATCGGCGCGGAGAGCAGGATTCCCAGCCGTAGCTTGGGTTTGCGGTACAGGTAGGCGGAGGCTTTCCGCCGTGGCGAGTCGAGGGTGGTCGTCATCATCTTCCGCCTTGAGATGGGACCGGGAGCAGCCGGCGTGGGGGGCCCACCGGCCGCTCCCGGAGTCGGGAGGTCAGCCCTTGATCTCGGTCCAGGCGCGAGTCCACTCGCCGTAGTCCTTGCACTTGACGTCGGTGCGGCCGTCGAGGCACTGCGTGATCGGCGTCGTCCAGTACTGGATCTTCGAGGCGTACGCGGCGTCACCGGCGTGGAAGGTCTCGCAGTGCGCCTTGTTCTTGGTTTCGGCGCACGCCTTCGGGTTCGAGGGCGATTCACCGAAGTACTCGGCGACCTGGGCGTTCGCCTTCGGGCTGACGATGTGGTTCAGCCACTTGTAGGAACACGTCTTGTGCGGTGACTTCGCGCCCACCATCCAGGTGTCCGACCAGCCGGTCGCGCCTTCGGACGGCAGCACGGACTCGACCGGCGCGCCCTCGCTCTTGGTCAGGTTCACCGTCACCTGCCAGGCGGTGCCGACCACGGCGTCACCGCTCTTGAGTGCCTGGCTCTCCTTCAGATAGTCCGACCAGTACTCCGCGACCATCGGCCGCTGCTGCTTGAGCAGGTCGACGGCGGCCTGGAACTGCTTGTCGTCCAAGGCATACGGGTTCTTGATGCCGAGTTCGGGTTTGTGCGTCTGCAGGTACAGCGCGGCGTCGGCGATGTAGATCGGCGAGTCGTAGGCGGTGATCTTGCCCTTGTACGGGCTGTTCGCGTCGAACATGACCGACCACGACGTCGGCGCCGGGGTCACCTTGTCGGTGCGCCAGGTGAGCAGGTTCGCGCCCCAGCCGTGGGGCACGCCGTAGGAGACGTTGTTGACGCTGTTCCACGGCCGGTTCTTGAGGAAGTCGAAGACGTCGGCGTAGTTCGGCACGAGCGCGGTGTTCACCGGTTCGACGTCGCCGGACGCGATGAGCCGCAGCGACGCGTCACCGGAGGCGGAGATGACGTCGTACTGTCCGGTCTTCATCAGGCTCACGGCCTCGTCGGAGGTGCCGAACGCCTTGACGTTGACCTTGCAGCCGGTCTCCTTCTCGAAGCCGGTGACCCAGTCGACGGCCGGGTCGTTGGAGCCGTTCTCCGCGTAGCCGGGCCAAGCCAGCACGTTGACCTGGCCTTCCGGCTGGCCGAGCTGCGCGAGCGCATCGAGCTTCGGCGGGGTGAAACCCTGTCCGCCGGGCGCGGCGGCGGTCGAACTGGATCCGGAGGTTCCGCAGGCGGCCACGAGCAGGCCGGCGCCGAGCAGGCCGGCGAGCGCGAGTTTCCTGTTCTTCATTGAACAACCTTTCGGTACAGGGGGAGAGCTAACCGGCTTCGGGGACGCGGAAGCTGTGTTCGTGCCGCCAGCTCAGGCGGACGCGGCCGCCTTCGAAGTCCGCGGGTTCGGCGGTGTTCTGCCGGACCACGGAGAGCTGGCCGCCGGCGTCGAGGGTGACCTCGTAGCGCACGGTCGCGCCGGCGTAGACGGTGTCGGTGACCGTGCCGGTGGCGCTGGTCTCGCCGACCCCGGCGGATTTCGAGAGATCGGCGTCGATGCGGATCTTCTCGGGGCGGATGCTGAACACACCGGGTTCGCCGATGATGTTCTCGGCGCCGCCGCCGCTGAGCAGGTTCGAGGTGCCGACGAAGCCGGCGACGAACGCCGTCGCGGGCCGCTCGTAGACCTCGACCGGTGAGCCGACCTGTTCGATGCGGCCGGCGTTGAACACCGCGATGCGGTCGCTCATCGTCAACGCCTCGTCCTGGTCGTGGGTGACGAAGATGAAGGTGATGCCGACCTCGCGCTGGATCTGTTTCAGCTCGGTCTGCATGGTGTGGCGCAGTTTCAGGTCGAGCGCGCCGAGCGGTTCGTCGAGCAGGAGCACCTTGGGCCGGTTGACCAGCGCCCTGGCGAGGGCGACCCGTTGCCGCTGACCACCGGAAAGCTGGTCGGGTTTGCGCTCGCCGAACTCGCCGAGCCGGACGGTGTCGAGAGCCTCCTTCGCGCGTTGACGGCGCTCCGCGCGGGGGACGCGTTTCACCCGGAGGCCGTACTCGACGTTCTGCTGCACCGTCATGTGCGGGAAGAGCGCGTAGTCCTGGAAGACGGTGTTGACGTCGCGGTCGAAGGGCGCGAGGCGGCTGACGTCGCGGCCGTGGAGTTCGATCGTGCCCGCCGTCGGCAGTTCGAAGCCGGCGATCATGCGGAGCACGGTCGTCTTGCCGGAGCCGGACGGGCCGAGCATGGAGAAGAACTCGCCGGGCGGGATGTCGAGGTCGACGCCGTCGACCGCGTGGACCTGGCCGAACTCCTTGCGCAGCCCGCGCAGCCGGATGGCCGGAATGTCGCCTCCACCTGCGGAAGTGGTAGCAAAGGTCCCTTGCTCCCCCGCGGCGGCGGTGGGCGCTTGATGAGGCATGGCGTGCCTTTCGGTGGTCGTCACAGCGCGCTCATCACGTGCTTGACGCGGGTGTAGTCCTCGAGGCCGTAGAGCGAGAGGTCCTTGCCGTAGCCGGACTTCTTGAAGCCGCCGTGCGGCATTTCGGCGACCAGCGGGATATGCGTGTTGATCCACACGCAGCCGAAATCGAGCTTCCCGGCCAGCCGCATCGCCCGCTGGTGGTCGGTGGTCCACACCGACGACGCGAGCGCGTACTCGACGCCGTTGGCCGCGGCGAGCGCTTCGGCTTCGGTCTCGAAGCGCTGCACGGTGATGACCGGACCGAAGATCTCCGTCTGGCTGATCTCGTCGTCCTGGCGGACCCCGGAGATCACCGTCGGTTCGTAGAAGTAACCCTCGTCCCCATGCCGCTTGCCTCCACAGTGGACTATCGCGTGCGCGGGCAGCCGGTCGACGAAACCGGCGACCCGGTCGAGCTGGGCGGCGTTGTTGAGCGGGCCATAGGTGACCGACGTGTCGTCGGGCTTGCCGGTGGTGGTCGCCCGCGCCTGCCTGGTGAGAGCCGCGACGAAGGTGTCGTGGACCTCGTCGGCGACCAGGACGCGCGTCGCCGCCGTACAGTCCTGGCCCGCGTTGAAGTACCCGGCCGCGGCGATGCCTTCTGCGGCCGCTTCGATGTCGGCGTCCGCGAAGACGACTACGGGCGCTTTACCGCCGAGTTCGAGGTGGACGCGCTTCACATCCTTCGCGGCCGAAGCGGCGACTTCGATCCCTGCCCGCACGGAGCCGGTGATGGACACCATGGCGGGGATCTCGTGCTCGACGAGCGCCCGTCCGGTGTCGCGGTCGCCACAGATCACGTTGAGCACGCCGGGCGGCAGGAATTCGGCGCAGATCTCGGCGAGGAGCAGGGTCGACGTGGGTGTCGTGTCGGCCGGTTTGAGCACCACGGTGTTCCCCGCGGCGAGCGCGGGCGCGATCTTCCAGACCGCCATGAGGAGCGGATAGTTCCACGGCGTAACCTGCGCGCACACGCCGATCGGTTCTCGGCGGACGAAAGAGGTATGCCCTTCCATGTACTCGCCCGCCGACCGTCCTTCGAGGACACGCGCGGCCCCCGCGAAGAACCGCAACTGGTCGACGATCATCGGCAGTTCTTCGGCCGCGGTGAGCGCGACCGGCTTGCCGGTGTTCGCCGATTCGACGAGGACGAGGCCGTCCGCGCGGGCTTCGACGGCGTCCGCGATCTTCAGCAGCGCGAGCTGGCGCTGCGCGGGCGTGGTCTCACGCCAGGTTTCGAACGCGGCGGCCGCGACCTTGAGCGCGCGATCGACGTCTTCGGGGCCGGCGACGGCGGCGGTGCAATACGGGCGGCCGGTGACGGGATCGACGATGTCGGCGACCTTGCCCGACGCGGATCCGGTGTACTCACCGCCGATGAAGTGCTTCAACTGCTGCACGAGACCTCCAGGGGCCTGGGGGCGTGAGGTGGTAGCAAAGGTCCCTTGCTCCCTCGTGGGGCTGCGCGGGAGCTAAAACATATAAATCCATAGGTTAAATGACAAGACGATGGTGCAAGATTGCTTCCATCGGGTAGCGGTACGGGCGAAGGGCCACCATGCGTAAGGGGATGTCGCACAGCGCGCGATCAGCGATGTTCGCTCCGCTCGACCAGATCGGCCGGGCGGAAGCGGTCACCGCGCGGCTGGTCGACGCCATCACGCTCGGGCTGCTGGCCGATTCGGAACAGCTCCCGAGCGAAGCCGAGCTGGCCGCCCAGTTCGGCGTCTCCACCGTGACGGTTCGCGAAGCGCTTGTGGCCTTGCGACAGCAGGGCCTTGTCGAGACGCGACGCGGCCGAGGCGGCGGAAGCTTCGTGAAGACGCCTGCCAATCCTTCGGCAGCTTCGTGGCGAGAGCGCCTTCGCACGGTCTCGCTGTCCGAGCTTCGCGACGTCGGCGATCACTACCTCGCGATCGCGGGCGCCGCGGCCAAACTCGCCGCCGAGCGGAGTTCGCCCGAGGACATCGAGCGGCTCGAACTGGCGACCGAGGACATCCGCACCGCCACCGGCGCGGAAGCGTCGCGCGCCGAGCGCCAGTTCCATCTCGAAGTCGCCGCGGCCGCCCAATCGCCGCGGTTGACCCGGGAAGAAGTGCAGTTGCAGAGCGAACGCGGGGGGCTGCTGTGGCTGCCGCTCGAGCCGCACGGCACCCGCGAGAACGCCTACGCCGAACACCGCGCGATCGCCGCCGCCATCGCGCAGGGCGACGGCGAGCTGGCCAGGAAGCTCACCGAGGAGCACATCCTCGAAGCGATAGACCGGCTGGCGGACGTGCATTTAGACCTTCTGGCCCCTTAAGCTGCGGCATCCGCGCATCCGAGGTGAGCATCGTGAACGACACACCGTCCGCCGGTTCCGAGGTCGTGGAACAGGTATCCGCCCTGGTCGAGGACGTCTTCGGCCGGCTGAAGCCGGTATTGGCCGGCGCCGAGGGGCTCCTGGCCGCATCCGCCGATGCCACCGCGGAAGACCTGACCCGTCTCCGGCCGCAGGTCTTCGAGGTCCTCGGTGGCCTGGTCGTCGGTGCCGGGTTCATCAGCGCGCCGAATCTGCTGTCCGATCAGGAATTCGGCTTCGAGTGGTGGACAGAGACCGGCGACGCCGAGCCGGTGCGACTGGTCATCAGCCTCGATCCGGACAGCGAGAACTTCCTCGACTACACCCGGCAGTCGTGGTTCACCGTCCCGCGTGACACGGGCCGCCGCCACATCAACGGCCCGTACGTCGACTACCTCTGCACCGACGAGTACACGCTGACCTTCACCGTCCCCGTCCAGCGCGGCGGGGCTTTCGCTGGAGTCGTCGGCGCGGACATCTACGTGCGCGAGGTCGAGCGCCTGCTGCAGCCGAAGCTGCGCGCCCTCGGCGGCCGCGCGGCGCTGGTCAACGCGCAGGGCAGGGTGATCGTGTCGAACAACGCGCGGCAGGCCACGGGCTCGCTGGTCCGCGAGGTCGACGTCCCGGCGTGGTGGTCCGCCGGCGCGGAGCCGGTCACGACGGAGACCGGCACGCAGCTGCGGCGCTGCGGGGACTCGCCGATCGCCTTGGTCAGGTCCGAGCGCTGACCTGCAACGCGAGCCAGAATTCGGCGCGCACCCCTGGGGAATCGAGGTCGCGGCCGGTGAGTTCGGCGACCTTGCGCATGCGGTTGCGCAGGGTGTGCCGGTGGACGCCGAGCCGCGCGGACGCCAGATCCCAGTGACCGTGGTGTTCGAGCCAGCAGGTCAGCGAGGCGACCAGTTCTCCCCTGCCGGTTTCGTCATGGTGCCGCAGCGGCGCCAGCAGGCTGTCCGAAAACGCTTGCGCCGCTTGGGAATCGACGATCTCCAAGAAGCCGCGTCCGGCGTGTTCGGCGAACCGGACCAGTGGGGACCGCTCGGCCTTCGCCGCTTCCGCCGCCTGTTTCGCCTGCCGTAACCCCGTCGGAAAGTCCATTATGGACACTGGCTCCGACAGCCCGGCGTGCAATCCACCGATCCGGGATGCGTGCCGGACGACCGCCTCCACGTCACCGAGGGCGAGCACGAACGCCCCGGACTCACCGAAGAACACCGTCTCCCCCGCCAGTTCGGCGTCGAGCGCGTCGGCGAGCGATCGGCGCGCACTCGCGGGACCGGCGACGGCCAGCACGGACCATGGCGCTTCCGGGACACCGCCCCAGAGCGACTTCATCGTCCGCGTGGCGAGTTCACCGTGTCCCGCGGCGAGCAGGTCGCACAGCCCCGACCGCAGCCGCCGCAAGGCTCCGCTGTACTCACGGTTCTGTTCCAGGGCAAGGGAAAGCAACGACACCGCGGTATTGACGATGTGCTGTCCTGCGGCGTCGAGCGGTTCACGGGTGCCGACGGCGAGCACGCCGCGCGCCCGAGTGTCGAGCGTCTGCAGGACGACCTCGTACTCCCCCGCCACCGTCACCAGCGTGCCCGCGCGCAGCCGCGCGAAGTCGTCCTGGAGTTCGCCGGCGAAGGGCCGCGCGGAGGGCGAAGCTTCGGTGACCGCGCCTGACGAATCGAGCAGGAGGACCCAGCCGTCGATCAGCTTCGCCAGCTTCCGCACGACCCCGCCGGGGCCGCCCTTGCCGACGGCGGTCCTCGTCAGTTCCTGCTGCCCCTTGCCGGTGCGCACGAGCGAGGCGTACTCGTCGGCGGCGACCGCACGGGAAACCGCGCGAGTGATCGCGATGAACGGCGTCTCCCTCGGCACCTCCAGCACCGGGAGCCCGACCTCCTCCGCGGTGTCCACAAGAGACCGAGGAATGCTCTCGTGACTGAGGCCGACCCCGAAACCGAGCCCCGCCACGCCCGCGTCGACCAGGCGCCGGATGTACCCGGGTGACGTGGTCTCATCGAGGGCGAGGCCGGTGGTCAGCAGCAGTTCGCCCCCTTCGAGGAAGGCCTGCGGATCGGTCAGTTCGGTGGGGTGGACCCAGCCGATCGCCCGGTCGAGCCCCGCCTCGGCCGCGCGCACCCGCAGGCCGAGCGGGCGTTCGGCCACGAGGGCGGCGAGGGTCAGTGCCATGTTGTCCAACTCTACGCCTCGATATCGACAAGATGTCGAGCTGACGGCGCCGGGCGCGGCTCCCATCCTGGAGGGCGACCACCGTCCCTCGCGTCCGCAGGAGTTTGGCCGTGACCGCCACCACCGAAACGCAGCGCAGGCTGCGCACCGAGATCCCCGGCCCCGCCTCGCGCGCCCTGCAGCAACGGCGCGCCGCCGTCGTCGCCGCGGGCGTGAGCTCGGTGCTGCCCGTCTACGTCACCTCGGCCGAAGGCGGCCTGCTCACCGACGCCGACGGCAACGTCCTGATCGACTTCGGTTCCGGCATCGCGGTGACCAACGTCGGCCACGCCGCCCCGGCGGTCGTGGACCGGGTCCGCGAGCAGGCAGGCCGGTTCACGCACACGTGTTTCATGGTCACGCCGTACGAGGGCTACGTCGAGGTGTGCGAAGCACTCGATAAGCTGACGCCGGGCACGCACGAGAAGCGTTCGGTGCTGTTCAACTCCGGCGCCGAAGCCGTCGAGAACGCGGTGAAGATCGCTCGCGCCGCGACCGGCCGCCAGGCGGTCGTCGTGTTCGACCACGCCTACCACGGCCGCACCAACCTCACGATGGCGCTGACCGCGAAGTCCATCCCCTACAAGCACGGTTTCGGCCCGTTCGCGCCCGAGGTCTACCGGGTGCCGGGCTCGTACCCGTACCGCGACGGTCTGTCCGGCCCCGAGGCCGCGCGCATCGCCATCGACCGCATCGAGAAGCAGATCGGCGGCGACCAGGTCGCGGCCGTCGTGCTGGAGCCGGTCCAGGGGGAAGGCGGCTTCATCGAGCCCGCTCCCGGTTTCCTGTCCGCGCTTTCCCGCTGGTGCACCGAGAACGGCGTCGTCTTCGTCGCCGACGAGGTGCAGACCGGGTTCTGCCGCACCGGTGAGTGGTTCGCGTCCACGCACGAGGACGTCGTGCCCGATCTGATCGCCACCGCCAAGGGCATCGCGGGCGGGCTGCCGCTCGCCGCCGTCACCGGCCGCGCGGAACTGCTCGACGCCGTCGGTCCGGGTGGCCTCGGCGGCACCTACGGCGGTAACCCGATCGCGTGTGCCGCGGCGCTCGGCTCGATCGAGATCATGCGCCAGGAGAACCTCGCCGCGTCGGCGAAGCGCATCGAGAACACGGTGCTGCCGCGGCTGCGCGCACTGGCCGAGGTGACCGGCGTGATCGGCGACGTCCGCGGCCGCGGCGCGATGCTGGCCGCCGAGTTCGTGAAGCCGGGCACCACCGAACCCGACGCCGACCTGACCAAGCGGGTCGCGCAGGCCTGCCACCAGGCGGGTGTCGTCGTCCTCACCTGCGGCACCTACGGCAACGTCGTCCGTCTGCTGCCGCCGCTGTCCCTGTCCACCGAACTGCTCGAAGAGGGCCTGTCGGTCCTGGAGCACGCTGTCCGTACGGAGGCCGCCAAGTGACCACGTTCCCTTACTGGGTAGCCGGAAAGCCGGTCACCAGCGACGAGACCGTCGTCGTCCGTCACTCCTTCGACGGGAGCGAGGCCGGATCGCATCACGCTCCGTCCACTTCGGACATCGAAGCCGCGGTCCAGGCCGCGCACGACGTTCAGGACGAGTTCGCGACGCTGCCCGCGCATGTCCGGGCGGGCGCGTTGGACCACGTGTCCCGAGTTTTGGGTGAGCGGTCCGAAGAGATCGCACAGCTGATCACCGCCGAGTCGGGCAAGCCGCTGAAGTGGGCGCGCGGCGAGGTCGGGCGGGCGGCGTCGACGTTCCGCTGGGCCGCCGAGGAGGCCCGCCGGTTCTCCGGTGACCTGCAGCGGCTCGACACCGACCCCGGCGGCACCGGACGGCTCGCGCTCGTGCGCCGGGTGCCGAAGGGCCCGGTGCTCGGCATCACGCCGTTCAACTTCCCGCTGAACCTGGTGGCGCACAAGGTGGCGCCGGCGATCGCGGTCGGCGCGCCGATCGTGCTCAAGCCCGCGCCCGCGACGCCGCTGACCGCGTTGCTGCTCGGCGAGATCCTCGCCGAGACCCAGCTGCCCGCCGGCAGCTGGTCGATCCTCCCGGTGAGCAACGAGGAATCGGCCAAGCTGGTGGCCGACCCGCGGCTGCCGGTCGTGTCGTTCACCGGATCCGTGCCGGTGGGCTGGAGTATCCGCGACAGCGTGCCGCGCAAGCACGTCGCGCTCGAACTCGGCGGCAACGCCGCGGTGCTCGTCTGTCCTGATTGGACGGACCTGGACTTCGCGGCGCAGCGGATCGCGACGTTCGCGATGTACCAGGCCGGCCAGTCGTGCATCTCGGTGCAGCGCGTGTACGCGCACGCCGACGTCTACGACGAGCTTCAGGCGAAGGTGCTGGAGCAGGTGCGCGCGCTCGGGACCGGCAATCCGCGGACTGACGGCGTGGACGTCGGGCCGCTGATCAACACCGACGCCGCTTCCCGGGTGGAATCGTGGATCACGGCGGCGGTCGAGGCGGGCGGCGAGCTGTTGACCGGCGGCAAGCGCGACGGCGCGACTGTCGAGCCGACGGTGCTCGCGAACGTGCCGGAGGACGCGTCGGTGATGGCCGACGAGGTCTTCGGGCCGGTCGTGTCGATCACGCGGGTCGACTCGGTGGAAGACGGCGTGCGGCGGATCAACGACTCGCGCTTCGGTCTCCAGGCGGGCGTGTTCACGCGTGACCTGCCGACGGCGTTCGACGTGTCCGCGAAGCTGCGTGTCGGCGGCGTGCTCGTCGGCGACGTCCCGAGCTTCCGGGCCGACCAGATGCCCTACGGCGGTGTGAAGGACTCCGGCGTCGGCCGCGAAGGCCCGGCGTCGGCGATGGCGGACTTCACCGAGGAACGCGTCACCGTCCTGACCGGCCTGACCCTCTGACCTGCCCGCATTTAGTCCTCTGGATGCGCTACGACCGCATTCAGAGGACTAAATGCGTGAGGTGGGCGTGCGCTTCGACGAGCGAAGGGCCGTACCAGGTCAGATAGCGGCCGGAGACTAGGACGTGCTTCGCGCCGGGGAACGCTTCGGGGCCGTCGTCGGCAGTGAACTCGTAGGGCTCGTCGGGCAACACGAGCAGGTTCGCGTCTTCGGTCGCGAAGCGCGCTTGGAGCTCGTCGAGCTTCGGGCGGGGGTAACGCTCTTCGTCGTCGGCGTAGACGTTGCCGATTCCGACGCGACGCAGCACGTCGCCGCCGAAGGTGTCCCTGCCGAGCACGATCCACGGCTTCCGCCAGACCGGCACGACCGCGCGGAAGCGCTCCGGCACCGTTTCCCGCCAGATCTCCTCCGCCTCGACCAGCCACTCGGGTTCGGCGAGGTCGTAGGCCTGCGTGAGAATCCGCCGGATCGAGGCGAGCGCGCTGGGCACGGTCGCCGACGCCTCCATCACCCAGACCGGGATCCCGTTGGCGCGTAAGCGTTCCACGTCCTCCGGCCGGTTCTCCTCGGAGTTGGCCAGCACCAGATCCGGTGCGAGTTCGAGCACCTTGTCCACGTTCGGGTACTTCGAGCCGCCCACCCTCGGGACGTCCAGATCCACCGGATGGGTGCAGTAGTCCGTGGCGCCCGCGAGCCTTCCCGGCGCGCTCACCTCGACGGCCTCGGTCAGCGACGGCACGAGCGAGACCACCCGCGACGCCGGTTCGCGCAGCGGGACCACTTCGCCGAGGTCGTCGATCATGCCCGCTCGAACGACAGTTTCCGCTTGTCGACGTCCACCGCGGTGAGCCGGACGCGGATCCGCTCGCCTTCCGGCGGCTTCTCACCCGCGCATTTGCCCATGACCGGGGGATTCTCGATCAGGATCTCCGACTTGGCGTCGTCGGCCCGCAGCACGATCGCGTCGAACTCCTCGCCGATGTGCTCGGCCATGACCCAGGCCTCGACCTGATCGATGCACGCACGCTCGACCTTGGCCGCCAGCGTGTCGGACGCCGACATCTGTTCCGGCACCTCCGAAAGCGCCGCGCGGACCCACTCGGGCACCTCGCGCCCCGCGCTCACCGCGAGACAGATCTCGGTGGCGAACCGGTCGACCAGCCGCCGGATCGGCGCGGTGACATGGGCGTACGCGCCGCCGATCCCGGCGTGGGTCGTCAGCTCCGGCAGTTCGCCGTCGAACGCGGTGTACCCGGCGCCGCGCAAAAGCCTTGTGGTATCGGCGAAAAGCGCCATGGACGCGGGCTGGCCGGGGTCGAGCGCGGCCAGGAACTCCGACACGCTCTTGCCTTCGGGCCACTCGATGTTCAGCGCCTGCGCGGACCGGCCCAGCCATTCGACCGCCTCGGGATCGGGCTGCGGCAGCGTGCGCAGGACACCGATCTTCGCGTCGATCATGATCTCGGCCGCGGCCATGCCGGTGAGCAGCGAGATCTCGGCGTTCCACGCGTCGACGTCGTTGCGCGGCCGCTGGATCAGCGCCCAGCCGCCGTCGGGGTCGCCGTTGATCTCCTGCTCCGGCAGCTGCAGTTCGACCGCGCCGCGCCGGATCGCGAGTTCGCGGCGCAGGCGGCCCAGCTCCGGCAGCGCGGCGACCGAGGGATGCGGGTTTCCCGCGTCGATCGAGGCCTGGACGGTCTCGTAGTCGAACTGCTCGATCGACCGGACCAGCGCCCGGCGGACCTTGGTCGCCGTCGGCTCGCCGTTCGCGTCGACGTCGATGGTCCACAGCACGGCGGGCCGGGTCTCCCCCGGCAGCAGGCTCGCCGCGCCCTCGGACAGCACCGGCGGGTGCAGCGGGACGTTCCCGTCGGGCAGGTAGAGCGTCTGGCCGCGGCGGCGTGCCTCCTTGTCGAGCGCGCCACCCGGCGGGATGAACGCGGCCAGATCGGCGATCGCGTAGTGGACCCGGAACCCGCCGCCGTCGGCGCGTTCGATCAGCACCGCCTGGTCGAGGTCCTTGGCACCGGGCGGGTCGATGGTGACGAAGGGCAGACCGGTGGCGTCTTCCCGGTCCCCGGCCGACTCGAGCGGGTCGACGACGGCCGCCTCCGCCTCGGCGAGCACGTCGGGCCCGAACGACTCCGGCAGCGCGAACTCGGCGCGCAGGTGACCGAAGTCCCCTCCCGCCGCAGGTGTCCTGATCACGAGTGGAGGCACCACCCAACCCTATCCCGATCCGGCGCCGTTGATCGCCCGTTCGGGCGCGGGCCGGTCGGGTGTACGTTACGGATCGAAATGAAAACCGATACCCTTTTCAAAACGACAGGAAGGGCCGTGGCGTGAAGATCGCGTTCGTCGGGAAGGGCGGCAGCGGCAAGACCACGCTGGCGTCGCTGTTCACCGCGTACCTGGCAGACGGCGGGAAACCGGTGCTGGCGATCGACGCGGACATCAACCAGCACCTCGCCGTCGCGCTCGGCGCGAGCGAGGAAGAGGCCATCGCGTGGCCGACGCTGGGCGACAACATGGGCCTGATCAAGGAGTACTTGCGCGGCGACAACCCGCGGATCGCCGACGCGGCCTCGATGATCAAGACGACGCCGCCGGGGCGCGGGTCACGGCTGGTCCGGCCGTTCGAGGACAACCCGATCTTCGAGGCGTGCTTCCGCGAGTTCGGCGGCGTGCGGCTCGGCGTCACCGGGCAGTTCGACGAGGACGATCTCGGCGTCGCCTGCTACCACTCGAAGGTCGGCGCGGCGGAACTGCTGCTGAACCACATGATCGACGACGCGGGCGAATACGTGGTCATGGACATGACCGCGGGTGCCGACGCGTTCGCGTCCGGGCTGTTCACGCGGTTCGACGTGACGTTCCTGGTGTGCGAGCCGACCGTGCGCAGCGTCGGCGTGTACCGGCAGTACGCCGACTACGCGCGGGACTTCGGCGTGCGGCTGGTCGTCGTGGGCAACAAGGTGACCGAGGACGAGGACATCGAGTTCCTGCGCGAAGAGGTCGGCGACGCCCTGCTGGGCTGGATGGAGAACTCGCGGCACGTCCGCGCCGCCGAACGCGGCCGCGCGCGCCCGATCGGCGAACTCGAGGCGCACAACCTCGGGACGCTGGGCTCGATGCTCGCGACCGTCGACGGCGAGCGGCGCGACTGGGCGCGTTATCAGCGTCAGGGCGTCGAGTTCCACCTGCGCAACGCGCGGGCTTGGGGCAGCGGGCGGGCCGGGGAAGATCTGACGGCCCAGGTGGATCCGGAGTTCGTGCTGGGACCGGCACTCGCCGGGCAGGACGCCTGAACTGCCGGACGCGGCACGTTGCGAAAGCCACTTTCGCAACGTTGAAGGTTGCGAAAGTGGCTTTCGCAACGTCGCTGGAGGGTAAGCGGGCGATCGGCCCGGGTGGTCGTGAGTGGCGTTTCGGGTTCTAACCCTTATCGCCACTCACGAGGTCCTACCCCGGGTCAGTCGCCGTTCCACTTGGCGTCTTCGGCGTCGGCCTGCCTCGTGCGTTCCTTGGCGATCTCCAGGGCGCGCCTGGCCGTCGCCTCGTCCGGGTACGGGCCGAGGAGGTCGATACTCCGGCCTCGTTCCAGGTGCTCGACCTGGTTCGTCTTGGTGTTGAAGTACCAGCCCTGATCCGGGTTCGGGTCGCTCGACATACGTCAAGCCTGACATCACCCGGACGTCCTGTCATCACTTGCGATAGCGGTAGGGGATCTCCGTGGGATCGCCGGTCGGGCCGAACTCGCCGCCCTCGGGCTGATCCACCTTCGAACTTTCCGGCACGTTCTCGGCGAGTTCGTCGAACCAGCCGCGGTGCATCGGCACGCCACGCGGCGGGGTCGCCGGTTCCGGGGCGACGGGGATGCCCGGCGGAGGCGACGCCGGCATCGCGACCGACGGCGGAGCCGTGACAGGCGGATCCGGAGGGCTCACGGGCGGCTCCGGTTCGGCCTGGCTGGCCGCCGCGGGCTGCACCTCCGGAGTGGCCGGAGGGGCGCTGACCGGCGGCGGCTGCATCCGACTGGGCTGAGGCAGCGGAGGCGGCGCCTGGGACACCGGTGGCTGGGTCGGAGGTGCCTGGGACACAGGCGGCTGAGGCGCGGGCGCCTGCGGTGCGGGGGCCTGAGGGGCGGGAGCCTGCGGAGCCCCGTGATTGCCCGGCAACGGCGGCGCGGGCGGGCCGGCAGGCGGCGTGACCGTGCGCCACACCGGCGCGGGTCCGATGTTCATCGGCGCCGGAGCACGCGGCGGCTGCCCGGTCGCCGGCGGCGCGGCCTGCGAAGGCGGCGGAGGTGCCTGACGCTGCGAAGGCTTCGGGATCGGATCAAGGCACGAGACGAGCACCGTGGTGTTCGCCGGATCCTCGACCTTCCGTCCGCTCCGCTCGCGGTAGATCATCTCGCCTTCGGTGTCCATCTCGACCAGGTAGCCGGCCTCCGCCAGCTGCTCTTCGTCGAGATCGACGAGCTTCTCGTAGCGCGACGGGACGACCCGGTAGATCGGCCAGGCGAGCCTGCCGTTCTCCTGGTGGAACTGGGCCAGCAGCGCGGCCATCTGCTGCTGCCACGGTAGCGACATCCCCTCGGCCAGCGAACGCGGCAGCACGACGTAACCGGGATCGACACCCGGCCAGCCCTGGTTCAGCTGGTCGGCCAGCGGCGTGCTCGACGCCGGACGCGCCGCCTGCCGTGCGGGCTGGGCGGTGCCGAAAAGATCGCGGGGGTCGACCTCCTGGCCGGCTCCCGCCGCGGGCTTGCCTCGCCTTCCGAATTTCCGTGCCACGTTCTTCATCCTCTGCCAGTGTGCGGCCGCTCGCCGGTGGACAGGCCGCCACTTCGGGTGAATCCGATGGTCCCGCGGTCGCGATACCACGCTTTCACCATGCTAAACGCCAGGACGGACCGCCTGCGCGACCACTTCGGCCTCGTCGAAGGAGAAATCGCGGATGTGCACCGGCACCCCGGTCTGCTGCGCTTCGACGATCTTGCCGTCACCCAGGTACATCATCACGTGGTGGATGGTCGCCGGGTTCGACGGCACGGTGGCGAGGAACAGCAGGTCACCCGGCTGCGCCTGGCGCACCGGCAGCATCGCGCCGCCCTTGTACTGGTCACGCGAAACCCGCGGGATGATGATCCCCGCCGACTCGTAGGCCCGCAGCATCAGCCCGGAACAGTCGTAGCTGTTCGGACCGGTGGCGCCCCAGACGTACGGCTTGCCCTGCTCGGCGAGGGCGAACTTGATGGCCTGCGCGGCCGCCTGGCTCGGCGGCACGACACTGCCGACGCTCGTCCCGCAGCCGACGACGTCGACGACCTGGCCCTCGTTCTGCACGAGGAGCGCCGCCATCGGCTCCCAGTTGTGGTACCGGTCGGGGAAGCCGGAGCGCTCGACGCGCTGGGCGGCGTCGCCGGGCCGCATGTTCTCCCAGTCCGGCACCGCGAGCAGGACGTCGTAGAACTTGTTGACCTGGTACGGCGGGTCGGTGACCTGGGCGACGGTGCCCCAGCCCATCGACGGGCGCATCTGGAAGATGCCGAGCGAGTCGCGGTCGCCGTAGGTCAGGTTCCGCAGTTTGGACTCGGTCATCCCGGCCTGGATCGCCACCTGCCACGCGCGCGGGGACAGCGTGCGCTGCTTGCCGATCGAGATGATCAGCGCGACGATGCCCTTCTGTTCCTCGTCCAGCTTGTTGACGTCCGAAGAACCGCGATCGGTCTGCCCCGGCAGGGTCGGCCCGATCGACGCGTCGCAGGAGGTCTTGACGACCCCGCCCGACTGCGCCTCGACATGATCGGTCACCACCTTGGTGACCGTGCTCGTGGTGACGACCGCGGCGAAGACCGCGGCGATCAGCACGCCGACGATGATCCCGATCTTCATCGGGTCAGCCCGCTTGCGTGTACTTGGTGACCCGCCATCCCGGGTTCGTCTTGACGACGGTGACCCGGACCTTGGGCCCGTCCGTCGGGACGTCGACCTCCATCGACCCGACCACCGAGGACGCGACCTGCGGCTCCCCGGAAACCCTGGTCGCGGTGATGTTCGCGGGATCCACCGAGGTCATTTCCCCGGCCAGGTACTCCTCGGTGGTGTACGGCCGCAAGCCGTTCAGCCACTGCTCGGTCGTCGTGCCGTCGGGATGATTCGCCCATGCCGTCACCCACTCCTTGGCGACCCGGACCCCGTCCTGGTCAGGTGGCGCGGAAGACGGCGGCGGCTGGGTGGTGAGCCTCGGCGGCAAGGTCGACGTCACGGTCACCGGCGCCGCGACGCCGGTTCGCGAGGTGGTCGTCGCCGAAGCACCCGGCCCGTTCGCCGTCTGTCCCGGTTTTCCGATGGCCTTGGGCAGCAGGATGCCCAAGGCGGTGAGCACGACCGCGAGGATCACCAGCGTGCCGACGAGGTGGCGGGGCGAGCGAAGCGGCCAGCCCCACAGTCTGCGGTAGACCGCGGTACGCCCGCGGTTGGTCCGGATCGGCATGGATCACCGGCCCACTGCGTGGTCTGTGTCCCGGACTTCCTCGCGGACCTCCAGCCCGCGCGAAGGCCGGTACAGCACGAAGACCGGCTTGCCCGCGACGACTTCGGGGTCGACGCGGCGCGGACGCGGCGTCGACGGCCCCGCCTGCACCGGCACGGCACCCGAGTAGTCGGGAGTGGTGTAACCGCCGCCCGTGGAGTTCATCCGCGACGGCACCACGACCGGCTCCGGTTCGTCGCTCCAGCGCCGGTCGGCGACCGGAGAGGTGTCCACCCGGCGGCTCGGGACCTGGATCGGGCTCCGCCCGCCCGAGGTGAACATGGAGTCGCCGGGGTTGCCCGCGGACGGGTTGTACTGGCCGAACACGGGCACGCCGCCACCACCACCGGCGGGCAGCGCGGGCAGCCCGCCGCCACCGCCGACGGCACCCGGCCACGGCGCTCCCGACCACGCCGCCGCGGGGCGGATGGCGCCGGAACCGTTGTCGAGCCGCTGGGAGCTGGCGAAGATCGTCGCCTCGGGCCGGAACCGCCCGCCGCCGACCGTCGCGCCGACGGGACCGCGGAGGTCTCCGTCGACGACGTCGTCGGTGTCGCGGACGTTCTGCCAGAAGGCGTCCTGCGGGGTCGGTTCGTTGTTCTTCTTGCGGAAGCGGGAGAAAAGCCCGCCGCGCGGCGACGGCATCGCGCCGCCGACCATGCCGACGGACATCTCGACCATCTGCCACAGCCGCCGTACCGGACGGCCGACCATGAACAGCAGCACGGTGATGATGGCGGCCAGCACCATCTTCGTCAGCAGGGACAGCGAGTTCCCCGCGGTGAAGATCGCTTCCAGGAGCAGCGTGTGCACGCCGGCCAGTACCGAAAGCACCATCAGGTTGAAGGCGACCGCGCCGACCACCTTGAGGATGCGCTGCATGATCTGGGGCTGCAGCAGCGCGATCAGGCCGATCAGCGGAGCCGTCAGGACGAAGATCCTGATCAGCACCTGCGCCAGCAGCACCGTCGCCTTGGCCAGCAGCTGGAACAGCGAGTAGAAGATCCCTTGGCCCAGCGAAAGGAAACCGGCGCCGACGCGGCTGCCGTCCTCACCGGTGAAGTACCCGGTCGCCGGGCCGAGTTTGGTGGAGATGTCCTTGAACGCCGCCTTCTTGGAGTCGACCAGCGCGGCGTCGGCGTCGCCGCCCTGCTGGATCTGACCCCAGGTGAACGCCCGCGCGTCCAGCAGGGCCGGGCCGTACTGGATCGCCTGCGGCGAGTCCGGGCTGCCGAATTCGCCGCGGAGCCAGTTGTCATAGACGACCCGGCAATGCAGCTCGGTCGGGACCCGGTCCCACGGCTGGCGCGCGGCCACGGCCTCCGGAGTCGCCTGACACGGCTGCGCGTTGGGCGGCTGCGGCTGGGACGGCGGCGGGGTCTTCGCCTCGTCGATGAAGCCGGCCTGGATGTTGGTCGTGGTCTGCACGATCGCGTTGTCGATCGGATCGAGGAACCGCAGCAACGCCAGGGAGGACGCGGCCAGCCAGACCGCGGCGAGCCCGTACAGCGCCCGTTTGCTGACGGCGGCGAGATCGCCGCGCCAGATGTTGCGGAACAACATGATCGACATGATCAGCGCGGCCAGGCCGAACAACTGGGCGTAGATGTTGTTGTAGACCTTCTCGGCCCCGGCCTTGACGGCGTTGTACAGCGGGCTGAGCAGGCTGCCCTGCAGCACGGTGTAGTGCAGCGAGTTCGTGGCACCGACGATGTTCTTGCCGATGTTGAACAGCTGGTTGCCCGCCCAGGTGTCGATCGTCGAGTTGGGCGAGGTGATCCCGGCGAGCGGGCCGCAGTCGGTTTCGAAGGTGTCCCAGACGTGTCCCGCGTACCCGTAGACGTTGTACGGGCTGCCGCCTTCGCCTCGGGCGGTGGCGGGCGGGTCGAGCGCGCCGACCATGCCCGCGCCGGGCCGTTCCGGGTTCGGCGCCTCACCACAGGCCGCGGCCGACGCCGCCGGAGCGGTCGCCACGGCCTGCAGCCCCAGGATCAGCATGACGACGAACATCGTCGCGCGACGGCTCGGTCTGGTCTTGCCCGGGCGGGGCCCCTCTTTGAGGCGGCGGCGCAGCGCGTGCCAGCCGGCGGCGAACGCGAGCACGAACGCCAGTGTCAGCACTGTGTTCATGCGGCATCCCTGCCGGTGCCACCCTTGCCGGCGCGCGCGTGCTCGCCTTGACTCCCGTTCCCGTTGTGTCCATTTTGGACAGCGCCTTGCACTTCTCCGGTTTCGGCCGCCAACGGGTCCGGGGCGCCGAGCATCTGCTCATCGGTGAGGCCGACCTCGAGTTCGGCCGCGAGCTCGAGGTCTTCTTCGAGTTCGAAGTCGTCCTCGGGCGGTGTCGGGACGTACTGCTTCTCCTCCGGGACCGCCAGTTCGTTGCCCGGCTTCGACGGCTTCGCGTCGGCCGAACCCGGCGTGGTGTCCATGACCCGGCGCAGATGGTCCAGGTGCGGGCCGGA
The DNA here is from genome assembly GCF_000400635.2 of Amycolatopsis keratiniphila. Taxonomy (NCBI): domain Bacteria; kingdom Bacillati; phylum Actinomycetota; class Actinomycetes; order Pseudonocardiales; family Pseudonocardiaceae; genus Amycolatopsis; species Amycolatopsis keratiniphila. Next base: position 1,198,313 of record NC_021252.1, on the reverse strand, counting down.
GAAGTCGACGCGGATCCGCTCCACGCCGCCGGCGCCGTCACCGAAGATGAACTGCCGCGGCTCGACGTCGCGCTGGATGTCGCGTTGCGAACCGGGACGGCGGCCCAGCGCCGCGACGACCTGTTCGTAGCCGACACCGACCGGGACCTTCAGCAGGCGCAACGCGTCGGCCTGGGCGTCGTCGTCGTCGAGACGGCCGACGAACACCGAGTCCAGCAGCGCCACGAAACCCTGGATCTTCAGGAAGTCCGCGGGGATCTGCGAGGACAGCAGCACCCGGACGTTCCACTTTCGCGAGTCACGCGCGAAGCGGTTCATCAGCACGCGGCCGGTCGGGACCTCGGAGAGGAAGAACGCCTCGTCGATCCAGACGCCCTTGCGCAGTTCCTTCGGCTTCTCGTAGACCGATCGCTGGGTCAGCCACGCGGCGAGGTTCAGCATCTCGACGCCGAGCGATTCCGCGTCCGTCCAGTACTCGCGCGGGACGCCGTCCTTGGGCAGGGTCAGCCCCGCCATGGTCAGCACGGTCATCCGGTCGTCGCGGGTCTCGGAGTACGGGTCCGCGTCGGTCTCCGGGATGAGCAGCGCCATCCGCTCGCGCATCTCGTCGAGGAAGTCCGCGACGACGACGGCGTGCTCGTGGTGCTCGCTGGAGTCACGGCGCAGCGCGTCGATGACCTGGCCCGGGTCGGCGTCGAACCGGCCGCCGACCGCGCGGACGGCGCGCAGCAGCACGATGCGGGTCTGCGCCATCCGCGAGACCTCGTACGGCAGGACACCGGTGAGGACGTCGAGCACGAGACGGCGGCGCGTCGCGCCCGCGAGGGCCTTCTCCCTCCGCCAGGAGCGCTCAGGGTCGTCCTCGTCCATGAAGTGCTCGATCTGCGGCTCGGCGACCACCCGGTACGGGTTGAGGATGCCGGGCTGCGCGTTGAGCAGGTTGATCGGCCGCGCGTACGGTCGCAGCTCGGGCAGGTCGCACAGCCGCGACAGCGGGCCCGAGGGGTCGAGGATCGTCCAGTGCGCGCCCGCGCGCAGCGTCTTGTAGACGATGCCGCCGCCGAGGAACGACTTGCCGCCACCGAGGCCGGCGACCATCGCCGTCAGGCCGGAACCGTCGCGGATCTCCTGCGCCATCCACGGGTCCCACGCCACCGGGCGCCGGGTCGCGGTCACCGTCTCGCCGAGCAGGATGCCGCGGCGGTCGCCCACCTCGGCCGTCGCGGTCGGCACCGCCGAGGACGCCCACACGACCGAACCGCGGCGCATGTACGCCGCCGAGGCCAGTGGCTCGCCGGGGATGAACTCCCTGGCCAGCGCGTACTGCGCCTCGGGATGTTCGACGGCGATCTTCGGCTTGTAGAGGTCGAGAAGCTGCTGGGCCAGGCGCAGCGCGTCCCGCTCCGTCGGCCCGGACACCGCCAGCCGCCACCACGAACGCACACGCGTGGCCAGCGCGGTGAAGCCCGACGTCATCTCGTCGTCGATCTCCAGCACCCGGCCGGCCTGGCGCGCCAGCGACTGCGGCGGTTCCAGTTCGTGCTCGTCGGTGTAGTGCTTGACCTGCGAACGCACCTTGTTCATCTGGCGCTGCAGCTCACCGGCGACCTCTTCGGGACGCCGGACGTAGATCCGCGCGGAGACCTCGACCGCGGCGGGCAGCCGGTCCGCGTGCTGGATCCAGGGGTCGTCGACCTCGGGGATCTGCAACCCGTGCATCTGGCCGACGGTGAGGACCGCGAGATGCCGCGAGACCCCGGCGTTCGACCCGGTGCGGCCGCGGACGGTGACCGTCGGCGCATACGGCTCGGCGTGGAAGTCCGCCGCGTCGGTGAAGCTGGCGAGGTCTTCGGGCTCCCAGGCGGCACCCGGGACCGCGGGCATGTTGCGCGGCGCGGGCAGGCCCAGCGAGCACGAGCGGTGCATCAGCCAGGACATCTCCTCGGCGTGCACGGGACGGCCTTCGAGCCCGGCGGAGCCGATCACCTGGTCGAGGTGCTCGACCTCGGAGTCGAGCGCGGCCAGCTCGGCGTCGACGGCCTCGGGCAGGATCTTGCGCAGCACCGGGGCGGCGCTCTCGACCGCGCGGTCGATCATCCGCCGGGTCTGCACCTGGACGCCGAGATAGACCTCTTTTTCGGCCATTGAGCGGCCCATCAGCTGCTGCTGCTCGCCGATGAGGTAGTCGTCGAAGGACAGCGCGCCCTGGACGTCCTGGGGACGGCCGACGGCGTTGTGCACGTGGGCCTCGGCCCACATGCGGATCGGGTACGGCCGGTTGGTCACGCGCAGGTGCAGCCAGCGGCCCTGGAGCTCCGCGTACTGCCCGGCGATGGCCGCGATCAGGTCACGGCGCTGCGAATCCGACCGGAACGACCAGCGCTGCGGCGCGAGCCGGTACCAGGCGTACACCTCATAACCGGTGCGTAACAGGTGCCCGTCGATGCTTCGCGCCGCGATCGACGGGGTATATGAGGGTATGGCCGCCTCGCCGGGCAACCGCCTCCCCTTGCCGGCCTTCTTGGGCTGCGCGGAGCGGACCTGCTGGGGCGGGCTCCAGGCCCCTTGCTGCAGGTCTCGATCACGTTTTCCTCGGCTTCCGCCGCGACCGAACAACGACTACCTCCCGGCCCGAGCCGCGGGGCGGCTCCGACGCGCTCGTGGTGTTCCCTGAGCTCCGGCGCCGCCGCCGTAGCCGTGGTGCTGGTACTGCCGTCTCCTGCGGTGCTTCGGTAGCGGGCGGTTCGCCCGTACCCGGACGCGGGACGCGCTGGCCGCGCCACCCGTGCCCGTGGTCCGTTCTCTTGGTGTGTTGAGCTCTTTCGCCGCCATCGCGGCCACGGCGCCCAGCGGGCGCTCGTGGCTGATCTTGGCCGTGATCAATCTGGTGATCACAATTGTGGCGACGAAGGCCCAGGCGGTCGAGAAGAACCCGAAGCTCCAGCCCGCCCACCGTTCGACGGTGAGCACGAGCAGGAAGACCGGGATACCGACGAGCCACGCGACGTAGCGGGCTCTCCAGGGAAAAGTCGCTTTCGGCGGGCCGAGCCATACGGCATCGACCCGGTAGACCTCGTCATCGGTGCGGATACGCAACGCGAGCCCTCAGCCTGTGAAGAGGCCGGCGATCCACTGGCCCACGTTGACTCCGGCGCCACTCACCGCGAGGCCGATGATCGCCAGCGCGATCACGACACCGGCGAGGCGGCGCATGACACCCGCGTTGTCCCCTTTGCCGCCGCCGAGCCACAACAAGAGGAGCGCGACGGCCAGCAGCACCAGGGGGATGATGTTGTCGATCAGCCAGGTACGGACGTTGCCGGTGCCGAGCTCGCCGGCGGCCAGCGTGTCGAGGGTGGTCAAGGTCATCATCGCATTACTCCCGGTGCGCGGAGAGGGGGTTCGCGCGGTTCTGGCTCGGTGGTGCTTCGAACATCATGGCGTCACGAGGCGTAGTGGTCAAAGCGCGCTCTGTAGATGTCGTTTTGTCTACAGTTCACAGAGCGAGGCACAGCACCACGACCATCCTCGGTCTCCATCATCGTTGCAAGGGTCGTCTGGATTAACCCCGGCCACCCGTATTTCGCAGTGTGCGAACGGCCTCACTCGCTTGCGAGGCATCTTGCTCACTGTGAGTACGGGTCGGCCGAGGAGAATCCGGCCTCGACCAGTGTGACATGACTCGTTCGGTGGCTTCTCACGAGTCCGCTGGGTGAGCACGCATTCCACAAAAAACGCGAACGCCGATCAAGCGAAAGTCACGCTTCCGTTACCCAAAGCGAAATCGGGGACGGCATTTTCACTACATAGCGTGATTATCGGCCGGTCGAGAACACATTCGCGGGAAAAGCACCCGCTTCGACGGCCTGGCGGCTCAAAGGCCCGCAAAGCTCGTGAAGCCGCTTGGTCTTCTCCTCGCCGAGATGCTCCCAGGGCCCCGCCGAAGCCGCGTTCGTGGCGACTTCGAGCCGCTCGCGAAGATCGTTTCCGGCGTCCGTCAGGCCGCCCTGGTCATCGAGGATGCCCTGCTCGCGAAGCTTGGCGGCTGCGGCGTTCCACTGCTCGTCGCTCCAGCCGCGGGAGACCTTGGCCGCCTCGGGCAGGAAACCCTTGCCGGTGGCGGTGTGCGAAACGAGGGCGGCGAGCCCGTCGACGCCGTTGGCGACGAGCGCGGCGATGTGGCCGTCCCCGCGATGCTCGCGAAGCAGGGTGATGGCGTGCCAGAGGACGAGATGCGGCTCGCTCGGCCAGTCGAGGCCGGCGTGCCCGGCGTAGAGGGGACGACCGTCGGCCTGGCAACCGCCGGTCGCCTCGCGGGCGAGCTCGGCCGCCTCGGCGACCTCCTCGGAGCCGAGGGTCTCTTTGCCGAGCAGCCGGGTCAGCGCCGCGTCGACGGCTTCGAACCGGGCTTCGATGATCTTTTCGGGCGTGGCCAGCGTCCACGCGCGCGGGATGTGGCGGGCGACCAGTTCGGGGTTGAAGTTGTAGAACGTCGCCGCGACCACGCCGGGTCCGACCGCGCCCATCGGCGCCGCGCGGCCCGCGAAGTACGTCATGCGCCCCGGACGGAGACCGGCGCCCGTGAGCGCCTCTTCCGTCTCGGGGGCGAAGTAGGTAAGGGAATGCAGTACATCGAACGTCCCGCGGAAACGTCCCGTGACCCGACTCGCTTCACCCATGGCGGCACCCTACCGGCAGGTAAGTAGTGGGCGCAGGGTTCGCCCGTCGAATGGGCCAAGGGTCCTGCCTCGGTGCCGGAGGAAGCAAGGGACCTTTGCTACCACCTGGGGCGCTGACCTGCGGAATGGGAGCAGGGGACCTTTGCTACCACTTTGGGCCGGGGGTGTGTGGAAATAGGGACGTTGAGTGTCCCTGTTTCCACACACCCCCTACTCCGCGTGGTGACCGTGTGGATCTTGTTGCGTTGGGTGACCCGAAATCCACGCAGTCGCCAAGACGGGAGCAAGGGACCTTTGCTGTCACGGGGGCACTGTGTGGATTTTGGGACATCTGACGTCCCAAAACCCACACGGTCCTCACGCCGGGGAGCAAGGGACCTTTGCCACCACCCCGAGACGACACGGAACCGAACCCGCTCGCCTACGTCATACTCCTGAAGCCGGATCACCAAAGCGCACGGGGAGCGACGATGTCCGCCCAGATGGAACAACTGATCGCCCAGTTCGAGAACTTCCAGGCCAAGGTGCGCCAGGCCGAGGCTCGCTTCGCCGAGGTCGGCGACATGCAGGAGCGGATCGCGCAGGTCGAGCACTCCGTGACCTCCCCGTCCGGCGAGGTCACCGTCGTCGCCGGCGCGGGCGGGACCGTCACCGACCTCCGGCTCAGCGCGGGCGCCATGCACCTCGAAGCGGGCCACCTGTCCTCGGTGATCATGAGCACCCTGCGCAAGGCCGTCGCCGGCGCCGCCCGGCAGCAGGCCGGGATCGTGGACGACACGTTCGGCGAGGCGTTCGGCGTCAACACGGCGGAGCAGGTTCGCGAGGCACAGGCCGAGGCGTTCGGAACCGTCGAGGAAGAACCGGCGTCACAGCAGCAGCAACCGCAGCAGCCCGCCCGTCCGGCGCGCCGCCCCGCCCCGCGGGACGACGACGACTACTTCGACGACGGCTCCTTCCTGCGCCGCAGCTGACCGAACCGACCGAGGGACTCCCACGATGTCAAAGGGAATCGAGACGAATATCGCGGCGATCGCCGCGTACGCCCAGAAGCTCCCCTATTACGAGCAGGAAGCGGAGAAGTTCGGCGCCAAGATCGACGCCGCCGACGTGACCGACGAGGCGTGGGGCATCGTCGGGATCTGGGCCAAACAGGGCTACACCGATCGCCTCGGCGAACTCCGTTCGCTGATGAACGACATGAAGGACGGCGTGGACGGGTTCATCTCCAAGCTGAACAAGGCCTCCGAGATGTACCGGGGCATCGAGGAAGCCGGAAAAGTCGAGTTCGGCAAGCACGCGGCGACCATCGACGAAACGCTCGGAAAGTAGGGGTCATGACCGAGGAGAAGTCGAGCATCGCCGACGGGCTCAACGTCCAGGCGTACGACGAGAGCATGAGCGCGAACCTCGATCGCGCGATGGGGCACGTGCCGGTGGCGGGCACGATCTACAAGTCGGGCAAGTCGATCGCTTCGCACGCCCAGCAGGCCGCCGAGGCGGACAACCCGGCCGAGCTGGCGTCCGCGGGTGCCGCGCTGGTCGGTGACGGGGCCGCGTTCGTCGGCGCCGCCGCGGCGGACATGGTCACCTTCGCGATGGACCCGATCGGCTGGCTGGTCAGCCACGGGCTGAACATGCTGCTCGAGCTGGTCCAGCCGCTGCAGGACGCGTTGCACCAGGTCACCGGCGACGGTCCGGCGATCGGGCACGCGTCGGAGAACTTCGTGACCCTCGCGAACGGCTTCGTCGCCCTCGCCGACGACTTCGAGAAGACCGGTGACGCGGCGCTCGCCGAGTGGGTGGACGACGCGGGCAAGGCCGCGAAGGAAGCACTGGGCGACTTCTCCGCCGGGATCCGCGGCGTCGGCTCCGCCGCCGGATCGGTGGCCGAGGTGCTGCAGATGTGGTCGATGGTCATGGTGGTCATCGAGGAGCTGATCAAGGGCATCATCACCGAGCTGATCTCGTGGCTGATCACCATCTGGCTGCCCGCGCTGGCCGCGTCGGTGATCAGCTTCGGCAGCTCGGTCGCCGCCGCGATGACCGCGTCCATCGCCAAGGCCGCCAGCGTGCTGCAGAAGGTGACCAAGTACCTCGGCAAGTTCGGCAAGCTGCTCGACACCTTCATCGAGTACCTCGCGAAGTACGCGACCAAGGTCGTGGACATGACGAGGAAGTTCCGGATCGGTACCTACGCCGGTGAGTCGAAGTTCTCGCTGGACGTCCTGGAGAACACCGCCGGGGTCGCGCTGACCCCGAGCAACCGGGTGCTCACCACGATGTTCGGCACCTCGGTCGGCGCGCGCCCGCTGGTCTCCGGCGCGGCCGTCAAGGGCGGCATCGGAGCCGGGAAGGCCGCGTACACCGAGGGCAAGGAAGCCGTGACGCCGGACGGGGAGAACGAGCCGTGGTTCAACAAGAGCGAGATCGGCGGGGACAAGAGCCCGGAGGAGACGCGGGGGAACCTCGACATCTGAGCGAGTCCCGGCAGCGGGCGGCGGAAAAGATCTTCGCGCACCAGGAGCGCATGGAAGACAAGGCGGACAAGGCCCTGGTCCGTCCCGGCTTCCGTGAACGGGTCGAGGAATTGATGGCCGCCCAGTGGCGCGAGCCGGTCATCGTGCTGCGGCTGGGCGACAGCGATCTGGGTTTCGACGTGCCCGGCAGGCGCCTGGACGGCACGGTCAAGGGGAAGCGGCTCGTCCGGCGGTTCTTCTGGAACGTGTTCCGCGGTATCGGCGGCGCGTTCGTCTACGTCTTCGCGCTGCTGAACGGTGCGGGCAGTGGCGGCGGCAAGGGCGGTCACCCGTTCCAGCGAGAAATCCGGGTGAAGGGCCCCGCGAACGCGATGGCGCTCGAGCCCGCCGATCGGGTCCGGAAGGCGAGCGGGCCCTGGCTCGTGTGCTCGCCGTCCGCGATCGCGGTGGTGGACACCGGTTCGACCTACCGGGACCCGGCCGACGCGCCGCCGCCGGAGATCCTCTGGCAGGCCCGGAAACCGCAAGCGCCCGAGATCGACTTCCGCAAGCGCGTCCTGACTTGGCCGGACGGTTCGAGTTTCGCGTTCACCCTGCACGGCCGCACCGAGGAGCGGTATCTGCGGGAGCGGTTCGAGTTCCCGGACACGATTCACTGGACCGGACGGCCGGACGCCTCGAAGTAGCTCGTCGGTACAGCTGGTCGTGAGTGGCGTTTCGGGTTAGAACCCGAAACGCCACTCACGACCAGCTGTACCGACCTCGGGAAGTAGTACGGACGAGCCGGCGTGTAAGCCGGATCCTGTCCCCGCCCCGCCTTGCGGCGGCACGGGTGGCGGCCATCCATCTAGGCCCGCCGTCGCCGGCGGGCTCGAGCGGCCTACCCGCAGGCTCGGGCGGGCAGCCCTCGATCGCCTGCGCAGGAGCCTCGCGGCTCCCTCTTGGCCTTGCTCCGGGTGGGGTTTACCTAGCCGTCCTGGTCACCCAGGACGCTGGTGGTCTCTTACACCACCGTTTCACCCTTACCTCCGCCCGCGAAGCGAGCGGAGGCGGTCTGTTTTCTGTGGCACTGTCCCGCGGGTCGCCCCGGGTTGCCGTTAACAACCACCCTGCCCTGTGGAGTCCGGACTTTCCTCGAACCGGTTTCCCGGCTCGCGGCCGCCCCGCCGACTCGTCCGTCGGCGAATCCTACTGCACGGGTCCGGGCAGGCAGTTCAGGTTGCGCCGCCCGTCGGGTTGGACCACGAACCACAGGTGGTCGGTGCCCTGCCCGGTCCATTCGCCGGGCCGGGCGTTGGCGAACTTGTAGAGCGGCCAACCGGCCAAAGTCACCTGTTCGGCGCCTTCGGGACGTTTGATGGTGTCGACCAGCGCCGGATCGATGCCGGTCACCAGGGGCGTGCCGGAGGTCGTGACGGGGGTCCACACCGCGGCGCAGTCCCCGAGGCACGCCGAACGGGCTTTATGCGGGTTGTCGCGTTCGTAGCGGAAGAGCACGGCGCCGGTCTCGTCGAGGACGGCTTGCCCCATCCGGGTCATGTAGACGGCGGTGAGCCGCGTGCCGGGCGGAGGGTCCGTCGGAGTACTGGCGCGCGAGGTGACGGGTTGCGACACCCGCGGGCTGGGGAGCGATTCCGTCACCGGAGCCTGAGCCGTGAGCGAAACGGGGTCACCCGCCTGCCACCACATCGCGGCGCCCACGACGAGCGCCGCGATGACGGCGAGCATGGTCAAGCGCGATCGGCGCATCGGGCGTCTCCGTTTCTCCCGGGTGGCTGACGGGGTTCTGTTCCGCGATCTCGTTGGTCCAGTGGAGGACGGCGGACGGGCTGTCGAGGCCGACGACGCCGACGAGCCGCCCCTTGCGGACGAAGCCGGTGACGGGCCGTTCGCCACCGACGGGTGAAGCGAGCGCGACGGTGTCGGTGCCGAGCTTCGGGATGCCACCCGCTTGGATGCGCATGCCGTGCTGTTCGGACCAGAACCGCGGCACCGGCGCGAAAGGCCGCGAAGCCTGCGGGCCGGCGAGGAGGTTCTCCGCGGCCGCCCGGCCCATCTCGACGGCGTTGAGCCAGTGCTCGACCCGCCGCGGCGTCTCGTCGAAGCGCAGGTTCGGCCACTGGGCGACGTCACCGGCCGCGACGATGTTGTTCATCCCGAGCACGTGACAGGTCGGTGAGCAGACGACGCCGTCGTCGAGCGGCAGCTTCGCCCCGCGCAGCCACGAGATCGACGGCACCGTGCCGACAGCCACCACGACACACGAGACGTCCAGGATCCAGCCGTCGGACGACCGCAGCCGCAACCCGTTCGGCGTGGTCTGCCAGCTGTCGATGGACGCGCCCAGCGCCAGCCGCACCCCACGCGACCGGTGCAGCGCCGAGAGCTTCTGCCCGATGTGCTTGCCGACGACCTCGCCGAGCAGATGCGCCGACCGGCCGATGACGGTCACCTCCCGGCCGATCTCGCGCAGGCTGGCGGCGACCTCACAGCCGATGAACCCACTGCCCAGCACCGCGACCGGCCCGTGGTCGGCGGCCAGGTTGTCGCGCAGTTCCGCGGCGTCGGCCAGGGTCCGGACGACGACCACCCGCGGATGTCCGTGCGGCACCCCGGAAATCCTTCGCGGTTCGACGCCGCTGGCGATGACGAGCCCGTCGTAGGGCAGCTCTTCCGCCCCGGGCAGATGGACGACCTGGCGCCCCGGTTGCAGATGGGTCGCCGGGGTGTTGAGCCGCCATTCGGCGTCGATCTCGTCGGGCCGGGCGAGCATCGTCTCCGCCGGGCCGGTGGCGCCGGTCAGCAGTTGCTTGGACAACGCCGGCCGGTGATACGGCGGCTCCGGCTCGTTGCCGACGATCACCAGTTCGCCGTCGAACCGCAGTTCCCGCAACCGTTCCGCACAGCGCAGCCCGGCCAGCCCGCCGCCGACCACGACGATCCGTTCGCTCATCGTTCCGCCCCCTGCAATCGGATCGCCCGCATCGGGCAGGCTCTGGCCGCGGCTTGTACGAGCGGTACCTGTTTGGCGCCGGGTTTCCGGAGGTACCGCAGCTGTCCGTCGCCCTGCAATTGGAAGACCTGCGGTGCTTCGGCCTGACAGATGGCGTAGCGGTGGCACTTCTTGTCGTCGACGGAGATCCGGACCGGTTCGGCCCGGCGGGTCCCGCCTTCGAGCAGCCCCAGCAGGACCAGCGCCCGCGGCGGGAGCACCCGCAGCACGGTGAGCACCACGGCCGGGGTGAGCACGGTGATCCCGCCGAGCCAGACCGTCGCGAGGTTCCCGTTCGCGGACGCGCCCAGCCACGAGTGGATCGCCAGCAGGCCGACCGCGAAGTAACCGGCCTGATGGAACCGCTGCCCCCGGAGGTCGGCCGCGCCGCGGCGCACCGCCGCGGTGACCGCGAGGGCGATGAACAGTTCCAGCCCGACCACGCCGGCCGCGTGCCGGGCGAGCCCGCCGCCGGCGAACGGGATCAGCAGCGCGAGGACGCCGAACGAGTCGTCGTCGAGGAACAGATAGGACAGTCCATGGACGACACCGGTGGCGAGGCTGAACACCGCGAGCACGACGTGACCTCCGCGCAACGCCTCGTGACCGGTGACGCGCCTGATCCAGCCGGTGGCGCTCAGCACGCCCCACACCAGCGTCAGGCACATCGTCACGTAGGCGAACCGGGCCGACAGGGCGGCGATGTCCCGCACCCCGCTGTCGTGCGGCGACGGGGCCGGGATGACCGCCAGGAGCGCGGCGCTCATCCGCGCCTGCCCGATGCCCCGAGCACCCGGACGAGCCCGAAGGTCGCGCCCCCGGCGATCCCCGCCATGAGCACGCCGAGCGCGATGTCGCCGCCGCCGAGTTCGTCACCGTCGCCGGGAGCGACCATCAGTGAGGTGGTCTCGGCGATCCCGGTGCTTTCGAGCAGGGTCATGTGCCGCATGACGGTCTCGACGGCGGTTTGGGCGAAGGACCGCATCGCGTCGTCACGGGTGGCGGCCCGCACCTGCGAGGCGAGACCGAAGACGCTCCCGTGCGCGGCGCGGGAGCGATTGACGTAGAGGCGGTCGAAGTCGGCACCGGCGGCTCCGGTGATCTCGTCGCTCCAGGAACGCTGTTCCTCGGTGGGCTCGGCGGGGAGTTCGACGCGGACCTTCGAAGCGAGCGCGCGGACCTGGGCGTCGAGCCGGTCGTGGTCGTCGGCGAGTTTCCGCCCGACCTCCCGTACCCGCTGCCCGCTCCCGCGCTGTTCCGCCTGACGACTGATCGGCCCTTCCCACAAACTCCCTTGGCGGACCCGCACGAGCAGTTCCCGGTCATGGGCGTCGATTTCCGCGAAGGCGTGGGTGGGCGTTCCAGCCCATATCACCAAGCAGGCGATCACCAGTCCGAACAGTCGATAGATCATTTCACCCGTCCCCGTCCTCGAAGTGCCTCACTGGGAGTACGGCGAACCGGAGCGGCCGGTTCGATCTAGCCGGAGCAGGCCAGTGTGATGTGCATCACACAACATATTTAGAACCGTTTATCACCGCGATACGTACCGGCCGGCTAAATGTAAACGAATCACTACTGCACATGGCTCACGGCGATAGTCTGCGCTACGGTGTACGAACCCGTGAAATCCTCCACCGCCGGGGAGGTGGCGAACTTTATGGAAGCAGTGGGCAGAGGATGCCGGTTCGATGGCGGCCATCGGCCGGGCGAGGTTCCAGACGAGTTCATTTCGGTGCTGTACAAGGATTTCCGGGACACCCTGTTCGGGCAGGTGATGTACCTGACGGGCCATGATCAACAATGGACGGAAGACGTCGTCCAGGAAACACTGATCCGCGCCTGGCAGCATTCGGACACGTTGAACCGCGAGCCGGGAATGTTACGTGGCTGGCTGCTCACGGTCGCCAAGCGGATCGTGATCGACGGCTGGCGAAACCGGCGTGCCCGGCCACAGGAGGTCGAGCTGGACAGTTCCGAAAACGCCGAAATAGCGGACCGGACCGAACAGTCACTGTCCGCACTCGTCATTTCCGAGGCGCTGCGTTATCTGGACAGCAAATATCAGGCTGTCATCTACGAGACGTATCTGACCGGGCATACGGTCCGGGAGGCGGCGGTGATATTGGGGATCCCGGAGGGAACGGTCAAATCACGGCTGTACGCGGCCATGAAGACATTGCGACGGTCGTTAGGAGAACTGGGGTCCCGATGAGGAAGCGAAAGGTGAAACACACCGATGTGGCGGCGTACGTACTCGGTGTGCTCGACCGAGCGGAGGCACACGCCTTCGAAAGGCATTTGAAGGGTTGCGCGCGATGTGGACGGCAGGTCGCGGAATTCGCGTCGGTGGAAGACGCGCTGGCGAGGGCCGATCTGCGCTACCTGTCCCCCGTCGCCGCGCGATGTCGCGGCCGGCTGTCGATGATCACGGCCAACCTGGTCGTGCTCTTCCTGGCGTGCGTCGTCGCGGCCTTGATGTCGTCGCAACGATCGTCCCGGCGGATCTCGTCGGATGCGGACATCCCGGCTCCTGCTCCCCTCGACGACCAGCGATCACTCCCGTTACCGCTTACATGCGAGTAGTCTGCCGCAAGCCGACACGAAGGTCTCTACGGTGCATACCGAAGTAAATCCCGAGAGTCCCTTCGGCGGGCCTTCGGTACCGAAGCGCCGCGCCGCCGGGTTACTGGGTCGAGACGGCGAACTCGACACGATCACCGGCCTGTGCCGCGCCGCCCGGCAGGGCCGCGCCGTCAGCGCGGTGGTGGTCGGCGAGTTCGGGATGGGCAAGTCGTCGATGCTCACCGCGGCCGGTGAGCTCGCCGAAGCGGCCGGATTCACCGTCGCGATCGCCACCGCGTCCCGGCTGGAAACCCACCTGACCGGAGGTGTCGGCCGTCAGCTGGTCGAAGGGCTCACCCACGCGCCCGCCGAGCCCGGATCGCCGCGGCCGCGCACGCCGCACGCGACCGAAATCCTGCCGGATCACCCGCCCCGGACCGAGCGGGAACAGACGGAGGCGCTCGACGCCTTCTTCCACACCGTCCGCCACGCCGCCGAACAGGGACCGGTCTTCCTCGGCATCGACAACATCCACCTCGCCGACCCGTGGTCGATGCGCTGTCTCGCCTACATCCGGCATCGGGTCGAGCAGTTGCCGGTGCTGGTGGTGCTGACCTCGTTGATCGGGCACTTGCAGACCGGCGAGGTCGCCCTGCTGGAGATGTCCGGCTGCACCCCGGCGACGATCCGGCTGCGCGGCCTCGGGACCCGGCACGTCGCCGAGTTCCTCCGGGTCTCCGCCGGGCGGTTCGCCGAGGAATGCCGCGAGGTCACCGGCGGCAACCCGTTCCTGCTCGGCGCGCTGCGCCGCCGCCTGGTCCCGGGGATGGACCTGGCCACCGCGGGATCGGCGATGATCGGCGAGGTGCTGCGGGTCCGCATGCACGAGTACACCGCCGCGCCGAAAGTGCTCGAAGCCGTCGCGATCCTCGGCGAGGACGCGAGTTTCGACCTGCTGGCACAACTGGCCGGGGTCGACGAGAGCACGGCGCTGGAGGCCATCGACACGATGGTGCGCGTGCACCTGCTGACCAACAGCCACCGGCCGTCGCTGACGTACCGGTTCGTCCGCAACTCGGTGCTCGCCGACATGCCGCTCACCACCAGGGCCGTCACCCAGGCACGGGCGGCGCGGCTCCTCCACGACGCGGGTGCCGCGCCGGAACGGGTCGGCGTCCATCTCCTGGAGGCGACCGCGATCAGGATCCCGTGGGCGGTCGACGTCCTGCGGCTGGCCGCGCGGCATTCGGTGATCGAGGGCGACCCGGAGCTGTCCGTCCGGTTCCTTTCGCGTGCGCTCGAAGAACGGCTCAGCGAACGCAAGCGGATGGCGATCCTGCTCCAGCTCGCGCACGCGGAATTCCACTGCGACCCGGATTCGGCGCCGGCCAGGGTGCGCGAGGCCGTCGACCACATCGACGACCGGGACACCGCGGCCTTCGTCGCGACGGCCATGATCCTTTCGCTGTGCTGCGGCCCGGACGCGCGGCTGGCGATCAACTCCGCCGGCCAGTTCGCCGCGCGGCTCGACGCGGGCGGGCGCGACGCCGTCTGGCCGCTGCTGTGCATGACCTATCTCGCCGAAGCCGGCAGCAGGCTCGGGCCACCGCCGGACTTCCGCGACTTCGAACAGCAATGGGCGCCGCTGAACGATCCCGCCGCGCAACAGAGCCGATCCGGTCTGCTCGCGCTCGACACGGTGCGCGAGGGGAAGTCGTCGGCGAACGCCGTCCGGCATTTCGGGGAGGCGTTGTCCGGAGAGCAGCCCGAACTGTTCGAACAGCCGTATTTCTTCACGCTCGCGACGGCCGCGCTCGCCGACGAACCCGCGCTCACCGACAAGCTCTGCCAGGTGCTCGACACCGAACGCCTGCCGTGGGACTTCCACGTGCCGAAAGGCGCCCTCGCCACCCTCGCCCGCGGGATCGCCCTGCAGGCGGGCGGCGACCTGGTGCGCGCGAGTGTCCACTTCGAATCGCTGGTGCGGCAGTTCGACGAACGCGGGGTCACCAGCCGATGCCCGATCGCGGTGCTCTGCGCGGCGAGACTGATCGAGGTCTCGGTCGACCTCGGCCGCCACGACATCGCGAAAACCCTGCTGGACCGCATCGATTTCGGGGCCACACAAGCACTTTTCACGCACAACTACCTGCTCTACGCCCGTGGCAGGCTCCGTGCGGCCACCGGCGAACCGGAGCTCGGGTACGAAGACCTGCGTGGCTGCGGCCGCCGTCTGGAGCACCACGGCATGCGCTTCCCCGGCTTCGCCCCTTGGCGGGCGCACGCCGCCCGCACCGCGCTGGCGCTCGGCCGCACCGACGCGGCGGCCCGGCTCGCCGAAGAGGATCTCGAGGCCGCGGAACGCTGGGGAGCGCCGAGGATCCTCGGCGGCGCGCTGACCACGGCAGGCCTCGTCCGCGAGGACGAAGAGGGCGAACGCCTGCTCACCAAGGCCGTCGACGTCCTCGGCGAGTCGACCGCCAAACTCGCGTTGGCCGAGGCGCTCACCGAACTCGGCGTGCTGCAGGCCCGGCACGGGCAGGCCGAGAAGGCGGTCGGCACGCTGCGGATGGCCGCGCGGTCGAGCAAGCACTGCGGGGCGCGGCCGCTCGCGCGACGGGCCGCCGAGGCGCTGCGGGACGCGCGGACGAGTCTCGCCACGGCGAAGGACAACGAACACGGTCTCACCAAACAGGAGTACCGCGTCGCGCTGATGGCGTCACAAGGTCTCACCAACCGGGAGATCGCCGAAGCACTGCACCTGACCCGCCGCACCGTCGAACTGCATTTGTCCGGCGCCTACCGGAAACTGGGGATCACCGGGCGCACCGAATTGAGTTCCGCGCTCGGGCGGTCTCAGCGCGTGGACGCCGATTGACGGTATCCGGGGGCAGCGGGTTCACTCCGCCGCATGCCGGAAATCGCATCCGAACCACTCAAATTCGCCTATTGGGTCCCCAATGTGAGCGGCGGTCTGGTCACCAGCGACATCGAGCAGCGCACCGACTGGGGATACGAGTACAACCGGGATCTCGCCGTCCTCGCGGAGAACAGCGGCTTCGAGTACGCGCTGAGCCAGGTCCGCTACACGGCCAGCTACGGTGCCGCCTACCAGCACGAATCGACCGGCTTCAGCCTCGCGCTGCTGCTCGCGACGCAGCGGCTGAAGGTGATCGCGGCCGTCCATCCCGGACTGTGGCATCCCGGCGTGCTCGCGAAGTTCATCGCGAGCGCGGACGTGATCTCCGGCGGGCGCGCGGCGGTCAACGTGGTCAGCGGCTGGTTCAAGGACGAATTCACGAACCTCGGCGAACCGTGGCTGGAACACGACGAACGGTACCGTCGCTCGGAAGAATTCATTCGCGTGCTGAAGGAACTCTGGACGAACGACCACGCCGAATTCACCGGCGATTTCTATCGGATCCACGATTTCGACATCAAGCCCAAACCGGTCGGGCGGCCGCATCCGGAGATCTTCCAGGGCGGCAACTCCACCGCGGCGAGGAAGCTCGCGGGCCGGGTCTCCGACTGGTACTTCAGCAACGGCAAGGACTTCGACGGGTTCAGCGAGCAGGTCGAGGAGGTCCGCGGCTACGCGGCCGCGAACGACCACGCCGTCCGCTTCGGGCTCAACGGCTTCGTGATCGCGCGGGAGACCGAGAGCGAGGCGAAGGCCGTGCTGCGCGAGATCGTCGAGAAGGCGAACACCGAGGCCGTCGAAGGCTTCCGCGGCGCCGTCAAGCAGGCGGGAAGCTCCACATCGGACAAGAAGGGGATGTGGGCCGACTCGGAGTTCAAGGATCTGGTGCAGTACAACGACGGCTTCCGCACCGGGCTCATCGGCACGCCGGAGCAGATCGCGGACCGGGCCATCGAGTACAAGAAGCGCGGGGCGAACCTGCTGCTGCTCGGCTTCCTGCACTACCTGGAGGACGTCGAGCACTTCGGGAAGCACGTGCTGCCCGTGATCCGGGAGAAGGAGGCCGCCCTCGAACGCGTTTAGTGGACGTAGACGGTCTGGCCCGGGTGCATGGTCGGGCCGCAGTCCTTGAGCGGGCCGCCGAAACGCGCCTTCTCCACGTCAGGCATGGTCTTCGCTGCGTAGTCCCGCACGGCCTTCAGCTTCTCCGGACTGGAGACGGCGTCCTTGCGCACGAAGTCGCCGTTACGCGGCCCGCTGCCCGGGTACACGAAGATCGGCTCGTAGTCACGATCGACCCGCGGGTCGACCGTGATGCCGTTGCCCGCGGCCCATGGGCCCCACGAGTGGATGAAAGTCGGCTTGACCTTGTCGAACACGTAGTCGCGCAGCCCCGGCAGGTCGCCCTTCTTGAGGAAGTCCGCGACGTCCGCCTCGACCAGCCCGGCCATGTCGACCAGGTGCAGGCGGCTGGTCATCGACGAGCCGCCGAGGTCCGGCAGCAGCAGCGACGCCTGCTGCAGGCCCAGGATGTCGGCCATGGTGTTGAAACCGCGGCCGAAGCGGTCGGCGATCAGGCACGCGGGCACCGTCGGGACCTCTTGGAACTTCTTCGACGCCGACGCGAAGCCCATCCCGGACGGGATCGCGGCCGCCACCAGCACGAGCACCACGACGATCCGCAGCACCGCCCGCGAACGACGCATCAGTTCACCGGCGGCCAGCGTCCCCGCCAGCACGGAGAGGATCCAGATCGGGGTCGCGAACCGGTGCTGGCCCATCCAGTCCGGGACCATCACGCCGTACGCGATGATGCCCAGCGCCAGCGGCACCAGCAGCGCGATCAGCGCGCGCCGCCATTCCGCGCGGACCAGCGCGTACCCGATGGTCAGCGCCAGCAGGATCGTGCCGGCGACACCGGCGTAGCCGACCAGCTCGAACGGCTGCTTCAGCGCCGAAAGCCCGGGCAGCCCCTGTCCCTTGGCGATGGACGGGTTCGCCAGCAGCCTGCCGAACTCCGTGATCCGCCAGGCGAGGTACGCCCCGAACGGGATCGCGAACGCGACCACGGACACCACGACGAGTTTGACGCTCTGCCCCAGCAGCGGCTTCCGCAGCTGGAACAGGACGACGAGCGGGTACGCGCCGCCGTAGATCAGGCCTTCGGGGCGGGTCAGCGCGGCGAACGCGACCAGGATCCCGGACCAGACGGCGACCTTCGCGGTGAGCAGGGTGTCCTTGCGCACGGCCACGAACAGCAGCGCGGCGAGCCAGGCGACGGCCATCCCGAACAGCGAGTTCTCCAGGCCGGAGATCGTCCAGATGACGAACGACGGGATCGCGGCCAGCGTCAGCCCGACGACCAGCGTCGCCAGCCACGCGAAGCGCGCGAAGATCTGCTTCGCCGCGATGTGGCAGGCGGCCAGCGTCCCGGCGGTGAACAGGAGCCCCAGCAGCTTCGGGAACAGCACGTAGTCGGGAAGGCCGAACAGCATGCCGCTGTCGAAGACGCCGACGAGCTTGCCGAGCACCAACGCCACCAGCCACGTCGAGTTCGACCAGCCTTCGACCGACGGCTGCCCTTGCTGCAGCACCGGCCCGAGGCCGTCGGCGAAGCTGCGCGCGTAGGAGAAGGTGATGGCCGCGTCGTCGACGATCCAGTGGCCGTAGAGGGTGGCGTGCCAGGCGACGGCCGCGACACCGGCGAGAACCGCCAGGTACGGCGCGACACGGGCGGCCAGGCCACGACGGGCCGGCGTCTCCGCCGGGTCGGGCACGTCTTGTTCGGAAGCTTCGCTGAGTGCGCTCGCCGTCATGTCCCCGTCTTTGCCTTTTCGCTCACGTGCCGTCGCCGAAACTGTAGCCAATACCCCATCGGCCGCCCGCGACACGTCATATCCAGGCGTGATCCGCGCCACATTCTCCAGGCTAGGAGAGGTGCGAAATGTCGTTCACCAGCCGGACCGAGGCGTTGCCGTCCGGATAGAACTCGACGATCGACAACGAGGCCAGGTCCAGGTGCAGCCGGAACAGCAGCGACGGCCCGGCGTCCAGGCCCATCCGCAGCAGCGCCTTGATCGGCGTGACATGGCTGACCAGCACCAGCGTCCGGCCGCCGTACTTCGCGATCAGCTCGTCGCGGGCCTTGCGGACCCGCCGGTGGACGCCGTCGAAGCTCTCCCCGCCCGGCGCCGCGATCGAGGTGTCGGAAAGCCAGCTGGTCTGGAATTCGGGGTCGCGGTCCATGGCCTCCTTGAAGGTGAGGCCCTCCCAGTCGCCGAAATCGGTCTCGATCAGCCCGGGGTGGGTCTCGACCCGGCCGCCGAGCGCGTCCGCGATCGCCTGCGCGGTCTGCTGGGTGCGGATCAGCGGCGAGGCGATGATCGGGGCGACCTCGCCGTCGACGACCAGGCCCTCCATCGCGCCGAGGCGTTTCGCGGCGGCGGCCGCCTGCTGCTTGCCGTGCTCGGTGAGGGGCACGTCGCCGCGGCCGGAGTACCGCTTCTCGACCGACATCGCCGTCTGGCCGTGCCGCACGAGGAGCAGTTTGGTCGGGGTGCCGGTCGCGCCGGTCCAGCCGACGGGGCTGACCCTGTCCTGTTTCACGGTCTTCTTCGGCGCTTCCGCCTGCTTCCCGGCGTCCATCGCCTCGTTCGCGAGCCCGTCCGCGTGGGAGTTCTCCGCGCGCGGGATCCACTCGTAGCGCACGCGCGAGAACCGCGCCGCCAGCTCCTTGGCCTCGGCGTTCAGCGGCTGCATCGACGGGTGCTTGACCTTCCAGCGCCCGGACATCTGCTCCACCACGAGCTTCGAGTCCATCCGGACGTCCACTGTGGACGCTCCGAGCTCGGCGGCCGCGGCGAGCCCGGCGATCAGGCCGCCGTACTCGGCGACGTTGTTGGTCGCGATGCCGACGTAGGCCTTGCGCTCGGCGAGCACCTCGCCGGTGGCCGCGTCCTTCACGACCGCGCCGTACCCGGCGGGCCCCGGGTTGCCCCGCGAACCGCCGTCGGCCTCGACGAGCACGTGGTCGGTCACAGGCCGGACTCCAGCGTGCGCACCAGGATGGCGCCGCAGTTCTCGCACTGGATGACGTTGTCCTCCGGGGCCGCCTTGATCTCGGCGATCTCACGGCGGTCGATGTCGAGCTGGCAGGCACCGCAGCGGCGGGCCCGCAGCAGCGCCGCGCCGATGCCCTTGTGCGCGCGGACGCGCTCGTAAAGCTTCAGCAGGTCTTCCGGGAAGCGCGGCAGGAGCTTGGCGCGGTCTTCGTCGCGGCGTGCCTTCGTGGTGTCGAGGTCGGTGAAGTGCTCGTCGCGGCGGCTGACGGCTTCGGCGACCTCGCCCTCGGCCTTCGCGACCTCGGCGCTGGTGCGCTGGGCGTCGAGTTCGAGCGCCTCACGGCGTTCCATCAGCTCCAGCAGGTCGTCCTCCAGCGCGGACTGACGACGGCTGAGGCTGTTCAGCTCGTGCTCGATGTCGGTCATCTGCTTCGCCGCGACGGAACCGGATTCGAGGAGTTTGCGGTCGCGGTCTCCGCGAGCGCGCACCGACTCGATCTCCTTCTCCTGGCGGGCGATCTCGCGGTCGAGGTCGGACGCCGCCGTCTGGACCGAGACCAGCGCGTCACGTCGTTCGCGCACCGTCTTCTCGCCCGCGTCGATCTCGGCGATCTCCGGCAGGGTGCGGCGACGGTGGGCGGTACGCGCGAGTTCCGCGTCCACCTTCGCGAGTTCGAGCAGCTGGCGCTGGACGGCGGGGTCGGCCTTCACGGTGCTCCTTGGAGTTCTTAGTGCTCGGTTCGGGTGGCCCGTAGCGTCCACGGGTCGGTGCACCGCGTGGAGACGTGAACGTCGACGTTACCCGCAAACGCGGCACGGACGACGCCCGAGGCTTGCTCGCACCACGGCCACTCGCTCGCCCAGTGGGTGACGCCGACCAGGGCGGGGACTTCGGCGATGTCGGCGAGGTGCTCGCCGGCGGGATGATGCCGGAGATCGGCGGTGACGTACGCGTCGACCCCGGCGGCAGTGGCGCGCTTGAGATAGCTGTCGCCGGAACCGCCGGAAACGGCGACGCGGCGGATCGGCCGGGCCGGATCGCCCGCGCCGTAGACGCCGGGCTCCGTGCGGGGCAAGGCGTTCGCGACGCGTTCGACGAAAGCGGAGAACGGTTCGGGCGCGGGCAACTCGCCGATGCGGCCGATGCCGGTGACCCCGTCTTCGCGCGGGTCGAGCGGGCCGAGAACGGTCAGGCCGATGGCGTCGGCGAGCGCGTCGGAGACGCCGGGGGACGCGGAATCGGCGTTGGTGTGCGCGCAGTAGAGGGCGACGCCCGCGCGGATCAGGCGGTGCACGAGGCGCCCCTTCGTGCTGTCCGCCGGCACGCCGTGGACTCCGCGCAGCAGCAGCGGATGGTGCGCGACGATCAGCTGCGCGCCCCCGGCGATCGCCTCGTCGACGGTCTCGTCGACCGGGTCGACACAGAACAGGACCTTGTCCACGTGCTCGGCCGGGTCGCCGCAGACGAGCCCGACGGCGTCCCACGATTCGGCGAGTTCGGGCGGATACGCCTGCTCCAGGGCGGCGATGACTTCGGCTAGCGCGGGCACCCGGGGATTTTCGCATGTAGCGTTTACGGGCATGCGACTTCGGGTGCTCTGTGCCGCTTCGCTGCTTCTCGTGGCGCTACCCGCGCCGGCCTCGGCGTCTCCGGGCCTCTGGGAACTGACCGACCTGGCCGCTCAGCGCGTGCAGATCGCGGACAAGGTCGCGGCCGCGAAATTCGGCACGCCGTCGCCGATCGACGACCCGGTGCGCGAACAGCAGATCCTCGACTCGGTCGCCGCGAAGGCACCCGGCCTCGGCCTCGACCCGGCCGGGGTGGTGCGGTTCTTCCGCGACCAGATCGAGGCGAACAAGGTCGTGCAGCGCGGCCTGTACGCGCGATGGACCGAGCACCCCGGCACGCGGCCGCCCGGACGACCCGATCTGGGGACCGAGGTGCGGCCGGTGATCGACCGGCTCAACACCGGGCTGCTCGCCGAACTCGCGGAGACCCGGGCCGCGCGGGCGCGGCGGTCGTGCGACGTGCGGCTCGCGGTCACGGTGCGGCTGACCGACGCGCGGCGCGGGCTGGACCGGCTGCACTCCGGGGCGCTTTCGGAGGCCGTGCGGTCGGCCTGCTCACGCTCCTGACCTGGGGATAAGGAGCAAGGGACCTTTGCTACCACCCCGACTCAGTCCAGGGCCTTCGCATCCTTGCTGATCGCCCAGCGGCCGGCCGCGCGCATCACGCGCCCCGTCCACAGCACCGCGCGATAGGCCTTCGTCGTCTGGTCGGGGATGTCGGGCCGGACGACCTGGTACGGCGCGACGGACGCGCTCGACCGCACGTGCAGCGGCATCCTGGTCATCGCCTCTTTCGGCGATCTCGCCTGGACGAAGTGGTGCTCCGACAGGATCCGCCCGACCTCGTAGGGGTGCGGAAGCTTGACGGTGATGCGGTACCAGCGGAGCCCGGTTGCCGGCGACTCGACGCTGGGTGTTGGTGCGCTCATACGCGACCTTCCTGCGTGTTTCCCTCCAGGAGGTCTACTCCCGCTTCGTCCCGGCTTTCCAGCTTCGCGCGCCCGGTAGCCGTTCGGAGCCGGTGAGCGGTCGATCTCCACCGGCCTTCACACTGATCAGGTGCTGCACATCGTCTTCGTCTGTTCCGGCAACATCTGCCGCTCCCCGATGGCCGAGCTCGTCTTCCGCGCGAAGGCCGAGGAGGCGGGTCTCGATCACCTCGTGCAGGTGTCCAGCGCGGGCACCGGCGGCTGGCACGTGGGCGAGGCCGCGGACAAGCGGGCCCGCGCGAAGCTGGCCGAACACGGGTACCCGACCGGCCATGTCGCGGCCGAGGTCGACCGCGGACATCTGGCCGCCGACCTGCTGCTCGCGGCGGACGCAGGGCACCTGGCGTTCCTGAAGCGCAAGGTGTCGGATCCGGCGAAGGTCCGCCTGCTGCGCGAGTTCGATCCGGCCGCGCCCGAGGGCGCCGAGGTCCCGGACCCGTACTACGGCGAAGACGACGGTTTCGAGGACGTCCTCGGCATGATCGAGCGGGCCGTTCCGGGCCTGCTCGACTGGGTGCGCGCACACGCCTGAGGCCGACCGCTTACCGTGGTGGGGTGCGGTTGAAGTTCCTGCTGAAGCCCGGGTGGCTGGCATTGACGTTGGTGGTGTTCACCTTCGCCATCACTTGCTTCACCCTGCTGGCGCCGTGGCAGTTCTCCCGCAACACCGAACGCGAGCACCAGAACGCGGCGCTGCGGGAGTCGTTCTCCGGGCAGCCGCGCTCGCTGGAGGAGCTGCTGCCCAATGGAGCCGTGCCTGATCAGCGCACCGAATGGCATCTGGTCGCGATGAAGGGCACGTACCTGCCCGAGGGCGAGGTCATGGCGCGTCTGCGCTCCGTACAGGGCGAAGCGGCCTTCGAGGTCCTGACGCCGTTCCGGACCGTCGAGGGCACGATCGTGCTGGTCGACCGCGGGTACGTCCGGCTCGACGACAAATCGCGCGCGCTCCCCTTCGCCCCGCCTCCCGCCGGAACGGTCGACATCGTCACGCGGGCGCGTCACGACGAGAAGGACGGGAAGAACCGCGACGCCTTCGCCGACGAGTCGACCGGCGGGAAGCTGCAGAGCTACGTCGTCGATTCCCAGGTCGTCGCGCGGGCCGCGAAGCTGGACATCCGTCCGGGTTACTTCCAGCTCGACGTGAACCAGCCCGGCGTGCTGGGCGCGCTGCCGCTGCCGCAGACCGACGCCGGACCGTTCTTCTCCTACGCCCTGCAGTGGATCGCGTTCGGCGCGATGGCACTGATGGGATGGCTGTACTTCACCGTCCGCGAGCTGAAACCGGGCGGCGCGCTGGCCACGGAGCGGCCACAGCGGCGCAAGAGCGTCGCCGAGATGCTGGCCGAGGATGAACGTTCCGAAGTGGCCACCTGATTCGACCCGAAAATGGACCTTTCGCAGGTCCATTTCTCGTGTTCCGCTTCGGGCATGCTGATTCACCCGTGGGACGCCGCCCACGACGACGCCGAATGGCGGGCCTGGCTCTCGACGCACGACTTCGGCCAGCTGATCGCCGGCGGCGCGGGCCGTGACCTGCCGATCGTCAACCCGGTGCATTTCGTCTATGACGGCGACCGAACGGTCCTGCTGCACCTCGCCCGCCCCAACCCGGTCTGGCCACTGCTGGAGGAACACCCGCGCGCGCTGCTCGCGGTGATCGACGACCACACCTACATCCGCTCCGGCTGGAACACCCCGGCCGACCCGCCGCACGGGGTGCCGACGTCGTATTACTCGTCGGTCCAGCTCGAATGCGACGTCCGGCTGATCGACGACGCCGCGGAGAAGGCCGCGCTCCTGGACCGGCAGCTCGCGCATTTCGAGCCCGGTTCGGACAGGCTGGGGGTAAGCGTGACCGAGGCACCGGACAAGCGGCTGCTCCCCGGCATCCGCGGGGTCGAACTGACCGTGACCGGGGTGCGGGCGAAGTTCAAGTTCGGCGGGAACAAGCAGCCGGCCGACCGGTCACGGATCGACGCGGAGCTCGCGCGGCGCGACGGGCCGATGGACGCACGGGCGCGGGCGCAGCTGGCGCGGCGGGAGCGGTAGCAAAGGTCCCTTGCTCCCTTTTGCGTCACGCCGCCAGGATTGCCCACGGCACCGTGTGGATTTTGGGACGTCAGATGTCCCAAAATCCACACGGTGACAGCAAGGGTCCCTTGCTCCCCGTCTCAGCGACTGTGTGGATTTCGGGTCACCCAACGCAACAAAATCCACACGGTCACCACCCCGCAGTAGCGCGTGTGCGGAAATAGGGACACTCAACGTCCCTAATTCCACACACCCCCGCCCCAAAGTGGTAGCAAAGGTCCCCTGCTCTCTTTCCGCAGGTCAGCACCGTCGCCGCAGCCCGACGAGACCCGCCAGCACCACCGAGCTGATCGCGCCCAGCCACCCGACCACCCGCGAGAGCTCCACGGCCCGCGTCACGTGCCCGGCGTCCGGGTTGCGCCCGATGCCGAGCACCGGCAGTTCCTCGACCCCGTGCGGATACACCGTCCGCCCGCCGACCCGGATCTCCAGCGCCCCGGCGAAAGCGGCCTCGACGCGGCCGGCGTTCGGGCTCGGGTGCGCGGTGGTGTCCCGCCGCCACGCCCGCCACGCGCCGCCGGCCGAGCCGCCGACGACCGGGGCCGCGAGCACGGTCAGCCCGGCCGCGACCCGCGTGGGCACGAGATGGACGATTTCATCCAGCCGGGCGACGAGCCACCGGTACCGCTCGGGGCGCCCGCGGCCGATGCCGCGCAGCAGGCTGATCGCGCGCGAGCCCAGCAGGCCGGGGACACCGGCCAGCGCTCCCCACACCAGCGGCGCGATGACGACGTCCGCGGTGTTCTCGGCGAGGGTCTCCACCGAAGCACGCGAGAGGCCGATGACGCCGAGGTCGTCGGCGACCCGAGGGTCCAGTGTGGACAGTGTGCCGCGCGCGGTCTCGAGTTCGCCTTCTTCGAGGTCCCTGGCCAGTGAGGTGCCGTGCGCGGCCAGTCCGGCGGCGCCGAGGACGGCCCAGGTGGTCACCGCGGTCGTGGTCGCCTGGAGGACGGGACTGCGCCGCCCCGCCCGCTCGGCGAGCACGCCCGCCAGCACGGCGGAGCCCGCGAGGCCGCCGGTCCACAGGACACCGGCCACCGGGTGTTTCGACCGGACCTTCGCGTCCACCGCCGAAGCCGCCCTGGCGAACGCCGTCACCGGACGCCGCGACCGAGGGTCCCCGATCGCCCCGTCCGCGGCCACCCCCAACACCAAGCCGATCGCGCGCGCCGCGCTCACCGTCGCCCCCTGCATGCAGTATCCCTCGAAGACCTGCAGAGATTACTCGAAGATCATCCGTCCAGAAGGACGGCCATCTCGTCACGCGCCTGGATGACGATGTCCCGCATCGCGCGTTCGGCCCGGTCGGGGTCACCGGCGTCGACGGCCACCGCGACCTCGACGTGCAGGGCGACAGCCTCGGGCTGCGGCTCCTCGGGCATCAGCCCGTGCCCGGTGCGCCCGGCGAGCACTTCGGCGACGACCGCCGAAAGCTGCGCGAACATCGGATTCCGCGACGAGGACAGCAGCAGATCGTGGAAAGCGACGTCGTGCCCGAGGAACGTGTCGAGGTCCCGCCGGTGCGCCGTCTCCTCAAGCCGCTTCGCCAAAGCCCGGAGACGGCCGCCCTCCTCCGGCGTCGCCCGCAGCGCGGCGTACCGGGCGGCGCACGGCTCCACGCCGGAACGCAGTTCGGTCAGGGTGCGCAACGCGGTCTTCCGCTCGGAGCCGTCGAGTTGCCAGCGGAGCAGCCTCGGGTCGTAATGGTTCCACTCGCTCGGCTCGCGCACGATCACCCCGACCCGGCGTTTGCTGCTGGTCAGGCACATGGTTTCGAGGACGCGCACCACCTCGCGCGCGACCGTGCGCGAGGCGCCGAACCGCTCTTGGAGCTCCTCCGAGCGCAGTACGGAGCCCGGCGGGAGCTCCCCGTTCGCGATCGCGGAGCCGAGCGCGTCGAGCACCTCGGCATGCCTGTCGTTGCCCACCAGGCGACTCTAACGTTCTGACTCGATTAAGTAGTACTTGATGTTGCTTAAGTAGTACTTTTGAGCTGTACTCGTCCCGGCTACAACGACGTGGGAGGTACGGATGACCGTCATCGTGGTGATGGGCGTTTCCGGCTCGGGGAAGACGACCGTGGGCACGGCACTCGCCGAACGCCTCGGCGTCGACTACGCCGAAGCGGACACGTTCCATCCGAAGGCGAACATCGACAAGATGAGCTCCGGCCACCCGCTGAACGACGAAGACCGGCACCCCTGGCTCGAAGCCATCGCCACCTGGATCCGGGACCACCAGTGCTCCGGCGGCGTCGTCACGTCTTCCGCGCTCAAGTATCGCTACCGCGACATCCTGCGCAGCGGCGGGAAAGTCTGGTTCCTGCACCTCCACGGCGACCGCGACCTGCTCGCCAATCGGATGAAGACCCGCTCCGGCCACTTCATGCCGGTGTCCCTTTTGGACTCCCAGCTCGCCGACCTCGAACCGCTTCAGCCGGACGAGCACGGCCTCGTCGCCGACATCGCGAAGAAGCCGGCAGAGATCGTCGAAACCGCCCTTTCCGTTTTCAAGGACCGCTGATGACCACCACCCTCGCCGCCGCCTGGACCGGACACGACACCCGCCTCATCGGCGCGACGGTGCTCGCCATCGCCGTGATCGTCGTCCTGATCACCAAGGCGAAGCAGCATCCGTTCCTGGCCCTCATCCTCGGCTCCGGCGTGCTCGGGCTCGTCGGCGGCATGCCGGTGGACAAGCTGATCAAGAGCTTCAGTTCCGGCGTCGGCTCCACCGTCGCGTCGGTCGGCGTGCTGATCGCGCTCGGCGCGATGCTCGGCAAGCTGCTCGCCGATTCGGGCGGCGCGGACCAGATCGTCGATACCATCCTGCGCCGCGCGGGCGACCGCGCCCTGCCCTGGGCGATGGCGCTGGTCGCCGCGCTGATCGGGCTGCCGATGTTCTTCGAGATCGGCCTGGTCATGCTCATCCCGGTGATCCTGCTAGTCGCCAAGCGCACCGGGAAACCGTTGCTGATGCTGGGAATCCCCGCGCTCGCCGGGCTTTCGGTGCTGCACGGCCTCGTCCCGCCGCACCCCGGCCCGCTCGCCGCCGCGGGCGCGCTGAACGCGAACGTCGGCCTCACCCTGGCCTTCGGCCTGCTCGTCGCGATCCCGACGGTGATCATCGCCGGACCGCTGTTCGGCAGGCTGGCCGCGAAGATGGTCCCGGACGCCGTCGCGCCGGAGCGCCTCATCCCGGAATCGTCCTCTTCGGACGGACGGCGGCCGGGTTTCCTCGCGACGCTGTCCACGGTGCTGCTGCCGGTCGTGCTGATGATGGGCAAGGCGCTC
Organism: Amycolatopsis keratiniphila; assembly: GCF_000400635.2. NCBI lineage: Bacteria > Bacillati > Actinomycetota > Actinomycetes > Pseudonocardiales > Pseudonocardiaceae > Amycolatopsis > Amycolatopsis keratiniphila. The sequence continues at coordinate 1,170,674 of NC_021252.1, read as the reverse complement.
GCGGACATCCTGCTGGAGAAGGAGAACCACGTCCGCCGCGTGCTCGATTTCATCGGCGACCCGCTGGTGGCGCTGCTCGCCGCGGTCCTGCTCGGCATGCTCACCCTCGGCAAATCCGCGGGCTTCACGCGGGACAAGCTGTCGTCCACGGTGGCCGATTCGCTGCCGCCGATCGCCGGCATCCTGCTCATCGTCGGCGCGGGCGGCGGGTTCAAGCAGACCCTGGTCGACGCCGGGGTCGGCAACGTCATCACCAGCCTGGCCACCGGCGCGAACCTGTCGCCGCTGCTCCTCGGCTGGCTGGTCGCGGTCGCGATCCGGCTCGCCACCGGCTCCGCGACGGTCGCCACCGTATCCGCCGCGGGCATCGTGGCGCCGCTCGCGGCGACCATGGATCCGTCGCACAGCGCCCTGCTGGTGCTGGCGATCGGCGCGGGTTCGCTGTTCTTCTCCCACGTCAACGACGCCGGGTTCTGGCTGGTCAAGGAGTACTTCGGGCTTTCGGTCGGGCAGACGCTGAAGAGCTGGTCGATCATGGAGACGGTGATCTCGGTGGTCGCGATCGCGCTGATCCTGCCGCTCGGTGCCTTGTTGTAGCTCCGGCTTGACACGTGACCTTTTAGTCACCTATTCTTCCGACGTGCCCGACGACGACCTGGTTTTCAAGGCCCTGGCGGATCCGACTCGCCGGTTCCTGCTCGACCAGCTGTTCGCACGTGACGGCCGGACGCTGACCGAGCTCGAGTCCGAAGTGGACATGAGCCGGTTCGGCGTGATGAAGCATTTGAAGCTGCTGGAAGAAGCCGGACTTGTCGTCACGCGCAAGGAGGGCCGGGAGAAGAAACATTTCCTCAACCCGGTGCCGATCCGGCAGATCCACGACAGGTGGATCGACAAGTTCACGGAGCGCAACGTGACCGCGTTGCTCGACCTCAAAGCCGAACTCGAGACCGAGGAGCCCTCATGACCGACACCCAGGTCTACCGCGTGTACATCAAGGCCACCCCGGAGAAGATCTGGGACGCCATCACGAAGCCCGAGTGGTCGCGGAAGTACGGCTACACCGGCCTGGTCGACTTCGACCTGCGGCCGGGCGGCAAGCACGTCACCCATCCGACGCCGGAGTACGTCGAAGCGGGCTTCACCAACGATTTGGTCGACGGCGAGGTCCTGGAGGTCGACCCACCTCGCAAGCTGGTCATCACCTGGAAGCTCCTGATGGACCCGTCCTTCGACAAGGAGCCCTACACCAAGCTCACCTACGAGATCGAAGAGACGAAGACCGCGGGCACCCGGCTGACCGTCACCCACGACGTCACCGACGCGCCCACGACGGCCGCCCTGGTCAACGGCTCGCAGGAGGACATCAACGCCGGGCCGGGCGAGAACGCCGGCGGTGGCTGGGCCTGGATCCTGTCGGACCTCAAGACGCTGCTGGAGACGGACGAGCCGCTCGTCCCCGCCGCCTCCTGAGCCGTTGTCCGTGAAGGCCTCCTTCCCTACGCTCAAGGTAGGGAAGGAGGCCTTCACGGACTTTCAGACCCGCTTCGTGGCGGCCTTCAGGGCGACTTTGGCGGCGGTGGTAGCGCCGATGGTGTCCAGCCCGAACAGCGCCGCACCCACCACCGGGGCCACGTCGACCACCTGGATCGAAGCCTGCGGAGCCACTTTCAGGCACCGCCGTTCGATCTCCGCGATCACCTGTGCGCCGACCCCGGTCAGCACTCCCCCGCCGAGGATCACTTCGGGTGCCTCCTCGGTGAGTTCGAGCCGCCGCAGGATGACCGAGACCAGCAGGGCGACCTCTTCGACGAACCGGTCGACCACGTCCTGCGCCACCTCGTCGCCGTCCGCCGCGACGGCGAACAGCAGCGGGCACAGGCCGTGGATCGAATCGGAGTGCAGATCCTGGAAATGCAGGCGCTGCACGACTTCCAGCACCGAGGACGCCTCGAAATGCGCGGTGACAGCCGCCTGCAGAGCCGTACTCGGACCGCGGCCGTCCTCGGCGCGGACGGCCCACCACAAGGCCTCCTCACCGAGCCGGTAGCCGCCGCCCCAGTCGCCGGAGATCTTGCCCAGCGCGGGAAACCGGTGCTCACGGCCGTCGGCGCTGACGCCGGCGCCGTTGATCCCGGCGCCGCACACCACCGCCACGCCCGTCCCGTCGGAACTGCCCGCGCGCAGCAGCGCGAGCGTGTCGTTGCCGACGATCAGCGTGTCGCTCCAGCCGCGTGCCGCCAGCGCGGCGTGCAGGATCGCTTCCTCCCGCGGGAAATCCAGCCCCGCGAGATAGGCCGACGTATGTGTCGCGAAAGGACGTTCGTCGGGAAGCCCTGCCCCGCGAAGGGCTTCCAGGACCAGCTTCTCCAGCGCCTGGACGCTGCCGTCGACCCCGATGTTCTGCGGGGACGCGCCCGGTCCTCGCGACTGCCCGAGCACCCGTCCGTCCCGCGAGACGATCAGGACGTCGGTCTTGCTGTTGCCGCCGTCGATCGCGACGACGACGTCCTGTGAGCCGGCCGTCATGCCCCCGCCCACGGCAGGAACTCACGGTTGATCTTCACCAGCGAGTCGGCGAGCTGATCGGCCTTCGTGTACTGGCCGACCAGCGGATGCGCGAGCAACGCGTCGGCCACCCGGTCCCGGCCGCCCTTGATCGCCGCCTCCAGCGCGAGATGTTCGTACGCGGTCACCCCGGCGATGAGCCCGGCGAACCGCTGCTCCACCGGCGGCTGCGCGATCGGGCGCGGGCCGTTTCCGTCCACAAGGGACGGAACCTCGATGACCGCGTCGTCCGGCAGGAAGTCGAAAGTGCCTTCGTTGCGGACGTTGACGACGTGCTCCTCCGCGGGACCGCCCGAGGTGAGCGCGTGCACGAGCTGTACCGCGGCCTCGGAATAGTAGGCACCGCCCCGCTTTTCCAGCTGCTCCGGTTTGGTCACCACCTCCGGGTCGAGGTACACCTTGAGCAGTTCCTCCTCGACGTCGCTCACGACGTCCGCGCGCGGCCGCTCCGTGCGCTGCTTGGAGACCTGCTCGTCGTGCCCGTAGTAGTACTTCAGGTAGTACGACGGCACGACGTTCATCCGCCGCATCCATTCCACCGGCGCGGTGACGTGCTCGCCGAGGAATTCCGCGTGCTCCGCCAGCAGTTCCGGCAGGCGGTCCTCGCCGTTGACGAGCACCTTCCGTTCCCAGCTCAGGTGGTTCAGTCCGGTGTGGACGAGTTTGACCTCGTCGATCCCGGCGCCGAGCAGATGTGCGAACGTGCGCTGGAGGTGGATCGCGACGTTGCAGAGGCCGACGGCGCGGTGGCCCTCGTTCAGCAGCGCGCGCGTGACGATGCCGACGGGGTTGGTGAAGTTGACGATCCACGTGTCGTCCCCGGCGATCTTCCGCACCCGGTCGGCGATGTCGAGCACCACCGGCACGGTGCGCAACGCCTTCGCGAGGCCGCCTGCGCCCGTGGTCTCCTGCCCCACACAACCGCAGGCGTGCGGGAACGTCTCGTCCCCGCGGCGGGCGCGCTGCCCGCCGACCCGCAGCTGGATCAGCACCGCCGACGCTCCGTCGACGCCCTCTTCGAGGCTCGATGTGGTGCGCACCCGCGCCGGATGCCCGGCGTGGCTCAGCAACCGGTTGCTGAAGTCCCCGACCGCCTCCACCCGGTACGCGTCCGGATCGATCAGCACGATCTCGTCGACGTCCAAAGTGGACCGCCGCCCGGCGATCCCGTCGATCAGCTCGGGCGTGTAAGTGGACCCACCACCGACGACTGCCAGTTTCATCCCTTGACCCCTGTGAATGTGATGCCCTTGACGAAGGACTTCTGCGCGAACACGAACAGCACGATCACCGGCAGCATGATCAGCGCGGTGGCCGCCATGGTGAGGTTCCATTCCACGTGGTGCATCCCGCGGAACGACGCGATCGCCAGCGAGAGCGGCCAGTTGTCGCGGGTCTCACCGGTGTAGAGCAGCGGACCGAAATAGTCGTTCCAGGTGAACAGGAAGCAGAACATCGCGGTGGCCGCGATACCCGGCTTCGCCATCGGGATCAGCACCTTGACCATCGCCTGGAACTCGTTGCAGCCGTCGATCTTCGCGGCTTCGAGGTAGTCCTTCGGAATGGTGAGGAAGAACTGCCGCAGCAGGAAGATCGAGAACGCGTCGAAGAAGAAGTACGGCACGATCAGCGGGACCAGGGTCCCGGTGAACCCGAGCCGCACCCACAGGTCGTACAACGGCACGACGGTGACCTGCGGGGGCAGCATCATCGCGGCCATTGTCAGCATGAAGAACAGGTTCTGCCCGCGGAACTTCAGCTTCGAAAGCGCGTACGCCGCCGGGATCGCCGAAACGAGCGCCCCGACGGTGGCCAGCGTCGAATACAGGATGCTGTTGCCGAAGTACTGCAGCAGCGGTGCCTTCTCGAACACCTCGATGAAGTTCTCGAAGTGCCATTCCTTCGGCCAGAAGTTCGACGACAGCGCCTGATCGCTGGACATCACCGCGGTGAGGAACACGAACAGGATGGGCAGCATGAAGATCACGCCCATCGCGATGCCCACGCTGTGCGTCGCGATCCAGTACAGCTTCTTGTCCCATTGGCGCCGCACCCGCACCTTCGGCGGTTCGGACGCCGGGGCGGTGTGCCTGGGCTCGGCCAGTGTGGTCATCCGCCCTCCTCCTGGTGCTGGGTCTTGCGCAGCTGCCGGACCAGGATCCAGGTGAACCCGGCCGACACGATGAACAGCAGGACCGCCATCGCCGCCGCGTAACCCATGTTGAAGTACCGAAATCCCTGGACGTACAGCCAAACCGGATAGGTCAGCGTCGAATTCTGTGGTGCGCCGATGAATCTCGTGTTGCCCGCGACGTCGGCCGCGCCCGCGGCCGCCGATCCCGCGACGATCGCCTGCGTGAAGAACTGCAACGCGAAGATCATCGAGTTGACGATGCCGAACAGCAGCACCGGCGAGATCGACGGGAGCGTGACGTGCCAGAACCGGCGGACCGGCCCGGCGCCGTCGAGTTCGGCGGCCTCGTACTGCTCCTGCGGCACGTCGAGCAGCGCCGCCAGGATGATGATCATCAGCTCGCCCGAACCCCACATCACCAGCAGGGTCAGCGCGGGCTTCGACATCGCCGGGTCGTTGAACCACAGGCCGCCGTCGATGCCGACCGCCCGAAGGAACGCGTTGACCGGCCCGTATTCCGGGTTGAACAGGAACACGAACGCCAGGGTCGCCGCGGCGGGCGGGGCCAGCGAGGGCAGATAGCAGAGCGTCCGCACCAGGCCGACGCCCGATTTCAGCCGCGAGATGATCGACGCCACGCCGAGCGAGAACACGACCCGGCAAAACGTCAGCACGATCACCAGCCACAACGTGTTGTACGCGGCGGTGCCGACCAGCTGTTCGCTGGTGAACATGCGGATGTAGTTGTCGAAGCCGATGAACTCGGGCGCGTTGATCAGGTCGTAGCGGGTGAACGAGTAGTAGACCGTGGCGATCAGCGGGTACCCGAAGAAGATCAGGAAACCGAGCGTCGCCGGTGCGATGAAGTAGAAGACGGTGCGACGGCGGCGCGCTGCGTTCCCCTTCCGCGTCCGGGTGGACGCGGAAGGGGAGGCGACCGCCCTGGAATCCAGGGTCGAAGTCATGCGATCAGCCGCCGGCGCGTTTCTGGGCCAGCTCGTCGTTGATCTGAGCGTCGACCTGCTTGAGTCCCGCGATCATGTCGGGGACGTTGCCCGCCTGCCACTTCTCCGCGAAGTCGTTGACGGCCTTGAGGTGCGCGTCACCGATCGGGGTCGACGGGTTGGGCATGAGCTTTCCGCCGTTGTACAGATCGAGGAACGTCTTGAACTCCGGCGTGACCTCGAGCTTCGGGTCGCTCAGCGCGGCCTTGGTGCTCGGGACGTTCTTCAGGCCGTTCGACAGCTCGACCAGCGTCGAGGTGTCGAGGGTGACCTGCTTGATCAATTCCCAAGCCGCGCCGGGGTTCTTGGCGCCCTTGGGGATCGCGATGATCGTGCCCGTGGTGAACGCGCCGCCGTAGCGGTCCGGCTTGCTGTCGAGCACCGGCGGGGCCGCGGTGCCGAACTTGAGCTCCGGTGCCTGGTCCTTGATGAACGCGGTGCGGTACTCGCCGTCGATCATCATCGCGAGCTTGCCGCGCTGGAAACCGTGGTCCGCCGAGTACTCCTCACCGAGACCGGCCTTGAACTGCTCGACCTTGGCGTGGCCGCCGTAGAAGTCCACGAGCTGCTTCTGGAAGTCGAACATCGCCTTCCACTCGGGGCTGTCGGCGAGGTGGGACTGACCGTCGGGGCCGATGTAGGTGGCGCCGAAGTTCGGGGCCCAGTACTGCGCCATGTTGGCGTAGAACGGCATCGACGGCAGGAAGCCGGCGACCTTGATGGAGCCGTCCGCGTTGAACTCGGTCAGCTTCTTGGTGGCCTCGAACAGTTCCGAAGTCGTCTTCGGCGGCGACGTGATGCCCTTCGCCGCGAACATGTCCTTGTTGTAGTAGAAGCCGTAGACGTCCGCGAGCAGCGGCATGGCACAGCGCTTGCCCTGGTATTCGGTGTAGCTGCGGACGGCGTCCGGGATCTGGTTCAGGTCGATCTTGTCGCGGTCGATGTAGGGCTTGAGGTCCTGGAAGCTGCCCGTCGAGCACCACGCGCCGAGGTTGTCGGTGAAGAACGAGATCGCCACGTCCGGCGGGTTGCCACCGCGGATGGACTGGGTGATCTTGTCGTCGTCCTGCTGGCCTTCGTGCTTGATCTCGATGTTCGGGAACTTCGCCTTGAGCTTGTTGAGCCCGGCGGTGACCACGTTGTACTCGCGGTCGGTGAACTTGCTGTAGACGGTCAGCGTGAGCTTCGCGTCCGCGGCGGGGGCGGCCGCCGCGTCGCCCGACCCGCCGTTCGGGCCGCTTGCGGCGCCCGAACAGGCGGACACCAGCGCGGCGACGGTGACCGCGCCGAGCACTATCGAGCCGCGCCAACGGCGGCCGCTTCTCCGAACCTGGGTCGTGGAACTCATGACCCTCCTCCTAGTTGGTTGGGGCGGGAGACGGTGGTTCTGTTCGTGATTCCGGGACAGCCACGATCGGGTTCGGCTCTCCCGCCCCGGACCGTCTCGGCCCGAGGAGCGAAGGGGTGTTGACGCCGAAGACGTCCCTGCGCACGGTGGCGAGCGCCGATTGGAGCGCGCCCGCGCGGACCGCGTTGCCCTGCACCGAAGCGACCCCGACCGGGGTGCGGGGCAGGACCAGTTCGTGCAGCCTTTTCGCGACCAGTGCGGCGAATTCGTCGCCACCGGCCCGGCTGGTGTCGCCGGAAAGAAGCACGAGTTCGGGGTCGACGACCGCGATCAGGCTGGCCGCTCCGCCCGCGACACGACGGGCGAGGTCGTCGAGGAAGGCTTCGTTCCCGCTTTCGCGGGCCTTGGCGACGGCGTCCGCGCCGGTCTCGGCCTCGAAGCCGTGCGCGGCGGCCAGCTCGACGACGGCCGGCGACGCGACAAGGTCACCGAAACGATCTCCCCCGCGCGCCGTTTCCTTCCGCGTGGCAACGGAAACCGGATCGGGGACACGCATCCAGTCGATCTCGCCGCCACCGCCGGTCGCACCGCGCAACAGCCGGCGGCCGACCACCACCGCGCCGCCGACGCCGTCGCTGAGCCAGATCATCACGAAGTCGTCGAGCCCGACGGCCTGGCCGACCGTCATCTCCACGATCGCGACGAGGTTGACGTCGTTCTCGATGGTGACCTCGACGCCGAGCTCCCGGCTGAGCCTGCCCGGCACGTCGAACCCGAGCCAGCCGGGGATGTGCGGCGCGGAGGAGAGCAGGCCGGTGCGCGGATCGAAGGCGCCCTGCGCGCCGATGACGACGTGGCGGAGATCGGTGGCGGCGAGCCCGGCGCTGTTCGCGACGTGGGTGAGCGCCGCGCCGAACGAGCCGACGACGTCCGCGCCCTCGTGGACCGGCAGCGGGACCTGGTACTCGGCGAGCACCGCGCCCGTGACGTCGGAAACGACGAAGTCGGCCTTCTGCGGGGTCAGATCCACGGCCGCGACGTAGGCGACGCCGCCGTTGACCTGCCAAAGCTGCGCCCTCGGGCCGCGGCCTCCGCCACGCACCCCGGCCTTGGTGACGATGTCGTCCTGTTCGAGGCGGGTGAGCAGTTGCGCCGTCGCGGGCTTGGACAGGCCAATCGCGACTTCGAGCTCGGAGCGCGTCAGCGGGCCGTCCCTGAGGAGGACCTCGATGGCCGCGCGATCGTTGATCTCGCGCAGCATTCGCGGACTGCCGGCTCGCACTGGAGGTCACTCCCGACTTCGTTAGGAAACTTTACAGACGGTTTCCGGGGACTGTAGTGAGCCGAGCCACAGCCGTCAACGGGGTCGGGAAACGGGGAGGTAACGCTTGCCGTGTTCCGCACAGCGGGTATGCGTACCGGCGCGGAGGGTGTCCGTTCGAGCGGACCTGCCTGGCGAGTGGTACGCGCCGAACGACGAAGGGCCGCTCAGGAGGTTCGAAGCCTCCCGAGCGACCCTTCGGCGACGCGGTGGTGGATCAGAAGTTGGGCTGCACGTACAGGTCGTACACCCAGGGGAACGTGGGCGAGGGGTAGCACATCCACCCGTTCCAGTCCCCGGCGATCTGGCCGTGGTGGCCGGTGATCCCGCAGTCCTCCTGGCTGTACGAACCGAAGTACTCGTAGTCCGAGGCCTGCGCCGCCCCCGCGGTCACGGCGCTGATGGAGGCGAAGGCCGCCACGGCGGCTCCGGCTACGGCGAATCGCCGCAAGGTGTTCTTCATGTTTTCCCCAGTGTCCTAACTCGATGGTCCTGGAAACGGACAGCAGGAGGATAGCGGGCACGGCACCGCCTTGAGGGCGAATCACCAACCTTCGCCGGGAGTTCTTGACTGGTCATTCTTGAATGACTATTCTCAAACCCATGGCCCGACCACGCCAGTTCGACGAGACGACAGCGATCGAAGCCGCGGCGGCGGTCTTCCGGCAGCGGGGATACAACGCGACTTCGGTCGATCACCTCGTCGAAGCGACGGGTGTCCACCGGGGAAGCCTGTACGGCGCGTTCGGCAGCAAGCACGGCTTGTTCGCCCGGGTGCTGGAACACGGCACCGCGGACCGCGACGAGCAACTCGACCTGCTGCTGGTCGCACTGCTCGAACTCGCGCCCACCGACGAGCGGCTGCGCGCCCGGGCCCGGGCCGTCATCCAGGACCTCGGGACGGCCCCCGACGAGCTGGGACGACGGCTGCTGGCCCGCGCCCGTGTGCAGGACATCGACGACGAAGGAGAAAAGACATGAGCAACAACCGGGTCACCATCAGCGGCGACCGGCTCGTGGTCGAACCCGTGGGGATCGACAAGGTCTGGTCGTTCACCCGGCGCCTCGAATTCCCGCTCGCCCACGTTCGCGGCGCGACACACGATCCGGGCATGCGCGACGAACCGAAGGGCTGGCGCGGGCCGGGTCTCCGGATCCCCGGCAAACTCTCCGGCACCTTTCACGCCGACGGCGACCGGCAGTTCTGGAACGTCTCCGGGTACGACCGCACGGTCGTCATCACCCTCGACGAGGCCGAGGACTTCAACCGGCTCGTGCTCACGGTCGACGATCCCGCCGAGATCGTCACCGCGGTCAACAACGCGATCGCGTGACGACCCGCTCGAATCCGTGAAGGCCTCCTTGAGGGACCCAGATTCCCTCAAGGAGGCCTTCACGGAAAGAGTCGGAAAAGTGGTAGCAAAGGTCCCTTGCTACTCGTCAGACCCCGGCCCAGGCCGCCAGCATCACGCGCGCGATCGACGAGTTCCCCGGCAGCACCAGCTGCCGCGTTCCGCCGGCGATCGGGGTCGGCACGGCGCCCGCGTTCCGCAGCTGACTGTTCGCGAAGGCGGCCCGCACCTCCTCGCGCGAAACCCAGAACGCCTCTTCGATCTCGCCCTCCGCGGGCACGATCGTCGAAGAGATGTCCGCCCGCGCGGTGAAGCCGAGCATGATCGACCGCGGGAACGGCCACGGCTGGCTGCCGAGATAACGCACGTCGCGCACCTCGACGCCGACCTCTTCGCGGATCTCCCGCTCGACACACCCTTCGAGCGACTCCCCCGCCTCGACGAAACCGGCGAGGATCGAGTACCGGTCCGGCGGCCAGATCGGCTGCCGCGCCAGCAGGACGTGCTCGCCGTTGACGCCGGCGTCGTCGTGCACGAGGCAGATCACCGCCGGGTCGGTGCGCGGGTATTCCTCCCGGCCGCAGCCGGTGCACTTGCTCGCCCAGCCCAGCTGGATCAGTTCGGTCAAGCTGCCGCAGCGCGTGCAGAACTTCGCCTGCCGCCGCCAGGCCTGCAGCGCCTGCGCGGTGGTGAACAGCCCGGCCGACGTGTCGTCGAGCAGGTCGCCGTAGCCACGCAGGTCGACCCAGATCTCGCCTTCGTGGCGGGCGACCTGTTCGATGACGCCCCAGCTGCCCGCCATTTCGACGGTCTCCGTCTCCCCGGCGGGGCGGCCGGGCATCGACCAGTAGTCGGTGCCCTGCCACTCCCCCAGGAAGACCGCCTCGGCGGGCGGCGCGGTGCCGAACTCCTGCGACTTGCGGGTCGCGAGCGTGCCGGAACCCTCCACCACCGGGGTGCGCGCGTGCTCGTCGAGCAGCACGATCCGGGCGTTCGGCCAGCGCTCGGCGAGCCTGTCCGGGTTGGTGCGCAAGGATTCCTGACGGTCCGCCGTGGAGCGCGAAAGCGTCGGGAGCGCCCCTAACCCGAACGGCGTCTCCATCAGGCTGGCTCCCCGACAGTCACGTCGCCCAGCGCCGTCAGCTTCGGCGCGAGGACATCGGCGTCGCCGACGACGACCCCGGTGAACCGCTTGGGCGCGAAGAACTCCAGCGCCGCGTTCGCGACGTCCTCGGCGGTGACCGCGGCGAGACGCTCCGGATGCCCGGCCAGCCATTCGACGCCCAGCCCCGTCGCGGCGAGCGCGGAGAGCTGCGCGGCCAGGCCGCCTTGCGACGACGCGGCCGTGACCAGCGAACCGATCGCGTACTGGCGCACCGACTCGACCTCTTCGGCGGTCGGCGGCACGAGGCCGAGCCTGGCCAGCTCGTACCGCGTCTCCATGAGCGCGGCGGCGGTCGCGTCGGTCGCGGTGTCCGCGTCGACATTCACCACGGCGGTCTGGTCGGTGAACTCGAATCCGGAGTGCGCGCTGTAGGTGTAACCCTTGTCCTCACGGATGTTCTCGACCAGCCGCGACGAGAAGTACCCGCCGTAGACCAGGTTCGCCAGCTGCAGCGCCGGGTACCGCGGGTCCGTGCGCGACACGGTCTGCGCGGACAGCCGGATCTGCGACTGCACGGCGCCTGCCCGCGGCACCAGCAGGACGTTGCCGCCGGTGAGCTCGGGCAGCGCGGGCAGGCGGACGGCGGAGCGGTCCGAAGCCCAGCCGCCGAACGCCTTCTCCAGGTCGCCGATGACGGTCTCGGGGTCGATGTCGCCGACGATCACCAGCACGGATCCCCGCGGCAGCACCGAAGCCCGGTGCAGCGCGCGAACCTGTTCCGGCGTCACGACGGCGACGTCTTCGGCCTGCGGGACCTCGCGCACCGCCGGGTGGTCGCCGTAGCGGTGCTTCTGCAGCGCCTCACGGGCGATCGTCCTCGGCTGCGTGCGGGACACGGCGATCCGCTCGATGAGCCGCTCGCGTTCCCGCTCGACCTCGGCGTCCGCGTACGACGCGCCGGTGAGCGCGTCGGCGAGGACGTCGAGCATCGTCGGGAGGCCGTCGGCCAGCGAGGTGCCGGTGACGACCAGGCGCTCCGGGTCGACGCCGGACGCGAGGTCGCCGCCGATCAGCGCCAGATCCGCGTCGATCTCGATGCGGTCGCGGCGGGCGGTTCCGGTCAGCAGGGTCTCGGCCAGCACTTCGGCGGTGGCCGGGTGCAGCTTGTCCTCACCGGCGAACGGGATCCAGACGCGCAGCTCGACCAACGGCACAGTCGGCTTCCGGACGGCGAGCACGCGCAGCCCGTTGCTCAGCGTGGTGTCCACATGGGACAGATCCGCGGCGGCGCGCTGCGTCCCCAGCGACGGGACCGGACGCGGCCCGGCGGCCGTGCGGCCGATCTCCTCGGCGGTGCGGTGCGGTGCGCTCACTGCTCGGAACCTTCCTGATCGGAATCGGCACTACCGGGGCGGACGACGAGGACGGCCCGCGAGTCCGGCCGCAGCGCCTTCGCCGCCGCCGAAACGGCTTCCGCGGTGACCGCCGACATCTTCTCGGCGAGCCGGTACACCAGTGACGCGTCGCCGTAGAGCAGCTCGAACGAGCCGAGGGCCAGCGTGCGGGACACCAGCTTGTCGTGCTCGGAGTGCAGGCTCGCGGCCCAGCGCGCGGTGACCTTCTTGAGTTCCTGGTCCTCCGGCGGCGTGGCCGCCAGCTTCTCCAGCTCCTCGTCCAGCGCGGCGAGGACCTGGTCGGTGCTCACCTCGTGCGGGTGGATCGCGGTGATGGTGAAGGTGTCCGGGTCGCGCGCCTCGAACGGGCCGAACAGCCCGGCGCCCGCGCCGATGTCGACGACCAGCGGCTCACGGTGCACCAGCCGCTGCTGGAGCCGGGAGCCGTCGCCGTCGGTCAGCACGCCGGCGAGCACGAGGTTCGCCAGGTAACCGTCGAGGTCGTTGATCGGGTCCGGCATGCGGTAGCCGACGCCGACCGCGGGCAGCGGGGCGTGCGGGTCCACGTGCTCGCCGCGCAGTTCGCCCTCGGGGGCGGGCTCGGCGAACGACGGACGCTGCGGCGCGGGCCGGTGCGGCACGTCGCCGAAGTGCTTCTCGATCAGCTCGCGGGCCTCCTCGACGGTGAAGTCACCGGCGACGGTCAGCACCGCGTTCGCGGGCGAGTAGTAGGTGTCGAAGAAGGCCGCGCAGTCGTCCAAGGTGGCCTGTTCGAGATCCTCGAAACCGCCGTAACCGTTGTGCGCGTTGGGGAACGTGGAGTACAGCACCGGCGGGAGCAGGATCCACGGGAACCCGCCGTACGGCCGGTTCAGCACGTTGAGGCGGATCTCCTCCTTGACCACGTCGATCTGGTTGGCCAGGTTCTCCTGCGTCAGCTTCGGCGCCCGCATCCTGTCCGCTTCGAGGAACAGGGCGCGCTCGAGAGCCGCGGCGGGGAGGACCTCGAAGTAGTCCGTGTAGTCCGGATGGGTGGAGCCGTTGAAGCTGCCACCACTCGACTGGACGTACCGGAAGTGCGCGAGCTTCTCCAGGCTCTCGCTCCCCTGGAACATCAAATGCTCGAAGAGGTGCGCGAAACCGGTGCGCCCTTCGGGCTCGGAACGGAAGCCCACGTCGTAGTGGACGCTGACACCCACCACCGGAGCGGTCGCGTCGGGCGCGAGCACCACGCGCAGACCGTTGTCGAGGGTGAATCGGACAAGCTCGGGATCGGCCATGCGCACCACCCTACGGGCTACTCAGGCCTCCAGGCGACGACCCTGGCGGGTCGCGGCGAAGGTTCCCACTAGCGCGGCGGTGAAGTCGCCCACCCGCGCGATCGGGACCTCGCCGTCGTCTTCCTTGCCGTACCAGTAGATCTTGGGCGGACCCTTCAGCTCGGCGAATCCGGCGACCCACCGTTCTTGTTCGCCGAGAGCGAGCGCGTACGGCAGCGCCCGGGAAAGGAGCACCTCGCGTTCGAGCTTCGGGACGTCCGCCGCCTTGGTCGCCAGCAGCGCCTCGCGGACGCCGAGCAGCCGCCGGTGCAGCACCACGCCGGCGCCGGTGCGCACCGGCAGCCACCGGGCGGCGACGGCGAGTACCGCGCCCGCGGCGATGACGATCAGCCCGAGCTGGGCGTAGCCGACGGTCAACGCCAGCAGCACGGTGAGGAACAGGCCGTAGAGGCAGATCCGCAGGCCGGCGCGGGGCAGCCTGCCCGGCAGCCGCGAATACCAGCGGCGCTCGACAACGCTGTCGTCCAGCGCCTCCCGCACAGATTCGACGCCGATCCGCGCGGCCTGGATCTCCGACAGCAGCACTGACTCGCTTTCGCCGGGCAGGAGGAGATCGAACACGGCGCGCTCGTAAGTGGTCAGCTGCTCGTCCGGCGGGTTGCGGCGGACGAGCCGCCAGGTGGTCAGCTCGCCGGGCACCTCGCTCACCCAGAGGTAGTTCCGGACGGCGAGGTCGACGACCGTCGCGGCCAGGTCGACGGCGTCGGCTCGGCCCGAGAGGACGGTTCCGACCTGTCCGGGAAGCACACCGTCGGGTGACGAGAACGCCTTCCCGGCGAGCAAGCGGACCGGGAGCGCATCACCCGGGTGCCTGTCCCGCCTCCGCAGGAGGGCCAGCCCGACGGCGGCCGCGATCAGCGCGAGCACGAAGCCGCCCCATGCCCAGCCGACCGGGGCGGTGAGCACGAACGCTCCGGCGAAGGTCTTCGACGGCTCCAGGCGCGCGTTCGCCGGGACGGTGCCGCCCGGCAGTTCGACCGAGATCTCCATCCGCTGACCCGGTGCGAGGTTCTGCTGACTGAACCGGGTCAGTCCGGAATGCGCGATCTGGGCGGTCGCGCAGTGCGCGCGCGAGGCCTCGGGCCCGGCGTAGCAGGTGACCGCGTTCGGGATCGACGGCGCGGCGAAGCTCGCCCGCACGAGTTCGAGCCGGGCGTCCCAGCCGCCCGCGAGCTGCCAGCTCACCCTGGTCAAGCCGTCGGCTTCGGCGACCGCACCGTCCACTGTGTACCGGACGATCGAGGTGCCGCCCTTGAGCTTGACGGTGAACTCGTCATCGGTCAGTTCGGAGTTGCCCGCGCCCTCGATGACGACGTCACGGATGCCGATGATCCGGTCGCGGTCGCGCGGGGCGGCCGTGCGGAGCGGGATCCGGCGGGTCATCGTCGCCTCGCTCGGCACGGACACCGCCTCGACGACCGTGAGCGCGCCGTCGCGTTCCACCTTGAGCGAGATCTCCGCGCTGTTCGGCAATGCGGGCAGTTGCGGTTCGCTCTGCGCTCCCGCCGGTGCCGCGCCCAGCACCAGCAGGAGACCGACCAGCAAGCAGATCTTCACGTCAGGCGGGGACCGGTTCCGGGCGCAGCGAACGCAGGTGACCGGATTCGGCGAGCAGACCGTCCAAAGCGGACAGGAACGACGGCAGATGCGCGGCGAAGCGGCGCAGATCCCGATCGCCCTCGAGCCCGCCGAACCAGTACAGCCCGGCCGAACCGTCCGCCGACGGGTCGAGCGCCTCGAACGTCCGGAGCCAGTGCTCGGTGTCGCCGAGCACGATGGCGTACGGCAGCGACCGGGAGAACACCATCTCCCGGTCCCCCAACGGAATGTCGGCGACCTTGACGGTGTGCAGGTATTCGAGCAGCCCGCGCACCTGGCCGACCAGACGCCTGCCGCGCGTAGTCCTCGGCGGCACCCAGGAGGCGCCCAGCAGCGTCGCGATCCCGGCGAGCGCGACCGCGACACCGAGCAGCGCGTGGCCGGCCGTGAAGGTCAGGACGACCGTCGCCACGAGTCCGAGCGCGATCAGGCCGACACCCGCCCACGTGAGTTTGCTCTTGCCCTTGTCCGGGCGCCGGGAGAACCAGCCCTTGCGCACGACGTCGGCGTACATCGCCTCGCCCGCGACACGGAGGTCGACGGTGCCGCGGCCGCGGAGTTCCGACAGCAGCACGGAATCGGTGCCCTCGGGCAGGAGCGCGGTGTAGATCTCGCGCTCGAACGCGGCGAGGTGCTCGTCCGGCGCGTTGCGGCGCGCGATCTGCCAATCGACCGTCCCGGCGCCGCGGACTTCGGCGATCCACAGGTAGTTGCGGACCGCGAGGTCGACCACCGTTCCGCTGACGTCCACGACGTCGACCGTCTCGTCGACGACCGTCCCGACCTGTCCGGGCAGGACACCGTCGGGTGAGGCGAACGAGACCCGGCCTCCTTCCCGCATGAGGACGTCGACCGGACCGGTGCCCGCGGTGAGCGCGCCCCGGTCACGACGGCGCAGCAGCCAGACGGCGAGCACGCCGAGGACGAGGAACAGGGCCAGCGCCCCGAATCCGAGGCCGGCGAGGGTGGTGAGGGCGAAGGCGCCGCCGACCGAGGCGATCTGCTCGAACCGCGCGTTCGCGGGCACCGTGCCGGCCGGGAGCTGGACGGCGAGGTCGACCCGTTCGCCCGGCGCGAGCTTGTCCTGCTCGATGCGGACGACGCCGCTGTGGTCGGTCTCCGCGAGCGAACACTGCTTGTCCGAACCGAGCGGCCCGGCGAAACAGTCCACTGTGGGCATTTCGCGCGTCGGCGCGCTGAACGAAGCGGACACGCGGGACAGTTCGCCGTCCCAGCCGCTCGCGACCTGCCAGCGCACCTGCTGGGCGCCGTTGACGTCCGCGACCGCGCCGTCCACTTTGTACTTGAGGGTGGACGCGCCACCGTCGAAGGTGGCGACCAGCTGTTCGCCGTTCGGCTCCGTCTTGCCCGCACCCTCGACCGAAACGTCACGGATCCCGTAGACGCGGTCCTGTTCCTCGCCCGCGGGCACCTTGAACGGGATCCGGCGCACCAGATGCTGTCCACCCGGGACGGTCACCTGCTCGGTGATCGACAGCGAACCGTCGCGTTCCACCTTCACCGCGACGTTCGTGAACGCTCCGCTCGGCGGCTGGAGCAGCCCGAGCTGACCGCGCGCGCCCAGCGGCGGCGGCTTCGGCAGCTGTGGCGCGTTGGTCAGCGAAGGGCCCGCTCCGGGCGCCTCCGGCACGTTCGTATCCGACGGCGGGGCCATCAAGGCCGAGCTCGCCGCGACGGCCACGACCGCCGTCCCCCATTTCGTCAACACAGCCACACACTCTAGGGCAGCCGATCTATGCTGACCGCCGAAACGCCGAATCCGCCACCTGGGCGAACGGCGTTGCCGAACAGCATGGGGGATCCACTCGATGAACCAGCAGCCGCCCGGCCCGCCTGATCCGCGGCGCCGGCCGACTCCGCCACCACCCCGGCCGCCGCAGGGTGGCCGACCGCTCCCACCGCAGGGTGGGCGTCCGCTCCCGCCGCCGGGAGCACGTCCGCTTCCGCCGCGCGGGGGCCCGCCGATGCCGCCGCCGAACCGGCCGGGCCCCGTCCCGCCCGGTCGTCCGCCGATTTCCCGGCCGACGCCGGTTCCGCCGCCGTTCCGGCCGGGTCCGCCGAGCGGCGGCCTGCCGCTGCCCCCGCCGGGCGCGGCACCGCTGCCGCCGCCGCAGATCGGCGCGCCGGTCCCGTTCCGGCCCGGTGCCGTCGGCCCGCCGCAGCTTCCGTACGGACCGCGTTTCGCTCAGCCCGCTTTCGCGCCCTACGGCGGATATCAAGCCAAGAAGTCGAACGGCGGGGTGATCGCGGCGATCGCGATCGTGGCGGTGATGGCGGTCATGGGCGGACTGCTGATGGTGATCACCATCGCGAACGGCAAGTCGAAACACGTCGCGGACGTCGGCTACTCCAGCTATTCGGAAACCTCCACTTCGGACTACACGACGACCAGCGACACGACGTCGTCGACGACGACCACCAGCTCGCGGGACTCGACCGGCACACGTGAGACGTCGACCGGCTCCACCCGGGAGACCTCCGCCAGCCGTGCCCCGTCCGGCCCGCAACCACACCACAAGCTGGCGGACAACCCGCTGTGGCTCGATTCCCAGGTCGGCCTGCCGAACCAGCCGTGCAACCTCTCGCGCTGGGCGAACAATCCGGACGCGGCGGCAGCGTTCTTCGAGAGCGCGCGGCCCTGTCTGGACAGCGTCTGGCAGCAGGTCATGAACTACACGAAACTGCCGTTCCGGGTCCCGACCGTGAAGTACCCGTCCGGCAAGAACTGGTCAAGCCCGTGCGGTGACGCCAGCGGCGGCTCGGTGGCGGCGTTCTACTGCTCGCAGAACGAGACGTTGTACATGCCGTACGAAGGCCTTCAGGTGCCGCAGTACGGCAACCGGCCCGGGGTCTATCTGGCGGTCTTCGCCCACGAGTACGCGCATCACATTCAGGCGCTTTCGGGGATCTCGGAGGCCTACTGGGACGCACGGTACGAAGCGGGCACCGACTCGGAGGCGGGCCTGGAGATGTCGCGGCGCAACGAGCTTTCGGCGCAGTGTCTTTCCGGGACGTTCCTGGGGTCGACGGTGGGACGCGGCGGCTCGGTCGATCAGGCGATGTACCGCGATGCCTGGCAGACCCAGGACCGCGGCGACCACAACGGCGGCCCGCGCGACCACGGCTCCGACGCGCACGCGTCCTCGTGGTGGCAGCACGGCGCGCAGAAGAACCGGATGTTCCAGTGCAACACGTGGGCGGCGAAATCGGCCGACGTTTCCTGATTCGCGACTGTCCGACGGGCGAGTACGGCGGCGGGTTCGCGTGACCAGCGGGACGACACGCGTGACTGGACGGACGGCACAAGGCGGCACCCCGGCCGCGCGAGTGTCGTCCGCCTGGCCACGTGTGTCGTCCGTCTGATCACACGTGCCGTCCACTCAGTCACGCGCGAGTGCCGACCTGGGCCGCGTGGGTCACGAGTGGCAACTGTCGTTCTATTGAGGGGTAAGTCAGAGGTGGCGTGATGGAGTCGGCGGTGCGAGCTCGTCATCGAGACCCGGCCCCGTGCCCTCAGACTGTCCCGAAAGGACAATTTCCGAAATCAAGGCGTCCGATTTGAGTACTTTGCGCAGTATTGCCCCGGGTCGTGAGTGGAAATGGTCGTTCTAACCCTCTTTACCACTCACGACCTCCCGCGAAAACGGACTTACAGACATAAAGCGGGCGCATGCTGCCCGGGAAGTGACCACTGTGGACACCAATGCCTCAGACGGCACAACGCGCCGCATCTGGCTTACCCCTCAATAACCCTCTTTACCACTCACGACCCACCCGAGCGGCGGCTATGCGACGTTGCCGATCAGCCCGGAGGCGCGAAGGGGTTTTCCGGGGCCGGTTCCGCCGGCGGCTGGGGTTGGGCGACTGGGGCGGGTGCGGTCGGCTGCGGGTAGGACTGCACGACAGGCGGCCCGTACTGGACCGCGGGCTGCAACTTCGCCTGATCCCGCTGCCGCCGCTCGGCCAGCACCGCCGACAGGTACGCCCACGACGGCACCCCCGGCGGCACCGGCGCCCCGATCGCCGCCGCGACCTGCTGCGCGAGCCCGTACCCGAGCGCTTCGGCCGCTTCGGGGCGAAGCTCGCTCGTGCGGCTCAGGTACTGACGGACGGCCAGCGCGAGATCGTTCGGCAGCCGGGTCAGGTCCAGCTGCGAAGCCCAGTACGCCAGCTGCGGCGGCATCCCGACGTACGGCGCCCGCGCCGCGGGCATGCGTTCCCGGATCACCAGCGTGCCGGCCAGGTAGTCGCCGACGCGGCGGCCGTTGGGCGACAGCAGCGACGTGACCACCGCCACGACGCCGAGCATGCCCAGCGCCCAGAAGTCGATGAAGAACCCGGCGAGCCCGCGGACCAGCGCGTGCCGGAACCGCACGGGGCCGCCGTCGGTGCGGACCACCCGCAGCCCCAGCGCCATCTTCCCGAGCGTGCGGCCGCGGCTCAGTGTCTCGCAGATCACCGGGTAGCCGACCATGATCAGCACGAGGGTCACCAGGAACAGCGTCAGTGCCAGCGCCTCGTCACCGAAGGCGGCGACCTGGCTGAGCACCAGCATCGCGACGATCAGGGCGACCAGCTGGAGGGCGACGTCGAGCATCATGGCGAGCCCGCGGCTGGCCAGTTTCGCCGCGCGCACGTCCAGGACGACGGCCTCGCCGGTGACGAGTTCGGACTCTTGTTCCACCTGGCAAGCGTAGTGACGAATAGGCTGGGCGACCAAGGACGATCGCCGGGAGGGCTCCGAGTTGGACGTGGACGTGTTCGTCGCCGCGCACCAGGCCGAATGGAACCGGCTGCGTGATCTCGTCGGCCGCGCCGGGAAGCTCAGCGGCCCGGACGCCGACGAGCTGGTGACGCTGTACCAGCGCGTCGCGACGCATCTTTCGATCATCCGCTCGGTCGCGCCCGACCCGGTGCTCGTGGCGCAGCTGTCCGGCCTCGTCGCGAAGGCGCGCTCGGCCGTCACCGGTTCGCACAGCCCCGCGTGGCGCGAGGTCGGCCTCTTCTTCACCCACCGGTTCCCGGCCGCGCTGTACCTGAGCCGTCGCTGGTGGCTGGCGTCGTCGGCGGCGTCGATCGCGGTGATGGCGATCGCGGCGGTGTGGATCGCCGGAGACCCGCAGGTGCTCGCGTCGCTGGCCTCGCCAGAGGAGTTCAAGGACCTGACCGCGCCGGGCGGGAAGTACGAGACGTACTACACGTCCGACCCCGCGGGTTCCTTCGCCGCGCGCGTCTGGACCAACAACGCGTGGGTGGCCGCGACCTGTCTGTTCCTCGGCGTGGTGCTGGGCGTCCCGGTGATCTACGCGCTCTGGGCGAACTCGCTGAACCTCGCGATCGGCGCGGCGCTGATGTCCTCCGCCGGACGGCTCGACGTGTTCTTCGGGCTGATCCTGCCCCACGGCCTGCTGGAGCTGACCGCGGTCTTCGTCGCGGCCGGGACGGGCCTCAAGCTCGGCTGGACGGTCATCGACCCCGGCCGCCGCTCCCGGACGGCGGCGCTCGGCGAACAGGGGCGCTCGGTCGTGGTGATGGCGCTGGGACTGACCGTCGTACTGCTGATCTCCGGCGTGATCGAGGGTTTTGTGACCCCGTCGGGCCTGCCGACCTGGGCCCGCATAGGAATCGGAGTAATCGCCGAGGTCGCGTTCTTACTTTACGTGTTCGTCGTCGGGCGTCGCGCCGCGAAAGCGGGCGAAGTGGGTGATGTCGACTGGCGATACGCTGGAGATTCTCGACCGGAAGCGGGCTGACCTGGTTAGCTCCTTTCATGGGGAGAAAACGGTTACGCGCCTTCGCGATCGTCGTCCTGTCCGTACTCGCCTCGACGCTCCTCGTCGGCGCGTCCCAGGCTCGGACCGTGTCCGCGCCGTCGGGCAAGCAGAACTGGGTGGTGAGCGTCGGCGGATTCCGGACCGACGCCGACCGCAATTACGTCCGCCTCGGCTATCTCGTGTTCAACTCGGCCGACAACACCGTCGCGCACAACTTCTGGACCTGGAGCCAGGCGGGCTTCCCGGTCCCGGTCGACAGCGGCGACGTCTATTACTGCGGTGACTGGGCGCCGGGCACCAATCCCCGCAACAACTGCCCGATCAAGACCGCGCCCGGCTTCACCGGCGCCCCGAACGGCCATTTCACCGGCACCTACACCGAGAACTCCGGCCAGGTGGCCATCACCTGGACCAGCAGCACCGTCGACGGCACCACCACTCCCGTGAACCTCACGGAGACGTGGGCCGTTTCGGAGCCGAGGCCGGGTCTCGGACGTCTGCAACTGGTAAGCGACAACTACTCGATCACCAGCGGCATCGCCTACGGCAGCAACGCCTCCCTCGCGCAGACCAGCAAGGCCCCGATGAGCTCGGTCCGCGCGACCCAGCGGTCGTACCTGCTCGAAGGGCAGGGCGTGAACCGCCGCGCGATCACGAACTGGACCCGCGGCAGCAGCGGTGCTTTGGGCGTCGGCCCGGGGTGGAACAAGTGCGACGACGGCTCCTGTCTCGGGTACGTGCAGTACGACTCCGGATGCGACCCGTCCTCCTGCTGCCCCGCCGGCCCCGGATACGAGGCCTGCGCGAAGAAGATCATCGACACCGGCGACAGGCGGTTCTACTACCTGAGCGACGCTTTCGGCGGACGGCGCAACAGCTACGAGTTCTGGTGCGAATGCCTGTCCTACAACGGTTGCTACCTCGGCAACAGTCACGTCCGCCCGCTGCTGCAGGTGATCGACGACGCGGGCGCGTTCCAGGGCTGGGTCGGCGCCGAGGTCAGCCCGGACCGGAGCGGCTCGCGGGATCCGTCGGGTGAGTACTACTCGAGTTTCGCGCTGGTGGCTTAAGTCCCGCGTGGGCTGAGTGGGTCGTGAGTGGCGTTTCGGGTTAGAACCCGAAACGCCACTCACGACCCCGCTCAGCAGGTGCAGCTGCCCTCGAAGGTGATGCTGTTCCCGTCCTCCAGGCTCGCGCTGCCGGTGAACCGGATCTCGAATTCGCCCGGTTCGGTCAGCACGATCTTCGGGCTCGTCGCCGAACCGTCGGCGCCGGTCTTGGCCGTCGCCGTCTCGGCGCCGCCTTCGAAGACCAGCACGTTCTTCGGCCGTGCCGCGCGGACGAAGAAGTTCACCGGCACGTCGGCCGCGGGCTGGCCGTTCTCCCCGATCACGCGCACCACGAACGGCTGCCCGGGCGTCTTCGTGGACAGCCGCTGCCCGTTCCCCGACAGGATCGCGAGTGTCCGCACCCCGGCCGCCCAGGTGTTGGACAGTCCTGGCAGGGAACAGACCTCCTGATACAGACGCGCTCCCACCGTCGGCGCCTCCGCGGTCAGGCAGCGCGCGGTCGCCACGTTCGCCAGCAGCACCAGCCCGGGCAGCCCGGCGTTGCGGCGCCACTGCTGGAGACGGTCCTTGCCGTCGCACGCCACGAGTTTGACGCCGACCCCGTCGACGGGGCTGATCGCCGCCAGGCACTGTCCACTCGCGACATGCTTGTACGACAGCGCCGCCTTGTCGTACACCCATTGCGCGTTGGCGTCCTTCGCGTCGGCGAGGGAGAGCTTGCCGTCGGCCGCGGCCAAGGAGACGGTCCCGCCGCCGTCGGCGAGGTGGACGGGCTTCCCGGCGGGCTGCGCGGAAGCCGGTGACACGAGCAGCACCGCCGGAAGTACCGCGAAGAACAGCACGAGCTTGCGCAAATCTGACCCCCATCGCGTCGGTCCGGACTTCCGAGCTAACCGTCCGCGCGCCCGCACGCCAACCGGCACCACTCCATCGGGTTCGGCGTCAAAGCCGTCCGGCCGCCTTCAGCGCGAGATACCGGTCCGCCAGCCGCGGCGGCAGATCTTCGGGCACGGCGTCGACGACCTCGACCCCGTGCCGCGCCAGCCGCGCGGTGACCTGGCGCCGTTCGGCCAGCACCCGCTCGGCCGCGGCCGCGTCGTAGACGGCTTCCGCGTCGCCGCGGCCCGCCGCCATCTCGGCGACCCGCGGGTCCGCGACCGAAGCGATCATCAGCTGGTGCCGCGAGGTCAGCTTCGACAACACCGGGAACAGGCCTTCCTCCAGCGGCGCCGCGTCCAGCCCGGTCAGGAGGACGACCAGCGCGCGCCGCCGGGTGCGCCGCAACACCTCCGCGACCATTCCCCGCGCGTCGGTCTCGACCAGCGACGGTTCGAGCGGCGCCATCGCGTTCACCAAGGCGGGCAACAGATCCGTAGATCCCTGGACCGCCGCGTGGACCTGCCGGTCGTACGCCAGGAGATCGACGCGGTCACCCGCGCGGGAGGCGAGCACGGCCAGCAGCAGGGCCGCGTCCATCGCCGCGTCGAGGCGCGGCGCGTCCCCGACCCGGCCCGCCGAAACGCGGCCGGTGTCGAGCACCAGCACCACGTGCCGGTCGCGTTCGGGGCGCCAGGTCCGCACCATGACATCCGACGCGCGCGCCGAAGCCCGCCAGTCGATCGACCGGACGTCGTCGCCGATCACGTATTCGCGCAAGGAGTCGAATTCCGTGCCCTGGCCCCGGATCAGCACCGCGTTGCGGCCGTCGAGCTGCTGCAGCCGCGCCAGCCGCGACGGCAGATGCTTGCGGCTGTGGAACGGCGGCAGCACCCGCACGGTCCACGGCACGTCGTGCGAACCCTGCCTCGCGGCGAGCCCCAGCGGCCCGGTCGACCGGACGGTGACCCGGACCGCCGTCCGGTCGCCGCGACGGGCCGGCAGGAGCCGCGTGGTCACGACCCGGCGTTCGCCCGGGGGCAACGTCAGGCGGTGCCGGTCGTCCGCGCCGGCGCTGGGCGGCCAGGCGTCGCGAAGCCACGCGCGCACCGGGCGGCCGCCGGGATTGGCCACGGTGAGCGTGACCTCGCACTCCTCCCCCAGCCGCACGGACGTCGCGCCGGACCGCGCGAACTGAAGCCGTCGCACACTCCCGGCGAGGATGAGATCCAGCACCACCACCAGCAACAGCACCGCCGCGGCCAGCCCGATCCCGGCCCACGAGGGCAGCAGGAAACCGACCGCCGGCGCCGCGAGGAGCGCCAGCAGCCCGAGCCGCCCGGTGACGGCCATCAGCGCGGAACGGGTACGGACGCGAGGACGCGGTCCAGCACGCCGTCGGCGGTCGCGCCTTCGAGTTCGGCCTCGGGCCGCAGGTCGAGACGGTGCCGCAAGGACGGCCGCGCCAAGGCCTTGACGTCGTCCGGGGTGGCGTAGTCACGGCCCGCGAGCCACGCCCACGCCCGGGTCGCCGCCAGCAGCGCGGTCGCGCCACGCGGGGAGACCCCGAGCCGCACGGACGGCATCGACCGTGTCGCCCGGCAGACGTCGACGATGTAGGCGAGCACCTCGGGCCGCACGGTGACCCCGGCGACGGCGCGGCGCGCGGCGTCGAGCTGGGCGATCCCGGCGACCGGCGCGACCCCGGCCGCGCCGAGGTCACGCGGGTCGAAACCCTGCGCGTGCCGGGAAAGGATGCCGAATTCGTCCTCCCGGGACGGCATCGGCATGGTCAGCTTCAGCAGGAACCGGTCCAGCTGCGCCTCGGGCAGCGGGTACGTGCCTTCGTATTCGACCGGGTTCTGCGTCGCGATGACGATGAACGGGTCGGGCAGCGGGCGCGTCTTGCCGTCGCTGGAGACCTGACGCTCCTCCATCGCCTCCAACAGCGAAGACTGCGTTTTCGGCGGTGTGCGGTTGATCTCGTCGGCCAGCAACAGGTTCGTGAACACCGGGCCCTCGCGGAAGGAGAACTCGCCGCTGTGCGCGTCGTAGACGATCGAACCGGTGATGTCGCCCGGCATGAGGTCCGGCGTGAACTGCACCCGGGTCGTCTCCAGGTCCAGCGCGGCCGCCAGCGCCCGCACCAGCAACGTCTTCGCCACCCCGGGAACGCCTTCGAGCAATACGTGTCCCCGGCACAGCAACGCGATGATGAGCCCGGTGACGGCCGCGTCGTTGCCCACCACGGCCTTTCCGACCTCGGCGCGCAGGGCGATCAGCGCCGCCCTGGCATCGGCCGCACCGTCCATACTGGACTGATCGCTACTCAAGACCGCTCCACCTCTCGTTCCACGACATCGAGTCCGTCCGCCAGCCGCACCAGCGCGGCGTCGTCCGCCGGCGGGTCCCCGTACAACAGCGCGCCGACTTCGGCGGGTGCCCGGCCGGTCCGTACGGCGACGGACTCCACCAGAGCGGCCGGTTCGGCGTCGCGGGTGAGCCCCAGCAACGGCCGGAGCCGCGTGCGAGCCGCCTCACGCAGGGTTTCCCCGGCGTGCGCGGCGGCCTTCGCCTTGCGATACAACCTCGCCCTGCCCTCGGTGGCCTCGGCCGCGCGGACCACGACCGGGATCGGCTCGGTCACCACCGGGCCCAATCGCCGCGAACGCCACAGCGCCAGCAGTACCACCGCGACGCCGGCCTGCAGTGCCGCGTACGACCAGCCCGCCGGGATCAGTTCGGACAGCGGCTTCTTCTCGGGCTCCAGCGACGGGTCGGCGGGCGTCGGCAGGTACCAGACGAGCCGCTCGTGCTTGCCGAGCATCCGCATCGCCAGCGCCGCGTTGCCTTCGTCGGCCAGCCAGTCGTTGGTCAGCGGGGTGGGGGTGCCGAGCACCGTCACCGTCCCTTGTGGACTCGGAACCTCGAGATACGTACCGCCGTAGCATTCCAGCGCCCGCGGCTGCGTGGCCGAATACGTCAGGCCGCCCATCGTCGCGCTCCCCGCCGCGACGGGATCCGCGGCCTCGCAATCCGGCGAGCGGGTCTCGGTCTCGACCTGGCCGCTCACCCGCACGCCGGGAAGGACTTCCTCGACCGTGCCGGAGCTCGGCTGCACCAGCACGACGTGCTCGGCGCTCTGGCGGATCTCCGCGAATGTGCTCTTGGGCACGTAATCGGGTTTTGTGATCAGGACCGTCGCTTCCCTCGCGACCCCCTTGGCCTCGGCGGCGGTGCGCACGATCGGGATCTTGACGCCTTCCCGTTCCAGCAGGGTCGCCAGCGCGCGGCCGCCGGCGGGCTCGTAGGAACCCGGTTCGAGCGCGCCGGTGGTCCGCTCGCCCTGGAAGAGCACGAGCAGCGTGCCGGTCAGCACGATCAGGAGGACCACCGCGAGCGGGAGCCGCACCCCGCGCCAGATCCGGCGGGCGTCGGGCGAGACCGAGGTCATCCGGCCGCCAAGGCGACGGGCCGGGCACGACGGCAGCGTTCGTCCAAATCGGACAGTGACCGGTAGCCGTCCGCCGTGGCCGGGATACCGCCGTAGTGGACGTCGTCGAACAGCCGGGCGCCGGCGCGCAAGGGCTCGGCGAAGTCGGGAAGCAGCCGCCCGGCTTCAATGGCGGCCTCGTCCGCGGTCCGCCCGGACTTCTCGTCCAGCAGCGCCCGCTCCTCCAAGGACCGCACCACGGCACGGAACCGTTCACGGACGGCGTCGTCGAAGTCGCCCCGCGACGCGGCCTCCTCGGCCGCCTTGCGGTGTTCACCGGATGCCTTGCGCTGCCCGGCGAACACGGCGCGCCCGCTCTTGGCCGACGTCGCCAACGGCCCGGACTTCAGCCGGATCACCACCACCAGCACGATCAGCACGACGGCCAGCAGCACCACGGCGAAGATCCCGCCGGGCACGGCTCCGTTGACCGTTTCGAGGAAACGCAGCAGTTTCTCGACCACCCAGTCGAACGCCTCGGACAGCCAGCTCGGTCTCGCGGCCTGGTAGGCCTGGCCCGAGAGCTCCTCGGCGGCGCGCAGCCGGGCGGTGTCCCGGTCGATGTCGACCGGGACCTCGGCGAGGAAGCGCGTCACCATGCCTGCGGCGGGGGCGGCGCCTGGATCCCGGCCGCGCGGGCCAGCTCGATGTCCATGCCCTCGCGGCGCATCCGCTGGTCGATGTAGAGGATCACGGTGACCAGCGCGGTGAACGGGCCGACGATGGTCTCGGCGATCATCGTGCCCACCGACTGGAGGACCAGATCACCGGTCGACGGGATGTACACCTCGTCGATGTTGCCGAAGATGCCCAGGAACGCGCTGAAGCTGAACGGCGTCTCGATGATCCCCTTCAGGAACCCTGAGATCACCACGGTCAGCAACAGGATCCCGAAGACCCGCCAGAACATTCCCGAAACCAGCTTCACCGACCGGCGGAGCGACTCCCGCACGGTGCCGCGTTCCAGCAGCAGCGCCGGGCTGGCCAGCGCCCAGAAGGTGAAGGGAACGACCGCGGGCAGGACGCAGAACAGGAACGCGACCATGGTCGCCAGCGCGTAGAGCAAGGTCAGGCCGAGCAGCGGCAGCAGCCGGGAGGCCGCCTCCTTGAGGGTCTCCTTGAAGTCGACCGGCTTACCCAGCGCGGCCTTCCCCATCAGAATGGTCAGGAATCCGGTGAGCAGCGTCGTCCCGAGCAGGGTGACGACGGTCGACACGAGCGCCGCGAGCAAGGTGCCGCCGAGGCCGCCCAGCATCGCGTCCAGCAGTTCCTGGTCGGTGGCCGCCGGCCCCAGATCGCGCAACCGCTCCAAATCGCCCGACGTGTCGATCAGCAGGAGCCCGATCAGGCTGAGTCCCGCACTGAGCACCGCGACCACGGCGGCGGAACCGAAGACCATCCGCCAGTACCGCCGCATGGTGGTGACCGCGCCGTCGAGGATGTCGGTGAGGTTCAGCGGGCGCAGCGGGATGACGCCGGGCCTGCCGAGGCCGACCTTCCAGTTCGGGTACTGCTGCTGCGGCGGGGGCTGGTACGACGGCAGCGGAGGCGGCGGCGTCGCCCCGGAGGGTGACTGCCACTGCTGCGCCGCTTCCCCCCGCGGCGGCGTCGGCGAGTCCGCCTGCGGCTGTGCCGGTTGGTCCGCCTGCGGCTTCGGCGTCTCGGTGCCTTCCGGCCCGGACGGTCCGCCGGTCTCCGTCATGCGACAGCCCCTTACCCGTTCACGTTGCTTACGAACACTCTTCCAGAGGGTCCGACACCCAGCCAGAGCTGGGGGGACGACACTGATGGGTGACCGCTCGCCTCACGCTGGATACCCTCTGCAGCCGAGCTGTGGGTGGGGACGCCGTTAGCTCGTTATGCTGAACATCGGACCGGGTGCCCCCGGTTCGCCCCTAGAACCACCGGGACCGACTTGATGACGCAACCGCCCCACGGCCAGTGGCCGCCACGCGGCGCCGTCCAGCCACCGCCGGTGCACGGCCAGCCTCCTGCCCAGTGGCACGGCGCGCCGCACCACTTCCCGCCTCCGCCGCCACGCCGGTCCGTTGGCGCGATCGTCGGTATCTGCCTCGGCGCGGTCGCCGTCCTGGTCCTCGGCCTGGTCGCGATCGTTTCACTCAATCGTGACGACTCCGATCACGTAGCGAATGCGGGCTACAGCACCCTGCCGAACACGCCTTCGCAGGCCGGACTGCCGCCGAGCGGGTCTTCGTCGCCCTCGTCGTCGACGAACCCGTTCCCGTCGTCACCGACCAAGGCGCCGTCTTCGTCGAGTGGGCCGCAGAAGATCCTCAAACTCGGTGACCACCCGATCCTCCAGGACCCGAACGCCGGCCTGCAGAACCGGGTCTGCACGCTGCCGCAGTGGCAGAGCAGCCAGCAGGCCGCCGAGGCGTTCTTCACCGCGGCGGGCAAATGCCTCGACAACGCCTGGGGCCCGTTCCTCGAAGCCTACGACCTGCCGTTCACCCCGCCCGCCCTGCACTTCCCGACCGGGGCCAGCTTCGAAACCGAATGCGGCACCATCCAGGTGGGCATCGCGACGGCGGCGTACTACTGCGAGAACAACCTCTACGTGCCGTTCCGCGGTCTCCAGACCGACCAGTACGGCAACAACCCCGGCGTCTACCTGGCCCTTTTCGCGCACGAGTACGGACATCACGTCCAGGAGGTCGCCGGGCTGATGGACGCCGCCTGGCAGAAGATCTACGACGCCGGCCAGAACAGCCCCGCCGGGCTGGAGATGTCGCGGCGCAAGGAACTGCAGGCGCAGTGCTTCTCCGGGATGTTCCTCGGCGCGCACGTCGACCAGGGCGGCACGGTCAGCCGGGACATGTACAACAAGGCCTGGAACGACCAGGAGACCCGCGGCGACAACACCTCACGCAGCCAGGACCACGGGACGAACGCGCACTACGCGTCGTGGTGGCGGGCGGGGGCGAGCAACAACCGGATCGCCGACTGCAACACCTTCTCGGCTCCCTCGAGCGCCGTTTCCTGAGTCTCGTTAGTACGTGAAGGCCCCCTTCATTGCGTCTAGCGCAATGAAGGGGGCCTTCACGTACTTGGTGGGGCGCGGCTGGTCACCGGGGTCGTGAGTGGCGTTTCGGGTTAGAACCCGATACGCCACTCACGACCACCTGGACCGACGATCAGGCCGTCACCGGAACCCGAGGCCCCCGCAACACCAGGAACACGTACATCCCGCCCGCGAAGCAGCTGAACACCAGCAGCGCCAGCCCGAGCGGCCGCCGGGCGTCGCTCGCTCCGGCCGTCGCGTCGGCCGCGTGCACCGACACGGCGTCCCCCGCGGCCCCGTCCGGGACGACGACCTCGATGCGCTCACCCTGGCCGTGTCCGCAGCCGTTGAGCGAACCTTCCATGGGCGCGCCGCCGAATTCGAACTTGACCCTCTCGGTGGCGCCGCCGGTACAGGGTGCGGGCTGAACGACCTCCGCCCGCACGGTCGTCCCCTTCGTCTCGTTCGAGATGCCGAACAGCCCCGGCCCGGCGAGCCAGGCCAGGAAGACCACCAGCAGGCCGACCCCGGCCGCCACGGCCAGGGAGTTCCACCCCGGGGTGAGCCCTCTGGCGGGGTCCGATCGCTTGCGCACGAACGCCATGCTCCCAGAACCTGGCGGCAAAACACAGGAGCCCGCGAGCGTGGTAGCAGCGGCAGAACAAGAGGAGCCCACTTGTCCAGGCAGGGTGATAGCAAATAGCCCCTGCTACCGCTCGATCGTCTCCGCAGAGGTCACCTTCCGGATGTACAGCAGCTTGTCCCCCGGCTCGATCGCGTCCGCCTGCGGCGCGTCCACCCGGTACAGCACGCCGTCGCGGACGACACCCAGCACGATGTCCGGCAGATGCCGCGGCGACCCGCCCTCTTCCGACGGTTCCACCGGGCGTTCGGCGATCGCGAGGCCGGACTCGGGGGTGAGCAGGTCCTCGACCATGTCGACCACCAGCGGCGTCGACGTCGCCATGCCGAGCAGGCGCCCGGCGGTCTCGCTCGACACCACGACCTGGTTCGCGCCCGACTGCTTGAGCAGGTGGACGTTCTCCGCCTCCCGCACCGACGCCACGATGTGCGACTTCGGCGCCAGCTCACGGGCGGTCAGCGTGACCAGCACGGCGGTGTCGTCCCGGTTCGGGGCGACGACGACGGCCCGTGCCCGCTGCACCCCGGCGACGCGCAGCACGTCGGCGCGGGTGGCCGAGCCGTGCACGGTCACCAGCCCGAGTGCCGTGGCCGCTTCGAGGGCCTGCTGGTCGGTGTCGACGACGACGATGTGGTCGGGTTCGACGTTCTCGTCCCCGAGCAGCGCGTTGACCGCCGACCGGCCCTTCGTGCCGAATCCGACGACGACCGTGTGGTCCCGCACCTTCGTCCTCCACTTTTGGATCTTGAAAGCCTGCCGCGAGCGCTCGGTGAGCACTTCGAGTGTGGTACCGACCAGGACGATGAGGAAGAGCACCCGCAGCGGGGTGATCACCAGGACGTTCACCAGCCGCGCGGACGGCGTCGCGGGCGCGATGTCACCGTAACCCGTGGTCGACAGCGACACCGTCGCGTAATAGAGGCTGTCGAGGAAGGTGAGCCCGTCGCCGTTGGCGTCGCGGTAGCCGTCCCGGTCGAGGTAGACGATCAGCACGGTCGCGAGCAGGGCGAGCACCGCGCCGATGATCCGTTTGAGGATCGACCGCAGCGGGCTGACCGTCAGTTCCGGCATCCGGATCACACCGACGAGCTCGTGGTCCGGGCGGTCGCTCAGCCTGACCGGGAAACGCTTGAGAACCCTCATGCACAGGCTCCGGCCTGGTCCGCGTCACTCACGGTCGGGAGGATAGCCGAAGAACGTTCCGTTCAGCTCGGTATGCGAAGCTCAGGGCATGTCTTCGGATTCCCGACCGTCTCAGCGGCCCGCCCATTTCCTCGCCGGTCTGCTCGGCGTGGCCGGTGTGCTGCACTTCGTCCAGCCGAAACCGTTCGACGCCATCATCCCGAAGCAGCTTCCCGGCTCCCCTCGCGCCTGGACCTATGGTTCCGGCGTCGCCGAGCTGGGCGTGGCCGCCGCGGTCGCGAACCCGAAGACCAGGCGGCTCGGCGGGCTCGCGGCTGCGCTGCTGTTCGTCGTGGTCCTGCCGGGGAACGTGAAGATGGCCGTCGACGCCGACCGCCGGAAGGCCCCGAAGCACTGGCGAGCGGCCTTCTGGGCCCGCGTCCCGCTTCAGATCCCGCTGGTGGCCTGGGCTCTGAAGGTCCGCGACCGCGCCTAGACCGTCGGGACGCTCCGCAGGAGCTGCCGTAGTCCTTCGGCGTCCAGCAGATCCGCCGGGCGGACGGTCTTGTCGTGTTTCACGTAGTGGAACGCCGCCCGCACCTTCTCCACCGGGATGTTCTTCAAGGCCGCCCACGCCAGCCGGTACGCCGCCAGCTGCACGGCCAGCGATT
This sequence comes from Amycolatopsis keratiniphila, assembly GCF_000400635.2. Lineage (NCBI taxonomy): Bacteria > Bacillati > Actinomycetota > Actinomycetes > Pseudonocardiales > Pseudonocardiaceae > Amycolatopsis > Amycolatopsis keratiniphila. Next base: position 1,138,817 of record NC_021252.1, on the reverse strand, counting down.
CGAGCCGGTCGGCCTCCGGGACGGCACCGGTCTTCCAGTCGACGACGGTCCAGCCGCCGTCCGCGTCGGCGAACACGGCGTCCATGCGCCCGCGCACCGTCACGCCCACGACGTCCGCCGAGAACGGCACCTCGACCGCGTGCGGAACCCGATGCGCCCACTCGCTCTTCTCGAACGCGGCCTGCAGCGCCTCCAGCTCGGTGTCGGGCGCCTCGTCGACGTCCGCCGCCCCCGGCAGGTCGTGGATCTCCAGCAGTTGCTCGCCGCCGAACCGCTGCTCCAGCCAGCCGTGGAACGCCGTCCCCCGCCGCGCGTAGGTGTTGGGGCGTACGGGAAGCGGCCGTCGCAGCCGTTTGGCCAGCTCGGCGGGATCGGCCGACAGCTCGACCAGCTGACTCACCGAGAGATGCGGCGGCAGGACGACCTGCTGCACGCGGTCCCGCGCCCGTGCCCGCTCCTCCAGCAGCACCTTGGTGTCGGAGATCCAGCCGTCCGGATCGTCCTCTTCCTCCTCCTCGGCATGCTCGGCGTCTTCCATCGCCCCGAGCACCATGTCGACGCCGTTCGTGACGCCCTCGCGCCGCGGCCACAGCGGATCGACCGGCCATCGCGACCGGCGCGAGTCGGCGACCAGCGGGTTCTCGCCGTCGGTCTCGGGCTCGTCGGCCCAGTGCTCGATCCGGCCGACCGAGTTCGCCCGCATCACCTCGCCGATTTCCAGCAAGAACTCCGACGGGCCCTTCGGCCGCGCGCTGCTCTCGTTCCACCAATGGCCGGAGATCAGCATGGTGTGCTCGGAGCGGGTCAGCGCGACGTAGCAAAGCCGCCGCTCCTCGTCGGCTTCACGCGCGACGAAGCCTTCTTCGTGCAGTTCCAGCGCTTCCTGGACTTCCTTGCGGTCCGCGCCTTCGGGGATCCGCAGCTCCGGCAGGTCCTCCGAGTCGCCGCGGAGCGCGGCGGGCAACGAGGTCGACGTCCGCAGCCACGACGAAGAACGCCGCCGCCCCGGGAAGACCTCCTTGACCAGATGCGGGATCGCGACGATGCGCCATTCCAGCCCCTTGGCCGAGTGCACCGTCAGCACCTGGACCCGATCCGGGACCACCTCCACCTCGCCGGGGGTGAGCCCGTCTTCCGCGTGCGCGGCCGTGTTCAGATAGTCCACAAAGGACAGAAGGGTGGCCGTCGGCGAGGTCTCGGCGAAATCCGTGACGACGTCGGCGAAGGCGTCCAAGTGCGCGCGTCCGGCGGGGCCGGGGCGGGCCAGGGACTCGACGTCGAGCAGCATCGTGCGTTCCACGTCGGCGACCAGTTCGGGCAGCGACTGGTCCAGCCGCCGTCGCAACGCCGAGAGCTCGGCGCCGATCCGCCGGATCCGCCGGTAGCCCTCGGGTGAATAGCGTTCCGGCGCCCCGGGATCGTCGATGGCGTCGGCGAGCCCCGCTTGCTCGACCCGCTCGGTCACCAGGACCGGTTCGTCCACATCGGACTTCCCCGACGGCGGCACCGGCGACGAGAGCTCGCCTGCCCGGCGCCACAACGCCGCGAGGTCGGCCGCCGCGATCCGCCAGCGCGCCCCGGTCAGCAGCCGGGCGGCCGCGCTGCCCGCGAGCGGGTCGGCGAGCACCCGCAACGTGCTCACCAGATCCGCGACCTCGGGTTCGTCGAGAAGACCACCGAGACCGACGACCTCCACCGGGAGCCCGCGCGCCCGCATCTCCGCGGCGATCGGTGCCATGTCGGCACGACGGCGCACCAGCACCGCCGCGGTCGGCGGTTTGCCGGTCTCCTCCATGGTTTCGAACCAGCGTTTCGCCACCGCGTCGGCCACCCACTCGCGTTCGGCGCGGATATCCGGCAGCAGCGCGGCGGCGATGTCGGCGGTTCCCGCGCCTTCCAGCGCACGCAGCCGCGCGACACCGAGACCGCGTTCCCGCAACGGTTCCGAGATCGCGTTCGCGAGTTCGAGCACCTCGGGCGGGTTGCGGAAGCTGGTCAGCAGCCCGAAATCCAGGGCCGGGACGAGCCGTTCGCCGTTGTCACGCGGGAAGTCCGTGGTGAAGCGGGGCAGGTTCGCCGCGCTCGCCCCGCGCCAGCCGTAGATGGCCTGCGCCGGGTCGCCCACCGCGGTCACCGGCATCGGCGGATGTTCGACGCCGCCGAACAGCGAACGCAGCAGGATCCGCTGGGCGTGCCCGGTGTCCTGGTACTCGTCGAGCAGGACGGCGCCGTAACGCTCGCGTTCCCCCGCGACCACCGCCGGATAGCTGCTGGCGAGCTGCGCGGCCAGCGACATCTGGTCGGCGAAGTCGAGCGCGCCTTCCGCCCGTTTCCGCGCGTGGTACGCCTCGACCAGCGGCAGGAGCGCGAGCCGGAACCGTTGCGCCGTCATGACTTCGGCCAGCTTCTGCGGCAGCGACGCGCGCTGCCCCTTCGCCCGCGGCGCGTTCTCGATGACCTCGCACAGCCAAGACGTGTACTGCGCCAGCCTTTCGGTCTCGACCAGATGCTCGCCGAGCTCCCCCGCCAGCGCCAGCAACTGCGCGGTCACCGTGGAGGGCACGCGATCGGTGTCGAGGTCGTTGTCCCAAGTGGACACGACACGATGCGAGAACTGCCAGGAAGACGTCTCCGAAAGCAGCCGGACACCGGGCTGGACGGGCAGTCTCAGGCCGTGTTCGGACAGCAGCCGTCCGGCATACGCGTGATAGGTGAGCACCGTCGGTTCGCCCGCGGTCACCGTCGTGCGCAGATCACCGGTCGGGTCGATCTTGTCGAGCAGGCCCGAACCGACCAGGCGGCGCAACCGGGTGCGGACACGGTCGGCGAGCTGGCGGGCGGCCTTGCGGGTGAAGGTCAGGCCGAGCACGCGTTCCGGCGGGACGACACTGTTGGCCACCAGCCAGACGACGCGCGCGGCCATCGTCTCGGTCTTGCCCGCGCCCGCGCCGGCGACGACCAGCGACGGCTCGATGGGCGCGGCGATGACCTCGGCCTGCTCGTCGGTCGGGCTGTGCAGGCCGAGCGCGCGGGCGATCTCACCCGGCTCGACCTGGCGGCGCTGGAGTTCGGAGATCAAGGACCGGTCACCTGCCTGCCCTCGGGGCGCAGCGGACAGCAACCCCTTGCCGGGCAACGATCACAGTCCGGGTTCTCGGTGACGCCGTACTCCGGGCCCGCGGCGGAGCCCGCCGCCGAACGCACCAGCTCAAGCCATTGCTTGCCGCCGTCCTCGTCCAGCGGCGCCTGCTCGCGCTGGGTGGATCCGGTCTTGTTGTTGGACTTCGCGACGTAGACCAGCCGTGCGCCGCCGGGTTTCGAACCGCCCTCGACCGCGCCGAGCAGCACGGCGAGCTGATACGCGGCCAGCTGCGGATGCTGTTCGGCGTCGGCGGCGGAGATCGGCACCTTGCCGGTCTTGATGTCGATGACGACCGGACGGCCGTCCTTGTCCATCTCCACGCGGTCGACGCGGCCGCGCAGAAGCACGCGGACGTCGCTGGTGTCACTGTCGCCGACCGGCAGCTCGACCTCGATGTCCTGCTCCACACCGGCTTCGATCAGCTCCTTGCGGCTGGATTCCAGCCAGGAGATGAAGTTCCGCAGCATCTGCTCGACCCGCGACCGCTCGCGGCGCGAGAACCAGGGCGCCCCGGCGTCGACCCGCACCCAGGCCTCGTCGAGAGCCGCGCGGATCTGCTCGTCGCTGCTGCCGCCGGCGACCGCCTGCGCGAGCCCGTGCACGAGTGTCCCGGTGACCGCCGCGAGCTGTGCCGGGTCACTGCCGCCGTGGCGTTCGATCAGCCACCGCAGCGGGCATTTGACCAGAACCTCCACAGTGGACGGTGAGATGCGGATCAGGTCGCCCGGCCCGTGCACGGGTTCAGCGGTCGAGGGTTCCAGCAGGCCGTACCAGGTGCCCGGATGCGCGCCCGGCACCCCGGCGGCGGCCAGTTTCGCGAGCTGTCGGGCCGCCCGCTGCCGCCTTTCCGGATCGCTCGACTCGTCACAGACGACTTCGCGCAGCTCACCGACGAGTTCGGCCAGCACCAGCGAACGTCCCGCCGGTTTCATCCGCGAGTCGAGGCCGCCGTCGTCCGCGCCGTTCTCCTCCAGGTCGTCGATGAAGCGTGAGGGCTGCTCGTCCTCCCCCGCGACCGCGCTGACCAGCAGCGTTTTCCGCGCACGGCTCGCGGCGAGATAGAACAGCCGCCGCTCTTCGGCGAGGATCGGCGCGGTGGCGGACACCTTTTCGTCGTCGACGCCGGACATGAGGTCGACCAGCCGCTCGACGCCGAGCACGGAACCGCGCAACCGCAAATCCGGCCAGCTGCCCTCCTGGACACCGGCGATCGACACGACCGTCCACTCACGACCGGCGGACGCGTGCGCCGTGAGCAGCGAAACGCCGTCGCTCTTCATAGCGGCGGGGGCCAGCGTGTCACCCGCGATGTTCTGCGAGGACAGGTAATCCGCGAACGAGGCGACACTTGCCTTCGGCAATCTGTCGACATAACGACCGGCGGCGTCGAAGAGCGCGACGATCGCGTCGAGGTCGCGGTCCGCTTGGGAGCCCAGCGATCCGCCACGATCGACCAACCGCAGCAAACGCTGTTCCAGACCGCTGGCCTGCCACAGATCCCACAGCACCTGCTCGACGCCGTCACCGCGCACCACGGCTTGGTGCGCCGCGTGCAGCAGGCCACCGATCCGGCGCATCGGCAGCGCCTCGGCTTCGGCGAGACCGGTGAGGACATCGTTGGTACGCAAGGCTTCCACCAGCAGCTCGTCGCTCGACCGCTGCCCGCCACCCGCGAGCTCCAGCCTGCGCAAACCGCGCCGCAGCCGCCGCAGGGCGAGCGGATCCGCGCCACCCAAGGGCGAGGAGAGCAGCATCTCTGCGAGGTCGACGTCGAGCAGTTCCGGGTCCGCGGCGAGCCTCAGCATCGCCAGCAGAGGACGAACCGCGGGCTGCTTCGCGAGCGGCAGCTCCTCGGTGGCCGAACCGATCGGCACACCTGCCGCGCGCAAAGCACGTTGCAATACAAGGAAAGTACGGGCGGGCGACCGGACGAGCACCGCCATCTCCGACCACGGCACGCCGTCGACGAGATGCGCGCGGCGCAGCTGATCGGCGATCCAGCTCGCCTCGGCGGCCGGGGTCGGCATCAGGCGGACACGGACGACACCGCCCTCGGCGTCCGGCGCGTCGACGAGCTTGCGCTGCGGCGACGAACCGGGCAGCACGGAACCGAGTTTCGTGACGGCCGTGCGGATCACCGGGGCGTGCCGATGCGCCGTGGTCAGCAGGACCGTGCGCTCGCCGTCCTCGTCCGCGTCGGCGAACAGGCGGGGATCCGCGCCGCGGAAGGAGAACACGGACTGATCGGGGTCGCCCGCGACGACGAACTCGTCGGCCGCGTGCCCGATGAGCCGGACGAGCTGGGTCTGCAGCGGGTCGAGATGCTGCGCGTCGTCGACGAACAGGTGCCGGACGCGGCGCTGCTCGCGTTCCCGCAGTTCGGGATCGTCCTCCAGCGCGAGCAGGGCGGAAGTGACGAGCTCCGCCGCGTCCAGCGCGGGCGCGCTCGCCACGCCGAGCGCGTTGCCGCCCGCGCCCTGCAGCAGGGTGACCTCTTCGTACTGGCTCCAGAAGCGTCCGGCCGCGATCCACTCCTCGCGGCCGCGGCGCCTGCCGAGCTCGACCAGATCCTCCGGGCCGAGCCCGCGTTCGGCGGCGCGGAGCAGGAGGTCTCGCAGTTCCTCGGCGAAACCGGGGACGCTCAGCGCGGGGCGCAGCTGCTCCGGCCAGTCGAGCGCGCCCTCCTCGAGGTCACCGGCGAGCAGATCGCGGACGACGACGTCCTGCTCCGCCCCGGCCAGCAGGCGGGGCGGCGGGAGGTCGTCGGCCTGCGCCTCCATCCGCAACAGCGCGTACGCGTACGAATGCACCGTGCGCACGAGCGGCTCACGGATCGTGCGCGGCAGCGGATCCTCTTCCGGATCGGTGGTGAGCCGATGCGTGATGTCGGCGCGCAGGACCTCGGCCGCCTTGCGGGAGGTGGTCAGGATGAGCACGCTCTCCGGGTTCGCGCCCTCCGCGATGCGCCGCGACGCCGCCGACGCCAGCAAGGCCGTCTTGCCCGTGCCGGGGCCGCCGAGGACCCTGCGGAACCCGTCCGGGGCGGCCAGCAGGCGGCGGGCGCCGGAATCCCACTGGAAGGACGGCGTGCCGGTGACCGGCGTGCGGACCAGCCGCGCGTCGGTTCCTGCCGCTGTTCGCCGCCCGTTCACGCCCACGATGGAACCACGCCCCGCCGACACAACCTCGCAGCGGCACGGCAAAGTGGTCCCATGGATGACGAACTGCACGAGCGGGTGCGCGAGGTCATCGCGAGCGTGCCCGCCGGCTCGGTCGCGACTTATGGGGATATAGCGTCGGTTTCGGGCGCGCCGTCGCCGCGGCTGGTCGGCCGGATCCTCGGCGAGGACGGACAGGACCTGCCCTGGCACCGCATTCTGCGGGCCGACGGGACACCCGCTCCGCATCTGGTCGACGAGCAGCTCCAACGACTGCGGGCGGAAGGCGTCATGTCCGACGGACAGCGCGTCGACCTGCGGAAATACCGGTGGCAACGTGATCCCGCCGACGACGCTGGTTCTGGCGCCCTCTTTTAGGTTAGCCTCGCCTAATGAGTTACATCGAGGCGAAGGTGACCGGCGTCAGGCGGCTCACCCCGCATATGAGCAGGGTGACCTTCTCGGGGGCGTCGCTGGTGGACCAGGCGCCCGACCAGTACCTGAAGGTGTTCTTCCCGCAGCCCGGCCAGGCGGAGCCCGTGCTGCCCGCGCCGCTGACCGGCGACGAAGTGCTTTCCTGGTACCGGACCTACCTCGCGATGCCCGACGACGTCCGCCCGCCGATGCGCACGTACACCGTGCGCGCGCTGCGGCCGTCCGTACAGGAGGTCGACATCGACTTCGTGCTGCACGGCGACGAAGGCCCCGCCTCCGCGTGGGCTTCGCGCGCCTCCGAGGGCGACAGGGTCGCTTTCCTGGGGCCGCACGGGCTCTACAACGTGCCTTCGGAGACGAACTGGCAACTGCTGATCGGCGACGAGACCGCGATCCCGGCGATCGGCGCGATCGTCGAGGCGCTGCCCGCCGGAACGCGAGCGCTGGTCTACATCGAGATCAGTGATCGCGAAGACCGGCAGGTCTTCGAAACCCAGGGAACCGTGGAACTGCACTGGGTGGTGCGGGGTTCCGGTGACGTCGGCTCGGCGGTCCTGGAGGCCGTGCGGAAGGCGGAGCTGCCGGGCGGGACGGCCTACGCGTGGATCTCCGGCGAGGCGAACATGGTGAAGCTGGTGCGGCGTCACCTCGTGCGGGAGCGCGGGATCGACAAGCGGGCGATCTGCTTCACGGGGTACTGGCGGCAGGGGGTCAGCGAAGAGGCCGCTGGGCGTGAGGCGATGCGGCAGGCGGAGGCTGGGGAGGCTCCTGCCGAGGAGGACTGAGCGCTTCTCGCGTTGTGTCATGAAAGGGTCGTTCAGGACGTTTTGTGTCCTGAACGACCCTTTCATGACATGGGGCACGCCCTGAAGGCCACCTTTGGGACGTTGGACGTCCTGAAGGGCCCCTTTGAGACATCGACATCTGCACTAGCAGAGCCTGACCTGCGAAAAGGGAGCAAGGGACCTTTGCTACCACTTACGTAGCCATGCTAACCAAGCGAGAGCAAAGGTCCCTTGCTCCCGCCCGGGAAGTACGTGAAGGCCTCCTTACCTACCCTCAAGGTAGTGAAGGAGGCCTTCACGGACTCTGGGTCCCTCAAGGAGGCCTTCACGCGCGCCAAACAGAACCAAAGACCTCAGTGCGGAACCCAAAGCGTCACCCGAGTCCCCCGCCCCGGCTGCGAATCGATCGTCCCCCGCCCGCCGACCTCCGCCAGCCGCGCCATGATCGACTGGCTGATCCCGAAGCCCGGCGGCCGGTCCAGCATGCTGAAACCGGTCCCCTGATCCCGCGCGATGACCGCGACGCCGCCTTCGCACTCCTCGACGCGAAGCACGACCTGTTTCGTCCCGGCGTGCTTCACGGTGTTTCGGAGCGCTTCGCGGACGGCGTCACGGATGGCGGTCCGGCGCGCGTGCGAGAGGCGGTAGTCCTCTTCGGTCTCGGCGGCGACGAGCTGGGTCCGGAGGCCGTCGCGCGCCATTTCGGTGGCGACCTCGGCGAGGTCCGCCGCGAGGCCCCGGGCCGAGGGCGCGTCGGGGCCGGTCAGTTCGCGCCGGAGTTCGGCCGCCTGCGCCCGCGCCGTCGCGCGCATCTCCGCGAGCCGTTCCGCGGCGGCGGAATCGTCGTCCGGCGCTTCGAGCCCCATCGCCTCCAGCGTCTGCAACACCGAATCGTGCATCACCCGCTGGGTCCGCAGACGTTCGGCGCGCTGCCCCCGGCGCATCCCGATGCCCAGCGCGAACCGGGTCCCGACCCCGAGCAGGATCAGGATCCCGGCCGTGGTCACCATCGCCACGACGAGCGCGACCATGCACCCCACCGATCGGCTCATCGCGAGCGGATGGTCGAGCGGCAGCCCGCCGGCCCAGGTCAGGAAGGCCCGGAACGGCACGGCCGCGATCAGCAGCAGACAAGCGGCGGGCAGGCCGAACGACAGCGTCCACAACGCCACCGTCCCGACCATCCACGTCCACGCGACATCGATGGCGAACGGCTGGATCTCAGTGGGCGCCGCGGCGGCCACGATCGTCGTGAGCACCACGCCCACGACGAGATCCGCGTACATCAGCCGCCCGGACGTCTTCGCCCGGATCCCGCGGCCGCGCACCACCCACCACACCGCGAAGGCGTTGAGCAGCATCCCGATGATCGTCGTGCCCAGCACCGGCACGATGCCCGCCGAGCCGTTCGCGACCAGGAAACCGATGTACACCTTCGGAAACGCGGCCACGCGGTAGAAGATCGGGCCGAGCGCGGAATAACGGATCGCGCGCGTCAGCAGCGTGTCCGCGGAGTCCTCACGATAGCGCCAGTCCGGCACCGAATCCGGGTCGGGTGCTTCGTCGGCCGGGCTGGCCGACAGGACCGAAGAGCCCTTTCGCAACATCGCGCGCACGAACGTGACCGATTGAGACTCGGACATCCGCCGCCCTCCCCGCGTCCGATGTGTCGAGCCTGGCAAAGCGGACTTCCCGCGTCAAGACGGCCGAATGCGCAGTTCCGCGACGAGAAGTTTGACCAGCGCGCCGAGCCGCTGACGTTCGGGCTGCACGGTCGGCACCCCGGCGGCTTCCAACGGCGCCGCGGTCACCGGCCCGACGCACGCGCACAGCACCGGACCTCGCAGTGCGGCAAGGAGTTCTTCACGACGCGGGCCCGCCAGGATGAGCAGGTTCGCCGCCGCCGGCGCGGAAGTGAAGGCCAGAGCGTGCACACGTCCGGCGATCACGCTTTCGACGAGTTCGTGCACAGGTGCGACGTCCGCGGGCGAAAGCCAGCGATAGGGCTGCGCCTGGACGACGTCCGCGCCCGCGTCCCGCAGTGACGCGGTGAGTTCGGGCAGCAGGGTGCCGTGCAACTGGACCGCGACCCGTTCACCGCGAACCCCGGCGTCGCGCAACCCTTCGAACAGTTCGGCATTGCTCTCCTCAGGCGCGGAAAACTCCTCCCGGAGGCCGAAACCACGCACCGCGCCCACCGCCTTCGGCCCGCGCGCGAAGATCCGCGACGCCGCCAGCCGTTCCAACAACGGCTCGCGCAGTCCCCAGCCTTCGGCCGCCGAGAGCCAGCCACGGAATCCGGCGCCGGTGGTGACGGCGGTGAACCCGACCGGCCCGGCCAGCACGGCGTCCGTCGCCGCGCGCAGTTCGGTGTCGTCGGGCAGCGGGACGATCCGGATGGTGGGCGCGTGCAGCACCGTCGCGCCCTGCCGGGTCAGCGCGCCGATGAAGTCGTCGGCCCGCCGCTCCGCGGTGATCCCGATCGTGATGCCGTCCAGGTCAGCCATAAACCGCGCCCATCTTCCTGATCTCCTCCGCCAGCCGCTCGCGCAGCTCCGGCGGTTCGAGCACTTCGAGGTTCCCGCCGAACCGCAGTAGTTCGCCGACGGCCGATTCTCCCGGTTCCACGGGCAGTTCCATCGTCAGCCAGCCGTTTTCGTCGGGCTCCGCGGGTGTTTCCCGCAACGCCCGAGCACCGACGGCTCCGAGGTAGAACGGCAGCAGTATGCGGGCGAACTCGTTCAGCCGCACCACCGCCATCCGTGAGTACATCCGCTTTTCGAACTGCTCCGACCATTCGTGCCAGTAGCGCGCGAGGTCGAAGTCCAGCGGCCGCTCGAAGGTCTCGCCCAGATCTTCGAGCTCTTCGATGCGGGAGATCCGGTACGTCCGGTCGGTCCCGTCGCACCGCGCCGCGAGATACCAGTTCCCCGCCTTGAGGATCAGGCCCAGCGGGTCGAGCACGCGATCGACCTTCCGCTGCCCCCAGCGTTCGTACCGGACCTTGATCCGCCGCCCGTGCCAGACCGCGTCGGCCAGTTCGGACAGTCGCGGCAGGCTTTCGATCCCGCGATGCCAGCCGGGGACGTCCAGGTGGAACCGCTCGGAGATCTTGCCCGCCCCGGCACGCAGCTCCGACGGCATGGCCGCGTGCAGTTTGAGCTGCGCGGCGGCGAGGACCGCGCCGAGCCCGAGTTCGGTGGCCGCGCCGGGCAGCCCCGCCAGCGAAAGCGATTGCGCCTCCTCCTCGGTCAGCCCGGTGAGCCGCGTGCGATAGCCGTCGACCAGCTGATAGCCGCCCGTGCGCCCGCGATCGGCGTACACCGGCACGCCGGCCGCGGACAGCGCCTCGACGTCGCGGTACACCGTCCGGACCGACACCTCCAGCTCGGTCGCCAGCTCCTCGGCCGTCATCCGGCCGCGGTTCTGCAGCAGGAGGAGGACCGACAGGAGTCTGCTCGCGCGCATGAATCCAGTATCCCCGAAAACCTGACACATCCTGACAGGTATGGCTGACAGGGTGAACCCATGAACACGTTCGCCATGAAGAACTGGGAAGAATCCGTCGTCAGCGGCACGGAGGGTGCGCCGCGAGTCGCCTACGCACACGCCACGCTCACCTACAGCGGGCTGATCGAAGGCGAGTCGGTCCTCGATTACCTGCTGTACTACGCGGGCGAAGGCTACGACGGCGGCGACACGACCTCTCCCGGCCTCGAACGGATCGAAGGCAGCGTGGACGGACGTAAGGGAAGCTTCGTGATCAAGCACGACACCGGGTTCGACGCGCAGGGCATCTCGTCGGCGTTCGAGATCGTCAAGGGCTCCGGAACGGGTGAACTCGCCGGGATCACCGGCAGCGGCACCACGACGGGCGCCCTCGGCGAGCCGACGATGTCGTACACGCTCGAATACGCGCTCTAGGGAGAAAAAGTGCTCGACGTCGATCGCAAGCAGGTGCTGGCATACCGGATCGCCGCGCACGGTCTGCACCGCGAGAAGACGGATCCGGCCGCGGCGGCCGTATTCGACCTCGGGCTGCAGGATTCCGTGCGGGACACCGCCCTGCTGGGCCTCGCCGCCCGGATCGACGGCGATATCACGCCCGGCGTCTGGGACGACGACCGTTTCGTGCTCGCGTGGACGCATCGCGGCGCGCCGCACTTCCACCGCCGCGCGGAACTGGACGCGATCCGGGCCGCCCTCGTGCCTCTCGACGAGAAGGACGCGATGGCCCGGATCCTCTGGCAGCGCAAGCAGGTCGACGACGCGGGCATGTCCGCGACGGACGCGTTGTTCACCGCGGCGAAGGCGATCCGCGAGGTCGTCACCGGCGTCCAGACCAAGGGCGCGGTGAGCGGCGCGGTCACGAAACTGATCCCCGACGGCCTCTCGTACGCCTGCCGCGGCTGCGGTGTCGTGCACGTCTACGAGCAGTTGATGCGGGTCGCGTCGATCCACGCCGGGGTCCGGCTGGAGCCGGGCGCGACCCCGGCGACGTTGGCGCCACTGGAAAAGCGAGGCAGGCTCAAGACGTCGCCCGACGCCAAGGCGGCGACCCGCGTCGTCGAGGGTTACCTGCGGATCAACGGTCCCGCCGCTCCCGGCGACGCCGCCGCCTACGTCGGGACCACCCGCACCGGGGTCGACGCGATGTGGCCGGACGGCCTGGCCGAGGTCCGCGTCGACGGCAAGAAGGCCTTCATGCCGGAAGACCGGCTGGCCCTGCTGGAGAACCCGCCGGAGCCGGACGTGGTGCGCCTGCTGCCGCCGCTCGACCCGTTCGTCCAGGCGCGCGACCGCGCCGTGCTGGTACCGGACAAGGCCCGGCAGAAGGAGGTCTGGAAAATCCTCGGCAGCCCCGGCGCGCTGCTGGCCGACGGCGAGATCTCCGGTGTGTGGCGGGCCAAGGCGAGCGGGAAGAAGCGGCTCGACTTCACCGTCACCGCGTTCGACGCCCTCCGCCCGGCCGTCCGGAAGGCGGCCGAAGAGGAGGCTGCCCGCGTCGCCGCCGCCAGGGAGTTCGCCGACTTCCGCGTCGCCTGGTCCTGAAGGCGGTCCGATCGGTCCCGTTCCGGGTGCCCAAGAGGTAGGCCATCGCGCAACCGCTTGCCGCGGAAGGACACGGCGGCGACCGTCGAGGACATGAGCACACAGACGGAACCCCGGACGACGGCGAGCGGCTGGGCGGCCACCGGCGACCTGCCCTGGGCACGCCAATGGGACGGCATGAACGAAGGCCCGGTCCTGCTGCCGGACGGACGTGTCCTCGCCGCGGGCGGTGGCGACAACCGCGGCGCGGTGACGTACGCCGACGCCGCGCTCTACGACCCGGGCAGTGGCCAGTGGGCGGTCACCGGGTCGCTCGCGACCAGCCGCCGCCTGCATTCGCTGACCGTCCTGCCGGACGGCAAGGTGCTGGCAGCGGGCGGTTTCCACGGCCATCCGTCCACTTCGCCCAACATCCTCACCTCCGCGGAGATCTTCGACCCGGCGACCGGGACCTGGAGCCCGACCGGCTCGATGCACACCGCCCGCTGCAACCATCACGCGATCGCGCTGGCCGACGGCCGGGTGCTCGTGATGGGCGGCGGGAGCGAACGGCCGCCCATCGATTCCCTGGTGATCGCGGCGGCGGAGATCTACGACCCGGCGACGGGCACCTGGACCGAGACCGCGCCGATGATCCACGCCAGGGCGGCGTTCCCCGCGGCGTTGCTGCCGGACGGCAGGGTGCTCGTCGCGGCGGGCCTCGTCGAAACCGGCGGCGACCTCGTCGGCCTGACCTTCTGCGAGATCTACGACCCGGTCGCCGGCACGTGGAGCCCCACCACACCGATCGGCACTTCGGTCCCGCTCGAAACGGGACGGCCGCGTGTCGGCGCGCAGATGGTCGCGCTCGCCGACGGGACCGTGCTGCTCACCGGCGGCCACACCGGCGGGCCGCAGAACTGGAACTACGCGCCGTTCAGCCTCGGCGAATCCGAACGCTACGACCCGGCAACCGGCAAATGGACCGACGCGGCGGCGATGAGGATCCCACGCGACGAATTCCGCCTGCTCCGCTTGGACTCCGGCAAGGTGCTGGCCATCGGCGGCCTCGAATACGGCGGGTACGACGCCGGCTACCAGAATTCCGAGATCTTCGACCCCGCGACCGGGCAATGGGGGCCACTGCTCGGGCTCACCATCGGCAGGGCGAAGTTCGGCGCGGTCAAACTCGCCGACGGCCGCGTCCTCATCGCGGGCGGCGCCGCCGTGCTGGCGAACGCCGGCCCGGACGGCAACCACGTCCTCATCACCAAGACCGATCTCTTCACCCCGTGACCCATCCCCCGCATTTCGTCCTCTGAATGCGGTATTCGCCTTCAGAGGACGAAATGCGGGCGTCAGGGGTCGACGGCCAGCCGGTAGCCGCGTTTCACCACCGTCTGGACCAGTTTCGGCGTGCCCAAAGAATTCCGCAGGCGCCCGATGGCGGTCTCGACGGCGTGTTCCTCGCCGCCGTCGGGGAGCGCGGAGACCAGTTCCCGCCGGGAGAACACCCGCCCCGGCGATTCCGCCAGTGCCCGCAGGATGCCCATCGGCGCGGGTGCGATGTCGCACCACTGCCCGTCGACCAGCGCCGCCTGACCCCGTAGTTCGATACTCCGCCCGCCCGCGGTCAGCCGCGGCGAACGGGCTTCGAGCGTGTCGGACACCGTCCGGGCCAGCGCCCCGATCCGCGACCGCGCGGGCTGCACCGTCGGGATCCCGAGCGCGGCCAACGGCGCCGCGGTGATCGGCCCGACGCAGGCCGCCACGACCCGCTTCTCCAGTGCTCCCACCACTCCAGGCAGCCGTCCGGTCCGCTTCGCCACCGCCAGCATGGACGCCACCGCGGGCGCGCTGGTGAACGGCAACGCGTCCACCGAACCGTCGAGGACACCGTCCAGCAGCCGGTCCAGCGGGCCGGGATCGGACGGCCCGACCCACCGGTACACCGGCACCTCGATCACTTCGGCACCCGCCGCCCGAAGACTGTCCACAAAGTACGGAAGCGGCTCGCCGTGCAGCTGCACCGCGATCCGCTGACCGTCCACACCGGAATCCAGCAGATGTCTCAGCACCTCGGCGTTGCTCTCCGAAGCGGGCGAGTAATCCTCCGAAAGCCCGGCCGCGCGGATCGCGCCCTTGGCCTTCGGGCCGCGTGCGAGCAGCGAAGACTTCCCCAGCCTGTCCAGCAGCTCCTCCCCCAGCCCCCAGCCTTCGGCCGCCTCGACCCAGCCGCGGAAGCCGATCCCGGTCGTCGCGACGACGACGTCGGCCCGGTCTTCCAGCAGGCGCGTGGTGGCCGACCGCAGTTCGGTGTCGTCGGCGAGCGGCACGATCCGGATCGCCGGGCCGTAGCGCACGGTCGCACCTTTACGCACGAACAGCGCGCCGAGCTCGTCAGCCCGTCGCGCCGCCGTGATCCCGATGACGAATCCCGCCAGGGGAAGGACTTCTGTCACGGCGAGAATTCCACCTCCACCACACCACCGGTGACCCGGACCCGGTACGCCGCGACCGAGACCCCTTCGGCGTCGAGACAGGATCCGTTCCGCAGATCGAAGCGTTCCTTGTACACCGGCGAGGCCACCACGGGAACGCCGCCCGCGTCGCCGACGATGCCTCGCGAAAGCACCGCCGCACCGCTGATCGGGTCCACATTGGACAGCGCGTACCACCGGTCGCCGGGGAGGCGGAAGATGGCCACCTGCGTCCCACCGTCGAGCAGGGCCGCGACACCGGACCATTCGGCGACGGCGCCCGCCGCGCAGACCGCGGTCCAGGTGCGTTCGATCGACGTCGTCACTGTTTCACCTCCGGGATGCCCAGCAGCACGGGCACCTTCTGGTCGCGTTCGGTGCGGAACGAGATCGTCGGGTCCGGGGTGCCCGGCGCGTTGACGAACGAGCTGAACTTCGCCAGCTTCTCCGGGTCCTCCAGCACACCACGCCACTCGTCGGCGTAGTCGCCGACGTGTTTGGCCATCGCCGCGTCGAGGTCCTCACAGATGCCGAGCTTGTCGTCGACGATCACCGCGCGCAGGTGATCGAGCCCGCCCTCCATCTCCTCGACCCACGGCGCGGTGCGCTGCAGGCGGTCGGCCGTGCGGACGTAGAACATCAGGAACCGGTCGATCGTGCGGATCAGCGTCTCGGTGTCCACTTCGGACACCAGCAGATCGGCGTGCCGAGGGGTCGCGCCGCCGTTCCCGCCGACGTAGAGGTTCCAGCCCTTGTCGGTGGCGATGATGCCGAAGTCCTTGCTCCGCGCCTCCGCGCATTCCCGCGCACAGCCCGAAACGGCGGACTTCAGCTTGTGCGGCGAGCGCAGGCCGCGATAACGCAGCTCCAGCTCGATCGCGAGCCCGACGCTGTCCTGCACGCCGTAACGGCACCACGTCGAACCGACGCACGACTTCACAGTGCGCAACGACTTCCCGTACGCGTGGCCTGACTCGAACCCGGCGTCGACGAGCCGCCGCCAGATCAGCGGCAGCTGGTCGACGGTGGCGCCGAACAGGTCGATCCGCTGCCCGCCGGTGATCTTGGTGTACAGCCCGAAGTCCATCGCCACCTGCGCGATCACCATGAGCTTCTCCGGCGTGACCTCGCCGCCGGGGATCCGCGGCACCACCGAGTAGGTGCCGTTGCGCTGCAGGTTCGCGAGGAACTTGTCGTTGGTGTCCTGCAGGGTCGCCTGCTCGCCGGCGAGGATGTGCCCGTTGCCCAGCGTGGCCAGGATGGACGCGATCGCCGGTTTGCAGATCGCGCAACCGGTGCCGGTGCCGTAGCGGTCGATCATCTCGCTGAACGTGGTGATCCGGGTGGCCTGCAGGATCTGGAACAGCTCCGCGCGCGACTGCGTGAAGTGCTCGCACAGCGCCTTCGACTGCTCGACACCGCATGCCGTCAGCAGCTTGCCCAGCAGCGGGACACAGGAGCCGCAGGCGGTTCCGGCCCGGGTGCAGCCCTTGATCTTGGCGACCGAATCGCAGCCCTCTTCGGTGATCGCGTGCGTGATCGCGCCCTTGGAAACCGCGTTGCACGAACAGATCTGCGCCGCGTCCGGCAACGCGTCGACACCGACCGCCGCTCCGCCACCGGCCGGGGCGAGAATCGCGCCCGGTTCGGCGGGCAGCGGCCTGCCGACCATCGCGCGCAGCGTGTTGAACTCGCTCGCGTCGCCGACCAGGACACCGCCGAGCAACGTCTTCGAGTCGTCCGAGACGACGAGCTTCTTGTACGTCCCGGCGACGGCGTCGTTGAACGCGACCTCCAGCGCGCCCTCGGTCGCCGCGTGCGCGTCACCGAAGCTGGCGACGTCGACGCCCATGAGCTTGAGCTTCGTCGACATGTCCGGCTCGGGGAACGTGCCCTCGCCGCCGGTCAGCCGCGCCGCGACGATCTCCGCCATCGCGTAGCCGGGCGCCACGATGCCGTACACCTTGCCGTCCACGGCCGCGCATTCCCCGATCGCGTACACCGCGGGGTCGGACGTCCGGCAGGTGTCGTCGACCAGGATCCCGCCCCGGGCACCGACTTCCAGGCCGGACGAGCGCGCCAGATCGTCGCGCGGCCGGATACCGGCGGAGAAGACGACCAGATCGACGTCGAGTTCCGTGCCGTTACCGAGCCGCGCGAGGTAGCGTTCGCCGTCCGGTTCGATTGCGTCGGTCGACGTTCCCGTGTGGACGGTCACGTCGAGGTCGGTGATCAGCCGCCGGAGCAGCCCGCCGCCGCCCTCGTCGACCTGCAGCGGCATCAGGCGCGGCGCCATCTCGACCACGTGCGGCGAGAGACCCATGTCCCGCAAGGCCTTCGCCGCTTCCAGCCCGAGGAGCCCGCCACCGATGACGACCGCCGAACGACGTCCGCGACCGGGCCGCTGCGCGGCTTCCCGGATGGCGTCGAGATCCTCGATCGTCCGGTAGACGAAGCAGCCGGGAAGATCGTGACCCGGCACCGGCGGGACGAACGGCCGCGAACCGGTCGCCAGCACGAGCGAGTCGTACGGCTGCTCGTATCCGGCCTCGGTGACGACGACCTTGCGCTCGCGGTCCACCGTGGCGACGGCGTCACCGAGCCGCAGCTCGACCAGCGGATCGTCCGCGTAGTCCGCGCCCTCCAAGGCGAGTGAAGCGGGATCCCAAGTGTCCACATAGGACGTCAGGGCCACTCGGTCGTACGCGGGACGCGCCTCCTCGGCGAGCACCACGACCTGCCACTGACCGGCCTTGTCCTCCGCGCGCACGGCTTCCACGAGCCGGTGCGCGACCATGCCATGTCCGACGACGACGAGTTTCCGCATCAGACCTCCGCTCCGGCGAGCGCCAGACCCCGGGTGCTCGCCACCTCCGACTGCTGTTTGCGCAGATACACCGCCCACGTGACGGCGAAGCACAGGCCGTAGAAGACCAGGAAGGCGACGAACGCGGGCACCCCGCTCTTCGTGTCCGCGAACGACTGGCGGAAGGCCAGGTTGATGAACAACCCGCCGAGCGCGCCGATCGCCCCGGCCAGCCCGATCAACGCGCCGGACAGCTTGCGCGCCTTGAGCATCTCCAGCGTCTCGTCCGCCCCCTCGCTGATCGCGACCTTCGCCTTGGCGCGGAAGATCGCCGGGATCATCTTGTACGTCGAGCCGTTGCCGATTCCGGTGAGCACGAACAGCACGATGAACGCGACGGTGAACAACGCCAGCGAATTCGACGTCGAGGCGAGGATCAGCACCACGGTCGCCGCGGCCATGCCGACGAACGTCACGAAGGTGATCTTGCCGCCGCCGATCCGGTCGGCCAGCCAGCCGCCCGTCGGCCGCGAGAACGAGCCGAGCAGCGGGCCGAGGAACGTCACCGCCGCCGCCTGCAGCGGCGTCCGGCCGAACTGGTTCTGCAGCACCAGGCCGAAAGCGAAGCTGTAGCCGATGAACGAACCGAACGTGCCGACGTAGAGGAACGACATCACCCAGGTGTGCGGGTCCTTGACGACCTCGCGCATCGCCTTGGTGTCGCCCTTCATCGAGGAGAGGTTGTCCATGTAGAAGTACGCGCAGACCGCCGCGACCACGATCAGCGGGATGTAGATCGCGAGCACCACCCGCGGCGCCGTGGCGCCGACGGTGCCGATGACCAGCAGGCCGATCAGCTGGATCGCCGCCACGCCGAGGTTCCCGCCGCCCGCGTTGAGCCCGAGCGCCCAGCCCTTGTGCTTCTCGGGGTAGAACGCGTTGATGTTGGTCATCGACGACGCGAAGTTCCCGCCGCCGACCCCGCCGAGCGCGGCGATCAGCAGGAACGTGCCGAGCGAGGTGCCCGGCTCCATCGCGATCGCCGCCAGGATCGTGGGCGCCAGCAACAACAACGCGCTGACGATCGTCCAGTTCCGGCCGCCGAACTTCGCCACCGCGAAGGTGTAGAGCGGCCGCATCAGCGCGCCGATCAGCGTCGGGGTCGAGACCAGCAGGAACTTGTCGGCGGCGGAGAAGCCGTACTGCGGGCCCATGAAAAGGACCATGACCGACCACAGTGTCCAGACGGAGAAGCCGATGTGCTCGGCGAGGATGGAGAACCAGAGGTTCCGCCGGGCGACCTTCTTCCCGGTCTCCTCCCAGAACTGCTCGTTCTCGGGATCCCAGTGCTCGATCCAGCGCTTTCCACGAGCTGCCATGAGGTCCTCCTTGGTGGATGCGTTCGGGTTCACTGGGCGGCCAGCCATTTCGCGACCCCGCCGACGGCGTCCTTGCAGCCGCCGCAGCCGGTCGTCGCGCGGGTCGCCCCGGCGAGGGCGGCGACGTCGGTGGCGCCGCCGCGCCACGCTTCGACGAGCCGTCCCTTGGTCACCGCGTTGCAGCGGCAGATGACCGCCGACGCGGGCAGATCGGCCGGGCTCGCCGCCGACGGCGCGCCCGGCGGCAGCGAGCGTCCTAAAAGGACCGCCAGCCGGTCTTCGGGCACCGGGGTGCCCCGGTCGTAGAGCTGCGTGATCGTCGCGGCCGCGTCGGGCAGGCCGAGCAGGATCGCGCCGGCCACCCGGTTCTCGCGCACGACGAGCTTGCCGTAGCGGCAGCCCGCCGGGTCGCTGAAGGTGAGCACCTCGGCGGTCGGGTCGTCCGCGCCGGTCATCGTCTCGCCGAGCGCGGTGAGGTCGATGCCGCGCGCCTTGAGCCGGGTCACCGCCTGGGTGCCGCGGTAGCGCGACGCTGACTTGGTACCGGTGACCAGGTCCGCGACGACGGCGGCCTGTTCCCAAGCGGGCTGCACGAGCCCGCCGAACGCGCCGGGATGCTTGGCGCAGTCGCCGATCGCGTGGATCCGGCCGTCGCTGGTGCGCAGCAGATCGTCGACGACGATGCCGCCCTCGACGGTCAGCCCCGCGTCCACGGCCAGTTTCGTCTCGGGCCGGACGCCGGTGGAGACGACGATCAGATCGGCGGGCACGTGCGTGCCGTCGTCGAGTTTGAGCCCGTCGCCGCTGACGTAGCGCGCGGCGCCGACACCGAGCCGGAAGGCGACGCCGAGTTCTTCGAGCTTCCTGGTCAGCACCCGGGCCGATTCCGCGTCCAGCTGACGTTCCATGATGTGCGGCATCGGGTGCACGACGGTGACGAGATTCCCGCGTCCGGCGAGGCCTCGCGCGGCTTCCAGCCCGAGCAGCCCGCCGCCGAGGACGGCGACCGGCGCGCCCAGTTTGGCGGCGTCGAGAATGCGCGCGCAGTCGTCGAGGGTGCGGAACGCGACGACGTCCGGACCGGGTTCGAGCCCTTCGACCGGCGGCATCCACGGGTTGGCGCCGGTGGCGAGCACGAGCGCGTCGTAGTCCACAGTGGACCCGTCGTCGAGGTGGACCCGCCGCGCGTCGCGGTCGATCGACGTCGCGGAGACCCCCCGGCGCAGATCCGCGCGGGTGCGGGACGGCCATTCGTCGTCGTGCAGCCGGACGGCCTCGGGCCGCATGGTGCCGGCGACCACCGACGAGAGCAGCACCCGGTTGTAGGCGGTGTGTTCCTCCGCGCCGACGACCGTGAGCCGCACGCGCTCGCCCTCGGGATCGCGGCGCTGGATCTCGTCCGCGAGCCGCGCGCCCGCCATCCCGTATCCGGCGATGACCACCGACCGGGGGCTCACGCGACGGCCTCGGCCGGGGCGAGCGCGACCGCGCACACCTTGAACTCGGGCATCCGGCTCGTCGGGTCGAGCGCCGGGTTGGTCAGCAGGTTCGCCCTTCCCTCACCGGGGAAATGGAACGGCAGGAACACCAGATCGGGGCGCAGCGAGGCCACGCAGCGGACGCGTGCGACGGTCTCCCCGCGGCGGGAGCGCACGAGCGCGAGGTCGCCCTCGGCCAGCCCCGCGCGGGCAGCGGTGTCGGGATGAACTTCCACGAAGGCCTCCGCCACGACGTCGTTGAGTTCCTTGACCAGCCGGGTCTGTGCCCCGGACTGGTAGTGCTGCAGGACCCGTCCGGTGGTGGCCTGCAAGGGGAATTCGGCGTCCGGCGGCTCGGCCGGGCCGATGTGGTCCACCGGCACGAATCGCGCGCGGCCGTCCGGGTGCGCGAAGGAGTCGAGGAACATCCGCGGCGTGCCGGGATGCGATTCCGCCGGGACGGGCCAGTAAAGGGCTTCGCCGTCGCGGAGCCGGTCGTAAGTGATGCCCGAGTAGTCGGCGACGCCGCCCTTGGACGCGCGGCGGAGCTCGGTGAAGACGGTCTCGGCGTCCATCGGGAAACGTCCTTCGGGCTGTCCGAAGCGTCGGGCGAGTTCGGAAAGCACGTAGAGATCGGTCTTCGCGCCGGACGGCGGATCGATCGCCTTGCGCCGCAGGAGGATCCGGCCCTCCAGGTTGGTCATCGTGCCGTCCTCCTCGGCCCACTGGGTGACCGGCAGGACGACGTCGGCCATCGCCGCCGTCTCCGAGAGGACGAGGTCCGAGACCACCAGGAAGTCCAAAGAGGACACTTTGTCCTGGATGTTCCCGGCGCGGGGCGCGGAAACGACGAGATTGCTGCCGAACACCATCAGCGCGCTCGGCCCGTCTTCGGTGCCGAGCGCTTCCAGCAGCTCGACGGCCGAACGCCCCGGCCCCGGCAGGGATTCCGGCGGCACGCCCCACACCCCGGCGACGTACTCGCGTGCGGCGGGATCGTCGATCTTGCGATAGCCGGGCAGCTGATCGGCCTTCTGCCCATGCTCACGTCCGCCTTGGCCGTTGCCCTGACCGGTCAGGCAGCCGAAACCGGACCCCTCGCGCCCCGGCAGACCGAGGGCGAGCGCGAGGTTGATCCAGGCGTTGACCATCGCGGTGCCGTTGGCGTGCTGCTCGGTGCCGCGCGCGGTGAGGACGTAGGCGTTGCGGGCCGCGGCGAGCTTGGCGGCGACGCGGCGCTGGTCCGCGGCGGAGACGCCGGTGACCTGCTCGACGCGCTCCGGCCACCAGGCCGCGACCGACCGCCACAGCTCTTCGAAACCGTTCGTCCTCGAGACCACATAGGACTTGTCGAGCAGGCCTTCGGCCACGACGGCGTGCAGGATGCCTTGCGCGAGCGCGAGGTCGGTACCCGGCGCGGGCTGCAGGTGCAGTCCCGCCAGTTCGGCGGTCGGCGTGCGGCGCGGGTCGACGACGATCAGATCCGCGCCCCGCAGATGCTGGGTGAACGGCGGCATCGTCTCGGCCGGGTTGGCGCCGATCAGCAAGACGGCGTCGGCGTCGGCGAGATCCGTGACCGGGAACGGCATCCCGCGGTCGGCGCCGAACGCCTTGATCCCGGCGGCGGCCGCCGAAGACATGCAGAACCGGCCGTTGTAGTCGATCTGCGAGGTGCCCAGCGCGATCCGCGCGAACTTCCCCAGCAGGTAGGCCTTCTCGTTGGTGAGCCCACCGCCGCCGAAGACGGCGACCGAGTCAGCCCCCTTGGCCGCGCGGATCTCGGTGAGGCGCTTCGCGACGAGGTCGAGGGCCTGGTCCCAGGTCGCGGGGCGGAGTTCGCCGTCGACCCTGATCAGCGGCGTGGTCAGACGGGACGGCGAGGTGAGCAGCTCCCCCGACGTCCAGCCCTTCTGGCACAGACCGCCGGCGTTGACCGGGAAGTCGCGCGGGGCGACCCGGGCGCCGTCGAGGCTCATCCCGCACTGCAGGGCGCAGTACGGGCAGTGCGTGTCCACCGCGGTCACGGTGGGGGCGGCGAGCGGCACGGGCACCTCCTCCAGGCGTCGATAGCGCTCGAAGGTAGGTAGGCCGTGTTACCTGAAAACTCCTGAATGTTTCAGGCGTTTGACATTGCCCGCCGCCGATGGACGTCACACCGTGAGGTCTGAGGGGCGGGCCTTGGCTGCTGAAGGGGCCCTTCACCGCATGCCACGCGGCGAAGGGAGCTTTCACCACGTCACATGCGGCGAAAGGCCCCTTCGGCAACTATGCACTCGATGTATAGACCGTGCGTATACACACTGTGTATAGTCGCCCGCATGTCCATCGGGAACACCCTGCTCGGCCTGCTCGAAGCCGGCCCGAAGCACGGCTACGACCTCAAACAGCTCTACGACAAGCAGTTCCGCCAAGACCGCCCCCTGCACTACGGGCAGGTCTACTCGACACTGAACCGGCTTCTGAAGAACGGCCTCGTCGAGGAGAACGGCGTCGAGGCGGGCGGCGGTCCGGACCGGAAGCGGTACGCGATCACCGACGCCGGCGTCACCAACGTCGAAGAATGGCTGAAGAGCCCGGAAAACCCCTCCGTCTACCTGCAGAACACGCTGTACACCAAGGTCGTGCTCGCGCTCCTGTCCGGCCGCGGCGCCCAGGACCTGCTCGACGCGCAGCGGAGCTCCCACCTGCGCGCCATGCGCGAGCTCACCGCCCGCAAAACCGACGGTGACCTCGCCGACCAGCTGATCTGCGACCACGCGCTGTTCCATCTTGAGGCGGATCTGCGGTGGCTGGAGCTCACCGCCGCCCGCCTCGACGACCTCGCGCGCCAGCTGACGCGCTGATCTGGGGACCACACAGTGGAAACACCGTTGTTACACGGGCTGAGCCTGCACAAGGCCTTCGGTCCGAACCAGGCGCTGGCCGGGGCCGGGTTGACGCTCGAACCCGGCGAGATCGTCGCGGTCATGGGGCCGTCGGGGTCCGGGAAATCGACCCTGCTGCACTGCCTGTCCGGGATCGTCCGGCCCGATGAAGGCCGGGTGCGCTTCCGCGGGCGTGACCTCGCGAGCATGTCCGACTCCGAACGCAGTGCCCTGCGGCGCACTGAATTCGGCTTCGTCTTCCAGTTCGGGCAGCTCGTGCCGGAGCTGACCTGCCTGGAGAATGTCGCGCTGCCGCTGCGGCTGAGCGGGATGAGGCGCCGCCCCGCCGAGCGGATCGCGCGCGGCTGGCTCGACCGGCTGACGGTCGGCGACGTCGGCGGCAGCACACCCGGCCAGATTTCCGGCGGGCAGAGCCAGCGGGTCGCGATGGCCAGGGCACTGGTCACCGAACCGTCGGTGATCTTCGCCGACGAGCCGACCGGCGCGCTGGACACGCTCAGCGGAGAACTGGTCATGCGCCTGCTGTCCGAGACGGCGAAACAGACCGACGCCGCCGTCGTCCTGGTCACCCACGAACCGCGGGTGGCCGCCTACTCCGACCGGGAGGTCATCGTGCGCGACGGCCGGACACGTGAACCGGCGGTGACCCGATGACCGGGCGCGAAGACCTGATGCTCGGGTTCCGGCTGGCCGTCGGGGGCGGCCGGGGCTCGATCGTCAGGCTCGTCCTGAGCACGGCCGGCATCGGGCTCGCGGTGGCGATCCTGCTGCTCGGCGCCGCCGCGGGCACCGTCAAGGAGAACCGCGACCAGCGCACGTTCGCCTCTTCCGTGCGGAGCGAACCGGTCCCGGGCGTCGCGCCATTGGACTACAGCGCGACGACGACCGACTTCCGCGGCCAGGCGATCTCGCTCGTCCACTTACGGCCGACGGGCCCGAATTCGCCGATCCCGCCGGGAGTGGACCGGCTGCCCGCGCCGGGCGAAGTCTTCCTTTCGCCGAAGCTGGCCGAACTCGTGGCTTCCGACACCAGCGGCCTGCTGCGGCCTCGGCTGCCCGGCAAGCCGGCCGGGCTCATCGCCGAAGAGACCACGCTCAATCCGAACGACCTGCTCGCCTACGTCGGCACGGACGCGATGCGCGACGCACGCACGGTCTACGGTTTCGGCGCCGAACCCGGTTACCACGACCTGATCGAAAACGGGATCCTGGTCCTCCTGCTGCTCGGGCTCTTCGTCCTGCTCACGCCGGTGTTCATCTTCGTCGGGACGGTCTCCCGGCTCGGCGGCGCGGCCCGGGACCGGCGGCTCGCCGCGTTACGGCTGGCGGGCTCGTCCCTCGCGCAACTACGCCGGATCACCGCGGCGGAATCCCTCGCGGGCGCCGCTGCCGGGTTGGTCGTCGGTACCGCACTGTTCCTGCTCTTCCGCGGCGCGGCGGCGGACTTCCAGGTGTTCCGGTTCGGGGTGTACCCGGACGATCTGACGCCGTCGTGGCCGCTGGTGGTGCTGATCGTGCTCGCGGTCCCGGCACTGACCGTGGCGACGGCCTGGGCGTCCCAGCGGCACCTGGTCGTCGAACCGCTCGGTGTCGTCCGCGAGACCGCACCGCCGAAGCGCCGGTTGTGGTGGCGGCTGCTGCCGGTCGTCCTCGGAATCCTGTTGATCGCGCCGGATCTCGGTGTCGCGAGCGAACTCGGCCGCTGGGCGCTGATCGGCGGCGCCGCATTGCTGATGGTCGGGATTCCCGCGCTGCTGCCGTGGCTGCTGGAACGCGCCGTTTCCCGGATCAAGGGCGGGCCGCCGTCGTTCCAGCTCGCGATCCGCCGTCTGCAGAGCGACAGCGGGACCCCGTCACGGGTGGTCGCGGGTCTGTGCGTGGTCCTCGCCGGGGCGATCGCGCTGCAGAGCCTCCTGGCGGGACAGGCCGCGATGGAGGCCGATCGTCAAGACAGCACGGGAGGCCGGATCACCGTCTACGCGGACGGTCCCGTGGCCGATCGGGTGATCGCCGCGGTCCGCGCGATCCCCGGCGCGGCCGATTTCCAGGCGTTGCGCTCGCTGTTCGTCGACGGAAAGCGCCAGGACGGCGCGCTCGTGCTGTTCGCCGTCGCCGACTGCGCCACGATCGAGGTGACGACCACCGCGACCGGTTGCCACGACGGCGACGTGTTCGCCGACCCCGCCTTCCTCCACAGAGGACAGTCGACGAAGGTCACGGGCAACGACAAACGGGAGCAGCCCTGGACCGTTCCGGTCACACCGCGACCGTTCGGGATGAAGCCGTCGAGCGTCGCCGACTCCCTGGGACCGCAAGTGCTCGCGACGCCCGCCGCGGTGGCGGGTGTCGACCTGGCCGCGGCCTCGGTCACGGTGAGCCTGCGCGGGACGACCGGGAATCCGGATTTCGTCGAACTGGTGCGGAATTCGGTGGCGCCATACAGCGGGCAGGTCACTGTGGCGGCCTTCAACGGGGAGCGGGCCTCCACCGAGGCCCAGATGTTCGACGATGCGCGGGACATCCTGCTCGGCGGCGCGCTGTTCGTCCTGCTGCTGGCCGGGGTGAGCCTGCTGGTGCTCGCCCAGGAACAGGTCCGGGAACGGCGGCGGACCCTCGGCGCGCTGTCCGCCACCGGTGTCCCGGTGCGGGTGATCGTCCGGTCCCTGCTGTGGCAGAACGGGATTCCGCTGCTGCTGGGCATCGTGCTCGCGACGGCGACCGGGATCGGCGTCGCCGCGCTGGGCAAGCGGCTGTTCTGGGACGGGCTGTACGTCGACTGGCCCGCGGTCGCGTTGCTCGCCGCGGCGGCCGTCGTGCTGGTGCTGCTGGTGACGGCGTCGACGGTGCCGTCCGTGCGCTCGGCGGCGAAGACGGAGAACCTGCGCACCGAGTGACCTACAGCACGGCGCTCACGTCCCGGGCGGCGGCACGAAGTCCGTCGTGCGCCGCCCGGGTCGACCGCGGGTCGAGGGCGTTGGCCGCCAGGCGGAAGAGGACGGCCCGCAGGAGAAGCTGCGGCCATTCGGGCAGATGTGCCCAGCGTTCGAGAAGATCGATGGTGGCGCCGCCCCAGGCCAGCGCGTCGACCGCGACGATCGCGGCGCCCCATTCACCGGGCCGGTAGTACGGCACGAAATCGACGATGCCGGGGGCCTCGTCACCGTCGAACAGCACGCCGGCGAGCAGCTCCCCATGGACGACCTGGTCCGGCAGTTTGACCGGTCTTCGCGACCCAGCCAGTACCTCGAACCAGCGGCCGCCCTTGTGCTCGTCGAGCGGCATGTCCGCCTCGCCCCAGGCGAGTTTGTCGGCCAGCGCCTCGAGATCGGTGCGCCGTCCCAGGAAATCCGGCCGGGGCAGACCGGCCGTCGCGCGATGCAGCTTGACCGCCGCGTGCACGACCTCGTCGTAGCGGTGCTCGGCCGTGCCGGACACGAACCGGTTCGCCGACCAGCCGCCGACCACCCAACGGCCGTCACTGGACCGGACCGGCTTCGCGACCCGCAGCCCCGGCTCGTCGACGGCTTCCAGCGCCCGTGCCGTCCACAGCGTCCGCGACTTGTCCACGACCGGCTTGAGCACGAGATCGTTGTAGCGCCAGGAATCGGTACCCGGCATCGGTTCCGCGTCACCGGTACGTCCGCCGAACGCCGAACAGACGTGTTCCGGAGGGCTTTCAAGGGTGGCACGCACGGCTCGGCACGTTACCCCGTGTTCCGTGCCACGAACGAGAAGACGCGCTGGTCTTGAGTAGCGATACTCATGACACGATCGCTTCTGACCTGCCATTCTTCGACCGTGATCCCCCGAACGGCGCAGCGGCGCCTCACCGACGGGCAACTCACCGCCCTCGCGCTCGGTTCACTGTGGCTGCTCGGAACGCTGGGCGCGGTCACCGTGGGCCTGTTGCTCCCGCTCGCCGCGTTCCTGCACGTCCCGTGGATCGCGTTGCCGGTCCCGCTCGTGGCGATCGGGGTGGTCTACCTCGTCGGTTTCTTGGCGCCAGAGGCCTTTCCGGCCGTCGCGAAGCCTTGGCCGCGGCTGGCGTGGGCTTTCGTCGCCGGGACTTCCGGCGTCTTCGGCGCGATCTTCGTGCTGGAGGTGGCGGAGGCGTTCGATCCGTGGTTCGCGGTGCCGTTCCTCGGAGTGCCGGTGCTGCTCGTCGCGGGCGTGTTCGCGCGGGGAGTCGGCGTCCAGGTAGGCGCGGGTGTCCTCCTGATGGTGCTCGTGGCGGGAGGGATCGCCGTCCCCGCGTCGCTGCCTTTGGACACCCCCGCGCGACGCCTCGCCGCGACCGGTGTCCCGCACGACCGCACCCTCGCCGCGGACCTCGGCCCGCACCGGCTTCCGACCAAGACGACCGAAGACTCCGGGTCGCTGATCGTCGAGTACGCGCCCCAGCTGTGGATCTCGCCCGTCTGGACCTTCGCGACCGACGTCGTCGAGAGCTGCGAGACAGCGGTGAAGACCTCTTGGCGCCTCGGAAACGCGACGTGCACCCAAGTCGGGGACGGCGAATTCGTGCGGCGGGACGCGGAGCGGATCGAGTTCGTGCAGCGGCGTGGCGCGCTGTCGGTGCACGTCGCGGGCAACCACAACTGGAAACCCGAGGAGCTGCGGGAACTGGCCGGGAAGACCCATCCGCTGACCGACGCCGAGATCATCGCCGCCGTGCCGAAGTCGCGGGGCGGGAACCGGACCGATGTCCTGGCGGGGTTCACGACCTTCGTGCGGGCGATCTTCACCGGCCGCTCGCTCGGCTACTGACGCCCGGGGAGCAAGGGACCTTTGCTACCACTTCGGGCACCCAAGGCTCCGCGCGTGAAGGCCCCCTTCCCTCGACTCAGCCGAGGGAAGGGGGCCTTCACGCGCAAAACGTCAGTAAGTCGGCAGGCTCTGGTCGATCTGCCGCGCCCAGGCCAGCACGCCGCCACCGAGGTGGGTCGCGTCCTTGAACCCGGCCTTGTGCAGCGCCGCCAGCGCCTCCGCCGACCGCGCACCCGACTTGCAGTGCAGCACGATCGGCTTGTCCTGCGGCAGCTCCGAAAGCGCCTCGCCCGAAAGGATCTTGTCCTTCGGGATGAGCGTCGCGCCCTTGATGTTCACGATCTCGTACTCGTGCGGCTCGCGGACGTCGATGAGGGCGAAGTTGTCGCCGTTGTCGAACTTGGCCTTGAGCTCCGCCGGAGTGATCGTGCTTCCCGAAGCGGCCGAAGCGGCTTCGTCGGACACGACGCCACAGAACGCTTCGTAGTCGATGAGCTCGGTGATCTTCGGGGTCTCCGGATCCTTGCGGATCTTGACCTCGCGGTACTTCATCTCGAGCGCGTCGTAGCTGACGAGCCTGCCCAGCAGCGGCTCACCGATACCGGTGATCAGCTTGATCGCCTCGTTGACCATGATCGAGCCGATCGACGCGCACAGCACGCCCAGCACGCCACCCTCGGCGCACGACGGGACCATGCCGGGCGGCGGCGGCTCGGGGTAGAGGTCGCGGTAATTGAGGCCCTTGCCGTTCGGCGCGTCCTCCCAGAAGACGCTCGCCTGTCCCTCGAACCGGTAGATCGAGCCCCACACGTAGGGCTTGCCGGTGAGCACGGCGGCGTCGTTGACCAGGTACCGCGTCGCGAAGTTGTCGGTGCCGTCGAGGATCAGGTCGTACTGCTCGAACAGTTCGAGCGCGTTCGACGATTCGAGCCGGTCGGTGTGCAGGTGCACCTTCACGAACGGATTGATCTCGGCGATCGTCTCCTGCGCCGACGCGGCCTTGAGCTTGCCGATGTCGGACTGTCCGTGGATGACCTGACGGTGCAGATTCGATTCGTCGACCTCGTCGAAGTCGACGATGCCGAGCGTGCCGACCCCGGCCGCGGCGAGGTACAGCAGCGCCGGGCTGCCGAGGCCACCGGCGCCGATGACCAGCACCTTGGCGTTCTTCAGCCGCTTCTGCCCGGTCACCCCGACGTCCGGGATGATCAGGTGACGGCTGTACCGGGCCACCTCTTCCTTGGTGAGCTCGGCGGCCGGCTCGACGAGCGGCGGCAGCGTGCCTGACATCGGGTCCTCCATCTCGCGTGTATCGCGGGTCGCATCCCAGTATCTACAACACCGACAGGCGGAAACGACTTCCCCTGTTTCATATCCTGGGATGTTCCAGCAGGTGAGACGGCTTGGACTAGGGTGTCTGATTCGGCCAGGAGCCCGGCTTGCACACCTTGCCGTCCGCGGGCACCTTGCCGCGGTCGCCGCCGGGGAGATTGTTCAGCTGCGCCACGAAGTCGTTCGAGACGCCGAAGGTCTGCTGCATCATGACGGGCGCGACCGCGCCGTTCTCCGGGCAGCCCACGTGCTTTCCGCCCAAGGCGTGCCCGACCTCGTGATTGATGGCGTACTGGCGGTACCCGGTCATGTCGCTCTCGAAGGCCATCGCCCCCCGCACCCAGCGGGCGAGGTTGATCACCACGCGCTTGTCGAAACTCGAGCGGTAGCAAGACGTCTCATAGGTGATCTGGAACATGCAGACGTCCGCGCGATGCGTGGTGTTCGGTGTGGTGAGACTCACCCGGAAGCTCGGATTCGGGAAGCTCGCGTCGACGCGCTGGAGGGCCTTCTTGCCGTCCCACGTCCAGCTCTTGGGATTGGACAGGGTGCCCTCCACCATCGCGGCGAAGCTGTCGTCACCGCCGTAGCTGGCCTGATCGATGCCGTCCTCGACCTCGATGGTGTACGTGAACAGCTGGCCCGTGCCCACCTTTTCGCCCTTGCCCGGCACCACGTGATAGGTGCCCTTGCCGGACTCGGTGAAGGGGCCACCCTTGGGCAGGTCCGCGGTCGGGATCTTGAGGTCGACCGGTTTGGCGGGGTTCTCCGGGAGGACATCGCCGCCTCCGTCGACCCCCGCGCCCGGCTCGCCGCCGTTGCCGGCGGATCCATCGGCCGTGGCCTGGGTCGTGCCGTCGGAGGCGATCGGCTCGGCCGGGCCGGTGGCGGTGTTGAACACGACCAGCGCGGTGATCACCACGAGGATCGGCAGCGCGTACACGCGCCAGCCGTAGGTCTTGGCGAACTGGCCGATGCCGCCCTTGCCCTTGCGTTTGGCGGCCTTGGCCTTGGCGGCGCCGGTCTCGTGCGGCTTCCAGGAAGCGCTGAGCGGCTGGGCGCTGGTCCGGCGGCCGCCGGGACGGTAACGGTCCTCGTCGAGCCGCTGCGACGGCGGCGGCGTCGGCCGGTACTGGCCCGTGCGCGGCGCGTCGGATGGCCGGGGCTGGGCGCGCGGCGGACGGCGGGCGGATGCGGAGTACTGAGACCGCCGACCTTCGCCCTGCGCGCCTTGCTTTACCCGATCCACGCGCACCAGGGTGCCATAACCGAACTGTGATGTTGTGAGCGACCGGCGCTTCGCCCGGCGTGTCCCGCCCACCCGAATGGGCTACCAGGTGCCCGATTCGACCGATTCCCACATCCCCAAAACGGCCTTCGCTACGACATTCGGGCGTTCCATCTGCGCCACATGGCCGGTTCGGGGCAGAACGAGCAACCGCGCGTGCGGAAGTAGCCGGGCGGTGCGCTCGGCGCGCCGGACGGAGATCACCCGGTCGTGCTGCCCCCACACGACGAGCGTCGGCGCGTCGACGGTCGGCGCGACCGCCCACAGCGACGCCGGGCCGCGTGCGGACCACGTCCGGAAGATGCCGAACGTGCTGCGGGCCAGCGCGGGGGCGGCCCACGCGAACCCGGCCCGGGCGCTGTGTTCCTCTTCGAGCTCGTCCAGCCTGCTCTCCGCGAACCGGCTCGGGTCGGCGAAGCACAGCTTGATGACCTGCATGGCGCGTTCACGCGGGCCGAGCGCGGCGAGCCGTCGGCGGACGCCCGGGCCGATCAGCGGCAGGTACGCGAACGCCATCCTCGGGTCGGACAGCCGCTTCATGCTGGGGCGGAGATCCGGCATCGCGGGCGAGATCAGCGTCAGTGTCTTGACCAGCTCCGGACGGCGAGCCGCGACGAGCAGCGCGACGGCGCCGCCCATCGAGTTGCCGAACAGGTGCACGGGCCCTTCATCGAGGCTTTCGATGTGGCTCGCCACAACCTCGGCGTGCGCGTCGAGGCTGAAGTCGAAGCCGTCGGCCGGCTCCGAATAGCCGAATCCCGGCAAATCGACCGACGTGCCCGCGGCTTGAGGCGCCAGGAGGGCGGCGAGGTCGGTCCAGTTCGTGGACGAACCGCCGAGGCCGTGGACGTAGACGGCCGTCTCCGGGCCGCCCGGCGTCCGGCGGATGTGCAATTTCACCCCGCCGACACCTATTGTTTCCCCGGGCCAAGGGGGCGGCGCCGGGTCCAGCGAGGGCAATGACCTGCGCGAAAGCGGCACATGGGTCAGCGGCGGACGACCCCCGGCGGCACGGGAAACTGGAGAAGACACAGCATCAAGGATGCCTGACCCTTGGCGGTCCGGCTGTACCGGCGAGTAATCTCGAGCTCACTTCACGCGGCGGTGACCCCGCCCCGCGGAGCCCGCGGCTACTGGAGGAACGATGACAGAAATGGCGCGACTGCAGGCCCGAGGTGTCCGCCTGCCCAGAACGGAACGCCGCGCCCAGCTGCTGGCCGCCGCGCAGCGGGTGTTCGCCGCGAACGGATACCACGCTGCCGCGATGGACGAGATCGCCGAAGAGGCCGGCGTCAGCAAGCCGGTCCTCTACCAGCACTTCCCCGGCAAGCTCGACCTCTACATCGCGCTGCTGGAGAGCCACGTCGACGAACTGGTGCGGCGGGTCAAGGACGCGCTCGACTCCACGTCGGACAACAAGCAGCGCGTGCCGGCCACCGTCGGCGCGTTCTTCGACTTCGTGAACAACGACGCGGGCGCCTTCCGCATGGTCTTCGAGTCCGACCTGCGCGGCGAGCCCGCCGTCCAGGAGGCGGTGGACCGGGCGACGTCGGCCAGCGTCGACGCGATCACCGAGACCATCACCGCCGACGCGGGCCTCGACGAGGACAAGGCCCGGCTGCTCGCCGTCGGCCTCGTGGGCCTCTCGCAGGTCAGCGCGCGGTTCTGGCTCGCGCACCACAAGTCGATGAGCCGCGAAGAGGCCGTCGCGCTCACCGCCAACCTCGCCTGGCGAGGCATCGGCGGTGGCTTCCCCCTCCAGCACTGACCCCGCGTTTCGTCCTCTGAATGCGGTCCTTGCGCGGGCGACTACCGCATTCAGAGGACGAATTGCGTCAGGTCACTGCGGCAGGAGCTTCTTCAGGCGGTCCGCGGCGGTCTGGGCGTCGGCGACGACCTTCGCGGTGTCGATACCGACAACGCGTCCTTCGCGCTTGAGGGCGCGGCCGTCGACGAACACCCACGAGACGTTCGCGGGCTGGGTGTTGAAGACCAGCTGATTCACCCAGTCCACCTTCGGCGCGAAGTTGACCGCCTG
This sequence comes from Amycolatopsis keratiniphila, assembly GCF_000400635.2. NCBI lineage: Bacteria > Bacillati > Actinomycetota > Actinomycetes > Pseudonocardiales > Pseudonocardiaceae > Amycolatopsis > Amycolatopsis keratiniphila. Next base: position 1,105,813 of record NC_021252.1, on the reverse strand, counting down.
CGCGTCGACCAGCTGGAGATCCGCCCGCTTACCCGGCGTCAGCGACCCGATCTCCTTGTCCATCCCGAGCGCCTCCGCGCCCCCGAGGGTCGCCATGCGCAGGACGTCCGCCGTGGTCGGGTAGACCGCCGGATCCGTCGTGGTCGCCCGCTGGAGACCGACGGCCGCGCGCATCACGTTGAACATGTCGCTCGTGTCGTTGGTGCCGCCGTCGAGGCCGAGCCCGACCTTCATGTGCCGCTTCTTCATCTCCGGCAGCCGGATGACGCCCGACGCGAGCCGCATGTTCGAAAGCGGGTTGTGCGCCACGCCGACCCCGGCCGCCGCGAGCTCGTCGAGGTCGGCGTCGGTGGTCTGGATGACGTGGTTCGCCACCAGCCCGGGGTGCAACGCGTTCGCGCGCCGGAGCGCGTCCATCTGTCCCGCGGTCAGATCGGCCTTCGATTCGAGCAGGTGCACGTTCAGCGAGACGCCGAGTTCGCGTGCGAGCTTCTCCGACGCTTCGACGCTCGGGAAGTTCCCCGTGGACGGATGCGTGCCGATCTGCAGGCGCGCCAACGGGTTCGGATCGATGACCTCCCGCTTCACGCGGCGGATCTCGTTCTGCAGCGCGGGATCGGTGGTGCCGTTGTAGGAGTAGAGGAACCGCAGCTTCGACTCGCCGAGCGCGCGGAGACCGCCCTTGGCGAAGTCGGTGTTGAACGCGTGCGACCAGTCGGTGACCGTGGTGATCCCGGTCGAGACGACGTCGGCCGCGGCGAGTTTCGTGCCCGCGTACGCGTCCGCGTCGGTCACCGGGGCGCGATACAGCGGGATGACGCATTTGCCGAGCCAGCCGATGAGTTCCTTGTCGGCCGCGCAGCCGCGGATGAGCGACTGCCACAGGTGGTTGTGCAGGTCGACGAAGCCGGGCAGCACGATCTTGCCCCGGCCGTCGACGACTCTCGCGGTGCCCGCGTCGAGGTCCTTGCCGACCTGCTTGATCTTGGTGCCTTCCAGCACGACGTCGGCGTCGGCGAGGGCTCCAAGCGGTCCTTCGCCGAGGCCGGGATCCATGGTGAGGACCATCGAAGCGTCGCGGATGACGACCCGGCCGGTGCCGGTGAATTCCGCGTCGCTCCCGGCTTCGGTGGTCCCGCCGTCCAGGTCGGTGAGCAGGACCGCGCCGAGGACGACGGCGATGGTGAGGCTGAAAACGGACAGGATCGATCTGTTTCGTTTCATCATTCCAACTCCCCAGTCGAAAAGATCACGCTAGCTCATCTGACGCGGACGCCCCGGAGAATCACCGCGATGGGATGTTCCAGCTGTGCCAGGTCCTCCCGCGGATCCTCCGCGTAGACGACGGCGTCGGCGGGCGCGCCGGGAACCAGCCCTGGCAGCCCGAGGTATTCGCGCGCGGCCCACGAACCCGCGGCGAGGGCGTCGTGCGGGCGCAGCCCCGCTTCCGCGAGGGCGCGGATCTCGACGCCCACCTGACCATGCGGCCGGGAATCGGTCCCGGCGAGGATCTTCACCCCGGCTTCCGCGGCCGCCACGACCAGCGCGGGATGCGCCTCCGCCCCGCCGGTGAACCAGCGTTTCCGGGGATTGTCCTCGCGGTTCCGCACCCTCCCCAACGCCGCCTGGAACACCGAAAGCGTCGGGGTGAGCGCGGTTCCGCGGGCCGCCATGTCCGGCAGGTATCCGGGATCGAGCCACATCCCGTGTTCGACGGAGTCGACTCCCGCGGCCACCGCCGCTTCGCCGCCGGCGGCGTGCTGCGAGTGCACCGCGACCCGGCCGCCGACCGCGTGCACCGCCTCGACGACCGCGGTCATGACGTCGGACGGCACGGCGGCGTCCCCCACCCGCCAGTCGGCGATGATCTTGGCCCAACCGGTGCGTTTCGCTTGCGCCGCGGCCAATCCCGGGAGCTCCGCGTGCGAGGCGCGACGGCCCCAGCCGTCGAAGAACTGGCCGTGCTGGGCGATCCACGGTCCGGCGTGCACCGCGCGGGGCAGTCCGGGTTCGGCGCCGAACCACTCGGGCGGCTCACCGGGCAGTCCCGGCGAGCGGATCATCGTGACCCCGGCGTCGACGTGCCGGTGCAGATCGGCGCGCAGGATCTCTTCGTCCATCGGGTCGCCGGGCTCCTCGGCCCCGGGATGGGTGTGGGCGTCGACGAGGCCCGGCAAGAGCCAGCCTTCGGCGACCAGTTCCGCGCCCGGGGCCGGATCGGTGGTCCATCGGTCGCCGTCGGCGTAGAGATCGACGTACTCGCCATCGGGAAGCGCACGCCCCCGGATTCTGATGATCACACCCGCCCCCTCGTGTCGAGCAATCCAGCGGCATCGCGACGAGCCCGGTTTCGGCTATTAATCGAGTGACCGCGTTGCCGATCCGCGAGGAGTCACCATGCCGCATATCGCGCTCGACGAGAACCTTCCCGGCATCACCGGCTTGTTCGCCTACCGGCCGGAGACGGCGGCGCCGCTCGGGCAGCTCGCCGAGGTCCTGCTTCGCGGCCCGAGCAGTCTCAGCGTGGGCGAACGCGAACTGATCGGGGCTGTCGTCTCGCGCGGCAACGACTGCACGTTCTGCTCACGCAGCCATGCCGCCGTCGCCGCCGAAGCGCTCGAAGGCGGCATGCCGGTCGTGGAAGCGGCATGGAAGGACGTCGACGGCACCCCCGTGTCGGCGAAGGTGAGGGCGCTCCTGCACGTCGCGCTCGCCGTCCGCGAAAGCGGGAAGTCGGTGGGCGAGGATCTGATCGAGACCGCCCGCGCGGAGGGCGCGACGGACGTCGAAATCCACGACACGGTCCTGATCGCGGCCGCGTTCTGCATGTTCAACCGCTACGTCGACGGGCTGGCCACGCTCGCCGCCGACGACCAGGACGCCTACCGGGAGGTGGGCGTCCATCTGCTGGCGAACGGCTATACGTCGCTCTGAGAGAGCAAAGGACCTTTGCTACCACCCGCGGTTATTCAGGGGGGCGGTCGGTACAGCGGGCTGAAGGCTCCCTTCGCCGCATCAGACGCGGTGAAGGGAGCCTTCAGCCCACTCTCGACAGCGATGAACCGCCTGGTCAACGGTCGCCCAGCCAACTTCGAATTCCCCGCGAATACCTCACCCGAGGACCTGACCTGCGAAAAGGGAGCAAGGGACCTTTGCTACCACTTGTCTCAATGTCGAGAGAAGTGGTAGCAAAGGTCCCTTACTCCCCTTTTCAGACCCTCGCGGCGCGGCGGACGAGCGCCGCGATGCGGTCCGAAACCTCCTGAGCCCGTTCCTGCGGAAGCATGTGCCCCGCCCCCGGATAGCGCACGAATTCGGCTTCCGGCAGCTCGTCGGCGATGACCTTGGCGTGCGGCGGCGGGCACAGCCGGTCCCGCTCCCCCGCCAGCACGATCACCGGTTTGCCCTGCAGCGCGGCCAGCGTGACCCGGCAGTCGTGCCGCGAAATCGCGTCCTGGAATCCCGCGACGCTCGCCGGATGCGCGCACAGCAACTGCTCGGCGACCGAATCCACGTCGGCCCGCTGAGGCCGCTGCCCGAAGACGAGCAGCCGCGCACCGGGCCGCACCACCGACAGCGGCAGCGGCAAGGCGTCCCGGCGGTTCTTCGCGAGCAGCTTCGCGAGCCTCCGTTCGAACCTCGCCGCGCCGCTGCCCGCGATCCCCGGCAGGCCGAGGGTGATCCGGTCCATCTCACCGGACGACGTGGCGACGAACGCGACCCCTGCGACGCGCCGGGCCACGAGATCGGGGTGCCTGCGCGAAAGTTCCATGATCGTCATGCCGCCCATGGAGTGCCCGGCGAGCACGATCGGCCCGTTGGGGACGCGGTCCTCGATCAGCTCGGCGAGGTCGTCGGCGAGGGTCGCGATCGTGGCCGTGCCCGGTTTCGCCGGCGCGGAACCACCGTGGCCTCGCAGGTCATAGCGCAGGGTCCGGACGGAGTCGCCGAGCCGCGACACCACGCCGTCCCAGGTCCGGTGGTCCTGCGTCCAGCCGTGCACGAGCACCAGCGTGAGCTCGGAGTCGGCGGGCCCGCTCGTCTCGACGTGCAGGGCGGTGCCGTCACCGGTCACGAACCGATGCTGCCGCGACGGGTCCCACGAGACGGCGTCGCGCTGCTTGACGCTCCTCATCGCTTCCCCGGAAGCAGGAAGGACTTGCGCCAGAAGTACATGCCCGGTTTGCCGACCAGCCCGGATTCCTGCAGGAACGGCATGATCTTCTCGCCTGCCCACTGGATGCTTTCGCGCCAGTGCGGGTTGTTCAGCGCGGCCTCGACGCCGTCACGCGGACGGATGCCGACGGCCTTGTAGACGTTCGGGTTGATGAAGGCCCGCGTCACGAAGTACGAGATCAGCGCGATGATGAACTGCTGATAGAGGATTTCCTTCTTCGACAGTTTCGCCATCCCGCGAGTCACCTCTTCGCGGGCGAAGGTGACGTGCCGGGCTTCTTCGAGCACGTGGATCCGGTTGACCATGCGCACCAGCGGCTGGATGTCCGGGTCGTTCATCTGCTCGCGCTGAAGCCGGTCGAGGACCTCTTCGGCGACGAGGATCGCGCCGTAGCGCGCGGGGCCGTAGCTGATGGTCGGCATCAGTTTCGCCAGCCGCCGCAACCACGGCACCGGTCCGTAGGACGGGCAGCCGATCCGCGAAGCCATCCGCGCGAACATCGTCGAGTGACGGCATTCGTCCGCGATCTCGGTCAACGCGTACTGGGCGTGCGAACTGGTCGGGTCTTCGTCGTAGACCTCCTTGAGCAGCATCTGCATCAGGAGGATTTCGAACCACAGCCCGGTCGTGGCGACGCTGGCGACCTCGTGCTTGCCGAGTTCGATGCGCTGCTCTTCGGACAGCGAGTCCCACAATTTCGTGCCGTAGAGCGAAGAACGGTGCGCCGGGATGTACCGCTTCCCGTCGACGAGCGGGGCGGTCCAGTCGATGTCGACGTCGGGATCGTAGAACTTGTTCGCGGAGGACTTGAGCAGCCGCTCGGCCGTCTTCTCCCGGTCTGTTTCCTTCAGCGCCCGCGTCATTGCCGACACACCCCTATCTGTAACTCGTGGTAACAGTTACCTCTGGTAGCATGACTGGGGTGATCGAACGTGTCAAGCGCAACAGCAAGCAGTCGAGCAAGCACCCCACGGCGGGTGAGGCCGACACGGGCGACGCCCGCCGCGACCGCTGGCGCAAGCACCGGATCGCGCGCCGCGCGGAGTTCGTCGAGGCCGCCCTGCGCGCGCTCGACACGCACGGCCCCGACCTCGGCATGGAGGACGTCGCCGCCGAAGCGGGCGTCACGAAACCCGTGCTGTACCGGCACTTCGACGACAAGGCGGATCTGTACGTCGCGCTCGGGCAGCGCGGCACGGAGATCCTCTTCCAGCGGCTGATCCCGGCGATCAACTCCGAGCTCGCCCCGGTCCCCCGGATCCGGATGGCGCTCGACTCCTTCTTCAGCGTCATCGAGGAGCACCCGAACCTGTACCGCCTGCTCGCACGCGGCGGCCTGCAGGAGAAGGTGGTCGTCAAGTCCGACGTCGTCGCCGAGGACAAGGAACTCATTGCCACCGCGCTGACCGCGCTGCTCGGCGACTACATGCGGATGTTCAACATGGACTCCGGCGCCGCCGAACCGTGGGCGCACGGCATCGTCGGGATGGTGCAGAGCACCGGCGAATGGTGGCTGGACCGGCGCTCGATGGGCCGCGACAGCGTCGTCGAGTACCTGACGCAGATCATCTGGGCCGCGATCGACGGCCTCTCCCGGCAGCAGGGCATCGTCATCGACCCGAACCTGCCGCTCGAAGAGAACAAGGTCGTCCAGATGCGGAAGGAATCGGAGGCGCAATGAGCGAGCACGACGAAGACGGTTACGCCGGCGAAGCGGTCCTCGTGATCGACGGGACCGAGATCGCCACCACGGTGGACCTGCGGGGCTATTTCCAGCCCATCGACGGGTACTACCGCTGGTACGGCCGCGTCGCCACCAACGAGCAGGTGTCCGCGGCCGCCGGCGGCAAGAAGACCGCCGTCGAGATCCGTGCGGGCGAGTACAGCGCGAAGGGCGAGCTCTCCGACCCGGACCCGTGGGATCGCTACCGGATCATGGGCACCAGCACGCCGCCCTTCCACGTGCCGACCAGCCTGGAAGAACTGAACGAACTCAACGCCTGACCTCTTAGCGCGTGAAGGCCCCCTTCCCTCGGCTCAGTCGAGGGAAGGGGGCCTTCACGCGCTATCGGGAAATTCAGCCCCGCCGTTGAGCGGGCACCCGCGCACTGGGCAGCAGGTACTTCGGCCAGCTCGACAGCTTGTTCATCGCCCATTCCAGCGGCCCGCGCCCGACGAATTTCCGCCACAGCACCGCGGCGGTCAGCGCCACCACCGAGAACTCGACGAAGTGCAGCACGCTGAAGATCGAGTCGCCGTCGGTCTCGTCCCACAGCAGCGCGATCGCCACGAAATGCAGCACGTACGCGCTCAGCACCCGCCCGCCCAGATCCGAAAGCGGCCGCAGCACGCGCTCGAACCTCGGCATCAGCAGCTGACAGCCACCGATCACCGCCGCCGCGATCCCGATCGAGATCAGCAGGTCGAACGGTGTGTACGAGGTGCCCGTCGGCAGCAGTTCCCAGGCCCAGCTGGTGGTCGGCGGCGTGCCGTGGATCCAGGTCTGGTGCAGGCGCAGGAATTCCGGCGACGTCATCCCCATCTGCGCGGCGGCCGGTTCGAGCGACCGGTAGATCGCCTGCATACCGCCGAGCGGCCCGGTCGCGAGCCAGGAAACGAAATACCCGCCCACCACGAGCGCCGAGCCGCCGAAGAACAGCCGTCGGCACACGCTGCGCGAGGTCAGGTCCATCCGCCCGATCGCCATCCCGGCGAACACGTACGCCATCAGCGTCAACGCGGGGAACGTGCCGGTCAGCACGAGGACGGTCGCGGCCTTCAGCAGCCCGGTCGACGTGACGTCGTCCGCGGTCAGGTCCGGCGCGAAGAAGAGCAGGTCACGGGGCAGTAGCTGCGCCCTGATCAGGTGGGAGAGCAGCGGGCCCGCCACGGCGACGGTGATCGCCGCGATCGCGAGCGTCTTCGCGCCCGCGCGCAGCCACGGGATCGCGAAGAGGAAACAAGCCCCGTAGTAGGCCAGGATCACCATGTAGCCGGTTTCGAGGCTGGTCAGCCACAGCCCCAGCGCCACCAGGAGCGGGGCGCGGGTCGCCAGTTTCAGCGCGACACGGGTCCGGTCGCGGCCCTCTTTGGGACGGCGCCCGCCGGACATCAGCGCGATCGAGACCCCGGCCAGCACCGCGAACAGCGCGGCGGAATGGCCTTCGAACGGTTTGAACAGCACCCCGACGCCGCCTTTGGCCGGATCGGGGCCGACATGCACCGCGTACATGCCGAGGACGGCCAGGCCGCGGGCGACATCGATGCCGGTCAGCCGCCCTACGGCCCGTTTGCCTTGGTCGGGAACAGTGCGCACGCCGTCGACCAGCGCGCGGTCCATCACAGTGACGCCGTCCACCTCATTTCTCGGCTAGCCCCCTGCCGTCCCCGCCTTAGCGTGACGATCAAATCTGAGAGCTGGCTGAGACGCGGCGGTGACGCCACTGTGACATCCGACTACAACCCGATCGGGTTAGTCACCAACAGCGAAGCCGACCTTGCGAACATCCGACGGCGCGATCTCGACGTAGGCGATCCGGTCGGTGGGCACGATGTACTTGCGGCCCTTTTCGTCGTCGAGGCGGAAGATCCCGTCGCCGGCCCTCAAGGCGTTCGCGACCAGTTCCTCGACCTCGTCGGGTGACTGGCTGCTGGACACCACGAGCTCCCGCGGCGTGTCCTTGATGCCGATCTTGACCTCCACGTGGGACCTCCGCTTGAAAGTTCGAAATTCACTGGTGCGCCAAGGCTAGCCGAAGTGACCTCAGCCGAGCCCCAGCACCTGCATGCGCTTGGTGTGCCCCTGCTGCAACCGGCGGAACAGCGCCGCGATTCCCGACAGGTCGCCCGAGCCTTCGACGATCAGCTCGGCGAGCCCGTCCCGCTCGGCGACGACGTACTGGGCCTGCGTCAACGCCTCGCCCAGCAGGCGGCGGCCCCATAGCGCGAGCTTGTCGCGCGCCTTCGGGTCGGCCTCGATGCCGGCCGCGACTTCGCGCTCGGCGAACGCGGAATGCCCCGTGTCGGCGAGCACGGTGAGCACGAGGTCCTTGGTCTCGGGGTCGAGCCAGCTGGCCATCTCGCGGTAGAGGTCCGCGGCGAGCCCGTCGCCGACGTAGGCCTTCACCAGGGACTCGAGCCAGGAACGCGGCGCCGTGGAGGCGTGCCAGGCGTCGATGTGCCCGACGAAGGGCCGCATCGCGTCCTCGATCGCGACGCCGTGCCCCTTCAGATGCTTGGCGAGCAGGTCGTAGTGCCCGATCTCGGCGGCCGCCATCGACGCCAGCGCGGCCCGTCCGGACAGCGTCGGCGCGGTGCGCGCGTCCTCGGCCATGCGATCGAATGCGGACAATTCCCCATAGGCGAGTACGCCGAGCAAATCGACTACGCCTTCACTGATCTGCTTTGCCTCGGTCACGGCGGAAAGGGTATCGCCGAACACACCCGCCCGACCCGGAAGAGACCGATCCCACGCCGCCGACACGCCGGGGGACTATCGAAAAACCGCAGACCAGGTACACTGGCGGCCGGATACGACGGATCTTCCGTCCCGGATCGGGACGCCGCTGCGGCTGAAGGACAGCCGATGTGGCCCCGGTCAGCACAAGAATGATGTGCGTGCACGCCATCCTGCGGCATTCCCACGAAGGGCCGCTCCAGCGCCAGTAGCGCGGAGCCCGAGCGAAATTTCGTGGTCGAGTGTCGATCTGGTGACCAGGGCAGTGCGCGCTGGTCACGAGAGAGGCGAGCACCCTGACCACGAACGAAACCACAACCGAAGAGAACACCACCACCGGCGTCCCGGCCGCCGTCGCGCTGGAGCACAGCGAGACCGGTCCGGCCGCGCTGGACACGTCGCACCCGCTCCAGGCGGGCGCCCCGGTGGAGCCCGAATCCCCCACCTTCGCCTCCTTCGGCGTCAAGCCGGAGATCGTGAAGGCCCTCGGCGAGGCCGGTATCGAGCGCACCTTCGCCATCCAGGCGCTGACGCTGCCGCTGGCCATGGCCGGCGACGACCTGATCGGCCAGGCCCGCACCGGTATGGGCAAGACGCTGGGCTTCGGCGTCCCGCTGCTGCACCGCGTCGAGGTCCCCGGCGACGGCACCCCGCAGGTGCTGGTCGTCGTGCCGACCCGTGAGCTGTGCATCCAGGTCGCGAACGACCTCAAGGGTGCGGGCAAGCACCTCGGCATCCGCACGCTGGCCATCTACGGCGGCCGCCCGTACGAACCGCAGATCGAGGCCCTCCGCAAGGGCGTCGACGTCGTCATCGGCACGCCCGGCCGCCTGCTGGACCTGGCCGAGCAGCAGCACCTGGTGCTCGGCAAGATCCGCGGCCTGGTGCTGGACGAGGCCGACGAAATGCTCGACCTGGGCTTCCTGCCCGACATCGAGCGCATCCTGCGGATGGTCCCGGACGCCCGGCAGACGATGCTGTTCTCGGCGACCATGCCGGGTCCGATCATCACGCTGGCCCGCACGTTCCTGAACCAGCCGACGCATATCCGCGCCGAGGAGAACGACGCCGGCGCAATCCACGAGCGCACCACCCAGTTCGTCTACCGGGCGCACTCGATGGACAAGCCCGAGCTGATCGCCCGCGCGCTGCAGGCCGAAGGCCGTGGCCTGACGATGATCTTCACCCGCACCAAGCGCACCGCGCAGAAGGTCGCCGACGATCTGGTCGAGCGCGGCTTCGCGGCCGCCGCCGTGCACGGTGACCTGGGCCAGGGCGCCCGCGAGCAGGCCCTGCGCGCGTTCCGCTCCGGCAAGGTCGACGTGCTGGTCGCCACCGATGTCGCCGCCCGCGGTATCGACATCGACGACGTCACGCACGTGATCAATTACCAGACGCCGGAGGACGAGAAGACCTACGTCCACCGCATCGGCCGCACCGGCCGCGCCGGGCGCACCGGCGTCGCGATCACCCTCGTCGACTGGGACGAGGAGCCGCGCTGGAAGATGATCTCCGACATCCTCGGGCTCGACAAGCCCGAGCCGGTCGAGACGTACTCGTCGTCGAAGCACCTGTTCAGCGACCTCGGCATCCCGGAGGGCACCACCGGGCGCCTGCCGCTGTCGAAGCGGACTCGCGCCGGTCTTTCGGCCGAGGCCGAAGAAGACCTGGGCGGCAAGCGCCGCGGCCGCGGTCGCGGGGCGAGCGAAGAAGAGGCTCCCCGCAAGCGCAACCGCGCGCCGCGCAAGCGGACCCGCGGCGGCGCGAACGCGGCCGCCAAGATCGAAGCGGCGGACGCCGCGGCGGCGGCTTCGGCGGAGGGCACCGAGGGTGCGGCCGCCGAGACCGCTTCGGAGGGCCGCACGCGGACCCGTCGCCGCAGCCGCGGTGGCGCGAAGCCGAGCCCTGAGGTCAGTGGCCCCGCGGTCGAGAAGGAGGCAGGCGACAGCGCCGAGCGTCCGGCTCGCCGACGCCGCCGTCGCCGTCCGTCGGCGACTTCTGATACACCTGCGTCGGCAGACTGAGCTTTCATACTGCGGACATGGGGAGCTAGGGGCACGTGAGCGAACGCTGGGACGCCACGCCGGACAACGAACCGGCGCGGCCCGTGCCCGCCGATCCCGAGCAGTCGAACGGCAGCGAGCCGGAGACGGCCGAAAACGCGATCGGCACCGAGGACGTGCTGGACGCCGAACCCGCTCAGCCGGTGGCCACCGAGCCGCCGCTGGGCGGGAAACGCGCCCGGCCCTCGCCGTGGAACCGCAAGCGGGATCGCGTGATCGCCGCGGCGATCGTGGTGGTCGTCGCGGTCACCGGTGTCGTCATCGGCGTGACCAGCGACAACGCGGCCACGGTCGCGCAGGTGGCCACCACCCTGCCGCCCGGGCTCCCGCCCGCGCCGGCGCAGGTCCCCGGTTCGCTGAGCGAACTCTGGCAGGCACCGAGCGCGTCGACACCCGTCCCGATCGGCGAGGCCAACAGCGTCGTCACCGCCGACAAGGGCGAGGTTCTCGGCAGGGACCCGTACACCGGCGAAGTCCGCTGGCGTTACTCGCGCGATCTCGAACTGTGCACCGTCGCGCTCGCCGGGATCAAGGTGGACGCGGTGTACCGCAAGGACACCGGCTGCAGTGAGGTCACCCAGCTCGACGCGGGCACCGGGCGCCGCACGGCGCAACGCAACGGCGACGCCGAGCTCGGGACGCGGCTGGTCGTCGACGGATCGCACGTCACCACCACCGGCAAGAAACTCCTGAACACCTGGCGCGACGACCTGGTCAAGAGCATGGAGTACGGCCAGGTCCCCGCCATCGTGAACCCGAACAAGCAGCCGAGGACGGGCTGCACCTACGGCACGGTGGCCGCCGCGGCGGGCAAGATCGGCGTGATCGAGCGCTGCCCCGGCGACCCCGCCGACCGCTTCACCGTCTACCGCGCGACCAATGACGAGGCCGACGACCCCAAGGTCGACTACAGCACCGTGCTCGCCGGGAAGAACGCGAAGGTCGTCGCGATGTCCGGCGATCTCGCGCTGATCGTGCTGCCCGAACAGAAACTGCTGGTCATCTACGGTGGCGACGGCCTGCAGAAGTCGGCGTATCCGCTCGACGTGCCCGAGGCCGAGATCACGCAGGATCCGGTGGGCGGTGTCATGACGACGTCGTGGACCGCGCAGGGCGTCTACTGGTTCACCGGCTCGAAGACCATGGCGTTCTCGCGGGACGATCTGACGCCGCGCTGGACGCTGAACAACTCGACCGGCCCGGGCGTGACCTTCGGGGAGCAGCTGGTCGTGCCCATCCAGGGCGGGCTGGCCGTGCTCGACGAGACGACCGGTGCCACCATCCGCACCGTCGGCGTCGACAGGCGCGGCTACACCGGCCCGGTGCTGCTGTCCTCGGTCGGGCCGGTGCTGCTGGAGCAACGCGGCCCCACCGTCGTCGCCCTCAAGTGAGGGGCGGGTGGTAGCAAAGGTCCCTTGCTACCGGCCCGCGGTCAGCGCGTCGTCGAAGTCCGGGAAGTACGCAGCCGGCTGACTTCCTTCCAGCACCATTTGCCACCTTCGCTGACGAGCGTGCCGGTGGCGGTGCCCGGCCGCCCCGCGACGGTCAGCGTGACGGAGACCGTCGCCTTGGTCTCGGAGACCTTCGTGACCGGGCCGAGCGAAGCGTCCGAGGCTTCATTGACCCGCTCGATGATCTGGTCGATGTCCTTCTCGGCGCTCCCGCACTTCAGCTCCGTCAACGCAGCCCTGTCATGGGCGTTGATGCCGTCGATGATCGCCTGCGCGGTTCCTTCCGGGCCGGAGGCCTTCTCGGCCTTGTCGTCACTGAGGAAGAACCCGGGGGCGACGAACCCGGTGATGCCCAGCGTGAGCACCACCACGGCCGCGGCGGCGATGCCCACGATCAGGCCGGTCTTGTTGTTCTTCGGGGGCGCGGGCGGCCCGCCGAAGCCCTGTCCGTACTGCTGCTGGCCGTAGCCGGGGTATTGCTGCTGGGGGTACGCGCCGCTCTGGTCGTAACCGCCCTGCTGGTACTGCGGCTGCCCCGGGTACTGCTGCTGTTGGCCGGGGTACGGCTGCTGACCAGGCTGCTGTTCCGGATACGGCTGCTGCCCTGGGTACTGCTGCCCGCCATGACCTTGGTCGGGCTGTCCTGGCTGGGGTGGGTAGGTCATTTCAACGGTGCCCTTCGTCCTCGCTGCGGGGCAGCGTGTTCATCTACGACCTGCCCAGTGAGCCATATTTTCGCAGGGACGGGGCGCCTTTTCCGGTCGATGACACCTTCCTGCCGTGTCAGCTCCACCAGAACAGGCTCAGCGCGGCCGTCACGCTCACGACGACAGCGAGACCCGCGAAGCCCGCGACGCGGCCATTACGCGTGTCGGCGACCCGTTGGGCCAGCACGGCGACGACCGCCGCGACCGGATGACCGATCAGCATCAACGGCCCCGGCCCGGGCGCACCGGCGAACAGGCAGACCCCGGCCACCACGAGAACGAACACCGCGAGCACGACCATCCCGGCGGCGAGCGATCCGGTCAGCCCTCGCCAGAACCGGCCGCTTCGGGGCGTCTCGGGCTCATCCGCGGGCGGTGGGGTGGTCGCGAGCTCTTCGGTGTCCGGTGACGACACGTCCTCGCCTGTCCTATCGTCGGGTCTGGAGAATCTAGGGCGCCAGCAACTCCCACGGCTGAGCCGCGGGCCCGGCCTCCTGGCCTGCCGCGCAACTTGGCCGGAAGTCGCACCATGAGCAACGGCGGCCCGGGCGCGCCGGGAACAGGACGTCCTCGTCGCCGCCGGCGTCCAGGGTATCCGTTGCCAGCCGCAGGTCTCCGGCGGTCTCGTCGGCGCGCTGGAGATGCCGCTTCAGGCTCTGCTCGGTGTGCTCCGCGGCCGCGACCGTCCCGGTGGGCACGTGGTGCAGCTCGACCTGGTAGCACGGCGTCCGCAGAGTCCTGGCGGCCGCGACCGCGTACAGCGCCAAGGCCTGCGACGAGCGCGCCTCGTACTCGTCCGGCTCACGACGGCCGGTCTTGTAGTCGATGATCACCAGTTCCCGGCCACGCTGGTCGATGCGGTCGGCGCGGCCCTCGATGATGAGGCTGGGCCCGCTGCCCGGCTCGAGCGTGACCGGCGCCGAAACCCAGCGCTCCAGCCCGACCGGATCGACGCTGACGTCGTTGTGCTCGACGTACTCCGCGACCCAGGCCTTCGCCCTGGCGCGATACCGGGCGGCCTGGTCGGCGTCTTCGAACCCGGCGTCCTTCCAGTGTTCGGCGACGAGCGCCATCGCCCGCTGCGGCACGCGCTTGACCACCGGCAGGTCGAACAACGCCCGCAAAGCGTTGTGCACCACCGCACCCAGCGTGCTGTGCGCCCACGCGCCGGTGCGTGCCGGGGACGGACGGTCCAGATACGACATGCGGTAGCGGCGCGGGCAGTCTTCGAACGTCGCGAGGCGCGCGGGCGAGACCTTCGTCAGCTTGCGCGGCGCCTCGACGCCGAAGTCGAAACCAATCTGCTCCATCGGATCACCCCGCCCGCAACGCTACGCACCCCCACCGACACTTTTCGAGGGGATCCCCGCCGAAGGGAGCAAGGGACCTTTGCTACCACCCGCGGCCGGGCGGCGGTCCGTGAAGGTCGCCTTGAGGGACCCCAGGGGTCCGTGAAGGCCTCCTTCACTACCTTCAGGGTAGGCAAGGAGGCCTTCACGGCACCCGCGTGCAATGAAAGTGTCTTTCCTTGCAAATTTTGCAAGGAAAGACACTTTCATTGCACGCGGCTGGGCGACCCCACAGGCGCCGGTCACGTGCCCGAGATGAAACCCTTCACCGAGTTCGCCACCAGCTCGACCGCGATCGCGGCCAGCAGCAGACCGGCGATCTTCGCCAGCAGCGTGATCCCGCTTTCCTTGATCAGCCGGATGACCACGCCCGAGTACCGCATGCACAGGTACAGCACGAAGTGCACCGTCACGATCGAAAGCGCGAGAGCCACGTACGCGCCGACGTGGCCATCGGCCTGCCGCACGAAGACGATGGTCGCGGCGATCGCACCCGGGCCGGCGAGCAGCGGCGTCCCGAGCGGGACGAGGGCGACGTTGACATCGTCGCCCGCCGCCTCGGCCTCGCCGCCGGTCTTGCCGGTCAGCAGCTGCAGCGCGATGAGCAGCAGCAACAGTCCGCCCGCGCCCTGCAGCGCCGGGATCCCGATGCCGAGGTAGGACAGAATCGCCTGTCCCGCCACGGCGAACAGCGAGATCACCAGCAACGACACCAGCACCGCCTGCCGCGCGGCCTTGGCGCGGAACGCCACCGACTTGCGGCCGGTCAGGCTCAGGAACACCGGCACCGTGCCGGGCGGGTCCATGATGACGATCAGCGTGATCGTCGCGCTCATGAACAGCCGCGCGTCGAAGAAGTCCGTGATCGTCACCGGGTCACGACCTGATAGCCGGTGGACCGCGCGACGAGTTCTTCGAGCGCGAGCGGATCGGTGGTCTCGTCGCCGAGGTCGATCGTCTTGTTCGTGCCGTGGTAGTCGCTCGACCCGGTGCGCACGAGCCCCAGCTCCCCCGCCAGCCCGTGCAACCGGACGCGGGTCTCCTCGTCGTGGTTCGGGTGGTCGACCTCGACCCCGGTGAGCCCGTGCTCGGCCAGCCCGGCGAGCACGTCCACGCTGATGGTCGCCCCGCGCGTGTAGGCGAAGGGATGCGCGATGACGGTGACCCCGCCCGCCGCCGCGATCATGTCGATCGCGTCCTCCACGAGCGTGTCCTGCCGCGCCACGAAATATCCGCTGCCGTTGCCGAGATAGCTGCCGAACGCCTCGTTCACCGAAGCGACGACACCGGCCCGCACCAGAGCCTGCGCGAGATGCGGCCGTCCGGCGGAACCGTCTTCGGGGAGCAGCGACATGACCTCGTCGGGATCCACCGGGAGACCGTCGGCGGCCATCCGTTCGGCCATCACCCGCAGCCGCCATCGCCGCTCCGACCGCAGCCGGGTCTGCTCGGCGACGACCGCCGTCGACTCCGGGTCGAAGAGGTACGCGAGCAGGTGGACGCTGATGTGCCGCCCGGTCACCGGGTCGACGGAGATCGTGGACAGCTCGGCGCCGGGCACCAGGGTGAGCCCCGGCGGAAGTGCCTCGGCGGCCGGGGCCCAGCCGGCCGTGGTGTCGTGATCGGTGATCGCGACGACGTCGAGGCCCGCCTTCGCGGCGGCGGCGACCAGCCCGGCAGGGCTGTCGGTGCCATCGGAGGCGGTGGAGTGGGCGTGCAGGTCGATGCGCATCGCCGCTCAGTATCGACGATGCTCCAGGTCACAGCGACTCCGGGACCTGCGCTAACCGACCTTCTTCTTGCCGCGGGCCGCACGCTGCGCCTTGATCATCGAAAAGCGCTCGGCCTGCTTCTGCTTGTCGCCGAAGACGAGCTCGGAAATGGTGTCGTAGAACTCTTCCGGCTTCGGCAGGTAGTCGATGCGGTTCAGCGCCTGGATCTGACCGGCGGACTCGACCACCATGGTCCCGTACCCCATCATCCGGCCCCACGCCGAACGTTCGTAGGTGAGGTCGGTGACCTTGGTGATCGGCATCATCAGCACCTTGGTGGTGTAGACGCCGGTCGTCATCACGAACCGTTTGTCCGTGACGACCAGTCGCTCGACCCACCACTCCATCACCACGTACGCGAAGCGCAGGATGACGAGCAACGCGGCATACCAGAGGATGTTCTGGATGACCCACGCGGCGGGCGGCAGCAGGTAGGACACCAGGACGCAGATGGCCAGCAAGGCCACCGCCTCGAAGGTGTCCCACAGCAGCACCGCCCAGTGACGGCGGATCCTGATGACCCGCCGCTCGGTGTCGAGGAGATACTCGTCTGGATCGCGTGGGGCGAACATACCGATAGAGTATCCGCCGTCCGCTAGCTGAAGACGTTGCTGACGAAGGTGATCACCGATTCGGCCGAGTCACGCAGGAAGCCGATGATGTTTCCCACGAGGCCTGCGGCCTGACCTGGCTGCGCGATCACGAAGAACAGCACCAACGCGATTCCTGCGAAAGTGAGGAGCTTTTTCGCGTTCACAGCGATCAATCCTGTCTCTTACGGTGACTGACTGCGGATACTGACCATTCATTTTGTACCGCACCTTCCACCGGCGCGGGAGAGAAGTCCCGCGCTTGGGTCAGCCGGCAGGGGGAAGTGTACCGCACGGCTACTCTCCGTGTACAGGACAGCCATTGTCAGGAAGCCCGCGTCTACCATTCGGGAATGAACACCGTTTCGGACAGCACCGTCCGCTGTGTCGGCGGCATCGCCCACGACGAACTCGGCCGGATTCTGCTGATCCGGCGCGCGAATGAACCCGGACGTGGGCTCTGGTCGGTCCCCGGCGGACGCGTCGAACCAGGCGAAACGGACGAAGCGGCCGTCATTCGCGAGATGCGCGAAGAGACCGGACTCGACGTGATACCGGGCACACCTGTCGGCAACGTCCGCCGCGGCCCCTACGACATCCACGACTACGCCTGCACGGTCACCGGCGGCACTCTCCGTGCCGGGGACGACGCCGACGACGCCCGGTGGATCGACGCCGAAACCTTGATCGAACTCGACAAAGGCGGCCGCCTGGCCGAACTCCTGTTCGTCACTCTCCGCGACTGGGGAGTGCTGCCGACCGGGTAGGCCCGAAAGACGCGGGATAAAGCGGTGCGAGAGGTGAAAATTATCCTCGCCGATGCTTTCCCGTCATCTCCGAAGAGCTGAAACGCTAACGGCCAAGACGCCGATGGGGCTCCGGCCGGGTTCGCGCAGACCGCTCACTCACGCATGCCGTCCGTCTGATCACGCGTGACGTCCGCTCAGGCACGCGAAAGT
Organism: Amycolatopsis keratiniphila; assembly: GCF_000400635.2. Taxonomy (NCBI): domain Bacteria; kingdom Bacillati; phylum Actinomycetota; class Actinomycetes; order Pseudonocardiales; family Pseudonocardiaceae; genus Amycolatopsis; species Amycolatopsis keratiniphila. The sequence continues at coordinate 1,088,289 of NC_021252.1, read as the reverse complement.
ACCGCTCGGCCAGGAGGCCGCGGGTGGCCATTTGGGCTGGCCGCCAACGGCGTCTTGGGCACCTACTGGCGATCTTGCGTGACTGGGGGGACGACACACGTGATCCGACGGACGGCTCGCGTATCTGGAGCCCTGTTGTCCCTCTGTACCTACCGGCCCGAAGTCCGTGAAGGCCTCCTTGAGGGACTCTGGGTCCCTCAAGGAGGCCTTCACGGACTGGGCACACAAGGCGCGGCGTGAGCAAAGCCGGAACTCGCGTGATCAGGCACGGAACTCGCGTGAGTGCGGCGCAACGTGCTCGTGAGTGGCGATTCGGGTTAGAACACGAAACGCCACTCACGACCGGACCGGCACTCACCTGGCCGTCACAACGCCTCTCAGCCCGCCGGCCGCCGTCAGCGACCCAGCGGAAACGCTAAACCGGCAGCCAGGTCATCCGCTGCCCGTGCGGGGCCGTTCTGGCCAGCGCCCGTACGTCCGGGACGCCGGAATCCCAGCGGACGAGACCGAGCACGGCCTGGTCCACCGGTTCGGCCAGGTCGGTCCTGCCGGGCACCAGCGGCTCCAGCGCGGCGGCGTAGAACTCCTCGCTGACCCACCACAGCGGCCGGTCCGCGGCGAGCTCGCGGAGCGCCTCGATGAAGTCGGCCCGCCGCTCCCCCAGGTACGCCAGCACGTGGCTGGTCAGCACGACGAGCGGGGCGTCGGCGGGCAGAGTGGCAGCCGCTGAGGCGAGATCGTCGACGGCGTCACCGGCGATCAGCTCGGGCCGCTGCTTGCCCTGCGCCGCCGCGGCCGTGCGCAGGAGCCGGATCCGGTCCGGCTGGTCGGCCCAGACACAGGCTTCGAGCCAGGCCAGCTCGTCTTCGTCGGTCAGGTCCACCGGGGCGCGGTCGAGGCCGGCGCGGGCGGTGATCGTCAGCTTCTTCGGCACCTTCGGCGTGACGGCGCCGGGCGCGAGGTCCAGCGCGCAGTGCAGGCCGACCGCGGTCTTCGCGGGCCCGGCGGTGAGCTGTTCGCCGCCGTCGCACTGGTAGCGGTAGGCGTATTTGTCCAGGCCGAGGAGCAGGCCCGCGCTGCAGCCGACCTCGAGCAGCGCGATCTTGCCGCCCGCCTCCTTCGCCGCCGCCGTCATCGCGGGGTAGAGCAGCGCGGCCCGGCGGACCTCGTTGGTCTGCGTGTACCGCGAGGAGATGATCGCGCGCGCCTTGTCCGCCCGCTCCAGCAGGAACGAACGGAACAAGGGCCACGTCTCCGAGTCCACGCCGTCGAAACCGCCGACGGACGGGTAGTACCGCGAGAGCGGGTGGATGGGGTCGGCCTGGATGAGGCGGTGCGCGGTCGCCATGAGCAGCGTTCCGCGTGCTTCACCACCGCGGGCGTCCGTCAGCAGCCCCGCGACGTCGTCGTCCTCGGCCGCCTTCGCCGCCAGGTGCTCGTACAGCGGCGAAACACCGGCCGCCTCGACCGTCGCGAACTTCCGCAGGCGGCTCTTGATCTCATCCAGCCCGATGGGCATCGACGCGCTCCCTCTTCCCGTTCGTGACACCCGTTATTCGTGCGGCACGGGACGGCCGGGCTGTTCACCGCCCCTGGTGTCACCGTAAGACCGCTTCGGCACCATCACCTTGCGACGGAACACACAGACGATCGTGCCGTCCTGCTTGTAGCCGCGGGTCTCGACGTAGACGACGCCCCGGTCGTCCTTCGACTTCGACGGCGTCTTGTCCAGCACCTCGGTCTCGCCGTAGATGGTGTCACCGTGGAAGGTCGGCTTCACGTGTTTCAGCGATTCGACCTCGAGGTTGGCGATCGCCTTGCCGGACACGTCCGGCACCGACATCCCCAGCAGCAGCGAGTAGATGTAGTTGCCCACGACGACGTTCTTGCCGAAATCGGTGGTCTCCTCGGCGTAGTGCGCGTCGAGGTGCAGCGGATGGTGGTTCATCGTGATGAGGCAGAACAGGTGGTCGTCGTACTCCGTGACCGTTTTGCCCGGCCAGTGCTTGTAGACCGCACCGACCTCGAACTCTTCGTAATAGCGACCGAACTGCACCCATTCCTCCTGCACGAGTAACGCGGCGTGAGCCTGGAACGACAGGCCTTCGTGTTGAGGAGTACCCTCGACCATTGGTGTCGGGTCGTCAACGCGACCCACACCACTGCGTAACCGTCCGCCGAGCCGAAGGAGGTGAGGAACCCGATGTCCAGTGGCGATAGTCCGCTTCCTAGTAGTCGCAGCGTTTCCGCCTTCACATCTCGCCGGATCCCCACCTGGCAGGGCTGACGAAACCGGGAACGCTGGCCTAGCCGAGCGGCCCCCCGACCGCTTGGCCCGTCGTCTTCGCGCACCAACGCACGACGTCTGCCCAGGAGATCCCATGCCTGCCATTCCCTCGCTCGGCGGCCTTCGCGGCCGGAGCAACGGCCGCGCCAAGAGCGTCCCCGAACGCCCGCTGCCCGTCCCCCTTTCGGCGTACGTCGTCGATTGCGCGGTGTACGTGGACGGCAAGCGCCTGCCCGGCCGCTGGACGCACGCCGAGGCCATCAAGGAGGTGCGCAAACGGCACGCCGGGTTCGTCTGGATCGGCTTGCACGAGCCCGACGCGGTCCAGATCCAGGGCATCGCCGACACCTTCGGCCTGCACGAGCTGGCCGTCGAAGACGCGCTCGAAGCACACCAGCGGCCCAAGCTGGAACGCTACGACGACACGCTGTTCATGGTGCTGAAGACCGTCCGGTACGTCGAGCACGAGTCGCCCGCGACGGCGAACGAGATCGTCGAGACCGGCGAGCTGATGGCCTTCCTCGGCCGCGACTTCGTGATCACCGTGCGGCACGGGAACCACTCGGGGCTCGCGCGGCTGCGCCGCGAACTCGACCAGGATCCGGAGCGGCTCGCCCTCGGGCCGTCCGCGGTGCTGCACGCGATCGCGGACCACGTCGTCGACCACTACCTCGACGTCACCACCGCCATCGAGTCGGACATCGACGAGATGGAGACGCACGTCTTCGCGCCGCGCTCCAAGGTGAGCGCCGAGCAGATCTACTTCATGAAGCGCGAGGTGCTGGAACTGCGCCGCGCGGTCATGCCGCTCGGCACTCCGCTGCAGCGGCTCGCGGAGGGGTACACGCGGCTGATCCCGGACGAGGTCCGCTCCTACTTCCGCGACGTCTCCGACCACTTGACGACCGTTTCGGAGCGGGTCTCGAACTTCGACGAGCTGCTGACCACCCTGGTGGACGCCACGCTGGCGAAGATCACCCTCCAGCAGAACACCGACATGCGCAAGATCACCGCGTGGGCGGCGATCATCGCGGTCCCGACGGCGCTCGCCGGGATCTACGGGATGAACTTCGACTACATGCCGGAACTGCATTGGCGCTTCGGCTACCCGGTGGCGATGACGGTCATCTTCGGCGTCTGCATCCTGCTCTACCGAATATTCAGGAAGAACCGCTGGCTCTGACCTTTCTTCCCCTTTCGGTAGTTCTGGAGTTCCCTCATGCCAAGGATCCTGACCAACCTCAAGTTCTGGGCGCTGGCCTTCTGCGTCGTGTGGCTCGGCATCGTCGTCGCGATCATCGCCAAGGACCCCGCGTTCGCGCACGGCACGAAGTAGCGCCGCCGGGCTTACCCTGGAGCGCATGAAAGCGCTGGTGGTCGCGGACGAGGTCGAAGAGCGGCTGTGGACGTCCGCCGTCCGCAACCACCGGGCCGATCTCGTGATCGGCGCCGGCGACCTGCCGTACGACTACCTCGAGTTCCTGGCGGGCGCGCTCGACGTGCCGTGCGTGTTCGTCCCGGGTAACCACGACCCCGACCTGTCCGGTTACACCCGCTACGGCGGACTGTCCATGAAGGACGGTTTCCCCACGGTGTGGCCGGGACCGGCGGGCGGGGTGAACGCGGACGGCCGGATCGTCGACGTCGGCGGGCTCCGGTTCGCCGGGCTCGGCGGCTCGGTCCGCTACAACGACGGCCCCAACCAATGGACGCAGCGCCAGCAGGCGCGGCGTGCCCGGAGGCTGGTGCGCCGGGCCCGGCTCCGTCGCCTGCGTGACGGGCGGAACGTCGACATCCTGCTCACGCACGCGCCGCCGCGGCACTGCGGCGACCGCGAGGACCCGCCGCACCGCGGGTTCGACTGTCTCCATCGCACGATCGAGTTGCTGCGGCCGAAATGGTTGCTGCACGGGCACATCCACCCGCACGGCGAACCCGTGCCGGACCGGGTGGTCGGCGGGACCACGGTACGCAACGTGGTCGGGCACCGGATCATGGAGTTCGTATGAAGGACACCGGTTTTCCCCGTGCGGACGCGGAACACGACTTCCTCCGCGCGCGACGACGTCAGGTGCTGTCGCGGCTGGCGAACTGGCTGCGCGGCGAACCCGACGACGTCAACATCATGCTGCCGTTCCACGAGGTGGTCGACGCGCTCGGCTATCTCGGCGAGCGGAAGATCGGGGCGCGGGTGATCCGGCTCGACTCGATCGTCGGCAGCGTCGACCGCGGCCGTGATTTCGATCGCCGCTTCCGCCCCACGTCCGGACGGGTGCGCGAACGGTGGGAACGGCTCGCGCTCGCCACCCGGCGCGGCGAGTCGATCCCGCCGATCGAGGTGTACCGCGTCGGCGAACTGCATTTCATCATCGACGGGCACCATCGCGTCTCGGTGGCGCACGCGATGCGACTGTCCACAATAGAGGCGATGGTCACCGAGGTGCGGACCAAACTGGACCCGAGCGGGATCCGGTACCGCGGCGACCTGATCGTCAAGGACTACCGGCGGCTGTTCCTGGAACGCGTCCCGCTTTCGGGGCACGCGCGGGCTTCGGTGGTGTTCACCGATCCGTGGGACTACGCGCGGCTCGGCGAGCACGTGGAGGCGTGGGGTTTCCGGCTGATGCAGGACGAAGGGGCGTACTCGGACCGCGCGACGCTGGCGCAACGGTGGTTCGACGAGGAGTTCGTGCCGGTGGTGGCGATGCTGCGGCAGGCTGACCTGATCGGTGCGCGGACGGACGCCGAGGCGTATCTGTGGGTGGCGTGTGAACGGTACCGGCTGATCCGGACGCACCGGTGGGACGACGAGGTCTTCGAGGCGGTGCGGTCACAGTCCCGCTGACGCCCGACCACGCCGTGCGAAGGACGCTTTGCCCTCATGCCATGCGGGGAAAGTCCCCTTGACACCCCTCCCCGCGCTAGGAAAGGACCGTTCCTTGCAAATTTCGCAAGGAACGGTCCTTTCCTAGCATTCGAGGGACCTACATGTGCACGGCGACCGGCGTAGCGTCCGAAGCGTCTTCGGAAGCCTTCGCCGGAGCACCCGACCGCAGCAGCAGCCCGCAGATCACCGCACCGATGACGAAGATCCACCCGCCCCACACGAAAGCGGTCGTGTAGCTGTGCACTGCCGCTTCGGCCGCCAGCTGCGCCGAAGGCACCTTCCCGGCCGTGAAAGACGTCGCCGCGTTACCGGCCAGCGTGCTCAGCAGCGCGGTCCCGATCGAGCCGCCGACCTGCTGCGCGGTGTTGACCACTGCCGACGCGACACCGGCGTCGTGCGTGTCGACGCCGAAGGTCGCGACGCTCATCGCGGGCGCCATCGCGAGGCCGATACCGACGCCCATGACCATCAGCGGGAACAGCACCCCGCCGGCGTACGTGCTGGTGGTGTCGATCGCCGAGAGCCAGAACAGCCCCGCCCCCGCGATCAGCATTCCCAGTGACACCAACGGTTTCGCGCCGAACTTCGGCAGCAGCACGGCCGTCGCCGACGTCGCGCTGGCCATCAGGGTGGCCACCATCGGCAGGAACGCGACCCCGCTCTGCACCGGCGTGAACTGCAGGTTCAGCTGGATGTAGAAGGTGAGGAACAGGAAGATCGAGAACATCCCGATGGCGAGCAGGAACATCGCGAGGTACGAGCCGCCGCGGTCGCGGTCGAGCAGTACGCGCAGCGGCAGGAGCGGATGCGAGACCCGCTGCTGGATCGCCACGAAAGCGGCGAGCAGCACGACACCGGCGGCGAGGAAACCCCACACCGACACCGAGGACCACGAGTCGCGCTCGGCGTTCGCGAAGCCGTAGACGAGCGCGAAGAGACCGGCCGACGCGGTGATCGTGCCGGGGATGTCGAGCTTCGGGCGCGGGCCGTCGGTCTCGGAGTTCTTCAGCAGCACGGCCGAACCGGCGAACGCGATCACCGCGAAGATGATGTTGACGTACATCGACCAGCGCCAGTCGAGGTACTCGGTCAGCACGCCGCCGAGCAGCAGGCCGATCGCCGCGCCGCCGCCACCGATGGCGCCGAAGACACCGAACGCCTTGCCGCGCTCCTTCGGATCGGTGAACGTCGTGGTCAGCAGCGAAAGGGCCGCAGGAGCGAGAAGCGCGCCGAAGACACCCTGTGCCGCGCGGGCGACGAGCAGCATTTCGACGCTGGTGGCGGCGCCGCCGATCGCGGACACGATGGCGAAGCCGGCGAGCCCGACGAGGAACGCGCGTTTGCGGCCGAAGAGGTCCGCGAGCCGCCCGCCCAGCAGGAGCAGGCTGCCGAACGCGAGCGCGTAGGCGGTGACGACCCATTGGCGGGCGTCGTTCGAGAATCCGAGGTCCTGCTGCGCCGACGGGAGCGCGATGTTCACGACGGTGGCGTCGAGCACCACCATCAGCTGGGCGAGACCGATCATCACCAGGATCAGCCATCTCCTGGCGTGGTGCGGATTGGTGTGCTGCGCGGCCGCGTCCCCCGGCGGCGTGGCGACAGCGGTGGATGAGTCAGGCATACGGGCGGTTTCCTCACCGATAGTGACGAAGAAGCTATGTGGAGTAGGTATCTCCCCTTTCCGCGCCCAAGGTACACAAGAAGTGGAGAAGTGTCCTCTACTTCGTTTGTTAAGCTGGACGAATGGCTCGGGACCTTGCTCCCGCCGCACCGGCGCGGCCGCTGCGGCGGGACGCTGAACTCAATCGGCAACGCATCATCGCGGCGGCACGCGATGTCTTCGGCGAGCGCGGGCTCGAAGCGACGCTCGACGACGTCGCGCATCACGCCGGCGTCGGCGTCGGCACCGTTTATCGCCGCTTTCCCAGCAAGGAACACCTGGTCGAGGCGATGTTCGTCGACCAGTTCGAGACGATCCGTGAGTTCGCCGAAGAAGCGCTACGCGCCGAAGACCCGTGGGAGGGCTTCGCGGACTTCACCTGGCGCGCGGCCGAGCTGCACGCCGGTGACCGCGGGTTACGGGAAGTCATGCTGTCGAACGTCTTCGGCCAGGAGCGCGTCGCCGAGGCGAAATCGCGCATGGTGCCGTTGATCACACAGCTCGTCGAACGCGCTCAGGCGGCGGGTGTCCTGCGGTCGGACATCGTGCCGACGGACATGCCGCTGCTGCACCAGATGATCGGCTCCGTCATCGAGTTCACGCACGGTATCCAGCCGGACCTGTGGCGCCGGTGCCTCGCGATGCTGCTCGACGGCCTGCGCGCCGAGCCCGGCCGCGCGACGCCGTTGCCGCATCCGCCGCTGGACGTCGAAGCGCTGGAAGAAGTCATGTGCTCCTTCCGGCTGCCCAAGCTGCGCTGCTGACCCCGCATTTCGTCCTCTAAATGCGGGGACTTTCGCGTGCTTGAAGGCGCAACACACGTGATTGGACGCGGAACTCGCGTGTCCAGACGGACGGCACGCGCCGAACCCGGCGTCAGGCCCGTCGTCCGCCCAATCACGCGAGTTCCGCCTTCAGTCACGCGAGTTCCGCTTCCAGTCACGCGAGTTCCGGCTTCGAGCACGCGGCCTGGAGTTGAGGGGCCCGCATTTCGTCCTCTGGATGCGGTAGTTGCGCGCGCAAGGACCGCATCCGAGGACGAAACGCGTCAGGGGAGCTTCGGGAAGACGACGGCGGCGACCTCACGTGCCGCCGCGCAGGTGGCGTCCTCCGCCGCCCCGTCGACACCGACCACGGAAAGCGCGGCCTGCTCGACCCGGTCCGGCGTGCCCGGGATCGGCCGGTGCGTGGTCACCTGGCAGAACGCGCCGGAAGTGGCGACCTGGACCTGCCGTCCGCCCAGTGCCTCCGTCGCACCCGGCGTGGTGTCCGCGCCGACGGACAGCGAGAAGCTGACCTTGCCGCGGATGCAGTTGTGCCCGGACAGCGCCGGGGCCGGTTTGGTCTCCGCTCCGGCGGCGGCGTCGAGTTCGTGCTGGTCGAGCAGGGCGCACGGGGCAACGCGGCCCCACGAGCGCTGGTCCAGGTTCAGCCGCCCGACCTTGCGCTCGGTGATCACCCCGGCCGCGCTGCCGACGGTCGCGTCGGCGGTCCGGCAGCGGTCGGCCTGGTCGGCCGGGGCCTTGTCGTCGGAGGTCACGGCGATGGACAGCCGGATCCCGTCGGCGAAGGTGAGCAGCCGCGTGCAGGTGGTGTCCTCGTTGAACGTCGATCGCTGGACGCTGAGCCCTTCCGGCAACGGACCGGCGTATTCGTACGGCTGATTGTTCGGATCCTGCCCGGAGGTGATCGGGCCGGTGGTCACGGTGTAGCGATTGGCACCCTCGACGAATTCGAGGCGGCAGAACTCGAAAGAGGTCAACGGCGGTTTGACCGCGTTTCCGCCGCCGATCACCTTCCGCTGGTCGACAAGGCTGCAGTAATCGAGCGACGAGTATTCGCCGAGCGCCTCGGAAGCGGTCAAGGCCTCGTCGCCCGCGGTGGTCGGCGAAGGCGTCACCGCCGGTTCCGGCGTGGCACAAGCCGCGGCGAGGAACAGGCCGCAGAGTACTGCGCTGAGTCTCTTCGGGGGCACCGGAGCAGTATCGTCAAAAGATCCGGGAACACCACCCCCTACGGGCGAAGAACACAGGGTCCGCCTCGTTTTCCCAGGTGGCTTCTTTACCTCGATTTCACGCCCTTAGGGGTGCGTTTCGTTCCGCGGTGGGATGCGGCCGGGCCGCCGCGCGACGAAAATGGGTTTCACACGCAGTGATGACAGAGAGGGAAGACCCGTGACGAACCCCGTAGCCGCCCGCCTGACCCGACCGCGCCAGGGCCGCATGATCGGCGGCGTCTGCGCCGGTCTCGCCAAACGTTTCGGCACCACGCCGGGCAAGGTCCGCCTGCTCGCCGTGCTGTCCTGCCTGCTGCCCGGCCCGCAGTTCATCGTCTACCTCGTGCTGTGGCTCGCCCTGCCCGAGAGCGAGTACTGAGCCTCAGCCGTTGGGGTCGAAGGGGATGCCCGACGGCTTGGCCTTGCCGAGGTTGTACTCGAACGAGCCGTCCTTGATCGCCAGGCTCGCGCTGCCGAAGTCGGCGCGGACGAGCGTGTCGCGGATACCGGGCGGGAACCGGTCCCAGCTGACGAGATCCGGGTACTGCCAGGCGTTGTAGTGGTTCTCCGGCGGCTCGGTCGCGCTCGCGATGCGGAAGCAGTGGGTGCTCGCGCCGTCCTTATGATAGACGATCTTCGGGTGGGTTCCCTCCCAGGAGACCTTCGAGCGGTCGTAAGTCGAGTAGTTGCCGTGCGCGGACGTCGAGACGTAGCGGGCTTGGCCCTCGTTGACCCAGACGACGACGTGTTCGATGTCGTGCCGGTGCCCGCAGCAGTCGATGCCCGGGACGGCCTGGTCCTTCTCGAAGTACAGGTCGTACAGGTGGGCGCACCAGCCGTTGTTGCATTTCGACCGGGCGTAGGAGTTGGTGTTGTCGAGGTCGGACCGGTCCCGGCACTGACCGTTGAGGGCTCCGGAGTTCTTGAGTCCGGTGGCCACCGCGCCGGTGGGTGAGATCGCGGGGGTCGGGTAGCAGCCGTCGGTGTCGTAGTCGAACGCGGGCTGCCAGGTGCGGTCGGCGTCGGTCGCGTTCGACGGCAGGGCCTGTGGGGGTTCGGCCCAAGCGACGGCCGGGGCGAGCGTGGTGACGAGGACCGCTCCGACCAGGCCCTGCAGGAGACGGCGTGTCAGCTTCTTCGGCAAGGCAGGCGCCCTTCTCTCGGTACCCGGAGGATTCCCGATCACCGCAGGTGACGTAAACCGCCGAAGGTGGGGAAGCGCGTGAAGGCCGCACACGCGTGATTGGAGGCGGAACTCGCGTGATTGGGCGGCGAACTCGCGTGATCGGACGGCGAACTCGCGTGATTGGGCGGCGAACTCGCGTGATTGGAGACGGAACTCGCGTGATTGGGCGGCGAACTCGCGTGAAGGCCCCTTCCCGCGGCTGAGCCGAGGGAAGGGGGCCTTCACGCGCAACAGGACTAGTCGGTGTAGGTCAGGTTCTTGCCGCTGGCCCCGTCGAACAGCTTGATCTTGTCCGCGTCGAACCACAGCTCGACGTTCTGGTTCTCCGCTGCGGAAGACGCCGCCGAGAGGCGGGCGACGATCTGCGACTCGGCGCCCGGAACGTCCGAGGATCCGCTGTCGGCGGCGAGATCCGCGAGGTCGGACGACGACGCGGCCTCACCTTCGACCGAGAAATGCGCGAACTTCTCCGAGCCCATCGACTCGAGGACGTCGACGTGGGCGGTGAACGTCGCACCCTGACGGGCGTTGGCGTCCACCAGCGCGGCGTCCTCGAAATGCTCCGGCCGGATACCGACGATGACCTCACGCGGCGCGTCGGCGGCTTCGACCAGTTGCCGCACCCGGTCGGTGAGCGGGATGTCGCCCAGCGCACTGCGGGCCGTCCCGTTCTCCAGTGTGGCGGGCACGAAGTTCATCGACGGGCTGCCGATGAACCCGGCCACGAACAGGTTCGCCGGGTTGTCGTAGAGGAACTGCGGCGACCCGATCTGCTGCACGTGGCCCGCCCGGAGCACGACGACCCGGTCGCCGAGGGTCATCGCCTCGGTCTGGTCGTGCGTGACGTAGAGCGTCGTCGTGCCCAGCTGTTTCTGGATCTTCGACACCGAGGTCCGCATCTGCCCGCGCAGTTTGGCGTCCAAGTTGGACAGTGGTTCGTCCATCAGGAACGCCTTGGGGTTGCGGACGATCGCGCGGCCCATCGCCACGCGCTGCCGCTGCCCGCCGGAGAGGTTCGCCGGCTTGCGGTCCAGATGCCCGGTCAGGTCGAGGATCTTCGCGGCCTCTTCGACCTTCGCCCGCACGGTCTTGTCGTCGACCTTGGCCAGCCGCAACGGGAACGCCATGTTCTCCCGCACGCTCATGTGCGGGTACAGCGCGTAGGACTGGAACACCATCGCGATGTCGCGGTCCTTTGGCGCCTTCTCGTTGACGCGCTGTCCGTCGATGCGCAGTTCGCCGGAAGAGATGTCCTCCAGGCCCGCGACCATGTTCAGGGTCGTGGACTTGCCGCAGCCGGACGGGCCGACCAGGATGATGAACTCACCGTCGGCGATCGTGATGTCCACTTCGGACACCGCGAGGGCGCCGTCGGGGTACTTCTTGGACACTTTTTCGAGAACGATTTCAGCCATGGGTCAGCCCTTCACCGCACCGGACGTCAGCCCCGCCACGATGCGACGCTGGAAGAACAACACGAACAGGATGATCGGGACGGTGATCACCACGGCGGCCGCGGAGATCGTCCCGGTCGGGTCTTCGAACTGCGAGGACCCGGTGAAGAACGACAACGCCGCCGGGACCGTGCGCGAGGCCTCGGTCGAGGTCAGCGAGATCGCGAACAGGAAGTCGTTCCAGCAGAAGATGAACACCAGGATCGCGGTGGTGAACACGCCCGGTGCCGCCAGGGGCGCGATCACCTTCCGGAACGCCTGCGCCGGGGTCGCGCCGTCCATCTTCGCCGCCTTTTCCAGCTCCCACGGGATTTCCCGGAAGAACGCGGAAAGCGTGTAGATCGACAGCGGCAGCGCGAACGTGATGTAGGGCAGGATCAGCCCCGGCCAGGTGTCGAACAACCCCAGCTCACGTTCGATGTTGAACAGCGGCGTCACCAGCGAGACCTGCGGGAACATCGCGATCAGCAGCGACATCCCCACCAGCACCTGCTTGCCGGGGAAGTCCAGCCGCGCGATCGCGTACGCCGCCATCGTGCCGAGGACGACCGCGATCACCGTCGCGATGATCGCGATGCCGATCGAGTTCACCAGCGCCCTGATGAACTCCGTGGTCTCGAAGATGTCCGCGTAGTTCTGCCACGTCCATTCCGACGGGATGAAGTTCCCGTCGTCCAAGGTCTCCTTGGTCTTGAACGAAAGCGAGACCACCCAGAGCACCGGGTACAGCGCGAACACCAGGACCAGGATGTCGACGAGGCCCCACTTGAGTTTGCGGCCGGGAGTGGCCGCTCCACCGATGGCCATCAGCGCTTACCCCCATTGTCACTGCCGGGTGCGGCCGTGCCGAACACCTTGATGAAGATGAACGCGATGATCGCCACCGTGATGAAGATCAGCACCGCCATCGTCGATCCGATCCCGAGGTTCAACCCCTTGACCAGGTTGTTGTAGGTCTGCATCGACACCGACGACGTGTCCTGCGCGCCGTTGGTGAGCACGAAGATGTTGTCGAAGATGCGGAACGCGTCCAGGGTGCGGAACAGCAGCGCCACCAGGATCGCCGGCTTCATCACCGGCAGCATCACCTTCGTGAACCGCTGCCACGCCGTCGCACCGTCCATCGACGCGGCCTTCAGCAGGTCGTCCGGCACCAGAGCCAGCCCAGCCATCAGCAACAGCGCCATGAACGGCGTCGTCTTCCACACCTCGGCCAGCACGATGATCGCCAGCGAAGGCCAGTACTCGGTCAGCGGCGCACTGTCCGGGAAGAACAGGTTGGCCAGATAGCCCGTGTCCGGCGTCCAGGCGTAGTACCAGGAGAACGCGGCGACCACGGTCACGATGCCGTACGGGATCAGGGCGACGGTCCGCACGAGGCCCCGGCCGACGAGCGTCCGGTGCATGATCAGCGCCAGGCCCATGCCCAGCACGAACTCGATCACCACCGAAACGATGGTCAACCCCATCGTCGTCCCGAACGCCGTCCACCAGTACCCGTTGGACAGCACCGCGATGTAGTTGTCGAGGCCGACGAATTCCTGCTGAGCCGGGAACCTGAGGTCGTAGCGCTGCAGGGAGAGCCAGATCGAGTAGATGATCGGATACCCGGTGACCGCGATCATCACGATCGCCGCCGGGGCGCACAGCCACAATCCGAGCCTGCGCTCGGCCTTCTTTCCTTCGCTGAGAACCGGTTTCGTCTTCTTGCCCGGTTTGCTCGCGGTCGCCGAACCGGCGGTCTCCTGCACGGTCACGGGATCACTCCCTTCGACTGGAGCGCGTCGGCGAGCTGTTCCTTCAGCTTCTCCGCCGTCTTCTGCGGATCGATTTCAGAAGGCGGGGAAAGCACCTTCGACAACACCGTCGAAGCGTTCTGGTACGCCGGGGTCAGCGGACGGACCGCCGCGTCCTTGAGCGCGTCCAGGATCGTCTCCCGCATCGGGTACTTCGTTTCCATACTCGGGTTGTCGTCGCTCTGCGGCGCCGTCGCGTCGAGTGGCAGCGTGTCCGTGTAGAGCGATTCGATCGTCGGCGGGACACCGTCCTTGAGCGCGGAGAACTTCTGGTTCTTCGCGCTGCGCAGGCACAGCGCGACCTCGTAGGCCTCGGCCTTGTGCTTCGAGGTCGAGCTGACCGCCAGGTTGTAGCCACCGATCGTGGTCTTGGCGGGCTTGCCCGCTTCGAACTGCGGATAGGTGGTCCACTTGAAGTGCTTCAGCTCGTCCTTCTTCTCCTTGGCGTAGGAGGCGTAGACGAACGGCCAGTTCAGTTCGAAGGCGGCGTTGCCGCGCTGGAAGGACTGGCGGACCTCGTCCTCCTTCGAGTTGGTCAGCGACGGGTCGGTGATCCCGGCCGTGGTGACCTTCTTGAGCATCTCCAGCGCCTTGACCGCGCCCGCGTCCATCACGACCGACTTACCGTCGTCGGAAAGGATCTTCCCGCCCGCGGACTCGACGAGCGTGTTGTAGATGACGACGAGGCCCTCGTACTGCGCCCCGGTGAACACGACGTTCGCCGGTTTGCCCTGTGCCTTGAGCGCCTGCGCCTGCTGGATCATCTCGTCCCAGGTCTTCGGCGGCGTCGGCGTCAGCCTGTCGTCGTACCAGAGCAACTGGACGTTGGTGTTCTTGGTCGCCGCGTAGAGTTTCCCGTTCCACGTGGCGGTTTCGAGCGGTCCCGGCAGGACGCCCTCGGTCGCCTCGGCCTTCGCCTCGCCCGTCCATTCGTCGATCCAGCCCGCCTCCGCGAACTCCGACACCCACGTGACGTCCAGCCCCAGTACGTCGAGCGAATCGTCACCGGCGGCCAGCCGGCGCACCATCTGTTCCCGCTGGCCGTCGGCCGGTCGCGGGAGCTTGTTGTAGACGACCTCGTACCGCCCGCCCGAGGCCTTCGTGCAATCGTCCACAACGGACTGGAAATTGTCTTCGGGCGCGTAGTAGACGTTGATCTTCAGCCCGGCATCCGAACCGCAACCCGCCAGCAAGCCGGCCGTCAGCGCCACCGCGCCGAGTAGCGAGCCGGTGCGGCCTGGTGAGCGACCCCTCCGGCTCGCGCTCATCCTCTTCCCCATGAGGCCTCCTCACCCGCGCACGCCTGGGGAACGGCGGCACTAGGACGCGTTGAAGAAGCCCGCGCGCCAGCACCCCGACGTGCTAGTGCTCGGGCGGACACGCTGGAGTACATGACCGCCCGACTGGTGTTGTGCAACCTATTCCGGGCGATCACCGCCCGCAAGCAGTATCGGTAACGATTCAGCGGACCGCACGACGAACAGGTGAACGAGTACCGCCGAATGTCATCCGGTGGGGCGGCCGCCCAACGCCAGCTGGGCGAGGAGCTCGCGGCCCTGCTCGGCCGAACGCGGCTGGCAGAGCACGTCGTAGCGGCCGGCGACCAGCTGGCTCGCGGAGGAGAAGTCGCGGCGGGACATGCTGTAGCTGATCGCGGCGAAGACCGTCCACGCCAGGATGCCGAGCACGAGCCCGCCGATCATGGGCTGCCAGGCGAAACCCTGGTTGTTGAACATGCCCAGCAGCAGCCCGATGATCAGGCCGAACCACGCGCCGGACACCGCGCCGGTGCCCAGCACCCGGCCCCAGCTCAGCCTGCCGACGACGCGCTCGACGAGCATCAGGTCGACACCGACGATGGTCACGTCGCTGACCCCGAACTCCTTCTCCGCGAGGAAGCCGACGGCTTGCTGGGCTTCCCCGTACGTCGCGTAGGAACCGATCGGCCAGCCGGTAGGCGGTGTCGGCAGCCTGGGCAGGCCGCCCGCAGCCCGGCCGCTTCCGCCAAAGGGAGCACTCACGTAATCACCTCTCGCCCGTCCTGGTCCATCTTCTCAAGGACGGGCGAAAGGCGCGAACGTTCAGGAGCGGGACTTGTACTCGCGGAGCAGGCCTCGGCTGATGATGGTCTTCTGGATCTCGCTGGTGCCCTCGCCGATGAGCAGGAACGGCGCCTCGCGCATGAGGCGCTCGATCTCGTACTCCTTGGAGTAGCCATAGCCGCCGTGGATGCGGAACGAGTCCTGGGTGACCTCGGCGCAGTACTCGCTCGCGATCAGCTTCGCCATGCCGGCCTCGACGTCGTTGCGCGCGCCGGAGTCCTTGAGGCGGGCGGCGTTGACCATCATCAGATGCGCGGCCTCGACCTTGGTGGCCATCTCGGCGAGCTTGAACGCGATCGCCTGGTGCTCGGCGATCGCCTTGCCGAAGGTCTTGCGCTGCTGGGCGTACTCCACCGCGAGTTCGAACGCGCGGATCGCGATGCCACAGGCGCGGGCGGCGACGTTGACCCGGCCGACCTCGACACCGTCCATCATGTACGCGAAGCCCTTGCCCGGCGCTTCGCCGAGGACCTTGTCGGCACCGATCTTGTAGCCGTCGAACACGGCTTCGGTGGTGTCGACGCCCTTGTAGCCCATCTTGTCGATCTTGCCGGGAATGGTGAGGCCGGGCGCGACCTCGCCGAAGCCCTCGGGCTTCTCGATCAGGAACGTGGTGAGGTTCTGGTGGGCCTTCTCCGCGCCTTCGTCGGTCTTGACGAGCAGCGCGATCAGGTTGGAGCTGCCGCCGTTGGTCAGCCACATCTTCGATCCGTCGATGACGTAACCGTCGTCGGTCTTGCGGGCGCGGGTCTTGATCGCGGCGACGTCTGAGCCGAGGTCCGGCTCGGACATGGAGAACGAGCCGCGGACCTCGCCGGTCGCCATCCGCGGGAGGAAATGCTGCTTCTGCTCCGGCGTCCCGTGCTGCTTGATCATGTGCGCCACGATGAAATGCGTGTTGATGACCCCGGAGACGCTCATCCAGCCGCGCGCGATCTCCTCGACCACGAGCGCGTAGGTCAGCAGCGATTCGCCGAGGCCGCCGTACTCCTCCGGGATGGTGAGCCCGAACAGGCCCATCTCCTTCATCCCCTCGACGATGTCGGCGGGGTAGGTGTCGGCGTGCTCGAGCTCCTGCGCGCGCGGGATGACCTCCTTGTCCACGAACTGGCGGACCGTGGCCAGGATTTCGGACTGCACGTCGGTCAAGCCGGCGGTCTGGGCGAGGCGAGCCATCGCTGCTCCTAAATTCGCGCGCACCGGGCTCCCGGCGCTGGGTTACCGGTGAGTATGACGCCTGGCGTGGGACCTCGCTATGAGCGCAGTCACGCGTACGCCATCCGTGGCCGATCCCGGTCCTGCTCAACGTCGCCGCGAAACACGGGGCTTTCCGGTAGCGATACGGTCCTCGTCTACGAGGGGACCCGGCATGACGAATCCGCACGACCCGTACGGGCATCAGCCGTCCGGGCAGTTCGAGCAGCCCTACGGACTCCAGCCGTACCAACCGCCGCCGCAGCAGTACTACGTCCAGCAGACCTATGTGCGGCCGCCGGATCAGGGCATGGCGGTGGCGTCGCTGGTGTGCTCGCTGATCGGGCTGGTCATGTGCTTCCCGGCGGTCCTGGGGATCATCTTCGGGCACATCGCGCTCTCGAAGGCCAAACGCGGCGAAGCCGGCGGCCAGGGCATGGCGCAGGCGGGCATGATCATCGGCTACGTCGTCACCGCGCTGTGGCTGATCCCGGTCATCCTGTGGTTCGTCTTCGTGGTGCTCGCGATCGGTGCCGCGGGCGTGTCGTGACCCCTTCCCGGATACGGTGGAGTCCCGCACGAACCAGGGGGCCAGCAGGATGAGCAGTTCCGACCCGCAGGACACACCGTCGACGTCGTCCTACACCGACTCGAACACCTTCTCGGATCCGACTTCCGCGTCGTCCGAAACGGTTTCGAGCCCGGCGGAACCGCAGCAGTTCCAGCCGCCCGCGCCGTTCACGCCGCCTCCGCCGTTCGAGCCGCCCGCTCCGTTCGAGGTGCCGTCGGCTTCTGCCCCGGAGCCCGCTCCCGAGCCGGCTTCCGTTCCGGTTCCGGACGAGACGTACGGGCAGGCCATCGACCCGCTGACCGCCGAACCCGTGCCGCCGCCCTACGCGGCTCCGGTTCCGCCGGTGTACACGCCCGTGCCGTTGCCCGCCGCGTATCCGCCGCCGCAGCCCTACAACCCGTACGCGATGGCGGCACCCCCGCGGTCGCAGGACAACGGGATGGCGATCGCCGGGCTGGTGTGCTCGCTCGTCGGGATCTGCTCGTGCGTCACCGTGATCGTCGGGCTGATCCTGGGACACATCGGGCTGGCGAAGGCGAACCGCGGCGAAGCGGGCGGACGCGGCATCGCGCTCGCGGCGGTGGTCATCGCGTACATCGTCATCGCGCTGTACGTCGGGTTCATCGGGACGATGATCATCCTCGGGGTGAACGGCGAGCTCGATTAACGGCGTCGGCCGGGCTGTCTAGAGGTCGGCTGTCGTCACCGCGTTCTCCAAGGAGTGCAGGGAGACATATCGCTGCCGCTGCACGAAAGCCGAGCCTCGTCCAGCGCCGAGATGCGGCAGTGCCTGCCGTAGCTGCCGGTGGTCGGGATGTCCTGGAGCGGTCAGCAGGAAGACCTGATAGCGGCCATCCGTCCAGGTATCGTCCGACGTCTCGATGACCTTCGCGATCTTGCGGTCGAAGCGATCCTCCGAAGCACCAAGCCGCGATGCCTCTTCCGGAGACCACTCGACGTTGTCCCGGCGGTGAAGCACGGCGGGTACTTCAAGCTTGACCTCACGGTCCGCGTAGAACGCCACACGCTCGATCGGCCGAAACGCCCGCCCGGATTGGCACACGTAAGCGGAGCAGGTCTCGTACAACGGCCAAGCGTGCTTCGCCGAAACGACGACGGTGTCGTCGACCGTGACCGGCCGCTGCGCGTAGACGGTCATCAGTCCGCTGCACCGCTTCAGCCAGCGCGCGGCATCCTTGTCGATGTACGCGGCCAGGTCGAAGATCTGGCGAAGCTCGAAGGGTATGTCGACGTTGATCGTCGAGTCGTGGTGCGCGAGCCGGTTCCGGAACTTGCGGACCCGCTCGACAGCGACGGCGACCTCCTTTCGCTTCCCCGACGAGTGCGGGAAGGCGCGATGAAGACAATCGCGCCACAGCTCCTCGTACTTGGGGCCGAGCAGACCTGACCAGAACCCGAAGCTCAATCCGGCGATGATCTGGTGCCGGGTTTCCTTTCGCTGGGGGCGCAGCCGCTCCCGGACGGTGGCCACGGCCTCCGCCACATTGTCCCCGCCGGGAGTCGGCAGCAAGAACCACGGGATGCCGCACTGGTCCTCTCGGAAATGCTCGCGAAGACATCGATCCAGAGCGTTACGAAGGAGCACCTCGAGATGGCCGACCACCTCGAAAGCGGCGGAGGATGTTCGCGCGCTCCATTCGTACAGCCGCAGGGCCGCGACCTTCTCCCCCGACGCTGCCTCGAGGTAGGGAGCCATCCGGGGTTCGGACAGCAGATTCCAGACCATGGGCTCTTCGGTCTCGACGGACTGCACCCGAAGATGCTACCGTCAGTGACGAACGCCCCAGTGTCGCCTCTGATGCAAGCGCCTGGGGCTTCTTCATGCGCTCAGCTGCCTTCCCTGGGCGCCGGCGCCACCTGGCCGTTGCCCTCTGAAACCTCCGGCTCCTCCGAAGGCGCCTCCCGCTTCGGCGTGTTCGCGTCGAGGAAGCGCAGCAGCTCCACCGGGAACGGCAAAACCAGCGTCGAGTTCTTCTCGGCCGAGACCTGCACGACCGTCTCCAGCAGCCGCAACTGCAGCGCCGCCGGAGTGTCGGCCATGGTCGCCGCCGCCTGCGAGAGCTTGTGCGACGCCTGCAGTTCGCCGTCGGCCGAGATGACCCGCGCCCGCCGTTCGCGTTCGGCTTCGGCCTGGCGTGACATCGAGCGCTTCATCGACTCCGGCAGCGCGACGTCCTTGATCTCGACCCGGTCGATGTGGATGCCCCAGTCCAGCGCCGGACTGTCGATCATCAGCTCCAGGCCCTCGTTCAGCCGCTCGCGGTTGGACAGCAGGTCGTCCAGGTCGCTCTTGCCGATGATGGACCGCAGCGAGGTCTGCGCGACCTGGCCGACGGCCGAGCGGTAGTCCTGCACGTTGACCGCGGCCAGCACCGGGTCGATCACCTTGAAGTACACGACCGCGTCCACCCGCACGGTGACGTTGTCGCGGGTGATGCCGTCCTGTGCGGGGATCGGCATCGTGACGATCTGCATGTTGACCTTCTGCAGTCTGTCCGCGATCGGTACCAGCAGCGCGAGCCCCGGCTCCCGGATGGCCGGGCGCACCCGCCCGAACCGGAACACGAGACCGCGTTCGTACTGTTTCACCACGCGAAGGCTGGTCGCGAGCCACGCTCCGCCCGCGACGGCGACCGCACTGAGAATCTCCACCACCATGGCTGCTCCCGGGGTTGTTCTCGCTGTTCACGGTACGCCCGGCGAGTCACGGGCGAAACACGGTGGACAGGCCTGCCAAGGTGGGTTCGTGACCGGTTTCAAGATCCCGCCCAAATTCCTCGACCGCGCCGCCGAACTCGGCCCCGGAGCCGCCGAGTGGCTCGATTCCCTCCCGTTCCTCGCCGAGAAGTACACCGCCAAGTGGCAGCTCGAATACGACGGCGAGGCCATGCACGGCTTCGTCGGCGTCGCGCAGCCCGTGCGCCGCGCGGACGGCTCCCCCGCGATCCTCAAACTCGGCTGGCCGCACGAGGAGTCCGACGACGAACCGCTCGCACTGTCCACTTGGGCCGGTCAGGGCGCGGTCCTGATGTACGACAACGTGCCCGAGGACGGCGTGCTGCTCCTGGAGCGGCTCGACGCCACCCGGTCGCTGGAAACGGAGCCGATCCAGGAGGCCGTCGAGACCGTCGGCGCGCTGGCGCGGCGGCTGGCCGTCCCCGCTCCCGAAGCACTGCGGCGATCCCTGCGCGAAGAGGCCGCGGAGCTGGTCACCGAGCTTCCGGAGACCTGGAGCGAACTGGGCGAACCGTTCGACCGCAAGTACGTCGACGCGGCGGTGGAGATCTGCGTGAACCTCGGGCCGGAAGCCGGTGAGCTGATGGTGAACGAGGATCTGCACTTCGAGAACGTCCTCGCCGGGGCGCGCGAACCGTGGCTGGTGATCGACCCGAAGCCGCTTTCGGGTGATCTGGAGTTCGGCGCGATCTCGATCCTCTGGAACCGGGCGAACGAGTCCACAATGGACGAAAAGATCAAGTGGTTCACCGCGGCCGCCGGGGTGGACGCCGAACGCACGCGGGCGTGGACGCTGGTCCGCGCGGTGCAGAACTGGACCTGGCTGTACGAAGACCTCGCCGAGGGCGCCTCGCCCGAGACCATCGCCGAAGACCCGGCCTACACCGCCGTCCCCGGGATCGCCGCCTGGGCATTGCGGTGATCACAGGAATCGTCGCGGGCCCCGGGAGCGGATAACCTTCGGGCATGGCAGCCGTGAACAGGGTATTCGCAGCTCAGCTGGCCGGTTTGCCGGTTTTCGGCCCCGATGGTGAATCGATCGGCAAGGTGCGGGACCTGGTCGCGGGCCTGCGCCTGGACCAGCAACCGCCGCGGATCCTGGGCATCGTGGTCGAGCTGACGACGAGGCGCCGCGTGTTCGTGCCGATGTTGCGCGTGACCTCGATCGAGCCCAGCGCGGTCACACTCGCCACCGGATCGGTGAACATGCGGCGCTTCCATCAGCGGCCCAACGAGGTGCTGGTGGTCGGGCAGCTCTTCGACGCGTACGCCACGCTCGCGGGCTCCGACACCAGGATCACCGTCGTCGACGCCGCCATGGAACCGACGCGGACACGGGACTGGGTGCTCGCGAAGCTCGCGATCCGCGAACGATCGAGCAGACTCGGCCTCGGCAGGCGGCGTTCGGCGATGCAGGTGCTGCCGTGGTCGGAGGTGTCCGGGCTCGGGCTGACCGATCTGACCGGCCAGACCCAGGGCGCGGCGCAGCTGCTGATGCTGTTCGACACCATGCGCCCGGCCGACGTCGCCGCCACGGTCCGCGACCTGCCCCTCAAACGACGGCACGAGGTCGCCGACGCGATGGACGACGAGCACCTCGCCGACGTCATCGAGGAGCTTCCCGAAGACGACCAGAAGGAACTGCTGTCCTACCTCGCCGAGGAACGGGCCGCCGACATCCTCGAAGCGATGGACCCCGACGACGCCGCCGACCTGCTGGCCGAATTGGCGCCCGCCGAGCAGAACCGGTTCCTGGAACTGATGGAACCCGAGGAGTCGGCGCCGGTGAAGCGGCTGCTGGAGTACTCCTCCGACACCGCGGGCGGTCTGATGACACCCGAGCCGGTGGTGCTGACCCCGGACGCCACGATCGCCGAGGCGCTCGCGCACATCCGCAACGCCGACCTCCCGGTGGCGCTGGCGAGCATGGTGTTCGTCTGCCGTCCGCCGACGGAGACGCCGACAGGGCGCTTCGTCGGCGTCGTCCACTTCCAGCGACTGCTGCGCGAACCACCCGCGGAGATGGTGGCGAGCGCCGTCGACTCCCAGCTGCCCGCGCTGCGGCCGAAGGCCACCTTGTCCGAGGTCACGCGCTACTTCGCCGCCTACAACCTCACCTGCGGGCCGGTGGTGGACGCCGAGGACCACCTGCTCGGCGCGGTCACCGTCGACGACGTGCTCGACCACCTGCTCCCGGAAGACTGGCGCGAGACCGGGCTGCACGACATCACCGGCGAGATCACCGAGGAGGCCGAACGTGCCTGAACTGACGTCCGGGCGGCGGCTCGACCAGCCCCGAGGCCAGAGCCGGTTCAGGCTGAACATCGACCCCGACTCGTTCGGCCGGTTCACCGAACGGATCGCGCGGTTCCTCGGCACCGGCAAGTACCTGTTCTGGCAGACGCTGATCGTCATCGTCTGGATCGTGCTGAACCTGGTCGCGGTCTCGCTGCAATGGGACCCGTACCCGTTCATCCTGCTCAACCTGGCGTTCTCGACGCAGGCCGCGTACGCCGCGCCGCTGATCCTGCTGGCGCAGAACCGGCAGGACGACCGCGACCGCGTCTCACTCGACGAGGACCGGAATCGCGCCGCGCAGACGAAGGCCGACACCGAATACCTCGCGCGGGAGCTCGCGTCGCTGCGGATCGCGCTCGGCGAGGTCGCCACCCGGGACTTCCTGCGGGGCGAGCTCGACCGGCTCCGTGAGGATCTCGACGCCAAGCCGCGCAAGGCCAAACCCGACCGCACGCCTACCGGTACTTGATTTTTGCGGATGAGCCCCCGGCCGCGATCCCGTCGCCAGGGCGCACGCTGGCCGAACAGGGTCACTTCTTGCTCGTCAGGGCGCCCTGCCGCCGTGATCCCGGAGCCTTCGGCCAGGCGGGTTCGTCCAGCTCCGCCTACCGGTACGTAACATGGAGAGGTGACCAGTACGCAGCAACTCCCCAGCGTCGACGATGTCCGCACCGCGCTGAAGGCCGTGTACGACCCGGAGATCAAGAAACCGATCACCGAACTCGGCATGGTCAAGGACGTGGAGGTCGGCTCGGACGGTGTGGTCACCGTCGGGATCTACCTGACGGTCGCCGGCTGCCCGCTGAAGGCGACGCTGACCAACGACACCACCGAAGCCGTCAAGAAGCTCCCCGGCGTCAGCGACGTCCGGGTCGAGCTCGACGTGATGAGCGACGAGCAACGCACTGAGCTGCGGAAATCGCTGCGCGGCGACGCCGCGGAACCGGTGATCCCGTTCGCGCAGCCGGGCTCGCTGACGCGCGTCTACTGCGTCGCGTCCGGCAAGGGCGGCGTCGGCAAGTCCTCGGTGACGGTGAACCTCGCGGCCGCGATGGCCGAACGCGGGCTGTCCGTCGGCGTGGTGGACGCGGACATCTACGGGCACTCGGTGCCGCGGATGCTCGGCGCGCGGGAGAAGCCGACCAAGGTCGACACCATGATCATGCCGCCGCAGGCGCACGGCGTGAAGGTCATCTCGATCGGCATGTTCACCCCGGGCAACACCCCCGTGGTGTGGCGCGGGCCGATGCTGCACCGCGCGCTGCAGCAGTTCCTCGCCGACGTGTTCTGGGGCGACCTCGACATCCTGCTGCTGGACCTGCCGCCGGGCACCGGCGACATCGCGATCTCGGTGGCGCAGCTCATCCCGAACGCGGAGATCCTGGTCGTCACCACCCCGCAGCAGGCCGCCGCCGAGGTGGCCGAGCGCGCGGGCGCGATCGCGCTTCAGACACGGCAGCGGGTGGCCGGGGTCATCGAGAACATGTCGTGGCTGGAGACGCCCGACGGCCAGAAGATGGAGATCTTCGGCTCCGGCGGCGGGCAGTCGGTGGCCGACTCGCTGTCGAAGTCGGTCGGGTCGACGGTGCCGCTGCTCGGGCAGGTCCCGATGGACCCGCGCGTGGTCTCCAACGGCGACGCGGGCACGCCGATCGTGCTGGCCGAGCCGGAAGCACCGGCGTCGCTCGTGCTCAAGGAGGCGGCGAAGAAGCTGACCGTCCGGGCGCGCGGGCTGGCCGGGATGATGCTGAACGTCACCCCCGCCGGCCGCTGACCGTCCCCCTCTCATGCATTTAGTCCTCTGAATGCGGTACTTGCACACGCAAGGACCGCATTCAGAGGACTAAATGCGTGTTGGGGGGTTCAGGTGGCGTCCGGGTCGACCGGAGGGCGCTCGCCGGGCTTCAGCGGCTCAGGCTGCGCAGCCGGCGCCGGGTGGCCGTTGGGCTTGGCTGCGCCATTGGAACCGTTGGTGCCGTTGACGTTGTTGAGCCCCAGCGGATCCGTGTCACCGTCGAACAGGTGCTGGGTGACGACCCGCTTCGGGTCGAAGTTCCGCAGGCCTCGCAGGTCCTCCAGCGGCTTGCGCAGCTGATCGAACTCCGGGCCCATCTCCTCGCGCAGCTGCGTCTTGGCCCCGGTCGCGAAGTCGCGGACCTTGCGGACGCTCTTCGCCACCCACGACGCCGCTTCGGGCAGCCGTTCCGGACCGAGGATGAAAAGACCCGCGACGACGATGATGAGGATCTCTCCCCAGCCGACACTCTCGAACACCCGTGTGAACCTCCGCCTCGGCGTCTTCCCCGTTCAGGGTACCCGGCCGAACTCGCTAGTCCGAGGCCAGTTTCACGTCCACGACAAGTGAAGACCCATCCCGGACAAGCCGGACAGGGACCACTTCGCCGACTTCGCGGGCGCGGACCGCGACGAGCAGTTCCGCCGAGTCGCGCACGAGCCGTCCGCCGACTTCCGTGATGACGTCGCCTTCTTTGATCCCCGCCGAGGCCGCGGGGCCTCCCGGAGCGACGTTGCGGACCTGTGCGCCCATGGTGCTGGAGCCCGCGACGGTCGACGAAGCGTTGATGCCGATGTCGGGGTGGACGACCTTGCCGTCCTTGATGAGTGTTTTCGCGATCTTCACCGCGTAGTCGCTCGGGATGGCGAACCCGATGCCGATGCTGCCGCCTTCGGCGCTGGACGAGCGGATCGCGGAGTTGATCCCGACCAGCGCGCCGGTCGCGTCGACGAGCGCGCCACCCGAGTTGCCGTGGTTGATCGCGGCGTCGGTCTGGATGGCCTCGTAGATCACCGGCGCGCTGCCGCCGTCGCCGCCGGCGGTCACCGGGCGGTTGAGCGCGCTCACGATGCCGGCGGTGACCGAGTTCTGCAGCGCCAGCGGCGAACCGACGGCGATCACCGAGTCGCCGACCGCCAGCTCGGACGATTTCCCGACCTGCAGCGCGGTGAGGTTCTTGACGTCGACCTTGACCACGGCCAGGTCGGTCTTGGGGTCGGCGCCGACGACCTTCGCCTCGACGCGTTTGCCGTCGAAGAAGACGGCGGTGACCTTGGTGGCCGAATCGGCCGTCGCGGCGGAGATCACGTGCTCGTTGGTGAGCACGTAGCCCTGGTTGTCGATGACGACCCCGGAGCCCTGCTGTCCGGCGTCGGCGCCGGGTTTGAACACCTCGAGCGAGACGACGGCGGGCGCCACCCGGTGGGCGATGTCCGCGATCGAGCCCGCCGGGCGTTCCTTGGCCGCATCGGCCTCGGAGATGCTGGCCTGGCCGGTCAGTTCGGTGCCGGTGTCGGCGAACCACCAGCCGATCAGCCCGCCTACCGCGCCGATGACCAGCGCGACCGCGGCGAGCATCGCCAGCGCCTTCGTCTGCACACGCCGCCCGAAGAGGACCTCCGGAAGGCTCAGCAGGGCACCCTGCGGGCGCTTCGCGTCCTTCTCTTCCTTCGCATCCTGCTGCACGGCGGGACCGGCGAGCACCGCGCCGGAACCGGGATCACGCCAGGGGTCCGATGTCGGGGTCCAGAGCGGGTCTTCCGGGCCGTCCGCGGACGACCCGGAGCCGTTGCTCCCGTGCGGCCGCTCCAGCACGATACCTTCGGCGCCCGGCGGGCGGCGGAAGGCTTCGGCGAGCGATTCCGGCGTCGGCGGCGCCAGGTTCAGGCCCGGCGCGGACTGCCCGTTCCTGCCGGGCTGGTACAGCTTGTCGAAGGCGCCGTCGACGCCATGCGGCCTCCCGAACGTGGCCGCCTGCGCCGGATCGACGGCGGGCCGGGCCAGCGGGCGCGGTGCCAGCCGATCCCCCGCCGGGTCACCAGGCTGCTGCGGATTCGCGTTCGGCTGCTCGGTCATCATTCCCCGGGGCTGAGATCAGGTTGGCCGGACGCGAGAGTACGCCAAGCCTCACCGTGGATTCTGCCGTGACCACGGTGAAGTGCGCGTTGATTCGCCGAAGCGGACAGAAATGTGACACTCGCAGCGAACATGTCTCACCTTGTGGCACGCTAACGGCCATGTCGCAGAATCCGGGGGCTCCTTTCCCTCCTCAGAACGTCCCTCCTCAGCAATGGCCTCAACACCAGCAGCAGTGGCCTCAGCAGCAAGGCCGGCCCCAGCAGCCACCCAAGAAGAAGGGCCTGACCACCAAGGTGAAGGTGCTGCTGCTCGTCGCCGCGCTCGTCGTGGCCGGCGGCGGGATCGGCCTCGTCCTCGTGATGAAGTCGGCCGCCGGACCGGAGAAGCAGGCCACCAAGGTGGAGGCCGGCGACTGCGTCCAGCTGACCGGCACCGGGAAAGAGGCGGACGCGGTGAAGGCCGCCTGCGACAACCCGCAGACGCCGTACGTCGTGAGCGTCAAGGGCACGGTCAAGGGCGACTGCCCGGAGGGCTTCTACAGCTACTCGGTAGCGACCCCGCTGCGCGGTGAAGGCGTCGGACTCTGCCTGGGGATCAACGCCCAGGTCGGCCTGTGTTTCGACGACATCAAGACCAAGACCCCGCCGCCGCTGGTGAACTGCTCGGGAGCGCGGCTGAAGATCAGCGAGGTGTTCGACAAGGCCAGCTACGTGAACAGTCCGTGCAAGGAGGGCACGGAAGAGGTGATCTCCTACACGGCGTACGGCGCGACGCAGAAGTTCAAGAGCGCGACGATCTGCTTCGTCAAACCCTGACGAAGCGGATCAGCGGGCCGAGACGGGCATGGGCACGCTGGACGTGCTCGGGCTCGGCGTGGTGCTGCGCGGCGGTTCCGGCTGGGCGCCGCCGCCCAGCTGCGCGGGCAGCAGACCGGCGTTGACGCCTTGCGGCGGGGTGAGGCCGGTGTTCGGCTGCTCTTCGCTGCCGTCACCCGAGGTCGCGACCAGGGCCAGGGCACTCAGGACCAGGCCCGAAACGACGACCCCGGCGCCTTGCGCGTACTTCCGCCGGGCGAGACCGAACCGCCCGCCGCCGAGGACGTTCGGCGACTGGCCCAGCGGCGCCGATGATCCCAACGGCGCGGTACCGCCCAAGACCCCGGTGTCGCGGAGGCCGGCGACCCGGTCGGGCCGCTGGATGGCGACGAGCTGGCCGTCCGCGGTCATCGCCAGGTTGTCCGGCGTGCCGGGGATTTCGGTGTTCTGCGGGATGGAGCAAAGGCTGGCCAGGAAACCCGCCGACATCGACGGGGCTCCCGCCTGCTTCACGGCCGCGACGGCCTGGCGCTGGGCGGTCACCTCGGCGGCACAGGACTGGCAACGGGCGATATGCGCCGAAGCCCTGTCCTGGGCGCCGAGGGTCAGCTCGCCGTCCACGAAGGCGACGATGGCGTCCGGAAGCAGATGCGACTCGGGGAGTCCCCAACCTCGCGGTGCGGTCATACCCCCACCTTCGCAGACTCCTGCGCCGCGGCGCGACGACGCTCCAAAGAAGCACGAAGCGCCTGGCGGCCGCGGTGGATCCGGCTGCGCACGGTGCCGAGCTTGACACCGAGGGTGGCGCCGATCTCCTCGTACGAGAGGCCTTCGACGTCGCACAGCACGACCGCGGCACGGAACTCGGGCGGCAACTCGTCGAGCGCGGCCTGCAGATCCGGGTCGAGGTGCGTGTCCGAGTAGACCTGCTCGGGGCTCGGGTCGTCACCGACGATGCGGTCGGTGTCCTCGGGGAGGCCTTCCATCCGCACGCGGGAGCGGCGGCGGGCCATGTCGAGGAAGAGGTTCGTGGTGATGCGGTGCAGCCAGCCTTCGAACGTGCCGGGCTTGTAGGACGCGAGCGAGCGGAAGACCCGGATGAAGGTCTCCTGCGTCAGGTCCTCGGCATCGTGGGCGTTGCCGGTCAGGCGGTATGCCAGCCGGTACACGCGGTCGGCGTGCTCACGCACGACCTCGTCCCACGAGGGCGGCGTCCATGCGGCCTCGTCCACCGTCACCGGCGTGACCTGGTCCGCGTGCTGGTCCTGCATCGTCTCCTGCATCGGGGAAGTAGGCACCTCCATCAGCGTCTTCTCCCAACTACTCCACCCAACGCGGGCGATGAGCACGGTGTTCCCGTTGTCGAGGACCAGTCTGTCCGGCCTGCTTATGTTTCTAGTGAGACTGGACTGAGAGGAGGCTGAGAAGTCGTTACCAGGAGTCTTCTGCTCTTTTGGCGATAGGCAGCGCTAACCTCCGCGTGTGAATTCCGGGACGCATGCGGGCTCGCCTGCCGAGGCCGCCGACGCCGATCTCGTCGACGGCTACGTCCCCGACGACGAGGTACTGGCCGCCGCGCGGGCGCGGTCGGCCGATCTGGGCTGCGGTCCGCTGAGCGCGGGCGCGGGTGCGACTCTCCGTTTTCTGGCCACGACGCTGCGGGCGAAGGCCGTCGTCGAGGTCGGGACCGGGGCCGGGGTGAGCGGGTTGTGCCTGCTCGGCGGCATGGTCGACGACGGGATCCTCACCTCGATCGACATCGAGCCGGAGTACCACCGCGCGGCGCGGGCGGCGTTCCGCGAGGCCGGCTACCCGCCGGGGCGGACCCGGCTGATCATGGGACGCGCGCTCGACGTCCTCCCCCGGCTCACCCCCGGCGGCTACGACCTGGTGTTCGTCGATTCGGCGCCGGTCGAGTACCCGAGTTGCTACGAGAAGGCCGTCGCGCTGCTGCGGCCCGGCGGGATACTGGCGTTCCACAACGTCTCGGGCACCAGGGTGACCGACCCCTCACGGCGTGATCCGGACACTCTCGCGCTCCGGGAGGTCGCGCGGGCCTTCAGGGAGGACGAGCGGCTGGTCCCGGCGCTGTTGCCGGTGGGCGGCGGGCTGCTGGTCGCCGCGATCGCGTAGCAAGGGACCTTTGCTACCACTTCCCGGACCACCGCGACCACGGCCACCGCGGCGAGGGCCAGCCAGGCGGCGGTGAGCACGATCAGCCACGTCCAGCCCGCGTGCCCGTACACGGTCGCGCCGACGGCGCCGCCGACGCTGCTGCCGAGGTAATACGAAAGCGTGTAGAGCCCGCCCACCTGGCCGCGGGCGTTCTCGGGCGCCTCCGCCGCGGCCCAGCCGTTGGCGACGGCGTGCGCGGCGAAGAACGCGCCGGTCAGCACCACGAACCCGGCGACGACCATGGGCAGCGAGTCGGACAGCGTCAGCGCGGCGCCCGCGATCGTGAGCAGCAGGGCACCGGCGAGCGACCGGCGACGCCCGAATCGGGCGACGAGTTTGCCCGCCGTCGCCGAGGAGACCGAGCCGATCGCGTACGCGAGGAAGACGAGGGACGCGATCGCGGGCGACAGGTTCAGCGGCTCGCCGGTCAGGCGGAACCCTGCGGCGTTGTACAACGCGACGAACGAGCCCATCGCCAGCAGCGCGACCGCGTACTGGACCAGCAGGACCGGCTTCCGGACGGCCGCGCCCAGCCCGGCGAGCACCGCCTTGCCGTGCGCGCGGAACCGCTCTGACCTGCGACGATCCGCGAAAGTGGTAGCAAAGGTCCCTTGCTCCCCCGGCGGCAGGGCCAGCACCGTGACCACCGTGCAGACCAGCCCGACCACCGCGACGACGAGCAGCGCGCCCTGATAGCCGAACGGTCCAGCGGTGAACCCGGCCGCGAGCCGTCCGACCATGCCGCCGACGGTGTTCCCGGCGATCATCGCGCCCACCGCCGCCGCCAGCCCGGCCTTGCCGAGCCGTTCCGCGAGGTAGGCCGCGGCCACTCCGGGGAACCCCGCGATGGCGACCCCCTGCAGCGCCCGCAGCACGAGCAGCGCCGGATAGCTGGGCGCCAGCGGCAGCAGGAAACCGAAGACGACCGACGCGACCACCGAAGCGAGGATCACCGGACGCCGTCCCACGACCTCCGAAAGCGCCGCGATCGGCAGCACGGCGATGGCGAGCGCGCCGGTCGCGACGCTCACCGCGAGCGAGGCGCCACCGGGATCGAGGTGGTACTGCTCGGCCAGTTGCGGCAGCACCGGCTGGGGCGCGTAGAGCAGCGCGAACGACGAGATCCCGGCCGCGGCGACGGCGATCGTCACGCGGCGGGTGGTTCCGGTGGCAGGCACGATCTCGAAGCTAAGCCTGGCTAAACGATACGTCTAATACGTTCATCTGCCACAATCGATACCGTGCTGAATGAAAGGATGACCGCCCAGCTAGCCCCCCAGCTCGCTCTGCTCACCGCACTCCGCCGCACGACGAACGTCACACGCGCGGCCGAGCTGCTCGGTGTCCCGCAGCCCACGGTAAGCCGCCGGATCGCGGCGCTCGGCGAGGCCCTCGGCGCACCGCTGACCGTCCCCGACGGCCGCGGCATCCGGCTCACCCGGGCCGCCGAACTGCTCGCCGACGCCGCGGAACGCGCTCTCGCCGCCGTCGACGCCGGGGTCCGCCAAGCCCGCGAGGAGGTCGACCCGGAATCCGGGCACATCGTCCTCGGTTTCCTGCACCTGCTCGGCCGATCACTGGTCCCCACGCTGCTCCGCGGCTATCGCGCGGACCATCCGGGCGTCCGGTTCACGCTGGTCCAAGGCTCGCGCCAGGACATGGTCGACAGGCTGACCAGCGGCGAACTGGACCTCGCGCTGCTCGCGCCCGCCCCCGTCGACGATCCGCTGCTCGACACCGCCGTGCTGTCCGAGCAGGAGATCTTCCTGTCCGTGCCGACGTCGCACCGCCTCGCCGACCGGCCCAGCGCCGCCATCGAGGACCTCAAGGACGAGGAATTCGTGCTCCTCGAAACCGGCTACGGCCTCCGCACCATCACGGACGAACTGTGCGCCGCGGCCGGCTTCGAGCCGAAGATCGCCTTCGAGGGGCAGGAGTCCGACACGGTCCGCGGGCTCGTCGCGGCCGGGCTCGGCGTCGCACTCCTCCCCCGCTTCGAGCCGGGAAGTCCGGCAGGTGTCGCCGAAGTCCCGCTGGTGCCGCCGGTCGGCCGGACCATCGGGCTGGCTTGGCGCAAGGACGTCGTCCTGCCGCCCGCCGTCCTGCGGTTCCGGGAGCGGGTCCGCGCGCAAGCCCGTTGACGATCGTCAGGGTCGGTTCCTGTCGTTCGTCCACCACGCGAGCGCGTCGTTTTCGCTAACTTCGGGTGAATGTACGACGACATCGTGGAGTTGGCGGGCGGGAGCCCGAACTGGCTTCAGGCGACGGCAATCCTGTTCACCGAAGCAGGACTGCTCGCCTTCGCGGGACTCTTCGCCTGGATGCTGTGGCGGGCGCGCACCTCGCCCGTCCGGATCGCCGCGGCACTGCTGCCGCCCGCCGCGACCGCGATCGCGTACTTGATCAGCGAAGGCCTGAAGAGCGTGATCCAGGAGGACCGGCCGTGCCGGAACCTCGTCACGCTCGTCGACTGCCCGCCGATCGGCGACTGGTCGTTCCCGAGCAACCACTCCACCATCGGGGCGGCGGCCGCCGTCGGGCTGGCACTCGCCTGGCGGCGACTCGCGCCGTGGGTGCTCCCGGGTGCGGTGCTGATGGGGTTCTCGCGGGTCTTCGTCGGCGCGCACTACCCGCACGACGTGCTCGCCGGGCTCGTCCTCGGCTCCGTGACGGCGTGGCTCGTGTTCCGGTACCTGACCGGCCCCGCGACCGGGATCGCCCGGCGGCTCACCGCCCACGCCGGCGACGCGCCGACCCAGCCCATGCCCAGGGTCGACCTGCGGAGTGGTAGCAAAGGTCCCTTGCTCCCACCCCGCAGGTAACCGCAGGTCAGGCGTAGGAAGCGACCAGTTCGACCAGCGTCCGCGCCGCGAACCCGGTGGCCCCCGGCACGACGTCGGCGTAGGTCTTGTCGGCCCGCGCGGGGCCGGCGATGTCGAGATGCGCCCACGGCACGTCCCCGACGAACTCCCGCAGGAACAGCGCCGCGACGATGCCACCGGGGCCGCCCGGCGCCTGCCGGACGTCGCCGAGCGAGCCCTGCACGGTCTCGGCGAGGTCCTCCAGCAGCGGCATCCGCCACCACGCCTCGCCGACCCGCTCGCCCGCCTTCGTGACCCGCTCCGCGAGCGCGTCGTCGGTGGCGAAGACGCCGCCGGTGCGGACGCCGAGCGAGACCTTCATGGCGCCGGTCAGGGTCGCCGCGTCGATCACCGCGTCCGGCTTGTGCTTCTTGATGCCGTAGACGAGGGCGTCGGCCAGGACCATCCGGCCCTCGGCGTCGGTGTTGCCCACCTCGGTGGTCTTGCCGCCGTAGTGCCGGACGATGTCGCCCGGCCGGTACGACGAACCGGACACGTGGTTCTCGGCGGCGGGCACCAGCGCGGTGACCTTGACCGGCAGGCGCAGCGCGGCGATCGCGCGGACCGCGGCGATGATCGCCGCGCCGCCCGCCATGTCGGTGCGCATGAGGTGCATGCCGTCGGCCGGTTTGATCGAAAGGCCGCCGGTGTCGAAGGTGATGCCCTTGCCGACCAGCAGCAGATGCGTTTTCGCCCCGCGCGGCCGGTACTCCAGCTCGATCAGCCGCGGCGGCGCGGCCGACCCGCCACCGACGGCGAGGACGCCGCCGAAGCCCTGCTCGGCCAGCCACTTCTCGTCCCTGGCCGTCACGGTCAGGTTCGGGATGCCGCCGGCGACGCGGACGGCCGTTTCGGCGAGCCAAGCGGGCGTCTTGACGTTCGACGGCGTGTTCGCCAGGTCGCGTGCGAACGCGGCGGCCGCGGCGAGTTCGCGAACCCGCTCCAAGGCGTCCGCGGCGTGCTCGTGCCGTGTGATCAAGCGCACGGTCCGCAGGCTCGGCTTCGGCTCCTCGGCCGTCACCGTGAACCGGTAGCCGCCCAGCAGCAGCCCGAACGCGAGTTCCTCGACGTGCTCGGCGCCCGCGTCCTCGGGCAGCTCGACGGCGAAGGCGCGGAACGCCTTCTGGCCCGCCTTGACGTCGTCTTCGAGCGCCGACGAAACGGCGCGGACCAGCGCGGCACCGGCCTTGCGGTACTGCTTCGGCTCGCCGTCGCCGACGCCCGCCAGCCAGCGGACGCCGCCGGTCGGCACGGTCTGCACGTCACCGGCCTTGCCGGTGGGCCGCACGCCGCCGATCTCCGCGAGCCCGGCGTCACCGTCCTCTTCGGACGGCGCCGCGATCAACGTGGCCAGCGGCGTACCGCGCCTGAGGTCGTCCGAGACTTCGAGTTCGAGCAGCTTCCCCGGAACGGGGGGTAGCGGGTTACGCACAGTGAGCGACCTCCGGGCGCAGATGAACCGCGACCCCGGCCTCCGAAGGGAGACCGGGGTGCGGGTGGTTGAACGTTGGTGCGGTCCGGCTCAGCCGGTGACCTCCTGCAGGGCCGCGCCGAGATCCTTCGCTTCTTCCGCGGAGAGTTCGACGACGAGACGCCCACCACCTTCGAGTGGTACGCGCATCACGAGGCCCCGCCCCTCCTTAGTCACTTCGAGGGGACCATCTCCGGTCCGGGGCTTCATGGCCGCCATAGCGTGCTCCCTCCGTCTCAACCGGCGCGCCCGGGTCGCGCTCGTCAAAGCCAGCCGGGTCTACTGTCCATTGTCCCTCATCAGCGGCCGAGCGCGAACGCGGACCGATCTTTTGCCGCCGTATCGGTGCTGGTATGCGGCTCGCGAGGCTGAAAGACTCGTCTCAGACCGCAGTTTCGCCGACTAGGAGATCCCGTGACCACATCCGACGTTCTGCTGACCGCCGACGCCGATGGCGTGCGCACCTTCACGCTGAACCGGCCGCAGGCGTACAACTCGCTGACCGTCGAACTCAAGGAACTGCTGCTGGCGGGCCTGACCGAGGCCGCGGCCGACGACAGCGTCCGCGCGGTCGTGCTGACCGGTTCGGGCAAGGCGTTCTGCGCCGGTCAGGACCTGAAGGAGCACGTCGGGCTGCTGCAGGCGGGTGACCCCGCGCCGCTACACACGGTCAAGGAGCACTACAACCCGATCGTCAAGACGATCGTCGGGATGCCGAAGCCGGTCATCGCGGCGGTGAACGGCCCGGCGGCCGGCGCGGGCGCGGCCTTCGCGTACGCGAGCGACCTCCGGATCGCGGCGACGTCGGCGAACTTCCTGATGGCGTTCGCGAACGTCGGCCTCGGCCCGGACTCGGGCGCGTCGTGGACCTTGCAGCGGCTGATCGGCCTCGGCCGCGCGGCCGAGCTGATGCTGATGGCGCGCACGGTCGACTCCGCCGAGGCGCTGACACTGGGACTGGTCAGCGAGGTCGTTCCGGACGAGGAACTGGCCGCCCGCGCGCAGAAGGTCGCCGCGAAGCTCGCGTCCGGCCCGACGGTCGCGTACGCGAAGATCAAGAACGTCCTCGCGGTCGCCGCCGAGTCGTCCCTCGAAGAGGCGCTCGACGCCGAAGATGCGGCGCAGTCCGCGCTGGGCGCGACGGCCGACCACACCGAGGCCGTCGAGGCCTTCGTGGGCAAGCGCAAGCCGAACTTCCAGGGCAAGTAGCGCTTTGGGCCTCGTGAGTGGCGTTTCGGGTTCTAACCCGAAACGCCACTCACGACCGGGCCCGGATCGCTTCGGCGCTTGCGCGTGATCGATGAGACGGCGCGTGTGATCAGATGGACGACACACGTGACTGGACGGACGACACGCGCGCAGCCGAGGCCGGTCCTCGAGCCGTCCGCCTGGACACGTGTGTCGTCCGGCTGATCACGCGTGTCGGCCATCCAGTCACGCGACACCGCCACCCGCACATCAGCGGTGAGTGCCCAAGATCGGGACCCGAAACGCCACTCACGAGCCGGCCCGGAAGCAGTCCTTCACGTGGTCGTCGACCATCCCCGTCGCCTGCATCAGCGCGTAACAGGTCGTCGGCCCGAGGAACACGAAGCCGCGCTTCTTGAGTTCCTTCGCCATCGCCTTCGACTCGTCGGTGATCGCCGGGACATCCGCCATCCGCCGCGGCCGGGCGTGCGAAGCGGGCGCGAACGACCACAGCAGGTCGTCCAGCGGAACGTCCAGCTCCGAGATCGCCCGCGCGTTGTTGATCGCCGCCAGGATCTTCGCCCGGTTCCGCACGATCGACGCGTCCGCCATGAGCCGGGCGACGTCGTCGTCGGTGAACAGAGCGACCTTCTCCGGCTCGAATCCGGCGAACGCCTTCCGGAACGACTCCCGTTTCCGCAGGATCGTGATCCACGAAAGCCCGGACTGGAACGACTCCAGGCACAGTCGCTCGTACAGCTCTTCGTCGCCGTGGAGCGGGACGCCCCATTCGGAGTCGTGGTATTCGGCGTAGTCCGGCGCCGAATTGCCCCACGAGCACCGCTTGATCCCGTCCGCCCCCAGCAGACCCGCCTCAGCCAACCCTGTACCCCTCCGCGTACTTCACGAATCTCTGCAGGCTCAACCGCAGTCCCAGTTCGAAGCCCGGTTTCGCGACCGGCCAGCCGAGCCGTCCGACGACGCCGAACGGCGGCCGCAGATGCTCCGCCCAGACGAACGTCGAGGCATGCGGCCCCTTCTCGATCACCTGGAAGACCCCGGTGCCCTGCACGATCTTGCCGAGATGCCGCACGACGCAGCGCAGCGGCGGCTCCCAGCTGGTGATCTCCATGGTGTCGGTGAAGCCGATCCCGGCGACACCGGTGAACGCCGACAGCTTCGAACCCACGCTGCGCCCGTTGCCCTCGACGACCTTGACCTGAGTGCCGAGCATCCATTCGCCCTGGCGTTCCCAGTCGGTCAGGGCGAGCCAAGCCGTCCCGGCCGGTACCGCGACGTCGACGGAGACGACGACATCGGTCACCTGGCGCCCTCGCGCTCTTCCTCGAGTTCGGCCACCTTGGCCCGCAGGTCCTCGATCTCGACGCCGAGCCGCCGCATCACCCAGTCCACTTCGGACATCTTGTAGCCGCGCAGCACCATCTGATAGCGGACGGCGTGGACGTCCTCGGCGGTGATGTCCTCGGCGGGCAGCCTGGTCGGCGAGCCGCCGGGCGGCAGCGGGGCCAGCTCCTCACCCCGGCCGAACACCACGGCGGCCAGCAAAAACACCACGGCGGCCACCAGCAGCATGACTACGAGATAGATCAGGGCGGTCGTCACGCCACGATCGTGGCACACGAACGCCACGATCGTCGCGCCAGCAACGCGAGTCGCACGCTGAGCACCACCCAGAGCACCATGAGGATCCCGCACGGCACCGACAGGAACAGTCTCGACGCGTCGATGAACCCGGTGGCGATCACCAGCAGCGCCACCGAAAGCAGGTTCAGCCCGACGGCCTCGCCGATCAGCACGCCGGCGGTCCTGACCAGCCGGGTGCCGTCCATCCGCCGGGAAAGCCAGCGCATGCTGAGCAACGCGAGCACCCCCAGCATCGGCACGATGAACACCGAGCCGTGGGTGAACTGGGCGACGTACTTGTACCAACCCGGGGTCGGCGTCGCGAGCTGCGACCAGTCGCCGAAGGTCCATTTGCGGGCGAACTCCCAGGCGAGCTGCATCATCGGCACGCCGAGGATCAGCTTCCACAGGGTGCGGGTGCCACTGTGCATCCCCAGTTCGGCCTGATAGTCCCGCGCGATCAGCTGCACCGGCCCGAAATCGTCGACGGCGCGCCGTTGCGCCTCGTACTCGCTCCAGCCGCCGTCGCGATACGCGTCCGCGGCGTCGTTGAGCCCGTCCCGTGCCTCACGCAGCAGATCCCGCTTCGCCGACGCCGGCCCCTCCAGCCGGGCGCGCAATTCGCCCAAATAGGCCTCGATCACCGTCATGCCGTGGCTCTCCGACTCCGTGCGGCGACCGCGAGCCGCATGCTGAACAGGATCCAGGCTCCGGACATGACCGCGCACGGCACGCTGACGAGCATGCGGGCGGGCTCCAGCAGCCCGGTCGCGCCGCCGTAGGTCGCGACCGCGAGCAGGTTCAGTCCCACCGCGCCCGCCAGCGACCAGGAGACCGTGCGGGCGACGGGCGGACCGGCTGCCCGCCGGGAAAGAAGCCGGGCCGCGATCAGCCCGGCGACCGCGACGGCCGGCGACAGCGCGGCCAGCGTGTCGGCCGCGCCGATCGCGCGGTGGTACCAGGACGGCGCGTCGCCGAACCGCGACCAGTCACCGAAGCCCCGTGCGAGATCCCAGCCGAGGATGAGCAGCGGGACACCGGCGATCAGCTCCCACAGCACGCGGATGTCGCGCCGGAGTCCCAGTTCCGCCTGGTAGTCACGGGCGATCAGCTCCGCCGGGCCGAAGTCGGCGACGGCACGGCGTTCGGCTTCCGCCTCGTCGATGCCGCCCGCGCGATAAGCCTCGGCAGCGTCCGTCAGACCGTCTCTCGCCTCGGTGAGCAGGTCGTTCTTCGCCGACGACGGCCCGCGCAAGCGGGCGTCCAGCTCGCCGATGTAGGCCTCGATCGCGTTCATGCGGCGAGCGCGGGCCGGGGCCGGAAAGCCGGTGAGAGCAGCCAGAAACTGAACGCGACCCAGCCGAGCGCCACCAGGTTGCACACGAGGCTCACGTTCATCCTCGACGGATCGAGGACCGTGGTGCTCACGGTGAGCAGCAGCAGCGCCAGCAGGTTCGTGCCCGCCGCGGCACCCACCGTCCACCGCGTCACCTTTCCCAGCCTCACGCTGTCGAGCCTGCGCCCCAGCCGCCGCGCCCCGAAAAGCGAAACCGCTCCGATCACGGCCGGAACGAGGACCAGGACGCCGAAGAGTTCGATGACGGCCATGTACCACTCCGGGTTCGGCTTTCCCGAGCGGCTCCAGTCGCCATAGGTCCAGATCCGCGCCAGCTCCCAGGTCACCTGGATCAGCGGCACACCGACGATGACCTTCCACAGGGTGCCGATGTCGCCGCGCAAGGCCAGCTCGGCCTGATAGTCACGCGCGATCACCGCGACCGGGCCGAAGTCGGCGACGGCACGGCGTTCGGCTTCCGCCTCGTCGACACCGCCCTCGCGGTACGCCTCGGCCGCGTCGACCAGGCCGTCCCTGGCCTCGGTGAGCAGATCGGCCTTCGCCCCCGCCGACCCGCGCAATCTGGCGTCCAGATCACCGATGTAGGCCTCGATCGCGTTCATGCCGTGCTCCCCCCGAGGACACCACCGATCACGGTGGTGAACTCCTGCCACTCCGCCCGTTCCGCCGCCAAGGCCTTCTGCCCGGAGCGGGTGAGCTTGTACGTACGACGTTTGCGGCCGGACACGACGTCCCATTCGCTGGCGAGGTAGCCGGCGCGCTCCAACCGGCGAAGCGCCGGGTAGACGGTGCCGGTCGGCAGGTCGAGCGCACCGTCGCTGCGGAGCTGGAGCGCCTCGATGATGGCGTATCCGTGCAGCTTCCGGCCGTCAAGGACGGCGAGGAGCAGCGCGTCGAGGTGCCCGCGCAGGCTGTCGGCCTTCATAAATAGACAGTCTACACATCGCCGCATGCCAGGGTAGCCGGGACTTTCCCGGACCGGCCTCAGGGAATGTCCCCGAGATCACCCCGATTTCATAGATTTAGTGGCTACATGTAGCCAGCCTACGTATACAGTGCTTCGACATGGACGCACTCCCGATCGCGAGACTCCAGTTCGCGACGACGACCTCGTTCCACTTCCTGTTCGTACTGCTCACA
The DNA here is from genome assembly GCF_000400635.2 of Amycolatopsis keratiniphila. Lineage (NCBI taxonomy): Bacteria > Bacillati > Actinomycetota > Actinomycetes > Pseudonocardiales > Pseudonocardiaceae > Amycolatopsis > Amycolatopsis keratiniphila. The sequence continues at coordinate 1,049,576 of NC_021252.1, read as the reverse complement.
CTGGGGCTCGTGACACTCGTCGCGGTGATGCAGACACGCTCCGCGTTCGGCGGCAAGCCGGAGCTCACGCGGATGACTCGCTTCTGGGGCAAGCTTTATGTGATCAATTACGCGCTGGGAATCGTCACCGGAATCGTGATGGAATTCCAGTTCGGGCTCACCTGGACCGGTCTGTCCGCGGTCGCGGGCGACGTCTTCGGCGCCCCGCTGGCCATCGAGACACTGGTGGCGTTCTTCGCCGAATCGACTTTCCTCGGGCTCTGGATCTTCGGCTGGGGGCGACTGAACAAATGGGTCCACCTGGCGCTGATCTGGCTGGTCACGCTGACCGCGTACGCCTCGGCGCTGTTCATCATGGTGGCCAACTCGTTCCTGCAGAACCCGGTCGGCACGCACGCCGAGAACGGTGTGCTGAAACTCGACGACTTCGGCGCGCTGTTCACCAACCCGGCACTGACTAGCTCGCTGCCGCACGTGCTGAGCGCCGCGCTCATGACCGGCGGCTTCTTCGTGGTGGGCGTCAGCGCGTACCACTTCATCAAGCGCACCAAGGAGATCGAGTTCTTCCAGCGGTCGATGCGGATCGGCGTGCTCACCTCGCTGATCGGCAGCACGCTGGTGATCGGCTTCGGTTTCGCCCAATTCGGCCCGCTCGGGGAGTACCACCCCGGCAAGCTGGAAGGAGCGGATCCCGTCGTCGGTGCCTCCCTGGGCTTCATGATCCAGATCGGCTTCATCGCCTTCCTCGCGTCGATCCTCGGCACGCTGCTGCTGTTCCGGAACTGGATCACCAAGGTGCGGCCGCTGCTGTACCTGATGGTGCTGGCCATCCCGCTGCCGTTCGTCGCGGCGATCCTCGGCTGGCTCGTGCGGGAGATCGGCCGTCAGCCGTGGCTGATCCGCGGGCAGCTGACCACCGCGGACGCCGTCGCGTCGATCCCGGCGGGGCAGATCCTGTTCTCCTTCATCGCTTTCACGCTGTTGTTCCTGGTGCTCGCGATCGCCGACTGGGTGCTGATGTCTCGGGTCGCCAAACGCGGCCCCGACGCGAGCGAAGAGGCGCCCGCGCCCCGTGCCGAACTTCCCGTCCTGAGTGGAGTCTGACCGATGGTGATCCTCTGGTGGTGTGTGCTCGGTTTCCTGACGGCCGGTTATTTCGCGCTGGCGGGCTACGACTACGGCGTCGGGATGCTGCTCGGCAGGCTCAGCCGTGACGAGGCCGGGCGGCGGCGCGTGCTCGGCGCCTTCGGCCCGTTCTTCCTGGCCAACGAGGTGTGGCTGGTGGCCGCGGTCGGTGTCCTGTTCGGCGCTTTCCCGCATCTGGAAGGGAAAGTGTTCGCCGGGGCGTATATCCCGGTGGTGACCCTGCTGCTCGGGCTCGTCACGTTCACCGCGGCGGTGCAGTTGCGCAGCAGGCGGCCGGACGCGGGCCGCGGCGCCTGGACGCTGGCGATCACCGTCGGCGCGTGGGTGACGGCGGTGTCCTGGGGTGTGTTCCTCGGCAACCTCGTGCTCGGGCTCCCGCTCGACGCGGCCGGGAAACCGAGCGGCGACGTCCTCGCGGTGTTCAGCCCGTACGCGCTGCTCTGGGGTGCCGGGTTCGTCGCGCTGTTCGCCTTGCAGGGCGCGGCCTTCCTCGCCGTCCGGGCACCCGCGGAATTCACCGCCCGCGCGAACCGGATCGCCAAGGCCCTGCTCGCGCCCGCGCTCGCGTTCCTGGTCGTGGCGGTCGGCTGGGGCGCCGTCGAGACCACCGCGTCGTGGTCGGTGCTGCCCGCGATCGTGCTGGCGTTCGGCGCGCTGGCCGTCGCGGCGGCGGCTTTGCGTGCAGGGCGGCACAAGACGGCGCTGGTCGCCACGATGACGTTGTCCGCGTCGCCGGTGCTGGCGGTCGGAACCCTGCGCCTGCCGGATGCCTTGGTGTCCTCTGTGGACGGAGGCTTCTCGTTGAGCCTGACCGAAGCGGCCACCAGCACCGAGATGCTCGGCCTGCTCACTTTCGTCCTGCCGCCCGCGCTCGTGGCGATCGCCGCCGTGCAGTGGGTGACCTGGCGCAGGCACGACACCCGCGTCGACCAGCGTTCGCTGCTGCACTTCTAGGAGCCCGAGATGCCTCCCCTTCCCGGATTGCGGCGCCACTTCGGCGTACTGGCCGTGCTCGGCACACTGACCGCCGCGGCGATCCTCGTCCAGGCCGACGGTCTCGCGACGCTGCTCACCGGCGGCGGCGTGACCTGGACACTCGTGGCCGCCATCGCGGTGCGGGCGCTGCTCGCGGGCGTCCAGGGTTCCGTCGGCGGCCGGTTCGCCGCGACGGTGAAGTCCGGGCTGCGCAAACGGCTTCTCGGCGCGGAGGCGGAGAATCCCGGCGAGGTCGCGACCCTGGTGACCAAGGGGATCGACGCGGGCGACGCCTACCTGACCGGTTATCTGCCGACGGTGGTGCTCTCGGCGATCGTGCCGGTCGCGGTGCTCGTCCGGCTGTTCGCCGCGGATCTGTCGTCGGCGCTGATCATCACCGCGACGCTGCCGCTGATCCCGGTGTTCGCGATCCTGGTCGGACAGCACACGAAGGCGAAGACCGCCAAGCAGTGGTCGCTGCTTTCCAAGCTGGGCGGGCATTTCCTCGACGTCGTGCGCGGGCTCGGCACGCTCAAGGTGTTCGGCCGCGCGGAGGCGCAGGCGAAGACCGTGCGGGCGATGGCGGACGCGCATACCGACGCGACCATGCGCACGCTGCGGGTCGCGTTCCTGTCCGCGCTGGTGCTGGAGCTCGTGGCGACGCTTTCGGTGGCGCTCGTGGCGGTGCCGATCGGTTTCCGGCTGCTGGAAGGCGGCATGGTCGTGCACACCGCGGTGCTCGTGCTGCTGCTCGCCCCCGAGGCGTACCTGCCGCTGCGTGCCGCGGGGGCGAAGTTCCACGCCAGCGCGGAGGGACTCGCCACACTCCGGGAAGCGCTGGCCGTCCGTTCGGAAGACGTCGCCGGGGGTGCCCGGGTGGCCCGCCACGGTGCGCCGCGGATCGTGCTGGAGAAGGTGAGCGTCGCGTACGGCGAAGAAACCGTACTGTCCGAAGTGGACATGACGATCGAGGCGGGTGAGCACGTCGCGCTCGTCGGGCCCAGCGGTTCCGGGAAGAGCACGCTTCTGGCGGTCTTGCTGGGGTTCGTGACGCCGACGGCCGGCCGGGTCCTCGTCGACGGCGTCGACCTGCGCGAACTGGATCCGGCCGCGTGGCGGGCCGGGACGGCGTGGGTGCCGCAACGGCCGACGTTGTTCACCGGGACCGTCGAGGAGAACATCGCCATGGGCCAGGTGCCGGACGTCCAGGCCGCGGCCCGCGCGGCGGCGTTCGACGAGGTCGTGCGAGGTCTGCCCGACGGCTACCGGACCCGGATCGGCGAACTGGGCGCGCCACTTTCGGCCGGTCAGCGGCAACGGCTCGGTCTCGCCAGGGCGCTGGCCCGCACCGAGGCGGGTCTGGCGCTGCTCGACGAGCCGACCGCCCGGCTCGACGCGGGGACCGAAGCGGCCGTGCTCGGCGCGACCCGTGAACTGCTCACCGGCCGGACCGCGGTGCTCGTCGCCCACCGGCCCGCGATGGCCGCGCTGGCCACCCGCGTCCTCGAAGTCCCCGATGGCGCCGTACGAGAACGGGAACTGGTGTGAACGTCTGGGGTGTGTCCACAAAGGATTTCGTACGCCTGGTCCGTGCCGGGCTGATCGCGGCCGGGGCCGAGCTGGCGGGGCTGGCGCTGATGGCCACCGCCGCGTGGCTGCTGCTGAAGGCGGCCGAACAGCCGCCGTTGGCGTCGCTCACCGTGGCGATCGTCGCCGTGCGGACACTGGCGTTGCTGCGCGGCGGGCTGCGGTACGCGGAGCGGCTCGCCGGGCACGAGGTCGTCCTGCGTTATCTCGGCGCTTTGCGGACTCGCGTGTACACGTCGCTGCTGCCGCACCGGGTCTCGCGGCATTCGGGCGGCGATCTCGTCACCCGCCTGGTGTCCGATGTGGACGCCGTGCAGGACGCGATCCTCCGCTGCCTGCTGCCCGCCGGCGTCGCCGCTTTCGTCGGCGCGGTGGCGACGACGGTCGCGCTGATCGCCAGCCCGGCCGCTGGGCTCGTGCTGGCACTCGGGCTCGCCGTCGCCGGCATCGGCCTGCCCTGGCTGTGCGTGCGGATCACCCGCGCGGCGGCGGAGGCGAGTGCCCCGGCCCGCGCCGACCTCGCCGAGCGGACGGTCGAGCTGATCACCGGGCGCCGCGAGCTGATCGCCTACGGCGTCCATGAGTCCACTGTGGACGCCGCGCACACCGCGGTCGATTCCCTTGCTTCGCGGGATCGGGCGACGGCGAACCGCACGAGCCTGCTGACCGCGGCCGGGATCCTCGTCCAGCTGCTGACCTGCGTCGTGATCGCGCTGACCGCCGGGGTTTCAGCACCGCTGACCGCGGCACTGGCCCTGGGCGCGCTGGCCGTGTTCGAGCTGGTCCTCCCGCTGACCGCGGCCGCCCAGCGCTGGGTCGAGGTCCGCGCTTCGGCCGAGCGGGTGCGCTCGCTGCTGACCGAACCGCCGCCCGCACGAGGGACCGCGAGGCCCGAACCGGGACATCTGCGGCTCGAAGGCGTCGGTGTCCGGTTCGACGGCAGGGCCCCGGCGCTGGACGGCGTCGACCTCGACCTGCCGCCGGGCAAGCGGATCGGGATCGTGGGGCCGAGCGGGGCCGGGAAGACGACTTTGCTGAACGTCCTGCTGGGTTCCGTGGCGCCGACGTCCGGGCGCGCCCTGCTGAACGGGAAGCCGCTGGAGACCTACGACCCGGCGCTGCTGCCGTCGGTGATTTCGGGCGCGCTCGCGGACGCGCACGTCTTCCACACGACGGTCCGGGAGAACCTGCTGCTCGCGAAGCCCGGCTCGTCCGACGCCGAACTGCTCGACGCGTGCGCCACGGCCGGTTTCGATCTGCCGCTGGATCGCGAGGTCGGCTCCGACGGCGACGCGCTGTCCGGTGGGCAACGCCAGCGGCTCATCCTGGCGAGAGCAGTGCTCTCGGCGCCGCCGGTCCTCGTCCTCGACGAGCCAGTCGAAGGGTTGGATCCGGAGCACGGCGACGCCGTCCTGGCCGACGTACTCGCCGCCGCGCGCGGGACCGTCGTCCTCGTGACGCATCGCGAGTCGCAGGTGGCCGGGTTCGACGAGGTGCTACGCCTTTAGACCGCGCACTTCGCGCATCGGCGGCCGGTCGCTGACCGACACCTCGGCCACCTCCGGCAGCCATTCGTCACCCACCTGCGCGAACTGGGTGAGCTGGGCCGGGTCGTCGGACTTGACGCCGCAGCGCGCGAGCGCCGTCCCGAGGATCTGGCGCGCCATCACACCCAGCTGAAGCAGCGAGCGGTTGCGATGCTTGCGTACGCCGAGGTTGACCTGAGCGAGCCCTTCGAGCCCGTAGCGCGCTTCGGCGTCGAGGATGAGCCCGATCTCGACGCCGTACCCGGCCGCGAAGGGCACCGACTCGAGGAACTCGCGCGTCGCGGCGTACTCGCCGCCGAGAGGCTGGATCAGCCCCGAGAGTGACGGGCGCAGCGCCGAGAGGACCGGTCGCGCCAGCAGCTCGGTGACCCGGCCGCCGCCGCTGCTCTCCAGCCGCAGCGGCCGCCGGTAGAAGCCCTTGACCAGGTGGACGCCGTCCTCGCAGAGCAGGGGCCCGAGGAGGGTCGGCACGAACGCCGGATCCGGGTCGACGAGGTCGGAATCGAGGAACACGACGACGTCACCGGTCGTCGCGGCCAGCGACCGCCACAGCACCTCGCCCTTGCCAGGCACCGGCGGCAGGCCGGGGAGCACGTCCTCGCGGTGCACCACGCGCGCTCCGGCGCGGGCGGCGAGCTCGGCGGTGGCGTCGGTGGACCCCGAGTCCATCACGATCAGCTCGTCGACGACCGTGCCCAGCAAGGGGCGGACCGTGCCGACGACTTCGGCGACGGTGTCCTCTTCGTCGAGCGCCGGTAGCACGACCGAAACCGTCCGGTCACCCTTCGCAGCGACGATGTCCTCGACCGTCCAGCCCGGGTTCTGCCAGGTGCGCCGCTCGAACCAACTCATGAGTAGTGATCGTGCCATGCTGGAGTCCGACACCCTGTCGATGGAGGAACCTTGCTACCGCTGCTCGTCCGCTTCGTGCTCGGCCCGCTGGTCAGAGCGCTGTACCGCCCCGAGATCCGCGGCGTGGAGAACATCCCCGCCACCGGGCCGGTGCTGCTGGCACCCAACCATCGGGCGGCGCTGGACACCGGCGTGATCACTTTCACGGCGATGCGGCAGGTCAAGTTCCTCGGCAAGGCGGAGTACTTCACCGGCCGCGGGCTCAAGGGCAAACTGATGGCCGGTTTCCTGGGCGGCCTCGGCTATGTCCCGGTCGAACGCGGCAACGCCCAGGCCGGTCTCGCCGCGCTCGAAGCGGCGCGGAAGGTGCTCGACGCGGGCGGCGCGTTCGCGATCTATCCCGAAGGCACCCGCTCGCTGGACGGGCGGCTGCACCGCGGGCACACCGGTGTCGCGGCGCTGGCGCTGGCGACCGGGGCGAAGGTGGTGCCCGTCGCGCTGACCGGTACCGAAAACCTGCAGCCCGGCGGTAAGCGGATCCCGCGGCGGGCGAAGATCACCGTCACCTACGGCGCGCCGCTGGACTTCTCGCGGTACGAGGGGCAGGACTCGTCGCCGGCGATCCGGCGTTCGGTGACCGACGAGATCATGTACGCGATCCTGGAGCTTTCGGGGCAGGAGTACGTCGACTCTTATCACAAACGGCCTGATCAGAGCGCTGCTTGACGGTCCGCGTGGGGCGCGGGTGGTAGCAAAGGTCCCTTGCTCTCCCACTGCTCGCGGCTCCGCCATTGCACGCGCGAGTTGGACTAAAGGGACATTTGGCGCATTCCGGTGCGGCTGGTGCTGGGTGGAGTGCCGTGAAGGCCTCCTTCCCTACCCTCAAGGTAGTGAAGGAGGCCTTCACGGACTCTGGGTCCCTCAAAGGGGCCTTCACGGACTCGCCGGTCACCCCACGAACACCAACTGCCCCAGTGACTCCACACGTCACAAGTAACTCGCCCTTCGCGGCAGCCCAAGTACATGAAGGCCCCCTTCACGGCGCTAGACGCAATGAAGGGGTCCTTCATGTACCGAGGAAGCCAAAGCCCTACTTAGCCCACTTAGGCCGAGGCGGAGGCACGTAGTCCCCGAAGCCGTCGAGAAGCACCGAAGCGTCCGAGTCGATCGAGAGCATGTCCCGGTACCCGGCCGACAGGAAGCCCTCCGACACCATGTGGTCGGCGAACTTCAGCAGCGGCGCGTAGTACCCGCCGACGTCTACCAGCCCGATCGGCTTCTCGTGCAGCCCGAGCTGGGCCCACGTCCACACCTCGAACAGTTCCTCCAGCGTCCCCGCACCGCCGGGCAGCGCGAGGAAGCCGTCGGACAGCGCCGCCATCTTCGCCTTCCGCTGGTGCATGTCGGCGACGACGTGCAGTTCGGTCAGGCCGGCGTGCGCGATCTCGACGGTGCCCAGCGCCTCCGGGATCACGCCGATCACCTCGCCGCCCGCGGCGAGCGCGGCGTCCGCGACGACGCCCATGGTCCCGACCGACGCCCCGCCGTAGACCAGCCCGATCCCCCGCGAGGCCAGCAGCGTGCCCAGGGCCCGCGCCTCGTCGGCATACCTCGGGTCGAAGCCCATGGACGAGCCGCAGAAGACACAGATCCGGCGCGGCGCCGCCATCAGTGGGTGTCCTCCCATGCCTGGTACGACTCCTGCACGACACGCACGGCGTCGTCGATGTCGTCGGTGACGTGCAGCAGGTCGAGGTCCTTCTCGCCGATCTTGCCCTCGGCGAGCAGCGTCTTGGCGATCCAGTCGTACAGGCCGCCCCAGTAGTCACTGCCGAACAGCACGACCGGGAACTTCGTGACCTTCTTCGTCTGCACCAGGGTGAGCGCCTCGAACAGCTCGTCGAGCGTGCCGAAGCCGCCGGGCAGGCAGATGAACGCCTGCGAGTACTTGATGAACATGGTCTTGCGGGCGAAGAAGTACCGGAAGTTGACGCCGAGGTCGACCCACGGGTTCAGCCCCTGCTCGAACGGCAGCTCGATGCCGAGGCCGACGGAGAAGCCGCCCGCCTCGTTGGCGCCGCGGTTCACCGCTTCCATCGCGCCGGGGCCGCCGCCGGTCATCACCGCGAAGCCCGCGTTCGCGAGCGCGGCGCCGATCTTGCGGCCGAGTTCGTACTCCGGGTGCTCCCTCTTGGTCCGCGCGGAACCGAACACCGTCACCGCGCGCGGCACCTCGGCCAGCGCGCCGAAGCCCTCGACGAACTCGGCCTGGATCCGCAGCACGCGCCACGGGTCGGTGTGCACCCAGTCGCTCGGCCCCCGCGAGTCCAGCAGGCGCTGGTCGGTGGTGCTGCCCTGGTCACGGCGATCCCGCCGCAGCACGACCGGGCCCTTGTGGCGCTCGATCGGACGTTCCGGGTACTGGCCGTCGGGGAACTCGCTTGTCTCACTCACCCCGCCAAGACTACGACGTCGTCACCGTCCGGAGCGGCGGCATCGCCGCGAACAGGAGTTGTCGGGTACGCGAACGCGGGGCCCGCCGGTGAGCGGGCCCCGCGAGCACGCCTCAGGAACGTCCGGTCAGCGCGAACGCGAGCATGGCCGTCGAGGTGAAGTCGATGGCGGGCTCGTTGCTCGGCCACGACGCGAGGTCGTCGGCGTAGCGGGACTCGGGGGTGTCGAAGGCGTCGAAGGGCTTCTTGCAGTCCTTCGAACCCGGCGGGAGCTCCATGTGCTCGAAGTTCTCCGCCCCGTTCGGGCCGTTCACGACGGCGCCGTAGAGCAGCTTCTCCTCGCCGGCGAGGTTCGCCGCCTGGTGGTGCGGGCACCGCGGGTACGTGGTGCCGACGCCGACGACCAGCGAGATGCCCCACGCGTTCGCGCCGAGGGTGAAGTTCCGCTGCTGCGAGCCGAACGCCGCGTACCGGCGGTCACCGGTCAGGTCCGCGTACAGCCGCTCGGTCGCGGCGAACCCGAAGCTCTTGCTGGCCGCGTCGAATTCCTTCACCGAGACGGCGGTCCGGAAAGGACTCTGAGCCGCGCTCGCGACACCTTCGTCGAGCTGACGGCGAAGGTCACCGATCAGCTCCTTCGGGCCCAGTGCCGCACCCGGGACATCGTGCCGCAGGAGCTTCGCCAGTTCGGCGTGCGCCAGCGCGCTGGTGTCGTACAGGTTGAGCGTGCTCTTCTCTTCGACGTCGATGTACGCATTCGCCCAGTGCGCCGCCTGCCGCGTCCATTCGGCCGACCGCGGATCCCGCAGGGCCTTGGCCGCCAGGGCGAGCTGCGTCGCGCCGAGTTCCATGTCGTCCCGCCAGGACGATTCCGGGTAGTACGCGTGCGGGAACGCCGTGACCAGTTCGCCGACGTTCTCGGTCTTGGCCTGCGCGAAAACCGAAGCGGCCTCGGCGAAGTACTTCTTCGCCAGCGAAGGGTTCCGCTTGGCCTCGACCTGCGCGCCGAGCGCGAACGCGGCGGCCACGCGGCCGGCGAGGTTCGGGCTGAGCGCGGAACCGCCGGGGTTCGCCGGGAAGACCGGCCGGTGCTTCACGAAGTACTTGGGGTCGCCCGGCTTCACGTCGAGCGGGTCGTCGTCGTGCGGGTTCCGCCAGACGTCGTGGTCGCCGAGGAAGCCGAACTTGTCGCTGCCGGTCCCGATGCCGACCTGGGCGTAGAGCGTCTTGCTCTTCTCGTCCCACATCTTGTCGAGCCAGTCGAGACCGAGCTTGACCTCCGCGGCCAGCGCCCGGTCGTAGTCCTCGCGGAGCACGTATCCCAGCTCTGCCAGCGAATACGCGGTGTTCGAGGTGAACTTGACGAAGTCTCCCGCGTCGACCCAGCCACCCTCGACGTCGATCGGGCCGCCCGCCGGCTTCAGCGGTTCGGTGATCTCGTCGCCGAATTCACCGCCGAACGCGGGCCATTCGTAGACCGTGGCCTGTTTGTCGGCCAGATGCGAGGGTTTGCGATCGAGCCTGCCGGGGATGATGTCGTCCCCGTCGCGCTGCGCCTGGAAGAACTCGTTGGTGGCGCGGACGAGCGGGGTGAAGAGCCGGTCCTTGGTGTCCACCCGGAACGTCGGCGACGTCGCCTTGGTCTCGCCGGTGACCTCGATCCGGTACTTGCCCGGCAGCCAGACCTTCGACAGGTCCAGCTGGTACACCGCCGGGTATTTCGCGTTCCACGCGCCGAGCGACTGCCCGGTCCGTCCACGATGGACGGTCCGGCCGCGTTCGTCGATCACCGAGAACGAACCCGGCGCGCTGGAGAGGAGATAAGCGTGCTTGGTCTCGGTGATGCCGTAGCCGACCTGATCGACCCGGACCTCACCTTGCACCGCCGCCGCGGCCGAAACCGCCGGAACCGTCAAACCCCCGAGGACCAGTGCCGAAACCGCGGCCACCGTCCGGGACCAGGAACTCACCATCATCGGCGCCCCGCTCACGAATTAGTTAAGAAAGTTTCCTTTTTATGGCGCAAGACGCTAGCGCCCGGAACGCCACCAGTCAATATGTCCGTTTCAGCGGCCGAAAGTCACCGGATCCGGGTGTTGTTGGCGGGTATCTGTCCTGCTCAACCCGGATCCCCGCCGGGAAATCGTCTACCGTGGTCGAGGTGCCGTCCAGCGGGGCAGAACCACTCGGCGCGCGGATCCGGCGGTTGCGCCGGGCACGCGGGCTGACCCAGCGCGAGCTGGCCGAGCCCCGCTACGACCGCGGCTTCCTCGCCAAGGTCGAGTCGGGCGGCCGCCTGCCTTCGGACGACGTGCTCTCCCATCTCGCGCGGCGGCTCGGGCTCACCCCGGACGAGCTCCGCTTCGACCGGCCGCCCGGCGCCGCCGAAGAACTCACCGACGCGCTCGAAACCGCGTACCGCGAGTTGCAGAAGGGCGGACTCGAAGCCGCCGAGCGCGAATTCGCCCGCGTGGAGCGCCGGGCGGCCGGGTACCGGCTACCGGACGTCCAATGCCACGCCCGCTTCTATCTCGGCGAAGTCCAGTGGCAGCGCTACGACATCCCGTTGGCGGACAAGGGTTTCGCGCACGCCATGGAGCTTGCCGACGCCGCTTCGCCCCGACTGCGGGCGATGATCGTCAACCGGCTGGCCGCCTGCCGCGCGTTGTCGGGTGATCTGGGGGCGTCGGTCGCGCTCGTCGAGACGGCGCTCGCCGAGCTTCGCGCCACCGGCGCGACCGATCCGGATGCCGAACTGGCCCTGCTGACCGCGTTGATCCATCCGCTCATCGAAATGGGCGCGCTGCGCCGGGCACGGCGGGCCGCCGAGGAAGGCCGCCGCATCCTCTCTTCCGCTCACCGCAAGGACATCTCGGCCCGCTATCACCGGCAGGCGGCGCAGCTGTGGCAGGAGATCGGCCTGGTCGACCGCGCGGAGAAGGACCTTTCGCGGGCACTGAGACTGTTCACTTCGATCGGCTACGACCGTGACGCCGCCCGCAGCCGCTGGGCCCGCGGCTTCCTGTGGCGACGGCTGGGAAAACTCGACGAGGCGCACGCCGAACTACGGCTCGCCCGTGATCTCCTCGCCAAGGCCGGATCGCAGGAGGGGGTGCTCGGCGCGACCATCGAGCTCGCCGACGTCCGCCGCCGCCAAGGGGAGCTCGACGAGGCGGCCGAACTCGCCGAGGGGATCCGGCCGCTTCTGGATCGATCCCCCGATATCGAGGCGAGAACCGAGGTTCTCCGGTTACTGGGACTCATCGCCCGCGCCCGCGGTGATCTGCCCGAAGCGACCGCGTTGCTCGAAGAAGCCGCCACCGCACAGGAAAAGGCCGAGCTGCGCGGCGCGCTCGTCGCCACCGCGCTGCATTTGGGCGACACGTTGCGGGCCCGCGGATTAATCGAAAAAGCGGCGGAGGCCTATCGGCGCGGTGTGCGCGCGGCCGCTATGTCCGATTCCGGGCCGGCGGTCTGAAAACCATACGAAAGTCGCCATATATCGCACATGGCGGGAAAAACTCTTACTACACAGGGATTTTATTCCTTGCATGTGGATCTTCACCCGGCCCGCTAGGCCATCCGGCCCATTGACGGCCTTGTGAGCGGCTCCTTTACTCGAACGTGTCCATCGGGATAACTCCAGTTATCCGAATGGGCACGCTCCCCGTCCCCCGCCGTGCACCCGCCCCGGTCTGATTCCCCGCCGCGCCACTGGCCGTCCGGGTACGCGGTCCTGCCCATGGAAGGTTCACATGACCGTTCAGCGAGGGCTCAGAACAGGGTTGGCGGCCGTCGCCGGCCTTGCCCTGAGCATGACGTTCCCGGTGACCCCGGCGAACGCGACCACCGCCACCATCCAGCCCGCGAGCCCCGACACCGTCGCCGCGAGCGCGGCCGACCGGGCCGCCGCGGCCGGGGTGGACCACCTGCGGAAGGGAGCCCAAGAGGACTTCCACCGCGTCGGGCTGACCCAGGGTGGCGGAGGACTCTTCTACGCCGCTTACGAACGAACCTACCGTGGCCTGCCGGTCGTCGGCGGGGACGCGGTGGTGGTGGCCGACGGCGCCGGGCGCGTCCGCGGCACCAGCGCCGCGGAGACCGCGGCGATCTCGGTCGACACCAAGGCCAGGATCTCCGCGGCGAAGGCGACCGAGGTCGCCCGCGGTCAGCTGTCCAAAGTAGACAGCGTGGTCGCGCCGAAGCTCGTCGTGCTGGCGGGGAACTCCCCCAAGCTCGCCTACGAGGTCGTCGTCGCGGGCACCAAGGCGACGGCACCGAGCAACCTGCACGTGTTCGTGGACGGCGTCACCGGCGCGGTGCTCGAAACCCGTGACGACGTCAAGATGTCCAACTTCCCCGCCGCCGCACCGAAGGCCACGTCGAACGAGGTCGGCACGCTGGGCGCCGGGAACAGCTACTACGTCGGCAACGTCACCATCGACACGACGAACTCCGGCGGCACGTACACGATGCGCGACCCGCAGCGCACCAACATCAGCTGTGCCCGCCAGAACGGCTCGCCCTTCAGCGGCCCGGACGACAACTGGGGCAACGGCTCCGGCACCGACCTGGAAACCGCCTGCGTCGACGCGCTCTTCGGCGTGCAGACCGAGTGGAAGATGCTGGGCGAATGGCTCGGCCGCAACGGCATCAACGGCAACGGCGGCGGCTTCCCCGCCTACGTCGGCCTCAACCAGGCCAACGCCTACTGGAACGGCTCCTCGACCACCTACGGCCGCTCGCAGGACAGCCAGCGTCAGGCCACCCCGATGGACGTCGTCGCCCACGAATACGGCCACGCCATCTTCCAGACCACGCCGGGCGGCGCGGGCAGCGGCAACGAGAACGGCGGGCTCAACGAGTCCACCGGTGACATCTTCGGTGCCGTCACCGAGCACTACGCCAACAACGCCAAGGACGTCCCCGACTACGACGTCGGCGAGGGCGTGAACCTGGTCGGCCGCGGCCCGATCCGCTACATGAACCAGCCGAGCCGGATCTCGGGCAACCCCGACTGCTACTCCTCATCCATCCCGAACACCGAGGTGCACGCCGCCGCGGGCCCGCAGAACCACTGGTTCTACCTGCTCGCCGAGGGCACCGCGCCGGTCGGCAAGCCGGCCAGCCCGACCTGCAACAACACCTCGATCACCGGGATCGGCATCCAGAAGGCCGCGAAGATCTTCTACAACGGCCTGCTGAAGAAGACCTCCAGCTGGAACCACAAGGCGGCCCGCAAGGCCACCCTGGAGGCGGCGCTCGCGCTGTACCCGGGTTCCTGCACCGAGTTCAACACCACCAAGGCGGCGTGGGACGCGATCAGCGTCACCGCGGCGACCGGTGAGCCCACCTCGTGCACCCCGCAGGGCAACGACTTCTCGGTCGGTGTGACCCCCGCGTCGGGCTCGGTCAAGGCAGGCGAGTCGGCCACCGTCACGGTGAACACCGCGACCGTCAACGGTACGGCGCAGACGGTTTCGCTGAGCGCGAGCGGCCTCCCCACCGGGGCGACCGCGACGTTCAACCCGGCCTCGGTACAGTCCGGCGCCTCCTCGACGCTCACCATCGCGACGTCGGCGAGCACCCCTGACGGCACCAGCACCATCACGGTGACCGGCACCGCGGCGAGCGGCACGCACACCGCGCAGTACAAGCTCACCGTCGGTACCGGCGGCGACCTGCGGACGTACACCAACGACACCGATTACGCCCTGAACGACTACGGCACGGTGAACAGCCCGATCACCTCCACCGCCACCGGTAACGCGGTGTCCCCGGTGAAGGTGACGGTCACCGGGACGCACACCTGCTCCGAGGACCTCCGCATCAGCCTGAAGGCCCCCGACGGCAGCACGTACTCGGTCAAGCCCACCGGCTCCCTGCCCTGCACCGATCTGGGTACGCGGAACTACTCGGTGAACGTGACCAACGAGGTCGCGGCGGGCACCTGGACCCTCGTGGTCTACGACGCCTACGCGCAGGACACCGGCACGCTCTCCAGCTGGTCGATCACCGTCTGATCCCCGTTCCGTGAAGGCCTCCTTCCCTACTTTCAGCGTAGGGAAGGAGGCCTTCACGGACCATCACCCCAGAAAGGAACACCCCGGCATGAAGTGGGGAAAGCGAATAGGAGCGGCCGTCGTCGGCATGGCCGCCGTACTGGGTGTCGTCACCGCGCCCGCGCAGGCGACCACCGCCGCCGCACCGGACATCTCGCTCGCCAACGTCAAGGCGCATCTGAGCGCGCTGCAGACGATCGCCAACCAGAACGGCGGCAACCGCGCCTCCGGACGGCCGGGCTACCCGGCGTCGGTGTCCTATGTGGCGCAGAAACTGCGTGACGCGGGCTACAACGTCACGCTGCAGACTTGTTCGAGCTGCGCGGGTTCGAACCAGAACGTCATCGCGGAATGGCCACAGGGTGACGCGAGCCAGGTCATCATGCTCGGCGCGCACCTCGACAGCGTCAGCGCCGGCCCCGGCATCAACGACAACGGCTCGGGTTCGGCCTCGATCCTCGAAGTCGCGCTGACGCTGGCCCGTGAGAACCCGGCGATGGCCAAACGCGTCCGCTTCGGCTGGTGGGCCGACGAGGAGTCCGGCCTGCGCGGCTCCAAGTTCTACGTCAACAGCCTTCCGCAGACCGAGCGCACGAAGATCAAGACGTATCTGAACTTCGACATGATCGGCTCCGACAACTGGGGCTACTTCGTCTACGACGACGTCGCTTCGGTCAAGGCGGTGTTCGACGAGTACTTCCGCACGATCGGTATCCAGACCGAGGGCGACACCGAAGGCGACGGCCGTTCGGACCACGCGTCGTTCAAGAGCGCGGGCATCCCGGTCGGTGGCCTCGCGACCGGTGCCGGCTACACGAAGAGCGCCGCGCAGCAACAGAAATGGGGCGGTACCGCGGGCAGGCCCTTCGACAGCTGCTACCACCGCGCTTGCGACACGCTGTCGAACATCCCGGACACCCCGCTGGAGAAGAACAGCGACGCGATCGCCTACGCGCTCTGGAAGCTAGCCGTCGGCACCTCGACGGGCCCGGACTTCTCGCTCGGTCTCTCGCCGTCCTCCGGCACCGTCCAAGCGGGACAGTCGACGACCGTAACGGTCAACACCGCGACCACTTCCGGTGCGGCGCAAGCGGTTTCGCTGAGCGCGAGCGGGCTGCCCGCCGGGGCGACCGCGACGTTCAACCCCGCTTCCGTGCAGTCGGGCGGTTCTTCGACGCTCACCATCGCGACGTCGGCGAGCACTCCCAACGGCACCAGCACGATCACGGTGACCGGTGACGGGACCTCGGTGGACCGCACGGCGCAGTACACGCTCACCGTCGGCGACGTCAGCGTGCGCACGTTCACCAACGGCACCGACTTCGCGCTCAACGACTACGCGACGGTCAACAGCCCGATCACGTCCACCGCGACGGGCACGGCGACCTCGCCGGTGAAGGTGTCGATCACCGGGACGCACACCTGCTCCGAGGACCTGCGGATCAGCCTGAAGGCGCCCGACGGCAGCACGTACTCGGTCAAGCCCACCGGCTCGCTGCCCTGCACCGATCTCGGCACGCGGACCTACTCGGTCCCCGTGACCAACGAGGCCGCTTCCGGCACTTGGACGCTCGTGCTCTACGACGCCTACGCGCAGGACACCGGCACGCTCGACAGCTGGACCATCACCGTCTGACCATCCGAATGGCGAAGGCCATCTCACGAGGACACCCGGCCTCGTGAGATGGCCTTCGTGCGTGAGGGAGAAATTCGGGCAACTCTTCGATATCTGGTCTAGACCACCCGATCGTCGGTAGCGCCACTCATGCGCGGCCACCTATGTTGAGCCGAACGGCCGCTTCCTGTTCGTTCAAACCGCTTTCGAGATGGGAGCTGGGTATGTTCGGTCGCGTCTCACGGCTGCTCGCAATCACCGGCGCGGCGGTACTCGCCGTCACCACACTCGTCGTCCTGAGCCCGGCGCAGGCCTCGCCCGACGCCGAGGTCTGCGCGGTCAAATCGAAGCCCGCGGGCAAGGTCCTGCAAGGCTATTGGGAGAACTGGGACGGCGCTTCGAACGGCGTCCATCCGCCGCTGGGCTGGATCCCGATCACCGACGCCCGGATCAAGGACAACGGGTACAACGTGATCAACGCGGCCTTTCCGGTCATCCTGTCCGACGGAACGGCCAAATGGGAGGATGGGATGGACGCGACTGTGAAGGTCGCGACCCCGTCCGAAATGTGCGCCGCGAAGGACGCGGGCGCGACGATCCTGATGTCCATCGGCGGCGCCACCGCGGGAATCGATCTGAATTCGGCCACCGTGGCGGACAAATTCGTCGCGACCATCGTGCCGATCCTGAAGAAGTACAACTTCGACGGGATCGACATCGACATCGAAACCGGCCTCACCGGCAGCGGGAACATCAACACGCTCTCCGCGTCGCAGAAGAACCTCATCCGGATCATCGACGGCGTCCTCGCCGCGATGCCGCCGAACTTCGGGCTCACCATGGCGCCCGAGACCGCGTACGTCACCGGCGGCAGCGTCGTCTACGGCTCGATCTGGGGCGCGTACCTGCCGATCATCAAGAAGTACGCGGACAACGGCCGGCTGTGGTGGCTGAACATGCAGTACTACAACGGAAGCATGTACGGCTGCTCCGGCGATTCGTACCAGGCCGGGACGGTTCAGGGCTTCGTCGCGCAGACCAACTGCCTCGACAAGGGACTGGTGATCCAGGGCCAGACGATCCGCGTCCCCTACGACAAGCAGGCCCCCGGCCTGCCGGCGCAGGCGGGTGCGGGCGGCGGGTACATGTCGCCGAGCCTGGTTTCCCAGGCGTACCGCAGCATCCCCGCGCTCAAGGGCCTGATGACCTGGTCGATCAACTGGGACGGTTCGCGGAGCTGGACCTTCGGCCGGAACGTGAAATCCCTGCAGGGCCGCTAAAGTGGTATGGGCTGAAGGCTCCCTTCACCGAGTCTGATGCGACGAAAGGAGCCTTCACCCCCTCGACCTTGCCCCGTACATGAAGGCCCCCATCCTTGCGCCTAGGTACAGGAAGGGGGCCTTCATGTACCTCAGGCGAGCAGAGCGTCTCGTGAGTGTTTTGGGTCGTTGGAACGACCCAAAACACTCACGAATCGCCACGCGGGATCGGATCGTCGTACTCCCCCGAGGGACCCGTGTACTGCTTCCCGTCGGGATAGGGCCACGGATTCGGGGCGCAGCCGTGCAGGCCGAGCGTCTGCTGCTGCATCACCGGCGCGAGGGCGCCCGGCACCGGGCACCGCTCGTGCCCGCGCCCGAGCCGGTGCCCGACCTCGTGCGTGACCATGTACTGCCGGTAGACCTCCAGCGGGGCACCGTAGCCGGGCACGCCGTGCGCCCAGCGCGCGACGTTGAGCACGACGCTGTTCCCGTTGCGGCACGAGGTGTAGCCGTCCGGCCTGCCGCACAGCACGTCGCGCGTCTTCGGCGTCGCGAGATAGATCGTGAAATCGACGGGACCGTCCGGCCCGGCGCGCTGCAGGCGCCACCGTCCGCCGCCGGTCCAGCCGCGCGGATCGGCCAAAGTGGACTCGACCGTCTTGACGAAAGCGTCCTGGCTTACCCCCACGATGTCGGCTTCGGCGGCGAGCCGGTACCGGAGCAACCTTCCGGCGGACCCGGCGACCTGACCTTCGCCGGTCGGGAACACCCACTGGCCGGATCCCGCCTCCGGGAAGGTGATTTCGGCGGACGGTGGTGCCAGCACCGGCCTCGGCGCGGACGACGGCGTCGTCGAAGGGGCGGAGACCGGCACCGGTGTCACCGCGGGAGGGGCGACGGAATGGTCTTCGCAACCGGCCACCACCAAAGCGCAGACGACGAGGGCCAGCACCCGGCGCGCGGTCATCGGTCCTCCCGGAGGTCTTCGGTCACGTCCGGGGATACGAGCAGGGGCCGGGAGAAGTTGTGGGACCGCGCGCGCAACCTTTCGGCGCGCTCGCCCGTATCGTTCTCGGTCATGGGCGAGGAGGTCGGCGGACGGCTGCGGCGGCTGCGCGCCGAGCGCGGCCTCACCCAGCGCGAACTCGCCGAACCGCACTACACCGCCGCGTACGTCTCTTCCGTCGAGACGGGCGCGCGGACACCCTCCGGCGACGCGGTCCGCCATTTCGCCGCCCGGCTCGGCGTGGACACCGGTGAGCTGCTGGGCGTGACTTCGCCGCGCGACGACGTCCGGCTCGACCTCGACATAGCGGCGGCCGCGGCGGACTTCCTGGCCGGAAACGGTTCTGCGGCGAAGATGCGACGGCTGGCGCGGCTGGCCGAGAAGAGCGGCCGTGACCGCCAGGCCGGGCTCGCCTGGCTGTGGCTCGCGCGCTTCGCCCGGGACGACACCCTGCCGCGGCTGGTGGCCGCCGCTGAAACCGCGCTCGCCGCCGACATCCCGTCGTACCGGGGGCTGGCCGCCGCGCTGCGGGCGAACGTCCTGGTCGGCCGGGGCGAGCCGCACCACGCGATGCACCTGCTCCGGACGGCGCTCGACGCGAGCCTGGAGCGTCACCCGCATCCGGTGCTCCTGCTGACCCTGCACGCGTACCTCGCCGACGGGCAGCTCCGCCTCGGCGAGATCGCCCAGGCCGCGCATCACGCGGGAGAAGCACTGCGGCTGGCTCGCGGCGATGAGGAGATCCTGACCGAACTCGCCGAGAACCAGCGTCGGCTGGCCGAGGCGTATCTCGCCGAAGGCCGGGTGGCCGACGCCGTCGCCGCCGTATCGGCGCTGCACGATCTGCTCCACGAACGAGCCCTGCGCCCGGTGCTGGCCCGATGCCTGTTCGCACGAGCGCTGGTCCGGCGGGCCGACGACCTCGAAGGCGCTCTCGTGGACCTTCGCGCGTCACGCGCGGCAGCGCCCGACCAGGCCGTCACGCTGGAACTCGCCGATGTCTGCCGCGAATTCGGTCGTCTCGACGACGCCGCCGATCTACTCTCCGAAGCGGCTGAAGCCATCCCTGCGGACTCGCCGCTCTCCGCGTCCCTCGTGTTCCAGCAGGGGTCGCTGGCGCTGGCTCGCGGAGACCTCGAAGCAGCCGAAGCGGGCTTCGCGCACGCCATCGACGTAGCGGCCCTCCGCGACGCTCGCGGCGTCTTGGCCGCTTCGGTCGACAAGGCAGGAGAACTGCTTCGCGATCAGGGGCGCTTCGAAGAGGCCGCGGACCTGCTGCGGCGTGGACTGCTCCTTCTCGGAGCCGAGGAGGACGTTCCCCAGTGACCGATGTGGACTTGGAAGACATCAGCACTCGTCTGGCCGACAGGTTCGGCGCCGAGGCCGAAGGGTGGCTCGCCGGCGTCCCCGCCTTCGCCGAACGCCTCGCCGCCCGATGGGACTTCGCGCTCGGTGAGTTGTTCGACAGCGGAGCCTCGTCCGTCGTCTTTCGCTGCCGGTGGTCCGACGGGACACCGGCGGTGCTCAAACTCAGCCCGGACGGGCCGCTGCTGACCAAACAGCTCGAAATGCTGCGGGTGTTCGCGCCGTCTGGCCGGGTGCCCGGCGTCCTCGCCGCCGATGCGGACGCCGGCGCGATGGTGCTGGAGGAGATCCGGCCGGGCACCGAAGCCGAGAACCTGCCACCGTCGACCTTGCCGGGGCGATGGGGAGAGCTGCTCGCCGCCCTGCACGCGGTCACCCCGCCCGAGGGCTGGCCGTGGACCCTGCGCGGCCGGTTCGAGGAGTCGTTCGACCGGATCGGCCGTCGCGTCACCGAACCGGCCATCGCCGCCCGGATCGGTCCGGCCACCTGGCGGCGCGCGATCGACCGCTGCGAAAGGCTGCTGGACACACAGGCCGGCGTCGTGCTGCTCCACGGCGATCTGCACCTCGGCAACGTCCTCGACGGCGGCCCGCGCGGCCTGATCGCGATCGATCCGAAGGCGTGCGTGGGTGATCCGTGCTTCGACGCCGTCGACTACGTGGTGGGCGGCGCCGGACACGAAGGAGTCGAAGCGCGGTGCCAGGTGGTGGCGACCGCGTGCGGGCTCGACGGCGATCGGCTGTACGCCTGGAGCCGCGTCGTCGCCCCCATGTTCGCCATCTCGCACCTCACCTACGGCGGCGCGGAGCAAGCTCTCGACGAATACCTAGCTCTGGCTAGCTGAGAAACGCGCGCAGCACCGAAGCGACCTGCCGGATCTCGCCCGCCCGCACGTTCTCCTGGCGGGTGTGCGCGAGCGTCGGGTCGCCAGGCCCGAAGTTCACCGCGGGGATCCCGAGAGCCGCGAAGCGCGCGACGTCGGTCCACCCCAGCTTCGCGACCGCCTTGCCGCCGGCCGCGGCGACCAGCTCGGCCGCCGCGGGAGCGCTGAGACCAGGCAACGCTCCTGGCGACAAGTCGACAATCTTGACGTCGTAGCCCTCGAAGACCTCGCGAAGGTGCGCCTCGGCCTGCTCGGCGCTCCTGTCCGGAGCGAAGCGGTGGTTGATCGTGAGCACGGCCTCGTCCGGCACGACGTTGCCCGCGACACCGCCGCCGATCTTCGTGGCCTGGAGCCCTTCGCGGTAGGTCAAGCCGTCGATGTCGACCACGCGCGGCGTGTACTCGGCCAGCCTGCGCAGCGGCTCGGCGAGACCGTGGATCGCGTTGACGCCCATCCATCCGCGCGCGGTGTGCGCCCGGGCGCCCTCGACGCGGATCTCGATCCGCATCGTGCCCTGGCAACCTCCCTCGATTCCGCCGTTCGACGGCTCGCCGAGGATCGCGAGGTCGGCCTTCAGCCACTCGGGCAGCTCGCGCTCGATGCGGCCGAGACCGTTCTTCGTCGCTTCGATCTCTTCGCAGTCGTAGAACACGAAGGTGACGTCGTGCTTCGGCTCCCGGAGGGCGGCGGCGAGGTGCAGGAAGACGGCGTCACCGCTCTTCATGTCGACGGTGCCCAGCCCGTGCAGGATCTCGTCGTCACCGGTCCCCTCGCGGCGCACCGGCATGTTCTCGTTGACCGGAACGGTGTCGAGATGCCCGGCCAGCAGTACCCGCGACGGACGGCCGAGGTTCGTGCGGGCGAGGACCGCGTCACCGTTGCGGACCACCTCGAGATGTGGTGCCTGCGCCTGGAGCGCGGCCTGCACGGTGTCCGCGATGACCTTCTCCTCTTCGGAGACACTGAAGATGTCCACCAGCGCGGCGGTGAGGTCGACGGGATCGGCGTGCAGATCGAGCGAAGGCATGCCCGCACCGTACCGCCGGGCGCCCGGGGCTACCGTGAAGGAGTGCGCATGCGAACGATCTTGGTCGCCCTCCTCCTGGTACTCAGCGGCTGCGGATCGGGCGAGGTCCCGGTGAAGGTCCGTCCGACCCAGGGCACCGGGCCGGACGTGCTGCCGATCAAGCTCAAAGCGCTGACGACCGACCAGTGCTACCTGGCGCCGGGGACCGAGTCACCCAAGAGCTGCCAGAAGTACGTCACCGAACTCTCCAGCGCCGCGGGCACCGTCCGCAAGCGCCGCCCGGACCTGTCGTCGCACGCCGACGTCCTCGACCGCCCGATCGCCGCCTTCCGCGCCGCGAACTGCCAGGACGTGGCGGCTGCCGGCGGCCCGTGCGGCCAGGCGCTCGGCGACATGGCGACGGCGCTGACCAGTGTGAAGAGCCTCGTCGGCGGCTGAGGAGGGTCACTGGGTTAACGTTCAGGACGTGAGCGAGCAGACCCCTGACCCCGAAACGACCGGCGCCACCGGCGTCGGACTGGCCACCGTCACGACCGACGGCACGGTGCTGGACACCTGGTTCCCGCTGCCCAAGCTGATCGACGGCGCCGAAGGCACCGCCGGCACGGTGCGGCTGACCGCCGAGGAGGCCTCCGAGGCCCTCGGTGAGGCCGCCGCCGCGCAGCTCGGCCCGGACACCGACCGCGGTGTCGAGGTCGTCGCGGTCCGCACGACCATCGCCCGTCTCGCCGACGCGCCCGGCGACACGCACGACGTCTACCTGCGCCTCCACCTGCTGTCGCACCGTCTGGTCCGGCCGCACGGCGCGAACCTCGACGGCATCTTCGGGCTGCTGGCGAACGTCGTGTGGACCAACCACGGGCCGTGCCCCGTCGAGGGCTTCGAGGCGACCCGGCTGCGGCTGCGGTCGCGCGGCAACGTCACCGTCTACGGCGTGGACAAGTTCCCGCGGATGGTGGACTACGTCGTGCCGACCGGCGTCCGCATCGCCGACGCCGACCGCGCCCGCCTCGGCGCGCACCTGGCCAACGGCACCACGGTCATGCACGAAGGCTTCGTCAACTTCAACGCCGGCACGCTCGGCGCTTCGATGGTCGAAGGCCGGATCTCGGCGGGCGTCGTGGTCGGCGACGGCTCCGACGTCGGCGGTGGCGCGTCGATCATGGGCACGCTGTCCGGCGGCGGCAAGGAGACCATCTCGATCGGCGAGCGCTGCCTGATCGGCGCGAACGGCGGCGTCGGCATCTCGCTCGGCGACGACTCGGTCGTCGAGGCGGGTCTGTACGTCACGGCGGGCACGAAGGTGACCTTCGAGGGCAAGGTCGTGAAGGCGCTGGAGCTGTCCGGCATCTCGGGCGCGGTGTTCCGGCGGAACTCCGGGACCGGCGCCGTCGAGGTCGTCGCGCGCACCGGGGTCGGCATCGAGCTGAACGCGGCTCTGCACGCCAACTGACCTGCGAAAAGGGAGCAAGGGACCTTTGCTACCACTCTCCCCCGGAGGGCGGTAGCAAAGGTCCCTTGCTGTTCTCACGGCCTGGACCACCTTGCCGGTTCACTTAGAATTCATCTTGTGACAGCCGAGACCCTGCCGCGCAAGAACGTCCCTTCGACCACTCCGGCCGCGCTCGGGCTCGGCGACCGTCCCGCGAAAGCGGGGCCGGACGATCCGGCGGCCACCCACGTCCGGGTCAAACTCGACGTCGAGATCCGCGCCCTCCTCGCGCACGAACCCGGTACCAAATCCGGTGCCGACCCCGAAGACCTCCACCAGATGCGGGTCGCGCTGCGCCGCATGCGGAGCGTCCTCAAGCTCTCGGGCCGCCTCGTCGGCCCGGACGCCGAACCCGTGCGCGCCGAACTCGGCTGGCTCGGCCAGTCCCTCGGCGACGTCCGCGACTACGACGTCCTGATCGGACACCTTCGCGAGGTCGTCGCCGAATTCGAGGTGCGCGACCAGCCCGCCGCGCGCCGTCTGGTCTCGAAGTTCGTCACCGAGCGCGGCGTCGCGAAGCGGCGGCTCACCCGCGCGCTCGCCAGCCCCCGGTACGCCTCGATGCTGCAGGACATCGGCCGTCTCGCCCGGCAACCCGCCACCGAAGAAGCCGATGAAAGCCCCCAGACCTCGGCCGATCTCGTCGCCGGTCTCGCGAAGCCGCATCGAAAGCTGGCGAAGGCCGTGAAGGTGCTCCCCGCCGATCCCCCGGACGACGACCTTCACGCGCTTCGCATCTACGGCAAGAAACTCCGCTACGCCGCCGAAATGGCCAAGCCCGCGGCGAAGAAGAAACAAGCGGAACGGATCCAGCGGCTGATCAAGGCCACGAAGAACTTCCAGACCGTCCTCGGGGATCACCAGGACGCCTGCGTCGCCGCCGATCGGATGCGTGGCGTGGTCGCCTCCGTGGACGCGGAAGTCGCGTTCATCGCGGGCCGGATCGCGGAGAAGGAACTACTGCGCCGCGCGGAGGTCCGTGCCTTCTGGCGCGACGTCTGGGCGGAGGTCGACGCGGCCGCTCACGCGGTGAGCCCGCGGATATAGCCGTCCGGACGGATCTCCACCTGCCTTCCGTTCTCGGCTTCGTACGCGGCGAAGGCATGCCCGCCGACGTCCTCGAAGTCCACATCGGACAGTGCGCTGCCCGCGGGCAGGATCCGCCGCGCGCCTTCGGGCGCCGGGCCGTCGCCGAACACCAGCACCGTCGCCTGCGGCCCGCGCAGCAGCTCGAACAGCCGGACGGATTTGCCGTTCGCGTCCTTCAACGGCGCGTCCGGGGCGCGATCGCCGGGCCGGATCCGGCCGGTCGCCGCGGGCGCGAGCGGGCCACCGCGGTAGCCGATGTCCAGCTGACGCGTGTTCTCGCCGCGTTCGTGCGCGTCTTCCGCGCCCTCCTTGTACTTCTCGAGGATCTCGGTGCTGATCTTCAGCACCCGCGCGGCGACCCCGCGACGCTCGGGCTCGTAGCTGTCGAGCAGCTCCGGTGAGCCTTCGGCGAGCTTCCAGCCCAGGTTGTACGCGTCCTGGACGCCGGTGTTGAGCCCTTGCCCACCGGTCGGCGGGTGGACGTGCGCCGCGTCGCCGGCGAGGAACACGCGACCGTCACGGAACCGCTCGGCGAGCCGGATGTTGGGCCGCCACACCGTCGACCAGGCGAGGTCGTGCAGCCGGACCCCGCCGCCGGACAGCTCGTCGAGCCGCGACTGCAGCGTGCCGAGCGACGCCTCGACCTCCTCCTCGCCCAGCGGCGCGCCGAACTGGAAATGCGGCACCCCCGGCAGCGGCGTGAGCACGATCCCCGACATCGGATCCTCGGGCTTCGCGAACCAATGCCCGTACGCGCGATCGAGCCCCTCGGCCTGGACGTCACCCAGCAGCATGCGGACCGACTCGTCGGTGGTGCCCTCGAACGCGATCCCGAGCGCCTTGCGCACGAAGCTCTTCCCCCCGTCCGCGCCGACGAGGTAATCGACCCGGACGCGCTCGCCCGGCAGCTCGGCGGTCACCCCGTCGGCGTCCTGCTCGAAACCGAGCAGCGGGGTGCCGAGCTCCACCTGGACGCCGAATTCGGCGAGCCGCTCACGAAGGATCCCCTCGGTCCGCGACTGGCCGAGGAAGTGGCCGTTCGGGTACGGGACGTCCGGCGTCGGCTCGGCGAGCTCGGCCATCCACCGCTCGCCGACGACCTCGCCGCCCAGATGGATCTTCACCGCCACGGGCGGTTGCCCGGCGGCCAGCACCGCATCCAGGACGCCGAGGTCTTCGAAGACCTCCAGCGTGCGCGGTTGCAGACCGTCGCCGCGCGAGCCCTCGAAGAACGTCTCGGCCTTCTCCACGATCCGCACCCCGACGCCGCGGCGCGCGAGGTCGATGGCCAGCGTGAGCCCGGTCGGCCCGGCTCCCGCGATCAGCACTTCGGTCATCTCACTCCTCCAGTGAATTGCGATTCAGTGAATCTGGATTCACTATGCTCGTTGCTAGCCTTCCGTGTCAAGGAGGTGCTGATGACGGCGATGAGCCGCAAGGAGAAGGCGGCGGAGACCGAGACCGCGCTCAAAGAGGCGGCGAAGCGCGTTTTCGCGGCGAAGGGGTACCTGAACACCAAGATCACCGACATCACGGCGGAGGCCGGACGCGCGGCGGGGTCGTTCTACAACCACTTCGCGAGCAAGGAAGAACTGCTCGAAGCGCTTCTCGAAGATCTCGCGGCGGCGAGCGACGTCGACGCGGCCTCGCCGGAGCACATACCCGACTTCACCGACCCGCAGGCCGTGCGCTGGCACGTCTGCGCGTACTGGGATTTCCACCGCGACAACGCGGCGACGATGCTCGCGCTACGCCAGGCCGCGATGGTCAGCGACGAGTTCGCGCGCACCTATGCCCGCTTCGGCGCCGCCCAGGCGGCAGATCTCCTGGACCACCTCGGGTACATCACCGCGGCGGGGATGGAACTCCCGGCGTCGGAGCGGGTCACGCTCGCGATGATGGCCGAACTGGTCAACGGTTTCGCGCACACGTGGCTGCTCGACCCGTCGGCGATCTCCGAAGAAGAAGCCGTCGACGCGCTGACGCGATTCGTCTACCGGGGTTTCACCGGTCGCGACGTGCGCTGAATCAGGAAGCGAGCCGCTCCACGGCCGCGTCGATCCGCTCGTCGGTCGCCGTCAAGGCGATCCGGACATGGTTCCCGCCGGTCGGCCCGTAGAACGTGCCCGGCGCGGCGAGGATGCCACGTGAGGCGAGCCAGTCGACCGTGTCGAGCGCGGATTCGCCACGCGTGGACCACAGGTACAGCCCCGCCTCGGAATGCGAGATCTCGAAACCGCTGTCCAGCAACGCCTTCCGCAGCACCAGCCGGCGGCGCGCGTAGCGTTCCCGTTGCACGGCAAGCGCTTCGTCGTCCTTCAGCGCGGCGACCATGGCCTCCTGCACCGGCCTCGGCACGATCAGCCCGGAATGCTTGCGGATCTCCAGCAGACCGGCGACGAGCTTCGGGTCGCCGGTGACGAAACCGGCGCGGTAGCTCGCGAGGTTCGCGGACTTCGACAGCGAATGGACGGCCAGCAGGCCGTCGAGCGAGCCGCCGTGCACGTCCGGGTGCAGGATCGACACGGGCTCGCTTTCCCAGCCGAGCGCCAGATAACACTCGTCGGAGACCACGACGACGTCGCGTTCCCGCGCCCAGTCGACGACCTTGCGCAGGTGATCGACACCGAGCACGCGCCCGGTCGGATTGGACGGCGAGTTCAGCCACAGCATCGAAGGCCGCTGCGGACCGAGCGCGAACGTGCTGTCCGCGCGCAGCAGCGAAGCACCCGCCAGCAGCACGCCGACCTCGTAGGTCGGGTACGCCACCTCGGGGATGACGACGAGGTCACCGGGGCCGAAGCCCAGCTGCCGCGGCAGCGAAGCGACCAGTTCCTTCGAGCCGATCGTCGGCAGCACGGCGGCCTCGGGAACCCCGTCGATACCGTGCCGCCGCGAAAGCGCGTCGATCGCGGCGGCCCTGAGCTCGGGGATCCCGTGCGTGGTCGGGTACCCCGGGATCTCCGACACGGACGCGAGCGCCGCGCGGATGCTCTCGGGGACCGGGTCCACCGGCGTGCCGATCGACAGGTCGACGATGCCGCCGGGATGTGCCTGGGCCTTCGCCTTGGCCTCGGCGAGGGAATCCCAGGGAAAATCGGGAAGAGCGACCCGGCTCATTCGCCCTGCGGGGGAAGAGCCTTGATGAAGGCGGGGTCGTGACTGGTCTTGCCGACCTTGGAGGCGCCACCGGGCGAGCCGAGTTCGTCGAAGAAGTCGACGTTGGCCTTGGTGTAGTCGTTCCACTCGTCGGGGACGTCGTCCTCGTAGTAGATCGCCTCGACGGGGCAGACCGGCTCGCAGGCACCGCAGTCGACGCATTCGTCCGGGTGGATGTACAGCATGCGGTCACCCTCGTAGATGCAATCCACGGGGCACTCGTCGATACACGCCTTGTCGAGCACGTCGACGCAGGGCTCGGCGATCACGTAGGTCACTGCGTACTCCTGCTTTATCTCTGCTTCACCAGTCTGCAACGGACATTACGCGCCCACGGGCGCGACCGGCCCGCTTAGGCCACCCTTATCCGTACCTCGGGTATGGGCTTTCAGCGGTCTTTCCGGCGCGGCGGCGGAGTAGCCCTGCTGTCCCCAGTGATGACGAACTGCGGCGGGGCGGGCTTCGCTCCCGCTGCGTCCTTCTCGACGGCCTTTTCCGCGCCCAACGCCCGGTTGAAGCCGTCGGAGATCTCGCGAACCAGGTCTTCGTTGTGCCTGTCGTCCTTGCGCGCGATGCTCATCGGGGTCCCTCCACTGCCTTCCTTGGCACAATCTAACCGTGAACAGTGCGGAAATGCTCGAGCTCACCTGTAGCCAGGCTTGGACTCCCCTGCTGGAGAGCCGGATCGGCGACTGGCGGCTCCGCTGGGCGGACGGGTTCACCGCCCGGGCCAACAGCGCCCTGGCGATCGGTGACCCGGGAAAACCGCTGCCAGACGCCCTGCGGGGGGTCTGTGACTTCGCCCACGATCATGCCATCCCGCCGGTCGTTCAGGTGATCCAGAACACGTCCATCGAGGACGAGCTCGCCGCCTCCGGCTGGGTCCACTATGTGGAACACCGGCCCGCGCACGAGGTCCGCCTGCTCACCGGACCGCTGGCGCGCGGGACCTCGGCGGGAGCGGAGATTCTCGACGAGCCGACGTCCGGATGGTGGGAGATGACGGCGGGCAGCGCGGACCCGCCGGAGGCGCCGCGGCACGTCCTCGGCACCGGCAAGGTCGGCTTCGGGATCGTGGAGCTGGACGGCGTCACCGCCGGCGCGGTGCGCGGAGCGGTCGTCGGCGAGTGGCTGCACATCGCCCGTTTGGAGGTACGACCGGAGTTCCGGCGGCGAGGGCTGGCCCGCGGGCTGATGAACGCCGTGGGCGCCTGGGGCGCCGGTCAGGGCGCGAACGGGATGCTCCTGCAGGTCGCGATGGCGAACTCCGGCGCGCTGAAGCTGTACGAGAGCCTGGGCTGTACGGAGCACCACAGGTACCGCTACTGGGCCCCGGGACCCGGCGCGTGCGAGGATCGCCCGTCGTGAAGGTCGTCATTTTGGTCGGCGGAGTGGGCGGGGCCCGCTTCCTGCTGGGGGTCAAGCAAGCACTGGGTCTGCCCGCGACCGGTTCCTCGCCGGAGTCGCCGCACGAGGTGACCGCGCTGGTGAACACCGGGGACGACGTGTGGATGCACGGTCTGCGCATCTGCCCGGACCTGGATACCTGCATGTACACCCTCGGCGGGGGGATCGACACCGAACGCGGCTGGGGCCACGCCGGCGAGACCTGGACGGTCAAGGAGGAGCTCGCCGCCTATGGCGCCGAGCCGACCTGGTTCGGCTTGGGCGACAAGGACATCGCGACACATCTCATCCGTTCGCGGATGCTGCGCGCGGGCTATCCGCTGTCCCAGGTCACCGAGGCGCTGTGCGATCGCTGGCAGCCCGGCGTGCGCCTGCTGCCGATGTCGGACGACCGCGTCGAAACGCATGTCGTGATCGACGACCCCGAAGATCCGGACCAGCGCAAGGCGATCCACTTCCAGGAGTGGTGGGTGCGCTACCGCTCCGAGCCGAAGGCGCATTCGATCATCGCCGTCGGCGCCGACGAGGCCAAGCCGGCGCCGGGCGTGCTCGACGCGATCGCGGCCGCCGACGTCGTGCTGTTCGCGCCGTCCAATCCGGTGGTCTCGGTGGGCACGACGCTCGGCGTCCCGGGAATCCGCGACGCGCTGCGGAAGACGCGCGCCAAGGTCGTCGGTGTCTCGCCGATCATCGGCGGGAAGGCGTTGCGCGGCATGGCCGACGCGTGCCTGACCGCGATCGGCGTGGAGACCTCGGCCGAAGCCGTCGGGCGGCATTACGGCTCCCGCAAGGAATCCCCGGACGGGGTGCTCGACGGCTGGCTGGTCGCCGAGGGTGAGACCGTCGACGTGCCGGGAGTCGCGGTCCGCGACGTGCCCCTGCTGATGTCCGATGTGGACGCCACGGCCGCCATGGTGCGTGCCGCCTTCGATCTGGCGGGAGTTTCCGTTGACTGACCATGCTTCGGCGAAGATCGAGATCATGCCGGTCGAAGGCCTGCCGGAGTTCCGGCCCGGCGACGATCTGACCGGCGCCATCGTCGAGGCGGCCCCGTGGTTGCGTTCAGGCGACGTCCTGGTCGTGACGAGCAAGATCGTCTCCAAGGCCGAGGGCATGCTGATCCGCGTCCCGTCCGATCCCGAGGAGCGTGACGCCGCCCGGCGCAAACTCGTCGAGGAGGAGTCCGTCCGCGTGATCGCGCGGATCAACCGGACGGTGATCACCGAGAACAAGCTCGGCATCGTGCAGGCGGCGTCCGGGGTGGACGCGTCGAACGTGGCCGCCGGTGAGGTCGCGCTGCTGCCGTCGGATCCGGACGCGTCCGCGCTCGCGCTGCGGAACGGGCTGCGCGAACGGCTCGGCGTCGAGGTCGCGGTCGTGGTCACCGACACGATGGGCCGGGCGTGGCGGGTCGGGCAGACCGACGCCGCGATCGGCGCGTCCGGCCTGCGGGTGCTGCATTCGTACGCGGGCGAGGTCGACAGCCAGGGCAACGAACTCGCCGTCACCGAGGTGGCGATCGCCGACGAACTCGCCGCCGCGGCGGATCTGGTGAAGGGCAAGCTCGGCGGGACCCCGGTCGCCGTCGTACGCGGCCTCCAGCTCACCGACGACGGTTCGACCGCCCGGAAACTGCTCCGGCCGGTCGAGGAGGATCTGTTCCGCCTCGGCACCAACGAATCCATCGCGCAGGGCCGCCGGGAAGCCGTGCTCGCGCGGCGCTCGATCCGCTCCTTCACCGACGAGCCGGTCGATCCCGAGGTGCTGCGCCGCGCGGTCGGCACCGCGCTGACGGCACCCGCGCCGCATCACACGAAGCCGGTCCGGTTCGTGTGGCTGCGCGAGGAAGGCTTGCGCCGCAAGCTTCTCGACGCGATGAAGGCGTCGTGGCAGGCGGATCTCGAAGGCGACGACTTCACTCCCGAGCAGGTCGCGAAGCGGCTCAGCCGCGGCGACATCCTGTACAACGCGCCCGAGGTCGTGGTGCCGTTCCTCGTCGCCGAAGGCGCGCACACCTACCGCGACGACCGCCGGAACGCTTGTGAGCACACGATGTTCACCGTCGCCGGCGGAGCGGCCGTGCAGGGCCTGCTGGTCGCGCTCGCCGCCGAAGACCTCGGCTCGTGCTGGATCGGGTCGACGATCTTCGCGGCCGGCATCGTGCGCGACGTCCTCGGCTTGGACGCGCGCTGGGAACCGCTCGGCGCGGTCGCGATCGGCCATCCCGCCGCCCTCCCGCCCGCGCGGGGCCCTGTCGAACCCGGTGAAGGACTTCTCGAACTGTGACCCTGCACGACGACGTCGTGTCCACATTGTCCGGTTGGCGACCGGCGGACGCGGCCCAGGAATCCCTGCGCCAGGCCTATCTCGGCTTCCTCGCCGCACGAGACGACGTCTGCCGCCGCGAATGCGCGGCCGGGCACATCACCGCGTCGGCCGTCCTTCTCGACGCCGACGCGGAGAACGTGCTCCTCACCCTGCATCCGCGGGTCGGGCGCTGGTTGCAGCTCGGCGGGCATTGCGAACCCGGCGACGCGACGCTCGCGGACGCCGCCCTTCGTGAGGCACGCGAAGAATCCGGCATCGACGACCTCGTGATCGACCCGGCTCCGGTGCATCTCGACGTCCACCCGATCACCTGCTCGCTCGGCGTGCCGACCCGGCATTTCGACGTGCGGTTCGTGGTGCGCGCACCACGCGGAGCACAACCGGTCCAAAGCGACGAATCGGACGATCTCCGTTGGTGGCCGGTGGATTCACTCCCGAAAGGGTCGGAAGATCTCGCCGAACTGATGGAAGCCGCCGTGCCCGCGGCGTCCGCCCGTTAGGGTGTCGGCTGACGTTCTTAAGGGGGAATGATGCTGACGACGCTGACGCCATACCTGGACCGGGTCCGGGTCCACAGCAGCGGTGACGGTGACGGCTTCGGCTGGTTTCTGCTGATCTTGGCGATCATCGTCATCATCATCGTGATCGTGGTGATCATCGTGAAGGTCAACCAGGCGAAGAAGCCGCCGATGACCTTCCCGCAGAACCCGAACTTCGGTGGTGGCGGCCCGGCTCCGGGCTTCCCGCCGCCGCCCCCGCCCGCCGGCGGCCCCGCGCCGCAGGGCAACTGGCAGCAGCCCGGTTTCCCGCCGCCCCCTCAGCCCGGCTTCGGCCAGGCGCCCGGCTTCCCGCCGCCTCCGGCTCCGGCGGGTTTCGCGCCGCCGCCCGGCGCCCCGGCGCCCAGCCCGTTCGGCGCGCCCGGCATGCCCCAGCCCGGTTTCCCGCCGCCTCCTCCGCAGGCCGGGCCGCCGATCGACGCCCATGCGGACCGCACCCAGGTCGTGTCCCCGCAGCAGCAGGCGGCCGCGGACCGCACGCAGGTGGTCTCCCCCGCGAACGCCGACCGCACGCAGGTCGTTTCGCCCGCGAACGCCGACCGGACCCAGGTGGTGTCCGGTGGCACCGGTGACGCCACCCAGGTCGTGCCCGGTGGCGGCGGCGACCGGACCCAGGTGGTCCCGCCCGCGCAGTAGTCGCTTGTCTTTGTGTCAGTGATTGTGTCATCATGGCGATACGATCACTGACACAAAGGGGGAGTGGCGTGGTGATGGAACTCAGTGAATCCCAGCGGCTTCAGCTGGCCAGGATGAAGCTGCGGAGCCGGATCAAAACGCAGACCGTCGTCGTGGCCGTCGTGTTGTTCGCGGCGACCTGGGGAACCTGGTTCCTGCTGAGTCAGGAGTTCTTCGTCCGGACTTCGGACGGCACGCCGGGGCTTTACTCGCGCCGGAAAGCCGACTGGCCGACGGTCTCCGCATCAGTGGGCATGATCGCGGTTCTGGTGAGCTTCGTCGTGCTGGCAGGGCTCGTCTCCTGGACCTTCCTGCGAGTGCGCAAGGCGGAACGGCGGCTGGCACGGTCGCTGCCGCGCCGGATCGCGCACGGGAAGAAGCTGGGCGTCCCCGACGTGGCAGGCCTAGGGTCGTTCGGGCTGTGGCTGCTCAGCACGATCGGCGGGATCGTCATCGGGCTCGGCATCGGCCTGTTCGCCGACGCGGCCGCGACCCGCCTGCTCGGCTTCACCTACGCGGCGGGCGTCGTCGTGCTCGGGGGGCTGTCGCTCGTTCTCGTCCGTCAGGTGATCGAGCAGCCCGCCCTGGCCGACGACGAACGTTCCCTGCGCACGGACGACGCTCTCCGCCGGAAGGACGCGCAGCTGGCCCTGGTGCCCGCCGGAATCTACCTCGGACTCCCCATGACCTCCGCGGTTCCGGAGTTCGCCGAGTGGCTGTGGTGGTTTCTCGTGGGATACGCCGCGATCGTCCTCATCGGCGCACTGGCGGCGTGGATCCGCAGGCTGGCACAGCGCCCGCCGAGCACGGTGCTCTAATCAAGCCCGCCGACAAGAGACCTGGAGCACGAAGTGATCGTCAGCGTCGACACGAACTCACCCGTCCCACCGTACGAACAGGTACGGGCCGCCTTCGCCGCGCAGATCACGGACCGGACGCTTCCCGTCGGAACGAAACTCCCGACGGTCCGCAAACTGGCCGAGGATCTGGGCATCGCCCCCAACACCGTCGCCAAGGCGTACCGCGAGCTGGAAGAGGCCGGCCTGATCGAAACCCGCGGCCGGGCGGGCACCTTCGTCGGGGACTCGGGCGACCAGAACCGGAAACTGGCGCAGAACGCGGCCGCCGAGTACGCGGCGATCACCCGGAAGCTGGGGTTGAGCCAGGGCGAGGCGAGCGCCATCGTGAACGCCGCACTGACCGCGAACGTCACCGCCTACCGCACGCGGCTGCAGGAACGCCCCGCGCACTGAGCCCGGCCCGATAGCCGCCGCGCCGGTGGCCGCACCGCGGGTTAGTCTCTCGGCATGGTCTTCCTTCTGGTGCTGGTGGTCGGCGTCCTGATCCTGGCCGGTATCGGCGTCGGGATCTACTTCCTGGTGAAGTCGAACAGCAAGCCACAGCCGCCCGCTCTGCCGTACCAGCAGTACCCGCAGCAGCAGCCGCAGTACCCGAGCCAGCAGCAGCCCTACCCGCCGCAGGGCTGGGGCAACTGAGTCACATCGCCCGGTAGTCGCGGAGTTCGATCTTCGGCCCGAACCTCGGCCGCCGGAAACCGGCCGTCGACAGGTAGCGCACCGCGCGCTGCCGCTGCGGCGAATACGGCGCCAGCACTTCGGACATCCCGACGTCGTCGAGTTTCGTGCCGACGAGCGCGTGCCCGACCATCGACGGGATGTTGTAGTCGCCGAAGCTCACCGCGTCCGGGTCGCCCCAGGCGCGCTGCGCGATCTCCGCCGCCGTCCACACGCCGATGCCGGGCACCTTCCGCAGCCAGGCCCGGCCTTCGACACCCTTCAGTTCCACCGCCTTCTCCAGCCGGGGCGCGACACGGGCCGCCGCGATCAGCGTCGTCCGCCGTTTCAGATCCACCCCGGCGCGATGCCATTTCCAGTCCACAATGGAGCGGATGGCGACGGGCGTCGGCGGCACGCGCAGCCGCGACGGTCCCGGCCCTGGCGCCGGTTCGCCGAACCAGCGGCACAGTTCACCCCACGACCGCAGCGCCTCCGTGCTGGTCACCTTCTGCTCCAGCACGGCGAGCACCAGCGCGTCCCACACCCGGCCGGTCGAGCCGAGGCGCAGCCCCGGGTTCCGGCGCCGAGCCGACGCGATGACGTCGTGATGCGCGACGAATTCGGAGTCGTCGTCGTGTGCGCCGAGCATCGCAGGGACACCTTCGAGCAGCCTGTCCGCGCCGGGGCCCCAGGCCTCCGCCTCGATCTCGCCGTCCGCGCGCCGCAGCAGCGCGAGCGTGCCGGCGCCGTCCGCGGTGTTCGCGGCCAGCCAGGTGACCCCGCTCTCGGTCCGGACGACGTTGGGCGAGCGCGACCCACGGCTCAGCGGGCCCAGAACCGTGTCCAGGTCCAGCTCGAAGGCAGGACGGAATCGCACACACGGAAACTACCCGGCACTCGGCTAGGGTGAGCGGGCCACCCGAAACCGTAAGCCTATGGAGGACACCGACGATGACCGAGCGACCGGCGAAGGCCTCGATCGTCAGCGGGTACTTCAACCCGCTCCACCAGGGCCACCTCGACCTGTTCGAAGCCGCTCAGGCCCGGTCCGGCTACCTGATCGTCATCGTCAACAACGATCACCAGCAGGTCCTCAAGAAGGGCAGGGTGATCCAGGTCGAGGACGTCCGGGCTCGGATCGTCCGCGCGCTGCGCATCGTCGACGACGTGTACATCGCCGTCGAGCAGGGGCCGGGCATCAACGAGTCGTTCGACCTGATCCGCGCGGCGTACCCGGACACGGAGCTCGAGTTCTGCAACGGCGGGGACCGGCGCAACGTCGACGAGCTCCCGGCCGACGAGGTCGAGGCAGGGGCCCGGAACAACATCTCGATGATCTACGGCATCGGCGGCACGGACAAGGCCGACTCCAGCACCCGGATCCTTTCGGACATGGAAGCCTGACACCGACATTTGTCGGAAGACGTTCGCGGGTCTGCTGACGGCGGCCGCTCCTAGGGCCTACCCTAGACAACACACAGTCGGCCCTGAACCCAGAGGGCCCCAGGTCAGTCGGGAGGCCTAGGGGAATGGACCCCCGTGCTCGGGCGGACGCCTTGCTCGCACGCGCAAGCGCGCGTGGAGCCTTCGTCGTGACACCGGACAACGCGACGTCTCCGATGGACTCCGCGAACACTCAGCAGATCCCCCGGTCGGTGGTCGCCGAGATCGACCGTTCGTCGGACCCGGACACGACCACTCAGCTACCGGCTTCGCTGATCGCGGAGAACGACCACCCGCTCGCGGGGCCCGAACCGACGACACGGCTGGATCTGCCGGCGGTGCGGGGCGAGGGCTCGACCCAGCCGCAGCCGTACCCCCGGCGTCCCGGCACCCCGCAGCAGACCAGACCGCTGCCGCAGGCGACGACCCCGCTCACCCGGCGGCCGCCCGCCGCGCCGGTGCAGAGCCCGCTGATCGAGCAGCCGGAGCAGGAGACCGTCGAGAACGAGGTCGGCGGCTTGGTGCCGACGGTGAAGCAGAACCCCTCGGGGCGTTCGAACCTCTCGCGCCGGCTGGACGGCATCTAGCCCCTCCACGCACATGTCATGAAAGGGTCGTTCAGGACATCTTTTGTCCTGAACGACCCTTTCATGACATAGGGACCCGCCTCAGAAAGCGCGGATCACCCGATCGATCTCCTTGATCGCCGCTCCCCCGCCGTACGTGGCGTTGGACAGCATCGCGACATCCAGCCCTTCGGCCGGATAGTGCCGCATGAGCGAGCAGACGCCGACGTTCCCGCCGTCCTTGTAGTAGTGCCGCACCGAACCGTCCGGCTCCAACACGAATTCGAGGCCGAAGCCGTACCAAACGCCGCTGCCGTGGAGCACCTGCGGGGTGAGGAACTCCTTCGTGCGCTCAGGACTCAAGAGCCGCTCCTCGCGGATCGCGCGCAGAAGCCGGACGAGGTCGCCGACGGTGCAGTACGCCCCTCCGTCGGGTGAACCGATCGGCGGGTAGCTGAAGATGTTCTGCTTCCAGCCGGTGATCCGCTCGCCGTCGAGGATCGGATCCCAGCCTTCGGCGACCCTCGGCTGCGGATCACGCCGGTCGAAGAACCCCGAATCGGTCATCCCCGCGCGGTCGAGCACGGTCTCCCGGACGTGGTCGCGATACGGCCTCCCGGTGATCTCCTCGATCACCAGCCCCGCGAGGACATACCCCGAATTGCAGTACCGGCAGCCCTCACCGGGCGCGAAATTCGGTGTCCGGTAAGCGAAATTGGGCAGATGGTCACGCGTCTCGACCACCGAGTACACCGGCTTGTCGACCCACAACGCCTCGTAACTCTCGCCCGCTTCCTCGTCCGCGTCGTCGGCGATCCCGGACGTGTGCGTGAGCAGATGCCGCGTCGTCGCCCCGGGCGAGATCACCGTGCCGTCGAGGTCGATGATCTCGCCGATCGGGCGATCGAGGTCCAACCGTCCCTCGTCGGCCAACCGCACTGCGGCGATCGAGGTGATGACCTTGGTGATCGACGCGGTGTCGTACCGGACGTCCGGCGCGTTCGGCACCGACCAGCGGCGGCTGGCCAGGCCGTAGCCATGTTCGAACAGCGTCTCATCGCCCCGCCGGATCAGCACGGTCCCGGAGAAGCGGTCCTCCCCGGCGCGTTCCGTCAGCCAGGCGTCCAGTGCGGCGAAGTCCATGCACCGACGGTAACGACGACAGGGAGCCCGGTCGCGTGAATTCCGGTGGCCGGAACGGCTACTTCCGGCGCGTTTCGAGCTTGAGGCGCAGCGCGAGCCCGGCCTTCACCGCGAGCATGACCGGCTTCCACAGGAGACCGCGGTGACGGTCCGCGAGGTAGCGGTACGCGCTGTCGTGGTGCGCACGCAGCATCTTCGCCGAAGCCTGCGAAGTCGAGTGCCCGCCGATGTGCATGACGCTGGACGAAGGCGCGTACACGTTCAGCCAGCCGGCGCGGGCCAGCCGGTCGCCGAGGTCGACGTCCTCGAAGTACATGAAATAGCGCGTGTCGAATCCGTCGACCGAGTCGAAGGCCTCGCGACGGAACAGCTGACATGACCCGGAAAGCCAGCCCGCCGTGCGCTCGACCGGGGTGCCGGTCTCCTGCCGGTACTGCCGCGTCCACGGATTGCCCGGCCAGATCTTGCCGAACACCGCGTGCCCGATCCCGCGGCCGAACGACGGCAGCAGCCGGGCCGACGGGTACACGGTGCCGTCGAGATCGTGGATGAGCGGGCCGAAGGCGCCACCGCGCGGCCAGCGCTCGGCCACCTCGAGCAACGCGTCGAGCGAACCGGGCTCCCATTCGAGGTCCGGGTTCACCACGACGACCCAGCCGTAGCTGTCGTCGAGCTCCGCGACGCCCCGGTTGGCGGCCGTGCCGTAACCGACGTTCTCGCCGATGCTGAGCAGCTTGACGTTGTCCCGGCGGGCGGCCTTCTCCGGCGCGCCGTCCGTGGAGGCGTTGTCGGCGACGACGACCTGGACGTCCCGGTCCGTCGCCTTCTCGAGGGTGTCGAGGAACTTCTCGAGGGTCTCGCCGGGGAAGTACGTCACGGTCACGACGGCGATCCCGTCGCCGTAGCTGGGGTGCTCAGTCACGCGGCCATTGTCCACCCGTCACCGAACGCGACTTCGGCCCACCCACCTCGGCGACGGGGGTTGCACGGCCGCAACGGAGCGTGTGCACCCGACTGCTTTCCGCAATCAGCGGCAGGCAGAATGGACCGATGCCCGTGCACGCCTTCATCGACGAGTCGGTGCGAGACCAGCGGTACCTCCTGTGCATGACGCTGGTGCCGCCGGCCCAGCTCGCGCCGTCGCGGCGAGAACTGACCGCACTGCTTCTGCCTGGTGCGCGGGAACTGCATTTCAAGAAGGAAAAGGAACCCCGTCGCAGGCAACTGATCGACCGCATAGCCGCCTTGGAAGTCACGACGATCTTGTATCTGGGCTCGTGTACCGGGAAAACAGAGGAAGAGACCCGGCAGAAATGCCTTGAACATGCTGTCGCCGATCTGCTCGCCAAGAACGCGCACCGGTTGGTTCTCGACTCGCGCGACCATCGCGATGTCCACGATCGCAGGACATTGCAGCAAGCTCTCGGCTACCGGCCCTCCAAGACCGAGCTCACCTACGAGCATCTGAACTCGACCGCCGAACCACTGCTGTGGATTTCCGACGCGGTGGGATGGTGTTTCGGCGCGGGCGGTCACTGGCGCCGGAAAGCAGCCCGGCTCATCGATGCGATCATCGAACCTTGAACAGCGAAAAGCCCGCGAGACGACCGTCCGGACGCGTCACGGGCCTTCATACTCGGCCCCACCGGGGCCTCGCACCTCAAGTATACCCCACACGCCCCGAACGGCTCCTCTGGCGGAAGCGGGACCTCAGCTCGCCCGTCGCTGCGAGTGCCGATACCAAGCCTTCGCGTAAGCCTCACGATGCCGCTCCGCGGTCGTCGCCCACGAGAACTCCTTCGCCCGCCGAAGCGCCGCTTCAGCCAGCTCGGCCCGGCGGGCCGGTGCGTCGAGCAGCTCCGAGATGGCCGCGGCGACGTCTCCGGCGCCGACACCGCAGTAGGCGACCGCGTCCCCGCCGACCTCCGGCAGCGAAAGCCGTCGCGTCGTGAGCACGCTCGCGCCGCACGCCATCGCCTCCAGCACCGGCAGCCCGAAGCCCTCGCCGAGGCTCGGATAGGCGACCAGCTCGGAGCCACCGAGGAAACCGGCGAGCGTGTCGAACGGCAGATACCCGGCCCGGATCACCCGCAGCCGGTGCGGCACGGCGTCCAGCGCGCGTTCGACCTGCGAATCCCAGCCCGGCTGCCCGGCCAGCACCAGGGCAGGCGGGTTCGGCCTGCCGATCACGGCGTGCGCGAAGCCGCGGATCAGCGCGGGCACGTTCTTGCGCGGTTCCAGCGCGCCGAGGAAGGCGACGTACGGCGTCTTCCCGAGTCCGACGGCCTTGCGCGCGGCCTCGATCTCCGCGGGCGAGGGCGGGTGGAACCGATCCGGTTCGACGCCGTGGTGGATGATTTCCAGCTCGGCTGTGCGGACCTGGCCGACGCGTTCCAGCTCGGCCGCCGTCGCGATGCTCGGTACGACGCACAGCGTCGCGCGGCGAAGCGCCGTCGAGGTCCAGGCGCGGAAGAAGCGCGCCTTCACCGAAGAGTGCAGGACCGCGTCGGTGAAGAAGGTCGCGTCGTGCAGCGTCACCACCGAAGCGGCCGGGCTGGCCAGCGGCATCGTGTAGTGCGGTGAATGGACGACATCGGCGGCGAGCCGGCGGACCAGCCGGGGCAGGGTCGCCTGTTCCCAGGTCAGCCTGGCCGTCCTGGTCGATGTCGACGGCGAGGTGGGCACGATCCGCGCGCCGGGCGCGAGCCGGTCGTACAGCACCGCGTCCCGCGGCTGGCAGACGACGGTGATCCGCGCGCCGTCCTCGTCCAGCGCCGCGACCAGCGAATCCACGTAACGACCGACGCCACCCCGGTCCGCGGGAACGGCAGTCGCGTCGATAAGCACGCGAGGGTCATCGGTCACCCTAGGAGGGTACGGCCGTGCACCGGGTCCGCGGTGGGGAACCGACAAACTGCTAGCGCAGGTGGAGGCTCCACACCGCGGAAGCGGCTCGTTGCCAGGTGAACTCACTCGAACGACTGAGACCACTGTCACGCAGGGCCGCCGCACGCTCCGGATGGTTGAAGACGTCGCGAAGGGCGTCCGCAAGCGCTTGCGCGTCGCCGACAGGGACGGCGACGCCCGCTCCTCCGGCCACTTCGACCAGGGCAGGGGCATCCGAATGCACCACCGGCACCCCGGCCGCCATCGCCTCGATCAGCGGCAGCCCGAACCCCTCCGCCCGGCTCGGCATCGCCAGCACCGACGCGCCCCGCAGCACGAACGCCAGCTCCGCGTCGCTCACCTTCCCCAGCACCCGGACGTCGGCGCCGTGCTCGCGCGCCAGAGCCGGCGGGTCGATACCGCCCCAGCCCGGCTGACCGGCCAGCACCAGCGGGACGCCGAGCCGCCCGACGGCGTCGATCAGCACGTCGATGCCCTTGCGCGGCTCGATCGTCCCGATCGCGAGCACGTACCGCTCCGGCAGCGCGACCTCGGCGAATCCGGCGGGCGGCCGCACCCCGTGCGGGATCACGCGCACCGGCACCGAAACCGGCACCAGCCCGGCGAGCTCGTCCGCAATCGCTTGCGTGGGCACGGTCAGCGCCGTCGCCCGCGACGCGGCCCGCGCGATCACCGCCTTGTGCCACGCGACGCCACGCGGGGTCAGCGTCTCGGGATGCGTCCACGGCACGGTGTCGTGCACCGCGACCGACAGCGTCCGCCCCTTCGGCACCCGGGCGGGCGCGAGCGGGGTCGGCGCGTGGACCGCGTCGCCGCCCGGCCACCACGGCAGGCCCAGCTGCCAAGCCGCGATCAGCCCCCGGGGCGGGATCGGCAGCACGCGCGGCCCCGCGACCCCCTCGACGACCGCGGCTTCGATGTCGGCGTGCCGCGCGACGACGCTCGACACCGTCCAGCCCGCGGGCGCCGTCTCGGCGAGCGCGCGCAGCAGCTCACCGGTGTAGCGGCCGGTGCCGCCGGGGACCGGCGCCAGCAGCTGCTCGGCGAGCACGACCAGTTCGGGCATGGTCTCTATTCTCTCCACCATGACCAGCACCACCGTCGTCGTGGTCACCTGGCGCGGCGCCGCGCATATCACCGCCTGCCTCGACGCCCTCGCCGCGCAGTCCCGCGCGCACCGGACCCTGGTCGTCGACAACGCCTCCGACGACGGAACGGCCGCCCTGCTCGCCGCCCATCCTTCGAAGCCCGAAGTGCTCCGCCTGCGGCACAACGCCGGCTACGCGGGCGCCATGGCCGCCGCACTGGACAAAGTGGACACTCCGCTGATGGCCTGGCTGAACGACGACGCCGCGCCGGCCGCGGACTGGCTCGCGACCTGCGAAGACACGCTCGCGAAGGCGCCACTCGCCGCTGCCGTGAGCGCCCGGCTGACCCTCGCCGACGGGACCGTCCAGTCCACCGGCGTCCGCCTGACCGCCGACGGCCACGGCGCCGACCTGCCGGAACCCGCCGGCGAGATCTTCGGCTTCTGCGGGGGCGCGGCCGTGCTCGACGTCGAGGCGCTCCGTTCCGTCGGCGGCGTCCCCGCCTCCTACTTCTGCTACTACGAGGACACCGACACCGCGTGGCGGCTGCGGCTGGCGGGCTGGGACGTCGTCAGCGCCGAAGCCGACGTCACCCATCAGCACGGCGCGAGCACCCGGCCGGGTTCGGTCCGGTTCCACCTGTGGAATGAACGCAACCGCCTCCTCACCCTCCTGCGGTGCGCTCCGCGCGCGGTGGCGATCCGCCAGCTGGTGAAGTTCGCCGTGCTCACCCTGGTCCTGCCCCTCCGAGGGAAACCGGCCGCACCGAACTTCCGTCTGAGTCTCCGGTGCCGCGTCCTGGGCGCCGTCGCCGCCCGCCTGCCGCGCACGCTGGTCGAGCGGCGGGCCGTCGGGCGACGGGCGACACTGGGCCGAGGCGCGGTCTGGGACGCATGGGCCGGGCTTTAAGCTTGGTCCAATCGAGTGCAGGGAGTACGGCTTTGGCGCAGGGGGAAACGCAACCGGTCGTCTCGGTGATCGTCGTGAACTACCGGGGGGCCGCCGACACCGTCACCTGCCTGCGCGCACTCGCTGAACACGATTACCCGAACCTCGAGGTCATCTGCGTCGACAACGCCTCCGGCGGCACCGACGTGGCCGAGATCAAGGCCGCCGCACCGGGCGTCAAGCTCGTCGAATCCCCGGTGAACTCCGGCTTCGCGGGCGGCTGCAACCTCGGCGCGCGGCACGCCACCGGCACCGTCCTCGCCTTCCTCAACAACGACGCACGCCCGGCGCCGGGATGGGTCGGCGCGGCCGTCGCCGAACTGCGCGCACAGCCGGCCGTCGCCGCGGTGGCCAGCAAGGTCCTCGACTGGGACGGCACCGGCACCGACTTCGTCGACGCGGGCCTCACCTGGTTCGGCATGGGCTACAAACGCCACGCCGGCAGCCCGCTGGCCGACGTCCCCGCCGCCGAACACGAGATCGCCAAGGACGTCCTGTTCGCGACCGGTTCGGCGATGTTCGTCCGCGCCGGGGTGTTCGCCGAGCTCGGCGGCTTCGACGAGCGGTTCTTCATGTTCTACGAGGACGTCGACCTCGGCTGGCGGCTGAACCTGCGCGGCTGGCGCGTGCGCTACGTGCCGGAGTCGCTGACCTACCACAAGCACCACGCCACGATGTCCACAGTGGACGCTCCGGATTCCGGGCGTGAGACGTTCTTGCTGGAGCGCAACGCTTTGGCGGCGCTCTACAAGAACCTCTCCGACGAGACTCTCTCGCGTGCGCTGCCCGCCGCGCTGGCACTGGCCGTCCGCCGGGCGACGGCGCGCGGAGACCTCGACGCCACCCGGTTCGATCTCGCCAAGGGGGCCGGCCCGGCCGAAACCGGCCCGGTCGAGGTGCCGAGGACGACGTTGGCCGGGGTGTTGGCGATCGACCAGTTCGTCGAACTCCTGCCGTCGCTCGCCGAGGCGCGCGCCACCGAACAGGCCGCCCGCGTCCGCACCGACGCCGATCTGCTTCCCCTGCTGCGCAAGGCCTTGGAGCCCGCGTATCCGCTGCCGCGCTATCTCGCCGCGCATGACGTCCTGGTCGAGACGTTCGGCATCGACGCGCTCTTCGGGCAGCGCCGCAAGGTGCTGGTGATCACCGGCGACGCGATCACCGAGCGGATGGCGGGCCCGGCCATCCGCGCCTGGAACATGGCCGCCACGCTGGCCACCGAGCACGACGTCCACCTGGTGACGATCAACCCCCTCGCCGACCCGCCGCCCGCGCCGTTCCGGGTCAGCGCGGCGACCAGGCGCGATCTGGAGACACCGATCGCGTGGGCCGACATCATCATCCTGCAGGGGCACGTGCTGGAGCTCGCGCCTTCGCTCAAGAAGCAGTACGCGCACAAGATCGTGGTCGCGGACCTGTACGACCCGATGCATCTGGAGCTGCTCGAACAGGGCAAGGGCGTGCCCGACGACAAACGGGCACTGGACCTCATCGGGGTCACCAAGGTCCTCGACGCGCAACTGGAGCGCGGGGACTTCTTCCTGTGCGCGTCGGAGCGTCAGCGCCACTTCTGGCTGGGCCATCTCGCCGCGATGGGCAGGCTCTCGCCGCGGCTGTACGACGCCGACCCGACCACCCAGTCGCTGCTGTCGATCGTCCCGTTCGGCCTGTCGCCGCAGGCACCGGTCCGCACCGGCCCCGGCCTCCGGTCCACTTTGGACGGTATCGGCGAGACCGATCACGTCGTGCTGTGGGCGGGCGGGGTCTACAGCTGGTTCGACCCGTTGACCCTGGTCCGGGCGATCGAACGGCTGCGGCAGCGCCGCGGTGACGTCCGCCTGGTGTTCCTCGGGATGAAACATCCCAACCCCGAGGTCACCGAGATGGACATCGGCGCGCGCACGATGCTGCTCTCGGACACGCTCGGCCTCACCGGCAAGCACGTGTTCTTCAACCAGCAGTGGGTGCCGTACGAGGAACGCCAGAACTGGCTGCTCGACGCGAACTGCGGTGTCACCACGCATTACGAGCACGTCGAGACGACGTTCGCGTTCCGCACGCGGGTGCTGGACTACCTGTGGGCCGGGCTGCCGATCGTCACCACCGACGGCGACTCGTTCGCCGACCTGGTCCGCAAGGAACGGCTCGGCGTCGTCGTCCCGGCCGAGGACGTGGACGCGCTGGCCGACGCGCTGGAAAAGGCTTTGTACGACGAGGAGTTCGCCGCCGGCTGCGTCGAGCGGATGGCCGCCGTCGCCCAGCGCTACGCCTGGCCCGAGGCGCTGAAACCGTTGGTGGAGTTCTGCCGGAACCCGCGGCCCGCCGCCGACCGGCTGCCCGGTTC
This sequence comes from Amycolatopsis keratiniphila, assembly GCF_000400635.2. Taxonomy (NCBI): domain Bacteria; kingdom Bacillati; phylum Actinomycetota; class Actinomycetes; order Pseudonocardiales; family Pseudonocardiaceae; genus Amycolatopsis; species Amycolatopsis keratiniphila. The sequence continues at coordinate 1,005,132 of NC_021252.1, read as the reverse complement.
GGAAGACCTCGTGGTCACCGCACCGGTGCGGGGCAAGGAAATGCTGCGCCGCGACGTCGACCTGATCCGCGAGTATCTCGCCGACGGCGGGCCGAAGGAACTCGTGCGGCGCGTCGGCGGCCGGGTGGTCAAGGTCGCCAAGCAGAGGCTCGGCCGTGGCTGACCGCCCCTTGCGCGTCCTGCTCGACGGGACCCCGCTGCTCGGTGCCAGGACGGGTATCGGCCGGTACACCGTCGCCCTGTCCGAAGAGCTCGCCTCGATGTCCGAAGTGGACACTCGCGCGGTCGCGTTCACGTTGCGCGGCTGGCGACGGCTGCGGCACGTGCTCCCGCACGGCGTCCGGGCCCGTGGCATGCCGGTGGCCGCACGACTGCTGCGGAAGGCGTGGCTGCGTTCGCAGCTGCCGCCGGTGGAGCTGTTCGCCGGGCCGACGGACGTCGTACACGGCACCAACTTCGTGCTGCCCGGCCGGTTCCGCGCGGCGGGTGTGGTGACCATCCACGATCTGGCCTTTTTGGACGCTCCCGAAGAGCTCGCGCCGAGCGATCACGAGCTGCCGCGGCTGGTCCGGCGCGGTGCCCGGCTCGCCGACGCGATCTGCACGCCCACCAACGCCGTCGCCGACCAGGTCGCCGAACGGCTCGACGTGGACCGCGGCAAGATCATCGTCACCCCGCTCGGCGTGAACCCGGCGTGGTTCACCGCGCGCCCGCCGGATCCCGAACGCCGCAAGGAACTCGGCCTCCCGGACAAGTACCTGCTCTTCGCCGGCGCCCCCGGGCCCCGGAAGGGCCTGCACTGGCTCCAGCAGGCCCACGAGGCCGCGCCGGATCTGCCGGATCTGGTGTTCGTCGGCCCCGGTTCGTTCTCGGTGGGCTCGCGGTCGCGGCACGTCGGCTACCTGTCCGACGTGAACCTCCGGCGGGTCGTCGCCGGGGCCAGCGCGCTGGTGCTGCCGTCACGCGACGAGGGCTTCGGGCTTCCGGTGCTGGAAGCGCTGGCGTCGGACGTTCCCGTGGTGTGCACGGACATCCCGGCGCTGCGTGAGGTCGCGGGCAACTGCGCGAGCCTGGTGCCCTACGAGGACGTCGACGGGCTCGTGGAGGCGCTGCGGATGGCCGTCAGCGACCCGCACGCCGTCGCCACTTCGGCCGCGCGCCGCGCCCACGTCGCGAACTTCACCTGGCGCGCGTGCGCCGAACTCACCGTCGCCGCGTACCGCCAGGCGAGCACGAAACACTGACCTCCCGCATTTCGTCCTCTGCATGCGCCCGCATTCAGAGGACGAAATGCGGGCGGGGTCAGGAAGCGAAGTAGGCCTTCAGCGCGTCGGACCAGTCCCGGAGCGGCGTGAGCCCCGCCTCGCGCCAGGAAGCGTTCGACAGCACGCCATACGCCGGACGCGCCGCCGGACGCGGGAATTCCGCCGTCGTACAAGGCTTCACGCGAGCCGGATCCGCGCCGAGCTCCGTGAAGATCGCCTTCGCGAACCCGCACCACGTCGTCGACCCGCCACCCGTGCAGTGCAGCACCCGCTGCGAAGGCCCTTCGCCCGCGGCGATCCGGCCCGCCAGCTCCAGCAGCCCGGCGGCGAGGTCGCGCGACCAGGTCGGCGAACCGGTCTGATCGTCCACTACGGACAGTTCCTCGCGCTCCTTCTCCAGGCGCGCCATGGTCTTCACGAAGTTCGACCCGGTCTTGCCGTACACCCAGGACGTCCGCACGATCCAGGACCGGGCGCCGGACCCGAGCAGCGCGTCCTCGCCTGCCGCCTTCGTCCGGCCGTAGGCGTTCAGCGGGCCCAGCAGATCGCCGGGCTCGTACGGCGAAGTCGCGTCACCGGCGAAGACGTAGTCCGTGGACACGTGGATGAGCGGCACCCCGCGCGACGAGCACGCCGCGGCGAGCACCCGGGGGCCGTCGGCGTTCACCGCGAACGCCCGCTCCTCGTCGGTTTCCGCCGCGTCCACCGCGGTGTAGGCCGCCGCGTTGATCACCACCGGCGACGTCCCCGTCGCCCGCGCCCGGTCCGCCAGCTCGGTCACCGCGGCGACGACCTGGCCGGTGTCGCGCACGTTCAGGTCCGAAGACGACGGTGCCGCGGCCTGCGGGGCCAGCGCCGCGAGGTCCTGCCCGAGCTGACCGGATCCGCCCGGTACGAGAATGCTCAGCACCTGTTCACGCCCCCGCACGGTTCTTCAGCGGCTCCCACCACGATCGGTTTCCGCTGTACCAGGCGACCGTGTCGGCCAGACCGTCCTCAAAGGACTGACGCGGCGCGTAGCCGAGCTCCGTCGAGATCTTGGTGATGTCGACCGAGTACCGGCGGTCGTGCCCCTTGCGGTCCTCGACCGGCTCGACGCTCTCCCAGTCCGCGCCGACGGCGGTCAGCAGCCGCTCGGTCAGCTCGCGGTTGGTGAGTTCCGTGCCGCCGCCGATGTTGTAGACCTCGCCCGGCCTGCCGCCGTCGGCGACGAGCTGGATGCCGTGACAGTGATCGTCCACGTGCAGCCAGTCACGCACGTTGAGCCCGTCGCCGTAGAGCGGGACCTTCTTGCCGTCGAGCAGATTGGTCACGAAGAGCGGGATGACCTTCTCCGGGAATTGGTACGGACCGTAGTTGTTCGAGCACCTCGTGACACAGACGGGCAACCCGTGCGTGCGGAAGAACGAACGAGCCAGCAGATCCGAGGACGCCTTCGACGCCGAGTACGGCGAATTCGGCTCCAGCGCGTGGTCTTCGGCCCAGGAACCCTCGTCGATCGAGCCGTAGACCTCGTCGGTGGACACGTGGACGAACTTCCCGACCTCGGCCTCGAGCGCGGCCTGCAACAGGGTCTGCGTGCCCAGCACGTTGGTCAGCACGAAGTCGGCCGCGCCGGCGATCGAACGGTCCACATGGGACTCGGCGGCGAAGTGCACGACCAGGTCGACGCCCCGCATGAGCTCGCTGACCAGGGCGGCGTCACAGATGTCGCCCTTTTCGAACCGGTAGCGCGGATTCCCGCGCACCGGCTCCAGGTTCGCCTCGTTGCCCGCGTAGGTCAGCTTGTCGAGCACGATCAGCTCGGCGTCGGCCAAGCTCGGGTACGCGCCCGTCAGCACCTGCCGGACGTAATGCGAACCGATGAACCCGGCACCCCCGGTGACCAGCACTCGCATCCCGCGATCCTCCCTCTACGACTTCACCGACCGGCCGAGTGTGTCACGACCGGGGCAACCTTTCACCAGCCTACGGACGTCTAACACGAGGGTCAGTAGAGTTGTCGGGAAGGCACGCGTGTGCCCTGGGGAGATTCGTGGAGGACCGCACGTGACCGAGTGGCCCGGGCCACCCATTCCGGCGCGCCGTGGCGGCGTCGTGGTGTTCGCCCGCCGCGGTGTGAAGGTCGTGTTCAGCCTGGTCTCGATCACGATCCTGGCGCTGACCTGGTGGGGCTGGCAGTTCATCGGTGACCCGTCGCAGGGCTTCGCGACCACGAACATCTTCGAGGACAACGGCCATCCGCCGGCGAAACCGCTGGACGGCGCGATCGACATCCTGCTCGTCGGCCAGGACAGCCGCACCGACGCGCAGGGCAACCCGCTGCCGCGCGAGGTCCTCGACATGCTGCACGCCGGGGTTTCGGACGGCGAGCGCCAGACCGACACGATGATCCTGGTGCACATCCCCCAGAACGGTAAGAAGGCGGTCGCGATCTCCTTCCCCCGCGACTCGTGGGTCGAGATCACCGGCGGTTTCGGCAAGCACAAGCTCAACAGCGCGTACGTGTACGCCTACAACGACACGTCGAAGACGCTGCAGCAGCAGGGCAACTCCGACCTCAAGGACGTCGACGCCAAGGCCAAGGACGCCGGCCGCAAGAACCTGATCGCGACGCTGGAGAAGTTCATCGGCAAGCCGAAGATGATCGACCGGTACGCCGAGGTGAACCTGTCGAGCTTCTACGAGATCACCAAGGCGATCGGCGGCGTCGAGGTCTGCCTCAACAACGCGGTCAAGGAGAAGAAATCCGGCGTGGACCTGCCCGCCGGCAAGTCGACCGTCGAAGGCGTGCAGGCGCTCGCGTTCGTCCGGCAGCGCTACGACCTGCAGAACGGCGACCTCGACCGGATCGCGCGGCAGCAGGCCTTCCTGTCGGGGCTGGCGAACAAGGTGCTCTCCTCCGACGTCCTGATGAACCCGGCGAAGATCTCCGACCTGATCGAGGCGGTGAAGAAGTCGGTCGTGCTGTCGGCGGGCTGGGATCTGCCCGAGTTCGCCGCCCAGATGCGCGGCCTGACCAGCGGGAACGTCGAGTTCCACACCATCCCGACCCAAGGTGACGCGAATATCGGCGGCGCCGCCGTGCTCCGGGTGGACCCGGCACAGGTGCAGGCCGAGGTCACCCGCCTGACCGCCGACGGCGAGACGGCACCGGCCGAGACCCCGGCCACCCTGCCGGGCGCGGAAGCGGTGACCGTCGAACTCTTCGACGGGTCCGGCTCGCCCACCGCGGCCACCGAGACGCGGAACCTGTTGCAGGGCAAGGGTTTCAAACTCGCGGCCGACACCAAGCTCAGCACCCGGAACTCGACGGTCATCCGGTACGCGCCGGGCGACGACGACGCGCTGGCGCTGATCAAGCAGGTCTTCGGCACCGCGGTGCAGGCCGAGGCGGACCGTGACGTCGCCCCCGGCAAGGTGCGGGTGCTGCTCGGCAAGGACTACAAGGGCCCGAACGCGCCCACGGCCCCGTCGAAGACTTCGATCCCCTCGAAGCCCGCTCAGCCGCCCTCCAGTGCTCCGGCGGCGCCCAGCACGACGCCGATCGTCGCGGGCAATGTGCCCTGCGTCAATTAATCCCGGGTACTCAGCGTGGCCGACCTCACGGTGGCCTAGCCTTCTCCTACGATCGGACGAGCGGCAGCACAAGGGGAGGTGATCAGGGATGAGCGACGAGGAAAAGAGCGTCAACGCACGTTCTGAGCAGTTGGACGACGAAGAGCCCAAGTCCGAAGAGGACACCGATTCGGACACCGAGAGTGACGAAGAGCCCCGGTTCGTCCCGACGCCGTACCCGCGGAATCCGCCGCTCCCCCAGCCGTCCACCCCGGCCGATGACGAAGACGAAGCTGTCTCGGGCACGCTGGCCGTGCCCGAGCGCCCGCTGCGCCGCGCCGGCCGGATCACCCGCCGGATCGCGGTCGGCCTCGTGTCGCTGCTCGCCCTCGGCACGACGGGCTACGCGTACGTCACCAAGGACCAGCTGCAGAACAACGTCCCCACGACGAACGCCCTGAGCAAAGCCGACGACCCCGCCGCCCCGCCCGCCGACGACGGCGCGAACGACATCCTCCTGGTCGGCAGCGACGCGCGCACCGACGCGCAGGGCAATCCGCTGCCGCTGCGCGTGCTGAAGGAACTGCGCACCGAGGAGAAGCCGGGCGTCAACACCGACACCATCATCATCCTGCGGATCCCGAAGAACGGCGGGAAGCCGTCCGGCGTCTCGATCCCGCGCGACACCTGGACCGACATCCCCGGCCGCGGCCCGAACAAGATCAATTCGGCCTATGGCGCCGCGAAGACCAACTACGCGAACGCGCATCGCGGCGAATCCGATCAGGCGAAACTCGAACGCGATTCCGATCAGGAAGGCCGCAAGGCACTGGTCCAGACCGTTCAGGACCTGACACAGATCCGCATCGACCACTACGCCGAGGTCAACCTGCTCGGGTTCTATCTGCTGACCGAGGCGCTGGGCGGCGTCAGGGTCTGCCTGAATCACTCGACCGAGGACAAGGACTCCGGCGCGAACTTCCGGCGCGGCGAACAGACCGTGTCGGGTGGCGAGGCGCTTTCGTTCGTCCGGCAGCGCAAGAACCTGCCGCGCGGCGACCTCGACCGCATCGTGCGGCAGCAGGCGTTCCTGTCGTCCGCGCTGAACCAGGTGCTCTCGGCGGGGACGCTGACCAGCCCGTCGACGATGGCGGGCCTGATGGACGTCGTGCGCCGGTCGATCGTCCTGGACGAAGGGCTGGACCTGCTGGAGTTCGCGCAGCAGGCGAAGGGGATCGCGTCGGGCGACCTGACGTTCACGACCATCCCGGTGGTGAACATCAACGGCCGCAGCGCCGACGGCCAGAGCATCGTCGAGATCGACCCCGCCGCCGTGCGGTCGTTCGTCTCCGGCCTGGTGGGCCGGGGCGGTGGCGGCGGGGCGCCCGGGGCGGCTCCGCTGCTCGCCGCGTCGAGCGTTCCCTGCGTGAACTAGCGTTGGGGGCGTGAGCCTCACCGAACTGCTGCTGCGGCCCGTGCTCGGGTCGCCCGCGAAACCGCTGATCACGCACTACGACGACAAGCAGGGCAGCCGGGTCGAACTGTCCGTGGCGACCACGGTGAACTGGGCCGCCAAAACGGCGAACTGGCTGGTCGACGAGTTCGACGTCGAACCGGGCGACGAGGTCGCCGTGGTGCTGCCGTCGCATTGGCAGACCGCCGGTGTGCTGCTGGGCGCGTGGTGGTGCGGCGCCAGGGTGGTGACTGAGACCGCGGGCGCCCGGGTGGCGTTCGTCGCTCCGGGCGGCGCTTCCGAAGCGGCCGCGACCGCCGTCGTCTCGCTGCACCCCATGGGTCTCGGGCTGCCCGCCGGCTCCGTACCCGATGGAGCGATGGACTACCTGACCGAAGCCAGGCTTTCGGGTGACCAGTTCAGCCCGCTGTTCCCAGTGCCCGGCGACACTCCCGCCCTGGGCTCGTCCACTGTGGACGAAGTGCTCGCCGAGGCGCGTTCCCGGGCTTCCGGGCTGGGGCTGTCCGCCGACGACCGCGTTCTGTCCACTGTGGAATGGGTTGGCGCGGAAGGGATCCTGGCGGGTTTCCTGACGCCACTGTCGGCGGGTGCGCATCTGGTCCAGGTCACCGACGCGGATCCGGCCAAACTCGCTTCTCGGCGCGAAGCGGAGCGGACTACCGCGGATCTTCCCTCCTGAAGTGTCATGAAAGGGTCGTTCCTGACATATTTCGTCAGGAACGACCCTTTCATGACATACGGGGTCAGGCGTCCTGGAGCTGCTTCGCCTCACGCTTGCGTCCGAAGAGCGCGTGGTCGAGCGACAGTTTGCCGGGGTTGAAACCGAGCGCGAGCCCGGCGACCGCCAGGACCAGGACGAGCTCGTAACCGCCCTGACCGGTGAGGCCGTTGTCGAGGTGCACCGAGAGCAGCGCGCCGACGGAGACCACGACGAAGCCGAGGCCCACCAGCGGCGTCAGGAAACCGACGATGAACAAGATGGCTCCCACGATCTCCACCGCGATGGCGAAGATCGCCGCGAGCGTCGGGAGCGGGATTCCGGTCTGCTCGAAGAACTTCGCGGTGCCGTCGATCCCGTTTTCCCACTTCTGCAGGCCGTGTGCGAGGAAGACCACACCGACACCGATCCGGCCCAGCAGGAGGGCGACATCCTTGAAACGAGCGAACATCGGGTATCAGCTTTCTGGTCGGTGAATATTCAACTTACCCGGATCACGGTAGGGCACCGAACGCCTCCGGCGGCACCTCCGGAGCGTGATCGACAGGTACCCGACAGGAACTCCCGTACGGCAAAATCCCCTCCGTGACGGACGAACGGCTGACCGGCCTCTGGTCGGATGAGATCGTGTATCCGGGCAGCGTCGAGTCCGTCGACCTGGCGTTCCGCGATGACGGGTCCGGGTGGCTCTATTGGTCGAGCTGGAGCACAGAATTCGCGGTGTCCCGCTTCACCTGGGCGACTCCGGGCGAACTGGTCTTGAAGTTCTATCGAAACCTCGATGGCAGGTGGTCGATCGAAAACGGTGTCACCCGCCATGAAGTCGAATCCGACGAGGAAGAAGAATCCGTCATCGAGCTCGGCTACGAAATCGCGCCCGGCGAGGACCCGTTCGGCAATCCGGTGACCCTGCTCTCGCTGGACCGCCCGTTGGACGAGCACCTCGCGGGATCGCGGTTCGCCAGGGTCGAGAAACCGGAGTCGCTCAGCGACCCGTCCGCCGATGCTCCGCGGCCAGACCCGTCCAGCCGCCGCTGACGGCCAGCAACTCGAGCACCCGCTCCGCCTGTTCGGCGAACCCGGCCAGATCGGCGTGCAGCAACGCTATCCGCTCGGCGTCGAGCGGGACCTCGTCGTCGGCCCACAGCTCGACGACCGTGCTGACGGTCCACACGAGGAACTGGATGATCCGGATGAACTCCTCGGACGGCTCGTCGACGGCGCCGCGGTAGCCCGTCTCGATCTCGTCGCAGGCCGCCACCAGCTCACGCAGCGGCCTGACGACGTCGGCCGCCGTCCCGTCCCACGCGGCCGATGGCCACGTGCGATCCCCGAGTTCGAGCCACAACCGCCAGCCGGCGATCAGCTCGGCCTCGTCGTGCGGTGTCCACGACACCGGAGCGAACCAGAACATCCTTCGAGAGTGACACCGGCGGCCCATGATCGCCGTACTTCCGTGAAGCATCTCACCGAGGGCCGATCTCACCTGCGCATTTCGTCACCTGATGGCGAACGCCTAAAGCGCGTGAAGGCCCCCTTCCCTCGACTGAGCCGAGGGAAGGGGGCCTTCACGCGGGAATGAATCAGCCCTTGAGCAGGGCGCGCGCCATGACCATGCGCTGGATCTGGTTGGTGCCTTCGTAGATCTGGGTGATCTTCGCGTCGCGCATCATGCGCTCCACCGGGAAGTCGCGCGTGTAGCCCGCGCCGCCGAAGAGCTGGACGGCGTCGGTGGTCACCTGCATCGCGATGTCCGACGCGTACGCCTTCGCGGCCGCGGCCATGTAACCGCCGCGCGAGTCGCCACGCTCGGTCGCCGCGGCGGAGGCGTAGACGAGGTTCCGGGCGGCTTCGATCTTGATGCCCATGTCGGCCAGCATGAACTGGACACCCTGGAACTCCGAGATCGCCTTGCCGAACTGCTTGCGCTCCTTGACGTACGCGATGGAGGCGTCGAGCGCGCCCTGCGCGATGCCCAGCGCCTGCGCGCCGATGGTCGGGCGGGTGTGGTCGAGGGTGCGCAGCGCGGTCTTCAGGCCGGTGCCGGGCTCGCCGATGATGCGGTCCGCCGGGATGGTGCAGTTCTCGAAGTGGATCTCGCGGGTCGGCGAGCCCTTGATGCCGAGCTTCCGCTCCTTCGAGCCGACGGTGAAGCCGGGGTCGTCCTTGTGCACGACGAACGCGGAGATGCCATTCGCCTTCTTCTCGGCGTTGGGGTCGGTCACCGCCATCACGGTGTACCAGGACGATTCACCCGCGTTGGTGATCCAGCACTTGGTGCCGTTCAGCACCCAGTGGTCGCCGTCGAGCTTCGCGCGGGTGCGCATCGAGGCGGTGTCCGAGCCGGCTTCGCGCTCCGAAAGCGCGTAGGACGCCGATGCCTCACCGGAGGCGATCGAGGGCAGCACGAGCTTCTTGAGGTCTTCCGACGCCGAAAGGATGATCGGCACCGTGCCCAGCTTGTTGACCGCCGGGATGAGCGACGCCGACGCGTCGACGCGGGCGACCTCTTCGATGACGATGCAGGCGGCGATGGCGTCCGCGCCCTGGCCGTCGTAGGCCTCTTCGATGTGGACGGCGTTGAAACCCGACTTGACCAGCGCGTTGTACGCCTCGATCGGGTAGCGCTCGTTCTCGTCGACCTCGGCCGCGTACGGCTCGATCTCCTTCTCCGCGAGGGCACGCACCGCGGCCCGCAGCTCCTCGTGCTCTTCGGCAAGCTGGTACAGACCCGGGCCGTCAGACACCTTCGTCACCTCTTCTAACCGCGTTTGGGAGTTTGACCGATGTTAGCGCTCGTTCACATGGTGCGACATCGCGAGCGCTTGTGTCTTTGACCGCAAAGTCCGTACGTTCGAGTGATGGAGCTCACCCCGTTCCCCCGGTCGCTCGATTATCCCGAGGTCCCGGTCGGCTCGGTGCTCGCCGGCGCCGCCGCTCGCTGGGGCTCCCGCACGGCCTTCGCCCACGGAGACCAGAGCCTCACCTTCGCCGAGACGTACAGCGCGGCCTGCCGGTTCGCGAACGCCCTGCGCGCCGAGGGCATCGGGCGGGGCGACGTCGTCGCGCTCCACCTCCCGAACTGCCTGGCGTACCCGGTCGCGTACTACGGAACGCTGCTCGCCGGGGCCACCTTCAGCCCGGCGAATCCCCTGCTTCCGCCCGAGGACCTCGCCCTCCAGCTGGCCGATGCCGGGGCGGTCGCCGCCGTCACCGTCGGCCCGGTCGCACGCGTGCTCGCTTCGGTGCGTGATCGGACGTCGGTCCGGCTGACCATCGTCGTTCACCCGCCGGAGGGGCTTGGGCAGGGCGAGGTCGAGTTCACGGAGTTCCACTCCGGTCACTCCGACGAGCGGCCGGACGTCGAGATCGACATCTACCGCGATCTCGCCCATCTGGCGTACACCGGCGGCACCACCGGACGCTCGAAAGGTGTCCGCCTGCCGCATCGGAACGTGGTGGTCAACAGCCTGCAAAGCTCCTGCTGGCGGCTGGGCGCGGTTCCCGCCGTCGACGAGTCGGGAGAGGTGATCGTCGACCAGCTCGGCGGCCCGGACGAGTGGCCGTCGCGGATCGGCACCGGGATCGCCCTCAACCTGACGCCCTGGTTCCACGCCATGGGCACTATCGCCGCGCTCAACGTGCCGCTGCTCGACGGCGGCACCGTCGTCCTGCACGACCGCTTCGACCCGGCCGCGTACGTGGCCGACGCCGAACTGCTGCGGGTCACCACGATCGGCGGCGCGCCCGCGCTGTTCGCCGCGTTGCTCGCCTGTCCCGAGTTTCACACAGCCGACCTGTCTTCGGTACTGACCATCGGTTCCGGCGCGGCGCCGATGAACCACGAGATGATCCGCGCGCTGCAGAAACGCTTTCCCGGTGTGCTCATCATCGAGGGTTACGGCCTCACCGAGGTCACCATGGGAGCCGTCATCGCGCCGGCCTACCGGTCCGCCGTCCGGAAAGTGGGTTCGGTCGGCCTTCCGCTCCCCGACACGGAGATCAAGATCGTCTCGGCCGAAGGCGGCGAAGATCCTTTGCCCGCCGGAGAAAGCGGCGAGGTCTGCCTGCGCGGACCGCAGGTGATGATCGGCTATCGCGACCGCCCCGAGGAGACCTCCGCCGCGCTCGTCGACGGCTGGCTGCACACCGGCGACATCGGCATCCTCGACGAGGACGGCTATCTGTCCATTGTGGATCGCAAGAAGGACATGCTGCTGTACAAGGGATACAACGTCTTCCCGCGCGAGCTCGAAGAGCTGCTGATCACCCTGCCCGGCGTCTCGGCGGCGGCCGTCGTCGGCAAACCGGACGCCGAGGTCGGCGAACTGCCGGTCGCGTTCGTGGTGCGCAGCGACGAGAACGTCACCGCCGAACAACTACTGGAAGCCGTCGGCGCACGCGTTCTGCCGTACAAACGGCTGCGGGCGATCCACTTCGTCGACCAGATCCCGGTCTCGGCGGCCGGGAAGGTGCTCAAACGGGAACTGCGGAAACAGCTCGCCGACTGACGCTCAGCGGCCGCGGAGGTTGCCGATCACGAACTCCGCGGCCTTGAGCGCCACCGCACACCGGTCGTCGCCCCAGTACTGCGACTTGGCGTCGTTGACCTGGGAATATCGGAACTCCAGCAGTTCGGTGTCCGTGACTCCGACCTCGACAGTGCAGGCTTTGAGCGTGGAACCGTTGTACTCGAAGGCCGGCGGATTCCCGACCTGTTCGACCGCGGGAAGACCGCTGATCGACAACTCCCGCCAGTGGGAAAACTTCGACGGATCCCGCTTGTGCTGGTCCACCCGCTCCTCGAGACTGCCCGTGGCCGCCCGGGGAATCCCGACGGTCAGCGAGCCCGCACGGAACTGGTCCCATTTGCAGGCGCGGTCGTATCCGAAGGAGTACCGCTCCGCTTTCACCTTGTCCGGCGGATCAGCGATCAGCGCGGCGACTTCAGCACGATCGAGAACACCGCAAGGGTCCACGTTGAAGGAATCCAAGGGCAGTGGATCCTGCACCGGCGCGACGGGGATCGCAGGCCCCGTCAGAGCACGCACCGGCGGTGCGTCGAGGACCTCGCCGAATCCACAACCCACAACAAGCGATGTCGGCAAGATGCAGATGCCCAAGAACAAAGATCGCATATTTTGTCCTTCCAGCACTCGCAGAATGTCAACGGCCGCGAAGATTGCCGATCACCAGCTCCGCGGCCTTGAGCACACCCGCACACCGATCGGTGCCCCAATACTGCGAATCAACCCCATCGGGATACATGTAGTCGAACTCGAGAGCCGTATCGTCCGACACACCGACCACCATCGCGCACGACTTCATGTCTCCGAGCAAATGGTACTGCGCCGCGGGCAAACCTTCGATCGACAGTTCCCTCCACCCGGAGTATGTGCCCTGATTGCCGGCACTGAGCGCCGTCAGTCCGGCAAGGCTTTTTTCTTTCACTGCCGGGATCTGCACACGCAACTGCGGGGCGTCCCGGATGACCCACGCACACCCCGTCAGAGGAGAATCAGCCCGGCTGGGCTTGACTCGATCCGGGGGATCGATGACCAGCGCGGCGATATCCTCACGTTTCAGCGCACTACAAGGGTCTGCCCGAAAAGACGCAAGATCAACGGGCTGCTCGACCGGCGTAACCGGGATCGCGCCTCCCGCTTTGGCCGGCGTCGGCCGTTCCTTGAGCAACGGGTCGGGCTTGCCAGGACCGCACCCGCCGATGAGCACAGCCGCCGCGAGTACGGCGACGGCCACGAACCTGGTGAGACGGGCTTCCATCACCCGCGCCTGATCCCGAAACACTCCTTGATCACGTGCTCCCCTCCCCACCGCCGGCCATTCTGACCTGCAGTGCCCGCACGACACCTTACTGTGACGACTCACGCCCGCAAGCAGGGTTCCAAGAAGTCAACTACTCGTGCTGGTTCGATGGCGAACCACCGCATTCAGAGGACGAAACGCGGGTATCAGCCTTCGACGCGTTTCCGCAGCGCAGCGTCCTTGTCGAGTACCAGCTGCTCCAGATCCGCCTGGAATCGCGCCATTTTCGCCTGAAGCTCCGCATCGGACGCGGCGAGGATGCGCACGGCGAGCAGCCCCGCGTTGCGCGCCCCGCCGACGGAGACCGTCGCGACCGGGACACCGGCGGGCATCTGCACGATCGAGAGCAGCGAGTCCATGCCGTCGAGGTACTTCAGCGGCACCGGCACCCCGATCACCGGCAGTACGGTCGCCGAAGCGACCATGCCCGGCAGGTGCGCGGCCCCGCCGGCGCCCGCGATGATCACGCGCACACCGCGCGAAGCGGCCGAGGTCGCGTAGTCGAGCATTCGCTGCGGAGTGCGGTGCGCCGAGTAGACGCCGACTTCGTATTCGATGCCGAACTCGGCCAGCGCCTGTCCGGCCGCTTCCATCGTCGGCCAGTCCGAATCGCTGCCCATGATCAGGCCAACCTGCGGCGACATACTCAGTTACTCCTAGTGGATCTCGTAGCCGTCGAGCCAGACGGCGTGGGAAAGCCAGTGCGCGGCGAGCAGCGCGCGGTCGCGCAGCTCCTCCATGCGTTCGCCGACGAGGTTGACGTGGCCGAGTTTGCGGCCCGGACGCTCTCCCTTGCCGTACAGGTGAACGCGGATGTCCGGGTACCGCGCGAACAGGTGGTGCAGCCGCTCGTCCGGGCCCATCTCCGGCGTCTCGGGCGCGCCGAGGACGTTCGCCATCACGCAGGCGGGGGCGATCAGATCGGTCACGCCGAGCGGGTAGTCGAGCACGGCCCGCAGGTGCTGCTCGAACTGCGAGGTCTTCGAACCGTCCTGGGTCCAGTGGCCCGAGTTGTGCGGGCGCATGGCGAGTTCGTTGACCAGCAGGCCTTCGTCGGTCTCGAACAGCTCGACGGCGAGCAGGCCGGTCACGTTCAGCGTCGCGGCGATCCGCAGCGCCAGGTCCTGCGCCTCCTGCGTGCGCTCGAGGCTCAGCCCCGGGGCCGGGGCGAGCACCTCGGTGTTGATCCCGCCGGACTGCACGGTCTCCACCACCGGCCACGCCGCGCCCTGCCCGAACGGGGACCGGGCCACGAGCGCGGACAGTTCGCGCCGCATGACGACCTTTTCCTCGACCAGCAAGGGGGTTCCGGCGTCGAGCAGTTCGGGGACGGTCTCGCGGGCGTGCTGCGCGGTGTCGAGCATCCAGACGCCGCGGCCGTCGTAGCCGCCCTGCGCCGCCTTGAGCACCACCGGCCACGAGTGCTTGTCACCGAAGGCGAGCACATCGTCCACAGAGGACACTTCGGCGAAGGCGGGGCCGGGGATCTCGAGCCCGGCCATCATCTCGCGCATGACGAGCTTGTTCTGCGCCATCGACAACGCGGCCGGATCCGGCCGGATGGTGACGCCTTCCATCGCGAGCGTCAGCAGGTGCTCGCCGGGAACGTGCTCGTGGTCGAAGGTCAGCACGTCGACCCCGGCGGCGAACGAGCGCAGCGCTTCGAGGTCGGTGTGGTGCCCCTGCACGACCTCGCCCGCGACGAGGCCGGCGGATTCGTTCTCCCCGGCGGCGAGCACGCGCAGGGACTGGCCGAGGGAGATCGCCGCCTGGTGGGTCATCCTGGCCAGCTGTCCGCCGCCCACCATGCCCACGATCGGAAGACCGGTTCGTTTGTCCATAACGTCGTGCAGATTACTTGGCCGCCACCGCCACGACCTGGGCGGACCCGCGTCGCAGCTCCCGCACGGCCAGGCCTGTGATGGCGATCGCAGCGGTGAGGACGTAGACGTTGCCGAGCAGCGACCAGCCCAGCCCCCAGCCGAACTCGGTGTCCCCGCCGTTGGGCACGAACATGATCACGCCGCTCGCGAACAGCACCGCGACGCCCGCGGCCGGAACCCACGCTCGGCGGACGACGAGCAGGACGAGCAGCGGCACCGTCCACACCCAGTGGTGTGACCACGACACCGGCGAGAGCAACAGTCCGTAGAAGGCGGTCACCAGCAATGCGCCGACCGGGTCACCGCGGCGGTGCAGGCGCACGACCAGCCAGACGGCGGGAACGGCCAGGACGGCGGCGACGGCGATGGCCACCGCCAGTGACCACGACGCGAGTTCCGAAGCGCGGTTCACCAGCCCGTTGAGCGACTGGTTGAAGATCCAGTGCACGGAGCCGACCCGGCTGGGATCGGTCGCCGACTCGGTCCAGAACCGGACCGCGTCGCCGGGGATCACCGCGAACATCACGGCTTCGAGCCCGGCGAATGTGCCGAGCGCTCGCAGCGCGTCCTTCCAGCGGCCGGTGAACAGCAGATGCGGCACGAAGATCAGCGGCGTCAGCTTGATCGCGGCCGAGATCCCGATCAGCACCCCGGCCCAGCGCGAACCGCGTGCCGAAAGCACCAGGACGTCGAGGACGATCAGCGCCATCAGGATGAGGTTGATCTGCCCGAGGAAGATCGTCTTCCAGACCGGCTCCAGCGCCAGCGCGCCCGCCGTGGCCAGCGGCAGCACCCACCATCGGGTGAGCGGGGCGCCGCAGGCGCGGGCGACCACGGAGATCACGACGCTGAGGCAGACCAGCGACAGGGCGCCGACGACGCCCCAGGTCAGCCCGGCCGGCACGATCGCGAGCGGCAGGAACAGCGGCGCCGCGGCCGGGGTGTAGGTGAACGGCAGCAGCACCCACGGCGGCAACGTCGTCAGCGCCTCGCGGGTGTAGAGCGGTTCGCCCTTCAGCAGCGTGAGGGCGCCGGCGCGGTAGACGGCGCTGTCCGCGCCGAGGTGCCATTCACCGAGCCAGGCGACCACACCCAGCGTGAGCATCGCCAGCGCGAGCACACCCGCCAGCGTGATCCCGACGAGCCGGGCCTCAGCCGCCGGACGTGACTTCAGCATGCTTTCCGGTGTCCCCCGTGCCCTGCTTCCGCCGCAGGTACCACCAGCGTCCGGCGAGCGCGAGCGCCAGCACCAACGGCATGAAGATGTACGCGCTGCCGAGGATGTTCTGCCACACCTTCCAGTGCAGCTCGACGTTGCGGCCGTTCGGCAGGATCAGCAGCACACAGCTGATGAAGACGAAGAACACCGCGAAGGTGCCGAGCCAGCGTTTCCACGCGGTGGCGGGGGTGGTCTTCGGCAGGCGCGAGACCAGCAGGACGACCAGCGGCGCCACCCACACCCAGTGATGGGTCCAGGAGATCGGCGAGATCAGCAGGATCCAGAACGCGGTCACCAGCATCGCCGCGAGCGCCTGGCCCTTGCGGTGGAAGCGCAGCACCAGCCAGATCGCCGGGATCGCGAGCAGCGCGCCGATCCCCATCGCCGCCTTCGACGCCCAGGGCGCGAGCTCGGTGAAGCGGTTCATCAGCGCGTTCAGCGACTGGTTGCCCGCCCAGTGCACCGGGCCGATCCGGCCGGTGTCGGGCAGCGTGTAGGTCCAGTACCGGGCCGCGTCGTGCGGGATGATCAGGAACATCAGGCCCTGCATCACGACGAACGTGACGAGCCCGCGCACGGCGTCCATCCGGCGGCCGGTGATGAAGAGATGCCCCAGGAACACGATCGGGGTGAGCTTGACCGCGGCCGCGACGCCGACGAGCACGCCGCCCCAGCGGCTGCCCCTGGCCCCGATGACCAGGATGTCGAGCATCACCAGCGCCATCAGGATGATGTTGATCTGGCCGAGGAAGATGGTGCGCCACACCGGCTCGAGGCCGAGGAAGACCAGGAAGAACGCGATCGTCGACCGGGCGGGCGAGGCCCACCAGCGGGGACCGTCGGTCGAGGGCTTCGGCAGCGCGCCGATGGCGATGCGGACGCACAGCGCCAGCGCGAGCAGCGAGACCGCGGTCAGGAGCCCCCAGGCGACCTGCGTCGGGACGATCGCGAGCGGGATGAACAGCAGCGCGGCGGTGGGCGGGTAGGTGAACGGCAGCAGCGCCCACCACGGCTCCACCGGAAGGGTGTTCGCGTCGTACAGCGGGTCGCCGTTCAGCAGCGTCTCGGCACCCGCGCGGTACACCGCGCTGTCCACGCCGAGCACCCAGTCGTGCTGCCATCCCCAGATGCCGAAACCGATCGCGACCAGCGGGATCACCGAGAGGATGAGGATCGATCTCGGCCGGACGGACAAGCGGGCGAGCGACTTCCGCAGCGACAGACGATGTTGCGGTCGGCTCGCCGAAACGTCGCCGTTGGCGTCGGCGGGAACAGTCCGGGTCACGCGAACAGGAAATCATGAACCGGGTAGTGCCTGGTCGACAGGGTCGGCCGTGACCTGGAGAACCTCTTACGCTACCCGGTGTCAGGAGCGCGCGAGACTGCCGAGCAGATCGCACGCCAGGTCGTAGGTCGCCGGGAGCCGGACCGCGGAAATCTGCGGACGGCCGGTGTCGCGCAATTGCGCGTCCACCGAAAGCCGCTCATTGAGCGCCCTTCGCAGCGCGACGCCGGACGAAGCGAGCCTCTCGTCCTTCGGCACGAGTGCGCCCGCGACGGACGGCCCGATCGAGGCGACGCTCTCCCCGCCGTCGAACACCTGCTTCAACGCGTCCGCGACCAGGATCATCCCGGTCAGCCGGGGCCAGCCCGCGACCGAACTGAAGTCCATCGAAACCACGAGCAGCGTGTGCGCCTCCGCGACCGGCCGCTCGTCGCGGCGGGCCTGGCGGTACAGCTCACTCAACCGGGTCCTCAGGTACGCGGCGGTGGGCAGGCCGGTGAGGGGTTCGGTGACCTCGGTGTTCACCAGCTGGTCGGTCGCGACGTCCGCCCAGGCCAGCGCCGTCACCCGGAGTAGGCGGGAAGGCGTGGAATCGACATCCGGAGCGAGGAAACCGTCCACCGCGTCCGGGTCGGCGAGCACGGCGTGCAACGCCGCGAGGTCGGCGAGCGTCTCGGCCAAGCCCGCACCCGCGGCGGCCCGTGCCCGGCCCAGCCCCGCGAGGGCGGTCTCCGCCACTTCCGCGGGAGCGACCCGGCCGTTCTTGATCACGGCCGCGCAGACGGCATCGACCTCGGGCAGGCCCCAGTCGCTGGGGAAACGCCAGCCCGCGGCCAGGCTGGCCGTCCGCCAGCGGGCCCGCAGTGCGCGGAGCGTGCGATCTCGTTCGAACCGGTTCCAGGCGGCTTGCCCGTCGGATCCCCCGGACGGCGCACCGGTGGCCGGTACGTCCACTGCCCACCGCCCCTTTCCGTTCCGATCTTTTCGATCTTGCGATCGCTTCACGGTGGGGACGCCCGTCCACGCCGCGCGTGACGGCGTTTTTCAAGGATCTTTCCGAACTCTTCGGTAACCCGTCCCGGGTGATGGCGTTGCGCCCTCCGGGTCATCGAAGGGACCGCGAGGTGACGTGCGTCGCCCGTTCCGTCACACTGAGCGGGTTCGGGCGTTTAAGACAGTAGACCCGCCGAACCAGCAGATGAAGGAGCCCCGTGTCCACCGTTCCCGCCGATCTCTCCGGTAAGAGTGACGCCGAGCTGATCGCCGAGGTGCGTGACGGGAAGATCGCGTCTTACGGAACCCTTTACGAGCGCCACGCCGGCGCGGCGCACAATCTCGCACGCCAGCTCGCCCGTTCCAGTTCCGAGGCCGACGACCTCGTTTCGGAAGCCTTCGCGAAGGTGCTGGACACGCTGCGCGGCGGCAAAGGCCCCGACGCCGCGTTCCGCGCGTACCTGCTGACCGCGCTCCGGCACACCGCCTACGACAAGACGCGCAAGGACAAGCGCGTCGACCTGAACGAGGACATGTCCGACGTCGGCGGTGCCGTCGGCGAAGCGCTGACCGTCCCCTTCTCCGACACCGCCGTCGCCGGGCTCGAGCGCACGCTCGCCGCGAAGGCGTTCGCCCGGCTGCCCGAGCGGTGGCAGGCGGTGCTGTGGCACACCGAGATCGAAGGGCAGACGCCCGCCGAGGTCGCGCCGCTGCTGGGGCTGACCGCGAACGGTGTCTCCGCGCTCGCCTACCGGGCGCGTGAAGGCCTGCGGCAGGCCTACCTGCAGGTCCACCTGGCCGAGAACTCCGCCGAACGCTGCCGCGCGAGCGCGGACAAGCTCGGCGCGTGGACCCGCGACGGCTTGTCCAAACGCGAACGTGCCCAGGTGGAGAACCACCTGGACGAATGCGAGAAATGCCGCGCGCTGGCCGCGGAACTGGCCGACGTCAACACCGGTCTGCGCGGGATCATCGCGCCGATCGTGCTTGGTGGTGCGGCTCTCGGGTAACTGGCGACGACCGGGGCGGGCAAGGCGGGCGCGGTCACCGCGGCCGCGACGGCCGCCGCCGCGGGTTCGAGTTCGGGCGGCGCGGCCGGTGCCGCCGCGGCCGGACCGCGTCAATTCGCCGGCGTGGCCGGATCGAGCGTGGCCATCGTCGCCGCCGTCGCGGTGGCGCTCGCCGCCGGTGGCGGTACCCAGGAGATCCCGGCGGCCGCGGCGGTCCCTCCGCCCGCCGTCGCACCGCCGACCGCCCCGCCCCCGCCTCCGGCCGCCCCGCCGGTCGCGCCGCCTCCCGCTCCGCCCGCTGCGCCGCCCGCCGCGCCGCCCGCTCAGCAGGAGCCACCGCCGGCTCAGGCCCCGGCACCTAACCCGACGCCCACCCCCGCCGAGCCGCCCGCGCCCACGCCGGTGATCCCGGCGCCTCCGGTGATGACGGCGTCGACCCCGCCCGGCGGTGTCCAGCTGAGGCCGGGCGAACCGGCCGACCTGCCGATCACCGTGCGCAACGACGGCGGAACGAAGTCCGAGCCCGTGGCGGTCTCGCTGAATCTGCCGAGGGGGGTGCGGGCCATTCCCGCCGGCGGCGGCGGTGGGGCGATGGGCGCCAACGGCTTCCGGCAGCAGGCATCCGGCCCGATCACGGTGAACTGCCCCGGCGGCACCGGCACGGTCACCTGCCGGACCGGTACCGGTCTCGAACCCGGTCAGTCCGCGGTGCTGAAGTTCCGGCTGCGCGCGGACGGAACGGCCGTGGACGGCAGCGTCGTGACCGGTTCGGTGACGGCGGGCGCGCAGATCAAGGTGTCGATCGAGGTGAAGGTGAAGGTGCCTCCGCCGCCCGCGCCCGTGGACGACCTCACACTGCGCGCCGACGCCGACTGGATGTCCTCGTTCCCCTGGAACCGCAACCCACGGGTGAACATCCACGTCAAGAACACCGGCGAGTCGACGAAGCCGGTGACGATCACTGTCGACCACCGCATTCTCTACTCGTGGAGCTTCTCCGGCATCCGATGCACTCCGACCAGCGAAGGTGCATCGTGCACTTCGCGCGGCTCGCTGGCTCCGGGACGTGAGGCGAACCTGACGGTCGTGCTGAAGGGCCGCCCGGCGGAGGGGATGCCGGTGACGGTGAACGCCACCCTCGGCGTCGCCAAGGCGAAGCCGGCCGCCGTCTACCTCGGCTGCTGGCACCACTGGTGTGACGACAACGCGCTGCTTCCGCCGACTACGGTGCCTTCGCTGCCTTCGGTCACTTCGAAGCCTTCGGCTCCTCCGGACACGACGAAGCCTGGGCGTCCTGGATGGCCTGTTCCGCCGAAGAAGCCTTCGCCGTCCGTGACGCCTTCGGAGCCTGTGCAGCAAGAGCCGGCCCAGCCGACGACGACCACGAGCGCTCCGCCGCAACCCGGCAAGTCCAAGCCGACCACGCGGCCCAACGGAGTGGTCGACCGCGTTTTCCAGTAGCGTCGCCCGCATGCCGGCGAAGCATCGCGAACTGCTGCGGTTCGTCCTGGTCGGGGGCGCGAGTTTCGTCATCACGATGACGATCACCTACGGGCTGAAGTTCACCGTGCTGACCGACAAACCGGTGACCGCGCTGATCATCGGCGTGCTGGTGGCGACGGTTTTCTCGTACGTCGCGAACCGCGAATGGTCCTTTCGCACCCGCGGCGGACGTGAGCGCGCGCACGAAGCGGCACTGTTCTTCCTGCTCAGCGGCATCGCGCTCAGCGGCATCGCGCTCGGCCTCAACGCGCTGCCGCAGCTGGTTTCGCGGTACGTGTTCGAGCTGGAGCAACCGCAGGTCTCGCTGCTGACCCAGGAGGTCGCCGACTTCGTCAGCGGGGTGCTCGTCGGGACCCTGCTCGGTACGGCGTTCCGGTGGTGGTCGTTCAAGAAGTGGGTCTTCCCGGAGGCCGGCGCGCGGCCGCGGCTGCTGCGGGGCGGCGGACGGGAGATTTCCGGCATTCCGGACGATCCGGCCGCCTGACCGCCAGGTGGTAGCAAAGGTCCCTTGCTCCCCCGGTCCCGCGGGTCGTGAGTGGCGATTCGTGTTCTAACCCGAATCGCCACTCACGACCCACGCGCCGAAACGCCCAAAGCGTCATATACCGCGCTGTACATCCCCTGCCGACCCGTTCGACGGGCGACGCGAATTAGACTGATCTGGTGACCGTGGTCGAATCCGTCCTCTCCAGGACGCCCGAGCCGCTCCGATCGGTGCTGATCAAGCACCGCGAGCTGTTGAAGTTCGCGATCGTGGGCGGCACGACGTTCCTGGTCGACAACGGCGTCTGGTACCTGCTGAAACTCAGCGTCCTGGAGTCGAAGCCGACCACGGCGAAGGCCATCGCGATCATCGTCGCGACGATCGTGTCGTACATCCTCAACCGCGAGTGGTCCTTCCGCACCCGCGGCGGCCGCGAGCGGCATCACGAGGCGGCGCTCTTCTTCGTGATCAGCGGTATCGCCGTGGTGGTCAACCTGATCCCGCTCTACACGTCGCGCTACATCTTCGATCTCGAAGTGCCGCACGTGACGCGGTTCGTCCAGGAGTTCGCGGACTTCACGAGCGGGTCGATCATCGGCATGCTGCTGGCGATGTTCTTCCGCTTCTGGGGTTTCAAGAAGTGGGTCTTCCCCGATGAGCTGGGCAAACGCCGCCGGGACAGCGACGAGCCGGACGACGACGTCGTTCCCCTCCACTGAAACACTTGTCAAAAGACATGTGATTGCCTAAGGTCATCCATGTCAACGTTCCTTCACTGATGACGCCGGCCGGGTTCGTACGGTCGAGCGGGACGAATTCGAGGTGATCGCCAAGCGCGAAGAGGACCGCATCCGGTTCGGATGACGGTTGAGCCTTTTCCCGTCTTGGCGGGGATCCGGAGTGCTGCTCCGCGTCCCTCGCGTTCCCTCGTTTCTTCCAGTGAACGGATCTCTTTCTTGAGCACCACTCTCGGCGCGCCTCCGCGCGCCCGAAACACCCTTGCCCTCGCCGGGCTCTTCGCCGCCGTGTTCCTGGCGATGCTCGACGCCCAGGTCGTCGCGACGGCCCTGCCTCGCATGGTCGGCGAACTCGGCGGAGCCACGTCGTTCGCCTGGGTGACCACGTCCTACCTGCTGGCGGGCAGCGTCAGCGCACCCGTCTACGGAAAGCTCGGCGATCTCTTCGGCCGCAAGCGCGTCGTCCTCGTCGCGATCGCGCTGTTCGTCCTCGGCTCCCTCGCCTGCGCTCTCGCGCCGACGATGCCGCTGCTGATCGCCGCCCGCGTCCTTCAGGGCATCGGCTCCGGCGGCCTGTTCGTCGCGGTCGCCGCGATCATCGGCGAACTGTTCCCGGGCCGCGAAGGCGCCCGCTACTTCGCCTGGTTCTCGATCTGCTTCGCCGGGTCCTCGCTGGCGGGTCCCGTCGTCGGCGGCGTCCTGACCGACCTCGCGGGCTGGCGGTCGATCTTCGGCCTCAACGTGCCGATCGGCCTGGTCGCGTTCGGTGTCGTCGCACGGTTCCTGCGGCTCGAACGTCGCCGGACGGCCGCACCGTTCGACTTCGCGGGCATCGTCGTCCTGTCCGGCGCGATCGTCGGCCTGACCCTGGCGACTCCGCTGTCGGCGTCGATCGGCGCGGTGCTGCTCGTCGCCTTCCTGCTCATCGAGCGCCGCGCGGCCGAACCGGTCGTCCCGCTCCGGCTGTTCCGCTCCAGGATGTTCAGCCTGAGCGTGCTGGCCAGTGCCGCGGCCGGGTTCGTCTTCCTCGGTTCGGTCAACTACCTCGCGCTCTTCCTGCAGACCGCGGGTGGCGCCGGACCTTCCGAAGCCGGGCTCCTGCTGCTGCCCATGACGCTCGCGGTCGCCGCGTCGTCGATGGTCGCGGGCCGGATCATCGCCAGGACCGGCGCGTACCGCTGGGCGCCGATCCTCAGCATGACCCTCGGCCTCGCGGCCGCGCTCGCCATGTCCACAATGGACGAAACGACGCCGTTGCCGCTCGTCGTCACCTACCTCGTCGTGTTCGGCGCGGCCGCCGGACTCAACATGCAGGTGCTTTCCATGGCGGCCCAGCAGAACGTCGCCAGGACCGATCTCGGCGCCGTTTCGGCGACCGTCGGCTTCCTTCGCTCCCTCGGCACCACTGCCGGGCTGACCGTTTTCGGCGCGGTGTTCACGAACGCCTTCACCGACGACAGTCCCGCCGGCTACTCGTCCGCGCTCGGCGGCGTCTTCCTGGTGATGCTCCCCGCCCTCGCCGTCGGACTCGCCGCTTCCCTCTTCCTGCCGCGCGTTTCGTTGCGGCGCAACCACTAAGGAGTCTTCCGATGATCCTCGTTCTCGGTTCCACCGGCAAAATCGGCCGTGAACTCGTTCCCGCACTGTTGGACAGGGGCGCTCGAGTCCGCGCCCTGACGCGCGATCCCTCCCGCGCCCGGATCGATCCGCGTGCCGAGGCCGCCGCCGGCGATCTCGACGCCTTCGACCCCGCGCTGCTCGACGGCGTCGAGCGCGTGTTCGTCCTGACCTCCGGCCACGGCTCGGACCCGCTCGCGCAGGAACAAGCTGTGCTCAAGGTCGCCACCGGCGTCTCGCACGTCGTCAAGCTCTCCACCACCGGCGTCCACTTCGGACAGACCGACCCGATCTCCCTCGTGCACGCCGAGGCCGAGCGGGCGGTGCGCGAAGCCGGGCCGGACTGGACTGGACGATCTTGCGCCCCGGCACGTTCATGGACAACCGGTTCGCCTGGCTGCACGCCGTTCGCGGCGACGGCGTCATCCGCGTTCCCGAGGGCGACCCGGCGTCCGCGCTGGTGCACGTCCGCGACATCGCCGAGGTCGCCGCGACCGTGCTGACCGGCGACGGACACGCGGGCAAGACCTATCCGATCACCGGCGGCGAAGCGCTCACGACGCGGCGGCAGGTGGAGATCCTCGGTGACGCGCTCGGGCGGCGGCTGACCTACGTCGAAGAGCCCGAAGCCGCTTCGCGCGCCCGGATGCTCGGGTACGGCTGGCCGGCTTCGGCGGTCGACGGGATCTTCGAGCTCAAGCGGCAGTCCGCCGGGAAGGAGGAGATCGTGTTCGGCACCGTTCGTGAACTCCTCGGCCGGGCGCCGCTGACGTTCGCGGACTGGGCTCGCGAGCACGCGGCCACCTTCGCCTGATCCGTGAAGGCCTCCTTCACTACTTTCAGGGTAGGGAAGGAGGCCTTCACGGACTTGAGACCCGAACATGGGCCGAAAGGGTTAATGGGTTGGGCTGGCCTCCGGGATACGCGATACTCATCAGGCGTTTAATTATCACCGGTCCGCTGTCCGGACCTCGCATTGTTCGTGACCGGCCCTCTCGCTTAACGTGCCGCGTCGGGGAGACAGGGGGAACCGTATGAACGAACGTCTTCGCGTGCTCGTGGTCGACGACCATCCGCTGTTCCGGTTCGGGGTCTGCACACTGCTCGACAACGAACCGCTGATCGACGTGGTCGGCGAGGCCGCGAGCGGCGCGCACGCGATCAGCGCGGCGAGCGCCCTCACGCCCGATGTCGTGGTCATGGACCTGCATTTACCCGACATCAGCGGCGCCGAGGCGACGCGGCACATCGTCGCCGAACGGCCCGGCGTCGGCGTGCTCATGCTGACGATGGCCGACGAAAGCGAATCCGTTTTCTCCGCGATGCGGGCCGGAGCCCGCGGATATCTGCTGAAAGACGCGGAACCCGACGAAATCATCCGCGCCGTGCACGCCGTCGCGAGGCGCGAAGCGATCTTCGGGCCCGACATCGCGACGCGGGTTCTCGGCTTCTTCAATCACACTCAACCGGCCACGGACACGGTGTTCCCGGAACTCACCGTGCGCGAACGAGAGGTCCTTTCGCTCATCGCGGGCGGGCACAGCAACACCGCCATCGCCAGCACTCTGTGTCTCAGCCCGAAGACGGTGCGGAACCATATTTCGAACGTCTTCAGCAAGCTTCACGTCGCGGATCGCGCCGAGGCGATCGTGCGCGCCCGCGAGGCGGGGCTGGGTCGCTGAAAAAGCGACCCCGATAAGGGCGGCTTTTCGGGCAATTCCGGGACCGGAGTCCCATGCGCTCGGGACACCTCACCCGGCAGGGTGAGTAGCGCGAGGGGTGGGGCCCTCGCACAGTTCGAGGGGAATGGGAATCACATGTTCGAACCGAACCGGACACCGGTGGTCGTCCGCGCCACCGATCCGATCCTGCACAACGGCGTCTGCATGACGCTCCGCTCCCGTGACGACGTCTGGCTGGTGGACGGGGAGACCGCCGACCCGACCATGGTGGCCCTCCTGGTCACCGATCGCCTCGACGAGGCGATGACGCAACTGCTGTCCGCCTTGCACCACCAGGGGTTCACCCGCATCGTGCTCATCGCGGGTGAAGTCGACGACAACGAGATCCTCAGCGCCATCGAACACGGCGTCTGCGCCGTCGCCCGCCGTTCCGAGGCGGGCGCCGACGTCCTGGTCCGGCTGATCAAGGCGGCCGCGGCCGGGGAGGGCGCGCTGCCGCCCGACCTGCTCGGCAGGCTGCTGCACCGGGTCTCACGGCTGCAGCGTCAGGTGTTGCAGCCGCGCGGCCTGCACCTCGGTGGCATGAGCAACCGGGAGACCGAGGTGCTCAAGCTGGTCGCGTCGGGGTTCTCGACGCAGGAGATCGCCGACCAGCTCTGCTATTCGCAGCGCACGGTGAAGAGCATCCTGCACGACGTGACCAACCGGTTCCAGCTCCGGAACCGCTCGCACGCGGTGGCTTACGCACTGCGTGAGGGATTGATCTGACCCCGTGATCAGCCAGGTCGACGAGGCATTGTGCCGTCTCATCGCGCCTCATCTGCCGGAGGGGACGGTGGTCCGGCTCGATCCGCCGAAACCCACCTGGCAGACCGAGACGCGGGTGTCGAGCGTCGATCTGTTCCTCTTCGCCCTGCACGGCGCCGGCCCGGGAACCGGCGCCGTGCGGGCGAAGCGGTGCCGACTGTCCTATTTGGTCACGGCACGGGCGGACAAGGTCCGCGACGAACACACGCTGCTCGACCGGTCGCTGGGGGTCCTGATCGGGACGGAGTTCCTCGTGGTCGGCGAGCAGCCGTTGCCGATCACCCTGGAGGAGACCGATCCGACCGGGCTGTGGGTCAGCCTCGGCATGCCGGCCCGTGCGGCGTTCGTCGTCACGATCACGGCGGAGTACCGAGACTGAGCACCGACGACCGGCGCAGGACCACCCCGCCGATGGACGCCAGCTCCCCGCCGAAGAGGTCGCACCACTCGGCGGCGTTCCCCGGCGGGCCGCAGTCACCCGCCCGTCTCGCCCACTCCGCGCGGACTTCGAGTCGATAGCCGAGGATGCCGGTCAGGGTCAGCCCGTTCCGGCTGACGCCGACCCCGCACATGCCCCGGTAGAGCCTGCCGTCCGGCGGCTCGAACTCGGCGCTCTGCTGGACGAACCGATGGCCCGCCGCCCCGGTGACGGTCGCGACCGGGGTGTCGATCCCGCTGACGAACAGGCCTTTGGAGAGCAGGTCGAGGGCTTCGGCCTCCATCCGCTCCACCACGCCGGGAGGACGGCGGCACGCGTACAGCGCGCCGTCGAAGGACAGCCGCACGGTGATCGCCACCTTGCCGATCTCCAGGGTCGCCGCGGCCACCGGACTCACCGGTGGGCGGTACCGGAACGCCGACGCATGCACACCCCCGACGGTAAGTCGCCGCGCCGCCGCGGCCTTGCCCGATCGGGACGTTCTTGGGGCGGCGCTTAGCGAGGGACTCGCTCGGCCGGCCACCGCACTTCGGCCACGTCACCCGGCCGGGGCACCTTCAGGAAGAGGCTGAACACCGCCGGCTGCTTGCTCGACAGCTCCAGCCTGCCACCGTCGGCCTCGATGAGCGCTCGCGCGAGCGCGAGACCGACACCGGTCGATCCGCCGCCGGAGAAGCCGCGTTCGAAGATGTGCGGCGCCAGCTCGTCGGGCACCCCCGAGCCGGTGTCGGCGACCTCGACGACGACGGTGCCTTCCGTGTCACCGCGCCGGGCGGCGAGCGTGACCGTTCCCGCGCCGTGGCGCAGCGCGTTGTCGAGCAGGACGCCGACGACCTCGCGCAAGCGGCCGGGCGTCGCCCTCGCCCTCAGCCCGTCGGAGACACGGATCCGCAGATGCCTGCCCTCGGCGCGAAGCAGCTGTCGCCACTCTTCGGAAACCTCGGGGAGCACTTCCGCCAGGTTCACCGGTTCCGCGCCGACCTCACGCGCCGCCCGCGCGGCGGCCAGCAGCTCGTCGAGCGCTTCGGCGAGCCGGTCCGCCTGTTCCTGCGCGGCCTTCGCCTCGTCGACGACGTCCTGGTCGGAGTGGACGGTCAGCGGTTCGAGCCGCAGCTGCAACGCGGTCAACCGGCTCCGTAGCTGATGCGAGACGTCGCCGACGAGCTGTCGTTCCCGCTGGACGAGCTGCGCGAGCGCCGAGCCGGACGCGTCGAGCGCTTCGGCGACCATGTCGAGCTCGCCGACACCGTAGCGCTTCGGATCCGGCCGGAAATCCCCGCCGCCGAGTTTGACCGCGCGATCCGCGACGTGTCTCAGCGGTTTCGCGAGCCTTCGCGCGGTCACCGTCGCGACCACGGTGCCGGTGCCCACGGACAGCACGACCAGCAGCACCACCAGCAGCGTCACCTGGGTCTGGCGGGTGCGCATCGGCCCGGCGGGCACGGACAGCTCGACCTCGCCGTGCAACGCGATCGGCGCCCG
The DNA here is from genome assembly GCF_000400635.2 of Amycolatopsis keratiniphila. Lineage (NCBI taxonomy): Bacteria > Bacillati > Actinomycetota > Actinomycetes > Pseudonocardiales > Pseudonocardiaceae > Amycolatopsis > Amycolatopsis keratiniphila. Next base: position 977,150 of record NC_021252.1, on the reverse strand, counting down.
TTCGGACACCACGTCCGAGCCGGGGTCGGAGCCGTAGCGCTTCTCGATCTGCCCTTGCGCGCGGACGGTCAGCAGACCGCCCTGCGGCACGGCGACCCGGACCAGGTCGAGGTTGATCGGCTGGCCGACGGCGATCTCGTTGTCCAGCGTCGCCGCGATCCCGCGGGCCGAGGACGCGAGGTTCTCGCGGTTGAGGTTCTCGACCAGCTGCCACGCGGTGATCCCCAGCGGGATGCCCAGCACCGCGGCGGTGACCGCGACGGCGAGCAGGATCGCCAGGAGGATGCGGCGGCGCATGCTATTCCGCGTTGAAGCGGAAACCGACGCCGCGGACCGTGGCGATCCGCCGTTCGCCGTCGCCGTTCCCGCCGGGTTTGCCCGCGCGGCCTGCCGCCTCGTCGGCCGCGATGGAGAGCTTCCGGCGGAGCCACGACATGTGCATGTCGAGCGTCTTCGAGGTCTTCGATTCGAGGTCGTTCCAGACCTCGGCGAGGATCTCGTCGCGGCTGACCACCTGGCCGGCGCGGCTCATCAGCACCCGGAGCAGCTCGAACTCCTTGTTCGCCAGCTGCACCTCGTGCAGGTCGACGGTGACCATCCGGGCGCCGAGGTCCATCCGCACTCCCCCGGCTTCGAGGACGTCGGGCGCCCGGCGGCGGAGCAACGCCCGGATGCGGGCCAGCAGTTCGGCGAGCCGGAAGGGCTTGGCGACGTAGTCGTCGGCGCCGGCGTCGAGCCCGACCACGAAGTCGACCTCGTCCGTGCGCGCGGTGAGCATCAGCACCGGGACCTCGGTGCCGCTGGCGCGCAGGCGGCGGCACACCTCGAGCCCGTCCATGCCCGGCAGGCCGAGATCGAGGACCAGCAGATCCACGCGGTCGCTCTCGGTCGCGTCGAGGGCGGCGGGCCCGTCACCGACGACCCGCACCTCGTACCCCTCCCGCTGGAGTGCGCGGGAAAGCGGATCGGCGATGGCCGGGTCGTCCTCGGCGAGTAGCACCATGCTCACCTGGCCAACTCTACGACTGCCGGGCGTGAAACCATCGTGACCGTGCCCGGCTACGAGAATGATCTTGAACTCGCCACTCGGCTGGCCGACGCCGCCGACGCCATCACCACCGCCCGGTTCCGCGCGCTCGACCTGGCCGTGGAACGCAAACCCGACCGGACGCCGGTCACCGACGCGGACACCGCCGTCGAGGACGCCATCCGGGCGATCCTCGCCACGGACCGGCCGGACGACGCGGTGCTCGGCGAGGAACGCGGCGGCACCGCCGCGACCGGGCGGGCCTGGGTGCTCGACCCGATCGACGGGACCAAGAACTTCCTGCGCGGCGTCCCGGTGTGGGCGACGCTGATCGCGCTGGTCGAGGACGGCGACCCCGTGGTGGGCATGATCAGCGCACCGCTGCTCGGCCGCCGCTGGTGGGCCGCCACCGGGGACGGCGCCTGGATGAGCGACTCCGCCGGGGAACGCCGCATCTCGGTGTCGAAGGTCGCGGCGCTGGAAGACGCGTATCTGTCCACAACGGACCTGAACTCGTGGGTGGAGTACCACTCACGCGAGAAGTACATCGACCTCGTCGACGCTTGCTGGGAAAGCCGCGCTTTCGGCGATTTCTGGCACCACTGCCTGGTCGCCGAGGGCGCGCTCGACGTCACCGCGGAATGCATCGTGAACCCGTGGGACGTCGCCGCGGCCCAGGTGCTGGTCACCGAAGCCGGTGGCCGCTTCAGCGACCTGAACGGCGAAGCGCGCTACGACAACGGGTCGGCGCTATCGACGAACGGGCTGCTCCACGATGAGGTCTTGGCGATCCTGAAGCGCTGAACGCGCGCTCACGGCGTCGGAGCATGTCACGAAAGCCACTTTCGGGACATCAGATGTCGCGGAAGTGGCTTTTGCGACACACGCCCAGACCATGGAGCTTCACTACAACCTGGGCCGACCAGTTTCCGGAGGTTGCGAAAGCCACTTTCCCCACCTCCAACGTTGCGAAAGTGGCTTTCGCAACACACCGCCCTCGCCGCGCCCCTCCTTCTGAACGCGCGTGGTCACTGCGCGCCGGGCAGCAGCCCGACGGCGCCACGCGCGACCTGCGACCAGGCCAGACGGCCGAAGAGGTAGTGGCAGGCGACCTGTTCGCTGGTGAACCGCGCCCAGTCGTACCGGTTGCCCTGCTCCCGCCAGAAGACCTCCCAGGCGGGCTCGGCGCCCTCTTCCTCGGTGCGCATGAGGCACCAGGCGTTGTCCGCCTCCGCGCCGACCGAGACCACTTCGGGCGGCACACCCAGCGCGGCCAGCCACCGCAGGATCGTCCCCGTGTTCACCGAACCTCCCCCGTGACGTCCGCCAGGAAGCCCAGCGTGACGAGTTCATCGGCGCCCAGCACCGTACGGAAACGCACCCCGCCGCCCGGCTGGCCGAACCATCCCGCGGTCACCGAACGCCAGACCGGCAGCGGCCGGACGACGCGGTACCGCCGGTAGGCGCCGGCCCGGTCGGGCGGCAGCGAGCGCATGGGGAACAGGGTCGCGTCCTCGGCGAACACCCGGCCGTGATGATCCCCGAAGCGGTCGAGATGAGTGCCGGCTTCGAGCATCGTCGGCGTCGCCGGATCGCCGTCGGACGGCCACAGGTAGCCCGTTCCGGTCACGAAGCGCTCTTTCCAGTCCTCTTCGGACATTTCGCCCCACGGATGGTGTCCCCTGGTCAGCTCCGGCGGCGGAACCGCGGCCGGAGTCGTCGGCGAACGCCGGAATCCGCTGCTGACATGGGACAACGCGTCCAGGTCGTCGAGCACGTCCGCCTCGGGATGGTCCTGCGGGCCGGAACCGCCGTCGGGCAGCGGCAGCTGACGCGCGGGTTTGCCCATGGCGACCGGAAGATGCCCGATCGGGAACATGTGCACGAGGAACAGCGCGATCACGCTTTCCCGTTCCGTCCGCAACGCCCCCATCGGCGGCGGGGCGGCGGGCTTCGGCGGGAAGGGCACCCGCAAAGGCGCCACCGCGGGTGGCCACGGCGAAGGCGCGTACGGTGCGCGAGCCCCGTGCGGCGGTGTCGGGGCGTCGAACTCGACGGGCAGCCGGATCGGGCCCGTCCCGGCCTCGCTCGGATCGGTCACCGCACCTCCCCCAAGGAATCGGTTCCCACCGGTGGACGGGGGAGGCAGCGGACAGGACGCGCTACGACCTTAGCGCCGGACGGCGTTCCCGTCGGCGGATACCCGAAAGCGCATCAACGCCCGAGACGGCGGACGACGTTCGACGAGTTCGAAACCCGCCTTCGCGAACGTGCTCACCGTGCCGTGGTACAGATCCGCGCCCGGTCGCTTCCCGAAGACCTCGACCGGGTAACCCTCGACGGTCCGGGCCCCGCGACCGGCGACCCAGCCGACCGGCTCGTGGTCGACCAAGGCCAGCAGCCGCCCTGCACGCCTCCGGGCCCGACCAACCGCTCGAAAAGCGGCCAGGTCTCGCCGGTGAGTTCCGCGAACCTCATCCGGCGAGCGCGTTGACCACCCGCGACGGACTCGGCCTGCCCAGCTTCCCGGCCATCCACTTGCTCGTCGCCACCAGCGCGTCGAGATCGACGCCGGATTCGACGCCGAGACCGTCGAGCATCCACACGAGATCCTCGGTCGCGAGGTTCCCGGTGGCCGATTCGGCATACGGGCAGCCACCGAGGCCACCGGCCGACGAGTCCACAGTGGACACACCGCATCGGAGGGCCGCCAGCGTGTTCGCGAGCGCCTGGCCGTACGTGTCGTGGAAATGGACGGCCAGCGCGCCGACGTCGGGGAACTCCCCGATCAGTGTCTCGACTTGGCCCGCGGTGGCGACACCGATCGTGTCGCCGAGCGAGAGCTGCGAGCAGCCGAGGTCCAGGAGCCGTTTGCCCACTCCGGCGACCTGCGCGGCCGGGACGGCGCCCTCCCACGGGTCACCGAAGCACATCGACACGTACCCGCGGACGTCCAGTCCCGCGGCCCGCGCCCTGGTGACGACCGGCTCGAACATCGCGAACTGGTCGTCGACCGTCGAGTTGAGGTTCTTCTTGGCGAAGGTCTCGGTGGCGCTGGCGAAGATCGCGATATGCGAGACACCGGCCTCCAGCGCCCTGTCCAGCCCGCGCTCGTTCGGTACGAGCACCGGGTACCGGACGCCCTCGCGCCGGTCGAGCCCGGCCAGGAGCTGCTCGGCGTCGGCCAGCTGCGGCACCCATTTCGGGCTCACGAAGCTGGTCGCCTCGAGCATGGTCAGCCCGGAATCGGCGAGCCTGTCCAGGAATTCGAGTTTGACCTCGACCGGGACGATCGACTTCTCGTTCTGGAGACCGTCACGCGGGCCGACCTCCCAGATCGTCACCCGCTCCGGCAGGGAGTGGACGGACGCGACCTTCTCGGGCAGCCCCAGCTCTCGCGTGCCCATCAGCGGCGCCGGTTTCCGCGCGGCGGGTGCCCCTGCGGCGGCAGCGGCTCGGTCTGCTGCGGGCCCGGCGCGAAGTCGTCGTACGGGTTGTCGTTGACTTCGCGGTAGATGACCGTGTGCACGCGCTCGACCTTGGGGATGTCGTCGAACTTCAGCGGTTCGTCCGAAGCGGACTCGATCACCAGCGTGCCGCAGCCGAACACGCGGTCCAGCAGCCCGTGCTCGAACTGGACGCTGTTGATACGCGACAGCGGGATGTCGATGCCGGTCCGCTTGAGCACACCCTCGCGGGCGATCAACCGGTCCGTGGTGACGATGAAATGCGTCGTGCGCCACCGGACGAACGGCGCCAGGAACAACCACACGACGAGACCGAGCCCGACCGCGGCGATCGCGATCTCGGAGATCAGGTCCCACGGGGCCGTCGCGTCCTTCGCGATGACGGCCAGCCAGATCCCCGCGCCGAGCGTGACGATCAGCGCGAGGAACGGGAAGATCAGCATCTTGAAATGCGGGTGACTGTGCACCACGACGTGCTCGTTCTCGCTGAGCAAATCGTCCGGATAGGCCACGACGGACGCTCCCAAAGTGTGTTCGGCGCTGGTGAGCTCACCGTACCGGCGAACGGTCCCCGCGGAAGAGGAGACGCCGGAAATCGAGACGCACGGATCAGGCCTTGGCGGGCCGCACGTGGACGACGTCTCCGGCGAACACCGTGTACCGCTCACCACCGGGAACGTCGACCTGGAGCTGGCCGGCGGGATCGATGTCGGCTGCGCGTCCGGTGAGGGCCGACCCGTCGGGCAGCTGGACTTCGACGTCCTGGCCCAGCGTGGCGCAGTACCGCCGGTAATCCCCGAGCAGACCGGCCTCGGCCAGCGACCCTCCGGCGAGCCGCCAGCGGCGTTCGAGCTCGTCGAACGCGGTGAGCAGCCGGACGGCGATCTCGGCGCGGTCGGTCTCCGTCGCCCCCTGCTCGGCCAGCGAGGTCGCGGGCAGGCCGCCGGGCCCGGCCGGGACGCTTTCGCCGAGCGGCAGCACGTTCAGGCCGACACCGAGGATCACCGTGGTCTCGTCACCGGCGACGGCCTCGGCGAGGATGCCCGCGCATTTGGCGCGGTCCGGGCCGGCGAGGACGTCGTTCGGCCACTTGAGGACGGCGTCGACACCCAGTCCCTCGGCGATCTCCCGGACCGCGAGGCCGGCGACCACGGAAAGTGAACCCAAATTGGCGAACGGAACGCCGCCCGGGCGCAGCAGCACACTGACATAGAGGCCCGATCCCTTCGGCGAAGACCAGTGCCGGGCGCGGCGGCCGACCCCGGCCGTCTGCTCTTCGGCGATCAGCACCGTGCGGTCTTCAGCCCCCTTCGCGGTGGCTTCCCGCAGGTCGGCGTTGGTGGACCCGGTGCTCGCCACGACCTCGATCGCGGCGTACCGGCCGGACAGCGCGGCACTCAGACGCCCGGCGTCGAGCGCTCCCGTCTCACTCATTTGTCCAGAATATGAGAGTCCCCCTAACGTGCAAGGCGTTCGCTCGTTACGCAGAGGTGGTCTCCAATAATCTGGACGGCGTGACCGAGCCCGAGCCCGCGCCGAGCGCGTCCGAATCCAGCCGGAAGAAGTCGTGGGCGCACGGCGTGGCGATGCGCGGCCTGGTCGCCCTCCCGCTGGTCGCGGGGCTCGCGACGGCGGGGTGGCTGCTCGCGGGCGGGAACGACCCCGCCCCGGCGGACGGACGTCAGCCAGTGCCGCTTCCCGCCGCGAAGCAGGATCCGGCCACCGTCGGCGGCGGCGCGGGCCCGTCGGTCCTGGAGGTCAGCGCGCCGGTCAAGGCGCAGGAGACACCGAAGGGCGCCCGGCCGCTCGAAGAGTGGGCCAACAAGCTGGCCGGACCGCTCGACATCCCGGCGAAGTCGCTCATGGGCTACGCGAACGGCGAACTGGCGCTGCGTGGCGAGCAGCCGAACTGCCACCTGTCCTGGGTCACCCTGGCCGGGATCGGCGCGGCGAGCTCGAACCACGGCCGCGGCGGGGACAACCCCCTCGGCCTGTCGGCGCAGCAGTGGAAGAAGCACGGCGCGTCGATCCCCGGCATCGCGAAACCCGCGCTCGCCGATCCCGACTCCGCTTCGGTCGCCGCCGGGCGCGCCCTGTGCGCTTCCGGGGCCGACCTCGGCGGCGGCAACGGCTGGTGGAAGGCCATCGCCGGCTACCAGGGCGGCAAGGGCAACGAGGCCGAACTGTTCCGTCAGCGTGTCCTCGGCAACGCGCAGCTGTACGCGACCCTGTCCCTCGACCCGGCGCGTTCCGCCAGCCCCGCCGTGAAGGCGACGCGTTTCGCCCTCGGCCAGCTGGGCCTCCCGTACGTGTGGGGCGGCAACGGCCCCGAAGCGGGCGCGGCGGGCTTCGACTGCTCCGGGCTGACCAAGGCGTCCTACGACGAGGCCGGTGTCGCGCTCCCGCGGACCGCGGACAGCCAGTTCCGCGCGCTGCCGCAGGTGCCCGGTGAGCCGAAGCTCGGCGACCTCGTGTTCTACGGGAACCCGTCGACGCGGATCCACCACGTGGGGCTGTACCTCGGGAACGGGCTGATGATCAACGCTCCGACGCAGGGCCAGGCAGTCCAGATCCACACGTATCACTCGAAGGGCGACGATTACACGGGTGCGGGGCGGCCCGCGGCCTGACTTGGGTCCAGGTGGTCGTGAGTGGCGTTTCGGGTTCTAACCCGAAACGCCACTCACGAGGCGTTCGGTGGGCTCGTTGCCGGCGCCGGTGCTCCCTTGGCCCTAATCCGAATCGCAGCTCACTGACGAGTGGCCAGCCACTCGAGCGCGCCCGCCCCGTGGCGCAGAACCGAGACGTGCCCGTCTTCGGGGAACACGCGCGACTCGGCCGTGGCGCACTGCCGCGCCAGCCACTCGCCGTGCGCGAGCGGCGCGACCCTGTCCTCGCCACCGTGCAGGAACAGGGCCGGAGCCCGGACATCGGACGGCTGGAAGCCCCACGGCGCGACGTACGCGAGATCGTCGTCGATAAGCGCGCCGGGCCCGCCCTCGACCGCGGGGCCGACGACGTCGAGAAACCACTTCCAGTCGCCTGACAAGGCCGCGTGGTCCGCCGGGGTGAACATCTCCGCGTCGTACTCGGCCGTCGCCTCGTACCGCTCCTTTTCGGCCCTCCCCGCCACGGCGGCCATCAGGGATCCGGCTCCCGCCGCGCCCATTCCCGCGAACCAATCCAGCCCGGCGGCGCCGTACGGGGCCAGGCTCGCGGCGCAGACCAGCGCCGACACCCGGTCCGGCAGCAGTGCCGCGCAGGCGAGCGCGTGCGGCCCGCCGCCGGAATGCCCGAAGACCGCGAAGCGCTCGATTCCCAGGGCGTCGGCGATCTTCTCGACGTCCGACGCCGCCGACGCGACATCCCGGCCGGGCCGCGGCGACGAACCGCCGTAACCGGGCCGGTCGTAGGAGACCCACCTCAGCCCGAGCCGCTCGGCGGCCGGGAACAGCGGGGCGGGCGGGGCGCCGATGTTCGGGGTCCCGTGGTGCCAGAAGACCACCGGACCGGCCCCGCCCGTGTCGTACGTGTGCAATGTGGCCCCGTCCCCCAGGTCCACGTCCGACTCGTCCACCATGGCCCGAGCGTAGGGCACCCTGGAGCCATGTCCCGCTATCACGAGATCAAGCACCGGGTGGCCACGACGTTCCAGCGCCATGTCGGTAACCCGATCCTCGTCCGCCTGCCGAACCAACCGGTCCTGGAGACCACCGGCCGCAAGTCCGGCGAGGCCCGGCGGACGCCGATCGGTGGCCGCCGGGTGGGCCGCGAGTTCTGGATCGTCTCGGAGTTCGGCGAGAAGTCGCAGTACGTCCGCAACATCCAGGCCGATCCGCGGGTCCGCGTCCGGCTCAGGGGCCGCTGGCACACCGGCACGGCGCACCTGCTCCCCGGCGACGACCCCCGCGCGCGCCTCAAGGCCCTCCCCAGGCTCAACAGCGCCGCCGTGCGCGCGATCGGCACGAACCTCCTCACCATCCGGGTCGATCTCGACGAATGAACGTTTGCCTTGACGCCAAGGGCAAGGTTTACGCTCGGGACCATGCGGATCGGCGAACTCGCCGCGCGTACCGGAACCACCACCCGCGCGCTGCGTTTCTATGAGTCACAAGGACTTCTCGACGCACGGCGCGCGTCGAACGGGTACCGGGAGTACGACGAGGACGACTTCCGGCTGGTGAACGAGATCCTGACCCTGCAAGCGGTGGGGCTCAGTCTGGAGGACACCAGGCCGTTCGTCGAGTGCCTGCGCGCCGGGCACGAGACCGGCGACTCGTGCGCCGATTCGATCGAGGTCTACCAACGCAAACTCGCCGAGGTGGACGCCTGTCTGGCCAGGCTCAACGACGTACGGGACAGCCTGCTGACCAAGCTCGCCGGCGCGCTGAAAACGCCGCCGGGACCGTGCGTCGTCGTGCCGCGAACCGAGGAGGCCTGAGTGTCCCTTCCCGTCGTCACCGACGAAACCTTCCAAGCTCTCGTCCTGGACCAGGACAAGCCCGTCCTGGTGGACTTCTGGGCACAATGGTGCCCGCCTTGCCACATGATCGCGCCGGTGCTCGAACAGATCGCCGAAGAACGCGCCGGATCGCTGATCATCCGCAAGCTCAACTCCGACGAAAACCCGCTCACGGCCAGGAATTATCAGGTCATGTCACTGCCGACGCTGATCCTCTTCCGCGACGGGAGTCCCGTGTGGACGACCGTCGGCGCCCGGCCGAAGGCACGGCTGCTGGCCGACCTGGACGCCGTTCTCCAGCCGTCCCTCTCGTGAGTGGTAAGGACGGTTCTAACCGTCCTTACCACTCACGAGCCCCATCGCGAACCGCTCGGTAATTGTGTTGCGCGGGGCCTCGCCCGCTCGCATCCTTCTCCCATGACATCGACCCTCACCTTCCTGCCGCCGTCCACCGTCGTCCGACGGGTGCGGAAGCAGCAGCAGGCCGGGTCCGGGTGGAGGCCGACACCAGTCCGACCGTGAGCGCCGCGTTCGTCGCGGGCCTGCTCGCCGGGTACGGCATCGCCATCCCGGTGGGCGCGGTCGGGACCTATCTCGTGGTGCTGACGGCCAGGGCGGGCCTCAAGATCGGCGTGTACGCCGCGCTGGGGGTCGCCACGGCCGACGGGCTTTACGCCCTGGTGGCGGTCCTCGGCGGGGGCACGCTCACCCCGGTCATCGAACCGATCACCGTGCCACTGCGCTGGATTTCGGTGGTGGTGCTGCTCGGGCTGGCCGTCCACATCGGATTCACCGGGGTCCGGAACTTCCGCGATTCCGCGAAGGCCGAGGTGACCGAACCGGCCTCGATCGGGCCGGTGAAGGCCTACGTGAGCCTTCTCGGAATCACCTTGCTGAACCCGATGACGGTGGTCTACTTCGCGGCACTCGTGCTCGGAAGCAAGGACATGGCCGCGGCGAGCGGAGCGGAACACGTCGTCTTCGTGCTCGCGGCGTTCGCGGCCTCGGCCAGCTGGCAAGTGTTCCTCGCGGGCGGCGGTGCCGTACTCGGCAAGGCGCTGACCGGACGACGCGGGCGGCTGGCGACCGCGCTGGCGTCCAGCGCGCTCATCACCGTGCTCGGCATTCGCCTTCTTCGGTGACGAATCGAGGACTGTAGATGTCCTCATCGCTTGCGAGGCTGTGCCCATGACCGAGACCAAGGAACGTCCCGCCTCCCTCCACTCCTACCTCGCTTACAACGACGCCCCCAAGGCCCTTCGCTGGCTCGAACGCGCCTTCGGCTTCGAGACCACCACGGAGTACCCCGACGACAAGGGGTTGATCCTGCATTCGGAACTGCGGCGCGGCGAAGTCCGGATCATCGTGTTCAGCGCGGAAGAGGACTACGACCGCCCGGCCCGCAAGGGCGAAACGGTCGGCCACGGCCTCTACGTCAGCCTTCCGACGCAAGAGGCCGTGGACGCCGTCTTCGCTTCCGCCGTCGACGCCGGCGCGACGACGGTCTGGAAGCCGGAGAACACCGAATGGGGAAATTACCGTTGCCGCGTCGACGATCTCGAAGGGTACGAATGGACTTTCGGCACGTACGTCCCCGGCGAGCCGCAAGGTTAGAGCAGCCGCGCGAACCAGTCGCGGGTGCGGCGAAGCAGATCCAACTGGTGCGCCCGCCCGCGGATCGAATGTCCTTCGCCGGGATAGACCACGAAGTCATGCTCCACGCCGAAGTGGCGTAGCGCGCGGTGGAAGAATTCCGCTTGGGACAGTGGGACGTTCGTGTCGTCCGCACCGTGCACGATCAGCACGGGGGTCTCGATCTTCGAAGCGAAGGAGATCGGGCTGAGCTGATCGTGCCGGTGCGGGCCGGTCCCTTCCCAGCCGGTGCTCCCGCCGAGCGCCGCTTCGAGCGGGCCGAGCTCGCCGGTCGCGGCTTGCATCCCCCAGTCACAGATTCCGGCGCCCATCAACGCCGCCTTGAACCGCCTGGTCCGGGCGACGGCCCAGGCCGACACGAACCCGCCGTGGCTCCAGCCCGCGATGCCGAGCCGCTCCGGATCCGCCACCCCTTCGGCGACGAGCAGATCGATGCCGGTTTCGAGATCGCTCCATTCCTCCAGTCCGACTCGTGCCCCGACCGCGGCGGCGAATTCGTGTCCGTGTCCTTGTCCCCCACGGGCATTCGGCAGGAAGGCCGCGTGCCCCGCCAATGCGAGCCATTGCGCGGAAGGAAACCAGCCGAGCCGGAAGCCGTCGGCGTACCGATCGTACGGCCCACCGTGCGGCAAGGTGATCAGCGAGAACGGGCCGTCGTCCCGGGTCTTTCCCGGAGGGAGAACGAGTAAACCGTCCAGAGCGAGCCCGTCGGAAGCCTTGTAGGACAAGCGTTCCTGCGTACCCCAAGTGACGTCGGCGAACTCCGGCGCCGTATCGCTCACTCGCACCGGAGGCTCACCGATCAGTCCACAATGGACGTCCTTCGGCCGGTGCGCGGTGCTCAGCACGATGGCCACGACCTCGCCGTTCGACGCGACGGCGTCGGCTTGTCCGCGCCAGAAAGCCACTTCGCCCGATCCGAGCCGGTGGAGGGCCGTGTCGAGCCCGTCTGCGACGAGCATCAGCGGAGCACCGGAATCGGCCTGCACGAGCCTGATCGGGCAGGCCGATTCCGGCGTCAGGTTCCGATGTTCAGCCGTGTCCACGGGCACGTCGAAGACCGCCCAGCCACCGACCATCTCCGGCGTCGCGAGATAGGCGACGTGCCAGTCGTCGCCATCCCGCCACCAGACCGGGCTCGTGGCTTCGACCGCGGTCCTCCCGAGGTCACGCCGCTCGCCGGTTTTCAAGTCCAGAACGGAAAGCCGGGGTTCGAGCCCACTGGGATCGAGCTCCGGGGTGAGCCAGGTCAGCACCGCGAGTGCCCCGTCGTCCTGACGGCGGGCGACGTCGACGACGTGCTCTTCGACCAGTGTCGTGATCTTCCCGGTCCGCCGATCGAAGCTCCGGAGCCGCGCCGGACGGAAGCTCTCGCTCCAGACCCAGATTTCCGCGGCAGGCGCCTCGTCCTCGGCGACGAACACGATCCGGTCGCGCATCGGGAGGAACGCGGTGATCTCGCTCCCCCAGCCGAACAGCGGCCCGTCCACCGTGTGGATCAGGCCGTCCCGGAGGAAGTAGAGCGAATCCGCCGACCACCGGGGCGCGAAACCCTCGGCCGGCTTCCGGGGCTTTTCGCTCCCGTCGACGGCCGCCAGCCAGATCTCGGGGACGCCCTTCGCGATGGTGTCGACCTGGTAGGCGACCCACCGCCCGTCGGCGGAGAGCGCGGGGTTCGACGGGACTCGGCTGTCGACGATCAGCTCAGCGGTCAGCATGTGTTCATACTGCCGACAAAGCCTTCCCCAGTGCGTCGAGCCAGCATCCGGTTCCCTGCTCGCGCCAGGCCGGTTCTTCTTGTCCGTCGAGGAAGGTGCCCTGCTCGATCAGCGTCAGCCGGGTCCCGTCCGCTTCGGCTTCGAGCAGCACCGTCGTGAGCGAGACGGTCGCGAGGACGTCGTCGGTGGACAAGGTCGTGGAGTAGACGATCCGTTCGCTGTCGACGATGTCCTCGTACCGCGAATCGGCGATCAGCTTCCGGCCGTCGCCATTGGGACCCGTGGTGATCTCGCGGCCACCGACGCGGAAGTCCAGGGAATGCTCGCCGCCCGGCACGGTGAACCAGCCGGCTTTCGCGGCGGGATCGGCCCAGGCCGCGAAAACACGTTCCGGCGGAACGGGGTAGACGCGCTCGAGGGTGAACGTGGCGTGTTTGACGGTCATGACCTGTTCCCTTCGTCGGAGTTCAGAAAGCCACCAAGACGATCGAGCCGGTGTTCCCAGCCGGTGCGCTGTCCGCCGAGCCACTCCTCGGCCATCCGCAGGCCGTCCGGTTCGAGATGGCAGGTGCGGACGCGCCCCGCCTTCTCCGACCGGACGAGCCCGCTCGCCTCCAGCACCTGGAGGTGCTGCATCACGGCGGGCAGCGACATCGACAGCGGCTGTGCGAGCTCCCCCACCGAGGCGGGTCCCCGGGTGAGGCGCTCGATCATTTCGCGCCGCGTCCCGTCGGACAGCGCCTTGAACACCTGGTCCATCCGTTGGTTAGGCACATGCTTAACTATCCGCCCACGCCGAGCGATAGTCAAGTAAGTGCTTAACTTTCGGCGGTCATCCCCTCGACGAGTAGCCACTGCGACGCCAGGTACGAGGTCAGCACGAAGGTTTCGAGATTGGCCCGCACCCGCTCACTCGTGACGAAGTCGCGGCGGATCAGGATCGCCAGATCCGAAGCGGAGAACAGCAGCGCACCGGCGGCGATCCAGGTCCGGCGGTCGCCCGACGGGATCACCATCCCGCCCGAGACCTTGGCCTTCGGCGCCAGCACCGGATCCGCCGCGAGGGTCGACGTCGTGCTCAGCAGACCTCCGTAGACCGAAAGCACCGAAGACACCGGAGACGGCTTCGGCAACGCCATCGCGACCGCGGCCGACGCCCACGCCGCCAGCCGCGGCGTCGCCGTCGCCGTGCGCGGACGAGCTCCGCGACGCCAGAGCAGCGCGGAGTACAGCACCTGCATCACGCCGAACGAGGTCGCACCCTTGATCAGCTCGCGATCCTCGTCGGAGCGGCCCATGAAATGGTCACCCGCGCCGGCCGCGATCAACGCGGCGACGAGCAGCCCCTTCTCCCCCGGCGCGAGCCCCCGCGAACGCGCGACCCGGGCGGCGAGCACCGGGACCGCGGCGGGCTTGGTCGCGAGTTGCAGCTTCCGATTGCCCGTTCTGGCGGAGTACACCGTGCCGATCGCGGCGGCGCCGAACAACACCCGTTCGGCGATCTTGAGAGCCTTCACGAACCACCTCCGGAACTTATTTCCGGGTAAGTTACCAGGAGGTCAGTCTGGGCTAGACGGCTTCGCGGAAGGTGTTCCGGTACGCGCTCGGTGAGACGCCCAGCGCGGCCTGCAGATGCTGACGCAGCGACGCGGCGGTGCCGAAACCCGCCTCGGCGGCGACCTTGTCCACCGGCAGATCGGTCTCTTCGAGCAGCTGGCGCGCCCGTTCGATCCGCTGCTGGGTCAGCCACTGCAACGCCGAGATCCCGACCTCGTCGCGGAATCGCCGCGTGAACGTCCTCGTGCTCATCGCCTCTTTCGCCGCCAGCTCACGCAGGGTCAGCGGCCTGTCGAGGTTCTCCAGCGCCCAGGCCCGCGCCGTCGCCGTGGACGAGGACTGCGGTTCCGGGACCGGCCGCCGGATGAACTGCGCCTGCCCGCCCTCGCGATGCGGCGAGACGACCGTTCCGCGCGCGACCTCGTTCGCGACCGCGGCACCGTGATCGCAGCGGATCATGTGCAGGCAGAGGTCGATCCCGGACGCGACGCCCGCCGCGGTCAGCACGTTCCCGTCGTCGGTGTAGAGCACATTCGGGTCGAGGGCGACCTTCGGGAATTTCGCCTGGAAGTCCAGCGCCGAACGCCAGTGCGTGGTCGCCTTCCGCCCGTCGAGCAGGCCGGCGGCGGCGAGCACGAAGGCACCCGTGCAGATCGACGCGATCCTGGCCTCCGGCCGGATCAGCTCCAGCGCCCGCGCGAGCGGTTCGGTGAGGTCGTGCCCCGAGGGTTCGTATTCGGTGGACGACGCCGGGATGACGACCGTGTCGGCCTCGGCCAGCACTTCCGGCCCGTGCGCGACCGAGATGGTGACGTCGGCGTCGGTCCGGATCTGCCCGGGTTCCGGTGTGCAGGTGACGACTTCGTAGAGCGGCTCGCCGTCGGCCGATTTGGCCGTGCCGAACAGCCGGGTGACGATGCCCAGCTCCATCACCAGCATGCCGTGCCGCACCAGCACGGCGACCCGGTGACGGCCGGGATGCGCGAAAAAGCCCATGGCTCGATTCTTGCACATGTTGTCCATCGGGCCACTCGTTTCGGCGCCGGGACCGCGCGACGGTGGGACCATGAACGTGCTGTGGATCTTCGCCCACCCCGAACCCCGTTCCCTCGGCGGCTCATTGCGCGACGAAGGGGTGCGCACCCTCCGCGCGCAAGGCGCGAACGTCCGGGAATCCGATCTGTACGCGATGAAATGGAAGCCCGTCGTCGACGCCGACGACTTCGGCCGGGCGGCTTCCGCGGATCGGCTCATCGTCGGCTCGACGTCGAAGGACGCCTTCCGGACGGGCGAACTCGGCGAGGACATCCGCGCAGAGCACGAAAAGCTGGCGTGGGCGGACACCGTGATCTTCCAATTCCCGTTGTGGTGGTACGGAATGCCCGCGATCCTCAAGGGCTGGTTCGACCGCGTCTTCGTCAAGGGTTTCGCCTACGGCGTCCAACGCCCCGACGGCCGGACGGCGCGCTACGGCGAAGGAGCGCTGGCCGGGAAGCGCGCCATGGTCGTGCTGACCGCGGGCGCGCCGGAAGCCACCATCGGACCGCGCGGCGTGAACGGCGAGATCGGCGATCTGCTGTTCCCGCTGCAGCACGGAACACTGTGGTACGCGGGCATGTCCGTGTTGCCCCCGTTGACGATCTGCGGCGCCGACCGCGTTTCGCCCGCGCGATACGAAGCCGCCGCGGAATCGCTGCGCGAACGACTGCGGACACTGTCCACTCAGGACCCGATCCCGTTCCGCCGCCAGAACGGCGGCGACTACGACGGCGATCTGGTCCTGCGCGAAGACCTGGCTCCGGGACGGAGCGGGATCGGCGTCCACCTCATCGGTTGACCAAGTATTACGTCGCGGTTATATTTCCCTCACGGCACATTAGGAGGTAACCGTGAACGCTCGCGCCCGGTTGGAAACCGTCGGAGAACGTCCGGCGCTGCGGATCGAACGTCGTCTCGCGCATCGGCCGGAACGCGTCTGGCGGGCGATCACCGCACCGTCGGAGCTCGCGAACTGGTTCCCCGCCGCCGTCACCGTCGACCTGCGACCGGGCGGGACCATCGAGTTCACCTTCGAGGGCGAAGAGAAGCCGACTGCGGGTGAAGTCCTCGAAGCCGACGAACCCCGCGTCTTCGCGTTCAGCTGGAACGAAGACGTGCTGCGCTGGGAGATCATCCCGGAGGGTGACGGCTGCCGTCTGCTGTTCACGCATACGTTCGGCCGGGGCGAACCCGCCATCGCCAGGATCGCCGCGGGCCGCACGGCCGCAGGCTGGGACAGCTGCCTCGTCGCGCTCTCGGCCCTGCTCGACGGCGTGGATCACGAGCCGCCGCAGGACTGGGTCGGGCCGATCGAGGCCTACACCGAAGAATTCGGGCTCGCCGAGGGCGAGGTCCTGGAAACCGACGACGGCAAGGTGATCCGCTTCCGCCGCGACCTGATCTGGAAGCCGCTCGACGAGGTCTGGGCACTTCTCGCGTCCGACAAGGCCGAAGGGACGGTCGTCCGCGAAGAACCGCCGCGGCTGCTGGAGATCAGCCTGCCGCGAGGCGGCGTCGTCCGCTGGGAGTTCAGCCACTCCGAGCTCGACGGCACCATGGTCGAGCTGACCCAGACCGTCCCCGCCGGACAGGACGACGTCGTGCCCGAAGCGCTGCGAAGCTGGCGAGAGAGGCTGAAGGAGTTCTTCGCGGCGGCTCACGGGAGCTGATCTCCACCCTGGGGATGACCTCCACCGGACGGACGCGGAAGCGTCGCCCTTCTGGTTGAGTTCGCCGTATGAAACAGCCGTCGGCGCTCTCCCAGCGGGTGGCGTACACGATCGACGGGCTCCTCGCGCTGGTGCTCGTCGTGGCCGTCGGCGGGAACCTCGCCGCGCAGACCTGGACGTTCCTCGTCGTCATCCCGATGTGGCTCGCCTGGGCGACGGTCGCCGCCAGCGGGATCGCGGTCGCGCTACGGCGGCACCGCCCGCTGCTCGCCTACGGTCTCGGCCTGGGCAGCCTCGTCCCGGCGCTGATCGCCGGCAACGGGCTGGCCCCGGCCGCACTCCTGGCCACCGGATGCGCCCTGTACACCGTGGCGCTGGAACACCCGCGGGCCCGCTCGCTGATCGCGATGGGACTCGGGCTCGTCGTCGTCATGGTCTTCGAAGTGCTGCGGCTCGGGCCGAACACGATCGCGTCGACGGCCTTCGCGGGTGGAGGGGTCGCGGGCTCGTGGGCACTGGGCTGGATGACCCGGCAACGACGCGCGAACCTGGCCCAGCTCGCCGAAACCCAGGCCGATCAGGCGGTTTCCGACGAACGGCTGCGCATCGCGCGCGAGATGCACGACGTCGTCGCCCACAGCATGAGCCTGATCGCGGTCAAGGCGGCCGTCGGCAACCACGTCGCGGAGCAACAGCCCGAAGAAGCACGCGAGGCGTTGCGGGTCATCGAACTCACCAGCCGCGAGACCCTCGTCGAACTCCGGCGGATGCTCGGCGTCCTCCGTTCCGGTGACGGGACGCCCGAGGCCGCGCTCGGGCCCGCGCCGAAACTCGCCGATCTGCGGACCCTGGCCGAACGCGCCGGACAAGCCGGGGTGCGGGTCGAGCTGACCGGCGAGGCCGTGGACGATCTGCCCGAAGGTGTCGCGCTTTCGGTCTACCGCATCACGCAGGAGGCGGTGACCAACGTCGTGAAGCACGCGGGACCGTCCGCGTGCCGGGTCACGATCACCGAAGGCCCCGGTGAGGTCAGCGTCGAAATCGTCGACGACGGGCGCGGCGAAGGCTCGCCACCCGCCGTGGGCGGGCACGGCTTGATCGGCATGCGCGAACGCGTCGCCGTCTACGGTGGTGACTTCGAGGCGGGCCCGCTGCCCGCCGGGGGATTCCGGGTGTTCGCGCGGCTTCCGTACGCCGCCAAGGAAGTGGGGACACGATGATCCGCGTACTGATCGCCGACGACCAGGCGTTGCTGCGCGGCAGCTTCCGCGTGCTCGTCGACAGCGCGCCGGACCTCGAAGTCGTCGGGGAGGCGAGCGACGGCGCGGAGGCCGCGGAACTCGCCGAGAAGGAACGTCCCGACGTCGTGCTGATGGACGTCCGCATGCCGGAGCTGGACGGCATCGAAGCGACCCGGCGGATCTGCGCGTCGGCCGCCACCGAAGGCGTCCACGTGCTGATGCTGACGACGTTCGATCTCGACGCCTACGTCTATTCGGCCCTGCGCGCGGGCGCGAGCGGCTTCCTGCTGAAGGACACCCCGCCCGCCGAACTGCTGACCGCGATCCGCGTCGTCGCGGCGGGCGAAGGGCTTCTCGCCCCTTCGATCACGCGACGGCTCATCGCGGAGTTCGCCCGGCTGCCCGAACCCGGCCAGCGCGTCGCGGCGTCGCTGGACAACATCACCACGCGCGAACGCGAGGTGCTGAGCCTGATCGCGCGGGGCCTGTCGAACGACGAGATCGCCGGGACCCTGCACCTCGGGCTGGCGACGGTGAAGACGCATATCGGCCATCTCCTGCACAAACTCGCGGCGCGGGACCGGGCGCAGCTCGTGATCGCGGCCTATGAGTCCGGGCTGGTGCGGGCCTCGGTCCAGTGACCGGTCAAGTCCGTGTTCTGGGTTAGAGCCAACCGCGTCGCGGCGTGATCGAGGCCGTCACTCGCGTGATCGGACACGTAACTCGCGTGACTGGATGCCGCACTCGGGTGTTACGCCGCTGATCACGCGAGTTACGGCTTCAATCACGCGAGTTCCGAGCCGCGTCACCGCCAGGCCTCGGCCCTTCGAACCTCGTGAGTGGCGTTTCGGGTTAGAACACGAAACGCCACTCACGACCACCTGTACCGAGACGTTGCCTACGCCACACGCGAAGTGACCGTCGAGTAGCTAGGCTGCGGTTTCATGAGCAGTGCGACGGAGCCGCTCGGGACGCCGCCCGAGGACGAACCGGACATCCACACGACGGCCGGCAAGCTGGCCGACCTGTACCGCCGGTATGACGAGGCGGTGCACGCGGGTTCCGCGAGGGCGGTGGAGAAACAGCACGCCAAGGGCAAGAAGACCGCCCGCGAGCGGATCGACCTGCTGCTGGACGAGGGCTCCTTCGTCGAGCTCGACGAGCTGGCGAAGCACCGCTCGGTCAACTTCGGCCAGGAGAAGAACCGCCCCTACGGCGACGGCGTCGTCACCGGCTACGGCACCGTCGACGGCCGTCCGGTGTGCGTGTTCAGCCAGGACGTCACCGTCTTCGGCGGTTCACTCGGTGAGGTGTACGGCGAGAAGATCGTCAAGGTGATGGACCTGGCGATCAAGACCGGCCGCCCGATCATCGGCATCAACGAGGGCGGCGGCGCGCGGATCCAGGAAGGCGTCGTCTCGCTCGGCCTGTACGGCGAGATCTTCAACCGCAACGTCAAGGCGTCCGGCGTCATCCCGCAGATCTCGCTGATCATGGGCGCCAACGCGGGCGGGCACGTCTACTCCCCCGCGCTGACCGACTTCGTGGTGATGGTCGACAAGACCTCGCACATGTTCATCACCGGCCCCGACGTCGTGAAGACCGTGACCGGCGAAGAGGTCTCCTTCGAGGAGCTCGGCGGCGGGCGCACGCACAACACCCGTTCGGGTGTCGCGCACTACCTCGGCTCCGACGACGAAGACGCCATCGCGTACGTGAAGGAACTGCTCGCGTTCCTCCCGGCGAACAACCTGTCCGAAGCGCCGCTGTTCGAGACCGGCTCCGCTCCCGGTGGGTTCTTCGACGACGTCACCGACACCGACCGCGAGCTCGACACGCTGATCCCGGACTCGCCGAACCAGCCGTACGACATGCACGAGGTCATCAACCGCGTCGTCGACGACGGTGACTTCCTCGAGGTGCACGAGCTGTTCGCGCCCAACATCCTGGTCGGCTTCGGCCGGGTGGACGGGCGCAGCGTCGGCATCGTGGCGAACCAGCCCACCCAGTTCGCCGGCTGCCTCGACATCGACGCCTCCGAGAAGGCCGCGCGGTTCGTGCGCACCTGCGACGCGTTCAACATCCCGGTGCTGACCTTCGTCGACGTGCCCGGCTTCCTGCCCGGTACCGACCAGGAGTGGAACGGCATCATCCGGCGCGGCGCGAAGCTGATCTACGCCTACGCCGAAGCGACCGTCCCGCTCGTCACCGTCATCACCCGCAAGGCGTACGGCGGCGCGTACGACGTCATGGGGTCGAAGCACCTCGGCGCGGACATCAACCTGGCCTGGCCGACGGCGCAGGTCGCGGTCATGGGCGCGCAGGGCGCGGCGAACATCGTGCACCGCAAGACGCTCGCCGCGGCCGCCGCCGACGGCAAGGACGTCGACGCGCTGCGGGCAGAGCTGATCCAGGAGTACGAAGACACCCTCCTGAACCCGTACGCGGCGGCCGAGCGCGGTTACGTCGACTCGGTGATCGTGCCCGCGCACACCCGCGGCCACGTCGCGAAGGCGCTCTCGCTGCTCCAGGGCAAGCGTGAGTCGCTGCCGCCCAAGAAGCACGGGAACATCCCGCTGTGACCGCGCCCGAAACGCCGCTGCTGCGCGTCGTCCGGGGCAACCCGGACGACGCCGAGCTCGCCGCGCTGACCGCCGTCGTCGCGGCGGCGGCCGGTGCGCGGGCACCGGAACCGGCGCCGAAACGGGATTCGTGGTGGGCGGACAAGGCTTCGCTCGTACGGGCTCCGCTCGCTCCCGGAGAGGGCGCCTGGCGCGCTTCGGCGCTTCCTCGCTGAGAGGGGCTCGGCGGGCTATCGTGACAGTCCTGCCGACCGCGATCGCCTCAGAAAGCCGTGCGTGACGAACCAGGACCACCTCTCCACCGAGTTGCGCCGTCTGCGCAAGGCCGCCGGGCTGTCCGGTACCGAAGCCGCGAGACTCACCGGCCTCAGTCAGTCGAAGGTGTCGCGCGTCGAGACCGGCGCGTTCATGCCGACCGAGGACCAGGTCGTCGCACTGTGCCGCGTCTATCACGCCCCCGCGAAGGTCCGGCGGGAGCTGGTCGCGATCACCCGGGACCTCCGCGAGGAGGCGGCGTCCGCCCGCGTCGTCTTTCAGCGCGGTGCCTGGCGGATGCAGCAGCGCATCGGCAAGATCGAGACGGCCTCCGCCCGCATCCGGAGTTTCCAGCCGACGATCGTGTTCGGCCTGCTCCAGACCCGCGACTACATCACCGCGCTGTTCAGCGACACGCTGCCGGAGGACGAACGCGACCAGACGGTCGAGGCCCGGCTGGAGCGTCAGCGGATCCTCGATTCGAATCGCCGGTTCCATTTCGTGCTCACCGAAGGCGCGCTGCGCTGGAACATGGGCGGCGCGGAGACCATGCTGGCCCAGCTCGGCCACCTCATCGAGATCTCCCGCCGCGATCGCGTCCGGCTCGGCGTGATCCCGTGGACCACCCCGGTGTCGGTCCCCGTCCTCCACGGCTTCGACATCTACGACTCGCGCGCGGTACTCCTCGGGACGCAGACGGCCACGGCCCTCGTCACGGACGAACGCGAAGTCACCGACTACGAAAAGAACTTCGCCGAGGTCGAGCGCTACGCCACCTACGGCGACATCGCCTGCGGACATCTGACGCGCATCGCCGCCGACTACCGACAGCTCGCGGCCGGTTCACTTCGGTGACCTAAGACCCTTGGCCTTATGCACTCCGAGAGTGCATCGTATGTAAAGCAGCTGTCGGTGAAGGTCCCTTTCCGTGCGCCGAACGCGATCATCGGAGCCGCTCACCGACCGATCGGCACAGATCACCCGATCTCGCCAACCTTGCTGCCGCGCAACCCGTCTACTTGCCGAAACAGTCACTGGGGAAAGGCCCTCCTATGACCACCTGGCACGAGAACATGACCGGCTGGCACAAATCGACCTACACCCACTGGGAAGAGAACGCCTGCGTCGAGGTCGGCACCGCGCCCGGCCTGGTGGGCATCCGGGACACCAAGCAGTGGGCGCTGCCGGACGAGACCCGGCCGATCCTGGTACTCCCGGCCGAGTCCTTCGCCGCGCTCCTCGAACACCTCGGACGATGAACGACGTCGCCGAGCCGTACATGGTCCACGATCCGCGGGAGATGGCGGGCCAGCTGATCAACGGCAACTGGATCGTCGCGCGGTGGGAACACCTCGGCGAGGACGAGGACCTCGACCACTGGACCGCCGTCCTGCGCGGGCACTGCGAAGAACTCGACGTCGATCCGTATGTCATCAACATCCCGCGGAAGAGCCTGACCATCGTCTTCAACGGCGCGCTCCCCGCGCCGACGTTCGAACAGCTGGAGAACTCGATCGCGGCCATCGAGTACCACCGCTTCCTCGAACGCGAGATCGGGCCGCGACCGCTCGACTAGCGGCCGGCCGAAGCACCGACACCCCCCTTGAAGATTCAACGCTGCCTGGCATATATTCCACAAGGAATAATCAGCAGGGAATCTTCCAAGGGGGACAATCATGGCCGCGAAGCTCACCCCGCTCGCCATGGCGGTGCTCGAACTCCTGCATGAGCGGCCCATGCATCCGTACGAGATGGCGCAGCTGATGCGCGAGCGCTTCGTCGACACACGCGTGAAGGTGAAGGCCGGCTCGCTCTACCACACGGTGGATCGCCTGGTGCAGAACGGTTTCGTCGAGGTCGTCGAGACACAACGGGACGGGAAGCGCCCCGAACGCACCGTGTACGCGATGACGGACACCGGCCGCGACGAGTTCGTCGCCCGGGCGCAGGACATGCTGGCCAACCCCGCCGAGGAGTACCCGGAGTACCTCAGCGCGCTCGCCGTCATCGACGAGCTCGGCCCGGAGATGTCGCTCACCCAGCTCAAGCACCGTGTGCTGCGACTACAGGCCGCCATCGCCTCCGACCAGGTCGTGCTGGAAAACCTGGTCAACGAGCACAAGCTCCCGGAGATCTACTGGCTCGACTGGTCCTACGCCACCGCGCGGCGGGCCTTCGAGCTCGAGTGGACCCAGAAACTCGTCGCAGACCTGGAATCCGGCCGCATCCGGTTCCAGGGTCACTGCACGCCGCAGCTGAACCTGGTCACCGAGGACGACAGTGATGAACGCAAGACAAGCTAATCCCTGGGCCGCGCTTTCCGCGCTGTGCCTGGGTTTCTTCATGATCCTGCTGGACACCACGATCGTTTCGACCGCGATCCCCGCGATGCTGCGGGAACTCGGCGCCGGGCTGAACGCGATCGTCTGGGTGATCAGCGTCTACCTGCTCACCTACGCGGTGCCGATGCTGTTCGCCAGCCGTCTCGGCGACCGATTCGGTCCGAAACGCGTCTACCTGGCCGGGCTCGTGGTGTTCACGCTGGCCTCGCTGTGGTGCGGCGTGTCCGGTTCGGTCGAAACGCTGATCGCGGCCCGCGCGGTGCAAGGCCTCGGCGCCGCTTTGATGACGCCGCAGACCCTGGCGTTCATCAGCCATCTGTTCCCGCCGTCGAAACGCGGCCCCGCGATGGGACTCTGGAGCGGTGTCGCCGGGATCGCGGCCATCGTCGGGCCGGTGCTCGGCGGCGTACTCGTCGACCACCTCGGCTGGGAATGGATCTTCTTCGTCAACCTGCCGGTCGGTGTGGTCGCGATCGCGCTGGCGCTGCTCAAGGTGCCGGACTGGCAGCCGAAACACTCGCATTCCTTCGACGTCCCGGGGATCCTGCTGTCCGGCGCCGGGTTGTTCTGCGTCGTCTACGGCGTCCAAAATGGACAGCATTACGACTGGGGACGCGTGTTCGGGCCGGTCACCGTCTTCGAGATCATCGGCTTCGGCATCGCCCTTCTGGTCGCTTTCGTGGCGTGGCAACGGCTCAACCGCCGCGAACCGCTGCTCCCGCTCGGCGTTTTCGCGAACCGTAACTTCTCGGCCGGGGCGCTGACGGCGGTCACCGTCGGCTTCGCGATGACCGGCATGTTCCTGCCGCTGGTGATCTACCTCCAGGCCGTACTGGGCGCGTCACCGACGATGTCCGGCCTGGTGTTCGCGCCGATGTCGTTGCTGGGTGGTCTGATCGGCCCGTTCGTCGGCCGCGCTTCGGACAGGGTCAACGCGAAGATCCTGCTGATCGTCGGGCTCACCGCGCTCGCCGCCGGCTTGGGCCTGACGGCCCTGATCGCCGAAGCGGGCGCGAACGCGTGGGCACTCACCCCGGCGCTGGTGGTCGCGGGCGTCGGCATCGGCTTCATCTTCGCGCCGATGGGCAATCTGGCGATGAGTTCGGTCGAACCACGGCTCGTCGGGACCGCGTCGGGCATCTTCAACACCGCCCGGCAGGTCGGCGGCGTGCTCGGCAGCGCGGCCGTCGGTGTGCTGCTGCAGGCACGGATCAGCGCATCGATCGCCGGCGAGGCGGCATCGGCCGCGAGCGCGTTGCCGGAGCAGTACCGGGCGCCGTTCGCGGAAGGCGTCGCGAAGGCCGCGGAATCGACCGGTGAGTTCGGTCCCTCCGGCGCGGCCGCTTTCCCCGGCCTGCCGCCCGGTGTCGCCGAGCAGGCTCAGCGGCTCGCGCTCGAAGCCGTCCACAATGGACTCACCGACGCGGCACGGGTGGCGCTGCTGCTTCCGGCCGCGGTGCTCGCGCTGGGCGTGGTCGCCGCGCTCACCATGCGGCGCTCTTCGCGGGCACCCCACCCGCCCGCTCGCGAACCCGCCGCCAGCGCCGCCTGACCCCTGCTCCCGCAAATGTCAGGAAAGGGTCGTTCATGACATTTTTCGTCCTGAACGACCCTTTCCTGACATCGGGCTACCGGCGGTACCGCAGGCCGTAGCCGTACGGGTACAGCGCCTTCTTGCCGTCACCGACGTTCACCGGTTCCTGCGCCGCGCTGACCGGCCAGCTGAACGTCAGCTTCCCGGTCGGGTTGTAGTCGCCGTAAAGGACATCGGCGACGCCGGCGCCTTCGCTGCCCGGGAGCCAGGCCGCGACCAGCCCGTCGAACCGCGGCAGTTGCGCGGCGATGTCGAGCGGGCGGCCGGACACGGTCACCACGACGACCGGGACACCGGAGCTCTTCAGCTTGGCGATCGTGGCGAGGTCTTCCGCGTCGAGTCCGAAGCCGTTCGGCCGGTCTCCCTGTCCTTCGGCGTACGGCGTTTCGCCCACCACGGCGACGGCGACCTGGTAGCTGCCGTCGATTCCGTCACCCGCACGGTCATAGGTCACCGTGGTTCCCTTCCCCGCCCCCGACTTGATGCCGTCGAGGATGGTCGTGCCCGGGATCACCGGGCCGCTCTGTCCCTGCCAGGTGAGCGTCCAGCCGCCCGCCTGGTTGCCGATGTCGTTCGCGTTCTTGCCCGCGACGAAGATCTTGTTGTTCGTCTTCGCCAGCGGCAGTACACCGTCGTTCTTCAGCAGCACCTGGGATTCGCGGACGGCCTGGCGGGCCAGCTCGCGATGTTCCTTGCTGCCGAACGTCTTCTGAAGCGACCGGTCGGTGTACGGGTGCTCGAACAGGCCGAGTTCGAACTTCTCCGCCAGGATGCGGCGGTTCGCGTCGTCGATCCGCTCGCGCGAGACGCGCCCCGCCTCGACTTCGGCCTTGAGGTAGGCGATGAACTGCGGCGCGTCCCACGGGACCATGAACATGTCGATGCCCGCGTTGACCGAGAGCCGCACCTCTTCGGGGGTGAAACCCTCCTTGCCGTCGATCTGGTCGATCGCGTTGTAGTCCGAGATCACCAGCCCGCGAAACCGCAGTTCCTTCTTGAGGACGTCGGTGATGAGGTACTTCTGGGCGTGCATGCGCACTCCCTGGAAGCTGGAGAACGAGATCATCACCGAGCCGACCCCGCGGTCGATCGCCTCGCGGAACGGCGGCAGGTGGATCTGGCGCAGCTCTCGTTCGCTCACCTCGGTGTCGCCCTGGTCGACGCCGTTCGTCGTGCCACCGTCGCCGACGTAGTGTTTCGCCGTCGCGAGCACTGATCCCGGTTTCTCACCGAGCCTGCGCCCCTGAAGCCCCGTGATCGCCGACGCGTTCGCGATGGCGTCACGCGGGGATTCACCGAAGGATTCGTAGGTCCGGCCCCACCGGTCGTCACGGGCGACGCACAGACACGGCGAAAAGTCCCACTGCGGACCGGTTCCGGCGACTTCCAGCGCCGTCGCCCGGCCGATCTTCTCGACCAGGCGCGGATTGTTCGCGGCGCCGAGGCCGATGTTGTGCGGGAAGATCGTGGCGCCGTAGACGTTGTTGTGGCCGTGCACGGCGTCGACGCCGTAGATCGTGGGAATGCCGAGCGGCGTCGAAACCGCCGCCTTCTGGTACGAGTCGACCATGTCGGCCCACCCGGTCGGTGTGTTGCTCGCCGGCACCGAGCCACCGCCGGAGAGCAGGGACCCCAGTTTGAGCGCGGCGGCCTGGTCGGGGGTGACCGCGCCGCGTTCGGCCTGCGTCATCTGGCCGATCTTGTCGTCGAGGCTCATCCGCTTGAGCAGGTCGTTCACCCGCGCGGACGTCGAAGCGTGCGG
This sequence comes from Amycolatopsis keratiniphila, assembly GCF_000400635.2. Taxonomy (NCBI): domain Bacteria; kingdom Bacillati; phylum Actinomycetota; class Actinomycetes; order Pseudonocardiales; family Pseudonocardiaceae; genus Amycolatopsis; species Amycolatopsis keratiniphila. The sequence continues at coordinate 950,782 of NC_021252.1, read as the reverse complement.
GTTCTTGTAGAGCGGTCCCGGGGCGGCGGACGCCACCGGGGTCAGGGCCGAACCGGCCAGGAGCAGTCCTGCGAGCACTGTGGTTTGCGTCGTGCGAAGAGATCTTCTGACGCGGAGGCGGGGCGACATTGGTTCCTCCGTAGCTCGAACAATCCATATGTTGCGCGCCACAACAAACTAGCTCCACGTTCGGGTGTTCCAGGTCACAATCGGGCAACGGCGAGCCGTCGAGTACCTTCCTCACGTGCGTTTCGTTCTCGCGTCCCAGTCCCCCGCCCGCCTCGGCGTCCTGCGTTCCGCCGGCTTCGATCCGAGCGTCGTCGTGTCCGGCGTCGACGAGGACGCGGTCGCCGCGTCGCTGACCGATCCAGCCCCTGAAGAGCTGGTCCGCGCGCTCGCCGCCGCGAAGGCCGAGGCGGTTTTCGAGGCGCTGGGCGGCCACTCCGACCTGGTCATCGTGGGCTGCGATTCGATGCTGTCGATCAACGGCGAGATGGTCGGGAAGCCGATCACGCCGGAAGCCGCGCGCGAGCGCTGGGCGTCGATGGCGGGCAAGACCGGTGAACTTCTGACCGGCCACGCGATCATCCGCGTCGAGAACGGGGAGAGGACGAAGGAAGCCTCCGGAACCGAAGGCACCACTGTTCGCTTCGGCACACCGTCGCAAGAAGAGATCGAGGCGTACATCGCTTCCGGAGAGCCGCTTCAGGTGGCCGGCGGCTTCACCCTCGACGGGCTCGGCGGCTGGTTCATCGAGGGCATCGACGGTGATTTCTCGAGCGTCATCGGAATCAGCCTGCCGCTGACCCGGCGGTTGCTGACGGAGGTCGGTGTGAGCGTCATCGATCTCTGGACTCGTCCCGCATCCTGAGACAGCTCCCACACGATCGGGTGATCCGGAAGAGTCCTGCCTCGCCGAACGTTCTTCACGTTCGGGAAATCAGGAAACCTTCACGCACCGGAGTCGCCCCGTGTCTTTCATTCGGACCTATACCAGGCCAAGGGTCTTCGCGGCGGCGGTCCTCGGCTCGCTCGTCGTGGGCGCCCTGCTCGGCGTCCTCGCCAGGACGACCGAGGCGAGCTGGCTGACCGACCTGCTCGACCAGATCGGCACGATCTTCACGACGCTGCTGCAGATCGCGGTGATCCCGCTGGTCTTCACGGCGATCGTGGTCGGCATCAACAGCCTGCGCAACCTCGGCGGCGGCAAGAAGGCCGCGAGGCTGGGTGGCAAGACCGTCCTGTGGTTCGCGATCACCTCGTTCATCGCGTCGCTGATCGGCATCGCCGTCGCGAAGCTGTTCAACCCGGGCAGCGGCGGTCTCGGCGAAGGCGTCGCCGCGACCGCGAAGAACGCGGACAAGGCCACCAAGAGCGTCGACAACTGGGGCTCTTGGAGCGCCTTCGTCGAAGGCTTCCTGCCGAAGAACTTCTTCGCCGCCTTCACCGAAGGCTCGACGCTTCAGGTGCTCTTCCTCGCCGTGCTGATCGGCGCGGCGGCCTACAGCCTCGGTGACAAGGCCAAGCCGTTCGTCGACTTCACCACCAGCGTCTTCGAGATCATCCAGCGCTACCTCGGCTGGATCGTCCGGCTCGCCCCGATCGGCATCGTCGGCCTGATCGGCGCCGCGGTAGCGAACTACGGTGACGCGCTGTTCCGCCCGCTGTTTACCACCACGCTCGCGGTGTACGTCGGCTGCCTCGTGGTGCTGCTGGTGGTCTACCCGATCCTGCTCCAGTTCGTGGCGAAGGTCAGCCCGCTGAAGTTCTTCTCGAAGGCGGGCACGGCGATCCAGTTCGCGTTCGCTTCGCAGTCTTCGGCCGCGACGCTGCCCCTCACCCGGCAGTCCGCCGTGAACCTGGGCGTCCAGCCCGCGTACGCCGCCTTCGCGACTCCGCTGGGCAGCGCCACGAAGATGGACGGCTGCGCCGCGGTGTTCCCCGCGATCGGCGCCATCTTCATCGCGAACCTGTCCGGGGTCTCGCTGAACATCTGGCAGTACGTCGGGATCGTCGTGGTCGCCGTGCTCGGCGCGCTGGCCACCGCGGGCACCACCGGCTGGCTGACCGCGCTGACCCTGACCACCGCGTTCATCGGCCTCGACGCGCAGCAGGTGGCGCTCGGGATCGCGCTGATCTACTCGGTGAACCCGATCATGGACATGATGCGGACCGCGACCAACGTCGCCGGCCAGATCGTCGTGCCGGTGGTCGTCGCTCGCAGCGAAGGCCTTCTGGACGACGAGGTGCTCAACTCGCCGACGGACCCTTCGCCGACTGAGAGCGGCGAAGCGGCTACTTCTTCCGCGAAGGAGCCTGCCACCGCGGGTGCGTGACGCTTCTGCCGGTACGTGAAGGCCCCCTTCACTGCGTCTAGCGCAGTGAAGGGGGCCTTCACGTACTTGGGCCGGGACCGGCCGCCGGTGGTAGCAAAGGTCCCTTGCTCCCCGCGCTGTGGCGACTGTGTGGATTTCGGGTCATCCAACGCACCAAAATCCACACAGTCCGTACGCATCGCTACGCGGCGTACAGGGTGTGTGGAAATAGGGACACTCAACGTCCCTATTTCCACACACCCCCGCCTCCCGCCACCAGTGGTAGCAAAGGTCCCTTGCTCCCCGTCAGGGGCAGGCCCGCAGGTCCGCCTTCGACAGCCGCACATCCGGCCATCCCCTCAGCTCCGAAGGCGCGGTGTACCGCCGCGTGCACCCCACGGAACCGCGGGCGACGTCGTAGACCTCCGCGAGCACCGGCGCCGCCTGGCACCGCGCCGACCCGGACTGCGCGCCGGGACATTCGTGCCGCACGACGATCACGTCCGCGACCCCGTCGGCGGTCACGTCGTTCAGGGCGATCGTCCCGGCATCGGAGAAATACGGCTTCCCGGTGTCCCGCCAGATCCCGCCGCGCGCGACGAACAGTTCGCCCGCCGCGCCGCCGCCGGTCTCGCCGCGCACCAGGCACACCGGCGTCGAGCCGTCGACACAGCGCAGAGAATCGCCCTTCAGGGTGACCCCCATGTCGTTGATCATCAGCGGGTACGCGGTGTCCGCGCCGATCCGGACCACCCCCTGCTTCCCCGCGGAGTCGGCCAGCAGCACGACGGGCAGCCCGCCGACGGTCATCGCGCCGATCTCCCGGCAGACCGAGTCGCCGCAGTTCACCCCGGGCGCACTTGGGGCACCATCGGACACGGGAGGCACGCCAGGGTCACCGGCGGGCGTCGGAGCGGCCGGGCGGAGCAGGATCACGGTGACGATCACGCCGGCCGTCACCACCACCGCCAGCAGGGCGGTGAGCAGCACGGATCGTGGCGCCCGCGCTTCCTGTGTCCGCATATCCGAGAGCGTAAGTGATCTAGCGCAGAGTGCACGTCTATGTTGTTCCTGTGACGAACCCCGGACTGCCCACCGCACTGTTCCTTCCGACGGCGAAAAAGCCGAAGGACTACTCGAGCGCGGAGATCGAACTCCGCGCGACCAAGGACGGCCGGATGGCGTTGATCGCCTTCAGTTCCGTGCAGCGTCTGGTCGAGTGCTGCGGGCCGCATCAGCCGTGGGCGCTGGTCAAATCCGAGCACCTCGGCCGGATCCACCAGGCCCAGCCGTACGACCTGATCGTGCTCGATTCCGATCTTCCGGAAGAACTGCGGCACCGCGAAGCCCTGGTGTAGCGCCTGTTAGAAGAACTACGGCACCGTGAGTCGCTGCTATAAACAGTGTCACCGGGTGGCCTTGCTCTCACTAATCAGAGCGGGAACTTCCGTAAACTGCTGCGGAGCCGCATCGGGGCGGCCCGACGTGCGAACGCAGGAGGTACGGCGTGACCGAGCAGGCCGGCACAGGTGGTCCGGTGACCAAGATCCTGATCGCGAACCGCGGGGAAATCGCGGTACGGGTGATCAGGGCGGCGAAGGACGCCGGGCTGACCAGCGTCGCCGTCTACGCCGATCCTGACCGCGACGCACCCCACGTGCGCCTCGCGGACGAGGCCTTCGCGCTCGGCGGCACCACCGCGGCCGAGAGCTACCTCGTCTTCGACAAGCTGCTCGACGCCGCCAAGCGATCGGGCGCGGACTCGGTCCACCCCGGTTACGGGTTCCTCTCCGAGAACGCGGACTTCGCCCAGGCCGTGATCGACGCCGGGCTGACCTGGATCGGGCCGAGCCCGCAGGCCATCCGCGACCTCGGGGACAAGGTCACCGCGCGCCACATCGCGCTGCGCGCCGGCGCCCCGCTCGTGCCCGGCACGAAGGACCCCGCCGCGAACGCCGACGAGATCGTCGCCTTCGCCGACGAGCACGGCCTGCCGGTGGCGATCAAGGCGGCGTTCGGCGGCGGCGGCCGCGGCCTGAAGGTCGCCCGCACCCGCGAAGAGATCCCCGAGCTCTTCGAATCGGCGACGCGCGAGGCGATCGCCGCCTTCGGCCGCGGCGAATGCTTCGTCGAGCGCTACCTGGACAAGCCGCGCCACGTCGAGGCGCAGGTCCTCGCCGACCAGCACGGCAACGCCATCGTCGTCGGCACCCGCGACTGCTCGCTGCAGCGCCGTCACCAGAAGCTGGTCGAGGAGGCGCCCGCGCCGTTCCTGACCGACGAGCAGCGCAAGCGCATCCACGAATCCGCGAAGGCGATCTGCAAGGAAGCCGGCTACTACGGCGCCGGGACCGTCGAGTACCTCGTCGCCGTCGACGGCACGATCTCGTTCCTCGAGGTCAACACGCGGCTGCAGGTCGAGCACCCGGTGTCCGAGGAGACCACGGGCCTCGACCTCGTGCGCGAGATGTTCCGCATCGCGCGCGGCGAGAAACTGCGCATCACCGAGGACCCGGAACCGCGCGGCCACTCGATCGAGTTCCGCATCAACGGCGAGGACGCCGGCCGCGGCTTCCTGCCCGCCCCCGGCACCGTGACGAAGTTCGTCGCGCCGAGCGGCCCCGGCGTCCGCGTCGACTCGGGCGTCGAGTCCGGCAGCGTCATCGGCGGCCAGTTCGACTCGATGCTCGCGAAGCTGATCGTCACCGGCTCTGACCGGCAGAACGCGCTCGAGCGCAGCCGCCGCGCGCTGGCCGAGATGGTCGCCGACGGGATGGCGACGGTGCTGCCGTTCCACCGCGTGATCGTGAACGACCCGGCGTTCATCGGCGACGAGAACGGTTTCAGCGTCCACACCCGCTGGATCGAGACCGAGTTCGAGAACACCATCGAGCCGTTCGTGGCCCCGGAAACCGTCGAGGCCGAGGAAGAGCAGCCCCGGCAGAACGTCGTCGTCGAGGTCGGCGGCCGACGGCTCGAAGTGTCGCTCCCCGGCGGTTTCTCGCTCGACGCCGGTGGCGGCGGGACGGCCGTGAAGGCCAAGCCGCGCAAGCGTGCGGGCGGCACCAAGGCCGCGGTGAGCGGCGACGCGGTCACCGCGCCGATGCAGGGCACCATCGTCAAGGTCGCCGTCGAAGAGGGCCAGCGGGTCGAGGCGGGCGAGCTGGTCGTCGTGCTCGAAGCGATGAAGATGGAGAACCCCGTCACCGCGCACAAGGCGGGCACGGTCACCGGGCTTGCGGTCGAGGTCGGCGCCGCGGTGACGCAGGGCACCCAGCTGTTCGAGCTCAAAGACTGACGAATGTCGTGGTTGACGGGGCCTCGCCCGGCCTATTCTCGAAAGGGTGAGCGAGGTTCCGTCTCCGCGGCTGCGGATCAGTGATCAGGATCGCGAGTCCGCGCTGACCGCGCTCGGCGAGCATATGACCGTCGGCAGGATCGACATCGACGAGTTCGGTGACCGGTCCGCCCGGATCACCGCCGCCAAAACCCGCGGCGAGCTGGCCGAAATCTTCCTCGACCTGCCCGAGCCGCACCCCCGCTACGACGCGCCCGCCGGCGAACCGGAGAAACCGGTGTCGCCGTGGGCGGGTATCTCCCCGACGCAACGCGTCATGGGCGCGCTCCTGCCGATCCTCTTCATCGCCACCATCGCGCTCATCATCACCACCGGCATCACCTGGTGGTTCATCCTCGTCCCGATCGGGATCAGCGCCGTCGGCGAGGGCATCTGGGGCAAGGGCTGGGAGAACTCCCACAAGAAGCTGGGGAAGCAGCGTCGACGGGAACTCGACGGCTGATCCGCCCGTAGACTCGGGACGTGGGTGCCGAGAGACCGGACATGCGGCTGAGCGACGCCGAACGCCAAGACGCGCTCGAGGCGCTGGAAGAGCATGTCCGCACCGGCAGACTCGACCTCGACGAGTTCGGTGCGCGGTCGGCGAAGGTCAGCGCCGCGAGGATGGCGAGCGAGCTCGAACCGCTGTTCACGGACCTGCCCTCGCCCCGGCCCAGCGCGCTGCTCCCCCTGCCGCCGATGCCCGGCGTCGCGCAGGCGTCCGCTAAGAACGAGGTCCAGCCATCGAAATGGCTGACGGCCAGTGCCGTGCCGATCGCCGCCGCGGTCGCGATCGCGCTGTTCTTCTTCACCCGCGGGACGTTCCTGGTCTTCCTGTTGCCGTTGGCGGTCGCGCTGATCATGAGCCGCCGTCGCTGAAGCTCCGGTTACCCTCGAAGGGTGGAACCGGTGGAGATCAACGCGGGCGAGTACTACCTGCGGCAGCTGCGGGCGGACAAGGCCCTCGACGACCGTCCCGCGCTGGTCGCGGCCTTCGCGGACCCGACGCACCGCAAGTACGTCTTGAACTACCGATTGCGGGACCTCGACGAGGCGACCGAATACGTCGCGCTGCGCGCCGCCCAGTGGGCCGGTGACGAGCGCTGTTCCTGGGCGGTGGCCGAGCCGACGACCGGGGATCTGCTGGGCGAGGTCGGCCTGCGGGATCTCGATCTCGACGCCGGGTACGCGGAAGCGTCGGTCTGGGTGCGCGCGGCGTCGCGGGGCAAGGGGGTCGCGAGCACCGCGCTCAACGCGGCCCTGCGCTTCGGTTTCGGCGGGCTCGGCCTGCGCGAGGTCAGCTACCGCTACGAGGAGACGAACGAGGTGTCCGCCTCGGTCGCCCGCAAATGCGGGTTCACCCTGGTCGGGCCCGAACTGGAGCCGGCCCCGACCGGGGAACGCCTCATCCGCTGGCGCCGTACCGCCTGACCTGCGTTTAGCGGGCTAAACGCGATCCGCCGGTCAGAAGGGGTAGGTGGGCGGCGGGTTCCGGACGGTGACCCACCGGGTCTCGGTGAACGCCTCGATGTTCGCCGCCGCACCGCCGAAGCGGCTTCCGGTGCCCGAAGCGGCGACGCCACCGAAGGGGCTGTTCGCCTCATCGCTGACGGTCTGGTCGTTGATGTGCACGATCCCGGTCGGGACGCGGTCCGCGAGCTCCAGTCCTTTGAGGACATCCCGCGTGACGATCCCCAGCGAAAGCCCGTATTCGCTCGCCGTCGCGAGGCGGATGGCCTCCTCCGCGTCGGAGAACCGCACGACCGGCGCGACCGGGCCGAAGATCTCCTCGGCGACCGCGGGCGCCGTCGGCGGCACGTCGGCGAGCACCGTCGCCGAATAGAACAGCCGGTCGTACTCGGCGCCGGCGGCGACCCGCGCGCCCGCCGCGACGCTGGCGGTGACCAGTTCGTGGATCTTGTCCCGCTGCCCGGCGTCGATGATCGGCCCGAGCGCGACCTCGTCCCGCGCCGGGTCGCCCACCCGCAACGCGGCCGCCTTCGCCGCCAGCCGCTCGACGAAGTCGTCGTAGAGCCGCTCGTGCACGAGGTGCCGGCCGGTGGTCATGCAGATCTGGCCCTGGTGGAAGAACGAGCCGAACGCGGCGACCCCGGCGGCCTCGTCGACGTCCGCGTCGTCGAGCACGATGAGCGCGGAGTTCCCGCCCAGCTCCAGATGTGCCCGCTTCAAATGCTTTCCGGCGAGTTCACCGACCTTGCGCCCGGCGCCGGTCGACCCGGTGAACGAGATGACCCGGACCGCCGGATGCGTCACGAGCGTCTCGCCGACGTCCGCCCCGCCCGGCAGCATCTGCAGCACGCCCGACGGCAGCCCCGCCTCCTCGAAGATCCGCGCGAGGACGACACCACCGGTGACGGCGGTGCGCGGATCCGGCTTCAGGATGACCGCGTTCCCCAGCGCGAGCGCCGGGGCGACCGAGCGGATACCCAGGATGATCGGCATGTTGAACGGCGAGATCACCGTGACCACACCGGCCGGGACGCGGCGCGCCATCGAGAGGCGCGGCTCTTCACTCGGCAGGAGTTCACCGTACGGCCGGCCGGGCAGGGCCGCCGCTTCGTAGCACTCCTGCTCCGCGACGTGCAGCGAAAAGCCCGCGACACCCGGCACGGCGCCGACCTCGCGGATGTTCCACCAGCGGATCTCGTCGGCGTACTCCGACCACAGCCGGGCGGCTTTACGCAGGATCGCGGCCCGTTGGACGTGCGGTGTCGCCGCCCAGGAACGCTGCGCCTCGGCCGCCGTTTCCGCCGCCTTCGCGGCGTCTTCGGCCGAGGCGATCCCGATGCTGCCCAGCACCGCTCCGGTCGCGGGCTCCGTGACCTTCCGGGTGCCGCCGGTGCCCGGCACCCAGGCACCGCCGGCGAAGATCCGGTCCGTCCACGTCGACGAGTCGAGAAACACCACAAGGCCGCCTTCCGTCTCTGTGCCTGATCAAGGAGCCCGCGGCCGCGATCGACGTCGGCAGGGCGCCGATCAAACTTCTCCCGTTCGCGGACAGGGGCCCTGCCACCGCGATAGCGGGGCCTTCGGCCGCGCGGGCTGGGACGGCCGACGCTATGCCAGATTCACTCGATCAGGCAACGATCCCTGCGCGCGCGGCACACCACTGGGCGGCAACGGTCAACTCACCGGCTCGATGATCCCCGAGCGCGCTTCGGGCGCGGCGGAGCGCAACGCGTCGGCGGCCTCGTCGCTCGGCTGCGACTGGGACTCCCGTTCCGCGTCGACCCGCGCCTTGTACACCTCGACTTCGCGCTTCTCCTCGTCCTTCGACCAGCCGAGCACCTCACCCACCAGCGTGGCGACCTGCGCGGCGCAGTCGACGCCGCGGTGCGCGTACTCGATGGAGATCCGCGTCCGGCGCGCGAGCACGTCTTCCAGGTGAAGCGCGCCCTCGTGGCTGGCCGCGTAGACGACCTCGACACCGAGGTAGTCCGGAGCGTGCTCCAGCGGCTTCAGCAGTTCCGGCCGTCCTTCGCCGAGCGCGAGGACCTCGTGCACCATCGAGCCGTACCGGTCGAGCAGGTGACGCACGCGGTACGGGTGCAGCCCGTGCTCGCCCGCCAGATGGTCGGCCTGGTTCACCAGCGCGTGGTAGCCGTCGGCGCCGAGCAGCGGCACCTTGTCCGTGATGGACGACTGCGGCCTGCCCGGCAGGTCGACGGCCGCGGCGTCGACGGCGTCGGCCGCCATCACCCGGTACGTCGTGTACTTGCCACCCGCGATCGCGACCAGTCCCGGCGCGACACGCGCGACCGCGTGCTCGCGCGAAAGCTTCGACGTCTCTTCGCTTTCCCCGGCGAGCAACGGCCGGAGCCCCGCGTAGACACCTTCGATGTCGTCGTGCGTGAGCGGTGTCGCGAGCACGGTGTTGACGTGTTCGAGGAGGTAGTCGATGTCGTGCTTGGTCGCGGCGGGATGCGCGAGGTCGAGGTTCCAGTCGGTGTCGGTGGTCCCGACGATCCAGTGGTTGCGCCACGGGATGACGAACAGCACGGACTTCTCGGTGCGCAGGATCATGCCCGATTCCGAGACGATCCGGTCGCGCGGGACGACGATGTGCACGCCCTTGCTCGCCCGCACGCGGAACCGGCCGCGGCCACCGGAAAGGCGCTGCAGTTCGTCGGTCCACACGCCGGTGCAGTTGACCACCGCGGAGGCGTGGATCTCGGTCTCCCGGCCGTCCTCGACGTCGCGCACGCGGACCCCGGAAATGCGATCGGCCTCGCGGAGGAAACCGACCACCTGGGTGGAGGTGCGCACCACGGCGCCGTAGTGCGCGGCGGTGCGGGCGACGGTCATCGTGTGGCGCGCGTCGTCGGCTTGCGCGTCGTAGTAACGGATCCCGCCGATCAGCGCGGACCGCTTCAGCGCCGGGACCATCCGCAGCGCACCGGCGCGGCTCAGGTGTTTCTGGCCGGGCACCGACCGCGCGCCGCCCATCGTGTCGTACATCAGCAGGCCGGCCGCGGTGTACGGACGCTCCCAGACGCGGTGGGTCAGCGGGTACAGGAAGCTGACCGGCTTCACCAGATGCGGGGCGATCGTCGTCAGCATCAGCTCGCGTTCCCGCAGAGCTTCCCGCACCAGACCGAATTCGAGCTGTTCGAGGTAGCGCAGCCCGCCGTGGAAGAGCTTGCTGGACCGGCTCGACGTTCCCGAGGCGAGGTCTCGCGCTTCGACGAGGGCGACCCGCAGGCCGCGTGTCGCGGCGTCGAGCGCCGTGCCTGCCCCGACCACTCCGCCACCGATGACGACGAGATCGAACTTGTCCTCACCCAGCCGCTGCCAAGACTCTTCCCGCTTGAGCGGTCCCAGCCTGGCGGGGCTGTTTTCGGCTTCGCGCTGAGAGCTTGCCACGTGACATTCCTCCTTGTGCCGCTGTGACTCCAGCATCGCACGATCGGCCGCGACCGGTCCGTTATGCGGGTGACACGTGTGGCGTAACCCTCGTCGATCTTGGAAGGATTGGTTCCCGCGGCGCCTGGAAGGAACAAATACGCGACGGTAACGTGCCACGGACGTGGGTCGGCAAGGGCGCCGTAGCACACCGTGTTCGACCCTGCGCGGAATGTCCAAAGTGGAGGTCAAGCGGTGAGTGTGGGAGCCATATTCGTCTGGGAGCTGCTGGGAACGGCGGTCCTGATCCTGTTGGGTAACGGCGTGGTCGCCAACCACGTGTTGCGGAAGAACAACGGCCACAACGGTGGCGTCGTGATGATCACCCTCGGGTGGGCGTTCGCGGTCTTCGCCGGCGCGAGCATCGCCGCGCCGAGCGGTGCGCACCTGAACCCCGCGGTGACGCTGGGCCTCGCCATCGCGGACAAGACGAAGTGGGCGGACGTCCCGATCTACTTCGCCGGGCAGATGGTCGGCGCGATCCTCGGCGCCGTGCTCTGCTGGGCCGCCTACAAGCTGCAGTTCGACGACCACCCGCAGCGCGACGAGACGCTCGGCATCTTCTCGACCGCTCCGCAGATCCCGAACAAGGCGTGGAACCTCGTCACCGAGATCATCGGCACCTTCGTGCTGGTCGCGTGGATCCTGCTCAGCCCGGTGTACGCCAACGCCACGGCCGAGGGCGGCACGCCGAACTTCGGCAACTCCGCGCTCGGCTACGCGGGTGTGGCGTTCGTCGTGCTGGTCATCGGCCAGTCCCTCGGTGGCCCGACCGGGTACGCCATCAACCCGGCCCGCGACCTCGGCCCGCGCATCGCGTACGCGTTCCTGCTGCCCATCAAGAACAAGGCCAACCCGAACTGGGGCTACTCCTGGATCCCGGTCGCCGGCCCGCTGGTCGGCGGTGCCCTGGCCGCCCTGCTCTTCCTCGCCGTCCACAACCTCACCTGAGACTGGAGTTCTAGATGACTTCGTACGTAGCCGCGATCGACCAGGGCACCACGTCGACCCGCTGCATGATCTTCGACCACTCCGGCCGGGTGGTCGCGGTGGACCAGCGGGAACACGAGCAGATCTTCCCGAAGGCGGGCTGGGTCGAGCACAACGCCGAAGAGATCTGGGAGAACACGCGGGCCGTCGCCGCGGGCGCGCTGGCGAAGGGCGACCTGGTCGCGAGCGACATCGTCGCCGTCGGCATCACCAACCAGCGCGAGACCACGCTGGTCTGGGACCGCACCACCGGCAAGCCGGTGTACAACGCGATCGTGTGGCAGGACACCCGCACCGACAAGATCGTGGCCGACCTCGGCGCGCTCGGCGGCGGGCAGGAGCGCTACCGCGCGAAGGTGGGCCTGCCGCTGGCGACCTACTTCTCCGGACCGAAGATCAAGTGGATCCTCGACAACGTTGACGGCGCCCGCGCCAAGGCCGAGGCCGGGGACCTGATCTTCGGCAACATGGACACCTGGGTGCTGTGGAACATGACCGGCGGGGTCGACGGCGGCGTGCACGTCACCGACCCGACCAACGCGTCGCGGACCATGCTGATGGACCTCGACACGCTCGCCTGGGACGCCGAGATCGCCGAGGAGATGACGATCCCGCCGTCGATGCTCCCGGAGATCCGGTCGTCTTCGGAGACCTACGGCAAGGTCCGGGAGAAGGGCGCGCTGGCCGGGGTCCCGATCTCGGGCATCCTGGGCGACCAGCAGGCGGCGACCTTCGGGCAGGCGTGCCTGTCGCCGGGTGAAGCGAAGAACACCTACGGCACCGGCAACTTCATGCTGCTCAACACCGGCACCGAGAAGGTCATGTCGGACAACGGGCTGCTCACCACGGTCTGCTACAAGATCGGCTCGAACGACACGGTGTACGCGCTCGAAGGCTCGATCGCGGTCACCGGTTCGCTCGTGCAGTGGCTGCGGGACAACCTCGGCCTGATCGGCTCCGCGGCCGAAGTCGAGCAGCACGCCCGGACCGTCGAGGACAACGGTGGCGCGTACTTCGTGCCGGCGTTCTCGGGCCTCTTCGCGCCGTACTGGCGCTCCGACGCCCGCGGCGCGATCGTCGGCCTGACCCGGTTCGTCAACAAGGGGCACATCGCGCGGGCGGTCCTGGAGGCGACGGCGTTCCAGTCGCGCGAGGTCATCGACGCGATGAACGCCGACTCCGGTGTCCCGCTGAAGTCGCTGAAGGTCGACGGCGGCATGGTCGTCAACGAGCTGCTCATGCAGTTCCAGGCCGACATCCTCGGTGTGCCGGTGATCCGGCCGGTGGTCAACGAGACTACCGCGCTCGGCGCGGCCTACGCGGCCGGTCTCGCGGTGGGCTTCTGGAAGAGCGAGGACGACATCCGCAACAACTGGGCGCAGGACAAGCAGTGGGACCCGTCGATGGACGAGACCCGCCGCGAGTCGGAGTACCGGAACTGGAAGAAGGCGGTCACGAAGACCTTCGACTGGGTCGACGAAGACTGACCTGCGGTTGTCCGTGAAGGCCTCCTTGAGGGACCCTGCGTCCCTCAAGGAGGCCTTCACTTACTTGGCGCATTCAGAGGACTAAACGCCGCCGCCGGTTTGCGGGGCACCGGTGGGCTTGACCTTCACCTGCGGCGTCTTGCCCGGCGTGCCGCACGGCTTCGTCACCGCGGCCGGGACGACCCGCGCCGAGCTCGACGACGGCGCGCTGCTGCTCGGCGGCGGTTCACTGCTCGACGGCGGACGGCTGCTGGACGGGGGCTTGCTGCTCGACGGCGGTTCGGTGGGCGTGGTGGTCGTCGGCGGCGGGCAGACGATCTCGAACTCGACGGTCGCCGTCCCACTCGCGGCGGGCAGGTTCGGCCCGCCGTCACACCGGAAACTCGCCTTGAACTTGCCGGTTCTCCCCGCGGCCTTCCCGCGCCCGTCGTAGGTCGCGCCGGACTGGGCCGAGAGCGTGACCGGACCGGTCAGCCCCGGCGACGTCACGGCGGTCCGCGTGCCATGGCAACTGGCGGTGAAGTGCAGTGCCTGCCCCGGCGCGACCTTCGCCGGGCTGACCGACAGTTTCGGCGGCGGCGCGGTGGCCGACGCCTGAGGCGCGAGGAACACTCCCGCCGTCATCGCGAGCAGACCGGCGCCCGCGACGATTCCCTTCATTCCCATGATCTTTCTCCCTCACTGCGAGCCCTCGCACTGAGAACACCATCGGGAAAAGGAATCGGTTGCCCCGGTTTGCGGCGCGCCCACCGGAATCTTCGAAACCTGACGGCCCGAAGCCGGTTTCGCCGGCGGAGCAGGCTTCGGCAGCACAGTCGGTTTCGGCGACGGCGGCTTACTCGACGAGGTCGGCGTCTTGTCCGGCACGACCTCGAGATTGGCCGTGATCGTCGTGGTCTTGCAGATCGCCGTGATCGCGTAGAAGGCAGGCCGCGCCCCGGCGTCGATATGCGCGACGGCCCCCTGGATCACCGGAACCTCGTTGGTCACCGTGAATTCGCCGATGCGGTCGAGCACCTTCGACTTCACCTCGCCCAGTTCGCCGACCGGGCAGCCGACAGACACCAGGATCTCCTCCCCCGCGGCCGCCTGCCGGGGCGAGAGCCCGAGGAACGGGTACGGATCCGCCTTCCGGCTCGTGGACGGGGCGTCCTGCGCGTACGCGACGGCCGGGGCGACCAGTGCGACCCCGAACGCCAGCACCAAGGCGGACCTGATCATGGAACTCACCTCGCGATCAACCGGGCGAAAACGATGATGTTGTCGAGATAGTTGCGCGACGCCTTGTCGAAGACCCCGCCGCAGGTGATGAGCCGCAGTTCCGGTTCCGTGGTGTCGCCGTAGACGGCGTCGGTCGGGAACTTGTCCTTCGCCACCCGCTCGACCTTCGTGACCGCGAACTCGGCCGTCGTGCCGTCCTTGCGGGCGACCGAGACCTTGTCACCGGGCGCGAGTTCCTTCAGGCGGAAGAAGATGCCCTTCTGCTTGTTCCCGTCGACGTGCCCGAGGATCACCGACGGCCCGACCTCCCCCGGCGTCGGACCGTGCACGTACCAGCCCGCCTGCAACGGCTGGGTCACCGGCGGCACCTCGATGGTGTTGTCGGCGTTGAGCCCGAGCGGGATCAGGCTGGACTTCGCGTCGATCTTCGGCACGTCGATCGACACCGGATCGGCCTTCGCCATCCCGGCGGCCGGTTCGGCCTGCGGCTCGTCGCTCGGCGCCACCGGCACCTCTGTCCGCTCCGCGCTCGCCGGGGGCGCGGCCTGGCCGGTCTCCCGCGGCCCGGACAGGACGACCGCCAGCGTCGCCAGGACGGCCAGCAGAGCGGCCGCGAGCACCAGCGGCACCTGTTTCGCTTTCATGCCCACCTCCCGAGGCGCGCCGAGCCGGCCCCACGCCTGGCAAACGCAGCGCACGGCCGGTCGGTTGCCCTCCCCGGTCACGAAATGATCGCGATCGCCGGTACGGGCGGAAGGAAATCAGGACGCCAGGCTGCCGTCACCGGCGCGAGCACCACCGGAAGGCACCGCGCTCACCTGCCGGGGCGGAACGGAAAACGTTGCCGTATAAGACTTTCCGTTGCAGTTGACGGTCAGCGGGTAGCTGCCGGGCGCCGTGCCCGCCTTGAGTTCGACGTCGGCGCTGACATTCGCCGGGACCCCGATGAGCGGGCCGTAGTCGTACTTCCCGACGGTCAGCACCGGCGAAGAGAACGTCGTCGACGTCGGCGCCTTCATGCCGTCACCGCCGGGGCACTGCGCCAGCGCCACGTTGGCTTCGCCGTGCACGTACTTGTTGACGAGCCCGAGTTCGTAAGCCGTGTCGTCGTTGAGCTGGACGGTGACACCGGGATCCGGCTGGGCTTGCTGAGCGAAGCCGGTCGCCGGCCCCGCCAGCACCGCCGCACCGATCGCCACCGCTCCGGCGAGCACCCTGCGAATCACGAAAAACCCCTAGCTGTCAACGAAACACCGACACGCGCTAGACGCGGGCACCCCCGCGAAGGTTGCTCGTCCGACGGAGATCAGTCCAAGTCGTCGTGCCGCATCAGCTGGCGGCCCGCCTCGGTGATCGACCCCGACAGCGACGGGTACACCGAAAATGTCAGTGCCAGATGTTCCACTGTGAGCTGGTTCTGGACGGCGAGCGCGATGGGAAGGATGAGTTCGCTCGCCGTCGGCGCCACGACCACCCCACCGACGACCACGCCGGTGGCGGGGCGGCAGAACAGCTTCACGAAACCGCGTCGCAGGCCTTCCATCTTCGCGCGGGCGTTCGTCGCGAGCGGGAGCATGATGGTGCGGGCGGGCACCTCACCCGAGTCGATCGCCTGCTGGCTGATGCCGACGGTCGCGATCTCGGGGTGGGTGAACACGTTGGCGGCGACGGTCTTGAGCTTGATCGGCGCGACACCCTCACCGAGCGCGTGCCACATCGCGATGCGGCCCTGCATGCTGGCCACGGAGGCGAGCATGAGCACCCCGGTGCAGTCGCCGGCGGCGTAGATACCGGGCGCGCTGGTGCGGGAGACGCGGTCGACGCCGATGAAGCCGCCGGGGCCGGGCTCGATGCCGACCTTCTCCAGGCCGATGTCGGTGGTGTTGGGCACCGAACCGACCGTCATCAGCGCGTGGCTGGCTTCGATCACGCGGCCGTCGGAGAGGTGGATCTCGACGCCCTTTTCGGTGCGCTCGACCTTGTCGGCGCGGGCCTGCTTGACGACCGTGGTGCCGCGCTGGGAGAAGACCTCTTCGAGCACGGCGGCGGCGTCGGCGTCCTCGTGCGGGAGCACGCGGTCGCGGCTGGACACGACGGTGACCTTGACGCCCATCTCGGTGTAGGCCGAGGCGAACTCGGCGCCGGTGACACCCGAGCCGATGACGGCCAGGTGCTCGGGCAGTTCGCGCAGGTCGTAGAGCTGACGCCAGTCGAGGATGCGCTCGCCGTCCGGCACGGCGCCGGGCAGCACCCGCGGCGTGGCGCCGGTCGAGATGAGGACGACGTCGGCGTCGAGCACCTCGGTCGAGCCGTCGGGGGCGGTGACGGCGACCTTGTGCGTGGCGAGCCCGGCCTCTTCGTCGTCGAAGCGGGCCTGGCCGATGACGACGCGGACGCCCTCGCGCTGGACGCGGGCGCGGATGTCGGCGGACTGCGCGAGCGCGAGGCCCTTCACGCGGCCGTGGACGGTCGGCAGGTCGACGCTGGTGTCGGCCATGTCGGTGTTGATGCCGAGCTCGCGCAGGTCGTGCATGTTCGCGAGCGCGCCGGAGGAGGCGATGAACGTCTTCGACGGGACGCAGTCGTAGAGCACGCACGCGCCGCCGAGGCCGTCCCGTTCGACGATGGTGACGTCGGCTCCGTGCTGGGCCGCGACCAGTGCCGCTTCGTAACCGGCGGGGCCTCCGCCCATGATCACGATCTTGGTCACTGGTCTCCTCCTCGCACCGGTGTCTGTGACTGCGTTTACCGTACGCGGGCGACCGTTGGGCGGATTGAGTGGCCGGACACGGCATGTGCGTCCAGCCGGGTGACCGGTAGGTCGCTAGGCTGTGGCCGTGCCGTTGTATGCCGCGTATGGATCCAATATGGAGCCCGCCCAGATGCTGGAGCGCGCTCCGCACTCGCCCATGGCCGGCACCGGCTGGCTGGAAGGCTGGAGGCTGACCTTCGGCGGCGAGGACCTCGGCTGGGAAGGCGCGCTGGCGACCATCGTCGAAGACCCGGGCTCCCGGGTCTTCGTGGTGTTGTACGACGTCACCTCGCTGGACGAGCCCAATCTCGACCGCTGGGAAGGCGGCGAGCTGGGCATCCACTCCAAGATCCGGCTCCGCGTGCAGACCATGGACGGCTCCGTGCTGGCGTGGCTGTACGTCCTGGACGCCTACGAGGGCGGCCTCCCATCGGCGCGCTACCTCGGCGTACTGGCCGACGCGGCCGAGGCCGCCGGCGCCCCCGCCGACTACGTCGACGCCCTCCGCACCCGCCCCTGCCAGGGCATCTCCGGCTGATCACGCGTGTCGTCCGCCTGATCACACGTGTCGCCAGTCCGATCACGCGACCGCGCGCCTTCCGAACGCCTTGGTCAGCTCGGACAGGACGCGCCGGGGATCACGAAGGTCCTCAGCTGACGCCCGGATCGTGATCCACCCCCGCCCAGCCATCCGTGCATCTCGCTCGGAGTCGTAGTCGCGACGCTCCTCGTGGGAAGCGAAGCCGTCGTACTCCAGAGCGACTCGCCGAGCAGGCCACGCCATGTCGAGGACGTACAGCGGCCGCCCCTCGATCGTGGTGATCTCGTACTGCGTCTCCGGTATCGGGAACCCCGCCTCGACGACGATCAACCGAAGGATGCTCTCCGGCGGGGAATCCACCTTGCCGGTCGCCAGGTCGAGCAGCATGACCGCCCTGTGGATACCTCGTCGGTCTCGTCGGTCCACGATCCGGTCCCGAACGTTCGCACGCAGGGTTCGGACATGGTCCGGCGCGAGCCCGTGCATCGCCTCGTCCAGTGCGGCGAACGCGGTTCGCTTGTCCCCATCACAGAGGAAATCGGCCAGCGCCAGATCCAAGGAGAACATGGCGAGCCCGTCGAGTTCGACGACATCCGAGGGCTGGAAGTCGGCCTGATGGATGGTCAACCCGGGCTTCGACTTGACCCGCCGCGAGTGGGGCACCGTCACGTGAATGCTCGTGTCGTCCACAGCCGAAATCCCATGTAGGGCAAGGGCTGTGGCTCCCGACAGCGCCGCAGGCTGTCCCACCACGAGCAGGGCCGCCTGTGCCCGCGTCGCCAGTTTGAGCGAATCCGCAGCGTGGATGACCACGCCCCGCCACGGCTGGACGAGGACGCCTGTGGCCAATCCCTCAAGGACCAGTCGACGCCCCAGAACCTTGTCGGCCTCACTACGCGAGACCGCCCCATGCTGTCCTCCCCAATCGATCATGCCTTCGAGGATCGTTGGGTTTTGCGGCCTCAGAAAGGCCACTCATCCACATCTGTGGATAACTTCACCGATGTGGATAACCTGTGGACAGGTGTTCGACACCGGCTGTGGCGAACACCTGTGACCAGGTGGACGACACGCGTGATCAGACGGACGACACGCGTGAGTGAATGGACGTCAGGCCAGGGTGGCCAGGGCG
Organism: Amycolatopsis keratiniphila; assembly: GCF_000400635.2. Taxonomy (NCBI): domain Bacteria; kingdom Bacillati; phylum Actinomycetota; class Actinomycetes; order Pseudonocardiales; family Pseudonocardiaceae; genus Amycolatopsis; species Amycolatopsis keratiniphila. Next base: position 932,084 of record NC_021252.1, on the reverse strand, counting down.
GTGTGGACCAGGGTGCGGACTCCGCACAGGAGCGAACGCTCGTCGAGGGTGAAGGTCGGGCGGTGGATGTCGGCCATCGGGCCTTCACCGGACCAAACGCCGAGGCGAGCGAAGGCGCCCTGGACGTGTTCCAGGTACCACCCGAAGTCCTCGCCGCCGGACGACTGCTCGGTCCCGGCCACGGCGGTCTCGCCCAGCGCGGCCTCGACGCCGGCCCGCATCAGCGCGTGCGACTCCGGATCGGAGACGACCGGCGGCACGCCGCGGCGGTAGTCGAGGGAGAACCCGACCCCGGTCGGCGCGAGCAGCGACTCCACCGAAGCCGCGACGAGCGGCTCCAGCATCGTCCAGACCTCATGGTCCGCCGTACGCAGCGTGCCGCGCAGCACCCCGTCCTGCGGGACCGCGTTAGCGGCCTGCCCCGCGTGCACCGCGCCCCAGACCAGCACGGTCCCGGATCGCGGGTCGACGCGCCGCGAAAGGACCGCGGGCAGTGACGTGATCACGGTGCCGAGCGCGTGCACCAGGTCCGCCGTCAGATGCGGGCGCGAGGTGTGCCCACCCGGCGACGTGAGCCGCAGCTCGATGAGGTCGGCGGCGGAGGTCAGCGCGCCGACGCGCAGCCCGACCTTGCCGACCTCGAGCCGCGGGTCGCAGTGCAGCCCGTAGATCCGCTCGACGCCTTCCATCGCGCCGGCGGCGATCATGTCCAGCGCACCGCCGGGCATGACCTCCTCGGCGGGCTGGAAGATCAGCCGTACGCGACCCGGCAGCTCCGGCGCGCCCGCCAGCGCCCGGGCGGCGCCCAGGAGGATCGCCGTGTGCGCGTCGTGCCCGCACATGTGCGCGGCGCCCTCGGTCTTGGAGGCGTACGGGAGCCCGGTGGCCTCGGTCAGCGGCAGGGCGTCCATGTCGGCGCGCAGCGCGACGCAACGGTCGCCGCTGCCGATGTCGCAGACCACGCCGGTACCCGAGGGGAGCATCCACGGCTTGAGCCCCACCGAGCGGAGCAGGGACATGACCATCTCGGTCGTGGCGAACTCGTGGCGGGAGAGCTCCGGGTGCGCGTGGATACGACGACGCCACGCGACGACGTCGGTGGCGTTCGCGCGGAGCCAGTCGTCGAGCCAGAAGGGGCCACGCCCGGCACCCAGATCATGCACAGGTGCCATGCTGACGCCGGCCTCGGAGATCAGCGCGGTGGGCGCCTCTATAGGGGCAACGACGCGACCCTCGGGGTCGCCTGGAATGTCCGGACGTGAATCGAGCACCGTCACGCCGCACCTCCTCCCGCAACACAGTCACCTTCGTCTACCACCGTACGAGTGGTCGCTGAAGGCACGCTGGGTGCCGTTCGATCTGTGATACGCATTTGCGATAGATCGTGCACCATGCAGATGACAAGCCGCTCGTCGAGTGATCGAGCCGGAGATGGCCGGTAGTGGATCTGCGATGAACGGCTGCGAGAGTTCGGCCCGGGCTAAGCGGAGAGTCCTTCTACTTACGGGTAGCGGTTCAGGACTTCTTCTTCTTGGAACGGGAGCGACGCCCGAGGATCACCAAGCCGAGCAGGATCGCCGCGGCGATACCCGCGATGACCTTGTTCTTGGTCTCCTGGCTGTTGGCCTTGTCGGTCTCGGCGGGGTCGAGCACCGGCCCCGGAGGCGCCTGTTCGAGCACCTCGTGCACCGCCGCTGCCTGCATGATCACCGGCGCGGGCGCCTGGATCTCAACGGCCTGCGCGGCGGGCGCGCAGACGACCAGCCCGGCGGCGACGAGCCCGGCAAGCTGCCCGAGACGAGACCTTTTCGGCATGACTCCCTTTCGACGGCGTGGCGCGAACCCGATTCTGCACTCTGCCGGGTTCCCGCGTCAGCCGCCACGCGGAGGACCGGAGAACGCCTCCAGAATCCGTTGCGCGGCCAGCGTCGGGGTCAGCTCACCGTCCCGGACCGCCCGTTCGACGTCCGGAACGACCGCTCGGACGTCCGGATGCGCCGCCAGCCGTCCGAGCAGCTGTTCGCGGACCATCGCCCAGGTCCACTCCACCTGCTGCCGCCGTCGCCGCTCGTCCAGTTCACCCGAAGCGGTCAAGACGTCGCGGTGACGGCCGATTTCGGCCCAGACCTCGTCGAGCCCGACATCGGTGAGCGCGCTGCAGGTCAGCACCGGGGGCGTCCACTCGGCGTCCCGGCCGTAGATCATCCGCAGCGCGCCCGCCAGTTCGCGCGCCGCGCGTTTCGCGTCGCGTTCGTGGTCGCCGTCGGCCTTGTTGACCGCGATGACGTCCGCCAGTTCGAGGACGCCCTTCTTGATCCCCTGCAACTGGTCGCCGGTACGGGCCAGGGTGAGGAACAGGAAGCAGTCGACCATGTTCGCCACGGTCACCTCGGACTGCCCGACACCGACGGTCTCGACCAGCACGATGTCGTACCCGGCCGCTTCCATCAGCACGATCGTCTCGCGGGTCGCCCGCGCGACACCGCCGAGCGTGCCCGAAGTCGGCGAAGGGCGGATGAACGCCTTCGGGTCCACCGCGAGCCGCGCCATCCGGGTCTTGTCGCCCAGGATCGAGCCGCCGGTCCGCGTCGACGACGGGTCGACGGCCAGCACGGCGACCTTGTGCCCGGCCCCGGTCAGATCCGTGCCGAGCTGGTCGATGAAGGTCGACTTGCCGACACCGGGGACGCCGGTGATACCGACGCGCCGCGCCCCGCCCGCGTGCGGGAGCAGCTCGACCAGCAGCTCCTGCGCCTGCGCCCGGTGATCGTCCCGATTGGACTCGACGAGCGTGATCGCCCGCGACAGCAGGCCGCGGTCACCCGCGAGGACACCTTTGGCCAGCGCCCCGACGTCGATCTTGCGCGGCAAGGTTCAGGACTCCTGGGCGGTCAGCTGTCCGATGAGGTCGATCGCCGCTTCGGCGATCACCGTGCCGGGGCCGAAGATCGCCGCCGCGCCCGCCGCGCGCAGCTCCTCGTAGTCCTGCGGCGGGATGACGCCGCCGACCACGACGATGATGTCCTCGCGGCCCTGCTCGGCGAGTTCGGCGCGCAGCGCGGGCACCAGCGAGAGGTGCCCGGCGGCCAGCGACGAAACGCCGATCACGTGCACGTCCGCCTCGATCGCCTGCCGCGCGACCTCGCCGGGCGTGGAGAACAGCGGGCCGACGTCGACGTCGAAACCGATGTCGGCGAAGCCGGTCGCGATCACCTTCTGGCCGCGGTCGTGGCCGTCCTGGCCCATCTTCGCCACCAGGATCCGGGGACGGCGGCCCTCCTCCTCGGCGAATTTCTCGACGAGTTCGCGCGCCTGCTCGACGTTCTCGGTCTTGCCGACCTCCTCGCGGTACACACCGGAGATGGTACGAATCTGGCCGGAGTGGCGCCCCCAGATCTTCTCCAGCGAGTCGGAGATCTCGCCGACGGTGGCCTTCGCCCGCGCGGCGTCGATGGCGAGCGCGAGCAGGTTGCCGTCGGACTCGGCGCCCGCGGTGAGCCGCCGCAGCGCGTCCTGAGTAGCGTCCTCGTCACGTTCTTCGCGCAGCCGCCGCAGCTTCTCCAGCTGCTGCGCGCGCACGCCCGCGTTGTCGACCTTGAGCACGTCGATCTGCTCGTCGTCGGTGACCTGGTACTTGTTGACGCCGATCACCGGCTGGCGACCGGAGTCGATCCGCGCCTGCGTCCGCGCCGCGGCCTCCTCGATGCGCAGCTTGGGGATGCCGGCGTCGATCGCCTTGGCCATCCCGCCCGCCTGCTCGACCTCGGTGATGTGCCCCCACGCCTTGCGCGCGAGGTCGTAGGTCAGCTTCTCGACGAACGCGCTGCCGCCCCACGGGTCGATCACGCGGGTGGTGCCGGATTCCTGCTGCAGCAACAACTGCGTGTTCCGCGCGATGCGGGCGGAGAAGTCGGTCGGCAGCGCGAGCGCTTCGTCGAGGGCGTTGGTGTGCAGCGACTGCGTGTGGCCCTGGGTCGCCGCCATCGCCTCGACGCAGGTGCGGACGACGTTGTTGTAGACGTCCTGCGCGGTCAGCGACCAGCCGGAGGTCTGCGAATGCGTCCTCAACGACAGGGATTTCGACGACTTGGGCTCGAAGCCCTTCACCAGCTTCGCCCACAGGAGGCGGGCCGCGCGGAGTTTCGCGACCTCCATGAAGAAGTTCATCCCGATCGCCCAGAAGAAGGACAGGCGCGGCGCGAACTTGTCGACGTCCAGCCCGGCCTCGACCCCGGCGCGGATGTACTCGACGCCGTCCGCGAGCGTGTACGCCAGCTCCAGGTCGGCGGTCGCCCCGGCTTCCTGCATGTGGTAGCCGGAGATGGAGATCGAGTTGTACTTCGGCATGTTCCGCGACGTGAACGAGAAGATGTCCGAAATGATCCGCATCGACGGCTGCGGCGGGTAGATGTAGGTGTTGCGGACCATGAACTCCTTGAGGATGTCGTTCTGGATGGTCCCGGCCAGTTTGTCCGGCGTGACCCCCTGCTCCTCGGCCGCGACGACGTACAGCGCGAGCACCGGCAGCACGGCGCCGTTCATGGTCATCGAAACGCTCATCTTGTCGAGCGGGATGCCGTCGAAGAGCTGGCGCATGTCGTAGATCGAGTCGATCGCGACGCCCGCCATGCCGACGTCACCGGCGACGCGCGGGTGGTCGGAGTCGTAGCCGCGGTGCGTCGCGAGGTCGAAGGCGACCGAGAGGCCCTTCTGCCCGGCGGCGAGGTTGCGACGGTAGAAGGCGTTCGACTCCTCGGCGGTGGAGAAACCCGCGTACTGGCGGATGGTCCACGGCTGGTTGACGTACATCGTCGGGTACGGGCCACGCAGATACGGCGCGACACCGGGATACGTCGAGAGGAAGTCCACTCCGGACAGATCGTCGGCGGTGTACACCGGTTTGACGCCGATGCCTTCCGGCGTCTCCCAGGCGAGGGCGTCGGGGCCCTTGCCGGTGGCGGCGTGCAGTGCTTCGGTCCACTGAGGACGGTCGGCCGGTTCGGGAGAGCCGAGGTCGATTCCGGCGAAGTTCGGGATGGTCATCACTGCACTCCGAGCTCGGTCAACGTGCCGGTCAGGATTTCCAGGGCGTCGCAACCCGTGAAGAGGTAGCCCGTGACGTCCGGGTGATCGCCGGGTTTCCCGGCGAGCAGCACCGAGGTGGCACCGGCTTCCTTGAGTGCCTTCGCGACGCTGTCGGCTTCCTCCGCGTAGGAGGTGTTGCTTCCGCAGATGCAGGCGATCTTCGTTCCGCTGGCCCGGAATTCCGCGACGACATCCTCGGGCGCGCCCGGGTTCACCGCCTCGATCCCGCCTGCCTGGAACAGATTCGCCGCGAAACTCGCCCGCGCGGTGTGCGCCGCGACCGGGCCGAGCGTGGCGAGGAAGACGCGAGGACGGCTGGGATGCGCGTCCGCCCGGTCTCGCAGCGCCTCGAAGGCCTCGGCGTACCGGTAGCGCGGGAGGCCGCCGCCCGCCACGTCGTCCATGGCGTCGCGGACGACCGCTTTCTCTGTCAGGTTGGAGAATTCGCTGACGCCGGTGATCGGATCACGCCGGGTCGCGAGCCGCTTCGACCGCTTCTCCCAGGTCTCGGCGAGCCGCGCGGCGAGCGCGCCGGACGCCAGTTCCGCCTCGATCCCGCCCGCCGCCTCGATGGCGGTGAACTCGCGCCACGCGGCCTTGGCCAGCTCGTCGGTGAGGTTCTCGACGTACCAGGAGCCGCCCGCCGGGTCGATGACACCGGCCAGTTTGGACTCCTCCAGCAGCACGGCGTGCGTGTTGCGCGCGATCCGCGCGGAGAACGCGTCCGGCTGGCCGATCGCGGCGTCGAACGGGAGCACGGTGATCGCGTCCGCGCCGCCGACCCCGGCGCCGAAACAGGCGAGCGTGGTCCGCAGCATGTTCACCCACGGGTCGCGCTGGGTCAGCATCGCGGGCGAGGTGACCGCGTGCTGCCGCATGCCGGCGCCCTTACCGGCTGAGACCCCGGCGACCTCGGTGACCCGGGCCCACAGCCGCCGCGCGGCACGGAACTTGGCGATCGTGAGGAACTGGTCGGCGGTGGCGGCGAGCCGGAATTCGAGCTGGCCGGCGGCGGTGTCGACGTCCAGCCCCGCTTCGGTGAGCGCCCGCAGATACGCGACGCCCGCGGCGATGGCCGCGCCGAGTTCCTGCGCGTCCGAGCCGCCCGCCTCGTGGAACGGGAGGCCGTCGGCGACGATCGTCCGCACCTTCGGGTGACTGGAGGCGACGCGCGCGGCCAATTCCGCGGCGGGGGCGAGCGGATGCGCCGTGCCGGTGCGCGCGGTCAAGCCGATCGGGTCGGCGCCCAAGGTCGCGGTGACCGCGCTCGCCGGAATCTCGCGCTCGGCGAAGAGCGTGAACAACTCGTTCGCGGCGGCTTCGTACTCTTCGCCCGCGTCGAGCGTGACGGGTGCGAGGTCGACGTAGACCTCGTTCAGCGCGTCGCCCAGGTCGGCGACGGGGACCCCGGTCGCGCCGGCGCGCAGCCAGATCGAGCTGACGCCGCCTTCGAGGTCGGCGAGGATCGCGGCGTTGGTGGCCTTGGCGTCGCGGCGCGCGTACCGGGCGCGGACGTCCCAGCCGGTCGTCACCGCGCCTTCGGGCCGGGCGCTTCGCACGAACGGCGGAAGACCGGGGAAACCAGTCCCCTCGACCGTGTCTTCGGCGGTGTAGAGCGGCTGGATCTCCAGGCCGTCGTACGTCCGTGTGACCAGCTTGCTTTCGGGCAGGCCGTCGAAGGACTCGTCGATGGCGCCGCTCTTGCGCAGCACGCCTGCGACGAGCTCACGCCACTGTTCCCGGCTCGCTTCCGGGAACTCCGCCGCGAGTTCCAGCTCTCCGGGCGCGTCGGGCTCGCCGGGGGTCGGCACTGACTCCGTTTCGGCCACTTCCGTCATAGCCAACGATGCTAACGGCCCTCAAGTGGCACCACCTGTGACGCTAGTCGCGCCTAGGGGGTGCTTAGGGGGCGCGGCGAGGTGGGGGCCGCTGGTCGCGAATGGCGGTTTCGCGTGACTGGCCGGACGGTGCGTGTGATCAGACGGACGACACGCGTGACGGAATGGACGACACGCTCGGAGCCGGGCTCCGCCTCGAGTCGTCCGTCTGATCACGCGTGTCGTCCGGCCAGTCACGTGTGTCGTCCGTCTGATCACACGAACGGCCCGGCAGTGCACCGCGCGGGCGCCGCTGTCCGGGCGGCCCGTTCACTCCGACAGGGCACGGCGCATAGGTCCGCCACGCGGGCATACGACACAATTGGGCCGTGCCGTCCGACACCACCGAGTCCAGCGAGAGTCCCGGCGACGAGAAGCGTGTGGTCGCCGGGCGATATCGGTTGCGCTCGGTCATCGGATCAGGGTCGATGGGCACGGTCTGGTCGGCCTACGACGAGTTCCTGCACCGCCCCGTCGCGGTCAAAGAGGTCCGCCTCCCGCCCGGCGTCCCGGCGTCGCAGGCCGACGAACTGCGCGAGCGGACCCTGCGCGAAGCCCGCGCGATCGCCGTCCTGAGCCACCCGAACGTGATCATCCTGCACGACGTCGCGCGCGAGAACGACGAACCGTTCGTGGTGATGGAGCTGCTGCCGTCGCGCAGCCTCGCGCATATCCTGCGCGACCACGGGCCGCTGACGGTCGAGCAGGCCGCGGCGGTCGGCATCGCGGTGGCTTCCGCGCTCGAAGCCGCGCACGCCGCCGGGATCACCCACCGTGACGTCAAACCGGGGAACGTCCTCGTCGCGGGCGACGGCCGGATCAAGCTCACGGATTTCGGCATCGCGCGCAACGTCTCCGAAGCCACCATGACCCGCACCGGGATGATGCTGGGCTCGCCCGCCTACATCGCGCCCGAAGTCGCTTCCGGCGGCGCCGTCGTCCCCGCCGCCGATCTGTGGGGTCTCGGCGCGACACTGTTCGCCGCCATCGAGGGCTCGCCGCCGTACGACGCCGACGGCGACCCGCTCGAAACGGTCGGCAAGGTCGTCAACGGGAAGGTGCCGAAACCCGGCCCCGGCCCGCTGGCCGACGTGATCGGCGCGCTCATGAAGAAGGAGCCGTCGAAGCGGATCACCCTGCGCGAGGTGCGGCGCCGCCTGTATCCGTTGCAGGCCAAGACGCTCATCGACCTGTTCCCCGCCGAGCTCTTCCACACGCCCGACGGCAAGAAGACGACCGCGCATCTGGACGCCACCGACACCCAGGTGATCAAGCCGGTCGCGCCGGAGAAGCCGGGCGAGGGCACGAGTTCCGAACTCGCCGCCGACCCCGGCCCGCTGCCGTTCCTGAACCAGCCCGAGCCGGCGCCACCCGTCGAGCTCGCGCCGATGCCGACCGTCACGCCCCAGCCGCCTCGACGGCCCGGCCGGTCGACGGTGGGCACCGTCGTGCTGGCGCTCGCGTCGGTCGTCCTCTTCCTGCTGGCCGCGGGCGGCGGTTTCGTGCTGGCCAGGGCCGTCGGCGGGCAGGATCTGCGGCCGCCGGAGAAGCTGCAGCAAGGCGACACGATCGTCACCCAGCCGCCGCCGAAACTGATCACGCAGCAGGGTGACGCCAGCACGGTGAACGGCCTCAAGGGCGGCCGGTTCAGCCTCGGTGTCCCGGAGGGCTGGCAGAAGTTCGTCGCCCCGCACGTCACCAAGGGTCTGCCGAGCACGGTGGTCCAGTACGTCTCGGCCGACGGCCGCCAAACGATCCGGGTCGAGCGGCTGAGCGGTTTCCTGGCCGACAGTCCGGCGCAGGCCTACTTCAGCTGGCTGAGGAGCCAGCATCCGGAGATCGCCCCCATCGGCGGGCCCACCACCGTGCCCGGCCGGGGCGACGGCAGCCTGCGGTACACGTACCGGACGACCGAGCGCGCCTCCGGCAACCGGGACGCCCCGAACGAGAGCATCACGCGGACGACGTACATGGACCTGTTCGGCGGCGGCTCGGATCTGTGGATCCTGTCGGTGACCTCGCCCATCGAGCAGGAGAACTCAGCGAAGACCGGGATCTTCGAGCCGGTCGCGCTGTCCTTCATCGTCGACGGCTAGCCCGGCGAAGTAAGCCTTCGAGGCGCGCTGCTGCGCCAGTCTCCGCAGCACCGAGAGCAGCCTGTCGCCCAGAACCGTCTCCACGACGGCGATCTCGATGATCTGCTCCAGCGACTCGATGCCGGCGATCCCTTCGAGGTCCAGGTCGGCGGTCCGGTCGGCGATCTCGGCGTAGGCGTCGAGCTTCTCGAGGTACCAGCCGTGCCCGACCTCGCGGATCGTACACAGGACGCCGACCAGGGCCTGGATGACCAGGTCGTCCTTGTCCTTGCAGGGCCAGCCGCGGCGGTCGGCGAGGTCACGGACCGTGGCGAGCGCCCATTCGCGGGCTTCGTCGTCGACGACCCGCTTCGAGGGCGTGATGCCCTGCTGGGCGATTCCGAGGACGTGATGGGGGCTGGCCTCCCCGGCGTCGACCGCGGCGAGCACCTCGCCGACCGTCGCGAGCGAAAGACCGCCGACGTCCATCAGCGCCCTGATCAGCTTGATCCGCTGCACGTGCCCGTCGTCGTACTTCGCCTGGTTCGGGCTGGTCCGCTCGCCCGGCGGGAGCAGCCCTTCCCGCAGGTAGTACTTGATCGTGGCGACCGGGATCCCGGCTTTTTCGCTCAGTTCGGCCATCCGCACGCGTGCGTTCTCCGATCTCGGGGACGGTTCCAGGGTCATCCCTGAAGACTTCTCAGGATGGATAGTTTAGCTTCCCATAACGGAGAGCTTAACTATCCATTCCGGGAGGGACCCATGACCATCTTGACCGATCTCCGTGAGAGAACCCGCACCTGGCACCGGGGTTCGTACCGCTTCGCCCAGGCCTTCGCCGTGATCACCGTGCTGTGCGCCCTGGCCATGCTCGTCGACCAGCGGACGCTGAACGGCGCGCCGCTGTGGGCGAAACCGTTCAAATTCGCCGTCTCCGCCGCGCTGTACTTCTTCAGCTGGAGCTGGCTCGTCTCCCTGCTGCCCAAGTTCCGCCGGACGGCGAACTGGCTGGCGAACGCGCTCGTCGTGATCTTCGCGGCCGAGTACGTACTCGTGATCTTCCAGACCGTCCGCGTCCGCGCGAGCCACTTCAACAACGCGACGCCGCTGGACAACACGATCTTCCAGATCATGGGCGGGATGATCGCGGTGCTGTGGGTGGTCAACCTCGTCTTGACGATCGCCGTCCTGTTCACCCGGCTCCCCGACCGCGCGACGGCGTGGGCGGCCCGGATCGGCGCGATCCTCGGCATGATCGGGATCTCGCTGGCGACCCTGATGAGCGGCCCCACCCCGGACCAGCAGGCCGTGCTCGACGCGACCGGCCAGTCCGCGATGATCGGCGCGCACACCGTCGGCCTGCCCGACGGCGGTCCCGGTCTGCCGATCCTCGGCTGGAGCACGGTCGGCGGCGACCTGCGGATCCCGCATTTCCTCGGCCTGCACGGGCTCCAGGCGCTTCCGCTGCTCGCGCTCGTCCTCGACGTCCTGGCCGCACGCTATCCGCGGCTTCGCGACGACGTCCTCCGGCTGCGGCTCGTGGTGATCGCCGGCGTCGGCTACGCGGGCCTGCTCGCGTTGCTCACCTGGCAGGCACTGCGCGGCCAGTCGATCGTCGCCCCCGACGGCCAGACCCTCACCGCCTTCGCCCTCCTGATCGCGGGCGTCGCCTTTAGCGGGCTAATCGCGATCGGGCGCCCGGCGAAGGACAGGGAGCTGGAGGCCTCGCTGCGATGAGCGTCGAGACCCTGTTCACCTGGACCTTCCCGCTGGCGACGCCGTTCTGGCTGCTGATGATCTTCCTGCCGGGCTGGTCGTGGACCCGCCGGATCATGTCCTCGCCCTGGACACCGCTGCTGCCGCTGGTCCCGTACTTCGTGCTCGCGATCGCGCATTTCGGCGAGCTCTGGACGGCGGTCAGCAGGCCGGATCTCGGCGTGCTCAGCGCGTTCACCGGCTCGCCGTACGGTGCGGCCACGATCTGGGCCCACCTGATCGCCTTCGACCTGTTCATCGCGCGCTGGATGTACCTCGAATCCCGCGAGCACCGGATCCACCCGCTGGTGACCGGCCCGATCCTGGCGCTCACGATCTTCCTGTCCCCGTTCGGGCTGGTGGCGTTCCTGCTCGCGCGAACCGTCCGGATACGCTCGTCGCATGAGTGAGAACGAGGTCGCGGCGGCCGCCGCCATCGCCGAACGCACCGGCGTCGAGAAGCACGACATCGCCGTCGTGCTCGGTTCGGGCTGGCGCCCGGCGGCGGACGTCATCGGGGAGCCCGAGGCGGAGATCCCGCTGGGCGAACTGCCCGGATTCGCCGCGCCGGGCGCGGTCGGGCACGGGGGAACCGTCCGGTCGGTCCGCGTCGGCGAGAAGCGCGCGCTGATCCTGCTGGGCCGCACGCATTTCTACGAGGGCAAGGGCATCGACCCGGTCGTGCACAACGTGCGCACCGCCGCGGCGGCGGGCGCCGGGACGGTGCTGCTGACCAACGCCGCGGGCGGCCTGCGCGAAGGCTTCCGCGTCGGGCAGCCGGTGCTGATCTCCGACCACCTGAACCTCACCGCGCGCTCGCCGATCGTCGGCGCGAACTTCGTCGACCTGACCGATCTCTACTCGAAGCGGCTGCGCGACATCGCTCGCGAAATCGACCCTTCGCTGGAGGAGGGTGTCTACGCGGGGCTCACCGGGCCGCATTTCGAGACCCCTGCGGAGATCCGCATGCTGCGGACGCTCGGCGCCGACCTCGTCGGCATGTCGACGGTGCTGGAGGCCATCGCCGCCCGCGCCGCCGGGGTCGAGGTGTTCGGGCTTTCGCTGGTGACCAACCTGGCGGCCGGGATGACCGGGGAACCGCTGAACCACGAAGAGGTCCTCGAGGCGGGCCGTCAGTCCGCCACCCGGATGGGCACCCTGCTCAAGGAACTCGTCTCCCGCGCCTGAGAAGTGTCATGAAAGGGTCGTTCAGGACATTTTTCGTCCTGAACGACCCTTTCATGACATCCGGGAGCGCTTACTCAGCCGGCGAACCTGGGAAGCCGCTGAGCGACCTCCGCGGGCGAAGGCATCGCGGCGACCTCGTCGGCGAGCCGGCGCGCCGCACCATGGACGGTCTCGTCGGCGAGCAGCTTTCGCGCCTGCTCGAAAATGACGTCCTCGACGGCCTCGGCACCGATCAGCTGCACGCCCACCCCGGCCGCGACGACGGCCTCGGCGTTCGTGAACTGATCCGCCCCCTGCGGCAGCACCAGCTGCGGCAGCCCGGCGCCGAAGGCACCCAGCGTCGTCCCGCTGCCGCCGTGGTGGACCACGAGATCGACATGCGGCAGGAGCTCGACCTGCGGCACCCACACCTCGACGCGGACATTGCCCGGGACTTCGCCCAGTGCCGCCGGATCCACCGTCGGGCCCGCCGCGACGATGACGTCCGCGTCGAGCCGCGACAGGCCGCCGATGGCCCGCTTCAGCACTTCTTCGTCTCCGAACGCCGTCCCGAGCGTGAGATAGACGAGCGGACGGCCCTTGTCCCGGCCCACCACGCCCGCCGGGAGGTCTCCCGGTTCGGCCCAGCCGACCGGACGCAGCGGGATCCGGTTCGCTCCGGCCAGGAATTCCGGCGATTGCACCGATTCCGGGCAGATGTCGACGACAGGGTCTCCGAAGGACCGCGTATCCAAATCCGGCAAACCGACCTCCGCGGTGAATTCCGCGAGGCGGCCGTAGATGACGTCCATGACGTCGCCCGGCGAAAACCGGCCGAAACCGTGCCCGATCGCGGGAATACCGGCGAGGTGGGCGGCGATGGCGCCACCGGCGTTGCCGCTTTCGTAGACGACGAGATCCGGCCGGTGCCGCTCCAGCACCGGGGTGAGATCGGCGACGAATCGCCGGGGCAGCACATTTCCGAACACTTCGCCGATAACGGGATTGAACGACTCGGGCGGGGCGTCGGAGGCGTTGGGTTTGGGAGCGTCGGGCCCGGCGACCTGCTCGAACGCCTCCCGCATCCCGAATCCGGCGCTTTCCACTGCCAGACCGGCCTTTTCGACCACCGTCAGCATGTCGTCGCCGGTGGCGAACACGACCTCGTGCCCGGCGTCGCGAGCGGCGACGGCGAGCGGTAGTAGGGGATAGAGATGACCATGACTCACCAGAGAAGTGAAGATCAATCGCACCCTCTCCAACGTACCCGTAGGCTGACTCGGTGACGACTTCCTTGACCTCGGATCTCCGGGATCGGGCGTTCCGCTGGATCGCCGACGACCCGGACGACGATTCCCGCGTCGAGCTGCAGAACATCCTCGCCCGCGCGATGGGCGGCGAAGCCGGTGCGGCGGACGAACTCGCGGACCGTATGGCCGGACCGCTCGAATTCGGCACCGCCGGGCTGCGCGGCCCGGTGCGCGCGGGCCCCAATGGGATGAACGTCGCGGTCGTCACCCGGACGACCGCGGGGGTTGCGGCCTGGCTGACCGCACAAGGACATTCGGGCGGTGTCGTGGTGGTCGGCCGCGACGCGCGGCACGGTTCGGAGGCCTTCGCCAAGGCCGCCGCCGAGGTGCTGGCGGCCGCCGGGTTCGCGGTGAAGACGCTGCCCGGTCCGCTGCCCACGCCGGTGCTCGCGTTCGCCGTGCTGGAACTCGGCGCGGTGGCGGGTATCCAGATCACCGCGTCGCACAATCCCCCGGCCGACAACGGTTACAAGCTTTACGACGCGACAGGCGGCCAGATCGTCCCGCCTTCGGACGGCCAGATCGAGCGCGCCATCGAAGCCGCTCCCCCGGCGATCAGCGTGCCGCGCGAGCCCGGCGCCGAAGTACTGGGCGACGAACTCCGGGACGCGTACCTCGCCAAGGTCGCGCTGCTGCCGCGCGGCCCGGAACGCGCGGTCAAGGTCGCCGCGACGGCGTTGCACGGCGTCGGCGCGGAGACGCTGCGCGCCGCGTTCGAGCGCGTCGGTTTCACCGAGCTGAGCCTGGTCGCCGAGCAATCCACACCGGATCCGGACTTCCCGACGGTTTCCTTCCCGAATCCGGAGGAACCGGGCGCGACGGATCTCTTGCTGGCACTGGCTTCCGAGGCCGAAGCCGACCTGGCGATCGCGCTCGACCCGGACGCCGATCGGTGCGCGCTGGGCGTGCGCGAGCGGGACGGTTCGTGGCGGATGCTGCGCGGGGACGAAACGGGCGTCCTGCTCGGCTGGCACGTTCTGTCCACTGTAGACAGTACCGATCCGCTGGTGGCCACGACGATCGTGTCGTCGTCGATGCTGGGCGAAGTCGCGAAGGAGTTCGGGGCGCGCTACGCGGAGACCCTGACCGGGTTCAAATGGCTGGTCCGTGCCGGCGAAGGCCTCGTGTTCGCTTACGAAGAGGCGCTCGGCCTCTGCGTGAATCCGGGTTTCGTGCGCGATAAGGACGGTATCTCCGCCGCCGTGCTCGCGGCGGGCCTGGCCGCCTCCCTGCGCGCGGCGGGCCGCGGGCCGCTGGACGTCCTCGACGAACTGGCGGTGAAGCACGGCGTGCACGTGACGGATCAGGTCTCGCTGCGGGTCACCGACCTATCGGTGCGAGAGCGTCTGATGGCGGGCCTGCGTGCCACGCCCCCGGCGTCGCTGGGCGGCACCGGCGTCACGATGGAGGACCTCCTGCCCGACGCCGACGTCCTCCGCCTGACCGGCGAGGGACTGCGTGTCGTCATCAGGCCGTCCGGGACCGAGCCGAAACTGAAGGCGTACCTGCAGATCAAGGAGCCGGTCACCGGCGATCTCGCCGAGGCGCGGGCCGCCGCGGACACGCGGCTGGCTGCACTCCGGGCCGACATCGAGTCCCGGCTGGTGTGACGTGCCGAGGCTGCTGATCGTCCACCACACGCCGTCGCCCTCGACGCAGGCGATGTTCGAAGCCGTGCTCTCCGGCGCGAACCATCCGGACATCGAGGGCGTCGACGTCGTGCGCCGCGCGGCACTGGGCGCGACCGTGCCCGACGTCCTGGCGGCCGACGGCTACCTGCTCGGCACCCCGGCGAATCTGGGTTACATGTCCGGGGCGCTGAAGCACTTCTTCGACACCGTCTATTACCCGTGCCTGGATTCCACGCGGGGGCGGCCGTTCGGGTTCTTCGTGCACGGCAACAACGACACGTCCGGCACCGTGCGCGGGATCGAGGCCATCACGACCGGCCTCGGCTGGGAAAGCGCGGCCTCGCCGGTACTCGTCACCGGCGAACCGGGCAAAGCGGATCTCGAGGCATGTTTCGAATTGGGCGGCACCCTGGCCGCCACGCTCATGCCCTGATCCCCCGCCCGCATTTCGTCCTCTGAATGCGGTGAAAGTAAAGGGGCCTGTCACCGGAAGCCCTGGGGGTCGACCTCCGGCAACAGGCCTAGGCCAAGGGTTCGCCGTGATGGCGATCAACCTTGGCTGCCTCAGCGTACTACATCCGGCACGATCTTGTGCACCCACCGGGAAAAACGGCTCTCACTCCGGTGTCCGTGCACCCCCAGGGCACGGATTCCGGAGCAAGAGACCGGACACGGCACGAAACCGCTTGACAACTGTAAACCACTGCATACATGGACTGTCAACAGCTGCGGACAGGCTGTATCGCGTTACACTCCAACTACGGAACGGGACTACGGAACGGTTGGGGGGTCATGTCGCCGTATCAGACCTTCGCCCAGAAACTGACCGCGCTGATCGATTCGGTGCGCGCGGACGAAGGTGCCCCGCACAGCTATCGCGAGCTGTCCGCGGCCATCGACCGCGCCGGCGGGCCCACCATGTCGCCCGCGTATCTCCAGCAGCTCGCCACGGGCAAACGGGTCAATCCGAAGATCCACTACGTCGAAGCGCTGGCGAAACTGTTCGGGGTGCCGATCACCTACTTCTTCGACGAGCAGGAGCCCCAGCCGGCCGGAGAGGCGACGCTCATGGCCATGCGCGCACAGGAGCTGTCCCCGCAGGGCCGTCGTCAGGTGATGGACCTGCTGGAACTCGTCGAACGCTATGAACGGGCCGAGCGCGAGCAGCCGGAAGAAAACCGATGAAGGAACGGGAACTCCGCAAACGCTGCCGCAAGATGCTGAACAAGCTCGACATCGAGCCGCCGCTCGACGTCGGCGTGCTCTGCGAGCGGCTCGGCGAACAGCGCGGCAGGCCGATCCGCCTGATGCCGTATCCGCTGGAGGTCCCCGGCCCGTTCGGCTGCTGGATCGCCACCGGTTCGGCGGATTACATCTTCTTCCAGCAGGAGACGACGAAATCCCATCAGGACCACATCATCCTGCACGAACTCGGGCATATGCTCGCCGATCACCATCCCGGCGGCGACGCCGAACCCGCCGACTTCCTGCGCGGCCCCGCCCCCGGCCTCGACGGCGACGCGGTACACCGCGCTTTACGCCGCACCTCCTACGATGAGGCGCACGAATGGGAAGCCGAGACCGTGGCGACCATCATCCTCGAATGGGCGTCGGTCTTGAACTACACGATTCCCCGTCGCGCCGACGACGATGACGTCCGCCGCGTCCAAGGCGCGCTGGGCGACCATCAAGGGTGGCTGTGACTCCACTGTTCTCCCCCATCAACGTCGTGGCGATGGTGCTGTTCGCGACCGCGCTCGCCTGGCGGATCTACCAGACCTACCGGGCACCCCGCCTGCTGCCGAACTGGGCGATCACGATCACGATCGTCTGCGTCGCAGGCTCCTTCCTCGCCCAGCAGAAGGTCATCGTCGGCTGGCTCGACGACCTGACCGGCAAGGGCACCGGCCGCCTGGTCAACAACGTCCTGCTCGCCATCGGCGTTTGCGCGCTGCTGATCGTTTTCCTCGGCTCCGCGCTGGGCCCGCGCAGGCCGGGGCGGGTCCTCTTCGAGCTGATCCCGTTGTCCGCCGCGATCGCGCTGATGCTGGTCGCCATGGCCGTCACCCCGCCGGAGGTGCGAGGGCTGGCGCTGAGCCCGAAGCTCGTGCACGTGCCCGGGGTGGCGTTGTTCTACCTCGGCGCGGGGATTTACCTGATCTACGGCCTCGCCGCCTGCGCCTGGTGGATCTTCCGGTACATCCGCACCGCGGACCGCCATCTGAAGATCGGGCTCAAACTCAGCGCCGCCGGACTGATCTGCCTTTCCGTCGGCAGTGTCTTCCGCGCGCTCTACATCGTGATCGCGTGGGCGTTCGGGCCGTCGGTCCCGATTCTGCTCACCGTCGCGGTGCCGCTGGTGCTCCTCGGGATCGTGCTCTTCCTCGCCGGGATCACCTACCCCGGCGCCCGCGCGCGGTTCGCCGCGCTGCGACGGCGCCGCCAGCACCGGCGGCACCACGACGAGCTCACCCCGTTGTGGACCGCGCTGGCCGGGATCTACCCGAACATCGTGCTCCGGACCACGCCGCAGGGGGCGTGGGAGCGGTGGCGTCCGCGCACGGTCCATCGCCGGTACTACCGCCGGGTGATCGAGATCCGGGACGGGCTCGTGCAGCTGAGTCCCTATCTGGAAACCGATCTGACCGCACTCGCCGCGGACGATCCGCAGGCGGCGGCGGAGGCGCTGAAGACGGCGATCGCCCGGCAGACCGCGGGCGAGGAGACCGACGGGCGCGCGAAACTCGTACTCCCCGGCGGCGCCTCCGACATCGAATCCGACGTGCGGCCGCTGCTCGCGCTCTCCGCCGCCGTCTCCAGGAGCAAGGTATGACGAAACAGCTTTTGCTGACGGCGAGCCGGATCCTGCCGCGGCCGAGCACGCCGATCGAAGACGGTGCCGTACTCGTCGAGGGCGACCGCATCCTCGCGGCGGGCCCACGCGCCGAGGTCGTGACACAGGCGTCGCCGGACGCCGAAAGGCTCGGTTTCCCCGGCGCGACACTGTTGCCCGGCCTGTTCAACGCCCACGTGCACCTGGCGTTCGACGCCACCCGCGAGATGCTGCCGAACTTCCTGGCGAGCGACGACGAAGCCTTGCGCGCGGGCGCCAAGGAGCGTTTGGGACAACTGCTGCGGAGCGGCGTCACGACGGTGCGGGATCTCGGTGACCGCGGCGCCTTGGGTGCGCGGGTCCGATCGGAACTCGAAGGCACCGCCGCGCCGCGTCTGCTGACCGCGGGCTCACCCCTGACCGTCCTCAATGGACACTGCCATTTCTTCGGCGGCGAGGTCGACGGCGACGACGCGATCCGGGCCCTGATCGACGCGAACGCGGCGGCCGGCGCGGACGTGATCAAGGTGATGGCCAGCGGCGGCCAGATCACCGAGGGCGGCGCGGACATGTGGGAGTCCCAGTTCGACGTCCGCGCGCTGCGCCTGATCGTCGAGCACGCGGGGCGCCACGGACTCCCGGTCGCGGCGCACGCCCACGGCGCCGACGCGATCGAGGCGTCGGTCGAGGCGGGCGTGGCCACGATCGAACACTGCACCTGGATGACCGGCCCCCAGCGGCAGGACCGGCGCGAAGGCGTCGCCAAGCGGATGGCGGCCGAGGGCATCGCGGCCTGCTCGACCAGCAGCCGCAACTGGCGGATGCTGGCCGAGCGAATGGGCGAGGAGCTCGCGAAGACCGTCTACGGCAGGCTGTCCTGGCTGGAGGAGCTGGGTGTCCCGCTCCTGGCGGGCACGGACGCCGGCTTGCCCGGTTCGGTGTTCGACGACCCCGTCGGCGCCCTGGAACTCTACGAATGGCTCGGTTTCGGCAGGCGCCGGATCCTCGAGATCGCGACCGAGGACTCCGCCGCCGGGCTCGGGCTGGGCGATGTGACCGGACGGCTCGCGCCTGGGCTGAGTGCCGACGTCCTGGCGGTCGACGGTGATCCGCTCGCCGATCTTTCCGCGCTCCGGAACCTCCGTCTGGTGCTTTCGCGCGGGTTGGTCGTGAGTGGCGTTTCGGGTTAGAACCCGAAACGCCCCTCACGACCAACCCGGCCTACCTCGTTT
The DNA here is from genome assembly GCF_000400635.2 of Amycolatopsis keratiniphila. Classification (NCBI taxonomy): domain Bacteria; kingdom Bacillati; phylum Actinomycetota; class Actinomycetes; order Pseudonocardiales; family Pseudonocardiaceae; genus Amycolatopsis; species Amycolatopsis keratiniphila. The sequence goes on along the minus strand of NC_021252.1, from coordinate 913,119 downwards.
GGCGACAGCGTTTTAAAACAGTGTTATCGTTGCCTCATGGAAGGACCGATCAAACTCTTCACCGTCATCGCCCTCGTTTCGCTGCCGACGGTGATGTACGGCGGCTACGCGCTGATGGGTGTCCTGCGCGACAAGAAGCTGACCGAACACCAACGCGCGATGTTCCGCGCCGGCCACGCGCACGCCGGTGTCCTGCTGGTCCTCGCGCTGGTCGCGCTGCAGATCCTCGGGCAGACCGGGCTCCCGGACGCCGCTCGGTGGGTCGTCTGCTTCCTGCTGCTGTTCGGCGTGCTCGCCCAGTCCGGCGGCTTCTTCCTGCACCTGGCACCGGGCAAGGGCAAGCTCGGCGGGCGGGTCACCGGCGCCGGGGCGGTGCTGCTCGGGGCGGCGATCCTGACCACCGCGTACGGCCTCGCCTTCGCTGGTTAAGCTTGTTGACGTGCCTGAATACCTGCCGACAGCCCCCGCCAAGGGGACCCGCGACTTCCTGCCCGCCGAGATGTCCGTCAGGACGCAGGTGTTCGGCCATCTCTACGACGTGCTCGAACTGCGGGGTTTCCTCCGCTACGACGGGCCGATCCTCGAACCCGCCGAGATCTACGAGCGGAAGTCCGGGCAGGAGATCGCCGATCAGCAGCTGTACACGCTGACCACCAAGGGCGGCGAGCGGCTGGCGCTGCGTCCGGAGATGACGCCGTCGGTCGCCAGGATGATCGCGGGCAACGCCAAATCGCTGCAGTTCCCGGTGCGCTGGTACAGCCACCCGAACTGCCACCGCTACGAGCGGCCGCAGCGTGGCCGGGTCCGCGAGCACTGGCAGATCAACGCGGACATCTTCGGTTCGGACAGCGCGAACTGCGAGATCGAGATCTTCGAGCTGATCCACGACATGATGAGCGCGCTCGGCGCGACCCCGGACATGTTCCAGGTGCGGGCCAACGACCGGAACCTGCTCTCGTCGGCGCTCACCGACATCGTCGGCGTGACCGCGGAGCAGCTGCCGCAGGTGTTCACCCTGGTGGACCGCTGGGAGAAGTCGGACCGGACGAAACTGAGCGACACCGCGACCGAGATCGGGCTGACCGACAAGCAGTTCGAGAAGCTGACCGAGATCCTGTCCTCGGGCGCGGCCCTGCTCGACGAGCTGCCGGAGCAGGTCAAGGAGAACTCGAACCTGGTCAAGGTGCTGAACAGCGGCGCCGCGGACCTCATCACGTTCGATCCGATGATCGTGCGCGGGCTCGCGTACTACACGTCGACCGTGTTCGAGGTCTTCGACACCTCGCCGGAAAACCGTCGTGCCCTCTTCGGCGGCGGCCGGTACAGCGACCTGGCGTCGTTGTTCACGTCGCAGCAGATCCCGGGGATCGGCTTCGGCATGGGTGACGTCACGCTGATCGACTTCCTCGACACGCACGGCCTCACGCCGAAGCCGCGCAGCGAGGTCGACGTCGTGGTGATCCCGGTGACCGAAGAGCTCACCGACGCCTCGCGCGAGGTCGCGGGAAGGCTCCGGAAGGCCGGGCTGCGCACGTCCACCCCCGTCGAACTCCGCAAGCTGGGCAAGGAGCTCACCCGCGCGGACAAGGCCGGGGCGCGGGCCGTGGTGATCGTGGGCCAGGAGGACTGGGACGCCGGGAACGTGACGGTGCGCGGTCTCGCGACCCGTGAACAGCGGACCGTGGCCCTCGACGGCGTGGTCGAAGCGGTCAACTCCTCGCTCTGACAACGAAAAAGCCGGCGCCCTTTGATCGGGCGCCGGCTTTTTGGTTTCAGCGGGACAGCATCCGCATGGACGCCTCGGGGTAGCGCTCCCCCGCGACCGCGTCGGCGGGTACCGCCTCCTCGATCGCGGCGATGTCCTCGGCGGTCAGCTTCAGGCCGACGGACGCGACGTTCTCTTCGAGGTACTTGCGGCGCTTGGTGCCCGGGATCGGCACGACGTCGTCGCCCTGGGCCAGCACCCAAGCCAGCGCCAGCTGACCGGCGGTCACGCCCTTCCGCTCGGCCAGCGCGCGCAGCGCCTCGACGATCGCCAGGTTCCGCTCCAGGTTGCCTTCGGCGAACCGCGGCTGGGTCGTCTGGCGGAAGTCGCCGTCGGCGAAGTCCTCTTTGGACTTGAAGCGACCGGTGAGGAAACCGCGGCCCAACGGGGAATACGGCACCAGCCCGATACCGAGCTCCCGGCAGACCGGGACGACCTCGTTCTCGATGTCACGCGACCACAGCGACCATTCGGTCTGCACGGCCGTCACCGGGTGCACGGCGTGCGCCCGCCGGATCGTCTCCGGACCGGCCTCGGACAACCCGATGTGCCGGATCTTCCCCTGCTTGACCAGCGAGGACAGCGCACCGGCGGTCTCCTCGATCGGCACGTCCGGATCGACGCGGTGCTGGTAGTAGAGGTCGATGTGGTCGACGTTCAACCGGCGCAGGGACGCCTCGACCTGTTGCCGCACATAGAATTCGTCACCGCGGACGCCACGCTTCGAGGGGTCCGCCTCGTCGCGCACGATGCCGAACTTGGTCGCCAGCACGACCTGGTCGCGTTTGCCCGCGAGAGCGCGGCCGACCAGTTCCTCGTTGCGGCCGAAGCCGTACATGTCGGCGGTGTCGATCAGGGTGACGCCCAGTTCGATCGCGCGGTGGATCGTCGCGATGGATTCGGTGTCGTCACCTTGGCCGTAGAACTCGCTCATGCCCATGCAGCCGAGCCCTTGCGCGCCGACTTCCAGCGTGCCGAGCCCGCGGGTGGGCAGGGTGGAACCCGTCATGATTTCTTCTCGCAATTCTTCGGGTCTACTTGCCTGCCGCGCGGGCGAGCCGCTCCGGGTAACGCTCACCGGCGATCGCCTCGGCGGGCGCGGCCTTTTCGATGGCTTCGATGTCCACTTCGGACAGTTCCAGCTCCGCGGCGGCGGCGTTCTCTTCGAGGTACTTGCGCCGCTTGGTGCCCGGGATCGGCACGACGTCGTCGCCCTGCGCCTGCACCCAAGCCAGTGCGAGCTGTCCCGCGGTGACGCCCTTCCGCGCGGCCAGCTCGCGCAGCGCTTCGACGATGGCCATGTTGCGCTCGAAGTTGCCCTCGGCGAACCGGGGCAGCCCGCGGCGCAGGTCGTCCGCCGGAAGGTCCTTCACCGACGTCACGCTGCCGGTGAGGAAGCCGCGGCCGAGCGGCGAGAAAGGCACGATGCCGACGCCCAGCTCACGCGCGGTCGAGAGGATCTCGCCTTCGATGCCGCGAGTCCACAGCGACCATTCGCTCTGCAGCGCGGTCACGGGGTGGACGGCGTGCGCGCGGCGGATGGTCTCGGCACTGGCCTCGGAGATCCCGGCGAAGCGGATCTTGCCTTCCTGAACCAGCTCCGCGAGCGCGCCCCAGGTCTCCTCGACCGGCGTGTTCGGGTCGACGCGGTGCTGGTAGTAGAGGTCGATGTGGTCGACGTTCAACCGGCGAAGGGACTCTTCGCAGCTCTGCTTGACGTACGCCGCGTCGCCGCGAGCGGACATCCCGCCGTCCTCGTCCCAGACGATGCCGAACTTGGTCGCCAGCACGACCTGGTCCCGCTTGCCCGCGATCGCGCGGCCGACCAGCTCCTCGTTCGCTCCCGCGCCGTAGATGTTCGCGGTGTCGAGCATGGTGACGCCCAGTTCGAGGGCGCGGTGGACGGTGGCGATCGACTCCGTGTCGTCGTCGCGGACACCGTAGGCCTGGCTCATCCCCATGCAGCCGAGTCCCTGCGCCCCGACTTCCAGACCGCCGAGCCTCCTGGTGCTGATCACGCTGAAATTCCCTCCACGGTGGCTCCGGTGCCGAGCACCTTGCGCTCCACCTGGTCGTAGTGGTCGATCTTGTAGTCGAGGATGTCGAGGCAGGTCTGCAACTCGGCGATCCGATCGGCGACCGATTTCCGCTGGTCGACGAGGATCGCCTTGCGCCGCCCCGCGCTCGACGCGCCGTGGTGGCGCAGGGAGGCGTACTCCCGCATCCGCTTGATGGGCATGCCGGTCAGGCGCAGCTTGGTCAGGAACCCCAGCCATCCGAGGTCGTCGTCGGTGTAGGCGCGCCTCCCCGCGGCGTCCCGCGCCGGAGGCTCGACGAGTTTGATGCGCTCGTAGTACCGGAGAGTGTCGATGGACAGTCCGCTACGTCGCGCGGCTTCCGCTATCGAGTAGCTCATGTGAACGACACTACGACCTGGAGTGCGCTCCAGGTCAACTCCGAATCCGAGCGATTGATAACAGCGTTGCGTTACGCTGGGCGCATGCCCCGCCCCAGGACGCACGACGAGAACCTCCGGCTGAAACTGCTGGACCGCGCCGGTGAGCTCATCTCGGCCGACGGCCCGAAGGCGCTCAGCCTCCGCAAACTGGCCGCCGACGTCGGCACGTCGACCACCGCGGTCTACTCGCTCTTCGGCGGGAAGACGGATCTCGTCAGTGCCCTCTTCGCCGAGGGCTTCCGCCGTTTCGGACGGCGGATGTCGGGGGTCACGCTGAGCGGTGACCCGGTCGAGGACCTGGTGCGGCTGGGCGTCGCCTACCGGGAAAGCGCGCTGGCCGACCCGCACCTCTACGCGATCATGTTCACGAAGTCGGTGCCGGGTTTCGAGCCCGCGGACGAAACGGCGGGCCAGGCGCGCGCCACGATGGCGCCGCTCGAGGAGACGATCCGCAAGGCCGTCGCCGACGGCGCCTTCCTCGACGTGCCGCCCGAGGTCATCGCCGTGAGCTGCTGGGGCATCGTGCACGGGCTGGTGTCGCTGGAGCTGAACGGGAACCTGCCCGACGAGTTCACCGTGAGCGCGGCTTACGAGGCCGCGCTGCGGGCGAACGCCTCGGGCTGGCTGCGTCGCGTTTAGCCCGCTAAACGCGATCCGGGCACTTCGGGCTGGCGTGGGCCGGTCCGTGAAGGCCTCCTTGAGAGACTCTGGGTCTCTCAAGGAGGCCTTCACGGACGCCGCAGCGTCCCCTGCCTATGCGCGCGACCTGCGTTTAGCGGGCTAAACGCGATCCGGCACTCAGTAGAGCGGAAGGGTGCCCTCGTGGAGCGTCTTCCCTTCGGCGTCGAGGACGACGACACCCACCTGCGAGTTCGGATCCATCGCCTCCGTGCCCTCCGGTCGCCAGGTCGCGAAGGTCCCGTCGGTCGCAACCGCGTCGACCTTCTTACCCGCCCCGAAATCGAGTTTCACCGTGACCGCGGACCGCGGGACGATCCCGATGAACGGGTTCCTCGCGCTGCCGGCCCCGCCCTGCTCGGAGCCGCCGAGCGTTTCGGTCGAAAGTTTGCCCACCGACCGCGGAGCGGCGTTCGGGTCGGCGAAGAGCCGGTAGTACTCGCTCGTTCCGTCGTGATAGCCAAGCCCGCCCTGGCAGACGGCGAACCTGTCGCCGAGCCGGGCGACGACCACCTTGACGTCACCTCCTTCGAGCAGCGTCCCGGTCTCGTACACGTCCACGTCGGGCAGCGGTTCGGTCGCCCCCTCCACACAGGTCTGGAAGAACTGCCCCGCCGGTGTGCCCCGGTCCGGTACCACGGGCGGGACGCGATCGATGTCCGTCACAGCCGGTTCGGGCGCGGGCCGAAGGCCGTGCGGCGCGACGGTGACGCCGTCACCCGGCTCCCCGGTGTACGGCCCGACCGAGTACGTGGTCCGCGAAGGCTTGGACTGCGAAAGCACCACGAACAGGTTCCCGTTCCGGAAGACCGGCACATCGGCCGAGGCCGTCGAATCGGCGGTCCGGCTGAAGACCTCAATCTTCTCCCAGCCGGGGTCGGCCACCCCGGCGACCGTTCCGGCACGGCTCATCAGCAGTGCGGCGGCCTTGGTCCCGGTGGCGTAGGACGGGGCGGCGTTCGGATCGGAGACCGTCACCGTGATCGACGTGGTTTCACAGAAGAAGATCTTGCCGCCCGCGCGCACCGCGACGACCGTCACGGACGTCCAGGAAGGGGCGACGGTGAACTGAGGCACCCATTCGTCACGAGCGGGGAAGCCAGTGGCCCTGCCACGCGACTGGAGCGCCGCCCAGCACCGGTCCATGGCCGGGACGGCCTTCGGCAGGTCAAGGGCGAAGTCAGGGTCGCTCGCGACGGCAGGGCCCTGCCGGTCCGGCTCCCGGATGACCACGGTCATGACCAAGGCACCCGCGAGGACCAGTACGACGGCGGCCGCGGCGGCGACGATCGGCCAGCGCCGCCGCGCGGGTTTTCCCATTCCCTCCCGCAGCGTCATCCGCAGGTTGTCCAGCACTTCCGGAGGGAGTTCACGCCTGCCGGGCAGGCCGAGGTCGTCGGTCATTTCTCCTCCAGGGCGGCCCGCAGCCGCACACGGGCCCGCGAGATGTGGGCGCGAACGGTCACCTCGGCGACGCCGAGCAGTTCGGCGGCGTCCGGTACGGAGAGCTCGCCGAGCAGGCAGAGTTCGACGGCTTGTCGTTGTGACTTGGGCAGTTTCGCGACCAAGGCGAGCACCTGCCGAAGGCGGTCTTCGCCGTCGAGCTGGTCGACGACGGTGTCGGCGTGGTCGGACACCGACCGCGGTTCCGGCAGCCGCCGGGCGAGCCGGAGCCGCCGCCCGCTGCCGCGATGTTCGCTGCGGGCGAGGTTCCCGGCGACGGTGTACAGCCAGGGAAGGGCGCTGTCGCGGATGAGCGTGATCTCCGCCCTGCGCCGCCAGGCGGTGAGAAAGGTCGCCGACGTCAGGTCTTCGGCCGACGCCCACGACCCGGTCAGCCGGTAGGCGTGGTTCCACACCGACTGGACATGCCGTTCGAACAGCTCGGTGAAGGCCCCGTGATCACCGCCCGCGGCCGTCCGCCAAAGCTCCGTGTCGCTCCTGCCGGGAGGAGATCCGCACGAGTCCACCGGCACCCCCACCGTTCCGGTCACTGTCCTGGTCACATCCGTCAGTGACCGGCACCCGGCGAGATGTTGCGAACCATGTCGGACTGGCGGGGCACCGGATCGCGTTTAGCGGGCTAAACGCGATCCGGGGTCAGACGGCCCCGTACTGCCGGTCCCCCGCATCGCCGAGCCCCGGCACGATGAACCCGGAATCGTTCAGCCGCTCGTCGATGCTCGCGGTCACCACCCGCAGCGGCAGCCCGGTCTTCTTCAGATGCTCGATGCCTTCGGGCGCCGCCAGCGCGCAGATCGCCGTGACGTCGGTGGCGCCGCGGTCGGTGAGCAGCCGGATCGTGTACTCCATCGACCCGCCGGTCGCCAGCATCGGATCGAGCACCATCACCGGCCGGTCGGCGAGCGATTCGGGCAGCGATTCGAGGTACGGCGTCGGCTGGAGGGTCTCCTCGTCGCGGGCGAGGCCGACGAAACCCATCTGGGCGTCGGGAATCAGCTTGTGCGCCTGGTCCGCCATCCCGAGCCCGGCGCGCAGCACCGGCACGAGCAGCGGCGGGCTCGCCAGCGCGTAGCCGTCGGTGCGCGCCACCGGCGTGTGGATCCGCTCGATCCGCACCGGCATGTCGCGCGTGGCTTCGTAGACCAGCATGACGGTCAGTTCGTGCAGCGCCGCACGGAAGGCGGCGCTGTCGGTGCGCGCGTCGCGCATGGTGGAGAGCCTGGCCTTGGCCAGCGGGTGATCAACGACGTGCACATCCATGCCGGTCAATTTAGCCGTTCACGTCTGCCGCGCGAACCAGCCGACCCAGCGCCGCTGCCACGGCGTCTCCACCGAACGCTTGTCGTGGTTGGCACGCGCCCAGGCCACGGCCTCCTCGGCGCTCAGCCCGGAAAGCGTGGCCAGACAGGACAGCACCGTGCCGGTCCGCCCGACTCCGCCGTAACAGGCGACTTCGACGGCTTCTCCCGCCGCCGCCCGGTCGTGCAGGCCGACGATGCGCCGCCGCGCGTCCGCCCAGTCCGTCGGCAGCAGGAAGTCGGGCCAGCGGATCCACGCCCGGTCCCAGTCCATTTTGTGATCGTGTTTCCGGCGCAGCTTCGCACCGCCCAGATACAGCCCGAAATCCGGCGAAGGCCCCTCCGGCCAGGGACGGCCCAGGCCTCGTCCGCGCACCTTGATCCCGTCCGGCAGCTCGACGGCGCCGGGTAGTGAGTTCCCCATCACGGGAGGATGCCACTGTCGACCATAAGATGGACGCTCGGCCCTCTCCTCGGCGCTAGGCTCCTCCAGGTGAGTGAAGAACCGGCCCTGCCGGGCCCCGAACAGATGCGCATCTCCGACGCCGACCGCGAGCAGGTCGCGCAGGTGCTGCACGCGGCGATGTCCGAAGGGCGCATCACCATCAACGAGCTGGAAGAACGGCTCACCATCGTCTACGCGGCGAAGACCGTCGGCGACCTCAAACCGGTCACCGCGGATCTGCCGCAGCATTCGCGGTCGGCGATCGAGCCGGCGACCTCGCGCGCCCTCGGCCTGCCCGACGACCGCATCGGCGGGCATCCGGGCTCCGGCGCCTCGATCGCCGTCATGTCCGGCGCGTCGCGCAAGGGCAGCTGGGTGGTCCCGCCGCAGCACAACAGTTTCGCGTTCTGGGGCGGCGCGGAGCTCGATCTGCGGCACGCGCGATTCGCCGAGAAGCACTCGACGATCACCGCGGTCGCGATCATGGGCGGGATCGACATCATCGTGCCCGACGACATCAACGTGGACGTCACCGGAATCGGCTTCATGGGCGCCTTCGAGCTGGAGGACCGCGCCGGGACGCCCCCGGCGCCGCCGACGGCGCCCACCGTGAAGGTCACCGGCCTGGCATTCTGGGGTGGGGTCGTCGTGAAGCGGAAGCCACGCAAGAAGGACGTGCCTGGAATCGAAGGCTGAACACAATCTGGGGGGATTATCCGATGCGCCGAACCATCGTCGCGATCGCTTGTGCCGCAATGCTTTCCGCCACCGCCTTCCCGGCGGTGGCCGCCGAGAAGACCGATCCGCGCCAGACCGCGATGGACGCGGCGGTCGCCGCGGGCATTCCCGGCATGGTCGCCGTCGCCGACGATTTCCGCGGTGTCAGCGGCGTCGCGAGCATCGAGCGTCCCGGCAAGCCCGACGTGTCGGGCCGCTGGCGGATCGCGAGTGTGTCCAAGGTGTTCGTCGCGACGCTGGTCCTGCAGCTCGTGGCCGAAAAGCGCGTCGGGCTCGACGAGCCCGTCCAGCGTCACCTGCCGGGGCTGCTGCCGTATCCGGAGCCGATCACCGTCCGCCAGCTGCTGCAGCACACCAGCGGACTCCCGCGCGACCTGCTCCCCGAGGACACCTGGTCGTCGCCCGCGGAGGTCGACACCGAACGCTTCGAGCATTTCGACAGCGACGAAATGATCCGCCTGAGCGTCACGAAGCAGCCGTTGCAGTTCAAGCCGGGGACGGGCTGGGCGTACTCGAACACCGGTTACAACGTCCTCGGCCTGCTGGTCGAGAAGACCACCCGGAAACCGCTGGAACGCGTGCTCGCCGAGCGGATCACCGGGCCGCTGCACCTGCGCGACACCTCGCTCCCCCGCGACTTCCCGTTCCTGATCCGCCCGGCCGCCCGCGGCTACGAGCAGCTGTACGACGCGCCGCGCGGCCTGACCGATCTCACCACCTACAACTACACGCGCTATTTCGGCGCGGGCGGCATGGTGTCGTCGGGCAAGGACCTCAACCGGTTCTTCGAGGCGCTGCTCGGCGGGCGCCTGCTGCCCGCGGACCTGCTGAAGCAGATGAAGACGACGGTCCCGATGGGCGGCGGCTCGGAGTACGGCCTCGGCCTGATGAAGGTGAACCTCAAGACCGCCGGCGCCTGCGCGGAGGACCACGTCGTCTGGGGGCACGGCGGTGACCTGCCGGGCTTCAACACCCTCAGCTTCCACGACGACGCGGGCAAGGACATCTCGACGCTGGCCACCGTCGACCTCACCGCGTCGCCGGAGGCCGACCTCAAGCGCCAGCTGCCCATGGTCAGCGAGTTCTGCACCCCGGTCGTGCCCTCGACCAGGGCGGTCGCCCAGGCCCCGGTGCCCAGCCTGTAGGCCGCTTACACTCACCCGTATGACAGCTACGACCAGCTCGTCAGCGGCGACGGCCACCCCGTCGCCGCTGGCGGACGCGACTCGCGACGAGGCGAGCCTGCGCCGGTTCCTGCACGGGCTGCCTGGTGTCGACCAGGTCGGCGTCGAGCAGCGGGCGGCGGGACTCGGCACGCGCAGCATCAAGAAGGCCGCCAAGCTCTGGGCGATCGACACCGCCATCTCGATGGTCGACCTGACGACCCTCGAAGGCGCCGACACCCAGGGCAAGGTCCGCGCGCTCGCGGCCAAGGCCAAGCGGCCGGACCCGGAACGCCCGGACACCCCGCAGGTCGCGGCCGTCTGCGTGTACCCGGACATGGTCGAGACGGCTGTCGAGGCGCTTCGCGGCACCGGCATCCACGTCGCGAGTGTGGCCACCGGCTTCCCGGCGGGCCGCACGAGCCGCGAGATCAAGCTGGCCGACACCAAGATCGCCGTGGACGCCGGCGCCGCCGAGATCGACATGGTGATCGATCGCGGCGCGTTCCTGGAAGGCCGCTATCTGGAGGTCTTCGAGGAGATCCAGGCCATCAAGGCCGCCTGTGGCAGCGCTCACCTCAAGGTCATCCTCGAAACCGGCGAGCTCGCCACCTACGACAACGTCCGCCGCGCGTCCTGGCTCGCGCTGCTCGCGGGCGGCGACTTCATCAAGACCTCCACCGGCAAGGTCTCGCCCGCCGCGACGCTGCCGGTCACCCACGTGATGCTGCAGGCCGTCCGCGACTGGTTCGTCCAGACCGGTGAACTGCGCGGCGTCAAACCGGCCGGGGGCATCCGGACGACCAAGGACGCGATCAAGTACCTGGTCGCGGTGCACGAGGTCGCCGGCGAGCAGTGGCTGAACCCGGATCTCTTCCGGTTCGGGGCGTCCAGCCTGCTCAACGACCTCCTGCTGCAGCGCCGCACCCAGGCCGACGGCCACTACAGCGGTCCCGACTACGTGACGGTGGACTGATCCATGGGCATCTTCGAGTACGCGCCCGCGCCCGAATCGCGCGACCTCGCGAACCTCAAGTCGCATTACCGGCCGTTCGTGAACGGCGAATTCGTCGACGGCTCGGGTGAGCCGCTCAAGACGATCAACCCGGCCACCGAAGAGGTGCTCGCCGAGGTCGGCACCGCGTCGGTGTCCGATGTGGACACCGCGGTCAAGGCGGCTCGCAAGGCGTACAACAACGTCTGGTCCAAGATGCCGGGCTCCGAACGCGCCAAGTACCTCTTCCGCATCGCGCGCCTGATCCAGGAGCGGTCGCGGGAGCTGGCCGTGCTGGAAAGTCTCGACAACGGCAAGCCGATCAAGGAATCGCGGGATTCCGACGTGCCGACGGCCGCCGCGCACTTCTTCTACCACGCGGGCTGGGCCGACAAGCTCGATTACGCGGGCTACGGCCCGAACCCGAAGCCGCTCGGCGTCGCGGGCCAGGTCATCCCGTGGAACTTCCCGCTGCTGATGCTGGCGTGGAAGATCGCGCCCGCGCTGGCCACCGGCAACACGGTGGTGCTCAAGCCCGCGGAGACCACGCCGCTGACCGCGCTCGTGTTCGCGGAGATCTGCCAGCAGGCCGAACTCCCGCCCGGCGTGGTCAACATCCTGCCCGGCGCCGGGGACATCGGCGCCGCGCTGGTGGGCCACGGCGACGTGAACAAGGTCGCCTTCACCGGATCGACCGAGGTCGGCAAGGCCATCCAGCGCCAGATCGCGGGTACCGCGAAGAAGCTGACGCTGGAGCTGGGCGGCAAGGCCGCGAACGTCGTCTTCGATGACGCTCCGCTGGATCAGGCCGTCGAGGGGATCGTCAACGGGATCTTCTTCAACCAGGGCCACGTCTGCTGCGCGGGCTCGCGGCTGCTGGTGCAGGAGTCCATCGCCGGCGAGCTGCTCGAAAAGCTGCGCTACCGCGTCTCGACGCTGCGGCTGGGCGACCCGCTGGACAAGAACACCGACATCGGCGCGATCAACTCCGCCGAGCAGCTCGCGAAGATCAAGGGCCTCGTGGAGTCCGGCGACGCCGAGGGCGCGCAGCGCTGGACCAGCCCGTGCCCGGTGCCGGAGCGCGGTTTCTTCTTCGCTCCCACGGTGTTCTCCGACGTCCAGCAGTCGATGCGCATCGCCCGCGAGGAGATCTTCGGCCCGGTGCTTTCGGTGCTGACCTTCCGCACGCCGGACGAGGCCGTCACCAAGGCGAACAACACGCCGTACGGGCTCTCCGCCGGAATCTGGACCGAAAAGGGCTCGCGCATCCTCTGGATGGCGAACCAGCTCCGCGCCGGTGTCGTCTGGGCCAACACGTTCAACCGCTTCGATCCCGCCGCGCCGTTCGGCGGCTACCAGGAGTCGGGTTTCGGCCGCGAAGGCGGACGCACCGGACTGGAGGCCTACCTCGATGTCTGACCGTATTTCGGTGGCGAAGACCTACAAGCTCTACATCGGCGGCAAGTTCCCGCGTTCGGAGTCGGGCCGGGTGTATCCGGTCACCGACACCAAGGGCAAGTTCCTGGCGAACGCCTCGCACGCGTCGCGCAAGGACGTCCGTGACGCGGTTTCCGCCGCCCGCAAGGCTTTCGGCGGCTGGTCGGCGGCGACCGCGTACAACCGCGGCCAGGTGCTGTACAGGGTGGCGGAGATGCTGGAAGGTCGCCGCGAGCAGTTCGTCGCGGAAGTCTCCGCGTCCGAAGGCGTCGCGACCAAGAAGGCTCAGTCCACTGTGGACGCTTCGATCGACCGCTGGGTCTGGTACGCGGGCTGGACGGACAAGATCGCGACCGTGCTCGGCGCGGCCAACCCCGTCGCGGGCCCGTACTTCTCCTTCACGGTCCCGGAACCGACCGGCGTCGTGGGCGTGCTCGCGCCGCAGCGGTCGTCGTTGCTGGGCCTGGTGAGCGTGCTGGCGCCGGTGCTGGCGACCGGCTCGACCGCGGTCGTCGTCTCCAGCGCGGACCGGCCGCTGCCCGCGATCACGCTTTCGGAGGTCCTGGCGACCTCCGACCTGCCTGGCGGCGTCGCGAACATCCTGACCGGCCGCGCGTCGGAGCTCGGCCCGTGGCTCGCGTCGCACGGTGACGTCAACGCCCTCGACCCGACCGGCGCGGAGCCGTCCGCGCGGGCGGATCTGGCGCGTGAGGCGGCGGGCACCGTTAAGCGGGTCCTGACCGTCCCGGACGCCGAGCCGGACTGGACCGCCGACGCCGACATCGCGCGGCTGCGGCGATACCTGGAGGCGAAGACCGTCTGGCACCCGCTGGGTGTCTGAGCCGGCCCGTTTTCCGCAGTTGGACACCTGACCGCGCGGGCAAATGTCAGGAAAGGGTCGTTCAGGACGTTTCATGTCCTGAACGACCCTTTCCTGACATCCGGGACTTCAGGAACTCACGGGTCGAGATCGGCCCCGGTCAGCGCCCGGCCCGGCAGCGGCCCGTTCGAGCCCTCGGCCCGCAAACCGTCGATCATGATCCCGATGCACCGCCGCGTCGCCATCCGCGCGACCTCTTCGCCCTTGCCTGGCATCTGCCGCAGCAGCGTCGCGAACAGGATCGCGACGTCACCCGTGGCGACGTCCGTCCGGAGCCTGCCCTCCGCCTGCGCGCCCTGGACGAAAGAGTCCATAACCAGGAGCAACTCGTCACGCAGGGCCTTGATCGCGGGGTCGCTCTTCAGGATCGCCAGCGCCCGCGGCGACACCATCGCGAGCTGAATGCTCAGCTGCAACTCCATCGACTGATGCAGGAGCCGGATCAGGGCCTCCCAGTCCGAAGACTCCTGGTCCTTCGCGGCCTTCGCGTCCCTGAGAACCCGGTCGAAGTTGTCGACGGCGACCGCCCGGATCAACGCGTCCCGGTCCGGGAAGCGCCGGTAAAGGGTGCCGACTCCGACGCCGGCCGAGCGCGCGATCTCCTCCATCGGGACCTCGGCGCCCTGGGCGGCGAAGATGACTCTCGCGGCGGCCAGGATCTGATCCCGGTTCCGGCGCGCGTCGGCGCGCAAGCGGGTCTCGGGGTCGGCTGTCATGGTCCTCGCCTCTCGAAGGTCCTTCAGGGCCGTGATTCTCGCACGTAAGGGCGTGCCCTTCACGCCTCCCGGGAAACCACCCCTTCGCGAGTGGACGACCTCCCTCCACTTGAGTACCTTGGTGACATAAGCGGAATGAATCCATCCGCATATGTTTTTGGGGCCCCTGTCCGATTCCGCCCGAACCCACCCGACATCTGGGGAGGACACTCCGATGACCGACGTCGAGGAAACCACCGCGACCTTGCCGCTGGCCCGCAAATGCCCGTTTTCACCGCCGCCCGAATACGAGCGGCTTCGCCGGGAAAGTCCGGTTTCCCGGGTCGGTCTCCCGTCCGGTCAAACCGCTTGGGCGCTCACCCGGCTCGAGGACATCCGCGAAATGCTGAGCAGTCCGCATTTCAGCTCCGACCGGCAGAGTCCGTCGTTCCCGCTGATGGTGGCCCGGCAGATCCGGCGCGAGGACAAGCCGTTCCGCCCGTCCCTCATCGCGATGGACCCGCCGGAACACAGCAAGGCCAGGCGTGACGTCGTCGGGGAATTCACCGTCAAGCGCATGAAAGCGCTTCAGCCGCGTATTCAGCAGATCGTCGACGAGCATATCGACGCCATGCTCGCCGGCCCCAAACCCGCCGATCTCGTCCAGGCGCTTTCCCTGCCGGTTCCGTCCTTGGTGATCTGCGAACTGCTCGGTGTCCCCTATTCGGACCACGAGTTCTTCCAGTCCTGCAGTTCCCGGATGCTCAGCCGGGAAGTCACCGCCGAAGAACGGATGACCGCGTTCGAGTCGCTCGAGAACTATCTCGACGAACTCGTCACGAAGAAGGAGGCGAACGCCACCGAGGACGACCTCCTCGGCCGCCAGATCCTGAAGCAGCGCGAAACGGGCGAAGCCGACCACGGCGAACTCGTCGGGCTGGCGTTCCTGCTGCTCATCGCGGGACACGAGACGACGGCGAACATGATCTCGCTCGGCACGGCGACCCTGCTGGAGAACCCCGACCAGCTGGCGAAGATCAAGGCCGATCCGGGCAAGACCCTCGCCGCGATCGAGGAGCTCCTGCGGGTCTTCACCATCGCGGAGACGGCGACCTCACGCTTCGCCACGGCGGACGTCGAGATCGGCGGCACGCTCATCCGCGCGGGTGAAGGCGTCGTCGGCCTGAGCAACGCGGGCAACCACGATCCGGAAGGCTTCGAGAACCCGGACGCCTTCGACATCGAACGCGGCGCGCGGCACCACGTCGCCTTCGGATTCGGTGTGCACCAATGCCTCGGCCAGAACTTGGCGAGGTTGGAACTCCAGATCGTGTTCGATACGTTGTTCCGGCGAGTGCCGGGCATCCGGATCGCCGTACCGGTCGACGAACTGCCGTTCAAGCACGATTCGACGATCTACGGCCTCCACGCCCTGCCGGTCACCTGGTAGGAGGAGCCATGAAGATCATCGCGGACACCGGGAAATGTGTCGGTGCGGGCCAGTGCGTGCTCACCGATCCCGATCTGTTCGACCAGAGCGAGGACGACGGAACGGTCCTCCTGCTGAACGCCGAGCCCGAAGGCGAAGAGGCGCAGGAGAACGCGCGCACCGCCGTGCACATCTGCCCGGGTCAGGCCCTTTCGCTCGCGTGAGGCGTGGGGCTCGTGAGTGGCGTTTCGGGTTCTAACCCGAAACGCCACTCACGACCACCCGGCTTGGGTCCCTGAAGTACATGAAGGCCCCCTTCCTTGCGCCTGGCGCAAGGAAGGGGGCTTTCATGTACATGGGAAGGTGTGAAGGTCGAGTTTCCTCGGCTGAGCCGAGTGAAGGGGCCCTTCACGCGCCGCCGTGGTGATTGCTGTGGTTGCTGGTGCAGGTGAGCTGCCGGTGGCGATCTCTGAAGGTAGTGAAGGCCTCCTTCACTACCTTCAGGGTAGGCAAGGAGGCCTTCACGGACCCGACCCGTGATCAGCCACAGCCAAATCAGTAGGTACTTAAGGCAACCTTCGTTCTAACCCGAAACGCCACTCACGACCACCCCGACCCAGGCCCTACTTGACCGCGCCCATCGAAAGCCCCCGTACCAGGTGGTTCTGCGCGATCCAGCCGACGATCATCACCGGTAGCGAAGCGAGCAGCGCGGCGGCCGAAAGCTGCGCCCAGTACAGGCCCTCGCTGGTGATGAAGCCGACCAGGAACACCGGCACCGTCCCGGCGCGCGCGGCGGTGAGGTTGACCGAATAGAAGAACTCGGTCCACGAGAAGATCACGCAGATCAGCGCGGTCGCGGCCACCCCGGGCGCGACCACCGGCATGATGATCTTCCGCAGCAGGATCGGCAGCGTCGCCCCGTCGATCCGGCCCGCCTCGATCATCTCGTGCGGCACCTCCAGGAAGAACGACCGCATCATCCAGATGGCCAGCGGCAGGTTCATCGAGGTGTACAGGATGATCAGCGCCCACACGTTGTCCAGCAGCTGGGTGTTCTGCGAGATCACGTAAAGCGGGATGATCGCCGCCACGATCGGCAGCATCTTCGTCGACAGGAAGAAGCCGAGCGCGTTGCTCGTCCCCTTCACCGGCGCCAGCGAGAGCGCGTACGCCGCCGGGATTCCCAGCAGCAGCACGAAAAGCGTCGAAACCACGGTCACGAACGCCGAATTCGACAGGTACGGCAGGAATCCGCGTTCGAGTACGCCAGCGAACTGGTCGAGCGTCGGGGTGAACAGCAGCCGAGGCGGGTCGGTGTAGGCGTCGGCCTCCTGCTTGAAGGCCGTGAGGATCATCCAGAGCAGCGGGAACACGAACAGGATCGCGAGCACCCAGGTCGCGACCGTCAGCGCGCCGGGGCAGAAACGGCTTTTCATTTCCCGCCTCCCTGTACCGAGAACGTGCGGAACATCAGCCGCAGCGCGAAGGTCGCGACGATCATCGTCAGGATCACGACGATCACGCCCATCGCGGACGACTGCCCGATGTCGAAACCTTGGAACGCCCGCTGGTAGATGTAGAACGGCAGGTTCGTGCTGGCCGTCCCCGGGCCGCCTTGGGTCATCAGGAAGATCGCGTCGAAGCTGTTGACGATGTAGATCGCGCCCAGCAGCGTCGCCAGCTGCAGGAACCGGCTCAGATGCGGCAGTGTGATCGCGGTGAACGTCCGCCAGCGGCCGGCGCCGTCGACCGAAGCGGCCTCCAGCACGTCCTTCGGCTGGCTTTGGAGCCCGGCCAGGATCAGCAGCATCATGAACGGCGTCCACTGCCAGACGACCTGCGCCATCACGGCGGCCAGCGGGAACTCCGAGAGCCAGTCGACGTCGGTGCCGAACACGAAGTGCAGCAACCCGTACGTCGGGTCGAACATCGTCGTCTTCCACAGCAGCGCGCCCGCCGCGGGCAGGATGAGGAACGGCGTGATCAGCAGGGTCCGGACCACGCCGCGGCCGAGGAACTTCCGGTCCAGCAGGATCGCCAGCCCCAGGCCGAGCAGCAGCGAGAAGAACACGCACACCACCGTGAGGACCACGGTGTTCAGCAGCGCCCCGAGGAACGTCGAGTCGGCGAAGACGTCGATGTAGTTCCGCAGCCCGACGAAATGCCGCGAACCCGGCCGCACCAGGTTCCACGACTGGAACGAGTAGAACACCGTCAGCACGAACGGCAACTGCGTCACGGCGACGACGAACAGCAGCGCGGGCAGCAGCGGCAGCCGTCGTTTGAACGGCGTATCGGTGCCACGCTTCGGAGCCGCCTTCTTCGCGTGGGCGGGCTCTGGGCGAGCAGGAGCGGAGATCGTGGCCATCACTGCACCTCCTGATACGACTTGCCGACGGTCTGCGCGTACTCCTGCGACTGTTCGAGCGCTTCGTCCACGGTGATCTGGCCCGCGATCGCCGCCGAGAGCTGCTGGCTCACCCGAGTGCCGAGGTCCTGGAACTCGGGGATGCCGACGAACTGGATCCCGGGATAGGGCACCGGATTCGCCATCGCCTTGCGCTGGTCGGCGTCCGCGATGCCGTCCAGCGTCGGCTGCGCGTAGGCCTTGGCGGCCTCGCGGTACTGCGGGATGTCGTAGGTCGACTTCCGCACACCCGGCGGGACGCGGTTCCAATCGCCGAACTCCTGGGCGACCCGCTGCACGTACGCCTTGTCGGTCATCCAGGACATGAACTTGAAGGCAATGTCCTTGTCCTTGGCGACCTTGGGGATCGCCAAAGCCCACGTGTAAAGCCAGCCGCTGGACTGCGTCTTCTCCACCGGCGCCGGCGCGTAGCCGGACTTCCCGACGACCTTGCTGGCCGACGGGTCCTCGTTCGTCCCCGCCATGACCGTGGCGTCGTACCACATGGCGGCCTGACCCTGGGTGTACCGCGTGCCGCATTCGGAGAAGCCCGCGCTCGACGCCCCGACCTCGCCGTGGTTCCGCACGAGGTTCACGTAGAACTCGGCAGCGGCCTTGAACTCGGGGCTGGTCAGTTTCGCGTTCCAGTCCTTGTCGAACCACTGCGCGCCGAAGGTGTTGGCGACCGTGGTGAACGGCGCGAGACTCTCACCCCAGCCAGGCTTGCCGCGCAGGCAGATCCCGGCGATGCCCTTGGCCTTGTCGTCGAGTTTCGCGGCGTACTCGGCGATCTGGGTCCACGTCGGTTTGGCGGGCATGGTGATCCCGGCCTGCTCGAACAGATCCTTCCGGTAGGCCAGGAACGACGACTCGCCGTAGAACGGCACCGCGTACATGGACCCGTTGTGCGACAGGGATTCCTTGATACTCGGGATGAAGTCGTCCGCGTCGTAGGACGGATTCGCCGCGATATGCGGACCGAGGTCTTCGAGCCAGCCGTTCGCCGCCCACTGCGGCGCCTCGTAGTTGCTGATCATGACGACGTCGAACTCGCCGCCTTCGGTGGCCGTCGACGCGGTGATCTTCGCGCGGGCCTGGTTCTCCGGCAGCGATACGAATTTGAGGCTGACGCCGGGATTCGCCTTCTCGAACTCGCCGGAAAGCTCGATGGCGTCCTTCATCTGCGGGTTCGCGACGATCGCGACGACGAGCGTCCGGTCGCCGGTCCCGAGCGCGCCCGCCCCGGCGCATCCGGTGAGGGTCAGCAGGAGTACCGCGAGCAGAGCGGCCGCTTTACGCACTTTCGCCTCCCGGTATGACCTGCACCTTCAAGCCGGCGCCGCTGCGCATGAGGGCGAGAGCGTCGGGGTACTGCTCCAGCGGCAGGGTGTCGGTGAGCAGCGCGGCGGTGTCGACCGCGCCGTCGGCGACCAAGTCGAGCGCGGTACCGAAGCTGTTCATGACGGCCATCGAGCCGACGACGGTGATCTCGTCGTTGTAGATCCGGAACGGCGAAAGCGCGACGCGTGCTTCGGCGGGCGCGACGCCGAAGACCAGCAGGCGGCCTCCGCGCTGAAGCGAGTCGAAAGCGGCTTCGATGGCGGGCGCGGCGCCGGTGCAGTCCGCGGCGGCGTCGAACTTCTCGTCGTCCAGGTCCTTCACGTCACCCGCGACCGCGGCCGCGCCGAGGTCCATGGCGCGGCCGAGCCGGGAGGTGTTGCGGTCGACCACCGTGACGTGGGCGCCCGCGCGCTGCAGCAACTGCTGCATGATCAACCCCATCGTGCCCGCGCCGACGACGAGGAACCGCTCCCCCGCCTCGACGCCGATCCGGCGCACGCCGTGGACCGCGCAGGAGACCGGCTCGACGAGGGCACCCTGTTCCCAGGTCATCGTGTCCGGCATGCGGTAGCAGTTCGCGGAGGGAACGGCGACGTACTCGGCGAAAGCGCCGTTCACGGTGTCGCCGGTCGCGTTCCAGTTCTCGCAGAGGTTGCCGCGGCCGGACCGGCAAGGCTTGCAGTAGCCGCAGAACAGTGACGGGTCGACGGCCACCCGGTCGCCGATCTTCCAGCCGCCCGGCACGTCCGCGCCGAGTTCGACGATCTCGCCCGCGAATTCGTGGCCGGGGACGATCGGATAGGGCGTCGGCGGGAAATGCCCGTCGGCGATGTGGAGGTCGGTCCCGCAGATCCCGCAGGCACCCACCTTGACGACGACCTGGCGATCCCCCGGTTTCGGGTCGGGTACCTCGCCGACCCTGATCTCCCCGGGCTTGTCCACGATCGCGGCACGCATGCCAGCTCCTCTTCTCTCCGCTCATATGAGCGGGCTGGTCTTATGCTTCGGACTGCATGTCCAGGCATGGTGAACTTTTCCCTGGTGTTACGTCAACCTTTCGGGTTGATTTCGCGTTATAGTGCTCATATGAGCGCGAAGAAACAGGGTCCCGGCCTGGTGGAGTCGCTGCGCCTGGCCGCGGTGGCCCGGCGCTTCTACGAACAGGGCGCCTCGAAACTCGAGATCGCCGAAGAGTTCGGGATCAGCCGGTTCAAGGTCGCGCGAATGCTGGACACGGCCAGGGAAAGCGGCATCGTCAAGGTCGAGTTCCACCTGCCCGCGCCGGTCGATCTCGTACTGTCCGAGGAGATCCGTGCCGCGTACCGGCTGGACCGGGTCTTGGTGCTCGAACGAGCACCGGAACCGGAATCCCGCGAGGTGGCCCGGCGCAAGATCGGCGCGCTCGCCGCCCGCCTCCTGACCGAAATCGTCACTCCCGGCGACGTCCTCGGCCTGTCGTGGGCACGTTCGGTGAACGCGATGACCGACGCGATCGAGTCCCTGCCGAAATGCCCGATCGTGCAACTGTGCGGCGTGCAGGCGGGGATGGACATGCGCGACCGGTCGGTGGAGACGGTCAGCCGGGTCGCGTCGGTGTCCGGCGGCGCTTCGTACCCGATCTTCGGCCCGCTCGTCCTCCCCGACCGCCGCACTACCGAAACACTGCGCAGGCAGCCGGGGATCGCGGAGACCTTCGGGCAGTTCAAGAACCTGACCAAGGCCGTCGTCAGCATCGGCGCGTGGAAACCCGAAGAGTCGACGGTGTACGACGCGCTCGACGAGGCCGAACGGAGCGCGATCGCGAAACGCGGCGCCAAGGCCGAGGTCTCGGCGCGCCTGTTCGACGCCGACGGCAACCCGATGTCCACCGGCCTGGCCCACCACGTCCTGGCCATCAGCGCCGAGGAACTCCTTGCCGTCCCCGAAGTGATCGCGCTGGGCTACACAGAGCCGAAAGCCGAAGCGATAGACGCCGTCCTGCGCTCCGGCATGGTCTCGACCCTGATCACCGACGCCGCCGCGGCCGTCCCGCTGCTCCGCCTGGCCGAGGCCCGCCCGCTCCCTTGACCCCGTGTCGTCCGCCCAATCACGCGTGATCGCTCCCCAATCACGCGAGTTCCGCCTTCAATCACGCGAGATCGCGAAACCGGGCCGCCTCGTCCTGCGCCGCCATCACCTCGTCGCCATGACGGAACGCCCACTCCCCGAAGGCCTCGATGGGCGCCAGCAACGTGGTCCCGAGATCCGTCAGCGAGTACTCGACCTTCGCCGTCCGCCCGCAGTCGCGCCGGTGGACGAGACCGTTGGACTCCAGCCGCCGGACCGTCTCCGTGAGCACCTTCGTGCTGATCCCGCCCAGCCGCCGCCGTAGTTCGGCCGGGCGCTGCGGTCCATCACGCAGTGCCCACAGCACGACGGGGTTCCACGTGTTCGCCATCAGGTCGAAGGCCAGCCGGGCACGGCAATCGGCGAGGAAGACGTCGTTCATCGGACCTCCGGTAACCATTCGGTACCCGCGCGGCTTTCTACGGTCGGTGTGGTCACTCGATCTTAGGGAGCAGCAAATGCGTATCGGTATTTTCGGGGCGGGCGGGATGGCGGAGGCGCTCGGCGGCCAGTGGTCCGGGCACGACGTGATGGTCGCGGCGCGCGATCAGGCCAAGGCCGCCAAGATCTCCGCACGGGTCGGAACCTGGGCGGAGACCGCCCGCGCGAGCGACGTGATCCTGCTCGCCCTCCCCGCCGCTTCGGTACTGGAAGTCCTTGCCGCGGCGGGGAATCTCGACGGGAAGGTGCTCGTCGACTGCACGAACGCGGTCGGTCCCGGCGCCGTGCTCACGGTCCCCGACCAGGCCGCCCGGATCGCCGCCGCCGCACCCGGCGCGCACGTGGTCAAGGCGTTCAACCTGTGCCACGTGGACGTCTGGCGGATGACCCCGCCGATGTTCGGCGGCCGCCCGCTCGCGGTGCCGCTCTGTGGTGCACCGGAGGCCGTCGAGGTGGTGAGCGCGCTGGTCCGCGACCTCGGCTGCACGCCACTGAACGCCGGCGGGCTCGATCGGGCAGGGCTCATGGAGGCGACCATGGCGTTCATGGTCGGTCTCTGGTTCGACGGCCACGACGCCCAGGCCTGCTTCCCGCCCCTTCCGGCCTGATTTCAGGGTCGTCCCCGATGTGCCGGGCCGGGTGGTGACGCGACCCTGTGCGCCATGCGGACGAAGACCTGGCGACAGCTGACCGTGTGGCTGCACATCGTCACGTCGGTGGGCTGGATGGGACAAGCCCTGGCGTTGTTCACCTTGCTGGTGATCGGCCGCACCAGCGACGACCGTGAGATTCGCGTGGCGGCGACGTCGATGGCGCACGAGATCGACACGTTCCTGCTGGCGCCGCTGGCCAACGCGTCGGCCTTCACCGGCTTCATGCTCGCCGCCGCGACGGCCTGGGGGTTCACCCGGCACTGGTGGGTGCTGGCGAAGTTCGCCATCACGCTCGTCCAGCTCTACGCCGGGATCTTCCTGCTGTCGGGGGCTTTGCGGGATTCCGTGGGCGGTGACCCGCCGCCGGTGCCGTTGGTCGCCGGGACCGCGCTGATGGCGAGCGCGTTGGCGTTCCAGGCGTGGCTTTCGGTGGCGAAACCGTGGGGCAAGGTCCGCTCCGGCGTGAAGCCGCCGACCGCGCCGACGTGGGTGTTCGCCGCCGCGGTCTTCGCGCCGCTCACCGACATCACGGTGGGGCTGCTCGTGGGCTATCCGCTGCCCGTGCTCTCGCTGGCGGTGCTGATCGTTCAGCTGGTCCGCCGCCGGCGAGAGCTGGGTCAGGCGTCCATGACGCCGGTGGCCTGAGACCAGACACAACGCCAGGTGCCGCCGTCATCGGTGTAGACGTCGGTGTGCCAGGCCTCGTGCCGCGGGATGTCCGCGCCGTCGACGGTGAGCTCGATGAAGCACCGGTAGCGGAGGACGACGACGTCGGTGCCGGCGATGGCGTCCATGTCGCCGTTCAGCTCCAGCTTCCGGTAGGCGACCCGCCCGGTGGTGAGGAGATCCAGGTATTCGGCCTTCGTCCACACGGTGCCGGTCGGGTTGCACAACCGGTACTCCTCGGCGTGCAAGCGGTCGTAGGTGCCGCGATCCACGTCGAGGAGACAGCGGATCCGCTCCTGCTCGGCCTCGATCACTCGGCCGGCCACGTCGTCGGTCATACCCCGCTCCCATTCACTGTCCTGCCCAGGAACGCGCCAGGCGTCAGAGCCGGTCCACCGCCGTGATCCGGATGACCGCCGAGCCCGCCTCGTCCGAAGCCGCCAGATCGACCTCCGCGCCGATGCCCCAGTCGTGGTCGCCCGCCGGATCGTCGAAGATCTGCCGCACCCGCCAGATCTCCTTCTCCTGCTCGATGATCAGCAGCTTCGGCCCGCGCGCGTCCGGGCCGATGCCGAGCGTTTCGTGCTCGTCGTAGTAGTCCTCGATGGCGTCTTCCCACGCGTCCGCGTCCCAGCCCGACGCGGCGTCCAGCTCGCCGAGCGCGTCGTAGGCACGCCGCGAAGCCAGCTCCACCCGGCGGAACAGCTCGTTGCGCACGAGCACCCGGAACGCCCGCTCGTTCCGCGTGACCGCGGGCGGCTCGGACGGCGGCCGCGTCGAAACCGGACCCTCCTCTTCAGGATGCCGCAAGGCTTCCCATTCGTCCAGGAGGCTGGAGTCGACCTGGCGCACGAGTTCGCCGAGCCATTCGATGAGGTCCTGCAACCCCTCGTTCTTGGCCTCGTCGGGCACCGTGTGCCGCAGCGAGTCGTAGGTGTCGGTGAGGTACCGCAGCACCAGCCCTTCCGAGCGGGCCAGCTGGTAGAAACCGATGTACTCCACGAAGTTCATCGCGCGCTCGTACATGTCGCGCACGACGGACTTCGGCTTGAGCTCGTAGTCCTCGACCCACGGATGTCCTTGCCGGTAGCGGGAATACGCCGCCTCCAGCAGCTCTTCCAGCGGCTTCGGGTACGTGACGTTTTCGAGCAGCTCCATCCGCTCGTCGTACTCGATGCCCTCGGCCTTCATCGCCTGCACGGCCTCGCCACGCGCCTTGAACTGCTGCTGAGACAGCACCGGACGCGGATTGTCCACAGTGGATTCCACAATGGACACGACGTCGAGCGGATACGAGGGCGACTCGACGTCGAGGAGTTCGATCGCCGCCAGCGCGAACGGCGAAAGCGGCTGGTTCAGCGCGAAATCGAACTGCAGGTCCACGGTCAGCCGGACGATGCGACCCTGCTCGTCGGGTTCGTCGAGCCGTTCCACGACACCGGCCGCGAGCAGCGCGCGGTAGATCGCGATCGCGCGCAGGATCAGTTTCCGCTGGGCGGGACGGTCGGAGTGGTTGTCCTCCAGCAGATGCCGCATCGAGTCGAACGCGTTGCCCGGCCGGGAGATCACGTTCAGCAGCATCGAGTGGCTGACGTGGAAACTCGACGTCAGCGGCTCCGGCTCGGCCGCGATCAGCCGGTCGAAGGTGCTCTCCGTCCAGTTGACGAACCCCTCGGGCGCCTTCTTCCGGACGATCTTCTTTTTCTTCTTGGGATCGTCGCCCGCCTTCTCCAGCGCCTTGGCGTTTTCGACGACGTGGTCCGGCGCCTGCACGACGACGTAGCCGTCGGTGTCGTACCCGGCCCGGCCCGCGCGGCCGGCGATCTGGTGGAACTCGCGCGCCTTGAGATGCCGTTGCCGCACACCGTCGTACTTCGTCAACGCTGAAAAGACCACTGTGCGGATCGGTACGTTGATGCCGACGCCGAGCGTGTCGGTCCCGCAGATCACCTTCAGCAGCCCGGCCTGCGCCAGCTGCTCGACCAGGCGCCGGTACTTCGGCAGCATGCCGGCGTGGTGCACGCCGATCCCGTGCCGGACCAGCCTCGACAGCGTCTTACCGAACCCGGCCGAGAAGCGGAAGTCGCCGAGCATCTCGGCGATGGCCTCTTTCTCCGCCTTCGAAGTGACGTTGATGCTCATCAGCGTCTGCGCGCGCTCGATCGCCGCGGCCTGCGAGAAGTGCACGACGTAGACCGGCGACTGCCCGCCGTTGAGCAGCTCGGACATCGTCTCGTGCAACGGCGTCAGCGCGTAGCGGAAGGTGAGCGGCACCGGCCGCTCCGCCGAGGTGACCACGGCCGTCGGACGGCCGGTGCGGCGGGTGAGGTCCTTTTCGAAGAACGAGACGTCGCCCAGCGTGGCCGACATGAGCACGAACTGTGCCTTCGGCAGTTCCAGCAGCGGCACCTGCCAGGCCCAGCCGCGATCCGGCTCCGAGTAGAAGTGGAACTCGTCCGCGATGACCTGGCCGACCGGCGCGTCGGCACCGAACCGCAACGCCATGTTCGCCAGGATTTCCGCCGTGCAGCAGATGATCGGCGCGTCGGCGTTGACCGCCGAGTCGCCGGTCATCATGCCCACGTTGTCCGCGCCGAAGATCTCGATGAGCTGGAAGAACTTCTCCGAGACGAGCGCCTTGATGGGAGCGGTGTAGAAGCTGCGGCGGCCGTGCGCGAGCGCGGTGAAGTGCGCCCCGACGGCGACCAGGCTCTTCCCCGAGCCCGTCGGGGTCGACAGGATGAGGTTCGCGCCGGAGACCACCTCGATGATGGCCTCTTCCTGCGCGGGGTACAGCTCCAACCCGCGCTCGGCCGTCCAGGTGGAGAAGGCTTCGAACAGCGAGTCGGGGTCGGGATCCGCAGGCAGGAGGTCTGTAAGTGTCATCAGAGGACCTATCGTGCCATCCGTTGGTCGCTTCTTGCCCAGGGGTGATCGCGCCCATCGGCGGAAACCCGTAGGCTTCGCGGTACCGCGCACCTTCCGGCACCATCGACCGGCCGCGCGCACACAGGCGGTAATCCGAGAGGGCTAAAGGAATGGCACAGGACATCATCCCGATCGAACTCGGCCTGCCACAGGGTGACGTCGTCACCCTCTGGGCGCCGCGCTGGCGGGAAGACGGCGAGGAATGGGAAGCCTTCCTCGGCGACGAGGAAGACCTGTACGCCTTCCCGGACGCCGCGCATCTCGCCGCCTTCGTGCGGACCTCCGAGCAGCACGACCTGCTCGACCACCCCGCGTGGGAGGTCGTCCCGGCGCTGAACGTGCCCGAGCTCATCCCGGACGACGACCACACCTACGACCTGGTGGGCGTCCCCGAGCTGGTGGCCGAGAAGCCGGACCAGTGGACGCTCGGCGAGCTGGCCGAGATCATCGGCATCGTGCGTTCGCTCGCGGACGTGTGCGAGCTCGAAGAGGTCCACGAAGTCCTCGACGCGCACGAGAGCTTCTCGCTGCTCGACCAGGGCACGCTGCCCTTCTCCGGCCGCGACGGCGAGCGCCTCTGGGCGGACCTGTCGCAGGCGGTCTCGGAGAAGTGGGACACCGTCCTCGACGCGATCGACGGCCTGGTGACCGTCCCCGACGTCGACGAGAAGGTGCTGGAGCAGACGGCGGAGGAGCTCGCGACCTTCCTCGCGGAGTCCGCCGAGGCCGAAGCGGCCGCCGTCGACGCGGACCTCATCGACGACTCGGACGACGAAGACGAGGAAGACGACGAGCCCGTCGGCTTCTGGGGCGAGGTCGGCATCGACCCGATCAAGATCATCACCTCCGGCGCCGAGTACTACACGCTGCGCTGCTACCTCGACGACAAGCCGATCTTCCTCGGCAGCGAAGGCGAGATCGACGTCTTCACCTCCGAGAAGGCCCTCATCCGCGCGATCGCGGACGGCAAGGAGCTGGCGGGCAACGACCTCGCCGGAGTGTCCACTTGGGACGAGGTGACCACGAAGGCCACCGCGGGCGAGCTCGAGATCGAGGTCGACACCGAGAACACCTACGTGCTGAACGGGATCGCCGACGACATCGCCGAAGGCCCGGAGTCGATCGACCCGACCCAGCTGGAGCTGGCCGTCGAGCTGATCACCGACGCCGCCGAGTGGGCCGAGGACGACAGCGTCGAAACCGCGCTGGCCGCCAACGAAAGCCTCGGCTGGCTGGTGTCGTTCGTGCTGCGGCCGGACCCGTCGCGGCTGGAGCCGAGCGCTCCGTTCGACGCCGAGCAGTCCGAGTGGCGCAAGCTCGTCGAGACCTTCGAGAACCGGCTCACGGTTCTCTGATCCACCCCGGAAAGGGCCCCTCAGGTTCGTCCTGAGGGGCCCTTTTCGTCTTTGACGGGCACCAGGGCGACGGCCAGCGCCGGGAAGATCGCGGCCACGCAGAACGCCAGCGCGTACCGCGAATCACCGATCACGAGGCCCAGCATCGGCGGCGTCAGCGCCGCGGCGATGTTCTGGCCGGTGTTCTGCGTGCCCATCGCCCGCCCCGCCCACGCGAGCCCGGCCATCTCCGCCGACGCGGTGAACCCGAGTCCGTTGTCCGACACGGTGATCACCGCGGCCAGGACGAGCGCGAGCAGCACCAGCCACGGCCATGTCGCGTCGCCGAGCGCGACCAGCAGCATCACCGCGCCGCTCGCGATCGCCAGCTGCCGCATCGGCCGCAGCCTGCTGCCGACGCGATCGGACCAGTAGCCCGACACCAGCCTGCCCAGCGCGCCGAGGATCTGGACGGCGCCGACGAACCAGCCCGCGGACGCCGCCGTCCAGCCGTGCATGGTCACCAGGTACACGGGGGTGAACGCGGAGACCGTGAACTGCGGGACGACGAGCAGCGCGCTCGCGCCATGGACCCGCCACAACGCCGGCCTCCGGTACGGCGACGGTGGCTTCTCCCCCGTCGTCCCGGATTCCGGACGCGGTGGGTCGATCAGGAGCCAGGCGACCAGCAGCGCGACACCGATCGCGGTCAGCGCGGGCAGCAGGAGCGAAACCTGGAAACCCCAGCGGTCCGCGAGCGGCGGGAGTCCGAAGGCGGCGACGCCCACCCCGAGCGGCTGCGCCATCTGGCGGATGCCCATCGCGAAGCCGCGCTCGGCCGGGCCGAACCAGCCCAGGACGGCCCGGCCGCTCGCGGCGTTCACTGACGCGGTGCTCGCGCCGGCGAGCAAGAACACCCCAAAGAGGATCCCGAGCGAGTGGTCACCGGCGGCCGCGTACACGAGGAGTAACCCCGATACGCCGAGCCCGATGGCCATTACCAAACGCTCTCCGTAACGGTCCGCGGCCGCGCCCCACAGGATCAAGGTGAACAGCAGGCCAAGACTCGGCGCCGCGACCACGGTTCCCGCCTCGGCGAGCGTGAGACCCTCCGCACGCTGCATCGACGGCACCAGGAACGGGAGCCCGTAGAGGAAGGAACAGCTCGCGGTCTGCGCGGCGAGGCCGAGCGCGAGGATGAGCCAGCGTCGTTTGCCGCCGATCCTCACGTCCGCGACCTGCGTCATTTTCGCCACCGTTCCACTATTTGGGATAGCACTCCTATATAGTGAACGATAGTTGTCGCTGCTAACTAACGCAAGGCCGCGTAGCCGGGCTTGATGACCGTGTTGATGATGTCGAGCCGCTGGTCGAAATCGAGGAAGGCGGATTTCATCGCATTGATCGTGAACCACTCGAGATCGGCCAACCCGAAGCCGAACGCTTCGCTCAGCGCCGCGAATTCGCTGGTCATCGAGCAGCCGCTCATCAGCCGGTTGTCGGTGTTGACGGTGACCCGGAACCGCAGCCTGGCGAGCAGGCCGATCGGATGCTCGGCGATCGAGCGCGCCGCTCCCGTCTGGACATTGGACGTGGGGCAGATCTCGAGCGGGATCCGCCGGTCGCGGACGTAGGCGGCCAACCGTCCCAAATGGACCGTGCCGTCACTGTCGGTCTTGATGTCGTCGACGATGCGCACGCCGTGGCCAAGCCGCTCGGCCCCGCAATGCTGAATCGCCTCCCAAATGGACGCGAGGCCGAACGCCTCCCCGGCATGAATGGTGAAATGCGCATTATTCGTCCGCAGAAACTCGAATGCGTCGAGATTTCTGGTAGGCGGGAATCCGTCTTCCGGTCCGGCGATGTCGAACCCGACCACGCCGGCGTCGCGGTAGCGCACGGCCAGCCCGGCGATCTCCAGCGCCCTGGCGTGCTGGCGCATCGCGCAGAGCAACGTCCCGACGCGGATCCGGCCGCCGCCGTCCGCCACTCTCCGTTCACCTTCGGCGAACCCGGCCTGAATCGCCTCGACCACCGCATCGAGTGACAGTCCGCGTTCGACGAAGAGTTCTGGGGCGTAACGCACCTCGGCGTAGACGACGCCGTCGGCCGCCAGGTCTTCAACCGCCTCGGCGGCCACTCTGACCAGCGCTTCCTCGGTCTGCATGACGCCGCAGGTATGCGCGAACGTCTCAAGGTACGAGACGAGGGAGCCGGAATCGGCGGCGTCGCGGAACCAGCGGCCGAGTTCCACGGGATCCGTGGCCGGCAAGGCCTCGTAGCCGGTCTGTTCGGCGAGTTCGGCGACGGTGGCGGCACGCAATCCGCCGTCCAGGTGGTCGTGGAGGAGAACCTTGGGAGCGCGGGCCAGTACCGCCTCCGGGATGCGGGAACTGCTGCTTTCAGAGGACATACGTAACGGTAACCAGCCTGTCATTCCCCTACATGGCTGTAAGTCTCATGCTTGACTTAACCCTCGGCTTTGTGGATCACCGGCTGAATCGGCCATCAGGGCAGAGCTCGGCATTGTCCGATACCCGGGGGCCATACGCAGAGCAATTCCGCAATGGATAAGCTTCACGTCACGTCCCTCCCATTTCCCCGCCCACGAAGGACACCGCAGTGACCACTGACAACCACATTGCAGCCCCGTCCTTCGACCGGATGCGCAACATGCTGGTGCGCGCGGCCGAAGTGCGTGAGAGCGAACAGCAGCAGATCTTCGACGCGCTGGACGACATCTACGCACGTCTGGCCCCGGTCGACTCGCTCGGCGCGGTGCGCAAGCGGCTCTCCGAGATGCCCGACCGCACCGAGACCAGCGTGCTCGCCGAGCGGCTCGACGAGACCATGTCGCGGCTCGAAGCGCAGGACACCGCGATCGCCGCGCTGACCCGCGCCGTCGAAAGCATCGTCGACAAGCTGGCCAAGCCGTTCGCTCAGCTCGACGGCCGCCTCGACGGCATGGCCGCGCGTCTGGAAGGCGTCGGGGGCCGGATGGACGGGCTCGAGGACAAGCTCCAGAACATCCACCGCCGTCTCGACGAGCTCGGCGCGCACCTCGACAAGCAGGACGTGAAGACCGACACGCTGCCGCAGTCGGTGATCGGCCCGGTGCGCGAGCGCGTCGAGCAGGCCGAGTCCACCCTGCGGGACCGCGTCGACACCGTCGACCGCGAGCTGCGCACCCGCGTCGAGAACCTCGACAAGGCGACCAAGGAAAGCCTCACCGCGAACACCGAGGCGCTCAAGACCGCGCTGACCGAGACCGGCGAGATGATCGACGCCTCGGAGCGGCTCGACGGCCTCGGCGACCGCCTGGAGAAGGTCACCTCGCGGCTCGACGACCTGGCGGAGCGGCTCGACAAGGTCGAGGACGGCTTCACCGGGCGCCTCGGCGACCTCGACGGCTCGATCCGCTCCGGCCTGTCGAAGGTCGAGAGCACGCTGCAGAAGCAGCCGGACACCGACTCGGTCGACTCGCTGGTGCGCAAGAGCAACGACGAGTCCGTGCGCCGTATCGGCGGCCAGCTGGACGAGGCCATGGCGACCTTCGCGGAGCTGATGCTCGGCGGTGGACCGGCCGTGCAGCAGATCTCCCCGCCGCCGCCCGCCCCGCGTCAGCCGCGTCGCAGCTCTCGCAACGGCAGGGCGCCGAAGGCGGCCGACGCCAAGGCGAAGGCCGACGGCGGCGACGAGTCCTCGGACTGACGCCCTCGCTTGACGCGTGAAGGCCCCCTTCCCACGGCTTCGCCTGGGACGGGGGCCTTCACGCTTTCTCGGGCCACGACCTGCGTTTAGCGGGCTAAACGCGATCCGCTTCCCCGCGTTTCGTCCTCTGGATGCGGTACTTGCGCGTGCAACTACCGCATCCAGAGGACGAAATGCGGGGGGTGCCGGGGCGCGGACGCGCGAAGGCCCCCTTTGGGACGTTGAGCGTCTCAAAGGGGACCTTCAGTGCACAGAGGGTCGCGAGCAGGGCGACCACCGGATCGCGTTTAGCCCGCTAAACGCAGGTCAGGGGCGCACGGTCTCCAGGACGAGCGGAGCGGAGGCCGAAGGCCCAGCGGAGCCGACCGCGTAGGCGTCTTCGAGCGCAGCGAGAGCCGAAGGAACAGCCTCCGGCGTATCGGTGTGCAGCTCCAGCAGCGGCTCCCCGGCCGACACGGTGTCGCCCGGCTTCGCCAGGCACAGGACACCCGCGGCGGCCTGCACCGGATCCTCCTTGCGCGCCCGCCCGGCCCCGAGCCGCCAAGCGGCGACCCCGACCGCATAAGCGTCCAAACGCGACAAAACCCCATCGGCGGGCGCCGGAACCACGTGCACATGGCGAGGCCGCGGCAAAGCGGCCTCCGGATCCCCGCCCTGAGCGGCGATCATCCGGCACCACGTCTCGTAAGCCCGGCCGGAAGCCAGCACCTCAGCCGGGTCCACATCGGACAATCCGGCCAGCGCCAGCATCTCCCGCGCCAACGCCACGGTCAGCTCGACGACGTCGGAAGGACCGCCGCCCCGCAGCACCTCGACCGACTCCGCGACCTCGATCGCGTTGCCGACCGCGTGGCCCAACGGCACGTTCATGTCCGTGATCAGCGCCGTCGTCGCGACACCGTGCGCGGTCCCGATCTCCACCAGCGTCCGCGCGAGTTCACGGGCCTGCGGCAACGTCTTCATGAACGCGCCCGAACCCGTCTTCACGTCGAGCACCAGCCCGGCCGAGCCCTCGGCGATCTTCTTGCTCATGATCGAGCTCGCGATCAGCGGAATCGACTCCACCGTCGAAGTCACGTCCCGCAACGCGTACAGCTTCTTGTCCGCCGGAGCCAGCCCGGAAGTCGCCGCACAGACCACCGCGCCGACCTCGTCGAGCTGCCGGACGATCTCCGATGTCGACAAAGAGGCACGCCAGCCGGGGATCGACTCCAGTTTGTCCAGCGTCCCGCCAGTGTGCCCGAGCCCGCGCCCGGACAGCTGCGGCACGGCCGCGCCACAAGCCGCGACGAGCGGCGCCAGCGGGAGCGTGATCTTGTCGCCGACCCCGCCCGTCGAATGCTTGTCGATCGTCGGACGGCTGACCTTCAGGTCCAGCCGCTCCCCCGACGAGATCATCGCGCCGGTCCAGCGCGCGATCTCCCCGGAGTCCATGCCCCGCAGGAAGATGGCCATCGCGAGCGCGGCCATCTGCTCCTCGGCGATGTCGCCGCGCGTGTACGCGTCGATGGTCCAGTCGATCTGCTCGTCGGTGAGCCGTCCACCGTCCCGCTTCGCGCGGATGACGTCGACGGCGGCGAACCCGCTCACGGCAGGTCGTCCGGCCCGAACGCGTCCGGCAGCACCGCCGACATCGGCAGGATGCCGCTCGGGGTGTCCACCAGGCAGTCGGAACCGCCGTGCTCGAACAGGATCTGACGACAGCGCCCGCACGGCATCAGCAGAGCCCCTTCACCGCTGCGGCACGCGACGGCGACGAGCTTGCCGCCGCCGGTCAGCCGCAGCTGCCCCGCCATCGTGCATTCCGCGCACATTCCCAAGCCGTACGAGGCGTTCTCGACGTTGCAGCCGACGACGATCCGGCCGTCGTCCACCACCGCGGCGACACCGACGTGCAGGCCCGAGTACGGCGCGTACGCCGACTTCGCCGCCTCGATGGCCTGAGCCCGCAAGGCTTCCCAGTCGTACTCCGCCATGTCAGTCCTCACCTCGCCGATAGGTGGCGCCGATCGCCTTGGGCGGCCGCAGCCGCTGCGAAGCCACCGCCAGCACGATCAGCGTCACGAAGTGCGCGGTGTACGGGATGAGGTCGCTGGGCAGGTCGTCGTTGGTCCAGTAGATCGCGTACAGCGCGGCCGCGCCGACGACACCGAGCGCGGAAGCGATCCACTGACGGCGGAACAGCTGCACCGCCACGATCACGGCGAGCAGGATCACCGCGCCGTACAGCAGCGCGAGCACCGCGGTGCCGCCACCGGCGAGCTGGAGACCGTCCGCGTAGCCGAACAGCGCCGCGCCGCCGAGCAGGCCGCCCGGCCGCCAGTTGCCGAAGATCATCGCCGCGAGGCCGATGTACCCGCGGTTGTTGGTCTGGTTCTCCAGGTAGTCCGCACCGCCGGCGAGCAGCACGAGCGACGCGCCACCCATTCCGGCGAGCCCACCGGAGATGATCATGGCGACGTACTTGTGCAGGTAGACCTTCACGCCGAGGGACTCGGCCGCGACCGGGTTCTCACCGCAGGACCGCAGCCGCAGGCCGAACCGCGTCCGCCACAGCACGAAGTAGCTGATCGGCACCAGCGCGATCGCGATCATCGTCAGCGGCGCGACCTCGGTGATCAGGCCGTTGAGGATGCCGGCGAGGTCGGAGATGAAGACGCGCTGCATCTTCTCCAGGTCCGACAACCAGTCCGAGAGGAACGTCGCCGAGTACGTGTCGAACTTCGGCACCGGCGGCGACTGGCGCGGGTTGCCCGAAAGCGGCGTGAACACCAGGTTCGCCAGGTACTTCGCGACACCGAGACCGAGCAGGTTGATCGCCACACCGGAGACGATGTGGTTGACGTTGAAGGTCACCGTCGCGACGGCGTGCAGCAGCCCGCCGAGCGCGCCGAACACGACCGCCGCGATCAGCCCGGCCCAGACCCCGCCGTGGTACGCGCCCCACGCGGCACCCCAGGTGCCAAGGATCATCATGCCTTCGAGGCCGATGTTGATCACGCCCGCGCGTTCGGCCCAGAGACCGCCGAGCGCGCACAGCAGGATCGGCAGCGCCAGCCGCAACGCGGTGTGCGCGGTGTTGGTCGAGGTCAGCGTGTTGACGCCGGTGGCGTACGACGCGATCGCGAGCACACCGACCGCCAGCAGACCCCAGATGGCGCCCTTGAGCCAGCCGGGGATACGCCGCTTCGGCGGTTTCACCGGCATGGTGGTCCCGCCGGTGTTGGGCGAAAGAACGTCCGCGGTGGTCACACCGCACCTCCCTCGGACACGCTGGAACCCTTGCGGCCGTTGCCTGCCAGCGCGCGACCCACGCGACGCTGTTCGGCGGCCAGGTCGGCGCGGCGCACGATCTCGTACGCGATGACGACCGACAGCACGATCACGCCCTGCATGATCGTGGCGATCTCTTTGGACACGTTGATCTGCTCCAGCGAAACGGCGGACCGGTCGAGGAACGCCCACAGCAGAGCGCCCAGCGCGATCCCGGCCGGGTGGTTACGCCCGAGCAGGGCGACCGCGATACCGGTGAAGCCGTACATCTGGGTCGAGGTGATGCCGTAGCTGAAGTCGCGGCCGAGCAGTTCCGGCATCGCGACCAGGCCGGCGACACCACCGGAAAGCAGCATCGCGATCAGCGTCATCTTCTTGGCGTTGACACCACCAGCCGCGGCGGCCGTCGTCGATTCGCCGGAGGCCTTGAGCTCGAAGCCGAACCGGGTCCGGTTGAGCATGAACCAGTAGGCCCCGCCGATCAGCGCCGCGATGACCACGAAGCCGAACAGCTCGCCCGACCCGATCGGGATACCGGGGATCCGGCCGGTCTCGGCGATCTCGCGGGTGGCGATGTTGTTGCCGGTCTGCACGCCGAACTGGTCCGCGTTGACCAGGAACGCCACGATGCCGCCGACGATCGCGTTCAGCATGATCGTCGAGATGACCTCGGAAACCCCGCGGGTCACCTTCAGCACGGCCGGGATGGCCGCGTACAGCATGCCGCTGAGCACCGCGACGATCAGGATCGCGATCACGTGGATCACGGGCGGCAGTTGCAACGCCCCGCCGATGATGGCGGTGACGATGGCGGCGAACCGGTACTGACCCTCGACACCGATGTTGAACAGGTTCATCTGGAAGCCGATGGCCACCGCGAGCCCGGACAGGTAGTAGACCGTCGCGAGGTTCACCGTGTCGACGGCCGTCGAGCCCTTGAAGAGCTGGCCGATCATCGTGCCGTAGGCCTGGAGCGGATCCGCCCCCGAGATGATCAGCGCGATGGCCGTCAGGATGACCGCGAAAACGATCGCGAGCAGAGGCGGCAGCAGCCTCGTACGCCAGCTACTCACGCTGCACCTTCCTCTTCGGAGTCTTCGGAAGCACCCGTCATCGCGGAGCCCAGTTCCTGCGGGGTCACGGTCGCGGGGTCGGCCTCGCCGACCAGCCGTCCGCGAAGCATCACCTGGATGGTGTCGGACAGCCCGATCAGCTCGTCGAGGTCGGCCGAAATCAGCAGGACGGCCAGCCCGGCCGCGCGCGCCTGACGGATCTGCTCCCAGATCAACGCCTGCGCGCCGACGTCGACACCGCGCGTCGGATGCGACGCGATCAGCAGGACCGGGTCGCCGGAAAGTTCGCGCCCGACGATCAGCTTCTGCTGGTTACCACCCGAAAGCGCGGCGGCGGGGACGTCGATACCCGGCGTGCGGACGTCGTACTCCTCGACGATGCGGCGGGTGTCCTCCCGCGCGCCGTCGATGTCGAGCAACTGTCCTTTCGCGACCGGCTTGCGCGTCTGGTAGCCGAGGATCCGGTTGACCCACAAGGGTTGCGTGAGCAGGAGGCTGTGCCGCGTGCGATCTTCGGCGATGTAGCCGATCCCGGCCTCGCGGCGGGCGAGCGTCCCCAGCTTGTGCAGTTCGACGACCTTGCCGTCGGTCTCGGTCAGTTCGATCCGGCCGCCGCCCTTGCGCATGCCCATGATCGTCTCGACGAGTTCGGTCTGGCCGTTGCCCTCGACGCCGGCGATCCCGAGCACCTCGCCCGCGTGCACGGTGAAGGAGATGTGGTCGAGCACGTTCCGCTCGGAACCCTCGACGCTCAGGCAGACGTCGTCCAGGCGGAGGACGTTCCGGTCGGTCACCGTGGACTCGCGGGTCTCCGGGCTGGGCAGCTCCGTGCCGACCATCATTTCGGCCAGCTGCCGCGAGGTGATCGTCTTCGGATCGGCCGTGCCGACGGTGGTGCCGCGGCGGATCACGGTGACCGTGTCGGCGATCGCGCGCACCTCGTCGAGCTTGTGCGAGATGAAGATGAAGGTGAAGCCGTCCTTCTGCATGGCGCGGACGGTCTCGAACAGCGCGTCGACCTCCTGCGGCACGAGCACCGCGGTGGGCTCGTCGAGGATGATGATCCGCGCGCCGCGGTAGAGCACCTTGACGATCTCCACGCGCTGGCGGTCGGCGACGCCGAGCTCTTCCAGCAGCGCGTCCGGGCGGGCGCGCAGGCCGACGCGTTCGGCGAGTTCCGCCAGCTTCGCCCTCGCCGCGCGGCCGATGCCGTGCAGGTTCTCCGCGCCGAGGAAGACGTTCTCCCCGACGGTCAGGTTGTCGGCCAGCATGAAGTGCTGGTGGACCATCCCGATCCCGGTCTTGATGGCGTCCTGCGGGTTGCGCAGTTTCACCGGCTGACCGTTGATCGCGATGTCGCCCTCGTCCGGCTGCTGCATGCCGTAGAGGATCTTCATCAGGGTCGATTTGCCCGCGCCGTTCTCGCCGCAGACGGCGTGCACCTCGCCCTTGGTGACGGTGAGGTTGACGTCGGAGTTGGCCACGACACCGGGGAATCGCTTCGTGATCCCGGTCAGCTGCACGGCCGGTTCACCCCGGTCGGGGGCGTCGGTGACCTCGGCCTGGGGAGCGCTCATGGAAAAGCCATCCAGTTCTGGGTAAACAGGTTGGGGCTCGGAAGGGGTTACCCTCCCGAGCCCCACTGCCTGGTCGAGCTTACTTCTGCGGCTTGTCGGAGACGGTGATCGCCCCGGAGACGATCTGCGCCTTGTAGCCGTCGAGGACGTCCTTGATGTCGTCGACCTTGCCACCGGAGGTGGCGTAGCCGATGCCGTCGACCTTGAGGTCGAAGCGCTTCGGCAGGGTCGTCAGGTCGCCCTTCGCCAGCGCGCGCAGGTAGTCGAACACCGCCACGTCGACGCGCTTGAGCATCGACGTGATGATGACGTCCTTCGACGCCTCGACCGTCTTCTGGTTGTACTGGTCGGAGTCGACGCCGATGGCCATGGCGTTGTTGGACTTGGCCGCCTCGAAGACGCCCTTACCGGAGGCACCGGCGGCGTGGTAGATCACGTCCGCGCCCTTGGCGATCTGCGCGGCGGCCTTCACGTTGCCCTTCGCCGGGTCCTGGAACCCGGAGAAGTCACCGGCCGGGGTGAGGTATTCGTCCTCGATCTTGGCCTTGGACGAAGCGGCCTTCACACCCTGGAGGAAGCCGGCCTCGAACTTCTGGATCAGCGGCGTGTTCACGCCACCGACGAAGCCGACGTGGCACTTCTTCGACTTGTAGGCGGCGGCGACACCGGCCAGGAACGAGCCCTGCTCTTCGGCGAAGACCAGCGGGGTGACGTTCGGGGCCTTGACGGAGTCGTCGTCGACGATCGCGAACTGGGTGTTCGGGTACTTCGGCGCGATGGCGCCGACGGCCTTGGCGTAGGCGAAGCCGACCGCGATGACCGGGCTGAAGCCCTGCGAAGCGAGCTGGTCGAGACGCTGCGACTTCGCGGCCTCGTCCTCGGTCGCGGCGGCGGTGCTTTCGGTCACCGAGGTGACGCCGAGTTCGGCCTTCGCCTTGTCGGTACCGGCGGCGGCGGAGTCGTTGAACGACGCGTCGCCACGGCCGCCGACGTCGAAGGCCAGCGCGACCTTGAGCTTGCTGCCGTCGACCTTTTCACCGGCCTGGCTGGAGCTGGTCGAGGCGGCCGCCGCGGCAGGCGGCTTGGGCGCCGTCACGCAGCTGGCGGACTGGTCCCCAGTGCTCGCGTTGTTGTTGTTCCCCGCACCTGAATCCTTCGCGCACCCGGCAAGTACCAGTGCACCGGCCATGGCGGCGGCGGCCAGCGCGGTTCCACGCATGCGACGCAACGTGTGTCTCCCTCCCCGCTGATCCAGCGGATGGTCCGAAGAAAGCGACCCGGCGACGCTGCCGGGTTCGACCGAGAGACGGTACCTAACGGCCGCTTTGCTGCCATAGGAAAGGCACGCTACGTAACACAAACGTTTACTCATGAGTCGTAAGCGCGACGAATGGAGTACGCACGGTGATC
This sequence comes from Amycolatopsis keratiniphila, assembly GCF_000400635.2. Taxonomy (NCBI): domain Bacteria; kingdom Bacillati; phylum Actinomycetota; class Actinomycetes; order Pseudonocardiales; family Pseudonocardiaceae; genus Amycolatopsis; species Amycolatopsis keratiniphila. The sequence goes on along the minus strand of NC_021252.1, from coordinate 874,752 downwards.
GGAATGGAGTAATCGCAGGCAGCGCCCGGCCCCCAGGCCGCGTGACGCGCCGAAGATCGTCACGCACCGTTCAGGCCCTCCGGTGGCGCCGTCCGGCGCGTCCACAGTGGACGAACCGGTGAGTTACCGGCCCTCGTCACTCGATCGTGCGAGGGCCTCGATGTCTGGTCCATCACACAGAGGAACCCGGAGGTGAGCCCACCGTGAGGTGCGGGTCTAGCATCCTTTTCATCCACGCTCGATGACCATGATCTCGGCACCGTCGCCGGAGCCGTCCCCAGGTGGACGTCCCGGCGGCAGGCGCGGAAACCAGCGGTCAGCGGGCCCAAGCCATGACGTTGGAGGCCGTTCACCGATGTCCACCACGGCTAGCACCGCCACCGAGGCGGCCGCGAGCGATCGGGCGGGTGCCTCACGCCGGCAAGGGACGTTCTACCGGGGAGACCCCGGTATGTGGTCCTGGGTGCTGCACCGCATCACCGGCGTGCTGACATTCTTCTTCCTCTTCGTGCACGTGCTCGACACCGCGCTCGTGCGCGTGTCGCCCGACACGTACAACGAGGTCATCGAGACCTACAAGACCCCGCTGGTCAACCTCCTCGAGGTCGGCCTGGTCGGCGCGGTGCTGTTCCACGCGCTCAACGGCATCCGGGTCATGCTGGTCGACTTCTGGGAGAAGGGACCGAAGTTCCAGAAGCCGATGCTCTGGACCATCCTGGCCATCTGGGTCGTGGTGATGATTCCCGGTGCCTTCTTCATGATGAAGCGCACCGTCGAAGTTATGTTCGGGGGGCACTGACCATGGCAACCGAAGTTCTCGCACTCGACAAGCCGCGCTCGCCGAAGCGCCCCGCTGCCCGCCGCAGCAACTTCGAGCTCTACAGCTGGCTGTTCATGCGCATCTCGGGCCTCGCCCTGGTCGTGCTGGTGCTCGGCCACCTGTTCATCATGAACATCCTCGACGGCGGCGTGCACCGCATCAACTGGGGCTTCGTCGCCGGCCGCTGGGCCTCGCCGTTCTGGCAGTTCTGGGACCTGTCGATGCTGTGGCTCGCCGAGATCCACGGCGGCAACGGGCTGCGCACGATCATCGACGACTACGCCCGCAAGGACAGCACCCGGTTCTGGCTGAAGATCGTGCTCTACGTCTCGATGGTGCTGATCCTCGCCGTCGGCACGATGGTGATCTTCACCTTCGATCCCGGTATCTCGGCCAACTGACGCCCCACCACACGTTCAAAGCGGAGTCCTCATGCAGTTCCACAAGTACGACGTGGTGATCGTCGGCGCCGGTGGCGCCGGCATGCGCGCGGCCATCGAATCCGGCCAGCGTGCCCGCACCGCGGTCCTCACCAAGCTCTACCCGACGCGTTCGCACACCGGCGCCGCCCAGGGCGGCATGTGCGCCGCGCTGGCGAACGTCGAAGAGGACAACTGGGAGTGGCACACCTTCGACACGATCAAGGGCGGCGACTACCTGGTCGACCAGGACGCCGCCGAGATCATGGCGAAGGAAGCCATCGACGCGGTCCTCGACCTCGAGAAGATGGGCCTGCCGTTCAACCGGACGCCCGAAGGCAAGATCGACCAGCGCCGCTTCGGCGGGCACACCCGTGACCACGGCAAGGCCGCGGTGCGCCGCGCCTGCTACGCCGCGGACCGCACGGGGCACATGATCCTGCAGACGCTGTATCAGAACTGCGTCAAGCACGGCACCGAGTTCTTCAACGAGTTCTACGTGCTCGACCTGGTGCTGACCCCGGACGAGAACGGCAACCCGGCCGCCTCCGGCGTCGTCGCCTACGAGCTGGCGACCGGCGAGCTGCACGTCTTCCAGGCGAAGTCGATCGTGTTCGCCACCGGCGGCGCGGGCAAGATCTTCAAGACGACGTCGAACGCGCACACCCTTACCGGTGACGGCCTCGGCATCATCTTCCGCAAGGGCCTGCCGCTGGAGGACATGGAGTTCTTCCAGTTCCACCCGACAGGTCTGGCCGGGCTCGGCATCCTCATCTCCGAGGCCGTGCGCGGTGAGGGCGGCATCCTCCGCAACGCCGACGGCGAGCGGTTCATGGAGCGCTACGCCCCCACCATCAAGGACCTCGCGCCGCGTGACATCGTCGCCCGGTCGATGGTGCAGGAAGTGCTGCAGGGCCGCGGTTGCGGGCCGAACAAGGACTACGTCGTCCTCGACGTCACGCACATCCCGGAAGAGACGCTGAACGCGAAACTCCCGGACATCATGGAGTTCTCGCGGACGTACCTGGGCGTCGACCCGGTCACCGAGCCGGTGCCCGTGTTCCCGACCTGCCACTACGTGATGGGCGGCATCCCGACCAACATCCACGGCGAGGCGTTGCGGGACAACGAAAACGTCATCCCCGGCCTGTACGCCGCGGGCGAGGTGGCGTGCGTGTCCGTGCACGGCTCGAACCGCCTCGGCACGAACTCGCTGCTCGACATCAACGTGTTCGGCCGTCGTGCCGGCATCGCGGCCGCCGAGTACGCGCTGGCGCACGAGCACATCGAGCTGCCGGAGAACCCGACCAAGCTCGTCGAGGACCAGCTGGCGCTGCTGCTCTCGGAGCACGGTGACGAGCGCGTCGCCGACATCCGCACCGAGCTGCAGCGGACGATGGACTCGCACGCTTCGGTGTACCGCACGGAGGACACGCTCAAGCAGGCGCTGACCGACGTGCAGGCGCTGAAGGAGCGGTACAGCCGGATCACCGTGTCGGACAAGGGGAAGCGGTACAACACCGACGTCCTCGAGGCCGTCGAGCTGGGCTTCCTGCTCGAACTCGCCGAGGTCCTGGTCGTCGGCGCCCTGGCGCGCAAGGAGTCCCGCGGCGGGCACGCGCGCGAGGACTACCCGAACCGCGACGACACGAACTTCATGCGGCACACCATGGCCTACAAGGAGGGCGAAGGTCTCACCGCCGACGTCCGCCTGGACTACAAGCCGGTGACCTTCACCCGCTACGAACCGATGGAGCGGAAGTACTGATGACCACGGCCACCCCCGAGAAGTCGGAGGCCGTGTCCTCCGACCACACGCCGATCACCGTCACGCTGAAGATCCTCCGGTTCAACCCCGAGATCGACAACGAGCCGCACTGGGAGTCCTACGACGTCCCGGCGCAGCGCACCGACCGGCTGCTGAACCTGCTGTTCTACGTGAAGGACTACATCGACGGGACGTTCTCGTTCCGGCGCTCGTGCGCGCACGGCGTCTGTGGTTCCGACGCGATGCAGATCAACGGCATCAACCGGCTGGCGTGCAAGGTCCTGATGAAGGACCTGCTCGAGACCAACGGCAAGAAGACGACCATCACCATCGCGCCGATCAAGGGCCTGACGACGCTCAAGGACCTTTACGTCGACATGGACCCGTTCTTCGAGGCGTACAAGGCCGTGAAGCCGTACCTGATCGCCTACGGGAACGAGCCCACCCGCGAGCGGATCCAGTCGCAGGCCGACCGCGACCGGTTCGACGACACGACCAAGTGCATCCTGTGCGCCTGCTGCACGTCCTCGTGCCCGGTGTACTGGAACGACGGCTCGTACTTCGGCCCGGCCGCGATCGTCAACGCGCACCGGTTCATCTTCGACTCGCGTGACGAAGGCGCCGAAGAGCGTCTCGACATCCTCAACGACTCCGAGGGTGTCTGGCGCTGCCGGACGACGTTCAACTGCACCGATGCCTGCCCGCGTGGCATCCAGGTCACGAAGGCGATCCAGGAAGTGAAGCGCGCTTTGCTCTTCAAGCGCGTCTGACGCCTCTGGTTGGCGTTGAAGTCCGTGAAGGCCTCCTTCCCTACTCTCAAGGTAGGGAAGGAGGCCTTCACGGCGTTTCGGAGTTATCCACAAACACCCGGTTATCCACAGGTTCGTGAAGTGAGGCTGTCGCGGACGGCCACCGGCGGACAGGCTGGGTCACGTGGTCAAAAGGGGAAGATGGGCACAGCATCCCGAACTGCTGCTAGCGCGAAGCCGTAAGGGCGTCGTCCGGGTCGCCGACCTGGAATCACTGGAGATGCCCAGTAAGACGATCTACAACCGATGCTTGCCTGGTGGGCCGTGGCAGCGACTCCTTCCCGGGATCGTCCTCATGCATGATCAGAAGCCGACCTCGGCGGAACTGGTGACTGCGGCACTTCTCTACGCGGGTGCGAAGACAGTGCTCACGGGAATCGAAGCGTGCCGACTCCACGGATTGCGTCCGTCCGCGCTTCCGGACGACCCGGAGCTGCATGTGCTGATACCGCACGATCGGAAGATCCGAAGCGTCGGCTTCGTGGTCACGGAGAGAACGCTGCGTCTACCCGCACCGGTGAACCGGACCGGAGTACCGCTCGCGCCGTTGATCCGAGCGACGACCGACGCCGTCCGTCGGCTCATTGATCCGCTGGTGGCGGAAGAGTTACTGATCGAGGCGATCCAACAGGGCAAATGCCACCCCAAGGCGCTGCTATGGGAACTGAACCACGGAACCCAGCGTGGAACCGCAGTGCCTAGGCGGATCTTGAGCGACTGGGTTGACATCCGCTCGATGGCCGAATCGCGGGCGAAGGTGCTCAGCCAGCGACTGAAGTCACCGCCAAGTCACTGGAACGCCGAACTGTTCGATGTTTTCGGCAACTACCTGGGAAGGCCGGACGCATGGTGGGACGACGTCGGCCTTGTATGGGAAATCGATTCGTTCGACTTCCATTTCCGCCGGGCCGCCTACCGGCGGACCGTGGACCGGAACACCAGGTACGCGACGGCCGGGATCGTCGTCGTTCAGACGCTTCCTTCGCAACTGCTGGACGATCCGGCCGGCGTGATCTCGGATCTGGAAACAGCGTGGCAGGTCGCCGCTTCCCCGCCGCGTCCTCAGGTCCGCCTTGCTGTTGCTGCCTGATGGTCCGTGAAGGCCTCCTTCCCTACCCTCAAAGTAGGGAAGGAGGCCTTCACGGAAAGCCGCTACTCCAGGATCCGGGCGTCCAGCGAGTGATGATCGGCACCGGAGTCGGCGGTACCCGGCAGCAGGTCGAAAGCCTCCGGATCGATGCGGTCCACAGCACCCGTGCTCACGTCCCGCAGCATGTTGTACAGCCCCGCCATCACCGCGCGCGTGAAGTGCTCCCGGTGCTGCTGCCCGAGCGTCTGCGTCTGCCCGCGCACCTCGAACAGCACCGTCCCGGTCCCGTTCAACGCGAACGAACACCGCGCCTGCCCCGGCAGGTCCCGGTCCGGCGCATGCGGATACCGCGCCCCGACGAACCCACGCGACGTCATCCCGTTGAACGCACTGATCGCCAGCTGCCGCGATTCGTCCTTTGTGTACACGTCGCGGTACTTCGCGTACTTCTGGCCGGGCTCGAAGAACTTGTCCGGCAGCGGCGGGTAGTCGATGCTGACGTCGAGGAGCCGGTTGCTGCCTTCCTGGCGGACGCACGCGCCTTGGTGATGCAGATCGACGTACACGTCGGGCACCTTCCCGCGCCGCGCGGTCAGCTCCAGGTACACCGAACGCAGCGCCCGCGCCTCGGGCGTGATGAACCAGCCCGGCTGATCCGGCGCGCCCGGGACGTCCTCCGCGCGCGGGACGTAGTTCAGGTCCGGATTGAAGTCGCGGTTGACGTCGAACCCCGGCCGCTTGCGGTAGTCGTCGCCCTGGAGGACGTCGCTGAGGTAGTTCCAGGTGGGCGGCCGGTCCTTCAACTGGGGGAACTTCCGCTGCACCTCGGCCCACGACAGATCGTTGCCGCGCCGGTCGAGTTCGGCGCCGTCCGGGTTCAGTTTCGGCACCGCCACGAAGGTGATGGTCTTCCGCAGCCGCTCGGCGTCCCGCGACTCCGACGTGCCGAGGTAGTCCAGGATCCGGAGCAGGGCGTCGGTGCCGGTCTTCTCGTTCCCGTGGATCTCGCTGGAGACCACGAAGACCTTCGGCCCGGTCCCGACGGTCGCCTGATGGAGCACCCGGCCGCGGTTCGACCGCCCGACCTCCTTGACCGCCACTCGCCCCTTGCTCACGCGCTCGAGCCTGCCGAGTTCCCGCACCATTTCGCGATAATCGGTGAACTCGTCGATGGGCAGCTCCCGCGGTTCCTCGCTGCAAGGTGCCACCGGCGCCGCCACCGCCGTGGGCGCGCTGACAAGCGGGAGCATCGCCAGCCCCACCACCACGGGAACCAACCGACCGGACAACGACATCGTGAACTCCCCACTGTCGAAGGTGCTCACAACGTAGCGAGAAGGACCCCGATCGCGAATCCGGCGAAAGTGCCGAGACCCGGCGAACGCGTGGTCGAGCTAGCCTGGTGGGTCATCGGCTGGTCGATCCGAGGGGATCCCATGGAAACGACGACCGAACTGCGCAAAACCCTGTCCCGCCGGCTCCTGCCGCTGCTCTCGGACCTCGAAGACCTCGTATACCGTCACGGCTACCTCCGGGTGGTCACCAGCGCTGTCGCCACGTTGGGCACCATCGGGTTGCTCGGCCAGGTTCTCGGCCTCGCCTGGCTGCGCACGATCTTCGCGACAGCGGCCGCCTGCCTGTTCTTGACCACCGCGCTCATTTCGTTCTCCGGGACTCGGAGGCTGCGAGATCGCTTGACCCAGACCGAGCAACTCCTTCACTCCTACTTGCCGGACTTGCCCCAGACAGACCCAGTGAGCATTCGTCGCTGGAAGCAGGAAACATCGATCGAGGAAAACGGCGATACCTGGATTCGCCAGGAGGTAGCGATGGCAGAGGCCGCGGACCGCCACCTTCGATACCTCACATTCACGGCGATTTGTTACAGCCAAAACAAGCTTACAAATCGCGACAAGCGGAAAGTCGCCTACGACTTCGTCCATGCCATGGCTTCGGCACCAGGCTCCGGAGTGCGGATTCCCACGACTTCAAGGTGGTCAGAGACGGAACGAGGCTGCTCAAGACTGACGGTCTATGTTCATCTCGGCCGCGCGGTGGAAGAAGGAGACGTGGTCACCGCCGAATGGCATTGGCCGAAACACTCGGCTGAGCTCATGAAGGAAATTCGCCCCGAGGCGTTTGACATCCTCTTCACCACCACGGTCGCCGAGTTCGATTTCCAGGTGAAATTCCGGAATCTCAAAGACGACACCGCACTGAAAGTGAAACCCCTGCCCACGACGCAAGTGGAACGTTCACGCGATGGCCAGGACACGATACTCCGGCTTTCGGGAACATCACCGCGGCGCGGCGACCGCTTCGGGTTCATCGCCGACGTACGACGGCCCGCATGACCGGAGGCCGGCCCGAATCACCCGGGCCGGCCTCCGAAAAGCGAAACCCTTTTACTTCACCGCGTCCAGGGCGTTGACGCGGCCGTGCCCGTAGTACGAGTTGTCCTTCGCCGGACCCTCGCAGACCGGAGCCGCGGTTCCACAGGGAACCTCGTCCGCCTGGTGCTCCAGCAGCCAGGTCAGCACCCGCGGCGGAGCGTGGCGGTAGCGCGACGCCAGCAGCGCGGCGACACCGGCGGCGTGCGGGGACGCCATCGACGTGCCGCACTTGGCGCCGTAGCCGCCGTTGAAGATCGTCGACAGCGGGCAACCGACACCCTGGCCGGCGGGCGGCAGCTGGGCGCGGTCGCCACCGGGGGCGGTGACCGAGACGTCGTCACCGTAGTTGCTGTACGACGACTTCGTGCCCGCGTAGCCGATGGCCGAGACGTTGACGACGCCGTCGATGGCCTTGGGCAGGATGCCGCAGCTCTCGTCGACCGGGTGCGGGCGGTTCGGGTCGGTGGTCTGCTTGTCCGGGTCGAAACCGCTGTTGCCGGCGGCGGCGACGTTCAGCACGCCACGGCCGGTCGAGTAGGTCACCGCGCGGCGGACGGCCTCGAACGCGGCCGCGTCGCCCGGCTCCTTCGCGCAGTAGAACATGCCCGGGTCGATGTAGTAGCTGTTGTTCGTGACCGGGAAGCGGTGCTTCGCCGCCCACATGAATCCGCACACCGCGGCCTCGGGGAGGATCAGGCCGTCGTCGTTCACGACCTTCACCGACGCCAGCTTGACGCCGGGCGCGACACCCGTGAAGCCACGCGCGGCGTCCTTGCCCGCGATCGTGCCGGCGACGTGCGTGCCGTGGTCGGAGTTCGTGGGCGCCCAGGCGGCGGGCGTGGTGTCCGGCGCGCCGCTGTTGCAGCCTGCCGACACCGCCGGGTCGAGGGCCGCCTTCAGCGCGGGGTGGGTGGGCTCGATACCCGAGTCCAGCACGCCGACGGTCACCGAGCGGCTGCCACCGGAGATCTTGTTCGCCTCGGGAGCCTGGATCGCCCGCATGTCCCACTGCTGGGCCGACAGGTCCTCTTCGACCGCGACGCTGGTGGTCTCTTCGTTCTCCTTGGTGTCGACCACCGCGGAGCGGGTCGAGCGGGTGGTGGCCGCCGGCGGGAACGCGACGTCACGGCCGCCCGAGTAGGCGCGGAAGACACCGATCTTCGCCTGGAAGTCGGCGTTGCGCGAGGTCGCCACCGCGACCCCGATCTCCGGGTAGTACGCGACCTTCTCGCCGCACTTCGCGCGCAGCTCGGCGTCGACCTTGCGCTCCGGGGTACGCGGGTTGTAGAGCACCACGTAGTTGAACGGCGCGCTCGCGGTGTCGCACTGCGGCGCGGGCGCGGCGCTCGCCGACGGGGCCACGAACACGCTTCCCGCCGCCGCCGCGACGAGCGCGGGGACGAGCAGGCGTCTGATCCGGGACATTCCACCTCCATGATTCGGTGGAGTGAACCTAAGCGAGCCGGACCCCGCCCAACACCGTCAAAAGGACGACAAAACCCGATCAGGCGTCAGCCTTTTCCGCGTCCCGTGACTTGGCGCCACGAAGCGTGCGCAGACCGATGAGACCGATGATGGTGCCGAGCACGAACGAGACCACCGTCAGCACCGCGTGCACGATGAAGTAAGCCGTGGGCGAGCCGTCCGCGGCCCAGGCGCGGTCACTGTCCCAGAGGTTCTTGGCGAACGTGATCCAGATGATCCACGACCACACGCCGAAACCCAGCAGGAACATCGAAGTACCTCGCGAAATGCGCATGCCCCTGAGTATGCAGCGGGCCCGGCGACGCTACATTGCTCGGGTGCACAGCGCTATCTCCCGGTCGCTCCTGGTCCTCGTTTCCGGTGTGCTCGCCCTCGCGGTGACGCCGGTGGCCACAGCCGCCCCGAAGCCACCAGCCCAGGCGCAGCCGTGCGCGAACAAGGTCATGCCTCCCCCGCCCGTCGACACCTCCGAGAAGCCGCGCCCCGGCGAAACCGCGCCGGCTCCGCTGCCGGTGCCGCCGGTACCGGTGGGCGGCGACCGGATGGCCGAATGCGGGCTCGTGCTCCCGAAGCGCGCCCTGAACCCGCCCGAGGGGAACACCTCGGCGGCGTGGGTGCTGCAGGATCTCGAAACCGGTGACGTCATCGCGGCGAAGGATCCGCACGCCCGTCAGCGCCCGGCGTCGCTGATCAAGGTCCTGCTCGGGCTGGTCGTGGTCACCGAACTCCCGCCGGGCAAGATCGTCGTGGCGACCAAGGAGGACGCCGAGCAGGAGTGCACCTGCATGGGCATCGGCGCCGGCGGTCAGTACACAGTGGACCAGCTGCTGCACGGACTGCTGATGCACTCGGGCAACGACGCGGCGCACGCGCTCTCCACCGTGCTCGGCGGCCTGGACGCGACCCTGGCGAAGATGAACGCGCTGGCCACCCGCATCGGCGCCACGGACACCCGGGCCGCGACACCGTCCGGGCTCGACGGCCCCGGCATGTCGACCTCCGCCTACGACATGAGCCTGATCTTCCACTACGCGATGAAGAACCCCGAGTTCGCCAAGGTGGTCAAGACCAAGAGCTTCGAGGTGCCGGCGACCGGCGGAAAACCGGTCGTCACGATCTACAACGACAACAAGCTCCTCGGCAGCTACCCCGGGTTCACCGGCGGGAAGACCGGCTTCACCGACGACGCGCGCCACACCTACGCGGGCAGCGCAGTCCGGAACGGCCACCGGGTCGGGGTCGTGATGTTGCGCGCCGAGCAGCGCCCGACCCGGGTCACCGAGCAGGCGGCGAAGCTTCTCGATTACGGCATCGCGCTGCGCGAGGCCAAGGCCGAATCGGTGGGGCGCATCGAATACCGGTCGCCGGAAGCCGTGAACGCGGACCCGGCCAACGCCGCACCGAACGCCGACGGCGCGTCGAACAGCGGCGCAGCGGCCGCGGCCGAAGACCCCTTCGGCGTGACGGGCTGGATCATCACGCTGGTGGTCTTCCTGATCATCGTGGCGTCGTTCGTCATCGGCCACCAGCGCAAGAAGGCCATGGCGGGCGAATAACGTCAGGACTTGCGGCGGCCGAGCCAGCCCAGCAGCGCGCCGGTCGCGAAGGCCCCGCCGACGGCGCCGAGCCCCGGCCCTTGCTGAACGGTCACCCTCGGGTGGATCAGCACCGGGGCGGGCGGCTCGACGACCGTGTGCTGGTTCTCCTTCGCCGTCGCCGTCCACGCGGTGACGAACAGCAGGAAGCGCGACACCAGGTTCGCGAACACGAGCAGACCGATCACCGGGCCGAACAACGTGAACGCCGGTGATTTCGTGACGCTGCCGAGGTAAACGGTCGCGGCCTGCTGGAGCACGATGAACCCGACCGCGGCGAAGATCGCGCCCTTGACCGCGCTGCGCAGCGCGACGTGCTCACGGGGAAGCCTCGCGATGACCCACAGGAAGACCAGCGTGTTCGCGAGCAGGCCGAGCAGGATCGTCGCGACCTTCAACAGGAACACGGCCCAGCCCTGGTTTTCGAGGCCGACCAGTTCGAGCAGGAATCGCCCGACCCCGCTGCCCGCCGCGGTGAGGCCGAACGAGATCACCAGCGCGAGACCGAGCCCCACAAGGGACAGCAGGTCCTTGATCGTCGTCGACACCAACGGCAACTGCTGCTTTTCCTGGCCCCACTGGGCGGTCAGCGCGTCACGCAGGTTGGTCATCCAGCCGACGCCCGAATACAGGGCCAGCAGCAGACCGAACACCCCGATGCCGCCGCCGGAGTCCAGCGCCGCCTTGATGATGCTGCCGACGAGGTCGCTCAGGCCTTCCGGGACCGACTTCTTGATGCCGTCGACGAGCTGGTTCGTCACCACCTGGTCGCCGGCGAGCACGATCTTGAGGATCGCGAAGGCGACCATCAGGATCGGGATCACCGAAAGCACGCTGAAGTACGTGATGGCGGCGGCGTAATGGTTGCCGTAGCGCTCGGTGAAGGCGTCATTGGCCCGGATGAGGTGATCGAGCCAGCCGTACTTCCGCCTCAGGCGCGGTAACAGCTTGTCCTGTTCCGGCTTCGCGCCGTCATCATTCGCCACCGTCAAACGCTAACCACACGGCGACGACATCGCAGCGCGAATCAGCCCGCCGGGGGAAGGAACCCGATGTTCTCGTAGACGTTCCGCAACGTCACCGAAGCGACTTCCCTGGCCCGTTGCGCACCGAGCGCCAACGCCTTGTCGAGCTCGGCGACGTCGTCCAGGTACGACCGGACGCGCTCCTGCACCGGCGTGACCCACTCGACGAACGCCTCCCCGACGCCCTTCTTCAGGTCGCCGTAACCCTTGCCCTCGTACGAGTTCTCGAGTTCGGCGACCGGCTGGTCGGTCAGCGCGGAGAGGATCGTCAGCAGGTTCGAGACGCCCGGCTTGTTCTCGGCGTCGAAGACGATCTCGCGGCCGGTGTCCGTGACCGCCGAGCGCACCTTCTTCGCCGACTTCTTCGGGTCTTCGAGCAGCTCGATGAGGCCGTTGCCGGTCGACGAGGACTTGCTCATCTTCGCGGTCGGGTCCTGCAGGTCGTAGATCTTCGCCGTGTCCTTGACGATATGCGGCTCCGGCACGGTGAACGTCTTGCCGTAGCGGTTGTTGAACCGCTGCGCGAGATTGCGCGTCAGCTCCAGGTGCTGCCGCTGGTCCTCGCCGACGGGAACCTCGTTCGCCTGGTACAGCAGGATGTCCGCGGCCTGCAGGACCGGGTACGTGAACAGGCCGACACTGGCGCGATCCGTGCCCTGCTTCGCGGCCTTGTCCTTGAACTGCGTCATCCGGCTCGCTTCGCCGAACCCGGTCTGGCACTCCAGCACCCAGCCGAGCTGGGCGTGCTCGGGCACGTGGCTCTGGACGAACAGCGCGCTGCGGGCCGGGTCGACGCCGAGCGCGAGCAGCTGCGCTGCCGAGCGGCGGGTGCGGTCCAGCAGCACCTTCGGGTCCTGCTCGACGGTGATCGCGTGCAGGTCGACGACCATGTAGAAGGTGTCGTGGGTGTCCTGCAGCCGCACCCACTGCCGCAGCGCACCCAGGTAGTTGCCCAGGTGGAACGAGTCGGCGGTCGGCTGAATCCCGGAGAGCACGCGCGGGCGCTTCTGTTCGTCGGACACGTCCGGATTCTGTCAGGCCACGCCGGGGCGGGTCATCCGAGGTCGGCCCGGCCGAACGGGCTAAACGGTTAAACGCCACATACTTCCGACGGTTCTGAGCACGGTGCCCGATTCCTAGCGTTCATGGCACCGGATCTTCCGGCCACACCGAAGGAGAACCCAGATGAAGGCACGATCCCTACTGATGGGCTTGGCCATGGCGGCTGCGGCCGTCTTCTCGCTTTCCGGCGTCGCGGCCGCGGCGGAGCCCACCGGGGGCGTCCAGCCGAACATCGTCGGCGGCGGCAACGCGACCCAGGTCTATTCGTTCATGGTGTCCCAGCAGTCGAGCTCCGGCAGCCACCAGTGTGGTGGCTCACTGATCAGCTCGACCTGGGTCGTCACCGCGGCGCACTGTGGCACGCCGTACCAGGTGCGGGTCGGCACCACGAACCGCACCAGCGGTGGCACCGTCGCCCGCGTGGCGCAGCGCATCGCCCACCCGAGCGCCGACCTGGCGCTGCTGCGTCTCTCGACGGCGGTGTCGCAGGCGCCGGTCACGATCGCCGCTTCGTCCGGGGCCGTCGGCACCGCGACGCGGATCATCGGCTGGGGCCAGACCTGCCCCACCCGCGGTGGTTGTGGCGCCCCGATCAACCTCCAGGAGCTGAACACCTCGATCGTCGCCGACAGCCGCTGCCTCGGCATCAACGGCGCCAGCGAGATCTGCACCAACAACCCCAACGGCAACTCGGGTGCCTGCTACGGCGACTCGGGCGGCCCGCAGGTCAAGCAGGTCAACGGTGTCTGGCAGCTCGTCGGCGCGACCAGCCGCGCGGGGAACAACAGCAGCACCTGCGCGACCGGGCCGTCGATCTACGTGGACGTCCCCTACTTCCGCAGCTGGATCCGCACCAACTCCGGCGTCTGATCCCGGTCCCGCGTCGCCCCACCGTCCCCGGGGGCGACGCGGGCCCAGCCGGTTCAGCAAGGAACCGTGCGGCAGTTCGAAGAGCCGCTCCAGCAGCGCGACCGCCTTCAGCGAGTCGCACCGCTCGGGGCGGCTTCTTCCTGTCCGCCAGTAGCTCAAGGTCGCGACACTGATCCGGACGCCCTGCTGGGCGAGCCGGTGCCGGATCCGGTCGAGCCCGAGGCCGCTTTCCGTGATCGCCCGGTCCAGGGCGCGGGGGAAGGGGTCACCGGGCCGGCTGCGACGCCGCGTCACCGTCATGGACCCGAGAGTGGCGATCAGCGGGCGGCGAAACAATCCGGGCGGGACTAGGTGTACCTACCCAAGAAATCCGCCGCGTCGCCTTTAGCGGGCTAAACGCGATCTGGCGGGCCCAGGGCACCGACCTGCGTTTAGCCCCCTAATCGCGATCCCGGGGGCGCGTCGCCTTTAGCGGGCTAAACGCGATCCGAGCCGGGAAGGCGCAGGTCAGGGACGCTGCTGGCGGGTGAGGGCGTCGTCGGCGAGCACGGCCTCGGCCATCGCGGCGACGTGCGGCGCGGCGGGCTGGGCCGGGGTGACGGGAGCGGGGGCGACGGCGGCCGCGCGGGCCTTCCGGCGCTGACGGAACACACCGAAGGCCATGCCGACGATGCCGAGCGCGACGGCGATCAGGCCGACCGGGCCCAGCAGACCGAACGCCATCTCCGAACGTGACGCCGACTCCGCGGCCGATGCCGGGACCGCGCCCGCGACGAGCAGCGCGACCGGGATCGCGACGACCGTCGCGGCCCGGGCCGCGGGCACGGACGATCGCATCAGGAGATGAACTGGGTTCCGCACCGGAGTGCCTCCCGTGACGTGACTTTGCCGAACCGGAACGCTAACCCGAACGAGTGAGCATTTCCAGGTTGCTGGTCAAAAAACTACCGAGCGTGTCAAGACCTGTGAGTTCTGATCAACTCGGGGCCCGAGACTAGCCCCTCACAGGGGGGATGTTTCGAGCACCCCTCTCCTCAGAGTTGTCGCGCGGGCAATCGGTTTCCGACAAAACCGGACAACGGTTAGGCCATTCGACTGTCACACGCGGCCGAACAGGCACGATCCGGCTTTCCCCGGTTGGTTTCTTGCGCGCAATGGTCTATACCTGTTGGCCATACCCCTTAAAAGGTATAGACCAATATCTCCCTGCATGGTCCCCTCGTACGAAGGAGCCACCGATGTCTCTTCGACGTATTCTCGCGGCGGTCGCCGCCACCTTCGCCGCCACCACGGTCGCCGTGGTCGTCCCGACGCAGTCCGCCTCCGCCGCGGACTGCGTGGCGCCGTGGAACGCGAGTTCGGTCTACTGGGGCGGCAACACCGCGTCCTACAACGGGCACAACTGGTCCGCGAAGTGGTGGACGCAGAACGAAACCCCAGGTGCAGCGCAGGTCTGGGCCGATCAGGGCGCCTGCGGCGGCGGGACGACCAACCCGCCGAACCCGTCCGGCTTCGTGGTCAGCGAGGCACAGTTCAACCAGATGTTCCCGAGCCGGAATCCCTTCTACACCTACAACGGCCTGGTCACCGCGCTCAGCGCCTACCCGGCCTTCGCGGGCACGGGCAGCGACACCGTGAAGAAGCAGGAAGCGGCGGCCTTCCTGGCGAACGTCAGCCACGAGACCGGCGGACTGGTCCACATCGTCGAGCAGAACGAAGCGAACTACCCGCACTACTGCGACACGAGCCAGTCCTACGGCTGCCCCGCCGGCAACGCCGCGTACTACGGCCGCGGCCCGATCCAGCTCAGCTGGAACTTCAACTACAAGGCCGCCGGCGACGCGCTCGGCCTGCCACTGCTGACCAACCCGTGGCTGGTGCAGAACGACGCGGCGGTCGCCTGGAAGACCGGCATCTGGTACTGGATGACCCAGAACGGTCCCGGCACGATGACCCCGCACAACGCGATGGTCAACAGCCGCGGCTTCGGCGAGACGATCCGCAGCATCAACGGGAGCATCGAGTGCAACGGCGGCAACCCCGCCCAGGTGCAGAGCCGCGTGAACAAGTACCAGCAGTTCACCGGCATCCTCGGCGTCACCCCCGGCGGCAACCTGTACTGCTGATCCATCCAGGGAACCGAAGGGGCCCTTCGCCGCATGTGACGCGGTGGAGGGCCCCTTCAGCTTTCGTCGAGGGACGCCAGCAGCCGACGCAGCGACGCGTCGAGGACGTCTACGTCCTCCCCCAGTGGCGAGAGCAGCTTCGCGACGTTCGCCGCGTGCTCGGTCATCGCGGCGTCGACGACCTCGAACCCGCGCTCGGTCAACGTGACACGGAAGCTGCGCCGGTCTTCGGGATCGAGCGCCCGCTCGACCAGCCCGGCCGACTCGAGCCGGTCGATCCGGCTGGTCATCCCGGCCCTGGACATCATCAGGGTCGCGGACAGTTCGGACGGGATCAGCGTGTACGGCTTCCCGGACCGCCTGAGCGCCGCGAGCACGTCGAACTCCCCTTGCTTCAAGCCGTGCTTCGCGAAGACGGCCTCGATCATCGGCGTGCTCAGCATCGTCACGCGGCCGAGGCGGCCGGCGACCCCGATCGCGGTCAAGTCCAGTTCCGGCCGCTCGCGGTGCCAGGCGTCGACGACGGCGTCGATCGCGTCCGCGCTTCGTTGTTCACTCACGGGCGCAGTCTATTCGACGGGAGATAGTTTGACAGCGAACTATCAGTGATGGAACTATCGTCGTCATGACCCAGCGCATCGAAACCCGCGACCCCGTCCTCGTCCGCGCCGCCGAAGCCGAGACCGTCGGCGCGGCCCCCACCCTCGTCACATTGCTCGCCGACGTCTCGACCACAGGCGGAGTCATGAGCAGTGCGAGAACACAGCTGGGTGTCGGCGCCGACGGCGCCGCGCCGCACTACCACACCGGCTCGTCCGAGATGTTCTTCATGCTCGGCGGAAAGCTGGAAGTCCTTGTGGGAGAAGAGATCGTGACCGTTTCCGAAGGCGACATGCTCGTCGTGCCGCCACTGACCACACACGCTTTCCGGGCGGCCGCGGACTCGCCGGCGGACGTCCTGATCGTGTTCGTCCCCGGCGTGGAACGGTTCGACTACTTCCGGCTACTGGAGAAGGTCGGGCACGGTGCGGCGACCGTCCAGGATCTCCTGGACAGTCAGGAAAAGTTCGACAACCACTTCGTCGAGAGTCCAGTGTGGACGGAGAGCGCGAAGTCGCGTCAGTAACCGCGCGGCGGGTATCCCGGCGGCGGATACTGCTGGGGCGGGTACTGCTGCGGAGGATAGGGCTGTGGTGGGTACTGCTGCGGCGGGTATCCCGGGTGTTGCGGCGGATACGGCGGCTGACCGTAGTGCGGCGGGGGCGGATACTGCGGTGGGTACTGCTGTTGCGGATAGTGGGGCTGCGGCGGCGGAGGTGGCGCAGCGGGCTGCCCGCCGGCGAGATGGAACGGCAGCAGCGACACCAGCTGCGCGAGCCTGCCGAGCGTGGAGAGCACTTCGTCCGGCTTGGTCCGGCCGAAGGTCGGATTCTCGACGTAGACCAGTTCCGCGCCGACCAGCGACCAGGTGTGCAGCTTCGACGACCGCATGGTGGCGGCGACCTGCGGCGTCAGCACGGCGACCGCGACGTTCGGGTCGGTGTCGATCAGCTTGTACCAGCGATTGAACTTCCGGTCCGCGGTGGCGGGCTCCGGGTACTGCTCGACGTCCCAGGCGGACTCGATGCTCGACACGATCTGGAAGTTCGGCATCGGCGCGGGCAGGGTGACGACCCAGACCGTGTCGATCGAGATCGTGTCGAGCTCGTTGACCTTCTTGTTGGTCCACCGCGTGTGCACGCTCGTGACCGTCGGGCGGCGGTGGTAGTCGAAGACGCTGAACCGAAGCCCGTTGTACGCGCCGCTCAACGCGCCGAACGCCATCCGCTTGTCGCCGCGCTGGTTGAACGGCAGGACCGTCCAGCGCTCCAGCAGGTTTGGCGCGTCCGGGCTGAACTCCCACCCGTACTGGCCGGACATCGCGTAGCGCTCGGCGTTGGTCGCCTCGATACGCCTGGCTTCGTTCGTCTCCATCGCAAACCCCCGGATCTCCTGCGCGCAGGTTATCCGGAGTACGGCGCGTTGTCGGATCTAGGCATCCTGCAGCCGCCGTAGAACGTCGATCAAGCCAGGGAGCCGGTACCTGCGCCGCAGTCCGCTGTCCAATGATGATCTCGAACTGACGCTCGACCACCGAGCGCGGCATGGTGCCCTCAAGACATCCCAAAGGTGAGCCTCACGCTGCATAGAGAAGCTCCCGGCTCTCCAACACTCGCTGTTTGAAGAACGGGTTGCGAATACTGGTCACGCTGACGAGGTCGACCGGGCGACCCAGCACCCGCTCAAGACCTTCCTTCAGATCGAAGTAGGTCCCGAAGTAGTCGAAGCCGGGTCCCGCGTCGAACTCGACGAGCACATCGACATCGCTGGACCGCACGTCGAATCCGTTCGATCGACTCATGCATGACCGCACGATTGTGCCTGACCGGATCCCGGAGGCCACGACCTCCGGGATCACGGGGCCGAGCGCTCAGATTCCGTACGTCGCCGTCACCGGCGCGTGGTCGGACCAGCGCTGGTCGTAGGTCTCGGCGCGCTCGACCACGACGGAGGTGCACCGCTCGGCCAGGCCGGGGGTGGCGATCTGGCAGTCGATGCGCCAGCCCGTGTCGTTGTCGAACGCCTTCCCGCGGTACGACCACCACGTGTACGGGCCGGGGCCTTCCGGGTCGAGCTTGCGTTGCACGTCGACGTAGCCTGCCTCGCTGAACACGCGGCCGAGCCACTCCCGCTCCTCCGGCAGGAAGCCCGAGCTCTTCTGGTTCCCGCGCCAGTTCTTCAGGTCGATCTTGTCGTACGCGATGTTCCAGTCGCCCACGACGACGACCTCGCGGCCACCGGCCTCGGCCTTGGCGCGCAGGTCGACGAGGTAAGGCAGGAACGCCGCCATGAAGCGCTCCTTTTCGTCCTGGCGCGGTGTCCCGACGTCGCCGCTGGGCAGGTACAGGCTCGCGACCACGACGTTCGGCAGGTGGATCTCGGCGTAGCGGCCGCTGTCCTCGAATTCGGGCTCGCCGAAACCGATGCGGACCTCTTCCGGCTCCGCCCGGCTGAACAGCATGACGCCGTTGCGCCCCTTCTGCACGGACGGCGCGTGCACCACGTGCCAGCCTTCGGGCGCGGCGGCACCGGCCGGGAGCTCCTTGAGCTCGGCCCGGACCTCCTGGCAGGCGACGACGTCCGCCTTCGTCGAGCCCAGCCACTCGACGAAGCCTTTTTTGGCGGCGGCACGGAGGCCGTTGACATTCACAGTGGAGACGGTCAGCACCCTTCGCACGCTACCCGGGGGGTCCGACAGAATCGGCACTGGGAGACTGCGCGCATGAGCGAGCTGACCGTGCTGGGCAGCTGCGGCGCCTGGCCCGAACCCGGCCGGGCCTGCGCCGGCTTCCTCCTGGTCCACGAGGGCTTCAAGCTGGTGCTCGACCTCGGCTACGGCGCCGCTTCACGGCTGTTCGAGCACTGCCCCGAAGGCCGGGTCGACGCGGTGGTGGTGACGCACGAGCATCCCGATCACTGCGCCGACGTGAGCGCGCTGGGCCGGGCCCGCGCCTACGGGCTGCCGGACGAGCCGAGGATCCCGCTGCACTGCACGCCGGGCACGGTGCGACGGCTCGAAGCCATGGAGCCGCGCCCGCATCCGGCGACGATCTTCGACGTGTTCGAACTCGGCCCGCCGCGTGAGGTCGGGCCGTTCCGGATGACGACGTTCCTGCTGCCGCACCACGTGCCGAACCACGGGATCCGGCTGACCACGCCCGGGCTGACCGTCGCCTACACCGGAGACAGCGGGCCCAGCCCGATCATCGCGGAGCTGGCGCGCGACGCCGACCTGCTCATCGCCGACGCCACGCTCCAAGGCCCGTCCCCCGACGAGACGCCACGCCTGGTGTCGACGGCGGGCGAGGCCGGGTTCTGGGCCGAGCGCGGCGGCGCCCGGCGGCTGCTGCTCACCCACTTCTGGCCCGGCTCCGACCGCGGGATCTCGGTGGCCGAAGCGCGGAAGGAGTTCAGCGGCGAGGTCCTGGCGGCCGCGGAAGGCACCCACCTGCGTTTAGCGGGCTAAACGCGATCCCGCAGGTCAGGGAGCACGTCGCAGTTAGCGGGCTAAACGCGATCCGGCAGGTCACGGGCCACATTTCGCCCCTTCGACCGGGGGCGCGAACTCGGCCGAAACCCATTTGCCCTCGGCGATCTTGCGGAAGCCGTTCTCGACCACCGGCTGCGCGTCGATCTTCGCGTCCTTGACGTACTTGCCGACGATCTTCTGCCCGCCGGGGGCGTCGCGCGCGTTGAGCACGTCCGCGGTCACCACGACCTGGCAACCGGTCGGGCTCGACGCGCTCGACTCCCTGTCCTGTCCCGAGATGGCGACGACGACGATCAGCGCCAGTCCGCCGCCGATGAACAGGACCGGTTTCGAGATGGCCATGATGGTCACTCCTCGAACAAGGGAATCGTTTTCCGTCCGGTCCAGAGTGGCAGAAGCCGGGGCGGCCGCCCAGATCCCGGAACGCCAACCACCCGGAGGCGCCAACCCCGGCAGGCCACGGGCTACCCACCGTCACAACGCGAAAAGGCCCCCTTCCGCGGAGGAAGGGGGCCTTCAAACGCTTACGCGACTCAGCCCTGGGCGATCTTCTTGGCCAGGTTGGCGTCCAGCGTCGCGAGGAACTCCTCGGTGGTCTGGAACGCCTGGTCCTTGCTGATCAGCAGCGCGAGGTCCTTGGTCATCTTGCCGCTCTCGACGGTCTCGATGACGACCTGCTCCAGCTTGTTCGCGAAGCCGATCAGCTCCGGGTTCGAGTCCAGCTTGCCGCGGTGCTCGAGGCCACGGGTCCACGCGAAGATGGACGCGATCGGGTTGGTCGAGGTCGGCTTGCCCTGCTGGTGCTGGCGGTAGTGCCGGGTCACCGTGCCGTGCGCGGCCTCGGCCTCGACGGTCTTGCCGTCCGGGGTGCGCAGCACCGAGGTCATCAGGCCCAGCGAGCCGAAGCCCTGCGCGACCGTGTCGGACTGCACGTCACCGTCGTAGTTCTTGCAGGCCCAGACGTAGCCGCCCTCCCACTTCATCGCCGCGGCGACCATGTCGTCGATCAGGCGGTGTTCGTAGGTGATGCCCTTGGCGTCGAAGTCGGCCTTGAACTCGGCCTGGTAGATCTCCTCGAACACGTCCTTGAACATGCCGTCGTAGGCCTTCAGGATGGTGTTCTTGGTCGACATGTAGACCGGGTACTCGCGGTCGAGGCCGTACTGCAGCGAGGCACGCGCGAAGTCCTCGATGGACTTGCGGAAGTTGAACATGCCCATGGCGACGCCGCCGCCCTCGGGGTACTGCGCGACCTGGAACTCCATCGGCTCGGAACCGTCGGCCGGGGTGTAGGTCATGGTCAGCGTGCCCGGGCCGGGGACCTTGAAGTTGGTCGCCTTGTACTGGTCACCGTGCGCGTGACGGCCGATGATGATCGGCTTGGTCCAGCCCGGTACCAGGCGCGGGATGTTCTGGATGACGATCGGCTCGCGGAAGATCACGCCGCCGAGGATGTTGCGGATCGTCCCGTTGGGCGACAGCCACATCTTCTTCAAGCCGAACTCTTCGACGCGCGCCTCGTCCGGCGTGATCGTGGCGCACTTGACGCCGACGCCGTGCTTCTTGATCGCGTTGGCGGAGTCGACGGTGATCTGGTCGTCGGTGCGGTCCCGCTCCTCGATGCCCAGGTCGTAGTACTCCAGGTTCACGTCCAGGTACGGGTGGATCAGCCTGTCCTTGATGAACTGCCAAATGATGCGGGTCATCTCATCACCGTCGAGCTCGACGACGGTGCCCTGGACCTTGATCTTGGCCATGAGCAGCGGTGCTCCTTCCGCGGATCTTCGCGTTTCTTCTTCAGTCTCCGGTAGCGGTACAAGCGTACTGCTTAACGGTCCTGGATGGTTCCAGTAGTGGTCGGTATCAAGTCTCCACGAGACGGATGTGTCCGACGTCACCCGGTCGCACGACGGCCATCCGGCCGTCACGGGAACGGCGGCGACCGCGTCATCATCGAACCGAACCCGACAATCGGCACGTCGGCCACCGGAAAGGCGGACCTCATGACCACCGACCCCTACGCCGTGCCACCGCACGGGCAGCCGGCGACACCGGAGCCTTACCTCCAGCCTAGGCAAAGCAGCCGCGCGGTGCCCCGGGTGATCAGCGGGCTCGGCGGTTTCCTGCTCACGCCGGTCGCGCTCGGCGTGACCATCTACGGCGGCACACTGCTCCAGCGGGGTTTCTCGCGCTCCCTGTCCATCAGCGAGGACCCGCTCGGCATCCTCCTCCTGTTCCTGGGCGGCCTGCTCCTGCTCGGTGTCGCGTTCCTCGGGGCGTTGTCCGGGCTCGGGCCGGTGCTGGGCGGGCTGGTGTGGGGTGTGCTGCCGGGCGTGGGGTTCCTCCTGAGCCCGCGCGACGTCATGAGCGTCATCTACGACATCGGCGGCAGCGGCCTCGGTGTCGGCCTGGTGACCTGGCTGGTGATGGGCGCGCTGGTCGGGAGCGGTTTCCTGTTGATCGGGGCAGGTCTGGTCGGCACCCTCGCGCGGCGTCGTTCAAATCGCGTTTAGCGGGCTAAACGCGCTCCGCGGAGATCAAAGTGAACCGAAGGGGGCCGGTGTCCGTAGTCCGGGTCAGGGAGGTGACCCGCCCATGTCATCGCACCGGTACGTCGCGGAGTACGACGACGAGGACTACCAGGAGTACGGCGAGTACGAGCAACCCGAAAACCCGCGAGACCCCCGGAGGCCGTACGAGGACGTCGAGTCGTATGAACCGTACGAGCCTTTCGACGACGACCTGGGCGCCGAAGACCCGCGCGCCGGCCGAGGTGTGCGGCGCGTCCTCAGCGGCGCCGGCGGCCTGATCCTGACGCCGGTCGCACTCGGCCTGCTGTCGTGGGGCGGGCTGCGGCAGCAGATGCTCGTCCAGGCGACGCTCAGCACCCAGCGTGACGTCTTCAGCATCGGCCTGCTCGTGGGCGGCGGGATCCTCCTGCTGGCCGTCGGGCTGCTCGGCGCGCTCTCGGCGACCGGCCCGATCCTCGGCGGCCTCGTCTGGGGCGTCGCCCCCGGAGTGGCCACCATCGCCGTGCCGGAGTGGGGCTTCCGGCTGGTGAAACTGTTGCCGCAGAACGACGTCACCTACGGCGTCACGAGCTGGCTGTTCATCGGCGGCCTGCTCGCGACCGGCTTCCTCCTGATCGGCGCGGGCCTCGCGTCGAGACTCGCCCGGAGGCGCCGCTGAGCGGGCTGGGACCATCGGCGCATGGGTCTGTTCACCGTTCCCGAAGCCCGCGCCGAGCTCGCCCGGCTACGCCCGGTGCTCGACGAGCTCGTCCGGCTCCGCGCCGACGCGGCCGAGCTCGCCGCTTCCCTGCGCCCCGGCGGCCGGGAGACCTCGCTCGGCGGGATGCCGGAATGGAAGGCCGCGCAGGCCCGGCTGGACGACCTGATGACCACCGTCCAGCGGACGGGTGCGGAGCTGAAGGGGTTCGCCCCGCTCCTGATCGACTTCCCCGCCGAGCTCGACGGCGTCGACGTCCTGCTGTGCTGGCTCGAAGGCGACCCGGAGCTGTCCTGGTATCACCGCGTCGACCTGGGTTTCGCCGGGCGCCGCCGCCTCCCGGATAGGGTCTCGGTCGTGAGCGAGGAAATCGCGGCCGGCCTGTTCGACGGCATCGCCGCGCACTACGACGAAGACACCTTCCACGGCTTGGTCGCCGACGCGCTCGTCGACGGTCTCGGCCGCACGGCCCCCGAACGTGTTCTCGACGTCGCGACCGGGACCGGGGTGGCCGCGTTCGCCGCGCTGCGTCTGGAGCCTGGCGAAGTGCTGGCGATCGACATCTCCCCGGGCATGATCGCCCAGGCCGAGGCGAAGGCGGCGACCCACGATCCCGGCAAGCGCATCACCTGGCAGGTCGCTTCCGCGGTCCCGTCGCCGGTGGAGGACGAGGGCGCGGACGCGGTGCTGTGCGCGTCTTCGCTGCATTTCCTCGGCGCGGCCGCCCTGCGCGACTGGCTGCGCGCGCTGCGCCCCGGCGGACGGGTCGGGTTCAGCCTGCCGATCGCGTCGGCGTTCCGGCCGTCGGAGGCGTTCGCCGCGATCGTCCCCGCCGACCTGAAGCTGCCGGAAACCGAGGACGACGCGGCGGAACTGGCCGCCGAAGCCGGCTTCACCGAGGTGACGGTGAAGCGGCTCGACGTCGAATCCGAGGATCGGGTCCGGTCGGTGTTCGTGGTGCACGCGACCAGGCCCTGAGGTCTACAGCGGCGCGAAGAACGGCACGCACTTCGGCGCGGGCGCGTTCTCCGGGTCGAGCGCCTTGAGGATCAGGCTCGTCACGTTCGGATCGATCGCCTGGCTGAGGTGCCCGGAAACGTCCACGCCACAACGGTCCTGCAACACGATGTCGGTCGTGCCCGGCTCCCCGAGCACTCCGCTGGTGTACGGCGTGACCACTCGATCGTGCCGGCTCACGATGCTCGTGTACGTCGGCCCGGGCACGCTCACCCCGCCGCGGGCGAGGTCGTCGAGGAACGCCGATGGCGCCAGGTATTCCCGGCAGGCCCCGCACACGCCGTCGGCGAGCAGGTCGATCCCGGGCAGCGAAAGCACGGCCTTCGCCAGCTCGGAGAAGCCGTTGAGCGACGTGCCCTTGAAGTTCGAACCGAAGCCGACGAAATGCTTCACCTTCTCCGCGCCTCCCTCGAATTTGAGGTAGTACGCGGGCATCGTCGTCCCCTCGGAATGCCCGACGATGTCGACCTTGTCCGCTCCGGTGCTCGCGCGCACGCGGTCGACGAACGCGCCGAGTTCGACCGCGCTCTTCCGCATGGAGGCGAGCCCGCCGAACAACTGTCCACCCAGGACGGTGGAGCCGTAGGTCAGCGAGTAGACGCAGTAACCGGCGTCCTTGAGCTTCGGCGCGTGGTGGAACCAGTTGGTCGTCGCGTTGCCGCCGAGGCCGTGCACCAGCACGACGGGCTCGGGATGGCTCGCGCTCGGTTCGCACGACCAGTCGTTCCAACCGCTCGACGGCGCCGCGCTCGCCACCGCCGGGACGGCGATCGTGAACGTCAAGGCCGCGACAAGCGTGGTGAGGATCCGAGCCCGCATCCCTGCCTCCGGTTACTCGTCAGTATGTGATGCGAGTCATCCTGCGTCACAAACCGACGGCCGGAGCCGGGAGAAAGACCAGACTTACGCGCCATGCCTTGTGATGGATCACAAGGGCAGCAGCACCCGCCTTTCGATCGGGCTGGACATGACGATCGACGTCGTCGTGGAGCCGAGCGCGGACAGGTCCTCCAGCAGTTCTTCCAGGTGACCCGTGTCGCGCACGGCGATCTTCAGGATCCAGCAGTCCTCGCCCACCACATGGTGCAGCTCGAGGATTTCGGGGCGGTCCATGATCTTCCGGGTGCGCGGATGCCGGACGGTGAACCCGCTGTGCGGCGCCATCCGCACGAACGCCCGCAGCCCGAGGCCGATCCCGGACGGCGAAACGAGGGCCGCGTAGCCGGTGATCGTGCCGTCGGCTTCGAGGCGTTTGACGCGTTCGCCGACGGCGGCGGGGCTCAGCGAGACACGGCGCCCGAGTTCGCTCAGGGTGATGCGGCCTTCCTCCTGGAGGAGTTCGAGAAGTCGCCGGTCGAGCACGTCCAGTGAGCTTTCAGCGAATCCTCGATTAGACCGAGAATCTTTCAGTGATTCCGCCATTTCACCCATGTTTTCCCCTTCAACCACCCGGATCACCACCGTAACACTGGTGACCATGAAGAAAGTGCTCGTTCTCGGCGGAAGCCGGTACTTCGGCCGAGGGGTGGCCGAGCGGCTGCGCGATGCCGGGATGGACGTCACCGTCCTCAACCGCGGCTCCACACCCGCGCCGTCCGGCGTCGCGCATCTGATCGCCGACCGCGACGACGAAGCCGGACTCAAGGCCGCTCTGGGTTCTCGTTCCTTTGACGTCGTCCTCGACCAGGTGTGCTACACGCCGGTCCAGGCGGAGATCGCGCGCCGCGTCCTGCGTACGGACCGCTACGTGATGACGTCCACGATCGAGGTCTACGACCAGGTGCGGACGGAGACCCCGATGACCGAATCGCTGGTCACCCCGGCGAACGTCGACCTCGAACTTTCCGAGTACGAGTACGGCGAAGGCAAGCGACAGGCCGAAGCGGTCTTCGCCGCGGGAGACACGCCGTTCGTCTCCGTACGCGTCGCCCACGTGCTCGGCGGCGAAGACTTCACCGGACGGCTGCGGCATTACGTCGAACGGCTGGACGCCGGCGACGCGGTGGACATCCACGCGGATCCACGCCCCTCGACGTTCATCCACGCGCGTGAGATCGCGGACTTCCTGACCTGGACCACGCTCGCGGACTTCACCGGTCCGGTCAACGCCGGCTCGCACGGCGAACTGTCGGTGCTCGATCTCGCCGCCGCCATCAGCACGGAGCCGGGGTTTCGAGTCGTCGAGCGGGACGCCTCACCGTTCTCCTTCGATCGCTACGCCGTCTTGGACACGTCGCGCGCGACCGGCCTCGGCTTCTCCTTCTCCACCACCACCGACTGGCTCGGCGAAGCCGTCGAAGAACTCAGAAAGGCTTGACCCCCATGCGTTACCGCAGCATCGGAGACGTCGAAGTGAGCGCGATCGGTCTTGGCGCGATGCCGCTGTCGATCGAGGGCCGTCCGGATCGGGATCGCGCGATCGCCACCATCCACGCCGCGCTCGACGCCGGGGTCACGCTGATCGACACGGCCGACTCCTACCACTGGCACGCGGACGAGATCGGCCACAACGAGGAGCTGATCGCCGCCGCGCTGTCCGTCCACAGTGGATCGGACGCGGTACTCGTCGCGACGAAGGGCGGGCGCGGCCGTCCCGGTGACGGCTCGTGGACCGTCACCGGGACTCCCGCGCATCTCAAGGCGGCCTGCGAAGGTTCGCTGAAGCGACTCGGCGTCGACGCCATCGGGCTCTACCAGCTGCACAAACCCGACGAGAACGTGCCGTGGGCGGAGTCCGTCGGCGCGATCAAGGAGCTGGCCGACGAAGGCAAGATCCGGCTCGCCGGGATCTCCAACGTGTCCCGGACGCAGATCCTCGAAGCACGGGAGATCCTCGGCGGGACACTGGTTTCGGTGCAGAACGAGCACGCGCCCGCGTATCTGGCGCACGAACCGGAACTGGCGCTGTGCACCGAACTCGGGCTCGCGTATCTGCCGTGGGGCCCGCTCCGCGGGATCGGCGCGGAGTTCCGTGCCGTGGCGGAGGAACGCGGCGTCAGCCCCCAGCGGGTGTGCCTGGCCTGGCTGCTCGCGAAATCGCCGTCGATGATCGCGATCCCCGGCTCGACGAGGCCCGCCACGATCCGCGATTCGGCGGCCGCGGCCGATCTCGTGCTCACCGACGGCGAACTGGCCCGCCTGCCGTGATCAGGCGCCGGCCACCAGCGCCACGCCCAGGCCGATCATCGTCGCGGCGACCAGGCCGTCCAGCACCCGCCACGACGACGGTTTGCGGAAGAACCCGCTGAGCAGCCGCGCGCCGAAACCGAGCGCGAGGAACCACAGCACGCTGGCCGACACGGCACCGACGCCGAACGCCCATCGGTCGCTGCCGTGCCCGGCCGCGATCGCGCCGAGCAGGAGGAGGGTGTCGAGGTAGACGTGCGGGTTCAGCCACGTGATCGCCAGGGTGGTCAGCACGATGCGGCGCAGCGATCCGCCGGTCTCCGGGCCGCCGGTCTCCAGCGCGGCCGGCTTGAACGCGCGACGGGCCGCGAGAGCGCCGTAGCAAAGCAGGAAGGCGCCGCCGATCAGGGCGACGACGGTCAGCGCTTCGGGTGACGTCCCCACCAGCGCGCCGACCCCGCCGACGCCGAGGCTGACCAGGATGGCGTCCGAGAAGATGCAGATCAGCACCACCACGAGGACCGCCTCGCGGCGGATGCCCTGGCGCAGCACGAACGCGTTCTGCGCGCCGATCGCGACGATGAGGGCCATGGTGGCGCCGAATCCGGCGCCCGCGCTGAGCAGAACGTCTCCCATACGGACCAGGCTAGGAAGCCGATCGTCAACAGTACAGCTAAAGATTCTTACGTAAGATTAGCGCTCGTGATGAGAGATCTGCCCCTCGACCTGGTCCGCACGCTGGTGGTGGTCGCCGACGAAGGCACGTTCGACGCGGCGGCGTCGGCACTGCACGTGACGCCGTCGGCGATCAGCCAGCGCGTCAAGGCGCTCGAACAGCGCACCGGCCTCGTCCTGCTCATCCGCACGAAACCGGTGCGGCTGACCGAATCCGGGCAGGCGGTGGTGCGGTTCGGCCGTCAGATGGCCCTGCTGGAGGCCGACACCCGGGCCGAACTCGGCCTGACCGCCGGCGACGAACCGGTCCGGCTGCCGATCGCGGTCAACGCGGATTCGCTGGCGACCTGGTTCCTGCCCGCCCTCACGCGGGTGCCGCCCGAGCAGAAGATCTGCTTCGAGCTGCATCGCGAGGATCAGGACCACACCACGACCCTGTTGCGGGAGGGCTTGGTGATGGCCGCCGTGACGTCGTCACCCGATCCGGTCGCTGGATGTTCGGTGCACCGGCTCGGGCACATGCGCTACCTGGCCGTCGTGAGCCCGCAGCTCGGCACGGACCTCGACCTCGCCGAAGCACCCGTCGTCGTCTTCGACCGCCGTGACGACCTTCAGGACCGCTTCGCGCGCGAGCGCGGCACGATCGCGAGCTCGCTGCGGCACTACGTCCCGTCGTCCGAAGGGTTCTTCGACGCCGTCGCGGCCGGGATGGGCTGGGGCATGGTGCCGCTCGCGCAGATCGGCGCCCGCCTGCGCGACGGCACCTTCGCCTGCCTCGACCCGGACCACCCGATCGACGTACCGCTGTTCTGGCAGCAGTGGAAACTCGACTCCCCCGCGCTGGCGGCGGTGTCGGACGCCGTCACCACGGCCGCCGCGGACCTGCTGGTCGACCCACACGGTTGAGGACGCGCGCACCGGGCCGGTCGTGAGATCCTGGGCGCATGACGCGCGCATTGCACCTGGTCGGGGACGAGGAAGCGGACCGGCTGCTCACCGAAGACCCGTTCGCGCTGCTCGTCGGGATGCTCCTCGACCAGCAGTTCCCGATGGAACACGCGTTCCGCGGCCCGCAGAAGATCGCGGACCGGATGGACGGTTTCGACATCAAGAAGATCCACGCGATGGACACCGAAACCTTCGTCGAACTGTGCGTGGTCCCGCCCGCGATCCACCGCTACGGCGGCTCGATGGCCCGCCGGGTGAAGGATCTCGCCCAGCACGTCGTCGAGGTGTACGACGGCGACGCGGCCGGGATCTGGACCGCCGGGCGGCCCAAACCGGACGGCCCCGAAGTCCTCAAGCGGCTCAAGGCACTGCCCGGCTACGGCGACCAGAAGGCCGCGATCTTCCTCGCGTTGCTCGGCAAGCAGCTCGGCGTGCAGCCCAAGGGCTGGCGTGCCGCCGCGGGCGCGTACGGCGACCGCGGCTCCCGGCGTTCGATCGCCGATGTCGTCGACGCGAAGACCCTCGGCGAGGTGCGCGCGTTCAAGAAGGCGGCGAAGGCGGCCGCCAAGGCTCCGGCGAAGTAGCTACTTCTTCCCGGCTCCCGGCCACGGTCCCGGTGTCTCGGCGGGCAGTTCGGCCTGCTCGACCTCGGTGCGGAACAGCCGGAACCCGCGTGCCTGGTAGTTCTTGAGCGCGGCCGGGCCATCGGTGGTGCAGGTGTGGACCGTGACGCGGCGCGTCGGCGTCTTGCCCGGCCAGCGCGCCGCGAGCGTCCATGCCTCCCGCAGCGCGACGGTCAGCAGATGCCCTCCGAGGCCCTTGCCGACGAAGGACGACATCAGGCCGAAGTACGCGAGTTCCACTTCGCCGTCAACGGTGCCGTCGAGTTCGAAGTAGCCGCACGGCGTCCCCTGCGCGTACGCCACCCAGGTCTCGACGCCCGGCCTGTCCAGCCACTCGATCCACTGCGTCCACGACCAGCCGAGCCGGTCGATCCAGAACCAGTCGCCACCGACGGCGGTATAGAGGTAGCGGTTCAGCTCCGGGCTGACCAGCTCGGCGCGGGTGACCGTCACCGGAACGGCCGGCGGTTTCGCCGCGCTCAGGTCGTCCGGCGAGGTCTGTTCGAGGTGCCAGGTCGTGATCTCCATGCGGCGATCATTTCAGCCAGACCCGCAGCGGCCCCAGCGCCGTGTAGCCGTTGCGGAGGGCGGCGTCGAGGTCTTCGCCGCGTTCATAGCCCGTGATCGGCAAGCCGGGGAAGCTCGCCGCGACGGCCGAGGTCGCGCCGCGCCAGGCCTCGTCCAGGTCGCCCTGAGTGTACAAATTGGACAGTCCCGCGAAGCCGCCGTCACGATTGGCCGTCACCCCGGCGACGCCGTTCGACCACACGGCGACGGACGGATCGTCGAACGGGTCGCCGACCCGGGCCCAGCCCGGTTCGAGCGGCACGTCGGCCGTCCGCGTGATCCACGTGGCCTCGAAGAGCACCTCGAAACCTTCGCGCGCGAGATCCAGGCAGCCGAAGCTGTCCTTCACCGCGCAGCCCGGCGACGTGTCGATCCCGTCCAGTACTTCCGGCACCGTCGCGTCCGGGGCCAGGGTCACCGCATCGGGGTACAGCGGCGGCGTGCGGCTCGCCGACTTCCAGACGCGGGCGGTGAAGGTGCCCGTCCGGCACACCACCTCACACCAGCCGGCGTTGACGCGCGCGGCGTCGGCTACACCCGGGCGAACCACAGCACGTCCGGTTCTCCTTGCGGCACCGGGATCTTCAGCTCCCGTACCTCGCCGAACCGCGCTCGCAACCGTTTCGCGAACGACGGCACCGACTCGGCGCTCCACACCGCGAGCACCCCGCCCGGCCGCAACCGCGCGGTGAGCAGGTCGAGCCCGGCGTCGGAATACAGCTTCGCGTTGCCGTCGGTGACCGTCCACTCAGGACCGTTGTCGATGTCGAGGCACAGCGCGTCGAACCGCTCTTCCGTCCGGCGCAACCACTTCACCAGGTCGGCCTCGACCACGGTGACCCGTTCGTCGGACAGGGCGTCGTCGTGGACGTCCTTGAGCGGGCCCTCGCGGTTCCAGCCGATCACGGCGGGCTCACGCTCGACGACCACGACTTCGCCGACGCCGGGGTGGTCCAGCGCGGCACGCAGCGAATAGCCGACCCCGAGACCGCCGATCAGCATCCGCGCCTTGCCCGGCACCAGATCGGCCGCCACCGAGACGAGCAACCGTTCGGATTCACCGTTACGGGTGTCCATCAGGAAGACGCCGTTGGCGATGACCTCGAAATCGTCGCCCGCCTTGCGGAGCACCAATTCGCCGCTCTTCCCGGCCACCTTGTCGAGTACGTCGGTCATCCGGGCAGCCTATCGATGACGGTCAGAGCAAGCCCGCCAATTTGTACAACACCAGGCTGCCCGCGACGGCGACGTTGAGACTCGCGCCGGTGCCCACCATCGGGATTTCGACGACGGTGTCGAGAAGGTCGAGCGCTTCCGGGGGAATCCCCTGCTGCTCATGGCCGAGCACGGCGATCGTCCGCCCTCGCGCGGGCGGGAGATCGGCGAGGCGCACGGCTTCGTCGGCGAGTTCGACGCCGACGATCGCCGTGCCCGCCGCCTTCTCCCGGGTCAGCCAGCCGGGTGGATCGTGCACCCAGTGCACACAAGCCGGACGCCGCAACGTGTTCCCCCGGCGCAGCGCCTCCGGCACCCAGGGAAACCTCGGCACGGCAAGGCAAGCACCCACGGCGTCGCAGGTCCTCAGCAGGGTGCCGAGGTTCGCGCCGTGCAGTGGCCACAGCGGTGCCACGACGAGATGACCCCAGCAGGAATGGGATTTTCTTCTTCTAGCCGCACGCAGCTCCGAGGGCGTGCGAACCCGGATCGACGGGCTCACCGGACGTGAGGCGTCGCGCCTCCAAGGTTTTCGAGGATCATGCCGACACTGTAGCGGGATCACCCCGACGCTCCTAACCTTGAAACGTCGGAGGTGATTCTCATGCAGGCGACCGTCGGAGACGAGATCCACGTGCACGGACGCACGGTGGGTTCGGCCGAACAACGCGGCGAGATCCTCGAGGTACGCGGCGAACACGGTGCCCCGCCGTATCTCGTCCGGTTCGCGGACGGACACGAAGGGCTGGTCTTCCCCGGCCCCGACTGCGAAGTCCAGGCGCGCGCCGAGTAGCCGTCACTCGGCCATGGCGGGCTGCTTCACGCGGCTCCGCCAGCCCGCCACGACCACGGCCGCGCCGAGCGCGGTCAGCACCGCCGCGATCTCGGGCAGCAGGAGCGGCCCGCCGCCGCTGAGCACCGCTCCCCCGAGCAGGCCGGAAAGGCCGACGCCGAGGTAGATCGCGGACGCGTTGAGCGAGAGCACGAGCCCGGCGTTCTGCTTGGACAGCTCGATCAGCCGGTGCTGGATCGGCGGGTTGACCGACCAGGTGGCCAGGCCCCAGAGGAAGAGGACGACGGCCGCGCCCGCGACGGTGGTCGCCACCAGCGGCAGCATCGCGAGCACCACGGTGATCCCGCCGAACACGATCAGCAGCGGTCCCCTGGCGCCCCAGCGGTCGGTCGCGCGGCCGCCGAGGACGTTGCCGAGCGCGCCGCCCGCGCCGTAGACGAACAGCAGCAGGCTGACCGTCGTGCCGTGGATACCCGCGGTGGCCGACAGGACCGGCGAGATGAAGGTGTAGACGGAGAACGCGGCGAGGCAGCCGAGCACGGTCGCGCCGAGCATGGCGAGCACACGCGGGTCCTTGGCGACGGTGAAGCGTTCGGCCAGCCGCACCGGGGGCGGCGCCGGGACGGCGGGCAAGACCAGCCGGACGGCGAAGGCGCCGAGAAGCGAGAAGGCCGCGACGAGCGCGAAGACGGCCTGGTAGCCGACGCTCTGCGAAAGGACGCTGCCGAGCGGGACGCCCAAGATCGTCGCGACGGTGAGCCCTCCGAAGACGAGCGCGACCGCGCGGCCCCGGCGTTCGGGCGAGGTGAGTTCGGCGGCGACGGCGCTCGCGGCCGGGGTGAAGACCGCCGCGCCGATCGCGGTGACGACCCGCGCGAGCAGCAGGGTCACGTAGCCGGGCGCGAGGGCGGCGAGCGCGTTGCCGATGGCGGTGACGACGAGCGCGGCGACCAGGAGCGTGCGGCGTTCCCAGCGGCCCGTGACCGCGGCGAACAGTGGCGAGCCGACCGCGTACGCGATGGCGAAGGCGGTGACCAGCTGAGCGGCGGCCGTCTCGGAGACCGCGAGCTCTCCGGTCAGCGCCGGCAGCAGCCCGGCGACGACGTAACCGCTGGTGCCGACCGCGAAGGTGCCGAGCGCCAGCACCGCGGTCCTGGGTGGTGCGAAAGTCATGAGTCCCCAGCTCCAGACCCCGCGGATCGCGTTTAGCCCGCTAAACGCAGGTCGGCGCCGGATCGCGGTTAGCCCGCGAAAGGCGACACAGGGTCGTTGTTCGATGATTGTCGTAGTTCGATGGTGACCGTACTACGGACTCGCGTCAAGTTCGAGGGGCGTCGTACTATGGACGAATGGCCGCGACGACCCCGCAGTACGTCTATCCCGATCAGGACGAGATCCGGATCGAGGCGGTCCTCGCCGCGCTCGCGGACCCGGTCCGCCTCGACATGGTCCGCCAGCTGGCCGCCTCCGGAACCGAGATCTCGTGCAGCGGTTTCGACGTCGCCGTGACCAAGTCCACACTCACCCATCACCTGCGCACATTGCGCGAAGCGGGCATCATCATGGGCCGCCAGCAGGGCACCGCCCGCTACAACTCCTTGCGCCGCAACGATCTCGACGAGCTCTTCCCCGGCCTGCTCCAGGGAGTGCTCGCCGCCCGCCGCTGAGGGTGGTCAGCCTCACCCGAAACCGGGATGACAAACGCCCCCTCGATCCGTTGAACTGGACGCAGGACAGCTCGTCGACGCTGGGGCCGCACGCGCTGTCTTCTTTTGTGCCCGAGACCTAAATCGATTCAGCTCCCCATCCGCGACGCTGGGCGAGTAATCGTTTACTCACGTACGACCCTCGAAGGGAGAGCCGTGCCCGTCGCGCTGCTCGCGCTCGCCATCGGTGCCTTCGGCATCGGGACCACCGAATTCGTCATGATGGGCGTGCTGCCCGAAGCCGCCGCCGACTTCGGCGTGTCGATCCCGTCCGCCGGTTACCTCATCTCCGGCTACGCCCTCGGCGTCGTGGTCGGTGCCCCGTTGCTCACCGCCGCCGCCGTCCGGCTGCCACGCAAGACGATGCTGCTGGCGATGATGGGGCTGTTCACGCTCGGCAACACCCTCTTCGCACTCTCGCCGAACCAGGAGTTCGGTGTCGCCTTCCGCTTCCTCGCCGGCCTGCCGCACGGCGCGTTCTTCGGCGCCGGCGCGGTCGTCGCGTCCAGCCTGGCCAAGCCGGGCGAACGCGCGAAGGCCGTCTCGATGATGTTCATGGGCCTGACCCTGGCCAACGTCGTCGGCGTGCCACTGGGCACGCTGCTCGGCCAGAAGGTCGGTTGGCGTGCGACCTTCGGCGTCGTCGCCGTGATCGGCCTGCTCGCCATGGCCGCGATCGCGAAACTGGTCCCCCACCAGGGCAAACCGGTCGAGCCGTCGCTGCGCGGCGAACTCGGCGCCTTCCGCCGCCCGCAGGTGTGGCTCGCCCTCGCGATCGTCACCTTCGGCCTCGGCGGCGTGTTCGCCTGCCTGTCCTACATCGCGCCGATGCTGACCGACGTCACCGGCTACTCGCCCTCGAACGTCACCCTGCTGCTCTCGCTGGCCGGGGTCGGCATGACGATCGGCAACATCCTCGGCGGCAGGCTCGCCGACAAGGCGCTGATGCCGAGCCTCTACGTCTCGCTGATCGGCCTGGCCGCGGTACTGGCCATCTTCACCTTCACCGCGAACGGCAAGGTCGGCGCGGCGGTGACGATCTTCTTCGTCGGCCTCGCCGGGTTCATGATCGGCCCGATGATGCAGGCCCGGATCATGGAGAAGGCGGGCGGGACGCCGTCGCTGGTCTCCGCGGCCGTGCAGTCGGCGTTCAACATCGCGAACTCGATCGGCGCCTACCTGGGCGGCCTGGTGATCGCGGGCGGCTTCGGCCTGGTCGCGCCGAACTGGGTCGGCGCGTCGCTGGCCGTCCTGGGACTCTCGCTGGCCGTGGTGTCCGGCGGCATGGACCGCCGCGAAGCACGCCTGGCGCCAGCGATGGCCTCTTAAGACAGGGGCCCGCCGGTGATCGTGAACGCGATGAACAGGATCAGCACCGACAGCGCGCCGTAGGTCAGCACGTCGACTGGCTTGCCCCGGATCGCCAGCAACCCGGCCTTCGCTTCGGGCAGCGCCGCCCGGAGCAGGCCGGCGAGCAGCAACGCACCGCCGATCAGCGCGGCGCCCTGCCGCCAGTGGTACTGGCCGATCCGCAGGGCGGCGACGGCCACCACCAGCATCACCAGCAGGAACGGCAGGTGATGGAGCAGTGCCCCACGGTCACGCCGCTGTCCGGCCACCGCCATCAGTCCTCGTCCTTCGGGGTCTCGCCGGCAATTCGGTTCACGCGGTCAGTATCCCGGGTGAGTGATGCGGCAGCAGGTCAGGGCGTCTTCCGAGCTGTCAAGAGCGGCAAAACCCACATGCGGGGTGCACAGGAGCGCGGATACGGTCAAAATGTGACCGTGGCACAACCGACGACTCAGTTGAACGCGACCGAGCAGGACACCCTGGTCAAACAGATCGGCCTCGCCCTGCTGCGGGCCGCTCCGCGTGATTGGCGGAAGGTGACCGCCGAGTACCGAGCCGTCGGCAGGTACCACGAGATGACCGGCGAGATCATCACCGAGGACGGCACCTCCCACGAGTGGGTCGCGACGCACGACATCGCGACGCTGTTCGGCAGGCTCCGTGCCGGGATGTACCGCGACGGCCGCGGCACCTGGTTCAACGCCCGTTACCAGCTCGACCACCCGTCCAGCTACAACCTCGAATACAACCGCGACGAGCCGCAGTGGCGCCTCGCGCCGCCTCCGCAGGCGCTCTCCGACGAGCTGCGCATGTTCCCCCGCTCCGAGGAGAACGTGCCCGAATGGCTGATCCGGCGCATGTCCGGCCTCGGCCCCGAGCAGCCCGGACCGCATTTCCGCATTGCCCGCATCTTCGACACCATCGGCCCGGCCGGGCGTCCGGTGATCAACCGGCCCGACCTGGAGATCGAGGAGCAGGACAGGCTGCTCGAATACCTCGACCACGCGCCGCTGGTGGTCACCGAACGCGGCTACGACATCGACCGGCTCGCCCAGACGCCCGAGGCCACCGTCCCGGTCGCCTTCCACAGCGACGGGCAGTGGATCTGGCCCGCCGCCGTCAACTTCTACCTGCGCGAGTACGGCGTCTCGCCGGAACTCGACCTGATCGAGCACGTCCGGCAGAACGACTTCACGCTGCCCGAGGTCGACGCACCGACGCTGCAGGCCGCGGCGGGGTACCTCACCCGGGGGAACCAGCCTCCGCAGCAGCGCCCCGGCCCGGGTGGCCCCAACGGCGTGCCCACGGGCCCGCCTCCGCAGGGCCCGCCTCCGCAGGGCCCGCCGCCGCAGAACGGTCCGGCGCCGTCTCCGCAGGCCGGTCCCGGGCAGCCCGGTCCCAGTGGTCCTGGCCCGAACCAGCCCCCCGTTCAGCCGCCGCACCAGCAGGGCCCGGATCCGGCCTCGGTGGCCGCCGCGGCCGCGGCACCGGTCGCCGCGGCGGCGGCCGTTCCCGCCGCCGAATCCACCGTGCCGGACCAGGCCGAGCAGGCCCAGCGGTACGAAGACGATTACGACACCCAGGACTACCAGGCGCAGGACTTCCACGAGGCCGCCGCCGAGCAGCAGTACGAAGAGGGCTACGAAGACCCGTACACGTCCGAGCAGGACGCCTACACCGACGAGGCCCGGCAGGACACCGAGCCTGAGCCGGAACCTCGGATCGCCGACCCGGAGGCGACCACGTACGCGCGGGCTCCGCAGGCCGACGCCTACGAGCAGCCTCCTCACGAGGAGGAGCAGGAAGCGTACGCGCGGCAGGAAGAAGAGCAGCCGTACGCGCCTCCGGAGGAAGAGTCGACCACCGGCTACGCGCCGGTCGAGCAGGCCGACGCCGGTCCTGAGCTGCCTCTCCTGACACACGACGCGGAGCCGAACGTGGCCCCGCCGCCGTCGGATTCCGAGGTCACGCAGGTCGACGCCCCACCGCAGGAGCGGGGGACCTTTGCTACCACCCCCGTGCCCCAGCCGGAGCCCGAGCCTCGACGTGAGGAAGCGCCGCGTCGCCGTGCCGAGCACCCCGTGCCGGTGCTGAACGAGCTCCAGGCGAAGTTCGACGACCTCGACGTGCCCGAAGACGTCTACCGCATCGGCGCCCCCGCCGAGCACGGCTGGAGCGTCGAGCAGGTCGACGGCGGCGGCTGGCGGGTCGGCTGGTACGACGGGAAGCTGACCAACCCGGCGGTGTTCGGCGACGCCGAGGACGCGGCCGCGTTCATGCTCGGCAAGGTCCTGCTGAACCCGAACGGCGCCCCGCCTCCCGAGGAGGAGCCCGCCGTCGAAGAACCGCCTGTCGAGGAGCCTTCCCCGGCGCCTCCCGTGCTGGCGACGCTGTCCCCCGAGATCGCGACCGGTTCGCATCCCGTGCCGCCGAGGGAGTCGATCCCGGCACAGGAACAGACCGCGTTCACGACGGCCGAGGAGCTGCTCGGGGACGATCTGGACGACGAGCCCGCCCCCGCTCCGGTCCCGCCCGCGCCGCCGTCGCGGCCGAACCCGGTGCTGGCGAGCCCGCCGCCCGCGCCGCCGCGGCGTGAGCCGCCGGTGACGCCGCCTCCCCCGCCGCCGCCGATGCGGCGCGAGGAACCAGCCCGCCCGCCGGCCGCGGCGAACGCCGGGGCGCCCGACGCCAAGCAGAACTGGCCGATCTCGCCGCTCAACGGCGAGCCGCCGCTGACGCTGTTCCGCGGCAAGGAGCTGCGTGAGCTGCCCGCCGGCAGCGAGCTGGACCGCTTCGGCGGCCCGAACGGCAACCTGACCTACGCGGCCGGGACGCCGTTCGAAGAGCGCTCGCTCGTGCCGGAATGGGTGAACCGGCCGTATCACGTGTACCGCGTGCAGCGTCCGCTCGAAGCCCTCGCCGGTGTCGCGATCCCGTGGTTCAACCAGCCGGGTGGCGGGTCGGCGTACCTGCTGCCCGCGTCCATCGAGGAGTTGCTCGCCGAGGGCGACCTCATCGAGCTGGACCCGGGCGAACCGCCGATCGACTAGCCCTCAAGTGCAATGAAAGGTCCTTTCCTCGCAAAATTTGCAAGGAAAGGACCTTTCATTGCACGCGGGGTCAGTGGATGACGAGGCCGTGCGCGGCGGCGTAGGCGATCGCGGT
Source organism: Amycolatopsis keratiniphila (assembly GCF_000400635.2). Lineage (NCBI taxonomy): Bacteria > Bacillati > Actinomycetota > Actinomycetes > Pseudonocardiales > Pseudonocardiaceae > Amycolatopsis > Amycolatopsis keratiniphila. The sequence continues at coordinate 836,787 of NC_021252.1, read as the reverse complement.
CTCGGTGTCCACGTGGACACCGGAGAGGTTCGCCTGCACCAGGCCGTTCGCGTCGAGCCGCGCGCCGCGCAGGTCCGCGCCCTCGAGTTTCGCGCCCGCCAGCCGGGCACCGGTGAGATCGGCACCGCGCAGGTCGGCGCCGGTCAGGTCCGCGTCCAGCAGGTTCGCCTCGCGCAGCCGCAGGCCACCGAGATCCACTTTGGACAGACGAGCCTTGCTGAGCGAGACCAGCGAAAGATCGCATTCGGTGAAGGCGATCTTCTGGAATCGGCAGTCCACAAAGGACGATCCGAGCATCGAGCAGGAGCTCCACCGCGTGCCCGCCAGTACACTGCGGTCGAAGGTGCACGAGCGGAACGCCGACGCCTCGTGGCGCGAGCCCTCGAAGTCCGTCTTGGTGAAGTCGCACTGGTCGAAGGTGCAGCCTTGAGTGCGCAGCCCGCGCAGGTCGGCCTCGGTGAAATCACAGCCGACGAAACTGCGTTTTTCCCACCATTGCTGGGAAAGGACGGCTTCTCGGTAATCCTCCGCAGTTTCCATCACCCCTCCAGGATCGCATACCCGGTCACGGCCAGGTGATCCCGCCGAACAAGTCACGCAGCTTCGCGGCCCGGCGCTCCGAGGACGCGGCGATCCAGCCGATCCGGCCGAGCAGATGGGCACGGAAGTCCGGATGTCCGCTCCGGTTCTGGGTTTCCGGGCCGGTTCGGGCGCAGTTGTGGAGCAGGGCGCGCAGGGCGTCGTAGTCGGCACGCGTCGCGGCGGGCGCGCTGTTGACCACCAGGCCCGCGACCCGTTGCCGCTGGTGCGCGCCGGCGATCGACGTCTTGTCGTCCCGGAGCCGGAAACCCTCGTCGGTCACGATCCGCCGCACACCGGGCAGCAACCGGTGCAGTGGCAGGGAATCCCCGGAGAACGCCAGATCGTCGGCGTACCGCGTGTACGTCGCGCCCAGTGCTCGCGCGAGCCCGCCGAGCCGGCGGTCCAGATGGTGCGTGACCGCGTTCGCGACCGAGGGCGAGGACGGCGCGCCCTGCGGCAGATGCGTGGCCGCCAGGTTGCTCAGCAGCCGCGTGCGCGCCGGATCCCGCCGCCCGCCGGGCACGGTGGCGAGGACAGCGGGCGGAACGGCGGTGGTGAGCACGCCCGCCAGCGCCTCCGCCACCGCGGGCGGATAGCCGGCGAGGGCGAGCAACGCCGAGATCCGGCGCGCGGACACCGTCGGGAAGAACCCTTCGAGGTCCATCCTGACCACGGTCTCCCGGCCGGCGTGCGGCGCGGCGCACGACAGCGGCGAACGCCCGCGCCGGAACCCGTGCGCGGCCTCGTGCACCGGCAGCGCGTCGACGACGTGCCGCACGATCCGGCGCTGCAGTTCGGCGAGCCGCGGTTTCGGCCGCTCGATGAGCCGCACGCCGCCCGAAGCGGTCGGGATCCATCGGTAGGTGTAATGCCGGACCGGCTCGGCGGCACGCCTGTTCCAGCCCTTCGCGTCGGCGAACCACGAGAGTTCGCCGGGTGTCAGATCGAGCGCGGCGGCGCACTCGTCGAACGTCGTCCAGCGGGCCACTTGGAAGCGCCAGACCGGCATGGGGCCGAGGAGCGACGCGGGGGTGACTCTTTCTCCTGTCATCCGCGCGGACTCGTACGCGAAGCATGCCGCGCTCGCGCGGGGCGCCTTGCCTGGCTGACTTCGTACTCCCCGGGGTTGCCCCGGAGTGGGTGGTGATCCACCGGCTCACCTCCGCGTCGCGATCACCACCCTACCGAAATCAGCGGCTCGGGATGATCTCCGAGCTCGCCACGTAGTTCATGGCCTCGATGAACTTCGGGTCGTTCATCCGGCGCTCCATCTCCGGATAATCGAGATCGACCAGCCGGGTCTGGATCCACCACAGGTTCCCGAACGGGTCGAGGACCCGCCCGACACGGTCGCCGAAGAAGAGTTCGGTCTGCTTCGTGACCTCCTCGGCCCCCGCCTCGATCGCCCGGCGCTGCGTCTCGATGCTGTCCTCGACGTAAAGCCGCAGATATGCCGGAGTGTCGACCCAGCCGTCCTTCGCGTCGAACAACATGACGACCGAATCGCCGATCCGGACCTCGGCGTGCCCGATCTTCCCTCCTTCGACGTACACCGGTTCACCGATCGGCTCGGCGTCGAAAACGCGCTTCAGGAAGTCGATCACGCCCGCGGTGTCGCGCGAGATGATCCACGGGGTGACCGAGTGGTAGCCGTCGGGGATCGGGTTGGTCATCGGAGTTCTCCTCAGTCGTCGTGTGCGATGAGAAGAACGCTAGAACCCGTATAGGACAGATCGTGTCCTAATGCGTCTTCAGCAGGAAAGCCGGCTTCGACTCCTGCCACTCCGGCATGTCCAGCGAGTCGAGCACCTCGACGATCCGCTTCTCCTCGTACCGGAAATGCGTCTCCATGATCGCCGTGAGGCCATCCAGTTCCCGTTGGACGTCGAGGATCTCGTCCTCGCTCGACCCGGGGCCGATGCCGCCGACCAGTTCTTCGAGCCGTTCGATGATCCCGGTCATGATCCCGTGGTCATGCGCGAGCTCTTCGAGCGACGGCCGTAGTTCGGGGAATTTGTCCGCCAGCACAAGGAAAGCACCACCGTCTTCGCCGGTGTGATGCCTCGTGAGCGCCGAGCAGAAGGTGAGGCAATGCGCGCGGAGATCGCGCAGCCGCTCGGCACGCCCCTCCGCGACCGACCCGAGGTCGTCGTGCAGCAGGGCCAGCTCTTTACGCAGCCAGTTGTGAACCTGAACGAGTTGATTTCCGAACGCCGTCAACCGGCCGTTCGTCCGAGAAGGGGTTTCCATGATTTCCCATGGTCCGGCGCCTCCATGCCCGCGACGGTCTCTTTGCCGGGTGCACTGCGACGCTGGCGCAACTTCAGCACAGCCTCCGAGTGATCGTCAAGAGGGTTCAGTGGAAGTCACGGGACTTGGCGGTGATCCGCAACGGCAGATGCCGGATCTGTTCGGCGAGGACGTTCACCACCTCACCGGTGCGCTCGACCACGCCTCGGATCAGCAACGCGGGACTGCCGCGGGCGACCCGGTGATAGCGCTGCCACACGCCCATCGTGCAGATGACGTTGATCATCCCCGTCTCGTCTTCGAGGTTCATGAAGGTGACGCCGCCCGCGGTCGCCGGCCGCTGGCGATGGGTCACGGCTCCCCCGGTCAGCACCTGGGCGCCGTGCGGGATCTCGCGCAGGCCCGCGGCGGTGACGACGCCGAGTTCGTCGAGGTGTTCCCGGATGAACTGGGTCGGGAAGCTGTCCGGCGACACCCCGGTGGCCCAGACGTCCGCGGCCGCGATGTCGATTTCTTCCATTCCCGGCAGCATCGGCGCTTTGACCCCGGTGACGAGCCCCGGCAGTTTCTCCAGGCTTTCGCCGGCGACCGCGCCCGCCGCCCAGAGCGCGCTTCGCCTGCTCTCGCCGAAACAACCGAACGCGCCGGCCGCGGCCAGCGCCTCGACCTGCGGCTTGGTCAGCCGCACCCGCCGGGCGACCTCCGCCAGATCCGCGAACGGGCCGTCGCGTTCCCGCTCCTCGACGATCTTCCGCGCCAGGTTCTCGCCGATCATCCGCACGGTGGACAGACCGCCCCGCACGGCGAGCAGTTCTCCCCCGTCCGGCAAGGGTTCCAGCGTCGCGTGCGGGAGGCTCGCGTTGATGTCCGGGCCGAGCACGCGCACCCCGTGCCGCCGCGCGTCGGCGACGAGCGACTGCGGCGAGTAGAACCCCATCGGTTGCGCGCGCAGCAAACCCGCCAGGAACGCGTCCGGGTGGTAGTACTTGAAGTACGAGCTCGCGAACACCAGCAGGGCGAAGCTCAGCGCGTGGCTCTCCGGGAAGCCGAAATTCGCGAAGGCCTTGAGCTTGCCGAAGATCTTCTCCGCCAGCTCCCCGTCGACGTCGTTCTTCGCGGCACCTTCGAGGAAACGCCGTTTGAGCCTTTCCATCCTGTGTTCGGAACGTTTGGCGCCCATGGCGTGCCGCAGCTGATCCGCCTCCGCCGGGGTGAAATCGGCGATGTCGAGGGCGATCTGCATCATCTGTTCCTGGAACAACGGGACGCCGAGCGTCTTCCCGAGCGCGTTGGCCAGTTTCGGATGGTCGAAATCCCATTTCTCCTGGCCGTTCTTGCGCCGGATGTAGGGATGCACCGATCCACCCTGGATCGGGCCGGGGCGAATGAGCGCGACCTCGACCGCCAGATCGTAGAACGTCGTGGGACGCAAGCGGGGCAGCGTGGCCAGCTGCGCGCGGCTTTCCACCTGGAAGACACCGATCGCGTCGGCGCGGCAGAGCATTTCGTAGATGTTCTGATCCTTGAGATCCAATTCGGAGATGTCGACCTCTTCCCCTTTGTGGTCACGAACCAGATCGATCATATAGTGCAGGGCCGACAACATTCCGAGCCCGAGCAGGTCGAATTTGACCAGCCCGGCCGCGGCGCAGTCGTCCTTCTCCCATTGCACGACACTGCGATTCTCCATGCGGGCCCATTCGATCGGGACCACCTCGCTCACCGGCTGTTCGCAGATCACCATGCCGCCGGAATGGATGCCCAGATGCCGGGGGAAGTCTTCGAGCGCGCAAGCCAGCTCCACGACTTCTTCCGGGATGTCGTGATCGTGGTCCTTTTCCGTGGTCCGCAACGCACCCCACCGGTCGATCTGCTTGCTCCACGCGTCCTGCTGGCCGGGCGAGTACCCCAGCGCCCGCGCCGCGTCCCGGACCGCGGACCGCGCCCGGTAGGTGATCACGTTCGCCACCTGCGCGGTGTTCAGCCGCCCGTATTTCCGGTAGACGTACTGGATCGCCTCCTCGCGGCGATCGGATTCGATGTCGAGGTCGATGTCCGGGTAACCGTCGCGTTCCGGGGCGAGGAACCGTTCGAAGAGCAGGCCATAGCGCACGGCGTCGACCTTGGTGATGCCGAGCGCGTAACAGACCGCCGAGTTCGCGGCCGATCCCCGGCCCTGGCAGAGGATGTCGTTGTCCCGGCAGAACCGCACGATGTCCCAGACGATCAGGAAGTAGCCGGGGAAACCCAGTTCTTCGATGATCTCCAGCTCGTGGTCGATCAGCTTCCGCGCCTTTTCGCGGTATTCGGCGTCCTTGTTCTTCTCGTGCTCCTTCGCACCCGCGTAGGTGAGCTCCCTGAGGTATGAAGCTTCGTCGTGGCCCTTCGGCACGTCGAACGGCGGCAGTTTCGGCTCGATGTGGTGGAGTTCGAACGCGCACTCCCGCCCGAGCAGCGCCGCCCGCTGCACCGCGCCGGGATACCGCGCGAAGATCTCGGCCATCTCCTCCCCCGACCGCAGGAACGCCGTCCCCGCGGCGGGCAGCCAGCCCTCCATGTCCTCCAGGCCTCGCCGAGCGCGGATGGCGCTGAGCGCGTCGGCGAGCGGAGCCCGCTCCGGGCGGGCGTAGTGCGCGGCCGTGGTCGCCACCGTGGGCAGCCCGAACTCGTCGGCCATCTCGCTCAACAGGTCGTTGTGCGTGCTGTCCAAGGGAAGGCTGTGGTCGATGAGTTCGACGTACACGTTTTCCCGGCCGAAGCAGTCGATGAGTTCCTTCAGCCGCACGACGGCCGCCGCGGGACCTTCGGTGACGAGTGCCTTGCGCACCGCGCCCTTGCGGCAGCCGGTGAGCACGACGCATTTCCCGCGCACCTCTTCGGCGACCGCGCGCAGATCGTAGACCGGCCTGCCTTTTTCCGCCCTTTCCTTGGGGGACAACGACCGCCGGTCGAAGCCGTGCAGCTGCCCGGCGGTGATCGCCCGGTTCAGGCTCAGATAGCCGTCCTTCTGCTTGGCCAGCAGGAGCAGATGCTCGCCCTCGGGATCGGCGAACCCGTTCTGCGGGCCGGACAGGCCGAAACTGAGCTCCGTGCCGAAGACGGTGTGCACGCCCAGCTCCCTCGCCGCTTCGGCGAAGCGCACCACGCCGTACATGCCGTCGTGATCGGTGAGCGCGATCGCGTCCAGGCCCAGCCGCGCGGCTTCCTCCACCAGTTCCTCGGGATGGCTCGCGCCGTCGAGGAAGCTGAAGTTGGAATGGCAGTGCAGTTCGGCGTACGGCACCCGGCGCGCGGTGGCGCCGTCGTCGTCACCGATCAGCCCGGTCAGATCGGCGGGCCGTTGGTAGCCCTGCCGCTTGGCACTCCACGCGGGGCTGTCACCGCCGTCGCCGGGCGGTACCTCGCCCGCGAGCTCGCGGGCGAGGTCCTTCCATGGCCGCGGAGGGTTGTTCCAGCCCATCGGTCACCGGTTCTCGGTCGAGCTTCTCGGCGCGGGGACGAACACTTCCGCGCGCGGGACGCACGCCGCCCAGGCCGAATCCAGCTCGGCACGTTGCACCGGGATGGCAGGCTCCTCCAGCCATCGCCGCACCAGCCGCGGGTACTCCTCGTCCATGTTCAGTCGTACTTCCCTTCCAGTGTCCACATCGGATTCTTGTGGTGCTCGAAGCGGAGCAGCACCGCTTCCTCGGCGTCCTGCCCGTCGGCCAGCAGCACCTGCAGCCGCATCCGGGTCGCCGACCGGGCGTGCCCCGCGCCGGCCCGGACACCGACGAACCACGGCCCCGCCCAGGCGATCACCTCGCGCGGCTCACCCCCTTCGAAGCTCACGAGGTACGGCGCGGCGGTGACCCGGCGCCGCGCGGTGATCTCCACGACGTGTCCGTTCTCGTCCAGCACCTGTGCGGGCACCGGCCGGGCGAACACCGTCGCCGGCGAGGGCGCCGGAAGCCTTCCGGCCCAGTTCGCGTCCGCCTGCGCCGTCTTCTCCCGCCTGTCGCCCCACGGCACCAGCCGGACACGTTCGGCGGGGCCGTGGCCGCCGTCGAGCACCGCGGTGAAGACGCTCTCCGGACCGAGCAGCCCCTGCACTCGCACCAGGGAGCGAGCGGCGCGCTCGCCGGACAGGTCCTCGTCCTCGGTGGACGGCCGCAGCGCACCCGCCGCACCCGCCTGCCACAGCCCGAGCTGCAGCGACCGGCCTTCGACCGTCTCCTCCGGCTCCAGCCGCAGCCGTACGACCCCGGAGTGCGGGCGATCCTTGGCTTTCAGCCAGCCTTCGAACTGCCAGCGCACCCTGTCCGCGACGCCGAGCGGGGTCAGCGGCTCGGCGCAACGCCACACCCGGCCGAGTTGTTCGCCGGTCTCGGTGGTGGCGTAGATGCCGAGCCGGGTGCAGGCCAGCCCGTACGCGGCGAGCCCGGCATGGAAGCGTTCGCCGAGACCTTTCGCCACGAACGCGGCGGCGTCGACCCGGTCGATCGGCGGGTCGAACGCCTTCGCGAGCGAGAGCTCCGGCGGCGGACGGCGACGCGACGGCGGCCGTTCGGACCGTCCTCGTGCCAGCCGATGCGCGAGCACCCCCTCCATGCCGAAACGCGCGGAGACATCGCTTTCGCCGAGCGCCGCGAAGGCGCCCAGCGTGTGCAGGCCGAGCTGTTTGAGCAAGGTGACCAGCTCGGCGCGGCCCGCCTCGGGCTGGTCGAGCTCGCGGATGGGCAGCGGGGCAAGGAATTCCGCCGTCCCGCCGGGTTCGACCAGTGTCGAACGGCGGGCGGCGAGCGTCGCGGCGAACAGGCCGTCGGCCACGCCGACCTGGCTCTCCACTCCCGCCGCCACCGACACCTCGTCCACCAGTCTTTCGAGGAGGCCGTGCTCACCGCCGAAGTAACCGGCCGCGCCGTCGACCGGGACGGCGACGATCCCCGGGCGTACCACCTCGACACCGACGGCCAGCTCTTCCACCGCCCGTGCGACGGACTCGAAGAGCCGGGCGTCGCGACCTTCGTCCTCGCCGAAGACCGCCAGCTCCGGACAGCAGGACTGGGCCTCGCGCCGCCGCATCCCGCGGCGGACGCCGTAGCCCCTGGCCACCGCGGTGCAGGCGACCACGCGGTTCGCCGAGAAGACCGCGGCCGGACGGCCGACGGGTTCGCCCGCGACGGCCGCGGCGGCGACCGCGGGCCAGTCCGGGCACCACAGCACCAGCATGCGCACCGGCGGGTTCATGCCGTCCCCCACTTGGTCGTGGGGAACTCGGCCCGCTCGACCTCGCCCTGGCCGGGAAAGCGCAGCAAGGCCGACATCGGCCGGGCGGCCGCACCCCGGCCACCCGCCCGTACCTCCACCTCACGAGCGCGCAGATAGCCCGCGCCACCGCCGGTGAAACCCGTCCAGCGCGAACGACGACAGCTCAGCTCGACCTCCGCACCGGGCCAGGAACCCAGCGAAAGCAGTACCGAACCACGGTTGCGCGCGCGGGCGGACAACCTTCTCGCCACCTCGGGCCGGGCGAGGCCCGGACCGACGACCACGAGATCGAAGCCGTCGAGCAAGGCCGCGGTCACCGCCGGGAACTCGGCACCGGGGCGGGGGACCAGCGCCAGCCTGCCCACCTCGACCCCGAGTTCCGCGGCGGCGACCACCCCGAGCGCGGGCAGGCCGACCGCGACCGCCCACGCACCGCCGGCGGTCGCGGCGGCCAGCAGGGTGAGCATCAGTGACGTGGACCCCAGCACCGAAACGGTGCTCCCGCGCCGGAGCCCCGCGGCGGGCAGCAGACCGGACAACGCCGGGGACACCGGGAGCACCCTTCCCGTCGTCCTCGCGTGTTCGGCCGCGGAAGCCACGCCACTGGCCGTGCTCACTCCTGGCAAAGCCGCCAGCCTCGCCAACGGCAAGGCCCGCGCCTCGACCACCTCCGCTGTCACCGGACCTCGCCTCCCCACGACACCTAGACCGTCCTTTGTGGACGGAACCGGCGTGCCACGGGGAAGGCGGCACTTCGAACGCTTGTTCGATACCTCCAGTAGACCGGGTGGCGCAGCGGTTGTCAAGCGAGCCGGCCGGTGAAGAAGTCGGTGAGCTTGTCGATCGCGGGATCGATGTACTGCTTCTTGTCGTACAGATCGACGTGACTGGCCCCGTCGATCCAGTGAAGGTCCTTCGGACCGGTGGCGCGCTGATGGACCTCGACGGCCATCCAGGAGGTGACGGCCCGGCTTCCGACGATCTGTAACAGCGGACGAGGGGCGATGAGCGGAACGGCGTGGAAGGCGTCGAAGGAGGCGAGCCTGTCGATGCTCTCCCAGGCGAGGGACTTCGCGGAGCGTTCATGCCCGCCGCGCGAGGTGCGGTAGTACTCGAAGCCTTCGATGCCGTGTCGTCCACCGAGCTCACCGGCCTGTTCGACGGTTTCGGGGAACACGGCCAGCGCCCCGGGCTCCTCGCCGCGGGCGGCGGCCGTGCGGGCGTGGGCGGCGGCGTCGAGCAGACTCCGGAAGACCGCCGGGTCCTGAGTGCCGTCCGCGCCGAGGCGGAACTGGCGGGCGACGTCGACACCGCTGACGGTGGCGACGGCCTTGACGCGATGGTCACCACCGGCGGCGGCGAGCGAATAGCCGCCCGAAGCACAGATGCCCAGCAGGCCGACGCGGTCGGCGTCGACTTCGGCACGGGCGCCGAGAAAGGACACGGCGGCTTTGAAGTCCTCGACGCGCCGAGCGGGGTCCTCCAGTCCACGAGGCAGTCCACCGGACTCGCCTTGATGGGCGGCGTCGAAGGCGAGAGTGACGAAGCCGCGCTCCGCCATCCGCCGCGCGTACGTGCCGGAGGCCTGTTCTTTCACCCCGGTACCGGGATGGCCGACCACGAGCGCCGGACGCGGACCGGACGCCGTCGTGCCGGGGGTGTACAGGTGGGCGGCGAGCGAGATGCCGGCGCTGTCGAAGCTGACGGTGGTCCTGGCCATGAGGAACTCTCCTGGAGTCGGTGACGGGATGTCGTGACTCCACTTTTCGTCGGCCGCGGCACGGGTGGCAGAGCAGGTTTCTCCCTGGGAAGGAACGTGCCCCCTCACATCCGTGCCGAGACCGTCCACACTGGAGTCATGAGTTCCGACTCCAAGGCGCTGGGTGCTTTTCTCAAAGCACGACGAGCCCGGCTGACACCGCGGGAATGCGGTCTTCCCGAAACGGACTCCGCCCGCAGGGTCGCCGGGCTCCGCCGCGAGGAGGTCGCCCGGCTCGCCTCGATCAGCGTGGACTACTACACGCGGCTGGAGCAGGGCCGCGTCCGCGCCTCCGCCTCCGTGCTGGTCACCCTCGCTCGTGCCTTGCGCCTCGACGAGGATCAGCGGAAGTACCTCTACGATCTCGCCGGCCGGGCCGACGCCCGCCCCCGCCGTCGCTCCGCGCAACGCGTGCGACCCGCGATGCGCCGGCTGCTCGACCAGCTCACCCGCACCCCGGCGCTGGTGCTCGGCAAGCGTCTGGACATCCTGGCCTGGAACCCCGCCGCCGCGGCGCTTTACACCGACTTCGGCGCCGTCCCGCCTGCCCGGCGCAACTACCTGCGGTTGTTGTTCACGGACCCGGAGGTCCGGCGGATGCACGCCGACTGGGCCCACGACGCCCGCGAAGCCGTCGCCGCGCTGCGCATGGAAGCCGCGGCCGATCCCGACGATCCCGACTGCGCCCGCCTCGTCGGCGAACTGTCGCTCCAGGACCCCGACTTCCGCACCTGGTGGGCGGAACACCACGTCAACGACGCCGCCTACGGCACCAAGCTCTACCGCCACCGGCTCGTGGGCGACCTCACGCTGGACTGCGACACCTGGGCCAGCCCCGACGGCTCCGGGCAGCGCCTCATGATCCTGACCGCCGAACCCGGCAGCGCCTCCCATGACGCCCTGCTCATCCTCACCTCATGGACCGCTCCGGGGGCCGAAGCACCGACGGGCTGAGTGCGAGCTCCGGGAACGATCACCGGACCTGTCACGTCCGAGACCCGGGGTCTTCCCGTCAGGAAAGGAAAACCGCAGTGGACGACGCTTGGCCGGAGACGGTGAACGGCTGGGAACTCGCCAGGGAAGGCCATATCGAGAACTACCGCAAACGCCTGGCCAACCGGGTCACGGTCACCGCGATCTGGGAGAACGGGACCGGGCGGGGCCAGGTGGACGCCCGCACCGAGCCGCTGGGCGGCGGCCGGACGCTGACCAGCAGCCGCAAGGACTTCCGGGACAAGGACGCGTTCTGGACCGCCGCGACGTGCGTGCTGGAGATGGCCGCGAACCTGCCGTCGCTGGACTGGCACACGAGCCCGGCGCCCACGGCGCTGGCCGGGACCGTGGCGGGCATGGTCGAGGCGGAGCCCGGCACGAGTGGCTACCCGGAGGCCGAACTGACGTTCACGCTGACCGACGGGCAGACCGTGACGCTGTGCATGACCGACGAGCAGGCCTTCGACCTGAGCAACAGCATCTCGCGGCTCGATCACCACGTCTGGTCCGAGGAACGCGAAGACGACGAAGACGATGAAGACTATGAAGACTACGACGAACCCGTCGCCGTCGAAGAAGTGCCTGACGTCAGCGAAGTCCGGTCCGGTCCGGACACCGGGCACGACCTGGTGACGGTTCTTGAGGAACAGTTCGGCGTCACCGAGGACAACCTGCTGGCGCACGTCGACTGGTCCGCGCTCATCGTGGTGGGTGAACCGGCGGTGAGCTCCCTCATCGAACGAGGTGGCGAGCTGACCGACGCGGTCGCGCCGCGGTGGTATCCGGTGGTGGCGGACCGGCCCGGTGAGCGCTGGGTGGTCCTGAAGCGCACCGGCCTGCGCTACCAGGGGGAATGAACGGCGGTTTCTGTCATTCTGGACGCCATGCCCTCGTCAGCCTTGCGCCGCGCCCTGACCGATCCCGGTGAGCCGCCGCTTCGCCCGTTGCCGGACGAGGTGAGCGGGCTGCTGGAAGAGCTGGCCGCACCCCCGCGGCTGGCCGCGCATCTGCGCGCGGTTCACGACGTGACGTGTTCACTGGCCGACTGGTTGGAGAAGCAACACCCGGAAGTGGTCTTCGACCGCGAAGAGACCCTCTTCGGCGCGGCCGTCCACGACATCGGCAAGACGATCCACCGTGAAGAGTTGTCCGGGCCCGGCTCCGCTCACGAGCGGGCCGGTTACGAACTCCTCGTCTCCCGAGGAATCGCCGAGAGCCGCGCGCGATTCGCGTGGACACACGCCGATTGGAGGGCGGACGTCGGTGTCGAAGATCTCCTCGTGAGCGTCGCGGACAAGGTGTGGAAAGCGAAGCGGGTCACCGATCTCGAACAGGCCCTCATCGAACGTCTTGCCGTCGCGACCGGACAGCGGCAGTGGGAGGTCTTCTCGGGGCTGGACGACGTCCTCGACCGGATCGCGGCCGGCGCCGACGGGCGACTGGCATTCCAAGCCGGCCATCCCGTCGGCGACCGGCCTCAGACGACACGGGGAAGCGGATCCGGGTGATACCGCCGGAAAGCGGGTGCTGCGGTACCCGGCTCACCGTGCAGCCAGTCGTAGAGGAAGCGGAATTCCGGGCCGGACCGGTTCGCCTCGGCGTTCAAGCGTTCCGGTGACGTCGAGGGCCAGCGGCCGGTTTCGACGCGGTCTCGCAGCACACTCAACGCCGTCAGTTCTTCCGCGGCGGTGTGCTGGCAGTGCCCGCCCCGGTTGACGAACAGTTGCCGGAGCCGGCCGGGATCTACGCGGTCGCCGTAGGTCCGCTCGTGTTCGGGGGCGACGCCGTCGCCGATCGGATGCAGCGTGACGACAGGCTGACGACCGCGCCCGGCCGGGGTTCCGACGCGGCCGAGCCATCGTTCGGCGGCTTTGTCGGCCTCGACCCTGGGTGCGGCCGCGAGCCGCGCCAAGTCGGCGCCGAGGTCTAGGCCCGCGTCACGGTAGGCCTGGCGCACGAGGCCGCGTTCACTGGACCGGGCGAGCAGGCCGCGGTAATCCACTCCGGTGTTCCCGGTCGGATTCCCGCCGGCCTGCGCCTCCAGATCGGTCCGGTGCGCGCCCCAGGCCAGCTGGTCGTAGACCGCCTGGACGAACTTCGTCTGCTGACGGATCTGCTCGGCGACATCGGTGGAACGGGGATGATGTGCCGTCGACCAGCCGGGGACGTCGGCGAACGCGTTGGCGAGAGCGAGCCGTGCCCGCCCATCGGGTGATTCCAGCGCCTTCGCGATCACCTGATGGGCTTTCGCGAGATTCGCCCCGGGGTCGGCGATGCGGACGACCTCCAGTTCGGGCGCCAGCAGCGTCCGGACCGTGAACCCCAGATCGAGCGCCTGGCCGAACAACGCGGAACCACCCGCGACGGGGCCGCACATCGCCAGCGCGCCGTCGATCCGGTGCGGGAGCCGCTCGGACAGCAGGACCGCGTTGAGCCCGCCGCCCGAAGCTCCCCAGGTGAGCACCTGCTCCGGACGGCCGACGTTGCGGTCGAACCAGGACAGCAGCGCCGTCTGATCGCGAACGGCTTCACGGGCCGAGAAGCCGTTCGGCTTGCTGTAGAGCGACGCGGCCAACGCGTACCCCTCGCCGAGGAGAACGGGTTTCGCCTCCGCCCGGTTGGCGAGCTCGATCTCTTCGGGAACGTAGCCCGGCGGATAGATCCCGTGGTTGTAGAGCAACAACTTGCCGTTCCAGTTCGACGGCACCTCGACCCGGTAGCGGGCGCCGTCGATCGCTCCAGTGTGCACACGGACGTCGTCCGCGCCGATGGCGGGCGCACCGGTGACGATCAGCGCGGCGGCCAGGATTCCTGTCACTGTCATGGCGGAAATGCTGGCAGCGCGAGGCTTCGCGGGAATCCGTCGAGACGCGGCTTCTCGCCTACGCTTCCCGGCGTACGAGCGCTTCCGCCAGCTCGACGACGATCCCCTCCGGGCCGCGGACGTAGCAAAGCCGGTAACTGTCCTCGTACCGCACCAGCTCGCCGACGAGGGTGCCGCCGTGCCGCAGCAACCGCTCGAGGACTTCGTCGATGCCCTCCACCGAGAACACCAGATGGCGGATGCCGGGCGTGTTCACCGGCGCGTGCGGATCGGCTTCCGGCCCCTCCGGCGTGTGGTACTTGATCAGCTCCAGCCCGCCGTGGCCGTCCGGCGGCCGCAGCATCGCGATATCCGTCCGGACCCCGCTCAGCCCGGTGATGCGATCGACCGTGTCCCCTTCGAGCGACGCCTCGCCTTCCAATTCGAGCCCCAGCTCGGTGAAGAACGTTTTGGCCGCTTCGAGATCCTGGACGACGACAGCGACCTGTTCCAGCTTCTTGAGCGTCATGACGGTTCCTTTCAGGCGCTCTGACGGCGGATGAGTTCTTCGACGGCGGTGGGCAGCGTTTCCTCGAAGTCGATGAGTTTGACCCAGGTCGGGGTCATCACGATGCGGACCATGCTGTCGTAGAGCGATTTCACGTTCTCCTCCCACTCGGCCCGCTGCTCCGGCGTCATCTCATAGGTGCCGCTCCACTGCAGGTACTCGTCGGGGATGCCGTCGACGTGGTCCAGCTCGACGGTGCCGCGCAGGAGCAGGATCTTCGGCGGATGCGATTCGGTGTCGATCGTCAGAGCGACGGTGGGATTGCGGCGCAGCGAGTGCAGCTTCGGCGCGTTCGTCGGGGTGCACATGACGATCTCCTCGCCGTTCCAGTGGATGCCGATCGGGATCGCCCTCGGCGTGCCGTCGGACGCGGTGTAGGCCAGCCGGGCCAGGTCGCGCACCAGGAGCTCTTGGCTCAGCGGGCGGTTCAGGATCTCGTCGATCGTGCTCTGCTGCATGTCTCTCTCCTCGGGTCGCCGTCTTCGCGGACACCCCGGGGACGCCGCTGTCCGCCGCACTTCGACATCCCCAAATGTGACCTGCATCACTTCGCCTTTAGCGGGCTAAACGCGATCTGTTTGTCGAAAGCGCCCCTGGCCAGGCGTCGCTCTCATAAGAGACAAGAGAGAGGACAGTCATGGCGAAGGAATCCGAGGTCCGCTTCGAGGGCTTCCTGCCCGCCACCCCCGCCGACACCTGGGCCGCGATCACCACCGCCAGCGGCGGATGGCTCTGGCCGATCCAATACGAACCCCGCGACGGCGGCGCCGAGTCCGGCCTCACGCCCAACGGCGGCATGGTGACCGTCTGGAAGCCGTCGCGGCGCTTCGTCACGTACGCGGAAGACGAGAGCGGCTGGTTCAACACCCTCGAATACGTCCTCGAACCCAAGGACGGGGGCACCTACCTGCGCTACGAGCACACCACCGTCCTCGACGACTGGGACGTCGAATACGACGCGTGCGCGCAGCACACGGCGTTCTATTGCCACTCGCTGGGCGAGTACCTGACGCACTTCAACCGGCGTCAGGCGAAGTACTTCAAGGCCGACGCCCCCGAAGCGTCGAAAGCCCCGGAGGCGTTCGACGCCGTGAAGGCGGCACTAGGCGCGAAAGCCGTGGGTGACCGGGTGTATCTCGAAGTCGCCGGCGTCGAGGGTGTCGTCGACTACCTGACGCCGGCCTTCATCGGCGTCCGGACCGAAGACGCGCTGTACCGCTTCTACGGCCGGAACGTCTGGGGCTGGCCTGTGGGCATCGGGCACCACCTGTTCGCCGAAGACGCCGACGCGGACCAGGCCGAGAAGGCGTGGACAGCCTGGCTGAACGGCCTGTACGCCTAGCGGGGCAGGTTCTTCACGAGTTCGGCGCCCACGGATTTCGCCACTTCGGCGGACTCCGCAGGCGGGATCGGCGAGTTCGTGAAGAACCCCTTGTCCCAGCCCTTGTAGGTGACGAGGACGACGTACACGCCCTGGATGACCCGCAGCTCGGCGCCGCTGAAGGCGCTGTCGGTGTCGAGGGAGACGAGGACCGCCTTCTGCCCGATGCCCTGCACCTGCTGCTGGCGCTCGGATGGCGCGGCCGATCCGGTGGACGACTCGGCCGCGCGCTTCTCGGCGTCCGGACCCTCGTGGCGGTACACCATGACCTGGAGGGCGCGGTCGTGGACGTTGTCGCTCTCCGGCGGCAGCCAGGAACAGCCCTGCTGCTTGGTGACGATCTCGCCCGCTTTGATCTCGTTGTCGCGGACGCCCTGGAAGCTGGTGGTGAACGTCTTGTTCAGCAGCTCCGGGGAGACGGCGCACTCGGCGGGCGGCTGCTGCGAGACCGGCGCCTTGCCGACCGAGGCGTAGTACTCCGAACCGAAGATGGCGCCGGGGATGCCCAGCCCGAGAAGGACCACGACACCCACGATCACGCCGACGATCAGCCCGGTCTTTTTCTTCTTGGGCGGTTGCCCGTAGCCGGGACCGGCGGGCGGGCCGTAACCCGGCTGCTGCCCGTAGCCCGGCTGCTGCCCGTAGCCCGGCTGACCTCCCTGCCCAGGTGGCGGGCCGTAACCCGGCCTCTGGCCGTACCCCTGCGGCGGCTGGTGCACCGATCCTCCCCCTGGCGACTCACGTACGTCCGCGTCGCGTTTAGCCCGCTAAAGGCGACACGTGGCCGGATCGCCTTTAGCGGGCTAAACGCGATCCGGGGCCAGCATGGCACGAACCCCCGAGCCGGGGCACCGGGAACGCCCTCAGGCACCCCGGATCGCGATTAGGGGGCTAAACGCAGGTCCGCGCGCGGATCGCGTTTAGCCCGCTAAACGCAGGTCGGCTCAGTGGGCGAAGTGGCGCGTGCCCGTGAGGTACAGGGTGACCCCGGCGGCCTCGGCGGCGGCGATGACCTCGGCGTCGCGGATCGAGCCACCCGGCTGGACGACGGCGCGGACGCCGGCCTCCAGCAGGACCTCGAGCCCGTCCGGGAACGGGAAGAAGGCGTCCGACGCGGCGACGGAGCCCTTCGCCCGGTCCCCGGCCCGCGAGACCGCGAGACGCGAAGAGTCGACCCGGTTGACCTGGCCCATGCCGACGCCGACGGTCGCGCCGTCGTTCGCCAGCAGGATCGCGTTCGACTTCACCGCACGCAGCGAACGCCACGCGAACTCGAGGTCGGCCAGCGTCCGCTCGTCGGCGGGCGCGCCGGTGGCCAGCGTCCAGTTCGCCGGGTCGTCGCCCTCGGCGGCGATCGTGTCGACGGTCTGTACCAGCATGCCGCCCGAGATCGGCCGGAACTCGATCGGATCCGGCGACGTGATCGCGGGCAGCTTCAGCAGCCGCACGTTCTTCTTGCGCTGCAGGATCTCGAGCGCCTCGGCGTCGAAGTCCGGCGCCAGGACGACCTCGGTGAACACCTCGGAGATCTGCTCGGCGGCCTCGCGGCTCACCGGCCGGTTGGTCGCGATCACCCCGCCGTAGGCCGAGACCGGGTCGCACGCGTGCGCCTTCCGATGCGCCTCGGCGATGTCCTCGCCGACCGCGATCCCGCACGGGTTGGCGTGCTTGATGATCGCGACGGCCGGGGCGTCGAAGTCGTAGGCGGCGCGGCGCGCGGCGTCGGTGTCGACGTAGTTGTTGTACGACATGGCCTTGCCGTGCAGCTGCTCCGCGTGCGCCAGACCGGGACGCCAGTGCTTGTACAGCGCGGCCTTCTGGTGCGGGTTCTCGCCGTAGCGCAGCACGTCGCCGCGCTCCCACGAAGCGCCGGTGAAGTCCGGGAAGCCGGAGTCGTCCGCGGGCGCGTAGACGTTGGCGAACCACGCGGCGACGGCGGTGTCGTACGCCGCCGTGTGCGCGTAGGCCTGCGCGGCGAGGCGCTTGCGGTCGGCCAGCTCGAAACCGCCCGCCGCGACGCGCTCCAGCACCCACTCGTAGCGGGACGGGTCGACCACGACGGCGACGCTGTTGTGGTTCTTCGCCGCGGCACGCACCATCGCCGGACCGCCGATGTCGATGTTCTCGACACAGTCCTCCGGGCTCGCGCCCGAGGCGACGGTCTGCGTGAACGGGTACA
The DNA here is from genome assembly GCF_000400635.2 of Amycolatopsis keratiniphila. Lineage (NCBI taxonomy): Bacteria > Bacillati > Actinomycetota > Actinomycetes > Pseudonocardiales > Pseudonocardiaceae > Amycolatopsis > Amycolatopsis keratiniphila. The sequence goes on along the minus strand of NC_021252.1, from coordinate 819,022 downwards.
GGTTGACCACGAGCAGGTCGAACGGCGCGATGTCGAGCTGCTTGAGCTGCTCGACGTGCTCCGGGCGGTCACGGTCGGCGAGCAGGCCGGCGTGCACGCGCGGGTGCAGCGTCTTGACCCGGCCGTCGAGGGACTCGGGGAACCCGGTGACCTCTTCGACCGGCGTCACCGGCACCCCGGCGTTCGCGATGACCTTCGCCGTGCCGCCGGTCGACACGATCTCGACACCCGCCGCGTGCAGCCCGGTGGCGAGTTCGAGCAGGCCGGCCTTGTCCGAGACGCCGATCAGCGCACGCCGGACGGGACGCTGTCCCTGTGCGGTACTCACGAAAACCTCACCTTTCGTCCCTCGACCGAGCACCCGCTCCGGCCGAGTTTCTCGATCGTTTCCACCAGGAGCCTGCGTTCCACGGCCTTGATCCGCTCGTGCAGGACGTTTTCGTCGTCGTCGGGCTCCACGATCACCGGCTCCTGCGCGATGATCGGCCCGGTGTCGACCCCGGCGTCGACGAAATGCACCGTCGACCCGGTGACCTTGACGGCCATCGCCAGCGCGTCGGCCACGGCGTGCGCGCCGGGGAACGACGGCAGCAGGGCCGGATGCGTGTTGATCACGCGGCCGGGGAACCGCGCGAGGAATTCGGCGCCGAGGATCTTCATGAACCCCGCGGAGACGACCAGGTCCGGCTGGTAGGCGGCGACGGCTTCGGTGATCGCCTTGTCCCACGCCGCGCGGTCCGGGTGGTCGGCCATCCGCACGGTGAACGACGGCACGCCGGCGCGTTCGGCCCGGGTCAGTGCCTCGACCCCGGTGCGGTCCGCTCCGACGGCGACCACCTTCGCCGGGAAGTTCGGCTTTTCGACGGCGTCGAGCACGGCTTGCAGCAGCGTGCCGGAACCGGACGCGAGGACGACGAGCTTCACCGGAGTGGGCAGGTCCAACCGACTAGCCAGAACGGGCTCCTTGCCACGGCGGTACGCACTCGGGCGTACGGCGCTTCACCTGGTCGCGACAACCCTAACGGTCGTCGCCGGGGGCGCTTTCGTCGCCGGACCCGTCGGTGGACTCGGTCACAGCGATCTCCTGCTCGGGCTCGGCTTCGGGCTCCGGTTCCACCGGGACCTCGTCGGTGTCCTCGCCCAATTCCCGGGCGAGTTCCTCTTCGGCCTCTTCGTCGAGTGCTTCGTCTTCGAGCGCTTCGGGTTCCTCGGCCGGTTCGGCTTCTTCTTCGACTTCGACGATGTCTTCGACCTCGGGTTCGCCAGGCGGCTCGGGAGCCTCGTGCGCTCCGGCGAAGAACGCGACGAACCCGCCGGGGACGACGATCCAGCAGAAGGCGATCACGGACGCGACGCCGACCGGGACGCTGACCGGGTCGAACGGCCCGTCGCCGAGCCTGCCGCCGGAAACGGTCCCGAGGATGACGCAGCCGAACGCGACCAGCGCGCCCGCGACGGCGACCGCGCGCATCCGCAGCATCGGGTCCTCGTCGATCGCGCGGATCCGCCAGCCGACCAGCGCACCGACCAGCGCGGGCAGGAGCAGCAGCGCCGGCCACCAGACGGCGTGGTGCGACGGGATCCCCGCCAGCACCGGCACCCCGGGCACCTGCCCTCCCTGGTAGCCGAACATGCCGACGGTCAGCGAGCCGACCGAGAAACCGGGCCCGGTGGTGAACGACAACGCGGCGACGACCGCGTTCGGCAGGTAGGCCACGGAGAGCACGAACAGGCCGAAGCTCGCGCCGAAGCCCGGCTCGAACAGACTGTCCACAGTGGACCACGAGAGCGCGGTGGCCGCGGTGAACACCACGGCTCCGCAGGCGATGAGCGCGGCGAGGCCGAGTGCGCCCGCCCGCAGGCCGTGGACGGCCACCGGGTCGAACCGGTCCCGCACCGCGGCCGGAAGCCCGCACACCTTGGCGACTCCCGCGACGGCGGCGAGCCCGGCGAGGAGGCCCGGCACGCAGAACGCGGTCAGCGGGTTCACGTCGATCGGCGACCCGCCTGCCAGCACGGCGATCAGCACACCGAAGAGCGCGTGCGCCCCGGCGATCACGGTCACCACCGGGACGGCGTCCGCCGGGGTCCGGCCGCCGGCACGGCGGACGGCGCGCGCGGCCGCCCTCGCCACGAGCCAGCCGACCAGGAACGTCGGCAGCAAGGGCAGCACACCGAGCGGATGACCGCCGAGGTCGAGTTCCACCTGCCACGAGGCGAGCCAGCCGGGACCGGCGGCGAGCAGGGCGCCGGTGGCGGAGAACCGGGTCCGGTCGGCGGCGAACGAGACCACCGCGAGCACGGCCGCGATGGCGGTATAGGAGAAGAGCAGGGGCGCGCAGGCGGCCGCGAGCAACACACGAACCCGCTTCGCCCTGGAGACCTCCAGCTCGGGGACGAGGTCACTCACCGGCTCTTCGCCCGGCGGGCGTTCGTCGCGGGTGAGCAGCTTCATGAACCGCACCATGACATCCGGACTGGGCCGTCCGGGTGAGGCACGCCGCCGCCGGCCGGCGCACGTGGCCCAACCCACCCGGTCGGGTACCCCCGCAAAAGAAAACACCCGCTGTGACACGGAGAGTCACAGCGGGTGTTTTCGCGTTCGGAAGGTCAGCTCTGCTGGCCGAAACCGCCGGGCGGCGTGCCCGGGTTCTGGCCCGGCTCCGACGACGAGGACGGCGGCTGCTGGAAGAACTGGCCCTGCTGCGGCGCGTACGTCGTGGCCTGCTGGCCCGGCGGCTGCGTCACCGGCGGCTGGAACCCGCCGGGCTGGGAAAACGGACCGGACTGCTCGGCGGGCTGCTGCCCCTGGCCCGCGGCGGGGAACGGCTGGACCTGCGTGGCGGCCGGGCCCTGCTGACCCTGCTGGCCGAACGGACCCTGCGGGCCCTGCTGCGGGAACTGCTGGCTGTACGGGGCCTGCGGCGACTGCTGCTGCGGCTTCGCGGCGGGCAGCTTGATGACGTCGTGCTCGAACAGCAGCGCGGCGACCGCGACCAGCATCTGCAGGATGCCGAGGATCAGCACCACGGTGAGGATGCCCGGGACCGAGACGTCCTCGCGGCCGCTCCCGTAGCCGATGACCAGGTCCAGCGCGCCGAAGGCGCCGATGACGCTGAACAACGCGGCGAACGGCAGCGTCTTCGGGCCGCGCGGCAGCGCGTGCAAGGCCGCGAGCAGACCGCTGACCAGGAGGAAGACCGAGACCTGTCCGGCGGCGTCGGCCTCGTCGGAGAAGCCGATGAAGAACTGCACCAGGCCGAGGACGGTGACGGCGAGCGCGAGCAGCAACGCCAGGTTCAGCGGGGCGGCCGGTGACGGCGCCTGCTGCTGAGGGAAGGCCCCCGAGGCGGGGTTGGGGTGTTGCTGGCCGCCACCCTGCTGGGGGTAGCCGGGCCCACCGCTGGGATAGGACATCCGAATGCTCTCCTGTCGTTCGACCGGCACCCCGGGGCGCGCGGGACTCCCGGGACAAACGAGGCGGCTGTGATGCTCGAACGCTAGCGCACACGCGGACACCCCACGCCTCGGGCTCTGAGACGTCTGTACACCCGATCCGGTTCCCGGCGGAACCCCTTCCCGACCGTCGGATCGCGTTTAGCCCGCTAAACGCAGGTCGGCGCGCGACGTGCGTTTAGCGGGCTAAACGCGATCCGGGGCGGAAAGCAGGCGGGCCGGGCACCGGTGAGGGTGCCCGGCCCGCCGGGGAAAGCTCAGTCTCCGAAGGATCAGAGGCTGTTGTACAGCTCGCGCGCCAGGACGGCGGTCTCGCTCGGGGTCTTCCCGACCTTGACGCCGGCGGCCTCGAGGGCCTCCTTCTTCGCGGCGGCCGTGCCGGAGGAGCCGGAGACGATGGCGCCGGCGTGGCCCATGGTCTTGCCCTCGGGCGCGGTGAAGCCGGCGACGTAGCCGACGACCGGCTTCGTCACGTTGTCCTTGATGTAGGCCGCGGCGCGCTCTTCGGCGTCGCCGCCGATCTCGCCGATCATCACGATGACCTTGGTCTCGGGGTCGGCCTCGAACGCCTCGAGGGCGTCGATGTGCGTCGTGCCGATGACCGGGTCGCCGCCGATGCCGACACCGGTCGAGAAACCGATGTCACGCAGCTCGTACATCATCTGGTAGGTCAGCGTGCCGGACTTCGACACCAGGCCGATCGGGCCCGCGCCGGTGATGTCGGCCGGGATGATGCCGGCGTTCGACTTGCCGGGGCTGATCACGCCGGGGCAGTTCGGCCCGATGATGCGGGTCTTGTTGCCGGTCGCGACGGCGTGCGCCCAGAAGTAGGCCGAGTCGTGCACCGGGATGCCCTCGGTGATCACCACGGCGAGCGGGATCTCGGCGTCGATCGCCTCGATGACCGCGTCCTTGGCGAACTTCGGCGGCACGAAGATGACCGAAACGTCGGCGCCGGTCTCCTTGATGGCCTCCTCGACCGTGCCGAACACGGTGAGGTCCTTGCCCTCGATGGTGACGGTCTGGCCGGCCTTGCGGGCGTTGACGCCACCCACGATGTTCGTGCCGGACTTCAGCATCTTGGTCGCGTGCTTCATGCCCTCGGAGCCGGTGAGCCCCTGGACGATGACCTTGCTGTTCTCGTTGATGAAGATCGACATCTCACGCACCTGCCGCGGCGAGCTCGGCGGCCTTGTCGGCCGCGTTGTCCATTGTGTCCACCACGGTGACCAGCGGGTGGTTCGCGTCGGCCAGGATCTGGCGACCCTCGACGACGTTGTTGCCGTCCAGCCGCACGACGAGCGGCTTGGTGGCCTCGTCGCCCAGGATCTTCAGCGCCTCGACGATGCCGTTCGCGACCGCGTCGCAAGCGGTGATGCCACCGAAGACGTTGACGAAGACGCTCTTCACGTCGGTGTCGTTGAGGATGACGTCCAGACCGGCCGCCATGACCTCGGCCGAAGCGCCGCCGCCGATGTCGAGGAAGTTGGCGGGCTTGACGCCGCCGTGCTTCTCGCCCGCGTAGGCCACGACGTCCAGCGTGGACATCACGAGGCCCGCGCCGTTGCCGATGATGCCGACCTCGCCGTCGAGCTTGACGTAGTTGAGGTCCTTGGCCTTGGCCTTCGCCTCGAGCGGGTTCTCCGCGTCCTTGTCGACCAGGGCCTCGTGGCCCGGCTGACGGAACGAGGCGTTCTCGTCGAGGGTGACCTTGCCGTCGAGGGCGATGATCTTGTCCTGCGGGTCGCGGACCAGCGGGTTGACCTCGACCAGCGTGGCGTCCTCGGAGACGAAGGTCTCCCAGAGCTTCACGACGACGTCGGCGGCCTCGTCGACGACCTTCTCCGGGAACTTGCCCGCGGTCAGGATCTCGACGGCCTTCGCCTTGTCGACACCGGCGATCGCGTCGACCGGGATCTTCGCGAGCGCTTCGGGACGCTCGACGGCCAGCTGCTCGATCTCCACGCCACCTTCGGCCGAAGCCATCGCGAGGAAGGTGCGGTTCGCACGGTCCAGCAGGAAGGAGAAGTAGTACTCCTCGGCGATGTCCGAGGCTTCGGCCACCAGCACGCGACGCGTGATGTGGCCCTTGATGTCGAGACCGAGGATCGCCTCGGCCTTCTCGGCGGCCTCATCCGGCGTCTGGGCCAGCTTGACGCCGCCGGCCTTGCCGCGGCCGCCGGTCTTGACCTGCGCCTTGATGACGACCTGGTTGCCGATCTTCTCGGCGGTGGCCTTGGCTTCTTCGGGGGTGTTTGCCACGGCACCCGGCAGAACCGGTACTCCGTGGGCGGCGAAGAGATCCCTCGCCTGGTATTCGTAGAGGTCCACTACTCCAGTCTCCTGACGACACGCCACTGTGGTGGTCCGTTGCCGGACCGCGCTGTCGGACCAGTCGAGGTTAGCGACCTGCGCAGAAGCAGGGGACTCCGCACCTGGTGAAGTCGGTCACCGTACGCGGTCAGACGGTGTTTCCACGGTGTGAGACCGCACACCGGAGACCCAGTTCGCCGCGTCTTCCTGGCTTTCGAAGGCGTTGTCGAACCCGCTTGGGCCGTTACCGACCGCGAAGAGCAGAACGCCGGGGAGCGTTTCGGCGAGCCCTTCCGGTTCGCTCGCGCCCCGCAGGATCCCGAGGATGTCCGGATCCTCCTGTTCGACCGTCCGGATGAGTTGCTCGACGGTGTCGAGACGTCCGGCGTAGACGACCTCGACGCCTTCGTCGCGCAGCAACCTGCCCAGCGCGACCGCCGAACCTTCCTCGACACCGAACTCGGCCAGCACGACCCGAAGGAGATGGCGGGTCATCCGGCCCGCCGTGAGCCCGCGACAGCCATCCCCGCCGCGACGAGGGTGACGACGGCGCCGCCCAGCGAGAGCCAGAATCCGACCCCCGCCGAGGAACCCTCGTACTCCGAGCCGACGAGCGGCAGTTCAGCCGCGCGCAGGCCGAGCACCAGCGCGGCCCCGGCCAAGGCGGACGCCGCGGCGACCGGCCGTGAGCGCGGGACGAGCGCGTACAGACCGAGGACGACGGCCAGCGCGCCGAGCAGACCCCACGAGGCCGCGCCGAAGTTCGACCACAGCCCTGGTGCGGTATAGCCGGGCGCGCCGAACACCGGCGTGCCGAACGCGGCGATCGCCAGCACCGCCGCCGCGACGACCGGGGTGAGCACGGTCCCGCTCACGCGCGTTTCGTCCGTTTCTTCATCGGAGTCGTCGCGTTCCACGACACCGGTGATCACCGCGGCGAGCGCGGCCAGCGCCGCCAGCACGAGCGCGATGAACGTCCAGGTGACCCCGGCGCCGGCCGAGTAGCCGACCTTGTCCGGCAACGGCACCGGGAGGTCGACCCCGAACAGTGCCGGGTCCACCGCCTTGTCCTCGGTGACGGACAAGGCCGCGCTCAGCACCGCCGCACCCGCGAGGACGACGCCCGCCCACGTGGCCGCGACGACTCCCCTGGCGAACGCCGAGAGCCGCGGCACGAAGACGAACAGCGCGGGCACGGCGAGCACGACGGCGGCACCGAGCAACAGCCAGCGCGCCGGTGTCTCGGGGACCGGCGTCGGACCGTTGGCCTTCAGCACCGGGGCCAGCGCGCCCGCGGCCGCGGCACCGGCGGCCAGCAGCGCCAGGCCTCCGGTGGCCAGCCGCCACCAGAACAGTCCGGGCAGCCTGGCTTCGCCCGCCAGGTCACCGGTGACGGCCTCGTCCGCTTCCGCGACGTCGAACCTGGTGAAGGCCAGCCCGGCCAGCGCCAGCCCGGCGATGGTCACCACCACCGAACCGGGCGCGACCGAAAGCCGGTCCACGACCAGCCCCGCGACCACCGGCGGGACACCGACCGCGAGCGCGGCCAGCCCCGCGCCCGCGAACCCGCCCTTGCCGACCCCGGCCGAGGGCGAGCTCACGGCCACGAGCACTGTCAGCGGCAGCAAGGCCGCGAGCAGCAGGTATCCGGCCATCGCGACCGTCGGGCCTTCGAAGGCGTTCTTGGCCAGGAGGTACGCGTTGCCCGAACCAAAGGGTGCGAGCAGCAGACCGACCCCGCCCGCCACACCGAGCACGGGCCCGAGCAGCCGCCAGCGGCGCCGTCCGTCGAGCTCGCCCGCCAGTTCCGCCTCGTCGCGGGCGGTCCCGGCGGCGAAGGCCCCGGCCGCGAGGGTGAGCAGGTGCCCCACCACCAACGGCCACAGCCCCGGCCCCGCCTGCGGCATCGCGAGCAACCGATCGGCGAGGAACAGCTCCGGCCGCGCGGCCAGGGAGCCGTCCGCGAGCAGCTGCAGATCCAGCAGCAGCCGTCCGGGCGCGAGCGCGGTGAGCCCGAGCACCAGCCCCGCCGTGAGCCCCGAGCGCCCGGAGACCAGTGCGTAGAGCACGGCCGCCGCGGGCGCCAAAGCCAGCACTACCAGCAAGGGAGCGGCGGTGAATCCGGCCGAACCACCCCGGATGACGGGCATCAGCGCGCCGGCGGCCAGCGCGACCGCACCGGCCGACACCAGCCCCGCCGACAGCAGGAGCGCTCGCGGGCGGGCGCCCGGTTCGCTCCGGAGAAGTTCGGCGGACGCGGTCCCGGGGTCGGCTTGCCCGGCGGATTCGCCACCAGGGTGCCGTGAGCGCGAAGTCATCGACGGCGACGCTAGCAAGCCGGGCCCGGCCGGGCCCGCCAGCAGGGGCCCCTCAGGTCGTCACGACCGCGCGGCGGCCTCGACACCCGGGGCGACCGAGCGGCGCCCTAGGTGACCGGCAGTACCGAGACGACGCCCAGTGACGAGGCCAGTCCGGTTAAGGACCCTTCAACACCGTCGGGCAACCGGTTATTTCCCTCGTTCGCCCCTTTCCCGGCCGTTCGGTACCCCCGAACGGCCGCTTGAACCTGTAACGCAAGTCACACGGGTGTGAGTAAACCTGGTTTAACTTTGGGTAATCCTCACTGGATAACGGCCAGATCTCCGTCGCCCGATCGGCCGAGAGCGCCGTCAGATCTTGCTGACCGGGGTGCCGCTTCGTTACTGTCCCGGGGTCCCCATTACAGTCAGATCACGAATGAGAGCACCGAACGAACCACCCCCGAGGTCGTTCACCGGGATCCCCCGCCCGGGCTCTTGATCCGACTCCCCGAACACGGAAGGCCCCGTCTTGGCTTCACACCGCTCCCCCGGCGGCCAAGCTCCTTCCCCGGCGCTCGAGAACGCACTCGATGGTGCGGTCGTTCGCGTCCGGGGCTCGCACCGCCTGTCGCCCCCGTCCTCGGCCCTTCGTGGCCGTGTCGTGGTCGCAGCCGTCGCTGCCGGCGCCTTCGCGGCCGCCGCTGCCGGGCAGACCCTGAAGTCCGTTTCGGAATCCTCCGACGCCGCCGTCACCCCGCTGGCCAGCACCCAGGACGCGAGCGCCTCGTTCGCCCTCGGCGGTGGAGCCGGTGGTGGCGCCCCCGAGCTGCTGCCGACGAGCCAGTCGACGAACGCCTCTGCCGAGGCCCAGAAGCTCTCGGACAACAACAGCATCACCCAGGCCCGCGTGAAGCGTGAGGCCGAAGCGGCCCGCAAGGCCGAAGAAGAGGCCAAGCGGCCCAAGACCTGCATGCCGACCAAGGGCACCTTCACCTCGGGCTTCGGCGCCCGGTGGGGCACGAGCCACCTCGGCATCGACCTCGCGGCCCCGATCGGCACGCCGATCGTCGCGGCTTCCGACGGCACGGTCATCGAAGCGGGCCCCGCCAGCGGCTTCGGCCTCTGGGTCAAGGTCCAGCTCGCCGACGGCACCATCCACGTCTACGGCCACATGAACTCGTTCTCCGTCCGCGAAGGCCAGAAGGTCAAGTGCGGCGAGGAGATCGCCGAGGTCGGCAACCGCGGCCAGAGCACCGGCCCGCACCTGCACTTCGAGGTGTGGCAGAACGGCACGAAGAAGATCGACCCGCGCCCGTGGCTCGCCGCCCGTGGCGTGAGCGTCAACTGATCGAGCCTCGCTCTTTTCGCACCACCACTCATCACCACACCGGTGATCCCGTCCGTGACGAGGGCGCGCCGGGCAATGACGCTCAGGCGCGCCTTCAGGACCTCCGCTTCCCCCATCGCGGGCATCACGAAGCGTCGTAGGTCCTCCGGCTCGGAGCCAGGGTGATTTTCCGGGCCCTCAACGCCCTCAGGCGACGCCGTCCGGCAGTCTCCGGACGAAGTACCCCACGGCGATCTGCCAGACCGTGCAGAGACCGGCCGGGCGCCGTTCGATCGGCCGCCATCCGGCGAAAGGTCTCCGCGAAAGACTTCTATACCCGGCTGGCCGCGGCCCGAACAGCCATCGCCGCGCGTGCCCGCATACGACACACCGTCCGGCCCCGTCCGGTTCGTGTGCCCGCAGTAACGCGCGCCAGGCCGCGACCAGCCTGAGCACTTCCGGCGGTTCCGGACCCCGATCCGGCCCCGCCCCTTCTTCAACACCCCGCAAGTACTCGAGTACCCCACTCGAGAGAACCTGAAACAGCACCCCGTCCACACCATGCGCCCCCTCCCTGAAACGGGGACGCCGGCTTGCCCAGCATACCCCCAGCAAGTCGAACTCGTGTTCGACGACACAGGTATACGGGAAGGGTCCGACAGTTTTCGGAGGCGAGGAAGAAACCGCAGGTCAGGGCTAGAGTTTGACCATCGGGACGCTGCCGATCAGCATCAGCCGGACCTTGCCGGCCGCACCGAAATCGATCGTCGCCGTGGCACGCGGGCCCGTGCCGTCGCAGGCGACGACCGTTCCGAGCCCGTACTTGTCGTGACTGACCCTGTCGCCCACGTCGAGCTTGAGCGCGACGGTGTCCTTCCAGCCCTTGCCGAACGGGCTCGTGCTCGCCGCCCGCGACGACGAGCCGCCACCACCGCCTCGGCTGCCCCAAGTCGTCGCGGCCCGCGGCGAACCGCCTGACGAACCGAAGCCACCGGAAGAAGAGGAAGGCGCGAGCCTGCGCCAATCCACCAGATCGGCGGGAAGCTCGTCGAGGAACCGCGAAGCCGGGTTCATCTGTGGCTGGCCCCAGGCCGAGCGCACCATCGAACGGGAGACGTATAGCCGCTTCCTCGCCCGCGTGATCGCGACGTAGGCGAGCCGGCGCTCTTCGGCCAGCTCCGTCGGGTCACCGAGCGCGCGCATATGCGGGAAGATCCCGTCTTCCCAACCCGTTCCGAAGACGACCGGGTACTCCAGGCCCTTCGCGGTGTGCACGGTCATCAAAGTGACCACGCCCGCGTCGTGCCCATCGTCGCTGTCGCCGCCGTCCGGCGACGGGACCGAATCCGCGTCGGCCACCAGCGAAACCCGCTCCAGGAACGCGGGCAGCGAGCCCGGCTCCGGCACCCCCGGGTCCGCCTCCGGCAACTCACCGTCCGGACCGGCCACCTCGGCGGTGAATTCGGTGAACTCCCGCGCGACGGTGACGAGTTCCGTCAGGTTCTCCACCCGCGACGCGTCCTGCGGGTCGTCGGACTCCTCGAGTTCCGCGCGGTAACCCGTGCGCTCCAGGACGGCTTCGAGGATGTCGGCGACTTCGGCGCCGCTCTCGACGACCTCGCCGAGCTCGTCCATCAGCTCGACGAAACCGGTGATCGCCTTGGCGGAGCGCGGGTTCAGCAGCGGCACCTCACCGCTGACGGCACCGCGCAACGCCTGCGCGAACGAGATGCGCTCACGCTCGGCGTACGTCGCGATGACGGCTTCGGCGCGATCCCCGATGCCGCGTTTGGGGACGTTGAGGATACGGCGCAGGCTGACCGTGTCCTCCGGGTTCGCCAGCACCCTCAGGTACGCGAGCATGTCGCGGACCTCGCGCCGCTCGTAGAACCGCACCCCGCCGACGACCTTGTACGGCAGGCCGAGACGGATGAAGATCTCTTCGAAGACACGGGACTGGTTGTTGGTGCGGTAGAAGACGGCGACGTCGGAGTAGTCCGCTTCGCCCTTGTCCGCCAGCGCGTCGATCTCGCCCGCGACGAACGCCGCTTCGTCGTGCTCGTTGTCCGCGACGTAGCCGACGATCTTCTCGCCGTCGCCCGAGTCGGTCCACAGCCGCTTCGCGCGCCTGTTCGGGTTTCGCGCGATGACCGCGTTCGCCGCGTTCAGGATCGTCTGGGTCGAGCGGTAGTTCTGCTCCAGCAGCACGGTCCGCGCGTTCGGGAAGTCGCGTTCGAATTCCTCGATGTTGCGGATCGTCGCGCCGCGGAAGGCGTAGATCGACTGGTCCGCGTCACCCACGACGCACAGCTCGGCGGGCTCGATCCCGGCCTCGTTCGTCTCGGTGCCGACCAGCTCGCGGACCAGCGTGTACTGCGCGTGGTTCGTGTCCTGGTACTCGTCGACGAGCACGTGGCGGAAACGGCGCCGGTAGTACTCGGCGACGTCCGGGTACGTCTGCAGGAGTTCGACCGTCCGCATGATGAGGTCGTCGAAGTCGAACGCGTTGGCCTGGTTCAACCGCCGCTGGTACTCGACGTACACCTCGGCGACGCGGCGTTCGAGGTCGTTGCCCGCGTCGGCGACCGCCGTCTCCGGATCGATCAGTTCGTTCTTGAGGTTCGAGATGTGCACGGCCAGCGTGCGCGCCGCGTACTTCTTCGGGTCGATGTCGAGATCGCGGGCGACGAGGGTGATGAGGCGCTTCGTGTCGTCCGAGTCGTAGATGGAGAAACTCGACGACATCTCCAGCGTTTTGGCCTCACGGCGCAGGATCCGCACGCACATGGAGTGGAACGTCGACACCCACATGGCGTTCGCGCGGCGGCCGACGAGGTCGCTCACCCGCTCCCGCATCTCCGCGGCCGCCTTGTTGGTGAACGTGATCGCCATGATCTGGCCGGGGTGCACGTCCCGTTCGGCCAGCAGGTACGCGATCCGGCGGGTCAGCACCCGGGTCTTGCCCGAACCCGCGCCCGCGACGACCAGCAGCGGCGAGCCCGCGTGTGTCACGGCCTCGCGCTGCGCCGGGTTCAGGTCGTCGAGCAGGTCGGAGTGCCGGGGCTTGGCCGGACCGTCCGCTGGGAGATCGAAGAGGGTGTTCATCGCCGGTCCACGCTACAGCGCCGGGCGTAGGCGGTGTTGCCGCCTGCCGTCCGACGCGCTGGCGGTGTTCGCGGCGCAGGATCGGATGCCATGGACACCAACGGGATTCCCTCCAGGCTCAGGGCCGCCGACGCCGACCGCGAGCGGGTCGCCACCCGCATCCAGGCCGCCGGCGGTGAAGGCCGTCTCACTCTCGAAGAGGTGGAAGACCGGCTGAGCGCCGTGTATTCCGCCAAATACACGGACGACCTCGCCGCGCTCACCTCGGATCTGCCGAAACCCGCCCCGAAGCGGCGTCCGGTCGCCCTCGGGCATCCGGCGGTGCGGATCCATCTCGCGATCGCCGTCGTGCTTTCGGTGCTGTTGATCGCCCGCTGGGTGGCCTCCGGGGCGCCGTTCTTCTGGCCGGCGATGCCGATGTTCTGGCTGGCCATGAGCGTCCTGGTGCACGCGCGCGTCCGCGGAGCACGCCGTCGCTTCAAGCCGGAGGACGGCATCGCTGTGGCATAATGAGCGGCATGCGGCACCTCGCGACGCGATTTTTTTACGGGACCCGGACTCCGGCTCCCGTGATCGCATAGTGCCGCCAATGCCATCACCTGAAGCCCCGGAGTCCACGGACCCCGGGGCTTTACGCTGTTCCGGGGGCCAGCAGGGAATCCGGACCGAAGAAAGGTCCCGATGAACACCACACAGAAGCCGGACGCCGAAGAACCCACCGCCACGGCCGAAGAGATCGGCGAACTCCGCAAGGAGATCGACTTCCTCGACGGCGAGATCCTGCGGCTGGTCAAACGCCGCGTCGAAGTCTCCAAGACGATCGGTGCGGCCAGGATGGCGGCGGGCGGCACCAGGATCGTCTACAACCGCGAGATGGACGTGCTCGCGCGCTACCGCGAACTCGGGCCGGAGGGACGGCAGCTCGCGATGGCGCTGCTCAACCTGGGGCGGGGCAGGCTGGGGCGGTAGTGGTAGCAAAGGTCCCTTGCTCCCCGGCGCCGCGTCCGGATCGCGTTTAGCCCGCTAAACGCGATCCGGCCACGTCACGATCCTGCGGCGTGAGGCGGAACTCAGGGTGTTCCCCGAGCCACCACGGCGCGGGACCAGGCAAACTGGACACATGATTAACCTCATCGCCGTGATCATCGCGATCGCCGGTGTCCTGGCGGCATTGGGCCATGTCGGTTATCTCGCCATGCTGAACAGCGCGGCGGGTAAGCGCGCGGGTGGCACTCCCGTCGCCCAGTACGTCAAGACGCGCTGGCCGATCGCAGCGGGTACCACCGCGGCCTCGCTTTTCGCCTGGCTGCTCACGAGTGGGGGAACGACGCTCGACGTCATCGCGATTTTGCTTGCAGCGGGTAGCGGTATCACCGCCACGAAAGCCCTGCAGTCGACCCAGCAGAAGTACCGCAGCGGCAACTGAGCGACGTCACCAGCGCCGATAGCACAGCGTTACGTCACCGAGGCCCGTTCGGCCGCGCCCGACCGAGTGAAACATCTGCAACTTGCAGAGTGGGTGAAGACTTGCGGGTGTCGAACTTTTAGTGTGGACCTCGTGAGGACCCTTGCGTCTGGGTCGGGCGATGCCCGCATGGCGCGCGGGGGCGATGGCCCCGCGCGCCCCCAGTCGTATGCGCGTGCATTTGCTCACGAGACTGCCCGGGAGTCTGCAAGCGAGGGATCCCGTGAAACCGCTGCTCCGTTCGGCTTAACCGGTGTCACATCGCCGTCAGGACGGGCCCATGAGGGGGTCGCTCGGACATGAACGGCTGGGCGGAACACCAGGGACGCAACGGCACCACACAGACGGGTCGCCACCGGGCGGGCGGCGCCGAGAGCTGGACCCCACCCGTGCCGCCGAGGCGGCAGCGCCCGACCGGGCACGGGCATCACGCGCACCGCGAGTTCGCCCCGCCTTCCACCGGTTCCCTTCCCTTGCCGCCACCGCGGAACAGGAGGGCGCCGAGCCCCGGCTACGCCCCATCGAGCGGCCTCTTGCCGCTCCCCCAGCCCGCCCGTGAGGTTGCCGTAGAGCGCCCGGCGCGCGTCGAGGTCTCGTTGACCGAACCCGTCCTGTCTCCCATCGAGGAGCGCCGCGCGAAGGCCGCCCAGCGCACGAAGGTGACGCTGACCGCCCCCTCGCCCCGCCGTCCCGAGCCGGCGGAGATCGACGACAGCGACGTCCGTGTCTACGTCGCCCCGCCCGTCGACGGCCTGAGCACCTTCGATCTGGGCACGGTGCCCGCCTCGGTGACCCCGCCCAAGACCTGGCGCAAGGCCGCCTGGTTCGCGGCGGCGGCGTCCGCGCTGGTCGTGGTCGGCCTGCTCTTCGCCGGTTCGTTCCTGGTCGGCAAGCCCCTCCCGGAGCAGCAGAGCCAAGGCGGCTGGCCCGGCTATCGCGGCGGCAGCCCGCTGAGCCAGGACGGTCTCGCCGGTAATCCGACCACCCCGCCCCAGGGCGGCGCGGCGGGCAACCCGTCCGAATCCGAGACCGATTCCTCCACCAGGGACGACCGCAGTTCCAGCAACTCCGGCACCTCGTCGGACAGCGACGACACCGGGACCGGCTCGTCGCAGCCCGACTCGGGTGGGCCGGTCACGTCCGGGTCCGCGCCGTCGTCGAGCAACCGGCCGCAGAAGCCGCCGGTCGTGCCCGCCGATCGCACCACCACGACCTCCCCCTGGTACGCGCAGCAGCCGGACGCACAGGCGATGGGCGACAACACCGAGATCTTCCTCAACTCTGTCACCACCGATCCCCACGAGGCGTCCTCGGTGACCTCCGGCAGCCTGGGCGAAGAAGGCGCACAGGGCCTCCGTGAGCGCTACGCCGACGTCGCGTACTTCGAGGTGAAGAAGGTCGCCATCGACCAGCGCCGCGGCGTCACGGTCAACACCGTCGAAGTCACTCACAAAGACGGCACCAAGACCATGGAGCAGCGCACGTTCACCTTCGGTGACGACGACAAGATCATCGACGACGGCATGTAGGGCATCGCGCACGTGCAAGTGTCCTGTTCCTCTGCACGTGCGGTGCGTTGAGCGGTCATCCCTGGTCCGGGTGGGTGACCTAAGCTGCCGTTCGTCGTATCGCGACGGCATTCCGGCGATAGAGCCTGGCCGGGGACCGTCCGCACAGGGTTACCTGACGATTGCAGGGTCCGCACCGTTCAGAAGACGGCCGCGCGGACCAAAGGCACCGGCCGAACGGCCCAGTGCCTGCCCCGGACCAGAGCGAGGAATTTCGTGCTTGATCGACAGCGCATACGGCGTGAGGACGCCGTACGTGTCGAGGACGTCATCCCGGAAGAGATCCTGAACGACACCCGCGTCGACCGCGAGTATCTCGAGCAGGTCTTCCGCGAGCCGCAGAAGTTCGTACCCGCCCGCACCCGCGAAGAGCCCGCGCCGCGGCCCGAGCCCGAAGAGGACGAGCCGGAGAGCCGCGCCGCCCGGCGGGCCAAGCTGGCCGGGCTGGTCGCCGCCGGACTGCTGGTCGCGGGCGCCGTCGTCACCGCGGGCGTGCTCGCGGGCACCCAGCGGGAAACCACGGTGCCGGGCGCCTCCGCACCCGAGACGATGAGCGGAGCCGCCGCGCTCGGCGGACTCGCCGTCCCGGACTCCACCGAACCGCAGCAGCGCAAGCAGGAGACGCCGACGTCGTCGGGCACCAGCACGAAGGCCCAGCCGTCTTCGGGCACCGGTTCGGGCTCGCTCCCCCGGCAGAGCTCCTCGGCGGGCAGCACGAGTCCGCAGCCGTCCGCCAAACCGGTCGCGGTCAGCACGGTCGCGGACAAGATCGAGGCGGTCCGGACGTTCTACCGGACCGTCGACGCCGATCCCTACGGCGCGATGTCGCTGATCACGCCGGTGCTGGCCGAGTCCGAGGCGGGCAAGCTGATCGAGGCGTGGAGCGCGATGGACGCCATCCAGATCCAGGACCTCCGCGAACAGGCCGACGGCACCATCCTCGCCGTGGTGACCATGCGCAATCCGGACGGCGGGCTGCTCCGGGTCACCCAGGTCCTGGAATTCGCCGACGAGACGACCGGCCTGATCACCGACGCGCGGCTGCTGTCCGCGCAGCACATGTGACGGACACCCCGCGTGTAACAGCCCTCCACCCAGGGCGATCAGAGTGTGCCGCGTGTGTGTGCGCAGAGTGAGCGCCTAGCCTTGTCACGAGTCGGTCTCGGAAAAGCCGGCACACAGACCACTACATGTGCATACGCTCCAACGCTGTGGCGTGCTGAAGGCCGCACCGCGTGCGCGGACGACTCCGCGACGTGAAGACGGAGCCCAAAGGGAGGTCGCGTGAGCGACGAGGGTCGCCTGGTCGCCGGTCGATATCGCATCGCCGGGCGGATCGGCACGGGCGCGATGGGGGCCGTGTGGCAAGCGCACGACGAGGTACTCGGCCGCACGGTGGCGATCAAGCAGCTGCTGCTGCAACCCGGGCTTGAGGCTCACGACGCCGAAGACGCCCGCCAGCGCACGATGCGCGAGGGACGGATCGCCGCGAGACTGCACCACCCGAACGCCATCTCGGTGTTCGACGTCGTCACCGACGACAACGGCCAGCCGTGCCTGATCATGGAGTACCTGAACTCCACGAGCCTCGCGCAGGTGCTGCAGGAGGAGCGGACGCTGCCGCCGACCGAGGTCGCGCGGATCGGCGCACAGGTCGCGGCGGCACTCACCGAGGCGCACGCGGTCGGCATCGTGCACCGCGACATCAAGCCCGGCAACATCCTGCTGGCGCCCAACGGCACGGTGAAGATCACCGACTTCGGCATCTCGCGGGCCAAGGACGACGTCACGGTCACGAAGACCGGGATGATCGCCGGAACCCCCGCCTACCTGGCGCCCGAGGTGGCCATCGGCGGCGACCCCGGCCCGGAGTCCGACGTCTTCTCGCTCGGCTCGACGCTCTACGCCGCATGCGAAGGCCAGCCGCCGTTCGGCCTCAGCGAGAACACGCTGAGCCTCCTGCACGCGGTCGCGGCCGGGCAGATCATCCCGCCGCGTCAGTCGGGCCCGCTCGCCAGCGTGCTGGCCGTGCTGCTGCATCCGGAGGTGCGGCACCGGCCCACCGCCGAAGAGTGCGAAGAGCTTCTCGCCGCCGTCGCGCGGGGTGAGACGCCGCTGGGCGGCCCCGCGGACGACACCGTGCTCGCCGCGCCCATCGCGGGCGCGCTCGCCGGCGGCGGCGTGACCCAGGCGCTCGACAGCGAGGCGGCCGGCCACTCGGGTTCGCTTCTCGACGATCAGGCCGCGGCCGGTTCGTACTACGACGACGAAGACGACTACCAGCAGCCGCCCGCGTCGGGATACCCGGAAGACGACTACGACAGGTACGACAACTACGACGAGACGGCGCTGCTGTCCGAACGCGGCCACCCCGGTGGGGGCCCCGCGCCCACGCGCGCCGTCCCGATCCCCGCGGGCGACTACGACGACGATCCCTACGACGACGACTACGACGACCCGCCCCCTCCGCCGCCGCCCACCCGCGCGCAGACCAGCCCGGTGGACGAGGACGACGAGAAACCGGGCGCGTGGAAGAAGCCCGCGATCATCGGCGGTGTCGTGGTCGTGGCGCTGGCCGCGCTGGGCTTCTGGCTGCTGACCCCGAACAATCCGGAGACGCCCGCCCAGGTGGGGAACTCGTCTCCGAAGCCGACTCCTTCGGCGTCGTCTTCGGCTCCGGAGACGACGGAAACGCCGACGGAGACGCAGTCGGCCGAGCCGCCCAAGGACACTCCGACCTCGTCGAAGAAGACGTCGAGCAGGGCGACGCAGACGGACGAGCCGGAAAGGCCGACCAGCTCGAAGCAGACGAAGACGTCGAGTGCGAAGCCGCCGTCCTCGTCGGAGGCTCCTCCGTCGAGCAACACTGCGAGCCCGACAACGACCCCGACTCCAGCCGGAACGTGATCCATTGAGTTCTGAAGGTTCCATCGTCGGCGGCCGATACCGCCTCGACCAGCCCATCGGGCGTGGCCGGGCGGGCATCGTGTGGCTGGCGTTCGACACCCGTCTGCTGCGCACGGTCGCGATGAAGCGCATGTACCTGCCCGTCGGCCTGCCGCCGGACCGGGCGGAGCAGGCCAAGGCCGTCGTCGTCCAGGAAGGCAAGGACGCGGCCAAGTTCGAGCACGCCACCGCCATCAAGGTGTACGACGTGCTGCCCGACGGGCCGGACGTGTGGCTGGTGATGGAGTACATCCCGTCCCGCGGGATGGCGACCTTCCTCGCCGAACACGGCAGGCTGACCGCGGAACAGGCGGCCGGGCTGGGCATCGTGCTCGGCCGCGCGCTGGCCGCGATGCACGAGGCCGGGGTGGTGCACCGGACCGTCGAGCCGGGCACGGTCCTGCTGGCCGACGACGGCGGCGTGAAGCTCACCGACATCGGCATCACCGGTGGCGGTCCGAGTCCGGCGTACCGGGCGCCCGAGGTGGCGCGCGGCGAACCGGCGACTTCGGCGTCCGACGTGTTCTCACTGGGCGCGACGCTGTACACGGCCGTCGAGGGGGTGCCGCCGTTCGGTGAGGACGGCGAGTCCTCGGAACGGCCGCCGCAGACCGCCGGGCCGCTGGCCGGTGCGCTGCGCAAGATGCTCCGGGCGGAGCCGGACGCGCGGCCGACGATGGCGGACACCGTCCGCTCGCTGAACGCGATCACCGAAGGGCGGCAGACGGCGTTCATCCCGCCGACCGCCCCCGCGATGCCGACGGTTCCGGCCTCGATGCCGATGCCCGGCCAGCAGGCACCGCAGCAGCCGGTTCCGCAGTTCCCCCAGCACCAGCCGCAGCAGTATCAGCCGCCGCAGCCGCAGTACGCGCCGCCGACGCAGCAGTACGCTCCCGCCGCTCCGGCAGCCGCGAAGTCGCCGGACACCCGGAAGTGGCTGATCACGGCGGGCGCCGTGGTGGCGGCGATCCTGATCGGGGTGCTGTTCGCGGAGCTGTTCCTGATTTAGAGCCGCTCGAGAACCAGCGTCGCCAACTCCACGGGACGGCTGAGGTATGGGCTGTGGCTTGCCCGCCAGGTCACCGTCGTGTCGCACCGGGCGGCGAAGTGGACGACCATTTCCGGGACGAGCGTCCGGTCTTCGGTGCAGGTGACGTAGGTGGTCGGGGTGTCCTTCGACGCCGAGCCTCCCGGTGACTCGTCGAAGATCGTGACGGGCTCGGGACGCAGCAGGACCGTGGCGCGCTCGGCGACGGCGTCCGTGCAATCGGCGTACATGGCCTCGCGGACGGCGGCGAGGTCGAGATGGGTCCAGCCTTCGTCGTCGAAGATCAAGGGCAACTGCTGGGGTTCGCGGCCGGTTTCCTCTCTGGTCCGCTCGATCCAGTACTGCGCGGTTTCACCCGGCTCGCTGACGATCGCGGCCAGGTAGATCAGATGCGCGGCGCCCTGGAGCCCGCTGGCGGTCAGGCCGCCGAAGGAGTGCGCGAGCACCACCGGCGGCTCGGCCGCCTTGTCGACGATTTCCTGGACGGCCCGGGTGGTTTCGGCGATCGGGCGCGCGCCGAGGTCGGGGACGGTGACCTCGGCGCCGTCCCGGCGGAGGCGTTCGACGACCTCGTCGAAATGGGCGGGCTGGTGCCATGAGCCGTGCAGGACGATCAGGGGACGCACCGGGGTCCTTTCGCCGGCGGGAATGTGGCTTCCCTGCCAGGTTGTCGACCGCCGTCGCGGCTGTTCAAGGTCAGCCGGTTTTCGTGCCCACTCGGCCATTCCCGCTTGCCTGTCCGGCCCCTTCGCGGATCGCGCCGAGGAACCGGCGCACCGCGGGGTGTTCCCTGGCGTGCGCGGCGACGGCGGCGTGGATGGACCGCACCGGATCCGGACGGCGGACCTTGCGGATGGCGACGCCGGGATGCGGGGCGCCGAGGCCTAGTTCCGGGATCAGCGCGACGCCGAGCCCAGCGGCCACGAACCCTTGTGCGGTCTGGTAATCCTCGGATTCGACGACATGGTTCGGGGCGAATCCGGCCGCGCCGCAGGCGTCGAGCAGGATGTCGCGGCAGGCGCCGGGGAGACCGTCGACGCCGACCCACGGATCCTCCGCGAGCTCGCCGAGATCGAGGACGCGTTTGCGGGCGAGCCGGTGGTTCTTCGGCAGGATCGCGCGGTACGGGTCGTCGAGGAGGTGGATGTACTCGACGCCCTTGATCCGGGGCGTGCTGCTGGGGAGCACGATCATCGCGACGTCGGCCTTGCCCGATTCGATCTCGGGCATCGAATCGTCGGGCTCGACCAGTTTCAGGTCGAGGCGGACTCCCGGGAAGTCACGGCGCAGCGCGGCGACGGCCAAGGGCACCAGCGACGCGCCGGCGGTGGCGAAATAGCGGATCGCGAGCCTGCCCGTGCGGCCTTCCTTGAGTTCGGTGAGCGCGGCTTCGGCCTTGGCGAGCTGCGTGCTCAGCGTTTCCGCGTGTTCGGACAGCAGCGAACCGGCCGGCGTCGGCCGCACGCCGCGGCCCACGCGTTCGAGCAGTTCGACACCCGCTTCCCTTTCCAGGGTGGACAATTGCTGGCTGATCGCGGATGGTGTGTAGCCGAGGTTCCGGGCGGCGGCGGTGATCGAACCGCTGCTGATCACGGCTCGGAGGACCTGCATGCGGCGGACGTCCAGCATGCTCCGATCGTACAGTTCTTCTTAAGGCTCCCTGCAGTTATTTTCGCTTGTCCTTACGCGTCGGCCCCGCGAAGCTGGGCCAGGCACTTAAGGAGGACTGGGGTGGGCGAGACGAAGACCCTGCTGCGGATCGGCGCGCTGGCGCTCATGTGGGGATCGAGTTTCTTCTGGATCAAACTGGGGCTCGGCGCGTTCACGCCGGTGCAGCTGGTACTGGCGCGGGTGGCGCTCGGCGCGGCGGTGCTGATCGGGCTCTGCTATCTCGGCCGGGACAGGCTGCCGTCGGGGCGGCGGATCTGGGGACACCTGGCCGTCGCCGCGTTCTTCCACAACGCGTTGCCGTTCCTGCTGTTCGCGTGGGGCGAGCTGACCGTCGATTCGGGGATCACCGGCGTGCTGAACTCGACGACGCCGCTGTGGGTGCTGGTCGCCGCGCCGATGATGGGTGCGCGGACGAAGATGACCGCGGTGCGGGTCACCGGGCTGGTCGTCGGCCTTGCCGGGATCCTGCTGATCTTCGCGCCGTGGGAGGCCTCCGGCCTGCTCAGCTGGGGCGCGCTGGCGTGCCTCGCGGCGGCCGCGAGCTACGGCTTCGCGTTCGTCTACGAGGGCAAGTACCTCACCGGCACCGGTGACTCGCCGATGTCGCTGGCCGGCGGGCAGATGCTGCTGGCGACCGGGTTCCTGGTGCTCGCGATGCCGATGGGCGGTTTCGAACCGGTGCACCTGAGCACCGGCGCGATCGTCGCGGTGGTGATCCTGGGGATCGGGTCGACCGGGATCGCGTTCGCGCTGAACTACCAGCTCCTCGCGAGCGAGGGCGCCGTGGCGGCGTCGATCGTCGGCTACCTGCTGCCGGTGGTCTCGGTGCTGCTCGGGGCGGTGTTCCTGGCCGAGCCGCTGAACCCGCGGGTGATCGCCGGGATGGTCGTCGTGCTGGGCGGGGTCGCGCTGACCCGGCTCCGCCCGAGGGAGCAAGGGACCTTTGCTACCACTCCGCAGGTCGAGCGCCCCTTGGCCGCCGTCGATAAGGTCGCGCCATGACGGACACGACGACGCTGTGGCGCCCCACCGGACCCGTCGAGCTCGACCTCGTCCGCGAGTCGGGCTGGCGCGAGTGGCCGCCGAGGCTGCCGGAGCAGCCGATCTTCTACCCGGTGCTGAACGAGGACTACGCGATCAAGATCGCCCGTGACTGGAACGTGCGCCACAGCGGCGCGGGCTTCGTGACGCGGTTCGAGGTCGAGACGTCGTTCGTCGAGCGGTACCCCGTCCAGCAGGCGGGCGGGAAGACGATCCTGGAGCTGTGGGTCCCGGCCGAGGACCTCGCCGAGTTCAACACGCACATCGTGGGGAAGATCGAGGTCACCCACGAATTCCGCTGACCTGCGTTTAGCGGGCTAATCGCGATGCGGTGGGGCCTGGGGGCTCGCCGGATCGCGTTTAGCCCGCTAAACGCGATCCGGGGTCAGGGCCGCGAAGATGAGCAGGGCGGCGAGGACGATCTCGACCCAGAAGTAGAGCCAGCTCGGATAGAACCGCTCTGGCCGTTCCGCGAACCGCGCGACCAGCCGTCCGAAGGCCATCCCGGCGAGCGCGACGGCCACCGCGATCGCGACGCCCCGCTGGATCCCGCCGACGTCGAAAGCCGCGAACCCGAGCAGCACCGCGACGGCCACCCCGAAGCCGCCGTAGACGGCCCGCACCTCGGTCCGCGCTGTCGCCGATTCCAGCGAGATGCCGAACGGCCGGATCAGCCGCTTCGGCGCGGCGAGCCCGAGCAGTCCCATGCCCAGGAAGAACACGGCCACCAGGCCGAGCAGAACAGGCGCCACCTAGACGAGACGCCGGTCGGAAGCCCAGCGGGAAAGCTCGTACCGGTTCGAGAGCTGCGTCTTCCGCAGGACGCTCGACACATGGGTCTCGACGGTCTTCACCGAGATGAACAGCTCCGACGCGATCTCCTTGTACGCGTACCCGCGCGCGAGCAGCCGCAGCACGTCGCGCTCCCGCGGGGTCAGCAGGTCGAGGTCCGGGTCGCTGATCGGCGCGGAACCCGGCCGGTCGGCGAACGCGTCGAGCACGAACCCGGCCAGCCGCGGCGAGAACACCGCGTCCCCGTCCGAGACCCGCACAACGGCGCGGACGAGCTCCTTCGACGAGATCGTCTTCGTGACGTACCCCCGCGCCCCCGCGCGGATCACGGCGATCACGTCCTCCGCGGCGTCGGAGACCGACAACGCGAGGAACACGACGTCCGGCAGTTCGGGCCGGACCCGGCGCAGCACCTCGGCGCCGCCACCGTCCGGCATATGCACGTCGAGCAGCACGACCTGCGGTTTGGTCCGGGCGATACCCGCGACCGCCTCGGCGACCGAGCCCGCCTCACCGACCACGCGGACGTCGTCGGTGATCGAGTCCAGTTCGGTGCGCACACCCGCCCGGAAGAGCGCGTGGTCGTCGACGAGGAAGACCTTGACCGGCTCCCGCGTCTGCTGGTTCTCCGTCACGATGCTCCCTCGCTCGCCCTGTCGGAGTGAGCATAGCGACCTCACGCCGCGCCCTTCCCCGCCTTGACCGGCATCTCCAGCTGGACCTCGGTTCCTTCACCCGGTGCGGTACGCAGTTTCAGCTTCCCGCCGTGCCGTTCCATCCGCCCCCGGATGGAATCGGCGAGACCGTGCCGGTCGCTCGGCACGACGTCGGGGTCGAACCCCTTGCCCCGGTCGCGCACGAACACCGTGACCGCTGTCGGCTCGACCTCGGCGTACACGCTGACTTCGTCGACGCCCGCGTGCTTGGCGGCGTTCACGATCGCTTCGCGCGCCGCCTGGACCAGCGCGGTCAGCGGCTCGTTCAGCGTCGCCTCCCCCACGACGACCTGCTGCACCGAGATCGCGAACGCGTCCTCGACCTCGCCGCACGCGGCAGCGAGCACTTCGGACAGCTGACCGCTGACGGCCTCTTCCTCGGTCTTCTTGCTCTTGCCGTACCCCGACGGCCCGTACAGCCAGCCGCGCAGCTCGCGTTCCTGCCCGCGCGCGAGCCTGGCGACCTCGCGCGGCGATTCGGCCTGCTTCTGGATCAGCGCGAGGGTCTGGAGGACGGAGTCGTGCAGGTGCGCGGCGATCTCGGCGCGTTCGTCGGTGCGGATGCGGGCGGTGCGCTCGTCGGACAGGTCGCGGACCAGGCGCAGCCAGAACGGGACGGTCAGCACGGCGACGCCGAACAGCGTCGCGATCACGGCGACCAGCGCGAACTTGACCTGGTCGATGCTGCCGCTTTCCAGGACGACGACGCCGATGCCGGTCATCACGAGCGCGACACCGGCGACCAGACGGATCGCCGCCGACCAGCCCCCGCCGCCGAGGAAGGCCGTGGCGACCCCGCCCTTGGCACTGATGCGCCAGCGCCGCCGCTGCGACTCGTCGGCCTCGCGCCAGACGACGGCCGCACCGATCATCGCCAGCGCCAGCGGGATGGCGACCCAGCCGCTGATCAGACCGGTCAGCGTGCCACTGGCGACGGCGAGACCGACGCCCAGCGCGATGAGCCCGAACGCCTGCTGCTTCTCCTTCGGCGCGGACTTCTCCGGCTCGGCCTCGCCGGACCGCTGCTGGACGAACACCCAGAGCAGGCCGTACGCGAGCAGGCCGGCGCCGTTCAGGGCGGCCAGCAACGCGAACGCGACCCGGACCCAGAGCACCTTGACGCCGAGGTGGTCGGCGAGGCCGCCCGCGACGCCCGCGATGGCGCGGCCGGAACGGCGGCGATACATCTTGGGCGGCTCGAACGGCGCCGGGGACAGGCTGCCGGGAACGGGCACCGGAGGGCGCTCGATGATCGTCGGCTTCACCTGTTCGGCGAGGTCGTCGGTGACGGATTCCTGCACGTTCTCCATGGTCACACGGAGTGGGGTACTGATCCATCGGGGAAACCCCTGACTCTTCCCGCTGGGGGAAACCTCAGGGGTGTTCCCGGATGTGGCGAGGGCTCGCCGGGGCGCATTCTTTGTGGCATGAGTGGGAGTGAGACACACGTTCCGAAGCGCGGCCCCGCGGCCGGCTTCGAGGAGACCGTCAAGGATTTCTGGCGGAGCAGGCCGGTCCGGCCGGTGGCAGGCCGCAAGTTCGCCGGTGTCGCCGCGGGCATCGGCTACCGGTACGGCATCGACCCGACCGTGGTCCGGGTCGCGCTGGTCGCGGCGACCGTGTTCGGCGGGTTCGGCGTCTTCGTCTATCTGCTGGGCTGGCTGTTCCTGCCGCAGGAAGGCGACCGTGTTTCCGCGTTCGAGGGGCTGATCGGCCGAGGTCGCGCGTCGAGCTCGCCGGCGTTCGCCGTGCTGTTGCTGATCCTGCTGTTCCCCGGTCTCACCTGGACCTTGAGCGGTGGCTGGATGACCGATGGCACCGGGCTGATCGGTTTCGCGCTGATGGCCGTCGCGCTGTACCTGCTGCACCGCAACCGCGGTCAGTTCAACCGGCCGTC
Organism: Amycolatopsis keratiniphila; assembly: GCF_000400635.2. Classification (NCBI taxonomy): domain Bacteria; kingdom Bacillati; phylum Actinomycetota; class Actinomycetes; order Pseudonocardiales; family Pseudonocardiaceae; genus Amycolatopsis; species Amycolatopsis keratiniphila. The sequence continues at coordinate 793,377 of NC_021252.1, read as the reverse complement.
GATGCCCGGCCCGGCCCAGCCCGCCGCCGCGTTCTCGATGGCGTCGGCGTCGGCCGCCACCTCGACGGCGACCGAGGGCGGCTGGGACCCGCTCGCGGCCGACCCGTCCGCGTGGGATCTGCCGAACGCCTCGCCGTCCGGCGGGATGCCGCCGCAGACCCCTCCGCCGTCCGCGGCGCCGATGCCCCGTCGCCGCAAGTCGAAGATCGGTGCCGCGACCTTCGGGATCGCCGTGCTGGTCGGCGGGGTCGGCACCGTCCTCGGCCTGGACGGTGAGCCGTGGTTCACCGCGCAGCACGTCGTCGGGCTCACCCTGGGTGTGGTCGGTATCGGGCTGGTGGCCGGTTCGTTCGTGCGGGGCGGCCGCGGGCTGATCGGGCTCGCGGTGCCGCTGGCGATCGTCGGGATGGCGCTGACCACGGTGCCGTTCGAGAACTTCTCCGTGAAGGGCGGCGTCGGCGACCTCACGGCGACGCCGAGCCAGGTGTCCGAGGTGCTGCCGGAGTACCACCGCTCGGCGGGCGACATCAACGTCGACCTGACCAAGCTGCCGGCGGGCGCTTCGGTGACCACGAAGGTCTCCAACGGGGCCGGCAACTCGACGGTGCTCGTGCCGGCGGATGCCGAAGTGAAGGTTTCGTGCGAGACGGGCGCGGGCGACGTCGACTGCCTCGGCCAGTCGCGCTCAGGGGTCGGCGAGGACACCATCGACTTCACCGCGCCGGGCGACAACGGGCAGAAGATCACTTTGCAGGTCAAGAACGGTGTCGGGAACGTGGAGGTGCGTCGTGGCTGAGTACGACTACGACAACGCGCAGACCCAGTCGGCTCAACCCGCGAAGCGCGGGGTGGACGGCTTCACCCTGATCATCGGGATCGCGACGCTGCTGGTGTCGGGTTACGTCCTCTCGGACGGCGCCACGTGGCTCCCGCAGTTCGACTTCCGGTGGGTCATGGCGGGCGGGGCGATCTTCGTCGGCGTCATGCTGCTCGCCGCTTCGCTGCGCAAGAGCCGCCGCTAGGTGCGCCGCTGACGCTCCACCCCACTCCGAAGGCCCCGGCCCCTCGCCGGGGCCTTCGCCTTGCTCCGCCCCTCCCGCACCGACCTGCGTTTCGCGGGCTAAACGCGATCCGGCGTCGCCACGGTGCCCACGCCCGCCGACCTGCGTTTAGCGGGCTAATCGCGATCTGGCCCGCGCCGGGTGCCCCAGGCCCCAAAACGCAGTTAGCGGGCTAAACGCGATCCCGGCCGCCTGGGTGCCCCAGGGCCGACAGATCGCGATTAGCCCGCTAAACGCAGGTCGGGGCGGGAGCGGTCACTCCCACTCGATGGTGCCCGGCGGCTTGGACGTGACGTCCAGGACCACCCGGTTCACCTCGGCGACTTCGTTCGTGATGCGGGTCGAGATCCGCTCCAGGACCTCGTACGGCAGCCGCGTCCAGTCCGCGGTCATCGCGTCCTCCGACGACACCGGCCGCAGCACGATCGGGTGCCCGTAGGTCCGCCCGTCGCCCTGGACACCGACGCTGCGGACGTCGGCCAGCAGCACCACCGGGCACTGCCAGATCTCGCCGTCGAGCCCGGCCGCGGTGAGCTCCTCGCGCGCGATGGCGTCCGCCGCGCGCAGCGTCTCGAGCCGCTCGGCGTCGACGGCGCCGATGATCCGGATGCCGAGCCCCGGCCCGGGGAACGGCTGCCGCTGCACGATCGTCTCCGGCAGCCCGAGCTCCAGCCCGACGCGCCGCACCTCGTCCTTGAACAGCAGGCGCAGCGGCTCGACGAGCTCGAACTGCAGGTCGTCGGGCAGCCCGCCGACGTTGTGGTGGCTCTTGATGTTCGCCGCGCCCTCACCGCCGCCGGACTCGACGACGTCCGGGTACAGCGTGCCCTGGACCAGGAACTTGTAGTCGCCCTCGGCCTTGAGGTCACGCTCGGCCTGCTCGAACACGCGGATGAACTCGCGACCGATGATCTTGCGCTTCTCTTCGGGGTCGGTGACCCCGGCCAGCGCGTCGAGGAACCGGTCCCGCGCGTCGACGGTCACCAGGTTGACCCCGGTCGCGGCGACGAAATCGCGTTCGACCTGGGTGCGCTCGCCCGAGCGCAGCAGGCCGTGGTCGACGAACACACAGGTCAGCCGGTCACCGATGGCCCGCTGGACCAGCGCGGCGGCCACGGCGGAGTCGACACCGCCGGAGAGGCCGCAGATCGCGCGGCCGTCGCCGACCTGCTCGGCGATGCGCTTGACCTGGTCGTCGACGATGGACGACGTCGTCCACTGCGGCTTGATGCCCGCGATGTCGTGCAGGAACCGGCGGAGCACCTCCTGGCCGTGCGGCGAGTGGTGCACCTCGGGGTGGTACTGGACGCCGGCGAAGCGGCGCTCGACGTCTTCGAACCCGGCGACGGCGGCGCCGTCACTCGAAGCGGTCACGGTGGCGCCCTCAGGAGCCTTGGTGACGCTGTCGTTGTGGCTCATCCACGCGGGCTGGTTGCTCGGGAGACCGGCGTGCAGGACGCCGCCCTCACCGGCGACGCGGACCTCGGTGCGGCCGAACTCGCGGATCCCGGTCGGCTCGACGGTGCCGCCGAGGGCCTGTGCGAGCACCTGGTGGCCGTAGCAGATGCCGAGGATCGGCACGCCCGCGTCGACCAGCCCGGGGGCGAGGGCGGGCGCGTTCTCCGCGTACACGCTGGAAGGACCACCGGAAAGGATGATCGCGGCGGGGTCCTTGGCGAGGATGTCCTCGGCGGTGGCGGTGTGCGGAACGACCTCGGAGTAGACCTGCGCCTCACGCACCCGGCGCGCGATCAGTTGCGCGTACTGCGCCCCGAAGTCCACGACGAGTACCGGACCGGTGGGACTGGGCACCTGAAACCTCCAGATCAGAGCAGTACGCTTCCCCACCATCGTCCCAGGTGGGCCCGGTCACCCCGCCGCCAACCCCCTCACGATTCAGGACAGCGGATGACCGCGTGGCGGCCTAGCGTCCGGGACATGGGCATCGACTGGAGCAAGGAACTCTCCGAACAACTCGACTGGCACTGGAAACAACACCTGCGCCCTCGGCTGGAGACCCTCACCGACGACGAATACTTCTGGGAACCCGTCGAGGGCTGCTGGACGATCCGGGTAGGCAAGAGCGGAGAGATCGACATCGATTGGGCGTATCCGGAGCCGTCTCCGCCGCCGGTCACGACGATCGCCTGGCGCCTCGCCCACATCATCGTCGGCGTGTTCGGGATGCGGAACGCTTCGCATTTCGGTGGCCCTCCCGTCGACTACCAGACGTTCCCCTACGCGGCCTCCGCCGAAGAAGCGCTGGAGCAGCTCGACGACGCCTACGCGCGCTGGCGTGACGGCGTCCGCGGCCTCACCGCCGAAGACCTCGAACGCCCCTGCGGCGAGGCTGAGGGCCCGTACGCGGACTACCCCTTCGCGGCCCTCGTCCTGCACATCAACCGGGAGGCCATCCACCACGGCGCCGAAATCCTCCTGCTGCGCGACCTCCACCGATCGCGTTTAGCGGGCTAAACGCGACGCGCCCATACTGGGGCCAGCCGAGGAAAGGACCCGTCTTGCGAGCGACTCTCATCTACGGCGCCGGTGACGTACGCGTCGAGACCGTCCCGGACCCGAAGCTGAGCGAACCGACCGACGCCCTTCTCCGCGTCGTCCGCTCCTGCATCTGCGGCAGCGACCTCTGGCCGTACGGCAGCATGCCCGCACGCGACCGCGGCGTCCGGATCGGCCACGAGTTCCTCGGTGTCGTCGAGGCCGTCGGCTCCGATGTCACCACGCTCAAGCCGGGAGACCTGGCCGTCGCGCCCTTCGTCTACTCCGACAACACGTGCCAGTTCTGCCGCGAGGGCCTCCACACCTCTTGTCTTCACGGCGGCAACTGGGGCGCGAAGGGCGTCGACGCCGGCCAGGGCGAGGCCGTCCGCGTCCCGCAAGCCGACGGCACGCTCGTGAAACTGCCGCACACCGAAGACGACGATCTGCTCGCCTCGTTCCTCACGCTCTCCGACGTGTTCGCGACCGGCCATCACGCGGCGGTCAAAGCGGGCGTGAACGAGCGCACCACCGTCACTGTCATCGGTGACGGCGCCGTCGGTCTCTCCGCGGTTCTCGCGGCCAAGCGGCTCGGAGCCGAGCGCATCATCCTGATGGGCCGCCACCGGACCCGCACGGACCTCGGCCGCGAGTTCGGCGCGACAGACGTCGTAGCCGAGCGCGGCGACGAAGGCATCGAGAAGGTCCGAGAGCTGACGAACGGCGAAGGCACGCACACCGTCCTCGAATGCGTCGGCACGAAGCCCGCCTTCGAGATGGGCGTCGGCGCCGTCCGCCCCGGCGGCACGGTCAGCCGCGTCGGCGTGCCGCAGTACGCCGAGGGCCCGATCGGCCCGTCGCTCTTCCGGCGCAACATCACCGTCACCGGCGGCGTGGCGCCCGCGCGCCACTACATTCCCGAACTGCTCGACGACGTCGTCGAGGGCAGGTACCAGCCGGGCAAGGTCTTCGACCGGACCATCGGGCTCGAAGAGGTCCCCGACGGTTACCGGGCGATGGCGGACCGCGAAGCGCTCAAGGTGCTCGTCAAGCCCTGACTGGAATACCTTGTCACCCATGGACATGATCACCCCGGAGCCGCGCCCCGCCTGGATCGCCGGACGCCCCGAGCAGGGCGCTTCGACGCTCACCGTGCACCACCCCTTCGACGGAAGCGAAGTCGCCACCGTCGCGGTGCCCGGCCCTGATCAGGTCGAACGAGCGGTGAGCGCGGCGGTGAACGTCGCGAAGGAGTTCCGGGGTTCCTCGGCGCACAGCCGTGCCGCGGCGCTCGACCACGTTTCGCGGGTCATCGCCGGCCGGGCCGAGGAGATCGCCGAGGTCATCACCGCCGAGAACGGCAAGCCGCTCAAGTGGGCGGAAGCCGAGGTGCGGCGCGCGGTGTCGGTGTTCCGGATCGCCGCCGAGGAGGCCCGCCGGTTCAGCGGTGACCTGCAGCGGCTGGACACCGACCCGGCGGGCGAAGGCAGGCTGGCGCTCACCCGCCGCGTCCCGCGTGGCCCGGTGCTGGGGATCGCGCCGTTCAACTTCCCGCTGAACCTGGTGGCGCACAAGGTCGCGCCGTCGCTCGCGGTCGGCGCGCCGATCATCGTCAAACCCGCGCCGCGGACGCCGCTGGCCGCGCTGATCCTCGGCGAGATCCTGGCCGAGACCGATCTGCCGGAGGGCGCGTTCTCGGTGCTGCCGCTCGGCAACGAGGAGACGTCGGCGCTGGTCGCGGATCCCCGGCTGCCGGTCGTGTCGTTCACCGGCTCGGGTCCGGTCGGCTGGTCGATCGCGGACGCCGCGCCGCGCAAGCATGTCGTGCTCGAACTCGGGGGCAACGCGGCCGCCGTCGTGCTCCGCGACTGGCCGGATCCCGAGGGCGCGGCGGAGCGGATCGCGACCTTCGGCAACTATCAGGCCGGGCAGTCCTGTATCGCCGTGCAACGCGTCATCGTCGAACGCGAGGTCGCCGAAGAGTTCGTGCCCGCCCTGGTGGAGGCTGTGAAGGCCCAGCGGACCGGCGACCCGTACGACAAGAACACCGACGTGGGCCCGGTCGTCGACGAGGCGGCCGCGGAGCGGATCGTGGCCTGGATCGACGAGGCCGTCGCCGCGGGCGCGAAGATCCTCACCGGCGGCAAACGGGACGGAGCCACGGTGGAGCCGACCGTGCTCACCGACGTCCCACCGTCCACAAAGGCCTGGGCGGAGGAGATCTTCGGCCCGGTGCTCGCGGTGTCCATTGTGGATGGTGTAGACGAGGCTTTCGCGTCGGTCAACGAATCCGCCTACGGCTTGCAGGCCGGAGTGTTCACCCGCGACGTCCATCTCGCCTTCTACGCGTCGACGGAACTCGAAGTCGGCGGCGTGATCATCGGCGACGTCCCGTCCTACCGCGCGGACCAGATGCCGTACGGCGGCGTCAAGGGATCGGGCGTCGGCAGGGAGGGCGTTCTCGCCGCGATGCACGACCTCACCGAGGAACGGGTCACCGTCTTCACCGGCATCGACCTCTAATCCGGGGTGACGGCCTGCGCGAATCCGAAGACCTTGTCCGGGTCGTAGGTTTTGGCCACCTGCTTGAGACGGGTGACATTGCCGCCGTAGTACGCCGTCATCCAGTCGGGCAGGGCGGGGTCGATGTAGTTGACGTAGCCCCCGCCCAGCCCGAGCCCCGTCACCACTTCCGCGACGGAATCCGTTGCCACGGAACGGTTACGCGTGTCCGCCTGGCTGTAGATCTGCACACTGCCGATCGCCTTCCGATGCCAGAACGCGGTGGCGTCCGGCGCGACGTCGGCGACGGCGCCGCCGAGACCGTCGACCAGGAGATCCATTCCGCGCCTGCCCTTGAGCACGGAAGTCAGCTTCGCGGGATCGGCCGGTTCTCCGAGTATTCGCGATGAGGCCACAAAGGACTGTCGGCTTTCACCGCCGGAGAAGTACTTCATCGCGCCGAGATAGTCGAGCTGCTTGACCGAACGCGTCGCGCCGGGAAATCCGTCCAGTAACTTGCCCAAGGAAGCGGAATCGCCGACATAGCAACCTGAAACGCGCGCACCGACCGGCGATCCCCCGGACAGCACGACGTTCGCCCACAACTCCGGCGGCGCTTCGGGAAGCCACCGCTGCCACTCGGCGAGCACATCGTCCGCGCTGCCCGCCGGAAAGCGCAGCGAGAACACCGAAACGGCAGAAGGTGCCGGATCGGTGCGAAAGGTGAACGAGGTGACGACACCGAAGTTGCCTCCTCCCCCACCGCGCAACGCCCAGAACAGCTCGGGCTCGGACTCCGCCGACGCCGTCCGCAGTTTCCCGTCCGCCGTGACGACTTGCGCGGACACCAGGTGATCACAGGTGAGGCCGTATTTCCGGGCGAGGACCCCGATCCCGCCGCCGAGCGTCAGCCCGGCGATCCCGACACTGGGACAGGAACCAGCGGGCAGGCAACGTCCCGCGGCGCCGAGCGTCGCGTAGACGTTCTTCAGTTTCGCGCCCGCGCCGATCACGACCTGTTCACCTTGGACGTCCACTGAGGACATTCCACCGAGGTCGATCATCAAGCCACCGTCGGGAACCGAGTAGCCCGCGTAACTGTGGCCGCCGCTGCGAGCGGCGATCGGAACTCGCCGTGCCGCGGCGGAAACGGCTTCCTGCACGTCTTCCGGTTTGGCGCAGTTCGCGATCGCGGCGGGTTTGAGCCCGTCGAAGGCCGGGTTGAACACGCGTTTGGCGTTGTCGTAGCCGGATTCACCCGGCAGGAGAAGGGAGATCTTGTTCCGCAGCGCGGCCCAGTCCGGCGGGCCGGACGGTGGCGTGACCCCGGTACTCGGCGGCAACGACGTCCCGGGCGCGGAACTGGGCGCCGCCCCAGGAGGCGCGGCCGAGCACGCCGTCGCGGCCACTCCGGCCACGGTCGCACCGGCGAGTTTGAGGAACGCCCTTCTCTCCATGCCCGTTTAGACGCATCGCGGACGGGCAGGTTGCGACGCTACGCCCGAAGGTGTGCACTCACCGGCACGACCAGCGGTGTACCGGACACCGGATCCTCCATGACCTTCGCCGACAGGCCGAAGATCTCGTCGAGGAGCGGCTCGGTGAGCACTTCCGCGGGCGGGCCCTGCGCGACGATCCGGCCGCCGCGCATCGCGACCAGCTTGTCCGCGTACCTGGCGGCGAGGTTCAGGTCGTGCAGCACCATCACCACGGTGGTCCCGCGTTCCTTGTGCAGCCGGTAGACCAGGTCCAGCACGTCGATCTGGTGCGCGAGGTCGAGGTAGGTGATCGGCTCGTCGAGCAGGAGCAGCCCGGTCTCCTGGGCGAGTGTCATCGAGATCCACGCCCGCTGGCGCTGCCCGCCGGACAGCTGGTCGACGACCCGGCCCGCGTACTCGTCCATCCCGGTCAGCCGCAGCGCCCGCTCGATCGCCTCGTCGTCGGAGGAGGACCACTGCCGGTACCAGCTCTGGTGCGGATGCCGACCGCGCCGGACCAGGTCGGAGACGGTCAGTCCTTCGGGGGCGGACGGCGTCTGCGGCAACAGGCCGATGATCTTGGCGACCTCACGCGTGGGCAGCTTGTCGATCCGCTCGCCGTCCAGCAGTACCGCGCCCTGACGTGGCTTGAGCAACCTCGCCAGCGCACGCAGCAGCGTGGATTTGCCGCAGCCGTTGGGGCCGATGATCGCGGTGACGGTCCCGTCGAGGACGTCGAGGTCGAGCCCGGTCACGACGGGCGTTTCGCCGTAACCGAGTTCCAGCTCCCGGGCACGCAGTCTGGCGTTCACGCGCGCTCCTCCTTACGGCTGCGGATGAACAGGAAGATCAGGTACGGCGCACCGAGGATCGCCGTCAGCACGCCGACCGGGAGCCCGGACAGGACCGGGGTCACCCGCACCACGAAGTCCGCGCCGACGGTCAGCAGCGCGCCGAGGATCATCGATCCGAACAGCGGCGGCTGCGCCGAGCGGACCAGCCTCAAGGCGATCTGCGGGGTGGCCAGCGCGACGAACGTGATGGGCCCGGCGGCCGCGGTGGCGACGGCGGCCAAGGCCGCACCGAGCAGCAGCAAGGTGCCTCGGGCGGCGTCGACCCGGATGCCGAGGCCGCGCGCGGTGTCGTCGCCGAACTGAAGCCCGCCGATGGTGTGCCCGGCGATCAGCGTGACCGGCGCGAGCACGGCCAGCGCGAGCAGGACCGGGCCGACCGATTCCCAGCCGACGTCGGCCAGGCTGCCCACGATCCACGTCGTCGCGCGTGCCGCGTTGTCGACGTCTCCGACGGTCAGCAGCCAGTACACGAGGTTGTAGCCGACGGCGGACAGCGCGATGCCGATCAGGACCAGGCGGTAGCCGTCGATCCCGCGCCGCCACGAAAGGGCGTACAGCAGGATTCCCGCGATCACGCCGCCCGCCAGGCCGGCGAGCGGGACGCCCAGCGTGCTCGCCAGGCCGCTGACCTGGCCACCCGTACCGCCGGCGACGATCACGCCGACCGCACCGACCCCCGCGCCCCAGGTGATCCCGAGGATGTCCGGGCTGGCCAGCGGATTCCGGGCGATGGTCTGGAAGAGCGCCCCCGAAAGGCCGAGGGCGGCGCCGACGCCGATCGCGGTCAGCGTGCGCGGCATCCGCAGGTCGAAGATGATCCCGCGTTCGCGCGCGGTACCGCCGCCGAACAGTGTCTTCAGGACGTCGCCGAGGCCTATGTGTGAGGTGCCGATGCCGATGTTCAACGCCGCGACCAGCACCAGCGCGATCGCCGCGAGGGTCGCGACGGCGAGCGTCCTCGGCCGGACCGTCCAGGCCGCCGGGCCGAGCGAAATCACCTTGGGAGCCGTCATATCCGTGCCAGGCCCTTCTTGCGGACGAGGTGGACGAACACCGGCACGCCGAGCACCGCCAGCATGATGCCGACCTCCAGGCTGTCCGAGGCGACGACGCGGCCGAGAAGGTCCGCGGCGAGCAGCAGGATCGCGCCGAGCACGGCCGAGAACGGCACCAGCCAGCGGTAGTCGGGTCCGCTGATCGCCCGCGCGAAATGCGGGACGAGCAGCCCCAGGAACGCGATCGGCCCGCAGGCGGCGACGGCGGCTCCGGTCAGCAGCGTGATCGCGGCGACCCCGAGCAACCGCGTCCGGCCGACCCGCCGCCCGAGCGCGACCGCGACGTCGTCACCGAGCGCGAGCGTGTTCATCCCCGGCGTGTTGATCACCGCGAGAAGCAGGCCCGCGGCCACGAAGGGGGCGATCTGCCCGATCATCGCGGGATCCCGGCCCGCGATCGAACCCACATGCCAGAAGCGGTACGTCTCCATCCCGCGGTCATCGCCGAGCACGATCGCGGAGATGACGCCGTTGAGCAGAGCGCTCACCGCGGCGCCGGCCAGCGCGAGCGTCACCGGTGTGGCGCCCCGGCCGCCCACGGCGCCGAGCAGGAACACCACGGCGCTCGCGACGAGGGCGCCCGCGAAGCCGAACCAGATGAACGCGTAGAGGTCGTCGATGCCCAGCACGACGACGGCGAGCACCACCGCGAACGCCGCGCCCTGGGTGACGCCGAGCAGGCCGGGATCCGCGAGCGGATTACGGGTGTGGCCCTGCATGAGCGCCCCGGCCGCGCCGAGCGCGAGTCCCGCTAGGACACCAAGCAGCGTGCGAGGCACCCGCAACGAACGGACGATCAGGTGATCCGGCACACCGGTGGGATGGAAGATCGCGTCCCAGACCACACCCAAAGGAATCGAACGCGCACCGAGGGCGACACTCGCGACGCAGATCACAGCCAGAAGGGTGACCAGCAGTGCTCCCGCTGTCGCCTTTCCAACACGAACTTCCACTGTGGACATCCGCCATCCTATGCTCCGGTTAGGAAAGCCTAACCGCAGAGAAAGAGTGCCCCATGACCCCACCCCGGCGCGCAGTCGTCGCCTTCGCCGTGACCGCCTGCCTGGCACTCTCCGCTTGTGGTGGCGGAGCACAGGAATCCGCCTCCACCGGCACCGGCCAAAGTGGATTCCCGCGCACCATCGACCACGTGATGGGCTCGACCACGATCGACAAGCAGCCCGTCACCGTCGCGGCGCTGGACTCCAGCTACGTGGACGCGACGCTGGCGCTCGAGACGAAGGTCGTGGCGTACACCAAATATCGCAACTACGACAAGCTGCCGGACTACCTGGGCGACGACCGCAAGTACGCCGAGGGCGCGAAGGAGATCGGCGCGCTCGAAAGCCCGGACATCGAGAAGCTGTACGACATCAAGCCGGATCTGATCGTGTCGGCGAAGGTGCGCCACGAGAAGTTCTACGCCGAGTTCGGCAAGGTCGCGCCCACGGTGTTCAGCCAGACCACCGGCGCCACCTGGAAGGACAACGTCCGGATGCTCGGCAAGGCGCTGGGCAAGGAAGCCTTGGCGGAGCAGAAGATCAAGGCCTACGAAGAGCGTGCCCGCAAGGTCGGTGACGCGATCAAGGCCAAGCTCGGCAAGCCCGCCGCCGTGTCGGTGGTCCGCTTCGTCGAAGGCGAGCCGACCGTGCGGCTCTACAGCAGCGCGTCGTTCCCCGGGACCGTGATGGCGGACGCCGGGTTCCAGCGGCCCGCCGGACAGCCGGACAACAAGACGAAGATCTCCAACGACCTGAGCCAGGAAGAGATCGGGAAGCTCGACGCCGAATCGATCTTCGTCGCCACCTACGCCGACGAGACGAAGCAGGCCGAAAGCCCCAAGACGAAGTTCCAGTCGAACCCGCTTTGGGGCACCCTCAAGGGAAAGGTGATCGACGTCAACGACACCACCTGGTTCACGTCGGTCAGCCTGCAGGGCGCGCACGCCATGCTGGACGACATCGCGAAGCAGTTCGGCGTGGATTCGTTCCGCGCTTAGTCCTTTGTGGACCGCGCCGTCACAACCAATGCGGCAGCGGCGGCGCGGTACCGTCCAAAGTGGATCCATCGCTACGGCCGGTGATCCACGCCAGGACCTCACCCGGGGAGCCGGTCAGCGTGACCGGCTCTCCGGTGCCCATCCGCCATTCGTGACGCGTCCCGTCTTCGCCGACGGCGACCAGCAGAACCGAGGGCAGTTCGCCGCCGTACATGCCTATGGCGTTGCCGACGACGATCTCGAACTCGTCGCCGAGCAGCTCCGCGACGCGCGCGAAGTCGTAGCCGAGATCGAGATCCGCCAAGTGGATGGCGGTCTCGGAGAGCCTGAGCCACAGCACGAACTCCGCCGGGATCTCACGCCCCTGCCGGGCGCGGACGCGGACCGGCCACGCGTCGTCCGGCATGCTCGCCGCGACTTCGACGAACCGCGCCGCGGACGCGACGACGTCTTCGGCGATCTCCTCGGCGGACCGGTACGCACCCTTCTCGATGTCGTCGTCCCTGGCCGCCTCACCGGCGTACATCGGCGTCTCGACACCCGATTTCGCCCAGGTGAGCAGGTTGACCAGGCCGTCGGCGTTGCGCGCCAAGTGGGACAGCAGATGCGCACGCGTCCAGCCGGGCAATCCGCTGGGAGCGTGGACGGCCTCCTCATCGAGCCCGCGCGTCAGCCGCGCCCATTCGTCGTGCAGGGCGCGGACGCGGTTCAGCAGCGCGTGTGCGCGTTCGGAGGCGGTCATTCCCCCAATTTAGCGCCGAAGCGCCGCCGGCGCGGCCGCCGGAACCGCGGGATTCTTCGGCGCGATCGGTTCGAGCCGCGCGTACGGTGAGTCCTGCGACGGCCTGCTGTCCGTTTCGCCCTTGTTGGGCCAGAACGAGAAGGCCCGCTCGGCCTGCGCGGTGATGGTCAGTGACGGGTTCACGCCGAGGTTGGCCGTGATCGCCGATCCGTCCACAATGGACAGGCCGGGATAGTTGAAGACCCGGTGGTACGGGTCGATCACGCCGTTCTCGGGCGCCGTGCCGATCGGTGCGCCGCCGATGAAGTGCGCCGTCAGCGGGATGTCGAAGATCTCGCCCCAGGTGCCGCCCGCCATACCGCCGATACGCTCCGCGGTGCGGAGGTTGGCCTCGTGCCCGGCGGGGATGAAACTGGGGTTCGGCTCGCCGTGGCCCTGTTTGGACGTGTACTTGCGACGGCCGAAGAGCCCGCGCTTGGTGTACGTGGTGATGGAGTTGTCGAGGCTCTGCATCACCAGCAGGATCACCGTGCGTTCGCTCCAGCGGTAGCCGTTGAGCAGCTTCACGGTCTGGACGGGGTGCTTGACCATGAAGTTCACGGCCTGGCGCCAGCGCGGGACCGCCGAGTCGCCTTCGGTGGCGATGGTCTGGAGCAGGCTCATCGCGTTGCTGCCCTTGCCGTAGCGGACGGGCTCGATATGCGTGTTGTCGTCGGGGTGGATCGACGACGTGATCGCGACGCCGCGGCTGAAGTTCCGCTCCTCGTCCACCGAGGTGCGGGCGGCGCCGATGATGGCCTCGGAGTTGGTGCGGGTCAGCTCGCCGAGACGCGGCGAGAGCTTCGGCAGCTTGGCGGTGTCGCGCATGCTGTGGAGCAGGTTCTGCGTGCCCCACGTACCGGCGGCGAGCACCACCTGCGCGGCGGTGAGCTTGTGCCGGAACCTGCGCGAGGTGGTCCCGGTCTTCTTGATGCTCACCTCGTACCCACCTGCGTTTAGCGGGCTAATCGCGCTCACGGTGGTGAGGGGGATGACCTTCGCGCCGTCCTTCTCCGCGAGGTACAGGTAGTTCTTGACCAGCGTGTTCTTGGCGCCGACGCGGCAGCCGGTCATACAGGAGCCGCATTCGGTGCAGCCGGTGCGCGCCGGGCCCGCGCCGCCGAAGTACGGGTCCTCCGCGCGTTCGCCCGGCTTGCCGAAGTACACGCCGACGGGCGTCGGGTGGTACGACTCCGGCACGCCCATGTCCTCGGCGACACCCTTCATGACGACGTCGGATGGCGTGACGCTGGGGTTGGTGACGACGCCCAGCATCCGGCTGGCCTGGTCGTAGTGCGGGCCGAGCTCGGCCTCCCAGTCGGTGATGTGCGACCACTGCGGGTCCACGTAGAACGGCTTCAGCGGGCGGTACAGCGTGTTCGCGTAGACCAGCGAGCCGCCGCCGACGCCCGCGCCGGCGAGCACCATGACGTCCTTGAGCATGTGGATGCGCTGGATGCCGTAGCAGCCGACCTGGGGCGCCCAGACATAGCGGCGAAGGTCCCAGGAGGTCTTCGCGAACTCGTCGTCGGCGAAGCGGCGCCCCGCCTCGATGACGGCGACGCGGTAGCCCTTTTCGGTCAGGCGCAGGGCGGCGACACTGCCGCCGAACCCGGAGCCGACGACGATCACGTCGTAGTCGAAGTCGTCTTCAGTGGTGGTGTTACTCGCAGTCACACCCTCGACTGTAACCCCGGCCACCCCTTCTGACCAGAGGTAAGTTACTCGCCGGTTACCTTCCACTCGGATGGTGCATGCTCGGAGTCGTGATCGACGATTTCGCGAAGGAATACCTGCACAGTGATCTGCGAGAGATCCGTGAAGCGATGCTCCGGAAGCTCGACGGACTCTCCGAATACGACATCCGGCGTCCGCTGACGTCGACGGGGACCAACCTTCTCGGCCTGGTCAAACACCTGGCGGCGTGGGAGGCCCGCTACTTCGGCGAGGTCTTCGATCGACCGTTTCCCGGGGCGATCCCTGAGCGCGGGACCGACCTGTGGGCGACCGAGCGCGAAACCCGCGAGGAGATCATCCGTTACTACCGGCGCGTCTGGGAGCACTCCGACGCGACCATCGCCGCCCTTCCCATCGACGCGCCCGGACGCGTGCCGTGGTGGCCGAGGCCCGACGTGATGCTGTTCAACATCCTGGTCCACATACTCACCGAAACCAGCCGCCACGCCGGGCACGCCGACATCCTGCGAGAGCAACTCGACGGCTCCGTCGACCTGGCCCCCGCCAAGGACCCGGCCTTCTGGGAATCCCGCCGCGCCGAAATCACCCGCGCCGCCCAGGCTGCCTCAGAGCGCCTTTAGCGGGCTAAACGCGAAACTGGTGGGGCGCATGGGGCGGTTGTGACTACTGGGGCACGTGAGCACAGACCGGCCCGGATCGCGTTTAGCGGGCTAAACGCGATCCGGGCCGGGGAGCGAGCGTCAGCGGCGAACGGTCAGGCCCACCCGCTGGAACTCCTTCAGGTCCGAGTAGCCCGTCTTCGCCATCGCGCGGCGAAGCGCGCCGAAGAGGTTCACGACGCCCTCGGCGTCCGAGGACGGCCCGAACAGCAGCGTCTTCAGGTCGACTGCGTAGTCCGGCCCCAGTGCCACGCGCGAACGCGGCAGCGACGGGTGCGCGGCCGCCGACGTCCAGTACAGCCCCTGCCCCGGCGCCTCGGAGGCGGCGGCCAGCGGCGCGCCCAGCATGACCGCGTCGGCACCGCAGGCGATGGCCTTGGCGATGTCGCCGGACGTGCTCATCCCGCCGTCGGCGAGCACGTGGACGTACCGGCCGCCGGTCTCGTCGAGGTAGTCGCGGCGCGCGGCCGCGGCGTCGACGATCGCGGTCGCCATCGGCGTCCCGATCCCGAGCACGCTGTCGGTGCTCGTCACGCCGCGGCTGGCCCCGTGGCCGACGATGACGCCGGCCGCGCCGGTGCGCATCAGGTGCATCGCGGTGCGGTAGTCGCTGACGCCGCCCGCGATCACCGGGACGTCGAGCCGTCCGATGAAGTCCTTCAGGTCCAGCGGCTCGGCGTCGCGCTGGACGTGCTCGGCCGAGATGATCGTGCCCTGCACGACGAGGATCTCGACGCCCGCCGCGAGCAGATCCGGCGTGAGCTCGGCGGCGTGCTGCGGGCTGACCCGCGCCGCCACGGTGACCCCGGACTCGCGGACGGTCTTGATCGCCTCGGTCAGCAGGTCCAGCCGGATCGGGGCGGAGTGCAGCTCCTGCAGCTCACGCACGATCGCGGTCGGGTCCTCGGTGTCCTCGGCGGCCCGGACGAGGCGGAAGATCGCGTCCTCGACGTTCGGGTGCCGCGCCCAAAGCCCTTCGGCGTTGATGACGCCCAGCCCGCCGAGCTCGCCGACAGCCACCGCGGTTCCCGGCGACACGATCGCGTCGGTGGGGTGCGTGACCAGCGGCAGCTCGAACCGGTACGCGTCGATCTGCCAGGCGGTGGACACGACCGAAGACGACCGGGTGCGCCGCGACGGCACGATCTCCACGTCATCGAGGTCATACGCCCGCCGCGCGGTGCGGCCCATGCCGATCTCGACCAGATCCCGCACGTCAAGTCCCTTCTCACCGACGACCGTTACACCCCATTGTCGCTAGGCCGCGTGGGTGACCTGCGCACGGGGCACCCGAACCGGGCCGGAAGTCACACCAGCCCCAGGTGCCCCACCCGTTTCGCGTTTAGCCCGCTAAAGGCGCTCCGGGTCAGAACGAGACCTTCTCCACGGAGTCGGTCCGCAGGACGGATTCCTGCGAGAAGGCCTTCTTGTAGTCGGTCCGGATCTCTTCGATCTCGCGGTTCGCGTCGCGATCGCTGAAGGGGTACACGACGACGATCACCTTCGACTTCTCCCGCGAGATGACACCGTCCGAACCGCGCCACTGCCCGCGTCCGGTCAGCTCGGTGAACCCGTCCGGGAACCTCGGCGTGACGGCCTTGTCGGTGAACGCGGTGAACTCGGCGTCGGTCAGCTCCCCGCCGCCCGGCTTCGTCGTCCCGAAGTACAGCTCGGTGCGCTTCCACAGCTCACCCGGCGACGACTGGAGAGCGGCCGCCTCGGGTGCGGAAGGCGCGGCGGAAGCGGTGGGGACGGCGGAAGCCGCCACCCCGCCACCGAGGCCGAGGGCGGCGGCGGCGAAGACGGCGAGCGCGGTCCGGCGCGACGTGAAAGACATCGGGTTCCTCCCAGGAGACTTGATCAGCGGGCCAAGTCTCCCGGGAACGGAACCGGATGGGTAAGTGTCCTAAGGGGCGGACTAACGGGTGGTGTAGTTCGGCGCCTCGACGGTCATGGTGATGTCGTGCGGGTGGCTCTCCTTGAGCCCGGCCGCGGTGATCCGCACCAGCTGCGCCTCCTGCAGCTCGGGGATCGTCGACGCACCCGCGTAGCCCATACCCGACCGCAGCCCGCCCACCAGCTGGTGGACGACGTTCGCGAGCGGCCCGCGGAACGGGATCCGCCCCTCGATGCCCTCGGGGACCAGCTTGTCCTCGCTCAGCACGTCGTCCTGGGCGTAGCGGTCCTTCGAGTACGACTTCGCCTCGCCGCGCGACTGCATGGCGCCCAGCGAGCCCATGCCGCGGTAGGTCTTGAACTGCTTGCCGTTGACCAGGATCAGGTCACCGGGCGATTCGGCGGTGCCGGCGAGCAGGCTGCCGAGCATCACCGTGGACGCGCCGGACGCGATCGCCTTCGCGATGTCACCCGAGTACTGGATGCCGCCGTCGCCGATCACCGGGATCCCGGCCGGGCGAGCCGCCTGGTCGGCCTCGTAGATCGCGGAGATCTGCGGCACGCCGACCCCGGCGACGATGCGGGTGGTGCAGATGGAACCGGGACCGACGCCGACCTTGATCCCGTCCGCGCCCGCGTCCACCAGCGCCTGCGCGCCGGCCCGGGTCGCGACGTTGCCGCCGACGATGTCGACGGTTTCGCCCAGTTCCTTCTTCAGCAGCGCGACGGTCTCGACCACGGCGCGGGAGTGCCCGTGCGCGGTGTCGACCATCAGCACGTCCACCCCGGCATCGGCCAGCGCCATCGCGCGCTTGTGCCCGTCCGGGCCGACCCCGACGGCGGCACCGACGATCAACCGGCCGTTGGTGTCCTTGGAGGCGTTGGGGTACTGCTCGGTCTTGACGAAGTCCTTGACCGTGATCAGCCCGCGCAGCTTGCCGGCACCGTCGACGATGGGCAGCTTCTCGATCTTGTGGCGGCGCAGCAGCCCGAGCGCGGCCTCCGCGGTGACGCCGACCTGCGCGGTGACCAGCGGCGGCTTCGTCATCACCTCGTGCACCGCGCGGGTGTGGTCGACCTCGAACCGCATGTCGCGGTTGGTGATGATGCCCACCAGCGTCCCGGCGGCGTCCGTGACGGGCACGCCGGAGATCCGGAACCGCGCGCACAGCGCGTCGACCTCGGCGAGGGTGTCCTCGGGCGAGCACGTGACCGGGTCGGTCACCATGCCCGCTTCGGAGCGCTTCACGACCTCGACGGCGGCCGCCTGGTCGTCGATCGGGAGATTGCGCTGCAGCACGCCCATCCCGCCCTGGCGGGCCATCGCGATGGCCATCCGGCCTTCGGTGACGGTGTCCATGGCGGCGGAGACCAGCGGGATGTTCAGGGTGACGTTGCGCGAGAGCCGGGTGCGGGTGCTGACCGCACTGGGCACCACGTCGGACTCGGCCGGCAGCAGCAGCACGTCGTCGAAGGTCAGCCCGAGCATGGCGAACTTGCTCGGGACGGGGGCGGTGACGCTGTCGCTGGTCATAGCAGGCGTAGGGCCTTCCTAGCGGTGATAAATGGGAGCCGCCGTGGCTGGTGGCCTCGTGGCGGGGGCCTGCCCCTCATGATATCCGGGCCGGGCGGCCGCCCGGCCCGGGTGGGCGCCCGGTAGCGTGCAGGCGTGCCGCAAGATGCGTTGCCCCCAGACCCGTTCGCGGATGACCCGGACGACCCGGCCCGCGCGTTCATCGACGACGCCGACCGGCTCGACGAGCCGATCAGCGACGAAGAGCGCACCGAGTTGCTGGCCGACCTCTCCGATCTCGCCGTCTACCAGGCGCTTCTCGAACCGCGCGGAGTACGCGGGATCGTGGTCGACTGCGGTGAATGCGACGAACCCCACTACCACGACTGGCATCTGCTGCGCGCCAGTCTCGAGCAACTGCTCGCCGACGGCCGTATGCGGCCGCACGAGCCCGCGTTCGATCCGAACCCCGGTGACTACGTGAGCTGGGACTACTGCCGCGGCTTCGCGGACGGTGTCACGGCCAACGAGAGCGCCTACTGAGCGCGTTTAGCCCGCTAAACGCGATTTGAGCCGGACAGAGAGAGGGCCTGGTGAGAGGGATCTCACCAGGCCCTTTCGGCGTTCTGGGGTGTTACGGCGTCTCGACCGCGCCCGCGGGAGCCTGCGCTCCGGCGCCCGGCGACGGCTCGTTCCGCGAGCCGCCCGGGTCGTTGCCCGAGGCCGGCGGCGTGGTCGACGTCGTGGGCGGCGGGGGCTCGCTGGTCGTGGTCGGCGGAGTCGGCGAGGGGGTCGTGGTGCCCGGCAGGCTCGTGCCGGGGTTGCCGCCTCCCGGCAGCGAAGTCGGCGGAGCCGTCGGCTGCGTGGTGGGCTGCGGGGTGGTCGCGACCGGAGTCTGCGTCGGCGGCTGCTGATCCGGCGGCAGCGGCTGCTGCCCGGGGTTCTGCAGCTGAGCGCTCAACTGACGGTGCTGTTGGAGCAGCTGATCGCGGTTTTCTTCGTCGGTCACCTGGTTCAGCGCGGCCTGAGCCTCGTCGAGCGCCTTGCGGGCGTCGTCGAGGCGCCCGCCGGCGAGCGCGAGGTTGGCCTTCTCGAGATCGAGTTTGGCCGCTGCGGCGGCCTCGACCGACCGGGCGTGGTCGGCGTAAAGCACCTTGGTCAGGCCCCAGAGAGTGTCACCAGGCTGCGCGTCCTTCGCGGCGAGACCGGTACCGGCGAAGGCGATGGCCAGGACGGCCGCGGCGGCGGCCACCGGGACCAGCAGCCGGCGTCTTCCCCCGTGTTTGCGGGCGATCGCGGCGCTCTTCACGGTGACGACGGCGGTGTCGACGTCGACGAGTTCCGCGAGCGGTTCGCTGTCGATGTCGCGCCGCCAGGCCAGTAGCAGGGCGTTGAGCTCTTGATCGCCGAGGTCGTCGGCCATCTTCGGATCCGAGCCGCCGAGAGCGTCGAGCAGCGCGTCGTCGGCCTGGACGGCCGAGAGATCAGCTGCGAACTCGGCTTCCGAGGGCGTCAGCCCTCTTTCGAAAGCCGTCAGTTCACGATCGGTCCCAGGGGAGAACCGACGGTCGCGATCGGTCACTCAGATCACCTCCTCAGCGGCCAGAACCTTACGTAGGCGCGCGAGGGCGCGATGCTGGGCCACCCGGACGGCGCCGGGGGTGGACCCCACGGCCTCTGCCGTCTCTTCGGCGGACAATCCCACGACAACCCGCAGGACCACGATCTCACGCTGTTTGTCGGGAAGGACGCGCAGCAGCTGCGACATGCGCTCGTTCAGCTCGCCTTGGAGAGCACGCTGCTCGGGACCGACGCCGCCCTCGACCTCGTCGGGGACTTCGGCGACCGGCTCGGCGCGGTTGCGGGCCGCGGCGCGATGCGCGTCGGCCACCTTGTGCTGGGCGATCCCGTAGACGAAGGCCAGGAACGGGCGGCCCTGATCACGGTACGAAGGCAATGCCGTGAGCACCGCGAGACACACCTCCTGAGCAACGTCGTCTGCGGAAGCGAACGAACGCTCCTGCCTGCCAACCCGAGCGCGGCAGTACCGCACTACCAAAGGACGGATGGCCGCCAGCAACCGCTCGACCGCTTGAGGATCACCCTCAACAGCAGCGGCGACCGGCTCATCCAGTCCGTCCCCCACATTGGCCATCGCAGACAACAGTCCCAGTGTTACGTATAGGCGTGCAAAGAGTCCGGCGCGTGACTTCGGAGACCACTACCGGTGACAGCTACCGTACCGCCCGGGTCCGCCGCCTTCACTGACGGCCGTCATCGGCGCGCCGCCCTTCCGGCGAGCGCGCTGAACCCGGGTCTTCCTGGTTCCCTTCGCTCGTAGTCGAACTTTCAACGAGCCGGAACGCAGTGGGGTACGACGGTCCGCCCGGAGGCGGACTCGCTCGGGCAAGAGTGCCTGAGCGTCGAACATAAATGCGCGAAGCGTGACAGGGAACACAGGTACGGGCCAGGGGTACTCCCCCGGCCCGTTCGTCACCCGTTGTGCAATCTGACCGATGAAATCAGGAAAGCGTTGTCAGGAAACAAGTCCACGGCGGAATCCGTGGGCGACCGCCTGTGCGCGGTCACGAACGCCGAGCTTGCGGAACAAGCGGCGCGCGTGGGTCTTCACGGTGTCTTCGGACAGGTACAGCTCGCGGCCGATCTGTCCGTTGCTCTTGCCCTGGCTCATCCCGCGAAGCACCTGGAGCTCGCGCTCGGTGAGCTGGACACCGGGGTCGGACGGCTGGCGCGGCGCCGGCACCGAGGTGCTGGCGAGCGTGTGCGCCAGTGCGGCGACCAGTTCGGGACGCGAGGCGTCCCAGCGCAGGTAGCCGCGCGCGCCGCCGGCGATGGCGGCGGCGATGCTGCCCGCGTCGTCCGGGGCGCCGAACACGATCACGTTCGCTTGGGGGTTCGCAGAGACGAGCCGCCGGGTGGCTTCGACGCCAGTCGGGACAGCGCGCTGGGTTCCCACCAGCACGACGTCGACCGGCTGACGGGAGTACCGGGCCAGCAGCTCGTCACCGTGCGCTACGCAGTCGATGCGACTGACCCCTGGGACCGCGGACATCACTCGAGTGAGCCCTTCGCGGACACTGCGTCGGTCGTCGCAGATCAAGACCGTCGTCACGGGGTTTCCTTCCTGCAGCCGGGTGACATTCCACTTCCCCTATCGGACGCTTTAGCCCGAACCTTGACACGATCCGGTGGCTTTTTTTGAAAGTTCTTAGCCCGGTTGCCGGAATGGGCCCTCCAACAGGCTAGACGCCCTCAGAGGGGGACCCACGGAGATTCCCGGGCAAGCCACCTCCCGCAAGGATCCGCATGCCGTAACACTGCGTGCAACAGTTCGGCACTTCTGGATCGATACTCATCGGCGTGTCCTGCCCCGAAGTCCGCCTCGAGCAGGCACGCCACCCACAGAAGTGAATTGAATTCGTATTTCTCGGCGGTTTCGCGCGCGCTCTCTACCAGCGCTTTCGCGCGATCCCGCTCAGCGGAACCGCGATTCGCGATCGTCACGGCGAGTACAAGGCTCGATTTGACGACATGTCGGCACGCGCCCCTGGCACGCGCGGTTTCCAACGCCATTTCCGCGGGCGCGACGGCCGCCCCGGAAATGTTACCCGCCAGTTCGATTTCCGCGCCCACCCAACCGGCCCTGGTCCGGGTCCGCCAGTTGCCGCAGTGCACGCCCGCACGCGCGAGCAACCGCCGGGCCGCGGTCAGCCTGCCGCGCCCGAGGTTGTCCGCCGCGAGCCCCAGGAGGGCGTCCGCACGCGCTCCCTCGGCGTCCAGACCGTCGGGGTCGGGCTCACCTTGCGGCTCCGTGATCACCAGAGCGAGCGCCTCGCCGTCGAGGACGAGGGCCGCCGCGTGCCCGCCGAGCTGCCGCCGATGCGATGCCAGCGTGCTCGCGGCCAGCGACGCGAACACCGGGCTGCCGCTCGCGCGCAACCCGTTCAGCAGCGTGGCCGCCGCCGCGTACCGGCCGCGGGCTCCGAGCCCGATCGCGGCGAGCAGCCGTCCGCGAGGCGACGCGGGCACCGCGAACGGGTTCGGCGGCGGCACGCCGTCACCGAACGCGGCGGACCGCAAGGACGATTCCATGCGTCCTTTCTATCGCCTCGCACCGACAAGAACGTGCTCGATCCGGTCGGCTGCGGTCGTCAGTTCGCCGAGCAGTTCGATCTTGTCCGGGAGGGTGGCGGGATCCCAGCCGGGACCGCACGCGAACAGCCTGCTGCGCTGACGGCCGCGGGACACCCTGGCGAACAGGCGCGGGTCCGCGGTCGCACGACGGCCGGACCACAGGACGACCGCCGCCGGGACGCTGCGGCGGACGGTCACGGCGAGCACTTCGGCAGGCAGGGAGGCTCCGAACAGCTGGGTGCCGATCCGGCGTCCCGCCAGTGCCGCGGCGAGCGCGTACATCGGCATGTTGTCGCGCTCGTCCGGGACGCAGGTCAGCAGGACGGGTCGTTGGTTACGCGGTTCGCGGAGCACCGGCGTGGCGCGGACGAGGGCGGCGTACACGCATTCGGCGAGCAGATACTCGACCTCCGCACCGGCGCTCACGCCGCGCCAGCGCGCGCCGAGCGCGGTCAGCACCGGCGACACGACGCCCGTCCAGGCGGGCAGGACGCCGAGTTCGCGGATCGTGTCGGCGAGCATGCGCTGCACCGCCCCGAAATCCATCGCGAGCGCGGCCGTGCTCAAACGTCTGGCGAGGCGGGACGGGACGTCGTGGTCCTCCGCGGCCGGTGCGGTGGTCTGCTCCGCCACTTGGACGACGGCGGTCTCCTGAGGCTCTGTCGCCGTCCTGGGCATTTGCTCGAGCGCGTACTTCGCCGCTTCGGCCGTCGAGGCGCCGCGAAGGAGGGCTCGCTGCATCAGTTCGAGACGGCCGATGTCGGAGCTGCCGTAGCGGCGGTGACGGCCGTTGGTGTGGCGACTCGGTCCTACGCCGTATCTGCGATCCCAGGTGCGCAGGGTGGACGGTGCGACCCCGAGCCGGCGAGCGACGGAGGCCACCGGCAGGGTGGGTTCTTCACTGCTGGTCCGAGATCCCACTCGACCCAATATCCAGGCAGGCCGGGGCAGGGGCAACCGGAGCGGAAAGTACGGCTCACACATCCGGGGGATGCCTAACGGCTGAATCGTCTTGAATCTCTTGAACAAGTATTGGCGCGCTTCTAACGTTACCGCCGTTGCACCGAATGGAGTATCCGCAGCGCAGCAGAGCAGGTAAACGCTTCGACCGGATGACGGAGGCGGTCAGGATGGCGGACACACGCAGGCTCCCGGGGCCCAACGCGGATGTATGGGACTGGCAGCTCGAAGGGTCGTGCCGAGGCATGGACAGCGCGTCCTTCTTTCACCCTGACGGCGAGCGCGGGCCGGCCAGAGCCCGTCGCGAGGCGCGGGCCAAAGCCGTGTGCCTGGCTTGCCCGGTACTGGCGATGTGCCGGAACCACGCACTCGCCGTGCACGAGCCGTACGGGATCTGGGGCGGGCTGTCGGAATCGGAACGCGAGCACATCATCAAGGCGGACAAACGCACATTGAGCATGTCGAACGGCTGATCCGGCCGAGTCGGCAACGCGGAAGGGCGGCATCCGGGTGGGGTGCCGCCCTTCCGCATCTCCGGGCCCCGGATCGCGTTTAGCCCGCGAAACGCAGGTCGGCGCGGCCGGGCACCCGCGCGACCCCGGATCGCGATTAGCCCGCGAAACGCAGGTCGGCGCCGGGGGCCCGTCAGATCGCAGTTAGCCCGCGAAAGTCGCCCTGCCCGCGGTCGCACCCCCACGCGGCCGGATCGCAGTTAGCGGGCTAAACGCGATCCGGGCTGGGGAAGGGCGGGCAAGCAAAACGGGGCGGCACTCCGACTGGAGTACCGCCCCGCTTCAGGGTGGAACTAGTGCGCGTGGCCGTGACCGGCCGCGGCGGGCTCCTCCTCGGCCGGCTTCTCGACGACGGAGCTCTCCGTCGTGAGCACGAGCCGGGCGATGGAAGCGGCGTTCGCCACCGCGGACCGGGTCACCTTGACCGGGTCGACGATGCCGGCGGCCAGCAGGTCGGTGAGCTCACCGGTGGCGGCGTTGAAGCCGTGGCCCCAGTTCTGCTCCTGGACCTTGTTCACGATGACCGCGCCCTCGTGGCCCGCGTTGGTCGCGATCCAGAACAGCGGGGCGGTCAGCGCGTCGCGGACGATGCGCACACCGGTCGCTTCGTCGCCCTCGAGGCCGAGGCCACCGTCGAGCGCCTTGACCGCGTGCACGAGCGCCGAGCCACCGCCGGGCAGGATGCCTTCTTCGACGGCCGCCTTGGTCGAAGCCACGGCGTCCTCGATGCGGTGCTTGCGCTCGTTCAGCTCGGTCTCGGTGGCCGCGCCGACCTTGATCACCGCGACACCGCCGCCGAGCTTCGCCAGCCGCTCCTGCAGCTTCTCGCGGTCCCAGTCGGAGTCGGTGTTCTCGATCTCCTTGCGGATCTGCGCGACGCGCGCCGCGATGTCGTCCTTGGTGCCGGCACCGTCGACGAGCGTGGTGTCGTCCTTGGTGACGACGATCCGGCGGGCGTTGCCCAGCTGGGCCAGCGTGGTCTCGGACAGCTTGTGCCCGATCTCGGCCGAGATGACCTCACCACCGGTGACGACCGCGAGGTCGTCCAGGAACGCCTTGCGGCGGTCACCGAAGAACGGCGCCTTGACCGCGACGGCGGTGATCGTCTTGCGCAGCGAGTTCACGACGAGGGTGGACAGCGCTTCGCCGTCGACGTCCTCGGCGATGATCAGCAGCGGCTTCTTGGCCTCGACGACCTTCTCCAGCACCGGGAGCAGGTCGGCCAGCGCCGAGATCTTCTCGCGGACGAGCAGGATGTAGGCGTCCTCGAGGATCGCCTTCTGCTCCTCCGGGTTGGTCGCGAAGTGCGCCGACAGGAAGCCCTTGTCGAACTGGACACCCTCGGTGATCACGAGCTCGGTCGCCAGCGTGGACGACTCCTCGATCGTGATGACGCCGTCTTCACCGACCCGCTCGACGGCCTCGCCGAGCAGGGCGCCGATGGCCGCGTCACGCGAGGTGACGGTGCCGACCTGGGCGATGTTGTCGCGCCCCTTGACCGGGGTCGCCTTCTCCTTGAGCACCGCGATGACCTTCTCCGCGGCGGCCTCGATGCCACGGCCGACCGAGGTCGGGTTGGCACCGGCGGCGACGTTGCGCAGGCCGACCTTCACCAGCGACTGCGCCAGCACGGTCGCGGTCGTGGTGCCGTCACCGGCGACGTCGTTGGTCTTGGTGGCGACGCTCTTGGCGAGCTGGGCGCCGAGATTCTCGAACGGGTCGTCGAGCTCGATCTCGCGAGCGACGGTGACGCCGTCGAGGGTGATGGTCGGGCCACCGAACTTCTTGTCGAGCACGACGTGGCGACCGCGCGGGCCGAGGGTGACCTTGACCGCGTCGGCGAGCTTGTTCACCCCGCGCTCGAGCGCGCGACGAGCGTCCTCGTCGAAACTGATCTGCTTGGGCATGGCCTGTTCCGCTTACCTTCCAGTTCTAAAGCTCGGAAAACACGAACGCCCCGTTCCCCGGCAATGCGGGGCCCGGGGCGTCATGCGCTGAGAGCGGACGTCAGTTGATGACGGCCAGCACGTCGCGAGCGGAAAGGATCAAGTAGTCCTCACCGTTGTACTTCACTTCGGTGCCGCCGTACTTGGAGTAGATGACGACGTCGCCGACGGAAACGTCGAGCGGGACGCGGTTGCCCTTGTCGTCGATGCGGCCCGGGCCCACGGCCAGAACCTTGCCCTCCTGGGGCTTCTCCTTGGCGGTGTCGGGGATGACGAGGCCGGAAGCGGTCGTCTCCTCGGCCTCACTCGTCTGGACAACGATCTTGTCCTCGAGCGGCTTGATGTTCACGCTCACCGGGTTGACCTCCACGGTCGTCGAAAGCGTTGGCAGGATGAGTTACGGCTCCTACCACCCCCGCCGTCGCGGGTGCCGGGGCGTGTTCGGGCCGTGCAATTAGCACTCTAGCCATGTGAGTGCCAGCTTCGCAAGGAGGGCCCCCTCACCCTGCGGAAACTTTGCCTCCGGGCGCCTGACCGGCCGTTTTGTTCCGTCAGGGTTCCGTGCCGCTCTCGATCGCGCTCGCCTGCTCACAGTCAGTATGCCCACTGCCGGAGCAGCCTCGGCCCGCTGTCTGCCGGTCTCCTACTCGCTCCTGAGCGTCTGCCGCCATGCTCCTGACTGGGCTGCGAACGGTCACAGATGAGCGGCGGCTCTCCTCCTCCGTCTTCCTCGCCCCTGCCATCGTTAGCGCCGGGTCGACGGTGTCAAGGGTGGGCGAAGCTCATCGCGAAGCGACGCCGTAGGCGCCCTTGATGGCGGCGGGTCGGGGTTAAAGGATCGCGTGCGAGGGATGGCCGCCGAAGGGGACGCGTGCCGTAACGCTGATCGACTTCGCCGCGACGTTCGCCTCATGTGGTTCGACGTCTGCGCCGCTGTCGGCGGTGCGTGCACCTGGCCGAGCTTCCGGCGGGCCGCCCGGCGACCGGCGGCCGAAGCGGAGCGGCAGGCCGTCCGTGTCGCCTCTCGGGCGAGCCCGCCGAACGCGAGGTGACGTACGCGCCGCCGACGGCGGCGCCTTGATCCCATAGAGCCAAGTTCGGCAGGTGTCGCGGCCATCTGACCAAACGACGCCTCGCAAACATCACGAACGAAAGGGACCTCGATTGAAGGCCTCCGAAGAGACTCTCGGAAAATTAGAAATCAAAGCTAGCGCCGAAAAGGTCGCCAATGGACATTTTGACCGGTTTCCACCGCTGGTCATGGATCGCTGCCTATCGAAGGATGTAAGCTCATTAGCCAACCACGTACACAGCCAGGCCGGAATGGGATACCCAATAGCGGCTGAAGTTTTGGCGATGCCCCGCCGCCGATTTGGCGCAAGACCCGTAACCATGACATCACCAACAGTTCGAACACTCTACAATTCCTTGGTCGATTTTTTGACGAAAGAGTCGAATGTTTCCGATCGCACCAACGATAAATGGACAAGTCATGAACAGTTCGGTGTTCCCACTGGGAGCACCGATGACTTTTATCTAGTCGACATCGATATAGCCTCCTGCTACGAATACGTTGAGCATGACTCGCTCGCCAGGCAACTCTCGATGGAAAGCTCAGATGTCGCAGAGATAAAGACGCTTACCTCCCTTCTCGGCGAAATCATGGAGCGTCCGCGAGGGCTTCCGCAATTAAGCCCACAGAGTGACGTCCTAGCCGACATATACCTCAGCGTTATCGAGCGAGAGATTGCACGAGAAGGTTACCGCGTCTCGCGAATTGCCGACGACTTTAAGATCATGACCGGAAGCTGGAGCGACGCAAATCAGATAATTGAGGTCGTAGCCGAGCGTGCGCGAACACTGGGACTCGTACTCTCTACAGAGAAGACCAACATACGCCGATCCCATACAGTTCTTGGCAGCCGCCAGGAGGAGGCAGAATTTCTCAACAAGCACTTCGATATGGCACGAACCCCCACCGTCGACTTTATTTTTGGCCCATATGGAGAACCCGAAAGCGTGGAGATTCCCCAGGGAACATTGGACGTAATACGTGGCGCCATGTGGTACATAGTCGACGAGTGGTACCGGAAACGGAATACGACAGCAACCACCTTGCATGCAAAGCACATAGGGAACGCATTGACGCTCTTGTCGCGACACGTCGACAGACTGGACGACGACATCCTAAAGGAAATCGTTTTTCGCATGCCCATTCGACTCGACAGCGTTTGCCGCTATCTTATGTCTCGCCAGAATGAGGTTGAGGAGAATTGGAAGTCACTTCGGACTCTAGCTTCGATGGGCAGACAGAGCGCTTGGGCAAAGATCTGGCTACTTCACACAGCAGACTCACTGACAGTCCCCAGTCAAGGGGCAGGCCGGTGGGCCATCGACTGGACCAAGACTTTGGCTAACGACCGACACGAAACAGTCCGATCCGAAGCGGCCTGGACCCTGAGCGGCTGGAAGTCTATCGACCAATCAGAAGTTGCGCGCTTATTTGGTCGCGCCTCAGGAATGACCAGGCCCGCTATCGCCGCCGCAGCCGGTCGCATGAAGGTCAAGCTACAGAGTCCAGTGGGTCAAGCCATTCTAGGAGACTCGCGACTTATGAACCCAGCCTACAAGTGGGGCGAAAACGGTGGAGCCTGACGAAGTATTAAGCAGACGTGCCGAGTTGTCACTTCAACGCATCGGCCATCTAGCGTACGTTGCAAAAGCAAGCAGCGAGATGCCCATCGGCGCACTCAGTTTAGCAATAGCAACTGAGGTTGAAACGTTTACCGACCACCTCCTGGAAGATCTAATAGAACTTTCCTCACTAAAAAGCACTGGCTTTGGCGCCCAATTGGTAAAGTCGGTGGGTAGCCAGTTCTATCAATCATGGCCAGAACGCAAGAAGTGGCTCAAGAGCTTTGGCGTATGGGTCAGCCCGGACCGCGAACAGGAGTTGTTCTCCTTAGCAGACTTGAGGAATTCCATGGCGCATGGAGCGGGGAGATTGACCAAGTTTCAGAAGCGGGAATTCTCTAGCCAAATGTCCCTAGAGTCAAATCTTCACAAGAACCTTGATTTCATAGTTGAAGGCGGACAACTTCATTCAGGATACAAATCAATGGATTATATCGTCAGAGTTGGGCGCGCATATTTGACCGAGCTTGACGATAAGTCCTGCGCGAAATTTCCAGCGCTTCGCAAGGCGAGCTATTAGCGTTAGTTTTGACTGCATAGCGACAATCTTCGATCGCCGCCGAGAGTCACCTGCTGTTAGCCTTGAGGGCATGCGTGGCGCGGGTGATCAGCTCAGCATCGGGGAGCGTATTGCCTTCTACCGGCGGCGGCGTGGTCTGTCGCAGGCGGTTCTTGCTGATCTGGTGGGCCGCACTGAGGACTGGCTGAGCAAGATCGAGCGCGGGGAACGCGAGATCCGGCGCTTGGACGTGCTGGCCGACGTGGCGCGGGGCCTGCGGGTGACGCTGGGAGACCTTCTCGGCGAACCGGTGCTGATGGAGGACGAGGACAAGAACGACGACGTCCCGGCCATCCGCGATGCCCTGATGGCACCGAGGCGCCTGTCCCGCACCTTGTTCTCTTCGGCCATGTCGCCGGAGTACATCGACCCGGCCCCGGTGGCTCAGCTCGTGGAAGGTGCGTGGTCCAGCTATCAGAAGGGCGACCTCGGTCGCGTCGTCGCGGCTCTGCCGGGTCTGATCAAGACCAGTCAGGGCATGGAGTCCGCCTCGGCCGATGACGCGGCCTACCGGCGGGCCTGCGCTGCGGTGTCGGCACGCGTCCACCACCTGGCCGCAACCACGCTGAGCAAGATCGGTGAAGCCGACCTCGCGTGGATCGCGGCAGAACGCGCCATGCAAGCGGCCGACGAAGCGGATGACCCGCTGGTCCTGGCCTCCGCTGCCCGTTCCGGCACACACGCGCTCCTGGCCGTCGGCCGGTTCGACGACGCGCTTGAGCTAGGCGACGTCGCCGCGAAGTGGCTGGTCCCGAGGATGCGCGACGGTGATCCAGCGGCACTGAGCCTCTACGGGATGCTCTACCTGCGGACGGCCGTCGCCGCTGCCCGGCAACAAGACCGAGCGACAGCCAACGAGCTGCTGTCTCACGCAGGCCACGCGGCTGATCAGCTCGGCGTGGACGCGAACCACTGGCAGACCGGGTTCGGCCCGGCCAACGTCGAGCTACACCGACTGTCGGCCGCGCTGGATCTCGGCGATATCTCGCAGGTGATCGAGTCGGCTCCGAGGATCAGCGTCGACCATCTGCCGGTGGAGCGGCAGGTCACGCACTTGATCGACTTCGCGCGGGCGTTGAGCCTGGTCGCGAAGGATGACGAGGCGTTGTCGGCGCTGCTGACGGCGGAACAGAAGGCACCGGGGATCGTCCGACACAGCACGGCGGTGCGGGAGGTCGTGCGGTCGATGTATCGCCGTGCCCCGGCGACGGCTGGTAAGAAGTCCTCGCCCTTGTTGGCGTTGGCTGAGCGCTGCGGCGCGGTGAGGTAGGTCGGGTGGCGTCGCGTGTTCTGGGCCTGGTCGGCTCGGGTGCTGGTGGTGTTGAGGACCTTCTCCCGCGCGTGATCCAGCCCCTCCAAGAGGACGGCTGGACGGTCGCGGTGACCCTGACCCCTACGGCTGGGCGCTGGCTGGACGAGAACGGCGGCCGCGCTGAGATCGAGGAAGCCACCGGATTGCCGGTCCGGGTCGAGCCCCGCACGCCGGCCGAAACCAGCCCGCATCCCGCCCCGGACTGCTACCTGGTCGCGCCCGCCTCGGCGAACATGGTCGCCAAACTCGCGATGGGCATCGCCGACAACCAAGCCCTCACGCAGGTCAACGAGGCCATCGGAACCCTGAACCTGCCGGTCGTCGTCTTCCCGCGCGTGAACGCCGCGCACGCTCGTCACCCGTCCTGGGAAACCCACATCAACGCGCTGCGGCGTGCTGGCGTGCGACTCGTGTACGGGGACGACGTGTGGCCGCTGCATGAACCGCGGAGCGCTCCGGGCCGTGAGCTGCCCTGGTCAGAGGTGCTTTCCGCGGTGAACGAGGCCGTTCCTCTCCCCCGCTAGTACCTACCCGGACAGTTTGTCCGGGGTGAGGCTCCTCACTGGGTGTCTCCTGTGTTCAGCGCGCCCGACCGGGCTCGCCGAGACCGAGACATCGGGAGAGCACACATGGGCATTCACGTGGTGATTCAGCCCCTCGTCGGCTACGGCGCGGCGGTGGTTTCACCCTCTCCTGGCGTTCGTCAGCTTGTCGCCGGAAGCGAAGAGACCTCCTTCATCGTCCAGGTGCCCGCCCGTATCGGCGGCCTGATGGACACCGCACGGTTCGCGCAGAGTCTCGCGGCCGCTGCCAGCGAGTTCAGCGAGTGGTGCGAAACCCAGCACCGCACGCGCTCGCATTCCTCTTCCTTCCATGACCAATGGTCCGACGCTGCCGACGACGCCGTCACGCGCAAGAACGACTGATCACACACAGGAGCAAAAATGGCTATCTACAAGGGTTTCCGGTTCCCCATCGATTTCGACGACGCGTTCGGTCAGGGCTTGGTCATGGTCGGTGAGGTGTCGCCGGACAACGAGTACCAGTCGCGAGAGGACCGGGCTGCGGGTCGTCCGGCTCGGCAGCGGGTCGACGAGGTGACGGGCAAGCGTCAGTGGAAGGTCACCGTGACCGACCCGGACGAGGTCAAGGCGAAGCGCGCGTCGTTCGAGATCACGTTGCTGGCCGATGTGCAGCCGGTGCCGACCACGTCGGAGGTGCTGCCGGGTATGCGGCCGATCGAACTGGAGGGCCTGACGGCTGAGCCGAAGGTGGCCGGTCAGGGCGAGTTCAAGTACCAGTCCTACACGTTCCGCGCGACCGGCTTCAAGGCCGCTGCTTCGGGCGGTGCGTCGAAGTCGGGCCGGGCCTCAGGTTCCGCTGAGTCGACGCCCAAGGCTGCGTGATGCCGGGCGGGGTGCCGGGGAGCCACCGTGTGGCCGTGGTTCCTCCGCACCTGGTCCAGGCGTGGGAGATGGCCTACCACCACTACGGCGCTCTGCGGGCGCACGCGGTCGACCCCGTGGCGGCGCATGACCTGGCTGTTGCTTCCCTCGCGGTGGCGTCGGCCTGGCGGGACCTCGCTTCGGAAGGCCAGTTGCCGTGGTGGGTGCTCGCGGCCGTGACAGCGGCGGCTGAGGGATTCGAGGAGAACGCGCGGTCGTGGGAGATCCGCGCTCACAGTGAGGAGGGACAAGGCCGTGGCGTTCAACGCGATGTGGAAGCCGGGGCCGCAGGCGGTCGCGGGGATGCAGGGCAATGGTTCGGCGAACCCGGCCCTGGTGATCTACCTCGATCCGGACAGCCTGGCGATCCTGCCGCCGTCCGACCCGGCCGAGTGGCCGGAATTCATCCGGCTCCTTCGCCAAATCCGCGACAGCGCGGACGAACTGGCCGTGTTCCTCGGCAAGCACGCGACGGCCGAGGAGGTGTGCGGTGACGACCCCGGGCCGGAATGAGCCGCAGACGCTGGCGGACGCGCACGCCGTCGCTTCCGCTCGTCGTCCACAGCCCGGTTCGAACCTGGCGACGTGGCTGAAATTCCACAAGGAGAACGCGCGCATGTACCGCGCTGTGTCCGATGTGGACCGAGGTCACCACCACGAACTCCGCTACTGGGTCGGCTACGAGGAACGCAAGGCCGAGGAGGTGGCCGAGAAGATCCAAGAGGGAAAGTCGAAAGCCAGCTAAGAACTGAATGACAGAGCGAAAAACGCACGTGGGGACGTGCGGCGTACGAACACGTCCTCAAACGCTTTTCTTGTCCTGTAAGGCGCAGAAGCGGAATCCGGCTACCAACCTTGCCGCTCCTGCGCTGTCCACAACCTCTGGAAGTGAACAATGACAACGCTAAACGATGGCAACAAGCGGGCGCTAGACGGGATCACCCGAACGCGCTGCACGGTCTGCAAGCGGTTCGCGAAGCTGCTTCCCGGCGAGAAGGAATGCGCTCCCTGTCAGGGAATGCTTCCGCTGGACCTGACCGGCGGTGGTCGTCGATGAACGGGATCGGTGTCCTTCTCGTCGGCGGCGGAGTGCTCGGCGTGGTGGTGTGGCTGCTGCACAAGATCGGTCGCGCGCTCGCCACGATCTTGGAAGTCCTGGCGGCGGCCGCACTGGTGTTCATCGCCCTCTGGTGGCTGCTGAAATCGTTGCTGTGGCTGGGAAAGCAAGTCGTCACGCGCTGGCGGACCAGCCTCACCGTGGTAGCGGTCTTGGCGTGGTGGCAGTGCCTCGGGTGGCTGTCCCTGGCGGTCGTGACGAGTTCGGTCATTGCCGTGCTGACGTCGTGGCGGCTGCTCGACGTGGTGTCCTATGACCACCACTGCGGCCGGTTCCTCCGGTCTTGGTGGATGCGGTGGGCGGTCTACGCGCGCAAGCTCCCGGCCTGGCTGCACGCCTGCGGGCTGAGCATCCGGGACGAGACGCTACCGGTGGAAGTGACGGTGAACTTGGTCGGCCGTCGACGTTTGCTGTCTCGCAAGGCCGCGTCGGCATCACGGGCCGTTCAGGTGCCCAAGGTGCTCAAGGTCCGATCGGGGCCGTCGTGGGATGAGGTGCGGGTTCAGCTCGTTCCGGGACAGAAGCCCGAGGACTTCGACGAGGCCGCTCGGGCGCTGGCGGTGGCGCGCAAGGTCAAGCGGTGTCAGGTGCGGGAACTGGAGCCCAACGTGGTCTCCATCGACTTCCAGCGCCGTGACCTACTCAAATCCGCGGTGACTTCCCTGCCGGTTCCCGACTTGGTGTCGCCCGATGGGCTCGGTGTGGATCTGCGGCATGTGTGGTCCGGGACCACGGAGTACGGCTCGGACTGGCGGGTTCCGCTGGTCGGCTCGGGTGCGCACTGCCTGACCGCTGGCGCGACCGGATCGGGCAAGAACTCGGTGATGTGGTGCCCGCTGGTGTCGGCCGCACCTGCGATCCGGTCCGGTGTGATCCGGGTGTCCGGCATCGATCCCAAGGGAATGGAACTCGCCTACGGGCGCGGGATCTTCGCCCGGTACGCGGTGACCGGTAAGCAGGCGGTCGAACTCCTCGACGGCCTGCTTGAGGAGATGGAAGGCCGCAAACACGAGTTCGCCGGACGCGTGCGGATGATCCCGATCAGCGTCGAGCATCCGCTAGAGGTTCTGGAGTTCGACGAGATCGGCGCGCTGACCAAGTACACCGACCGCAAGACCCGAGACGCGATCGTGGAGAAAGTCGCGCTCCTCACCACACAAGGCAGGGCCTTGGGAATCACGGTGCGCGGCTACGTCCAGGAACCCACCAAGGACACCGTCCCGGTTCGTGAGCTGTTCCCGCGCCGCGTGTGCTTGCGGGTGACCTCCAAGACCCACGTCGGCATGGTCCTCGGCGACGGCGCGTACGAACGAGGCGCGTGGGCGAACCGCATCGGCGATTCCGAAGCCGGTGTCGGCTACGTCTGGGGCGAAGGCGTCCGCGAACCCCTGCGCGTCCGGGCCGGATGGGTCGCCGACGAGGAGATCAAGGCCCTGGAGACCTACGTGACCAACGGCGGCGCTCACATCATCTCCGAGGGGAGGGCGGCATGAATCGGCTGATGGTCTTCCTCGACGCGATCCGCGACCACCTGGACTCGTTCGCCCTGCCTCCGGCTGCTTCGGTCCGGGTGGGGGTGGGTCCTGATCCGATCACGGTGCAACTCGACTCCGACCGCCTGGAGGACGTCGCCCGTGGCCTGCTCACCTGGGCCGCCTCGCTCGACGACGTGACGGCCTCGCTGTGGCGTCCTGCGGGCGGCGGGTCGGTGCACCTGGAACTCAGCGGCCGGACTCCCTGCGGCATCCCCGTGGTCGTCTACGGCGGCGTCTGGTTCGACGAAGCCACGTTCCCTGATCTGCCTGCGGGGATGCGGCAGGAGATGCCGGTGTTCGTGCTGCGGCAGTGGAACACACCCGGGGAGGTGGCGGCCTGATGAGTACCGAGGAATCCGCGGTGACCATGCCGGCCAAAACCCGGGCAGCCCGGATGCGGGAGCCCCTGGCGTCAGACGTGGTGAAAGCGACCGCTGAGAAGCACGGCGTCTGCGTCCGGCCGTTCACAATGGAGGTCGGCGACACCGACACCGGAGAACTCCGCTACGTCCCCGTTCCCTGCGGCTCGACGGTCGAATCGGTCTGCCTGCCCTGTGCCCGCAAGGCGAAGGCGCTGCGACAGGCCCAGTGCCGCGAAGGCTGGCACATGACCGAAGAACCCGACTTCACCGCACAGCCACCGAGCGAGACACAGACGGAGCTACTGGCTTTCCGGGCCGACCTGGTTGCGGCCTACCGGGAAGTGAGCGACCAGGCGGAGGCCGAGGAGCTGAGGGAAGAGATCCAGAGTGTCGATGAGGAACTTCGGCAACTTGGGATGCGCGGCCATCTCCCCTCGATCGACCTCCCGGCCAAGAGGGCGGTGAAGCGGTCGACGAAGCGGCGGCAGGACGCGCCGAACCTGCCTCGGCGCAAGGTCGCGAAGACCACTGTGGGCCGTGAGTACGCGGGGCGGTTTCGGCCGTCGATGTTCGTCACGCTCACCTGCGACACCTACGGCCCCGTTCGGTCGGATGGTGCCCCGGTCGATCCGTCGACCTATAACTACAGGCGGGCGGCTCGGGATGCGGTGCACTTCTCGGCGCTGGTGGATCGGTGGTGGCAGAACCTGCGGCGGGTCGTGGGCTGGGACGCGCAGTACTTCGCGACCGTGGAGCCTCAACGGCGGGCGGCTCCGCACCTGCATGCGGCGATTCGAGGTTCGGTTCCGCACGACGTCATCCGCCAAGTCACAGAAGCCACCTATCACCAGGTCTGGTGGCCTGCGCACGACGAAGTGGTCTACGTGGACCGGATGCCGCTCTGGGACGGCGACCGCCGGGTGTTCGTCGACCCGGACACCCGCGAACCACTGACCGCCTGGGACGACGCGATAGAAGCCGTGGAAGCCCCAGCGCATGTGGTCACCTTCGGGCGACAGGTCCACTCCAAGGGCATCCTCGGCGGCACCGAAGAAGCCGGACGGCACATCGGCTACCTGACCAAGTACCTCACAAAATCCACCGGTGAGGTCGTCGAAGCCGACACCACCCGGCAGAAAGACCACCACGACCGGTTACACGCGGAACTGTCGGTGACACCCTGCTCGCCTCGCTGCGCGGTGTGGCTGCTCTACGGTATCAACCCCAAGGGCGCCAACGGAAAGACCACACCAGGGCACTGCAAAGGAAGGGCGCACCGGCGGACCACGCTCGGTCTGCCAGGTCGACGAGTGCTGGTGTCGCGCAAGTGGTCGGGGAAGACGCTCGTCGACCACAAGGCGGACCGGAAGGCGTTCGTCCTGGAGGCGCTGGCGGCGGTCGGGATCGAGAAACCGGCACCGGACCCGGCTCGGTTGGTCTGGCGCAAGGTCGACTCCGGGGATCCGTCCGTGCCACCTCGGGACCACCTGGTGATGCACGCGATCTCGGAACGCATCACCTGGAAAGCCGAGTACGACAAAGCACTACTGGCTGCGCAGAGTCCGCCGGATCTTTCGGCAACTCCGCTCGCTGCCTGACTTTGGGGGACGACATGAACGACAACGTTGCACGACTGGACACCCTTCTCAGCACTCCTGAGCTCTGCGATTTCCTCGGCATCAGCCGGGACACGCTCTATGAGTGGCGGGAGATCAACACGGCTCCTCCTGCGATCAAGCTGCCCAATGGTCATTTGCGGTTCGCACTGTCGGCGGTGCGTGAGTGGTTGAACGGCAGGCAGGAGCGCGCCGCATGAAACCGACGCATCAGGTCCGACTGTGGGAAGTCACCACTAGGCCGCCAGATAACAAGACCGGCAAGAAACGGCGACGTCCCTACGGCGTCCGCTGGATCACTGCTGGTCGAGAGCACTCACAATGGTTCACTACCAAGGCTTTAGCTAAGGCCGAGCTGTCCAAGCTCCAACAGGCCATGAACCGCGGTGAGGCGTTCGATATCGAGACCGGGCTTCCGGAGTCGATGTACCGGAAGGAGCGATCACCGACGTTGCTCCGGGTCGCCCGTGAGTACCTGAATCACGTTTGGCCCGACCTGTCACCGAACTCGCGCGGGCGTCTTGTCGACGGGTTAGCCGTTGCGGTACAAGGGTTTCTGACGGAGGAACCGGACGCTGAACCTGCCGTGATTCGGCGCTTGCTGACTACGTTTGCGCTCCCTCCGGACGGGGCGACCATTGAACCGACACCGGAGGGACTGGAGCTTGCGGCGTGGCTTGCGGACCATTCGCGTCAGGTCGTCGAACTGGCCGATCAGGACGGCGTGACAGAGGTCGGGCGAGCGCTTCGGACCAACCTGGACGGCAAGCGAGCAGCGAACAGCACGGTGGACACCAGGAAGGGCGCGCTTGTGCAGGCGCTCGGGTTCGCGGTCGACAAGACGTATCTCGGTAAGAACCCGTTCTCTGGGCTGAACCTGGTCAAGTTCCGGGATGTGCAGGCCGTTGACCCCGGCGTCGTCGTGAACCCGCTTCAGGCTCGGGAGCTGCTTGCCTCAGTGAGCTACGTCCGGCCGCGCGGCCGGAACCGATCGTGGCGGCCGTTCTTCGCGGCGCTCTACTACGGCGGTATCCGTCCGAGCGAGGCTCGGTTTCTGGCGGAGCAACATTGCGAGTTGCCTCGGACCGGATGGGGCGCGCTTGTGCTTCCAAACTCGCTCGGTCGGTCAGCAGCGCGGTACAGCGACGACGGACAGACGTACCAAGTTCGATCGCTGAAGCATCGGGCGGACACGGCGACCCGGACTGTGCCGATCCCGCCAGTACTCGTCCGGCTCTTCCTCGATCATTTGGACGAGGTCGGGACCGGGCCGGACGGGCGGCTGTTCTGGGGCAAGGACGGTGCCCCGATCAGTAACGCTTCGTACACGGATATCTGGCGCCGGGCTCGGCTGCTGGGTCTGCCGCCTCGCCTGGCGGGTTCGATGCTGGCCGGACGCCCATATGACTTACGTCACGCTGCCGTCTCGTCGTGGATCGCGGCCGGTGTACCGCTCCCTGACGTGGCGGACCGGGCGGGGCACACGGTGGACATGCTGACGAAGGTCTACGCGAAGTTCGTCCACGGAACCCGGTCGACGGCGAATCGCAAGATCGAGATGTTCCTAGACGATGACCTCGACTAGGCGCGGTACGGTGGATGTGCCCTCGGATGAAACACCAGGTCCGGGGGCACGTTCGCGCTCCGGACTTGTTCCGTGACTGTTCCGTGGACACCACCAATCGGTCGGTGATCGTCACAGACAGTCCCAGACGCCCATTCTTCGGCAATCTGCCGTTTCGCCTGGCAGACGCCCGAAATATGCCTCAAGCAGGCGTCCTTCATATCACCTTGAGTGACCAAAATTCCGCGAGACTTCTAGCCATGTGAGTGCCAGCTTCGCAAGGAGGGTCCGCTCACCTTGTCCGCGAGCCCCTGACCGGCCGTTTTGGTTCCGCCCCGGACCACCGGATCGCGATTAGGGGGCTAAACGCAGGTCGGCGAGGTCGGTCACCAGGGCATCGGGGTCGAGGGCCGCGAGGGCCCGGCGCTTGGCGGGCGTCTTCGCCAGGGCGATCGAAGCGACACCGGCGGCGCGAGCGGCCAGGATGTCGGCGGCCGAGTCGCCGACCATGACGCACCGTCCCGGCGACGTGCCGAGCGCCTTCATTGCGGCGTCGAGAAGCGCGGGTTCGGGCTTCAGCCGCGCCGGGTCGCTCGTCGTCCGCGCGCTGATCCCGCGAACGAGCTC
Source organism: Amycolatopsis keratiniphila (assembly GCF_000400635.2). Classification (NCBI taxonomy): domain Bacteria; kingdom Bacillati; phylum Actinomycetota; class Actinomycetes; order Pseudonocardiales; family Pseudonocardiaceae; genus Amycolatopsis; species Amycolatopsis keratiniphila. The sequence goes on along the minus strand of NC_021252.1, from coordinate 754,981 downwards.
GGCGAGTTCGTGCAGCGCCAGGAACGCCCGGACCGCGTCGACGGAGTTGTTGCTGACGATCGTCACCGTGAAGCCCTGCGCACGCCAATCACGCAGCAAGTCCGCGACACCGGGCGACGGCGGGACCTGCGCGACGGCCTCCCCTTCGAAACGGCTGAGCTGCCGCTCGACGACGTTCGCGGCGTTCGGACCGCACGAGGCCGCGAACCGGAGCACGTCGAACGGATCGGCCGAGGCGATCACTTCGGGCTCGACGAGACGTTTCAGCCTGTCGGCCACCTCGCTCGCCGGAAGCCGGGCGAACACGTCGCACACCGGGCCGTCGAAGTCGAGGAAGACGTGGTCCTTCTCCTGGAGAAGCTCCATGACTCCCACCTTGCCACCGACCTGCGTTTAGCCCCCTAATCGCGATCCGGAGGGGCCTTACGGACCAAGCCGGATTCTGGTTAGGTTCCGACCATTGGGGTCGGTCCTGTTCAGCAGACCTAGTCACTGGGGGTATACGCCCATGCCGCGTCCCTTCCGTCCCGTAACCCTCGAGCCGCTCCGGCGCCGGTCCAAACGGACCGCCGGGCTCGCGGTTCTCAGCCTCGCCGCCGGGCTTCTCGCCGCTGTCCCCGCTGAAGCCGCTCCGGCGGATCAACAGCGTCAACGGGACTTCGCGGCCGCCGCGCAGGAGTTCGGCGTCCCCGAGAACGTCCTGCTCGGCGTCTCCTTCCTGGAGTCGCGCTGGGATTTCAACGCCGGCACCCCGAGCACCTCCGCCGGGTACGGCCCGATGCACCTCACCGACCTGCGTGAAGCGGGCACGGGCACGCATCACGACGAAGGCGAGGAGGATCCGCGCGGAGACGACGCCCGCAAGGCGAAACTCCCGGTGACGCCGGCGCCGAAGCCGCCCCCACCCGGTCTCCAGACCATCGACGAGGCGGCAACGCTGATCGGCCAGGACGTCGCGACGCTGCGCACGAACACCACGCAGAACATCCGCGGTGGCGCCGCTCTGCTGGCGAAGTACCAGCGCGAGACCGGCGACTGGAGGGCCGCCGTCGCGCGCTACAGCGGCGCGAAGGACGCGGAGGGCGCGCAGTCCTTCGCCGACGAAGTGTTCGACACGATCTCCAAGGGCGTCAGCCGGAGGACCGACGACGGCCAGAACGTCACCCTCGCCGCGTCGCCGATGAGCCCGGCACGCACCCAGGCGGAAACCCCGAAGACGGAGTGCCCGAAGACGGTCTCGTGTCTTTCGGTACCGGCGCCGTACCAGGAGCTGCCGGACAACGACTACGGCAACCACGACAAGGCGGACCGGCCGAAGAGCCAGAAGGTCGAATACATCATCATCCACGACACCGAGGGCTACTGGGACACGGCGATGGACCTTGTCACCGACCCGACGTACGTGAGCTGGCACTACACGATCCGCTCCTCCGACGGCCAGATCGCGCAGCACGTGCCGACGAAGGACGTCGCCTGGCACGCGGGCAACTGGTACGTCAACGCGAAGTCCGTCGGCATCGAGCACGAGGGCTTCGCCGCGAAGGGCACTTGGTACACGGAGGCGATGTACCGCACCTCCGCGAAGCTCGTCGGCTACCTCGCGCGGAAGTACGACATCCCGCTCGACCGCGCGCACATCCTCGGCCACGACAACGTTCCCGGCACCATCCCCTCGACCATCAGGGGCATGCACTGGGATCCGGGCCCGTACTGGGACTGGGCGCACTACTTCGACCTGATGGGCGCGCCGCTGTCCGGGTTCGGCCGCCCCGGCTCGCCGCTGGTGACCATCACGCCCGACTTCGCCACGAACCAGCCCGCGTTCACCGGCTGCGAGACCGCCGGGAAGCTCTGTCCGGCAAGGGGTTCCGGTTCGGTCGTACTGCGCAGCGAGCCGAACGACACCGCACCGCTGCTCAAGGACATCGGCCTTCGCCCGGACGGTTCGGCGAGCACGATGGCCGTTTCCGACATCGGCAGCCGCGCGGAGACCGGCCAGCGCTACGTGGTCGCCGAGCGGCGTGAGGGCTGGACGGCGATCTGGTACCTCGGCCAGAAGGGCTGGTTCCGCGATCAGCGCACGACGAGCCCGGCGTTCGGCCTGGTCGTCACGCCGAAGCCCGGGCTGGCGACCGTGCCCGTGTTCGGGCGCGCGTATCCCGAGCCGGAGGCCTACCCGGCGAACGTGCCGGTGCAGCAGGTGATCCCGCTGCCGTACACGTTCTCGGCCGGGCAGCGGTACTCGCTCGGCAACGTCCTCGGTTCCGAGTACTACTCGGCGACGACGTTCGACCCGGCGAACCACGTGGTCGTCAAGGGCAAGACGAAGTACGTGCAGATCCAGTTCGGACACCGCATCGCCTTCGTGAAGGCGGACGACGTCCGGATCCTGCCCGCGCTCTGAGACCGTCCTCCGGGGTCAGGAGTCCAGCGCTACCTTGACCCCGGGGGCGTGCTCGGTGTTCCGCCGCGTCTTCGACCAGCCGTTGCGCCCGCGCACCAGCCGGAACAGCGCCCGCCACGACGTGATGTAGAACGTGTAGATGTACAGCGCGTAGGCGAAGCCCATCCCGAGTCCACGTAGGACATTGCGGCTCTTCAGGCATTTGAACTGGTAGATCGGGCCCCACACGATGAACGGCAGCAGCCCGAACGAGCCGTAGATCGCGAACAGGATCCACGCGCCGTCGTCGGCGAACCAGGTCCACACCTGCGCCGGATCCCCGGCGGTGCTGAAGAGCAGCAGGATGAACGGGATCGGGTACAGCAGCGAGCCGAGCAGCTGCATCCACGGCTGCGCGAGGTAGTACATCATCTCCGCCGCGCCCAGCGTGCTCACGTGCGGCGAATCCCAGATCCGCCGGAGATACCGCGAACACTGCATCGTGCCCTGGCCCCAGCGCGTGCGCTGCACCAGGAATCGCCGCAGGCTGTACAGACCTTCCTGTTTCACATGGGAATCCGGCGTGTAACCGGTCCGCCAGCCCGCGGTCAACAGATGCACGCCGAGTTCGAAGTCCTCCAGCAGCGAACCGCGCCATGGCTGCTCATCCGGCCCGGCGATCGAGTCCAAAGCGGACAGTCGCGTGAACTGGCCGTTGCCGCCCATGGAGATCGTGCCGGTGAACCCGCGCGAGGTCTGGATGGCCGCGATGGCCGTGCGGAACTCGAGATCCTGCATCTGCGCCAGCTTCAGCCCGAAGGCGCGCGAGAACCAGTTCTTCCCCGGCGGCCGGGTGCCCGCGTTGCCCATCCAGACGTCGAGTTGCACGGCGCCGATCGTCTCGTCGCCGAAGAGATGGTCCGCGGCGCACACCTCGAGGCAGTTCTCCGCCGGCCGTCCGTCCGCGTCGACGACCACGACGACCACGTCGTCACGGCTCGCGTCCGGGCCCATCCAGTCGTTGAGCGCCTGATAGGCCGCGTTGAGCGCGTCGCCCTTGCCCGTCCTCGCTTCCGGACGGCGCCGGGGGACGAGGTGCAGGTACGGGTCGTAGCCGCCGTTGCGCCGCCAGATCGACCGGACCACGCGGGCCGTGCGGTCCTCGGAGTCGTCGTCGACGACCCAGACGTGCGCCTGCCGGAACGTCGAACGCAAGTACCGCACGGTTTCCCGGATGACGGTCTGTTCGTCCCGGCACGGAACGAAGAAGTGCCAGGTGAAGTCGCCGGCGTCGCCGACGGGAGCGGGCTTGCGCCGCAGGTACGGCACGACGATCACGACGACGTACACGATGAACGCCACGCTCATGGTGAGCGCGAAGGCCTGCGTGATCGCGAGAAGGATCTTGATCGAGCCGCCGCCCATCAGGCGGTCCCGCGTTCGGCGCGGGACTTACGGGTGCTCAGCCAGACGAACAGGACGAGCGCGACCGCGCCGCCGAGGACGCTGACCATCGAGCCGAGCAAGGTGTGACCCCAGTAATAACCCTCGTCGATACCCATCACGTTCACGAGACCGACGATGGCCAAAACCCTCATCTGATTGACAAGAATGACGACGATCGCGGAAATGAGCAACGAAGTGAAGAGCCTCTTCGCATTTCCCGGACGGAAATACAACATGACGGCGGTCACCAGCAGCAGTGGTAGCAACATGAATGCCGACGAGCATTCCGGAGTCATTCTTAACCCGAGTGGAGTATCGCCCGACAACCCAAAGTAGACAGTCTCGCGTTCGCCGGCGACGAAGACACCCGATGTGGTGATGACCCTCAGTATCAGGCCCGAGAGCTGGACTTCGAAAACCCGGTACAGCCGCTCGGCCAGCACCAGGCCGACCGCGACGGCGAGCACCGCCAGCACCGCCATACGCAGCGGAAACCGGTTGGAACTCGGCAAAGGAGCGCTCGCAACGGCCACGGTGACCCTCTCAGGAAAGACGCAGCAGACGACGGGGATCCGGCGCAGCGGACAGGAACTCGCCGACGAGAGTAAGTCAGCGGGAACCGGCCCTTTCGACCGGGGTTCGCATTTCCAACGTGATCATGGGCCCTTTCGGCACGATCGTGGAGAAACTGACTAGGCCGAAAGAGTGACACGTTCCGCGACCTGCGAAATTTTCTCCGAGGACCACCCGATCCGGTGATCCTCGCAGTTTTCCGTTCAATTTAAGAAACACTCGGCGATAGACGATCCGCGAGCCGAGTCAGGCCAGCTGAGGATTCGTCCGCGACGGTTGTGCCCTCGTGCCGACCGCAGATCCAGAGAAACTCCCCCACGAATCAATTCGGAGGACCAGTTGAAGAACACGCACCTCTTGCGACGAGGCGGAGTACTCGCCGCTGTGGTGGCGAGCGTGGCTCTCGCCGGTGCGGTGCCCGCCTCGGCGGCCCCCGGTGACGGCTCCGCGTATGGCGTCAAGGTCGATGTGAAGCTCCTCGGCCTCGACGCGGTGAAGGCCGGGCCGCTCGCCGAGGCGAAAACCTCCGGGCCGACCACCAACAGCCTCGCGAAGGCCAACCTCACCGGTGTGCTGACCGCGGGCGCGATCAACACCGAGGCCAAGCGCGACGACAACTCCGGTGCCGTGACGGCCAAGGCCAGCACCGCCGATGTCGGCTTGCCGCTGCTGAAGGGTGCCCTCGGCGACGTCGGTATCAAGGTCGTCGAAGCCACCTGCACCGCGACCCAGAAGGGTGTGCAGGGCGCTACCAACCTGGTCGGCGCGAACTTCGGCAGCGCGGGCGCGGTCGACGCGACGCCGGCCCCGAACACGCAGATCAAGGTCGGGCTCGGCACCGTCAACGTCGCGACGATCATCCTGAACGAGCAGATCAAGAACCCCGACGGCAGCCTCACGGTCAACGCCATCCACGTGAAGCTGCTCGGCGACGCCCTCACCCCGCTCGGTTCCGGCGACGTGATCGTCTCGTCGGCCACCTGCGGTCCGGCCGGTCTGCCCGTGCCGCTCGCCTCGGGCGCCGGGCTGTGGATCGGTCTCGGCCTGCTCGGTGCCGTCGCCATCCCGGTCGGCATCCGCGTGGTCCGCAACCGGCGTCCGGCGACCACCGCCTGACCTGGGTGAAGTGAGGTCGAAATGTACAAGTTGCCTGGCGCCGGAGTCGGCGTCGCCGGTGGCGGGGTGGGTGCCCTCGCCGCCACCGGGGCCGATGTCGGCTGGTGGCTGGCCGTCGGCGTGATCCTGCTGGTTCTCGGAACCATCGCGGTGATCGCGGGCTACCGCCGCACGAAACGGCTCGGCGAGATGGGGAGCTGACGCTCCTCTTGACGGAACGGCCGCCGGCGTGGGCCCCTCGCACGCCGGCGGCCGGCACCCGCGTTGTGCGGGACACTCGGAAACGTGGATGAGGAGCGCGAACGCGTGGATGTGATGTTGCTGGCCGGGACGCGGCCGGAGGCGGTCAAGCTCGCGCCGCTGGCGCTGGCACTGGCGGACCACCCGCACCTGCGGCCGTTCTTCGTCCACAGTGGACAACACCCGGGCATGGTCGAACAGGCGCTGATCCCGTTCGGCCTGCCGGTCGACGCCTGGCTCGACACCCCGCCCAGGGCCACCGGCACCCAGGCGGAACTGGTCTCCGGCCTGCTTCCCGCGCTCGACGAGGTGCTGCGCCGGGTCGCACCGGCCGCGATCGTCGTCCAGGGCGACACGACGACGGGACTCGCGGGCGCGCTCGCCGCGTTCTGGCAGGGAATCCCGGTCGTGCATCTGGAAGCGGGACTGCGCACCCACGACCTCGCCGCGCCGTTCCCCGAAGAGGGGACGCGCCAGATGATCTCGCGTATCGCCGCCCTGCACCTCGCGCCGACGCCCGGCGCCGCGGCCGCGCTGCGCACGGAAGGTGTTCCGCGCCAGCGGATCGCCGTCACCGGCAACACCGTCGTCGACGCCGTGATCGCGATCGCCGAACGTGATCTCCCCGCGCGGGACACCGCGCTCGCCCTGCTGGAGATGGAAATCGCCGAGGCGGGTGAGCGGCTCGTCCTCGTGACGTCTCACCGGCGCGAGTCATGGGGCGAGCCGTTGAGCCGCACGCTCGCGGCCATCGAACTGATCGTCGCGGAACACAGCGACGTCCAGGTGCTGTTCCCGGTGCATCCCAATCCGGCCGTGCGGGACCAGGTGACGGCCGCGCTCGGCGGGACGCCACGGGTGACGATCACCGAGCCGCTCGAATATCCCGATCTCGTCCGCGCGCTGCGGATCGCCGAGCTCGTCCTGACCGATTCCGGTGGCATCCAAGAGGAAGCGCCGACCTTCGGCACGCCCGTCCTGGTGCTGCGCGACGTCACCGAACGACGCGAAGCGATCGAGGCGGGCTGCGCCTGGCTGGTCGGGACGGACACCGGTCTCATCGCCGACACCGCGGCGAAGATCCTGCGTGGCGATCTGCATCCGACGCACGCCGGAAACCCTTATGGGAACGGCAATGCCGCCGCCTTGTCGGTGGCGGCGCTGGAGGAGCTGCTCAATCTCGCCCCGGCGCCGCGCACCGCCGCCGAATCCCGCTAGATCGAAACGATCTGCACCGGCAGGGCCGGGTTGGCGGAGAAGTCGAGCGAGGCTCGCGGCCGTCCGGCGGCGACCACGTGCGCACCGAGCGCGGCGATCATCGCACCGTTGTCCGTGCACAGGCGCGGCCGCGGGACACGCAGGGTGATCCCGGCCTCGGCGCAGCGCTCGGCGGCGAGTTCGGACAGTCGTGAATTCGCCGCCACGCCACCGGAGATCACCAGCGTGTCCACGCCGTGTTCCTTGGCCGCGCGGATCGCCTTCATGGTGAGGACGTCGGCGACGGCCTCCTGGAACGACGCGGCGACGTCGTCGACGGGAATGTCCTCGCCACGGCGCTCCGCGCTCTCCACCCAGCGGGCGACCGCGGTTTTCAAGCCGGAGAAGGAAAAGTCGAACTTGGCGTCGCGCGGTCCGGTCATCCCCCTGGGGAACGCGATGGCCGCACCGTCGCCGTTCTTGGCGGCCTTGTCGATGGGCGGGCCGCCCGGGTACGGCAGGCCGAGGACGCGGGCGACCTTGTCGTAGGCCTCGCCCGCGGCATCGTCCACAGTGGACCCGAGCTCGGTGATCTCGGAGGCGATGTCGTCCACCAGCAGCAATTGCGTGTGCCCGCCCGACACGAGCAGGGCGAGGCAGCGCTCGGGCAACGGGCCGTGCTGGAGCGTGTCGACGGCGATGTGCCCCGCCAGGTGGTTGACGCCGTAGAGCGGGATGTCGAGCGCGGCGGCGTAGGCCTTGGCGGCGGCGACGCCGACCAGGAGCGCACCGGCGAGACCGGGTCCGGCGGTGACCGCGATGGCGTCCACATCGGACAGCTTCAGCCCGGCCTTGTCGAAGGCCCGTTCGACCGTCGGGACCATCGCCTCCAGGTGCGCGCGGCTGGCGACCTCGGGTACGACGCCGCCGAAGCGGGCGTGCTGGTCGACGCTGGAAGCGACCTCGTCGGCGAGGAGCTCGACCGTGTCGTCGTCGTGCAGGCGGACGAGGCCGACACCGGTCTCGTCGCACGAACTCTCGATGCCCATGATGATGCGCGGCATCAGCCCGCCACCTCGTCTCGGACCTGGGCCCGCGGGCGGGCCATCGTGTAGGCGTCGGCGCCGGAAGGCTGGTAGTAGCGCTTCCGGAGGCCGACGCGTTCGAAACCGTGCCGCTCGTAGAGCGTGATCGCCGCGTCGTTGTCGGTGCGGACTTCGAGGAAGACGGGCGCGGCGAGCTCGTCCGCGCGGTCGAGGAGCGCTTTCAGCAGGACGGTGCCGATGCCGTTGCGCTGGTGAGCCGGGTCGACGCCGATCGTGTGGATGCTCGCCTCGTAGTCGCCGCGGCGGCCGACGACGGCGAGCCCGGCGTAACCGATGACCTCGTCGCTTTCCTCCGGACGGGCGACCAGGTAGAAGCCACCGGCGTCGAGTTCCGCGTGGAAGGCGTAGGCGGTCCAGGGCGAATCGCCGGGGAAGAGGATCTTCTCTATCTCGACACAGCGCGGGATGTCCTTGCGGCGTAAGGATTCCAGCCTCACGGCGTGGTCACCTTCTTGCGCGCGGCCGGTTCGACGGCGTCGGGGCGGCGGAGGTAGAGCGGGGTGAGCGGGGCGGGCTCTTCGCCGAAATCCTTGCGGGCGGCCTTCACCAGTCCGAGGGGCGACGGGAAACGCGGCTCGATCGGCTGGACGCCGAGAGCGTCCGCGTAGAGGAGGGCGCCGTCGCCCGCCGCGACCTTGATGGTGGTCTGGAGGTCCGCGGGCCGCTCGACGTGGGGGCCGTCGGTGCGGGCGCCGTCGGCGGCGTACGCGGCCCAGTAGACCTCGCGGCGCCTCGCGTCGGTGAGGACGAGGAAGGGCGCTTCGCCGGGGGCGACGTCGGCGGCGATCGCGTCGAGACTGCACACCGGGTACGCGGGGATGCCGAGGGCGTGGGCGAGCGACGCGGCGGTGGCCATGCCGGCGCGAAGGCCGGTGAAGGGGCCGGGGCCGACGCCGCAGACGATGGCGTCGAGGTCGCGAAGGGTGACGCCCGCGGCCTTGACGGCTTCGAGGGCGTGCGGCGTGATCAGCTCGCCGTGGGCGCGCGGGTCGACCGTGACGCGGTCGCCGCGCGATTCGAGGGCGTCGCCGTCCAGGGCGACGAGGCCCGCGGTGACCGCCGGGGTCGAGGTGTCGATGGCCAGTACCAGCACGGTTACCCAGCCTACGACCAGTGGCCCGGAGCGCGTTTAGCGGGCTAAACGCGATGCGCACCGAGGCCTGCCGCCGGCCCCGACACCCCGCCGTCGGATCGCGATTAGGGGGCTAAAGGCGATCTGGCTCCGCCGCCCACCGGATCGCAGTTACCCCGCTAAAGGCGATCCGGCGGGGCCCTCGTCTCCCGGACCCACAGATCGCGATTAGGGGGCTAAACGCAGGTCGGCGGAGGGGTGTGAAGCAGGTCGCAGGGCCCGGGCGGCTGGCGCGGGTACGGTTTCGGAAGCGGGGTTCCTTGGCTCCAAGCGCCCCGGCCGGCGGAGTCGAGCAGGAGGTCACACGGTGCCCGATCGGTTGTTCCCCACGCTGGCGAGCGGCTCCGACAAGGAGGCGCTCCGCTTCGGCGACACCTCCCTCACCTACGCCGACGTCGCGGCCATCGCCGGCACCCTCGCCCGCGACCTGCCGAGCGGCCGCGTCGCCGTCTGGGCGACGCCCACGGTGCACACCAGCGTCGCCGTGATCGCCGCCCTGCTCGCGGGCGTCCCCGCCATCCCGCTCAACCCGAAAATCGGCGAGCGCGAACTCGCGCACATTCTCACCGACAGCGAGCCCGTCCTCGTCCTCGCCGAACCGGGCACCGACCTGCCCACCGGTCTCGACGACCTGCCGCGACGCGACATTGTTCTCGAAGGCTCACCCGTCGATCTCCCCGCGGAACCGGACGCCGAAGCCCCGGCGCTGATCGTCTACACCTCCGGCACCACCGGCCCGCCCAAGGGTGTCGTCCTCCCCCGGCGCGCGATCGCGACCACCCTCGACGCGCTCGAAGACGCCTGGGAATGGACCGCCGACGACGTCCTGGTCCACGGTCTCCCGCTGTTCCACGTGCACGGCCTGATCCTCGGCATCCTCGGGCCGCTCCGGCGCGGCGGCTCGGTCCGGCATCTCGGTCGCTTCTCCACCGAAGGCGTCGCGCGCGAACTCGCCACCGGCGCGACGATGATGTTCGGCGTCCCGACGATGTACCACCGCATCGCGGGCGAGGTCGGCGAAGACCCGTCGCTCGCCGAGGCGCTGAGCAGCGCCCGGCTGCTCGTCTCCGGATCGGCCGCGTTGCCCGTCCACGACCATCAGCGCATCACCGCGGCGACCGGCAGGCGCGTCATCGAGCGCTACGGCATGACCGAAACCCTCATGAACACCAGCATCCGCGCCGACGGTGAGCACGTTCCCGGGACCGTCGGTGTCCCGTTGCGCGGCGTCGATGTGCGCCTCGTCGACGAGTCGGGCGTGCCTGTCGAGGAGGTCGAGACCGTCGGCGAGATCCAGGTCCGCGGGCCGAACCTGTTCACCGAGTACCTCAACCGCCCAGACGCCACCGAAGCCGCTTTTGACGACGGCTGGTTCCGGACCGGCGACATGGCGACCCGCGACGTGGCCGGCTACGTGAAGATCGTCGGCCGGAAGGCGACGGATCTGATCAAGAGTGGCGGCTACAAGATCGGCGCGGGCGAGATCGAGAACGCGCTCATGGACCATCCCGGTGTCGCGGAGGTCGCGGTGACCGGCGAGCCCGACGACGACCTCGGCGAGCGCATCGTGGCCTGGGTGGTGCCCGAGGGAGAGCGGCCGGCGGAGTCGGAGCTCGCCGACCACGTCGCCCGCCTGTTGTCGCCGCACAAACGGCCTCGGGTGGTCCGCTATCTGGAAGCGTTGCCGCGCAATGACATGGGCAAGGTCATGAAGCGGGCACTCGGATGAACAGGCCCTCGGCGCGGGCTGTCATCAAGGAGATCACCACCGGTTTCGAGGATCTGGACGTTCCGCGTTCCGAGGAGCCGAACGACGGGCCGATCGGCTGGCCGGGCTATCGATCGGCACGCGAAACCGCCGAGGAGCGGACAGGCGAGAGCGAGTCTGTGCTCTGCGGGACCGCCAAGATCGGTGACGTCGAGGCGGTGGTGATCGCTTTCGAGTTCGGCTTCCTGGGCGGTTCGATCGGCAGGCGGACCGGTGATCGCGTCGAGGCGGCGTTCGCGCGGGCCGTGGAGTCACGGTTGCCGGTGGTGTCGCTGATCGCGACCGGCGGCAGCCGCATGCAGCACGGGATGCTGGCGCTTTCGCAGTCGCAGCGCATCGCGCGGGCAGCGGCCGGGGCCCGGTCGGTGCCACAGATCTCGGTGTTGCGCGATCCGACCACGGGTGGCGGATGGGCGACGCTCGGTGCGAGCGCTGACGTCGTCCTCGCACAGCCCGGGGCACAGGTCGGCTTCGCCGGTTCTCGCGTGCGGCCCGCCGGCGCGTCCACGGAGGCGTACACGGCCGAGGCGAAGCTCGCTTGGGGCCAGGTGGATCAGATCGTGACGCCGGCCGAACTTCCTTCGACGCTGGAACGGTGGCTGCGCTTACTGACTTCGTCGACGACGGAAGCCGCCGAACCACCTGGAGCGCTCGGGTCCACGGACCTGCCTGAAACCGGTTGGGATGCGGTCCAAGCGGCGCGCTCCGCTGAGCGGCCGAGGGCTGCGGAGTATCTCGACGCGTACTTCGACTGGCGCGAGGAGGTCTCGGGCGACAGGTGCGGCGGAGTCGACTCCGGAGTCTCGTGCGGCTTCGGCTGGCGAAGCGGCCGAGCGATCGCGTACGCGGCGCAGTGCGGAACGGCGACGCTGCCCGCGGGGTTCCGGACCGCGGCGCGTCTGGTGCGGCTCGCGTCGAGGCTCGGGATCCCGGTCCTCACCCTCGTCGACACTCCCGGAGCGGCGAACGACGAGGCAGCCGAGCGGGCCGGTGCGGGCGCGACGATCGCGGAGTTGTTCGAGGCGGTCGCGAGCGCGGCCGTGCCGATCACCACGCTGGTGATCGGGGAAGGCGGTTCCGGGGGCGCGCTCGCGTTCGCGGCGCCGGGGTCGACCTGGGTGACGCCCAGCGCTTACTTCTCGGTGACGTCGCCCGAGGCGGCCGCGGCGATCCTCAAGCTGCCCGCCGACGAAGTCCCCGCTCTCGCCGACCGGCTGCGACTACGCCCCCAAGACCTGGTGGCCCTGGGAATCGCGCGTTCCGTCGTGCGCCCTGCGGATCGCGTTTAGCCCGCTAAACGCAGGTCGCCCCGCACAGATCGCGATTAGGGGGCTAAACGCAGGTCGGGCGGCCGGATCGCGTTTAGCCCGCTAAACGCAGGTCGGGCGTGCGGGTGGCCCAGGTGCCGTGCGGCTCCAGGGTGACCAGGCGGACATCGTCTTCCCGGCGCTCCAGGCGTACGACGAGGTAGTCGTCCGACAGGCGCTCGGCCGCTCCCTCGCCCCACTCGACGACCAGGGCCGACCGCTCCAGTTCGGTGTCGAGGTCCAGGTCGTCCAGCTGCGAGAGATCCCCGCCGAGCCGGTACGCGTCGACGTGCACCAGCGCGACCCCGGCCGCACCCGCCGGATGCACCCGGGCCAGCACGAACGTCGGCGAGCTGACCCGCCCGCCGACGCCGAGACCGTCCGCGATCCCGCGGGTCAGCGTCGTCTTGCCCGCCCCGAGCGGCCCGGCGAGCAGCACCAGATCGCCCGCGCGCAGCGAACGCCCGAGCTCACGCCCGAAATCCATGGTCGCCTCGGGAGTCGGGAAAGCGAAATTCATCAGCGTTGCCACCACCAGGTCCGCCGTTCGGAAGTCTCACCATCGGTGCCCGTGCATCGTTGCACCAAGTCGATCAGGTGGCTGTTCACCAGTTCGGGTTGTTCCAGCTGCACCATGTGCCCCGCGCCCCGGACGCGCACCAGCTCCGCGTCGGGCAGCTCCGCCGCGATCCGCTCGGCGTGCGCGATCGGCGTGAACCGGTCGGAATCCCCGCCGACGACCAGCACGTGCGCGTGCTTCAGCCCGGCGAGCGCGGCGTACCGGTTGTGGCTGCCGAGCGTGTCGACGAAGTTCACGAGCCCGCGCACCGGCGTCACTTCGAGCATTTCCAGCATGAAGTCGACGAGCCGCGGCGACACGTCACGGCTGCCGAAAGCCAGCCTGCGCACGGCTTGCCGGGTCAGCTGCCCGCCCGCCGCGCGCACGAACTCGACCAGGCCGGGCTGCCAGCCGGCCAGCCCGCCGACGCCTCGCGTGAGCGGGTTGTACTTCGACAGCAGCGAACGCGGCAGCCCCCGGGCGCCGACCTCGCCCGCGGCGGTCGCGATGAACGCGACGCCGCAGACCCGGTCGTCGAAGAGTTCGGGATGCTCCGCGGCGAGCTCCATGATCACCATGCCGCCCATCGAGTGCCCCATGAGCACGATGGGCCCCTCCGGCACCACCGAGCGCAGGACCATGTCGAGGTCGCGCGCCAGCTGCTCGATGGTGCTGGTCTCGGCGGTCGCGGCGCCGGATTGCCCGTGCCCGCGATGGTCGTAGTAGATCTGACGCACCCGCGGCAGCTTCAGCGACGCGAGGTCTCGCCGCTGAAAGTGCCAGCAGCGCTTCGACAACGCGAAACCGTGCACGCCGACGACGGTCAGCTCCGGTTCTCCCCCATCGGCCGGATCGATCTCCTCGACCGCGAGCGGCGTGCCGTCCTCCGCCGCCACTGTCGACGTCCGATCCGGTGCGAGGTCCCCCAACGGCTCGTCCACGAACGGATCCTCACTCTGCCGCCGCTGCTGTGCGGCGACGGCGATCGCGGCGGCGGTGCCGGTGGCCACCGCACCGACGCCGCCGACGATGGCCAGCAGTCTTCGTGAAGGTGTCACGAGCCTGCCTCCAGATACGTCCGGTGGACCCGCGGGCGGTACATCGAAGTCACGATCTCGTAGTCGATCGTGCCCAGCTTGTCGGCCCATTCCCGCGCGGTCGGCTCGCTGAACGTGCCTTGGCCGAAGAGGATCACTTCGCTGCCGACGGCCGGTTCTTCGTCTCCGCAGTCGACGATCAGCTGGTCCATGCAGACGCGGCCGACGACCGGCCGCCGCTTCCCGGCGAGCCATACGTCCATGCGGCCGGACAGCGACCGCGGCACACCGTCCGCGTAGCCGACCGGGACGAGGGCGAGGGTGGTATCGCGCTCGGCCGTCCAGCTGTGGCCGTAGGAGACGGATTCGCCGGCCGGGATCCGCTTTGTGAGCACGACCGACGATTTGAAGGTCATCGCCGGGCGGAGATCGTCTTCGGTGGGCACCGGGTTCAGCCCGTAGATTGCGATCCCGGGGCGCACGAGGTCGAAGTGCAGGTCGGGCCTGGTCAGTACGGCGGCGGAGTTCGCGATATGCCGCATCGGGTTCAGGCCGGCCGCGCGGGCGATGTCGTAGGCCTCGTCGAACCGCTTGGCCTGCGCGTCGATGGAGGGGTGGCCCGGCTCGTCGGCGCAGGCGAGGTGCGACCAGATGGCGACGACCTCGATGAGCGGCTTCGCGGCCGCCGCGGCCTTGACCAAGGCCGGCCATTCCGCAGGTGGGCAGCCATTTCGGCTGAGCCCGGTGTCGATCTTGAGGTGAACCCGGCAAATCGCGTTTAGCCCGCTAAAGTCGCGTGCCCGGCGCGCGCCGTCGGCCACGCGGGCGAGCTCGTCCAGGGAGCTCACGGCGACGTCGATGTCTTCGGCGACAGCGGGCGCGAAGTCGGTTTCAGGAGTGTCGAGCCAGCTGAAGAGCCGGACCCCGATCCCGGCCCGGCGCAGCGCGAGCGCCTCGCCGAGGGAGCAGGTGCCCAGCCAGGTGGCCCCGCCCTCGACGGCGGCCCGGGCGACCTCGAGGGCGCCATGCCCGTAGCCGTCGGCCTTGACCACGGCCATCGTCTGGGCCGAGGGGGCGCGGGAAGCGAGCAGGGCGACGTTGTGCCGGATGGCGGACAGGTCGATGACGACCTCGGCACGCGGGAAACTGGCGGTCATAACGACCACCAGTTTCCCACGAACCGGCTCAGGACAGGCGCGCCCCGTCGGTGGCGGAGAACACGTGCAGCTCGTCGGGACGGATCCGCAGGTGCAGCGTGTCGCCCATGGTCGGCGGCGTGCGCGGGTCCACCCGGGTGACGACGTTCGACTTCGAGCCCTCGGCGTCGGTCTCGGCCAGCTTGCCGTAGACGTACGCGTCCGAGCCGAGCTCCTCGACGAGGTCGACCTTGATCGGCAGCGTGCCGTCTTCGCTGGTGGTCACCTCGAGCGACTCGGGACGGAAGCCGAGGGTGACCGTGTCGCCTTCGGCCTTGGCGAGGATCTCGCGGGTCAGCGGCACCCGGGCGCCACCCAGCTCGGCACCGTCTTCGGTGAGCTTCGCGGTGACGAGGTTCATCGCGGGCGAGCCGATGAAACCGGCGACGAAAGCGTTTGCGGGCTTGTCGTACAGGGCGCGCGGGGTGTCGCACTGCTGCAGGAGACCGTCCGAGAGGACGGCGACCCGGTCGCCCATCGTCATGGCCTCGACCTGGTCGTGCGTGACGTACACGGTGGTGACGCCGAGGCGGCGCTGCAGCGCGGCGATCTGCGTACGGGTGGAGACACGCAGCTTCGCGTCGAGGTTCGACAGCGGCTCGTCCATGAGGAAGACCTGCGGCTCACGCACGATGGCGCGGCCCATCGCGACGCGCTGGCGCTGACCACCGGAGAGAGCCTTCGGCTTGCGGTCGAGGTACTGCTCGATGTCCAGCAGCTTGGCCGCGTCGAGCACCTTCTGCTTGATCTCCGAAGCCGGGCGGCCCGCGATCTTCAGCGCGAAGCCCATGTTCTGGCCCACGGTCATGTGCGGGTACAGCGCGTAGTTCTGGAACACCATCGCGATGTCGCGGGCGCGCGGCGGCAACTGCGTGACGTCGCGGTCGCCGATCCACACGGCGCCTTCGTCGATGTCCTCAAGGCCGGCGAGCATCCGCAGGCTGGTGGACTTGCCGCAGCCGGACGGACCGACCAGCACGAGGAACTCGCCGTCGGCGATTTCGAGGTCGAGTGCGTCCACGGCGGGCCGCTCGGAGCCCGCGTAGCGCCGGGTCGCCTTGTCGTAGGTGATCGTGGCCATCGGTTCAGTCCTCTTTCGGTTTCGCGGAAATGCCGTGCCCGAGTTCGCGGGCTTCGAGGTGCCGCTGCTGGATCCGGCGCCCTTCGGCGCGGTCCGCTTCGGTCGGCTCGAGTGGGGTGCAGCCGTGCTGTTCCTGCCAGCGGGGAGGTTCCGTGCTGGAAGCGAGGGCCCAGGCCGCCTGCCGCGCGGCACCGACCGCGACGTACTCGGCGACTTCGGGGATGACGACGGGCACGCCGAACACGATCGGCGCGACCACGCGGACGGCGGCCGACTGCGCGCCACCGCCGATCAGGAGGACGCGACGGACTTCGAGCCCCTGCTCGCGCAGCGCGTCGAGGCCGGCGGCCAGACCGCACAGCATGCCTTCGACGGCCGCGCGCGCGAGGTTTTCGGGCGTCATGTTCGCGCGGGTCAGGCCGGAGAGCGTGCCCTTGGCGTCCGGAAGGTTCGGCGTCCGCTCACCGTCGAGGTACGGCAGGAAGGTGGGGCCGCCGGAACCGGGCGTGGCGGCGAGCGCCAGCTTGTCGAACTCGGCGAGTTCGACGCCGAGCATCGCGGACGTGGCCGTGAGCACGCGGGCCGCGTTGAGGGTGCAGGCCAGCGGGAGGAACCGGCCGGTGGCGTCGGCGAACCCCGCGACGATGCCGGAGGGGTCGGCGCTCGGCGTCTCGGAGACGCCGAACACGGTGCCGCTGGTACCGAGCGAGACGACGACGTCGCCGGGGACGAGTTCGAGACCGAGCGCGGCGGCCATGTTGTCGCCGGTTCCGGCCGAAACCAGGATCCCGTCCGGGGTGTGGCCTGCGGCTTCGGCCGGGCCGATGACCCTGGGCAGCTCGGGAGTGCGGCCGCCGAAGGCGTGCGCGAGGAGGTCTTGGCGGTATTCGCCGGTGGCGGGCGAGAAGTACCCGGTGCCGGAAGCGTCGCCGCGGTCGGTGACCGGCTCGGCGCCGTCGCCCAGCAGCCGCCAGGTCAGCCAGTCGTGCGGGAGCAGGACACGGGCGACGCGATCGGCCAGCTCGGGCTCGTTCTCCGCCATCCAACGCAGCTTCGTGACGGTGAAGCTGGCGACCGGGAGAGAGCCGACGGACTTAGCCCAGTACTCGGCACCGAGTTCGGAGCCGAGGTCTTCGGCCGCCTTCGCGGACCGGGTGTCGTTCCACAGCAACGCGGGCCGGACGACCTCGCCGGCCTCGTCGAGGGTGACCATGCCGTGCTGCTGACCACCGATGCCGATGGCGCCGACGCCATCGAGAAGGCTGTCCGTGGCCTCACGGAACGCGTCCCACCACGCGGCGGGGGCGACCTCGGTGCCGTCGGGGTGCGAAGCGCGGCCGGTGCGGACGATCTCGCCGGTGTTCGCGTCGCAGACGACGACCTTCGTCGACTGGGTGGACGAGTCGATTCCGGCGACCAGGTCAGAACTCATATTCCGGCCCCTCCGGTGCGCATTCGACCTGCTCGATGGCGGTGCCCGCGGTCAGCGCCGCCTCGATCTCCTCGGTCGGCGTCTCTTCGTCGGTGATCAGGAGGTCGTAGTCGCCGATGTCGCCGTACGCGTAGGTGGCGGTGCGGCCGAACTTAGAGTTGTCGACGACCAGGACGTTGCGATCGGCGGTGCGCAGCGCGGCCTTCTTGAGCTCGGCGTAGTCCTGGACCGGGTGGAACAGGCGGCCGACCGCGACCGCGGCGACCGAGACGAACGCGATGTCGGCGTGCGTGCGGTCGAGGAACGCGACTACGTCCGGGCCGGCGCATGAGTCGAACTCGTGGTGGTAGCGCCCGCCCGCCAGGACGACCTCGACGCTCTTGGCCGGCCCGAGGATGCGGGCGGCTTCGAGCGAGTTGGTGAGGACGGTGAGGTCCTCGACCTGGCCGAGGCGGCGGACGAGCGGGAAGAGCGTCGTCGAGTCGTCGACGAAGACCGTCTGGCCGGAGTGGACGTGCGCCGCGGCGGCCTCGCCGAGCGCGTCCTTGGTGGCCTGGTTGAAGGTGTCGCGGAAACGGGCGGCCGACTCCATGGTCGTCGCGGGGTAGGCCTCGACCTTGCCGCGGAGTTTGCGGAGGAGACGGCGGTCGGCGAGGTCGTCGAGGTCGCGGTGCATCGTCATCAGGCTGACGCCGAAGCGGGTGGTGAGGTCGTCGATGCGGACCTCGCCGGTGGCGATGACGTGGTCGAGGATCTCCTGGCGCCGGTGCTCGACGGCGGCGTCCGAGGGCCTGGTCTTAGACATGGGCGACACCGTTCACGACCCGGACCATCGCGGTCTCGGCGGGGTGGGTGTCGGCGCTCACACCTGCTTCTTACCAGATTATTCGCCCGGAGTTAACACGTAACTCGATAACTCCCGCATTTTTTCCCACTCGCGCCGCCTGCCCCGCCGACCTGCGTTTAGCCCCCTAATCGCGCTCTGATGGCGCCCGCCCGCAGAATGTGGATATCTGACGGCGCCCGCCCGCAGAGCGCAGTTAGGGGGCTAAACGCAGGTCGGGGCCGTGGTCAGGAGGTCAGGGAACGGACGGACCGGAGGGCATCGGGGATCGCGCCGAGGATGCCGGAGGCCGAGGTGGGGGCGTCATCGGCGGCGAGCGAGCCGGCGAGCGAGTGGACGTGCGCGGCCGCCCCGGCCGCCAGCCACGGATCGAGCCCGGACGCGAGCAGCGCGCCGAGCAGACCGGACAGCACGTCCCCCGAACCCGCCGTCGCGAGCCACGACCCCCGCGGCGTGTTCACCAGCGCGCGCCCGTCCGGCGCCGCGACCACCGTGCAGTGTCCTTTCAGGAGCACGACGGCGTCGTACTTCCGCGCCGCCGCCCGCGCCGCCGCGACCCGGTCCGCCCCCGGCGGCGAACCCATCAGCCGCTCGAACTCCCCCGCGTGCGGAGTCAGCACGAGCGGCGTGTCCGGATCGCGCGCGTCCAGCACGTCGGGTGAGCGCGCGATGATCGTCGTCGCGTCGGCGTCCGCGCACACCGGCACGCCGCGACCGAGTACGAACCTGAGCACGTCCCGTCCCTCGTGCCCGGTCCCGATCCCCGGCCCGACGACCCACGCCTGCACCCGGCCCGCGTCGGTCACCGAACCCGTCGCGATCACCTCGGGCCAGTGCCCGCGCACGACATCCGCGGCATGACCGGCGTACCGCACCAGCCCGGACGTCGCCCGCACCGCCGCACCGGCCGCGAGCACGGCCGCGCCCGGATACGTCGCCGACCCGGCGGCCACCCCGACCACGCCCTGGCTGTACTTGTCGTCGTCCGGCCCCGGCACCGGCCACGCAGCGGCGACGTCGGCCGTATCGAGCCGCTGAAGATCGGGCTCGCTGAGCCGCAGCCCGATGTCCACCAGGGAGACCTCGCCGCAGGACGCGGGCGCGAGGGCGTGCACCGGCTTGAGCGCGCCGAACGTGACCGTCCGGTCGGCCACGACCGCCGGACCGTCGACGGCGCCGGTGTCCGGATCCACCCCGCTCGGCAGATCGACGGCCAGCACCGGAGCGCTCACGTACTCCAGCAGCGCGGCGGCGTCCGGCCGCAACGGCCCGCGCGCCGAGATACCGACGATCCCGTCGACGACGAGATCGGCTCGCCGGATCCACTGTGGACCGTCCTCAAGGGACACTACCCTGCCACCGGATCGCTTCAACGCCGCCAAACCCGGGCCGTGCGCGCGTTCGGGCTTCAGCAGGATCGCGGAGACGGCCACGTTTCGGCGGCGCAGGAACGCGCCGGCCCACAAGGCGTCACCGCCGTTGTTCCCCGACCCGACGAGCAGCGTCACCCGCCGCCCGGACACCGAGCCCGTGTGTTCGGCCAGCATTTCAGCGGCGTGCACGGAAAGACCGAAAGCCGCGCGCCGCATGAGCTCGCCGTCGGGGGTGACGGCGAGCAACCGGTCTTCCGCCGCGCGAATCCGTTCCGTGGTCCAGATTCCCTGCACGACGCCTCCGGTCTCTACTCGACGGTGACCGACTTCGCCAGGTTACGCGGCTTGTCGACGTCGTACCCGCGCGTGCGGGCGATCTCGGCGGCCAGCACCTGCAGCGGCACCGTGGAGACCAGCGGCTGCAGCAGGGTGGGGACGGCCGGGATCTCGATCAGCTCGTCGGCGAACGGGCGGACGGTCTCGTCGCCCTCCTCCGCGATCACGATCGTGCGGGCACCGCGCGCCTGGATCTCGCTGATGTTCGACACCAGCTTCGAGTGCAGCACCGCCCGCCCCTTGGGCGAGGGCATCACCACGACGACGGGCAGGCCCTCTTCGATCAGCGCGATCGGGCCGTGCTTGAGCTCGCCGGCGGCGAAGCCCTCGGCGTGCATGTACGCCAGTTCCTTGAGCTTCAGCGCACCTTCGAGGGCGACCGGGAAACCGACGTGACGGCCGAGGAACAGCACGGCCTTCGAGTCGGCGATCCGGCGGCCGAGGTCGCGGACCTGGTCCACAGTGGACAGGACCTTCTGCACCGCGGCGGGCATCGCTTCGAGTTCGGCGAACTCGCGGGCGACCTCGTCCGGGTACTTGGTGCCGCGGGCCTGCGCGAGCGCCAGGCCGACCAGGTAGTTGGCGGCGATCTGCGCGAGGAACGCCTTGGTCGAGGCGACGCCGATCTCCGGACCGGCGTGCGTGTAGAGGACGGCGTCCGACTCACGCGGGATCTGCGCGCCGTTGGTGTTGCAGACGGCCAGGACGCGGGCCTTCTGCTCGCGCGCGTGGCGGACGGCTTCGAGGGTGTCCGCGGTCTCGCCAGACTGGGAGACGGCGACGACCAGCGTCGCGCGGTCCAGCACCGGGTCGCGGTAACGGAACTCACTGGCGAGCTCGACCTCGACCGGGAGGCGGCACCAGTGCTCGATCGCGTACTTGGCGACGAGGCCCGAGTGGTACGCGGAACCGCAGGCGACGACGAAGACCTTGTCGACGTCACGCAGGTCCTGGTCGGAGATGCGCTGCTCGTCGAGGATGATCCGGCCGCCGTCGAAGTGGCCGCGCAGCGTGTTCGCCAGCGCCTCCGGCTGCTCCTCGATCTCCTTGAGCATGAAGTACTCGTGGCCGCCCTTTTCCGCGGCCGAGAGGTCCCAGTCGACGGTGAACGGCTTGGCCTGGGCGGCGTCGCCGTGGAAGTCGGTGACCTCGTAGCCGTCGCGGGTGATCACGACGAGCTGGTCCTGGCCGAGCTCGACGGCCTCGCGGGTGTGCTCGATGAACGCGGCGACGTCGGAAGCGACGAAGTGCTCCCCCTCGCCGACGCCGACGACCAGCGGCGAAGAACGGCGGGCGGCGACGACGGTGTCCGGCTGGTCGGCGACGGTCACGACCAGGGTGAACGCGCCCTCGAGACGACGGCAGACCGCGGCGACGCTGGCCGCGAAGTCGCCCTTCGTGTCGCCCTCGGTGTACGCGCGGGCGATCAGGTGCGCGGCGGTCTCGGAGTCGGTGTCGCTCGCCATCTCGACGCCTTCGGCCTCGAGCTCGGCGCGCAGGGCGGCGAAGTTCTCGATGATGCCGTTGTGCACGACGGCGACGCGCTGCGAGGCGTCGCGGTGCGGGTGCGAGTTGCGGTCGACCGGGGCGCCGTGGGTGGCCCAGCGGGTGTGGCCCATCCCGGCGGTGCCGGTGAAGGCGTCCCTGCCGACGGCGTCGAGCTGGGTCTCCAGGTTGGCCAGGCGGCCCGCCTTGCGCTCGACGTTCAGCGCGCCGGCGCCGTCGAGGACCGCGACGCCTGCCGAGTCATAGCCGCGGTACTCCATCCTGCGCAGGCCGCCGATGACGACGTCCAGGGCCGGGCGGTGTCCGACGTATCCCACGATTCCACACACGGCCACCAGCCTAACGACGGGAATCCGGCCCCCTCGCCCGGGCGCCCACGTGTCGCCTTTAGCGGGCTAAACGCGACGCGTGGGGCGGCGCGCGGGCCGGACGGGGGTGCGGGCAGTAAGGTCACGACCATGGCCAGCAAGCCCAAGCAGCTGCTCGCGGAGCTGTCCCACCCAGGTCCGCACGACGTTCTGCGCGGCAACCTCGCCCTGGTCGGACTGCCCGGTGTCGTGTTCACGCCCCGTTCCGGGCTCGGTCTGCCCGCGATCGCCTTCGGGCACGGCTGGCTTCAGCCGACCGGGAGCTACCGGCACCTGCTCCGGCACCTCGCGAGCTGGGGCATCGTCGCGGCGGCTCCGGCCACCCAGCGCGGGCCGCTGCCTTCGCACCGGCTGCTGGCCGGCGACCTGCTCACCACGCTCGAGCTGATCACGACGGTCCGCCTCGGACCGGACGGCATCAGCGTCGACCCGGCGAAGCTCGGCCTGGCCGGGCACTCGACCGGCGGCGGTTCGGCGGTGCTGGCCGCCGCGCAGGCGGCCGAGAACGACGAGCGACCCGAGATCCGCGCCGTCGCGACCATCACCCCGGCCCAGACGCTGCCGCCGGCGACGGTGTCGGCCCGGTCGGTGACCGTGCCCGGCCTGCATCTCGCGGCGAGCGAAGACCTGGTCGCGCCGCCGGTCGGCCATGCCGAGGCCATCGCGGACGCGTGGGGCGGGCCGGTGCAGCTGCGGAAGCTCGGGAAGTCGTCGCACCTCGGCGTCACCGAAGGCAGGCACTGGAGCCAGCTGCTGCTGCACGGGAAGCCGCACCGCGGGACCCAGCAACTGGCGCGGGCGCTGTTCACCGCGTTCTTCCTCACGCACCTGACGGGGACGACGAAGTACCAGCCTCTGCTGGACGCCGACGTCAAACGCGCCCCCATCGAGCTCCAGGACGAACCCGCCGCCTGACCGCCCGGATCGCGTTTAGCCCGCTAAACGCGATCCGGTGCCGAAGCAGGTCAGTCGACCATCCACGAGTTGTTCGAGAAGTCGTCGTCGTCGAAGCCCTTGTCATCACGGGCGTGACGACCACGACGACGCGCGGGCGTGCCGGGCGCCTCAGGCGCCGCGGCACCCGGAGCGGGCGTCGCCGCCGCGGGCGGGACGTCGACCGTCGCCGGCATCCCGGGCACCCCGGGGGCGACCGGAGGAGGCGGCGGAGGCGGAGCCGGCCGCGACACGTCAGGACGCGCACCGAACTCGGCGAACCGGGCGTCCGGCTTGTCGTCGTCCTCGATGTCGAAGCCGATGGTGTGGCTGCGGTCGGCGGTCGTCTTGCCGGTCAGCCAGCCACCCGCCTCCTTGCTCCGCTTCCCCAGCTCCTGCATGTGAGCGGCGTACTTGTCGTGGATGGCGGCGTCCTTCTGCATGGTCTCCACCGCCTGGGCCTTGGCGTCGGCGAGATGCCGCTCCCGCAGCCCGCGCTGCTCCAACTGCTCCGTGATGGCGGCGTCCTGCCTGGACATGGCGGCCGCCAGCCGGTCGACAGCGCTCATCGGTCCTCCCTCGTTCCCCGGTCAGGCGATCATCGCTCGTAACTGATCGAACGGTCGCCACCCTCGTCGTCGAGCGATCCGCTGATCCGGCCGCCCGCACCACTGGTCTCGAAAATGCCACCCTCGACGCGGTACTGGCTCGACCCGCGCTGCGTGTCACCCCCGCCACCGCCTGCCGCGCCGCCCATGGCGCCCATGCCACCCATCATGCCGCCCATTCCGGCGGGCGAGCTTCCGGCACCGCCCGCACCCGCGGGCGCAGGGTCCATCCCGCCGGGAGCCATCCCGAGACCGCCTTCGGCCCCGGCCGGCTGCGCGCCGCCTCCGGACTGCATTCCAGCTTCCAGCGAGCCGGCTTCGTTCAGCGCCCCCGAAGAAGCACCTTCGATGGGGCTTCCGAGCGCGCCTTCGAAGCTGCCCCCGCCTCCGCCGCCGCTCGCGGCCGGCGCGGTGCCATCGGCACCGGCACCCGAAGCACCACCGCCACCAGCGGCTTCAGCTCCCGCGGACACCCCAGCGGTCCCCTCGGCACCGACACCGACCTCGACGCCGCCAGGTGCGCTGAAGCCACTGCTGCCGCCTCCAGCGGGCGCCATCCCTGCCTCGGCCGGGGCGGGCATCGTCCGAATGTCGTCGGTCTTGCCGGGCTGCGGGTTGCCGGGATTCCGGTCGTCGAGGCCGTTCTTGAGGTCTTCGCCAGGCTTAAGCTCTTTCTTCTCACCCTTTTCGTCGAGGGTGTAGGTGGTCGGCTCGCCCTTGCCGTCGTCGACGGTCACCACGGTCGGGCCGTTCGGGCCGTCCGGCTGCTCGGCGGTGATCTTGAGGTTGCCGTCCTGGATGTGGATCTTGCCGTCCGGGCCGGGCCGGTAGACGCCGTCGGGACCGGGCTCGCCTTCCTTGACGGTGCCCTTCGGCCCGAACTCGCCTTCCTTGAGGTCCTTGCCCTCTTCGCCAGGCTTGCCGTCCTCGCCCTTCGGGTCGCCGAAGTCGAGCTTGTAGTCCTTCTCGTTGCCCTTGCCGTCGTCGACCTTGATGTCCATTTTGCCGTCTTTGTCCGGCTCGGTCATCTCGATCTTGTTGTCGCCCTTTTGGACGGTCATGGTGTCCTGACCGTCGATGCCGTCCTTGATCGCCTCACCCGTCGAGGGGTCGATCGGGTACGGCTTGCCGGTCTCGGGGTCGATTTCCAGCGGCTTGCCGGTGACCGGGTTCGTGCCCTCGGCCGGCTTCTCCTCCGGCTTCGGCGTCTCGGGGACCTCCGCGGCCGGCGGCGTGCTCGCACCGCCACCACTGCCGCTTCCACCGCCAGTGCCACTCCCGCCACCGGTGCCGCCGCCGGTGTTCCCACCGCCGCCGGTGTCGTTGCCCTTGCCCTTGCCCTTGCCGTCGTCGGCGGGCGGCTTCTCGGAGCCGGGCGCGGGGAACGGGTTCGTGTAGTCCTCCATGAACCGCGAAAGCTCGTGGTACTGCGTGTTGATCGTCTCGGTCGCGTTCTTGCAGAGCTTCTTGAAGTTCTCGTACCGCTCACCGAACTCGGTGGCGAACGAACCCTTCAGCCACTGCTTCGCGGCCCCGATCGCGTAATCCTTGTTCTCGTCGTTCAGCTTGCAGTCGTCATGACGCAGCCGTTCGGCGAGGTTGTTGCCCGGACACGCGGAGTCGAGCCAGTACGCGACGTCCATGAGCTTTTCTTTGGAGTCGACCTTGCCGTTCGCGATGTCGACGACCTGCTTCGCGATGTACAGGGGCGCCGTCGCGACCTTGTCGACCCGGAGCTTCAGCGTCTCGTCGACCTTCAGCTTGAGCGCGCTGTAGATCTTGTCGATGGTCGAAGGCACCAGCTTGATGGCGCCGTCCATCTGCGCGATGAGTTCCTTCGCGTCAGGCTGGATCCGCTGCTCGTACTTGACCTTCGCGGCCGTCGCGCCCTCGCCCTTCCAATCGTGGAAGAGCGTGGTCAGCGCCGAAGACGCGTCCCTCTGGGTCTGCTCGACGATCTTCTTGGCGTCGGCGAGATCCTCGACCTCGTCGAACATCTTCTGGAAATTGATCTCGCGGTTCTCGTGGAACCGGTCCCAGATGTCGGTCTTGTAGCTGATTTCGCCCGACTTCTCCGGCATCTTGTTCCAGACCTGCTCGGCCCAGTCGGAGAAGAAGTCCAGTGCCGGCTTTCCGAGGTCGAGCACCTGGTCGGATTTGGTCGTCGAACCCCCGGCGGCGGGCCGGGACATGGCGTCGAGGTCCTTGTCGGCCTGCTTCGTTTCGGCCGCCTGCTTCTTGTCCCCGGCCGCGTTCGAGTCCCGTTCGGCGACGGCCTTCTTGTATGCCGCTTCCCTGTTCCACGGCAGCATCAAGGCGTCTTTGGTGCCCTGAGTGACGTAGGGGTCCTTCAGCATTTCGTCGATCTGTGCCTGCGTCGGTTGACTCATTACTGGGCTCCCGCCTTGTTGGCAGCCGCGGCGTTCGCCTGGTCGGAAGAGGTGTAGCGGGTCGACGCGGTGCTGACTCCGCCGGCGAGCTGGGTGAGCTGGCCCGCGTAACCCTTCATCGCGTCGGAAATGGCGAGAATCCCGGTGGCGTAGCCCTTTTGGTAGTCCTTGTGGACCCGGCCGAAGTTCTCGGGCCCGACCTGGGTCGGCCCCACCTTCCCCGCCTCGGACGTCGTTTTCTCAGCCGCGCGCTCCAACGACGTCGACGCCGTGAGCATCGCCTCTGAATCGGCTTTGTAGCCCCCGTCCGGCATGACCGGTGCCCCCTTCGTCCCGCTGTATCCGCCTCGTTGTCCTACCTACGACGCACGCCGGCGGCATCAGGTGCCGTCGCATATGCACACAGAATGTACCCACCGGTCATCCGGCCCGCAGGGACATTCACACCTTTGCTAACTCAAACGATTTCGGCGCAAGAAGCCTGGTAGACCGCGTTTTCGCGGCTTCGCGCCCGCCTCGACGGCTTCGGCGAGCACGGTCGCCGCGCTCCGGATGTCGACAAGGCGGTCCAGCTCGTCGAGGTCGAGGTCGACACCGAACTCCACCTCGACGGTCGCCAGGAGCCGGACACGGCGCCGGGAGTCGACGCCCATCTCGGCGAAGGGCGTGTTCTCGTCGATGGTCTCCGGATCGACGTCGAAGGTCTCGCAGACGAGGGCCTTGATCTCGTCGACGTACTCGCTCCCGTCAGCTGCCATGGGGGAATTCTGTCCCATCCGCCGTCCAGTACCGCGTTCTGGCCGCGGAACGCGCGACCTTGCCGCTGGAGGTCCGCGGCAGACCGCCGGGCTTCACCAGGAAGAAGGCGCGGAGGCGCACGTCGTGCCGCTCGGCGACGGCGCGGGTGGCTGCCCGCTCGATCTCGGCTTCATCGAAGTCGGGGGCCTTCCGGGCGCGCTCGGCGACCACGACGACGCCCTCGCCTTCGTCACCGTCGACCGAGAACGCGGCGACCCGTTCGGGACCGAGGAGGGGATGCGCGGCGGCGACCGTCTCCTCGATGTCGTGGGGGCTGTGGTTACGGCCATCGATGATGATCAGGTCCTTGATGCGGCCGGTCACCGACAGCCTGCCGTCGCGGATCGCGCCCAGGTCGCCGGTGCGGAGCCAGCCGCCCTCGCCGTCGAGTTCGGCGTCGAACACCTCGGCGGTCAGGTCCGGACGCCGCCAGTACCCGGCCGCCACGTTGGGCCCCTTCACCCAGATCTCGCCCACTTCGCCTTTAGCGGGCAAAACGCGATCCGGTGTGGGGACGACGCGGACCCGCTGCCCCCTGGGCCAGCCGATCTCGACGACCTCCCGGCCGTCCACTTCGGTCACCACCGGGCCGTCGGAATCGCCGCTGGCGACGTAGACCGTGGCCTCGGCCAGACCGTAGGACGGCCGGAACGCGCCACGCGGGAAGCCGTGGGGTTCGTAGGCGGCGAGGAACTCGCGGACGGTCGCCGCCCGGACCGGTTCACTGCCGCTGAGCGCGATCGACACCGTCGAGAGGTCGTACTCGGCGCGCTTCGCCTCCGGCACGGCCTCGGTCACCAGGTCGTACGCGAAGTTCGGGGCCGCCGTGAGCGTGTTCGGATACGACGACATCAGCAGCAGCCAGCGCTCCGGGCGCCGGATGAACTCCAGCGGCGCGATGAACACCGTCCGGCCGCCGGAATGCATCGTCCCCGCGAGCAGTTGCGCCAGCCCCATGTCGTGGAAGAACGGGATCCAGCCGACGCACGTGGTGCGCTCGTCGACGTCGTAGGCGTCGCAGATCTGCCAGCAGGCGGCCGACAGGGCTCGATGCGTGACGATCACGCCCGCCGGTGATCGCGTGGTGCCGGAGGTGTACTGCAGGTAGGCGGGGGCTTCGGGGGAAACCGGCGACGGCAGCGACCGGTCCGCCGGGTCCGTCGGCAGGGTGTCGACGGCGATGATCTCGCGGGGCGCCGGAACCGGCTCGGTCTCGGCGAACTCCGTCAGCCGCCCGACCAAGGCTTCCGAGGTGAGCCAGATGTCGGCGTCGCAGTCGTTGAGGACGCCGACCAGCCGCTCGCGATGAGCGCGGACGTCCGGAGCGGACAGGGGCACCGCGACGGCGCCGGCGTACAACGCGCCGAAGAACGCGACGACGTAAGAGAGGTCCTGCCGCGCCGTGATCGCCACGCGGTCTCCTGGCCGGATGACCTCGCGCAGCTTCGCCGCGACCGCCCGGACGTGGACGAGCAGCTCCGCCCAGGTCAGCGTGTCCTCGACGGGCTCTTGGCGGTTCGAGCAATCGAGGTGCGTGTACGCCGGGCGCTCGACGTCGGCGCGTTCGAGCAGCCGCCGTACGAGCGGGGTCCGTAAGACTTCTTCGGGCACTTCTGAGCGCACTGGCACATCCTCCGGCCGCGGCATGGGCATCATACGAACGTGGACGACTTCTTCGTGCTGGACGATCCCGCGGATCGCGTCAAGGCCCTGCGCGACCGCGAACTCAGCTCGAACCCGGGCGGCGCCGCGGCCGAGACCCCGAACCTCCTGCTGATGGACGGCGCGGACCACCGGCGGCTGCGCGCGGTCGTCAAGGAGGTCATCGCCCTGGTGGAGCCGCTTCCGGACGCCGTGCTCACCGACCTCCGGATCGCGTTTAGCCCGCTAAAGTCGCTCCGGCGGTTCGATCTGGTGGCCGATTTCGCCAGGCCCGCGGCGGCCAGGGTGACGGAGGCCGTGCTCGGCACGGTCGAGCCACTCGGCGAGAAGCTCCTGACGAACCTTTCGGAGACCGCCGCGAACCTCGACG
The DNA here is from genome assembly GCF_000400635.2 of Amycolatopsis keratiniphila. Lineage (NCBI taxonomy): Bacteria > Bacillati > Actinomycetota > Actinomycetes > Pseudonocardiales > Pseudonocardiaceae > Amycolatopsis > Amycolatopsis keratiniphila. The sequence continues at coordinate 726,220 of NC_021252.1, read as the reverse complement.
TCTGGTCGGGCGGGCCCGCCGGAGCCGACACCGCCGCGCTGAGGGTCGCGATGTTCTTCCTCAAGGCGACGGCCGTCGAAGGCGGCGGGCTGGCGCTGCTCCGCGAAGCACACGAAGCGGGCCGGATCACCGAAGACGAGCTGATGATCACGCCGGTGATGCTCGCCCACGCGGCGTACGAGAACTCCATGAACTTCCTCGCCCTCGCCGGCCTCGAACTCCTACGCCGCCCCGACGTTCTCGACGACGTACGCGGCCTGATCCACGAAATCGCCCCGACCCGCTTCGCCGCCCGACGCGTGACCACGCCGTTCTCCTTGGCGGGCAAGGACTTCACGACCGGGGACAAACTGGCCATCCCGCTGGGCCCCGACGCCGAACTCGCCTTCGGCCTCGGCCGGCACACCTGTCCCGGCTCGCGGGTCGCGGTCGCCGAGGGCGAAGTCGCGCTTCGCGCCCTCGCCGAAATCCTGACTCCCGACCACGTCGCCGAAGACGTGCGATACAAGACGCACGCCGTCTTCCACGGCGTCGAGCGGGCCGTCGTGGCGCTGCGAACCTGACCGCTCAGGTCGCCAGCCAGTCGGTGTTGGCGAAATCGTCGTCGTCACCCCGCGCGGCCGCCGCCCGCCGGTGCCGCCCGGCCGGACGCTCCTCCGGCGCGGGAGCCGGAGGCGGTGGAGGAGGTGCCGGCGCCGGAGGAACAGGCGGCCGGTACGCGACCGGCGCTTCCTCGGCCGTCCGATACCCGGCCCGACGCTCGTTCTCGGCCTCGTCCTCCTCGAACCCGAAGTCGCCGTCGTCCTCGACCTTCTCGCTCAGCGTCGACTCGGTCGCCCAGCCACCCGCGGCCTCCGCGCGCCGCTTCTGCTCGCTTCGCGCCGCCAAGGCCGCGGCCGTCTCCTGCTTGAGCTGGTCGCCCGCGGTCCGGGTCTCCTCGATCGCCTTGGCCGCGCGGTTGTCGACCAGGTACATCCGGTCGCCGTTCTCGCGCTCCAGCCCGGCCAGCTTGTGCCGGAGTGTGGCGAGATCCTCCTCAGGATTCACTGACCCCTCCCCTAGCGGAAGCCGATGACGCCGTCGTCGTCGAGCGAGCCGCTGATCCGGCTGCCCGTCGTCGTCGCGGTGTCGAACAGGCCGCCGTCGACCCGGTATCCGCTGGACGTGCGCTGCTGGTCTTCACCGGATCCTTGTCCGCCTCCGGCCGCACCGCCGCCCATCATGCCCATGCCGCCCATCATCCCCGCACTGGCCGCGGCCGGATCCTGGGCGCCCCCTCCGGGAGCGGAACCGAGCCCGGACGACGTCGTGGGCGAGGCCCCGCCACCGCCGGTCCCGGCCGGATCCGACGCCTCGCCGAGGCCGTTGTCCCCACCGGCGAACGGGTCGCTCAGCGACTGCGCCGTCGTCGCTTCCGGATCGCTTTCGGCCGTCACCGGTCCGGTCTGAGCGGGCGCTCCGCCGCCGCTCCCTCCGGACGTGGCTTCGTGCGGCCGGACACCCGGCTCGGCCGCCTGGCGTGCGGTCTCTTCGGCGGGCTGTGCGGCGGCATGCCTTCCAGCCGTCTGCGGTGTCGAGTCCGGGCTCGCGTGACGGCCGGCCGCAGGCTCGTCTTCGCCCAGCGTGTACTTCGACGGATGCCCCGAGCCGTCGTCGACGGTCACCAGCGTCGGCCCGTCGGGACCGCTCGGGCGTTCCGCGGTGATCTTGAGGCCGCCGTCCTCGATGTGGATCTTGCCGTCGGGGCCGGGCTGGTGGACCTGTCCGGGGTTCGAGGCCGACGGCTCGGCGCCCTCTCGCGGAGCCGGGTCACCCGCGGCGGCCTTGCCGTCACCGAAGTCGAGGTCGTAGTCCTTGACCTGCCCCGTGCCGTTCTGGACGGAGATACCCATCTTCCCGTCGGCGCCGGGTTCGGCCATGGAGATCTTGCGGTCACCCTGCTCGACCGTCACCGGCTCGGGCCGGGTGTCCTCCTTGATCGCCTCCCCCGTGCGGGGGTCGATCGGATACGGCTCGCCGGTGGCCGGGTCGATGTCGAGCGGCTTGTCCGTGACCGGGTTCTTCTCCTCGCCCGGGACTTCGGGCTTCGCCGGCTCCGGGAGTTCGGTGTTGCTCGGCGTCATCCGCCCGGCGCCGCCCCCGCCGGACGACGGGCCACCACCGCCACCCGCGGACGGGCCACCGCCACCACCCTTCTCGACCGGCTTTTCAACGGGCTTCTCGCCACCGGTTTCCGGGGTCTTGCCCAAATCCGCGAACGGATTCTCGACCACCTGCCCGAGCGAGTCGAAGTACGCCTTCCACGCGCCGTTGATCGCGTCGCGCGTGTTCTTGCACACCAGCTGGAAGTTCTCGATGTGCTTGCCGAACCAGCCGAGGAAGACGTTCTTCAGCCAGGCCACCGCCTGAGGTTTGAGGACCTCGTCGATGGTGCTCTGGTCGATGTCGCCGGCGTCGTCGTTGAACGCGTCCTTCGCTTCGATGCTCAGGAACTTGATGCAGTGGATGATGTCGTTCTGGCTGCACGAGCCGTCGGCGATGCGGATGATGCGCTCGATGTCCTGCGCCGTGGCACCGTCGATGTTGTCGGTGAACCACTTCTGCAGCCACTCGACCTTCTCGCGGCAGAACTTGCCCACCGAGGCGTTGGTTCGCAGAAGTCCGTCGCCCGCCGCCTTGAACGCTGCGGCGACCAGGCCGGTCTTGTCCGAATAGGCCTTCTGATAGGCACGCGCCTGCTCGGCCGCCGGGCCTTCCCAGGTGCCGAGCGAATTCCCCAGCTTTCCGGAGACGTCCTGCGCCGACCCGGCGATGGCCGTGCCGACCGCGGTCAGCTCGTCCGCGCTCGCCTTGAACAGGTTGAACGGGATGTTGTCCTGTTCGTGGTAGAGCCGCTGCAGCTCGCCGAGGGAAATCGCCGCCCCGCCGCCGGCCAGGGACAATGCGCGGACGTACAGCGGGTGGAAGATCTCGTAGACCTTGAACCCCGACAGACCGGGGACCATGATGTCGTTCGAATTCGCGCAGCCCGGATCGGTCTCGGTGGCGCGCCCGCCGATCTCCTGGGTCTTCGCCGCGTCCTTGTTGAGCGCGTCGCGATCGCCTTGCCGTCCGGCGGCCTGGTTCGCGTCGTACTTCTCTTGCGCGGTCTTGTAAGCCGCCTGGACCTCGCCCAGGGAGCCGTCATTGACGTTGAGATCGCCCTCGGTGATCCAGTCACCGTTCATCGACTTGATGTAGTCCCGGAAGCCGTTCCGCTCGGCTTCGCTGGCGAAACCGCAGCTTTCCGGCGTCTCGTCCTCGATGTAGTCGATGTAGTTGAGGGCGAGTTCGCGTTTCGTGTCGCGGTCGATGTTCGGGTCGTTGAGGATCTTCTCGACTTCGGCCCGGCTGGGAATGTCGTGGCCGCCACCGCCGCCGACGTCTGCGAGGCCCATCAGTGCTTCCTCATCTCGGCGGCGTTGGAGTCCTCATTGGACTGGTAGAGGTCCTTGGACGCCGCGAGTTTGCGCCCGAACTCGTCCGACGCGGCGAGATAGCTGCGCGCGCATTTCGCCAGGCGCTGGATGCTCGCGGAATAGCCGTTGAAGCAATCCCCGTGTGCCGGACCGAAGCTCGCCGCGCTCAGGTTGATCTGCTCGACCGCCCCGATCGGCCCTTCACAGGCCTGCTTGGGCAGATCCTGCAGAACCTTGGCCGCCTCGTTCAGCTGAGCCGGATCGACCTTGTGCCCTTTACCCGCCACCGTCACCCTCCCCTAGGTATACGCACACGGAATGTACCGGGCCGGTAACCGCAGCGCAGCGACTTGGGGAGAACGTGAGAGGGCTTACGAGGCGGAGGAGACGACTCCCGCCAGCCTGTCCGCGGCCGCCTGCGCGGTGTCGTGTGCCGGGGCCTCGACCATGACGCGGACCAGCTGCTCGGTGCCCGAGGGGCGCAGCAGGACCCGGCCTTCTTCGCCGAGCTCGGCTTCGACGGCGCCGACGGCGTCACGGACCGCGGCCGAGACGGCGACCGCCGCCTTGTCCGCCACCGGGACGTTCACCAGGACCTGCGGCAGGCGGTTCATGACGGCGGCGAGGTCGGCGAGCGACTTGCCGGTGGACGCCATGCGGCTCATCACCCGCAGCGCGGTGAGGAGGCCGTCACCGGTGGTCGCGTAGGCGGGAAGGACGACGTGGCCCGACTGCTCGCCGCCGAGCGCGAACCCGCTCGCGCGGAGCTCTTCGAGGACGTAGCGGTCGCCGACGGCGGTGGTGACGAGGTCGATGCCGTGGGCACGCATCGCCAGGTGCAGGCCGAGGTTGCTCATCACGGTCGCGACCAGGGTGTTCTTGGTCAGCTCACCGGTCTCGGCGAGCGCGAGCGCGAGGACGGCCATGATCTGGTCGCCGTCGACGAGTTCACCCGAGGCGTCGACCGCGACGCAGCGGTCGGCGTCACCGTCGTGCGCGATGCCGAGGTCGGCGCCGTGCTCGACGACGGCCGCGCGCAACGCGTCCGGGTGATTCGACCCACAGTGTTCGTTGATGTTCACGCCGTCGGGGTCGGCGTGGATCGCGATGACCTCGGCGCCGGCCTTGCGGTAGACGTCGGGGGCGGCGAAGGAGGAGGCGCCGTTGGCGCAGTCGACGACGACGCGCAGGCCTTCGAGCGGGTGCGGCGTGGCCGACAGCAGGTGCTGGACGTAGCGGTCACCCGCGTCGGGGACGTCCTTCACCCGGCCGACGCCGATGCCGGTCGGGCGGGTGACGGGGGCGGCGAGACCGGCTTCGATCTCGTCTTCGATCCCGTCGGGAAGTTTGTGGCCGCCCGCCGCGAAGAGCTTGATGCCGTTGTCGGGCATGGGGTTGTGGGAGGCGGAGATCATCACGCCGAGGTCCGCTTCGAGCGCGCCGACGAGATACGCGACGGCGGGCGTCGGGAGGACGCCGAGGCGGAGCACGTCGGCGCCGGCGGACGTGAGGCCCGCCACGACGGCGGCCTCGAGCATCTCGCCGCTGGCGCGCGGGTCACGGCCGACGACCGCGACCGGGCGGTGCGAGCGGTCGTGGGCGGCGAGGACGCGAGCGGCGCTGGCGGCGAGCGAGAGCGCCAGCTCCGGGGTCAGCTCCTCGTTGGCGAGGCCACGTACGCCGTCGGTACCGAATAGACGAGCCATCTGTCGACCTCCTTGAAAAACCACCACGACAACCTAGCCAGTGCCCCTGCGCCCCCTCCCGCACCCCCGGTTCGCCTTTAGCGGGCTAAACGCGACGCGCGCGACTTTAGCGGGCTAAACGCGACACGGGTGGGGCACGTGTGGCGGGTGTGACAGGTGGGACGGCGGGCGAGCGGGGCCCGAAGGACCCCGGAAACACGGAAGCGCCCATCCGAGAGACGGATGGGCGCTTCCGCGGGTTGCGCCAGAGGCGCGATCAGCGCTTGCTGTACTGCGGAGCCTTACGGGCCTTCTTGAGGCCGTACTTCTTCCGCTCCGTGGCGCGGGCGTCACGGGTCAGGAAGCCGGCCTTCTTCAGGGCCGGACGGTCGTCGGCGTCGACCTCGACGAGCGCACGGGCGATCGCGAGACGGAGCGCACCGGCCTGGCCCGAGATCCCGCCACCGTGCAGGTTGGCGAAGATGTCGAACGAGTCGGGCTTGTCGACCGTCACCAGCGGCTCACGGATGAGCTGCTGGTGCACCTTGTTCGGGAAGTACTCTTCGAGCGTGCGGCCGTTGAGCTTGAACTCACCGGTACCGGGAACGACGCGGACCCGGACGACGGCTTCCTTGCGGCGGCCGACGGTCTGGGCGTTGCCACCGGCGGCGCGCGACGGGCGCGGGGCGGCGGGGGTTTCGCTGGTCGCGACGGCGTCACCGACCGCGGGGGTCTCGACAGCCTCGACGGCCTCGGTCTCGGTGCTGGTCACAGACTGTTCCTCACTCACTTCGCGACCTGCGCGATCTTGGTGATCTCGCGCGCCTGCGGCTGCTGCGCGGCGTGCGGGTGCTCGGCGCCGGCGTAGACCTTCAGCTTCTTCGCCTGGGCGCGGCCGAGCTTGTTCTTCGGGAGCATGCCCTTGACGACCTTCTCGAGCAGGTGCTCGGGCTTGGTGTCGAGCAGCTCGCCGAAGGAGCGCTTCCGCAGACCACCGGGGTAACCGCTGTGCCGGTACGCGAACTTCTGCTCGCGCTTGTTACCGGTGAGCGCGACCTTCTCGGCGTTGACGATGATGACGAAGTCACCGGTGTCCACGTGCGGGGCGTAGGTCGGCTTGTGCTTGCCGCGCAGCAGCGTGGCGACCTCGGTCGCGAGCCGGCCGAGCACGACATCCTCGGCGTCGATCACGTGCCAGGCACGAGTGACGTCGCCGGGCTTGGGGCTGTACGTGGGCAAGGGTCTACCTCGTCGTCAACATTGCGTGTGGGTTCTGTGCGGGCCTAGCGCTTACGCGCCGCAGCGCACAACGACATATGAAGATACCCCCACGCCCGACCCTACTGCGAAGCGGGGGTCGGTCCGGGGTCCCATACTAGGACCGGCGCCCGGCGGGCGCCCCGCAACTGTACCTCGCCGGTGTGGCGGAACCGCCCACGGCATCATCCTTCGCGGGAGAGGATGAGACGATCCGGACGCGCACCGCGCGCGGGGGACTCGATCAGGGGAACGGCGATGAACAAACGTCCAACGACCATCTTGTGCGTGCTGAGCGCCGTGCTGGCGCTGACCACCGCCTGCGGCCAGGGGCGCGCGGGCACGGCCGTGCCGAAGGGCGACGACGCGGCGACCTACGTCGGCACGAAGTTCGAAACGGCGATGAACAAGCTGCAGGACACCATCGGCGACCAGCGCGACGTCACCAGCGAGTCGGGCGCCTACTTCCGCTTCGACGAGAAGTACATCCGCAGCACGATCTCCTCGGCCCGCACCGGTTCGCCGGAAAGCCGGGTCAGCCGCCAGCGCTCGCAGAAGAACCCGGACGAGAGCATCGACTGGTACACCCCGGGCGACGGGACCGTCGAGTACGTGTACCTCGGCCCCGTCTACAAGAGCCTCGCCCCGACGCCGTGGGTTTCGATGCCGAAGTCCGAAGCCGGGCTGACCATCCCCTGCGCGTGGGTCGGCATCATCACCGCCTGCAAGATGGCGGACGCGATCGCCGTGTCCTACAACGCGGACAAGAAGATCGTGAAGGGCGCCAAAAGCCTTCCGGAGAACCGGATCGAGCTGACCGCCGACATCCCGTTCGGGAAGTTCATGGAGCGGCGGGTGGAGATCCTGCCGACGTCGATCAGCAGCGCGGTCACGGCCGAGATGAAGAAGGCCCCGGTGCGCACCACCGTGTCCCTCAACCCGGACGGGACGCTGAGCCAGATCGTGATGGAGGCCAAGATCGAGGGCGGCGGGCACAAGATCGAGCTGCGCTACGACTTCCGCTTCACCGGCAAGGCGAGCGCGCAGGATCTGCCGAAGCTGCCGGACGCCTCACAGATCACCGTGCTGCCGGACAAGGCGGCCAAGGACGACTTCAACCGCCGCTTCAACGAGTTGAAGGGCGTCTGAGGCATGACTCGCTTTCGTCCCGACGCCGTGAAGTCCTCCCCGTCCCGAGGTGACCACCGATGAGCCAGCCGCCCGAACAGCAGCCACAGCAACCACAACAGCCGCAGCAGTGGTGGCAGCCGCCGTCGACTCCCGCGAACCAGCAGCAGGGCTGGCAGCAGGAAGGCCAGGCGACCGGTCCGCACTCCGGGCAGTGGCAGCAGAACGACCCGAACGCGGCGACCACCGGTTCCTACACGGGGCAATGGCAGCAGCAGCCCGGCGTCACCGGTTCCTTTTCCGGGCCCTGGCAGCAAAGCGCCGCTCCGGCGCCGGGTACGGCGTGGCAGCCGCAACAGCAGCAGCCGATGCCACAGCAGCAGGATTGGCAGGCACAGCAACAAAGTCCGGGCACTCCCCCGCAGGGGCAGTACGGCGGCGGGTTCCAGCCCGCCCAGCAGGCACAGCCGTCCCAGTACGGTGGGCTCGGTGCTTTCGGCACCGAACCCGAGAAGAAACCCAAGGTTTCCAAGAAGACCTTGCTGATCGGCGGGATCGCCGCGGCCGTCGTGATCGCGGGTGGCGTCGGGGCCTGGCTGCTCGGCGCGTTCGCGGGTGACACCCTCGACCAGAAGTCGGTCCAGGACGGTGTCGTCCGCGTGCTCAACGAGCATTACGGCGAGCCGGACGTGAAGAACGTGACCTGTCCGTCCGGCCAGCCTGTGGAGAACGGCACCACGTTCGATTGCACGATCGAAATGGCGGGACAGCAGAAGAAGGTCACCGTCCGGGTGCTCAACACCTCCCCGGAGTTCGAGGTCGGCGCACCGCACTGAGCCTCTCCTCAGGACAGGAAAGCCGCGACGATCCCGTCGCGGCTTTTCCTTTGACACAAACGAAACGGCGGGCTCGGCATCCGAAGATGCCTGCCCGCCGTTGCTCGTTCGGAGCCGGGAGACTCAGAACAGGCCGGTGACGCCCTGTTCCGTGGCCTGGTAGCCGTCGGCCAGCTGCGGCAGCACGCCGGCGACCTGCGCGAGCAGCTGCTTGAGCTCCTCGAACTTGTTGTCCCACTCCTGCTGAGCGGCCATGTACGCGACCTTCGCGTCACCGTCCCAGGTGTTGACCAGCGGGGACAGGTCGCTCTTCAGCTGCCCGAAGAGGGACTCCAGCTCGCCACCGGTGCTCTTGCAGTCGTCGGCCGCCGCGTGGATCGTGGCGTAATCGACCTTCATCTCGCCCATGAATTCCTCCAGTTATCAGAAAAGTTTTGGTTTTTGGTGCGGTGTAGCCGAATCAGCCGAGGACGCCGAAGCCCTGGTTGACCGACTTGATGAGCTCCTGCTGCTGCTGCTCGGTCGCGTTGTACTTCGAACCGGCCTGCTCGAGCAGGTCACCGATGTTCTGGAGGGCCTGGTTGAGCCCACGGCCCGCCCGGTCGAAGCGCTCCATCACGTTGTTGAACGCGAGCGCCGCGTCGCCGGTCCAGCCCGCGCGGGTGGCCTCGATGTTGTCGCGAAGCTTGCTCAGGTTCTGGTCCATCGAAACGCGGACCTCGGTCACGCGCTTCTCGGCCTCGGTGAACTGCTCAACTGTCCCGGTAAATCCGCCAGCCATGGGAGCTACCCCCTTCGTTCGTGGTTTATCCGTACTCGGTGAAGTTCGTTTGGTACGGACCTACGACGGAGACACTGCCACGTCTGGTTCCCTCTTGTCGCTCGTTGGTTTCAAGTAGTTGCTTGCGTTAACGCTCCCGGCGGGAACCGCCATCGGGAATCCGGCGCGCGCGCTGCGATTCACGTCGAAAAAAGGGCTTCCACCACGGGATTTAGCGAATGCACAGCGGCCGGTCAATCGCCGCGGCTCATGATTCGCGACTGCGAAAAGTCCTCGTCGTCGTCACCCACACGTGGCCGTCTGGACACGGGTTCCGGCCGAAGGGGAACCAAATCCGCCGCCGGCGGCAATGCGGGAACCGGAAGACCGGCGCCCGCGCGGAACCGTTTCGCGGCGTTCCGGAGCACGGCGGGGGTCGGCGCGGTCTCGCCGCCCGCGAGCCGTCCCTTGCCGAATTGCTTCGCGAGTTCGGCGTTCTCACCCCGGCGGCGTTCGTAGCGTGCCTTGGCCGTACGGGCGACCTGCCGGGCATAGGTGACCGCGTCACGTCCTGTGCGCGCGAAGTGCTCAGCGGCGGTCTCGGGTTCGGGTGGCATGAGCCTCCCCCTTCAGTTGACGACCACCATCGTTTTGACGACCTGCTCGCAGGCCGCGCTCACCCGTTGTTCGTGCGGTGAGCCGGTGCCGTACTGGCAACCGATGTGGACGCGGATCTTTCCTTGAGCGACGACGTACCAGTCGACCCGGGCAGCCGGCTTGGTCTCGCGGTAGTGGATGACGGTCTTGCCGGCGTACTCCGCGGCGCCGTTGAAGCCGCTGTACACATTCGGCTTGCCCCGGGCCTCGGCGCCGAGTTCGTCGACGAGCTTCTGTCTGTCGGCCGTCGCGTCGTAGGTCATCACGTATTCCTGGGCGACCACGAGGTCGTCCCCGTTGAGGGAGTCGCTCGGGTGGATCACCACCTGACGCTTGGCGACGCGGTCGTCGGTCTGCGTCCAATCCGGCGGCGCGACGAAGCGGTAGTCGTACTGGGCAAGCGTGCGGCCCTCCGGCTCGGCTTCCCCGCTGTTGACCGCGAAGAGGACGCCGCCGGCGATCGTCGCCACGGCCACCACGGCCGCGGCGACGATCCAGGGTGTCTTCTTCTTCCCGCCACGCTCGGCGGATTTGGTCTCACGGGCGTGCTCACCCGGCCGCCACGGCTGCGGGAGCGCCACCCCCTGCTGGCCCATCGGCGGCGACGGCGGCCCCTGCTGCCGCGTCGCGTTTAGCGGGCTAAACGCGCTCTGCGGGGGCGGGGCAGGCTGGTGAGGGCCGGGAGGGAACGGGGGACGCGGCGCGTCGGGGCGCCGGTCCGCGGGAGCGGGAACGGGCGCGGGGGCACCGCCGACCCGCGAGACCGCGGAGCCCGCCAGCGAACCCGTCCGGTCCGGGTCGATCAGCACGGCACGCAGCGCGCCGCGGGCGACCACGGTCTCGGGCTGGTCCAGCGTGGTGGGGACGACCCCGGTCCGCTCGTGCACCAGCCGGGACACCATCGGGATCCGGCTCGACCCGCCGACGAGGAAGATCGCCGTCAGCTGCTTCGGCCGCAGTCCGGAATCGCCGATCGCGGCCACGGTCAGCTCGACCGCGCGCCCGAGCGGGCCCGCGATGAGCCGCTCGAGATCCTCCCGGGTCACATGCGCGTCGGCGAACGGCGGCGGCATCGGGACGTCGGTGTACGCGTGCCGCGACAGCGTCTCCTTCGCGCCGCGCACGTCCTGCCGCAGCACGCGGCGCCGCCGCCGGTCCGTGAGTTCGCGGCCTTCGACGAGCTTCCGCCATTCCGGCGGGTCGGCGGCCGAGACCAGCGAGCCCACGTGCTCCAGGAGCGCCTGATCGACGTCCGCGCCCCCGAAGCTCGGATCCCCCCGGGTGGCCAGCACCTGGAACCCGGCGCGTTTAGCGGGCGAACTGCGATCCGCCGGGCTGCCGGGCATGCGCTGCACCACCGAGACGTCGACCGTGCCACCGCCGAGATCGAGGACCGCCAGCGCGTCGCCGGGGCGGCCGCTGAACTCGACGGTGCGCTCGGAGTTGAGATCGGCCGGGGCGAACGTCGCCGCGTGGTAGACCGCCGCGGCGACCGGCTCCGGCACGAGCGCGACCTGGCGCGCGAGCCCGTTCGCGGCCTGCCGGAGCAGCCGGGTCCGGGTCGCGCCCCAATCCGCGGGATGGGTCAGGACGAGCAGCTCGACCTCGGCGTCACCGGCGAGCCGGCGCGCCTCGGTCACCGCGCGCTTCAGCACGGCGTGGACGACGTCGGTCACGCGCAGGACGTTGTCGCCCAGCAGCAGATCGCCTTCGTCGATCCGGCGCTTCGGGTTCGGCTCGTAGCGCGACGGGTCCACCGCCGCCTGCCGTTCCGCCTCCTGGCCGACGAACAGCGTCCCGTCCGGCGCGGCGTAGACCGCCGACGACATCAAAGGCTGCCCATCCACCACGACGACCTGCGGCTCGCGGCCGTTGATCGAAGCGACTACGCAGGTGCTCGATGTCCCGAAGTCCACCGCAACCCGCACTGTCACAAGCCACTCCCGCAGATCGTCGTCGTCACCCCACGCCCGGCCAGTCCCTCACCTGGTTCCGCGGGAGGTCAGTCCGGCTGGATCCACGAGACCTGCATGAGCTGCTTGCCGTGCTTCCGGGTCACGAGGTTGCCTCGGCCCGGCGGCATCTGGCTCGGCTTCACGTTGGCGACGAGGTTGCCCTCGTCCCGCGAGCCGTTCATGACCATACCGGGCGCCGCGATCTCCCTGAGCTTGCCGAGGATCGGGTCGAACATCGCCCGGCTCGCGCCACCACTGCGGCGGACGACGACGATGTGCAGACCGACGTCCTTCGCCTGCGCGAGGAATTCGGCGAGCGGCTTCAGCGGGTTGCTCGTCTGCGTGGCGACCAGGTCGTAGTCGTCGACGATGATGAACAGCTCCGGACCGGTCCACCAGGACCGGGTCTTCAGCTGCTCCTGCGTGACGTCGGGGCCGGGGAGCCGCCGGGTCATCGACCCGTGGACGTCCTTGACCATGCTGTCCAGCTGCGCGGCGGACACCGCGTAGCCGAGCAGCTGGTCTCCGCCGACGAAGCCGAGCATCGTGCGCCGGTAGTCGACGAGGATGATGACCGCTTCCTGCGTCGTGTACCGCTCGGTGATACCCCGGGTGATCTGGCGCAGCAGGTTCGTCTTGCCCGACTCGCCGTCCGCGAACGCGTAGAAGTGCGAATCGGCGGCGAAGTCGAGGTAGATCGGCTGGAGGTCTTCCTCGTTGACACCGATCGGCACCAGCTTCGTGTTGCGCTTGGTGTCGATGGCCAGGACCTCGTCGTAGGTGACCATCTCCGGCAGCAGGCGGACCTGCGGCGCCGGGCGGCCCTTCCACGCGGCCTTGATCTTCGCGACCGCGTCGGCGACACCGGCGGCGACGTCGTCCGGGTTGCTCGATCCGTCGATCCGCGGCAGACCGGTCAGCAGGTGGAGCTTGTCCCTGGTGAGACCGCGGCCGGGGCGCCCGGCCGGGACGTTCACCGCGACCCGGCGGTCGATGTCCGACTCGCTCGGGTCACCGAGGCGGAGCTCGAACCGGGTACCGATCATGTCCTTGATCGCCGGGCGGATGTCCGCCCACCGGTTCGCCGCGATGATGACGTGCACACCGTAGGAGAGACCCTGGGTGGCGAGCTTGGTGATCGAAGTCTCCAGCTCGTCGAAGTCGTCCCGCAGGGCCTTCCAGTTGTCGACGATCAGGAACGCGTCACCGAAGGCGTCTTCCTCGGGCTTGATCTCGCCCCGCCGCTTGCGGTTGCGGAACTCGTTCATCGAGTCGATGCCCATGGCACCGAACCGGCCTTCCCGCTCGGTGAGCAGGGTGGTCAGCTCGGCCACGATCCGGCGGGCCTTGTCCGGCTCGCGCCGCGCGACCGCGACCCCACCGACGTGCGGCAGGCCCTGGAGACCGGCCAACGTACCGCCTCCGAGGTCGAGCGCGTAGAACTGCGCTTCCTCGGGGGTGTGGGTCAGCGCCATCGACATGATCAGCGTCCGGAGCATGGTCGACTTGCCCGACTGCGGGCCGCCGACGATCACACCGTGCCCGGCGCCACCGGAGAAGTCGGCCCACAGCAGGTCACGACGCTGTTCGTACGGGCGGTCGACGATGCCCATCGGCACCTGCAGCCGTCCGTTGCCGAAGAACCCGACCGGGGAAAGACCGCGGTCGTCGGTGGGGTTCAGGTTCGGCAGCAGGGTGTCGAGCGAGTTCGGCTCCTTGAGCGGCGGCAGCCACACCTCGTGCGCGGGCGGGCCCTGGCCGATCAGCCGGGACACGATCACGTCGAGCTCACTGGGCTCGACGGCCTCCTCCGACTTGGCCTCTTCCACCGGCGCGGCCTCGATCTGCTGCGGTTCCGGTTCCTTCGGCAGTTCGACGAAGTCCGGGACGAACAGCTGCGGGCGCTTGTCCGCGCGGACCACGGTCGCGACCGGGCCGGCGGCCTTGATGCCCGCGGGCCGGTACGGGCCCGAGACGTATGACGCCTTGAAGCGGACCAGCGTCGAGGTGTCGTACTTGAGGTAACCGCCACCGGGAACGGACGGCAGCTCGAACGCGTCGGGCACGCCGATCGCGGCACGGGATTCCGCGGCGGAGAAGGTCTTCAGACCGATGCGGTAGGAAAGGTGCGAGTCGAGACCGCGCAGCTTGCCCTCTTCGAGCCGCTGCGACGCGAGGAGCATGTGCATCTGCAGCGACCGGCCCAGACGGCCGATGGCGACGAACAGGTCGATGAAGTCCGGCTTCGCGGCCAGCAGCTCGGAGAACTCGTCACAGACGATGAAGAGCGCGGGCAGCGGGTCGAGGTCGGCGCCGTTCTCGCGGGCCTTCTCGTACTCCCAGACGTTCTTGAAGTTACCGCCGTTCTTCAGCGCCTCCTGGCGCCGGTTCATCTCGCCCGCCAGCGCGTCCTTCATCCGGTCGACCAGCGTGACCTCGTCCGCGAGGTTGGTGATGACCGCGGAGACGTGCGGCGCGGAGTCCAGACCGAGGAACGTCGCACCACCCTTGAAGTCGACGAGGACGAAGTTCAGCGTGCTCGACGAATGCGTGGCGAGCATGCCCAGCACCAGCGTGCGGAGGAACTCCGACTTACCGGAACCGGTCGCCCCGATGCACAGGCCGTGCGGGCCCATGCCCTCCATCGCGGCTTCCTTGATGTCCAGCTCGACCGGCTGGCCGTACTCGCCGACGCCGAACGGGACGCGGTAACGGTCCCGCACCGGGCGCGGGCGCCAGGCCTGCTGGACGTCGAAGGTCATCGGGTCGCCGGGGATGCCCAGCAGTTCGAGCAGACCGGGGTTGGACAGCAGCGGCTCTTCCTCGGCGGCGTCCTGCGCGGCGGTGCCGACGCGGTACGGGGCGAGGAGGCGGGCCAGTGCTTCGGCCTCGACCACGCTGAGCGTGTCCGGACGGCCGAACCATTCGACGCCGCCGGCGCTGCGCGCGCCGAGGCGGTCTTCCTCGACGACCAGCCGCAGACCACGACGGGCCGCGAGGTTGCCGATGGAGTCGGAAAGGTCGATCAGGGTGACGCCGACCAGACCCTCTTCGAGGATGATCTGCTCTTCGCGGGTGACCTCGGCGTCGTCGACGATGATGACGATATGCGGCTGGTCCGGGGCGGGCGTCGCGTTGCGGGAGAACCGCTGGCGGTCACGGAGTTCTTCGTCGAGCCACTGCTCGATCTGCGCGAGGGAGCCCGCCATCATCCGCAGCTGGCCGATACCGTCGGCGAGCGCCGGGTGCTGGGCGTGCGGCAGCCACTTCGCCCACTCCCACTCCTCCTTGGCACGGCCCGCCGTGGCGACCGCGATGAGGACGTCGTCGGGGCTGTGGAAGGTGACCAGCTGGGCCAGCATCGCCCGGGTGAGGCCGCGGGTCAGACCGCGGTCGCCCTGCATGCTGACCGCGGCGAACCCGCGGAGGGTGATCTGGGTCGGGAGGTCCGGGACGATCGAGTGCGCGCGAACGAACCGGCGCAGGGCGAGCGTGGCGATCGGCTCCAGTTCGTCGACCGGGCCGGTCTGCGGCGGCACGAGCCGCGTCGCGAGGCGGTGCGAGCTGCGGCCGACGCGGAGGTGGAGGAAGTCCTGGTCGTTCTGGCGGCGTTCCCACATGCGGCGGCTCGCGGCCAGCGACCACAGGGTCTGCGGGTCGGGGTGGACCCATTCGAGCGCGGCGCGCTGGTCGACCATGGCCTCGCGGGCCCTGTCGCGCATCTGGCCGAGGTAGCGCAGGTAGTCCTTGCGGTCCTCGTCCATCTCGGCCTTTTTGGCGCCGCCGCCCTTGCCCGCGCCGCCGGCCATCATGCCGACGGTGCTGAGCACCATCATGCCGCCCATCATCATCATCATGGGATTGCGTCCACCGGTGGTGAACATGAAGACCATCATCCCGATGGAGGCGACGATCATCACCGCGGGAAGCAGCTTCATGACGATGTTGCCCGGGATGGTGCGGGGCACCTCAGGCGGCGGTTCGAGATGCACCTCGCCGCCCGGCGGCCGCGGCGCCGCCAGGCGCGGTGACTTCTTGAACTGCAGCGTGCTCATCGAAGGACCCCTCTTCAAACTCGACGATGGCGGCCACCGTTGGTGCGCGTACGGGTGCGCGAGACAACCTATCGAACGTGACCGACGAAATCCGGACAACGCCGAGAACGGCCCCGACCGGGACCATACGCATGCCGGGAGTGTAGGGCTCCGGCTCCGCCGACGTGCGTTTAGCGGGCTAACTGCGATCCGGCGCCCACACGCCCGGACGTGCGTTTAGCCCCCTAATCGCGATCCGGCCACCCAGACGCGCCACTTGCGTTTAGCCCCCTAAACGCGATCCGGCGGTCCGGGGCACCCAGGTGCCCGGGGCTCAGGCGCGTCGCGTTTAGCCCGCTAAAGTCGACGCGCCGGCAGCCGGGCAGGGAGGCTTCGCAGGTCGCCTCTCCTACTTTTGCCGGTCTTTTTCCGACAGTCGATGATGTGGGCACCCGGGTTCGGTATAGGTTCCCCCGGGAGCAGACTCTCAGGGCAGGGGGAAGGCAGTGGCAACGGGCACGACGGTATTCAGCAGGGTGACGGTGGTCGCGCCACGCACCCGGATCGACGTGGCTTTGCCGGCTGACGTCGCGGTGGCGGACCTGCTGCCCATGCTGTTGGAGATGGCGAAGGAGGCGACGCCGGACGGCGGCGCCCGCCACGGCGGCTGGGCACTGGCGAAGCTGGGCGACGCGCCACTCGACCCGAGCCGGACCCTCGCGTCCCTCGGTGTCGTCGACGGTGAGCTGCTTCAGCTGCGCAAGCGCAACGAGAACCCGCCGCCCCCGCTGTACGACGACGTCGTCGACGCGATCGCCGAGTCGTCCCCGGACAGCTTCCGTCCGTGGACCAAGGAGACGGCGCGCCGCTTCGGGCACATCGCGGGCGGCCTCTCGCTGTTCTTCGCGGCCCTCGCGCTCTTCACCAGTGGCTCCTTCTACGGCGGCAACGCACTCGCAGCCGCGATCGCCGGCGGTGTCGGCGCGATCGCGTGCGTCGCGATCGGCGCGACCCTCGCCAAGGCCTACCAAGCCGAGGCGACCGGTGTGCTGATCGCCGCGACAGGCGGTCTGCCGCTGGCGTTCGTCAGCGGGTTCTACATCGTGCCGGGGCTCTCCCTGTGGGCGAACCTGCTGCTCGCGAGCACTCTCGTGATCATCGTGGCGGCGGTCTGCATCCTCGTCATCGGACACGGGATCACCACCTTCATCGCGGCCGCGACGACGGCCACGATCTCGGCGCTGACGTTCCTGGCCGCGACGCTCATCGACACCCCGATCGCCGGGATCGCCGCCGGCGCCACCGCGTTCTCGCTGGCCTGCATCTCGATCCTGCCGCGCGCGACGATCAAGCTCGCTGCCCTCCCGACGCCGCACGTCCCCGGCAGCGCCGAAGAGCTCAAGGAAGACTCGGGCTTCCCGGACTACCGCGCCATCGAACGCCGCACCGCGGTCGCCCACGAGTACATGACCGGCCTCCTGACCGGTTGCGGCGCGGCCACAGCGCTGTTCGCGATCATCGCCTCGACTTCCCCGACGGTCTTCGGCCCGATCCTCGGCGTGATCGCCACGCTGGTCCTGCTCCTCAGGGCGCGCGCGTACGCGAACGGCGCGCAGGCCATCGCCCTGCTGACCACCGGCATGGTGTCCGGCGCGGGCATCCTGCTCGGCTGGATGTGGTCGGCGAGCCCGTTGAACCGCGTTCTGTTCGTGTTCGGCGCGCTGCTGCTGATCGGCGCCGGCGCGCTCGTGGTCGGCGTGATCTTCCCGAACCAGCGCTTCTCGCCGCCGCTGCGGCGGACGGTGGAGATCTTCGAGGCCGTCTTCATCGCGACGGTGCTCCCGCTGGCGCTCGGCGTCATGGATCTCTACACCACGCTGCGCCACCTCAACTTCAAGTGACGACCCGATCGGATGATGCTCTGATGGCTGTAGCGCGGAAGTCCAGGGGGACGCGCGTCCGCCACCTCGGCCTCGCCGGACGTACCGGAACGGTGCTGCTGGCGGCCGGTATCGGTGTTCTCTCGCCGGCGTCGGTGGCTCTTCCGGCGTGGGCGCAGCAAAGCAGCGTCGCGCCGGAAGCCGGCGGTTACTACGCGACCCCGCCGCAGGTGAACAAGTCCATGAAGCCGAACGACGAAGGCAAGCCGGACAAGACCTACGAGAAGAAGACCGAGTGCGTCCAGCGCAGCAAACTCGGCGGCGACCAGGTCGACATCAAGAACCGGCCCTGGGGTCAGCAGTACCTGCAGATCGAACGGGTGCACCAGTTGATGCGCGGTGCCGGGCAGTCGTCGGTCGGCGGGGGCGTCAAGGTCGCCGTGATCGACACCGGCGTCTCCGCGCACCCGTACTTCGGAGGTCGTGTCGAATCGGGCGGTGACTACGTCGCGACTCCCGGCGGTGGCAAGGCGCCGGGGCTCGAGGACTGCGACGGTCACGGCACCGAGGTGGCGGGGATCATCGCCGCGAACCCGCCCGACGCGAGCATCGGGTTCCGAGGGGTCGCGCCGGACGCCACGATCCTGTCGATCCGCCAGTCCAGCCAGAACTACGAGGAAGCGGAGAAGAAGGAAGAGCCGCCGGCGCCGCCGGCTTCGTCCAACTCGGCCCCTCCCCCCTCATCGAACAATCCGGGTTCGCAGCTTCCACCGTCCTCGGGGAACGGCGCTGCCGGCGGAACCGCTCCGGGCCAGGACAAGGGCGGGCGGCAGCAGGGCCAGGGCAAGACCGCGGGCACGCTGAAGACACTCGCGCAGGCCGTGGTCCGGGCTGTCGACAAGCGCGCCAACGTGATCAACATGTCGGTCGACAACTGCCGCCCGGCCACCGGTGGCATCACCGAAGGCGAGCAGCAACTGCAGGCGGCGGTGAACTACGCCGTCGACAACAACGTGGTCGTCGTCGCGGCGGCGGGCAACGTCGGCGACAAATGCCCGCAGAACGACCAGCCGGATCCCAAGGCGCCCAAAACGATCGTCACGCCGCCCTGGTTCTCCGATGACGTGCTGTCGGTCGCGGCGATCGACGACACCGGTGGTGTCGCGGAATTCAGTGTCCACGGACCGTGGGTCAGCGTCGCCGCCCCAGGCACCAAGATCATTTCGCTGGACCCCGCGGAGGGTTCCAGCAGCCTGGCCAACCTGACCATCGAGGGCGGCAAAGACCCGGGCCCCATCCAGGGGACCAGTTTCGCCGCCCCGTACGTCGCAGGTGTGGCCGCACTTGTGCGCCAGAAGTTCCCGGAGCTGAATGCCCGTCAGGTGATGACCCGGATCAAGGAGACGGCGCAGCATCCCGCGGCGCCGGGCGGACGGGACAACTTCGTCGGCTTCGGCGTCATCGACCCGGTCGCGGCGCTGACGGCGATCGTGCCGTCGGAGGCGGACAAGGCCAAGCCGGTTCAGCTGCCCGCGAACCTGCCGCCCGCGAACGACCGCGACCCCGCGCCGATGATCGTCGCGCTCGCCGGAACCGGCGGGGGCCTGGTGGCGCTGCTCGTCACGCTGTTCGTGGTGCACTCGGTCCGCCGCAACCGGCCGACCGCCTCCCCAGGCCGCAAAACCCCGTAGCACTTGCGTTTCGCGGGCTAAACGCGATCTGGGCGAGCCCGGAACGCGTTTAGCCCGCGAAAGTCGCTCTGGCCCCTGGGGGCACCTACTTGGCGGGCTTGGGCTTCGGAGCGGGCTTCGGCGGGGTCTCGTCCTCACCGATGACAGGCGGGACGACCTGACCAGGCTCACCGACCACATCGGACGGCTTCGAAGCGGGCCGCGTCTTGGACTGGTGGGCCGTCTGTCCGCCACCACCCATGCCACCCATGCCCATCATGGGAGCCATCCCCATCGGCATCATCGCCGAGCCGACGCCGGCGACACCCGATCCATGCGCCGGAGCGGCCTGAACGGGCGCGACCTCCGGGATCAGCGCCTGCCCTTGCTCGGTCAGAGGTTCCTGCGATCCGGTCTGCCTGCCGTCGGCCGCGGCCGGCGACGTCGACTGGTCGTCGGACGCGGCACCGGAATCGACCTGGGCGGCGGCCTTTTCCTGGACCGGCGCGCCCTGCGCCTCGGAATCGTCGTGGAGCTTGAACTCCTCCTGCGGGTACCGGTGGGTGATCTCGATACTCCGCGATCCGGCGTCAGGATCGTCGACGCCGTCGCAGAACCGCACGAAGCCCTCGAGGACGTTGCGAGCGGCTTCGAAGAGCGCCTTGGCCGACTCCTGCGCCTCCTCCAACTGCGTACGCGCCCGCCGGACGCCGCCGACCGGCAGCATCGCGGTCTCGGAGGTCAGTTCCGCCGTGTCGACGAGGACCTCGACGAGGTCGGTCAGGATTCGGCGGATCGACAGCACCAGTTCGTCGAGCGAACTCGCCAGCGTCGTGAGGGCGTCCTCGACGTCAGAACCCGCGGCGTGGATGTCCACTATGTACGCGACGAACGCGTCGGCGTCCTTGCCGGACCACCCGGCGTCGAGGCGCCCGAGGTCTTCGGACAGCTCCTTCGAAACGTTGCCCGCGGTCTTCGCCGCTTTCCGGAGGAGGTCCGCCTCGTTCTTCAAGTCCTCCCAGCGCCCCACCAACGGGGTCAGGTAGGTCTCGACCGGATCGATCAGCCCCAGATGGCCGGACAGCTCCGAAACGAAGGCCAGATGCGGTGCCGCGGCCTCGACCAGCTCCTCCCCGCCCGAGCCCGTCGCGTTTAGCGGGCTAAACGCGCTCGGGGGCGGCTCGGGAGCAGCCGGGCGTGCGGCCGCCATCGGATGCGGGATGGAATCCGTCGGGTTCTCCGATTCGGCGATCATGCGGTTCAGAGCTCCACGGCGCGCTTGATCATCTGCGCTGCCTCGTCGTCGTGCCCGGCATGCCGCGCGGTCACGGTGTGCAGGGCCTCGGACGCCGACCTCAGCGCGGCCGCGCCCTCCACCAGCTGACGCCGGATGGCCTCGGCCGCACGCCCATAGGACGCGCCGAGGCCCAATTCCTCGCCCAGCGTGCCATGGGATTCGACGGTGACGCCTTCACCGGTCACCTCCGCGGCCGCCAGGTCGAGCTCTCCGGCGGCCGCGTCCACCCGCTTCGCATAGTCACCGACGACGTCGCCGTCGATCTTCAGGCCGGCCACTGCACCCTCCACTCACCCGATACCGCTCGGGCGTTGAGACGCTCGGGCCGTCCGGCGGGTTCCCGTGATCAGTTGCCCGCCGGAGCCTGCTGCGACTGCGTGGCGACCGAGCCGGCCCTGTCGTCGATCGGCACCGTGTCGAACGTCCGGAGCACATCCTGCGTGTTCAGCGAAGCGCCGGTGGGCAGGATCCTGACGATGGCCTCGGGCGCCGGCACTCGCTTGTTGAGCCCGATCGAATCAGCCGTCACGGCGTCAGGGACGCCATAACGGATCCCGCGATCGGAGATCAGCTGGATCGGCCCCTTGTCGAAGGTCTCCTTGCCGGTCGCCGACTGCACGACGGCCGCGAAGCCGGGCTCCATGTAGAAGCTGTTGATCGGCGCGCCGACCGGACCGGGGGTACCGATCTTGACACCGGGCGCGGATCCGTCGGCGTTCCTGCCCTTCGGCAGCTTGTCGTCGACGAACACCGCCGTGTGCCCGTCCCGGCCGCTGCCTTCGCCCGTGATGGACCAGCTCAGGCAGGAGACCCGGGAACCCTGGGTCGCGTCGAGCACCGTCGGCACGGTCTTCGGGTAGGCGTCGAGCTCGACGACCTGGGAGACCCGCGTGAGGTTGCGGATCTTGCCCAGTGGCACGGACATGACCGACGTGCTGCCGTCGTTCTTCCCGGTCTGGACGATGTCGGCGACCGCCGGGGAGATGGCCTGGATTCCTTCCTTCGTGATGAGGTAGAAGTCCTTCCGCCCTTCGGCCTGCTCCGTCGAGAAGACGTCGCCGACCTTCATGTCCTCGATCTCGTAGTTGGGCCTCTCGCCCTTGCCCGGGACCTCCGGAAGCTTCAGCTCCGGCACCTCGGGGATCGCGTCGAGCAGGCCCTGGGAGATACCGCGGGGCCGGTCGGACAGCTTCAGCGCGGAACGGACGGCGTTCGCGTCGGGCTTGATCTCGGCCTTCACCGCGTTCGCGTTCCGGGCGTTGGGGTCCGGCGTCTGCCGGTAGATCAGGTACTCCCGGCCGTTGACACCCTTGGCCAGCAAGGCCTCGTTCTGGCCGAGCTCACGGTTCCCGAGCTGCTTCACACCCGCGTAGACGGTCGTTTCCGTCTTCGAGAGATCCGGCTGGGGGATCGACGGGTCGTACATGACCTCGTCGCAGACGCCCCATTCCGGGGTCACACGCTGCGAGTCCGTCGGCATCAGCTGAGGACCGTTGGGAATGCCCATGAGCTGGCCGCGGGGAATGTTCTTCAGCTGTTCATCCGAAACGACTGTGGGGTTCTTCACTTCCGACGCCTGCGTGGGCCCGGCCGGCTTGCCTCCCGCCTGCTGCTGCCCTTGTTTCGACTGCGCGATGATCAGGAGCCGCGCGGAGGCGAGGTTGAAGGTGGGAATCAGTTTCTTCGGATTCCCGGCGACGACGTAGACCGTTCCGGACTGTTCGCCGATGACGATGTTGCCCGCGTCCGGCACGGAGGGTTTCGGGTTCAGCAGGCCCCAGATGACGAAGACCAGGACGCCCAGCGCGGCCAGCACGACACCCACGATGGTGGCCCGCGTGTGCGTGCGCATCGGGTCGTGGAGCATGACGGCGTCGCGACGGACCAGCGCGGATTGCATCCGTCGCAGAACGAACTGATAAGCCTGAACTTGAGACTTAGTAGTCGGTGTTGATGGCATTCTCGACCTACAGTCCTCCCCGTCGCGGTACGGTTCCGCAGGATAGCCGTACGGGGACCGTCTGGTGTGGGGTTTCTACCAACTCCAGCTAGTGTCAAGTTCCTCGGGACCGGCTTTCCGGGTACGCAGCAAGCACGAGGGGAAGAGAAAGCGCGGATGTCCGTCACCACTCCTCCACGTCCGCCCGGCCCTCCGGGGTCTCAACCTCCTGGTCGTCCGCCGGGGCCGCCGCCAAGGCCCGGCAGACCGGGTGGTCCGGGCGGCCCGGCCGGAGGCCCGGGAGGTCCCGGTGTTCCTCGCGGTCCCGGGGGCCCAGGCGGCCCTGGAGGTCCCGGCGGACCGCAGGGTCCAGGCGGCCCCGGTGGCCCGGGAGGCCCCAAGGGACCCGGTGGCCCCGGCGGACCTGGTGGTCCGGGAGGTCCCGGTGGGCCTGGTGGCCCGGGCGGCCCTCCGTCCGGCGGCCCCGGCCCGCAGTCCGGTCCCCCGCCCGGTCCGGCGGTACGGATCGCCGCGCCCGCGCGGCGCCGCACCGGTGGGATCAACCTCGGCCCGCTGCCCGTGGCGAACCTGGTCGTGCTCGAGCTCGGGCTCGCGATCGGCCTCATCCTGCTCGCGATCGACATGAAGCTGAAGTACGTCGCGATCGGCGTGCTCGGGTTCGCGATCATCATCGCGTTCCTGCGCTGGGGCGGCCGCTGGTTCACCCAATGGGCCGGACTCACGATGCGGTACATGTTCCGGTCACACGATCGTGTGGCGAATCCGCTTCCCCCGAGCAGCATCGAGTCGCTCGCCGCCGAAGAGGACTCCGTCACCGGCCCCGACGACGCCCGCGTGAACCTGCTTCGCCTGGCTGTCCCCGATCTCGTCGTCGCGCACGGTGTGGACCACGAACGTCAGCAGGTCGGCATCGCGTGGAACGACGGCACGTGGACCGCGGTCCTGCTCGTCGAACCCGCGCCCGCGCTGATCACCCAGGCAGGTGGCGCGCCGAGCCTGCCGCTGTCCGCGCTCGCGCCATGCCTCGAAGACCGCGGTGTGGTCCTCGACTCGATCCAGATGATCTGGCACTGCTACCCGGGCAGCGCCGCGCTTCCGTCGGACTCGCCCGCCCTCAGCTCCTACATGGAGGTGCTCGGCCCGCTTCCCGCGGCCGCGCGGCGGACGACGTGGGTGGCCATCCGGCTCGACCCGCGCCGGTGCCCGGCCGCCATCCGCGAACGTGGTGGCGGCGTCGTCGGTGCGCACCGCGCGCTGATCGGCGCGCTCTCGCGGGTGCGGAACGCCTTGGAATCGCAGGGCGTGCCGACCCGGCCGCTCGACCCGGACGAGTTGCTGCGGTCCAGCATTTCGGCCGCGGAACTGACCGCGGTCGCCGGTTCGCAGGGGAAGGTCGGCCTGCAGGAACGCTGGACCGGCGTCACCGCGGCCGGCATCGGGCACGCGAGCTACGCGATCACCAGCTGGCCGAAGGGCAAGATCAGCGGCAGCCTGAACGCGCTGACCAGTGTCCGCGCGCTGTCGGCGACGGTGGCGATGTCGATCTCGCCGTCCGCGGACGAGGGCAAGATCGGGCTTCGCGGGATCGTGCGCCTGAGCGCGCGGAACCCGCGTGAACTGGACGCGGCCGACCAGCGGCTGCAGGGCGTCTCGGACCGGCTGGGCGTGACGCTGACGCCGCTGCGCGGCCTGCAGATCTCCGGGTTCTCCGCGACTTTGCCGATCGGAGGCACGGCATGAGCACCCGCATGCGTGACGCAGGCCAGAGCGCCGGTGTCGCCCCGGAATTCACCGTCGATCCGGCGATGCTCGACGCGATCAGCCCATCCGGTGATCGCGGCGGCATCGTCCTCGGCTCCGGGCTCAAGGGTGAACCGCTGACCATCTCCGCGCTGCGCTCGACGCCGACCCGGATCGTGCTGGTCGGTGGTCTCTACCTGGCTCGCCAGGTGGCGTTGCGGGCGATGGCGGTGGGGGCGTGGGTCGTCGTGGCGACCGGACGACCGGCCGCGTGGCAGGTGCTCCCCCAGGCCGCGGGAAACCAGCCCAACGGCAGGCCTTCGCCGCTGGTGCAGATCCGGCGGCTGTCGCCGGTGGACCTCCCGCGTCCGTCCGAGGACGCGCCGCTGCTGGTGGTGACCGACGGCGGTCCGACACCGCAGGACCTGTTCCCGCCGCGGTCGCCGTGGCAGACGACGGTGTACGTGCTGCCCTACCTGCACCCGCAAGCCGGGGCGACCGCGAACGCGGCCGACCTGGTGCTGATGCAGCGGCTCCCGCCGGGTCAGGCCGAACTGGCCGCCCGCATCTGGCGGCTCCCGCCCCAGATGATGAAGCAGCTCACGACGCTGAAGGACGACCAGGTCGTCGCCCTGGGCCGCAACCTGTGGCGTCCCCTCCGGCTGGTCACCACGGCGAAAGAGCAGCAGATCCTGGGCCCGGTCCGCCGAGGCGACTAACCCCCACCCGCGTCGACTTTAGCGGGCTAATCGCGCTCTAAGGGGGCACTGTCCATATCGGACAGTGCCCCCTTTTGCGCCCCACCGCGTCGCGTTTTGCCCCCTAAACGCGATCCGAGGCGTGGCGTTCGTCAGTCAAGGGGCAATCGCGCCGGCTGTGGACAAGCCGGGCGTTGTGGATAAGTCGGCCTGAAATGGCATCGCTGGCCGCAGGTTGTCGGCCAGGTCGGCCACCGTGTCGACATGACCAAGCCCTTCGATTCATCTCACCTCCCCGATGTCTTCCGCGGCTCGGAGGCGCGCAAGGCGGGTCTCATCACGGCCAGCCAGCTGCGCGGCTCGAGCGTCCGGCGCCTGTTTCAGGACGTCTACACGCGCGCCGACGTCGAGGTCACACACGAGCTGCGCTGCCGAGGCGCCGCATTGTTGGCACCTCCAGAAGCAGTCCTAACCGGGCGATCGGCCGCGACCGTTCACGGTGTCGAGCTGGCCAACCCCAGCGACCCCGTCGAGATGATCGTGCCGGAGAAGAACCGCTTCGGCCCGATCGTCGGCATCAAGGTTCGGCGGACAGAGGTCAAACCCGAAGAATCGAGGCCCTGGAACGGCATTCGTATCGCACGGAAACGCCGAATAGCGTTGGATCTCCTGCTCCGGCTTTCTCCGCGCAAATCCAGCTGGACCCGACGGCTTCGCATCGGCGTTCCGGATCTGGACCAGTTCATGAGGGCCAACAAGCTGACCGATCTGCACCTCAACGGCGAGTTCTACGGTCGCCGGAATAGAGGAATTCGCTTGGCCAGGCATGCTTTACGGCTCTCCGACCCTCGCGCGGAATCGCCTCCGGAATCGGAACTCCGCATCGTGCTGGCCGCCGGCGGCATCACGGCGACGCCGCAGGTCGAAGTCAGGTCCAGGGTCGGCCGTTTCCTCGCTCGTCTTGACCTCGCGGACGAAAAGTTCCGTGTCGCCATCGAGTACGACGGCCGATGGCACAACACACCAAAGGAACAGGCCTATGACCGCAAACGCCGAAGACGTGTGGAGGCCGAGGGATGGCGATTCGTCATCGTCACCGCCGAGGACCTGGCGAACGACCTCAGAGGCGTCGTCGACGCCGTCTGGCGGGCCCGCCGCAACGCGTTTAGCCCGCTAAAGGCGCCGCGGCCGGGTCAGGAGGGGGTGCGCATGGCGCGCGTTTGATCGGCACGCGCGGCGAGTTCGGCGTCTGGCGGGTAATCGACGGCCATCAACGTCAGGCCGTGCGCGGGAGCGACGGCGCTGTCGCGCGTCCGGCTATCCAGAACTTCGCCCGGCCAATCGAGCGGACGTCGCCCGTCACCGACCAAAAGCAGCGCCCCCACCAGACTGCGCACCATCGAGTGGCAGAACGCGTCGGCGGATACCTCGACCTCGACCGCATGCGGGCCGGTCCGCCGCCACACGAGCCGCTGCAGCTCGCGAATGGTCGTCCCGCCTTCACGCTGCTTGCAGAAGGCCGCGAAGTCCTGGAGCCCCAACAGAGCCGCCGAAGCCTCGTTCATCGCGTCAACCGACAGCGGACGGCCCCAAGCCAGAGTGTCGTGACGCCGCAACGGATCCACGCCCCACGGCGCGTCCGAAACGCGGTAGAGATAGTGCCGCCGCACGGCCGAGAACCGCGCGTCGAACCCGGGCGCCGCCACTCGGGCATCCAGCACCCGCACGTCTCCCGGCAGGTACCGGTTCCAGCGGTGCCGCATCCGTCCCAGGTCAGGAATGCCGTGCTCGTCCAGTTCCAGACGACCGGATCGCGTTTTGCCCGCTAAAGGCGACGCGTCGACGTGGACCACCTGACCGGAAGCGTGCACACCGGCATCGGTCCGGCCGGCGACGACGACGGACTTCGGGACCGAAGCTCCTGGAGGCTGCTTCGCGAGCGCCTCTTCGAGGACTCCCTGCACGGTGCGCCGTCCAGGCTGCCGCGCCCAGCCGGAGAAATCGGTGCCGTCGTAGGAGACGTCCAGACGCAGACGAACGAGCCCGCCCTCCGCAGTGGGAGTGGCGGGCTCGTCCGGGGTGTTCGGTGCCGTCAGGACGTCAGTCCTTCTTGCTGTCCGCGTCCGCGGCGGGGGCCTCAGCGGCCTCGTCGGCGGCGGAAGCCTCCGTGGCCTCCGGAGCCTCAGTGGCGGCCGTGTCGGCAGCCTCAGTGGCCTCGGTGGTCTCCTCGGCGGCCGGAGCGGCGGCCTTCGGCTCGTCCTTGGCGAACTTCGTCTTGCGCGCGGCCTCGGCCTCGGCGGTGACGGTCTTCTCGGACACCAGCTCGATGACGGCCATGGGGGCGTTGTCGCCCTTGCGCGCCATCGTCTTGGTGATCCGGGTGTAGCCACCCGGACGCTCCGCGAAGAACGGACCGATCTCGGCGATCAGCTTGTGCACGACGTCCTTGTCGCGCACGACGCGCTGGATCTGACGACGGTTGTGCAGGTCGCCCCGCTTCGCCTTCGTGATCAGCTTCTCGGCCAGCGGGCGCACCCGCCGGGCCTTCGCCTCGGTCGTCGTGATCTTGCCGTGCTCGAACAGCTGGGTGGCCAGGTTGGCCAGGATCAGCCGTTCGTGCGCGGGCGACCCGCCGAGACGGGGTCCCTTTGTGGGGGTGGGCATCGGTTCTCCTCGTTCAGCTCACAGCTGAAGGCCGGCGCTCCCCCACCCGACCGGTGAGGGAGCCGTAGCTGGCCTTACAGCTGCTCCGTCTCTGCGTAGTCCTGGCCATCGTCGTGGCCGTTGTCCGAAATTCCGTCCGTGATGCTGTCGACGCCCTCGGACCAGCCTTCACCGTCGTAGCTGGCCGCGGCCGCGGTCGGGTCAAACCCGGGCGGGCTGTCCTTCAGCGCGAGGCCGAGACCGACGAGCTTGAGCTTGACCTCGTCGATCGACTTCGCACCGAAGTTGCGGATGTCCAGCAGGTCGGCCTCGCTGCGCGAGACCAGTTCGCCGACGGTGTGGATGCCCTCGCGCTTGAGGCAGTTGTACGACCGGACGGTGAGGTCCAGGTCCTCGATCGGCATCGCGTAGGCGGCGATGGTGTCCGCCTCCTGCGGCGACGGGCCGATCTCGATGCCTTCGGCGTCGACGTTCAGCTCGCGCGCGAGACCGAACAGCTCCACCAGCGTCTTACCGGCCGACGCGACAGCGTCCCGCGGCGTGATCGACGGCTTCGTCTCCACGTCCAGGATCAGCTTGTCGAAGTCGGTGCGCTGCTCGACACGGGTCGCCTCGACCTTGTAGGTCACCTTCAGCACCGGGGAGTAGATGGAGTCGACCGGGATCCGGCCGATCTCCGCGCCCGCCTGCTTGTTCTGCAGGGCCGGAACGTAACCGCGGCCGCGCTCGACGACGAGCTCGATCTCGAGCTTGCCCTTGCCGTTCAGCGACGCGATGTGCAGATCCGGGTTGTGCACGGTGACACCGGCCGGGGGCACGATGTCGGCGGCGGTGACCTCACCGGGGCCCTGCTTGCGCAGGTACATGGTGACCGGCTCGTCCTCTTCCGAGGAGACCACGAGCTCCTTGAGGTTCAGGATGATGTCGGTGACGTCTTCCTTCACCCCGGGAACGGTGGTGAACTCGTGCAGCACGCCGTCGATGCGGATGCTCGTCACGGCCGCGCCCGGAATGGACGACAGCAGCGTGCGCCGCAGCGAGTTGCCGAGCGTGTAGCCGAAGCCGGGCTCCAGCGGTTCGATGGTGAACCGGGAGCGGGTCTCGTTGACCGTCTCTTCGCCGAGAGCCGGTCGCTGGGAAATCAGCATCTTTCCTAATTCCTTTCCAAACGGCGCCCGCCATATGACACCGAAAGGGATGGCGAAGCGGCGGCGCACTCCGGGCGCCGCCGCCCGTGCCCACATCGGGCCGGGGAGACCCCGGCCCGATGATGGATCACTTCGAGTAGAGCTCGACGATCAGCTGTTCCTGGACCGGAACATCGATCTGAGCGCGCTCCGGGAGCTGGTGGACCAGCACACGGAGGTTGGACGGAACGACCTGGAGCCACGCGGGAACGGGACGCTCGCCGAACGACTCCTTGGCCGCGACGAAGGGCAGCATCGCGAACGACTTCGGCCGCACGTCGATGATGTCCCACTTCGTGACCTGGTAGGACGGGACGTTGACCTTGACGCCGTTGACCAGGAAGTGGCCGTGGCTCACCAGCTGACGCGCCTGACGGCGGGTGCGGGCGATGCCGGCGCGGTAGATCACGTTGTCCAGACGGGACTCGAGGATCTGCAGCAGGTTCTCACCGGTCTTGCCAGGACGCCGGACGGCTTCCTTGTAGTACCGGACGAACTGACGCTCGAGAACGCCGTAGGTGTAGCGAGCCTTCTGCTTCTCCTGCGACTGCAGGAGGTACTCGGACTCCTTGATGCGCCCGCGGCCGTGCTGGCCCGGCGGGTAGGGGCGACGCTCGAAAGCCTGGTCGCCGCCGATGAGGTCAACCTTGAGGCGACGCGAAATACGCGTCGCGGGGCCGGTGTAACGAGCCATTTCTTCTTACTCCTCCCCGTTCCTCAGACCCGGCGCCGCTTGGGCGGGCGGCAGCCGTTGTGAGGCTGCGGGGTCACGTCCTGGATGGTGCCGACCTCGAGGCCGGCCGCCTGCAGCGAGCGGATCGCCGTCTCGCGGCCCGAACCCGGGCCCTTCACGAAGACGTCGACCTTCTTCATGCCGTGCTCGGCAGCCTTGCGGGCGGCGTTCTCGGCGGCCATCTGCGCGGCGAACGGGGTGGACTTACGCGAGCCCTTGAAGCCCACGTGACCACTCGACGCCCACGCGATCACGGCACCGGTCGGGTCCGTGATCGAGACGATGGTGTTGTTGAAGGTGCTCTTGATGTGCGCGTGACCGTGCGCGACATTCTTCTTTTCCTTACGGCGGACCTTCTTGGCCCCCGCCGCAGTACGAGACTTCGGTGGCATGTTCTGAGGGTTCTCCTGTTAGCGCGCGTTCTCTTGGTGAGCGGCGACCGCTTCGGCCTGGCCGCGCCGGATGATCGAACCGGCGTCGGTGTACAGGTTGCGGAGCGCCATCGGGCGGGCGTAGAGCGCCTTGGGCGAGACACAAGCCGAGCCGCGGCGGTGGACGCCGCCCATACGCACGACCTTCTTGCCCTGGACGCTCACTTCTTGCCAGCCTTCTTCTTGCCGGCGACCGTCTTCTTCGGACCCTTACGGGTGCGGGCGTTCGTCTTGGTGCGCTGACCACGGACGGGAAGTCCGCGACGCCAGCGAAGGCCCTCGTAGCACCCGATCTCGATCTTCCGACGGATGTCGGCGTTCACCTCACGGCGAAGGTCACCCTCGACCTTGAAGTTCTCCTCGATGTAGACCCGCAGCTTGGCGAGGTCGTCATCGCTCAGATCCTTGACGCGAGTGTCCGCGTTGAGCTCGGCAGCCGCGATGAGCTGCTTCGAGCGGGTACGGCCGATGCCGTAGATGTAGGTCAGCGCGATCTCCAACCGCTTTTCGCGGGGGAGGTCTACGCCAGCGAGTCGTGCCATTGGCGTTGATGCTCCTTCATAGAATTCATCTCCAGGTCTGCTCCCCGTCCGGTCCCGGGACCGACTCGCCTGTCGTGCCCTCTGCTTGCGCTTCGGGTGTCCCGGCCTCGGCCTGAAGTCCGAGGGTGAACCGGGCCGTTCGCACGGCCCGGCAGGTGCGGGGAGATTGTGTAGCCGTCAATCCACTCTGTACGAGTGCGAGTGATCAGCCCTGCCGCTGCTTGTGCCGCAGGTTCTCGCAGATCACCATGATCCGGCCGTGACGGCGGATCACCTTGCACTTGTCGCAGATCTTCTTGACGCTCGGCTGGACCTTCACGTCTCCTGCTCTCCTGCTTGTGCTAACTCGTCGTGATCACTTGTAGCGGTAGACGATGCGACCACGTGACAAGTCGTAGGGCGAGAGCTCCACGACAACCCTGTCCTCGGGCAGGATGCGGATGTAGTGCTGCCGCATCTTGCCGCTGATGTGTGCAAGGACCTTGTGGCCGTTCTCCAACTCGACGCGGAACATCGCGTTGGGGAGCGGCTCGACTACGCGGCCTTCGACCTCGATGGCCCCGTCTTTCTTGCCCATGTCCTCCGCATTTCCTGTCGCTACACTGTGTGATCAGTCAAAGCTTGAGTGCTTGGCTGGGTGGTGCATCGGCACACTCCTGCCCGGCTCCAATGTCCGTTCGCGAGAATTCACGAGCGCGCAGGATCCGGGCGCGATGAGTACACCGACTTGACAGTGTACGCAACCCGTGTCGTGAGCCCCAAACGGGGGGTGACTGTGTTAGGTGCCCCCTGAGCCCGCCCGATGCTACCTCTCCATCTTACGCCCGCGCCGAACTGCGTTTAGCGGGCTAATCGCGATCCGGTGGGGCCGCGACCTCGGGCGCTCGGCGGCCAAGGTGCACCCGATGGGGGCAGCCGGCGGGCGCCGCAACGGCGGACCCGAGCGCTGCGCCGACCAGCGGGCCGACCTGCGTTTAGCGGGCTAATCGTGCTCCGGGAGGCCCACTCGCCTTTAGCGGGCTAAACGCGATCCCAGGGCGCACCTGCGTTTCGCGGGCTAAACGCGATCCGACGGGCGCAGGGGCAGGTCAGGCGTCTTCGGGGGCGGTCAGCACCCACGGGCCGTCATCGGTGATGGCGACCGTGTGCTCCCAGTGCGAGGCCCGCGAGCCGTCCGCGGTCACGACGGTCCACCCGTCTTCGAGCTCGACGGTCTCCCCGCCACCACCGGTCAGCATGGGCTCGATCGCGAGCGCCATACCGGTCTTGAGCCGCGGCCCCTTGCCCGGTTTGCCCAGGTTCGGCAGGAACGGGTCCATGTGCATCTGGCGCCCGATCCCGTGACCGCCGTACTCGACGATCATCCCGTACTCGACGCCGTCTTCCCGGCCGGCCTTCTCAGCCGCGGTCTGCACCGCGTGCGAGATGTCCGTGAGCCTGCCGCCGGACGACACCGCGGCGATCCCCGCCCACATCGCCGCCTCGGTGGCGGCCGAGAGCGCGAGATCCGCCTTCGACACCTCACCGATCGCGAGGGTGACCGCCGAGTCGCCGTGCCAGCCGTCGAGGATGGCGCCACAGTCCACCGAGATGATGTCGCCGTCGTTCAGGACCTGCGTCTTCGACGGGATGCCGTGGACGATCTGCTCGTTCACCGAAGCGCAGATCGACGCCGGGAAGCCGTGGTAGCCCTTGAACGAGGGCACCGCGCCGGCGTCGCGGATCGTCTGCTCGGCGAGCTCGTCGAGATCCGCCGTGGTCACCCCCGGCTTGGCGATCTCGCGCACCGCGGTGAGGGTGCGCCAGACGACCAGACCGGCGGCCCGCATCGCCTGGAGCTCGCCAGGGGTCTTGATTTCGATCATGCGCCCACGACGAAGCCGTTGCAGTACACGCAGTCCTCCGAGATTCACGTGCGGTCGCGCAGCGCTTCCAGCACGCGGGCGGAGATCTCGTCGACCGAACCGACGCCATCGACCGTGACCAGGATGTCCGCGTAGTACTCGAGCAGCGGAGCCGTCTCGGACACGTAGATCTGCTGGCGGCGGCGGATGACCTCTTCGGTGTCGTCCGAGCGGCCGCGGGACAGCAGCCGCTCGACGACGACGTCTTCCGAGACCTGGAGCTGGATGACCGCGTTGAGCTTGGTGTCGACCTCGCCGAGGATCTCGCCGAGGACGTCGGCCTGCTTCGTGTTCCGGGGGAACCCGTCGAGCAGGAAACCGACCTTGGCGTCGGGTTCGGCGAGACGCTCACGCACCATCTCGTTCGTGACCGAGTCGGGCACGAGTTCACCGGAGTCCAGGTAGCGCTTGGCTTCCTGGCCCAGCGGCGTCTGCTCGCCCACGTGGGCGCGGAACAGGTCGCCGGTCGAGATGTGCGGGATCCGGAGCTTCTCCGACAGTGCTACCGCCTGAGTACCTTTGCCCGCGCCAGGAGGGCCAACGAGAACCAGGCGCGTCACTTCAAGAACCCTTCGTAGTTACGTTGCATCAGCTGGCTTTCGATCTGCTTCACGGTGTCGAGACCGACACCGACCATGATCAGCACAGCCGTGCCACCGAACGGGAAGTTCTGGTTGTTCCCGCTGCCGGTGACGGACAGGAAGAAGTTCGGAAGGATCGCGATGATGCCCAGGTACAGCGAGCCCGGCAGGGTGATGCGGCCGAGGACGTAGCTGAGGTACTCCGCGGTGGGGCGACCCGGGCGGATACCCGGGATGAAGCCACCGAACTTCTTCATTTCTTCCGCACGCTCGTCCACGTTGAACGTGATCGTGATGTAGAAGTACGTGAAGAAGATGATCAACGCGAAGTACAGCAGGACGTGCGCCCAGCTGGACTGGTTGACGATGTAGTTCTGGATGAAGACCTGCCAGCCCGCGTTGCTGTTGGCGTCGCCGACAAGGCGGCTGATCAGGTCCGGCAGGTAGAGCAGCGACGAGGCGAAGATGACCGGGATGACACCGGCCTGGTTCACCTTGATCGGCAGGTAGGTCGAGGTTCCGCCGTACATGCGGCGGCCGATCATGCGCTTGGCGTACTGCACCGGGATCCGGCGCTGGCCCTGCTCGACGAAGATGACGCTGGCGATGATCACCAGGCCGAACACGCAGATCAGGGCGAAGACGACGCCGCCCGCGCTGCTGAGGATGTTGCCACCCTCGATCGGGATCCGGGCCGCGATGTTCAGGAAGATGAGGACGGACATGCCGTTGCCGACGCCGCGCTCGGTGATCAGCTCACCCAGCCACATCATGACGGCGGTACCGGCGGTCATCGTGATGACGATGATGGCCAGCGTGTAGACGCTGTTGTCCGGGATGATCGCGGTGTCGCACTGCGGGAAGAGCTGCTTGCGGTCGGCGAGCGCCACCACACCGGTCGCCTGCAGGACCGCGAGGGCGATCGTCAGGTACCGGGTGTACTGGGTCAGCTTGCCCTGGCCGGCCTGGCCTTCCTTCTTCAGTTCCTCGAACCGCGGGATGACCACGGTGAGGAGCTGGACGATGATGCTGGCCGTGATGTACGGCATGATGCCGGTCGAGAACAGCGACAGCTGCAGCAGTGCACCGCCACTGAACAGGTTCAGCAGCTGGTAGACGCCCTCCTGCGACCCGGTCTCCGTACATTGCTGCACGGCGGAATAGGAGATGCCCGGGGCCGGAATGGTGGCACCGATTCGGTAGACCGCGACGATGGCTAGCGTGAACAGGATCTTCTTACGTAGATCCGGCGTCGCTAGAGCCGAGCGGAAGGCGCTGAGCACGCGGGGAACCTCCTCGGCGTCGTCGGCTGTCTTACCGACGATCGGCTTGGCCGGCCTGGG
Source organism: Amycolatopsis keratiniphila (assembly GCF_000400635.2). NCBI lineage: Bacteria > Bacillati > Actinomycetota > Actinomycetes > Pseudonocardiales > Pseudonocardiaceae > Amycolatopsis > Amycolatopsis keratiniphila. Next base: position 691,820 of record NC_021252.1, on the reverse strand, counting down.
GCCGGCGGGAACACACAGCTTTCTGGCACAAGCCAGGAACGCTTCGGGGCACACTCGTCCCGAAGCGTGCCGCCGACTCTAACAGCTTCACAGGGCGTGTCCGCAGTGCGTGTGGGTTTTCCGGACGAAGGTTGGTCCGCGGGGTTGATCGACCGCCGCTTCTCGCTTCGGGATCTTGACAGATCGCCTTGGCGTTCCTCACTTTCCGGCCACCGGATCGCGATTAGCGGGCTAAACGCAACGTGATCAGGAGCTCGAAGTAGCGAGCGCGCCCGCCATGCCGAGAAGCACGACGCCGGTGCCGCGATCCACGTTGCGAGTCGCCCGGCGGGACAGGCGGAGGGTCTTCACGAGCGCGCCCGCGCCGATGTAGGTCGCACCGGCGACGAACTCGGCGAGCAGGTAGACGGCGCCGAGGATCGCGATCTGGGCGGAAAAGGAGCCGTGAGCTGCGTCGATGAACTGGGGCACGAACGCGGTGAAGATGAGGATCGCCTTCGGGTTCGTGATCGCGACGACGAATTCCTTCCGCGCGATCCGGAGCGCGGGTACGGATTCAGCGCCTCGTGGCGTCTGGACCAGCGCGGTTCCGCCGCCGCGGAACGTCGACCACAGCAGGCGCCCGCCGATCCAGACCAGGTAGGCGACGCCGGCCCATTTGATCACTGTGAGTGCAAGCTCCGACGCCGCGAGGAGCTGTCCGAGTCCAGCGGCTACGGCAGCGATCAACACCGTGAATGCGGCCAATCGGCCTAACAGGCCGGCGAGCCCTTTCCACGCCCCCTGCGTCATTCCGTGGTGCAGGCCGAGCAGATTGTTCGCCCCTGGCGTAAAAGCCACGAGCACCGCCGCTCCGAAAAAGACCGCCACCCAAGTCATCGGTCACCTCCTCCCCCACCGTATCGGCGACCGCGAGCGCGTTTAGCGGGCTAATCGCGCTCTTTCGCGCCGGGACCCGGCGGCGGCGCGAAGGCTGAATAGTCCGGGACCTCCAACTGCGGCTCCGGCGGGAGCACCGTGATGGAGATGCCGTCCTTCGGTGTGGGCATTTCCGCGAGAGCCGAGTCACCGCTCAGCGGGATTTCTTCGTCCTGGACGCGGTGGCTCATGACCGCCGCCCCCGCCGCGGCGACGACCGCGGCGAAGAGCGCCCACATCCCCGCTTCGAGTGTCAGGGTCACCTTGACGCCTTCTCCCAGCTGACGCCCGCCGCTCAGCGTGGTGATGCTGCTGACGACGCCGGCGAGGAACACCGCCGCGATGGTGGTGACCCACCTGTCCAGTGCGCCCGGGTGAAGACGCCCGGCGGCCCGCGTAGTGACGATCGTGGCCGTCAAGAGGAGCGCCGCGGCGACCAGGAGCGGAATACCGAGAGGGGACGTCGACGTGGTGAAAGCAGCTTCGTTGATCTGTGTCGCCGTCGTGTCCCACGCGCTCTGTACGGACACCATCAGGAGCTGTTCGCTGGCGTCGAAGGCGAACCGATGCTCTGTCTTGAAGAGCGGGAAGAAGCAGCCGACGAGGGTCAGGACCAGAGCCAGAGCGGCCAAGCCCGCCGCCACCAGCCTGCGAGGCTCGAGCCGACCGGATCGCGGCGGCTCGCCTACGGGATCCATGGGGCCGGAAACCGACACGACCATCGGCGGGGCGTCCGGCTGCTGCTGAACGGGCTGCGGATCCCGCCCTGGAGGTATGGCCACTTCACGATTCTTCCAGCTCAGGCACCCCTCCGCCACGATCGCGGCCGCCGTGGCCGACCTGCGTTTCGCGGGCTAAACGCGATCCGGGCGGCGGGCACCCGGGCGACCGTCAATCGCGTTTAGGGGGCTAAACGCAGGTCGGCGGGCGGGACCGGACAAAACGGACCAGATCGCGTTTAGCCCGCGAAACGCAGGTCGGGGCCGCCGGAGCGAGCGCAAGCGAAAGGCCCGCCTGGCGGAGCCTGGCGGGCCTTTCGGTGAAGCGAGCGAAGAAAGCTCAGAGCGTGGTGGCGGAGCCACCGGCGGCGGAGAGCTTCTCCTTGGCGGAGCCGGAGAAAGCGTCGGCGGTGATGTCCAGCTTGACGCCGTTCAGGTCACCGTTGCCGAGCACCTTCACGAGCTTGTTCTTGCGAACAAGACCCTTCGCGACGAGCTCCTCGTTGCCGACCTTGCCACCCTCCGGGAACACGCGGGCGATGTCGCCCAGGTTCACCGGCTGGTACTCGGTGCGGAAGCGGTTCTTGAAGCCGCGAAGCTTCGGGAGCCGCATGTGGATGGGCATCTGCCCACCCTCGAAACCGGCGGGCACGTTCTTCCGGGCCTTGGTGCCCTTGGTACCGCGACCGGCGGTCTTGCCCTTCGAGCCCTCACCACGGCCGACGCGGATCTTGTCGCGCTTCGCGCCCGGAGCCGGACGAAGGTGGTGGATCTTGATGGCAGTCATGCCTTGACCTCCTCGACCTCCACCAGGTGGCGGACGGTGTGGATAAGGCCGCGCACCTCGGGAGTGTCATCACGCACGACGCTCTGGCGGATCTTGCGCAGCCCGAGGGTGCGCAGCGACTCGCGGTGAGCGTGCTTCGTGCCGATCTTGCTCTTGACCTGGGTCACCTTGAGCTGAGTCATGGTCAGACCCCCTGCCCCGCGCGCTGACGCAGCATGCGAGCCGGAGCGACGTCCTCGAGCGGGAGACCGCGGCGGGCCGCGACCTCTTCGGGACGCTGCAGGCCCTTCAGGGCCGCCACGGTCGCGTGCACGATGTTGATCGCGTTGTCGGAGCCGAGCGACTTCGACAACACGTCGTGGACACCCGCGCACTCCAGCACCGCGCGCACCGGGCCACCGGCGATGACACCGGTACCGGCCGAGGCCGGACGGAGCAGCACGACACCGGCGGCTTCCTCACCCTGGATCGGGTGGGGGATGGTGCCGGCGACGCGGGGAACGCGGAAGAAGTTCTTCTTCGCTTCCTCGACGCCCTTGGCGATGGCCGCGGGAACTTCCTTGGCCTTGCCGTAGCCGACGCCGACCTGACCGTCGCCGTCACCGACGACCACCAGGGCGGTGAAGCTGAAGCGACGACCGCCCTTGACGACCTTGGCGACGCGGTTGATCGTCACGACCTTCTCGAGGTGCGGGGTCTTCTCCTGGCCGGCCCCGCCACGGCCGCTGTCGCGCCGGTCCCGGCGGTCGCGACGGTCATTGCGGTCGTTGCCGCCCTGCCCGCCGGGTCCGCCCTGGCCGCCGCCGAATTGCCGTGTACGTCCCGGCATCAGGCTTTCCTTCCATTCACGAGCATCTGCATCAGAACTCCAACCCCGCCTCACGGGCAGCGTCGGCGAGCGCCGCGATGCGGCCGTGGTAGGCGTTGCCACCACGGTCGAACACCACGGTCGAGACACCGGCGTTCTTGGCGCGGGCGGCGACGAGTTCCCCGACCTTGGCGGCCTTGGCCTTCTTGTCGCCTTCCAGCGCGCGGACGTCCGCCTCGAGGGTGGACGCCGACGCCAGGGTCTTGCCGGCGAGGTCGTCGATCAGCTGCACGGCGATGTGCCGCGACGAACGCTTGACGACCAGGCGCGGACGCTGGTCCGTGCCGTTGATCTTCTTGCGAAGGCGGAAGTGCCGACGGGCCTTCGCGACGCGGCGGCGGGTCGAGATGTCCTTGCCGACCGGCTTGCGCTTCGTAGTCGTGTCGCTCATGATCACTTACCCGTCTTTCCGACCTTGCGGCGGATCTTCTCACCCTCGTAGCGCAGGCCCTTGCCCTTGTACGGGTCCGGGCGGCGCAGCTTGCGGATGACCGCGGCGATCTGGCCGACCTTCTGCTTGTCGATGCCCGAGACCGAGAACCGGGTGGGGCTCTCGACCTTGAAGGTGATGCCTTCCGGAGCCTCGATCTTCACCGGGTGGCTGTAGCCGAGGGCGAACTCGAGGTCCGAGCCCTTGGCCTGCACACGGTAACCGACACCGTGGATCTCGAGCTTCTTCTCGTAGCCCTCGGTCACACCGACGACGAGGTTGTTGACCAGCGTCCGGGTGAGACCGTGCAGGGCACGGCTGGTGCGCTCCTCGTCGGGCCGCTTGACCTCGAGCGTGCCGTTTTCGGCTTGCTCGACGGTGATGGGCTCGGCGATGGTGTGCTCGAGGGTGCCCTTGGGCCCCTCGACCTTGATCTGCTGACCGTCGATGGTCACCTTGACCCCGGAGGGGACGGCGACCGGCAGCTTTCCAATGCGTGACATGTCTTTGCCCCCTTCCTTACCAGACGTAGGCGAGGACTTCGCCGCCCACGCTGTTGCGCTTGGCCTGACGGTCGGTCTGGAGGCCGGACGACGTCGAGATGATCGCGACGCCGAGGCCACCGAGAACCGACGGCAGTTCGGTCGATTTTGCGTAGACCCGCAGGCCGGGCTTGGACACGCGGCGGAGGCCGGCGATGCTGCGCTCACGGTTGGGGCCGTACTTCAGCTCCACGACGAGGTTCTTGTGCTTCTCGCCCGGCTCGTCGCGGTAGCCCGAGATGTAACCCTCGCGCTTGAGGATCTCGGCGATGTTCGCCTTGATCTTCGAGTGGGGAAGCACGACCTCGTCGTGGTAAGCCGAGTTCGCGTTACGCAGACGGGTCAAGAAGTCTGCGATGGGGTCGGTCATCGTCATGGTGACCTGTCAACCTTTCTCGCCCTGGTTCCCTGCAATCACTGCAGGGCCTGTGGCGAAGTGGGAGTTAAAAAAGACTCTTACCAGCTGGACTTGCGGACGCCGGGCAGCTCGCCCGCGTGTGCCATCTCGCGAAGGCAGATCCGGCAGAGCCCGAACTTGCGGAACACCGAGTGCGGGCGACCGCACCGCTGGCAGCGCGTGTAACCGCGAACCTTGAACTTCGGCGTCTTCGCGGCCTTGTGGACCAGTGCTTTCTTGGCCATCGACTCAGTTCTCCTTGAACGGGAAGCCGAGCTTGCGAAGCAGCGCGCGGCCCTCGTCGTCGGTGTTGGCGGTGGTGACGACAGTGACGTCCATACCGCGCGGGCGGTCGATGGCGTCCGGGTCGATCTCGTGGAACATGGACTGCTCGTTGAGACCGAACGTGTAGTTGCCGTTGCCGTCGAACTGCTTCGGCGAAAGCCCGCGGAAGTCACGGATACGCGGCAGCGCGATGGTCAGCAGCCGGTCGAGGAACTCCCACATGCGGTCGTTGCGCAGCGTGACGCGCGCACCGATCGGCTGGCCCTCACGCAGCTTGAACTGCGCGATGGACTTGCGAGCCTTGCGAACCTCGGGCTTCTGCCCGGTGATCGCGGCCAGGTCGCGGATGGCGCCTTCGATCAGCTTGCTGTCACGGGCGGCGTCTCCGACACCCATGTTCACGACGACCTTGACGACGCCCGGGATCTGGTGGACGTTCTCGAAGGAGAACTCCTCCTGGAGCTGTCCCTTGATCTCCTCGCGGTACCGCACCTTGAGGCGCGGGGCGATCTTCTCTGCGGTGGTCATGATCAGATGTCCTTACCGTTCCGGCGCGAGACCCGGACCTTCTTGCCGTCCTCGCCGATGCGGTAGCCCACCCGGGTCGGCTTGCCGTCGGAGTCGACGACCATCACGTTCGAGACGTGGATGGGCGCCTCCTGCGTGACGATGCCGCCGGACTGCGCGCCGCGCTGGGTCTGGGAGATCCGCGTGTGCTTCTTGATCCGGTTGACGCCCTCGACCAGCACGCGCTCGCGCTCGGGGTAGGCCTGGATGACCTTGCCCTTGGCACCCTTGTCCTTGCCGGCGATGACGACGACCGTGTCGCCCTTCTTCACCTTCATGCTCTACAACACCTCCGGCGCGAGCGAAATGATCTTCATGAACTTTCGGTCGCGCAGCTCGCGGCCGACCGGCCCGAAGATGCGGGTGCCGCGGGGCTCATTGTCGTTCTTGATGAGCACAGCAGCGTTCTCGTCGAAGCGGATGTAAGAACCGTCCGGACGACGGCGCTCCTTGCGCGTGCGAACGATGACCGCCTTGACGACGTCACCCTTCTTCACGCCGGCAGCCGGCATGGCGTCCTTCACGGTGGCGACGATGATGTCGCCGATGCCCGCGTAGCGCCGCCCCGAGCCACCGAGAACGCGGATGCAAAGGATCTCCTTCGCGCCCGTGTTGTCGGCAACCCGAAGCCGCGACTCCTGCTGGATCACGTCTACTCCTGTATGTCGCGCTGGTTCTCGCGGTGTCGCGCGAGCCTTGCGGAACTAAGGGACTCAAAAAGAGCCCTACTTACTTGGCCTTCTCCACGATCTGCACCAGACGCCAGCGCTTGGTCGCCGACAGCGGGCGGGTCTCCATCAGGGTGACCCGGTCGCCCACGCCCGCCTCGTTGTTCTCGTCGTGCACCTTGACCTTGCTGGTGCTGCGGAGAACCTTGGCGTAACGACGGTGCTTCTTGCGGTCCTCGAGCTCGACCACGATCGTCTTGTTCATCTTGTCCGAGACGACGTAACCCTCACGGACCTTGCGGTCGTTGCGGGGGGCCGCCTCAGCGTTGGGCTGCTCGCTCATGCGGCACCTTCACTCTCGGCGTCAGGGGAAACGGACAGGCCGAGTTCACGCTCGCGCATGACCGTGTAGATCCGCGCGATGTCCGTGCGGACGGTGCGCAGACGGCGGTTGTTGTCGAGCTGTCCGGTCGCCATCTGGAAGCGGAGGTTGAAGAGCTCCTCCTTGTATTCCTTCAGACGCAGAACGAGCTCTTCCGCGGTGAGCTCACGCAGCTCCGATGCCTGGGCGGCACCTGCCTTCGCCATCAGAACTCACCACCTTCACGGGTCACGATGCGGCACTTCATGGGCAGCTTGTGGATCGCGCGACGGAGCGCCTCGCGGGCGGTCTCCTCGTTCGGGAACGAGATCTCGAACATCACGCGGCCCGGCTTCACGTTGGCGATCCACCACTCGGGCGAACCCTTACCGGAACCCATGCGGGTTTCCGCCGGCTTCTTGGTCAGCGGGCGGTCCGGGTAGATGGTCGTCCACACCTTGCCGCCACGCTTGATGTGACGCGTCATGGCGATACGAGCGGACTCGATCTGCCGGTTGGTCACGTAGCTGTGCTCAAGCGCCTGGATGCCGTACTCGCCGAAGTTCACCTTCGTACCGCCCTTGGCGGCACCGTGGCGCTTCGGGGAGTGCTGCTTCCGGTGCTTGACCCTGCGCGGGATGAGCACGTGTCAGCCCTCCGTCTTTTCTGCAGTCTCAGCAGCCGGGGCCTCGGTGGCGGTGCCACCCTTGGGGGCGTCGTCGCTCTTCGCGGCGGCGGCCGCCCGGCCGGCTTCGGTCGAGGTCGGCGTCGTGCCCGACGAGCCGGAACGGCGCGGTCGGGACGGGCGGTCACCACGGTCACGGCGCGGGGCGCGCTCGGCGGCCGCGGCGGCGTCACGCGCCTCCTTGGCCTTGAGGCCACCCACGAGCTCGCCCTTGTAGATCCACACCTTCACGCCGATGCGACCGAACGTCGTCTTGGCCTCGAAGAAGCCGTAGTCGATGTCGGCGCGCAGCGTGTGCAGCGGGACGCGGCCATCGCGGTAGTGCTCGGAGCGGGACATCTCGGCACCGCCGAGACGACCGCCGCACTGCACGCGGATGCCCTTGACCTGCGGCGAGCGCATGGAGGTCTGGATCGCCTTGCGCATCGCGCGGCGGAACGCCACACGGTTGCTCAGCTGCTCCGCGACACCCTGCGCGACGAGCTGGGCGTCGGCCTCGGGGTTCTTGACCTCGAGGATGTTCAGCTGGACCTGCTTGGCGGTCAGCTTCTCCAGCGCGCCGCGGATGCGGTCGGCCTCCGCGCCGCGACGGCCGATGACGATGCCCGGCCGGGCGGTGTGGATGTCGACGCGGACCCGGTCACGGGTGCGCTCGATCTCGACCTTGGAGATCCCGGCGCGCTCCATGCCCGTGGACAGCAGCTTCCGGATCTTGACGTCCTCGGCCACGTACTCCGCGTACTGCTTGTCGGCGTACCAACGCGACTTCCAGTCCGTGGTGATACCCAGGCGGAAGCCGTGCGGGTTGATCTTCTGGCCCACTACCGGCCACCTGCCTTCTTCTTGCCCTGTGCCTTCTTGGCCTCGGCCTTGGGACGCGACTCCACCTCGACGGTGATGTGGCTGGTCCGCTTGCGGATCCGGTACGCGCGGCCCTGGGCCCGCGGACGGATGCGCTTGAGGGTCGGGCCCTCGTCGGCGTAGGCGTTCTTGACCCAGAGGGTGTCCGGGTCGAGATCGAGGTTGTTCTCGGCGTTGGCCACGGCGCTGGCGAGCACCTTCGCGACCGGCTCGCTTGCCGCCTGCGGGGCGAACTGGAGCACGGCCAAGGCGTCGGCGGCGCTACGTCCCTTGATCAGCTCGATCACCCGGCGCACCTTGGTAGGCGAGTCCCGGACGAAGCGAGCCCGCGCGTAAGCCGTCGGCAAAGCCTCGGCCACGTCGTTCTGGGCGTTCATCGCTAGTTCCTTGTTCTCTCGTGCCCGCTCAGCGGCGGCGCGACTTGCGGTCGTCCTTGATGTGGCCCTTGAAGGTCCGAGTCGGCGCGAATTCGCCCAACTTGTGACCCACCATCGCCTCGGTGACGAACACCGGGACGTGCTTGCGGCCGTCGTGCACAGCGATCGTGTGACCCAGGAAGTCCGGGATGATCGTGGAGCGACGCGACCACGTCTTGATCACGGTCTTCTTGCCCGACTCGTTGAGAGCGTCCACCTTCTTGAGCAGGTGGTCGTCCACGAAGGGGCCCTTTTTGAGGCTACGTGGCATGTTCTTCTACCTCCCTGCTCAGCGCTTCTTGCCGGTACGCCGGCGGCGGACGATCATGGCGTCGGAAGCCTTGCGGCGGCGGGTGCGGCCTTCGGGCTTACCGTTCGGGTTCACCGGGTGGCGACCACCGGAGGTCTTACCCTCACCACCACCGTGCGGGTGGTCGACCGGGTTCATGACGACACCACGGACGGTGGGGCGCTTGCCGCGCCAGCGGTTACGGCCCGCCTTGCCCCAGTTGATGTTCGAGTGCTCGGAGTTGCCGACCTCGCCGATGGTGGCGCGGTTGCGCACGTCGACGTTGCGGATCTCGCCCGAGGGGAGACGAAGCTGGGCGTACGGCCCGTCCTTCGCCACCAGCTGCACCTTGGCACCGGCGGACCGCGCCATCTTCGCGCCGCCACCGGGGCGGAGCTCGATCGCGTGGATCACGGTGCCGACCGGGATGTTGCGCAGCGGCAGGTTGTTACCCGGCTTGATGTCGGCACGGGGGCCGTTCTCGACCGTGTCACCCTGCTTGAGCTTCTCCGGGGCGATGATGTAGCGCTTCTCGCCGTCGGCGTAGTGCAGCAGCGCGATCCGAGCGGACCGGTTGGGGTCGTACTCGATGTGCGCGACCTTGGCGGGAACGCCGTCCTTGTCGTTCCGGCGGAAGTCGATCAGCCGGTACGCACGCTTGTGGCCACCACCCTTGTGCCGGGTGGTGATCTTGCCGCTGGAGTTACGGCCGCCGGACTTGCTCAGCGGACGCAGCAGCGACTTCTCCGGGGTGGACCGAGTGATCTCGGCGAAGTCGGAGACGCTGGAACCGCGACGACCCGGGGTCGTCGGCTTGTACTTGCGGATGCCCATGTGTCAGCTCAGTCCTTTACGCGGTGGGTCCGCCGAAGATCTCGATCGGCTTGCTCTCAGCCGAAAGAGTCACGATGGCGCGCTTGGTGTCCTTGCGCTTGCCGAAGCCGGCGCGAGTCCGCTTACGCTTGCCCTGGCGGTTGGCCGTGTTGACGCTGACCACCTTGACGCCGAACACCTTCTCGACCGCGATCTTGATCTGGGTCTTGTTGGCGTCCGGGCGGACGATGAACGTGTACTTGTGGTCCTCGAGCAGCCCGTAGGACTTCTCGGAGATCACCGGCGCGAGCAAGATGTCGCGGGGATCGGGGATGGCGATCGCACTCACTGCTCGTCACTCCCTTCAACCTCGCTCGACCGAGCCGAAGCCTTCGCGCCCTTGCCCCGGACGGGGCCGGCGACGAACACGTCGTAAGCGGCCTTGGTGAACACCACGTCGTCGTTGACCAACACGTCGTAGGTGTTGAGCTGGTCGGGCGTGATGATGTGGACCTCGGCCAGGTTGCGCACGGAGTTCCAGCTCAGCTCGTCGTCGCGGTGCAGGACCACGAGAACGCGCTTGGCCTGGGTCACCGCGGCGATGGCGGCCTTGGCGGACTTGGTGGACGGCTTCTCGCCGGTCACCAGTTCGGTGATGACGTGCAGCTGTCCGGCACGGGCCCGGTCGGAGAGGGCGCCACGCAGAGCGGCGGCCTTCATCTTCTTCGGGGTCCGCTGGGTGTAGTCACGCGGCGTGGGGCCGTGGACGACGCCACCACCGGTGAACTGCGGCGCACGGGTCGAACCCTGGCGGGCGCGGCCGGTGCCCTTCTGGCGGTACGGCTTCTTGCCACCACCGCGGACTTCACCGCGGGTCTTGGTGTCATGCGTGCCCTGGCGAGCGGCGGCCAGCTGGGCCACCACGACCTGGTGCATGAGGGGCACGTTGGCCTGCACGTCGAAGATCTCCGAGGGGAGCTCGACCGTGCCGTCGGCTTTACCGGCCGGGGTCTTCAGCTCGACGCTGGTCATGTTCAGTTACCACCCTTCGCGGCGCTGCGAACGAACAGCAGGCCGCCCTTGGGACCGGGCACGGCGCCCTTGATCAGCAGCAGGCCGTCCTCGGCACGCACCGCGTGCACGGTCAGGTTCTGCGTGGTGACCCGGTCGTTGCCCATCCGGCCCGCCATGCGCAGGCCCTTGAAGACGCGGCCCGGGGTGGCGCAGCCACCGATCGAGCCGGGCTTGCGGTGCACGGCCTGGGCACCGTGGCTCGCGCCCTGGCCCTTGAAGCCGTGACGCTTCATGACACCGGCGTAGCCCTTGCCCTTGCTGGTACCGGTCACGTCGACCTCGATACCGGCCTCGAACACCTCGGCGGTGATCTCCTGGCCGACCTCGTAGGTCTCGGCGTCGGTGGTACGCAGCTCCGCAAGGTAACGGCGCGGGGTCACGCTCGCCTTGTCGAAGTGGCCGGTGCGCGGCTTGTTCACCCGGCGCGGGTCGACCGCGCCGAAAGCCAGCTGCACGGCCTTGTAGCCGTCGTTCTCCTGGGTCCGAACCTGGGTGACCACGTTCGGCCCGGCCTGGACGACGGTCACCGGGACGACCCGGTTGTTCTCGTCGAAGACCTGGGTCATGCCGAGCTTGGTGCCCAGGATGCCCTTCACTTGCCTGTCAGACATGAGTCTCTTACTCTCCGCCGCTCGCCAGCCGCTGCTACTGGATGTTGACGTCGACGCTCGCCGGCAGGTCGATGCGCATGAGCGCGTCGACCGTCTTCGGCGTCGGGTCGAGGATGTCGATCAGACGCTTGTGCGTGCGCATCTCGAAGTGCTCGCGCGAGTCCTTGTACTTGTGCGGCGAGCGGATGACGCAGTAAACGTTCTTCTCGGTGGGCAGCGGCACCGGCCCGACAACACGGGCGCCGGTACGCGTGACCGTCTCGACGATCTTGCGTGCCGAGGTGTCGATCGCCTCGTGGTCGTAGGCCTTGAGCCGGATGCGGATCTTCTGTCCCGCCATGGTGGCTGCTCGTTCCTTGTCGTCTCGTGCCGCTTTTGTCTTTTCAAACCTCAGCCTGGCTGAGGTTTTCCCAGTTCAACGGCCCTGTCCCCGGTCCACGCGGTCGGGCGTGTCGTGCCCGACGCACAGACGGATCCCGCGGGATCTTCGTCTTGCCTGGTCTTCCTCAACGTGAGGAGGCATCGAGCCGGCGGAAAAGCTTGGATCGCCGTCTCAAACGCCCTTGCCCGCTAGCCTCACCCGAAGGAAGTGCTCCGCGGACCGTGGCCGCTCATACCAGGGCGGCCGGAACCTGTCTTCGGAAAGAAGTACGAGTTCGGCCGCCCCAGGACGAGCAACCTGAATAGTGTCGCACACGTGATTTGACGCCCCTAACCCGGGGGTGTATTACCCCCGGGCGGGGCGCCTAAATCACTTGATGATCTTGGTGACCTGGCCGGCGCCGACGGTCCGACCACCCTCGCGGATGGCGAAACGCAGGCCCTCGTCCATGGCGACCGGCTGGATCAGCACGACGCTGATGTCCGTGTTGTCGCCCGGCATGACCATCTCGACACCCTCCTTGAGGGTGACGACGCCGGTCACGTCCGTGGTACGGAAGTAGAACTGCGGGCGGTAGTTGTTGAAGAACGGGGTGTGACGGCCACCCTCGTCCTTCGACAGGATGTAGACCGAGCCCTCGAACTCCGTGTGCGGGGTGGTGGTGCCCGGCTTCACGACGACCTGGCCGCGCTCGACGTCCTCGCGCTTGATACCGCGGACCAGCAGACCGACGTTGTCGCCCGCCTCGCCGGTGTCCAGCAGCTTGCGGAACATCTCGACACCGGTGACGGTGGTCTTGGTCGACTTCTCCTTGATGCCGACGATCTCGACCTCTTCGTTCACGTTGACGCGGCCGCGCTCGATGCGACCGGTCACGACCGTGCCACGGCCGGTGATGGTGAAGACGTCCTCGATCGGCATGAGGAACGGCTTGTCGAGCTCGCGGACCGGGTCCGGCACGTTCTCGTCGACGGCTTCCATCAGCTCGAGAACGCTCTCGCCCCACTTGGCGTCGCCCTCGAGGGCCTTCAGGCCGGAGACCTTGATGACCGGAGCGTCGTCACCCGGGAAGTCCTGGGAGGACAGCAGCTCGCGGACCTCGAGCTCGACGAGCTCCAGGATCTCCTCGTCGTCGACCATGTCGGCCTTGTTCAGCGCGACCACGATGTAGGGCACGCCGACCTGCTTCGCGAGCAGCACGTGTTCACGGGTCTGCGGCATCGGGCCGTCGGTCGCCGCGACCACGAGGATCGCGCCGTCCATCTGCGCCGCACCGGTGATCATGTTCTTGATGTAGTCCGCGTGACCGGGGGCGTCCACGTGGGCGTAGTGACGCTTCTCGGTCTGGTACTCGACGTGCGAGATGTTGATCGTGATACCGCGCTGCTTCTCTTCGGGCGCGTTGTCGATCTGGTCGAACGCCGAAGCGGTGTTCAGCTCGGGGTACTTGTCGTGCAGAACCTTGGTGATCGCCGCGGTCAGAGTGGTCTTACCGTGGTCGACGTGACCGATGGTCCCGATGTTGACGTGCGGCTTGGTCCGCTCGAATTTCGCCTTCGCCACTGGAATGTCCTCCTGGACTGTTTTGCTTACTCACCGGCCAACGTGGCTGTCGGACGGGGATTCGTTTCTTGACGGATGCTGCGGACGTTCAGGAGTGTTCCTTATGCCCGCGAGCGGACGGGAACTACTCCCCCGTCGCCTTCGCGATGATTTCCTTCGCGACGTTCGCGGGAACCTCGGCGTAGGAGTCGAACACCATGGAGTAGTTGGCACGTCCCTGCGTACGCGAACGCAGGTCGCCGACGTAACCGAACATCTCCGACAGCGGGACCAGTGCCTTGACGACACGGGTACCGGCGCGCTCCTCCATGGCCTGGATCTGGCCACGGCGGGAGTTGAGGTCGCCGATCACATCGCCCATGTAGTCCTCGGGCGTGGTGACCTCGACGGCCATCAGCGGCTCGAGGATGACCGGACCGGCCTTCTTCGCGGCTTCCTTCATCGCCATGGAGCCGGCGATCTTGAAGGCCATTTCCGAAGAGTCGACCTCGTGGTACGCGCCGTCCAACAAGGTGAACTTCAACCCGACGAGCGGGTAGCCGGCCAGCACGCCGTACTGCATGGCGTCCTGCGCGCCCGCGTCGACCGACGGGATGTACTCCCGCGGCACGCGGCCACCGGTGACCTTGTTGTCGAACTCGTAGAGGGCACCGTCGGTGGACTCGAGCGGCTCGAGCTTGACGATGACCTTCGCGAACTGACCGGAACCACCGGTCTGCTTCTTGTGCACGTAGTCGAGCTTCTCGACCGTCTTGCGCACCGTCTCGCGGTAGGCGACCTGCGGCTTACCGATGTTCGCCTCGACCTTGTAGTCGGACTTCATGCGGTTGACCAGCACCTCGAGGTGCAGCTCGCCCATACCGGCGATGATCGTCTGGCCGGTGTCCTCGTCCAGGTTGACCTGGAACGTCGGGTCCTCTTCGGCCAGCTTCTGGATCGCCAGGGACAGCTTCTCCTGGTCGGCCTTGGTCTTCGGCTCGATCGCGACGCGGATGACCGGCGCCGGGAACGTCATCGACTCGAGGACGACCGGGTTCTGCGGGTCGGCGAGGGTGTCACCGGTGGTGGTGTCCTTCAGGCCGATGACCGCGTAGATGTGGCCTGCCTGGGCCTCGTCGACCGGGTTCTCCTTGTTGGAGTGCATCTGGAAGAGCTTCCCGATGCGCTCCTTGCGCTCCTTGGTCGCGTTGATCAGCTGCGCGCCGGAAGCGATCTTGCCCGAGTACACCCGGATGTAGGTCAGCTTGCCGAAGAACGGGTGCGCGGCGATCTTGAACGCCAGTGCGGAGAACGGCTCGTCGACGGACGGCTTCCGGCTGACCGGGGTCTCACCGTCGGGCAGCGTGCCCTCGACGGCCGGGACGTCCAGCGGCGACGGAAGGTAGTCGATGACCGCGTCGAGCATGGGCTGGACGCCCTTGTTCTTGAACGCGGAACCGGTGAGCACCGGGTACGCCTCGCGGGCGACGGTGAGCTTCCGGATGCCGGCCTTGATCTCGGCCTCGGTCAGCTCCTCGCCCTCGAGGAACTTCTCCATGAGCGCGTCGTCGGTCTCGGCGACGGTCTCGACGAGCTTCTCGCGGTACTCGGCGGCCTTGTCGGCCAGCTCCGCGGGAATGTCCTCGACCGAGTAGTCCTCGCCCTTCTGGACCTCGCCGCGCCAGGTCAGCGCCTTCATGCGGACCAGGTCGATGACACCTTCGAACTCGTTCTCGGCGCCGATCGGCAGCTGGATGACCAGCGGGCGGGCGCCGAGGCGCTCCTCGATGGTGCGGACGGTGAAGTAGAAGTCCGCGCCGAGCTTGTCCATCTTGTTGACGAAGCAGATACGAGGAACCTCGTACTTGTCCGCCTGACGCCAGACCTGCTCGGACTGCGGCTCGACACCTTCCTTGCCGTCGAAGACGGCGACGGCACCGTCGAGCACCCGCAGCGAACGCTCCACCTCGACGGTGAAGTCGACGTGACCCGGGGTGTCGATGATGTTGATCTGGTGGTCGGCCCAGAAGGTGGTGGTGGCAGCCGAGGTGATGGTGATACCCCGCTTCTGCTCCTCCTCCATCCAGTCCATCGTCGCGGCGCCGTCGTGCACCTCGCCGATCTTGTAGTTGATCCCGGTGTAGAACAGGATCCGCTCGGTGGTGGTGGTCTTACCGGCGTCGATGTGGGCCATGATGCCGATGTTGCGGACCTTGTTCAGGTCGGTCAGCACGTCACGTGCCACGAGAGTGTTCCCCTGTCTCAAAATTGGGGCCCGGCAAGGCTTTGATCGGCAGCCGGGCGGATATCACCAGCGGTAGTGCGCGAAGGCCTTGTTGGACTCGGCCATCTTGTGGGTGTCCTCACGCCGCTTCACGCTGGCGCCGAGGCCGTTGCTCGCGTCGAGCAGTTCGTTCTGCAGACGCTCGATCATGGTCTTCTCACGGCGAGCCTGCGAGAAGGAGACCAGCCAGCGGAGCGCGAGGGTGGTGGAGCGGCCCGGCTTGACCTCGATCGGCACCTGGTAGGTGGCACCACCGACGCGGCGGCTCTTCACCTCGATGGTGGGCTTCACGTTGTCGAGGGCGCGCTTCAGCGTGACGACCGGGTCGGTGCCGGTCTTCTCGCGAGCGCCTTCGAGGGCGCCGTACACGATGCGCTCGGCCAGGGACCGCTTGCCGTCCTTCAGCACCTTGTTCACCAGCTGGGTGACCAGCGGGGATGCGTAGACGGGGTCAGAGATCAGCGGCCGCTTCGGGGCCGGACCCTTGCGGGGCATTAGCTCTTCTCCTTCTTCGCGCCGTACCGGCTGCGCGCCTGCTTACGGTTCTTGACACCCTGGGTGTCGAGCGAACCGCGGATGATCTTGTAGCGGACACCCGGCAGGTCCTTCACACGACCACCGCGCACGAGCACCATCGAGTGCTCCTGCAGGTTGTGGCCTTCACCGGGAATGTAGGCGGTGACCTCGATGCCGCTGGTCAGCTTCACACGAGCGACCTTGCGAAGCGCCGAGTTCGGCTTCTTGGGGGTTGTGGTGTACACGCGAGTGCACACGCCACGCCGCTGCGGGCTCCCCTTGAGGGCCGCGGTCTTCTGCTTGGCAGCCTTGTCCTGGCGGCCCTTACGGACCAGCTGCTGGATCGTGGGCAATGGACCAGCTTTCTGTTCGCGATCTTGCTACTACGTGTTGTCTCCGGCCCCCGCGGTCGGGCGTGTCGGCCCGCGTCACGGTCTTGCGACCGGTAACTTCCCGTAGGGATTTTCCGTCGGATCCCGCGTGGGCGAAGCCTTCGGACCGGATGCCTGAGCACCCCGTCCGTGCCGCACGGCACACGGGACGGCCCGACGCCTGCCGGGCACGGTCTCCAAAGATACCCGGCCACTTCCGGACCGGCCAAATCGGGGGGTCGATAACTATATCGTGCCGGGCGGCACGCCGCGGCCACCCTGATGGAACGGCGTTTCGGCCGCTTTCATTCCTCTTCGGGCTTGGCGTGGTCGGCCCGGCCCGGGTGCGGGTCACGGGAAAGATCGATCAGCGGATGCACGGGAGCCCCCTCCGGCGCCGCGTGACTCCCCCGCCTGGGCTCCTCGGTGCTTTCCTGCTTCTCGGCGTCCACGACGCCCTCCCCTCGTTGGTGCTGATTCCGTACTTGTGGATCACTACTCGGCGAACCACGCTACCTATTCCCCTATCGGGTGAGCCGGATGGATCCGGGAACCACCCCGTCGCGTCGAACCGGTGAATGAGTCACGATGAGACTGGTCACAGCGCCGGCCCGGCCGTCGCACCGCACGATGGGGAGGCTCCATGTCCGCCGAGTTCGAGCAATTGGTCGCGCAATTCGACCAGTTCCAGTCGCAGCTCCGGAACGTCGACGATCGGCTCGCGAGCATCGGCGGCATGCAGGACGAGCTCAGCAGGATCGAGGCGACGGCGTCCTCTTCGGACCGTTCGGTGACCGTGGTCGCGGGGCCCGGCGGCGCGATCATGGACGTCAAGTTCACCGAAGACGCCCTTCGCCTGCGGCCGGACGCGCTTTCCGCGGCGCTGATGTCGACCATCCAGCAGGCCGTGGCCGAATCGGCCCGCAAGCAGGCGACGATCGTCGAAGAGCACATGGGCGACGACCTCAATCTGGTGGACCAGGTGCTGGAGACCCAGGCGGACCTGTTCGGCACCACCGTCGAGGAGATGCGGGCGCGGATGGACGAGGAGTCGACGTCGCGGCCTGCCGCCGAGCAGCAGTCCGACGACTACTCCGAACGTTCCGTCCTCAAGTCCGCCGACGAGCCGCAGCGGCCGCAGCCCTCGCCGCCCCCGGCGTCGAGCGGCTCGGACGGCGACCGTTTCCTGAAGAACCTCTTCGACGACGACCACTGATCGCGTTTAGCGGGCTAAACGCGATCCGAGGCTCTGGGAACCGCAGGCGGGGCAGCCGGGTCCAAGGCGCCGATCACGACGAGCCGCATCGGAAGGTGCGCGAAGGGAGGGACCGCCGATGGCCGGAGGGCATGAGGTGGTGATCAGCGCGCTGCGCACCTACTCGGGCAAGCTCGAGCAGGACGTCCGGATCCCGAACGAGGTCGGACGGCTGACGCAGCAGTCCGACGTCGGCGACGAGTCATGGGGAGTCGTCGGCCTGTTCGTGAAGCACGAATACACGTCGATGCTCACCGATCTGCAGGATCTGCTGATCGAGATGTCCGCGGGGCTGACCGCGGCCTCGGAGAAGCTCGGCAACGCCGCCACCGCCTACGAGCGGAACGAAGACGACAACGTCAAGGCGCTCAACGAAATCCTCAAGCTGCTGGAGCAGCCGGCGCAGTCGAGGACACCGAAGATGGGGCCGGCCAAGTAGCGAGGGGGACTGATCGTGGCCGATCAGAAGATCACCGGCGAACACACCAAGATCCAGATCAACGACTACAACCCGGACACCATCCGCACGGACAAGATGCTGACCTCGCTGCCCGGGCCGATCGGCAGTGGCTTCAGCACGTTCGACACCGTCAAGAAGGCGACCGCGGACGGGTTCCAGGCGAGCGACATCGGGACCATCGCGGCCAGCGGCGCCGGCTTCGTCAGCTCGTGCATGGGCGTGGCGGACATCGCCAGCGACCCGATCGGCTGGCTGGTCGGCCAGGGCCTCAGCTTCCTGATGAACGTGTGCCAGCCGATCCAGGACGCCATCCACATGGTGAGCGGCGACGGCCCGGCGCTGTCGAACGCGGCGGGCAACTTCAACAACATCGGTGTCTATCTGCAGGACTACAGCAAGAAGTTCGGCGAAGACGCGAAGACGTCGCTGTCGCAGTGGACCGGTGACGCGGCGAACGCGGCGGGCGAGAAGCTGGCGAAGTTCGCGCAGGGCATCGACGGGATCGCCGCGCAGGCCGGGGACATCGCCCAGCTGCTGCAGATCTCCAGCATGGTGATGACGGTGATCGAGGAGTTCATCAAGGCGATCCTCACCGAGTTCATCACCTGGCTGATCATGATCTGGATCCCGGCGCTGGCCGCGGCCGTCCCGACCTGTGGCGGTTCGACGGCGACGGCGGGCGGGCTGACGGCCACCCGCGCGGTCTCCACCACGTCGAAGGTGCAGAAGTTCCTGAACAAGCTCCGCCAGCTGCTCGACAAGATCAAGCAGTTCCTTGGCAAGCTCAAGGAGTTCTTCGGCAAGTGGAAGGGCAACTACAAGGAGCTGATGGCCCACAACAAGTCCACCGCGCAGCTGGCGGCCGGGCCGGGCGCGTCCGCGTGGGGCAAGTTCGCCTCGAAGGACGGCGCCATGGGCGGCAGGCTCGCGGACGGTTTCGGTGAGCGGATGACGTCGGCCACGAAGAAGGCCGCGTTGAACACCGTCGGCCTCGGCAAGGCCACGAATCCGGACGGCAGCTGGAAGACGCCGGAGACGGGCCGCGAGAAGGGCGAGGTCGCGGCGGGTGTCGCCGGGAAGGCCGGCACGTACACGTCGGGCGGGATCAAGGCAGGCCAGTACGGTTCGGTGGGTGACGACGAACAGACTCCCGAGGAAGCCTCCGACAATCTGGACTTCTGAGCCGTGACCGCGTGGATCATCGCCATCGTCGCGGTGGCGTTGCCGGTCGTGCTCGCCGCCTGGTGGATCCTCGCCGGGGCGGCGAAGAAACGCGGGCTGGCCACGTTGGCGCGGGAGCGGGGCTGGGACTTCTACAGCGGTGCCCGGCTCGGTGCCTCGGGCGGGCGGCACGAGCAGCCCGCGACGGGCCGGGCGCCCGCCCCGTTGCGGCGGGCGGGCGAGTCGATCGACCAGGCGGTGGTCGGCACACACCGGGGGAAGCCATTCGGTGTCTACCGGTATCACCGGTCGGGTGCCGGGTTCCGCCAGGACGGCACCCGCGAGTCCGGTTCGCTGCGGACGGTCGTGCACGTCGAGACAGGCGCGGCCATGCCGGACTGCACGCTCTCGATCAGCGGATCCGAAGTGGACTGCTCGAATCCCGCGTTCGTCCCGCGTCCCGAGGTCCGTGACTGGCTGACGGCGAACGCGGGCCGGTGCCGCGAGTTCCATACGTCCGGGCGGACGGTGGCGGTGGTGCCGAAGACGCTGCCGAGCGGGAAGCAGCTCCTGCGCACCTTGGACTACCTGGCCGACGTCGCGGACCGGGCCCCGCTTACCGCCACCCCGCCGGATCGCGTTTAGCGGGCTAAACGCGATCCGGGACTTCCAGGGACTTCGCGAAGAAGTGGTGGGCGAAGGGTTCGTCGTTGAAGCGCTCGACCTCCTCGTAGCCGAGGCGCGCGTACAGGGCCCTGGCCTCGACCAGGTCGCGACGGGTGTCGAGACGGATCAACGAGGCACCGAGGCCGCGGGCGACGTCTTCGGCGGCGGCCACGAGCAGCGCGGCACCGCCCTTGCCGCGTTCGGACTTCCGCAGGAAGACGCGGGTGAGCTCGGTGATGTCGGGCGAGGCGATCCGCAGCCCGGCGCATCCGGCGAGCACCCCGTCGCGCCGCGCGAGGAGGAAGGCGCCGGTCGGCGGGGTCAGATCCCGGCTGTGGTTCTTCTCGAGCAGGTCGTCGAGCTCCTCTTCGGTGACCTGGCGCTCGTAGAAGCGGGACGCGATTTCGTCCAGGTACTCGCGCAGCAGCTGAGCGGCGTCGGGGTGATCGACGGGGGTGACTTCGAAGCTCCAGGTCATGGCTACATTCTGCCGACCCTGGCCACCGCTTTTCCCCCGCCTCCGGATCGCGATTAGGGGGCTAAACGCAGGTCAGGAGGGGGCCAGGCGGCCGGCACAGGTGGCGACCTCGCCGGGGGCGGACTTCTCGGAGGTGACCACGGCGCCGCCCACGGCCACCCGGCACTCGACGGCACCCTCGCCCTGCCCCATCAACTGGACGGTCGGCGGGGTGCCGGTGTTCTTCCACGTGAGCTCCTTGCGCCACGGCAGCGTCACCTGCAACTCCTGGTGCACGAGCCCCAGCCCGTTGGAGTCGTAGACCACGGTCGCGGTCCCCGTCCCGGCGAGCTCGTACGCGATCCGCCAGTCGTTCGACACCGGCTGAGGCTGCGGCTGGCTGAGCGTCCTCGTGATCGTGCGGTCCGGTCCGCGCGACGGCGCTGCCTCAGTCGGTTCGCCGACCACGGCCACGGTCTCGGCCTGCGGCTCCTCGCCGCCGTTGAGCAGCACCACACAGGTCGCGAGCGCGGCCACCACGATCCCCGCGATGGCGATGCGCCCGATCAGTTGTCTGTCGGCCATCGGTCCTCCTCGCCGAAAGCGGCGGCGCGGCCCGTGAGCCGCGCCGCCACGGAAGTCAGGACGGCAGCAGCCGGCCGGGGACGCCGTTGAGCGACTGGATCAGCCCCAGCACCGGGACGCCGAGCGGCGCGAACGTCCAGATGTTGTTGAGATCGCTCGTGTCGGGTTCGTCGACGACCACGACATCGTTCGGGGCGTCCTGCGCGGCGAGCGCGGGAGCGGCCGAGCCGAGTACGACGAGACCGGCGAGCGCGGCGCCGGTGACCGCGCGGACGAAGGTCTTCTTCATGAGATTCTCCTTTGCTGGTAACGGTTTTACGAAATGGGCGTGATGATCCCGTAGATCGGGGCGAGGACGTCGGTCGGCACGGGGACGGTCGGGCCGAGCAGACCGCCGAGGTCCAGCCCCGGGATCAGCCAGACCGCGGGATTGCCGCCACCGGTGGGCAGACCCGGCAGCGGGTCGGCCGAGGCGACGCCGCCGGCGAGTCCGGACAGCGCCCCCGCGACGGCGAGCGGCAGCAGCACACGGGCCGCGATTCGCTTCATTTCTTCTCCCATTCTTTTGGTGAAATCACCGCAGTACCGAACTGACCGGCACGATCGTGCCGTCGGGGATCCATTGCCCCGCGTAGTTCCGGTCGGCGATCATCCCGACGGCGTGCGGTTCGCCCGGGTACATCGGCATGGCGTTGACCTGTGCCGCCGCGAAGATCTGGACATCCCCGCTGATCGACCGCCACTGGTCGCCCAGCCAGCTCCGGAACCCGCCGAGCGTGGGACTTTCGCCGCCGAAGGCGTTGCCCGCGGCGACGGCGAAGCTGACGGCGACCTGCTCACGCGGGTCGAACCTCAGCGGCACCGAAGAGCTCGCGACGGAGTTGACGATCGGCCCGTTCAGCAGCCAGGGCGCCAGGTACAGGCCGTATTGATGGGTCGGTTTGAGCCGCTGGGACTCGGCCGCGCGGGTCATCGCCGTGTAGCCACCCGCCCAGCCGGACACGACGAGCAGCGCGGTGTTCGGCCCCGCCTCGGCCTGCACCGGCAGGCCGGATCGCGCGGCGGTCTCGCGGACCAGCTTCGCGGCGGCCACACCGCGCGGCGACGCGTCCTCGACGAGGGTGAGCGCGGAAGGCTTGCGCCCGGCGAGGAATTCGACGAGTTTGACGAGAGAACCGCTGTCCTCACCGGAAAGCGCGTCCGCGGGGCAGGACGTGAGGACTTCGCGGCGGTCGGCGATCAAGCCACCCAGCGCGGCCGAAGCGCACTCGGGCGCGTCCGCGTCCTCGATGGCGAGGCCCGGCTCCTCCCCCGCGTCGACCTCGATCGTCGTCTTCTCCCCGCCGCGGCTGATGATCAGGTCGCTTCGTCCCTTCGGCAGGTCGACCTCGGCCCAGGTGCCCTCGGCGCCGGGGCGCACGATGGCCTTGCCGATCAGGCCGCCTTCGAGCCCGGCGGACAGGTCTTCTCCCGCGCTGGCGGGGAAATGGACGAGGTTCTTGCCTGGCCGCTGCGGGCTCACCAGCACGGGGAACCGCTGCTCACCGAGGGCGGCGTCCGCCAGCAGCGCGACACCGGGAGTCGGCAGCTTGGGCGGTTCAGGAATGGCCGCGAGAGCGCTCCAGGCGACGAATCCGACGGCCACGGCCGCCGCACCGAACCGATAGGCACGCGTGGATTCCTTGTCCGAGAAGAAGAAACCCGCGACGACGGTGGCGACGATCGGCAGCAGCGCGATCACCAGCAACGTCAGCCCGAAGAGCGTGCCGTAGATCCGGCGGTCGAACCCGAGCCCGGAGGAGAACAACTGCACCGTGCCCGCGACGACGAGAAGTCCGCCCAGTGTCAGGGAAAGCGGGCCGAGCCGGAAGTTCGTCTGGCGCCACTGCGCGGCAGGCACCCAGACGGAAAGGACGGTGACACCGAACCACAAGGCGGCGGCCGCGACGTAGACGGTGTCGATGGCGAATTCGACGCCTGTCCGCCCGAGCGAGGTTTCGAGCACCACCAACGCGGCGAGCGCGAGCGAGGCCCAGCGGCCCGCCGACGGCCACCGGATCAGGACGGGAATCGCCAGTGCCAGCACGAGATGCACGATCAGCGCGATGACGTTGACGTCGGTCGCGAAGGCGGAAACCGCGGCGAGCGCGGCGGAAATCCCGCCGAGGCCGGCGATGGTGAGACGAAGACGGCCGGGCAGTTCGCCCACCAGCGGGCGCAGGATCCCTGTGCCCGCGAGGAACGCGGTCGCCAGCAGAAGTCCGAGCCGGAGCAGGACGAGGGCGATGTCGGCTCCGGCCGAACCCGAGCTCGCCGGTATGACGTGGTGATCCATGGGGACCTTCTCCGAGCAGATCGGCGGAGCCGTGGGTGGCGGAGTGTGCCCGCCACCCACGACCTTCCGCGCCGAGCAGGGTTATTTGAGATCCGCGTCCGCCACGACGAACAGTTCGGAGTGCGGTTTGGCGTTGCCGAAGGACCCGTGCGGCCAGGTCTTCCGGTTGAAGTTGATCCCGACCTGTCCGGTGAACTCGTCCCGGAAGTTCCGGTCGACCGCGATCTTCCCGTCCTCGCCGAGGTTCAGCAGGTTGACCTTGTGGTCACCGTCCAAACCGGACCGGGCGACGAAGTAGTTCGACACCGCGAGGTGCTGCGGCTTGTCGGTTTCGTGGTAGTACCCGTCGTCACCGAGCACGAAGTTGTCGTACGCGCCCCAGTGCGGGCCGCCGCCGGGCGTGCCCGGGTTGATCGGCGCCGCGCCGACGACGGTCGGCAGATCGCCGCCACCGCCCTGCTGGGACTTCTCCTTGGTGTCGATCCGGCCCTTGATGTTCTCGACCTTGTCGCCGGCGGCGAGCAGCTTCTGGATGTCGAGGACGTACACGCCACCGGTGGTGCCGGGGTCGTCCGGGCCGAGCGCGCCCTTGGAGCGTCCGGTGATCGCGCGGTAGAGGTACTTGTCGTCGGGGCTGGTCTGGATCCAGCCACCGTTCGAGCCGCCGCCGTTGGAGTCGTTGTTCGGGTGGATCGCCTTGTTCGCCGCGCCGTCGTCGAACACCTGGATCCAGTGCGGCTCCTTGGCGGTGATGTCCGGCGTGTAGAACACCGCGCCACCCTGCATGGTCTGGGCGAACGCGCCCTTGTGGCCGGGCAGGTTGGTCACCGTGGTCTCCATGACCGCGCGGCTTTCCGCGTGCAGCGGGTCCGCGGGATCGGCCCTCGGGCCGTCCGGCAGGTACGAGACCGCCTTGAGCTTCGGCTTGTTGCGGTCGGAGATGTCCCACGTGCGGACGGTCGGCCGCCGCAGATACGGCGACGGCTGCTTCACCGGGTCGAGGATGATGTTCCGCGGCTCGGCGTAATCGCTGGTGACCAGGGTGTTGAGGTCCTCGCGCGCCTGGATGCCGTGCGGGTTGGCGCAGGTGGGCTTGTCCAGCTGCGGGAGGTTGTCGCACAGCTTCTTGTTGTCGCCCTGCGGCGTGGCGGCCGGCGACTCGGAAAGCACCTGCGCGTTCTGGTCGAAGCGGACGACCTCACCGGGGCTGCCGGCGAAACCGTTGCCCACCACGGTGGAGCCGTTGGCATAGGTGTGCGGGCCGGGCACGACCGGCCCGCCCATGTACGTGCCGTACGCCGTGCCGTCCTTGAGCACCCAGTACGCGTCCGGCACGGAACCGCCGAGGGTCTGGGTCGGGAGGCTGACCCCCTTGAGCTTCAGCTGCGGCAACGCGGAGACGTCGAAGGCGTACGTCGCCGCGGCGAACAGCGCGCCGGCGTAGATCGTGTCGCCCTTGTGCCACACGTACTGCATGTGGTGCGGCTCGTTCTCGACGAGCGGGCCGACGGTGGCGGTGTTGACGACCTTGCCGTACGTCGGCGAACCCTGCGTCGCGTCGATCACGGCGAGGAAGTCCGGACCGGGCAACGCGTTCTTGATCTTGTTCAACCCGCCGCCGAGCGAACCCGGCAGGTTCTTGATGTCCTTGACCAGGGTGTCGGCGATGTTCTCGTCACCGGCCCAGACCAGCAGCCACTTCTTGCGCTTGCCGTCCGCGCTCCGGGACGCCGCGACGTCCTTGGACACCAGATGGTTCTGGACCCAGTACTCCTTGCCGTCGGCCGCCTTCTTCGCGTCCTTGACGACCTGGACATCGGCGTAGGCACTCGTCGAGGAGCCGGTATAGGTCACCGTGCCCGCGGCGAGCGCCGCCGCCAAGGCGCCTATCACCACTTTTCGCCACTTGGGCGAGCTGGATAGCATTCTTTCTCCCTGTTTTCGCTACCGAAGCGCCAGACAATCGGCACACCTCTCCCCTATTTCGCGCAGACGTCACCGCACGAATCGAAGGGGAAAGCAATCAACCGCCGGTTCGCGCAGGGAACCGTTGCGGCACAGTGGAAAACGTCAGCGCGCGGGAACGAGCGCATCCGTTTCGGATACGCGAATCAGCCTGCGTCGCGACAAACCCGGAATAGGTCAGGAATCCATACACAGCGCGCTTGCTTGCTGCCGCAAGTCAACGTGCCGGCGCCACACCAAGGCGACTGGGGATTGCATGGGCGAAATACTCGTGTGAACCCGCCGGGGTGTCAATCTCGTGATCAAAGAATGAGACATGCCACGGCAGGGTGAATTTCCCACGATGCGGATGGGCCATTGAGCCGAATGGGTGGCGGTTTTCCGAGCAGTGGGAATTAGACCACTTGGCGGCACTACCGCAGGTCACAACGGACCAGTAACCTGCCCTCGACCCCTGGTGGTGACGTTATGAGTTCGTTACTAATCTCGGGAACTTCGCCGCGTACCGACCTGCGCCCGCCCGCCTCGGATCGCGATTAAGGGGCTAAACGCAGGTCGGCGGCGGGGTCAGGCGGGGCCGCAGAGGGCCTGGTGCTTGAGGGCAGCCAGGGCGTCGTCGATCGGGTGCGTTCCTTCGGCGTCCGGCTTGCGCCACCGCACGAAGTTCATCGCGGCGGAGAACTGCCGTCCGCCGTCGGGGCTGGCCCAGGCCATGGTCATCGCTCCCCAGACCGTGCCGTCGTGACCCCAGAAGACTCCGTGCCCCGGGATCTCGGTCTTGTAGAGGCCGAGCCCGTAGTCGATCAGCCGCCCGTCCTGCGCGATGACCGGGACGAGGCGCTGCATCTCCCCCAGCGAGGACGGGCTGACGATCTCCCCGTCCATCAGCTTGCGGTAGAAGCGGTTGAGATCCGCGACGGTCGAGACCAGTCCGGCGCCCGCCATCACCCAGGACATGTTGTAGACGCTGTAGTCGCGCGGCGGATCGATCGCCCCGAACAACGCCTCGTACATCCGCGAGTGCGGCTCCTCGATGTGCGGGCCGGCGGGGAAGCCGGTGTTCGTGAGGCCCGCGGGTTCGATGATGGCGCGGGCGATGTGCTCCTCCATCGGGACACCGGTCAGGTGCTCCAGCAGTTCGCCCAGGAGCAGGTAGTTAGTGTTGGAGTAGACGCCGGGAGTGCTGCCCGGCTCGCCGGTGGCGGGCGCGCCGACACCGATCGCGATCAGCTCGGCCGGGCGGAACTCCTGAAACCGGTTGTCGTCGAGGCTCTCGGGGGCGAGGTTCTGGAGTGACGGGAACGCGAAGGGCAGGTACTCGGCGAGGCCACTGGTGTGGTTGAGCAGCATGCGGATCGTGATCGCCCGACCCCGGTCGCCGGGGACCAGCAGCGGCAGGAAGTCGCCGATCGGCGCGTCGAGCTCGAGCCGCCCCGCCTCGACCTGCCGCAGCACCGCGGCCGAGACGAAGGTCTTGGTGATACTGCCGACGCGCTGCCGCATCCCGGCCTCGACGGGACGGCCGGTTTCGAGGTCGGCGACCCCGGCGGCGCCGCGCCGGATCCGCTCGCCCGCCCGCACCTCGGCGAACACCCCCGGCACCCCCGCCCGATGGACGTCGTCCAAGGCGGACCGCAGGTGCTTCGTGGCCGAGTTCTGTTCTGTCACAAGGGATTCCATATCGACCATCCTTTCGACCGGCGGTCCCGCGATCGCCCGCCATCCGTCGCGCATCCAGGCGGATACCGCACCGATCGTCGGCGGCACCCCGGCCGGATCGCGATTAGGGGGCTAAACGCAGGTCGGGCCGGGCAAAGGGAAAGCCCCCGGTCTGGGATGGACCGGGGGCTTTCTCGGGGGTGGTGAGTCAGATGACGTCGGCACAGGTGCCGGCCAGCCCGAGCCGCCGCTGCCCGTGCCCATTTCGGGTGACTGGAAACGGGAAGGGCCCCCGCCGGATCGGCGAGGGCCCTTCTCGTGGATTTCGCTTCGGTCAGCGGAAGTCGCGGCCGAAGTCGTAGTCGTCCAGCGGCACCGCGGCGCCCGGCGTCGAGCCGAACACGTCCGGGGTGTAGTAGCCGTCGTCGTAGGACGGGATCGCGTAAGCGGCGACCCGCGCCTCCTCGGTCGGCTGCACCTGGATGTTGCGGTACTTGTTGATCCCGGTACCGGCCGGGATCAGCTTACCGATGATCACGTTCTCCTTGAGGCCCACGAGCTTGTCCGAGCGGCCGTTGATGGCCGCGTCGGTCAGGACACGCGTGGTCTCCTGGAACGAGGCCGCCGACAGCCACGAGTCCGTGGTCAGCGAGGCCTTCGTGATCCCCATCAGCACCGGACGACCCGAGGCCGGCTCGCCGCCCTCGGCGACCGACGCGCGGTTCTTCGCCTCGAACTTGGTCCGCTCGGGCAGCTCGCCCGGCAGGAAGTCCGTGGCACCGGAGTCGATGATCGTCACGCGGCGCAGCATCTGCCGCACGATGACCTCGATGTGCTTGTCGTGGATCGACACACCCTGCGCCCGGTACACCTTCTGGACCTCGTCCACCAGGTGCATCTGCGCCTCGCGCGGCCCCATGACCCGCAGGACCTCGTGCGGGTCCGGCGTGCCTTCGAGCAGCTGCTGGCCGACCGCGACACGGTCACCGTCGCCCAGCGGGCCGTTCGGGGTGTTCGCGAGCCGCTGACGCTTGGACAGCTTGTCGAAGACGATCTCTTCGCTGCCGTCGTCCGGGATCAGCGTGATCTTCCAGAACCGCTCGCTCTCCTCGATGCGCACGCGGCCATCGACGTCGGCGATCGGCGCCTTGCCCTTCGGGACCCGGGCCTCGAACAGCTCCTGGACACGGGGCAGACCGGTCGTGATGTCGTCACCGGCCACACCACCCTGGTGGAACGTACGCATCGTCAGCTGCGTACCCGGCTCACCGATCGACTGGGCCGCGACGATACCCACGGCCTCACCGACGTCGACGAGCTGACCGGTCGCCATGGACCGGCCGTAGCAGGTGGCGCAGATACCGACGGCCGACTCGCAGGTCAGCACCGAACGCACCTTGACCTTGGAGATCCCGCTCGAGATGAGCTTGTCGATCGCCGGGTCACCGATGTCGTCACCGGCGTTGAGCACGACGTTGCCCTTGGCGTCGACCGCGTCGGTCGCCAGGTTCCGCGCGTACACGCTGGTCTCGACGTGCTGGTCGCGCAGGACCTTGCCGTCGCCGATGTCCTCGCCGATCGGCATGTTGATACCGCGGGTGGTGCCACAGTCGATCTCGCGGACGATGACGTCCTGCGACACGTCCACCAGACGACGGGTCAGGTAACCCGAGTCGGCGGTACGGAGCGCCGTGTCCGCCAGACCCTTACGGGCACCGTGCGTCGCGATGAAGTACTCCGCCACCGACAGGCCTTCACGGAAGTTGGCCTTGATCGGACGCGGGATGTACTCACCCTTCGGGTTCGACACCAGACCACGCATACCGGCCAGCGACCGGACCTGCGTCATGTTGCCCGCCGCGCCCGACTTCACGATCATCGCGATCGGGTTGTCGTCCGGCAGCGCCGTCTCCATGATCTTGTGGACCTCTTCGGTGGCCTGCGTCCACACCTTGACGAGCTCGTTGTTCCGCTCGGCGTGCGACAGCTGACCACGCTGGTACCGCTTCTCGACCTGGTCGGCCTTGCCTTCGTACTCGTCCAGAATGGCCTTCTTGCCTGCCGGGACGAGCACGTCGGAAATGGCGACCGTGACACCCGAACGGGTCGCCCAGTAGAAACCGGCGTCCTTCAGGCGGTCCAGGGTCTGCGCGACCTGGGTCATCGAGTAGCGCTCGGCGAGGTCGTTCACGATCGCGGCCTGACGCTTCTTCGGCATCGGCTCGTTGATGAACGGGTAGTCCGCCGGCAGCAGCTCGTTGAACAGCACGCGGCCCAGGGTGGTCTCGGCCAGCCACGCCTTGCCCGGCTCCCAGCCGTTCTCCGCGAGCCTCGCCTCGTCGGCCTTGGCGGGCTGACGGTCGGTGACGCGGATCTTGATCGGGGCGTGCAGGCTCAGCGCCTTGCGGTCGAACGCCATGATCGCCTCGGCGGGCGACGAGTACGCGTTGCCCGCGCCCTCGGCGTTCTCGTTCAACCGGGTCAGGTGGAACAGACCGGTCACCATGTCCAGACGCGGCATGGCGAGCGGACGGCCCGACGCCGGCGAAAGGATGTTGTTCGCCGACAGCATCAGGATGCGGGCCTCGGCCTGCGCCTCCGCGGACAGCGGGAGGTGCACGGCCATCTGGTCACCGTCGAAGTCCGCGTTGAACGCTTCACAGACCAGCGGGTGCAGCTGGATGGCCTTGCCTTCGACCAGCTGCGGCTCGAAGGCCTGGATACCGAGGCGGTGCAGGGTCGGCGCACGGTTCAGCATCACCGGGTGGCCGGTGATGACCTCTTCGAGCACGTCCCACACCTGCGGCCGCGACCGCTCCACCATCCGCTTGGCGGACTTGATGTTCTGCGCGTGGTTCAGGTCGACCAGCCGCTTCATGACGAACGGCTTGAACAGCTCGAGCGCCATGTCCTTCGGCAGACCGCACTGGTGCAGCTTCAGCTGCGGACCGACGATGATGACCGAACGACCGGAGTAGTCGACACGCTTGCCGAGCAGGTTCTGACGGAACCGGCCCTGCTTGCCCTTGAGCAGGTCGGACAGCGACTTCAGCGGGCGGTTACCGGGACCGGTGACCGGGCGGCCGCGGCGGCCGTTGTCGAACAGCGCGTCGACGGCCTCCTGCAGCATCCGCTTCTCGTTGTTCACGATGATCTCGGGCGCGCCGAGGTCGATCAGCCGCTTCAACCGGTTGTTCCGGTTGATGACCCGGCGGTAGAGGTCGTTCAGGTCGGAGGTGGCGAAGCGGCCACCGTCGAGCTGGACCATCGGGCGCAGGTCCGGCGGGATCACCGGGACGGCGTCGAGCACCATGCCGCGCGGGTCGTTGCCGGTGGCCTGGAAGGCCGCGACGACCTTGAGCCGCTTCAGCGCGCGGAGCTTCTTCTGCCCCTTGCCGTTGCGGATGGTGTCGCGCAGGCTCTCGGCCTCCGCGGCGACGTCGAACTCGGTGGCCAGCTTCTGGATGGCCTCCGCGCCCATGCCGCCGGTGAAGTACTCGCCGTAGCGGTCGACGAGCTCGCGGTAGAGCAGCTCGTCGGCGATCAGCTGGCGGGTGTCGAGCTTGGTGAAGGTCGTCCAGACCTCCTCGAGACGGTCCAGCTCGCGACCGGCGCGGTCACGCAGCTGACGCATCTCGCGCTCGCCGCCTTCCTTGACCTTGCGGCGGACGTCGGACTTGGCGCCCTCCGCCTCCAGCTCGGCCAGGTCGGCTTCCAGCTTCTGCGCCCGTGCCTCGATGTCCGCGTCGCGCTTGGTCTCGAGGTTCTTGCGCTCGACGCCGATCTCGTTCTCGAGGGTCGGCAGGTCGTTGTGCCGCAGCTCGGTGTTCACACCGGTGATCACGTAGGCCGCGAAGTAGATGATCTTCTCGAGGTCCTTCGGCGCCAGGTCGAGCAGGTAGCCCAGGCGGGAGGGAACACCCTTGAAGTACCAGATGTGGGTGACGGGAGCGGCCAGCTCGATGTGGCCCATCCGCTCACGGCGCACCTTGGCGCGGGTGACCTCGACGCCACAGCGCTCGCAGATGATGCCCTTGAAGCGGACCCGCTTGTACTTACCGCAGTAGCACTCCCAGTCCCGGGTCGGGCCGAAGATCTTCTCGCAGAAGAGGCCGTCCTTCTCGGGCTTGAGCGTCCGGTAGTTGATGGTCTCCGGCTTCTTCACCTCGCCGAAGGACCACTGACGAATGTCGTCGGCGGTGGCGAGGCCGATGCGGAGCTCATCGAAGAAGTTGACGTCCAGCACGTCTTTACATCCCCTTGGGGTTGATGCGACTAGAGGAGTTGGCGAGCGGAGGCGGGAGCCTGGCGGGCTCCCGCCTCATCGCGGGTCAGTGCACGACGTCGTCCACCGAGGGCGACTCGTTGCGGGACAGGTTGATGCCGAGGTTGGCCGCGGCACGCTCGAGGTCCTCGTCGTCGGAGTCGCGCATCTCGATCGCGGCGCCGTCGCTGGACAGCACCTCGACGTTGAGGCAGAGCGACTGGAGCTCCTTCAGGAGCACCTTGAACGACTCGGGGATACCCGGCTCGGGGATGTTCTCCCCCTTGACGATGGCCTCGTACACCTTGACGCGGCCGACCACGTCGTCCGACTTGATCGTCAGGAGCTCCTGCAGGGTGTATGCGGCGCCGTACGCCTGCATCGCCCAGCACTCCATCTCGCCGAACCGCTGGCCACCGAACTGCGCCTTACCACCCAGCGGCTGCTGCGTGATCATCGAGTACGGACCGGTGGACCGGGCGTGGATCTTGTCGTCGACCAGGTGGTGCAGCTTCAGGATGTACATGTAGCCGACGGAGACCGGGTACGGGTACGGCTCGCCGGAGCGGCCGTCCAGCAGCGTGGCCTTGCCGTTCTGCTTGACCATGCGCTCGCCGTCGCGGTTCGGCTTGGTCGCGCCGAGCAGCCCGGTGAGCTCCTCTTCCTTGGCGCCGTCGAACACCGGGGTCGCGGTGTTCGTGCCGGGGTCGACGTCGTAGAGCTCCTCGTTGAGGTTCTTCGCCCACTCCGGGTTGCCCTCGATCTTCCACCCCTGCGACGCCAGCCAGCCCAGGTGAAGCTCCAGGACCTGGCCGATGTTCATACGACGCGGGACACCGTGGGTGTTCAGGATGATGTCGACGGGCGTGCCGTCCTCCATGAACGGCATGTCCTCGGCGGGGAGGATCTTGCCGATGACACCCTTGTTCCCGTGGCGGCCGGCGAGCTTGTCGCCCGGCTGGATCTTCCGCTTCTGGGCCACGTAGACGCGGACCAGTTCGTTGACGCCCGGGGGCAGCTCGTCGTCGTCCTCGCGCGAGAACACGCGGATGCCGATGACCTTGCCGGTCTCGCCGTGCGGCACCTTCAGCGAGGTGTCGCGGACCTCGCGGGCCTTCTCGCCGAAGATCGCGCGGAGCAGGCGCTCTTCCGGGGTCAGCTCGGTCTCGCCCTTGGGCGTGACCTTGCCGACCAGGATGTCGCCGTCGCGGACCTCGGCACCGATGCGGATGATGCCGCGCTCGTCGAGGTCGGCGAGGACCTCCTCGGAGACGTTCGGGATGTCCCGGGTGATCTCCTCGGCGCCCAGCTTGGTGTCGCGGGCGTCGATCTCGTGCTCCTCGATGTGGATCGACGTGAGCACGTCGTCCTGCACCAGGCGCTCGGAGAGGATGATCGCGTCCTCGTAGTTGTGGCCCTCCCACGGCATGACCGCGACGAGCAGGTTCTTGCCGAGCGCCATCTCACCGTTCTCGGTGGACGGGCCGTCGGCGATGACCTGACCCTGCTCGACCCGGTCGCCCTCGTTGACGATCGGGCGGTGGTTGAAGCAGGTGCCGTGGTTCGAGCGACGGAACTTGTACAGTCCGTAGCTCTTCCGCGTGCCGTCGTCGTGCATGATCGTGATCAGGTCGGCCGAGAGCTCCTCGACCACACCGGCCTGCTCGGCGACGAGCACGTCACCGGCGTCCACCGCGGCACGCAGCTCCACGCCGGTGCCGACCAGCGGGGCCGAGTTGCGCAGCAGCGGAACGGCCTGACGCTGCATGTTCGCGCCCATGAGCGCGCGGTTCGCGTCGTCGTGCTCGAGGAACGGGATCATCGCCGTCGCGACCGAGACCATCTGCCGCGGCGAGACGTCCATGTAGTCCACGTCCAGCGGGTCGATCAGCTCGACCTCGCCGCCCTTCTTACGGACCAGGACGCGGTCTTCGACGAAGGTGCCGTCGTCGTGGATCGGCGCGTTCGCCTGCGCCTTCACGTAACGGTCTTCCTCGTCCGCGGTGAGGTAGTCGACCTGGTCGGTGACGCGGCCCTCGACGACCTTGCGGTACGGGGTCTCGATGAAACCGAACGGGTTGACCCGCGCGTACGAGCAGAGCGAACCGATCAGGCCGATGTTCGGGCCTTCCGGCGTCTCGATCGGGCACATGCGGCCGTAGTGCGACGGGTGGACGTCTCGGACCTCCATGCCGGCGCGCTCACGCGACAGACCACCCGGGCCGAGGGCGGACAGACGACGCTTGTGCGTCAGCCCCGACAGCGGGTTGTTCTGGTCCATGAACTGCGACAGCTGCGAAGTACCGAAGAACTCCTTGATCGCCGCCACGACGGGACGGATGTTGATCAGGGTCTGCGGCGTGATCGCCTCGACGTCCTGGGTGGTCATCCGCTCGCGGACGACGCGCTCCATCCGGGACAGACCCACGCGGATCTGGTTCTGGATGAGCTCGCCGACGGTGCGGAGACGACGGTTGCCGAAGTGGTCGATGTCGTCGGTCTCGACCGGGATGACCTGGTCGCCGACGGTCGCCTTGTCCTCGCCCGCGTGCAGGCGGACCAGGTACTCGATCGTCGAGACGATGTCCTCTTCGGTGAGCGTCCCGGTGTCGTACGGCGTGGTCAGGCCGAGCTTCTTGTTCAGCTTGTACCGGCCGACCTTGGCCAGGTCGTAGCGCTTCGGCTTGAAGAACAGGTTCTCCAGCAGCGTCTGCGCGCTCTCCTTGGTCGGCGGTTCGCCCGGGCGCAGCTTGCGGTAGATGTCGAGCAGCGCCTCGTCGGTGCCGGCGGTGTGGTCCTTCTCGAGGGTGGCGAGCAGCGTCTCGGAGAAGGAGAAGCGCTCGCGGATCGCCTCGGTGGTCCAGCCGAGCGCCTTCAGCAGCACGGTGACCGGCTGGCGGCGCTTGCGGTCGATGCGGACGCCGACGGTGTCGCGCTTGTCGACGTCGAACTCCAGCCAGGCACCCCGGCTCGGGATGACGCGGACGTTGAAGACGTCCTTGTCGGTGGTCTTGTCGACGCTGGTGTCGAAGTACACACCCGGCGAACGGACCAGCTGCGACACGACGACACGCTCGGTGCCGTTGATGACGAAGGTGCCCTTGTCGGTCATCACCGGGAAGTCACCCATGAAGACCGTCTGGCTCTTGATCTCGCCGGTGTTGTTGTTCACGAACTCGGCGGTCACGAACAGCGGGGCCGCGTACGTCATGTCCTTGTCCTTGCACTCCTCGACGGAGGCCTTGACCTCGTCGAAGCGCGGGTCGGAGAAGGACAGCGACATGGATCCGGAGAAGTCTTCGATCGGCGAGATCTCGTTGAGGACCTCTTCCAGGCCGCCGACCGGGTTTTCTTCACCTTCTTCGACGCGGCGTTCGAACCACGCCTCGTCGCCGGTGAACCATTCAAAGGACCTGATCTGCACGTCGAGCAGGTTCGGGGTGCTGAGCGGCTCGCGAATCTTTGCGAAGGAGACCCGCTTGGGGGCTCCCGGGATTCCCGTGGACTCCGAGCGAGATACAGCCGAGGTGGTCGCAGCAGTGGCCTGGTTCGCGGGAGAGACTGCCAAGATGCGTCCTTCCGGGGACAATGAGCGGTGAGCAGCCGCGTCAGCAACAGCTGATGCGGTCTGTCAAGGGTGCCGTGTGCCCACTATCCTAACTACCGGCTCCGGGCAGCCTGAAAGAGGGCAGCGCAAAGAAGCAGTCTAGCCCGAACGTCGCGGTCTGTCCAGGGGGCGCTCCCGATGGGGCCCAGCCTGCATCGCAACGTCTTCAGGTATGCCTCTCCTCGGCCTCCCCGGGCCGTCCCTCCCGCAAGGGCACCGCCGGTTCTCACCGTTGCCAGTAAGCGTGACCCCACAGGGGCTCTGAGTCAAGATGCCGCGCGGTGGTCCCGCCGGTTGGCGCAGCGTGGAAGTAGCCCCGCGCCTGGTGCTTCACAGGACGATCATCCTGGTTACCGCCCGGTACCCGCAGGTGACGGCGCCGGCGCGCCGACCTGCGTTTAGCGGGCTAAACGCGATCCGGCCGCCGGGGCTTCCCGGGCGGTCACCGGGTCTGGCCAGGCGACCGGCGGGGCGCTCCGGGCGAACTCGGCCCGTGTGACCGTTGTGACCGGTGGGCCGTCTGGTGCGGCGCACAGGCACGGCGACGCACCTGCGTTTCGCGGGCTAATCGCGACGCGCGCCGGGCGGGCGCTGCCAGACTGGGGGCGTGAGCGAAACGTGGGAGCAGGACGCCAAGATGCCCCCGGTCCTCTTGCGGCCGGAAGCCGAGCTGCGGAAGGCCTCGGAACAGAGTCCCCTTCTCGGCGAGGTCCGCGGCTACGTCGCCGGGTCGGACTCCGGCGATCCGCTGATCCCCCGGTGGGCGGAGGTGTCCGGGCTGGTCCGCGTCGTCGACGGTAAGCACGTGCCCGTCGAGGAGAACGCGACGCTCGTCGACGACGCTCTCCGGCTCTGGGAGCGGCTGTATTCGACGATCGGCGAGGCTGAGCCTCTGCCCTTCGGACTGGTCGCGTCGATCACCCTCACGCTCTACCGGTCGGGTCCGGTCGCCGTGCCGGTCGAGCTCCTTTTCGAAGCCATCGAGCTCGGGCAGGCGCCGGACGGATCGACGCGGTACGCGACCAGCGTCGCGCTGGACCTGTTGGAACGGCTCGGCGCGCTCGAGAAGCGCACCGCGGACCCGGCCGGGCTCGCGCTGATCGCCGAGATCGCCGGAAAACCCGATCCCTCCCCGTACGTCCTCAGCCTCACCCCGATCGCCGTCTGGGCGATCAACAGGGCGCTCCGCGAGGCCGGAATGGACGCACCGGTCATCGGTGAGGCGGCGGAAGAGAGTCTCGGCGAGCTGAGCCCACGCCTCGCCAAGTCCGCGCCGGGGATCATCGACGCGGAGCTGAAGGCCTGGGTGCGGCATCGGTCGCCTTCCGGCGCGGCGGCAGAGGCGAGCGCGTTCCTTCACTCCGCGCGGCTCCCGGTGGAACGGCTTTTCGCCTTGATCGCGCTCGGGGAGACCGGCGAGATCGGCCTCGAGACCGCTGCGGCGGTGCGGGCCGAAGGCGGTCTGGTCGGCGCGGCCGCCGCGATGTGGCTGTCCGAACGTGGCGCGGTCGACCGGGAAACGATCACCCGCGACGAGGTCGTCCTCGGGATGGCCGACCACTACGCGGCGATGCACGCGCTCGGCGCGTTCGTCCATCAACTCGCCGACATGGACGACCGCTTCGACGTCGTGGACCTGCTGACGTCCTCCGGCCATCCGGACCGGCTCGAACTTCTGGACGTCGTCGGCACGGACCATCCGGACCGGAAGATGGCCAAGAAGGCGCGCACGGCGAGCTTCAAGCTCCGGTCGAGCGGCGTCCGAGGCCCTGGTCAGCGCGGCGACGCGTGACGATTAGCCCGCTAAACGCAGGTCAGCGGGGGTGGGGCTGCCGGAAGCCGTGAAGGCCTCCTTGAGGGACTCTGGGTCCCTCAAGGAGGCCTTCACGGAACGACGCGGGGCCGCAGGCGCGGATCGCGTTTAGCGGGCTAAACGCGATCCGGGCCGGGTCACTTCGAGGGGGCCGGGGAGGCCGGGGGCGAAGCGGGGGCCGAGGAAGCGGTGGGGTTCGGCGGAGCGGCGTAGGTGTTCATCGCCGTGATCTTCCACTTGTCGCCCTGCAGCTCCGCGTTCAAGTGCAGCTGAGCGCTCCCGGCGGTGGTCTTGTTCGTGTCGGCCCGCGTCGAGCTCTGGTCGACGAACACCATCACGTCGGCCCGGTCGCCTTCCAGCCGGATGACGGCGCTCCGGGTGACCTTGCAGGTCACGACCATCTTCTGCTGCGGGGCCAGCCGCTTGACCTCGCCCATCAGCAGGTTGTACTTCGCCCGCACGTCGTCGTTGACCAGCAGATCCGCCGCCGCGGTCTCGGTCTTCGCGATGTTGTTGTAGTCGTACGAGAACAGCGCCTCGGTCGCCTTCGCGACCTGGTCCTTGACCTGCGCGGTCTTCGCGACGTCCAGCAACGCCGTGTTGTTCGTCGAGCTGGACACCTCGTCGGCCTGGATCTTGAAGAGCACCGCGGTCGCGGCCAGCAGCAACCCGACGACCACCAGCGCGCCCGCTAGGATCAGCTGCTTCGAGCCCGGCTTCTTCTCGTCCTCCGACGACTCGTCGAGCTCGGCTTCGGCCTCTTCGAGGTCGTCCGGCTTCTCCTCGGCGACCGCGCGGGTCTTCGCACGCGGGCTCGGCTTCGCGACGACCTCTTCTTCGGGAGCCTCGGGCTCTTCAGCGACCTCAGTGTCCTCAGTGTCCTCAGCGGACTCGACGACCTCAGGCTCAGGCTCAGGACGCGGAGCCGGCCGCGGCGACGGACGACGAACCGGCGCCGGCTTCGCCACCGGCGTCTCCTCGACCTCGACCTCCGAGGTGGACACCTCGGGAGAAGAAGCGGGAGCAGGAGACGCACCGGGCCGTCGCAGGCCGGCCACCCGGGGGCGGCGCACCGGCGGAGTGCTGCGAGGGGGCTGGCGACGGGAGGGGGGCACTACGTGGCTCCGTTCTAGGTGACGCTCTTACTGACCGGCCGCGACGAGGGGCACGTTGTCGATCCCGGACAGCTTCCACTCATCGCCGACCCGGGTCATCGAGACCTCCAGGCGCAACGCCTTCGAGCTCGCCTTGTCGCCCTGGGTGACCTGCGTGGAGATGGCGGCGAGGAAGCTCGCCTTGCCCTCGTGGTCGTCGAGTTCCTCGACCGCGATGTCCTGGATGGTGGTCACGACCTTGGTCTTCGCGTCGCCGAGCGCCTTGCGGTAGGTCGGCTCCAGCTGGGCCAGCTGCTGGCTCATCTTCTCGTCGGAGACGGCCTTCTGCCGGTTGAAGAACTCGTCGAGGTTCTCGAAGTCGACCTCGGTGTACGCCTTGATCGCGGTGCCGCCCGCCTTGACCACATCGTCCCGCGAGCGCGCCAGGTCGGCGTTGTCGTCCGACGCGGCCACGGCCCACATGACACCGAAGATCGCCGCGGCGAGGAAGGCGGCCAGCGCGAACGCCGCCGCCCCCAGTACCAGGGTCCGCGATCGAGAAGAACTCATGACACTCCAGAGTAGGTATACGGTCTCGGGCTCAGCCGGGCAGGCCCAGCAGCGTGCCGAGGGTGGGCAGGCTGACCCCGGGGCTCTGCAGGACGCTCGGCATGCCCTGCGCCGCGCGCAGGCTGGCCAGTTCCTCGGCCGAGCGGCCGGCGTTCGCCGCGACGTCGCCTTCCGACGGGATCTGCGGGACCCCGTTGTACGGCGCGTTCTGCGCACCGCGCACGTTGATCGGGCTGCCCTTCGGCTCGGCGCAGTACGCGTCGTCCTTCGGCGCGCGAGGCGCCGTGTCGGTGCCTTCGCGGTACTTGTCCAGGCCGATGTAGCCCTTGGTGCACGACGGCGGGTTGAACAGGTTGAGCGCGAGCCCCAGGTGCGCGGTGCCGTCGTTGGCGACGGTGTTCGCGCCGGCGGCCAGCATCGGGTACGTCACCAGGCCCTGTTCGAGCCCGTCGAGCCGGGTCACCAGCAGGTTCGACGTCGTGAGCAGGTTCGCCGTCAGCGCACCCAGCCCCGGTCCGGATTCGGCGAGCACCGAGCTGATCTGGTTCGCCACCTGCGGGGTGATCCCGATCAGCTTCCGGATGTCGGCGTCGGAGTTCTTCAGCGTGCCAGAGAGCTTGTTGAGGTCCGCGCTGAACGACTTCATGGAGCTCGACATCTCGTTCTGCGTTTCGAGGACCTGCCCGCCCTTTTCCAGCAGCTGGATCGTCTGCGGCAGGTACTCCTGCGCGGTCGTGGTGAAGCTCCGCGCGGTGTCGAGCAGCCGCTGCAGGTCCGGGCCGGTGCCGTTGAAGGCGTTGTACGACTCGTCGACGACCTTGCGCAGCGAGTCGGTCGGCACCGAGGCCGCGAGGCTGTCGAGGTCGCCGATGAGCTGCTCGGTCGGCACCGGCGTCTTGACCTTGTCGGCCGGGATGACCGAACTCCCGTTCAGGAACGGTCCCTTGTCGCTCTTGGGCTTCAGGTCGACGAACTGCTCGCCGACCGCCGACCGGTTCGCGACGACGGCGTCGAGATCGGCGGGCACCTGCGGGGCGTCCGGCGAGATGTCGAGATCGGCTTCCAGCCCGGTCTTGGTCAGGCGCAGCTCGCCGACCCGCCCGATGTTGAAACCGCGGTACGTGACCTCGGCGTTGGTGAAGATGCCGCCGGACTGCTTGAGCTGCAGCTTCACCGTGTAGCCCTCGTCGCCGAAGACCTGGCCGAGCCCGGCGAACCGGATCAGCGCGTACACGATGGCGACCACGGAGATGATCGCGAACGCGACCAGCTGGATCTTCGTCCTACGGACCAGCATCAGCCGGCACCTCCCGAAAGCACGCCGAAGATACCGGCGGGTCCGGTCTGTTGCGGCTGGCCGCCGCCCTGCGGCGCGCCGGCCTGGCCACCGGCGACGCCGCCGACGCTGTCCGGGATCGGCAGCGGCGGATTCTCCCCCGGCCCCTCGGTGCCACCGGTCAGACCAGGCACCGGGACGACGTCCTTGAGCGGGTTCTCCCGGCTGCGGCCGAGGTTCTTGAGGATCTCGTTCAGGTTCAGGTCGATCTTCGCGAACAGGTTGAAGTAGTCGCCCTTGACGCCGTCGTAGGCGGCGTCACTGAACGGGAAGGTCAACAGGATCTCCAGCGCCTTCGGCAGATCCGCGCCCGCTTCGCCGAGCTTCTGCAGCGTCGGCTGCAGTGCCTTGAGGTCGGCGACGAGGTCTTCCTTGCTCTTGTTCACCGTGTCGACGGCGACACCGGAAAGGCGGTTGAGCGCGTTCAGCATGGTCACCAGCTGGCCGCGCTGCTGCTCCAGCACGCCGAGACCGGGGCCGAGGTTGTCGACCGCGCCGACCAGCTTGTCCTTCTGGCCGTTCAGCGTGAGCGAGAGCCGGTTCAGCCCGTCGAGCGCCCGCGTGATGTTCGCGGACTGCTTGTCGAGGTTCGTGACCAGCTCGTTGGTGTTGTTGAGCAGCGCCTTCAGCTCCGGCGAGCGGCCGGTGGTGGCATTGTTGAGCTCCTTGGTGATGGTGTTGAGCTGTTCCACCCCACCGCCGTTGAGCAGCAGCGAAAGCGCGCCGAGCAGTTCTTCGACCTCGACGCTGCGGTTCGTGCGGGCCAGCGGGATCACCGCGTTGTCGGCGAGCTTGCCCTGTCCGTCGGCGGGGGCGGCCAACTCGACGTACTTCTCGCCTAGGAGGCTCGACTGCTTGACGTTGGCGAGCGCGTTCGCCGGCAGCTTCACGTCGCCGTTGACCCGGAGGGTGACTTCGGCGTTCCAGCCGTCCTGGGTCAGGCCGATCGCTTCGACGCGACCGATGGCGACCTCGTTGACCTTCACCCCGGCCTGCGGGGTCAGGTCGAGCACGTCGCGGAACTGCACCTTGACCGTGTACGGATGGTCGCCGAGTTCGGCGCCACCGGGCAGCGGGACGTCGTAGATCCCGCTGAACCCGCAGCCGCTCAACGTCAGCGCCGTGACCGTGCCGACGGCCGCCAGAACCAAAGACTTCCTCATCACTTGGCCGCCGTTCCGTAGAGCTGCCCCGCGATCGGGAGCGGCAGCGGCGGCAGCTGGCCCGCCTGCGACGACTGGATCACCTGCGCGATCGACGGCAACGGCACCAGCCCGTCGACCAGCCCGGCGACGCCCTTGCACGCGTCGCCCAGCGCGTCGAGCGCGTCCGGGGTCTGCTTGAGCAGGTTGCACACCATCACCAGCGGCGGCTGGGTGAGCTCGTTGAGGTTGGCCCGCGCGTCGAGCGTGCCCGACGAGGCGTTGTAGGTGTTGACCAGGTTCCCGAGGCCGACCGGGGCGACGTCGAGGATCTCGGCGAGCGCGCCGCGCTGGTCGACGAGCACCTTGGTCACGCTGGCCAGCTTGTCCACATTGGACTTGAGCCGGTCGCGGTTCTTCTCGATGAACGCCTGCACCGCGGTGAGTGTGTCCGACAGCTGCTTCACCGTCGCCGAGAGGTTCTCCCGCTCCCCCGCGAGGAATCCGCTGACGTCGGCGAGCTGCCGTTCGAAGTCGCGGACCTGCTTGTCGCTGTTCACCAGCGTCTGCGAGAAGGAGCCGAGGTTCTCGACGGTCTTGAACAGGTCGTCCTTGTTGCCCGACAACGTGCCCGCGGCCTGGCCGAGTTTCGTGATCGTGTCGTGCAGCGCCTGCCCGTTGCCGTCGAAGTTCTTCGCGGCGGTGTCGAGCAGGTTCGACAGCGAACCGTTCTTGTTGGCGCCGTTGGGCCCGAGCGACTTGCTGACCCGGGACAGGCTGGCGGCGAGCTCGTCGACCTCCAGCGGCACCTCGGTGCGGTCGAGCCCGATGACGGCGCCGTCGGCGATCCGCGGGCCGCCCTTGTAGGCCGGGGCGAGCTGCACGTAGCGGTCGCTGACCAGCGACGGCGACACGATGATCGCCTTCGCGTCCGCGGGCACCGCCACCGAACGGTCGTATTCGAGTTCGACGCGGACCTGGTTGCCCATCGGCTGGATCTTGGTGACCGTGCCCATGTCCACGCCGAGCATGCGGACACTGTTGCCTTCGTAGAGGCCGACGGTGCCCGCGAAGTACGCGGTCACGTGGTTGCGGCCCGCGTCCTTGAGCGTCCACCACAGCGCACCGGCGACGACCAGCGCGAGCACGATCGCGATGGTGAAGCCGCGCGCGAGGCCGGAACCGAGACGGGTACTCATTTCTCGTAGCACCCCTTGTCGTTGATCGGGCCGAACGACGGCAGGACCAGTCCGCAGATGTAGTTGTCGAACCAGCGGCCGTTGCCGATCGTGTTCGTGAACACCCGGATGAACGGCGCGAACCGCGCGATGCCCTGGCCGAGGGCGTCCTGGTTGCGCTGCAGCATCGAGGTCAGCTGGTCGAGCTGGGTGAGCACCGGGTCGAGCTGCGCGTCGTTGTCGTCGACCAGGCCCTTGAGCTGGGTGGCGAGGTTGCGCGAGCCGTCCAGCAGCGCGGAGATCGCCTCCTTGCGCTTGGCCACCTCGCCGAGCAGCTTGTTGCCGTCGGCCAGCAGCTTCTGGAACTCGGCGTCGCGGTCGACGAGCGTCTGCGAGACCTGCCGCGTGTTCGCGAGCAGGCTCGCCAGCTGCGAGTCGCGTTTGGCGATGGTGTCCGAGAGGCGGGAAAGGCCGGTCAGCGCGCCCTTCACGTCGGCCGGGGTGTCCGCGAAGGTCTCCGTGATGACGTCGAAGCTCTTCGCCAGCTGCGTCGTGTCGATGTCGTCGACGGTCTGCGAGAGGCCGCGGAAGGCGTCGAGGACGTCGAACGGCGACATCGTGCGCTCACGCGGGATCGTCGCGCTCGGGTCGAGCGTGCGCTGCCCTTGCGGGTCGAGCGCCAGGTACTTCTGGCCGAGCACGGTCTTGATCTTGATCGCCGCGCTGGTCTTGTCGCCCAGCCAGGCGTCCTTGACCTTGAACGAGATCCGGACCTTGTCGCCGTCGAGCTTGATCTGGGAGACCTTGCCGACCTTCACGCCGGCGACCCGGACGTCGTTGTCCTCCTGCAGGCCCGAGGCCTCGCTGAAGTCCGCGGTGTAGGTGGTCCCGCCGCCGATCACCGGCAGGTCTTCGGAGTTCAGCGCGGCGATGAAACCGAGCAGCAGCACCGAGATGCCGACCAGCGCGATCGGGATCGGATTGCGTTTCCGGAACGACTTCATGCCGTGCACCTCGCCCGGTTCACCGGCAGCAGCGGCAGGTTGATCGGCTCGTTGATCAGCGGAGGCAGGGCGACGGCTCCCGTCATCTCACAGGCGAAGAAG
This sequence comes from Amycolatopsis keratiniphila, assembly GCF_000400635.2. Classification (NCBI taxonomy): domain Bacteria; kingdom Bacillati; phylum Actinomycetota; class Actinomycetes; order Pseudonocardiales; family Pseudonocardiaceae; genus Amycolatopsis; species Amycolatopsis keratiniphila. The sequence continues at coordinate 648,781 of NC_021252.1, read as the reverse complement.
TTGAACCAGGAGCCATAGTCGGCGGTGCGGGTCAGCGCCGTCACCTTCTGCGGCAGGAACTGGATGAAGTGCTCGACGAGCGGCTGGTTGTCGTTGAGGTTCTTCGACAACGTGCCGAGCGCGGCGATGTCCTGCTTGAGCGGCTCGCGGGCCTCGCCGAGCAGACCGGAGGTCGTCTTGGCCAGGGTGCCGAGCGAGTCGATGGCGTCGCCGATCGGCTCGCGGTCCGCGGCCAGCCCGGAGACCAGCTGCTGCAGCCTGACGATCAGGTCGTTCAGCTGCGGTGTGTGCGCGTTGACCGTGGTGAGCACCGAGTTCAGGTTGTCGATGACCTCGCCGATCACCTTGTCCTTGTCGGAGATCGTGGTGGCCAGCGACGCGGTGTGCTTCAGCAGGCTTTCGACCGTGCCGCCCTCGCCCTGCAGGACCTGGATGACCTCGTAGGACAGCTTGTTGATGTCGTCCGGGTTGAGCGCGGTGAACAGCGGCTTGAACCCGTTGAACAGCTGCGTCAGGTCGAGCGCGGGCGTGGTGCGCTCCAGTGGGATGTTCCCGCCGGGCTCCAGGGTCTTGCCGGAGGAGTCGGTGCCCTGCCCGAGCGAGACGTAGCGCTGGCCGACCAGGTTCCGGAACTTGATCTGCGCGGTGACCCCGGCGGGCAGCTTGCGGCCGGCGTCCACCTCGAACTCGACCTCGGCCTGGCGCCGGTCGACGATGCGGACGTCCTTGACCTGCCCGACCCGGACACCGGCGATGCGGACGTCGTCGTTGGGCAGCAGGAGGGTGGCGTCGCTGAACCGTGCCTTGTAGGCGTTGGTGCTGGTGGTGTTCACGTTGGCGATGCTGATCCCGAGGATCGTCGTGAACAGCACCGTGACCACGATGAAGGCGCACAGCTTGAGCAGCGGAGCGAGCAGTCCCCTCATTTGACGTGCACCTCCGCTCCCCGGTAGAGCGGTCCGACGAGCAGCGAGCCCCAGCCGGGCACGTCCGAGGCGGCCATGCCGACCTGCGGGGCGACCAGCTGCGCGAGGAAGTCCGATTCGGACGCGCTGTAGGACGGGCTACCGCCGGGTGCTCCCCCGCCGTTGTAACCGCCGACGTTCGCGAAGCCGTTCGAAGGCGAAAGGCCGTCGTTCGCCGAGCGGGCCGGCGGCTTGACCGTGCTGCCGTCCTTGATCGGGCCGTCCGGCGGGTACTGCGGGAACGGGTCCGGGAACTGCTTCAGGTCGTAGCAGCGCGGCCCACGTTTGTCCTCGAACCGCGGCTCGTCCTTGCCGGGCAGGTACGGCCCGCGGTTGACGGTGACCTCGATGGTCGCGTGCAGACCGGGCCGGTCGGTGCCCTTGCCGAGGGCCTTGTCGATCTTGGGCAGGTTGTCCGCCATCTGCCCGATCACGCAGGGGTACGACGGCGCGTACTTGGCCAGCAGCTCCGCCGTCGGGCGGGCGGTGTCGGCGAGCCGGATCAGGTTGTCGGCGTTGTTCTGGAGGAACGTCTGCAGATCGACCGAAGCCTGGGTGACGCTGCCGTAGAGGTTCGCCAGGTTCAGCTTCTGGTCCACCACGGTGCGGGTGGTGGTGCTCAGGTTGTCCAAGGTCTGCACCAGGTCCGGAGCGACGGCGTTGAGATTGTCCGAGAACTTCGCGAGCTCTTTGAGGTTCTGCTGGAGCTTCGGCTCGTGCGGGTTCAGCTGCCCGACGTAGTCGCCGAGCTGGGCGAGGGTGTCGCCGAGCTGGTCACCGCGGCCGTTGAGGGCGGTGGAGATCGCCGAAAGCGTGCTCGACAGCTTCTGCGGCTGGACGGCCTGCAAGACCGGCATCAGATGGGCGAAGGCCTGCTCCAGCTCGACCGCGCCGGACGTGCGGTCCTGGGTTATCACGTCGCCTTCCGCGATCGCCTTCTCCGACGGCGCGTCCGGGATCTCGAGGGAAACGAAACGCTCACCGAACAACGTCTTCGGCAGGAATCGCGCCGAAACGTTCTGGGGGATCAGTTTCGCCGACTCGGGATTCAGCGCGAGCGTGAGCTCGGCGCCGTCCGGGGTCGCGGTGATCTCCTTGACCGAACCGACGATGAGCCCGCGGACCTTCACATCGGACTGCTTCAGCAACTGGTTCCCGATGTTGCCCGACTGGAGCTTCACGCTGACGACGGGCGTGAACGCCCTTTGGTACAGCGCGATGCTCAGCGCCACCCCGCCGATGAGCACGGCGACCAGAAGCAGGCCCAGCAGCCTGCGCCGGATTGTCGCGATCATCCTGCGATCCTCACCGTGACGTCGGTTCCCCAGATCGCGAAACCGATGAAGAAGTTCATGATGGACACCGTGACGATGCTCAGCCGGACCGCTTTACCGACGGCCACGCCGACACCGGCGGGGCCACCGGAGGCCCGGTATCCGAAATAGCAATGGGACAGGATGATCAAGACGCTGAACAACAGCACCTTGATGAACGAATACAGCACATCCTGTGGTGGTAGGAACAGGTCGAAATAATGGTCGTAGGTACCCGCTGACTGGTTGTAGATGTAGATAACGACCAACCGCGACGCGAGATACGAACTCAGCAGGCCGATGACGTACAGCGGGATGACCGCGACGAAACCGGCGATGATCCGGGTGGTCACCAGGTACGGCAGGCTCGGCACGCCCATGACTTCGAGCGCGTCGATCTCCTCCGAGATCCGCATCGCGCCCAGCTGGGCGGTGAACCCGGCGCCGACGGTCGCCGAAAGCGCGAGGCCGGCGACCAGCGGGGCGATCTCGCGGGTGTTGAAGAACGCGGTCAGGAAGCCGGTGAAGGCCGAGGTGCCGATCGAGTTCAGCGCCGAGTAGCCCTGGAGACCGACGAGGACACCGGTGAACAGGGTCAGGCCGACCATCACGCCGACCGTGCCGCCGATGACGGCGAGCGAGCCGGAACCGAAGCTCACTTCGGCGAGCAGCCGCAGGACTTCTTTCATGTAGCGGCGAAGCGTCCTCGGCGTCCACAGCAACGCGCGGCCGTAGAACGACATCTGGTCACCGAGGTTGTCCAGAGTCTGCAAAGGACGGTTGGCGACCCGCTTGGCGCCCTGGAGAAAGGTCATGCGTCAGTCCAGCTTTCCGGGCACGATCTGCAGGTAGATCAGCGTGATCACGAAGTTCACCACGAACAGCATGAGGAACGTGATGACGACCGACTGGTTCACCGCGTCGCCGACGCCCTTCGGGCCGCCGGACGGGTTCAGTCCCCGGTAGGAGGCGACGACCGCGGCGATGAAGCCGAAGATCAGCGCCTTCAGCTCGCCGACCCAGAGGTCCGGCAGCTGGGCCAGCGCGGAGAAGCTCGCCAGGTACGCACCCGGCGTCCCGCCCTGGAGGACGACGTTGAAGAAGTACCCGCCGAGCACGCCGATGACGCTGACCATGCCGTTCAGCAGGAGCGCCACCAGCATCATCGCGAGCACACGCGGCACGATCAGCCGCTGCACCGCGGAGACGCCGAGCACCTCCATGGCGTCGATCTCCTCGCGGATGGTCCGCGCGCCGATGTCCGCGCAGACCGCGCTACCGCCGGCGCCCGCGACCAGCAGCGCGGTGACCAGCGGGCTGGCCTGCTGCACGGTGGCCAGCACCGACCCGGCGCCCGTGTAGGACTGGGCACCGAGCTGGCGGGCGAGTGAACCGAACTGCAGCGAGATGACCGCGCCGAACGGGATCGCGACGAGCGCGGTCGGCAGGATCGTGACGCTGGCGATGAACCAGGCCTGCTGGATGAACTCCCGCAGCTGGAACGGGCGCTGGAAAATGCCACGAACGATGTCGAGGCCGAGAGCGAACAGGTTCCCGGTCTCGCGCAACATGCCGATCCCGGGGATCTTCGCCGATGAAGCGGAAGAGCTCACGCGCCACCTGACCCCGGATCTTGTGGCCGCAAGCGGTGGTTGCCCGCTCTCCCGGGGTGCGGGATGTGGGCGACCTGGTCGTCGGGCAGCTGGCCCTGGTGGTGGTTCGGGATCGAGCTCTCAGCGGGCACCGACCGGTGGCCGGCGGTCGCGAGGCGCTGCGGGCGGACGCCGTAGCGCTGCTGCTCCTCCGGGGAGAGCGACTCGATGATGCTCTGCTGCGCCTCGGGCGGCAGGCCGTGCAGGATCTGCATGACGCGGTCCTTGCGGCGGACCGCGCCCATCCGGGTCGGCACGCCGGGTGTCGGCTGCATCTGCGGCGGCACCCCGCTGACGTCCTCGACACCACCCGCGTGGTGACCGGCCTCGAACATCGCGCGCTCCGCGGCGAGCTGGGCCGAGTCCTTCTCCTCGCTCATGCCGATGGGGCCGTCCATCTTGCCGTTGAGGAACTGCTTGACGACCGGCTCCTCGCTGGTCAGCAGCACCTCGCGCGGGCCGAACATGACCAGTTCCTTGCGGAAGAGCATGCCCAGGTTGTCCGGGACGGTGCGGGCGAGGTTGATGTTGTGCGTGACGATCAGGAACGTCGCGTCGATCTGCGCGTTGACGTCGAGGAAGAGCTGGGAGATGTAGGTGGTGCGGACCGGGTCGAGACCGGAGTCCGGCTCGTCGACCAGGATGATCTGCGGGTCCAGCACCAGGGCGCGGGCGAGACCGGCGCGTTTGCGCATACCGCCGGAGATCTCGCCGGGCAGCTTCTTGTCGGCGCCGTTGAGACCGGTCATCTCGAGCTTCTCGAGCACGATCCGGCGGACCTCGGTCTCCGACTTCTTCGTGTGCTCCCGCAGGGGGAAGGCCACGTTGTCGTAGAGGTTCATCGAGCCGAACAGCGCGCCGTCCTGGAAGAGGACGCCGAAGAGCTTGCGCACTTCGTAGAGCTGGTGTTCGGAGCACGTCACGATGTCGACGCCGTTGATCATGCACCGGCCGCGGTCCGGCTTAAGCAGACCGATCATCGACTTCAAGAAGACGGACTTACCGGTTCCGGACGGACCGAGCATCGCCGAAACCTCGCCCGGAGGCAGGGTCAGCGTGACGTCCCGCCAGATGGCCTGCTTACCGAAGGACTTGGAAAGACCTTCGATGACCACCTCGGCACCCATCGCACCTCCAGGAGCTGTTCCGCGTCGTCGCGCACTGCCTTCCCGTGCCACTGGCCCGAGAGGACGCATGCGTTCGCGCAGCGATACCCGCGTCAACCAGGTGCAACGAGCTGAGTGCGAACAGGTTACTCACCAGTTTTCTTTTCTGGCCAGACCCGCGGGTAACTTTTCGCGCAGCCCGCCGCCTGCCCGTGCACCGCTAGCGGCACCGTAGTGCACGTCACTCCGGTGCGCAGATCCACGACCTGCCCCGCCCCAGGCCGGATCGCGTTTAGCCCGCTAAACGCAGGTCAGCCCCCACGCCACCCTCCACGCCGCCCCGGATCGCGTTTCGCGGGCTAAACGCGATCCGGCGCCCTGGACGCGCCAAAACGCTTAGCCTTGCTACGCGTCGCGATTAGGGGGCTAAACGCAGGTCGGGACGGGGGCTGGAGACAGCGAAGGGGCGGGCACCCGTGTGGATGCCCGCCCCTTCGACGGTGCTGCGGTAGGCGCTGACGCGCCCGAGATCACTTGATGGCGATCTTGGCGCCCGCGGCCTCGAGCTTCTCCTTGGCGGCCTCGGCGGCCTCCTTGTCGACCTTCTCCAGGAGGGCCTTGGGAGCGGCCTCGACCAGCTCCTTGGCCTCCTTCAGGCCCAGACCCGAGACGACCTCACGGACGACCTTGATGACCTGGATCTTCTTGTCACCGGCGGACTCGAGGACGACGTCGAACTCGTCCTGCTCGGCGCCAGCGTCGGCGGCAGCGCCACCGGCGGCCGGGGCCGCGGCGACGACGGCGGCCGGGGCGGCGGCGGTGACGTCGAAGGTCTCCTCGAATTCCTTCACGAACTCGGACAGCTCAAGAAGGGTGAGCTCCTTGAAGGCGTCGATCAGCTCGGCGGTGCTCAGCTTCGCCATGGTGGCTTTCCTCTCTGAAACGAACTAAAAGTTCGGGGGTGGGGGTGTTCAGCTCTCGGCGGGTGCTTCGGCTGCTTCGGTACCGGCGTTGCGCTGCTTCTCCTCCAGCGCGGCAGCCAGGCGAGCGACCTGGGACGCCGGCGCCTGGAACAGCGCGGCGGCCTGGGACAGCTTCGCCTTGAACGCGCCCGCCGCCTTGGCGAGCAGGACCTCACGGCTGTCGAGATCGGCGATCTTGGAGATCTCGTCCACGGACAGCGACTTGCCGTCCATGTAGCCGCCCTTGATCACAAGCGCGTTGTTGTCCTTCGCGAAATCGCGAAGCGCCTTCGCGGCGTCAACCGGCTCACCTTCGACGAAGGCGATCGCGGTCGGGCCGACGAACAGGTCCTCGAGACCCTCGATGCCGGCGTCCGTGGCGGCACGCTTGACGAGGGTGTTCTTCGCGACCCGGTACTTGGCATTGGTGCCGAGAGCGCGGCGCAGCTGGGACAGCTGGGACACGGAGAGGCCGGTGTACTGGGTAACGACTGTGGCCGAGCTGCTGCGGAAGCTCTCCGCGATCTCGGCGACGGCCGCCTCCTTGTCGGGCTTCGCCATGGTCGCCTCCTCTCTTGGCTAGTGGTCCACTGGCCTTGAGAGCCCTGAAACGACGAAACGCCCCAGCGCAGACAGGCGCGGGGCGTCAGGGCACACGACGACGTGCGTCGTGGGCGAGCCTCGTTCCTCCTGCGCGGGTCGCCCGCCCTAGCGGGGCCTTCGTTCTCCAGGCCGTATGACCAGGAGAAGACCAGCGGTCTTCGGTAGAACCTTGACAAGAGTACGTGACCCTGTTTGGCCCTCCGCACGGACCCCCTGTCAGATCGCGTTTAGCGGGCTAAACGCGACCGGCGGAGTGCGCGGGAGGCCTCGCGAGGCATCATGGTGGCGTGGCGGAGCAGCGTGATGACGGAAAGCCGGGCAGCGAGCCCGGCACGGACATCGAGCCCAAGGCGGGAGGTCAGCCCGCGCCCCGGCTGGATGAGGAGCAACTGCGCCAGTTCCAGCAGTTTCAGCAGTTCCAGGAATATCTGAAGTTCACCGAGGCGCAGCAGCAAGGCCTCGTACCGTCACAGACCACGCAGCCCGCGACCCAGTACTACGGAGGACAGCCGCCGGCGCCTCCGGGACCGCCGCCCGGCGAGCTCGTGCATGCCCCTCGCCCGCGCATGCCGCGTTGGCTGCGGCGGCTGGGCGGGAAGCTCCTCGCCTGGATCATCGTGATCTTGCTGATCTGCATCGGCGCGACCATCACCTACCGGCAGATCTTCCCCAGCGACGCCGGGGAGGACACGGCGACGTTCGTCCAGGGCGGCGGCGGCAAGCACCGCACCAACCAGGTGCTGTCGACCAACCCGTGGGAGGCCGTGCGGGCCATCTACGACACGATCGGCAAGCCGTACCCGCCCGCCACCCGCGTCGAAAAGGTCTGCCTGTCGATGAGCGAACAGGCGCAGGCCCAGTTCGCCCGCGACCTCGGCTATCCGGACTGCGCGACCGCCGTCCCGGCGCTGAACGCCAAGGTCACCGACATCACGCCGTACATCTACGCGGTTCGCCCGATGTCGAGTGTGGTCCCGCGGCAGAACCTGACGATCCACTCGTGCTGGTACAACATCCGCGGTGGCCCTGTGCTGGGCAGCTTCACCCTGCAGGAAGTCGAGATGGGTCAGTGGCTGATCACCGGGCACGCGAACTCTCCCGAGCCCTGTCCCGCCCCGCCCACCGGCAACTGACCTGCACGTCTTCACCCCCGGATCGCGATTAGGGGGCTAAACGCAGGTCGGCCGCGGATCGCGTTTAGCCCGCGAAACGCAGGTCCGCACGCCAGATCGCGATTAGCCCGCGAAACGCAAGTGCGCACGCCAGATCGCGTTTAGCCCGCGAAACGCAGGTCGCGTCAGAGGTCGTGCGCGGTCAGGAAGCCGGTAAGGGCGGAGCCAAAGGCGGGGTGCATGACGGCGGCCATGTGATCACCGGGGACGCGGACGAGGCGGGCGCCGGCGATGGCGGCGGCCAAGCGTTCGGGTTCCGCGGCCAGCGGGTCGGTGTCCCCGGCGAGGATCAGGGTCGGCACGGCGATCGCCGTCAGGTCCAGTTTCGGATTGGCCGTGCCGCGGGCGACGGCCGCCAGCGCGATCCGGTCCGCCCGCAACGCGTCGGCCAGCGCCCGGAAAGGCGCCGAAGACGGCGGAAGCGTCGAAGGATCCGAAGTGAGCAGCGCCTCGCTGATCGCCTCAGGCGTGACGACGCGGGTGTCGACGCCGCCGAAGTCGACGATCCCCGACCCGACCCCGCCGATCGCGAGGCACCGGATCCGCGGGTCGGCGGCCACCGCGCCGAGCGCGATCATCGCGCCCATCGAGTAGCCGACCATCGACACCTCGTCGAGGTCCAGCGTGTCCAGCAGCGCCGACACGTCGCGCACCATCGCGTCGTCGCCGTAGCTCGCCTCGTCGTGCGGTTTCGCCGACCGCCCGTGGCCGCGCGCGTCCAGGCTGATCACGGTCAGCCCCGCGTCCTGGAGGGTGTCGACGACGCCGGGAGCGATCCAGTTGGCGTTCGTGTCCGCGGCGAAACCGTGCTGCAGCAGTACCGGACGCCCGCCGCCTTCCCAGACGGTGTAGCTCAGCTGAAGCCCGTCGAACGACGCGAAGGTAGGCATGCCCTCCAGCAAACACGAAAAAGGGGCGGCCCCGCCGTAGCGGGACCGCCCCCTTCTCAGTGATGTCTAACTCAGACTCACGCGTCCTCGGTGAGGAGGTTGCGGGTGCGGGCCGGGTCGACCGGGACACCCGGGCCCATCGTCGTGGAGATCGTGACCTTCTTCAGGTAGCGCCCCTTCGCCGACGACGGCTTGGCACGCAGGATCTCGTCCAGCGCGGCCGCGTAGTTCTCCACCAGCTTCTCGGTGTCGAACGAGGCCTTGCCGATGACGAAGTGCAGGTTGGCCTGCTTGTCCACGCGGAAGTTGATCTTACCGCCCTTGATGTCCGAGACGGCCTTCGCGACCGCGGGGGTCACGGTGCCGGTCTTCGGGTTCGGCATCAGGCCACGCGGGCCGAGGATGCGGGCGATACGGCCGACCTTCGCCATCTGGTCCGGCGTCGCGATCGCGGCGTCGAACTCGAGCCAGCCACCCTGGATGCGCTCGATCAGTTCGTCGGTGCCGACCACGTCCGCGCCGGCGGCCTCGGCCTCGGCGGCCTTGTCACCAACGGCGAAAACAATGACGCGGGCGGTCTTACCGGTGCCGTGCGGCAGGTTCACGGTGCCGCGGACCATCTGGTCGGCCTTCCGAGGGTCGACACCGAGGCGCATGGCGACCTCAACGGTGGCGTCCATCTTCTTGGAAGAGGTCTCCTTGGCCAGCTTCGCGGCCTCGAGCGGGGCGTAGAGCCGCTCGCGGTCCACCAGCTCAAGAGCCTGACGGTAGGCCTTGCTGTGCTTGGGCATTGCTTCTGTCCTTAACTCTTCAACGGATCAGTGTGGTGTTGGAGCCAGCACTTGGCTCTCCCACGGTGGTGCGGGGTGGAACTCAGTCGACGACCGTGATGCCCATCGAGCGGGCGGTGCCGGCGATGATCTTCGCGGCCTGGTCGATGTCGTGCGCGTTCAGGTCGGATTCCTTGGTCTTCGCGATGTCGCGGACCTGGTCCCAGGTGACCTTGGCGACCTTGGTCTTGTGCGGCTCGCCGGAACCCTTCTCCACGCCCGCGGCCTTCAGCAGCAGCTTCGCGGCCGGCGGCGTCTTGAGCTTGAAGTCGAACGTGCGGTCTTCGTACACGGAGATCTCGACCGGGACGACGTCCCCGCGCTGCGACTCGGTCGCGGCGTTGTAGGCCTTGCAGAACTCCATGATGTTGACGCCGTGCTGACCCAGCGCGGGGCCGACCGGCGGCGCGGGGTTGGCCGCACCCGCCTTGATCTGCAGCTTGATGATCGCCGCAAGCTTCTTCTTCTTGGGTGGCATTTCGTTTGTTCCTTCTTACTGACTTGAGTCCCCCGCACACCTGCCAGTACGCGGGGACTGCCGGCCGTCTGGCGGCCGTCAGATCTTGGAGACCTGGTTGAACGACAGCTCGACCGGGGTCTCCCGGCCGAAGATCGACACCAGGACCTTCAGCTTCTGTCCGTCCACGTTGACCTCGGAGATCGTCGCGGGCAGCGTCGCGAACGGGCCGTCCATGACGGTGACCGACTCGCCGACCTCGAAGTCCACCTCGACCGCGGGGGCACCCAGCGGCGACTCGGTGGCGGCGGCCTCGCCCTTGCCGGGCTTGGCGGGGGCGGCCGTCTCGACCTTGGGCGCGAGGAACTTGAGCACCTCGTCCACGGTCAGCGGCGACGGACGCGACGTGGCGCCGACGAACCCGGTGACACCCGGCGTGTTGCGCACCGCGCTCCACGAGGCGTCGTTCAGGTCCATGCGGACCAGGATGTAGCCGGGCAGCACCTTGCGCTGCACCTGCTTGCGCTGGCCGTTCTTGATCTCGGTGACCTCTTCGGTCGGGACCTCGATCTGGAAGATGTAGTCCTCGACGTCCAGCGTCTGGGTCCGGGTCTCGAGGTTGGTCTTCACCTTGTTCTCGTAACCCGCGTACGAGTGCACGACGTACCACTCACCGGGAGCGGCGTTGAGTTCCGCGCGCAGTTTGGCGACCGGGTCGACGTCCTCGTCGGCCTCGGGCTCGGCGGCGGTGTCGTCGTCCTCGGTGTCGTCGGTCTCGACGGACGCCTCGTCGGCCTCCGCGACATCTCCGGCTTCGTCGACCTCGTCGCCTGCGGCGGGCACCTCGACGGAGTCCAGGTGCTCGGACTGCTCGTCGCCGAGTGCCGCGTGCACCTGCTCGTCGGAAAGCTCGGTCAGCTCATGACCGGCTGCTGTGCCGTTCTCGGAGGTCACGTTCCGTCCTCTCAGTTGATCGGTTGCCGTGGCGCAGGCCACCGTGCGATGCCCTCAAGCACCGCGAACGGCTGCCTCAGCTGCCGAAGACGGCACCGACGACCTCTTTGAAGGCCAGGTCGAGGCCGCTCACCAGCGCCACCATGAACACCACGAAGACCAGCACCACCGCGGTGTAGGTGACCATCTGCTTGCGGTTCGGCCAGATGACCTTGCGCAGCTCGGCCCAGACCTCACGGATGAAGCGCATGAGCCGGGCGAAGATCGACGCCTGCTTCGGCTTGCGGTCGCGCTTCGGGGTCGCCGTGCCTTTGGCGTCCTTGGACTTCTCGGTCTTGTCCCCTGCCTTCGCCTTGCCGGCGGGGCGGGTCTTGTCGTCCGACTTGGCGTCGGCCTTACCGGACGGGCGCGCGGACGCACGGCGCTCACGCCGGGCAGCGGCGGTCACCGGGCGGGACTGCTCGTCGGGCTTCTGCCCGGCGCCGTCCTGCGCCTTCTCACCGCTGGCGTCGCTGTCGCTCACGACCACTCCTCCGCCTTCACCAGTTCGCTTACGCAGGGGTGACAGGACTTGAACCTGCAACCTGCGGTTTTGGAGACCGCTGCTCTGCCAATTGAGCTACACCCCTTTGGAGCCCCGATGCTCTGGAGCTCCCGAGGACGCATTCCATCGTCCCCACCGCCGTGGCGGGGATGACCGTAGTGCGTTCCGAGACCAGAAGTCTACGGCAACCCCCGAACAGCTTCGCAACCGCGCCCCTCAAAGCGGCGCGGAGCAGCCTTCCGCGGGGAAACTCCCCCACGGCCGACCCCATGATCGTGCCACGATGTCGCCATGAGCGCTCCCGCACCCTCGTCTTCGCCCGCCGCACGCGTCTCGGCCCGGATCGGCGGCATCACGCCGTCGGCCACGCTGGCCGTCGACGCGAAGGCCCGGGAGCTCAAGGCGCAGGGCCGTCCCGTGATCGGGTTCGGCGCGGGGCAGCCGGACTTCCCCACCCCGGCCAACGTGCTCGAAGCCGCCGAAGCGGCGGTCCGCGACAAGGTCAATCACGGCTACACCGCCGCGGGCGGGCTGCCGGAGCTGCGCGAGGCGATCGCGGCGAAGACCGCCCGCGACTCCGGGTTCGAGGTCGATCCCGGCCGCGTCCTGGTGACCAACGGCGGCAAGCAGGCGGTCTACTCGGCGTTCGCGACGCTGCTCGACCCCGGCGACGAGGTGTTGCTGCCGGCGCCGTACTGGACGACGTACCCGGAGTCGATCGCCCTGGCAGGCGGCGTCCCGGTGCAGGTCACGGCGGACGAGACGACGGGCTACCTGGTCACCGTCGAGCAGCTCGAAGCCGCCAGGACGCCGCGCACGAAGGTGTTGCTGTTCGTGTCGCCGTCGAACCCGACCGGCGCGGTGTACCCACGCGAGCAGGTCGAGGCGATCGGGCGCTGGGCGCACGAAAACAACCTCTGGGTGATCACCGACGAGATCTACGAGCACCTGGTGTACGACGGCGCCGAAGCGCCCTCGATGCCGGTCTTGGTCCCGGAGCTCGCCGACCGGACGATCGTCCTCAACGGGGTCGCGAAGACGTACTCGATGACCGGCTGGCGGGTGGGCTGGCTGCTCGGTCCGCAGGACGTCGTCAAGGCGGCGACGGCGTATCAGTCCCACTTGTGCGGCAACGTTTCGAACGTCGCACAACGCGCGGCGCTGGCCGCGGTGAGCGGACCGCTCGACGCCGTTTTCGCGATGCGCGAAGCTTTCGACGCTCGGCGAAAGAAGGCGCTGTCCCTGCTTTCCGAGATCCCCGGAGTCGAGACTCCGGTGCCACTCGGCGCTTTTTACGTCTATCCGTCGGTGAAAGCCTTGCTGGGCAAGGAGATCCGTGGTGAACGTCCGGCGGACACGGTGGCGCTGGCGGATCTGATCCTGCGTGAGGCCGAGGTCGCCGTGGTGCCCGGCGAGGCGTTCGGGACGCCGGGGTATTTCCGGATTTCCTATGCGCTGGACGAAAACGATCTCGCCGAAGGGATCACCAGGATGGGCCGTCTGCTCGCGGAAGCACGGTGACCGTGGTGCGCTTGGGAATCGCTCTTCCGCAGTACGGTCCCCTCGCGTCGATGGACGCCGTCACCGGTTTCGCCGCGGCGGCCGAGGAGCTCGGGTACGAGTCCCTGTGGGTCGGGGATCGGGTGCTGGCGCCGGTCTCTCCGTCGGATTTCTACCCCGGCGGCACACCGGAACGGCCGTATCCGCCCGAGTTCGTCACCTTCGCCGATCCGCTGATCCTGCTGACCGTCGCCGCGAGCGTCACGAACAAGGTCCGGCTGGGCACCAGCACGCTCACCGGGACGGTGTATCCGGCCGTGGTGCTCGCCAGGATGCTCACTTCACTGGATCAGGTGAGCGGTGGCCGTCTGGACGTCGGGCTGGGGATCGGCTGGCTTCGCGACGAGTACACGGCGACAGGCACGCCCTGGAAGGGACGCGGCGGGCAACTGGAGGAGCTTCTCGACGTCCTCCGGAAGTTCTGGACCGGCGACCCGGTCGAGCACGAAGGCGAACGCTGGCGGATCCCGGCGTCGAAGGTGGGGCTGCGACCGGCGCAGAGCCCGCATCCGCCGGTGTTGCTGGGCGGGTTGTCCCCGGTGGCGCTGGATCGCGTCGGCCGTCGCGCGGACGGCTGGCTTCCGGCGGGACTTCCCGCGCCGTATCTGGCGAAGCTCTGGGAGACCGTGGTGGCCGCGGCCGAGAAGGCGGGCCGCGACCCCGGCGAGCTGCGGCGGGTACTGCGGATCAACCCGAAACCGGGAACGGACCTCAAGGACGTCGCGGCACAGCTGGAGGCGGCCGCCGAAACCGGGATCGCCGAGGCCTTCGTCGACCCGCATTACCTCGCGCGGGACGTCACGCACGCCCTCGATCTCGCCGCCGAACTGCGCCACCTGGTCCCGAACGGCTGAAGGCCCTCCCCGCTCACCGGGAAGGGCCTTCAGAAGATCAGGATTGGCCGTCGGCGAGCTGGACGAGCGCGTGGGCCTTCGCGGCGTACTTCCAGTTGCCGAGGTCCCGGATGGTCTTGATCTTGAGTTCGGCGAGGAGTTCGTCGTGCTTCTGGGTCAGGCCCTCGAGCGCGGACGGCGGCGCGTCCAGCAGCTCGCTGATCCCCTTGTCCTCCCACGCCTTGTCCACCAGCTTGTTCAAGTTCAGGCTCACGGTCTTCGCCTTTCCTCGGGGCAGGTACGGGCACCACCCTGAACGTGATCCACGTCTCAGGCAACCGGAGATCACCCGTTCACGTCCAGTTCACCGACGGTCGGACCGATGACAAACGTGACCCAGGTCGCGTACAACGAACGGGTGACGCAGCGAAGAACGGGCGGCGGCTGCCTCTTCCTGGTGATCGTGCTGTCCGTCCTGGGGATCGCTTACCACCTTTGGGAGCGTGGAACGGCGGTGACACCGGCGGGCGTCACCACTTCGGACGGCACGGGCCGGTACGTGGCGCTGGGTGACTCCTACACGGCCTCGCCGGGCACCGGGCGGCCCGTGGGCGCGCCGGCGGGCTGCGATCGCTCGGACAACAACTACCCGAGCCTGCTCGCCGCCAAGCTGCGTCCGGCCGAGTTCGTCGACGTCAGCTGCGGCGGCGCCACGACCGAGCACCTCACCGGCGAGCAGAAGACCCGTGACGGCACGAACGCTCCCCAGCTCGACGCCGTCGACGGCGACACGACGCTGGTGACCGTCGGTATCGGCGGCAACGACGTGGGCTTCGCCGGCTTCGCGAGCCAGTGCGCGACGCAGGTGCAGACCGCTTCGCCCTGTAAGACCCAGCTGACCGCGGGCGGACGCGACCAGCTCGCCGAACGGATCACCGCCGCGGCGGACCGGCTCGGCGGAATCCTGGACCAGATCCGCGCGAAGGCCGCTTCGGCGCGCGTCGTGGTCGTGGGGTACCCGACAGTGCTTCCGGACGACGACGCCGGCTGCTGGCCCGTCCTGCCGGTCGGCGCGGGGGACGTGGCCTACTTCCGCGACTCGCTGAAACGACTGAACACGGCATTGCAGGACACGGCGAAGGCGCACGAAGCGGGCTTCGCCGACATGTCGACCGCGAGCAAGGGGCGGGACATGTGCAGTGCCGCGAACCGGCGCTGGGTCGAAGGCCCCACTCCGTCGGTGCCCGCGGCGCCCCTGCACCCGAACGCACGGGGTGCGCAAGGAATGGCGGAGGTCCTCGAGAAGCTGCTCAAGCTCGCGTAGAGCAAGGGACCTTTGCTACCACTTACTTAGGCACGCTAAGCGAGTGGTAGCAAAGGTCCCTTGCTCCCCCGGACGTCAGTTGCGGACGACCGCCTGCGCCTTGCCCAGGACGGCCTTGCCCTCGAACTTGGCGGTGATGTCGACGCGGGCGGTGCCGTCGTCATTGACCACGGCGACCTTCCCGGTGAACTCGATCGTCGCCGCGCCCTCGTTCGGCACGACCACGGGACGCGTGAAGCGCGCGAAGTAGTCGACGAGGCGGCCGGGGTCGCCGAGCCAGTCGGTGACGAGCCGCGCCCCGAGCGCCATGGTCAGCATCCCGTGCGCGATGACGTCGGGAAGGCCGACCTCCTTGGCGAAGGCCTCGTTCCAGTGGATGGGGTTGAAGTCCAGCGACGCGCCCGCGTAGCGCACCAGCTGGTCACGGGTGACGTCGATGGTCAGCGGCGTCAGTTCTTCCCCGACGGTGAACGTGCTCACGCGTCCTCCCCTCGGACCACGAGCTGGGCGTTCGTGGTGGCGATCAGGCCGCCGTCGGCGCCGGAGATCTCGGCGCGCAGGTTGATGAAGTCGTTCCCGGCGCGGGCCATGATGTTGTCGATATGCGTGGTGAGCGACAGGACGTCACCCGCGTGCACCGGCCGCGTGTAGGTGAACCGCTGATCGCCGTGGACCATCCGCGAGTAGTCGAGCCCCAGCTCGGGGTCCGACACGATCGCGTTGATCGAGGCGAGATTGATGATCGTCAGGAACGTCGGCGGCGCGATGACGTCGGGGTAGCCGGCCGCATTCGCCGCTTCGGGGTCGCGGTAGAGCGGGTTCGCGTCGCCGAGCGCGTCGGCGAACTCCCGGATCTTCTCGCGACTCACTTCATAGGTACTGGTCGGCGGGTACACCCGCCCGGTGAACGACTGGTCCAAGGCCACCCGAGCAGGCTACCGAACCCGAAAAATACCCGAAGCCGCCCTGGTGACCAGGGCGGCTTCGGGTAAGACAGGTAGAACCGCTAGACGCTCAGCGGGTCTCTTTGTGAGTCCGGTGCGTACCGCAGTTCGGGCAGAACTTCTTCATCTCCAGGCGATCCGGGTTGTTGCGCCGGTTCTTCTTGGTGATGTAGTTGCGGTGCTTGCACTCCTCACACGCGAGCGTGATCTTCGGTCGCACGTCAGTGGCAGCCACAGCATTTCCTTCTCTACTAGGCCTGGGATACCCAGGATTACCGCGTAGCGGTGGCCGGACTTGAACCGGCGACACAGCGATTATGAGCCGCTTGCTCTGCCAGCTGAGCTACACCGCCTTACATGAACCTGGCCGCGACACGCTTGCGTGACGCGGCTGAGGTTCTGAGCCCCTTTACGGAATCGAACCGTAGACCTTTTCCTTACCATGGAAACGCTCTGCCGACTGAGCTAAAGGGGCCTTGCCTCTCGCGAGGACTTGGAAAGATTAGCAAGTCCCCGCGAGGGGGTGGAACAGGGGGGTACGTTACCGCGAAACCTCAGGTCAGCAGGGTCAGGACGGTCTCGGAGTGGCGTCCGGGCGAACGCGCCGTCCGAGCCTGGAGCCACGCCTCGAGGCGATCCTCGGGCAGCGGCCGCGAGATGAGGTAGCCCTGCGCGACGTCACAGCCCATCGCTTCGAGCTGATCCCGCGCGACGTCCTCCTCGACGCCCTCCGCCACGACCGTGAGGCCGAGCGAGTGGCCCAGCTCGACGATGGAGCGCACGACCGCGAGGTCGCCGAGGTCGGTGCCCATGCCGAGGACGAAGCTCTTGTCGATCTTGACCTGGTCGACCGGGAGCTGCCGCAGGTACGCCAGCGACGAGTAGCCGGTGCCGAAGTCGTCGACGGCGAGCACGATGCCCAGCGAGTGCAGCTCCCGCAGGATCGGCAGCGCCTTCTGCGGGTCGGACATCACACCGGACTCGGTCAGCTCGAAGGTGAGCAGCTCGGGCGGGATGCCGAAGCGGTCGAGTTCGCGGGCGACCTTCGTCGGGAAGTCCTCGTCGGCCAGGTTCCGCACGGACAGGTTCACCGCGGCGGAGATGCGCAGGCCCTCGTCGAGCCACTTGCGCACGCGCTTCAACGACTCTTCGAGCACGAACGACGTCAGGACACCGATGAGGCCGGCGGCTTCGATCGCCGGGACGAACTCGTCCGGGCCGAGCCTGCCGAACTCCGGGTGCACCCAGCGGACGAGCGCCTCGACGCCTTGGATCTGCCGGTTCGGCAAGGTGATCTTCGGCTGGTAGTGGACGCTCAGCTGGCCTTCTTCGAGCGACTGCCGGAACTGCGTGACCATCTGGAACCGGCGCATGAAGATCTGGCCCATGCTGGCCATGTAGCCGCGGACCTCTTCGCCGCCCTTGGTCGCGCGGACGGCGACGTCGGCGCGCTGCAGGAGCCCGTCGACGTCGACCTGATCGTCGTCCTCCGCCGACGAAGTGGCGTAGCCGATCATCGCGTTGGCTTCGACGGAGAGCCGGTCCACCGGGTACGGGGCGACGAGTTCCGCGCGAAGCAGCTCCGCGGCGGCCTGGGCGCGTTCCGGCGCGCAGCCGACGAGGAGCGCCGCGAAGGACGCGCCTTCGAGCCTGGCGAGCGGGACGTCGGGGCCGAGAGCGTCGCGGATCCGGCGGCCCGCGGCGATGACCATCCGGTCCGCCCAGACGTAGCCGAGGGCGTCGCTGACGGTGGAGAAGACGTCCAGATCGACGCGGAGCACGACCGCGTCGACCTGTTCCCGCAACGGTTCCTTGGCGACCTGGCGGAAGCCCGGCCGGTTGAGTAGGCCGGTCAGCGGGTCGTGGTACGCGTCGTGGCGCAGGGTCGCGAGCAGGCGCCGGTTGTCCAGCGACGTCGCAAGGTGGCTGGCCATCGTGCCGAGCAACTGGACGTCGTATTTGCCGAACCCACGCCAGCGGCTCAGCCGGTCGTGCGCTTCGACGACGCCGAGGAGCTGGTTCGCGCTGCGCAGCGGGACGACCAGCGCCTCCTGCGCGCCGCGGTCGAGCAACGCGGAGCGGACGTCGGGATTGGCTTCGGTGATCCGGAAATGGCGGACGTGCGCGCCGGGCAGGCGCAGCAGCGGATCGTCGGCGGCCGGGTCGACGGGCGGCAGTTCGTCGCCCGCGACGACCATCCGCATGGTGTCCTTCGGCTCCAGCCGAAGCCTCAGCACGACGCGACCGGCGGCGAGCTGGTCCTTGATGCGTTCGGCGATGGTCGCCCATTCGCGGACGTCCACGCCGCCGACGAGTTCGTCCGCGCGCCCGGCGGGCCGTGCGGCGGCCTGCTGACCGGACCGCGCGACCATCAGGCTGACGTCGGACAGCGCTTCCATGTCGCGCTGCTCGCGCAGCAGGTCGGAGTACGCCCAGTACAGCGCGGTGAGGCCGAGGAAGACGGCGAGCACGAGCGGCCAGGCCTTCGGTGTCCCGGAAATGACCAAATATCCGGAAAGGCCGACCGAAGCGTTGACGAAGCCGACGACGAGGATGCGGCCGGTCAGGCGGATCGCGGTGCTGACCCGCATGCGGCGGCGCAACACGCGGACGGCGGCGAGCGCGAGCAGCGTGCTGACCAGCGGCGCGGTCAAAGTCCCGGCCAGCGCGGCGATCCAGGTCATGTCGTGGGCGCCGGAGGCCTGTTTCACCAGTCCTGCCACGGCGAACGCGCCGGTGATCTCCAGCAGGAACGCGCCGGCGTTGTAGAGCACGCGGCCGGCGACCTTGCGGGCCAGCAGTGTTCCGATCCCCGCCGCGAGATGCGCGGCGAGCACGACTTCGAAGGGAGCGACGAAGAATCCGATGACCAGCGGGATCTCGGTGAACGAGATCGTCCACGAGATGCCGCTGCGGACGTCGACGTTGATGCCGAGCTGTTCGGCGAGCAGGAACGCGAGGGCGAGGATCGGCCCGATCCACAGCAGATCGTCCGAGGCCTCGAAGTCCAGCCAGAGGCTGACCGCGGCCGCGGCGGCGATGCCCATGGTGAGTACCGCGAAGGTGTAGACGCGGAACCGTCGCTCGTCGGTACGAGCCTCCGTAACGGCGCCTCCCTTGCCCGCAGCCGCCTGTGCGGCGCTCCCGGGCCTGCCGTTCGTGTCCGGCATCCGACCTTCCTTCCCGGCTGCCCAACCGGTCTTGTCCTACCGCGACCTCGGGGACGAGGGCAATACAGTACCCCGGAGGGCGTACCCAAGTCCCATTCGAGACAGTATGAGATCACCCCAGGGTTAACAATGGGCGCGTCGCGCTGACCTGCGTGGACCAAGGGGTGAAATGGGAGCGTTATTCGCGTTCCTTCCGACTACCGGAAGTCACCTGGCGCCACGCTCCGGCCAATCTCGTGAAGTTCCCGGCGGACCCGTCAGTAGGGGCTTGAATAGCCCTATGAATAGCCACGCCATCGCCGCCGGGCATGCCGAGCGGCTCGCCACCGTGGACGCCCTGCTCCCCGAAATGCCTGCACTGGAGCCTGTCGAGGGCTCCGTGTCACTCTCCGCGACGGCAGGCGACTCGGCCGCCGCCGGATTGTCGGTACGGACCGAGGCGGGTCCTGATTCTGTTGACTCTCCGTGGCGGGCCCTCGTCGAACATCGCCTCGAAGCCCGCCTGACCGGTCCCCGCCCGGAAGCGGCCCTCGACGCATTACTCACCCGATGGGATGAACATCTGAAGACAGTGGCCCCACCTGGGGATGTCGAGACGTCGGCGACCGTGGTGCGGCCCAGCCGGGACTCCCCCGGCTCGGCCGAATTGCTGCGCCGCGGCTTCGCGCCGGTGCTGGTGATCGCGGTCCGCCCGGCCGACCGGCTCGCCGTGACCGGGCCGCCCGCCACTCCCGGCGTGCACATCCGGCCCGCCGAAGCGGATGATCTCGAAACCGCCGTCGGACTCGAACTGGAATTGCAGCGTTATGACGCGCAGTTCGGTTCTGTCACTTTGCGCGAGGGCGCGGAGGAAACGATCACGGCGGACCTGTCGAAACAGTTGGGCCGGGAAAATCCGACGTTGTGGATCGCCGAGCTGTACGGCCGTCCGCTGGGCATGGTGCGAGTGCAGTTCCCCGGCGACACGGCGTGGATCCGCGGCCGGGTCGCGGCCGAGAAGGTCGGCTACCTGTCTTCGTTGGCGGTAGCGGAACAGGCGCGGTCGAGCGGCGTGGGGACGGCGCTCGCCGCGCACGCGCACCAGGTCTTCGACGAATGCGGCACCGACGCCGTGCTGCTGCACCACGCGCTGGCCAACCCGCGCTCGACGCCGTTCTGGTACGCGCAGGGCTACCGGCCGCTCTGGACGTACTGGCAGCGGCGACCGGCGGTCCCATGATCCGGATAGGCTCGTTTACGTGACGAGGGACGATGACACGGCCCCGGTGGCGCCTACCGGGGTCGACACCGAAAAGCCGTCCGCGGCGAGGATCTACGACTGGTTCCTCGGGGGGACCCACAACTGGGCGGTAGACCGCGAGTTCGCCCGCGCGCTGGAAAAGCAGTGGCGCTGGGTCAAACCGGGCGCGCGGCACAACCGCGAGTTCATGAACCGCGTCGTGCGCGCGGCGCTCGACGCGGGGATCCGGCAGTTCATCGATCTGGGTTCCGGTGTCCCGACAGCCGGGAACGTGCACGAGATCGTGCAGGAGGAACTGGAGCCGGGCGATACGGCGAAGGTCGTGTACGTCGACTACGAGCCGGTGGCGGTGGCGCACGCGGAGCTGATCCTCGAACGCCACGAGGCGACCGACTGGGCGGGGATCGTCCAGGCCGACATGCGGCGGCCGAAGGATGTCCTGCGGCATCCGGAGACGCTGCGGCTGATCGATTTCGACCGGCCGGTGTGCCTGATGATGATGGCCGTCCTGCATTTCGCCGGCCCGCACGACGATCCGCCCGCGCTGGTCGCGACGTACCGGAACGCGCTCGCGCCGGGCAGCTGGCTGGGGCTGTCGCACATGAGCTTCGGCGGCCAGACCGGCGTGGACGCCGACGGGCTGCACTGGATGGTCGAGCAGTACCGGAAGACGAGCAATCCGGTGTGGATGCGGGACCGCGAAGAGATCGAGCCGCTCTTCGGGGACTGGCCGTTGCTGGAGCCCGGCGTCGTCCACCTGCCCGACTGGCGGCCCGTGCGGGAGCTGCGGCGGGACGAGGAAGGCGCCCGGCCGTTCGCTTGGTGCGGTGTCGCCGTCCACCCCTGACATCCGACCTTTCGCCGGTTCGCGTCGCGTTTAGCGGGCTAAAGGCGACGCGTTCCCGGCAGAGGTCGGAGGAATGGGTGATCGCTGACGGCGAACGCGCAGAGGAAACAAACGGGTCGATCGGAGAGTTGAGCTAGGCAGACTCAACTAACCGAGGAGTGCACAGATGACCGACAACCGCCTCCTGCCCGTCCTCCCGCTCGATGACGACGTCGTGCTGCCGGGCATGATCGTCCCGCTCGACCTCGCCGACCCGGAGACGCGCGCCGCGGTGGAGTCCGCCCAGGCCAACACGCCTGCCCAGGCTTCCTTCCCGGGGATCCGGTCCAGCGCCGCCACCAAGGCCGAGGTGCTGATCGTCCCCCGCGTCCACGGCGAATACGCCGAGCTCGGCACCATCGCGACCGTCGAGCGCATCGGGCGCGTGCCCGGCGGCAAGACCGCGGTGCTGTTGCGCGGCACCCGGCGCGCCGTCGTCGGCCGCATCGCCGACGGCCCCGGCGCCGCCCGCTGGGTCCACGCCGAGGTCGCGACCGAGACCACCGACGACAACTCCGCGAGGCTCGCGTCCGAGTACAAGAGCGTCGTCCTCGCGATCCTCCAGCAGCGTGGCGGCTGGCAGATGATCGACGCCGTCCAGGAGGTCGAGGACCCGTCCGCGCTCGCCGACCTCGCGGGCAACTCGTCGTACCTGAGCACCGAGCAGAAACTCGAACTGCTCACCGCGCTCGACGTTTCGGCCCGGCTGGAGAAGGCCCTCGAATGGAGCCGCGAGCAGCTGGCCGAGCTCGAGGTCACCGACACCATCCGCAAGGACGTCCAGGAGGGCATGGAGAAGCAGCAGAAGGAGTTCCTGCTGCGCCGCCAGCTCGAAGCGATCCGTAAGGAGCTGGGCGAGCTCGACGGCACGGCCAACGACGACGACTACCGCGCCCGCGTCGAGGCCGCCGAGCTGCCGGACGCGGTCAAGAAGGCCGCACTGTCCGAAGTGGACAAACTGGAGCGCACCTCCGACCAGTCCCCCGAGGGCGGCTGGATCCGCACGTGGCTGGACACGGTCCTCGAACTGCCGTGGAACGAGCGCACCACCGACGTCCACGACATCGCCGCGGCGCGCGACATCCTCGACGCGGACCACGCCGGCCTCGAAGACGTGAAGGAACGCATCATCGAGTATCTGGCCGTGCGCAAGCGTCGCGCGGAGTCGGGTCTCGGCCCGGTCGGCGGCCGTCGTTCGGGCGCGGTGCTGGCGCTCGCCGGTCCTCCCGGGGTCGGCAAGACGTCGCTCGGCGAGTCCGTGGCGAAGGCGATGGGCCGCAAGTTCGTCCGCGTCGCGCTCGGCGGCATCCGTGACGAGGCGGAGATCCGCGGTCACCGCCGCACGTACGTCGGCGCGCTGCCCGGCCGGATCGTCCGCGCCATCAAGGAAGCGGGTTCGATGAACCCGGTCGTGCTGCTCGACGAGATCGACAAGGTCGGCGCCGACTACCGGGGCGACCCGACGGCCGCGCTGCTGGAGGTGCTGGACCCGGAGCAGAACCACACGTTCCGCGACCACTACCTCGAAGTCGAGCTGGACCTGTCCGACGTCGTGTTCCTCGCGACGGCGAACGCGCTCGAAACCATCCCCGGCCCGCTGCTGGACCGGATGGAGCTGGTCACCCTCGACGGCTACACCGAGCACGAGAAGGTCACCATCGCCCGCGACCACCTGCTTCCCCGTGAGCTGGAGCGCGCCGGTCTCGGCAAGGACGACGTCACGCTGACCGACGGCGCCTTCAGCCGCATCGCCGCCGAATACACGCGAGAGGCCGGGGTGCGCAACGCGAACCGGACCATCGCGAAGGTGCTGCGGAAGGTGGCCACCAAGGTCGCGCTGGACGAGGTCGCGCTGCCGCTGACGATCGACGCCGACGGGCTGGAGACCTACCTCGGCCGTCCCCGGCACCTGCCGGAGTCTTCGCTGCCCGCGTCGACCCAGCGCACGTCGACCCCGGGCGTGGCCACCGGGCTGGCGGTGACCGGCGCCGGCGGTGACGTCCTCTACATCGAGGCGTCGCTGGCGGATCCGGAGTCCGGCTCCACCGGGCTTCAGCTAACCGGCCAGCTGGGCGAAGTGATGAAGGAGTCGGTGCAGATCGCGTTGTCGTACCTGCGTTCGCACGGCGCGGAGCTGGAACTCCCGGTCGGCGATCTGAAGGACCGCGGCATCCACGTGCACGTCCCCGCGGGCGCGGTGCCGAAGGACGGGCCGAGCGCCGGCATCACGATGACGACCGCGCTGGCGTCCCTGCTTTCGGGCCGGGTCGTGAAGTCGGACGTCGCGATGACCGGTGAGGTGTCGCTGACCGGGCGTGTGCTGCCGATCGGCGGGGTCAAGCAGAAGCTGCTGGCCGCGCACCGGGCCGGGATGAAGACGGTGATCATCCCGCAGCGCAACGAGCCCGATCTGGACGACGTCCCGGCCGAAGTGCTGGCACAGCTGGACGTCCACGCCGTGGCGAACGTCCGCGACGTGCTGGACATCGCGCTGGCCCCGGCGACGGCTCCGGTCGCCCAAGCGGCGTAACGGCGCGAGGCCGAAGCCCCGGATCCCATCGTGGGTCCGGGGCTTTCGGCTTCCCGGATCCGGACGAACCCGGACATTGACTCGCCTTAAACTCCCTATCACGTTTTGATAACGTAGATTGCGTGCCACCCAGCCGGGGTGCGTGATCCTTGAGAGGGCAAGGTCATGAGTCAAGGAATTCTTTCCCCGTTGCGGCCGAGGCGCAGGTGCGTTTCGGCCGGTCAGATCGTCTGTCTCAGCATTCTCACCGGATTCACCGCGGCGCTGACCTTCGCCGGCACCAGCGCCACGATCGCCGCGGGGATCGCCATCGCCCTGTTCGGCGCCGTTCTCCGCCAACCCGCGCCCGCCAAGGCATCCCGATGAACACGGAAGCGGAGTTCATGGCGCGACTGCGCGAACTCCGCGACCGAAGCGGCCTCAGCATCCGCGCGCTGGCCGCCGCGACCGGCTGGTCCCGCAGCACCTTGGCCGACCTCTTGGCCCGGAACACCTTGCCCGGCAACGAAAACCAGATGCGAATCCTGTTGCGCGCACTGCTCCGGACGGTCCCCGGCGAGCTCGGGGTCGACGAATATCTCGCCGACTGGCGTCACCTGATCGGACGTCGCCACCACCGCAATGGGGGTTGCGCACCACTCGACCGGATACTCGTCGCGCTGGAAATCGCCGCACAGCGCGGCGGGGCCGAAGCGCCGGGCCTTCGCAAAGCGAAAGAAATAGTGCTGCACGAAGGTTCCCTACGAAAGTTCCCTCCTCGCGGTGAATACGCCGCGAATTCACCTGGATGTCCCGTTCCGCCCGTACTCTCCGACCCGCTCCATCCCGCACCACCACATCAGCGGATGTCTCGGAGGCACGAGTGAAGCGACGGAATTTCCTGCGCGCGGCCGTGGTCGGCGCCGGTGTCACGGCGTTCGGAAACAGGCTCTCGGGAGCGGCTCTCGCCGCGCCCGCCCAGAACGGACCCAGCCCCTACGGCGCGCTCCAGGCGGCCGACGCGAACGGGATCCAGCTGCCGGCGGGATTCACCAGCCGTGTCATCGCGAGGTCCGGCCAGCAGGTCGCGAGCACCGGTTACACCTGGCACAGCGCCCCGGACGGCGGCGCGGTGTTCGCCGACGGCAGCGGCTGGATCTACGTGTCGAATTCGGAGATCACCCCCGGCGGCGGCGCGAGCGCGGTCAAATTCGACGCTAGCGGAAACATCACCGGCGCCCATCGCATCCTGGCGAACACCCGCCAGAACTGTGCGGGCGGCAAGACTCCGTGGAACACCTGGCTTTCCTGTGAAGAGATCGACCTCGGGTTCGTCTACGAATGCCAGCCGAACGGCCCGGCCACGGCCGCCGTCCAGCGGCCCGCGATGGGGAAGTTCAAGCACGAGGCCGCGGCGGCCGACCCGGTGCGCAAGGTCGTCTACCTGACCGAAGACACCTCGGACGGCTGCTTCTACCGCTTCGTCCCGACCACCTGGGGCAACCTCTCCGCCGGGACGTTGCAGGTGCTCAAGGCGGGCACGGCGACCTCGGGCAGCTTCACCTGGGCGAACGTTCCCGACCCCGACGGCTCCCCCACCGCCACCCGCAACCAGGTCTCCGGCGCGAAGCGGTTCAACGGCGGCGAAGGACTGCACTACGCCAACGACACCGCGTGGTTCACCACCAAGGGTGACAACCGCGTCTGGCAGCTGAACCTGACCAACAACACCTACGAGCTGGCCTACGACGACTCGCTGGTAAGCCCCGGCTCGGCCCCGCTGACCGGCGTCGACAACGTCACCGGGACCTCGTCGGGTGACCTGTACGTCGCCGAAGACGGCGGCAACATGGAGATCTGCATCATCACGCCGAACGACATCGTGGCTCCCTTCCTGCGGATCAACGGCCAGAGCTCGTCGGAGATCTGCGGCCCCGCCTTCACCCCGGCGGGCAACCGGCTGTACTTCTCTTCCCAGCGTGGCACCTCCGGTTCGTCCTCGGGCGGGATCACCTACGAGGTGACCGGCCCCTTCCGGGCCTGATACCGGCGTGCGGGGCGCCCGATCCAGGCGCCCCGCACGGCTCAGGCGTCGATACGGGACTTCTCGCGGACACGGCTCACCACGAAGAGGATCAGGGCGACCGCGACGGCGGCGATCACGAAGTACTGGAAGAACCCGGCGTATTCCTCCACCAGATGCCAGCTCTCCCCCAGACCGTAGCCGGCCAGGACGAAGCCCGTGTTCCAGATCAAGCTGCCCAGCGTGGTCAGGACTAGGAACCGCCAGAACGGCATGCGTTCGATCCCGGCGGGCAGGGAGATGAGGCTGCGGAAGATCGGCACCATCCTGCCGAAGAACACCGCCTTGGAGCCGTGTTTCCGGAACCAGGCTTCGGTCTTGTCGAAGTCGGACGTCTTGACCAGCGGGATCTTCGCCATCCAGCGGCGTGTGCGGTCGCGGCCCAGCAGCAGGCCGAGGTAGTACACGATGATCGCGCCCGCCACCGAGCCGAACGTCGTCCACACCACCGCCTCCACCAGTGTGAACGTGCCCTGGCTGGCGGAGAACCCGGCGAGTGGGAGCACCAGTTCGCTGGGGATCGGCGGGAACAGGTTGTCCAGGCCGACGATGATCGCGGCGCCCGGACCACCCAGCGCGTCCATCAGTGACACCGCCCAGCCGGCGAGTCCTCCCATCGGTTCACTGGCGGATTGGGCGAGGAGGAGGTTCATGGCGGCCTTTCGTGGTCGTCTGCGGATGTCAACGAACGTACGAATCGCCCGGGTTCCGCACACTGTGGTGAAGCGGCACAAATCACTGCGGTAAACCGCAGTACCGATCTCCGGCTACCCCGCTAACCTGGCGTTATGCCTATTCCGGCAGCGATGCGCCGCTATCTGCGCAAAGCACTCCGCGGCACACTCGGCCTGGCGATCGGCGCCATGACCGCTGCCGCGGAGGCCTTCTACGTGCTCTTCGGCACGCTCGCGCTCGCGGTTCCCGCGCTGCGGCAGCCGGTCTTCGCCGGTGCGCGCGTACTGTCCGAAGTGGAACGGCGACGACTGGAGAAATACTTCGGCGAAGAGAACGCCACGAACTACACCGATCGCCGTGCGATGGCCTATCTCGTCCCCCGGTCCGTCATCGGGCTGCTCTGCGCCGCGATCTTCATCCTGATCCTGCTGGGCGCCGGATCCGCGGTGATCATCGCCGCTCAGCTCTTCGAGGGTCAGTCGCCCGGCGGAGGAGCACCGGCCGACTGGTACGACCCGGTCACCACCGTCCTCTTCGGCGGATTGCTTGTTTTCCTTTCCTTGCAAGGGCTGATCGGAGCCGCGACGCTGGACGCCAGGCTGGCGAAGCGCTTTTTCGGTCCCAGCAAAAGCGAACAGTTGCGCCGGCGGCTCTCCGAACTCACGACCAGCCGGGCGGAAGTGGTCGAGGCGGTCAACGGTGAGCGCCGCCGGATCGAACGTGACCTGCACGACGGCGTACAGCAGCGGCTCGTCGCGCTCGGGATGCTGCTCGGCCGGGCCCGTCGCGCGACCGACCCGGAGCGCGCTTCGGAACTGCTCCGGCAAGCGCACGAGGAATCACAGCGGGCACTCGTGGATCTGCGTGAGGTCTCCTGGCGGGTGTATCCGATCGCGCTGGACGCGGACGGGCTGCATCCCGCGTTGGAGGCGCTCGCGGAACGCTCGGGCATCCCGGTCCACCTACGGGTCGACCTGCCGGAACGGCCACCGGCGGCGATCGAGACCGTCGTCTACTTCGTCGCTTCGGAGGCGGTCACCAATACGATCAAACACGCCGCGGCGACGCGGATCGACATCGACGTGGAGCGGGACGGGGACAGGGTGCGGGTACGGATCACCGATGACGGCGCGGGCGGGGCACGTGAGTCGGGCGGCGGGCTTTCCGGCCTCGCGATGCGCGTCGCGGCGGCGGACGGACGGTTCACAGTGGACAGTCCGCTCGGCGGCCCGACCGTGGTGACCGCGGTGCTGCCGTGCGAGTGATCCTCGCGGAGGACTCGACCCTCCTGCGCGAAGGGCTGGTCCGGCTGCTGGTCGAAGAGGGACACGAGGTCGTGGCGTCGGTCGGCGACGGTGAAGCGCTCCTCTCGACGACGGCCGCCTACCGGCCGGACGTGATCGTCACGGACGTCCGGATGCCGCCGACCCACACCGACGAGGGGCTTCGCGCGGCGCTCGAGATCCGGAAACGCTGGCCGGAGATCGGGGTGCTGGTGCTCTCGCAGTACGTCGAGAAGCGCTACGCCGCCGAGCTGATCACCGGCGACGGCGAACGCGTCGGCTATCTCCTGAAGGACAGGGTCGCCCAGGTGGGCGAATTCCTGGACGCGCTCGACCGGGTGGCCGCGGGCGGTGCGGCGTTCGATCCGGAGGTGGTGCGGCGGTTGCTCGCGCGGACCACGCACACCGATCCGCTCGCGAAGCTGACCGTCCGCGAACGTGAAGTGCTGGAGAAAATGGCGCAAGGCCACACGAACCCCGGGATCGCCGAGTCGTTGTTCATCTCGCTGAGCGCTGTCGAGAAGCACGTGAACGCCCTCTTCGACAAGCTGGAACTGGCCCACACCGCCGGATACAGCCGTCGCGTCCTGGCCATCCTGCGCTACCTCGGGTCCTGACCCCGAGTTGACAGGCAAGTGACCACTTGCCTATAACTGAGTCGTGGACGGCAACCTGTTCAAGGCGATCGGCGACGCGACGCGACGCACCATCCTGGACGAGCTGACCGAAAAGGACGGTCAGACCCTGTTCGAGATCTGCGGCAGGCTGACCATGAAGCACGGCTTGACCTCGTCACGGCAGGCCATCTCGCAGCATCTCGCGATGCTCGAACAAGCGGGCCTGGTGCGCACCCGGCGACAGGGCCGCTACAAGTTCCACCACATCGACACGGGCCCGCTGCGGTCGATCGTCGAGCGGTGGCCCATCGACCGAGAGGAACCGAACCCGTGATCCGGATCAACATCACCAGCGTCTTCGTCGACGACCAGGCCAAGGCCCTCGACTTCTACACCGGAAAACTGGGCTTCATCAAGAAACACGACGTGCCCACCGGGGACGCCCGCTGGCTCACCGTGGTCTCCCCGGCCAACCCCGACGGCGTCGAACTGCTGCTGGAGCCGGACGGGCACCCCGCGGCGAAGCCGTTCAAGAAAGCGTTGGCCGACGACGGCATCCCGTTCACCCAGTTCGCCGTCGACGACGTGTACGCCGAGGTCGAACGACTCAAGGGCCTCGGCGTCGAATTCACCCAGGACCCCGTCGACATGGGCCCCGTGGTCACCGCGGTCTTCGACGACACCTGCGGCAACCTGATCCAGCTCGCCACGATGAAGTAGTCCCGGCAGGGCAAAGCGGGGCTTGGTCCACTGTGGACCAAGCCCCGCTTTGACGTTTCCCTACTGCTGCACCCATTCCACGAGTTCCACGGGCACACCGTTCGGGTCGGTGACCATGAAGAGACGCTCTCCCCACGGTTCTTCCCGCAGCGGCAACGTGATCTCGACACCTTCGTCGCGCAGGCGCTTCTCCTCGGCCTCGAGGTTCTCGACCGTGAAGGCCACGATCACGCCGGACGCGCGCTGCTGCCGAAGGTTCTCCGGCAAGACCTCGATCCCCGCCTGAAGCAGGACGATGGTCACCTTCGCGGTTTCGTGCCCGAGGGAGACGAAACCCTCCGCGGCCATCTGCTCGGTGAAGCCGAAGTGCTCGGTGAAGAAACGGCTGGACGCGGCGACGTCGTCGACGGTCAGCGAGATGGTGGAGGCAAGGACGTTCATGGGCTATCCCCTTCGGTCGGCGATGAGTTTTCGGACGAGCTGGGCGGTCAGTACGACCGGCGGCGCGGGACGCCGATCGAGCGGCGCACCGGCATCGAGCGGCCGGGGAACGGCTGCTGATGACGGCGGTCGTTCCGGCGGACCTGGGCGCGGTTGGTGCCTTCGTTGCCTTGGGGGATTCGAGCGGTCAAGGAGCCTCTTCTCTCGCGGTCGGTAGTACGGACGTAAGTTTACATCCGACCTACTGGAAGTCAAGGATATTTTTACGACGGTGGTAAACTTCGCTCATGACCAGCGCGGATGTGGGCCTTCGGGAGCTCAAAAAGCAGGAGACACGGCAGCTGATCTCCGACCAGGCGACGCTCCTCTTCATCGAGAAGGGCTTCGAGGAGACGACGATCGCTGAGATCGCCGCTGCGGCGAGAGTCGCGAAGAAGACCGTCACCAACTACTTCGCGCGCAAAGAGGACCTGGCGCTCGACCAGCACGAGGAGTTCACGAACGGGCTGGCGAACGCCGTCCGTGACCGGAAGCCGGGTGAGTCGGCGCTGGCCGCGCTACGGCGCACCTTCCTGGACGCGGTCGCGGCGCACTCCCCTGTGATCGGTTTCACCGGGCCGGTCTTCGCGAAAATGGTGCTGGAGAGCCCGACTCTGACCGCGCGGCTACGTGAACTGCACGAACTGCGCGAAGCGGCGCTCGCCGAACTTCTCGCGACCGAGACCGGAGCCGACGCGGACGACGTCACCCCGGTCATGGCCGCCGCCGAGCTCAACGCGATCGACCGTGTCCTCTTTCGCGAGGTCCTCCGGCGTTCCCACGCCGGCGAGAGCAACGACGAGATCGCCGAAGCGCTGACGAAGGCGACACAGCGGGCTTTCGAGCTGCTGGAGCCCGCCTTCGGCGACTACGCGATCCGCGAATAGCCCCTGGGATTTGTCGGGGGTAACCGCTAGGTTTCGCTCCATGTCTGAGGGGACCTTGCTCGACGTCGTCTACTGCGAAGGCTGGGACCCGGTCACCCGAGCGCTGATCGGACGGTTCTCCCCCGGCGTCGCGCGGGAACGCGATGCCGCCGGGGAGCAGTACGCCGTCGCGCTGGTGCGCCCCGGCACCGAAGTGCCGCAAATGCTCATCGAAATCGCCTGGAAGCACCACTTCGCCCGCTCCGCGCACTTCGACGAGCGGAGCAGGCGCCGCGCGTTGTTCGAGTTCCGCGTGCTCGAAGACGGCGCGCTGTTCCTCGTGAGGGTCGATCAGTGGACCTACCATTTCGACGATCAGGAGGAGTTCGACGAGCGGAACGCCGGTCGGGTCGAGCTGTCCTTCGGCCCTGAAGGTGAGGGCTGGGTGAACAAGGCTCCTCGTGGCTACGGCGGCGGTTCCAGCAGCGGTCGCGTGCGAAAGCCGGTGTCGGAGCTGAGGATGCCGAAGCCCGCCTTCGGCGACTGGGAACCTTTCACGAATACGAAGCAGCTGACCCTCCGGACGCCGGAGACCCCGGTCATCGATCCACCGCTTCCGGCCGAAGAACGCCCTTGGCGGCCCTCCGTTCCCTTGCGCCCCTTCGGTATCGACGAAATGTTCACCGCGGGCACGCGCTTTTCCCTGAGCGACGGCCATGGCGTCGGCGAGATCGAACTTCGGGATGCCGGGACACTCCGCATGCCCAGCGGCAGGCTCGTCGCGGCGGATCCGGCCTTCCTGGATTCGGACGCCGCCCACTTCACGGTCACCGTGCCTCCCGGCGAGTACCAGGTGGCGATCTCGGTGATCCGGTTCGTCGGTGAACCGGCCCACGAACGGGTCGTGGCCGCCAAACTCGTCGTGGCCGACGTCCCCGTCGTCACCTGGGAAGCGGCGCTCTGGCCTGGGCAGAACGCGCTTTTCCTCGGTGACGGGGAGTTCTACGGCTACGGCGTGGACAGCGGCACCGGCTGCTTCACCGACGCCGACGCCCTCCCCGAGGAGATGGACGACGACCTCCTGGAGAAATTCGAGGAGGTGGACCCGCATATCGACGTCACCCCGGACGGAGCCGGCGGCAACATCATCGCGTTCACCACCGGCTGGGGAGACGGCAGCTATCCGACCTGGATCGGCCGGACGGCCGACGGCACGCCGGTCTGCTTCGTCACCGACATGCTGATCCTGAACCGTGCCCGGATTCTCACGCCCTGAGGGGGATCATGGCGCCATGACCTTCACCGGAGAAGAGATCGCGTACCTGCGCTCGCAACCGTTGGCCCGCTTCGCGACCCTGTCGGAGGACGGAGAACAGCCGGACGTCGTCCCGCTGGCGTTCGAGTTCGACGGAACGCATTTCTGGGTGGGCGGTGCGGGCGCGTCGGTCCTCGCGACCCGGAAGTTCCGCAATATCCAAGCGGGACAACGCAAAGTCGCCTTGCTCGTCGACGATCTCGTCTCGCTCGACCCGTTCATCGCCCGCGGTGTCCGGATTTACGGCGAGGCTGCCGACCCGATCGAACGGACGGGGATCGTCGGCCCGGGCATCTACTCGCGCGTGACGCCGAAGGTGTCGTGGAGCTGGAACATGGCGGGCGAACCCGCGGGCGAGGCGTGGTATCCGTCGCGGCGAGCGGTTCACGGCGACACGTAGAGGAGCATGTCCTTCAGGACGCCGCCGATCTCATGATGGGCGGGCAGGAGTCCTTCGCAGCGGAAGCCCGCATTTTCGGCCGCGCGCAGAGAACCGCGGTTCCACGGCTCGATGTACAGCTCGATCCGTTCGACGCCGGACACGGTCCAGGCGAACTCGGTAATCGCCTTGAGCGCGTCGGTCGCGTAACCGCGTCGCCGGCGCTCTGGCGAGATCGAATAACCCAAGATCCCGATGCCTTCGGACAGCTTTCGCAGCCAGAGTCCGATCGTGCCGACGGCGGCTCCGTCCGCGACGATCACGAAGGGATAGCCCCGCCCCTCCGCCCGGCCGCTCTGCTGCCGCCGCACCCATTCCTCGGCTTGCCGCCTGGTCGGATGCGCGGGCAGGCTGCCGATGAGCGGGATGTAGGGGTCTTCGCCGAGTTCGAGGGCGAGCCGGACATCGGCTTCGGTGAACTCGCGGAGGACGACGGATCCGTGGGCGGGCGGCTCGGTCATCGTTCCATTCTTGTCGGTGGCCGGCGGTACCGTCGGGTCCATGCGGAAGCTGATCGTCACCGAGAACTGCACGATCGACGGCGTGATCGAGCTGACGGGCGACTGGTTCAGCCCGGGCGACACCGATCCGGACGTGGACCAGTCCGACGTTCTGGCCACGCTCCAGGAACAACGTGAGAATGCCGACGCGTTCCTGCTCGGACGCGTCACCTTCGAGGACATGCGCGGGTACTGGCCGCACCAAACCGAAGACACCACAGGGATTTCCGCATACCTCAACACCGTGAACAAGTACGTCGTCTCGAGCACGCTCACGAAGCCGGAGTGGGAGAACACCACGGTGCTCTCCGGCGGGCTGCGCTCGGAGATCGAGAATCTGAAGACCGCCGAAGGCAAGGACATCGTGACCACCGGCAGCATCTCGCTGGTGCGATCGCTCATCGCCGAGGGGCTCGTCGACGAGTACCGGCTGTTCGTCTATCCCGTCGTGGTCGGCGAAGGCCGTCGGCTGTTCGACGGCGCCACCGGTGTCCCGAAGCTTCGGCTGGTGGAGGAGAAGGCGTTCGCTTCGGGCGTCGTGCTGCTGCGCTACCGCGCGGCGAACTGACGCTTCACCGGGTCGTGCGGCGGGAATTCCTGCTCACCCGTCGCTCGGTAATGTCGTGCTCCGGTTCGGCGACGGGAGAACGACGGAGGTGGCGCATGGTCGACGCGTCGAAGTTCACGGCCGCGGTGTTCCGTCGCGCATCGGAACGGCCTGACGTCCCGCCGCGGCTGGCCCGGGCGGCGACCTGCGTCCGGGAAGGCAAATTCACTTGGGAGGAGGTCGCGACAGGGAATTGCGAGCACCCGCTCGCACAGGCGCTGTTCGCGCCCAGAGCCCAGGAGAAGCTGTGGCCTCTGCTGGCCGAGGTCGCTGCGGAGCTCGAATCGGAACCTCCACCGGCCGAACCCCGGCGCGCGCGACGACCGCCGACGACGGACGACGACTTCAGCGAGTACACCTACCTCGAAGATCTGGCCGAGCCGAACACGCGTCCCGCATGGCCGCAAAGGCGGGGTCGCGGCCGGTGAGCGCCCCACGTAAGAAAACAGGATGAGGAGCGCACGGTCCCGCGCGTAGCGTCGGCGGCCGTGATCAGTGAGACGGACACAGGAGACGAACCTTCGGACGGCTGGTTCCCCGAGAGCGTGGCCGCGAACTACGACGATCCCGGTGGGGCGAACGCGCCCGAAGTGGTGACGCCCGCGGTGGACGTCCTCGAAGATCTGGCCGACGGCCCGGTGCTCGAGTTCGCCGTCGGGACCGGCCGGATCGCGATCCCGCTGGCCGCGCGTGGCGTGCCGGTGAGCGGCATCGAACTGAGCCGGGCGATGGCGGCGCGGATCGCGGACAAGCCGGGCGGAGCCGCGGTCGACGTCACGATCGGAGACATGACCGAAACGCGGGTGGACGGCGAATTCTCGTTGGTCTTCCTGGTGTTCAACACGATCGGCAACGTGACCACCCAGGACGGGCAGGTCGACGTCTTCCGGAACGCGGCGGCGCACCTGCGGCCGGGCGGGCTGTTCCTCGTCGAGGTCGGCCTGCCCGCGCTGCGCCGCCTGCCACCCGGACAGGACATCGTCCCGTTCGCGATGGCGCCCGGTTACGTCGGCTTCGACCAGTACGACGTGGTCACGCAGGAGTTCACGTCGAACCACGTCACCGTGACACCGGATGGACAGGGGCGGTTCCGCCGCATCCCCTTCCGGTACGTCTGGCCTGCCGAACTGGACCTCATGGCCCGCATCGCCGGGATGCGCCTGAAGCACCGTTGGGCGGACTGGGACCGATCGGAGTTCACCGCCGAGAGCACCAAACACGTGTCGGTCTGGGAGCGCGGTTCGTGACGATGATGGCCGCGCTGACGGCGAGCAGCGGCAGTGCCCACAGCGTCGTCGTGAGGTAGCCGTTCCGGGCGGGGAGCAACGTTCCGTCCGGAGTGGCAGCGGCGAGGAGAAGGCCGGCTAGACCGCTGCCGACGGCCATCCCGATGCTGCGGGCGATCTGGTTGATCGAGAGCACGCTGGCCGTTTCCCCTTGGGGCACACCGGCGAGAACGAGTTTCGGCATCACCGCGAAGACACCTCCGACGGCGAAACCGAGCAGGGCGATCGCGACGA
Organism: Amycolatopsis keratiniphila; assembly: GCF_000400635.2. Classification (NCBI taxonomy): domain Bacteria; kingdom Bacillati; phylum Actinomycetota; class Actinomycetes; order Pseudonocardiales; family Pseudonocardiaceae; genus Amycolatopsis; species Amycolatopsis keratiniphila. The sequence continues at coordinate 613,762 of NC_021252.1, read as the reverse complement.
GGACGAGAAGGAACGACCGGTTGCCGACGGCGAACAGCAGGGCGCTCGCGACGGCGATCACGACCGAGAACGCGTACGTCCACCGTTCGGTGAGGCGTGCGATGAGCCGCGGGATCGCTTTCCCCGCAACGAATCCGAGCAGTGAGAACGGGATCAGCGCCGCACCCGCGGCGACTCCGGGAAGCGCGAAGCCGTACTGGGTGCCGGCGGGCGTCTGCACATAACGCGTGAACAAGCTGAACAGCAGGTACAAACCCGCTCCGGCCACGAGGATCGCCAGGTTCGCACGGAGGATGGCGCTCTGGCCGAGCAACCGAAGGTTCACCAGCGGCGCCTTCGTGCGCAGCTCGACGAACGCCCACCCGCCCAGGACCGCGGCGGAACCGGCTAGAACACCAGCGCCCAGCCACGCGGTCGTCCAGATCGACGGCTCGGCGATGACCAGCAGGAGCCCGAGCGTGCCGAGAGCGAGAAGCAGCGTGCCGGGGACATCGATCCGAGGAAACTCGCCGGGCGCTTCGGCGGGAAGGAACCGCCAGGCGATGACGAACGCGACAGCGGACAGGAGGAAGCCGAATCCATAAGCGACACGTAGTCCCGCGAGCTGGTCGAGCAGGCTGACCACCGGGTAGCCGACGCCGATACCGACCGTCGACGCGACCGAAAGCGCGGCGATCGTCGATGTCGCGCGCTCAGGCGGCAGGTGTGCGCGGGCGACGCTCATCAACAGCGCCCCGGCCGCGACCCCGAGCCCTTGCAGGCCGCGTCCGATCAACAGCGCCGCGTACGGCAGCGGGAGCACCGTCAGCAACCCGCCCGTCATGACCAGGCCCAGGGTGACCAGGATCGTGGCGCGGCGATACGGGCCGCTGCCGAGCCTGCCCAGCACCGGGCCCGCGATCGCGCCGCTGAACAGCGTCACCGTCAAGGTCCACTGCGCGGCGTCCAGAGAGACGTGCATGCCCGTGGCGACCGGAGTGATCAGGGGCGCCCCGACGCTGCCGATCACCGCGCCCGCCAGCGCCGTGCACACCAGCGCGGGGCTCAGCCGCCCGTCTTGCCGCACGGGGACACTCATCGGTTCGTCCCGGTGGTGATGTGGGTGAACAGCCCAGGCTGGATCTTGGTGCGGACGCCCTCGGCCCACGCGGCGTCGACCTGCTCGACGTCCATCGCGGCGCCGGTGTTCAGCAACATCCCGAAGGCGAGGAAGGTCTTCACGGTCACCGGGTCGAGTCCGGTGCCGTCCTCGGCCGTGCCCCACAACCGCGCGAAACACGACCGCACCACGTCCCGCACCTCCGGGTCGCCACACGCGGCGAAGCCCTGAAGCTGCAACAACAACCCGGTCCGGTCGGCCAGCAGGTCGTAGTACTGCGCGCCCATCGCCGAGAGCGCGTCCAGGCCGGTCTTCCCGTCGCCCGCGTCCCGCATGGCGTCGCTGAGCCGCTCGAACGCGGCCTGGACCAGCTCCAGGAACAGGACCTTCTTCGTCCCGAACATCCGGAAGACGTACGCCTGCGTGATCCCCGCCGTCTTCGCGATCGCTTCCGTCGACGCGCCGTGCAGCCCGTGTTCCGCGAACTCCTGCGCGGCGATGGCCAGCACCTGGGCACGTCGCTCGGGTCCGCTCATCCGTCCAGCCATCCCTCTAAGTTACTGGTTACTAACCACTAACTAAAGGTGGGCGACGCAACAAACAGAGCGGCCCCGTGACTGGGTCACGGGGCCGCTCTGGTGTGGCGAGTGAGGGATTCGAACCCCCGAAGGCAGTGCCGTCTGATTTACAGTCAGATCCCTTTGGCCGCTCGGGCAACTCGCCGTGGCCGGGTGTCCCCGGCCGAGACGAAAGAATACCCAACGCCGTGGCGGGCCGGTCAACCGGGTTCCACAGGGCTAGGGTGGAAGCTCCTGACAAGCGAGTACGAGGTGTGAGAACACGTGGCGGATCCCTCTTTCGACGTGGTGAGCAAGGTCGATCGCCAGGAGGTGGACAACGCCCTGAACCAGGCCAGCAAGGAACTCGGTACGCGGTTCGACTTCCGGGGTACCGGGACCAAGATCGACTGGTCCGGTGAGGAGGCGATCGCGATCGAGTCCGAGACCGAGGAGCGGGCGCTGGCGGCGGTCGAGGTGTTCAAGGAGAAGCTGATCAAGCGCGGCATCTCCCTGAAGGCCTTCGAGGCGGGCGAGCCGGCGTTGTCCGGCAAGATCTACAAGATCGGCGGCAAGATCCTGCAGGGGATCGCGTCGGACAAGGCGAAGCAGATCGCCAAGTTCATCCGCGACGAAGGCCCCAAGGGCGTCCAGGCGCAGATCCAGGGCGACCAGCTGCGGGTGTCCGGCAAGAAGAAGGACCAGCTGCAGGACGTGATCGCCTTGCTGAAGGGCAAGGACTTCGAGATCGCGCTGCAGTTCACGAACTACCGCTGAGCACGGCGACGACGAGGCCACCTTCCGCCGAAGGTGGCCTTCGTCATGTCTACGAGGCGGTGACCGTCCAGGTCCCGTCGCCTTCCACCGACACGAAGGCCGGACCGGTCACGGGCACGCTGCCCTTGTAGTCGCCGAGCTGGTTGACGGGAAGTTCCGAGTAGTCTCCGCTGTGCACCCACACCGCCGTGCGGCCGCTGTTCTTGGTGGTGACGGCGACCGACGAAACGCCATCGGGCGCGGCGAACACCGCTTCGCTCTTGCCGGACAGGGGCTTGCCCGGCGTGAGCACGGGCAAACCGCTTTCGTCGGTGATGGTCAGCGTCCAGGCGGCGTTGGCCTTGACGGTGAACGTCTTCGCCTGACGGCCGGGCATGTCGTTGATCCACTGCGTGCCCTTGTACGGGCCGATGTCGTTGACGATCAGCTCGTTCTCCGTGTTGACCGCGACGTGCCCGGAACACTTCGGACAGTCGAAGGTCACAAAGCCGATGCGCGACGGCCAGGTCATCGGGACCGACGCGTTCCCCTTCCCCGAATGCTTCTCCTCCGGCTGCGGGCCGGGCTTCGGGGTGGTAGCCGGTGTGGGGGTCGTCGATGGCGAGCGCAGCCCTTCCGGAGCGGCCGCCCGCGGGACGACGCGGCCCAGGGCCGACGGCGAGCAGGCCACCAGGCCCGCGGTCAGCAGCACGGCACTCGCGGCCGCGCACAAGCGCCTGATCACGTGTTTCCCCCTAGTCGAACCCGTCATCCGATCTTCGCCCGCCAATAGCCCAGCGTTACCGGTCCACCCGGCCGAGCGATTCAGGCCACTCGGACGTGGGTTTCCGCCGCAACGCCTCCTCAGGAGCCCGAAAGGGACAAATACCCGTGTTGTAATCCGGCGATCGCGTTCGAGGAAGGTCACGATGAGACGCCGTTCCAGCTCCGCACTCGCCTTCGCGCTGTCACTCACGGTGATCGCGTCCCTGTTCACGTCCGCGCAGGCCGCGGAGCGCCAACAGCTCGTGCCCGGCTATGGCTCGTACCCCCGGCTCATCCGCCTGGAGCACTCCTCGATCGGCCGCGGCCGCATCCTCGCGTCGCTGACCAGCGAAGACGCGAGCGGCAAGTTCACCCCGATCATGGAGAGCACTGACGAGGGCCAGACCTTCCACAAGATCGGCGAGGTCCGCGACCGCGACGGTCGCCGCGGCATGTGCTGCGGAACGCTGTACGAACTACCGCAGCGGGTCGGCAGGCTGCGCGCGGGCACCCTGCTGTGGGCCGCGAGCTACCGGCAGGACGCCGGTCCGCAACGGCGGATCGGCATCAGGATCTGGTACAGCCGCGACGCCGGCCGCTCGTGGGCCTTCCTGTCCGAGGCCGCCCGCTCGCACAACCACGACGGCATCTGGGAGCCGGAGTTCGTCGTCGACGCGGGTGGCACGCTGTGGCTGCACTACGCCGACGAGACCGAGGCGCCGCAGTTCGCGCAGGTGATGAACCGGGTCGCCTCCACCGACGGGGTGAACTGGGGCACCAAGCAGCGCACGATGGCCATCCCGCCGCATCGGGTGCGGCCCGGGATGCCGATCATCCGCCGCCTCCCCGACGGCCGGTATTACCTGGCCTACGAGATCTGCAACTACCGCGACCGCTACTGCGACCCGTACTTCAAGATCTCCTCCGACGGCGCCAACTGGGGCGATCCCCTCGATCCCGGCACCCGCGTCACCACCGCCAGCGGCAACTACTTCCAGCACGCGCAGACGATCACACTGTTCCCCGGCGGGCCGAACGGGGTGCGGCTGGTGATGGTCGGGCAGATCTACACCAACGCCGCCGGCGTCCCGCAGCCCAAGAACGGGCAGGTCCTGCTGGCCAACGACAACTTCGGCGCCGGGCACTGGTACGAACTGCCCGCGCCGGTGCACATCGTCGGGATCCACAACAACTTCTGTCCCAACTACAGCTCGACGCTGCTGCCGGTCGACGGCGGCAAGAACGTGTTGCAGATCTCCACCGAGTACAACCTCGGCTGCAAGGCGTATTTCGCGAAAGGTCCGGCGTTCTGAGCACCCGGTAGTGTGAGGTCCCGAGCGATCGGTTACGAAGCGGGGGCATCGCATGAAGGGCATCGTGCTGGCGGGGGGCAGTGGGACGCGTCTGCATCCCATCACCCAGGCGATATCGAAACAGCTGCTACCGGTCTACGACAAACCGATGATCTACTACCCGATCTCGGTGCTGATGTTCGCCGGGATCCGCGAGATCCTGATCATCTCGACCCCCGTCGACCTGCCGCATTTCCGGCGGCTGCTCGGCGACGGCAGCCAGTTCGGGCTCAGCTTCAGCTACGCCGAGCAGGCCGCCCCGAACGGGCTGGCCGAGGCGTTCGTCATCGGCGCGGACTTCGTCGGCGACGACGACGTCGCGCTCGTGCTCGGCGACAACATCTTCTACGGCCAGGGCTTCTCCAGCAGGCTCCAGGCCGCGGCGACCGCGCTCGACGGCTGTGTGCTGTTCGGCTACCCGGTCAAGGACCCGCAGCGGTACGGCGTCGGGGAGATCGACGCCGACGGCAAGCTCCTCTCCATCGAGGAGAAGCCCGCGAAACCGAAGTCGAACAAGGCCATCACCGGCCTGTACTTCTACGACAACCAGGTCGTCGAGATCGCCCGTGACCTCAAGCCCTCCCCGCGCGGCGAGCTGGAGATCACGGACGTCAACCTCACCTACCTGCGGCAGGACCGCGCGACCCTGATCGACCTCGGCCGCGGGTTCGCGTGGCTCGACACCGGAACGCACGACTCGCTGCTGGAGGCGGGCCAGTTCGTGCAGGTCCTCGAACACCGGACGGGTGTCCGGATCGCCTGCCTCGAAGAAGTCGCGCTGCGCATGGGCTTCATCGACGCGGAGCAGTGCTTCGCGCTCGGGGCGAAGCTGGCGAAGTCCGGCTACGGCGAATATCTGATGAACGTCGCGCGCACCCAGGGCGCTACCGGCTGAACAGGTGTTCCCGCAGGGTGTCGCCGGTGTAGTCGGTGCGGAAGACACCCCGCTCCTGAAGGTGCGGGACGACGTCGTCGACGAACGCGTCCAGCCCGACCGGGGTCAGATGCGGCACCAGCACGAAACCGTCGGCGGCGTCGCTCTGGACGTACTCGTCGATCGATTCCGCGATCTGCCGGGCGGTGCCGACGAACTGCTGGCGCGCGGTCACCTCGATGACCAGTTCGCGGATGGAAAGCTTTTTCTCCTCCGCGATCGCCCGCCATTTCGCGGCCACGGCCAGCGGCTCCTTCTCGTGGCGGACCCGGCCCCAGGTCAGCGGTTCGGCGTCGGGGTCCGGGTCGATCTCGGGGAGCGGGCCGTCGGCATCGTAGGCGGAGAGGTCGCGGCTCCAGACCTGTTCGAGGAACTGGATCGCGGTCGCCGGGCGCACCTGCTGGTAGCGGATCTCGCGGGCCTGCTCGTGCGCGTCCTCCTCGGTGTCGCCGAGGACGAAGGTCGCGGCGGGCATGATCAGCAGCTCGCCGGGCTCGCGGCCGTAGGCGGGCAGCCGTCGCTTGACGTCGGCGAAGAACTCCTTGCCGCTCTCCAGCGAACCGTGGCGGCTGAAGATGACGTCGGCGGTCTTCGCGGCGAACTCCCTGCCCTCGTCGGAATCCCCGGCCTGGATGACGATCGGCTGCCCCTGCGGGGTCCTCGGGACGGTGAACTCGCCGCGAATGTCGAACTGCGGTCCACTGTGGACAAAGTGGCCGATGCCGCGGGCGAAGACGCCGTTCTCCTTGTCCCCCACCAGCGCGTCGGGGGCCCAGCTGTCCCACAGCTCACGCACGGTCGCGAGGAATTCCTCGGCGCGGCGATAGCGGTCCTCGCGTTTCAGGAAGCCGCCACGGCGGAAGTTCTGGCCCGTCCACGCGTCCGGTGACGTGACGACGTTCCACGCGGCGCGGCCGCCGGAGAGGTGGTCGATGCTCGCGACCTGGCGCGCGACCTCGTACGGCTCGTTGAAGGTGGACGACAGCGTGCCCGCGAGGCCGAGCCGGGTGGTGACCGCGGAGAGCGCGGCCAGCACGGTGGTGGTGTTCGGCCGCCCGACGACGTCCGAATCGAGGATCTTGCCCGCATGTTCGCGCAGGCGCAGGCCCTCGGCGAGGAACAGGAAGTCGAATTTGCCCCGCTCGGCCGTGCGCGCGAGATGCTCGAAGGACGAAAAGTCGATTTGACTACCCGAACGCGGGTCGCTCCACACGGTCGTGTCGTTGACGCCGGGGAAATGCGCGGCGAGTTTGACCTGTTTGGGCATTTGTCACGCCTCCGCGTACTGGTTGGCGGCGACCCCGAGGCCGAGGTGGTCGCGCAGGGTGGCGCCGGTGTAGGACTGCCGGAACACATCCGCGGCCTGGAGGGCGGGCACGGTCTCGGCGGTGAAGAGCGCCAGGTCGTCGGGCAGGACCGCGGGCCGGATGTGGAAGCCGTCGAGGCCGTTGGACGCCGCGAGGCGGAGCAGCTCCGTGGCGAGGTCGGCGGGAGTTCCGGTGAAGCTCGGGCCCGGCGGGAAGGGCGCGTAGGCCTCCAGCGCCCGGCGGCGGTCGATGGCCGCCTGCTCGGTCTCGGCGAGCACGATCGACAGGCCGGCGAGGAGTTTCGCGTCCGGGAAGCGCTCGCGGGCGCCGCGGATCTCGTCGACCAGGACGACGTCGGCGCCGTGCGCGTACGGCGAGTCGCCGTACACCGCGACGACGGGGTGGCCCTGCGGTGGGCGCGGCGTGATCGAAGGTCCCTTGACGCTGAAGAAGCGGCCTTCGAAGTCGACGTAGTGCAGCTTCTCGCGGTCGATGAAGCGGCCGGTCGGCTCGTCGCGGATGATCGCGCCGTCCTCCCAGCTGTCCCAGAGGCGGGCGATGACGTCGACGACCTCGGCGTTCTCCGCTTCGGCGTCCACCTCGGACGGGAGGGTGCGCCTGCCGAAGTGCGCGACCTCGGCCTCGGTGCGCGAAGGGACCGCGAGGACGCCTGCGCGGCCGCGGCTCGCGAAGTCGAGCGAAGCGACGGCCGTCGAGATGTGGAACGGTTCGGTGTGCGTGGTGGTGACTGTGGGGACGAGACCGATTCCGCTGGTCACGGGGGCGATCGCGGCGAAGGTGAGGAGCGCGTCGAGCCGGCCTCGGACGACCTCCTCGCCGCCGGGTTGGAGCGCGAGGGTGTCGTCGAGGGTGACGAAGTCGAGCGAAGCCGCTTCGGCGAGCTTCGCGTGGGCGAGGTAGTGGGCGGCGGTGAACAACGCGGACGGGCGGACGTCGGAGACCCGCCAGGCGGCCGGATGCTGCCCGGCCCCGTCGAGCGCGACCCCGAGGTGCAACTGCTGTGCGGAACCCATGCCCCGGGGAACTCGCGCACCTCCCCCTCGATTCCCGCTCCCACGAGGTGAGACTCCCGGGCCGACCTGCGTTTAGCGGGCTAATCGCGATCCCGGGGGCACTTGCGTTTCGCGGGCTAATCGCGATCCGGGCGGGAGCGATCGCGTTTAGCCCGCGAAACGCGATCTGGGGGCCCACCTGCGTTTCGCGGGCTAAACGCGATCCGGGAGGTCAGAAGGGGCGGCGCGCCATGTCTTCCAGGCGCCGGATGCGTTCGGCCATGGGCGGATGCGTCGAGAAGAGCTTCGAGAGGCCTTCGCCCGGACGGAACGGGTTCGCGATCATGAGATGCGACTGCGAGACCAGCTTCGGCTCCGGAACGAGCGGCGCCGCGCGCGTCCCGCTGTCGAGTTTCCGCAGGGCGGACGCCAGCCCGAGCGGGTCGCCGGTGAGTTCCGCGCCCGAAGCGTCGGCCTGGAACTCCCGCGAGCGGCTCACCCCGAGCTTCACGACGGCGGCCGCGATCGGCCCGATCAGCGCCAGGAGCAGCCCGACCAGCGGACTGTCGCCGTCTTCGCGGTTGCTGCCGCCGAAGAGGCTGGTGAACATCGCGATGTTGGCGATCACGCTGATCACGCTCGCCAGCGCGCCCGCGACGCACGAGATCAGGATGTCGCGGTTGTAGACATGGGACAGTTCGTGCCCGAGCACCGCGCGCAGTTCGCGCTCGTCGAGCAGGTCGAGGATGCCGGTGGTGCAGCACACCGCCGCGTGCCGGGGGCTGCGGCCGGTGGCGAAGGCGTTCGGGGCCACGGTGGGGCTGATGTAGAGCCTCGGCATCGGCTGCCGCGCCGTCGTCGCCAGCTCCCGCACGATCCGGTACATCGCCGGCTGCTCGGCCTCGGACACCGGCCGAGCTCGCATGGCCCGCAGCGCCAGCTTGTCGGAGTTGAAGTAGGCGTACGCGTTGACGCCGAGCGCCACCACCAGGCCGATGACCAGTGCGCCCCGCCCGAAGAAACCGCTGATTCCGACGATGAGCGCGGACAGCAGGCCGAGCAGGACGACGGTCTTCAGCCCGTTCTGGTGCTTGTGCACGGCGTCCTGCTCCTTTCTTTCTCAAGGGTGGGGGTTACTCATCGGAAACAACGCGATCGGGGGACGCGAAGTTCCTTCGCGTGCTCGGATCGCGGGTTATCGTCGAAGCCCGGGACGATCATCGGGAGGCGCCTGTGCGAGGACCCGAACTGAGCCGCCGAGCCCTGCTCACGCTGGCCGCGGCCGGCGCCTCCGCGGTCGCCTTCGCGCCGGCGGCCAGAGCCGAGAAAGTCCTTCTCGTCGAGGTCGGGGGCGCCCCGGAGGCGGTCGCGGTGAATTCCGTCACCGGCTTCGCCTACCTCTCGGACCCGTCCACCGGCACGATCGTCGTCCTCGACTCGCGGTCCGGCACGGTCGGTGACGTGATCCCGGTCGGCGGCGAGCCCGCCGGGCTGGCCGTGGACACGGTGACCAACCGGGTCCTCGTGGCGAATCCGCCCGCCGGGACCGTCCTCGTGCTGGACGGGCGGACCAACGACGTCGTCAGCGTGGTGCCCGCCGGTCCCGGCGCGTCCAGTGTCGACGTCGACGAGCAGGCGAACCGCATCTACGCGGCCAGCGCCCTCACCGGGACACTCGCGGTCATCGACGGGGTGGGCTGCCGCTTGCTGGACCTGGTCCCGGGCCCGACGCGCGGGTTGTCGTCGACGGCGATCGACAGTGGACGCAAGCTCGCGTACTGCACCAGCACGGCCACCGACTCGCTGGAGATCTTCGACATCGGCGCCGGCCGGTTCACCGGCGGCATCCCGGTCGGCAAGTCGCCCACCGGCGTCGCCGTGCACAGCGCGTCCGGCACGGTGTTCGTCGCGAATTCGGCCATCCACCATCTGTCCATCGTGGACACAGGCGAACGCAAGGAAAAGGCGACGGTGCTGCTGCGTTCGGAGTCTTCGGCGCTCGCGGTCCATGAGGGATCGAACACCGTTTACGCCAACGGCGGCCCCAACGGCATCGCCAGGATCGACGGCAGGACGAGCCTGCTCACCGGCGACCTGTCACTCGGCGTGAACCCCGGCGCGGTCGCGATCGATCAGCGCACCAGGACGGTGTACGTGACGGATCCCTTACGCGGCAGGGTTTCCCTGATCAGGGACTTCTGACGCCGAAACGGGCATGATGGCGGGGTGAGCGAGTACGCATTGCGTGGCGGGCTGCAACCCGACGTCTCGGCGGTCACCGCCGTACTGACCCATCACGGGGTCGAAGGGCCGGACGGTCAGGCGCCCAGCGAGGCACTGGTCTTCGCCGCGTCCGGCGGGATCGGGGCGGGTTACATCCTGTGGGACTTCGCCCACGAGACGATGTCGACGATCGTGTTCGGCTTCCGCGCGCGCTGGCAGTATCCGCAGGAATGGCTCAAGTCCACAGTGGACCGTCTCGGGCTCGCCGTCGACCTCCACACCACCGGCGGCAAGCGCGCCGCCGCGAAACGGCTCTCCGCGAATCTCGAAGCCGGACGGCCGTCGATCGTCCTCCCCGACCGCGAGTCGCTCGGCTACTGGCGGCTGCCACCGGAGCTGTCCGGCGGTGGCGGCCACTTCGTCGTCGCGTACGGCGAAGAGGACGGCCGGGTGCTGGTCGACGACCGGAACCTCGCCCGGCTGACGGTCGACCGGAAGACTTTCGACGCCGCGCGGGGCCGGGTCGGCTCGTACAAGAACCTGCTCGCGACGATCGAGCCCGGCGAGGTCCCCGACTGGCGGGCGGCCGTGCGCGGCGGGCTGACGGACTGCGCGCGGAACCTTTCGGAACCGTCGAAATCGTTCTCGCTGCCCGCCTGGGGGCGATGGGCGAAGGCGATGACCGACGAACGTGACCCCAAGGGCTGGCCTCGCGCGTTCGGTGAGCGGCGCGGGCTCGTCGGCGCGCTGTTCAACGTCTGGGAGAGCGTCACTCCGGCAGGGATGGAGGGCGGGCATCTGCGCGGGCTGTTCGCCGACGCGCTCACCGAGGCGGCCGCCCTGCTCGAACTCCCGGCACTGGCCGAACAGGCGTCGACCTGGCGCGGGATCGCCGAGCGCTGGGCGGAGCTGGCCGAGGTGGCCGTTCCCGCGTCGAACGCCGAATTCGCCTGGATGCGCGGGCTCATCAGCGCGGTTTCCGCGGGTGTCCGCGAGGGCGACGCGGGGCAGGACGCCGCCGCGGCCGCCGGTGACGAGATGTGGAAACTGCGCGCGCATTACAACGACGAAACGCCGTTCACCGACGCCGAAGCCCGTGAGCTTTTCGGCACGATGGGCACCCTGCTCCGGGACATCCACGCCGCCGAGACGGCGGCGATCCGCGAACTCTCCGAAGCCCTGATGGAGTGAACCGGGCCGGTGTCCGTTGCGCCGCGCGGCCGGAACACCACGCGATCGTTCAAGATCCACTTCGTGCACGCACATCCGCTGGGGACGACCAGTGCGCGTCCCGCTCCCGAGATCCACCTTCACCGCCATCGCCTGCGTGTCGCCGACCTGGACCATCTCGGTCACGTCGGGAATGTGCGGTTGCTCGACTACTTCCAGGAAGCCCAGGTCGCGATGCTCGACCCGCGGCGTGAGCATCTCTTCCAGGCCAAGGGACCGGCGTATCTCATCGCGAAGCACAACGTCAGCTACCTGCGCAGGCTGACCTTCCGCGACAGCCCGGTCGAGGTGGAGACCGTGGTCGGCCGGATCGGGACCTGCGACGTCGTGGTGAACAGCAGGCTGCGCGACGAACGGGCCGTTTACGCGCGCTGTCGCACCATCTGGGTCGCGTGTGTCCTGCCCGAAGGCAGCACGCGAAGACTCGGCGACGAGGAACGCGAACGGTTGACGCGGTTCAGCGGGACGATCGACGAGAGCTCCTGAATCAGTTTTTAACCGTTTATGCTCCATTTCCCGCATCGCCGGAAAACGGCTGGGCCGTTCAGCGGCTGATCATCACACTTTTCGGCCGGTACCTTCGGAAGACCTCTCCCCTGCAGAGCTCCCCGGAGGTATTTCATGCCACGGTCGAAGTCTGTCCGCTTTCTCGCGCCCTTGGTCGGCGCGATGCTATTGACGAGCGGGGTGGCCGTCGCCGCCCCGGCCGTCGAAGATCCCCAATTCATCCGCCTGGCCAGCAGGACCTTCGATCCGCTCAGCCAGCGTACGGCCGCGAGCCAGGACTGGAAGGGTGCCTACCTCCTCCAGGTCCGGGGCGCGCTGACCGACGAACAGCGTGGGCGATTGCGGTCGCTCGGCGTGCGGATCGGGACCTACATTCCCGATTTCGCCTATGTGGTGCGGCTGAAGCCGGAGAACCGCGAATCGGTCGCGAAATTGAATTTCGTCCGCTGGCTCGGCGAATACCGGGCGGACGACAAGGTGGAGATCTCACTGGCCGCGACGAGCGGCTACCTGGTGACGCTGGTCGAAGCGGACGCGCGGGACCAGCGCGCGGTGGCCGAGCGGATCCTGCGGCTCGGCGGGAACATCGAGGCGATCTCGCAGAGCGGGCAGCACATCGTGGCGAAGCTCGGCACCGGCCAGGCCGCCACCGTGGCGCAGGGGGCCGAGGTGCTCGCGGTCGGTGCGATCACCGCGCCCGAGACCGACATGGCCAACGCCAGGGAAAGCAGCGGCGCGAACTACATCGAAAGTGTCGGCGGCTACCGCGGCCAAGGCGTGCGCGGCGAGGTGATGGACGGCGGACTGCGCGTCACGCACCAGGAGTTCAAGGCGCGGCCGACGGTGATGCACGGGTCGAACTCCACCAGCACCAGCCACGGGACGTCCACGTACGGCCAGATCTTCGCGTCGGGTGTGAGCGCGCCGCAGCGGGGGCTGCTGCCCGAGGCGCAGGGGATCTTCGCCACCTACAACAAGCCGGACCGCTACGCCCACACCAAGGAATTGGTCGACCCGGCGGGCAAGTACCGCGCGGTGTTCCAGAGCAACAGCTGGGGTGGCGGGCTGACCACGGCCTACAACTCGGTCTCCGCCGAGCTCGACAAGATCGTCTTCGATCACGACCTGCTGATCTGCCAGTCGCAGAGCAACGCGGGCACCCAGCAGTCGCGGCCGCAGGCCTGGTCGAAGAACGTGCTCTCGGTCGGCGGGCAGTACCACTACAACACGCTGGGCCGCACCGACGACAAGTGGAACGGCGGCGCCAGCATCGGCCCGGCCGCCGACGGCCGGATCAAACCGGAGCTGTCGAACTACTACGACCGGATCGACACCACGTCGTCCGGCAGTGACACGTCGTACACGACGTCGTTCGGCGGCACGAGCGGCGCGACCCCGATCACCTGCGGAAACGCCGGGCTGCTGTTCCAGATGTGGGCCGACGGCGTGTTCGACGGCGGCCCCGGCAAGGGCCGCGACGTCTTCGCGAGCCGCCCGCACGCCGCGACCGCGAAGGCGCTGCTGATCAACGGGGCCGACCAGTTCGCGTTCAGCGGCACCTCGCACGACATGACCCGGACGCATCAGGGCTGGGGTACCGCGAACGTGCGGTACCTGCACGAACAGGCCAAGGCGAACGGGTGGAAGCTGCCGGTGCTGGTGAACGAGACCGACCTGCTGGGCACCGGGCAGTCGAAGAAGTACACGGTCGCGGTGAACGGGACCAAGCAGTTCAAGGCCACGCTGGCCTACACCGACCCGGCGGGCTCGCCGAGCGCGTCGGTCGCCAGGGTCAACGACCTGACGCTGAAGGTCACCGCGCCGAACGGGACCGTCTACTACGGCAACAACGGGCTGAAGGCGGGCAACTTCTCGACCGCGGGCGGGTCGCCGAACACCGTCGACACGGTGGAGAACGTCATCCTCGAGAAGCCGGCCGCCGGTACGTGGACGGTGGAGGTCGTGGCGACCCAGGTGAACGCCGACGGTCACCCGGAGACGTCGGCGACCGATGCGGACTACGCGCTGGTGGTTTCCTGACGGTTTGACGGCCGGATCGCGTTTAGCCCGCTAAACGCGAAGTGGCCGGTGAGGTGGGTTCGTGAAGCGCGTGAAGGCCCCCTTCCCTCGGCTGAGTCGAGGGAAGGGGGCCTTCACGCACGTCTGGGCTGTGGCGGGCGAGTCGCGTTTAGCCCGCGGAACGCGATCGGGCGGGGTTGCCCGCGCCCGGATGGCGGAGACGTCTGCGCCGATGGCCGAGACGCCAGGTTTCGGTTGTGAGACGGAAGCGTGAGACCCCTGGAAGGCATGTAACGAGGCGACCCGAGGTGCCGACGTCTGGGATACGTGACGCGAGCCAAGGAGCCTCTCGATGACCACCTGCCGACTCTGCGGCTCGGCCCATCTCGCCAGTGTCGTCGACCTCGGGGCGACGCCGCCGTGCGAACGATTCCTGACCGCGGAACAGCTGCAGGAACCGGAGCCGACGTACCCTCTGCACCTGCGGGTCTGCACCGAATGCCGGCTCGCCCAGATCCCGCCGCTGATCACCCCGGAAGAGACTTTCACCGAATACGCGTACTTCTCGTCGTATTCCGCCTCCTGGGTCGAACACGCCAAGACGTTCGTCGACGGCGCCGTCGAGCGGCTGGGGCTCGACGAGTCCTCCTTCGTCGTCGAGGTCGCCAGCAACGACGGTTATCTCCTCAAACACGTTGTGGCACAGCGGATTCGTTGTCTCGGCGTGGAACCTTCGGTGAACGTGGGCCAAGCCGCGCGTGACGCCGGGGTGCCGACGAAGACCGCCTTCCTCGGCCCCGAAACCGGACGCGAGGTCCGCGACGAGCACGGCCCCGCCGACCTCGTCGTGGCGAACAACGTTTACGCGCACATTCCGGACATCATCGGGTTCACGCACGGGCTCCGCGCCCTGGTCGCCGACGACGGCTGGGTCAGCATCGAGGTCCAGCACCTGCTGACGCTGATCCAGGAGAACCAGTACGACACGATCTATCACGAGCACTTCCAGTACTACACGGTGGAATCCGCGCGCCGGGCCCTCGCGCGCGGCGGATTGTCCGTTGTGGACGTCGAGCTCCTGCCCACCCACGGCGGGTCGATCCGGCTGTGGGCGCGCCCGGACGCCGTCGCCGGCGAGCCGAGCGAGCGGATGACGCAGGTCCTCGACGCCGAAAAGGCGGCCGGACTGCACGAAATGTCCGGCTACACCGAATTCTCCGAGCGGGTCACCAAGGTCCGGCTCGAGCTGAACAAGTTCCTCACCGACGCCGCGCTCGAAGGCAAGACCGTCGTCGGTTACGGCGCCCCGGGCAAGGGCAACACGCTGCTGAACCACTGCGGCATCCGCCCGGACGTCTTGCGGTACACCGTCGACCGCAATCCGTACAAGCACGGCCGGTTCACCCCCGGCACCCGGATCCCGATCCTGCCGCCGGAGCGCATCGAAGCGGACCGGCCCGATTACGTGCTCGTCCTTCCGTGGAACCTCCGGAAGGAACTGACCGCCCAATTGTCCTTTGTGGACGAATGGGGCGGGAAACTGGTCTTCCCCATCCCGCACCTGGAAATCGTCGAGGTGAAGTCGTGAAGGTAGTCCTCTTCTGCGGCGGCTACGGCATGCGGATGCGCAACGGTGACGCGTCCGACGTGCCCAAGCCGATGGCCATGGTCGGCCCCAGACCCCTGATCTGGCACGTGATGCGGTACTACGCGCATTTCGGGCACACCGAGTTCATCCTCTGTCTCGGCTACGGCGCGCACCACATCAAGGAGTTCTTCCTCAATTACCAGGAGACCACCTCCAACGATTTCGTCCTGCGGAACGGCAAGGCGGAGCTGCTGTCGACCGACATCGCGGACTGGTCGATCACCTTCGTGCAGACCGGTCTCGAATCTGCCATCGGCGAACGGCTGCGCCGGGTGCGCCCGTACCTCGAGGGCGACGAGATGTTCCTCGCCAACTACGCCGACGTCCTCACCGACGCGCCCTTGCCGGAGATGATCGAGCGGTTCACGGAATCCGACGCCGGCGCCTCGATGATGGTCGTGCCGCCGCAGTCGTCGTTCCACTGCGTCGAAATGGGCGAGGACGGCCGCATCGGCGCGCTGACCCCGGTCAGCGAGATGCCGCTGTGGGAGAACGGCGGGTACTTCGTGCTGCGCCAGGAGATCTTCGACCACATCCCCGAGGGCGGCGACCTGGTGGCCGACGGCTGCGGCGAGCTCGCCAAACGGGGCAAGCTGCTCGCGTACCCGTACCGCGGGTTCTGGAAGCCGACCGACACCGTCAAGGAACGCGTCCAGCTGGACGACGCGTACGCGCACGGAGACCGTCCGTGGGCACGCTGGGAACGCGAAGCGGCGAGCACGGCGTGATCGAGCTCGGCACCGGCGGCGTCCAGCGGATCGTCGCGCTCGGCGCGCACTGTGACGACATCGCCATCGGGGCGGGCGGCACGCTGCTGACGATCTGCGCCGCCAACCCGGGCGTCCGGGTGGACGCCCTCGTCCTTTCCGGCGGCGGCACCGAACGGGAGACCGAGGAGCGCGCCGCGCTCGCGGCCTTCTGCCCGGGCGCCGACGTCGAGGTCACCGTGCTCAAGCTGCCCGACGGCCGGCTCCCCGCGCATTGGGAAGAGGCCAAGAACGGGCTGGAGGAGCTGCGCCGCCGCACCGACCCGGACCTCGTCCTCTCCCCGCGCACGGCGGACGCGCATCAGGACCACCGCGGCCTGGCGAAGCTGGTGCCGACGGTGTTCCGCACCCATCTCCAGCTGGAGTACGAGATCGTGAAATGGGACGGCGACCTCGGCAAACCCACCGCGTACGTCCCGCTGCCCGCCGAGCTCGCCGAGGAAAAGGTCCGGCTGCTTCAGGAGCATTACGCCTCCCAGCGGCACCGGCCTTGGTACGACCGGGAAGCCTTCCTCGGCCTCGCCCGCATTCGCGGCATCGAATGCGGGCAGCGCTATGCCGAGGCCTTCGACCTCAAGAAACTGACGCTCGACCTCACTCCGAAAGGCTGAAAGCCATGCGTGTGCTGCTGACCGGGCACAAGGGTTACCTGGGCACGGTGATGGCCCCGGTGCTGGCCGCCGAAGGCCACGAGGTGATCGGCCTCGACTCCGGTCTCTACGACACCTGCGTCCTGGGCCCGAAGCCCGAAGATCCCGAAGGTTTCGAGGTCGACCTTCGTGACGTCACGGCCGAGCACGTGGCCGGGGTGGACGCGGTGATCCACCTGGGCGCGCTGTCCAACGATCCGCTCGGTTCGCTGGCGCCGGAGCTGACCTACGACATCAACCACCACGCTTCGGTCAAGCTCGCGAAGCTGGCGAAGGACGCCGGGGTCAAGCGGTACCTGTACGCGTCGACTTGCTCGGTGTACGGCGCTTCGGGCGGAGACGGCCTGGTCGACGAGGACGCGCCGCTGCGCCCGGTGACGCCGTACGCCGAGTCGAAGGTGCGGGTGGAGGACGACGTCCAGGAGCTCGCCGACGACGACTTCAGCCCGGTGTACATGCGCAACGCCACCGCGTTCGGGTTCTCGCCCCGGCTGCGCGGCGACATCGTGCTCAACAACCTGACCGCGCACGCGCATCTCTCCGGTGAGGTGCTGGTGCTCTCCGACGGCACGCCGTGGCGGCCGCTGGTGCACGCCAAGGACATCGCGCGCGCGTTCGCCGCGGCGCTGGTGGCACCGAAGGAAGCCGTGCACGGCAAAGCGTTCAACATCGGCACCGAACGCAACAACGTGACCGTCGCCGAGATCGCCGAAGAGGTCGTCGAGGCCGTTCCCGGCTCGACGCTGCGGATCACCGGCGAGGCGGGCGCGGACCCGCGGTCGTACCGGGTCGACTTCTCCCGGTTCCGCGCGGCGATCCCCGGCTTCGACTGCGACTGGTCGGTCAAGGACGGCGCGCTCGAACTGATCGAGGCCTACAAGACCCACGGCCTCACCGAACACGGCTTCCAGCGCCTGTTCACCCGGCTCGCGCGGCTTCAGGACCGCACCGCCGCGGGCGAACTCGACGACACCCTGCGGCGTCGCTGATGTCGAACAGGGATCTGGAGACGGGCGCCGACCTGCGAAGGCTGGTCGAGCGCCTGTATCCGCTGTGCCGCAGCATCACCGGCGACGGCGTCCGCCGCACGCTGGAGATCGTCGGCGAGCACGTCCCGCTGGAGATCCACGAGGTCCCCACCGGCACCCGGGTACTGGACTGGACGGTGCCGCAGGAATGGAACATCCGCGACGCGTACATCAAGGACGCCTCCGGCCGCCGCGTGGTCGACTTCGGTGAGTCGAACCTGCACGTCGTCGGCTACAGCGTCCCGGTGTCGCGGAAGATGCCGCTCAGCGAGCTGCGCGAACACCTGCACACCCTGCCGGACCAGCCGTCCTGGGTGCCGTACCGGACCAGCTACTACGCGCCGACCTGGGGTTTCTGCCTGGCACAGGAAACGCTCGACGCGATGCCGGACGGCGAGTACGAGGTCCACATCGACTCCACGCTGGCCGACGGGAGCCTCACCTACGCCGAACACGTCGTGCCGGGCGAGGTCACCGACGAGGTGATCATCTCCTGTCACACCTGCCATCCGTCGCTGGCGAACGACAACGTCGCCGGGATCGCGATCGCCGCCGCGTTCGCGCGGACGCTGGTCAAGCCCCACTACACGTACCGGTTCCTGTTCATGCCCGGCACGATCGGCGCCATCACCTGGCTCGCGCGCAACAACGACCGCGTCGGCCGGATCAAGGCGGGGCTCGTGCTGGCGTGTGCCGGCGACCCGGGATCGTTGACCTACAAGCGAAGCCGCCGGGGCGACGCCGAAATCGACCGCGTGCTCGCGTACGTCCTGGCCGACCGCGCGCACAAGATCGTCGACTTCTCGCCGTACGGCTACGACGAGCGCCAGTTCTGCTCCCCCGGCTTCAACCTCGGCGTCGGCTCGCTGACGAGGACGCCGTACGCGGGTTATCCCGAGTACCACACCTCGGCCGACAACCTCGATTTCGTGTCCACGGAGGCCATGGAGGAAACCCTTCAGACCCTGAAAGACACCTTCGCCGTCCTTGACCGCAACCGCAGCTACGTCAATCTCAGTCCCTACGGCGAGCCGCAACTCGGCAAGCGCGGGCTGTACGACTCGCTCGGCGGGCGAAGCGACGCGAAACAAGCCCAGATGGCCATGCTCTGGGTGCTCAACCTCTCGGACGGCGAGCACAGCCTGCTCGACGTCGCCGAGCGGTCCGGGCTGCCGTTCGATTCCGTCGTCGCCGCCGCTCGGGCGCTGCACGACGCCGGATTGCTCAAGGATTAGAGGCCCCATGCGATCACTTCTGCGTTCCCAAGCCGTCCGGGCCATGGCCGGACGGCTCAGCTGGGGCCTCGGCGACCAGGCCGTTTCCAGCATCACCAACTTCGTGGTCGGTCTGTTCGTGGCGCGCTCGCTCGGCACGTTCGCCTTCGGCATGTTCAGCCTCGCTTGGGTCAGCTACGGCGTGGTGCTCAACCTTTCGCGCGGGCTGACGACGGATCCGCTCATGGTGCGGTTCTCCGGGGTGTCCACCGAATCCTGGCGGACCGCGACCGCCAAGGCGACCGGGACGGCGCTCTCCACGGGTGTCGTCGCCGGTGCCGTCAGCGCGGTCGCCGGTCTCGTGGTGGGCGGCCCCGTCGGCGGCGCGTTCGTCGCGCTCGCCTTCGTCATCCCGACGTTGCTGCTGCAGGACGCCTGGCGGTTCACCTTCTTCGCCGCGGGGCACGGGAAGAAGGCGTTCGTCAACGACGTCGTCTGGGGCGTCGCGCTGATCCCGGCGCTGTTCATCGCGCACCAGTGGTTCGACACGGTCGTCGCGTTCATCCTGGCGTGGGGCCTGTCCGGGGCGGTCGCCGCCGGCTACGGCTGCCTGCAGGCCGGGGTCCGCCCGGATCCGCGCGGGACGCTCGACTGGCTCAAGCACCACCGCGACCTCGGCACCCGCTACCTGATCGAAAACGTCAGTAACAGCGGCTCCACCCAGCTTCGGATGTACGGGCTCGGCGCGATCGCCGGGCTCACGAGCGTCGGCGCGGTCCGCGGCGCCGAACTGCTGCTCGGACCGTTCTTCGCGCTTCTGATGGGACTTTCCCTGGTCACCGTGGCGGAAGGCGCGCGGGTGCTCCAACGGGCCCCGCATCGCCTCCGCCACTTCTGCGCCGTGCTCGGCGCGGGCCAGGCGGCCGCGGCCCTGCTCTGGGGTCTCGCCTTGCTTCTGGTACCCCACGACGCCGGCCGGTTCGTCCTCGGCGACGTGTGGGATCCCGCCTCCGAACTGATCCTCCCGGTGACCATCGGTATCGCCGCGGCGGGATTCAACACCGGGGCGGCCGCCGGATTGCGTGCGCTCGGCGCTGCGAAAAGGAGCCTTCGCGCCCAGCTGATCAACTCGGCCGGCTACGTCGGCTTCGGGCTCATCGGCGCCTTCTTGGCCGGGGCGTCCGGATCCGCCTGGGGGGTCGCGTTGGCGATCACCAGCGGATCCGCGGTGTGGTGGCTGCAACTCCACTCCGCTCTCAAAGAGCATCTGACTTCGGAGAAGGAAGAAATGAGGACGTCATGAGCACCGCTCCTCGGCTGAGCATCGGGCTCCCGGTCTACAACGGCGAGGACTACCTCGCCGAATCGCTGGACGCACTCCTCGGCCAAAGCTACGAGAACTTCGAGCTGATCATCTCGGACAACGCGTCCACGGACCGCACCGAAGAGATCAGCCGCGAGTACGCGAAGCTGGACTCCCGTGTCCGCTATGTGCGCCAGCCGGTGAACATCGGCTGCGCGCCCAACCACAACTACTGTGTCGACGTCGCCCGCGGCGAACTGTTCAAATGGGCGTCCGACGACGACCTCTACGCCCGTGACCTGCTGGAACGCTGTATCGAGGCACTCGACGAGCACCCCGAGTTCGTCCTTTCGCACTCGTGGACGGCGATGATCGACGAGAAGGCCGTCGTCACGCAGGCACTGGAGTACCCGCTCAACACGGTCTCGCCGCACGCCGCGGAACGCTTCCGCAGCACGCTGTTCGCGCCCGGCGGGGACGACGACGGCGCGGTCATCCGCACCGAGGTGCTGCGCCGGGTCGCGCCGCTGGACAGCTACCACCACGCGGACCGCACGATCATCTCGGAACTGGCCCTGCACGGCCCGTTCCACCAGGTGCCCGACTGGCTGTACTTCCGGCGCGACCACCCCGGCCGCTCCGAACACGAGCACCCGACCGTGCGCAGGCGCGCCACCAACCTCGACCCGAAGCGCGCCGACAAACTGCGCCACCCGATGGTGCGGCTGCTCGGCGAATACGTGCTCGGCTACGTCAAGGCGATCCGCAACGCGCCGATCTCCGGCGCGGAGAAGCGCGAATGCTTCCGCTACCTGCGCCAATGGATGCTGAACCGGGCGGGGAACCCGGCCATGGGGCGAATGCCCGTCCAGGCCGAGGCCGAGCTGGGCCCGCGTGAAGTGTCCGTGGCCTCGGTCGTCGCCGGCCAGGAGGGACGAGTCCCTTGACCTCGCCCGTGAGAATCGGGCTGTTCGGGCTCCTCGGATCGGGAAACCTCGGCAACGACGGTTCCTTCGAGGCGGTTCTCGGGTATCTGCGCACGGAACATCCGGGCGCCGCGCTCAGCGTGATGTGCGGCGGTCCGGAAATCGTCGCGTCGCGCTACGGACTCGAAACGACCGCGTTGAACTGGTACGAGGGCGAGTACCGAACGGCATCGGGACCGCTGTCCATCGCCGCGAAGGGCTTCGGGAAACTCGTCGACATCTTCCGCACGGTGGCGTGGGTGCGGCGTCAGGACGTGGTGATCGTGCCGGGGATGGGTGTCCTCGAATCCACCCTTCCCTTGCGTCCCTGGGGTTTCCCGTACGCGCTGCTGCTGCTTTCGATGTCCGGCCGCCTGGTCGGCACGAAGGTGGCGCTGGTGAGCGTCGGCGCCAGCGTGAGCACGCACCGGGTCACCCGGTCCGTGATCGGCTGGGCCGCGCGGCTCGCGACGTTCCGGTCCTATCGGGACGAGCCGTCGCGAGACGCGATGCGCGCGATGGGCGTCGACGTCGCGGACGACCGCGTCTACCCCGACCTCGCCTTCGCCCTGCCCGCGCTTTCCGAGCCGGTGCTGCCCCGGTCCGTCGGGGTCGGGGTGATGGCGTACCACGGCGGGAACGACGACCGGCACCGCGCCGCCGAGATCTACGAGTCCTATGTGGACAAGATGACCCGGTTCGTCGCCGGGCTGATCGCCGACGGCCGCCCGGTCCGGCTGTTCATCGGCGACCGGGCCGACGCGCAGGTCGTCGACGAGATCATGCGGGAACTGGAATCCCCACTGCTCGCCGCCGCCGAAACGGCCACGTTGGACGAGGTGATGCGGGCGATGTCGGCGGTCGAGACCGTCGTCGCCACCCGGTACCACAACGTCCTGTGCGCGCTGAAGCTGGCGAAACCGACGTTGTCCATCGGGTACGCCCGCAAGAACGAAGTCCTGATGACCACGCTGGGACTCGGCGAGTTCTGCCAGTCCGCCAAGGAGATCGACTTCGACGCGCTGGTGCGCCAGTTCGCCGAACTCGAGTCCAGGGCGGGCGAACTCACCGAGATCGTCGCGAAACGAAGCGCGGAGCAGGCGCGACTGCTGGACGAGCAGTTCGCCGCGCTGTCGGCCGCCTTCCTGCCGATGGGAGTCCGATGAAGGTGATCCCGGTGCCCGCCATCGCGGGCGCGTACCTGTTCGAGCCGACGCCGCACGCCGACGAACGCGGCTTCTTCAGCCGCACCTTCGACGCCGACGTCGTCCGCTCGGCCGGGATCGACCCGAACGGTTTCCTCCAGGACAGCGTTTCCCGCTCCCGCAAGGGAGTGCTGCGCGGGATGCACCTCCGTTCGGGGCTCGGCGAGGCGAAGCTGGTCCGGTGCTCGTGGGGCGCCGTCTTCGACGTCGTCGTCGACCTGAGGCCGGATTCGCCGACGTTCCTCGGCAAAGAGACGTTCGAACTCTCCGGGGAGACGCAGGTGTCGCTGTACATCCCGGCCGGGTGCGCGCACGGGTTCCAGGCGCTCACCGAGTACGCCGACGTCTCCTACCGGATCGACCGCGCGCACGATCCCGCCGAGGACGTCGCGATCGCCCACGACGACCCCGAACTGGCGATCCCGTGGCCGCTTCCGGTGGCGCTCATGTCGGAACGGGACCGAGCCGCGCTCCCGCTTTCCGCGGTACTACAGAACACGAGGTGAGAGCATGACCCGTCAGCTGCCCAAGTCCATGCGGGCCAACGAGCGCCTCCACGCGATGATCCCCGGCGGGGCGCACACCTACGCCAAGGGTGACGACCAGTATCCGGAGAACCTGGCACCGGTCATCTCGCACGGGCTCGGCGCGCATGTCTGGGACGTCGACGGGAACGAATACATCGAGTACGGCTCGGGGCTGCGCGCGGTCAGCCTCGGGCACGTGCACCCGAGGGTGAGCGAAGCCGCCCACCGCGAGATCGACCGGGGCGCCAACTTCGCCCGTCCGTCCATTGTGGAGGAACGGGCGGCGGCGAAGTTCCTCGAAACCGTGCCGACCGCCGAGATGGTCAAATTCGCCAAGAACGGCTCGGACGCCACCACGGCCGCGGTCAAACTCGCCAGGGCGGCCACCGGCAGGCCGCTGGTGGCGATCTGCCGCGACCACGCGTTCTTCTCCATCGACGACTGGTTCATCGGTACCACCGCGATGTCGGCGGGCATCCCGGACGGGATCACCGATCTCACCGTGTCGTTCCCCTACGGCGATCTCCCGGCGACGGAGCGGCTGCTGCGGGAGAACGCGGGGCGGATCGCCTGCCTGATCCTGGAGGCGTCGACCCAGCTCGAACCGCCCGCCGGCTACCTCGTCGGCCTGCGGGAACTCGCCGACCGGTACGGCTGTGTGCTGATCTTCGACGAGATGATCACCGGTTTCCGCTGGTCGGAGGCGGGCGCGCAGGGGCTGTACGGGGTCACGCCGGATCTCTCGACGTTCGGGAAAGCGCTCGGCAACGGGTTCGCCGTCTCGGCGCTGGCGGGCAAGCGCGAACTGATGGAACTCGGCGGGCTGCGCACCGGCGAGGACCGCGTCTTCCTGCTGTCGACCACGCACGGCGCCGAGACGCATTCGCTGGCCGCCGCGATCGCGGTCATGGAGACCTACACCGAAGAAGGCATCGCCGCGCGGCTGCACGCGCTCGGCGACCGGCTCGCCGCCGGGGTCCGCGAAGTCGCGGCCTCGGCCGGGGTCGGGGAACACGTCGTCGTGCGCGGCCGGGCGAGCAACCTCGTCTTCGCCACGCTCGACGCCGAGAAGAACCCGTCGCAGGAGTACCGCACGTTGTTCCTGCGGCAACTGGTCACGGGCGGGGTCCTCGGACCGTCGTTCGTGGTCAGCAGCGCGTTGTCCGAAGAAGACATCGACCGGACGGTCGAAGTGGTCTCGCAGGCCTGCCTCGTGTACCGCAAAGC
Organism: Amycolatopsis keratiniphila; assembly: GCF_000400635.2. Lineage (NCBI taxonomy): Bacteria > Bacillati > Actinomycetota > Actinomycetes > Pseudonocardiales > Pseudonocardiaceae > Amycolatopsis > Amycolatopsis keratiniphila. Next base: position 589,466 of record NC_021252.1, on the reverse strand, counting down.
GCTCGACGCGGATGATCCGGCACCGTGGCTGGGTGGCCGTCCGGTGAAGCCGGTATTTCGGAGAAGGGTATGAGTTCAGGGATCGCATATCGCTCGACCGGCACGCGGGTGTTCTGCACCGCGTTGTCCGTACTACTGCTCCAGGTCGCCGTTGAGAACACAGCGGTGGCGTCCGAAGAGCCGGCTCGAGGGGTGTGCGGCACGACCGTCGGCGTCCCTTCCGCCCCGGAAGGCGCCCAGGTCGTCGATCCAGGCACCGATCTGACCGACAAGACCCGGTTCAGCCCGCCGGGAACCACGTTCTGGCTGTCACCGGGCGAGCACACGCTGAGTTCCGACCAGTTCGGCCAGGTGATGCCGAAGGACGGCAACGTCTACCTCGGCGCGCCCGGCGCCGTGCTCAACGGGCGCGGGATCAACCGCGCGGCCTTCACCACGCAGGCCAAGGACGTGGTGATCCGCGGGCTGACCATCCGCGGTTTCGTCGCCGAACGCGACCAGGGCGTGGTCAACCACGACTCAGGCGAACGCTGGACCATCGAAGGCAACGTCATCGAGGACAACGACGGTGCCGGGATGATGACCGGATCCGGCCAGCGGGTGATCGGGAACTGCCTGCGGAACAACGGGCAGTACGGCATCAACGCCTACCGCTTCGGCGGCGGGCTGACCGGTCTGGTGATCGAAGGCAACGAGATCACCGGCAACAACACCGGCGATTGGGAGGCGAAGATCCCGGGCTGCGGTTGCAGCGGCGGGGCGAAGTTCTGGGCCGTGAACGGCGCCGACGTCACCGGCAACTGGGTCCACCACAACCACGGTGTCGGGCTCTGGGCCGACACGAACAACAACGATTTCCTCATCCAGGACAATCTGATCGAGGACAACGCGTCCGAAGGCCTGTTCTACGAGATCTCCTACAACCTGGAGCTGATCGGGAACACCTTCAACCGGAACGCGCTGGTGCAGGGCCGGAAACGGGCAGCCAAGGGCGACAACTTCCCGGTCGCCGCGGTGTACCTCAGCGAGTCCGGCGGCGAACCGAGGCTGCCCGCCCGGACCAGCCGGATCGACATCCGGGGCAACATGTTCTCCGACAACTGGTCGGGGATCACGCTGTGGGAGAACGCCGACCGGTTCTGCAACAGCCCGGCCAACACGTCCACGCTCTCGTGCACGGAACTGGTCTCCCCGACGTCCGCCTGCTCCGCCCCGGGCATCGCGACCGAGCCGCTGTACGGCGACTGCCGCTGGAAGACACAACGCGTTTCGGTGCACGAGAACACCTTCGAGTTCGACTCGGCGATGGAAGGCTGCCTCGGCCTGTGCGGGCGGATGGCGGTGCTCTCGAACTACGGGACCTTCCCGTCCTGGTCGCCGTACCGGGGCGCCGTGATCTCGGAGGCGATCACCTTCCGGCAGGAGAACCGGTGGTACGACAACCAGTACTACGGACCGTGGACGTTCGTCGCCCACGACACCTCACGGCGGCTGACCGCGGCGCAGTGGCAGGCGGCGCCCTATCTGCAGGACACCTGCAGCGGCTTCGGGGAGACGGTGACCTGCTGAAGGTTCACCTGTAAGTGTCCATCTGGGACCGTCCATACTGGCTTACCGTTTCAGTATGCCCGCGTTCCTCGTTGTCCTGCTGCTGCTCGCGACAGGAGTCGTCCCGGCCTCGGCGGCTCCTGTCGCGGCCTGCGCCGCGGGCCCGGTCAGCCCGGGGAAACCGGACGGTGCCGTGGTCGTCTCCCCGGGCACGGACCTTTCCGCGAAGACACGCGAACTCCCGGCCGGCACGACGTTCTGGCTGACCGACGGCAAGCACACGCTGGGCCCGGACGAGTTCGGGCAGATCATCCCCAAGGACGGCAACGCCTACCTCGGCGCCCCCGGTGCCGTGCTGGACGGCGGCGGCGTCAACCGCTACGCGTTCACCCAGCAGGCTCACGACGTCGTCATCCGCGGCCTCACGATCCGCGGTTTCGCGGCGCCCCGCGATCAGGGCGTGGTGAACCACGACTCGGGGGAACACTGGACCATCGAGGGCAACACGATCGAGGACAACCGCGGCGCCGCGATGATGGCGGGACCGCGTCAGCAGGTCATCCGGAACTGCCTTCGGAACAACGGTCAGTACGGCATCAACGCTTATCGAGCGGGCGACGGGATCACCGGGCTGCTCGTCGAGGGCAACGAGATCACCGGCAACAACACCGACGACTGGGAGACGAAGGAACCCGGCTGCGGCTGCACCGGCGGCGCGAAATTCTGGGCGGTGAACGGCGCCGACATCCGCGGCAACTGGGTGCACCACAACCACGGCGCCGGCCTGTGGGCCGACACGAACAACAACGACTTCCTCATCGAAGACAACCTGATCGAGGACAACTCTTCCGAAGGCCTGTTCTACGAGATCTCCTACAACGTCGTGGTCCGCGGGAACACCTTCCGGCGGAACACGCTCGTGCAGGGCCGGGCTTTCGCTGCCCGGGGCGACGATTTCCCGGTCGGGACGGTGTACATCTCGGAGTCCGGCGGTGAGCCGCGGGTGCGGGCCCGGACTTCGCTGGTGGAGATCGTCGACAACGTTTTCGAGGACAACTGGTCCGGAATCACCCTGTGGGAGAACGCGGACCGCTTCTGCAACAGCCCGGCGAACACTTCCTCCGGCTCTTGCACGCTTCTCGTCCCCTCGGTCTCTTCGTGTTCCGCGCCGGGCATTTCGTCGCGTCCGCTGTATGACGACTGCCGGTGGAAGACACAGCGGGTTTCGATTCACGGCAACAAGTTCTCCCACGGATCTTCCTGCTCGGGGTATTGCGGGCGGATGGCGCTTTTGGCGAACTTCGGCACTTATCCGGAGTGGTCGCCTTATCGGGGTTCTTCCGTTTCGGACGCGGTGACGTTCCGGCAGGAGAACCGATGGTATGACAACGCTTATTCGGGTGAGTGGCGGTTCGTGGTTCATGACACTTCGCGGACTGTGGGGGTTTCGGGGTGGCAGGGGGCTCCTTACTCGCAGGATGCTTGTAGTTCTTTTGGGGACGGTGGGTGCTGAGGCGCCGGGGTGCGACGACTGGGCTTGCGCGACGATGTAGGAATTGGGACGTTGAGTGTCCCAATTCCTACATCGTCACCATCTTTTTCTCATGAGAGGACCTTTCATGCACTCTGCGAGGGAGAACTGTCGGTACCTGGTTGCACGATGATCCGGTGCAACGAGGATCCTGGACCACCAATCCCCTGCTCACCGCCCCGGGCCATCCGGAGGTGGTCCGCGCGACCGAGCTCGAAGAGATCGGCGTGCCACGCCGGACCATCTCCCGTCGATGCGCGGCGGGCGGCCCCTGGCGAGCACTGCTCCCCGGAGTCGTGCTGCTGAGCAACGGCACACCGACCGAGGAGCATCGAGTCCGCGCCGCGTTGCTCCATGCCCGACGAGACGCGGTGCTCACCGGCGTCTGGGCGCTCCGCCGACATGGCTTGGAAAGAGTTCCCGATCAGGAGGAGGTTCATGTCCTCATACCGGCGAATCGCGGTGTGGCCGACGCCGGATTCGCCCGAATAGAGCGAACTCACCGCCCACCTCGTCCCCACCTCCGCGGCGACCTCCCCGTCGCCCCCGTCCCCCGAGCCGTCATCGACGCCGCCCGAAGACTCACCGACGAAGACGAGATCCAGGCGATGATGGCCGAGTCCGTCCAACGTCGCTTCTGCACCGCCGAAATGCTCACCCACGAACTCGACCAAGCGGGAAGAACCGGAACCGCGCTCCCCAGACGAGCCCTGGCCCCGCTCCTCGCCGGAGCGAGATCCGTCGCCGAGGCCGACGCTTGGCGGCTCTGGCGAAGATCCGGCCTCCCGCCGGGGCATTGGAACGTGCCGATCTTCGACGCGGACGGCAACTACATCGCCACCCCGGACTTCTGGTGCGACGCATGTGCTTTCGCCTGGGAGATCGATTCCTACCGTCACCATGCCGACCTCACCGGCCATCGCGCCACCGTCGCGCGCAACGCGCGTTATGTCGCCGCGGGGATCGTCGTGCTTCAGACCTTGCCGTCCCGTCTGCGAGCCGAGCCGGCGCAGGTCGAGCGCGAGCTGTTGGCCGCGTTCCGGACAGCGCAGGCGCGGCCGCGGCCGAACATCAAGCTGGTCGCGTGAGTGCTGCTTCTGGGCTATCTCGCCCACAGCGCGATAGCGATCCTCCGCAAACTCGACGGGCTCTCCGAAGCCGACCTCCGGTGGTCGACCGTGCCATCCGGGTGGACGCCGTTCGGTGTCGACTTCTCGTGGCCGGGCACGGCCGAACAGGAATGGCTCATCACGCCGGACGACGCCATCGCCCGGGATCATCGCCTTCTCCCATGGCGAGTGCCCGGTTGGCGGCTGTCACCCCCTTGGACGCCCTCGCCGCACGGGCGACGCGCCGCAGCGGCGTCGAGGAGCACCCGACCTTCGCCTGGGTTCTTTTCCATCTCGCGCAGAGCTTCGCCCGGCACGCGGGTCACGTCGACGTCGGCCGGGAACTGTTCGACGGCTTCACCGGGAAGTGAGCCGGTCCACCGCCCACCCCACCACCGGCACCACCGCGACAGCGACCCCGAACCCCCCGAAGGTGTCGGTCGGATAGTGCGCCCCCAGCGCCACCTCGGCCCACCCCATCGCGAGCCCCGCGAAAGCGACCAGCCCCACCAGCACCGAGGCACCACCGACAGTCCCGAGGCCGCGCACGTCGATCACCAGCAGCCCCACGACGGTCGCGACGGTCACCGCGAAGGCCGTGTGCCCACTCGGGTACGAGAGGAATTCGCCGTGGATCAGCCTGCCGACCAGGGGTTTCAGCCCGGTGGTCAGCGCCACCGTCACACCGCTCGCCACCACCATGAGGATCGCGATCCGCTGCCGCCGGTGCCGCAGGCACAACCAGCCGAACAAGGCGATCACCACGATCGCGCCCACCGGTTCGCCCGCGAAGTCGATGGCGGTCGCCAGGTACCAGAGCGGGCCTTCGACGCGGTCGACGACGGGGAGTACGAGGGCGTCCAGTCCGGCGGTGTGCGAGCTGCCGGCGTAGCGCAGGCCGAGGACGAGGGCGACGACGAAACCGAAGGCGCCCAGGGTCCAGAGCGGGATTCGCGCGCGCGGCGGGATCGCGGGCGGGCCTGTGATCACGCGTCGATCGCGGCCTGGTAGCCGCCGACGAGCCGTTCGAGGCCGACCTTCGGCGTGAACTCCTGTTCGTACACCAGCCGCGCCGCCCAGCCCATCTCCTGGTTCCGTTCGGCGTCGCCGACGATCTCCCGCAGGCGAGCCGCGAGCGACTCGGGGTTCCCTGGCTCGTGCAGCAGGCCGGTGACGCCGTCCTCGACGAGTTCGAGGAAGGCGCCGTGGGCCGCGGCGACGGTGGGGACGCCGGCGGCCATCGCTTCGACCACGACCAGCCCGAACGCCTCCAGCCATTCCGACGGGGCGATGACGGCGTTCGAGCGGACGATCAGCTCTTGACACTCCACTTTGGACTGGAGGCCGACGTAGCGGACGTCGTCGCGGCCGTGGGCCCAGCGCGCGACCTCGTCCTGCATCGGGCCGGTGCCGGCGATCACCAGCGGCGGCAGCGGGCCGCCCGCCGCGACGAGCCGATCCCAGGCCTTCATCAGCAGGCCGATGCCCTTTTCCTCGGTGATCCGGCCGAGGAACAGCAGGTGCTCCCCCGCGCCCTTGCGCGTCTTGCCCGGGTCGGTGACGAAGTTGTACTTCACCGCGAGCCGGTCGGCGGGCATCCCGGCGGCGATCAGGATCTCACGTTGCGCCCGCGAGATGCAGAAGAACTTCGAGACACCGGACCACCAGCGCTTGCGGTTCAGCACCATGCTCGCCGCCATCGGCACGGTGGCGAGCCCCGAATCGCGGTAGCACCCGTGCCGCACCGCCGGGATCGGCTTGCGTCCCACGCAGTCGGTGCAGATGTAGCCCTCGCGGTACAGCGTGCCGGGCGGGCAGATCAGTGTGTAGTTGTGCACGGTCGCGACCGTCGGCACCCCGGCGTCCGCGCACGCGGCCAGCACCGACGGCGAAAGCAGCGGGAACGTGTTGTGGACGTGGACCACGTCCGGCCGGTCGTCGGCGAGGCGCCGCGCCAGTTCCGCGCGCACGGCCCGGTTCCACGGCACCTGCAGCGGGACGACGGCCTTGCGCGGCAGCGACATTTCCGCGATGTCGTCGCTGCGCCGCTCGAACAGGCTCACCTCGTGCCCGGCCTCGGCGAGCAGCGCGGTCTCCTGGTCCACGACGTTGTTCTCGCCGCTCGGCTGCTCGGATCGATACCGGTTGTGGATCACGAGGACCTTCACACGGACTCCTTGGAAAGCTCAGGGTCGGCTCGTACCAGTAGCGACGCGGCCAAGGCCAGGTGCAGCAGGTACGGCGACGCGTCGCCGAGGCCCGCCTCGGTGTAGGAGGCGGAAAGACAGTAGGTGATCAGGAAGATCGCGCAGACCCTGGCCGGCGACGGCGGCCGCAGCACCGCGACCACGACCAGCACGAGCAGGAACGCGGCCACGATCGCGATCCCGACATAGCCCTGCTCGTGGTAGACGGCGAGCCAGCTGCTGTCGATCGGGAGCCCGTCGTAGGACTTGTCGGTCAGCCCGACGCCGAACAGGTACTCGAGCGTCGTCCGCGGCGCGTCGAGCAGCGCGTCCCACACCTTCGCGCGGCCGGTGAGGCTCGAGAAGTTCTCCTCCGACTGGCCGCGCAGGAACCAGGTCTGCAGCAGCCCGCTCAGCGCCACCGCGCAGAACACCCCGACGAGCACCAGCCCGGTGAACACCTTGCGCGCGCGGGCGCTGGACATCCACTGCGACATCAGCGCCACCACGGTCCCGGCCACCAGGCCGAGCATGGCGGTGCGGGTGTGGGTCAGCAGCAGAATCGCGAACGACGGCACGATGACCACCAGCGCGTTCCGCCGCTCCAGTTTCCCGCCGAGCCACAGCAGCGTCGTGAGACCGATGACGATGGCCGCGTACTGGCCGACCTGCGGCGGCGTCAGCGGCCACAGCGTGCCGGTGAGCCGTCCGCCGTATTCGAACGGCAGCGCGTTGCCCGGGCCCAGCGCGAGCCCGATGACCACCGTCACCAGCACCACGCCGTAGGCCCGGATATGCGTGCGAACGAGATCTAGGCTGCCGTTCCACCAGCGGGTCAGCAACCACAGCGTGCTGATGAACAGCGCGAACCGGAAGCAGCGGAACAGCGCGCCGAAGCCGCCTTCCAGGTTCAGGCTCGCGACCACGCTCAGCACCAGCAGCACCGTGAGCAGGAAGAGATAGGCGCTCGGCCGGATCCGCAGCCGGGCGTTCAGCGCGAGCGCGATCACGAACGCGGCGCCCAGCGCGCCCATGGTGATCAGCTGGCTGACCGACCTCGGCAGCGGGATGACCGTCTTCGCCCCGGTCGAGCCCAGGGTGTTGATGATCAGCAACGTCCAGGCGATGCCGACCGCCTTCGGGGTGCTGCGGATCGCCGCCGGACGGACCGCGGGTTCGAGCATGTCAGCCACCTCCCGCACGCGTCAGTTTGCTGCCCTGGTCCTGTTTGTAGGGCGCGCCCTGCCACTCGCCGAAGCCGAGCACGCGGCTCGGCTCGAACGCGACGAAGTTCCACGGCCCGGAGTAGACGTTGTCGTAAAGCCGGTTGCCCTGGCGGAACGTGATCGCCTGCTGCACGACCTCGCCCTTGTACGGCGACCAGTCCGGGTACGTGCCGAAGTTCGCGAGCATCGCCATCCGCGCGCAGCTCTCCTCGCAGCCCGCGACGGCCGGGTCGAGGACGAACCGGTTGTGGTGGATCTCGACGCGCTGGGTCTTCCAACGGCAGTCGGCGTTCAAGCCGCCCGACGTGATCGCCGGCTGCGCGCATTTCGCCTGGTCCGGCACCAGCCGGGTGCAGGAGCCGGACGACGTGTTGGCCGGGCTGTTGCAGAACCGGTCGGAGTTCTCCCACAGGGTGACGCCGTTCCAGTTGTTCTCGAACGTGTTCCCGGAGATCTCCAGCTTGTCCGTCCGTGCCTTCACCCTCGGCTCGCCGCCGGATTCGGAGACGTAGATCGACGCCACCGGGAAGCTGTCGCCGCGGTCGATGTAGCGCTTGCCGTCCACCCAGTTGTTGCGGCGGATGGTGTTGCCGGTGATCACGGCGTTGTAGCTGGTCTCGTACATCAGCGCCGAGCCGTCGTTGTTCTCGATGACGTTGGCCTCGATGCGGAAGTCGTTGTTGTTCGTGTCGGCCCACAAGCCGACGCCGCGGTTGTCGTGCACCCAGTTCCCGGTGATGTCGGCGCCGTCGACCGACCAGAACTTGACCCCGCCCGAGCAGCCGCAGCCGTCGATCTTGGCTTCCCAGTCGCCGGTGTTGTTGCCGGTGATCTCGTTGCCCTCGACGACGAGGCCGGTGATCCTGTTGTGCTGGGCGTAGGCGTTCATCCCGTACTGCCCGTTGCGGCGCAGGCAGTTCCCGCGGACCTGCTGCCGCGCGCCCGCCATCAGCGCCGCGCCGTCGTTGTCCTGGACGGTGCTCTGCTCGATGACCCAGCCGTCGGCCGAGTCGTGGTTGACGACGCCTTCGTCGTGCGGCGCGGCGAAACCCTGGACGGTCAGGTTACGGATCTTGACGTCGGCGGAGTTGCCGGAGAAGGCGTACTGGTTGATCTTCCGGCCGTCGAGGACCGCCTTCGGACCGCCGATGTAGACGTTGCCCGGCTTCGGGTTGACCTGGTCGTAGCGGTCGTCGCCGAGCCGGTGCGTGCCCGGTGCCAGCCAGAACGTCGTCCCGGCCGGGTTCGAGCGGGTCTTCGTGGCGAGATCACCCGGCACCGCGGGGTCGATCTTCACCGCCCCCGCCGGCGCTTCGGCCGGGCCCTCCGGCAGCTTGTCGCACACCTGCGCGACGGAACCGGACGGCTGTTTGCCCGGATCCGGTCCCGGTCCGTCGGCCGGGGTCGTGCAGGCGGTGAGCGTCAACGAGCCGAGCAGCACCAGAAGCGCTGCCCGGCGGAGGCGGTGCGGTCGTGCGATCACAATGGTGGATCCTCGTTACCCGAATCGAAGGTGAGCACGCTGGTGAAGGTGGCCCCGTCGGCGGCGGTCCCGCCGCCGAGCAGGGTCCATGCGGGCTCGCGGCGGCCGAAACCCGCCGAGTACCAGCCCATCGGCGGCGTGGTTTCGCCGCGATGCGCCGACCAGGTGAGCTCCGGGGGGAGCTCGAACGAAGCCGTCCTGTCCTGGCCGTCGGCCGTCCACGACAGGACGGCCCTGCTCCCGGTCAAGGCGACCTCGACGGCGGGTCCGAGGTGGAACGCGAGGCGGCAGTGCCGTGCCTCGCCGCCGCGGACCTCGTCGAGAATCGTCAATTCGCTGCCGTCCAGTTCCACCGAACGCTGGTGCACCGACGGCGCGTAGCCGTCGTGTTCCGCGCTCCAACGCGACGGCGTCCCCGCCGCGATCACCGTGGTGACCGCGTGTTTCGTCCACAGGAACGGCCCGCCGGAGACGGACTGGTCGGTGCGGGAGAGTTCGAGCGTGTTGTGCCCGGCCGTGGACCGGAAGTACGACCGCCACTTCGGCTCGCCGTGGTAGCAGTACGTTCCGGGGTCGGCGAGGATGTCGACGCCGTCGTGCCGGACCTCCACCGAGAGCGCGTCCGCGTGCGCGTGGGCCGCGATGGACAGGAAGCCGTGCGGGCCGCCGTCACACCGGCACCAGAGCTCGCCGTCGCGCAGGATGGTCATCCCGGCGTCGGCGAAGTCGTCCCGCCGTCGCGCCGGACGCCGGGCGCCGACCTGGATGTCCTTGGCCAGTGCGGAGAAGAGCTGGGTACGGACGTCCCCGCCCGGCGTCTCCGGCCACCAGTCCAACCGTCCGAAAAGGACGGATCCGGTGTCGATCAGCGAAGCCCAGCGGCTGGTCTCGTCGCCGTCGACGATCAGCCCGAAGCCGTCGTCCGCATCGCCTTGCCGCGGCGGCCGCAACCGGTTGTCCACAATGGACGCGAGCGCGTCGGTCATCCGGAGCAGGACGAGCCAGGTCGACTCGGGCACCGTGACCCCGGCGGCCTTCGCCTCCAGCGCCCCGGCGAGCCCCAGTTCCAGGACGAGCCCGTGGTACTCGGTGGCGAGTTCCCGGTTCAGCCCGGAGTCGAAAGTGTTGTGCCGCAACATCTTGTCCAGCGACGCCAGCGCCGAGTCCCGCCACTGACCGGACTCGGGGAACCAAGCGAACGCGCAGGCCGCGGCGAGCTGCCCGGCGTCCTCCGCGATCACGTGGTTGTTCGCCGACGAACCCCGGCTCGGGAACGCGGCCAGCCAGCGCTGGTGATGCCAGATCTGATTGAGCGCCACGGGATTGTCCTCGAACAGCGCCGGGGCCTGTGCCCAGCCGTCGAGCAGCCGCCGGACCCAGACCCACGACAGCAGCCGGATGCCCAGCTCGATCCCGCTGACCCAGTGCACGCCGCGCATCGGCGGGTTGGCCGCCCACCACGACGCGAGGTGCGCGGCCACGCGTTCGGCGTACCGGTCCTCCCCGGTCAGGGCGTACGCGGCGGCCAGCACGGTGAGGTGCTGATGCCGCGACGGCTCCCAGATCTGCTTGATGTCGCCGACGGTCTCCTCGCTGCGGTACGGGATGTCGAAGGAGTACACATCGGACGGCGCCCGGCGGCCGGTCTTCGGGTCGTACGACCAGTCCGGATCGGCGAGGTCGTCCCGCTCGACACCGAAGTACTCGGCGCGCCCGTCCATCAGGCGGTCGGCGGTGACGAGCAGATCCTTCACCGCTTCGCCCGAGACGGCGGCGAGGACCTCCTCACCGGGCACCGTCGCGAACCGGCGATCCGGCAGCCAGACCGCCTTCTCCCCCGCGACCCCGCGCCACTGGCGTTTGCGCACGACGTCGGTGACCCGGCCCGCGATCTCGGCGGGCCCCATCCTCGACAGTCTTCGCAGGTACCAGGACGGATCCATCAGCCCAGCCCCTCCTTGGCGTTGATCCGCACCACGGAACCGGTTTCGAGGCTGCGGTTGACCGCGAGGGTGGCCAGCGTCGTCGAAACGAGCGACTCGACCGACACCGGCATCGAGACGCCGGTCGTCAGCGCGTTGACGAACGCTTCGAGCTCGGCGGCCTGGCCCTTGTCCCGGCCCTTGGGGATGCGGGAGCTCGCCCATTTCTTGCGGCCGAACACCGACGCGCGCGCGAAGTCGTCGAACTTCAGCACCTTGCCGTCGGCGGTGACGTCGATCGTCTCCTTGGGGAACGCCGAAGAACCGCTGGTGGTGTACGCGATCGACGCGGTCGAGCCGTCCGGGTAGCGCAGCAGGATCTGCAGGTCCTGGTGGCCGGGAGTCGCGGTGGCGTACACCGACACCGGGTCGGAGCCGAGCAGCCAGCTGACCGTGTCGATGAAGTGGCCACCCTCGCCCGCGAAACGCGAACCCTCGCTTTCGGCCTGGTTGTACCAGCTGCCGGCGTCGAGCTGACCGGCGTTGACCAGGTACCGCACGGAGGCCGGGCCGATCCGCGGCCCGAAGTGGAGCACCGACTCGTTCAGCAGCGGCGCGAACCGGCGGTTGAACCCGACCTGCAGCCGGTCGTTGCCGGACTCCTCGATCGCGCCGAGCACGATCTCCAGTTCCTTCTCCGACAACGCGAGCGGCTTCTCGACGAACACCGCCTTGCCTGCGAGCAGGGCGCGCCTGGTCAGCTCGGCGTGCGAGCTGTGCCTGGTCACGATGAACACCGCGTCGATGGAGGAGTCTTCGAGCATCGTGTCGAGATCAGTGGTGGCGCGGGCGAAGCCGAACTTGCGCTTGGCGTTCGCGCCGGAGAGCGCGGAGGTGGTGACGACCTCGGTGAGATCGACGCCCTCCATCTCCGCGAGATGCGGCAGGAGCATCGAGGACGCGTAGTTGCCCGCGCCGACGAACGCGACCCGCACGCCGCCGCCCTTGGGCACCGCCCGGACCGACGCGGTCTTCGGCATCGCGACCTCGGCGACCTGCTCGGTGGCCGCGACGGCGCGCTTCTCGTACTCGAACAGCACCGCGACGGCCTTGAGCTCGCCCTCGTTCAGCTTCCGGTACGTCTCCACGGCGTCGGAGAACGCCGAGACGTGCGAGATCAGCGGCTCGACGTCGAGACGGCCGCTGCCCATCAGGTCGACGACGCATTCGAGGTTGCGGCGCTCGGTCCAGCGGACCTGGCCGATCGGGTAGTCGCGGCCTTCGAGTTCGTACTCCGGGTCGTAGCGGCCGGGGCCGTACGAGCGGGAGAACCGGACGTCGAGTTCCTTTTCGTAATAGGCGTTCCACGGCAGGTTCAGCGAGCACTTGCCGATGTCGATCACCCGGCCGCGGTCGCGGGCCAGCTTCGCGGCCAGCTCCACCGGCTCGTTCGTGCTGCCGCCCGCGGCGAGGTACACCTGGTCGACACCGTGCCCTGAGCTGATCTCCGCTACCGCCGTGTCGACAACGCCGGACGCCGGGTCGCCGCACTTCAGGGCGCCGAGCCGTTCGGCCAGCGCGCACCGGGACGGGTCCGGGTCGACGCCGACCACGCGGACCCCGGAGGCGACCAGCAGCTGCACGACCAGCTGGCCGATCAGGCCGAGCCCGATGACCAGCGCGATGTCGCCGATCTGCGGTTCGCCCTGGCGGACACCCTGCATCGCGATCGAGCCGACCGTGCCGAACGCGGCGTGCCGCGGGTCGACGCCGTCCGGCACCTTGGTGTACAGGTTCTTGGGCACCCAGTTCAGTTCCGCGTGCAGCGCGTGCTCGTTCCCCGCGCACGCCACGTAATCCCCGACGGCGACATCGTCGATGCCCGCGCCGACCTCTTCGACCACGCCGCACAGCGAATAGCCCAGCGGCGTGTACGAGTCGAGCTTGTTCATCGCCTTGCGGTAGGTGGCGCCCAGACCGTTCGTGGCGACGCTCTGCATCACCTTCGCGACCTGATCCGGCCTGGCTTTCGCCTTGCCCACCAGCGAAAGGCTCGCCTCGGACACCTTCATCATCTCGGTGCCGGTGGAGATCAGCGAATAGGCGGTGCGGACCAGCACACCCCCCGGTTTGCACGCGGGCACTTCGACGTCGAGGAGCGCCAGCTCCCCGCTCTTGTAGTTCTGCACTACCTGCTTCACGTCGCTCCTCAGCGATCAGGGGGTCCGCGCCGAAACGGCGCCGCGGTACCAGTACTCGAGGGTCAAGATGTGCCAGAGATGCTTGGACCGGTCCTGCTGCCCGGACGCGTCTTCGTCCACGAGCTTCCGCAGGGCCTCACGACGGAGGAACCCGGCCTTCACCAATTCACCTTCGTTCGTCACCTCGCGCACCAGCGGCGCGAGGTCGCGGCTCATCCAAGCCCGCAGCGGCGCGCTGAACAGCCCCTTCGGCCGATGCACGATCTCGGCGGGGAGGATGGACAGCGCCGCTTCCTTGAGCGCCATCTTCCCTTGGCGCTTCACGATCTTCTTGTCACCGGGGATCCGGAACGCGGCCTTCACGACCTCGATGTCGACGAACGGCGTCCGCACCTCGGTGGAGGCGGCCATGCTGGACCGGTCGGTGTAGGCAAGGTTGAGCCCGGGCAGGAAGAGCCGCGAATCGGCGAGGCACATGCGGTTCACGAAATCCGACAACGTGTTGTCGTGATAGGTGTCCGCGTGTTCGGTGATCACGTCGTCGACGGCGCCCGCGAGGTCCGGGTTCAGCAGGCCGGCGAGTTCGGCCTGGTCGTACATCGTGTAGCTGCGCCGGAACGCGGTCTCCTCGGGCAGCTCCGCGAACGAGAGGAACCGCTTGGCGAACCGGACCGAACGGAACCCACGCTTCGAGGTCGCCACCGGCAGTCTGTCCACAAGGGACTCGACGGGTCGCCGCACGAGACCGGGAACCCGCTGGTACCGGACGGCGATCTTGTTCGCGAGATGCTTGCGATACCCGGCGAACAGCTCGTCGGCGCCCATCCCCGAGAGCATCACCTTGACCCCGGCCTCGCGGGCGGCGGTGCAGATCAGGTAGCTGTTGATCGCCGCCGGATCGCCGATCGGCTCGTCCAGGTGATAGGTCATCCTGGGCAGCAGGTCGAGCACCTGCGGCGCGATCTCGATCTCGTGCAGGTCGACGCCGAACTTCGCGGCGACCTTCTTCGCGTACATCAGGTCGTCCGGCATGGCCTCGAACTTCGCGTCCTCGGCCCGGAAACCGATGGTGTACGCGGAGATCCCCGGCCGCTCGCGCGCGGCGAGCGCGGTCAGGTAGCTGGAGTCGAGCCCGCCGGAAAGGAACGTCGCGACCGGCACGTCGGCGATCAGGTGCTTGCGCGTGGAGTCTTCGATGACGGCGTTGAGGTCGAACTCGCCCTCATAAGCGGCGCCTTCTTCGGCGACCTGGCGCAGCGACCAGAAGGTGCCGCGTTCGACGTCGCCGGTCGGCCGGAACCGCGCCCAGCTGCCCGGCGGCAGCTTCTCCGCCTCGCGGAACGCGCACCGGCCGTCCGGGACCCAGTAGTAGAGCAGGGACGCGACGAGTGCGGTGTCGTCGACGGTCAGCGAGCCGCCCAGTTCGGCCGCCAGCGCCTTCAGCTCGGACGCGAACGCGACCCCCTTGCCGCGGCGCACCAGGAAGAGCGGCTTGATACCCAGCTGGTCGCGGACCAGCACCAGCTCACCGGAACGCTCGTCGAAGACACCGAACGCGAACATGCCGCGCAGCCGGTGCAAACCCTCGGTGCCCCACTTCCGCCAGGCTTCCAGCAGGACCTCGGTGTCGGACGTGCCCCGGAAGCGCACACCGGCGGCTTCGAGTTCCTTCCGCAGCTCCGGCGCGTTGTACAGCTCGCCGTTGTAGGTCAGCGCGAGCCCGTCCTTGACCATCGGCTGCGCGCCGGTCTCGGTCAGGTCGACGATCGACAGCCGTCGGTGTCCTAAATGGACTTCTCCGTGGTCGTACCTGCCGGAACCGTCAGGGCCCCGGTGGGCGAGTGTCTTGGTGAGCCGATCGGTGAGCGGTCCCCCGTCCGGCCAGAAGTAGGCCCCTGCGATGCCGCACATCTAGTCTCCCCCTACAAGGCTTCGGCGTTATCCGGTGACACAGGCGCGAATCGTTTGGTCGGCGCATCGGCGTTGTCGTCGGCGCGTTTGTACGGGGTCGGATGCCGCCGCGCGCTCTTCTTCTCCCGCGGGAACATCTCGACCGGCTTCACCACCGGCCGCGGCTCCCGGCGTTCCGGCGGGGCCGTGCGCTCCGGCACGGCACCGGCGCGACCGCGCAACGCGGTGTGCAGGCCGTCCCACAGCGTCCCGTCGGTGTGGTCGCGGGGATCCGGGTCCACCACCACGACCCCGATGATCGGGATCCGCCGGTCCGCCAGCTGACGGGCGACGGTGTGCAGCCATTCGGTGTTCGCGTGCCCGGCGCGCACGACAAGGATCGTTTCCCTGCCGAGGAATTCGAGGTCGGTCCACGCCGTGCCCGGCTCGACCGAGCCGACGCCGATACGCCGTTCGTTCGCGGCCATCGGGACGTCGCCGCGGTCCAGCACCTGGACCGGGCCCTCGCCTGCCAGCTCACGGAGGTCCGTCTTCGGCAGGTCGTCGACGAGCGACACCGGCCCCTTCCCGGCCAGTTCGCGTGCCATGTCGACGGCGAGCGCGGCTGTGATCTGACGGGCGCCGAGGTCGAGCAGCGACACCGAACCGCCCTCCTGCCGCGCCGCTCGGACGAGGGTCGCCGCGACCCGCTGCCGCCGGGTCGCCGCACGCGAGCGGCGCAGGAACCGGGGCGGCTTCGGCAACTGCGCGATCACGGAGGCGCCGAGATGCTGCGAGATCTCGCGGCGCAGCACCGGCCGGTCCTTCACCACGCTCGTGACGGCCGCGAGCCCCAGCCCGGCGAGCAACCCCAGCGCGAAGCCGATCCCGGCGTTGGTGGCGAGGGTCTTGAGCAGTGAATGCGGCAGGATCCGCGGCGCGTCCACGATCTGCGTCCCGGCGGCGACCTTCGGCGTGCCGATGCCCGCCTCCTGCGCGCGGCCGTCGTAGTCGGAGATCTTGGACGTCAGCTCCGCGCGGCGCGAGTACAGCCGTTCCAGCTGGGCGGGGTTGGCGTTGCGGCCCTTGGCCTCTTCGGTGACGATCGACGCTTCGATCGGGGTGAGCTCGTTCTGGGCCTGGTTGCGCTGGTCGAGCAGCGCCTTCTGCTGCGCCGCCGCGGCCGCCTGGTTGCGGCCGATGTACTCGGCGATGAAGGCGTCCGAAATCGCCTGCGCGCGGGCCAGCGCCTCGTCCTTGGTCTTGCCCTTGACCGTCAGCTGGAGCACGTTGTTCGTCAGGCCGAGCCCCTCGTAGTCCTTGAGGAACTCCTCCGGCGCCTGCGTGCTGTTCAGCTTCTTGAGCGCCTCGCCCGCGGTCTTCGTCGTCTGGAGCACGGCGACGTCGGTGCGCATCAGCGTTCCGCTGTCGGTCGGCGAGTCGTCGGGGTGGATCACGAGGATCTGCGCGACCGCGGTGGGCGGCGACGGCAGGAGCATCGCGACCAGCCCGCCGGCGATCAGCCCCAGCAGGGCGGTCGCGAGCCACATCCGGCGTCGTCTCCGTATCGAGACGACCAGCCGTTGCAGATCGATGAGCGGTTCTGACTTCGCTTTTTCGGCGCTGGTCACGCGGTACCTGCCAGTGCTTCGTGGTCGGACGGGGTGGGCGTGCCGGGCCGGGTGCGGGCCGGCCGGACCGGCCGGATCAGCACGGTGCCCACCATGGCGAGACCGGCGTCGGCGACGGCTTCGGCGATCCCGACCAGCTCCCACGCGGACCGGGAACCGAGGCTCGTCACGACGAGGACCCCGTCCGCGTCGGTGTCCGCGACGACGGGCCGTGCCGGGGACACCGTCACGACGGTGAACCACCGGCCGGCGAGCGCGGCGAGCCGTTCGGTGGCCGCCCGCCCGGCGTGATCGCCGTCGGCGGCGACCACGAGCAGCCGCCGGTGCGGCAGCCGGGAGATCAGCCGCCGGTACAGGACGTCGGAGTCGATCTCGTCCGCGAAGACGTCGACCCGCGGGACGTTCCACGGCCTGTCGTCACGGAGGAGCTTGGCCCGCAACGTGGTGGCCGGGGGCGCCTGCTCGACCGCGTCGAAGGTCGCCAGCACCGGTCCGCCGATCGCCGCGGCGATCTCCTCCTCGTCCCGCAGCCGGCGGTCGGTGCGGGCGGTGAAGAGGTGACCGAACAGGCCGATGAGGAAGAACAGCGCCGCGCCGCCGAGGGCGAGCTGCGGAAGAGTGGGCGCCGCCGCCGAGGACGGCAGTTCGGCCGAGCCGAGGACGACCATGTTGCCGAGGCCGCTGGCGGTGTCGGCCGCGTTCAAACTGGACATCGCCGACTCGATCGACGAGCGCAGGCCCTGCAGTTCGGTGCGGAGCTGGACGCTCTCGACGGTCGTCTTGCCTTCGTTGACCTTCGCGGAGAGTTCGCTGATGCGCTGGTTCGTCTGCTGGACCTGCTGACGCAGCGTCTCGCGGCGTTCCTGCGCCAGCTGGACCGCCGCGTCACCGGAACCGGCGATGATCTGCGTCGAGTACTTCACGAACTCGCCCGCGATCTGGTCGGCCATCCGCTGCGTCTGTTCGGCGGTGTCACCGGTGGCCTCGATGGTGATGACATTGCCCTGTGCGACCGACGTGGCCACCCTGTCCCGCAACTCGGCGCCGGACATCCCGTCGCCGAGGCCGGCGGCCGCCCGGTCGAGCACGACCGAGCTGGTCGCCACCTCGGCCTGGGTGAGCAGCTCGTCCGCCTCGCGCGGGCCCTGCAGCAGCACGCTGGACGTCGTCCGGTAACCGGGCGAAAGGATCACCGACGATCCCGCGCCGATCAGGGCGCCGAGCACGGCGAGGACCACCAAGGTCCGCCATCGCCCGCGCAGGACCTGTCCGATCATGGACAGGCGCACCGTGTCGTCAGTCAAAGCCGGGGTCTCCCATCGGTGCGTGCGGGTGCAGCATCAATCCCGTCGGAGCGACCGCGATGTTGGTTACAGGATTGCCCGAGTCTTGTTCAAAACGCGACCGGGATGTCGATCACCGGACCGCGGCCGCGTAGGCCGCGAGCAGGGCTTTCTGCGAGTTCTCCCACGAGAGCGGACCGGCGACGCGCGCCCGGCCCAGCTCACCCATCTCGGCCCGCTGTTCCGGCGAGTCGAGCAGATGCGCGATCAGCTTCGCGAACTCCGGCTCGTCGTTCGCCGGCGCGTACAGCGCGGCCTCCCCGGCCGAAACGCGGGCCTCCCGCAGTTCGAAGGAGACGATCGGGCGGCTCATCGCCATGTACTCCATGATCTTGTTCATGGTCGACACGTCGTTGAGCGGGTTCAGCGGATCCGGCGAAAGGCAGATATCGGCCGAGGACAGGTAGCGCAGCAGATCCTCGTCGGAGATCCGGCCGGTGAACTCGACCTGGTCGTCGAGCTTCAGTTCCTTGGACAACGCCACCATGGCGTCGAAGGCGTCACCGGAACCGATGAACACGGCATGCCAGTCGTCACGGCCGACCTCGTCACGCAGCGAAGCCAGGGCGCGCAAGGCGTAGTCGACGCCGTCCTGCGGGCCCATCACGCCGAGGTACGCGAGCAGATGCGGCTTGCCCTTCTTCAGCTCGGGCTCGGCCGGGACCATGTGGAACCGCTCGACCACCGGCGCGCTGCGCACGACGAAGACGTCGTCCGGCGACTTGCCGCCGCGCTTCACGGCGACGTCCTTGTAGCTCTCGTTGGTCGCGATGACGACGTCGGCCGTCTTGTAGGTGCGGCGCTCCAGCGCGCAGACCGCGCGGTACAGGAAGTCCTCCCCGCGGTCGAAGCGCGAAAGGTACAGCTCGGGACAGAGGTCGTGCTGGTCGAAGATGAACTTCGCGCCCTGGCGCTTGAGGTACAGCGCGACCAGGAACAGCAGGTCCGGCGGGTTGCAGGCGTGCACCACGTCGACCCGGCCGACCTTGCGGGCGAGCCGGAGCGTGTGCCACAGCGCGGAGCCGTACTCCTGGACGTACCCGGCCGGGCCACCGGTGGCGGCCTTCAGCGGGTATCGCAGGATGTGGACGCCGTCGATGGTGACCTCGGCTTCGGTGTCCCGTTTCGTCCCTTGTGGACAGATGACGTGGACTTCCCAGCCGGCGTCGCGAAGGGTCTGGCACTCCTGCCAGACGCGGCGATCGAAGGGGACGGAAAGGTTCTCGACGAGGATGAGAGCTTTACCAGGCAAGACCGACATATCCCTCTTCAGCCCGGCGCTCGGCGGCGTCGGGTACGCGGACGAGATCGATGATGGTGCGGCCGCCACCGGCCGGGAGCGCCGCGAGGACCTCCGGGTCGGAGGAGCCGATGAGGCAGACCTCGGCGTGGTCGACGACCTCGTCGATGGAGCCGGCCAGCAGCTGGCTGAGATGCGGCAGCCTGCCCTCGATGTACTCGCGGTTCGCGCCCATCAGCCGCGAAAGGCTGACGTTGGCGTCGTAGATGCGGAGGTCGTAGCCCTTGCCGAGCAGCCGCTCCGCGAGCTCGACGAGCGGGCTCTCGCGGAGGTCGTCGGTGCCGGGCTTGAACGACAGGCCGAACAGGCCGATCTTGCGTTTTCCGGTGCGCGCCACCAGTTCGAAGGCGCGCTGGAGGTGTTCGTCGTTGGAGGGCAGCACGTGCGAAAGGATCGGGACGGCGACGTCCGCGCGGTGCGCGGCGTAGACCAGGCCGCGCAGATCCTTGGGGAGGCACGAGCCGCCGAAAGCGAACCCGGGGCGAAGGTAGGCGGGGCTGATGTTGAGCTTGCGGTCGGCGAGGAAGACGTCGATCACCTGGTGCGAGTCGAGCCCCAGCGCGCGGCAGATCGCGCCGAGCTCGTTGGCGAAGCCGATCTTGAGCCCGTGGAAGGAGTTGTCGGCGTACTTCGTCATCTCGGCGACCGGGATCGCGACGCGGAAGACCTCGCCGGGAAGCCCTTCGTACAGCGCCGCGACGACGTCGCCGCTGGCCGGGTCGAGCTCGCCGATGACGGTCTTGGGCGGGTCGAAGAAGTCCTTGACGCTGCTCCCCTCGCGCAGGAACTCGGGGTTCACCGCGACACCGAAGTCGACACCGGCGGTGCGGCCGGACGACTTCTCGAGGATGGGGACGAGCAGGTCCAGGCAGGTGCCGGGGAGCATGGTGCTGCGGAAGACGACGGTGTGCCGTTCGGTCTTGTCTCGGAGCGCTTCGCCGATCTCCTCGGCGACGCGCTCCAGGAACGCCGTCGACAGGCTGCCGTTCGGCGCGGACGGGGTACCGACACAGATCAGGGAGACTTCGCTGTCCGCGATCGCCTGTCTCACGTCGGTGGTCGCTCTCAGCTTGCCCGCGGCGACCACTTCCGCGGTCAGTTCCCCGATCCGCTCCTCGACCACCGGCGCCTTGCCGCTGGAGACGAGTTCGATCTTCACCGGGTTCACGTCGACCCCGACGACCTCGTGCCCGCGTCCGGCCAGGCACGCCGCCGACACGCAACCGACGTAACCGAGCCCGAAGACACTGATCTTCATGACGAATTCCTCCAGCCGCATTCCGCTGCCCGTTGGTCGGCGGTGGGACCGGGTTCGTTACCGGTGTCCACGGTTCGCCTGCTTTTGGCGGAATGCCTGTGGGGCAAGGGAATTACTCATCGTTCGAGGGGCGTGAAACGCTACAGGGCGCGCGTAAGGGACGCGTAACGATCTCGGGAGGGGGTGGGGGTGGGTGAGGGGGGTAGGCGGCGGTGAGGCGTGGGTCGGGTGGGTCGTGAGTGGCGTTTCGGGTTCTAACCCGAAACGCCACTCACGACCAACCCGACCCAGCTATCCACAGCCACGTCTCCTCTCCCCCCTGTTATCCACAGATCCTCTCCACGCCCGCCAGACCCACGGCTCAGCGGCGATCGTCGAAGGGTGCCTCTTCACAAACGCTGGTCGGTGGAATCCATCCCGGCCGAACAACGCCCGAGCTGGCCTGTCGTCCTGGCGGAACAGCATGGAGTCGTCGACACCCGGCAACTTCGCGCCTACGGCCATTCAGTGGCCGATATCGAGGCCAACCTCGCGGCCGGACGCTGGCAACGAGTGCTACCGCGCGTCTATGCGATGTTCACCGGCGACCTCTCCAGGTCGGCCAAGATTCACGCGGCGCTGAAGTACGGCGGCGGCCATGCGGTATTGAGTCACCGCACCGCCGCCGAGGAGTGGGGGCTGATGCCCGTCGTCGACGGCCCTGTCGAAATCACGGTGCCGTACACGTTCTCGGCAGTCTCGGTCCCGCCCTTGGTGATCGTGCACCGTTCGCGTGCCCTGCCGCATATCGCGATCGGAACGTCTCCCCCACGGACCCGCGTGACCGACACGATCATAGATCTGGCCACGGCCCAGAGAACCCCGAAGACTGCGACCAATACAGTGGTCGACCTCGTCAGCCGAAGCAAAGTCTCCTTGGCGGCGATGGAGAACTGCGTGTTTTTACGGCCGCCTTTCCGTTACCGGCCCGCCATCCGGCACGGTCTCGGGCTTCTCGGGGGTGGGCTGATGTCGGCCCTCGAAATCGAATACAAGGAAGCGGTCGAAGACGCACACGGCCTCCCACAAGGTAGCCGGCAAACACCTTTCGAGGTGAAGGGCAAGATCCTCTGGGAGGACGTCACCTACGACCCGCATGGCGCCGGAGTGACGGTCAGACTCGACGGCCGCGCCACCCACGCCATGCCGGACGTGGCCTTCCGGGACCGGATGCGGGACAACGCGGCCGAGCTGGCGGGCCGGGCGCGTCTCGTCTACGGCTGGAACGATGTGCGGAATTCCCCGTGCGAGGTCGCTGCGGAAGTCCACACCGTCCTCTGCCGCGAAGGTTGGGACCCGACCGGCCGCCGCGCCTCGACGTGCGGAAAATGCGGGTCGTGAGTGGCGATTCGGGTTCTAACCCGAATCGCCACTCACGACCAACCCGACCCAGGCGCTCCCGGGGCCGCGCCCCTTTCGTCAGCCCTGAACGAACTTCGCCGCCAGCCCCTCCCCCACGGAGGTCGCCTTCCCGTGGTTCTCGATGGGCGAGACCTTCGAATTCTTGAAGCAGATGTACGTGACGCCCGAGTCGACGCCGCCGTTCTTCGGGTCCGGGTTGATGCCCAGCGCCTTTGCGGTCGCGTAGGACGCTTCGCCGATGATGTTCTTCGGGCCGGTGTCGCCGATGACGGTGTAGAGCACTTTGTCGTTGTAGATCACCGCGCACGAACCGGCGCCCTTGAGGCCGGCCTTCTCGAAGTTCCACGTGCTGCTGATGCTCGGCACGACGATGTAGGGCGTCTCGTCGGCGACCAGCGCCTTGCCGTCGGAGCGCGGGTACGCGGTGCCGTCCTGGAACCACGGGTCGGTGTTCTTGTTGCACCGCGCGGTCGGCTGCCCGTCGCAGTCGACGTCCATGTCGGCCTTCCAGAACACGGCGCTTCCCGCGTCGCAGACCGCGATGGTCCGGCCGGTCTCCTCGTCGGTCTTGTACTTGCCGTTCGAGACCTGTTTGCAGCTGGTGGTCTTCGCGAGCAGCTGCTGCGCGGTCGGGCCCGCCTGTACCGAAGCCGCGGCAGTCGCCGCGGGGGCCAGTCCGGCGGCCACCACCATCGCCGAGAACAGGAGCAGTTTCCGCATACCGAGCACCCCTTAGTTAATAAAACTTCTTTATCGAGGGTGCCCAGAATGCCTTCGCCGACGGTTCGGCTCAAGGGTTATTTTCCCACTGTACAAGGAAAACCGGTCAAAAGCGGGCAAGCCTGGCGACCCGTGCCATGACCCGTCCCGCTCGACGGTACAGACCTTCCCGGTTACCGAGCACGTTGTCGATCCATTCCTGATCGACGTCGTGCCGGACCTCGGTACGCGGCCGCAGCCAGCTGTCGCGCGACACCGCCCCGCCTTCGTGCGTGTAGACCCGCGTCGCACCGGAACGCCGGAGCCTGCTGAGCACCCGCCGGTCGTAGGCGCCGAACGGCGGCGCGTACGCGCGCACGGGTTTCCCGCTCAGGTCCGCGAGCAGTTTCGGCGCGATTTCGAGTTCGCGCCGGGCGTGCCTGCCGTCGAGCCGCCGCCAGTCGCGGTGCTCCCAGCCGTGCGAACCGATTGACATGCCCGCTTCGACCAGCGCGCGAAGGCCGTCGGCGTCGAGGAAACCCCGCTGCCCGATCCGGCCGGCGAGCGGGAAGAACTCGGCCGTGAGATCGCGCTCCACCAATCGGGGGAGCGCGATCTCGACGTCCGAGGAGTTGCCGTCGTCGAAAGTGAGCCCGACGTCTTCACGTCCGGCCACCGAGTCGAGCACCCGCTCGAACTGTTCGACGGTCACCCAGGTTTCGTCTTCGCCTGGATCCAGCGTGCGCACGGGTTTGCCCACGCCGCCGATCGCCAGGATCACCATCCGCGCCTCATTCGGGACCGAGTGTGTTTCCCGATTAATCGCATTGGCGAATGGAGTAGTTACATGATCCCGCAAGGTGTCCACTAACGGATTACTTGCGGATCTCCAGGGTGCAGCACTTCGGGCCGCCGCCCGCCTTCCGGAGCTCGGAAATGTCCAGGAAGACGACCTCGTAGCCGCGTTCGGTCAGCCGCGCCGCCAACCCGGTCGCCTCGACCGGCAGGACGACGTTGCGGCCGTCGGACACCCCGTTCAGGCCGAAACACTCCGCGTCGGCCCGGTCCGCGATTACCGCGTCGGGGAACATCCGCTCCAGCACCTTCCGCGACCCGGCCGAGAAGGCCTCCGGGTAGTAGGCGATCTGGGCGGACGCGGTGTCGGTCGCCTCGGCGAGCACGAACAGCGCGGTGTCGAGGTGGTAGTAGCTCGGGTCGATCAGCCGCAGCGAGACCACCGGGACGCCGAGGACCTCCTGCGCCTCGGCGTGCGCGGCCGGGTCGGTGCGGAAGCCGGTGCCGGCGAGCAGGACCTTGCCGGTCCAGGCGAAGTCGCCTTCGGCTTCGTTGATCTTCTCGGGCATGGTGATGTCGCGGTAGCCGTGCTCGACGAACCAGCGGCGGAAGTGCTCGGCCTCGGCGGTGCGCTGCGGGGCGCGGAACCGCGAGCCGAGGACCCGGCCGTCGACGACCGTGCCGGAGTTCGCGGCGAACACCATGTCGGGCAGGCCGGGCTGGGCGTCGATCTCCTCGACGGTGTGGCCAAGGCGTCGGTAGGTGTCGCGGAGTTCGGTCCATTGCGCCATCGCGGCGTCGACGCTGACCGGGACCGACGGGTCCATCCACGGGTTGATGACGTAATCCACCGCGAAGTACCGCGGCGGGCACATGAGGTAGCGGCGCGTCGTGGGTACACGGGGCTGCTGCTCCAGTTCCGGCATACCCGAAGGGTAAGGGTTACCTAATTCCGCAATCAATCGCTGTTCGCTGCGCACATACCTGCTAAACATTGCGTGTGAACACCATCGACCAGCGAATCGTTTCGTGCCTGATGGCCAATGCGAGGTCCAGCTACGCCGACATCGGCAAAGTCGTCGGCCTGTCCGCGCCCGCGGTGAAACGCCGGGTCGACCGGCTGCTCGAAACCGGGGTCCTGCGCGGGTTCACCGCGGTGGTCGACCCCGAGGCGCTGGGCTGGGGCACCGAGGCCTTCGTCGAGATGACCTGCAACGGCAACATCACCCCGGCCCGGATCCGCGCCCGGCTGGAGCCGCTTCCCGAGGTCGTCGCGGCCTACACGGTGTCCGGCGCGGCCGACGCGATCGTCCATCTGCGCGCTTCGGACATCCATCACCTGGAGACCGCCCTGGAACGGCTCCGTGGGCTGGAGATCGTCGACCGCACGGTCTCGACCGTCGTCCTGTCCAGGCTGTTGGAACGCCCGCCGACTCCCGAGGCATGACACCCTCGACCGCGTGACCGATCAGATCCGCTCCAGCCATGACGGCGGCGTCGCCGTGCTCACCATCGACGCGCCCGCGACCCGCAACGCATTGACCCTCGACCTGTCCGCGCAGCTGGCCGAGGCCGTCTCGCGCGCCGAAGCCGACGAGCGTGTCCACGCCTTGGTCGTCACGGGCGCGCCACCGGCGTTCTGCGCGGGCGCCGACCTGGACACGCTCGCCGGCGCCCGGGAGGACGGACTCCGCGCGATCTATGACGGCTTTCTCTCGGTGGCGCGGTGTTCCCTGCCGACGATCGCCGCGGTCGGCGGGGCCGCCGTGGGCGCCGGACTGAACCTCGCGCTCGCCGCGGACGTCCGCATCGTGGGACCGAAGGCGAAGTTCGTGGCCAGATTTCTCGATCTCGGCATCCATCCCGGCGGCGGGATGACGTGGATGATCCAGCGGCTCGTCGGCCCGCAGAAGGCCGCGGCGATGACACTCTTCGGTGAGGTCGTCGGCGCCGAAGCCGCTGTCGAAAGCGGGCTCGCGCTCCGGCTCGTCGAAGGAGATCTGGTCGAAGCCGCCCGTGAACTGGCGAAACCCGCCGTCGGCGCTCCGCGAGACGTCCTACTGGCGACGAAGCGCACCCTTCGGCACACCGCCACGCTGACCGACCATTCGGCCGCCGTCGACGCCGAGATCGAGCCTCAGGTGGCGTCACTCACCGCCCCCGCGTTCACCGAACGGCTGGCGAGGTTGCGGGCCGCACTGTCCAACTGCTGACCGTTCCTCGACTGGACTTCACTACGCTTGAAGGAGATACGGCTCACAATCGAGCCGAATCGCTGACCGTTACCATCAGTAACAGATAAACCGGATAATCCCCGCTCAGCGACGAGCTCAGGACACTTGAGAAGTAGGTCCGGCCCGTTTCTACGGCAACCTGGGAAGTGTGCCGAGGGCTAACCTCGGGACATGGACCTGTGACCTGGCCGACATCGCCGGGCGAGGCACGCCGATCCCCGGCACGGCCGGGGACGACGCACGTCGGGAGAGAGGGAATCCCTGACCTATGAGCACGAGCGCGAACGGCAACGGCTCCTTGTCGGCCGTGCGGCCGACCGAGGTCGCCAAGCTGGACCGGGTGGTCATCCGGTTCGCCGGCGACTCCGGTGACGGCATGCAGCTGACCGGCGACAGGTTCACCTCGGAAGCGGCCGCCTTCGGCAACGACCTGTCGACCATGCCGAACTTCCCCGCGGAGATCCGCGCGCCACAGGGCACCATCCCGGGCGTCTCGAGCTTCCAGGTGCACTTCGCCGACTACGACATCCTCACCCCGGGCGACCGGCCGGACGTCCTGGTCGCGATGAACCCCGCCGCCCTGAAGGCGAATCTCGCCGACGTCCCGGCGGGCGGGACGATCATCCTCAACACCGACGAGTTCTCCAAGCGGAACCTGGTCAAGGTCGGCTTCGAGAACGACCCCCTCGACGACGACACCCTTTCGGCCTATCAAGTCCACCGGGTCGCCATGTCGACGTTGACCAGGGGCGCGCTCGAAGAGACCGGACTGTCCAAAAAGGACGCCGAACGCGCGAAGAACATGTTCGCGCTCGGGCTGCTCTCCTGGATGTACCACCGGCCGACCGAAGGCACGGAACGGTTCCTGCGCGAGAAGTTCGCCAAGAAGGCCGACATCGCCGAGGCCAACATCCTGGCCTTCCGCGCCGGCTGGAACTACGGCGAGACGACGGAGTCGTTCGCGACGACGTACGAGGTCGCGCCCGCGAAGCTGAACCAGGGCACGTACCGCCAGATCACCGGGAACACCGCGCTGGCGTACGGGCTGGTCGCCGCCGGGCAGCAGTCCGGCCTGCAGATCCTGCTCGGCACGTACCCGATCACCCCGGCGTCGGACATCCTCCACGAGCTGTCCAAGCACAAGAACTACGGAATCCTCACCTTCCAGGCCGAGGACGAGATCGCCGGCATCGGCGCGGCGCTCGGCGCCTCCTACGGCGGCGCGCTGGGCGTCACCTCGACGTCCGGGCCCGGTGTCGCGCTGAAGTCCGAGGCCATCGGCCTCGCGGTGATGACCGAACTGCCGCTGGTCGTCGTCGACGTCCAGCGCGGCGGCCCGTCGACCGGCCTGCCGACCAAGACCGAGCAGGCCGACCTGCTGCAGGCGATGTTCGGCCGCAACGGCGAATCCCCGGTGCCGATCGTCGCGCCGCTGTCCCCCGCGGACTGCTTCGACGCGGCACTGGAGGCCACGCGGATCGCGCTGAAGTACCGCACGCCGGTGTTCCTGCTCTCGGACGGCGCGATCGCGAACGGCTCCGAGCCGTGGCTGATCCCGAACGTCGAGGATCTGCCGGATCTGCGCGTGGAATTCGCCACCGAGCCGAATGCCGAGGACGGTTCCGGGGAATTCTGGCCGTATGTACGCGACCCCGAGACCCTCGCGCGCCAGTGGGCGCTGCCGGGCGCCGCCGGTCTGCAACACCGCATCGGCGGGCTGGAGAAGGCCGACAAGACCGGCCACATCTCCTACGACCCGGACAACCACGACAAGATGGTGCGGCTGCGCCAGGCCAAGATCGACGGTATCGACGTCCCGGACCTCGTCGTCGATGATCCGAGCGGCGGCAAGGCACGGGTGCTGGCACTCGGCTGGGGCTCGTCCTACGGGCCGATCGGCGCCGCGTGCCGCCGCGTCCGCAAGGACGGCATGCCGATCGCGCAGGCGCATCTGCGTCACCTCAACCCGTTCCCCGGCAACCTCGGTGACGTACTCCGTTCGTACGACACCGTCGTCGTCCCGGAAATGAACCTCGGCCAGCTTTCGATGCTCTTGAGGGCCAAGTATCTCGTCGACGTGAAGTCGTACACGAAGGTCGCCGGGCTGCCCTTCAAGGCCGAAGAGCTGCAAGGCGTCTTCACGGAGATCATCACCAGTACGGAGGGGGCGAAGTGACCGCGATCGACCTGGGGATCCCCACCCTCGGCGGCTTGGACCTTGTGCCGACCGAGACCGAACCGCAGAAGGCGAAGGACTACAAGTCGGACCAGGAGGTCCGCTGGTGTCCCGGCTGCGGTGACTACGTCGTGCTCAACGCCGTGCAGTCGTTCCTGCCGACGCTCGGCCTCAAGCGCGAGAACATCGTGTTCATCTCGGGTATCGGGTGCTCCTCCCGGTTCCCGTACTACCTGAACACCTACGGCATGCACTCGATCCACGGCCGGGCGCCGTCGATCGCGACCGGGCTCGCGACCGCGCGACCGGATCTGTCGGTGTGGGTCGTCACCGGTGACGGCGACGCGCTGTCCATCGGCGGCAACCATCTGATCCACGCGTTGCGGCGCAACGTGAACATCAAGATCCTGCTGTTCAACAACCGGATCTACGGCCTCACCAAGGGCCAGTACTCGCCGACGTCCGGTCCGGGCATGGTCACGAAGTCCACCCCGATGGGCTCGGTCGACACCCCGTTCAACCCGCTTTCGCTGGCGATCGGCGCCGAGGCGTCGTTCGTGGGCCGCGCGCTCGACTCGGACCGCAAGGGCCTGACCGAGGTCCTGGAAGCCGCCGCGAAACACCGCGGGTCGGCGCTGGTGGAGATCTACCAGAACTGCCCGATCTTCAACGACGGCGCCTTCGACGTCCTCAAGGACAAGGACGAGGCCGCCACCCGGCTCATCCCGCTGAAGGCCGGCGAGCCGATCAAGTTCGGGCCGCAGGGCGAATACGGTGTCACGCGCGGCGGCTGGGCCGGGCTGGAGGTCGGGAAGGTCGCGAACATCGGCGAGGAGAACCTTGTCGTGCACGACCCCACGATCGAGGACACGTCGTACGCGTTCGCGCTTTCGCGGATCGGCGACCAGAACCTGAACCACGTGCCGACCGGCATCCTGCGGCAGGTCGAGCGGCCCACCTACGACGACCAGGCGCGTGCCCAGGTCACGGAGGCCCAGGCCGCGCGGAAGCCGGATCTGCAGGGGCTGCTGCGCGGCAAGGACACCTGGACCGTGGTTTAGGTCGCCCTTCCCCGAACGCAATGAAAGGTCCTTTCCTCGCAAATTTTGCGAGGAAAGGACCTTTCATTGCACTCAGGTGAGGGGACGGAAGCCAACCCGCTCAGCGTCGGCGGCCGTACGGAACCAGACCTCCGCGACCATCTTCGGGAACTGCTGCGAGTCCTCCGTGCAGTACCGCAGAGCGGTCACGCTCGCCTTGACCGCGAAGTCGTCGGCGGGACGGCCGCCACCCGGCCGCGGCATCGCCGAACCGGGACCGAACGGGCCGGGCGGGACGGACTCGGCCACCGGAGCGGAGACCTGCCGCGCGGGCGGGGGCTCCGGCGCGGGCATCGCGTCGCCCGGCTGGACGGCGGGTTCGAACAGCGAACCGCTCTGCCCACCGGACAGCTCCGGCTCACGGCGTTCGATCGCCCGCATCGACGGCTGGATCGGCTGAGGCGGCTCGAAACCGCCGCGGACCGCGCCGCGCGGCGTGCGCTTGGGCAGCACCTGGGTGGCTTCGGCGGGCGTCTCGGGCTCCGAGTCGAGGTGCCCGGCCTTCGCTTCTTCGTCGGAGCCGAACGCATACGCGGGAGGATCGTGAAGCTCCTCTTCCCGCTCGAACCAGTTGGTCTCGACGGGAGCCTGTTCCGTCTCC
The DNA here is from genome assembly GCF_000400635.2 of Amycolatopsis keratiniphila. Lineage (NCBI taxonomy): Bacteria > Bacillati > Actinomycetota > Actinomycetes > Pseudonocardiales > Pseudonocardiaceae > Amycolatopsis > Amycolatopsis keratiniphila. The sequence goes on along the minus strand of NC_021252.1, from coordinate 559,832 downwards.
ACGCGCGACGCGGGGCTGAACAGCGAAACCGGCTCCGGCTGCGTCTCGGCGCCTTCGGGGTCCAGCTGCATCTCCAGGCGGGACCGGTACGGCCCCTCGCCCGGCAACGGCGGCTGGGGCTCGGGCTCGGGTTCCGGCTCGAGGTCCAGCTTCGACGCGGGCTGGAGGTAGTCGGTCGCCGCGGCGACGTACGGGTTCGCCGGCTCGGGCTCAGGCTCGGGTTCCGGCTCCGGCAGGGCCGCCGGGATGAACTGCGTCCGCTCGGCCGCGGGCTCCGGGTCGGGTTCGGGCTCCGGCTCCGTCCGCTCCGCCGTGCGGTACTCGGCCTCGTACTCTTCTTCGGGTTCGAAGGTCTGCGTCGCGGTCGGAGAGTGCTCCGGCTCCTTGACGACGTCCTGAACAGGCTCCTCGGCAGGCTCGGTCCACTGCTGCGCGGGCTCCTGCTCGGTGAGCGTCTCGGGATACGCGGGCTTCGGCTCCTCGGCCGCCGCGAACTCCTCGTCCAGATCGTCGTGCGACGGCTTCGTGAGGTACGCGGTGCCGCCGGCGACGGCCGCGGCACCCGCGCCGAGGCTCACGCCGGCGGGCAGCCGGGACGTCTCGGCGTGCGCGGTGGCCAGCGAGCTTTCGAGCTCACGGATGCGCTTGCGCGCCGGGATCACCAGCACCAGCCAGGTGAGCAGCGCGCCGACGACGAACGCCAGCAGACTCCACAGCCAAACCTGTCCGAAAATGGACATCTAACCTGCCCTTTGTCAATGCGTTCGCGCGACCAGGTAGTCGGCGACCGATTCGCAGGCGTCCCGGGCGGGCGACGCGGGCAGCGCCGCGAGCTCGGCACGCGCCCGACGAGCGTAGTCGGAAAGAGTTTCGCGTGCGCGTTCGAGTCCGGACGAGGCCCGCAGCAGGCCGAGGGCCTCGGCGACGAGCTTGTCGTCGGAGATCGGGCCGGACAGCAGCTCGACCAGGCGCGGGTCGGTGGCCGGGTCGGCCAGCGCGTACAGCATCGGAAGCGTGCGGACGCCTTCGCGCAGGTCCGTGCCCTGCGCCTTGCCGAGCTCGTCGGAAGCGGAGGCGATGTCGATGACGTCGTCGGAGATCTGGAACGCCGTCCCGATGATGTCGCCGAAGCGGCGGAGCGCGTCGATGTACTCGTCGGGCGCGCCGGACATCATCCCGCCGAACCGGCCGGAGGTGGCGATCAGCGAACCGGTCTTCTGCGCGATGACCGTGAGGTAGTGCTCGACGGCGTCGTCGCCGTCGGCCGGGCCGACCGTCTCGCGCATCTGCCCGGTGACCAGCTCGCCGAAGGTCTCGGCGATGATCCGGGCCGCGTCGGTGCCGAGGTCGGCGACCAGCCGCGAGGCGTGCGCGAACAGGAAGTCGCCGGTCAGGATGGCGATGGTGTTGTCCCAGCGGGCGTTGACGCTCTCCGCGCCGCGGCGCATCGTCGCCTCGTCCATCACGTCGTCGTGGTACAGCGTCGCGAGGTGCACCAGCTCGACGGCCGCGGCGGCGGTGACCACCTGGTCGCCCTGCTTCGGCCCGAACTGCGAGGCCAGCAGCGTGAACAACGGACGGAAGCGTTTGCCACCCGCCTCGACCAGGTGCGAAGCGGCGTCCTCGACGGCCTTGACGTCACTGCGGACGACCTCGCGGAGCAGGGTCTCGACGTCGGCGAGACCGGTCGCGAGGGTGCGCAGGAGCTGCTCGTCGGCGATCTGGAGTCCCACGGACGCGCGCAGGTCCTCGATGGCACCACCTGGGGCAGGTGAAGACACAGACACGTCGGCTCCGCTCTCTTTGACACCGTTCGGGGTTGCTCCCAGCGTAGTGGCTAGCCGCTGAGGCCTGTTGACGTGCTGTCCTGCGGAAACGGTGACGAAGATGACACCCCCGTCGAGTATCCGGCCGGCGTCGGCGCGAACGGGTCAGCGGCGGCGGATCTTGATGTCGTCCATGCAGGTCGCCTTGCCCGCGACGTCGCGGTACGGATAGCCCTTGGCGTCCAGCATTTCCATGACCTTCAGCTCGGCTTCGTCGAGTACGTCACGTTCTTCTTCGCCCTGCAGCGTGATGCGGAAGGTGAACGCGCCGAGGTGCGCGCTGTAGGTGAGCAGGCCGTCCTCGGTGAACCCGATCGCCTGGTGGTCGCTCAACTCCGCGAGGAGCCGGGCGCGGGTGCCGGCATCGGGGTGGTCGAACTTGCCGTTGACGAGGACGCGGTAGGTCGGCATACGCCCGAATATACAGACCTGTATCCGGATACGAATCCGAATATCCAACGGGTGTCCATGATCCACGGTCGAGTGAAACGACCGTCACGCGCGCAACGGGCGAATCCGACACGCAGATAGTGATGACAAAGGAAGAACGGCCAACCGGCTCGCTCTCCGTCACGTGAGGAGGACGTGGAAATGCGCATCACCATCGCAGGCCGGGCCGGCCTGGTCGGCGCACTGCTGCTGGCGGGCCTCGGCGCCGGAGTGGCTCCGGCCGCCGCGTCGAACCCGGCCGGAATGGCGTCACTCGGCTCCGCCGCCTTCACCAAGGGCACCTCGGCGCCGATCTCGATCGCCTCGCTCGCCGACTGCGCGGTCGAGGGACCGACCAGCAACTCTTCCGGGGTCGTGACCAGGACCGGGATCACGTTCGGTGGCGGCACGACGACGTGCACGACCACCGTCGTCGACCCCGAAAACGACGTGACCACGACGAAGTCGGAGGCCAAGGGCCAGAACTTCGAGCTGTCGGCGCTGGTCTCGTCGAGCGGGCCGCGGATCAAGATCAGGTCCTACTCGGTCAGCTGCACGGCGACCCAGACCGGCACGAACGCGAGCTGGACCTACGGCGGCGCGACCGGGCTCGGCACCCTGCCGTCGCCGGTGCCGGTCGGCTACGTCAAGCCGATCACCAAGTCCAACGGCACCCTGCTCGCCGAAGCGATCTTCAACGAACAGACCTTGCCGGGTAACGGCAGCATCGGGCTGACCATGCTGCGGATCAAGTTCGCCCCGGCCTCGAACATCACCGGCGAAGTGGTCATCGGGCGCACTGCCTGTTCCCCCACTCCGTAAGCCATCCCGCCGGGAAAGGGGCGTCCGGAATCTGCCGGGCGCCCCTTTTCCATTCTGGCTTATATAAGTCTCTGCTGATATCTTGGCGGCAGCCGAGCAGAGGAGGGCACCGATGGTCGACGTGACCAGCCAGATCGACTCCGTCCAGCGCAAGCTGGGCAAGCGCGTGATCGAAGCGGGCGAGGCGGTGACGGCGACCGTCAGCCAGGTGTACGACACCGGGCTCGACGATCTCTGGGACGCCTGCACCAACCCCGAGCGCATCCCGCGCTGGTTCCTGCCGGTGAGCGGCGAGCTGCGCGTCGGCGGGAAGTACCAGCTCGAAGGCAACGCGGGCGGGACGATCGAACGCTGCGACCCGCCGAAGAGCTTCGCCGCGACCTGGGAGTACGGCGGCGACGTCAGCTGGATCGAGCTCCGGCTGACACCCGAAGCCGACGGGCGCACCCGGTTCGAACTCGACCACACCGCCGTCCCCAGCGAGCACTGGAACCAGTTCGGGCCCGGCGCGGTGGGCATCGGCTGGGACATGATGCTGAACGGGCTCGCGCTCCACCTCGAATCCGGCGAAGCCGCCGATCCCGAGGCGGCCATGGCCTGGATGACCAGCGAAGAAGGCGTGCGGTTCATGACGCTGAGCAACGAGGCCTGGTACGAGGCCGACGTCGCCAACGGGACGGACGCGGCCACCGCCCGCACCCGCGCCGACGCCACCTTGGCCGCCTACACCGCGCCGCCGGAGAGCTGAAGATCTTCGGCGAGTTCCGGGGCGCGAAGCAGGTCGATCAGCTCGTCGTCCGCCCGGAACACGGCGCGGGCGCCCGGCATCCCCGCCTGCCGGAGCATGGCGTGGAGGACGTCGGCGTGCGGCTGGTCGAGCAGGGTCCAGACCATCGCGCGCCGCTTCACCTCGTCCCCCAGCTCGCGCGCCGTCCACCAGGCGAGGACGAGCGCGGTCACCTGGCTGACCGCGGTTTCCCGCCCCCGCGCCAATTGCGCGCGGTTCAGCCCGCACACCTTGATGGTCTGTTCGCCCTTTTCGGTCAGTGCGCGGTAAGTCCCGATCGACAGCACCAGGAACAGGTGTTCCAGCGGGTCTTCGGCGGTCGGGTCGACGAGCAGGCTGTTGCCGTCTTCGTCCACCGGGAACAGGTCGCGTTTGTGGTGGCTGTTGCAGTATTCGCAGGCGAGCACGTGATTGAGCCAGTCGAAGGCGCGGCCGGGATTCCTCGCGATCGGCTCGAAATGGTCCACAGTGGACCCGAGGCCGTCTCCGCAGTACATGCAGTAGCCGCGGCCGGCGGCCATGACGTCCAGCCCGGCCCGCAAAGAACGCCGTACGGCACGGGAAACCCGCCAGAGTCGCCGGGCTTCCTTCGTGTCACCGGGAGGGATCCGCGCCGTCAGCTCTTCGAGATCGGCCACCACCTGCCCCGGCAGCGCGATCCGGCGGATCCCGATCACCGATCGTCGGCCTCGAACCGCCTGGCCACCTCGTCGACCCGGCTCGGCGGTGAGCTGCTCAGCATGCCGCGCAGGCGTTCCCATTCCCGGACGCCGTTCGCGTCCGCCCGGCCGGACGCCACCTGGAATTCGAGCTCGGCGAGATGCTCCCGCAGTTCGACCGCCTGCGGCGAATAAGGCGTGTCCAAGCCGAAAAGGTCGGACAGCACCGCGTCGTCCCCGGAGCCGAACACGACCCGCTCGTACAGCTCCTCGGAGACCACACGCGGCGGAACCTCCTCGTCGGGCCCGGAAAGCCGGATGAGCCCGCCGGGGTCGGCGGCCTGGCAGACGTAGGGGCTGTGCGTGGTGACGATGAACTGGATCCGCGGGAAATGCGCCTTGAACCACGGCCCCATGCGTTTCTGCCACGACACGTGGAGATGCGCGTCCACCTCGTCGATGATCACGACGCCGGGGCTCTCGTGATCGAGGCCGGCGCTGTCTAGTTGCTTGAGCAGGTCGACCACGAGCGCCGTCACCGTGCGATAGCCGTCGCTCATCTCGCGCAGCGGGAACCGGTCGCCTCGGTACTCGACCCAAAGCCCGTCCGAATCGACGTCCCGGATCCGGTAACCGCCCGGCAGGAGACCGTCCCCGAGGATCTCCAACGCCTTGTCCTTCAGCTCGCGCGCGCCCGCTTTTCCTTCCAGGGCACGGAGATGCTGATTGATCAGCCAGGTGACTCCCTCGGCGAGCGAGGCGTCTTCGTGGAAGAGGCTGGCCATCCGCGCCAGCGACCCCGCGCCGCGCATCCACGACTCGGCCTCGCCACTGCCGCCCGCGAGCCGCCGGAAGGGCCCGTACGCGGCGCAGAACGGCTGGCCCGGGGGAAGCCCGGAGATCGGGAGCAGACCGGAGTCGAGCCAGCGGACCTCGACCGGCGCCGGCCCTTCCTCGCGCATGACCGAAAGCTCGATGGACCCGGACGTCTGATCCGTCGAGATCCAGCTGCCGGCGTCCGACAACAGGCCCCACGCGACGTCCGGCGCCGCCGCGACCGCGATGGCGCGCAGCAACGAGGTCTTGCCCGAACCGTTGCGCCCGGCGAGGACCACCCAGCCGGGGCCGGGAAGCCGCAGGTCGACGGCGCGGGCGCCGCTGAAGCCGCGGATGTTCTCCAGCCGGACCCGCTCGATGTACATGGAGGAAGCTTACGACGGTGTGGCCGTCACCTGGGCCCCCGAAAGTGGGTCGCCATCACGAAATCCATCACAGCGAGCGCATTGCCGACGTCCAGGTCCGAAACGACCTGCCGGCGGTCCCAGTCTTTGCTCCCTCTCTCGTGCTCGGGCACGACCCTCAGCCGGACATGCCCGCGAACGTCGATGTTCCCGAGCGGTGCGGCGTAAAGGGCGAATTCGCGGTCGTCCTGCGTACGGAACGTGACCCCAGGGCTCTCGCCGAACGTGATCAGCTGGTGGTCTTTGTAGGTCTTGTTCGGGTCAGCGTGCCACTCCCCCGGCGTGGCGATCGGCGCGAAGTCCGCCCCGAAGGCCATCTTGACCGCGTCGCGGAACACCGCGCATTCGAGGTTCGGATCGGCGGCGCCGGCGGCGAGGATCTTCTCGGCACCGGTCGGCACTTCGACCTCTACAGCCGGATCGCAGGTCTCCCCTTTTTCGGTGGCGCCCCAGTCCGCGCAGGCCCCCACCCGGGCACTGTCTTGACCTTCCGGTGGGTAGACGAGGTCGCGGGGCAGTTTCGCGGCGCCCGCGGTGGCGAAGTCCCGGAGGAGTCCGCAGTCCTTGCTGCGGCTGGCCCTGCCGACCTCGAACGTGATCGCGCGCTCGAAGCTCACCGGCACTGTGATCTCGCAACCATCGAGACCGCCCATGCGCCTGGTCTCGGTCTGATAGCCCTTCACGCCGCCCAAGTCGATGACGGCGCCGTCGACCCGGTGGAGAACAAGGTGGCTCGGGTCCATATCGCGGACCGAGATCAGGTCGTAGCCCCCACGGAACAGCGAGCACTGCTTCCTGTCACGTTTCACCTCCGTTCTCCGCTCGACCGGCCGGGTATCGCCTCCCTTCCTACGGTCGTAAACGGCGAGGTCGATCAACTCGCAGAGATCCAGCGTCGCGAGCGCCGTATCGACGGCCTCCTCGTCGCGATCCGCCGGACGCGGCTGCTTCGGCTGCCATTTCGGAAACTGCGGTGGCGGAGGGGGCGTTTCCACGGATTCCGCACAACCCGCCAGCAGGCTCAGGAGTACTGCGCCGAAAATCACTCTTCAAAACTTCATTACGCAGAGTATGCAAATTTTGCATGCCGCCCACCAGGTAGAACCCTGTTTCTCGAGGCGCATTCACACGATCGGTTTTCACGGATAGTCACCGAGTCTGGCTCGGCTATTCAGCAGGGAACGTGGCTTTATGCAGACGGGTTCACCGGCCCGGGAACCCTGGTAATCTTCCCGGCGTCGGATTACGCAGGGTGCATCGGGGAGACGCGCCTTGTAGCCACGGGAGGGGCACATGACGACGGTGACTTCGGGGCGGCTTCGGCCATTCAGCGGGGAGCGGTTCGGCGCCGCGGGGGTGCATGGCCGTGCCTGAGGGGACACCCGTATATCAACCTGGCTTCGACCCGGGCTCGGTCTGTAAGGCTCCGCCCACTGGGGGCTCCTATGGGACGCCTGTCGCGGAAGGCGCCGGGTTCAAGTACGACGAGGCGACACTGCATGAGCTGGTCAAAGAGTGGTCTGACCTGGCCGTTGAATACCGGAAAGACCGCACCCATGCGTTCAACATCGCCGCCGCCCAGCCTCCGGGGCTGGAGTACGCGAGCGGGGACAACGCCCTGCTTACCCGCAAGTCCGGCGAAGCGCTCGTCAAGGCACTGAACGACCGCGTCGCCTATTGCGAGAACATGGCCAAGAAGTACGTCACCGCTCTCGGCAAGTACGCCACCGCCGAGGATCACGCCAGAATCGCCATCAACCAGCAGTCGGAGGGCCTCACCTGATGCGACGCGCCACCCTGTTCCTCAGCGCGGCCGCGCTCGCAGCTCTCTCCTCGTGCTCGACACCGACCGTCGACGGCAGCCCCACCCCCACCAGCGGCGGACCGAGCTCCGCGCCTTCGAGTTCGACCGGCTTGCCGCCAGGCGTCCCCAAGGTAGGGAACCCGATCGACGTGGCACGGTTCAAACAAGACCCCTGCGCCACGCTCACCGAACCCCGGGTCGACGAACTCCTGGGCACCCGGGCCGAAGCCGAGCGAGCGGACGGCGCAGCCGGACCTTCCTGTCTGTGGCGCATCCCCTCCACATCTCGGCCTGTGGTCCAAGTGATCGTCAGTGATTTCGGTGACAGCGGCACCGCGAAGTTCTATGCGGGCAAGGGGACGAACTACAAGTTTCTCGAACCACTCGAACCGATCGACGGCTATCCGGTGACCGCCTATGGAGTCATCGACATCCGCGGCCAAGGCGACTGCTCGGTGGCGCTGGGGACCAGCGATACCCAATCACTGGGCATCGCCTCGACACTGTCTGAGGTCAACATCGGCAAGAAGGATCCGTGCGCCATCGCACGAGAAGCCGCGATCAGGGTGCTGGCCACCATCCGAGGGGGTAACTGATGCCGGCAGGACCGCTCACCGCCACCCAGATCTATGAACAGATCACGGGTGGCGAAGGCACCGGATCACTGGCTCGTGCACAGGAAAGTGCCTACACCCTAGCTTCCAAACACTCAGAACGCTTGCAACGGATCACGGCCCTCAGCCAGAAGACCGCCGGCGGCTGGCAGGGTGGCGCAAGTGACGCAGCCGTCGCGGCGACTCGACCGCTCGTCGACGCCGCTGCGGACGACGCTATGCACGTAACGATCGCCCAGAACGCCATGACGAGCCAAACGGACGCGTTCGGTAAGGCCAAGAACTCGGTCAAGCCGGTTCCGCCCGAGCAGCCCGCACCGACCGCCGAGGACGTCAAGGCCGTCATGGGTGGCAGCCTGGTCGGCTACTGGAGCCGGGTGCAGGGGTACCAAGCCGACAGCCAGCACAACATCGACACTTTCGCGTCCTACCACTCCGCCAGCACCGCCAACGGCGACGAGCTGCCCGCCCAGTACGCGCAGCTCACCGACCCCGGCGGCAGCGTCACACTGGACGAGGGCGGCGCCGGGAAGCCCGTGGTGAAGGGGTTCGGCGACGGCTCCGACGGACGCGAGCATGGCGCCGGCGAGCCGTACCGAGGCCCGAGCGGACCGAGCGGACCCAGTGGCCCCAGCACGCCGAGTGGGCCCAGCGGGCCGAGCGCGCCGGCGCCGGGTGGCGCACAGGACAGCGGTCCTCAGCCTGGGCAAGGGCCTCAGCCTGGCCAGTACCCGGGCACGCAGCATCCTGGCCATCAGCTACCGGACGACGGGACCCGTGCGAGTTCGTACACGCCGCCCCAGACAACGCCGGTGGTACCGCCGGCGGCGAACCTCGACTTCGGGCCGACCGGGAAACCGAACCCGACCTATAACACGCCTGGTGCCTTCCCGCCCGGTTACGGACCCGGGATGAGCGGGCCCGGTGTCTACGGCCCTGGAGGCAGGCCGCCAGGCGTCCCAGGTACGACAGGCGGACCTGGTGCGACAGGCGGCCCCGGTGCCGGCGGGACAGGCAGGCCTGGCGGGACAGGGCAGCAGCCCGGCATGGGTGGTCGTAGCGGCGCGGGAATGCACGGCGAGGCCATGGGCGGCCGTGGCGCGGCGGGAGCGGCCGGTTCCGCTGGTCGTGGCGGCGCGAACGGAATGCCGATGGCGCCCGGCGCCGCCCGCGGGAAGGGCGAGGAGGACAAGGAGAAGAAGGCTCCGGCCTACCTCCAGAACCCGGACCCGGACGAGACCTTCGGCGGCTACATCGAAAAGCCGATGCCGCCGGTGATCGGCGAGAAGAAGAAGTAGCACCACAGTCCCAGGGGAGGGAGCCACGTGGTGCTCGCGCGCCCGGTCGAGATCACGCTCGACACACTGTTGACCGCGTTCCGTCACGCCGGTTGCGGAGATCCGCATCTGATCTTCGCGGGCGGGCTGCGGTACATCCCGCCGTCGTCGCGGAACGGCGAAGACCGGGCGGCGTTCGAGGAGCTCGGTGGGCTCGGGTTCACCGAGGGCAAGCGGCTGACCAGCGACTTCGAGGACGTCCTGCACATACTCGACCGGCCGAACACCGAGTACTACGCGACGGTCCGCACGGAGACGGAGCAGTACAGCGTGCTCGTCGCCGTACGCGGGCGCGCCGCGGTGACGGCGATCTGCGAAGGAAACCGGGTGTGGCTGAAGGGCGTGCGAACCTCCGACCGCGCGGCCGCGCTCGTGATGAACCTGCCCGAGTACCCGCCCGCGCGATTCTCGCCATTCTCCTTGCCCCAGGACGATTTCAACGGCGACGGTGGCAACGATCTCTACGACGAGCCTGCGTCTCGAAGCCGGGAAGCCCGGCAACTGGACGAGGTGTTCGAGCTGCCGTATTTCGGCGTCGGGTTCTTCGCCGCGGCCATGCGCCCCGACGGCGGAAGACGCACGGAAGCCAAGGACGACCTGACGTATCTCGACCTCGACGCCGGCCGGGTCGCCATGCACGTGAGCGGTTCTCCCCGGAACCGGTACATCACCGTCCTGCCCGGCGAACCCACGCTATTGGCGCAAAAGGTCGCCGCGTTGCGAGCGAGCCTCGACCACTGACTCGATCAGGCGCACCGACCGGGCGGGATCCAGCGCGACAGCGTCCACAGTGGACTGGACGTAGGGTGTGACATCGCAGCGCCGGTGCAGGAACAGCCCGGTCCCCGGTGTTTCAAGTAGACCAACGGCCGCGCGGGACCGAATTCCAGCCGAACGTAGTCGCCACCGGGATACGCTCCGGCGGCGAAGGGGATGACCCGGAGTTCGACGGTGGGCCGTTCGGCCACCTCGATGAGATGTTGGAGCTGATTCGTCATCACTCTCGGCCCACCGACCTGGCGGCCCAGCACCGCGAAAGAAGAGTTCGTAGCCCTCGCGTCGGCAGGTGTTCGGAGCGGCTCAGGAACCAGCGTGGTCCCGAAAGCGACGATCTTGGTGGTCTCCTTTCCGTACTGCACAAGCGTTTCCCGCTGAACGGCCAAGTCGGCGAACCACCAGGGTCCGTTGTCGCGAGCCAGCGAGAGCAGCGCGGGCACCTCCTCGGCGGATGCCGCGCGCAGGTCGGTTTCGATCCGGCTGATCGTCGACTGGGACCACACCAGTTTGTCGGCCACCTCGGTCGCGGCCAGTTTGGCGGCCTTCCGCGCGACACGAAGTGCCTCGGCGAGCGCTCTCGCCCGGGGTGTGGGCTTCGGCATCGCGAGCAACCTACCCCATGCGCCCCGGCAAGTCATTCCCCGAGCCGGGCGACCTCGCGAACAGCCCCCGAAATAGCGGTGAAGTCCTTCTTCAGCAGCGCCCCGTGGTTGCTCTCGACCTTCGCGCTCACCTTGATGTTCGGGTTGCGGATGGTCACCGCGTCGAGCCCGGCGCGGATCTGTTCCTGCTCGTCCCCCTTACTGCCGAACGACGTTCCCGACGCGACCACGTACCGCGTCGGAACCTTGATGTCGTCGAGCACCGGGCCGAGTTCGGCCTCCCTCGAGAGCTTGCCGAGTTCGATGTTGCTCTCCGCCTGCTGGGCGGCGGTCATCCGCGGCGTCAGGCCGGTCGGGCGCAGCAGCGGCATGATCAGGTTGAGCCGCTTGAACAGCTTGCGGATCCGCTGTTCCATGGCGTCGTCCAGCCAGTCGTACGGGAACGCGCCGTCGACCAGGACCGTGCCGATGGTGCGCGCCGGGTTCCTGGCGGCCCAGTGCGCCGCGACGACCGCGCCGTAGGACCAGCCCACCACGATGGCCCGCTCCACTCCGCGGGCCGCGAGGACGGCGTCGACGTCGCGGACGGCGGCCTCGAAGGAGTAGTCGGCCGAACGCCGCGACTTGCCGCGGGCGCGCTCGTCGTAGGTGATGTGGCGGAAGTCCGTGCCCAGGTCGGCGAGGATCCGCCGCCAGTAGCCCTGGGTGGCGAACTGGCCGTTGAGGTAGATGACGGGGATGCCGGGGCCGCCGGTGTCGGTGACGGCCAGCGCGGTGTCTTCGACGGGGACCATCCCGGTCCAGGTGGAGGAAGTCATGAGGGCACTATCGAGGTCCGGCCTGACACCCCTCTGACGTCGCCCTGACACGAAAAAGCCCCCTCACGTCAGCGAGGGGGCCTTTCGCGAACCGGGACTACTTGAGGGCGAAACCGCCGGAGCCCGCCCAGTCGAGGGCGAACGCCGGGAGCAGGCCCAGCACCAGCGTGACGATGACGCCGAGCGTGATCGCCGTGGTGGTGAACGCGCCGGGCACGGTGACGGTCGGGCCGTCGGGCGCCGGCTCGGAGAAGTACATCAGCACGATCACCCGCAGGTAGAAGAACGCGGCGACGGCGCTGAAGACCAGGGCGACGACGACCAGCGGCGCCATCCCGTCGGACAGGGCCGCCGAGAACACCACGAATTTGCCGACGAAGCCACTGGTCAACGGGATACCGGCCAGCGCGAGCAGCAGGAAGGTGAACACACCCGCCAGTACCGGAGACCGCTTCGCCAAGCCTGCCCAGGCGGACAGGTGCGTCGCCTCGCCGTTCGAGTCCCGCACCAGCGAGACGACACCGAACGCGGCGAGCGTGGTGAAGCCGTAGGCCAGCAGGTAGAACAGCGTGCTCGAGAGGCCTTCCTCGGTCATCGCGATGGCACCGACGAGCAGGAAGCCGGCGTGCGCGATGGACGAGTAGGCGATCATGCGCTTCACGTCGGTCTGCGTCAGGCCCAGCACCGCGCCGATCAGCATCGAGATGATCGCGACGGCCCAGAGCACCCCGCGCCATTCCCAGCTGGTCGACTCGAACGCCACCTGGAACACCCGCAGGATCCCGCCGAACGCGGCGACCTTGGTGCAGGCACCCATGAACGCGGTGACCGGCGTCGGCGCGCCCTGGTAGACGTCCGGGGTCCAGGTGTGGAACGGGCCGACCGAGCCCTTGAACAGCAGGCCGACCGCGAGCAGCCCGAGCCCGGCGAACAGCAGCGTGTCCGACCGGTCCGAACCGGCGGCGGCGTTGGCGATGTCCGACAGCTTCACGGAGTTCGCGTAGCCGTAGAGCAGCGCGAGACCGTAGAGGAAGAACGCCGACGAGAAAGCGCCGAGCAGGAAGTACTTGACCGCGGACTCCTGCGAGAGCAGGCGACGGCGACGGGCCAGACCGCACATCAGGTACAGCGGCAGGCTCAGCACTTCGAGCGCGATGAACATGGTGAGCAGGTCGTTCGCCGCGACGAACGCCATCATGCCGCCGAGCGCGAACAGCGTCAGCGGGAAGACCTCGGTCTGCATGCCGGTGGTGCCGACCTGCGCGCGGTCCTGGACCGTGCCGGGGCGGATACCGGCCTGCGCGACGAACGCGCCACCCGGCTCGACCGAGCGGTCCGCGATCAGCAGCAGCGCGCCCAGTGCGAGCGCCAGCAGCGTGCCCCACAGGAACAGCGACGGCCGGTCGACGGCGATGGCGCCGCTGAAGGTCGTGACGCCGCCCTTCGGCGCGGAAGTGCTGGCGTACCAGGCGAGGAAGACGCCCGCCGCCCCGATCCCGACCAGGGACAGGAAGACCTGCGAAGGCCACCGCATGTGCTTGGGCAGGAAGGCTTCGAACAGCACGCTGACACACGCGGCCCCGAGGATGATCAGGATCGGCGTGACGGCGAAGTAGTCGATCGACGGCACCTGCACCGGTGGCGCCTGAGTCAAGAAGAGCACGGTTTACTTGCCTCCCTGCACGGACGACATCGTCGCCTGCACCGACGGGGTGATCGTGTCGAGCACCGGCTTGGGATAGAACCCGAGCGCGATGATCAGCACGACCATCGGCGCCAGGATCGCGATCTCCCGGCCGCCGAGGTCCTTGATGGCTTTGGTGGCCCCGAGTTCCGGAGCCATGGCCGTCCCCGGTCCGCCACCGGCGCCGATCAGGGCGTCGCCGCGGACGGGCCCCTGCATGACGCGCTGGTAGAGCCAGAGCACGTAAGCCGCGGCCAGCACCATGCCGACCGTCGCGATGATCGTGTACACCGGGTAGTCCACAAAGGACCCCAGCAGCACCAGGAACTCACTGATGAAGGAGTTCGTGCCCGGCAGGGACAAAGTGGACAGACCGGCGATGAGCAGCATCCCGCCGAGCAGCGGGGTCACCTTCGCCATGCCGCCGTAGTCGGAGATCCTGGTGGATCCGCCGCGCATCACGATCAGGCCGACGACCACGATCAGCATGCCGGTGGCGAGGCTGTGGTTCAGCATGTACGACACCGAGCCGACCATCGCCTGCTCGTTGAAGGTGAAGATGCCCAGTGCGATGAAGCCGAAGTGGGCGATCGACACGTACGCGATGAAGCGCTTCATATCGCGCTGCCCGGCCGCGAGGATCGATCCATAAAGGACACCCGCGACAGCGAGCACCAGCACCCACGGCGCGAGTTCCTTGCTGGCGTCGGGGAACATCGGGAGGCAGTAGCGCAGGAACCCGAACGTGCCGACCTTGTCCAGCACGCCGACCAGCAGCACCGCGACGCCGATGGGCGCCTGGCCCGCGGCGTCCGGCAGCCAGGTGTGGAACGGCACCAGCGGGGCCTTGATCGCGAACGCGAGGAAGAACCCGAGGAACAGCCAGATCTGCGTGCCCAGCGGAGCGTCGCGGACGACCGTGACGAGGGTTTCCCAGTCGAAGCTGCCCTTGCCGAGCTTGTCCGACGCGAGCGAGTACGCCCCGATCGCCGAGGCCAGCATGATCAGGCCGCCGAGGAACGAGTACAGGAAGAACTTGACCGCCGCGTACTGCCGGTTCGCGCCGCCGTAGCCGCCGATCAGGAAGTACATCGGGATCAGCATGATCTCGAACAGCACGTAGAACAGGAAGACGTCGGTCGCGGCGAACACCGCGATGGTCAGCGCCTCCTGCACCAGGATCAGCGACAGGAACCCGCCCGCCGAGCGCCCGGCCGGGAGCTTGTCGGTCAGGCCCAGCGCGCCGACCACGATCGGCACCAGCAGGCCGATGACCGCGATCATCACCAGCGCGATGCCGTCGATGCCGAACGAGATGTGGATGCCGAAGTTCGGGATCCAGTCCATCGAGGACTTCTGCTGGATGCGGTCCCCCGAAGGCGTGTAGCTCGCCCACATCGGGATCACCAGCAGGAACGTCAGGAGCGACACCACGAGCGCGGTGAGCGTCGCGAGCCTGTCGTTCTTCTTCATCCCCGCGACGACCGCGGCGCCGACGAGCGGCAGCAGGATGGTTGCGAGTACCAGTGTCATGGGAGGGTCCTCACAAGAGTCGCGGCAGCCGAATCAACCACAGAGCGCGCCCCGGCCGAAGGCCCCGCGATCGCGGGGGCAGGGCGCCCTGACTCGAGACCTGAGCCAGACAGCGGAAGTCGCGCCCTGTCGACGCAATCGCGGAAGCGCGCAAGCCGCGTGATGGCTTTTGCAGTCATGCGAACCTCACCAGCAGAAGTGCCGCCAGAAGCAGGAATGTGCCGCCCAGCATGGACAGTGCGTACGAGCGGACGAAGCCGGTCTGCAGGCGGCGCAGGCGCCCGGATCCGCCGCCGAGCGCGGCGGCGATCCCGTTGACCGCGCCGTCGACGCCGCGGTTGTCCACGTAGACCAGCGCCCTGGCGAGCCAGGTGCCCGGGCGGGCGACCAGCGTCTCGTTCAGGGTGTTGCCGTAGAGGTCGTTGCGCGCGGCCTTGACCACGGCCGAGACCCGCTCGGGGCGTTCCACCGGAACGTCCTTACGGCCGACGAAGAGCCACGCCGCCGCCGCGCCGAGCACCGAAAGCGCCACGGTGAGGATCGGCACCAGCGCGTGCGGGATGACGCTGTGGCCACCCTCTTCGAGCGGGCCGACCACCGGCGAGAGCCATTCGGCGAACCGGTCGCCGAGGGCGAAGAACGCACCGGCACCGATCGAGCCGATCGCCAGGATGATCATCGGCCACTTCATCACCGCGGGCGATTCGTGCGGGTGGAAGTCGCGGCCGTCGGAGCTCTTGATCTCCTTCCAGCGTTCCTTGCCGAAGAAGGTCATCACCATCAGGCGGGTCATGTAGAACGCGGTGAGGCCGGCGCCGAGCAGTGCCGCGCCACCCATCACCCAGCCGCGCCAGCCGCCCTGCGACAGCGCCGCTTCGATGATCGCGTCCTTGGTGAAGAAGCCCGAGAGCGGCGGGATGCCGATCAGCGCCAGGTAGCCGAGGGCGAAGGTCCAGAAGGTGACCGGCAAGTGCTTGCGCAGCCCGCCGAACTTCCG
The DNA here is from genome assembly GCF_000400635.2 of Amycolatopsis keratiniphila. Classification (NCBI taxonomy): domain Bacteria; kingdom Bacillati; phylum Actinomycetota; class Actinomycetes; order Pseudonocardiales; family Pseudonocardiaceae; genus Amycolatopsis; species Amycolatopsis keratiniphila. The sequence continues at coordinate 543,902 of NC_021252.1, read as the reverse complement.
CATGTCGACCTCGTCGTTCATGGCGTGCATGACCGAACCGGCCCCGAGGAACAGTCCGGCCTTGAAGAAACCGTGCGCCACCAGGTGCATGATGCCGAGCGCGTAGGCGATCGGCCCGAGGCCGACGGCGAGCATCATGTAGCCGATCTGGCTGACCGTGGAGTACGCCAGGACCTTCTTGATGTCGTCGTAGGCGCAACCGATGATGCATCCGATCAGCAGCGTGACCGTGCCGACGAGGGTGACGATCAGGCGGCCGTCCGCGGTGGCGTTGAAAATCTCGTGCGCGCGGGCGACCAGGTAGACGCCGGCGGTGACCATCGTCGCCGCGTGGATGAGGGCCGAGACCGGGGTCGGGCCCTCCATCGCGTCGGGAAGCCAGGCCTGCAGCGGGAACTGGCCGGACTTACCGCAGGCGCCCAGCAGCAGGAGGATCGCGATCGCGGTGACCGCACCGGTCGGGATCTGGCCGACGGCGCCGAACACCTCGGCGTAACCGGTGCTCCCGACGTACTTGAACATCAGGAAGATCGCCAGCGCGAGCCCGACGTCACCGACGCGGTTCATCAGGAACGCCTTCTTCGCCGCGGTGGCCGCGGACGGGCGGTCCTGGTACCAGCCGATGAGCAGGTACGACGCGAGACCCACGCCTTCCCAGCCGAGGTACAGCGTCACGAAGCTGTTGCCCAGCACCAGGATCAGCATCGAGGCGACGAACAGGTTGAGGTACGCGAAGAACCTCGACCGGTCACGGTCCTCGGCCATGTAGCCGATCGAGTAGAAGTGGATCAGCATGCCGACGCCGGTGATCAGCAGCACGAACGTCAGCGACAGCGCGTCGATCCGCAGCCCGAAGTCGACCTGCAGCGCCGAAACCGGGATCCACGAGAACAGCTTGACGTCGGCGGTGGCCTTCGTGTCGGCCGTGAAGAACAGGATCAGGCCGTACACGAAGGACAGCGTGACGGTGGCGCTGCCGAGAAGGTGTCCCCAAGGACGAGCGCGTTTACCGGCCAGCAGAAGAATCAGGGCGCCGAGGGCGGGAAAGGCCACCAGCAGCCACGATGATGCGGTCACTCTCGGTGCTCCCTAGTACTTCAGCAGGTTGGTGTCGTCGACCGAGGCCGAGCGCCGGGTGCGGAAGATCGCCATGATGATCGCGAGCCCCACCACGACCTCGGCGGCGGCGACGACCATCACGAAGAACGCCATCACCTGGCCGTCCAGCGACCCGTTGATCCGGGCGAACGTGACCAGGGACAGGTTCGCCGCGTTCAGCATCAGCTCGATGCACATGAACACGACGATCGCGTTGCGGCGCACCAGCACCCCGACCGCGCCGATGGCGAACAGCAGCGCGGACAGGAGCAGGTAGTACGTCGGGGTCATTCCTTCTCCCCTTCAGACTTGCCGACCAGAGCGTGGGCGTCCGGACCTTCGTCGGTCCCGGCGACCTGCTTCCGTTCGGTTTCCAGCTGCGCGGCCGAAGTCGACTCGATGATCTCCGAAAGCGACTCCCTGGCGATCGAGCCGTCGGGCAGCAGCGCCGGGGTGGCGACCGAGTTGGCCGTGGCGAACACACCCGGGCCGGGCAGCGGCGAAGGCCGGTCGTGCTTGCCGGTGAACCGGTCGACGACGAGTTCCTTCTGGTTCTTCTTGCCGCCCTTGGCGTGCCGGTCGGTGAACGCCAGCACCATCGCGCCGAGCGCGGCGGTGATCAGCAGCGCCGAGGTGAGCTCGAACGGGAACAGGTACTTGGTGAAGATGAGCCGTCCCAGCCCGCCGGGGCCGCCGCCGTCGAGGTTCGCCGGATCACGCGGCAGCGCCGGGGTGACGTTGGCCAGCGCGCGGGCGAGACCCGCGGCGAGCAGGCCGCCGACGCCGATGCCGAGCAGGGTCGCCATGACCCGCTGCCCGCGCAGCACTTCGACGACCGAGTCGGAACTCTCCCGGCCGACCAGCATCAGCACGAACAGGAACAGCATCATGATCGCGCCGGTGTAGACGATGATCTGCGTGAAGCCGAGGAAAGGCGCCTGCTGGATCATGTACAGCGCGCCGAGGCACAGCATCGTGAGGACCAGCCACAGCGCCGAGTGCACGGCGTTGCGGGAGAAGATCATGCCGAGCCCGCCGAGCAGCGCGAGCGGGCCGAGCACCCAGAACGCGATGGTCTCGCCGGTGGTGATCCCGGCCGAAACGTCCGTCTGCGCGAGGAAAGCCGTGATCACTGGACCGGCTCCTTCGACTCAGCGGGCTTCCGTGCGAGTTCTGGACCGTTGACGTAGTAGTCCTGCTCGTTGTCGCCCAGCCGCATCGGGTGCGGCGGCTGCTCCATGCCGGGCAGCAGCGGCGCGAGGAGGTCTTCCTTGGTGTAGATCAACCGCTGCCGGTCGTCGTCGGCCAGCTCGTAGAAGTTGATCATCGTCAGGGACCGGGTCGGGCAGGCCTCGACGCACAACCCGCAGCCGATGCAGCGCAGGTAGTTGATCTGGTAGTCGGCGCCGTACCGCTCACCGGGCGAGTACCGCGCCTCTTCGGTGTTGTCGCCGCCTTCGACGAAGATCGCGTCCGCCGGGCAGGCCCACGCGCACAGCTCGCAGCCGACGCATTTCTCCAGCCCGTCCGGATGCCGGTTGAGCTGGTGCCTGCCGTGATACCGCGGAGCCGCGGGGGCGCCCGCCTCCGGGTACTCCTCGGTGGCGACCTTCTTGAACATCATGCCGAAGGTGACACCGAAACCCTTGATGGGATCAAACATCCCCATCGCCGGCCTCCCTTCCACTGGAAACCGCCGCGGGCTTGCGCTTGGCAGCCCGGGCTTCGGCCTTCGCGAGGGCCTTCTGACGCGGGGTCTTCTCCGGGACCTGCAGGTCGAGCGGCGGCACGGGGAACCCGCCGCCGGTCACCGGGACGTAGTCGTCTTCCGGGACCTTCTTGTCCGGCAGCAGCAGGCTCAGGATGACGACGACGAGGATGAGCGCGCCGCCGCCGATGAGGATCTGCGGGGTGGACAGGCCACCCGAGTTCTTGATCGCGCGGACCGTGACGATCACGACGATCCAGACCAGGTTGACCGGCACCAGGACCTTCCAGCCCAGGCGCATGAACTGGTCGTACCGCAGCCGCGGCAGCGTGCCGCGCAGCCAGATGAAGCCGAACAGCAGGATGAACAGCTTGGCGGTGAACCAGATCAGCGGGAGCCAGCCCTGGTTCAGCGCGTGGTCCGCGCCGACGAACGGGAACTTCCAGCCACCGAGGAACAACGTGGTCGCGAACGCCGAGACGATCACCATGTTGACGTACTCGGCGAGGAAGAACATCGCGAACTTCATCGAGCTGTACTCGGTGTGGAACCCGCCGACCAGCTCGGATTCGGCCTCGGGGAGGTCGAACGGCGCGCGGTTGGTCTCACCGACCATGGAGATCAGGTAGATCACGAAACTCGGCAGCAGCAGGTAGAAGTACCAGCCGGTCTGCTGGGAGTCGACGATCGCCGAGGTGGACATCGAGCCCGAGTAGAGGATCACGCCGACGATCGAAAGACCCATCGCGATCTCGTAGGAGATCACCTGAGCCGCGCTTCGCAGCCCGCCGAGCAGCGGGTACGGCGAGCCGGACGACCAGCCCGCCAGCACGAGGCCGTACACCCCGATCGAGGAGCAGGCCAGGATCACCAGCACGCCGACCGGCAGGTCGACCAGCTGGAGCACGGTCCGCTCACCGAAGATCGAGACGACCGGCCCGAACGGGATCGCCGCCAGCGCGATCAGCGCCGGCACCGCGGAGATCACCGGCGCGAGGAAGTACACCTTGCGGTCGGCGGTGTCCGGGATGATCTGTTCCTTGAACGGCAGCTTGATCGCGTCCGCGAGGGACTGCAGGTAGCCGCCGGGCCCGACCCGGTTGGGGCCGGGACGGTTCTGCATCCGGCCGACGGCCTTGCGCTCCCAGACGATCAGGAAGATCGTCAGGATCGGGCCGATCAGCAGGATGACGACCGTCTTGAGCAGGACCAGCCACAACGGGTCGTCCGCCAGCAGCGCCGCCCGCTCGGCGGCGTCCGGCATCTGGCTGAGCAACGGAGTCACTTCTCACCTCCGGTGAGGGTGACGGCCGAGCCGTGGCCCGCGCAGAGAGAGGCGCGGACGGCCGAGCCGTCGGAGTTGCCCGGGAGCCACACGACGCCGTCCGGCAGGTCGGCGACCTCGATCGGCAACGTGATGGAACCGCGTTCGGTGGAGACCTTGACGCTGCCGCCCAGGCCTTCGGCGGTCTTCGCCGAGAGCTTGGCGACGACCTCGCGCTGGGTGCCCTTGAGGTGCGGCTCGCCGTCCTGCAGCGAACCGTTGTCGATCAGCTGGCGCCAGGTGGCGAGGAGGACCTGCCCGTTCTTGGGCTCGGCGCGTGCAATGAACGGTCCGTTACTTGCAAATTCCGCAAGGAACGCCCCGTTCCTAGCAGGCAGCTTGGCCAGATCGGCGGCGGAAGCGGCCGGGGTCTGGGTGAACAGGTCCGCGTCCATCTCGACGGCGAGGGTGTCGAGCACCCGGCAGTCCGGCAAGGCACCGGTGCCTTCGAGGGTGACGGCGAACTCGCGACGGCGGCCTTCCCAGTTCAGGTAGCTGCCCGCCTTCTCGACCGCCGGGGCGATCGGGAGGACGACGTCCGCGTGCTCGGTGACCCCGCTGTGCCGCAGTTCCAGGCTCACCACGAACTTCGCGTTCTCGAGCGCGCGACGGGCCAGGTCCGGATCCGGCAGGTCGTCCGGGTCGACACCGCCGACGAGCAGGCCGTCGATGTCCTGACCCGAAGCGGCCTTGAGGATGGCGGTGGTGTCGCGGCCTTCCGTGGCGGGAAGTGTGACGCCCCAAGCCTTTTCGACCTCGGCGCGAGCCTCGGCGTCGGCGACCGGGCGGCCGCCGGGCAGCAGCGTCGGCGCCGCGCCCGCCGCCAGGGCACCGCGTTCACCCGCGCGACGCGGGATCCACGCGAGCCGGGCGCCGGTGCGCTCCACCAGCCGGTGCAGGGCCGAGAAGAGACCCGGGACCTCGGCGGCACGCTCGCCGACGAGAATCACGGCCCCTTCGGCGGCCAGCGCCTGGTCGACGTCCTGCGCGTGCTGCGCGATGCCGTCGATCGCGGCGGCCTCGGAGCCCGGAGCGCAAGCCAGGAGTTCGCCGAAGGTCTTGCGGACCGACGAGGTGGTCCACTGTCCCAAGTGGACGACGCGGGTGCGGTTCTTGCGGGCCGCCTTGCGCAGCCGCAGGAACACGATCGGCGCTTCGTCCTCCGGCTCGAACGCGACGCACAGCACCGTGCGCGCCCGCTCGATCTCGCCGAAGGTGACTCCGCTTTCCGGCGTCGTCCCGACCACGTGCGACGCGAGGAAGCCCAGCTCCTCGGCCGAATGCGGGCGGGCGCGGAAGTCGATGTCGTTGGTGCCCAAGGCGATCCGCGCGAACTTCGAGTACGCGTAGGCGTCCTCGACGGTCAGACGGCCACCGGTCAGCACCGCGGCGCCCTTGCCGTCGCGCGCCTTGGCCAGCCCTTCGGCGGCCGCGCGCAGCGCGTCGGTCCAGGAAGCCTCTTCGAGCACGCCGTCGGCGTTGCGGACCAGCGGGCGCCGGATGCGGTCGTCCGCGGTCGAGTAACGGAACGCGAAGCGGCCCTTGTCGCAGAGCCACTCTTCGTTGACCTCGGGGTCGTCGCCCGCGAGCTTCCGCATGACCTTGCCGCGGCGGAAGTCGGTCCGCTCGGCGCAGCCGGACGAGCAGTGCTCGCACACGCTCGGCGAGGACACCAGGTCGAACGGCCGCGAACGGAACCGATACGCGGCCGACGTCAGCGCGCCGACCGGGCAGATCTGGATGACGTTGCCGGAGAAGTACGACTGGAACGGCTGGCCCGACGTCGTGCGCGAGGCCAGGTCCAGCACGTCCGCGGTCTCGGCGGTGCCGATCTGCTGGTGGGCGCCGCGTTCGAGGAGCTCGATGAACGGGTCGCCGGCGATCTCGCGGGAGAACCGGGTGCAGCGCTGGCAGAGCACGCAACGCTCCCGGTCCAGCAGCACCTGCGAGGAGATCGGCAGCGGCTTCGCGAAGGTCCGCTTCTGGTCGACGAAGCGGGAATCCGCGCGGCCGTGCGCGAGCGCCTGGTTCTGCAGCGGGCATTCGCCGCCCTTGTCACAGATCGGGCAGTCCAGCGGGTGGTTGATGAGCAGCAGCTCCATCACACCTTGCTGGGCCTTGTCCGCGACGGCCGAGGTCAGCTGGGTCTTCACGACCATGCCGTCGGCGACCGTCATGGTGCACGAGGCCTGCGGCTTCGGCATCGGGCGGCCACCCATTTCGACCTCGACCAGGCACTGGCGGCAGGCGCCCGCCGGGTCGAGCAGCGGGTGGTCGCAGAAGCGCGGGATGACCGTGCCGAGCCGTTCGGCGGTGCGGATCAGCAGCTCGCCCTTGGGCGCGATGACCTCTTCACCGTCGATGACCAGCTTGACGTGGCCCTCGGGGACCGGAGTGTCCTCTGTGGACGTCCCGGGCTTGTCGGGTGCGATCGTCATGCCTGCGCCCCCACCAATTCGCGCTTGTTTGCTTGACACAAAGCCAGGAATTCATCCCGGAAGTACTTGATACCGCTCTGGATCGGCGAGACCGCGCCGTCGCCGAGGGCGCAGAACGAGCGGCCGAGGATGTTGTCGCAGACGTCGAGCAGGGTGTCGATGTCCTCCTCGGTGCCCTTGCCCTCGACCATGCGCTCCAGGATCTGCGCCAGCCAGTACGTGCCCTCACGGCACGGCGTGCACTTGCCGCAGGACTCGTGCTCGTAGAACTGCGTCCACTTCATCACGGCCCACGGCACGGAAACGGTCTCGTTGAAGACCTGCACGGCCGTCGTGCCCAGCATCGACCCGGCTTCCGCCGCGCCTTCGAAGTCCAGCGGAACATCGAGGTGCTCGGCGGTGAACATCGGCGTGGACGAACCACCCGGCGTCCAGAACTTCAACGGGATGCCGTCCTTCATGCCGCCCGCCATGTCCAGTAGTTCGCGCAGCGTGGTGCCGAGCGGGCATTCGTACTGGCCGGGCTTCTCGACGTGGCCGGAGATCGAGTAGATCTTCGGGCCGGGCGACTTCTCGCGGCCCATCTCGCGGAACCAGCTCGAACCGCCGTTGACGATGTACGGCGCGCTGGCGATGGTCTCGACGTTGTTCACCGTGGTCGGCGCGGCGTAGAGGCCCGCGGCGGCCGGGAACGGCGGCTTGAGCCGCGGCTGGCCGCGACGGCCTTCCAGCGAGTCCAGCAGCGCCGTCTCCTCGCCGCAGATGTACGCCCCGGCGCCCGCGTGCACGGTGATGTCGAGGTCGAATCCGGAGTCGAGGATGTTCTTGCCGAGGTAGCCCGCTTCGTACGCCTCGCGCACGGCAGCGTTCAAGCGGCGGATGCAGTGCAGCGCCTCGCCGCGGACGTAGATGAAGCAGTGGTGCGAACGCATCGCGTACGAGGCGATGATGCAGCCCTCGATCAGCGAGTGCGGGTCCGCCATCATCAGCGGGATGTCCTTGCAGGTACCCGGCTCGCCCTCGTCGGCGTTGATGACGAGGTAGTGCGGCTTGTCCTCGTTCGGCGGCATGAAGGACCACTTGATGCCGGCCGGGAAGCCCGCGCCGCCACGGCCGCGGAGGCCGGAGTCCTTGACCAGCTGGACGATCTGCTCGGGAGTGGCCTTGAGCGCCTTGCGGATCGCGGTGTAGCCCTCGAGGGCTTCGTAGGACTGGATCGTCCAGGAGTTGGGCGAAAGCCAGCGCTTCGTGAGGACCGGGGTGATGGGATCGGCCATTACTTCTTCTCCACTTCGGGGAGCGGAACGTCCTTCATGGCGGGAGCCGTCCAGCCGCGATCCTGCGCGACCTGCGCGCCCCGCAGGGTTTCGACGGCCTGCGAAGGACCGTCGACGTCCGTGCGGTACTGCTGCGCGTCCTCCGGGAAGAACCCGGCGAGCTGCAGTTCGGCACCCTTGAAGTTCGTCAGCGGCGCGCCGCGCGTCGGGGCCGGCTTCTTGCCCGCCTGCAACGCGTCGACCAGCGCGACGGCCTTGTCCTCGGTCTGGTTGTCGAAGTACTCGTAGTTGACCTGGATGACCGGGGCGAGGTCACAGGCCGCGAGACATTCGGCGTGCTCCAGCGTGATCGAGCCGGGCTCGTTCGGCGTGCCCGCGGTCTCGTTGTGCCCCAACGGCTTCTCTTCGGAGCCGAGATGCGTCTGGAGCTTCTTGTAGATCGCGTCGCCGCCCATGGCCGCGCACAGCGTGTTCGTGCAGACGCTCACCAGGTGCTCGCCGCACGGGCGGCGCTTGTACATGGTGTAGAACGTCGCGACCGCGCTGACCTCGGCGTCGGAGAGGTCCAGGTTCTGCGCGCAGAAGGCGATGCCCTCCTGGCTCACGTAACCCTGCACCGACTGCACCAGGTGCAGCATCGGCAGCAGCGCCGACCTCGACTGCGGGTACCGCGCGATCAGGTTCTGCGCCTTGGCGTACGTGTCGGCGTCGAAGATGTCTTCGAGCTTCGCGTTCTCCAGGATCCCTTCCGCCTCGGCGGGATCCGGCGCGATCGCGATCACGTCGACGTCGCCACCGGCGGCGATGTGGGTCTGCTCGGCCAGGCTGGTGCCGGGCTCGGGCGTCGGTGTCGTTTCGGGCTGGGTGCTCAACGGTCCACTCCCCCCATGACGGGGTCGATCGAGGCGATGGCGGCGATCACGTCCGCCACCAAGCCGCCTTCGGCCATCGCGGGCATCGACTGCAGGTTCACGAAGCTCGGTTCGCGCACGTGGACCCGCAGCGGCCTGGTGCCGCCGTCGGAGACCAGGTGCACGCCGAGTTCACCGCGCGGCGACTCCACGGAGGTGTAGGTCTGGCCCGGCGGGACCTTGAAGCCCTCGGTGACCAGCTTGAAGTGATGGATCAGCGACTCCATCGACTGGCCCATGATCTTGCGGACGTGCTCGAGCGAGTTGCCCATGCCGTCGCTGCCGATCGAGAGCTGCGCCGGCCAGGCGACCTTCTTGTCCTCGACCATGACCGGACCCGGCTCGAGCTTCTTCAGGCACTGCTTGATGATCCGCAGGCTCTGGTGCATCTCCTCGACACGCAGCAGGTAGCGCGCCCAGCAGTCCGCCTCGGTGGAGGTCGGGATGTCGAACTCGAACTCCTCGTAGCGGGAGTACGGCTCGGTCTTGCGCATGTCCCACGGGAGACCCGCGCTGCGCAGCACCGGGCCGGTGACACCGAGCGCGAGGCACGCGTCGACCGGCAGGTACCCGACGCCCTTGAGCCGGTTGCGCCAGATCGGCTGACCGGTGAAGAGCTTGTCGTACAAGGGAAGCCGCTCGTCCATCGTCTTGACGAACTGGCTGACCACCTCGTGGTAGTCGGCGGGCATGTCCTGCGCGAGCCCACCGGGGCGGATGAACGCGTGGTTCATCCGAAGGCCGGTGAGGTGCTCCAGCAGGTGCAGGACCTCTTCGCGCTCACGGAAACCGAGCGTCATCGCCGTGGTGGCACCGAGTTCCATCCCGCCGGTGGCGATGTAGACCAGGTGCGAGCCGATGCGGTTGATCTCCAGCAGCATCACGCGCAGCAGTTCGGCGCGGCGCGGGGCCTGGATGCCGAGCAGCTTCTCGACGCCGAGGCAGTACGCCATCTCGGTCGAGAGCGGGGCGAGGTAGTCCATGCGCGTCACGAAGGTGACGCCCTGGGTCCACGTGCGGTACTCGCAGTTCTTCTCGATCCCGGTGTGCAGGTAGCCGATGACCGAGCGGAGCTGGGTGACGGTCTCGCCCTCCATCTCCAGCACGAGCCGGAGCACGCCGTGCGTCGATGGGTGCTGCGGGCCCATGTTGATGACCATGCGCTCGTCGTGGCGGGAGTCCTCGATGAGGTCTTCCCAGTCACCGCCGGAGACGGTGTAGACGCGGCCTTCGGTGGTCTCGCGGGAGTCGGCGTACTCGACGCTGTCGCTGCCCTCGGGCGAAGTGTCGGTGCCCGTGGTGACGTCTGAGAGGTGTTCGGTGCTCACGAGTACGACCTCCGCTGGTCCGGCGGCGGGATCTCCGCGCCCTTGTATTCGACCGGGATCCCGCCGAGCGGGTAGTCCTTGCGCTGGGGGTGACCGTCCCAGTCGTCCGGCATGAGGATGCGGGTCAGCGCCGGGTGACCGTCGTAGACGATGCCGAACATGTCCCAGGCCTCCCGCTCCTGCCAGTCGGCCGTCGGGTAGACCCCGACCAGCGACGGGACGTGCGGGTCTTCGATGTCGAGGGTGACTTCGAGCCGGATGCGGCGGCGGTAGGTCATCGACGTGAAGTGGTACACCGAGTGGAGCCGCTGCGGCACGTCGACGCCGTAGTCGACGCCGGACACCGAGCTGAGCAGTTCGAAGCGGAGACCGGCGTCGTCGCGCAGGACCTTGGCGATCTCGACGAGGTGCTCGCGGGAGACGTAGAAGGTGATCTCGCCGCGGTCGACGGTCGTCTGCTGGATCGCGTTCGCCGGGATCTTGTTGTCCGCCAAGGCCGCGTAGAACTCGTCGGCGAACTCGTCGAACCAGCCGCCGTACGGGCGCTCCGCCGGGGGCGGGCTGTACGCGGGGAGGCGGACGCCGCCGTAACCGGAGGTGTCACCGGTGCCGCGGACGCCGAACATGCCCTGGCGCTCTTTACCGGTGACGACCGGCTCGGCCGGACGGGTGCCCTGCGGTTCGAGGCCGCCTGCGGGCCGTTCGGCGCTGGACTGCTCGCCGCCGGTTTCCGGGGTTTCGGGGGAGTTTTCTTCGGGCACGTCGCTCACTTCTTCGCGTACTTGATCGAGGAGGCGATCAGCTCGGTGCGCTCACCGCTGGCGGCGCGGATCGCGGCCCGGCGGGCGTTGATCGGCTCGTCCTGGATCTTGGCGTGCAGCTTCAGGATCGCGTCGAGCAGCATCTCGGGGCGCGGCGGGCAGCCGGGGAGGTACATGTCGACCGGGACGATGTGGTCGACGCCCTGCACCACGGCGTAGTTGTTGAACATGCCGCCGGACGAGGCGCAGACGCCCATCGCCAGCACCCACTTGGGCTCGGCCATCTGGTCGTAGATCTGGCGGAGCACCGGCGCCATCTTCTGCGTGACGCGGCCGGCGACGATCATCAGATCGGCCTGGCGCGGCGTCGCGCTGAAGCGCTCCATGCCGAAGCGCGCGATGTCGTAGCGGGAACCGCCGACGGTCATCATCTCGATCGCACAGCAGGCGAGACCGAAGGTGGCGGGCCACATGGAGTTCTTGCGGGCCCAGTTCACCAGGCCTTCGAGACTGGCCAGGAGGATGCCGTTGGGGAGTTTTTCTTCGAGGCCCATGCTTCTCTAGTTCCAATCCAGGCCGCCGCGACGCCACACGTAGGCGTACGCGAAACCGACCGTCGCGATGAACAGCACGATCTCCACCAGGCCGAACATGCCCAGCGCGTCCGCGGAGACCGCGAACGGGTAGAGGAAGACCATCTCGATGTCGAACAGGATGAACAGCATCGCGGTGATGTAGTACGCGACCGGCATCCGGCCGCCGCCGACGACCGGCTGCGGCGACGGTTCGATACCGCATTCGTAGGCCGCGAGCTTCGCCTTGTTGGCCCGGCTCGGGCCGACGAGCGGGCCGAGCAGCACCGAAAGCACCGCGAACGCGAGAGCGAGGACGAACAGGAGGACCAGGGGGAGGTACATGTCCAGGTTGGGCACCTTCGAGGTGTCCGCCTGGGCCAGCACGGGCAACATCAGCACGGGGTTTTCGCCATCCTTTCCGCGCCGCTGCGGTTTTCGAGTCGGGGTTCACCGCTTCCCTCGGTCGGCACCCTAAGTCACCTGGGTCACACCGCCGAGGGTTAGGCAACCCTTACGGGCCGTGCATGACGGCCTCCTTGCTTGTGAAATAGTTCACAAGCCTCCCGTCGAGGATGTGAAGCGATTCACAAAGCATGGGGCGAGTGTAGGACGTGACTCACATTCTTGTCCCTAGGCCCCGTGCTATAAGGCTGCCCTAACTTGACCGCACGGCCAGTACGGTTACTTCCGGCGTGCGGTACCGGTGACCTGCGACGTCGTTCTCAAGATCGGCTTCAGGGGGCTGTTTGACCGCATTTGTCCTGTGACCGATACCACTGCGCGGAGTACCCGTGACTGGTCCAGACGTGTGGGGCGGCGCAGGTGGGAGCCGGGGTGAGGCGTGGGGCCAGCGGGCATCAGTGGCGATTCGGTGTTCGGTTACCTGCTGACAGTCTTGCGTGACTGGCTGGACGACGCACGTGATCCAAGGGACGACACGCGTGCCTGAGCGGACGTCTCGCAGCTGGGCCTTCACCGAGGGCATGTCGTCCATCTGGTCACGTGTGTCGTCCGTCGGATCACAGGTGCCGTCCGCTCAATCACGTGAAACCACCGTCTCGGTACAGGTGGTCGTGAGTGGCGATTCGGGTTCTAACCCGAATCGCCACTCACGACCACCGCGCCCCAGGCCGCACCGCCGCCTCGCCCCTCCCGAAGCGAGTGAAGGCCCCCTTCACGCGGCTGAGCCGAGGGAAGGGGCCCTTCACCGCGTGAGATGCGGCGAAGGGCCCCTTCAGCCCAGCGTCAGCGCGGAGAGGGAGTCGCCCGCGCCAGAGCAGCGATGAGACGGTCGACGCCGTCCCCGCCCTTGGCGTCGTAGCAACCCGAAAGTCCCTTGTAGACCAACGGAAGGATCGAGTTGATCCGGAGGCCGTACTTCGTCGCGGCGTGCATGACCTTCGGCTTCCCGATCAGCTTCGCGAACACGTTGCCGAGCCGGTAGTAGCCGCCCATCAGCTCCGCGACGGCGCGCGGGTAGCCCTCCAGCGCCCGCTCGCGCGAAGGTCCTTCGCGCCGCGCCAGCGCCTGCACGACGAACTCCGACGCCAGCTGCGCGGACTCCATCGCGGCCGAGATGCCCTCGCCGTTGAACGGGCTGACCATGCCACCCGCGTCGCCGAGCAGCAGCAGGCCGTCGCGGTAGTGCGGGGTGCGGTTGAAGCCCATCGGGAGACCGGCGCCGCCGACCTTGCCGATGGCGTTCTCCTCGCGGTAGCCCCATTCCTCGGGGGTCCCGTCGAGCCACTGGCGCAGCAGCGCGCGGTAGTCGGTGCTGCGGAACGCGGCCGACGTCGACAGCATGCCGAGGCCGACGTTCACCGTGCCGTCGCCCAGCGGGAACGCCCAGCCGTAGCCGGGCAGCAGCTTCGGGTCGCGCGGGTCCGAGCGGTCCCACAGCTCCAGGTGCCCCTCGATGAACGGGTCGTCGTGACGCGGGCTCTTGTAGTACTGCCGCACCGCGACGCCCATCGGGCGCTTCTCGTTCTTCTGGATGCCGACGCTCAGCGCGAGCCGCGCGGAGACGCCGTCGCAGGCCAGCACCAGCGGAGCGCGGTAGCTCACCGGCGTCTTCTCCGGGCCGACCTTCGCCTCGACGCCGATCACGCGGCCGGTCGGGCTGGTCACCGCACCGGTGACGGTGGTGCGCTCGTAGAGCCGCGCGCCTGCCTTCACCGCGGTCTTCGCGAGCAGGTCGTCGAAGTCCTGGCGGGTCCGCGAAACGCCGTACGGCGGGTAGCTCGTGAGGTCCGGCCAGTCCAGTTCCAGCGTGAGCTCGCCGGTGAGGATCCGCAGGCCGCGGCTGTGCACCCAGCCCGCGTCCTCACTGGTGTCGATCCCCAGGTCGATGAGCTGCTTGACGCCGCGCGGGGTCAGGCCGTCGCCGCACACCTTCTCGCGCGGGAACTCGGTCTTCTCCAGCAGCAGCACGTCGACGCCCGCGCGGGCGAGGTACGTGGCGGCGGTGGACCCGGCCGGACCGGCACCGACGACGATGACCTCGGCGTCGTGGTCAGGGTTGCGACGTGTCATGCCTATGAATTTACAGTCGGCTTTTTGGCGCGGTGGATGGCGACGACGCCGAACGTGAGGTTCAGCCACTCCACCTCGGTCCACCCGGCGCTCGCGATGATCTCGCCCAGCGTCCGCTGATCCGGCCACGCCAGCATGGATTCGGCCAGGTAGGAGTAGGCCTCGGGGTTCGACGAGGTCCTGGCGCCGACCCAGGTGAGCAGCTTCGCGATGAACTTCCGGTGCAGGAAGCGGATCGGCGGGAATGTGGGCGTCGACACCTCGCAGATCACCAGTCGGCCGCCCGGTTTGACCACCCGCGCGATCTCGGTGAGCGCGGCCTTGGTGTCGACGAAGTTCCGCAGCGCGAGCGAGATGGTCACCGCGTCGAAGCTGCCGTCGGCGAACGGCAGCTTCATCGCGTCGGCGGCCACCATCGGGACGCCGCGATGCTTGCCCGCCTTGAGCATGCCGACCGAGAAGTCCGCCGCGAGACACCACGCGCCGTTGCGCGCGTACTCGACGGTGGACACGCCGGTGCCCGCCGCGAGGTCCAGCACCTTCTCGCCGCGTTTGGCGTCCAGCACCCGGCCGGTGATGGTGCGCCAGCGGCGGTCGAAGCCGAAGGTCATGAACGAATTCGCGCGGTCGTAGCCGTCCGCGACGTCGTCGAACATGGCGGCGACTTCGTGCGGATCCTTGTCAAGACTCGCTCGGGACATACCCGAACACTAACCCCGAGGCCCTGAGACAGGTCACCCAAGCGGGAGCAAAGCGACAGCCCGTAGGTTCACCTGGCCCGGTGAAGCAACGCCGGGGCACGGTGCGCACCGGCCCCGCGACCTCGCCGGCGAGGATCCTCCGCTCCAGCAACCGCAGTTCCGGCCCCGGTTCGAGGCCGAGCTGATCGACCGAGATCCGGCGCGCACGCCGGTACGCCGCCAGCGCGTCGGATGTGCGGCCGGCTCGCCACAGGGCGTCCATCAGGAGGTACTGGGCACGCTGCCGCAAGGGGTGCCGGCGCACCAGATCGGCCAGCTCGACGGCCGCGCTCGCGTGCCGCCCGAGGTCGAGTTCCGCCTGGTAGAGCTCTTCGAGCAGGACCAGGCGGTGCTCCGAGAGCCGCATCGTCTCGTCCGAGAGCAGGGGGACGTCGAGGCCTTCGTAGGGCGCGCCGTGCCAGTGCGTGAGGGCCTGCCGGATCAGCGAGGCCCGCTGCGCCGGGTCCGTGGCCTTCAACGCCTGGCCCGCCAGCGTCTCGAAGGTCTCGACGTCGAGTTCGCCGGGGTGGACCTCCAGCCGGTAGCCGCCGTTGTCGAAGACGAGCCGGTCGCCCTCGGGCAAGGCCTGCCGCAGCTTGTGGACGTGCCAGTGCAGCTTCGGCACCGCCCGCGGCTCCCACTTGCTGTCCCACAGCGCCTCGGTGAGCACGTTCACCGGGACGAAGGTGTTCGCCCGGACCAGCAGCACGCCGAGGAGCGTTCTCCGCATCCGGCCGTGCAGCGGGACCGACCCCGAACCGGAAGAGATGCTGAACGTTCCCAGTACTTCGAACCTCACGTGCCGTCCTCTCGCTCGATGGCGTGAGGGGACGATGAATGCCGGTTGTACAAAGAAGATACAAAGTGATCAAGTGTGCGCGGAGAGCATTCCCCGTACCGCCCGCGGCCAGGCGAATTCCTCCGCGCGAGCCCGCGCGGCCGCACGCCGCGCGTCTTCCGGGCTCTCCAGCAGCCCGGTGACCGCACCCGCGAACGCGGGCGCGCGATCGTCGACGGCCTCGCCGCAGCCGGGCCGCACGATCTCCCGCAGCGCCGACGACGCCGAGACCACCACCGGCGTGCCCGAAGCGAGCGCCTCCAGCGCCGCGAGTCCGAACGTCTCGTGTGGACCGGGTGCGAGGGAGACGTCGGCGCTGGCCAGCAACCGGGCGACGTCGCCGCGTCCGGAGAGGAAGCCGAGGAAGGTCACCGGAAGGCCGCGTGCCCGCCGTTCCAGCGCCCGTCGGCGGGGCCCGTCGCCCGCGATGACGAGCCGTACGCGGTGCCCCGCCTCGGTGAGCTCGGCGACGGTGTCCACACTGCGCTCGACGTGCTTCTCCGGCGACAGTCGTCCACAGTGGACGATCAGCGCGTCGGCGTTCCCGGTCAGCGTGTGCCGCCAGCCGTCGTCGCGCCGGGCCGGGGCGAAGGTCGTGAGGTCGACGCCGAGCGGCACGCGCCGCACGTTCGGCGCGGCGATCCGGTCGAACTCCGCGCGGGCGAACGCCGTCGTGCAGACCACCGTGTCGTAGTGCCGCGCCATCCGCCGGTTCGCGACGTCCGCGACGCGCCGCGCGACGGGTTCGGGCATCAGGAACTGCTCCAGCAGCCGGTCGAGGCGCTCGTGCGAGATCACCATGCTGGGCACGCCGTTGCGCCGCGCCCAGACACCCATACCGCGCAGGGTGAGCCTGTCGGACACTTCGAGCCTGTCCGGCTCCAGGCGTTTCAGCACCGCGCGCACCCGATGCGGATCGACCGCGCGATAGCCGCCCGTACCGGGAATCTGTGGCGCGGGAAGGGAAAACCGGCGTACGCCCGAGGGCAGCGTCTCATCCGCGTAGCGCTGCCCGGGCACCACGAGGGTCACCTGATGACCGCTGGCCACGTACCCGGCGCCGAGATGGTGCAGCGCCGTCCGCAGGCCGCCCGAGCGTGGTCCGTAGAAGTTGGCCAGCTGGACGATGTGCATCTTTACGCCGCGCGAGCGATCTTGCCCTGGACGGCCTCGTAGTGGCCGACCAGTTCGTGGCACACCGCGGGCCAGGTCCGGCCCAGTACGACCTTGCGCGCCTTCTCCCCCAGCCTGGCCCGGAGCGCTTCGTCGCGCAGGTCGTTCACCTTGTCCACCAGCGCCGTCGCGAACCCGGCCCGGTCGGCGGGGAGCAGATAGCCGGTGCGGCCGGGCAGGACCAGATCCTTCGGCCCGCCCGCGTCCGGCGCGAGCACGGGGAGCCCGGACGCCATCGCCTCCTGGATGGCCTGACAGAACGTCTCGTGCGGTCCTGTGTGGACGAAGACGTCGAGGCTCGCGTACGCGGCGGAAAGCTCCTCGCCGTAGCGGGCGCCGAGGAACGCCGCGCCCGGGATGCGTTCGCGCAACATCGGCAGCTCAGGCCCGTCACCGACGACGACCACGCGGATCCCGTCGACCCCGGCGAGCGCGGTCAGCCGCTCGACCTCCTTCTCGGGTGCGAGTCTGCCGACGAAACCGACCAGCAGTTCGCCGTTGGGCGCCAGCTCGGCACGCAACGCGGGATCGGCGTGGACCGGCGAGAACCGCTCGATGTCGACGCCGCGCGCCCAGCGGTGCACCCGCGGGATCCCGTGCAGTTTCAGCTGTTCCACCGAATCCGTCGACGGCGCGAGCGTGCGGTCGGCCCGTGAGTGCAGGCGGCGCACCCAGCGCCAGGCGGCACGGGCGGCGATGCCGAAGCCGTACGCGGCGGCGAATCCAGCGATGTCGGTCTGGTACACCGCGACACACGGCACCCGCAGCCGCCTGGCCGCGGCGAGCCCTCGGGCGCCGACCACGAACGGCGACGCCAGATGCACCACGTCGGGCCCGAAATCGGCCAGCGCGGTGAGCACCGTCCTGGTCGGCACGCCGACCGGGAGGGAGTTCACGCCGGGGAAGTCGAGGGCGGGAATGCGCACGACCGGGGCGCCGAGGTACTCGACGGGACCCGGCCCCGGGGCGATGATCAGCACGTCGTGCGCGCGGTCGCGGAGGTGTTCCACGACGCGGAGCACGGAGTTGGTCACGCCGTTCACCTGGGGCAGGAAACTTTCGGTGACTATCGCGACTCGCACGCGGTCACTGTCGCATCCGGTTGTGACGGCCACGCCAACAAAAACGGAACAGACGACATGTCATCTCAAGGTCGTGTTCCGTAAACCAGACTCGGCCACACTAGGCAGGCATGACCCTCCTGTCGTCTAGGCCGCCTCAGCCCGTCGAGCCCGGGCTGGTGTCGAGGGCCCTCGAAGTGGCCGGGCGGCTGGCCAACGACGCGACCGACGTGATCACCGCGACCGCCGGCCGGGGCGCCCAGCCCGATCCGAAGGACTCACCCTTCGACTGGGTCACCGACACCGACCGGATCCTCGAACGCCACACCCGCCGCGTGCTGACCGCGGAATTCCCCGGTATCCCCGTCGTCGGCGGTGAATTCGGCGCCGACCACGGTGCCGACGTCGCGGAGTACCGCTGGGTGGTCGACCCGGTCGACGGCACCGCGAACTACGTCGCCGGTGTGCCGTGGTGCGCGTACAGCCTCGCCCTGATCGACGCCTCGGGACCGGTGGTGGGCGTGGTCGCGGACCCGTACCGCGCCCAGATCTACGCCGCCGCGCGCGGCCGCGGCGCCCGGGCGAACGGCAAGCCGATCACGCTGACCGACCGGTGCGGCACCGCCGGGGCGATCGTCTGCACCGAGCTCACGCGCAAGGGCGTCTGGCCGGGGATGGGCCAGTTCATCGAACGGGCCGCCGCCGCGCACGCCGGGGTCCGGGTGCTTGGCTCGGCGGCGCTGGCCATCGCGCAGGTCGCGCTGGGGCACGCCGCCGCGGCGGTGCTGCACAGCTACCGCGAATGGGACGTCGCCGGCTCGGTCGCGCTGGCCATCGAGGCTGGGGCCGTCGTGCTGGACCGGCACGGCGAGGACACCGCCCTGCCCGTCGACGCCCTCCTGGTCGCTGCCCCCGGCGTCGCCGACGAGGTCCTGGGTTGGTGGCGGGAGTCGGTCGGCTGAGTTCCGCCCCCAATCACGCGAGTTACGCCTCTGATCACGCGTGTCGTCCCTTCAATCACGCGAGTTCGCGGTTTCCGCACGTCAAGCCCGCGTGCCGCATCGGACGACACGCGTGATCAGACGGACGACACGCGTGCTTGGGGGCGCGACTCGCGTGATTGAAGGCGCAACTCGCGTGATCAGGCGGCGGACTCGGCGAGAGAGCGCCGGTAGGCCAGCCGTTGCCGCCGGATCCACCACAGCAGCGGACCGGCGATCAGCCAGGTGAAGAAGATCATGCTGCCCAGCGGCAGCAGGGTGTTCGCCGCCGAGCGCCCGGCCACCCGCGCGAGTTCCGGGTCGCCGACGTCGTACTCGATGTTCACCAGCTGCCCGGCGGCCAGTCCGGACGGGTAGAGCACGCCGTTGGCGGGGCTGTGGATGATGCCGTCGGGGGTGGCGTAGTTGATGATCGTGCGGTCGAAGGCCACCGACTCGACCTGGGCCGTGGCCTGCCCGAGCTCCGCTTCGATCGCGCTGTCGTTGCGGATGGCGGCGAACAGCAGCGAGACGCCGAGCACGGTGACGAGTGAGGCGACAACGAGGGCGGCATACCACCCGATGCGCCTCACCCGCTCCGTTTTGGCCGTCACGCCGCGAGCGTATCGCTACCCGTCAGTGGGCGTGTCGCGCGGCGAGGAATTCGTGCGTCGCCTTGATCTGCGGGTAGGACTTCGGTGCGACCGGGGCCACAGCGGCCCGGAAAGCCTGCGCACCGTTCGGGCCCACCGCGGGCTTGCCCTTGGTGTACAGCCACGTCTGGAACAGGTCGTACAGCGGTTTGCCCGAGATCTTCTCCGCCAGTGCGATGAACTCCGGGATCACCGCCGACTTGGCCTTCTTCACCTGCTGCCAGGTCTGCAGGATCCGGAAGAACGTGTCGTCGCCCACGGTCTTGCGCAACGCGTGCACGGCGAGCGCGCCGCGGTCGTACACGGCGGCGTCGAACTGGTTCTCCGCACCCGGGTCGGCGGGCAGGACCTGCCAGAACGGGTCCTCGGCCGGCACCGAGTCGTAGATGTACTGCGCGAGTTCGTCGGCGGTGCCCTCGCCGGTCTCCTCCGACCACAGGAACTCGCCGTAGGAGGCGAAGCCCTCGTTCAGCCAGATGTCGCTCCACTTGCCGAGCGTGACGCTGTCGCCGAACCACTGGTGCGCCTGCTCGTGCGCGACGATCGAGGTGTTGGAGCCGGACCGGAACGCCCTGGCGCCGTAGACCGGCCGCGTCTGGTTCTCCAGCGCGAAGGTGATGCCGGTGGTGACGACACCGCCCTGCGCCTCGAACGGGTAGGGCCCGAACTTCGAGGCGAGGAATTCGGTGATCTCCGGTGTCCGCTCGATGCTGGCCTTGGCCGCGCCGAGCGATTCGCCGAGGTCGGCGCCGTACGCGGTGATGAACGGCTGACCGTCCGGCGTGGTCTGCTGGTTCACCTCGAACTTGCCGACCTCCAGCGAGGTGAGGTACGTCGCCTGCGGTTTGGTGCTGCGCCAGTTCCAGCGCGTCCAGCCGGGCCGCTGCACCGTCTTGCGCACGAGCGTGCCGTTCGACAGCGCCGCGACGTCGTTCGGGACCTCGACCGAGATGTCGTAGGTGGCCAGATCGGTCGGGTGGTCGTTGGACGGGAACCACCAGGCCGCGCTCTGCGGCTCGTCGACGGCGAGCGCGCCGTCCGGGGTCTTCTTCCACGCGGTGAACCCGTCGATCTTCACCTTCGACGGCGTGTCCGCGTAGGCGACGACAACGGTGGCCGTCTGGCCCTTCTTCAGCGGAGCCGACGGCGTGACGGTCAGCTCGCCGGTGCCGTCGGTCGACGTCGCGAACTTCGCGGGCCGGTTGTTCACGCGGACGCTCGACACCTTCAGGCCGAAGTCGAGGTTGAACGCCGAGAGGTCCTGCGTCGCGGTGAGCAGGATCGTCGTGGCCCCGGACAGCAGGTCGGTCGCGGGCTGGTAGGTCAGCCGCAGGTCGTAGTGCCCGACGTCGTAGCCGCCGTTACCGGCGTGCGGGTAGTACGGGTCGCCGATGCCGATCGAGCCGGGCGCGGGTGCGGCCGCCGCGGAACCGGCGAGCAGCACCGAGACGACGCCCGCGGTCAATCCGGCGAAGCCGGCGCGAGTCTTCAAGCGCATTGCGAATCCTCCCAGGATTTGTCAGCGCGCTCGAACGTAGCCAGCCGATCATGCTCCAGACACGTCCAAAGGAGGGGTTCCTAACCCCTGGACTGAGATCAAAAACGGCTAGACAGCCCGCACCGCGGAGGAAACCGCCGTACGGAGGCGCGCGTGCAGCTCGCGGTGCCGCGTTCGGTCCACGCGGACCTCCACCACCCGCAGCCCCGGCGCGGGCTTGAGCGCCTCGCGGAACTCGGTGAGCGTCTCGGCGACGACGTGCGGCACGCGGTAACCGGCGCACAGCGCGCCCAGATCGGCCCCGTGCGGCGTCCCGAAGACGCGCTCGAAACCGGCGTTGTGCTCCGGCGCCCCCTGCTCCAGCAGGGAGAAGATGCCGCCGCCGTCGTCGTTGAGCACCACGATCGTCAGGTCGGGACGCTGTTCGGCGGGCCCGGTCAGCAGACCGCTCGCGTCGTGCAGGAACGTCAGATCGCCGAGCAGGGCGTACGAATGTCCCCTGTGGACGGTCGCGGCGCCGATCGCGGTCGAGACCATGCCGTCGATCCCGGCGACGCCGCGGTTGCGGTGCACGAGGACGTCGGGCCGCAGCCGTCCGGCGAGCGCGACGTCACGCGTCGGGTTGGACGAGCCGACGACCAGCAGGGACCCTTCCGGAACCGCGTCGACGAGTTCGGTCGCCAGGCGCAGCCCGCTCGGCCACGGTTCCGCGGCCAGCGCTTCGGTCACCGCCGCCGACGCCGCCTTGTCCGCGCGCTGCCAGCTCGCCAGCCATTCCGGGTCGGCCGGTTTGGACGGCTCGTCGAACCACTGGCCGACCTGGCGGACGTTGTGCGCGGGCGCGGGCCAGTCCGAATCGGGCCGGACCAGCAGCACCTCGACGTCCGGATCGGACAGCACCCGCTGGACTTGCCGGAACACCGTCGGGCGGCCGATGCAGAGGACCTGTTCGGGCTTGTGCCGCGAGATGAACTCCTCGACACCGAGCAGCCACGCGCCGGACGAGATCGCCGTCGCGCCGGCCATCCCGATGCCGCCGGTCTCGGAGACGACCGGCCAGCCGTGCAGTTCGGCCCATTCGCTGGCCGCCTGCACACCGGTGTCGCACGCGATGACCAGGCCGGACCGGGCCGAGGGCACCACGAACGAGGGAAGCGCGCCGAAGTCGGGCAGCTCGGTCCAGCGAGCGCCGTCGGGACGCCCTTCGAGTGACTCGTACCACTCTCCGTCATCATCGACGTCCGGCACGAGCGGCTCCCGGAACGGGATGTTCAGGTGCACGGGCCCGCAGCGCCATTCGCCGTACGCGGCGTTCCAGGCGCGGCAGATCTGGCCGCGCCAGTACGAGTTCTGCCCGGCACGGCGTTCGGCGACGGCGAGCTCGTCGAAGTAGCGGATGGCGTTGCCGTAGAGCTGGTGCTGGTCGATGACCTGGCTCGCGCCGGCGGCCCGCATCTCGGGCGGGCGGTCGGCGGTCAGCACGATCAGCGGGACCCCCGCGCGATCGGCCTCCAGCACGGCGGGGTGGAAGTTCGCGGCCGCGGTGCCCGAGGTGCACAGCACGGCGACGGGGCGGCCGGTGCGCGCGGCGATGCCGAGGGCGAGGAAGGCGGCGCCGCGTTCGTCGATGCGGACGTGCAACTGGAGGCGTCCGGCGGCCGCCGCGTCGTACAGCGCGATCGACAGTGGGGCGTTGCGTGAGCCCGGGCAGAGGACGACGTGCGAGACGGTGTTGCGGACGAGTTCGTCGACGATGACCCTGGCCTGCGCGGTGGAAGGATTCACCGGCAGACCTCGGGTTTCACACTACGACTCACGGCCACACGTCCTATTCTCCCAAACGTGGATGACGCCCAGGTTTCCGAGCTGTTCGACCCGGCCTTGTGGACCGAGGTCGAAGGTTTCGACTTCACCGACATCACCTATCACCGCTCCTCTGAGAGCCGCTCAGGCAAACGTGTCGTACGTGTCGCGTTCGACCGTCCCGAGGTCCGCAACGCCTTCCGCCCGCACACCGTCGACGAGCTGTACCGCGCGCTCGACCACGCGCGGATGAGCTCGGACGTCGGCTGCGTCCTGCTCACCGGCAACGGCCCGTCGCCGAAGGACGGCGGCTGGGCGTTCTGCTCCGGTGGTGACCAGCGTATTCGCGGACGCTCCGGGTATCAGTACGCGGACGGGGAGACCTCCGACACGATCGATCCGGCCAGGGCAGGCAGGCTGCACATTCTCGAGGTCCAGCGGCTGATCAGGTTCATGCCGAAGGTGGTCATCGCCGTGGTCCCGGGGTGGGCGGCCGGCGGCGGGCATTCGCTGCACGTGGTGTGCGACCTCACGCTGGCTTCGGCCGAGCACGCGCGGTTCAAGCAGACCGACGCCGACGTCGGCTCCTTCGACGGCGGCTACGGCTCGGCGTATCTGGCCAAGCAGGTCGGGCAGAAGTTCGCGCGGGAGATCTTCTTCCTCGGGCGCGAGTACACGGCCGAGCAGATGCAGGCGATGGGCGCGGTCAACTCCGCCGTCCCGCACGCGAAGCTCGAGGCCGAGGCGCTGGACTGGGCGTGGGCGATCAACGGCAAGTCGCCGACGGCGCAGCGGATGCTCAAGTACGCGTTCAACCTCACCGACGACGGCCTGGTCGGCCAGCAGCTGTTCGCCGGCGAGACCACCCGGCTCGCGTACATGCAGGACGAGGCCGTCGAAGGCCGCGACTCCTTCCTGGAGAAGCGCTCCCCCGACTGGTCGGCGTTCCCCTACTACTACTGACCCCTTTTCGGCCCGGCGAAAAGGCCTGGAACAGGGCATTCGGCGGCGCTTACGTTCCCCCTCGAAAGAGAAACCCGACTCGTTCGAGGGGGAACGACCATGAAGAAATCTCTACGGAGAGCGGCGCTGACGCTGCCGGGCATCATTGCGGCGGGGCTGCTGGGTGCCGGCGGGACGGCGCCCGCGCAGGCCGACCCGATCCAGCCCCTGAGCTGCAACCACGGTCACACGAACAAGGACAGCGGCGAAGGGCGTGCGAAGCAGCGGATGCGCTACCGCACCGGCCCGCACACCAGCTGCTCCGCGTACGGCTGGGTCGACGGCGGCACGCTGATCTACTACCACTGCTACACGCGTGGTGAGGACATCAACGGCACCGACTCCTGGACCTGGGGACGGATCGCGGGCACCCAGAAGCAGGGCTGGTTCTCCGACTACTACCTCAGCGACGGTGGCGCCCTGACTCCGTGCTGAGCCGGGGTGCCCTTCGGCATTAGCCTGGCGGGATGCGTGCGGTAGGGGTGGACGGGAGTCCGGAGTCGATCGTCGAGCTGACCGCGGCACTGGCCGGGGCGCTCGACGGCGGCTCCGCCGTCCTCCCCTACTCGTCCGAGGCCCTGCGGGACGCGATGGAGCCGGCGCGCCCGGCCGAGCCCGAGACCGCGGTGATCATCGCCACCTCCGGGTCGACCGGCGAACCCAAGGGTGTGCTGCTGTCGGCGTCGGCGCTGACCGCGTCTGCTCGCGCCACCCACAAGCGGCTCGGCGGGCCGGGGCACTGGTTGCTCGCGACCCCGGCGCAGTACGTCGGCGGGCTGCAGGTGCTGGTCCGCTCGCTGCTGGCCGGGACGACGCCCGCCGTCCTGCACGGCTCCGGTTTCCGGCCGGACGCCTTCGCCGAAGCGGCCGCGCCGCTGCTGTCCCTGGACGGCCCGCGCTACACCGCGCTCGTGCCGACTCAGCTCGGGCGGTTGCTCGACGCGGGCGGCCCGGGGCTCGCGGCGGCCCGCGCGTTCGACGCGATCATCGTCGGCGCCGCGGCGACCACCGCCGGACTCCGCGAGCGCGCGGCCGAAGCCGGCGTGAAGATCGTGCCCGCGTACGGCATGAGCGAGACCGCGAGCGGCTGCGTCTACGACGGCGTACCGCTGGACGGAGTACACGTCGACCTCGAAGACGAGCGGGTCTGTATCACGGGTGACGTCCTCGCGCACGGCTACCGGCTGCGACCCGGCCTGACCGCGGAGGCCTTCGAGGGCGGCCGGTTCCGCACGTCCGACCGTGGCCGGTGGACGGCCGACGGGCGGTTGGAGATCCTCGGGCGGATCGACGACATGATCAACACCGGCGGGGTGAAGGTGGCCGCCGCGGCCGTCGAGCGGATCTTGACCGCGCAGCCCGGGATCCGGGACGCGTGCGTGGTCGGAGTACCCGACCCCGAGTGGGGTGAAGCCGTCGTCGCGCTCGTCGTCGGCGCTGGTTGCGACGTCGAATCGCTGCGTGCCGCGTGCCGTGAGGAGGCCGGTGCGGCGGCCGCTCCGAAGCGGGTCGAGTTCGCCGAAGAACTCCCTCTGCGCGGCCCAGGGAAGGTCGACAGGACGGCCGTCAGGAATCTCCTACGAAGGTCGTGAATTCCCCACCGATTACCGGGACGTTGTTGACACGATCATTACCCGCGGGTTTACGTCTACATATGACGCGCTGGACACGCACAGTATTGGCCTGCACCGCCGTCACGATGGGACTGGTCGCTTTGGCCGGGCCCGCGCTGGCGGACGAACCGGAGACCGCCGTTCCGAACAGCGGCACGCTCACCTGGACCCTGGAAGACGCGATCGACGACCTGAAGTAGGGCCGCTCGTCACCTGCTCGCGATGGCCGGGCAGGTGACGAGCCCCGCATACCGGCCGGTAGTGGCCAGGGCCAGAATGGCGGCATGGCGACTGCTGGTGAATGGATCGAAGGGGCGCGCCCGCGGACGCTGCCCAACGCGGTGGCGCCGGTGGTCGCCGGAGTCGGCGCGGCGGTCGCGCTCGACGGCTTCTCCTGGCCGCGCTCGATTCTCGCGTTGCTCGTCTCGCTTTCGCTGATCGTCGGCGTCAACTACGCCAACGACTACTCCGACGGCATCCGCGGCACCGACGAGAACCGCGTCGGCCCGCTGCGGCTGGTCGGCTCCGGGGTCGCGAAGCCGAAGGCCGTTCTGGCGGCCGCTCTCGTCGCACTCGGGCTCGCAGGCGTCCTGGGGCTCGTGCTCGTCGCGATCAGCGGACTGTGGTGGCTGCTGGCGATGGGCGCGGTCTGCATCCTGGGCGCCTGGTTCTACACCGGCGGCAAAAAGCCTTACGGCTACTACGGTTTCGGCGAGATCGCGGTCTTCGTCTTCTTCGGGCTGGCCGGCGTGCTGGGCACCGTGTACGTCCAAGCCGGACAGCTGAGCTGGGCCGCGCTCGGCTGCGCGGTCGCCGTCGGCTCGTTCTCGACCGGTGTGCTGACCGCCAACAACCTCCGCGACATCCCGACCGACATCGAGTCCGGCAAGCGCACCCTCGCCACCCGGCTCGGTGATGGCGGCACCCGCCGGCTTTACCTGACGCTGGTCGCCGTCCCGTACGTCGTGAGCGTGCTGCTCGCCTTCGTGACGCCGTGGGCGCTGCTGGGCCTGGTGACCGCGCCGTTGCTGCTGAAGTCGGTCAAGGCCGTCGGCGGCGGCGCGCAGGGGCGGGCGCTGATCCCGGCGCTGCGGGACACCGGGTTCGCGATGCTGGGGTGGGCGGTGCTGAGCGCGGTCGCGCTGGCCCTCTGACGCCTCGTGAGTGGTAAAGACGGTTCTAACCCGAATCGCCACTCACGACCACCTGACCCTCAGGCCTCCGGAGCGAGCTTCCCGCTCACCAAGAACTCGCGGTACTTGTCCAGATAAGGCGCGATGTCGATGTTCTTCTGCGCCAGCCAAGCATCGTCGTAGTACGTGTTCGCGTACCGCTCCCCGCCGTCGCACAGCAGCGTGACGACACTGCCCGCCTGCCCCTCCGAGACCATCCGCGAGATCAGCGTGAACGCGCCGAACAGGTTCGTCCCGGTCGAGCCGCCCGCCCAGTGCCCGGTCCGCTCGCGCAGCACGCGGATGGCCGCCAGCGAAGCGGCGTCCGGCACCTGGAGCATCTCGTCGATCACGCCGGGCACGAACGACGGTTCGACGCGCGGCCGCCCGATGCCCTCGATCCGCGACGGCATGCCGGTGCTGTAGTCGAGCGCCCCGGTCTGCCAGGCGCCGAAGAACGACGAGTTCTCCGGGTCGACGACGGCGATCTTCGTGGTGTGCCGCTTGTAGCGCACGTAGCGGCCGAAGGTGGCGCTCGTGCCGCCGGTTCCGGCGCCGACGACGATCCACGTCGGCACGGGGTGCCGCTCGGACTGCATCTGCGCGTACACGGATTCGGCGATGTTGTTGTTCCCGCGCCAGTCCGTCGCGCGCTCGGCGTAGGTGAACTGGTCGAGGTAGTGGCCGTTGCACTCCGAGGCGAGCCGCTCGGCCTCCGGGTACATGTCCGGCGCGCGGTCGACGTAGTGGCATTCGCCGCCGTAGAACTCGATGAGCGCGATCTTCTCCGGCGACGTGCTGCGCGGCACCACGGTGATGAACCGCAGCCCCAGCATCCGCGCGAAGTACGCCTCCGAAACCGCGGTCGAGCCGCTGGACGCCTCGACGAGCACGGTGTCCTGCCCGATCTGGCCGTTCACCAGGCCGTACAGGAACAGCGAACGCGCGAGCCGGTGCTTGAGCGAGCCGGTCGGGTGGACGGACTCGTCCTTCAGGTAAAGGTCGATACCCCACTCGGCCGGCAGCGGGAAGACGTGCAGGTGCGTGTCGGCGCTGCGGTTCGCGTCGGCCTCGATGATGCGGACGGCTTCGCGGACCCAGCTCCGGCTGTGCAGACGGCTCACGCGGCGCCGTCCGCTCGGTCTCCGCGCAGCTGGGAGCGCAGTTCGGCACGGGCGCGAGCGCGCTTTTCGTTGCGGCGGGCGAGTCCGGCGGTCACGCGCGCGTTCAGCGGGCGGAACAGCAGCAGACCCAGCGGCAGCCCCACGACCAGGCCGATCAGCAACGCGACCAGCAGCGGGACGTTGACCAGCAGCAAGCCCCCCGCGATGACCCCGACCAGGACGAACCTGGCCAGCACGTACAGCGTCAGGTCACGGGGCAGGTGATTATCGCTCACATCAACGCAGGCTACGCGTCGCCGTTGCGGCCCTCGTCCAGGCCCGCGTTGTTGGGCCGCCCTTCGAAGCGGGTGGAGAGCACGACGGTGGTGTTCGTCCGGCCGACGCCGGGGATCCGCCGCAGCCTGCCGAGCGTCTTCTCGAGATCGTCGACGGTCGCCACCCGCACCTTGACGACGAAGGCTTCGTCACCCGCGACGGCGTAGCAGCTTTCGACCTCGTCCAGGGCCCCGAGTGCCTCCGCGACGTCGTCCTCGGTCGCGGTGTCGGTGGGGTGGATGCCGACCAGCGCCGTCACCCCGAGTCCGACCGTGTTGGGGTCGACCATGGCGTGGTAGCCGGTGATCACGCCGGCGGCTTCGAGCTTGCCGACCCGTTCGTGCACTGATGAAGCCGAGAGCCCGACAGACCGGCCGAGGTCGGCGTAGGTAGCCCGCCCGTTCTCCCGCAATGCCGCGATGATCTTCCGATCCACCTGGTCCACCGCTACACCTTAGGTGCCACGCCCCGATTCGCGAGATCAGGGCGCGTTTTCATACATCCGTGACAAGACCGGGCCTCGATCCGCGCATGTCGCGGTTGTCGGTTTTGACCTTTAAGGGCTCTTTACCTATGGACAACCGTTCGAGTACCTGACGGGTGAGATGCAACGATTGCCGTGTTGGCTACCCGGCACGACGGGCATCGGACCCGCCTCCGGTTTAGCACCGAAACCGTGAAGGAGGCGGAAAATGACCGCGACCATGGGCGGAAGGTTGCTCACCCCCGGCGAAGTGGCGGCCCTGTTCCGGGTCGACCCCAAGACCGTGACCCGCTGGGCGACCGCGGGCCGGATCGGCTCGATCCGTACTCCCGGCGGGCACCGCCGGTTCCGCGAGGCCGAGGTGAACGAGCTCCTCGCCGAGCTGACCACCGACGCCAGCGAGCCCACTCGCAAGGTCTGACCAGGCATTTCCCCTGAAAAGGACTCCAGTGACGAAGGGCTCGTAACCGCCCTTCGTCACATTGGGGTATCCATGAGTCCCCCCGCACGCGGCAAAGAGGCTAGCCTCGTGGGACTGAGCAACGTCCTCCACGCGGAAAGGGACCGAGCATGATCTATCTGCTCGCGGCCATCGGAGCGCTCACCGTCGCCGTGGTGTTGTGGCGCGCGTTCGGGATCGAGCGTGTCGGGGTGCCCTCGTCGCGACCGACCTTGGCCCCGGACGACGACCCCGACTTCCTGCGCAAGCTCGGTGAGCAGCAGCGCAAAGGTAAAGACGAAGACAAAGATTAGGGCTGGACCGGCTGGTACTGCTGGCCGCCGAAGCCGTCCGCGACGGTGGCCGCCAGTTCCAGCAACGCCAGCCGCGTGTCCTCGCCGAGCCGGTCCAGTTCGATCTCGGCGCCCTCTTCCAGGTGCGGGTCGAACGGGATACGGCACACCGAGCGGACACGCGCGCCGAAGTGCGCGGAGAGCTTGTCGAGATCGACCGAGCCGCCCTTCGGCCGCACCGAGTTGATCACCGCGACGGATCGTTTGACCAGGTCGCCGTAGCCGTGCGCCTCCAGCCAGTCGAGGGTGGCCGACGCACTGCGCGCCCCGTCGACGGAGCCTGACGAGACCACCACGAGCGCGTCCGCGACGTCCAGGACGCCCTTCATCGCCGAGTGCATCAAACCGGTCCCGCAGTCGGTGAGCACGATGTTGTAGAAGTGCTCCAGCAGGTTGACCGTGCGCCGGTAGTCGTCCTCGGAGAAGGCTTCCGAGACCGCCGGATCCTGCTCGCTGGCGAGGATCTCCAGCCTGCTCCCGCCCTGCGACGTGTACGAGCGGACGTCGCTGTACCTGGTGATCTTGTCCGCGTCCCGCAGCAGATGCCGCACGGTCGCGGTGGTCTCGATCGGGATCTTCTGCGACAGCGTGCCGCGGTCCGGGTTCGCGTCGACGGCGACCACCCGGTCACCGCGCAGCGATGCGAACGTCGAGCCCAGCGTGGTCGTCGTGGTGGTCTTGCCGACGCCGCCCTTGAGGCTCAGCATCGCGATCTTGTAGCACCCGCGCAGCGGCTGGTTGATCTGCGCGATCAGTTCGCGTTTGCGCGTGTCCTTGGGGCTCTCCCCCGGGTTGACGAGTTTGCCGGTGCCCACGTAAAGCGCCTTGCGCCAGCCCGACTGCGGCTTGCGCTTCTGCGGCTTCACCAGGCTCGCGGTGGCGAGTTCGTCCGGGAGGGCGTGCCTGCCCTGCGGCTGCGGCAGGCCCGGCACCGCCTGCTGCTGCGGCGGCGCGTACTGCTGCTGAGGCGGCGGGTACTGGGCGGCCTGCTGCGGCTGAGGGTGCAACGGCGGCAGGTTCTGGTCGTAGGGCTGCTGATACTGCTGCCCTTGCGAAGGCTGCGGCAGCGGCGGAACGGGCTGCGGCAGCGGCGGAACGGGCTGCTGCTGCTGCGGGTACTGGCCCTGCTGCGGGTACTGCGGCTGGACGACCTGGGTCGGCTCGGCCTCGAAACCGGTCGCGGCCGGATGCGGCGCCGAGTCCGTCCTGTCCTCGGAGAACATCTCCGAGGGCTGGGCGCTCTCGGTCGGTTCGGGGTGGCCAGGAGCCGATTCTTCGCTGGGTCCGGTCACCGCTGAATTCCTCCTCCGCGCACGTCTTCCCCCACTACCTCAGTATTGACGGTAGCCGGGTCGCGCGCAGCGGCGACGGTCAGCCCCCGGCGTAGGAGTGCAGCCCCGACGTCACCAGGTTCACGAAGAACATGTTGAAGATCGTCGCGGAGAAGCCGACGATGTTGATGATCGCGGCCCGCTTCCCGCGCCAGCCCGCGGTGGCACGGGAGTGCAGGTACGCCGCGTAGACGACCCACGCCACGAAGGCGACGGTCTCCTTCGGGTCCCAGCCCCAGAACCGGCCCCACGCCGCCTCGGCCCACACCGCGCCGCAGAGCACGCCGAAGGTGAAGATCGGGAAGGCGAAGATGGTGGTGCGGTAGGCGATGCGGTCGAGCACGTCCGCGGCGGGCAGCTTCGGGGCGAACTTGGCGAACTTCGCCGGGTTGTCGTCGTGCGCGGCGCGGAACAGGTAAAGGACGCTCGCGACGCCGGGCACCAGGAAGACGCCCGAGCCGATGATCGCCGCGGAGACGTGGATGATCAGCCAGTACGACTGGAGCGCGGGCTGCACCGGCGCGGCCGTCGTGTACAGCATCGTGCCGTTGACGAACATCAGGATCACGACCGGCAGCAGCAGGAAGCCGGTGAGGTGGCGGACCGGGAACTTCCGCATGATGACGAGCCAGGTCACGACGGCGATGAAGGTCGTGGCCATGCCGTATTCGTAGAGGTTGCCCCACGGCGCGCGGTGCACGGCGAACCCGCGCAGCACGATCGCGGCCAGATGCAGCAGCGCGGCCAGCACCAGCAGCGCGGCGCCCATGCGGCCGATGCGCTCGGGGCGGCCGACCTCGCGCGGCGTCTCGACGGGCGTGCCGTAGGCGGGCGGCGGACCGCCCGCGCCGACCAGTTCGCGGGAGCGCTGCATGCTGCGCTGCGCCGCCAGACGGCCCTTCGCACCGAAGCCCTGCTCGATGAGGGCGAACATCAGCGCGAGGACGTAGATCGCCGCCGCGGTGGTGTAGGAGTAGTCGCTGTACTGGGACAGCGTCTCGTTGATCGGCATGACCTCTAGTTGCCTCTCTGCCCCTGGAGCAGCTTGTCGCTGATCCGCTGGAACTCTTCGCCGTAGCCCGCCTGATCGGTGCGCGCCAGCCCGGCGACCTCGATCACGGTACCCGTCTCACCTTCACGCGCCGGGGTCACCCGCACCCACACCCGGCGCCGTTTGACCAGCAGCGATCCCGCCAGCCCGATCAGCATCGCGACCGCGCAGACCAGCACCCAGCCCTGCACGGGGTCGTGCGAAACCTGGATGGCGACCCATTCCTGGACACCGTCGAAGCGGACCTTCGTGCCGTCGTCCAGCACGGTCTCCTGCCCCTGGTCCAGGTTCTGCCGGGTGAGCTTCTTGAGCCTGCCGTCCGCGACCAGCGACTGGTCGATCTGGAAGATCGACTGCCCGCGGCCCGCGTCGAGGCCGAGGTCGCCGCGGTAGATGTCGACGGCCACCGCCGGCTTGTTCGCCTCGGGCCGCGACGACGTCAGCACGTTGCCGTGCAGGAACGCGGTCGGGGCGAGCAGCCCGGTGATCGCGAGCTGACGGGTGCGGCGTTCGATCGGGTCGGCGATGCCCGGCTGGTCGATCTTCGTCGCGCCTTCGGAGAGCTTCGTCGGCTCGTCGGCGGGACGCCACGGCGTGATGTTGGTGCGCACGGTGCCGTCGGGGAAGGTCACCGTGAACTTCGGGGAGTAGCCGAAGTTCAGCAGGTAGACGCGGTCGCCCGCGGTGCGCAGGGGCGAGTTGACCTCGAGCCCGTACGGCTTCCACGCGCCGGTCTTCAGATCCTCGCCGGACTGGTACTCCATGTTGGAGTGGTAGTAGTTCGCCTGCCCGCTCTCGGTGTAGCGCGCCTCGAAGTCCTTCAGCCGGATGCAGAACCCGTTGAGGTCGGTGCCGTCGACGCGCAGCCCGGCGTTGAAGGTGTCGTAGCCGAGGATGCCGGAGTTGCACCACGGGCTGCCGTCGGCTTGGACGATGACCTGGCCTTCGTAGCCGAACAGCTTGCCCAGCGCGAAGAAGATGATCAGGCCGAGCATGCCGAAGTGGAAGACGAGGTTGCCGGTCTCGCGGAGGTATCCGCGTTCGGCGGAGATGCTTCGGCTTCCGTCGGCCTCTTCGCGCTCGACGCGGCGCCAGCCTTTGAGCAGCGTGTGCGTGTCCGCCATGACCGTCTCGGGCGTCCGGTCGGTCGTGCTGGACACGTGATGCGGCATCCGCGAGAGCTTGCGCGGCGTCAGCACCGGCTTCGCGCGCATCGCCTTCGCGTACTCGAAGCTGCGCGGCGCGAGGCAGCCGATGAGCGAGACCATCAGCAGGATGTAGATCGCCGAGAACCAGACGCTGCCGTAGACCTCGAAGAACTGCGTGCGGTCGAGCAGTTCGCCCCACCAGCCGTGCGCGGCGATGTACTCGTCCGTCTTGGCAACGTTGAGGTTCCGTTGCGGCAGCAGGGCGCCGGGCATCGCGGCGAGCGCGAGCAGGAACAGCAGCACCAGCGCGGTGCGCATCGACGTCAGCCCGCGCCAGGTGTTGCGCAGGAAGGCGAGGACGCGCTTCAGCGGCGTCTGACGGTATTCGGTGGTGGTCACAAGGGCAGCCTGATGTCGGTCACGAGGGTGTTCCTGATCCAGCCGGTCATGTCGCCCCACAGCCCGGTCACCAGCAAGACGCCGACGACCAGCAGCAGGACGCCGCCGAAGACCTGCACCTGACGGCCGTGGCGGCGCAGCCAATCGGTGGCCCGGACGGCCCAGCGGGCGCCGAACGCGATGAGGAGGAACGGCAGGCCGAGGCCGAGGCAGTAGACCAGGATCAGCACGTAGCCGCGCGCCGCCGCGCCGCCGGTGGCGCTGGCCATGGACATCACCGCGGACAGCGTCGGCCCGATGCACGGCGTCCAGCCGAGCCCGAACACCGCTCCGAGGACCGGCGCGCCCCACAGTCCGCCGCGCGGCACGTGATGCGAACGGAACTCGCGCTGCAGGCCGGGGATCCAGCCGAGGAAGACCAGCGCCATCGCGATGGTCAGCACGCCGCCGAGGCGCTGGATGAGGTCCATGTTGAGCTGGACGACGTCGGCGATCCACACCAGCGTTCCCAGCGTCACCACGAAGACGACGGTGAACCCGAGCACGAACAGCGCCGCCGCGCCGACGACGGCGAAGCGGCCCTTCTTGCGCTCCTCGTCGGCGCTGACCGCGGGGGCGTCCGCGCCGACCAGCGCCGCCAGGTACGCGAGATACCCGGGCACCAGCGGCACGACGCACGGCGACGCGAAGGAGATCGTCCCGGCCAGCAGCGCCACACCCGCCGCGAGCAGCAACGGCCCCGAGAGGGCCAGCTCGGTAACGGAGTTCACCCGGCTGAGCGTAGGCAGTGTGATCGGAGTGAAAACGCCGGGGCTGGCCCAACGGGACCTACGTCGCACCCGGTCAGGACCTTGGTCCCGGTGGGCTGAAAGCGTCCTTCACCGCATGCGACGCGGTGAAGGACGCTTTCGCTGCGTCAGATGCGGTGAAAGTCCCTTTCAGCCCACGGCCCGCGCGGATCGCGTTTAGCGGGCTAAACGCGATCCGGGGGTGGGTCAGGCGGGTTCGGCGGCCAGGCGCTGCACGACCGGCAGCAGGTCCGACGCCAGCAGCTCCCGCAGGAACACGGCCGCGACGCGGTGCTGCTTGTCCAGCACGATCGTCGACGGGATGATGTTGCGCGGATAACCCGAGAGCTGCAGCAGCGTCCGCCCCGACGGGTCGTAGATCGACGGGTACGTCAGCTTCCGGTCCCGCATGAAGTCCTGCGCGGGCGCCCGGTCGTTGTCCCGAAGGTCGATGCCGACCACCTGGACGCCGGACGCCTTGGTCTGGTCGTAGACCTTCTGCATCTCCGGCGCCTCGACCCGGCACGGCCCGCACCACTGGCCCCACAGGTTCAGCACGATGACCTTGCCGGGGAAGTCCGCGATCGAGAGCTGTTTGCCCTCGTTCATCAGGTCGTCGCCGGA
Source organism: Amycolatopsis keratiniphila (assembly GCF_000400635.2). NCBI lineage: Bacteria > Bacillati > Actinomycetota > Actinomycetes > Pseudonocardiales > Pseudonocardiaceae > Amycolatopsis > Amycolatopsis keratiniphila. The sequence goes on along the minus strand of NC_021252.1, from coordinate 509,361 downwards.
CAGCGTCGGCGACGGCTGGCGTTCCGCGACGTCGTAGGTGATGTCGACCTTCCCGCCCGGCGAAACGAAGTTGAACGAGCCGCCGGTGACGACGGCGTCCTTGCCGGTGGTGCAGCCGGTGACGACGAGCATCAGCACCGCCACGGCGGCCAGCACGCGCTTCATGCCCCGGTCACCTTCGGGTCGGTCGTGCCCGCGGGTTCGCTGTAGACGATCCGCACGAGTTCCTCGCCCTCGAAGACCAGGCTGGTCAGCGAAGCGAGCGAACACTGCCGGTTACGCGGGTCGTGCCAGAGCCGCTTCGCCTCCAGGAACCGCCGCACGGTCCAGATCGGCAGCTGGTGCGAGACGCACAAAGCCTCGTGGCCCTCGGCCGCCCGCCGCGCGCGGTGGATCGCGCCGAGCATGCGGTGCGCGATCTCGACGTACGGCTCGCCCCACGACGGCCGGAACGGGTTGACCAGCTTCGGCCAGTGCTTCGGCTCGCGAAGCGCGCCATCGCCGACGGCGACCCGCTCGCCCTCGAACTGGTTGTCCGCCTCGATGAGCCGCTCGTCGGTCTCGACGTCGAGCCGGTGCGCGGCGGCGATCGGCGCGGCGGTCTCCTGCGCGCGCTGAAGCGGCGAAGCGACAACGTGCGTGATGTCGTGCGTCGCGACCGCTTCAGCGACCGTCAGCGCCTGGCGCTGTCCGCGATCGGAAAGCTTGAAGCCGGGCAGACGGCCGTACAGGATCTTGTCCGGGTTGTGCACCTCGCCGTGGCGAAGCAGGTGCACGATCGTCGTCGCGCTCACGCCTGGACCGCCTCGGCGGCGGCGCGGGCGGCCACGCGAAGCGCGGACTCGATGATCTCGAACTCGGCGTCGCCCATGGCCGCGTTGACGAACCAAGCCTCGTACGCGCTCGGCGGCGCGTACACGCCGTTGTCCAGCAGCGCGTGGAAGAACGCCGGGAACCGCCAGGTCTCCGCGGCCTGCGCGCCCGGGTAGTTCGTCACCGGGTTCTCGCTGAAGAACACGCTGACGAGGTTGCCCGCGTACTGCACGGTGTGCGTGACGCCCGCCTCGGTCAGCGACCGGACGAACAGGTCACCGAGCCGCTTCGCGTTGGCGTCGAGGGCCGCGTACACGGCGTCGTCGGCCGCGCGCAGCGTCGCGAGCCCGGTGGCGACGGCGACGGGGTTCCCGGACAGGGTTCCCGCCTGGTACACCGGCCCGCCCGGGGCCAGCTTCGCCATCACGTCGGCGCGGCCGCCGAAGGCCGCGGCGGGCAATCCGCCGGACATCACCTTGCCGAAGGTGTACAGGTCGCCGGCGACACCGTCGAGGCCGAACCAGCCCGCCTTCGAAACGCGGAACCCGGTCATCACCTCGTCCATGATCAGCAGCGCGCCGTGCTCGTGCGCGATCTCCTTGAGCCCGGCGTTGAAACCGTCGATCGGGGCGACGGCGCCCATGTTGCCGGCGGCGGCTTCGGTGATGATCGCGGCGATCGAGTCCGGATTGTCCACAAAGGACTTCCGGACCGCGTCGAGATCGTTGTAGGGCAGGACGATCGTGTCGGCCGCCTGCGCGCCGGTGACACCGGGCGAGGTCGGGAGGCCGAGGGTCGCGACACCGGAACCCGCTTCGGCGAGCAGCGCGTCGACGTGGCCGTGGTAGCAGCCCGCGAACTTGATGATCTTCGACCGGCCGGTGAATCCCCTGGCCAGCCGGATCGCGCTCATCGTCGCCTCGGTGCCGGAGTTCACCAGGCGCACCCGCTCCACCGGCTCGACCCGGGCGATGATCTCTTCGGCGAGCTCGACCTCGCCGCGCGTCGGGGTGCCGAAAGACAGCCCGTCGACAGCGGCTTCACGCGCGGCGGCGACGACGTCCGGATGGGCGTGCCCGAGGATCATCGGCCCCCACGAGGAGACGAGATCGACATAGCGGGCGCCGTCCGCGTCCCAGAGATACGGCCCCTCGCCGCGCACCATGAACCGCGGGGTGCCGCCGACGGAGTTGAAGGCCCGCACCGGGGAGTTCACCCCGCCCGGGATCGCGGCCTTCGCTCGTTCGAACCATGCCTTGGACTGATCGACTCCGGTAGTCACGTCCCCAGTCTCGCAAATCCCGGATGACACCCGCCGCCGAGTCCTCGCGGTTCCGGGCATGGCGTGACCAGGCCCACTAGGGTGGGAAGCACTCCCGCCGAAACCCTCGCGGAGGAATCCACGTGTCCACGGTGCCGCCACCACCGACCCACCACCGTCGCCTGCGCTGGCAGGCCCTGGCCGGATTCATCGCCCTGTCGGCGATCGTCGGCGTCGTGGCGGCGCTGGCCGTGGCCACCCGTTCCGAGACGCACAACGCGTGGGTCCGCCCGTCGTGGGCGCCGCCGGGCTGGCTCTACGGTCCGACGTGGACGGCCCTGCTCCTCCTGGTCGCCATCGCGGGCTGGTGCTACTGGCGGACCGACGGCGAGACGCGCGGCTTCGCCTTCTACGGCGTCTGCCTGCTGCTGACCCTGCTGTGGACGCCGTTGTTCTTCGCCGGCGGAGCGCACGCGCTGGCCCTGGCCGACGTCGTCGTCCTGGACTTCATGGTGCCCGTCACGATGATGGAGTTCGGGCGCCGGTCGAAGCTCGCCGCGTGGCTGCTGGTGCCGTATCTGCTGTGGCTGCTGTACTCGACCGCGGTCAACGCCGCCGTGGTTTGGCTCAACTAGTCCTCGCGCTTGAAGCGCGCCGTTTCGTGCCTGGGCCGGGCGGGTGAGCTTCCCCGAGATGAAGGGCGCTGTGCCCGCGTCACATGCGGTGAAAGTCCCCTTCAGCCACCCCGAGACCAGAAGAACTCAGGACAGCGCCTAGTCCTTGGGCTTGCGGCCCTTGGCGCGCACCGCGAGCAGGAACTGGCGGATCGCGTCCACCACGAGGATCGCGGCCAGCACACCCAGCCCGATGGCGCCGGCGAGCGGACCGCCGAAGTACCGCTGCGATTCGAGCGTCGTCGCTTCGCCGTAGGTGATCACGACCGGGACGACACCGGCCTTCCAGCACGCGAAGGCACCCCACACCGCGAGCGCGGCGAGGATCAGTTCGACGGCCCCCACCACGGCGCGAAGGGGTTTGTGCAGCCGGGCCGCGGGCCTGCTGTCCTCCGGTGGCCACAGATCGGCGCCGGTCGGCTGGGGAAGGTCGATCACGGTGAGCAGTTTCTCATGACTCTGTGGTGCGAGCACGCACCAAATCCCCGAGAGCCTCGCGAAGGGCGTCTGGATCCTTCGCCCAAGCGCGCACGAAAACGCCGTCTTCGAGCTTCAAGCCGACTTCGCCGAACTTCTTGGGAATCGTCCAGCCGCCGCCGAGGACACGCGAGCCGACCGGAGCTTCGTCTTCGAGGACTTCGGCGATCCGGGCCGCCTCCAGGGTTTCCTTGCCCTGCCGATAGCCGTCCGACGTGACTTCGAGCGAGAGGTACCGGCGGCGCGCGTAGACCCAAGGAACGGTGATCGCCACCAGCCCCACCGCGACGAGGATCCAGGCGAGCCAATGGACCGGGCCGCCGGTCACCAGTTCGGCGAGCAGTCCGGCGAGAGCGAACAGCGGCGCCCACAGCAAAGCCGTCCAGCCGACGCCGGGTTCGTCGTAGCGGGGCGGCTCGGGCGTCATGGCAGCGTGCGCCCGACCTTCGGGAAATGATCGGAGACGCTGGGCAGGTACATGAGGACCAGCGCGATCGCCACCAGCAACGTGGACACCAGCAGGAACACGTTGAGCGAACCGCGAAGGATCAGCAGCTCCACCAGCACCAGGAAGACCGCCCCCACGGTGAGGACCGTCCTGGCCGACCGCGTTCCCTCACGGGCCTTGTACGCGAACAGCGCGAACAGGACGGCGAAGGTGAGCGCACCACCGAACAGCATCCACAGCAGGGTGTTCACGCCGGAAGCGACCTGCGCCGGATCGGCGGGCTGGCCGGGGACCGGGTTCTCCCTGATCTGCTTGAGGATTCCCTCGGTCAGTTCGTCTTTCAGCACCAGCAGGGCGATCTGCCCGGCCACCAGGACGACGCCGGCGACGATCCACAGCCAGAACGAGATCGCGACCGGCTTCGGCACCACGATCTTCGGCGGCTTCTGGCCCGGCAGGATCGGATCCGGGGACATCCCGCGCTTGCGGCGCTCGTCGTCCGTTTCGTCGGCTTTGCTGTCGCTCACGCGAGGCAGCCTAGTCCAGCCAAGCTGCGGCTTCGGCGGCCCAGTAGGTCAAAATCATGTCCGCGCCCGCGCGGCGGATCGAGGTCAGCACCTCGAGGATCGTGCGCTCGCGATCGAGCCAGCCGTTCGCCGCGGCGGCCTCGACCATCGCGTACTCGCCCGAGATGTTGTACGCCGCGACGGGAACCGGCGACGCCTCGGCGGCGGCCCTGATGACGTCCAGATAGGACAGGGCGGGCTTGACCATGACCATGTCGGCGCCCTCGGCGATGTCCAGCTCGATCTCGCGCAGCGCCTCGCGCACGTTGCCCGGATCCTGCTGGTAGGTCTTCCGGTCGCCCTTCAGCTGCGAGTCGACGGCCTCGCGGAAGGGACCGTAGAACGCGCTGGCGAACTTGGCCGAGTACGCGAGGATCCCGGCGTCGGTGTGCCCGGCACGGTCCAGCGCGCCGCGGATGACGCCGACCTGGCCGTCCATCATGCCGCTCGGGCCGAGCAGATGAGCGCCCGCTTCCACCTGCGCCAGGGCCATTTCCGCGTACACGCGCAGCGTCGCGTCGTTGTCGACAGCGCCGTCGGCGTCGAGGACGCCGCAGTGGCCGTGGTCGGTGAACTCGTCGAGGCACGTGTCCGCCATCAGGACCGTCGCGTCGCCGAGCTCGGACCTCAGGTCGCGCAGGGCGACGTTGAGGATGCCGTCCGGGTCGATCGCGCCGGAGCCCTCGGCGTCCCGCGTCTTCGGGATGCCGAACAGCATCAGCCCGCCGACACCGGCGTTGACCGCCTCGACGGCGGCCTTGCGCAGCGTGTCGCGGGTGTGCTGGACGACCCCGGGCATGCTGGAGATCGGGCGGGGCGCTTCGGCGCCCTCGGCCACGAACATCGGGAGGATCAGCTGACGTGGGCGCAGCGTCGTCTCACCGACCAGCCTGCGCATCGCCGGAGTGGTACGGAGCCTGCGGGGACGATGTTCGGGAAACACCCTCACGACGGTACTCCCGCCCGCTTGAGCGGCGGTGAACGGCCGAACCTTTCCTAAGGAACGGTAAAGAGTCACCTTTGTCCGATTCCGTCGAGATGTGACGTGGGTTACCTTCCACGGCATGTCGAGCTCAACGGTGACCGACCAACTGGAAGAACCGCCCGTCGGCTGGCGCGCACGGCTGCGCCAGGTCGGGCCAGGGATCATGGCCGCGGCGACCGGGGTCGGCGCGGGCGACCTCGTCGCGACGATGGTGGCCGGATCGCGTTTCGGGTACACGCTGCTGTGGGCGGTGCTCGTCGGCACGATCTTCAAACTCGCGCTGGCCGAAGCCGTCGGCCGCTGGCATCTGACCTCGGGCCGGACGATCCTGTCCGGCTGGCGGACGCTCGGGATCTGGGCGCTGATCTACTTCGGGATCTACGCGGTGATCTGGGGCTTCGTCTACGGCGCGACCGCGATGTCCGCGTCGGGCCTGCCGCTGAACGCGCTCTTCCCCGCGATTTCGGTGCGGTACTGGGCGATGATCTGCGGCCTGCTCGGCTTCGCGCTGGTGTGGTTCGGGCGCTACGCGATCATCGAGAAACTGATGACGGTGCTCGTCGGCGTCATGTTCGTGACCGTGGTCGGCACCGCGATCCTCGTCGTGCCGAACTTCGCCGAACTGTTCAAGGGCGCCGTCCCGACCCTGCCCGACGGCTCGCTCGTCTACGTCCTCGGCCTGGTCGGCGGCGTCGGCGGCACGATCACCATGGCGGCCTACGGCTACTGGACGCTCGCGAAGGGCTGGCGTTCGTCGAAGTGGCTCCCGATGATGCGCACCGACAACGCCGTCGGCTACGTGATGACCGGGATCTTCGTGATCGCGATGCTGATCGTCGGCGCGGAACTGTTGCTGGGCCAGAAGATCATCTCGGGCGACAAGGGCCTGCTGTTCCTCGGCGACACCCTCGCCGCGGATTACGGGCAGTGGGCGCGGATCCCGTTCCTCATCGGCTTCTTCGCCGTTTCGTTCACGTCGGTGATCGGTGTCTGGCACGGCGTGAGCCTGCTCTTCGCCGACTGGTGGCGCATCCTGCGGCTGCCCGCGAACACCACGGAAAGCGTTGAGGCGTATGAGAAGAAGGCCGGCGAACGCAGTGTCGCGTACCGCGGATACGTGCTGTGGCTGACCTTCCCGCCGATGGCACTGCTGTTCCTGGACCAGCCGTTCCAGCTCACCGTGATCTACGGCGTGCTGGGCGCGTTGTTCATGCCGTTCCTGGCGGCGACGTTGTTGGTGCTGCTGAACACGTCACGGGTGCCGCGGGAAGGGCGTTCGCGGTGGCTGTCGAACGGGCTGCTGGGCATCTGCCTGGCGATGTTCGCTTACCTGGCGTACACGGAGGTCGTGAAGTTCTTCTCGTGACGAGTACCTGAAGGGCGCGATGCTCAAGTACATGAAGGCCCCCTTCCTTGCGCCTGGCGCAAGGAAGGGGGCCTTCATGTACTTGGCAATCCTCGGCTGAGCCGAGCGATGGGGGCCTTCACGCGCCGCCGTTGTGACTTCTGTGGTTGCTGGTGCAGGTGACGAACCCCTGAGGGGTAGTGAAGGCCTCCTTGCCTACCTTCAGAGTAGGCAAGGAGGCCTTCACGGCACCCTCGGTTCAAACCCGAATCGCCACTCACGCGGACGTGGGCACCGCACTCGCTCACGCCACGCCCGTGCTCCGAAGGGCTTACAGCGGAATGGACTTGCTGGCGCAGCCTCCGGCCCCGCAGGCCGTCACGATCAGCTGGGTCGCACCGACCGGGAGCCTGAACATGGCACGCTTCACGCCGTCGTCGACGACGACCCGCGTCCGCACGCCCGGCGGGGACACGCTGAACTCGGCGGTGAGCGCCGAGACCGGCGAACTGTCGGACACCGTGGCCACCACCGTTCCCCGATCGACGGTGCCCCGGACGCTTTGGACCGCGCAACCGGCCGGAGTGCAGACCTCGAAGGAGGTGGCGGCCGCCGCCGTACCCGGAAAGCCGAGGGCCACCGCGCCCAGAGCGGCGACGAGAACGAGAGATTTCATGATCACTCCCCAGTGCTTGTCGGAACCACCGAGGCTATGGCCGGCCGCTACCCATCCGGCGAAGTTTCACTGAGGAACGAAAAAGCCCCCTTCCCACGCGAACCGTGGGAAGGGGGCTTTTCGCGGATCAGGAGCGGCGGGCCCGCTTCGCCTTGCGAGGCGGCGGAAGCGCACCTTCGGCACGGAGCCGGGCGGCGTGCTCGGCGAGCGCGTCGACCAGGTGCGGGACGTCGGCCTTCTCGGGCTGGACGTCGACCCGCAGCCCGAACTCCACGGCGGTCTCCGCGGTCTTCGGGCCGATGCACGCGACCAGCGTGCGGGTGTGCGGCTTGCCGGCGATGCCGACGAGGTTCCGCACGGTCGAGGACGAGGTGAAGCAGACCGCGTCGAAACCGCCGGTCTTGATCATCTCGCGGGTCTCGGCGGGCGGCGGCGCGGCCCGCACGGTGCGGTACGCGGTCACGTCGTCGATCTCCCAGCCGCGTTCGCGCAGGCCGGCCGAAAGGGTCTCGGTGGCGATGTCGGCCCGCGGCAGCAGCACGCGGTCGACCGGGTCGAGGACGTCGTCGTACGGCGGGAACTCGGCGAGGAGGCCCTCCGAGGACTGCTCACCCTCCGGGATCAGCTCGGGGATGATGCCGAACGAGCGCACCTTCGCGGCGGTCGATTCGCCGACGCAGGCGATCTTCACACCGGAGAAGGCGCGGGCGTCGAGGCCGAACTCCTCGAACTTCTCCCACACCGCGCGGACGGCGTTGGTCGAGGTGAAGACGATCCACTGGTAGCGGCCGTCGACGAGACCCTTGACCGAACGCTCCATCTGCGCGGGGCTGCGCGGCGGCTCGACCGAGATGGTCGGGACCTCGTGCGAGGTGGCGCCGTGGCCGCGAAGCCGTTCCGCCATCTCACCGGCCTGCTCCTTGGTGCGCGGCACCAGGACCTTCCAGCCGTACAGCGCGCGCGACTCCCACCACGACAGCTTCGAGCGCTGGCCGACGGCCTGGCCGATGGTCACGATGAGCGGGCCGACGAGCTCGCCCGCCTCGTTCGCGACGGTGGCCAGCGTGGTGTCCAGGGTGCGCTGGGTGTTGATGGTGCCGTTGGAGGTCACCGCGACCGGGGTGGTCGGCGCCAGCCCGTGCTCGGTCAGCGCGGACGCGGCCTCGGCCAGGTGCGCCGACGTCGCGTGCAACACGATCGGGCCCGGGGTGGCGGCCAGCGCGGCCCATTCGACGTCGCCGCGGACGTCGACCTCGGTGTGCGTGCCACCGAGCGCGACACCGGCGTACGCCGGGACGGCCGCGCCGGGCGAGACGCCCGGGATGATGTCGAACACGGCGCTGGTCCGGGAAACGGCCTGCACCTCGGCGACGACGGCGGGCTGGGTCAGCGGGTCACCGGCGATGAGCCGGAGCACCAGCCGTCCGGCCTTGGCCTCGTTCACCAGGTCCTTGGCGACCTCGGTGGCCTCGCCGACGGCGGGGCGCACTTCGGCGCCCTCGGCGGCGAAGGCCAGGACGCCCGAAGGGACGTCCGGGTCGGTCACCACGACCTCGGCCTTGGCGAGCAGCTCCTGAGCGCGGACGGTCAGCAGACCGGCGTCACCGGGGCCCGAGCCCACGAAGGCGACACGCCCGGTGGTCTTACGCGCGGGGGTCATCTGTGCGTTCTCCTCTTGAGCGGCCGCAGTCGAGCGCGGCCCTACCTTCAACGTTCTGACTCACTGGGCGGGGCCGGACAGCGCACCGGCCCCCAGGTCGAGCAGCTCGGCGGCCAGTGTCCGGCCGAGCTGATCGGCTTCGTGCTTGTCGGCGAGCGCGGAAGCGCGCACCATGTCGACCGCGTCCCCGTCCCCTTCGACGGCGGCGGTGCCCCGCAACGAGATCCGCTCGACGACCCGCCCTTCGGCGTCCAGGTCCTCGACGATCTCCGCCAGCGCTCCGACCGGTGCGCTGCACCCGGCTTCCAGCGCCGCGAGCAACGCGCGCTCGGCGGTCGCCACGGCACGGGTGCCTTCATCGTCCACTGTGGACCCGAGCAGGTGCTCGATGTCCACGTCACCGGTCCGGCACTCCACCGCCAGCGCACCCTGCGCGGGTGCGGGCAGCATCTGGATCGGGTCGAGGGTCTCGGTGATCTCCTCCGCCCGGCCGATCCTGGCCAGTCCGGCACGCGCCAGGATGACGGCGTCGAGCTCTCCGTCGCTCACCTTGCGCATGCGGGTGTCGATATTGCCTCGGATCGGCACGATTTCCAAACCGAGACCGAGCGCGCGCAGCTGCGCGGTCCGCCGCGGCGAGCCGGTGCCGACGGTCGAGCCGGGCGGGAGCTCGCCCAGCGTCAACCCGTCACGGGCGATCAGGGCGTCACGCGGGTCCTCGCGGCGCGGCACGGCGGCGAGCGTGATGCCCGGCTCCGGCTTCGTCGGAAGGTCCTTGTACGAGTGCACGATGACGTCGACTTCCTCGCGCAGCAAGGCTTCGCGCAGCGCGGAAGTGAAGACGCCGACACCGATCGTGGGAATCGGCGCGGACGACTTGTCACCGGGGGTCGTCACGGTGACGAGCTCGACCTCGGCCCCGGTGGCCCGCAGGGCGTCGGCGATGGTGCCGGTCTGCGCGAGGGCGAGTTTGCTGCCGCGCGTCCCGATGCGGATGACTCTGCTCACTGGATGATCACTCGTCCTTTTTCGCGGCGCAGCGCGCGACCGCGATCGCGCCGCCAGGGCGCCTCTGCTCTTGGAACTCGCTTGTCATTGCTCGGCGCCCTGCCGTCGCGATAGCGGGGCCTCCGGCCCAAGCGCGCGCGACGGCTCGATTCCCGAAGGCGGGATCGGGCCTCGCTCACCACTGTCACCCTTTGGTGCGGTGGGACTCGCCACGGCTGCGGGCGCCTGCGGGTCGAGGCAGAACAGCTCGCGCAGCGCGTTGGCGTAGTCGGTGTCGGCCGTCTCGGCGGCCAGCTGCTTGACCCGCACCGTCGGCGCGTGCAGCAGCTTGTCGACCACGCGGCGGACCGTGCGGCCGACCTCCTCGCGGACCCCGGCGTCGAGGTCCGGCAGGCGGTTGTCCAGCCGCAGCAGTTCGGCGTCGACCACCTCGGCCGCCCGGCGCCGCAGCGCCGTCACCGTCGGGGTGACCTCGGCGCTGCGCTGACCGGCGAGGTACTCGCGCACCTCGTCGAGCACGATGCCGTTGGCCTTCGCGGTCTGCCGCTCGGTGGTCGGGGTGCCCGCTTCCCGCATGCGGCGCTGGATGGTTTCGAGGTCGACCACGGTGACGTCGGCCAGCGTGGCGACGTCGTGGTCGACGTCACGCGGGAGGCCGAGGTCGCAGACGACCAGCGGGCGCCCGGCACGGGCCGGGACGTGTGCGGCGGTGAAGACCGCGGCCTGCGCGCCGGTGCAGCAGACGACGACGTCCGCCTCGGCGACCGCGTCCGCGATCCCGCTCATCTGGACGGCCTTCGCGGGCACTCCCTGCTCGACGCTCGCGGCGGCGAGGCGGGCGGCCCTTGCCTCGGTGCGGTTGGCGATGGTGATCTCGCCGATCCCGGACTTGCGCAGCTGGGACGCGGTCAGCGCGCCCATCGAACCGGCGCCGATGATCAGCGCGTGCTTGCCCGCGATGTCGCCGGCCGCGGCGAGGGCCTCGGAGACCACCGACGCGCCGAGCTGGTCGAGCCCGGTCTCGGTGTGGACGCGTTTGCCGACGCGCAGCGTGGTCTGGATCAGCTCGTGCAGCGTGCGGCCGACGGTGCCCGCCTCCCGCGCGGTGGCGTAGGAGGAGCGGATCTGGCCGAGGATCTGGGTCTCGCCGACGACCATCGAGTCCAGCCCCGAGGTGACCGAGAACAGGTGCTCGATCGCGGCGCCGGCGTAGTGCACGTACAGCGAGTCGTAGAGGTCCGCCGGCTGCATCCCCGCCTGGCGGGCGAGCACGTCGGAGACGTCGTTCAGGCCGCCGTGGAAGGTCTCGACGACGGCGTAGACCTCGATGCGGTTGCAGGTCGAGACGAGGATCGCCTCGCTGACGTGCTCGGCCTGCTGCAGCTCGTGGAGCACCTTGGTCACGTCGGTCGCGGGGACCGCGACGCGCTCCAGGGTGTTCAGCTCGGCGCTGCGGTGCGAGAGCCCGACCGCCAACACGCTCATTTCAGCGCACCACCATTCCGTTGCCGTGGCCGTTCACGCTGCCATTCTCGGCGCCCCCGGGGCCACCGTCTGCTCCGCCGTTGCCGTTAGCGGCCAGATCGGCGCGACGAGCGACGTGGAATGACAGGATCTGCAGCTCGACCGCGAGATCGACCTTGCGAACCTCGATATGTGCCGGAACCTGCAGCACCACCGGGGCGAAATTGAGGATGCACTGCACCCCACCTGCGACGAGCCGGTCGCAGACCGACTGCGCGGCGGTGGGCGGAGTGGCGATGACGCCGATCGAGATCTGCCGTTCGGCGCAGACTTTGGGGATCTCGTCGAGATGCGAGACCGGGAGGCCGCCGACCGGGACGCCGACCAGGTCCGGGTCGAGGTCGAACAGCGCCTCGACCGGGAAACCGCGGCCGGGGAACCCGCCGTAGTTGGCCAGCGCGTGCCCGAGGTTACCGATCCCGACCACGGCGACCTTGTGCTTGCGGGTCAGGCCGAGGATGCGCTCGATCTGGCTGACCAGCACCTGGACGTCGTAGCCGACGCCGCGGGTGCCGTACGAGCCGAGGTAGGACAGGTCCTTGCGCAGTTTCGCGGAGTTGACGCCCGCGGCCTGCGAGAGCTCCTCGCTGGAGATCGTCGTCGCGCCCTGCTCGGCCAGCCCGGAGAGGACACGGAGGTAGACGGCGAGGCGGGCAACGGCGGCTTCGGGGATCGACTTCGCGCGGACGGCTTCGGGTTCGGCGGTGGCCTCGACGGCCGGCATCTCCGCGGTGGGCGCGTTGTCGGCGTCCGGTGTCACCCGGGTGCGCCGGCCTCGTTGCGACACCACGCTTGTCCGCTCCCTCTGGTCCCTGCTGACGACATGAATCGCCCGAACCTGGAAAACGGCTCTTGACCCGCCGCGCTGAGTCCGGTTCGATGCCGGGCGCTTTCGGAGGCGACGTATCTACGGTAGCCACTTGTGAACGCAGGCACAAAGTCACTGGTAGGTGCTGTGGTCAGTCTCTCTAGCGCGCGTTGACCGTCACCTTGTGCCAGCCGGTGGCTCCATCCGGGACTGTTCCGGCGATCTCCTCGGTCTGCGTGTAGCCGGACTGATCCGTCGCCCGCACCGCGATCTCGTGCTGACCAGCGGCGACGTCGACCTCGGTCCACCACATCCGCCAGGTGTCCTTCGACGTCTCCGCCGACAGGACGGCCTCCTTCCACGGCCCCTGGTCGACCCGGACCTCGACCTTCGCGACGCCGGTGTGCTGCGCCCACGCGGTACCGGACACCACGACCTTGCCCGCGTTCACCGCCGAACCCGGCGCGTCGATGCGCGACTGCGTCTTCACCGGCGCTTCCCTGGCCCAGCCGCGGTCGAGCCAGTACGCCTTGCGCTCCGCCCAGGTGGTGATCTCCAGCTCGGTCACCCATTTCGTGGCGGACACATAGCCGTAGAGGCCGGGGATCACGATCCGCGCGGGGAAACCGTGCTCGATCGGGAGCGGTTCGCCGTCCATGCCGAGGGCGAGCATCGCGCCGCGTCGCGGATCCAGGGCGGCTTCGACCGGGGTTCCGCAGGTCCAGCCGTCGACGCTGGTCGCGAACATCTGCTCGGCGCCGGGTTTCACCCCCGCCTCGTTCAGCAGGTCGCGCAGGTCGATGCCGATCCAGCGCGCGTTGGAGATGTACGGGCCGCCGACCTCGTTGGAGACACAGCACAGGGTGACGTCGCGTTCGATCAGCGGTCGCGACCGCAGATCTTCATACCGATAGGTGACCTCGCGGTCGACCATCCCGCGGATCTGCAGGCTCCAGTCCTCGGTGCGGACCTGCGGGACCACCAGCGCCGTGTCGATCCGATAGAAATCCTTCGAAGGAGTGAGATACGGCGGAGTGCCGAGCTTCGCGAAATCCGCGTCGGGCGGGATCGGCGGCGCGGTCCTCGCCGCGACGAGCCTGCCGACGGCGGCCCGCGACTCCTCCGCGTTCTTCCTGGTCCCGACGATCTGGCCGGTCAGCGCGGCGACGCCGGCCCCCGCCGCGACGGACACGCCGGTGATCAGCACCTTCCGCCGGTCCGGGCCTTCGCCTTCACGCTCGTCGAAGAACACCTTCGGGCGGAAGAACGAATGCAGCCGCGTGAACACGATCAGCGCGACGACGGTGGCGATCGCCGGCGCCAGCAGCGCGATCTGCCCGAGGTCGGTGCGCACGAAGACGGCGGCGACACCGGCCGCACCGAGCACGCCGACGATCACTTGGCCCGGCAGCGGCGTCCGGCGCGAGAGCTGCCCGGCGAGCAACGCGAACAGCACCAGCACGACGGCAAGGCCGATCTTGAGGACGAGCTTGTCCCAGGTCTCCAGCGTCTGCTCGGCCCAGGCGACGACCGCGTGCGGGCTGTGGTCGATGACGAAGTTCGCGACGGCGACGAACGGCGAGGCCGTGTACCCGACGAACCCTGCGACGAGGTGCCCCACGCCGAGGGCCGCCACCAGGGACAGGAGCCCGGTCAGCGCGGCTTGCGGGAAGGTGAGCCTGCGTTCGTCGTCCACGACTCCATCTTCGGAGCGAATCGGCCTTCGGGGTGGCCGATCGCCCCTTACGAGTGTGTTACGCCAAGGCTTTCCGGAGCCTGTCCTCTTCGACGCGCCAGTAGCCGTGCTCGGCGTCGTCGATCAGGATCACCGGCACGCGGTCGCCGTATTCGGCCCGCCATTCAGGATCGCTGTCGACGTCCTGGGCCGACCAGGCGACGCCCAGCTCGCCGCAGATCCGCTCGATGTCCTGTTCCGCGACCTCGCACAGGTGGCAACCCGTGCGGGTCATGACGGTCACGTGGTGCGCCATGCGTCCCATCCTTACCTGAGGCGCATCCTGCGCAGTTTTCCAGTGGCCGAATGCGGCAGGGACTCCGCGAACTCGACGGTGTGCGGCACCTTGTACCCGGCCAGATGCTCGGCGCAGTGCTCGACGACCTGCTGTTCCGACAGCGAAGCGCCGGGCGCGGGGACGACGACGGCCTTCACCGCCTCACCGGTCCGCTCGTCGACGACGCCGACGACACCGGCCTCGACGACCTCGTCGAGCATCGAGATCACGTTCTCGACCTCGTGCGGGAAGACGTTGAAGCCGTTGACGATGATCAGGTCGTTGGCCCGGTCCACCAGGTGCAGGTCGCCGTCGGTGTCGAGGTAGCCGACGTCGCCGGTGCGGAACCAGCCGTCCTCGTCGGGGCCGTGCGAGCCGTCGGGCCAGTAGCCGGAGAACAGGTTCGCGCCGCGGATCGACACCAGGCCGGTGCCGCCGTCCTCGTCGAAGGCGTCGCCGAGGTCGTCCGGGTCCAGCGGGACCGGCTCCGCGTCGCCGTCGCTGTCGACCAGCCGGAGCTCGACGCCGGGCAGCGGCCGCCCGACCGAGCCGGGCTTCGGATAGCCGGTGACCAGGGTGGTGGTGACCACGGGCGCGCATTCGGTGAGGCCGTAGCCCTCGTAGACGTCGAGTCCGGTGGCGCCGCGGAGGGCGGTGAGGATCTTGGGGTGCAGCGGCGCCGCGCCCGAGGTCATCCGCCGGACGGTGGACAGGCCCTGCCCGAGTTCCTCGGGGTCCATCGCGGCGAATTCGGCGTACATCGCGGGTACGCCGGCGATCGACGTCACCCGGTACTCGGCGCAGTCGGAGAGGGTGCGCTCGGCGAGGAACCGTTCGGACAGGATCGCCGTCGCGCCGACCGCCGTGGTCTGCAGCAGGCCGGGGCCGAGGCCGTAGACGTGGAACAGCGGGATGGTGATGAGCACGCGGTCGCCGTGGACGAGCGGCGCCGGGACGATCCGGCTCAGCTGGTCGAGGTTCGCCAGCAGCGCCCGGTGCGACAGCATCACGCCGCGCGGCGGGCCGGTCGTGCCGGAGGTGTACGAGATGACCGCTATGTCCTCACCGGCGCCGGACGCGTCGACCGGTTCGGCTGCTCCATCCGAGGTAACGGCCGGTGAGAGGCTTGTCACCCCCTCGGGGAGTTCCTCGGTGGGTTCGCGTTCGAGGACGAGCCGTGCGCCACTGTGCTCCAGCAGCCCGGTCAGCTCCGCGGCCGGCCCCTGCGGCGAGACCGGGACGACCACCGCGCCCGCCCGGAGCGCCCCGAACAGCGAGACGGCGAACGCGGCCGACGTCGGCAGCCGCAACGCCACCCGGTCACCGCGCTCGATTCCCGCGTCGAGCAGGGCGCGGGCCAGCGTGTGGGCGGCGTTGTCGAGTTCCGACCAGGTCAGCGCGACCCCTCCGCCGGTCTCCTGGACGGCCACCTTGCCCGGCCATTGACGAGCGGCCTCGGCGAGCAAAGTGGGCACACTTGCATCGGCAACCTGCTCCGCGCTCAACTGCGAACCTCTTCCCTCGGTGAACGGCGTTGCCAGTTTGTCATCCCGGCCACCGTCATGGGGGTCACTCGCTTTCGTCGCAGTTCCGTAACCCCGGCACCGCTACCTACTTCGCGGTAACTACACGTATGCTGCTGTGCGTCGTCGAGTGGTGTTGATCACTCGATGGTGAGAAAGGGAGTCCGGACGTGCAGATCTTGCAGGCCCACGCGGCGGTGGGACATGCGGGCCGGTGCTCCCTGTCCGGAACGGGAGGTGGACCGTGACTCTTCCCGCGCCGAACCCCGTCTCGATGCTGGCGGGCCACATCCTCCGCCGGAGCGGTTTCCCCGCGGCGCCCGCGGCCCGCCCCAAGGCGGAGGAAGGCTCAGACGCCGCCGAAGCCGCGAAGGCCGAAGCCTGGGAGCTGGTCAGCGCCGCACAAGGTGGCGACACCTCCGCGTTCGGACGGCTTTACGACCGCTATGTAGACGTCGTCTACCGCTACGTCCTGTTCCGCCTCGGCGACCGGGACCTCGCCGAGGACGTCACCAGCGAGACGTTCCTCCGCGCGCTTCGCCGCATCACGTCGGTGAGCTACCAGGGACGTGACGTCGGCGCCTGGTTCGTCACCATCGCGCGCAACATCATCCTCGACCACGTGAAGTCGAGCCGGTTCCGCCTCGAGGTCGTCACCGACGAGGTCGCCGAGCCCAGCGGGGCGCCGATCGGGAACGTCGGCGTGCAGGCCGTCGCGGGCCCGGAACAGCAGGCCATCAGCCGCGCCACCCGTGCCGAACTGCTGCGTTGCGTCGCCGAACTCGGCGAGGACCAGCGCGAGTGCATCGTGCTGCGGTTCATGCAGGGGCTTTCGGTGGCCGAGACCGCCGCGATCATGAAGCGCAACGAGGGCGCCATCAAGGCCCTGCAGCACCGCGCGGTACGCCGTTTGGCACAACTTCTGCCCACGGGACTGCGTTAAAGTTCCATATTTATGCCTTACCCGGCCTTGCCGTAACCCTTGGGCGTCCCCGCTCGTTTTCACTGCCAGACCGGTGTCAGGACCGGGCTGAGCAGATGGAGACTTCGCCGTGGGCGTGCCGGGATGGTTCGCGCGGGAGCGGGCGGACGGTGACCGCTTCGCCGACCTTGTCGACGGCACCGAATCCCCGGACGGCGACGAGTTCGCGCACGAACTCGCGCTCGTCGGCGGTTTACGCGAACTCGGCGCCGGTGGCGCCCCCGACGCGGAGACCCGGCAGCGGATCCGCGACGAGATCGCCGGACGTCTCGCCGAAGCCGAAGCCGCGCCGAAGCGACGTGGTCACGCCGTCGCCAATCTCGCCGCGGCCGCCGTCGCGCTCGTCCTGGCCCTCGGCGGGATCACCCTGCTGCTGTCCAAGGACGCGTTGCCGGGCGATCCGCTCTACGGCATCAAACGAGCGGGTGAATCGGCCTCGCTCGGGCTCACCTTCGACGAGCACGACAAGGCGAAAAAGCATCTGGAGTTCGCCGCGAGCCGCGTCGGCGAACTGGACGAGCTGACCCGGCAGGGCGCGCCCACCGCCGCGTATTTCACCGGCCTCGCCGATTTCGAGACCGATCTCCGCGCCGGCGTCTCGCAACTGACGGCGCTCGTCACCGATCAGGGTGGTCAGGCCCGGCTGACCGAACTCCGCTCCTGGGCGCGGGATCAGTCCGACCGGCTCGGTCTCCAGGTCGAGCACGCGCCCGCCGAGGCGCGCGACAAGTTCTCCGCGGCCCGTGCCCTGCTCGACAAGGTCCAGGAACGCACGACGGATCTCGGCTCGCGACTGGTCTGCTACACGATCACCACGGGCTCTTCCGACGAACTGGGCGCGGTCCCGGCCGCCGGTGACTGCGTCCGCGACCCCGATTCCCCCCACGCCGTCCTGCCGCCGGTGACCTCTTCCCCGCCCTCGTCGGCACCGACCGGGTCGCCGGCGCCGGTGACCTCTGCTCCACCGTCGTCCGGTGTGGACACCGCGGCCCCGACCGGACCGATCGCGCCGCCGACCGGAGGCACGCCGCCACCGGTGGCTCCCGTCCCCGGCCCCACGAACCTGCCGCCGCTGCCGACGACCACCACCACCACGCCGAAGCCGCCGCTCGTTTCGATTCCGCCACTCATCCCGGGGTTACCGCCGATAATCATCGGCTGACTCGGTGTCACGTGAGGCAGGCGCCACACCCGGGACAGCGTGGTCGGCCGCTCGCTACGCTGTGCACAGGCACCTGGGATTCCGGAGGCGGTGTGCGTGTCAGTTTGGCGGGGCAGGGATAAGAGTCAAGAGCTCGAACGGCTGGCCGAGCTCGCGGGCGAGGCGTCGGCCGAGGCCGCCATGGCGACCGCGTCCGCCGAAGCCCTCGAACCGCCCGCGCCGCCCGCTCCGCCGGACCTGACGGCGGCCGCGTTCTTCGACGTCGACAACACCATGATGATGGGCGCGTCGATCTTCTACTTCGCCCGCGGGCTGGCCGCGCGCAAGTTCTTCACGTCCGCCGATCTGGCCGGATTCGTCTGGCAGCAGGTGAAATTCCGGCTCGGCGGCCGGGAGAACAAGGAGGACATCAAGACCCACCGCGAGCGCGCACTGTCCTTTGTGGCCGGTCGCACCGTGCAGGAACTGACCGACATCAGCGAAGAGATCTACGACGAGCTGATGGCGGACAAGATCTGGTCCGGCACCAGGGCGCTCGCGCAGATGCACCTCGACGCCGGACAGCGTGTCTGGCTGGTCACCGCGACCCCGATCGAACTCGCGGCCATCATCTCGCGGCGCCTCGGCCTCACCGGCGCGCTGGGTACCGTCGCGGAGACCAAGGACGGCGTCTACACCGGCCGTCTCGTCGGTGACCTGCTGCACGGCCGTGCGAAAGCCCACGCCGTGCGCGCGCTGGCGTCACGCGAAGGGCTGAATCTCAAGCGCTGCACGGCGTATTCGGACTCGCAGAACGACGTCCCGATGCTGTCCGTCGTCGGGACCGCGGTCGCGGTGAACCCGGACGGCGGTCTTCGCGACGTCGCGCGGGCGCGCGGCTGGGAGATCCGTGACTTCCGGACCGGGCGCAAGGCCGCGAAGATCGGCGTGCCCTCCGTGCTCGGCGTCGGTGCCGTGGCCGGTGCCGTCGCCGCGGGCATGGCCTACCGCAAGCGCTGACCCGTCACTCGCGTGCTTGAAGCCGTCATTCACGTGTCTGAAGCCGTCATTCACGTGATTGGGGCCGCAACTCGTGAGTTGCGGCCCCAATCACGCGAGTTACGGGTCTGATCACGCGAATGACGGGTTCTAGCCCTTGAAGACGCTCTTTCGCTGCGAAAGGCGTTTGTACAGCGACTGCTGGATCGACTCCCGCACCTGGTCGGTCAGCGTGAACACCAGCATCGGGTCGTCCACGGCGTCCGCGTCGTAGGTGTCCGTGCGGATGGGCTCGCCGAACTCGATGCTCCACTTCGTCGGCAGCGGGATCGCGCCGAGCGGGCCGAGCAACGGGAAGAACGGCGTCACCGGGAAGTACGGCAGGCCGAGCACCCGCGCGAGCAGCTTGATGTCCCCGACCTTCGGGTAGATCTCCTCCGCGCCGATGACGGACACGGGGATGATCGGCGCCCCGGTCCGCAGCGCGGCGGAGACGAAACCACCGCGGCCGAACCGCTGCAGCTTGTACCGCGAAGAGAACGGCTTCCCGATCCCCTTGAACCCTTCCGGCCAGACGCCGACGAGTTCTCCCTTGCGCAGCAAGCGTTCCGCGTCGGCGTTGCAGGCGAGCGTCTGCCCGGACTTGCGGGCGAAGGAGCCGATCAGCGGCAGCTGGAACACCAGATCCGCGCCGAGGCCGCGCAGGTGCCTGCCGCCGGGGACGTGGTCGTGCACGGCGACGGCGGTCATCAGCGCGTCGAGCGGCACCGTGCCGGAGTGGTTCGACACCAGCAGCGCGCCGCCGTCGGCGGGCAGGTTCTCGACGCCGAACGTGTCGACCCGGAACCACTTCTCGTACAGCGCGCGCAGCGGCGGCAACAGCAGGGTCTCGGTGAGCTCGGCGTCGAAGCCGAACTCGTCGACGGTGTAGTCACCGGTGAGCCGGTCACGCACGAACGCCAACGCCGTCCTGAGCGAATCCGGGAGGAGGTCCGCGTCGGCGGGCCGGGTCCGGGCGGGCGAGACCCGCGCCGCCCCGGGGAACTCGACGACGGGCGCGTCGGCCCGGCGTTCGGAGTCCAGATGTTCCTGAGCTTCTTCCGACTCGCGAAGATCCCGTTCCGCCTGGGCCGCCGGGTCCGGCTTCTCTCTGCCGGGGCCGTGCAACGGGATGACCTGCGCTTCAGCGCCGCTCACGTTTTCCGCCTCGCCTTCGTGAGAGTTCTCGTGTGGCCTGCTCATCGGTGCGCCGCCTGCCCGGTCGCCGCGGCCACCAGCACCTTGCCCGCGAATCCGGCGAGCTTGCCGCCGTCCACCACGGGCCGGAGCCCGCGGCCGGTGATGTAGTCGTCGAACGCTTCCCGCGTCGTCCAACGCGGGGTGTAGCCGAAATCCTTCTTGAGCTTCGTGATGTCCACGACGCGGCCGAAGTTCAGCAGCCGCACCTGGTCGGCCGAGAAGTCGACCACCCGCGCTCCGCGCAGCACCTTGCCGACCGACGGCACGACGCCGCTGGGCATCGGCAGCTCGACCCGTCCCGCTCGCCGGATCGCCTGAGAGAGGGTGAGCACCCCTTCGGATCCGACGTTGAACACGCCGGGCGTGTCGTTCAGCGTCGCCTGTTCGAAGACGGCCAGCGCGTCCGAGGCGTGGAGCAGCTGGATGCGCGCGTCGTAGCCGAAGACGGTCGGGACGACCGGCAGCGCGAAGTAGCGCGAGAGCACCGTGTCGATCTCCGGGCTGATGATGTTGGCGAACCGGAGGAGCGTCGTCGTGATGTCGGGACGGCGGCGCATGAGCCCGCGGACGTACCCCTCCATCTCGACGGCGTCCTTCGCGTAGCCGCTGGCCGAGGTGGGGATGAGCTCCGAATCCTCGGTGAACACGGCCTGCGAGCGCGCGCCGGCGCCGTAGACGGCGGCCGTCGACTTCACCACGAGCTTGCGCACGAGCGGCGAGCGCTGGCAGGCCGCCAGCAGCCGCATCGTGCCGATGACGTTGACCTCTTTGATCGCCGTCCGGCGAGCCGGGCCCGCCGGATGCGCGGTGCACGAGGCGTGCACCACGGTGTCGACCTTGGCCGTGCTGATCACCTTGGCGATCAGCGGGTTTCGGATGTCGGCGCGGACGTACTCAGCGTGCCCCATGCGCTGCAGTACCGACTTCTGCGGGGGCGTGGTGTCCACGCCGATCACCCGCTCGAACCCCGGATGGTTGCCGAGTCTGGCGAGCAGCTTCCCGCCAAGGTCTCCCCCGACCCCGGTCACGAGCACGATGTTCGACGGCATAGGACTCCCTGCGGCTTTGGGCGGTTCTCGGACTTTCGATCACGGGGTCCTGATGACCTTGAGCGCTGGTCCATCGACCGTGTGTGCGCGAACCTGCACTCATTGGAAGCATCGCGCGGCTGCCCTTGAGATGTTACCGCTCATTAGGGGTAGTCGAGTCGTCGCTTACATGCTATTAACCCGCTGCTCGCAGAGGGGATGCACGTCTCACTCGAATGGGCGGAATCCGCCCACGAAATGGGAATGGCCCGCCCAGAAACTGGACGGGCCACTCACCGGCTGTGTCTTACTTGCCGGCCTTCCTACGCTGAACGCGCGTCCGGCGCAGCAACTTGCGGTGCTTCTTCTTCGACATGCGCTTACGGCGCTTCTTGATCACAGAGCCCATCGTGAGCGCTCCTTCCTTCGTCGTCGGTCACGCTGCCCGGCGCAGCGTCCAACGGGTGGAGCGCACAGGCACGAGCGGTCTTCCAGGGTACTCGCGCCCCGGAAGACGCCCTCGGGCGGGCACGTTGTGCTCCGCGAACCGAGCCTCAGCCCACGTCGAAGTACGCGCCCTGCAGATACTCGTGTACGGCCTTTTCGGGCACTCTGAACGACTTCCCGACGCGCACCGCGGGCAGCTCGCCCGAGTGAACGAGGCGGTAGACGGTCATCTTGGAGACCCGCATCAGCGTGGCCACCTCGGCGACCGTCAGGAACTGGACCTGGCCCACTGAGGGCAGGTCATCCTTCTTGTTCGGCGGCATGATTCACCGTGTCCTTCGACACGTGTCGCGCCACGAGGCTTCCCCACCTGTGGTATCGACACGCACGTGCTCTCCTGAGAGTAGCGGGACACGTGTGGCTAAAGCGACGCGAGTCACCGGGATGGGCCCGTATCCGGGGGCTGAAGGACGCTTTCACCGCGTCTTATGCACTGAAAGCGTCCTTCGCCGCGTGTTATGCGGGGAAAGTCCCCTTCAGCCCTCGTGGGCGCGGCCCAGCTCGGTCGAGCGGTCCTTCGCGGCCTCGATGGCGGCCAGGAGCGCCGCGCGGACGCCGTGCTTCTCCAGCTCGCGGATGGCGTTGATGGTCGTGCCGGCGGGTGAGGTGACGGCCTCGCGCAGCAACACCGGGTGCTCGTCGGACTCGGCGAGCATCTTCGCCGCCCCGACCGCCGACTGGATGATCAGCTGCCCGGCGAGCGCCCGCGGCAGACCGAGCAGGATCCCGGCGTCGATCATGGCCTCGACCAGGTAGAAGAAGTACGCGGGCCCGGAGCCGGACAGCGCCGTGACGGCGTCCTGCTGCGACTCGGGCACCTCGACGACCTGCCCGACGTGCGAGAGCAGATCCTTCACCACCGCGATGTGCTCGGCGGTCGCGTGCGCGCCCGCGGAGACCGCGCTCATCGCCTCTCCGACGAGCATCGGGGTGTTCGGCATGACCCGCACCACCGGGACGCCGTCGGCCAGCCTGCGCTCGTACAGGGCGGTCGGCAGGCCCGCGCACAGCGAGACCACCAGGGACTCCTTGCCGAGCAGCGGCGCGAGCTCGTCCAGCACCGGCTCGATGTCCTGCGGTTTGACCGCGACGACCAGCACGTCGGCCCGGCGGGCGGCGTCGGCGACGCTGACCCCGTGCACGCCGTAGCGCTCGGTCAGCTCGGCCGCGCGCGCCGGATACCGCTCGGTGAACAGGAGGTCGTCCGGGCTGTGCCCGCCGTGCAACAGGCCCGAGAGCAGGGCCTCCCCTATCTTCCCGGCACCCAGAACGGCGATCACACTCATGCCGTCCAGCGTGCCAAACGGCCGTCAGGCTCCAGGCGCCGGGGCGAGCGCCAGCTGCCGCGCCTGACAGACCAGCCTTCCTTGCGAGTCGACCACGAGGGCGTCCGAGTCGAACCAGGCCTCGTGCACCGACTGGCTCTGGACGATCACCCGCAGCCAGCCCGGCGCCGGGCGGGTGCGCAGCAACGCGGTCAGCTGCACGGTGGGCGCCCAGCCGACCCGGCCGAGGTTGTAGACCACCGGCGGGTTCACGTCGCTCGCGAGCAGGGCGAAGTACGGGTCCGCGAGGCCGTGCCGGGGCCGGACCCACAGCCGCATCCTCGGCGGGTCGCCGATCCGGCCGTGCAGGTAGCCGACACTCGCCGGGTCGAGCCGGACCTCGCAGCCCTTCGCGAGGTTGAAAAGCCCTTCGGAGGTCTCACCGGTCACGGGCACCGCGCCGGGCGGCGGCTCGGCGGCCATGGCCGGGACGTCGGTCCACTCCGGCCGCCGCATCGGCAGCCGTCCGGTCGTCACCCTGGCCTCGACGCAGCTGCGGCCCCGCTGTTCCAACAGGACCCCGACGACCGAGGCGCGCCTGCCGACCTTCCGGACGTCCATGCGCAGCAACACCGGCCCCACCGCCGGCGGGTGCAGGAACTCCGCGCTGATCGCGAGCGGCTCGGACGGCGGCTCTCCGCGTTCGTGAAGGAACGAGAGGGCGGCCCGCGCCATGAGGGCCATCAGGAAGCCGCCGTGCGGATGTCCACCGATCGACCATTCGGTTCGGAGTACCGCCGTGAACGTGCCGTCACCCAGTGATCTCGTCGCGCATGCCTCGTCGAAGGAGGTGCTCGTTTCGTCGGTCGCGCTCACCGAGCACTGACCCAGGCCACGAGCCGATCCATCGGGGTGCGGGAGATCAACAAGCGCAGCTGGTTCACGGTCGGAACTTTACGTGTAGCAGCGCCTCGAGCGCAGGGAGGAATGAATCTCCGCACCTGGAGACGATCTTTGTCACTGACCGAGGTGCAGCCTCGCGAACAAGAGTGACTCCGCGAGGTCTCGCGACCGTCGCGCCGCGCTCGGCGACCGCCGGGTGTTGATCTCCAGCACGACCTGTCCGGAGAAATCGCTGCTCACGAGCTTTTCCAGGAGTTCGGCGCAGGGTTCGATGCCGCGTCCGGGCACCAGGTGCTCGTCCTTCGGGAGTCCCGTGCCGTCCGCCAGATGGACGTGCGCGAGCCCCGGCCCCATCCGGTCGGCGAGCGCGAGGGCGTCCATCCCGGCTGCCGCTGTATGGGACAGGTCGAGCGTGTAGTGGCGAAACCCTACGTCCGTAGGGTCGATCGAGGGCCGGAACGCCGACACCCGCGACGTCCGCGAGCCGCCGGGCGGGCGGACCTTGAACATGTTCTCGACCGCGATCTCGATGCCGCTGGCTTCTTCGAGCTCGTCGACGAGGTCCCCGAACGCGTCGCCGTAGCGGCGCTGCCACCGGAACGGCGGATGGACCACGACCGTGCGCGCGCCCAGCTCCTGCGCGGCTTCCACCGACATCCGCAGGCGCACCACGGGGTCCGGCGACCACACGCGCTGGGTGATCAGCAACGACGGCGAGTGGATCGACAGCACCGGCACCCCGGTGCGCCGCGACCACCGGCGCAGCGCGGAGACGTCCTGGCTGACCGGATCGGCCCAGACCATCACCTCGACACCGTCGTAGCCGAGGTCGGCGGCCAGCTCGAACGCCACTCCCGCCCGCAACGGCCAGACGGACGCCGTCGAGAGGCCTACCGGAACCTGCTGAACCATCCCGGCATTCTTCCCGAGGCCGCTAACGGGCGACCAGCAGGAGTGCGGCCGGTGAGACCGTCACCACCAGTCCGACCAGCACCGCGAGCACCAGGGTCTGAAGATCCTCCGCCTTGCGGATCTTCCGGACGATCCACACCAGCGCGACGATCACCAGCAACGCGGCGACCAGCGCGGCGGCGGGAAGGTTCACCCACAGCCAGTTGAAGCCCAGCCAGACCCCGGCGCCGCCGACGACGCCGAGCGCGAGCTGACCGGCGAGCGCCAGCCACTGCTTCCCCGGCGAGACCTTCTCGGCGGGCGCCGCGGGCTCGTGGTCCTCGGCGACCTCCTCGGCCTGGTCGTCGTCGTAGTCGTCCTCGTACTCGTCGGCGCGGTAGCCGTAGTCGTCGCGGCCGAAGTCCGGGCCGCCGTCCGGATACGCCGGGTCGGCGAACTCGCGCTCGTACTCGTCGAGGTTGTCCTGACGGTCACGGTCGTCGAGGGAGTGCGGCGGCACGAACGGCATCGGCGCCGGATGCCCCATGGTCGGGGGGCCGCCGTCGAACGGGTCCGGTTCGGGCTCTGGGTCCGGCTCGACGGGCGCGACCGGGGGCGGCACCGGCGGGATCCCGCCGATCTCGGTGTCCTCGGACTGCACCTTCTGCCTGCGCTTGCGCCAGCCGGCGAGCCCGGCGGGCGGTGCCGCCGGCGATTCCACGGGGGCCTCGGGTTCGGGCGCGGCCTCTTCGCCGACCGCGGCGAACTGCTCGGTGCTCGGCTCGGCCTTCGGCTGGGGTGGCCGCGCGGCCGGACGACGGCGCCGCGCCGGCTGGGCGGGCGGCGTCGCGAAAGCACCGCTGGCCATCGGTCCCGGCTGGTCCTGGACGTCTTCGGCCGGGGCGTCGAGGCCACCGTCGAGCCTCGCGGAGAGCCCCGCTGGAGACGCTGTCGGGGGGCCAGGTGGTTCGGGACGGCGGCGGACCGGCGGCACCGCGCCGCGGGTCTCCTCCGGGCCCGGCGGCCGCGGACGGCCGCGCGGGGGCAGG
The DNA here is from genome assembly GCF_000400635.2 of Amycolatopsis keratiniphila. Taxonomy (NCBI): domain Bacteria; kingdom Bacillati; phylum Actinomycetota; class Actinomycetes; order Pseudonocardiales; family Pseudonocardiaceae; genus Amycolatopsis; species Amycolatopsis keratiniphila. The sequence continues at coordinate 483,577 of NC_021252.1, read as the reverse complement.
CCCTCCGAGTCCGGCGGACGCTGCTGGTAGCCGGACTGCTCCTGCGGCGGCGTCGGCCGCACGAACTGACCCGACTGCTGCGGCGGACGCTGCTGGTAACCGCTCTGCTCCTGCGGCGGCGTGGGCCGCACGAACTGACCGGATTGCTGCGGCGGGCGCTGCTGATAGCCGCTCTGCTCCTGCGGCGGGCGCACCGGCGGCGTCTGCCTGGTCGGGGCGTTCGGCGGCACCGGCAGCGGCGCGGAGTCCTGCTGCGGCTGCGGGAGCGGACGCGCGCCGGAGTCTTGCGGGCGCGCGCGGCGCGGAGGACGGTTGGCGGGCGGCGGGGTGTCGCCGGACACCCTGTCGATGATCGCCTGGGGCGCGGTGTCGCTCACCGACGGCGCGCGCCGTCCGCGAGTGGTCTCGGGAGCGTCGTCCTCGTCGTCGGCCGCGCGGCGTCGCCTGCGGCGCCCGCCTTCGGGCTGGGCTCCGTGCTGCGCCAGCAGCTCCGCCACGGTCTTCTGTGGCTGGCCGCTCTCTGTCTCGTCCGTCATACCGTGCTGTCCAATGCGCGCTCCAGCCGTTGCGAACCGGCACGCGACGGGGCATCGGCGGCGTCGCGCGCGCTATCCACCGTCATCCGCATTTCCGTCACCTCTTCACCGTGCCCGTTCTCCGTCGACTAAGTCCAGTCGGGCGCTGCCGCCCACAGTCTCGTCCGCACCGTTCGAATGGTCCAGCCGTCGAAGGATGACACCTTCTCGCAGCGCCCACGGACAGATCTCCAGTTCTTCCAGGGAAAGCGCCCGCATGGTGGCTTGTGCGACGAGCGCGCCGGCCACGAGCTGATGCGACCTGCTCGCGCTGACCCCCTCGAGCTGGGCCAGGTCCTGGGCGGTCATCCGGGAGATGAACGCGATGAGCTGGCGCAACGCGGTGTCGGTCAGGGTACGGCGCACATGCGGCCCGCTGGCCGACGGCGCCGCTCCGGTCAGCCGGGCGAGCGACCGGAACGTCTTCGAGGTCGCCACGACACGATCGGGTTCACCCAATTTGGCGACCTTCTTCGCGAGCGGGGCGAGTTGTTCTTCGAGCCACACCGAAGTCGCGATGAGCTCCGAGCGGGAGGGCGGGTCGTGCTGGAACCGCGTCCGGGTGGTCCGGCCCGCGCCCAAGGGCAGCGATTCGGCCAGGTCCGGCTCCTCGTCGCGGCCCATCGCGACCTCGAGCGAGCCGCCGCCGATGTCGAGCACGAGCAGCTTGCCCGCCGACCAGCCGAACCAGCGGCGGACGGCGAGGAAGGTGAGCCGGGACTCGTCGATCCCGGAGAGCACCTGGAGTTCGACTCCGGTCTGTTCCTGGACCTTCGCCAGCACCTTCGGGGCGTTCTTGGCTTCGCGGACCGCGGACGTGGCGAACGCCATGACCTCTTCGCAGCCCAGCCGGGCCGCGGCCGCCTTCGCCGATTCGACCGCGCGGACGAGGCTGTCCGCGCCCGCGCGGCTCAGGTCGCCGTTGCGGGTGATCTGCTCGGCGAGGCGGAGGACGGCCTTTTCGGAATGCATCGGGGTCGGGTGGGCGCCACGATGGGCGTCGACCACGAGCAGGTGGACGGTGTTGGAACCGACGTCGAGTACCCCTAGGCGCACGAGCGTCTACGGTACCCGCCCCCACATCAGGTCACGAAACCGTAACCGTGATCTGTATCGCAGGGGCGGGGGCTGAAGGGGACTTTCCCCGCATGCCATGCGAGGAAAGCGTCCTTCACCGCTCCATCCATGCCCCCGCCACCACCCTCGACGGAGGCGCTGGCGCGCCCAGGCCCGGATCTATGCCGGGAAAGTCCCCTTCAGCTCACGTCTCGAACTTGTAGCCCAGGCCGCGCACGGTGACCAGGTGCCGGGGCGAGCCCGGATCCGGCTCGATCTTCGACCGCAGCCGCTTCACGTGGACGTCGAGCGTCTTGGTGTCGCCGACGTAGTCCGCGCCCCACACCCGGTCGATCAGCTGCCCGCGGGTGAGCACGCGGCCCACGTTGCGCAGCAGGTACTCGAGCAGGTCGAACTCCTTGAGCGGCAAGGAGACCTCCTGGCCGTCGACGGTCACCACGTGCCGCTCGACGTCCATCCGCACCGGCCCGGCGGTCAGCACGAGCGGGGCCAGGTCGCCTTCGGAGCCCGGCTCGCCGCCGCGGCGCAGCACCGCCCGCACCCGCGCGATGAGCTCACGGGCCGAGTACGGCTTGGTGACGTAGTCGTCGGCGCCCAGTTCCAGCCCGACGACCTTGTCGATCTCGCTGTCGCGCGCGGTCACCATGATCACCGGCACCGCGGAACGCTGCCTGAGCTGCTTGCAGACGTCGGTGCCACTCATGCCGGGGAGCATGAGGTCGAGCAGGACGATGTCGGCGCCGTTGCGGTCGAACTCCTCGAGCGCCTGCTGCCCCGTCACGGCGACGGCGGCGGTGAAGCCCTCCTTGCGGAGCAAGAACGCGAGCGGGTCGGCGAACGACTCTTCGTCCTCGACGATGAGAACCCTCGTCACAGGTTTCCTCCATGGTCGGGGCTTTCTTGCCCTGTTGCCACGAGACGGGGTGTCCGCTCGGGGGTCTTCTCCGGCCGTGACACCGGCGGAGCCTGTTTCACGGGCGCGGCCGGTTCGGCGGGGATGTGCGCGGGGATGCGCAGGGTGAAGGTCGATCCGGTGCCGGGACGGCTCCACAGGCCGACCGAACCGCCGTGGTTGGCGGCCACGTGCTTGACGATCGCCAGGCCCAGCCCGGTGCCGCCGGTCGCCCGCGACCGCGCCTTGTCCGCGCGGTAGAACCGCTCGAAGACGCGCTGCTGCTCGTCCTCGGCGATCCCGATGCCGCGGTCGGTCACCGCGATCTCGACCTTGCCGTCGACCAGCCGCCTGCTGATCGACACCGGGCTGCCCGCCGGCGAGTACGCGACGGCGTTCTCCAGCAGGTTCGACAGCGCGGTGACCATCAGCGTCCGGTCGCCCTCGATGAGCAGCCCGCTGGCCGCGTCGGTGGTGATGGTGATCTCGGCGGATTCCGCCGAAAGCGTCGTCCGGCCGAGCGCCTCGCGGACCACGGCGTCGACCTCGACGACGTTCAGGTCGGGCAGCCGCTCGGCGCCCTGCAGCCGCGACAGCGCGATCAGCTCGGTGACCAGCTGGCCGAGCCGGGTCGATTCGCGGAGGATCTTGCCGCCGAAGCGGCGGACCTCCTCGGTGTCCTCCGCGGCGTCGAGGACGGCCTCGGTGAGCAGCGCGATCGCGCCCACCGGCGTCTTCAGCTCGTGGCTCACGTTCGCGACGAAGTCACGCCGGACGGCTTCGAGCCGGATCGCCTCGGAATGGTCGACGGCCTCGACCACGGTGAACCCGTCGCCGAGCGGGCGGACCTCGCCGAGGACGGCCTCGGGCTGGCGGCCCCTCGCCTCGAGCGGGGAAAGGTCGATCTCCATCGGCTCGTCGGTCTCGACCACCTGTTCGGCGGCCTTGCGGGCCCGCGGATCGGCCTGGTTGACCTTCACCAGTCCCAGCTCGTAGGCGCGCGGGTTGTGCAGGACCATGTCGCCGAACTTGTTGAGCACGACGACGCCGTTGTTGCTGGACCGCACGAGGCGTTCGAGCAGCTCGGCCACGGTGGGCCCGGCCGGTCGCCGCTCCTCGCGGCGGGCGCGGCCCCGCGCGAGCAGGAAGCCGAAAACCACACCGACGATCAGTCCGCCGACGGCCAGGGCGAGTGCAACAGGCGTGGTCACAGGGGAATCGTAAGCGCGCGGGTAGTCTTTTGGCCTAGTCCCGGCCGCGTACTCGTGATGCCTATGACACCTGGGGACACCCTGTTCGCCTGCAGGTCAGCCGCCGTTCACGTGGCCGATCCCTGGCCGAGATCTCCTGGGTGAGGCGGGTCACCCGAACCGGGGACATCGCCGCCGTGTGATGCCCGGATCCCGACTTTCGTCGTGATTATCCGCGGGCGAATAGCGACGTTCCCGTCACGGCTCCCGGGGAATGTTGGAAGACTGTCGCCGTGGAACTCGTCAGTGACATCTCCCTGATTCGAGGAGAAGAAGAGCTGTTCGACCGGACGGCTCATCTGTTCGTCGCGGCGACCGACATCGCGTGCGCGGCCGACGACCTCTACACCTGGGCGCTTTCGCGGCCGTCGCTCACGCGGCAGGGCGAACGGCTGGTGCACGACAAGCGGATCCGCAAGCTGTACCGCCCCGGCGTCCTGCTGAACGAGCAGACCGCGCAGCACCTGCACCATCTGTCCGGTCTCGGCGCGCAGATCCGAATCGGCACCGAGGAGATCAACGAGACGATCCTGCTCGACGAGCGGGTCGCGATCATGGCGGGCGACGAGGGCAAGGCGGTGCGCTCGTACAGCGTCATCTCGCGCCCCGAGCTGGTGCAGGGCATCCTGTCGCTGTTCGAAACCGCCTGGCGCGCGTCCACCACCCTGGAGACGTTCGACGCGCGGTTCGCCGACATCCGGATGGAGGCACCGCAGATCCTCGAGTTCCTCACCACCGGCTGCAAGGACGAGAAGGCCGCGAAGAGCCTCGGCATGGGCGTGCGCACCTATCAGCGCCGCGTCTCGGAGCTGCTGGTCGCGCTCGGCGTCACATCGCGTCTGCAGGTCGACGCGCGGGCACGGGAACTCGGCCTCCTGTGAAGCGCTGGGCGGGGCTGGCCGTGCTGCTCGCGCTCGCGGGCTGCACCACCACGATCTCCGGTACCGCCCGGCCCGAACCGGAGAGCCCGCCCGCGAACCTCGCGCTGGTCGATCCGGCGAAGACGGCGTCCGTGCTCACGGCGGTGAAGACGGCCACCGAAGCGGCGTTCTCCTACGACAGCACGGCCGTGCCCGCCTACGAGAAGGCGCTCGCCGACCACCTGACGCCGGGCGCGCGCGACGAGCTGGCGAAGCTGTTCGCCGAGGTCCGGAAATCGGCCGAGCCGGTCAAGCTCGTGACCAGGGTGATCCTCTCGGCGGCGGTCGAGCAGACGCCGGACAAGGCCCGGGTGCTGACCATCCTGGACCAGAGCAGCACCAGGGCCGGCGCCACCAGCAAGGGCATCGCGTCGGTGCTGCTCGCGACCGTCCGCGAGGGTGACCGCTGGCGGATCGGCGAGATCAAGGTGAACCCGGCGGACGCTCCGCCCGCGGCGGAGAAGCCGGGCGCGGGTGACCGGGTGTTCGCACGAGCGCGGGATTCCGCGCGGGACGGTGCCCTGCGTGCCGCGGAAGCCCTGCTGAACGTGAATCCGGCCGACCCCGAAGGCACGTACGCCCGCTACGAGTCGGTGTCGACCGGGCAGCTGCTGACCCAGTTCCAGCAGGACAAGGCGGGGCGGCTGAACCAGATCCGGTCCGCGGGCACGAAGGCGTCGCTGGCGCCGAACCCGGCCACGGCGGTCATGGAGGTCGTGGACGACAAGGCGAGCGTGCTGCTCTTCGCGACGTCGGACGTCACGGACGCGGCCGGGCAGACGACGAAGAAGTACCTGCCGCTCGTCCTGCGTCTCCAGCGGCTGCCCGACGGGTGGAAGGCGGCGGGCGTCGAGTCGGTCCAAGCCCTCCCCTGACGCAATGCCCCAGATGTCATGAAAGGGTCGTTCAGGACGAAAAACGTCCTGAACGACCCTTTCATGACACTTTGGTACCGGAGCGCGCTACCGGCCCTGGTTCGCCACGGCGGCCGCGGCCTCCTTGGCGGCCTCCGGGTCCAGGTACGTCCCGCCCACGGTGACCGGCTTGAGGTCTTCGGTGAGGTCGTAGCGCAGCGGGATGCCGGTCGGGATGTTGAGCCCGGCGATCGCGTCGTCGGAGATGCCGTCGAGGTGCTTCACCAGCGCCCGCAGCGAGTTCCCGTGCGCGGCGACGAGCACGGTCTTGCCCGCGCGCAGATCCGGCACGATCTCGGACTCCCAGTACGGCAGCAGCCGCGCGACGACGTCCTTGAGGCACTCGGTCAGCGGGGCGGCGTCGCCGAGGTCGGCGTAGCGCGCGTCGCCCACCTGGCTGAACTCGTCGGCCGGGTCGATCGGCGGCGGCGGGGTGTCGTAGGAGCGGCGCCAGAGCATGAACTGCTCCTCGCCGAACTCGTCGAGGGTCTGCTTCTTGTTCTTGCCCTGGAGCGCGCCGTAGTGGCGCTCGTTGAGGCGCCAGTCGCGCTTCACCGGGATCCAGTGCCGGTCGGCGGCGTCGAGCGCCAGGTTGGCGGTCGAGATCGCGCGGCGCATCAGCGACGTGTGCACGACGTCCGGCAGCAGGCCGGACTCCGCGAGCAGCTGCCCGCCCTTGCGTGCCTCCTGCTCGCCCTGCTCCGACAGCGGCACGTCCACCCAGCCGGTGAACAGGTTTTCGGCGTTCCACGTGCTCTGCCCGTGACGCAGCAGCACCAGAGTCCCAAGCTCAGCCATGGGGTTCAGCCTGCCAGAGGGAGCGGAAGCGCCGGTCAGAGGGCCGCGCTTGGCTTTATTTCTACGGAGAGTGCGTTACCCGCGAGTAACACCTTCACCCGTCCAGAAGACGGGTTGCCAACAAGTGCCGTTCCCTGGAAATCAGGCTGCACTCCGTTATCCCGGTTTTGGAATTTCACTCGAACGGAGTAACCGGTAGTCTTGTGATTACAGGTGGAGATCTGACAGGTTGACTAAGTCCCGCGCGGCCGGATTCCACGCACTCCCCGGCTCGACGCGGGTGACGACCGCGACTCGTCTCCCCCCTGCCGAGTCGCGGCGCCCGCCGGCCCCGTTGGCATCCCCCTCGTCACCGGGTCCACCTTGGCGGGAACTTCAGCGGGGCGGCTCGAGATCGCGACTCCCCCCTCCCTCGAGCCGTCCCGCCTGTTCATCTTCGGGGAGTCTCGTGAGTGGCAAGGCACTGCCGGTGCGCGGGTAGCAGTTTCGTGTGCCTGAACGGACGACACGCGTGTCGGAATGGACGACACACGTGATTGAGCGGACGACTCGTGACACCCCGGCCCGGGTCGTGTCGTCCATCCAGTCACGTGTGTCGTCCGCCGGATCACGCGTGTCGTCCATCCAGACCCCGAACGGTCACCGGGGGCTTGGCGGCTCAGTCCAGCGGGGGCGCGGACGGCAGATCCGAAGCGGTCGCCATCGCGGGTTCCGCCGGACGGCGCCGCTTGCGCAGCCACCACACCAGCGCGGCCGCGGGCACACCGAAGACCAGCACGAACGGCGCCATCGCACCGAGCACGGTCAGCAGACCGCCACCGAAGGTCAGGAACGCGTCCCAGCCGTCGGCGAGCCCGCCGAGGAACCCGCTGCGGGACTGCTCCGCCGCCGCGACCGTCTCCGCCTTCACCTGCAACGAAATCGTCGACATGGCGACACTGCCCGCCAGGCTTTCACGCCGCTTCTGGAGCGACTCGAGCTCGGCTTCCCGGCTCGTCAGCTCGCTCTCCACCGAGGCGATCTCCGAGACCGAAGTCGCCCTCGCGAGCAGCGCGCGGATGCGCTCGACGCTCGCCCGCTGCGTCGCCAGCCGCGATTCGACGTCGACCATCTGCTCGGTCACGTCCGTCGCGGTGACCTCGCGCCGGACCTGCTTCCCGAGCTTGCCGAGCTGGTCCAGCACGCCGTCGAGGCGCTCGGAGGGCACGATGACGTTCACCGACGCCCGCTTCTCCTGCGTGCTCTCCTGCCCGGTGTAGCCGGCGGCGCCCTGGGTGATGACGCGCACCTGCGAGATCACGTCCGCGACGTTCGGGGCGGTGAGCTCCAGGCTCGCCGTGCGCACCAGCTTGCGGTCGGTGATCCCCGGCTGCCCCGCGGGCGCCGGCGCCTTGCCCGAACCCGCCTTGCTGTCGGTCGCCTCTTTGTTCGGCACCCCTTCTTTGGGCGCCGCCTGCTTGGTGTCGGCCGACATCGGCATCGCGGCCGGCTCACCGCCGGAATCGTTCGCTGAGCAGCCCGCCAGCGCCAGCACGATGCCGGCGGCCGCGACCCATCTCAATCCCTTGTGCATGAAAACCGTCTCCCTCCAGTGCTGCGGAAAGAGACGGAACGGACGACGGTGCCGTTGCACCGTCCGGGTCACGAGTCGGTCAAGGCCCCGGGCTCGTGCCCGTTCGAAGGCTCGACGAGATGTTTGAACGCCTGAAGGTTCGCCAGCGATTCGCCGCGCGAGACGCGCCAGTCCCATTCGCGTTTGATCGATTCGGCGAACCCGAGTTCCAGCAGGGTGTTGAAATCGCCGTCGGCGGCTTCCAGCACCTGCCCGAGGATCTTGTCCAATTCGGCTTCGGTGACCGTGTCCAGCCCGAACCGGCCGACCAGGTAGATGTCGCCCATCGCGTCCACGGTGTAGTGCACGCCGTACAGTTTCGCGTTGCGGCGCAACAGAAAGCGGTAAACGTCCTCATGGGACTCATCAGGACGGCGGCAGACGAAGGCTTCGACGGCGAAAGCGTGGTCACCGGCGACGAGCCAGCAGTTGGTCTGCAGCTTCTTGGTGCCGGGCAACGTGACGAAGTACTTTCCCTCGCCACGCCTGTCGTATTTCAGGCCCGCATTGTCCAAAGAGGACCGCAAGGTCTCGTCGAGCGTCAAACCGCCACCTCCGCGCGCTGTTCGAGGGCACGCCGGAACGCGCCGGTCGCTTGAGCGTACGTGTCCAGCAGGCGGTCCGTCGTCCGGCGCCAGGAGAAGCGCCGCGCGTGGACGACGGCGTTGGCCGAAAGCTCGGCACGCCGCTCGGGCCGCAGCGCGACGTTCGCGAGCGCGCCCGCCCAGTCCTTCGCGTCGTGCGAAGGCACGAGCAGCCCGGAGACACCGTGCGGGACCGCCACCGGCAGCCCGCCGACCTCGGCCGCGATCACCGGTGTCCCGCAGGCCTGCGCTTCGAGCGCGACCAGCCCGAACGACTCGTTGTAGCTCGGCACGGCGACGATGTCGGCCGCCCGGTAGACGTCGACCAGCGACTGGCCGGGCTGCGGCGGCATGAACCGGGTCTGCGCCTCGATCCCGAGGGAGACGGCCAGTTCACGCAGGGCCTGCGGCTGCTCCAGCCCGGTCCCGGACGGGCCGCCGACGATCAGCACCACCAGCCGCGAAGCCAGCTCCGGCCGCTCACGCAGCATTTCGGCCGCGGCCAGCAGGAGGACGTCCGGCGCCTTCAACGGCTGGATCCGGCCCGCGAAGGCCAGCACGATCGCGTCTGCCGGGAGGCCGAGCGCCCGGCGCGCGGCGGCCTGGGAGCCGGGCGTGAAGCGGTCGAGGTCGACGCCGGGCGGGATGGCGTGCACGGCGTGCGGGTCGGCTTCGTACAGCTCGATCAGCTCGCGGGCCTCGACGCGGGTGTTCGCGACCAGGCAGTCCGCCTCCTCGACGACCTGCTCCTCGCCGATCACGCGGGTGCGCGGCTCGGGGGTGTCACCCTCGGCCAGCGCGGCGTTCTTGACCTTCGCCAGGGTGTGCGCGGTGTGCACCAGCGGCACGCCCCATCGGTCGCGGGCGAGCCAGCCCGCCTGGCCGGAGAGCCAGTAGTGCGAATGGATGAGGTCGTAGTAGCCCGGCTCGTGGAACGCCTCGGCCCGCAGCACCCCGGCCGTGAAGGCGCACAGCTGCGCGGGCAGCTCGTCGCGTCCCAGCGGCTCGAACGGCCCGGCCGGGATGTGCCGGACGAGCACGCCGGGCGCCAGTTCGGCGATCGGCGGCTGGTCCGAGGACGTGGCCCGCGTGAACACCTCGACCTCGACGCCGCGGCGGGCCATCTCGGTGGCCGTCTGGCTCACGTAGACGTTCATGCCCCCGGCGTCGCCGGTACCCGGCTGTTCCAGCGGAGAAGTGTGCAACGACAGCACCGCGACGCGCCTGGGCGCGGCGTCGAACCCATGCAGAGGGATCGTCACCTGGTCAACACTCCCGAAGTCCTACTGATCGGCGAACCCGCGCAGCAGTTCACCGAACTCGTCCGCCGCTTCGGCGAACGGCAGATGCCCCACCTCAGGTAGCCAACGCACGACGGCCCCCTGAATCTTCCCCGCCGCGTATTCCGCCGCCGTCGGATCGATCACAGCGTCCGCGAGACCATGGACGATAAGTGCCGGTTTGTCCAGATCACGAAGGACGTCCTCGCTTCCGACGTCACGCCGGAACAGCGCGGAGCGCACCGCGGGCGGCGTCGAAAGGCAGGCGCCGAGCAGCGATTGGGTGAGCGTGCCGGACACCGGCGCCGTCGTCATCCGCGCGCTGAACTGCACCAACGCCGGAATCGCGACCGCCGGATCGTCCGAAAGCACCGCCGGGATGGCGTCGCGCATCGCGGGCCCGACCTTGCCGCCGGGGCGGTTCTTGCCGATTTCTGTGATAGCGCCCACAAAAACGACGCCGCTGAGCCGCGAAGAGCCGTGCACCCGGAGGTAGTCGGTGATGACCAGCCCGCCGTAGGACCAGCCGACGACGATCGCGTCTTCGCCCGCGAAGTCGAGAACGGAGGCGAGATCCTCCGCCCACACCCGCGGATCGTCGTAGCCGGCGGAGGGCACTTCGGAATCCCCGTGACCGCGCAGATCCATCGCGACCAGGCGGAACCGCTCACTGAGCGCGGGATCCGCCAGCTGCGGCGCCCAGGCCCGGCTCGACTGGGCCCAGCCGTGCACGAACACGATCGGACGGGTGTTCTCGGCGCCTTCGACCCACAAGCCGATGCGAGTCCCGCCGTAGCCGACTACCTCGGTCTTCATGGTCGCCAGCCTATGAGGTCGGCCGGGTTGGTCGTGAGTGGCGTTTCGGGTTAGAACCCGAAACGCCACTCACGACCACCTGTACCGAACGGCCACCGGCGCCCTTGTCACTTGGTTACTTGATCGCCGAGAGGGCCTTCCAGGACTTCCAGTCGTAGAACCAGTCCTTGACGTCCGATTTGGTCGGGCTGCCCAGTTTCGAACCGGTGATCTCGACCGGGTCGCCGATCATCGCCGAGTCGAAGTACTTCTTGGCGTCCGCTTCGAGCAGGTTCACGCAGCCGTGCGAGGTGTTGGCCTTGCCGATGTTCGCCGCGTTGTCCTGGTTCTCGTGGATGTACTCGCCGTTGTTCGAGATCCGGCAGGACCACTTCTTGTTGACGTTGGTGTAGCCGTAGCGCGCGTTGTCGAACCGCGCCATCGGCTCCTTCGTCATCACGATGAACGTGCCGTTGGGGGTGTTGCGCTGGACGTCGGAGTCCAGGCCGTTCGAGCACGGGTAGCTCGCCGATTCCGCCCCGCCCCGGTAGACCTTCATCACGTGGTCCGGGGTGTTGATCTTGACCACCTGGTTGCGGCCGATCTTGAACTCGGTGGTCACGTCGGCCTTGCCGTACGCGCCGCCGCCGAGCGCGACGCCGTAGAGCTTCGCCTCGACGTTGACCTTGATGTTCGCGGGCCAGTACTCCTTGGGCCGCCAATCGACCTGCGTGTCCGACAGCCAGCCCCAGGACCCCTCGACGTCCTTGTCGGTCTTCACCTTGAGCGCCTTCTCGGCGGCCGCCTTGTCCTTGACCGGGGACGCGAACTTCACGCTGATCGGCATCGCGACGCCGACCTCGGCGTCGTCGGTCGGGTTCAGCGTGGCGCGAACCTCCTTGGCCGGCTTGACCGTGCTGAAGGAGCCCTTGAACTCGGCGGGCTTGTTGTCGCTGCCGGTGGCCTTCGCGGCGTACGTGTACGTCTTGCCGTAGCCGAGCACCTCGGTGCTGGTCCAGGTGAGCCCGTCGGCGGAAAGCTCGCCCTTGACGTCCTTGCCGCTGTCGCCGGTGACCTTGACCTCGGTGAGCTTGCCGTCGGCGACCTTCACCACGACCGGCGTCACCACGGAGGCGTCCTTGGCGTCGGCGGCGGGTTCGGCGGTGATCTTCGCGACCGGGGCGGCGCCCTGTTCCCCGCCACCGCTGCCTTCCGGCTTGGCGTTGCCGCCTTCCTCGCTGGAGCAGGCGGCGGCCAGCATGGCCGCCCCCGCGGCGAGCGCGGCCTTGAACACCGTGCGCCGTTCGATCACCGTGTACCTCCCATGAAGATCCCCGCGAGCCTCTACCCGCTCAGCGCCGGGAACCTCTCCGACGTTACCCGCGGCGACGGAACTCGCCCTCGCCCCTCAGAGGGATAGACGCACGAGGGTGGCGTGGGGTTGTTCGGTCAAAGCGCGCAGTTGATGAGCAAGGGTTCAGGGTGCAGCGAAACGCCGAAGCGAGCCTCGACTCCGTCGCGCACTTCGCGCGCCAGAGCGAGAAGGTCGTCGGTCGAGGCCTTGCCCCGGTTCGTGAGCGCGAGCGTGTGCTTCGTCGACAGCGAGACCCGGCCACCGGGCCCTTCGTGGCCCTTCGCGAACCCGGCCCGCTCGATCAACCAGGCCGCGGACAGCTTCGTGCCGCCGGGCGCCGGGTACTGCGGCACGCGCACGTCCTCGCCGACGACATCCACGATGCCCGCCAGCACCTTCGCCAGCCGCGCCTCGCCGATGATCGGGTTGGTGAAGAACGAGCCCGCGCTCCAGGTGTCGTGGTCGTCGGCGTCCAGGACCATCCCCTTGCCGCGACGCAGCCCGAGGACCGCTTCGCGTGCTTCGGCCGCCGGGACCCGGTCACCGATCTCGACGCCGAGCGTGCGGGCGAGTTCGGCGTAGCGGATCGGGGCGGAGAGGCCGTCTTCGCTGACCCTGAAACGCACTGTGAGCACGACGCCCGCGTCGGTCCCCTTCAGGATCGACGTGCGATACCCGAAGCCGAGCTCTTCGGCGGGCAGCGTGCGGATTTCGCGGGTGGCGCGGTCGTAGAGATCGACCGAGACCAGGGATTCGGCCACCTCGCAGCCGTACGCGCCGACGTTCTGGATCGGCGTCGCGCCGACCGAGCCGGGGATCCCGGAGAGGCATTCGAGCCCGCCGACGCCCTCGGCGACCAGGCCCTCGACGAAACCGTCCCAGTTCTCGCCCGCCGCGACCTCGACGAGATCTCCGTCACGTGTCCAGCCGGTGTTGCCGACCTTCAGCACCGTGCCCTCGAAACCGTCGTCGGCGACGACGAGGTTCGACCCGCCGCCGAGCAGCAGGACCGGCTCGCCCGCCTCGTCGGCCTCGCGGACCGCGTCGACCAGGGCCCGCACGGTCTTCGCCTCGGCATAACGCCGCGCCGGACCGCCGAGGCGCAACGTGGTGTGGTCGGCGAGGGTGGGAGTTTCGGCAGTGCTCACGCCCGTGAACGGTACTGTCTGGCGCCATGGCCTCCCGTATCGAGCACCGTTCGGCGTTCTCCGCAGACCTCGCGACCACGTTCGACGCGGTCGCAGGCGAGGCCGCGCTGCGGGCGCGGCTGGAGCAGATCGGCGGCGACGACGCGGAACTGCTGGAGTACGTCCCGGCCGAGGACGGAGTGCGCTACAAGCTGCGTCAGGGCATCAGCTCGGACAAGCTCCCGTCGGCCGTGCGGACGCTGCACCGGGGCGATCTGATCGTCGAGCGCGAGCAGAGCTGGAAGGCGGCCGGGGACGGCTACACCGGCACCGCGACGGCGGCGGTGTCGGGCGTGCCGGGCGAGATCACCGCGAAGACGTCGCTGACCGCCGAAGGCGAGCGGACGACGCTGGTGAACAGCGGCCAGGTCAAGGTGCGGATCCCGTTCGTCGGCGGAAAGCTGGAAGGCGTGATCGCCGAACAGGTAACCAAGCTGCTGGAGCGCGAGGCGGAATTCGTCGCGAAATGGCTGGCCGAGCGCTGAAACCGGTCGGGGCACCGACCCGGGGCACGACCAACCCGAACCGGCTCCGCCGGGTGGACCGGTGGCTCGCGAGCGATCCGGGGGTGACGCGGCTGCTGCGCCGCGCGAACGAACCGCTCGTGGTGGATCTCGGCTACGGCGCCTCACCGGTGACCACGGTCGAGATGGCGCGATGGCTGCGCACCGTCCGCCGTGATGTCCGCGTGCTCGGCCTGGAGCTGGACGCCGAACGGGTCGCCGTCGCGCAATCCGCCGTCGACAAGCCGTGGCTGGACTTCCGGCGCGGCGGCTTCGAGCTGGCCGGGGCACGGCCGGTGCTGGTGCGCGCGTTCAACGTCCTGCGGCAGTACGACGAAGCCGAGGTCCCGGGTGCCTGGTCGCTCATGCTGGACGCGATGACGCCGGGCGGGCTCCTCGTCGAGGGCACCTGCGACGAGATCGGACGGCTGAGCACCTGGCTCGCCGTCGGGCACGACGGGCCGCGCACGCTGACCCTGTCGGTACATCTCGCCAGCTTGGAACGTCCGTCCACAGTGGCCGAACGGCTGCCCAAGATCCTCATTCATCGCAACGTTCCCGGCGAACGGGTCCACGAACTACTGTCCACTTTGGATATCTGCTGGGCGACAGCCGCGCCGCATCAGAACTTCGGCGTCCGTGCCCGCTGGGCGCACGCCGTCCATCTGCTCACCGCCCGGGGCTGGCCGGTGCTGAACCGGCCGTCGCGGTGGCGGCTGGGTGAACTCACCGTGCCGTGGTCCTCGGTGGCCCCGGACTAGGAATTCACCGGTCGAACCCCGCTCCGTCACCCCAAAGCGACCTGCGGTGATCACCATGGAACCGTGGAACTGCTGGAGTACGTCACCGGGCTGCTCGAGGGCACGCTCGGATCGCCCTGGTTGTGGGTGATCGTGTTCCTCGTGTCCGGGTTGGACGCGCTCCTGCCGTTCATGCCGAGCGAGACCACCGTCATCACCGTCGCCGTCCTGATCGGCACGGACTTCTCCTTGCTGGCACTGCTCGCGCTGATCGCCGCGCTCGGGGCCTGGTTGGGCGACTGTCTCGGCTACACCGTCGGCGCCGCCGCGGGCCCGCGGGCGCTCGCCCGCCTGCAACGCGGTCCGGACGGTGTCCGGCGCTACGAATGGGCGAAGATCCAGGTGCGGCGCAACGCGGTCCTGCTGATCCTCGCCGCCCGCTACCTGCCCGGCGGCCGCGTCGCGAGCGGGCTCGCCAACGGCAGCCTCGGCTACCCGCCTCGCAAGTTCGTCGCGCTCGACGCCCTCGGCGCGGGCATCTGGGCGGTGTACAGCGTCCTGATCGGGCTCGTCGGCGGAGCGGCCTTCGCGGACGAGCCGGAGAAGGGCCTTCTGCTGTCCTTCGCACTCGGCTTGCTGCTGGTCGCGGCGATCGAGATCGGGCGGCGGGTCCGGGTGCGCATCCTGACCCGGCGCCGCGCGGCGGCCGGGACCAGCGACAATGGTGTGCGTGTCGAACCCTGAACGTCGCTATGTGATCTCCTTCGGCTGCCCTGACCGCACCGGCATCATCGCCCGTATCTCGGGTTTCCTCGCCGAGCACGGCGGCTGGATCGTCGAAGCGGCGTATCACACGGACCCGGACACCGGCTGGTTCTTCACCCGCCAGGTAGTCCGCGCCGATTCGCTCCCGTTCGACGCCGCCGAGCTGCGCACGCGCTTCGCCGAGGTCGCGAAGTCGCTTTCGAGCGAGTCGAGCTGGCAGGTCAGCGACACCGGCGAACGCCGCCGCGCGGTGATCCTCGTCTCCAAGGCCGGGCACTGCCTCTACGACCTGCTCGGCCGCGTCGCGTCCGGCGAACTGGACGTCGACGTCGCCGCCGTCATCGGCAACCACGCGTCGCTGGGCGACATCACCCGCGCCCACGGCATCCCGTTCCACCACGTGCCGTTCCCCGCCGGCGACCCGGCCGCCAAGGCTGCGGCGTTCGCCGAGGTACGGAAACTCGTCGACGAGCACGACCCGCACGCCGTCGTCCTCGCCCGGTTCATGCAGGTCCTGCCGCCGGAGCTGTGCGAGGCGTGGGCCGGGCGGGCGCTCAACATCCACCACAGCTTCCTGCCGTCGTTCGTCGGCGCGCGGCCGTACCACCAGGCCCACGCGCGCGGGGTGAAGCTCATCGGCGCGACCTGCCACTACGTCACCGCCGACCTCGACGCGGGCCCGATCGTCGACCAGGACGTCATCCGCGTCGACCACGGCGACTCGGTCGAGGACATGGTCCGCAAGGGCCGCGACATCGAAAAGGTGACGCTGGCGCGCGGGTTGCGGTGGCATCTGGAGGGGCGTGTGCTGGTGCACGGGAACCGGACTGTCGTCTTCTAGTGGTTCACTGTCGCTATGGGGACCTCAGAGATCAAGGTGATCGAGACGCTCGAAGCGCTGCGTGAGCACCTCGGCCACCCGGCCGAGCGGACCAAGGGGAAGATCATCCCCTTCCTCGATCCGCACGCGCGCACGCTGATCGAACACTCGCCGTTCTACCTGCTGGCGACGGCGTCGTCCGACGGGACCTGTGACGTCTCGCCGCGCGGCGACCCCGCCGGTTCCGTGAAGGTGCTCGACGACAAGACTCTGGTGCTGGCGGACCGGCCGGGCAACAAACTGCTCGACAGCCAGACCAACATCCTCGAAAACCCGCACGCCGGGCTGCTGTTCCTGATCCCGGGGATGAACGAGACCCTGCGGATCAACGGCCGCGCGAAACTGGTCGCGGACGCGCCGTTCTTCGACGACCTGGTGGTCAAGGGGAAGCGGCCGGCGCTGGCGATCCTGGTCGAGGTCGAAGAGCTGTACATGCACTGCGCCAAGGCTTTCCTGCGGTCGTCGCTGTGGAAGCCGGAGACGTGGCCGGAGCGGTCGAGCCTGCCGACCGCGGGCCAGATCTTCCGTGACCAGATGAAGCTGGACGTGTCGGCGGAGGCGCTCGATGCGGCGCTGACCGAAGGCGCGCTCACCACGCAGTACTGAGCCCCAGATGTCATGAAAGGGTCGTTCAGGACAAAAAATGTCCTGAACGACCCTTTCATGACATCCAGCGGGAGGCGGGTCAGACGCGGACCAGCATCTTGCCGGTGTTCGCCCCGCCCAACAGGTCCAGGAACGCCTGCGGCGCGTTGCGGATACCGTCCACAATGGTCTCCGAGTACTTCAGCCGCCCGGAGGCGACCAGCGGAGCGACCTCCCGCACGAACTGCGGCTGCAGCGCGTAGTGGTCACCGACCAGCATGCCGCGCATGGTGAACCGCTTCGCGATGATCGACGCGAGATTGCGCGGCGCCGCGGCCGGTTCGGTGTTGTTGTAGACCGAGATCATCCCGCAGATCGCCATGCGGCCGTGCAGGTTGATCGAGTCGATGGCCGCTTCGAGGTGCTCGCCGCCGACGTTGTCGAAGTACACGTCGATACCTTCGGGCGCCGCCGCGCGCAGCTGCTCGGCCACCGGGGCGTCCTTGTAGTTGAACGCCGCGTCGAAGCCCAGCTCGTCGGTCAGCCACTTGACCTTGTCGTCCGTGCCAGCGCTGCCGATGACCCGCTTCGCGCCCTTCAGCTTCGCCAGCTGGCCGACGACCGACCCGACGGCACCCGCCGCGCCGGACACGAAGACGGTGTCGCCCTCCTTGAACTCGGCGACCTCGAGCAGTCCGGCGTACGCGGTGAGCCCGGTCATGCCGAGGACGCCGAGGTACGCCGTGATCGGGGCGGCCTCCGGGTCCACCTTCACCGCGTGCTTCGCGGCGACGACGGCGTGCGAACGCCAGCCGAGGCCGTGCAGCACGATGTCACCGGGCTTGAAATCGTCCACGGTGGACTCGATCACTTCACCGACGGCACCGCCGTGCATGACCTTGCCGACCTCGTACGGCTCGGCGTAGGACTTCGCGCTGCTCATCCGGCCGCGCATGTACGGATCCACGCTCAGCACCTGGTTGCGGACCAGGATCTGCCCCTCGCCCGGCACCGGGATCTCGACGTCGGCGATCTCGAAATTCTCCAGCGTCGGGACACCGTGCGGACGGGAGGCGAGCCGGATCTCGGTTGCGTTCACGAGGTAACTCCAAGTCTGTTGCCGAAGCGGGGCGATCGCCCCGTATTCACCTCGGGTACAACGAGCTAACCGGGGCGCTCATTCCGATTGTGGCGAGGGCTACACGACCTCGGCGAGCTTGCCGAGCACGCCCTCGTAGATCCGCTTGAGTCCACCGGGCGCGAAGGTCTTCTCGAAGAAGCCGCCGATGCCGCCCGCGCCGTCCCAGGTGGTCTCGATGCGGACGAGGCTGCCGCCCGGCACCTCGCGGACGGTCCAGGTGGTGACCATGCTGGAGTTCGCGTCGGTCTCGACGAGGGTGCCTTCGGACGGCTCGGTCACCGTCGCGGCGACGTCACGCACGCGCTTCGACGTGGCCTGAAGCTTCCAGCGCGCCTTCGTGCCCGCGCCGACGCCGCCTTCGATGACCTCGTAGTCGCGGTAGTGCTCCGTCAGCAGCTTCGGCCGGGTTTCGGCGTAGTCCGCGACGAGCGCCCTGACCTTGTCCGCCGGCGCCTCGATGGTGCGCTCCGCGACGGCCGTGACCTTTCCCATCCCACTCCCTTTCACCCGTGTGGCAAGACAGCGTCCACGATTCCACCGCTGCCCGCCGGAGGAACGCGCACCCCCTGCCCAGATGCAAGGAAAGGTCCTTTCCTCGCAAATTTTGCAAGGAAAGGACCTTTCATGGCACTCGAAGGGGGCTAGATGAGCGACTTCTCCTTCAGCCAGTCCTTCGCGACATCGCCCGGCTTCTCGCCGTCCGAGTCGACGCGCTTGTTCAGCTCACGCAGCTGCACCGTGTCGAGGGCCTTGCTCACGGCGTTGACGGCGGCCGCGAAGTCGGCGCCGCGCTCGTCGAGGACCTTCTTGTTCACCGCGGGCACGACGTTCTCGGTCGGCACGATGGCGAGGTCGTCCTCCAGCGCCACGAACTGCGGATCGCCGACGAGCGGGCTCACCGAGTCGACGGGGATGACGGTGACCTTGCCGGACCGCAACTGCTCGACGCGCGGGCCCGCCTCCTGCACCGTCTGGAACGTGGCCTTCAGCTTGTAGACGTCGGTGAAGCCCTTGAAGCAGGGCAGCCGCTCCGCGCATTCCGGAGCACCGGCGACGACGACGTCGCCGACCTTGGCCAGGTCGCTGATCTTCGCCAGCCCCTTCTCCTTGGCGAGATCGGCCTTCACGATGTAGGTGTTCTTGTTCTCCGCCGGCGAGTAGTCCAGCAGGCCGATACCGTCCGGCTCGAACAACTTCTTGAGCTGCTCGTGCTCGCCCGCCGCGTCCTTCGGGGCTTCCTTGCCGTAGCCGGTGGTGATGGCGGCGCCCTGGTACTCCGGGATGAACTGGAGCTCGCCGGACTTCAGCGCCGGGTAGATCAGCTCGCGCGAAGCGAGGTTCAGCTTGCGGGTGATCGGGTAACCCTTGGCCTCCAACGCGTTCGCGTACAGCTCGGCGAGGATCACGCTGTCGGTGAAGTTGAAGGAGGCGACCACGATCGGCGCCCCGCCCTTGCTCTGCGCGGCCGGGGCCGCCGCGTCGTCGCCGCCCCCACAGGCGGTCATACCGAGGACGGCGGCGGCGAGCACCGCGCCCACTCGAACATTCCGTGTCCAGCGCACGTGCACACTCCTATGACTCGTTCAGAGGAATGGACAGTATCTCCGGGTCACGACAGAATCCACATTTTGAGAGTTGCACCCTTGCGCTCCCAGAGAACGGAATCCCGCGCCCCGAACGGGGTAAGGTCGGCCGGTGCGAGCATCCTCCGTGTTCCCCGTTCCCGCCCAGGGCGGACGGCCGCTCTTCGAGTGGCGCTGGGTGGATCGCCACCTCGACGAGATCTTCGAGCGGCTCGGTGAGCACATCGTCCTGACCGCGGCGGCACTCGCCATCGGACTGGTGGTGTCGATCGGTGTTTCCGCGATTTCGCTGCGTCGCCGGTGGTTCTACGTCATCGCGTTGGGCACGGCCGGTTCCCTGTACGTCATCCCGAGTCTCGGCGCCTTCGCCGTTCTGGTTCCCTTCACCGGCCTGACGTCCTTCACCACAGCGGTGATCCCGTTGGCGACGTACACGTTGCTGATCCTCATCCGCAACATCGTCACCGGCGTCGAACAAGTACCCAAGGAGGTCCGCGAAGCCGCGATAGGCATGGGTTTCACGCGTGCGCGGTTGCTGTGGCAGGTCGAACTCCCGCTCGCGCTGCCGGTGGTGATCGCCGGCCTGCGGGTCGCGGCGGTGACCACGATCGGGCTCGTGACGGTGACCTCCATGCTCGGCAAGGGCGGCCTGGGGTACTTCATCCGCAACGGCATCCAGACCGCGACACCGAACCCGACGTCGATCATCGTCGGCGTCGGGCTTTCCGTGGTGCTGGCCGTGCTGGTGGATCTGCTGCTGTGGCTCGGTGGGCGCGCGCTCGCGCCGTGGTCGCGGAAGGCGGCGTCGCGATGAGCATCATCGACCAGACCATCGAATGGTTCGGCGAGCCGAACCGCTGGAGCTGGACCGATCCGGCGGGCGTGCCGTACCGGACGGTCGAGCATCTCCAGTTCTCCTTGCTGGCACTGGCGATCTCGGCCGTGCTGACGATCCCGCCCGCGTTGTGGCTGGCGCACTACCGCCGGGCGCAGTTCCTCGCGACCAGCGCGGTGAACATCGGCCGCGCGATCCCCAGCTTCGGGCTGGTGATCCTGTTCTGGTTCCTGGCTTCCCGGCTCGAAGCCGACACGAGCTTCTGGCCGTTGATGCTCGCGCTGGTGGCGTTGGCGCTGCCGCCGTTGTTCACCAACACCTACGCGGGCGTCATCCAGCTGGAGCAGGAAACCGTCGACGCCGCGCGCGGAACCGGCTACCGCGAGTGGCAGATCATGCTGCGCCTGGAGTTGCCGCTCGCCTCACCGGTCATCCTCGCGGGTGCCCGCGTCGCGTTCCTGCAACTGGTGGCGACGGTCGCGATCGGTGCGATCGTCAACGACGGCGGCGGGCTCGGACGGTACATTGTGGACGGTTTCGCGCTCGGCGAACCCGGCCACGGCGAGATTTTGGCGGGTGGGATCGCGGTCGTCGTGCTGGCTTTGGTGTGCGAAGGGGTTTTCGCGCTCGTCACGCGTTGGGTGACTCCTCGCGGGCTGGCGATCCAGTCCCGTGCGGAAACCCGTTCCTGAGCGCCGAAACCACCGCCGTCACCGCCGGGCCCAGCGCCCGGTCCTCCTCGACGGGCGGCACCAGCTCCCGCAGCCGCTTGTAGGTCGCGCCCAGCTCCGGCGCCCCATCCCCGGCTGCCAGCCACCGCGCCTGCGAACCCGTGATCAGCTCGCAGGCGGTGATGACGAACATCCGCGCGCAAGCGTCACGGAGCTGGTTCCCCGCCGCCCAGGCGAACGCCTGCACGTCCTCCTGCCCACCGGAGGTGTCTACGGAACCCAACGTCGCGGGCGTGGCCAGCCGCCGCAGCGCGTGTAACTCCCCCACCGCGCGTTTGTGCAACGGCACCAGCCCCGCCCGCGGCCCCGGCTCCACCGCGAGCTGCGCGGGAAGACCGCTGAACCGCTCGTCGAGCAACCGGTGCGTCCGCTGCACGCTCACTTCGCCGAGATGCACCAGCGCCGCCGTCACCGCGTCCATCCGCAGCCCGAGTTCGACGGCATGAAACCCGGTCGTGGACACGAATTCGCCATCGAGGAACACGGGTGAATCGGTCGGCACCGAGCGCCCGAGCACCTCGCCCAGTTCGGCGGCGACCCGCGTCAGATGAGCGAGCGCGCGCGGTGCCACCCGCACGGAAACGGGTGCCTGCACGACCGGCCGTTCGACGGCACCTTGGATCAGATCGCTCACTGCGCACAGGACCGAACGCAGCACCTGATCGTCTCCCGCCAACGCGGGGCGATAGACCCCTTGCGGCGCACCGAGAACGTCGATCGCGATGGCGGCGGCCAGCGTCTGGAGTTCCAGCACCTGCTGGACTTCGGTCCGCGCGAAAGTGGCGAGCGTCTCGGCCAGCGGCGAACCCTGGATGAGGGTCGCGGCCTCCTTGAGGCCTGGCTCGTACGGCTCGGCCAGCACCTCCGACGCGGGCGTCTCGACGCCGTCCACCAGCACGGTCCCGACGCCGAGGAAGGTCTGGAAGGCGTGCGCCAGCGGGATGATCTCGCCGGCGCTGCCCAGCCCCGTCCGCGGCACGGCGGGGGTGAACCCCTCGTTCAGCCGGTCGACGAGGAAGGTCACCAGCTCCGGGCTGGCGCCGGCTTCGGGCGCGAGCAGATCCCGCAGGCGCACCAGCAGCAGCCACCGCACCTCGTCGGCGGAGAGCCACGGCGGGCCGCCGACGGCACGGCCGATCAGCAGGTTCCGCTGGTGCTCGCTCGACGCGGGCGCGGCGACCCCCGCGAGCCGCCCCATGCCGGTGTTCACGCCGTAAACGGGGCGTTCACCCAGCGCGGCGAGGACCCCGGCACGGTTCTCGCCGAGCCTCGCCAGCAACGCCGGGTCGATCTCGATGACCTCCGCCTCGAAGGCGGAGGCCAGCGGGAAGTCCTTTGTGGACAGCCTCACTCGACGGGGCGCGCGAGCCCGTCGATCACCTCGGCGCCGGGCAGGGACGCGAGGACGGAGCCCGGGATCAGCAGCTTGCCGCCGCGGATACCGCTTCCGATGACCAGCTCGGGTTCGTCGGCGACGCGCTGGTCGATGAGGATCGGCCACTCCCCGGGCAGCCCGACCGGCGTGATGCCGCCGTACTCCATTCCGGTGAGCGAGACGGCCTCGTCCATCGGGGCGAAGGAGGCCTTGCGGACGTCGAGACGGCGCTTGATCACGCCGTTCACGTCGGCGCGGGTGGTGGCGAGGATCATCGCGGCGGCGAAGCGCACCTCACCGGCGCGTTTGCCGGCGACGACGACGCAGTTCGCGGACGCGGAGAGCGGTGAGCCGTACGCCTCGCAGAAGGCGGCGGTGTCGGCCAGCTCGGCGTCGATCTCGACGACGCCGACGGCGTCCGGATCGGGCAGGGCGGCGAGTGCCTTCGCGACGGGCTCGGCGAGCAGATCCGTGCGGGTGAGGGCGGGGACGACGGTGAGGCTTCCGGCGATGGTCCAGTCAGTCACACCGCCACCTTAATCACCAGTTACGGCCGCCGCGCTGGACCTCGATGAGCTTGGGCCGGACGTCCACGAGGTAGACCAGGACCGCGACCAGCGCGGGCAGCCACAGGATCATGCCGCCGCCGTAGAACTGGAAGAACGTCAGCACCACGGTGGATCCACCGGTGATGAGCATCCAGATGGGCTTGGTCTTCCGATCGGCGGCCGAATACGCGTCCGCACGCTGCAACAGCGCGTGCACGAACGCGAACAGCCCCGTCAGCGCGCCGCCCCAATGGATGGCGATGAGGATCCAGTTGGCAACGAACACGAACTCAGCTTACGTCAAACCGGGCGAATGACCCGGGCCCCCGGCACCGAAGCGGTGCCAGGGGCCCTGGAATTCACGCGGACCTTACTTCTCGGTGGTCTTCGGCGCGGTGGCCGGCTTCTTGGCGGCCGGGCTGGAGGTGGTGCGGCGCGCGGTGGTCGTGGTCTTCGGCGCGGTCTTGTTGGCGACCTTGCGCGAAGCCGAGCGGGTCTCGTGCGCGAGGTCGTCGCCGATCTCCTCGACCTCGTCGGCGATCTCGCCGGCGACCTCGGTCACCTTGCGGGCGGTCTTCTCGCCGACGGAGCGGGTGCCCTTGGTGACCTTGCCGAGCACGGTGTCGATGCGCTCACGGGCGTCGGTGGTCGCCCCCTCGACGCGGTCCTGCGCGGTGCTGATCGCGTCCTCGAGCTGCTCGATGGCCTTCTTGACCTGCGGCTGCGCGGCGATCTTGTCCCACGCCTGCTCACCGGACTCGGCCAGCTTGTTGTACAGCTTCAGCGCGGCCTCGGTGTACTCGTCGATGACCTTGCGCAGCTCGGCCGGGTCCAGCTTCTCGCGGAGACCCTCGACGTCGTGCGGGAGCTCTTCGATGTTCTTGCGGGCGGTCTCGCTGCCCTCGACGACCTTCTCCTTGGCCTTCGACACGGCGTCGACGACGGCCTGTCCGGCCAGGTTGCCGGCACCCAGGGCGGCCAGCAGCGGCGTGCGGACCTGGTCGAGGGCGGTGTGCTTGCGGTCGTTCTTCGTGGCGGTGGTCATGCTGTCTCCTTGGATTCGGCGGCTTGTTCTGGGGTTGGCGCCACCGGCTCTGGCTTCGCGGCGGCGTTCTCGCGGCGGAACGATTCGTAGACGTCGAGCAGGACCTGCTTCTGCCGTTCGGTCAGCTCGGTGTCGGCGCGGATCGCGTCGCCGACCGGGCCGCCCGTCGGCAGATCGAGGATTCCCGCTTGCACGTAGAGCGCCTCGGCCGAGATACGCAGGCCCTTGGCGATCTGCTGCAGGATCTCCGCGCTGGGTTTGCGGACCCCGCGCTCGATCTGGCTCAGGTACGGATTGGACACGCCGGCGAGTTTCGACAGCTGCCGCAAGGAGATCTTCGCGTTGCTGCGCTGCTGGCGGATGTACTCGCCGATGTCGGAAGCGATGTCCGCGACCTTCTCCATCGGTCCGCCCGATATGGGCTGATCCCGGTCGGTGTCTGACATCGGTCACCTCCTCGCGACGTCATCAACGCTACGCCCGAGTGCTAGCAATTGCAAGCACTCTGCTTGCAACCATCGGGTGTGTTGGTGCTCACCCGGCTACCGTGGAGGGATGTCGAACGCCACGCGGCTGCGGCGGCGCCTCGTCGAGCATCTGCTCGCCGAGGGCGTGCTGCACGACGCGCGCTGGATGACCGCGTTCCGCTCCGTGCCGAGGCACGTCTTCCTGCCGCGGTTCTTCGTCCCGGCGGCGAACGGCTGGGCGGCGGTCGAGCACGGCGACGACGAGTGGCTCAGGCGCGTCTACTCCCCCGACGTACTGGTCGTGCAGCTGGACGACGATTCCGGGCTTTGGGAACGGGCGCGGTATCTCGGCGCGCAGCCGGGAACGCCGACGAGCTCGTCCAGCCAGCCGGCGATCATGGCGATCATGCTCGAAGAGCTCCGGGTCGCCGACGGACATCGTGTACTGGAGATCGGCACGGGCACCGGGTACAACACCGCGTTGCTGTGCCACCGCCTCGGCGCCGGGCTCGTGTACACAGTGGACATCGACCCGGAACTCGTCGACGCCGCGCGCAAGCGGCTCGCGGAGATCGGATACGTGCCCTCGTGCGCGGCCGCCGACGGCGCCGAAGGCTTCCCGGCGGGAGTGCTCTACGACCGGGTGATCTGCACCTGCTCGGTGTCGTCGATCCCGCCCGCCTGGCTGGCGCAGACGATGCCCGGCGGGCTGATCCTCACCACGCTGAACCGGCCGATCGGCGGCGGGCTCGTCCGGATCGTCGCGGGCGAAGGCGCGACGGGGCACGGGCGGGTGCTCGCGCGCGACGGTCGCTTCATGCCGCTGCGCGCGCACCGGTTCAAGCAGTCGAAGGTGCCGGAGGGCGAGGTCACCTGGCGGCCGACGCGGCTGCCGATGGGGGTGATCACCGAGGTCCGCAGCCGTTTCGAGTTCTTCGCCGGGCTCTGCCTGCCGGGCGTGACGGCCTCGCGGGACGGCCGGAGCACCGCCATGGTTCATCCGGACGGCTCATGGCTGCGCCATCGGCAGGCGGGCGACGGGTTCGAAGTGGCCGAAGGCGGCCCGCGGCGGCTGTGGGAGATCGTCGAAGCCGCGTATGAGGAATGGCTCGACCTCGGCGAGCCTGGACGAGACCGGTTCGGGCTCAGCCTCAACGGGGACGAACAGGTGATCTGGCTGGATTCACCCGAGGGCCGCACTTGGCCGTTGAGCCCCTGAAAGCAGGCCGCGCACCCACTGCTCGACGTGGTCGACGGCGTCTTCGACCGGGATATGAGTGGTGTCGAACAGCTCGACCGGCGGCTGCATCGCGGACGCTTCCGCTTGCAGCCACGCGTTGAACTCCAGCATCTCCTCGACGCGCTCCTCGTCCCACTCGCGCCAGGCGGGCCGCGCGAGCAGACGCTTGCGCAACGCGTCGGGCTCGCTGACGAGCGCCAGGTAGTGGATGTCGGAGAAGAAGACGCGCTCGGGCAACCGCTCGAATTCGGGCGGCGCGACCGTGCCGCAGAGCACGACCGGGCGCCCGTTCTGGTGCAGCATCGCCGCCATCCGCAACCAGGTCGAGCGGAACGCGGGATGGCCGGGGACGTCGTCGCGCAGCGCCCCGGTCCACAGCACGTCCTGCTCGACCACGAGCGCGAGATCGCCGAGCCGTCGCGCCAGCAGCGGCCCGACCGTCGACTTGCCCGCCCCGCTCGGTCCGGTCAGCGCGAACAGCGGGAGCCGCCGGAACGGCCACCGGTGCGCGCATACCGCGCACACCAGCAGCCCGCTCTCGACTCGTGGCCGTTCGGCGCGATCACCGCAGGCCGGGCAGATCTTGAGATCGAGGACCACGGTCAGTCGAAGAGGCCCTCGAGGAAGCCGCCCTTGCGACGCTTGTGGCCGTAGCCGTGCGGAGAGTCCGCGTATCCGCCGCGGTACCCCTTGGGCGAGTCCGAGTACCCACCCCGGTAGCCCTTCGGCGAGTCGGCGTAACCCCCACGGTGCGGGCGCGGCGAATCCGGACGGCCGTAATGCGGCGCCGGCGCGTGCCCACCTCCCTGATACGGCGGGGGCTGGTGCCCGCCGCCGCCGTAGTACGAGGTCTCGGCGTTGGTGATGGCTTCCAGCTCACCGCGGTCCAGGAAGATGCCGCGGCATCCCTGGCACTGGTCGATGTGGATGCCGTTCTTGTCGACGGTCTTCATGGCGTTCTGGCACTTCGGACAAATCACGTATCAGAGATTACGCATTTTTCCGCCGCGAGGTCAGCAGGCGCACAGACAAAACGGGTGTCCGACCGGATCCGCGTAGACCCGGAAGGTCTCCGGGGAGTCGTCGAGCAGCTTCGCGCCGATGGCCAGCGCGCGCTCGTGGGCGGCCTCCATGTCGGTGACGTCGAGGTCGATATGCGCCTGCTGCGGGTTCTCGGCGGACGGCCACGCGGGCGGGCGGTAGTCCGGCACGCGCTGAAACGAGAACCGCGCGCCGCCCTCCGGGTTCCGCAGGGTCACCCAATGGCCGTCTTCGGCGACTTCGGCCGCCTTCCAGTCGAGCAGCTCGCGGTAGAACTCCGCCAGCGCGACGGGATCCGGGCAGTCGAGCGCCACCGCGCCGAAGGTCGGTACCGCACCCATGATTCAGCCTCCAGAATGATCGAGTAACCAGTGAACCAAGTATGGGGGTTATCAAAGCCGATGACAACCGGTCTCGCCCGTACACTGGGCGGGGTGAACACCGACGCGTCCCTGGTGGTCGAGTTTCTGAACACGGTGAACGTCGAACGCGGCACCGACCTCTTGGACGAGCTGGAGTCCTGGCAACGCTGGGCCCGCGATCACCGGCTGCGAGCGGATACCCCCGCGGCCGCACGGGAAACCCGGGACGCGCTGAGGGCGGCGATCGGCGATCCGCGACTCCCCCGGCTCGGCCTGCGCGCCCCGGCGGAGATCGTCCTCGGCGCGGAAGGCCCGCTCCTGGTCTCGGAAACGGTCTGCGAGGCGGTGCTGGCGGCGTCGACCCGGCTGACCGTGCTCGGCGAATGGATCCGGCTCAAGATCTGCCCGGCGGACGACTGCCTGTGGGCGTTCTACGACGAATCGCGGAACCGGTCGAGGACGTGGTGCTCGATGCGGGCCTGCGGGAACCGCGAAAAGGCGAGGGCCTGGCGGGCCCGGACGGCGGATGTCTCGACCTGAGTACCCAGCGTGGGCTGAAAGCGTCCTTCACCGCATCTCGCGCGGCGAAGGACGCTTTCGTCGCATCGCATGCCGTGAAAGCGTCCTTCAGCTCCGCCGGGCAGACATCGCCGGGACCACAACTTCTGGTGTCACCCACCCCCGAGTTACCCCCAGGGGTTGTGCACACCGTTAGGCCAAAAACGTGAAAAGCTGTGGATAACCCTGGGGATGACTCCACTTCCTGTGGACAACTCCCGGCGCGGCCTCCGGAGTGTGGTATACGCGCGGCGGCTCAGAAGAGCAGCTGCGCGACCGTGTAGATGACCAGGCCGGCGAGCGCGCCGACCACCGTGCCGTTGATCCGGATGAACTGCAGATCCCGGCCCACCTGGAGCTCGATCTTGCGCGAGGTCTCCTCGGCGTCCCAGCGCTCCACCGTGTCGGTGATGATCGTGGTGATCTCCTTGGAGTAGTGGGTGACGACGTAGGCCGCCGCCCCCTCCACCCAAGTGTCCACTTTGGACCGGATGTGCTCGTCGGAGACCAGCCGTCCGCCGAGCGTCTCGAGGCCCGTGCGCACGCGGCGCCGCAGCTCGCTCGACGGGTCTTCGGCGGCGTTGAGCAGCATCTCCTTCGCCGTCGCCCACGCCGAACCGATCAGCTTCTGCACCTCGTCGTGCCCCAGCATCTGGGACTTGACCTGCTCGGCGCGCGCCATCACCTCGGGGTCGGTCTGCAGATCCTGGGCGAACTCGCCGAGGAACTTGTCCAGCGCCAGCCGCATGGGGTGGTTGACGTCGGTCTTCACCGCCCAGACGAACGACAGCACCTCGCCGTAGACCTTGTCCGCGAGCATCTCGTCGACGAATTTCGGCGACCAGCTCGGCGCCCGATCCGAGACCACGCGCAGCATCGTCGTGTGGTTGTCCCGCACCCATTCGTAGGCGCGGTCGCACATCAGGTCGACGAGCTTGTGGTGCGCCCCGTCGGCGAACACGCCCTCCAGGATCTTGCCGAGCGGCGGCCCCCACGGCTTGTCCACGATCCGCTTGACCACGGCCTGTTCCATGATCGCCTGGACGTCCTCGTCGCGGAGCACCTTCACCGCCGCCCGCACCACGGTGGCCAGCTCGGATGTCACGCGCTCGGCGTTGGCGGGCTGGGAGAGCCAGCCACCCAGCCGCTTCGAGACCTCGACCCGGCTCAGCTTCTCGCGGACCACGGACTCGGACAGGAAGTTCGAGCCGACGAAGTCACCGAGGCTGCTGCCCAGCGCGTCCTTCTTGTTCGGGATGATCGCGGTGTGCGGGATCTTGATCCGCAGCGGATGCCGGAACAGCGCCGTCACCGCGAACCAGTCGGCGAGCGCGCCGACCATCCCGGCCTCGGCGGCCGCGCGGACGTAGCCGACCCACGCGGGCCAGCCCGCGGCCTCGGCCCAGCTGGTCAGCAGGAAGATCACCGTCGCGCCGAGCAGGAACGACAGCGCGACCGTCTTCATCTTGCGCAGGCCGCGGCGCTTCTCCTCCTCGGCGGCGGTTCCACCGGGCGGATCGGCTGGGGTCACCTTGGCGGGCGTCAGTTGCTCCACACCGCCATTGTCCGTGAGGATGGCTGATCGTGCGCGAACCTGTCCTCGTACCCCGCCTCCAGCCCTTCACGTCGACCATCTTCGCGGAGATGACGGCACTCGCCGTCCGCCACGAAGCCGTCAACCTCGGCCAGGGTTTCCCCGACACCGACGGCCCCGCCGGAATGCTCGACGCCGCCAAGAACGCGCTGTTCGGGGGCGCGAACCAGTATCCGCCGGGTCCGGGGCGGCCCGAGCTTCGCGCGGCGATCGCGCGGCATCGGCTCCGCTACGGCGTCGAGTACGACCGCGACACGGAGATCCTGGTCACCGCCGGTGCCACCGAGGCCATCGCGGCGTCGCTGATCGCGCTCACGCAGGCGGGTGACGAGGTGATCGTCATCGAGCCGTACTACGACTCGTACGCGGCCGCGGTCGCCATGGCTGGTGCGGAACGGCGGGTCGTCGGCCTGGTGGAACGCGACGGCCGGTTCGCGCTGGACATCGAGGGCCTGCGCGCCGCGGTGACCGGCCGGACCAGGGCGATCCTGATCAACTCGCCGCACAACCCGACCGGCACGGTGTTCACCCGCGCCGAGCTGGACGCCGTCGCCAAGCTTTGCGTGGAGCACGACCTCATCGCGATCACCGACGAGGTGTACGAGCACCTGGTGTTCGACGACGCCGAGCACATCCCACTCGCGACCTTCCCCGGCATGCGCGACCGCACCGTGTCGATCTCCAGCGCGGGCAAGACGTTCAACTGCACCGGCTGGAAGATCGGCTGGGTCTGCGCGAGCCCCGAACTCGTCGCGGCGGTGAAGGCGGCGAAGCAGTTCATCACCTTCGTCTCGGGTGGCCCGTTCCAGCCCGCCGTCGCCCACGCGCTGGACCACGAACTGCCGTGGGCCGAGGAGCTGCGCACGAGCCTCCAGGACAAACGCGACCGGCTCGCGGCCGGCCTCGCGGAGGCGGGCTTCGCGGTCCGGCCGACCGCCGGGACGTACTTCGTCTGCGTCGACGTCCGTCCGCTCGGCTTCGACGACGCCGCGGAGCTGGCTTGGGAGCTCCCCGAACGGGTGGGCGTGGCGGCCGTGCCCGTAAAGGTGTTCACCGATCACCCGGAAGAGTGGAAACACCTCCTGCGCTTCGCGTTCTGCAAACGCAACGAGGTCATCGACGAAGCCGTCACCCGGTTGCGCAAACTTCGGTGACCCGTCCGATGTTCACGCCCAGCCGCCTTTTTCGAGTGCCCGTCTGAGCCGGTCCAAACACCGTCTTCGAAGCCTGCCGACACTGGCCGGGCTGATGCCCAGTTCCCCCGCGATCTGGGCGTAGGACAGCTCCGGCCGGTGCGCGAGGAGCCGCACCAGCCGTCGATGCGAATCCGGCAGGCGATCGACGGCCGCCCAGAGCGCGCGGTCCCGTTCGGCGCGGACGACCTCGGCCTCCGGGGTCGTCTCCGCGCCGGGCAGCGGACGCGGCGTTTCCCGCCTGTTCCTGGTGATCATCCGAAGCGCGCGACGCCGCGCCGTGGTGGTCAGCCAAGCCCCGAGCTTCGCTTCGTCGCGTAGCGCGCCTGGCACGCGAAGTAGTTCCAGCCACGCCTCCTGACAGATGTCCTTGGCGTCGGCTTCGCTGAGCCGGTAGGTCTTCAGCACCTTGAGCACCGCCGCCGACACCGCGTTCACGTCCCACATCCCGGACCTTCCCCTCCCGGCGGCTTGCGCCCGCCGCACCGATCACCGAACGCGACTTCGACGGCACACACCGCATCCGGGATCCGGAAAAGGTCAGGTCACCGAGGATTTGAGTAGTTCCACCCGTCCCCGGATGGCCGCCGGGCACACACCGAGAGTGATCAACTTCGGTACTCCAGGCACCGGAGCCGGTTGCGTCGTTCCGCCTAACGGGCTGGATCGACGGCGGCTGAGGTGAAACACTCCCCTCCGGTGCTAAAACTGGTGCAGCCCCGGGGGAACTGCGACCTGACCGGAAGAGACCCCAAGAAAGATCGAACTCACGCGGAAAACGTGGGTTTCAGGCGCGGACGGTGGTGATTGCTGTGAGTGGTGCGGCAGTCGTGCGCCGTCACGACCTCACCTCCCGCAAGACCGGCATGCGAATTCTTTTCGCGGGCGGGCTCGCGCTCACCGGCTGGCTCCTCGGCGCCGTTTTGAGCACCCCGGCCTCGGCCGAGGAACAACTTCCCGTGACGCCGGAGACCTCCGTGGTGCAGCCCGCGGACGAAGCCGCATCCGGGAAAACGACTACTCCGAACGAGTCCACTTCGGACTCCACCACGACCGGCACCACGAAATCCGCTGAGCCCACCGAAACCTCGAATGAGCCCGCTCCCGTTCCGAGCGAAGAGCCCGAGGCCACTGTGGAGGAAGCGGCCGTTTCGAGCACGAGTTCCGTCGAGAAGACTTCTTCTCCGGAGCCGGAAACGAAGACCGCGAAGCCCCAGGCGTCCAACGGTTTGCTGGGCGGCCTCATCGGCGGCGTGCTGAATGTCGTCACGACCACGGTCGGTGGCGTCGTCGAAACCGTCGGCGGGGTCGTCGGTGTCGTCGACGGAATCGGCGACCAGGTCGTCTCGCCGATCATCACGCCGAATCCGTGCTGCGCCGGCGGCGCCCCGGTGATCCTGCCGGGCACCGGCGACATGCTCGACCCCGTCTTCGGCGGCGGCTCGGGCGAGTCGGCGAGCGGCTCGGTCACCATCGCCGTCCCGGCGAAGGCCGTCGTCACTCCGGCCGCACCCGCCACGCCGGACCCGCGTCCGCTCGTCCCCGCCGAGACCCCTGTTCCGGTCGCGGCGAGCCAGCACCACCGCGTCACGCTGCCCGTCCGGGTCCAGCACGACGTCAAGCCCGCTCCGGCCGCGCCCGCCGAGTCCGACACGCACGCGTCCCCGGACGGCGGCGGTTCGGGCGGCGGCGGTGGCCTGCCGAGTGCCCCGGTGGCCCCGGTCGCGCCCACCACGACCGTCCAGCCGGGTCACGACAACACCGGCGGCGGCCGCGGGCCGCTCGCCGTGCTCGACTCCGGAATGCCCGCCACGCAGCTGAAGCTCATCGGAACCGGCTGCGACCACGAAGGCGAGCGCACCGGCCGGGAAGCCGCGCTTCCGGCCACCTCCCCCGACTGACCTGACCGGGTCGCCGGGGAGAACCACGTCCAAACCAAGATCAACTTCTGGTTTCGACGCCTGGTGAATCCTCTGGCATAAGCCGCTTTCGCCTGCCCCTTTTCAGGCAACCCCAAAGTCTTTCCGAACGGCCGACCGCGCCCGGCCGGTTCGGATCCCGGCCCCGGCGCCGCGCTGCCCCTGCGGCGCCGGGACCAGCACCGGGTGGACTCCGGGGGCTTCTGCTCACCGCGCCGAGCAGGAGCCGGCCAAGCTCGAAGTCCGCCTGAACCGCGGGCGGTTCCCGGCACGTCGAGGGGCTGTGCCGGGTAACCGCCGCGGTGCCCGCCTGCGAGGTTTCGGCCTCGGGGCGGGCCGGATAGCCGGTGCGCTGGTCGTGCGGCGCCGATGCCCTCCCTGGAGCATCGGCCGCCCCGCCGGCGCACCGGCTATTTCCGTTCCCGGCCCGCATTCAGAGGACGAAATGCGGGAATCAGGTGACCTGGACGGCGACCGGGGCTGCGACGGCGGGAGTCACGGCCACCGAAGCGGCCGCCGCGCCGAGACGGCGCACGGCCTCGAAGAGCGTCTCGGCCGGAAGCGCGTACGGCAGCCGCAGCCAGCGCTCCAGCCCGCCGTGGACACCGAACCGCGAGCCCGGCGCCACCTGCACCCCGTGTCCCGCCGCCGCGACGGCCAGCCGCGTGCTCATCGGCTCCGGCAGACGGCACCACAGCGAGAGCCCGCCGGGCGGGACGGTGAACGTCCACTCCGGGCAGTACCAGTTGAGCGCCCCGGTCAGCGCGTCGCGGAGGGCCAGCGTCTCCTGGCGGCGGTGCGCGAGCGCGGCCCCGCCGTCGTCGAGGAGTTCCG
This sequence comes from Amycolatopsis keratiniphila, assembly GCF_000400635.2. Lineage (NCBI taxonomy): Bacteria > Bacillati > Actinomycetota > Actinomycetes > Pseudonocardiales > Pseudonocardiaceae > Amycolatopsis > Amycolatopsis keratiniphila. Next base: position 450,400 of record NC_021252.1, on the reverse strand, counting down.
CGAGAACGAGCTGCTCGAACACCGGCGACCCGAGATCGACGGCGAACCGGGCGGCGACCAGCCTCCCGATGATGTCCTCGGAGGCGCGGATCCAGCCGAGCCGCAGGCCGGCCCAGTGCGATTTCGACGCCGAGCCGATCGTGATGCCGAGATCGCCCAGGAACGCGCCCAGCGGCGGTGGGCCGTCCGCCGGATCGCCTTCGAGGTCCAGCTCGACCAGCGTCTCGTCGATGATCGCCGGCGTCCGGGTGCGGTTCAGCGCGGCCGCGAGCCGCTCCCGGCCGTCGGCGTCCATGCGCAGGCCGGTCGGGTTCTGGAAGTCCGCGACGAAGTACGCGAGCCTCGGCGCGGACTGCCGCAGCGCGGCCTCGATGCCGACGACGTCCCATCCGGTGACCGGGTCCAACGGCACCGGAACCCCGATCGCGTGCGCGGCACCGATGGCTTCCAGCGAGTTCGGATACGTCGGCTGCTCGACGAGCACCCGGTCGCCGGGCCCGGCCAGCATGCGCAGGATCTGCACGAACGCGTGATGCGCGCCGTTGGTGACCATCACCTGCTCGGCGTTGGTCGGCAGACCGCGTTCGGTGTAGCGGCGGGCGATCCGCTCACGAAGGATCCGCAGGCCGCGCACCTGGTAGCCGTTCTCGCCGAGGTGGTCCACCAGCGCCTTCCGGGCGGCGTCCACGGCCGGGACCAGGCCGGCGACGGCGGGCGGGCAGGCCTGGGCGAGGTCGATGAGGTCCTCGCCGGTCGGCAGGATCGCGCTCCGGCCGCGGCCGCCGGGGGCCGCGATCCACGAGCCCGCCCCGCGACGGCTCGCGACCAGGCCGTCGGCACGCAGTTTGTCCAGCGCGGCACCGATCAGCGTGCGGCTGACGTCCAGCGCCTCGGCGAGCTCCCGTTCGGCGGGCAGTTTCGTGCCGAGCGGCAGCCTGCCGTCGAGCACCAACAGCTCGACGGCGGCCGCCAGATCCGCGGCACCGTGTCGAGAACCACTCTGCCGCCAACTTCCCAGCAAGATGGCCAATTTTGGCCCCGAAACGCGTCCAGTCAGCGGGATCAGCGGTTCCATAAGGCCAATTGTTCCAGATTGGCCATGGTCAAGGTAGCCACTTACCCCTGATGGTGCACACGTGGCACTCAACCTCGACCTCAAACCTGTCGGCATCTCCCAGGACACCACCCGCCGTTCGCTCCAGCTCGTCGGCGGGCTCGCCCTCTACGGCGGCAGCATGGCCATGCTGACCAGGTCGGGACTCGGCCTCGACCCGTGGGACGTGCTCCACGAAGGCCTGATGAAGATCACCGGTCTTTCGTTCGGCACGGTCACCGCGATCGCGTCGGTCCTCGTTCTCCTGCTGTGGATCCCACTGCGGCAGCGGCCAGGGATCGGCACCGCGGCCAACGTCGTGGTCATCTCGCTCACCGTCGACCTCGTGCGGCTCTTCCTGCCGGACCAGGACGTGCTCGGCTGGCAGATCTTCAACCTCGTCGCCGGGGTCGTGCTCAACGGTCTCGCCGCCGCGATCTACGTCGGCGCGCGGCTCGGCCCCGGCCCCCGCGACGGCCTGATGACCGGCCTCGCGGCCCGGACGGGCAAGTCGATCCGCCTCGTCCGGACCCTCATCGAGATCACCGTCCTGGCCGCGGGCTGGCTGCTCGGCGGCACTGTCGGCGTCGGCACGGTCCTCTACGCGCTCGCCATCGGCCCGCTGACCCAGGCGTTCCTGCCGTACGTCGTGTGGCGGGAGCGCGCCCACGCGTGACTGGACGGACGACACACGTGTCGGGATGGACGACACGCGTGATCAGGCGGACGTCTCGCGCCATAGCCCCCGGCCGCGAGCGTGTCGTCCATCCAGACACCCGTGTCGTCCGTCGGATCACGCGAAAGCGCCGGACGAGCAAGAGCGGCGGCGCGATGGGGCACGGCCTCGTGAGTGCTCGCCACGGAGACCTGGCGCGCTCTCGACTGTCCATAAGGGACACTTTCAAGGGTAAAATGCCCGATTTGGCCACTTGAGACCCGGGTCGTGAGTGATTTGGGTGGTTCTAACCCCCGTCCGGAAACGGACATAAAGGCATCGATCGGATGCCTGAGCGGGTGCACCACCTTTGACTTACCGCTCACGAGCGGATCAGCTGGCCTCTCGTTGCTCAAGGAGGCGGCGCACGGCGAGGTAGTCGATGCCCCGCTGCGCGAGCACGTCGGCGGCCACGCCGGGAACGGCGGTCAGCGCGAGCAGGAGGTGCTCCCCTTCGATGCGCTTGCTGCCGACGTCGATGGCTTCGCGAAGGCTCTTCTCCAGCACCTTCTTCGCCTCCGGCGTGAACGGCCGATGTCCGCGTCCGGCGCGCTGCCCGCCGGTCAGCGCGCCCGGGCCGTGGGTCTGCTCGACCCGCTCGACGATGTGCTCGACGTCGATGCCGAACCCGCTCAGCGCCTCGACATCGGCGTCGCTCATCCCGCCCCGGCGGCGGACGCGCCGGAGGTCGTCGGCCAGTTCGTCCGCCGGGCAGCCGAGCGCGGTCAGCACGCCGGTGCCCCGGGAGAGCGACGTCAGCAGGTGCAGCGGGTCGACGTTCGCGGACGCCTCGTCCGACGCCACCCGCTGGGCGCCGACGACGACCTCGCGAAGTTCGGGCGTGAAACGTTCGAACATCAATGCCTCCCGTACTTCTTGTGCACCGCTTGCCTGCTGACCCCCAGCTCGGCCGCGATCTCCTGCCAGGACCAGCCGTGCACCCGCGCGCTGCGGACCTGCACGGCCTCGAGTTGTTCCAACAGCCGGCGCAAGGCGGCGACGGCGCGCAATCCCACCCGGGGATCGCGGTCGCCGGCTCGCGCGGCCAGATCTGTCGCTTCGGTCATGACGTCAACCTACGTTGACATCCCGCCCGCGTCAACCTCGGTTGACAGTTAGGGTCGGGGACATGGTCGAAATCGCAGTGGCGGAAAGGGACGGAGTAGGCGCGGACGGATCGACGCGCCCGACCGAAGACCACGTCGCCGTCCTCGGCAACGCCGTGGTGGTGCTCGACGGGGCGACGGCGCCGAGGCCGGATCTGCCGTCCGGCGGCTGGTACGCGAGCCTGCTCGTGCACAGCCTGTCGCGGGCGCTGACCGCGGAACCCCAGGCCGATCTCGCGGTGTTGCTGGCCGAGTCGATCGCCGACGTCGCCCGCCGCGAGGGCCTCGAGCCGGGACGTTCACCGTCGAGCACGGTCGCGATCGCGCGCTGGACGGACGACACCGTCGACGGGTTGGTGCTCGCCGACAGCCCCATCGTCGCCTTCGGTCCCTCCGGCGCGGACCCGCTCACCGACGACAGGCTCGTCTCGCTGCGTGAAAGCGGTCAGCTCCGCACAGGCGCCGACGTCCGCGCGAAACGCAACGCGCCGGACGGCTTCTGGGTCGCCGAAGCGGAACCCACGGCCGCCGCCGAGGCCGTCCGCCGCAGTTGGCCGCGTTCGGAGGTCGACGCCCTGCTCCTGGCCACCGACGGCGTCGCGATCGGCGTCGACGAGTACGGCTTGTTCGACTGGCCGGAGGTGCTCGCCATCAGCCGGGAGCGTGGCCCCGACGCCGTCCTCGACGCGGTGCGCACGGCGGAGAAACAGGACCCCGACAGCGAGCGCTGGCCCCGCGCGAAAAGGCACGATGACCAGCTACTGGTACTGGTCGACTTCGGGGTAGCCCCAGGGTAAAACCGGGGGCTTCCCGGATCGGAAATCCGCGCCCGCGCGAGCACGCTGGACGCATGACGTTCCCTGGGGAGAGATCGCGGACGAGACCGTGGCTGATCGCGTCGGGCGCGGCCATCGGCTGGGCACTGTTCACCATGGTCGTGCTCCACCTGATCAGCTCACGCGATCCGGTGTTCGACACGCTCTCCAGCTACGCCTACGTCGACCGCGGCACCGGCATGCTCGGCGCCAGCGTGCTCTCCCTGTCCATCGGCTCGCTCACCGCGCTCGGCGCGCTGGCCGCGGCCGGGATCCCGCTCAGCCGCACCACGAAACTGCTGTTCGTGCTGTGGTCGCTGGGGCTGGCGGCGGCCGCGATCTTCCCGGCGAGCTACCCCGAGTTCCCCGACCCGGTCAGCGGCGAGATCCACCTGTACGCGTGCCTCATCGGTTTCCTCAGCCTGCCCGCCGCCGGCTTCACCCTGCGCGACAACCTGCGCGGCACCCCGGCGGCCAGGCTCGTCGGGCGCCTGGCATGGGGCAGCGCGGCCGGTCTCGTCGTCTTCGGGCTCAGCTTCATCTTCGTGCGCCTGTCCGACATCCCGTTCTTCAAGACGCTGACCGACATCGCGCCGGTCGGGGTCATGCAGCGGGTTTCCTTGGTGGCACACGTGATCCTGATCGCCGGGATGCTGAAGGTCGCGTCAGCGGCGCACCGCGTCGGCGAATTCGGGGGCGTAGCCGTAGAGGCCGGGCAGCCCGCCCGTGTGCAGGAAGACGACGTGCTCGTCGGGCGCGAAATGGCCTTCGGCGGCCCAGCGGATCAGCGCGGCGCCCACTTTGCCGGTGTACACGGGATCGAGCGCGATTCCTTCCGTGCGGCCGAAAAGCCGCACCGCGTCCCACGTCTCGCCGGTCGGGATCCCGTAGCCGGGGCCGATCGTACGGTCGTCGATGCGCAACCCGTCGAGTGACGGCGGCTCGGTGCCGAGCAGCGCGGAAGCGGCGATGGTGAGGTCGGCCAGGTTGTCGAGGGCTTCGTCGACCGGATGGCTGACGCAGGCGATGTCCAGCGTCAGCCGGTCGAGGTCCGCCGTGCCGACGACGAGCCCCGCGGACGTCCCGCCGCTGGCGTGCGGGGCGACCAGCCTCGCCTTGGTGATCCCCAGCTCGGCGAGCTGGCCGTCGATCTCGCGCGCGGCCGCGACGTAGCCGAGCGCCCCGACACCGTCGGAGCCGCCCACCGGGAACGTCGCCACCTGGCGCCCCTCGGCCGCGGCCTCGGTGATCAGCCGGTCGTAGGTCTTCCCGGTCTCCTCGCCGTCGCGGCAGATGTGCACGTTCGCGCCGAAGAGATGGTCGAGGGAGACATTGCCGGACCGTTCGTACGCGTCACCGTCGCGCGGGACCTTCGCCGTCAGCACAAGCTCGCATCGCAGCCCGAGCTTCGCGCAGACGGCGGCGGTCTGGCGGCCGTGATTGGTCTGCAAGGCGCCGAAGGTGATCACCGTGTCGGCGCCGTTCTCGATCGCCGCGCCGAGCAGGAACTCGAGTTTGCGCAGCTTGTTGCCGCCCACCCCGAGCGGATGCACGTCGTCCCGTTTGAGCAGCAGCTTCGGCAGGCCGAGGGCCTCGCCCAGCCGGGGTGCGGGATGCAGCGGCGTCGGGTAGCCGCCGAGGTCGACGCGGGGGAAGCGATCGAGGTTCATGAACTTCACGTAACCACACCGAGGCTACTCGGTGGTATCGTTCGTTTGAACGAACGAGAACCTGCAGGGGGGAACCCATGACCACCTCGAAGACGGACCTCGCGTTCACCGGCCTCGCCGAACAGGCCTCGATGCTCGCCACCGGAGCCACGACATCCGTCGAGCTCACACGCTTGGCGCTCGAAAAGGCCGAAGCCAGCCAGCCCGTTCTCAACGCTTTCAAGTGCCTTCGCGCCGAAGAAGCCCTTCGCGAGGCCGAGGAGGCCGACCGGCGGCTGGCCGACGGCGAATCCGCTCCCCTGCTCGGCGTCCCGACCGCGATCAAGGACGACCTCGACGTCACGGGACTGCCGACGGCGTTCGGTTGCGAGGGCGATTTCTCCATCGCGACAACGGATTCCCCGCCGGTCGCCGCGCTACGGGAGGCGGGCGCGGTACTCATCGGCAAGACCAACACCCCGGAACTCGGCCAATGGCCGTTCACCGAAGGCCCCGCGTTCGGCGCGACCCGCAATCCGTGGGACACCGAACGCACCCCGGGCGGTTCCTCGGGCGGCGCGGCGGCGGCCATCGCGTCGGGGGTGATCGCCGCCGCGCTGGGTTCCGACGGAGCCGGGTCGATCCGGATCCCGGCCGCGTGGACCGATCTGGTCGGGATCAAACCGCAGCGCGGCCGTGTCCCGACCGGACGCGAACTCTTCCACGGCCTGACCGTGGTCGGCCCGCTCGCGCGCACCGTCGCCGACGCGGCCCTCCTGCTCGACGTCGCCGCCGGCACCGGCACCGCGTTCCAGGCGGCCGCGCGCCGCGAGCCGGGCCGCATGCGGATCGGGCTGTCCACGCGGATCCCTTTCACCGCGACGAAAACGAGGCTCGACCCGCAGGCGCACGCGGCCGTCGTCCGGCTCGCGGAGCGGTTCGCCGAACTGGGCCACGAGATCGTCGAGATCGAACCCGACTACCGGCTGATCGGCCTTACCTTCCTGCCGCGTTCGCTCGTCGGCGTGCGTGACTGGTCCCGCCGCGTCCCGGACCAGGCGCGGCTCGATCCGCGCACGCGTGCCAACGCACGGCAGGGTTCGGCACTGGCCGGCCCGGCGCTGCGGCTCGCCCGCGCCACGGAACCGTTGCTGCAACGGCAGATCGGCTCGGTGTTCGGCCGGGTGGACGTCGTGCTCACGCCGACCACCGCCACGCCGCCACCGCGGATCGGCAGCTTCGACAAGCTTTCCGGCTGGCAGACCGACCAGGCCATGATCGCCGCGTGCCCCTACGCTTGGCCGTGGAACGTGCTGGGCTGGCCGGGGGTCAACGTCCCGGCCGGGCTGAGCCCGGAAGGCCTGCCGCTCGGCGGTCAGCTGCTCGGCCCCTCGCACGCCGAGGAGCGGCTCATCTCGCTGGCGGCGCAACTGGAAGAGGTCGAACGGTGGCAGGACCGCAAACCCGAGACCGCTTGGTGAACACCCGCGAGGCCATCCTTCACGCCGCCCTCAAGGTGGTCGGGGAACAGGGGGTCGGCGGGCTGACCAACCGCCGGATCGCGACCGCGGCCGGCGTCTCGCTCGGCACGCTGACCTACCACTTCCCCAGCCAGACCGCCTTGCTGCGTGAGGCGATGCTGCTGTTCGTCGAAGAAGAGACCACGAAGCTGACCGGATTCGTCGACGCCTACCGCGAGCAGGGCTTGAGTGTCGAGCAGGCCGCGTCGGTGGTCGAGCAGGTCATCGGACAACTGCCGTTCGGCACCGACGAACTCGGCGCGCACGAGCTGTATCTGCAGGCCGCGCGCGACCCCGGACTCCAGGACGCGGCCGCCCGCTGTTTCGCCGCGTACGACGAACTCGCGCTGGTGATCCTGAAAACGCTCGGCGTGCCGTCGCCGGAACGGCTGACCGGTCCGGTCGTCGCGCTGATCGCCGGCCTGCAGCTGCGCAGGCTGGCCACCGGAGACGACGGCGTCGGAGTGGCGCAGTCGCTGATGATGCTCGTCCGCGGCGCGTCATGACCGGTCCGCCGATCGTCAAGGGGACGGCGGCGTGGAAGTACTTCGGCGACTTCCGGGCCGGGCTGCTGGCGGGCCAGGTGCTGGTGCTGCAGGTCGCGCATCCGGTCGTCGCGGCCGGGGTGCGGGATCATTCCGACTACGTCGAGGATCCGTGGACCCGGCTGATGCGCACGGCCGCGTCGCTGTCCATCTACATCTACGGTGGCCCGGAGGGCGCGCGCTACGAGGCGAACCGGCTGCGCGCGCTGCACCGGTCGTTCACCGGCGTCGACGACGGCCGCCGCTACAGCGCGCTGAACCCGCACGCGTATGCCTGGGTACACGCCACGCTCGTCATGGTTCCCGTTGACACACAAAGGTTCTACGGCACGCCGATGACTCCGTCCGAAGTGGACGAATACTACGCGCAGATGTGCGACGTCGGGCGGCTCCTCGGCCTGCGCGAACAAGACCTGCCGCCGACGTGGCCCGAATTCGAGCGGTATTACGCGGACATGATCGACGGTTTCGGCCCGAACGAAACGATTTCGACATTGTTCGAAACGATCCGGACGGTGAAGAAACCATGGCGTTGGCTGCCCGACAAACGATGGGTCCGGCTTCAGCGGTGGCAGCATCGAGGACAGATGTTCGTCATCCGCGCCACACTGCCGCCCGCCCTGCGAGATCGGCTCGGTCTACAGTGGACCGCTCGTGACCAGCGTCGATTCGACAGATTCCGACGTGTGGTGCGGCTCTTCGGCGGCCTGGTGCCGGTGACGTTGCGGTCTTCGCTCGTGCGGCGGATCGGCAGGCTCAACGTCTGGTTCCGGGCGCATCCCCGCGCGTATCGTTTCCTCGGGGGCTGACCCCAACCGGAGTAAGGGACGCCGTCCCCTTTACGGGGGACCCCGATTCACCCGGCGCTGTGACGCTTTCCCGGGCCGTCGTCGTTAACTTCAGCCGGGATGGGGAATTCACCGAGGGGGCGGCGCACGGCGCCGATGGTCATCGCCCGCGTACTCGTGCTCTGCGCGCTGGCGTCCGTTCTGCTGTCCGGCACCGCGCGGGCGGACGGCGTGTCGAGCGGCGCGGACGTCCAGGTCGCGCAGACACTCGGCACCCGGGATCTCACGGTCATCCTCCGGCGGATGGACATCGCGCCCGGCCCGCTGCACGTCGACATCGTCACGCACACCGGAAGCGCGCCGGGAACGCTGAAACTGCGCGCGTCCGCCGCCGGAACCACGTTTTCCGAAACGACGGTGCGGCTGGACGGGAAACCCAGCGCCCATGCGGCACAGCTGCGCGTCGATCAGCCCGGCCCGTGGGAACTCGGCCTCGACGACGGCACGGACACCGCGTCGATCCCGTTCATCGTCCCGGCCAGGGTCATCCCTCCGTGGGAGAAGGCCACCTTCGGCGGCTTCGTCGCCGCGGGCGTGTTCCTGGTGCTCGGTCTCGTCGTCGCGATGCGCGTCCGGCGGCCGCAGCTCGCGCTGATCCCTGCGGGCGGGATGGTCGCCGCGCTCGCGGTCGCGGTCACCGGCGCGATGCTGTCGGCGTCCACCCCGCCGCCGCCCGCACCCGGCGCGGCACTGGACCCGACGATCGACAACGTCCAAGACCCGTACGCCAACGCGCAGATGTCCACAGTGGACTTCTCACGCCCGCCGGTGAATCTGGCCGTGCACTCGCCGAACGCGCGCGCGGGCGCGCTCGCGCAGGTGCGCCTCGCCCTCGCCGACGGCGCGACCGGCCGCCCGGTCGACGATCTTCTGGTGCACGACAACGCTTTGATCCACCTCGTCGTCATCTCGCCGACGGGCAGGCTCTGGCATCTGCATCCCGTGCGTGTCGGCCCCGGTGACTACCGGGTGAAGTTCACCCCGCCCGAGGCCGGGACCTACGCCGTCGCCGCGGAACTCGCCCGGCGAGGCGGCGGCGTACAACTGGTCCGCAGCACGATGAGTGTCGCGGCCGGAACGGACTCGCCCGCCGAACCCGTCCCCGCCGGAGCAGGAAAGCGGGTCGTTCAAGGGAATCCGGTCGACGTCGAGGTGCGGCCGGGTACGCCGACCACGATCACCGCGCGCTTCGCCCATGCGGATCTCCAACCCTGGCTGGGCATGCTCGGCCACCTCATCGTCGTCGGCCCGATCACCGGCGACCACCGGGTCGGCGCGGATGCCGCTGCCGCGCCGACCTGGGCCCACGTGCACTCGATGATCCCGCAGTCGCCGGGCATGCCGGACAAACCCGATGAAACGGTCGCCGCGTACGGCCCCGATGTCCCGTTCACCTACACCTTCGCCACACCCGGCACGTACCGCGTCTGGCTCCAGGCCGAACGCGACTACACGGTGCTCACCGTGCCCATGGAGATCGAGGTCCCGGCGGAAGGGGCACCGCAGTGAGTTCCACAGTGGACAGACGAAGGCCGGTTCTGCTGATCTCCGTGGTCACCGTGCTCGCGGTGGCGATCGTGGCGTGGCTGGTGTGGCCGAGCAGCGGCGGGGCGCAGGTGCAGCGCTCGACGCAGGGCCCGTACACGGTGCAGCTTTCGGTCGAGGATCCGCGCCAGGGCGGCAATGTCTTCGCGCTGACCGTCACCGGTGCCACGCCGGACGTCGTCACGCTCGAACCCGTGATGCCGCGGATGGGGCACGCGCTCGCCCCGTCGCCCGCGATCGCGGAGGGGCCGGGCCGGTTCCGCACCGGCGACGTCCTGCTGCCGATGTCGGGGCAATGGGAGATCACCGTTTCACTGCGCGGGCCGTCCGGCGCCACGCAGCACGTTTTTCCTTTGCTGGTCAAGTAAGAGAGGGAGGTCGGGGGTATGGATCTCACCGCGGGAGGGGCGAGGGCCGTCCCGGTGGCGCGCAGTGAACGCACCGGTCTCGTACCGGCGGGCACGGTGCTGGCCGGATCGGTGATCTCGCTGGTCGGGCTGACCTGGGACATCCAGTGGCACGGCGACGTCGGCCCGGACACGTTCTTCACGATGCCGCATCTGTTCCTGTATTCGGGCAGCGCGATCTCCGGGCTCGCGAGCCTCGTGGTCGTGCTGATGACGACGGCCGCGCGCCGGGCGGGACGTCCGGTCGACGCGCGGGTCGGCGGCCGGGCGATCAACGTCTTCGGCAAGGTCTTCGCCGCACCGGCGGGCTACCTGGTGACCGGGACGGGCGCGGCGATGTTCCTGCTGTACGGCCTGTGGGATCAGTGGTGGCACGGCCTGTACGGCTTCGACGCGGTGATCGACTCGCCGCCGCATATCGGGCTGCTGCTGTCGATCACGCTGAGCGTCATCGGCACGGTCATGGTGTTCGCGGCCGCGCGGGAACACCGTTGGGGCACCGTCGGCGTGGTCGGCAGCCTCGGGGTGCTGATCGCGTTCAGCACGGTGACCGTGCTGGGACTGCAGCAGATCGACGTCGACGGTCTCGACGTCGTTTCCGTCGGTATCGCGCTGCTTTCGGTGCTGCTGGTCTCGGCGGGCGCCGGGTTCTGGGGAAGGCCGGGCGGAGCGGTCCGGGTCGCCGCGGCGCTGGCGGTCATCCAAGCGGTCACCTGGTGGTTCTCACCGTGGGCCGCCGAGGCGTACGCGAGCGCGGTCGGCCTGCCGATGCGCGACTACATCGACGGCGTCCCCGCGATGCCGTCGATGATGCCGATGGCGCTGCTGCCGATCGCTGCCGTGCTCGAAGCGGTGTACCTGCTCTCACGCCGTTGGCCGGCAGGCCGGGTTTCGGTGCTGGCAGGCGTGATCGGTGGGCTGCTGGTCGGCGCGAGCATGCCGATCCAGAACGCGATCGTCTACGGCTCCGACCGGATGCCCTGGGCGGTCGTGTTCGCCACCGGTGCCGCCGGTGCGGTGGTCGGGCTGCTCGGCGGGTTCGCCGGGTGGCGGTTCGGCGGGATGCTGAGGCTGCTGGCCCCGGCGAAGGGGGAGAACGCGCATGCGTAAGACATTGCTGGCCTTGGCGGCGGCGATCGGGTTGCTGTTCGCGACCACGCCCGCGGCGAACGCCTACGAACCGGTGAACATCGTCCACACCGAACGGGTCCAGGTGGGGCCGTACGGGATGACCGTCGGTTTCAGCACGTGGCCGTTGCGCGCCATGCAATCGCTGGACTTCACGTTCATCCCGGACGACGGGATCGCCGGGAAGTCGGGGACGCTCGCGTTCCTCAATCCGGAGACCGGGCGGCTGGGCCGTCCTCAGCCGCTGGCGAAGCATCCGCGGAAACTGGAGGTGTGGGGACTGGACATCCGGGCCCTGCAGACGCAGGGCTCGTGGACGTTCCGGTTCGAGATCGACGGGCCCGCGGGCAAGGGCGCGGGAGAACTCCGTGATCTGGCGGTGCTCGAACAGCCGGGGCCGCCGATGGCGGTGAGCTGGTCGATCAGCCTGATCCCGCTGATCGTCCTCGCCGTCCTGATCGCCGTCGCGTGGCGGCGGACGAAATCCCGGCTACGCGAGAACGGAATTCCCGCGACGGTGTGACTCGAAGTGACCGAAGATCGGATGGCTCGCGTGTCCCGGCGGACGCGCGAGCCTTTCTTCATGGGCTCAAATCGAACTGTCCGGCCTTGACCGCCTTGAGAAAGGCGTTCCACTCACCGGAATCGAAGACGAAGACAGGGCTGTTGGCCAGTTTGGTGTCACGGACCCCCACCAGGCCTTCACGGGCGAGGTTGACCTCGACACAGTTCCCCCCGTTGGGCTCGCTCGCGAAGGACTTCTCCCACGCGGAGTCGTCGAACAGCGACACGGCCGTGGTCGGATCGTAATCCGCCGCCGATGGATAATCGGCCATTGGTCGTACCTCCGAACGTCGGTCGGGGGTGCGGCCGCGACCTGCGCGAACCGTCACCGTCCCGGCTTCTCCCTGCCTCAACGGGACTATCCCGCACGGCCAAGTGGGTGATCAACTCCGCCCACCCTCGACATGAAGATTATTCCAGGAGTAGGATTAATCGCAGCGGCCGGGGCTCGGTTGTTGGTGAATCGCTCGCAGTACGGTTCGCCGTTTCGGCAGGCCATCGACGGCAGATGACCGGCAGGGACGTCTGCCCCGCGGCGCATGACCACCCACCGCCGACCTCGTGGGGGAGGATCAGCGTGATCATTCAGGACACCATGCCGGCGACGGTACTCGCCGTCGGCAGGCTCATGGCCGGGACGGCGGGCGAAAGCCGCCGCTCCGCGCATCTTTTCGACTTGCACTCCAGGGATTCGCACCCCGAGTTCCTGCACGCCCGCTGTGGTGCGGCGATGCCCTACGACCACCTGGAATGGGTCCCCGTCGGTTCGGGGATGCCCTGTGAGCGTTGCCTCGGCCTGGCCGGTTCGGCCGACCAGGCGCGGTTGCCGCGTCCGAGCCGGGGGGTGTGACCGCCGTGGCCGTCCGTCTCACCACGCTGCTGTTCCGCCGTGAGGACGAACGCCTGGCCTCGGCGAAGCACCACCACCGCACCATCGGCCTGGAACTGCGTCAGCGGTTCGGGTTCAGCCTCATCCAGGCGCCGCTGCGCAAGCAGCCGCCGTGGAACTCCGAAGTCGATTCGCCGGGCGCGCACCGGGACCTGATCAGGACCGGCCGGCCGCTCGAAGGTCAGTTCGAGCTGACGCCCCTGATCGGGCATCTGACCGGCCGGGCCTGAGGAAAGATCAGGGCTTGCGGCCCAGGCCGCCGAGGCCGCCGGTGAACGTCGGGTCGTCCGCGAACCGGTCACTGGCACGGGAATCCGCCTCGTCGAGGTGCCAGGTGGCCATCCAGTCGATGCCCGGCTCCACCAGCTCCAGCCCGTCGAAGAACGCGGCGAACTCCGCGCGCGACCGCAGGTGGAACGGCGCGCTGGTCTTCTTGTAGAGCTCCTGGACGTTCTCCCGGTTGTCGCCTTCCTTGCGCGTGACGCCGTCCTCGGTCAGATGCGAGGACAGGAAGTACGAACCGGACGGCAGGAAATCGAGGTACTGCCGGACCATCTCGTGGACGGGCTCCTCCGGGCCGAGGAAGTACAGCAGGCCGACCAGGACCAGCCCGATCGGCTGCCGCGGGTCGATCACGCCGGTCTCGAGGGCGCGTTTCCAGATGTCGGCGGGATTCCGGACGTCGCCCTGCAGCACCGCGTGCCGCCCGAGCAGGCCCTCGCGTTCCAGCAGCAGCTGGGAATGCGCGACGGCGACCGGTTCGATGTCGACGTAGACGACCCGGCTGTCCGGGTTGATCGCGCTCGCGATCTGGTGGACGTTGCCGACGGTGGGCACGCCGGAGCCGATGTCGAGGAACTGCGTGATCCCCTGGCGGGCCAGGTATCCCACGCCGCGGCCGAGGAAGTCGCGGCCGACGCGGGCGAAGGTCTTGACCTCCGGGAACTGCTTGAGCACCTGCGAGCCGAATTCGCGGTCGATGGCCCAGTTGGCCGAACCGCCGAGGAACCAGTCGTACACCCTGGCCACGTTGGGCCGTTCGAGATCGACCCCCTCGGGGGCCACCGGGTCGATGGGGTCGTGTTGCGTCGTCATACCGTCACACCTCGTCAGGAACCGGGTTTGCGGGCGACCCCGCCGATGGCGCAGTCAACCGCAGGCGAGCGGGGATCGTCCAGCCGCCATGCGCCGACCGGGACCAGACCCGGCGCCACGAGGTCGAAATCCCCGAAGAAACCGAGGATCTCTTCCCGGTCGCGGAAGGACGCGGGCGTGCTCGACTGTTCGTACTGCTTCACGACGCGCTGGATCTGGGCCAGCTCGTCACCCTCCACGCCGGACATCGTGACGTGGGACAGGACGTAGAAGGAACCGGCGGGCAGGAGCCGCCGGTAGCGCGCGATGACGCCGGCCAGTTCGGGGCCCGGCACGAAATGCAGGACCGCGACGGTGAGCAGGGCGACCGGTTTCGCCGGGTCGAGCACGCCGGTGTCGAAGGCTTGTTCCCAGATGTCGTCCGCCTCGCGCAGGTCGCCGCCGATCACCGCGTGCCTGGCCGGATCGCCGTTCCTCTCCAGCAGGATCCTGGCGTGCGCGACGGCGACCGGTTCGTTGTCGACATACACGCACCGGCTGCCGTCGTCGACGTCATCGGCGATCTCGTGGACGTTGCCGACCGTCGGCACGCCGGAACCGAGGTCGAGGAACTGGGTCACGCCGTGCTCGGCGCAATACCGGACCGCGCGGCCGAGGAAGGCCCTGTTCGCCCTGGCCGCCGTGCGCACGAGCGGGAAGGTCTTGACCAGTTGCTCGCCGAATTCCCGGTCCACCGCCCAGTTCGCGGTGCCCCCGAGCGCCCAGTCGTAGATCCGGGCGGCGTTGGGCCGCTCGAGGTCCACGCCTTCGGGGAGGAACCGGGGATCCATCTCAGGCTTGCATCTGTGTTCTGTACAGCTCGGCGAGTTCCTTGAGGAACTGCCGGGTTTCCTGGCGTTCCAGCGCGGCGCCGCGCAGCCTGTCCCAAGAGTCCACGAAGATGTTGAAGTCCTTGACGTCGTCGAGGTACAACCCGCCCGCGGAGTGTTCGATGTAGACGAAATCCCTGGTGCGGTCGGGGAATCGCATGATGGTGAAGTCGTTGGGCACGGCGGCGAGCCGCGCGCCGAACGGAAGCACGTGCACGTACACGCGCGGATGCTTGTCCAGCGCCAGCAGATGTTCGACCTGGTCCAGCATCACCGCCGGGGCGGAGCCGCCGGGAGCGCGGCGCAAGGCGCCCTCGCTGATGATGAACCGGTAGTACGGCGGCTGTTGCTGCTCGAAGACGGCCTTGCGGTCCAAGCGGTTGCGGACCAGCGAGGTGACGTCGGTGGCGCCGGCTTCGGTGAACTGCTTGAGCATGTAGTGCTCGGACTGCAACGGGCCGGGGATGCGCTCGCCGTGCCAGGTGAGGATCTCCGCGGCCGCGGGTTCGAGGTCGGTGAAGGTGCGGAACCAGTGGGGCACCACGGATCGGTAGCCGGACCAGTGGCCGCGCTGCCCGGCCGCGGCGCGGGCCAGGTTCATCAACGTGTCGGCCTCGTCGCCGTTGATCCCGAACGCGTTCAGCATCGATCGCACATCCCCGAGCTTGACCCCGACGGCACCGGACTCGATCTTGTTGACCTTGCCCTGGGTGCAGCCGAGCACTTCGGCGACCTGCTGCTGTGTCATCCGCGCGGCGTTGCGGGCATGCCGGAGCTCGTTCCCGAGCTGCTTCCGGCGCGAGGTGACGGTGCTGGCCATCGCCTTGCTCTCCCGGACCACATAGACCAGGACCGCGGCTGCCCGCCGTCCTGCGCGCGAATACTCGAACCCACCCAGGGTACTTCACCTTGCGGGGTTCGATGATGACATTGCGCAGCGTTCCAGGAAACGGCCGAAAACACCAGTCACCTGGTACGTCACCCTGGTGGCGGAGCGATCTCGTCACATTTCGGGCACGTCGGTCGGGCATAGTTGACCGAGTGGACCAATCCCCCTTCGCCCGGCAGGTCACCGATGGCGTGTTCGGGTACGTCCAGCCCGACGGCTCGTGGTGGATCAACAATTGCGGCTTCGTCGCCGCGGGCGATCACACGGTGGTGATCGACACGTGTTCGACCGAACGGCGCACCAGGGCATTGCTCGCGACGGCGGAGTCGACCGCCGGGGCGCCGGTGACCACTGTGGTCAACACGCATCATCACGGCGACCACACGAACGGCAACTACCTGGCGACCGGCGCGACTATCGTCGGGCACCGGAAGACGCGCGAGGTGATGGTCGCGACCGGGATCAACACCTACGAGAACTCGTTCACCGGGAACGACTGGGGCCACTTGGAGCTGCGGCCGCCCGAGGTCGTGTTCGACGACCGGCTGACCGTGCACGCCGGCGACGTCCGGCTGGAGCTGATCCACCCCGGGCACGCCGCGCACACCACCAACGACGTACTCGTCTGGCTGCCGGAGCGGCGGGTGCTGTTCGTCGGCGACCTGATCTTCAACGGCGGCAGCCCCTTCGCGCTGATGGGCTCGCCCGCCGGCTGGCGGCAGGCGCTGGACCTGGTCCGCGAACTGGAGCCGGAGACGATCGTGCCGGGCCACGGCCCGGTGTGCGGCCCCGAGGCGATCGACGTCGTCGACGGATACCTGGGTTTCCTGCAGAAACTCGCTTCCTACGGGAAGGCCGCGGGGCTGACGCCGCTCCAGGCCGCTCGCGAAGCGGATCTGGGGCCTTACGAGGCACTGTCCGAACAGGAACGGCTTCCGGCGAACCTGCACCGGGCTTATGCCGAACTGGACGGTCTGGAGTGGGGTGGGGCGATCGATCTGGGGGCGGCGCTGGCGGACATGGTCACCTTCAACGGCGCGCCCATCCGGTGCTTCTCCTGACTAGCCCCAGCTCTCTCCTGCGGAGGGTGTTGCGAAAGCCACTTTCGCAACGTTGAAGGTTGCGAAAGTGGCTTTCGCAACCTTCCCGCCCGCCGCTCGCCGCACGTCCCGAAGGCCCCCTTCGAGACATCCAACGCCCCAAAGGGTCCCTTCAAGACACCCAAATCCAGCCCAGAGCCCCCCACACGCAGCCCCCACCCGTCCCTGGGGGGCGACCCCGATCCCAGCGTACCGGCGAGCGGAGCGGGCCGGGCCGCGCGAGCCGAGTTGTCCACAGGCGGACCCGGTTGTGGACAACTCCCGGTTGATCCCCTCTCGTCCCGGCGCCGTATCCCTCAACGGGGATAGGCTCGGCACGGGAATCGAAGCGGAAGGGTGCGGATGAGCAAGAAGGCGAGCATCGGGGTCACCGGCCTGGCGGTCATGGGCCGCAACCTGGCCAGGAACCTCGCGAGGCACGGGCACACGGTGGCCCTGCACAACCGCTCCGAGCAGCGGACGAAGGAACTGGTCGAGCAGTTCGGCGACGAAGGCGACTTCATCCCGGCGTATTCGGCGCAGGAGTTCGTCGACGCGCTGGAGCGTCCGCGCCAGGTCGTGATCATGGTCAAGGCAGGCGCGCCGACGGACGCGGTGATCGACGAGTTCGTCCCGCTCCTCGAGAAGGGCGACGTGATCGTCGACGCGGGCAACGCGCACTTCGCGGACACCCGGCGCCGCGAGGCCGCGCTGCGCGAGAAGGGCATCCACTTCGTCGGCACCGGCGTGTCCGGCGGCGAGGAGGGCGCGCTGCACGGGCCGAGCATCATGCCGGGCGGGTCCAAGGAGTCGTACCAGTCGCTCGGGCCGCTGTTCGAGGACATCTCGGCGAAGGTCGACGGCGAGCCGTGCTGCACGCACGTGGGCGCGGACGGCGCCGGGCACTTCGTGAAGATGGTGCACAACGGCATCGAGTACGCCGACATGCAGCTGATCGCCGAATCGTTCGACCTCCTGCGCGGCGCGGGCGGCTACTCCCCCGCCGAGATCGCCGAGGTCTTCCGCACCTGGAACTCGGGGCGGCTGGATTCGTACCTGATCGAGATCACCTCGCAGGTGCTGGCCCACACCGACGCCGCGTCCGGCAAACCGTTCGTCGACATCGTGGCGGACCAGGCCGAGCAGAAGGGCACCGGCCGCTGGACCGTCCAAATCGGACTGGACCTCGGCGTGCCGATCAGCGGCATCGCCGAAGCCGTCTTCGCGCGCTCGCTGTCCGGCGCGTCGAACCTGCGCGAGGCCTCCCGCGGTCTCGGCGGTCCTTCACGCGCCCCGCTGACGGGGTCCGCTTTGGACACTTTCGCGGACGACGTCGAGCAGGCGTTGTACGCGTCGAAGGTGGTGGCGTACGCCCAGGGCTTCAACCAGATCCAGGCGGGCGGCGCCGAGTACGGCTGGGACATCGACCTCGGCAAGGTCGCGTCGATCTGGCGCGGTGGCTGCATCATCCGCGCGAAGTTCCTGAACGACATCACGGCCGCGTACGCCGAAGAGCCCGCGCTGCCGACGCTGCTGACTTCGGGCGGCTTCCGCAAGGCCGTCGAAGACGCGCAGGACTCGTGGCGTTCGGTGATCTCCACGGCGGTGCGGCTGGGCATCCCGACCCCGGGCTTCTCGACCGCGCTGGCCTACTACGACGGTCTGCGCGCGGAGCGGCTTCCCGCCGCGCTGGTGCAGGGGCAGCGGGACTACTTCGGTGCCCACACGTACCGCCGCGTCGACCGCGAAGGGTCGTTCCACACCGCCTGGGCCGCCGACGGCCGCCCGGAATCCTCCGCCTGACAAACGAAAAGCGTCCTTCACCGCGTCTGACGCGGTGAAGGACGCTTTCAGCCCTCCCCGCGTGCCGCGACGATCTCCGCCAGCGCCCGCACGATCACCGCTTCGGTGTTCTCCTTCGTGAGCCCGAGCCCGGTCAGCAAATCGTCGCCGAGTTCGAACAGCGCCAGCAGGATGTGCTCGGTGCCGATGTAGTTGTGCCCGAGCCGCAGCGATTCCCGCATGGTCAGCTCCAGCGCCTTCTTGGCCTGCGCGCCGAACGCCATCTTCGCCGCCTCCACCGGTTCGTCGGCGGGTTCCGGCAGCCGCGCCTCCGCGGCCTCACGGACGGCTTCGAGAGTCACCTTCTGCGCCACGATCGCGCCGGCCGCCAGCGCCGCCGGTTCGGAGAGCAGCCCGAGAACCAGGTGCACGGGCTCGATCTGCGGGCTCTTCGCCGACACCGCGGCGTCCCGCGACGCGACGACGACTTGCCGCGCCCGATCGGTGTAGCGGCTGAACACCTTCACCAGGTCTTCCAGCGACGAGCCGCTGGAGTCGACAAAGCGCTTCTGCGCCGCCTGCTTCGACACCCCCATGTTCTTGCCGATTTCGGTCCAGGACGCGCCGGAGCGCCGCGCCTGGTCGACGAAGTGGCCGATCAGATGGTCGGCCACTTCGCCGAGGTGCTCGCCGAGGAAGACCGCGTCGGACAGCTGGCCGAGCACGTCGCCGTCGGGATGCTGCTGCTTGATGTGGGAGATGAGGTCGTCGAGCCGCACTGGATTCGCCATGCCGTCAACTCTAGGTTGACGCTCGCCGATCGTCAACCACGGGTTGACGCGACGGTCGCCTTGAGGTCGAAGCTGTTGGCCTCCAGCGTCTCGAACCGCGGCGCCGGATCCGCGGCGAACAGGCGGCGCGCGGCGATGTGGTCCGGCGGCCGGTTCACCGACTCGACCCCGGCGAGCACGCCGTCACGGAACGACAGCACCGAGAACTTCCCGCCCTCCCGGTCCCCGGTCACGACGGTCTTCTCCGCCCCGGTCAGGATCCCGGCGATCTGCAGTTTCGCGCCGAGCTGGTCGGTCCAGAACCACGGCAGGCTGTCGTAGGGCGCGGGTTCGCCCGCGATGACGGCCGCCACCGCCCGCGCCTGGTCGACGGCGTTCTGCACCGACTCCAGCCGCGTCGCCGTGCCCGCCTGGACACACGGGAAGTTCGCGCAGTCCCCGACCGCCGAGATCTTCGGATCGCTCGTGCGCAGGTGCTCGTCGACGACGACACCGTTCGCCACGGCGAGCCCCGCCCCTTCGGCGAGCCGTGTCCGCGGCTCCACCCCGACCCCGACCAGCACCAGATCAGCGGGCAGCAGGCTGCCGTCGCTCAGTTCCACCTCGGCCACCCGGCCTTCACCGCGCAGCGCCGCGACACCCTTGCCGAGCAGGATCGTGTGGCCGGCTTTCTCATGCAGAGCGGCGAAGTACGCCGAGACCTCCGGAGTCGCGACGCGGGCCATCAGCCGGTCCTGCGCCTCGACGATCGTCACGGGCCGCCCGGCGTGCGCGGCGAACTCCAGCCCGATGAACCCGCCTCCGACCACGACCACGTTCTCCGCGCTCTCCAACGCGGCGCGCAGGACGTCGGCCTCGTCCTTGGTGCGCAAGGTGAACACACCGTCCAAAGTGGATCCGGGCACCGGCAGGACCCGGTTGACCGCGCCGGTCGCCAGCACCAGATGGTCGTACTCGTGAGCGCTGCCGTCCTCTAGCACCACCTTCGTCCCGTCGCGATCCACTGACGCGACGCGGCCCGGGATCAGCTCGATGTTCTTCTCCGCGAAGAAGTCCTCGGGCCGCAGACGCAGCTGGGCGTCGCCCGCGGTGCCGGCGAGGTAGCCCTTCGACAACGGAGGCCGCTGGTAGGGCAGCCCGGGTTCGTCGCCGATCAGCACCACCCGCCCGCCGAACCCCTTGTCCCGCAGCGAGGTCGCCACCCCGAACCCGCTCTGCCCGGCCCCTACGACGAGGACGGTCTCCATCGGCGCTCCTTTCGTTGTGCCCGGCATCCATTCAACACAGCTCCGGCCTTTTCGACACGTGATCCGCACGCGGCGGACGCGCTACGGTCATGCCCATGAGCCGTCCCGAGGTCCACCCGGTGGACGCCCGCCCGCCGCTGCCGAAGCTGACCTTGCTCGGCCTGCAGCACATGACGATCATGTACGCGGGCTCCGTGGCCGTCCCGCTCGTCGTCGGCAGCGCGCTGAAACTGGACGCGGCGACGATCGCGTTGCTGGTCAACGCGGATCTGCTGGTCGCGGGCATCGCGACGCTGATACAGGCGATCGGGATCGGGCGGATCTTCGGCATCCGGCTGCCGGTGGTGGCGGGTGCGACGTTCACCGTGGTCAACCCGATGATCATGATCGCGTCCCAGTACGGCATGCAGGCCGTCTACGGCGCGATGATCGCGTCAGGCGTGTTCGGCCTGCTCATCGCCAAGCCGTTCGCGAAGATGATCCGGTTCTTCCCGCCGCTGGTCTCGGGCACGCTGCTCATGGTCATCGGCATCTCGCTCATCGGCCCGGGCGTCGGCCTGATCGCCGGCCACGACACCGGATCGCCGGATTACGCGAAACCGGCCAACATCGCGCTGGCGTTCGGCGTGATCGCGGTGATCGTCCTGTTCACCCGGGTCCTGCGCGGGTTCGCGAGCCAGATCGGCCCGCTGCTGGCCCTGCTGATCGGCCTGGTCGCGGCGATCCCGATGGGTCTGGTGAGCTTCAAGGGCATCGCCGACGCCGATTGGTTCGGTCTCGCGTCGCCGTTCCACTTCGGCCCGCCGACCTTCCCGATCGCGGCCGTGCTCTCGATGTGCGTCGTGATGCTGGTGACCTACACCGAATCCACCGCGGACCTCGTCGCCGTCGGCGAGATCACCGGACGCCCGGCGACCGACTCCGACCTCGCGCGCGGTCTCGCCACCGATGGTCTCTCGGCCATCCTCGGTGGCGCGATGAACTCGTTCCCGGACACGGCTTTCGCGCAGAACGTCGGCCTCGTGCAGATGACCGGGGTGCGCAGCCGGTGGGTGGTCGCGATGGCGGGTGGCCTGCTCGTGCTGATGGGCCTGGTGCCGAAGGTCGGCGCCTTCGTCGCCGCCGTGCCGGAACCGGTGATCGGCGCGGTCGCGGTGGTCATGTTCGCGATGGTCGCCGCGGTCGGCGTGCAGAACCTGAAGAAGGTGGAGTTCTCCGGCAACCACAACACCTTCATCGTCGCGGTGTCGGTCGGGGTCGGCCTGCTGCCCGCGTTCGCCACCAACCGGTTCGGGAATTCGATCTTCTTCCAGCACTTCCCGGCGTGGTTGCAGACCATCTGCGGCAGCCCGATCACGGTCGCCGCGATCGTCGCCTTCACCCTCAACCTGCTGTTCAACCACCTCGGCAAACGCCGGGACCCCGATCTACTGCAAGCGCCTTAACAGAAGAGCCACTTCGGCCACAGGTTGCACTCTTCGGTCGGCGTCGTCGAGGGCGGCGGCGGAGTCGGGTTGGGCGGCTGCGGGACGACCGTGGAACCGGTGGTCTGCGGCGGATCCGCGGGCCCGTTCGACGACGTCGGCGTGGCGGGGTCCGACGAGGAGGACGTCTGTGCGGCCGAACTCGACGTGCGGCGGCTGGACGTCGTCTTGCTAGGCCGCGTCGAGGTCCCGCCTTCACCGGTTTCGACCGTCTCGGTGGACGGGACGGCGGAAGTCGCGCCGGCTCCCCCGTTGTCCGAAGGTCGCTTCGGCATCTCGATGACGCTGATCGGGTTCGGCGCCGCATTCTGTTCGGGGTCGGAATCGAACCCGACGAGTACCGCGGCCGCACCGCAGGCGACCACTACGGCGATCACGACCGCGATAACTCTCCAGCGTGACTTTGCCTGTGACTCCTCGTGGTCGTCCCAGCCCTCGCGAATAAGCAGGTCGGCGACCGAAACATCGTCGTCATCCACCAGCTGAAACCTTTCGCACCGGGAACGAGCGAGGAGTAGTTTTACCGCAACTCACCGCCGAATGGGTGAAGTTAACCAAAAATTATTCACCCGATGGAACACGGCAGCGTAGGCCAGTCACACAGCGTGTATTCATATGCTCCCGCGCATATCGGCGGTGGCCCGCCTCCGGCTCGCGTATACAGCGCCCTCCGCGGGTGGTGTAATCGACGGTGCCAGCACCGGAAGAGGGGGTTCGGACGGATCATGGAGGCTGACGCCCTCGCCGTGCCCGGGGCCGGGAATTCCGGTCGTCCGGCAGGCGCGCCGCTCGGAAACGAGCCGCTCGGCGATCTCGGCCTCGCGGGCGACCACGCCGCCATCTGGTCGTACGACTTCGAGACCGAGACCCTGTCCTGGCTGCCCGGACTCGAGAACCTGCTGGGCGGAGGCACGCTTTCCGAAACCGAGATCGAGTCCAGGCTCGCCGATCTGGTGGCCCCGCTGACCTCCGGCACCCGCACTTCGCCGCCTTGGCGCGAGTTCGAACTCGAGCAGTCGTTCCGGAACCCGGCGGGCGAGATCCGCTGGGTCCGGCTGCGCGCCCGCACCATCGGCGACGACAACGGCTCGTCGGGGCTGCTCGGCATCGCCACCGACGTGACCGACGTCCGCGAGAACCGGCAGGCCCTCGAAGATCTCACTGACCGTTACCGGCTTTTGGTCGAACTCAGCCCCGACGCGGTCTGTGTCCACGAAGCCGGCGTTGTCACCTACGTCAACCGAGCGGCCCTCACCGCGCTCGGTGCCTCGTCGACCGCCGAGCTGATCGGGCGGCCGATCATGGACTTCGTCGCCGACGAATCGCTCCCGGCTCTCCTGGACCGGATCGCGTCGCTGCACCGCCAGGGCGCGTCGACCGTCCCCGCCGACACCGTCATGCTCCGCCTCGACGGTACGAAGTACCTGGTCCAGAGCATTTCGGTGCGCACGACCTGGGAAGGCAGGCCCGCGTTCCAGGTCATCATGCGCGACATCAGCGCGCAGAAGGCCGCCGAAGCGACGCTGCGCTACCAGGCCGCGCTGATCAGCCATGTCAGCGACGCGATCATCGCGACCAGCGGCAGCGGCGTGGTGACCAGCTGGAACCCCGCCGCCGAGAACGTCTACGGCTGGACGGCGGGCGAGGCGATCGGCCGCACGGTGAGCGAACTCGTCGGCGCCGCGCTCGACCCGGAAACGGTGCTGCGCCGCCGGGGTGGCGTCATGCAGACGACCCACCGCCACCGCAACGGCTCGACCCTGGCCATCCGCATCTCGGCCGCGGAGATGAACGACGGTTTCGTCCTGGTCTGCGCCGACGAAACGGCCCGCCGACGGGCCGAGCAGCACTACAGCACGGTGGTCGCGTCCCTCGACGAAGGCGTGGTCGTGATCGGCCCGGGCGGTCTCATCGAATCGGCCAACCCGGCGGCGTGCCGGATCATCGGCGTCGACCACGACGACCTCATCGGTGTCCCGTGCGTGACGTTGGAGCTGTACGACGAACAGGGCCGCATCCCGCCCGCCCGGATGCCGTCGGTGGTGACCCGGCGCACCGGGGCGACGCTGACCGGCCTCGTGCTGCGGCTGCGCAGGCCCGCCGGGGACGACGTCTGGATCTCGCTGACTTCGCGGCTGCTGACCCCCGAAGACCCGTCGGCCGAGGCGGTCGTCGCCTCGTTCACCGACATCACCGAACGCCGCGCCATCGGCGAACGGCTCGCCCACGAGGCGACGCACGACCCGCTCACCGAACTCGCGAACCGCACGCTGGTGCTGGACAGTCTCGCCGAAGCGCTGTCCGGCGCCGGGCGCGCCGAGCTGACCACGCTGCTGTTCATCGACCTCGACAAGTTCAAGGTGATCAACGATTCCCTCGGGCATTCCGTCGGCGACAAGGTGCTCCGCATCGCGGGCGAACGCCTGCGCCGGGGCATCGGTGAGAACGATCTCGTCGGCAGGCTCGGCGGCGACGAATTCGTCGTCGTCACCGCGGAGATCACCGAACCGGACGAGATCAAGGCGCTGGCGGAACATTTGCGCGAGGCGCTGACCGAGCCGATCACCGTCAACGGCAGGCAGCTGCACATCGACGCCAGCATCGGCATCGTCACCGCGGCCAACGACGACACCCGGACCGCCGAGGATCTGCTGCGCGACGCGGATGTCGCGATGTACCAAGCGAAAACGCTCGGCCGGGCGCGTTACGAGTTCTTCGACGTCGAGCTGCGCGAGCGGATGCAGCGGCGGCTGCGCATGGAGCAGGACCTGCGCGACGCCCTGCAGAACGAGGAACTCTGGACGGCGTATCAGCCGGTCGTGGACATCGAATCCGGCGAGATGGTCGCCGTGGAGGCATTGCTGCGCTGGAAACATCCCGCGCACGGCACGATCTCGCCCGCCGAGTTCATCCCGCTGGCCGAGGAAAGCGACCTGATCAACCTGATCGGCAAGTACGTCCTGCGCACGACCACCCGCGAGATCGCCAGGCGGCGCGAGCAGCTCGGCATCGACCTGAACCTCAAGGTCAACCTGTCGGCCCGCCAGCTGGACGATCCGCATCTGGTGGCCGGGGTGCAGGACGCGCTGAAGACCACCGGGCTCCCGCCGCACGCGCTGACCCTCGAAGTCACCGAGAGCGCGCTGATGCGCGACCAGGCCGCGGCCGCCGAAGTCCTGACGTCGTTGCGGGATCTGGGTGTCTCGCTGGCGATCGACGACTTCGGCACCGGCTACTCGTCGCTCGCCCAGCTGCAACGGCTTCCGTTGGATACGCTCAAGATCGATCGCACCTTCGTCACCGGCATCGCGGAATCGCGGGACGCGGCCGCGATCGTCAAGAGCATCATCGCGATGGCGCACGCCGTCGACCTGATCGTCGTCGCCGAAGGTGTCGAAGACGAAGAGCAGCTCGCGGTCCTGCGTGAGCTGCACTGTGACCAGGCGCAGGGCTTCCATCTCGGTCGCCCCGCGCCGCCGGACGAACTTTTCGGAGCAGCTGGATGAGTGTCGAGATCAAAGCCGGAGAAGACCGCTACGACATCGTCGTGGACGGGAAACCCGCCGGGTTCCTGGAAACCCGCACGCGTACCGACGCGATCCTGTTCCTGCACACCGAAATCTCGGACGACTTCGCGGGCCAGGGCCTGGCGGGCAAGCTCGTGACCGCCGCGCTCGACGACGTCCGGTCGCAGGGCAGGTCCGTCCTGCCCTACTGCCCGTACGTGCGTTCCTTCATCGCGAAACACCGCGAGTACGAAGACCTCGTCCCCGAGGACAAGCGCGCCGAATTCGAGCTCTGAGCCCTCAGCCCGGGTAGATCTTCAGCAATTTCGCGAGCTCGTCCTCGGTGAGGACGACGTCCAGCTCGCGCAGTGTCGCGTCGAGCCGTTCGGGCGGGATCGTGGTGGTCTCCTTGGTCCCGTCCGGGCGTTCGACGATGAACTCTTCGCCGACGAGTTTGCGGCTGAGCCCTTCCTCCAGACGCATGACCACCAG
This sequence comes from Amycolatopsis keratiniphila, assembly GCF_000400635.2. Classification (NCBI taxonomy): domain Bacteria; kingdom Bacillati; phylum Actinomycetota; class Actinomycetes; order Pseudonocardiales; family Pseudonocardiaceae; genus Amycolatopsis; species Amycolatopsis keratiniphila. The sequence continues at coordinate 424,342 of NC_021252.1, read as the reverse complement.
CTGCCCGGTGAACGGCGACCGCGGATGTGTCGACGTGTAGTGGTGGTAGACCTCGTAGTCGATCCGGTGCATCGGCGTGAGCGTGAAGGCGTGCAGGTCGGTCCAGTCTTCGCCCTCCTTCTTCTGCAGGCGCCACCAGTCGCCGTCGGCGACGAGCCGGTGCGGCCAGCCCGCCTGATCCACCACGGCGCCGTCGACCAGCGGCATCGGCACCAGCATCCCGGCGCCGAAGCCGACGTCGACCAGGTGCTGGACGCCGTCCGCCTCGATCGCGAGCGTCATATGCGTGTACGGCCCGTTCTTCTGCGGCTGCACCCGCGCGACCAGACGGCGCACGGAGTAACCGAGCTGCTCGGCGGCCGCGGCGAAAAGGCTCCCGTGCTCGTAACAGTAGCCGCCGCGATGACGGCCGACGAGTTTGCCGATCACGTCTTCGAGCGCGATTCCCTTGTGCTGCCCCAAAACGACGTCGACGTTCTCGAACGGAACGGCGAGGATGTGCGCCTTCGCCAGCTCGCGCAACGCGGCGGCCGAGGGAGTCGTGCGACTCTGACCGATCCGGCCGAGGTACGCGTCGAGGTCGAGGGTGCCGACGGTCCATTCGTCGACCTGCTCAGCTGTGCTTGTCATGCCACGAGATTGACACCTCTACTTAACTCGAAGTCAAGATCGGCCAACTGGTAACTGGCAACGACCACCGACTTTCGTAAGTTCCACGGACGAGTGACGATTGGCCACCCTTCCGGAGTGAGCCGGTGAAACACACCGGCCTGGAAGGAGAAAGCAGATGAGGACTCGTTCCCTCGTCGCCGGTCTGCTGACCGGAGCGGCCGCCGTACTCGGGTTGGCGATGCCTGCTTCCGCCGCCGAACCGCCCTCGGGCGTTCAGCCGCTGATCGTGGGTGGTGTGGACGCGACCGAGACCTACACCTTCATGGCTTCCATGCAGACCAAGAGCGGCGACCACAACTGCGGCGCGTCCCTGATCTCGCCGGAGTGGCTGGTGACCGCCGCGCACTGCGTCGAGGGCGAGCAGCCCGCCAACTGGCAGTACCGCATCAACACCACCGACCACACCAAGGGCGGCGAGGTCGCCGAGGTCGACAAGTTCGTGGTCCACGAGAAGTACGACGGCTCCGGCCCGTATGACATCGCCCTGGTGCACCTGACCAAGCCGGCGGAGGCGACGCCGATCGAGATCGGCCAGTCGCCGGCGGCGGGCACCGACGTGCGCGAGATCGGCTGGGGGCTGACCTGCCCGACGCGCGGCTGCGGTGAGGCTCCGGTGGTGCTCCAGCAGCTCGACACCAAGGTCGCCGAAGACTCCGGCTGTTCCGGCTCCGGGGCCTACGACGCGCAGACCGAGCTGTGCATGGACAACCAGGGCGGCAAGGCGAGCGCCTGCTACGGCGACTCGGGCGGCCCCGCCGTGGTCAAGAATGGCGACAAGTGGACGCTGGTCGGCGCCACCAGCCGCGGTCAGACCGCCAGCTGCCCGGAGATGCCGGGCATCTACACCGACGTGACCGCGTTCACCGACTGGGTCAAGCAGCAGACCGGCAAGTAGGACACCGCACCGCGCGGTGGCGCCCGATGCTCCTGCGACATCGGACGCCACCGCGCGTTGGCGTGAAATCGGCCCCAGGCATGAAAAAACCGCCTCGATGTGCATCGAGGCGGTTCGTTGAGCGGTGGCCAGGGCCGGGGTCGAACCGGCGACCTTCCGCTTTTCAGGCGGACGCTCGTACCAACTGAGCTACCTGGCCGGGAACGCCGGCGAGGAGCCGAACGATCTTGCGACCCTGACGGGACTCGAACCCGCGACCTTCGCCGTGACAGGGCGACGCGCTAACCAACTGCGCCACAGGGCCTTGCATACTGCTTTGTAACTGTACTGCGTACTCCCAACGGGATTCGAACCCGCGTTGCCGCCTTGAAAGGGCGGAGTCCTAGGCCGCTGGACGATGGGAGCCCGGTTCGGTTTCGGCGAACCGACCGACCCGCGCTCTCCGGTGTCCCCGGGAGCGAACATAACTATAGGACACGCCTGTTTCGGCTCCCGCACAGGGGGTCCTCTAGTTGTTCACAGGGCTGGGACCTGCGAGAACGCGGTGAGTTCAGGATATCAGGGCCGAGGCGTCCCGCAGGGCCTCAAGACGCCGCCGAAGCTCCTCCCGCTCGTCGCCCGTCAGAGTGACGGCGAGGAGTTCGGCCACGCGCCGATCGGTCAGGTCCTCCGCCTGCCGCCACCGCTGCCGCAGATCGCCCTTCGCCTCCGCCGCGGCGATCAACCCGTCGGCGGCCTCCTCGGGCCACGCGGTGCGCAGGAGACGGCCGCGACCGCCCTCCGGATCCGCGACGACCGCCTCGGGCACCGTCAGACCCACCGCGCGAAGGGCCGCGAAGTGGATGCCCCCGCGGAACTCACGGAAGACCATGAGCGCGAACGCCAGCCGCTCGACGTCGTCCGCCGGACGTTCGGCGAGTTGCCAACCGGCGAACAACGCGAGACCGCTCGCGTCCGCGGCGTCCACGAGCCGGAACAACAGATCCGCCGGACGGCCCGGGTCGTCGACACTCGAAAGGTGGACGCGTGCCCAGTTCGCCGATGACCGCGAGTAGGCACGGACCGCGGAGGCCGCGTCGAGCGCCGCCGTCGCGGACGGAAGAGCGAACTCGAAGAGCCAAGACGGGAAGATGCCGAACAGCTCCGCGACCACCTTCGGCGGCGGGTCGCCCAGCACCGCGGACCGGCCGCGGAGGTACAGCGTCCGCGGCGACAGGCCTACCTCCGCCTCGACCTCGGCGAGCTCCGGCGAGGTCATGAACTTCCCGCCCAGCACCTGCACCGGACCCCGGATCTCCCGCGCCACCGCGATCGCCGCTTCGTCGGCCATGTCGTCACACCTTCCCGCCAGTCGTTTGATAACAGTGTTACACAACTGGCGCTCGGGCGTCGAGGACAAACGAAGGCCCGGCCGCGCGGCACACCCCGCGCGACCGGGCCTCGTGAAACGAACGAACTCAGCGCTGGACGGGCGCCTGCCCGTCCTCGTCCAACGTCAACCCCAGCATGTCCAGCAACTGGACACAGTCATCGACGCCCAGCGCCCCGTTGGCCACCGCCAGCCGGGCACGCCGCACCTGGTCGTCGGACACCCGCTGGGCGTCCCCCTGACCCGTGCGCTGCGCCGGCAGACCACCGGCCAACGTCGTCGAGCTTCCCCCATCGGCACCTTCGTACCGAAGGAGGAACTGTCGCACTTCCACAGACCCACCCATGGTTCCTCCAGACGGCCAACGAACAGCTTGGCCGCGAGGCTAGCCAGAGCCGGCCGCGACACACAGCCCCCCGGAGAGTGAACCTGTCGCCACGCTCCGCACAACGCAGAGCGATCACGCGCACACCCGCGCCACATGAACCACAGGCGAACCAGAGGTGGCGCCCTGACCGGAATTCTGCCCGCGCCCACTCGCCCTTCTCAGGAAACCGTGCAACAATCGATTCGCTGACACACCCCCGGTCAGCGCCTGTGGAGATCCCCTCCGACCCCCGCGTTCCTCCCCCTGGCGCGGGGGTCGCTCCGTTTTCTGGGGGCCACCCCCAGACCCCAGGTTCCTTCAGGCGGCGGTTGGCCGCCCATGCCCGATCCCGTTGGTCTTTCCTCTTCCGGTCGCGGGTTGTGATCACAGGAAAAGGTTTTCCTGTCGGCGCTGGGCCATTCGAGACAAGAAAATGGGTGTGTCGTGGCTCACTGTGGTTGGTTTGCCGAGACCCAACCGTTATCGTGGCCCGGTGCCCCTTCCTTCCCTCAGCCGTCGTAGCGGCAGCCGCACGAACCTGAAGCCGGTCAACCCCGGTCGTCACCGCAACTCCCCCACCAAGGAGGCCGAAGCGGTCGTCGAAGACACCGAGCTCACCAGCTACCTTCGTGCCCTCGCCCCGGAAAACGACCCGGAGAGCACCGGCACCGGCAAGCGTTTCGGCGAAGCGCAGGTCTTCCAGCTGCGGATGAACCTCATCGCCTGCGAACAGCTCAAGGACGCCGCGGCCGAGCGGAACCTTTCGCCGCAGGCGCTGGCGCAGGAATGGATCCTCGAGCGCCTTTCGTGGGAGTCGCAGGCCAACTCGGCCCAGCAGCGCCGCCACGAGGAAGCCCACACCGACGAATTCCGCTTCGACGCCAACGCGTGGGAGCAGCCCGTCCCGCGCTGACTCCTCGCCCCGGAACGGAACAGCACAACCGAAGAAGCTTCAGCAACAAAGGGAAAAGCCCCCGGCGAGATCGCCGGGGGCTTTTCCGATCAGTCTGAGCAACGCCTGAAGGGCGGACTCAGATCGCGCGGACCTTCTGGGCCTGCGGGCCCTTCTGGCCCTGACCGACCTCGAACTCCACTCGCTGGTTCTCCTCGAGCGTGCGGAAACCGCGACCCTCGATCTCCGAGTAGTGAACGAAGACGTCGCCCTCGCCGCCATCCTGCGCGATGAAGCCGAAGCCCTTCTCCGCGTTGAACCACTTCACAGTGCCTTGCGCCACCGCTTTACTCCTCGTTGCACATCCGCTTCGAGTGCCTCCGAAGCGACACCCAGACCGTCCCGGGCGGTTCCAACGAGTCGAGCGAAGAGCGCGTCACCGGCTCATGGCTCGCGTCAGAAGTTCCGCGAGTGTGAAGCCACGAACACGCAAAACGACGGCCTGATGGCAGCGTACCGGGATCTGGCCATATTTGAAGCCCGTGATCGGACTCTGGGCACCCCCAAGTACCAAGGTCACCGGAACGTCGTATACCGATCCGGCTTCTGTCGGACCCCCTCGCTAGCCTGTCGCCGCACGCCGACCTCAGATCATCGCCGGACACGGACCGAAGTCGGCCATGCCCCGATCGTGAACTACGATCCACCCGATTGTGACTCGCATCACTCTCGGTGGGATCAACTTACGGGGCTGTCCGGACGTCATGGTCGGTGTACAGGGGAGCAAAGGGGAAGCTTTGAGGTTCACGGAAACCGCGCGCCGCCGGGCGGCGATCGCGGCACTGGGGTTGGTGGCCGCTCTGACGCTGGGGGCGTGCAGCAGCGAGCCGACCGTTTCGGCCAGCGGGCCGGACGGCGGCGGGCCGGTCAGCAGCGACACCGGCGGCAAGGCGCCCGCGCCGGCCAAGTTGACGTACGAACCCGCCGCGGGCGCGCAGGACGTCGCGCCGGGGCAGCCGATCAAGGTCAGCGTCGCCGACGGCACGCTCGACCAGGTCGTGCTGACCAATCCGGACGGCAAGCAGGTCGCGGGGCAGCCGTCCGAGGACAAGAAGAGCTGGTCCACCACCGAGCAGCTCGGCTACGGCAAGTCCTACACCTGGTCCGGCAAGGCCACCGGCACCGACGGCAAGCCCGTCGACATCGGCGGGGCCTTCACCACCGTCAAACCGCGCAAGCAGGTGGGCGCGAACATCAACGTCTTCGACGGGCAGACGTACGGCGTCGCCATGCCGATCACGCTGACGTTCCCGAGCAAGGTCACCGACAAGGCCTCGGTCGAGAAGGCGCTGTCGGTCGAGACCACGCCGAAGACCGAGGGTTCCTGGGCCTGGGTCCACGACGACACTTCGGTGCACTGGCGGCCGAAGGCCTACTGGCAGCCCGGCACCACGGTGAAGTTCAACGCCAAGATCTACGGCGTCAAGATCGGCGAAGGCGTGTACGGCAAGGAAGACCGCTCGGCGAGCTTCACGATCGGCCGCTCGCAGATCGTCAAGGGCAACACCCAGACCCACCGGCTCGTGGTGATCCGCGACGGGCAGCAGATCGCGGACTACCCGGCCAGCTACGGCCTCGACGCCGACCCGGGCCGTGTCACGCCGAGCGGCACGCACGTGGTGATGTCCAAGCACGACACGTACTCGATGACCAACGAGCGCTACAACTACGAGAACATCGTCGTGCCGTCCGCGGTGCGGTTCTCCACCAACGGCGAGTTCATCCACGGCTACGCGCCTTCGATCTGGGCGCAGGGCAAGAAGAACATCTCGCACGGCTGCGTGAACCTGGCGCCGGCGAACGCCAAGGCGTACATGGACGGCGCCCTGGTCGGGGACCCCGTCGAGATCGAGGGCAGCACGGTGAAGATCAACCGGGCCCGCGACTACAGCGACTGGACGTACTCCTGGGAGGAGTGGTCCAAGCTCTCCGCTCTCGCGAGCTGAAGTACTTCCATGGAACCGGGCGGCCGGAGACCCTCTGTGGTCTCCGGCCGTTCGTGTTGGTTGCCGTGCGCTGACTGGAACCTTCCGCGAGGCGCGACACCGCGATCATCCTCCGCTGTTCTTGGAGGGCGCCCCGCAAAAGGTTCCAGTGGGCCTCCGGCCCGAAAGAGGGCGCACGGGTGAAGTCTCCGTCGGGCGCGGAGCGCCCTTGGGGAGACAGCGTTCATGAGAGTTTTCAAAAATCGATGCAACCGATGGCGGGGCAGGACGCATGTCTAACGACGTAAGGCGCCGCGGCCAATGAGCGGCGCCCGGATCGAGGAGACACTCTTGCGTACTCGTATCGCTCTCACTCTCGGCGCGCTGCTGCTGGCGGGCGGCGCCGCCTTCGCGACCACGTCGCTGGCGTCGGCCGATCAGAGCGCGCCGTCGTCGACGGTGACTCCGGCGCCCGAGCCGCCGACCAAGGCGCCCACCACCACGCGGCCGGCCGAGCCGCCCCGCGCCACCACCGCGCCGCCGCGCGAGGTCCCGAAGACGCCTACGGTCGCCGCGCCGGGTGAGCACCGCGTGCCCAAGGCCGTGCCCGCCGGGCCGACCGGGGATCTGCACCTCCCCTCCATCGTCGAAGGAGCCGGTAACTAGGTGACGCCGAGCCGTTCGTCGAAGACCGGGACGGGCTCGCCGTGGGACGGCGAGTTCGCCCGGTACTTCGACGAGCGCGCGCACAATCTGCGTGCCACCGCGTACCTGCTGTGCGGCGACTGGCATCAGGCCGAGGACATCACCCAGGCCGCGCTGCTGAAGCTGTACCTGGCTTGGCCGAGGCTCTCCCGGCACGACGCGCTCGACGGCTACGCGCGCAAGATCGTGCTGCGGACGTTCCTCTCCGAGCATCGGCGCGTCTGGCGCAAACGGGAGAAGCTCACGGACGCGCTCCCCGACGTCCCGGCCGAAATTTCCGGCACGGAACAGGAGATGCTGGTCAGGCACGCCCTGTCCGGCATCGCCCCGAAGCAGCGCGCCGTCCTGGTGTTGCGTTACTTCGAGGATCTCAGCGTCGAAGAGACGGCCACGGCGCTGGGCTGCAGCACCGGGAACGTGAAGAGCCAGGGCGCGCGGGGGCTCGCGACCCTGCGTAAAACGGCTCGGTCCGCATTTCAGTGAACTGGCCTTGAGCGGAGCGCACGACGATGGGAGGTGAGGAGATGGACGAGGACATCAAAGGCGTGCTTGCGCACGGAGCGAGCGGTCCACCGCTGGGCATCCGGGCGGCGGACATCATCGAGCGGGGTGGCCGGATCCGGCGACGACGCAAGCGGCTGGCCGTGGCGGGCAGTTCGCTGGCGACGATCGGGGTGATCGCGTTCGGCGCGCTCGCCGTCGGCGGTCGCGGTGGCGAGGGGCCCGCGCCGATCCAACCCGCGGGGCCGGGCCTGTCGACCATCGCCCCGGCACCGGTCTCCCCCGCGCCCGCCGAGTCGACGCCGCGGCCGGAGGTCACTCCCGAGAATCCGCCTCCCGCCTCCTCCGCGCCGAAGACCGAACCGCCGCGTTCGACGCCGAGGACCCTCACGCCCGGCCGGACGACGACGGCCCTTCCCCCTCGTGCGCCCACTCCGACGAAGCAGCCGAGCGAGCCCCCGACAACGGCCGCGACCCGCTGATCTCCTGTCCGGAACGCCCGTTTCCCGAAGGGTGACTCAAAGTAATCGGAAATTCTCCGACATCGGCTTCACCTGGTGGTTCGTCACCGTATTGGCGGAACGGGGCTCTCGCGGCCGATCCAAAGCGCTGAACCCGGACGTTTGAACGCCTACGGTCGGGGGAACAAACCCTCGACGATGGGTAAGTAAACGGGTGGGTCGGGAGGTCAAACCCATGGCCGAAGAGGCGCTGAGTGCGTCACATCAGGAAAAAGGGGAACCATCGGAGGCCCCACCTGAGCAGATCAGAAAAGCCGTCGCCGGGGCGGCGATGGGTAACTGCATCGAGTGGTACGACTTCGGTGTTTTCGGCTTCATGCCGGCCATTCTGGGGCAGGTCTTCTTCAACGCGTCGAGCACTTCCGAAGGCGCGCTGGCGACCTTCGCGGTCTTGGCGATCACGTTCGTCGTCCGGCCGTTCGGCAGCTTCGTGTTCGGTCCGCTGGGGGACAAGATCGGGCGCCAGAAGGTGCTGGCGCTGACGATCATCCTGATGTCCGGGTCGACGTTCGTCATCGGCCTGTTGCCCTCCTACGCGACGATCGGCCCGGCCGCCGCGGTCCTGCTGATCCTGTTGCGCACCATCCAAGGTTTCTCGGCGGGCGGTGAGTACGGCGGCGCCGCGACATTCATCGCGGAGTACGCGCCCGCCCGGCGCCGGGGTTTCTGGGGCAGCTGGCTGGAGTTCGGCACGCTCGTCGGCTTCGCGATGGGCGCAGGCTTCGTCACGATCTTCACCGTCGTCCTCGGCGACGAGGCCATGCGCGAATGGGGCTGGCGTCTGCCGTTCCTGATCGCGGGCCCGCTCGGCATCATCGGTCTGTACCTGCGGAACAAGCTGGAGGACACTCCGCTGTTCCAGGAGATCGAGAAGAAGAACCAGGTCGAGAAGTCGCCGCTGAAGGCGCTGCTCAAGAAGCACTGGACGTCGATCCTGCACCTGATCGGCATCGTGGTGATGCTGAACGTCGCCGACTACATCGTGATCACTTATCTGGAGACCTACCTCAAGGACGTGGTCGGGTTCAGCGGGCACGCGCCGTTGCTGATCATCCTGGCGACCATCGCGCTGATGCTGGTCCTGATCGTGCCGATCGGCATGCTGTCCGACCGCATCGGGCGGAAACCCATCCTGATCGCGAGTTGTGCCAGCTTCCTGGTTTTGCCCATCCCGGCGTTCTCGCTGATGGGCGCGGCCGCGGACGACCAGAACGGCTGGCAGCTCACCCTCGGCGTGCTGATGATCGCGGTGCCGCTGGTGCTGATCCTGGCCGTGCTGGCCGCGACGCTGCCGGCGATGTTCCCGACACAGGAGCGCTACGGCGGCTTCTCCATCGGGTACAGCGTTTCGACCGCGGCGTTCGGTGGCACGGCGTCGTACGTCATCGGCAGCCTGGTGAACTCGACCGGCGACACCCTGTGGCCCGCGTACTACCTGATGGGCTCGGCGGCGATCGCGGCCATCCCGATCCTGCTGCTGCCGGAAACGGCCGGGGTGTCACTGCGTCGCATCGTGAGCTCGCGGATCATCCGGCGCCGGAAACCGGAAACGGCCACTCCCGGCGGCGCCTCGGAGCTACCGGCGAGTTAACGTCTTTCCATGAGCCGTATCTCGCAGCCGTGGCCGCCGGTCGAAGTCGAACCGGCGACCGTCCACCCGGAAGCCCCCAAGCAGGGCAGCCACCTCGGCATCCACTTCGGTGAGTGTTTCGGGTGCGGCGACGAGATCGAGGCCGGGCTCCACCTGCATTCGACGGTGGGCGAAGGGACGACGGTGTACTCCAAGTTCACCGTCACCTCCGCCCACCAGGGTGCGCCCGGCCTCGCCCATGGCGGACTGCTGGCTTGCGCCTTCGACGAAGCGCTCGGCGCGACCGTCGGCAACCTGCTGCGCCGCCCCGCCGTCACCGGGAAACTGGAGACGGACTTCCTCCGGCCGGTCCCGGTCGGCTCGACCCTGTACATCGCCACGAAACTGGACGGCATCGCCGGCCGGAAGATCTACGTGAGCGCCGACGGACGGCTCGACGCCGAAGACGGCCCCGTCGCGGTGCGCGCGCGGGCGCTTTTCGTGCGGGTCGAGTTCGAGCACTTCAGCACCCACGGAGATCCCGAGGCGCTGCAGAAACTCGCCGCCGCGCACGAAAAGGCCCAGCGCGCCCGCGAGTGGGACATCAACCCCTGAGCATTCAGTCCTCTGAATGCGAGGGCTAGGTGAGGGTTCGCGGCCGGATCGCGTTCGCCTTGTCGACGAGTTCGACCCGCTTGTCGACCGATCCGGCCAGCCTCGCCAACGTCCGATAGCAGCGCTCGAGCCCGAACCGCAGGTCTCGTTCCTCCAAGGCACAGCCCAGCACCTTCGCGCCCGGTGTCGGCTGGTTCTGCGAGTTCAGCCAGCCGTACGCCGCTTCGAGGACCTCGGCCGACAAACGAGTGCGGCGTTCGGCGTCGAGCTGCAAGCGCTCCAACCGCGTCGAGGCGTCGACGAGATCCCGCTCGGACACCATCACCGGATCCTTGCCGCCGCCGTTGATCCTGGTCTTGATCTTGATCGCGGCCACCTGCGCGGCGACGTGATGCGACGACGACGCCGGGACGGCCTCCAGCACCTCGATCGCGCTGGCCCTGGCGCCTTGCGCGAGGTACACGCGAGCGAGCCCGAAGGCGGCGCTGACGTACGACCGGTCCGTTCGCCACACCAGCTCGTAGTAGCGCGCGGCGCCGAAGTAGTCCCCGACCCCTTCCGCGCTGACGGCCAAGGCCAGCTTCGGCGCGATCTCGCCGGGAAGGTCGTCGTACACCGCTTCGAAGGCGACGTGCGCGACGCGGGACCGTCCGCCCGCGAGCTCGATCAGGCCGCGGTACCAGTCGATCCGCCAGTCGTGCGGGAAACCGGCCTTGATCGCGAGGTACTGCGCGGCCTGCAGCTGCCGCTGCGCCTCGACCAGCTCACCGAGCTCGATCCGCGCGCGGACGATGCGCAGCCGGACCTCGATCGACTCGCGCGGTGCCCCGGCCAGCGACTCGATCGCGCCCGCGGGATCGAGCGCGACCGTCGACGCGAGCACGCCTGCGGCCGGGTCGTCCGTGTCGACCTGCGGGATGGGCAGCCCGGCGACCACTTCACCCGGATCGGGCAGCGGCACGCTCCCGCCGTGTTCCGGGACGACCATGTCGACGCCGAACGTGCGGGTCTCCGGCCCGAAGACGGTCGACGCGCCAGGGCGCGGTTTCCCGGTGCCCAGCGCCATGATCTCGCGGAGCACGCCGGTCAGCTGGTCGGCCATCTCCTCGGCCGCGATGAACCGGCGGTCCGGGTCGGTGTGCGTCGCCCGCTTCAGGAAGCGGTAGTACGAACCGAAGAGCGCGAACAGCGGCACGACGTCCGGGCCGGGCAGCGTCGTCTTGTACTTGGTGGTGTAGCCGGAGAATTCGAAGCTGAGCACGGCGAGCGTGCGGCCGACCGTGTACAGGTCCGATGCCACCGAAGCGCCGTGCGTCGCCAGTTCGGGCGCGCTGTAGCCGGTGGTGAAGAACAGCGGGCTCTCGTAGTCGTCGATGCGGCGGACCGCGCCGAGGTCGATCAGCTTGAGCTGTTCGTGCGTCTGGATGACGTTGTCGGGCTTGAGGTCGCAGTACAGCAGGTTCTGGCCGTGCAGGTAGCCCATGGCGGGCAGGATCTCGAGCCCGTAGGCGATCACCTGGCCGATCGGCAGCGGCTCCGGGCGTTTCGTCTCGCGGTGGTGCGCGAGCGCGAGCTGGCGCAGCGACTGGCCGCCGACGTACTCCATGACGATGTAGCCGACCGAGTTGCCGGTGTCGCCGTCCGGGTGCTGCACGAAGTTGTGGATCTTGACGATGTTGGGGTGCTCGACCTCGGCGAGGAAGCGCTGCTCGTTGGCGGCGGCCGCCATCGCGGTGGCGTCGCCGGTGTCGATCAGGCCCTTGAGCACCACCCAGCGGTCGCTGACGTTGTGGTCCTGCGCGAGGTAGATCCAGCCGAGGCCGCCGTACGCGAGCGCGCCGAGCACCTCGTACTGGCCGCCGACGATCTCGTTCGGCCGCAGCTTCGGGACGAAGGAGAACGGGTTCCCGCACTTCTCGCATTTGCCCTCGGGCGAGCCGGGCTCGCCGTCCTTGCCGCGGCCGACCTTCGCGCTGCAGCTGCCGCAGAAGCGTTTCTCCTCGGACACCATCGGGTTCTCGAGGACGGCGGACGCCGGGTCGCGGTACGGCACCTGCGGGACGTCGACGAGCCCGGCGCCGAGACGGCCGCGGCGCGACGTGCGGGACGACGTCCGGCGCGCGGTGCCGGGGAACGAACCCGTTCCGGTGCCGGTCCCCGTGCCGTGGCTGCCCGAACCGGTTCCGGTGCCGGTTCCCCGGCTTTCACTGGAGCGTTCGGGGAGGACGCTTTCCGTGCCCGGGTCCGGCAACGGGCCGGGTCCGCTGTCGACGCGCGGCGTCGGCGGCATGATGCTCTGCGTCTCCGGTGCCGGCGAGGCGAGCACGCTGGTCGGCTGCGGCGCGTCGGCGGGCGCCTGCCATGCGGGACGGACGACCTGGGTCTGCGGGCTCACCGGGGCCATGTCGCCCGGCGGACGCGTCGGGTCCTCGGCGCCGGGGATCGGCCGCTGCTGACCGCGCGGCGGAGTCTGCGGACGCTGGACGGGCGCGTGGTAAACCGTGCGCTCGGCGTCCTTCTCCGGCTCCTGCTTTGGCCGCGGCTCGGAGAGATCGAGCCTGCCGGAAATGGACGGTTCGGGCGTTTCCCAGCGGACCGGCGCCGGCGGCGTCCAGGAGGCGGACTCCGGCTCACGCTCCGGCGTGGCGTCGTCCGGCGCTGCGTGCCGAGGACGGCGCGGCTCTTCCGACACTGGTACCTCCCGACGGCTTGGGACTCGATCCTAGCCGTGAGCAGGCAGGTCATGCCCGCGCCGGGTCGAACCCGCTACGGTGCGGTGGAGAACCGATTCAGCAGGTGATGAGGGGGAGGGACCGGTGCCTGCGTCATTTTCGATGTCGATGGCCCAGCTCGACGTCGTACTCGAAGAACTCGGACTCGGCAGATTCGTGCTGCCCTTCGAGATCCCGACCGTCGGAACCACCATCACCGAACGCGAGCGGCACTGCGAAGAGATCTGGGCCGAGCTTGCCGACCGAGGCTTCGCCCGCGGCCGCGAACTCCTGCGCGACTACGAACAGTCCCTCCGGCTTTGGGCCACCGGGGACTTCGTCGTCACCATGGAGGCGCACGAGGTGGAGCAGGACGCCGAATACCTCTATCGGGGTGCGTGGAACAGCCGCCAGGGCGTCGTGAGCCAGCAGCGCGGCTTCGACATTCTTTTCGAACCGGTCTACCCCGAACAGGTCGTCGCGACCCTGCTCGGTTATCTACCGTCCCTGCAGCCGTTCCCCGGCCGGGTGACGACGTCCAGCACGCTCCCCCCGGCCAAACGACCGGACGACCCGTTCGACGAGGACCCGGACAACCTCCGCCTGGGCGCGGCCGCCCGCTTCTTCGAACACCCGCTCGCGCGACTGGGCACGATCAGCGTCACCCTGCGCGACGACCGGGGCAAACCGCAGCAGAAGAGCGTCCAGTGGTTCGACAGTCTTCAGGGCCGCTTCATGCTCACCACCGACCGCTTCCCCGACGGCGAAGTCCGCCGCACCTTCACCCCGACGAGTGGCTCTCACCTGGCCCGATGGGTCCACGACCTGGTCGAAGCCGCCCGTGTCGGCAGCGCGTGATCCTCGCCAGGAGACGGCCTTCGAGGCCGTTTCCGCTGATATCGTGATCTGACGAGCGCTACGAGTAACCGGGACTTGGTACAGGGGAGAGACCATGACGGACGGCACCGGCGGACCGCCGGGCAACTTCTCCGACATCTTGGGTGACTTCTCGGCGCAGGCCGATCGAATGATGACTGCGGCTAAAGAGGGGCGGTTCGCGGTCAGCGAGGAGGCCGGGGAAGCTCTGAGGACGGCGATCAACGACTACGTGACCGACTGGTCGAGCAACCAGCGACGTTTCTCACGGCTTGCCGAACGACCGAAGCTGGGCACCAGCCCGTTCGCACACCAAGTCGGCCAGCACGCGGTCCGAGTCGCCGAGGGTGATGACCTGTCGGCCAAGACGCAGTTGGACGCCCTACGAGACATACTCAACCGCGCTGAAGAGGCGATCACCCTGGCGAAGACCAAATACCGGCAACGAGATGCCGACAATGCCGAACAGCTGAAATCTCTCCAAAAGGACTGACGCGAACCGACATGATCACGAAATCACGGCTTCTGGTTTTCGCTGCGTTGCCGATCACACTCACCTTTGCGCTTTCCAGCTGTTCGTCGGAGAAACCCGGCAATGCCACACCCGTACCAACCCAGAGTGACGCCTCGTCCAAGACGTCCAGTCCTTCTACGAACGTTTTCGAGGATCTGAAAGCCTGCGATCTGTTGGAGCCGACCACGACTCCAAAGGGCTTCGACCCGCCAGTCGTCGAGACCTACGAGAGCGACAACGGCTGCGCAACGAGGAAGCAAGGATTCGGCTCTGTCAGCATCTACCTCGTTCCAGAGGCCGGCATTGATCAACTGTCCGCAGGACAAGGGACAAAGATCCCGACCAAGGTCGGGAGCCGGGACGCCGTCGAAATCCCCGGCGATGCGGGAACGCAAGCCTGCACAGTCGCAATCGCCGTTACACCAAGCGCCCGGCTGACCGCATCGACATCCTTGAACAAGGGAACCAACGAGGAAGCCTGCGCCCTGTCCAGGGAAATCGCCACGGCCGCTGAACCGAAACTACCCAGGGGAAGCTGATGCTCTCCCGTCTGAGGCTCGGTTCGCTGATCGCAGTAATCGCAATGGCGACGAGCGGCTGTTCGTCCGCACTTTCGGGCGGCGCGGTCACCTCGACACCAGAGACACCCGTGGTGAAGCCGAACGGCCAGTCAGAAGCTGTGTTCGGGAGCCTGAAGGCCTGCGATCTTCTCGAGCCCGTCACTGGCCCAAAGGGCTTCGAACCACCCAGTGTCGAGGCAGCCGAGAGTGACAACGGTTGCGCGACGCGAAAAAAGCGATACGGATCCGCGAGGATCTATCTGGTCGCGGAAGCTGGAATCGATCAGCTTTCCGCAGGTCAGGGCGCGAAGAAGCCGACCAAAATCGGTAACCGGGACGCTGTCGAAATCCCGGGCGACGCCGGCACTCAGTCCTGCACAGTGGCTATCGCAGTCACCCAGGACTCTCGGCTGACCGCATCGACCGGCCTGAACAACGGAACCAACGAGGAAGCCTGCGCCCTCTCCCGCGAGATCGCAGAAGCCGCTGAACCGAAACTGCCTAGAGGCAACTGACGACGGAACGGGAGGGACCATGGTCAACGTCGGGCAAGACGACTTCGACAGCAAGTTCTCCGCGCTGGGCAACCCCGGCCGGACGTACGAGGCCAAGCGGTACTCCGACACGTACAACGAGACCAACGCCGGGCCCGGCGGCAACTCCCTGACCGCGCGGCTGACGGCTGAAGCCAAGGCGGGGCAGTACTCGGCCGATCAGGCCGCGGCACTCACGCAGGGCCAGCAGTTCCGCACCGGTCTCAACCCGTCGGAACAGCGCTATGAAGCCGTCCCTCACGGCGAGCTCAAGAACATGGTCACGCAGGACCTCGATCCGCGGGACATCGACGAGAAGGGCGAGCTCTGGAACAACCAGGGCAACTCCCTGAACAACTTCAGCAACGCCGTCCGCGACGCGATCGGCAAGGAAGGCGAGCACTGGCAGGGCGACGGTGCCAAGTCGGTCACCGATTTCTTCACCAACATCAGCAAGTGGGCCGACACCGCGGGCGACGGCGCGTACCTCGCCTCCAACCGCTTCTCCCAGTCCGCCGCCGCGGCCACCACCGCGAAGAACTCGATGCCCGAAGAGATCCCCTTCGACCGCAACGCCGAGTACAAGAACGCGCTCAACCAGCTCGCGACGGGGAATCTCGCCGGCGCGGTGGACACGGTCGGCAACATCTCGGCCAAGCAGGAGCAGTCGTTCCAGGCGCATCAGCAGGCCGCGCAGGTGATGCACAACTACGACCAGTCGCTCTTCGACGTCAATTCCAAGCAGCCCACCTTCGCGCCGCCGCCGGAGATGGGCGAGTCGACGACGGCGTCCGGGTTTTCCGGGGGTACCGAGCCCAGGGGCTTCAGTGGCGGGCCGGGGCCTGGGCCCAACAATGGTCCAGGGCCAGGAATGCCAGGGGTGCCGGGTGGTCCGAGCGGGCCCGCGCCGGGGCCCGGGATCACCACGGGTGGCGGGCACACCGGCGTGCCGGGGCCGAATCAGCCGGTCAGCGGGCCGCCGGGATCGTTCCGGCCGGGGCCGGGGCCGGGGTTGGCCGCGCTGAACGGGCCTGGCCCCACCGGGCTCGGGCGGCTGGGCAGCGAGCAGTATCGCGGCAAACCCGGCCGGACGACGAGCGGGCCGGGCGGCAGTGCGGCGAACCGGTTGACCAGCGGCGGCGGGTTCGGGCGCAACGGCGGGTCGGGCAACGTCGCCGAGCGGCTCGCGGGCGGCAAGGTCGCGGCCGGTGACGCCGAGAAGCTCGCGGGCAAGGGCGGCGGGTCCGGGTCGGGCAAGCTGCCGGAGGAGCGTGTCGCCCGGGGTGGCGCGGCCGCGGCGGGCAAGGGCGGCGGCCACGGACCGATGGGGGCCGGCGCGCCCGGTGGCCGGGGGCAGAAGGAAGAGGACAAGGAAAAGAAGGCCCCGAACTACCTGCAGGAGGAAGACGCCGACGTGTTGTTCGGCGGCTACGAGGGCGAGATGAAGCCGGTGCCGCCGGTGATCGGCGACAAGTCCCGGTAAGACGAAGCGGGCCGTTCGGGAGCGAATCCCGAACGGCCCGTTCTCACTTGTACTGCGCTGGGGGCGGCGTCCCGCCCTCGAGTTTGTTCCCGATCCACTTGGCGTAGATCGCCTGCCACGCGCCACCGCGCACGTTCTCCAGCACGGCGTTCACATACCGCACCATGTCCTCGTTCTCCTTCGGGATCCCGATGCCGTAGTTCTCCTCGGTGAACCGGTCCCCCACGATCTTCAGCGTCGGATCCTGCGCGAGCATCCCGGCGAGGATGACGTCGTCCGTCGACACGGCCTCGACCTGCTTCTGCTGCAGCATCACCAGGCAGTCCGACCAGTTGTCCACCGAGACCGGCACCGGCTTCGACGGATCCGCCGCGATCTTCGTCAGCGAGGTCGACGTCTTGGTCGCGCACACCCGCCGCCCGGCGAGGTCCGACAGCTGCGCGACCTTCGACCCGGCTTCCACCAGGATCCGTTGCCCCGCTTGGTAATAAGCGGTCGAGAAGTTGACCTTCTTCAGCCGGCTGCAGGTGATGCTGTAGGTCCGCACCACGATGTCGACCTGCTTCTTCTCGAGCACTTCTTCCCGGAGTTTCGACGGGATCGCCCGGAACTGCACGCGGCCTTCCGCGCTGCCGAAGATCGCCTTCGCGATCTCGTTGACCATGTCGATGTCGAACCCTTCGAGCTGGCCCGACGTCGGGTTCCGGAAGCCGAACAGGAACGTCGTCTGGTCGACGCCCGCGATGAGCTTGCCCTTCTCCTTGATCTTCGCCATCGTCGAGTCGCTGGTGATCGACGTGCCGTTGGTCGGCCGCAGGCTGGCCAACGGGTTGCAGCTCGTGTCGGTCGTTCCGCCGCCACCGGTGTTGTCGGCGCCGCCGACGTTCGCGGGCAGCGGCGGCGCGACGTCGCCGACGGGAGCCGGGTCCACCGGCGACCCCGCGCTGCCACAAGCCGTCGCCAGCACCAACACCGCGCCGAGCACGGCCGTTCGCAGACCGTTCCGCATCACCGGTACTCCCTCAGCCGTTCACGGATTCCCAAGGCCGACCCCGCCGCCGCCAGCACCGCCAGCACCGCGATACCCGGCGCGAGCAGGGTCAGCGCGCGTTCGGCATTGCGGGTGTCGTCGAGGAATTCCTGTCGTCCCACGTTGATCGCGGCCACCAGGTTCTCGTCGAGCCGCAGGAACGCCCCGGCCGCGCCGTCCTTCTTGTCGTCGCGGATGGCCGTGCCGACGGCGTCCTGGTAGAAGCCGTCGTCGTCCTGCCGCCGCACCTCGGCGTGCGCCTTGAACCACGCCGACGCCGCCTGGATGGCCGCGTCCACCTTCTCCGCGGCCGGGCCGCCCGCCGCGAGCCCGCGGGCCTCGCCCAGCAGACCGCCTTGGCCGTCCGTCCCGCCGAGTTGCGCGGCGAGATCACCGAAGTTCTTTTCGTACGCCGCGCCGTCGCCGCGGGCGACGAGGGTCAGCGTTTCGTCGGCTCGCGCCTGCAGCGCCGCGATCCTGGCCCGGACGAGCACGTCCACCTGGTGCGAGCCGTCTTCTTCACCGCCGCCGACGAGGGTGCTCTGCACGATCAGCGCGACCGAGCCCCACAGCAGGGCGACCACCACCGACGCGGTCGCGACGACGAGCCCGACGTTCAGCAACCGGTTGGTCTTCCGCGTCAGGTGCACCTGCGTGACGATCAGCGCGGCGAGCAGGGCGAGCACCAAAGCCGTTGCCAGCCAAGGGAATCCGGTCGCGTCGTCCTGTTCGGCGGCGAGCCGGTCGGTGTCGGTCCGGTAGAGATCCTGTGCGGCGGGAAGGATTTTCGACCGCATGAGCTCCGACGCCTCGCGCAGATACGAGGCACCGACGGGATAACCCTGCCGGTTGTAGACGCGAGCGGTCTCGATCAATCCGGTGTAGACGGGGATCTCGCGGCCGAGGATGTTGATCTGCTCGGCCGCCTTGCCGGCGCCGGACGAGTCCGATGCGGCCTTCGCCAGCGCGGCCCCGGCCTCGGCGATGTCGCGTTCGTACCGCTGGCGCATCGGGAGCGGCTCGGCGCCGATGGAGAGGAACGAACTGGCCGCGGTCGCGTCGGCGTCCGAAAGCGCGCGATAGACCTGTTGCGCGGCGGCGGCCAGCGGTTCGCGGTGGTCGATCAGGCCGTTGATCGTGTCCTTCTTGTCCTGCGCCGCCAGCGTCCCGAACAGACCTGCGACCAGCGACAGCAGCACGAGCCCGATCGCGATCACCGACAGCCTGCCCGGCGTGGTCGCCGCGGACCGGACGATCGCGCGGATCCCGTTACCCGGCAGCTCGAGCAGCCCGGCGATCCCGCCGCGGCCTTCCGGCGCGGGGGGTGGCGCGGGACTCCCCGGCCGGGTCACAGTGCTCGTCATCGCCGATCCTCCCCATTGGCTCTATCCGCAAGAAAGGTATCCGAGTCGGGATCAGCGCAGCCAGTGACACCGGGGTGTGTCATCGGCACGTGATCTGCGGGCCGTCAACCCCGGACGGCGGGTGCGACGGAATGCGGCAGGACCTCGCCGTCGGCGGGCCGCTCGACGACCACCTCGACGTCGTCGTCGAACCGGTACGGCCGGGCCAGCAGGAAGCCGCCGAAATGCCGCCTCATCCTGGACATCTCCGCACGGACGGTGACGGTGCGCCCGGCGTCGCCGAAGAGGTCGAGCGACAGTTCCGACGCCGATCTCCCCGCTCGATGGAGCGCGAGGACGTACAGCATCTCCGCGTGCCGCGGGCTCAGCCGATGCGACCAGGTGCCCGCCGCGCCCGAGACGCGCAGCGTGCTTTCCCGCGACGACCTCAGATCGAGCACGACCCGGGTCGGCGGCGCGTCCTCCTCCTCGGTGAGCCGGACGAGCCAGCCGCCGGGCAGCGGCTCCAGCAGGCAGTCGCCGTACGTCGGCAGCCACGTGCGACCCGGGGCCGCGTCGTTCGGCAGCGCGATCCGGCCGACCGGGACGAGCCCCGCCGAGGCCGCGATCCAGCCGTGCGGGTCGGTGATGACCGCCCGCCCCTTCACCTTGGCGAGCAAGGGGGTGGCCAGCCCGCGTAACCGTTCGAGATCCGAGAGATGCGTGGTGCGCAGATGCGCTTCGGCGAGCTTCGCGACCGCGTCGACCAGGGCGAGGGTGGACGGATGCACGGTGGAAGCCGGTCCCGAGAGGTCGACCGCGCCGAGCAGCCTGCCGTTCCTCGGATCGTGCAGTGGCGCGGCGGCGCAGGTCCAGTCGTGCTGGTTGCTGACGTAGTGCTCGGCCGAGTAGACCTGCACCGGATGCCTGGCGACCAGCGCCGTCCCGATGGCGTTGGTGCCCGTGGCGGGCTCGTGCCAATCGGCCCCTTCGACGAAGCCGAGCCCGTCGGCGCGACGGCGGACCGCGGTGCTGCCGTCGCGCCAGAGCACCCGGCCGTCGGCGTCGACGACGACCATGATGTGCGCGGCCTGCTCGGCGAGGCCGATCAGGCCGCCGCGAAGGGCGGGGAGCACGGTCGCGAGGCCGCTGTCGCGACGCCGGGCTTCCAGCTGTTCCGGGGCGAGCGGAGGGGTCGGCGAGCCGCGGTCCGGGTCGAGGCCCAGCCGCCGCATCCGCTGCCAGGACGCGCCGATCACCGCGCGGGGCCTGCCCGGGAGCGTGGTCCCGGCGAGCGCGGCCTCGCGCACTTCGGCGAGGGCACGCGCGTGCCGCCGCGGATCCGCACCGACCGGCAGCGCCGCCTCGAGCTGCACCTGGCCTACTCCTTCTGCTCTGTTCAGGCCAGTGTGCCCGGGTGGCCCGGGGAGCGGAAGGTCTCTGTGACCTGGGCGCGGGCTATCCGGGGAAGGGTGCGTCCGCCAGGCGGGGCGCGGGAAGGGCCGCCGTCGGTTTCCTGCCCAGCAGCAGACCGGTCCTGGTGGCCTCGGCCATCACGGCGCGGACGTCGACGCACCACGGCCCGTCCGGCTTCAATTCGACGAAAGCGCTCTCTCCCGGCTTGAGCACGAAATGCGGCTGGCCGTCCAGCGCGATGGAGCCGCCGCCGGCGGCGAGATCGACGCGGACCCCGGCGTGCAGCACGCTCCAGCCGCGGACACCCACCGCCCGGACGTCGCCGGGCGCGATCGGCGCCTGCACCACGTACGGCGTCTCGTCGACCGGCCCGAGCGAGACCGCGACACCGTCCACAGTGGACTTCGGGCTGGGACAGAGCCGCCCGGGGATGCTCGACAGCCCGACCCCGTCCGGAACCGCGAACGTGCAGTACAGCTCGGTCAGCGACGCGGGATCCCACCGGCTCTCCGAGCACACGCTGACGTCGGTCAGCGCGATCTCACGGCGTGCCTTCGTGACGACCTCGAGCACGGTGGCGCGGTTCGTGACCAGGTCCGTGTCCACCTGATGGGTGGCCACCAGCCCGGCGGCGAGCCCGGCGACGGTGGACTCGTCGGCGCCACCGGCGGGCAGCATCAGCAGCGGGACGTCACCGCAGGCGGCCGCCGCGGCCCGCATCATGCTCTCGTTACCGAGGCAGATGAGCACGCTCGCACCCGCGTCCACCATCCGGCGGACGGTGCCGATGATCTTGCCCGCGTCGGCCCACACCATCACGCGGCCGACGCCGGCCACCCTCAGTGCCGAACGCAGGCCCTGGATGTCACGCTCCGAAGCGGGGTTCGCCACGATCCCCGCAACCGCTTCGCCCACATGTCCTCCGCTGCCGCGCCAAGTCCCTACAAGGAAACGACGTCCGGGCCACGAAAGAAAGAGTTGCACGAGGTTGCATCACAAAGCCACCGAAACTTGAGCGGACGAAGACGGGGTGCCCGCGTGTCTGCGGCCGCTCGGTACAGGTGGTCGTGAGTGGCGTTTCGGGTTAGAACCCGAAACGCCACTCACGACCAACCGGACCGAGCCGGAAAAGCAGCAGGGCCGCCTCCCCGAGGGGATGACGGCCCTGCTTGGAAAACCTGGATCAGATCACGGTGACCGAGGTGGCCTGCGGACCCTTCGCGCCCTGCCCGATCTCGAACTCCACGCGGGCGTTCTCCTCGAGGGTACGGAAGCCGTTGCCCTTGATCTCGCTGTAGTGCACGAAGACGTCGCCGCCGCCGTTGTCGGGAGTGATGAAGCCGAACCCCTTCTCGGAGTTGAACCACTTCACAGTGCCCTGAGTCATAAAATCTCCATATGCAACACAAACAAACAGGAAGCCACGTCGGCAGCCCGGGTCATGACCAGACGGTTTGCTTCCCCGGAAACACGAGGAGACACTACGCCCGCTGAGTTCTGCGAGCGTGAACCAACACGAACACAAAAATCGAGACCTGGTGCAGTAAAGCACACCTCACGCAGGCCGACAAGCGCCATCACCCGGGTGTGCGCAGCCGCACTGTACCCCTCCGACAGGAGGGGCGACCGGCCGGGCTATTCGCCGCTGGCGGCGCGCAGCGGCGCCTCGGTGCCGAACGGCGAGCGGCGCAACGCCTCCCGGTTCGTGGCCACGACGGCGATGTCGTGGGTCTCCGCGTCCGCGCTGAACTGCACCGGCACCACGCCGGAAACGGACTTGTCCTGTGGCTTCGCTTCGTCAGCCATGTTTTCTCCCAGTGTCAACACAACGCTCTACGTACGTACTGCGTGCCAACAACCACACCGGCCATTGCCCCGGTCCATATCGGACTCTCGGTGATGCCGCGATTGTGCCACGGCCGGCCGACAAAATCCGGTGTCCGCGACCGAAAGTCGGCCGAGTCGTCACCTCGTTCCCACCCTTTGGGGCAGGTGAAGGCGGCACCACAAGGGTTTCTGTGTATCCCCTGAGAAAAAGTACCGCCCGGTAGTCGGCGTGGCGGCCCCTACTGGCCGCCCTGCTGCGGCCTCGCGGCGCCCAGCAGGCTCGTCAGCCGGATGTCCGGGGTCACCACGTCCGGATCCGTGCGGATGTCGATCACACAAGGCCGTTGCCGCACCAGCGCGCTCGCGATGATCGGCTCCAGCTCTTCCCGATCGTCCACGGTGTACCCGGCGGCGCCGAGCCCGCGCGCCCACGACGCGAAGTCGGTGATGGGGACGGTGACCCCGGACAGCCGGCCGTGCTTGCGCGCCTGGTGCACGGCGAGCGGGCCGTGCACTCCGTTCTGGAACACCAGGACGGTCACCGGCACCCGGTAGCGGACGGCGGTCTCGATCTCCTGCCCGGTCATCAGCGCGCCGCCGTCGCCCGCCATCGCGATCACCGTCCGGCGTGGTTCGGCGAGTTTCGCCGCGACCGCCGCGGGCACCGCGTAGCCCATGGCCGCGTTGCTCGGCCCGAGCTGGCTGCGCGGCGCGGTGAAACACCAGTAGCGGTGCATGAACTGGGCGAAGTTGCCCGCGTCGCTGGTCACGATCGCGTCTTCGGGCGCGAGTTTGCGCACCGCGCGGATGACGTCGGCGGGGTGGACGCGGGTGGCGCCGCTCGTGTCGGGCGGCGTCATGAAGGTGTGCACCGCGGCGTTCGCGGCCGACGCGCGCCGCTGCCGGGGCGAGGCGACATTGCGCAGTTCACGCAGGAAGGGCTCGACCTCGGAGTCGACCCGGAAGGTCAGCCCGCCGCGGCGGGCGGGCTCGATCCCGGTGCCGACCAGCACCAGCGTCTGCGACGGCGTCGGGTAGCGAAAGGACTGGGTGGTGACCTCGTCGAGCTGCGTGCCCAGCGCGAGCACGAGATCCGCGCGCTCCAGCGCGTCGAGCTGCCGCGCGGGGATGCCGATGCCGAGATGGCCGGCGTAGCGCGCGTGGTTCTCGGGGAAGGCGTCCTGGCGGCGGAACGCGTTGTACACCGGCAACGCGAGCTCGTCGGCGACGGCGATCAGCTCGTCGCGCGCCGCCCGGGCCCGGCCGCCGACGATCACCACCGGGTAGCGGGCCTCGTCGACCAGCTGCGCGACCGCCTCGGCGGTCCGGCCCAGCGCGCCGGTGGCGGGCGGCCGCACGGAGGCGACCGGTTTCGCCGAATCGAACGGGACACCCCAGAAATCGGCGGGGACGGCGACGACGGTGGGCCCCGGCCGCCCCTCGCGGCAGCGGGTCAGCGCCTCGACCAGCAGACCGGGCACCTCGTCGGGCGACTCCGCGCGGCCGGTCCACTTCGAGATCGGCTCGAACATCGCGGTCAGGTCCGCGGTGGGCAGCTCGCTCGTCGGGCCGGGATCCTGCGGCGGGTTCTCCAGGAGGACGACCATCGGGCTTTCGTCCTGGTACGCCGTGGAGACGCCGATCGCGAGGTTCGCCGCGCTCGGGCCGCGGCCGGCGAGCAGGACCGCGGGGTGCTCGGTGAGCTTGCCTTCGGCCTCGGCCATGAAGGCGGCGCCGGAGTCGTGCCTCGCCGAGACGAAGGTGATCGAGCGCTCGCGTTGCAGCGCGTCGAGCAGATCCAGGAAGGACTCACCCACCACCGCGTACACGCGGTGGATCTGCGCCTCGGTCAGGATCCGCACGGCCGTCTGGGCGACGGACGCTCCCGGTTGGTATCTAATGAGAAGAGCTTAGGCGGGCGGTGATCGGTGCCGTCAAGCGATCTTCCGATTCCGGCAACCCCGGAGCGGCGGAATGTCCGATATTCGGAACGTGTTCGAGCAAGGGAGCACGAAAACGTGACCTCAGCCACCGCCGGACGTGAAACTGTTTTCACTTACGGGGCGCCTGCCTTGAAGTACGGCACCGGGTCGAGCGATGAGATCGGCTACGACCTCACCCAGTACGGCGCCCGTCGGGTGCTCGTCCTGACCGACCCGGGTGTCGCCGCGACGGGCTGGCCACAACGGATCGCCGAAGGCATCGAAACCTATGGCATCGAAGCCGTCGTCTTCGACGGCGTCCACGTCGAGCCGACCGACGTCAGCATGCGGAAGGCCGTCGACTTCGCCCGCGGACAGGGCGAATGGGACGCCTTCGTCGCCGTGGGTGGCGGGTCGGCCATCGACACCGCCAAAGCGGTGAACCTGTTGACCAGCAACGACGGCGACCTGATGGATTACGTCAACGCGCCGGTCGGCGGCGGCCGCGCCCCGAGCTCGCCGCTGAAACCGCTGGTCGCGGTGCCGACCACCACCGGGACGGGCTCGGAGAGCACCACGGTCTGCGTGCTGGACGTGTTGTCACTGCGGGTGAAGAGCGGCATCAGCCATCTCCGGATGCGACCGAGCCTCGCGGTGGTCGACCCGAGGCTGACGGTCTCGCAGCCGCCCGAGGTGACCGCCGCCAGCGGGATGGACATCCTTTGCCACGCCGCGGAAAGCTACACGGCCAAGCCGTACACCGAGTTCGACCGGAAGCGGCCGCAGGACCGGGTTCCTTACTGTGGCTCGAATCCGCTGGCCGACATGTTCGCCGAGCAGTCGCTGCGGCTGCTGTCGTGGGCGTTGCCCGCGGCCGTGCGCGACGGCTCCGACCTGAAGGCGCGCGAGGCGATGGCGCTCGCGGCGACGTTCGCCGGGCTCGGTTTCGGCAACGCCGGGGTGCACATCCCGCACGCCAACGCGTATCCGATCGCCGGTCAGGTGCGGGAATTCCATCCCCCGGGGTATCCGGGTGACGAAGCGATGGTGCCTCACGGGATGGCCGTCTCGCTGACGGCGCCGGCGGCGTTCCGGTTCACCTTCGACGCCGCGCCGGACCGGCACATCCGGGTGGCACGGCTGCTCGCGCCGGACTACGAATGGCCGGGCGATCTGCGGGACCACCTGCCCGCGGTGCTCGGGCAGATCATGCGGGAGATCGGGATCCCCAACGGGATCGGCGCCGTCGGCTACACCGAGTCCGATGTGGACTCGCTGGTTTCCGGCACGGTGAAACAACAACGGCTGCTGGCGACGGCGCCGCGCGAGGCGTCCGAAGCGGACCTCGCGGTGATCCTGCGGGAGTCGGTGACGCTGTGGTGAACGCCGAGTATCCGCACTGGCAGACGGTTCCGTTGCGGTGGAAGGACAACGACGTCTACGGACACGTCAACAACGTCGTCCACTATTCGGTGATGGACACCGTGATCAACACCTGGCTGATCGAACGCGGCGGCCTCGACATCGAGACCGGCGCGGTCATCGGGTTGTGCGTGGAATCGCAGTGCAAATACCACGCTTCGGTGTCGTTCCCGGGAGAACTCGAAGTCGGCCTGCGGGTGGGCCATCTCGGCCGGTCCAGTGTCCGCTACGAGGTCGGGATGTACTCGAAGGAGACGGTGATCGCGGAGGGGCATTTCGTGCACGTCTTCGTCGATCGCGAATCCCGGCGCCCGGTCCCTGTCGAGGGTCTACTCAGGAGCGCGCTGGAAGAACTGCGCACTGGGCTGGGGTAGCCGCGGCGACCACGCGTGCATGAGCTGGGCGTAGCGCGTGGACCGGTCCATGAGTTCGAGGTGGGTGCCCAGGGCGGTCTCCTTGCCGTCCATCACCAGGACCCGGTCCGCGCGCAACGCCGACGACAGCCGATGCGCGATCACCACCAGCACCCCGCCCCGCTCGGCGAACGCCCGTTCCGCACGGGCTTCGGCGGGCGGGTCGAGATGCGACGTCGCCTCGTCGAGGATGACGACGGTCGCTTCGCTCGCGTACACCCGCGCGAGCGCGATCAACTGCGCCTCACCGGCGGACAGCGTGCCGTGCCCCATCTCGCCGTCGAGCCCGCCCAGCCTCGTGACCAGCGGTTCCGCGCCGACGGCCCGCACCGCAGCCAGCAGTTCGCCGTCCATCGCGGTCTGCGCGAACAGGCCGACGTTGTCCCGCACGGTCCCCGCGAAGACGTACGCCTCCTGCGGGATGAGCGCGACCATCCGGTGCCGCAGAGCCGCCGGGACCTCCCGGACCGGCACCCCGCCGAGCAGCACCCGGCCGGCCTGCGGGGCGAGCATGCCGGTCAGCAGCCCGGCCAAGGTCGACTTGCCGATTCCGCTCGGCCCCACCACCGCGAGCCGCTCGCCGGGCCGCAGATGCAGGTCGAGCCCGCGCACCACCGGTTGCGCGGCCGCGCCCCAGCTGAAGGTCAGGTCGCGCACGTAGATCGCGGTCCCGTCGGGTTCGGCCGTGCCGTCGGCCTCCGGCTCGGCCTCGGCGGTCTCGGCGAGCCGCCGCAGGGCGACGATCAGCCGCAGCACCACGGTGCTCGCCGTCGCGGCCAGCCCTCGCAACGCGGGCTGCATCGTCGTCGCCAGGTAGACGAGCGCGCCGAGCGCGGCACCGGCGGTGAGCACCCCGGCCTGGACCATGCCCGGCGCCACCAGCAACGCCAGGAGCAGCGGCACGAAACCGCCGGTCGCGATCACCACCGTGCGGGCCGCCCCGGACCGCGCCACCCGCACGGCCGCCTTGGCCTGCGTGTCGATGGCGTCGTAAAGCTCCAGCGCGGCAAGGGGTTCGGCGCCGCACGCGACGATGTCACGCATACCGGACAACGACGCGCCCGCGACCTCGGCGGTCCGCTCGTCGGCCAGCGCGAGCGCGCGCTGACGCCGCGCCAGCGACGGGAGCAGGCAGGCGAACACGATGACCGAGACCACCACCGGGATCGCCACGATCAACGCGAGCGAACCGGCGACGGTGAACAACCCGGCCAGCGCCGCCACCGTCGTCACGATCATCCCGCGCGCCTGCACCAAAAGCCCGGCCGTGGCGTCGCGCACCACCTCGACATGCTGGGTGATGCGGGCGACGCCGCTGGCGTCCGGCTGATTGCGCGGCGGCGCCGGATCGTGCAGGACCCCGCGCACGACGGCGGTCACCAGCGCGTCGCGCAACGGCTCGACGACCTTGCCGAGCTGATGCCACACCAGCCGCGAACCGAACGCGCCGATCACGGCGACCAGCCCGAAGACCGCGAGCCAACGCAGTCCGGTGCCTGGCCGATCCGCGGCAAACCCCTCGTCAACCGCGAGTTCGACCAGGCGACCGGACAAGAACGCGGGCGCGCTCTCCAGTACGGAGCAGGCCAGCAGCACCAGCCCGCCGCGCCACTGCCCGGCCAGCGCCGAGCGGTAGAGCCCCCAGACGCTCATTGGGCGCCCTCGGTGAAGACGGCCCGGTAAGCCGGAGTCCGCCACAGTCCGTCATGGGCGCCGACCGCCCGGACCCGGCCGTCTTCCAGCCACACCACCGTGTCCGCCCGCGACGCGGTGGCCGCGCGATGCGTCACCACCACCCTGGTCCGGCCGGGCAGCGTGCGTTCGATCGCCTCCTCGACGGCGGCTTCGGTGACCGTGTCGAGGCTGGCGGTGGCGTCGTCAAGGATGAGCACTCGCGGCGCGTGCGCGATCGCGCGGGCCAGCCCGATCCGCTGCGCCTCCCCGCCGGAGAGCGGGGTTTCCCTGAGCGGCGTCCGGTAGCCGTCCGGCAGCCGGACGATCAGGTCGTCGACATGCGCGGACCGGCAGGCGGCACGCACGGCGGCCTCACCGGCCCACGAGCCGTAGCCGACGGCGTCGCCGATCGTCGCGCCGAGCAGCGCGGGACGTTCGAAGGCGAACCCGACCACCGCGCGGAGTTCGTACGGCCGCAGCTTCTCCAGCGGGCGGCCGTCGAGCGTCGCCGTCCCCTCGTCCGGGGTCAGCAGCCCGCCGAGGACGTTGACCAGCGCGGACTTCCCCGAACCGGACCGCCCGACGACCGCGGTGAACCGGCCGCCACGGACGAGCAGGTCGACGTCGCGCAACGCGCCTTCGACGGTGACGCCGCGCAGTTCGAGCGTGCCCCGCCCGGGGACGACGCCGAGGTCACCCGGTTCGGGGACCGGCGCCTCCAGCACCTCGGTGATCCGCCGCGCACACGACCGGGCGCGGGAAAGTGTGGTGAGCAAGGGAATCTGCGTGATCAGCCCCATGCCGAGCGCGACGTAGCCGAGCGCCGCGAGAACCTGGCCGACGGTCAGCCTGCCTTCCAGCACCCCGAAACCGGCGGCGGCGAGCACCGCGAGTTCGACCGCGGGCAGCAGCAGCCCGGAGCGCCACACCATCCGGGCCTGCGTGCGCCACATCCCACGGCCGGCGAGGCTCAGCTTCGGCAGCGGCCGCAGCACACGGTCGGCCTCGCGGTCGGCGGTGCCGGACGCGGCGATCGTGCGGAGCCCGGCGACGGCGTCGACCATCCTCGCCGCGAGTTCGCCGGACACCTCTTGATAGGTGAGGACGTCGTCGGCGGTGTTCTTCAGATGGGTGCGTGCGAGCATCAGGCCGAACGGGATGCTGCCGAGGAAGACCAGCGCGAGCCGCCAGTCCATCAGCGCGAGCAGGACGACGGCCCCGCCGGAGATCAGGGTGGTGGACCCGAGCTGGACGACGACCGAGGCGACCAGTCCAGCGCCGGTGCAGTCACCGGTGAGCCTGCTGATCGCGTCGCCGGCGGCGAAAGTCGACCGGGTGCCGAGCGCGAGGTAGCGGTCGGCGAGTTTGCGGCGCAGCCAGGCGGTGGCGGACGCGGTCATCCGCGCGGTGAGGATGCCGCCGATCAGGCCGACGGCGATCTCGGTGACACCGAGGACGATCAGCCAGGAGACCTCGGGCAGGCTGGGCCGTCCGGCCACGACGGCGTCGACCGCCGCGGCGAGCGCGCCGGGCAGGAGCAGTCCCGCCGCCGTCCCGGCGAGCGCGCTGAGGATCAGCGCGATCAGGCGGGGGCGATCCAGCGCGGTCACCTTGACCAGCAACCGATCGGCGGAACCCGCCATGCCACTCCTTAGTCTTGGTTCAGGGGCGCTTCCCGGTAGGGGCCGGCAGGTCGGTCCGGTGGGTCGTGAGTGGCGATTCGGGTTCTAACCCGAATCGCCACTCACGACCCACCCGACCCGCGCCGGCGGACACCGTGATCCCAACGAGATGAACCGGAAGGCAAAATGAAGGCGCGGGAGCGGCGCACTTGGCCTGTGCCGCTCCCGCGCCTTCAGTGCTCAGCCGTGACTCAGTGGCAGGTCAGCAGGCTGACGGTGCTGTTCGCGCAGGAGGCCAGCAGGCTGAGGTTGCTCGCGCCGCCGTGGCTGCCACCGCCGCCACCCTCGAGAACCTCGGGGGCTTCCAGGGCCTGCAGGTCGAGAACCAGTTCCATGGTGTTCCCTTTCACTAGTTACCTCTTGGTCCGCCGTCCTCATCGGACGGCAGTTCGGGAGGACAGGAAAGGCAGCGCGGCCTTCCCGTCCAGGGTGGCGGCCAAGGCGAGCAGGACGCCCGCGCCGCCGGTGACGACGTCCATCGACAGCCGCAGCAGCTGGTTGCCGGGGAACGCCAGCCCGCCCTTGTACGGCACCGCGTACCAGGCCAGCCGGGAAAGATGCAGGTCGATGGCGTCGCGGACGCGCTGGTCCGGTTCGGCGCCCATGGCCAGCGCGGTCATCAGCCCGCCTCGGCCGAACAACAGTCCGGGGTGGATGACGAACTCGCCGCGGCACGCTTCACGCAGGCCGGGAAGGCTCTTCAGCGCCTTCGCGTCCGGACGGTGCTTCGCGAGTTCCTCGGCGACCATGAGGATCCCGGCGCTGCCGACACCCGCGTACGGCAACGTCCGGGTCTCGCCGTCGCGGACCTGCAGCGAGCCGTCATCGGACTCGACGCATTCCTCGATGTCCCGCTCCAGCGCCTGGTCGGCGAAGGACAGCCAGCCCTCTTCGCGGGTGCGTTCGAACAGCCGCACGAACAGCAGCGCCGGACCGGACCAGCCGTTGAGCAGGCCGGCACGGCCGAAGTCGCCGGGCGGGTCGGCGATCTCGAGCGCTTCCGCGAGCCGGACGGCGGTGGCGAGCGCCTGCCTGCCGAACTCGTTGTCCTTGCGGGCCAACGCGAAGTGCAGCTGGGTGAGCCCGATACCGGACAAGCCGCCTTCCAGACCGTGGTCGGTGGTCTGCTCGACCAGCGTCGACGACGACGCCAAAAGCTTGGTGGCCTCGTCCCGGTACCCGAGCTCTTCGAGGACGTACGCGATTCCGTACGAGCCGTCGTAGAACCCCGGCCGTCCGGGCGGATCGCGGCGGATCGAGTCCAGCAGCCAGCGTTCGTGCGCGGGATGCCGCTCGTCGCCGGCGGTTTTCAGGGCGTGGAGGACGCCGGCCGCGCCGTAGCCGAAGCACGCTCCGCCGACGCGGAACTGTTCGATGTCGCCGGGGAAGAGCCGGTCGGTGCGCTCGGGGGTCGCGCTGGCGAGGATCGCCTCGGTGATCTGCTTGCGGACCAGTGCCCAGTCCGGTCGTTCCTGGTCCAGCTCGGTGCTGCTCGTGAGCGGCGGCAGGTTCCGGGGTGCGAGCTCCGCGACGATCGAGTCGGCGTAGCCCTCCGGGACGTCGAAGCGCTGCTGGACGAAGTCCGCGAGCCCGCGCAGCTTCGCCGGGGCGAGCTCCAGGAGCGTCGTGAGCGGCAAGAAGATCCACAGCTTCAGGACGGCGAGCGCGTACTCGTCGACCTCGAACCCGTTCCGGTCCCTCGGGGCACGGAAGCCGGGCGCGCCGAGCGCGGGCCGGGTGCCGCTTTCGATGTCGGCTGCCATCTCGAAGTCGATCAGTGAGACGTTGTCGTCGTCCCCGTCCACCAGGATGTTCAACGAATGGAGGTCGCCGAAGACGATCCCGCGGCCGTGCACCTCGCCGATCATCGCCTCCACCCGCCGGACCAGCGCCAGCGCGCGTTCGGTATACGCGGCGATGTCGGCCTCGGTGGTGTCGCGCCGGGTGAGCGGGTAGTTGCGGGCGAGCCAGTTGCCGAGCGAGACGCCGGGCATGTACTCCATCGCCAGAAAGTGGTGCTCCCAGACGGTGAAGCGGTCGTAGGCGGTGGGGATGCCGTCGATGCCCTTCAGCCGCTCCAGCACCTCGTGCTCACGGCGGAGACGTTCGACGGCGTCGACCTCGTCGCGGTCCAGGCCGGCGAACGGCCTGGCCTCCTTGAGGACCACGCGTTCGCCGTCGGACTTCCGGTCGGCGAGGTACACGCCGCCGCCGTTGGAGAAGTGCAGAGAACTTTTCACCTGATAGGGGAACTGATCCGCACCGCCGCTCTTGCGAGCGGCGAGATGAGGCGCGAGGAACTCGGGAATCGTCACCCAGTCGGGCACGGAGAAGGTGGGTTCGCGCTTGTCGGGGACCAGCGTCCCATCCGGTTTGCGTATGGCGAGGACCCGCTTGCCGTCGAGTTCGACCCATTGCTCGGCGAATCCGCCGTAGCGGACGTAGAGCGGCCCGGCACCATACCGAAGATCACTGAGAATGTATGCCCCGGGTTCGCCGTCGAGCTTCGCCGACAACGCGACTAGAACACGCTCGAGCTCGTTGTTGTCAGCCGGATAAAGAGTCAGTAACTTACCGCTTCCGTCACGCGGCGCGTATTTGGAATTCCTGGCCAGCAGGGTGGTCCGCGAACGCAGATGCTTGTAGGACACGGCGTGCTCGACACAATGCTCGTGCACCTTCACGAGCACCCGTTCGGCGTTGTCCAAACCTGCCGAAACGTGGATTTTCCAGCCCTGCAAGGGAAGGTTTCGAGCAACAGGGTGCAGCAACCGCCACACTCCGCGCACCCCGGTGCGCCAGCCGTCTTCGGGAGCGGGCAACAGGGAGGCGAAATCGTCGGCGACGTCCCCGGTTTCCCGCTGCTCATCGAAGAACAGTGGATCGGCGAAGCAATACGCTTCGTACCGGACGTCCATCGAGCGCCCCCTCCTTGGCACCAATCGGATGGGCCATGTGCACCATCGCGATGCAGAATATTCCACCTGCCGGACCCCGAACGGCCAATCCGCCATATCGGGGGTTCGGATGGGCTGTTCAGGGACGTGAATTCGAAAACTACCGAATGGTAGGGGTACCCAGCGTGAGATCAACTCGGATTCCAACCACCCGGTCGGTGTGTAACAGGAACGCGCTGGCGCCGTAATCCCAGGTCGAGGCGCTGAACGCAATAACGCACGATGGAATTGACAGTGCGCCAATCCGCCGCGTTTCGTGATCTATTCACCCGAGGTCTGGACCACTGCCCGGCCCGTGGCGCCCGCCACGCGGCCCACCGGTCGCCCGTCGGCGGTGATCCGCCCGGAGGTACGTTGTCGCCGGTGGAGCGGGTAAGGAGGCCGACGTGATCACAGGGTTCGCGGTGACCGTCGCGATCTGCGCGGCGCTGGTCGCGGTGTGGAGTTTCGTCCAGGCGGCACGCAAGAAGCTGCCGGACAACGCGCTGCTCGCCGGCCTCGCCGTACTCGAAGTACTCCTGGTGGCCCAGCTCGTGATCGGGGTCGTCCTGCTGATCGGCGGCGGCCGCCCCGGCAGCATGGCCACCTATCTCGCCTATCTGATCGGCTGCCTGGTCGTGCTCCCGCTCGGGACCTTCTGGGCACTGGCCGAGCGCACCCGGGCGAGCACCGCGATCCTCGGCATCGCCTGCCTCGCCATCCCGGTGATGGTGCTCCGGCTGCACGAGGTCTGGGCGGGCGCAAGTGCCTGAAGAAACCGAGGAGAAGACGGTGGACACCGCGACGGACAAGGCCTCCGGCCCGGGACGGATCCTGGTCGCCGTGTACGCGATCTTCGCGCTGGC
The DNA here is from genome assembly GCF_000400635.2 of Amycolatopsis keratiniphila. Taxonomy (NCBI): domain Bacteria; kingdom Bacillati; phylum Actinomycetota; class Actinomycetes; order Pseudonocardiales; family Pseudonocardiaceae; genus Amycolatopsis; species Amycolatopsis keratiniphila. The sequence continues at coordinate 391,042 of NC_021252.1, read as the reverse complement.
GGCGACCTCACGCGCCGCCGTGCAGATCAGCACCAAATTCGGCGAAGCCCCGCTGGCGTACGCCCTCTCCGCGTTCGCCGCCGTCGTGTACCTGCTGGCCACCGTGGCGCTGGCCCGCCGCGGCGCGGGCTGGTGGCGGATCGCGCTGATCGCCTGCGGCGTCGAACTGGTCGGCGTGCTGACCGTCGGCACGTTCAGCCTCTTCGACCGCGAGGCCTTCCCGCACGCCACCGTGTGGTCGGTGTACGGGCAGGGCTACCTCTTCATCCCGCTGGTGCTGCCGGTGATCGGGTTGTTCTGGTTGCGCCGGACGAAGCCCTGACGGAGGCCGCTCACTTCTCGAAGCAGCCCTTTTCGTTGAGCGGGCCGAACGTGGGCAGGACCAGCCCGCACAGGTAGCCGTCGATCCAGCGGCCGTTGCCCGCGACGTTGGTGAGCACCCGGATCGCCGGAGCGAACGCGGCGATCCCCTTGGCCAGCGAGTCTTGATTCCGCTGAAGCATCGACGTCAGCCGGTCGAGTTGTTCGAGCACCGGGCCCAGTTGCCCGTCGTTGTCGGCGATGATGCCGTCGAGCGCGGTCGCGAGCCGTTTCGAGCCGTCGAGCAGGTCCTTGATCGCCTGCTGGCGGGTGGAGATCGCGCGCAGCAGCGCGTTGCCGTCCTGGATAAGCCGCTGGACCTCGGTGTCGCGGTCGACGAGGGTCTGCGACACCTGACGCGTGTTCGCGACGAGCGCCCGGAGCTGCCGGTCCCGGGAGGCGATGGTGCCGGAGAGCTTCGTGATCCCGTCGAGCGCGGAGCGGACGTCGGCAGGCGTATCGGCGAAAGTCGCCGAAATCGTGTCGAAGCTTTTCGCCAATTGACCGACGTCGATGGCGTCGACGGTTTTCGACAAATCGCGAAACGCTTCAAGGACGTCGTATGGCGCGGTGGTCCGCTGCAGCGGGATCGGGTCTCCCGGATCGAGGATCGCTTCGCCGCGCGGGTCGAGCGCCAAGTACTTCTGTCCCAGGACGTTCTTGATCTGAATGGACGCGCTCGTGGCGTCGCCGACCCAGGCGTCCTTCACCCGGAAGGAGACGAGCACGCGATCGCCTTCGAGGTCGATCTCGGATACCTTGCCGACCTTCACCCCGGCGATCCGGACGTCGTTGTCAACGCGCAGTCCGCCCGCGTCGGAGAATTCGGCGGAATACGTGGTGCCGCCGCCGATCACCGGCAGGGCGTCGGCGTTGAGCGCCGCCGCCATGCCGAGGGCCATCGTGGTGAGCCCGGCGAGCGCCACCTTGACCGGATCCACCGCGCCGAAGGACCTCATCGTCTCACCTCGCAGGTCACGAGCGGCAAAGCTTAAGGGCCGCCCCTGCCCATCGCCAGGCGAAACGTTGCACCGATCGGGTGGCAACGTCCGTCCACTATGGACTCTAAGGGGTGTCGAGACGGACTTCGTAGTGGAGCGTCTTGTACCTCTTCAACCGGTGGAAGAGCGGGGCGAGGAAGCCGTGTAGACGCCACGGAACATCGATGGCGCGATCTCGACCCGCGAATCGTTGCGCATCCGCTTGGCCTTCCATGCCGCGTCATACGTCCGGATGTACGCGTGATCGCCTACGACGGCGATGTTGATCGCCGTCCCGTTTGAACGTCTTCAGCAGGATCGTCTTCTGGGTGGTGAACCCGTGACCGCTAGCGCCAAAGCTCGTTCGCGGTCCCCCGCGCGACGTGCTCCTCGTAGACCTCGACCTTCCGGCTGATCAGTTCCAGGCAATCGGCCAGCTCGGCTATCCGGTCGCGGACGGTGTTCTGGTGTTCCCGCAGCAGTTCGAGCCGCTTTTCCTCGTTTCCCGGCCCTTGGCGGACGAGTTCGGCGAATTCGCGGATGACGGCGAGCGGCATTCCGGACGCCCGGAACTTCGTGCAGTTCAGCAGCCATTCGACGTCGTGTTCGGTGTACACGCGGCGGCCGTTCGCGTCCCGTTTCACCGGCGCCGCGAGCAGCCCTTCCTTCTCGTAGAAGCGAAGCGCGTGCACGCTGAGGCCCGTCCGCTCGGTGACCTGGCCGATCGCGAGTTCCGTCACCAGGCTGACGATAGCGCCTTGACCTAGAGGGCCCTCTAGCTCTTAGCGTCCGCCCCATGACCACCGCACAACACAAGATCGGCTCCGGCTTCGGAGCGCGCAGCACCGCCGAAGAAGTACTGAACGGCATCGACCTCTCCGGCAGGCTCGCCCTCGTCACCGGCGGGTATTCGGGGCTGGGCCTGGAAACCACGCGGGCACTGGCGAACGCCGGCGCGCACGTGGTCGTCCCGGCGCGCCGTCCGGCCGATGCCGAGGCCGCCCTCGCCGGGATCCCCGGCACCGAGGTCGGCGAGCTCGACCTCGCCGACCTGGCGAGCGTCGACGCCTTCGCCCGCCGCTTCCTCGGCACCGGCCGTCCGATCGACATCCTCATCGCGAACGCCGGGATCATGGCCGCGCCGGAACGGCGGGTCGGCCCCGGCTGGGAGTCGCATTTCGCGATCTGCCACCTCGGCCACCACGCCCTGGTGAACCGCCTTTGGCCCGCGCTGAAGGCCGGCGGCGGCGCCCGCGTCGTCACGGTGGCCTCGTCCGGCCATCACTCGTCGCCGATGCGCTGGGACGACGTCCAATTCGAGCGCGGCTACGACCGCTGGCTCGCCTACGGCCAGGCCAAGACGGCGAACGTGCTGTTCGCGGTGCACCTGGACAGGCTCGGCGCCGACCACGGGATCCGCGCGTTCAGCCTGCATCCGGGCGCCATCCTCACTCCCCTGCAGCGCCATCTGCGGCCGGAGGAAATGGTCGAGCGCGGCTGGATCGACGAGCAGGGGAACCAGGCCGACCCGGACTTCAAATCGCCGGAGCAGGGCGCGGCCACCCAGGTCTGGGCGGCGACGTCACCGCGGCTCGACGGGATGGGCGGGCTCTACTGCGAGGACTGCGACGTCGCCGAGATCGCCGCCGAAGAGGGCGAGTGGGTCGGCGTGCGCCCCTACGCCATCGACGCCGGTGAGGCCGAGCGGCTCTGGACGTTCTCCGCCGACCTCACCGGGGTCTCCCTCGGCTAGTTCCAGAACTTGATCTCGGGGTTGTCCGCCACCGGCCCGTCGAGCAGCGGCTGATGCCCGCCGCGCAGGTTCGCGTCGAAGAACGCCGAGACATACGCCCTGGTCAGCTGCATTCCACGCTCGCCACCGAGCAGACCGGGCTTGCTCAGCCCGAGTTGCTCACCGAGCACGCCGACGTCGGTGAAGGACGCGTGCCCGGCCGTCGCGACGCTGATCCAGCGCTTCCAGCCGGTGAGGTTCGGCCAGCTGCCCGCCCAGGTGGTGTCCGGGCCGACCGGGGTGTACTCGCTTTCGCGGCCGAGCAGCAGGAACGGCCGGTCGATGCCGGACGCGGGGATCGGCGACCACAGCCTGCCGTCCAGGTCGGCGCCCGCCCGGATCCGCTGGTCGTCGACCATCGCGGTCGGCGTGCTGTACCCGCCGATGGAATGCCCGGCCATCCCGATCCGCGTCCGGTCGATCAGCCGGGCCCAGCGCGACGAAGGCCTGGTCAGGGTGTCGAGGACGAAGGAGGCGTCCGCCGAGCGGATCGGCGGGAGCAACGTGGAGTCCGACCCGCAGGCGGCGCATCCGGTGACGTGTCCGTCGGGGAAGGCGGTGCCGTGGGACTCGTAATTGTGGCCGATCAGCGCGACCACGAAACCCTTGCTCGCCAGGTCTTCGGCCAGCCCGGTGAGCGTGGTGCGCGGTTTGCCGAATCCCGGCGACAGGACGACGAGCGCGTGCTTCCCCGGCAGCGGCGGGGCGTCGACCCTGGCGCTGGTACGGAGCCCGGAGAGCAGCGCGGGGTCGACGTCGGGAAGCCCCGATTCGGTCAAGAACGCCTTGGCCTCGGCCGAGGTGAGGTAGGGCCGTTTCTGGCCGAAAGGCACCAACGCGGGATAGAACATCGACACCATCAGCTCGCGCGGCCCGGACGGCACCCAGGGGTCCTCGCGCGAAGAGTCGGTCAGGTGCAGATCGGTGGAGCCGACGGGATGCGAACCGGTCGGCGGCGGCAACTTGAGTCGTGGAGCCGCCGCGGCCGGGCTCGCCAACGACACCAGGCCGGCGAGGGCGACCAGCGCGACGAGAAGCCTTCTCATGAGGATTCCGTTTCTGTCGGGGATCTTCCTGGCGTCCAGCCTGGGACCCGGTGCCGTATTCGCGCGTCTGCCGCTGGTCGTATCCCGATGTCTGCCGCGAGAGGGATCCGCGAGGCGCCGGTCCGGGATTACGCTCGGCCGGTGCTCTCCTTCCTCAGGAACCACCCGAAAGCCGTGGACATCGGGCTGACCGTGCTCGTCGGACTGTCCACTGTGGTCTCGGCCGATGATCCGGAGGGCTTCGACTGGTGGCTGACCTCCTTGGTGGCGTTGGCTTCCCTGCTCGTCCGGCACCGCAGTCCCGCGATCACCTTCGTGACCGGCGCGACCGTCTCACTCCTGCATCTGGCCATGGGCAACGATCTCCGCCCGGTCGACGTCGTGGCGTTGATCGGCCTCTTCTCGGTCGCGGCTTGGGGTTCTCGACGGCTTTCGTTCGCGCTGCTGGCGGCGAGCCTGCTGGTCACCGGTGCGTGGACGATCCACGCCGCCGACGCGAATTCGCGGGAACCGGCTCCGATACCGCCGCGGATCATCATCATCGATCCGCTGGCGCCTCCCGAGCCGAAGGACGACCAGGTGCAGGACTGGGGCGGTTTTCCGGGCATCGGATTGTCGCTGGCGGTGGCCTGGCTCGCCGGGCTGAACACGCGGCAGCGCCGGATCCGCCTTTCGGTGCTGGAACAGCGGGCCGCCGACCTCGAACGCGAGCGGGACGCCCAGGCCGCGCTGGCCGTGGCCGCCGAACGCGGCCGCATCAGCCGCGAGCTGCACGACGTCGTCGCGCACGCGCTTTCGGTGGTGGTGTTGCAGGCACAGGGCGCCCAAGCCGAACTGGAGCGGCGGCCGGAGCGGACGCGGGAGGCGCTGGACGCCATCGTCGGCACCGGGCGGACCGCGTTGGCCGAGATCCGGCGGCTGCTCGGCGCGCTCGGCCAGGACGAGCCGGATTGGGAGCCCCAGCCCGGCGCCGAACGCCTGCCGCGACTGGCGGCCGACGTCCGTACCGCGGGCACGCCGGTCGAGTTCCGGGTCGAAGGAGATCCCCGGCCACTTCCGTCCACAGTGGACCTCGCGGCCTACCGCATCGTGCAGGAGGCGCTGACGAACGTGCTGAAACACGCCGGCCCGGCGGCGTCGGTGACTATCGTGATGCGGTATGAGCCCGACACGCTGGAGATCGAAGTGACCGACGACGGCATCGCGGCGGCAGAGCCGTCCGGCTCCGGGCACGGCCTCGAGGGCATGCGGGAACGGGTGAACGTCCTGGGCGGCACCTTCGACGCGGGACCGCGTCCGGAGCGCGGCTTCGCCGTCCGCGCGACCCTGCCGTCATGACGATCCGGGTGGTCATCGCCGACGACCAGTCGCTCGTGCGCACCGGCCTGCGGATGATCCTGGACAACGCGGACGACATCGACGTCGTCGGCGAGGCGGGCGACGGCGCGGAGGCCGTCGCGCTGGTGGCGGACCTCGACCCGGACGTGGTGCTCATGGACATCCGGATGCCCGAGATGGACGGTGTCGAGGCCACCGCCGCGATCGCCGCGGCCCATCGTGCCCGGGTCCTGGTGCTGACCACGTTCGACCTGGACGAGTACGTCTACGCCGCGCTCCGGGCCGGGGCCAGCGGCTTCCTGCTCAAGGACGCGCTGGCGCCGGATCTGCTCGCCGGCGTCCGCGTGGTCGCCTCCGGCGAGGCCACCCTCGCACCCACCGTCACCCGGCGGCTGCTCGACCGCGTCGTCACCGGCCTGCCCGCGGCGCCGCCGGACGACCGGCTCGCCCTGCTCACCGGGCGGGAAAACGAGGTGCTGCAGCAGCTGGCCCGGGGACTGTCGAACGCCGAGATCGCCGAGCTGCTGTTCCTCTCACCGGGCACGGTGAAGACGCACGTCGGCCGCATCCTCACGAAACTCGGCCTCCGCGACCGCGTCCAGGCGGTCGTGTTCGCCTACGAATCCGGGCTGATCAGCCGCTGACCGCGGCGGGCGTACGCCAGTGCTTGCCGCGACGGGGCCGGCGGTGCTGGCCACGCCTGCCGAGGTCGCCGAGCGCGTCCAGCGGCCGGGCGGCGAACTCCTCGGCCGTGATGCCCATCCGCACCAGGTACTTGATCTCGCCGCGCACCACCTCGGTGTCCCGGAGCCTGCCTTCCTCGCGGAAGCCGAGGCCGCCGTGCAGCGAGAGCGACGCGACGTTGCCGCCGTACACGCTGACCTCGCATTTGCGGAAGCCGCGCTGCCCGAACATATGCGCCAGCAGGACGGTGATGGCGTCCGTGGCGTAGCCGCAGCGCTGGTGACGCGGGGCGATCCCGATGCCGTAGCCGAACTTGCCGGTCGCCGGGTCGGCGCCGATGGTGCAGATCGAGCCGACCAGCATGCGGCCGCGCACCGTCTCGATGCCGAAGTGGATGTCGTCGCCCGCGGACCCCGAACGGTGCGAAGCCCAATGCCGGTGCCCGCCGCCGATCAGCGGCGTCGCCTCGCGGGCCATGTCCCGGTCGAAGCCCATCAGGACGCGGCGGTCCCGGAGGCCGACCTCGCGCAACCGCACCTTCCGCCCGACCTGCTCGGGCTCCAGGGCGGAGCGGCTCACCGTGTCCGGCCGCACGTGTGCTCACGAACGATCACAAGCATGCCTCGACGATATCGGTACCCGAAACGCCCGAAGGCCCCCACCCGGTACGGATGGAGGCCTTCGGCGTGAGAGAAAGTCAGATGGCGACGACGCGCTGGGCCTGCGGGCCCTTCTGACCTTGGCCGATTTCGAACTCGACGCGCTGACCCTCGTCCAGGGACTTGAAGCCGGTGCCCTGAATCTCGGAGTAGTGCACGAAAACGTCCGGTCCGCCGTCGTCCTGAGCGATGAAGCCGAAGCCCTTTTCGCCGTTGAACCACTTAACGCTGCCCTGAGCCATACTTTTCTACCTGCTCTTCATAGCGAGTCTGAGCCCATTCGATGCCCCGATCTCGCTGTCCATTGTCGCAGGTCTTGCCCGTTCGCACACGCTGCCGTCCCGAACCGGGTCATTTCCCCAGGTCAACATCGACCTTGGCGAGTCGGCCGGATCGCCGGATCGCCGGTTTCGACGTCGCCGGGAGCGGTGACGTCCACCCGCGTGGCGGCCGCCTGCCCGCCGCCGCTCCGCTGCTGCCCGCCGAGCGCGGGCCGCGGAGCCGCGCCTGTCCACAGGGGCACTGCACGGCGACTCCAGTGGGGGTCGTGAGTGAAAAAGAGGGTTAGAACGATCCTTGCCACTCACGACCCCCGCGAAAGCGCCCAAATCAGACACTTCGATGGGGGTCGTGTCCCTCGTGGACAGCGACAGGCCTACTGGGCGCACCCGTCCACCGCCACCTTCCACTGGCACCCGAATTGCCGCTCACGACGAACACGAAGCCGTTCAGAGTTCACCCGCCCGCTCGTACAGCCTCCGCACGGGCTCGGTGAAAGCGGCGCCGCTCAGGTCCGTGGTCACGCCGTCCTCGGTCATCGTCCCCCGGCTCGTGACGCTGAAGATCGTGCCCTTGCCACTGGCGGGGTCGAAGTTCCGCAGCCACGGGCCGCCACTGGAGCCGCCGGCCAGATCGCAATCGGTGTTCCACGTCGTGGTGACCGAGTTCGCCTCGCGCGTGGCGGGCCGGACGCAGGAGAACAACGCCTCGCCACCCGCCGCCCGCGACACGGGATAGCCGAACATGGTCGTGTCCACAGTGGACGGCAGCTCCTCGAACGAGATGTCCTGGGTGCCCGCGACGTCCGCGACGTGACGGCCCCCGACCGGGTCCAGCGCGATCACCGCGTCGTCGTCCGACCCGCTCATCGGCCCCGCGTACGTGCTGGACCAGGCGAAAGACCGCGCCGGGAAGACGCCGTGCGGTGCGGCGCCGCGGTCGTAACCCGGGACGAACACGACGTTGACGATCTTGATCGGCCGGTCGAACCGGTCCAGTCCCCCGTTCACGCAGTGCCCGGCGGTGAACGCGACATCCTTGCTGGCACTGGGAATCACCGTCGCCGTGCAGGATCCGTCGACGCCGGGCTCGGCGGTGAAGAACAACCGTCCAACGCCCGGCGGGACCGGCCCTTCCCACTCGCGGCCGATCTTCTCGGCGGGCGGCAGCTCCTCGTCGCCCACCCACTGCCGCATCCGCTCCGGCGTCCAGTGGGCCAGGGCCGCCGCCCGGCCGGCCTCGCTCACCACGGTGACGACCTGGTCGTCGGCCGTGGCCGGAGCGGCGACGACCACCGTCGCGGCACCGAGGGCGGCCGACAGGGCGGCGATCCGGCGAACCGCGTGCTTCAAGTCCATACGAAGTGGACGTTCCGGCCGCCGGGAAGGTTGTTCACTCACCCGTGCGCGTCTGGCTCCGAACCGATCCGGTACGACACAGGCCTGCCTTCTTCGTCCCGCACCTCGACCGGGTTGCCGTCGGCGTCCACGATCTTGCCGTCGACGATCTTGTCGCCGTTTTCGAGGCGGGAGAAGGCTTTCAGGTCGGAGTAGTCGATCACCCTGGTCGCCGTCGCGAACACGGACGGATCACCGCCCGCCTTGGCGGGCTTGAGGTGGTTGAACAACAGGTTCAGCAAGACGGCCGTGAGCGCGGCGGAGCTGATCCCCGAGTGGAAGATCGTGCCGACCCACGCCGGGAAGTGGTGATAGAACTCCGGCGCCGCGATCGGGGATCATGCCCATCCCGACCGACGCCGCGACGATCACCAGGTTCATGTTCCCGTTGTAGTCCACTTTGGACAAAGTCTTGATGCCGGACGCGGCGACCGTGCCGAACAGCACGAGACCGGCACCGCCCAGCACCGGATACGGGATCGCGGCCACCACGCGGCCGAGCACCGGGAGCATGCCGAGGATCAGCAGGATCACGCCGCCCGCGGTCACCACGAACCGGCTCCTGATCCCGGTGATCGCGACGAGGCCGACGTTCTGGGCGAACGCGCTCTGCATGAACCCGTTGAACACCGGTGCGATCGCCGAGGACGCCATGTCGGCGCGCAGCCCGTCGCCGATCCGGCGTTTGCCGACCCGCGTGTCGACGATCTCGCCGACCGCGAGGATGTCGGCCGTGGTCTCCGTGAGGGTCACCAGTACGACGATGAACATCGACACGATCGCGGCGACGTCGAAGGTCGGCATCCCGAAGGCGAACGGGGTCGGTACCGCGAAGATCGGGCCGTCCCAGACCTTGGAGAAGTCGGCCTTGCCCAGCACGGCGGCCAGTACGGTGCCCACCACGATCGACAGGAGGATCGAGAGCCGGGAGATCGCCGGGACGGCGACCTTGCTGAGCAGCAGCACGATCGCCAGCGTCATCGCGGCCAGCCCGACGTTGGAGACCGAACCGAATTCCGGCGATTTGGTGTTGTTGCCCATCGCCCACTGGGCGGCGACCGGCATCAGGCTGAGCCCGATCACGGTGATGACCGTCCCGGTGACGACCGGCGGGAAGTACTTCACCAGCCGCGAGAACACCGGCGTGATGAGCAGGCCGAGCGCGGCGGACGCGATCACCGAGCCGAAGACGGCGGGCAGTCCGCCGTCCGCGACGATCGCGGTCATCGTCGCCACACCCGCGAAGGAGGTGCCCTGGACCAGCGGCAGCCGGGAGCCGAAGAAGGGGATGCCGAACGACTGCAGGATTGTCGCCAGCCCGCCGATGAACAGGCACGACGCGACGAGCAGCCCGATCTCCGCCGTCGAAACGCCCGCGGCACCGCCGATGATCAGGGGCGGCGCGATGATCCCGCCGTACATCGTCAGGACGTGCTGGATGCCGTAAGTGAAACTCTTGCCGATCCCGAGCCGTTCGTCCTCGGGCCTGCCGCTCGCGGCCGTTCCGGCCTGCGTCCTCTTCACCATGGATCCGCCTCTCGGTAGAAGCGAGCGATGCCGGGCAATTTCAATCTGCGGAGGTTAACTTCCACATAGCAGAACTCGCAAGACCCTGCCCGTACGGGTCGATCTCCCGGCGCGCGGACAAAGATCCTTTCCCGCACCGGGTTCCCGGGGCGCGGCGATGGTAGAAATCGCCTGGCCCAGTCGGCGAGGATCCCGAGGCAGGAAGACGGCACATATGGCGAATCCGCTGGTCGCTGAACGTGAGGACTCCACCAAGGGACACTCCGGCGTTCCGCTGCTGGAATCGGCGAACGACCTCAAAGAAGGCATCGAGAAGGGCGACTGGGCCGCCGTCGCGATGGGCGCGGTCGGGACGGCCCTCGACGCACTGTCGATGGCCATGGATCCGTTCGGATCGATCCTCGCCGCGGGCGTCGGCTGGCTGCTCGAACACGTCGGCCCGCTCTCCGACGCGCTCGACGCCCTGACCGGCGACGCCGACCAGATCAAGGCACAGGCCGAAACCTGGACCAACATCGCCAAGGAACTCGGCGCCGTCGGCACGGAGCTGACCGACCTGGTCAAGGCCGACCTGCAGACCTGGGCGGGCGACGCGGCGGACCGCTACCGCGAACGCTCGGTAGACACTGTCAACGTCCTCATGGCCGCGCAGAAAGGCTGCGAAGGAGCGTCCAGCGGGGTCAAGACCGCGGGCGAGGTCGTCGCCGCCGTCCGCACCCTCGTCCGCGACATCATCGCCGAACTCGTGGGCCACCTCATCAGCTGGGCGCTGCAGGTGCTGTTCACCCTCGGCATCGGGCTGACCTGGGTGGTGCCGCAGGTGGTGACCGCGGTCGCCAAGACCGCCGCGAAGATCGCCGACATCACCACCAAGCTCGTCAAGGCGCTCAAGGGTTTGATGCCGCTGCTCAAGCGGGCCGACTCGCTCTTCGACGACGCGGCCAAGGCCCTGCGCAAACTGCAGGGCGGGAAGGTCGACGCCCCGCCGCCGCCCAAGACCAAGGGCGGCAACGATCGCGGGCTCGACGAGGGCACCACCGGTTCGAGCGCCGGCGGCGGCAACAATGGTGGTGGCGGCGGTGGCGGCAACTCCAACGACAGGAGCATCGACACCAAGAGCGACAGCGACCAGACGAACAGCAGCGGCACCGGCGGCGGGGGCAACCGGGACCGGGGCGGCAGCACCGACACCACGAAGAAGGACGGCAACGGGGACCGCTCGACGTCCTCGGATTCCAAGAACTACTGCGGTGACCCCGTCGACGTCGCGACCGGCGAGGTCGTCATGAAGCAGATCGACGTGACGTTGCCCGGCGACGCGGCGGAGCTGGAGCTCTCCCGCACACATCTGTCGTCCTACACCGCGGGCCGCTGGTTCGGTCCTTCTTGGACGTCCACAATGGACCAACGACTGGTGCTGGCGAGCGACCGCGTCCTGTTTTACGCCGAAGACGGCATGGTGCTCACCTATCCCGTTCCGACGGGTACGCCCGTGCTGCCGGCGCAGGGGCCGCGGCACCGGCTGCGCCGCGCGGCGGACGGCTATCGGCTGTCGATGGGCGATCGCGAACTGCGTTTCGCCGGTGCGGGCCGGATCCTGCCGCTCGTGGCGATCGAGCAGAACGGCGGACGGACCGAGTTCGCGTACGCGGCCGACGGCACGCCCGTGGGGCTCCGCCGCGACGACGGCGTCGAACTCGCGATCGGCACCGCGAACGGGCGGATCGTCGCGCTCGGCGCTCCGGGGCAGCCGCCGCTCGTGCGCTTCGCCTACAACCGGCACGGCCAGCTGAGCACCGTGACGGACTACGCCGGCCGCCCGATGACACTCGATTACGACTTCGGGCACCGGCTCGTCGGCTGGAAGGACCGCACGGGCACCTGGTACCGCTACGTCTACGACGACGCCGGGCGCTGCGTCCGCGCCGTGGGCGCGAGTGGGTACTACAACGCGACGTTCGTCTACGAGCCCGGCACGACCCGGCACACCGACGCCGTCGGCCACACGTGGACGTACCGCCTCAACGACGCCAAGCAGCTGATCGAACGGATCGATCCACTGGGCAACTCCCAGCGCTACAACTGGAACCGGCGCGACGAGCTTCTGTCCACAGTGGACGAAATCGGCCGGGAGACCGGCTATGAGTACAACGAAGACGGCGAACTGGTAGCCGTCCACCGTCCCGGCGGGGAAACGGTGTCGCTGGCGCACGCCGCGGGCGAAGTCCGGCTGTCGGCGGGAGACGTCCGGCGGACGGTTCCCGCGTTCGATCCGGCCACCACCCTCACCGGCACCGGGCTGCCGGTCGAGATCCCGGACGCGCCCGACCCGCTCACCGACGCTCCGGTGACGGATCGCCCCGGCGACCGCGACCTGTTCGGCCGTCCGCGGCTCGCGTACACGGCGTCCGGCGGCGCGGCGAAGCTCGGCTGGACGGCCGACGGACGGCGCGCGTGGCGGCTCGGCCCGGACGGCGGCCGCGAGACGTGGGTGCACGACGCGGAAGGCCACGTCGTCGAGCACCGTGACGCGACCGGTGCCGCGCGGCGCCGCAAGTACGGCCCGTTCGGCCTCGTCATGGAGGAGACCGACGCGGCGGGCGCGCGCACGCTGTTCACCTACGACGGCGAACTGCGGCTCACCTCGGTGACGAATCCGAACGGCCGCACCTGGCGTTATGTCCGTGACGCCGCGGGCAGGCTCGTCGAGGAGACCGACTACGACGGCCGCCGGACCGGCTACACCTACGACGCCGCGGGGCAACTGCTTCGCATGATCAGCAGTACGGGTGACGCGACCGAGTACTTCTACGACCTCCAGGGCAACGTCGTGGCGCGGCGCACCCCGGACGACGTCACGCGGTACGAATACGACGCGCTCGGCAGGATGACCGTCGCCGAGAACATCGAGTCGCGGGTCGAGATGGTGCACGACGGGGATCAGGTCGTCGTCGACACGATCAACGGTCTCGGGGTGTGCTGGCGGTACGACGGGGACGTGCTCGTCCGCCGGACTTCTTCCGGTGTGGACAGTGAGTGGCGGTTCACCGAATCGGGACTGCCGCGGTCGCTGAAGATCGCGGGGCACGAGATCGAATTCGGCTACGACCACGCCGAACGCGAGATCACGCGCGGCGTCGACGGCACCGTGGTGCTCCGGCGGCGCTTCGACGCGGAAGACCGGCTCGCCGAAGAGGAGATCGCGGGCGTCGGGACACGCGTGTACGGCTACCGCCCGGACGGCAGGCTCGCCGCCGTCGACGACGCGATCCGGCCGTGGCGGCTCGGCTTCGACGCCGCGGGCCGGGTCAGCGAGGCACGCGGACCCGCGGGGGTGGAGCGGTTCACCCACGACGCGGCGGGCAATCTCACGCACGACGAGGGCGTCTACGACTCCGACGAGCGAGGGCGCGTCACCGCCGACCGGTCCTGTGCCTACGAGTGGGACCACCTCGACCGGCTGCGCTCGGTGCGCACTCCCGACGGCGCGCTCTGGACGTATCACTACGACCCGCTCGGGCGGCGGTTCGCCAAACGCCGCTGGCTGATCGATCAGGACGGCGAGGCCGAGCTCACGCACGACGTCCGCTTCCTGTGGAGCGGGATGACCGTGGTCGAGCGCATGGACTACGACCCCGCCGACGAGTCCTACCGGCTCTTCACCTGGGAACGCTACGACGACGACCGTCCCGTCGTGCAGATCGAGCGCACCGGTGGGCTCGAAGACGCGTTGTTCCGCGCCGTGATCACGTCGCCGGCGGGCACGCCGACCGAGATGCTCGACGAACGCGGCACGCTGGTCTGGCAGGACCGCAGCAGTTTCTGGGGTGTGCCGCTGCCCGGCGCGGACACCGCGTCGATGCCGCTGGCCTTCCCCGGCCAGCACCGCGACGAGGAAACCGGGCTGCACTACAACGTTTTCCGCTACTACGACCCGCGGACGTCGCGCTACCTCAGCCAGGATCCGCTCGGCCTCGCGGCCGCGCCGAACCCCGTCGGCTACGTCGATCAACCACTGCTCGTCGGCGACCCGCTCGGCCTCGCCGGCACCTGCGGCAAGAACGGGCCTGGCAGCCAGCCCCGGCCGCAGCCCGCCGGGCCCAGCGGGCAACCCCAGCCGTTGCGGAGGAGCCCGCGGAAACCTCCCATCGACGTCGACAAGATGTCGAAGGAGGAGTTCGAGAAGTTCAAGCCGAAACTCGACGAGATCCTGAAGGCGGACAAGCACTTCTTCTGGTCCGGCGGTACCAAGAAGCGCAAACGCGGCGAAGAGGACGAGTACCTCGGCTCGATCGAGGAGAAGGCCACCAAGATCGCGAAGCAGAACGGCGGCAACACCCTCGAGGGCACCCTCAAGGACAACAACATCAAGATGCCCGGGTGGATCAACGATCCCAACGACCCGAGGAGGCCGCTCGTCCAGGAGAAGTGGGACTACGTCTCCGAAACCTTCGCCAAGAACTCCAACAAGGACACCCACGTGGTCTTCCCCTACTGGCCGGGCAAGGGTCACGACGTCTACCCGCATCGCCGCGAGGACAACGTGTTCGACGTGACCGAGTACCCGAGGCTCGAATCGATGGGGATCGACCACATCACCAAGCACAACGCGGAAACCGGGCACACGCGCCCGTACCGGCACACGAAGTGAGTCGCCTGACGTTGCCCCCGCGATAGGGCTTTGGTATACCAAAGGGAGCTCGTCGAGAAAGGTGCTCCCTTGTTGATCCGTGACGTCCGCCCCTGGGGTGGACAGCGCAGCGACGTCGAAGTGGCCGATGGCCGGATCACCGCGGTACGGCCGCACGATCCCGCCGCCGCGGCGGCGCCGGACACCGTCGACGGGCGCGGGCGGCTGCTGTTCCCGTCGTTCAGCGACGTGCACGTCCACCTGGACTCGACGCGGATCGGCCTGCCGTTCCGGCCGCACACCGGCGCGCCCGGCGTGTGGGCGATGATGCTGAACGACCGCGAGAACTGGCGGAACGCCGAGGTCCCGTTGCCCGAACGCGTCGCCGGGACGCTGGAGCGGATGATCGCCAACGGCACCACCCGCGTGCGCACCTACGCGCAGGTGGACGTCGATTGCCGGCTCGAGAAGCTCGATGCCGTCCTCGCCGCGAAGGAGCGCTTCGCCAAGCACGCGGACGTCGAGATCATGGCGTTCCCGCAGGCCGGGATCCTGCGCGAACCCGGCACCGTGGACGTGCTGGAGGCGTCGCTGCGCTCGGGCGCCACGGTCGTCGGCGGGATCGACCCGTGCTCGCTGGACAAGGACCCCAAGGGGCATCTCGACGTCGTGTTCGGGCTCGCCGAGAAGTACGGCGTCGAGGTCGACATCCACCTGCACGAACCCGGCCACCTCGGCGTGTTCTCCACCGATCTGGTGATCGAACGGGTCCGGGCGCTGGACATGCGCGGCAAGGTCACCATGTCGCACGCGTACGAACTGGGCTCGATCTCGGAATCGGTGAGCCGTCGCCTGATCGACACGTTCGCGGAACTGGACATCGCGATGGCGACCGTCGCGCCGTCGACCGACGGACAGCTGTCGCTCGCGGACCTCACGACCGCGGGGGTGCGCGTCGGCCTCGGCGAGGACGGACAGCGGGACTACTGGAGCCCGTACGGCAACTGCGACCTGCTCGACCGCACCTGGCAGCTCGCCTTCACGAACGGCTTCCGCCGCGACGACCTGATCGAGATGGCGCTGGCCGTCGCCACGATGGGCGGCGCGTCGATCATGAGCCACGACGTGCCGCGGCTGGCGGGCATCGCCGACCGTCCAGGGGTGGCCGTCGGCGACCGCGCCGACCTCGTGCTGGTGGACGGCGAGACCCCGACGAGCGCGGTGATGGACCGCGGCAAGGACCGCACGGTGCTGCACGACGGCGTCGTCGTGGCGGACGGGCTTTCGGTGGTGGGGTAAAGCGCTGGTGTCCGATCGCGGCCGCTGCTACCTTGCCGGAGGCCGTGCGAGCGAACGAGGAGGTGGTACCCGTGGACATCGAGTCATGGGTGCTCCCCTCAGGGGTCACGGTCGGGCGGTAGGTCGTCCGGGAGCGCCGTTTCACGAGCACTCCCGAAAGGCACGACCATGCACTTCACTTCCGAAAAACACCTCGAAAACGGTGTTCTCGAGCGCGAATTCACCCTCGGCGAGATCCCCGGCATCCTGTGGACGCCGGAGTCCGCGGCGCCGGTCCCGCTGATCCTGATGGGCCACCCCGGCGGACTGGGCGGGATGCACCCGCGGCTCGTCGCCAGGGCCCTGGGTTGCGCGGCGGAGGGCTACGCCTCGGCCGCCATCGAACTTCCCGGAGCCGGTGACCGGCCGCGTTTCCCTGTCGTCGACGAGGCCCGCGCCGATCTGCGGCGCGTGCTGAAGGCCGGCGAGCCGGTCACCGACGACATCATCGACCGGCTCGTCCTCCCGCTGGTCGAAACGGCCGTCCCGGAATGGCGGACCGCCCTCGACGCGCTCCTCGCGCTGCCCGGAATCCGCGGCCCGGTCGGGCTTTCGGGCGGGGTGATCGCCATCGGCACCCGGCTGGCGGTCGTCGAACCGCGCCTCGAAGCCGCCGTCCTGTTCGCCGGGAGTTATGTGCCGCGCAGCATCCTCGAAGAGGCCCGACAGGTCTCCATCCCGCTGCATGTCCTGCTGCAGTGGGACGACGAAGGAAACGACCGGCAGCAGGCGCTGGATCTGTTCGACGCCTTCGGCTCCAAGGAGAAGACGTTGAACGCCAACATGGGCGGGCACACGGGCGTCCCGTGGTTCGCGGGGGAAGCCGCGGGCCGGTTCCTCGCCCGGCACCTGAAGTGAGGTTCGGGGCCGCGGCGGAATGGCCGTTCCGCCGCGGCCCCCGGCCTCGGGCCGTATCTTGAGCGGAACCGCGGCGATCCGACCGGAGTGCGGAGTGGACGAACGAGCCCGAGACATCCTGTGCGGCTTGAGGCGGCGTCCGTTCCGCTGGACGTCCTCACCCACCTGGCAGGCTCGATCCGGATCGGGCCGAACCCGGTGCCTCGTGTCGTGACGGCGACAGACGACGAACTGCGTCTTCTCGCGGCATCCCCGTCCGCACGGGTCCGCATGCTGGTCGCCGAGCGCACCGCACTACCCGCGGACGTCTTCGAACTGCTCGTGACGGACGACGACATCCGTGTCGCCAAAGGGAATCGCGCCACACCCCGCGCTGCCGGCGGACCGGCTGCGGGCACTCTCCGAACGGCACGGGCCGAGCCTGTTCCGCAGGCTCGCGACGAACCCCAACTGCGACCCGGACCTGCTGCACCACACGGCACGCAACGCCACCGCACGCCGGACCTACCGCGCGGTCGCCGAACACCCGAACCTGCCGGTCGAGGTGATGGAGCGGCTGATCGCTGCTTACAGCCATGACGGGTGATGACGGGCTTCCGTGCTCACCCATGCCGGTCGTGGCCGTCGTCTCCTTCGAGCCGGGCGAAAACGATGACGTTGTCGCGGTATGAGCGCGCGGCCCGGTCGAAGGAACCGCCGCAGGTGATCAATCGCAGTTCCGGACCGGCGGTGCGGCCGTAGACCTCCTTGGTGGGGAAGCGATCTTTGGGGGCGTGCAGGGTCCGGCGCACCACGAAGATGACGACGGAACCGTCCGCGCGTTCGACGATGACGCGGTCTCCCGGCGCGAGTTCGTGCAGCCGGTAGAAGATGCCGGGCTGGGTCGCGCCGTCGATGTGACCGACGATCACCGCGGGCCCGGTCTGGCCGGGTGCCGGCCCCGGCTCGTACCAGCCCGCCTGCATCGGGGTGGTCACCGGCGGGGTCCGCATGCGCCGGTTCGCGTCGAGGCCGAGTTCGATCAGCGACGAGTCTGCGCCGAGTTTGGGGATGTGCACCGCGGTCGGGGTCACTCGGACCGCGGGGTCGACGACCGTCGGGGGCGCCGGTGGCGGAGAGGGTCGTGAGTCCGCCATGGCGGGCGTGGGCGGTGTGGGCATCGGGGCCGTGGTCAGACTGATCACCAAACCCAATGCCGCCGCGGCGGCCATGGCCGAGGTGATCGCGCCGAACCCGGGCCTTTGCCTGTCCTTGCCCCGGCACAGCTGTCGACCGGCCTGCTGAAGCGTCTCCCAACCGACGCCGACGATGATCACGAGCGACGCGCTCACCACCGCGAAGCCGGTGTCACCCGGCAAGAACGCGACGGCCGCCAGCATCCACGCCAGGCCGACCAGGGCGAGCAGGAGCAGGCGGGTCCGGATGGTTTCGACAGCCATGCCTCTCCAGTCGTCGAACGAGGAGGGATGGT
The DNA here is from genome assembly GCF_000400635.2 of Amycolatopsis keratiniphila. Classification (NCBI taxonomy): domain Bacteria; kingdom Bacillati; phylum Actinomycetota; class Actinomycetes; order Pseudonocardiales; family Pseudonocardiaceae; genus Amycolatopsis; species Amycolatopsis keratiniphila. The sequence goes on along the minus strand of NC_021252.1, from coordinate 372,683 downwards.
GTGGTGTGGCCGGGGCAAGGCCACACCACACCGTTCCCCCTATCGGAAGTGACGACGGCGCGCGGCTGCCGCTGTCACCATGAGCAGGGCGATCACCAGGAAGGCGATTCCGCCGCCGACGGGCCACTGATCGTCAGCGGTCCCGCCACCACCGGCCTCGACGGCACCGGCGGGCACCGGGTATCCGGCATCGAAGTGCTCGCCGGAGGCGCCGTGGTGCGACGCTTCGGCCGAACCGCTGTGCGCTCCGGTCGCATGGGAAACGAGACCGCTCCCCACCATGACCGCTCCATGACCGGCACCGGCGGTGCCGTGCCCGGAGCCGCCGGTCTGGTGACCGGACGGGGCGCCACTGGACGGCGAACCCGGGTGAGTCCCGGGATCACCGTGCGGGTCGCCGGTGCCCGGTACCGGCAGCGGAGCAGGTACCGGTGCCGGACCGGCGGGGGCGAGGTGGACGGTGCCGGTGGCACCGGCCTGCTCACCGTTCGCCGTGGTGCCGGTGACCGTGACCGGCGTCGCGGTGGTACCCGCGGTCGGTGTGAACGTTCCGGTGCACACGGTGCTTTCACTGGCGGCCAACGTGCTGTCGTAACAGGTCAAGGCGCCATTGGGAGTGGTGCTCTCGACGTTGCTGACCGTGCCGGTGCCGGTGTTGGTCACCGGCACGGTCACCGTCGCCGGCTGGCCGGCGGTGACCGGTACCGCGTTGCCCGGTGATCCGGCGTCCGTGCCGTTGACCGTGGGCGTGCCCATGGTCAGGTCGCACGAACACCCGGTGTCGCTGCCGGTACCCGGTGCCGGGCCGGCGGCGGGCGCGACGTGGGCGGTGCCGGTGGTGCCGGCCTGCTCACCGTTCGCCGTGGTGCCGGTGACCATGACCGGGGCCGTGGTGGTGTCCGCGGCCGGGGTGAACGGCCCGGTGCACACGGTGCTTTCACTGGCGGCCAACGTGCTGTCGTAACAGGTCAACGCACCACTGGGGGTGGTGCCGCTGACATTGCTGACGGTGCCGGTGCCGGTGTTGGTCACCGGAACGGACACGGTCGCAGGTTGGCCGGCGGCGACCGGTACGGCGGTGTCCGGTGATCCGGCGTTGGTGCCGTCGACCGTGGGCGTGCCCATGGTCAGGTGGCACGAGCACCCACTGTCATCGCCGCTGGAGCCGGTGTCTGCCGGAGCGGACGTGGTCGTGGCGGTGGTGGCGGCACTGGCCGTGTCGTCACCCGTGGTGGTGGCGGTTGTTGCCTCCACCGGCTCGGCCGTCGGTACTGTCCCGGCGACGCTGGTGTCCGGCTCCCCGGTGATTGCCGAGGTTGCCGCGGTCACCGGGCTGGACGAGCCGGCTTGGCCGGTCAGCGCGGAGCTGACCGGTGCGAGGACTCCCACGACAGGCGAGACCGGCCGAGTCGCCGACGCGGTGCCCGCCGAGGTGGCCGAGCCGGTGCCCGTTGTCGTTGTTGTCGTTGTGGTGGTGGGTGTCGACGCGGATGCCGAGGTCGTTGCCGCCTGCCGCGGCTGCACGAGTCCCGACACCAGCGACGTCACGGTGGTCAGCGGGCTGGTGCCCGCGGTCGTGTCGGTCGCCTGGTCACTTGTTCGCGAAGGCCCGGTGTCCTCCTCGGCGTGGGCCACACCCACGCCGAGGAGCATCAAGCCACCTGCGAGTAACCCGGCCTGAATGGACCGTTTTACCCAGGTACGCATGAGAAACCTTTCCACGCTCTGCTGAGGCTGATCAGTTGTCTCGGCGGTGTCCGGCTGTCGTCAGCCGATGTCTGTCAGTGCGTGCCCGCGCCGGTGATCATGGACAGCGGCGAGGTGACCGCCGACCCGGTCGACGTGGTGTGCCCGGTCGACCCGGTCGAGCCGGTCGACGACGTGGCCGATCCGGTCGGCACAGTCGACGTGCTCGACTTGGTCGGCGTGGACGACTTTGCCGACACGGCCGACTTGGTCGGCGTGGCCGCCTTGGCCGAGGCGGCCGATCCGCTCGCGGCGGTGGTGGCGGTCGAGTTGGCCGGGTCGCAGGTGCAGACACCGGTGGTGGTGTAGTTCAGCGAGAACCCGGCGGTCGAGGTGTTGCCGGCCGCGTCCTTGCCGGTGAAAGTCGCCTTCACCGTCTTGGCGCCAGGGCTCGCGGTGAACGCGATCGTGCACTGAGTGCTCGCTCCGGGGGCGAGCGTCGTGCCGGCGCAGGTGACCTGGCCGTTCTGCGAGGTGCCCCGCAGGTTGGTGATCGGCGCGGTGCCGGTGTTGGCCACCTGCACCTTGATCGTGGACTTGCTCCCGGCGGGCACGGTCACGGTCGAGTTCGGGCCCACCACGGCGCCGTTGACCGAAGGCTTGCCGGTGATCGTCAGCTTGCCGGAGCCCGAGGCCGTACCGGTGTAGAAGATCCGGCAGCTCTTGCTCTGCTGGGTGCCGTTCGGCCCCGACACGGTGAAGTTGAACTGCGCGGAGTTCGCGCCCGGCCGCGCGGTCGTGGTGACCGTGCAGCGAGTGGTGCTGCCCGGCGCCAGCTGGCCCGAGCCGCAGTTCAGCGTGCCGAGCGAGGTGGTGCCGCCCAGCCCGGACACCGGGACGGTGCCATTGTTGGTCACCGGAATCGTGATGGTGACCGGGCTACCCGACGGAACGTTCGGACCGGGGGCGCTGCCCGCGACCTTCCCGTTCACCAGCGGGGTACCGACGGAAATGCTCGCCGACGGCTGCGGCTGCGGAGTCGGCTGCGGAACCGGAGTCGGCTGCGGGACCGGAACCGGGTGCGGAGTCGGCTGCGGCGTCGGAACCGGCACCGGGGTCGGCTGCGGCTGCGGGTTGCCCAGCAATCCGGTCACCGGACCCAAGATCCCACCGAGGGCCGGCAGACCGGGCAGTCCGGGCTGGGTCGGCGTACCGGGCCCGCTGGGGGTACCCGGCAGGGGCAGGCTCGGCAGACCCGGAAGAGGCAACCCCGGAAGACCCGGCGCGGGCGTACCCGGAGCAGGCGTGCCAGGAGCAGGCGTGCCCACGTAGCGAATCGTCATCTCCGAACTGACGGTCGAGCCGTTCGGCTTGGTGCCGGTGATCGTCAGCTTCGCGCTCTGCGAACCCGTCTTCGCCGGGGCCGTGAACGTGAAGGTGACGGTGCCGCCCGGCGCGACCGAGGTCGCGGACGAGGTGACGGTGCCGCCCGGGAACGAGCCGCTCAGGTTGGTGATCGGCTCGGTGCCGGTGTTGGTGAAGGTGACCGAACCCGAGACCGGTGAACCGGCCGGGATGCTCGGACCTTCGCCCGAGATCGGCGTGCCGCCGATGGCCGGGACGCCCGGCCGCAGCGGAGTCGAGCCGGGGTTGTTCGACGGACTTCCGAGCAGCGGCAGGCCGCCGGTGAGGGTGTCACCACTCGAGCCGGGCAGACCCGGCAGGCCGAGCGACTGGAACGTCTTGATGTTGTCGGTGACCTTCAGGACATCCAGCACCGCGGCGGGGTCGCCGCTGCTCACCTTTTCGAACGCGGTCTGCCACAGCAGGCGCATGGCGTCGAAGTTGTTGCCCGCGAAGGACAAGTACTCGTCCGGGGTGAACACCGTGTCGGGGCCGAGCCGGTTCATGATCTCGGCGACCTGGAGGGTGTTGTAGAGGTAGTCCGGTGCCAGGACCCTCGCCGGGTCGGGAACGCTCGGCATCCCCTTCTGGACGAAGTCGACCACCTTCTCCGGCGTCGGCAGCCGGGACATGTCGAGGGCCATGGTCTTGGTGTCGATGGGCAGGCCCATGCCGCCGCACCCCGTGGCCATCGTGAGGTAGTCGGTGCCGTGGCCCCGCACGTGCGAGGGGTTGAAGATCGGGATCCAGCCCAGCGGCCCGCCGTAGGCGTCGATGACCGGCATGTGCGAGTTGCCGATCGCACCGCTGGCCATGGACAGGATCAGGTTCTTGTACGCCGGGTCCGTGTGGTAGGTCAGGGCGTGCGAGTTGCTGCCGAGCAACGGAATCCCGTCCTCGTTCTTCCACATGTGCTGCAGGAAGAAGTCGCAAGCGTCGCCGCCGCCCTCATGGGAGGTGTCACCGGTCGAGTGGCCACCGGACTGGTTCGGGTCGACGGACGTCTGCTTCGTCTCGCCGCCGAACAGGCCGCCGGTGAAGATGCCACCGCTGAGCACGTCGCCGCTGAGGAACTTGCCGACCGTCGGGATCTGCGCTGTCGGGAGGTCCCCGGCGGGGACCGGGCCGCTCGTTCCGGAAGTACTCACCGACGAGCCGGGCTGAGAGCTCGCGAGCAGTGAGGTGGTGTCCGTTCCGGAAAGGCCGAGGCCGTCGAGACCCGGCAGAGCGGCGGCGGCGGTGTTCGTCACCAGGCCGACCAGCGCGAAGGTCGCGGTGACCGATATCGCGGCCCCGCGCAGCACGCGGTTCGATCGGCGGGAGTATGGATTGGCCTTGAAAAGGCCGGGGACTTCGGCGCGATGGCGCCTGGTCCGGCGTGTGAGTTTCATTTTCAACGCTCCAGTTCATGAGCGCCTGCCGATAACGGATAAAATCGGCACGGCGGTTGACGTGTCTGCTGTGAAACGGGGTTTTGTTCACCGACAGCCCTCGGACACCAGCCGTTGATGGGAGGTAGTGGCAGCGGGAGCTACAGACTTGCGATTTCAGCCCATGAGTTCGCGAGCCTGCCGTCGAGTTGCACCTCGGCGGTCCTGCTGTCGCTACCGATCAAGGATTTTTACTTCGGTGGCCGACACGTCAGTCAGGCGACACTGGAGGTTGCTGCGCGCGCTTGCGCAGCGGAGCGATGTGATCCGGGCCGACGGTCCAGCAGGCGATTCGCTGGTCGTGAGCCGACCTTCCGGGCAGCACGATCGCGCCTTGCGCGTGGCCACCATTGGAGCCTGCCGACGAAGTGCCGACACCGGGCCCGACGGCGCTGACGGGCGCTGCCGGGAAACCAAGGGGAAGCCGGTCGACCGGGCGCTGCGAGCCGATACCGGCAGGCGCCGCCGTCGCGGTCGAGGACTGGAACGAGGACGGCTCATGCTGCTTGTTCACGCAGAACACGCAGTCGCCGTCGAGTGGTGCCGCCGGGGCGGACGGCACCGGCAGACTCTCCACCGGTGCCTGCTGCGGCGCCGCTGAAGCCGCAGGGGCCGGCCGACGAGGGGCCGACGACGTCTCAGAGCCTTCCGAAACCGTCACGGTCGCCGTGATCGTGACCACGCCCGGCACCTCGACGCGAGGCTGCAGGCCGGTGCTGGAAACGACCGGCGCGATCGCGGACACCGTGCCGGTGAGTGCGTTCGTGACCGGGCTGTCGAGCGTGCGGCTCACCGTGGTGACGGTGTCGCGCACCACGGTGTCGACGGTCCGGGTGACCGCGGTGGCCGCCGTCGTGGCCGTTCGCACCACCGAGCCGACCTGCTCGATCGCCGGGGCCAACGTCGGTGCGGTGGCGCCGACCAACGCGGTGGTCTGGCCGACGGTCGCGTCCACCAGGGAGATCCGCGCGGCCGGATCCGTCTCCGGAACGGTGACGGTCGCGAATCCGCATTCCGCCTCACAGTCGGCCTCTGCGGCAGCGGCCTCAAAGGCACTCATCGCGGCGAAGCCGACTATGACGAACGCACCGAGCAAGACGGCACGGCAGACCACCGCAAGGCATCTCGCCCGCCGCGATCGCGGCTCGGCGAGCCCGCGACGACCGTGTGAAACGGGCGTCATGCCCATCCCACCGTCGGTCGTTCGCAGCCACACCATCGCACTCCACCATTTCCGGCTTACTCGAAGGTTTGCCCCAACAGCAGACAGTAAGTACGGATCAAGCAATAGGGAACTGCCACTTATGGGACCGGCCGCCGCCACCCCTTACAGTCTCCACCCTCTCAAACGAACCACTCTCCGTCGGAGCCATAACGGGAAGATCCGACCTTATGAACACGATCGGGTGAATCGAAATAATGGTGGTCAACTGCTCGTCGAAATTCGCGACGCAGACCACCCAGGATCAATGGTCACAGTTCGATAACTCGACATCGGCGGCATGAAATTTCGATCATCCCGCGTAAGGGAATGCGCGAACCGGCGTTCCAGGGATATGGAGGCCGTGTTCGATCCCCGAGACGAACGCGATCGCGACCGATCCCCGGAAATGTCGGTCGCGGTGGCGATAGTGGTCTACGCCGACCGGCCGAGCACGCGCCACGGGCTCGCGCGATCACTGCGGGGCGCGCCGGGGATCGGGCGCGTCGAATGCGCCGCGACCGCCGAGGAACTCGTCCGCGGATACCTCCGCTCGCCCGCCGACGTGGTGCTCGTCGCGGTACGGCCGGGAGAGCCGGCCGGTCCGGCCGCCGCGGCGACCTTGTTGTCGATCGTGCCCGACGCCTCGGTGATCATGTTCGGGTCGTCCGACACGGCGCCCAGCGCCATAGTGCCCGGCATCGGCGGATTTCTCCGGAAGTACGACGGCCTGTTCCCCGAACCGGTCCTCGCACAGCCCGACGCCGAACGGCCTCGTCTGTCCGAACGCGAGCTCCAGATCCTCTGGGGCATGGCCCAGGGAAAGCGGAACATCCAGATCGGCGCCGATCTCGCGCTCTCCGAAGACAGCGTCAAAACCCACTGCAAACGGATCTTCCGCAAGCTGGGCGTCCACGATCGCGCCGAAGCGGTCGCCATCGGCTTCCGCGCCGGTTTCCTTTCCTGACCGGATCGGCATGGCACGGACCGGGCAGGGCGGCGCCCGGCCCGTGCGTGCCGTCAGGCCAGGCGGACCTGGAACACGGCGACCCGGGCGTCATGCCCGTCCACGCGCATGTCCACGGTCTTGGTGTCGATGAACTGCTCCTGGACGACGCCGTTGCCCGCCAGCCAGTTGATGCGGTCGATGCCGGTGCCGAAGCACCGGCGCTCCGATTCCAGGCTGGTGGCCTTGTAGTAGTTCGGGTTGTTGGTGTCCGCGGTCCAGAAGACCAGGCGCCCGACGTTGTGATGCGCGAGCACGCGACTGGCGTGGATCCTCTTGTGCTCGTTCCACTCGTCGCGCAGGTCGGCGCGCTGGTCGCCGTTGTACGCGTTCGCGATGTAGTGCGAGTTGATCAGCGCGAACTGGAGCGTCGGGTGGCTCTGGTGACGCACCACGACCTCGTTGATCCAGCGCGGCGGGGTCACCCCGGTGATGCCACCGTGCACATACGTGGTCTTCGAGCTCGCCACCTCCCACGGCTGCGGGATCGAGATCGGGATCCGGAACGACGTGTTGTGCCGCAGGAACGCGTTGTTGTACAGGGGCCCGAAGTAGTGGTCGATCATCGCGGGCTCGCCGGTGTCGCCCTCGTTGATCTCCTGCCAGCCGACCAGAGGCCGCACCAGGGAGTCACAGTTGCGGACCGCGTCGATCGCGGCCTCGCGCGCCCCGAGGTTGTCGCGGCCGATGTTGGCGGTGACGATCGGCAGCCGGATCCATCCCGTCGCGGCGGAAGCCGTACCGGCACCGGCGACCATGGCGCCGAGCGCGGCACCACCACCGAGAGCGAGCGCCTTGCGTCTGTTGAGCATTCCGGACACAGCAGATTCCCTTCTCGCACTGTCACAACGGGACACAGCCCGTCAAAGTGTCACAGAATGCGGCGCGATTGTGACCCCTTCTCGCCAAAACTGCCGCTTCCCGTCCAGTGCTCGGGGTGGAGGCGGGCCGGTCTTGATCGCGGTGCAGCAGATACGGCCGCGGCTCTCGAACTTGTGAATGGCCGTGTTGCCGGATGGGTGCCACACCGACCGCAGCCAGGACACGGCAAGTACGCGATCAGGTCCGAGCTGCGGGGTCACTCCGGTCATCGTCCGGCGTGGTCAGAGATCCGCGACGACATCCATGAAGCCTTCCTCGATCTGGCCTGCTGCCAGCCCGGTCAGGCCACGATGGCCGGATAGGAACTCTTCATGGCGCCGAAGTAGGCCTCGGGCGCCCCCTCGAGATGCTCGGGCAGTTCGTCCATGAAGGCGCGCAGCAGCGGGGTCGTGTTGTGCCGATCGAGGTCCTCCTGCGAACGCCAGATCTCATAGAGGAAGAACCGGCCGTCTTCTTGTTCGTGGAGGTGGTATTGAAGGTTGCCCGCGTGCCCTCGCGACGGCTCGACGAGGTCCATCAGGAGGCTCCTGAGCTCGTCGGCGTGCCCGGGCTTGGGAGTCAGGAAGCCGTAGAGGGAGACGGGCGCGGTCGAAATAGTCGTCATGCGAGCAACGTTAAGAGGTGACATCAATGTCAGCTTCAAGCCGCTGCGGCATGAGGGGGGTCACATGAAGATCGGGGAGCTGTCCCGCGAAACAGGCGTGGCCGTACGTCTCCTCCGCTACTACGAGGCCCAAGGGCTGTTCACCTCCCGCCGCAGCGAAGGTGGCCACCGCCAATACGGTCCCGAGGCCCCCGCCGCCGTGGCCCGCATCCGCACGCTGCTCGCCGCCGGACTCCCCACCAAGGTCATCCGCGAGCTCATGCCCTGCTTCGCCGGTGACGGGACCCAACTCCAGGCCTGCGTTTTCGACCACCTCAGAACCCAGTACGCCGAGCTGGACTCCCGCATAGCGAACCTCACTCAAGCCCGCACGGCTCTGGGCGACATCCTCCAAGCCTCCACCCGAGCGGCCGTCCACCGCTGAACCGACTGTCACGCGCGAGAAAGGGCCTGGTCCCGCACCTGCTGGACACGTACTTCGGCACTCAGAGCAAACGGAGACAAAGTCGCGCGACGCCGAGACATAGCCCAGAAGAAGTGGCGTCCCCGCTGATCAGCGGGGATGTCGAGGGAGTGGGCCGCCTGGGGCTCGAACCCAGAACCTACGGATTAAAAGTCCGCAGCTCTACCAATTGAGCTAACGGCCCGTGCGGCCGAGTCTAGTAGACCGCCGTCGACCACCAGGATGGCGGGGCCGCCGCCGGAGCGCCACGGAATTGTCGGGGGTCTCTGCCAGGGTTGTGGGCATGGACACGATCCCCGACGAGAACTACGCGGCGAGCTGGGAGGGCGAGCGCCCGGAGCCGCCGCGTGTGGCGAGCGAGCGCGAGATCCTGACGTCCACGCTCGATTGGCATCGCCGCACCTTCGAGCTGAAGTGCCAGGGGCTGACGCCGGAGCAGATGGCCCTGCGGTCGGTGGAGCCGTCGAGCATGTCGCTGCACGGGCTGCTCAGGCACCTCACGGGCGTCGAGCGCTGGTGGTTCCGCCTGCAGTTCGCGGGCGAGGACGTCCCGTTGCTCTATTACTCCGACGAGTGGCCCGAGCAGGACTTCGAGGATTTGAGCGGCGATGTCGAGGAGGCGTGGGCGGCGTGGCGTGCGGAGTGCGCGCGGGCGCGGGAGATCGTGGCAGCCGCGTCGCTCGACGACACGGGCACGAGCCGTCGCGGCGGGGAGCCGTTCTCGTTGCGGTGGCTGCTGACCCATCACATCGCCGAGTACGCCCGCCACGCAGGCCACGCCGACTTGCTTCGCGAGCGCATCGACGGGAGGACAGGCCACTGACACCCTGTGGGCGGAGCTGCGGCGCATCTCGCGAAATGGACATAACGCGTGAACCCGCCCTGGCCGAAGGCCCCGCTAACGCGGTGGCAGGGCGCCGTTGTCCGTCCACGTAAGAGGTTCGATTAAGCAGCGCCCTGGCAACGTCGATCGCGGACGCGGGTTCACCAACAGACACTGACACTCTGAAATGCGATGCTGGGCCGATGAACGCCGATCCCGATTCCGGCCTCCTGTCCCCGGTCCGCGCCGGCACGCCCGCCGAGGCGGCGACGGGTGATCTCGCCTGGTTGCGGGCCCTGCTCGACACCGAGGCGGCGCTCGCCAGGGCACAGGCCCGCACCGGGCTGATCCCGCAGGCCGCGGCGGCGGCGATCACCGAAGCGGCCGCGGCCGCCGACATCGACGTGGTCGCGCTGGCGAGGGCGGCCCGTGAGACGGCGAACCCGGTGGTGGGGCTGATCAGGGAGCTGACCGAGGCCGCCGGGACCGAGTACGTCCATCGCGGCTCCACCAGCCAGGACATCTTCGACACCGCGATGATGCTGGTCGCCTCGCGGACACGGGCGCTTCTCACCGCGGATCTCGAGTCGACGGCAGAGGCGCTGGCGGAGCTCGCCCGCGCGCATCGCGACACGACCATGGCCGGGCGCACCCTCACCGCGCACGCGGTGCCGACGACGTTCGGGCTCAAGGCGGCGGGCTGGCGTCAGCTGATGCTCGACGCGCTCGACAGGCTGAACCGGGTCGTTCTGCCGGTCTCGCTCGGGGGTGCCGCGGGCACGAGGGCCGCGTACGCCGAGTACGCGCGCCTCGCCGACCTGCCCGACGGCTATCCGCAGCGCCTCCAGGCAGCCTTCGCCGAGGAGACAGGGCTCGCCGAGACGACGCTCCCCTGGCACACCCTCCGCACGCCGACGGCAGACCTCGCGGCCGCGCTCTCCTTCACCGCCGCCGCGCTCGGGAAGATCGCGGTCGACGTCCAGTTCCTGACGCGCACCGAGGTCGGCGAGGTCGCCGAGCCGGCGGGCGAGGGCCGTGGCGGGTCCTCGGCGATGCCGCACAAACGCAACCCGGTGCTCGCGACGCTGATCCGGTCGGCCGCGCTCCAAGTACCCGTGCTGGCCACCGGCGTCACCCAGGCCCTGATCTCCGAGGACGAGCGGTCCGCGGGTGCGTGGCACGCCGAGTGGCAGCTGCTGCGCGAGTGCCTGCGCCTGACCGGCGGCGCCGCACATACGGCGGCCGAGCTCGCCCGCGGCCTGGTTGTCGACGGCGAACGCATGCGCGAGAACCTCGGCCTCACGCACGGCCAGATCGTCTCCGAGCGGCTTTCGACCCTGCTCGCCCCGCTGCTCGGCAAGAAACGGGCCAAGGAGGTTCTCGGGCAGGCGGCCAAGCTCGCCCTCGCACAGGACAAGGCCCTCGTCGAGGTTCTTTCCGGCCTGCCGGAGGTAACCGGAGTGCTTCCCGCCGAATCCCTGGCCGACCTGCTGGATCCCGCCCACTACACCGGCTCGGCCGGGGTGCTCGTCGACGCCGCGCTGGAGGCTCGCGAAGAAAATCCGAAAACTCCTTGAACCGGTCCCTGGCCGGCTCCGTGTAGGGGGTACAAGCTCACCGCGCCAAGCCGCGGAACCCCTACGAACAAGGAGAAATCCCATGCTTCGCAAGCGTTTCGTCGTCGCAGCGGCGTCCGCGGCCGCGGGCCTGGTGGTGCTGTCGGCCTGCTCCGGCGGCACCGAGGCGGCCGCGCCCGCCGTCGCTCCCGCCGCGGCGGTGGCCGGGGCGGGCGGGAACGCCCCCGCGGCCAAGGGCGAGACCAAGGTGGCCGTGGCCGAAGCCGGGAATCTCGGCCAGGTCCTCGTCGACAAGGACGGCTTCACCTTGTACCGCTTCGATAAGGACAGCGCGAAGCCGCCGAAGTCCAATTGCGACGGTGACTGCGCGAAGGCCTGGCCGCCGGTGCTCGCCGAGGGCGAAGTCCAAATCGAAGGCGTGGATCAGGCCCTGGTCGGCGAAGTGACCCGTGCCGACGGACGCAAGCAGGTCACCGTCGGCGGATGGGCGCTTTATCGCTATGCCAAGGACGCCAAGGCGGGCGAAGCGAAGGGGCAGGGCGTCGGCAGCACCTGGTACGCCGCGAACGCCAAGGGCGGCAAGGCGGGTCAGGCGGCGAAGGAAGCTCCGGCCGAACAGAAAGACGGCGACGCGAAGCTCGTCGCGAGCAACGTCGACGGCATCGGACCGGCCATTGTGGACCAGGACGGCTTCACCCTGTACATGTTCACCAAGGACAAGAAGAACAAGCAGCCGACCTGCAACGGTGACTGCGCGAAGGCCTGGCCGCCGGTGCTCGCCGAGGGCGACGTCCAGCTGGAAGGCATCGACCAGAAGCTGCTCGGCAAGGTGAAGCGCGCGGACGGCACCATGCAGGTCACCGTCGGCGGCTGGGCCGTCTACCGCTACGCCAAGGACACGGAAGCCGGTCAGGCCAACGGACACGGCGTCGGCGGCACCTGGTTCGTCATCGAGCCCGCCGGGTGCAAGAGCACCGCGCCGGTGAAGGACAAGGCCGCTCAGAGCGGGAACGCCGCCCCCAAGAAGGAGGAAGGCGCTCCCGCCCAGGATTCCGGCTACTGAGCGCTAGTGGGCGAGGCCCGGCGGTCGCTCTTCCCGAGCGACGGTCGGGCCTTTTTCGTGCTTCGGCCGTCGCGAAGCGTCCGGAAGAGGCGCGACGGCCGTGGCACTGTCGGCCCGGTCCGCGACCACGGTCTCTTCTTCGTCCTCCGGCAGCAGCACCTTGTGCCGTGCGGGCAGGAACGCGATCACCAGCCCGAGCGCGGCGAGACCGAGGTGCAGCCAGTTGTCCGGCCCGTTGAGGTTGAACGGGTTTCCGGCCTGTGAGACCGGGTTCGTCGAAACGGTGCCCGCGATCATGAGCCCCCAGACGAACAGCGCCCCGAAGGCGACGAACGTCAGGAAACCGAAGACCCGGGACCGCCCCGACCCGAAGGTCAGCAGCAGACCGATCGCGCCCAGTACGACGAAACCGAGGTTGTAGAGCGGGTTCACCGAGAATCCCAGCACGGTCGCGTCGCTGCGGCCGGCGAAATCGGCGAGCCCGGTCCTGGTGAAGCCCACGATCCCGAACACCAGGAACGCCAGGCTGGACAGCCCGGCGAGGACCTGCGCGGGCTGGAGCCCCGCCGTCCGGATACGAGCGCGTTGTGCACGTGCCATTGCTCCGCCTCCCAGAGTTGGCGACCTGATTTCACGCTGGACCCCGGGTACCCCGCTGCCCTTCCGGACAAACAGCATCGGCCGAACGGGCTACCCGTGAACACGAACGGGTGACACGGTCAACAGGTCATGTGGGCAAGGTGAGCGGAGTCTTCCTCCTGGCGGGGCTGTGCCTGGGCGCCATCCTCGCGATGGTCTTGATCCCGCCGTCGCGACCCGGTCCGGTGGCGGTCGCGGAGGCGGCGCCGAGCGCCACGACGCCGACCGTCGAAGAACCGGAGGATCCTGCCGTGTCACCGACGCCCTCGTCGTCGGCCGCGCCGGACCCACCGCCGAAGTCCGTCGACAGCCAGGCGCTCGCGGACCTCGTCCCCGGCGGGCAGCTCAGCGTGGTCGTCTACGACCGCACCGCCAAGAAGAACACCGTTTCCCTCAAGCCGGAACGGGCCTACACCTCGGCGTCGCTCGTGAAACTCCTCATCGCGCTGGAAGCGCTTCAAGCGGGCACACCGCCGAGCACCGTGCAGCGGATGTTGTCGGTCAGCGACGACGACATCGCCAGCAGGCTGTGGACGGCCCTCGGCGGACCCCTCATCGTCACCCGTTGGGCGAACAAGATCGGTCTCGCCGGTACGCGTCCGCCCGAGGATCCCGGCCGCTGGGGCGACACCCGGATCACCGCCGCGGACGTCGTGAAGATCTATCGCTACCTGTTGGACCAGGCGGGCGCCGGGGCGCGCACGACGATCATGCGGGCGTTGAGCGGCGCGACGGAGAGCGGCTCCGACGGGGTCCGGCAGTACTTCGGCATCCCGGACGCCGTCGGTTCCCTTCCCTGGTCGATCAAACAGGGCTGGGCGTGCTGCCGCGGCTCGCGGATCCTGCACAGCTCGGGCGCGGTCGGCGAGGACGACCGCTACCTCGTCGTCGTCCTGAGCTCGCAGCCGTCCTCGACCACCTACGCAAGTGCGGGTAGACGAGTGACGGACGTGGTCAAGGCACTACTTCCCGCTATTGACGGCGTGTAAACAAGGTGGGACAGTGGCTTCACGCCGCTCTCCCGGGAGGTCGTCATGAGCACCGAAGCCCGCCTGCCCGCCGTGGCCCCGCTCGGCCCGGATTCCGTTGCCTGGCAAGTGGTCGGCGACCGGAGACTGCTGCTCGGCGCGGGGACGGCGTTGCTGTTGCAGGTCGCGCATCCGGTGGTCGGCGCCGGTGTCCACGACCATTCGAACTACACCGAAGATCCATGGGGCCGCCTCGACCGGACCATCGATTCCTTGCTGAGCCAGGTTTTCGGCGGCCGGGAAGCGGTCGCGGAGGCCGATCGGCTCCGCGAGCTGCACAAGGCGATCAAGGGCGTCGACCACCACGGCGAGCGCTATCACGCGCTGAACCCCGAGGCGTACTGGTGGGTGCACGGTTCGACGTTCTGGACGACCGTCCGCATGCACGAGGTCTTCGTCCATCCGTTGTCCGACAAGGAAAAGCGCCGGTTCTACGCGGAATGGCGGCGCGTCGGCCTGCTGCTCGGCCTCCGCGAGCACCACATGCCGGAGGATCTCGAAGGATTCGAGGCCTACTTCGACGACGTCGTCGCGAACCGGCTCGAAGACAACTACACGGTCCGGGAACTGCTCCACTCGATCACCATGCGCGACACACCACCGCCCCCGTGGTGGTTCCTGCCGCAGGCCCTGTGGCGCCCCGTCCGGCCGACGGGCGGGAACGTGCTGACGCTGTGCGCGATCGGCCTGCTTCCGGCGACCTTGCGCGAGCGCTTGAGTCTCAAGTGGACAGACGGCGACGAACGCCGTCTCCGGCGCCTCGGGATGCTCACGAGGGCCGCCGGGAACCGAGTACCCGACCGGATCCGCTTGTATCCCAAGGCTTATCGAGCCAAGCTACTCGACGACGTCCACTAGCGCGCCTTTGGCGCCGGTGTTGGGCAGGGGCCACGGCGCGACCCCGCCGTTGGTGATGATCTTCTTGTCCTGCGGCGCGCACGGCGGCACGGTCCGCGCGCCGATCCACGCCAGCACGTCGGGCACCTGCGCCTTGAAGGTGTTCATGTTGTGCCCGGCGTCCGGGATCCGCCACGACGAGAGGGTCGCGGGCGCGCGGACGGCCGCCTGGATCTGGTCGATCGAGAAGCTTTCGAAGCTTTCTTTGTCCCCCGCGATCGCGAGGATGTCGACGGGCGACGGATGCTTCTGCAGGTTCACCGTGATCGTGTTCGCGTCGGCGATGTCCTGCCTGCCCTTGAACAGGTTCTCCGTCTCCGCGTCCACCGAAGCCTTGTAGTAGCCGCTGACGCTCGCCGCCTGGCCGTACCACTGCGGATGCCGGGTCACCAGGTTCATCGCGCAGTACCCGCCCGACGACCAGCCCGCCATCGTCCACGCCTTCCGCTGCGGGTTGGCGCCGAGTTTCTCGATCGCCCAGTCGCGGATGTCGGCGGTCAGGTAGGTGTCGTTGGCGGTGCCGTTGACCTCGTCGATGCATTCGGTGTCGTGGCCCACCTTCGGTTTCCCGGTCGGGTCCGGGATGATCACCAGGGTCGGCGGGAGCACGTGCTTCGCGATGGCCGCGTCGAGCCTGGCGGGCAGTTCGTACGGACCGGTGACCACTTCGGGCCCGGACGGGTAGTTCGGGATCCATTCGATGACCGGGAACTTGAGCGACCGGAACGCGGGATCGTAGTACTGGGGCGGGAAGTACACCGAGACGTCGCGCGTGAGGCCGGTGCGCTTGCCCGTCACCGTCATGTGGACGACGGAACCCTTGCCCTCCTTGGCCCGCATCGCCCCGGCGTCGCGCAGTTTGTCGAGGTCCGAACCGTTCTGCCCGGCGACGGCGTCGACACTCTCTCCCGAGTACACCCCCGTGCCGAACAGGGCGCCGACCGTCGGGAAGAACCCGCCGATCATGTTCCCGCCCATCCCGGTGCTGACCACGATCAGCACCACCGCGACGAGGATCGTGCCGCTGCGGCCGAGAACCTTGCGGCGCCAGCGTTCCCAGAAGAACGGGACGGCGATGATCGCGAGCAGCGTCAGCACCAGGACGATGACGAGGTTCAGTGTCGAATCGAGCCGGATGGCACTCAGTCCCAGTCCCATGGCGATCGTGTCCCTCTCCGGCCGCGGCACGCCCCCGCACCGCATTCCCACAACTGGATCAAGAGACGTGCGGCCACCGGAAAGTGTTGTCCAGGGTGACGCGTGTCACCCTGGACAAACGAGGTTCCTGACTACTCGGACGCGAGAGCCGTGCGCAGTACGTCGATCGCCTGCTTGATCGCGGCTTCCGCGGCATGCGTTCCGCGCAACGTGTTCAGCATGACGAAGTCGTGGACGATGCCCTGGTACCGCACGGCCGTCACCGGCACACCGGCCTGACGCAGCTTCGCGGCGTACGCCTCGCCTTCGTCGCGCAGGACGTCGGCCTCCGCGGTGATCACCAGCGCGGGCGGGAGACCGGCCAGCTCGTCAAGGCTCGCCCGCAGCGGCGACGCGGTGATTTCCGCGCGCTGCGCCGGATCGGTCGTGTACTGATCCCAGAACCACTTCATGCCGTCGAGGGCGAGGAAGTAGCCCTCGGCGAAGCGCTGGTAGGACTCGGTCTCGAAGCTCGCGTCGGTGACCGGGTAGAAGAGCACCTGCTGGCGGAAGGTGACGTCGCCGCGCTGCTTGGCGAGCAAGGTGAGCGCCGCGGTCATGTTCCCGCCGACGGAGTCCCCGGCGATCGCGATCTTGGTGCCGTCCAGCCCGTTTTCGGCGCCGTGCTCGGCGACCCACTTCGCCACGGCGTAGTTCTGCTCGATGGCGACCGGGTACCGCGCCTCCGGCGAGCGGTCGTATTCGGGGAAGACGACGGCCGCGCCCGCGCCGACGGCGAGTTCGCGGACCAGGCGCTCGTGGGTGTGGAAGTTCCCGAAGACCCAGCCGGCGCCGTGGATGTAGACGATCACGGGCAGCGGCCCGGTCACGCCCTGCGGCCGAACGATGCGGACCTCGACGCCGTCCACCTGCGTGGTCTCGACGTCCGCGGCGGGCAGCTCGACGTCGCCGCCCTGGACCTCGTCGACGGCCTTGCGTCCTTCCTCCGGCGGAAGCTGGAAGAGGAACGGCGGCGTGGCGGTGGCCTCCACGAAGGCCTGCGCGGCCGGTTCGAGGGCCAGGTTGTGCGGGTTGGCGGTCATTTCTGCCTCCTGGGTTCCGAAGTCGATGCGGTAAAGGTAGCTCGCAACTCAGTTGTGCACAACTAAAATGTGCTCAAGGAGATTTAGCCCACTCAAGTGGCGGTCTGCGGCATGATCGGCGCACCATGGGGACGAGGAGGACCGATGCCCACGGACAACACCGGCTCGCTGTGCCTGGACGATCAGCTGTGCTTCGGGCTCTACGCGGCATCGCGGGCCGTGACCGCGCTTTATCGCGTGGTGCTCGACGACCTGGGCCTGACCTATCCGCAGTATCTGGTGATGCTCGCGCTCTGGGAGGAGGACGAGCGGCTGGTCAAGGAGCTCGGCACCGTGCTGAACCTCGACTCCGGCACGCTGTCCCCGCTGCTCAAGAGACTGGAGAAGTCCGGACTGGTCCAGCGCGTCCGGCAGGCCGACGACGAACGGTCCGTGCGCATCAGCCTGACCGGGGACGGCGCCGCGCTCAGGGAACGCGCGAGCGGGATCCCGAAGATCATCGGCGAGGCGATGGGCCTCGACGCGGCCGGTCTCGCCCGCACCCGCGCGGAGCTCGATCGCTTGACCGAATCCGTCAACGCCTACCGCGAGGCCTACCTCCCGGCCGGTTAGCATGGGATTTCCGGCGCGGACAAAGGGATGGCGATGATCGATCACGACGCGGCGCTCAAGGCCGTCGAGAACAGCTTGGACCGGCCGTCCGCGGCCCGCGTCTACGACTACTTCATCGGCGGCGACACGCACTACGCCATCGACCGCAACTTCGCCGAGAAGGTGCGCGAGCGCCTGCCACTCATAGGCGACTACTGCAAGACCAGCAGGCAGTTCCTCGGCCGGGCCGTGCGGCACTGCGCCGAACAGGGCATCAAGCAGTTCGTCGACATCGGCTCCGGGCTGCCGACCGCGGGCAACGTGCACGAGGTCGCCGACGAGGCGCGGCCGCAGGAGGACACGCACGTCCTCTACATCGACAACGAGCCGATCGCGCTCGCGCATTCGACGCTGCTGCTCGCCGACACCGCCGACCCGGACCGCCACCACGCGATCGCGGCGGATCTGTTCGATCCCGAGGATCTCTGGGCCCGGGTGATGGACTCCGGCATCATCGACGTCCGCGAGCCGATCGCGCTGGTGATCAACGCGGTCATGCACTTCATCAAGGACGAGCAGGACCCGGACGGGCTGCTGGACTTCTACCGCGACCGGCTCGCGCCGGGTTCGCTGCTGGTGCTCTCGCAGATGACCAACGAGAACCCGGCCAACGACGAGGAACGGCAGGCGCTGCTGGACATCCTCGAGTACTACGAGACCACGACGAACCCCGGTTTCCTGCGCACCATGGACGAGTTCCGGCGCTTCTTCGGCGGCTGGCCGCTGCTGGAGCCGGGCCTGGTCTACGCGCCGGCGTGGCACCCGGACGAGAAGACGATCTTCGCCGCTTCGCCGTCGGAGTCCCGCGTCATCGGGGGTATCGCCCGCAAGCCGTAACCATGTAAGTGACGCGCGTCGCCTTGCCGTGCAACTAGGTGCATATGAAACTAGGTGCATGGCACTGGAGCACGCGATCCTGGTCTCGCTGTCCGAGCGATCCGGCTCGGGCTACGAGCTGACGCGCCGCTTCGAGAAGTCCATCGGACTGTGGTGGAGCGCCACCCACCAGCAGATCTACCGCGTCCTCAAGCGGATGGAGGACGCGGGCTGGGTCACCGTCGACCAGGTCGCGCAGTCCGGGAAACCCGACAAGAAGGTGTACACCGTCGGCGACGCGGGGCGGGCCGAGCTCGCCCGCTGGCTCGCCGAACCCGATCCGTCGGCCACCGCCAGGGAGCTCGCCGTGAAGATCCGCGGCGCGGCGCTCGGCGATCCGGCCGCCGTCGCCGCCGAGGTTACCCGGCATCGCGACGCGCACGCGGCACAGCTCGACGCGTACCTGCTGATCGAGAAGCGCGACTTCCCCGACCCCAGCGTCCTCAGTGGACAGTCGTTGCATCAGTTCCTCGTGCTGCGCGGAGGAATCCGAACCGAACAGGGCCACGTCGAGTGGCTCGAGGAAGTCCTCCGGGCATTCCACCACGATGCGTAAGGACCAGCGATGAGCCCGTACCCGAACCTGCTGTCCCCTCTCGACCTCGGCTTCACCACCCTGCGCAACAGGGTGATCATGGGCTCGATGCACACCGGCCTCGAGGACAAGGAAGCGCATTTCCCGCAACTGGCCGAGTACTACGCCGAACGCGCCCGCGGCGGCGTCGGACTGATCGTCACCGGCGGCTTCGCGCCGAACCGGACCGGCTGGCTCCTCCCGCTGGCGTCGAAGCTGTCGACGCGCGCGGAAGCCAAGGCGCACAAGCAACTCACCGATCCGGTGCACGAGGCGGGCGGCAAGATCGCGCTCCAGATCCTGCACGCGGGCCGGTATTCCTATCACCCGCTGAGCGTTTCCGCGTCCGGCATCAAGGCGCCGATCAATCCCTTCAAACCGCGGCCCCTTTCCGGATACGGTGTGCTGCGCCAGATCCGCGCGTTCGCCGATTGTGCCTTCCTGGCCAAGGAAGCGGGTTACGACGGCGTCGAGATCATGGGCTCCGAGGGCTACTTCATCAACCAGTTCCTCGCCGAACGGACCAACAAACGCACCGACAAATGGGGCGGCAGCGCGGAAAACCGGCGGCGGATCGCGGTCGAGATCGTGCGCCGCACGCGGGAGGCGGTCGGCGAGGACTTCATCATCATCTACCGGCTGTCCATGCTGGACCTCGTCGAGGGCGGGCAAAGCTGGGAGGACGTCGTCGCTTTGGCCAAGGAGGTCGAAGAGGCGGGCGCGACGATCATCAACACCGGTATCGGCTGGCACGAGGCGCGGGTGCCGACGATCGTGACGTCCGTGCCGCGCGCGGCGTTCACCTGGGTGACCGGGAAACTCAAGCCGCACGTCGGGATCCCGGTGGTCACGTCGAACCGGATCAACATGCCCGAGGTCGCCGAGGAGGCGCTGGCCGGCGGCGACGCCGACCTGGTGTCGATGGCGCGGCCGTTCCTCGCCGACCCGGAATGGATCCGCAAGGCCGAGACCGGGCGCGAGGACGAGATCAACACCTGCATCGCGTGCAACCAGGCCTGCCTCGACCACGCTTTCAAGCGGAAGCTGGTTTCCTGCATGGTGAATCCGCGCGCGGGACACGAGACGACGTTGACGCTTTCGCCCACCCGCAAGACCAAACGCGTCGCCGTCGTCGGCGCGGGTCCCGCCGGGCTCGCGGCCGCGACCGGCCTCGCCGAACGCGGGCACGCGGTCGAACTCTTCGAAGCCGACGACGAGATCGGCGGCCAGTTCGGGATCGCGCGCAAGATCCCGGGCAAGGAGGAGTTCGCGGAGACCATCCGGTATTACACGCGACGGCTGGAGGTCACCGGCGTCAAGGTGCGGCTCGGCACTCGCGTCGCCGCGGCCGACCTGGTCGGCGCCGGGTTCGACGAGGTCGTGCTGGCCACCGGCGTGACACCGCGGGTGCCGTCGCTTCCCGGTATCGACCATCCCAAGGTTCTGTCCTATGTGGACGTGGTCCGGCACGGGAAACCGGTGGGCGGCAAGGTCGCCGTGATCGGCGCGGGCGGGATCGGCGTGGACGTCAGCGAGTTCCTGACGCACGCCACCTCCCCCGCGCTCGATCTGGACGCGTGGATGGCCGAATGGGGTGTCACCGATCCCGAGCGGGCCGCGGGCGGGCTGACCGAGCGGAAGATCGAGCCGTCACCGCGGCAGGTGTTCCTGCTGCAGCGCAAGAAGTCCGGGATCGGCGCGGGGCTGGGCAAGACCAGCGGCTGGGTGCACCGGGCCGCGCTGAAGGCCAAACGCGTCGAGCAGCTCACCGGGGTCGCCTACGAGCGGATCGACGACGACGGCCTGCACATCACCGTCGGTGACAAGCCGCGCGTGCTCGACGTCGACACGGTCGTCGTCTGCGCGGGGCAGGAGCCGGTGCGTGACCTCGTCGACGACCTGCGGGCGGCCGGACTGCCGGTGCACCTGATCGGCGGCGCCGACGTCGCGGCCGAACTGGACGCCAAACGGGCGATCGATCAGGGAACCCGCCTGGCCGCCGTTCTCTGACGAGTGGCCACCTAGATGGCAGGATGAGCCTTGTGCGGGACGTATGCGTGATCGGGCTCGGGTTGATCGGTGGTTCGCTGCTGCGCGCGGCGCATTCGATCGGCCGCACCACGTTCGGGGCGACGACCTCCGAAGCTGACGCGGACGCCGCCAGCAGAGCGGGTTTCGACGTCACCACACAGGTCGAAGCGGCGCTGAGCAAGGCGGCGGAGCGGGACGCGATGATCGTGCTCGCGGTGCCGCTGCCTGCGGTCGAAGAGGTGCTTCGTACCGTTTCGCGGGTTGCCGGGCATTGCGTGCTCACCGACGTGACCAGCGTGAAGGGGCCGGTGCTCGACTCGGTCCGGCGCCGCGCGCCGTACGCGAAGTTCGTCGGCGGGCATCCGATGGCCGGGACGGCGAACTCGGGCTGGAAGGCGAGCAATCCGGCGTTGTTCGGTGGCGCGGCGTGGGTGCTGGGCGTCGAGCACGACACCGATCTGACGGCGTGGGCGGAGGTCGCCCAGCTCGTGCTGGACGTCGGCGCGCACGTCGTGCCGCTGCCCGCGGACTCGCACGACGAGACGGTCGCGCGGATCTCGCATCTGCCGCATATCTTCGCGGCCATCCTGGCCACGATCGGCGCGCAGGGCGGGCCGCTGGCGATGTCGCTGGCCGCCGGGTCCTATACGGACGGCACGCGGGTGGCCGGGTCGAGCCCGGCGCTGGTGCGGGCGATGACCGAGGGCAACCGGGACGCGCTGCTGCCGATCGTCGACGAGGCGCTCGGGCGGCTGGGCGCGGCGCGGGGTTCGCTGGCGTCGACAGGTGGTCTCGCGGTGACGGTCAACGCGGGTCACGAGGGCGCGCAAGCGTTTGCGGCCAGCAAGGACGCGGAACGCGCGGGGGTGCGGGTCAGCCTGAGCGCCCCGGACGCGCGCGACGGTCTGATCGCGCTCGGGGAGCGCGGCGGCCGGATCACGGCCCTCGAGGGCGACACCGCGATCGGCGAGGTCTCCTGACGCGTTTCGTCCTCTGAATGCGGTCCTTGCACACGCAAGTACCGCGTTCAGAGGACGAAACGCGGGAGGTTACTGACCCTGCGGAGGGTTCTGGGGCTGGGGGTTGTCGGGGGTGTCGTCGAACTTGTTGATGAACCCCTTCGCCTTCTCGACACCCGAGTCGATCTGGGAGTCGTGACCGGAGAACTTCGACTTGGCGAAGTCGGCCGCCTTGTCCAGGCCGCCCTCGATCTTGTCGTTGTGCTCGCGGAGAGCGTCGGTGGCCTTGTTCTTCAATTCATCGAAGTTGATGCCCATGGCTTCATCGTCACACAAGGACCGGTGAACACGCCTCGACGATCACCCGTCGTGGGGACGCTCAGAACGGCCGGTCGCCCACGATGGCGACGCGTTCGGCCACTCGCGCGTACGGGTGGTAGTCGTTGACGGCGTAATGCTGGGTGGCGCGGTTGTCCCAGAAGGCCACCGAACCCGGCCGCCAGGCGAAGCGCACCTGGAACTCCGGGATGTGAGCCCGGCTGAACAGGTACCGCAGGAGCCGGTCGCTCTCGTCGCGGTCGATGCCGACGATATGCGTCGTGAAGGCCTGGTTCACGAAGAGGGTGCGGCGTCCGGTCTCCGGATGCGTGCGCACGACCGGATGCTCGACCGGCGGGAACGCGTCTTGGTGGCGCAGCAGGAGTTCCGGATCGGAGAAGCGGTCGAAGCCGGGGATGAAGTCGTGCACCGCGGTCAGCCCGTCGATCCGCTCGCGGATGTCTTCGGGCAGGTTGTCGTAGGCGGCGGCCATGTCGGCCCACATCGTGTCGCCGCCCACCGGCGGGACCTCGATCAGCCGCAGGACCGAGCCGAGCGCCGGCGCGGGCCGGAACGTGACGTCCACGTGCCAGATGTTCTCGAAGGCGGGCATGGTCGCGGATCGGGCGAACCGCGTGGTGTCCTCGGTCTCCCCCTTGGGGATGAACGGGTTCGTCTCCAGTTCGCCCCAGTTGGCGGCGAACGCGCGCTGGTGCGCCGAAGTGATGTCCTGATCGCGGAAGAACAGCACCTTCCACTCCAGCAGCGCGCGATTCAGCTCGGCGTGGAGCTCGGGGGTCAGCGGCCGGGCGAGGTCGACGCCGCCGATCTCGGCGCCGATCACCCTTCCCAGCGGGCGTAGCGAGAAAAGTTCGTACAGGCGCTCCTCGACACCTTCCGGCAAGCGCCGCAGCAGGCGTGGCCCTTCGAGGATTCCGCCGTCGGGGACGGTCGCGGGGCGAAGACGGACACGGTCGGGCAGTTCGATGGACATGGGGGCTCCCTGGATTCACCGTCGGACGACTTGGCGAGATGAGGAGCTACGCGGGCGGAGAGCCCAAACGTCCACGGCGCAGGAACAGCGCGACGGCACCTTCGCCCACCGAACGGATCGGCGAGGACTCCAGGATGGTGGACACGTGGCCATCGTGGGCGTGTTTTGGCGTGCGATCAATACCGTCCACGGGCCGGGACGATCATCGCCTCCGCTCGGAGGGGAAGCTGCCCGACCACGTGTTCCGGTGCTCGCGTGGCCGCAGCGCCTCGGCCAGCACCCACTGCGAATGCGTCGTGCCGCCCCGGCCGACCGGGCCGAGCTGGAAGGTGACCCAGCCGACCCAGTGCCCCGTCGTCGTGGCCCGCCACATCCCCAGCAGTCCGGGGACGGTGGCGGTCAGGTCCAGGCCGTCGGGCAGGCGGGCCTTCACCGCGCCGACGGGGTACACCAGCGTGAGATCGACCCAAACGGGCTGGTTGGGCCGGACCATGTGCAGGTGACGCGGCCCCGGCGGCAGCGTGTCACCAGTGTCGAGCATGCGTCGATTATGCGTGAAAACTCGAACATTAGTTCGAGATGATGCTCACCCATCCCCCGTACGGGTGGGTGGTCAGGCGCGGCGGTGATACGGCAGGAAGCGCCGGACCAGCCGCAACGGCGCGCGTTCGACGAGGTCGGGGCCGCGCACGGCGTCGAAGGCGGCGCCGATCTGGTCGACGACGCCGGACAGCTGCTCGTTGTCGGGCATCGGCATCTCCGCCGGGTCCCGTTCCTCGCGGACGGCGGCCGCGAGTTCGGCGAGGGCCGCCGTCAGGAGCGCGATGTCGGCCTCGTCGGGGGCGGGGGCGCCGCGTCCGAGGGTGACGCCGACCTCGGTGACGGCGTCGGCGACGCGTTCGAGCCCGGCGATCACCGGCCACCAGGCGACGGCCTGCCGTCCGGCGGCGGAGGGTTCGACGACGACCTGCTGGAACGCGGTCCGCAGGTCGGCCAGCGCGCGGTAGGCGCGGCGACGGGCGCGCGAGCGGTCCAGCCGGGCCTCGCCGGACGGCGCGAGCACGAGTCCTTTGTCGACGTACTTCACCAGGCTGTCGAGGCTGTCGGCGAGCCGTCCGCCGACCTGTGGCCGCCGGCTGCCCGGCCAGAGCAGGTAGCCGAAGAGCAGGACGATCGCGCAGCCGAGCACGGTGTCGACGAGCCTGGCGAGCACGATGTTCCAGCTTCCGGTGCTGGCGAGGTCCATCTGCAGGATGATCAGCGGGGTCACGAAGGCGCTGAGGATGCCGTAGTTGCGGACCTTGCCGACCGCGACGCCGCCCGCGAAGACGGCGATCAGCAGCACCAGCAGCCAGCCCTCGCCGCCCGCGGCGAGCACGGCCGCGCCGATGCCCACGCCGATCACCGTGCCGATGCCGCGCAGCACGGCGCGGCCGAAGACCGAGCCGAAGTCCGGTTTGAGCACGATGCCGACGGTGAGCGTGATCCAGTAGGACCGTTCGAACGGGACGAGCAGCGCGACGACTTCGGCGATCGCGACGCACAACGTGAGGCGGAGCGCGGCGAACCAGGTGAGCGGGCCGGAGACGAGCGAACCCGCCCAGCCGCGAAGGCGTTTGTGCCAAGGCTGGACCTCGCGCCGTTTCCTGTTGTCGCCCTTGCCTATCCGGGCGAGCCCGGCGTAGAGCGCGGCGAGGACCGGGTCGGCGTCTTCGGGCGCTTCGGGAGGCTCCGGGAGTTCCTGGTTCGCGAGGACGGCGGCCGAGGTCGCGATGAAGTGGTCGATCACGTCGTCCGGGGCGTGGCGGCCGGCGTTGACCATCGCCACCGACGCCTCGACGGCGGGTGTGCTGGCCGAGAGCAGGTTGAGCAGCTGGCGGTAGGTGGCGTCGCGGCCGGACAGCCAGGATCGCGCGGTGAGCAGCCGGTCGTACGCGGTGTTCATCGCGGTCGTCAGCTGGTGCCGCGCGACGCGGGAGGTGGCCTCGTCGGTCGCGGAGAGCATCGCGGCGAGCTCGACGTAGACGTGCGCGACGGCGCCGCGTTCGGGGCTGGTGGCGCGGAAGGTCCAGGTGGCGAGCGCGATCAGCAGGCTCCAGGCGGCGCCGGCGCAGAAGTAGCCGAGGAGGACTTCGACGCGCAGGCCGGTGACGTGCTGGCCGGTGCCGAGCACGCAGAAGACGAACATCTGGAGTCCGGCGACCGACGCGTTGCTGCCCGCCGCGCTGATCAGGGCGGAGACCGCCGCGACCCCGACGACGACCGGGATGGACGCGGCGGGGACGCCGCCGGTGATCAACCCGGCGAAGTAGCCGAGACCCGCCGCCGCGGTGGCGCCGCCGAGCCGCCGCGCGCGGTAGCGGTACGGGCCGGCGGATTCGGAAAGGACGGTGGGCAGGGCGCCGGTGGAGACGAGCGCGCCGACGCCGATGTCGCCGAGCGCGTAGCCGACGGCGAGCGGGACGGCGAGGGCGAGGACGGCGCGGGCGACCATGTTCCACGGAATGGGAACCGGTGTGCTGCGGAGCAGCTGCACCAGCCAATGTGGTGC
Source organism: Amycolatopsis keratiniphila (assembly GCF_000400635.2). NCBI lineage: Bacteria > Bacillati > Actinomycetota > Actinomycetes > Pseudonocardiales > Pseudonocardiaceae > Amycolatopsis > Amycolatopsis keratiniphila. Next base: position 346,786 of record NC_021252.1, on the reverse strand, counting down.
GGCGATCTCGCGGCGCGGCGTGCTCACGTCCCTATCTTTACTTATCCGTGGCGTTCGGAGCGGTTATCGTCGCCACATGGGCAAGACGTACTCCTTCGAGGTCAACCGGACGAGCAGCGCCTCGCCCGCTTCGCTGTTCGCGCTGGAGGCCGACGGTTCCCGGTGGTCGGAATGGGCGAAGCCGGTGGTGTTCCACTCGCGCTGGGCGCGGGAACCGGGCGCGGACGGCGTGGGCGCGGTGCGGGCCGTCGGCCTGTGGCCGGTGTACCTCCACGAAGAGACGCTGGAGTACGAACAGGACCGAAAGCACGTCTACGGCTTCGCGGGTCTCGCGCTGCTGAAGGACTATCGCGCCGAAGTGTCTTTCACGCCGAACGCTTCCGGCGGCACGGATCTCCGGTGGACCGGCCGGTTCACCGAACCGCTGCCCGGCACCGGCGCCGCCGTCCGCACGGCCCTGCGCACCGTGATCTCGATCCTGGCCACGCGCCTGGTGAAACACGCCGAACGCGCCTGACCCCACCCCCCGCCCTTCCCAAGGGGGGCGACCCCGAGTCCAGTCTACCGGCGCTGGGCGGCGGGAACGGGCGCTCGGCCGAGTTGTCCACAGAGGGCGGTGCTTGTGGACAACTCCTGTGGGTAGCCGAAGGACGCCATAGCCACATAGGACGCGGTGAAGGACGCTTTCGCCGCATGAGACGCGGTGAAGGACGCTTTCACCACGCGTGAGACGCGGCGAAGGGAGCTTTCGCCGCATGAGACGCGGCGAAGGGAGCTTTCACCACGCAAGGGCGAGAAACCTCAGCCCGCACCCAGGCACAGGAAGGGGCGCCGCAGCGGATCGGCCGCGGTCGCTTCCGCGAGCGCCAGAGCGGGCGCGGTCCCTAGCGCCAGCCGCCGGTGCAGATCGGCCATCGCGGCGGCGGCCGCCTTGTCGCCGACCCGCGCGATCGCGCCGATGACCGTCCGCGAGCCGCTGGCGAGCAACGTCCCGGCGAAACCGAGCGCCTCCTCGCCGGGCCGGATGTGACTCATCGCGAGTTCGCACGCGGCCAGCACCACCCGTTCCGGCGGCTTCGCGAGCCGAGCGGTTTCGTGCGCGTACAACGGGCCGTCGACCAGTTCCAGCCGCGAGAACAACGCGTTCGCCGGTTCGTGCGCGCCGTGCGCGACCAGGTGCGCCATGCCGGAACCGTCCAAAGCGGACAGGACGGTGTCGCTGGTCGCGTCCTTCCCGTCGACGAGCCGTGCCTGCGGGTACACGGCCCGCAGGTTCCGCACCTCACCCACCGAACCCGGCACCCCCGGCCCGCCGGCGAGCAGCACCGGGCCGGAGTTCCGCCGCCCCGACGCGGTCACCCAGGCGGTCGCCGACGGCGCGATCGACACCGGATGTCCGTGCAGGGAAGGCAAAGCGCCCCAAGGCAACGCGTACAGCGAGCCGATCGGCACGATGATCAGCTCACGGTTTTCCAGCGTCTTCGCCAGCGACGCGGAGATCAGCCGGTCCAGTTTGTCCGCCCGCCGCCGCGCGGAACCGGTGACGACCTCGACCAGCGGCGCGGGCAGGTTGTCCGGCGCCAGCGCGTCGAGATCCGCGTGCAACTGCCGCGCCGTCTCGACGATCTCCCCGAGCGGCCCCAGCTTCAGGAGCCGGAACCGGCCGCGGTCGACGACCACCGCGTACAAGGTGTCGCGATACCCCATCAGGCTGACCAGCACGCGATCGCCGAGCCGCTCGACCACCTCTTCGGGTGCCGAGACCGGCCGCGGGCGACCCCACTGGCTGGTGTACCACCCGAGCCGCGTCGCCTCCCGCTGCAAGCGGTCGTAGCGCTCTTCGAGCTTCCCGACCGGTTCACCGGACAGCCGCCGCGCCTGGATCGTCCCCTGCACGTGCCGCATTTCGTTGATGTGCCGGGCGAGCGCGGGATCCTCGATGACCGGGAGCGGCTCGTAGCGGTACACCTGCGCGCGCGTGCGTTCCAGCCACGCGAACAGGCTCTTCGCTCCGGCGCCGCTGCGCCTCGCCTTCTTGAGCACCAGCGTCAGCGCGAGTTTGCCCAGCTCTTCGCCGTGCGCCGCCGTCCCGCACACGAGGTCGAGCCCGCCCATGCGGTCGCGGATCTGCCCGAGCTCCGCCAGCCCGGCCCGCGCCTGCGCGAGCGCCGAACGCGGCCGGTGGGACGCCACCGCGAGTTCGGCCCGGCACAACCGCAGCTGCATCCGGTGGTCGATCGGTGTGGTCTGCCGCGGTTTCGGTACCTGCGCCAGGAGTTCCTGCGCGGCGGCCGTCTCCCCGCGACGGATCAGCAGCCGCACCGCGAACATCCGGGCCGCGCCCGCTTCGTCGCGCAGCCCCAGGCCCGCCAACCGGATGGCGAGATCGGCCAGCCGCTCCGGCAGTTTCGCGGACGGCTTCTTCTCCCGGTCCGCCAAGACCTTCACCGCGTCGACGCGAAGCCTGGTCAGCTCGGCGATCTCGGCCCACCGGCCGTTGCCACGCCGCAGGAAGCTCCGCCGTGCGGACGTCGCGAGCTTCTTCGCGAGGACGTGGTCACCCTCCAGAATGGCGGCCCCGGCCCGCGCGACCTCCGCTTCCGCGACGAGATGGTGGGCGCCGTTGCCCCGGAGTTCGGGGATCGCCTCGTCGAGGTGTCGCGCCGCCTCCTCGCCGAGCCCGGCGGTGAGCAGCGCCTTCGCCTGGTCGAGCCGGACGAGCGGCAGCGAACCAGGCCCGTCGGTGACGAAGATCGAAGCAGCCTGCTCGTAGTGCCGGAGCGCTTCGGGGATGTCGCCGAGCAACTGGGCGTGATCACCCAGGTTGTGCCGGATCTTCCCTTCCAGCATCCGGTGCCCGTGTTCGACGGCGAGATCGAGTGCGTCGGCGAGGTCCCGGTGCGCGTCGACGGGATTGGTCTTCTGCAGCTGAAGCCAGGCCCGGTTCACCAAGGTCCTGGTCAGCAGGAGACTGTGCCTGTCCGCCTCGGCGACGAGCTGGGGGATCACCGCGTTGTAGAGCGCGAGCGATTCGTCGAGCCGCCCCACGCGCATCATCACCAGCGCGCGCTGCAATACGACGATGAAACCCAGTTCCCGCCGGGCTTCACCACTCGGCAGCCGAAGCCGTGTCCGCTCCGCCTCGTCCAGCCGGACGAAACCGTCCTCTTGGGACGTGATCTCCGCTTCCGCCGCCGCGAGACTGACCAAGATCCGGACCCGGATCTCCAGCCGTTCGGGGCTGTCCGTGTCCACCCGCCCGAGACGGGACAACCCGGTCTGCAGCAACCTGATCGCCGCGCCGGGCCCGTGGTCGGAAGCCGCGACCCTGGCCCGGCGGTGCAGATCGGCCGCCGATTCGACTACGGCGTCGACGACGGAAGGCTGCGCGGGCACACGCACTATGGGAGCACACCCACGCCGCATAACGGAACAGCCGTCCGGTTACAGCACCACTGTCGGTGTCACGACCGTTCGGCGACAGGTCACGTCGCCGAGGTGGATCACGATCTGGGTGGTGCCCTGGGGGACGTTGTCCAGCACGAACCGGCCTCCTTCGTCGGCGGTGGTGGAACTCGTGCCGTGCTCGGCGACGCGAACCTCCACTCCGTACTCGCCGGCGGGCACGAGCCAGCCGTCGATCCGGTGCTTCTTGCCGATCTTGGTGAGGTTGATCATCACGGTCAGGTCGCTGACGGTGAAGGTGATCGTGCCGGTGTCGCTGCCGCGAACGCCCGCGGTGGCGTCCATCCGTTCCCAGCGGGCGACCTCGACGTCGAGGTTTTCGAGCGCGAGCGCGAACTGAACCCGCTGCACCAGGTCTCCCGGTGGCGGGTCCAGTTCGTCCATGAAACGTCCGATATCGGCGAGCAACTCCTCATCGCCCGGGGAGGTCATCTCCCCCGGCGTCCCGAGGTCGTTCATCGGCTTCCCCCTTCGTGGGCCAGCAGGTCGCGCATCGATTCGAGGCAACGGCCCCTGGTCGGGCCGACACTTCCGCGCGGCATACGGAGTGCTTCGGCGACCAGTTGGTATTCGGCCCGCCCGGCGAGCACGGTCAGCCGAAGGAGCTGCTGACAGCGGTGCGGCAGGCGAAGGAAGGCGCGCCAGACCCGGCGATCCCGGTCGGCGCGGACGGCTTCCTCTTCGGGGGCCGGATGGGTGCTCTCCATGCTTTCGGCCAGCTCGTCGGTCAGCGGGACGGGCTGAGCGCGGCGGCCGAAGGGATGCTGGGCCTCGCGCCTGGTGGTGGTGATCAACCAGGCGGCGAGCGCTTTGGGGTCACGGAGTTTTTCGAGCTGGCTGAAGAGCGCGAGCCACACCGTTTGGACCACGTCCTCAGCGGTCAGGCGATCGAGCCCGTTCGCGCGCGCGACATGCCACACGAGCGGGGTCAGCTCGTGCACAAGTCTGTCCATCGCCTGGCGGTCACCGGCCCGCGCCGCGCGCATGCAGGCGGCATGCAGGTCGGCACCGGTCAGTCCTTCCCATGGCGGGTCTACCTCGGTCGTTTGCACGTCGGTCACCGTATCTGCCCCACTTCGGACGTGTCTTCGTGTCGGCGCTGGCAGTATCGCGGGCCCTTCGGGGAGAAGGAGCGTGCAAGAGGCTCTGGGATACATCAAGTCACTAACTTTTTTGTCGAGTTTCGGTGGTCCCCCTCGGTCTGAGGTGAAGGACAAAGGCACCGGCCGGCGCGAGTAGGTGTGGACTGCGCACCGGCCGGTCCTTTTTTCCCTCCCCCCGGGCCCGCTCCCCAACGGGCCCGCGTCCGGGCGTCCCCCTCCCCCGAAGGAGCACCCGGAGGTGATGCCCGGCGGCCCCCTCGGCCTCCGGACATCACCTGTCTGTGTTCATTCAGTTCGACGGCGGGTTGGTGCCGTACGGGTCCCAGTTGCCGTCCGGGCTGGTGCCGGGACGGGGCGGGACCGGCGCCGTGATCGGCTTCGGCTTCGGGGTCGTCTCTTCGAGGTCTTCGGTGGCCGTGGCCTCGTCGTCGACGGGCGCGGTGTTGGTCTCGGTCGTCATCGGGTGTCCCTCATTTCCTCGACTGCTCCATAGGACGCAACGAGGCTGCCACCAGATACACGCAGAGCCAGCTTTTTCATGGAAATTTCTTAATCTGTGGCAAGCGAGTGACCTGATCAGCGCTTTTACCCCGAAAAGGTGTCGCTGAGTAGCCGTCGGCTCACTTCCGCGAGTTGTCCCGCCCAGCGCCGGTAGCCCTCGGGGCCGGGGTGGAAACGGTCCTCGGCGAAGGTCGCGGGATCCAGCATCGCGGCCGGCATCGGGACGTGGACGACGCCGGGCAGCAGGGCCAGCCGGGCGGCCGCGGCGTCGAGGACGGCCGACCGCGCGCCGAGGACGTCCCGCAGCGGACGCGGCAGCGAGGGGAACCGGCCCATCGGCGGCACGCCGGCCAGCACCACCGGGACCCGCCCCACGCGACGTCGCACTGCGACGATCAGGTCGAGCAGGTCACGCCGGTAGCGCGTGGCCGAATGCAGTTCGATCGTGTCGTTGACGCCGAGCGCGATCACGACCAGGTCGGCGGGTTCGAGCAGCGGCACCAGGTCCTCGCGCACCACGCGGGCGTTGGCGCCGGTCCGGCCGAGCGCCTGCCAGGCGACGGCGCGGCCGTCCCACGCGAGTTCCTCCGCGAGCCGTCCGGTCAGCCCCTCGGCGTGCGTCGGCGCGCCGACTCCGTCCACTGTGGACTCGCCGAGCACCGCGAGCCGCACCGGGTCGCCGTCGCCTGCCACCAGGCCGGTGACCGGCCCCGCGGCACCGGGCAGCCTGGGCGTCGTACGGCGCACCCGGACGGCTTGCGCGAGAAGGATCGGGGCGAGCACCACCGCACGGCTGATCACGTCAGGACCCTACTGCCGCGTTTCGTCCTCTGAACGCGATCGTTGCGCACGCAACAACCGCATCGAGAGGACTGAACGCGGGGAAGGTCAGCCGTGGGCGATCGAGACCGTCTGACGGACGAGCGAGTCGTCCGCGGCCGCGCGGAGCAGGTAATCGGCGACGTCGGCGCGGTTGATGCTGTAGCTCCCGCGGACGTTGCCGTCGGTCCGGGCGGCGATTTCGCCGGTGTGCGGCCCGTTCAGCAGACGCGGCGGACGCACGATCGTCCAGTCGAGTTCGCTCGCGCGCACGATCCGCTCGGCGGCGATCATGTCGGTGAACGCGTGCCGGAGGATCCTGCCCAGGATCGGCTTGACGACGTTCCTGGTGAAGAAGGCGTCGCCGTCGACGAACGGTCCGCTGGCGCTCACCAGCAGCAGCCGCCGGACGCCCGCCGAGCCGAGCGCGGCGACGGCGGCGTGGGCTCCGTCGGTGACGATGGTCGTCGGGTTGCGGTCGCGGGCGCCGAGGGCGGAGATCACCACGTCGCGTCCGGACACCGCCTCGGTCAGCGCGCCGTGTTCGGCCAGCTGCGCGACGACCACCTCCAGCAGGTCGCCCTCGACGGTGAGCCGGGACGGGTCGCGGACGACCGCGGTGACGTGGTGGCCGGCGGCCAGTGCCTGCTTGACGACTTCGGAGCCGACCCCGCCCGTGGCACCGAGAACAGTGAGCTTCATGGTCACGCCTTCCTGGGTTAGTGAACACTCACCCACTATGGTGAGTGTTCACTTACCACTTGTCGAGCGAACGCTGAGAAGCCCTCAGGAGCGAACATGGGAAGCCGCGAGGAGATCGTCGCCGCGGCGGCGAAGGTGATGCGCGAGCAGGGCTACGCGCACGCCACGACGAAGGCCATCGCGCAGGCGGCGGGCTACTCCGAGGCGTTGCTGTACAAGCACTTCAAGGACAAGACCGAGATCTTCACGAGCGTGCTCACCGAGCGGCTGCCCGCGCTCGGGACGACCTTGGACGAGCTGATGAAAGCCGCGGCGGACGCCCCGCTCGCGGCGAACCTCGCCCGGCTGGCGCGGATCACGCTGTCGTTCTACCTGGAGAGCTTCCCGATCGCGGTGTCGCTGTTCTCGTCGCGGGAACTGCTCGCGACCCATCGGGAACGGGTCATGAGCAGGGACCGCGGACCGGAGGTCCCGCTCGCGCGTGTCGCCGAGTACCTGCGGGAGGAGGTCCGGCTCGGCAGGATCCGCGAGGACGCGGACCTGGACGCTTCGGCGTCGCTGCTGCTCGGGGCGTGTTTCCAGTACGCGTTCCTGGCGTCCTTCGAGGACCGGGAGCCGCCCCCGGAGGAGTTGGACGAATGGGCGGAGAGGCTGGCGGGCACGCTCCTGGTCGCGGTGGCCTCGTGAGTGGCGATTCGGGCCAGAACCCGCCGTGTCCTCCATACCTACTGGTCCGAAGTCCGCGACTCGCGTGATCAGGCACGCAACTCCCGTGATCAGGCGCGCAACTCGCGTGATTGGATACCGCACTCACGTGTTCCGCCTCCGATCACGCGAGTTCCGGCTTCGATCACGCGAGTGCGGTCACCCGCGCGCCCGATGGCTCCACCGGCTCGGAGCTTGACGGCACCGGACGCTCGCCGCGACACGGTCGAGCCGAGGTCGGCCACTCGGCGTGCCTGATGCCGACAATGTAGGAATCGGGACGTTGAGTGTCCCAATTCCTACATCACCGAGGGGCACTCAGGGCATGGAGCCTGCCGAGGGGGCGGCTCCACCACGACAGATGGTCACTCGCGCGCCCGATGGCTCATTTGGCCTTTTCGGCCCGCATCTCGTGCCACTTCGCGTACATGTCGTTGAGCTCCTTGATCATGAAGCTCAGGAAGTCCCGCATCTCGGCGACCCGCTCGCCGGCGGGCGTGTCCGACCCCAGCGCCGAAACGCCCTCATCGGCCGCGTCGCGCCACATGGTGATCATGCGGTCGCGTTTCATGAAGGTGGCGTACCAGAGGTCGTCGAAGAGCCGGTAGTGATCGCGGCGCGAGCCGGGCTCGCGTTCCTTGGCGACCAGGCCGATCTGTTCCAGATACCGCACGGCCCCCGAGATCGCGGCGGGGCTCACCGAGAGCTGGTCGGCCAGCTCGGCCGCGGTGAGACGGCCGGCGTCGGTGGTCATCAACGCGGCGAACACCCTGGCGGGCATCCGCTGCATCCCGATCTGGGAAAGCGTGAGGCCCAGGTGCTCCACGTAACGGCGGACGGCGTCCTCGTCTCTCTGCGTGCTCGAAGCACTCTCAGGCGTCGTCGTCATGGGCACATCCTCTCTCACTTCCCCCAGAGTGATCACACCATCCATACGTTTTCTTAACTTCACAACTTCGTGAAATCACTGTACCTTCAGCTTCATGGAAAACGCCATCTCCATCTCCGGCCTCCACAAATCCTTCGGCCGGACCAAGGCTTTGGACGGCCTTGACCTGCAGGTACCCGCTGGGGAGGTGCACGGCTTCCTCGGCCCGAACGGCGCGGGGAAGTCGACCACCGTCCGGGTCCTGCTCGGTCTGCTCCACGCGGACTCGGGCGACGTCCGCCTGCTCGGCGGCGACCCCTGGAAGGACGCGGCGAGCCTGCACCGGCGCCTCGCCTACGTCCCCGGCGACGTGAACCTCTGGCCCAACCTCTCCGGCGGCGAGGTGATCGATCTGCTGGGGCGGCTGCGGGGCGGGCTCGATCAGCGCCGCCGCAAGGACCTCGTCGAACGCTTCGACCTCGACCCCAAGAAGAAGGGGCGCACCTACTCCAAGGGCAACCGGCAGAAGGTCGCGATCGTGGCCGCGCTGGCCTCGCACGTGGACCTGCTGATCCTCGACGAGCCGACCTCCGGCCTCGACCCGCTGATGGAGGCCACCTTCCAGTACGCGATCCAGGAGGAGCGCGAGCAGGGCCGCACGGTGCTGCTGTCGAGCCACATCCTGGCCGAGGTCGAGGCGCTCTGCGACAAGGTCAGCATCATCCGCAACGGGCACACCGTCGAGACCGGCACGCTGGCCGAGCTCCGGCACCTCACCAGGACGTCGATCTCGGCCGAGCTGGCGGGCCCGCCGAACGGGCTCACGAAACTCCGGAACATCCACGACCTCAAGGTCGAGGGCAACCGCGTCCGCTTCGACGTCGAAACCCGCTCCCTCGACGAAGCTCTGCGGCAGCTCACCCAGGTCGGCGTCCGCAGCCTGACCAGCCAGCCGCCGACGCTGGAGGAGCTGTTCCTCCGCCACTACACCACCGAAGCGAGCGCGAAATGACCGCGACGCTGGACCGTCCCGTAGCCACGGGACCGGCGCACGGACTGGTCGGCACCTGGCAGCTGACCAGGCTGGCGCTACGGCGGGACCGGATCGTCCTGCCGATCTGGATCGTCCTGCCCGGGATCATGCCCTCGACGTCGTCGGGCACGTTCGAAACCCTGTACCCGACGGCCGCCGAACGGGCCGGGCTCACCGCGGGCATGGGCGCGAACCCGTCGCTTTCGCTGATCTACGGCCCGGCCTTCGACCTCTCGACCGCGGGCGGGTTCACCGCGTGGCGGCTCGGCGGCTTCCTCGCCCTGGTCATCGGGCTGATGGCGGTTTTCACCGTCACCCGGCACACCAGGGCCGAGGAGGATTCGGGCCGCGCGGAACTGCTGGCCTCCGCGGTGGTCGGCCGGTACGCCCTGCTGACCGCGGGCGTGCTGGTGTCCGCCGGGGCGAGTGTCCTCATCGGACTCGTCGAGGCCGCGCTGATGATCGGCGCGAAGCTGCCCGTCGAGGGCTCGCTCGCGCTCGGCGCCGCCACCGCGGTGACCGGGCTGGTCTTCACGGCGATCGCGGCGGTCGCCGTCCAGGTCGCCGAGTATTCGAGGACGGCCAACGGGATCGGCGCCACCGCCGTCGGGGTCGCGTTCCTGCTGCGCGCGGTCGGCGACTCGACCTCCGACGCGAACTGGGTCTCGTGGCTGTCCCCGATCGGGTGGGCGCAACGGATCCGGCCGTTCGCCGACGAGCGGTGGTGGGTGTTCCTGCTGCCGCTGGGCGCGACCGTGGTCGTCGGCGCGGCCGGGTACGCGCTGCTCCCGCGGCGCGACGTCGGCACCGGCATCGTCCCGCCGCGTCCCGGGCCCGCCGAAGCCGCGGCGTCGCTGCGCAGCCCGTTCGCGCTGGCGTGGCGGCTGCACCGGGGTCCGTTGATCGGCTGGCTGATCGGCACGGCGGTCTGCGCCGCGGTGTTCGGCTCGGTGGCGAGCGGGATCGGCGACGTCGTCGGGGAAAGCCGGCAGGCGAAGGAGATCTTCCAGCGCCTCGGCGGAACGGACGGATTGATCGACGCCTTCATGGCGGCGATGAGCGGCCTGTTCGCGATGGTCGTCGCGCTCTACGGGGTGCAGGCCGCGTTGCGGCTCCGCGCCGAGGAATCCGCGGTGCGGGTCGAGCCGCTGCTCGCGACGGGTGTGGGTCGGCTGCGGTTGCTCGGGAGCCATCTCGTGTTCGCGTTCGGCGGCACGGCGCTGATGATGGTCGTCAGCGGTGTCCTTTTGGGACTTTCGAACGGGATGCGGTCCGGCGGTGTCGGCGACGCGGTCGGCGACATGGTGGTCGCGTCGCTCGCGCAGCTTCCGGCGGTGTGGGTGATCACCGGGCTCGCCGTGACACTCTTCGGCCTGGCGCCGAAGTTCACGACGGCGGCGTGGGCGATCGCCGGGCTGGCGTTGCTGCTCAGCCTGTTCGGCCCGGTGCTGAACCTGCCGCAGGCGATCGTGGACGCCTCACCGTTCTCGCATGTTCCGAAGCTGCCCGCCGCGGAGTTCACCGCGACACCGCTGGTCTGGCTGACCGGGGTCGCCGTGGTCGCGCTCGCGGCCGGGCTCATGGGCTGGCGGCGTCGCGACGTCGGCTAGCCACAGGGGAAACCGTGAAGGCCGCCCGCCGGGGAGGGCGGCCTTCACGGTACTTGCCGTACTCCGCCGTCGGGCGTCACGACCAGCTTCGCGGTCGGCACGCCGCCTCCGCACGCCTCGCCTGCCGGATAAGCGATCACCGGGGTCACGTCGAGGACGTGGGGTTTCCCGTCGTCGAAGGTCACCGTGGTCCGGACCGGCGTGGTCGGCAGGCCCCGGGTCGGGACGAAGACGTGCTCGCCACCGGGCGCTGACTCGGTCACGCAGGCACCCGCCCAGCACAACTCCAGCGACACGCGGGTGACCCCGGCGGCCGGGATGTCGAGGGAGATCCCCTCCGACAGGGCGATGGCCGGGCAGGACTTCTCACCGGAGCCGCACGCGGTCGAAGCCGTGAGCAGGAGCAGGAAAACGGGTAGTCGCCGCATACCGGGCAGACGAGGCGAAGGCCGCCCTGGTTGCATCAGTCGCTTCGGAATCCCGTGGTCGAACTGGGCGGGAGCTCCGTCGAGGTGGGTGAGGGTGTCACGGTCCTGGTCACCGTGCGCGGCGCCGGCGTCCTGGTGCGGGTGACGACGAGCGGCTCCGGGGTGCTCGCCGGCACGGTCACCGTGACCGGTCCGACCGAACGGGAGGTCGAGGCCGGGGCCGGGGTCGTGCCGACTTCGTAGACGCGGCGCTGCGGCTCGCGGCCGGCCACCAAGAGCGCGGCGACGAGCAACCCGGTCGCGATGCCCGCGATGGCCGCGACCACGACGGAACCCTGGCTCGACATCCGGCACCCCCTCGCCATGCGAAGCGCAGGTACGGGGACTACTCGCGTTGATCTTACGTTTCGTTACGCAACGTGCGCAATCCGTCGACAATGATCCGCACGAGATGCCGCTCTTCGAGTGAGTACCGTTCGGCGGCGAGGCAACCGGCGATCAGGGCGCGCAGGTCGTCGCCGTCGATGTCCTCGCGGACCGCGCCCGCGGCCTGTGCCCGGGTCAGCAGCGCCTGTGTCGCCGAGCGGAACTCGTCGCCCGCGCCCGCCTTGAAACCCAGTCCGGTCGTTTCGGCGAGCGCGTCGCAGAGGGCCCGGTTGCGGGACGCCTGCTGGACGACGCGTTTGAAGAAGTCGAAGAAGGCTTCACCGGGGTCTTCGGCGGCCAGCAGCTCGCGGGCTTCTCGCGCGAACTGCTCCAGCCGGTCCACCACGACGGCCTGGAAGAGCGCTTCCTTGCTGGGGAAATGCCGGTAGACGGTGCCCGCGCCGACCCCGGCGATGCGGGCGATCTCGTCGAGGGGGACGGCCAGGCCGTCGACGGCGAAGGCCTCCTCGGCGGCCGCGAGCACCTTCGCGCGGTTGCGGCGCGCGTCGGCGCGCAGCACGGGCTTGTCCACTGTTCCCCCTCCTCAACCGGGTCCGGCGTTCCGATTCAACGCCGACGGCGACGGGGGCATTCCTCACCGCACCGCGGTCTGCGTCCCGTCCGGTGTGAGGAGGCCCTGGACCGTGGTGAACAGGTACTCCCAGACACCCGGGATCAGCACCACCGCGGCGACCGCGAACACCGGGAAGATCAGCCGGTTCTCCACCTTCTTGCCGGTGCGGAACCGCAGCGGCTTCGGCGGCCGGATCTCGTACCAGGTCTCGCCCGCGATCGGGATCGGGAACAGGAACGGGCAGCCGGACTCGGTCAGCGCGTCCCCGAGGCAGTGCACGAAACATCCGGCCGCGACGGCGATGCCGAGCCAGCCGGAGATCTCCGCGAGCTGCGCCGCCTTGTCCGGCGGGGCGGTCCACACCCACCACCCGACGGCGGCGCCGCTGACCGGCAGGAGCCAGTCGCCGAGCGCGCCTTCCGCGAGCAGCAGGCCGAGGACGACGACGCCGAACACGGCCCATGGACCGCCCTCGGTGGTCCCCCAGGAGGTCAGGAAGCCGAGGCCGACGGCGAACAGGACGGTGTGCGAGAGATGCCGGTGCTTACCGGTGACCTTCTCGTCCCGAGGCCCCTTGGTCAGCGCGTAGAGCCCCGCCGAAACGCGGCGAAGCACCCATGAGATCGCGCCGGTGAACCAGCCGAGCAGCTTCGACGCGCGAGCGCCCGGATGGTCGAGATCGGGAAGGAGGGCGAACCCCGCCGTGGTCGCCGCGAAGACGACCGCCTGGTGCACCGTGCCCGCTCCGACGGCGGGCGCGAGCGCGAGGCCCGCGCACCACCCCGTCAGGGCATGCGTCCGCCCCATCATCTTGCCGCCCCCAGGTGTCGCGGATCACGAGCCCACGACCGTAGCGGGGGATCAGGCGGGGGGCTCCTCCGACACGCTGAGGTGCTCGGCGACGCCGGTGAGCTCGATCACGCGGCTCACCTGCGGGCTGGGCACCAGTTCGAGTTCGACCGCCTTCTCGGCGGCCTGGCGCTGCGCCTGGAGCACCACGTTCAGCGCCGAGGAGTCGAAAAAGGTCACGCCGGTCAGGTCGGCGACCACCCGGCCCGACGGTTTGTCCGTGATCAGGGCCCCGAGGGTCTCCTGAAGCTGCGGGCTCGTCAGCAGGTCGAGCTCACCGGTGACCACCACACGCGGTTCAGACGCGTCGGCGTCCAGCGTGATGCTGAAACCGGGCGGCGTGGTGTTCTGGTCCGCTGCGGGCATGCACATTCTCCTCATCAGGTGAGAACCGACGCTCAGCGCCGGAACGCGCCTGTGGTCTCAAGCGACGGCCGCGCCCAGTCCGGACACGGACGCACGCTCTTCTTCGGCGGGTAGGCGTGGCTGTCCCCGCAACGACAGTCCCAACCCTAACCCAGTACGGACGGGGCGCCACGATCGCCGTCGTGCGCGTCGCCGACCGGTGCCCCGGGCGCGCTCAATGCGCGGTCAAGGCCTTGCGCCCGGCGCGCCGTTCACGGAGGAACAGCTCGCGGCGCTCGATCTCGCCAAGACCACCCCAGATGCCGTACGGCTCCTGCACCGCGAGCGCGTGCTTGCGGCACTGCGCCAGCACGGGGCAGGTGTGGCAGATCGCCTTGGCCCGCGATTCGCGCCGCTCACGGGCCGAACCGCGTTCGTTGTCCGTGTGGAAGAACAAGCTGCTGTCCGCGCCTCGGCACGACCCACGGAGCTGCCAATCCCACTCTTCCGCCACCACGTTCGGCAGCCGGCTCACGTCAGCCATGTCGGTCCCCGCCTTCCAAGGAGATCGTTTGTCGCCGGTTACATGCCCGCCCCCTGCACGGCTCAAACGTGGGTTTGGTTTGCTCACACCAAGGGCATCTGACGGAGCGGCAGCGCAGCTCGAGAGAGGAACACACGTGGTGGACAACACCCCGCCCGGCGGGGAGGGCGCTCAACTCATCGAGGTACGCACGGCCGCGGTACCGCACGTGGTACCGACCCTCCGGACGATCGTCGCGGATATCGCGATGCGCCAGGACTTCGATCTGGACGCCGTCGAAGATCTCCGGATGGCGGTGGACGAGGCCTGCTCGATGCTGCTCCCGTCGGCCGCCGACGGCCATCTGACCTGCGTCTTCTCGTGGAAGGACGGGCGGATAGAGGTGACCGTGTCGGTGCTTTCGGACTCCCCGGAACCCGACGACGAGACCGGTCTGTCCTGGCAGCTGCTCACCGCGCTGGCGACGTCCGCGCGGCGGAGCGTCACCCCGGCCGACGGCGGCTACCTGTCCAGGGTCGAGCTCATCCGGGAGAGCGAGGCGGCCCGGCCGTGACCGAACCCGTCGAGCAAGACGGCGCGGATGTCCCGGTCCTGTTCGAGCGCATGTGCGCGCTGCCCCCGAACTCCCCCGAGCGCGAGGCGCTGCGGGACGAGCTGGTGCGCGCGCACCTCGAACTCGCGCGCAATCTGGCGCGCAAGTTCCGCAACCGGGACGAGTCGATGGAGGATCTGGTCCAGATCGCGACGATCGGGCTGATCCACGCCGTCGACCGGTTCGATCCCGGCCAGGGCAGCGATTTCCTGGCCTTCGCGGTCCCCACCATCTCCGGCGAGCTGCGGCACCACTTCCGTGACAACAGCTGGTCGGTGCGGGTGCCGCGGCGGCTCAAGGAGCTGAACGCGAACATCTCGGCCGTGCGCGAAGAGCTCACTGTCCGGCTCTCGCGCGCGCCGAAACCCAGTGAGATCGCCGCGCATCTCGGCGTTCCGATCGACGAGGTCTACGAGGGCCTCCGGGCCGGTCAAGGCCGGTACGGGGCCTCGCTGGACAACCTCCTGGAGAACTCGGCGCACACCCGCTTCGGCGAGGCGGACGCCAATCTGAGCCAGGCGGAGTTGCGGGAGGCGCTGCGGCCGATGCTGGAACGGCTGCCCGATCGCGAGCGCAAGATCGTCGCGCTGCGGTTCGGGTCCGGGATGAGCCAGTCGGACATCGCGCGCCGTGTCGGTGTCTCCCAGATGCAGGTGTCGAGATTGCTGGCCGCCACACTCAAGAAACTGCGTGAAGGACTGACCGAGACCGAACTCACCGACGGAGTCTGATTCGACCTCGGCCCTTGTGGGTATCAGGGAGGCGAACAGCGGATCTGGAAGTCTCTCGTGAGGGGAGGTGCGGAACCATGACGATGTCCAAGACGCGATCGGAGGGCTCGTTGCCGGTGGTCTCCCTGCCCCTGCCGGTCGACGTGACGGCCCCCGCTGTCGCGCGACAGGCCGTGCGGGCGACCCTCGCGAGCTTCGGTCTCGACGGGCCGGCGGTCGACGACGTCCTCCTGGCCACCTCCGAGCTCGTCACGAATGCTTTCGAGCATGGTGAGAAGCCGGACAGGCTTGAGGTCGAGTACTCCGGCGGAAGGCTCACCCTGCGGGTCTTCGACTCCGGGACGAACCGGCCCAAGCTGAAGGAGCCGTCGCCGATGGCGGCGCGCAGCCGCGGTCTTCAGCTGGTGCACGCGTTGTCCGAGGACTGGGGACACGAGCTCTGCTCAGGCGGGAAGTACGTCTGGGCCGTGTTCAATCTTGATCAAGCCGACGCTTCAGCTTGAGCGCGGCGTCCGTTTCGGCGATGCGTTCCCGAAGCGGTTTCCGTTCCAACGCCTCGACGGCGGCGACCAGCACCTCCCTGAGCGGGTACGGCAGTTCGGCTTCCAGCTGGGCGGCCGCGGCGCTGGTCGCCGCCCACTCCGCTTCCAGCGTCGGCATCAGCCGTCGGGTCTTCTCGGTGAGTGAGACGATCCTCTGCCGGGCGTCGGTCCCCGGCCGGAGCGAGACGAGGTCCTGACGCGCCATCTGCGCGATGGTCTGGCTGGCCGCGGAATGGGTGACGCCGACTTCGGCGGCGAGGTCGCGGATGGGCAGTGGCCCGTGCGCGACGATCGCGCGGACGAACGGCGTGAACCGCGGCCGGTAGTCCCCCAGGCCGATGTCCTGGAAGAACGCGGAGACGTCCGCCTCGGTCACGTCGAGGACGTGCCTGAGCAAAGTGCCCATCCCTCGTTCGCGCGGCGGCCTCCCCACCAGCGGATCATAACGACATACTTCTGAGATGACGCCCGAAGAGCTGCTGACGACCACCCGGACCGTCCGCAAACGACTGGACCTGACCCGGCCGGTGCCTCTCGAACTGGTCAAACACGCCCTGCAGGTCGCGCTGCAGGCGCCGAGCGGGTCGAACACGCAGCGCTGGCATTGGCTGGTGATCACCGATCCCGGTCAGCGGGCCGAACTCGGCAAGCTCTATCAGCGGGCGTGCCGCGAGTACCTGGATTCCCCTCGGGCGGCGGGAAAGCTGTTCGCGGACGACCCGCAGCGCTCGAAGGTGCAGAAACGCGTCGGCTCCAGCGTCGAGTACCTGGCCGACAAGATGGGCGAAGTGCCCGTGCACGTCATCCCGTGCCTGGAGACCGACAGCGCGGACCTGCCCGCCGGGAACCAGGCCGGGCTGTGGGGCAACCTGCTGCCGGCGGTGTGGAGCTACATGCTCGCGGCGCGGGCGGTCACGCTCGGCACGGCGTGGACGACGCTGCACCTCGCGTACGAGAAGGAGGCCGCGGAGATCCTCGGCCTGCCGGACAACGTGCACCAGGCCGCGCTCATCCCGACGGCGTTCTACACCGGGGACACCTTCAAGCCCGCCGCGCGTCAGCCGCTCGACGACGTCATGCGGCTGGATCGCTGGTGAGATAGGACTCCAGCCGGTCCGCCAGCTCCTTGGGGTGGCTCAAGGGCACGGAGTGGGAGCCGTCGATCTCGTCGGGCGCGAATCCGAGCCTGTCCTGGACGACCCGGCGCTGGAACTCAGGCGTGAAGAAGCGGTCTTCGCGCGCGATGAGCACCTTCGTCGGGACGTCCGGCCACTTGTCCAGCGGCCACGGCTCTCCCCATTCGGCGCTGACCTGGTTCCGGCCGTGCGAGCCCGCCTCCGCGACGATGTCCGCGGGGACGCCGTTGAAGAACTTCTCCTCGTCGGTGAGGCCGGGGGTGTCCTCGAAACCCGTGGCGCCCCACCAGTCCCCCGGCGACTCGCCCGGCTTCGGGACCATCGGCGTCAACAGCACGAGCAGCCGCGGCGAAAGCTTCTCGGCCACCAACGGCGCGGTGAAACCGCCGTAGGAATGGCCGAGCACGACCAGATCCCCGCGATCGCCGATGGCGTCCACGACGGCTTCGACGTGTTCTCCGAAGCCCGCTTTCTCGTCGTCGATCGGCAGGTTCACCGCGACGACGTCGTGCCCGCGTCCGGTCAGTTCCGCCTCGAGGAGGTGGAAGTCCCAGGCGCTGCCGCCACCGCCGTGGATCAGTACGAAGGTCGCCATGGCCACAGCCAACCCGAAACCGGGGAGATCAGCAACGACCGAGCATGTCGCTGAGCGCGCTCTTCTCCGCTGTCGTGATCGTGAGGCCGTAGTAGTGCTTCACGGTGATCCAGTCGGTGGCGTAGGTGCACCAGAACGAGACGAGCGGCGGCTTCCACTGGTCCGGCGCCTTGTCGCTCTTCTCCTGGTTGACGTTGTCGGTGACGGCGAACAGCTGCGGCCGGGTCAGGTCGTTCGCGAACTGGCGCCGCTTCTCGTCGGTCCAGGACTTCGCGCCGCTGACCCAGCTTTGCGCGAGCGGCACCATGTGGTCGATGTCGATGTCGGTCGGTTTGGTCCAGGTCTCGCCGTCGTAGACGCTCGTCCAGCTGCCGGAGGTCGGGGCGCAGTCGGAACCGGCCTTGACGTCCTTGCCGTCGCGTTTGAGCACGAACTCGCGGGTGTTGCAGTTGTTCCCCTGGTTGTCCCAGTGCGGGTACTTCTTGCGGTCGTAGCCGTCCATCGAACCGCGCGGGGCGACGGTGAGTTCGTCCAGTTGCTTGCGCGCGTCGGCCGCGCTCGCCGGGTTCGCGGGCTTCGGCTGCAACGCGTCGCCCTTGCCGCTCACGAACCAGAACACCGCGAGCACGACGGCGGCGAGGGTGATCAGCAGGAGCAACCGCTGAGCCGTGGTCATCTGGCTGGTACGCGTGGCCACCGCGCGGTTTCCTCTCGACGGGGATGGGGAGCGCCAAGTATCGCCGCGCGGCGCGGGGAAACCGCGCGCGACACGACGATGACACCCGGTAGTTGTTGTCACATCGGGGCCCTGAGCAGCGACTACCCCAGGGACGCTGCCGGAAGGAGCGGGCTTGTGGGCGCCGAAAAACGTAAGTGGAACACCCGGGTCGACGACTATCTGAACCGGAAGGCCGCGGAACGCGGGCACGTGATCGCCATGGCACGTATGGGATCCACCGCGCTGGAGCGTGGCGATCTCGACGAGGCGGAGACGTGGTTCCGCAAGGCCGCCGAGGGCGGGGACAGGGTCGCGATGGGCAACCTGGCGCATCTCCTGAACGAGCGCGGCGTGCCGGAACAGGCCGAACGCTGGTATCGCGAAGCCGCGACCGCCGGTGATTCGCATGCCATGTCGCATCTGGGAAATCTCTGCGCGCGCCGAGGGGACCGGGAGGCGGCGGAGGACTGGTGGCGCCGGGCCGCCGCCGAGGGCCGCGTCGAGTCGATGGCCGAGCTCGCGCGGTCCAGGCACCGCAGTGGCGATCTCGAAGAGGCCGAGTACTGGGCGGGCGAGGCCGCCGAAGCGGGCAACGTCGAAGGCATGATCACGCTCGGCGCCGTGCTGTGCGACACCGGCCGGACGTCCGAAGCGGATCCCTGGTGGCGCAAGGCGAGCGAAGAGGCCGACGCGGCGTCGCTGATCAAACTCGGCCACCAGGCACAACAACGAGGCGACCTCGCGCGTGCCGAAAGCTGCTTCCACGCGGCCGCGGCCGCCGGCGCCCCCGACGCCGCCGTCCGCCTCGGCCTGGTGCTGCACCGCCGTGGCGAACTCGACGCCGCCGAGCGCTGGTATCTCAAGGCGGCCAAACGGGGCGACGCCGCCGCGATGACGAACCTGGGCGTGCTGGCCAACGACCGCAACGATCCCGGCGAGGCCACCGCCTGGTACCGGAAGGCCGCGGAACTCGGCAGTGTTCCCGCGTACACCAACCTCGGCAGGCTGGCCGCCGACCACGGGAACTTCCAGGAGGCCGAACACTGGTTCCGCGCGGCCGCCGACACCGGCGACCAGGCGGGGCGACGGGATCTGGAGGAGCTGTACCGCAACCGGCAGCGGTACTAGGCCTTCCAGTTCCGCATTGCCGCGAACCCCTCACGCAGCCGCTGGAGCTTGCGGCTGCGGTACGGGTCCTCGCCGTCGTCGAGCCGCCACCGCTCCTCGACGCCGGCGCGGAACACCGCGAGCCCCTCGAACCCGAGGCCCGCGGTGAAGTCCGCGATGTTCACGTCGATCCGGCCGGAACCGTCGAGATCCAGCCGCAGCAACCACTCCGCGAGCTCCTTGGGCTCCGGTGGCGTGTCCGCGCAGGCTTCCGCGTACAACGCGAGCGCGCCGGAGACCTCGGAGCCGAGCGCGCCGAAGGAGTCCTCGACGAAGTCCAGCGCCTCCACCACCAGCTCGATGACGAGGCACAGCAGCGGCCCGTCCATGAGTTCCCTGACGGTGGCGAGCACCTCGCGCACCTTCTCGGTGTACGCGACCGTGCCCTGGAAACCGACGAAACCGCGCAACCGCAACGTTCCCTCGACATGGCGGCGCAACGCGTCGAGGTCGCCGCGGCCCGCCTTGAGCGAGAGCTTGCGGAACAGGACCGGGTCCTCGTTCGCGTGCCCGACGAGCAGTTCGACCAGCTCGTCGCGGTCGAGCGTCTCGACGTACCCGCGGATGTCGGCCGCCCCGCCGTCCGCCACCCCTTCGAGGACCAGCAGCCCGACGGCCACGCAGTGCTTGCAGAAGAAGCCGTCCGCCGCGTGCGGGCAGGAGCACTCGCCGACGAGCTCGCCGTCGACGTTGCGCAACCGGACCGTGTACCGGTCGGTGCCGCTGACCACGGCCGTCACCCCGCCCGCGACGTCGTCCAGCGTCTCGACCGACTCCCGGTATTTGGCGCCGCGCGCGAACGAGACGTCACCGGCCTGCCTGCGGAGTTCGTCCTCGCTGAACCACGTCACCGGCCTATTCTGCGCCTTGGCCCGGAGGACCGAGGAACAACCCGCCGCTCGCGTCGAGGACCTGCCCGGTCACCCATCGGGCGTCGTCGGAAACGAGGAACGCGACCACGTCCGCGATGTCCTCCGCGGCGCCGAGCCTTCGGTGCGCGGTGAGGGTTTTAACGGCTGCCTCCAGCTCCGGAGTGAAGATCCGGCCGTTGTCCGCGGTCCTGGTCGCGCCCGGCGCGACGGCGTTGACCGTGATGCCGCGGGGTCCGAGCTGGTGGGCGAGGGTGCGGCTCATCGTCTCGAGCGCGCCCTTGGTCATCGCGAAGGAGGTCTGCGCCGGGTTGGCCATCCTGGTGGCGACCGACGAGACGTTGACGATGCGGCCGCCGTCGTTCAGCGGTGCCCGTTGGATGAGGAAGTACGGCGCTTTGACGTTCACCGCCATCAGGTGGTCGAAACCCTCGGGCGTGTCGGTCTCGATCGGCCCTCGCGGCGCGGCCGCCGCGTTGTTGACCAG
Source organism: Amycolatopsis keratiniphila (assembly GCF_000400635.2). Classification (NCBI taxonomy): domain Bacteria; kingdom Bacillati; phylum Actinomycetota; class Actinomycetes; order Pseudonocardiales; family Pseudonocardiaceae; genus Amycolatopsis; species Amycolatopsis keratiniphila. Next base: position 325,977 of record NC_021252.1, on the reverse strand, counting down.
GATGTCCAGGCTGTCGATGCCCTCCAGGGCCTTGTCGACTCCCTCCATGGTCGACAAGTCGCCCTTGGTGCTGTCGTGTCTCAGGACTTCGATGCCGTCCCTCTCGAGCCGCCGCGCGATCGCCGCCCCGATCCCCCGCGACGCTCCGGTCACCAATGCCGTCTTCATCGCTCACCCCACATGTTAGTGACTAACACTTTGATAGTGTCTACCACGTGAGCCTCCGAGACCTCCAGCGCGCCGAAACCCGGCTCGCCGTCCAGACGCACGCCATCCGCCTCTTCACCGACGTCGGCTACGACGCGACCACCGTCGCCGACGTCGCCGCGGCCGCCGGCGTCTCGGCGATGACGGTCTACCGGCACTTCCCGACGAAGGAGGACCTGGTCCTCTACGACGAATACGACCCCGTGACCGCTTCGGCCGTCGCTGCCGCGCCTCCTGGCCCCTTGCCCGCGCGGATCGGACACGCGCTCTCGAAGACGGCCGCTCACGGGTCCTCGTCGGAGAAGGCGTTCCTGCTGGCGCGGTTGCGGCTGATGATCTCGGTGCCGGCGCTGCGGGCACGACATCTGGACAGCCAGTACGCGACGGCCGATGCGATCGTGGCCGCTCTCGGTTGTTCGCCTGAGGAGGAGTTTCGGGTGCGGGCTACGGCTATGGCTTGCCTTGGCGCCGCTCACGTCGCGCTGCTGCGGTGGGCGGAGACGGACGGGGAGGCGGATCTGGCGGGGCTGATCCGGGAGGCCCTGACCGGCGTGTTCGGAGGCTAGCTAGCCAACCGTTACCGCCCAATCTGGCCTTCGCCCCGCCCCTTGCGCGTGTGGCAAAGTGGACGGATGGCGAGGGTGACTGAGTTCTTCCAGGTGCGCGGCGACACGAAGCCGCATCCCACCGAGGTTGAATGTGGCTATAGGACTATTAACACTCCCACGGGGCCTTTGCTTCAGTTGAGCACGTACGGGTCCGACGAGAGACAGTCGGAGAAGAAGGTGAGCCAAACGTTGCAACTCGACCGCGAGAACGCTCTGCGCCTCGTCGCGATTATCCGTGAGACTTTTCCGGACCTGTGAGCGTGGTCGCAGGTAGCGAGTCCACCCCACACTCTGCGGCGCGTCCGGCACATTGACCTCAACCTCCGCGGTATGCTTCCGCCGTGCCTGAACCTCGAGAGCCCTACCGAACTTCCGTCGAGCTGTTCGCGGGCGGCGGTGGCCTCGCGATGGGAGTCGAACGGGCCGGCTTTCGCCCCCTGCTGTTCAACGAGTTCGCCAAGTACGCGTGCGAGACGCTCGATGTGAATGTTTCGAAACGGCACAAGGCGGACAGGATCCGCGTCCCGGCCCCGGGTAAGGATGTCGTAGCCGCGGGTCCCTACGAGGTCCCGCCCCCGGGGGCGGTTGTTCCGATCGTCGAGGGCGATGTCCAGCGCATTGACATGGGCAATTTGAATGGTCGGGTCGACGTTCTGGCGGGCGGCCCACCGTGCCAACCGTTCAGCCTCGGCGGCGTCGCCAAGGGCGACGAGGACAAGCGGAACATGTTCCCGCAGATGTTCAGGGCAGTCCGGCAGATCCAACCGAAGGCCGTCATCTGCGAGAACGTTCGCGGGCTCCTGAGGCCGTCTTTTAAACCGTACTTCGACTACATCCTGCGAGAGCTCGAGTTCCCGTTCGTTGAGCGGAGGGTGGACTCGACTTGGCAGGAACACGATGACGTCCTGAGGGCCATGGAGGAGCGTCGTGACGTTCGGCCAGACGAGCGTTACGACGTGATCATGACGCCCGTTAATGCAGCCGATTACGGTGTCCCCCAGATTCGGAACCGGATTATAATTGTCGCTTTCCGCTCAGACCTGAACGTCGACTTGGACACTTTTCGCAAGTTTATAACCCCTCAGTACTCTGAAGGCGCCCTATTCCGGTCGATACTGAATGGCGATTACTGGAAACGTCATGACCAGGTCCCGGAGCATGTCCGGGAGCGGGTTGTCGCGAGCGTGCCCAAGAATCTTCCCCTTGACGACGGAACCAAGCCTTGGCGGACTTTGCGGGACGCGATCGTTGGCATCGAGGACGGGGAGGGCGGGAAGCTACCGCCACTTCCCCCCATCGGGTGGGACAAGTTGGATCGCGTGGACTACAGGGCGGGGGGATTCCGTTACCACGTCGGCTGGCCCGGGGCACGGATCTACGACGGACATACGCCCAATGAATACGACCGTCCCGCGAAAACCGTCAAGGCTGGGGTTCACGGGGTACCCGGCGGGGAATCAGTGATGCTGACCGATGATTTACTAGAGCCGGATCCGGGCCCTCTCGCTGCCAAACGTTACAAGCATCGCTATATGACGGTGCGGGAAACGGCGCGTGTTATGACTTTTCCCGACGAGTGGGAGCTCGCGGGACCTCGCGGCGAACAGATGCGACAACTTGGCAACGCGGTGCCGGTTCTCCTAGGAGAGGTTTTCGCCAAGGCTGTCGCGGCGGTGCTCGACGAAGCTAAGTCTCGCGCGTGACCCCGACCCGTCGCGCCCAAAGCGCCTGGAAGGAGAACTCTCCACCGGCCACCGCGTGGAAGGGGCGGGCGGGACGGACCCGGGAGACCTTGGCTGCGGAACAGGATCTCGCGGCCGGGGGGCGCCACCGCCGGTTTGTGGACCTCGGCGACGGGCGCCTCGCTCGCGCTTCGGTTGAACTAAAGGTCCTACCGAACACCCGCCGAATTCGGGCATACCTTCGCTGGTCGGATAATGGCAAGTCTCCCGCGAAATACCTCGGGCAAGTTGATTACGGTACACGGATGGAAAACTTGACCGCAGCTTGGGCGATGGCCTGGGAAAAGGGGCTCGCCTGCGAACAGAGTCTTCCTGAGGGGTCATGGGCGACTTCGCCAGCCGTCAGGGCATCGATGCGCGGCAACCGAGGAAAAGACACAAGACCGGAAATACGGCTACGGAAGTTATTACACTCCAGAGGTTTTCGCTATCGGGTTTCCGCTAAACCGCTCGCGGGAATCAGAAGAACGGCTGATCTCGTCTTTTCCAGAGCGCGGGTTGCTGTCTTCGTTGACGGCTGTTACTGGCATGGATGCCCCGAACATCATCGCCCGGCTACGACCAATGCTGATTTCTGGCGAAAGAAGATCGAAGGCAATCGAGAAAGGGATCTTGAAACTAATCGACTTTTAAAAGAAGCTGGCTGGCGGGTCATACGAGCGTGGGAACACGAAGACCCGGAGGACGTAGCTCGCCGCGTAGGTGATTTGGTCCGCCGATAGCGCCTTTGAGAGAGGCTAGCCTGAGCGGTTAAGTGTCTGCCACCGCAATCGCGAGCACTGATTGGATGCGTACGCGTTCATAGCGCCATCATGAGCGTCGACGGCCTTGGCGCTATAGTAGCACTGTGACCAGGAAGCTCGAACACTTGCCGAAGCCCAGGCGGTTTAATCCTCTCGACCCTGCGGCGATTGGAACTCTACTCCGCGAGCGGCTGGAGCAAGAACAACCGCACTCGTTTCCACCCGCACCTTTTCGTGGCGCGGGGCTATACGCACTATACTACATAGGGGCACGAGTGGCCGAATACCGGCCGCTCACTGAAGCGTTTACAGCCGGGCATCAAATTCCCGTTTATGTCGGCAAGGCAGCTGCCGGGAACAGCAATTATGGCCAAGAACCTGACTACGACAACACCAATCTATACGATCGGATCGCTAAGCACGCGAAGTCAGTCTCTGAGGTCGAGAATTCCGGCATCCGCGGGAACTTGGCACTCAAGGATTTCCGAGTCAAGTTTCTATGCCTCGACGATGCCTGGATCGTACTTGGCGAGCGCGCGCTCCTGCGTGCTTACCGGCCTGTGCTATGGAATACTATTGTTAATGGTTTCGGGTCGAATGAACCTGGAACGGCCCGCGCTAACGCGCGCTCCGTTTGGGACACGATGCACCCGGGCAGGGGCCGGGCAGGCCCGCTGCCCCACCGCGGCCTTACGCTGGATGAGATGAAAGCTCGCGTCGCCGAGGGCGTGCGTATCTCGTTGATATCCGATAATGAATCTCGGGATGCGCGGCTGGACGCTTTACCTCGCCCATCCACGATATGGGTTCCCGCGAAGAAGCTTGATCCGGATAAGCGAATTTGGGTTCGAGATGAAGATCGCTTTCTCTCAGAAGTCAAACGAATGGGCTTGGCCACCCCACAGTATCGGACCGACTCAACTATGGGACTCCCCTTCGACGACGAGGAATAGACGCGCTGCCGTCAAGCAGCGCTAGGTTTGTCGATCGTCAGGTCTAGCAGACGCGCCCTCGGGGGATACAATAAGGTACCAATCCGGCGCATTAGGGTTACCGCCAATGACCGGCAAGCATTATTCGCCAACAGGATTGGCGAATAATGCCATTATTATCACTCGCTAAATTGATTCACTGGTCGACAATCTTTCTGTCAGCTTGACAGCGGGATGTAGTCAGGATTTGAAATCATTTGACGGTTCAGATAAACTACTTCAAAGTCACCTCGAGCACCTATTTTCTTCTGTAATTCCCTTTCCCCATCCGAGATATTCTCACCATCGCGGGTCGTCATGACGATCACCGCCTCGTCACCGCCTCCCTTGGTCGCCGTCAGTGCGGCCCAGAAGAGATCTTTGAAGCTACTGGGGCGCCCCCACACGACCAGCCGCGAAAAAGAACCCTTGATAGCCGTACAACGGTTCGGCTTGATGACCACCGAATCGGGCTTTACGGTCCACGATGAGTCCAGTGCGGCACTGACGATCTCTTCCGTGCCCTTGAAACGATTTGGAATATAACGCACATATGAGCCGATGCCTTCTTGGGCCCGCGCGTACTCCTTCATCGCGACGTCCTTGAGCCATACACGTACATCTTTCTCGGCCCCGTACCGAAGCATCGCCTGGCCGACCTCGTGGTCATCCACCCACTGACGGTACTGTTCGGTCTTCTTACTGTTCGAGAGCAGCTCCCAGTCAAGCTTCTCCGCTTGACTGTACATCGCGTAGAGAATCTGGTCGCGCAATTGTGGAGGTAGTTGCAAGGCAGCCACACTTACTCCTGGGCTTCAAGGATTTCAGGGAATTGAAGGCGGAACTCATCATACGCGGTTTCAAGGCTCGCGGCGTCTTTGATCCACTCTTCCATGAGAGCGGCGACGCGCTGGTCACTGAACTCGATATTCGATCGGCCCGATGTTTCTAGCACCTCGATTTCCTTACCACCGAGGGAACGTTTGAGTTTTAAGGCCGCCGCGATACGACGAAGATCACTGACAAAATCCAATACGACGACACGGTCCTTGCCGTCGCTAAGTCTGAGGCCGCGACCTAGCTGCTGGACGAAGATGCGGCGAGAATGCGTTACACGGGCGAAGCACAGGATGTTCACGTCAGGGATGTCAACACCCTCGTTCAAGATATCGACTGCGGTCAGGATTGGGATATCGCCTGCCCTGAAGGCGAGCAGTCGGCGTTGCCGCTCCCTCTTCGACAACGCGGCGTGCACAGCTTGCGCGCCGGACCATAAAGGGGTGTGGTCCAGCAGTTCCGCAAGCCGTTCCGCGTGCTCGACGGTACGACAAAAAACAATCGCCCTTGGCCGGCTAGTATTCGCCCATACGGCGGCAAGTTGCTCACGGATCGCTTCATCGCGCTGCGGAAGAAATAACCTGGAGTTCAGGTCAGCGAGCCCATAAGAGTGCGTGCTCGCGTCTTTCACTACGTCCCAATCGATATCGTCCACGAACAGCTTGTAATCAACTTGAGCTAGGTAGCCCTTGCGCATTCCGTCCTCGATACCAAGCTGGAAGCTCGGTGCCCCCAATTGTTCGGTGATGTCGTGCGCGTCCCCACGCCAAGGCGTCGCCGTGACACCAAACTGCCTCGATCGCTCTAATATCCGCAATAGCTCATCGTACTGGCCCTCGGCACCAAGATGATGCGCTTCGTCGATCATGACCAAAGCTGGCCGATATCCGAATTGAATGGCAGACAAGGCAGAACCAACGGTAGCGCATGTCACTCCGGATAAATCATCTACCTTGTTTTCACCAGTTAGCAACCTGGTTGGTATTTGCTTTGGGAGGTGGCGCCAGAGCGCGCGTTCGAGCTGGTGCACTAGGTCCTTGGCATGTGCCACGACCAGTACTTTATCCGTCGGGTGGCGAACCAGGTGAGCGTTAAGTACTTCGCCACCGACTACTGTTTTACCAAGCCCTGTTGCCAGGACTAGTAACGCGCGTCCGTTGGACTCGAGATCACTCTCTAGACGTGCGAGCGCCGTCTCCTGATACGACCTGAGTTCGACTCGACCAAAGCGATCGGGAAGCTTGTCAAACGCTGCCGCGAGGTCGTTGCCGGTCCAGAACAGGATCTGCGGACCAAGCCTGGTCAGCTCATCAGCACGACGTTTCGCCCCGAGACTGAACTGCGTGTTAGTCACGACTATCGCCCGGTGGGCTCTATAGGTCTCCCTGGCGAGGGCCACTTCGTCGATGGCCTCTGCTCCTACTGGTGTGCGCCGTTTCCATTTGCACTGGATAACCCAATCCTCATCGCCACGCCGAGCGAGGATATCGCCGCCATCGTCTCCTGGGCCGTCAATATTGACCACGAATGAGCAGCCAATATTCCATAGAAGCCTCTCGATCCGTCGAGGAAACTGCGACGGGCCAGCGTCGCGCAGGCTAATAGCGTCGAGGAAATGGCGCATGTCCCTAGTCGCTGTCCGCTAGGTCTCGTAAGATGAGTCGACAACTGGATCGCGCTCGCGTTAGTTCCTCGACATCGAGTCTTGGGCGATGCTGCTCAAGCAATGCGAGGTCACTCAGCGGGTTTACAAGTCGTTCGACTACGAGTTCCCTGGCGGTCGAATCTCCAATCGTCCGATAGGGACGGTTGAACACTTTACCGTCGAGAAAATTCTCCGGCGAAGCCTTGATAATACGGACCACCGCGTTGGCTTGCACGTATCGGACGAAGTCACCTCCGGCGATCTTATCGTCCCATCGTGTCGAGTACGAGGACTCGATCGCGTACCGCCGCTCCGCCCCGGCACGTTCGGCCTCGGTAAGTAGATCCCAATGCGCGCTTGGATCATCCGCAATATAGGCCACCATCCCTGACCGGACAAGATTGAGAATCCGTTCCGCTTCGTCAGCCAGAGTGGCCGGCGTCAGGGGGACCACGTTACTGATCGACTTCAAGGCCCGAACCACCCCAGTAAGGGGCTTTGCGACCCCCCTCTCTCGCACCCGAAGAAATTCGGCCGCCTCAACCAGGGCAAGATCACGGATGTCTGTGCCCTGCGTCTGGAACAACTCGTCATCGACGTCGACGAACACTTCCAAACGGGGCGGCCGAGCCATAAAAGCTACCGCAGGCGCGTCTTCGCCTTTTGTATCAATGAGTCGCTCACCACGCACAGCCCATACGGTGAGTACCACCGACCCAAGATCTTTTACCGTGTATTGACCAGCGAGATCGACTATAGACTCACCTGCGTCGCGATAGCGTTGAAGACGTTCAGCGAGGGTTTCCTCTTTCGGCTGAGGCACAGGCGGGGTAGGGGGTGTCCCGATCCCTTTTTGGCCAGCTGATCCAGGCTGTATAGGGTCTGGTACGTCACTCCCGATACCTGGGAGGATATCGCTATTATCATCGTCATGAGCTGGCATTTCCGAGACCGGGTGATCGTGCTGATATGCGGCCGCATACCAGATTTCGTCGGTCTGATACTCCTTGATTCCCTTGCGGAACTTTTCAGCCCAGTCAATCGCTTTCTCATGCAACGGGCGGTCGCCATCGCCCGGAATGAGGTAGTTTAGTCCAGCGTCCTGCCTGCGGTAGCCAGTATATAGCATCGCCAATGGACTGGAATTCTCGGGCAAACCCAGGCTTTTAGCTTTTTGTGGACGCAAAGGGCTGGAGCCACGGATCGTGTTAATCACCTGCCGCCACTCGTGGGTGTCGAACTCAAACGCGTTCTTCTGATAGTTTGGTGTCACATGATCACAATGAATCTCACCAACAATACGCCCGGTCGGAGATTTTGAATCGATAGGATACTCGAGCTCAGGTTCAGTAAGCTCGTCTTCGTCCTGCCAAGTAAATACTCTCTTGTCTTTAACAAGGATCTTACGACCGTTTCGAAGGAAGTCGATCCCGTAGTCAGATCGATGAACGTAGCGTTGAATGCCAATCCATCCCCAAATTTTACGCTCGCGCAACTGAAGCCGCTCTTGACCGCACTCTTCGCACGACTCGGTGTCAACTTGGTTCCAGTGCCCACATGAGAGACAGGCCTTTTTACTTTTCAATGTCAGATCAACCGGCAAGACCGCGTGTATATCGACGCCACGCCGAGTGACAAATCTAGATTCATCCCATACGCATGGCAATCGTGGTTCGACTTTCCTGTTATTAATCGTCAGAAGGAAGCCTCGCTCACGAAGAAGAAAGCTATAGATGTCGCCCAGCTTCTCCCTGATGATCGCTTGCGTCCTTGGACGTCGGAGCGTGTCGAACTGGTCAGATTTGAGGTCACTGATCGTAACCGTCGTACCGTGCTCGGCGGGATCAGCCTTGGGCACGAGGCGGTAGGGCGCCTGGTACTCCGCCGACTCCGCGATCTTGGGTAGATCGAGAACGACTTCCACCCAATTTGGGTCGCCCGCCCGACTCGAGCGCACCGTCGTGTGCCTGCCCAGGCGGGCGGTGGAGATATTAAATCCCATCCCGAACAAGCCAAGAGACCCGTAACGGCCGTTGCTCGTCCAGCCAGCGCTTATGGCGTTCGTGATCGCGTCCAGGCTCATACCTCGCCCGTTATCCTTCACGGTGATCGCAGCTGTGGAGCGTGTGGCGTTGGCGGCCGGCAACGTAATGGAAACACTTGGGCGGCCGACTACATCCCCTGCTGCTTGAAATTCATCGAACGAGTTGTCCACAAGCTCGGCGACGCACTGCCAGTGGGCGAACTCGATATCCCCGAGCACCCCGAGAATCCTCGGATGGGGTGTAACGTTGATGAACTCGCTCTCGCTCACGCGTCTCCTCGTTCCAGCCTTCACCTTCTGGACACCCTTGACGAGCGGGCTCGACAGGCAACCGGAAGCCAGCAGCGGCGATCAGGTCACGGCCCACACGCCCTCGCCACTTTAGTACTGTGTGAGCCCTATCGTGCACCGATCACGCTGATCTTGGACGACTCTTACCGTAATCGTGAGTCGCCTGAGAGCGTTACAACGTACTCTGCGGGCCTCTAGTGCCCAGGAGCACCTATACATGATCGCCGGATGGCGCGTGCTCAAACTGGTCACCTTGGTAGGGTCTCGCCCATGGTCAACCCACGAGCAGGGCACCAACAGCATCGTGCAACTGTCCCACTGCTCGCGTGCGGCACACTTGAGGACGACAAGCTAGTCGCGGCGGATCCGCCGCGGAGCGCGGACTTTCACCCGTATGGCCGCTGTACCAGAAGTTTGTCAAAAGATCGTATCTGGAATCCTGTTCGAGCTAGCTCGGGATGGGCAACACCGGGCGTTCTGAACGGCGGGTCTTGTCGAAGATTCGCAGGCATACGAGGGGAACTTCCGTGGGTGAGGATCCACATCATCTGACTCCCGACGGCTTTTCGACGGGTTTTGAGGGCTACCTGAACCCCTCGGACGCGGACTACCGGGCAGTCCTCGTGTCGGGCATGGTCGTGCTCGACACTAACGTCTTACTGAATCTCTACCGGTTCGACGACGACGCCCGAAACGACTTGCTCACGGTGCTTGAGCGGCTCCAGGACAACGTATGGATCCCGCACCAGGCTTTGGAGGAGTTCTGGCGTAACAGGGAGCAGACCATCCTCAGTCGGTCGAGCATTCGCCGCGACGCGCTCGAGGCCCTCAAGAAACCAATCCGCTCACTTGAGAGCGCCGTGGATACTTGGGCACGAAACGTCGGCCTGTCCCGTGAAAGACTGTCGGATCTCATCTCCTTGATCCATAAGACTCATAGCACGCTCAACGACGCGATCGAAGGACCAGCTACCCGAGATCCGCTGGTCGGTGCTCGAGACACGAACTTGGACCCTGTCCTCGCATCGCTCCATCCCCTACTCGCGGGCCGCGTGGGGACGTCGTTGCCTAACGAAGACTTCGTCGCGGCGCTAGCCGAAGCCAAACGTCGTGCGGACCAGCTGATACCACCAGGCTATATGGACCGTGACAAGCCCGATAATCGTGGGCCAGGCGACTACTTGGTCTGGGAACAAACCCTGTGTGAGGCCAGTCGACGGTCAGCCGATGTCCTCCTCGTGACTAGTGACGTGAAGGAGGACTGGTGGCGAAAAGTCCGAGGTGCGCCGGTGGGTCCTCGGGTCGAGCTAGTCGCCGAGTTACGGGCACGGGCGGGTACACGTCTGTTCATGCTTCAACCTCAGCAGCTTCTCAAAATCGCTGGCCGTCTCCTCGATGTAAAGGTGCGTCCTGGATCAGAGAGTCAGATCGCCAGCACGACAGCGATCGTGACACCCGAACGGGGAAGTGGCGAGGGAGACCGCGTAAGGCTGTATCTAACATCAGCTCTCGAACGAAGGCTATCCCCAGCCGTGGAGGTCAAAGCCAATACTGGGACTGGTGAGTCGGCCTGGGACGTATCCTTAACCGCCTCAGACGGATCGTCGGCCTTGGTCTGGATCTATGACCCGGTGAAGCCATTTAACGATCTCGCCACAGGCTCCGTATCTTCGACGGCGCGATCGATGGTCGCTCCATTCGAAGGTGCGTCGAACCGGCCCCGGTTAGCATGTGTAGTCGATTTGGCCAACCTGATGAGTCGGATGCGGATGGATGAAGCGCCTTGGGCGCGTACCAACGCTGGCGAGCTAGTGGCGAAGGTGTTCCAGACTTTCCAGCCACACGTCGACGAGCTAGACCAGGCGGGGTTCGATACCGTCCAGGTGATCGCGGGGGTGGACCAAGCCGAGTCACAAGCCGCAGAGGCCTTCCAGCGCATCGATCAGGTCGTCGAAACGGTCACACTCTGGTTCCATCCCGCCTCGAACTGAGATGCAGCCTTGGAACAAACCCAGGATGCCTATGCTGTCCTTCTGAACAGGATCAGGACGGCGCCCAAGCCAGTCTGAGTCAACGAAGTATGCACGGGAAGCGCCCCAACGTCCGTCAACCTGAGCGGATCATTCAACTTGCTAAGTCCCGCCTGAAGTAACCTCCACAACGGACAGACAAAAAGGCCCTCCCGCGAACGGGAGGGCCTTAGTGCTGTCTCAACCAGACGTGCGCCCGAAGGGATTCGAACCCCTGACCTTCTGATCCGTAGTCAGATGCTCTATCCAGCTGAGCTACGGGCGCTTGTTCAGTTATCAATCTAGCACCTGCCGGAACAGGCACCAGCGGAGGCTCCGGGATTTGAACCCGGGAGGGGGGGTTACCCCCAACCGCATTAGCAGTGCGGCGCCATAGACCAGACTAGGCGAAGCCTCCCAGGCCCAACGACCACTGCTCAAATAGGTTACACACCCCCTGGACCCCCTCGGAAGGCACCCCCCTTAGACGCGTTGCAGGGCTCTGAGCAGGCCCGATGGACGTCCGCCGAGTCCTTCGGCTTCGAAGACGGCGACGCCGACGCGCAGGAGGTCCCGGGCCGCGGGGTAGGCGAGGTAGCGCGGGACCCAGCGCGGCTGGAACTTCGCGTTGAAGCGGTAGAGGGTCTCGATCTGGATCCAGCGTGAGAAGAATCGCAGTGTCCGGGCGGACAGGCGGGCGACGGGGCCGGCGCCGATGCGCTGGCCTTGTTCCAGCACCGCGCGGAAGGCGGCGAAGTTCAGGGAGACGTGCTGGGCCGAGGTGCTCAGGAGCAGCTCGGAGATCATCAGCTCGTTGACGCCGTTGTCGGCGGTCCGGTCGCGGCGCATGACGTCCAGCGACAGGCCCTTTTCACCCCAGGGGACGAACTGGAGGAGGCCGCGCACCCGCCCGTCGTGTTCAGCGGTCACGAGGACCGAGCCCGGGTCCCCCATGCGGCCGAGGGCCATCGAGAAGCCGCGTTCCGTATCCGTGCCGCGCCAGGTGGCCGCGAGGGCGCGGAGTTCGTCGAGTTCCTCAGCCGGTAGGTCTTCGGCTTTTCGGATGCGCGCGGTGTAGCCGGCGCGCTTCGTGCGTGAGACGGCTTGGCGGACTCCGCGCATGACGCGCCCTTCGAGGGTGAAGGTGTCGGTGTCGACGACGGCCTCGTCGCCGATCTCCAGCACTTCGAGTCCGAAGCGGGCCCAGACGGTCGCGCCCAGTTCCGAGCAGCCCATGGTCGCCGGGGTCCACGCGTACCGCCGGCAGACGTCCAGGTACTCCTCGATCGCGCCGGGCCACGCTTCCGGGTCACCGAGCGGGTCCGCCGAGCACAGCGCGACCCCGGCGATCACCCGATAGGTCACCGCGGCCTTCCCCGACTTCGAGAAGACCACGAACTTGTCCCGGCGCAGCGCGAAGTACCCGAGAGAGTCCCGCTCCCCCAGCAGCCCCCTGAGCCGCTCGACCTCCTCGTCGGTCAGCTCCGGGGCGGGTTCGGCCGAGCGGAGGAGGAAGTACGCCGCCAGCAGCACCGCGCCGATCCCGAACAGCAGGCCGACCGCGGCCGACAGGTCTTCCAGCCACAGCGCGGGGAACGTCACCGGGCCGCTCACGCCGATCAAGGCCAGCGTCGACTGCGCCAGGCGGTCGCCGACTCCCGCGTCGACAGGCGCGACCGACAGCAGCGCGAAGTTGATCGCGACCCCGGCCACCGTCAGTTGCAGGAAGACCCGGATCGCGCGCCACCGGCCGGTCACCGGATCGGGGAGCGCGATGAAGTGCCGCCGCGTCGCGATCAGGGCGATCAGCAGCGCGAGCGACACGAGCCCAGCGCCGAGGGTGTGCCTCAGCCCGAGGTGCGACACCGTCAGCAGCGCGGCGGTGGCGACCGCCAGTTGCCAGGCGCGGCGCTTCCGTCGCTTGAGCCCGGTGGCGAGCAGCATCAGCAGCACCCCGGTCACCAGCGCGACCGTCGCCGCGCCGACCGTGGCCTCGTGCGGCAGTTCCAGCCAGGCGGCGACGTGTCCGCGCAGGGTTCGCCGCCCGGCCGGGACCAGCACCGAGACCAGTGCCAGCAGTCCGGCCAGCCGTGTCACCCAGGTGATCACCGCCACCGTGGTGGCGCCCGCCACCCGCCAAGCACCTGCCAAATCCCGCCCCTGTCAGCTCCTTGCCAGCTCCACGAACGGTACAAGGGCGTCGGGGTTCAGCAGGGCATCCCGGCTGACGGCGCGGTCAGGTGAAACCCCCGAAAGGATCTTCTTGACCGGAACCTCGCATTTCTTGCCGTTGAGCGTGCGGGGTACCTCGGTCACCTGGACGAACCGGTCGGGCACGTGCCGCGGCGACAGAGCTCCACGCAGTTCCTTGCGCAAGGCGGGTTCGACCTCGTCGAGCGACGCGCCCTCGGCCAGCACGAGGAAGCACAGCAGCTGCCCGTCCTCGTTGCCCGCCGCCGAAGTGTCGATCACCAGCGAGTCCGCGACCTGGTCGAACGACTCGACGACCCGGTAGAACTCGGCCGTGCCCATCCGCACCCCGCCGCGGTTGAGCGTCGAATCGCTGCGCCCGTAGATGACGGCGGAACCGCGGCCGGTGATCCGGATCCAGTCGCCGTGCCGCCAGATCCCGGGGTACATCTCGAAGTACGCCTCGCGCAGCCGCGAGCCGTCCGGGTCGTTCCAGAAGAACACCGGCATCGACGGCATCGGCTCGGTGATCACCAGTTCGCCGACCGTCTCCACCACCGGCTTCCCGTCCTCGTCGAAGGCGGCGACGGCGGCACCGAGCGCGCGGACCGACAGTTCGCCCAGCCAGACCGGGACGTCGGGGGCCGAAGCGACGAACGCCGCGCACAGATCCGTGCCACCGGACACCGAGCAGATCTGGACGCGTTTGCCGACCTCGTCGACGATCCACCGGAAGCCCTCGACGCTCAGCGGCGCGCCGGTGGACCCCAAGGCGCGCAACGCCGTCAGGTCGAACCGCTCGGCCGGTTTGATCCCGGCCTTCAGGCAGCTCTGGATGTACGGCGCCGACGTGCCGAAGTACGTGACGCGGTGCTGCTCGGCCAGATGCCACAGCACGTTGAGGTCCGGGCTGCCCGGGCTGCCGTCGAAGAGCACGATCGTGGTGCCGGTCAGCAGGCCGGAGATGAGGAAGTTCCACATCATCCAGCCGGTGGTGGTGAACCAGAAGAACCGATCGCCCGGGCCGAGATCGCTTTGCAGGGCAAGGGCTTTGAGGTGTTCGAGGGTGATCCCCCCGTGCCCGTGGACGATGCCCTTCGGCAGGCCGGTGGTCCCCGAGGAGTACAGGACCCACAACGGGTGGGCGAAGTCGACGGGTTCGAACGCCAGCTCCGCGCCTTCGTTGTCGGCGAGCAGCTTGTCCCAGTCGAGCGTGCCGTCGAGGCGGCCGCCGGCGTAGTCGATGAGCACGGTCGCTTCGAGCGTGGGGATCTCGTCGCGCAACGAGTTCACCGTCGGCCTGCTGTCGAACCACCGTCCATTGTAGACGTAGCCGTTGACCGCGATCAGCACCTTCGGCTCGATCTGCGCGAACCGGTCGGTGATCGCGCGGACACCGAAGTCCGGCGAGCACGACGACCAGACGGCGCCGAGGCTCGCGGTGGCCAGGAAGGCGATCAGCGTCTGCGGGCAGTTCGGCGCGAGCGCGACGACCCTGTCCCCTTTGGACACTCCGAGCTTGCGCAGTCCCTCCCGCGCGGCGGCGACGGAGGAGCGCAACGCGCCATACGTCAGCTGCGACGAGAGGCCGTCCTCGCGGTGGAAGATCACGGCGATCTCGTCGTCGGCCTTCGCGGCGCCCGCGACGCCGGGCATGAGCGAGTGCTCGGCGTAGTTCAGCGTGCCGCCCGCGAACCACTGCGCGTTCGGCATCTCACCGGTGAGCACCTCACCGGGCTGGTCGTGCCAGCGCACGCCGAGGAACTCGGCGACGGCGGACCAGAACTCCGGCCCCTGCCGCACGGAGAACTCCCACAACGCGTTGTAGTCGTCGACCTCCACGCCGCGTTCGGTGCGCAGCCACTGGCGGAACGCGTCGATCTTGGTGTCGGGCAGGCGGCTCGGCTCGGGGCGCCAGAGCACTTCCGGGGCGTCGGCGGTGTGAGTCACCCCGCGATGTTAACCCTCGTTAACCTGCTTGGCGAGCCCCCGTGAACAGCTCGTACGCCATCGACTTCAGGCGTGACGCGTCGAGCGGGGTGACCGTCAGCCACCCTCGGTCGCGCCGGAGCCCGTAGCGGCCGTCGGGGGTGTCCACCCAGGTCAACGTACCCTCCCCGCGCACCCAACGACCCTCCCAAGACTTCCTGACCGCGCCGAGCCGCCCGCTGCCGATGCGCTGCGTCGCGATCCGCACCATGACGATGACCTCGGGTTCCCGCAGCCCGGCGTCGCGCAGGACGTCGGAAAACGCCGGCTGCCCACCGCGCTCCCCCGCCTCGCACGCGGCCGTGTAGTCGTCGACGCGCAGGTTGACCGAGAGGCCCCGCCCCTGCTCGCACGGCGGCAAAGCCTGCAGCAGGGTCGCGGCGACGAGCGGTTCCCGCAGCGCCGCCAGCTCGACGTCGGTGCCCGAAACGCCGATCACTACCGCGCCGCGATCGGACACGCAGCCGACCGCCCGGTACGCCGGATCACCGTCGAGTCGAAGGTCGAGCGTGAGTTCGCTGTTCGCGACGGTGTGCAGCAGCCGCACCAGCTCGGGCGCGGGAGCGTCCACCGTGCCGAGGCCGCGGTCCGAGAGCGTCGCGCTCGCCGTGGCCACCAGCTCCGCCCGGAACTCCGGGGTCCTCCCGACGTGCGGGACCGCCAGCACCGCGGGCAGTTCGTCGCGTCCGTGCGCCGACCAGAGCAGGAACAGCTCGCCGACGTGCAGCCGGATCCAGTCCATCAGCGACCGCTCCTCGGATCCTCGCCGATGACCGGCGGGGTGACGTGCCCGCTGAGGCCCCACACGTCGGAATCCTCGACGAGGTAGTCCGGCGCCTTGTGCGCTTCCTCGCCCTGCCGTCCTTGCGCGGGCGCCATCCCCATCGGCATGCCGCCGAAACCGCCCATGCCCGCGGCCGCCGCGCGGGTCCCGGCCGGCTGGCCGGGCTGCCCCGACGGCCCGAAGCCACCGGCGCCGGCACCGGACCGGCCGCCCTGACCGAGCTGTTCCTGGGTTCCTCCGAGGGCACCGGGCGGCGGTGGCACGTAGGCACCGCTGCCCGCACCCGGCGCGCGCGGCGCCTCGACCGGCTCCCGCACCTGGATCGGGGCCGCGTCGTCGACCCCACTGCTGCGGGTCGAGTCGTCCGGTGGCGGGACGGGCTCCGGCTCCGGTTTCGGATCGGGTTCCGGCTTCGGTTCTTCGGGTGTCTCAAGGATCTTCGGCTGCTTGCCGTACGAGGTGAAGCTGGGAACGTTCTCGTAGACCTCGCCGGAGCTGAACTGCATCCGCGTCATCACGTCGGCGGCTTGGCGGTGCAGATCCTGCGAGCTCTCGTCGGTGGGTTCGGCGACGATCCGCCCGGCTTCGGCGAATTCGGAGCCCAACGGCGTCGAAGCCGACATGGCCTGCGTCGAATCGGAGACCGGGATCGGACGGCGCTTCGGCGGCTCCGGCAGCTTGGGACGCGGCGCGTATCCCGGCGGCTCGGGCATCGTGCGGCGCGCGGTTTCGGCGATGTCCGCCTGGCGGCGTACGCAGTTCGCGACGTTCTCCGCCCGCCAGCCCGTCTCGCCCGCCCACGCGACGAGCTTGACCGCGGCGTCACGGGCCCTGTCCGCACCCTCGCCCGTCCAGCCGTCGGCGGTGGCCGCGAGGGCCGCCCTGAGCTCGGAACCGACCCGGTCGAGGAAGGCGCTGATCTTCGTCCACTGCGCGGCGACGGCTTCCGCGCTCGCGAGGTCCAGCTCGTTGTGGACCATCGCGTAGAGCTCTCGATGCGAGTAGCTCATCCAGTCGATGTCGGCGGTGAGACTTTCGGGGCCCGGCTGCGGTTCGGGCTCCCGCGGCGGCCACGGCATGGGCAGGATGCGCATCAGTGCTCGTCCTTCCGCTCCTGGCCGACGATGTCCTCCATGTCGAACCGGCGGGCGACCCGTTCGAGCTGCTCCTGGCCCTCCTCGTCCGCGGCGACGTACATCTTCCGCGCCGCCATCACGGTGAGCTGGAAGTCCTTGAGGACCTTGGCGAAGTCCTTGAGGACGGGCACCGCCGCCTCGGTCCCCTTGTTCGCGGCGCCCTGGAAGCGCTCGCTCATGGTGTGACCGATGAGGTTGTCGCCCAGCTTCAACGGCGCGTTGAACTCCGTCGAGTCCTTGATCAGCGCGTTGAGCTCGTGGCGCGCCTTGAGCAGGGCGTCGACGAGCTTCTTCGCGGCGTCCTCGGAGACCTTGACGGCCCCCTTCTTGGCATCGGTCTTGGAATCCCGGATCTGACCCGCCACGGGAGCCAGCGCCGGAGCCGAAGCTCCGAACGCGGCTTGTGGCGTCACGGGCACTTTGGGCGACTGTGCCATTCGACCCTCCCCTGTCACATCTTGAGGGGAATGCTAGCGCGAACGGGGTCAGCGCAGGTGGGCGTCGAACCAATTCAACGTGCGCTGCCAGGCCTCCGCGGCCGCGTCCGGGTCGGCGTCGAAGCGGTGGTTGGCGCCCGGGTAGTGGACGACGTTCGTCGCGACGTTCGCCGTCGCCGCCGCCTCACGCAGCTGCTCGACTTCGGCGCCTCCGGCGGCGTCGCCCGCGTCGCCGTACATGCCGAGCCACGGGCTGGTGAGCCGTCCCGCGATCTCGACGAGGACCGGCAGCCCGGTGACCCCCTGCCCGCCGACGCTGACCGCCGCGCCCAGCCTGCGGTTCGACGCCACGACCAGCGCGGCCGTCCCTCCGAGGTCGAAACCGACGACACCGACGAGATCGGCTTGGACACCGCGTTCCGCGAGCCACGAAAGCGTCGCGTCGGTGGCTTCGAGCAGGTCCTGCTGGGTGAGGTCGTCCCGGTCGAGATGCGGGGTGACGGTGAGCCAGCCTTCGCCGGCGAGACCGGCCAGGAGCAGTCCCAAACCCTCTTCGACCTCTTCGGCCTCCTCGTGCAGCACCACGAGTCCGCCGCGGACGACACCATCCGGTTCGGCGAAGGTCAGGCGCAGCGTGTGGCCGTCGGCGTGCTGATGTTCCACGGTGGTCGTCAGGGTCATTCCTCCATCAGACCACTCTTAGGTAAATATTCGGAGCTTGCGCCCGCGCGGGAGGATACGGTGTCGGAGCCGTCCCCCAGACGTAGGAGCGCCGAAGATGTCACCTGTTTCGCCGCGTGCGGATCTCGAATCGTTGCCGAAGTACGTCCCTGGCCGGACAATCCAGGGTGCGATCAAGCTGGCGAGCAACGAGGTCCCCGGAGGCCCGCTGCCGAGTGTGGCGCAGGCCATAGCCGAGACGGCGCAGGGCATCAACCGGTACCCGGACATCACGGCTTCCGCGCTCGTCGAGCGGCTGGCCCGCGAGCTGAACGAGTCCGTCGACCGGATCGCCATCGGCTGCGGTTCGGTTTCCCTTTGCCAGCAAATGATCCAGGCCCTGTGCGGACCGGGCGACGAGGTCGTCTTCCCGTGGCGCTCGTTCGAGGCGTACCCGATCGTCACGCAGGTGGCGAACGCCGTGAGCGTGAAGGTGCCGCTCACGGCCGGGCACGGGCTGGACCTCGACGCGATGCTGGCGGCGATCACGCCGAAGACGCGGCTGGTCTTCGTGTGCAACCCCAACAACCCGACCGGGACGGTCTTGCGGCGCGCGGAACTCGAGCGCTTCCTCGACGCCGTGCCCTCGGGCGTACTCGTCGTGCTCGACGAGGCGTACAAGGAGTTCGTGACCGATGCCGAGGTGCCGGATGGCGTCGAGCTCGCGCGCGGCAGGGACAACGTCGCGGTGCTTCGGACGTTCTCGAAGGCGTACGGCCTCGCCGGCCTTCGCGTGGGTTACGCGGTGGCGCCGGAAGCGATCACCGTCGCGTTGAAGCAGGTCTACGTCGCGTTCTCGGTGAACATGATCGCCCAGGCGGCGGCCATCGCCTCGCTCGACGCGGCCGACGAACTGCTGGAACGCTGCAAGGAGATCGTCTCGGAACGCACCCGGGTTCGGGATGCGTTGGTGGCCAAGGGTTACGAGGTGCCGGAGACGCAGGCGAACTTCGTCTGGCTGCCGCTGGGCGAGCGGACGACCGCGTTCGCGGAGCACGCGCTGGAGCGGAAGCTGATCGTGCGGCCCTTCGCGGGCGAAGGCGCGCGAGTGACCATCGGGACGCCCGAGGAGAACGACCTCTTCCTCGAAGCGGCCGGGGATTTCCCGCGCTGACAAGGCTTCACGGCGGCCCGCACTTCGTGGACGGAGTGCGGGCCGTTTCCTACTTGAGGAGCAGCTGAACCATCGCGGCGAGGCCGATCACGACGATCACGCCGCGAAGCACCTTCGGCGAAAGCTTGCGGCCGATCTTGGCGCCGATCTGGCCGCCGATCGTCGACCCGACCGCGAGCAGCGCGACCACGGGCCAGCTGACCGGCGCGATGAAGGCGTAGATCGCGCCCGCGACGATGTTCACGACCGCGGACAGGGCGTTCTTGACTCCGTTGAGCCGTTGCAGCGACTCCGACATCAGCATCCCCATCACGGCCATCATCATCACGCCCTGCGCGGCCGTGAAGTATCCGCCGTAGATGCCGATCAGGAAGATCAGGAACAACAGGAGCGGCCCGATCTTGTGGACCTTCCCGTTCTCCTCGCGGCGCTTCGCGACCCAGGCGGCCACTCGCGGCTGGACGATCACGAGCACCACCGCGAGCCCGACGAGCGCGGGCACGACGGTTTCGAAAGCGTCCTTCGGCAGCGAGAGCAGCAGGATCGTCCCGCAGATCGCGCCGAAGAACGACGCCACGGCGAGTTTGACGACCTGGGGCCAGTAGCCCTTGAGCTCCTCCCGGTAGCCGATCGCCCCGCTCACCGTGCCGGGGGCGAGGCCGATCGCGTTGGAGGTCGTCGCCGTCAGCGGCGAGTAGCCGAGCGCGACCAGGACCGGGAACGTCACCAGCGTGCCCGAACCGACGACCGTGTTGATGGTGCCCGCCCAGAGCCCCGCGACGAAGATCACGACCGCGTGCCACCACGTCATAAAGCACTCACGTCCGCACCCTAAGCACCGTTACCTCCTTTCGCGCTGTGGATGTGTCTAGTCGAACATTCAACGAGCCCGTTATGTCCCGTTCGACGGGGAACCAATTCAGTTCTCCTCCGGCAGATGGGCCGCGGTGATCTCCGTGGCGACCGTCCAGCCGAGCGTCAGGTACAACGCGCGCCCCTGCCCCGTCGCGACCAGGACCGCTCGCTCCGCCCCGGCGGCGACCGCCACCTCGTCGAGCCTGCGCATCACGAACCGGCCCAGCCCTCGCCGCTGATGCTCGGGCTCCGTCACGACCTGATCGATCACCGCCGTGCCACCGGCTATCGCGACCCGGCCGGTGGCCGCGCGCGAACCGTCGGGTGCGCGCACCACGACGTCGGTGACGACGCCGTCGCCGACCAGCTCGGCCCGGTACGGCTCGGGCGCGGCCATGACCGGCCGCAGCGCGATCGGCGCGCTCATCAGGTACTCCGGTGGGCCGACCTCCCACTCCGGCGGCACCGTCTTCGCCACTTCCTCACGTGAACCGCTCACCTTCAACCACGTTCCGGGCTCGGTCAGCGAACGGGCCCGGCTCGCGACCGACCCGGTGTCCGCCAGCACGTACCGCACGCGATGCCCCGGACGCCCGACGTCGAGCCGGTAACCGTCCGGCTCGGCGACGGGGACCCCGACGCCGCGGGAGAGCGCCCAGCCGTGCACCCATGCCTTGATCAGCCCTGCCACCCCAGTCATCGTCAGAGGATGACATCCCGCACCGACAATTCCGGACGTCCCGCCGGGCCTGCCAGGATGGGGCCGTGGCCGACGACGAGCGCGAACAGGTGTGGAGTGCGACCGTCGATCATCTGCGCACGATGATCGACTCGGGCAGGCTCCCCGCCGGGTCGAGACTGCCCGCCGAACGGGCGCTCTGCGAGCAGCTCGGGATCAGCCGCGGTTCGCTGCGGCAGGCTTTGCGGGTGCTGGACTCCATCGGTTACGTGCAGGTGCGGCCGGGTTCGGGCACCTACGTCCGCGAGAACCTCGGCGAACAGCCGTTGCGCGGTTGGTTCTCCGAACACGAGCAGCTGGTCGAGAAGCTGTTCGACCTGCGGACCACGGTCGAGCCGACGCTGGCCGAGCGGCTCGCGCTCGAACACACGCCCCGGGTGCTCGCCCGGCTGGAAAGCACCGTCGACGAGATGGACCAGGCCGCCGCCGACGGCGACATGCTGCGCGTGATCGCGGCCGACGCCGAATTCCACCGGGTGATCGCGGGCAACGCCGGCAACGACGACGTCACCGATCTGCTGCGTTCGGTGCTCGCGCTGGTCGGCGAGGAGCGGCGGGCGGCGCTGCGGCTTCCGGGGCAGATCCGCAAGGCCGTCGACGAGCATCGCGCGATCCTCGAAGCGATCCGCCGGTCGGACGCGGCGGCCGCGCGCGAGATCACCTTGCGGCATCTGCTCGACGCCAAGACCTACGTCCACGATTACACGACCGGGGATTAACGCTTCCTCGATGGCGCGACAGCCCGCGCACGAGTATTCTTTTCAGAAGTTTGTGAAACTTCTGACGGGGGTGTGCGGTGGAGAAGGTCCGGTTCACCGAAGAGAAGGCGACGATGCTCGCCACGCTGTACGGCCGGGCGCTCGACGCCCGCAGCGAGAGGCCGATCCTCGGCGACAAAGCCGCCGACGAGGCGGTCAAGCAGATCGACTACGACTTCGCCACGCTGGGCGTGAACGCCGACATGGGGCTGACCGTCGCCCTGCGGGCCAAGCCGTTGGACGACTGGACCACGTCGTTCCTCCGGGCGCACCCGGACGCGACCGTCGTCCAGCTCGGCTGCGGGATGGACAGCCGCGTGTACCGCGTCGACCCGCCGCCCACGGTGCGATGGTTCGACGTCGACTACCCCGAGGTCGTCGACCTGCGCGCCCGGATCTATCCCGAACGGGACGCCTACCAGACCATCGGCTCCTCGGTGACGGACTTCGGCTGGATCGACGAGATTCCCTCCGACAAACCCGGTCTGGTGATCGCGGAGGGGCTGACGATGTACCTGCGGCCGCCCGAAGGCGAGGAATTGCTGCGGCGGCTGATCGCGCATTTCCCGCAGGGCGGCGAAATGGTCTTCGACGTCTTCAGCAGGCTCGGGATCAAACTGCAGAAGCTGAATCCCGTGGTCCGCAAAGCCAACGCGACGCTGTACTGGGGCATCGACGAGATCTCCGAATTGGAGCGGCTCGGGCTGACTCTGGTGTCGAAACTCGACTCGACGGATTACGCGACGCCTGAGGTGAAGGACCGGTTGTCCGCCTCGATGCGGGCGCAGTTGTGGATCGCGGGGCTGTTCCCGGCGTTCAAGAAGATGGGGCGGATCCTGCGGTTCCGGTTCTGAGGCGCGGTCGGTTCTATTGAGGGGTGAGGCAAAAGTGTCGTGGTCGCGGGCGGGTCGATGGCGGGGTGAAGGCTCCCTTCACCGCGTCTAATGCAGTGAAGGGAGCCTTCACCCCGGTCGCACATCCGCGCCGACATGGTCGCCGGGCGGTTTCGCGTGATCGGACGGACGACACGCGTGATCGGACGGACGGCAGGCGGTGTACCTCAGCGTGACTCGAGTACCCGCTCCACGAACCGGTGCAGCTTCTCCTCCAGCCGGAAGACGCGTTCTTCGAGCGACAGCGTTTCCGCCGGCTGCGGCACGTCCGACTTCAGCTCGCCGCGGATGTACTGGCTGCACGCCAGATTCGCGCACGCGTAGATGCCGAGCGTGTTGCCTTCGCGCCCGAGCTTCCCGGCGCGGCGGCCGGAGAACAGCGCGATGTCGGACAGCGGATGTGTCGTCGTGCACAGGCCGCACATGTTGCTCAGCAGGACACGGCCCTTCGGCCGGGGAGCGGCGCGCAGGGAAAGCCCGACGGTCTCCCCGCGGTACGGCAGCACGAGATACGCCCGCGCGGCGGCCTTCGGATCGCGCCAGCCGAGGAATTCCCTTTTCTCCCAAGGGATCTCTTCGGGCCGGGCGGGCAGTGTGACCCCTTTGGCCTCGCCTCGGGTGCAGTTCACGAAGGACGCCCTGATCTCGTCCTGGCCCAGCGGTTCCATACCCGCACGGTAGCCACCGCGTCCGGGAACAGGCGAACCGTTTTCCGCCGGAGGTCATACGATCACCGGGTGCGCGGGAAGACGATGTCGAGCCGGTTCCGGCTGGTGCTCAGGACCAGTCTCGGCTTCGCCGCGCTCGGCGTCGGGTCCAGTGTGTGCGGCGCCGGTGTCGTGGCGTTGCTGCTGCTCCTGCAGGGCCTCCCGAGCGAGGTCGGCGATCGCGGGTGGATCCTCGGCGTCACCGCGGCCGGGATCGTGGCGCTGTCGCTGATCGTCGGCACCGCGTGGACGGCTTGGCTGCAGCGGCGCACCGCGGTCTGGTTCGTCTTCGGCCGCCCGCCGACGAAGGCCGAGGCCGAGCGCGCGCTCCGGCTCCCGGTCGACATGGGGATCGTGAGCGGGACGCTCTGGCTGATCGGCACGATCGTGCTCGGTGCACTCGCGCGGGTGCTCGGCTCCTGGATGGACGCGCTCGGGATGGCGCTGGTCATCGGGCTCGGCGGGCTGACCACGGTCGGCCTCACCTATCTCGCCGCGGAATGGGTCGCCCGCCCGGTGATGACGATCGCGCTCAAGGTGACCCCGCCGAAGGGGACGCTCAAGGTCACCGTGCTGACCAGGGTGGTCGTCACCTGGTCGCTGGCGAGCGGGGTCCCGTTCCTCGGGGTGCTGCTGGTGGCCACGCCGCCGGATCTCGGCCAGGGTGACCACGTCGCGAGCCTGATCATGATTTCGGTGATCGGGCTCGGCGTCGGCGCGATCGGGACGGGCCTGCTCGCGAAGGCCGTCGCGACCCCGTTGCACCGCCTGCGGATGGCGCTCGACGAGATCGCCCGCGGCAACAAGGAGGTCGTGGTCGAGGTCGACGACTCCAGTGAGATCGGCCTGCTGCAGACGTCGGTCAACGACCTCGCCGCCGGGCTGCGCGAACAGGAGCGGATGCGGGACCTCTTCGGCAGGCACGTCGGAGACGAGGTCGCGCGGCACGCGCTCGAGTACGGCGCCTCCCTTTCGGGTGACGTGCGCGAGGTGACGGCGCTGTTCGTCGACGTCGTCGATTCAACGGCTTTGGCCAGCCGCACCCCGCCCGAAGACCTGGTGAAGATGCTCAACCGGTTCTTCACCAGCGTGGTGCACGCGGTCGGGGCACGGGGCGGGCTGGTCAACAAGTTCCAGGGTGACGCCGCGCTCTGCGTCTTCGGCGCCCCGACCCGGCTCGCGGACGCGCCGACGGCGGCGCTTTCGGCCGCGCGGGCGATCCGGGACGCCGTCCAGGAGACCGGCGAGCTCGACCTCGGCATCGGCGTCGCGAGCGGCCGGGTCTTCGCCGGTCAGCTGGGCACCAGCAGCCGGTTCGAGTACACCGTCATCGGCGACGCGGTGAACGAGGCCGCGCGCCTGACCGAGTACGCGAAAGCCGCCGGCGGCCGGATCCTGGCGAGCGAAGCGGTGCTCAAAGCGGCCTTGGAGAGCGAGCGTTCGCACTGGGAGCCGTACGCGGAGCTGGAGTTGCGCGGGCGTCAGGAACCGACGCACGCCTGGGCGGCGCTCAGCCCGGAATGACGTCCGGCCAGCGCAGCAACGTCGAACCCCAGGTCAGCCCGGCCCCGAACGCCCCCATCACGACGCGGTGCCCCGGCTGGAGCGCCCCGTCCTTGGCCGCGTCGGCCAGCGCGATCGGGATGGACGCCGCGCTCGTGTTGCCCACCTTCTCGATGTTCGAATACATCACGTCCTCCGCGAGCCCGAGCTGTTTCGCGCAGGTCTGCAGGATGCGGATGTTGGCCTGGTGCCCGATGAACCGGTCGACGTCGCCGACCATCCAGCCCGCGGAATCCAGCACCGCGCGCGCCGACTGGACCATCCGGGCGCAGGCGTGCCGGAAGACGGTCTGGCCCTGCATCACCAGATAGTGGTCACGCGGGTCGTCCGAGCGGCGGTTCTTCGCGCCACCCGCCTCGACCCAGAGCAGTTCGGCGAGTTCGCCTTCGCTGTGCAGGTCGAACGGGCCGAGCGCGCCGAGTTCGCCGGGGTCGCCCGCGCGCAGCAGCACGGCGCCCGCGCCGTCGCCGAAGATCGGCACCGTGCCCCGGTCTTCGGGGTCGATGAGCGAGGTGAAGACGTCGGCGCCGATCACCAGCACCCGCCGCGCGATACCGGCCGCGATCAGCCCGGCGCCGGTGCCGAGCCCGTAGACGAACCCGCTGCACACGGCGTTGACGTCGAAGGCGGCGACGCCGTTCAGCCCGAGCTTCGTCGCGACCTGCGGCGCGCTGGCCGGGCACAGCTGGTCGGCCGTCGACGTCGCGAGCACGACCGCGTCCGCCTCGGTCTCCCCGGCCGAGGCCAGCGCCCGTCGCCCCGCCTCGACGGCGAGATCCACAGTGGACGTCCCGGGATCGACGACCCGGCGCTCGGCGATGCCGGTGCGCGAGCGGATCCACTCATCGGAGGTGTCCAGCCGCTGGGCGATCTCCTCGTTGCCCACCACGCGCGGAGGCAGCCAAGAGCCGAGACCGGCGAGAACGGCCGCCTGAGATGAGGGCACCAAGAAATCCTTTCGCGGGACGAATGGGAGGTCTGCCATTCACTTGTAAGCGCTACCATTCAGTAGACCCGCCAGTTGTGTTCCGGGTCACAATTCAAAGAATTCTCACCTTCGCCCGGCGGCGTGACCGACGCCGCGTGAGGGCGCGATCAAAGAACAGGCGCCGGGGAGAGCCGTCCGGTTAGCCTGACCTGGTGCACACACCCGACCTCGACCGCCTGGACGTCGCCATCCTCGCCTGCCTGCAGTCCGACGCTCGCACGATCGCCGAGCACATCGGGGCGAAGGTGGGCCTGTCGGCGGCGGCCGTGCAGCGGCGGATCAAGCGGCTGCGCGAGACCGGGGTGATCGAACGCGAGGTGGCGGTGCTGTCGCCGCGGGCGCTCGGGCTGTCGATGACCTTCGTGGTGATGGTCGAGATGGAACGGGAGAACCTCGCGGTGCTCGACGGGTTCCGCCGTC
Organism: Amycolatopsis keratiniphila; assembly: GCF_000400635.2. Lineage (NCBI taxonomy): Bacteria > Bacillati > Actinomycetota > Actinomycetes > Pseudonocardiales > Pseudonocardiaceae > Amycolatopsis > Amycolatopsis keratiniphila. The sequence continues at coordinate 299,587 of NC_021252.1, read as the reverse complement.
AGGTGCTCGCGGACGACAACGTCCAGCAGTGCTACTACGTCACCGGCAACGCCGACTTCGTGCTCGTGGTGACCTGCCGGGACATGGCGGATTTCGAGACGTTCACGCGGCGGATGTTCTTCGACAACCCGAACGTGCGGCACTTCACGACGTCGGTGGCGATGGACCGGGTCAAGACCGGGCTGTCCCTGCCGCTGGAGCCCTGAAGGACGCTTTCCCCGCGTCTCATGCGACGAAAGCGTCCTTCGCCGCATCGCATGCGGGTATGGCGTCCTTCAGCCCCCGATCCAAAGAGGACTGTCCGGCGTCACCATGGGTATCCGCCCGGACGCAAGGGGTCTGTGCCCGGCGTTACACCACTATGGACATATGCAGCCGATAGCGTGAACGTCGCGACAGTCGCGTCATCCGGCCCGTGCCCGGCCATCTCCTCCCCGAGACGAAAAGTTCGCGCCGCGCGAACCACGAGAGCACTGAGGAGTGGCCGTGCACACCGACGCAATTCACCAGAGCCAGTTCGTTCTGCTGAACAACAGCAGCACGCCCGTTCTCTCCCGCCTGTCCTTCCACGCCGGCGAACCCTTCGCGGTCACCGTGTCGTTCCGGACCGAGCGCGGCCGGTGGGTCGAGTGGACCTTCGCGCGTGAGCTGCTCGTCACGGGCCTCACCGACCCCGCCGGGCTCGGCGACGTCCGCGTCCGCCCCGACCTCTCCGAGGACGAGGCGATGCTGACGCTCGAAATCGAGTCACCCGACGGTTATGCGTCGTTCGAGCTGGAGCGTGAGGACGTCGAGACGTTCCTCGAGTCCACCTACGACCTGGTCCCGCTCGGGTCCGAGAGCGAGCACTTCGACGTCGAAGCGCTGATCGAGGAGATCAGCAACGTCTGAGAACTTTCCCGCGGCACGAAAACGAAGGGCGGCCCGAGTGCGCTGGAGGCACTCGGTCCGCCCTTCGTCCTGTGTTCAGCCGAGGACCAGGGAGGTCCCGGTCGCGGACAACGCCGGCCGCACCGGGAAGAAGTAGGTCACCGAGCTGTTGCCGCCGGACAGCATGCCCTGCGCCTGGTTGCCGGCGATGAACGAGCCGCCCGAGTCGCCCGCCTGCGAGCGGACGTTGGTGGCGGTCATGCCGTAGACCGTGCCTTCGGCGTAGCGGACGGTCTGGTTCTTGGCGCCGACGGTGCCGCAGGTCCAGCCGGTGGTCGAGCCCGACTTGCAGACCGAAGCGCCGGTGGCGGCCTCGCTCGAACCACTCACCCGGGTGCCGTTGTTGATGACCCCGCGCGGCGTCCAGTTGCTGTTGACCCGGACGTGGCCGTAGTCGTTCCCGGGGAAGCTGGCGCGGGCGAACGAGCCCATCGCGACCCGGTTGTAACCGGTCACCGTGCCCGGGCCACAGTGCCCGGCGGTGAGGAAGCCGCCGTTCACCGAGAAGCCGATCGAGCACCGCGAAGAGCTGTTGATGTAGTAGGCGTCACCACCGCGGACGTCGTACTTCAGGGTCGGCACCGAAGTGGTCTCGACCACCGCGACGGCGGCCTTGTCCACCTTGGCCTTCTCCAGGTACGAGTCGACGACGCCGCTCTTGCCCGGCAGGACGTTCACCGTCACCCGGTTGGTCTTGGTGTCCACACCCCAGCCGGTGATCGCGCCGTCCGCCGCGCGCTCACTCGCGTTCAGTCTGTCCACAGTGGAATCGAGCTGGGCGGCCGAGAAGCGGACCAGTTCGGCTTCCGCGCCACTGGCGAGGACCTGGCCGAGTTTCGCCGCGTCCGTGACGCCGACGCGGAGCTTGCCGGTGGCCTCGTTGTAGCTCGCGCCGCCGAAGCTGCCGGCGAGCGCCGAGGCGAGTGCCTGTTCGAGCATGCCGGCTGCGGTCTCGCTCTGGATCCGGGCGAGTGCCTGGTCGGCGGTCAGGCCGAGGTCCCGTTGCAGGGCGGGGACCATCTCGGCGTTGAGCAGAGTGTTCGAGGTCGCTGCCGCGGGGGTACCCGTGACGAGCGCGCCGGTGGCCAATGCTGCCGTGGCGGCCACACCGAGGAGCTTCGTGATCTTCATGCTTCTCCCTCGTCATCACGCACGGCTCCGGTTCGCCATGCGATAGCCCTCCCCTGACGGGTGAGGGTTCTGGACTCCGGGGAAGGCCGCAATCCGGATCGGCGCGGGATAGGTATACCCATTCTTCGGGACCCGAATCCCCTGCTCCACGGGCGGCCACCTAGAGCAGGCACCCGGACGGACACGTCCGTAAGTAGGGTTTCGAGTGAATACCTTGCGTAGTCATTGCCACCCCCTGAACGTGGGATGAATCGCCGAATCGGGTTGGTGGCCGATGTTTCGGGTGCCTGGTGATTTTCCAACCGACGATCCGTCAGCCAACCGGTGACGCTGCGTCCCCGAACAGCCTCAGGGGGTGCCCGGGGTGTCCGTGTTGGGTGGTTTACGACCCGGTAGGCAGTGCTTAGGCTCCGCAGGACAACGCACAAGATCGTGTCGGGCTCAGCGGGAACTCCACACCGAGGAGCGCATGATGTGGCTTGCCACCCCTCGCCCGACCTCGGTTTCGGTCCGCGCCGGATCGACGGCATTAGTGGGCCGCGACGTCGAGGTCTCGGCGATCGTGAAGATCCTGCTGCGCCGTCCCGCCGCCGTGCTGATCGAAGGCGAACCCGGGATGGGCCGCAGCAGGCTGCTCGAAGAGCTGGCCGGACGTCGCGAGTTCGCGTCCGCCCGGGTGCTTTCGGGCGCCTGCCAGCCGATGCGCGAGCCGTTCCCGTTCGGGCCGGTGCTCGAAGCGCTGCGCTCGGCGGGCGACCGGCCACTCGGGCCGCTCAGCCCGGTCGCCGGGGTGCTGAGACCCTTGCTGCCCGAACTAGCCGAAAGCCTTCCGCCCCAACCGGAACCGCTCGCCGACCCGTGCGCCGAACGCCACCGTCAGTTCCGCGCCGTCCGCGAACTCCTGATCGCCTGCGGGCCCGCCCTCGTCCTGATCGACGACCTCCAGTGGGCCGACGAAGGCACCCGTGACCTCTTGCGTTTCCTCGCCGCCGCGATGCCCGCCGAGCTGGCCATCGTCGCGGCCTACCGGACCGGTTCCCCCTCCGGGCACGGTGCCGGCATCCCGTTCCGCACCCCGCCGAACGTCCAGACCGCCCGCGTGACGCTGGGCCCGCTCGACCTCGACGCCGTCGGGAAGCTCGCGGAGGAACTGCTGGACCTGCCGAGGGTTTCCGCGCCGTTCACCGCAAAGCTGCACGAAAGCACCGCCGGGATCCCGTTCGTGGTCGAAGAGACCCTGCGGGCGCTGCGGGACGCGGCGGGGCGGTTGCCGATCGGCGAAGTGCTGGGCGACCGTCTGCTGGAAAGCCTCGAAGTCCCGATTTCCCTGCGTGAGGCCATCACCGAACGGCTCGACGCGCTGCCCGAACCCGCCGTCCGGCTCGCCCGCGCGGCGGCGGTGCTCGCCGTCCCCTCCGAACCGGCGGTGATCGGCGAACTCGCCTGCCTCGACGGCGACGCCCTCCGCACCGCCCTCTTGTCCACTTTGGACGGCGGGGTGCTCGGCGAACTCGGCGGCGACCGCTACGGCTTCCGGCATCCCTTGGCCCGCAAGGCCGTCTACGACACGATCAGCGGCCCGGAACGGACTCTGCTGCATTCGCGCGCCATCAAGGTGCTCTCCGAGCAGCCCGCCCCGCCGCTGACCCTGCTGGCGAACCATTCGCGCGCGGCGGGCCGGACCGCACAATGGCGCCACTACGCCGAAGCCGCCGCCGACGAGGCCATCGCCCACGGCGACACCTCGCGCGCCATCGACCTGCTCCAGTCCGTGCTGGCCGAGGCCGGGCTCGGCGAGGACGACATCGCCCGGCTGGCCACGAAGCTCAGCCAGGTCGCGCTACGCGGCTTCCGCCCGGACGTCATCGAGACACTGGAGCGGATCCTCGAAGACCTCACCGACCTGCGCCCGAGCGTGCGCGGGACGATCCGGCTCAGCCTCGGGATGCTGCTGGTCCGCACGATCGGACGGCTCGGCCGCGGCCGGGTCGAGGTGGAGAAGGCGATCACCGAACTGGTCGACGAGCCGGAGCTGGCCGCGCGCGGGATCAACCTGCTCGCCCAGCCGATCGACGGGCTGACCCCGCTGTCCTGGCACGAGGTCTGGATGGACCGGGCCCGCGAGGTCTTCGACCGGATCGAAGACCCGGAGCTGCGGCTCGCGCTGCTCGGCGACCGGATCTCCACCCAGGCGCATATCGGCGACGGCTCGGCCTGGACCGAGTTCACCGAACTGGCCGACCAGGGCGGCGGGGTGGCCGAACGGGTCCAGCTGGCCCGGCTGTGGTGCAACCTCGCCGACGCGCAGTCCTGGGCCGGACACCTGACCAGGGCGGAAAAGCTGGTCACGGAAGGGATCCGCCGCGCGACCGACGCCGGAGCGCTCTACGCCGCCGGCCTCGCGCAGGGCACTAGGGTCCGGCTCGACTGGGTGCGCGGCGACTGGTCCGGGCTCGCGGAGGCCACCGAACAGCTCCGCGACGGCTATCCCGACCTGGGCCCGATCGTCATGGAATGCTCGCTCGTTCTCGGCGGGCTGGCCGCCGTGCGCGGGGAATTCGCCGCCGCGCAACGACATCTGGCCGCGGCGAGCGTGCACGCCCCGGAACACGGGCCCATCCCGGTGGTCCTTTCGGCGGCGGGCGTCCTGATCCGGGTGCTCCTCGCGACGGACGACGTCGACGGGGCGTGCGCGGCGGCCGACAACGCCGTCGCGGCGGCCCGGCGGAAGGGGGTCTGGGTGTGGGCGGCGGCGCTGGTCCCCGCCGCGGCCGAGGCCTACACGCGGGCCGGGCGCTGGTCGGAGGCGGACGCCGTGGTCGAGGAATTCGCCCGCGGCGTCGACGGCAAGGATTCGCCGGTCTCCCGCGTCGCGCTGCTCGCCGGCCGGGCCATCCTGCTCGACGCGCGCGGCAAACATCCCGCCGCGGCAACGGTTTTCGACGAGGCCGCGGCCGGTTACGAAGCCCTGCCGATGCCCTATCAGGCCATCGGCGCCCGCGAGCGGGCGGCGCTGTGCCGTCTGACCGCCGGACGGCTCGACGCCGGCCGTCTCACCGCGGGTGACCGCAAGGCGATCGAGGAGCTCGCGGCGGCCGCGGAGGCCTACGAGCGGCTCGGCGCGACCAGGGACGCCGGCCGCTGCCGCCACCTGCTGCGGGAACACGGCGCGTGGGCGCCTTCGCAGCGCGGGCGGCGCGGCTACGGTCAGGAGCTTTCGCCCCGCGAACTCGAGGTCGCGCGCATGCTTTCCGACGGCCGTACGAATCGCGAGATTGCGGACGGATTGTTCCTTTCGCCGCGTACGGTCGAACAGCACGTCGCCAAGGTCCTGCGGAAACTCGGCGCCCGTTCGCGGACCGACGTGGCCCGCCGGATGACGACCTACGCCCCCGCGGCGGCCGACCGGTAGCTTCGGCCTCCAGGGTGCCGGCTCTCCGTCTGAGGTACATGAAGGCCCCCTTCATGTACCTAGGCGCAAGGAAGGAGGCCTTCACGGACCGGCCCGAAGAAGTCCCTTGTGGACAGTCGCGAGCGTCGTGACGAGCCCCGGAGACGTCGCGAAAGCGGCTTTCGCGACACTCCGGACAAGGCCGGCCCACACCCCCTGCGGCGGCCGACCGGTGACGTGCCGATGGACGGCCGTTATTCCTTTAGGGGCAAGAAAAGTGCCCGATCGGGCACGGTGATCCATTCCATCGTGTTCAGCCGTGTACGTATGGTTCCGTAGGCTCATGCGCTGTGCTAGTTTGTTTTGGCCATTAACAAAGTCGGGGCCCGCCCCCGTGAGGGAGTAGCGCAGAAGCATGGCTGAGCGAGCCGATTTCGCGCTGGGGACGGTCGAGGCGACAGTGGTCGGGCGGGCGCTTGGCGTCGACGCCCGCTTGTTTCCGTTGCGCGTCCAGAACACTTCGATCGACCCGGAGCGCTACGCCGCGATCGTCCGGAAGGTCTACACCGATCTCGAACAGCGCCGCCTGTCGATCAACGGCGAGCTGAACAAGGCCGTCCGCACCGCGTTCGAGCTGCTCGGGAACCACCGGATCACCGTTTCGATCAACGGTATCGACGGCATCGGCCAGGACATCGCCGTCCTCGCGCTCACCGACGGCAGGCAGGCGCTCGGCATCACGCAGGCCCACGGCGAAGACCTCCTGCAGTTCGCGCTCTTCGACGACGAGGAGCTGGTCGAGGTCCTCTCCGGGGTGCTGCCGCGGATGCGCCCCGCGTCGACCGGCCGCCGCACGCTCGTGCAGAAGGAGGAGCGCGCCGTCTCCGCGATGGCCGCGCGCCGCCAGGCCGAAGCCGAGTTCGACGAGGAAGAGACCGACGCGTTCGGCAACCTCCAGTTCACCGGCGTCGTCCGCGCCCGGCCGGAAGCCGCGGCGCCGCGCAACGACGAGAGCGACGTCGAGGTCTTGGAGAAGGTGCTGTCCGGGACCCGCCTCGGCGGCGGATACATCATCGTGAGCGGGATCGGCCGCCGCGGCGAACGGCTCCGGTCGACGCCGTTGAGCTGGCTCGACACCGAAGACGGCCGGTACCTGATCCGGACCGAGACCGACGAGGCCTCCGGCGCCGTGATCGGGCACTACGACCCGGCGAGTCAGTCGGGCGTGGCGAACGCGATCCGGGACGCCATCGCGGACATCTACTGACCCTTCCTGAATCCGGCGAGAGGACCCTCCGTTGACCGAGGAAGCACAAGAACCGCAGCCGTTGATGGCGGCGCGCAAGGTGGCGTTCGCGAGCGCGCGGCTGAAGGAGATGGCCAAGCAGGGCGGCTTCGCCGTCGACGAGACCACCGGCCAGGAGATGATCCGTTCACTCCAGGGTGTGATCGACAGCCTCGAAGAGCGCTGGAGCGCGCTGACCAAGCTGCAGAAGTCGCCGCCGATGAGCTCCACCGCGACCGCCCGCTGGGTGTCCGAGCACATGCACGGCACCGCGACGGACGCGCAGGGTCTGCTCACCCAGCTCCAGGCCGCTCGCGCCGAGTTCCCCACCTACATCGAGGCGATCGAACTCGCCCAGCGGAACTACCGGGAACGCGACGCGGAGAACCAGCGCGACCTGAAGCGGATCGACACCGAGATCTGAAGGAGAGACCCGTGACCGAATCCGAGGAGAAGACGGCGAAGGTCTCCGACCCGAACTCGCCCGATTACGACAAGCTCGACCCGAACTACGACCCCACGGCCGACTCGTCGTCCGACTACTACGTCGGACCGCTGGCGGACGAGGCCGCCTCCGGCGACGAGCTCCGGGCCGGGGCCTCGGCCGGTACGGACCTTCTCTTCAACATCCTCGGCTGGGGTGACAAGGCGCTCAACGGCTTCAAGGACATGTTCACGCAGAAGATGTACGAGGGGCAGCTGGAGAAGGCGCGCGAGGGTCTCGACAAGAACCTGGACATCCGCAAACCCGGCGAGCCGCCGTCCACGATCTGGGCGAACGCCACCCACGAACAGATGCAGACCGCGATCGCGGACAACGCGGATCCGGCCGCGGTGGCCGAGACCTCCGAGGAGTGGATCCGGGCGGGCAACGACCTGGCCTCGCATCAGCGCAACCTGGCGAAGGCGATCAGCGCGAGCACGGCCAACTGGGAGGGCGAGGGCGGCGACGCGGCCCGCGAGCACCTCGCCGGTGTCGGCAAATGGCTCGGCTCGACCGCGAACGGCGCGACGCTGGCCGGGCGGCAGCAGCAGATCCACTCGCAGACGCTCAACGAGACGCAGAAGCAGATGGCGGCGAACCCGCCGGTGGTGTTCAACGTGCAGGAGGCCAACGCCAACCTGCAGAAGATCACCGACCCGTACGTGTACATGGCACAGCTCGGGAAGGACCTCTCCACCTTCAAGAAGCAGCAGGACGCGCGGGACCAGGCCGCGAAGGTGATGACCGACTTCGACACCACGGTCGGCTCGGCGATCGCCACCCCCGCGTTCCCCGCCCCGCCGAAGCTGGCGACGGCGACCAGGCAGCTGCAGGGCAGTCCCGCCGGCGGTGGCGCGGGTTCGCCCGCCGGCACGCTGCGCGACCGGATGTCGCCCGAAGGCGCCGACGGCACCCCGTTCAGCGCGACCACGGACCGGACGCGCCCGGACAGCCTCGTCGCTTCGATGGACGGGACGCCGCAGGGCGGGACCAGTGGCCCCGGTGGTGTGTCACCGTTCAGCTCGCCCAACGGCGGGCCGGGCGGCGGCCCCGGTGGTGGTCCGGGCGGCTTCCCCGGTGGCGGTGTTCCCGGTAGCGGTGGCCCCGGTAGTGGTGGCCCCGGCTCCAGCCCGGCCATGCCCAACATCGGCATCCCGAACGGGCCGACCGGCGGCGAGACGTACAAGCCCGCCGCTTCGTCGGGTCCCCACCTCCCGAACCTGCCCAAGTTCGACGACGGCACGAGCACCACGGGCTACACGCCCCCGTCCGTTTCGCCGCCGTCGTTCACCCCGCCGAACATCCCGATCCCGGAGAGCGGCGGACCGCGGCCCGGCGGCGGTCTTCCGTTCACGCCCCCGAACATCCCCATCCCGAACGGGCCCAACGTGCCCAACAGCGGCGGGCCGAGGCCGGTCATGCCGAACATCCCGCCGATCCCGCGGCCCGGTGGCATCGGCGAGCGGCTCACCGGCCCCTCGTTCCCCGACGGCAACTCGTACAAGGGCACGCCGTACAACCTGCCCAAGCTCGGTGGCATGCCGAACATCCCCGGCGGTGGCGGTACTGGCGGGACCAGCGGCTTCGGCGGCGGCGGTACCGGTGCCGGTGGCGCGGGCGGCGGCGGTCTCGGCGGCGCCGGACGGGCGTCCGGCTCGCTCGGCATGGGTGGTGCCGTCGGCGCGGGCGCGATGGACGCCGAGGCGGCCGCGGCCCGTGCGGCGGGCTCCGGCGGCAAGCCGGGTACGCCCGGCGGCATGGGCCCGATGGGCGGGATGGCCCCCGCCGCCGGCCGGGGTCAGGGCCAGGACGACAAGGAGCACAAGGTCGCCGACTACGTCGAATCCGACGACCCGTCCTTCTTCGCCGCCGACGAGGTCGTGGCGCCGCCGGTGATCGGCGACTGGAAGAACAAGGACTGGAAGTGACGGCTTCGTTCGAGGTCGATCCGGACGACCTGACCGCGCACGCGAGCCATCTCGACGGGCTCGTGGACCGGCTGAACACCGCGCATTCCGCGACCGGTTCGGCGATGTCGGCGGACGCGTACGGCCTGCTGTGCGCGTTCCTGCCGCCGATCGTCAACCCGGCGGGCGAACGCGCGGCGGAGACGATCAAGGCGGCCGCGGAAGGGATCCAGGCGACCGCCGACAACGTCCGCACCGCCGCGAAGTCCTATGTGGACGGTGACAAGACCAACGCGGAACCGTTCAAAGCGGACTTCGCCGCTTTGGACATCGGAGGTAAGAAGTGACCGGCGCGAACGAGCTCGGCGAGCTCATGCTGGACCCGGACGAGGCCCAGCGCAAAATGGATCGGTGGGCGGCGGGGCTGGAAGAGAAGGCCCAGCGGTACGCGGCCGCCCAGGAGCGGACCGAGCAGCTCCGGCTGTCCGCGTCCAGCGCCGACGGCGCCGTGAAGATCACCGTCGGCGCGGACGGCGGCGTGACGGACATCGAGTTCGGGAACAAGGCCAGGACGTACCCGCTGGAGGAACTGTCGCGGGCGATCCTGCAGACCATGCACCAGGCGCAGGCCGGGATCGCGGGCCGGGTCGCCGAGGTCATGCAGGAATCGCTCGGCGACGAGGACCAGGAGACCAGGGCGCTGATGATCGGCACCCTGCGCAGCCGCTTCCCCGAGATCGAGGAGGAAGAGCCGCCGTCTCCGCCGCCCGCTCCCCCGGCGTCGTCCGCCGACACGCCGCCTCCACCGCAGGCGCCTCGCGAGAAGCGTCACGAAGCACCGGACGACGAGGAGAACTCACCCTGGTGAGCTCCTCGTCCCCTGAAACACGAGGAAGGTCGTCGTGGGTAACCCGCTTGTCGCCGAGGTAAAGGATTCGACGAAGGCGTACACCGGCTCGTCACTGCTGGAGTCGGCGTTCGACCTGAAGTCGGCCATCGAAAGCGGCGACTGGGCGTCGGTGGCGCTGGGCGCCGTCGGGACCGCGCTCGACGCGCTGTCGATGGCGATGGATCCCTTCGGCGCGATCCTCGCGAACGGCGTCGGCTGGCTGATGGAACACGTCGGCCCGCTGAAGGAGGCGCTCGACGCGCTCACCGGCAACGCCGACGAGATCGCGGCGAACGCCGAGACCTGGATGAACATCGCGACCGAACTCGGTGACGTCGGCGCGGATCTCGCCGGGATGGTCTCCGCCGACCTGCAGAGCTGGACCGGGAACTCGGCCGACGCCTACCGTGCCCAGGCCAAGGACACGGTCACCCTGCTGGAGTCGGCCAAAGCGGGTTGCGAGGGCGCTTCCAGCGGCGTGAAGACGGCGGGCGAGGTCGTCGCCGCCGTCCGCGCGCTGGTGCGCGACATCATCGCCGAGCTGATCGGGCATCTGATCAGCTGGGCGCTCCAGGTGCTGTTCACCCTCGGGATCGGGCTGACCTGGGTGGTCCCGCAGGTGGTCAACGCGGTCGCGAAGACCGCGAGCAAGATCGCGAACCTGACGAAGAAGACCGTCAAGGCGCTTCAGGCGCTGATGCCGCTGCTGAAGCGGGCGGACGACCTGTTCGACAGCGCGGCCAAGGCGCTGAAGAAGCTCCAGCCGGGCAAGGGCGCGCCCGCGCCGAAGCCGAACAAGCAGGACGAAGGCACGACGCCCAAGAGCAGCCCCGACGGCGGGGGTACCTCACCGTCCGGCGCTGGGCCCGGCAAGACCGATCCGCCGCCGGTGAAGTCGGATCCGCCTCCGCCGCCGAAGAACGAGACCCCGGACGGATCGACCACGCCGTCCGGCTCGCCGCCTCCGCCGCCCAAGGACCGCGGCGCCCCGAAACCCGAGACGAACAACCGGATCAAGGACAACGAAACCACCCCGGGGGACCGCGTCCCGCCCAAGGACCGCGGCGGCTGCGGCGACCCGATCGACGTCGCGACCGGCTCGATGATGCTGACGCAGGACGACGTCGTGTTCGCCGGCGTCCTGCCGCTGACCGTTTCGCGGACGCACCTCTCGTCGTACCGCCTCGGCCGGTTCTTCGGCACGTCGTGGGCGTCCACTGTGGACCAGCGAATCGAGGTCGAGGCCGACGGCCTGCACCTCGCGCTCGCCGACGGGACACTTCTGTCCTACCCTGTCCCGGTTTCCGGCCCCGTTCTCCCGGAATTCGGGCAACGGCTGCCTCTGTCCAAAGTTGACGACGGCTACGCGGTGACCACTCCCGACGGGATGCTGCTCTTCTCCGGCCCCGGGGATTCCCTTCCCCTGCGCGCGATCGTGGACGGTGACGGTCACCGGATCTCGGTGCACTACGACGACAACGGCGTCCCCCGCGAGCTGGAGCATTCCGCGGGTTACCGCCTGCTCGTCGAGTCGAGGGATGGACTCATCACCGCCCTTCGGCTTCCCGGAGCCGAAACCGCCCTGCGCAGCTACCGGTACGACGAGCGGCGCCGCCTGGTCGAGATCACCGACGTTGCCGGGCAACCCCTGCAATTCACCTATGACGCCGAAGGCCGGATCGTGCGCTGGGAGGACGTCAACGGGCGCTGGTACGGATACGGCTTCGACTCCGCGGGCCGCGTCGTGCGGGCGCAGGGCACCGGCGGCTTCCTCGACGTCGACATCGAGTACGACCGGGAAAACCTGGTCACCTCGGTCACGAACTCGCTCGGCCACGTCACCCGCTATCAGCTCGACGAACTGCACCGGATCGTCGCGGAGACCGATCCGCTGGGCAACACCACGCGGTACGAGATCGACCGCTTCGGCAAGCTGCTCAGCCGCACCGACGCCTTGGGCCGCACCACGCGGTGGGAGATGGACGACGACGGGAACGTCGTCACCGTGCTGCAGCCCGACGGCGGCCGCGCGCTCGCCGAGTACTCCGCGCCCGGCCGCTGGACCAGCCGGACCGGGCCGGACGGCGCCGTCTGGCGCCGCGAGTACGACGAGCGCGGGAAGCTCGTGCGGGCCACGGATCCGACCGGCGCCGCCACCACCTACGGCTACGACGACGCGGGCAACGTCGCGGTCGTGACCGACGCGCTCGGCGGGGTCACCCTGATCGAGTCGAACGCGGCGGGCCTGCCGGTCGCGGTCACCGACCCGCTCGGGGCGGTCACCCGGTACACCTACGACGAGTTCGGGCAGACCACATCGGTGACCGATCCGCTCGGCGGGGTCACCCGGACGAAATGGGACGGCTTCGGCGAGATCTCCGAGCAGATCGACCCGGACGGCTCCGTGTGGCGCTGGAATCGCACCACGGCGGGTTCGGCCGACGAAGCCGTGGACGCCCGCGGGAACGCGGTGCGCACCGAGTACTCGCAGTTCGACCTGCCCACCGCCGAAATCGGCCCGGACGGCGATCGACTGTCCTATGTGTACGACACCGAGCTGCGGCTCGTGTCGGTCACCAACGAACACGGTCTCGTCTGGCGCTACGACCACGACGCGGCCGGGAACCTGGTGCGCGAGACCGATTTCAACGGCCGCACCACCCGCTACGGCTACGACGCCGCCGGGCAACTGGTGTCGCGTACCAACAGTCTCGGCCAGACGGTCGTCATCGAACGCGACGCGCTGGGCCGCGTCGTCGGGCGCCGGGCCGGCGACGACGTCGCGACGTTCACCTACGACGGCGCCGACCGGATGACCTCGGCCCGCAACGCGCATTCCGAAGTCACCATCGCCTACGACGCGCTGGGCCGCATCGTCTCGGAAGCGCTCAATGGCCGGGCCGTCCGCTCGGAGTACGACGCCATCGGCCGCCGCGTCGCGCGGCGCACACCGTCGGGCGCCGAGTCGTTCTTCGCCTACGACGCGGCGAGCCGTCCCGTCGCGCTGCGGACCGCCGGGCGCACCCTGCGGTTCGAGTACGACCCGGCGGGCCGGGAGGTGTCGCGGCGGCTGGAGGGCACGCCGGTCGAACTGCGCCAGGGCTGGGACGCCGCCGACCGGCTGACCTCCCAGACCGTCTCCACCGGCCGGGGTGTGGTGCAGCACCGCGAGTACGGCTACCTGCGGGACGGGCTCGTCTCGTCGATCTCGGATTCGGTGTCCGGGCCGAGGTCGCTGCGGGTCGACCGGGCGGGCCGCGTGGTCGACGTCCTCGGCCAGGGCTGGCGGGAGAGCTACGGCTACAACCTCGCGGGCGCGCTCACGCAGGCGGGCTGGCCGGGCGCGGATCCGGCCGTCGGACCGCGGCGCTACCAGGGCACCCTGATGACCGGCGCCGGATCGACGTCGTACCTGCACGACACCGAAGGCCGCACGATCGCGCGCCGGGAACCCGGCCGCGCCTGGACCTATCAGTGGAACTCCGACGACCGCCTGACCGGCGTCGTCACCCCGGACGGCGAACGCTGGCTCTACCACTACGACGCGCTCGGACGGCGGATCGCCAAGCAGCACCTCGACGTCCACGGCCGGATCCTCGAACAGATCGACTTCATCTGGGACGGCTCGAACCTCGCCGAGGAGATCCGCGGCGGCACCGCCGTGGTCTGGGATCTGGAGCCGGGCACGGAACGGCCGATCACGCAGATCGAACGGATCCCCGGACAGGACGCCCGGTTCCACGCCATCGTCACCGATCTCGTCGGCTCGCCGAGCGAGCTGCTCGACGAGTCGGGCGAGGTCGCCTGGCATCTGCACACCTCGTTGTGGGGCAAGGTGCTTTCGCCGCCGGGGCGGGCGTACACGCCGTTGCGCTTCCCCGGCCAGTACCACGACCCGGAAACCGGGCTGCACTACAACTTCAAGCGCTACTACGACCCGGCGACCGGGCGATACCTCTCGCACGACCCGCTCGGCCTCGAACCGGCGTCGGACTCGCTGGCCTACGTCGGCAACCCGACGGACATGATCGACCCGCTCGGCTTGGCGCCGACGAAACCCACGACGGGCACCTGCGGCAAAGGAACCCGCGGGGGCGGCGGCAAAACGAAATCGTCGGGCAACCGGGTCACCAAGCCGAAACCGACGCCGGGTCCGAAGAAGCCGCGGCGCCCACCGCAGAGCTACCTCGACGGTACGCACGGCGCGAAGAAGCGTGAGCAGAACCGGCTCACCGCGAAGTACGACAACGAACTCAAGGCCGACGGCCGGGAGAAGGTCTCCGGGGATTCCCACGAGTCCGAGCACCCGGTCCCCTACGAGGCGATCGGCCGGGGCAGTGGCGGCGCACGGGGTTCGAGTCACGACCAAAAGGACCTGGAGAACCACGCTTGGGCGTATCAGGAGGCCAAACCCGCGCACTCGTCGCATATCGGTACCGGTAACAAGGGCGACCAGGACCTGACCGAAGGTTCGGCGAAGCCGAGCGGCTTCAAGAACAGCCAGGACTACCGCGACTCCGAGCGCAACGCGCTGGAAGGCGGCGACGCGAACACCGCGATCCAGCTCAACCAGCTCGACTACGCGTTCCGGGACGGGTTCAAGAACACCGACGGCACCCTCGACGGCAAGATCGCGGACGACTCGTACCACAAGATGATCGACGACGCGCACGCCAGCGGTAAGGGCCTCACCTACTCGACCGGTCCCGGGACGACCGCGACCACGCCGCCGTTGTCCAGCCACGACGTCAAGGAACTGCACATGGCCCGGGACACCATCCGGGACGGTGACTGGCCCGAGGAGATGAAGCGGCAGAACCGCGAGACCTACGAGCAGGAAGTCGACCGGATCCACGACAACTACCCGGAGCCGAGCGCGGCCGACCGGGCGAAGTACCAGACCGGCGAGGGCGGCTGGGGCGACCTGGACTACGGCAAGAAGGACCCGAACGCGATGGACGTCGACTGACGCATTTCGTCCTCTGGATGCGGTAGTCGCGCACGCAAGGACCGCATTCAGAGGACGAAACGCGGGTCGTCAGGCCGCGGCGAGGGCTACGACGCGGTTCCGCCCGCTGTTCTTCGCC
Source organism: Amycolatopsis keratiniphila (assembly GCF_000400635.2). Classification (NCBI taxonomy): domain Bacteria; kingdom Bacillati; phylum Actinomycetota; class Actinomycetes; order Pseudonocardiales; family Pseudonocardiaceae; genus Amycolatopsis; species Amycolatopsis keratiniphila. The sequence continues at coordinate 284,483 of NC_021252.1, read as the reverse complement.
TGGTAGAGCGCGGAGTCGGCGACGTGCAGGAGCCGTTCCAGCACGGTCCCGCCCGACGGATACACCGCGGCGCCGATCGACACCGAAAGCCCTCGCACGATCCGAGGCCCCGAAGCGGTCGCGACCTCGACCTCGATCGCCATCACCGCCCGGCGGACCCGCTCGGCCACGGGGAGCACCTCGGTCTCCGTCGCGCCGGGAAGCAGCACGACGAACTCCTCACCGCCGAAGCGGCCGACGGAGTCGTAGTCGCGTACGTGCTCGGAGATCGTCTTCGCGACGACCTTGAGCACGACGTCACCCGCTAGGTGCCCGTAGACGTCGTTGACCTGCTTGAAATGGTCGAGGTCGAGCATCAGCACGCCGAGTTTGCTCTTCGCCCTCGCGGCCGACGAGAGCTCCCGTTCGCTCAGCGCGTGCCACGCGTGCGCGTTCAGGACGCCGGTCTTGCCGTCGATGTTCGCCGCGATCTCCAGCTGCCGCACCAGCACGCTGCGGTGCAGCACCAGCACCGGGAGCAGCACGAACGGGACGAGCGCCGGCGCGTGCACGATGCCCAGCGCGGTCGAGGTGCCGAGCACCAGGGTGGTGACTTCCAGCAGGTTGTCGTCGCCCGTGCCGAACAGCGCCCGCGGGGATCTGGCCCCGGTGTGCAGGTAGACCGAGAGCGCCACGATGAACGCGTTGGCCACGGTGAACACGGCCGCCGCCTCGACGATCTTCAGCGAACCGGCGAACCCGACGGGCAGTCCGTTCCACCCCGCGACGATGGCTCCCGCGGCGAGGCAGGAGATCACGATCGCCGCCGCGCAGTACACGACGCGGTAGGCCGGGCGGTGACTCATCCCCCGCCACACCCGGAACCAAAGATGCAGGTAGATGAGCAAACCGAGGGCGAGCGCGAGCCCGGACGGCAGGACGAGCACCCCCGCGAACGTCCACACCGAAGTCATGTTGATATGCGGCCGGTCGCACAGCGTGCGCCGCAACCGTTCCACCGAACGCGAAAGCTCGGCCTGCAGCACAGCGAGGCCGAGCAGTGATCCAAATCGGACGAATTCCGTAGTCTCGTAGTTCGATCGGAGCAAGGCGATTACGGCGACTGCCGCCGCGAGGCCTTCCACCACAAGAAAAACCGCAGGAACACCGCGTGGTCCGGACCATAATTCCCAGCGTCGGACCCTGGCTCTCAGACGTGTACCGGCCCCTTCTCCGGCGAGTTCCGTATCCCCCATAATCATCGTCACCGGTCCCCCTTCCGTACACATTTCAATGTATCCGAGGTAGTACTGAGGGTGGCTCGAGTCAATTCCGGAACACACAGATGGAGCAGTGGGAGGGAGGACCATCATGAACGGTCGCGAGGACTGATCCCACCAATTCAGCCGGTTCGGCTCCCGGCCGGGAGCCAGACATCGGGGCCGGTGGCGATGGCCCGTTTCCACGCCATCGCCATCGGTCCCGCCGAGACGACGGCCACCGTCGCGGCCACCCCGACGGCCACGAACGGACCGGTCAACTGGGCGAGACCGCCCGCGAGCATGATCCCGATTCCTTGCACGGTCACCAAACTCGTCGAGGTCAAGCCCATCACCTGCGCCCGGACGCCGTCCGGCACCGCGCGGGCCATCAACGCGACGGCCTGCAGGTGGTACGGCGCCGCGAAGGCCCCGCTGAGCCCGATCAGCACGAGACAGACGGGCAATGACGGGCGAAAGAAGACAAAGACCAAAGGAACGACGGATGCGATGGCGAGAATGCCGACGATTCGCGTTTTCCGTCGCGCCGGAACCCATTTCGTGAAGATCCACGAGCCTATTACCGAACCGATCGGATCGGCCGCGAGAATAAGACCGACCGCGAAACTGCCCGCCCCGAGCCCGACGGCGAGCGGCGCCGCGAGCCCCTCCGGCGCGATGGCGAACCCGGCGAGCATCTTCAACCCGAAGAGCACCCGAATTCCCTTGCCCTGCCACAGTTCCCTGACGCCTTCGCCACTGAAAGCCCGCGCCACAAGGCTTTTCACCGAAGATTCCGTGGCGGCGGGCCCCCGGCGGCGCACCCCGGCGGAGACGAGCAGCGCCGAGACCACAAAGGTCACCGCGTCGATCACCAGCCCCCAGTAGGGCGTCACGAGCCCGATCACCAGTCCGCCACCGCCGAATCCGGCCAGCTGTGCCGTTTGGATGGTGATCGTCCGGACGGCGAGCCCGGCGACGTACCGGTCGCCTTCGAGGACGTCCGGGAGCAACGCGAGCTGCGCCGCCCGGAACGGGCCGCCCGCCATCGTCAGGATCACCAGCAGCCCGGCCAGGACCGGCAGCGGCATCCCCGGCACGGCCATCAGCGCCGCGATCGCCGCGCGCAGCAGGTCGCAGACGATCATCACCGTCCGCCGCGAATACCGGTCCGCCAGACCGGCGAACAGGGTGCCGCCGACCAGGGTCGGCAGATACGTCAGGCCGTAGGTGAGCCCGGTCAGCCCGGCCGACGCCGTTCTTTCCCAGACCAGCACCGACAACGCGACCCTTGCCAGCTGGTCACCGGCCTGCGAAAGCGCCTCCGCCGCCCATAACGCACGGAACTCGCCGACCGCGAAAGCGGCCTTGAACGCGGTGCCCCGAGCGGAATCCCCCTTCTCCATGAGCCCCTCCCCTTGGCTCACGGTAGTCGATCACTTCCGCAGTGTCAGCGGCCATCCGGCCCACGACGACCGTCAGTGTCCACTGTGGACCGACAGTTTCGCGTGCTCCACCGCGGCCAGTGCGAAGGCCCGGACGATCGGATGCGGCCGGGTTCCGTCACCGGCGAGTTCCGGCTGGAACAGCGTCGCCAGGAAGAACGGGTGCTCCGGCAGTTCCGCGATCCGCGCGTCGCCATCGTCGTCGAATCCACTGAAGACCACCCCGTTCGCCGCCAAGGTGTCCAGATGCCGGGCGTCGAGACCGTACGAACAGTGATACCGCTCGACGGAACGTGCCGCCCCGAGCACCCGAGCCGCCAGGGTGTCCGGCGTGATGTGGACGGCGCCTTCGTGGCCGACGAGCGAGCACGCGAGCGGGACGATCAACCGCTCTTCCGCGTCCGGCGCGTTCTCCGCGTGCCCGATTCCGCCGAGACCACAGACGTTCCGCGCGAATTCCAGCAGCGCGTGCTGGAAGCCGGCGCAGGTGCCGAGGAACGGGATGCCGTTCTCGCGGGCGGCGCGCACGGTCTCCACCGCACCGGCTTCGGACCGGTAGGGGCTGCCGGGCACCAGCCAGACGGCGTCGAAACCGGTGAGGTCGCCGGCGGCGTCGGTCGGGATCCAGTAGGCGTCGAGTTCGAGGCCGTCGCGTTCGGCGAGCCGTTCGAAGAGCATCGGGATGCGGACGTGGGAGCGGACGCCGTCCGAGCGGTCGCCGACCACGGCGATCGTGGCTGTCTGTGTCATGCGGTCATCCTGACCCGCGAACCGAGTTCAGCGCCAACGATGATCCTTGCTGTGTCCATAAGCGATACTGATGCTCATGGAGACCCATCTGCTCCGCACCTTCGTGGCGGTGGCCCGCGGCGGCTCGTTCTCGCGGGCGGCTCACGACCTCGGCTACACGCAGTCCGCGATCTCCCAGCACATCGCCGCGCTCGAACAGGACCTCGGCACCGCGCTGCTCACGCGGCGGCCCGTCGCGCCGACGCGCGCCGGGGAACGTCTCCTCGAACACGCCGGTCCGCTGCTGACCCGGCTCGACGCCGCCCGCGCGGACCTCGCCCGGCTCACCGCGGCGCCCACCGGGCGGGTCGTCCTCGGGCTCACCCCGCTGTCGCTCACCGCCGAAGTCGCCGCCGCCGCGCGCCGCGGCACGGAACTGCGCGTTCTAGGCCGCGACGACGTCCTGCCGGAGGTCGCGACGGGCTCGCTCGACCTGGGTCTCGTCGACGGCATGACCGCGCCGAGCGATCCGCTCCCGCTGCCGGACGTCGGCCCGCTCACCACCACCGTCGTCGGCGAACGCCCGCTCGCGGTCGCGGTGCCCGACGGGCATCCGATGGCGGGGCGGGCGGTCCGGCTCGCCGAACTCGCCGACGCGGGCTGGATCGACGCGCCGGACACGGCGATTCCCTTGGAACGCTTGAGAAAGTTCGCCTCGACCGACGGATTCCGCGGCAGGCTGCGCTACACCGGGACCGACGTCCGCGGTCTGCTCGGCCTGGTCGCCGCCGGCCAGGGGCTGGCGCTGCTCCCGGCGGACGTCATCAACGGCGTGAGCGCGCTCTCCCTGTCCTCGCCGCGGGTGGTGCACCGGACCGAACTCGTACACGGGGATCCCGGCGAGGGTTCGGCGCTGGCCGCCGCGCTGACGGGTCAGCGGCCGTAGCCGTAGCTCACCATTCCCTGCGCCATCTGCATCGCCAGGGAACTCGCCACGACGGGGTCCATCATGCTCCGGATGTCCTGCGTGGGCTTCTCGCGCGAGCCGAGGTCGGAGCGCGGCTGCTCCGGCGGCCTGGTCTCGGCGGGCGGCAGGGCGACGACCCGTTCCTTGACGGGCTTCTTCTTCGTCGCGGGCGCTTGCTGCTTCACGGTGACCGGGACGTAGACGGTCACCGGGGCGGCCTGCGGCGCGGGCTGCGCGACCGGAGGTGCGGCCTGCTGGGTCGCCACGGCGGGCAGCGGCTGCTCGGGCAAGGCGGTGTCGTCGACCGGCTGGAAGGTGAAGGTGCCGGCGAACCAGCCGATCGCGAGCAGCGCCACCCCCGCCCCGCCGACCAGCCAGGACCGGGCGCGGCGGTGGATGACGACGGCCTTGGGGCGGAGATCCTTGTCCACCACCGGTTCGCAGACCGGCGGCCGCACCGGCATCGGCTCGGGCTCGGGTTCGTTCTCCGGGCTGCGCCGCCGTTTCGGCAGGCTCGCCGCGATGATCCCGGTCCGGTCCAGCAACTCCGCCGTCTCGACGGAGAGCGCGGCATCGGTCGGCGTACGGCGCTGGGCGGCGCGCGGCATGGGGACCTCCGGGAGGGGAATCACGAACTTCAGCATTGTGGTGCATTTCCGACGCCGCCGTAAGTAACGCACCCCGATCGAGTTATCCCGAGCCGCCCGGACCACGGAGGGTTACTCCGTTCAGTGGCTTCCGCTTTCTCAGAGATTCCGCATTCCCAAGCGCCCCAACAGCGCGAGCGGCCGCTGGTAAAAGGAGCCGAGCACACGGGGAATCGCGTCGATGGCGTACGCGTCCGGACCGATCAGGATCCGCGCCGTCCCCCGTTCGATACCACGGACGATGGTCTGCGCGGCCTTCTCCGGCGTCGTCCTCGCGATCTTTTCGAATCCCTCGGCGGCTTTGTCGATGTCCCGCTCGGCGCCGCCCCGCGCGTCACGGGCGATATTCGTCTTGATGCCACCGGGATGCACGCAGCTGACCTTGACCGGATGCCGGGCGATCAGCATTTCCTGCCGCAGCGCCTCGGTGAACCCCCGCACCGCGAATTTCGCGGCGTTGTAAGCGCTCTGCGTGGGCACGCCGATGAAGCCGAACACACTCGAAAGGTTGACGATGTGCCCGTCACCCGAAGCGATCACCTGGGGCAGAAACGCTTTCGTGCCGTTGACCACGCCGCCGAGATTGATCCCCATCAGCCAGTCGTAGTCGTCCCAGGTCATTTCCTCGACCGTGGCGCCGAGCGCGACCCCGGCGTTGTTCACCACGACGTTGGCACCGCCGAAATCGACGGCGACCTCCTCGGCGTGCGAGAGGACGGCGTCACGGTCGGCGACGTCGAGCTCGTACGCCTTCGCGGTCGCGCCCGCCTTCTCGCACTCCGCGACGGTGCCCGCCGCGCGGACGGCGTCGACGTCGGAGAGCGCCAGCCTGGCGCCCCGCCCCGCCAGCTCGATCGCGAGCGCCTTGCCGATCCCCGAGCCCGCGCCCGTGATCACCACGACCTTGTCCGTGAACGACTTCATACCCGCTCCCAACCCGCTCGACTGTTACCGGAGGTAACACATACTACGGCTGTGAGCTTGCTGTGCGTTGATCGATTCGGGCTGTGTTCGCACCCCGCTTATGGTGATCTGTAACCGGACAGCCGTGGACGAGCGAAAGGAAGACGATGCGCCGCGCCCTGTTGCTCGTGCTCTGTGTCGTTCTGTCCGGTTGCTCCGCCGCGTCGGATCCCGCCGCGACCGAAGACGCCGCCCCCGCCGCGACGGTGGCGGCCACCCCCGAAGCACCGCGGACCAATCCCGCGATCGGCGCGCTCTTCCTGGACGGAACGCATTTCTGTACGGCCAGCGTCGTCCACAGCGCCCCCGGCGACCTCCTGCTCACGGCGGCGCATTGCCTGCACGACGGCGAAGGCGGCGAGTACGCGACGGGGATCTCGTTCGCACCCGGCTACCACGACGGTGTCGCGCCGTACGGGTACTGGGAGGTCTCGGATCCGCAGGTTCCCGACGGCTGGGCCGAGTCCTCCGATCCGGACCTGGACGTCGGGTTCGCGACCGCCCGACAGGCGGGCACCACGAAGACCCTCGAAAGCATCACGGGCGCCAACACCCTGCTGACCGGCGGCGGATTCGCCCACGCGATCACCCTGACCGGGTATCCCGACGAACGGGAGGCGCCGGTCGTCTGCCACGGCACCAGCGCCCAGGCCGACACCTACCAGATGCGTGTCGCGTGCCCCGGCTTCACGACCGGCACCAGCGGCGGCCCGTGGGTGGTCGACCCGGACCCGAAGACCGAGCTCGGCACCGTCGTCGGCGTGATCGGCGGTTACCTCTACGGCGGGGACGATCCGGACACGTCCTACAGCAGCTACTTCGACACCGACGTCGCCACCTTGTACCGGAAGATGGACGCACGGGGATGATCTCCCCATGAGCATCCACGACGTCCCGATCACCGGTGAACCGATCCGCCTCGGCCAGTTCCTCAAACTGGCCAACCTGGCCGAAGACGGATCGCACGCCAAAGACCTCCTCGACGCCGAAGAGGTCACGGTCAACGGCGAGGTGGAGGTCCGGCGCGGCCGTCAGCTGACGAACGGCGACGTCGTGGAGGTCGGCGGCGAAGGCGGCCGCGTCGTCCTGGGCTAGCGGGCTGAAGGGGACCTTCCCCGCATGCGATGCGGGGAAAGCGCCCTTCACCGCGTCTTATGCGGGGAAAGTCCCCTTCAGCGGCCCTGCAACGGCGCCAGGCGCAACGCCTTCGCGAGTTCTTCGAGCTCCCGGTGCACCGGCTCGTTGAGCGGGACACCCAGTGCCTGGCACTGTTCGAGGTACTGCGCCTCGCGCCAGCCCGGATAGCGGACCGGGGTGCCGCCCTCCCAGCCGAGCAGGCTGCCGAACAACGCGCTCGCGGCCTTGTAGAACCCGTCGGCGCTGCGCAGCGTCGTCGGCGCGATGGCCATCACCATCAGCCCGGTGTCGTGGTCGTGGTCGCCGACCCCCGACAGCACCCCGGCGAAGATCTCCACCAGCAGGGCGAAACCGGCGATCGCGGCGCTGTCGACCTCAGCCAGCGTGTCCAGGTCGAGCACGAATTCGGGGTACGCGCCGGCGGGGGCGGCCATGCCGAGCGGGTTCGCGGCCGTCCCGCGCTCCCCGCCCGCCGCCATGACGAGCCCGATCATGGTGTGTGGCAACGCCCTCGCGGCATGATGCCCGGCACGGCCGAACGGCCCGACGCCGCGTACCGACATGAGCCCGACGCCGTACCGGCCCGCCCGCGACACCGCCCGGTCCATCGCGTCGCCGACGGCCCACAGGCCCGGCGCGCGGCGGTAGTCGATCAGGGCCGCGGCGCCGCGGTCGGCGATCATCAGCGGTTCGGCCCTCGGCCGCACCATCCCGTTGGCCAGCATCGGCAGATGGAGACGGGTCAGTTCGGCGACGCCGGACTCCGGTGTTCCGGTGAGATCGCCGTGGCACAACGCCTCCGCGGCCATCCTGGCCCGCGACCAAGGCAGGTCGTGCGCGGTGAAGATCTCGGTGACCAGGTCGATCAAGGCGTCGATCGGGACGCGCTGCCAAACCTGTTCCGGTATCGGGGAGGGTTCGGCCGGTTCGGGGATCGGCTCGACGGGCGCACGGCGGAGAGAGCGAGGTCTGAGGGGCACTCCGCCGAGGGTGCCCAAACGCGTTTTTCGGCGTCAACGAACCAGAGCAGCTTCTAACCGACTGTGTGATCGGAGCGCTCGGAAACGTCGGTGGGCGGACGTACGATCGGGGCATGTGCCGCAACATCACCACGCTACGAGGCCTGGAACCGGCGGCGACGCCGGACGAGATCGAGGCCGCCGCCCGCCAGTACGTCCGCAAGGTGTCCGGGGTGCAGAGCCTTTCCGACGCCACCCGCGAACCGTTCGAGGCCGCCGTCGCCGAGATCACCGAGATCACCCGGCGTGTGCTGGCCGAGCTGCCCCCGCGCCGTCAGCCGCCGACGACGGTGCCGCCGCTGCGCCGTCCCGAGGTCCAGGCCCGAATCGCGGCGAAGGCCGCGAAGAGCCAGGCATCCTGAGCGTCGCCGGTTACGGTTAGCGGGTGACATACCCGCAAGACCCCTACGGTCAGCAGCAGCCCTACGGCCAGCAACCTCCGTACGGGCAGCCGTACCAGCAACCGGGTTACGGATACGGCCCGGCGATGCCGCCGCAGGAACAAGGTCTGGCGATCGCGGCGCTGGTCGTGTCGATCGCGAGCCTCGTCGCGTGCAGCGGGCTGCCGTCGATCGCCGGCGTCATCATGGGGCACATCGCGCATTCCAAGGCCAAACGCGGGGAAGCGGGCGGCCAGGGGATGGCGCTCGCGGCGATCATCATCGGCTACCTCGGCGTCGCCATCATCCTGCTGCTCTTGGCGGGTTTCATCTTCGTGGGCATCCTGACCGACTGGGACTTCGACTAGATCCGAAGCGTTAAGGCAAAGACCCGTCGGATACCCTCGACAGCGGTAGCGTGTCCGAGCGGCCGAAGGAACATGTCTTGAAAACATGCGAGGGCTCTGTCCTCCGTGGGTTCGAATCCCACCGCTACCGCCAGCCTTGAAAACGAAAGCGCCCCAGGCCCTGTGGACCTGGGGCGCTTCGCGTCACGCGGGCACCAGCGCCCAGACGGTCTCGTCGCTACGGCCACCCAGGAACGGCCGCTGCTCCAGCAGCGAAGCCGTGCCGTTGTTGATCTGCCGCACCGCCAGGTTGCTCGCCCTGTTCACCAGCCCGTAGCGCATGTCGGCGCTCCGCAACAACTTCCACTGCTGGTTGACGGCCGAGCCGCAGTGCGTTTGCTCGAACTGCGCGCCCTCCGCGGTGCTGCCGGAGACCGGCCGCAGGCACTGACCGCTCCGCTCGTTGGAGATCCTCCAGTACCCGCCACCGACGTCGGTGAGCCGCCATTTCTGGCCGTTGTCGTTCTGCCTGGCCACATGGGTGATCTTCGCGCCCGCCGACGACGAGCCGTCGACGACCGCCGCGCTGTTGCCGTTGGTGGCGACGGTCAAGTAGTACTTCTTGCCCGCCTGAGGACCGGGATCGGCGACGGGGTTCAGAGTCCACTGCTGGTTGGCCGCCCCGGTGTAGGGCTGCTGGACCAGGGGCGCCGGGTACGCGCCGCCGTCGGTGATCGCGAATCCCGTCAGGTAGTTGAAGATCGCCACCTTGCCGTTACCGAGCGGCTGGAACGCCCACCGCATGCCGTTCTGGCCGTTGCAGTTGTACTGCAGGATCGGGGTTCCCGGCGCCGTCCCGCTCTGGGCGCTGTCGGCGCACAGCTGGCTGTTGGCGTTGACCAGCTGAAGGCCGGTGTTGTACCCCAGGATCCACTTCTGGCTCAGGGAATCGGTCCGCGAGCGATGGCTGAGGTTGACGAGCCCGCCGGTCGACGAGCCCACAACGTCGATGGCGTTACCGCTCGCTCCGGTGATGACGTAGGTCTTCCCGCCGCGCGCGTGGCCGTCGTCGTTGTCCGGAGTGTCCTTCTTGATCAGGAAGGCGCTGTTCGCGACGTTCCAGTGCGTCGCGAGCCAGCTGCCCGGGGTGGGGTTCGTGCTGAAGTAGTCGTCGTTGCCGCAGTCCAGCAGCCGGTCGAAGTCGCGTTCCGTGCAGTCGAAGGACTGGGTGTCGCCGTAACACATCAGGTCCCATTCCTGGGAGCAGTGCCCGCCGCCCTGGTAGTGCGGCGCACCCGGCAGGACCGCGCCGAGCATGTGGCCCAGTTCGTGGGCGGCGGCGTTGACACCCCAGCAGGGGACGGCGATCTCCGTGTAATGCCTGCCGTTGTTGAAGGCGTTGGCCGGACCGGGCTGGTCGTCGCTGTCGCCCCAGGTGCCCGCACAGGTGTGCGGATTGTCGGAGAACAGCATGTAGTCGCGGTCCGCGTTGAAGAAACCGGCCTCGATGGCGCGGTCGCGGATGGCGCCGGACAGATACGTGCCGTCGGGCACCACGAGATTCGCGACGGCGACCTGGCAGCCCGCGCCCGCGGTCGTCACGTAGCGGAGATGTCTGCTGCCGCCGGTCGCGGCGGCGCTGTCGTTGAACGAATCGTCGATCCCGGACGCGTACGCGCGCAGGGACGGCACCACGGTCGCGTACCGATCCGGCTGACCGGCCTCGCGGACGTAGACCAGCTCGACACGTTTGCCGGAAACCCCGTCGCCCTCGCAGACCACCGGGTTCGCGGCGATCAGCGCTTGAGCGACGGCTGGAGCGAGCGGGGCCGGGGCCACATCGGCGGCGCCCGCTTCTCCGGTGAGCAGGCCACAGATGAGACCGATGGTCACAAGCAGGCAGGCGGTTCGCCGTTTCGCCTTGGACAAGGGCTCTTCCTTTCGCGATGGAGGAACGCGATAACGACGCTAGAGATCGGATGTATGGCCGCGCCAGGCAGAAGGACCGGCAGTCTGCCGCTACCCTTCGGCCATGCCCAAGTACCTGCTGCTCAAGCACTACCGCGGCGCTCCGGCAGCGGTGAACGACATCCCGATGGAGCAATGGGCGCCGGAGGAGGTCACGGCGCATATCGACTACATGCGGGACTTCGCGACCCGGCTCGTGGAGACCGGCGAATTCGTCGGAGAGCAGGCTCTCGCGCCTGAAGGCACCTTCGTCCGGTACGGCGGCGAGGGCAAGCCTCCGGTCACCGACGGCCCCTTCGCCGAGACCAAGGACCTCATCGCCGGGTTCATGATCATCGACGTCGACAGCTACGAGCGGGCGCTCGAGCTCGCGGCTGAGCTGTCGGCCGCCCCGGGAGCGGGCGGGAAGCCGATCCACGAATGGCTCGAACTGCGCCCGGTGCTGGGCGAGCCGCTCGTCGGCACGGAGTGACCACCGAACTGGACGAGGCCCTGCTCCGGAGCCTCACGCCGAACGTCCTCGGGATCCTGGTCCGCCGCGGCGCCGACTTCGCGTCGGCCGAGGACGCCGTCCAGGAGGCACTGATCGAGGCCGTCCGCGTCTGGCCAGCCGACCGGCCGAAGGATCCGAAGGGCTGGCTCGTCACCGTCGCGTGGCGCAAGTTCCTCGGCATGGCACGGTCCGACGCCGCCCGCCGTCGTCGCGAAGACCTCGTCGACGAAGAGCCGGCTCCCGGGCCCGCTCCCGCGGTCGACGACACGCTGCAGCTCTACTTCCTGTGCGCCCACCCGTCGCTGACACCGTCTTCGGCGGTCGCGCTCACCCTGCGCGCCGTCGGCGGGCTCACCACCCGCCAGATCGCCCAGGCGTACCTGGTGCCCGAAGCGACCATGGCGCAGCGCATCAGCCGCGCCAAGCGCACCGTCTCGGGAGTGCGTTTCGACCAGGCGGGCGATGTCGCCACCGTGCTCCGCGTGCTCTATCTCGTGTTCAACGAGGGCTACTCGGGCGACGTCGACCTCGCCGCCGAAGCCATCCGGCTCACCCGGCGGCTCTTCGCCTCGATCGACCATCCCGAGGTCGCCGGGCTGCTCGCCCTCATGCTGCTCCACCACGCCCGCCGCGCCGCGCGGACGGCGGCCGACGGCGAACTGGTGCCGCTCGCCGAACAGGACCGCGGCGCCTGGGACACACGCCTGATCGCCGAGGGCGTCGAGATCCTGCAAGCCGCGCTGGCCCGCGACAAGCTGGGCGAGTTCCAGGCGCAGGCCGCCATCGCGGCGCTCCACGCCGACGCGCCCACCGCGGCGGAGACCGACTGGGTGCAGATCGTCGAGTGGTACGACGAACTCGCGCGGCTGACCGGCAGCCCGGTCGTCCGGCTCAATCGCGCGGTCGCCGTCGGCGAGGCGGACGGGCCGCGCGCGGGGCTGGCCGCGCTCGCGGAACTGGACGATTCTTTGCCGAGGTACGCGGCGGTGGCGGCGTACCTCCACGAGCGCGACGGCGATCTGGCGACGGCGGCGCGGCTGTACGACCAGGCCGCGGGCCAGGCGGCCGACCCGGCCGAGCGCGCCCACCTGACGCGTCAGGCCGCGCGGCTCAGGAAGTGATCGGCGGCAGCCGCGGCAGGCCGTCGATCTCCGACAGGTGCTCCAGCACGCGCCCGAAAGCCTGCCCCAGCACCCGCTGCTCCTCGGAGCTCAGCAGGTCGATCAGATGCTCCCGGACCCCCTCGACATGCGTCGGCGCCGCGCCCTCCAGCAGCTCCGCCCCGCTCTCGGTCATCTCCGCGACGACGCCGCGCTTGTCCGCCGGGTCGCGCGTGCGGCGGATGAGGCCCTCCGCCTCCAGCCGGACCATCTGGTGCGAAAGCCTGCTCTTGGTCGAGCCGAGCATGCTCGCCAGCTCCGTCATCCGCATCCGCCGGTCGGGCTGGAGCGAAAGGCAGACCATGACCTCGTAGTCGGCGAGGGTGACGTCGTGGCGCTCGGAGAGTTCGCGATGGAGGCGTTGCCTCAGCCGCATGGTGGCGACGATGTACGAGCGCCAGGCGACCATCTCGGACTCGGACAGCCAGCGCACTTCCTTCTGCTCCACCGCCATCCACGCAGAGTAGAGCGTTGATCGCACAAGGCGCATACCCACCGGTCACTTTTCGGCACCTGAAAAATCCGGTGGAACATTCGCCCGAAGGAGGGTTACGAAAAGGTTGAGACTCGGCGCGAAAAGGCGCATTCTGCTTGTCAGCGGATGGTCGGGCAAGTACCGGGCGAACCCGTGGAAGGGTCGCCGGACCTGCTCCCAGCCGGGAAGGGTCAAGGTGGTGGTATGGCGGGTGATTCTCGCGGTTGACCGCCTGCTGTGTCCCCGCGACCGGAACGGAACGGACCGGGTCGGTCGCGACTGTGAACAGCGACGAGCGCGGGCATCTCGGATGCGCTCGACAATTCTGGCGCATTCGGCGTCACTCCGGCCTGTTTCGGGTTAGCGGCCTCTTCGACCGCCTCGGCAGCGCCAGGACGCCGGCCCGGTGATCGCGGCCGACCGGCGATCGGAACAAGACAACCTCGGTAGTCCTGGGTGCGGCCGCCCCTCGCGGCCGCACCCAGGCGTATCCGGGGTCTTCCGGCTACGCTTTCCCCGTGCGATTCGACGAAGGCGCGGGCCTGGACACCTCCGAGGTCGAGGACCTGCGCGGCGGTGGCGGCGGGATCGGCGGCCGGGTGGCACTCGGCGGCGGCGGGCTCAGCGTGGTCGGCCTGGTCATCTACTTCCTCTTCTCCCAATTCGGCGGCGTGAGCCTGAACCCGTCCTCGAGCGGGCTCGGCGGCTTGGGCACCGGGCAGCAGATGGACAACACGTCGCTGGCACAGGAGTGCAAGACCGGCGCGGACGCGAACCGGAACCACGACTGCGCGATCGTCGCCATCATCAACTCGATCCAGGACTACTGGGGGCAGGAGTTCCAGCGGTCCGGGTCGACCTATCGCAAGGCCGTCACCAACTTCTTCAACGGCGGCGTGAACACGGCCTGCGGCAACGCGACCTCCGACGTCGGGCCGTTCTACTGTCCCGGCGACTCCGAGGTCTACATCGATCTCGGCTTCTTCAACGAACTCCGCACCCGGTTCGGCGCCCAGGGCGGGCCGTTCGCGGAGGCGTACGTGCTGGCCCACGAATACGGGCACCACGTGCAGAACCTCACCGGGGTGTCCAAGAAGGGCACCGGGAGCGGGCCGACGTCGGGTTCGGTGCGGCTCGAACTGCAGGCCGACTGCTACGCCGGCGTCTGGGCGAACCACGCCACCACCACCCCGACCGAGAGCGGGCGGCCGCTGATCACCGAGGTCAGCCAAGAAGACGTCAACTCCGCGCTGGACACCGCCGCGCGGATCGGTGACGACTACATCCAGTCGAAGCTCGGCGGGGGCCGGGTCGACGAGTCGAAGTTCAGCCACGGGACCTCGGCGCAGCGGAAGAAGTGGTTCACCACCGGCTTCCAGACCGGCGAGCCGGCGCGGTGCGACACCTTCGCGACCAACAGCCTGGGCTGAAACTCGCGGGTGCGTGTGAAGGAACCCTCCCCTCGGCTCAGCCGAGAAAACTCGACCATCACACCTTGCCTAAGTACCTGAAGGCCCCCTTCGCTGCGTCTAGCGCAGTGAAGGGGGCCTTCACGTACTCACGAGGCATCTAGAGGATCAGGCGGCGACGTGGTGGTCGTCGGCCTGGACCGAAGCCGTCATGCTTCGCTGCTGAGACCGCTCAGTCGCGCGAAGGGCCTTCGCCTTCGCAGTCGAGCTGCCCGACACACCGTTGATGTTCGCGGTGCTGGTCGCGTACACGCCCAGCGCCCACGCGACGGCGTCGGAGTTGCGCTCGAGCGCGACGCGGTCGACGTTGCCGAGGTTGTCGCACGCCTGGTGGTAGCACTTGTCGTAGGCGACATCGGCGCTACCGCCCCACTTCGCCGCCTGCGCCGCGGTCTTCACGCCTTCGGCACCGGTGAACAGGCCACCGGCCGGGATGCCGACCGCGATGAAGCGACCGTAGTCCGAGCGACCGGTGAAGTCCGTGCCCTCGACCGGGACACCCTTGCCGAGCTGGAGGTAGTCGACCAGGGTCTTTTCGAGCTGAGCCGAACCGTACGGGCCCGCACCCGCGCCGACACCGTCGGAGTTGTCACCGTCGTAGGCGAAGTACGCCGCGTTCGGCGAGCCGATCATGTCGTAGTTGTAGTAGAGCGCGATGTCGAGCTGCTGCTCGAAGCTCAGCGAGTTGACGTAGTAGGTCGAGCCGACGAGACCGAACTCCTCGGCACTCCACCAGCCGAAGCGGACGGCGTTGTTGGCCTTGGGCTTGCTGCCCAGCTGCAGCGCGGTCTCCAGCAGCGCGGCGGAGCCGGTGCCGTTGTCGTTGATGCCGGGGCCCTCGGTGACGCTGTCGAGGTGGGCGCCGAGCATCACGACGTTGTCCTTGCGGCCGGTCTTGGTCTCGGCGAGGACGTTGTAGCTGGTCCGCTGCTCCTGGAAGGCACGCAGGTCGAGGGTGACCGAGGCACCGGCCTTGCCGGCGAGCGCCTGGCCGTCGGCCTGGGTGATGCCACCGGTCGGGATCTTGGCCGCGGACGGGTCGCCCAGGGTGCCGTTGACCGGGCCCGGGACGTTGTTGTAGACGATCGCGCCGACGGCACCCGCCGCGGCGGCGGTCGCCTGCTTCTGCGCGAAGGAGCAGCCACCGCGCTGGATCAGCGCGATCTTGCCGGTGACTCCGCCGGCGTAGTCGGCCGCTTCGCAGCCGCTGGTGTCGTCGACCGGGACCACCGCGAGCGGGGCGGTGATTCCGCCGTCCGGAGTCGACGGGCTGTAGGACATGATGATGATCGGGACGTCGGCGCCCGCGACCGTCAGCTTCTCCGCGAGGGTTTCCGCGTAGGTGAAGGGGAACTCCTGCCGCGTGACCGTGAAGCCCGCCTGCTCCAGCTTCGTGGCGACGTACTCCGCGGACTTCTTGTGCCCTTCGGTGCTGGCGGCGCGGCGGCCGCCGTTCGCGTCCGAGATCCGCTGGAACGCGACCAGGTGCCGGTTGACGTTGTTCACGTCGACCTTGCTGACGAGCTGCTTCGCCAGCGCGGGACCGTCGATCCCCGTGGCCGCTGTCGCAGCGGGAGCCATTCCGACCGTGAGCGCGGCGGTGGCCATCACCACGATCGAGGGAACAATGCTTCTTCGCGAATATGACATGGGCGTCACCTTTGTGTGGTTTGCGCCACAGGTCAACCGACGTTCGGCGGACTTTACGACACCGGGATAGGGTCGTTTGTATGTACGCGATCACCATCCGTGAGCCCGGCGATCCCGATGTTCTCGAATGGACCGAGGTCCCTGATCCCGTGGCGGGTGAAGGCGAAGTCGTCATCGAGGTCGCCGCGAGCGCCGTCAACCGCGCTGACCTGCTGCAACGTCAGGGAAACTATCCTCCGCCGCCGGGTGCCAGCGAAATCCTCGGACTCGAATGTTCGGGCACGATCGCCGAAATCGGCGAAGGCGTCGAAGGATGGCGAATCGGCGACGAAGTTTGTGCTTTGCTCGCCGGTGGTGGCTACGGGGAAAAGGTCGCCGTTCCGGCCGGACAACTGCTTCCACTTCCCGCCGAAGTCGAATTGCTCGCGGCCGCCGGACTGCCCGAAGTCGCGTGCACGGTTTGGGCGAATGTGGTGATGCACGCCGGTCTGTCCGAGGGCGACGTCCTGCTCGTCCACGGCGGCGCGGGCGGCATCGGCACGCACGCGATCCAGGTCGCCAAGGCGCTCGGCGCGACGGTCGCGGTCACCGCGGGGTCGGAAGAGCGGCTGGAGAGCTGCCGCCAGCTCGGCGCCGACCTCGCGATCAACTACAAGGAGCAGGATTTCGTCGAGGTGCTGCGCGCCGGAACCGGCGGCGCGAACGTCATCCTCGACAACATGGGCGCCAAGTACCTCGGCCGCAACATCGACGCGCTGGCCATGGACGGCAGGCTGGTGATCATCGGCATGCAGGGCGGCGTCAAGGGTGAGCTGAACATCGGCAAGCTGATGGGCAAACGGGCGAGCGTGTTCGGCGCGGGTCTGCGTTCGCGTCCGCTGGCGCAGAAGGCGGCGATCGTCGCGGACGTCCGCGAGCGGCTGTGGCCGTTGGTGGAGCAGGGTTCGGTGAAGCCGATCGTCGGTCAGGTCGTCCCGATGGCCGAAGCCGCTTCCGCGCACCGGGCTCTTGAAGATGGCACCGTTTTCGGCAAGGTTCTGCTGGCAGCGAAGTCTTAGCGGATCTCTTCCAGCACTCGGACGAGCTGATTGACCTCGAAGACGTTCGAGTAGTGCGCGAGCCCGATGCGGACGGCGCCGCCGACTTCGGCGGCGCCGAGCGACCCGAAGACACCGCTCGTCCCGTCGTCGGCGAAGGCACAGAGCCCCTGGGACGCCAGGTATTCGGCGACCTCGGGCGCTTTCTTGCCCGCGACGGCGAACGCGAGCGCGGGGATCCTGCGCATGGCGTCGCCGATGACCATGACATGCCGCAGCGAACGCAGCTCCGTGGACAGCTGCGCCAGAAGGCCCGCGTGATACGACTTCGCCGAGCCCAGCGACGTCACCAGCTTCTCGCGCCGGGAGCCCAGCGCGGCGTCGTCCAGACCGGCCAGATAGTCGATCGACGCGATCAGCCCGGCCAGCAACGGGTACGCGTGCGGCCCCAGCTCCATCCGGGCCGGACCGCGCGCGGCCGGGTCAAGGGAGACCGACGGCAGCCGTTCGAGCAGTTCGGGATCGCGGAAGACCAGCGCCCCCACCGACGGCCCGCCCCAGGCCTGCGCCGAAACCACCATCACGTCGGCGCCGAGCGCGTTGAGGTCCAGCGGCACGAAGGGCGCCGCGTACGTCGCATCGACGACGACCAGCGCGCCGACACGTTTGGCGAATTCGATCACCGTCGGAACGTCGGGCCGCGTGCCGACCGAACCGGACGCCAGCGTGACCGCGACGGCCTTGGTGCGTGCGGAGACGAGGTTCTCGTACTGCCAGGCGGGCAGCTCGCAGGTCTCGATGTCGATCTCGCCCCAGCGCACGACCGCGCCGACGCGTTTCGCCGCGCGGCGCCACGGCGCGAGGTTGGCCTCCTCGTCGAGCCGGGAGACGACGACCTCGTCGCCGATCGTCCAGCGATCGGCCATCGCGTCGACGAGACGGCGGATGAGATCGGGCGCGTTGGGGCCGAGCACGACTCCGGCCGGGTCGGCGCCGACCAGGTCGGCGACCGCCCGGCGAGCGGCCGTGACAATGCTCTCCGCGCGCTGGGAGGCCGGAAACGCTCCACCCGGCCCGGACACCGGAGCGCGCATGGCCGTGGATACGGCCGAAGCGACCTGTTCAGGTACGAGCATTCCGGCGGCGCCGTCGAAGTGAATCCAGCCGTCACCCAGCGCGGGAAACAACCCACGGATACGAGCGACGTCGAACGCCATGGGGACACCGTACGGACGTGCGGTTTGGCGCTTTACCCGGGGTTGGCTGCCCGACCACGGGGCGCGACGATTCCCGCTACGCTCGGAGACGGCGCCGAAAACCACACTGCGCTTCGTGCCCGACGTAGGCCAGGATGGAGCACATGACCGACCCAGTTTCCCGCGAATCGACCACCCCCGGTGACGGCGGCGGAGACTCCCCACACCATGTGGTGGTCGTCGGTCCCGACGGCACCCCGGTCGGCACCGCACGTATCGCCGCCCCCGGCTCCGACTCCGGCGAGGAGGGGCAGGAGGAATCGCTCGGCGACCTCGTCGAAGAACCCGCCAAGGTGATGCGCATCGGCACGATGATCAAACAGCTGCTGGAGGAGGTCCGCGCCGCGCCGCTGGACGACGCCAGCCGCACCCGCGTGCGCGAGATCCACCAGACCTCGATCCGTGAGCTGGAGCAGGCGCTCGCGCCCGAGCTGCAGGACGAGCTGGAGCGGCTCGTGCGGCCGTTCACCGAGAACTCGACGCCGTCCGATGCCGAGCTGCGGATCGCACAGGCGCAGCTCGTCGGCTGGCTGGAGGGGCTCTTCAGCGGCATCCAGACCGCGCTGTTCGCGCAGCAGATGGCGGCGCGGGTGCAGTTGGAGCAGATGCGGCGGGGGCTGCCGGCGGGTCCTTCCGCGGGCGGCGCCGCTTTGGGTGGGCACGGGGCTGGCGGCGAGTCGCACGGGCCGGGCCAGTACCTCTGACACGCGCCATGAACGGTCCGTTTCTTGCAAATTTTGCAAGGAACGGACCGTTCATAGCAGCCGGAGGGGTCAGCGCAGGGGGCGGAAGAAGGTCCGCAGGTCCTCGATGAGCAGGTCCGGCACCTCCAGCCCCGGGAAGTGCCCCCCTCGGTCCGGAGTGGACCAGTGCACGACGTTGTCGGTGCGCTCGGCGAGGTGCCGGATCGACAGGCCGGTGTCCTTCGGGAACACGGCCACTCCGGTGGGCACTGTGGACTCCGGCGGCGGCGTACCCCAGGCCGGGCCCAGCGCGGCGTAGATCCGCGAAGACGAGTTCGCCGTGCCGGTGAGCCAGTAGAGCATCACGCTGGTGAGCAGATCGTCGCGATCGATCGCGTCCTCCGGCACGTCACGTGAGTCCGAATAGGACTTGAACTTCTCCACCAGCCAGCCGAGCTGCCCGGCCGGTGAGTCGGTGAGCCCGTAGGCAAGCGTTTGCGGCTTGGTCGCCTGGATCATCGCGTAGCCCAGCTCGCCGCTCTGGAACTCCCGCCCGCGCGCCAGCGCCGCCTCGCCCCGCGCGAGTTCTTCGCCGGTGAGTCCCGCGAGATCGGCCTCGGATTCCGGCACCGCGTGCGGCAGCATCGTCAGATGCGCGCCGATCACCCGCTCCGGGCACCGGACGCCGACGTCGCGTGACACGATCGCGCCCCAGTCACCGCCGTGCAGCCCGAACCGCTCGTACCCGAGGCGCGACATCAGCACTCCCCAGGCGTCGGCGATCCGGCCCGTGCCCCAGTCCGCGTCGGTCGTCGGCCCCGAGAAGCCGAACCCCGGCAGCGACGGCACGACGACGTGGAACGCGTCCCCCGGGTCGCCGCCGTACGCACGCGGGTCCGAAAGCGGCCCGATGACGTCGAGGAATTCCACAATGGACCCCGGCCAGCCGTGCGTGAGCACCAGCGGGATCGCGTCCGGCTCCGGGGACCGCGCGTGCAGGAAATGGACGTTCGCGCCGTCGAGGTTCGTCAGGAAGCCGGGAAAGCCGTTGAGGCGTTCCTCGTGGGCGCGCCAGTCGTAGCGGAGGCGCCAGTACTCGGCGAGCTCCTGGAGGTAGCCGAGCGGCGTCCCGAGGCCCCAGCCGACGCCGTCGATCTCGTCCGGCCAGCGGGTGTTCGCCAGGCGGGCGGCGAGGTCGTCGAGGTCGCGCTGGGGGACGTCGATCGTGAACGGCGTGATGGTCATGGGGACGACGGTAGGGCGGATCGAGGACAGTTACGGTCCTTGATCGAAGGTCAAACCCGGTACTCGGGCAGTCTTTCGCGAAAGGCGTTGTTCATGATTCCAGTGTCCGCGCCCTCACAAGCGATATTCCCGCGGAACCCAGTCCGACATCAGGTCGGCGACATCCGCGACACGGTCTTCTTCAGCCTCCCGGCCCTGCTCACGGAGAAACAGGATCGTGTCGAGCAGTTCTTGATACAGCTTCTCCCGCGAGACACCGCGCTCGAGCTCCGCGGCGAGCAGGGGCCGGATCTCGAAGATGGTCAGACCCGCGGCGACGAGCTCCAGAAGACGGGTCCGGAAATCCGCACTGACCCCCATGCCCTCATCCTCCCGGCAGCTGGGCACGCAGACGATCGAGCCAGCGGTCGATGGTGTCCTCGTACCGGCCGGGGTCGTTGCGGCGCTGCGCCTCGTCGACGGACGTGGTGACAGCGTCCTTGACCTGGGCCGCGTACTCCGGCAAGACGAAGATCTCCTGGAAATAGCCCTCGCGCATCTGGATGTCCGCGACGAGTTCGTAGTCCTTCGCCACTTCGGGCACGCTCATGCCGTACACGACGCCAGGGGTCGCCCTCGGGCCTTGGGCGGTGACGACGATGACCGTCGGGCGCGCGGCCTTCACGACGTCGGCCGGCCGGGCGCCTTGCGCGATCGCCTCGTCGTTGAGCCCGATGTAGTCGATCGCCTTCCAGCCGCTGTAGTACGGGATGGCCCCGGCGTCGGAGACCGCGAGACTGCGCGCCGCCTCGGGCACCCGCGCGGCGGCGAGGCCCTTGCCGATGGCTACATGTGCGCGCTGCAGGTCGGGACCGTAGTTGGCGGCCACGGGCAGCTCCACGGACGTCACGCCGGCGACCGCCACCCAGCCGACCGTGACGATGCCGGCCAGCGCCGCGATCACCCGGTGGCCGAGCCGCGCCGTCGCCAGGGCCGCGCCGAGGCACAGCACCGGGAACGCGTGGAAGGCGAAGCGGTACAGGTAGTCCATGGTCGGCCCGGACACCGCGTAGGTCATCCCGGTCAACAGGACGACCGAGCACAGCACCAGACCCTCTCCCCTGCTCTCCTTCCTGATCAGGAGCGAGGCGGTGAGCACCAGCAACGGCAGGAAGAGCAGCACCGTCGTCTCGAGCCACACCGAACCGGCGTCGAGGTTGCCGAACTTGACGTAGAAGGTGTTCGGGAACAGATGCCCGAAGTAGGTCCACCGCCAGGCGAAGTAACCGCCGCCGACGACCACGACCGCGGCGACCAGCGCCCACGTCCGGCCGTGACGACGGCGAAGCCAGCACCAGACCAGGAAGCCCGGCAGGGTCGCGAGCACCCCTTCCGGCCGGATCATCCCGGCGAGCAGCAGCAACAGCGGCGGCTCCCAGTCCCGCACGGCACGACCCTGGACGAGGTCCACACCGACGATCGCCGCGCGCAGCACGACGGCCGCGAAGGCGATGGTCTCCAGCCCCGCGGTGACATGGAAGTACGTCGGCACGAACAGCACCAGCGCACCGGCCGCCACGAGCGCACCGAGTACGCCACCGGCGCGATGCCCCGCGCGGACGAGTATCACGAGGATCCCCGCGCCCAAGACGACCGAAGTCACCTTGGCGACGGTCTCCAGCGGCAGGCCGGCGAGGGCGAACGGGACGTGCCACAGCATCCAGAGGAAGTTGGTGAACCCTTCGATCGGATCCTCGCCGACGTTCCACACCGGGCCGTGGCCGTCGGCCATGTTCGCCGAGTACCGGAAGGTGATGAAGGCGTCGTCGATGGTGAAAAACCACGCCGCCCAGCAACCCACGAGGAACAGCGCGCCGAAGACCGCGATGACGACGAGCGGGCCCCGGTTCGACTTCGGTTCCGGGGCGGTGCGGGTTTCGGCGCGCTCCATCGTGGACTTCATCCCGTCGTCACCATTTTCTCGATCCGGTCCAGCACGCGATCCACGCCACGGCCGTCCACGACGGACGACGCCGTCTCCGAGAAACGCTTCCGCGTCTCCTTGTCCAGCAGCAAGGTCCGCAAGGTCTCCACGGCGGCGCCGTCCAGCGCCGCCGCGCTCCCCAGCCCTGCCGCCAACCCGAGATCCAGCGCGCCCCGGTAGCCCGTCTCCTGGTTGTCGACCAGCTTCACGACGCCGGTCGGCACGCCGAGGCAGCATAACTCCAGCAGCGTCACCCCGGCCGCGCTCACCGCCACGTCCGTGTCCGCCAAAAGGTCGAGCAGGCCAGGGCCAGGGGGCTGGACTCGGAATTCCTGCCCCGGCAGGGCCTCCGGTACGACGGGTTCGCCACGTACGAGGACATCCGCGACAAAGGGAAGCCGAGTGTCGCGCAAGGCGTGCAGCAGAGCGCTGACCGTTCCGGCCCATTCCGTCCCGCCGCCGAGTACCACGGTCACCCGCGAGCGGCCCGTGGTCTCGCGGCCACCGCGCTTCTCGCGCGCGTCCCGGACGACGTCTCGCATCGGCGCGTAAGCCACGCCTCTGAGAAGCTCGCCGGAGCCGTCGTCGGGCCGCGGCGCGGGAGCGAACCCACAGTCGACGACGAGGTCCGCCGCGCGCCTGCCGAACACGTCGTCCTCGATGGACACCAGCAGCGCGCCCGCGGCGTTGACCTCTTCGCGCAACTCACCGAGGCCGTAGTGATCGACAACCACAGCGTCGAAGCCCTCGAAGGGGACAGACGGCAGCACCGGAACGGACAGCTCCGCGAACCGGGCCGCCAGCCACTCGGCGTTGTCCGCCTGACCCGAGAAGACGACCTCCCAGCCGCGCGCGACCGCGCGTTCGGCATAGGCGACCATGCGCGAGACGTGACCCGCGCCGATCGTCCCGGAGGCGTCGGCTCTCAACACCAGCTTCGTCACCCGGCCACCTTCTTCTGCTCCACGTGCCGGTTGAGCGCCGCGAGATCGGGTCGTGACCGCAGCACCGCGACCACCTCACGCCAGGCGCCGACGCGATCCCCGAGCTCCGCCACGACACCTTCGATGACAGACCAGTCCTCGACGGTGTCCAAGGTCACGCGCAGATCGTCAGCAGGCGGGCTGACCACGACACCGGAGCACGAGTACGTCTCCGGACGCGAGTAGATACCCGAAGTCACGTGCTCGCGATCGGCGCCGCGGGCGGTCTCGATCTGCTCGGCCAGCACTCCCGCACGCACGAGTTCCGCGTCGAAGCCCCGGGGCAGGGTACGGACGAGGGTGGTGCTCAGGTAGTCCAGCGACGGCCGCGCCCGCCACAGCGTGACGAGCTGCCCGATCAATTCCGGGTCCAGCAGCGGGCAGTCCGCCGTGAGCCGCACCACCGCGTCGGCCGGGTACGACTCGATAGCGACCGCGAAACGCGCGAGGACGTCGTCGAGCGGGCCCCTCGCGACCAGGGCCCCCTGCCGGGCGGCCTCCTCGGCCACCGCGTCGTCGTCGGCCTCCGTCGAGGTCGCGACCACGACGTTGTCGATCCCCGGCGAAGCGGCGGCGGCACGGACGACCCAGCCGAGGACGCTTCGGCCCGCCAACGGACGGAGCACCTTGCCAGGTAGCCGGGTGGACGACGCGCGTGCCTGGATGACGGCGTTGACCACGTGGGCCCCGGGGTCTGGATCCATGGGTGACATGATGTCCTGCGGCAGTAGCACCGAAACGCGGAGGTCAACGATGTCCGAGCTGGATGGCTCCAGCATCCTGCTCACCGGCGGGACCGGTTCGTTCGGCAAGGCGTTCATCACCTACGCCCTGGCCGAGCTGAACCCGCGACGGCTGGTCGTGCTCTCCCGCGACGAGCTCAAGCAGTACGAAGCGCGCCAGCAGTTCGGCAACGACCCGCGGCTGCGCTGGTTCATCGGCGACATCCGGGACCGCCGCCGCCTCGAGCGCGCCATGCACGGCGTCGACTACGTGGTGCACGCCGCCGCGCTCAAGCAGGTCGACACGGGTGAGTACAACCCGTTCGAATTCGTGCAGACCAACGTCGTCGGCTCGCAGCACGTCATCGAGGCCGCGATCGACACCGGGGTGAAGAAGGTCGTCGCGCTGTCGACGGACAAGGCGTCCAGCCCGATCAACCTCTACGGCGCCACGAAGCTGTGCGCCGACCGGATGTTCATCAGCGCGAACCACTACGCCGCGACGCATCCGACCAGGTTCTCCGTGGTCCGCTACGGCAACGTGATGGGCTCGCGCGGCAGTGTGATCCCGTTCTTCCGCGCGCTGGCGGCCAAGGGCGAGTCGCTGCCGATCACGCACAAGGAGATGACCCGGTTCTGGATCACGCTCCCGCAGGCCGTGCAGTTCGTGGTCGACTCGTTCGACCAGATGAACGGCGGCGAGCTGTACGTGCCGCGGATCCCGAGCATGCGGCTGGTCGAGCTCGCGCAGGCGATCGCGCCCGGTTCGCCGATGCACGAGGTCGGCATCCGCCCCGGCGAGAAACTGCACGAGGAGATGATCGCCCCGGACGACGCCCGCCGCACGGTGCAGCTGAGCGACCGCTACGTCGTCCAGCCGCATATCGCGGGCTGGGGGTACGAGCCGCCGTCGGACGGCAAGGCCGTCCCGGAGAACTTCGCCTACCGCTCGGACACCAACGACCTGTGGCTCGACGCCGAGGAACTGCGCAGCCTGGTCGAGCAGTATGGGTGACTTCCTTCCCTACGGCCGTCAGTCCGTTTCGGACGAGGACATCGCCGCGGTCACCGAGGTGCTGCGCGGTGACTGGCTGACCACCGGCCCCGCCGTCACCCGCTTCGAAGAGGACCTCGCGGAGCACACCGGCGGCACGCCCGCCGTGGCCGTCACGTCGGGCACGGCCGCGTTGCACGTCGCGTACGCGGCGGCCGGGATCGGCCCCGGCGACGAGATCGTCACGTCACCGATGACCTTCGTCGCCACCGCCGCGACGGCGGCACTGCTCGGCGGCAAGGTCGTGTTCGCCGACGTCGAGGCGGACACCGGGAACCTCGACCCGGCGGCGGCTTCGGCGGCCGTCACCTCGCGCACCAGGGTGGTCGCGGCCGTGGACTACGCCGGCCACCCGGCCGAGCTGGACGAGCTCGGCCGGATCGCGCACGACAACGGCGCACTGCTGCTGGAAGACGCCGCGCATTCGGTGGGCGGAAGCTCCCACGGCAGGCCGGTCGGCTCGCTCGCCGACCTCACGACGTTCTCCTTCTTCCCCACCAAGAACCTCACCACGGCCGAAGGCGGCGCGGTGGTCGCCGGTTCGGACGAGCTGCTGGCGCGCGCCCGCGGTTTCCGCAATCACGGGCTGGTGCGGGACAAGGCGGCGCAGCGGTATCCGGACGAAGGCGCTTGGCATCAGGAGGTGCACGAGTTCGGCCTGAACTACCGGTTGCCGGATGTGTTGTGCGCCTTGGGAAGCAGCCAGCTGCGCAGGCTCGCGGAATTCAAGGAGCGGCGTGCGGAGATCCACGCGCGCTACACCGCCGCACTGTCCTCATTGGACGGAGTGCTGACGCCCGCCGTGCGCGAAGGCGCGGATCCGGTGTGGCATCTGTACCCGCTGCGAGTCCTCGAAGGACGCCGCCGCGCGCTGTTCGATCACTTGCGCGCCAAGGGAATCGGCGTGCAGGTCAACTACATCCCCGCGTACTGGCACCCGGTGTTCGAGGACCTCGGATACCAGCGCGGAATGTGCCCGAACGCGGAGCTGTACTACAGCCAGGAGCTTTCGCTGCCGCTGTTCCCGGCGCTGACGGACGCCGACGTGGACCGCGTCATCGACGAGGTCCACGGCTTCTTCCGCTAGATCAGGCCCCAGGTGAGCGCGGTGCCCTTCGGGACATCGGACGAGAAGGTGCGGCCGAGCACGTTCACGATCTCGGCGGGCGCCAGCCCACCGGCCGGCCGGATCGACCGGACGTTCTCCCGCGTCACGGTGTCCCCCGCGCGCACATCTTCGACGACGTAAAGGGAACGGCGGAACCGCAGGCCCTCCTTCTCGCTCTCGCGCGGCCCGATCACGGCGGCGCCCAGCGCCTCCCACGCGCGGTGCGATTCGGTGACCAATGCGGCCAGCTCACCGGGCTCCAACGAAAACTCCGAGTCGACGCCGCCGTCGTTCCTGGCCAGCGTCACGTGCTTCTCGATGGCGACGGCGCCCAGCGCGACGGCCGCCAACGGGGCGCCGATGCCGGGCGTGTGGTCGGACAGGCCGACGAGCGTCCCCGTCACGCCCGCCAAGACAGGCAGGCCACGCAGGTTGCTCTCGGCGGGCGACGCCGGGTAGCTGGCGGTGCAGCCGAGCACGATCAGCTGGTCGTTGCCCGCCTCGCGCGCGGTCCGGACCGCCGCGTCGATCTCGGCGACGCTGGCCATCCCGGTCGAGATGATCAACGGTTTGCCGGTCTTCGCGCACAGTTCGATCAGCGGCAGGTCGACGATCTCCGACGAGGCGATCTTGTACGCGGGCGCGTCCAGCGACTCCAGCAGCTCGACGGCGGTGGGGTCGAACGGGCTGGAGAAGATCTCCAGGCCACGGGCGCGGGCACGCTCGAACAGCGGCTCGTGCCATTCCCACGGGGTGTGGGCGCGCTCGTAGAGCTTGTAAAGGTTCTCCCCGCCCCAGAGCGAATGCGAGTCGCCGATCCGGAAGTCCGGTGTGTCCACGTCGATGGTGATCGTGTCCGGCCGGTAGGTCTGCAGCTTGACCGCCTGCGCGCCGGTCTCGGCGATCGCGTCGACGATCTCCAGGGCCCTGCCGAGGTCACCGTTGTGGTTACCGGACATTTCGGCGATCACGAACGGCGGATGCACCGTCGAGAGAACATGTGCGCCGATGCGCACCTCGGTGGCGGTCATCGGGTGGGGCTACCTCTTCTTCCTGGTCCGGCGGTCGGCGGCACGCAGTTCGGTCCAGACGACCTCGCGCGGCTCACCGTCGACCTCTCGAACATACCTGCGTGTTTCGAGGAAGCCGAATCGCTTGTGGAGCTGCAGCACCTGCCGGTTGTCCGCGAGCGTCGCACCGCCGAGCAGATTCAGGCCGAGCACGTCGAAGCCGTAGTCGACGGCGGCGCCCTCCAGCTTCAGCCAAGCAGGGAGGATCTCCCGGCCGAGGCCCTCGACGTCCAGGTAGAAGTGCCATTCCGCGCTTCCGGCCTCGGTATCGATGTCACTGAACAGCACGACACCGGCGGGCACGCCGTCGTGCCGGTAGACGAGGACACGACGGCTCGGGTCCGCTCGGACGGCCTCGAACCAGCCACGGTGTTCTTCGACACCGATCTCGTGCGTGGTGAAGCTGACCTGCCGGACCGACGGATGGTTGCGCCACCGCCGGATCCGGTCGAGGTCCTCGTCCCCGGCCTCGACCAGCAGGCCGGTCATTCGCCTGCCGGGACGGTGATGGTGTCTTCGATCCGGCGCAGCCGGTCCTCGTACCGCGCGATCCCGGCGAGCCGGACGCGGATCTGGGCGTGCTGGCGCTGGATCTCCTGGATCAGGCTGCGCGCCTCGACCAGCTCGGGCTTGTCGGCGTGCACCGGCAGCGACAGCGACTCGCGCAGGTCCTCCAGCTGGGCCTCCTGCGCCGCGACGCTCGGGATCAGGCGGTCCAGTTCGGCGCGGGTCCAGCGCAGGTCGCCGCGGGCGTGTTCGAGACCGCTCTCGGCGCCGTCGAGCCGGCGGCGGTGGTCCGCGGTGGCGTGTTCGAGGTCGTTGACGCGCCCGTTGAGGTCGCGAAGCCGCTCGTCGATCCGGAAGTCGATGAGCCGGGCGATCCGGCCGATCACGCCGCTGCGGAGTTTCTGCACTGCCATGGGTGTTCCTTCTCGGGATGGGCTGGCTGGGAGTTCAGCGCAGGAGTTCGGTTTCGCCGGTCTTCGTCCACGAGTCCAGCAGCCTGCCCTCGGCGGCGATGCGGTGCTCGGGTCCGACGATGCAGGAGTCGCCCGCGGCGTGCTCCCAGTGGGTCTGGGCCGGGTCGTCGATGAACGAGAACCCGGACAGGACCAGATTGGCGTGCGGGAACGACGTCCGCGCGATCCACGCGGCCAGCGTCCCGGTGGTCGACCACAGGCCTTCTTCGCGGCTCGGCAGCCCGAGCGCGTCGGACAGCGGCAGGACGACCTCGCGGTTCGGCACCGGCACGTAGCCGAGGTCGCCGGGCCACCAGCCCGGGATGTCTTCGGGTTCCCAGTGCATCCGGCCCGGCTCGACCAGGAGGTAGAGCCGCTTGCGGTAGTCACGGAAGACGTGCTTGGTGGCGCGGACGGCGCGGTTGAACACCACGACGTGCACCCGGCTGCCGACCGTTTCGGGTCCGCCCGGCTCGTCCACGACGAAGCCGTTGACGCGGATCACGAGGTCGCACGCGTCGATGGCCTTCGCCCGCCGGGGGTCCGGCGGAAGCGGCTGATTCCCGACCACGGCCACCGAACGGGGCTCCGGCCGGTCGGCGTATGCGGCGAGCAGATTGACCATCAGGCTCGCGTCGCCGAGTGCAGCAGTCATGAGGGCAGAAAGTACCAGCACACGCACCGCGTTCGGGTTCGAATCCGACGGTAGCGTTCCGTGGTCGGGACGGGGCGCCCCAGGCATCATCGGCCCCATCGGTACCCTCGTTCCCGTGCATGCCACCAGCACGGTTCACGCCGCCGACGGTGCTGCGCCGACCTCGGTTCCGCCGATTTCGGACAGCAAGACCTTTTCGCGCGCGTTCGCCGACATCAAGACCGGTTTCGCCGCCAAAGAGCTGTGGGGACACCTCGGCTGGCAGGACATCAAGCAGCGCTATCGCCGCTCGGTGATCGGCCCGTTCTGGATCACCATCAGCCAGGGTGTCATCGCGCTCGGCCTGGGGCTTCTGTACTCACAGTTGTTCAACCTGCCGACGGCGACTTTCCTTCCCTACATCAGCACCGGGTTCATCATCTGGGGCTTCATCAGCGGCTGCCTGTCCGAGGGCATGGAGACCTTCATCTCCAACGAAGGGCTGATCAAGCAGCTCCCGGCGCCGCTTTCGGTGTACGTGCTGCGGACGGTCTGGCGCCAGACGCTGATGCTGGCGCACAACCTGATCGTCTACGTGATCGTGGTCGCGATCTTCTTCACCAGCCTGGACCAGCCGTACGCCATGAGCGGCGCGTGCGTCGAAGGCGCGCTTTGCCACCCGGGGCTCGGCTGGTACTCGCTGAGCGCGATCCCCGGCATCCTCGTGCTCGCGCTGAACGCCGGCTGGGTCACCCTGCTGCTGGGCATCATCTCGACCCGTTACCGGGACATCCCGCAGGTGATCAACTCGCTCATCCAGCTGCTCTTCTACATGACGCCGATCGTGTGGCCGATCGACCAGCTGATGGCGGGTGGCGCTCGTGACGGCGTTTCCTGGGCCTTGCCGTACGTCTACGGCAACCCGCTCTTCCACTTCATCCAGATCGTGCGCGCACCGCTGATCGGCCAGGCCGTCAGCATCAACAGCTGGTTCGTGGTGCTCGGCATCACCGTCGTCGGCTGGGGCCTCGCGCTGGTCGCGATGCGCAATTACCGTTCCCGCGTCTCTTATTGGGTGTGACAGATGGTCAGCATTGATGTGCACAACGCCTACGTCGACTTCCCCATTTTCGACGCGAAGACCCGCTCCATGAAGAAGAAGGTGCTGGGCAAGGTCGGCGGCAAGATCGGCACCGAAACCAAGGTGCCGATCATCGAAGCCCTGCACGACGTGAGCCTTCAGCTCCGCGAAGGCGACCGAGTCGGCCTTGTCGGCCACAACGGCGCCGGCAAGTCGACGCTGCTGCGGCTGCTGTCCGGCATCTACGAGCCCACCCGCGGCTCGGCGAGGATCTCCGGCAAGATCGCGCCGGTCTTCGACCTCGGCATCGGCATGGACCCGGAGATCTCCGGGATGGAGAACATCATCATCCGCGGCCTGTTCCTCGGGATGACCGCGAAGCAGATGGAAGCCCGCGTCGACGACATCGCGGAGTTCACCGAACTCGGTGACTACCTGCAGATGCCGCTGCGGACCTACTCGACCGGTATGCGGGTGCGCCTGGCGCTGGGTGTGGTCACCTCGATCGACCCGGAGATCCTGATCCTCGACGAGGGTATCGGCGCGGTCGACGCGGCGTTCCTCAACAAGGCGAAGGACCGGCTCAAGGACCTCGTGAAGCGGTCGGGCATCCTGGTGTTCGCCAGCCACTCGGACGAGTTCCTCTTCGAGCTCTGCGACTCCGCGATCTGGATGGACGAGGGGCACGTCAAACAGCGCGGTTCACTGCGCGAGGTGCTCACCGGCTACAAGGGGCGCGACCCGTTCGAGAACATGAGCAAGGAGACGCTGGAGCGGTTCGGTATCGAACCCGAGCCGGTGGCGACGACGAACGGTGGCCAAGGATGACCGACGAGACCCGGCAGTTACCCGAAGGCGCGGTCGTCGGCGTGGTCGTCACGCGCCATCGACGGGAACTGCTCGCGGACTCGCTCAAGGTGATCGCCGCGCAGACCCGGCCGGTCGACCACCTCGTCGTGGTCGACAACGGGCCGGACAAGTCGGCGCGGGACATCGTCGAGAACTACCCGCTGCCCTTCACGTACCTGCCCTCGCACCGCAACCTCGGCGGCGCGGGCGGGTTCGCGCTCGGCATGTTGCACGCGCTTTCCCTTGGCGCGGACTGGATCTGGCTGGCCGACGACGACGGCCGTCCCGCCGACGAGAACGTCCTCGCGATCCTGCTGGACGAGGCCGAGAAGCGGAACCTGGCCGAGATCTCCCCGGTGGTCTCCAACATCGACGCGCCGGACAAGCTCGCGTTCCCGTTGCGGCGCGGGCTGACCTGGAAGCGTTCGTCGTCGGAGCTGGGCGCCGACTTCCTGCCGGGGATCGCCTCGCTGATGAACGGCGCGTTGTTCCGGGCGTCCACTTTGGACGTCGTCGGCGTGCCGGATCTGCGGCTGTTCTTCCGCGGCGACGAGGTCGAACTGCACCGGCGCCTGGTGCGTTCCGGGCTGCCGTTCGGCACCTCGCTCAAGACCGCGTACCTGCACCCGGACGGCTCGGACGAGTTCAAGCCGATGCTGGGCGGCCGGTTCCACGCGCAGGATCCGGAGAACGAGGTCAAGCGCTACTACACCTACCGCAACCGCGGCTACCTGCTGTCGCAGCCGGGCATGCGCAAGATCGGCGCGCTCGAAGTGGTGCGGTTCGGCCTGTACTTCGTCGGGGTGAAGCGGGACCCGAAGGCCTTCCTGCAGTGGCTCAAGCTGGTTCGCCAGGGCCGCAAGGAGAAGTTCTACCGCTACTGAGCTCCACGTGAAAGGGGCCCCTCGCTCGCGCGAGGGGCCCCTTTTTTCGTCCGTCTACTCGCCGATGACCGGCGGCGCGGTGCGCATGTCGGTTCCGAACACCTCGTCGGGGTCACCCTCGACGAGGTACGTCGGACGCTGGTGCTCGGTGTCCTCGTCTCCGTCCGACTGCTGACCGCGGCCGCCCATCCCTCCGCCTGCCATCCCCGGACCACCGCGACCGGCGGCGCCACCGCCGAGACCGCCCATACCGCGGCCGGCGGCCGCTTCGGCGGCGCCGACACCGCCCGGGCGGGCCGCGCCGGACGCGGAACCCGAGCCGGGGGTGGAACCGGCGCCGCTGCCGGGGCCGAACCCGCTTCCGCCGCCACCGCGGCCGGTCCGGCTGTTGTAGTCCGAGTCACCCATGCCACCGCCCATCATGGGCGGCGCCATCGGCATGGGGCTGATCGGCATCGCGTTGTTGTTGGGGCCGGGCGTGGTGATCGGCGCCGGGTTGTTCTGGAAGCCGGACGGCGTCGTACCCGACGGGAGGCTGCCGGACCCCGTGGTGCTGCCCGGGCCGGGCAACTGGGAACCGTAGCCGCCGCCACCGCCTCCGCCACCACCGCTGCCCCCGCCACCGTTGCCGGGCGGGATGTAAGTGTTCCCGGGGTTGTTGGGGCCGGGCGTGTTCGAGCCGGGCGGAACCTGGTACGGCAGCGGCTTGCCCGGATCGTCGATCCCGCCACCGCCGCCCTCGCCGAACTTCGGCGGCTCGGCGAACGCCGGCTGCTTCGACGCGGCCTCGTACAAGGCCTTGTCGTAGCTGTTCATGGCGGAGGCCGCTTGAGTGTGGGCCTCCAAGCTGTCCTTCTGTTTCTGGATGGACTTGTCGATGTTCTCGCTCATGTTGAACGGGTTCGACGTCAGCCACCCCCCGATCTCTTCCTTCCAGCTGAAGGGGATCGGCTTGGGCATCGTGTTCTTCACGGTGGAAGCCGCGGTGCCCTGGTCGTAGATCGTCTCGGAGGCGAGCTTGGCGTTCTGCGAGTTCGTCTCGGACCACTTGCTGAGGCTCTTGAAGTAGCCCTGCGCGTTGCCCGCCGCGTCACCCTCCCAGGTGCCCTGCGAGGCGGTGACGGCCTGGTCCATCGTCCTCGAGAAGGTGTCGAAGGCCTTGTGGATCTCGTGGTACGCGTTCGAGACCTCGGAGACCTGCTCGACGTTCAGGTTGCTGTTGACGAACTGTTCGAGCTTCTCGTGGTCGTAGCCGAGGTAGTCGCCGTTCGGCGGCTCGAGCCCCTCGACGTACTTGATGTCCTTGTTCTTGGTCAGCTCGTCGACGGTCTTGTTCCCGACGTCTTCGGCCTGCTGCTGACCTTTGCCCTCGGCGATCAGCCGCTGGAAGACGGCGAACGGGCCGTCGCCGACGTTGCCACTCGCCTTGTCCCGGTAGTACTGGTCCCGCGCTTGGGGCGAAAGACCGGCGACGTACTCCTGCTCGGTCAAGTAGTCCCTGTCCGTGGTCATCCTGGTCCCCCTAGCCCTTCGGAAGCTTCGGTTCGACGATGTCGGCGATCTTCTCCGCCATCCCGCACGACTTCTCCGGATCCGTGCTGACGACCACGATGTCGGCCCGGGCCGAGGCACCGATTTCGAGCGCCATCAGGCAACCGGAAGGCGGCTTCGGGACGAGCACCGCTTTGCGGCCGTTGACGTTGCCGGTGGTCTTGCCGTTCCCACTGTCGGCGACGCTGTCGATGCCCTGCTTGTCACGGATGTCGACGCCGAGCGAAACGGCGTCCGCCGCCGACTCGGCCTCCTTGGTGAACTCGCAGCCACGGGCACCGGCGTCGTTCTGGGGAACCGGCCCCTTGAAAGTGCCGTACGACGCGAGATCGGCCACGCCGAGGAGCGAGCACGGATCGATCGACGCGGGGTCGGCACCACCGGTGGCCGTCGTCGGCGCGGTGGACTCGCCGCCTTGCGCGGGCGACGACGGCGCCGCGGACGGGGTGCCCGGCTTTTCGGTGGAACAGGCCGCGAGCACGAGCGCGGCCGCGGTCAGCGGTACGAGGAGCAGCTTCTTCATTCCGCCTCAGTTCTTGAGCCGATCGAGCGCCTCGACCGTTTCGTCTTCCTTCTTCTTGTACTGGCCCGACGCGCGCAGCAGCGCTTCTTCGGTGTCCAGCACCACCTGCTTGAACTTGCCGAGCACCGCACTCGCCGAATTGGCCGACTGGGCGGCACCCTTCTGGTCGTGGGCCGCGACGGTCCTGCCGTACGGGTGGTCGCCGAGCTGCGGCGCTTCGGAGAGCCGGATGGTCTGCCGCTCCAGCCTGGTGAGCTCGGCCCCCATGTCGCGCACCGCTTTGAGAAGCGGCTTGACGCCTTCGGCGGTGATCTTGAAGCCGCCACTCTTGGCGGCCGAGACCAGCTTCTGGGTCTCCGCGCTCACCTGGGCGACCGCGGCCGCGTTCAGGCCACCCGCCGCCACGTAACCGGCTGCCGCACCCAAGGCGGAGCCGATCGAGAAGTCCGGTGCCGCCTGTCCGCCGTCCGCTTCGAAAGCCATCGCCCGCCCCACTGCCTCGTCTGCTCGCCCGTGCGTATCGCCCGGCAGTCTACTAGCCGGGCACTCAGCGCGACGGTGATTCACCGATCGCCGAAGATCTCCGAAACTGTGACGAAACGGGCGTCACCCCGGTTCCCCGTCGTTCAGAACTGCCCTTCGAGCTGGGCGTACAGCTGCTGAGCGATCCTCGCGTTGTCGGCGGGAGCGTAGGTGAGCCAGCTTTGCCCGTCGGCCGCCTGGCGTGAGGTCATCATGAAGCGGCCCGCCTCGGTGTCGAACCACGCCAGCGGCGGGAACACCTGGCCGCCGCGGATGAACACGCTGAACTGGCCCACTCGCGTCTTCGGCTTCTCGAAGATCCGCTCCACCTGCCGCAGCTGCGGGTTCGACCCGTGCGACCGCGGCCCGCTGACGTTGGCGAAGGGGTCGTACGCGTCGTCGTTCCGGGGGCGCTTCGGCGCGCTCGCCGGCTTCGCGATGGTGACCGACTGACCGGGGCCCGCCGGGGTGAGCGGCAGCAGATCGACGATCGACGCGACGATCGCGGTCGGCCTGGTCTCCTCGAACACGAGCAGGTTCTCTTCCTGGCGCACGACGACCGCGAACTGCCCGTTCGTCGCAGCACGCGCGAACAGCTGCTTGTCCTTGTCCATCTGCGCGACCGCCCAGACGGCGAGCTGCGGATTGGCGAAGGTGGCGATCGCGAGTTCGACGTCGGCGTCGAGCCTGCCGCCGCGCATCAGGCCGCGGCCTTCGAGGTCGCGGAAGACGGCCTCGCGCACCATCGCGCGCTGATCGGTCGTCGTGCCGATGTGCGGGACCTCGAACGGGACGGGCGCCGGCCCGAACCGGCCGTGTTCGAGCAGGATGTCCACCGCCGCCAGCGACAACGAGAACGAATGCGGCATCGCCATTTCCCCCCGCGGGTGTCTTGTCCGTCGGGATGAACGTAGTCCACGCGCCCGATACGCCCGCAGCGAACCCGCTTGCCCGGTTGTGATCACGGCTGGTGCCATGGATTCATGGCAGACCAGAAACCCGCGCTCGTCCTCCATCTCGCCACCGGCGGGGAGCCACTGCTCTTCGCGCTCACGACGGAAGAAACCGAACGGCTGACCAAGGATCTCTCGCATTTCGTCCGCACCGGTTCGGTGCAGACGATCCAGACGAGGGACGACTCCGAGGTGGCGATCAACTTCTCCCACGTCGCCGCCGCCTACATCGACGATCTCAACCGCAAGACGAGAGTGTTCGGCCTCCACTAATCCCGGGAAAAGAGCTCCAGCAGACCGGATTTGATTTCCGGGCGGCTGGCGGCGACCAGCAGGAAGGTGGCTTCCCGGACGAGCCGCTGGGGGTGTCGTCCGGCGAGCACCGACGTGCTGCCGTTGGCCGCGACGAGCGCGCCCGCGGCCCGGAAGGCGAGCTCCGCGCCCGCCGCCCTGGCCGCGGGCAGCGACGGCGGATCGGCGAGGGCCGCGTCGAGCCTGCCGCGGACCGCGTCGATCTCGGCCCGGATCCCGGCGGCGACGCCGGGCTTCCCGAGCTCCTCGATGAGCCGCGCGGCGCGGGCGGCGAGGCCGAGGGGCGCGCAGCCGTTGAGCCGGGAGGCGAAGGTGTTGCCCGCGACGAAGTCCGAGTGCGCGATCTTCCCGTAGACGCGGTCATCGGGCAGGAAGTAGCGGGTGAAGCCGAGGTGCACGGTGGCCGTGCCCTGCGCCGCGACGAGGTCGAGCGGCCGGACCTCCAGCTGCTCCCCCGCCACCGGGTCGATGATCGCGCTCACCACGGTGTCGCCGTCGCGGGCGCAGAGCTGGAGCAGGTCGATGACGCCCCAGCCGCTGACGAACGGGGCTTCGCCGTCGAGCAGGTAGCCGCCCTCGACGCGTTCCGCGCGCAGCCTGGGCAGGGTCGGGATCACCGCGGCGAACGCGGCGCCCGCCTTGAGCTCCCCGCTGACCAGCCGCGGGAGGTAGCGGTCGCGCAGTTCCGCGTTGTCGGCCGTGGTGAGCGCGGCGACCAGGCCGTGGTGCTGGATCCAGGTGAACATCGTGCTGAGGCAGCCGCCCGCCAGCGTTTCGAGGACCTGGACGATCGTCGGGAGGTCGGCGCCCGGACCGCCGGTTTCCTTGGGCGCCGCGAGGCCGTAGAAGCCTTCGGCGGCGAGAGCGTCGAAGTGGCTTGAGGGCACTTCGCCCTTGAGGTCGACTTCGGTGGCGGCGGGGAAGAGGAGATCATCGGCGAGGGCTTGGGCGCGGGCGACCAGATCCGTCATGCGGGTAAGGGTACCCTTACTTGACCGGTTTTTCCTGGCTGCCAGGACCGACCCCAAACGTCATGAAAGGGTCGTTCAGGACGAAAAACGTCCTGAACGACCCTTTCATGACACTCGATAAAGCGAAGCGTGCTTACAGCTCGTAAAGCCGCTTCCAGTTGTCCCGCGAGGTCAGCTCGGGCATGGCGCGCTTGTACTGCTCCTGCACCGCCGCGCCTTCCTTGCGGAGCCGCTGGATCACCTTCGCGCCCCGGCGCGCCAGGTCGAACATCTTCGCGCGGTCGTACGAGCGGACCCGCACGCCTTCCTGCGAAGCGTCGGTGACGACGGCGGTGTCGAAGGTCGCGACGTGCCACCAGTGGGCCTCGTCGATCGGGATCGCGCCGAGCGAGTGACGGCTGCGGCCGAGCACCCGGTCGAGGATCCGCTTGATCAGCACCAGGCGCTGCATGCTGGGCCGCGGCGCGCTGTTGATGATGCCGATGTCGTTCGACGCGATACCCGGGACGTCGGTGGCCTTGTGCCGCTTGGTCTCGGGGTACTCGTCGCGGATCCGGCGGATCTCCTTCATCGCGGCGACACCGCCGTCACGCAGGACCTCCGGCCCTTCGAGGAAGTCCTCGACGGCCTTGATCAGCGTGGCGGACAGGCCGTACTGCATGCCGAGCAGGTACCGGACCAGCTGCGCGATGAGCACGCGCGAGAGCAGGTTCAGGTTGAACGGCGAGTGCAGCGCGGCGGTGATGATCGAGTTCCGCAGGTTGAAGTAGCGGTGCCACTCGTCCCAGTCCTTCCAGTGGAAGTCGGCGTGCCAGACGCCGGCGCCCGGAAGGGTGACCGTGGGGAAGCCGTGCGCGCGGGCGCGGTAGCTGTACTCCGCGTCGTCCCACTGGAAGAAGAACGGCAGCGGGTAGCCCGTGGCCTTGACGACCTCGTACGGGATCAGGCACGACCACCAGCCGTTGTACCCGGCGTCGAGGCGGCGTTCCTGACGGTTCGGCTTGAGGGTCTCCTCGTCGACGCCGAGCAGGTCGGCGGTCGAGAGCGAGTGCTGCACCGGCTGGCCGGGCTCCAGCGTGTTCAGCCGGGCGTATTCGGCGCCGACGTGCAGCTGGTTCGGGTGCAGCAGGTTCAGCATCTGCCCGCCGACGATGACCGGGTTGACCGTGCGGTTGGAGAACGCGGTCATCCGGATCACCAGATCCGGCTCCAGCAGCACGTCGTCATCCATGAACAGGACGTTCGCGTGCTCGGTCTCGGTGTGCCCGGCGACCTCGTAGAGGCCGCGGGTGAACCCGCCGGCGCCGCCGAGGTTCGGCTGCTTGATGTAGTGCAGCTTGTCGCCGAGGTCCTTGGCGACCTGCTCGAAGCCGTCGCGCGACTCGACGAGGTCGGTGCCCTGGTCGGCGACGTAGATCGCGTCGAGCGTCTCCAGCGAGGAGACGTCGGCGGCGAGCGCCTGCAGGTTCGACAGGCAGTCGTCGGCGCGGTTCATCGTGCAGATGGTCACCGCGGTCGGGCGGATCTTCTCCGGCGCTTCGACCGTCCAGCGGACCTTCTCGACGCGCAGCGACTGGCCGCCCTCGGTCTCGATGTCGAGCCAGAGCGCGCCGCCGTCGTAGAACTTGTCGAGCTTCGCGGTGAGCGTCACCTTCTGCTGCTTCGCACCCGCGACGACCTCGGCGGCGACGACCCGCGGGTCGCCCTCGATGTCGGAGGCGCCGACGGACAGCTGGCCGTCACCGGTGACGACGGCCTCGACCTGGACCTCGGTCACGTCGGTCCAGCGCTGCCAGTAGCTGGCGGGGAACCGGCCGAAGTACGTGTTGCCGGACACCTTCGACGCCGGCTCGATGGAGATGCCCCCGCGCTCGCGCACGGCGGTCCCCCATTCGAGCTCGGCGTAGAGGTCCTTGCTGACGATGGGGGCCGGGCCGGCGTAGAGCCCGCGCTGCGCGGTGAGACGGCCCTGCGGGGTGCGTTCCGCGAAGCGGGTGTCGTCGACAGTGCTCACCATGGCGCTCGGGGCCTCTCCGGTGACGGCGGCTTTACCGGGCATGAATCCTCAGTTCTCCTCTGTGCTGGTGGCGGTGGCGCGGGGCTCACGGAAGACGACCCACTTGAGCATGACGAAATTGATCACGGTCGCGGTTGCCTGCGAGACGACCCAGCCGAAGGTGGCCTTCCAGGCCGACTCCGGCAGGACGTGCAGCATCGTGCGGTTGACGCCGACGGCCACGAGGAACGTCACGGCGTACAAGAGCACGAAACCACCGATCTGACGCGCGCCCTCCTGGCGTCCACCGGCGAAGGTGAACTTGCGGTTCAGGAAGAAGGCGGTCGTGGTGCCCACGATGAAGCTGAGCGCGCGGGCGATGTCCACCCACGGCGTCGCGTCCATTCCGAGGGCACGAAGCCCCTGGTAGACGCCGAAATCGACCAGGGCGCAGAAGCCGCCGATGAGGCCGAAGCGGATGAGCTGCCCGAGCAGCCCAGGGGAGGACGGCGCTGCTGCCGTCACGCCGGCTTTCGGGTCGGTCGCCACCACTGCTCTACCTCATAAACTGCTGGGGCTGATGCGCAAAGTGTAGAAGCGAGCACTTCAGGGTCACGTTCCGGGCAGTGTTCGGCGTGGTTACCCTGGTCGGCGTGACCCAAGCACCCAAGACACAGCGGCAGTCGCTCATGGGCTGGGCAAGGACGTCGCCGAGTATCGCGAACGTCCTGAGCACCCCCGACGTGGAAGCCATCGCCCGCGCGGTGACGCGGGCCGGGGAACGCGGGGTCATCGCGCGTGGTCTCGGCCGCTCGTACGGCGACCCGGCGCAGAACGCGGGCGGCCTGGTCGTGGACATGACCGCGCTGGACCGCATCCACTCGATCGACCCGGATTCGGGCATCGTCGACCTCGACGCCGGGGTCAGCCTCGACAAGCTGATGCGCGAGGGCCTCCCCTACGGCCTGTGGGTCCCGGTGCTGCCGGGCACCCGCCAGGTGACCATCGGCGGCGCGATCGCCAACGACATCCACGGCAAGAACCACCACTCGGCCGGCAGCTTCGGCAACCACGTGGTGTCGATGGACCTGGTCACCGCCGACGGGCAGGTGCGCACGATCACGCCGGACGGCCCCGACGCGGAGCTGTTCTGGGCGACCGTGGCGGGCATCGGCCTGACCGGCATCATCGTCCGCGCCAAGATCCGGATGACGAAGACGGAGACGGCCTACTTCAAGGCCGACATCCAGCGCACCGCGAACCTCGACGAGACGCTGGCGCTGGTCACCGACGGCTCCGAGGACAATTACACGTACTCCTCGGGCTGGTTCGACTCGATCTCCAGGGGCGCGAAGCTCGGCCGCGCCGCCTTCCAGCGCGGTTCGCTCGCCAAACTGGACGAATTGCCGCCCAAGCTGCGGGCCGACCCGCTCAAGTTCAACCCGGGCACCCTGGCGACCCTGCCGGACGTGTTCCCGAACGGGCTGGCGAACAAGCTGTCGTTCTCCGCGATCGGCGAGCTGTACTACCGCAAGACCGCGAAGAACGCGCGTGACCAGATCCAGAGCCTCACCGCCTTCTACCACCCGCTCGACCTGTTCGGCGAGTGGAACCGGGCATACGGCTCCAAGGGTTTCCTGCAATACCAGTTCAGCACGCCGCTGAACGCGCACGAGCCGCTGCGCCGGATCATCCAGAAGGTCGCCGACTCCGGGCACGTGTCGTTCCTCAACGTGTTCAAGCAGATGGGCGAGGGCAACGCGGCGCCGCTGTCGTTCCCGCACCCCGGCTGGATGGTCTGCCTCGACTTCCCGATCAAGGACGGGCTGAGCCGGTTCTGCCAGGAACTCGACGAGGACGTGCTCGCGCTCGGCGGCCGTCTGTACACGGCGAAGGACTCGCGCACCTCCGCGGAGAACTTCGCGAAGATGTACCCGCGGCTCGAGGAATGGCGCAAGGTGCGCGCTTCCGTAGACCCCGAAGGCGTTTTCGCCTCTGACATGTCCCGAAGGTTGGAACTGTGATCGACGCTGTGGGCAACCCCCAGTCCCTGCTGCTGCTCGGCGGCACCTCCGACATCGCGCTCGCGATCGCGGAGAAGTACCTGTCCGAGAAGCCCCTCCGGGTCGTGCTGGCCGGGCGTCAGTCGCCGCGGCTCGACGCGGCCGCTCAGCGCCTGAAGGACAAGGGCGCCGAAGTGTCCACCGTGGACTTCGACGCGAAGGCCCTGGACACCCACCCCGCCGTGCTCGACAAGGCCTTCGAGGGTGGCGACATCGACGTCACCGTCGTGGCGTTCGGCCTGCTCGGCGACCAGGAAGAGCTGTGGCAGGACCACGCGAAGGCCGTCGAGGCGGCGACCGTGAACTACACGGCCGCGGTGTCCGTCGGGGTCGCGCTGTCGAACAAGCTCAAGACGCAGGGGCACGGCAAGGTCATCGCGCTGTCCTCGGTCGCCGGTGAGCGGGTCCGCCGGTCGAACTTCGTCTACGGCTCCTCCAAGGCCGGTTTCGACGGCTTCTACCTCGGCCTCGGCGAGGCACTGGCGGAGTTCGGCGTGCAGATCACCGTCGTCCGGTCCGGCCAGGTCCGGACCAAGATGACCGAAGGCCTCAAGGACGCGCCGCTGACGGTGGACGTCGAGCAGGTCGCCGAGACCGCCGTCGCCGCCTCGCGCGCCGGCAAGGAACTGGTCTGGTCGCCCGCGCCGTTCCGGCTGGTCATGTCCGCTCTGCGGCACATCCCCCGGCCGATTTTCCGGAAGCTGCCGATCTAAGGTCCTGGGTCCGACGTTTGAACACTTAGCCTGGTGGCGCGCAGGGCTCGTGAGTGAAAATGATCGTTCTAACCCTCATTGGCACTCACGACCCCCATCTCACGCGACGAAGGACGCTTTACCCACGTCGCATGCGGCGAAAGTCCCCTTCAGCGAACTTCCGACACAGGACACCAGGGAATGAACCTCGGCTATCCGCTCGGGGCCGCGTCGCAGGCCCTGCCTTCACTGCGCCTGGGCGAACGGCTGTTGTGGGCCGCGTACGGCCGGACGCTGAACTACGACGTGCGCGGCCTCGATCCCTGGGGTGTGCCGAAGAAGAGCGTGCTGAGCAAGCTCGGCTCGGGCGCGGCGAACTTCGCCGGGGACATGGTCGGCGCGGCGCTGGGCGGGGGCGACGACAGCGGCCGGTCGAATCCGCCGTCGCCGCAGGTCGTCGTGTTCGGCGAGCAGGGTGGCCTCGCGCACGCGGCGGTGCGGGGGCTGTCCACCAGCGGATCGCTCGCACGGCTGTGGGCGCTCACCAGCGCGCGGCTGCTGGTGCTGGAGAAGTTCGTCGCGCCGGAGAAGCCCTCGGAGAAGTCGTTCCTGTCGAAGGCGATCGGGTTCGGCAAGGACATCGCCGCGATCATGACCACGAAGACCTACGGCGAGAACGCGGCGGGTGTCCCGATCGCGCGGCACGAGATGGTGCCGTGCGCCGAGATCCCGCGCGAGTCGATCGCCGGGTTCGCCGTGGCCGAGCACGGCAAGAAGCGGCGCCCGTGTCTTCGTGCGTCCTTTGTGGACGGATCGGGGATGGATTTCCTGTTCGACTGCGACGATCCCCGGCAGTTCGCCTGGCTTCACTCGGTGACGGTGAGCTGATGGAGAACACGCTTCCGATGGCGAAGTCCGTCGACGAGATCGTCGAGAAGGAACTGCATCAGTTCTGGCTCGCGCCCGGTGAACGCCTGATCATCGGCTGCCCGCCCGCGCACGGCTACGTGGGTCTCGTGCTGGACGGCGAGCTCACGCTGCCCTACTCGGCGGCACGCGAAACCCCTGCGGTGACCGGGAAGACGCGGTGGCCGCTGCCCGCTTCGGACGTCCTCGAAGGCGACTGGACCGACGACCCGACGATCGCGTACTGGGTCGTCGCGCGGACCGCGGACCAGACCGCGGTGCGGCTCGCGGACCATCTCGCCGGGGGCAAGGGCGAGGCGCGGCTGACGCTTTCGGATCGGCGGCTGGCCGTCGTGTACCCGGCGCGGCTGCTGGAGGGCGAGGATCCCGCCCAGCCGTTCCGGACCTTCGAAGAGATGCCGTCGGGGGTGGTGCGTTCGGTGTCCGCGCTCTACCTGGGGCGGAGTTTCCCGCCGCGGCCGGTGCTTCAGTTCGTCTTCGCCGACGGGTCCATGATCTGCCAGCGGGACATGCTGGCCGTCACGAAGGCCGACCGGGCTCGTTCCCGCCGCTGACCCCTCAGCGGGCCGGGAGCAGGTACAGGCTTTGCGTGCCCATCCACGGCGAGTGGATGGTCCAGCTCGCCAGCGCGTTCGCGGGCGGGGCCTTGCTGGTGGTGGCCAGCACCAGATCCGGCGTCGCGGGCGGGACGCTGTGATCGAAGAACCGGAAGTTCGCCGCCAGCAGCGCCTTCCCCAGATCGCTGCTGCGGTTCTTCGTCTCGACGATCGCCGGATCGACCGACCCGCGGTCGGAGAACTGGTCGACGATGTCGCAATCGCAGGAGTACGCGAGCGCGCCGACCTCGCCCGCGCTCTCCACCTTGCGTCCCTTGGTCAAGACACCCAGTTGCGAGCCGATCGCGCGGTATTCGTCCGACGCCGCGTGATTGCTGGTGATGGGCGCGAACCGGCGCGGCAGTTCGGGAGCCGCGTAGGCGACGGCGCTCGTCAGCAGGAACGCGCCCGCGAGGATCCCCGCCCCGAGCCGGGCCCGACCGGGCACCGCGCAGGCAGCGGCGGCGAGGAACACCGTCGCGCCGATGATGCTGGGCGCGTAATACCAGTGGTACGGCGGGACGTTCAGCCAGCAATAGGCCAGATAGTGCGCCGCGCCGGCGATGGCGAGGGTCGCGAACGGCAGCAGGCGCTTCGCCCGCTCCGAGCCGCGCCGGAAGTGGAATGTCCACAGTAGACCGGCGAGCGCGCCGATCACGAGCGGCAGGAAGGAAAGTGTCGCCGCCACCGGGAAGTTGCGCCAGTACAGCAGCGGGCCGTTGGTGAAGCTGAACGGTCCCCACGAACGCTGCATGATCTTGATGACCAGGGTGTCCGGCACCGCCGAACCCAGCACCAGCCAGCTGAACACGAACCACGGCAGCATCACCGCGAGCGCGGCGAACGTCATCCGCCAGATGCCCACCCAGAATTCGCGGCGCCCGAGGAACAACACGAACGCGATCAGCAGCAGATCGATCCGGATCAGCGCGATCAGGCCGATCACCGCGCCCGCGGCGGCGGGCCGTCGTTCGTGGAGGAACACCATCGACCAGACGACGGCAGCCGCGCCGAGGGCGACTTCGAGGCCGACCGACGACAGCAGCAGCGGGTTCACCAGCAGCAGGCCCAGCGCCAGCGGGGCGAACCAGCCCGAGAGACCGGTCGCGGCGCCCATA
The DNA here is from genome assembly GCF_000400635.2 of Amycolatopsis keratiniphila. Lineage (NCBI taxonomy): Bacteria > Bacillati > Actinomycetota > Actinomycetes > Pseudonocardiales > Pseudonocardiaceae > Amycolatopsis > Amycolatopsis keratiniphila. Next base: position 240,644 of record NC_021252.1, on the reverse strand, counting down.
CGGCGGAGGCCGAGGACGAGCGCCACCTGGCTCGCGACGAAGACGATCCCGGCGGCGAAGACGGCGTCGCGCACGATGAAGGTGACGAGCGCCAGCACGAGGACGTTCAGCGGCGACGTCGCGGTGTTGGCGGTTCCCTCTTCGATCAGGCCCCAGTGGCCGTGGAAGGCGAGGTTCTTCGCATACGAGAGCGTGATGTACGTGTCGTCGATCAAATGCCCGCTGACCAGCACGAACACCAGGGCCGACGCCACCGCCGCCCCGGCCGGGAGCACCCAGGGTCGGGTAAGGACGGCGGCTCCCGGCAGCGCACCGGGAGCCTGGGGCAGATCGGCGGAGGCGCTTCGCATCACGAACACCGTACACGGCGGCGTGATGATTCCGTTATCTACCCGCCGTGGCGCTGGTCACGCCAGCCGGGGCCGTCACGGAAGTCGCGATCCATGCCATGGCCACCCGGGCCACGGTGTTCCCGGGAGAAACCGGGCCGGTCGCCGTCGCGGGAGGCCAGGCCGACGGCGGTGCCGATGATCCCGCCGCCGAGGACGAAGCCGAGGGCGCCGACCGCCACCAGCTGCGTCGCGCGGTGCCCGGCGAACCGGCGGAATCCGCCCTTCCGGGGCGGGGCCTGCACCACCGGCGGAGGCGCGGCAGGCTGCTGCTTCGGGGTCTCATCCGCCACTGAAGGCTGCTCGACCGTCTTGTCCTCGTCTTCGGACGGCCGCTGCTGGTCGCTCATTTTTCGCTCCTCAGGCTGATGGGGGCGGGCTGTGTGCCCGCCCCCATCACCGAGGATCCGTGCGCTTCCTATGGATGCGCTGTGTGTGAGCTGTCGAATCAGAGATAGAACGACAGGAACAGCGTGACGACCCAGCTCGCGCCGAGCACCTGGAGCACGCGGTCCTTGAGCGCGATCTCCTCCGGCTCGCCCGCGTTGCCGCCGTCGACGTCGACGGCGTACCGCAGGACGGCCACCACGAACGGGACCATCGAGACGACCGCCCACACCGAGTTGTGCTCGACCTGGCGGATCTCGAACGCCCACAGGCAGTAGGACATGATCAGGATCGCCGCGGACGTCGCCCAGACGAACCGCAGGTAGCTCGCCGAGTACTTCTTGAGCGAAGACCGGATCTTCGCCCCGGTGCGCTCGAAGAGCATGATCTCGGCGTAGCGCTTGCCCGCCACCATGAACAGCGAGCCGAACGCGGTGACCAGCAGGAACCACTGCGAAAGCGCGATACCCGCGGCCACACCACCGGCGATCGACCGCATCAGGAAGCCCGAGCCGACGATGGCCAGGTCGACCACCGGCTGGTGCTTGAGCCCGAAGCAGTAGCCGAGCTGGACGGCCTCGTAGACCGCCAGCACGACCGCGAGCTGCCAGCTGGCGAAGAACGAGATGCCGAGACCGGCGGCGAAGAACACGCCCGCCGCGACGAACGCCACCGGCACCGGCACGATCCCGGCCGCGATGGGGCGGTTCCGCTTGGTCGGGTGCGCCCGGTCGGCCTCGACGTCGATCGCGTCGTTGATGAGATAGACCGAGGAGGCCACCAGCGAGAACGCCGCGAAGGCGATCAGCGCGGCGATCAGCAGGCCGGTCCGGTCCGTCGACTTCGAAAAGGCGAAGAACGGTGCGGCGAACACCAGCACGTTCTTCACCCACTGGCGTGGGCGTGCCGTTTTGATGATGCCGCCGACGAGACCGCCGGCGACCTTCTTCGGTTCGGCGGCCTCGGCCACGGGTTCTACGTCGTCAGGCTTGGAATCGGCCTTCTCGGTCGTTTCACTCATCGTCGCTTCAGCTTCCTACGTATCAAGCCGCCGACTACGCCCCCAAGGGCCGCTCCGGCCAGAACGTCGGTCGGGTAGTGGACGCCGAGCACGAGCCGGGAGGCCAGCATCGGCGGTACCAGGGCCGGGACCAGGTTACGCCCGGTCAATCCGGAGTAGAGCACCGCCGCCGCCGTAGTCGAGGTCGCGTGCGAGGACGGGAAGCTCAGCTTGCTCGGCGTGGAGACCAGGACCTCGACGCTCGGGTGGTCCGGTCGTGGCCGCCTGACCACGCGTTTCACCGCGATGGACGCGGCGTGCGCGCCGACGACGCCGGCCGCCGCGACCAGCCAGTCCTTGCGGCGCTTCTTGTCGACCGCGGCCCCGACGAGCCCCAGCGCGAACCAGCCCGCGCTGTGCTCGCCGAAGTGCGAAAGACCGCGTGCCGCCTTCACCGTGACGTCGCTCTTCAGGACGCCCTGGGCCTTGGCCAGGACGGCGACTTCACCCGTGGGAGTGCCCTTCTCAAGCATCGAGGGATCCGTCCAGAGGCGCGCCATCGGTCAGGTGCGGCGCGATCTTGTTGTCGAACACGGACAGCGCCGAGCCGATGGCCATGTGCATGTCGAGGTACTTGTAGGTACCGAGACGGCCGCCGAACAGCACGTTCTTGTTCTTGGCCTCGGCCTTCGCCAGCTCGCGGTAGGCCTCGAGCTTCTCGCGGTTCTCCGGGGTGTTGATCGGGTAGTACGGCTCGTCGGCCTCGCCGGCGAAGCGGGAGTACTCGCGGAACACGACCGTCTTGTCGTTCGGGTAGTGCTTGCGCTCCGGGTGGAAGTGCCGGAACTCGATGATCCGGGTGTAGGGCACTTCTTCGTCGTTGTAGTTGACGACCGAGGCGCCCTGGAAGTCACCCGTCTCGACGACCTCGGATTCGAAGTCCACGGTGCGCCAGGTGAAGCGGCCCGCGGAGTAGTCGAAGTAGCGGTCGAGCGGCCCGGTGTAGACGGTCGGGGTGCCGGCGGGGATGTGCTCGCGGACGTCGAAGTAGTCGACGTTCAGCCGCACCTCGATGTTCTCGTGCTCCGCCATCTTCTCGAGCCACGCGGTGTAGCCGTCGACCGGCAGACCCTCGTAGGTGTCGTTGAAGTAGCGGTTGTCGAAGGTGTAGCGGACCGGGAGCCGGGTGATGATGTCGGCGCCGAGGTTCTTCGGGTCGTTCTCCCACTGCTTGGCCGTGTAGCCGCGGATGAACGCCTCGTAGAGCGGGCGGCCGATCAGCGAGATGGCCTTTTCCTCGAGGTTCTGCGCGTTCGCGGTCTCGAACTCCGACGCCTGCTTGGCGATCAGCTCGCGGGCCTCGTCCGGCGTGTGCGACTTGCCGAAGAACTGGTTGATCAGCGCCAGGTTCATCGGCAGCGGGTACACCTGGCCCTGGTACTTGCCGAACACGCGGTGCTGGTAGTTCGTGAACTCGGTGAAGCGGTTGACGTACTCCCACACACGCTTGTTGGAGGTGTGGAACAGGTGCGCACCGTAACGGTGCACCTCGATCCCGGTCTCGGGCTCGGCCTCGGAGTAGGCGTTGCCACCGATGTGGTGCCGCCGCTCCAGCACGAGGACCTTCTTGCCGAGCTCGGCCGCGGCCCGTTCGGCGACGGTCAGCCCGAAGAAACCGGACCCGACCACGATGAGGTCGTAGCCGGTGAAATCGGCTTCAGTAATCTTGTCGGGGTTCGTGTGCGCGCTCACGGGCGTCGAGGGTACGCACGTCGACTCCGTGCCCTGCAGCGAGCACCGGTTTTCACCTTCGACAGACACATTTAGGAAGCAGTGCCTACTCCGGACACCTTCTGGTCGTATTTCGGTGCGACCCTCACCTACCTGGCCGTCCTCGCGGTCCCCGGCGGGCTCGTCGGCCGGGCCGCCGGCCTGCGTGGCTGGGCCCTGGCGGGGCTGGCTCCGCTGCTGTCCTACACGGTAACCGGACTGGCCGGTCCGTGGCTGGCACTCGCGGGCGTGTCGTACAACCCCCTCACCGTGGCGGGCGTCACGGCCGTGCTCGCCGGGATCGGCTTCGGCCTGCGCAAGCTGGGACAGAGCCGCGGCTGGATCAAGCCGGGCGCCGAGGAGCCGCCGAAGAAGTGGCACCCGCGCGCGCACTACGCCGTCGCGGCCTGCGTCGCGCTGGCCGTCGGCATCTCGATCCTCGTGGTGCTCTCGGCCCGCGGCGGCACGACGGCGGTGTTCCAGCGCTGGGACACCGTGTTCCACGCGAACGGCATCCGCTACATCGCCGAGACCGGCGACGGCTCGCTGACCGGCATGGGCACCATCAACTGGTACCCGGACGGCTCGTTCTATCCGAACGCGTATCACCTGGTCGGCTCGCTCGTGTACTCGATCTCGGGCACGACGATCCCGGTCACGCTGAACGCCATCACCATGCCGGTCGCCGGGATCTTCGCGCTGTCGATGGTCGCCCTGATCCGCCAGCTCGGCGGGCGCGCGGTGTTCGCGGGCTGCACGGCACTGGTGGCCGCCGCGGCCACCACCGGCGCGTACGAGTCGGTGTCCAGCGGCCTGCTGCCGTTCGCGCTGGGGATCGTGCTGACGCCGCTGGCCGTGGTCGCGCTGGCCCGCTTCCTCGCGCGGCCCGGCCTCGACACCGGCTACGTGCTCGCGCTGACCGCGGTCGGCCTGCTGGCGGCGCATTCGTCGGCGCTGTTCGGCGCGCTGCTGTTCGCCTTCCCGCTGGTGGTGCAGCGCTGGTACCGCGCGCTGCGGCACAAGCCGGTCGACGGCGTGCCCGAGGGCCGCGGCGGCTGGCGGGTCATCGGCGGCGACGTCGTCAAGATGGTGCCGGTGATGGCGGGCAGCGGGCTGCTCGCGGCACCGCACATCCTCGGCGCCCTGAAATTCACTTCGGGTTCATACCCTTATTACGCGTGGGGCTCCGACCTGCCGGTGCTGAAGTCGCTGGGGCTGCTGGTGACCTTCCGGCAGGTGCTGAGCGCGCCGCAGGTGTGGCTGACGGTGCTGCTGGCGATCGGGGTGCTGAGCCTGTTCCGGCTCGGGCGGATGCGCTGGGTGGGGCTTTCGGCGATCGGCTTCTCGGCGCTGTTCGTGCTGGTCGCCTCGTTCGGCGCCGAACCGTGGGTGATCTCGCTGTCGCGGCCGTGGTGGAACGACCGGTACCGGCTGATGGCGCTCGCCGCGATCCCGCTGTGCCTGCTCGCCGGGCACGGGATGGCGGAGCTGCAGCGCTGGTTCGCGAAGTGGGCGAGCGGCCGGTCCTGGGTGAAGAGCCGTCCCGCGCTGCCCGCCAGGCTGGGGCTGGCGACCGCCGTGTTCGTCGTGGCCGCGTCGGCCGTGCTGACCAAGGGTTTCTATACCGAGTCGAACGCGCACGCGGTGTCGTTCCTGTACTACAACGGGCCCGAGGGCGAGGTCACGCCGCCGGTGAGCGCCGACGAGCTGGCCGCGATGAACGAGCTGACCAAGATGAACGTCGGGCCGGACGAGAAGGTGCTCAACGAGCGCTTCGACGGGACGGCCTGGCTGTACGCGATCACCGGGATCCACCCGGTCGCCGGGCACTACGACCCGGGCGTGCCGCCGCCGGACGCGAAGTACCTGGCGCTGCACTTCCGCGACTACGACACCGACCCCGAGGTGCGGGCCGCGGTGCGGCGGCTGAACATCAAGCACGTGCTGATCGGGAGCACGCCGATCAAGATCGGCGAGCCGCCGGCGCCGGGGCTGCGGGATCTGGACGGGCTGGGCTTCCTGCGGAAGGACTTCTCGAACGCGGGGGCCTCGATCTACACGCTGACGCGCTGACGGCAGCCCTTCACGGATGTCATGAAAGGGTCGTTCAGGACATCTTTTGTCCTGAACGACCCTTTCATGACATCCGGACCGGTGTCGCGGCCGAAAGATAAAAGGCTCGCGTGGTCGTGGACTGCCCCTGCCACGACCACGCGAGCCTTTCGTCCCCCATTCACCCCCGGGGTGACCCATGAGGGGCAGCCGTCGTCGGCCACACCCACTCGCTGTACTTGTTCTTCAGACGACTACTGGGCGGAACCGGTTTACCCGGCTCGCCAACGTCACCCGATCGGCCTAGTCGCTTCTTCCCTGGAGTACCGGGAGTACGTCGCTGACGACCGCTTCGAGCGTCGACTCGCGGCCGACGTAGTAGTCGCCGGACCGCGGCCAATGCGTGACGATGTCGGTGAACCCGAGTTCACCGGCCCGCCCGGCGGCGTCGGTGAACGCGCCCACACTGTCGAGCGAGAAGACCGGCGCCGCGTCGAGGCTCAGGAACCGCTGCACGCTCGCCTTGTCCCGGCCCACGGCGTCGAGCCGCTCGTCGAAGGTCTTCACGAGCTCCGCGACGCCCTTCCACCACTCGTCCTGGGTGTCCGCCTTGACGCCGGTGGTGGCCCAGCCCGCGCCGAACCGCGCGGCGAGCGTCATCGTGCGGGGGCCGTTCGCGGCCACCAGGAACGGCAGCCGCGGCCGCTGCACGCAGCCCGGCAGGTTGCGTGCGCCCTTGGCCCGGTAGTACTCGCCCTCGAAGTCGAAGCCGTCGGTCATCAAGAGCCCGTCGAGCGATTCGACGAACTCCGTGAAGCGGTCCGTGCGCTGCTTGACCGACAGTTCGGGGCCGTCGAGGACGGCGGCGTCGTAGTGGGTGTCCGGGACGCCCGCGCCCACGCCGAGGATGAAGCGGCCGTCGGAGATGTCGTCGAGGGTGGTCAGCTCGCGGGTGAACGGCACGGGATGCCGGGCGACCGGTGAAGCCACGAAGGTGCCCAGTCTGATCCGCGACGTCACCATCGCGGCCGCCGTCAACGTTGGCATCGCACTGAACCAGGGGCCGTCGACGAGAGTCCGCCAGCCGAGGTGGTCGTACGTCCAAGCGTGGTCGAAGCCGTATTCCTCGGCGGCCCGCCATTTCGGCTCGGCCGCCCACCAACGATCTTCCGGAAGGATCACGATGCCTACGCGCACACCCGGGAAGGTACTGGTCCAGACCGACACTTCGCCCGATGGGCGGATCTTCGGGGACAATGTGCCGGTGGATAAGCCCCTCTTGATCGCATCCGACGTCGACGGCACCCTGCTCGGCCCGCTGGAGGTCCTGTCCGAACGCACGATCGACGTCGTCCGGCGCGTCACCGAGGACGGAGTCCCGTTCGTGCTGGCCAGCGGCCGTCCGCCGCGCTGGATCGCCCCGATCGCGAACCCGCTGGGCCTGACCGGGTACGCGGTCTGCGCCAACGGCGCGGTGCTGTACGAGATCGGGACGGACCGGATCGTGGCGGTCCACGGCCTGCTGGAACCCCAGCTGCTGCACGACACGGTGAGTGCTCTTGATCACGCTCTGCCCGGCTGCCGGTTCGCCGCGGAACGGGTCGGCGAGTCCGCGCTCGATCCGGAGATGCGCAATTTCGTGATCGAGCCGGACTATCACAACCCGTGGGGCAACCACGAGGGCACGGAGGCACCGCGGGCCGAGGTGCTCGGGCATCCGGCGATCAAACTGCTGATCAGCAGGCGCGGGATGAACTCGGACGAGATGGCGCGGGCGGCGCGCGAGGTGCTCGACGGCTCGGTGGACATCACCTACTCGACCAACACCGGCCTGATCGAGGTCGCCGCGCACGGCATCACCAAGGCGACCGGGCTGGCCGAGGTCGCCGCGCGGCTGGACGTCCCGGCCGAGCGGGTGATCGCGTTCGGGGACATGCCGAACGACGTCGAGATGCTCGGCTGGGCCGGGCACGGCGTCGCGATGGCCAACGGGCACCGCTACGCCCTCGACGCCGCCGACGAGGTGACGGGGCCAAACTCCGAGGACGGGGTCGCGCAGGTGCTGGAGCGCTGGTTCTGAGACGCGACATCCATCTGATCACGCGTGTCGTCCATCCGGACACGCGTGTCGTCCGGCTGATCACGCGAACCCGCCGATGAGGGGTGCGGCAAAGATGACGCGACTAGGTCGAGGCGGACACGCGTGACGGGATGGACGGCTCGCGTGACTGGACGGACGGCACGCGTGATCAGACGGACGGCACAGGCGGTCTAGCGGCCTTCGCGGTCGAGCTTCGCGGCCTCTTCCGGCGTCGGCGCGGTGCCGCCGAGGTGCGCGGGCAGCCACCAGCGCTCGTCCTCGGAGGCCGGCTTCTCCGGATAGTCGGCCTGGACGCGGTCCACGAGCGCCGACATCCGCACGCGAAGGTCCTTCGAAAGCACTTCGGCGTCATCGTCGGCCTTCGGGTGCATCGGCTCGCCGACGAGGATCGAGATCGGGACGTGGCGTTTGGTGAGGTCCTTCGGACGGCCCTTGGTCCACAGCCGCTGCGTGCCCCACAGCGCCATCGGCACGACCGGGACACCCGCCTCGGCGGCCATCCGGACGGCACCGGACTTGATGTCCTTCACGGTGAACGACCGGCTGATCGTCGCTTCGGGGAACACCCCGACGACCTCGCCGGCCTTCAGGCGCTCGACGGCTTCCCGGTACGAGGCGAGACCCGCGCCGCGATCGACGGAGATGTGGTGCATGCCGCGCATGAGCGGTCCGGCGATGCGGTTGCTGAAGATCTCCTTCTTCGCCATGAACCTGACCAGGCGTTTCGCCGGCTGCGCGCCGAGTCCGCAGAAGATGAAGTCGAGATAGCTCACGTGGTTGCAGGCGATGACCGCCCCGCCCGACGACGGGATGTGCTCGGTCCCCTCCACCCGGATGCGGTTGTCCAGCACCCGGAACATCAACTTCGCCGCCATGATGACGGGCGGGTAAACGAGCTCAGCCATTCGTTCAGGTTACGCTACCGTAGGGTAACCAACCTACGGTCGCGTAGGTCACATCACTCCGAGCGCTCCGGGCGTGCGAAGGTCACCACCGCCAGGACGACGCCGAGCAGCGTGCAGTACAGCGCGATCACCTGGTGTTTGACGTTCTCCAGCCCGTCGCCCAGCGCCGCCAGCACGAACTGCCCGGCGGCCACGGCGAGCAGGAAGCCCAGCACGACACCCAGCGCGGTGCGCCGGGTCTTCCAGCCACGCCAGGCGATCAGGGCCCATATCGGCAGCAGGGCGAAGAAACCCAGTGGCGCCAGCAGTTTCGTCGCGGTCGAGACGATCGGGACGCGGTATTCCTGCGCTTCCGGGGCGAAGCCGGCCGACTGGTCGAAGCTGCCGAGGTAGGGCGGCCGCGCGGTGAGCAGATCGCCCGCCGCGCGGTCCAGGATCTCCACGGTGCGGAAGGGATGCGTCGCGAAGTACTCGATGACGTTGCGCCTGCTGATCTGCTCGCGGTACTTCGGGTACTCGGGGTCCAGTGTCGCGGGCTTCGGATGCCACCAGCCGTTGCCCGCGTACTGGCCGAACGAGGCGGGCAGCCCCAAGGCTTCGAGGTCGGCTTCGGTGTCGTGCCGACCGTCCACAATGGTCAGGAAGATCGTGTTGAACATGTTGATCTCGCGCGAATCGTCGCCCGGACGCGCGGCGAGGGAGCCGTCGGGCAGCTTCGCGGGCTCGACGGTCTGCTGCGCGTAGGCCGTTCCCCCGGCGAGCGCGCCGATGACGAACACCACGGGAACCCAGCGCTTCAGGCCGTGGACGCCCGCAGGGCGGACGAGTAGCGCGGCGAGCGCGAGCAACGGCAGGATCATCAGCGTCTGGACCTTGGCGTTGACCGCGATCACGCCGCCGAAGAGCAGCACGGCCAAGCCCGCGTAGCGCCACCAGCCGGGCCTCGCGGACACGAGGAGGCCGCCGACGGCGAGCAGGAGACCGAGGAACGCGGCCCCTTCACCGAGCACGGATGCGAAGTAGCCGAAGAAAGCGGAGTCCGCGACGACGAGCAGCAGTCCCACGGCCGCGAAGCCGCGGACGCGGCGCGAGTACGGCAGCCCGACGACGATCAGCGCGACCGCCGCGGCGGCGAGCACGCTGGTGAGCACGCCGAGCACCACCAGGCTGAGCGTCGATTCGAGGCCGAGCAGCCCGCCGATCGACCGCGCGATCCGCGCGAACCAGCTCTGGGTGAGAAGATAGGTGGCGTCGCATTCACCGGCCGGGGCGGTGTAGGCGAGGTGGACGAAGCCCTCCGGCTTGCCCTTCCACGGGATGCCCGCGCCGCACAGCACGCGGAACCCGTCCCCGTTGTCGGCCATCGCGACCGGCCTCGGCACGAGGAAACGCACCAGCAGCACGGTGAGCGCGGCGGCGAACACACCGACGCCGAACAGGCGCGAGGATGCTTCGAGCGCTGCCGGTCTGCTGGGGGAAACGACACTCACGCAGGGCACGGTACGTGGCGGAAATCGGGCGAGCGGTCGAGGGCCGACCTGACCGCCCGCTCGACGTCCGCCCGCAGGAACACGGCGATCCACGACGAGCTGCCTTCACGCGCGAAAGTCGCGACGCGGTACCTCGCCGCGTACGCCGGGTCGATCACGCAGGATTGCTTCGTCGCGTAACCGCTGTCGGTGATGACGGCGATCGTCGGATGGCGCCGGGAGACGACGGCCTCCCCCGCTTCCTCCGTCTGGCCGCGGACGCCGACGATCTGCAGCTGCGTCCCGGCGTGGTACGACAGCACGCCCGGCGCCGACGTGCTCACGACCGAACCGGGCGGCAGGTAGGCGTCGAGCCAGCGGCCGATCTCCTCCATCTGCGCGCCGTGGTCGTGCCAGGCACGCACCCGGCCCAGCATCTCCGGGCTGAACACCGACACCAGCACCGCGAGCCCGGACAACGTCACCGCGGCGGCGGGCATCAGCCGTTGGATCGGCGGCCGGGGCCTAGGGCTCGGCTTCGCGGTCGCGACGAGCACGCCGTAGACCGAGACCGCCGCCGCCGACAGCAGCGGCGGGATCGGCGCCAGCAAACGCCAGGCAGGCCCGGCGTCGCCGCCGAAGAAGACCACGAAACCGGTGAGCCCGACGGCGGTGCCGAGCATCAGCCAGGTCAGCGACCTGGCCTCGGCCTCGTGCGGGGTCCGGCCGGTGCGGCGCAGTGACAGCGCCCCCACCGAGATCAGGCCCAGCAACAGGAATCCTTGGTGAGCCACCGAGAAACCCGATAGGTACTGCCAACCGCGGTCGATCCGCGACTGGACGTCGAGGTCGAAGGGGATGACGACCGAGGTCGGCAGGACGTGGTCGTAGTAGGTCACCCGCCAGGCCGTCCAGGGCGCGGCGAAGACGAGCCCGCCGAGCAGCCAGCCCACCGGCGACCACCAGGTGTACCGGCCGCGCAGGGCGGCGACGACCAGCCAGCATCCCACCAGCACCGCGAGCAGGATCCCCGCCGGGCGCGTCATCATCGTGAAGGCCACGAGCACCCCCGCGACCACCGGCCGCCGGGCCGCGAGCGCGGCGAAGACACCGAACACGAGCAGCACGAACAAGGGCGTCTCGGTGCCGGAGCCGCCGTACGCGGCGAGGCCCCCGGCTCCGGCGACGAGCACCGCCGCGGCCACCCCGTAGGCGGGCCGCGACTCGCCGGCGGCCCGCGCGACCACCCGGTTCACCGTCACGTACGCGAGCAGGACGGCGCCGAGCGTGGCGAGAACGCCGAGCACGACCGCGGAAGCCTCGATATCGGCCCCGAAAGCGGCCTTCGGCAACGCGATCACGATCATCCAGAGGAAATTCGTGTAACCCTCGATCCGCTCGCCGGTGTTGAACACCGGCCCATTGCCGTCGGCGATGTTCTGGGCGTATCGGAAGGTGACGTACGCGTCTTCCGCGATGGTCGAAAACACCAGCTGGTGCACCAGCGAAAAACCGAGGGTCAGCAGCAACGCGACGGCTCGCCAGCCCTTGTCGGCGCCGATCTTGGGCCAGGCCACCAGCACGAAGATCGCGACCGCGGACCAGGCGACGACAAGCGCGACCACCACCTGATCCCCACCCTCCCGGGCCGAGCCACTCCCCTGACCGAAAGACTACGGTCAAGTATCGATCACCGCGGCAAGGTGTTTCTTTCGGCGCAGTCAATTGACACGAATGGGCCAGCAAGTGTGCGCAAAGTAGGCAAAGTTCCGCCGGTTTGCCCGGCAGGATGTGACTCCTTCGGGTAACGGTGCCCGGCGGTTAATCTGGCTTCCCATTCCGTTCCGCACCTCGGGGGTTCCGTGCGGATTCCCCATCCGAGGTAGCCCGTGCCCACCCACACCTCCCTGTCCGCCGACGTCCTCACGGTGGTCGTCGCGCTGCTCGTCATCGGCCTTCCCGGTCTGCTCACCGGTCTCGCCGCCGGCCTGCGCGGCTGGGTGCTCGCGGGGATGACGCCCTTGCTGAGCTACGCCATCGGCGGTCTCGCGGGCCCGTGGACGGCCGCGCTCGGGCTCCCGTTCAATCCCGTGACGTACGCGGTCGCGACGGTGTTGTTCACCGGTGTCGCGTTCGGCCTGCGACGGCTCACGCTGCGCCGGTGGCCGCCCGCCCCGGAGGAACCGCTGTGGGGACGGTCCGGGCACCTCGCCGTCGGGGCGTGCCTTCTGCTCGCGGCCGCCGTCGGGATGTACGCGGTGGTACGCGGGATGGGCAGGCTGGACGCCATCCCGCAGGGGTTCGACGCGGTGTATCACGCGAACGGCGTCCGGCAGATCGCCGAAACCGGGGACGGCAGCCTGTTCGGCACCGGCGAGGTGAACTGGTACGGCGACGCGGCACCGGTGTTCTATCCCAACGCGTACCACCTGCTCGCGTCCGTGGTGTATCTGCTGAGCCCGGCGACCATCCCGCTGGCCTTGGACGTGAACACCGCGCTGCTGCCCGCCCTGCTGGCGTTGTCGCTGGTCACGATGGTGCGCGTGTTCCGTGGGCGCGCGGTGTTCGCGGGCGCCGTCGCCCTCGTCTCGATCGCGCCGGTGATGGGCCTGTACGAATCGATGAGCAGGGGACCTTTGCTCCCGTTCCTGCTCGGCCTCGCGCTGACGCCGCTGGCCGCCGTCGCGGTGAAGCGCTACCTCGACCGGCCCGCGCCCGACACCGGCTTCATGCTGCTGGTGAGCGCCGTCGGACTGCTGTGCGTGCACTCGTCGGCGTTGTTCGGCGCGATCCTGTTCGCCGGCCCGCTCCTGCTGCAGCGGTGGCTCGAGCCCGGGGAACGGTGGCGGCGGATCGGCCGGGACCTGCGTGCGCTGGCGATCGTCGGTGCCGTCGCGATCCTCGTGGCGTGTCTGCAACTGTTCGGCGCGATCGGGCTCGCGAGCGGCGAGGTGCCCTACCGCAGCTGGCCGGTCGAATGGCGGGCGACGACGGCGCTCGGCGCGCTGCTGGGCTTCCAGCACTACGAGCCGTATCCGCAGATCTGGCTTTCAGCGGCGTTGTTGCTGGGCTTCATCTTCTTCTCGCGCGCGGGCGCGCTGCGCTGGATCGGGGTCACGGCGCTGATCACCGGGCTCGCCTACATCGTGGTGACGTCGTCCGAGCAGCCGCTCGTGCTGACGCTGTCCCGGCCGTGGTGGAACGACCCGTACCGCTTCATGTCGATGGCGGCGATCCCGCTGTCGATCATCGCGGCGCACGGCCTCGCCGAGACGCAGGCGTGGCTACGGGACAACGTCGCGCACCGGAAGGTGCCCGCGTTCGCCGTCGCGGTGGTGGTGTTCGGCGCGTTCGCCTTCCTCAGCAACGGTTTCTACGCGCCGTCGAACGCGGAGAAGGTCGCGCCCGGCTACGCGAACACCCCCGGCGTCGACCCGCACAAACTGCCGGTGAGCCCGGACGAGGTCGTCGCGATGGAGAAGCTCGCCGAGTTCGTCAAACCGGGCGAGCGCGCGCTGAACGACCGGCTAGACGGGACGGTGTGGACTTACGCGCTTTCCGGCGTCCGCACGACTTCCGGGCATTTCGACGAGACGCTTTCGCCGTCGGACGCGCGGCTGCTGGAGTGGCACTTCCGGGAGTACCCGTCGAACGCCCAGGTTCGGGCGGCGGTGGCGCGGCTGAACGTGCGGTGGGTGATCCTCGGGCAGTACGGCTACCCGACCGGCGCCCCGCGTCAGGCGGGTCTGCGCGATCTGGACGGGCTGAACTTCGTGACCGAGGTGTACCGGAACCCCGACGCGGTGATCTACCGGGTGAACCCCTGACGCGTTTCGTCCTCTGGATGCGGCAGTCGCGTGGGCAGTCGGCGTGCGTGGGCTGGATACGGGCCGTCAGCGGCGATTCGGGTTATTGAGGGGAAGGTCAAAAGTGACGTGCCACTAGACGTTCTTCGCCAGCTTCAAACGGGAAAGAAAGCCCATGCGACGTGAGTCTGGACTGGCGATGCAGACAGGCCTGATTCGGAGTGTCCACAAGGGACATATCGCATCGATCGAGCATCCCATTGATCCCTTAAGTCCGTTTCTGGCCGAGGTCGTGAGTGATAATGAGGGTTAGAACCACCCAAATCACTCACGACCCCTGCTCAAAGTGACCAAATCGGGCATTTTGGCTCTACATGTGTCCCTTGTGGACAGTCAAGAGCGCGCCAGGTCTCCGTGGCGAGCATGCTCTCGCCATCAACTCCATCACGCGCCTGAATCGCTACCCACGACCAGCTACACCGACCCGCATTCAGAGGACTAAACGCGGGAGGTGACGAGGCGGGCCGAGAGGGCGGCGCCCCCGGCGGTGATCAGGTCGGCGACGGTGAACATCACCCGCGAGGCGATGGCGAAGGCCGTCGCCTGGACGACGGTGAGACCCGACGCGGTGAGCACGGCGACCTGCGCGACCTCGCGCACGCCGACCCCGCTGGGCAGGATGAACGCGAACGTCCCGACGGTCATCGCGACCGCCATCGCGCCGACGCACAGCACGAAGCCGCTGAATCCCGGCGTGCCGACGGAGTTCGCCAGCAGCCACAGGTGCACGCCCTGCAGTGCCCAGGCGGCCGTCGACGAGCCGAAGACCTTCCCCACGACCGACCAGCTCAGCCGGTGGTCCAGCGGCGGGCGGCGCAGGATCCGCAGCACCAGCGACGTGCCCCAGGTGAGCACGCGCGGGTGCAGCATCGCCAGCCCGACGGGGATGAGCACGAACAGCCACAGCGCCCGCGGGCTGTTGCTGAACACCGCGGGGGCCGCGAGCAGCGAGACGACCAGCGCGGACACCACGCCGACGCCGAGCTGGATCAGCGAGCCGGTGAAGATCCGGGCCCTGGCGAGCCCGGCCTTGCGCCCGAGTTCCATCTGCAGCAGATACGCCCAGACCGAACCCGGCACGTACTTGCCGAGCGAGCCGACGAGGCAGATCTGCGCGCCGCGGGCGTAGCCGATCGGCTTGCCGAGGTCGTCGACCATGACCTGCCAGCCGTAGGTCGACACCATGATCGCGGCGATGAGCGCGAGCAGGCTCAATGTGGAGGATTCCCACGCGACCTCGGACAAGGTCCGCCAGAATTCACCCCAATTGGTGACCAACGTCTTCGCCGCGAAACCGACGACCAGCAGGATGGCGATCCAGCGGACGACGTCGAGGATCTTCGCCTTCGTGGATTTCGGTTGTTTTACCGCAACCGAAGTGTCCTCTTCGGGCGTTTCGACCGTCGTCACTGAACCTCCTCTGCTGCTACCCCGTCACCGCAGGTCAGGCCTGCACGGTCACCAAGCGGCTGAACTCGGTCAGCAGATCGTAGCCGTCCCAAATCGCGGAGAACGTCAGGGCCGAGCCGAAGGGAACGACCCGGTCGACACCGCGGCCGGCCAATTCCGTCACGAATTCCGTCAATTCTTCTTTGGTGAAGCCGAATTGACCGACGGTTTGATCTTTGCGGAGCACGATCGGGACGAGGTCGGAAAGCGTGTCGACGCGCGCGTTGGCGAAAGTGCCCGCGCCGAGCCATTCGCGCGGCAGGACCGCGGGGTCGGCGAGCTCCAGGGTCGCGATGCCGTTGCCCTGGAACTCGATGCCGTTGACGAGCCCGTCGACGGCCGCGCCGTACGCGGAAACCCGCTTCTGCACGGCCATGGCCGGCTCGGTGACGTGCTGTTTCGTCGCCAGCACCTCGGCGAGCAGCTTCCGGAACTCCTGCCCGGCTTCGCGAGCGCCCTCTTCCTCGCCGACCCAGAACACCGCGCGCGGCGACGAGCAGGCGGCCTGGTCGAACCAGTACGAGTCGTTGTAGAAGCCCTCGGCGGCACCGCGGCGCTCGGCTTCGGAGGCGTTCTGCCAGCCGCGTACCGACGCGACCGCGAACGACGACCGGTCCGGGAAGGTCAGGTCGCGGGCGTGCGGCGCGAGCGGGTACTTGCGCAGCGCGGCGACCGAGGCGTCGCCGCCCCAGATCACCCGCAGATCCGCGGCGACCGACAGCGCGCCGCTGATCGCGTCGCTGCGGTCGTAGGTGACCATGCGCTGCGTCGCGGTGATCGCGGCGGCGGTGTCGGCGTCCACTTCGGACAGTGCGTCGTTCAGTGCCTCCAGCACCGTTTCGGCGGCACCGGCCGAACGCGAGGAGACGCGGACGACGTTGTGGTTGCCCGCCAGCGCCGAAAGCGCCCACGAGTACACGAAGATCGTGTCGACGTTGGCGGGCGGCACGTGGAAGACCAGCCCGCGCGGGAAGCGCAGCGCGTCACCGGAAGTCTCCAAAGTGGACAGTGCCTTGGCGATCTCTCCCTTGCGCAGGAAGAAACCAAGGGACGCCAGCTCCGGGAAGCGACGGGCCGTCGCGGGGGCGAGCAGCTTGCGCGCGAACTTCGTCAGGAACTCGACGACTCGCGGGTCGCCCACGCGAAGCCGTCCGCCGACGGGTTCGGCCCGCAGCTCGTCGACCAGCGAGGAGACCTCGATCGCGTCGCCGAGCGGAAAACGCTGGTTGAGACTCATGCCGCCGCTCCCTGGAAGGTGTCCGAGCAACCGCGGGCTTCGGCCTTGGGCAGCCTGCCCATGACCGAGAAGTGCTTGCCCGGCCAGTCGCCGTCGTCGATCCCGTTGTAGACACCGAGGTCTTCGGTGAGCAGGACGTGGCCGGGGTACGAACGCGGCAGCGTGCTGACGACCTCGATCACCCCGGGCTCGCCGACCGGCTGCTCTTCCCAGGTCTCCGGGTTCCGGATCACCACGTCGGCGAAATCGGGGCAGTACAACGAGTTCCCGGAGGGTCCTTCGAGGAACACGGTGCCGATCTGCTCGATCATCCCGTAGTAGTTGTGGATCCGGGTGAGCCCGGTGTCCTCTTTGAAGCGACGGCGGAACTCGGTGTTGTCCACCGCGCGGTCGATCAGCTTCTTCCAGCCGCCGGAGTGGATCAGGATCCCGTTGGAGAGATCGAGCTTGTGCTCGCGGGCGACCTCGTAGAGGTACTGCCACACCATGAAGGTGAAGCCGAAGATCAGGAACGGCTTGTCGCCGTACGTCGCCAGGAACGTCTTGACCGCCTCGACGTCCGGCTGGTCGTTCTCGTCGAGCACGTAGGTGTGCTTGCGGCCGAAGTTCGCCATGCCCAGCACGCCCGCGCCGCGCGCGGAGAACGAGCGGCGGTTCTTGATGATGCCGATCGTGTCGACCATCAGCATCGGCAGCCGCTCGCCGCCGAGGACTTCCTGCAGCGTGGCACCGAGCTGCTTGGTCTGCGCGCCGGCGGCGTCCTTGTCCAGGTAGATCCGGGACGCGCCCGCGCCGGTGGTGCCCGAAGAGGTCAGCGTCTTGAAGATCTCGGACTCGGGGATGCTGCGCAGGTCGTGCGTCTTGAACATCCGCACCGGCAGCCACGGCAGATCCGCGATGGACGCGAACTCCGCGTCCCGCGCGATGCCGAGCGACGACAGGATGCGCTCGTAGCCCTCGGAGTTCTCGCGGTGGTGCGCGGTCAGTTCGGCGAGCTGCGGAAGCAACGACTTCTCGCGCTCCGCCTGCGAAAGCGTGAACACACTCATACCTGGGCCTCCAGCGACCGGTAGTCGATCTTGCCGCTGGCCAGCAGCGGCACGGTGTCGATGGGTCGGACGTCGAAACCGCTCGTGTGCAGGTGCAGCCGCTCGGACAGCGCCCTCGCGGCGTCCTTGCAGATGTCCTTGTCGGCGCCTTCGGCGAACAGGACGACCTTGTCCCCGGCCGGGACGGCGGCCACGACGTCGATCCCCACCGATGCCGAACGCACGGCGTGCTCGAGATCATCCAGGCTGACGCGGTTGCCGAAGACCTTGCCGATCCGCTTGAGGCGTCCGGTGATGTAGAGGAACCCGTCCTCGTCGAGATAGCCGAGGTCGCCGGTGGCCAGCACGCCGCCGTATTCGTCGCCCGCGGCCAGCCCGGCCTCGTCCTCGGCGTAGCCCATCATCACGTTGGGCCCGCGGTAGACGACCTCGCCGACGATCTTCGGATGCGTGGTCTCGGAACCGTCCTCGCGCCGGATGACGAACGAACCGCCGGGCAGCGCGGGCCCGGCCGAACCGAGCTTCTCCGCCAGCCGTTCCGCCGGGACGGTGGTCATCCGCGGGGCGGCCTCGGTCTGCCCGTACATCACGAACATCCGCCCGCCGACCTCGCGGATCTTGTCGTTGAACTGCGCGACGAGATCGTCGCGCAGCTTGCCGCCCGCCTGGGTGAGCGTGCGCAGCGTCGGATACTTCGCCGGATCGAACTTCAGGCGCCGCAACATCTCGTAGTGGTACGGAACCCCGGCGAGTGAGGTGACCTTGTGCTCGTTGACCGCGTCCCAGAAGCCTCGCCCCAGCACACCGGAGGGCTCGATGACCACGGTCGCGCCGCTGACGAGATGCGAGTTCAGCACGGACAGGCCGTAGCTGTAGTGCAGCGGGAGGCTGGTCGGCGCGATCTCGTGGCGGTCGATGCCGAGCACCCGCGCGATCGCATCGGCGTTGGCGTAGACAGCATTGCGCGCGAGCCGGACCAGCTTCGGGTTGCCGGTGGAACCGCTGGTCGGCAACAGGACCGCGAGCTGCGGATGCGGCTCGACACCTTCGGCGGACTCCCGGACCCAGTGGCCGTCGGAGACGCCGTACCCCTCGGGTGCGGGCGCGTCCGGCGCGGACAGCACGGCGGCCGGGCGGAAACGCTCGATGAGCCCCGCCAGGACGTCGGCGTCCAGCGCCGGGTCGATCAGCGCGATCGCGCGGCCCGCCTCGAACGCGCCGAGGTAGTTCAGGACGCTGGAGAGGTCCACCGACATCCGCGCGAACAGCGCGCCCGGCGGCAGCAGCGACAACGCGGCACCCACGCGGGTGACCTCGGTGTCGAGTTCCTCGCCTTCGAGCGTCCTGCCGCTCGTGACGTCGATCAGTCGCGCACCCACACCCAGAAGGGTCATCAGAGAACTAATCCTCCATCGATGCCCAGCACCTGCCCGGTGATGAACGAAGCGTCATCACTGACGAGGAACCGGATCGCGTTCGCCACGTCCTCGGGCATCCCGAGGCGCCCCAGCGGGGTCTTGCCGATGTTCTCGGCCTTGGCGTCCTCGGTCAGGCCGGAGGTCAGGTCGGTGTCGATGACGCCGGGCGCCACCGCGTTGACCCGGATCCCGGACCGGCCGAGTTCCTTCGCGGCCGAACGCGCGATGTTCGCCACCGCCGCCTTCGAGGCCGCGTACACCGTCTGACCGGCGCTTCCGTGCTCGCCGACGATCGAAGCCAGCACCACGATGGCACCGGTCTTCTTGCGCATCATCGCCCTGGCCGCGGCCTGGACGGTGTGCAGCGTGCCGGCGACGTTCGTGCTCAGCGTGGTGTCGACCAGTTCCTCGCGGATCATGCCGAGGAGCGCGTCCTCCATGATCCCGGCGTTGGCGACCACGATGTCGAGCTTGCCGTGCTCCTTGGCCACCCCGCGGACCAGCGTCGACACGGCCTTGGCGTCGGTGACGTCCAGGGCGAGCCCGCTCGCGGCCCCCGCCGCGGCCGCCGCTTCCTTGGCCTTCGCCTCGTCGCGGCCGGTCAGCACCACGGTGGCGCCCGCCTCGGCGAGCGCCCGCGCGGTGGCCAGCCCGATCCCCCGGGTGCCCCCGGTGACCAGGGCGACCTTTCCGTCCAGCATCACTTGGACTGGAGGTCGGTCACCATGTCGACGGCGACCTTGAAGCTGGACATGTCGATCACCTGGTCGGTGTCGAATTCCACATCGAACTCGTCCTCGATGGCCGCGACCAGCGCCATGTGACCGACCGAGTCCCACGCTTCGATGTCGCGGTACTTCAGGTTCTCGACGTCGACCTCGGCGTCGAGGTCCAGCGCCTCGACGAAGACCTCACGCAGCTTGCCGGCGACATCCGCCATGTCCGTACTCCTAATGATCGTCGCGTGGACGGGCGTCCCACGCCTTCACCAAGGTAGAGAGGTCGCCGGGCAGCCGGTCGGCCAGCCCGTCCTCAGGGAGACCGGCCTTACCCTTCAGCCACGGTCCCAGTGCCTCGATGGTGGCCTCGTCCAGGCCGCGGCGGGACAGGCCCACCGTGTTGACGCCGGTCACCCGCGCGGGGTTGCCGACGGCGATGGTGAACGCGCCCACCTCCTTGCGGACCGCGGAGCTCATCCCGACCATCGCGCCGGGGCCGACCACGACCCGCTGGTGCAGGATCGCGCCCATGCCCAGGTTCGCCCCGGACCAGATGTGGCAGTGGCCGCCGGTGATCACGTTCGAGGCGACCGTGACGGCGTCCTCGACCAGGCAGTCGTGGGCGATATGCGAGCCGCGGAGGAAGTAGCCGCCGTCGCCGATGGTGGTCGTGCGCCAGGTGCCCTGGTGGACGCTGACGTACTCGCGGATCCGGTTCCGGCTGCCGATGACGACGCCGTGGCCGTCGTGATCGGGATCACCGTTCGGCGCGGCCTCCCAGGCGGCGGGGTGCTCGCGTCCGCGGTCTTCGCCGGGGGTCCCGATGGTCACGTGCGGGCCGATCCAGTTGCCGTCCCCGATGCGGGTGGGACCCACGATGACCGTGAACGGTCCGATGACGTTGTCTTCCCCGAGTTCGACACCCTCGCCGATGACTGCTGTCGGGTGGATGCGGTTCACCACGTGAAGATCCGTTCGTTGTGGCTGGAGGCAGCCTGGGGTAATGGGCGCTTCGGCGGTCCCGGTAACGTGTGGCCCGCGCCAGAGAGGGCGGCCGGGCGCAGAACCGGCGGCTCACTGTACCGGACGCACCAGAACGCCCAGTCGAGAGAGACTTGCAGATGATCCCCATTACCGTGGTCGACGTCCGTGACGCGGAGGACCTCGTCGTCGAGGTGCTGCGATCCGGCGCCATCGCACAGGGACCGATGGTCAAGCGCTTCGAGGACGCGTTCGCGAGCGTTTCCGGCACGAAGCACGCGATCGCCGTCAACAACGGCACCACCGCGCTGGTCGCCGCCATCCAGGCGCTCGACCTCAAGCCGGGCGACGAGGTCGTCACCTCGCCGTTCACCTTCGTGGCGACGCTGAACGCGATCCTGGAAGCCGGCGCGACCGTCCGCTTCGCCGACATCCGGCGCGACGACTTCGCGATCGACCCGGACGCCGTCGCCGCCGCGATCACCGACCGCACCAAGGTCCTCATGCCCGTGCACCTCTACGGGCAGACCGCGGACATGGGCAAGCTCGCGCCGCTGGCCGCCGAGCACGGTCTCAAGATCATCGAGGACTCGGCGCAGGCCGTCGGCGCGTCGTTCCAGGGCAAGCCGTCGGGCTCCTTCGGGATCGGCTGCTTCTCCTTGTACGCCACCAAGAACGTGACCACCGCCGAGGGCGGCGTGATCACCACGGACGACGACGAGCTGGCCGACAGCCTGCGCGTGCTGCGCAACCAGGGCATGCGCGCGCGGTACCAGTACGAGGTCGCCGGGCACAACTACCGGATGACCGACCTGCACGCCGCCGTCGGCATCCCGCAGCTGGAGAAGCTGGACCAGCTCACCGCCGCCCGCCAGGCCAACGCGAAGCGCCTTTCCGAAGGCCTCGCCGGCACCCCGGGCCTCGACGTCCCGCAGGTCCTGCCGGGCCGCGAGCACGTGTGGCACCAGTACACCGTGCTGGTCGGCCCGCACGCGATGCTCTCGCGTGACGAGTTCGCCGCCGCGCTGACCGAGCGGGGTATCGGCAACGGGATCTACTACCCGAAGATCGTCTTCGACTACGACTGCTACCGGAACCACCCGCTGATCCCCGACGCCAAGGTCGAGGACTTCCCGGTGGCCGCTTCCGTCGCCGCGCAGGCGCTTTCCCTGCCGGTGCACCCGCACCTTTCCGAGTCCGACCTGGACACCATCATCGAAACGGTTCGCGAGGTCCTCGGCGCATGAGCACCCACAAGATCGCCCTCATCGGCACCGGGAACATGGGCTCGCTGCATGCCCGTGTGCTCGCCGCGAACGAGCGCGTGGACCTCGTCCGCGTGATCGACCCGCGCGAAGAGGCGGGGCGCAAGGTCGCCGAACGCTACGAAACCCAGTGGACGCCCGAAATCGGCTCGTTGTCCGATGTGGACGCCGTCGTGCTCGCTTCGGCCACCGAGGCGCATTACGAGCTGGCGCAGGAGATCCTGGGCCAGGGCAAGCCGATGCTGGTCGAGAAGCCGGTGTGCAACAGCTTCGAATTCTCGCAGGAGATCGTCGGGCTCTCGGCGAAGAAGGACGTCCCGCTGATGTGCGGGCTCCTGGAGCGCTACAACCCGGCCGTGATGACCGCGCGGGCGCTGGTCAACGAGCCGATCCACCTGATGGCCCGCCGCCACGGCCCGTACGCGCCGCGGATCAAGACCGGTGTCGCGTGGGACCTCCTGGTGCACGACGTCGACCTGGCGATCCAGTTCTTCGGCGGCGCGACCCCGCAGCGGGTCGCCTCCGGTGCCGGCTACTTCCACCCGAGCTCCGTCGAAGGCGCCGAGGACACCATCGAGACGGTGCTGTCGTTCGAGTCCGGGCTCGCCACGGTTTCGGCGTCCCGCCTCGGCCAGCGCAAGGTCCGCTCGCTGTGGGTGTCCGAATTGGACCGCATGATCGAGATCGACCTGCTCCGCCGCGACGTCACCATCTACCGGCACGTCTCGCACGACTCGGTCACCCCGGACGGCCTCGGCTACCGGCAGCAGACCGTCATCGAGATCCCGGAGCTGGTCACCGCGCGCGAGCCGCTGGCGACGCAGCTGGACCGGTTCGTCGACCTGCTCGAAGGCAAGGTCGACGCCGACACCGAGCGGGACCTGATCCTGCCGTCGCACGCCGTCGTCGACCAGGTGCTGACGCAGGCCGCGGCCTGATCACTTGGTGAGCCGCTGACCCTTCGCGTCGTACGCGACGAGGGGGGTCAGCACGTACGGCGACTCCACCTGGCCGGGGTTGAACCAGAAGATGACGACCGACGGGTCCTCACTCCAGGGGATCACCTTGGCCTCGACCGGTTTCCCGCGGACGGTACTGGTGACCCGCACCGCCGGACCGGCGAAGTAGCCGAACACCGGCACGAACGTGCCCTGGACCACGTCGCCGCCGTCCACGGCGTGGAAGCCGAACGACCGGTCGGCTCCCTTGAATTCGTTGGCGCTCAGCAGCGCCTCGTACTCGCCCGCGCCGTCCCGGTACGCGACCTGAAGACCGAACCGGACCTCCGGCATCGACGGCTCGTCGATCTCGGACGCGTAGATCACCAGCTCGCGGCCGCCTTCACCCTTGTACCCGAGCGGGATCACTTCACCGAGCGGGGCGACCGACGGGGCCGCCGTGATCGACGGGCTCACCGGTGCCGGGGTCGTCGGGACGGGGGCGACCGGCGCGCTCGCGGCGGGCGGGAGCGGCTGCTGAGCGGGTTCCCTCAAGGCCACCGCACCGACGATGACCAGCACCGTCACCACGGCGGCGGCGATCCCGCCCGCACCGGTCGCGAGGCGGCGGCGACGGCGGATACGCCTGCCCTTGGTCATGATCGCGCCGAGGTCGGGCTCGGCGAACCCTTCGGCCGGTGGCTCCCGCAAAGCCGAACGCAGCATCTCGAGGTCGGTCATCGTCCCAGCCCCCCGATCAGTTCCGTTCCGTCCTCCGCGGTGATCCGCAGCTTGGTCAGGGCGCGGGAATTGGTGCTCTTCACGGTGCCGACCGAGACACCGAGTTCGCCGGCCACATCGGATTCCTTCAAGTCGAAGAAGTGCCTGAGCACCACGACGGCCCTCTCCCGGTCTGTGAGCGTACGCAACGCGTCAAGCAGCCATTTCCGCTGGACGACGGCACCGGCGACGTCCAGGCCGCTCGGCTGCTCGGGGATGTCCTCCGTGGCGTTCTCGCGGATCGGGCGGCGCCAGCCGTCGATGACGTGGTTGACGAGGACCTGCCGCGCGTACGCGTAGGCGTCCTTGCGGCGTACCCGCGACCAGGCCGCGTACGTCTTGGCGAGCGCCGTCTGGGTGGCGTCCTCGGCCTGATGACGGTCGCTGGTGAGCAGGTAGGCGGCATGCTGAAGACGCGTCGCCGAGTTCCGCACGAACTCGACGAACTCGTCATCGCCGCGAGCCACCCTGGTCCTCATCTCCGTTCGACGGTTGACCACCGGAAAGGTTGCTTAGTCCTTCCGGCGAGTGAACCGGAGCGCGACGACGATCCCCGCCACGACCACGGCCACCGCCAGGACGATCCACACCCAGGCGGGCACCAAAGCTTCGGGAGTCGTCTCGCCGCCCTGCGGTGCCGGGGCCGCGCTGCTGGCCGGGGCCTGGCTGCTCGTCGGGGCCTGGCTCGTCGGGCTCGGTGCCGGCGCGCTGAGGTTGAACTTCACCGAGCCGCTCGCGGCGTGCGTGTCCTCGAAGGTGACCTTGTAGCGGAGCGTGTACTCGCCCGCGGGACCGACGGCCTGGACCGGCGCCGTGACGACCGCTCCGGCGACCTCCGCGCGGCCGACCGTCCACGACGCGTTCTCCGGGCCGGTGATCTGGATCGGGTTGTCGTCGGCGAGGGTGACCGGGCCCGAGAAGGTCAGCTTGACCTGCGTCGGAGGCGTCGCCAGCGAAGCGCCCCTCGCCGGGTCACTGCTCTTCAGCTCCGAGTGGGCCAGCGCCGGGGACGCGGTGCCCAGCAGGGCCAACCCGGTGACCAGCAACGACGCACCGAACCGCTTGAACCTCATCTGACACCCTTCTCACCGGGGAACTCCCCCGCCGAGCCTAGTAGTCGGACTCGGGAGGGCGATGGTTCCCGGTGGGGGCGTATCCCCTCCGAACAGTACGCACGAGCACTCTACGAAGTTGCCCCGCACGAGAACCATCACGGAAATCCCTGCCGTTTCCGCAGTTCCGCTACGTTTCGAGGATGAAAAGAACCTGGGGTCTCCTCTTCGTCGGCATGCTCTTTTTCGTCATCTCCTGTAGCGGCGAGTCCGTGCCGGCAACGCCGCCGCCGTCCCCACCGGCCCCACGGTCGACCTCGGTGAGCAAACCCGCGAGCACCACTCCGACGACACCGCCGCCACCCGCCTCACCCGCCACGATCACGGCGGCCTGCCCGTTCCTCCCGCTCGTCGAGGTCCAGCAGATCATGGGCGTCGCGGATTTCGGTACGAAAGGGGGCCAGCAAGAGGCCGCGGTGAAGAAAAGGGACGGTGTCACCGAGTACGCGTGCCATTACAACGACCCGGTCGGGCTGTACCTGCACGTCGTTCCGGAAAAAGGGCGGTCGGTGCCGTCGATGGTGGCGGAGGCCAAGAAGGAGTGCACGGCGCCACCGACACTGCTACCGGGCCTCGGTGAAGCAGCTTGGTACTGCGAAAACGAGGACAGTTATGTGTCGACGCTGGTCTACAAGCGCGGACACGGCCAGATCAGGATCGCGCTGGTCTACCTCATCGGCAAGACCCGGGCCGACGTCTACAAGACGATGGCGGAACGGCTGGCCCAGCGGCTCTGATCAGGGGCGCTGCGCGTGGCGGGTGGTCAGTGCGTCGAGGTCGAGGTCGACCGGTGTGCCGTCGAAGTCGAGGCTGACCTTGCCGGTGTGCTCGCCGAAGTTCTCGTACTCGCCGTCGATCAGGCGATAGGTGGTCATGCTCGGCGGAGCTTCGAGATCGACGATCCAGTAGTGCTCGATGCCGACCTCGGCGTACTCGGAGAACTTGGTGACCCGGTCGGTGCGGACGGTGCCCTCGGACAGGACCTCGATGACCAACTTCGCCGCGTCGCCTGGAACACGAGCCGGGCTGCTTTCCAGAATCTCTGTTCTCGCCACCACCACGTCGGGCACCCTGACGGTGAGCGGAGCGGTATCGATGATCATCTCCGCCTCGCTCCATGCGCTGAACCCGGCGGGCAGCTGGTCATGGAGCAGAAACCCCAGACGCGTGACGGCCCACTGATGGACCAGCAAGGGACGCGGCGACACGACGAGGACCCCTTCAACGACTTCGACCCGGTGGTCAGGGTCTTCCGGCAACGCGGCCCAGTCGTCGAGCGTCAAAAGGCGGTGAGGCCACTGCACGACACTCATCGAACTCCTCCTTCGCCCGTGATCGCCAGACCATCTTCCCACGGTTTCCCGGAGAAGGTATCAACACGGAAAGTAGCGAATCATTACGGTGAGGAGTTGCGGGGAGGCAAGGCGTGTATCCGGTCGCCCCATCGCAATCCCGGTATTCCGCAGCTTGACCCACTTTTAGGGACCGAGAAGCAACCGCGGGCACTTGATCGCTCGCACGCCCTGGTTGGTCACCGCCTGTAGTGACGAGTCAGTGCGGCTTGCCGCCGCGATGTGTTCAGACGGCGAACTCGCGTGATTGAAGGGCGAACACGCGGGGGCGGCGGGCTACTCCGAGAAGTCGCCCGCCGGGGCGCCCCAAGAACCGGCGGCGTCCCCGCGTTCCTCCGCCAGCGCCCGCCGCCGCGCGTTCTCGGCGCGCACACGCTCCACTTCGGACTGGATGTACTCGTCGTCGTACTTCTGGAACACCCGCGCCGGGTTGCCCGCCACCAAGGTGCGCGGCGGGACGTCCTTGGCGACCACGGAATTCGGCTGCACGGTGGCGAAATCGCCGATCGTGACCCCGGCCATGATCACCACGAGGCCGCCGATGAAGCAGCCTTTGCCGATCTTCACGGGTTTGCGTTCGATGAGGTCGCTGCCGGAGTGGTTCTGCAGCGTCATGTTCGCGAGCCAGCTGGAATGCGTGAAGATCAGCGTATTCAGGCCGATGCTGGTGTGCTCGCCGATCTCCAGTCCGCCGCTCGCGTCGAGCGCCGCGCCTTCGCCGATCCAGCAGTGTTCGCCGATCTTCAGGTTCTCCGGGCTGATGATCTTGACGCGCTCGCGGACCCTGGTCGACTCCGGCAGCCCGTAGAAACGAGCGCGCTCGGCGTCGTTCATGTACTGCGAAACGAGTTCGGTCAGGATCTGCGGGCGCAGCCGGTTGCTGCGCTCGTCATCGAAGAACATCGGCCTCGGTCACCAGTTTCTCGAAGGTACGCAGGTGTTCTTCGGCGACGACGTCGAGGCCGAAGTTGGCCCGCACCATCGCGCTTTCCCGCTGTGCCACCAAAGCCCGCTTCTCCGGGTCGTCGAGCAGTTCGATGACGGTGTTCGCCACCGCCTCGCTGTCGTCCGGGCGCACCAGCAGGATGTTCTCGCCGTTGCGCAGTTCGATGCCCGGGTAGTTGTCCTCGGTGACCGAAGCGATGGTCGCGGTACCCGAAAGCATCGCCTCCAGCGACGCGGTGCCGCAGCCGCCGTTGAGGTCGTGCGTGACGATGTCGGCGGCGGCGAAGTACGCGGGCACGTCCGCCTTCGGCACGGCGCCGGTGACGATGATGGCGTCCGCGACCCCGAGTTCTTCCGCCCGCTTGAGGAAGACGTCGTGATAGACGCGGCCGACGACGACCACCTTCACGCCGGGGTGCTTGTCCAAAATGGACGGAAGGGCCTCGACCAGCGGCAGCCGGTTGCGCAGCGGGATCACGTGCCCGAGCGAGACGATCACCGGACCGTCGCCGAGTCCATGCTCCGCCCGGACATCCTTCGTCAAAGGCTTCTCGAAGTTCCCGGTGTCGACGGCGATCGGGAAGTAGTCCGAGTTCGCGTCGCTCGTGCCGTAGCGCTCGACGCAGTAGTCGACGCCGAGCTTGTCGAGGATGACGTACCGCGGCTTGAGGTAGCGCAGGATCGGGTTCACCAGCACGGTGTCCAGGAACCGGAAGACACCGCCGTACAGCTTGTTGTCGCTGATCAGCAGCGTGTGAATGGTCAGCAGCATCGGCAGCCTGTGCCGCCGCGCGTACCGTCCGGCCAGCCACGACAGGTCGAAGAACTGCCCGTGCAGGTGGATCGCGTCCGGTTTGAACTCGTCCAGCAGCTCCCGCAGCCGTCGCCAGTTCCCCGGCCGCAGCGAGGCGAAGCTCATGTCGAAGTCGATCGACAGGCCCAGCTGCGGCATCTTCACCGCGGGCAGGCGGACGACGCGGTAGCCGTCCTTCGTCTCGTCGGCCGGGGCATCGGCGTACGCGGCGGTGATCGCGAGCACCTCGTGCCCGCGCGCCGCGTACTGCTCGGCCAGGGAAGCCGCCATGTGCGCGCTTCCGCCCACCCTCGGCGGGAAGAAGTTGTTCACCACGGCGATACGCATGGGGCGGCTCTCCCCTGGCCCGGCACTCACTCCGAAGCCTTCACCAGTTCGTACATGCCCTCTTCCACCGAGATCTTCGGCTCCCAGCCGAGGATCTCGCGGGCACGGGTGATGTCGGCGGCACGCCGCGAGACCAGCACGTCGCGCTCGTTGAACAGCGGCTCGACGTTCACGCCGACGGCGTCGATGAGGATCTTCGCCAGCGTCGCGATGGAGGTGTCGATGCCGGTGCCGATGTTGATCGGCACGTTGGCCTGCTCCGATTCGAGCGCGGCGACGACGGCGCGGGCCAGGTCGGTGACGTGCACGAAGTCCATCGACTGGTCGCCGCGGCCGTCGATGATCGGCGGCTGGCCGGCGCGCAGGCGCTGGATGAAGTGGTTGATCACCGACGTGTAGTAGGCCTCGATCTTCTGGCCGGGGCCGTACACGTTGAAGAACCGCAACGCGTTCCAGGACAGGCCCTTGGTGCGCTCGTAGAAGCCGAGCATGTCCTCGCCCGCGCGCTTCGAGATGCAGTACGGCGTGAGCGGCTTGAGCTCGTCGTCCTCGTGCATCGGCAGCCGCTTCGGGTCGCCGTAGACGGACGCGGTCGAGGCGAACACCAGCCGCTCGACACCCTCGTCCGCCGCGGCGGCGAAGACGTTGTGGTTGCCGACCATGTTGATGTCGATGGACTCGTGCGGGTCCGCGACCGACTTGTTGATCGACACGGTGGCGAAGTGGATGACGTGCGTGCAGCCGCGCATGGCCTCGCGCACGGCGCCGCCGTAGCGCACGTCCTTCTCGACCAGTTCGACCTTGCCGGTGGCGACGAACTCGTTGATCCGGGCGCGGTCACCACGCGTCATGTTGTCGAAGACGCGGACGGTGTAGCCGCCTTCGATCAGCATCGGGATGACGTGCGCGGCGATGAAACCGCCGCCCCCGGTGAAGAGGACCTTCTTGTCGGGCATTTCTCTCCTAGCTCGGCAGTGCGGCGCTGACGGTCCCGATGACCCGGTCGACCTGGGCATCGGTGAGGTTGGCGTGCATCGGGATGGCGAGGTGACGGGCGAAGAGGTCCGCCGATACCGGCAAGGTCTGCTTCTTGCCGTAGATGGGCTGGAGGTGCGAGGCGTAGGTGCCGAAGTTGCACTGCACGCCCTGCTCGCGGATCCGCAGCGCGAGCGCGTCGCGGTCGATCTCCGGGGCCACGGTGAGGATGTAGGCCTGCCACGGGTGTTCACGGTCCGGCAGTTCCACCGGGACGTCGATACCGGGCAGGTTCTCGAACGCCTCGTGGTAGCGCTTGGCCACCGAACGGCGGGCCGAGAGCAGGTCCGGGAGGCGGTCGAGCTGGACGTTCATGATCGCGGCCTGCACGTCCGAGAGCCGGAAGTTGTAGCCCAGCTCGTGGAACTCCGGGATCGGCAGCGCGCCGGAACCCTCACGGGTGATGGCGGGCTCGATGCCGTAGGTGTGCAGCTTGCGCGCGTGCGCGATGAGATCTTCGCGGTCCGAGACCAGCGCGCCGCCTTCGCCCGCGGTGATGCCCTTACGGCCGTGGAAGGAGAACGCGGCCAGGTCGGCGAGGCTGCCTGCCGGGCGGGTCTTGTACGTCGCGCCCGCGGCGCAGGCGGCGTCCTCGAAGAGCCACAGGCCGTGCTTGTCGGCGATGGCGCGGTACTCGTCGAAGTCACCGGGCTGCCCGGCGACGTCGACGGCGAGGATGCCGACCGTGCGCGGGGTGATCAGCGCTTCGATCGACGCCGGGTCGGCGCTCCACACGTCCGGGCGGATGTCCGCGAACACCGGGGTCGCGCCGGCCTGGAGCACGGCGTGGCCGGTGGCGGGGAACGTGTAGTCGCCGACGATGACCTCGTCGCCCGGCTTCACACCGAGCACACGCAGCCCGAGGAAGAGTGCCGAGCCACAGTTGCTGGTGGTCAGGGCGTGCGCGGTGCCGACGGTCTTCGCGAAGCGTTCCTCGAAACGGCGGCAGGCGGGACCGGCACCGGCCAGCCAGCCGGACCGGAACACCTCCGCGACCGCGGCGAGCTCTTCGTCGCCGACGGTCGGCTGACCGAGGACCACGGGTTCGTGCTCAGACATACCTCTCCCATTGCGTGGGGACCCGGCGAAGTGTATAGACGCCATTCGGCCGATCTCGGGCGGGCTGGATCCGCCCAGGTCAACGACCCCCTAACCTCTAAGGCATGCGATTCGGCGTTCTGGGGGCGACGGAGGTGCGCCGCGAGGACGGCACCACCGTCCCGGTCGGCGGCCCGAGGGTCCGGACGCTGTTCGCGTTGCTCGCGCTGGAGGCGGGCCGGGTCGTCCCGGCGGAGCGGCTCATCGACGGCCTCTACGGCGAGCAGCCGCCGGACGGCGTGGCGAACGCGCTGCAATCGCAGGTCTCGCGGTTGCGCGGCGCACTGAAGGAGCTCGCGCCCGTCGAGTTCAGCCCGGCGGGTTACCGCCTCGTCGTGGCCCCCGACGACGTCGACGTCCACCGGTTCGAGCGGCTCGCCGCCGAAGGACGGCGCGCTCTCGCGGCGGGAGACGCCGCGAAGGCGGCTGAGCTGCTTCGTGACGCTCTCGGTCTCTGGCGCGGTCCGGCGTTCGCGGACGTCACCGACGCACCGTTCCGGGATCCGCAGGTCACGCGGTTGAACGAGCTGAAGACGTCGGCGATCGAAGACCGTGTCGAGGCCGCTCTCAAGCTCGGGAGACACGAAGACGTCCTCGGCGAGCTTCGCGAGGTCATCGACGAGCAGCCGCTGCGGGAACGGTCCCGCGCGCTGCTGATCCGCGCCCTGCACGCCGCCGGCCGTCAGGCAGACGCGCTGACCGCGTTCGAGGACGCCCGCCGGGTTTTGGCCGACGAGCTCGGTGCCGACCCCGGACCGGAGCTCGCCGCCGCGCATCTGGCCGTGCTGCGGGGTGAAACGCCGCCGGCCAAGACCACAACCGCACCGCTTCCCGCACAGCTCACCAGTTTCATCGGCCGCGAAGGCGACCTCCGGCACGTGCTCGGGCAGCTGGACCGCTCGCGGCTCGTGACGCTGACCGGTCCCGGCGGGACGGGCAAGACCCGGCTGGCCATCGAGACCGCTGCCGCGATGGACCTCCCGGCGGTCTTCGTCGAACTCGCGCCGTACACCGAGGAGTCGGACGTCGCCCGCGCCGTGCTGACCGCTCTCGGCCTTCGGACGGTCCCGCTCGGGGCGGTGACCGCGCCGGTGGAGAACGCGCCGCTGGACCGGTTGATCGACGCGCTGGCCGATCGGGCGGTGTTGCTGGTGCTCGACAACTGCGAGCATCTGGTCGAGGCCGCCGCGAAGCTGACCGCCCGGCTGCTCGGCGCCGCCCCGGCGTTGCGGGTGCTCGCCACCAGCCGTGAACCGCTGGGCATCACCGGCGAGGTCGTCTCCCCCGTGCCGAGGCTCGCCGTGCCGCCGCCGGGCACGCCGCCCGCCCGGTCGCTGGACTTCGCCGCCGTCCGGCTGTTCGCCGACCGCGCGCGGGCAGGCGACCCGGGATTCGCCGTGGACGACACCACCGCGGGCGACGTCCAGCGGGTCTGCGCCGCGCTGGACGGATTGCCGCTGGCCATCGAACTCGCCGCGGCCCGCGTGCGGACGCTGCCGATCGGCGAGATCGCGGCCAGGCTGGACGACCGGTTCAGGCTGCTCTCGCGGGGCAGCCGGGCCGCCGAGAGCAGGCATCGCACCCTGCGCGGCGTCGTCGAGTGGAGCTGGGATCTGCTCGACGAGGACGAGCGTCTGCTGGGCAGGCGGCTGACGGTCTTCGCGGGCGGAACGACACTGGCGGACGCCGAAGCGGTCTGCGCCGTACCGGACATCGCGGAGCTGCTTCCGTCCCTTGTGGACAGATCACTCGTCGAACGCGGCGGTGACCGGTATCGGATGCTCGAAACGATCCGGGCCTTCTTCGCCGGGAAACTCACCGAAGCGGGCGAAACCGAGCAATTGCGGCGCAGGCACGCCGAGCATTTCCTCGCCCTCGCCGAGGAAGCGGATCCGTTGCTGCGCACCGGCGACCAGCTGCGCTGGCTCGACCGTCTCGACGCCGCCTACGACGATCTCCTCGCCGCGTTGCGCTGGGCCGCCGAATCCGACCCGCGGATCGCGCTCCGGCTTTCGGCTTCGCTGGTGACGTACTGGTGGATGCGCGGTCGCCGGTTCGAGGGCTCGACGCTGTGCTTGGAAGTGGTCAAACGGCTCGGAGAGCGGGCGCCGGACGGTCTCGAAGAGGAATACCAGCTCTGCGTGCTCACCGCCGCCGCGGGGCTGCGGGGCCACGAGGCGCTCGACCGGCACCTGCCGCTGGTGGAGGGCCTCATGCTGAGCCTCGTCAAGGCACCCCGGAACCCGGCGCTGCTGCTGTTGATGGGGGTCGTGAGCGGCCCGCCCGGTGACGACGACGCGCTGATCGAACGCAGCCAGGCGTTGCTGGCGAACAGTGACGCCTGGAGTCTCGCCCTCGCGCCGACCGGCTACGGCCTCCGCGCGATGATGCAGGGCGATCTCGACACGGCGGAGGAATTCCTGCGCGAGGGGGCGCGGGCGTTCCGCTCGATCGGGGAACGCTGGGGGCTTTCCATGGCCCTCGACCATCTGTCACAGATCCTGATCTGGACGAACCGGCAGGCCGAAGCCCTCGAAACGATGAACGAGGCCCTGCGGTTGATGCGGGAACTCGGCGCGTCCGACGACAACGCGGATCTGTTGTGCCGTCGCGGCGGAAGCAAACTGCTTCACGGCGACGCGGCGGGCGCGCGGGCGGATCTCGAACTCTCCATCGAGATCGCGCGCCGGGCCGGGATGCCCGAAAGCCGGGCGGCCGGGTATGTCGGGCTGTCGTTCCTCGCCCGGCACGAGGGCGATCTGGCGGCGGCCCGCGCGTTGAGCGAACGCGCGCTCGCGGAGTGTTCCGGTGGTTCGTTCGCGGCCGAAGGGGTGCGTGCCGGCGCGAAGATCTCGCTCGGCTGGGTGCTGGCCGCCGAGGGCGACGCCGACGGGGCCGAGGAGTTGCACCGGCTGGCGCTGGGGTCGGCGGACCGCTGGCACGACAGCATCACCATGGCCTGCGCCGTCGAAGGCCTCGCGGGGGTCGCGCTGCTGCGGGGCGACGCCGAGCGGGCGGCGGTCCTGATCGGGGCGGCGGTGACCATCCGGGGCACCTCGTTCGCCGTCGATCTGGACGCCGCCCTGCTCAGGACGACCGTGCGGGAGCGGCTCGGGGACGATTTCGACCGGGCCTATCGCCGAGGGCTCGGTGTGCGCGGCGCCGCTCAATTGACCGGGAAACTCTGACCGCCCGCCAGCTGGATTCCCTGGGGTGCGAAGCGGCCGACAGCGGCTGCGAGGTGACGTTGGTCGAGCTCGCTGTCCTGGACCGCGACGTACAGCGGCGCCGCGTTGTGCGGGACGGCGCCGAGCCGGGTCATCCCGGGGCCGACCGGGTCGATGGTGAGCCGGGCGACGTCACGCCATGGCACGACGGTCCGCTCGATCCGGACGCCCACCGCGTCCAGTTCGAAGAGCACCCACTGCTGGTCGTGCAGCGACTTCACATAGGCGATGGTGCCGACGCCGCCCGCGATCAGGACGACGCGCAGCGCACCGGGCGCCTCGATCGCACCGAGCAGGGCGGCGATCCCGAAGAAGGCCACCAGAAGCCCGGTCAGCTTCGCGGCGCCGACCAGGCCCGCGTTCGGTTTGTGCACCCGGAACCGCACGTTGCGCGTCAGGTGTTTGGTGAGCACCCCGCCGCCGACCGCGGCGGCCAGCCCGAGCATCGTCACCACCAGCGAAACCGGCGAGAAGTCCACGAAGACGTTGTAGCCGGCGATCAGTGCGACGAAGCCGCCCACGACGGCCAGCATCAGCGCGAGCTTTCCCTTGCGCACGTCCTGTTCGCGGCGTTGGAGCGAGGCCTGGTCGGGTGCGGCGAGGAAGCCGCCGTCGATGTTCCTCATCGGGCGTCACGCTGCGCTGCATCGTTGGCTGCCGCGGCGTCTGCCCGGCGCTCACGCTGGCGACGGTCGAGGACGTACAGCAGGGCGCCGGCACCGGCGCTGACGACGGCGTAGAGCAGGTCCTGCAGGCCGTCCTCCGGGTAGCCGGTGGAGAACTCGACCATCGCGAGCGCGACGAAGAGGACGCTGATGACGGCCCCGCCGATGATGTAGACCTTGTTGCTGAGCATGGTTTCCCTCGCTTGTCGTTGCCTTGGTGGGACCACTTTCGCGCGGGGCACATGACATTCCGATGACAGGCACTGACAGACGCCGTCAGCCGTCGGTGCGCGCACGGTCAGCGGTCGCGGAGACCCTCCGGACATGACTTACGCAGCTGGATCTCCCGAAGACTTCCTCGCCGTGCGGCATCTGACGTTGCGCGGCTCCCAGGCCGAGATCGGCCTGGCGCTCGGCGCCGAAGTGAAGGCGCGCTCGGACTGGTCGCCGTCGTCGCTCGACCCGATCGTCGCCAGGGCGCGGCGAACCTGGTTCACCCGGAACTGGCCCGAGTACGCCGGACGCCTGGCCGGGTTCGCCGAGGCTTACGGGCTCCCGGCCGACGCGGCGGTCTCCTTCGACGACGCGAGCGCGCTGCCCGCCGGATCGGGGTGTTCGGCGCTGTGGACGGGGAGCGCGCTCGGCCGGAACTACGACTTCTTCACCATGAGCTGGACCCAGCTGGGTGCGGTGCTGGCCGGGCAGGAACCCGTCGACGACGGGACCGTGCCGATGGCGTCCCGGCCCTATGTCCTGACGACGATCCCGGACGACGGCATCGCCTCGACCGCGCTGACGATGGCCACGATGGACGGCGCGACGGAGGGGGTCAACGAGGCCGGGCTGGTGGTCGCGTTGCTGATGGCCGACGTCGAGACGGCCATGCCGCTGGAACACGGTCCGCAGGCCGGTCTCTCGGTGCTGCAGGTGTGCCGGTATCTGCTGGACACCTGTGAAAACGTCGACGAGGCCAAGGAAGCGCTGATGCTCGCCAAGCAGTACGCGCACGGCGCGCCCTGTCACTACATCGTCGCCGACGCCTCCGGCCGCGGCTTCGTCTACGAACGCGGAGCGCACGACGTCGAGTACTTCGTCGAGGTGGCCGACGGGCCGCTGTGCGTCACGAACCACCTGCTGCACCGGCACCCGGACATCGACGCGCTGCCGGAGGACACGCCGGAGACCATGCGCACCTACGAGCGGCTGCGCACCGTCACCAAGGAGGCGGGCACCGGACCGCGCGCCGCGCTCGACGCGGTGTCCTTCGCGGTCGAGCCCGGCGCGCCGTGGCGGACGTTGTGGCGCAGCGTCCTCGACCCGGCGGCCCGCACCATGAGCACGCGGTTCTACCTCGGTGACGGCGACAACGGCACCGCGCGGAACTCGCCCGAACTCACCTTCGGGGTGTCGCGGTGACCATCGGCAAGGGCCGCAAGATCGGCACGGTCGCGGTCTGCGTGCTCGCGCAGCTGCTGATCGCGATCGACCTGACGGTGCTGCATCTGGTGCTGCCGTCGCTTTCGGAGCAGATGCACCCGTCGACGACGGAACTGCTGTGGATCGCCGACGCGTACGGTTTCGCGCTCGCCGGGCTGCTGATCACGATGGGGAACATCGGCGACCGCGTCGGCCGGAAGAAGCTGCTGCTGATCGGGGCGTCGCTGTTCGGGGTCGCTTCGGTGATCACGGCGTACGCGCCGACGGCGGAGCTCCTGATCGCCGCCCGCGCGCTGCTGGGGGTCGCCGCCGCGACGCTGATGCCGTCGACCCTGTCGATCGTGCGGAACGTGTTCACCGGCAAGGAACGCGCGGCCGTGATCGGGGTTTCGAGCGGGCTGACGATCCTCGGTTTCGGCATGGGGCCGCTCGTCGGCGGTTTCCTGCTCGACCATTTCTGGTGGGGCTCGGTGTTCCTGGTCAACGTGCCGGTGGTGGTGGTCATGGTGATCGCGGGCGCGCTGATCCTGCCCGAGTCGAAGAACCCCGCCCCTGGCCGGATCGACGTCCTCAGCGTGCTGTTGTCGATGGTCGGCATGGTCGGGATCGTCTACACGATCAAGGAAGTGGCGTACAAGGGCTGGGGGCACTGGGATGTCGCGGTCGCCGCGGTGCTCGGGCTCGGCTGCCTGCTGGCGTTCGTCCTGCGGCAGCCGCGGCTGGCCGAACCGCTGATGGACCTGAAGCTGTTCGCGCGGCGGGCGTTCTCGGCGACCGTCGGCACCACCATCGTGGCGATGTTCGCGCAGCTCGCGGTCTCGCTGATGTTCGCGCAGTACCTGCAGCTGGTGGCGGGCTGGTCGCCGCTGAAATCCGGGCTCGCCGGGCTGCCCGGCATGGGCGGCGCGATCCTCGGCGGCGTGCTCGCGCCGTTCGGGATCAAGCTCTTCGGCCGCGCGGTCACCATCGGGCTGGGCTGCGCGCTGTCGGCGGTCGGGTTCGCGTTGTACTCGGGAATCGGCGTGACGATCGTCTACACGGATCTGCTGGCGGCGATGATCGTCTTCGGTGTGGGGCTGGCGCTGATCCTCACCGTCGCGACGGACACGGTGCTCGGTGTCGTGCCGAAGGCCAGGGCGGGCGCGGCGTCGGCGATCTCCGAGACGGCGACCGAACTCGGTGGGGCGCTGGGGATCGCCGTCCTCGGCAGTGCGCTCGGCGCGCTGTACCGGAGCGAACTCGTCATCCCGCCGGGTGTGCCGCCGGAGGCGATCTCGGACACCCTCGGCGGCGCCGTCCAGGTCGCGGCCCAGCTGCCACCCGAACAGGGCGCTTTGGTGCTGGCCAACGCGAAACTGGCGTTCGTCGACGGGTTGCAGGTGACGATGCTGTGCTCGGCGGGGTTGATGGCGGTGCTGGCGGTGAGCGCCCTGTTCACGTTGCGCGGGGTGCCGAAGGTCCTCGAAGACCCGGAAGAGGAGCCTGCTCCGGTCCCTGTGGCCGCGTGAAGTGTCATGAACGACCCTTTCCTGACGTTTTTCGTCAGGAAAGGGTCGTTCATGACATCCGTCAGCGGGGGCCGGCGAGCGGGACGGCGCGCCGGTCACCCGACCGCACCATGGCCAGCAAGGGTTTCGCGGCCACCGCGAGCAGCCGCGCCGCGAAGGTGCGGCCGTTGCGGCGCGCGATGTCCGGGCCGAAGGCGTCCATCAGCGCGACGAGCCCGGGCAGCGGCCGCACGAACAGCGTCACTTCGGTGATCAGCCCGTCTTCGCCGAGTTTCAGCACCGCCGCCTCTTCGATCTCCTCGCCGCGGATCTGCGCGGTGTAGACGACGACGCGCGTCTCGCCGTCCCCGGTGTCGGTGTGGAACCGGACGTCGCGCAGATGCGCGTAGGCGACTTCCAGCAGCGGCTTGAGTTCCGCGTGCCCGCTGAACCGGACCCGGCTGGTCAGCGGTGAGTGCACCACGACGTCCGGAGCGAAGACGCTCAGCGCGAGGTCCACGTCCCGGGTCTCGAGTGCCCGGCGGTACCGTTCGGTGGTTTCGATGCTCATCGGTCCTCCTGGATCAGGTTCCCCAGCCCGCGCCACAACAGATCCGTCGTGAGCGCGACGACTTGCTCCCGCGGGATGTCGCGGTTGTCCCACCACCAGGTGGCGATGGCGTTCAGTGCGCTCTTCGCCGCTTCGGCGAGCGCTTCGTTCGCGCGGTCGCGCGGCAGGTCCGCGGTCAGTGCCAGGCCGGGGATCCGGCCGAACACCTCGGTCAGTTGCGCGGTCGCCCTGGCCTGGCCGCGCCGGTGCACCTCGGCGACACCCTCGTCGGACGGCGTCTCGGCGAAGATCATCCGCCAGCCGCGTTCGTTCGCCTCCATCCACGCGAAGATCGCCGCCACCCTGGCGCGCAGCAGTTCCTCCGCGGTGTCCGACGGCGGCAGCTCCGCCCAGCCGGCCAGCAGACTGTCTACTTCGGACTCCAGCAGGCCGGCGTACAGCGCCGCCTTGGACGGGAAGTGGTCGTAGAGCACCGGCGTGCTGATCCCCGCTGCCGTCGCGACCTCGCGCATCCCCGCCGCGTCGTACCCGGACGCGGCGAACACCCGCGCCGCCGCGGCCAGGATCCGCTCCCGGCGTTCTTCCCTGCTCAACCGCTTACCTGACATTTGTCAGGTACGCTACCACCTAACCTGACAGCTGTCAGGTAGCGCTCCGGGTAACCTGGTCGATCGTGCGCACAGTCGTAGTCATCGGAGGCGGGATCGTCGGTCTCGCCACCGCCTGGGAGCTGACCAAACGAGGTCTGGACGTCACGGTGCTCGAGAAGGAGGACCGCTGGGCGGCCCACCAGACCGGGCACAACTCGAACGTCGTGCACGCCGGGCTCTACTACAAGCCGGGTTCCTTCAAGGCCAGGATGTCCACCGCGGGCAACCGGTCCATTGTGGACTTCGCGAGGCAGTACGGGGTGCCGGTCGAGGTCTGCGGCAAGCTGGTCGTCGCCACCGCCGAAGCCGAGCTTCCGGCGCTCAAGGTGCTCGCCGAACGCGCGGAGGCCAACGGGGTCCCGGCCAAGCTGATCACCCCGAGCGAGGCCCGCGAGTACGAGCCCGAGGTCTCGTGCGTCGCCGCGTTGCGCGTGGAGTCCACCGGCATCATCGACTTCCCCGCGGTTTGCTCCGCGCTGGTGCGGCTGCTCGACGAGTCCGACGCCGACCTGCGGCTCGGCACGCCCGCGCTGGGCATCCGCCCCGGCCGCACCGGCGGCGTCGAGGTGGCGACCGGCGGCGACGTGATCCACGCGGACGCCCTCGTCAACTGCGCGGGCCTGCACGCGGACCGGATCGCCCGGCTCGCCGGGCTCACCCCGGGCGCGCGGATCGTGCCGTTCCGCGGCGAGTACTACGAACTGAAGCCCGAACGCCGCCATCTGGTGCGGGGCCTGATCTACCCGGTCCCCGACGCGTCGCTGCCGTTCCTCGGCGTGCACCTGACCCGCATGCTCGACGGCAGCGTGCACGCCGGTCCCAACGCCGTGCTCGCGCTGCGGCGCGAGGGCTACACGTGGCGCGACATCTCCGCGAAGGACCTCGCCGAAGTCGCCCGCTTCCCCGGCGTCTGGCGGCTCGCGCGCAAGTACGCGTACCCGACCGGGCTCGACGAGGTCCGGCGATCGTTCTCCCGCCGCCGTTTCGCCGAAAGCCTCGCGCGGCTCGTGCCCGCCGTCACCGAGGACGACATCGTGCGGCACGGCTCCGGTGTCCGGGCACAGGCGCTGCGCCCGGACGGCTCACTCGTCGACGACTTCCTGATCGAGACCGCGCGGAACCAGGTGCACGTCCTCAACGCGCCCTCGCCGGCGGCGACGAGCGCGCTGGAGATCGCGAAGCACATCGCCGACGAGGTGACCGGCTAGGAGGACGGCGGCAGGTTCGCGTTGAGCAGCGGGACCGCGGCCTTGATCACTTCGCACGCCTTCGCGGGGTCGTCGAGGTTGCCCGCGATGATCGCCACCGTCGACGTCGGGGTGATCGCGAGACCCGCCGCGCACAGTTTGCTGCCCGATTCGGTGTAGAGCTTCCATTTGCGGTCGCCCGAGTCGAAGTCCTGCGGTTGGCCCTGCGAGATCAGCGTCGGAGTCTCGTCCATCGGCTTCGTCGTGTAGAACCAGAGGTCGAAGGCCTTCTCGCCCTTTTCGCCGTCGGTGTCGGCCCACTCGCAGCCGAACTGGTTCGGGTCGGCGCTGGACTTCATCGGCTCGCCGGTGGGGGCGAGCCGCAACTGGGCGGTCTGCTCGGGCTTGAGCATGGCGCACGGGTCGGTGCTCACGAGCGGCCCGCCCGGCTCGGCGGGCTTCTGCCCCGGCGGGGCGGTGATCTGCGGGTTCTGCTCCCCGCCCGGCAGCTTCGACGCGATCGCGGGGGCCGCCGCCTTGGCGAGGTCGCACGCGTTGGCCTCGGTGTGGTCGGGGCTCTCGCTGGCGATCTCCACGAACGAGTCCGGCGTGATCTCCGTGCTCAGCGAGCAGTAGGTCGGCCCGAGGATGGTCGCGTACCGCGTCCAGGTGAAGCCGCCGATGCCGAACTTCTCGCCCGGCTGGGCACCGTTCATGTACTCGTTCAGGGACAGGTCCTTGCTCAGCGAGACCTCGAGGTTCGACGCCTTGCGCACGTCCTCCGGCTCGCGGAACCGGCAGGTCGCGGGGACCTTCTGTTCGGGTTTGGCCGGGCGCTCCGCCCCGGGATAGGTGACTCCCAGCGCTTTCGCGTGTTCCTCCGAGAGGAGGCCGCACGGTTCGGCCTTCGTGACGACGGGTCCCTGTCCGGGCACCGGCGAAGCCGTACCGGCGACCGTCGACGTGCAGCCGCCGAGCGTCAGCACCGCCAGGCCGATCGCGAGCGAGTTCCGAAACCGCATGCGTCCCCTCCTCATCGGCTCGCACACTACTTGTGCGCGGCCGCCGTTCACGAACCGGCGGGCAGCGCGGCACTCACCGTCGGCAGCGCGGCCCGCAGCAGGTCACAGGCTTTCGTCTCGTCGTCCCAGTGGCCGCTGGAGACCTTCACGGTGGACGTCGCGCTGATCGGCGTCGCGGCCGTGCAGTACTTCGTGGCGGTGTCGGACCAGGCCGTCCACTTGCGACCTCCGAGGTCGGTCTCCTCGGGGGTGCCCTGGAGCCCGGCGACGTCGGCGACGGCCGTCGCGAGGAAGAGCGTCACGTTCAGCGGACGCTGCCCCTTGTCGCCGTCGGAGTCCTTCCACTCGCAGCCCTTGTCCTCGGGATTGGCCAGATTGGCCGGATCCACCGGCGTGCCCGGGGCGATGGCCAGCTTCGCGGCTTCGTCGGGCTTCAGCAGCGTGCACGGTTCGACCTGCAGCAACGGCCCGGAAGGCTCGGGCTTCTTCTGCCCGGGCGGCGGGACGATCTTCGGGTTCGGCTCGCCGCCGGGCAGCTTCGACGCGATCGCGGGGGCCGCGGCGAGCGCGAGATCGCAGGCCGTCGCCTCGGGCGCGCCCGCCTGGGTCTCGCTGCCGAGCTCGACGAACGAGGACGGCCCGAGTTCGGTGCTCAGCGAGCAGGCCGTCGGGCCGAGCGGGGACGCGTAGCGCGTCCAGGTGAAGCCGCCGATGCCGAACTTCTCGCCTGGCAGGGCGCCCGCGTAGAAGTCGTTCAGCGGGATGTCGATGCTTTGCGTGATCGACAGGGACACGCCGCGCGGCGAATCGTCGCGTTCGGACAGCAGGCACATCGGCGGGAGCTTCCGCGCCTTGTCGCCCTTGGTCTCGACACCCGGCAGCTTGAGCGCCAGCGCGTCGGCGTGTTCGGGGGCGAGCAACGAGCACGGCGCCGCTTTGGTGAGCACCGGCCCCTGGCCGGGCACCGGCGACGCCGTACCCGAGATCGTCTCGGAACATCCGCCGAGCAGGAGGACCGCCGCGGACAGCGCGGTGATCGACTTGCGACGGCGGTTCATCAGGGTCCCTCCTCGGTGCGGACCCTACTTCGATGCCGGCGTGAGCACCTCGGTTCCGCCGAGGAAGGGACGAAGCGCCTCCGGCACCCGGACCGAACCGTCTTCGAGCTGGTGGTTCTCCAGGATCGCGACGATCCACCTGGTGGTGGCGAGCGTGCCGTTCAGCGTGGCGACGGTCTGCGGGCGGCCGTCGTCGTCGCGGTAGCGGATGCCGAGGCGGCGGGCCTGGAACGTCGTGCAGTTCGACGTCGAGGTCAGCTCGCGGTAGGTCCCCTGCGACGGCACCCAGGCCTCGCAGTCGAACTTCCGGTACGCCGAGGTGCCGAGGTCGCCGGTGGCGGTGTCGATCACCCGGTACGGGACCTCGATCTTCGCGAGCATCTGCTCTTCCCAGTCCAGCAGGCGCGCGTGCTCGGCCTC
This sequence comes from Amycolatopsis keratiniphila, assembly GCF_000400635.2. NCBI lineage: Bacteria > Bacillati > Actinomycetota > Actinomycetes > Pseudonocardiales > Pseudonocardiaceae > Amycolatopsis > Amycolatopsis keratiniphila. The sequence goes on along the minus strand of NC_021252.1, from coordinate 198,462 downwards.
GGCGTCCTCGGGACGCGTGTAGACGAACATCTCGACCTTGTCGAACTGGTGCACGCGGATGATGCCGCGGGTGTCCTTGCCGTACGAACCGGCCTCGCGGCGGTAGCAGGAAGACCAGCCCGCGTAGCGCTTCGCGCCCTTGCCGAGGTCGAGGATCTCGTCGGCGTGGTAGCCGGCGAGCGGGACCTCGGAGGTGCCGACGAGGTACAGGTCGTCGTCGCGCAGCCGGTAGACCTCCGACGAGTGCGCGCCGAGGAACCCGGTGCCCGCCATGATCTCCGGCCGCACCAGGGTCGGCGTGATCATCGGGGTGAAGCCGTTCGCGGTCGCCTGCGCGATCGCCATGTTCAGCAGGCCGAGCTGGAGCTGGGCGCCGACGCCGGTGAGGAAGTAGAACCGCGAGCCCGAGACCTTCGCGCCGCGTTCCATGTCGAGCGCGCCGAGGCCCTCGCAGAGTTCGAGGTGGTCCTTCGGCTCGAAGTCGAACTTTTTCGGCTCGCCGACGTGCTTGAGCACGACGTAGTCGTCCTCGCCGCCTTCGGGCGCGTCGGGGTGGACGAGGTTCGGCACCAGGCGGTGCAGCTGCTCGAACTCCTCCGAGGCCTCGGTCTGCTCGACCTCGGCCGTCTTGACCTGGGCGGCGAGCTCCTTCGCCTTGGCGAGGAGCCCGGCCCGCTCGTCGCCCTGCGCCTTCGGGATGAGCTTGCCCAGCGACTTCTGCTCGGCGCGCAGCTTGTCGGCGGCGGCGATGGAGGACCGGCGGCGGGAGTCGAGGGAGAGCAGCTTGTCGACCACTCCTTCGTCCTCGCCACGGGCACGCTGCGAAGCGCGCACGACGTCCGGTTCATCGCGCAGAGTCCTGGGGTCAATCACGAGTGCTGAGGGTAGTCCGTGCGAGTCGCACAAAATGTGCGGGTCCGGGCGGATAACCCGACAGTCTGATCGTTGCCGCCCGTTTCGGCCGCTCCCCATACTGAGATCTCCCTGCTGCGGACGGAGAAACCCGATGACCGATGCGGACCTGCTGGCGCGGCACAAGGCGGTGCTGCCGTCGTGGCTGGCGCTCTACTACGACGAGCCGATCGAGATCGTGCACGCGCAGGACCGCCGGGTCATCGACTCGACCGGGCGCACCTACCTCGACTTCTTCGCGGGCATCCTGACGAACTCGATGGGCTACGACGTCTCGGCGATCAGCGACGCCGTGCGCAAGCAGCTCGACACCGGGATCCTGCACACGTCGACGCTGTACCTGATCCGCTCGCAGGTCGAACTGGCCGAGCGCATCGCGAAGCTCTCCGGCATCCCCGACGCGAAGGTGTTCTTCACCAACTCCGGGACCGAAGCCAACGACACCGCGCTCATGCTCGCCACCCAGTACCGGCGCAGCAACCAGGTGCTGGCGATGCGGAACTCGTACCACGGGCGGTCGTTCGCGACGGTCGGCATCACGGGCAACCGCGGCTGGTCGGCGTCGTCGCTCAGCCCGGTGAAGGTGAGCTACGTGCACGGCGGCTACCGGTACCGCAGCCCGTTCCGCGAGCTTTCGGACACCGAGTACATCGACGCGTGCGTCGCGGACCTCGTGGACGTCCTGGAGACGGGTACTTCGGGCGACGTCGCTTGCATGATCGCCGAGCCGATCCAGGGCGTCGGCGGCTTCAGCTCACCGCCGGACGGCCTGTTCAAGGCGATGAAGGAGGTCCTCGACCAGTACGGGATCCTGTTCATCTCCGACGAGGTCCAGACCGGCTGGGGACGGACCGGGGAACACTATTGGGGGATCCAGGCGCACGACGTCGTCCCCGACGCGATGACCTTCGCGAAGGGGCTCGGCAACGGCCTCGCCATCGGCGGTCTCGTCGCGCGCGGCGACCTCGTCGACTGCCTGACCGCGAACTCGATCTCGACCTTCGGCGGCAACCCGGTCGCGATGGCGGGCGCGGCCGCGGTGCTCGACCACATCGCCGACCACGATCTGCAGGCCAACGCGCTCGCCCGCGGCAACGAACTGCTCGACGGCCTGCGCGCGGCCGGGAACCCGCTGATCGGGGACGTGCGCGGCAAGGGGCTGATGATCGGCGTCGAGCTGGTCGAGCCGGGCGGCATGACGCCGAACCCGGGCGCCGCGGCGCGGATGATGGAGGAGACCAAGGCGCGGGGGCTGCTGATCGGCAAGGGCGGGCTGCATGGCAACGTGCTGCGGATCGCGCCGCCGATGACGCTGACCGCCGAAGAGGCCGCGGAGGGTCTCGGGATCATCGTGGACGCGCTGGCCGCCATCTCCTGACAAGTGTCATGAACGACCCTTTCCTGACGTTTTCCGTCAGGAAAGGGTCGTTCATGACATCCACGGGGATCAGGAGCGGGCGAAACGGGCAATGACCTCGCCCAGCCGCCCGCCGGCGTCCTCCTGGAGGAAGTGCCCGGCCCCGGTGATCGTCGGATGCTCCAGCTCGCGGGCGCCGCGCATCGAACCCCGCAGTTCGAGGCCCCACGGCGCGGTGATCGGGTCGCCGTCGGAGAACGAGACCAGGAACGGCTTGTCCAGTTCGGACAGCACCTTGAGCGCGGCCCGGTTGGCGGCCGAGGCCGGATCTTCCGGGGTGATCGGCACCAGCGACGGCATCGCGCGCGGCGCGGCCTTGTACATCTCGTTCGGGAAGGGCGCGTCGTAGGCGGCGCGGACCTCGTCGGACAGTTTGGTCTGACAACCCGACTGGACGAACCGCCCGATGTCGATGACCTGGGCGTTCTCCATGGCGTCGCGGAACTTGTGCCAGAGCTCGGGCATGTCGGTGTCGCCGGTGGGCAGGCCGGTGTTGGCCGCGACGACCCTGGCGAACCGGTCGGGGTTTTCGGCGACCAGCCGCAGGCCGATCAGGCCGCCCCAGTCCTGGCCGACCAGGGTGACGTCGGTCAGGTCGAGCACGTCGAAGGCGAACGCGCGCATCCACTCGACGTGCCGCTGGTAGGTGTGGTCCACCATGTCGCCGGGTTTGTCGGAGCGGCCGAAGCCGACCAGGTCGGGCGCGATGGCGCGCAACCCGGCGTCGGCGAGCACCGGGATGACCTTGCGATAGAGGTAGGACCAGGTCGGCTCGCCGTGGAGCAGGAGGACGGGCGGTCCGTCCTCGGGTCCGGCCTCCACGTAGCCCACTCTGATCACGCCGCCGTGAAGGTCGACGAGTTCCGCGTAGCGCGGTTCGAAGTCGAAATCGGGCAGGTCCGAAAACCGGTCGTCCGGTGTCCTTAAAAGGCGCACGACTCCCACGTTAGTGGGAATCGTGCGCCTATGCCGTTTTCAGTGCGTCAGAAAGTCACGAGATGGCAACGGCCACGATGAGGCCGAGCGCCAGGTGTGCGGAGGCCACGACGACGCTGGCCGGGGCGAACTTCTCGCTTTCGATGGTCGAGCGGATGTCGATCCGGGTCGCCCACTCCAGCAGCCGGACGGCGGCCACCTGCACGATGATCCCGAGCAGGCCGTAGACCAGCGAGGTGATGAGGCCCTCGGTCAGGTCGCTGGCGGAGTTCGCGATCGCCACGACGATGATGAACGCCATCGACAGCAGGCCCGACGCGGTGACGATGACCGCGTTCGGCAGGCCGCGGGTGACCAGCTGGGACAGCTTGCCGGGCGTGGTCCAGTCGATCGCCCAGAACCCGGCGAACATCATCAGCAGGCCGACGACGCCGTACAGCAGGATCGCGCCGATCCCTCGCACGAGGTCGGAGCCGAACGTGTCGGACAGCGCAAGGGTGGTGGTCACAGGGGTTCTCCAGGAAGTCAGGAAATGTCAGGTTTGTGCGGTTGCTTCTATCACGTCTCGATGATGCGGTGCGGGACGAACGCCGCACCGTCGTCCGTGACGAGTCCCGCGGTCTCGCGGATACCGAGACCGGCGGCCTGGTCCCCGACGATCCACGCGCCGAGCGCGGGCCGGTAACCCTGGAACTCCGGGAGCGGGTCGAACGCCTGGTAGACGTACCCTTCCGCGCCGTAGACCCCGTCGGTCTGCGTCTCGTATCCGGTGGCGACGATCTGCACGTTCGCGCCCTCGCGGCCGAGTTTCGGCTTGCGGACGTACTCGGTCAGCAGGCCGGGGTCGTCGGCGAAGGCGGGCAGCAGGTTCGGATGCCCCGGGTAGTTCTCCCACAGGATCGCGAGCAGCGTCTTGTTGGAGAGGATCATCTTCCACAGCGGCTCGACCCACAGCGTGCGCGGCATGGTCTCCACGGCGAAGCGGCCGAACTCCTCGTCGACCACCCATTCCCACGGGTAGAGCTTCACCACGGTCGCCATCTGCGCCTCTTCGAGGTCGACGAACCGCTTGAGCACCGGATCCCAGCCGATCTCCTCGATCGACAGGCCGACGGTGTCGAGCCCGGCCTCGGCCGCGGTCTCCTGCAGGTAGGCCGTCGTCACGTGGTCCTCACCGGACGGATCGGCCGAAGACCAGGTGAAGTGCAGTTCGTTGGACGGCAGCTTGTCGGCGAGTTCACCCCAGCGCTCGACGAGCTTCTCGTGGATCGAGTTCCACTGGTCGTCTTCGGGGAAGACGGCGGTCTTCCAGTGCCACTGCAGCACCGCGGCCTCGAGCAGCGAGGTCGGGGTGTCGGCGTTGTATTCGAGCAGCTTCGCCGGGCTCTTGCCGTCGTAGCGCAGGTCGAACCGGCCGTAGACGTGCGGATCCTGCCGCTTCCACGACTCGGCGATATGCGGCCAGACCCACTCCGGGATGCCGAAGCGGTGGTACTGCTCGGTGGTGATCACGTTGTCGACCGCTTCGAGGCACATCGAGTGCAGCAGTTCGACGTCCGCCTCGACGGACAGGATCTCGTCCATGTCGAAGACGTAGTGGACCGACTCGTCCCAGTACGGCCGGGACTTGCCGGAGCCGTCGCGGGCGGGCGTGCCGAAGACCAGACCCTGCTCTTCGACGATGTTCTGCCAATCCCGCCGGGGCGGCTTGGAATCCCGGTACACCTACGAGCCCCCGCTCTTGCCGCTGCCGCCGCTCTTGCCGCTGATGCCGAACCCGCCACGCTGGACGGACTTGCCCGACTTCGTGCTGATGTTCGCGCCTGACGGCGCGGTGTACGAGCCCCCGGACACGCGCTGTCCGATGGTCCCCGTGCCGCCGTAGTTGTAGCGGTAGCTGTTGTATCCGCCGCCGCCCGGAATCGGGATGAAGAAGAAGCCACCGGAGTGGTAGCCGCCGTGCGACGTCACGTACCGCTCGTCGCAGTTGTCGTCCTGGTCGACGATCCCGTCCTTGGTGGTGCAGACGGCCGTCACGTTCTCCGGCTTCGCGACGGTGTAGAACGTCGCGACCAGGCCGACCAGGCCGACGGTCACGCCGGTACCGATCAGGATCTTCTTCTTGGTCGAAGACTTCTTTTCGGCCGCGCGGGCGGCCTCGGCGGCAAGCGCCTCCTGGCGTTCCTGCTCCGCCAGCGCCTGCTGGCGTGCCCGCTGCTCGGCCAGCGACGGCTGCCGCGCCTGCGTGCTGCTGTCCTGGAAGCGCATCGAACCGCGCTTCGGCGGCTCCTGAGGCGCTTGTGCCCCCTGGTTGTCATCCTGCGTCATCGAAGCTCCGTAATCGCCCGCCGGCCCGAACTCGTGTCCAACACTAACCACCCGGTACGCGCACCTTACGTGCGGCGCGGGCATCATGGAGTGGATGTCTCAACAGGCCGAGCGGTTCCGTGACCCGCGAAACGCGCTGAGCACCCTGCGCACCCGGCTCGTCATGGCCGGTGTGTTCGTGGGCGCGATCATCGCGCTTTCGCTGAGTGTGGCGTTTTCGTGGAACGTGGGCCCGGAGGGCGGTGCGGGCGGCGGCGCCCCCAAACTGTCGCCCGCCGCGGCCGAGGCGTTCCAATCTCCCCCTGGCACCTGTCTGACCTGGAACAACCCGGACGCCACCGACGCGCGGCGCGTGCCGTGCGCGGAGTCCCATCTGTTCGAGGTCACCAGCATCGTCGACATCGGCGCGCAGTACCCGCCGGGGGTGCCGAGCCCGAACCTGGAGCAGTGGCAGGAGATCTCCCGGTCGCAGTGCACTGTCGACGTCAAGCCGTACCTCGGCCGCAACCTCGATCCCTACGGCAAGCTGAGCATGAACCTGCTCCGGCCGACGCCCGCGCAGTGGGCCGACGGCGACCGGCAGTTGCGGTGCGGCCTGCAGTGGGCGGGCCAGGGCGGCAAACTGCAGCCGACCAAGGGGCCGGCCAAGGAGCAGGACCAGTCCGCGGTGTGGGAGCCGGGCACCTGCCTCGCGCTGCTCAACAACAGCTTCGGCGACCCGATCGACTGCGCGCAGGCGCATTCGTACGAGATCTTCGCGACGCTCGACCTCAAGACGAAGTTCAAGGACGGTTACCCGTCGCAGGAGCAGCAGAACACCTGGCTGGACACCGAGTGCTCGACGGCCGCGCAGGAGTACAGCGGCAACGCGGACCTGGCGGCGAAGAAGCTCATCATCAGCTGGGACGTCCGCGAGCAGGAGAGCTGGGACGCCGGATCGACGCTGGTGAACTGCAAGGTGGCGGCGGTCCTGCCGGACAACAAGGGGCTGGCGCCGGTCACCGGGAGCGTCAAGGTCGGCACCGGCGAGTCCCCGCCGCCGTCGTCTTCCTCGCCGCCGAAGACCGGAGGGTGATCAGGTGCCCGTCGAGATGACCCAGCAGCGTTTCGAAGAGCTGGTTTCGGAGGCACTGGACGAGCTCCCACCCGAATTCGCGGACGCCATGGACAACGTCGTGGTGCTCGTGGAGGAGTTCAACGAGGAGTCGCCCACGATCCTCGGGCTTTATCACGGCGTCGCGCTGATCGAGCGGACCCACGAGTACGGAGGGGTGCTGCCCGACCGGATCTCGATCTACCGGCGCCCGCTGTTGCAGATGTGCGACACCGAGGAGGACGTCGTCGAGGAGGTGCTGATCACGGTGGTCCACGAGGTCGGCCACCATTTCGGCATCGACGACGAGCGGTTGCACGAACTCGGGTGGGGCTGAGCCGCCGCGCGGGTGATAGCAAAGGTCCCTTGCTCTCCTCGCGACGGATTCCGCGCCGGGGGCCGCATGGTCGGTGATTTTTGTGCGTGGAGCACCAAGGGTTCTCCGGATTCTTAACTGGGTGTAACAACCCCGCCACTTTGGGCGACAGCCCCGCTAAACTTTTCGACACGTTGTCGCCGGCCGTCGCCGGCGAATGCCTGGGGAGGCGGTGCATGGCCGAATCGACGGTGCGAAGGAGGAGCGACCGGCGGTTGCGCTGGCTGCTCGCGTCCAGCGCGGCGTCGAACCTCGGCGACGGCATCGGCAAGGTCGCGTTCCCGCTGCTCGCGGTCACCCTGACCCGGGATCCGCTGCTCATCGCCGGGCTTTCGGCGACCCAGTTCCTGCCGTGGCTGCTGTTCGCGCTCCCGGCGGGCGCGCTGCTGGACCGGGTCGACCGGCGGCGGGCGATGATCCTCGCGAACGGCGTCCGGGCGGTGGTCGTCGGCGGGACGGCCGCGCTGGTCGCCGCGGGCGGCGTGACGATCTGGATGGTCTACGCCGCCGCTCTGCTCATCGGCTTCGCGGAGGTGGTCGCCGACAGCGCCGCGAACGTGCTCATCCCGGCGGTCGTCGGCGAGGGTTCGCTCGACGGCGCGAACAGCAAGCTCCAGGCCACCGAGATCGTGGGCCAGACCTTCCTCGGCGGGCCCATCGGCAGCGCCACCTTCGCGCTCTTCGCAACCTTCCCGTTCTTGCTCAACTCGGTGGGCTTCGCGATCGCGGCGGTCGTGCTGATCGGCCTCGCCGGGAGTTACCGGCCGCGAACCGCCGAACGCGCCACCACCGACCTCCGCACCGAACTGGCGGAAGGTTTCCGCTGGCTGAACCAGAGCCGGCTGGTGCTGCGCCTGGTGGTCCTCGCCGGGGCGATCAGCCTGGTCAGCGAACTCGCGCAGGCGCAGCTGGTGCTGTACGCGATCGAGTACCTGCGCCTCAGCGAAGCGGCCTTCGGGCTCTTCGCGTTCGTCGGCGGTATCGGCGGTCTGCTCGGCGCTGCCCTCGCTCCGCGGCTGGTGAAGGCGTTCAGCCGTCGAGCAGTGCTGCTCGGCGGCACGGCCTGCTGCGGCGCGGCGTTCACCGGCATGGGCCTGACGAGCTCGCCGGTGGCCGGGGCGGCCCTGTTCGGCCTGTTCGCGGCGGCCGTCGTCGCGGTGAACATCGTGCTCGGGACGGCACGGCACACCCTCGTCCCCGGCGACCTGCTCGGCCGGGTGCTGGGCGTGTGGCGCACCGTCGTCTGGGGCGCGATCCCGATCGGAGCCCTGCTCGGCGGCGTCCTCACCCACGCCCTCGGTTCCCCGGCCCGGACGTTCCTCACGTCCGGGCTGCTGCTGTTCGGCGTAGCCGGTTTCGCGTTCGTCTCGTTACGGCCCGGCGCCTTCGATGACGAATCGGCCACGGAGGAGCGGGTTCTCCACCAAGACCGGTGAAAACCAAGGTCTTTGGTGCTGAAATAGCCCATCACCGCCACGGGTGACGGGGAGGTCCGCGATGCAGCAGACACTGGTGCCGGAGGCCGGCGTGGGGACGACAGAACCTTCCAGACGCCCGCAAGTGCTCACCGCCGTCATCGGTTTCGTGATCGGCGGCGGCGTGATCGGCATGCTCTGGGCGCTCTCCGGCGTCAACGCCGGGGCGCTCGAAGACGCGCAGGCGGCGTGCGCGGCGCTGGCCAGGGTCGGCACGATCCCCGACACCACCGACTCCGCGCCCGGCGACCGGACCGTTGCCGTGCTGGCGCCCGAGGTCCTGCACCGGATGACGGCCGCACGCGAACTCTCCGCCGCGGCGGCCGCCGCCAACGACACCTACCGGCCGCTGGCCGACCACATCGACGGCGTCAGCCGGATGGTGTTCAGCCTGCACTTCAACCAGATCTCGGGGCAGCGGCACCTCGCGCAGGCCGAACAGCTCTGCACGCAGCTCTAGCCCTTGTGGACGGTCTTGACCGTCAGCTGGTTGCCCGAGATCTTGCCGGTGCAGCCGAGTCCCTGCACCGCCAGGAAGTTCGACGCCGTCTCCTGCGGCAGGTACACCCGCAGGCCCCGGGTCTCGACCGGCTTGCAGACTTCCTCCGGGTAGTTGCGGACATTCACGAAGCCGACGTCGGCGATCGCGCTCTCACCGTTGGCCAGCTGGACCGGGCCGCCCTTGGTGCCGTCGCGGTACGCGGCCTCGCCGACCTGGTGACCGTCGGCGCCCGTCACGTAGGAGACGCCGGGGAAGCCCTGGATGGTGCACGAGTTGCCACTCGTGTTGGTGATGACGAGCTTCCGGTACACCGTGCCCGCGGCGGCGTCACTGTCCTGGAGGGACAGCTTGACGTCGCCCGCCTTGCAGAGCCCGTCGTTCTTCGACGCCTGCGCGGGCGGCTGGACGGGCTGTGGAGCCGGGGCCGGAGCCGAAGAGGTCGCGCTGGGCGCCGCCGAGGTGTCCGGCACCGAACTCGACGGCGACGCGGACGTGTTCTGCGCGACGGGCGCGTTCTCCGCACCGCACGCGCTGAGCATCAACAGCCCGGCGGTACCCGCGACGAGACCGCCGATGGAGATCAACTTCGAACGAACCATGGTCATTCGCCTCCCTGTATCCGGGTGACCCACCGTCCAGTAGACGTGTCGTCCGCCGACGAGGTTGCGCCGCAGCGGTTAATTCCCCACAAGGTGTTAATAGATCTTGTGTGCTGTGTTCCCCGGCGGGGGTGGAGGCAAACGGGCTGAAAGGAGCCATACCCGCATGAGACGCGGTGAAGGACGCTTTCGCCCCGGGACCGGCGGTCGTGAGTGGCGTTTCGGGTTCTAACCCGAAACGCCACTCACGAGGCGTGCGGTGGCGCCGCACTCGCGCACTTGCGTTCCCGGTCTGTGAAGGCCTCCTTGAGGGACCCAGAGTCCCTCAAGGAGGCCTTCACAGACTTCGGACCAGTAGGTCAAGGTTCGACGGAGGTTTCCGCCCAGGTGAGACAGGTCCAGCCGGCGGCGGTCCCGACGAGTTCGACGATGCCGGTGTTCGGGATGAGGCCCTGGTTGGCGATCTCCGCGGTCACGTTCCCGGCGAGCCATTCGCCGCCCAGCCGGATGGCGCCGCCGTGGCTCACCAGCACCACCGTGCCGTCGGGGTCGGCCTGCTCGTGCTTGGCGCGCAGCCGGGAGACCGCGTCGAGCAGCCGGGCGCGGACCTGCGCGCCGGTCTCGCCGCCGGGGATCGGCGGGTCGAGTTCGCCGAGGGTCCACCGGCGCACGACGCTCATGTACGTGGTGATCGAGTCCTTGTCCGTCTTGCCTTCGAGGTCGCCCGCGGCGACCTCGTGCACGCCGTCGAGGACCTGGACGTCGAGGCCGAGCTTGGCGGCCAGCGGCGCGGCGGTCTGCTGGGCGCGGACCGCCTGCGAGGCGTAGACGGCGACGATCGGCTCGCCGTGCAGCCGCGTCGCGAGGTCCCGTGCCTGCTCGCGGCCCAGCTCGGTGAGCGGCGGCCCCGGCAGCGCGGTGTCGAGCGCGCCGCGCACGTTGCCGTCGGTCTGGCCGTGGCGGACGAGGAGAAGTTTCACGCCTGTGCTCCCTTCCGTACCGACTGGACCCAGTCGATCGCGTCGGTGAAATCCTCGTTGGCGGCGCCCGGCTCGATCTCGGTCGTGCCGTTGTCCGCGCGCGGGTGGGAGCCGAGGAACCGCACGTTGCGGCACCGGCGGCGCAACGCGGCCAGCGCGTCGCCGATCCGGGGCTCGGCCACGTGCCCCTCGAAGTCGATGAAGAAGCGGTACTCGCCGAAGTTGTTCCTGGTCGGGCGGGCGTCCAGTTTGGTCAGGTTGATCCCGCGGACCGCCAGTTCGGTGAGCAGCTCGGCCAGGGCGCCGGTCCGATTCGTGGCCGCGGCGACGATCGACGTGCGGTCGGCCCCGGTCGGCTCCGGCAGCTCGCCGGGGGCGCGGACCAGCAGGAACCGGGTCTTCGCGTCACGGACGTCGGCGACCTCGGTGGCCCGCACCTCCAGCGGATAGTGCTCGACCGCGACCGGCGCGGTGACGGCCGCGTCGAACTCGCCCTCGGCCACCGCGACCGCGGCCGCCGCCGTGGACGACGTCGCGACCGGATGCGCGCCGGGCAGGTTCGCCTCGACCCAGTGACGGACCTGCGCGAGCGCGTGCGGATGGCTCGCCACGGTGCGGATCTCGGTCGTCCCCGGCCGGGTCAGCACGCTGAAGTGGACGGGCAGCAGCACCTCCGCCACCGCGACCAGCGGCTCGGCCTCGCTCAGGCTGTCGAGGGTGGCCGTGACCGCGCCCTCCACCGAGTTCTCGATCGGGACGCAGGCCGCGCCGGCCGCGCCCGAGCGCACCGCGGCCAGTGCCGCCGGGATGGTCTCCGCGGGGATCAGCTCCTCACCGGAGGCGAGCCGGCGCGCGGCCTGTTCGGTGAAGGTTCCCTGGGGGCCGAAGTAGGCGATCCGTGACACCCCGCCAGATTACGCACGGCGCGGGTGGCGACTTTCACTCGGACAGCCGGTACGCGCACCGGTTACGCCGGGTGGCTTTTTTTGCCATGCTTAGGGCGTGACCGCCGAACCGGGCACGCACACCGGCCACCAGGATGGCGGCTCCTCTTTCACTCCCGTGCCGGACCATCCCACTCCGGAGCTGGTGCTGTGCGCCGTCGATGACCTGCTCGCCGAAGCCTGGACGACCGTCGCGGACACCGTGGACGGCCGGGTCTTCGTGCACCGCGGCTCCGTGCTCGACGTCGTCGCGCAGGCCGTCGTCAGCCCCGCGAACTCCTACGGCTGGATGCGTGGCGGCATCGACGCCGTCTACGCCCGCGCGTATCCCGGCGTCGAGCAGAACGTCCGCAGCGCCGTCCTCGCCTACCACGGCGGCGAGCTGCCGATCGGCGAAGCGGTGATCGTGCCGACCGGTGAGGCGGAGCCCGCCTGGCTGATCAGCGCGCCGACGATGCGGGAACCCGGCGAACGCCTCCCGCGCGACACCGTGCACCCGTACCTCGCGGCCCGCGCTGTGTTCCAGCAGTGGCGCGACGGCCGTCTCGACCAGGGCCGCGTCCGTGATCTCGTGCACACGATCGCGATGCCGGGGCTCGGTACCGGCGTCGGCGGGGTCGCCCCCGCCTCCTGCGCCCGGCAGGTCGCCGCGGCCTGGGACGAGGTCTTCACGCCCGGTCGTCCTCGTAACGGACGGTAGCGCCCCGAAGCGGGCTACATCACATCGCGGCGCGTTCACGAGCCGTAAGCCCTACCGTTAAAGCGGCTTCATCCGGTTCGAGGCACGTTCACCCGCCGAGAACTCGTCAACACGGTTTTTGTACGGCGCCAGCGCAGGCGACGGGCGAGGAGTGTGCGATGCCGCGGGTCCGTGAGCTCAGTCCCTACGTCGAGCTGCACCGTGAGCAGTGGCGTGAGTTGCGCAGGTCGACTCCCCTGCCGCTGACCGCCGCGGAACTGCTGCGGCTGCGCGGTCTCGGTGAACAGGTCGACCTGACCGAGGTCGCCGAGGTCTACCTCCCGCTCTCCCGGCTGATCAATCTCCAGGTCGCCGCCCGGCAGCGGTTGTACGAAGCCACCACCACCTTCCTCGGTGAGGACAGCCGGGGCACCAAGGTGCCCTACATCATCGGCATCGCCGGGAGCGTCGCCGTCGGCAAGTCGACCACCGCCCGCATCCTGCGCACGCTGCTCGCCCGCTGGCCGGATCACCCCAGGGTCGACCTGGTCACCACCGACGGGTTCCTCTACCCGCGGGCGGAACTCGTCCGGCGCGGGATCATGCACCGCAAGGGTTTCCCGGAGAGCTACGACCGGCGGGCGCTGCTGCGGTTCGTCACCGAGGTGAAGTCCGGGGCCGAACGGGTCAGCGCGCCGGTGTACTCGCACCTCGCCTACGACATCCTTCCCGACGAGGAACAGGTCGTTCAGCAGCCCGACATCCTGATCCTCGAAGGGCTGAACGTCCTTCAGCCCGGTCCTCGGCTCACCGTCTCCGATCTGTTCGACTTCTCGATCTACGTGGACGCGCCGACGAGCGACATCGAACGCTGGTACATCGAGCGCTTCCTCAAGCTGCGGCACACCGCCTTCGCGGATCCCGCGTCGCACTTCCACCACTTCGCCGGCCTTCCGGACGACGAAGCCCGGGCCGAGGCTCGCCACCTGTGGCACACGATCAACGAGCCGAACCTGATGGAGAACATCAAACCGACACGGCCGCGGGCGACGCTCGTGCTCCGCAAGGACGCCGACCACACGATCAACCGGGTCCGGCTGCGCAAGCTCTGATCGACACACCCCGTAACCGGACGATCGCGGGTCCCGCCGTTCCCTCACAAGCAGGAGCCTTCGCACCACCGGCGAGCCGTTGATGCCCTCTCGTCGCGCACCGCTGTCGCCGAGCGGGTTTCCTCGGCCGATCGGCCGATCCACGCTCAGTACGTGTAACCGGTTGGCCGATACCGGCTACCGCCCCCCACAGCGACCCTTGTGTCAGGGGAACGAAAGGTCTCGAAAGGCCTTGAGCAGGGAGGAGGGTCACGATGTTCTCGCTCATCCTGACCTGGGTCGGCTCGATTCTCGGACTCGCACTCCTGGTGGCCATGGCCGCCGGCGCCTTCGTCGTCGACTTCGACGACGCCCGTGGGGACCGGCGCCGGAAGAAGCCCCAAGTCGCCGAGACCAAGGGCTCCCCCGCGGCTCCGCTGAGCTGAGCCTCCGGCGCTCAGAGCTCGTCGAGCGCCTTCCGGTAGTCGTCGACGTCGTAGTCCATCTCGTGTTCGCCCGCTTCGGTGAGCTGGGCGGACAGCGCCTCGATGAGGCGGTCGAAGATCTCCTCACGCTCCTGCCCGGTCTCGCCCAGCCGCCGCACGGCCTGCCAGACCTCGGCGGGCTCGTCGTCCCAGAGCTGGTCGACGATCGTGGTCTTGAGCGCGAGCCGCATCCTCGGCTCGCCGTCGAAGGTCTCCTCGGCCAGCGCCTCGTGGTACTCGGGGTGCTCACCGATCACCAGCAGGCGGCGCTGTTCGGGGTCGGCGGGCTCGAGTTCCAGCTCCTCGTCGCCGATCTCCGCGTAGACCGTCGGGACGGCGAACATGCGGCGTGCCAGCGCGTCCGCGAGTTCCGCCGGGTCCTCGATCCCTTCCGAGCCGTCGAAGTAGACGTCCAGCGCCGAGTCCTCGTCCTGCGCGAACTCCTCCAGGAACTCGGTCGCGCTCTCCAGCAGCGCCACCCGCGCGGCCTCGGGCAGCCCGGCGCGGTCGGCGGCCCAGGTGACCCAGCCGAGCAGGGCGGGCTCCAGCGCGTCCTCGTAGGCCTCGTCGATCTCGAACTCGCCGTCCAGTAGCGACTCGAGGAACCGGGCGAGCTTCTCGGGACCGACCCGCAGCGGGCTGCCCGGCTCGGTCTCGCAGCCGTAGTCGACGAGAAGACGCGCGTAGAACCGCGTCGCGTCCGTGTCCTCCACCAGTCCGGAGCCGATGAAGTCGGCGACGACCTCTTCGCGGACCTGCTCGGGCCATTCGGAGATCTCGGGCGACGGTTCCGGCGCGGGCATCGCCCGGATCCAGGCCAGCGCGAGCGCGTGGAACCGCGCGTAATCCTCGCTGACGTCGGGTTCTTCGACGACGTCCGTCGCGGCGAGGCCGTCCGCGAGCAGCTGGTGCGCGCGCTCGGGCAGCACCCGCTCCAACGTCACCAGGTCCGGGTCGTCGGCGGCCTGCTGGCGCATCTCGGCCAGTACGTCCTGCGGCTTGTCGACCACGACGACGTCGCGGATCCGGCCGCCCTCGGTGAAGTCGACCAGCGCGAGCAGGCCGTGCTCGACGCCGCCGCGGGAGAACACGCAGAGCAGGGAGGACTCGTCACCGAAGACGTCGCCGGTCCGCCAGCAGTCCCCCACGGTCACCGCGGCGAGGTCCCCGGCCCACTCCGGCTCCGGGATCCCGCGGCCCAGCACGGTGCCGAGCGCCGAAGCGGCCGCCTCGCGCTCCTCCTCGGTCTCGGCGAAGACGCGCAATCCGGCGAGCAGCGCGGCCGCGGCGGGGGTGATCTTCCGCTCGGCGAACGCGATGAGCTCCAGGCCCAGTGGCGTCTCGTCCTCCTCGACCTCGATGTCCCACCACTGGCCGAGCACCTCGGACGTCAGCAGCTCGACGTCGAGCACCTCGGGTTCGGCGCCAAGGGTCGAGAAGTCCCGGAGGACGTCCTTGAAGAGGCCCGTCACACTCGGGGTGGAGGGCTGGGCTGCCTTCTTGCGGGCACGGCTGACCGGACTCATGGCGACATGTTTTCACGCGGCCCCGATCGGGCTCGTCGCGGTGGTCCCGGGCGCGGAACACGGGTCCCGTCCGCGGGGAGGACGCGGGCGGAAACCGGTTACAGGACCACCGCGACTTCGACCTTCTTCGCCGGGTTTCCTCGGTTCACTCGAATAACGACGGCCGGCGGCCGCGGTTACGCGCCGACCGGTTTGGGAATCGCGATTCTCGCCGCCTTGACCTCGGCGATCAGCCGGGTCTTGCGTTTGTGTATTTCCACCAATGTGCCCAGGTACGAGCTGAATTCTTCCGCCATACCGGCCTTTTTGTGCACCGTGCGCAGTTTGCGCAGTTGCCGGGCGGCCTCACGGTAGGAGTTCGGATCTTTCCGCGTGATCAATTCTTCGACATGGTCCCGATACACGGGAATGGTTTCTGCCGGATGGGCGACCGAACGCGCGTCCGCGAGTTCGACGCGCACCGGCAAAGAGGCCTCGAACCGCACCGCCGCCCGCCAAGCCTCGTCGGCGCGGTCCTCGCCGAGCAACGCGCGCACGAGTTCGTCGGCGGCCGGGGTGCTCCCGGCGGCGAGTTCGCGCAGACGGGCCAGCGCGGTCTTCCGCTGGGCGACCCAGCGCCCCGTTTCCAGCGACTCCTCGCGCAGGGCGAGGTAGGTGGCGGCCGTGGGATTCTCGTCGAAGTCCTTACGCGACAAAGGATCTTTTTCCGCCTGAGGCGCTTCTTCCTTCTTGTCGTGGGTGAGCGCCCGCGCCGCGTGCGCGATGGCCTCGCTGTGCCGCCCCGCCGCACGCAGGACACGCACGATCTTGAGACTGACGTCCACCCGCGGCGGCTTGGCGGCGAGGATCGCGACGAGCGCGTCGACGTCGCCGGACACCTCCGCCAGCTCCTCGCGCAGCCGCTCGGCCGTCTCGCGTTTCGCCCCGGACGGCTGCTCCGCCAGCACCTTGTCCACAGTGGACTGGATCCGCGCGATCCCCTTTTCCCCCAAGGCGGAGGCGAAGTCGGCCAACTCGATGGCCGGCCAGCCGGGCCCGTCGAACTCGACTTCGAGGATCCAGGCGGCCAGGCTTTCGGGATCCGGCGGGCGGGCCACGCAGGCCCGCGCGTACAGCTCGACGGCCCGGTCCAGCCGGTCCGCGACCTCGCCCGAGGTGTCGTCGATCTGTTCCAGCATCTCGCTGATGTCGTCCACGGTCCGGCGGGCGAGCGGCGCGAGGTCGGCCCGGCTGCCGGCGTCGAGAAGCCGCTGAAGCGTATCGAGGACGGAGCCGACCTTCGCGGCGTACTCGACGTTGCCCGCCAGCACGGCGGTGTCGAGGAGGCGGTGCGCCTCGGCGACGTCACTCCCCTGGGTGGCGAAACGGTTCTCCAGAGCCTGCCGTAACTCAGGGTCACGCTCGGCCTGGGCGTGCAGCAGGTCCGCCAGCGTTTCCGCGTCCAAAGTACGCAGGTAGGGGCGCAGATCCGTCGGGGAACTCACCCGGACAAGTCTGCCCGACCGCTTCGCCGACTCGTGTGGGCCAACAGCGTGCTCTTTTCGGCGTAATCGCTCACCAGGTGTGACCAGGTCAGCGGCACCGCGTCGAGCCGGGAAGGGCAGCGGATGATCGGGATCGGGAGCCGCTTGGCCAGCTGCATGACGATCGCCATCACCACCACCGCGAGCAGCGAAATCGCCGCGGCGGCGGCGAGGGCGCCGCTCAGCACCCGGCGTCCGCCGTCGATCGCGAGCTGCGCCGAGTACTCGATCTGGCGTGCGGCGAGATCGCCGAGGGTCCGGCCGACGACGCCGGCCGCGACGCGCCAAGCCTCCTGGCCGACGGGCGGTGGCGTGGCCGCGCTCAACGCGGTTTCGACCGCGCCGAACCGGCTCCAGTCCACACTCCCGACAAGTTCGCGGTAGGTCCGTCGGCTACTTTCCGTCAGCTTTCCGGCGACGGCGTCGAGCCTGGACCGGTAAGCGCCCACGGTGGCGGCATAGTCGCGCCGCCCCTCGTCGTCGATCCCGGCGACCGCGAGCGAATCGCTGCGGTCCATGCCTTCGACGGCGGTGAGCAGCTCGACGGCGATCGTCTGCTGAAAGCCGACTTCGGCGTCCGGAGCGGCCCGCGCGACCTCGCGCAACGAAGAAAGCGAAGTGTCGATGCGGTCGGCGTACGCGGTGTATGTGGCGGAACGGCTGCCCGGCGCCCGCAACGCGACCGCCCGCTCCCGCTGCAGCGACGCGATCCCCCGGCTCGCCTCGGCCAGGGTGATGGCCCCGGCCTCGGCGTCGTCGCGGTCCTGGATGGCCTGCTGGACGAGGAATCCGCCGATGAACAACGCGACGAGCACCAAGGCCGCGCTCGGCACGAACGCGATGGAGAGCATGCGAGCGCGAAGGCTTCGCTGGTACGTCAAGACTTTCCTTCCGGATCGTTCCCCGACGCCCAGCGACGCTAGGCAAGTTGCAAATTGCACGTCAACGCTCGTCCGCCATACGGCCGTTAGCGCACCGTGACGATCTGGTAGGCACGGCACGTGACTCTCGACGACCTCAACCAGCGCCTCCGCGACTTCGCCGCGGCACGGGCCTGGGAACCGTTCCACACCCCGAAGAACCTGGTCATGGCGCTGTCCGGCGAAGTCGGCGAGCTGACTTCGCTGTTCCAGTGGCTCACGCCGGAGGAATCGGCGAAGTGGCGCTCCGACCCTGAGCTGGCGCACAACGTCGTCGACGAGATCGCCGACGTCACGCTGTATCTCCTCCAGCTGGCGAACAGCCTCGGGGTGGACCTGATCGAGGCGGCCAACGCCAAGATCGATCGGAACGAACACCGGTTCCCGGCGCCCGGTTAGCCGCCTTTCGGGTCTTGTGGGGCGTTCCTTCGGCGGAAACACTGTGCCGACGTCCCTGGAGGTGGCCCTTGTCGCGTTCGGCTCGCACCGTGTTCCTGGCCCTGATGCTGTCACTGAGCGCGGTCGCCGCGCCGGCGTACGCGGCGCCACCGCCGACGGCGCCGCATCGCGATCCCGGCAACGGGCCGGAGCGCAACGAGGTGGCCGCGACCGACCCGCCGATGAGCGTCGCGCGGGCCGCGGCGGGCGAGAACGTCGCGGGTGACCATTCGGGGTATCCGCGCAAGACGAAGCTGCGCGTGTATCCGGAGAACACGGCCGACAAGTCGATCAAGCTCGGGCTGGCGCCGTATCACGCGATCGCGCCGAAGCTGAACGCGTTGCAGGCGCGCAGTGACCGGATCTCGGTCGAGATCGCCGGGCAGTCCGGGCTGGGCCGCGACCTCTACCTGGTGACACTGACCGCGCCGGAGAGCCGGTCCGAGACGCGACGGCAGGACGCCTGGCGGTCGCTGATCGAGAACGATCCGGCGCGGGCCGCGCGCGACCCGTTCCTGCGCCACGGCTACAAGGCGCCGGTGTGGATCAACAACAACATCCACGGCAACGAATGGGAAGGCACCGACGGCGCGCTCCGCGTCATCGAGAAGCTGGCGACGTCGAACGACCCCAAGACCGTCGAACTGCTGAAACGGAACCGCTTCTACTTCAACGTCACGGCCAATCCGGACGGCCGCGTCGCCGGCACGCGGCAGACGTCGCAGGGCTTCGACCCCAACCGCGACTTCGTCACCGCGTCGCAGCCGGAGGTGCGGGCCATGCGCGGGATCGCGATCGGCAAGCAGCCGCTGATGATGCTGGACGAACACGGCTACGTCGCGAACACGCTCATCGAGCCGACCACGCCGCCGCACGGCCAGAACTACGACTTCGACCTCTACATCAAGCACGGGTACGCCAACGGGCTCGGCATGGAGCAGGCGGTCAAGGCGCTCGGGCGCCCCGAGACGGCGAAGCCGGAGATCCCGTTCCGCGACTACGACCCCGGCAGCTGGGACGGCTGGGCGCCGATCTACACCGCCCAGTACGCGATGTACCACGGCGCGGTGTCGTTCACGATCGAAATCCCGATGCGGGTGAACAACGCGGACTACGAAACCCAGCCGGTGGCGGAACTCCAGCGGCGCGCGGTGATCAACACCGAAGTCGTCGAGGCCACCATCGGCAGCACGCTGGGCTACGTCGACCGCAACCGCGGCGAGCTCATCGCGAACCAGATCGAGATGTTCCGCCGCGGCACGGCCGGTGAAGCGCAGCGCGAGATCCCCGACGGGTTCGTGCCGGGCTTCGGGCCGGAAGACCGCTACCGCACGGAGTTCCCGCGGGCGTACGTCATCCCCGCCGGGGCGGACCAGCGTTCGGCCGTCGCTGCTTCCCGGCTGGTCGACCATCTGGTGGCCAACGACGTCCGGGTGCGGCAGGCCGATCGCCCGTTCTCACTGGCGGGCCGCCGCTATCCGGCCGGTTCGTACCTGGTCGACATGCACCAGCCGAAACGCGGCCTGGCGAACGTGATGCTGGAGCAGGGCAGCGACATCTCGGCGAAGGTGCCGGTCATGTACGACATCTCCGGCTGGAGCCACCGCCTGCTCTGGGGCGCGTCGGTCGACATCGTGAAGCAGGGCAGGCTCGACGTCCGTGCGCACGACGTCGTCGCGGCGTCGCCGACCGGTGGCGTCGACGCCGCTCCCGGCCGGGACCTCGCGCTGAAGCTGGTCGATGCCACGGACGTCAGTGCCGTCAACGACCTGCTGAACCGGGGCCTCGCCCTCGGCCGCACGGACGACGGCACGATCGTCGTCCCCGCGTCGGCCCGCCCGGCCGCCGCCGAGGTGGCGGACCGCTACGGCGTCCGGTTCACCGAGGCACACGGGACGGCGACCCCGTTGAGCCGCAAGACGATCGCGGCCGCCGTCGGGGCGGACGAGCTGAAAGCGCTGCGGGACATGGGCTTCGACGTGCGGCCGGTGTCGGCGGCGATGCTCAACGCGGGCTTCGACTGGTCCAGGGTGGACCTGCTGTTCGTCTCATCGGGACTGCGGTACACAGACCTCACCCCGGCCGCGAAGGACGCTTTGCGCGCCTTCCTCGCCCGCGGCGGCGTGGTCACCCGCGGTGCCACGGGTGCGCGGTTCAACACCGACGCGGGACTTCTCGAAGCGCGTCCGGTGGCGGGCTGGGAGGACGGGAACGGCGTCGTTTCGGTCGTCAACGGGACCGGCCCGGTCGGCGCCGGCGCGCTGCCGGACTCGTTCGTCTACGGGCCGTTCTGGTTCACCGATCTCGGCTCCTCGGTCACCGTCGAGCAGCGCTACGCGAGCGGGAATCCCCTGGTCGCGGGGCATTGGCGCACCCGGGACGACGGGACCGGCGGGCCGCTGGAGGCGGCGGGCCAGGCGGCCGTCGTGTCCGGGACCACGGGACTCGGCGGGCGGGCGGTGCTGTTCGGCACCGAACCGCTGTTCCGCGATCACCCGAAGGGCTTGTACTCGCAGGTGGCCAAGGCGGTTTACTGGGCGGCCTCGAAGTAACGTGGGGGTATGCCGATCCAGGTGCTGCTCATCGACGACCACGAGGTGGTGCGGCGCGGTCTGCGTGACCTCCTCACCGACGAGCCCGACATCGAGGTGGTCGCCGAGGCGAGCGGGGTGGACGAGGCGCTCGCCGTGGCGATGCACGTCGAGCCGGACGTCGCCGTGGTCGACGTGCGGCTCGGCGACGGCGACGGCATCGCGCTCTGCCGCGAGCTGCGCTCGAAGCCGAACCCGCCGCAGTGCCTGATGCTGACCGCGTTCGACGACGAGGAGGCCATGGTCGGCGCGATCATGGCCGGCGCGGCCGGGTACCTGCTGAAACAGGTCCGCGGCCAGGACGTCGTCAACGCGGTCCGCGAGGTCGCGGCGGGCCGGTCGCTGCTCGACCCGCTGTCGACGGCGCGGGTACTCGACAAGCTGCGGCATCCGCCCGAGGACGAACTCGGCTCGCTCACCGAACGCGAGCGCGAGGTGCTGGACCTGATCGGGCAGGGCATGTCCAACCGCGAGATCGCGGAGCGCCTGTTCCTCGCCGAGAAGACGGTGAAGAACTACGTGACGTCCGTGCTCGCGAAGCTGGGCATGCAGCGCCGCACGCAGGCCGCGGCGTGGATCGCGCGCCGGGACAGGTAGTGCGCGAAAAAAGGTTCCCCCCCCCGTCGTTTTGGGCGAAGGTCCCGGTCGATCCCGAGTTCGACCAGTGGCTCACGGTCCGGTTCTCCCACCGCGTCCTGGTCGTCGTCCGCACCGTCACCACCCTGACCCGGCTGCTCGACGTCGTGTCGCTGCTGAAGGACGATCCGCGGATCCAGATCGTGTTCACCCACAACGAGCGCGAGCCGGCGATCCTGTCCTCCGGGGTCGGTGAGTTCCTCGCCTCGCTGGACGCGAAGGTCATCTCCTGGGAGCAGGCCGTCGAGACCCGGTTCGACCTGGCGATCGCCGCCAGCGAGAACGACGAACTCCACCGGGTGAACGCGCCCGTCCTGCTCGTTCCGCACGGCATCGGGCACCAGAAGCACTACCCGCACCAGACGGTCATTTCCGGGCTGAACCCGGCGCGGCTGGTCCGCGACGGTCATGTCGTCCTCAGCCGGATCGGCCTTTCGCACAGCAATCAGCTGCGTTATCTGCGGCGGAACTGTCCGCAAGCCGAACCGCACGCCGTCGTGGTCGGCGACCCCTGTCACGACCGGATGCTCGCCAGTCTCAACCGCGCGGCCCGCTACCGGCGCCTGCTCGACGTCCGTGACCGCAAGCATGTCGTGCTGGCCTCCACCTGGGGGCCCGATTCCCTGCTGGGCACCGATCCGGGCCTGCCCGCACGGCTGCTCACCGAACTCCCCGTCGACGAGTACAAGTTCAGCCTCATCGCGCATCCGGGCGCCTGGGCCGCGCACAGTCCGTGGCAGCTGCGCGCGTGGCTCTCGCGGGCCCGGCGAGCGGGGCTCGCCGTGATCCCGCCCCAACGCGGCTGGCAGGCGGCCGTCGTTTCCGCGGATTGCCTGGTCTCGGACGGCGGCTCCATCGCGCTGTACGCGGCCGCCGCGCGGATCCCGGTGCTGATCGGCAGCCGGGAACCCGCCACCGTGGTGCCGGATTCCCCGCTCGCCGAGCTGCTGGCCAGGGCCCCGAGGCTCGACCAAGAGCGCGATCTGCGCGAACAGGTCGACCAGGCGTGCGCCGAAGGACCGCTCACCGAGGTCGCGGCGCAGGCGGTCGAGTTCTCCGGCAAGTGCGCGGAGCTTCTTCGCCCCGTCCTCTACGACCTGATGCGCCTCACGGAGCCGGATACCCGGGCGGTCTTCCTCCCCGTTCCCGATCCGGTGCCGGAGGTCACTGAGCCCGCGACGTTCTCCGTCGAGGTTCGGCAGCACGCGGACCATCTGACGGTTTCCCGGTTCCCCACCGAACAGGCCGGGCGGTCCGGCTCGTCCGATCGCCATGTCGTCGCCCACGAGGAACTGTCCACTTTGGACGAACTTGAAGGCGCCGCCGTGGTCTACTGCGAGTTCACCGGCGAGGACGCGGAATTCGACGGCTGGGCAAGGGAAATCGCCCATCGCCGTCCCGATGCCGGGCTCATCGCCGGGATCGGCGCGGAGCGGTGCCTGGTGTGGAGCGCCGGGGAACCGGTCGTCGAACTCACCACACGAGGTGAGCCGCTGGCCACGATTTCCGCCTATTACTGGCGAAGGAACCGAAATTTCCCGGCGACCGGATCGTTCCGCGTGCGGGAGGGCCACCACGTCCGGAACGTCGTCGCCTCGATGTTCACCGGATGAGGGGCGGCTCGGTGTAGATCTTGGCGTGCACCGCGCCCGCACGCGGGTGCTTGACCGCTTGCAACCGCTGCCAGACGCCGGACCAGTACTCGCGTGCCTTGCCGAAGTCCCCGCCTGCCCAAGCGGCGTCCCCGAGTGCCTCGGCGATCTCCAGGTCGTACTGATCGCTCCCCGTCGGGGCCACCATGCGCCAGACTTCCGGCACCAGATCGAGCGCCTGCCGCGCGGCCTCCGCCGTCCCCGATCGGCTCAGCGCCTTCGCCCGCACCAGCCAGACCTGGGCGAGGTCACGTTTGTTGCCGGGGTCCGTGTTCGCCTCGGCTTCTTCCAGCAACCGGAACGCCCCGGCGAGGTCCCCGAGCAGCACCTGGACGTTGGCGAGCATCCTCGCGTGCAGCCCTTGCCCTCGGAAGGGAAGCCCGCCCAACGTCCGGCTGATCTTCAGCGCCTCGAAGAAACACGCCGACGCCTCGGTGTACTGCCCTCGTTCCCGGTGGAAGAGCCCACGGAACTCCCAAAGCGAGGCCCGCAGCTGCCGATTCGTTTCGGTCTCGGGTGACTCGAGCCGTCTCAGCAGCTCTCCCAGCTTGCCGAGTTCCTTCTCCGCCCGCGGAAACTCCTGGAGCAACGAGTACAGCCGTGCCTGCTGTGCGATGACCCTCAACTGGAGCGGGACGTCGCCGAGGGCTTCCGCGCTCGCGATCCCCTGTTCGTTGATCTCCGCGAGCTCACGCAGGTGTCCCCGGTGCAGCCCGACGATTTCCAGGGCGCCGCAGAGCTGCGTCAGCTCGCGATGGAGCCCGGCGTCGTGGGCCGGTTTCGCCAGCGCGCGGTACGCCGGGATCTCGGCGACCAGCAGATCGATCGCGTCCTGTCCAGGGGCGAGGTCCAAGGGCCGGGTGCCCTCCGGCAACGTCTGGTCGTACAGCCTCAGCCGCCGGTCACCCATCTTCCAGTGATCCGCCTGTACCGCCCGGGTGCGGTGGAAACGCACGAGCCGCGGGAATCCCTCGCCGTCCGGCTCATGACCCGCGCGAGTGAGCGCCTGCCTCGCCTGTTTGGTCAGCCGCAGGCGCTTGCCGGGCTCCTCGGTCACGAAGAAGACCGACTGGAGATGCACCAGCGCGTCGAGGACCTCGAACGGTTCGCATCCGGCGACGGCCGCTGCCGCCTCGTACGTGAAGCTCGGCCCCGGAATTCCGCTCAGCGCCAGGCAAAGGTCCCGTTCCCGCGGCGGGAGCGCGGCGAGGACCCGGTCGAAGGCGGCACTCACGGGGCCGAGTGCGCGCCCGCTGCTCAGTTCCTTCGCGAGGAGCTTGAGCGGCCGAGCCGCCAGTGCCGCCCGCTGCCTCGCCGCGATCGCGGCGGCGACCACCGTCGCCGGGAAACGGTCACATTCGACGAGGACTTCGAGCGCGCCTTCGGGATCGGCGGCGAGCAGGCCGGTCCCCGCGATGGCTTCGAAAAGCATCCGATCCGCGCCCTCTTCGAGCCTGCTGAGGGGGACATGCCGGGGATACTGCGTCACGAGTTCGTCGGACGGCCCTTCCGTCAGCGCGAGCACCAAGCTCATCGGCGCCGGAGGCACCAGCGCCTGGAGATCGCGGACGTTTTCGACCGAGTCGAAGACCAGAAGCAGGCGCAACGGCCCGAGGACGTCGTTGTACTGGGTTTTCAGTTCCCCGGCACCGGGCGTGATGAGCTTCGGCTCCACGCCCAATGCCTGGAGCACGGCCTCCCGCACCTGGCTGATCCTCAACGGCGCGCCCGGGCCGTCGCGATGATCCGCGAGGTCGATCAGCAGCGCGCCATCGGGATACGCCCCACCGGAGCGCGTCCCGTAGTGCTCGGCGAGCGTCGTCTTGCCCACCCCGGAGGGGCCCGAGAGCACCACGACACCTGTGCCGCCCAGCTGAGCCTGAGCGCCGACGCGGTCGAACAGATTCGGTGACCGGGGCACGATCCGCGGCCGGTCGTGACCCATCGCGAGCATGCTTCCGACCAGCTCGCGCAATTCCCCCGCCACGACGGGATCTTCCGCGGCCAGGCGGCGAACCGCGGCCTCCAGCGCGGCCGGGTCGGAACGCAGGCGTTTCTCGTCCCGCCGCCCCGAAAGCTTCTTCCAGAGGTACTCGGCGACCTTGCCCCCACCGGTGAACACCAGCGCGACGGCCTGTTTGACGAGCTCCGCCTGAAACGGATCGGTCACCTGTAAACCCCCTCACAGCTGTATCCGACACGCTAGCAGCGCGGATCATGCACGTCACTCACCGTGAACCCGCTCAGGGATGAACGGTGTCCCGCTGGTCCGGGATGACCGTGCCGTCGTCGCGCAGCACCGGACCGTGTGTGCCGTCGGCGTTTTCGTACGCCGTCGTCGAGCATGGGTAGGTGCGGCTCAGCGCCGGGAAGGGCTCGATGAACATCGGGTTCACCGCCCATTTCCCGTCCGCGTTGTCGTAGGCGCGGCACATCAGCTCGTCCTTGTTGCGGTTGAGCGTGACGCGGACTCCGGTGGCGTCGCGCAGCATCGTGACGTCGGTGGTCGCGTCACCGCCGGCGAGCACCTGCCGCATGTCCGCCGGTGCCGGTTCCATCGCCTTCGCGCCGCGGATCCCGAGAATGCGTTCGTTGATGTAGCACCGTTTGCCGTCGATGTAGGTCATGATCTCGTCGGCGCCGTCGGCATGCCCGCCGCAGCCTTCGAGGTGTCCGTTGATCCGGCCGTTCGTGGTCTGCGAGTAGATCCCGAGCGTGCGGCTCGGCGGGATGCCGACGGCGGAACCCCAGACGTCCGCGAATTCCTTGGGTGAGGCGGAAACGACCCAGGTCGAGAAGCCCGCTTTGTTCAGCGTCGCGATCAGGTCCTTGATCTCCGGGTAGTACCGGATCCACGCGACCTGGGTGCTCGAACCGACCTTCTGGGTCGCCCCGACCGGCGCCAGCAACGCCGCGGCCCTGGCCTGCCGGGCGATCGCGCGGACCTCGTCCGGGCGGTATCCGGCGTTGATCTGCGCGACCCAGGCGTAGGCCGCCTCCATGTACCGCCGGTTGTTCCCGGCGAAGACCTCTTCCCCGGTGGTCGTCTTCGCACTCTTCCGCACCGAGAGGAGCTCGTCGGCGCAGGCGATGTTCTTGCTGGTGGGAAGCGGCTTTCCGGCCGGAGTCGCAGTGCCGCACGCCTTGCTCAGCGCGTTCGCGCCCGCCTCGGTCATGTAGCGGCTTGTCGTGCGCCAGTCCTTGTTTCGCGGCTGGAGGACCTTGTCGTGCCGGATCATCCAGAAGACGGTCTGGTCGGAGATGTCGTTCTTGATGACCGTGTTGTCCCAATCGAACACCGCGACGGGCCGGTCGCCGTGCTTCTTACCGCAGATGACCTGCTGGATCTTCGCCGCGTTGTCGCCGTACCAGTGCTCGGCCAGCCGCAGCTGTGGACAGCGCGGCGCGATCGATGCCGTGGCCGTGCCGGGCACGGTCACCGGTACGACCGCCACGGCGGCGGCAAGGGCCACGGCTCGCAGGAACCTCGGCATGTCATCTCCCCACATGGTCTTCGACGGTCCGGGGAGATCCTTTCATTTCCCGGCGAGCGTCACGACCTGCCGGTTGTGGAAGTAGTCGTCCTCACGCAGCACGGTGACGCTGCCGGGTGAACCGCGGAAGTCGGCGTACCCGGCCGCTTCGAGCGGCATCCGGATCCACGCGGCGATCACGAAGGTGAGCGCGCCACCGTGCGTGACGACGATCTGGTGCGCGCACGGGCTTTCCAGGATCGACTCCATGGCCGAGTAGACCCTCGCCGCCATCGCGCCTTTCGTTTCGGCACCGGGGATTCCTTCGTCGTGCCCCAGCCGCTCGCCCACGGCGGGAGGCGGGACGAACCGGCTGTCCAGCCATGCCTGCGGTTTGCCGCCGGCTTCCCCGTACGACTTCTCGCGCAACCGCCGGTCCAGGACGGGGGTCACGCCGAGCCGTTCGCCGATCAGTTCCGCGGTCCTCGCGGTGCGGCGCAGATCCGAGGCGTAGAGCTCCACCTCGTCCGGCACCTTCGCGCGCAGCGACTCGGCGACGGCGGCGGCCGCGCGTTCGCCCTCGGGGGTGAGTTCGGAGTCGTACCACCCACCGACCAGGCGATCGACGTGGTGCGTGGCCTCCGGATGCGTGACGACGTAGACGGTGCGCATCCGGAGAATCTAAACGCGCGTCAGTTTCGCGAAGGCGACGACGTTGTCCAGATAGTTGCCGGTCGACGAGTCGAAATCCCCGCCGCAGGTGATCAGGCGCAGTTCGGGCCCGGTCGTGTCGCCGTAGACCTTCTCCGTGGGGAAGGACGCCTTCGGATGCCGCTCGACGGCGTACACGGTGAACACCGCGGTGATCCCGTCCTCGCGGTGGACGAGAGCCTCGTCGCCCGCCTTCAGTTCCTTGAGCCGGACGAAGACGCCGGGGACCTTCTTGTAGTCGACGTGCCCGGCGAGGACGGCGGGCCCGATCTCGCCCGGTGCAGGGCCTCCCGTGAACCAGCCGGTGGTGACCGCGTCGTGCGGCACCTCCAGGGTGCCGTCACCGGCCAGACCGAGGTCGATGATCTCGCCGGTGCGGACGCCGATCGCCGGGATCTCGAGCCTGGCCGGTTTCGCGGGCGCCAGCGGAGGCGCCTCCGCGACGGAAGACACCGAGGAAGGCGGCGCCGGCGACGCGACCTTGCCCGACGGAGGGACGGCGCACGCGGTCAGCGCGGCCGCGAGCACCACCCCGATGAGCGTGCCGACGACCAGCGGAACCGGCCACCGGCGCCAGGAGGGCCGGATCATCGCTCCGCACGCCGCCGAAGGACCAGGGACGCGCCCGCGGCCGACACGGTCAGCAACGCGGCGCCGGTCAGCGCGACCGCGGTGACCTCCAGGAACCCACCGTTGCTCTCGACGGCATCTCCGCCGCCGGTCGCGACACCACCGACGGGTTTCACCTTCACCTGACCGGATTTCGCGGGTTCACCGAACCGGGATTCGCAGGCGTATCCGTCGTGATCACCGTCGAGCTTGTGCGGGTCTCGCGGGTTCTTCTTGAGCTCGGCCTGCGCGGCGGCCTGCGAGGGGAAATCGGCGCAATCCTTGTCCTTGAACTGCGGCGCCCGTGTTTCCGTGGTGATCGGAGGAGCGGTCGGCGCGCTCGTTGTGGTCGCCGGCGCTCCGCGCTTCGGCAGATCTTCACAGGCTATTCCGTCTTTGTCGCGATCGAGCCCGTGCGGATCGGAACGATCTTTCTCGAGTTCGGCCTGCGCTTCTTCCTGATATTTGAAGTCACCGCAGTCCAGGTCGGCGATCGCGGGCGCTTCGGCCAGCGCGAACGCGACGGAAGCAGGGCCGAACAAGGAGAAACCGGCAAGGATGACGGCCGTGCCGAGGGCGCGACGAACCGAGGACATAGGGAGTCCTTTCGCTGGGAATCCGCGCTCGGGGCGCGTTCGATGCACATAGAGTCGCGCCCCGGCCCCAGCCGTTACACGGTTCAGTCGAGCGGAACGTCGAAAGCGACCAAAGTCCCCAGACTCGGGGAAGAATTGATCGAGAAACGCCCGCCCGACGTCGTCGCGCGTTCGGCGAGATGACGGAGACCGCGTTTGGCGACCCCCTGCGGGACCCCGGATCCGTTGTCCCGCACACGGAGTTTGACGCCTTCCGCGTCGCGGCTGAGCGTCACGCGGGTCTCGCTCGCCCCGGAGTGTCTGACCACATTGGACAGTGCTTCGCGCAGGGCGGCACGGATATGGTCCGCCTGCTCGGCGGGGATGTCGGCGAGTTCGCCCGACAGTTCGAGGGTCGGCGGGTAGCCGAGGAGTTCGCCCGCGATACGCACCTCGCCCCGCGCGGACTCGGCGAGGTCGGTGGCGGTGACGGCCTGGTTCGCGGGTTCCGGGCTGCGCAGGGCGCGCACGGTGCCGCGGATCTCTTCGATGGTCTGGTCGAGCTGGTCGATCGCCTCGGACAGCCGCGCGCCGTCGGCCTGGGCGAAGCGCTTCCGCATGTTCTTGCGGACGCGGTCGAGCTGCATCCCGGCGCCGTAGAGGCGCTGCACGATGACGTCGTGCAGTTCGCGCGCGATGCGTTCACGCTCTTGGTAGAGGGTCACGCGGTGCCGCGCGTTGGCGCCCTCCGCCAGCGCGAGCACGACGCCCGCCTGCGCGGCGAACGCGGTGAGCACCTCGACCGTACTGGCGGAGAACGGTTCCCCGCCGTGGCGGCGGTACACGGTGAGCGCGCCGAGGACGCGCCCGCCGGCGCCGAACGCCGAAGCGGCGAACGGCCCGAAGCCCTGGAGCTCCGGCGGTACGAACGGCGCCGTGCGCGGATCGACGGTGAAGTCCTCACTGACCACCGGTCCACCGCCGCGGGCGACCTGGCCTGCCGCGGAATCGGCGGAGAAGGCCAGCCCGCGCAGGCCTTGGGTGGTGGCCCCGTGCGCGGCCTCGGCGACCACCTGGCCGTCGTCCGCGCGCACCATGACGAGACCGAGGTCGGCCTCGGCCAGTTCGACGGCGCGGGCGACCACGGTCTCCAGCACGTCACCCGGGTCGTCACCGGACAGGGCGGTGCCGGTGATCTCGGTGGCGGCGGACAGTGCGCGCGCGGCAAGCGTGGGATCCATGAGCGCTATCGACATTAGTCGGCTCCGGCCAAGGCGCGCGCTGTGACGCGGCCATCTTGGACCTCCAGGATCACGTCCGCTTCCTCGGCTTCGGCGGCGTGGTGCGTGACGTGGACGACGGTCTTCCCGGCGAGCGCCTCGCCGAGCCGTTCGCGGACGGTGCGCGCGGTCGGCTCGTCGAGGTGGGCGGTGGGCTCGTCGAGCAGGACGAGATCGGCCTGCTCGGCGCCCAGCACGGCCCGCGCCAGCGCGACCCGCTGCGCCTGCCCGCCCGAAAGACCGGCCCCGGCGCTGTCCAGCATCGTGGTGAGCTCGACGTCTTCGAGAACGGCTTGGTACAACGCTTTTCGCAGGTCGGCCTCGGACGCCGTCGGTTTGGCGAGGCGCAGGTTCTCGGCGACCGTGGTCGAGACGAGCATCGGTTCCTGCGGCGCCCAGGCGACGTTCGCGGGAGTCGCGACGTCGCCCTTGGTCGGCTGGAGGAAGCCGAGCAGGGCCGCGACGAGCGTCGACTTCCCGGCGCCGCTCGGGCCGACGACGGCGACGTGCGTGCCGGGCGCGATGTCGAGGTCGACGCCGGTGAGGACCGGGTGCTCGGTGCCGGGCCAGCCGAGGTCGGCGTTGCGGATCCGCACCCCGCCGGTGTCAGGAAAGGGTCGTTCCTGACGTTTTTCGTCCTGAACGACCCTTTCCTGACACTCGGCGAGACGCAGACGGGCCTGACGCAGGGTGTCCCAGTGCTGCGGGGCGGGCGGAAGAAGGGAGAGGACCTCCGCCAGCGCGAGCGGCACCAGGGCGACCACGGGCGCGAGCACCGGGTTCAGCGCGCCGGCGGCGACGGCGCTCACGGCGAACCCGGCGCTCACGACGGTGGCGGCCCCCGTCGCCAGGATGATCAGGGCGTCGGCCGCACCCGCGCCGAAGGCCTGTCGCCGGGCTTCGGCGGTCAGCGCGGCGTCGGTCGTGGCGATTCGTCGACGACGCTCTTTGTCGGCCCCGTACGCGATCAACTCGGCGGCGGCCTCGAACAGGCTCAGCACCTGCGCCGACACCGAACGCCGTCCGGCGGCCAGCGCGCTGGTCGCGCGACGCTCCGCCCGCAGCGCGAGCAGTGGCGCGAACGCGCTCACCAGCACGGCCGCCGCCAGCGCGAGCCCGGCTTCGGGCAGCACCGCGGTCTGGACCGCGACCGCGCCGACGGCCACCAACGCGACCACGATCAGCGGAGTGATCACGCGCGGAAGCAGGTCACGCACGGTGTCGGTGTCGCCGACCAGCCGACGCTGCTCTTCACCCGCTCGAAGTGCCCGGGCCGGGCCGAGCCGCACCAGCGACTCCCACAGCCGGACACGCAGGGCTCCGGCGATCCGGAACGCGGCGTCGTGTGTGACCAGCCGTTCGAGGTAACGCAGCCCCGCACGGCCGAGGCCGAACGTCCGCACGCCGACGATCATCACCGTCAGGGTCAGGATCGGCGGCTGCTGGGACGCCTTGGCGATCAGCCAGCCCGAGAGCGCGGTCAGCGCGACCCCGGCGAGCAACGCGGCGGCACCGAGCAACGCCCCGCCGAAGAACCTGGCATGCAGCAGTTCGCGCCAAGGCAGCGGCCGGACTTCCCGGCTTTCCTCGATGGCACTGGCTTCGACCCCAGTCGCAGTCGACATGTCGACACCGGAACCGCGTTCGTGGGCGGCGATGATCGCGGCGGCACCGTCGTCGACGGCCGCACGGACGGCGGCCATGACGCGCGCGGCGTTGACCTCGTCGAGGTGCGCGGTGGGTTCGTCGAGCAACAGCAGCCACGCGCCCGACCGGACCCGCACCAGCGCCCGCGCCACCGCGACACGCTGGCGTTGTCCCTGCGACAGCTTCGAAACCGGCCGGTCGGCGAGTCCGGTCAGCCCGAGTTCGCCGAGGATGTCTTCCGCACCGACCTCGTCGAGGACCGTGCCCCCGCCGAACACCGGCGACTGCGGCACCCAGGCGACGTTCTCGCGCCAGCGCTCCAGGTCGGCATCGGCGAGGTCGGTGCCGCCGACGGTGATCGTCCCGTCGTGCGCCTGCACGAAACCGAGCAGCGTGGCGAGCGTCGTCGACTTGCCGCCACCGCTGGGCGCGCGCAGCCAGGTGATCTCGCCGGGCCGGACGCTGAACGTCTCACCGTCGGGCGCGAATCCGCCGCGCCTGGCGACACGCAGTCCCCCGACGTGGATCTCGCCCTTGGCCGGAGTCGCGGAGCCGTTGGGCGGCAAGGGTTCCGCGAGCACGTCCGCGACCCGGCGCACGGCCTCGACACCGTCTTCGCTGGCGTGGAAGGCGGCGCCGACCGCACGCAGTGGCTGGTAGCACTCCGGTACGAGGATCAGCACGCCGAGCCCGATGGCGAGCGACAGGTCGCCGGAGACGAGCCGGACGCCGATGACGACCGCGACCAGCGCGACCGAAAGCGTCGCGATCAGTTCGAGCGCGAACGCCGACGCGAACGCGACCTTCAGCGTCTTGAGTGTGGTGCGGCGATGACGTTCGGAGATCTTCCGGACCGTCTCGGCCTGTGCCCCGGCGCGGCGGAACGCGCTGAGGATCGGCAGCGCGCGGACGAGTTCCAGCAGATGTCCGGACAGCCGTTGCTCGGCGTCGGCGGCTTCGGCGACCCGTTCGGCGGTGTGCTTGCCGATCAGGATGGCGAACAGCGGCACCAGCGGCACGGTGATCACGACGAGCAGGGCCGACGGCCAGTCGGCGAACAGGATCGCGACGCCGGCGGCGAGCGGCACGATCGCCGCGGTCACCAGAGCCGGAAGGTACTGGGTGAAATAGGCGTCGAGGGCGTCGAGTCCCTTGGTGGTCAACGAAGTCAGCTCGCCGTGGCCGCGGCGCGCGATCCATTCCGGGCCGAGTTTCAAGGCGTGGTCGAGGGCTTTGGCGCGCAGCTCCTCCTTCGCGCGGGCGGCCGCGCGAACGGAAACGATCCGCACCGCCCAGCCGGTCAGCGCGCGCCCTGCGACGAGCGCGAGCAGCACGGCCAGCTGGGCAGTGCGGTCCCCCGGTGTTCCGCGGACGACCGCGGAGAGGACGTCGGCCAGCAGGAACGCCTGTCCCACCAGCAAAAGCGCGTTGATGAAAGAGAGGATTCCACTGAGGATCAACGCTCGGCGCGCCGCACTCGAAAGTGGAGCCAGCGCGCCGAGCGGACCCTTCCCCGGTCGCGCTGGGTCCATTGTGGACTCCGTGGCGGAAAGGGTGTCGCGGCCGGGAAGTTCGGTCATGGTGCGTGCACCGGCGGGATGTGCCGGGTGCCGATGCGCTTGCGGAACACCCAGTACGTCCAGCCCTGGTAGATCAGGACGGCCGGGGCGCCGAACAGCGCGACCCAGGTCATCACGGTCAGCGTGTACGGGCTCGACGCCTCACCCGCGATCGTCAACGTGTTGGCAGCGTCCAAAGTGGACGGCAGGACGTTCGGGTACAGCGCGACGAAGATCGCGACGGCGGAAGCCGCGATCACCCCGCCGAGCGCGGCGAACGCCTGGCCTTCGCGGCCCATGCGGATCTTGAACCACGCGACGACCGCGGCGATGACCGCGACGCCGATGAGGAACAGCGTCCACAGGTCGCCCGAGCGCAGTTGCACGACGATGAGGAACGCGAGCAACGGCAGCAGGGCCACCGGGAGCAGGCGGCCTGCCAGATTCCGCGCGCGGTGCCGGAGGTCGCCTTCGGTCTTGAGGGCGAGGAACGCGGCGCCGTGGACCAGCGAGAACCCGACGACCGCGATCGCGCCGAGCAGCGTTTCGAGGCTGAGGGCGGCGAACGGTCCACCGACGCGATTGCCGTCGGCGTCGAGCGGGAGGCCGAGGACGGTGGTGGCGAGCAGGAGGCCGACGCCGAACGGCGGGATCCAGGAGCCGATGCCGATGACGCGGTCCCAGTTGCGGCGCCAGCGGTCGGAGTCGACCTTGCCGCGGTACTCGAACGCGACGCCGCGGCCGATGAGGGCGAGCAGGACCACCAGGAGCGGGAGGTACGCGGCCGAGAACAGCGACGCGTACCAGCCGGGGAACGCGGCGAACATCGCGCCGCCGGCGACGATCAGCCAGACCTCGTTGCCGTCCCAGACCGGGCCGATCGTGTTGACCATGACGCGGCGCTCGGTGTTGTCCTTCGCGAGGACCGGCATGAGCATGCCGACGCCGAAGTCGAAACCTTCGAGGAAGAGGTAGCCGAGCCAGAACAGGGCGATAACGCAGAACCAGATCGTTTCGAGGGTCATCGGATGCTCACTTTCCTGGGCCTGGGCTCCGGCTCCGGCTCCGATGCGGGCCTGGACATGGGCATGGGCATGGGCTGAAGGACGCTTTCACCGCATGCGATGCGGTGAAGGACGCTTTCAGCCCGCTGCCTGCTCGCGTGCCCTGTGGACGCCGCGCGGCATGTCGCGAAAGTGGCTTTCGCGACGCTCCCAATCCCCTGGTCGCCCTGAGTTATCCACAACCACGCAAGTTGTCCACAGATCGGCTGTGGGTAACCCGCCTGAGCGATACCCCCGATACGCTGGGTGCGGGGCCGTCCCCCGGGAAGGGCGGGGGGCTGGGTACGTGAGGTCAAGAGGCGATCAGTAGGCGAAGGCCAGCGCGTCGTCATCGCCGTCACCGCCTTCCGAGTCGCTGTTCTTGCTGGTCGAGGCCGGTTTCTTCGGTGGCATGACGGCGTCGACGCCGCCCCGGACGTACTTGCGCATCAGGTAGACCTCGACCACGCCGAGCACCGCGTAGACGGTCGTCAGAGCGATCAGCGAAGTCCATACCTCGCCTGTGGACAACTTCGAGACGGCCTGTGCCGTGAACATCCACACCCCGTCGACACCGGTCGGGTTCGGCACCACCACGAACGGCTGACGGCCCATCTCGGTGAAGATCCAGCCGGCGCTGTTGCCGATGAACGGCGTCGCGATCCCGCCGAGCACGAGCCACGGGAACCAGCGTTGCCCGGGGATCCGCCCGCGCCGGGTCAGCCAGAGCGCGAGCACCCCGATCCCGGCCGAGATCGCGCCGAAGCCGATCATCGCGCGGAAGCCCCAGTAGGTCACCGGCAAGCTCGGCACGTAGTCGATCGGCTTGCCCGCGAGCGAGCCGAGCTGCGGGTCGTCCGGGTAGTTCGTGCCGTACTTCGCCTGGTACTCGGTGATCAGGTTCTCCACGCCCTTGACCTCGGTCGAGAAGTCGTTGTGCGCCAGGAACGAGAGCAGCGCGGGCACGGTGAACGTCTTGACGTCCTCGCAATTCGCGTTCCGCACGTCGCCGATCGCGATGATCGAGAAACTCGCCGGTTTCTCCGTGTGGCACAACGCTTCCGCCGACGCCATCTTCATCGGCTGCTGCTCGAACATCAGCTTGCCCTGCAGGTCGCCGGTGATCGCCAGCACCGCGAACGCCACCACGCCGGTCCAGCCGCCGAGACGCAACGACGAACGCCACACCGCGCGGTGCTCGTCGTCCTCCGAACGCTTGCGCCACAGCTGCCAGCCGGCCACACCGACCAGGAACGCCGCCGCCACCGAGAACGCGCCCGCGAGCGTGTGCGGGATCGCGGCCAGCGCGGTGTTGTTCGTCAGCACCGCCCAGATCGAATTCATCGTCGGCTTCCCGTCGACGAACTCGACCCCGACGGGATGCTGCATCCACGAGTTCGCCGCCAGGATGAAGTACGCGGACGCCACGGTCGCCAGCGAATACGCCCACGCGCACGCCAGGTGGACCTTCTTCGGCAGCTTGTCCCAGCCGAAGATCCACAGCCCCAGGAAGGTCGACTCGACGAAGAACGCGACGAGCCCTTCCATCGCCAGCGGCGCGCCGAACACGTCGCCGACGAACCGTGAGTACGCGCTCCAGTTCATCCCGAACTGGAACTCCTGCACGATGCCGGTGACCACGCCCATCGCGAAGTTGACCAGCAGGAGTTTCCCCCAGAACTTGGTCATCTTCAGGTACCGCTGATCACCCGTGCGGACCCACGCCGTCTGCATCCCGGCGACCAGGACCGAAAGCCCGATGGTCAGCGGGACCATCAGGAAGTGATAGACGGTGGTTATGCCGAACTGCCACCGAGCGAGATCGAGAACCTCCACGCCTCAAGCCTGCTCAACGCCCGATGAGCCCGCCAGTTCAAGTGGTCCCGATCTCGCCGGGACGTAGGTCCCGCGCCCTGGTCAGCCGAGGCTCGCGAGCGTGAGACGCGCCTCATCGGCGACCTGCCGCCGCAAGCCCGTGTCCCCTAGTGTCAGCACGTGGGCCAGCGCCAACGCGTACGCCGTGTCGAAAGCGTCCTCGACATCGACGGCGATGTCGGGCTGGACGCCGACGCCTTCCCAGTTGGTTCCCGTGACCGGGTTCACGGCCCGTCCACCCGGGACGGTGACATCCAGATGGGTGTCCACTTTGTACTGCTTCCGCGGATTCGCCCCGCCGCCGGTGACCGCGCCCACCGTCTTCGCCCGCCCCAGTTGCTGCAGCGAGTAGCTCAGGTCCTCGGCACCGGAGAACGTCGTCGGCCCGGTCAGCACCCACACCGGCTTGTCCGGACCGAACTTGCGGCCCGGTACGTACGGCTGCGTCCAGAACTGGTTGGTCACGTCGCCGTCGCGCAGATAGATGCTGTTGAAGTGGACGGGCTCGCCGACCAGGTAGCTGATCAGCAGCGCGACCGCGGACGGATCGCCGCCCCGGTTCTCCCGGACGTCGATGAGCAGCGCGTCGGTGGTCGCGAGCAGCGTCATCGCCGCGGCGAGGGCCTCGCCCGCGATGTCCGGCCCGTAGAACAGCCTGGTCTCCAGGTAGCC
This sequence comes from Amycolatopsis keratiniphila, assembly GCF_000400635.2. Lineage (NCBI taxonomy): Bacteria > Bacillati > Actinomycetota > Actinomycetes > Pseudonocardiales > Pseudonocardiaceae > Amycolatopsis > Amycolatopsis keratiniphila. The sequence goes on along the minus strand of NC_021252.1, from coordinate 161,915 downwards.
GACGTTCCCGGCCAGCCGCCGCGCCGACGCGATGCCGTGGCAGTTCAGCTCCGCCTCCCGCCGGAATTCCTCGGGATCGTACGACTCACCGTCGACCTCGGGCAGCGGGTCGACGTGGTACCGCAGCCGCAGATGTTTGTCCCCGTTGACCGACTGCAGATCTTCGGTGACCGCGACGGCGAACGCCTGATCGTCGAGCCCCGCGTACACGCCGTCGCTCAGCCTGGCCCGTAGGAACACCGTCAGCTTCTCGGCGACGTCGGGGAACACGTAGTGGTCCCGCAGGCGCCTGCACACGTCTTCGATCCGCGCTCTCTCGTCCATGCCCGGCGACGCTACCAGCGAAGCCTGAAAAAAGAATTCGGTTTGCCGAAAACTCAATTCCGCCCGGCCGAGGAAAACAATTCGCCCGCACACGCCGGCCGATTCGGAAAAACCATCAGCTTGCCTTTCTCTGAATCGCCCCTTTATCGTTGCAGTGAAAGGGGTGAAGAACCATCATGTCTAGCTCGATGCTGGCGCTGATCAGCGCGTTCGGCCTGGTACTGGCCGTGGAGCTGCCGGACAAGACCCTCGTCGCCACTTTGGTTCTCACCACTCGTTTCCGCGCGTGGCCGGTATTCGTCGGGGTCACCGCCGCATTCGCCGTGCAATCCGCGATCGCCGCCATCTTCGGCAGTGTGCTCACTTTGCTGCCGGAGGCACTGGTGACCGCGATCGTCGCCGGAATGTTCGGCGTCGGCGCGTACATGCTTCTTCGCGAAGGGTTCAGTCCCGCCAAGGACGGCGGAGAGGACGCCTCGCGTTCCGGCCCCGGCCCCGCGACCTTCCTCCGCTCCGCGCTGACGTCGTTCGGCGTGCTGTTCGCCGCCGAGTGGGGCGACGCGTCCCAGCTCGCGACGGCCAGCCTCACGGCTCGCTTCGGCAACCCGTTCGCGGTCGGCCTCGGCTCCTTCGTCGCCCTGGTCGCCGTCGCCGGTCTGGCCGTCTTCATCGGCGCGAAGGTCCGCAGCCGGATCCGCCCGAAGCTCATCCAGCGCGTCGCGGGCTTCGTCTTCGCCGGGTTCTCCCTGTTCGCGCTGGCCCAGCTCGTCTTCTGAGGCGCACGGGGTTTTCACAGGTTCGCCGGGTAACCTTTCGGGAACGAAAAGGTGAACACCCGCCCCGACGTGCCTGGAGAAACCGGTCGTGACCTCGCCGAAGACACTCGCCGTCTCCCCTGTGCACGGCAGGCTCGCGGTCTTCGGCATGGCCGTCGCCGTCGCCATCTCGATCGATCTGCACCTGCGGCTGTCGAGCCAGGTGAGCCCGATCTGGCAGACGCTGTCCGAGTACGTCTACGGCTACCTTTCGCCCGGTTCGACGGCCGCGCCGTTGTTCGGCGCGATGTGCCTGGCACTGGGGTTCGGTTCGCTCGCTCTGCTCGGCGGGATCGCGAAGGCGCACCGCAAGGGCTACGAGTCCGTCCTCGTCCTGCTCGGTGTGTGGTGCGCCGGGCTGTTCGTCCTCGCGCTCGTCCCCGTCGACCCCGAGGGCCAGGCCCGGTCGCTGGCAGGCCAGATCCACAACTACGCCGCGCTGGCGGCCTTCCTCGCGCTGCCCGCCGCCGCCTGGGTGCTGACCCGCCCCGGCCGCGCGCGCTGCCCGTGGGAGCCGCGCCGCACGACGATCCGGCGGCTTTCGGTGGCCAGCTTCGCCGCGGTGGTGATCGTGCTCGGCGGCTTCGTGTGGACGATGCTCACCGGCCCGTCGCACCAGGAGGTCACGCTCGGCCTGTTCGAGCGGCTGCTGTTCGCGGTCGACCTCACGCTGCTGGCGACGATGGTGCGCCCGCTGCTCAGCCACCGCTGACGCGCTATTCGGGCTGCTTCAGCACCTCGGCCAGCCGGACGGCGGCCGCCACCACCGCGGGCCCGACCACGGAGGCGTCCAGCGGCTCGAGGGACACGACGCCGACGCTGGCCTTCAGTCCCGGCACTCCGCGCACGGGTGCGGCGACCCCGGAGGCCCCCGCCTCCAGCTCACCCGACGAGGTGACCCAGCCTTCGCCGCCACCAGGGCGCAGCGTCATCGCCTTGCCCGCCGCGCCGGCGGACAGCGGATGGCGGGTGCCGACGCGGTAGGCCACGTGGAAGCTCGTCCACGACGGTTCGACGACGGCGACGGCCTGCGCCTGGTCCCCCTGCGCGACCGACAGGTGCGCCGTGGCGCCGACCTTCTCCGCCAGCTCGCGCAGGACCGGCCGCGCGGCCTCGCGCAGTTGCGGGAGGACCTGCCCGGCGAGCCGGAGCAGGCCGACCCCCAGCCGCACCTTGTTGCCGTCGCGCCACACCAGGCCGCGTTCGGACAGCGGGACGAGCAGCCGGTAGACGGCGGCCCGGCTCGCGCCGATGGCGACGGCGAGTTCGGAGATCGTCGCCGCCTCGCCACCGGCGTCCGCGACCGCTTGCAGCAGCGCGAGCCCTCTGTCCAGGGTCAGCGACCCTTCACGAGTCACAAGAGCCCGAGTTCCCCGAGGTCGGCGACCGGCTCGTCGAACGAGGCCGCCGCGTAGGACGCGAAGAGCCCGCGAACGGCCTTCGCCGCCTCGTCCGACATCCCCTTGGCCTCGGCGGCCAGCGCGGCGCCGTCGGTCGATTCGAGGGCGGCGCGCACGTCGCCACCGGAGAGGCAGCGCGCGGAAGCCACGATCAGGTTCAGGAACCCGTGATGGGTGAAGCCGCTCGACTCCTCGGTGTGCCGGACGGCGCGGTGCAGGCTGTTCGTCGCCTTGAACGAGGCCCCGGTCGAGCCGCTGACCACGGCGAGGAAGTCGGCGACCTCGTCGACGCTGGGGAAGTTCTCGCCCGCCTTGCCACCGCAGCGGATCTTCGGCCAGCTGCCGTGCTCGATCACCTTCCGCACGCCGTCCAGCCAGCCGACGCCGCGCCGCGGCTCGACCACGCGGATGACGTCTTCGGGCACGAACTCGGAGACGCGCTCCAGCCAGACCTCGTCGACGTCCGACGGCGCCGGCATCTCCACCATGCGCAGGCTGAGGATCTCGCTGCGCGATTCGACGATCGAGATCGCCTTCGGGACCCCGCCGAGGCCGGTGTCGATGATCAGCGACAGCGGCAGCGGTTCCTTGGGTTTGATCTTGATGAGTTCGGTGATGAGCTCGGGCAGCCGCGACGCCTGGCACAGGAACACACCGAGGACGCCGGAGTGCTCACCGGCCCTCGACGCGAAGTGCGCACGCAGCGCTTCGGGCATGGACGCCTCACCGGGCGGGAACAACGCCGAGTCGTCGACGAGCCGCGCGAACAGGGGAGGGATTCCTCGGGGGCCGGGTGGCGTGAGTTCCACAGCGCTTGACACGACTGACACGCTAGTAGCGTACGACATCAGGACAAAATCGTTCGCACAACGGACACGTTCCGGGGAGATTCCGATGCCTTACTACCGGCAGGTAGGCGAGATCCCGCACAAGCGCCACACGGCGTTCCGCAAGCCCGACGGGGGCCTGTACGCCGAGGAACTGATGGGTGTCGAGGGCTTCTCGGCGGACTCGGCGCTGCTCTACCACCGCGGCCTGCCCACCGCGATCGTCGACGCCGTCGCGATCGAGGACGAGCGCGGGCCGATCACCCCGAACCACCCACTCAAGCCCCGCGCCTTCAAGACCCACGACCTCAAGTTCGGCGACGCCGACGCGGTCACCGACCGGCGGCGGCTGTTCGGCAACGCCGACGTCACCATCGGCTTCGTCCACGCGACCAAACCTTCACCGCTGTACCGCAACGCGGCCGGCGACGAGCTGTTCTACGTCCAAGGCGGCAGCGCGACCGTCGAGACGATCTACGGCTCGCTGGAGGTCGGCGACGGCGACTACCTCGTCATCCCGACGTCGTGCACCTATCGCGTGCTCCCGCACGGCGACGACGGGGTCAAGCTGCTGACCATCGAGGCACGCGGCCACATCGGCCCGCCGAAGCGGTACCTGTCGGCGAAGGGGCAGTTCCTGGAGCACTCGCCGTACTGCGAGCGCGACATCCGCGGGCCGTCCGAGCCGCTGGTCGTCGACGGCACCGACGTCGAGGTCCTCGTGCGGCACCGCGCGGGGCTGACGCGCTACACCTACGCGACCCACCCGTTCGACGTCGTCGGCTGGGACGGCTGCCTGTACCCGTGGGTGTTCAACATCGACGACTTCGAGCCCATCACCGGCCGCGTGCACCAGCCGCCGCCCGTGCACCAGACCTTCGAGGGCCCGAACTTCGTGGTCTGCTCGTTCTGCCCGCGCAAGGTCGACTACCACCCCGAGTCGATCCCGGTGCCGTACAACCACGCGAACGTCGACTCGGACGAGCTGATGTTCTACGTCCGCGGGAACTACGAGGCGCGCAAGGGTTCCGGGATCGAGGTCGGCTCGCTTTCGCTGCACCCGTCCGGTTTCACGCACGGGCCGCAGCCCGGGGCGGCCGAGGCGTCGATCGGGGCGCAGTTCTTCGACGAGACCGCGGTCATGGTGGACACCTTCGCGCCGTTGGACCTCGGCGAAGCGGCCGACGCGTCGGAGGATCACGGCTACGCGTGGACCTGGTCCGGCCGGGGCCCCGGCGCCTGATTTCCCCGTCGCGGCCGTGGCGGGATAAGTACCGCCACGGCCGCAACGGTTCGGCAACGCCAAGCCTGACAAGGCGAAACCTCCGGATAATCGGTGTCCCCACCGGCGGAGGTTCTCCATGGTCGTGAATCCTCAGCAGTCCCGCGGCGGCCGCAAGGTCCTGGCGTTCGTGGCCGCGGCGGTGGTCGCCATCGGCCTGATCATCGGGTTGCGCGCGCTCACGAGCGACTCCGGCGAGGAGGCCGTGGAAGCGAAGTGCACGACGGGCGACGCGGTCAAGCTCCAGGTGTCGTCTTCGCCGGAAAAGGCGGGCGTGGTCGCCGAAATCGCCAAGGGGTACAGCGGCCGCACAGTGGCCGGGCGCTGTGTCGACGTGCTCGTGCAGTCGAAATCGTCCGGCACCGCGATGCAGGCGCTGTCCCGCGGCTGGAACGAGGCGGTGGACGGCCCGCGGCCGGACGTCTGGACGCCCGCCGCGTCCGGCTGGGTGAACCTGTTGCGCCAGAACCTCACCGGCTCCGATCACCCCGCGCTGGTGCCGGAGGGCGAGCCCGAGTCCGTCGCGAACGCGCCGCTGGTCGTCGCGATGCCGAAGCCGATGGCCGAAGCGCTCGGCTGGCCGGGCAAGGGCATCGGCTGGAAGGATCTCGCCGCGCTCGCCACGGATCCACAGGGCTGGGCGAAATACGGCCATCCGGAATGGGGGAAGTTCCGGCTGGGCAAGACGAATCCGAACATCTCGACCTCCGGCCTGAACGCCACGATCGGCGCCTATTACGCGGCGACGGGCACGTCTTCGGACCTCACCGCGAACGCGCTCGCGAAGCCCGAGGCGCGGACGTTCGTGCAGAACGTCGAGCAGGCCATCGTCCACTACGGCGACAACACGCTGACGTTCCTGACGAATCTGCAGAAGGCCGACGACCGCGGCGCCGCGATGTCGTACATCTCGGCGGTGACGGTCGAGGAGAACTCGCTCGTCGGGTACAACCAGGGCAATCCCACGAACGATCCGGCGAAACGCGGCCAGCACGCGCCGCCGAAGGTGCCCCTCGCCGGGATCTATCCGAGCGACGGCACGCTCAACTCCGATCACCCGTTCACCGTGCTGAACTGGACCGACGACATCCGCAAGCAGGTCGCGGCGGACTTCCTCGCGCATCTGCGCGGCGCCGAAGCGCAGCAGAAGTTCAGCGACATCGGCTTCCGCACGTTCGACGGGAAGCCCGGATCTCAGACCACGAAGGAGAACGGCGCCGAGCCGGATTCGAAGCTCAACCTGATCCGCCCGCCGAGCCCGCCGGTGCTGACCGAGGTGCTGAAGTCGTGGAAGGACCTGCGGAAGAAGGCGAACGTGCTGCTGGTCGTCGACGTCTCCGGGTCGATGGGCGACGGCGTCAGCGGGACCGGCAAGAACAAGATGGATCTCGCGAAGCAGGCCGCCGTGGCGTCGTTGCCGCAGTTCAGCGACGCCGACAAGGTCGGGCTGTGGATGTTCTCGACGAAACTGGACGGCGACAAGGACTACGTCGAACTCCGGCCGGTGTCGCCGATCGGCGGTGAGCCGGGCAGGCAGGAGCTCGCGTCGCGGCTGAACGGGCTGACCCCGCAGAACGGGACGGGGCTCTACGACTCGTCGCTCGCGGCCTACCAATTCATGAAACAGCGGCTGGATCCGAACGCGATCAACGCGGTCGTCGTGCTCACCGACGGCCGGAACGAGGATCCGGGCGGGATCGATCTGCCGAACCTCGTCGGGCAGCTGCGGACCGAAGGCGGTGGCGAGGCGGTGCGGCTGTTCACCATCGCCTACGGGTCGGACGCGGATCTGAACGTGCTCAAGGAGATCGCCGAGACCACCCAGGGCGTCGGGTACGACTCGTCCAAACCGGACTCGATCGATCAGGTCTTCACCGCCGTGATCTCGAATTTCTGAGATCCTCGGATATGCGCTTCGTCCGTGAGCTCGCCGAACCGTGGGGACTTCTCCTCGCGGCGACGTCGGCGGGTGCGGCCTGGGCCGTGCAGCTGCCGGTGCTCGCCGCGCTCGGCGTCGGCGTGACCGTGCTCGCCGCCCGGGCCGGGGTCGCCGCCGCCACCCGGCCGAAACCGTTGCCGGAGCCCGAAGAACGACCGCTTCCCGACGTCGAGCCCGGCTCGCCCGAGGCGGGCTGGATGCGGCGCGCGGAAGCCGCGGCCGACGGCTTCCGCTCGATTTCCGCTTCGCTCGGCACCGGCCCGCTCGCGGACCGGGTGGCCGCCATGGAGCCGGTGGTACAGGAAACCGTCGACACCCTCCGGCGGCTGGCCGCGCGCACGTCCGCCACCGGCAAGGCTTTGGCGCGCGTGGACCTCGGCGCGGTGTCGGCCGAGAAAGCGCGGCTGCGCAAGGAATTGAAGACCGCCGACGACGACATCCGCGGCGACCTGAACCAGTCGCTCGAATCGGTGCAGGCTCAGGAAGACGTGCACACCAGGCTTTCGAGCGCGCAGCGGAAACTGCTGGCACAGCTGCGCTCCGGCGCGCTCGGCCTCGACGGCCTGGTCGCCAGGGCGGCCGAACTTTCGGCCGCCACCGGCGATTCCCTGCTCGACACCACCACGATCGGCGAGTTGAGCGAGCAGCTGGAAGGGATCCGGCGGGGTGTCGTGGAGACCGAGGAGGCGACGCGGCGCTCGCTCGGCTGACTTCACCGATCTTTGCGCATCTTCGCGCGGGGTCGTGAGTGGTAAAGAGCGTTAGAGCGGACCGGTATTTACCTACCCACGCCTAACTGGGCGAGAGTGGTGGTTCCGCGGCTGCCGGGCGAAGATTCCGGACGTTCAACGGCCGGAATCTTCCCCCGTCGACCGCCAATCACACCAGTGGGCAGGTAAATACGAGTCCGTTAGAACGACATTTACCACTCACGACCCCTGGACAGAATCTCCCCCTCGATAAGCCAGGTGGCATTGCGTTCTAACGCTCTTTACCGCTCACCGCCCGAATCTGACCGGCCCGAAAACCGCGTACCCCGGCACTCCGGCCTGCGCCGTCTTCCCGGCCGCCGGTTCGCCGAGCACCCACAGCCGTCCGGTCGCGGCGATGTTGGCGGCCAAGGACGGATCCGAACCGCCCGCGGTGACGGTGACCTCGCGACCGCCGGGCAGGACGGTCCGGCCCTTGCACGTGACCATGCCGAAGAGGTTGACCGACGCCGGCCCGGACACGACGGCGAGTTCGGTCCACCGCGGCTCGGGCAGCTTCCTGAGCAGCACCACGGCGACGATCGCGAGCCCGACGGCACCCACCGCGAAGCCGTAACTGAAGAATCCCGCGGTCTTCACCACGGCGCTGTCCCGCTGCGGAAGGTCCGCCTCCACCCAGAAGCCGAACGCGCTCGCGGCGAGCGAAATCACCGCGCCGAGGAAGTAGTACGCGGACAGCAGCCGCCGCTGGGTCGCGAGCATCCGGCCCGGCGACACCGGTTCGAAGGCGAACGGGACCGAGCCCTTCACCGGCTTGTCGCGGAAAGCGCCGCGACGCGGGACGACGACACCGGGCAGCACGACGAACCGTCCGAGCACCCAGAGCCTCCGCTGGGCCGCGAGTTGCGTGCGGAGCGGGGCGGAAAATCGCACGACGAGCCACCGCCCGTCCAGGGGAACGCTCACCCGCGAACCGGCGACGAGGGCGCCGTCCAGCCCGCTCACCAGGCGGAACGGTTTGCCGGCCAGCTTCCGCATCGACGAGGATCCGGCAAGGGCGGAGGAGCCGAAGATGAGCGAAGCCGGTGTCATGAGGACAAGGAGGGCCGAGGGCACGGCGACCCCGTAGCCCCCCGAAACCGCGAGCACGGCACCCAGCACCACAAGCAGTCCGGTCGCGACAGCGGTCGTCCCGGTGGTCACGGTGTTGCGGTCGAGAAGGGCCGTCAGGACCGGCATGTTCTTCGCCGGAACCCCCTCGGGTGGTTCGAGCACCCGGATTCTGTGGTCTTCCACCAGGTGAACGTATACGCGTGCGGTGAGACGTGATCCAGGCTACTTCCACTCGGCGGCCAGATCAGGTTAGGCTCACCTAAGTAGGAGGTGAGCCGTGACCACACCGACGTCCATCCGCCGCCCGCCGGCGCCGAACCCCGCGGAACGCGCGAAGACGATCGCCACCCGCAACGGGCCGGCGACGCTGATGCCGACCGCCGAGCAGCGTGACCTGCCCGGACAGTGCGGCCGTGTCATTCCGGAGTTGCACCACGTGCACCCGAGCGGCAGCGTCAGCATCCTGCTGCCGGACGAGCACCACCTGGTGAAACGCGCGCACGAGGCACAGCGCGGCGAGCTCGCGGTGATGGTCGAACTGACCGATCAGGCGCCGGTCGACCTGCGTGAGCCCATCCGCGGGCTGCTGTGGATCACGGGCTGGCTCCGGCCGCTTTCCGAGGTGTCGGCGCGCGCCCGCGCGGTTTCCATCGCCGAAACCCGCCCGGACGAGCGGCTGCTGGACGTCGGGCACGGTCTGACGCTGCTGCGGCTGACCCCGGCGTCTCTGGTGCTCGCGGACGCCGAGGGCACGCATTCGCTCCGGCCGCATATGTTCAGCGCCGCGCCGCCGGACCCGTTCCACGACTACGAGGCCGCGTGGCTGCGGCATCTGGAGACCGACCACGCCGACGTCGTCCAGCAGCTCGCCAAGCACGTGCCCGCCGAACTGCGCGACGGCTGGATCCGGCCGCTGGGGCTGGACCGCTACGGGCTGCGGCTGCGCGTCGAGGCCGACTCCGGCGACCACGACGTCCGGCTCGCGTTCTCGCGGCCGGTCGAAGGGCCGCAGCAGTTGAGCGGCGAGATCCGCCGCCTGGTCGGCTGCCCGTACTTCCCGCAGGGTTAGGCGAGTTCCGCCGGGAACCCGCCCTTGGCGATCGGGCCCCACGATTCGATGGTGACGCGGATGATGCTCTTGCCCTGCTTCACCATCGCTTCGCGGTATTCGTCCCAGTCGGGATGCTCACCGGAGATCGCGCGGAAGTAGTCGACCAGCGGCTCGACCGAGTCGGGGAGGTCGAGCACCTCGGCGGTGCCGTTCAGCTGCACCCACCGGTCGTTCCACTCGTCGGAAAGGACACAGGCGGACACCTTCGGCTCGCGCCGGATGTTGACGACCTTCGCGCGCTTCGGATAGGTGGAGATGACCAAGCGGCCTTCCGCGTCGACTCCGCAGGTCACCGGCGAAAGCTGGGGGCCACCGTCGGTCTTGGTGGTCATCAGGATGGCGCGGTGACGAGTGGACAAGAAGTCGACGAGCGCGGCCCGGTCGACGGTTTCGTTGGTCGCGATACTCCTTGGCATGACCCGACGGTAACGTGCGGCCGATGAGCTGGCTGCGTCCCGAACGCCCGGCGCTGCCGGAATTCGTGGAAGATCCGGCGCGCCGCCGCGCGATCGTCATCGAACTCATCGTCGTCTTCGGCATCACCCTCGGCCTGTCCGGGCTGCGCAGCCTGCTGTCCCTTGTGGACTCGCTGCTGCAGCCGGTGCCGCTGGCGCAGCAACAGGCCCAGCTGAACGTCCCCCAGGCGACCCTGAGCCTGGTCGACCTGCTCAAGCAGCTCCTGAGCGCCGGCCAGCTGGTCGGCTGGGGCGCGCTCGGGCTGTACCTGTTGTGGCGCGGCGGGATGAAGCTGGCGGAGATCGGGCTCGACAAACGGCGTCCCGGCCGCGACATCATTCACGGACTCCTGCTCGCCGCGGTGATCGGGATTCCGGGGCTGGGACTGTATTTCCTCTCGTACAGCCTCGGGTTCAGCCTGTCGGTGCAACCGTCCACTTTGGGCGAGACGTGGTGGCGTCCGATCACGCTGACGTTGTCGGCCTTCGGGAACGCGTTCGCCGAAGAGGTGCTCGTCGTCGCGTACCTGCTGACCCGGCTGCGGCAGCTCGGCTGGCGCGAGAACTCCGCGCTTGTCGCGTCTTCGGTGCTTCGCGGGTCTTATCACCTCTATCAGGGTTTCGGCGGTTTCGTCGGCAACGTCGTGATGGGCCTGGTGTTCGGCAGGCTGTGGCAGAAGACGAACCGGCTGTGGCCGCTGATCGCCGCGCACACCGCGCTGGATTTCGTTTCCTTCGTCGGATACGCGCTGCTCAAAGGGCGAGTTTCCTGGCTTCCCTAGCTAGGGTGAAACCGTGATTGACGAGACGACTCCACCCCGAGTTGACAGCGAAGTCGGCCCCCTGCGCGCGGTGCTGCTGCACAGGCCCGGCAACGAGCTCAAAAGGCTCACGCCTCGCAACAACGACCAGCTCCTGTTCGATTCCATCCCGTGGGTGGACCGCGCGCAGGAGGAGCACGACGCGTTCGCCGAGGTGCTGCGCGGCCGCGGTGTCGAGGTGCTGCTCCTGGCCGACGCGCTGCGCACGGCGCTCTCGGACACCCGCGCCCACGCGGCGGGCGTCCACGCGGCCGTCGACGAGCGGCGGCTCGGGCCCGACCTGGCCGTTTCCCTCCGCTCCCACCTGTCGAGCGCGGCCCCGGCGACGCTGGCCGAGGTCCTGATGGCCGGCATGACCTTCGAGGAACTGCCCGCCGCCGAGGGCGCCTCGCTGGTGCGGCTGATGAACCATCCGAACGACTTCGCCGTCGATCCGCTGCCGAACCTGCTGTTCACCCGTGACTCGTCCGCGTGGATCGGCGACCGGGTCGCGGTCTCTTCGCTCACCATGCCCGCGCGCGTCCGCGAGACCGCCGTACTGGACCTCATCTACGCCTATCACCCGTGGTTCCGGCACGCGTCCCGCGCGTACGGCGCGCATTCGGCGCCGATCGAGGGCGGCGACGTCATGCTGCTCTCGCCGGGCGTCCTCGCCATCGGTGTCGGCGAGCGGACGACCGCGGCGGGCGCGGAATCCCTCGCCCGGTCGGTGTTCGCCGACGGGATCGCGCACACCGTGCTCGCCGTCCCGATCCAGCAGACCCGCGCGACCATGCATCTGGACACCGTCTGCACGATGGTCGCGGCCGACGCCGTCGTCATGTATCCGCTTTCCCGCGATTCGCTGACCGCATTCACCATGCGGCCGACCGACGACGGTTCGGTGAAGGTGGAAGGCCCGGCCCCATTCCTCACCGCGGCCGCCGAGGCAATGGGAATCGAACGGCTTCGCGTCATCGACACCGGCCTCGATCCGGTCACCGCCGAACGCGAGCAATGGGACGACGGGAACAACACCCTCGCCCTCGCGCCCGGCGTCGTCGTCGGGTACGAACGTAATGTGGAAACCAACGCGCGCCTGGCGGAAGCCGGTATCGAGGTACTGGCCATCACCGGCTCCGAGCTGGGCTCCGGCCGCGGCGGCCCGCGCTGCATGTCGTGCCCGATCCGGCGCGAAAGCATCTGAAACAGAAATTAAGTAAGCCTTCCCTAATTGATTTCCATTGATTAGGGAAGGCTTACTTAATTGAGGCGGACCTATTATCGGTAATGGTAACCTAATAGGGGGCACATCACCAGGAAAAAGTGGAAATCGAATAGGGGAATGCCGTATCGTCGAACACATGGCCCTCATCAAGAAGCAACCGCGCTCCAAGTTCTACGAACTGCTGCAGGCGCAGATCCACAACGAGTTCAACGCCTCCCAGCAGTACATCGCGCTGGCGGTCTGGTTCGACGCCGAGGACCTGCCGCAGCTCGCCAAGCACTTCTACAAGCAGTCCGTCGAAGAGCGGAACCACGCGATGGCGCTGGTCCAGTACATGCTGGACACCGACCACCACGTGGAGATCCCCGGCACCGGCGACGTGCGCAACGACTTCTCCGACGTCCGTGAGCTCATCGAGCTCGCGTTGCAGCAGGAGAAGGACGTCGCGACCGACATCCAGCAGCTGGCCAAGGCCGCGCGCGCCGAAGAGGACTACATCGGCGAGCAGTTCACGCAGTGGTTCCTCAAGGAGCAGGTCGAGGAGATCTCCCAGATGTCCACCCTGCTCAACATCGTCAAGCGCGCCGACGGCAACCTGTTCGAGGTGGAGAACCACCTGCACCGCGAGTCCGTCGGTGACGGCGGCGCCGACTCGGGGATGCCCCCGGTCGCGGGCGGCGCACTCTGACCAACGCTCCCACCACGAAGAAAACCCGGGCTCTCCCCCTTGGAGAAGCCCGGGTTTTCTTTGTTTCGTCAGCTGAACTGACAGTCCTGGTTGATGCTGGTCAGCAGGATGCGGACGGCCGATCCGTCGTCGGCCACGGAGATCCGGTACGCGCTCACCGCGCTGACCGGCGCGACGTAGGAGCTGCCGTCCTTGGTGCTGCCGGGATAGGCGGCGAGGATGTCGGCCTCGGTCGAACCCACACCGATCCCCTCCGGGGTGTGCACCGTACCCGTCGGGTTGATGACGGTGATCCCGTCGCCCTCGGTCAGCGACACCGACGTCGACAGCGGAACGGCCGCCCCCTCGTCCGCGTAACCGTAGGTGCAGGCGCCCCGGACCTCTTTCGCCCGCAACGGACCGGCGGTGGCCTCCGCCTCGGACTCGCTCATCCCGAGCCGGAGCTTGCCGAAGCCGACGGAAGTCAGCAGCGCGCCAGTGGTCACCTTGCGCTGCGTGGGCGGCTTCGTGGCGGGAGTGCTCTTCGGCGGTTTCGCGGGCCCATCGGAGGCGGTCGACTGCGGTGGCGCGGGCGTCTGGTTCGGCTGCTCCACCGGCGCGGAGGCCGGCGGCGCCGGACTTCCCGGCCCCGGTTGCGCCAGGCTCGACGACGCCGCGCCCATGGTGAGCTGGTCGCCGCCGGGGAAGGCCGCTCCGTTGTCCTTGTCGTGGATCGTGAAGACGGTGAGCCCGCCGCCCAGCAGGACCACCGCGGCGGCCATCCCGCTCGTCGTCTGCATCAGCTGACGACGGCGACGGCGACGGCGGGCGCCCGCGACGATCGCCTCGGGATTCAGCGTGGACCCCGCGCCCAGCCGCTCGTCGGAGAACAGCTCACGCAGCTGCTGCCGCACGTCCTCGTCGGACATGTTCATCCCGCTTCCCTCCCTTCGTCCTTGGGCTCGGCCAACGCGAGCTTGTTCCGCAGCGACGCGATCGCCTTGCTCGCCTGGCTTTTGACGGTGCCCTGGCTGACCCCGAGCGAATCCGCGATCTCCGCTTCGGACAGCCCCTCGTAGTAACGCAGGACCATCACCGCTCGTTGCCTCGGCGGCAACGCGCGTAACGCCTGCCACAACGGCTCGTGCTCGAACGGATCGGCCGGACTGTACGGCTGGACGTCCGGCAGGTCGGCGACGAGGCTCTCGCGTTTGGTCCGGCGCCAGCGGCTGATGTGCGCGTTCGCCATCGAGCGGCGGATGTAGGCCATCGGGTCGCCGGTCTTGTGCTGGACGTACGACCAGCGGGAGCCGATCTTCTCCAGCACGGTCTGGACCAGGTCGGCGGCGTCGTGCGGGTTCCCGGTGAGGGCGTGCCCGTACCTCAGCAGGCCCGGAAGGCCGGCCCGCACGAAGTCGCCGAAGTCCGTGAGCTCACCGGGCACGTCATTGGTCCGGCTCTCGCCGGCATCCCAGACGTCCGTCCCCGGGATGACCGTCGCGGCAGCGGTCACCGTATCGCCTCCTCCCGGGGTCACCTGGCCAGGTCTGCCTGGCCCACCTCTCCCGAAACGCATGACCGCCCCCACAGGTTGTCTCCAGCCGCGAACCAGTTCGAGGGTCGTCTGCTCAACGCCTCGACACGGAGTCGGGAATTCTGAACGAACCGTCCCCCTGAACAGGGAATTCGTGAACGGCCACCACGGCGTTACGGGGTATCGGCCCGTACACGTGGGGGAACTGGATACCGGCCGGATGCGGCGGGTCCCCGTTCTCCCAGACGACGGGCGCGCCGACGAGCGCCGGGTCGATCTCCAGCAGCACCAGATCGGTGCGGCCGGGGAACACGGCGTTGGCCGGGATATGCGCCGTTCCCGGGTCCGAGCAGTGGATGAAGCCGTCGGAATCGAGCGACGCGGCGGTGTAGACGCCGCCTTCGGGCACCGCCGCCCACTCGTCCTCGCCGCAGATATGAAGGATCACGCGGCCATCCTCGCGCATTTCGTCCTCTGGATGCGGAGCCCGCATCCAGAGGACGAAACGCGCGGGAAAGGGATCAGCGGATGGTGAGCTGGCGGCCGATCAGGCCGTCGCGCGAGCGGCGCTCGGCGGCGTTGAGCGGCTCGGTGTCGAGGGACTTCAGCGCGGCCTCGAGCCGGGTGCCGAGCTGGTCCTTCGCGTCGGCCCACTCGCGGGCGTGGGCCTCGGGGTCGAGGTCCCACACCGGGACGAGCAGCCCGTGCGCGCGGAACGAACCGGCGTAGCGCGAGCCCTCGCCGAGCCCGAGCTCACCGGCCGCGGACAGCCGCGCAAGCGCTTGCAGCAGCAGGTTCTCCGGCTCGGGGCGGACCCAGCGCAGGTGCGCCTTCTCACCGGCGAGCACCCAGTACGCGCCCGCGCCGAGGCGTTCGGTCGGCATGATCGCCGCGTTCGCGCGCTCGAGGGACAGCGCGACGTCTCCGCTCGCGTCGGCGTCCTCGGGCAGCCACCAGGCGAAGTCGTTGTAGAGCGTGACGTCGAGTTCGACGTCCGTGTCGAGCAGGTCCTGCAGCCGGGCCTTCTCGTCGGCGGTGGGCGGCGTCGTGGTGTCCGGCACGGACAGCACGTCACCCTCCTTGGCCTCCAGCACCCACTTGAGCGCGCGGCCGAGGTCGCGGCTGATGTCCGAGGACCGGGTCTGCACCTGCATCCCGATGTAGCGCTCGCCGTCGGACCGGACGAACGCGGCCGCCGCCATCGGCAGCACCGTGCCGAGGGTGACCTTCTCGCCGGAGCCCAGCGTGAGCGCCGCCGTCGCCGACGGGACGAACTCGCGCAGCGCGATCAGCTCGGTCTCCGCCGCGAGCCCCTCGAAGGGCTGGCCGACGAAGACGTCGCGCACCTTCGGCTTGCGGTCCGAGGTCGTCTTGGGACCCTTCTTGCGCGAACCCTTGCCCACGTCAGCCTCCTCAAAGCTCGGTTCGGAACGCTATCGCGGGAAGGCCCGCGCCTCGTAAGGCCCCCGGGGTTGGTGACGAAGACGGCGCGCACGACACCCGGCCGCCCACCGGATCGACCGGATCGGCGGGTTTCAGCGGCCATCCGGGTACCACGGAAACGTGACTGAAAACGGTTGTCATCAGCCGGACGATCTAATCGCGGGTGATCAGCCTGCCGTTTTCCCCGTACCGCACCGAATACTCGATCACGGCGCCATCCGGTGCCGTAGTGCGGAGAAGGGATCACAGATGAGCACCTCGAAGCGCCGGGCAGCGCTGGCCGCGTTTCCCGTGGCACTCGGTCTGATGCTGGCCGGGCCCGCGGCGGGCACGGCTTCGGCCGCGCCGCAGTCCGACAGAGCCGACCAGGCGCGACATTGCCTGCTGCTGTGCGTCGGCCATCACCCCGGCCACCACCACCACGGGCTGCACCTGCACCTGCGGCTTTGGCTGCATCTGTAGCTCCCTGCCGCGCCGGGGCGGCCACCCCGGCGCGGCGCCGGGCCGGGTTACAGTCGGCGGGTGTTCGACCTCGCCGACCCGGCCTTCCTCGCGAATCCGTACCCGTCCTTCGCCGACCTCCGTGAACGCGGCGAAGTCCACCGGCACGACGGCCTCGGCATCGCCGTGGCGGTGTCGCACGCGGCGTCGGCCGCCGTCCTGCGGCATCGCGGGCTCGGCCGGATCTGGCAGGACGCGCTGCCGGTGGAGCGGTTCGCGTCGTTCAACCTCCTGCACCGCAACTCGCTGCTGGAGAACGAGCCGCCCGCCCACACGCGGCTGCGGCGGGTGATCGCGGGCGCGTTCGGGCGCGGGCACGTCCAGCGGCTGCGGCCGATGGTCGCCGAACTCGCGGACGGCATGGTCGACGGCCTCGCCGCCGAGATCGCCGAAACCGGCTCGGCCGATCTGCTGGCGCACCTCGCGCAGCCGCTGCCGGTCGCGGTCATCGCGGAACTGCTCGGCGTCCCGGTCGAAAAAGGACCGAGCATGGTCACGTGGTCGAACCACATCGTGAAGATGTACGAGTACGGCCTCGCCGAGGACAAGCGCGACGCCGCCGAAGCCGCGGCCGCGGAGTTCGTCGACTACCTGCGTGACGTCGCGAAGCAGCGCGCGAACTCCCCCGGCGAGGACATCGTCAGCGACCTTCTGCGCAGTGAACTGACCGAGGACGAACTGGTCGCGACCGCGGTCCTGCTCCTGATGGCCGGGCACGAGGCGACGGTGAACGTCATCGGCAACGGCGTCAACGCGCTGCTGACCCACCGCGACCAGTGGGAGCGGCTGGTGGCCTCCCCGGATCTCCTGGACCCGTGCGTCGAAGAGCTGATCCGCTTCGACGCGCCGCTACAGCTCTTCGAGCGGACGGCGACCACCGACGTCGAGATCGCCGGGTTCCGGGTGGCCGAGGGCGAGAAGATCGGCGCGCTCCTCGGCGCCGCCGCGCGGGACCCGAAGGTGTTCGACCGGCCGGACACCCTCGACATCGGCCGAACGCCGAACGCGCACCTCGGCTTCGGCATGGGCATCCACTACTGCGTCGGCGCCCCGCTCGCGCGGGTGGAGATCGCGGCCGCGCTGTCGTCCCTGGCGTCGAAGCTGCCGGGCTTGGAGCTCGCCGAGACCCCGGAGCGGCGGCCGGAGTTCGTGATCCGGGGCCTGCGCTCGCTCCGGGTGACCACGGCCTAGGGGTACTCGACGACGACCTCGTAGAGCGCGGCGTTGGGCGTGGCGATCTCCGCGGCCCGCTCGGTCGACGCCTTGAAGACCTGGTTCTTCCCGGCCGCCTCCCACGCTTCGCGGCTGTCGTAGTGCGTGACGTTGACGAGCTGGAAGCGCGAGTCCGGCAGCAGCGCCCGGTGGAGCTTGGCATCACGGAAACCGGGCGCGTCTCGCATCAGCTTCGCCCGCTCTCGCCACGTCTCGACGAACTCGTCGACGCGGTCGGCGGGGATCTCGAAAACGTTGATGAAGGTGACACCGTCGTCGCTCATGATCACAGTCTCGAACCTCTAGCGAGCTGGAGGTCAACGGTGACCTGGCTCACCCGGCCCCGGCGGGTGGTAGCAAAGGTCCCTTGCTCTCTTTCCGCAGGTCAGCGCGCGGCTTCGAGCACCATCATGGCCTTGACTGTCCACAAGGGACGCGTTTCAGCGATCGGATGTCCGCTTGATGCCCTTATGGTCAATTCTGCGCGAGGGTCGTGAGTGGCAAGGCGGGTTAGAACGACCTTTATCACTCACGACCCCGCACGAAGCCATACAAACTGCCCAAATCAGGCACCGTGTTCTCAAAACTATCCTTGTGGACAGTTGGGCAGGCCCGCAGGTCAGCGCGCGGAAGAGGCCGGACGTTCCCGCCGCTCCGGCTCCGGAACCCCATCCACCTTCAGCACGCGAAGCAGCCGAAGGCGCTTCTCCTCGACCGGAGCCAGCAGCCCGGACATGCGCTTCACGAGCAACGCGGTCACCACCGCCAGCCCGGCCGCGGCCAGGTCGGTCAGCGCGACCAGCACGACCCCGTCCGCCAGCGCCTGGACGCCGTCACGGAACCGCCAGACGATGACCAGCGTGAGCAGCAGCCAGTTGAGCGCCCAGACACCCCACCAGATCAGCACGAGCCGCGACGGCTTCGGGCGGGTTTCCCGCGTCCGGCGCAGGACGGCGTGTTCGAGTTCGGCGACGACCGGCAGCACCATGATCAGGTTCACCACCGGCACCAGCACGAACGCCAGGACGTGCCGTTGCCGCCTGGGCGGCGTCTCGCCGGAGAAATCCGCGGCGGCGTGCCTGGCCACGAGCAGCCACCACACGGTGAGCCCGGCCGGCAGCAGCGAAAGGATCGTCGTGAGCAGGCCGGCCGTGATCACGAAGGTGTCGGAAATCGAGACCACGGACGTCGACAACGCGGAATCGCGGCTCTGCACCAGCAAGACGTAGCGCCAGATCTCCGCCGCCGAGGCGATGACGGCGAGGGCGGCGAAGGTCCACAGCACCGGCAGGAGGCTGCGCGTGATCACCCGCAGCCGCTCCCCCGCGGTGACCTCGCCGGACGCCGTCCCGGGGACGGCGGTCGGACGGCGCCAGACCAGGTTCGGGAAGCCCCACCTCGGCGGGACCGGGTAGGACGGCGGGCCGGAGTAGCGCTCGGCCACGGGCTTGCGACGCTGCGGCAGCGCGCCGGGCGGCGGCGAAGCGACCCAGCGGACGCGGTGGCGCACCGGCTGCCGCATCGGCGCGGGGCGCACCGGCGGCATCGGTGCTCGCGGCGGGTAGTGGCCTGGCTGCACGGTTACAGCACTTCGGGCTCGACGCCGGGATGGTCGCCGACCATCGGGCGCCCCTCCTGCTTCCAGGAGCCCATCCCGCCGGCGACGTTCACCGCGTCCCAGCCGCTCGCGTTGAGCCACGCGGCGGCGCGCGCGGACCGGCCGCCGCTGCGGCAGATCACGTAGACCGGCTGGTCGTCGGGCAGGTCGTCGAGTTCGCCGACCCGTGCGGGCAGTTCACCCATCGGGATGTGCTTGGCGCCAGGGGCGTGCCCGGCGGCCCACTCGTCGTCCTCGCGGACGTCGAGCAGCGCGACGCCGTCCTTCGGCAGATCACGGACGGCGACGGTCGGGATGTCAGCAGGGCTCACCACCCTGCCATCCTCGCATCCCGTCCCGTTGCGCGCGCGTGAAGAGGCACTCAGTGCCGGACGGCCTTTTCCGCCCCGGCGCCGGTAAGCGAGCGGACCTCCATCTCGGCGTACTTCCTCTGGTTGTGGTCCTTGGACAGCACGGTGCCGAGCCAGCCGAGGAAGAACGCGACCGGGATCGAGACGATGCCGGGGTTGTCCAGCGGGAACCAGTGGAAATCGACGCCTTGGATCATCGAGGCGCTCTTCCCGGTCTTCGGATCGACGGGCTTCCCGGACACCGCCGGCGAGAACACGATCAGCAGCACGCAAACCGCGAGACCGCCGTAGATGCTCCACAACGCGCCTTGGGTGTTGAACCGCTTCCAGAACAGCGAGTACAGGATGGTCGGCAGGTTCGCCGACGCCGCGACCGCGAACGCGAGCGCCACCAGGAACGCCACGTTCTGGTTCTTGGCGAGGATCCCGCCGACGATCGCGACCGCCCCGATCACCAGCGCGGTGATCCGCGCGACGCGGACCTCGCTGTCCGGGTCGGTCTTGCCCTTCTTGATCACGTTGGCGTACACGTCGTGCGCGAACGACGCCGACGCGGTGATCGTCAGTCCCGCGACCACGGCGAGGATCGTCGCGAACGCCACCGCCGCGATGAATCCGAGCAGCACCGGGCCGCCGAGTTCGAGTGCCAGCAGCGGTGCCGCCGAGTTGGTCGTGCCCGGCGCCTTCGCGATCACGTCCGGGCCGACGAGCGCGCCCGCGCCGTAGCCGAGCACCAGCGTGAACAGGTAGAAGATGCCGATCAGCGCGATCGCCCACACCACCGAACGACGCGCGTCCTTCGCGGTCGGCACCGTGTAGAAGCGCATGAGCACGTGCGGCAGACCCGCGGTACCGAGCACCAGCGCGATGCCCAGTGACAGGAAGTCGAGCTTCGTCGTGCCGGTCTTGCCGTATTGCTTGCCCGGGCCGAGCAGCGCCTCCCCGGTCTGGCCGCCCTTGTCGACCGCGGCCTGGAACAGGCTGGACAGGTTGAAGCCGTACTTCCCGAGCACCCACAGCGTCATCGCGAACGTGCCCGCGATGAGCAGCACGGCCTTGATGATCTGGACCCAGGTGGTGCCCTTCATCCCGCCGATCAGCACGTACAGGATCATGATCACGCCGACGACGGCGATCACCAGGTCCTGGCCGAGGTTCCCCTCGATGCCGAGCAGCAGGTTCACCAGGCCGCCCGCCCCCGCCATCTGCGCGAGCAGGTAGAAGAACGAGACGGCGAGCGTGGAGATCGCGGCCGCCGCGCGGACCGGGCGCTGCTTCATGCGGAAGGCCAGCACGTCGCCCATGGTGAACTTGCCGGTGTTGCGCAGCAGTTCCGCGACCAGCAGCAACGCCACCAGCCACGCGACGAGGAATCCGATCGAATAGAGGAAACCGTCGTAGCCGTTGATCGCGATCGCACCGGCGATACCCAGGAACGACGCCGCGGAAAGATAGTCGCCCGAGATCGCGATCCCGTTCTGCGGGCCGGTGAACGCGCGCCCGGCGGCGTAGTAGTCGGACGCGGTCTTCGTATTCCGGCTCGCCCGGAAAACGATCACCATCGTGATCGCGACGAAGATCGCGAAAATGGTGATGTTGAGCGTCGGATTGCTCCCCTGTACGCCCGCTGCCAGCGTATTCACCGTTCGGTCCCTTCGACCTCGTGCCTGATCTTGTCCGCGAGCGGATCGAGCTTCCGGTTCGCGTACCGGACATAAAGGCCGGTGATCACGAAGGTGGACACGAACTGCAGCAGGCCGAAGACCAGGCCGACGGTGATGTTGCCGAAGAGCTTGGTGCTCATGAACCCGGTCGCGTAGTCGGCGAGGAGCACGTACAGCAGATACCAGAGGAGGAACAGGGCCGACACCGGGAAAACGAATACCCGGAGCCGTCGTCGCAGCTCGGCGAATTCCGGACTCGCCTGCACCTTTTCCCAGTCGGATTCCGGTTCGGAACCGAGGTCTTGATCGGCCTCGCTCATGTCGGACCTCCCACCTGCCGCGACCCATTCGATGACTTCGTTGTCACGAAAGATCATGCCCCTCATAGGGCCTCAGAGGAGCAATCCATTTGAGTGAACGGTACGACTCTGCGTAGAGGCTCGCGACTCGAAAGGGTGATTTTTACTTCCGGTGACGGCCTTTACCGGTGGTCCGGGTCTTCTCTTCGGCCTGCCCGAACCGGGCGACCGCACGATCACGCATGAACCCGAGCGGATCGGGCGCGTGCAGCCGCAGCATCACGCCGTGGACGTCGTCCGGCCGGCCGTATCCGGTCGCGCGGCTCACCACGTAGGTGGTCAGGAAGGCGGCCGGGACGGTGATCAGCGCGGGCTGGTTCGAGAACCACGGCGCCCAGCCGCCGGAGTACTTGCTGACGATGTTGACCACCAGCGCGGTCAGCACGAGCCCGCCGCCGACGAGCATCCCGGCCAGCGCGCCGGGCCAGCTGAGCTTGCGCCACCAGACCCCGAGCAGCAGCAGCGGGCTGAACGTCGAGGCGGCCAGCGCGAACGACATCCCGACCGAAAGCGACAGATCCTCCGACGGCAGCAGCACCGCCAGCGCGAACGGGATCAGCGCCACGATCGCCGTCGCCACCCGGAAATCGCGGACGCGGCCGGGCAGCACGTCGGTGGAGACGACCCCGGCGACACTCACCAGCAGCCCGGACGAGCTGGACAGGAACGCCGCGAAGGCACCGGCCGCGGTCACCGCGCCCAGGATCTGCCCCCAGAGTCCGGGAAGGACCGCGGACGGCAGCAGCAGGACGGCGGCGTCGGTCTTCCCGGTCACCAGCAGTTCCGGGACGTACATCCGCGACAGCGCGCCCAGCAGCGTCGGGAACAGGTAGAACAGGCCGAGCAGCAGCAGGACGTGCACCGTCGTGCGGCGCGCGGCCTTGCCGTCGGGGTTGGTGTAGAAGCGGACCAGGACGTGCGGCAGGCCCATGGTGCCGAGGAACGTAGCGAGGATCAGCGAATAGACCTGCAGCAGATCGGTGAGACCACCGGAACCCGGCCGCAGCCAGTCCCCGTTCGACGTGGGGGCGTCGCTGACCACCGGCACCGGGGTGCCCGCGGTGAACTTCAGCGTCGTGCCCTTGGCGACCTTGTGCCCGGCCTCCGGCGCCCACACCGCGAAACCGTTGGCGCGCGCGCCTTCCACCTCACCGTAGGCCTCGAGCACGGTCACCGAGGTGACCTTCAGCGTGACGTCGGCCTGCACCGAAACCGTGGTGTTCTCGGGGAAGGTCGGCGGCGCGGGCTGTCCCAGCGGCCGCACGCTGCCCTGCCCGCCGGAGCTGAGGAAGACGATGCACAGGATGAACGTCGGCAACGCGATGGCGAACAGTTTCAGCCAGTACTGGAAGGCCTGGACGACGGTGATCGCGCGCATCCCGCCCGCGATCACGTTGAACCCGACCACGAAGGTGACCAGGAGCGCTCCGGCCCACACCGGCACCGGCAAGATCGTCGAGAGGGTCAGGCCGGCGCCCTGCAACTGCGGGACCATGTAGAGGATCCCGATGAACACCACGAACGCCGTCGAGACCCGGCGCAGCATCGTCGAACCCAGCCGCATCTCGACGAAGTCCGGCAGCGTGTACGCGCCGGACCGCCGCAGCGGCGCGGCGACGAACAGCATCAGCGCGAGATAGCCCGCGGTGAAACCGATCGGGAACCACAGCGCGTCGGCGCCGTCCTTGAGCACGATGCCGGCGACGCCCATGAACGACGCGGCGGACAGGTACTCACCGGAGATCGCGGCGGCGTTGCGCCGGGAGCGCACGGTGCGCCGGGCGACGAGGAAATCGTGCGTGCTGACGGCCGACCTCGAGGAGCGGTGTCCCAGATAGAAGGTCAGGACCGCTACCAGCACGATGCCGGCGATGGCCCAAGAGTTCAGCTGCACGGTGCCATTTAATCGCGCGCTGACGGAAACGCGCTGCCAGGGCGCGGCGAAAGCAGGTCGGGCACGGAGTCATCAAGGCGCCCTGCCACCGCGTTTCCGCGGCCTTCGGCCACAAGAGGGCGCGCGATCATGGGTCCTCCTCTATGTGCAGCTCCGCAATCAGTTCTCGATCATGTCGACGAAGTCGCGTTCATGACGTTCGGCGAGCCGGTTGTACCAGAGGCCGATCCCGAACAGGAACGGGAAAGGCGCCACACCGAGGATCAACCACGGCAACGGAATGCCCACGACGACCACCCGCCCGAAGGACGGAATGAGATAGAAGAGCACCGGAAGCGAACACAGCGTGACCATCACCAGCAGCGCCAGCCAGGAGGCCGTCCGCAGCTGGATCTTCACCAGATCCTTGACCAGGAGCTTGCCCCAGCTGGTCTGTTCTTCGAGTTCGACCCTGGCCCGCAGGGTGCTGGTGGCCTGCCGCGGATCGGCGAGGATCACCCGCTGCCGCTTGGGTTTCGCGTGATGTTCGGGTTTGGCCTGTTCGTGCTTCGGACCGGTCGGCGCACCCGGCACGGGCTCGACGGCGGCCCCTTCGGGCGCCGCCGGTTTCCTGGTCCTGCCCTTGCCGAGCGTCGGATCCGGTTCGCGGACGCCGTTGACGCGGCGGTAGTAGTCGTCGGTCACGTCGACCGGTTGGCGCCGACCAGCCTGTCCTTGAGGGCGCGCGTGTGGCGGCGGCTGACCGGCAGCACCTTCTCCTCGTTACCGATCACGACCTGGTAGCCGCCCTGGCCCATGCGCAGTTCGGTGATGAGCGGCAGCGAGACCAGGAACGACCGGTGGATGCGGACGAAACCCGCCTTCTCCCAGCGTTCTTCGAGCTGGGCGAGCGGGATGCGGACCAGGTGGCTGCCGTCGGTGGTGAACAGCCGGGCGTAGTCGCCCTGCGCCTCGACCCAGCGGACCGAAGAGCGCGGGATGAGCTTCGTGGTGCCCGCCAGTTCGACGGGGATGACCTCGTCGTCGTTCTTGACCTGCCCGAGGCCGCCTTCGTGGCCGAACTTCGGCGCGGCGTTGGCGGCGAGTTTGTCCATCACGCGGGTGATCGCGCGGTCGAGACGATCCTGCTGGTACGGCTTGAGCACGTAGTCGAGCGCGCCGAGGTCGAAGGCGTTGACCGCCTCTTCCGCGTGCCCCGTCACGAAGACCAGCGCGGGCGACGGGCGCAGCGCGGCGAACACCCGCGACATCTCCATCCCGGACAGCCCGGGCATGTCGATGTCGGCGAACACCGCGTCCACGATCGGCAGACCGCGGGCCTTGCGATCGGCCAGCCTCGGATCGTCCGCGGACAGCAGGCGCAGCGCCTCCGAAGCGTCGATCGCCGGGTAGACCAGGGCGACGTGCGGGCTGTTCCGGAGACAGTGGACGAGTTCGTCTAGCCCTTTGGGCTCATCGTCCACCGCCAGGACGATGAGCTTCCGGGTGTCATCGTGAGCACTCACAGTGAGACGCATCCTGCCCATTGCCGGGTTCCTTGTCCAGCCCGCTTCACGAAAGTCGAACGAAAAGGACGGCACCGGCACCCCCGCGCCTGGGGTGGCCGGTGCCGTCATCTTTTCCGGTGACACGAACCGCCTCGCCGTGCCACACCTATCCCTTCACGGAGTGAAGGTGAACCAGTTGACGCTCACGAAATCGGCGGGCTGGCCGCTGGTGAAGGTCAGGTAGACGTCGTGTTTGCCGGTGACGCCGCCGATATTCGCCGGGATGGTCCGCCAGCTCTGCCAGCCGCCGGTGTTCGCGACGGCGAAGCTGCCGACGGGCGGGTTGGACCGGCTGTCGAGCCGGACTTCCACGAGACCGCTCACGCCGCTCGCCGCTCCGGACGCGACGCGCGCCTGGAACTGCCTGCCGGTCTGCGTCCCGAAGTCGATGCCCGGGTACAACGCCCAGTCACCATTGCCCGCCGGACCGATGCTCTGACCACCGCCGGAATCCGACGTCGCCTGTTTGGCGATGCCCGCCGCCTGGCCGTACGACTCCGCCTGGATCGTGCCGTACGCGCTGCCGCCGCCGGGGCTTCCCGTGCCGCCGCCGCGGGTCAGGACGGTGACGTAGTCGACGAGCATCGGACGCCCCGGCACGATCCCCGGCCCCGGCGTCGTGGTGCCGGAGTTGTTGTTCGGGAACGCGCCGCCGATCGCGACGTTCAGCAGCACGAAGTAGCCCGCGTGGTTCGTCATGTTGGCCCAGGTCGTGGCGTCGACCTGGTTCTGGCTGACCGAATGGAACTGTTGCCCGTCCACCAGCCAGCGGAACACGTTGGGGCTGACGCTCGTGTCCCATTCGAAGGTGTAGGTGTGGAACGCGCTCTGGCAGCTCGCGCCGGGGCACGTGCGGCTGCCGACCAGGCCGGTGGTCTCGTTGCACGGGCCGCCGGGGTTGACGCCGCAGTGCAGCACGCCCCAGACCGTGTTGATCCCGTTGACGTTCTCCATGATGTCGAACTCGCCGACGGCGGGCCAATTCCAGTAGTTGCCGCGATACGGCGAGCCCAGCGCCCAGAACGCGGGCCAGTAGCCGAGCGCCGCGGCGCCGGTGACGTCCGGCATCTGGATACGGCCCTCGATCCGCAGCGCGCCACCCGCGGGCGGTTTGAAGTTCGTGCGCTGCGTTTCGATCCGCGCCGAGGTCCAGTTGCCCGCACCGTCGCGCAACGGCGTGATCCGCAGATTCCCGAAACCGTCCTGGGCCAGGTTGGCGGGGTTCGCCGTGTAGTTCTGGATCTCGCCGGTGCCCCAGTTCGCCGGGCCGCCGGGGTACGCGTGGCCGGTGTCGATGATCCAATTCGCGCTCGACGGGAGCGAACCCGCGGCGCCGGTGAAGTCGTCGGTGAACACGGTGGTCCAGCCGGCCGGGGGCGGCGGGACGGCGGCGGTCGCGGGCAAAGCCAGCGGCACCGTGAGCAAAGCCGCGCCTGTCAGCGCGATCTTCCAGCGGGAACGATTAACGGACATCGGACCTCCTCGTCAACGCTGTCGAGGTTTGTTGCCGTTCACAACAAAGCGGTATGTCCGATATGAGACCTGGTCTGAACCACTTACGCCTACCACCGTTCGGGTGAATCCACTTCGCCTCCGAATGCAAGGAAAGGTCCTTTCCTCGCAAATTTCGCAAGGAAAGGACCTTTCATGGCACGCGGGTCAGAGGCCGAAGCGGCTCCAGGCGGCCTTGGACTGGACGGCGTCCAGCAACGCGCTCGCCGCGGCGGGCGCGCCGATGCCGAGCCGCGCCAGCAGCGGCTTCTTCGGCTCGGCGACCGAGATCTCGGCGTCCGGGTAACGCTCGCTGATCACCTGGCGAAGGCTGCCGACGCCGTCGATCAGGCCGAGTTCGACCGCGCGGGCACCCAGCCAGACGTCGCCGGTGAAGAGGTCGTCGGAGCCGGACAGCCGATCGCCCCGGCGCTCGGTGACCCAGTCGACGAACAGTTCGTGGAGCTGGCCGTGCATCTTCTTCAGCCACTCGACGTCTTCCGGCTTCTCCGGGCTGAACGGGTCGAGCCGGGACTTGTTCGCCCCCGCGGTGTGCAGCCGCCGCTCGATGCCGAACCGCTCCAGCAGTCCGGTGAACCCGAACCCGCCGCTGATCACGCCGATCGAGCCGACCATCGACGTCCGGTGCGCGTAGATCTCGTCGGCCGCGCAGGCCAGCCAGTAGCCGCCGGACGCGGCGACGTCCTCGGCGAAGGCCAGGACGGGCACCTTCTTCTCGTCGGCGAGCTGGCGGATCCGCTCGGCGACCAGGCCGGACTGCGTCGGCGCGCCGCCCGGCGAGTTGATCTGCAGCGCGACGGCCTTCAGCCGCTCGTGCGCGAACGCGCGGGTCAGCGCCGATTCGACGGCCGCGAGGTTGATCGACCCTCTGGCCAGGGGTGACGGGGTCGGCGTGATCACCCCGTGCAGCTTGACCACCGCGACGACGTCCTTGCGCTCACCCCGTTCGCCGATCATCGGGAGACGGGAGGTCAGCTTGTCCGCAACGCTCATACCGCCAGGTTACCGGCGTTCACGACGGCAGCACGCCGCTGCGCGAACCGCTCACCCCGCTGGCCTCGTTCGGGCCGCCCTGCGGCGGGACGGTGGCACTGTCGGCGGAGAAGTCCGGCAGGTTCGGCCGCACGCCGGGCATGAACTTCGGCACCCGCAGGGTCACCTTCATGCCGGCGCCGGGCGCCGTCTCGACCATGAGCGCGTAGTCGCGGCCGAACACCTGCTGCATCCGCTGGTTGATGTTGCCGAGGCCGACGTGCGCGCCCGTGCGGTGCTGGCTGCGGAGGTCGGCGAGCTTGGCGGGCTCCATGCCGATGCCGTCGTCTTCGACGCTGATCAGCGCTTCGGCGCCGTAGTCCTCGGCGATCACCGTGACGCAGCCACCGGACGGCTTCGACGCGAGGCCGTGTTTGACGGCGTTCTCCACCAGCGGCTGGATGATCAGGAACGGCACGACCACCGAGAGCACCTCGGGCGCGATCTTCATCCGCACTTCGAGCCGTCCGCCGAAGCGGGCGTTCTCGATGGTCAGGTACCGGTCGATGTTGCGCAGTTCCTCGGCGAGCGAGGTGAACATGCCCGACGTCCGGAACGAGTAGCGCGTGAAGTCCGCGAAGTCCTGAAGCAGCTCTCGCGCTTCCTCCGGGTCCGTCCGGATCAGCGACGAGATGGTGTTGAGCGCGTTGTAGACGAAGTGCGGCGAGATCTGCGCGCGCAACGCCTTGATCTCCGCCTGCTGGAGCTGGTTCTTCGATTCGTCCAGGCGCGCCAGCTCGAACTGGGTGCAGACGAATTGGGCGACCGCGTCGGCCATCTGCACCAGCCGCCCGCGCGTGCGCCCGACGACGATCAGCGCGGCCTCCGTCTCGCCCTCGACGATCAGCGGCACGATCACCGCCGTCCGCATCCGGCAGGTGCCGCGGTGGTTGCACGGCATCTTGTCGTGCGCGACGACCTCGCGGCGGTGCTTGCGGATCGCGTTGCCGATGGCGTCGACGAGGTCGACGTAGTGGTCGTTGGCCTCGCCGTCCCAGGACAGCAGCGTGCCTTCGCTGTCGGTGATGCCGACGGCGACACAGTCGAGCATCTCCAGCAGCTGGCTGGTGATCTTGTCGGCGACCTGCTCGTCGAGGCCCTCGCGGAGATCCGGTGTCGCCTTCGACATCCGGTGGACGGCCTGCAGCACCGCGTTCTCCACGATGCTCGCGGGACGCCTCAGCTTGATCAGCAGGACGACGACGAGGATCGCGAGCAACAGCGCCACACCCCAAGGGATGATCTGCGCGATTTCGAGCCCGGACACGGCGTCCATGCTCTGCGCTCGACCAACCGGGTGCAAGGCCTGCTCCCCACTTTCCGTTGAGTTGTGACAACTGAGGGTGGGGCCGACCCTACCCAAGACCCGGGCGTTGTCCCCATGGTCACTCCCCGTCGCACGGGAAAGACTGTGCGCAGGCAATCGCTTCCGGGGGAGGAACACAATGCGCGTACCGGGGAAACTCGCGGCAGGGGTGCTGGCGGGGGTCCTGCTGGGGAGCGGGACGGCGGCCGCGGCCGATGACCCGGTGCGCGCGGCTGTCGGCGCTCTGGTCGGCGAAGGGGGATTTCCGGGAGCGGTCGCCCAGGTCAGGAACGGTGAGGCGGTCTCGCGCTTCGGCGCCGGATACGCGAACCAGGTCACGCGCGAAGCCGCGGGGCCGCACCACCGGTTCCGCATCGCCAGCAACACCAAGGCGTTCGTCGCCACCGTGGTCCTGCAGCTGGCGGGCGAAGGGAAGCTGTCACTCGACGATCCGATCGAGCGACGGCTGCCCGGTGTCGTCCGAGGACCGGGCTACGAACCGGAAAAGATCACGCCGCGCATGCTGCTGAACCACACGTCCGGCGTGCACGACCCGCTGGATCCGCACTTCTTCGACCCGTACCTCGTCCAGGGGAACCGGGCGCACGTCATCACGCCGTCGGAGGTGATCCGGCGGTCTCTCGTCGATCGTCCCTCGTTCTCCCCGGGCAGTGGCGTTGGCTACTCGAACACCGGATATCTGTTGCTGGGCAAGGTGATCGAGAAGGTCACCCGCAACGACGTCCGCGAGGAGATCCGGCGGCGGATCCTCGATCCGCTCGAACTCGGCCGGACGTATTTCCCGCTGTGGTCGCCGTTCCTGCGAGGTCCGCATCTGCACGGGTACGACATGGGCGGGCAGGACATGACCGTGTTCAGCCCGTCGTACGACTGGACCGCGGGCGCGATGGTGTCGACCGTCGAAGACCTCGCGCGGTTCCATCGCGCGTTGCTGGCGGGACGGCTTCTGGCACCCGCGCAACAGGCCGAACTCAAGCGACTGGTGCCGTACAGCGAGTTCGGGGCGTACGGCGGCGGCATCGAGACGCTCAACCTGCCTTGCAGCGGTGGCATGAAAACGGTTTGGGGCAACACCGGCGCGGGGCCGGGGTTCCACAGCGTCTCGATGAGCACCGAGGACGGCTCGAAACAGCTGGTCCTCGCGCTGAACGTGTACGACCTCGCCGCGGACGTGCACGGCGGGCAGCGAGTGCCGAAACCGACGATGGACGCGGTGATGGCCGCCCTCTGCTGATCACTTCAGCAGGCGCGACATCCGCCGGTCCGCGAGGGGTTTCCCGCCGGTCTGGCAGGTCGGGCAGTACTGGAACGACTTGTCCGCGAAC
The DNA here is from genome assembly GCF_000400635.2 of Amycolatopsis keratiniphila. Lineage (NCBI taxonomy): Bacteria > Bacillati > Actinomycetota > Actinomycetes > Pseudonocardiales > Pseudonocardiaceae > Amycolatopsis > Amycolatopsis keratiniphila. The sequence continues at coordinate 131,926 of NC_021252.1, read as the reverse complement.
GAGATCTCGCGGATCGTGTCGCCGCAGACCGGACACGGCAGCCCCGTGCGCGCGTGCACCCGCAGCCCGGACCGCTTCTCGCCCTTGAGCCGGGCCGCGGACTGGCCGACCGAACGCGTCACGGCGCTGGTCAGCACCTCGCGGATCGCCTCCGAAAGCCCGTCGAGCGCCGCCTCGGACAGCTTTCCGGTTGTGGCGTAAGGGGAAAGCTTCGCCATGTGCATGATCTCGTCGGAGTAGGCGTTGCCGATCCCGGCGATCAGCGACTGATCGGTCAGCGCCGTCTTCAACCGTTCGGTGCGCCCGGTGAACAACTTCTCGAGCTGCGTGCGGTCGAGCGAAAGCGCGTCCGGCCCGAGCCGCGCGATGCTCGCGACCTCCTTCTCCGGATCGCGCACGATCCAGACCGCCAGGCCCTTCTTCGTCCCGGCCTCCGTGAGGTCGAAGCCCGGCCCGGCGGCCGCGTCGAGGTGGACGCGCAGCGAGATCGGCCCCTTGCCGGGTTTGAGCGGCGTCGGCGACAACGCGTCGGACCAGCGCAGCCAGCCCGCCCTCGCCAGGTGGACGACCAGATGGAGATCGCCGGCGACGAGATCCAGATGTTTGCCGAACCGGCCCGCCCCGGTGACCTCGCGGCCGTGCAGCTCGGTCCACGGCGGTGTCGCCGTCTTCAGCACGCTGAGGGACGACACGTCGACACGGAAGACCGTCTTGCCCACCGCGTGTTCACGCAGGTGGTGAGCGAGCGCTTCGACCTCGGGTAACTCGGGCATGGCCCCAGTCTCGCGCGTTCAGGGCGCGGCGACTACTCCACCGGGTGCAACGGGCCGTCGAAATCCGGCAGGGAGTGCTTCTGGATGGTCTTGGTGATCTTCGAGACCTCGCCGCGCACGGTGAACATGCCGCGGATGGTGCCCACCCAGCGCTCCGACGGCCGGTCGCCCGCGAGATCGCCCTCGGTCTCGGCGACCACGGTCCACGGACGGCGCAGGATCCACCGCAGCGGGAAGAACAGCGCGATCAGCAAGAGCGCCAGCGGAACCCACGACGGGATCATGACGTCGGCCGGGGTCCACATGATGAGCACGATCGCGAGCAGCGCCGTCACGGCGATCATCGCGATACCCGGGCCGTAGCTGCCCGCCACATCGTGCTCGAAATCGTCCGCTGTCGCGGGAGCACGCCATTCCATCTGGGCTCGGACCACCCAGTCACGGCCGTCCTCGCCGTGCACCAGCCGGTTCATTCAGTCGCCTCCCGCGCGGCCGCTCGCTCGTCGTGAGCGAGCTCCACCGTACCGTGACGGGAGCCGGATTCGCGAGAGTTCGAAGGCGATATGCCCGCTCGGGCGTTATGGGCACGTCGGGTAGTCGACACCCGGTTCCGGATAGTGGGAAGTCGGTTTCACCGGGCTCGGCTCGTCCGCCGAGGTGTCGCCGGTCGCGCTTTCGGGGGTCCCGGTCTCCGTCGAAGAAGACCCTTCCGGGTAAGTCGTCGAGTCCGGCGTGGTCGACTGCTCGGTCGAGTCCCGCGAAGTCGTCGTGGTCGGGCTCAGCGACTCCTCGGTGGGCGTGAACGATTCCTCGGGCGGCGGGATGTCGTCCCGCTTCGAGGTGGTCTGGTTGGAGCCCGTGCCCGGATCCGGGACCTCGTTGCGCGGCGAGGTCTCCTCCTGCGTCGGATTCTGCTCGTCCGGCGGAGGTACGACGTCTCCGCCGCCGAACTCCTTCCGCGGCGTGCCCACGCTCGGCAGGCTCGGCATGTCGGACGCCCCGAGCTCGGCGCCGGGGCCTCGTCCGGTGACGGCGGGCTGGGCACCCTTGCCTTGCAGCTGGTCCTGCGCGATCCGCTGCGGCGGGAGCTCCACCGGCTGCGCATGGGCGGGCGGCGCGACCTGCGCGGGCAGCAGCGCCAGCTCCGGCAGCCCACCCCCGGACAGGCCCACCGTATGGGTGACGTCGGTGCCGAACACGGCCGGCCCGGCGACGATCCCGACCGCACCGGCGGCGGCCGTCGACGCCACCGCCAGGCCGACCTTCACCTTCGACCCGAGCAGAAGTCCCTTGACCGACGCGGCGAGCCCGGACAGCGCCCCGCTCGCGTGCGCCCCGGCGGCGGCCGGCACCAGCAACGCCACCACACCGGCGTGCGCCCGCAGCGAGGAGCAGACGTCACGCAGCTCGTCGTGAGTCGCCCGGCAAGATTGGCAGGCGATCAGATGGGTCTTGATCCGGCGGGCCTCGGCCCCGGTCACGCTGCCCGCGGTGAACCCGCCCAGCTTCTCCACCACCGCACGGCACGAATCGGGTCCGCGGTTCACCGACAGATGCGCCTGCAGATACGCCGCCCGCAGCCCCTGCCGGGCCCGGCGGGCCAGCGCCGCCGTCGCGTTCGCGCTCAACCCGAAATGCGGCGCGACCATCGACGGCTGCTCGCCTTCGACCTCGGTCTGCCACAAGACCGAACGCCAGCGCTCCGGCAAACTCGTGAAAGCGGTCGTGATCAGCGAATGTTCGGCCGTGCGGGCATGCGTGTCCGCACCCGCCCCGGCCCGGAAGGTCAGCTCGTCGTCGCTCACCGGCACGTCACGACGCGCGCCGTGCCACTCCCACGAGACGCGGCGAGCCACCGTCAGCAGATAAGCGCGGACGTAGTCACGCGGCCCGGCGCCCCGGCGCAACGCCTGAAGCACCCGGAAGAAGGTCTCGGCGGTGATGTCCTCCGCCTCCGACCGATCGGCGGCCAGACTGCGGGCCAACCGCCGCACGGCGGCTGCGTGAAGTTCGAAAAGCTCCCCGAAGGCAGCGTCCTCCCCGTCACGGAGACGCTGGAGCAATGCCTGCTCGTCGGATTCCGAGGCCGCCTGAAGCGGCACCGTGCCCTGCTCGGTCATCCGGCCAGGCACCTCCTCCCCGAAGGACTCACCATTCGGTCGAATGGGGACACCATACGGAGGTATGCAGCCGTCGTCACCCCTTGTACGCCAGGTGTGACGCCGAAGCACCTGTAGGGGTGGGTGCAAACCGCTACAGACGGTCGGTGTATGGTTGTCCCACTGCTTCAAACGAGTGCCGGAGCAGAGCAAGACATGCGGATGTAGCGCAGCTGGTAGCGCATCACCTTGCCAAGGTGAGGGTCGCGGGTTCGAATCCCGTCATCCGCTCGCAAGTGGGCGCAGTGTGTCCAGGGAACGCCTGGACCATGGCTTGCTCACCATAATTCCCGGGGGCCCGAGCCCCCGGACCCCCACGTTCCTGGTAACTCGCGTTGGCGAGTCGGGTGTGGGGCGCGTTGGTCTTTTCGGTTACTAAGTGCTACAGGTTCGGTGAGCGGGGTCACACGACTGTAGTAATTCGGATTTGTGCATATGTGGGACGAGGGCGCACCGGGAAACCGGTGCGCCCTTCGTGCTTCAGGAGGGCACGCAAGTGGGCTGCGGGCGCTTCCACAAGGTCACCAGCCGACCGTTCGGTAGGGGCCGTGTCGTGACCGGCGTGAAGCCCGCGGCCTTCGCGGTGGAAGCCATGGACGGCGGATCCACCTTCGGTTCGTACTCGTCCACCGTTCCCGTCGCGGTGAACAGCAGGCACGTCTTGCTCGCGTCCCCGCCGAGACTGCCCGCATAAGAGGTCAGCCAGCGCAGATAGTCCGGCCCGGTGTTCCCGTTCGCGGTCGGATCGACCTGCGGCAACGCCACGCCGTAGCCGAACTTCCGCAGCATCTCCAGCTGCACGGTGTTGGTGTTGAAGAGCCGGTCACGGAACCCGAACGCGGTCGCCCCGCCCAGCGCGTGCTGCTCTTCCACCTGGCCGACAGCCCATTCCGACGCGGCCCGCCACTCCCGCGCCGTCTCCGCACTCAGCGGCTCGACGACCTGACCACCCGGGTCGACGTAGACCTGCGGAACGCCGCGCCCATCGGTGACCTTGGACGAGCCCAGCACCGGCAGATCCATTTCCCACGGCCGAGCGGTCGGCAGGCGCAGATCCACCATCGGCACCAGCCCCAGCAGCCCCACCACCGCGACCGCGAACGGCAAGGCCCGCCGAAGCGATCGGTGTGCCCGGTACAACCCCCAGAGCGCCAGGATCACCATGGACGGGATCAACGGGAGGAAGAAGGCGGTACCCGTGTTCTTGGACGTCAGCACCGCTAGCCCGCCTTCCGCGACAAGGAACGCCGACGGAAACAGCGCCGATGCCACCATCGAGCGGAGGACGTCCTTCGCCGGACCGGTCCGGATCTTGACGATCGCCCCGACGACCGCGGCGACAAGCCCGGCACACAGCAACAGCGCGAGCGGTAGCCCGTGGTCGGAGATCAGCAGCCGTAGCCGCGCTACCCAGGCCGCCGGGTTGAACACCCCCGCTTCCTGGCCGAACTCCACCGACTGCTTCCCGTAGCCGAAGCCGGTCAGGTACTCGAAGACCCGGGCACCGTTGGGCACCAGCCAGATCGCCGCGACGCCGGCGGCCACGAGCACCGCGAGAGTGAAGTGCTTCAGCCGCTTCATCCGGTCCTGCGGCACCGCCGCCTGGATCAACGCGGCCAGCACCAATGCCGGTACGAAGGCGATGGCCATCGTCCTCGACAGCGGCATCAGCCCGACGAAGACCCCGAAGAGCACGACGAACCGCAGTTTCGACAGCCCTTCGGAACGGATCAGGCAGTAGACGGCGGCCGTGGTCATGACCGCCGCGGGCAGCGCGAAATGATAGGCGCGGGCCTCGAAGAGCACGCCGGGCGCGGTGGCGATCAGTGCCGTGGCGATCCAGGCGAACGGGCGGCCCGCCACCCTGTTCGCCACGGCGTGCGTGAGCAGGATCAACGCCACCCCGGCCACCAGCGGGACGAGGAAGGCGGCCACCGTCCCGGTCCCGGTCGCGAAGAAGTGCAGCGAAGTCAGCGCGGGCAGCAGCGGCGCTTGGATACCCGAGGACTCGACGGCTTCGATCCAGCCGACGGCACCGTCCCGGAGCGCCGCGCCGTGATTGTTCAACGCCATGCCGAAGTAGCCGGCCTCGTCGATGTCGAACACCTGACCGTCGCGATACAGGACGATCCATCGGAAGTTGACGAGCAACCAGGCGATCGCCACGCCGAGCAGGACCCATGTGTTCACCTGGATGCGGCGAATCCCCCTGGTCAAGAGCATGCCCGAGAATCTAGCCGTGGCCTCGGCGCGGCTAGATCGCGGGCGTTTTGAAGGGGTCGTGCTCGGACAGGAGCTTGTCGACGCGGGCCTGGTCGACTCTGCTGACGACGGTGTTCTCGTCCTGCCGGTCACGGATGCACTTGGCGAGGGTGAACGCCGAAGTGGTCAGGAACAGCATGCCGAGGGCGAGGAAGCCGCGAACCCAGCCGTCGACCGGCAGGTACCAGATGCCTATGACGACCGCGAGCAACGCCAAGCCGAACGAGAGGGCGGCCTGGACGAAGAACGCGACGGTGGTGGGCGGCGCTGCGGAGGTTTTCGTCATGCGTACCACGGTCGCGCCGACGACTCCCGGTGTCTTGAGTACGGCTACTCAAAGAAGGGTTGCGATTCAGACCGCGTGACTTCGGTTTGGCGGAATCGTCACGACCGTCACTTGTCCGTCCATCAGGCATTCGATGAGAACCGAACCGCCAAGCGGGTAGATCCAGAAGTGCGGCCCAGCGTCGAGAATTTCCTGCGCATGTCGCACCGCGACATCCACCGGAATGGTCACGGTCGGCATCAGATAGTTGCCCCAGATGACAGCGATCCGCCCACTCGGCTGTGCATACGAAGAGAGCAGCTCCGCCGCCATCCTCGTCCAGTGCTCCCCATCGTCCCACCAAAGGCGATCTTCGAATGGAACGGACTCGAAATCGATCACGTCGCCGGTAGCAGCCGGAAAACTGCTCAGTGTCGCTGCCGCCAGCGCGCTGTTCTCGGCGAGATCCAGCTTCATCACCTGCTGGTCGTTCATGAAGTCCGGAAGGTATTCCGGATGACTCCCATAAGAACTGACGTCGGTCAACGGCTCAGATCTCGTAGCCGTCCATCACGGTCGGCGCGACCGGGGACAGGTGCTCGTCGCCGCGTTCGGTGACCAGGCCGCGGGCCATCCGGTACACCTTGAATTCGTTGTCGTGCTCGGGATCCTGGTCGTCCCAGACGTGCAGGAGACCGTAGGAGCCGGGTGCGAGGTCGCCGACGCGGGTGAACAGGTCCACCAGCTCGGGCGCGATCGCCGTGCCGTGTTTGTCCATGCCGCCCAGGTGCAGCACCGGCACCCCGGCCGTCCAGCGGAGGTCGAGCAGGTCGCCGTCGTCGAAGTCGCGGACGGCGCGGTGCACCCGCTCGACGATGCGCTCGAGCAGCGCGGCGTCGTCGTCACCGGAAGGGCTCGCTTGGATGGTCACCCACCCGTGGTATTCGAACACCCGCCTGAGTTTAGGCAGGTCCGCCCGCCGGACGGTGGTCAGCCCGCCATCGCGGCCGGCGAACCGTTGCGCCGCAGTGCGTTCTTGAAAACCTGTTCGCCGTGCTTTTCGAAGGCGGGCACGAGCTTCTCGCCGTAGACGCACAGGGTCCGCTCCCAGGGGTGCCCGAGCGTGCCGAAGCGGAAGTCGTTCGCCAGGAACATGTGGTAATCCGTGCGCGGGAACACCGGGACCGGCCACGGGTCGAGCGCGGCGTGCCGGTGGGGGTAGAAGCGGTACGACTGGTGCTGCCAGTGCAGGACCCAGACCCACTCGTCCTCGGCGACGCAGTCCTTCAGCGCCGAGAGGGCGACGCGGGCGACGTCGTTCTGCTCGACGGCGTACGGGCCGACCCGGAATTCGGCCGACGCGCGGTCGAGGCCGCCGGGCGCGAGATCCCACGCGACGGACGGGGCGGGTTCGCGGAAACCCGGCCAGGCGTGCGCGTAGGTGCTCGGCCAGAACGCGAGCTTGTCGTAGACCCAGTACCAGGCGGGCTCATCTGCGACCCTGGAGATGGCTTCCCAAGCGTTGTTCACGAGCGACCCTCGGTGGTTCGGCCGATTAAGACTGGGAAAGCTTCGTGTTCGGGGACCAAGTTGTCCAGCTCGTGGGCATTCTCCGTGAAACTGTCACCTGATCAGGTGTCTTGCGCCGCCGCCGGAACCGTGAGAATGACAGTGTGTGAACGGCGAGCCCACCGAACGCGGGCTCGCCGTCGATCGATCACGCGGCCGCCTCCCAAAGACTCATGAAGGCCGAGGCCTCACTCCGCACCCATGGCCGCACCTTGTCGCGATCACGCGGCGACAACGCGAACTCCTTCGAACGCCGGACGTCGACGACCAGCGGACGTCCACCAGGGCGCAGCTCGTCCATGGTCTGTTCGAGCAGCCACAGCACCATCTGCGCCGCGTCCCGGCTCAACGGCTCCTCCTTGAAGTAGAGCCAGGTCACGTAGACGGGGCCGTCGCCCTTGCGCAGGCCGAGATGCGGATTGATGCCCACTTCGAGCGAGCCGAGCCGCCATCGTGACCGGCCGACCTCGGCCAGCCGCAGGTCACGCCGCCCGACGTAGCGCAGCCAGCCGTTGGCGATCTCGGTGTAGTGCGGCCGCGTGCGCTCGTCCGCGTTCTCGACCAGTGCCCGCAGCACCTCGCGATCCCGCCCGGAGATCCGTCCGGCACGGATCGCGTTCGCGGCGCGGAGGTAGAAGTTGAACCCGCCCCGGGCCGGGTCCTCGTACTGACGGCGCCAGCGCCGGACGAACGAGGAACGCGAAGGACCCGAGCTCGTGCTGTACCCCACGAACGTGGGCAGGGTGATGTAGGCCATCCGTGTCTGCCTTTCGCCGCTGTTCCTGCTGTACAACGACCATTTTAGAACACATGTACGACAGAAAACGGGGCTTTACGGGTGACGCGGCGAAGGAGGCCAAGGTCCTTCGAGCAGCTCCGCCGACTCCTCGAGGATCGGCACCTCGCAGACGTCCCTCGGCGTGAGGTCGGTCGGGATCCAGTGTTCGAGCATCGCCGACCAGCGCGTGATCCCACGCAACGCCTGGGGCGACCCGAGCAGCTCGCCGACCTCGCTGACGAGGGCGCCACCGGCCGCGGGCGAGAGCCGCCCTTGGACCATCGCGGTGAGCCAGCCGTGGATCAGCAGCCAGCGGGCGGCCGTCGGATCGGCGGGCAGTTCGAGGCCCAGTTCGTCGACGACCTGGTCGAACGCCTTGTCGACGGCGGTTTCGGCGGCGGATTCGAGCCCGGCCAGCAAGGCGAGGGACGGGGTGTCGAGTCCGGCGACGATCGCGTCCAGACCGGCCTCGACCAGGTGGGAGGTGCGGACGTCACGTCCGGCGAGCCTGCCGATGGCCAGCTCGCGCAACGCGCCACGACACGCGTCGATCTCCGTCACCTGATGCTTCCCACGTCCGCCACGGTACCGCCGGGAGCAGTCAACGGCACCTGACCAGCCGAAAGAGGGTCACACCGCGGAGAGCCGCGGAGTGATTCGAATATCGAGATCAGCTTGAAGCGCATGCGCCAGTCGCTCCAGCACCGGAATGGTCGGAACCGTTCCGCCCGCCTCGAACCGCGCGACGGCGGACTGCGTCATCCCCGCCTTGGTGGCGAGTGCCGCCTGGGACCAGCCACGTCCCTCACGCATTTCACGCACCGTCTTACCCAGGACATAGGCCAACTTTGCGGCCTCGTACGCGTCAGCGGCGCCGGGCTCCGTCATCCGCCGCTCGCGAAGCCTCCGCCAGTCGTTCCGCTCAGCCATCGATCTCACTCCTTTCCTCACTCATCGGCCGTGTGCTCCCGGGCGACGCATCGCCACATCGCCCTCCGCGCCCGTCGTACCTCACGTTCTTCACGCATGCGCGTTTTCCGGAACTCGGTCAGCAACACGATCCGCCGGCCGGACGCGATCCAGTACGTGATCCGCACGGCTTCTCCGTCCAGATGAAACCGCAACTCCCGCAACTTGCCGTCGAGCTGTCGCGTGTACGGCTCGCCAAGCAACGGGCCCTGCTCCGCGAGCAGATCCACGTAGAAGGCCACTGTCGCGAAGTGTGCCGTGGACAAACTCTCCAGCCAGTCACGAACCTCCGGCTCCAATTCCACGGTACCCCAAGTCATAGCTTTGATGCTATAAAGCCAGGTAGGTCCACTTTTGGGCGATCCGTTTGCGATCCGGCAAGGCCGCGAGCGCACTCGGAGATCAGTGCTGGACCAGGTCGTGAGTGGACGCAAGAATGAGGAAAGACCACATCAACCACCCATAAGGGTGCATGCAAGACTGGCTGCCCACACCCGGCGGCAGGGGGCTAAATGAGCTGGCAAGACGAGCTTCGACAGCTGGACGTCGAGCTGGCCTCGGGTCGCATCGGGCACGCCGAACACCGCAGGAAGCGCGACGAGCTTTTGGCGGAGGCCTCCGGCGGGACGATGCCGTCGCCGGTGCCCTCGCCGCTGCGGCGTCCCGGCGGGACGTGGCACAGCACCAACCCCGCCGCGCGCCCGGTCGAGCCGCCCACGGTCACGGTCCAGCAGCCGTACCAGCAGACCCAGCCGGTGTACACGCCGCCGCCGGCCGTCGAGGAACCCGAGAAGAAGGCCGCCATCCCGCGGATCGCGGACCACAAGACCACCGCGCCTTCGCCCGCCGACATCAATCCGACGGTCTATCTGCGCGCCGAGCCGCCGCCGGTCAAGGGCAGGCCGTCGGCCCCGGTGCCGAGCCGGCCGCTTCCGCCGCTGGCTCCCGAGCCCAGCCCGCGCCACTACGCGCCCACAGAGGACTACGCGGTCGTCGGAAAACGCAAGCCGACCTGGCTGTTCATCGGTGCCGGCGTGCTGGTCGTGCTGGCGTTGATCATCGGCGGGACGCTGTGGCTGGGCTCGTCGCAGCCCTCGAACGTCGCCGAGCAGCCGAGCGTGGCCCAGCCGCCAGGCGACCTCACTCCCTCAGGCCGGCCCGACAGTGCCCAGACTCCGCTGGAAGACCGGCTGCCCGCACTGCCGGGGACACCGTCGAAGGACAACTCGACGATGTCGGTCGCGAAGGGCGTGGAGCTCAACTTCTACTCGAAGGCCGCGGGCGACTACCTCACGTCGAAGAATGTCGCGTCTGTCACCTACAAGGGGTCGAACGAGGGGACGAACAGTTACCTCGTCCTGGTGATCCCGGCCAACGACGCGAAGGACGCCGCCGCGATCGTGAAGTACTTCCGGGAGAACTCGATCAACGCCGGGCTGCGCGAGCAGCGCGTCGGCGATCGGCTCGCCCTGGTCGGCGCGAACAAGAACGGCCAGCTCAGCGGCATCGGGTACGTCTCCGGGACGATGGCCGTGACGACCTGGGTCTCGCAGCCGCTCGGCGGCGACCCGCAGGCGCTCGACACCCGCCTGGAGCAGACGCTGACCTCGTTGGACACCGTTCTGCCGGCGGGCTGAGAAGCGCAGGTCGCGGGGAGATCACGATTCGACCCGCGAGGGCGCATCGACTCCGGGCAGTGCAGAATGTGCGAGGTCACCGCAGTGGTGGTATCGCGACGGCCGGGAGCATTCCTCCCGCCGGAAATTCGGATAAGGGGGCCGGTGGTGTCCTGGCAGGAAGAGCTGCGCAATCTGGACGAAGAGCTCGCATCTGGACGGCTCTCCGCGGACGATTACCGGCTCCGCCGTGACCAGGTGCTGTCGTCGGCCGTCGCATACGGCGACCCCGCCCAGCAACAGGTCCAGCAGCCCGGCCAGCAGCCGCAGCAGCCGTTCCAGCAGCCGCCCGCTCCGCAACAGCAGCAGGCGCCGCAGCAGCAGCCCGGCCAGCCCAGCGCCGACTCGACGCAGATCATCGCGCCGGTGAACCAGCCGCAGGGCGGCGAGGGCGAGCGCACCCAGGTCGTGCCGAACTGGCAGCAACAGCAGGCGGATCCGAACCGCACCCAGGTCGTGCCGCCGGTGGCGTCGCCGCCGGGCGGTTTCCCGCAGCAGGGTCAGGCATCACCGGCCGGTGGCTTCCCTCAGCAGGGCCAGGCCTCGCCCGCGGGCGGCTTCCCGCAGCAGCACCAGGGCTACCAGCAGCAACAGCCGCCGCAGCAGCAGGGCTGGACCGACAACGACGCCAGCCCGCCGTGGGGTGGCTCGGACTTCCCGCCGATCTCGCCGGTCGGCAGCACGGAATGGGTCAAGCAGGGCCCCGAGCTGTTCGAGGACAAGCCCAAGGGCAAGGGCGGCAAGATCGCGATCATCGCGATCGTCGCCGTCCTGGTCCTCGCCGGTCTGGGTGTCGGCGGCTACTTCGCCTTCTCCGGCGGCGGTGACACCCCGCCGGACCCGACGGCCGCGCCGCAGTCGCCCCAGCCGCAGGCTCCCCCGCCGTCGTCGACCAAGCCGAAGACGCCCGAAGAGCTGCTGTTCGAGAAGATCCCGGAGCAGTCCGGTGAAGAGGACTCGAAGAGCGGCGCGATCCCCGCGGCCCAGCTCGCCGAGATCGCCGGGCTGGAGAAGGGCGAGGCGGATCTGGTCATCGCCGCCGGCGTGAAGCAGGTCGCGTACCGCGGCTCGCAGAAGCAGCCGGACGAGACCGGCCCGCAGCCGGCGAAGATCTCGATCACGGTCATCCCGCTGACCAGCCCCGGTGCCGCCGGTGACCTGGTCAAGCAGCTGCGCCAGTACCAGACGAGCAACGGGTTCGTGCAGATCACCGAGCCGCTGCCGGGCATGCCGCCGAAGCTGAACTTCCAGAAGAAGATCGACGGCGACAAGGGCACCTACCGCGGCACGTGGATCAGCGGCAACAACATCGTCCGCGTCGACATCCTGCAGAACCCGCTCGGCGGGGAAGAGGGCGAGAAGGCGTTGAGCGGCACGTACCAGCGTGCGGTGAAGAAGACGCTGGAAAACTACTCCGTCACCAGCTGAAAGATGACCTCGGAGACGGCACGGCTGCTCACCACCCTGCTCTCCCTGGCCGAGGACACCGGTTCCCTGTCCGACGAGCTGCACTTCGCCGGCTGGGACGCCGCCGAGCGTGTCCCGCTCGACCACGGCGCCGCGAACGTCCTCCGGGCGCTCGTGCTGCCGAAGGCCGCGAAGGTGCTGGAGGTCGGCGCCGGTTTCGGGGGTCTGACCAGGTATCTGGGTGAGGTCTCGGCGACGGTGCACGCCGTCGAGGCCGACCCGGTCCGCGCCGCCGCGGTGCGGTTCCGCACCCGTGACCTCGACACGGTCTCGGTGCACGACCGGCCGCCCTCCACCGGTTACGACCTCGCCGTGATCCAGCAGCCGTACGCGACGCGGGGCTTGCTGGAGTCGGTTCGCGAGCGGTTGGCTCCGATGGGCGCCGTCGTGGTGCTGACGTCTTCCCGCGGTGTCGCCGGGACGCTCACGGCGGCGGGCCTCGAAGTCCAGCGTGAGTTGCTCTGCTCCCCCGGGCACGAGGTCGCTCGCGCGGTCCGGAGCGAGCGGATCGACACCGAACTGCCCCGGCTGTCCGCGGCGATCACCGGCGGCCCCGCGAACGGCCTCGCCCTGCTCTGCGGCCCCGGCGCCGCCGCGCTCTGGCCCGCGTTCCGGCTCGCGACCTACTTCAACACCGCCGAGCGCGCCGCGTTCGCGTGCACTCGTGCCGACGTCGTGCGCACCGGCGAAGGTGCCGAAGTCCGCCGTGTGCCGCTGGTGCCGTCGCCGCCGGTGGCCGGGATCTCGGTCGGGCCGTGCACGGACAAGGTGTACGACGCCCCGACGATGGTCGAAGTCCTGCTCGACGAGCCGGAGCGGGTCGCGGAACTGCTCACCGGCTGGCGGGATCTCGTCCGCGCGGAGGCCGATCGCGGGGTCGAGGCGCTGTGGGATCTGCTGCCGCACAACGTCCTCGTCGACGGCCCGGTGCTGCGCCCGATCGACCTCGAATGGCGGCACGCGGGCGCCGGGGTGTCCGAAGTGATCGAGCGCGGGGTGCTGGTGCTGGCCGACAAGCTGACCGACGCGGGCTGGTCCGCGGCGGCGGGCGACGGCTCGATGCGCGACCTGGCGGGCTGGCTCGGTGTGCTGATCGGCCTCCATCCTTCCTTTGTGGACGGTGCGCTGGAGCGCGAAGTGGCCTTCTCCACGATCGGCTCGTGCGGCACCGCGCACGGCACGGACGAAGTACGCGCGGCGATCGCCGGGATTTGGCGAAAGCGCCTGGCGCGAACCGTCCACGAGTACCGTTCACCCAAGGTCGGCGCCGGTGTGGCGGCGAACGAAGACGAGGTAGCGAAGCGATGACGAGCCTGCATACCGCCGGCATTCTGACGCCGGACCGGCCGGTCGGGCACCTGTTCGAACTCCGGGGCTGGACGACCGGGATCAGCCGGATCGGCGAGATGTCCGTGACCATCGCGGACGTCGAGGCGAACCTGTTCCCCGAGCCGTGCCCAGGCGCACCCGAAGGCACCTTCGGCTGGCGAGCGGTCCCCGCCACCTTCGTGCCCGCGGGTGTCCAGGACGTCGTCGTCACCGGTCCGGATGAGCGCGTGCTGAACCAGGCGACCGTCCACGTCGGAACGCTGCCGGGTGAAGAACCGCTGTGGCTGGGTGAGCTCGAAGCGCCGAAGCAGGGCAAAGTCTCCGAAGGACATGTCGTCTACGTGACGGGCTGGGCTTTGCTGCAGGGGCGGGCACCCAGCCTGATCGAGGTCATGGTCGAGGGCGGCGGCACGGTCAGCGCGCGCACCCGGCTGCCGCGCAAGGACGTGCCCAAGGAGTTCCCCGGCTTCGACGACGCCGCTGTGAGCGGTTTCGAGGCCTGGGTGCCCATCGACCTCCCGTACGGCGAAGAGCGGACGCTGTCGCTTCGCGTCCGGTACCGCACCGAGGGCGTCGGCGAGGTCGTGTCGGCGAAGCGCACCTTCACGCTTCGCAACCCTGTCGCGGACCTGGACGACGCCGAACTCGCCGACGAGCTGGCGGGCGACACCGCCCGGGCGATGGCGCGGGTGAACATCCCGACCGACCCGAAGCACGTGCTGGTGTTCACGCACAGCCTCGGCGTCGGCGGCGGGCAGCTGTGGCTGCAGGAACTGCTGAGCCGGATGGTGACCGACCACGGCTGGCAGGTCAGCCTGGTCAGCGAAACCGACGGCCCGCTGCGTGCGGACTGCCACGAACTCGGCATCCCCGTGCACGTCACGACGCACTACCGGAACCAGACGGTGCCTGCGTACGAAGGACACGTCGCCGAGCTGGCGCGCTTCGCGAAGTGCTCCGGAGCGGGCGTCGCGCTCGTCAACACTCTCGGCGGCTTCGTCGGCGCCGACGCGGCGAAGCGCGCCGGGATGCCGACGGCGTGGGTCATCCACGAGAGCTTCTCGCTGCCCGCGTTCGCCTACCAGAACTGGGGCCCGGTGAAGCCGCCCGCCGCGGTCTGGCAGCGCTGGGAAAGCACCCTCGCCGAGGTCGACAAGCTGCTGTTCGTCGCGGACGCCACGCGCGAGATGTTCCTGCCGTACAGCAAGCCGGAGCGCTGCCGCACCGTCCGCTACGGCACGCCGATGCACAAGTTCGGCGGCAGGACGCGGTCGGAGACGCGGCAGCAGGCACGCAACATGCTCGGCTACTCGCCGGACGACATCGTGCTCGTGAACATCGGCATCGCGGAATCCCGCAAGGGGCAGGCGCCGCTGATCTCGGCGATGGAGCGGATCCACAAGATCCACCCCGAGGCGAAGCTGTCCATCGTCGGCCTGCACCCGTCGCCGTACGGGCTGGCGATGGAGGAGTCGGTCAAACGCGCGGGACTGGAGAAATCCGTCAGCCTGGTGCCGATCCAGCCGGATCCGCTGCGCTGGCTCCAGGCCGCCGACATCTTCGTGAACAGCTCCGACATCGAGTCGCTACCGCGCTCGATCCTCGAAGCCGTCTGCTGTGGCGTCCCGGTCGCGGCTACCGACGTGTTCGGCGCGCGGGAGATGATCGTCGACGGCGAGACGGGCTGGCTGTTCGAGACCAACGACGTCGACGCGCTGACCGCTGCGTTGCTGCGCGCGCTGGGCACGTCGGCCACGCGCCGCCGCGAGATGGCCAAGGCCGCGCACGAGAAGCTGCTGCCGTGGCTCGACCCGGCCGGCTACGCGCGCGAGTACTCCGAAATCCTGACCGAACTGAGTGGGGGCGTTCATGTCTGACACCGACATTCCCGGCCGTGTCCAGGCCGAGCTGACCCGGCTCCGGGCCGAGCGGCAGGTCTTCACCGCCGAGCAGGACCGGCTGAAGGCGAAGCTGGCCGAAACCGAGCACGAACTGCGCGAGGCCACCGCCGCCGCGCCGGACGAAGGCGAGTCCACCGCCGTGAACCAGAGGCTCGCCTCGCAGCAGGAAGAGCTCGACGTCGCCAAGGCGCGTCTTCAGGCGCTGGAGGCCGAGGTCCTGCTCGCCCACCAACAGCGTGACTCGCTGCGCGCGGAGCTGAAGACCTGCCGCGAGGAGCGGGACAAGCTGCGGCTCGCGCTGCTCGACGCCGAGCTCGTGGTGTCGGCCGGCGTCGTCGACTCGGACGTCCTGCCCGGCGGCGAACCGTCGGCCGACCGGCAGCGGCTGCTCAACGCCGAACGGCTCGCCGCCGAGATGGCCAGGGAACTCGACGCCACGCGCCGCACCGTCAGCTGGCGGGTCACCGCTCCGCTGCGTGTCGTGCGGAAGAAGATGGACCGGCCGTGACCGAACTCTGCTTCGTCTCCGCCGAGGGCGGTTCCGCCTTCATGGAGGAGCTCCTGGAGGTGGTCGCCGACGCCGTGCGCACGGCGGGCGGCAAGGCCAGGACCGCGATCGGCACCTACCCCGAGGCCGACGGCGACACGGTGTACGTCGTGGTCCCCCACGAGTACTTCGTGACCGTCCCGGACGCCGACTTCCCGACCGCGGCGCAATGCCGCCGCACCATCGGGTTCTGCGTGGAGCACCCCGGGACGGCGACCTTCGAGCGCAACGCCGAACTGCTGTCCATCCTGGGCGGCGCCGTCGACATCAACACCGATTCGACCGCCGAACTGCGGCGGCGCGGGATCACCGTCGAGCATTTCCAGCTCGGCTACAGCCCGCTGTGGGATCTGTGGGGCGGAGACCTCGACAGCCCGCGCGACCTCGACGTCACCTACCTCGGCACGGCCGAACAGCGCCGTTCGGTGCTGCTCGGCTCGTACGCGCGGGACCTCGCCGGCCTGCGGACGCGGCTGCTGACCCCGCCGCACGAGCCGATGACCGCCGCCCGCGTCGATTTCCTGCCGGGCAAGGCGAAGTTCGAGCACCTCGCGCGGTCGCGGTTCCTGCTGAACCTGCACCGTGAGCGGAAGCAGACCCTGGAGTGGGTACGCACGCTCGAAGCGATGACCAACGGCTGCGTGGTGGTCAGCGAGACCTCCGTCGACGTCGAACCGCTGGTCCCCGGCGAGCATCTGGTCCTCGCGCGGCCGGAGGCGCTGGGCTCGGTCGTCGCCGCGCTCGCCGACGAGCCGGAACGGGAACGGCATCTGCGTTCGGCCGCCTACGGCTTCGTGAAGTCGCTGGACATGACGGCGTCCGCGCGGCGGCTGATCGAGCTGGCGTCCTCGCTGGGTTCGGCGCCCGCCGCGGACATCGCCCCGGCGCGGGCGCTGGCGACGAGCCTGCGGAACCCGGAGGACGCGCTGGCGATCGACACCCCGTCGTTCGACGCGCGGTTCGCGGGCGACCGGTCCGCCGCCGGACCGGCCTCGGCACGCGGCACGGCGTTGTCGGCACGGATCGCGCAGCGCGCGGCCGG
The DNA here is from genome assembly GCF_000400635.2 of Amycolatopsis keratiniphila. Classification (NCBI taxonomy): domain Bacteria; kingdom Bacillati; phylum Actinomycetota; class Actinomycetes; order Pseudonocardiales; family Pseudonocardiaceae; genus Amycolatopsis; species Amycolatopsis keratiniphila. Next base: position 115,189 of record NC_021252.1, on the reverse strand, counting down.
GGCCCGGCGAGTCGCCACGCGAAGCTGGGAGCCGGCGGCGGCTTCACTGGCGGGCACCGCCGACGTCGACGTGCTGATCGTGCGCCGCACCGGCGAGGTCGACCCGGACGATCTCGCGAACGACCTGCTCACGGGCAGCGTGACCCCGCGGAAGGTGCTGGTCGGCGAGGACGGCGTGCACCCGTGGCCGCGGCCGCGCCCGTACGACGTGCTGCTGCACGACACCCCGCTCGGCCGCGGGCTCACCCGGAACTCGCTGCTGGAGCGCTCGACGGCGTCGTGGCTGCTGGTGCTCGACGGCGGGATGCGGGCTTCGGAGTTCCTGCTGGAGCGGCTGCTGGCCGTTTCGGAGGATGCCGACGTCGTGCACTGCCCGGTCGCGGACCCGGTGGACGGCCTGGTCGGCGCCCTGCCGCCGGAGGAGCGGCGGCTGCGGACGCTGCCGTATCTGGGCAGCGGCTATCTGGTGCGGCGGTCGCTGGTCGACGAGTTCGGCGGGTGGAACACCGAGGTGCTGTTCGAGGGCCTGGAGGATCACCTGTTCTGGCGGCGGGTGGCCGCGGCGGCCCGGCCGACGACGCTGGTGCAGCAGGTGCTGCTGCGGCGGCTGCGGCCGGATCCGGATTCGCGGCCGATGGATCTCGATCCGCATCGGGTGTGGGCGGCCGTCGGAAGCGCTCTGTAGGTCACTCGCGTGCAATGAAAGGTCCTTTCCTTGCAAATTTTGCGAGGAAAGGACCTTTCATTGCACGGGTAGTGGGCGTGGCGTTGGTCCGAAAGTGTGAGTTGGGCCGTGTCGGTGAACGTCCTCCCCCGCTGATGCGCCTTATGGGCAGAGCATCTGACGAGTTCGGATGCCGGCCGATAAGGAGCAGCCATGGCCTGGGAAATCGCCCTGGTCGCCGCGCTGGCCGTCGTGTTCGTCGTACGGCTCGCGCTTCAGCTGAGGCGCAGTTGACCTGATCTTGCGCACCCCGCGGCGCAGGGAGGAAATGGACGGGGCTTTCCTCGCGGATCACACGGGAAGGCCCCGTTCACCCCATCGCGATCCTCGGTATCCGCAGCTGGGGGATCCGCCGCCGCGCGGACGGGACCGGAGTGAGCGGCGGGCCGTCCTCACGAAGGCGTTTCTTCAGGTGGATCGTCTTGTACCCGGTGCTCAAATACCCCTCGTTCTTGAGCTTCGCCATCTCGGCGTTGACCGACGCGGGTGAGGCGCCGATCGCGGAGGCGATGTCCGCGTGGTTCAGCCCGATGTCGATGACGACGCCGTTTTCACCGGGAATCCCGTAGAGCGCCTGCATCCTGGTCAGGAACGCGGTCAGCCTGCTCCGGACCTTGGCCGTCGCGAACCCCAGCGCGACGTTCCGCAGCCGCAGCCGCACGGCCAGGTGCGCGGTGATCAGGGCCATCACCTCGTGATCTTCGTCGAGAAAGCCCTGGAAGGCGTACCGCGGGATCTCCAGTGCGCGAACCGGTTTCGTGGCGATGTACGAGAGGTGACTCGGCCGTCCGGCCAGGCAGTCCTCGACGCCGAGCACGTCACCGGCGCCGAACAGGTCCACGATCGTCGGCGGCGAGCCGCCCTGTGCCGCACGCAGCGCCTTCACGTAGCCGGACCGCGGGATCAGCACCGGCGGCGCCGGGTCACCCTGGTTGAGCAGTGTCGTGCCCGCCGCGTGATCCACGTGTTTGCCGAGGTCGAGCAGCCGACGGCGCTGCCGTTCGGTGACCGCGGCCAGGAAGTCCCCGCCCATCAGCCGGCCACCGGAAGCGGGTCGGATGTCTTTGCCGTCAATGGTGACTCCCAGTGAGAGAAAAAAGTGAATCGATTTCTTGCCCGGCCGGGTGAGAATCACGTCGGGTAGGTGAAAAACGCCTTGCCGTTCAGCCGGAGACTAATGCTCAGCGCCATTGCGACAAAGCAACACGGAGCGAGCGAAACCCGTCCAGGGAGCGATTTCGCGACGGAAAGTGACCGACGATCCGTTCGACGGCCCGCGAAAAGATCACGCACCGTACTCGATCACGAGCGCGGAATCCCGCGCGATACCGCTGGATTCGTCAGGAAATCAGGGTTAGCCGTACATCCGTCTGATTCCGAATCAGCGATCGGAATCCCACCGGACTCCTGGTGGAGACGAAAAAGAGGCGGGTGTGGCGTCAGTGCACGTGCAGATGCACGACCTAACCCAGGTCCCGTCCGGCGCTGGATTAACGGAGAGTCGAAGTCATGTCGCCCTTGACGACTCCCCGTCACCGCCGCAGGTTTTTCGGCAATCTCAGCATTTTGGGGGAATCTCAACCCCGGCGAGGGCTGACGAGTCCCGATTCGTAGGCGAGTACCACCAGCTGCGCCCGGTCGCGCGCGCCGATCTTGGTCATGATGCGGCTGACGTGCGTGCGGGCGGTGGCCGTCGAGATCACCAGCTGCGCGGCGATCTCGTCGTTCGACATGCCGCCGGCGACCAGGCCGAGGACCTCGCGTTCGCGGTCGGTGATCTCGCGGACGGCGCTCACGTCGATGCGGCGGTTCTCCGGGCGATCGACGAACTCCGCGATCAGCCGGCGGGTCACGGTCGGCGCCAGCAGCGCCTCGCCCGCGGCCACCACCTTCAGTGCCCGCAGCAGCTCCACCGGATCGGTGTCCTTCAGCAGGAACCCGCTCGCGCCGGCGCGCAACGCCTCGTAGACGTACTCGTCGACGTCGAAAGTGGTCAGGACCAGGACCTTCACCCCGGCCAGCTCGGGATTCGCGGTGATCCGCCGCGTCGCTTCGAGCCCATCGACGCCGGGCATTCGGATGTCCATCACGACGATGTCCGGCCGATGCTCGACGGCGGCCGCGACCGCCTGCTCGCCGTCGCCCGCCTCGGCACAGACCTCGAAGCCGTCTTCGGTCTCCAGCAACACCCGGAAACCGGCGCGGACCAGCACCTGGTCGTCGGCGAGAACCACCCGGATCGTCATTCTTCCCCCTTGATGGGCAGGTCCACGCGAACCTGGAAACCGCCGTCCACCACGGACGTCGTGAGCGCGCCGCCCAGCGCGGCCGCCCGTTCGGACATCCCGCGCAGCCCGTGCCCGGGCGCGGGTTCGACGGCGCCACGGCCATCGTCGCGGACGAGCAGTGTCAGCGCACCGGTTTTCCGCTCGAACCTGACGTCCACACCCCGCGCCTGGTTCGCGTGGCGGACCACGTTGGTCAGCGATTCCTGCAGGATCCGGTACGCGGCGCCGTCGACCGGGGCGGGCAGCTCCCCCGGCTCGCCGTCGACGCGGACCTCGAGCCCGGCGGCACGGGCGTGCTCGAACAGCTCGTCGGCCTGGGCGAGGCTCGGCGCGGGCGCCTTGTCCTCCCCGGAGCGCAACACGGCCAACGTCGCGCGAAGGTCCTTCAGCGCCGAAGCGCTCGCTTCCTTGATGTTCAGCAACGCCTCTTTCGCCTGCTCAGGCCGCCTGTCGGCGACATGCGCGGCGACGCCTGCCTGGACGTTGATCATCGCCAGGCTGTGCGCGACGACGTCGTGCACCTCGCGGGCGATGGTGAGCCGCTCCTGCTCGGCCATCCGGTGCCGGTGCTCGTCGGCCTGCTCGCGGCGGGCCCGCGCGGCGGCCATCCCGTTGCGCACCGCCGTCCCGACCCCGACGACCGCGATCACCCAGACCAGGCCCAGCCCGGCCCGCAGGTCGAAGCCGGCGAACCCGTGCCGGGCGAACAACACGATCCCCGCCACCGCCAAGAGCGCTCCGCCGGTGCCGCCCGCGACGAGCGGCCCGCGGATCTTGGTGAGCAGGAAGAGCGCGATGGTCGGCAGCACGATCGCCGGTCCGCCCGGGTTGCCGGACATGTAGTAGCCGAGTGTCGACGCGGATGTGAGCAGGAAGATCGTCATCGGGAAGCGGTGGACGATCAGCAGCGGCACCGCGGTGGCGACCAGCCAGAGCACCCCGGACGAGGTCAGCTGCGGCGCGTCCGGCTGCCAGCGCGAGGCGCCGCTCGTGGCGCCGAGGACGAACCCCAGCGGCAGCACCACGCGCAAAACGCGGCCCACCCAGGGGGTCCATGGATACCGTTCCTTCAGCAGCACAGGACGAAAGCTACCCGGGGCGGGGGCGGGTCGCGTCCGTTGAAAAGCGGCTTCCGGGCTACGCCGCGTGCGGTAGCCGCCGCAGGACCGAGACCATCATCAGTACCCCGCCTGCCACCTGCACGGCCAGCACCGCCGCGTGATCGGCGGATCCCATGGTGAACGCGGCGAACAGGCCCCACGCCCCGGTGCCCGCCATCGTCCCGGCGCCGGTCCACACCAGCACCAGCCGCGGCCAGAACCGCCCTCGCGAAACGTTCGCCAGCGCCAGAGCGGCGAGGACGGCGAGCACCGCGATCACGATGTCCTGCCCACGAGCGGCGACGCCACCGGGACCGAACGCCCAGACCGTGTGGAAGGCCGCGCAGACGAGTGCGGTCACGATGCCGAGCCCGCCCGCCGCACCGATGGTCCCCGGCTTCACGGTGCCGGTGACGACGAACCACCAGCGGTCGCGGGCGTAGAGCACGAACGCGGTCAGCAGCATGATCCCCTGCCAGGCGAAGCCGCCGTAGACGACGGCCCAGACCCAGTTCTCCAGCGGCAGTTCGGCCGATTGCGTGGTCGTCAGGTCGGCGGCGATCACCGGGATGTCCAGCACGATCGGGGCGAGCAGTCCGGTGCCGATCCAGATCGGGAACAGCAAGAGCGGCGCGGGGATCCGGCGTCCCCAGGAGTAGGTGAACGCCAGCGCGAGGATCACCGCGACGACGTCCATGCCGCCGGTGACCAGGTTCGCGAACACCATCAGGTCTGAGTCCACAAAGGACGCATCACGGAGGCCGAGGCTGCCGCCCGTGACCCAGGACGCCTTCAACGTCAAATACGGGAGCGTGCCGAGGATCGCCGCGTAGCAGACGATCAGGCGAGCGCTGGAGATCTTGGGTGGAGCCATCGCTACGGTCATGCGACCAGCGTCGGCGTTCACGCCGCGGAAAGGCTCCCTCGCGAGCCTGGTCCGCCTCCCCCTTCAGAAGGAGCTGGGCAGCTTCGCCGCCGTCTCTTCGTCGGCCGGGGTCAGCGTCGCCAGGGAGATCTCGGAACGCCGCCCGAGGTACAGGTACGAGAACTCGAACCGCAGCAGGCCGACGTCCGGGTGCAGGTATCGCTTGAGCACGATCCGTTCGCCTGTGACGTCGTGTTCCTTCCACATCCGTTCGAAGAGTTCGGACTCCTGCCGCAGACGCTTGACCAGGTTCTTCCACGCCGGCTCGGCGATGTGCTCGGCCATCGCGGCGCGGAAACCGGCGACCACCCGGGGCAGGTTGAGCTCCCAGTCCGGCAGCCTGCGGCGCCACTCGGGATTGGTCAGGCACTGGATCAGCGTGTTGCGCTCTTCGAACGGGATGTCGTCGAGGCCGCCCATGAGCCAGTCGTAAGCGCGGTTGTAGGCGAGGATGTCGCATCGCGCGTTGCGCACGCAGACCGGGAACGGCTCCAGCTTGTCCATCATCCGGTGGATGTTCTGGCTGAGGAGCTTGCAGTCCTTCTCCAGCGGGGGCTCGGGCGCGCCGGCGAGGGTGAACAGGTGCGTGTGCTCGTGCGGGTCGAGCCGCAGGGTGCGCGAGATCGCGTCGAGTACCTGCTCGGACGCGTTGATGTCGCGGCCCTGTTCGAGCCACGTGTACCAGGTGACCCCGACCCCGGCCAGCTGCGCGACCTCCTCGCGGCGCAGTCCGGGCGTGCGGCGCCTGCCGCTGATCGGCAGGCCGACCTGGTCCGGGGTGATGCGCTCGCGGCGGCTGCGCAGGAACGCGGCCAGCTCGTGCCGCCGCACCTCGGCCACTCGCGAATCGACGGTCATGGTCACCTCATCAGGTTCGCAAAGCTCGAAGCCGGTTACCAGGTAGTGGCGGTACCAGGATAAACACACTCCTGGTACCAGGGTCGCGATCGGCTGATCGTGGTACTCATGACTTCGACGCAAGTTCCGGCGACGCCCGCGCGCGTCACCGCCGGACCGGCCCTGACTTCGGCGGGCCTGGTCACCGTGCTGCTGGGGGCGGCACTTCCGCTCATCGACTTCTTCATCGTCAACATCGCCCTGCCCGCGATCGGTTCGGACCTCCGCACCTCGTCGGCCACCTTGGAACTGGTGGTCGCGGCCTACGGGATCGCCTACGCCGTCCTGCTCGTCGTCGGCGGTCGGCTCGGTGACGCCTTCGGCCGCCGCAAGCTGTTCCTGATCGGGCTGGCCGCGTTCACGTTCACCTCCCTGCTCTGCGGGATCGCGCCGACGGCGTTGACGCTGGTGCTGGCACGGGCCGCGCAGGGGGCGGCCGCGGCGCTGATGCTGCCGCAGGTGCTGTCGATCATCCAGGCGACGACCACGGGCGAACGCCGCTCCAAGGCTCTGGGGCTCTATGGCGCGACAGCGGGACTTTCGATGGTGTTGGGGCAGTTCCTCGGCGGCGCGCTGGTCGCCGCCGATCTCTGGGGTACCGGCTGGCGGCCGATCTTCCTGGTCAACGTGCCCGTCGGGATTGCCGGCCTGGTGGTCGCGCGGCGGCTGATCCCGAAGAGCCGTTCGCGGAACCCGATCGGCATCGACCGTCCCGGCACCTTCTTCCTGGCGATCGCGCTGGTGTCGCTGCTGCTCCCGCTGGCGGAAGGACCGGTGCAGGGCTGGCCACTGTGGACGATCGCGTTGCTGGTGGTGTTCCCGTTCGCCGCGGCCGGGTTCGTCCACGTCGAGCGCCGGATGGAACGCCGGGGCGGTGTCCCGCTGCTGCCGCCGTCGGTGATGCGGATGCCGAGTGTGCGCCAAGGCCTGCTGGTCGGGGTGCCGTTCTTCATCGGGTTCAGCGCGTTCATGTTCGTGTTCGCGGTGACGCTGCAGGACGGTCTGCACCTGGGGCCGTTCGGTTCCGGCCTGGTGACGGCGCCGCTTTCGCTCGCGTTCTTCGCGATGTGCCTGGTCAGCAGCCGTCTGGTGACGCGGTTCGGCCAGCGGGTGGTGGCCGCCGGTCTTTCGGTGCAGCTGCTCGGGCTGCTGACGCTGATCGGCACCGTGCTGCTGGAATGGCCGGATCTCGGGGTGCTCGATTTCGTGCCGGGAATGCTGCTGTGCGGTCTCGGCCAGGGACTGGCGATGACGACGGTGTTCCGGATCGTGTTGTCGAAGGTGCCGCCGGAGATCGCCGGGGTCGGCAGCGGGATGCTGACGACGTCGCAGCAGGCCGCGATGGCGCTGGGCGTGGCGACGCTGGGGACGTTGTTCGCGTCCGCCGGTGCCGGGCCGCTCGGGATGAAGGGCGCGTTCGCGCTGGTCATCGGCATTCAGGCGGTGCTGACAATCGGCGTGATCACGGTGGCGCGGCGGCTGCCGGATCCGCGGGCCTGAGAAAATTCGATTTCACCCGTCGGAGTTGTGGCTCCCCGAGCGACGATGGGGTTGTGACGGAACCACGGGTGCATCGGGACCCGGCCTTCGCGCTGCTTTCGCTGTACGAGACGGCGTTGCCGAAGGTCTACGGGTACCTGCTGTCCCGGTGCGGTGATCGCACCCTCGCCGAGGAGCTGACGTCGGAGACGTTCCTCGGCGCGGTCAGGGCCTGTCGCAAGGAGCTCGCACCGCCGGTGAGCACCGGGTGGCTGATCGGCGTCGCCCGGCACAAACTCGCCGATCACTGGCGGCGCAAGGAACGTGAGGAGCGCGGGCTGCGGCTCGTCCACGAGGAGGAGTACACCGATCCGTGGGACGAACGGCTGGACGCGCTGCTGGCGCGTGAGGTGCTCGCGTCGCTCGGGGCGCATCATCAAGCCGCGTTGACGCTTCGCTACGTCGACGGCCTTCCGGTCCCGGAGGTCGCCGAGCATCTCGAGCGCACGGTGCACGCCACGGAGGCGTTGCTCGTGCGGGCCCGTGCCGCGTTCCGGCGTGCTTATCAGGAAAAGGAGGGTCGCGATGCCTGATCCGTTCGACGCGCTTCGCGCGCCCTCGCAGCCTGTCGAGCCTGACCCGCTCTTCGCCGCCGAACTGCGCGACAACCTTCGTCGCGCCGTCCTGAACGGAGCCGAGATGACAGTCGATGCCGAAGTCCGCTCGTTGACGCCGTACCTCGTGGTGACGGATGCCCGCGCCGCGCTCGATTTCTATGTCGAGGTGTTCGGGGCGCGACGGCGGTCCGAACCGATCGTGATGGAGGACGGCCGCGTCGGGCATGCCGAACTGGCCATCGGGGACAGCGTGCTGATGTTCGCCGAGGAGTTTCCCGAGCTGGGCATCGTCGTGGCGCCCTCCGGTGGCCCGCTGATCCGGGTCGAGGTCGCGGACGCGCACGCTTCGGCCGCGCGGGCCGTGGAGCTGGGCGGAGAGCTGCGACGTCCCGTCGCGGACGAAGGCCACGGGCTGAGCGGGGAGATCAAGGACCCGTACGGCCAGCGATGGCTCGTCGCGCAAGCGGCGCCTCGACCTGCCTCCGCGGCTACGCCGATCCGGCACGGCGAAGCGGGCTACTTCACCTTCCAGGTCCCGGACGACGAACGCGCGAAGGCTTTCTACGGCGCCGTTCTGGGCTGGCAGTTCTCGCCCGGGACGGTCGAGGGCGGCTGGGGCGTCGAAGGCTCCGGCCTGCAGGGCGGCCTCTGGGGTGGCCCGGGGCGGCAGGTGGGCTGGAAGCTCATGTACGCCGTCGACGACCTCGCCGCCGCCCTCGACCGTGTCCGGGCACAGGGCGGCCAGGCAGGCGAAACCGAGCAGCAGCCCTACGGCCTGAGCGCCGACTGCGTGGACAACCAGGGCATCGAATTCTGGCTCTGGGAACAGCCGCGCTCTTAAGTCACCACCCCACCCCCCACCACTCCCAGGGGGGCGACCCCGAAGCCAGTCTATCGCCGATGGGGGCGGGGAGGCGGACGTGAGCCGGGTTGTCCACAGGTGGGAACCATTGTGGACAACCGCTTGCCGTGAAGGCCTCCTTCCCTACCCTGAACGTAGGGAAGGAGGCCTTCACGGCAAGAGAGTCAGCGGCCTGCGGCGTAGCCCTGCATTCCGCGCGCGTTGGCAGCGGCGCGAAGCACGCCACCGGAACGAGAAACGGCCGAAAGCCGCCCGAGCGCCCAAGGACCGGCGTCGACGACGGCATGCCCACGCGCGGCAAGGGCGTCCATTGTGGACTGACCGAGCCGCGACTCGACCACCAGTTCCCGCGGCGTCCACGAACGCGGATAGAACGAACTCGGGAACGCGGTGGTGTGCCACGCCGGCGAATCGATCGACTCCTGCAGGTTCAGCCCGCCGAGCGTGTGCGCCAGCCAGAAACACAGCTGCCACTGGTCCTGCTGGTCGCCACCGGGGGTCCCGAACGCGAGCACCGGCTCGCCGTCCCGCAGGCCCATCGACGGCGAAAGCGTGATCCGCGGCCGTTTGCGCGGCGCGAGCGAGTTCGGCAGTCCCTGCTCCAGCCAGAACATCTGCCCACGTGAGTCGAGGCAGAATCCGAGTTCCGGGATCGTCGGGCTCGATTGAAGCCAGCCACCCGACGGCGTCACCGAGATCATGTTCCCGGCCGCGTCGACGACGTCGATGTGCACGGTGTCGCCACGGGTCTCGCCCAGCGGCCCGACCGTCGGCTCCCCTGTCGCACCGGAACCGGATTCCAGCCCACGCAACCTTTCGAGGATCGCGGGCAGCCGCGGCGAGGGACCTCCGGGCCGCAGTTCGGCGGACGCTTCGTCGGTGATCAAAGCCCGTCGGGCGTCCGCGTACTCGCGGGAGATCAGCAGATCGATCGGCACCTCGGGCGAGTCGCCGTACCAAGCCTCACGGTCCGCGAACGCCAGCTTCGCCGCCTCGACGGCCAAGTGCACCGTGCGTTCCGTCGGGATTCCGTCCACATAGGACAATTCGTCGCGCAGGCCGTCCAGCAGCCGCGCCTGCTGCAGCAGTGCCGGACCTTGCGTCCAGGCGCCCATCTTCACCAGGCCCCAGTCGCCGAAGTCGACCTGCAGCGCGTCCTCGTACGTCGCTTCCCAACCGGCGATGTCCTCGCCGGTGAGGAGACCGGCGTGATCGCGGCCGGAGTCGTCACGGAAAGCCTTGCGGCTGAACGCCTCGATCGCCTCGGCGACGAAGCCTTGCGACCACGCGCGGCGCCCGGCGTCGATCTGCGCCTCGCGGCCGCTAACCGCCTCGGCCTCGGTGAGCAGCCTCTCCCAGGTGTCCGCGAGCGCCGGATTGCGATGCAACCCCTCGGCGGGCTTGCCGTCCGGCAACCAGAGCGCCGCGGACGTCGGCCAATGCTCGGTGAAAAGTTCCTGGACCGCGCGGATCGTGTCGCCGACCCGGCTGACCAGCGGAATCCCGTTACGCGCGTACGAAATCGCGTAGCCGAGGACATCGCGCAACGACTTCGTGCCGTGATCCCGCAAGAGCAGCAGCCAGCCGTCCCACGCGCCCGGGACGGTCGCGGGGAGCAGGCCGCTGCCGGGGATCAGGTCGAGCCCGAGGTCGGCGAAGTACTCCGGCGTCGCGGCCGCGGGCGAGACCCCCTGACCTGCGAGAGCACGCGGAGTCCGATCCGCGGCGGTGACGAAGATGCCGGGGACCTGACCCGCCGGACCGCACAGATGCGGCTCGGCGACCTGCAGGACGAACCCGGCGGCCACCGCCGCGTCGAAGGCGTTGCCGCCGTTTTCGAGCACCGCCATACCGGTGGCCGAGGCCAGCCAGTGCGTCGATGCCACCATGCCGTGGGTGCCGGCCAGTTCCGGCCTGGTCGTGAACACGACGGTGATACTACGCTTTGCTAACTACTTTTTCAGTCCCAGCAGTTGAAGAGCACCTCGCCGATGAAGTCGGGCCGCCAGTGCTGGACGTCGTAGTGGTTCTTCCAGCGCGGTGCCGTGATGTCGATCGGTGCTTCAAGCTCCGCGCGCGTGAACAACCGGTACCCGGGAAGGAGTTCTCTCAGAACGGCCAGCAATCCCGGCTCGTCGACGAAGGTGATCGATCCGTAGCCGATGGATGCGTCCGCGATGCCAACGATCTCCCGCCGTCCGCCCTCGTCCCAGTCCTGTGTCCACAACACCGCGACGGTTCGATGTTCATAGGCGATCTCGCCGGTTTGGAAGTTCCGTGCCACGTCGCCCGGCACGAATCGGACGACCTGGCCACGCGTTCGCCGGGCGGCCTCGTAACAGACCTTACGGAACTCCTTCGCCTCCATCACCCACCGAAACTATCCGCGCGCGGCCACCGGAGCGTCATAGTTTTCCAGCGTCGCCGCGTTCGCCGCCCGCGACGTGATCCACGTGAACACCTTGGTCATCGGCCGCGACCCCAGGATCCGGTACAGGAAGTTCCGGTAGCCGACCATGAACCGGGTCTTCGGCGCGAGGAAGGTGCCGATGCCGGCCGCCTGCTTCTGCGAGACCTTGACCGGACCGCGCAGTTTCTCTTCGTAACGGGCGAAGGCGACTTCGTGGTCTCCGTGCGCGGCGGCGAGTTCCCCCGCCAGGACGTACGCGCCCATCATCGCGAGCCCGGTGCCCGAACCGCCCGGCCCCGCGCACCAGGCGGCGTCACCGAGCAGCACGACCCGGCCCCGCGACCACTTGTCGAGATGGATCTGGCTGAGCGAATCGAAATACAGCGTGTCGGTATCGCGGAGGCTCTCCAGCAGCGTCGGGACTTCCCAGCCGAAGTCGGCGTAACGCTCGGCGAGAGCCTTCTTCTGCGCTCCGACGTCGCGTCGGTTGACCTCCAATTCCCCTGATGCGAAGACGAAACTGACGTTGAGTGCCGAGCGATCGCGGCCGCTGGCGACCATGACCGTCCGGCCGGGGACGCTGCAGATCTGGCCGAGGTGGTCCAGATCCAGGTGATTGGGCGCGTTGAAGCCCGCGGTGTGGAAGCCGAGATCGGCGCGGAACAGCTCTTCCTCGCCGAACGTCAGCCGCCGCACACCCGAGTGCAGCCCGTCCGCGCCGACGACCAGGTCGAATCTGCGCGGCTCTCCGTGGGCGAAGGTGACGTCGACACCGTCCGAGCGCTCGTCCAGCCCGGTGATCCAGTCGCCGAAGACGTACTCGACGTCGTCTTTCGTGTGGTCGTAGAGGATGCGCGTCAGATCTCCGCGCTCGATCTCGACTTCGCCGCTGAAGAAGACCGACGGCATCTGGGCGACCTTCTTGCCCCGCGGGTCGACGATGACCTGCGCGCCCATCGCGGTTTCCTTCGCGCGGATGTCCTCGAGGATCCCCATGCGCTTCAGCAGCGTCATCTGCTCGCCGCGGAAGTCGACCGCGCTGCCGCCTTCACGCAGGGCCGGGGCGCGTTCGACGACGGTCGGCGCGAAACCGCGCTTCCGCAGCCAGAAGGCGAGGGCCGGACCCGCGATGCCGGCGCCGGAGATCAGAACGGTGGTCGTCATGGCTTGCTCCCTGGGTTCGTGGTGATGGGAGCGACCGTACGGCAGATTTGCACACTTGGTCAAGCCGCTTGGTTAAACCAAATGGATAAACCGCGTGGTCTAGGATCTCGGGCATGGGTAATCGCGAGGACCTGATGGCGGGTGCCATCCAGTGCTTGAAGGAAAAAGGCTGGTCACGCACGACCGTGCGGGATATCGCGACGGCCGCGGGAGTCAGCCACGCGGCGATCGGCTACCACTTCGGATCGCGCGAAGCCCTGCTGCTGACGGCGTTCTCTCAGGCGATGGACGACTGGGGCAGGGAGATCCAGGTCGAGATGCGGGGCGCCGTCGACCCCGACGCGTCACCGTCCGAGCAGTACGCGGCTTCCTGGCGCGCGATGATCGACTCGTACGGGCGCAACCGGCAGCTGTGGATCGCCTCGATCGAGGCGTTCGTGCAGTCCGAACATCACCCTGAGTTGCGCAAACAGCTCGCCGCCGCGCAGCGCGAAGGCCGCCGGGGGATGGCGGCGGGCATCCTCGGGATCGACGAGGACACCCTCACCGAGGCGGACGAGCGCCGGGTCGGCGCGGTCGCCACGGCCCTGAACTCGGGCGTGATGCTGCAGCACATGCTCGATCCGGAGAACGGTCCGACGGCCGAGGAGGTCGTGGACGGGCTGATGAAGCTCGTCTCCCTAGTGTCATGAAAGGGTCGTTCAGGACGGGAAATGTCCTGAACGACCCTTTCATGACACCCGCGGGAGGCAGGTGGGTCAGGAGACGGCGACCTTCCGCCGCAGCGCAGCCCGCGGCCGCCCGACGCCCTGCCACGACAGGCCGGCGTCCAGGATCTGGTGCGGGTCGAGGAGATTGCGCGTGTCGACGACCGAATCGCCGTCCATCTGCTCGGCCATGTAGGTCCAGTCGAGCCGTTTGAACTCGTCCCATTCCGTCAGCACGACGACGGCGTCGGCGGCCTTCGCGACCTGGTACGGGTCGTCGACCACGGTCATGCCGTCGATGTGCCCGCCGACGGCGGGGTCGTACGCGGTCAGTTCCGCGCCGAGCGCGCCCAGCACGGAAGCGACGGCGAGGGCGGGCGAGTCGCGCAGGTCGTTCGTCCCGGCTTTGAACGCCAGCCCGAGGACACCGATCCGCGAACCGGCCAGCGTGCCGCCGACGGCGCCGGCGATTTTCGCGACGACGCGGTCCCGCTGCGCGATGTTCTCCTCGATCGCCGAGGTGAGCAGCGTGAAGTCGTACTGCACCGACTCGGCGACCTTCACCAGCGCGCTGGTGTCCTTCGGCAGGCACGAGCCGCCCCAGCCGGGGCCGGGTTTGAGGAACGAGCGGCCGATGCGCCGGTCGTAGCCCATGCCCTCGGTGACGAGGTCGATGTCCGCGCCGAGGCGTTCGCACAGTTCGGCGATCGAGTTCACATAGGACAGTTTCATCGCGAGAAAGCAGTTCGCCGCGTACTTCACCAGTTCCGCGCTGGCCGCGTCGGCGACGACGACCGGGGCGGCGAGGTCGGCGTAGAGATCGCCGACCCAGCGGGCGGCCGCGACGTCGTCCGAACCGACGACGATCCGGTCGGGACCGAGGAAGTCCTCGACCGCGGTGCCTTCACGCAGGAACTCGGGGTTCGACACCACCGGCACGTCCGTGCGGCCGAGCATCGCCTGGATGCGCTTCGACGTCCCTACCGGAACGGTCGATTTGGTGATCAGCGCGCACCCCGGCGGGATGACGTCGCCGATCTCGGCGGTCACGGCTTCGACGGCCCGCAGGTCCGCCGAGCCGCCCGCGCCCATCGGTGTTGGCACACAAAGGAAAACGGCCTCGGCGTCGCGAACGGCTTCGCGCGCGCCGACCACGAACTCGAGTCTTCCGCTGGTCAGCCCCCTCGACACCAGCTCGGACAATCCCGGCTCCAGGATGTCCACTCGTCCGGCGGAAAGCCTTGCGACCTTCGCCTGGTCGACATCGACGCAAGTGACTCGATGCCCCAGGCCGGCCAGGCAGGCCCCCGTGGTCAATCCGACGTAACCGGTCCCCACCACCACGATCCGAGCAGCGCTCATGCTGCTGAAGGTGACAGCCGGAGTTGACCTCCGAGCGAACGGAATGCTTCAGGCCCGAATACTCCTCACGACATGCTCCGCACCGTAGTGAGCCATCCCACCCGGGCCCGATGCGAACGAGCGTTAACCTATGAACGGTTGCCGACGAAAGGGAGAACATGCAGATCACCGATACCGCGGCGCTCGTCACGGGTGGCGCGTCCGGGCTCGGCGGCGCGACCGCGAAGGCGCTCGCCGCGAAGGGCGCGCGGGTCTTCGCGCTGGACCTCGCCGGTGCCATCGCCAACGCCGAGCAGGTCGAGGGCATCACCTACGTCGAGGCGGACGTGACCGATCCGGAGCAGGTGCGCGCCGCCGTCGCGACCGCGGCCGAGTCCGGGGTGCCGCTGCGGACCGTGGTGAACTGCGCCGGGATCGGCCCGTCCGCGCGGATTCTTTCGAAGAAGGGCCCGCACGACCTCGCCCTGTACGCGAAGGTCGTCCAGATCAACCTGATCGGCTCCTTCAACGTGCTGACGCTGGCCTCCGAGGCCATCGCCAAGACCGAGCCGCTGGCCGACAACGCGCGCGGCGTCATCATCAACACCGCGTCGGTCGCCGCCTTCGACGGCCAGATCGGGCAGGTCGCGTACTCGTCGTCCAAGGGCGGCATCGTCGGGATGACCCTGCCCGCCGCGCGCGACCTCGCTTCGCACGGGATCCGCGTGCTGACCATCGCGCCGGGCATCGTCGACACCCCGATGCTGGCGACGGTGAGCGAGGAGTTCCGCGCTTCGCTGGCCGAAGGCGTGCCGTTCCCGAAGCGGCTCGCGCGGCCGGACGAGTACGCGCAGCTCGCGCTGTCGCTGATCGACCACGACTACCTGAACGGCGAGGTCATCCGGATGGACGGCTCGCTGCGCATGGCTCCTCGCTGAGCCTGCCCCCGCGTGAGAGGAACGGTCCGTTCCTTGCGAAATTTGCAAGGAACGGACCGTTCATTGCATCTCAGGGGCGGGTGAGGCGGACGTCCAGGCTGATGCCCGACGTCGAGATCTCACCCCTCCGGAACGCGGTTTCGGCGACCAGCCCACCGAAGTCGACCGGCGTGTACGCACGCCGCCGCAGCTGCGCGAGCGTCTGCCGCGTCGCCAAAGCGGCCAGTTTGCCGAGCCGCATGCTCTCCACCTCGCGCGCGATGTCGCCGTCGGTCGAGTCCCGGTTCATGTCCTGCACCACGGCCGTACCACCAGGGCGCAGCACCCGGTACATCTCGTCGAGTGCCTTCACCGGCCACACGAAGTTCTTGAACGCCGCCTGGCACACGACGAAGTCGAACGACTCGTCGCCGAACGGCATCGCCGCGACATCGCCCTCGCGGAACGAGACCTCGACGCCTTCGGTCCGCGCGTATTCGCTCGCGATCTCGACGAACGTCGGCGCGACGTCGAGGCCGGTGACGGAGAACCCGAGCCGCGCGAGTTCGACGGCGAAGTAGCCGGGGCCGAAGGCGACCTCGAGGATCTTCGCGCCTTCCGGCAGGTCCGCGGTGAGTTCGCGCGCCTGCCGCCGCCAGCTTTCGATCTGCGGTCCGGTGCCGCGCTGCCGGGCGTAGTTCCGCGCCAGCGCGCCGCCCATCTCCGGCACGATCTTGAACCGTTTCCTGTCCTTGATGTTCGACATGTCTCTCCAGGTTGTTCGCCCGGAGCCCGGCTATCCTCGAAGTGCCGTCTCGTGGCCGGGTTCCGGTTGCGGGATCGTCGCCCCGGCGGGGTGCTGCAACACCTCGCCGGGGCTCTTTCAACTGCGGGTACTCCCCCTTTCCGCCACCATGGCCCGCCACTGCGCGAGCCCCGGCATCGAACCGGAAGTCAGTTCCCCGAGGATCGAGCGGACCCACTCGGCCTCGGCGACCCGGATCGCCAGGTGGTACTCGGTTTCGAGCAGCACCAGCCGCGGGATCTCCTCGATCAGCCGCGCCAGCTCCGCTCGCGTCGAGGCGATGTCCTCGTCCAGCGCGGCCAGGCGGGTGCGGAGCAGGGCGACCACCTCGTCCGGGCCGAGCCACCCCATCACCGACAGCCCGGCGACGAACTTCGGCTCCTCTGGCGCGAGCTCGGCGAGGAGTTCACGCAGCCAGTCGAGCATTTCGTCACGGCCGGCATCGGTGATCCGGTACACCGTGCGCTCGGGGCGGGCGCCGTCGCGACCGCTCTCCGCGGCCTCGATCAGGCCGTGTTTCCGCAGGTTGCCGACGACCGTGTAGAAGGACCCCCATTTGATCCCCATGTCGCGGTCCTTGCCGCGGCTCTTCAGGACCGAGGCCATTTCGTACGGATGCATCGGGCGCTCGTTCAGCGTGGACAGGATCGCCAGCGCCAGCAGATTCCCCACCTTGCGCCGCTTCACCGCGCCTCCTCGTAGACGAGTACTCGTCAACGAGTATCCACAGGCGCGTGAATGATCGCAAGCTCCGCAGGAGCCGGGATCAGAGGTCGTTCATGTACGGCACGGACGTCTGCGCGTGGTCGGTCATCCAGTTCCGCAGCGCGTGCGTGGCCAGGACGTCGTCCTCGTTGTAGCGCAGGAGACGCTCCCGCTGGACGTCGTCGGGGACACCGCCGTCCATGCCGACGGCGTCGCGGTACCACCTCATCGACGCCTCGCCGCCCGCTTCCGGGTCGCGCCACGCGAACCCGGCGACCGGGGCGATGACCTTGAGTCCCTTGCCGTGCGAGCACAGGAACTGGTCGGTGACGCTGCGGAAGAGGTCGATCCATTCTTCGGAGTCCACAAAGGACGCGATCTCGGCCTTCTTGGGGACACCGGGGTACTCGCCGAACCGGGTCGCGGAACCGAAGAGCCACCGGTTCTCGGCGAGCGCGTTGTAGCAGTAGGCGCGGAAGGTCAGGCCCGCGGCGAGCGTGCGCTCGCGGACTTCGGTGAACCAGGCCCAGAACTCCGCGAACGACCGGGCCTCGTCGGCGGTCGGCAGCGGCTCCCAGGTCGCGAACGCCCGATAGCCCTGCTCAATCCCGATGTCGGCGCCGGTCAGCAGCGAACCCCACAGGTACGCGCCGGAATCACCGAAGCTCTCCATGTCGACGTCGACCTCGACGTCGCCGCGCGGGACCTCGACCCGGTCGACCTTGCGCACCATCGTGAGATCGGCGAGCCAGGCGCGCGCCAGGATGATCGAGTCGGCGAAGGTGCCGCCGGTCCAGTTCATCGGCGGGGGCTCGTCGGCCGGATCGAGCGCGGCCAGCTTGTCCACTGTGGACACCCCGGCGCGGCGCAGCTCCATCGCGTCCTCGCCGCGGACGACCAGGCTGACGTCGCGGGTTTCGGTGAGCACGACCTCGCACGTCGGCCACCAAGGGCAACGCCGGCACTCGAGGACGCGAGAAGGCTCGGCGAGCGGTTCTTCCCCTTCGGCGGCGGCGGTCGCGATAGCGAGCCTGTCGGCGAAGCGGCTCTGGTACTCCGTCAGCGCGCTTCGGCCGCCAGGCCAGGTGGCCGCGGACAGGTCGTGCCAGACGACGACGTCCGCGTCGAGCCCGATGACGCCGCCGACGGCGCGGTGCCCTTCGTGCTTTCCGAGCGCTTCGAGCATCCGATGGAGGTGCGCGAGCCGCATCTGGTCCCGCGGTTGCGAGCGGACCTTTCGCGCCGGGTCGGGCAGCCGGTTCGCCGGATCGAGATCGGTCATCACGGTGGTCGGCGCACCCGCGCCCCGATCGGTGATGCGGTGCCGCACGACCAGCACCGGCACGTAGCCGTCGCCGGTGTTGACGAGGAGCTCGGAGCCGCCGCGCCGGTGACCGGCGCGATCCACCGGAAGCAGCGCGCCCCAGATGTAGCGCGCTTCGGCGGCGAAGGCCTCTTCAGTGAGCTGCACACGCTCGGCGGCCGGGAGGTCGCGGGAGATCTTGACCCAGGTCGCCTCGGGACCGGTCGCGTCCATGAGCCGCTGCACGATCGCGTCGCGATGCGCCGACGCGTCGGCGATCCGCTGCTGGGCGGCCGGGTCGGGCGGGGCGAGCGGGACCTCGCGCATCGCCGGATCGTGTTCCAGGTGCACGCGACGCCGGCAGCGGCTCACCGCTCCCGCGTCCAGTAGCACCTCGTTACTCACGGACAACACTCTAGAAGGCCACCGGCAAGCCGACATGCCCGCCACATCGGGGACCAGTAAGTTCGTCAGTGACACAGCGTGGGAGGTGCCATGGCGCGCAAGGCCAAAGCCGTCGAGGGCGAAGGCAGGTTTACCCCGAAGAAGGCGAAGAACGCCGTCGCGGTGGCCAAAGTGGTCGGACCGGCCGTACTGCCGGTGATCGCGCCGTACGCCGTTCGAGCGGCGGGCGCCGCACGAGAGCTATACGACCGTTATCAAGCGAAGAAGCTCGGCGTCGCCGTCGACCAGCTCGGCGAGTTCAGCGGACGCGGTGCGGCGTTGCACGCGCGGATCGCGGGGCTGACGCAGGGGCTCGCGGAGCTGAAGAAGTCCGCGAAGGCGACAGACGCCGACGTGGCCTTCGCGAAGGACACCCAGGGGACGCTGGAGCAGCTTTCGGCGACCGTTCGCGCTTCGGAGCGGATGCCGGCCGCGCGGCGGAAGGCGGCACACCGGGCCGTGGCCGGGGAGCTGGACCAGCTGGAGGGGAAGCTGCTGCACCGGCTGGGGATCTGAAGCCGCTCTCGAACGCTATGAACGGGCCGTTCCTTGCAAATTTTGCAAGGAACGGCCCGTTCATAGCGTTCGGCTACTTGATGAAACCCTTCTTCTTCATCCATTCGTAGGCGACCTCGCCCTGGTCCCGCCCGTCGACGTCGACCTGCTTGCACAGCTCGATCATCTGCTTGTTGTCGAGGGCGGCGGCGACGGTTTCCAGCGGTCCGCGCAGTTCCGGGTGCTGGTTCAGGAATTCCGTCCGTAGCGTCGGCACGGCGTTGTACTGCGGGAACGCCTTCTTGTCGTCTTCGAGGACGCGGAGGTTCAGCCCGGCGATCCGGCCGTCGGTCGTGAAGATCTCGCCGATCGGGCAGGTCCCGCTCGCCACGGCCGAGTAGATCGTCCCGATGCCGAAGTTCTTGATCACCGGGTTCTGGAACCCGTACGCCCGCACGGCGGCGGGGAAACCGTCCTGGCGGCTGGTGAATTCGGTCTCCAGGCAGAACACGTTCTGGTCCGGTTTCCGCTTCAGGAACTCCGCCAGGTCCGAAGTCGTCTTCAGGTTGTTCGCCGCGCCGTAGGCCTCGGTGACCGCGAAGGCGTACTGGTCGTTGAGCGGCGAGTAGTTCAGCCAGGTGACGCCGAACTTCGCCTCGTCGGCCGCCTTCGTGGCTTCGTACTGGGCCTGTTCCCCGCCGGGGACGGGGAGTTCGTTGCCCTGGTAGTTGATCCAGCCGGTGCCGGTGTACTCCCAGGTGACGTCGGTCTGGCCGGCCAGCAGCGCCTGCCGCGACGAGTTCGAGCCCTTGATGTCGGTCAGGTCGACGACGTCCGCGCCCGCCGCGGAAAGCGCCATCTCGGCCATGTAGCCCAGGATGATGTTCTCGGTGAAGTCCTTGGAGCCCACCGTCACCTTGACGCCCTTGAGCGATTCGACGGGCTTGATGGAACCGGGTTCGATCTTGTACGGCAGCGCGGTGTTGACCTCCAGCCCGCACGCGGAAAGCGTGCCGCACAACAGGATCGCGCCGAGGATCGCTTTGATTCGCATGTCAGCGCAGTCCCTTCGGTCCGAAGAACTGTTCCGCCACCGCGCCGAGCCAGTCCACCAGCAGCGCCAGCGCGACGGCGAGCACCGAGCCGGTGATCAGCACCTTCGTCAGGTTGAGCTTGTAGCCGGTGTCGATCAGCAGGCCGAAACCCCCCGCGTTGACGAACATGCCGAAGGTCGCCGTGCCGACGGCCAGCACCAGCGAGGTCCGCAGGCCGGCCAGGATCAGCGGGATGGCCAGCGGGAACTCGACCCGCCACAGCACCCCGGAGGCCGACATGCCGATCCCGCGGCCCGCGTCGATCAGCGACGGGTCGACCTGCTGCAGGCCGACCATCGTGTTCCGCAGCACCGGAAGCAGCGAATAGAACGCCAACGGCAGCGCGGCGACCCACAGCCCGCCGGTGGCGCCGGTGACGATGAACCACAGCACCAGCACACCCAGCGCGGGCGCGGCCTGGCCGATGTTCGCGACCGCCAGGAAGACCGGCGCCGCCCATTTCGCCCACGGCCTCGTGACGAGCACGCCGAGCGGCACCGCGACGGCGACCACGATCGCGGTGACCACGACGGTCATCGCCAGGTGGTCGCGCAGCGCGGCGAACAGCCCGGCGGCGTTGAGGGTCTCCTTCTCCGTCGCGCTCAGGTCGCTGCTGAACACCCAGATCAGCACCCCGGCGACGATCAGCAGCACCGCGGCGGGCTGGGCGAACAGCCGGACCCGTTCGGCGCCTCTCGACGAGGACTCGGTGGAGAACCCGGTATCGACGGCCGTCAT
The DNA here is from genome assembly GCF_000400635.2 of Amycolatopsis keratiniphila. Lineage (NCBI taxonomy): Bacteria > Bacillati > Actinomycetota > Actinomycetes > Pseudonocardiales > Pseudonocardiaceae > Amycolatopsis > Amycolatopsis keratiniphila. The sequence continues at coordinate 94,174 of NC_021252.1, read as the reverse complement.
GCGGTCACACCTTCCGCCGGGCTGTCGTCGGAGTGCTCCTCGCGCAGCTGCTGGATCGTCGCGATGACGGTGTCGAGCTCGATCGTCCCGGCGTACTCGCCGCGGGCGCCGGTCACCGGGACGCTGCCGCCCTCGGCGAGCATGGCTTCGAGCGCGTCCTGCAGCGTCGACTGGAGGCTGACGTAGTCGCGCAGCGGTTTGCCCGCGGTGGACAGCGACGTCGCCTTGGTCAGTTCGCGGACGTGCACCCACCGCATCGGACGGCGCCGCTGGTCGAGCACCAGCGCGAAATGCTTGCGCTGCTGGATCAGCTTCTCGCGCACCTCGGACGGCGACTCGCTCACCGTCGCCGTGAGCGCGTCCTGCTTCAGCTCGACGTCGCGAACCCGCAGCAGCGTCAGCTGCTTCAGCGAGGCACCGGCGCCGACGAAACCGGCGACCGTGTCGTCGGCCGGGTTCGCGAGGATCGCGTCCGGGGTGTCGTACTGCAGGATCCGCGACTGGTTGCCGAGCACCGCGATCTTGTCGCCGAGCTTCACGGCCTCGTCGAAGTCGTGGGTGACGAAGACGATCGTCTTCTTCAGGTCGGTCTGGAGCCGCAGCAGTTCGTCCTGCAGGTTGCCGCGGGTGATCGGGTCGACCGCGCCGAACGGCTCGTCCATCAGCAGCACCGGCGGGTCGGCCGCGAGCGCCCGCGCGACGCCGACGCGCTGCTGCTGCCCGCCGGACAGCTGACGCGGGAACCGGTCACGGAAATCGGCCGGGTCCAGCCCGACCAGGTCCATCATCTCCTCGACCCGGTCGTCGACCTTCTTCTTGTCCCAGCCGAGCAGGCCGGGCACCACGGCGATGTTCTGCGCGACGGTGAAATGCGGGAAGAGCCCGGCCTGCTGGATCGCGTAGCCGATGCGGCGGCGCAGGGTGTCGACGTCGAGCTTGAGCGCGTCGTCGCCACCGATGGTGATGCGGCCCGACGTCGGCTCGATCAGCCGGTTGATCATGCGCATGGTCGTGGTCTTGCCGCAGCCGGACGGGCCGACGAAGACCACGATCTTGCCCGCGGGCACCACCATCGAGAAGTCGTCGACCGCGGGCTCACGGGTGCCGGGGTAGCGCTTCGTGACGTTCTCCAGCTCGATCTCGACGCCGGATACGGTTTCAGGAGACTCAGCCACGGACACCCCTAGAGACGGTCAAACGGTTGATCAGGACGTAAACGGCGTCGAGGACCAGTGCGAGGACGACCACGCCGAGCGTCCCGGTCAATGCCTGGTTGAGGGAGTTCGTGCTCCCCGCGTTGGTGAGGCCGGAGAAGACCTCGGAGCCGAGGCCGGGACCCTTCGCGTAGGCCGCGATGACCGCGATGCCCATGAGCATCTGCGTCGCGACCCGCATCCCGGCGAGGATCGCGGGCCAGGCGAGCCGCAGCTCCACCCTGGTCAGCACGCCGAACCGGCTCATGCCGATACCGCGCGCCGCGTCGCTGACCGCCGGATCCACCCCGCTCAGCCCGACGATCGTGTTCCGCACGATCGGCAGCAGCGCGTAGAGCACGAGCGCGATGACGGTGGTGTTCGCGCCGAGGCCGAACACCGGGATGAGCAGCCCCAGGAGGGCGAAGGAGGGGACGGTGAGGATCGTGCTCGCCAGCGCCGTGGCGACGGCCGACCCGATCGGGCTGCGGTAGACGGCGACGCCGATCACCACACCGAGGACGGCGGCCAGGATCGTGCACTGCACGACCGCGCTGACATGGAGGAGCCCTTGGAGGGCGAGTCTGTCCCACCGATCCGAGATGTACTCGAAGAGGTTCATCGCGTGCTGGTTCTCCCGCCGCCTCTGGGTGAGCCTCCTCACCCATTCGGAGTAGCTGTATCGGGAGCCTGACTACCCAAAACGCTCGCGGTCAAACCCCTGTTTACCGCCTTTTATCCCGCCAACCTGCCCGATCCGGCCTGATCGGGCAAACGCACACGCCGTCTTTCCCGCTGCTCACCAGCCGGGAGGAGATCGACCACCCGGACGTGCGTCGAATACCCTTCACCCGTGAGTAAAGGCAGCCATCACCGAAGCGCGTTACGCGTTGTGCGTGGTGGATTGCTCGGCGTGAGTTCCGCGGCGCTGGCCGTGACCGCTCACATGATCGGGGACGGCGACCTCCCCGATACGGCGATGACGCTGTTGCTCACCGTGCTGATCGGCTGGAACGCCGCCGCGCTCGCCGCGAAGGCGCGCGGGCCGCTGGCCACCATCGTCGACCTCGGCGCCGGTCAGATCGTGATGCACCTCGTGCTCAGCTCGCTGAGCACGCACGGACCGGTGCACGACGAACCGGCCCCCGTCTCGGGCGGGCTCGCGATGACCGTCGCGCACGTCGTCGCCACGCTGATCACCGCGTTGCTGCTGGCCAAGGCCGACGGACTGCTGCTCGGCGTCCTCTCCTGCCTGCGCGCACTGGTCCCCTTCATCCTCAACGCGCTCCCGGTGCCCGCCGCGGTCGCGGCCCCGGTGCTCGCCCGTCCGGCGGGCCCCGGTCACCTCGTGCGGGTGGACCTCCGCCGCGTCCACGGCAGGCGCGGCCCGCCGCTGTTCTCCTGAACCCACGACATCCCCCGTAATCCGGCGAGGCCCTCGAGCCCGCCGCCTCAGTCACGTTCAGGAGTTTTCGTGTCCAAGCACGTCTTCAAGCGCGCCGGTTTCCTGGCCGCCACCGTCGGCATCGCCGGCCTGCTGTCGGCCGGGGTCGCCTCGGCGCACGTCACCGCCAACGTCTACGGCCCCCAGCCGTCGAAGGGCGGCTACGGCTCGATCTTCTTCCGCGTCCCCAACGAGGAGAAGGACGCCGGCACCATCAAGGTCGAGATCACCGTCAAGCCCGAGTACGCGCTCAGCTCCGTGCGGGCCAAGCCGCTTCCCGGCTGGAAGGCCGAGGTCGTGAAGTCCAAGCTGCCCACCCCGGTGACCACCGCGTCCGGCACGCAGATCACCGAGGCCGTCTCCAAGGTCTCCTGGACCGCCGAACCCGGCACCAAGATCGCCGCCGGATCGACCGAGTTCCAGGAGTTCCAGATCAGCGCGGGCCAGTTCCCGACCAACGTCGACTCGATCGAGTTCCCGGCCACCCAGACCTACGAGAACGGCAAGGTCGTCGAGTGGAACCAGCCGACCCCGGCCTCCGGCGAGGAGCCGGAGCACCCCGCGCCGACGGTGAAGCTCGCCGAGAAGACCGCTGACGGGCACGGTGGCGGCCACGGCACCGACGCGAAGGCGTCCGAGGAGTCTCACGCCGCTTCTTCGTCGTCCGACAACACCGCCCGCTGGCTCGGCGGCGCCGGCCTGGTCGTCGGTGCGCTCGGCCTCGGCGTCGGCGCCGGTGCCACCCTGCGCGCCCGCCGCGCCACCGCCGTCTCCGGCAAGAGCGACACCGAAGGAAAGTAGATGCGTAAAGCGATCGTCGCGCTGGCGATCACCGGGGTGGCGTGGCTCGCCACGGCCACCCCGGCGCTGGCGCACAACGTCCTGATCTCCTCCGACCCGGCGAAGGGCGCTTCGATCGCCGCCGGGCCCGCGAAGATCACGCTCACGTTCGACCAGTACGTCCAGAACGCGAACGTCAACCAGATCGCGGTCATCGGACCGGGCGGCGGCCAGTGGGCCGAAGGCCAGGTCGAGGTCCGCGACAGCGTCGTGACCGTGCCGCTGCGGCCGCTCGGCCCGGCGGGCGAGTACAAGATCGGCTACCGCATCCTGTCCGCGGACGGGCACGCCGTGACCGGCGAGGTGCCGTTCACCCTCACCGCCGCGGGCACCGGGACCCCGGCGAGCGCCGACGCCGCGCGCAGCAACGCGGGCCAGGCCGAGACCGCCCCGGCGACCGGCGGCGAAGGCTCGTCCGGCGTGCCGATCTGGGTGTGGATCGCGGGCGCCGTCGTACTGCTCGCCGTCGGACTGACCGTCGCACTGCGCACCGGCGCCGGTGACAAGGAGAAGAGCGGGTCATGACCCAGGCCGAGACCACCTCACGCGCCCGCGTCGCCGTCCTGTTCTGCGTGGTGACGGCGGGCATCGTCGGCGCCCTGATCGGTGTCGCGCTGACGGCCACCGCCCCGGTGCCCGGGGTCGCGCAGGTCAGCGAGGTGGTCTCGGTCTCGATCCCGATCGTGCGGGTGCTGCTGGACATCTCGGCGGTCGCGACGATCGGGCTGGCGCTGCTTTCGGTACTGGTCGGCTACGACCGGCCGAAGCTCTCCGAGCCGATCATGCGGATCGCGCGGCCCGCGGGCGTCGCGGCCGCGCTGGTCTGGGCGACCACCGCGCTCGTCGCGCTGATCCTGCAGACCGCCGAATACCGGCCGGGCTCCAGCACGCTGTCGATTTCGGACGTCGGGAGCTACATCGCCGACGTCGGCGCGGGGAAGGCGCTGCTGATCGTCGCCGTCCTGGCCCTGCTGCACGCGGGGCTCGGGATTCTCGCGCTGAAGCACGGCGAGAAGGTGCCCGCCGAGGTCCGGGTCGGGCTCGGGCTGTTCGCGCTGCTTCCGCTACCGGTCACCGGGCACGCGTCGAACTGGAACTACCACGACTACACGATGATCTCGATGGAACTGCACGTGATGAGCGCCGTCGCCTGGACCGGCGGGCTCGGCGCGATGGCGGTGCTGCTCGTCGGGAACCGGACACTGCTGGCGCACGCGCTGCCGCGGTTCTCGAAGCTGGCGACGCTGTGCCTGATCCTCGGCGCGGCGACCGGGCTGTTCAACGGGCTGATCGAGATCTCGCTCAACCCGTCGCTCGGGTTCTGGGAAGGCGTCTTCACCACGCCTTACGGGCAATTGGTGCTGGCGAAGCTGTTGTGCACCGGGGTGATCGCGGGCCTCGGCGCGTACACGCGCTGGAAGCTGATGCCGCAGATCGTGCGGCACAACCGCACGGCGCTGGCCGCGTGGGCGACGCTGGAACTGACGGTGATGGGGCTCGCGTTCGGCTTCGCCGTCGTCCTCACGCGAGCCCCGGTCGTCCCGACGACCTAGTCGTCCTGTGTCAGAAGCGCGTCGCTCGCGAGCTGTGACACTGTTTGCTCCATACGGCCGCATTTGGGCGGTTTCACTGTCCTCCGCCGGGCTCCACCGGAATGCTCTACGCGTTCGCTGGGGTTAACCCGAAGAGGGGATGGTTGATGGGCGGCCCGTTGCCGGGTGAAAGTGAAGTCAGCACGCCACAGGTACCGCGGCAGCGATCGGCGGTCAGGCTCACCAGGCAGGTGAGTTCTGGCCCGCGCCAGCTCCCGCCCGCGCCCGCGCATTTCACCAACCGCACCGCCGAACTCGCGCTGCTGGAGAAACTGCTGGCCCAGCACGACACCGACGGCCCTGCCGTACAGCTGATCAGCGGACAGGGCGGGATCGGGAAGACCGCGCTGGCCACCGCGTGGGGCCGTCAGCTCGGAGAACGCTTCCCGGACGGGCACCTCTGGGCGGATCTCGGCGGGTTCAGCACCAACGGCCCGCTCTCGGTGAGCGAAGCGCTCGGCCGGTTCCTTCGCGCGCTGGGTGTTCCGCCGGAGGGGCTGCCCTCGGACGTCGAGGAGCTCACCGCGCTGTACCGCACGACGACCGCCGAACGGCCGTTGCTCGTGCTGCTCGACAACGCCGGATCGACCGAACAGGTGCTTCCGCTGCTGCCCGCCGGCGTGGGAAGCCTCGTGATCGTGACTTCGCGGCGCCGTCTGGGCAGGCTCCAGACCGAACATCGCGCGCGGCTGGTCGAGTTGGCCCCGTTCGGTTCCGCACACAGCGCTGAGCTGCTGAGTCGCGCGGTCGGCGCGGGCCGCGTCGACGCCGAAGCCGCGCAAGCGCGGGACATCGCCGAGCTGTGCGGCGGTCTGCCGATCGCCCTCACCACGGTCAGCGCGAAGCTGGCCGGACGGCCGAAGATGTCGCTGGAGAAGATCGCCACCGAACTGGGGAAGGAATATCGTCGACTGGCCACGCTGTCGACGAAAGAGGCGCAATCGGTGGAAGCCAGCTTCAACCTCTCCTATGACGAGCTTCCCTCGGACGCGGCCGCGCTGTACGCGGCGCTCGGGCTCCATCCCGGCCCCGATTTCGGCGTCGGCGTGGCGGCCGCGTCGATCGCCGTCCGCGAGGAGGTGGCCGAAGACCTGCTGGACCAGCTCGTCGACGTCGGGCTGCTGATCGACCGCGGCGACGACCGGTACACCTTCCACGACCTCGCGCGCCTGCACGCCAAGGAGAAGACGGCGGGCAACTCCTACGACCGCGACATCGCGGTGCGCCGCATGCTCGAGTGGTACCTCTTCACCGCGTCGAAGACCACCGTCATGACGGTCCCCGACCAGGACCCGATCCCGTACCGCTACGAGTACCGGCCACCGTCGCCGATGTCGTTCGCGTCGTCCGACGAGGAACTCGCCTGGCTCGAACTCGAACGCGAGAACCTCATCGCCGCCGTCAAGACCGCCGAAACCTGGCAGCTGCCCGAACTGGGCTGGCAGCTGGCCGCCGCGATGTGGCCGCTCTTCCTGCTGCGCAAGCACTATCCGGACTTCCTGGAGGTGAGCCAGGCCGGCGTGCGCTGCGCGCGGGCGTGGGGCAACGCGTCGGCGGAGGCGTTGATGCACAACCGCGCCGGCGCCGCCTGCCGCGGCACCGGCCGGTACGACGAAGCCGTCTCGCACTACGAGGCGGGACGCGAAGCGGCGCGGAAGGCCGGGAACGAGGTCGTCGAGATCCGGTCGGTGGAAGGGCTCGGCCTGGTCGCGCTGGCGCAGGGCAGGCTCGACGACGCGGTGCGGTGGTTCACCGAAGACCATCGCCTGAGCGAAGGCCAGGACCGCACGCACGACATCGGGCTCGCGCTGATCAACCTCGGCTCGACGCAGCTCAAGGCCGGACGGCCGGAACCCGCGATCGAGCACCTCACCCGCGCTCGCGAAGTGCTGTCCGCCGACCCTTACAACGTGGCCCGCGCCCGCACCGAACTCGGTCGTGCCCTCACCGCGACCGGGGATCTCGCGACCGCCCGGACCGAACTCGAAGCGTCGCTGGCCACCATGGAGGCCAGCGGGTCGAGGTTCGAGGTGGCCAGGGCCCTGGCCGCGTTCGGCGAGGTCGCCGAGGCGGAAGGGAACACCGACGAGGCCCGGCGGTACTACGACCGGGCGTTGCCCATCCTCGTCGGCCTCGGCCGCCCGGAGGCTGACGCTCTGCGCACACGGCTGGAACAGCTGTGAGCCCAAGGCACCGATCGGTGCCCGGCGACCGAGTGAACGCGCCGATGTGAATGACGCAGCGTAGCTGCAAGTTGCACATTCGGGGGAGCATTAGGCCGGGAGAAGTGATTAGCCCGGGCGAATTCGTCACCGTTTGATCGGCGAATTCAGACAAGCGACGAACGGTCATTCGCCGTCGGCGAATGCACGTGCAGATGCCTTTCCCGGGTGAGTCACCGATACCGGTTCCAGCGCGCGCCGGTGCGTCCGTTCCGAAGATCGTTCAATCGTTTTCGCAGCTCATCCCGCACGCTGGGATGACTCCGGAGAATGGGGAGAACACTCGTCGTGAGCTTCAGTTCACGGATCGCGCGCAGTACCGAGAAGCCGGACCACGTCGTCACGTCGAATCCGTACCGCTGCGCGAACACGCGATAGCGGGCCGGGGGATCACCGAACCGTTCATGGCCGACGGCGAGCGGCGTCAGATCCCATTCCGGCGGCCCGACACAGGACGAATCGAAATCGCACAGCACCGGCCCGTCCGGTCCGGGGATCACGTTCCCGGTGTGCGCGTCCCCGTGGACGAGGCCCCTGGGCAGGGGGAAGTCGAGGTCCGCGAGCGCGGCTTCGACCTCGGCGCAGCGTTCGAGCAGGAACCGCCGGTCGCCCTCGTCCAGCTCTTCGGCGTCCGAAACGCGGGCGCGGACCGCGGCGAGCGGCGCCCATTCGGCGAGCCCCTCGGGCGGCGGCAGCGCGTGGACCTGGCGCAGCAGCCCGGCCAGGTCGGCCGACTTCGCCTTCCGGCCGGTCTCGGGCACCTTCCACCAGACCGTCACGAGATGTTCGCCGACCGGCAGCGGCTGGTCGAGGCCGGGAACGAGGCGGATGGCCGGCACCGCGTGCCGTTCGAAATGCCGCGCGACCCGCACGACCGTGCCGACGCGATGCCGCAGGCGGGTGGAACCGACGATCCGGACGACGAACGGCGCACTCGCCAGCTCGTAGACGGCGTTGTTGGTGAACCTCAGCAGGCGGGCGCCTTCGGGGTCGACGCCCAGCAGGTCACACGTCCGCCCGAGGGCGTCGCGCAGGATGCCGGGCGTGAACCGGCCTCCCGGTCCGGTCGGCTCAGGCGGCGTAGAAGGAGTTGAGGCGGTCGGCGAGGTCACGGGCGTCCGCGTTGTTCCGGCGGCGCTCCGCCTCGACCTGCAGTGGCCGCATCCGGTCCTTCACCCGCTCGGACTTGATGCCCTCGGCACAGTCGACGGCCTTCGAGCCCACCTTGGCGCCGTGGTCGAGATCGCCTTCGAGCAGGTGGTTCGTGGCCAGGGCGCTGAGCATGAACGTCTTGCTGCGGGCCATGTCGTCGGTGTAGGACTCGACGGCCTTGGTCAGCGCCGGGATCGCGTACTTGGTGTGCTCGGCGTTCTTCGACGCGAGCACGGTGTGCACGGTGCCGATCATGGCGTAGACGTCGGTCTCGGTGAAGAACTTGACCCAGGATTCGGCCTCGGCCAGGTTGGCGCGGGCGAACTCGTCCTTGCTCCGGCCGAGCAGCTTCACGGCCTGTTCCTCGTTGCCCATCATCGCGTAAGCCCAGGCCTCGTTGGCGCAGAGCACGGCGACCGCCAGCTCGGAGCCCGATTCCTGAGCGGCGATCTGGCCGAGCTGGAACAGTTTCAGCGCGTCGTTGGGCGCGTCCTGGTGCAGGTAGACGCGGCCCATCCGGTAGAGGACGTTGGCGACCAGCGGGTGGTTGTCGCCCTGTTTGGCCAGGTCCAGCGCGTTCGCGAAGTGTCCGCGAGCGGAATCCTTGAGGCCGGTGTCGAAGGACGTCCAGCCTGCCAGGCTGTGCAGGTCGGCGAGGGCGACGTACAGGCGGTTCTTGACCATCTCGGTGCCGCTGGATTCGAGCATCTGCTGTCCCCAGGACAGCTGCGCGACCACGGCGTCGCGGCAGAAACCGCCGCCGTACTGGTAGTCGAGGGACCGGAGCGCTCTGGTCGCGGCTTCCACCTGGCGGACGTCGGTCATGCCGATCCGCCCGGGGGCGGGCGTCTTCGCGGGCCCCGCCGACCACGTACCCGATTCCGGACCGAACACCGCCGCACCCATCGTGACCTGGGCGGCGTGCGCGAGGAACCTCCGTCGCTTCACGGACTCGTCCTCCTCCGCCTGCTGGCCGTCGGCAGCACCGACGACCTTTATCGCTGTCGCCTCGTCATAGGCGAGACCCATGTATCCCCTGGGGACACCAAGGCCGTCAGCGATGCGGGTGAGCACGTCGTACGCCATCACCTGGCGACCTTTGAGGATCTCGGACACCTCGGACTGCGACTGGCCGGTCATCGCGGCGATCTGACGCTGCGAAACACCGTGCTTGCGCAACAGCCGGTACACCGAGGAGATCTCCCGGGCGGCCAGTGCGGCTCGCATCTCCGGCTGCTCCCAGGCATCCGGTGGCACGGGGTGACTCTGGCGACCCGAACCGCTTGCAGCGTCCGAGCCGGCGACAGCGCCGCCACCGATACTGGCGTCCATTGCGCCCCCTCACAGTTCCGTTGGGGTCGAGAAACAGCGTAGGCACACCTATTCAACCGTGCGAAACACCGGATCGCCCGTCGTGATCGGCCCGGCAGAAGTCGTTTGACCGCTTACCGTGAAACCGCGTCCGGTCACCGCTATGACGGCGGTTCGACCTTCTATCGCACTCGGTTTCACATCACTGTAGTTGTCAGATCTTCGTGACCGACCGGCCACCGGCCGCGATCACGGAGAGCTACCAAGTCTCCGAACCCCCTACAGGTGCGGACACGCGGATACGAAGACGACGTGGAACGAGAGAGCGGAGAAGAGCCAGTGGAGTTCGTGGACTCGATCGCAACAGGCTCCATCACCGCGGGACGGCCCGGTATGGCCACGCGCCACCTGCGTGCGGCCGGCCCCGCCGGTCAGCAGACGGTCGCCGTCGCCCCCGGCGCGAACCGTCCGGTCTCCCCTTCCGCCCCGGTCGACCCCCGTACCGCGAGTGTGCGCCGTTACGAAGGCGGACAACTGGTCTGGCGGGTGCAGTGCGGCGATCTCATCAGCCGTGAACGCGCCGTCACCGTGTTCGTCGAAGACAACCAGGTGGTTCTCGTCTCGCCGCCAGGAGAGACCGCGCGCCTGACGTCCGGCCAGCTCGGACAGCTCAGGGCAGCGCTCAACGAAGCCGCCAAAATGGCGGAAAGGTAACGGTGAGTTCTCCGTGGATCAGGTCCTAGGGCAAGTTCTCCGCAACGCGGTTTGGGAACGCCTCGACATGCTCTCCGATCTCGCGAACCGGGCCGACGCGCAGTCGCTCGTATCGGTCGCCCGCTCGGAGCTCCCCCGCCTCGCCGAAGGCTGGCGCGCGATGCTCCAAGCGCACGAGCCCGACGAGCGCGGGGACTGTCCCACCTGCTCGACCCGCTGGCACAAGTGCAAGGCCCCCTGTTCGGTATGGCAGGTCGCGCACGAGCACCTGGTCGCCGGCGGCCTCGCCCCCCAGCAGATCGCGGCCACCCAGGACCACCGGCGCGAAAGCCGCCGCCGCGTCCCGGGGCAGAGCCGCGGGGTGAGCCCGGCCGAGACCACCGGCAGGCACGCGCTGGTCAACCCGCGTCGTCCCATCACGGCTTGAAAGCCAGGCGAGTGAACGGCGGTCCGAGCAGCCCCCTCGGCAACCACGCCACGATCTCGCCTTGCCGTCGGCGGTTCGCGCGTACCCCCGAACGCGACGAACCGCTCTCGGTAATCACTCCGGTCCCCACCGCGATTAATCGAAAATTATCGGCAGAACACCTAGCGAAGGCAGTAATCGGTCGCTAGGTTGATGATCACAAACGCAGCGCGATACCTGCCCCGGAGCGCGCTGCCATCCCCCGAACCCCGCGGGCCGGTGCCGTTGCACTCCCCTCCCCCGACCGGCACCGGTCCGCGGTCTCCAACCTTCAGCTGACGCCCTTCACCCGCGTGACCAGTACCGCGGCGATGACGGTGGACAGCGCCGAAGCCGCGAAGAGGCTCGGATATCCGCCCAGGTAGGCCAAAATCGGCGCGGTCAGCATCGGCGCCACCACCTGCGGCAGCGAGTTCGCGATGTTGATGACCCCGAGGTCCTTCGCCCGGTCCTGCGCGGTGGGCAGCACCTGGGTGAGCATCGCCAGCGCGACGGCCATGTACGCGCCGAAACCGACTCCCAGCAACGGTGACGCCGCGAGCGCGGCCGTCCAGTTCTGCCAGACGACCAGCAGCAGGGCGGCGACGGCCATCACCGACGACGCCGCGAGGACGTACGGCTTCCGGCGTCCCGTCTTGTCGGAGAAATGCCCGGCGATGAGCGCGCCGACGACGAGCGCCGCGCCGTAGAGGCCCATCATGATCAGCAGTCCGGTGTCCGGGTCTTCGTAGTGCACCGCGTCCTTGAGGAAGAACAACAGGTACAGCGTCCCGAAGGCGTTGCCGAGGTTGATCATGAAGTGGCAGCCCCACGCCCAGGCGAAATCCGGATGCCTGCGCGGGGAGATCCACAGATTCGCGAGCACGTCCCGGGTCCTGGCGGACGGCCGGAACGCGACCGGCAGCCGCGCGTCCGGCGTGCGCAGGACGAACGCCGCCGCGCCCGCCAGCACGACGGCCGCGCACACCGCGTATCCCAGCGGGAGCCCGGCGAGGTCGAGCATCACCACGACCACCACCGCGCCGAGCACCGTCCCGAGCATCTGGGCGATGCCGACCAGCCCGCCGACCTGAGCGCGCTGGGGTACGGGCACCCGGTCGGCGATGGCCGACACCAGCATGGCGAGCATCCCGTTCAGTCCCGCCTGGACCAGGCACCAGCCGAGCACCATGACCGCGACGTTCGGGGCGAACGCGAGGACGAGCAGTCCGGCGGCGGCGACCGCCGCGCCGCCCGCCGTCCACGGGTGACGGCGGCCGCGGGCGGAGCAGGTCCGGTCGGACAGCAGGCCGACGGCCGGGTTGGCGATCAGCGCGACGAGCGCGCCGATCCCGGTGACCAGGCTGAACACGGCTTCTTTGCCGGCGGCGTCCAGCAGTTCGGCCTGTTTGGGCAGAAGGACCTGGATGGGCGCGTAGATCCCCAGCCAGAGCGCGATGTTCGCGAAGAACAGCAGGCTCATCCACCCGGCGCGGACCCTGGCGACCGGCTCGGCGAGCGCCTCGGGCAGGTCCCGGACCTCACTCATGGCGGATCAGTTCCCGGTACCAGCCGAAGGAATCCTTCGGCGTGCGCTTCTGCGTCTCGTAATCGATGTGCACCAGGCCGAACCGCGGCTGGTAGCCCTTCGACCATTCGAAGTTGTCCATCAGGGACCAGACGAAGTACCCGCGGACGTCGACGCCGGCGTCCATCGCTTCGCGCACGGCGACCAGGTGGCTGTCGAGGAAGTCGATGCGTTCCTGGTCGTGGACGTGGCCGTCTTCGGCGACGACGTCGTCGAAGCTGCAGCCGTTTTCGGTGATGTAGATCGGCGGGAGGTGCTCGCGGTAGCGCTCGTGGAAGCCGACGAGCAGATCGCGCAGCCCATGCGGAACGATCGGCGAATCGTTGGTGGTCATGGGATAGCCCTCGATCGCGCGAAGCTCGAAGGGCAGCGGATTGCCTTCGCCGGGCGCGGCGACACCCTGCGGCTCGTAGTAATTCACCCCGTAGAAGTCGAGGGGCTGCGCGATGGTCGGCAGATCGTCGGCGAAACCCGCCGGGAGATGCGCGACGACTTGTTCGGGATATCGGCCGAGCAGCACCGGATCCGCGTAAGTGCGATTGATGAGGGCGTCGATCCATTCGCCGGCGGCCTTGTCTTCCGGCGAATCGGTGGCGGGCCAGATCGGCGAATGATTGTTGGCCGTGCCGACGCTGCGGGCACCGGCCGCGCGCAGCGCCTGGACCGCGAGACCGTGCGCGAGGTTCTGGTAGTGCGCGGTGGGCAGGGCGTCGAGCAGGAGGGTCTTGCCGGGCGCGTACTCGCCGATCGCGTAGCCGAAGATCGACATGACCATGGGCTCGTTGAGCGGGATCCACATTTTCACCCGATCGGAGAACCGTTCGCCCACGATGGCGGCGTACTCCCCGAACCGTTCGGCGGTATCACGGGAGAGCCAGCCGCCCTTGTCTTCGAGTGCCTGCGGGAGGTCCCAATGGAAGAGCGTCCCGGCGGGCGCGATGCCGGCTGCGCAGACTTCGTCGAGCAATTTGTCATAGAAGGCAAGGCCTTCGGCGTTGGGCTTGCCTTCGCCGTCGGGCTGGATCCGGGGCCAGGCGAAGGACATGCGGTAGGCGCCGACGCCGAGTCCGGCCATGAGCGCGATGTCTTCGGAGTAGCGGTGGAAGTGATCGGCCGCTACCTTGGCGTGCTCAGCCCGCGCGATCTTTCCCTCCGTTTCGGTGAACGTGTCCCAAATGGACTGTCCCCGGCCGCCTTCACCGGTCGCCCCCTCGATCTGGAAGGCGGAGGTCGATACACCCCACAGGAATTCGGACGGGAAGGTCGGATTCTCCACCGGCTACGCACCTTTCCTCTTCAGACTCGGCCGAACATGAAAAGTTCTCAGATACTATGCCTTCACTCGACCGGGGGGAACCCTGTCGACACGATAAAGTCGCAGATCAGCGAAGGAGGAGCCCGAGTGTCCGACATCCAGGCCGCGAAACCGCAAGCGGAGACGACTCCGCTCCGGCGGCAGCCCGTTCAGCAGCGCAGCGCCAAGCGGGTGGAGCAGATGCTCGACGCCAGCGCCCAGCTGATCGACGAACTCGGTTACGACGCCTTGACGACCACGCTGATCGCGAAGCGCGCCGGGGTGGCCGTCGGTTCGCTGTACCAGTTCTTCCCCGACAAGCGGGCCGTGGTGCAGGCGCTGACGCAGCGGAACCTCGAACGGTTCGTCGCCTCGGTGTCGGAAACCCTGAACGAACTCGCGCCCGAGCACTGGTGGGACGTCGTGGACTCGATCCTCGACATCTACCTCGCGATGCACCGCGAGGTCCCCGGCTTCTCGAAGGTGCACTTCGGTGACGTCGTGGACAGGCAGCTCCTCGACGAGACGCGCGACAACAACGCGGTGATCGTCGACGCGCTCACCGATGTGCTTTCCGCGCGGATCCAGTCGCCGCCGGACGACATCCGGTTCGCGCTGACGATCGCGAACGAGACCGCCGACGCGCTGCTGAAGCTGGCTTTCCGCCGGGACCCGCGGGGGGACGAGCGGATCGTGGCGGAGGCGAAGTCGGTTGTGAAGGGTTACTTGGCGAGCAAGTTCGGGGAGGCTTGAGGGTCAGTTTCGCTCGGCCTCGGGGGGCTGAAGGACGCTTTCGCCGCATGCGACGCGGCGAAGGACGCCTTCAGCCCACCTTCATCCACTGTGGACTCCCGAAGCTCTGCCCGGACCTCATTCGAGACGTTGGACGTCCCCAAGGAGGCCTTGCTCCATTCGTGTCCACCGGCGCCCGACCGGTCGCCCCACCAGTCACACGACTCCCAGCAACCACGCCCACATGCTCATTGACCTGGTATTACCCGGTTGTCCACATAAGTTGTCCACACCCACCCACAGTTGTGGACAACCTCGCCTCTCACCCCTCCGAACCCCGTCCCCCGTCGCCCCCTCCCGATACGCTGGTGCGGGGCGCGCCCCCCAGGGATGGGTGGGGGGTGGGGTCGCGGGGTCAGCCGAAGTTTTGGGACTCGCCTCGGTAGGTGGGGACGGTCCGGTCGACGCGGTCGCCGACGACGACGTGGTAGTGCGTGAAGCGTTCGGCGAGTTCGCCGGCCTTCGCGTGGCGCAGCCAGACGCGGTCGCCGAGCCGCAGGTGCCGGGCGGCTTCGCCGGACACGGGGGTTTGGACTTCGCCGGCGCCTTCGAAGCCGAGTAGCGAGAGACCTTCGGGCAGGTAGGGCGTCGGGAGCCGCGAAGACTCCGCAGGGCCCGAAGCGATGTAGCCGCCGGAGAAGAGCGTCGCGACCTTCGGTGCGGGGCGCCGGACGACGGGCAGCGCGAACATCGCGGCCGGGCGCGGCGAGAAGTGCGCGTAGCCGTCGAAGAGCGTCGGCCCGATCAGGCCCGAGCCGGCCGCGATTTCGGTGACGGCCGCTTCGGCGCCGGTCGATTCGACGCTGCCGCTGCCGCCGCCGTTGACGAATTCCAGATCCGCCAGCGCCCGGACGGCGCGAACCGCGGCCGCGCGGCGTTTCGCGATTTCCACAATGGACTTTCGCTGCATCCAGCCGATGACGGAGTTCTTGGCCCCGCTGCCCGCCGCGTCGCCGAGCCCGGCGATCTGGCCTTCGTACGCCATCATCCCGACGAGCCGGAAACCCTTGCGGGACAAGATGGTCCGCGCCAGATCCGCGGCTTGGCGCGGGCTGAACACCGGCGAGCGCCGGGTGCCGATGTGCACGCCGGGCAGCGGCCGCCACGAAGCGTCGAGTTCCAGGCAGACCCGGATTTCGGGATGCCCCTGTCCCAGCGCGGCATCGACCAGGTCGAGGTGTTCGGGCGAGTCGACCATGATCGAGATCGCCGCCCGCGCCCGGTCGTTCGCCGCCAGCCGCCGCAGCGCGCCGTGATCGGCGGTCGGGTACGCCACCACGATGTCCTCGGACGTCCCCTGCTCGACATGCCAGACGGCTTCGGCGAGCGAGTAGCACATGAGGCCTTCGAAGCCGGGACGCGCGAGAACCCGTTCGAGCAGATACCGGCAGCGCACGGATTTGCTGACCACGCGGATCGGTTTCCCGGCGGCCCGCCGCAGCAGGTCGGCGCCGTTCGCGTCGAACGCATCCAAGTCGACAATCGCGAACGGAGGATCCAGGTCCTTCGTCGCCAAGTCGTACACCGTCGCACTGGTCACCCGAACTAAGGTACGACAGAAGGGCTTGAAACGCGAATACTATTCACTTACTGTTTCGGCACTCACAGCCTCTCGGAATAGGTGGGCGCATGACACGGTGGAGCAACTGGGCCGGCACCGCGACGGCGTCGCCGCTGCGTGTGCATCGGCCGCGGGACACGGGCGCGATCGCCGAGGCGATCGGCCGGTCCGCCGCGGACGGACGACGTCTGCGCCCGCTCGGCAGCGGTCACTCGTTCACCGCGATCGCCGCCGCGAACTCGGACGCCATGGACCTCACCGGCTGGACCGGGATCGCCTCGGCCGACGTCGCGAAAGGCCTGGTCACGGTCCGTTCGGGCACCACGCTCAAGCAGCTCAACGCCGAACTGGACGCGCTGGGCCTGGCGATGACCAACCTCGGCGACATCGACGCGCAGACCGTCGCGGGCGCGATCTCCACCGGCACCCACGGCACCGGCGCCAAGCTCGGCGGCATCGCCACCCAGATCGCCGCGCTCGAACTCGTGCTCGCCGACGGCACCGTGGTCACCTGTTCGGCGGACGAACGCCCCGACCTCTTCGCCGCGGCGCGGGTCGGACTGGGCGCGCTCGGCGTCATCAGCACAGTCACCCTGCAGTGTGAACCGTCGTTCCTGCTCTCCGCCCAGGAGCGGCCGGAACCGCTCGAACAGGTCCTCGAAGGCTTCGACCAGTTCGCCGACGAGAACGACCACTTCGAGTTCTACTGGTTCCCGTACGGCAAGAACGCCCTGGTCAAGCGCAACAACCGGCTTCCGGCGGGTAGCGAGCACCGGCCGTTGAGCAGGCTGAAGGAGTTCGTCGACTACGAGGTCACCGAGAACGTCGCGTTCGGCGGCCTGTGCCGCCTCGGCCGCGCGGTGCCGAAACTCGTGCAGCCGCTCGGCCGGTTCGCCTCGAACATCCTTTCCGCCCGCGAGTACAGCGACACGTCGCATCGCGTCTTCGTGACCCATCGCGGCGTGCGGTTCGTCGAGTCGGAGTTCGCGATCCCCCGCGAAGCGCTGCACGACGTCTTCGCCGAACTCCGCGCGTTCGTCCCGAAGCTGGAGAACCCGGTCGCGTTCCCGGTCGAGGTGCGCGTCGCCGCGGCGGACGACATCTGGCTCTCGACCGCGAACGGCCGCGACTCGGCCTACATCGCGATCCACCAGTTCGTCGGCATGCCCTACCGCGAGTACTTCGCCGGATTCGCGTCGATCGCCGGCGAGGTCGGCGGCCGCCCGCACTGGGGCAAGATGCACGACCTCGACGCCGCGACGCTGCGCTCGCGGTACCCGCGTTTCGACGACTTCCTGCGGGTCCGCAAGGAGGTGGACCCGGCCGGGGTCTTCACGAACACGTACCTCGACCGGGTCCTCGGCACTCCCTAAGCGGTTTCGAACAACGCGCTGACCGACTCCCCGTTGTGGATCCGGCGCATCGCCTCCGCCAGCGCGGGCGCGATCGACAGGACCCGCAGCTTCGGGCTCTGCTCCTCCGGCGGGATGGGCACCGTGTTCGTGCAGACGACCTCCAGCACGTCGGGCTGGCTGCCGATCCGATCGAGCGCGCCGCTGGAGAAGAGGCCGTGCGTGCAGGCGACGCGGATCGAGCGCGGCTTCAGCTCCCGCAGCTTGTTGAGCAGTTCGATCACCGTGCTGCCCTTGGCGATCTCGTCGTCGAGGACGATCACGTCGCGGCCGGTGATCTCGCCGATGACCGAGCTGATCTCGACCCTGTCGTCGGCGAAGCGCTGCTTCGCGCCCGCCGCGACCTGGACGCCGAGCAGCCGGGCGAAATGCGCGGCCTCCTTGGCGTTGCCGAGATCCGGCGAGACCACGGTGGTCGCGGACAGGTCGTACTGGCGGAAGTGCTTCGCCAGTTCCTGCAACGCGTGCAGGTGATCGACCGGGACGCTGAAGAACCCGTGCACCTGCGGCGAATGCAGCGTCATCGCGAGGACGCGATCGGCGCCGGCGGTCGCCATCAGGTCGGCGACGAGCCGTCCGCCGATCGAGATCCGCGGCGCGTCCTTCTTGTCCGACCGGGCGTACGAATAGTGCGGCATGACGACGGTGATCCGCTTCGCCGAAGCGCCCCGGGCGGCGTCCAGCATCAGCAGCAGTTCGACGAGATGTTCCTGCACCGGCCGCACCAACGGCTGGATCAGGAAGACGTCGCGCTCGCGGCAATTCGCTTCGAGCTGGACTTCGAGACAGTCGTTGGCGAACCGCTGCACCTTCACCGGATGCAGGGGAACGCCGAGATGGGCGCAGATCTCTTCGGCGAGCTCGGGATGTGCGCTGCCACTGAAGACCGCGATGTCCTCGCGCAAGGACCTTCTCCGTTCATTCAAAAGACGGATTACGTCCACACACTAGAGTTTCACAGAGCGGAAACGGCCTGAGAGATAGCAGTATCACCCGAGATCGCTTCGAGGACGCGTCCCGCCGTCGACGGACTGTCGAGCAGCGCGACGAGGATCGCGGCGACGTCCTGCCGGGGAATGGGTCCGCGGCCGGTGGACTCGGCGATCAAGATCTTGCCGGTGCCCTCGTCGTCGGTGAGCTGTCCCGGCCGGAGGATCGTCCAGTCGAGATCGCGGGCGCCCAGATCGTCTTCGGCCGCCTTCTTGGCCTTGAGGTAGATGCGGAACTCGTCGGAGACGTCCGCGGTCTCCCATTTGTCCGCCCCCATGGAGCCGACCTGGATATGCCGCCGGACGCCCGCCCGCTCGGAGGCGGCCGCGAAGAGTTCGGCGGCCGCTCTGTCCACAGTGTCCTTGCGAGCGGTGCCGCTGCCCGGCCCGGCGCCCGCCGCGAAGATGGCGGCGTCGGCGCCGTCGAGCACCTTGGCGACGGCGTCCACATCGGACTTTTCCAGATCGAGGACGACCGCTTCGGCACCGGCGGCTTCGAGATCGGCGACATGATCGGGGTTGCGCACGATCCCCACCGCCTGATCACCGCGTGCGGAGAGCAGTTTCTCCAGCTTCAGCGCGATTTGTCCGTGTCCACCCGCAATGACGACTCGCATGGACCCGACCGTAGCGCGTTCAGTCCACTTCGGCAGGGAGCTCGGTTTCGCGGAGCAGCTGCTCGTAGACGATCTCGTTGACCAGGCGCGAGACCGGGTCCTCGTCGAGGATCATGCGCTCGCTGTGGCCCTCGAGGTCGAGGTCGGCCACCGCGTTGGGGTCGGCGGTGACGATGCCGAGCCCGTAGGCGCGGGCACGCGGCAGGCAGTTGCCGACGTAGTCTTCCGTCAGTACGGCAGGCGATGGGAGAACCATCGCGGCCTCGCCGTAACGTGCGAACGGAACCGCGGAGGCCATCGCGGTGCGCCAGTGCCGGGCGACCGCGAGGACGCCGATGATCTCGGCGGCCGGCGCGGGTGCGGTCGCGGCCAGCTCTGGCCATGTCCAGGTGTCGACGGTGGCGCGATCGACGACGGGACCCATGCCCATCGCGATGCGCTCCGCGTGCACGTCGGTACGGAGCCGGGCGACCACGCAGATCTTGCGGCCGAGCACGGTGGTCTCCGGCAAGACGATGCCGTTCCAGCCGAGCAGGGCCGCCGCCTTGCGCGAAAGCTCCCCGACGCTCGCGGGCAGTTCGATCGGCGGCACCACCCGGCTCGGCAGTGACCGGCTGCGCTTCGCGCCACCGGCGACCGTCGAGCTCTCCATGTTCGGTGTAGCCGCCACGTTCCGCCTCCTTCGAACCTGGTTTCCCTAGGGCTCGTCATCCCCGTGCCACCTCGGTGGAAGCGGCACATGACCTGTCTAACAGGGCGAGGAGGCGGCGGCGCCGGACAACGGGAGTGGCTGCGATCGGCGGCACTTTGTCATCGGTGACCGGTCGGTAGGCGGTCATTCGACTTCAGTCCGACCGTGCCGCCAACCGAGTGAGAGGGAGGTAAGTGGTGTTACCCGGTGTCTCCGAACGGTCACGGGCAACGAAACGAGACGTTAGGCCATTCGGCCCAATGAATACTCATTCCACTTTGGACTTTCGCAGGTCAGTCAGGAGATCGTCGCGGTACGAAGGAGTTCTTCGACGCCCGGCGTCCGCCACTCGTCCATCACCACGATTTGCCTGTCCGCAAGGAACCAGATCCGCTGGGTCACGCTCGTCTCGCCGCTTCCGCCCGTCTGTCCACGAGGAACACACTGGATCGTCCACTCCTCGTAGGTCGCCGTCGCCCCGCCGACCGGTGCGGTGGCGGAAGCCGTCCGCGCGGCGTCACCCTCTTGGCGGAGGTCCTTCCGCCCGGCGGCGTTGCAGGCCCGTCCGCCCGCGCTGCGCCGGTAGAACTCCCCCGGCCGGTACGGCGGCTGCTCGGCGGACCGCTGGGTGTTGTCCGTGAGGAGGACGTACTTGCAGTTGAAGTACTTCTTGGGATCCGGGCAGCCCGGGCCGACGAGCACCTTCTCCAGCCCCTGCGAGACCACGGACCAGTCCTGCGGCAGATGCAGGGTGAGCGCTCCGGCCGAGACGTCGGTGACGCCCTGCGCGGGCGGCGCGGACGACGTGCCTTTGACCACCTTTCCGCTGGTCACGCCGTTGACAAGGGCGGGGTTCAGCAGTCCGCGCACTTTGTCGTAGGGCAGTGTGTGGTCTTGGACGCTGCAGGCGGTGGTGAAGCCCAGGTCGGTCATGTTGGCCGTGACCTCGAGGGCGGTCGGCGCGAACGCGAGCCACACCTTCGGGTCTCCGGTGAGGTCGGCCGCCTGGAGCGGCCGGTACGGGAAAATGGTGCTCGGAGGGCCGCACTGCTCCTTGTCGGGCCAGAGGATCTCGGTCAGTTCCCGGAGGCCCTCGTCGGTGAACTTCCCGGGGGCGAACAGTTCGGCCGGCGTGAGCGCCTTGCCCTCCTTCAGGTCGATGGTTACCGCGGCGCGCCCGTTTCCCCAGGTCGAGTGGGGTTTGTTGGTGAGGTCGTGGGTGTAGCGCACCGAGAGGTACCGCTCGTTCTCCGTGCGGATGTCGGCCTTCGTGGTCAGCGTGTACGGGCCGCGTTCCGGCTCCAGCTTGGCGGCGCCGGGGCCGGTTTTGCGGTTCCAGGCGTCGATCGGCGCGGTCAGCGCGTCGTTGACCCGCTTGAGCCAGGCTTGATCGGCCGAACCGGTCACTTCCGGACGTTCGCCGGTGTAGGCGAGGGTCGTGCCGGGCACCGTCCCCGACTCGGTCTTCATCGCGACCTTGAGCGCGACGGCCTGTTGCGTGGTCGGCGGCGAAGGCGGCGGAGTGCTCGCGTCGGAGAAGACGACCACCGAGCCGACCACGGCGGCCGTCGCCGCGATGACGCCGGCGGTGATCTTCAGCCCGACCGCGATCCCGCCGGTCGACGCGGCCGCCGCACCCGTTCCGGCGGCGACGACGCCGGGAGCGGCCGCGGTACCGGCGCTGAGCAGGACCAACGGCGTCGCCGCGGCGAGCACGCCCGCCGCCTTCGCCAGCCGCGACCAGCCCTTGCGTTCCCATTCGTCGCCGTACGCCGCGCGGGCGACGCGTTCCAGTTCGCTGACGAACACGAGCGCGTCGACCGGTCGTTTCGACGGGTCCTTCGCCATCCCGAGCGCGACGATCTCGTGCACCGGCTGGGGGACTTCGCCGAACGGGATGGGTGCGTGTTCGTGCAGCGTGCGCAGCACCTCGGTCTGCTCGGCCTCGTACGGCCGGTGGCCGGTGACGCACTGGAAGAACACGCAGGTGGCGGCGTAGACGTCGGTCGCGGGAGTGGCCTGCCCGCCGGACCACTGCTCGGGCGCCATGTACGCGGGCGTGCCGACGGACGGGCCGCGTTCACCCGCCAGGACGGCCGTGCCGAAGTCGACCAGCTTGCTCTCGCCCGTGTCGGCGACGAGAACGTTGGCCGGTTTGTAGTCACGGTGGACGACGTTGGCGGAGTGCGCCGCGGCCAGCCCGAGCAGCGACCCCTTCAGGACCGTGAGCGCCGCCTCGGGTTCGAGAGCACCTTCGGCCTGGAGGACGGAACGCAGCGAGACGCCGTTGATCGCCTCCATGACGATCGCCGCGCCCTGCGGCGTCTCGAAGAACTCGTACAGCTTCACGACGTGCGGGCTCGTCACCCGGTGCAGCGCCAGGGCTTCCTGGCGGAACGCGTCGAGATAGGCGGGCTCGGCGGCGAAGCGGGAGAAGAGGTATTTGATCGCGACGACGTGGCCGGTGTTGTCCTGGCGCGCGAGCACCACGCGGCCGAAGGTGCCGGTGCCCAGCTGCTCCAGCTCCGTGAAGCCGGGCAGTCTCCACTCGTCGCTTAGTTCCACTTCGCCTCTTCCAGGATCTTGTCGAGGCCTGGAGTGTTCCACTCGTCCACGATCACGAGCTGCGTTTTCGGCAGGAACCAGACCCGCTGAGTGACGCTACCGCCGCCGGAACACGTGAGTCGCCACTCTTCGTAGGCCGCCTTCTTCGTCCCGATCGAACGAAGCTCCTTCGTCTGGAGGACAGGCGACCCCTGTGTCTCCCCTGGTGCCCCGAGCGAGTGACATGGACGCGGGCCGGTGGATCGGTTGTACGGCTTGCCCGGTTCATAGGGTGGGGTGGCCGGATCGACCCGCGAGTTGTCGCTGAAAACGACGCCCGCGCAGCGGAACGGCTGCGTGCACTGGTCGGCGGTCACCAGGTAGCGCTCGATGGGTCCGCCGGACAGCAGACGCCAGCTTTCCGGTGTGGTGATGGTGAAAGCGCCGATGTCGTCCTCTTTGGTCCGTTCGCCCTGCGTGCCGCCGAGCAGATGCGCGACCGCGGGACTCAGCAGGCCGCGCAGCCGTTCGTAGGGCACGGTGACGGTCGTCGGATTGCAGACCATCGGGTACCCGAGCGCGTAGGCCGCGACGCGGAACTCCATCCCGTTCGCCGCGGGCGCCGCCTGCACGATCGCCCCGTCCTGGGTGTACCGGTCCGACATCGCTCCCGCGGGAAGGTGCTCCGGCTCCGATGGCGGCGTGGCGAGGCACTCGCCCGGTTTGGCCGAGGCGTACAGCCGGTCTTCCACCATCCGCATCCGCCCGGCGTTGCCGTCGACGTCGTCGAACAGGCCCGCGGTCGGGATCACGTCGCCGTCGGACAGGTCGATCACGAGGGTCCGGACGGCGTAGGCGCCGCGGTTCCCGAGCTGGACCGTCTCGACCGAACGTTCGTAGACGACCGAGATCAGCTTGTCGTCCTGGCGCAGGACCTCGGCGGTGGTGGACATATGCGGGATGTCGCCGTCGGGCTCCTTTTCCGGCGGGCTGCCCGGTGGCCAGACGCTCGTGAGCCAGTCGTCGATCGGCGCCATCAGCGCCTTGTTGACCCGCTCCTCGACCGCTTTGTCCTTCAGCCCGCTGATCCGGACGTACTTCCCGTTGAAGTCGAAGCCGTCGAGTTTCTCGGTGCGGGTGAGGAGGTCGACCTTCATCGCGGCGACGGTCGCCGTCCGTGGCGGTGCTTCGTCTTCGCTGTTCGTGTCGACCACCACGACCGTCCCGACGGCGACCGCGGTGGCGGCGGCGACCGCGGCGGTGATCTTGAGGCCGAGCGCGATCCCGCCACCGGCGGTGGCCGCGACCCCGCCGCCCGCGATGACCGGCGCGGCCGCCGTTCCCGCGCCGAGCAGGGCCAGCGGGGACAGGGCGACCAGGACGCCGGCGCCCTTGGCGAGCCAGTGCCAGCCGTTGCGCTCCCAGTCGTCGCCGTACGCCTTCCTGGCGCACGCCTCCAGCTCCGTGACGAACTCGGCCGCGCCCGACGGCCGGTGGGCGACGTCCTTCGCCATGCCGCGTGCGATGAGGTCACGGACCGGTTCGGGGACCTCGCCGAACGGGATCGGCGCGTATTCGTGCAGCGTGCGGAGCACTTCGGTCTGCTCGGCCTCGTACGGCCGGTGGCCGACGACGCACTGGAAGAACACGCAGGTGGCGGCGTAGACGTCGGTCGCGGGGGTGGCGACGCCACCCGCCCACTGCTCGGGCGCCATGTACGCGGGTGTGCCCGCGGCGACCCCGGTCTGCCCGGCGAGCACGGCGATGCCGAAGTCGACGAGCTTGCTCTGCCCCTCGCGGGTGACCAGGACGTTGGCCGGTTTGTAGTCGCGATGGACGGTGCCCGCGGCGTGCGCGCCGGCGAGACCGAGCAGCGAGCCCTTGAGGATGGCCAGCGCGGCTTCGGGTTCGAGCTTCTCCTGGCGGCCGAGGATCTCTTTCAGGGAGATTCCGTGAACGGCTTCCATGATGATCGCGGCCCCTTGCGGGGTCTCCACGAACTGGTGCAGACGGGCGATATGCGGTCCCGAAACGCGGCTCAAGATCTGCGCCTCATGGCGGAACTCGGCCAGGCGCCGCGGGTCGGCGGCGAACCTCGCATACAGGTATTTGATGGCCACGACCTGCGCGGATTCGTCGTGCCGGGCCAGCACGACCCGCCCGAATCCACCCTCGCCCAGCGACCCCAGCTCGGTGAAACCCGGCAAGGCCCAGTCGTCCACAGATTCCTCCGCGATTCCCGATCGTGCCCCCTTGGAGGTGAGCTGCGCCGCAGCGGTTCCCCGCCTTCCGGGTTTAGGGTTACCCGTCGGTCACTTAGCCCGTAGCGATGGAGGAACGATGCGTTCGCCGAAGGATTTCTTCGCCCCGCTCGCGGTGGGGGCGCCGGAACCGCTCCGCCAGATCCCCGTGCCTCCTTCGCGGATGATCCATTTCTTCGATCCCAGCAACGAGAAGATGGCCGCCAAGGTCCCGGACATCGCCAAGAAGGTCGACGTCCTGCTCGGCAACCTCGAGGACGCCGTGCGCGCCGACCGCAAGGAGGCCGCGCGGAACGGGCTCGTCTCCATCGCGAAGTCGACCGACTTCGGCAAGACGCAGCTGTGGACGCGCGTCAACAGCCTGGACTCGCCGTGGGTGCTCGACGACCTGATCACCCTGGTCACCGAGATCGGCGACAAACTCGACGTGATCATGGTGCCGAAGGTCGAAGGCGCGCAGGACATCCATTACGTCGACAGGCTGCTCGCGCAGCTCGAAGCGCGGGCCGGGCTGACGAAGCCGCTGCTGGTGCACGCGATCCTGGAGACCGCCAGCGGCGTCGCGAACGTCGAGGAGATCGCCGGCGCGAGCCCCCGGATGCAGGGCATCTCGCTCGGCCCGGCCGACCTCGCCGCGAGCCGGCGGATGAAGACCACCCGGGTGGGTGGCGGGCACCCCGGTTACCTCGTGCGCACGGACCCGACCGGCGAGGACCTGAACGAGGGACGCACGACGTATCAGCAGGATCTGTGGCACTACACCGTCGCGCGGATGGTCGACGCCTGCGCGGCGAACGGGATCCTGCCGTATTACGGGCCGTTCGGCGACATCCGCGACGTCGTGGCCTGCGAGGACCAGTTCCGCAACGCGTTCCTGCTCGGCTGTGTGGGCGCCTGGAGTCTGCACCCGGTGCAGATCGACATCGCCAAGAAGGTGTTCTCGCCCTCGCCCGAGGACGTCGCCTGGGCACGGCGCGTGATCGCCGAGATGGGTGATGGCACCGGTGCGGTGATGATCGACGGCAAGATGCAGGACGACGCCTCGGTCAAGCAGTGCCGGGTGGTCGCCGAACTCGCGGACGCCCTCGCCGCCGACGATCCTGAACTCGCCGCCGCGTACGACGCGGCCACGAAGGAGGCTTCCTGATGAACCCCCGGCGTTCCGTCCTCTACATGCCCGGCGCGAACGAAAGAGCGCTGGAAAAGGCCAAGACGCTGGACGCGGACGGTCTCATCCTCGACCTCGAAGACGCCGTCGCGCCCGACGCGAAGGAAGCCGCACGTGAACGCGTTTGTGCCGCCGCTTCGTCGAAGGAGTACGGCTCGCGCGAGGTGACCATCCGCGTCAACGGCCTCGACACCGAGTGGCACGACGCCGACCTCCGCGCCGCCGCGCAGGCGGGCCCGGCCGCGATCGTGGTGCCGAAGGTGAACTCCGCCGCCGAAGTGCACAACATCGAGCGCGCGCTGGAACTCGGCGGCGCGCCGGACCACACGAAGATCTGGGCGATGGTCGAAACCCCGGTCGCGATGCTGTACGCCGAGGAGATCGCCGCGGCGTCCGAACGGCTGACCGTGCTGGTCATGGGCACGAACGACCTGGCGAAGGAACTGCACGCCGAGTTCGTCCCCGGCCGCGCGCCGCTGCTGGGCGGGCTTTCCCTCGCGCTGCTGGCCGCGCGCGCCACCGGCAAGGCCATCCTCGATGGCGTCTACAACGACGTGAAGGACCTCGAAGGCTTCGAGGCGGAATGCCTTCAGGGGCGTCAGTTCGGCTTCGACGGCAAGACACTGATCCACCCGGCGCAACTGGAGCCGTGCAACCGGATCTTCGCGCCTTCCGAGGAGGAGATCACGCGGTCGCGCAAGATCATCGCGGCGTTCGAGGAGGCGCAGGCGGCCGGGCAGGGCGTCGTGACCGTGGACGGGCGGATGATCGAAAACCTGCACGTGGAGAACGCGCGGCGGATCCTGGCGCTGGCCGAGGCGATCGGCGGCTGAAGGACGCCATACCCGCATGAGATGCGGCGAAGGGCCCTTTAGCCGCGTTGTATGCGGGGAAAGCGTGCTTCAGCCCGCGCTAAGCTGGTCGACGATAGCCCCGGATGGCCCCTGACCTGCTGGTCATGTCACCGGGGCTTTGATCTTTCTGCGGCCGAACGGCACGCATTTAGTCCTCTGAATGCGGTAGTTGGCGATGCGAACGACCGCATTCAGAGGACGGAATGCGTCAGGGCCAGGGGCGCGGAGTGGGGCGAAGGGTTTCGTAGGCGGCAGCGGCGCGAAGGACCTCGAGGTCGGCGAAGCGGCGCCCGCTGATCTGGAGGCCGATGGGCTGGTCGTCGCTCGTGTAGCCGCAGTTGATCGAGACCGCGGGCTGGCCGGACATGTTGTACGGCACGGTGAACGCGATGTGCTCGAACGGGCGGCGCGGGTCGTTGGTCGGCGAGGGCCAGTCGGCGGGCGGGGCCGAGACCGGGCAGGTCGGGGACAGGACGACGTCGAAACACTCGGTCGCGCGGAGGGTCGCGACGGCGATGGCGTCGATCTGCGCGAAGCCGCGGTAGGCGTCGACACCGGTGACGTCGGCGCCGCCGGCGGCCCAGTCGGCGATGTACGGCAGCACCTTCGCGCGGCGGTCTTCGGGCAGGGCGGACATGTCAGACCAGGCACGGACGCGCCAGAAGGTATCGAGTCCGTCGAGCATTTCCCGGCGCAGGAACGGCGAAACCGGCTCGACGGCGGCACCGGCCGCCTCGAAGACACGTGCGGCTTCGGTGACGGCGGCGATCGTCTCCGGCAGCACGGGAAGCCCGACGCCGGGGTCGAGATGCAGCCCGATCCGCAGGCCCTCGAGCTCGCATGACAGCGCCGCCCAGTCCACAGAGGACGGGGGCAGCGAAAGGTGATCGCGACCGTCCACACCGGACAGAACGCTCATCAGCAGCGCGGTGTCGGCCACGGTCCGCGTCATCGGCCCGGCGACACGGCCGAGGAACGGCGGATCCACCGGCACCCGGCCGAAGCTCGGCTTCAGCCCGACCAGGCCGCACCAGCCGGCGGGCAGCCGGATCGAGCCGCCGATGTCGGTGCCGACGTGTAGCGGGCCGTAGCCCGCCGCGGCCGCCGAACCGGCACCGGCGCTGGAACCACCGGGCGTGCGCGTGGTGTCCCACGGATTCCGTGACGCGGTGTGGAAACTCGACAGCCCGGACGTCAGCATCCCGTAGTCCGGCATGGTCGTCTTGCCCAGCAGGACCCCGCCGGACTCGCGCACGCGAGCGGCGGCGGGCGCGTCGACCGAAGCCGGTTCCAGCGAAGAAGCAGCTGTGCCGAGCGGGACCGGCGTGCCGCGCGTCGCGATGTTCTCCTTGAGCGTCAACGGAACACCGTCGATCGGACCGAGCGGCTCCCCGGCGTGCCATCGGCTTTCGGACGCCTTCGCGTCTTCGCGCGCGCCGCTCGGGTCGTACGCGTAGAGCGCGTGCAGTTCGGGCTCGCGCGCCTCGACGCGGGCGAGGACGGCTTCGGTGACCTCGACCGGCGACAGCGTCCCAGCGCGGTACTGCGCGACCAGTTCGACGGCGGTCAGATCGGGCAACTCCGGCACGGCAAACTCTCCTTACGTCGCGGGCGGTTCGAAGCGGCCGTCGACCGCGGTCCAGCCGCCGTCCACCGCCAGCACGGAGCCGGTGACGAACGACGACGCGTCCGACGCCAGGTACACGACGGCGCCCGCGAGTTCGTCGGGACGCGCCCATCGGCCGAGCGCGCCCTTGGTCGCGTACGCGTCGTACCAGGCCGGATTCGCCTTGATCTGCGCCGTCAGCGGGGTTTCGACGACGCCGGGCGCGATCGCGTTGACCCGAACCCCCGCCGGACCGAACTCCGCCGCGGCCGTGCGGAAGAGCTGCACAAGCCCGGCTTTCGTCGCCGCGTACGGGCCTTGGCCGGGCTCGACGGTGGTGCCGCGGATCGATGAGAACCCGACGATGCTCCCCCGTCCGCGCTCGACCATCCCGGCGCCGAACGCGCGCACGACCTCGAAGGTCGCGCCGAGGTTCAGCGCGAGCACCCGGTCGAATTCCTCGCGCGTGTACTCCAGCAGCCGTTTGCGCACGTTGGTGGCGGCGGTCAGCACGACGACGTCGATCTCGCCGAGCTCCGCGGCCGCACGGGCGGCCGCGCCCTCCGAGAGCAGGTCGACCTCGTACGCCTCGCCAACGCCGGTTTCCTTGGCGGCGGCGACATCGCGGTCCGCGACGATCACCTCGGCGCCGTGTGCGGCCAGCGCCTTGGCGGATTCGCGGCCGATCCCGCTGCCACCGCCGAGGACGACGGCTCGCTTTCCGTCGAGCCGGAACAGGTTCTCGTAGCTCACGGGCGCAGCACCGCCATTCTCGTCACGGTCAGTTCTTCGACCGCGAACCGCGGCCCTTCCCGCCCGATCCCGGAATCCTTCACACCGCCGTACGGCATGGTGTCGGACCGGAAACCGGGCACCTCGTTGACCACCACACCGCCGACTTCGAGTTCGTCGAGCGCGCGGAACGCCGTCTTCAACGACGTGCTGAACACCGAGGCGTGCAGCCCGTAACGCGACGCGTTGACCGCCTCGAACGCTTCGTCCACAGAGGACACGGTGCGGAGACAGACCACGGGACCGAAGATCTCCTCGTCCCAGCATTCGAGGCCGTCGGGCACGTCGAGCAGCACGGTCGGCCGGATCACCGTGCCCTCGACACCGCCTCCGACCAGCCGCGCACCGGCCGAAGTGGCTTTGTCGACCCACTCCTGAACGCGCCTGGTGGACCCCGGATCGATCAGCGCCGACACCCGCGTCTTCTCGTCGCGCGGATCACCGGTGACGACCTCGCCGAGCCGCGCGAGCACCCGCTCGGTGAACTCCTCGGCGACGGCGTCCACGACCAGCACCCGCTGCACCGAGATGCAGGCCTGCCCGGACGCGTAGAACCCGCCGCGCAGCACGGCGTCCGCCGCCGCGTCGAGATCCGCGTCCTCCGCGACCACCAGTGCCGCGTTGGAACCCAGCTCCAGCAACGTCTTCGTGGGTGCGGCGTCGCGCGCGATCCGGTGCCCGACCAGCGCGGATCCGGTGAACGACACCGCGCCGACCCGCCGGTCCGTGACCAGCGCCGAGCCGACGGCCGCGTCCCCGGTGACCAGCTGGACCATCGCGGGCAGGTCGGTCAGCGAACGCACCAGATGCACCAGCCACAACGTCGCCAACGGCGTCTGCGGCGCGGGTTTCACCACCACCGGGCAGCCCGCCGCGATGGCGGGCGCGATCTTGTGCGACGCCAGGAGCAGCGGATAGTTGAATCCGGCGATGCCGACCACCACCCCGATCGGCTTGCGTTTCCAGAAGCCGACCAGCCCGTCGCCGGACGGCAGCAGGTCGAGCGGGACGGTCTCGCCGTGCAGCCGCGAGACCTCCTCGGCGGCGGCCTGCCAGGTGACGATCGTGCGGGCGACCTCGACGCGGCAGTCGACCAGCGGCTTTCCGGTCTCCAGCACCAGAAGCTGCTCGAAGTCGGAGCGCCGCGCTTCCAGAGCCGCGGCGACGTCGTTCAGGAGCGACCGGCGGGTCCGCGACGGCAGGGCCGCGACCTGCTTGAACACCGCGACCGCCTCGTCGATCGCCCGCGTGGCCAGCTCCGGCGTCCCGACCGGCGCCCGGCCGATCTCACTCCCGTCGAACGGGAAGTTCACCGGCAACGTGTCCATAGTGGACACCCAGCCGTCACCGATCGGCAAGCCTTCCGGATATTCAGGCATCGTCCCCTCCCCTCAGCCGCGCCAGTTCGGCCCGCAGATTCGGCGCGGCCGCCAGCAGTTCCCTGGTGTACTCGTGTTCCGGCGCGTCGTAGACCTGGTCGACGTCGCCCATCTCGACGATCTCGCCGCGCCTCATCACCGCGACCCGGTCGCAGACGTGCCGCACCACACCGAGATCGTGCGAGACGAAGATCAGCGTCAGCGAATACAGCTCGACCAGCGACGCGAGCAGGTCGAGGATCTGCTTCCGCACCGAGACGTCGAGCGCGCTCACCGGCTCGTCCGCGATGAGGACGCGCGGATTCGGCGCGAGTGCCCGCGCGATCGAGATGCGCTGCCGTTGCCCGCCGGAGAACTGGTGCGGATAGCGGCCGGCCGCGTCCTCGGGCAGCCCGACGGCCTTCAGCAGCTCCAAAACCCGCGCGGGATCCCGTCGGCCCAGCGGTTCGGAGATGATGTCGCGCACCCGCATCCGCGGATCGAGCGAACCCATCGGATCCTGGAAGACGATCTGCAGTTCCGACCGCAGGAAGCCGAGTTTGCGCTCCGGCAACGTGTCCACGCGTTTGCCCTGGAACGAGACGCTGCCCGCCGTCGGCTTGTCGAGCGCGGCCAGCAATCTGACCAAAGTGGACTTTCCCGAACCGGATTCGCCGACGATGCCGAACCGCTGACCGGCCTCGACGTCGAACGACACTCCGCGCAACGCATGCACATCACGCCGGGTGTAACGACGTTCGAGATCCCGCACCGAGATCATCATCGGCTCGCCTCCAGATCCGAAGCGGCCAACAGCTTCTTCGTGTATTCGTGCTGTGGCGCGGTGAGGACGTCGCGGGTGGTACCGGCTTCGACGATCTCGCCGTCCAGCATCACCAGCACCCGCTCGCACACCGACGCCACGACGGCGAGGTCGTGCGTGATGAACAGCAGCGCGCTCTCCCGCTCCCGCACGCCGTCGAGGATCAGTTCCAGGATCTGCGCCTGCACGGTGACGTCCAAAGCCGTCGTCGGCTCGTCGCAGATCAGCAGCTTCGGGTCGTTGGCCAGCGCGATCGCGAGGACGACACGTTGCCGCTGCCCGCCGGACAGCTGATGCGGATACGCGCGAGCGACCCCGGGCAATCCGACGGACGCCAGCAAGGACTCGGGATCCTTCCCGCTCTTGCGATGGATCCGCATCGGCTCGGCCACCTGCGCACCGACCCGCATCGCCGGGTTCAGCGCGGTCATCGGCTCCTGGAACACCATCGAGAGTTCGTTGCCGCGCAACCGCGACAGCTCCTTCTCCGGCGCGCCGAGGAGCTCGCGGCCGTCGAGTTTCACCGATCCGGAGGCGGCGAGCTCTTCGGGCAGCAGCCCCATGATCGACAAGGCCGTCAACGACTTCCCGGAACCGGACTCGCCGATCAACCCGACACGCTCACCGCGCGCGATATCGAACGAGACGTCGCGGACCAGGCCGCCGATGCCGAGACCGTCTGCCCGCAGTGTCATAGCCGCGCCGCCAATCGGGGATCGAGACGATCACGCAGGCCGTCGCCGAGCAAATTGAAGCCGAGGACGGCGATGGCGATCGCGACACCGGGCACGAGCGCGAGCCGCGGATGCAGGGTCAGGAACACCTGGGATTCCTGGAGCATACGGCCCCACGACGGGGTCGGCGGCCGCGTGCCGAAGCCGAGGAACGACAACGCCGCTTCCGCGAGCACGGCGATCGCGAACGACACCGACGCCTGCACGATCAGCAGCCCGGAGATGTTCGGCAGCACGTGCCGTGCGGCGATGTTCAGCCGTGACCGGCCCGCCGACCGCGCGGCCAGCACGAACTCGCTGCTCATCACCTGCAGCGTGCCCGAACGCGCGATCCGCGCGAACGACGGGATGGTCGCGATGCCGATCGCCACCATCGCGGTCAGCGTGTCCGCCCCGAACACCGCGCCGAACATGATCGCCAGCAGCAACGCGGGGAACGCGAGCACGAGATCGTTGACCCGCATGACGAATTCGCCGAGCCACCGCGACGACATCCCGGCGAGGATCCCGAGCGGCGTCCCGATCAGCGCGGCGATCCCGACCGCGACCACGCCGACGTACAGCGTCGTCCGCGCGCCGACCATGATCTGGCTGAGCACGTCGCGGCCGAAGCTGTCGGTGCCGAGCGGGTTCGAGCCGCTGAAATCGTGCAGCCGGTTGGCCGCGTCGACCTTCACCGGGTCGAACGGCGTCCACACGAACGAAAGCAGCGCGGCGACGACGATCAACGCGACCAGGACACCGCCGACGAGGAGACTGCGGTTACGCATCAGGAACCCCGCAATCTCGGGTCGAGCACCGTGTACAGGACGTCGACCACGAAGTTCACCAGCAGCACACCGACCACCAGGACCAGCACGATCCCCTGCACGGACAACAGGTCCCGCGACGCCACCGAGTCGAGCAGCATGCTGCCCAGCCCCGGCAGGACGAACACGCGCTCGACGACGACGGCACCGATCAGCAGCGTCGAAAGTTGCAGCCCGAGCACCGTCACCACCGGCACGGCGGCGTTGCGCAGCCCGTGGCGGAACAAGGCTTGGAACGGCCGCAGCCCCTTGGAGCGCGCCGTGCGCAGGTAGTCCTGGCCGAGCGTGTCGAGCACGGCCGACCGGACATAGCGCGTGAGCACCGCGCCCTGCACCAGCCCCAGCGACAGCGCGGGGAGGACCAGACCGCGGAGGAATTCGCCCGGATCCTGCACCGGCGGTGTCCAGCCGCCGGAGGGCAGCCAGCGCAACTGCACCGCGAAGATCTGCACCAGGATGATGCCGGCGAGGAACGCGGGGATCGCGACGCCGATCTGCGACAGCCCGGAAAGCGCGGTGCCGTCGGCCTTCCGGTGCCGCACCGCGGCGAACGTCCCGGCCGGGACGGCGATCAGCAACGCCACCAGCATCCCGGCCCCGACCAGCCACAACGTGACGCCGAGGCGGTCGGTCAGCGCCGGGCCGATCTCCTCGCGGGTGACGTACGAACGGCCGAAGTCGCCTTGCAGGACACCGCCGATCCAGTCGAAGTACTGCGTCGCGAGCGGCCTGTCGATGCCGAATTCGGCGCGCGTCTTCGCGATCAGTTCCGGCGTCGCGTTGACGCCGAGCGCGACCTGCGCCGGATCGCCCGGCAGCACGGCCATGAACAGGAACACCACGATGGACGCGACCAGCACACTGGCCACCAGGATCGCCACGCGGCGCACGATCTTGACCGTCATCGCGGCGCCAATCCCGTGAGATCGAAGGACTCGCTGACCTGGTTGCGGACGAACCCGGTCACCTTGTTCTTCGCCACGATCACGTTGGGGAACAGGAAAAGCCAGTCCGCGGCGGCGTCCTCGGACAGCCGCCGCGCGACCTGGCGCATCGCGTCGATCTGCTCCTGGGGCGTTCCGGCGTCGGCCTTCGCCAGGTTCTGCTGGACGGGCTTGCCGTCGTAACCCCAGTAGTACTTGGGCCTGCCGAAGGTGACGATGTCGCGCGCCTCGACGTGCTGGATGATCGACAGGTCGTAGTCGTGGTCGGTGAAGACCTGCTTGAGCCACACCGCCGGGAAGTCCAGCGGCTCGATCGTCACCGTGACCCCGACGTCCGCCAGTTGCGAGGACACCACCTGTGCGGCCGAAACCGCGTACGGCAGGTTCGGGATCCGCAGCCGCAGTGAAGGATTCGGTTGGCCCGCTTCCGCGAGCAGCGCTTTCGCCTTCGCGGGATTGAACGGATACGCGTTCGACAGGTCTTCGTACCAGGGGTCCGTCGGCGGGACCATGCTGCCGATGAGCGTGCCTCGGCCGGCCCAGGCCGTGTCCAGCAACGCTTTCCGGTCGATCGCGTACGACAGCGCTCGCCGCACCCGGACGTCGTTCAGCGGCGGGCGCGCGTTGTTGAACGCGAGCGTGACCTCACTGTTGGTGGTGCCTTCGACGACGGTGAACCGGTCGTCGCTCTGGAACTGCGGGATCGAGTCCGGCACGGTGATCGCGGAGATGACGTCGATCCCGTTGCTGAGCAAGGCGTTGTTGAGCGCCGTTGGATCCTTGATGTACTTGAGGACCACCGTGGAGTAGGCCGGTTTCATGCCCCAGTACGCGGGATTCTGCTTGAGCACGATGGAGTCGCCCCGGCGTCGCGAGGACACCGTGTACGGCCCCGTCCCGACCGGCTTGTTGGCCAGATCCGCGACCCCGGTCGGGCTGAACATCGCGCCGAGACGGCTGGTGAGGCTGAACAGCCAGCCGTTGCTGGGTTTCGTGAGCACGACCCGCGCGTGGTCCGGCGCCACCACGTCGACCCGGTCGACGACGTCCATTGTGGACTTGATCGACACGGTCCAGTCGGTCTTCACGCGCATCAGCGAGAACTTGACGTCCTCGGCGGTGAACGGCGCCCCGTTGCTGAACTTCGCGTTCTTCCGGAGCTTGAAATCGTAGGTCTTGCGGTCTTCCGACACCGTCCACGATTCGGCCAGCAGCGGCACGATCTTCGCGTTCGCGTCGAGCTTCACCAGGCCCTCGTAGACGTTGTAGAGCAAGGCCTGCGGGATGGCGGCGCCGTCCGTCCGGGTGAAGTCGAAGTTGGCGGGTTCGGCGGTGTAACCGATCGCGAGCGTGCCCGGATCCTTGGCCACCGTGGCACTCGAACCGGCGGAACAGCCGGACGCCACCAGCAGGAACGCCACCACTGCCGCGTGAATCCGGGCTTTCATCCTGCCCCCTGACCGGTAGACTGGTCGGACCAGTAAACCAGACGAGACGGCAGGGTCAAGATGGAATTCGAGCCGGTCGCCCCTGTCCGCGCGTACCAGCGTGTCGTCGAACAGATCGAGGAGGCCGTGTTCAGCGGCCGGATCAAACCGGGTGACCGGCTGCCGAGCGAACGCGAGCTGATGGTCCAGTTCGGCGTCGGCCGCTCGACCGTGCGCGAGGCGCTGCGTGTACTGCAAGCAGCGGAAATGATCCGCTCGCGGCCCGGAGACCCGCGCGGTCCCGAGGTTCTGGCCGCCTCCCCCGCCGCGTTGCACCGGTCGATGCACCGGCTCGCGCGGGCCGACCATCTCGGGTTGTCCGAACTCCTGCAGTTCCGCATGGTGCTCGACGGTTCCGCACATCTGCTCGCCGCGCAGCTCAGGACGGAGGAGCATCTCGCCGAACTGGATGCCGCGCTGGAGGCGATGCGCGAGGGCGTCTCGAAGGGATTCGCGGAGTTCTCGCACGCGGACGTCGCGTTCCACGAGGCCATCGCCCGTGCGACGGGGAATCCGCTGCTGGTGATCAGCGGCGAGGTCGTCCGCGGCGTCGTACTGGAACTCATCGAGGACAAACTGGAGCACGCCGACGACCGGACGGCGTTGATGCGCAGCTGGCTGACGCATCACGAAGAGGTGCTGGGCGCGATCCGCGCCTCCGACGGCGAGCGCGCTTCGCGGCTGGCGAAGCGGGCGCTCTACGACAACTACGCCGAGTACGTCCCCGAAGAACAACGACGTCTCTTGCAGCCACTGCTCGCTTGACCCACCCCTACACTCACTCAGGTGGGGGATACCAACAAAGCTTCGGCCACCCGGCAAGGCGTCGGTCTCGCGCTGTCCGGCGGCGGCTACCGCGCGATGTTGTTCCACACCGGAGCCCTGTGGCGGCTCAACGAACTCGGCTGGCTGTCGAAGATCTCGACGTTCTCCAGCGTTTCGGGCGGCTCGATCGCGGCCGGCGTGCTCGCGCACGCCTGGGCGGAGCTGAAGTTCGAAAACGGTGTCGCGGACAACTTCTCCGACAAGGTGGTCGCACCGATCCGGAACCTGGCCCGCAAACGGCTCGACATCCCGGTCACCCTGCTCGCCATGGCCATGCCCTGGCGGAGTGCCGGCGAAGAGCTCGCGCGGGTGTACGCGAAACACCTGTTCGGCGACTGCTGCCTGAAGGACATCGACCCGACGGGGCCGCAGTTCGTCTTCACCGCGACGAACCTCCAGGACGGCGCGCTGTGGTGGTTCTTCCGGCAGAACGGCCCGCACGGGAACATCCCGCTCGCGACGGCGGTGGCGGCGTCTTCGGCGTTCCCGCCGATGCTTTCACCCGTGGTGATCCAGGATCCGCATTCCGCCGAGCGGAAACGCAAGATCGTGCTGAGCGACGCCGGCGTCTACGACAACCTCGGCCTGGACCCGGTCGAAGGGCACGCGACCGTGCTGGTGAGCGACGCGGGCAAGCGGATGAAGGTCACGCGCAACGTCAAACGCGACTGGGGGCGGCAGCTGCTGCGCGTCCTCGACGTGATCGACAACCAGGTGCGCGAACTGCGCCGCGGCGCGCTGCTGAAGTCCTACGTGGAGAAGGATTTCGCCGGCGCCTACTGGGGGTCTTACGTCGATCTCGCGAACTTCCAGCTCGAAGACTCGCTGACGGCGCCCGCCGAGCGCACGCACGTACTGGCGGAAACCCCGACGCGCCTGACGAAACTGCCGGAAGTGCTGCAGGAGCGGTTGATCAACTGGGGTTACGCGGCCTGTGACGCGGGGATGCGGAAGTGGGTCGACACCGAGGCCGCGGCTCCGGGCGGGTTCCCGTTCCCGGGCGCCGGGGTGGGTTGAGCGCGTCCCCGAATGCAAGGAAAGGTCCTTTCCTCGCAAATTTTGCAAGGAAAGGACCTTTCATGGCGCTCGTCAGGAGACGAGGTTCGCGTAGACGATGACGTTGTCCTTGTAGCTGTGCTCTTCCTTGTCGAAGACACCGCCACAGGTGATCAGCCGCAGCTGCGGCTTGTCCGTGTTGCCGTAGACCGCTTCCTCGGGGAACTGGTCCTTGGGCACCTGGTCCTTCTTCTCGACCACGAACTTCAGGCTCTTGCCGTCGCTGCGGTCGACGAGCACCTCGTCACCCGGGTTGACGTCCTTGAGCTTGTAGAAGATGCCCGGCTGCTTGTTGCCGTCGACGTGGCCGAGCAGGATCGCCGGGCCGACGTCACCGGGCACCGGCGAAAGCTGGTACCACGCGGCCTGCATCGGCTTCTTCGCCGAAGGGACGGCCATCTTGCCGTCCTTGTTGATCGCGACCGCGATCAGGTTCGACTCGGCGCCGATCTTGGGAATCTTGACATTCGTCGGCCGGACGCCGTCGAACGGCTTCGTGACCGGGACGGTCGATTCCGCCGGGGCCTGCTGTGCCGCGGGCGCCGGTTCCTCGGAACCGCAGCCGGTCAAGGCGAGGGAAAGAACGAGGGTGGCCGCGACCGCGCGGCCACCCCGCCTCAGGAACTTCGTCGACATCGATCAGGCCGCGGTGGCGCCGAAACCGGTCTCGATGCCGCCCTTGGGGGCGTACTTGACCTGCTTCTCCGGCTTGCCCGGGGTGGCCGCGCCGCCGCCGATGGGCGCCTCGAACTCGATGTCGGCCTTGCCCGGCTTGCCGTCACAGGTCCAGGTGAAGGTGCTGGAGTTGCCCTTGAAGGACTTCTTGACCTTCACGATGTAGACCCAGTAGCGGCCATCGTCCTCGGCCTGGTTGCTGTACAGGGTGTCGAAGTCCGGCGCCGAAACGTTCGACGGCTCGCCCGACTCGCAGGCGATGACCAGCGCACCGACACCGTTGTCGCCGATGTAACCCGCGCCGACGTTGTCGACGTAGGGCTCCTCCGGCGGGGTGGTGGGCTTCTCCGAGGTGGAGGTCGGCGACGGCTTGCCGGAAGTCGGCTTGTCGCTGCTGGTCGGCGTCGGCTGCTGCGAGGACGACGAGGCCGGGGCGCTCGACTCCGGCGAAGCCGACGTCACCTTGCCACCGGTCCACGAAGGCGAGGGCGCCGTGGTGGGCGTTTCGCTCGTCGGTGCGGGGGGCGTGGTCGTCGTTTCGTCCTGCGCCAGCGCGGCCGGCGTCACGGCCAGCGAGATGACGGCGCCGGCCAGCACCGCGCCCGCGAGGCGGCCCAACGTCTTCTTCAAAATGATCTCCCAGTGGAAAAGCATCGCAACACACGGTGACCCCCACCGTGCGACCACCCCGAGGAATCCCACGATCGGGTGGCAGCGTGATACTGCCGGAAAAGCATCGCCCGATGTAGTGAAAAGAGGGTGACAAGAACCACTGGGAAAACCGGTAACGCCATCGAGATCATGGCCGATACAAGGCCCCGAAAGTCGCTCCGCGGTGGGGAAACTAGCGGCGACGAAGGAATGTTAACACCCGGAGGGCCGGAACGACCGCCTTGCGGAAGTATTTTTTCCGCTTCCGCGACCCGGCCGGAAAAGGCCCGTTTTTCTGGGCGTCCTCATTCCGCACAGTGATTACTCGGACCGTTGTCACCGGCCGGTTCACACCTTCGGAGTACCTGTTCGTGAACTATTGCCCATCAGGAAGTACATGCCGGTGGCGAGCAACCTGAAGGTCACGATCAGAACACCAGGAACAGGGCCACGGCGAACGACAGCACGCCGACGAGGCCCCCGGCGAACAGCCAGGGCTTCGGTGACGTCCGCTTCCGCACCGCACGGACGCCGCCCACTCCCGCGATCAGGAGGCCGAGGCCGAACCCGATCCCGGGGATGAAGGTGGCGAGGGTCCGGTTCTCCGCGTCGCAGGCCCAGACCCCGTCGCTCGGACAGGACGTCGCCGCGAGTTCGGCCAGCAGGCCCGCCGCGACGATCGCGACGAAGCCCAGCACCAGGAGCCAGAACAGGCCCCACAGCCATTGCCCGAGCCGCCGAGGCGGTTTCGTCTCGTCCACGTGCCCAAGCTAGCCGAGTGCGGAGGCCAGATCGGTCCAGAGATCTTCCGGATCTTCGAGACCGACGCTGAACCGGACGAGCCCAGCGGGCACGTGGGCGTCGCCCGCCATCCAGGCCCGCCGCTCGACCAGGCTCTCCACCCCGCCGAGGCTGGTGGCGGCGCGGATCAGCCGCAGCGACCCGATGACCTTGTCCGCGGTCTCGGCGTCCGGGAGCTCGAACGCGATCATCGTGCCGGAGCCGGGATACCGCACCCGGGTGATCGCGGGGTGGTCGAGCAGCCGCGTCGCCAGCAGCTTCGCCGTGCGGGTCTGCTCGGCCAGCCGCACCGGCAGGGTCCGCAGCCCGCGCAGGGCCAGCCACGCTTCGAGTGCTCCCGGTGTCGACCCCAGCCTGGTGCGCGCGTCGCGCAGGGCTTTCGCGACGCCTTCGTCGGCCGCGATGGTGAGACCGAGCAGCAGGTCGCTGTGGCCGCCGATGAGTTTCGTCGCGCTGTGCACCACGATGTCGGCACCGAGCTCCAGCGGGCGCTGACCGAGCGGCGTGGCGAACGTGTTGTCCACCGCCACCAGGCCGTTCGCCGCGGCGGCGATCGTCTCGATGTCGATGACGTCGAGCGTCGGGTTGGTCGGCGATTCGAGCCAGAGCAGGTCGGCGTCGGCGGCGGCGACCCAGGCGTCCGTGTCCTCCGGCTCGATCTCGGTCACCACCAGGCGGCCGGTGCCGTGCGCGTGCGCGAGCAGTCCGCGAGACCCGGCGTAGGAGAACGTCGGGACACAGACCTTCGCCCCGACCGGCAGGGTGTCGACGACCGCGCTGAGCGTCGCGATCCCCGACGCGAACGCCGTGGCGTGCCCGCCTTCGAGCGCGCCGATCGCGGCTTCGAGGGCCTCCCAGGTCGGCGTGCCGTCCTGCCGCGAGTACGCGCGGTCGGCGCCGGCGTCGAAGGTGCTCGCCGCGACGATCGGCACGTTCAGCGGCTCGCCGGGCCCCTCCGGACGTCCGGCGGCGACGGCGAGGGTGCGGGGTGACCAGTCGTTCGTGTCCACCCCGCCACCGTAAACCGTGCCCTCGTCAGTGGGCGTACACCTCGAACTCGTAGAGGGAGTAGCCGTACTTCGTCCCGCGCTGGACACCGGCCATCCGGACATAGCGCCCGTCCACCGCCTCGAACGCGACGTTGTCCGTTCCGCCGTTTCCGTCCACTATGGACGCCGCGTCCCGCCAGTTCGTGCCGTCGGACGAGACCTGCACCTTGTACGCCCTTCCCGTACGCGGATTCCCATCGCAGGACCACGCGGGAGACGCGCTGCACCGAACCGAGATCGACGGTGATCGACTGGTTGTCGCTCCAGTCACTGGCCCAACGGGTCGACAGGTCGACGTCGATCGCGTTGGACGGCGGCGAGTTGTACCAGCCGGTCTCGTGGCTGCTCGCGCTCACCGACCGGCCGGTGGCGAGGTTGGCGATGTTGTCGCCGCGTTTCGCCGGGAATTCCACGACCTGCTGGAAGGTCGGCCGGTTCTGGGTGCTCATCTTGTCCTGCGTGATGCCGCCGAGCGCGCGGTGGATGATCGTGTCGGCGCACCACTGGTCGCCCGCGGCGCAGTCGCCGTCGCCGGGGTACACGGTGTTCGCGGGCTGCGCGGCCGCCTGCGTCAGCGAGTCGAGCAGCACCTGACGGCAGGCGGTGACATCGCCGCCACCGCAGTACTTCACGGCGAGCGGACCGGCCACGTTCTGCCCGAGGACCGAACGGATGTCCTTGTGCACGTAGCCCCACCAGCCGGACTGGTACGACGAACCGGCGTGCCCCTGGCCGACGTGCTTGCCGGGAACCTCGTTCTGCCAGCCCGAAGGCGACTCGTTGATCTTCAGCACGCCGACCATGGCGCCATAGGCGGCGTCACCCATACCGGGTTTGAACTGGGCGTTGACCAGCAGCGGCCACCAGGCGTCCATGATGCGGATCGCGTCGGCGTTGGCGTAGACCTTGCTGCCCGGCGCGGTCTCCGAGCGCAGACCTCCCGCGGCGAGCCAGGTCTTGAGCTTCGCCACCGCGTCCGCGGCGGGGCCGGTCACCGGCGCCTTGTCGATCACCTTGAACAGTTCCGGCAGCACCTTCTCCGCGCGGAGGTCGGCCAGCGCCGCCTCCTCCATGGCCTGCGTGAGGTTCACCCGCGTCACCTTGGTGCCGCTGGAGACCATCTTCTTGACGCGCGCGTCGATCAGATCGCCGCGGTGCACGGAACTCTTGTCCGCGCCGCTGGCTGCGTAACCGCTGGCCTGCGCGTTGTTCCAGCTGATGTAGTAGTCCTGGTTGATCGACTGCGGGTGCTGCGAAGACGGCGTGTAGTTCGCGAGGTTGCCGTCGGGATTCCAGCCCTGCCAGTCGAATCCGGCGTCGGCCTTCACCGGCATGGCCGGGTCGACGTTCGGATTGCGGACGGGGTTCGAGCCGGAGTTGAAGTACGCGACGTCACGTGAATCGGCGTAGAACCAGTTGTAGGTCTGGTTGACGTCGGCCGCCGCGGCCTGGAAGTCCTGCGCGGACTTGATCGCGTCCGGGTCGTTGAACTTCTGGAAGCCGATGATGGTGTCGATCTCGTGCTGGAACGTCGACCGCAGCGACGCGTACGCCACCGGCTTCCCGCCGACCAGCGCCCGGCTCGTCACCGGCCCGTACTTGGTGCGGAAGCTGCGCAGCGTGTACGAGCCTTCGGCCGTCCCGTCGGCGACCGTGGGCTTCCACGCGTTCTTGCGTTCGACGATCTCGAACGGCAGGCACTGGCCGCGGAAGCGGTAGAAGTTGGAGTTCTTCGTCGGCGCGGAGCCGTTCTGCTCGCACAGTTCGACGGCGTAGGTGTCGATGATGTCCTGCGACGCCGAAGTCGCGCTCCACGAGTAGTCCTTTCCGCGGCCGAGCAGCACGTACATGCTGATCCCCGCGAACGAGGCGCCGCGAGCGCTGATCCCCGGGCCCTGGATCTCCTGCAGCATCAGCAGTTGCGGCGCGAAGTAGCCGGCCTGCGGGCCGAAGACGGCGACCGGGTGACCGCTCGCGGTCTTGGCGCCGGACACCACCAGCGCGTTGGACATGCCGTGCTTCTCCGACAGCAGGTTCCCCGGCAGGACACCGTCGTCGAAGATGCCGCGGACGGCCTTCTGGTCCTCGGGCGCCGGAACGTCCACCTTGGCGGGCGTCGCCGTGCCGGCGGAACCGGTCGGGTCGAAGACCAGCTGCTGCCCGGTGACCGAACCCTTGTCCGGCATCGCCGCGCCCTGCGGGTTCGACGGCGCCTTGCCGTAGTCGAACGTCTGTCCATTGTGGAGGGTCTTCACGGTCTCGGGATCGTCCTCGGACCGCAGGCTCCGCCAGACCTTGTCGCCTTGTTCGAGGCCGTACTTCTCCTGCATCGCCATCTTCGCGATGGCGTTCTGCACCTCGCCGCCACCGCCGGCGCCGAACTGCGCCCCGACGACGGCGGCGAGCACGACGAGGTCGGTGAGCTTGAACGGCTCGATCGTCCCGGCGTTCGTGATCGCGTCGACGTGCCCGGTGAGCACGTACTCGCCGGGGAAGTAGCGGCCGCCGTGCGCGTCGGAGATGTACTTGTTGACGCCCTGCACGTAAGCCTCGGCGTCGGCCTTGCCCTGCGCGCCGCGCGGGCCGCTGGCCGCGGCATTGTCGATCTGCTTCTGGAGTTCCTGTTCGGTGTACGGCGCCGAGGAGAAGAAGCTCTGCTCGAGTTCGCGGTTGCCCTGCGCGCCACCGGCGAACGAGGTCAGCTGGCCGCGGCCGACGCGGCGCATGATGTCCATCAGCCACAGGCGGTCCTGCGCGGCGGCGTATCCGGCGCCGTACATCGTGCCGGGCCGCGTGGTGCCGACGATCCGGGGCACACCGGTCGCCTTGTCGCGGGTGATCGTCACGTCCGAGCGCGGTTTGATCGTGCTCTCGACCTGCCCGGACGGAACCCCGAACGAGGCGTCGTTGAAGAACTGGTTGATCTTGTCCGTGGTCAGTGTCTTGTAGCCGTCGGCGAGCGAGGCGTATTTGCCGAGCTGATCGGCCGAATGCGCGGGCCGGGTGCCGAACGCCTTGTGCGCCAGGATCTCGGCGAGCGTGGCGTTCCCCTTGGTGCCGGGCGGGAGGATGTCACCGCACTGGCCGCCGCAGTAGTCGTCGAGCGCGGCCGCCACCACCGAGTTCTGTGGCGCTTCCGCGGCGTTCGCCTGCAGTGCCGGAACGGTGCCCGCCACCAGCGTCAGCCCCGCCAGCGTCGTCAAGACCCGTATGCCTCGTCGCATGAAAGACCTCCGTCGTCGGAGAGTGACGAGGCGCACACTACCCACGGGTATCCAAATTTGTGAAGACTATTCGCGTTCTTGCCACCGTTCGG
Organism: Amycolatopsis keratiniphila; assembly: GCF_000400635.2. Lineage (NCBI taxonomy): Bacteria > Bacillati > Actinomycetota > Actinomycetes > Pseudonocardiales > Pseudonocardiaceae > Amycolatopsis > Amycolatopsis keratiniphila. The sequence continues at coordinate 50,564 of NC_021252.1, read as the reverse complement.
CGGAACACTCGCCCTGCGGACCCGCTACCTGCGCAGGTAGCTTATGGACATGTCTTTGCAGAAGCCCCAGATCGACCGCCCGGAGGGCCCCGCGCCGTCCGACCTGGAGAAGTCCGACATCACCGTCGGCGATGGCCAGGAGGCGAAGGCCGGCGACACCGTCTCGGTGCACTACGTCGGCGTCTCGCACTCGACCGGCGACCAGTTCGACGCCTCGTGGGATCGCGGCGAACCGCTGCGCTTCGGCCTCGGCAAGGGGCAGGTCATCCCCGGCTGGGACCAGGGCGTGGCCGGGATGAAGGTCGGCGGCCGCCGCAAGCTGGTCATCCCGCCGCATCTGGCCTACGGCGAGCGTGGCGCCGGCGGCGTCATCAAGCCGAACGAGACCCTGATCTTCGTCGTCGACCTCATCGGCGTGAACTGATTCACCACTGACGAGCCGAAAGGGCCCTTCACCGCATCGCATGAGGTGAAGGGCCCTTTCGCCGCAGCTGATGACCCAACGAAAGAGGCCCCATCGCGGTGGCGATGGGGCCTCTGACTACAAGTGGGCGAGGAGGGAGTTGAACCCTCACGTCCTTTCGGACACACGGACCTGAACCGTGCGCGTCTGCCATTCCGCCACTCGCCCGAGTGCTTCGTTCTCTGACAGCTCGCAAAGCGTAGCAGGCCGTTTTCACGGGTTTCACCGGGGGCCGTGTCCGACTGGCCGTACCCGGATAGGATCGACGGGGAAGCACACGTGTGAGGAGGGTTGCCCGGTGGGCCGCGTCGAACGGTTTGACAGACGGCTCGAGAACCTCGTGGGCAATACCTTCGCGCGCATGTTCGGTGGCAACGTCGTCACGCAGGAAGTGGCGGTGGCGCTCGAGCGCGAGAGCGAGGAGAACGTTCGTGAGCTGGCCGGTGGTCGACAGCTCGCTCCCAACCACTACATCGTGTCGTTGGGGCAGGCTGATCACGAGCGCATGGCCGGAGACGAACGGCGGGTCACCTCGGTGTTGGCGGAGGCGGTCAAGGAACACCTCGCCGAGCACGGATGGGACACCTATGGTGACGTCGTAGTTTCGCTCGAGCGCAACGAGGCGCTGCATACTGGACAGTTCAAGACCCGTTCGTCCGTCGATCCCGACGTCAAGCCCCACGGCGCCGAAGGTTCGTCACGGTCGGCACGACCCAGCAACGCAGGAGACCCAGCAATGAGCCAGCCCCCCGGCTACGGCCAATACGACCAGGGTGACCCGTACGGCCAGCAGGGCCAGTACGGCTACGGACAGCAGGCTGGCCAGCAGCAGCCCGGGTACGACCAGGGTTATGGCGGCCAGCAGCAGGGCGGCTACGACCAGGGTTACGGCGGCGGCGCACAGCAGCCCGGCTACGACCAGTACGGCGGCCAGCAGCAAGGCGGCTACGACCAGGGCTATGGCGGTCAGCAGCCGGGGTACGACCAGTACGGCGGCGGCCAGCAACAGGGTGGCGGCTACGACCAGGGCTATGGCGGCGGCGCACAGCAGCCCGGCTACGACCAGTACGGCGGCCAGCAACAGGGCGGCTACGACCAGGGTTACGGCGGCGGCGCACAGCAGCCGGGGTACGACCAGTACGGCGGCCAGCAGCAGGGTGGTGGCTACGACCAGTACGGCGGCGGCCAGCAGCAGCAGTACGGCCAGCCCGCCGCGGACCCGTACGCGCAGGGCGGCGGCTACGGCGGCCAGCCGGCGGCGGGCCGTCAGCTCACCGCGAGCCTCCAGCTGGACGACGGGTCGAACCGCTCGTACTCGCTCAAGCAGGGCGGGAACGTCGTGGGCCGCGGCCAGGACGCCGACTTCCGGCTCCCGGACACCGGTGTCTCGCGCCGTCACCTGGAGATCACCTGGGACGGCCAGAGCGCGACGCTCGCGGACATCGGTTCGACGAACGGCACGACCGTCAACGGCACCCCGGTGCAGACCTGGCAGCTGGCCGACGGCGACGTGATCCGCGTCGGCCACTCGTCTCTCGTGTTCCGTACGCAGGGCTGACCGGCGGCGTCCGGAGGGGGTATCGCAGAATTGCGGTGCGGGACCTGTGGTGGATCGGCACCGCGGGTCGTACGCGGAGAGCAAGGGCGTTCGGAGCCGACCATCCCGGACGGCACGGGCTCTCCGCGGCGTACAGGAGAAACGGGAGCGGACACAACAAGTGCCAGAGCTGGTCGTTCAACTCACCAGGGTGGGCTTTCTCGTGCTGCTCTGGCTCTTCGTGTTCGCCGCGTTGCGTGTCGTCCGTTCGGATCTGTACGCGGCCTCCGGGCTGCGAGTGGCCGTCCCGACGTTCGGCCGCAAGAAGAAGGAAAACAAGAAGCCGCGCGGCGGGAAATCGCCGCAGCAGCTGCTCGTGACCCATGGTGCGCTGGCGGGAACCAGGATCGCCTTGGACGGCAGGCCGATCCTGATCGGCCGCGCCGACGACTCGACTCTGGTGCTGGACGACGACTACGCGTCGACCCGGCACGCCCGGATCGCCCTGCGCGGGGAGGATTGGTACGTGGAAGATCTGGGTTCGACGAACGGGACGTACCTCGACCGGGCTAAGGTCACGGCACCCCTCCGGGTCCCGCTCGGAGTCCCCATCCGGATCGGCAAAACGGTGATCGAGCTTCGCCCATGACTCTCGTCCTCCGCTACGCGGCTCGCAGCGACCGGGGCCTGGTGCGTTCCAGCAACCAGGACTCCGTGTACGCAGGTCCCCGCCTGCTCGCCCTCGCCGACGGCATGGGTGGGCACGCCGCGGGTGAGGTGGCCAGCAAGGTCGTCATCGCCTCACTCGCACCCCTCGACGACGACGATCCCAGCGACGATCTCCTCGCTCAGCTGAGAGAGGCCGTCCAGAACGGCAACGCCGCCATCGCCGAGCTCGTCCAGCAGGACCCGGACCTCGACGGGATGGGCACCACCTTGACCGCCGTGCTGTTCGCCGGTTCGCGGATGGGTGTCGTGCACGTCGGCGACTCGCGGGCGTATCTGATGCGCGGCGGTCAGTTCTCGCAGATCACGCGGGACGACAGCTTCGTCAACGAACTTCTCGAACAGGGCCGGATCACGCCGGAAGAGGCCGCGGTGCACCCGCAGCGGTCGCTGCTGCTGAAGGCGCTGACCGGGCACGAGGTCGAGCCGAGCCTGACCGTGCGCGAGGCCCGCGCCGGTGACCGGTACCTGATCTGCTCGGACGGCCTGTCCGGCATGGTCAGCGACGAGACGCTGTCCGAGGCGATCCAGATCCCGGATCCGCAGGCCTGTGCGGACCGGATGATCGAGCTGGCGCTCAAGGGCGGCGGCACGGACAACGTCACGGTGATCATCGCCGACGTCGTCGACGTCGACTTCGGTGAGGACGCGCCCATCGTAGGCGGCGCCGCCGGGGACGGCAGCGACGAGTTCCACCAGGGGGACTCCCCCGCCGCCCGCGCCCGTGCGCTGACCCAGCCCGCGCCGCAGCCGCGGCCGGAGGTCCAGCCCCAGCAGGAGGACCCCAAGGTCAAGCGCCGGAGGCGATTTCGCTGGCTGGCGGGAGCGGTGGTCGTCCTGATCGTGCTGGCCGCGGCGGCGATCGCCACGCGGTATTTCGTGCTGAGCCAGTACTACGTCGGCGAGGGGCCCGGCGAGGAGGTCGTGATCTACCGCGGCGTCCCCGGCAGCATCCTCGGCATCGACCTGCACGCCTACGAGCAGGGCTCGTGCCCGCCGGGCGGGCTGTGCACCGACAAGCTGCTGGTGCCCGCGTTGCAGGAGGACGCGCGGATCGCGGTGAAGAACGGTGTCAAGAAGGACAACCTCGACGACGCCCGCAAGTACATCGACGACTTCCTGCGGCCGCACAAGCAGCTGGCCGACTGCAAGCCGAACACCAGCTCGACTTCCACGCCGCCTTCCGCTTCGTCACCGCCTCCGGTGTCGTCGTCGGCAGCAGCCCCTTCTACCCCCGCCTCGCCGAGTTCGGCGAACCAGCCAGCGGGGAGGGACTGCTCGACGCCGGCCACGGCAGCACCAGGGGGCGGTAACTGATGAGCACGCCGCTCGCCGATCCGGCTTCGGCCCAGTTCGCCACGAACCCTCCGCGCGAGCTGCCCAAGCGGCGCGGGACCGAACTCGTCCTCCTGGCGTTCGCGACGTTCATCGTCACCGTCGCGCTCGTGCTGGTGGAGGCGAACCAGGAGCAGGAGCTCACCAGCTCGATCATCTGGCTGGGGCTGTCGTACCTCGGGGTGCTGACGGCGGCGCATCTGGCGGTCCGCCGCTGGGCGCCGTACGCGGACCCGGTGATCCTGCCGTGCGTCGCGCTCCTGAACGGGCTCGGCCTGGTGATGATCCACCGGATCGACCTGGCGCTCGCGGAACGCGCGGTGCAGCAGGGCAAGGAGTACACGCCCGACGTCACCAAGCAGGTGCTGTTCACGGCGATCTCGCTGGTGCTGTTCGTGGTGGTGCTGGTCGTGATCAGCGACCACCGCACGCTGACCCGCTACGGCTACACCTGCGGTCTGGTCGGCATCGTGGCGCTCGCGCTGCCCGCGGTGCTGCCGTCGAGCCTTTCCGAGGTCAACGGCGCGAAGGTCTGGATCAAGCTGCCGTTCTTCTCGATCCAGCCCGGCGAGTTCGCGAAGATCCTGCTGATGATCTTCTTCGCTTCGTTCCTGGTGACGAAACGGGACCTGTTCATGGTCGCGGGCAAGAAGATCGTCGGCGTCGAGCTGCCGCGCGCCCGTGACCTCGGCCCGATCCTGATCGCGGCGGCCGCCTGCCTCGGCGTGCTGGTGTTCGAGAAGGACCTCGGGACGTCGCTGCTGTTCTTCGGCGTCACGCTGATGATGTTGTACGTCGCGACCGAGCGGATCATCTGGGTGGTGCTGGGCGTCGGCTTCTTCGCCGCCGGCGCGATCATCGCCTACAACCTGTTCACGCACGTCCAGCAGCGCGTCCGCAACTGGATCGACCCGCTCGCCACCTACGACGACGCGGGCGGCGGCTACCAGGTCGCGCAGGGGCTGTTCGGGCTCGGCACCGGCGGGGTCGGCGGCACCGGCCTCGGCGCCGGGCGGCCGGACATGGTCCCCGAGGCCAAGACGGACTTCATCACCACCGCGATCGGCGAGGAGCTCGGCTTCATCGGCCTCGCCGCGATGCTGATGCTGTACCTGATCCTGGCGACGCGCGGGATGCGCAGCGCCCTCGCGGTCCGCGACACCTTCGGCAAACTCCTCGGCGGCGGCCTCTCGTTCGCCATGGTCATGCAGATCTTCGTCGTCGTCGGCGGCGTCACGAACCTGATCCCGAACACCGGGATCACCGCCCCGTTCCTCTCGCGCGGCGGTTCCTCCCTGCTCGCGAACTACATCCTGGTGGCCCTCCTGCTCCGAATCTCCGACGCCGCCCGCAAACCCGCGGTGCGGCCGAAGCCGCAGCAGCCCCAGGCGCCGCTCGCCGAAGCCCACACGGTGATGGTGCAGCGGCCGCCCGCGAACGGTGAGGGGAGCGCCTCGTGAACACCCCGCTCCGCAAGGTCGGCATCGCCATGCTCGTCATGGTGGTGCTCCTGCTCGCCAACGCCACCTACATCCAGGTGGTCAAGGCCGACGACTACCGCACGGACTCGCGCAACCTGCGGGTGCTCTACGACGAGTACTCCCGCCAGCGCGGCCTGATCGTGACGCCGGACGGCACGGCGCTCGCGAAGGTCGAACCCTCGAACGACAAGTACAAGTTCATCCGGACCTACGCCGACGGCCCGATGTACGCGCCGGTCACCGGCTACTACTCGATCAACTACGGCTCGGGCGGCCTGGAGCGGTCCGAGGACGACGTGCTCAACGGCTCGGATCCGCGGCTGTTCGTGCGGCGCCTGTCGGACATGGTCACCGGCCGCGACCCGCGCGGCGGGAACGTGCGGCTGACGATCAACCCGGCCGTGCAGAAGGCCGCGTACGACCTGATGACGCAGAAGGGTTACACCGGCTCGGTGGTCGCGATCGAGCCGAAGACCGGGCGCATCCTGGCGATGGTCTCGACGCCGTCGTACGACCCGAACAAACTCGCCTCGCACGTCGGCAAGGAGCAGATCGCGGCCTGGGGCCAGTGGCGCGACGACCCGAAGAAGCCGATGCTGAACCGCGCGATCTCGGAGACCTACCCGCCGGGTTCGACGGCCAAGCTGCTGGTGACCGCGGCCGCGCTGGAGAACGGCAAGACGGCGGACATGCCGGTCAACACCGCGCCCAACGTCAAGCTCCCCGGCACGCAGACGACACTGGAGAACTACGGCGGCGCGGCCTGCAAGGGCAGCACGCTGAAGGAAGCGCTGCGGTATTCCTGCAACGTGCCGTTCGCCGAGCTCGCCGGCGAACTCGGCAAGGACAAGCTGAACGCGACGGCGAAGAACTTCGGTGTCGGCGAGGATTTGACCGTGCCGATGCGCGTCGCCGCTTCCTCCCTCGGGCCCCTCGAGTCGAAGGCGGCGCTGTTCCAGAGCGCCATCGGGCAGCGCGACGTGCGGCTGACCCCGATCCAGGACGCGCTGCTTTCGGCGACCATCGCCAACAACGGGATGGCGATGAAACCGCAGCTGGTGCAGGCGCTGCTGGCGCCGAACCTGTCGACCATCGAGGACTACAAGCCGGCCGAGCTGACCGGTGACGCCGCGATGTCCAGCGCGAACGCCGCGATCCTGCGCGACATGATGCTGGCGTCGGAGGAGAACACGAAGGGCGCGGGCAAACGAGGCGACATCCAGATCGCCTCCAAGACCGGCACCGCCGAGCACGGCAACGACCCGAAGAACACCCCGCCGCACGCCTGGTACACCGGGTTCGCGCCGGCGATGGACCCGAAGATCGCCGTCTCGGTGATCGTCGAGTCCGGGGGTAACCGCGGGCTCGAAGCGACCGGTGGCACCGTGGCCGCGGAGATCGGCCGCGCCGCCGTCAACGCCATGCTCGGGGGTGGATAGCGGATGCTGTCCTCGGGTCAGCTGCTGGCCGACCGGTACAAGCTGACGAACCGGATCGCCGTCGGCGGGATGGGCGAGGTCTGGCAGGCCAGTGACACGCGGCTGGACCGGACGGTCGCGATCAAGATCCTCAAGGCGGAGCTGTCCGGCGACGCCGAGTTCCTGCACCGGTTCCGGACCGAGGCGCGGATGACCGCGTCGCTGAACCACCCCGGCATCGCCGCGGTGCACGACTACGGCGAGACGGTCGCGGACGAGCTGTCGATCGCGTATCTGGTGATGGAGCTGGTCGAAGGCGATCCGCTGGCCGCGATCATCACCCGCGAAGGACGGCTGAACGCCGAGCGCACCCTGGACATCCTGGAGCAGGCCGGTAACGCGCTGCAGGCCGCGCACGAAACGGGTCTCGTGCACCGCGACGTCAAACCGGGCAACATCATGGTGACCCCGGCGGGACAGGTGAAGATCACCGACTTCGGGGTCGCGAAGGCCGCCGACGCCGCCCCGGTGACCAGGTCCGGCATGGTCATGGGCACCGCCCACTACATCGCCCCCGAGCAGGCGCTCGGGCACAACGCCGAACCGGCGAGCGACGTCTACTCGCTGGCCGTGTGCGGCTACGAATGCCTCACCGGGCACCGGCCGTTCCTTTCGGAGAACGCGGTGACGGTCGCGATGATGCACATCCGCGACCTCCCGCCGCCGCTGCCGCCGGACGTGCCGCCGGGCGCCCGCGCGGTGATCGAAGCGACCCTGATCAAGGATCCGAGACAGCGGTACAACAGCGGCGGCGAGTTCGCGGCCGCCGTCGCCGCGGTCCGTGCCGGTCTGCCCCTGCCGACGCCGTCCGGGCTGGTGAACGTGGCCTACCCGGCCGGCCAGCCCGTGCTGCCGCAGCAGGTGCCGCCCGGCCCGCACTCCCCGCCGAACCCGATGGCGGCCGTAGGACCGGCGTCGCATCCGGCGATGCACCCGGTCACCGGTCCGCCACCGATGGCGGTCCGCCGTCTGCCCGGCAGACGGCCACAATGGGGCTGGTGGCTGCTGCTCGCGGTGATCCTGATCGCAGTACTGGTGGCAGGAGCCTTCCTCATCGTGAGACTGGTCGGTTCGGGCAACGGACCGCAGTCGGGCGGCGTGGAAACGAGTGAACACGCGCCGGCTCCGGGTAAGAAGTCCGAAGGTCCTCCGCCGACGTCCGCATACCCCGCGGCACCGACGGAGGGCGGCACCGAGGAGCCGGCCGGACAGGCGAATCCAGGAATGATGAGCAGCAAACCTTGGACGGAATGGAACGGCACGCAGAGATGAGCACACCAAGACTGCTCAGCAACCGCTACGAGCTGGGCGAGACGCTCGGCTACGGAGGCATGTCCGAGGTCCACCACGGCCACGACGTGCGCCTGGGCCGGGAGGTGGCGATCAAGATCCTGCGTGCCGACCTGGCGCGGGATCCCCAGTTCCAAGAACGTTTCCGTCGCGAGGCACAGAACGCGGCGGCACTGAACCACCCGGCGATCGTCGCCGTCTACGACACCGGCGAGACGAACACCGAGTTCGGCCCGCTGCCCTACATCGTGATGGAGTACGTCGAAGGACGGACTCTGCGCGACATCGTGAAGACCGAAGGCCCGATGTCGCAGAAGCGGGCCATGGAGGTCATGGCCGACGTCTGCGCGGCACTGGACTTCTCGCACCGGCACGGCATCGTGCACCGCGACGTCAAACCGGCGAACGTGATGATCACGAAGAACGGCGCCGTCAAGGTGATGGACTTCGGTATCGCGCGCGCCATGCACGACGGGCAGTCCGCGATGACGCAGACCGCCGCGGTGATCGGCACGGCGCAGTACCTCTCGCCGGAGCAGGCCCGCGGTGAGTCCGTCGACGCGCGTTCCGACGTCTACGCCGCCGGTTGCGTGCTGTACGAACTCATCACCGGCGAGCCGCCCTTCACCGGCGACTCGCCCGTGGCGGTGGCGTACCAGCACGTCCGGGAAGACCCGAACCCGCCGTCGTCGGTGAACCCGGCCGTGGCGCCCGAGCTCGACGCCGTCGTGCTCAAGGCGCTCGCGAAGGGCCCGGCGAACCGGTACCAGTCGTCCGCGGAGATGCGTTCGGACCTGGTCCGGACGCTGTCCGGTCAGCGGCCCGCCGCGCCGATGGTGATGTCGGAGGACGAGCGCACCCAGGTCATGGACTCCGACCGCCGGGTGCCGCCGCGCTACGACCAGTACGAAGAAGACGACGAGGACCCGGCCGCGAAGAAGAAGCGGCGGGCCTGGCTCATCGCCGGTCTCGTGGTCTCGCTGGCCGCCATCGTGCTGCTGATCATGTGGCTGATGGGCGCTTTCCAGGGCGCCGGCGCGGAGAGCAAGGCGGTCCCGAAGGTGGTCGGGCAGTCCGAGGTCTCGGCGAAGGACACGCTGCGCGGCGCCGGCTTCACCTCACTCGAAACCAAGAAGATCACTTGCACCGGCGAGTCCGTGAACGGCCAGCCCTCGTGTGACGAGAACCAGATCGACAAGGTCATCAGCATCAACCCCGCCGAGGGGCAGGTGGTACCGACCTCGGACAAGATCACGCTGACCGTCGGCTCGAAGCCGGGCAAGGTCAAGACGCCGGACCTCAAGGGCAAGAGCGTCTCCGAGGCCACCACGGCGCTGACCGAAGCCGGTCTGAAGCTCGGTGCGACCACCGAGGAAGAGACCGAAGACCCGAACCAGGCGGGCAAGGTCATGTCGCAGAACCCGAGCGCGCAGGCCGAGGTCGATCAGGGTTCGAAGGTCGACATCACGGTCGGCAAGTCCAAGGAACTGAAGACGGTCCCGAACTACAAGGGCAAGACCCAGGCCGAGGCCGAAGCCGGATTGAGGACGGCCGGGTTCACCCCGCAGGTCACCAATGTGGACTCCGACCAGCCCAAGGGCACCGTGATCGACCAGACCCCGAACGGCGGCAAGCTGGCCGTCGGCAGCGTGGTCAAGCTGTCGGTGTCGAACGGCAACCAGGAGACCTTCGACATGCCGAACCTGAAGGGCATGACCGAGGAGCAGGCGACGCGGCAGCTGCAGCAGCTGGGCTGGAACGGAACCCTGGACACGCAGGCCGACAAGAACGGTGACAAGGATCTGGCGGGCAAGGTCAGCAAGACCAACCCGCAGGCCGGTTCGAAGATCGCGAAGAACGCGCCGATCACGCTGTTCATCGTCGAAAGCGACGAGACGCCGACGTCGTCGAGCTCGCGGCTCTTCCCGCCTCCGTGATCCGGAGCTGAGTGAGGAGGGCCCCGCACGGTTTCGTGCGGGGCCCTTTTCATGTCCAGCCCGTTCGGGAAATGGTGACCGATTTACCCGGTTTCACGAGGGGTCGTGAGTGAAAGAGGGTTATTGAGGGGCAAGTCGTGTTCGTGATCGAGGCCTCCGCCGGGGTCGTGAGTGGCGATGCTCGTTCTAACCCTCTTTGCCACTCACGACCCGCTGGATAGGCATCGCTCAGAGCGCCAAGCTGTCGAGCAGTCCCTGGTAAGCCTGCTGAATCCGCCCGGCGCTGGTCCGCACCACGACCGCTTTCGGCCGCGTCGCGATGAGCGCCACGAGCCGGTCGTACATCTCCGCCAGCCGTTCGGGCCCGCCCAGCGTCTCGTGCGCCTCGACGTGTTCGGGCTCCGCCGCCGCGCGCGTGCGCTCGGCGAACCGCCGGAGCACGTTGTCCTTGGTGTCGAGGAGGACGATCTCGTGGAACTCAGCGGCCGTTTCGACGGCGAGCGTTTCGAGGCGTTCGAGGAGATCGGCGCGGCCGAGGAACTGCGGGACGATGACGTCGTGGCCCGCGAGCAGCTGGGTGCGAGCCGCACTCACGGCGAGGTCGCGGGCGAGCGTCCCGGCTTTCGCGGCGTTCTCGCGCCAGGCGCCGAGCAGACCGCGGAGCCGGTCGATGTCGAGGTTCAGCGTCAGCGGATGGTCTTCGGCGTACAACCGGGCGAGGGTCGACTTCCCGCAGGCGGGCGGGCCGTTGAGCACGATGAGCCGCGGCATCAGGCGTTGCGCCGGAGCAGATACGCGACGGCCGTCGCGCTCAGCAGCAAGGCGGAGACCGCCGCCACGACGGCGATGATGAACGGGCCGGTCAGTGGTTGTTGCGACGCCAAGGCGCGCAGCAGCGGATTGGCCAGCGGCAGCCACTTCACCAGGAGCACCGCCGCGAGGGCGAAGATCGCGGCCAGGACGGACCAGCCGACCCGCGGCACCAGCAGCCGCGAACAGGGCAGGCCGATCGCGATCCCGAACAGCGCGCACAGCGCGTGCGCCGAGGCACCCAGCGCGAAGGTGCCGATCGTGAAGCCGCCGGTCCGGAGCCCCGACCACAGCACCGTCACGAGGATCAGCACGACCGCGCAGCCGAAGACGGCCAGCGTGGCGCCGCCGAGGACCGACCGCCAGCGTCGTGCGTGGCTGAAGGTCACCAGCCGCTGGACCGGGTCTTCGACGTCGAGCATGGCGATGGTCAGCCAGCACGACACGACGAGGAGCGAGCCCGCGCTGATCCCGTACTGCGGCAGCAGCGGCGACTTCGGATCCGTGTAGAGCACGGTGTTCACCGCGATGTACGCGAGGATCGCGGGCAGATAGCGCTGGGAATGGCCGAGCAGCGCGAGGTAGTAGCGGGTCATGGCGAGCACGGCGCCACCTCCCGGACCGAAAAGCCGCGGTTGAGCGCGCGGAGCAGGACCGCGTCGGCGTGCCCGGCTTCGACCGTCAGGACGACCTTCCCGTCCTCCGCCACGACGTGGCTCACGCCGGGTTCCGAAGACCAATCGCCGCTGGGGCCGTGCAGGACGATCCTCGTCGCGTTTTCGGCTCTTGTTTCGACACGGGTCAGGAGGCCGCCGTCGATCCGGTAGACGTCGTCGGCGTGGGCGTGCACGACGGAGGCGCGGTGATCGGTGAAGACCACGCTCGCGCCCCGCTCCTTGGTCTCGGCGACGAGTTCGCCGAGCACGGTGTGGGCTTCGACGTCGAGACCGGACCAAGGCTCGTCGAGGATCAGCAGGTCCGGCTCGGCGAGGACGGCCTGGGCGAGGCCGACCTTCTGGGCGTTGCCCTTCGACAGGGTCCGCAAGGGCGCGTCCGGGCCGCCGACCAGCGCCAGCCGGTCCAGCAGGGGATCGATCGCCGACAAGTCGACATGGCCGTCGATGCGGGCCATATGCCGCAGGTACGCCCTGGCACTCATCCGCTGTCCCGCCGGAAAGCGGTCCGGAAGGTAGCCGACGCGCGGATCGCCCACGACGGTTCCCGAAGTCTCACGGGAAAGTGCCGCGAGGATCCTGAGCAGCGTCGACTTCCCCGAGCCGTTCGAACCGAGGATGCCGAGCACGCGGCCCGCCGGGACGTCGAGGTCGACGTCGGCGAGCACGGGTTCGCCGCGGCCGTAGCGCTTACCGACTCCTTCGAGCCGGATCAGCGAGGTCACGCAGCAGCGGCCTTCTGCAGCGCACGGGTCGCCTGTTCGAGTTCGTTGACCGTGGCGTCGGCGACCGGGTGCCCGGCGGAGGCCATCCAGTTCGCCAGCATCCGGTGACCACCCTGGGTGAGCACGGACTCGGGGTGGAACTGGACGCCTTCGAGCGGCAGCTCGCGGTGCCGCATGCCCATCACGACACCGGACTCGGTGCGGCCTGTGATTTCGAACACGGTCTCGTCGATGGTTTCCGGCAAAACGGTCAGCGAGTGGTACCGCGTGGCGGTGAATTCCGCAGGAAGCCCGGCGAGCACTCCGTCGCCCGAATGGTGGACTTGACTGGTCTTGCCGTGCAGCAGTTCCGGGGCGCGGTCGACGGTGGCGCCGAAGACCACGCCGAGCGCCTGGTGGCCGAGGCAGACGCCGAGCATCGGGATGCGTTCCTCGGCGCATTTGCGGATGACGTCCATGCTCTGACCAGCGCGTTCCGGGGTTCCGGGGCCGGGAGAGACGAGGACCGCGTCGAACTCGCCGAGCTTGTCGATGTCCACGACGTCGTTGCGCCAGACGGTGCAGTCGGCGCCGAGCTGGGCCAGGTACTGGACCAGGTTGTAGACAAAACTGTCGTAGTTGTCGACGACGAGCACGCGCATGAAGCCAGCTTAGCGGCTCCCACCAGGTGGACCGTACGCCAGATCACAATGATTGTTAGGGCTACCTAACTTACCGTGGTAGGAGTGAGCCGTTCTCTTCGTGTAGCCATCGTGGGTGCCGGTCCGGCCGGCATCTACGCCGCCGACATCCTCGACAAGTCCGACGCTGACGTGACGATCGACCTGTTCGAGCGCATGCCGGCGCCGTTCGGGCTGATCCGGTACGGCGTCGCGCCCGACCATCCCCGGATCAAGGGCATCGTCACCGCCCTGCACAAGGTGCTCGACAAGCCGAACATCCGGCTGCTGGGCAACGTCGACTACGGGACCGACCTGAAGCTCGACGACCTGCGCCAGTTCTACGACGCGGTGATCTTCTCGACCGGCGCCATGGCCGACCGCGCGCTCGACATCCCCGGGATCGACCTGGACGGCAGCTACGGCGCCGCCGACTTCGTCTCCTGGTACGACGGGCACCCGGACGTGCCGCGCACCTGGCCGCTGAACGCGACCTCGGTCGCGGTCCTCGGCGTCGGCAACGTGGCGCTCGACGTGGCGCGGATCCTCGCGAAGACCGCCGACGAGCTGCTCAGCACCGACATCCCGGACAACGTCTACCAGGGACTGAAGGCCAGCCCGGTCACCGACGTGCACGTGTTCGGCCGTCGCGGCCCGGCTCAGGCGAAGTTCACCCCGCTGGAGCTGCGCGAGCTGGACCACTCGCCGAACGTCGAGGTCATCGTCTACCCCGAGGACATCGAGTTCGACGAAGGCAGCATCGCCGCGCTGCGGGCGTCGAAGCAGATCGACATGGTCGTGAAGACGCTGCAGGAGTGGGCGATCCGCGACCAGGGCGACCGGCCGAAGCGGCTGCACCTGCACTTCCTGCACTCGCCGTGCGAGATCGTCGGCGAAGACGGCAAGGTGACCGGCCTGCGGACCGAGCGCACCGAACTGACCGGTGACGGCAACGTGCGCGGCACCGGCGAGTTCCACGTCTGGGACGTCCAGGCCGTCTACCGCGCGGTGGGCTACCTGTCGTCGCATCTGCCGGAGATCCCGTTCGACCACACCACCGGGACCGTGCCGAACCAGGCGGGCCGGGTGCTGGACATCGACGAGGAGCAGGTGCCGGGCGTCTACGTGACCGGCTGGATCAAGCGCGGGCCGGTCGGCCTCATCGGCCACACCAAGGGCGACGCGGCCGAAACCATCGCGAGCCTGCTGGCCGACGCCGGCAACCTCACGGCCCCGGCCGTCGAGGACCCCGACGCGATCCTCGGTTTCCTGACCGAACGCGGCGTTCCCTTCACCACCTGGGAAGGCTGGGGCAAGCTCGACGCCCACGAGAAGGCGCTGGGCGTCCCGCACGGCCGGGAACGCGTGAAGGTCGTGGAGCGCGACGAAATGACCCGCATCTCGCGCTCCTGAACCCTGTCCGTGAAGGCCTCCTTCCCTACTCTCAAGGTAGGGAAGGAGGCCTTCACGGCGTTCCCAGGTAAGCGAGGACCGCGAGAACGCGGCGGTTCGTGTCGTCCGAGGCGACGATGCCGAGCTTCGCGAAGATGTTCGCGGTGTGCTTCCCCACCGCCCCTTCGCTGAAGTGCAGCCGCGAAGCGATGGCGGCGTTGGAACAGCCTTCGGCCATCAGTCCGAGCACCTCGCGTTCGCGCGGGGTCAGCGCGGAGAGGGGGTCGGAAGCGTTGCCCGCCACCAGTTTCGCGATCACCTCGGGGTCCATCGCGGTGCCGCCGCCCGCCACTCGCCGCACCGCGTCGATGAACTGGTCCGCGTTGAAGACCCGGTCCTTCAACAGGTATCCGATCGCGCCTGCCCCGTCGGCGAGGAGTTCCCGCGCGTAGAGCTGCTCGACATGTTGCGACAGAACGAGAATCGGCAGCCCGGGGATGTCGCGCCGCACGGCCAGCGAGACCTGGAGTCCTTCGTCGGTGAGCGTCGGCGGCATCCGGACGTCGACGACCGAAACGTCGGGCCGGTGCGTGCGCAGCGCGCGCTCCAGTTCCGGCCCGGTGCCCACCGCCTCGACGACGTCGAAACCGTGCGCGGTCAGCAAATGCGTCAAACCGTCTCGGAGGAGGTACTGGTCTTCGGCGACGACGCATCGGGGTCGAGCTGGCACGGGATCTCCATGATCGCCTTCGTCGGCCCGCCGAGCGGGCTGGTCAGAGCAAAAGTACCGTCGAAGGCGCCCAGTCTGCGTTCGATCCCGCGAATCCCGCTCCCCCGGGCCGCGTTCGCGCCGCCCTTCCCGTCGTCGGTCACCTCGATCCGCAGCAGACCGTCGTCATAGCCCAGTTCGATCGACACTCGCCGAGCCTCGCCGTGTTTGGCGGCGTTGCCCAGCAACTCGCTGACCGCGAAGTACGCGCACGCTTCCGCGGGCTGCTCCAACCGGGGCAGGGTGCCGTTCACCGAAGCCCGCAGCGGGCTGTCGAGCGCCATCGCGCGCACCGCGTCACCGAGCCCGCGCTCGGACAACACCGGCGGATGAATCCCGCGCACCAGCAGCCGCAACTCGGTCAGTGTCTCGGACGACGTCTGCCGCAGCTCGGCGGCCAGTCGTTTCGCCGCGGCCGGGTCGCTGTCGATGAGCGCTTCGACCGCGCCCAGCTTCATCCCCATCGCGACCAGCCGCGACTGGACCCCGTCGTGCAGATCCCGCTCGATACGCCGCAGCTCGGCGGCCTGCGCGACCGACGCGTCGGTCCGCGTCTGCTTCAGCCGTTCGACACGCTGCCCGAGCCGCGAAGCCTCTGTCGGACCGAGAAGCACCTTCGCGAAGCGCGCTCCCAGACGGGTAAGCCACGGCGTCGCGGCCAGTCCGGCGACGACCGCCGCCACGGCGACAGGAGTCAGCGCGAGCGCTTGCCCGAACGGCCGCCAGATCCACAGCGCCACCACACCCCAAAGGCCGAGGGACACCAACGCCACCGTCGGCACGGCCAGCGCCAGCAGCACCGCGGAGTTGACCACCGCGGCGGCCAGATCGCGCCAGGTCGCACGGTCGACCATCACCCAGCGCAAACGCGCCAGCCTCGACGGCCACCACGGGGTGTCGTACAGCTGCCGTCCGTGCCGGTACATCCCGTCCGCCCGCGGCACGGGGAACGGCGGCTCCGGCAGATACGGCCGGTCGATCCGCACGCCGGTCCAGTACTTGGCCTCGCGGCGCAGGGTGTCGGTCACCGAACGACCGGCGACGACCATCGCCGGGAACAGCGGCGCCGGCCAGATCAGGGCGAGCAGCGTCGGGATCGCCATCCCGAGCTGTGCGGCCGAAAGCGCGAGCAGGCCCAGCTGGAAGCCCAGCGCCTTCAGCCTGGTCTTGAGCCAGCCGTCCCCGGTGCGGCCCGGGCGGGGGCCGAGCCACCAGCGCGTCCACTTCCCGTACAGCCGGAGGGCGCGCGGCCCGGCCAGCAGGACCGCGGGGATCAGCAGCAGGCCCGCGACCGGATTCCACAGCTGCCAGCCGAGGTCGCGTCCGGTCGCCGGATCGCCGGTGATCCATTCGAATCGTTTGGTCCACTTGATGAACCACGACCGCTTGAACAGGCTGTTCCCGTCGCGGTACCAGCCGTCGCGCTCGCGTTCCGGCTCGGGCGGCGCCGGCCGGTAGGGCGGTTCGACCTCTACACCGCACCAGCGCCCGGCCAGTCGCCGGGTGAGCGCGGCACGCGGACGCGTCCCTTCGAGCGCGAGCGTGTAGGCGAAGACCAGGCCGACACAGAGCAGGCAGAAACCCACCAGTTCGAGCAGCAGGTCCAGCCAGCTCACCAGCGCCAAGGCCGCGAGCACGAAGCCCCGGCGCACGGAGGTGAGGTAGGTGCGGAACATGCGACGAAGTCTTCCCCACCGCCCCGGCCCGGCACAGTGACCACAGGCCCCCGATCAGGGTGGGTCCAGCCCCACCCCAGCTGTGGGTTCAGCGTCATTCTGACCAAGTCCGTTGCGCCATAACGTTTTTCGCATGCCACTCATCGAAGTCACCAACCTCCGCAAGACGTACGGGGAGCACGTCGCGGTCGACGACGTTTCGTTCCACGTGGAACAGGGCGAGATCTTCGGGATCCTCGGGACCAACGGCGCCGGCAAGACCACCACGGTCGAATGCCTCCAGGGACTGCGCACGCCGGACTCCGGCACCATGTCGGTCCTCGGCCTCGACCCCGGCAAGGACCACGCCGCCCTGCGGCAGCGCCTCGGCTCGCAGCTCCAGGAGAGCCGCCTGCCGGACAAGATCAAGGTCCACGAGGCGCTCGACCTCTACGCCTCCTTCTACACGAACCCCGCCGACACCGGTGACCTGCTCGCGAAGCTCGGTCTCACCGAACAACGGGACAAGTACTTCGGCAAGCTTTCCGGCGGTCAGAAGCAGCGCGTCTCGATCGCGCTCGCGCTCGTCGGCCGCCCCGAGGTCGCCGTCCTCGACGAGCTGACCACCGGACTGGACCCGCACGCCCGCCGCGACACCTGGAAGCTCGTCGAGGCCGTGCGCGACACCGGTGTCACCGTCCTGCTCGTCACGCATTTCATGGACGAGGCCGAACGCCTTTGCGACCGCCTCGCGATCTTCGACGCCGGGCGCGTGGTCGCCACCGGCACCCCGGCCGAACTCCGTGACCGCGCCGGTAAATCCACTTTGGACGAAGCCTTCGTGACCCTGACCGGCCGCGACTGAGCCAGGAGACCAACAATGAACACACTCGCCAAGATCACCCTCACCGAAACGAAACTCGCCCTCCGCACGCCCGGCTTCGTCATCGGCGGGCTCGTCCTGCCGACGGTCGTCACGGCCGTGCTCGGGGTGATCCCCGGGATTCGCGCGGAGAGCGAAACGACGTCGGGTATGCGTTTCCTCGACGCCTGGGTGCCGTCGATGGTCGTGCTCACCATCGCCATGATGGGCCTGCAATCGATCCCCGGGATCATCGCGACCTATCGCGAACAAGGCATCCTTCGCCGCTTCGCCACCACTCCGGTGCACCCCGCCCAGCTGCTGGTGGCGCAGCTGATCATCAACGTCATCGTGACGATCGGCGGGGTCGGCCTCCTTCTCGTGACCGCGGGCGTCGTCTTCGACGTCCCCACCCCGCGGCATCCGCTCGGCTTCCTGCTGACGTTCGTCCTCGGCACGACCGCGATCTTCGGGCTCGGCCTGATCGCCGCCTCGGTCGCCAAGACCAGCCGCGCGGCGAACGGGCTCGCGCTGATCGCCTACCTCCCGATCATGTTCCTCGGCGGCGTCTACCTGCCGCGCCCGTTGCTGCCGGAGGCCATCCGCGACATCGGCGCGTACATCCCGCCGGGCGTCAAGGCCCTCGAAGACGCCTGGACCGGCACCGGCGCCCAGCCGCTGCAACTCGCCGTGTTGGCGGCTTTCGCGGTGGGCAGTTGTGTCGTGGCGGCGAAGCTCTTTCGCTGGGAGTGACGACGGCTTCCGCCAAAGTGGTGATGATGATCGTTTTCTCTTGTGGCTGGAGCCGCGGGTGGGTAGTCAGGAAGGCGGCCCACGTTCACCGTGTCTCTCTCGGAGGTTCGATGTCTCTGGATGTATCGCCCGCGCTGCTGGAGAAGGCCGAGCGCGGGGAGGTCTCCGACGCCGAATTCGTCGCCTGCGTCCGGGAGTCCCTGCCCTACGCCTGGACCGTGATCACCGGTGTCATCGCGGAGGCCGAGGGCGCGGCCGACGGATTCGCCGACAACGAGACGCCGCCGCCGAGCGAGGCCGAACGCGGCCAGCTGCTGCGGGCGCTAGCCTCGGACGCCATCCGCGGCGGCCTGGAACGGCACTTCGGCGTGAAGCTGGCGTTCCAGAACTGCCACCGCGTCGCCGTGTTCAAGAAGTCCCAAGTGGACAGTGATCGCTACCGCGCGTTCGTCTCCGTCCGCGGCCAGCTGCTGAACCAAAGCCCGGAACTGCGCGACTGCTAACCCCTGCGTAGCGCGGGAAGGACCTCTTCCCCGATCCGCGCGATGTTTTCGAGCGTTCCCTCCGGCGTACCGGACGCTTCCACCATCATGATCACGTGGGAGACCCCGGTACGCCGGATGCTCGTTCCCAGCCTGTCGACGCAGTACTCCACTCCGCCGATCGGGTGCATCTCGCACAGTTTGTCGGTGTAGGACACCGGATCCTTGTCCAGGCCCCGTTTGCCGTCGAGGTACACGTGCCCGGCGAATCCCTCTTTCAGGGAACCCGGCAACGCCGACCGCACGACGTCCAGCGCGTCGTCCCCGACCTGGCACATCACCGTCGACACGTGCTCGGCGGCGGATTCCCCGTACGCGGCAAGGGTTTTGATCTTGCCGTCGTCGTCGGTGTGCAGGCCGAGCAGCATCGGCAGCCCACGATCGGCGGCGAGCCGCACCGCCCGCGAACGGGCATCGCCGCAGGCCACGACCAGCCGCGGGGCGCGTTCCGGCCGCGGCACCATCGGCACCTCGCGGAACTTGAAATGATCGCCGTCGGCCGAGACCGTCTCCGAGGTCATCGCCGCGAGCATCAGGTCGAGGCTCTCCTCGAACCCCGTTTCGTAGCGTGAAGCGCCGGTGCCGAACACCTCGAGGTCCTGCCACGGCCCGCCGCGGCCGACGCCGATCCGCAACCGTCCACCGGAAACGGCGTCCAGCAGCGACCACTGTTCGGCGAGCGCCACCGGATGCGCGACGGACAGCACGCTCACCGCGGTGCCGACGGCGATCCGCTCGGTGCGGCCGAGCACATGCGCGGCGAGGGTGATCGCGGACGGGCAGACGCCGTACGGCATGAAGTGGTGCTCGGCGAACCACACGTCGTCGAACCCGGCCCGCTCGGCCGCGATGGCGGCGTCGACCGACCGGCGCAGCACGTCGGCGTCCTCCTGCCCGGGAAACCGCCCCGAGACGAGGAAGACGCCGAACCGCGCGGCTATTGGACGCTCACTTCGTTGAACCAGAGGCGCGGTTCCAGCCACGGGAAGACGACGAACATCAGCAGCGCCACGATCCCGAGCGCCAGCACGACCGCCGTCGCCAGCTTCACCGCGAAGGGGCCCGGCAGCTTGCGCCAGATCCAGCCGTACATCAGCGCGCCTCCGAGATCTTGGGCAGGAGTTCGGCGTAGGAGCCGACCTGGTTCTTCGGCACCTGCTGGGCCAGCACCGCGTGGATGATGAGCCGTTCCTTCGCCGAGAACTTCGGGTGACAGGTCGTCAGCGTGAGCAGCGAGACCTGATCGGCCTTCGGCAGGATCTCCGGGTCCTTGTACGGCACCGGGTTCACCGTGTCGCCCTTGGTCGGGAACACGATACGGCGGCCGTTGGTCTCGCCGTAGGGGCCGCCGTCGGCGGCGTTCGGGTTGCGCAGGGTCCCGACGTTCTTGCACTTCGGCTGCGCGCCCTTGCCCGCCGCCCAGCCTTCGACCTCGTCCTTGTACGGCAGCACCTTGTAGATGTAGAAGTCGGTCTGCGTCTCGATGATGATCTGGTCGCACGAGCTGAGGTTGTCCAGATCGTTGAACGGCGCGCCCTTGCCGACCCGGTGTCCGGCGATGGCGAAGTTCCCGGGCTCGCCCGGCAGCGCGGTGCCCTTGTAGTGGCCGGGGCCCACTTCGAGCGCGGCCTCGGTGGTGCCTTCCTGGATGGTGAAGTTGAAGTCGGCGCCGAAGACCGGGATGTGGATCCTGGCGAACGCCTTCCCGTCGACCAGGTCCGGATGCAGCTGCCGGTCCTTGCCCCATTCGCCGTCCAGCTCGGAACTGGCCTCGGACTGTTTGCCCGCGGAGAAGAGGTCGGTCACGTAGACCTCGTAGACCATGAACAGCAGCACCACGAGGCCGGCGGTGATGAGGAGCTCGCCCACGGTCCGGATGGCGACGCCGCCCTTGCCCAGTTCGCGCGGCGGCGGACGTTCTTCGGTCGCGGTGCCACCGCCGACCGGTTCGAAGACGACGGTCTCTTCGGTCGACCCGGGCGGCGGCATGGGACGCCGGCGCGGCGGCGGCGCGTCGCTCCGGCGGCGCGGCGGCGGACCTTCGTAGGACCTGCCGTCCGGCGGCCTCCGGCGGGGGGTGGGCGCCTCTCCCGGGCCGCGCCGCGGCGGGATTGCGTCGTCCGGTCTACGCCGGGGGGCCGGACGGCCTCCGCCGGGTGGTCGTTCGGAGTACCGCCGACGGTCCCCGCCCGGCTCTTCCCGCTCAGCCACGCAAAGCTCCTCAGTCTCGAACCAAACCGCTGCCGAACCGTCTGTGACACCATTGTCACAGTGCGGGAAATCGACCGGTCCCGGACGGTGCCCAGCGGCGCTCGTTTACGTTAACGTGTGCACGTGGCGCTGGTTGCGCACCCGAAAGCGGGTCATCGCCACCAGGGAAGCCGAACAGTACGCGAGGAACACGATGCCGAAGTCCAAGGTCCGCAAGAAGACGGCGTACACCCCGCCGACCGATCGCCGCACGCCGGTGAAGGTCAAGGCCGCGGGCCCGTCGAACCTGTTCTACAAGATCGTGATGTTCGGCCTCATGCTGATCGGCCTGATGTGGCTGGTCGTGAACTACATCGCGGGCGACAAGATCCCCTTCATGGCGGACTTGGGCAACACGAACTTCGCCATCGGTTTCGTGCTGATGATCGCCGGGCTGCTCATGACGATGCGGTGGCGGTGAGCATTACCCCGGATGGCGGCTTGACGCCGAATTACACCGGTGTGACTCATCCCCAGTGTGGATAACCCCTGTGGATAACTACCCCACCTCGTGGGCGCCGCAGCGGAACGTTGTGGTAGTGGCCTGGGTGCTCACCCTGTTGCTGCTGGCAGGCGTGCTGTGGCTGGCCATCGGCGGCGACGTCGGCGGCACCGTCCTGACCGGGGTCGCGATGCTGTCCGTGGGCGCGCTCGCACTGCACGGCACCCTGCTCCGTCCCCGGCTGGCGGCAGGCCCCGGCGGACTACTGGCCAGGACCGTGGGCGGTGCGCACCGCTACTCCTGGAGCGAAGCCCGGCTCCGGCTGCGCACCACGCGCCGGCTCGGCCGGGACAGTCTGACCCTCGAGGTCGAATCCGGCGACCACCTGCTGGTGTTCGGCCGGATCGACCTCGGTGAGGACCCCCGCGACGTGCTGGAGGTCCTCACCACCCTCAAGGGTCAGGCGTTGTCGTAGTAGTGCACGTCGCCGTTCGGGCCGTGTGACCAGCCCGGGACGGCCGGGCCGACCGCGGGCGGCGCGTACTCCCCGAAGATCTCGTACGGCGAGGCCGGCGAGCAGATCGGGTTGATCTTGACGACGCAGTTTCGCAGGGATCCGCTGAACTTCGCCTTGACGTGCCGGGGCCGCTGGTCTTCCACCACCGCCGGGCCCGCCGTGATCTCCCAGCCGGTGGCCGCGCCCGGTCCCGTCGTGCCGACGGTCTGCGTGGCCGCCGAGGACGTGACGCCGGGATCGCCGAAGCAGATTTTCAACGCCGAATCCACGTAGGCGACACGGAGCGTGATAGTGCTGCCTGAGCCGAGGAAATAGCGTTTCGTGTAGGTCTGACAGGTCTCGGCGGCTTGCCCGGCCTGTGCGACCGCGGGTGCCGATACCGACGCCAGCACGGCGACGGCGGCGAGAGCTGCTGCTTTCCGGATCTTCATCTCAACCCCCAAGTTGACGATGCACATGATCAACTCGAAGGTACCCAGCCCGGCTGCGTCTCCACCGGGTTTTCGGGTGACCCACTCGGGGGAAGCTCGGCTACTCCGGGTAGCAGGCGTAGGAGGGCACGCCCCGGCTGGTGGCGAGCTCGCAGGACGCGGAAATCGTCTGCGAGTCCTTCCAGACGACGAGCCCGATCATCGCCACCACGACGATCGCGATCCCGCCGAGCTGCCATTTCAGCCGGTTCTTGTCCGGCGCGTACAGCAGCGCGAAGGTGGTCAGGAGCCCCGCGACGAACCCGCCGGCGTGCCCGAGGATGGAGATGCCGGGCACCTGGAAGGTGATGAAGACGTTCAGGCCGAGGATCACCAGCAGCCACGTCGGATTGAGCCGCAGCTTGATGACGATGACCGTGTACGCGCCGATGAGCCCGAAGATGGCGCCGGACGCGCCGACCACCGGGACGGCGTCGAGGTCGCTGAAGACCAGGTTCGCGACCGAGCCGCCGAGCAGCGAGACGAAGTAGAGCACCGTGAACGGGACGCGACCGAGCGCGGTCTCAAGCGGGCGGCCGACGAACCACAGTGAGAACGCGTTGCTCGCGATGTGCAGCAGGCCGTACTGCAGGAAGCCCGAGGTGAGGATCCGCCACCATTCGTCGCCCGCCAGCGTCGCGGGATTCCACAGCTGGCCGTACTGGAACAGCTCGGAGAAGTTGTTGTTCGCGAGGCTGCCGGACTGGGCGACCGTGATGAAGAAGATGAGGACGTTGAGCGCCAGGAGGACCGGCGTCACGACAGCCGTCCGGGCGGGCTGAGCGCCCGCGAGGGTGCGTGAGCCGTAGCCGGCGTCGCGATACTGCTTCTGCTGGACGCGATCCTGCTGACGGCCGGCCTGGACGCAGTCCGTGCACTGGAAGCCGACGGCGGCTTCGCGCAGGCAATCCGGGCAGGCCGGACGCTCGCAGCGTGAACAGCTCAGCCCGGTCGGCCGGTTCGGGTGCCACCAGCAACCGGGCATGGCGGCCTGCTGGAACTGGGGATTCGGTGGTTGGCTCACGATGCCACCAACCTACCGAAATCCCCAGTGACCGGCTGCGCGATCAGCGGCTGATGCTGACCTTCTCGATGACGATGTCCTGCAGCGGACGGTCCGCCGGACCGGTCGCCGTGCGGCCGATCGCGTCGACGACCTCGCGGGAAGCCTGGTCCGCGACCTCGCCGAAGATGGTGTGCTTGAAGTTCAGGTGCGTCGTCGGCGCGACGGTGATGAAGAACTGCGAGCCGTTGGTGCCGGGTCCGGCGTTGGCCATGGCCAGCAGGTACGGCTTGGAGAACTGGAGCTCCGGGTGGAACTCGTCGCCGAACTTGTAGCCGGGGCCGCCGCGGCCGGTGCCGGTCGGGTCGCCGCCCTGCAGCATGAAGCCGTCGATGACGCGGTGGAAGATCGACCCGTCGTAGAACGGGCCCGAGTTCGCGCCCTGCGCGTTGGGCTGGGTGTACTCCTTGGTGCCCTCGGCGAGCCCGACGAAGTTCGCGACCGTCTTCGGCGCGTGGTCGGGGAACAGGTTCAGGTTGATGTCACCCTGGTTGGTGTGCAGAGTGGCCTTCAGCGCGCCACCAACGAGGGATCCCTTGCTTTCAGTCACGAGCTTCATCGTGCCATCTGCGGCAAGATCTGGGGAAAAGGGGCACGATAGGTTACAAGCAACGAAGCAGAATCAAAACGATTGATGAGGTGAAGGCCATGACCCGGGCCGCAGATTCGGTGAGCGAGTCGGCGAAGGCCGGCGCGCTCGGCCTGCGCAAACGTGCTGTCGAGGCGGGTAAGGAAGCCACCGCCCACGCCGTCGAGGTAGCCGAGCAGAAGCTCTCCGAGAGCGCCGGTGAGATCGCTAAGACCAGCCGTCGCGCGCGCAAGAAGCTCGCGAAGAAGACGGAACTGACCCGCAAGGAGCTCAAGCGGAGCTCGAAGGCGGCTCGTAAGGAGGCGCTGGCCAGGCTTTCCGAGATGCGGAAGCCGGGCCGCAAGGCACGCAAGGCCGCCATCCTGGCCGCGAAGTCCGCCGGCGAGTCCAAGCGCCGGGGCAAGAAGGACTTCAAGGCGGCGAAGAAGGACTTCAAGGCCGCGCTCATCGAGGCGAAGACCGCCGCGAAGGGGACGCGCAAGCGTCGTCGCTGGCCGTGGGTGATCGGTATCGCGGTCGTCGGCGCCGGTGCCGCCTACGCGCTGCGTTCCAAGCAGGAGCCGCCGGTCGCGCCCGCGCCGCCGAAGGCCCCGCCCGCCCCGCCCGCTCCTCCCGCGAAGCCCGCCGCTCCGGCCGCGGCCGCGCCGAAACCGGCACAGCCGGCTCAGCCCGCCGCTCCGGCGAAGCCCGCCACCGGCAATTCGGGTGCGGCCAAGCCGACGGCCCCGAAGAACGGGCACCAGGCTTCGAACGCGGGTTCCGCCGACAAGAAGAACTGACGCCTCACCCTCTTCTGCTTGTCGCGAAGGGCCGCCCAGGACCACTTTTCGGTCCCGGGCGGCCCTTTCACGTCTCGGTGACGGGAAGGGTGCGGGTGAGCGTGTGCCCGCGGCGCATCCGGCCGTCGGGGGTGAACTCGCCGAAGAAGTACACCTCCATCGTGAGATCCCTCTTGCGGTTCGTCACGTACAAGGTGCTCCGGGCGGCGATCCGGTCTCCGGCCGCCACCGCTTCGTGCACCTCCCAGCGCGCGGTGGGCCGGTTCTTGCGGACCGGGCGGGTGTGCGCGATGAGGTTGTCCCGGTCCATCCGGTGGCCGTCGGCGATCTGCACGATGTCCGGCGTGTGATAGCGGTCGACGATCACGCCCGCGTCTTCGTCGCTGTTCAGCAGGTCGTCGTGGAAGGACAGGTGGAAATCCGCGATGAACTTCTTCGGGTCCGTGCCGTGGAAGGGCGCCATGGTTACTCCCAGCCTCACGAAAGATCTCTTACAAGCTGTAAGATATCCACGGCCCATCAATTCTGACAAGGTGTAAGAGATGTCTCGATCCCCGGCGCGGAACCAGCGCTCCGACGCACAGCGCAGCAGGGCTTCGATCCTGGACGCGGCGCTTCAGACCCTCGGCGCCGATCCCGACGCCGGCGTCGAAGCCATCGCCACCGCCGCGGGCGTGACCCGTCAGACGGTCTACGCCCATTTCCCGTCACGAAGGGACCTCTTGGCCGCGGTGCTCGACCGCATCACCGAGGAGGCCGTCGCCGCGATGGACGCCGCGGACCTCGACGACGGCCCGGCCGCCGAGGCGCTCGTGCGGCTGATCGAAGCCGGACGCCGCACGTCCGGGAAGTACCCCGCTCTGCTCCGGAAGATCACTTCCCTGCCCGCGAGCCCGGACGCCGATGAGCGACGCCATTCACCGGTCGCCGAGCGGCTCGAACGCGTCATCCGGCGGGGTAAGGCGTCGGGCGAGTTCGACGACCGGCTGCCGACGGGCTGGCTGGTGGCGGTCACCGTGAAACTCGGGCACGCGTCCGGCGAGGAGGCCGACGCCGGCCGGATGTCCGCCGACGAGGCGGCGGACGCCTTGCACACGAGCTTGCTCCGGATATTCGGCGCGACACCGTGAACATGACGAAGGGGCGCCCTCCGCTCTCAACGGAAACGTTGAAAGCGAACGACGCCCCTTGGCGCGTTTACGTCAAGCGCGATCAGGCAGACGCAGCGTGCTTGTCGATCAGCTGGCCGAGGCGGGGCAGGGCCTCCTCGACGTTCTTCTTGCCGTTCGGGCGCAGCTTCGAGTACACCTTCTTGATGCTGTCGCGGCTGCTCTTCTCGGCGCGCGAGTCGGTGACCGACAGGAGCGCGTCCGAGGCCTCGTCGCTGCGGCCGACCAGGTAGGCACCGAAGTCGTTGCCGCCCTTGGCCTTGTAGTCACCGTAGAACGGCTCGAGGGCGACGGTGAAGTCGTCGAGCAGGGTGTCGACGGCGGCGGGGATGATGCCCGGCTTGATCTTCTTGACGGCGGCGAAGCCGGTCTTCACGACGGCACCCGAAACGCCGCCCTTGTCCGAGACCTCGGCGTCGACGAGGCCTTCGAAGTCGCTCACGACCGCCGGGCGACGGCTGGAGTCGAGCAAGATTTCCTTGAGGGTGTCAGCCACGAAACCTGTCCTTTTGTCTTATGGGGAGAAATGATCTTTTGTGCCGCCGAGCCACACCGCAAGGCGGCCTCCGCCGGATCTGGCGTCGCGCTGGTCCCGCGAAACCTCGCGCGTGCGGCACAGGGTAGTACAAGATCAACTTCACTCTGACGTGTGGATACCACTACCTAGAGCTTCAGCTCACCGATAGCCTCCTTCGCCACCGTACGTGCCTTGATGCTCTGCTTCTGGTTGGTGGTCACGACTACCGCGTTTCCACCCTTCGCGACGGCGTAAACGGCGCCTTCGCCGGAAGGCTGGTAGCCGCCCTTCCAGCCCGCCGGTTCGTCGGCGGGGTTGGAGGTGTCGATGGGCGCCGCCTGATCCACCAGCGCCTTGGCCACGGCGGGTTCCCCGACGTACACGCGCACGGTGAGCTGCAGTTTCCCGCTGAGCGCGTAGAAGAAACAGGTCGGATGCGGCTGATCGGCCGACGTCTTGACCTTGGAGACCTTCTGCCCGTTGGCATCCGAGACGAACTCGTTGCCCAGGTACGGGCACGGGCCTTTGCCGGTGGGCTCCGGCGCGGGCGGGATGCTGGGCGCCGCGGTACTCGACGGCGCGGGCGAACTCGCCGCGGGCGGCGGCTGTTCCGTCGGCCCGCAGGCCGCCAGCAGCGGCACGACGAGCGGCAAGATCAGAAGACGTCGCATAGTGGCGTCCAGTGAAGCAGATCGCCGTTTTCGTGCGACGATGGCGCTGCGCGAGGAGTCTTCGGGAGGGTCAGTGCTCAGCAAGGAGCAGTACCTGGGTGCGGTGGCAGAGCGCATCCAGCGCAGCGGGGGCAGGCTGAACACGGTCCAGATCGGCCCGAGCGCCGCTGTCGTGGGCCTGTTCACCGAGTCCGTGATGATGTCGACGATGAACTACTGCGTCGTCGCCGCGGCCATCCCGGAGGTGACGGCGCCCGCGTTGTACGACTTCACCGGGCTGGCGACGCAGCACGCGCGCGCGAACGTGATGGGCACGGTCGGCTGGACGGCCGCTTCGGTGGTGATCGCCGGACTGATCGGTGACCGGGTGTACCCGGACGCCGCACAGGCCGCGTCGGCGAAATCCGGCAACCAGTTCGGCGGCGAGACACGCATGGTGGCCGTCGACGTTTCGGCGGCGCAGATGTACGCGTTCGTCGGCGGGAAGCTGTGGGGCGCGGCGGTACAGGGTTCGGTCAACGCGAAGCTGACGTTCTGTTTCCCGCAGCCCGCCGAGGTCTATCAGCAGGTGCAGTGGGCGCAGTCGCAGGGCCAGCAGCCGCCGATGCCGCCGGGACCGCCCGGCCCGCCGCCCGGCCAGCAGCCACCGCCCGGCTGGCAACCGCAGCAGCCACCGCCGCCGCAGTATCCGGTCGGGCCGCCGCCCGCGCAGGGTCCGCCGCCGGGTCAGCATCCGCCGCACTATCCGCCGCCCGCGCCCGGTTATCCGCCGCAGCGCCCGCCGGGGTACTGATGGACCGCACGTTGCGCGGCTGGCCTTCGTTCCCCGAAGAACTCCCGGAGTTCGACACCGAGGCCACCCCGGCGACCCCGCGCGAGCTCTTCCTGGAATGGCTCGACGAGGCGGGGGAACACGTCCTGGCGCCGCACGCCGTCACTCTGTCCACAGTGGACGCGGATGGGGTGCCGGACGCGCGCGTCGTGATCCTCAAGGACGTCGACGGGGACACCTGGGCGGTCGCGACGAGCTCCGAAAGCCCGAAAGGTGTGCAGCTGGCGAAGAATCCGTTCGCCGCGCTGACGTTCTTCTGGCCGGGACGAGGCCGTCAGGTCCGGCTGCGCGGCCCGGTCTCGGTCGCCGATCCCGAGGTGTCCGCGGCCGATTTCACCGCCAGGCCGCCGGCGTCCCGGGTGGAGGCGTTCATCGGCAGGCAGTCCCAGGTGCTCGACGATCCGGCCGATCTCGACCGCGCGGCCGCGGAAGCGGAGCGGTGGGTCGAGGAGAATCCCGGTGTGGCACCGGAAACCTGGACCCGCTACCTGGTGACGCCGTCCGAAGTGGAGTTCTGGCAGGCGAGCCACGACCGGCGGCACCGGCGGCTCCGCTACCGGCGCGTGGACGGAAGCTGGCACAAAGAACGCCTCTGGCCGTAAACGGTAACTGGGAACGACGATCGTCGGGTTGTCGTGGATGATTCACTTCGGCGACGGTGAACGCCACCTTGTCCCCAGATCGTTCGGAGGCGAAATGTCCACACGCCGTCGCATCGGGGGCGCCTTGGCCGCCACAGGGCTCGCCCTGCTGGCCGTCACGACGCCCGTCGCGAGCGCCCAGACCGGCGACCCGGCGAGAGGGCTGTATTCGGTGGAAGGCGCGTCCACTCCCGACAAGCGCACCGAGGTCGCCCGTACCGGTGTCGACGTCGCGGGCTCGCGTGGCGGCGCGCTGACCGTCGTCGCCACGCCGGGGCAGGCCGCGGCCCTGCGCGCCGGCGGCTTCGGCCTGAAGTCGCTCGGCGACTTCGACGGCATGCTGAAACAACGGAGCGATCGGGCGGGCACCGCGGCCGTCGCGGGCGACTTCCCGCCGGGCGACGAGGCGTACCACACCTACGCCGAAACGACCGCGGAGCTCCAGAAGGCCGCGAAGGACCACAGCGACATCGCGACGCTGTCGAGCATCGGCAAGTCCTACGAAGGCCGCGAGCTGAACCTGTTGAAGATCAGCGACAACGCGGGCACGGACGAGAACGAGCCCGAGGTCCTGTTCACCTGCAACCAGCACGCGCGCGAACACCTCACCACCGAGATGTGCCTGCGGATCGTGCAGCGGTTCACCAGCGGCTACGCGAGCGACCCGGCCATCAAGAAGATGGTCGACGAGCACGAGATCTACGTGATCCCGAACGTCAACCCGGACGGCTCCGAGTACGACATCACCGGCGGCGAGTACCAGGGCTGGCGCAAGACGCGGAAGCCCGTGCCGGGCAGCAGCGCGGTCGGCACCGACCCGAACCGCAACTGGGACTACAAGTGGAACTGCTGCGG
The DNA here is from genome assembly GCF_000400635.2 of Amycolatopsis keratiniphila. NCBI lineage: Bacteria > Bacillati > Actinomycetota > Actinomycetes > Pseudonocardiales > Pseudonocardiaceae > Amycolatopsis > Amycolatopsis keratiniphila. The sequence goes on along the minus strand of NC_021252.1, from coordinate 20,681 downwards.
CGGGTCGAGCAACAGCCCGTCCGCCGAGGACTACCACGGTCCGTCGGCGTTCTCCGAGCCCGAGACCAAGGCGGTCGCGGACTTCGTCGACTCCCGTGTGGTCGGCGGTACGCAGCAGATCAAGACGCACATCGACTTCCACACCTTCTCGGAACTGGTGCTCTGGCCGTACGGCTACACGAAGGCCGAGACCGACACGGGCCTGAACGAAGAGGAAGCGAAGCGCTTCGCCGACGTCGGCAAGCAGATGGCCGCCACCAACGGCTACACGCCGGAGCAGTCCAGCGATCTGTACGTCACCGACGGCGACGTCAACGACTGGGCGTGGGGCAAGCACAAGATCCTCAGCTACACCTTCGAGATGTACCCGAAGGACGGCGGGATCGACGGCTTCTACCCGCCCGCTTCGGTGATCCCGGAGCAGACCGCCCGCAACGACAAGGCCGTCGACATCATCGTCAACGAGGCGAAAGCCTGAGATCGGCCACTCGCGACGCCCGGCTCTTCGGCGAATCCAAGCCGAAGCTCCGGGCGTCGCCCAGGTCCTGGTGAACAACCCACCGCGCGCGCAGCTTGCCGGTCGCCGTGTTTCCTCCGTATTGGCACCCGTCGATCCCTCGCAGCCTGGCAGGATCGGCAGGTGCGCAAGCGGTTCTCGGAAGGCTCCCCGATCGCGTCGACGGTGGTCACCGGCGACGACTTCGACGAACTCGAGCACACCTTCCAGGCGTTCCTCGCCCCGGACACGGTCAAGCTGCACACCCCGGCGCCCACCGGGTTCTTCGACATCTCCCAGCTCAGCGGCCTCCGCGTGACCGGAATCGACCCGAACGGCCTGTCGGTCTACGAGCTGACGCTGGACTCCGACGTCGTCCTCCAGGGCGAAGAGACCCTGGACGCGTACACCGTCGTCGTGACCCTCAACGGCCAGAGCCAGGTCAAGATCGACGGCGAGATCGTGCCGTCACGACATGTCGTGACCGGTCCGGGCACCCGGTTCCAGACCAGGTACGACCATCCCGACATCCTCCTGCTCCGCCTGGGCAGGCAGCTGGTGACGGACACGATGCACGAGCGGCTCGGCGAGGCGCCGACGTCGCCCCTGCGGTTCGATCCGGTGATCGCGCCGGACATGGACCAATGGCTCACCCTGCTCCACACCTTCAGCGAGACCGCCGCGTCGGGGATGTTCGACCGGTCGCCGCTGGCCGCCGCGCATTTCGAGAAGCTGCTGCTGCACGGGCTGCTCGACAGTCAGCCGCATTCGCTGTCCGGCGATCTCGCCGCGGAACGGCATCGGCCGAAGTCGACGGCGGTACGCCGAGCGATGACCTACTGCGAGGAGCACGCCGCCGAACCGGTGTCGATCGGCGAACTCGCGATGGCCGCGCGGGTCAGCGTGCGCGCGCTGCAGCAGGCGTTCCGGACGGATCTGGGGCTGACGCCGATGGAGTACCTGCGCCGGGTGCGGCTCGACCACGTGCATCAGGACCTGCTCGCGATCGCGCAAGGGCGCGCCGAAGGCACCGTCACCGACGTCGCGCTGCGGTGGGGCTTCACGCATCTCGGCCGGTTTTCCGGTTTCTACCGCGACACCTACGGCAAACTTCCCTCGGAAACGGCACGCTTCACCGCCTGAAGGAGTCCGGATGCTGGTCGAGCTGGCCATCGGCGACGCGTACGGAGGCGCCTTCGAGCACGCGTACCCGAGCTTCGTCGCGGAACACAACAACCTGACCGGCTACGTACCGCATCACGGTCAGCCCGGTGCCCCGGCCGGCCGCTACACCGACGACACGCAGATGACGATCGCGATCGCCGAAGCGCTCGTCTCGGGACTGCGATGGACGCCGCTGCTGCTCGCCGAACAGTTCGTGCGGGCGTATCACCGCGATCCGCACGACGGCTACGCGCCGCGGTTCCATCAGCTGCTCAGCGAAGTCCGCGACGGCGAGGAGCTGCTGCGGCGGCTCCGGCCGCAGAGCGACAAGAGCGGCGCCGCCATGCGCGCCGGGCCGATCGGGATCCTGCCGGCCGTCGACGACGTGCTCTATCACGCGAAACTGCAGGCCAGGATCACGCACGACACCCCGGCCGGGATCGCCGCGGCGCAGGCGGCCGCGCTGGCCGTGCACTACTGCCACCATCGGCTCGGTCCGCTTTCCGAGATCGCGAAGTGGATCGAAGGCATCCTGCCCGAGGACGTCGGGCACGGTGGCTGGGCGCTGCCGTGGTCGGGCAAGGTCGGACCGCAGGGCTGGATGAGCGTGCGAGCCGCGCTGACCGTGTTGACCGGCGGCGGAGGACTCGCCCGGATGCTCCATTCCGCCGTCGCGCTCACCGGCGACGTCGACACCGTCGCGACGATCGCGCTGGCCGCCGCCTCACGCTCGCCCGAGGTGGCGCAGGATCTGCCGCCGGTGCTGTGGCGCGATCTGGAGAACGGCGAGTTCGGCCGCGACCATCTGGCCAGACTCGACGAGCGGCTGCTGCACATCTGACGTAGGCGGGATCCACGGAACGCTGACGTGCGTGCGCCCCCGGTTCGGCAGACTGAGCCGGTGAGGTGGCTGATCAGAGGTGGTGCCGTCGCCGCTTGGCTCGCGGTGAGCGCGTCGCTCGTGGTCGGCACGGCGAACCTGGAGCCCGAACATGGGGAACGTCCGGTCGGCGCCTTCGGGTTCGCGATCGTCGGGCTCGCTTGTCTCGCCCTGACCGCCGTCTGGCGGATGCCGGTGACGGCAGCGGGGACGGAAGCGTTTGCGCTCCTGCTCTACCTGGGGTTCGGCTATCCCGACGGTCCGGTGCTGTTCGCCGGTCTCGTGCCGTTGTTCGCGCTCGGGATCCTGCGCCCGCGACGGCTCGCGTACGCCGTCGCGGCCGGTATGGCGGCGACGGTCGTCGGCACGAACGTGGCCACCGGCGGGGCAGGCGTCCTCGATCTGGTCTTCGTCGGCTGGGCCGGCGTCGCGGTCTTCGCGGCCGACGCGCTTCGAGGACGCCGTGAGCGGACCGCGGCCGCCGAACGGGCGGAACGTGATCGCGTCCTCGCCGAGCGGCTGCGTATCGCGCAGGATCTGCACGACAGCGTCGGCCACGCGATGGCGGTGATCAACGTCCAGTCCGGGATGGCCCGGCACGTCATCGACGATCACCCGGAGGTGGCGAAGGAAGCGCTCGAAATCGTCCGCACGGTCAGCGGCACGATCCTGGACGAACTGAACGCCATGGTGCGGCTGCTGCGTGACGACTCCGCCCCGTTGCGGCCGTCGCCGGGTGTCGCGGACATTCCGGAGCTGGTCGCTTCGATGGATCGGGCCAAGCTGGCCGTCACGCTGGACCTCGACGCTCCCGGGATCGATCAGCCGGTCGGCGGCGCGGTGTACCGGATCGTCCAGGAATCGCTCACGAACGCCGCGAAGCACGGCGCTTCCCCCGTCGGTGTGACCGTGCGGGTGGGCGAGAACGGCCTGCGGCTCGACGTGGTCAACGACGTCCGCACGCCCGGTCCGGACGTTCCCGGTGCCGGGATCAGGGGAATGGGCGAACGGGCCAGGGCGACCGGCGGCACACTGACCGCGGGACGCGAGGACGGGAGGTTCCGGGTGAGCGCGCGATGGCCGTGATCAGGGTGGTGCTCGCCGACGATCAGCTACTGGTGCGGTCCGGCTTCGCGGCGTTGCTCCGGGCGGAAACCGGCATCACCGTGGTGGGCGAGGCGGACGACGGCGAGGCGGCGGTGGCCGTCGTCGCGGAGACCGTGCCCGACGTGGTGCTGATGGACGTCCGGATGCCCGGCCTCGACGGCATCGAGGCCACCCGCCGCATCGTGGCGGACGAGCGGCTTTCCGAAGTCCGTGTCGTCATGCTGACCACTTTCGACCTGGACGAATACGTCTTCGACGCCTTACGCGCGGGTGCCAGCGGGTTCCTGCTCAAGCACACCGCGCCCGCGGATCTGCTCCAAGCCGTCCGTGTGGTCGCCGCGGGCGACGCGCTCCTCTCCCCGAGCGTCACCCGGCGGCTGATCGCGGAATTCACCGCGCGGCCGTCGGCGTCGCTGCCCCGTGCGGACGGTTCGGCGTTCACCGAACGGGAGCACGAAGTCGTGCAACGGGTCGCGCAGGGGATGTCGAACGAAGAGATAGCGCGGGAGTTCTTCATCAGCGCGGCCACGGTGCGGACGCATGTCAGCCGCGCGATGAGCAAGGTGCACGCCCGCGATCGCGCTCAGCTGGTGGTGTTCGCCTACCGGAGCGGGTTGGTGCGCGCCTGACGTAGCCGTCGATCTCCACGGCGGCACGACGACGCGACCTCGTCCGTCGAGCGACGCTTCCGCCATGAAATTCACCGTGAAAGCCGCCCTGCTCACCGCGCTCCTCACCTTGCCGGGAGCCACGACCGCCGTCGCGGCGGAACGCCCGGCCCGCTGCGCCGAACAACGCTTTTCGGTGCAGGTGAACGGCGAACACCAGACCATCGCGGGAGAACTCTGTTCCAGGGGCCGGCTCACCGCCCGCACCCCGGTGCAGATCCTGCTGCACGGCGGGACCTACGACCGCTCCTACTGGGACTGGCCGTACCAGCCGCGTCGATACTCCTATATGGACAGTGCGACCCGCGCGGGCTACGCGACGCTCAACCTCGACAGGCTCGGCTACGGCCGCAGCAGCCGCCCGGACCCGGAGACCCTCGACTTCGACGCCGGCGGCGAGGCCGTGCATCAGGTCGTCCGGCAGCTGCGCCCGCGGTTCCGCACCATCGTCCTCAATGGACATTCGATGGGCGGCCTCGTCGCGGAAAGAGCCGCCGAGCGAGGCGGCGTCGACGCCGTGATCATCAGCGGCATCCCGCGTGACCGGCCCGGCGCCCGAGCCGCGACCACGTCGCCGTTCCATCCCGCCGAACTGGACCCGAAGTTCGCCGGAAAGCCTTGGGCCCGCGGCTATTTCACGACCCGCCCCGGCACTCGCGCCCAGACCTTCCATCACCCCGGCACCTACGACCCGGCGATCATTTCCGTCGAAGAGGCCCTCAAGGACACGCTGGCGTCGGCGGAACTCCGTTCGGTGGGGCCCGGCGCGGCGAAACGATCGGCGCCGAAGGTCCCGACGGCGTACGTCCTGGGCGAGCACGACACCCTGGTCTGCGGAAGCGGCGACTGTGGTGCCGACGAGATCGTGCGGGGCAGCGGCCATTCGATCAACACCAGCCTCGCCGCGCGGAGCTTCTACCGGTGGACCTTCGCCTGGTTGGCTCGAAAGTTAGGGTAACCTAACCTAGACTGGCCGCATGGATTCCTTGACGCCGGTTCGCGAGGCCGCCGACCATTTCGGGCTGGCGATCTCGACCCTGCACTACTGGGAGCGCCGCGGGCTGATCACCGCCCGCCGCCGCTCGGGGCAGCGGTACTACGCCGACGATCAGCTGTACCGCATCGCGCTGATCAAGCACTGGCGGCAGGTCGGCGGGCTCGGCCTGGCCAGGATCACCGAACTGCTCGCCGAACAGCACCGCTGGCGGGAAGTGGTGACCGGGCGGCTCGCCGAAATCGAGCAGGAGCGTGCGCGGCTCGACACCGCGCACGACTACCTGGTCGAACTGCTCACCTGCCGCCGCGAGGAGAACCTTGAGGACTGCCCGTGGTTCCGCGACCGGGTCGACCTGCCCGCTCACGCCGCGGCGAGCTGAGCCCCGGCATCGTCAGCGCCGCGACCACCGCGGCGGCCGCGAGACAGGCGGCGGAGGCGAGGAACGCGGCGGTGTAGCCGTGCACCAGCGCCTCCCCTTTCGGCAGGCCGGACGGCGAACCCGCGGTCACCGCCGCCGCGAGCGCGGTCAACACGGCGAGCCCGAGCGCGCCGCTGGTCTGCCGGACCGTGTTCAGCAGACCGGCGGCCAGCCCGTTCTGCCGTTCCGGCACCCCGCTCGTGGCGGCCACGGTGATCGGGGTGAAGGCCGCCGCCGTCCCGAATCCGAACACCATTCCCGGCACCAGCACGGAAACGACGTAGGAAGTGTGCGCACCGGCCAGCACCGCGATCGCGGCGAAACCCACCGCGCCGATCGCGCAGTACAACGCCGCCGCACGCCGGGGCCCGATCCGCACCGAGAGCCCGCCCGCGGTCCGTGCGCCGGCGAACATCGCCACCCCCACCGGCAGGTAGGCCAGCCCGGCCCGCATCGGCGAATAGCCGTGGACATCCTGCAGGTACAACGAAAGCAGGATCGGGCTGGCGAGGAAACCCAGGCCCAGCAAGAAGATCACCATGTTCCCGCTGCTGACCGAGCGCAGCCGGAAGATCCCGAGCGCGACCAGTGGTTCGCCGGCCCACCTGTGCTGGTGCACCAGGAAAACGGCGAGCAGGACGAGTCCACCGGACAACGGGAGCAGCACGGCCGCGCTGCCCCAGCCGTCGGACGACGAACGCATCACCGCGTAGACCACACCGACGAGTCCCGTCGCCGACAGCACCGCGCCGAGCACGTCCAGCCTGCCGCGAGGACGGGTTCGGTCTCGCAGCGGCAGCACCGCTCCGGCGGCGACGACGGCCACCACACCGATCGGGACGCTGACGAAGAACACCCAGCGCCAGCCCGCCCATTGGGTCAGCAGGCCACCGATCACCGGTCCCGCCGCGGCACCGGCCGCGCCCACCGCGCTCCAGGTGCCCAAGGCCCGCGCACGGCTGGCGGGTTCGGTGAACGTCGTGGTCAGCAAGGAGAGTGTCGCCGGCATCAGCAGCGCGCCGCCGAACCCTTGCACCGTGCGGGCGACGAGCAGCGTTTCCGGGGAACCGGCGAGTCCGGCGGCGAGCCGCGCGACGGTGAACAGGCTCATCCCGAGCACGAAGATCCGCCGGACGCCGAATTCGTCGCACAACCGGCCGCCCAGCAACAGGAACCCGGCGAAGGCGAGGGTGTACGCGTTCACCACCCAGGCCAGCGCACCCGCCGGAAACCCGAGACCGAACCGGATCGACGGCAGGGCAACGGAAACGATCGTCGCGTCGAGGATCACCACGAAGGATCCTGCACAGGCCAACGCGAGCACGACGCCTTCACGTCTCATATCGTCACCCTCCGACTCCGGCGGCGGATGATCTTCCGCCGCCGGGCCAGCGTGCCCGCTGAAGCACGCTTGAGGGCAAGCCCGGCCGGCTCCTCGAACGGTCTTTGAGCACCACGTTCTCGGTGACGAACGTCACCGATCAGACGCAGACCCAGCAGCAGAGACGATCGCCCCGGGTCTTGGCGCCACGGGCGAGTTCCGCGAGGCCGGTCAGCACGGCGGCCAGGTCAGCGGGATCGGCCTGACCGCCGAACTCCTCGGTCCGGGACCAGGGCTCGGCCACCTCTCGCAGGCGCGCCGCGTCGGCGTCGGACAGTGCGTCGGACAGCTCTTCGGTCAGCGGGACGACCAGACGCGCGCCTTCGTCGGCCATGGCGACCGGGGCGAGGTCGCGAGCGATGACGGTGTCATAGTCGACGCCGGTGAGCAGGGACTCCGCCGTGCCCAGCTGCACGAACGGATCGACACCCTTGAGCTGGACGGTCGGCGAGGAAGCCTCGGACGGTCCTCCGACGAGGTCGATCGTGGCGGCCGCGGCGTCGTTGTCCGGCGCGGCGAAGTAGTCGAAGAGGACACCCATGCGCGCATTCTGACGGAAATGAGAAGGCCACCCGCGGTACGGGTGGCCTTGTCGCTTTCCGGAGTGGAGCTGAGGGGAATCGAACCCCTGACCCCTGCCTTGCAAAGGCAGTGCTCTACCAATTGAGCTACAGCCCCGGGTCGCAGGCGATCATGATAACCGCCCGCGCCGAAATCAGTTGTTGCGGGACGCGTCCGCGGCCTTGGCCGGGGCGCTTCCGTTGGTGGAAGCGGTTCCCAGCGGGCGCTCGGTGGGAGCGGTGGCCTCACGCCAGAGGTCGGCCTCGGCCTTGGCGGCCTTGTTGCGCTTGATCACGAACAGCACGCCGCCCGCGATGACCGCGAGTGCCAACAGCTTCTTCATCAGAAGCCCCCTCTTTCCGCCGAGTTGCTCCACTTCCCCACCGATGCTACTGCACGCCGTTCGCCGGACGCCCCCTGCCCGACGTTCCACGTGGAACGAAGACCCTGCCGGGAAGGGCCCAGGACCTTAGCCACGGGGGCAGCAGAATGTGGTCATGCGAGATGTGAAGGCCTGTAGCGAGCGCGAGTACTTCGCCTTCGTCGCCGAACGACCACTGATGTTCGGCATCCGATGCCTTTCCGACCTGGAGTCGTTTCTGATCGGCTACGACGAGCACGCGCTTCGGCACGGCGGCCCCGGGCTCGACGGCTGGCGGGACTGGTTGGTCGCACGTCGCGGAAAGGATTGCAACCACGGCTGGACCGGCCAGGTGCGCCACCTCGCGCTGCCGGAAGGCTGGGCCAGCTGGGACATCACAGCCGAGCAGGAAGCACGGGTCTCGAAACTGCTCTTCACGTTGCTCGACGAGTTCCTCGCCGAAACAGAGGCCGATGAGCGCGACGAAAAAGCCGGCCCGCGATAATCGCGAACCGGCTTTCGGGGTGGGCCCACCAGGACTTGAACCTGGGACCTCTTCGTTATCAGCGAAGCGCTCTAACCGCCTGAGCTATGGGCCCGAACGAGGAGAAGATTACAGGACGCCTTTCGGCGCCCTGCAACCGGGTCACTCTCGTTCGGAAAGGGTCACTTCCAGGCCTCCGGCGAGGTCGGCGGAGACGTTGTAGATGAAGGCGCTGACGGTGGCCAGCGCCGAGATCAGCACGATGTTGATGGCGCCGAGGATGGCCGCGATCCCGAAGACGCGGCCGGCGCTGATCAACGGGTCGGCCGGCGCGTCGGCCCCTTCGCCGCCGACGAGCGACGAGTAGGTCCCGTTGAGTTTGTCCCAGACGCCCATGCCGTCGAGGACGGTGTAGAGGACGCCGACGGCGACGAGCCACACGAAGAACAGCGCGACGCCGAGGACGAGGGACAGTTTCAGCACCGACCAGGGGTCGAAGCGTTTGATCTGCAGGCTGGCGCGACGCGGTCCGCGGCCGGGGCGGCGGAGCGCGGTGGGGGCGGCACGGGTGCGGGAGGCCGACGGGATGGCGGAGGGGGCGGGGTCGCCCTCTCCGCTGTCGCCGAAGAGCCTCTTCGCGGCTGTGCCGCTGACCCCGTGATAGTCGGTCACGGTGGTCGTGTCCCGCTTCGGGTCCGAGTGGGCCACGTCTTCGGTGGCGACCGAAGACACCGAGACCGTCTGCTCGCTGGAGCCTTCGGGTTCCCCGGCGCCGCTGTCACGCTGCCAGGGCGGGCTCGAAGAACCCGCCTGCGCGCCGCCTGCTTCGGGCTTCTCGGATGGTGTCACGAGGTGTCAGTCCTTACCCAGTACGTGGGGCGTCGTCTACTCCTGCTCCGACGCCGGGGTTTCTTCTCCTTCAGTACTACCTGCAGTGGCGACGTCTGAGGGCTCGTCCGCGTTGCGTGCGACCGCGAGAAGAGTGGTTCCTTCGTCGAGATTCATCAGCCGCACTCCCTTCGTCTGCCTGCCCGCCTTGCGCACCTGCCCGGCCGAAGTCCGGATCACCCCGCCGCTGGAGGTGATCGCGTAAAGCTCGTCTTCGGCGTCGACGATGACCGCGCCCACCAGCCTGCCACGTTTCTGGTCGTACTGAATGGTGAGCACACCCTTGCCGCCGCGGCCCTGGACCGGGTAGTCCTCGGTCGGGGTCCGCTTGGCGTAGCCGCCGCCGGTGGCGACGAGGAGGAACTTGTCCGGCTGGACGACGTTGATGCCGAGCAGTTCGTCGCCGTCGTTGAACCGCATGCCGAGCACACCGGACGTCGCGCGGCCCATCGGGCGCAGGGCTTCGTCGGTGGCGTGGAAGCGGATCGACTGGCCTTCCGCGGACACGAGCAGCAGGTCGTCCTCGGCGGCCGCGAGGACCGCGCCGACCAGTTCGTCCCCTTCGCGCAGGTTGACGGCGATGAGGCCGCCGGCGCGGTTGGAGTCGAAGTCGGTGAGCTTGGTCTTCTTCACCAGGCCGCGGCGGGTCGCGAGCACGAGGTACGGGGCGACCTCGTAGTTCGGGATCTCGATGACCTGGGCGATCTGCTCGTCGGGCTGGAACGCGAGCAGGTTCGCAACGTGCTGGCCGCGCGCGTTGCGGTTGGCCTCGGGCAGGTCGTACGCCTTCGCCCGGTACACGCGGCCCTTGTTCGTGAAGAACAGGATCCAGTCGTGCGTCGAGCAGACGAAGAAGTGCTGGACGATGTCGTCCTGTTTGAGGGTCGCGCCCTGGACGCCCTTGCCGCCGCGTTTCTGCGAGCGGTACAGATCGGTTTTCGTTCGCTTGGCGTAACCCGTGCGGGTGATCGTGACGACGACGTCCTCGACCGCGATGAGGTCTTCGACCGAGACCTCGCCGTCGAACGGGATGATCTTGGTGCGCCGGTCGTCGCCGTACTTGTCGACGATCTCCTGGAGCTCCTCGGCGATGATCGCGCGCTGCCGCTCGGGCTTCTCGAGGATGTCCTTGAGGTCGGCGATCTCGAGTTCGATCTCGGCCAGGGTGTCGATGATCCGCTGCCGCTCCAGTGCCGCGAGGCGGCGGAGCTGCATGTCGAGGATCGCGGTCGCCTGGATCTCGTCGACGTCGAGCAGGCTCATCAGCGCGGGCCGGGCCTCTTCGGCCGAAGGCGAGCGCCGGATGAGGGCGATGACCTCGTCGAGCATGTCCAGCGCCTTGACCAGACCGCGCAGGATGTGGGCGCGTTCCTCGGCCTTGCGCAGCCGGAAGCGGGTCCGGCGGACGATGACGTCGATCTGGTGCTTCACGTAGTGCCGGATCATCTGGTCGAGACGCAGCGTGCGAGGCACGCCGTCGACCAGGGCCAGCATGTTGACACCGAAGTTCTGCTGCAGCTGGGTGTGCTTGTACAGGTTGTTCAGCACGACCTTGGCGACCGCGTCACGTTTGATCGTGACGACGATCCGCATGCCGCTGCGGCTGTTGGACTCGTCGGCGATGTCGGAGATGCCGGTGAGCTTGCCGTCGCGGACCAGGTTCGCGATGTTCTCCACCAGGTTGTCCGGGTTGACCTGGTACGGCAGCTCGGACACGACCAGGATCGTGCGGCCCTTGGCGTCCTCTTCGACCTCGACGACCGCGCGCATGCGCACGGAGCCGCGGCCGGTGCGGTACGCGTCCTCGATGCCGGAGTTGCCGAGGATCATCGCCTTGGTCGGGAAGTCCGGGCCCTTGATCCGGACCAGCAGCGCGGCGAGCAGTTCGTCGTCGCTGGCCTCGTAGTTCTCCAGCGCCCATTTGACGCCGTCGGCGACCTCGCGCAGGTTGTGCGGCGGGATGTTGGTCGCCATCCCGACCGCGATCCCGGAACCACCGTTGACCAGCAGGTTCGGGAACCGCGACGGCAGGACGTCGGGCTCCTGGGTGCGGCCGTCGTAGTTGTCGGAGAAGTCGACGGTCTCTTCTTCGATGTCCTGCAGCATGTGCATCGCGAGAGGTGCCAGCCGGGACTCGGTGTACCGCATGGCGGCGGCGGGGTCGTTGCCCGACGAACCGAAGTTGCCCTGGCCGTCGATCAGCGGGTACCGCAGCGACCACGGCTGCGCGAGCCGCACCAGCGCGTCGTAGATCGCGGAGTCACCGTGCGGGTGGTAGTTGCCCATCACGTCGCCGACGACGCGGGAGCACTTGTTGTACCCGCGGTCGGGGCGGAAGCCGGAGTCGAACATCGAGTACAGCACGCGGCGGTGCACCGGCTTGAGGCCGTCCCGCACGTCCGGCAGCGCCCGCGACACGATGACGCTCATCGCGTAGTCGATGTAGGAGCGCTGCATCTCCTGCTGGATGTCGACCGGTTCGATCCGGTCGTGGTCCGGAGCCGGCGGCAAGGTTTCCGTCATGAGGTCCTTCTCGTGGGAGCAGTCCTAAAGGGACAAAGAGGAACGGGGACGTCTACACGTCCAGGAAGCGCACGTCCTTGGCGTTACGCGTGATGAAGGAACGGCGCGCTTCGACGTCCTCGCCCATCAGGACCGAGAACAGGTCGTCGGCCTGCGCGGCGTCGTCCAGGGTGACCTGGCCGAGCAGCCGGTTCGCCGGGTCCATCGTGGTCTCCCACAGCTCTTCCGCGTTCATCTCGCCGAGACCCTTGTAGCGCTGGATCGCGTCGTCCTTCGGCAGCTTCCGGCCGGCCTCGACACCCGCCTGGATGACGGCGTCGCGTTCCCTGTCGGAGTACGCGTATTCCGGGTCCTGCCGCGGCCACTTGATCTTGTACAGCGGCGGGCGCGAGAGGAACACGTGCCCGTGCTCGATCAGCGGGGGCATGAACCGGAACAGGAAGGTGAGCAGCAGCGTGGTGATGTGCTGGCCGTCGACGTCGGCGTCGGCCATCAGCACGATCTTGTGATAGCGCAGCTTCTCGATGTCGAACTCTTCGTGGATACCGGTGCCGAGCGCGGTGATCAGCGACTGGACCTCGGTGTTCTTGAGGACGCGGTCGATCCGGGCCTTCTCGACGTTGATGATCTTGCCCCGGATCGGCAGGATCGCCTGGTACATCGAGTCGCGGCCTTCCTTGGCCGAACCGCCCGCCGAGTCACCCTCGACGATGTAGAGCTCGCATTCCGACGGGTTGGTCGAGCGGCAGTCCTTGAGCTTGCCGGGCAGCCCGCCGATCTCCAGCGCGCCCTTGCGGCGGACCAGGTCGCGCGCCTTGCGGGCGGCCATCCGCGCCTGCGCCGAGGAGATCGACTTGTTGATGATCGTCTTCGCCTCGGTGGGGTTGCGCTCGAACCAGTCGGCCAGCCATTCGTTCGAGGTCTGCTGCACGAACGTCTTGGCCTCGCTGTTGCCCAGCTTGGTCTTGGTCTGGCCTTCGAACTGCGGCTCGGAGAGCTTGATCGAGACGATCGCGGCGAGACCCTCGCGCACGTCGTCACCGGAGAGGTTGGCGTCCTTCTCCTTGAGCAGCTTCTTCTCGCGCGCGTACGCGTTGACGACACGGGTGAGCGCGGCGCGGAAGCCTTCTTCGTGCGTGCCGCCCTCGTGCGTGTTGATCGTGTTGGCGAAGGTGTACACCGACGGCGTGAAGCCGTTGTTCCACTGCATGGCGACCTCGACCTCGAGGCCGGTGCCCTTGGCCTCGAAGGAGATCACGGACGCGTGGATCGGGTCCTTGCTGCCGTTGATGTGCTTGACGAAGTCTTCGAGACCGCCCGGGTAGCAGTAGGTCTTCTCCTTGACCCGCGCCGCCTGGCCGGAAGCGTCCGCTTCGGTCTCTTCGTCGGCGACGCGCTCGTCGCGCAGCGAAAGGGTCAGGCCCTTGTTGAGGAAGGCCATCTCCTGAAGACGCCGGGAGATCGTCTCGAAGTTGTACGTCGTGGTCTCGAAGATGTCGCCGTCGGCCCAGAAGGTGATCGTGGTGCCGGTGTCCTCGGCCGGGCCGAGGTCTTCCAGCTCGCCGGGGATCTGGTCGGTGTACACCTGCCGCCAGCTGTGCCCGCCGCGTTTGACCTCGGCGATCAGCTTGGTCGAGAGCGCGTTCACCACGGAAACGCCGACGCCGTGCAGACCACCGGAGACCGCGTAGGAGTCGCTGTCGAACTTGCCGCCCGCGTGGAGCACGGTGAGCACGACCTCCAGGGTCGGCTTCTGCTCCTTGGGGTGGATGTCGACCGGGATGCCGCGGCCGTCGTCGACGACGCGCACCCCGCCGTCGGCCAGCAAGGTAACCTCGACCTTGGTCGCGTAGCCGGCCATCGCCTCGTCGACGGAGTTGTCGACCACCTCCTGGACGAGGTGGTGGAGGCCGCGTTCACCGGTGGAACCGATGTACATACCGGGACGCTTGCGGACGGCTTCGAGGCCTTCGAGCACCGTGATCGACGACGCGTTGTACTCGCTCTTGTTCTCGGTCACAGGCGTTGATTCTCCTCGTCTCGCCCGAGCGGACGCTCGCTCATCTCCAGTGTACTTGGCCGCGTTCGCAGACATGCGGCAAGGACACCCCTGATTTGCTCACAGGCGAGCTAATTCGTTCGAAGAAGAGTCTTGACGTTGGCGAAGCACTCTGGGCGCGTTCTAGGCGCTTTAATGGGCACTGTCGCGGCGAAGCGCAACTCGGGTCAGCCGTACGTGTCACGCGGGCCGCGTCCCGGCACGTGCCGCGGCCCTTTCCGCCAACTCGGCGCCGTCGGTCCCTGGATCCGCATCTTCTTCACCACGCCGTTCCCGACGCCTTTGGCGATCTTCGCCAGCAGTTGCCCCTGAAGCAGGCGAAGCTGCGTCGCCCACGCCGTCGAACTCGCGCGGACGGTCAGCTCGCCGTCCTTCAAGGCCACCGGCTGAGCGTGTTCGGCGACCTCTTCACCCACCAGGCGCGTCCAGCTTCCGAAGACCTGACCGTTGGCCAGCCGCGTGTTCCAGCCGCGGTCGACCGCGATCCTGGAGGCGAGCCTGCCGAGCGGTTGCGGGTCGCGGGCGTCGGCGCCCGGCCCTGACCAGCGACGACGTCGCGGGCTTTGGCCGACCGAAGCGGCTCCCCCTCCGGTGATACGGCCGCGGCGCACGCCCGGTTCAACCCCGCGGGCCTTCGCTTTGGCCTTCGCGGCGTCCAGAGCAGCACGCGCGAGATCACGACCCGTGGTCGGTTCTTTGCTTTCGGTATCGGTTGCGCCGTTCGATACCGAGGGGCGATCACTCCGCGTATCGAACAAGGCTCCCTCACTCGGGTTACCACCCGGGTGAGGGGTGTCAAGCCGCTTATCAGGCCCCTTGGTCACGCGGGGCGATAACGCGTTCACGGTGTTATCCACACTGTCCACAGGTTTGTCCCCAGATCGGTGGGCAACTGCTGTGGCGCCGATCACCCGGGGTGTCCGCCGCGCGGATTCACCCTCGGTTGATCTCACCATCGGCCACGAGGAAGCGATGTCCGGCCAGTTCGGCGGGCACGTCCTCGTCCACGGCGGCGGTCACCAGCACCTGCTCGGCGCCTGCCGCCACCTCCGCCAGCCGGGCCCGGCGACGCCGGTCCAGCTCGGCGAACACATCATCCAGCAGAAGCACCGGTTCCCCGGCTTCGCCACGCAGGAGCTCGTAGCTTCCCAGACGCAACGCGAGCGCGAACGACCAGGACTCCCCATGGCTCGCGTAGCCCTTCGCAGGTGCTTCGCCGAGGATGAGATCGAGCTCGTCCCGATGCGGGCCGACCATGCTCACCCCGCGTTCGAGCTCCAGGTTCCGCGACCGTTTCAGGGCCTCGACCAGCACTTCCTTGAGGACCGCTTGGTCGGCGCGAGGTCCGTCCGGAGTGCCGTAGCCCTCCGGCATCGCTTCGCCCAGGCTCGACTTGTACGCGATCTTCGCCGGTCTCGAGTCCGGCGCGACCCCCATGTACGCGGAGGCCGCGTACGGCGCGAGGTCGGCGATCAGGTTGAGCCTGGCCGCCAGCAACGCGGCGCCCGCCACCGACAAGTGGTCGTCCCAGACGTCGAGCGTCGACAACGCGTACGGGTCTTCGCGTCCCGTACGCCGTTTGCCCGCCGTCTTGAGCAGGGCGTTCCGCTGCTTCAGCACCTTCTCGTAATCGGCGCGGACCCCGGCGTACCGGGGAGCGCGCAGCACGAGGAGCTCGTCCATGAAGCGGCGGCGCTCCCCGGGATCCCCGCGCACGAGTGCCAGGTCCTCCGGGGAGAACAGCACCGTGCGCAGGATCCCGAGCACGTCGCGGGGCTTGCCGACCGCGCCGCGGTTGACCCGCGCGCGGTTCGCCTTGCCGGGCGTGATCTCCAGCTCGACCGTCAGCTCACGGTCCTCGTTGACCACCGCGACCCTGATCAGCGCGCGTTCGCACCCGTGCCGCACCAACGGCGCGTCGGTCGCGACGCGGTGCGAGCCCAGGGTCGCGATGTAGCCGATCGCCTCCAGGAGGTTCGTCTTGCCGCGGCCGTTCTGTCCGACGAGGACGGTCGGGCCGGGTTCGAGCGCGAGATCGGCTTGTGGCCAGGACCGGAAGTCGGTGACCTGCAGATGTCTTAAATACAACCCGCTCGCCTAGTCGCCGGCCTTCTTGACCGAGTGCCCGCCGAACTGGTTGCGCAGCGCGGCGACGGCCCGCATGGCGGCCGAGTCCTCCTGGCGCGAGGCGAACCGCGCGAACAGCGCGGCCGAGATGACCGGCGCCGGGACCGCGTTGTTGATCGCCTCTTCCAGCGTCCACCGGCCTTCGCCGGAATCCTCGACGTAGCCCTCGAGGTCGTCCAGCTCCGGGTCCTCGTCGAGCGCGCGGACGAGCAGGTCGAGCAGCCACGAGCGGACGACGGTCCCCCGCTGCCAGCCCTTGATCACCGCGGGCACGTTCTCGACGACCTTCGCGGCTTCGAGCAGCTCGAAACCTTCGGCGAAGGCCTGCATCATGCCGTACTCGATGCCGTTGTGGATCATCTTCGCGTAGTGACCCGAGCCGACGGCGCCGGCGTGCGAGAAGCCCTCGTCACGCGGGCCTTCAGGGCGAAGCGCGTCGAAGATCGGCATGGCCTTCTCGACGTCCGAAGCCGCGCCGCCGACCATCAGGCCGTAGCCGTTGTCCTTGCCCCACACGCCACCGGAAACCCCGCAGTCGAGGTAACCGATCTTCTTCGCGGCGAGCAGATCCGCGTTGATCCGGTCGTCGGTGTACTTCGAGTTGCCGCCGTCGATCACGAGGTCGCCCTCGGACAGCAGGTTGCCGAGCTCCGCGACGGTTTGCCGCGTCGGCTCGCCGGCGGGCACCATGATCCAGACGATCCGCGGACCGTCCAGTTTGGACACCATGTCCTCGAGTGAGGTGGAGTCGGTGACGTCGGGGTTGCGGTCGTAGCCGACCACCTCGTGACCGGCCGCGCGCAGCCGCTCACGCATGTTGAACCCCATTTTGCCGAGGCCGATGAGTCCCAGCTGAGCCATGAAGATCCCCTTTGGTGCGAACAGAAATGGAGGCCGGTCAGCCCGGGAGGCGAACCGGCATCAGGAGGTACAGGTAGCCGGGGACGACGTTGCCCTCCTCGTCGGCGGGCTTGATCAGCGCCGGCCGGTTCGGGGTGGTGAACGTCAGTTCCGCCCGGTTCGCGTTCAGCGCGCCGAGCCCGTCGACGAGGTAACCCGGGTTGAACGCGATGGTCACCGGCTCACCCTCGTAGTCGACCTGAAGCTCTTCTTCGGCCGAACCCTCGTCGTCGCCACCGGCGGAAAGCCGCAGCGAACCGTCGTTGAACTCCAGCCGCACCTGGGTGCCACGCTCGGCGACCAGCGAAACACGCTTGATGGACTCGGCGAGCGCGGAGACCTCGATGACGGCGCGCGACGTGTGCTGCGCCGGCAGCAGCTGCCGGTACGGCGGGAACTCCGCGTCGAGGAGACGGGTCGTGGTGTAGCGGCCGGAACCGGAAAGACCGAGAAGGCCTTCACCGCTGGCGAGCGCGAGGCGGATCTTCGAGCCGCTGGCGCCGAGCGTCTTCGCGGCCTCGGCGAGCGTGCGCGCCGGGACGAGCACGGCGGCGTCGGACAGCCCCTCGGCCGGCTCCCAGGTGAACTCGCGCATGGCGAGCCGGAAGCGGTCGGTGGCGACCAGGGTCAGCGAGGAGCCGGAGATCTCCAGGCGCATACCGGTCAGCATCGGGAGGGTGTCGTCCTTGCCCGCGGCGACGACGACCTGGGTGACGGCCTGGCCGAACGCGTCACCGGTGAGCTCGCCGGCGAAGGCGGGCTGGGACGGGAGCTGCGGGTAGTCCTCGACCGGCATGGTCGGCAAGGAGAAGCGCGCGGACCCGCAGGTGATGGTCGCGCGTGCGCCGTCGACGGAGATCTCGACGGGCTGCGCGGGCAATGACTTGGTGATGTCGGCCAGCAGACGACCGGAGACCAGGAGGCGGCCGCCGTCGGCGATGGTGGCCGGGACGCCGACCGTGGCGGAGACCTCGTAGTCGAATCCGGAGACGGTGAGGGCGTCACTCGTCCCGTCGGATCCCGCATCGAGCAGGACACCGCCCAGAACCGGGACCGGAGGCCGCGACGGGAGGCTTCTCGCCACCCACGCGACGGCGTCGGCCAGCCCGTCACGCTCGACGCGGATCTTCATGCGCGCTTCCTTTCGACAGCCGAGCCCCTGACGGCTCGAAAGCTCAACGGGTCACCTCGGCCGGAGAGCGCGATGGCCAGGTGCCTCGCAGGTGTGTTCGGTCCGTGCGAGGACGCGAACGCACGTCGACACGCAGACCAGGTGCAGGGACCCACGTTAGGCCGTCCCCGGGGTCCACGTCACCTCGGCCTCCCCTTGCTTTTGTCGACAAGACGACACGGCTCCGGAGCTGTCCCCAACTTCGTCCTTCGCCTGTTTTTGTTTTGTTCTCTTCTAGAGAAGAAGAAAAGACAGCAGTAGTAATAGGTGTTGTGGATTGTGTGGACAAGGCTCGTTCGCGCAGGTCCGGGCGCTCGGAAGCCTGTGGACTCCGGGTGTGTACGGACGGTGGACAGCTGGGGGCGTCCGTGGATGGATTCGGGCGGCGCTCGATCTGTCCACAGTCATCCACAGTTGTCCCCACGGTTATCCCCAGTTGTGGGGCGGTTTGTACCCAGGGTTGTGGGCGGCGTTCGTGACCGGAATCGCTCGGGAGAGTGATCTGTGCAGCCCGCATCACCCTTGTGCACAAGATGTGGGCAACCTGGGGACAGCGTGTGGATCTTGGTGTGGAAATGCTGTGGATTGCCTGTGAGCGCGATGTGGACGGAATCCCGGTCGCCGCAGCTCTCCGGCTCGAGGGAGTTGTGCACAAGCTGCCCACAGCATGTGGATTCCTTTGTACACAAGGAAAAACGCGAAGGGGACTCAAGCGCGCTTCGCCTCCTTCGCGCCCTTCGCCGCTTCTTCTCATGTACCCGTGCTTCGCGGCTCTACACGCGTTTCAGGCCTATGTGGACACGAAGAAGGGGCTCCCACCTGGACGGTGAGAGCCCCTGAAAAGCGTTGTGTACTAGTGGATTACTGCCGAGCGCGCTGTTTGATCCTGGAGGTCAGCTCCTGGACCTGGTCGTAGATGCGCCGTCGTTCGGCCATCTCCTTGCGGATCTTCTTGTCCGCGTGCATGACGGTGGTGTGGTCGCGGCCGCCGAAGGTCTGCCCGATCTTCGGGAGCGACATGTCGGTCAGTTCGCGGCAGAGGTACATCGCGATCTGGCGTGCGGTCGCGAGCGCCTTCGTCTTTCCGGGCCCGCAGAGGTCGTCGAGGGTCACGTCGAAGAACTCGGACGTGACGCCCATGATGGTCGGCGCGGTGATCTCCGGCGCGTGCGAATCCGGGATGAGGTCCCGGAGCACGATCTCGGCGAGGGCCACGTCGACCGGCTGCTGGTTCAGCGACGCGAAGGCGGTGACGCGGATGAGCGCGCCTTCGAGTTCCCGGATGTTCGCCTCGACGCGCGAAGCGATGAACTCCAGGACCTCGCCGGGAACCGCGAGCCGGTCCTGCGCCGCCTTCTTGCGAAGGATCGCGATACGCGTTTCGAGTTCCGGCGGCTGGATGTCGGTGATGAGGCCCCACTCGAACCGCGTGCGAAGCCGGTCTTCCAGCGTTTCGAGGCGCTTCGGCGGGCGGTCGGAGGAGACGACGATCTGCTTGTTCGCGTTGTGGAGGGTGTTGAAGGTGTGGAAGAACTCTTCCTGCGTACCTTCTTTGCCTTCCAGGAACTGGATGTCGTCGACGAGCAGGATGTCGATGTCGCGGTAGCGGCGCTGGAACGCGACCTTGCGGTCGTCGCGCAGCGAGTTGATGAAGTCGTTCGTGAACTCTTCGGTCGACACGTACCGCACGCGCATACCGGGGAACAGCCGCTGGGCGTAGTGCCCGACCGCGTGCAGCAGGTGGGTCTTCCCGAGCCCGGACTCTCCCCAGATGAACAACGGGTTGTACGCGCGCGCCGGTGCTTCGGCGACGGCGACCGCGGCCGCGTGCGCGAAACGGTTCGACGCCCCGATGACGAAGGTGTCGAACGTGTACTTCTCGTTGAGCTTCGTCTTCGACGTCTGCGGCTGCGCCGGCGCGGTGTAGGGCTGGCCCGCGATCGGCTGACCGGAGAACGTCGGCCAGATCTCCGTCACGGCGGCGAGGGCCTCGCCCTCTTCGTCGACTTCTTCATCGCTGTCATCGCCATCGTTGAGGCTGTTGTCCACCGGCTGCTGCCGCGGCGGCCTCGGCTTCGGAGGCTCGGGCCGGGGCCTGGTCGGGGACAGCATGCCGTCACCCTCGGGCAGCGGAGGAGGACCCGACACCGGGCCGGACCCGTTTTCCACCCGGCCGGGTGACGTCGGTTCGTAGCGAGGTCCCGGCGAGGGCGGGGGCATCGAAGTGTGGGGCTCGGTGCTGTCGACCTTCACCGCGAGCGAGACCGCGCGGCCGAGCCGTCGCGAGAGGGCTTCGGTGATCGCGCCGCGCAGGGCGCGTTCGATCGCTTCCTTGGCGAAGTCGCTGGGGGCGGCGAGGAGCGCGGTGCCGTCGAGCAGGCCGATCGGCCGGGTCACCCGCATCCAGGCGCGCTGCTGCGGGGAGAGGGTGCCATCGGACAGCTCGCGCACGACCTGTTCCCAGATGACGCCAAGATTGTGCTGGTGATCGGACAC